>OY970265.1:0-3792500 GCA_963715675.1 uncultured Acidobacteriota bacterium
GTCCGCCTGCTTCACTTTGCTGTAACCGGCTCCCCAGTTCCATATCGGCAGCTGCAGGGTCGCCGACGCCTCGTAGCCAAGGTTCCGAAGGCCATTTCGATCGCGTACGGCAAACTGATTGGCGTCGATGCCAGTCCCACAATCGAGGCCCACTGACGGCAGCATGGCCGTCCATGCGACTTTCACTTCCTGGTCGGTCTGACGAAGCGAGGCGAGCGCCGCCCGCAGTTCCGGATTATTCTGGGTTGCGGCCGTCTGTACTTCGACGCTGTGGGCAGTGGATCGGGTAGCCGCAAATTATCTACCACCGAGAAATTCTCTTCGAAATTCGGAAACAGCAACACGGCGAGACCGAGGGCGGCTTTTGTTCATCTCGAGAAGGGAATCCTGCAGTTCCGTCGTTGCTGCTGATGCTGAATTTGAGCCTTGATCACGTCAAGAACGCGCCACCTCCCCGCCGTTTTGGAGCTTTTGACTGATACTGAGAAAGCGGTCAGCCTCCGAAGCGGCTTTCTGGGCGGTTGCATACTTGCGCTGGGCAACGACGTATTGGTAGTAAGCCTGGACCACGGCGACGACCAATCCACGGGTCGCAATCTCCGATTTAGCGCGCGACAGCGCCTCCGTGGCTGCGACGGGTGGTCGATAATCCGCCAACGCTCCCGGTGACAGCGTTTGGTGCACGTTGCCCTGAGCGACGTACTCATGAACGCCGTTATTGGCGAGGAATCGCCCAGTCGAGGTACCGTTTCCCTCCGTGTAGGTGAACGCCATGTTGTAGTTAACGCTCGGCAGGAGTCCGGCGCGGTTTTGCAGTGTGTCCTGGTGCGCGATCCCCAGTTCGGTGGGAGCGGCGCGAAACTGCGGGTGGTTCAAATCGGCGCGGGCAATCGCATCCTGCAGCGTCAGAACCAGCGGCGCTTGCGAAAGGTTCCCTTTGTTTGCCTCTCCTGTAGTCGCGAGGACTTGCCCGTTGATTTTAGAAGAAACAGCGGTTTGCGGCTGACTTTGTCCGCGCGCTGGAATGGCCAGCAAGCTTCCCACCAGAACAATCGTCGTTTGCCCCGCCAGTCTGCCAGACACGGTTGTAAACATGGATCCCCCGAGCAAAATGCCTCAGCAAGTGATTTTAACAGCGTTGCCATTGTTGGGGTTGGCAATTGCCGCCTTGAACCGATCCTCTCGGAAGCCCCCAGCTTTGAGTCGAAATGGGCTTAGCGACGGACCCAGCACACAAAGCACTCACCAGGACCGAGTATCTTACGCAAGTGCAAAAACCGTGGTTTTCGGGGCATTTGAAGGACCGCCCTGCCGGCTTCAGAATGAGACCTGGGCGCGGGATGCTCGGTCCGCCGGTGGGTACTTTTCGGCCATAACACCCTCCTGTACGTTACCCAGGCGTGGGGCTGCCGCACCCATTGCAGTCGCCCCCATCACTGCGGCCTGAGATGATCCCTTTCATGTTATAGGAGGTGATATATGCATCGGGCAGAGGCACGAGTCCCTGGGACGGGGCTGGCAGCCTGTTGTCGTTTTTGGAACATTATAAACAGATTCGATCTGCCGGTTGCGCTCTACCTGCTTCCTCTTACTCTGGTGGCCCTGGCAGTCATGTTTATTGTGTGGCGCTTCAACGCCG
Organism: uncultured Acidobacteriota bacterium; assembly: GCA_963715675.1. Taxonomy (GTDB): domain Bacteria; phylum Acidobacteriota; class Terriglobia; order Terriglobales; family Acidobacteriaceae; genus DASVWZ01. Next base: position 1,640 of record OY970265.1, read on the forward strand.
GGAATGGGAACGAGCGCGCGCTGCCTTGGACCAGGTGACAGAGGCAAAGCATCAGTTGGAGCGTGAGCGCGATAGGCGCAACAGGAACTCTTTCGCCGCTTGTATGATGATGGGAGTTGGTCAAGGAGAGGGTCCAGTTCCAGGCGCAGCTTGCGGAGTACGAAAAATACTCTACGCTCGCTGAATTGGCCTTGGGTGCGGCACACGAAATTAACAATCCACTGCTTGGCATCTTGTCGCACCTGGAACTTGAGCTGAAATCCGCCAGTGACTCCGATCAACGCTGGGAAATCGAACAGTGCATTTCCGGCACCAAGCGTATTGCCGCCAGCTTGCGTGGGCTTGTCAACTACGCCCGTCCCGGCCCCCTGGTGTTGAGCAATCTCAACCTGCATCGCCTGGTTACCGACACACTCAGCTTTCTCGAAGGGCAACCAGTGTTACGCGGCAAACGAGTGGACACCCGGTCCCGGAAAGCCTGCCCCACATCTTGGTTGACTCCAACCAACTTTCGCAAGTACTGATGAATGCTGCTCAACGCGGCCGAAGCCACGCCGGATGGCGGGCGAATTAGATCCCCACCAGCGAGATTAGAGATGGGGGAGAGTCTGGAAATCCGCGTCAGCGATACCGGATGCGGTATTCCGCCTGAAATTCTGCCGCACGTCCTCGAACCCTTTTTCATTACCAAGCGCGGGAAAGGAACGGGGCTTGGCCTTAGCATCGGTCACACGTACGTGCGGAGAAACAAGGGTGAGATTCGAATCGACAGCGTGCTGAAACAGGGGACGACTGTAACCATCACGCTGCCTCTCCGGCAGGAGGAATCCTATCGAGACAAAGAACAATCCGAAATCGTGGTTTGAGGCCCCGAATTCGCCCGCGCTTCCGGCTAGCCCCAGGAGGATGAGCCAAGCATCGGGACGCTGGCTGGTGAACTAACATGCCCTATTCCGCACTGATCATCGATGACGAAGATCTTACCCTTCATACTATTTCGCGCAGCTTGCGCCAGGAGGGATTTGAGGTGTTCACGGCGCTGTCCGGCGAAGATGGTCTGAAGCTCTTTCAGGATGAAAGGCCTGATCTCGTCTTGCTGGACATTGTCCTCCCCGGCATCGACGGAGTCGAGGTGCTGCGACAAATTAAGAAGGATAACGGGACTGCGATCGTGATCATGATGAGCGCCTATCATCTTGTGGAGCGCGCGGTCGAAGCCATGAAACTGGGCGCGTTTGATTATCTGGTCAAGCCATTTCACCTGGACGACATGATGCAAACCCTGCATCGTGCGACCGAGATGCTGGCGTTACGAGTGCGGGTACGGGATTCGGTGGAGTCGGAAAAAGGGCGCTACAACTTTGGACGCGTAGTTACTCACAACCCGGTCACGATCAAGATGTTGGAGATGGCCCGTAAGGCCGCTGACGCCGACCGCACCACGATTCTGATCCAGGGTGAGAGTGGGACCGGCAAGGGCGTGCTCGCCAGGTCCATTCACTATGCCAGTCCTCGCGCAGCGATGCCATTGCTGGAAATCAACTGTGCCGCTCTCCCGGATGCCCTCTTGGAGAGCGAACTCTTCGGCTACGAGCAGGGGGCTTTCACCGACGCTCGCCGTCGCAAGGAAGGCTTGCTGGAGCGCGCCAGCGGGGGCACAGTTTTTCTGGATGAAATCGGCAACATGTCGGCCAGCGTGCAAGCCAAAATGCTGCGCGTGCTGGAGGAAGGGACCTTCATGCGGCTCGGCGGGACCAGCACCATCAAAGTAGATGTCCGGCTAATCGCGGCCACGAATACCCACCTGAAAGATGCGGTCAGCCAGGGGCGATTCCGGGAAGACCTTTACTACCGCATCAATGTAGTCCAGCTGTACATCCCTCCCTTGCGGGAGCGCGAGGAGGACATCGTGCCTCTGGCGCTCGAAATCATGCAGCAGCTCAACCACGAGTTGAAAAAAAGCTTCACCGGATTCACTCCAGCCGCCGCTGACCTGCTGGGGCATTACCATTGGCCAGGCAACATCCGGGAATTGAGGAATGTGATTGAGCGCACCATGATTCTCACCGGCGAAGAGGAGATTGACTCGCGCCATCTTCCGGAGGAGATTCGCGACCAACAGTTCGAAAAGAGAAACGGTGAATCACCCTCCACCGTCGATATTTCCCCGGCGGGAGACCAGTTGGTGAGTCTGAGGGTGCTGGAAGATCACTACATCGAACAGGTATTGGCCGCCACCAGCAACAATAAGACCCAGGCGGCTCGCATCCTCGGCATTCATCCCACTTCGTTGATGCGCCGGCTCAAAGGGAAAGCGTCGGAGTAGAAGTGTCATCTCGCGAACCAGGCGGCGAGTGTTGCGGCGATTTTGCCGTCAACCATTGTCAGGCTGGCGGGGCGTTGGGTCTCGTAGGACGCCTATTTCAGCTTCACGAAGAGAAGCACGAAGATCGCCCACACTCCAACGGTGACCGGAAATTGCACCAAGGCAGCATCGCGCAACCCGCCTCCCCTGGGCAGAGTATAGGTAAGGAACATCATGGCCAGAGCGGTGAGCACGCCCAGGATTAGCTTGCTTTTCCAGTTCATGAGGTGTTGGACCTCACTTCCTTTTGCCGGATTTACGATCTCGCAGGCGGGGCCAGTATACTCCCGCGAAATCGTGCAGAACAAGCGGCGGTAGTTCAGAAAGTCAGGCGATAGCGCTCCCGCCCTGGTCATGGGGTGTCATGGCGATTTTGCAACAGTCACGAACCGCACCGTGCTGTGTCATAAGTTGTCGCTTCAGCATCTTACGCCGCTGTCGTCGGGTGGGCGACGGGTTGTTGGTTTTGTTCCTCCAGACGGGGAGGTGCAAAACCGTCCCCGCATTTGTCACTCTTCAGTCCACAACCCTCGGGACCCTGTGCGATCCAGGCCACGAACACAAGCAAGCATGGATCCCCACATATCACAACGGGCTCATGGACGGCGCCTGCACAATCACGGGCAATGCCGGCTGCAGCGGCTCGACTCCCGAGTACACGTATGTCCAGGCGTCCGACGTCGCCCCGTATTTCCAACTCGCCCGGCAATACGGCTATGCAAACTACATGTTCCAGACCAATCAGGGGCCGAGCTTCCCGGCCCACCAGTTCCTACTATCCGGGACCTCGGCTCCCGTGTACGACGACGGAGACACAAATCAATACTGGACGTGGTTCGCCGCAGAAAACGACCCAGGCCAGAGCGTTTACGGGTGCCCCGCCGTGGGCAAAGTAGTCCTGCAGATCAGTCCCGTCGACGACAAGGAGCACCCCGGCTACCAAGGCGGCTATCCCTGCTACAACCATGCCACGCTGGTCGACGTGCTCGAGGCTCCGCCGACCCCCATAACGCGCATCAGCTGGAAATATTACTCGCATCATGACACGGCCTCCAGCCCAGTGGCGACCAGCCTGTGGACTGCCCCGAACGCCATAAACAACATTTGCCAGCCGGACCCGAACAACAACCACAAGTGCAACGGGCCGGACTGGAACAATTACGTAGCCGGCGTCTTCCCGAACTCGCACAACTACCTTAACAGCTACTCGCCGATTCTCACCGACCTGGGAGCGGATCCCGGCCAGGCGCAGTGCGAGCTTCCCGGCGTGAGTTGGGTCGTCCCCGACGGAACCTGGTCCGACCACGGCGGCAAGAACCAAGGCACGACCGACGCGGGCCCGTCCTGGGTAGCATCCATCGTGAACGCGGTCGGTGGGTACTGGTACGACACAGCCTGCGTTCAGCACAAAACCGCCTGCTGGAACGGCAACAACCCGATGTATTGGGGCAACACCGCGATCATTATCACGTGGGACGACTGGGGAGGCTGGTACGATCATGTCCTGCCGTGGAACTGTACACAAGGCGGGACTTGCAGCGGCTACGGCGACGGCGAGAGCGGCGACTACATCTATGGCTTCCGCGTCCCGCTGCTCGTCGTGTCGGCATACACCGGCACCTACAGCCAGAGCAACGGGTGGTCCAACTACATCTCGGGCTCGTGCACCAAGCCAAACTGCCCAAACGAGGGGGGCGGACAGTTCGTGCACGACTTTGGCAGCATACTCAACTTCATCGAATATGCATTTGGAGTGGGAGGAAAGTCCATCGCCCCTCCTGGGGGTATCGACCCAGACTATCCTTATGCCGACTATTACGCCCCGGACGGACCGAACTCCGCCTGCGGCCCGGTAGCGTGCCCATTCGGCCTGTCTGATTTTTTCCCCGGCAACTTCCAGGATGGGCAGCAAACGTTTGTACCCATTACGCAAGGAGTAAAGTATCAAACTCCGTGCTTCTTGAATCCGTCTCAGTGCTGGAGCAACTTCACTCCCTCCGATCCTGACTCCGACGTCGTTGACCAGGACTGAGGGGCATCGTAAACTGCGGGCCGCCGAAGGCACTCTTCGGCGACCCGCTGGACAATGGGGTTAGAATGGTTCAGGGCGATGGAGCGGGCCACCGGGCGGGCATCGCTCCCCGAAGGAGGACAGTCATGCCGCGCAAACCCGCATTCCTGTTCAGGAGCGCCATTGGGATATTGGCCATGACTCTGCTCGCCGCCAGCGGCGTCTTAGCCAGCCCGAAGTTCAAGGTGCTTCATTCTTTCGGAGCCTCCGGCGACGGTGTAGGCGCGTGGAGCAGCCTAGCCATGGATGCCCAAGGCAACTTGTACGGCACCACAAGCGGCGGAGGGCCTTACGGCGACGGAACGGTCTTCGAGTTGACCCTCGACCAGAACGGCACATGGACGGAGTCGATCCTCCACAGCTTCCCCTCATCCGGGGACGACGGGGGATTGCCAATGGGCACACCTATCCTCGACGGGGGCAATTTGTACGCAACCACTGAAGGTGGTGGCGGGCCGAACACCTACGGCACGGTGTTTGAGCTGACGCCGGGCGAAAAGCAGTGGGAGGAGACAATACTTCACCGTTTCGTCCGAGGCACGGCGGGCAGCCCAACGGGGCCACTGATCATGGACGGGATGGGCAATCTCTATGGTACTGCGGACGATGCCTTCGAACTGTCGCCGGAGGGGCCCGAGCCTTGGAACTTCATACTGCTGCACAAGTTCACCTGGGGTAGCAAAGGCGGCCTGGCTATGGACCCCGCCCACAACCTCTACGGAACGACCATGCACGGGGGCACCAGTAAGGAATGCGGCGGAGGCTGCGGCACGGCTTACGAGCTCCATCGCGACTCGGACGGGACCTGGAAAGAATACACTCTGCATAACTTCGGCACCGGCAACGACGATATGGCATTCCCCGAGGGAGTGGTCGCCCTGGACAACAAAGGCAACCTCTATGGGGTGGCGGGCGGCGGGGCCCATCGCGACACCGTTCTTTACCGGCTGGGCCGTGACCCGAGCGGCCATTGGAGGACGACGATTCTGTATAGCTTCGGCGTGAGCAAGGACGGAATTGGTGCCGTCGGCAGCGTGGTATTCGACAAAGCCGGGAACATCTACGGGGTGACGGCGGCTGGCGGCGACTCCAACTGCGGATGCGGCGTGGTCTACAAAATAACTCCCAAAGCCAAGGGCAAGTGGACGTATACCGTGCTGCACCGCTTCAAGGGATACGACGGAGTGCAGCCGTACGCCCGTCCGATGCTCGACGACAACGGGAACCTGTACGGAACCACCGTCCTCGGCGGCGTTTTCGGCGGCGGCGTCGCCTTCGAACTCACCCCATAGCAACGAAACCGGTGTCACGCGAGACGTGTTTCAGGAGAGGCCCGGCCCGTTTCCGGTGAGGCCACTGGTCAAGTGACGTTAGCAGCGATTGCACTCATTGAGAAGAGGCCGATCTGGGTTTAATGAGGGATATGGCGACATTTCGACAGTTCCGCACACCCATCGCCAGCATGGGCTCAGCATGGCTACTCCGACAGTTCGGCAGATGCAATGTCGGCTGCGGCAAAGGTGTGCATAGCGCAAGGAGCGCGGTAGCGCTTGGGAAGCGAGGTTTCCAGAACAGCGGCGATTATGTCCTCGTCCTGCTCATCAACAAAATCCACCTTCACCTTGGCGGTCTCGCCGTCCGTCATACGGAGCGTCACCGTCCTGCCGACGAATCGCTTCAGGTCATGGATTCTCATTTGATTGTCCCGGCCCCCGCATTATGCCGGAAAATGCAGGCGGCCGGGTGACTGTTGTGATCACCATTTCACTGACTGTCCCGAAATTGGCGGACATGGGACGACCCGTGGCTTTAGTCACGCAGCAAACTCGAAACTGAACGTCTCCACGGCCAAATGAAAAACCCCGGGCTCGTCGCCCCGGGGTCTCAACCCTGACACTTTCAACCCTTACGCTCTGCCGGGAGCACCTAAAACCATTGCCCGCTGCGGCGGCGGGTTCTTGGGCAAAATATCCAGGTAGATTACCGCGTAACGGAAGGCCACGACTGCGGCTGCAATCGTCGCCAGCGTGGCCGCGAACTCTGTCCACTTCGGGATATAGTACACACCGGCGCTGGCCTGCAGTCCGGTGATGGAGACATTCAACCGGTTGGTCATAAAGCCCATCACGATCACGGCGCACGTCCAATATAAGTATTGAGGAGTATTCCGCACCTTCTCCAGATTCAGCAGTACCAGAGGAATAATCACCAGCAGCGCGATTTCGAGCCAGAACGAAAGTGTTTCCTCGCGCCACATCCATAGATACTGTGTAGCATCGCGGTTGATCAGATCCACCACGCGGAATACGCCATAAATCGCCAGCAGCGGCGCAATCACCCGGCTCACGTCGCTCAGAATACTCATATCGACGCGAACATTGAGCGAGCGCACGCATAGGTAAATGGCCATGATGGTGACCGCTAATCCGGCTGGGATCGCGGAAAGATAAAACATCGTCGTGAGGTAAGGCGAGTACCAGAGCGGATAGAGCCTGCCTTTGGTGATGAGGTAAAGTCCGCCCAGAAATGATTGATGCATCGACGAAAGCAGCGTGCCTGCCAGTACCAGGGCAATCAGGATGCTGTGGTGCCAGCGCAGGTAGAGCTCGCGGGCTCGGACCCATGGAACCTTTTCGATCAGCGCCGGGGAGAACTCCAGGGCCAACACCGTGGTATAGAGGATCACGCACCACGAGACCTCAAATAGTACCGAGTGCCGGTTCCACATCACAATGGGGTGCCAGATTCGCCAGGGAAGCCCGAGTTCGTACATCATGCCCACGCATACTGAGCAATATCCCAGGAACGAGATGAGCACGGCGGTGCGCAGGATGGGCCGATAGCGCTCAAAACCCAAAAGATAGACCGCCGCTGCGATGGCAAACCCGCCAGCCGATAGACCGACGCCGCACAGCGTTCCCAACCCCACCCATAGGCCCCACGGCTGGGGATCCGTAAGGTTGGTGGAGGCCTGGAAGCCCAACGCGAACCGGGCATACATCGAATAGAGACCAGCGGCGAAAATCACCGCCACGATGGTGCGCCAGAGACTGATTTTTGGAAATCCTGTAGTTGTCACAGCTCAGCTCCTTTCCCTTGCCGATTTCTCTTGGGCTTCGGCCAGAGCGACCTGGGCCCGGCGTTGCGTGATCCAATACAGGCCCGAAAGCAAAGCGCCGCCGACCAGGATCACGGTAGGTCCGTCGCCCAAGGCAGTTGCCGTGAGTACCGGCATCGGCTGCTTGGGTGCCGCAACAAAGCCCAGCTTTTCGAAAGGCACATCGGAGATGAAGAACACCGACGTTCCCCCCGCTTCCTCGCTCCCATAGATATGCTTCACGTATTTCGAATCAGCGAGGATGCGGCGCTGCGCTTCTTCGAGGATTTCTTCACGATTGCCCACGATCGATGCCTGCGTAGGACAAGCCTCCACGCAAGCAGGGGGTTGGCCTTTTGCCTGGCGTCCAGCGCACATATCGCACTTCTTGACGTAAGGCATCAGCTTCGTCCATTCATAGCGGGGCACGCTGAACGGACAGGCCACCAAACAGTAACGGCACCCGATACATTTCGATCCGTCATACGTAACCGGGCCGGCAGCGGTTTTCTTGAGCGCGCCCACCAAACACGCTGAGGCGCAGGCTGGGTCCTGGCAATGCATGCACATACGCCGGACGAAGCGCTCACCGCGCTCTTCCACGACGGTCAGCGCGGTAGTGGAGAGTTTCGCTTCGGAATCCATGGGGAATCCGTGGATTTGCTTGCAGGCTTGTTCACAACTCCGGCATCCGACGCACTTCGTCACATCGATCAGGATTGCGGATGTGGTTGCCATTGATGGTTCTCCTTTCTGTGTCTAACCGCCACTACGACAAGAACAACTCTTTCACCACTTTCTGTCGCAACTCCGGGGCAAGCTGCGGCAGTAAGCCACTGATCGGATGTCCGCCATCCTGGGCCAATGCCGGTGAGAGCTTCGATAACATCGCATTGAGCCGGGTTAGGTTGTTCTGCATCCAGGGCGCAACCATCCCACCCTGCACCAGGTTCTTCTGATTGATGGCCAGGTCCGGAGACTTTACCATCGCGATCCAGCCGTTCTTGTAGGGATCCTGAGTGATCAGACCCGGCTCCTGAAGTGCATCGTTGTTGATTGCCATCACGACACCTTCGACCGGGGAGAGCAAATCCAGCGTGGTACCAGCGCTGCTTAGGGTGATCAGCTTCTGCCCCTGACGAACCCAGCGGTTGACTCCGCATACCTCAACGTGGTCGATCTTCCCGATCAGATTAGCGACGAACTGATCCACCCCGACTCGCGCATCCTCGGAGCTCTCCTTCATTGCCCACATATGTCCAAAATGGAAACAATACCCCTGTGGGATCTCAAACCCGTACTCGGATTTCACCCTCGGGGCTTGCGGCGCGACCACGATTTGGGGCCGCACTACAGGTTGCACTTGCGGTTGGCGGAAATAGCTGATGCTCATGATCAGCAGAAACATCAGCAAAACAAACAGGATGGACATAGAGACTCCTCTCCCGATTCGACCCTGATGGCTGTTATCCGACGCCTCTTTCGCGCCTGCTTGCGTCTTTTTTCAGTGCACGTGGAGGGCAAACCCGATTTCTGATGCGATGTGTTGCAGTCCATGGACTTACACGAAAACGAACTTGCTGGAGGGGGGTACACCGCTGCATTCTGCAGTGGTCAGAGCATCTTGCATGAGCGGCGCCAGGCATCCCGCGCGGCCCCCGGGAGATTTGGACAACCAGGGCCACAGCACTTTGCTCAGCTTGAAGAATGTTTCGGATTCCAAGAAGCGCCTCTCCGCCGCAAAGAACAAAGCGCTAACATTGATCTATCGGAGACCATCATGGAACCGTTTCGCTTTCATCTTTTCGTCTGCACGCAGCAAAAGCCGGAAGGTGTGCCCTCCTGCCCGGCCCGCGGGTCGTTTACTGTGCTCGGCGCGCTGGACCGCGAGTTACAGGCTCGCGGCCTCAACAACGACGTACAACTCACGACCTGCGGCTGCATGGGACTGTGTGATGAAGGTCCAGTGATGGTCGTCTATCCGGCCGGAGTGTGGTACCGGCGTGTGCAACCGTCTGATGTATCGGAAATCGTCGGGGCGCATCTATGCGATGGCAAGCCCGTCGATCGTCTGGTATGGAACGATGCCACTGCGATGAAGGCCATGGCGGTGGAGCACGGAGAGAAGTTCCATGCTGCGATGGCTGCCCGCGACAAAGCGGGGACGTTGCCTGATCGCCTCGATCAGATGATCCGCGGCTTCATGCCGAGTCGTTGCATTCTTACAGCGCTCGAACTCGACGTCTTTACCGCCGTCGGGGATGGGGCCAATGCCGAACAGATCGGGACGAGGATCGGCGCTAACTCACGCGCTGCAGGCAGGCTGCTGAACGCGCTCGTTTCCCTGGGATTGCTTTCGAAGAACGGCGACGACTACAAGAACACACCCGAGTCAGCACGATTTTTCGTTCAGGGCTCCAAAGATAACCACCGCAATGGCCTGCTGCACACCGCCAACATCTGGCATCGCTGGAGCACACTGACCGATGCCGTGCGCCGTGGCGCCCGTGTTCCCATCGATCGCGACAACACCCCCGAATGGACGCGCAACTTCATTGCTGGCATGCAACGCCACGCCAAAGATCGTGCTCCGCTTGTTGTGAAGGCACTGGGCACAGCCGGGGTTCGCCGCATCCTCGATCTCGGCGGCGGCTCCGGCGCATATTCCATCGCATTTGCCAAAACTTGTCGGGATGTGCAGTGCGAGGTCCTTGACCTACCGGAGGTTGTACCGCTGACCGCAGAATATGTCAGACAGGCCGGCGTTTCCACACAAGTGAGGCTTCGCCCTGGAGACATGCTCCAGGACGAGTTTGGATCCGGCTACGACATCATCATGCTGAACGCAATCTGCCACATGTTCTCCGAGGAGCAGAACCGGGACATTTTCCGCCGAGCACACAAGGCGCTCGCGCCGAACGGCCGCCTGGTGGTGCAGGACTTTATCCTCAATTCCGACAAAGCCGGGCCTCAGCATGCGGCACTGCTCTCACTGAACATGCTCGTTGCCACCGACGCCGGTGCCAGCTATAGCAAGAGCGAATACGCCGCCTGGATGAAGGCGGCGGGGTTCCCCGAGGTATCCCGCATCAATCTGCCCGGGCCTAGCGGACTGATTGTGGGTCGGCATACTTTCGGGTGACGGCCGCGCATCGCGCCCGTGGAATGACCTTGCATCTGAAGGAAAACCCCGGTAGAAATTTGACCAGATCATGCACATTCCTGATGGTTACCTCAGCCCGTCGACCTGCGCGACCCTCTATCTGTTGGCAGCTTCGGGCTGGTATGCGGCCCTGAAGCGCATCAAGCAGCTTCTGGCCACGCGCGCTATTCCGCTGATCTCGGTGTTTGCGGCATTCTCTTTTGTTGTGATGATGTTCAACGTGCCGCTGCCGGGAGGAACCACCGGCCATGCGGTGGGTGTTGGAGTCGCCGCGATCGTGCTCGGCCCCTGGGGTTCGATTCTTGCCATTTCGATCGCTCTCGCGATTCAAGCGTTGTTCTTCGGCGACGGCGGAATCACCACGCTGGGCGCCAATTGCTTCAACATGGCGATGGTCGGGTCGTTTACGGCTTATGTGGTTTACCGGGGAATCGCCGCGAGGTCGAACCTGGGTTCTCGCCAGCGAGTGCTGGCGGCAGCCATTGCCGGTTATGTTGCCATCAATGCTTCGGCCATGGTTACAGCCATTGAACTGGGAATTCAGCCCATGCTCTGTCATGACGCCAGCGGCACGCCCCTCTACGCGCCATATCCGTTGCAGGTGGCCATTCCAGCGATGATGATCGGACATCTGACGTTTGCAGGACTGGCGGAAGCGGCGATATCGGCGGGCATGGTGTCCTATCTGCAGCGGGCGGATTTAGGCCTTCTTCGAGGAGTCAGTGGTGTGGTTCCGATTCCTGGGCCGGCGGCACTGGGCGCGAGCGCCGAACGGTCGCTAAGGCGGCTATGGTGGGCAGTGGCGGTCCTGATGTTGCTTACGCCTCTGGGTATCCTAGCGGCAGGCAGTGCCTGGGGCGAATGGTCTTCTGCCGATTTGAGGAATCCTCGCACTCGGGATCAGGTCGGAGCCGCATCCGGGAACCACGCGCTTCCACCCTCCGTCCCGGCAGGGATCCAAAGGCTATCGACGGTGTGGACGGCGCCGTTCCCGGGCTACGCGCCGAAGTTCATCAAGAGTCCAAGCTTTGGATATTTGCTGTCGGCGATGTTCGGGGTGGGTTTCCTGGTTCTGACGTCGCTGGTCGCGCGAGAGGTTGGCAGAAAATGGCCCGGGAGGAACCCGCAGTCATGAGCCGACATTCTTTTCTCGAAACGACGCTTCAGGGCTTTGCTCGAGCGGTGTCGAAAGCTCTCCAGTCGGAACACGCCGCAACTCAACCGGGCCTGCTGCAGGAACTTGATCCTCGCGTCCGCCTGATCGGAGTCCTTGCTCTCGTGGTTTCAGTGATTCTCTGTCGACGGATCGAGGCGGTTGTGGTCCTTTTGTTCGTCGCAATTGGAACTGCGGTGGCTTCGCGGGTGAGCCTCGGGTCACTGGCAAAGCGGGTCTGGCTTGTAGTGCTGGGCTTCTCGGGCGTGATCGCGCTGCCCGCCTTGTTTCTTACTCCCGGAGATCCGCTTTTCGCAGCACCGGCACTGCACCTGTCCATCTCTGTCCAAGGGGTGCGAACGGCTTTGTTGCTGGTCCTGCGAGTGGAAACAACGGCTACCCTGACTACGATGCTGGTGCTTTCGACTGCCTGGACCCACATTTTGAAGGCGCTCCGGTCGCTGTATGTTCCTGCCGAGATCGTCACCATGCTCGCAATGACGCACCGCTACGTGTTCTTGCTCATTGAAACCGCCAACCAGATGTTCGAGTCGAGGCAGAGCCGGACAGTCGGCGCGTTGAGCGGTTCTGAGCAACGCAAAATGACCGCCCGAACCGCCGGAGTGCTGCTGAGCAAGAGCATCGAACTCAGCCACGAGGTGTACCTGGCCATGGTGTCGCGAGGCTTCCGGGGAGAAGTCTGGATCTTGACGGAGTTTCGACTGAAACCGCGCGACTACGCCGGCCTGACTGCCTTCCTCTTTGTTGGCTGCCTGGCTGTGTGGATGGGGAGGTAGGCGAGAATTGATATCAATCTTCGATGTGCAAAACGTCAGCTTTTCTTATGAAGCGATCCCGGCAATCCGTGGACTTACGCTCCACATCGGAGAAGGGGACCGGGTTGCACTGCTTGGCCCGAACGGTTCCGGCAAGTCCACGCTGCTGCGAATTTTGGATGCGCTCTATTTTCCGTCGGCCGGTTCGGTGACATTCAAGGGCGACGCGCTCACCCCAGAGCATTTTCAGCAGGACAAGTTCTCTTTGAATTTCCGCCGGCGCGTCGCGCTCGTGTTTCAGAATCCCGATGTCCAGCTGTTCAATCCGACCGTATTCGACGAAGTCGCGTACGGTCCTTTGCAGATGCAATGGAGCAGGGAAGAGGTGATGCGGCGAGTGGATGAGACGCTGGAATTCATGTCCATTTCGCATCTGAGGGACCGCCCTCCTTACCGGTTGTCCGGGGGGGAGAAAAAGCGGGTTGCCCTGGCCTCCGTCCTGGTCCTTGACCCCGAGGTTCTGCTTCTCGATGAGCCCACCGCAACCCTTGATCCGAAGAGCCAGAGCCAGGTCGTAGACCTGATTCAACAGTGGAAAGGCACGGCAAAGACCGTGATCACGGCAACTCATCAACTGGAGATTGTCGAGGACATCGCGGATCGCGTTTTAGTGCTTGAGGCGGGCACCGTCATTGCTCAAGGAACGCCATCGGAAATTCTCTCGAACACCGACTTGCTGCTGAGGGCAAACCTCATCCATGCGCATCGCCATTCCCACGGCCGTGTGGTGCATTCCCATCCCCACTTTCACGGGCAATCTGGTCATGACCACGAACACTAAGCGCGGGGACGGTGGATTCGAGGCTCAGCGAGCCGGAACTTGAGGGGGAGGAAGGGCTGAAAAAATTTTGGCTGCCCCCCAGGGATTCGAACCCCGATATGCTGATCCAGAGCAGGTAGTTCAGAAATGGCCTTACTCATGTGTGTTGCTTATGAACCCACACAGTTCATAACCTCTTGCCCTGCAAGAACCAAACTAGGTTTTTCAAACGGTTCCATGCCCTGCTCAGGTGTGAATTGTAACGCGTGTGTTTGCAACCACATGCATACAAGAAGGGCCGGATCAACATATCAGAAACAGGCAGTTTCACCCGTCGAGAATTTGCCACGCCACCGTTGGAGTCAATGAGCGTTGTGGCGATTTAACACCAACCGAGCATCGGAAGAAAATAGGCGGTTGGTAATTTCCTGTTGCGTCGGAGGCGCGCCAGCGCTACTATTTGTGTGAGCGACACAAGCTAATGAGAAGCTCCGGCGACAACCGGAGCTTCTCTGTTTTTGGGGAATAATGGCACATAAGAATTCAGATTTCTCTTCCGAAAAGAGTCTGCCGCTTGGTTCGCGAAGGAAAACTGCCGCGAGCCTTTCGCGCGAAAGCCGTTCACGAGCACCTGAGTGGGGAATTCGCGCTCACGTATCTCAATACCGTCTTGGCGAACAACTGCGAAGGTACTGGTAACTACGTGAGCCGGGGACAACATGCGTGGTTCAGGCGACTCTCGGAAGGTTTATACGAGGTGATTGACCATGCAGAGGAATGAGGACTACAAGGATTGTTCGCTCGACGCTGGAAGCAACGAGTTACAAGCCGGAGGCTACGACGCTGAGGTCTTCATCGCTCAGTTCCACGATGGCGAAGCCCTCGTCACGAGGTTCGTGCTCCAAGAAACCTTCGAGACTGGCGAGGCTGCTCTCAACGCGGCCCTCGAAGTCGGTCGTCACAAAGTTGACATTGGATTCGAGCCTGAGTTCACCACATCCGACATCCCGGCTCAGTAACACCATTTTATTTTGTAGTCTTCTTCGGCTGATCTGGGAAGCAGCTTGGTATCAGCCCCATATCGGCAAGGATGGCACTGGCCAGTGTGTGCTCGTAAAATCGCATAGTGTACGGCCCGATTTCTTCCCGCACGTCCATGACGGTGTGCCCCCAAGTGTCGCCAACATCTCGGAATTTGGAACTCGCAAGAGTCCCCATAGACGAAGCGTCTGTAGCGAGATGGCCAATCTCATCAAGGCTTGATCCTACTTCCTCCAAACTGCTATAGAGCGACACATCGTTTGCAAGAGAGTCTTTGCCTGACAGGTTTTTAATGTCACCCGATAGCTGTTTAATATCACGATCCAGCAACTCCACAATCTTAAGCGCTGCTGAGTCTATCCTGTAGGAAGGATTCAGGCTGCTGCGGTACTGATTTATCCGAGCCTGCCAGTTCGCGAGGTCGTGCTCAAGATCATGGGTGAATGTCGCCAATTCGGTCGCGGACATTCTTTTCAACTGTGGTTTTTGCTGCGCCACAACTGGCGTGCCGAAGGCGAATAGAAGCAATGCTGTCCAGAAGACGGTACGCATGGTTCTTATGCTCCGGTGAATGCCGAGAAGTATACACCGTTGTGACCGGACAACCAGTGATGAGCGCAGCTGGTGGAAATAGGCTACTTGAGAATTACTGGCGTATCGCTGGTGCTATCTAACCTCCTTTAGCAGATCACTCGGGGGCACCTTCAATGCTCTTGCGATCTTTACGATGTTAAGAAGACTGACGTTTCGCTCGCCCCGTTCGATGCCTCCGATGTATGTCCAATGCAATTGCGCCTTTTCTGCGAGTTTTTCTTGAGAAAACCCAAGCGCAAGCCTCCGCTTCCGCATTGCTTGTCCAAGCACAATTTGTGGATCATCTGTCACGAATTAAAATTGTGCCGAGTTGACAGACTATAAGTCTAGAGACTATAAGTATTAGCGATGGAGAAATTCGGCTTCTTTTCGGAGCAATTGGCAGACGGCATGTCGCGCCAAAGATTCACAGCCAAGGGGCTTGCAAAAAGGCTGGGCTGCTCCTACGAACACGTCAGGAGGCTGTCCAGAAGCGAAGCCCTGCCTTCCTTGCAACTCTTGCGACAACTGTGTCACGTGTTCCAATGGAACGAAGAAGAGTTGAGCAGGCTCTTGGATGGCGACCGGGGGTGGAAGAGATTCGGAGACTCATATTGGCTCGTGCTCGGGAAGAATCCAAAGTGTGCACCTCTATACATCATGTGGTCCTATCTGTCCGACGACGAGCGGGACTACTTCCTAGAATGTCTGCGATACTTCGTGGCACGAAAAAGCTCAACCCGAGAATCAAGAATCCCGCACAAAGCGGATGACGGGCTGATCGGAGACATCTGACTCTGAATCAGCATATCGGTGCTACGGCTGAAGTGATTCAGAATCAACGCAGGCTGTTTTTGAGATCGAATTGATATGCTGATCCGGTGATATTCGGAACTACGTGAATAGAAGTCACTTAGAGGTTTGGCTGCCCCCCAGGGATTCGAACCCCGATATGCTGATCCAGAGTCAGCTGTCCTGCCGTTGAACGAGGGGGCAACTACCAAATTATTCATCAGCTTACGTCTTCCGGTCAAATCACTGGGCGGCAAACTGGAAATACGCTTCTGCTCCCGACGAGATTCGCGCGTCAATTCAGATCGTCTTCCACACGCCGAATTCAATGGCCAGCGACATGACTCTGGGGAAGAGCTTGAGAAGCGGATCTTGCTCCCACGATTCTCTGCCTTAACTGAATTCGGTAAGTACGTGTCCCTCTGGTACGGGCCGGAACCGGCCATCACATTTTGCAGTGACCGGCATCACTGACTGTCCGTGGGCCCATCGCCAGAATATTGCCTCATGAGGGTGGCACCAGTTTCGCAAACCGTACAGTCAAAGTTATTGGCCAAAGCACGCCAGGTGGCCGAGCCCAAGGGCGCAGTTCTTTTCCGCAGGGACGAACCTGCCTTCGGGATTTTCCTGGTTCGGAAGGGAAGCGTGAGCCTGCGGCTGGAATCGGCTGAGGAGGGAACGCCGATTCTAGACCGTACTGCGACCCTAGACTCCATTGTTGGTTTGCCGGGGACTCTGTCAGGAGGCCGCTACAGTTTGACGGCTGTGACCCTGGAGGAGTGTGAACTCGCTTTCATTGACCGTCTGGTGTTGATTGAACTCATTAGGAGTGATCCCGGCTTGGGCCTGGAGTTAATGCGAGCCCTTGGGGAAGAGGTTCTCCAGATGCGAGCGACACTGGTGTCAGCGCCTGCAGGGGGCTAGGGTCTCATCAGCCCGCCGGTGTTTAAAGCTCATCAAGCCCTGTCTCATCAGGGCCCCCGTGCAGGGCGCGTCCGGCCGCTACAAGCGAATGACCGCAACTTTTATCCCGGTTTGAGGTTCATATGGGTAAGGCATTTCAGATAACGAGAATTGCCTGAAGGCCCTCCGATCCGGTCAGAGGTCGGATAGGTATCGCGTATCTGACAAGGGGGTTTAAAATGCGCTACTTACGATATCTGGCTTTGCTGAGTGTTCTCATTCTGCCGGGGGCTTCCGCCCATGCAGGGGTAGCGTTTGGGGTCGCGGTTGGCCCGGGATACGTCGGACCTCCGCCGGTTTGTGCATACGGCTACTATGGCTACTACCCCTATGCGTGCGCACCATACGGCTACTACGGCCCCGCATGGTTTGCGGGTGGCGTATTTATCGGCGCCGGCCCGTGGTACCACGGCTGGTATGGACGTGGTTGGTATGGACGCGGTTGGTATGGACGCGGCTGGTATGGACGCGGCTATTACGGACACGCCGGCTATGGGTACTACGGCCGCGGCGGATACGGCTACCACGGCGGTTTTGGACGCGGTTCGGTGGGTGGCGGATTCCGCGGTGGCGTTGCCGGGGGTGGATTCCACGGCGGCGGTTTTCATGGCGGCGGACGCCGGTAATTCAACCGATGGCCTGGCAGAAATCAGCCCGGTTACGACATGGATTCGGAAGGAGAATGTGCCTTGGGAAACAGCTACGGAACAGCAGTCGGCTTTCTTCAGAGGAACGCAGTCGTTAGCCGTCTCGGCTTGGGGGCATTTGCGAACGTTGTATTCCTCCTCGGCGTCTTTCTGTGCTTGGTCGGGTCCGGGTGGTCTCAGGCTCCGCGGCAGCCGCGCGAACCGAAAGTGACGCCCATCCCCGCGGGTGGAAAATGGCTCGAATACGACTCCAAGGACCCAATGACCGACGTCAAGAGGGCTCGCTTCGAACTGGACGGCGATAATCCCCTGCGGGACGGCGACCGTAATCCCAGGATCAACATTGCCTGTGAAAACGGGAACTACTTGCTCGCGCACTTTGTGCCCAACGTCAGGGTGAATCCCAACAAACCCAGCTTCTGGGTGGGACGCCCCCAGGTGGAAGTAAGAGTTCGTGCCGACAGCAACCTTGATCGCCATGGCTGGAACTGGAATGGCACATTCCTGGACATGGACAAGGACACGGTTCGCAGGCTCGCCGGCGCAACCGCGTTCAAGATACAGTTGCCAGGCCCCGGGTCACCGGACAACATTGCAACGTTTTCTCCAGCGGGCCTCAATCTCAGCCAGTTCGAGAACGCCTGTCACTTGAAGCCGAAGATGTGAGCGGGCGGTGCGCCTTTGCGACCTGACATCCTGCGCACCATGCGACGGCAAGGCGTGTATCAATCCACGTGGCCCGCAGCAGGCCAAACGGCTATGGGTCATTCGGCCCCTTGTGGAGGCAGGGACCAGGGGATAGAGTAGGCGCGTCTCGTAGAGCGCATCGAGGCACAAATCGACTGTGAATACAGTTGTGGGCTGCTATATGACTGGCGACAGGAACTGGCAGCCATTGTTTTTTGGGGAGCGGGGAAAGATCCCAGATTCTTATTTCTTTACTGGATGAGGCCAGCGTCCGCTCTTCAAGCCCCAACCAGCCCGCAAAATCCTTGCTACCGACCCGCTTTGCTGCAGTAGCGATAAACTGCTTGCCTGTGCGCTGAATCCCATGAGTTCATCGATGCTGTGATACCCAAGCTGCAGTAGCTTTGTGGCTGTCCTGGGCGAACCTGGCGGTTTAAGATTGCACGAGGAGATCACCTATGGTCACTACACTAGGCAACATCGTGCCGCTGACGAACGTTTCCGCGGAAACCGCCCGCCGTCCTCTTGAAGCCGAGCACTGTGCACTCATCGTCGTGGATATCCAGGAGAAGCTGCTTCCGCCGATTTTCCAGAAAGAACAACTGGTGAAGAATTCGCAACTGCTCATCCGGCTCGCCGGCATCCTGAAGATTCCGGTTCTGGTGACCACGCAATACGCCAAAGGATTGGGTAACATCGTTCCGGAGGTCGCTTCGCTGCTGGCCGGGATAGAGCCGATCGACAAGCAGATGTTTTCCTGCTTTGGCAGCGACGCTTTCTGCTCCCTGCTGAAGCGTCTGCCGGGAAATCGCAGCACTGTATTGCTGTGCGGCATGGAAAGCCACATCTGCGTTACCCAGACCGCCCTGGGAGCTTTGCGCGAAGGCTACCTCGTGCATGTCGCTTCCGATGCCGTTAGTTCCAGGGCGGAATGGAACTGGAAGATTGGTCTCGATCGTATGCGCGCCGCAGGAACTGTCATCTCGTCGACCGAGATGATCATCTACGAATTGCTGCGCTCTTCCGGGGCACCCGCCTTCAGGGAATTGCTGCCCTACTTGAGGGGTTAGGCGTCCTCCACGCAGGGTCTCACCGTTTCGTGGCGGTCCAGTTCTTGCCGGGTGAGGGTGTCCGTGACCCGTAGACGCTCGCCCGTTTTCAACGCGAATCCCGAGATGCGTCTGCGCTGAATCATCTCGCTATTTGCTCCATCCCATGGGCGGCATCAAGGGCTGGACTGTCTGTAACGCCCCATTCCTCGCGCTTGATCTCAAAGCAGCTATCCTATAGGCCGTCGACGCTAAGAGCTGGTGCTCTTGATCGGCATGGGTTCGATCTGATCCAACTAGTACAAGTTTCACTGGTCACGCGACATGCATTGGCTTCGCGGCCTCGATCCGGCTGAGCAGAGACTCCAGCAAGTGTTCGTTCTTCTTCAGCGCCACTTTGAACTCATGGTGATGGGTCCGGGAAATCTCCCTCAACAACTCGCGCTGATGTTGTCCCAGCACCTCCACCAAGAGGTCCCTTTCTTCCTCGGTAAGTCGCAGTTCCATAAATCCTCCTCACGCGCCTCTTCCGGGTGGGGCGACCACCTGGCTGGCGCTCCCGACTTGGCTAGGCTGCGTTTGCCTTGCCTGCTGCTATTTTGATGATGCAGGGTTGCACCAGTCGCACGAAATCGACCCAATCAAGCCTTACCAGTTCACGATGCGTACCGGCGTTGAAAGCAATCTCCTTGTCCTTCTTGAGGCTCTCGTCGACAAAGACTTTCATCCCGTAAAGATTTCCAAACGGAGGCATGGCGCCGGTCTCGCAGTCGGGGAACATTGCCTTGAATTCGTCTTCTGAGGCAAGCGTCACTTGCTGCGCACCGACGGCATGCTGCAGGAATTTGAGAGCGACATGCTGCGAGGCGGAAACGACCGCCATCGCCAGGGTTCCGTCGATTTTTACGACGACGGTTTTGGCCAAATCTTTTCCGGGGATATGCAGGAGCGCAGCGATCCCTCCTGCGGTGTAAGCGAGCGAATGAGAAATCACAACGTACTTGACGTTTGCAGCATCCAAAAATTCTCTCAGCCTGGTGAGTGGCATAGGGTCTCCTTTTCTTGAATGCGGCGACTGTTTCAGCGCCGGCAAGGATCGAGAGACGAGCAACGCCAGGATAGGGGCCGGCAAGCCCCGGAGGCGGTTGCTACGGATTCGCCTCTCGGCGTGGTTCAAATTGCGCTGAACTTCGGGGTGGATTGCATCCTTTCCACGCTGGAATTCAGCTGCTCAGAATAGCTCAGCAAGACCAAACCGTCGTGTCAAGCGCCCAAGGCCCGGAGATGTGCACCTCCCCAGAGTGGCGCCGGGTTGAAATCAGCACCCGCTTTCTATTCTTCGAAACAGGGGCCGCCATGGTGCCCGAACGTCTGATGTTCCTTTATGGTATGGCTCAACTCGGCATACGATTTCTCCAGCGCTTTTCTTTCCTGCTCGGTCAATCCTGGATTTTCAAGCGCGGTGAGAATGTCATCGATTTGCGCTTCCATTTGCTCGAGTTCTGCACAGAGCATGTTGACCTCCGTTTCCGACGCTCCGGCTCGGAGTAGAGTCCACGGCAGTCCGATTGCTTTACCTCACGTGGCCTGCCGTGTCGGGTTTACCTCACCAGTTCCATCTCATACTTGGCGATGAGTTCCTTTTTCCCCAATCCCAGGATGCCGTGCTTCCGGCCAACTTTCTTGAAGGCCTCGATCGCGGTGTCCAAATGGTGCTTCTCGTGTCCCGCCGACAGCTGTGTGCGGATGCGGGCCTGCCCCTTGGGCACCACCGGGAAAAAGAAGCCCACCGCATAAACGCCCTCGTCAAACAGGTCACGAGCAAAGTCCTGGGCCAGCTTGGCGTCGTACAGCATGACCGGCACGATCGGGCTGTCCCCTTCCTTTATGTCGAATCCGGCGTCCTTCAGTAGAGCGCGCCAATAGGTGGCATTCCATTCCAGCTTGTCCCGGCGGGCGGTGCTGGTGGTGATGAGATCCATCACCTTCAGCGCGCCGGCGACGATCACCGGCGCCACCGAGTTGGAGAAAAGGAACGGGCGCGCCCGCTGACGGCACATCTCCACCAGTTCACGGCGTCCGCTGACGCACCCGCCGGAAGCGCCGCCCAGCGCCTTCCCTAAGGTGGTGGTAATGACATCAATTTTTCCCAGGACGGCACAATGTTCGTGGGTTCCCCGGCCGGTACGGCCGATAAAGCCGGAGGCGTGCGAGTCGTCCAGAAACACTATGGCGTTGTAGGTTTCAGCCAAGCTGACGATCTGGTCGAGCTTGGCGGTGTCGCCGTCCATAGAAAACACGCCGTCGGTGATGATCATCCGATAGCGCTTGTCCTGGTGCTCTTGCAGCTTCTCCTCCAGGTGACTCATGTCGGAATGCTTGAAGGTATCCTGCATCGCCTTGCACAGGCGCATCCCGTCGACGATCGAGGCGTGCACCAACCGGTCGGCGATCATCACGTCCCGGTCGGACAGACAGGCCTCGAAGAAGCCGGCGTTCGCGTCCATGCACGAAGGAAACAGAAGGGTATCCTCGGTTCCGAGAAACTCGGTCAACCGGTTCTCAAGCTCGCGGTGAATATCCTGCGTCCCACAGATAAAGCGCACCGATGACATGCCGTAGCCGCGCTGGTCCAACCCGGCGTGTGCCGCGGCAATCACTTCAGGATGGCTGGAGAGGCCCAGGTAGTTGTTGGCACAAATGTTGATACACTTCCTGATTTTCGAGCCAACCGGAAATTCCACCTCAATTTCCGACGCTTGTGGCGAATGGATATACCGCTCGCCTTTGAACAGGCCAGCGGCTTTGATTCTCTCAATCTCGGTTTGATAGCCATTGCGAACTGCATTGATAAAGGCCATGACATCCCCCGCATGATGAAATTCGAAGCTGTACTGTGCCGGTCACCCATGAGCGCCAAGCACGTTCTAAACTTCCACCTTCTGGAACCGCTGCACCAGCGCCGTGATACGCTCTACCGTGTCGAAGGCGTCCGGAGTGGCAGCATCGTCAGGAATGTGGATCGAATACTTTCTTTCCAAAAACCGCAGCAGAGACACCATGGAGAAAGAATCGACGATTCCACCGGAGATCAGCGGCGTGGCCTCGGTGATCTCCCGTTCGTCCCCTTCCTCCAGGTATTCCCGGGTCACGTAATCAAGAACTACTTTGGTGATGTCGTCCATGGTCGCTCTCCCTTTCAGGTCTGTCTTCAATCGTCCATGATGGTGGAAAGGTCCCCCACCGGTTCGTTGAACTCCTTGCAGCGCAGGATGCGGCGCACGATTTTGCCGCTGCGGGTCTTGGGCAGCGAGTTCGTGAACTCAATCTCCTGCGGCATTGCCAGCGGCGAGAGCCGCTTGCGGATGTGGTTCATGATTTCCAGTTCCAGATCCCCCGACGCCTCGTAACCTCGCTTCAGGCTCACAAAGGCTTTCACCACTTCCATGTTGACCGGGTCGGGTTTGGCAACGGCAGCAGACTCAGCAACCGCGCGATGCTCCAGCAGGGCGGACTCGATCTCGAACGGGCCGACCAGGTGCCCGCCCGTATTGATGACGTCGTCGTCCCGTCCCATGAACCAGAAGTAGCCATCGGCGTCGACCGACGCCTGGTCTCCGCACAGGTACCAGCCATTCCTGAATTTCGCTTTGAATCCCGTCTCGTTGTTCCAGTAGCTGCGGACCTGCGATGGCCACCCGGGGCGCAGCGCAATCAGCCCTGCGACCCCCGGCTGATTTACCGGTTCGTAGGTCTTCGGGTTCAGCACCGTGGCGGTGATTCCAGGAAACGGTCTTCCCATGGAGCCCGGTTTGACCGGCATCCCGGGGAAGTTGGTGATCACGATGCAACCGGTTTCGGTCTGCCAGAACGTGTCGTGGAAGGGTTTGCCGAACACGTTTTGCGACCACGTGACTGCCTCGGCGTTGAGCGGTTCGCCGACGCTGGCCAGGTAGCGAAGGCTTGACAGATCATGCCGCTGCACGATGTCGCTCCCCTCCTTCATGAGCAGCCGGATGGCTGTGGGCGCCGAGTACCAGACCGTCACGCGGCGCTTTTCCATGAACTCATACCAGTGCTCTGCGTTAAAGCCGGCATCGAGCACAACCTGGGTAATGCCGTTCGCCCAGGGGCCGATGATGCCGTACGACGTGCCGGTCACCCAGCCGGGATCGGCGTTGCACCAGTAGATGTCATCAGGCTGCAGATCCAGCACCCATTTGGCGGTAAGGTATTGCGAAATGATGGAATAGTGAACGTGTTGCGCTCCCTTAGGCTGGCCAGTGGTACCGGAGGTGTAATGCAGAACCGACGGCGAATCGGCAGTCGTTGGGTAAACGGCGAAATCCTCAACGCGGGGCTCCCCCTCCATCTGGAAAGATACTTCCTTTGCCTGCAGCGGAGATTCGCCCGCGTCCACCACAATGATGTGCCGCAGGTTCGGCAATTGCTCGCGGATCTTGCGAACCTTGGGGAGGTGTTTCTTCTGAGTGACGATCGCCGAGGTTTTGGCGTTGTCGAGCCGCACGAAAAGCGATTCGTCGCCAAACGCGGAAAACAGCGGCTGGGCCACTGCCCCCGTCTTCAGGACCCCTAGGAACCCGATATACAGTTCGGGCACGCGATCCATGAACAGGCAGACCCGCTCGCCGGGCTGGATACCGAGCCCCCCGAGGAATTGGGCTATGGTGTTGGACAAAACGCGCAGGTCATCGAAAGTGAACCGCTTCTGGTTGCCCTGGTAGTCCTCCCAATGCAGTGCCAACTTGCTCGCCATTCCCAGGTGACAGATGCGGTCGCTGCACATCCAGCCAATGTTGATGGGGTCGCCGGGCTTATACCCCAACTCTTGTTCAGACACACTCCAACTGAAATTGGCTGTGAGCTGCTCGTAAGAAGGTCTTACGCTCATGGTGGTTGCCCCCTATTGCGTCCCTTGGCTTCTAATGTGCCAAAACGGCGATCACGCTGTTCGGTCTGACGCCAAGGGCACTCCTCGCCGAATGTACCGACGCTCTACGAATGCAACTACGCTGCTGGCGATACAATGCCACAGGGAGTTTAGCCTGTATGAAATTCGTAAAGCAGTGATCTATGTCCGCCTGCATTGTGATATAGGCAATTACGGGGGTACAGGTGTTAGGCGGAGGGCCCGATTTGCCCCGGACTGCGCTACTGGCCGAGGCAACGAAGGAGCAGCATGTCCTGATCCGCAAGCAGCAGGCGTAGATCGGGCAAGTGTTGGTGAATGCTAAGCGGCGAAGAAAAACCCTCGCCCGCCTCACTGCATGGCGTAAGCGCAGTCGAAACCGACGCGGGCCAGCGGCCCACAGGAAAAGTTCAGCACCAGCCGGTGGTGGTCAATGAACTTCTGAAATTCCGCTTCCGCCCGGTCGGCGTCGTGCAGCATGAGATAAGCTTCTCCACGCCAATACACTGGGCGCAGGGCGACCGCGAGGTTCGAAAGGCCAGTCGCTCCAAGCACTGCTGGAGGCTCAGTCCACAATGTGGGGGTCGACAGCTATCTTCCAGTGCTTCAACAGCCACTCCGGGATGTAACTGCGGTTCTTGTTCCGCTCACACCATAGCCTAAGCTCATTCGATCCAGCGCAGTTGCGTTCATCCAAGTTCAGTCGTCGCACCTGGTTTTCAAACTCGGTTACTGTGGATGGAGGGTGGGGATCCAGGATTGGTTTCCCCCAGTTTGGGTTGCCTCGTCTGCGAGTCATTAAATCCTCAAGTCCTCCTTCTATAGCAGATAAACCTCTATGGTACCCTATGCACGAATTGAGTGTTACACAAGCGGGTGTTGCGGCCATCCCGGGATTTCACGACCAAATCATGTGTCCGGTACGGTTCCAGCTTTTATCGCCTCGCTCGCATTGCTCGCTAAGGTCTTCCGTGCCGGCTGCCATGGACCTGCTCAGCACCGCAGGCCGATACGGCGGTTCATCGGGCTGAGTCGGGACATCCGGGACGCATTCTGGTCATACTCAATGGTACGCCTCGGGCCCCTTGGAAACCGTCTCTACAATGTGACACCCACCCCGATCCGGTTCGCGGGTTCCACACTTGTCGGTAACGCTGCCGAAGCAATGCCGCCGTAAACAGCCTTCAGAACATGACGCAGGCTTCGTTGACTCTCTCCAGTACCCGTTCCAGCAGCGCCAAGTCCGCCTGCAGTTTCATCTTCAGCGCGGCGTCTGGCTGCCGGTCGATTTCATCCTTAAGGCTGTGCTTCTTGCCGGCGAGAAGGTCGGCGGTTTGTTCGAGTTCACCGGAGTCGAATCGCAAGTCGTGGGCCAGGACTTTGTCCACCAGTTCCTTGTACCGCTGGGGATCCTCTAACAAGACGTTCGCAAGCAGATTCAGCTCGTCTGTTGTTAAGTGGAATTGCATAACCCCTCCCTCAATAGAGAAAGTGCCTTGGAAACTCTATGGAAATTGGATCACGGTAACCATCGCACTGTCAGTGACAGCGATTCACGTTTGACGGTCAAGGGCAGTGGCGATGGGGCCCCGACATCTAGGGTTCTTACTCGCCACGAACGAGACCGAGTGAGTGAAGTCACAGCCCTCTGTAGTGAGGGTCACAGCCAAGGCGTTCATGTGGGCGAACACTAGTGTGGTGACGCACGTGACAAGCGCCCTGATCTACGGGGACGCTGACCGGAAGACCAGCGTCACCGGAGGTGATTCGTGCTTTCACCATACGGTCTGGATATCATCGAAAGCTGCCTGACGTGCAGGATGCGCATTGAGCGGCTCTTTTGCAATCTGCCCGGCGCGGCATTGCAGGCTTTTGACACCATCAAGTACGCGACGGCGTATCCCAAGGGCGCAGTGTTGTTTGTCGAAGGGCAGGTGCCACGAGGCATATTTGTATTGTGCAAGGGGCGAGTCAAGCTCTCCCTTTGCGACCCCGACGGCAAAACGTTGATCACAAAGATTGCCGAACCGGGCGAGGTTCTGGGCCTCAGTGCCACGGTTTCGGGAAAGCCGTATCTGTTATCCGCCGAAACCCTTGCTCCGTGCCAGGTGAACTTCGTGAAGCGCGATGACTTCCTGCGTTTCCTTAAAGAACATTCCGAGGCGTGCTTCAAGGTCACCGAACAGTTGAGCGAAAAGTACAACACCGCGTGCCATGAAATCCGCGGTTTGGGTCTTTCCCATTCGGCAGGGGAAAAGCTGGCGCACCTACTGCTGGAATGGAGCTCGAAGCATGGGGAAACTGCCAAACCGGAGCCCCGGCTGAAATTGGCTCTCACCCACGAACAGATCGCGCAAATGATAGGAACGTCACGCGAGACGGTGACGCGCATGTTTATGGAGTTCAAGAGGCGGCAGATCGTGCAAGGCGTGGGTTCCACGATCGTTATCCGCAACAAGACCGCGCTGAAGAGGATTGCAGCGAATAATTAGTGCAGTGGCTAACCCCCCCTTCGAGAATCGGCTGGAAGGTGCCGAACCGAGCCGATCCGATGCAATCGGGGCCTGCTCCCATGTTAGGGAGGGTCAGGCGGGTAGCGGTAGCGGAGGGTGACGTAGAAACAAAGTGAACCGGTTCACGCGAAATGAACGCGCTACCTCGCTATCAATTGGCGGCAATCGCGATAGCGCTCATTGATCGGGTCGTGGGTATAATCGAGCCCCCGACGGCCGCCGACACATAGCGGCCTGGCTGACCCAGCAACGCAAGAAAAATGGGCGACCCTGGAACGGCCGCCCAATCTCTTCACTCGACTCTCGTTCGAGCAACTTCTACTTGGTCATCTTTTCCTTTTCAGACGCCATTTCGACGCCGCTGGGTTTCGTCGGACCGTTACGGTCAACCAGCCTGGCGAAGTCCTGCGACTTGAACGGATACTCGCGAGTTGACTCTTGTCCGGGGGGACTCAAGGTGAGGTCCACTCGGCGGTTGTAGGCCAGCACGATCGTCTGTATTTTCTGGAGAGTCTTCTGCCGTTCCTCATCACTCAGGCCGGCATCCTGCTCCACCAGTTGCTTGACTTGATCGACACTCAGATTTTGCTCTTTGCCGTATGCCTGAGCCTCAAGGTTGGCCTCGGGGATCCCCTGTTCGACCAGGAACCGCTTGGTCAGCGTGGCACGCCTTTCCGAGAGCGGCTGGTTGTAGGCCTGCGGTCCGCGCTTATCGGCGTGTCCGGAGAGAACCAGGTGGGCATCCGGTTTGACCGCAAGATATTGCTTGAAAGCATCTGCAATGGACTTGAGGGTGGCCTTCTCGCTGTCGAGAAGAGCGGCTTCTGACTTGATCGATCGCGGCCGGTCGGTCGGGAAATAAACGCTGCGCATCGAGAGTTTGGTCTCGGGTTGCTCAATCGAGCCGACGATGTGCAGGGTAGCGGTCTTGGTGTCGGCACCACCGCAACCGTTGCTGGCGGTGAGCGTGTAGGTAACGGTTTCATCGACCGCGCCGGGATCGGTCTTCTTGGGGGTGATCTGCAGATTACGGCTGCCGGTAGGACTGACCGTGCCTAACGGGTCAATCGAAACCGTCGAAGCGTTTGCCGCGGTCCAGTTCAATGCCGTGCTGTCATCCACAACGACCTTATCCCCGACGCGTTTGTAGTGGACCTCTGCCGGGGTAAGCCCCAGGTTGGCCTGAATCGCGTTGTTCACATTGACGGTGGCGCTGGAAGTTGCAGTGCCGCCTGGTCCAGTCGCGGTCAGGTTGTAGGTGGTGGTCTGCGTGGGCTGGACGGATTGCTGGCCCGAATTCGCGACCGTACCAACCGGGGTGATCTCAACGTGAGCGGCGTCGGAGGACGTCCAATTGAGTTGCGAGGCATCTCCGCAGTTGAGCTGCGCCGCAGTGGTCGACAACTGCGCAGTAGGCTTGGCAACAGCGACAGTGGCGCTGGCCGTCCCTACGGTGAAGCGGGGTATGGAGCTGAGTTTTTCCCCCCGCGACCAGGCAACCGTCTTGCGAACACCCTTCGGGATATCGACGACTACGCGCTGGTTTGCAGGGACGTTGACCGGTCCCGACCACGCTTCCTTGTCGCCTGACAAAACCGAAACCTGGTAGCTGCCGGGTGGGACAACCAGTTCTTGCTTCCACCACCAGTCGTGATCGAATTCGTCGCCGTGGCCGACGAAGTAATCGGGCGTTTTCCCATTCAGCAGAATCGCATCGCGGTCGGCTCCCTCGATGGTCATGGCGCCAAAGGGACCTGAAACGGTTCCGGCGACCGGCGTCAGGTTGACGTTGAGGTCGGTAGTTTTGCCGGCGGTGATGGTGACGGTTTGGGTGGACGGAGTATAGCCGTAATTGGCCAGCACGATCTTATGGTCGCCCGCGCTGACGCTCAGGGAGTGATGCTTGCTTGCTTCGCTGATGGCGCGGCCGTCCAAGAAGATGTAGGCCTGCTTGGGTGTGACAGTAATGACGAGTTTGCCGTTCTGCGCAGATGCTGACAGTCCACCCGTCAGCACGAGCAGCACAGTGGATACGATGACACGGGACAGATAGCCTTTGTACTTCATATTGATCTCCTTTTTGGAAACCCTGAACGGGAGCTTTCGCCGCGTGATTAGCGCAGAAAGCTCGGGTCCTGGATCACTATCGAAAAATAGATGGCAAACCGGGAGCAGGTAAAACAGATCCTGTGTTCGGTTCGCTGCTAACCAATCTTCCGGACCCGATCACGCTTCGGGCCGCCCCCGGATACACCGGGGTTTCGTTCTTGACCTCGGAAGCGACACCATTGTACGCCCATCTGGCCTGATCATGACATGGACGAAACGATTCTTCAGAGCACTTCCCGGCGATCTGCCGTCCGCACAGGCCTGGCCGGCATCGTCCCATCCTGCGCCCTGTTCTCGCAACGCCCCTCTCACGCGGTCTCTGGTTAAGGCGATCCGCGTTACCGAAAAGGGGCCACCACAACCTGCTGAAGCCTGCCTGGGCTCAGGTCGGTCGATGGCCGGTGCTGGTTATTGTGAAAATGGTTTTGTAGCCAGAGATCTTCTCCAGATCTGGCCCGTTCGCCGCCAGAAATGCGCATCAATCTGCACTTATTCCGCAAGATTTTTCACCCTTGTATCTGAATCGATTCCGTGCTATAGAAGGCGCGCAGTTTGAAAGCAGTTCGCAACGAAAACGGAGGAACGACGATGACGAGCACACTGCAACAACGCATTTCGAGGATGGGCTTGGCAGCGGCCGGTGCCGTGCTGACGTTAGTGGTCCTGCTTGCGTTCGGGGTAGCGACAACCCCAGTGGCGCAAGCGCAAACCTTCACTGATCTTTACAACTTCACAGGGTCGTCGGACGGAGGATATCCCTATGCCAGTCTGATCCGCGATGCCGTGGGGAATCTTTATGGCACCACCTATTATGCCGGCGCTTCCGGCTACGGAACGGTGTTCAAGGTGAACAAAAAGGGCGTCGAGACCGTGCTGTACAACTTTACTGGCGGGGCCGACGGGGGCTATCCTTTCGCCGGATTGATCCGGGACAAAGTAGGCAACCTCTATGGCACCACTTACTACGGCGGCGCTACCGGCTACGGAACGGTGTTCAAGGTGGACAAGAAGGGCACCGAAACCGTGCTGTACAGCTTCACCGGGGGGACGACGGACGGATGCTATCCCTACCAGGGTGTGGTCCAGGACAAAACGGGTAATTTCTATGGCACCACCGAGAGCTGCGGCGCTTCCAGCAATGGAACGGTGTTCAAACTGAGCAAGAAAGGCACGTTGACCTTGCTGCATAGCTTCGCGGGCGGGACGTCGGACGGGGCAGCTCCTCTCTACGGGAGTTTGCTCATGGGTAAGAACGGCAACCTTTATGGCGTGACCGAGGCGGGCGGGGCGACCGGTCAAGGAACGGTGTACAAGCTGAGCAAGAAGGGCACCGAGACCGTTCTGTACAGCTTCGCGGGCGGGACGACGGACGGCTGCTATCCATTCGGATCTGTGGCGCTGGACAAGACGAACAACGTCTATGGCACCGCCGAGTCCTGCGGCGCCTCCAGCGCGGGAATCGTGTGGAAGGTGAACAAGAAGGGCACGGAGACCGTGCTGTACAACTTCACGGGCGGGGCCGACGGTGCATATCCGCTCGCAGGTGTGATTTTGGATGCGACGGGAAACCTCTATGGCGACACCGAGGTAGGGGGCGCGTCCGGACTGGGAGCGGTGTATAAACTGAGTAAGAAAGGAACGGAAACCGTGCTGCACAGCTTCGCGGGGTCGGACGGAGAGATACCGCTTGGAGGTGTGATCAGGGACGCGAAGGGCACTCTGTACGGCACCACTGCGGATGGTGGCAGCGGCGGCTACGGTGTGGTATGGCAGATCACCAAGAAGTAGTTAGTCTGGCAGGAGCGCAGTAGCCTTAGCGCGAACCTGTTCTATAAAGCAGTGGTTGAGAGTTGATGACCATCCGAACGGCGGCCAGGGAAGCTCTGGCCGTTCTGGTCGGCGAGGGCCGAGCTCACCAGGTTCGGCCCTTTCTTAATTGTCAGTGATCTTGGCGCGGTTGGAGACAGCACCCGACGCGATGCAGTGGGGACATCGCCATTTCACTCACAACCGGGTGGTGCGGGTGGGCCGTCACGCGGCGTGCGGCCTTACCGTTTGTAACCGATCGTACGCAGGAGGTCGTGCCGCCAGGCGGCGTCTGCAGGCCCCTCTACGCCTTTCGGGGGACTGCCGTCAATCACTCCCAGCACCCCTTGACCCTGCTCGCTGCGGGCTACGACGATCTCCACCGGGTTGGCGGTCGCACAGAAGATCGTGCAAACCTCGGGCACGTTTCGGATTGCGCTCAATATATTGATGGGATAGGCATTCTGGATCACCAGTACGAAGGTGTGACCCGAACCGAGTGCCTGCGCATTCCGTACGGCGATCTCTTGCAGCGCCTGGTCATTCCCTTCCGACCGCGTCAGGCACGCCCCGGAGCTTTCATTGAACGCCAGACCAAACCTGGCCTGCGGCACCGTGGTCGCAACTGCTTCGTAGAGGTCCTCCACCGTTTTGATAAAGTGTGATTGGCCGACGAGGATGTTGGCATCAGATGGAAACTCCATGCGAATGGCCTCGATTTCGAGCATAATTCTCCTCTTGACAGGGCAAGGTGTGATGCCCTCCGTTTTCAATCCAGGTGCGCCCATTGTACCGACTTCGACTGCCGGCCCCGGGTCGCCTCATGCCGCTGCAGGGTGCTGGTCGTCTTCCGGCGGTGTCTTGATGTCCTCTATTTTCTGCTTGCGATGGAGGAATACGTAGGCGCCGAGCAGCGTCATCATCAACAACGCCAAAACCATCATGAGCAGCGCGAAACCAGCCATGCCACGTATCGGACCAACCGTTTCGCGCTCCTCCTGACTGGCCAGCACAACCCAGGGTAGGCTTGGATAGGCCTCTCGCAACCCGGTATCGGCAAACCCGATTAAGTAGGAATCGCCCTTGGGTAAGGTGGCATAGATGTATCCAGCCTCCCGGCCCCGCAAGGTTCCAAGCACGTCCCGGATCGCGGCATATTCCTCGGACTTGATCTTCATGCCGGGAGTTACCCCCGGAGACTGGACTACGATCCCGTCGTCGCCCACCAGGAACAGGCGTCCCGTGCGCCCGATCTGCTGCCCGTTCAGTTGCGCGAACAGCGGCGATAAGTCCACAAGGGCAGTGACCGCACCAATGAACCGACCTGTTCCTTCCTGCAAGATCGGATAGGCGATGTCGAGGTAGTACAGGCGGTCCTGTTCGTCGTAGCGCAAGTCCGATACATGAATCGCCCCCTGGCCTTGCGAGTAGAGCAAGCGCCAGTAATCGCGGTCGGTCTGGAAGTAATGCAAGGGCCTGTCGGTTGCGGCGACGGTCGCCCCGCTGATGTCCGAGACGGTGATCTTCAGCAGGTTTGCATTGATCTCGCGATCCCGGCGCAACTCGTGCGCCAGGTCGGAAGTCAGAATACTCCGGGACAGAACATCGGTTTCGGACGTATTCCATTTATTTTCGATCGCGTCCACTTTGCTGCGAACCGCTTCTTCGCCGAGGTGTTCGTACGGCCGGTCCGCGGAAGTGACGGCCTGCATAACGCTGGGGCTGTTCGCGATCAACCCTACATCTTTCACCAACTCTCCCGCAAACCTCGAGGTGATTTCTGCTGAGGTTCGGGTGAAGGTTCGGAAATGATCACCATTCATCTGGCGAACGTAGCTGTCTCCCTGCAAGGCGACATAGAAACCAAAGACCGTCAGGGGAACGAGGATCAGGATGAGCCCTACAAGAAGCTTTTGGAGGGAAGTGCGAAATTCCAGGAGATCGAGAGGCATGGGGAACCTCCTTTTTGCGATCCGGCGGTCGCCGCAGCACGGATCAGCCTGCGGTCGGCCAGTTTCGGAGCGTAAGCAATTGCAATCTTAGCTTAACCACTGTTGATACCCCTTGTCTGTGATTCACCACACAATTCGTGCCTCTGTCCGTGATCTGGGCAAATCTCGCGGGGAGCCGATCACGGAGAGTCAGGCAGGGCACTTCCAGGTGCGGGCGACTATGCAGAAACTGCCAGGTGCAAGCGTTCGACAGCGGCCAGATGTGTTTCCGTTCGAAAAGGAGTTTATCTGGGCGAATGGTATGGGGTCCACCCACTCTGCGGAGGAGACCCCCAAATGGGCGAAGACTAACGTTTCCCACGGAAGTTGCCAAAGCAGGTTCCATGGCGATCCCCCAGCCATGACAGACGTCGCGGCAATGCCGGCTCACCCGGGCAAGCGGACGCCATCCAGATGCTCGCGTGAACTGCGTCGCGGACGCACCAGCCGCCCCGCCGTCGTGCCAGCCATCACTTTCTTGAATGCAGCTTGGAACTGCTCCATCTCAGGACGGGTACCGACCGTAATCCGAACCCAGGTCGGCATTACTGGCCATGCGCGCCCGATGACCACATTCTGGTGGGTCATGGCATCGATCACATCTTTCGCAGTCTGTTTCGTATCCAGCAGGAAGCAGTTCGACTGGGAGCGAATGTAGGTGTATCCGTTGCGGTCCAGCCACTGAAAGGTCTCCTCGCGAACCGCAGCGTTGATGCGCTTCCGCTCCGGCACCAGCCGGGGATCCTTCAAGCTTGCCATGGCGGCGGCCACCGCGGTTACGGGTTGCGCACTCCAGCCTCCCGTTTCCTGAATCCTGGACAGCAGATCCGGTCTGGCAATCGCCATTCCGCAGCGCAGCCCCGCCATCCCGTAGATCTTGGAAAACGTCCGCAGCACGACCAGATCCTTGTCTTGCTTTACCAGATCAATGGCGGACGTGGCGTCGGCAAAGTGGATGTAGGCCTCATCGACCATAATGATCGAGCCTTTCGGCTTGTTCGCCAGCAGATACTCGATGTCCTCATGGCTGGTCAGCGTGCCGGTCGGGTTGTTCGGAGTGCAAATGTAAAATAATCCGGCGTCTGGCCCCGCCGCCAGCATTGCCTTCACGTCGTGCGCGTAGGTTTTTGTCAAACCCACTTTCACGATGCGCGCGCCTGAGACGTTCGCGGAGTGCATGCCGGCTTCGAACGTGGGATCGGCAGTGACATAGCTTTTCGTCGGAGATGTGTAGGCCAGTACCGTGAAGTGTAAGGGCCCACTCGATCCGGGGAAAATTCTTACGTACTCCGGCTTGACACCCTCCGCCCGAGCCACCGTTTCCGCCAGATCGTCAGTCAACTCGAACTGGTAGCGGCCACCCTGCGGGATCATGGCCGAGATCGCCTCCCGCGCCGCGGTACAAGGCCCCAGCGGGTTCTCGTTCGCGTTGATCAGGACCGTATCTTGGGAGACACTCTTCGCTTGTGCCCACGCCAGCATCGGTTCGGTGACGACCCGAAATGCCGCCGTAGCCGAGACCGCCGCAGACCAATGCAGAAAAGAGCGTCGGGAAAAGGGAGAGAACTCATCTTGCCTCGGCATCACCTGAACCTCCACATCGTTCTTTGGCTGTCATCTTACTGCTTTTTGTGGACTTTCGAAACCTTGTCCCTTGCGATGGCCGCGATAAACGGTGATCCAATGGCCAGTATGCCGAAGATGATCAGCAACGCTCCCGACACGATCGACCATGTTGAAGCTTGCCGCACGGGGTTTGATGGGGACTGCATCATACATACCTCCTGAGAAGATAGTTCTCTTTCTGAATTTCGTACTCGGTCCGCGTCACTGCTGTTTTTCGGGTGCAGTCTTTTCTGGAACGACGAATGTGACCGTGCCTTTGTCGAGCGTGTGATGATTCGCGTCCTCCAATTCAATCAGCACTTTGTGCGGACCCGGCGGAAGCCCCATCAGGATGATCGGGTTCCCACTTGCATCGGCCCACACCCACGGAGCATCGTCGAGTCTCACGTGAAGGTGTCCGATGCGCGGCGAGACGGAAAGGGCATCGGGGCCGAACACCGGCACAAAGTGTACGTTCTGAGCACAATACTGGATAATCACCACCCCGCGGGAGCCGAGCGGTCCGGCCAGCGGAGGATCGATTACGATCTTGGCTGGGGGCTCATTGCCGCCGCCGAGCGGGATCACCTGGGTGAGTCGACAAGCGTCCGTTGCGTTTTGTGCCACAGCGGTGACTGTGCACAACAACATGGCAGCGATCGTTGTCGAAAAGATCCACTTGACTAAGCTGTTGTATTCCATTGCTTTGTCCCACTTTAAGGCACTGCCCCTTAGGCAATTCTGCTAAGGCCAGCGTCGTTCGATAACCACCGCTGTCGGCAATGGTTTTGGCGAAGACCCTGCGATGCACCCGTGATGATCGCAGTTTTCTCGTCTGCCATAATTACCTTGGTTCTTGAGAGCTTCGGGTCCAATTCCACAGTTGCCATTAGGCCAGAAGAGATCGGAACGAGTCTATTGGACGATGGTATTGATCGATACCTTGGGATCAGTCGCTTCCTCGCTCGAATGATTTGTTGCTACGTGAGACGCGCTGGCGTTTATATCCGCCGAACCGATACGAACGTCTAATTGCGCAGTCGCGTGGAGCAGTGCATCTTCGTGTTGAGGAGTGGTGCCGGGAAAGTACGTGAGTGCGGTGGCCTTATTTGGACGGCACTCTCTCCGCGGCCTCGGAACACTGGAACCCTTGCAGGGAGTCCGGCGCCGGTCGCGACAGCGAGCCTGACCGAAAACTGGATCAACGGATAGTCGGTCGCAGTCACGACTCTACAAACCACAAACTCGTCCATCGCAACAGATAAGGAGAAAAGCAATGCCCTACGTTACAGTCGGAAAAGAAAATTCAGGCAACATCGACCTTTACTACGAAGACCATGGCTCGGGCCAACCGATTGTTCTGATCCACGGATACCCATTGAGCGGAGCTTCCTGGGAGAAGCAAGTCCCCGTTCTGCTGGAAGCAGGTTACAGGGTCATTACCTACGACCGCAGGGGCTTCGGCAAGTCCAGCCAGCCGACCGCAGGCTACAACTACGACACGTTCGCAGAGGACCTTCACAAGGTGATCACCCACCTCAAGCTGCACGATTTCACATTGGCCGGATTTTCGATGGGCGGAGGCGAGGTGGCACGCTACATCAGGAAATACGGCTCCAAGAGCGTGAGCAAAGCCGTCATTATCTCTGGTGTACCGCCGTACCTGCTCAAGACAGGCGATAATCCCGAAGGCCTGGATGCCAGTATATTTGCCGCCAGCGAGAAAGCTGTGGCTGCTGACCGCTACGCGTTCTTCACTGGTTTCTTCAAGGATTTCTACAACACGGACTTGCTGCTCGGTAAGCGTGTCAGCGAACAAGCTGTCCAATCTAGCTGGAACGTTGCGGCCAGCGCCTCCGCCACCGCCAGCCTGGCCTGTATCCCAACTTGGCACGAGGACTTCCGCGATGATCTGGCCCGCATCGATGTGCCCACCCTGGTGATTCACGGGGATGCCGACCGCATTCTTCCCATCGCGTCTGCGGGACTGCGCACCGCCAAGCTCATCAAAGGGGCGCGCCTGCTGGTCGTGAAGGACGGCCCACACTGCGTCCCGTGGACACACGCAGAAGAAGTCAATGCCGAGTTGCTAAGCTTCCTGGGCGGGAAGGCAAGCAAGGCGCAGAAGGAGGCTGCCCGGGCAACCACTTCGTAAGGCGGCCGTGATTTCGTTGGGGAGCTTTTGATACCTGGGAAGTGCGAGAATTCGTTTGCGTGGACTGGCAACGGACCCAGTCCGGCCGAAGTGGCTGTTTCTTTCCTGCAATAATCGAAGCCGCCTTTACACTGGCCTGCTTGTTTCACCCGTGGAAATGCCTTTTCGATCGCCAGCAGCGTAGGCGGAACTCACGCCTGCTTCCTATCTAGTTCTACGCACGTAGCGAGCGCGACAGTTAGCCGACTTGCCACTCGAGCCGAAGCCGCTACTGTGACTGCCCGCCAATCTCGACTCCTGGATCGAGGCGGGCTATCCACCAACTCGGCCTCGTCAAGCCAGTCATCGGCGGAGAGCCGAGCCTGTTCCGGGCCAAATAGCTCCTTCACGGCGCCGATGAATGAGGCTAACTCGCGCTCCGCTAGGTGTATCTGGCCTGCATAAGTCGAATAGTCAAACGATTCATCCGAGCTCATTGAATTCTCCTCCTTTTCTCCCTGTGTCGTGCAATCCGACTGCTCGGCTGCGACAAGCGCACCAAACTGAAGTAGTAGAGGCAAAACAATTTGGACGGTAGTATTGTCCGTTGCATCAGGGTGCGTATTGGGTGAAGACAAAGTCGCGAGCTTTGGCAGGCTCGTGGCAGGGAAAGCAGGTTTTGAGCAGCGCCTCGTCGGAAGGTTTGCCGTCTTTGAATTGAGCAAACCCCCAGCCTCCGGTCGCGGCATATTTTTTCGAGTCCTTGACCATAAACTGAACGTTCGTGGCGGGTCCGGGCACGAACGATTGGGCGCGGCCAAAGACTTTGTTGTTTTCCTCAGACGGAACGTAACTCCAGGCCAGCCTGGCAATCATGGCCCCGTCCGGGAACGGAAGCTTTCCCTCCCGGTAGGCCTTGATCGCTACATCGTTGCCGAGAAGGGCGCGCAGATCGTTGAGGTTCCCTTCTTCGTGGGCCACAGAGATCAGCTTCCAGTCGCGGTATCCGGGAGGAATCTTGATTCCGAAGATTGGATCAGCCTGTTCATCCGAGCGTCCAGAGGCGTGGGCCATGTAGACGGCCACACCGGCCACCGCTACAACTGCAACCAACAGGTAAGCGACCCCTTTCATACGATGTGCTCCTTTCCAAAATGCTGCCCGCCAGAGAAACCTCGGTCATCTTGGCCGGCCTAACCGACACCGAGGACGACTCGATGCCGGCATCGATCGAAATAGGAACCTAAGCAGCCTTCTTTGCGGCGAGTAAGTTGATAACGTTCTGCGCCGCGATGGTCGAAGACGCCGGGTTCTGTCCGGTGATGAGACGGCCATCAACGACTGAAAACGGTTGCCAGTCAGCCTTCTTCTCAAAGATGGCCCCCAGCCGCATCAACTCATCCTCGACGAGAAATGGGACAACGTGGGTGAGGTGCATCTCTTCCTCCTCGCCACTGGTAAACCCAGTCACGTGTTTTCCTTTCACGAGCGGCGCGCCCTGGTAGGTGACGTGACGAAGCACGCCGGGCGAATGGCAGACAAGAGCTATCGGCGTCCCAGAATTGTAGAAGGACTCGAGCAGAGCGATGGAAACGGGGCTTTCTGCGAGGTCCCACATCGGGCCGTGCCCTCCCACGTAGAAGATCGTGTCGAAATCTTCCGATTTCATGTCGGCAAGCTTCGCCGCCTGGGAAAGCGCCTTCTGTGCCGACAGGTCCTGCTTGAACCGCGTCTGGGCGGGCGTTTGACTTTCTGGTAAATCGCTCTTCGGATCGAGGGGTGGTTGCCCGCCGTTTGGAGAATCGAGGGTCAGCTGCACCCCGGCATCGCGGAAAACAAAGTAAGGAGCTGCGAATTCTTCAAGCCAGAAGCCGGTCTTGAGGCCGGTGTTGCCGGGTACATCGTGCGAGGTGAGCACCATCAATATTTTCATGTTCCTTCTCGTGTTTCCGGTGTGAGGATTCCGATTGAACCCGGTCGACGCGAGTGATCAGAACAGAAGCTCGGGAGATGAACAATTGGACGATGGTATTGGCGATACTTTGGTAGGGGTAGATACAGTTCGCGCTACCTGCCGGGCGGAGAGGCCATTCCGAGAGCAGAATCTCGCGCACCTATGTGTTGCGAAACGCTACACAATCCTTATCTTGTTGATTTTTATTGGGTTGTCGTTCTAGAATTCCCACAAATGGGGGGCGACCTCAGTCAAGTGTGCACTTGTGAAGGATGAGTTTATGTGCGCTCGCTTGGCGATGAAATGGGGTAACCGCAAATGTCGCAAGTCACACCAATCGTCTTCGTTGTCGATGACGACGTCTCCGTACGCGAGTCGCTGGAATTGTTGGTCCAGTGTGAAGGCTGGCGGCCGGAGACTTTCGCGTCCGCGCAAGAATTCCTCGACTACCCACGCGTTCTCGTTCCCAATTGCCTCGTACTCGATGTTTCTCTTCCGGGACTCAATGGTCTAGGTCTCCAAAGGCTTGTCGCCGACGAACGGACGGATATGCCGATCATCTTCATCACGGGCCACGGCGATGTGCCCATGACGGTCCAGGCCATGAAGGCGGGGGCTGTCGAGTTCCTGACGAAGCCGTTCGATGATGACGTACTGCTGACCGCCATCCGGGCGGCCCTCGAACGTAGCCGAGTTGCCCTTAGCCTGGAGGCGGAGATGCGGGTGCTGCGGGACCGTTACGCGTCGCTTTCGCAACGCGAACGGCAGGTCATGTTTTTGGTGGTCTCCGGCCTGTTGAATAAACAAGTCGCTGGCGAACTCGGTATCAGCGAAATCACGGTGAAGGCACACCGGGGCAAGGTGATGCAGAAGATGAAGGCTGACTCTCTTGCCGACCTGGTGAAAATGGCCGCGAGACTCCGCCTCGCGCCATTGGCGATAACAGCGGCGTAGCGGCCATATGCAGCAGACCCTGTCGGAGGAGAACACGATGAAAAGCACGACAAAACCGATTTCCCTTGCTGGCTCCCAGCTCGGCGAAGTACGTCATGTATGCGCATTTTTCAATAGCGACGAGGAAGAGTATCGCGTGCTGCTGCCGTTCATTAAGGAAGGGTTCGAGTGTGGCGACAAAGCGGTTCACGTCGTGAATCCAGGTCAACGTCGCGACCATCTGCAACGGGTGGCCGCAGTCGGAGTCGACCCGGAGGCCGCTGAACAGAGAGGGCAGTTGGAGGTTCGGATCAACACCGAAGCTTACATTCGAGACGGCCGTTTCGATCAGGATCGAATGCTGGCAGCCTTCGAGCAGATGGCCAGCGGCAATGCCAAGGGAGGATTCCCACTGAGCCGCATTTGCTGCCGGATGGATTGGGCCATCGAAGATCGATCCTATATCGACGATCTGGTTGAATTCGAATCGCGCGTGAATGATGTGTGGCGTAGGCACGACGACGCCGTGATCTGCACCTACCAACTCAGCAAATTCGGCGGCGACACGGTGATCGACATCATGCGGACGCATCCGATGATCATCATCGGTGGCCTTTTGCACCGGAACCCGTTTTACGTACCGCCCGAGGAATTCCTGCGCGAGGTTCGCAACCGTAAGTCTATGCGCCCGTCCTCGTCCACTACGGCTGCCTGATA
This sequence comes from uncultured Acidobacteriota bacterium, assembly GCA_963715675.1. GTDB lineage: Bacteria > Acidobacteriota > Terriglobia > Terriglobales > Acidobacteriaceae > DASVWZ01. The sequence goes on from OY970265.1 coordinate 41,529, forward strand.
TGGAAGTTCAACCCGAACTTGCCTCCGGCGAAGTCAAGCATCTTCAACGGTGTATTAACGATCTCATTAGCCTGCTTGCTCTTCCTGCCATCTGGACTGGCGGCGATCTCTCCCAAGTTCTTCATACTTTGCTCGACGCGCTTATGCGCATGCTGAGCCTGGACCTGGTCTCGGTGCGGCTGACAAATCCCGTCGGCGAGGCGCCTGTTGAGATCGTCCGAGTCGCGCAATTGCGAGAACCGATGCCCCCGGAGCACGAGATCTGCGAAGCGCTCAGTAACTGGTTGGGAGACCGCTCACGGAAACGGCCTGCCTTGCTTCGGAACCTTTTGGGGGACGGAGATGTTTCGATCATGCGTCTGCCACTGGGGCTGCAGGGCGAACTCGGGGCAATCATAGCGGCGGCTGAGCGAGAAGGGTTTCCACTTCAAATGGAAGCACTTCTTCTGAACGTAGCGGCGAATCAGGCGTGCATCGGGCTGCAGGAGGCGCGGCTCCGGAGCCAGCAGCAGCGTATCGCCGACGAACTCGATCACCAGGTCGCGCAGCGAACAGCTGAACTTGCCGCAGCCGAGGAGAAGTGGCGCTCGGTTTTCGAGAACTCAGCCATCGGGGTGGCCCTGACTGACCTGAACGGCCGATTTCTTGCCGCGAATCCTGTGTACGAGAAGATGTTGGGTTACACCGAGGAGGAATTGCAGAAACTATCGTTCCTCGACGTCACCCATGAAGAGGAGATCGAGCCGAACCAGGCCCTCATCGTAGAGCTGTTGGAGGGGAAACGCCTGCAGTTTCAGATCGAGAAGCGGTATCGGCGGAAGAATGGCAGTCTGATATGGGTACGCAACAATGTTTCTCTGGTGCCGGGCACGGAGCGGATGCCGCAATTCCTCATGGCGCTATCGGAGGACATCACAGAACGCAGGCGGGTAGAGGAGGCACTTAACAAGGCTCGTTTTGAACTCGCACATGTGTCCAGGGTCACGAGCCTCGGAGCGCTGACGGCATCAATCGCGCACGAGATCAACCAGCCGCTGTCCGGCATCATCACAAACGCCAGCACTTGTTTGCGGATGCTGGCGACCGATCCTCCCCAAGTCGAGGGCGCTCGCGAAACTGCCCGGCGAACGATTCGCGACGGCAACCGTATGTCCGAGGTGATCACTCGGTTGCGCGCACTCTTTAGTAAGAAAGAACCCACAACCGAGTCTGTGAACTTGAATGAGGCTGTTCTGGAGGTGATTGCCCTATCCATAGTGGAACTTCAGAAGAACCGGGTAGTGCTACGCCCCGAACTTGCCGACGAACTTCCGCTCGTCACAGGCGATCGTGTCCAGCTTCAGCAGGTCATACTGAACTTGCTGAGGAATGGCTCAGACGCTATGAGCACAGTCGAAGATCGTCCGAGACAACTGGTGATCAGGACCGAGCGAGACGAGGGCGATGGGGTGCGTCTGACGGTGCAGGATGCGGGAGTCGGTTTTGACCCCCAGGCCGCGGACCGCCTTTTCGACGCGTTCTATACCACTAAGAGCGACGGCATGGGAATCGGGCTAGCTGTCAGCCGTTCCATCATCGAGAGGCATGATGGCCGTCTGTGGGCAACACCGAATGATGGTCCAGGAGCCGCATTTTCGTTCTCCCTTCCTCGAACTCCCGGAGGGTTGGTGCGCCCAGACGGCATCCGTAATATTCCGCCCTCCGTAACCGGTCCGGGTGCGGCGTGAAGGCTACGCTAAACCCTACAACGGCGCAAACCAATACCAAAGGGTAATGGACGCCCTCCCCGGAAGTGGAGCATTCTGGGTTGTGGAGTCCTGCAAAGAAAGGAGCGCCACCGAGCGCTTACTTGTATCCGTGGTCGACGACGACGGATCCGTTCGCGAGTCGTTACCTGACCTGTTGAAGCAGTTCGGTTTTGCAGCCCGCGCGTTCTCGTCTGCGAGAGAGTTCCTCGCGTCTGATTGCATCGACCAGACCAGATGCCTGCTCCTCGACGTCGCTATGCCTGGATTGACCGGGCCTGATCTTCAACAAGAACTGATACGACGGCGACAAGCGATTCCGATCATCTTCATTACGGGTGATAGAGATATGATGGTTCGCCAGCAACTGATCGAACAGGGTGCGGTGGAATGCCTGTTCAAGCCATTCAGCGACACGGCTGTCCTTGAGGCCGTTGATTCGGCACTTCGCCCGAAGTGAGAGATCCGCACTCTGTTGGTTGTGCGGAATAGAATTCGCTGAGTGGCCGGCGGTTTTCCATCTCGATTGCCGGATCGTCAAAAACACTACCCGAGGCACGCAAGTGTGAGGGCATACCAACCGCCACTGTCTTTCCATGCCCCTCTGATCCCAAAACTGGCGTCTCTGAGAAGAGTTCGAATGCTCTGGTCCGTGAACTTGTAACTATTCTCGGTGTGAATGGTTTCCCATGGCATGAAGTGAAGATCAAGACCCGCATCTTCGATGCTTACATCCTGCTCTTGCATGCTGTCGAGGTGCATCTCGATCCGGGACTCAATGGAATTCCACAGCACCCGATGACGGAAGCGAGCGGCGTCAAAGTTGGCCCCCAGTTCTCTATTAAAGCGATGCAGAATATTTAAGTTGAACGCCGCGGTGACCCCATCGCAGTCGTCATAAGCAGTCAGGAGAGTGGATTCGTCCTTCACCATGTCTGTACCGAGTAGTAGCGCGTCTCCGGTCTGCATCTGAGCACTCAGATTTCGCAGGATGATCCGCGCGGGCGGTACCAAGTATTGAGACTTGCAGACAGCCGACGCTCTACGCAAGCGGCTCCAGTCTGGCGACGACGATCGGCAGATATTCCACAACCGTCGGATGAATGTGCATTGCGCGCTGGATGAACGTGTATGGCGCCTTCACTTACATCACGTCCAGCAGAACGTGAATCCCTTCATCGCCTACGACTCCAGGAATCGCGGCACCCAGAACCTGTTTCGATCCGCCGCCAGGGCGATGCGGGATGACAGACGCAGAGGTACGGAAATCCGGACGGCGTGCCCTCATTGCGAAATATCCGAGGTATCCCCAATACCATCGTCCAATTGAATCGGCGTTGCACTTGGGCTGTAATGGGCCCATCGCGGCCGAGTCGGATGGAAGGGCGACGCTGTCAGAAAGATCCCTGCCCGAACCGTCCCTCCGCTCGCTCTGGCCAAGTATTTAGAGAAAGGATGGCCAAGACATGCCGGAAGCGACCTGGAAACCTCATGAGGAACACGGACGGCTGACGACGCAAAGCGACTTACCCGATAGCGTTTACGCGTTTCCGAAGCAGCGCAAAGAACCGCTGACCGACGCACAGCACGTGCGTAACGCGGCTGCGCGGTTCGATCAAGTCATCGACGTCTCCGATGCCGACCGTGCTTTGGCGTTCGCGAACATCGAGAAAGCTGCAAACTACTACGATGTCGACCTCGCGGAAGCGTCATGGCGTGACCTGGGCATCCATCCTCAAACGAACAGAAGAGAGGCTGCCGCGAAAGGCGCTCTGACACGCGAATGCCGGGTGCAGAGCTAAGAATCGACCGGTCGAGAGTCGGCCGACAGAATGTTGGTGAATGTCATGCCCAGAGATAAATCCATTCGATCCGGTTGGCGATGTGATAGTTGCGGCGGACTTGTCTCGGATCTGCGGGCAGGCTGGGTGGAGTGGCTTGCGGCAGAGGACACTCAGGGAAAGCCGAAAGTCAGCGGCTTGCGGTTAGTGCACAGTCGCAACGCCAGCCCCAGACAGCGAGAGCCGCATGGATGTCAATACAATCCGCAAGACGAATTCAGAAAGAACCGCGGCATCGTGGAGGGATTAGCTCTTGATCGGTTCGCGGGTCCTGACGGCCTTATGCTATTGCTTTCGATGATCGCTGAAAGTGAACTTCCGGTGCACGAACTGATCGAACTCGCCAAGCGAGTGCAGATTCCGGGCTACGAAGCGGTGTATGAACTGCTTCACGATGCCGTTCGCCATGGAGTGATAGCGCCTTCGATCTCGTCAGGCTTCTACTTACAGTGCGAGATCTGGGATGTGCTGAAGTGGGCTAAATACCGAGCTTCAGGGAAGACTAGCCATGGTGAGCGCCAGAATCGGAGCGTCGTTTCTTACTAGATTATTTCGTCATGCCTTTCCCGGCGGCCTCCAGTTTCGAATTGTTGGGAGTACATGGCATGGGCGACCAATTCTAGCTTCGTTCATCTAAGGTTTGTTAGTGACTGTTTACCCTACCGTACATAAGGAGATGAAATATGAAAGCAATCGTTGTCCACGAATATGGTGGTCCGGAAGTACTGAAGTTCGAGGATTACCCTGACCCGGTTCCGGGTCCAGGCGAGGTGCTGGTGCGGGTCGCTGCCGCGAGCGTGAATCCGATCGACTACAAGCGGCGTGCCGGATTAACGAAGGATTTTTATCCCATGCAGTTCCCGGGCCTCATAGGAGTCGATGTGGCAGGGACTGTGGTGAAGGTTGGGCCAGGAGTGGACGGCTTTTCCGTCGGCGACCAGGTTTTCGCTATGGCGGATAATACTTACGCCGAGCTTTGTGTCGTGAAAGCTGCGATTCTGGCGAAAGTTCCCAAGGGGCTCGATTTGATCCAGGCGGCGGCGCTGCCGCTGGTGACGACGACCGGCAACCAACTCCTTTCAGCGACAGGCATCAAAGCCGGCCAGACGGTTTTGGTCGTAGGTGCCATAGGAAATGTCGGGCGTTCGGCGGTATTCACTGCGAAGCAACGCGGGGCCACTGTCATCGCGGGTATTTTGAAGAGGCAGATGGATGAGGCGAAAACTGTTGGCGCGGATCAGGTGGTCGCAACCGACGACGACACCGCGATTGCGAGTCTTCCGCCGCTCGATGCGGTGGCGGATACGGTCGGCGGAAGAACCGCCGAGAAGCTGATCGCCAAGGTCAAGCCGGGAGGAGTGTTTGCTTCGGTTCTCGGGGCACCGCAGAACGCCGCGAAATACCCATCTGTAAAGGTGGTGCCAGTATTCTCGAAATTCGACAGGAAAACGCTCCAGTTCATGGCCGAAGCGGTGCGAGATGGCAAGCTAGTAATCCCGATTGACCAGAAACTGCCGCTTAGTGAAGCGGCTAAGGCCCAAGCCGCGGCAGAAAAGGGTGGTGTCGGGAAGATCTTGCTGGTGGCTTGAGATTCTCTGCCGGCAGACGGTGCGAAGAACTATTTCACTTTGAAAGGATGGTAGCATCGCAGCCGCTGCCATTCAACTGTTCGGGGGGCAAAGCCCTAAGCGCCTTCCACTGCATTTACTCAACCGGTTTTCTGCAGCTATGGATCGATCATCTCAGTAACTTGCCGACGAGCCAGTAATCGACACTGAACTTTCCCGGGCCGGAGCAGATCAGCCAGGTAAAGAAGAGCACATACAGAACTTCGGGAAGGTAGAGGAAATCGTCGAGCCACCTGAGGGGCGAGAGTCCTTTAGGCAGGGTGGAAATTGCGCTGGTCAGGGTGGCGACGATCATATCGATCAATAAAGCCACGCTGGCTGGACTCGAAAGAAACCCCACGGCCACCAAGGATCCGCACACGAACTCGACGCCCGACACGAAATAAGCCGTTTGGTGGGGAAACGGGACTTTGGCCTTAACGAGCGTTTCGTAAACAGGTTTTGTGCCGCCGGCGACAAACAATTTGTTTGCCCCGGAGATTGCGAAGAACAGCCCGATCGAAACGCGTACCAGCAGGATGGCATATTGCTCCAAATCACTGCCACCCAGCAGCGCAACCTGGACCAATTGTTTCCAATCCATCTCTTGTCCTCCATCGAATCGAAGCGCTGTATCGATACCCGATGTCACACGACTTGTCCGGCAACCGCGCTAATTAGGGCGTAGCGGCTGTCTGGTTGATTAAAGCCGGCAGTAACTGTCGGCCGTCTGTAGTTCTTTGGCCGCAGCAAATGCACATGGCCGGCGTCAATCCTAATAACTTAGAGCTTCGATCTGCACCCGTCAGCGTTTAAATCCGCATCCCGTCCCGGCCGAGCGTTAACCGTACGTGAGGTCGGTGCTCTGTCCGACTTCGATGATATAGCCGTCAGGATCGCGGATGTAGCACCGTATCTCGCCGTACTTGGGTATCGGCTGCGTGATGAACTCGGCTCCTCGACTTTTCCATAGTTTGTAGCACGCTTGAATATCCGCCACGCGGAAATTCATAAAGCTGTTGATGTGATTCGGGTCGGGGACGCTGAGCGTTACCGTCGGCTTATCCGGGGTCGGGCCGCCTCCGAGGTTCAGAATCATCCAGATATTCGCCAGCAGAAGGTACGCCGGCGCGTTACCGTCACCCAGGGTCAGAATGCGAGCGCCGAAGACCTTTTCGTAATAGCGAGCCGATCGTTCGATGTCGGCGACGGTGAGAAATTGCGCGATGCTCATCCCCTCTTTCGGGGGCATCTCATAGCTCTTCTGTTCGATTTGTACGCTGTTCATTGACGGCTCCTTTCGATACAGTGCTCATACACTGATTCTGGTTCTTTCGTATTCATTCCTACCGCCGATTAACATTCGCATCAGCGGTTGATGTGGCCTATGGCCGCGGGAATCCGAACATCAACCACGACTGATCGGCTACCCAATGCGGGTATAGCTCCGTCATCTGATCGAACAGTTCCTGGTCGGGCGTCGCGGTTTTCTGCACCCGATCGAACGTCCCGCCTGTCCCCGGTTTCCCTCCGATTCTTATGCCGCTGAAACCGACTCCTTCCTCCGATTGAGTGCCGGTAGAAGAAGTTTCAGAAGGGCTTCATCAGAGAACGGGTTCTGACCTGAGATCAGCTCGCGATCTTGAAGGACATAGCTCGTCCATGGAGCGAGCACACTTACGTCACCGCCCGCCGTACGCAAGGCGAAGTCCGGGTAGAAGAGAACCTTACCACCAATCTCAAGCGGCTCCCGCTGCTGCTCTTCCGCTGTCGAAAAGATAGTCATCTTATATCCAGAATAGATCCAACCCTGCGCCTTGGCGTGCGCTCCAGCGGCATCGCCCGCCTTCAGCGCGCCGACCACCTCCGTGGAATTCGGAAGAGCCGAGAGTAGTGAAATCGGGCCATGGCAGAGCACTGCCGTAGGCTTGGATGTTTCATGAAAGTGTCTCAGCACGGTGCCAGCGTCGGGATCATCGAGAAGATCCATCATCGGGCCATGGCCGCCGGGGACGAAAACAGCGTCATATTGATCCAGGCCCGATGCGATGACATCCGAGATGCGAGTTGGATTTTTGAGCCCAGTCAGGGTGTCGCGGAATTTTAGATAGTCCTGAAGCTTAGCCTCGTCCCCACCGAAGAACTGGGCTATAGCTGAATTGACATCCATTTGCGGCGTGTTGCCTTTGGGGTTGGCGAAAGTGATTTCGTAGCCCTCCTTCATCAGGGTGCGAACCGGAACCGTCAACTCGTTGAGATAGTAGCCAGCGCCCTTATAAACCTTGCCATCCTTCAACGGCAAGCCGTGACCGCTCGAGACTAGCACTAAGACTTTTCCTTTTGTTGCCATTCTGTTCTCCTTTTTGAAATCGAATTTGTTCCCTGGGAAGACGCCATAAAGTTGCTCATCGAGGAAGCAATCTCGTCGGCAGCCGTGTCCAGGGCGAAATGGCCGCCGTCAACAATGTGGACCTCGGCGTTCGGAACATCCTCGCGGTAGCTCTCCGGCTCGCTCGGGTCAAATGAGGTTTCGTATTTGCCCCAGATCACGAGCAGCCGTGGTTGCTTCTCGCGCATCCATTCCTGCCATTTCAGATAGGAATCGACGTTGGTTCGGTAGTCGTAGAAAAGATCGCTTTGTATCTCAGCCTGGCCGGGCCGATTCAAAAAATAAAATTCGTCTGTCCAGAGGTCGGGATCGTGGCGCTCCACGTCGGGATCGGTTCCGACGTGTCGTGCACGCGCGGCCTCGAGCGACAAAAGATTGGTGCGCAATGCGCTCTCATTGGCAGCGCGATCAGCCCAGAACGCCCGGCGCGTTTTCCAATTTGCTCCCAAGCCCCGGTTGTGGGCGACGGCGTCCTGCACGATCAGCGCCTCGACTCGCTCCGGATGCTCCAGTGCCATGCGAAAGCCGACGGGGCCACCGTAGTCCTGCATGTATAGGGTATAGTGCGAGAGCCCGAGCGCCTCGGTGAAGTGGTTCATGGTCTCAGCCAAATGGTCGAAGGTGTATGCGAATTTCCTCGGGTCCGGCCAGTCACTGTTTCCGAAACCAGGATAATCAGGCGCTATCAGGTGGTAGCGATCGGAAAGCCTTGCGAAAAGCGGTTCGAACATCCGCGACGACGATGGAAGGCCGTGCAGCAGGAGAAGCGTTTCCGCATTTATCGGCCCAGCTTCCCGATAGAAGATTGACAGGCCGTCAACCTGTAGTCTGCGATAAGACGTGGGATTCATCGGTGATTGTTTTCCCTTCATCATGCGCGAGGAAACATTCGCGTCAGCGGTTGATGTAATTTACGGCTGCGGGAATCCGAACATTAACCACGACTGATTAGCTACCCAATGCGGGTACAGCTCCGTCATCTGATCGAACAGTTCCTGTTCGGACGTCGCGGTTTTCTGCAGCCGGTCGAAGTCCTGCAGATAACGCTTAGTATCCTGGATCGTGGAGGGAGAGTCGGGCGCACCTGGCTTTTTGTGACCGGCGACAACCATCGCCGGGTTCAGCGCCGCTAACCGGTCCAGCGCCGCGATCCAATTCTTTCGGCTCTCGGGGGTGGTGTCGCCGACGTACATGTGGCATTGGTTGTACACAACGTCGCCAGCGACGACCAATCCGATCGATGGAACGTGTAGAGACGTCGAATCGGGACTATCGGTGCGGCCCTGTTCGATGATGCGCAATTCGTGGCCCTCGAGAGTGAACGTCTCGTGCTCATAGGGCTCAGGTGGAACCAACTTGGTGGGCACTTGCCCAGGAAACAACCGGCGGGCCAGCCGCTCCACTGTGGGAGTGAAAGACATCTGCATGGCGTTCACCGTCTTGGGCGTTGCTATCGCTCGAGCGCCGGGGAAACGGTCGAGCAGAATGCTCAGACCGTAGAAGTGGTCGAAATGGGCGTGCGTTATGTAGATGGTCGCCAAGTTGCGGTTGTGCAGAGCAACCCAAGCCGCGAGAGCCTCGGCCTCAGCCACCGTCGTCATTGCGTCCACCAGCACCGCGTCGTGCTCGCCGAAGATTAAAGTCGACGTGATCGGGTCAAAGCCGAACGCTTCGCCGAAGGGCTTTGGCCGCTCGCCGACCATAGCCTTTCCCGGGGCGGTAAAAACATTCACATTGAGCCTGTTCGACGCGACAGGCGCGGTCACGCGCGTGGTCTCTTTCACTCCATTTGCGCCGTCCATTTGGTACTCCTTCCGACGTCAGCGCGAGCGACTCTTCAACGATGGATTAGGCCAGAACAAAATGGGACACGCAATTAGACGTTGGTATTGCCAATACCTTAGTATCGACCGCAGTACCTTCACGCCTGAGGCATACGGGTCTTCTCCATCCAGCTAGTCCTGAAAATCGACCAAAGCGAAGGAAACTTCCTCCCGCACACTTGATACGAAGGTACCCCCAATACTATGGTCCAATTGCTTTACTCGCTCACGTCTGGTCTACTCGCGATCGTTCGAGATGCACGTTGATCGGGCTTGGCAAACTTCTTTCTTACGGAGCACACAGCATGTCTGGACTTGTGAGGAAATCTGTGGCGCAAGAGCGACAAAAGGCAGAAACACGCACTCCCGTAAAACGTATCGCCGGCGTTGCCATCGTTGCGACAGCCGTGGCAGAGCTTGCCGTCCTCGTCGCCACGACCCTTTTCGCGCAAGGCCAAAATCATGACAAGTACTCGCTGAAATCGCCCGGCGGAATCGCGTTCTCCGACTTCCGGGGATACGAGGACTGGTCGGTGGTCTCGTCCGCCCGGACCACCGAGGTGCTCAAGGTGATCGTCGCCAATCCGGTGATGATCAAGTCATACAAAGCCGCCACTCCGGGCAATGGCCAGCTTTTTCCGGATGGTTCCATGATCGTCAAGCTCCAGTGGAAGCCGAAGAAGAATACCGAGGCCCAGTTCGATGTGGATGTGCCGGACGTCTTTACCCAGGCTTTCGTCATGGAAAAGGACAGCAAGAGGTTTCCGAAAACCGGCGGGTGGGGATACGCAGTGTTCAACTACGACACCGCATCGGACCAGTTCACGGCCGATCCCAAAAGCCTCTCAGACTGCGGAAATGCCTGCCATACGGCCGTGAAAGCGAAGGACTACATCTTTCACCCATACCAGAAGCGTTGAGCCGGGCGCTCCGAAATCGAGTATCCGGAGCGCGCCGCCGCCTGACGCCATCAACCACGCAACTCCAACGTGATGAGATGTTGCCACAAACTCGATGAGCCCTAAATCACAAGCAGTGGTCTATATGTCAAAGGAGAGAACTGCCGTCATGACGGAACCACAACAGGGTGTGGTTGCAGCGCATCAGCCAGGCCAAGACGCTTTCAAATCGGTCCTGTCCGAAGACATCAACTGGAAGCCTTTCGCGGCATTCCCACCTTCGGTCCGCCTGGCTGTCATCGTCGGTCAGCCCTCGGAAGCCGGCCCCTATACGATTAGGGTCCGGGTGCCTCGCGGTGTGAAGCTCATGCCGCACCGGCATCCGGAGGATCGAGTCTATACAGTCATTTCAGGCGTTTTTTACATCGGCTTGGGCGATCAGTTCAATCCGGAGAAACTGGACGCATATCCGCCCGCCAGCGTCATCGTTCTGCCCGGTAATACGTCTCATTTCCACTGGGCGAAATCCAGTGAGTACGTCACGCAAGTGACGGCGATTGGACCGCTCGGACTTGAATACCTCAGTGTGAAAGACGATCCAAGAAACCAGAAGTCCTAGGAGACATCCGCACGATTTCCGCGACGGAGGACGGACCAACTATGTGTTTCTCAGCCACCGCAAACTTTGTAGGCAGCGGAGTCCTAGGTACCGTCGGCGTCGTCACCTTGACCAAGGTAAAGCACCGGCGCGAACTGCTTTTCGCCGCCCTGCCCACGCTATTCGCCGTTCATCAGTTTATGGAGGGATTCGTCTGGCTGGGATTGGATGGGATTCTTTCGCCTGCCGTGGCGCACGACATGGGCGCGGCGTTCATGCTCTATGCGCAAGGACTCCTCCCCTTTTTGCTACCGCTCAGCGTGTTTCTGTTCGAGCCGAATGCGAAGAGCCGCAGCAGGATGTTGCCGTTCCTCGTACTGGGTGGAGCAACCACGCTATATATTTTGTGGGCGCTGACGGCATTCCCATTGCAGCTGTATGTCAGAGGAAATAGTATCGTCTACATCAATCAAGCGACCAATAATACTGGGGTTGCGGTCCTCTACGTGATTGCAACGTGCGGTTCGCTGTTTTTTTCGAAGATCAAAATGATGGTAATCTTCGGCGTGGCAAACCTGGCGATACTCCTGGTTGTGATGGAGGTCAAGCGATACGCGTTCACCTCGTTATGGTGTGCGTACGCGGCGGTGGCAAGTGTGATCATCCTCGCCTACTTCTGGAGAAGCCACAGAGAGCGGCCGTTCCTGTACGCCTAGGAAGGTTATCAAGGAGCGAAATGGGCGATTCATCGTCGCCGTGCAGCACCAGATGGAGATCGATCCGATGAACACACCGGAAGCGGCAGGTAGATTGCCTGTCCTCGCGCAAGCAGTAGCCGCGCCCCTTACTCGCGCCGCGATCTTCCTGGTTGCGACGCTCAATCCGGGCTCTGAGAATCGCGCCACCCTGCGCTCGTTCTGCGGAGACCTCGCCGCGCTGGTGCGAGCCGTGGAATTTCGCGATCTGGAAGGGAGTCTTTCCTGTGTCGTAGGGTTTGGCTCAGACGCATGGGATCGACTCTTCGGGCAGCCGCGGCCGGCAGAGCTGCATCCCTTCCGGGAAATTCGTTCCGGAGGGAGGCATGCAGTCTCCACGGCTGGCGACCTGCTGTTCCACATCCGCTCCAAGCGCATGGATTTGTGTTTCGAGCTGGCCGCTCAGCTGATGGCGCGTCTGGGAAACGCCGTTTCGCCGGTAGATGAAGTTCAAGGTTTCCGTTACTTCGATGATCGCGACCTGATCGGCTTCGTCGATGGGACAGAGAATCCCAGGGGCGTGGCCGCGACCGATGCCGTCCTCATCCGCGACGAAGATGCGGAGTTTGCTGCGGGCAGTTACGTTATCGTTCAGAAATATCTCCACGATCTTGGCGCATGGAATGCGCTCTCCACCGAAGCACAGGAACGCATCATCGGCCGCACCAAGCTCTCCGACATCGAATTGGACGATTCGGTCAAGCCAACCTCAGCACACAACGCACTCACGACCATTGTCGAGAATGGGAAAGAGATCAAGATCCTGCGCGACAACATGCCCTTCGGTCGGCCCGCACATGGTGAATTCGGCACTTACTTCATCGGCTACAGCCGCTCGCCCCGCACCATTGAGCAGATGCTCGAGAACATGTTCGTCGGTCGGCCACCCGGCAACTACGACCGGCTGCTCGACTTCAGTCGCGCCGTCACTGGAAATCTGTTTTTCGTGCCATCGGCGACATTCCTGGAGAATGTCACTGAAGATCAAGCTACCGATGACAAGGCGGCGGCCGCGGAATCCTCCGCCGCACCCGCAGTGGTTGAACCCGCTTCATCCATCCCACCGGTGCGCGACGGTTCGCTCCGCATCGGTTCTCTCAAAGGAGACAAAAGATATGAATAATCTCCACCGCGAGCTCGCCCCGATTTCCGATTCCGCATGGGCTCAGATCGAAGAGGAAACATCGCGGACGCTCAAGCGCTACCTTGCCGGACGACGTGTCGTCGACGTAAAGGGTCCAGCCGGCCTCGCCCTCTCAGCGGTCGGCACCGGCCACCTGAGGACCATGGCCGCCCCAGCAAAAGGCATGGTCGCGAGCCAGCACGAGGTGAAGGCGTTGGTCGAACTGCGTGTTCCATTCGAACTGGATCGAAAGAGTATCGACGACGTCGAACGAGGCGCCAACGACTCCGACTGGCAACCCGCCAAGGACGCCGCTCGACAGATCGCGTTTGCCGAGGACGCCGCCTTCGAGGGCTATGCCGCTGCCGGCATTGGAGGTATCCGCCAAGGAACCACCAACCCGATCATGACTCTCCCCGCCGATGTTCTTGAATATCCGGATGCGATTGCTCAGAGTTTAAGCCGGTTGCGTCTCGTCGGCGTCAACGGCCCCTATGCCGTGTTGCTCGGCGCCGATGCCTACACAGCACTCGCCGAAACCAGTGACCACGGATACCCGGTGTTGGAGCACGTCAAAAGGCTGGTCAACGATCAAATCATTTGGGCGCCCGCTATTGCTGGCGCTTTCGTGCTCACCACTCGTGGCGGCGATTTCGATCTGCACATCGGCCAGGACGTCTCCATCGGCTACCTCAGCAACAACGATGCCGCGGTCCGTCTGTACCTGCAGGAGACTTTCACTTTCCTCCTGCTCACCACTGAGGCCGCCGTCGCACTGGTTCCTCCCGCTAAGGCGAAGAAGACCTGATGAGCGATGGGGACCGTCCGATTCGGCGAAGTCCACATTTCTAGCTTCGCGCCACACTTTCATGAAAGAGGAAAATATGGATCACAATGAGGAAGTCCGGAAATTCGAACATTTGATGCTCAGAGAAGCGGAGCACGCCCACGAGACGGCAACCGAACTTGAAGCTCTGGTTTCGCTCCTGCCCAGTGAGAAATCTCGACAGCTCGCACATCTCCAGGTGAAGGCCAGTTACAGACAAGCCAAGGACTTTCGCGAGCTAGCGCAGAGGGTCAAAGAAAGCTGAGCCACGATTTCCTTTGCTGTCCCATGTCCACTCGAGGGTTTGTCGGGCTCGGAGACTCGTCTCAATCGGCCTGGTCCCCCAAGAGCGACGCCTCATAACATTTGGTCCCATGGTCAGTGACAACGGCCAAGCGAAAGGCGCAAGGGAAAGTGGTCACGATGCTGCGGGACACAGGGAAGAAGACGAGCTGGAAGTTATTGTGTTCCCGCTGCGTCTCCGGCGAAAAACGGGGTTTTCGCTAACTGCTTTGGATTGTTGGCGTCCCCGACGGGATTTGAACCCGTGTTACCGCCGTGAAAGGGCGATGTCCTAGGCCAGGCTAGACGACGGGGACCACTCCGAGGCAGGCGCGTCTGCGGCGCAACCAAGTCGATACTATCAGCGGGCTTCCGGCAGTGTCAAAAACTCCAGGAGCAATCATCGGGCTAAAGCCAGCGCTAGCGAGTTCGAACGATGGACCGTCGCACTTTGAAGAGCCCGGATTGCTGTTTCGCAGCCGTGCAAAGCACTGAATGGCGGCCCTGAAGGCAACCGTCGGTGAACAACCCTTACACCGGCACTGCCGTCTTTCGCTTGGGATTGAAAAACGGCATCGGGACGATTTTGGCCGTCACTTTCTGCCGTACCGCTTCGATGGTGATCTCCATCTGCAGGCGGGTGCCGAGCCTGGAATGATCCGTGTCAACGCTGCCCAGCGCAATCATCTTTTTGAGCACAGGCGACCATGTGCTGGTCGTCGCTTTGCCCACCTGCTTTTCTCCGCAATAGACCGGAACGGCTACCCGGGACGCCTGGCTCGGTGCGGCGGGCGTCAGTCCAAACCTCTCATACCGCTGTTCTACTTCGGTCCAATCGATCTCCAGCCCGACAAACTGTCGCGTTACGCCGTTGTTGTGATCGCGTTCGAGTGCGGATTTGCCGATGAAATTCTCCTTCTGCAGATGCACCATCTTGCCGAAGCCGAGCTCGTACGGCGAGAATTTCTGCGATGGAATCAGAGCCTTTTTCGAACTGGTGTAGTCGACTTCAATCAGCAGCAGCCCAGCCTCTACACGCGCCACATCAAGCGCCAGCATGCCCGCCGCGTGAATGTCGAACTGCTTGCCCTTCTCCATGAGCGCGTCCCAGACTTTGACGGCATCGTTCCACGGAGCCCAGATTTCGTAACCGAGATCGCCCGTATACCCGGTGCGCGAAATATCTACCGAAACGCCGGCGATCTTTCCGCTGGTCATCCGGAAATATTTCAGGTTGGCGACCTCCGCTTCGGCCACGGACTTCAGCAGCTTCCCTGAGGTCGGCCCTTGTAGCGCGAGTGCGGCCACCTTTTCGGAGATGTCTTCGACCTGGACATTCAGGTTGCTGCCGATCTGCGAAAACCAGCGCAGGCTGGGATCGGCTGCGGTCCAGCGATACTTGTTTTCCTCAAGGCGAGTGAGGGTGCCGTCGTCGACAACCTTGCCGGCTTCATCGCACCAGCAGCAATAGATCACCTGTCCGACGGCGACTTTGTTGATGTCCCGGGTGATCACGCGGTTGACCAGTTTGGTCGCGTCCTTGCCGCCGACCAGATATTTGTACAGCGGAGAGATGTCGATCAGCGCGCAGGCGTTGCGGATGGCGTTGTACTCGTGCTCGTGATGCACTTCGTACACGCTGACCGTGTAGTATCCCGACCACTCGCGGTAATTCAGACTGTGGCAAAGCGGAAATGTTCTCTCGTGAAACGCGGTTCCGACTGGCACTGGAGTACCCTCGCTGAAGGTTCGCAGGCTGGATTATATTGAGGCGAACCGTGGCGGGGCAAATTAGGTCGGTTCACGGTAGGGCACCCGGTCTCTTTGGTGAAATCGGGCGCTCGTCGGCGCACAATGTGCATTTACAGACAAACTCACAACCGCTCGGATAGAATGGGTGCCCGAGTTATTTATTTATGCGCGGCGTTCTCATAGCGTGGTGTGTTCTACCCAGCGGACTCTGACCCATTCAGCCCATGCTCCGTTCGTCCTGTCCTGCACTTTCCTGAGCTGAAGGCTGAAAGCTAAGCGCTAGGAGCAAATTGCCAATGGCTAATACAAAATACGATGTCATCGTAATCGGCGGCGGCCACAACGGCTTGGTCAACGCCGCCTACCTCGCACGGGCGAGCAAGAGAGTTCTCGTGCTGGAGCGTCGTCATGTGCTTGGAGGTGCCGCCTGTACGGAAGAAGTCTTCCCCGGCTTCAAGTTTTCAGTGTGTTCTTACGTAGTCTCCCTTCTGCGCCCCGAGATCATTCGCGACCTCGACCTTCCCCGCCACGGATTGGAGATTCTCCCCCTTGACGGCACCTTCACTCCTATGCCCAATGGCGATTACCTATGGCGCGTGAATGACCACGGCAAGACGCATCGCGAGATTGCCCGCCATTCCAAGCTTGACGCCGAAGCTTACGACGAATTCGGCAAGGCGATGCAAGCGATGTGCCGCTTTGTGAAGCCAATCCTGGGGATGGTGCCGCCTGATCCGGCGACTTTGAATCCACGTGAACTCATGAAGTTGCTGTTCGTCGGCCGCCGCTTCCAGGACATGGACAGCTCCGACAAATACAACCAGGTGCAGTTGATGACCATGAGTGCCATCGACTTCCTCGACCAATGGTTTGAAACCGATGTGCTCAAGGCCACCATGTCGGCGTCGGGGATCATCGGGACCTTCCTCGGCGTGCGCTCGCCGGGGACTGCCTATGTGTTGCTGCACCACTATATGGGAGAAATCGACGGTGCGTTCCGGTCGTGGGGATTTGCCCGCGGCGGTACGGGAGCAATCTCCGGATCGATTGCCGACGCAGCCCGCGAAGCGGGCGTGGAAATCCGCACCCAGTCGGGCATTTCACGGATCATCGTGAAGAATGGAAAAGCCAAAGGCGTCGTTCTGTCCAATGGAGATGAGATTCATGCGACCATCGTTTCGTCGAGCATCGACCCGCGCCAGACCTTCGTCCATCTGATGGAACCCGGCCATGTCCCCGACGAATTTCTGGAAGAGGTACAGCGCTACAAGTTCCGCGGATCCTCGGGGAAAGTGAATCTGGCGTTAGATGCCTTGCCGAACTTCAAGTGCATGCCCGGGCCCGGAGCGCACCTGCGCGGCGCGATGTCGATTTCGCCGAGCGTCGAGTACATGGAGCGCGCCTACGACGACGCGAAATACGGGAACTTTTCGCGGCGGCCCTATATCGACATGGTGATTCCCACGCTCACCGACCCGTCGGTCGCGCCGCCGGGCAAGCACATCATGTCCTGCTTCGTGCAGTATGCTCCCTACAAACTGCGGCCGGGACTCGATTGGGACAACCAGAAAGAAGCGTTTGGCAATAACGTAATCGATACCATTGCCGAGTATGCGCCCAATATCAAAGACATCATCCTGCATAAACAAGTGGTCACGCCGCTCGATCTGGAACGCGAATGGGGGCTGAGCGAAGGCAACATTTTCCAAGGTGAACTTTCCCTGGAGCAATTGTTCTTCCTGCGGCCGGTTCCGGGATACGCCGCATTTCGCACTCCGATCAAGAACCTGTACATGTGCGGTTCGGCCACTCATCCCGGCGGTGGGATCATGGGTGGCCCGGGACGCCTGGCCGCACTGGAAATCCTGAAGGATATCAAGGGGGCCGCATAGCCATGGCTGAGACACGAGACGTGGTCATCATTGGCGGCGGCCACAACGGACTGGTCACTGCCTTTTACCTCGCAAAAGCGGGATTCCAGCCGCTGGTGTTGGAGCGGCGCCTGCAACCCGGGGGCGCGGCCATTACCGAGGAATTTCATCCCGGATTCCGCTGCTCCACACTGGCGCATACTGCCGGACCGATTCTTCCGGGAATTGTCCGTGACATGCAACTGGAAAAGCATGGACTGAAGTTGATCACGCCCGAAATTGGCGTGTCTGCACTTTCGCCCGATGGCCGCGCGCTGCTTCTTTATAACGACCCTCAGAAATCGGCTGAGGCCATCAGTAAGTTCTCGGTGAAGGATGCGGCGAAGTATTCCGAGTTTCATAAAACACTGCGCAAGTTGGGCCAAGTGATTACCGATGTGCTGGCGCTGGCGCCGCCAGACATCGACCATCCCAGCAAGGGCGACCTGTGGGGGATGCTGCAAACCGGGAGCGCAATCCGCAAACTGGGCAAGAAAGACCTGTACCGGCTGTTGCGCTGGGGGCCGATGGCTGTGGCGGACCTGGTTACGGAGTTCTTCGAGACCGAACTGTTGCAGGCAGCCATTGCGGTACGCGGAATCTTCGGAACGTCACTGGGCCCGTGGTCCGCGGGCAGTAGCTTGGTGCTTCTGATTCGCGCCGCGGGAGATGCGCATCCGGCAGGCTCAGGGTGTTTTGCCCAGGGGGGAATCGGATCAATCACCCAGACGATGGCCGCCGCTGCCGTGCGGGCAGGAGCGGAGATTCGCAGCGGATCGGAGGTGGTCGAGATTCGCGTGAAAAATGGCGTGGCAACTGGCGTTGTACTTTCGAACGGCCAGGAAATTGACGCCAGAACAGTGATTTCCAATGCGGATCCGAAACGTACGTTGCTGATGCTGGTGGATCCGACCCATCTTTCGCCAGATTTCGAGATGAAGCTTCAGCATTACCGCATGCCGGGAACGGTAGCGAAGGTCAACTTGGCACTCGCTGGCCTGCCTAGGTTCACGGCCTTGGCCGGATCGGACAATGGCAGCGCTCTGGCTGGGCGCATTCACATCGGCCCGGAAATCGATTACCTGGAGCGTGCTTTCGATGAATCCAAGTACGGCAGCTTTTCCAGGAAGCCGTGCCTGGAGGTTGCGATTCCTTCGATCAGCGACCCGTCGCTGGCGCCCGCGGGTAAGCATGTGATGTCGATCTACATGCAATATGCGCCCTTCAAGCTGAAGGATAGTGACTGGGAAAAACAACGTGTACCGCTAGGGGACACGGTCGTAAAGACGCTGGCTCAATACGCACCCAACCTGCCGGAACTCATCTTGTCCCACCAGATCATCACCCCGAAGGACATGGAAGATACCTACGGGCTGACCGGCGGCCACATTTTTCACGGCGAACTGGCACTCGATCAGTTCTTTACCATGCGACCGCTATTGAACTGGGCACGCTACCGCACACCCATTCAGAATCTTTATCTCTGTGGGTCGGGAACGCATCCCGGCGCAGGATTAACCGGCGGGTCGGGCGCGAATGCCGCAAGAGAGATCCTGAAAGAGCTTCGAAAGTAGCAGACATGGGAGAATGCGCCGGTACACCGACAACAGAACCGTAGAGACATTGCGCGCGCCATCGGTCCGCCAGTCGTACCCCCAAAACCGCGTGTTCTTCTACACAAGACCGTTACCTTTGGTTGAAACCTCGAAGCAGGAAGTTCCGTGGGGAAGGTTTGAAGGGAATGGTGAGAGCCCGAGCGAGACCACTTCCGGAGCCGGCGCCCCCGGACAGGGTGAAAACAACCGGCACCCTCCGTTCGCCAGCAGCAGCCGTCCACAGCTTCTGTGGTAGAACTTCTTGCCGACTTCGATTCCGTGATCGTACAGCACGGCATGTCCACACCGGGCGCAAACCGGGCCGATCCTTCGCTTTTCCGAGGTGATGTGCTCTCCCACGATCCGCCGCTCCCGCAGTGCCGTTTTATAATATACAATAATATCGATAGACATACTAGTATTAAGTTACGCTCGCATGCTGCGATCGGCGCCTGTGGCTTCTTCTGCCAGCCAGTGTGCCAGCCTTTCCTTCAGGCCAGTCAGGGGTCGACCTGGTGCCCAGTGAAGCTCGATCTTTCAAGTTTGGGGGCAGGCCTCGAGGTGCTAACTACCAGCACATCGATTGTGGAGGTTTAGCGAAAATCTTCTACCGTTTGACTGTAAGGTCATGTTAGGCGTAGCCTCCTATAGAAAATTCCAACATTTCGTATCCGAAGGAGGTTGTGCATGGCTTTTCTTGCTGCCCTTTGGCTCCCGATCCTGCTCTCGGCGATCATTGTGTTTGTCGCCAGCTCCATTATGCACATGCTGTTGCCCTACCACCGTACCGACTACCAGCGCCTCCCCGATGAAGAAAAGGTCCTCGCCGCGCTGCGCGCCGCTGGTCTGAAACGGGGCCTCTATATGTTTCCTTTTTGCACCCATAAGGAAATGAAATCACCCGCAGTGACAGAGAAATACAACCAGGGACCAGTCGGCATGATGACCGTGTTTCCCAGCGGTCCACCCGTCATGCCGAAGTTCCTCGGCCTGTGGTTCGTTTATTGCCTGGTCATCGGTTTCTTCGTTGCTTACCTCACCTGGCACACAGTTGCTCCCGGCTCGCTCTATCCGGTGGTCTTTCGGGTGGCTGGCTGTGCGGCATTCCTCGCCTATGGCTTGGGGCACATTAGCAACGGCATCTGGAAAGGTCAGACGTGGAGCATGACCCTCAAAGAGGTATTCGATGGGCTCATCTACGGCTTGCTGACCGGCGGTACCTTTGGCTGGCTTTGGCCCCGCTAGTCCAGGCTCGGAATGCACCGGTCTTTGCAGCCGGGAGACCGGTGCTCGGGAACCGGCTCGGAAGTGGTTCCCGCCGGGGTTGCGGAAGCCACTGGGCGAATTCCGGAGATCGGCTCTAGTACTTCACAATCGCGGCAAACGACTTGGGATCGAGGCTGGCCCCTCCGACGAGCGCCCCGTCGATCTCTTCCTCGGCCATGAGCGCGGTCGCGTTCTCCGGCTTCACCGAGCCTCCGTAGAGAATGCGCAGATTCGCAGCGAACTCCTCCCCGAAGGTCTCGCCGGCCTCCCCGCGGATCACCAGATGCGCAGCCGAGGCCAGTTGCGGCGTCGCAGTTTTCCCCGTCCCGATCGCCCAAACCGGCTCATAAGCCACGACTAGCTTGCCGGCCTTCTTGGTGGAGATCTTATGAAAAGCGCGGGTGCACTGACGCCGAAGAACATCTTCGGTGAGCCCCGCCTCGCGTTCCTCCAATACTTCGCCGACGCAGACGATCGGAATGAGACCGCTTTCCAGCGCGGCCTTCAACTTGAAGTTGACCATATCGTCGGTTTCGCCGAAATACTGGCGGCGTTCGGAGTGGCCGATAATCACGTGGCTGCAGCCGACGTCCAGCAGCATGTTGGGGCAGATTTCCCCCGTGTAGGCGCCTTCTTTCTCCCAGTGCAGGTCTTGCGCGCCGATGGCCACGCTCGATCCTTTGACTGCTTCGGATGCCGCGCACAGGTCGATATACGGCGGGCAGACCACGATCTCGTCGCGGGTGTGACCGGCCACCAGGGGCAGGAAATCGCGGAAGAACTCCGCCGTCTGCGACGGATTCTTGTACATCTTCCAGTTGGCAGCGATCAGTTTTATTCTCATTGAGGGTCTCTTTCTAATGAATAATGAAGTCCACTGCCTGGATGGCGAAGTTTTTCGGCAGTGGCTCGATAGCTCCGAAGAGCCCTATCATCGAACAGAACGAAACGAACCAGGGTGACGTGACTTGTCGAAGGCAGCGCATCCACAACAGATGTTATCGCGATGGAAGCCGCCTCGGACAGAGGATATCCATAAGCGCCGGTCGAGATCGCAGGGAAAGCCAGCGACCGCAGGGCGTGGTCGTCCGCAATCCGAATCGACTCCCGATAGCAGCTTGCCAGGGTTTCTGGCTCGCCATGTTTGCCGCCGCGATAGACTGGGCCCACCGTGTGAATCACGTACTTCGCCGCAAGTCTTCCTCCCGTAGTCATCGCCGCCTTGCCGCTCGACAGGCTTCCAATGTTCTCCACGATCCGTTTGCACTCCGCCAGAACCGATGGTCCGCCGGCGCGGTGAATCGCGCCATCCACGCCTCCCCCACCCAAAAGGGATGAATTGGCGGCATTCACGATCGCGTCGGTAGTTTCTTTGGTGATGTCGGCAGGGCCGAGGAACTCCACCGTCTTTCCGCCATCCAGAAAAAGACGCAAGGTGAAATTGCTCACTCAAATGTTCCAGAAAACGAATTCCTACTTATCGCTCAACGCTTCCACGCCTGGCAACTTCTTGCCTTCGAGAAACTCCAGCGAAGCCCCGCCGCCGGTGGAAATGTGACGCATCTTGTCGGCGACTCCGGCTGCGTGCACTGCGGAAACCGAATCTCCTCCGCCCACGATGGAAATTGCTGCGGCATTGTCCGCGACCGCATGTGCGATCTTGAATGTGCCCTTGGAGAACGGAGACACTTCAAAAACTCCCATCGGACCGTTCCAGATGATGGTACGGGCGTTGGAAATTTCCTCGGAATACTCCTCAATGGTCTTGGGCCCGATATCCAGCCCCATCATGTTGGGTGGAATCGGCTGGTCACTACTGATGATGCGAGTGATCGCATTCACATCAATTCGTTCGGCCACCACGTGATCGAGAGGCAGTAGGAATTTCACGTTGCCTGATCTCGCAGCCTGCAGAATCTGCCGCGCCAGATCGAGTTTGTCCTCTTCCACCAGCGACTTTCCAACCTGCTCGCCCTTGGCCTTCAGAAAGGTGTACGCCATGGCGCCACCGATGATCAGGGTATCGACCTTGGTGAGCAGGTTCTGGATCACGCCGATCTTGTCGCTGACCTTCGCCCCACCCAAAATGGCGACAAACGGTTTCTCGGGATGCTGTATCGCCCGACCAAGATACTCCAACTCCTTTTCCATCAGCAGGCCGGCTGCCGACTTTTGCACAAACGTGGTAATGCCCACGGTGGAGGCGTGTGCCCGGTGAGCTGTCCCGAACGCGTCGTTCACGTAGAAGTCCGCCAGGTTGGCCAGTTGCCGGGAAAACTTCTCGTCGTTAGCCTCCTCTTCTGGGTGAAACCGAAGATTCTCGAGCAAGAGGCTTTGGCCCTTTTCCAGTTTGCCGGCCATCTCTTCGGCTTCCACGCCGACACAGTTCGGACAGAAGCCCACGTTCTCGCCGCGTGCCAGTTCTTTGTCAAGCAGCATGCGTAGACGTTCGGCCACCGGCTTCAGACTCATTTTCGGGTTCGGCTTGCCCTTGGGACGGCCAAGATGAGAGGCCAGAATGAGCCTTGCCCCGTGGCGCAGCGCGTACTCGATGCTCGGCAGTGTTTCGCGAATGCGGGTATCGTCCATGACTCTTCCATCTTCCAGCGGAACGTTGAAGTCGACGCGCATGAAGACCCGTCGGTCACTGAGCGTAAGATCTCGGATAGAAAGCTTTGTCATAAAGGGTTGCCTCTTGAAGCCGCGCCGTTTCCTGGGTTTGCTCAGGCCGGCTGGCCGGGCGGGCGTCCTGCCCGCATCGCGAACGGTACTGCCTGTCCATAAGCCTGCCGATGCCCCCGGCTGCCGCCAGCCTCAGAACGGCGCTGCCGGAACCGATCTATAGTCCTTTCTTGCCGAGGTAATCAATCAGGTCCCGTACCCGGCAGGAATAACCCCATTCATTGTCGTACCAGGAAATTACTTTCACCAGGTTGCCGCCTACCACCATGGTCGAGGGGGCATCCACAATCGAGGAACGTGCGTCCCCGCGAAAATCCGCCGAGACCAGTTCGTTCTCTTCATATCCTAGATAGCCTTTGAGCGGCCCGGCCTCGGAGGCCTGCTTCAAAGCCGCATTCACTTCTTCCTTGGAAGTTTTTTTCTCGACCAGTACCACCAGATCCACAACCGACACGTTCGGCGTAGGTACGCGGATGGCGAAACCGTCCAATTTGCCCGCCAGATCAGGAATGACGAGTTTCACGGCTTTCGCCGCGCCCGTGGTGGTCGGAATCATCGACAGGGCCGCTGCTCGCGCGCGCCGCAGATCTTTGTGAGGAAAGTCGAGAATCACCTGGTCATTGGTGTAGGAGTGAATCGTGGTCATGGTGCCGCTGACGATCTTGAAATTGTCGTTAAGTACCTTTGCCACCGGAGCCAAGCAATTCGTCGTGCAGGAAGCGTTCGAGATGACATGGTGCTTCGCCGGATCGTATACTTCCTGATTTACGCCCAACACCAGGGTGACGTCTTCGTTCTTCGCCGGTGCGGAAATGATGACCTTCTTGACCGTTCCGCGCAGGTGCTTCTTGGCATCCTCCGCGTTGGTAAAGTGGCCGGTTGACTCGAGAACGACTTGCGCCCCGACGGATTCCCACGGCAACTTCGCGGGATCCCTTTCAGAAAATACCTTGAAACTCTTTCCATCGACGCTAATGCTGTTGTCGCCCGCCGTAATCTTGTGGGGCAGGTTGCCGAGAATCGAATCGTACTTCAAAAGGTGAGCCAACGTTTTTGGGTTGGTGAGATCGTTGACCGCAACAAACTCGATGTTCGGATCGTTCAAAGCAGCCCGCAAAACATTGCGTCCGATTCGTCCGAAACCATTAATCCCTACTTTAATTGCCATGTTGCCTCCGAAAGAATTACCGAGAATAACTGAAGAGCTGTGCCAACAGAACTCTGGACCCAGACCGCAAACATAAAATGTAACAGGGAAGCGGAGCGAGCAGCAATGATGGCAAGCATCAAAATGGAACTCAGGACCACAACGCCCGCCGAAAGCGGGTCATGCGCCATTCGCCCGAAGTTCCCCTTCTGGCCTCCGGTCAGCGGGCGAAACGTTCATTTCCAGATAAACATTCTTCCGGCTCCAGATGGGCAGCCGTGCCAGCCAGTATTTTCGCTGGATGGCTTTGCGTGCGTGCGGCCAGTCCTCCTCGGCAAGGATGCGAGCCTCCGCCGGATATTCCGGCCCCGTGATTCTGCCTGCCATGGTACAGGGAGCGATCCGCACCGCGGAGTTGTTCCTCAGGCGCTTGTACTTTCCCGAGTCACTACGCGTCATCACGTAGAGTTTGCCATCCTCTTCACCAAACCAGACCGGAGTGCGGACCGGCACGCCAGTCTTGCGGAATGTGGTCAGACTGATGTACTTCTGCTCTTGAATCTCTGGCGGAATCTCCATCAAGATACCCCTCTGAGTGACTGCCGAGATAAGACTGTGGAATCGAGCACCTGGGCCGCGACGACTGCGGTCTGGACTGCAAATTGCAAACTACCCGATTGCCAGATTACAAAATCAAGAATCGCTCCCCGGCGGACTCGCAATCAACCCGCTCACGGGAACCCGCTCACGCATTGCCCCCAAGCAGCTTAATATGTTACAAGCCAATCATGCGCAAATGGATGCGCGACCGCCTGAAGGGTCGCAAGAAAACAGCTGAAACCGGCCCCAACGAGTCTGCACTCGCCCCGCTGCAACCGGCGTTTTACGATGACGCTCCCTCGCGCTCCGAAGCCCAAGAGCCCACCGACGCACCGCCGGAGCCATCCAGACCGGAACCTGCCCAGGAGTCGGCCGAGGGAGATGCATCATCCTCAGAACCTCGGTCTGCAGGCACTGGCGATGCTCGCCGCCGTCGCCGGCGCAGGAGCAGGGGGGGACGAGGCCGCAGCCGTAGTGTAACGCCGCCAGCACCAACCGCAGAAGCGGTGGGGCAAGTGCAGTCGCCACCGCAAGAACCCAAGCCGGCTGCACACGTCACCCAAGCCCACAACGCGCCTGGGAGTGCTGTTCCTGCCGCACCGCCAGCCCACGCTCCCAGAGGAACCATGGTGTTGGCGATTGGCCTGCCGGGTTCGGGGAAGAGCGCCTGGTTCAAACGGCATAACATTACTCCGCTTTCCAGCGATCTGGTGCGCGCTTTGCTGTTTGACGATGCCGCGGAGCAGCGTTTTCAGGATCTGGTGTTCTCCAATCTCCGATCCATGCTGAAGGCTCGGATGATCGCGCGGCGTCCCATGAATTACGTCGACGCCACCAACCTGACCCCACACGACCGCCATGGCTGGATCAAGCTCGCCAAGGACTACGGATACGAGGCCCAGGCCGTGTTTTTTGATGTTCCGGTCGAGGTGTGTCTGCAGCGCAACGCGCGCCGTCAACGGGTGGTGCCGGAAGACGTGATGCGGCGCATGGCAGGCAAACTGAAACCGCCGACGTTTGAAGAGGGATTTTCCAAGATCACGGTCGTGCGGGTAAAGCAAAAGGAGCAGTGAGCCGCAGAGTGGCGGAAACCCTGCCTTTCATCCGCATGGGGTGGTCGCAAGCGGCTTGCGTTCAGCTATTCATTCTCCTGACACCGACGACCAGACACGGATGCAATCACACACACACGTGACCGGCATCCTTGTCAACCTGCTCCTCAGGCGTGTCTGCTAAGAATAGGCGGTAGCCGCCTCGGCCGCACCGTCAAGTAGCAGGTGTGGCTGCGATGGGGGTGCCATCATGCTGGCGTTACGACTGGTAAGGCTCATCGAGGCCCACGCGGACCAACTCTCCAGGGAGCTGATTCATCGGCTGGAACACGATTCCCGCTGCTCCGACCTGCGCAAGGTCGGAGAAGAAGAACTCATCCACAGAAGTTACGAGATCTATCGCCATCTAAGCGACTGGTTGCTGCACAAGACGGAGCACGAACTGGAAAAAGCCTACACCGAACTCGGGATTCGGAGGGCGACCCAGGATGTGGCGTTCAGCCACGTTTTATACGCTATCCTGGGAACAAAAGAACAGCTTTGGAAGTTCTTGCAGAACGAAGGCGTGGTTACCAATCCAGTGGAACTGTTTGGAGAGATGGAGCTGTTCCGCCTGCTGGATCAGTTTTTCGATAAAGCTTTGTACTACCTGGCCACCGGATACGAGCACGCCGGGCGACCCGTAGCTGTAGCCTAGTTTCTGGCTAGGCCACGTCGATTGGCTGCCAGATGCACAGTTCGCCGGACTCTTGCGCGGAGCGCTGCGATGATGCGTTCGCTTGCGTCGGCTGCGACTTGGGCCAGTTCTCCTTGGCTGCGAAGATGCCTGTTGTGATGCTCAGGGGAAACCGACCGGCCCTACTTCTTTACCCACTGGTCGACCCAATCGGTTACTGTCTTCCACCACAACTGGCTGTTTTGCGGCTTGAGAACCCAATGGCCTTCATCCGGGAAATAGAGCATCCTGGAGGGCACGCCCATCCGCTGTAAGGTGGTGAAAAGCTGGAAGCCCTCTGAGACATCGAGCCGGTAGTCGAGTTGGCCATGGACGACAAGTGTCGGCGTCTTGAAATTCGCCGCATACTGGTGCGGCGACCACTTCTGGTAGCTGGCGCGGTTCGAGTAGGGAGCGCCTTTGAATTCCCAGTCATTGAACCACTGCTCTTCGGTCGTGCCCCAGGCGGACTCGGCGTTGAACATGCCATCATGCGAAACCAGGCACTTGAAGCGGTTGGTGTGCCCGAGAATCCAGTTGATGGCGTATCCGCCATAGCTTGCGCCGAGCGCGCATTCACGATCTTTGTCGACAAATGGGTAGTGCTGCTCGGCGTAATCAAGGCCCTTCATCAGATCCACGAACGGCTGACCACCCCAGTCGCCATTGATGGCGTCGATGAACTTCTGCCCGTATCCGGTCGAACCGTGGAAGTTGATCATGATGACCACGTATCCGTTGGCGGCAAAAAGTTCCGGATTCCAGCGATAACTCCAATCGTCCCCCCACGCTCCTTCCGGGCCTCCATGAATCAGGAATTTGACCGGATATTTCTTCTTGGAATCGAAATTCGGAGGCTTGATTAGAAGTCCTTCCACCTTGGCGTTGTCCGCGCCGGCGAACCAGAAACTTTCCATCTCAGACATCGCCACACGACCAAGAACCGCGTCGTTCAAATGGGTCAATTGCGCTAGGCTCGCCGGTTCTGGCGGCGGAGCCTTGCACCCCCCTGGTTTCAGTTTCCCGTTGGCGTCGGTGCACACCTCCTGAGTCGGAAACACCGGCTTGGACGCATCTGGAGCGGAAGCCACAGCCCCCGCGGCCGATCCCCCGAATGAATACCGGTAAATCTCATTCGGTGCTCTGATCGACATCCGCGTCATCAGCAGGCTCTTGCTGTCGGGTGTCATCGTCAGGTCGTCGCTGAAGCCGTCGAGCACCTGCTTTACTCCGATGTCCGTCCGGTGCACGTGCAGATCAGGAGCCGATTCCTCGTTAATTACTAGACTGGCCAGGTCCACGGAATAAATTGGCGCTTCTCCTTCTTTTTCCGAAGTGAAGTAAATCTTGGAGGAATCCGCAGCGATCGTGTAAGTCCCCACCCACTGGTCAAAATCTTCCGTCAAGCTCCTCTTGTATCCTGTCCTGCGGTTGTACAGCATCAGCCGAAAACGGTCGCTCTCATCCCCTGGACGCGTCTGCGCCCGGTATGCGATGTATTTCCCGTCCGTCGTGTATTGCGGTGTGGAATCGCTCGCCTTGTTCTCGACCGTAATGTCCTTCGCCTCGCCACCATTCACTGAAACGATGAAGAGATCATTGTTGGTGCTGGTCGCTTCCACCTCGTCGTGATTGGATGCGTAACAAACCTCCCGTCCATCCGGAGAAAACGCGTAGTCATCCTGCCCACCCAGGCTGAATGGCGGAACGTCGTGATCGCCGGGAGTCAGGTCCCGCGGAATCAGGCTTCCAATCATGGGCGAGGCGCTCGTTACCTCCACCGAATTGGGCGGAGTCGAGACAGGCTTCGGCAAAGGAGCAGGAACCACGAACAAATGGGTACGCTTGCCCGCTTTGTAAGCATTCCAATGGCGATAGAGGAGGTGATCAAACACCAGTGCCTTCACCTTCGACTTCTCCGCCTCTTCGAGTTTCTTGAGGTTGCAGGCCTCGTCGGGGCATTCGGGATACACGTTCGAGACGAAAAGAATATTCTTGCCGTCCGGCGACCAGAGTTCGCCGTCCGCCTCCGTGGCGATCGATGTGAGTTTGTGAACTCCAGTGACGGTTCCATTGGAGCCATCGAAGTCGGCGATCCAAATCTGCGAGCCGCCTTCTTTGCTCGAAACAAAGGCGAAGCGTTTGCCATCCGGCGCCCAGCGCGGGCGGTCGGCATCCTGGCTGGCGATGAGTTCCCGCTCTTCCGCCGCCTTCCCCGGTTTCGCGGAAGCCTGGGGAGAGCCGGCGTCGGCGATTGGAACGATCCAGACATGGGGAGTTTTCTTGTTGGCCGCAAGATCCACGTCCACGGCGCTGAAAAGAACCCACTTGCCGTCAGGCGAAACCACCGGCTCGCTCACCCGCCTGAGCGACATCATATCCTCGAAGGTAAACGGATGCTTGGACTGAGCCAATGCGGGGAAAACGGAAATCAACACCATGAGCAAAAGACGGCGCATAGCACCTCCCAATGGAGCGAAAGAGTGTACCTGGAAATTTTGGCATTACGAGCCGCCAGAAGGAAGTGCCCAGGTGGTGCCGTCCTAAATCTCAGTGCGCCTTGGCCGGTTGGACACACTCCAGGATTTCCGCCTCGCTCAGGGTGTGGTCGGAGGCCTTGGCGCGTTTGAAAATCCGCTCGACCGTCTCATCCGATACGGGAATGCCGCGGCGCTCCAGCCAGAATAGGATGTTCGACCGGCCGCTCATCGGGCCTATATCGATGACCTGCTCCAGGCCGAAAACGTGCGAGGGCACCCCCGAGTAAACCGTGTTGGCCAGTTCGAGGTCGTTCTTCTTAAAGGCCTTGATGACGGCTGCAGCGTGAACGCCGGTTGCGGTGCGAAACGCATCTTCGCCGACCACCGGGTAATTCGCCGGAATAGGAACCCCGGTGGAGTGCGAAACCGCCGTGCAGTAGTCTTTCAGTTTGGTAAGGTCCTGGGCATCCCACGGCTCGACACCCATCAGCTTCAGGTTGACCAGCATCTGGTCCATCTGGGTGTTGCCGACACGCTCTCCGATACCTAACGCCGTAGCGTGCACACACTCGGCGCCTGCCACCAGCGCCGCCATGGAATTTGCCGTGCCCAGGCCACGGTCGCAGTGCCCGTGCCAATCCACACGAACCTTCTCCCCCAGCGGTTTCACCACTTCTTCAATCACGAACCGCACCAGGGCGAACGTACCCATGGGCGTAGCATGGCCGGCCGTGTCGCAGATCACGATTGCCCGCGCACCGCAATTGATGGCAGCGGAGTATAGGCGACGGACCATCTCCGGATCACAGCGCGTGGTGTCCTCCGTGACATACATTGGATCCAGACCCAGGGAGGTCGCGAACTTCATAGCGTGTTCGGTCGTGCGCAGCAGGAAATCGTCCGTCCAACCTTCGGTGTAGCGGCGGATTGGGCTGGAACCCAGAAAGGTCGCTGCCTCGATTTTCAGCCCGGTGCGCTGTTGGATTTCGGCAATCGGCCGGATATCGTTTTCGTGGGTGCGAGCGGCGCAGTTGGCTCGAATCTTCATCTGGTGGCTGACGATTTCGCGTGCCAGGGCTTCCGCGTGTTCGACGGCACGCGGACCCGCTCCCGGCAGGCCAAGGTCAAGCGAATTGATGCCGAGCGCTTCCATCAGGTGCAGGATCCTGATCTTTTCTTCAATGCCAGGATCGCGCACGGATGGCGACTGGAGTCCATCGCGCAGGGTTTCGTCATTCAGCAAAGCCGGGCCATGGGGCCGCAGAGTGCCGGGATGAACATGATTCCAGTCGTAGATAAGTTCTGAGGTTTTCATCCTAAACACAGCGCCACAGCCATGGATGCGGCTGGGAAATCATTTGGCTGGCAGCATCCGCCTTCCGCAGCTAAAGGCCTTGATTGATTTTGAAACTCCCACGGCACGGCTGAGAGTTCGGCAATCAGCCCGCTGGGACGCCGCGCGGTTTGACATTGCCCCGGATGAATTGAACAATCTCATCCATGGCGGTGCCGGGTTGAAAAATCGCAGCCACGCCAATCTTCTTGAGATTGTCGATATCCTGGTCGGGGATGATACCGCCTACGATCACCAGCATGTCGTCCACCTTGTTTTGCTTCAGCAGGTCTATCACCCGGGGGACGATCGCGTTGTGGGCCCCGGATAGAATCGAGAGCCCAATCACATTCACGTCTTCCTGGAGCGCGGCATTTACGACCATCTCCGGCGTCTGGCGCAAACCTGTGTAGATGACCTCCATCCCGGCATCGCGCAGGGCTCGGGCTATCACCTTAGCGCCGCGGTCATGACCGTCGAGGCCAGGCTTGGCCACGAGCACGCGGATCTTTTCATCAGCCATTGCTCCATTTAACCACAGAGGGCGCAGGGGAGCACAGAGGGGAGGCAGATCTTAGAGGGTCCGTTTTGGGATGCTACCCAGCCGCGTATTCTACCTTGCCGAAGTCTCCTTGGTCAGATCGTCTTGATATCCAGGCTTCGCCACAGATACCAGCAGGCCACGCTGCGATAGGGTTCCCAGGGCTTAGCGATCTTCTCCATGATGGCCGGTTTGGGAAGCTTGCGCTTGCGGTAGTGCTTCTTGATCGCGGCTTGCACGCCGTAGTCGCCGGTCGGAAGAATGTTCGGCCGACGCAGGCTGAACATCAGGAACATGTGAGCGGTCCAAACCCCCACACCCTTTACTCGCGTCAACTGCTGGATCACATCCTCGTCCGAAAGGCTAGCCAGTTGTGAAAACTCGAGTAGTCCAGCCTGTGTTTTCTCCGACAGATCACGCAGATACGCCGACTTCTGTCTGGAGAGCCCAACGCCGCGCATCTGGGCTTCGCTGAGCGTCAGAATCCCTTCCGGAGTGAGCGGATCGCCCGCGACATCCGTAAACCGGTTAAAGATGGTCACCGCCGCTTTGCCGTTCAACTGCTGGTAGAGGATCGCCTCGGCCAGGCTGTGAAACGTGGGCTCTCCAAATTCCATGCGGCAAGGGCCGACTCGCTCGATGATGGCCGCCAGCACCGCGTCGCATTTCTTGAGGTGATGCACCGCTATGCGCATGGAAACCTTTTTATCACAGGAGCGACCTTGAAGGCGAATAAAAAACGAATCATCAGCGGGGCGCGTACGAATCGTGGCTTGCGGAACTTTCTTCCGACGACATTCGTAGATTAGCGTGACGGGCGGCAGCAGCCCAAGGAGGCAGACAATGAACGAAATGACTGGCTTGGTAGCGGTGATTATGGTATTCGGGATCCCCCTTTCAGCAATGTACACCTATTACCGCGTGCGCAAACTGCGCACCGAGGAGAAACTGGCTGCGCTTGCGCGCGGAGTGAATGTCCCGATGGAACCGGAGCTTTCGCAGTCGGCCAGGTCACGGAGATCGGGGATTCTTCTGGTGGCCGCTGCAATTGGCTACATGGCGACATTTGCCCTGATTGCGCGGACGGACTCCGATGCCTGGGTGGCAGCAGCATTCGGCGTTATTCCGCTCTGCGTGGGAGTCGGTTTCTTCCTAGACTCGGCGCTGGTCAGGCGCGACGCGCGGGTGTAGCAGGATGCATTCCCACCAAGCCGCGGCAAAAATGGTCGCGGTCTTGGCTACGATCACGACTCAGCCTGCTGACAGTCGTCTAACCGGGGTGAGACCGAAAAACGTTGCGCTCCCCCGTTTTGCCGGCGGATTCACATCCGGGAGTTGAAATCCCAACTTATTCCGCCGTACCTTCGGCGGACTCATGAGTTTCTTGATAGTCCGGAATAGATCCACAATTACCTCATCGTGCGTCTCCAGATGCGCCTCAATCTCTTCCACTTTCGCGGCGAGGTCGCGGTTGCTGGCCAGCGTTTCGCGCAGGTGCACGAACGCCCGAACCACGAAAACGCTCATCCTGACGGCCCGCTTGGAGTTGAGCACCGTCGCTGCCATGATCGCTCCGTGCTCCGTGAAAGCATAAGGCCGGTAACGTCTTCCACCGCGTCTGCTGTTTGAGGTCACAATTTGTGACCTCAAACATTCGCATTCTTTGGCAGTAAGTCTGAACATAAAATCAGAAGGAAATCGCTCAGGATTCCGCTTGATCTGTTGATTAAGACGCTTAACCGGAACGGCATAAAGCTCTGCCAAGGCCGAATCCAGGATGATCTTCCGGCCACGAACAAGAAGTATTCGTGATTCGACCGGCAGAGGAATTGCTGCTCTTGTCCCGGTTGCTCTTATCATGTGTCCAGTTCTCTCTTGGCTTTGAGGTTGCAAATTGCGACCTCAAACTAATACAAGCAAAGCATAGTCGAACTTCGCGCACCGACAATGGAATTTGTATACAACCTGTGACCAGGATTGTCGTTTCGGGAAACGGAATACTTCGGAAGATCGTTGCCTCAACGTCAGGCCATGTTGTGGGCCGAGCAGTTCCGGGTTAGCGCCTGGCCCAGCCTATGTGACGCTTACTTCCGTGTACGTCCCGTACACTGCGCGCAGGGCTTCGCAGATTTCACCGACGGTTGCGTAAGCGCGCACGGCGTCCACGATGTAGGGCATGGTGTTGGCCGGAGATATCTCCCCGCTGATTCCAGCTTTTGGCTCCAAGGCAGCGGCTTTTTTCAGCGCCTCCAAACGGTGGCCGACTTCCTCATTTGACCGTCGCGAGCGCAGGGCTTTGAGCTTCGTCGTTTGGTGGCGGGCCACGCTTTCATCGATGTACAGGATGTTCGGTGGCTCCTCCTGGATGACAAACTCGTTCGCACCCACGATGATCTTTTCTTTCGCTTCCGCAGCTCGTTGAAACTGGTAAGAAGCTTCGGCGATCTCCTTTTGTGGATATCCGCGGTCGATGGCTTTCACCATGCCACCCATCGCGTCGAGCTTGTCGAAGTAGTCGAAGCCGCCCTTCTCCATTTGCAGGGTGAGGTTCTCCAGGAAGTAGGAACCTCCGAGCGGGTCCACAGTGTTCGCCACGCCCGATTCATACGCGATGATCTGCTGGGTGCGCAACGCGATGCGTGCGGCTTCCTCGGTGGGCAGGGCGAGCGCCTCGTCATAGCCATCGATGTGCAGCGATTGTGTCCCGCCCAGAACCGCTGCCAGGGCCTGAACCGCCGCGCGCGCGATGTTATTCAAGGGCTGCTGCGCCGTCAGCGACACGCCCGCCGTTTGTGTGTGGAAACGGAGCAGCCACGTACGCTGATTCTTGGCGCCGAAGCGGTCTCTCATCACCTTGTACCAAATCTTGCGGGCAGCGCGGTATTTGGCAAGTTCTTCGAAGAAATCGTTATGTGCGTTGAAGAAAAAGCTGAGCCTTGGGCCAAACTCGTCCACATCAAGACCGCGGCGGCGCGCCCACTCCACATATTCGACGCCGTCATAGAGCGTGAAGGCCAGTTCCTGCAGTGCGGTCGAACCGGCCTCGCGAATGTGATAGCCGCTAATCGAAATCGTGTTGAACTTCGGCGTGAACTTCGAGCCGAATTCGAAGGTGTCGATCACCAGTCGCATCGAAGGCGCCGGCGGATAGATGTATTCCTTCTGCGCAATGTACTCCTTCAGAATGTCGTTTTGGATCGTGCCTGAAATCTTTTTCCAGTCGGCACCTTGCTTCTCGGCGACCACCAGGTACATCGCCCATAAGACCGATGCGGGCGAGTTGATCGTCATCGAGACCGTGGTTTTCTCCAGATCGATACCCCGGAAGAGAATCTCCATGTCTTCCAGCGAATCGATCGCCACGCCGCATTTGCCGACCTCACCTTCGCTGGCGGGGTGGTCCGAGTCGTAGCCCATCAGCGTGGGCAGATCGAAGGCGACCGAAAGACCCCCGCCGCCGTGTTCGAGCAGATACTTGTAGCGCTGGTTAGTCTCCTCCGGTGAGGCAAAACCGGAGAACTGGCGCATGGTAAAAAGTTTGCCGCGATACCCGGTGGCGTGGATCCCCCTCGTAAAAGGCGGTTGGCCGGGATAGCCGAGATACTGGTCGTAGGCCCAATCTTCGGGCAGGGCGGCTTGGGTGTACAGGCGGCGGATGGGCACTCCGGAAATCGTCGTGTAGCGCGCCCGACCGTCTTCATCGCGGTTAACGCCGGTCGGAGCGCCAATCGCGCGTTCCGGAGCTTTCTCCAGAGTTGGCGACAGGGTGTTTTCCACCCACTGTTTCTCCGCCTCGGAGGGAAGGCGATTGTCGAAAACATCGGCAATTGGACTTTCTGCGACCTGCGGCTTGGAGACCTTCTTATCCACGATGCTCACCCTAGTAGTCTCGATGATAGAGGACGAGCCCACAGAGCGGCAAGCCGAGAGCGGAAGGAGCCCCTTCTACTTGGGCGCGCCGATTTTCGACAGCAGTTCCAGCGACCACAGCGCCAACTGCGCTTCTTGATGCTGATTGAGTCCGGCGGTTGCGGAGTTATAACGAGCCAGGAGTTCACGTGGATCGACCATGCAGTCAATCAGTGTCGCACGTCCGTATTTTTTCTCAACGATCACCGCCATCTTATAGCCGACGGTGTACCACGGGCCTTGTTCTCCGAAAAACGTGTATGCCTGGTCGTTGATCTTTTCTTGCCCAACGATTTTTTGATCGATGACGTCGAGAAAGAATTGCTGAAGCGAGCGGAGATCATCGTTGAAGTTCGCCATGTCGTGATTCCAGCGATCACGGTCCTTCGCAGATCTCGTGGCCTGGGGATCGGCATCCGGCCCGCCTGCCGCAGCGAGCATCGCGAAGCCTTCGCCGAATGCTCCCATCCATTCGACAGCTGGTTTCGCGTTTGCTGGCACATCTTTCTGCCTGGCGTCGGTCAGGGAAGGGACGCTGGAGAAGCCGATGTGGTGAAGTTCGTGGGCGACGATGTTTTCGAAGGTCGCGGACGATTGTTGAGGGTCGATGTAGAGAAAAATTGTCGGATCTGTTTGATTATCGAAGACGAAGCTGTTCGTCTTGGGCTTGATGACAGGAAAAACCTTGGCGTGGATTGTCGCCTGCTCGGGCAAGTATGCCAGCACCCGGCCGGCCGAGGCCTGGAGATCTGCTCTCCGCCATTCGTCGAGAGTGTGACGCAAGGTATCTCTCTTCGCGGAGAGCTCAGGGGAAAGCACAAACTTCTTGAAATCATCGTCCGTGAAGTCGCGCTTCATGCTGGCTTCGCGTTTCTTCAGGCGAATGTACGGTTCAGTGGAGAAAAGACGCTGCCAGTCAGAATCGACAATCGGCTGCTTCGAGTTCTGTTTGTCGAGGATCGCGAGCACAGCTTCGGCCTCGTCGGTGTTCAGAGTCAGTTGGATTCGGCTGTTTATGGCAGCCGGGGTCTTTTGTGCATCGGCGCAAATGGCCATGCTCACAGAAACGGTAATCAGACAACATGCTGCGATAAGTCTGAAAGAGGGCGGGTTCATATTAACTAGACGGCCCAGAAACAGAAACGTTAACCTCTCGAATTCGAAAGCGACGATCGAAGGGATCCCTACTGCTTTCGGCTCAACTCCCACGCCTTGGAATACTTCCATGACACGTAGACCGCGTGATACAGGTGCAGCAGCAGGCCTTCGCGGCCGTCGAGGAATCCGAGGCGGAAGACATAGTTGTAGATGAACGTTAGCCAGGGGCGAATCACGATATTCGCGAGACTGAAGCTGCGATGACCTTTTTCCTCTGCGACCTGCGCGCCCATCGACGAATAGCTGTTCATGTGGTCGATGTAGCCACGCAGCGTGGGATACGCGTTGTGAATGAGCGCGTGTCTCAGATGACCAACATCTACCTGATCGCCCAACTTGATTGTCGGATGCGCACCACACTCCTCGAACTTTCCCGCGCCGCGGCGGATCAGGCGCAGCTTGGGATCAGGATAGAAACCGCCGTGTCGAATCCAACGGCCGAGAAAAAAGTTCTTGCGCGGGATCCAGAAACCAGTCAACTGTGAGCCAGCATTCAGCGCAACTTCGAGTTCTGCCGCGAACCCAGGCTCCAGCGCTTCATCGGCATCGAGTTGCAGCACCCATTCGCACGAGGCCTTTTCCATCGCGGAGTTCTTCTGAGCGGCAAAGCCCTTCCACGGCTCGGGAAAGGTTTTCGCGCCGAATGAGCGGGCAATCTCCAGCGTGCGGTCCGTCGAACCGGAATCCACCACGATGATCTCGCCTCGGCCGTCGCGCACCAGTGGCCTCACGCTTTCCAGCGTCGCGGGGAGGTTCCTCTCTTCGTTTTGCGTGATCAGCACGACCGAGAGCGTCACGCGCCAAGAATAAACCCGCAAGCGACCCTACTGGAATGGCCGGCAGGGTACAGGCGTCTTCCGGAATCGTCCTAGTAGCCCGCGCCTGGATGGCCCCCTGGCGACTGCGGCGTCGGCGGCATCACGGGCTGAACGTCCTGCCTTGGCGCCACCAGCGGCACATCGGGCATGTGAGTCACCTGACCGCTCTCCGCGTCCGCCATCACAATTCCGGCATGATCCAGCAGCAGACCAGTTGACCGGTCCAACTCCACCTGGGCTTTCTCGTAGGCCGCTTTGGCCGATACCAGGTTCGACTCCACTGCGGTCAGCGATGCCTGATCCTGCAACACGGCGGTTGGGTTGGACACTCCCGCTGCCAGCTTCTTTTGCTCGGCATCGAGCGTCTGGCGGGCGAAATCCACCGCCGCCTGGGCCGCATCCACACCAGCGCGACTTTGCTGTACGTCAAACTGCGCGTTCCGTACCTCGATGCGGACCTGGTTTTCCAGTTGCTGCAAACGCACCTGCGCCTGCCGGTATTCGAGTTCAGCGCGCACCTGGTTCGCCTGCGCGGTCCGGTTCAGGATCGGAATATTGAGAGTTACCCCCATGCCCTTGTCCGGCGCAACGGAGGTCACCAGTTGTTGAAGCGTCCCGCCATAGCCAACGGGGCCACCGTTAACAAATGGGGGCGCGGCCTTGGTAGGATCAAAGCACAGTCCGGTTTGCCCCGTTGCGCAGCGCGGAACCAGGGGATTCACGTCCCCCCCGATTCCGGATCCGCCGTAGTACGCGTACAGGCTGAGTGTGGGCAACATGGCATTACGCACCGACTTGTTGTTCAGTTCGCGACTGTTCAGGTCGATTCGCGATTCCGCTAACTCGGCGCGATGCGCCAGCGCATCCTGAATCAGGTCCTGCGTCGGCGCCACCGGTTCCTGAGCAGGCAATACCATGGTCGAAGCAGGAATAACTTCTGCTTCCGCGAGAATCGGATCTTCCAGGTTGCGGCTGAGCGCATTCTTCATCAGCAACTCCTGAAGTTCCAGGTTGGTGCGGGCCAGGATCAGGTTCTGCTGATCGGTGGAGACCGTGCTCATCGCGCTCACCACCTGGATGGGCGGCAAGGTGCCGATCTGCACCTGTTTCTTGTTGTCTTCCAAAGTGCTTTGCGCGAACGCTAGCGCTTCTTGCTGCACCCTCACATTCTCGTACGCGTACACCAGGTTCCAGTACAGATTCTCGATTTGATCCACCGTGGTAATGATCTGCAACCGAAAGGCGACATCGGAAATCTCGCGATTGTTCTTGGCAATACGGAGAAAACGCGTATTGGGTAGAAATCCGAAACCCTGCAGCAGAGGCTGTGTCACTCGGGCTTGGAAGTTCGATGCCAGCGACGGAGTATAGGTGCTGGTCGGGTTATTGGTGGTAACGTGAGTGTTATTAAATCCCACCAACAGATTCGTCCCTGAATGGAACCCCTGCAGGTAGGACAGGTCCGCAGTGCCGGTATTCGTATTTGCGACCGGAACCGGGCTGAAAACACTGCTCGATTCGACATTGTTCCGGTCCATTTGCAGCGTTCCCGACAGAACCGGGTCGAAACTGGTAATCGCTGAACCAATGCCCAGGGTTGAACTCACCAAGCCGTTGGTGCCGGTTCCCACGCCGCCGGCCGCTACACTGGTGCCACCGGTGCCGGATCCTACCGTTCCGCTCAATCCGCCGACTCCCCCACCCGGGGTATTCTGTACGATTCCGGTATTCACGCCCAGGATGTTCGACCCCGCCTTGGCGCGCAGAATGTCCGTGTCCGCGATGTTCAGGTTATAGCGCGCCAATACCACGTCCAGGTTGTTCTCCAAAGCCAGCGCGATCGCATCGTTGATCGAGAGATAGATTTTGCCGTCGCGCAGCAGGGAATCGATGCGCGAGGTATTGGCCAGGTTCGGCGGCTGGACATGCCGCGGCGTGTAGGGCGCAATCACGTGAGGAAACGGAGAGCGTGGTTTCGAGTAATCGGGCGACGCATAAGGCTGCGCTGCCGGCGTCGACCCAGGCGCAGGAGCCTGAGGAAGCGGCGCCTGGGAAGCTTGCGGCTGGGCGCTCTGCGCAACCGGCGAATCCTGTGCCTTGCCCGGTATCACGAGGGCAAGAATGAGCCCATAAGTTAGAGCCGCTTGAACAGCAGACTTCGACCTAAGCAAAAACATGTCTCAATCTCCTCCAATAAAAAGCTTCGGATCGGCGAATATGGAAAGCCCTCAATCCGTGTATCCCGAGCACGGACAGCGGGAACTCTGGCTAGAGACCTGGCCGGATTCGTTCGACCCAAACGAAATGATATAGGGAAGAATTGTAAAGAAACATAGAGAAGGGACAACATCCCGGGTCGACGGTCTTGCCTGGGGCGTTTCTCCAACGTCGCGGCCTAGGCGTCCACCGCAGAGCCTGAAACTGGGTCGAAGGAGCACCACCACAAGGTGCTGGACGCCCGCCCACATCGCTCCACAAAATGAATCTACTGTGGCTGCGTCTGCGGCTCTGGGCTGGCGAGCGGTGACGGCTCTTCGGCCTTCTGCCCTGCGCTGGGCATGACCGACTGCGGATTCTGTCGAGGCGCAACATATGGCACGTGCGGCATGTGGGTGACCTGTCCCTTTTCCGCGTCGCTCATGACGATGCCCACGTGATCCAACAAAAGCCCGGTGGCTCGGTCCAATTCCACGTGCGACTTTTCATAGTTGGCCATGGCTGAAACCAGGTTCGACTCGGCCGTCGCCAAGCCCGACTGGTTTTGCAGAACCGCGGTGCTGGTGGAAGCGCCCAGGTTGAGCTTCTTTTGTTCGGCATCCAGCGATTGACGGGCGAGTCTGACCGCAGCCTGTGCAGCCTGCACCGCCGAACGGTTCTGCTGCAGGGAGAACTGCGCATTTCGGACCTCGATACGGACCCGGTTCTCGATCTGCTGCAAGAGCATCTGCGCCTGGCGATACTCCAACTCGGCGCGTACCTGCGTAGCTTGGGCCTGCCGGTTGCGCAGCGGAATATTCAGCGTCAGTCCAATGCCCTTGTCCGGAGCCGAGGAGTTTACCAGGTCATTCAATCCGCTGGGATATGTAATCGGCGATACACCGGAACCCGGTGTGCAGAATCCTAGCTGTTGAAGACCCGGCGGTTCGTTCGAGCAGAGGTTGGCGGGATTTTGCGCACCGGCCAGTCCCGTGCCCCCGTAATACGCAAACAAGTCGAGGCTGGGCAGCAGGGAACCGCGCAGCGCCTTTTCGCTGATTTCACGATTGGACAAATCGATGCGGGACTCCGCCAACTCGGCACGGTGGCTCAGCGCGTCGTTTACCAGATCCTCGGTGGGAATTACGGTCTCCTGTTCGGGAAGTTGCATGGTCGAGGTCGGAATCACCTCCGCATCTGCCAGCGTGGGATCTTGAAGGTTGCGGCTGAGCGCGTTCTTCATCAGCAACTGCTGCAAATCCAGGTTGGTCTGCGCCTGGGTAAGCGCTTGCTGGTCGGTCGCCACGGTGTTCAGTGCGCGCACTTCTTCAATCGGAGCCAGGCTGCCAATCTTGACCTGTTTCTGCGTGTCAGATAACGTCTTTTGGGCAAAGGCTAGCGCCTCCTGCTGCACTTTCACGTTTTCATAGGCGTACACCAGGTTCCAGTAAAGGTTTTCGATCTGGTCTACCGTGGTCGTGATCTGAAGCCGGAACGCAACGTCGGAGATTTCCCGGTTGTTCTTGGTGATGCGGATCAAACGCGTGTTGGGCAGAAAGCCGAACCCCTGCAGCAGATGCTGCGTCAGCTTGGCTTGAAATCCGGAATTGATCAGGGGGCTGAAGGTCGTGAACGGGCTGTTGGTCGTTACCCGGTTATTGTTGAAGCCCACCGAGAGGTTCGAGCCCCAGGAAAAGCCCTGATTGTAGGCAAAGTTATAAGTTCCCGTATTTTGCGACAATGTGGGAACTCCAGTGAAGGCGCTGCTGGCGAGAGTATTGGAGTGGTCTTCCTGCAGCGTGCCAGTGATGACTGGGTCGAAGCTGTTGATCTGCGGTCCCCCGCCCAGCGTCGAGCTAACTAGACCGTTGGTACCGGCGCCAATACCACCGCCCGCCGGCGCCGTACCGCCGGGGCCAGCTCCGACCGTTCCGCCGAGACCGCCCACGTCGCCGCCAGGCGTGTTCTGCACAATGCCGGAGTTCACGCCGAGAAAGGTGTTGCTTCCCGACTTGGCTCGCATCACTTCCGTGTCGGCGATGTTGAGATTGTAACGTGCAATGCCGATATCCAGATTATTCTCAAGCGCCAGCGCGATCGCGTCGTCCATGGAAAGCATGATCTTACCGTCATGCAACAACTGGTCGATGCGCGGCGCATTCGCCAATTGCGGCGGAGGCACATGCCACGGCTTGTACGGTCCGAGCACATTGGGAAAAGGCGAGTGCGGCTTGGAATAGTCCTTCATCACAAACTGCTGCGGTTGTGGCGTAGCCGCCGGAGTTGCCGGCTGTGTCGTCCCTTGGCTGCCTTGTGCTGAGTCTTGACTGAAGGCCAACGAAGACGCACCCGCCAGCACCATGACTCCGGTCAGCCGGATGACCAACTTCAAACCAGATGACACCATTCGATTCTCTCCCTGCACGATCATGTGGTTAGATCTGAGACATCCTCTGGACAGAAACCGCTCTCCAGATCAAGAGTTACGCAAAACACCGGCTCCAGGTTTCATCTTTTATGGACCGGGGATAGACTGCTTTTCGTGCCCATCGCAAGCTGGAATGCAATAGTATAGCCGACATGCGGCGAATGCTCGGGAGCCGGTAGCCCACAAACCGCCGGATCGATTGCAGATAGTTCACAGTTTCGAATTGACCCGGCTACTCAATGCGCAACTTCAAGGTCACTCTCGCATATGACGGCTCCGACTTTTCCGGATGGCAGGTGCAGCCCGACGCTGCCACCATTCAGGACACTTTAGCCACTGCTATTGGACGAGTGACCGGAGAAAAGGTCTTGCCCCAGGGTTCGGGCCGCACCGACGCGGGTGTGCATGCACTGGGTCAGGTAGCCTCTTTCTCCCTGGAGTCGCCCATTCCGGCGCAGGGCCTGCTGGTTGCCTTGAACGACACTCTGCCGCCCTCCATCCGCGTTCTCGGGGCGGAGGTTGTGAAGCCGGATTTCCACGCCCGCAAGGCGGCCCGCGCGAAGACCTACCGCTATCGGATGTATCGGGGCGACATCTGCCCGCCTTTCCTGGCGAGGTACGTTTGGCACTATCCCTACCCCCTGGACGAGGACGAGATGCGGAAGGCTGCCTCCCTCGTCATCGGAGAGCATGATTTCACTTCATTCGCTGCCGTGGATCCGGAGCAGGGGCGCGACGGGGAAGCTGTCTCGAGGGTGCGAACGATCTTTCACTCCGCATGGGAACGCCAGCCAGAAGAATTCGTTTATACGGTTCGCGGAAGTGGCTTTCTGCACCACATGGTCAGAAATCTTATTGGGACCTTTCTTCTGGTGGGAAAAGGCTCACTGCAGCCAGGCGATATTACCAGAATTCTTGCGGTACGCAGCCGTTCCGCCGCCGGAGCGACAGCTCCAGCCAGCGGCTTGTACCTGGTAAACGTGGAGTATTGATCGGCAGATTGTGGCCCGGGTGCCCTCGGCCGCGTGAACTTTGATACCATGTCCACCTGAACCCGCGATCACTTGCGCCGCAGCAGACCGCTTTTGAACGCGGCATTAGCCGCTGAGGGACAAAATGACAACTGCAGATCCGAAGCGCGAATTGCTTCGCCATACCGTCGCCACGTTGGCGTATCGCGGCGGCAAGACCGTCCGCAACGCGCCCGCCGAATTCGCGGGCTTTGCCGGGGC
Source organism: uncultured Acidobacteriota bacterium (assembly GCA_963715675.1). GTDB lineage: Bacteria > Acidobacteriota > Terriglobia > Terriglobales > Acidobacteriaceae > DASVWZ01. The sequence continues at coordinate 84,231 of OY970265.1, forward strand.
TGGAAGAACTCCCGCGCAGATTCTTGCTCATATCGGCGACCTGCTGGATTGGGCGCTTTCCATGGCCAATGGAAAACGTCAGTGGCATGATTCGACTCCTCTCCCCTGGGATCAGGAGTCCGCTCGCTTTTTCGCCGCTCTGAAGAGTTTTGACGACTACCTCGCGTCCCCCGAGCCCTTGCAGGCTCCGGCGGAGAAACTGTTCCAGGGTCCGGTGGCCGACGCTCTGACTCATGTCGGCCAACTCGCGATGATGCGGCGACTGGCGGGCGCTCCCATTCAGGGAGAGAATTATTTTGTCGCCGATATCGCCGTGGGCCGCGTCGGCGCGGAACAAACCCCGCCGAAACGCACGTTTTGAAGGCTCGCGTAGTGTCTTATTTCATAAACCGAAACCCTTCGAGTAGAATGAAAAGTCCGTAAGCGAATTCGGCGGGTTTCTAACGCCACAACGAGGATCGATCTCTTGTCCGCAAGCGAAACAGCAGCATCCAATTCCTCAACACCCAAGCAGCTCCCTCATCACAAAGTAAAAGTTAAAGCGCCGGGGCAACGCGCCTGCAACGAGAAAGACGAAAAAGGCAAGCCTTGTGGCGGGCATCTGAAACGGTGGTTTTACCTGACCGATGTGCTGGAGCGGCAATGTGGTGATGTCGAACAGGCTTGGGGGCGCAACGCCGAAGTCTATCGCTGCGAACATTGCAAGACGCTTTACCTGCCGAATACGGAGGATCCAAGCGGGTTGAACGTCGCCGGACGGGGGCGTATCTCGGTATTTGGATTGACCCTCCCTCCAAAAGCGACGTAGCCGGATTCCGCCCGCGTAAGGACAAAAAACGGGGCCTGTCATCTCCCAGTCCTTCTTCCAGACCGAGCTACTCGAGGGGCTCTGTGTCCTGCGGCTGTGCTCCGAGGATGGCACCAATCGGCTCACGCGAAATTGCGTTCTGGCGCTGACGGAAACCATTCGCGAGGCGGCAGGAGCCGCAAAGCCGCTCATCGTTACCGGCAATCGGAAGTTCTTTTCAGCCGGTGCCGACCTCAACGAAATTGCGCCACTGACCGGACCCGCCGCATACGAGTTCTCGAAGATGGGGCAGGCGCTCATGAACGCCATCGAACGCTTCCCGGCCCCGGTGTTCGCTGCCGTCTGGGGATATTGTCTCGGCGGCGGACTCGACCTCGCATTGGCCTGCCATCGTCGGATCGCCTCCCCGGACGCGCTGTTTGGCCATCGCGGCGCCGCTCTGGGCCTGATCACCGGCTGGGGTGGCACGCAACGTCTGCCGGGTTTGATTGGGAAAGCCAGGGCCCAGCAAATGTTCTTGGCGGCTGAAAAGATTCACGCTCCCGAGGCATTGCGGATCGGCTTGGTGGACGCGGTCTTCGAAAACCCTCTGGCGGAAGCCGCCCGAAGAATCTTGTCCTGTGAAATCCCGCACCCCAACCCTCCCAGTTCGACCCAAACTCGGTAGCAAATAAATGTCTTCGTTCTGCGGCGGCGAGCGCGCGGGGAACCCCCTCCTGTTTGCACCCTGCCGCTGCGCTGTTATACCGTAAGTAGTTTCGAGTCCTTCTCCTATGGCCGACCGTGTCGATCCCATCTCGTCCCAGAGTTCCAGCGTGCTCGAATCGCACGTAGATCCGACTTCTCCCCGCTTTGAGGCCAATATGCGTTTTCTGGCCGAACTGGTTTCGCAGGTACGCAACGAAGAGGAGAAGATCCGCGAAGGAGGCGGGCAGAAGGCCATCGAGAGCCAGCACAGTAAGGGCCGGATGACCGCCCGGGAACGCATCCACCTCCTGGTCGACCCAGACAGCTTTTTCGAACTCGGCTCCTACACGGCATTCGGCATGTATGAAGAGTGGGGCGGCGCTCCCGCCGCCGGCGTCATCACGGGCTTGGCCCGCGTCCACACGCGGCTGGCCATGATCATCGCCAATGACGCAACCGTGAAGGCCGGCGCATTCTTCCCCATGACTTCGAAGAAGGTCATCCGGGCGCAGAACATCGCAATCGAAAACCGCATCCCGACCATCTATCTGGTCGACTCGGCTGGCGTGTTTCTCCCCTTGCAGGAAGACGTATTTCCCGATACCGACGACTTCGGGCGCGTCTTTCGCAATAATGCAGTCATGTCGGCCATGGGCATTCCGCAGATCGCTGCCATTATGGGGATGTGCGTCGCCGGCGGCGGATATTTGCCGGTGATGTGCGATCACGTGCTGATGACCGACGGCAGCGGCCTGTTTCTGGCCGGACCGGCACTGGTGCAGGCGGCCATCGGACAAAAAGTTTCCGCCGAAGACTTGGGCGGCGCTGCGATGCATGCGGGCATCAGCGGCACCGTGGATTTCCGCGAACCAGACGACAAAACCTGCCTCACCCGCATTCGCTCCATCGTCGAGAAGTGGGGCTACCGGCGCCAGTCTCCCTGGGATCGCAAGAAGCCAGAGAACCCGGCGCTGGCAGCAGAGGAAATCTACGGCATTTACGATTCTTCCCCGGCGCGTCCGTACGACATGAAGGAAGTCATCGCGCGCGTGGTCGACGGCAGCCGGTTCGATGAATACAAACCTGAGTACGGCAAAACCCTCATCTGTGGCTACGCCCGCATCGGCGGATTTTCCGTCGGCATCGTGGCCAATCAGAAGCTGCACGCGCAGCAAATCGATCATGAGGGCCATAAGCGTATCGAGTTCGGAGGAGTCATCTACACCGAGTCCGCCGAGAAAGCCGCGCGTTTCATCATGGACTGTAACCAGGAACTGATTCCGCTGATTTTCTTCCATGACGTGAACGGGTTCATGGTCGGTCGCGATGCCGAGTGGAGCGGCATCATCAAGGCTGGCGCCAAGATGGTGAATGCGGTTTCGAATTCCGTCGTTCCGAAGATTACCGTAATCATCGGCGGATCGTTTGGCGCCGGCCATTACGCCATGTGCGGCAAGGCGTTCGATCCGCGATTCGTATTCGCCTGGCCGACGGCGCGTTACGCCGTGATGAGTGGCGACGCGGCCGCCAGCACGCTGGTGGAAATCAAGGTCAAGCAATTGGAGCGCGGGGGCCAAAAGTTAAACGAAGAAGAAAAAAAGGAGCTGTACGAATCGACCAAGCGGACCTATGACGAGCAGACCGATCCGCGCTACGGCGCGGCGCGGCTGTGGATCGACAGAATTATCGATCCGATCGAAACCCGGGATGCGATCACCCATGCCCTCGAAGCCGCGGCTCTGAATCCGGATGTACCGGAATTCAAAGTCGGTGTGCTGCAGACTTGATCGGGAGATGTGGGGATCGGGCCATGGGGTGATCTGACGAGCGCCTGTTTTCTGTTCGCCCGATGACCCGATCCCCAGATCAACCGATCGAAGACAACATGTCAGATCCGGTCACGCTAATCGAGTGTCCCCGCGATGCCTGGCAAGGGCTGAAAGGGCAGATCCCTGCCTATCTGAAAGTGGACTACCTGAAAGCCTTGATCAGCGCGGGATTCAAACACCTTGATGCCGCTTCTTTCGTTTCTCCGAAGGCTGTCCCGCAGATGGCCGACTCGGAAGAAGTCCTGAAAGAACTCGATCCGCCGGATGATGTCGAGATCATCGGCATCGTGGTCAACGAAAAAGGCGCGCAGCGCGCCATCGATACCAACCTGGTCCGCACCCTTGGTTTTCCGTATTCGGTTTCGCCCACATTTCTGAGCAACAATCAACATCAGACGCTCGAAGAGGCTCTGGACCAACTGGAAAGGGTCCTGAACAAGGCGGAAGACGCCCGTCTGGATGTGGTCGCGTACATTTCGATGGCTTTCGGCAACCCCTATGGAGATCAGTGGAGCGTGCAGGAAGTGGTCGATGCCGTCGATGTGCTCGAATCATCAGGAGTTCGCATGATTTCCCTCGCCGACACGATTGGCCTCGCCGGACCCGATCAGATTCGCGAACTGGTTTCCGCCGTGCTGGCGAAGTACGACAACTTCGATCTCGGAGTTCATCTGCACAGCCGTCCCGAGCTGGCGGCGGAAAAGGTGACGGCAGCTTACGACGCGGGTTGCCGTCGCTTCGATTCCGCGCTCGGCGGCTTGGGCGGATGTCCCTTCGCCCAGGATGCGCTAGTCGGCAACATTCCGACCGAGAAAGTGGTTGAGGCTCTGAAGGCGCGTGGTGCGATTCTTCCACCGCTGAAACCGCTCGACAATTTGCTGCGAATCACGGCGGGAATCGGGACGAGATACACGAACGTGAACCTGGAGGATCAGGCAGTTTAAACCGCGGAGGCACGGTTGTTCTGCCTCCCGCCAGCGCCGGAGTCGCGCTTCGCCCGGAACAAACAAAAATGCCATACAACACTCTACAACTCGCAGTTGACACCGGCGTCGCCGTCATCACGCTGAACCGTCCCGAAAAGCGCAATGCCATCAGTTACCAATTGATCGAGGAACTCCTGCAGGCATTGGACGAGGTCTCCAAGTCCTCCGCGCTGGTTCTGATCCTCACCGGTGCCGGCAACGCTTTCTGTTCCGGCATGGATTTGGAGAATCTGAAGGCGTTGCTGGGGCGCACCTCGGAACAAAGCCTGCAGGATTCCCAGATCATGGCGCGGCTTTTCCGTTCAATCTACGAATTCCCCCGGCCCACCATTGCCGCGGTGAATGGGCCGGCCATTGCCGGCGGCTGCGGTCTGGCTACGCTCTGCGACTTCACGCTGGCCGTTCCCGAAGCCAAGTTCGGCTACACCGAAGTGCGCATCGGCTTCGTTCCGGCCATCGTTTCCACTTTCTTGCTGCGCCAGATTGGAGAAAAGCATGCCCGCGATCTGCTGCTGACCGGCCGGATCATCACAGCAGAGGAAGCATGCCGAATCGGGTTGATTAACGAGATCGTCTCCCCGGAGAAACTTGCGGAACGCGCCCGCGAACTGGCAGCGCAACTCATGGAGAACAGCCCGGCGTCGCTGAAGTACACCAAGCGCCTGCTCAGCGAACATGCGCGCCGGGAACTCGATGCGCAGATCGACTCCGCGGTGCGGGAGAACGCCGCCGTACGGGCGACTCATGATTTTCGCGAGGGAGTTTCGTCGTTTCTGGAAAAGCGCAAGCCGCGCTGGAGCGGCCAATGAACTCGCCGGAGAATGAGAAGAGCTGTGAGACGCGGCTCCGCGTGCGCTATGCGGAAACCGACCAGATGGGTGTTGTCTATCACTCGAACTATTTCATCTGGTTCGAAGTCGGACGCGTGGAATTGCTGCGGCAGCTGGGCTTCTCTTATCGCGAAATGGAAGCCCAGGACGGTTGCGCGATCGCGGTCATCGACGCGCGCTGCCGTTACAAAGCTCCCGCCCGCTATGACGATGAGATCATCGTCCGCACCCACTTGGTACTTCTCCGCGAGTCGCTCCTCCAGTTCGCATGCGAACTGTTGCGGGTCGAGGATGGCGCCCTGCTCGCGGAGGGTGACACCACGCACATCGTGGTTGACCGGCAGATGAGGAAGATTCCACTGCCGGAAAAGTATATGGCCGCCTTTCGCGCTGTGGTAAGTAAGCAACTCTAAGCGTTCCGGTGGTTCGTCGCGATGCGCAGAACGGGTTACACGATTTCATGAAAGCTCTTCACATCAACGGAAACGATCTCACTTTGGAAGCCGTGCGCGATGTCGCGGTGGAGCGGCGTCCGGTACTACTGGCGCCTGACGCGCGCGAGGCAGCCGGCCGGGCCCGAGCCGTGGTGGACGCGCTGGTTGCAGGCAACCAGGTCTCCTATGCCATCACCACCGGCGTTGGAAAGCTCAGCGACGTGCGCATCGCCGGGGATCAAATTCGCGAAATGCAAGTTAACCTGGTCCGTTCCCACGCCGTCGGAATCGGTGACCCGCTGGCGCCGGCTGAAGTCCGCGCCATGATGCTGCTGCGCGCCAATTCTCTTTCCAAGGGCCATTCCGGGGTGCGTGCTCTTCTGATTGAGACGCTGTGCGAGATGCTGAATCGCGGCGTTACCCCCTACGTCCCGTCGCAAGGAAGCGTTGGCGCCAGCGGAGACCTGGCGCCGCTCGCTCACCTCGCACTTGCCCTGATCGGCGAAGGCGAGTGCTTGGATGATAAGGGCAGCCGCATCCCCAGTGCCGAAGCGATGCGGCAAGCACAAGTCAATCCGGTTTCACTCGAAGCCAAAGAAGCGGTTTCGCTCATCAATGGCACGCAAGCCATGCTGTCCCTGGGAATCCTTGCCCTGCTGGCGGCGGAAACTTTGGTCGATTCGGCGGACGTAATCGCCTCATTGTCGCTTGACGCCCTGCAAGGCACGGTAGTGGCATTTGACGAACGCATCCATAAGGCTCGCCCGCACCCGGGGCAGGTTTCCACTGCGGCGAATCTTCGGAAAATGCTGGAAGGCAGCCAGATTAACCAAGCGCATCGCGACTGCGGACGCGTGCAGGACGCCTATTCGCTGCGCTGCATCCCGCAGGTGCACGGAGCCGTGCGCGATACCCTGGCCCATTGCCGCCCGATCATGGAGACGGAGGCGAACTCTGCCGTGGACAATCCCCTGGTGTTCCTGAATCCAAAGCCGGCGGGAACCGAAGCCGACGTGATCTCCGGCGGCAATTTTCACGGTGAGCCGATTGCGTTCGCGCTCGACTTTCTGGGGATCGCGCTCAGCGCGTTGGCCGGAATCTCCGAGCGGCGGCTGGAACGTCTGGTCAACCCCGCCTTGAATGAAGGCCTGCCGCCGTTTCTTGCTGCTGGCGCCGGACTCAACTCCGGCTTCATGATGCCCCAGGTCACGGCCGCCGCCCTGGTGAGCGAAAACAAAATCCTCGCGCATCCTGCGTCGGTCGATTCGATCACCACCTCCGGCAATAAGGAAGATTTCGTCTCCATGGGGATGACCGCTGCGTGGAAGCTCAAACGCATCGTCGGGAATACGCAGAATGTCCTGGCGATCGAGGCAATGGCCGCGGCACAGGCGCTTGATTTTCTTGCGCCACTCAAGCCGGGAAAGCGGGGCCAGGCGGCACACGCCTCCATCCGCTCCGTCTCCGCGACCGTGGACAAAGACCGCGTGATGTATCAGGATTTCGTGCGTATTGCAGAACTGATCGCAAGCGGCAGGGTCGCGGCAGCGCTCCGATAGTCAATCTCCCGCGCCTTCTCGCCCCCCCCGGCCAGACCGAAGGGCGTTATAATCGAGCCAGAGCCGTCCTGGATGCTGCCATGAAGCCACACTGTTTTCCTTTTGTAACCGCTTGGGCGTTGAGTGTGACGCTGGCGGGCGCATCCGGTCAGAATGCCTCTTCTCAAAATTCATCTGCGCCGCCGCAGCACCTTTCTAAGCAGACCCGCGTGGAGTTGATTCAGGTATTTACTTCCGAACTGGTCTACATTCGCACCTCATTTCCCATGGGCAAGAAGGGCTTGACGTTGAAGGATGGCGTAGTTTCCCCCAACGGAGAGCAACTGCAGCAAGCGCTCGCCATGTGGGGTCCGGCAGTCAAAGCTGGCGACCAGGCGCGCCTTACCGCGATTGTGATCAAAGACGACCGCATCCATTTCGAGGTCAACGGGGGCCCCGTCAAGAAGCAGAAGTGGTACCAGCACCTCCAGGTTGGAGTGGGAGGGAACACGTCTCAGGTCTCTCCCAGCGATTCGAATGCGAATCCGCGGGGATCCTGTGTTGACCTCATTTTCGATCACTACGTGCCGGAACTGGATGCAAAGCAGCTCAAAACTCTGCTCCACCCGGTTTTCGACTTTGACGCCAAGTCCGCTCTCGAAGCGTACTTGGACACTGTTCCACCGAAAGTGCGCGACGCCATCAACAACCACCAGGTGTTGGTTGGGATGAACCGTGAGATGGTCACTTACTCGAAAGGGCGTCCCCCGAAGAAAATCCGCGAGAAAGATGGCGACACCGAATACGAAGATTGGATCTACGGAGAACCGCCGCAGGATGTGGAGTTTGTTCGTATGGTCGGAGACGAGGTAGTCCGCATCGAGACCATGAAGGTCGATGGCACCAAGATGGTCCGCACCGGAAAAGAAGTGGACCTGACTCCGACGCCAAGCGTTGCCAACGCAGCGCAGGAAGCGCAGCCCGCCAATGCGCCGAGTTTGCGGCGTCCGGGAGAAGAAGCGCCGGACGCGCCGCCCAGCGCCGGAGGCGTGGTACCGGTTCCAACGCCACCCCCAGGAACCGATACTCCAAAACCGCCTAACTATACTTGAGGCGGTGCATACCAAATCGACGGGACCGTTGACGGCGTGGTTTGCCACGCTGTGACCGCCCTCACTTGGCGGCTGCCAGCCTCAGCCTTACACTAGAACTGTGAAAATTGCGCTGGGGCAGATCAATCCCACGGTCGGAGATTTCCAGGGGAATGCGGCGAAGATCATCGAGTTTTCGCACCGCGCGCGCGGGGAAGGCGCGGAACTGATTCTTTTCCCCGAGCTTTCCGTTTGCGGATATCCGCCGCGCGACTTGGTGGAACGCCCCTCCTTCGTTGCCCGCAACCGCGAGACCGTTGAGCACATCGCGCAGCGCACGCCGGAAATCGCGGTGATCTGCGGCCTGGTGACTCCGGCGCAGGCGGAAACCGGGAAGTCCGTGATGAACTCCGCCGTGCTGCTCAAAGACGGCCGGATCGCCTTCCTGCAGTCGAAGATGTTGCTTCCCACCTATGACGTTTTCGACGAGATGCGTAATTTCGCGCCCGCGAAAAGTCAAGCGCTGTTTCCCTTTTGTGGCAAGCAAATGGCCCTCACCATTTGCGAGGATGCCTGGAATGACAAGCAGTACTGGGACAAGCCGCTCTACACGCTCGATCCCGTAGAGACCTTAATCCATGCCGGCGGGAATTTTCTGCTCAACATCTCCGGCTCTCCGTTCTGGCTCGGCAAGCGGGAGTTGCGCCGCGACATACTTTCGACTCTGGCCCGCAATTACAAAGTGCCGGTCGTCATGGTGAACCAGGTGGGCGGCAACGACTCGCTGGTGTTCGACGGATCAAGCCTGGTGCTGAACCCGGCGGGCGAGGTGATTGCCCAAGGGAAGTCCTTTGAAGAAGACATTGTCTATTTCGATCCAGACCGGCTGACCGGCGAGGTGCACGAACAGATCGCCGGGGAAGAGGCCAGCGCTTACGCAGCTTTGGTTCTAGGTACCCGCGACTATGTCCGCAAGTGTGGCTTCCAGCAGGTGATTGTCGGGTTGAGTGGCGGGATCGATTCGGCGCTCACCGCCGCCATCGCTACCGATGCCCTGGGACCGGAGAACGTGGTTGGCGTGGGCATGCCGGGGCCGTATTCATCCGCCGGTTCGATCGAGGATGCGCGCGCGCTTGCGGACAATCTGGGCATCCGGTTTGAACTGCTGCCAATCGGCGAAATCTTTGAAAGCTATCGAAAGACGTTGTCCAAAGCGTTTGCCGGACGAAAGGAAGATGAGACCGAGGAGAATCTGCAGTCGCGGGCCCGGGGAATGTTGCTGATGGCGCTTTCCAATAAGTTCGGCGCCATCGTCCTCAGCACCGGCAACAAGAGCGAACTGGGCGTCGGGTACTGCACTCTTTATGGGGACATGGTCGGCGGGCTCGCCGTGATCTCCGACGTGCCCAAAACCTTGGTTTACCGGCTCAGCCGCTTCCTGAATTCTCGTCGCCCCGTCATTCCGCAAAACAGTCTGGAAAAGCCGCCGTCCGCCGAACTGCGGCCCGGCCAGAAAGATAGCGACAGCCTGCCGCAGTATGAGGTGCTCGATGCGATTCTGGAAGATTTTGTTGAAGAATCCCATAGCGCGAACCAGATTGCCCAGGAACGCGGCTTCGATGTTAATCTGGTGCGTCGCGTGATTCGCATGATCGAGCGCAGCGAGTATAAGCGGCAACAGGCAGCTCCGGGGATCAAGATTTCCTCGAAAGCTTTCGGCTACGGACGACGTTTTCCCATTGCCGCCAGGTCTGACATGTAAACTGACAAACAGACAGCGTTATCTCGATCGGCCTGTCATCGCTAGCATGTGGGTAGTGATCTCACGTGAAAAACAACGGAAAGGAACTCATGTTTCGTCGCCTGAACCTTATCACCATTGTCCTTTTGCTGGCCGGCCTGGCTGGCGCGCAACAACCACCCGCAGAGCCTCGCGCCGGGGCGAACTCATCCGCCAACCTGCCCTCGGAAGAAACCGTAAACGCCTTTATGCAGGCGACCTTCGGTTACGACTCTTCGATCCACTGGAAGATTGCGGGCATAAAGCCCGCGCCCGCCCAGGGTCTGGTTGAGGTGGACATCGTCCTCATCTCCGCCCAGGGTTCGCATGAAGAGAAGTTTTATGTCACGCCGGACGGCAAACACACCGTGATTGGCGAGATCCTTCCTTTTGGCCCCCATCCATTCGCTGAAATCCAGACAAAACTGGAGAAGGGAGTCAATGGTCCGGCGCACGGACCGGCGGATGCCCCAGTGACGGTGGTCGAGTTCAGCGACCTGCAGTGTCCGCATTGCAAAGACGCGCAGCCCACCGTCAGCAAGCTCATGGCGGAGAACAAGAACGTGCGCGTGGTTTTCCAGAATTTTCCGTTGCCAATGCACGATTGGGCGTCCAAGGCAGCCGCCTACGCCGATTGCGTTGGTCGAAGTTCCAACGATGCATTCTGGAAGTTTGTCGAGAGCGTCTATGGGGCACAGTCGGAGATTACCGCCTCCAACGCCGACCAGAAGCTGAGCGGGTTTGCGGACGCCGCCGGGCTCAAGGGCTCCGAGATTGCCGCTTGCGCTGTCAAACCCGAAACCACTACGCGGATCGAACAATCTCAAAACCTCGCTAATCTGCTGGATGTGGATTCCACGCCGACGTTCTTCGTGAACGGCCGCAGACTTCCAGCTGTCCCCTACGATGTGCTGGTGAAGTTGGTGGATTTCGCCGCCAAGCAGGGGCAATAATATTGACCTCGGCCGCTGCGAACTAGATCTGGTTTCAAGAATCGGTTTTGGGAAGGATACGGCTTCAGGAGCGGAATCTTCTTGAAACCAGTGCCAGGCTTGTCTGCCCGGTCCAGAACGAAGATCATTGCCGGGGCAGCCAGATCTCCATGCCCTGCGATCGGTCAAGATTCAGCACGTGGGGCGTGATGACAACCAGAAGTTCATCGCTCTCATCCGTCTTGCCGTTGCTGGCCATGATCTTGTTGAGCCCGGGGACGGCGCCCAGACCTGGAATCCCGCTCAGGCTTAACTGTTCGTTCTTGGTGATGGCCCCGGCCACCACGGCGGGCTCGCCATCCACCAGGGTGATGCTGCCTTTGTACTGACGGTTGGCAATCACGGGAACCCCGTTGAGGCTTTGGCCGGCCAGGTTACGCAGTTCTATTTCCAGGCTGAGCTCGACGTCGCGGTTCGCATGCACCAGCGGTTTCGTCTTGACGACCAGCCCGAGGTCTTCGTAGCTGAAGGAGGGAAACGGCGCTTGGAAGCTCCCGTTTTGTAGTACCTGGGAGACCGCGGGAGTGTTGAAAACCGGTGCGAAGCTGGCGTTCAAAATGGGGTAGCGGGTGCCAATGCGGAAGTTGGTCTCGGTATTCTGACCGGCCCGAAGCGTCGCATGCTGCATCATTCTTACCCAGCTTTCGTTCAACGAGAGCTCTCCGCTCAGCGTGCCCAGGCTGACTCCCATCAGGGTCAAGCCGCTTCCGAACGTCGCCAAAGGCTGGCTGAAGATCGAGTTCTGTTGTCCCTGTAACTGGGCCAGCAGCCCTGCAATCCCCTGGGAGTTGGCCTGGTTGATTCCACCGCCCGAAATCAGTTGGTTGACCAGGCTCTCAATGCTCTGCCCTCCCAGGGCTGCCAAGGCCGCTACAGGAATGTTGTACAGCGTGAACTGGTTGGGAATGTGCACGCCCATGTCACGGGTGAACTGATGGTCGATCTCAAACACCTCGATGTCGAGCATGACCTGGGGACGCGCCTTATCCCAGCCCTCTAGAAACCGGGTGACGGCATCGAGAACGGGGATGGGGGCGCGTAGGGAGATCTCGCCGATTTGTGCCGACTGGATCACAAATCTCGTATCAAACAGAATCCGCAGGGCAGTGACAATATCATTCAAGTCCGCCGGGTTGGCGAGTGCTAAATAGAAGATTCGCATGCCCATGCGATCAAACTGACGATGGTTCTCCGGCGTGTCCTTCAATACATAGACCTGCTTCTCCGCCAGCGGAGTCCAGAAAGCCCCCGTCGCCTCACAGGCCGCGTTCATCGCGGTAAAGAAATCGACACCCTCAATATCGAAGTGCACTCGGCGCGAAACTACGGAATCGTCCACCTCAGCCGTGACGCCGAAAGCGGCCGCCACCTGGGACAACAGGGTCTTGGAATCACCACGGAAGTGGAAATCGCCCTGTACATCGTTAGGCTCTACGTGGAGTACGCCCGAGTCTTGAACCAACTGCACTTCTGGGCCCGTTTTGGGCGTCCATTCCCCGGCCGCATCCACGAGGCGCTGCCGGGCAAAGTCGTTTTGCGGATCCAGATTGAGGGCGCTGCGAAACTCGGCCTGGGCTTCGATGTCTTTTGCCTTAAGCAGGTCCTCGTTCCCGCGCTGCACATGGTCATATACCAGCTGTTGGCGCACCATGGCCAGTGCCGTCAGGTAATCCAGGTTCTTGGGGACAAGCCGGGCCGCCGTGTCGAATTCTTCATAAGCTTCGTCAAGGCGCTTCGCCTTTTCCAGTTTCACGGCCTTGGAGAATGCGGCCTTTGCTTTCTTGAGGTCGCCCTTGGAGGCGTCGCATCCAGAAACGGTGGAAGCCGTTTGCAGACAGGGCAGGGTAAGCAGCGTTTGCGGTTCGTCGGTGGCCAGGGCCACCACGGACAGCATGCAAACGGCAAGAGCTAGGTACTTCCAGCGCATAGGGAACACTTTGATTGTAAACGGGAATTGCAGCCACCCCGACATTACCAATGGGTTCCGGTGCTCTCGGGTGCCTTCCAAGGAACGTATGATGGCGTGAATCTTGCTTCAGGAATCGTCATCCGATCAGCCCTTTCGCGATCGAGTGGTACAAATCCACGGCGTCACTGAGTTGCTTTTTCTCCACATATTCGCCATCGGTGTGCGCCACATGAATCGACCCAGGGCCGACCAGCAGGGGCTGGCCCCAGTTGCTCAGCCACGGAACATCGGTCGTAAACGCCGCGACCATGGTGGGGAACTGGTCCGTGGCACGCAGACGCACGAATGGGATTTCTAGGGTGAATTCCACTTGAGCCAGATCGCCGACTGCGCCGACAATTTCCTCTCGCAGTGGGCTGGAAGGTCCGATCAAGCGATACAGCAGTTGTGCGCGGGCATGGTCTGGAATGACGTTCGGCGCTCGCCCGCCTTCGATTACGCCAACGTTTACCGTGCATGGCCCAATCTGCGGGTCGGAGGGGAGCTTGATCTGGCGGAGGCGGTGCAGGGCTTCCAGCAGCTTGTCGATTGCGGATTCCCCCAGTTCCGGGTAGGCGGAATGTGCCATCTTGCCTTTTGCTGTGATCTGGACGCGCAGCGTTCCCTTCGATGCAATCGCCAGCCGATTCTCGGTCGGCTCGCCATTGATCAGGAACTTCGATCCGGCGGGCTGACGGTTCGCCACTTTCGCACCCAGGCTGTCGCGTTCCTCGCCTACCAGGAAAAGCAGACCCGCGTAGATGCCCTCGGCCCGCAAGCGCTGTGCCGCGGCCACTTGGGCGGCGATGATCCCTTTGGCATCGCACGAGCCGCGGCCGTAAACCCGTGTCGCATCCTCTGAGGAGGGGATGAATGGCGGGACTGTGTCCATGTGGGTGGAGAACACGACCGCGGGATGCGGCTGTTCGGGTGCGGTCGCAAAAATGTTGCTGCGCTGGCCTTCGACCGGAATTTTTTCGGCGTGGAATCCGAGGCGTTGCAGTTCGCCGTGGAGGAAATCGCCTACCGGCCCTTCATTGCCGGAGATCGATTCAATGTCGACCAACCGCCGCGTAAACCCGACCAGATCCTCCGCTCGACTCATGGATATGAGCATAGCTCGTACCCTGAGATCAGGGTATACCCCCTCCCCCTCGGTCTAGTGGAATCATGAAGTTACGGACTTTTGGCCCGCAAAATCTAGAGCCCATTGGGCTTAGAGGTAAAATCTAGATCCCTAAGTAGTTATACGTCGCACTATATCACTCTCTTCATGATATACATCGATGATGACGGTTTTCCGGCTGGCGTTCTCGCCGCCCGGCCGCAGTTGCCTACTTAATTTCCGTCTCGCCGACGATGTGAAATCCAGGGTATACCCCCTCCCCCCTCGGTCTAGCAGAATCATCGGGCTGCGAACTTTTGGCCCGCAAAATCTAGGAGCTTGTTGAAAATTTCCTTCACGCAGCGTGTGGATCATTCTAAGAAGCGCACGCTCAGACTGATTCTTGTTGTTGCTGCTTCCGATCCGAGGCTCGTCTGGCAACCGAAGGTCGCGTCCCTTGCTTCTTCATGCGCTCTGCGCCCGCAGTTTCGGAATACGGATCAGGTTGAAGGCCGCGCAGCTGAACACGAACAACCAATCCACCTTCGCCAGTCCGCGTAGTTTCACCTTCTTCAGGGGGCCAATCTGCTTCAGCCATCCGAACGGTTTCTCCACCAACCAGCGTTTGCTTAAACTGATCGCGTATCCCGGATGCCGGCTCGTCCGTTCGTCGATCGCGCCGTGCTGTCGGCGGGCCACGTGCGGCGTCACGCCCAACTCGCGCACTGTGCTGACGAAGTCGCGCGTGTCATAGGCTTTGTCGGCTCCGGTCGTGATCCGACCGCTTCGCTTCCGGGTCAACTCGTACAACATTAATAAAGCCGCATCGCGCTCCGCCCTGCCATCGGCCTGCGTGGTCATGGCCGCCGCGATCAACCCGTTCCGGTTCTCCACCAAGGCGTGGCCCAGATAACTCAGCTTGGCTTCCTGCCCCGCCGACTTCTTATAGAGTCGTGCTTCCGGGTCCGTGCTCGAAGCGTGCGTCTGGTTGCTCCGTGGCTCGCCGTGAAAATCTCCTCCGCTCCCGGACCCGCCGTCGTCCTTGCGGCGAAAGCTCTTGTGTCCCGCCCAAGCTTCGATCAGCGTGCCATCCACCGTGAAGTGTTCGTCCGACATCAGCCCCGACGCCTGCTCTTTTACATGGGCGAAAAACTTCTGCGCCAGATCCTGGTTCAACAGCCGCTCGCGATTCTTGCTGAATACCGCGTGGTTCCACACCGCGTCGTCGATCTCCAAGCCCACGAACCAGCGAAACAGCAAGTTGTAGTTGAGTTGCTCCATCAACAGCCGCTCGCTGCGTACCGAATAGAACACCTGCAGCAACAGCGCTCGCAGTAACCACTCCGGCGCAATCGACGGCCGCCCCCCCTGCGCGTACAGTCCGTCGAAATCTTTCGACATCCCGGCCAAGACCACATCCACCAGCTTCCTCACCCCGCGCAGCGGATGATCGGCTGGAATCCGATCCTCTAATGCCACATAACTGAACATCCCCGTTTGCCGTTGCTGATCGTCTCCTCGCATCCTTGCTTCTTACCACACCACCACCGAGGATGGGCAGTAGTTTTTCAACAACCTCCTAGAGCCTATTGAGGTTAGAGGTAAAATCTAGATTCCTAACGAGTTATATGAATGTTTTCGTATTTCTCCATAAGATATATAGATCAGGGCGTCAGTTTCCTGGTCCGGGTGTCAAGCGGAAAGTGGAGGGTGGAGCGAGGCGGAGATTCGCGATCACCGAACTGCGGTCTGCGGCCATGTGGTGGATGACCTTGCCCACCCTTCGAACACCGCGAAGGGTGGGGCAACCATGGTTAGGGACTTGGAAGCGGGAAGGGTGGGCCAGCCCCCCTTCTCATCCCATCTGGTAACGGAAGTTGACCTCAAGCATGGCAATTAGCGATGGATGAGAGTCCACTGTGGGTGTGGCTTTGAGGTGATTTTATTACGGCGAAACCTCGAAGACGGCGCCGCAGCCGCCTTGACATGCCTGTCCGGTTCCACCGCGCATGGTTGTGCTGTATAGATTGCCGTCCTTGTCGGGAACCAGGCTGGCTCCGGGAGAAGCGCCGTCGGGCGAACCTTCAAATCCGTGCACAACGTCGAAGGTCCAGGTCCCGGCCTCCAAGTTCGGGGTTAGGCGATACACCGTGCCATACCACTGGTGGGCGTACCGCGCCGTGCCATAGAGCGCACCAGCCGCGCCGAAAGTAACGCCGCCGATGGGGCCGGCGCCGTCGGTGCCGTCGCTGAAAGAGTATAGCGTCTGCTCGGTCCAGGCGAGGGATTCTGACTGCGGGTTCTTCAGCTCAAATATCGCTCCATAACCATGCGGACCCCCGCCGAGTGTTGTTCCATAGAGGTTGCCATGCTTGCCGAGAACAAGCCCGGCGAATGGCTCCGCGGCGTCCGGTCCGAGAAACTTATGCAGGATTTCTTCGGTCCAGAATCCACCGTTCTTGGTTGGAGGGAGCAGCTTGAACACCGTCCCGCAGCCGGTTGAGCCGCACTCGTTGCCATTCGCAGCACCCCCGATATAGGTCGCGCCGAAAACAGCGCCCTTACTGTCAAGGACCAAGCCTCCGTTCGGTTCTGCGCCGTCCGTGCCCCCGGCGAAGCTATGGAGTATCTGCTCAGTCCATTGTCCACCCTTCTGCTTTGGTGGACACAACTCGAAGACGGTACCGCAATTGCCGCCATAGAACGCGTCGCAGGTGTTTCCCTTTCCCCCACCAAACTGGGTGGCTCCGTATAGATTTCCCGCTTTGTCGAATGTCAGGCTGCCCCAGGGATAGTACCCGTCATTGCCACTCTGAAAGCTGTACAGGATCGTCTCGGTCCACTGACCGCTCTTCTGTTGTGGCGGCGATATCTCGTAGACCGTGCCACAGCCGTACAGAATCCCCAACAGGATGCATCCTCCGGTACCACCGTAGGCGGTTGTGCCATACAAGTTTCCGACACCGTCGATTACTAAGCCGCCGCTGGGCTGCATGGCGTCGTTGTTATCGTTCTTGCCCTTGAACGTGTACAGCACTGTTTCTGTCCAAGAATCACCTTTTTTCGCTGGCGGCGCGAGTTGGAAGACGGTGCCTGCCTCGGTAGCTCCATAGAGGTTGCCCTGCCTATCAAAGATCACTCCGCTTGTGGGAATTTGAGTGTCGGCGTTATCTTGGAAGCTGTAAAGCACTTGCTCATTTGGTGGGACGGGGCTTACGGTAAAGGCGCGGAAGAGGTAGTCGGAGGAGCCTATGTAAACCATGCCATTCACGACCACGGGTGAGGACGTGGTTATCCAACCGCCAGTCGGATAGTCCCACAACCACGTGCCTGTTTTGGCGTCCAATGCGTAAATCCTGGCGTCGTTTGACCCGAAGTACACCACGCCGTTAGCGACCGCGGGAGAGGAGTCTATATCATTGCCTGCGTGGTAGGTCCATAACTCGGTACCAGTGTGAGCATCCAGGGCGTAGAGATCGTAAATGCCTCCGCCAATGTACACGATTCCATCCGCCACAGCCGGCGAAGAATAGCCGACCCCTTGCTGGAAGTTCCACAGTTCTGCTCCGGTTCGGCCGTCCAGTGCATAGACCCAACCGCCGCCCACATAGACCACGCCATCTGCGACGGCGGGCGAGGAGGCTCCGCCCCATGTAAAGAAGCTCCACACCTCAGCTCCGGTCCGCGCGTTTAGCGCATATAGGTAGCCATTCTCATAGGAGCTGACATAGACCACACCATTCGCTACCGCAGGCGACGATTCAACGTAGTTATGGGTTTGGTAGGTCCACAGGGGCACGCCGGTATTTGCATCTAGCGCGTACACGTTTCCGTTGTACGAGCCGATGTAAACCACACCATCAAGCACCGCAGGCGATGATTCGAATTGGAACTGCCCGCTGTAGCTCCAGCGTTTTTTGCCCGTGGCGGCGTCAAGGGCATAGAGATTTCCATCGTCCGAGGCAACGTAAACTACACCATTTGCCACCGCAGGCGTGGACTGCACGTAAGACCCGGTGGGAAAGGTCCACAGTTTGACTCCGGTGCGCGCGTTCAGAGCATATACGTTAAAGTCGTTCGATCCCACATAGACCACTCCGTTGGCCACGGCGGGGGAGCCGTTTATTATGCCGCCCGTGGGCAGACTCCATTTCACCCAGAGGCTCTTGACACTGTCGATCGAGAGAATGCTCTCGTAGGGGTTGTACCGCGCCATGTTCAAACGATGAAACTCAGGCCAATCGGTGAGGGTGTGGGGCGCAGCTGGCTTCTTGTGCGAACCTGACACTTCAGCAAGGCAGAAACTCGCGAGGACGAAGATCGCGAGGGCCAGCGAGCAGGAGATCGGCTGAAGGCGCCCCTGGGGCTTGAACATTTCGAGCCTCCTTGCGAGGTGGTGGAGAGCACGACTATTGACCAGCTAATTCTGCGCGTGTGGCTTGGGTTTGGCAAGATGCAAGTTGCTGTAGGCCACCGTCGCACCTACCGCCCTTCTGTCTGTCGAGGGATTTGGTGCCCTTGTCTGTAACTACAAAAAGAGCTACAGTTGACTGGAAACTGGGATGAAATACGAATGGGACGAAGCGAAGAACCGGAAGAACATCGCCAACATGGTCTCAGTTTTGAGGATGCCGAGCAGGTGTTTGCCGGGCCTTGCGTTACGTTTGAAGACGACCGCTTCGCGTACGGCGAAGAGCGGCTCATCACTTTGGGCTTGCTGGCCGGGCGGCTGGTCGTCATAGCCCATTCACCGCGCGATGAAGGGACGCGCATCATCTCCATGAGGAAAGGGAACCGGCGTGAACAAGAAATCTACAAAAAGCGACTTGGCGCGGATTGACCGCATGAAGGATGCCGATATCGACTATTCGGACATTCCTGCGCTGGACAAGAAATTTCTCAAGAAGGCAACCGCGGCTTGGCCCCCGGCGAAAAAGCAGTTGACGATTCGTCTCGATGCGGACGTGCTCGACTGGCTCAAGGGTCATGTAAAAGGCTACCAGACGCGCATTAACCGCATTCTGCGCGTGGTGATGGAGAGCCAGCCCCCACGGTCTGCTCACCAATAGAATCTCCGGCGGCGCAAGCGGAGTCGGACGGTGTCGGCGATTCGGCAGGCCAAGCTTCGACTATCGCTTAGGGCATGCAGCTTTGCTCTCACACAGCAAAGTCCGTGCCGTCCGAGATCCTTCGGCCCGCGAAGCAAAGCGCGGGCTCTCAGGATGACATGCTTAAGGGTGGAGACAAGTCTCAGTATCGATGCGCGAGGCAAGTACCAATATTGACGCGCGTTCAGTCTGAAGTCGCTCTGTGCTCAGGCTAGCCTCCCAGAGAACGGACGCGAACCAGGGGCACCAGGCGAAACTGAGGTATCATGCGTCCGAAATTCCCCACTCAAGCCAAAATGGGCTTGAGTGGGCCACCAACCCTGCGTTGTCAGAACGAACGTCTAATCGTCGTCAGCATCGCCCAGCGGATGCCGGTCATTCAGAAAGTGACTGGCATCAAGCGGCGCGTGAATCCTGCGAAATGGCAAGGGACGTTGTGCGAAGTTGAAGCAGTCCGACAGATCGTCGGCATAAGCGTCCGCATAGCCCAGCGACGGCAATCCGAAAACTTCTTCGGTGAATTTCAGAATACTGCCGAAGTCGTGGGTGACGTGGGAAACATAGGCGGTGTTGGCATAGGGTGAAACCACCAGCAGCGGGACACGAAAACCGTAGACGAAGCCCGACCCCCAACTGGTGCCATCGTTGATCACTTTCGGCGCGACGTGGTCGTACCAACCACCCCAATCATCCCAGGTAATAAAGATGGCTGTATTCGCCCAGAATTGGCTGCCGCCGATGGCGTTCACCACTGACGCGACCCAGGAAGGCCCGGAACCATCGTTGATCTGAGGATGGTCGGAGGTGTTCCAGTTGGGGATCACCCAGGTGACCGATGCCAGCTTCCCGTCAGCAATATCGGTGAGCACCTGCTTCGGGCCCAGCACCATGTTTTTCTTCCAGTCCGGACCGAAGCGCACATGGCGAATCGAATTTGGCCCGGTGAGCAGGCCGGTGAGTTGAGCCGTGTAGTATCGCCAGGTGAGCGACTGGGCATCGAGCAGGTCGCCCAGCGTGGGATGCTCAAAGCAAGGAAAAATCGCTCCCGAGTCCTGGCCGTAAGGATCGATCAGCTCGACGCGCTCCGCCTGCGGAGCTGTGCACCCGACATGGGCTCCGCCTCCGGGACCGATCCCTGGCGAGCTCTCCGCGAACAGGTTGCTGCCGGCGGTGGGCGCCGAGGTCCCGGCAATAATGAACTGGTGGGCCAGATAGCTGGGGCCTTGCTGGGTCTCAAACATGCGATCGGCAAAGGTGTATTGTTCGGCCATCTCGAAATAAGGCGCCACGTCCTGGGGTTGTACATACTTGAACTGGAAATGAGGGGGAGCCTTGAGGCAACGATGGCCAGAGTCGCACTGCTGCTTGATCTTGTCCGCACCATCCATCTTGCCGTTGTCATACATGGCGAGGAACGGGGTATGGCCGTGGCCCTGGTCGTAATAGTCCGCCAACGGCCGCGGTTGCAGGGGAATCTTCTGCTGCTTGGAATTGATGCCGTAGCTCTGAATATCTGCCCCGTGTTGAATCAGAACCGGATCCTGAAACAGGTTGTCGGTAGAGCGGTTCTCCTGAAAAATGATCACCACATGCTGAATCACTTGCGAACCTGGATGAGAAGAATTTGCCGGAACATGCCCCGTTGCGGCGGCCCGTGCCTCCAGAACCGCACCGGGTAAACTGTTCCGGTTGATAACGACCGCAAAGAGGCACACTGCCAGAAACATAAGGGTCACGCTTGAGAGCGTTGCTCGTCTTGCCACAAGGCGGAGAAAGTGAAAGAAACCAGCGGAGAATTCCGGAAACCTTCGGGTTGACATGACCCCCCAGAGGAAGGCCAAATCATGCTACGAGGGGATGGCCGCAGTCAAGGCATTTCTTTGAGCAGGCGGGGGGTGGCGCCGGCCAAATGCACAGTGCAAGGGTGGAGCAGCCATGGTTGGAGAGTGGTTCGTCAGGTTGCCGGCTAATCTTTCGCCAAATACTTTCCCACCAGGGTGGCGCCGGCTTTGACAAACTCCTGTTCCGAGGTAGTGAAGGTGCTGTCAAAATAGCTCTCGATATCGAGTTCGGCCGCGAGCTGGCTCCTCACGAAGATGGGGACAACGATTTCAGACTTCACCATGGGCGACCCTGAAAGATAACGGGGATCGGTGGAGACGTCGTCCACTACCACGATCTGCCCGCTGCTGGCCGCGGCGCCACAGAGTCCGGTATTGAGAGGAATGCGGGCATTGGGGGTAAAGCTGCCGACGAAGGGTCCGACCAGCAGGACTCCGGGGTCGGAGGGATCAACGAGATAAAAGCCTACCCAGTTGTAGCGCGCCATCTTCTCGTGCAGACGCTGGGCGATATGCTCCATGACGGACTTGGCCGTGGGAGCGGTGCGAGCAAAGTCCTGAAATTCCCGGAGAAGTTCTTCATGCAGGTGCGTCATGTTCGGCCCTTGTGCCCGGCATCAGCAGGTTTTTGTGGATTCGGCATTTTACCCACCTAGTGTACGCGGACCGCCGGAATTTTCCAGCCTGGTGCCCCAAGTCTAAGCCGTGGCGTGGGGCGTTAACCTGGGTGAGGCAAGTCCCAATATCGACGCACGTTCAGTTCGAGCCCGGTTCGAGACTGCGGTATAACCACAGACAGAGAAACACCAGGACCAGCGCAACGAAACGATCCCGGAGGCCCCCGATTCCCTGTACGCGCCTGATACCGGTGTCTTAATTCCGGGTCGAGGCGTCTGAAACCGCAGCCGTCGGACGCGAGAACACCGTCCCGTGCGGGAAGGCATCGCCATGGAAGCCGTGCGGCCAGGTCTTGCCATCCATACTGACGCCAGGCTGGTCGCTGCCCGGGTCGCGGAAGCGGGGGTCGAGCGCGAGGGCTCCGGTTTGGGGATCGAAGTTCAGGATGAACAGGCGGTGATCACCATTCTCGCCCGAGTTCAGCACGATTCGGCGACCGCCTTCATCGGCGGCGATCCAGTGCGGCTTCTGCTTGTCATCGAACGTGATCCGCGATACCTCGCGTATGTGGGCCAGGTCGGAGACGTCGTAGGTTGCAAGCGCGTGCGCCGAGGACATCGTTTGAAGCCAGTAATGCCCGATGAGCAAACGCACATCCGCTTGCTCGCCGTCGAACGTCTTCAGGTACCGAGCCGAAGGGTGATCGGTCTCAATACCGTCCAACTGATACAAGCCGCACCCAAAGGTGTGGACGAGTACCGTCTTGCCGTCGGCGAGCAGATGCGGCTCCCCTGGATATTGCTGCTCCGATCCGCGTGGTCCGGGCGGCAGCACCAGGGTTCGCAGCAGCTTCAAATCAGAAAGGCGCCACACCTGCACGGTACGGCTCACTCCGTCTTTGTCGTGCATTGCGGTATTCGTGCTGACAATGCGGTCGAGAGCAGGAACCACCACCAGGCTGTAGGGCCGGATGAGTTCACTCTTCGCCGCAGGACCCATGGCGCTGCTGCTGCGGATGACACGCCCGCGTTCCTCGAATTCGACCAGACCGCCGCCATCCGCCTTGGGATCGTGTCCACCATGGTACTGAAATGTGGCGAGCACATGGCCGTTCGCCAGACGCACGTAGGTGTGCGGATGCATGTATCCGTCGAGATCGCCGAACGAGGTGACCAGGGATGGGTGCAGCGGGTCGCGCAAGTCGAAGAGCATGGTGCGTCCGCTCTCAAACGCATTGGCCAGCAGAAAGCCGCCCAGCGGCATTTCCAGTTCCGTGTGATGAGGCGTGCCGGTCGGGCCGGGTACCGCGACCGACGCTACGGCTTGGCCGTAGTGCGGAGACTTCGAATCGGCGTCCAGCACCGCGAGAAAATCGTTGCTCTTTTTGGCATCGTCGCCTGCCCAGACGAACAGGTAGGAATTGGTTTGGGCACATCCGGCAACGGCCCAGAACAGCAGCAGAACGAACCAGCATACATGGCGCATAGGCACCGATTGTCGATGCCCCGGGAACCTGGTGTCAATCGAAACCCGCCGAGGCCCTCCCGTCCCTGAAGCAGGGTGTCTCGCGGCGCTTGATTGGCGAGTCGGAGCACTTCTGGCAGAAACACTACGACGGTTTCAACGTCCGGAATTATTCATTCGTTGTAATCTGAAGAGTGATCTCCACCAACAGTGAAATTCGTTCGCTTTTTCTGCAGGGACCGGCGGGGCGGCTGGAAGCGCTCTTGAATACCGGCGGAGAAAACCCAACCCATGCCGCGCTGGTGTGTCATCCGCATCCGCTGTACGGCGGAACCCTGCACAACAAAGTCGTGTTCCATGCCATGAAGGCGTTCCACTACTTCGGATTTCCGGTCTTGCGTTTCAATTTTCGCGGCACGGGGCTGAGCGAAGGCGAGCACGACAGCGGCAATGGCGAACTCGACGATGTCCGCGTGGCCCTCGACTGGCTGGACCGGGAGTTCCATCTGCCTTTACTGTTTGCCGGGTTCTCGTTCGGTGCGGCGGTCGGTTTGCGTGTAGCCTGCGCGGATGCGCGGGTCAAGGCTGCGATTGGGCTCGGAGTTCCCGTCCTTCCGGCCGATGAGCGAACCTACGAGTTCGAATATCTGAGAACCTGCAACAAGCCCAAGCTGTTCGTGAGTGGGGCGCGCGATCCGTTCGGTCCGAGGCAGAAGTTGGAGAGCCTGGTGTCATTTCTGCCCGAGCCAAAGAAGTTGGTCATCATCGAGGGCGGGGACCATTTTTTCGAAGGCCGACTGAGAGAATTGCGGGAAGCGATCCAGGGCTGGGTGGGAGAAGTGGTCGTCGTCGGCTGAGCGATTCCGTGCCGGAGACGCTGGAATATCCGCGCGAGATCCCGCACTCGGCTGAAGTGCGCCGAGGTTCGGGATCCCGCCCTCGAAGGGGTGCTCGCTATAATTCCTCTCTTATGTCTGCGGCGGCCCACGATCGCGAGCGGCGAGCTATCGAGATGCGGGTTACCGCCCGGCATCTGTTCGAGCGCGCGCTGGCCGAGTCCAGCATCGACCGGGCTTTTGAACGGCACGTCTCATGCGAGCGCGGCGTTTTGCGGGTGCGCGAAGACCTTTGCGATCTGAATTCTTATGCGCGGGTGTTTGTGGTCTCCATCGGCAAGGCCGCGCACACCATGGTGAATGCGCTGGAGATGCAGGCGGGGAGCCGCTTTGAAGGCATCGTTGCTACTTCGGTGCAATCCGCCGCGCAGGCTCGCGGCTTCCGTTACTTCCTGGGCGGACATCCGACTCCCAACCAAGAATCCGTGGCCGCGGCCCATGCAATGCTGCGTTCGCTCGATTCGCAGAACGCTGCGTCTCTGGCCATTTTTCTGCTCAGCGGCGGAGGGTCGTCGATTGCCGAGAAGCCCATCGATGATGAAATCACTCTGCCCGACCTGATCCGCACCTATCGCGCGCTGGTGCTGTCGGGCGCGCCCATTGCCGAGATCAACGCCATTCGCAAGCATCTTTCGGCGATCAAGGGTGGAAGGCTGGCGCGGGCGGCGTATCCGGCGCAGCAGATTTCGATTCTGGTGTCTGACGTTCCCGACAACACGCCTGACGCGCTCGCCTCCGGCCCGACCATGCCGGACTCAACCACGGTGGAAGATTGCCATCGAATCGCCGCGCAGTATGGACTGCTCGAAAATTTTCCCGCATCGGTGCGCGAGTTATTTGAAAACCATGCTCTGGAGGAAACACCGAAGTCCGACGATCCGGCATTCCATCGCAGCCGCCGGTGGACGGTGTTGTCGAATGCTTCCTTGATCGACGCGGCCAAGGCCGAAGCGGAGCGGCAGGGGTTTACCGTCGAAGTCGACAACAGCTGCGATGACTGGGACTACGTCCGGGCTGCCGACTACCTTTTGAATCGGCTGCGCGAGCTTCGCAAGAAAGCTGAGCGAGTGTGCCTGCTTTCCGGCGGGGAAGTCACGGTTAAGGTCACCAACGGCGGGGTGGGCGGCCGCAACCAGCAGTTTGCACTGGCCTGCGCCGAGTCCATCGCGGGGGAAAATATCGTGGTGCTCAGCGCCGGCACAGATGGGATCGACGGCAACAGTTCCGCCGCGGGCGCGGTGGTGGACGGCACGACCGTTGCACGCGCGCAAGCTCGCGGCTTGGAAGGGAATGCCTATTTGTCGAAGTTCAATGCGTATCCGTTCTTCGAAGGCTTGGGAGACGCTGTGGTTACCGGGCCGACCGGGAATAATCTGCGGGATTTGAGGATTCTGCTGGCGTATTGAGCGGAGATTTCCGGACGTTATCCAGAAGCCCCCCGCGAGATCCCCTTCGACCTCGCTCAGGGCAGGCTACCTCGGCTGAAATGCGCCGAGATAGACGGGATGACGCCTTCGAATGGGCGCTGGCGACGCTGCGGCTAGGGATGAGTTTCTTCAGGCTTCGCTTCCGGCTCCATTTCAATCGTGAGTGATTTCTGTTCTCCTGATTCCATACGTAGGGGCAAAGGCTGCGGAACACGACGGCTTTCAAGGAAGACGACTGTTCCCAGGCCGTCAGGATAGAGCCAGGGCTTATAGCCGTTGGCGTTTACTTGCAGAAACAGCTTCATCGCAGGAGGGATGAGTGTGCGAAAAGCACCTGACGCATCTTTCTTAAAGAAATCGTGAAGGTAGTGGGGCTCGTTACTGGTGTTGTGGCCCAGTTCTTCTGCAAACCTCAGGAGCGCGACGACGGGCTGGTGAGTCGTCAGATCTTCAACCGTACCGGTGAGAATGCCCCCACTTAGGTCCGAGTTTCAGCACCACATGGGAAGCAGGCTCCGCAAAAGTGAGTTTGACACCGATTGGGTTCGTGAGCGTGATTCCCCCTTGCACAGAGACGGCTTCGCCATCTCCATACGCTTCGTCTTCTTTGGAAGGACCAAACCAATAGCTGGTGAACCTGAGATGGCTGAATTTGAATTTGCCGTCTTGATCGGTTTCGGTGGTCGCTTCCGTGGGATTTTCGCCGGGCCGCGCCCCCGTCAGAAGAACCTTGCCTTTCGATACAGGCGTTCCATTCGGATAGAGGAGGATCCCGGATATTTGTCCCTGGGAATGAGGCTGCGGGCTGACTTGGGCTGGAGCCAGCAGAGCCAACAGAATCGGTAAAGCGATCACCGCATTTTTCATACGGCATCCTGACCACACTAGCCAACTGCCCGAAAGGTTGAGCTTTCAGAACAGCCGGGTAATGCCTTCCTGCAGCACGAGCACGCGGTCTTCAATCCCCGCGGCTTTGGCTTCACTCTCCAGGAGTTGCAGAGGTTCTTCCATCGGCTCGTGGGAAAGCCGGAAAGTTCCGTAATGCATGGGAACCATCCAGCGCGACTTCAAATCGAGGAACGCGCGGGTGGCGTCGGCGGGACTGGCGTGGACGTTGCGAAACGATGGCGGGTTGTACGCGCCGATGGGAAGCAGCGCCAGTTCCGGGGCAAGCTGTTTGCCGATTTCGCGAAATCCGGAAAAATACGCAGTGTCTCCGGCATGATAGACCGAGTGTTTGCGGTCGCGCAGCACGTAGCCGCCATAGCCGCGATGGGAATCCTTGAGCACGCGCGCTCCCCAATGGCGCGAAGGCACGTGCGTGACGCTCAGCGAGCGGTGCCGGTAGCTGTTCCACCAGTCGAGTTCGATGACCTCCCGGAATCCCAGGTCCGAAACCAGGTCCAGAACATGATGTGGGACGATGATCACCGGCGTTTGGCCGCTGGTTCGCCGCGTATGCTGCACGATCGCGCGCAACGATGGCCGGTGGAGATGATCGAAATGCGCGTGCGTGACCAGCACCAGATCAATGCCTGGCAGGTCCCGAACTTGCAAGCCCGGCTTGCGAAGACGCTTCAGCACAAACAGCCAAGGCGCGAAATTGGGATCGATCACGATGTTCTGGCCGCCCATCTGAATGAAGAAACTGGAATGCCCGATGAAGGTAATCCCGAGTTCGCCGTCGTTCACCAGTTCCGGCTTGTGGGTGCTCCCGGTGCGAGGGGTAACGGCGGAATGGCGCACCAGACGGCCAAAAGCCTGAGCACGCTTGCGTAACACGGGATTCCTGAGTGTGGCCTTTAACATGTGTCGGCGGCCGGCGCCTTCAGTCCTGGGCCTGACTCGAGCAGGCCGATTCTCCGAGAAGAAGGTCTTCCTCTTATCCGATGTCGGCAGAGGGAGCCAGGTTGTTTCTTATTCTAGGGCAATCCGGATGGAAATTGGTTGACGAACTGGCAACCTTGCGCGGTAATCTGAGTGGGGGGTGAAATGATGCGTGTTGCGTTTCTGGGTTTGGGGATCATGGGACGCTCGATGGCGTCCAACCTGGTGAAGGCCGGCCATGAAGTGACGGTGTGGAATCGCACTGGCGGCAAGGAGGTGGAAGGTGCGCGCACCGCCGCGTCTCCGGCCGAGGCAGCGGCCGGCGCAGAAGTTATCTGGACATGCGTCTCCGACACGAAAGCGGTGGAGAGCGTGCTGTTCGGAATCCGTGGCGTGCATGAGTCTCTGGCTGCGGGACAACTCATTGTGGATTCCAGCACGATTTCTCCCTCTGCCACGCGCAAGTTCGCCGAGCGGGTCGGTGCCAAGGGAGTCCAATATGTCGACGCTCCGGTGACCGGATCCAAACTGGGCGCGCAAAACGCCACCTTGATCTTCATCGTCGGCGGAGAAGAATCCGCGATTGAGAAAGTGAAACCGCTGTTTGCGGCGACCGGCAAGAAATTTTTCCGCATGGGCGAAACCGGAAAAGGACAAGTGGCAAAGCTCGCCATGAATCTGCAGATTGCGCTCATCTATGAAGGCTTCGCGGAGGCTCTCACCCTGGCGGCAAAGTTGGGCGTCGAGGCTGAGACCATGATGCCCTTAATTGACGCTTCCATGGTTCGCTCCGGCGTGGTGGACTACAAGGCTCCCTTCGTCTTGAAGCGCGATTTCTCGCCGAACTTCCCGCTGCGCTTGATGCGGAAAGATATCCGGCTGGCGCTTGAAGCAGCCAAGGACGCGCGAGTAAAACTGCCCGGCCTTGAAACGGTCGAGGAGATCTACGATTTGGCCACCGAGGAAGGTCACGAAGATCTTGACTACGCGGCTACCCTCACGCTGCTGGAGAAATGGGCGGGAATCCAGGTGAAGGGCGCCTCGGCGTGACGGACCTTCCCTAACGCGGTCCCGGGTTCACCTTTAACGCATCCGGGCGCGAGTAAACGATAAAGCAGTAAAGAGGTGGTCTGAGTGGCGGGAACAACATCACACAAAACCAAAACACCTTTTTCAACTCAGACGACTTGTCGAAGCCGAACAAGAAATACTCCATGGCGACCATTGTGACGGCGGCTCCGAATACGCCAGCGAACAGAGGCAGCTTCAAAAAGGGGATAAGGTTTTCGGGGATTCCACCCTTGAGCCGCACCACCACCAAGAAGACGGACAGCGCCAAAGACAGCCTGCTGCAACGCGATAGATACGTCTCGCTGTGCTCGACACCATCCATTCCTTGTTGATGTAGTAGTTTCTCAGCACGTCCCAGTCCGCATTCAGGTGGCCTGGGGACAGAATATCCTACGCCCGTTTTGGGCACCAAACGCTGGGGAAGCGCTTTGGTACAAACGCTCACCGGGGCGGCTAGAAAACCGTGAGCCGGGGAATCAACGCCAAAGAGAAGGGCCGAACCCGATGAGTCCGGCCCGTTAACGCGTCGCGTAGGGGTACAGAAAACAGAGGCGTTTGAGAATCTGAACGTCGACTGTCAATCGACACCAAACCGTGACAGCCGCCGCTCCGAACGAATCGTACATTGACCCAACATCGTCTGACTGTTCAAAATTGCACACCTGCGGAAAACGGGCCCACTCCTGGCACTTCGAGGCGAAAGGTGTTCGTGCCGGGTGCCGTCGGAATCGGGGTTCAGACGAACGCGAAAGCCTCGCGGACACCCCCTCAGTTACTCTCGTAATGGCCGCCCGCCCCGCTATTACACAACTATTACATGCTGCCCCTCTGCACCCTGCTAGCCTAACCGGAGCCTTTCAACCAAAAGCACCGCCTACGGGGAACTGTTTCTTATGGAACTTGAAGCCTTAGATCGCAGCCGTTCGGCTGACGACGGAATCAACTGGATCACGGCCACCTTCATGGGGCTGTTTCACGTGGGCGCAATCGCTGCCCTCTTCTTTTTCACCTGGAAAGCATTCTTCGTAGCGATCTTCTTATGGTGGGTGTCAGGCAGCCTGGGAATTGGCATGGGCTATCACCGGTTGCTGACGCATCGCGGCTACCGGACTCCGAAATGGGTTGAGTACTTTCTTACGGTTTGCGCGGTGTTGTCACTGGAGGGCGGCCCGATTTTCTGGGTTGCGACCCATCGCATTCATCACCAGTTCTCCGACGAGAAGGGCGATCCGCATTCGCCTCGCGACGGCATGTGGTGGGCCCACATTGGCTGGATCCTGACCGGCAAGTCGATGCATCACGACACCACCACCCTGGCCCGTTACGTTCCCGACCTGGCCAAAGACAAGTTCCATGTCTGGATTACCAAGTACCACTACGTTCCGATTGTCGTGCTTGGCGTCGTGCTGTTCGCCATCGGGGGACTGCCGTTCCTGCTTTGGGGAATCTTCTTCCGGACCGTGTTCCTTCTTCATGCCACTTGGCTGGTCAACTCAGCGACGCACGTATGGGGATCGCGGCGATTTGTCACCAAGGATATGTCCACCAACAATTTTGTGGTCGCGATGCTGACCTTTGGCGAAGGATGGCACAACAACCATCATGCGCATCCGGTGTCGGCGCGTCACGGCATCACGTGGTATGAAATCGATTTCAACTGGTACGGCATCTGGTGCCTGAAAAAGCTTGGCTTGGCGCGTCACGTATATCGGCTGAAGTTAAACGACCTGCCGGCAACTCCGCCGCTCACCAGCCAGGTGAAGGCCGTGAAAGTCGCTGCCGCCACGGCAGCCGGCGACTAGGCGGCCGCGAAAAACTCGAATCTGAATGGAAACCCCGCTGGCTGCGGGTTTTCCTTTTTCAGGGGTAGAATCGTGCTATGCGGATTGCCAGCCGGCGCGGCACCCTTATTTTCTTTCTCGTGTTCGGCGTGAGCCTGGCGGCCGTCGCCACGGCCGTGGGCTTTGGCTGGATCATTTTCAACTGGCGCGAAGGGGTCAAGCTTTTTCTCGGCATTATTTTCTTCGGCGCGATTACCACTGGCCTGGTGTTGAACACGATTTTCCTGGTGCGCGAAATCCGCCGCAACGAGCAGCATGACAGCTTCATCAACGCGGTTACTCATGAGTTGAAAACTCCGATTGCCTCCATCCGCCTTTATCTCCAAACTCTGGAGCGGCACGACGTCAACCCGGCGCAGCGCGGGGAATTCTACCAGCTCATGCTGGACGACACGGACCGCCTTCTGGGTACCGTGGAGCAGGTGCTCAAGGCCGGTGCGGTTACCCACAAGCGCGGACGGCAGAGGGTTCCTCTCGATTTCGGAAACCTCGTCCAGGAGTGCGTTGAGGTGGCCCGCAGCGGCCGTCATCTGCCGCCGGAGGCGCTTCATTTCAAGTCGACTCTGAACGGAACCGGCGCGCAGGTCAGCGGCGATCCCGAGGAGTTGCGCACCGCCGTTTCCAACGTGCTCGATAACGCCATCAAGTATTCGGGAGACAAGATCGACGTCTCGGTACGCGTCGATGCGCCGGACGAGAAGCACATACGGTTGAGCGTGCAGGACCAGGGTTTCGGCATTCCGCCCGAGGAACTGAAGCGCGTGTTCCGTCGCTTCTATCGCGTGTCCACCCGCGCGCTTTCTCAGGTAAAGGGCACTGGGCTGGGATTGTTCATCGTGAAGGCCATCGCCAAGAAGCACGGTGGGCGCGCCTTTGCTCTCAGCGATGGCGAAGGCCACGGAACCACGGTGGTCGTCGAATTGCCGCGGAGCGTCCCATGAGCCGCGTACTCATCGTCGAAGACGAACTCCACCTGGCCAAGGGTCTGCGCTACAACCTTGAGGCCGAGGGGCACGCCGTGTCCGTGGTTGGCGATGGCGAAAGCGCGCTGGCCTTGCTCCTGGGTACCAACCCGAAAAATAAAACCAGGAGCCGCAACGGCAAACAGGAGTTCGACGCGGTGGTATTGGACGTTATGCTTCCTGGCAAGGACGGATTTGAGGTGGCCAGCGAGCTCCGCGCCGCCAAGAATTTTGTTCCCGTGTTGATGCTTACCGCGCGCAGCCGTCCCGAAGATGTGCTCAAGGGATTCGCTTCCGGAGCCGACGATTACCTTCCCAAGCCGTTCGAACTCCCCATCCTGCTGGCCCGGCTGCAGGGCCTGCTGCGCCGGCGCGAATGGGCCCAAATGGGGCAGGCCGCGCCTGCGGCGGGGGACTCCACAGCGCCGGCCACGCCGGAATCCGGCGTCTATTCGTTCGATGGTAGAACTGTCGACTTCGCCAAACTGGAGTTGCGATTCAAGCAGAACGTCATCCAGCTGACGCTGATGGAAGCCGAGTTGTTTCGCTATCTGATTCGCAACAGCGGCCGCGTGGTTTCCCGCAAGCAGATTCTGGAAGAAGTCTGGGGCCTGCGGGAAGACACCGACACCCGCGCCATCGACAATTTCATCGTGCGCCTGCGCCGCTACATCGAGGACGACCCGTCGCAACCGAGATATCTGCTCACCGTCAGGGGAGTGGGATACCGCTTCATCCCACAGCCTGAGGCTTGAGACGCGGCTGTCCATTTCCCGCGTTCGGCGCGGGAAGTGAGGGCGGCGCCGGACGCCCCCCCATTGACAAGGCCATTTCCTGCTGTCAGACTTTCCCGCTGGCATAATGCAGTTTTTTTGATATTGAGAGGGATTTATGAAAAGAGCTTTTGCGGCGGGTTTCCCGCTGCTCGGTGTATGTCTGGTGTTGTGGATTATTCCGGCGCCCGCCGCCACAACCAGAAAGGGATCATTCGTCATCAAGGAAGTCAAACACATGGAGTCGCGGCCACTGCGCGACGTGGCGACCATCATCCCGCGAACCGATCACTTTGTTGAGCGCAAAGAACATGTCTTTCCCAGGATTCCGTCCCGTGTCATTGCCGGACCCGATCCCGTACTGCAGAACGACGACGAAATCAGCAACGATCTTGCCGTGACCGTGGGCCTCAACTTCGATGGCATGAACGGATCCGAGGCGGGCGGCGTGATTCCTCCCGATACCAACGGTGCAGCCGGAGATAAGCAGTTCGTCCTGATCACCAACCTGGCCTATTCGGTTTACGACAAGGCCACCGGCAAGCAGACGCTCGGGCCCACGAAAATCCACAACATCTGGGGCACAGTCTTCGGAGGACAATGTGGCACCGAAGATGGCGGCGATCCAGTCGTCCTGTATGACAGAATCGCCAACCGCTGGTTTGTTTCGCAAGTGGAGTATTTCAGCAGCTTCCAGCTTTGCATGGCCGTATCCCAGACCGACGATGCCACGGGCAAGTACAATCTGTATGCCTTCACCATCAACGGGGGGCTGCCCGACTATCCGAAGTATGGAGTCTGGCCGGATGCCTACTATCTCTCCTTCAACTTTTACGGTCCCGGCTGGGCGCTGCCCTGCGCGGTCGACCGCACCGCGATGCTCGCCAACCAGGCGGCGACCATGGTCTGCATCCAGGCCGGTTGGAATTTCGGCTTAATGCCCTCCGACTTCGACGGGAGCACCCTTCCTCCCAGTGGCGCTCCCAACCATTATGTTGAGCTCGGACTTTCCAATGTCACACTCCAGGAATACGACTTCCATGTAGACTTTCCGCACCCCGAGAAATCTACCTTCAAGGGGCCGAACAACCTCACGATCCCGGCGTACAAGGCACTGTGCGCTGGCGGCAAGGGTGCCTGCATTCCGCAGCCCGCGGGAACGCTGCTCGATGCGATGGGCGCCCAGATGATGTTCCGCAACGCCTATCGCAACTTTGGGGACCACGAAGCGCTGGTGTTCTCGCACACCGTGGCTGCCGGCGGCGCGTCAAAGGCGGTCTCTGCGGAACGCTGGTATGAACTGAGGTCCACGCCTCCGGGAAGTTCGTTCACCCTCTACCAGGCCGGGACCTACCAGAACAAAATCAACAACTATTGGATGGGCAGCATCGCCATGGACCAGGCCGGCGACATTGCTTTGGGCTTCAGTGCCGACAACAGCAAGAAGCTCGATCCCAGTATTTACTTCACCGGGCGCGTACCCGGCGATCCTCTGAACAAGATGGAAGGCGCAATGCTGGCGGTGAAGGGCAGCGCCGTACAATGCTGCAGCAACCGCTGGGGCGACTACAGCAGTATGAGCGTCGATCCGGTGGACGATTGCACTTTCTGGTACACCCAGGAGTACGACAACATCAACAACGGTAAGGCCAGCGACAACTGGCAATCGCACGTCGTCTCTTTCAAGTTCAATAGCTGCCAGTAAGGGATGAGAGAAGCCCGGCTCGTGGCGTTGGTGCGATGGCCCGAGAAGGTCAGGATCAGGACGCCCCCGTGCTGCCCGCTGGGTAGTTAGATCTAGCGGTCTACTGCCGGGAAGCCGATGCACTCGCCGCCAAGTCACGCAGCACTCCCAGAAAGCCTGCGGCGGCGGCTTCGTTCGAAAGGTCGTCCAAATCAATGGTGGCGGCAAGGTGCGGCGATTCCGGGCGGAGTCGCACACTGAGCAGGCTGTGTCCGCGGGAAGTCATGAGAGTGTTCACAATCGGCGGCAACTCCTCCCGCCAGTCGGTGCGGGTGGTGAGCACAACCGGCCCCGGCCGGCTGATGGTCCAGTTTCCCGGCTTCGACTTGAGCTTCTTATTGCTTTGCGTCAGCCAGCGATGGCGCAGCACTTCGAGCCGTACCACCGGAGCGTAATCGAGGTCAGCTTCGAACGTGATGGTTTCTTTTTGCTTGTGCCAGCGGCTGAGCAGCCATTGCACCGGCAGAGGCCGGGGCAGCAGGCGGATGGTCACCCGGGCATTCGCCACCCAGTGCGCCGCGAAGCGCAGGCGTGCCTCCAGACGAGACGCCCCAACCCAGCGGGCCTCGGCAATCTGGCCATACCGCGCACACGCGGATTCCACCCAGTGCAGTGCGCGGATTCCCCGGCGACGATTGTATCGGGCGAGGCAGAAATACCAGAGTCCGACCAGGGCGACGGCCGCTACCACGTCAATGACAAAAACCAGCCCCACAATTTCTCTCTGATGCCGATGGTACGTCCGGGGGTGCACGTCATGCAACAGGTTCGTGCAGAGTTTTTCCCGATTTTCTAAGTCTCTGATTCACCTGGCGAAAGCCTTGGGGAATTCCGTCCTCCGGCTACAATGGCAGAGTGGAATTCACCTTGCGCGAGGCCCAGCCCGAGGATTTCGAGACCCTGTGGCGGATCGACCAGAACTGTTTCCCGCCGGGGATTGCATATTCGCGGTTTGAGCTGGCCGCCTACGTTCGCAGGCGCAAAGCTTTCACCTTGGTTGCTGAAACAGGCTCCGCGGAAACTGACGGCAAAACTGGGTCCGACTCCGCGACGGTAGTGGCCGGCTTTATCGTCGCCGAGTCAAATCGTCGTGAAGAGGGACATATCATCACCATTGACGTTCTGCCGGTATACCGCCGGTCCGGCCTGGGGTCGAAGTTGCTGTCGGCCGCCGAACAACGATTGCGAGCCATCGCCTGCCAGAAGGTGCTGCTGGAAACAGCGGTCGACAATTCCCCGGCGATCGCTTTCTACAAGCGACATGACTACCACGTTGTGAGAACCATACCTCGTTATTACCCGGACAATGTCAACGCACTGGTGCTGCAGAAAGACCTGTCTCCAGCGGCGGAACGGAACCGGGTGGCCGAATGAGAGTCACAATCCAGGACGAACTTGGGGGCCTTCAGCCATGATGCGGCCAACCGCACACACCTCCGGCGGAACGCGCACAAGGCACCACCTCGCACCTGGCCAGCATGTGAGTTCGCGAATGTGCTGGGGGTCGACCGGGCTGCGTGACCCGGCCAGTCCCGCATTCAGTCGGACAGTATATCCATTAAAATCATACGGTTAGCGATGGATCGCCTGGTGCCATGTGCTGCTGCACATCGACCGTCAGCCCTAAGATGCGATCCGGGTTTGGTACGGGGACGGGTATATCCCAGGTACAATTCTGCAAGAAATGCTTGACGTTTCGTTCTATTTCACGTAGGGTGAGTCGTTCCGAAAGCTTTACAGCGGTTTTTTACCGGAACAATTCCGCCGATAACCCGGCCTAAATCCAAGAACGAGAGAAACTTTCGGGTTCTGCGGAGCATCTATAAGGGTAACCAGAGCTTTTCCCGCATAAACCATCTGAATTTAGTGACTTACGGGTTATGGCTGCGGTGTGGGCCAGCACAGATGGAATTTATGGGCGGGTTTAGCTTAAGTCAGGAGAGACTAAACAAATGCGCTCTGATCGTGTTTTTGAGGCTTTACATACGTTACGGAACCGATATATGCTTTGCCAGCTTGCGTCCAAGGCTACGCGTAAGTTTCACAAGCCCAACACCCGCATCCAGGAAACCATGAACGAAGTGTTGGACCGGATCGCAAGCTCGGAACGGCAGTCGGTATTGTCGGAACCGGAAAATTTTGCCGAGGCACAGCGGCGGGCTGCCTAGACAGCCCCGCCTCCTGCCTCAGCGTGGTCAAATCTTTCCTGAGTGACCCTCCTTTGAAAATCTCCCTTCGCGGGTGAAATGAACCATGACCATCGCAGAACTGAAAGAAAAGAACATTACGGAGCTGACCAAGATCGCCCGATCTCTGGATCTGCCCGGAGCCAGCGGTTTGCGCAAGCAGGACCTGATCTTCAAGATCCTGCAGGCGCAGAGCGAAAAAGAAGGCCACATCTTCGCCGAAGGCGTGCTCGAAATCCTGCCCGACGGCTACGGCTTTCTCCGCTCCCCTGACTACAACTACCTGCCCGGCCCGGACGATATTTACGTTTCGCCCTCGCAGATCCGCAAGTTCGACCTCAAGACCGGCGACACCATCAGCGGCCAGGTTCGTCCGCCGCATGAGGGCGAGAAGTATTTCGCCCTGGTCAAGATTGAAGCCGTCAACTTCGAATCTCCCGACGAGGCCCGCAACAAGATTCTGTTTGATAACCTGACGCCGCTGTATCCGCAGGAGCGCCTCAAGCTGGAAACGGTTCGGGAGAACGTCAGCGCCCGCGTAATGGACCTGCTGACGCCGCTCGGCAAAGGTCAGCGCGCCTTGATCGTTTCCCCGCCGCGCGCCGGCAAGACCATGCTGCTGCAAAACGTAGCCAACTCCATTACCACGAACCATCCGGAAGTGGTGCTGATGGTGCTGCTCATCGACGAGCGCCCGGAAGAAGTCACCGACATGCAGCGCTCGGTGAAGGGCGAAGTCATTTCCTCGACCTTCGATGAAGCCGCCGCGCGTCACGTGCAAGTGGCCGAGATGGTGATTGAAAAAGCCAAACGACTGGTCGAGCACAAGCGCGATGTGGTTATTCTGCTCGACTCGATTACGCGTCTGGCGCGAGCCTACAACACCATCGTTCCGCCCAGCGGCAAGGTGCTCTCGGGCGGCGTGGATTCGAACGCGTTGCAACGCCCCAAGCGCTTCTTCGGGTCGGCGCGAAATATCGAAGAAGGCGGTTCGCTCACCATTATCGCGACCGCGCTGATTGACACCGGGTCCCGCATGGACGATGTGATCTTTGAAGAATTCAAAGGCACCGGCAACTCGGAAATCATCCTGGAGCGCAAACTGGTCGACAAGCGGGTGTTCCCGGCCATCGACATTCAGCGCTCCGGCACGCGAAAAGAAGAACTGCTCATTCCTCGGGAGGACCTGCAGCGCATCTGGGTGCTGCGCAAGGTGCTGAATCCGCTGTCCCCGGTGGAAGCTATGGAGTTGCTCATCGACAAGCTGAGCAAAACCAAAGTCAACGGCGACTTCCTGTCGAATATGAGTTCGCTCTAAGGCCCTGCTTTGTGTGGGGCGGGCGCCCTCGCCCGCCTGGGCCAATCTTCCTCTTTGGGCCGACTGCACGCTCGTCAGGGATGGACTAACTTAAGGTGTGGCAGGCACGTCCGATTTGGGGTGAAAATGCTCACGCGTAGAAAGTGCGCTCCAATCATTGCAGTCCTGCTGGGGCTCGCGTCATGCCTTCAATCCCAGGAATCCTCCGATTGTCAAAAGCGTGGTGGTTGTGAATGTGCGCGACCACCAGGGTACTCTGATCTTGGGTTTGAAGCCCGCGGCACTCAACGCTACGGTCGATGGCCACGCCGCGACAGTCTCTTCTGCAACCTTGGGAACCGTGCACCGAATCGTAGTTTTGTTGGACGTAAGCGGAAGTGTCACGTACGTGCCCGCAAAATGGTACTTAGCGCGTTTCGCGAGCGAGGACGTGATCGCGTCTTCGCCGGTCACAACCCAGGTCGCCCTGGTGGTATTTGCGGGAGATGTTGCGGAGACTCAGGATTTCAGCCACTCTCGGGTGGAACTCCTCCAAAGAATCACCCAACGGGATGATCCTAAGAAATTAGGACCCAAATACACGGGGCGGACTACCTTGCGAGATGCTGTCTTGCACGCAACAGATCTGTTCGGGCACCCTTCGATGGGCGATGCCGTTTACGTTGTCAGTGACGGGGTAGATAACAACAGCCGAATAGGCTGGTCCGCCCTGGAGAGAATGCTGTTGGGAAAGGGCATCCGGTTATTTGGGTTCGTGCTTCCGGGCTACCCGTTCAGGGATCGAGAAGAAAAGTGGTCGCTCGATTCGTTCGGGGACCTTACTCGTGTGACGGGGGGTGGCCTCCTGAATTCCGGTGGCAATCCTTCGCCAGGGAAGGACGACTGGAAAGAAGCGTCCAAGCAGATGTTTGACCAGATGGCTCACTTCTATAGCGTCGAGTTGAACCTGCCAGCATCCCTGGACAAAGAACGCAAATTGGATCTCGAAGTAGTGGACGACAAAGGGAAGAGGTTGAAAGATCTGCAACTGTCGTTCCCACGAAAACTGGCCCCCTGCCCTCCCCCGGTGGCGCCGAAAACCAGTCCGAGTCACTAGTCCCCCGTCGTCGGAGGCGAGTTCGGAAACCTTCTTCAAGATGTACCTATGTACCATGGTACACTGTGAGAGATGACCGACCATCCAAGCTTCCTCGTCGAACGCGTGCAAACCGGTGTGCGCATGGAAAAGCGCATCCTGAAAGTGTTGAAGGCTTTCGCCGAGTACAAAGACATGACTTTGGGTGATCTGATCGAAGGCATCGTGTTACATGCCTTCGACGGAAAAGCGCCCTTTAGCCAGGATTCACTTCGCCGCATCGCTGACCTGAAGAAGTTTTACGGCCTCGATCTCAATGCAGCGGCAAGCCATCGCTTGCAAGAGGCATCGGGCGGCAAGTCCAAGGGCAGGGCCGCATCTTCACCCGCGCAGAATCGCCGGAAGATGAAATTGCCCACGAAGAAGAAACCATGACGCAAAATGCCAGCAAACTTTCTCGAACCGGCCTGCAATGGTCGCTGGGAGTGGTTCTGATGTATGAATGTTCCCGGCTGCTTTTTTATTCGGACGCGGCGCGCTCGCTGGAGAAGGCCCATCTGCCCCACGTGCTGGTGTTGGCGGTCGCAGCGGTCGAACTGCTGGGCGCAATTCTTTTTCTGATTCCTCCGACGGTGCTTGCCGGAGGCCGTCTTCTGCTGGGCGTGTTTCTAGTCGCAGCGGTCGTTCACATTCTGCATGGCCAGCCTGACGTCGGATATCTGATCATCTATGGGATGGCAGTATTGACGATCATAACCGGCTAGCTGCGCAGGAGTGGCCTGGCGAAATGGGTTAGGACGCTTTCGTTCCCGGATCGACCACATACACTCTGCCGGGCGCAGGTGTCTGAACATTGTTTTTTTCGAAAACGTCCTTGATTCTCCGCCGCAACTCCCGGCTGACGCCATACTGCCTGGTGGGACGCGTCTTCACCAGCATCAGATACTCCACTTCGCCGTTCCCCACCCGGTCGATTCCCGGCACCTGAATGTCGCTGACAATGTCGTCCGCATAGGCTGGATCGTGCCGCACTTCACCGGCGATCTGCTGCAGCAAAGTAACAATGCGGTCGCTGGGTTCGCTGTATGCCACCACCACGCGCAGCGCGACTTGCGTCCAATCGCGGGTGGTATTTGACACAATGGTGATTTGGCTGTTGGGCACGGTGTGCACGGTGCCATCGTCATCCCGCAACACAGTGCGGCGAAGCGTCATTTCTTCGACCGTTCCCTTCACTCCCGCGATGCGAACGTTGTCGCCGAGGTCGTACTGATTTTCCAAAAGGATAAAGAATCCATTGATGAAATCGTGCACCAGGGTCTGCGCGCCAAAGCCGATGGCCAGACCGGCCACTCCCGCCGACGCCAGCAGCGGACCGAGATTCAAGCCCAGCAGCGGCAGGACCTCCAGCACCGCGCCAAGAACGATCACGAGTACCCCCACGCTGGTGATCACGCTGGCCAGGGTCCGCACCTGCTGGGCTCGCAGCCCGGCCGGCATCTTGCGGGTTTGCAGCCGCGTCACTTTGCGGATGATGAGCCGCAGCAGCCGGATCAGGACGAAGGCGACGACCGTGACCAGAACAATCTTCGGCACATCGTGCCGCAGAAACGCGCGCGTGTCTTCGCTCCAATCCCGCAGCAGGGCGGGGAAGCTGATTTCTTCCGGAAGCACGATGCTGAAGAGCGCTAGCATAGACTCGGCGCGATTATAGCAAGTCAAGAGCGCCGGCTCGTACCCGGGAAATCACCGTATAATTCGTTTATTCTGCGTGCTTGCGAGGTCTGTGTGGGTTCAAGATCGCTGAGGTTTTTCCGCTTTTTCCTGTCACCGCTTCTGGCAGCGCTCCTGTGGCCAGGGGTCACCCAGAGTTTTGCCCAGACCCAGGGGGATCGGCGGCTGCACCCCCCGCAGATCCCGCAGGAGCAGCCGCCATCTCCCGACGACGAAACTCGCGCCCAGCTCGAGAAAGACCAGGCGAAGAAGGCGAACCAGCAACGTCAGGAACAGATCAAACGCGATACCGACCAGCTGCTCCAGTTGGCCACGGAACTCAAGGCCTATGTCGACAAGACCAACGAGAACATTCTTTCGCTGGATGTCCTCAAGAAGGCCGACCAGATCGAAAAACTCGCCCACAGCGTCAAGGAAAAAATGCGGGCGGAGTGAGCCGGCCCGGGATGCAGTTCCTGCAGCCGGGTCGACATGAGAATCGTTTGTGCAGCGCAGGAAATTGTCGCGCCAGCGGCAGGTACAGTACAATTGCAACTGAGTATCAACAGGTTTCAGCTTTATGCCGCTGCCAGAAACCGAGGTTCCCGGACGCCTGCAAGCCGAGCTCATGTCCCGCGGTTTGCGCATGACTCGCCAACGCTGCACCATCCTGAGCGTGGTGGAAACCGCCAAGCAACACCTGGACGCCAGCCAGCTTTTGCGGCGCGCCCGCAGACTTGACCCTCACGTCGATCGTGTCACCGTCTACCGTACGCTCAGCTTGCTGAAGCGCCACGGCCTGATCGACGAACTCGACCTGATGCACATGCAAGGGGAAAAACATTACTACGAACGCCGCCCGCAGCGCGATCACATTCACATGGCCTGCCTGCGGTGTGGCAAAATCGCGGAATTTGAGAGCGATCTTTTTGACCGCCTCAAAGGGCAGATCCAGCGCGAATGCCGCTTCCACATCGTAGTGAGCCGTCTTGAAGTGGGCGGTTACTGCGCGCAATGCCGCGCCGCGTAGCCCAGAGTTGCCGCTGCGTTGCAAGTGGTTGCAACAATCCTGAAACAAAAACTAAGCCCTCTGCTTGACCGGGAAACGCGCCCCCGATTAGCATCGTTGCAGATTCATAATATTGCAACTTAGTTGCAACTGGGATCTACGCAATCCTATGAACTTCAGGGGTCTACTTTGCCTATTCTTCATCCTGGCGGCCACCGCCTGCCGTGCCCAGGAGAGTCCGTACTTCGTTACCTATGACCACCACATGGAGGAGCCGGGAAACCTGGAGATTGAAACCTCCAGCACAACCGGCATTCCGCGCGCCGGACAGCAGTTATACTTTGCGCCTTACACCGAACTGGAATATGGCGTGACTGCCCGCTGGACCAGCGAACTGTACCTGGAAAGCCAGGCGACTTCGGGGGACAGCGCGCTTTTTACCGGCTGGAGGATCGAGAACCGCTTCCGGCCGCTGCGACGCGAACATCTCGTCAATCCGGTTTTGTACCTGGAGTATGAGAACCTCAACGAGGCGGACCGCATTCAGAAAGAAGTGGAAGGTCAGGCTCCGGATGTCAGTTCGCCCAACTCGATCCTGCGCCGCGAGAAAGATCGTGAACTCGAAAGCAAGCTGATTCTCTCAAGCGACGTTCATGATTGGAATCTGGCGGGAAACTTCATTGTCGCCAAGAACTTTTCCCAGAGCGAGGGAATTGAATTCGGCTACGCTGCCGGTTTCTTTCGGCCCTTGGCAAGGATGGCTTCGGGTTCCAATTGCCGGTTCTGCCGGGAAAACTTTTCTGCTGGCTTCGAGCTATACGGCGGGCTGGGAAGCACGCTGGGTTTCGGATTGCATGACACCGCGCACTATGCCGCCCCGGTGCTGGCCTGGATGCTGAGTGACAACGGCACCTTCAAAATATCGCCAGGCTTCGGGTTGACGCACGAAAGCAACGCCGCCCTGCTGCGCTTTGGTTACAGCTACGAAATCCAGGGGATCGGCGCCAAGCTGTCGCGGCTGTTTGGAGGCAAGCCATGAGGCGGGTCCTGTGGAAATTGCCGCTCTGGACAGCGCTGCTGCTTCTGCCCGCATGGGGCCAGAACCTGCTCTACTGGCCGGATCCGACGTGGCGGGCCCCGGAATCGGCGGCGCTGCGATCGAATCCGCTTGCCAGCCGGCCCCAGGCAACTGCGGGTGGAAAAAAGCTGTTCTTGCGCAACTGTGTCGAGTGTCACAGTGCTGATGGCACCGGGCTCACCAGGAAACATTCCGCCGACCTGCAGCTCCCGGTCGTGCAACAGCAGAGCGACGGCGATCTTTTCTGGAAGATCACCAACGGAAACACCGGCCGGGGCATGCCCGCATTCAGCAAATTGCCCGAACTGGAGCGCTGGCAGGTAGTGCTTTTTCTAAGAACGCTGCGGCCGGTCAGATCTCAGTAACGATTGCCTGCTTTCGTGTTCGGCCGTGGTACCAATGAGTGAGCCAGGCTCGCGAAGTTGTGCTAAGTTGGCTTCTCAGAGCCAGTGCTGTGAGGTGAATGATGTCCCGCTCGCAAGCTCTCCTTCTACTTTTTGCTTTATTGCTTTCCCACTCCGCCTATCCCCAGAAATCGTGCAGCGGGATGAGCCTTGGCCGCGGCGCCAACCTCAACGGATTCATTCCATTTCCGGTGGACAACGCCTGGAACCAGGACATCTCCAACGCCCAGATTGATCCGAACTCCGACGCCATCATCAATTTCATTGGTCCCAACGTCCCGCTTCATCCCGACTTTGGCGCGGGACTATACAACGGCCAGAGCATGGGCATTCCGTATGTGGTGGACAGCCAGAAGCCGTTTGTAAGAATCAAGTTCACGGCCTACGGCGACGAAAGTGATCCCGGGCCCATGCCGGTTCCGCACAATGCTCCGATCGAAGGCTACCCGCATCCCGACGACGGCGATCGCCATGTGCTGGTTCTGGATCGCGATAATTGCTGGCTGTATGAGCTGTACCATTCCTATCCGCAAAAAGATGGAAGCTGGAAGGCGGACTCGGCGGCGGTTTGGGATTTGCTCAACGACGAGCAGCGTCCTTACACCTGGACCTCGGCGGACGCGGCGGGGCTGCCGGTTTTTCCCGGGCTG
Organism: uncultured Acidobacteriota bacterium; assembly: GCA_963715675.1. Lineage (GTDB taxonomy): Bacteria > Acidobacteriota > Terriglobia > Terriglobales > Acidobacteriaceae > DASVWZ01. The sequence continues at coordinate 127,264 of OY970265.1, forward strand.
GCGCGCTATGACGAAGTGGCCAGCGGACAAATCCAGCATGCGTTGCGCTATACCTTGCAGTACAGCCAGCAGGCATTCACTCCGCCGGCTTCGCATTGGGCGGCGAATTCCAGCGACCAATATGCGGCGGTCATGGGAATGCGGCTGCGTCTTAAGGCCAACTACGACATTTCTGGATTCCCGCCGCAGGCCAAGGTGATCCTGGCGGCGCTCAAGCAATACGGCATGATCATGGCCGACAACGGCAGCTCCATCTACATCAGCGGCGATCCGGACAATCGCTGGAACAACAATGATCTGGGAACTTTGAAGACGGTGCCGGCGTCGGCGTTCGAAGTCATTCTGATGGATCCGATCTATACGCCGCAGAATGTCCCGACCGGGCCGGCGCCGGTGATCAGTTCGTTTACGGCGAATCCCATGAAGATTTCTAAAGGTCAGTCTTCTACCCTGAGCTGGAACGTCAGTGGAGCGCAGTATTTTGTGGTGTCGCCCCAAGTGGGCGCGATTCGCGGCAACAGCGTGATGGTCTATCCAACCAAGACGACAACCTATACGCTGTACGCCACGAATCAGTACAAGCGCTCGACGAAGAAAGTGACGGTGACGGTGCAGTGAGGCAGGGCGAAGGGGAAAGCCTAAAAGAAATAAAGGCACGGCCATAGGACCGTGCCTTTAAGAACATCCGTCAATCGTCCATCTAGTCAGCCGCTGCGCTCAGCGGTGCGTCGTCCGTCCGAATGCGCATGCCGTAGAACGAGCGGTGGACGAAGAAGAACGACACCACAAAGAAGCCGAGGGCCAGCAAGTGAGTCAAGCCGACGTTGCTCTCGGTCAGCCTCACCGCCAGCGACACAGCCAGCAAGCCGAACAGCGTGGTGAACTTGATCACCGGATTCAGGGCCACCGACGACGTGTCCTTGAACGGATCGCCTACCGTATCGCCGATCACCGTCGCGGCGTGCAGTTCGGTGCCTTTCTGCTTCATTTCGACTTCCACGATTTTCTTGGCGTTGTCCCATGCCGCGCCGGCGTTAGCCATGAAGATGGCCTGGTACAAACCAAAGGCCGCAATCGAAATCAGATATCCGACAAAGAAGAACGGATCGATGAAGGCAAACGCCAGGGTCACAAAGAACACCGCAATAAAGATGTTCAACATGCCCTTCTGCGCATACTTGGTACAGATTTCTACGACTTTCTTGCTGTCGGCAACCGAGGCTTTCGTGGATCCTTCGAGCTTGATGTTGCGCTTGATGAACTCCACGGCACGGTACGCGCCGGTGCTGACCGCCTGCATGGAAGCGCCGGTGAACCAGTAGATGACCGAGCCGCCGGAAATCAGGCCCAGCAGAAACGGTGCGTGTAGCAAGGACAGCTTGTCAACGTTTGCCGACAATCCGTTGGTGAGAGCCATAATGATGGAGAAAATCATGGTGGTCGCGCCGACCACGGCGGTGCCAATCAGCACCGGCTTGGCGGTCGCTTTGAAAGTGTTGCCCGCGCCGTCGTTGGCTTCGAGCAAGTGTTTGGCCCGCTCGAAGTTTACCGTCATGTTGAAATCTTTCTTCAACTCGCTTTCGATCGCCGGAACCTGCTCGATCAGAGACAGCTCATACACCGATTGCGCGTTGTCGGTGACGGGCCCGTAAGAATCCACGGCGATGGTCACCGGCCCCATGCCGAGGAATCCGAACGCCACCAAACCAAAGGCGAAGACTGGAGCCGCCACCATCGAAGCCGCCGCCGCCAGGCCCATGGTGCTCATGAGGTAACCGATGGTCATCAGCGCCACCATCGAGAATCCCAGGTAGTAAGCCGAGAAATTCCCCGCCACAAAGCCCGACAGAATTCCCAGCGACGCTCCGCCTTCCTGCGACGAGATCACCACTTCACGCACGTGGCGCGATTCCGTCGAGGTGAATACTTTCACCAGTTCGGGGATGAGTGCGCCCGCCAGCGTGCCGCACGAAATGATGGTTGCCAGCTTCCACCATTGCGTCGCATCGCCGCCGATGCTCGGAACCACCAGCGACGAAATCACATAGGTCAGCGCGATCGAGACCAGCGAGGTCACCCAGACCAGCGAGGTCAGCGGCGCTTCAAAGTTAAAGTCCGCAGCGTTGCCGTAGCGGCTGCGAGCCACGGCGCTGTTCAGGAAGTACGCCGCCGCGCTCGAAACCAGCATCATGATGCGCATGACGAATATCCAGACCAGCAGTTGTACTTGCACGGTCGGGTCTTTGACTGCCAGCAAAATGAACGTAATCAGCGCCACGCCGGTCACGCCGTAGGTTTCGAATCCGTCAGCCGAGGGGCCAACCGAGTCGCCCGCGTTGTCGCCGGTGCAGTCGGCGATGACGCCCGGATTGCGCGCATCGTCCTCTTTAATCTTGAAGACGATCTTCATCAAGTCCGACCCGATGTCGGCAATCTTGGTGAAAATGCCGCCGGCAATACGCAGCGCGGCCGCGCCCAGCGACTCGCCAATGGCGAATCCGATGAAGCACGGTCCGGCATAGTCGCCCGGAATGAACAGCAGAATAAAGAGCATGATCAGCAGCTCGACGCTGATCAGCATCATGCCAATGCTCATGCCCGCCTGCAACGGAATGCTATAGATCGGATAAGGCTTGCCGCTGAGTCCCGCGAACGCGGTCCGCGAATTGGCGAAGGTGTTGACGCGAATGCCGAACCACGCGACGCCGAAGCTGCCCGCAATGCCCACCAGGCTGAAGGCCAGAATAATGGGCAGCGTCGTCCACACCGATTTGCCCGGCACCGGCGACAGGATGCCAAAGTACAGCACAATCACCGCCGCGATGAAGATCCATAACAGCAGCAGGAACTTGCCCTGGGTGATCAGGTAGGTCTTGCAGGTCTCATAAATCAGTTCAGAAATTTCGCGCATGGCGCGATGCACCGGCAGATTCTTGAGCCGCATATAAATGGCGAGGCCGAATCCCAGGCCCGCGATGCAGAACAGAATTCCGATCATCAGCAGCTTGTGGCCGTCGATCGCATTGCTGAAAAAGTTGACCGACGACAGGTCGGGAAGTTTGAGGCTGGCTTCCCCGCCCGCTTCTCCGGAAGGTTGAGCCAGCGCGGCGGACGCGCCGAGGGTGATCATAGTAAGAATCGCGGCCAACGTCTGAGCGAAACCGCGTGCATGGGACACAATACCGGCCAACCAGATGCGCATACAATTCCTCCACAACCTGAGAATAATTAGAGCTGACGGCAATGATTTTCAAAAAGGATTTTGGGAAGGGCATGCCTTTAGCCATGCCGCCAAGATCCTTGCTAAGGATGCACAGACTTCAGCATCCGCTCCTGCCGATGGAACCGGAACGCCCGTGAGCGCACCATGCCATTGCCGGAGTTCCGAACACGCTTCCACCGCAAAACTGGAACTGAAGAGTTTGGCCGCGTCGGAGATTCAGTGTGCCGTTCTACCACAGGCCGCGCACCGGCACAAGGACTTGTGACCCACCAGCCGCCTACCGGGAGCGGAAAACTCCTTCGGGCCGGGAACACAAGACCTGTCTTTATAGCATGATGGAGCGGGTCGGATCAAACCGGGAGGGTGGAGGGAACGCTCTGACACTGCGTTGATTTTGACCGAAGAGGCGCGAATCTTGGGAGTACAATGGATCGCCTTCAGTTGGGAGGGGAATTATGAAGCGCACCTCGAGGAAGCCATCCAATCTTTCGGAATCGGTGCAAAGGCGTCTGAACGCCTACGCGCTGGCGGCGAGCGCGGCGGGAGTGGGAGTGCTGGCATTAGTATCACCCGCCGACGCGAAGGTCATGTACACCAAGGTTGACAAGCGGATTCCGGGCGGCTACTTCGGTGCTTACCATCTCAGCCTCAACAACAGCAAAATCGTCGATTTTAACCTTTACTGGGACTTTAATGGCGGGTGGATGAAGGTGCTGCCGTCGAAAGTGGAGCAGAGCAACATGGTGCTCGGTGGTGGTTTGTACAGCGAGAGCCACCACCGCAAGTTTGCTTCTAATGCCGCATATGCTCTTGGTCCTGGAGTTCAGGTGGGTCAGTCTGCGAAGTTTCAGCCAAAACATTCTTCGATGTACAGGGGTCAGTCCTCATGTACCAGCCGTGGTGCCAGTTGCATCGTCGGGTCCTGGTTCCTGGCCGAGAAAAAGTACCTTGGCCTGATGTTCCATATCAAGGGTGCGGTTCATTATGGATGGGCGCGGATATCTTGGTATCCGAAACATTCTTCTTGCGGCAACCAAGTGTATAAAGGCGGTTGTTACAAGGTTACCGGCTACGCCTACGAGAGTATTGCCGGTCAGTCGATCATGACTGGTCAGACGGCAGATGGAGTACGACCTGAATCCGGCAGCCTCGGAGCCTTGGCGGCGGGAGTGTCGAGATCGCACAGCGGGAAGTAGTAAGGAAAAGTCGGAGGAATTTATGAAGCGAACGTCAAGGAAGACCGCGAGCCTTTCGGAATCCCTGCAACGCCATCTGAACTCCTACGCGCTGGCCGCGAGTGCGACGGGTGTGGGCGTGCTGGCTGTGGCGCAGTCTGCAGAAGCGAAGATCGTCTATACGCCTGCTCACCAAAGACTGTATGTCGGTTACCATCTTGACCTAAACCACGACGGAATCCCTGATTTCATCATTAACTGGAACCCCAATGGTTTCAGCTCACTTTTTGTGCTGCCATCAAGAAAGGAACCCAACAACATGGTGATTGGCGGCCCGATATACAGCAACAAGAGTCACCGACAGTTTGGGTCGTATGGGGCTTCTGCCCTTAGTCTGGGAGTTTCGGTTGGTCAGTCAGCCAAGTTCCAGCCGCGCCACAGTGAAATGTTTATCCGTTTTCGGTCGTGTACTTCCGATGGTGGTTCATGCACGCTTGGACAGTGGCACAAGGCCGAGAACAAATACCTTGGTCTGATGTTTCATATCAGAGGGGAAGGTCATTACGGCTGGGCTCGTATTACATACGTCGATCATTGTGGAGAGAAAGGAAGGCTCTGCTACAGGATAACCGGCTACGCTTACGAGACGATTGCCAACAAGCCCATCATCACGGGCAAGACCAAAAGGCCGGATGTCATCACGCTGCAACCCGGCAGCCTCGGAGCCTTGGCGGCGGGAGTGTCGAGATCGCACAGCGGGAAGTAATCAGCGGAAGTCGGAGGAATTATGAGGCGAACTTCGAGGAAGCCATCCAATCTTTCGGAATCACTGCAACGCCACCTGAACGCATACGCGCTGGCGGCGAGCGCGGCTGGCGTCGGCATTTTAGCGTTGGGGCAGTCTGCCGAAGCCAGGGTTGTTTACACTCCGGCACACAGGTGGCTTCCACTCAACCAGTATCACTACCTTGATCTCAACCATGACGGCGTGAATGATTTCAGATTCATTCTGGGCTCCTCCGTTAGGTCTTCGGGTTTCTCTCGCGGTTTGACCGTAGAGCAGGTCGCGACATCGCAAGTGCAGAACGCTATTTACTCGATAAGCAGCCAGCACGTCCTTTGCGCGGCAGCCTTGCCCAAGGGAACGAAGGTTGGACCCAAGAGTCCCGGCTTTCGATTACAGCTGAAGGCGGCTTTCCTGTTCCAAATCGCTTCTAATCCCGATTGCACGTCGTATTGGAAGTTTGGCCCTTGGATGAATGTTAAGGGGCAAGCTTATCTCGGGGTGAAATTCGCGATTCAGGGAAAGGTCCATTACGGATGGGCAAGGCTGGGACATATTCAGCACAACAAACGGCCTAAAGCGGAGCTCACGGGCTACGCCTACGAGACGATTCCCGGCAAGCCCATCATCACCGGCAAGACCAAAGGCCCGGATGTCATCACACTGGAACCCGCCAGCCTCGGAGCCTTGGCAGCGGGATCGTCGAGGGCTCACAGCGGGAGATAATCAGTAGAAGCGAGGAATCTATGAAACGAACCTCGAGGAACTCATCCGAACTTTCGCAATCGGTGGAAAGGCGCTTGAGCGCCTACGCGCTGGCCGCGAGTGCGGCGGCAGTGGGAATGTTGGCGTTGACGCAGCCAGCAGAAGCGGAAATCATCTACACCCACGCGAACCGAGTGATGCCTCCCTGCCGCCCCCACCAGCAACCGTGCTTCAGGCTTGACCTCAACCACGACAACGTTGCCGACTTCAGGGTGGTGTGGTTCGCCAACAGCGCAAAGAGTGGTTCGGGATCGAATGGCTCATCCTTCCTTGGGATGCGTCCCGCGAAATACAAACCAAAGAACGAGATTTGGGGAACAATATCAACTTCCTGGGATAAGCGGCAGTTCCCCGTCGCTGCTGCCTTGAGTTCTGGTGTCTCGATCGGCCCAAACTCGGTGAAGTTTCAACCTGGAAACTCCGGAATGATGGGTTGGGACGACGTCGGCGGTTCATGCAGCTGCGGAGGCGGGTGGGGTAAGTGGGGAGGGGCGCAGGACAAATATCTCGGCCTGAAGTTTCTCATCAAAGGGAATGTGCATTATGGGTGGGCGCGGCTGAGCACGAACAGTCAAGAAGTAAAACTGACGGGCTACGCCTACGAGACGATCCCCAACAAGCCCATCACTACCGGCCAGACCAAAGGCCCGGATGTCATCACGCTGGACCCCGGCAGCCTGGGAGCCTTGGCAGCGGGATCGGCTGGACGCTCAAGAAAGTAGCGTCGGGCGTTCGCAAGCTGCTCCTGCTTACTCCCGACCATGCTTCAGGCTGAAGGCGTAAAGGGTGCCGTCGTACAAGCCGACATAAATCACACCATTCACCACGACAGGCGAGGATGATATGTAAGCGCCGGTCCGGTAGCTCCAGAGCTTGGCGCCGGTGTGCATATCCAGAGCATATACGTTGTAATCGCCCGAACCGACATAAACAACTCCATTGGCGGCGGCGGGCGACGCAATCACAACATTGCCGGTCTGGTAACTCCACAGCTTAGCGCCGGTGCGCGCGTCCAGAGCGTACACGGTGCCGTCGTCCGAGCCGACGTAGACCACCCCATTCGCCACGGCGGGTGAGGATTCTACAGAGTCGCCAGTGTGGTACCTCCACAGCTCAGCGCCGGTGCGCGCACTCAAAGCATACACGTTGCTGTCGTTCGAGCCGACGTGAACCACCCCATTCGCCACGGCGGGCGAGGAGCGCACCCAATTTCCCGTCTGGTAGCTCCAGAGCTTAGCACCGGTGTGCGCATTCAGAGCATACACGTTGTCATCCAATGATCCGACATAAACCACCCCACTGGTAACAGCGGGGGAGGACGCCACTCCGTCGTGGGTCGCATAGCTCCATAGCTTAGCGCCGGTCTTCGCATCCAGAGCATACACATTGGAGTCGCTTGAGCCGATATAGACCACCCCGTTAGCTACAGTGGGCGAGGAATCCACAGGGTCGCCGGTCTGGTAGCTCCACACCTCGGCACCGGTGTGTGCATCCAGTGCATACACGTTGCGGTCCCACGAAGCGACATAGACCATCCTATTCGCAACTGCGGGTGAGCAAAAATCTACGATCGCTCCGGTCTGGTAGCTCCACAGCCCGGCGCCACTGTGTGCATCCAGCGCATACACGTTGTGGTTGGTTGAGCCAATATAGACCACTCCATCCGCAACAGCGGGCGAGGAATCTAAGTAGCCGCCAATGTGGTAGCTCCATCTCAGCGCGAGGTGTCTGACATTCCTAGCCGTTAGAAACCTCTCATACGGGTTGAAGCGCGTCATGTCGTGTCTGTGGAATTGGCTCCAATTGGTGAGCACATGGGTCGCGGGCCGACCGCCTGAGGCCGAGGGCGAACTCGCGGCTTGGCCAAAGCAGAATCCTGCGAGCAGAAAGATTGCGACGCACGCCAGACCCAACCGCTTCCCGGTCTTCATTGAATCCGTCCTTTTCATGATTGCCATGTTAGCTTCCTCTGCGGTGTTGGATTGTTCCCCACGGGCGGCTCCGAACTGTGAAGTCCACGGTGCGAAAGCAGGACCAAATACCGTTTAGACGGTGGGAGAGGGAGTGGTATTCAGCCTGCCGACCATTCTTGTCCGCGTCCCCTGCCTTGTCAAGGTTTTTGGTGTGACCTCCATCCTTGACAAAACTACCCAGCCCATCAAACAATATCACATAGATATTCAATCTAGTTTGTGATTAGCCGCTAAGCGGAGCCAGAATGCAGCCAAGGGCGCAAGCCCTGGGTAGAGACCAAGAAATGAGCAAGCCCGGAGGGGCGAAAGAGCAGATGCGAGACGAGGCCGGACAACTAAGTCCTTTGCTTTCTATATTATGATATAAAGTCTTTATAATCTATATTTTGCGGCTGTTAGTGCGAAATCGATGCGAAAAACGCATCAAAACGGCCCTCTCAAGAACGTTTGTTTTCTACACCTTGTACGACCGCAAAACGGCAAGCCCCTTGTTATCTATGTCTTGCAAAACGCAAGAAATGGGGGTGGGGGTATCACCAACCGCAGCGGCTGATCGAGATGAACGGGCGGGAACGCCCGCGCCTACATCGACTGACTAGAGCCGTCCTATTTCGGGCGGCCCTTCGGCCGTCCGACTCGGCTGAGAATCCGGCGAACTTTTTTCGGGGACATGGAAAGCCGGGTGGCCACCCGGGAAACTTTGCGGCCCTCCCGCTCCCAGACTTTGGGAATGATGAGTTCGGCGAATTCCTCGGCGATTTGCTGGAAAGTTTTATCGCCGACTGAACCTTGCGACCAGGCGCGAAGCACCGGGCTCACGCTGCCGCCCCGCAGAGTCTTGGCCTTGAGCGTCTGCAGATCGTCCCAACCGTCATCCGCGTGATCGCCTTTGGAAAGGGCAGTGGCCTGGTCGTAACAGCGCCTCGCCGATTCGGGATCGTCGAAAAAACGATTGCAGTAGGTCAGTCCCTGCCAGACATAGGCACTGGCGAGCAGGCGCCGGTTCTGGGTATGTTTGGCCAACTCGATGGCTTCCTGGGCGCCATCCTGGGCCAGCCGGGCATGACTGCTCGGTTCGGCGCTTTCGCCGATGCCTTCGTCCACGCGAGCGTTTTCGATCATGCATTGCAGCAGCCGCGCGCGGGCCATGAGGATGTAGTCCCGCCGTTCTTCTCCCAGGCGAAAGGCGGCCTGCGCCTCAGTGTCTGCCTTCTCCAGATCTCCGTTGTCCAAATGAAGGTAGCCGTAATTCAAATGAACGCTGCCCAATCCGTGATGATTTGCATACTGCCGGTAAATGATCGCGGCTTCGTCAAGTTCGGCGAGCGCTTCCTGCCGAAGCTGCTCAAAACGATTGCGGTAGGGAAGCTTGCGGTCACCGTCACTGGCGCGGCCGCGCGTGGCGGCCTTGCGGCGGCGCGCCGCGTCGGTATCGATTTTGCCGCGCAGTTGCAGCGCGATGAGCCGCTTCACATATGCCATGTTGTTCAGAGAGCGCGCGATGTTCCGATGCTGGGGATTGAGTTTCTTGTAGTGTGCGATGGCCGCGGTGAAGTTCTCAATGGCGTGCTGAAATCGCCCCTGACGGCCGGCAATCCGGCCGTACGACGAATGGATATTGCCCAGGGTGAGATAGTCGTCTGTCTTGCTCAGGATCGCCTCGGCGGCCTTCAGGATATCCACGGCCTGCTTGGCGTCCCCTTTCTGAAACCAGAGCCAGCTTTCCAGTACTCGCATGACGGCGGCCATGGGTGCGTGGCCGAGTTCGGAGGCAATGGTGCTGCCCTTCACGGCGAACGCCAGGGCCTGATCGTACTCGCCCTTCATGCGCAGGCAGCGGCCCTTCCAGAAATTCGCAATGGCCAGAAGTTCTTGGTCGTTGGTCTCGTGGTCGAGACTCAGGACAACATCAAAGTGCTGAATGGCCTCGTCGGTCGACTCCTCGGCCATCGCTACCATGCCCTCTGCCATGCGCAGGTGCAGATAGTCATGCAGTGGCAGACGTCCGCGGAGAGGTTTGGAAAAGCGGGAGACAATGTCCTTGACCAGTCCCACCCGCTGGAAGCCGACGTCCACCCACTGGGCCAGATAGCCGGCGAAAAGCCCTGCGTTCTCCTGTCCCGGGTCGAACGAGGTGAGCAGGTGCCGATGCTCTTCCAGACGCGCCATTCCGCGTCCCACGCGGCGGCGCACCAGATCTTCCTTCAGTTGCGCGAGAAATTCATCCGGGATCTCTGCCGAGTTGTGGCTCATCATCCTCGCCGGTGCCCTGCGTATGCCTAGTTGATGTAATCATAAGCCACCAGCGTAAGGAATTCCGCGAAATCCGGACTGGTCATCATGTGGTCGAAAATCTCGGCTGCTTCCGCCAGGCGTGCGCCCCGCAACTTGGCTTTCTGCTCGGCAATCGTTTCCCGGACCATCTCCCGGGTGACGCGGCGGCCGTCCTGGAGCGCGGCTCCATGCTTGACCCATTGCCACACCTGAGACCGGCAGATCTCGGCCGTGGCGGCATCCTCCATCAGGTTGTAGATTGGAACGCAGCCCGAGCCTCGCAGCCACGACTCCAGATATTGCAACCCCACGTCGATGTTCCAGCGCAGACCTTCCTCCGTGATCTTGCCCGCGGTGACGGCAAGCAGATCTTTCGGGCTGACGCGCACGTCCTCGCGCCGGCGGCTGATCTGGTTCGGCTGGTTCATGTGCGCGTCAAATATGTCCTTCGCAATGGGAACCAGGCCGGGGTGGGCCACCCACGTCCCGTCGTGTCCCGCATGCACTTCGCGAAGCTTGTCCTGACGGACTTTGTCGATAGCGCGCTCGTTGGCCACGGGATCGTTCTTGATGGGGATCTGCGCCGCCATTCCACCCATGGCGTGAATGCCGCGCCGGTGGCAGGTTTGAATCAGCAAGTCCACATAGGACTTCAGGAAATGTTTGTCCATGGTCAAGGTGGAGCGGTCGGGAAGGACGAAGTCGGGCCGGTTACGGAATTTCTTGATGAAGCTGAAAATGTAATCCCAGCGGCCGCAGTTCAGTCCGGCCGAGTGTTCCCGCAGCTCGTAAAGGATTTCGTCCATCTCGAAGGCAGCCAGAATGGTCTCGATCAGCACGGTAGCGCGGATGGTGCCTCGCGGGATGCCGAGCTCATCCTGGGCAAAGCAGAAGACGTCGGTCCACAAGCGGGCTTCCAGGTGGTTCTCCAGCTTGGGCAGATAGAAGTATGGCCCGGTTCCTTTGCGGATCAGCCGCTTCGCGTTGTGAAAGAAAAACAGCCCGAAGTCGAACAGCGATCCGGAGATGGGCTTGCCGTCAACCAGGAAGTGCTTTTCCTCCAGATGCCAGCCGCGGGGCCGGACCATCAACGTAGCCACCCGGGAGTTGAGTTCATAGCGTTTGCCTTCCGGGCTCACATAACTGATCGTGCCCTCAATCGCATCCCGGACATTCGCTTGCCCTTCGAGGTTGTTCAGCCAGGTGGGAGAATTCGAGTCTTCAAAGTCGGCCATGAACACGCTGGCGCCCGAGTTCAGAGCATTGATGATCATCTTGCGATCGACGGGGCCGGTAATCTCCACACGCCGGTCGCGGAGGTCGGCTGGGATAGGCGCGACCGTCCACTCTTTTTCGCGGATATGCGCCGTTTCAGGGAGAAAGTCGGGCATCTGGCCGGCGTCAATCTGTTGCTGGCGAACGACGCGGCGCGCCAGCAGTTCCTGGCGGCGGGATCCGAACTTGCGGGCCATTTTCGTCAGGAACGCGCTTGCTTCCGGGGTCAGAACCTGAGTTTCGGCTTCTCGATTGGGCAGGGAGGATGTCAGGGTCATGGAATGATTGTACGGGTCTGCCGGCCGGACATGCTTGTCCAACTAGGACAAAACGGACGAGTCGACCGATACGGATGCCGGAGTTTGCCACCCTATGGCTTCTGAGTTCTACTCGTGGCTGGAGGGCAGTTCCGACATGCGCAACTTATCCGCCTCAGAGATCACAAAGCAGTGGCAATCCGACGTCCGCTGGAAAGGCGTGCAGCGGCCGTACAGCAGCGAAGACGTCATCAAACTGCGAGGTTCGGTCCAGGTTGAACACACCCTGGCGCGCCTGGGCGCAGAACGTCTCTGGTGGCTGTTGCATCACGAATCGTACGTGCCGGCTCTGGGCGCCCTTACCGGCAACCAGGCCGTCCAGCAAGTGCAGGCGGGGCTTAAGGCCATCTACTTGAGCGGTTGGCAGGTCGCCGCCGACGCCAACGACGCCGGCCATATGTATCCCGACCAGAGCCTGTACCCGGCTGACAGCGTTCCCAACGTGGTTCGCAAGATTAACAACGCCTTGATGCGCGCCGACCAGATCCACCACATGGATGGAAAAGACGAAACCTATTGGTTCGCCCCCATCGTGGCCGACGCCGAAGCTGGATTCGGGGGCCCCCTGAACGCTTTTGAGTTGATGAAAGCGATGGTCGAGGCGGGCGCGTCGTGCGTGCATTTTGAAGACCAGTTGTCCTCCGCCAAGAAGTGCGGACATCTTGGCGGAAAAGTTCTGGTGCCGACCTCGGAAGCTATCCAAAAGTTGGTGGCGGCTCGCCTGGCGGCGGACGTGCTCGGCGTACCCACACTGATCATGGCCCGTACCGATGCCGATAGCGCACACCTGCTGACCAGCGACATCGATCCGCGGGATCGCGAATTCCTGACTGGCGAGCGGACTCCCGAAGGCTTCTTCGGCATCAAGGGCGGGTTGCAGTCCGCCATCGCGCGTGCCATTTCCTACGCGCCTTACGCCGATCTGATCTGGTGCGAAACCTCTCATCCCGATCTGGAGGAAGCACGTCTGTTCGCGGAAGCGGTGCATGCCAAGTATCCGGGAAAGATGCTGGCTTACAACTGCTCGCCGTCGTTCAACTGGAAGAAGAACCTGGACGATGCAACGATCGCAAAGTTCCAGGTTGAATTGGCCAAGATGGGCTACAAGTTCCAGTTCGTGACTTTGGCCGGATTCCATGCCCTGAACCTGAGCATGTTCGAGCTGGCGCGGGGATACAAGCTTGCCGGCATGACGGCATACTCCAGACTGCAAGAGAAGGAATTCAGCCGCGAATTTCAACATGGATACGAGGCGGTGAAGCACCAGCGCTTCGTAGGCACGGGCTACTTCGACACGCTCACGCAAGTGATCTCCAGCGGAGCATCCTCGGTGACGGCGCTTGCAGGTTCGACCGAGGCCGAACAGTTCGCCGAGATGAAGTTGCAGATGCGGCCGAAACACGGTCCGGATGCGGCATGCCAGCCAATCCTGGGCGAGTGCCCGTCGGTAATCGTTCCGGAGATGGTGCCCGGCCCAGAGGAAATGCTACTGCCTTCCGGGGACTAGCCCGCAAGCGCTGCGGGCTTGGCTGATTTTCAACTGAAGCCCAGGGCTTGCGCCTTGGGCTTCGTTCTTACGCCGGTTCGCCGCTGTCTTGGTTGCACCAGGCCGTTCGTGGGCCCCTCGTCTGGCGCTTCCCGATCCTTGTATTGGATGACCCGCCTCAGTTGAAACGCAATCCCTTCACTCGATCATCTACAACACGGTCCGCTCCCCCCGGCCTTTGGGATACCTACCCCCAGTTCCTGCTGCAACTCTCATCGCAACGAAAGGAATGAAAAGTGTCACCTATCCTCTGGACGAGTCGGTAGTGGGCTGTTCAGCCCACTACCGACGAGTACAGGGAATTGACCTTTGGAGCAAGCAATGAGAGACTGTCTGCGCTCCCTCCGGAATTGTCTGCGAGGTCATATGAATCTACGATTCTTTAACGCGGTCGCCGCAGGGCTTATCTGTATGCTGCCCGCTGGCAGCGCCTTCGGGCAGGTCACCACGGGACCGTCTGCGGCTCCCGCGCAATTGTACCCAGGACAACCACCTCTGGTCGTTACCAGCGGCAGCGTCATGCTGCTGGCGGTGCGTGACGAGAAGGGAAAGCCGCTGGATCGTCAGGCGGTCGTGCAACTCACCAACAAGGCAAACCAACGGGTTCAGGCTCAGGTTACACAAGAAGATTCGGTCGCCCAGATTGTCGACTTGCAGCAGGGTGTATACGACCTTGCGGTAAGCGCCCTCGGCTACGTGACTTCCCACCAGGAAGTAACGCTAGACGGCAGGGTTTCGACGACGAATCGGATGGAGATTGCCCTCAAGAGAGATCCTTCCGCGGTTGACCTGGGCGCGCTGAAGTCCAGCGAGATGCCCCCCAAAGTGCGCAAGAACATGCTGCATGGTTTGGCGGCGCTCAAGTCATCGAGGCTGGACGACGCGCAGAAGAAACTGGAGGCTGCTTACCGCGATGATCCTTCCAACCCGGAAGTGAATTTCCTGCTGGGGTACCTCTATTTTGAAAAGAAGGACATGGGGCGGGCCCAGAGTTATCTCGCCAATGCCGCAAAACTGGAGCCGCACAATGTTCAGGTACTCACCTTGCTGGGACGGGTACAACTCCTGCGCAAGGATCTTGGCGCGGCTCGTGGTCCGCTGGAACAAGCGGTTTCGGTGGACCCGGAATCCTGGATGGCACATTATCTGCTCGCCACCGTGTATCTGCAGCAGAGGGAATTCGAGAAGGCGCAGGAACAAGCGTCGCTTGCGATTGAAAGAGGGAAGCGTACGGCGAGTGCCGCTCAACTGATACTGGGCCAGGCCCTGGCCAATCTGAAGCGTTACCCCGAAGCGGTCCAGGCGCTGGAAGCATTCTTGGAAGCTGCGCCCACCGACTCGAACGTACCGAAAGTGCACGCGTTGATCGCCGACATCCAGAAATGGGAGTCCCAGACCGCCGCGAACGCAGGTGCAACCCAATCCATATCCTCCGTAGTGGTTCCGGAGCCAATCGTCGCTGCCACCGACCCCGGACCGTTGGTGAAGAACTGGGGCCCGGCCGACATCGATGACTCAAGACCTCAAGTGGCGCTGGATGTCTCCTGTCCGCAGGGGAAAGTGCTCCACCTGGCGGGCGAGCGGGTCAAGGAACTGGTGGACGATTTGGCCAAATTCGACGCCATCGAAGACGTGTATCACGAAGACGTCGATCAGGAGGGTATTCCCAAGAAAAATGTCACCCTCAGGTTCGACTATGTCGCCTCCATCTCAGAACCCACGCCTGGCAGGTTCCTGGTCGACGAGTTTCGCAGTGGACGTTCGGGGACGGAAGATTTCCCCGACCAGATCGCTACCCGCGGCTTGCCGACTTTGGCATTCATCTTCCACCCCGACATGCGCGACGATTTTGATATGAGCTGCGAAGGCCTGGGCACCTGGAATGAGAAAGCCACGTGGCTGGTTCATTTTCAGCAACGGGCGGACAAGCCGCACCGCATTCAGGACTACATCATCAACGGCAGAGTGTACCCGGTAAGCATGAAAGGACGGGCCTGGATCTCTGCCGACACCTTCGAGATCGTCCGTCTGGAGTCGGATTTGATGGCCCCGATCAAGGAAATTCAATTGCTCAGCCAGCATCAGGCCGTGGATTATGCTCCAGTCCAATTCCCCAAGACCAAAACCCAGCTCTGGCTGCCCCAGCAAGCGGAGCTGTACTTCGACTTCCGCAAGCACCGCTATTTCCGGCGCCACAGCTTTAGCCACTTCATGCTGTTCTCGGTGGATACTGAAGAGAAACGCAAGGAGCCCAAACAAGCCGATAAGGGACCCGAGTCGATGTCCCCGAAATCCAAACGTCACAAGCGACACGCTTGAGCGGAACAAGCTACTGCGAAGGAGTCTCCGCCGGTCACGGCTGATCCGCTCTCCCTCAAAATGAAAGCCCCCGGCGGGCTGGTTTCAGCCGCCGGGGGCGATTCGGCGAGTGGCTCTCTCACTCGACCGGCTAGGACAGGAAAAACTCTTTTGCCAGGGCCGCCCACTCCTTGTCGGGGATTTGCTTGGCCACGTCGTCCATTGCGACACCGCCGTCTTGCGCCATGGCGCCCAGGGGAGCCATGCCAGCAAAGATGGGCATCTGCTTCTGCAAGCGGACCGCGGACTCTTCTGTCCACCAGCGCGCCACTGCGCCACCCAGCAGATTGCGGAAGTTGGTCTTGGCATCCGGGGACTGAACCGTAATCAGCCAGCCGTCGCCGTAGCAGTCTGTGCGCGCCAGTTCAGGATTGGTGGAAATCGCATCGTTGATGTCAGAGATGCTGCCTTCGATCGGCGATACCATGTCCACGGCCACGCCGTCGCGATGCAGCGTGCACAGTTTCTGGCCCTGGCGGATCCACTGTCCGCGCGTCGGAAGCGTAATGCTTTCCAGTTTGCCGGCCAGCTTGGTAGCAAAATCGTCCATGCCAACCCGCACCAGGTTGGGGCTCTCGCTCAGCGCCCAAGTGTGACCTGGGTGAAAGCGGAGATTCTCAGGAACCTGGAACCCGCCAACCAGGCTGGGAATAACCCGGCCTTCGTGTCTCGCCACTTGCAGGGTTGGCTGAACCACAACCGACTTGCGGCTGTAGAAATGATCGATCAGTAAGAAGGTTACGAATGTTAGGAGAACCAGTAGGACTGTCATAAGTCACCTCGCCGGAGGGCCTTTTTTTGTTTCTCGTTGGCCACTCGCCACTTTCTCTTAAGGCAACTGTCGTGCCAGAGTTCGGAGGCGCGCTGGAGTCCTGATTTAGCGTCGCAATGTTATTGGAAACAAAGGCGATATGGAAACAGGAGACGAATGCAAGCCCGAACATCGCTGAATATTACAACGACGTCACGATGAAAATGACAACAGCTCCGCAGGCATAATTTCAATGGTTTGCGCGTTGTCCGCGCCGAGTCACTTGATTCGACGATACTTAGCAATGACTGCAGGAGCTGATAATAATCACAACATGGGCTGATGCAGAGGACAACAAGAGCCAGGCTGCACCCCCCGCCGCTCCTCGGTGTTGGATCAGCTCAAAAAACAAGCAAAGCTCACGATGCGCGCACCGCAAACCGCGCGACACTTCGCTTGGGTCGTCCAGGTCCTCCCGACTTAGCTCATGGCAGGCTCTTGCAGCGTAAGGAACGCTGACGCAGGAGGACAATGAAGCGGGCCTACTGCTACTTCTCCCAGCCCTTGACCGTCTGGACGTTGACCAAGTACGCTGGCAGCCACACTTTCTTCCTGGGAGGAACGCACTATGTTAGATGGGTTCAAGAAGTTTATCCTTCGCGGCAGCGTGGTTGATCTGGCAGTCGGCGTGGTCATCGGTGCCGCTTTTGGCGCGGTCGTCACTGCCTTCACCAAGGATCTGCTCACGCCTTTGATTGCGGCCCTGGTCGGCAAACCCGATTTCTCGGCCATCAAGTTCACGGTCAATGGCAGCCTTTTTGCCGTCGGCGATTTCATTAACGCGGTGGTTTCTTTCGTGCTGGTTGCGGTTGCGGTGTACTTCTTCGTGGTGACGCCGCTCAATGCTCTGGTCGCGCGTATGCGCAAAGCTCCGGTCCCGGCGGATCCAACCACCAGGAAATGCCCGGAGTGCCTGAGCGAAATTCCGATCGACGCGCGCCGCTGCGCATTCTGCGCTCAGCCCACCACGGGGCGGGCTGCCTGACAGACTGCGGAAAAACTCTGGCCTCAGTCCCGGATTTGAGACGGTACGGCTTCAGTTGCGCTGCGAAGTCGTCAAAAAGGCATCCGCGCACGCGTCGGTAGAGGCTTTGCCACGGATTTCCTTCTGCTGGCTGCGGCTCCTGTAACATGGGGGAATGAATCTGCGATTCCCCCATTGCGCTTCGATCGCTCTCTTGGTGGCCGCCACGCTGGTCGCGGCGCAGACTACAAATCCGCCTGCCCCAGCGTCTCCGCCCAAGGGGAGTAAGGCCAAGGCAGCAGAGGTTCAAGCGTCCGATCCCGGAGAAATCGTTTCCGGTCTATATAGCAACCGTTCTTTCGGATTCACCTTCAAGCTTCCTTTTGGCTGGGTGGACCGCACGGATTTTATGCGGCAGGATTCGGCCGACGCCAAAGCCGACCCCAGCAAGTCCATGGTGCTGCTGGCCACCTTCGAGCGCCCGCCCGAGGCCTCCGGCGACACGGTAAACTCCGCGGTGATCATCGCGGCCGAGAGCGTTTCTTCCTATCCCGGACTCAAAGACGCCTCGCAATACTTTGGCCCGGTGGCGGAGATCGCGAAATCCCAGGGCTTCACCGCCGTCAGCGAGCCCTATGATTTTCCGGTCGGTGGCAGGCCCATCGTCCGTCAGGACTTCAGCAAAAAACTCGCCGGGCTGACCATGGTTCAGAGTTCGCTGGCCATGCTTCACGGCTCCTATATCGTGTCGTTCACCTTCATCGCCGATAGCCTGGACGACACCACCCAGACTCTCGACCATCTCCGCTTCGGGCGTCCGCCTGAACACACGGACCCGGCCAAGCGACGGTAAGTCTTGCACTCCTGCGGGACGGTGCGGCTGCGCTAGTTCACCTTTTTTAGGACTGCGGTATTGCTTTCGTCCTCGGCAATGCAGCGAAAAAAAACCTTCAGATCGGCGAGATGGTCCACCGGAACTTCCACCTGGTCGATCTCGTAGTCGCGCTGATAATGAAGAACGCTGCCTTGCACTTTCAGTTGGCTCTTGTATTTACCAAAGCCAAAGGACGCATTCGCGGGCGACGGAAGCTCGTCGACTGCATACCCAGGCGGCAGGGTAATGTCGTACAGATCGCTTTCCAGACTGGTATGGCCGAATTCCACCGGGTACTGGCGTTTCTTGCCTTCCATCACGTCGTCACTCTTTTGGCCGAGCACGCGCGGGCGTACGAGCAGGAGACCACCCATCGACTTGGCGTAGTTGCGGGCGAAAAAGCGGTACCGGAGAACCAGGCTTTCACTGGAATTGTCGAGGCCCTCAATCTGGTAGTCCACCAGGGTGAAACCGCCGAGCGACGAAGCGAGTACATTTTCAAAGAATCTCTTGCGCTCGCTTTCCGGCAGCCTCAGCAGTTCCGCCCGGCGAAGTACCGCGGGATAACCTTGTCGGATTTCCTGCACAGTTCCGGACAGCGTCCCGTCAGAAGAAAGGGTGAGTTGGGCGCTGCGAAGAAAGCGGTTTAAGGACGGGGCAAGAAGAGGAAGTTGGACCAACTCCCCTCCCTTCTCAGTGATCACGAGTCCGTAGTTCGCCTGCAGCGATGACGGCAGAGCCCCGAACGGGGTGATCTGGTCTGTTGGATCAAAAAACAGAATGCGGCCAAGCTGGGGATCTTCGAAGGCAGCATAAAGGTCGGCATCCGATGCGTCCCTTGGCAATCGTACCGCCAGAATGACATGGTCGAAGGCAATGGAAGGAACGCTCGGGCGGGTGATTCCCCGGGTCGAGTTAATGAGCACATAGTAGGAATCCACTCCGATGACCTGCAGCATGGCGCTGAGCAGCGTGACTTTGTCCTTGCAATCCCCGTATCGATTGGAGAATACGTCCTGCGCAGTGTGAGGTTGAAAACCGCCGATGCCGATCTTGATTTCCACGTAGCGTACGTCGCGTTGCACGAAACTGGAAAGCGCCTTGATCTTGTCTGATTGCGTCGTCAAACCTGAAGTCAGCTGCGCAACTTTTTGCTGAATCTCAGGCGTGGGCTGGCGCCGTCCGTTCGAAACATTGCTATACCACCTGGCGATGTCTTCCCATGAACCGGCGCTGGTTCCTTGCCCGTTCTGGCTGGGGTAGTAATGAACCGAGACCCATCCGGCGACTGCTTCCCGCGGGGGCATGAGGCGTTCTTCCTCGATGGCCGGCAAGTTTTGCAGTTGCCAGTTCCATTGGCCCTGGCCGAGCGCCTGCGGCTCAATCGCATCATGATTCGACCAGTAAGTTTTGAATTCCCAGCCCGTGGGCAGCCGCAGACTGAAGCGACTCAGCACAACGGGAATGTCCTCCTGAAGAAGCCAGGAGTCCTCCAGCACAAAGGGGCGGCGTTTCTGCTGATATTCGTAGCCGATGACCGCACCGGGTTCCGCAGCCGGAATTTGCAGCGACTTCTTGCGAGTATCCGCGTAGAGAACACCCTCGCTTAGCCCTGTCTCCACGGCATCCTTTTCTTTCACCTCAAATTCCTGACCCTGGGAGTTGATTCCCCAAGCTTTGAGGCTGCCGATACGGGTCTCGTTGTCGGAAAACACCGCGATCAGAGCCTGGTCGCGCCCCTGGGGACGGAGAACCTTGACGACGCGACGATAGACAGTATTGATCTCTCCGCTGTCTTTCACGGTGGTGGTCTGTTCGGAGAGCAACACTACAGCTCGGGTCTCTTCTGAGTAGGTGGGCGTGGGCATGCGGGCAGCTTCCCGGAACCAGTCGGGCGTGCCGGCGATGGCGCGGGGCAGAAGCGTCGACCACAGGGCCACGCCCAACCACCATTTACTTGTCGGCATGGGCCTCCGCCGGCCGGAGCAAGGCTTGAGCATCGTCGTCCGCCATCACCCTGCGAAAAAATTCCTTGACCGCAGGGTACTTGTCCGCCTGGAGATAGAATCCGTTCACCTGCAATCGACGGTGCAGAAAGAGTGTGTTCTCTTTCTGCTCCCGTTCAGCCTCGTAGCTGAAGAAATCGCCCGGAGCGATTTTTTCGGATTTGGGGAGGCTCTCAATCTGAAGATCGGGCGGCAGGTGGATGCTGATGTCATCCACATCCTGATACGGATACTCGAAATAAATGGGATGCATTCGGGTGGCGTGCTCGAATTTCGTACCACTCGTCTTGAACAACCCCAGCGGGACAATCAGGCGATGTCCGGCACGGCTGGCAAAACCGGGAAGCTCGATTTCGAAATCGGCCTGTAAAGGATCATCCGTCGAGTCCCAGCCCGTGACCTTTACCAATTTGACCGTCCCGCCAGACGGAACCCAGCCCTTGATCTCTTCTTCCAGGTCTTTGCTGCGTGCCACAGCATCTTGATTATGCGCATGCACTCGACGGATGAGAGCTTCCTGACCGTGGAACACGATCTGCACCGTTCCTTTCAACGTCCCATTCTGCGCCAGGTCCAGATCAGCCTTACGTTCGGTCAGAGAGTCGGTGCTCTTCGGAACCGCGGTCGAGATGAAGCCATGGGCGTCTTTGCTTAGGAGCATGCCGGCAGTTTCGGTCTTCTCCCAGGGAAGCAGACCGTAGGGACAGTGGTAGGTGCCCGGGTCCAGAAAAACCTGTGGGGAGCCCTCCTGGATTAGAACCGCGGTTCCATCGAACTGGCGATCGTCGAGCGTGGAGGGATGGAAGAGGTGGTCGTCCCGCTCCGAGACTCGTACCATCGAGGCGTGCGCGCCCGCGGCCCGTGCCAGAGCCAGAAACAACAGATTCAGTTCCGCGTGGTTTCCGTAACCATGTTTCAGCACATCCTCCACATTATTGCTTTCTTTCAGATTCTCTTTCGCGGTTTCCTTTTCTGACTTGGCGACTTCGAAACTCAGATTGCGGAGCTGCTGGACGCGTGCATACAGTTTTTGCAGACGAACCGGCAGAGGATCGGTTGCGGGTGCGACTTCATTCACCGTTCGCTGCAGGTTGCCAAGCTTCCCAAGATAGCGTTCGTCAGCCTCAAGCCAGGCTTGCTGCCGGTCTTTCCAAAACTCATCGGTGGTCTTGAACGAGCCATTCACATAGAAGAAGTCCACGCGCATTTTCAGCTCGTCTGCAGGAAAGGTGAAGTCTTCTGCCTGGAATGCCGGGATGTCGGTCAAGTCCAGGACCACGGTCCCGTCGGACTGCTTCTCCGGTTGCTTCCCGGCCGGCAAGCGGGCGGTGGTCACGGCAAGCTTCCCGTAGGAAGAGGGCTTCAGCTTGAAATACGCGTGCCGCGTGAACAGGTCTTCCTGCACCGCCCAATGTCCGGAAAAGTAGTGGTGCAGCGTGTAACGGTACTCGATG
Source organism: uncultured Acidobacteriota bacterium (assembly GCA_963715675.1). Lineage (GTDB taxonomy): Bacteria > Acidobacteriota > Terriglobia > Terriglobales > Acidobacteriaceae > DASVWZ01. Next base: position 149,063 of record OY970265.1, read on the forward strand.
ACACTGCCTACTTCGACATCCGGCAGGCTGAAGGTCTTGGCTAAGACCTTGAACCCCCGGTACCGCACAACCATTTTTTCAAAAGGTTTCCCAGTAAAGGGAACCACGGTGCCATCCGGGTGCACGGTTCGGGCGCGAATGTCTTCCACCGACGACCAGTCCTTGGCATAGGGGATCTCAACGTCGGCATACTTCTTGCCCTCATCGGTCAGTATCTTAATGCGGGCGTGGTGGGATTCAGTGGATTCCGCCGCATTGGTCAACAGCTCACGCTCCAAAATGATCGCTGCCGCGCCGGGACTGCCCGCATACTGCTTCATCGCCAGGTCCTCGGGCGGAATCGCCGAAAAATCGTCGGAGGCTACTGCAACCGGAACGAAGCCGATGACCAAACCGAGCAGCAAGGCGGTGACAAAGCGGCTCATCAGACCTCCCAAGTGAACTAACGACCGGACCGACGGACAAAGCACGAGAGTAAGCAAAAGCAACGCTAATCCCGGCCTTTCCTGGGTGTCAAGGATGCAGATCACAAGACTCCGCAATCCACCGGGGGAGGCCGTTGTTTGAAACCCACGAAACTTTTCCCCGCATCCGGACTCTAACCTGATACGTACCATAAGTGAGGGTGGAGGTTGGAATCATGTTTAATTTCTCGTTTCGCATATCTGTGATTCTTTTGGTTTTGCTTGCCGCGATCGCCGCGTATAGCGCCAGCGGTGGCTCCGGCGCCGCTTTCCCTGACCCTGCGGTTGACGCAGCGAAGGCAAAGACTGCCGGCCAACAGACCGCAGTGGTTGCCGGAGGCTGTTTCTGGGGCATTCAGGCCGTCTTCCAGCATGTGAAGGGCGTCATCAACGCCACCTCCGGATATGCGGGAGGCTTGGGCAACTCCGCGGAATATGAAACCGTCAGCACCGGCGAGACCGGCCACGCCGAGTCGGTGAAGATCACTTATGACCCGTCGCAGATCACTTTTGGCGAACTCCTGCGAGTGTTTTTCTCCGTGGCCCACGATCCCACACAACTGAACCGGCAAGGCCCCGACGTCGGAACCCAGTATCGCTCGGTAATTTTCTATAACAGCGATGAGCAGAAGCACATTGCCGAGGCCTATATCGCGCAGATCGACAAAGCTAAAGTTTTTCCACGGCCGATCGTAACTCAGGTCGTCGCTCTGAAGGGTTTTTATCCGGCGGAAGCCTACCATCAGAACTATGCTGCCAATCATCCGCATGATCCGTACATTATGTTCAATGATGCGCCGAAAGTGACCCATCTTCGGCAGCAGTTTCCAGAGCTCTACACCGGCAAATAGGAGTGCAGTTTGTGTGCGGGCGTGATTCTGAAAGCAAGCCGTGCGCACCCCAGTCATTCGCACCGAGCGAGAAGGAAAGAGCCGTCCTCGAAACGGCGCCCGGGACCCCGAAAGCCATCCCTGAAACGGCAGAAAACACACCGTTTACCCCCACGACTCCGCCCCCAATGGCGGGTTCCCTGTGATACAATCATTGTTAGATTCCAGTCGTCCTAAGTGTTAGTAATTTCAGTGGTTTGGGCCCATTTTTGGACACTGGAAGAGCGCGCGGTCTGAACTCAAAAATCCGGCAATTCTCCACGGAGCGGAATGGCGACCAAAGAGATCTCTGCAGCGGCTACGGCACTCGTCGATCCCAAAAATAAAAACGGGAAAGCCACCAACGGAGGCGACGGCGATTACACCGCCGATTCGATCAAAGTGTTGGGCGGTATGGAAGCCGTGCGCAAACGTCCCGCCATGTACATCGGCTCCACGGGCGAACTCGGGCTGCATCATCTGGTTTATGAAGTTGTCGACAATTCGGTCGACGAAGCCCTGGCCGGGTACGCCGACAAGATCGAAACCACGATTCATATCGACAACTCGATCACGGTGGTGGACAACGGCCGCGGCATTCCCGTCGACAACATGGACATCGACGGCGAGAAAATTCCCGCTGCCCAGGTTGTGATGACCACCCTTCACGCCGGCGGCAAGTTCGATTCTTCCACTTACAAAGTTTCTGGTGGATTGCACGGCGTCGGCGTTTCCTGCGTCAACGCGCTCAGCGAAGAACTCGATCTCGAAATCTGGCGCGATGGATTCACCTGGGAGCAGACCTACTCCAAGGGTGAGCCGACCACCAAGCTGAAAAAAACGGGTGCGGCGAAAATAAAGACCGGAACCAAGGTTCACTTCGTCCCCGACAAGTCGATTTTTACCGCCACGGAATACAACTACGACACGCTGGCCCAGCGCCTGCGCGAACTCGCCTTCCTGAACAAGGGCCTGCTCATTACCCTCACCGACGAGCGCACCACCGACTCGAAAACCGGCGAGGCCAAGCGTACCGAGTTCAAATACAACGGCGGTATCGCAGAATTCATCAAGCACCTCAATCGTGGCAAGCAGACGCTTCACGACAAGCCGATCTACATGGAAGCCGACAAGGACCAGGTGCACATCGAGATCGGTCTGCAATACAACGACGCGTACTCGGAGTCGGTTTTCAGCTTCGCCAACAACATCAACACCGTGGATGGCGGCTCCCATCTTTCCGGCTTTCGCACCGCCCTGACTCGCACCATCAATTACGCCGGCCAACAGATGGGCCTTTTCAAAGATGTAAAAGAGAATCTGACGGGCGACGACGTTCGCGAAGGTCTGGTTGCCGTGATCAGCGTGAAGCTGCCGCAACCGCAGTTCGAAGGACAGACCAAGGGCAAACTCAACTCCGACATTGCCGGAACCGTGCAGGCCGTAGTCAACGAAAAGCTGGGTGCATTCCTGGAGCAGAACCCGGCCGTCGGCCGCAAGATCATCAACAAGGCCATCGACGCCGCCCGCGCCAGAGAAGCCGCAAGAAAAGCCCGCGACCTGACCCGCCGGAAAGGCGCGCTCGACGGCGGCGGACTGCCCGGCAAACTTGCCGACTGCTCGGAACGCATGCCGGAACGCTGCGAGCTTTTCTTGGTAGAAGGTGAGTCCGCAGGTGGAACCGCCAAACAAGGCCGCGACCGCCGTTTTCAGGCCATTCTGCCGCTGAAGGGCAAAATTCTGAACGTGGAAAAAGCCCGTTACGACAAGATGCTGGGCCACGAAGAAATTCGCGCCATGATTACCGCGCTCGGCACCGGTATCTCCAAGGAAGATTTCGACGCGTCCAAGCTGCGTTACGGAAAAATCATCCTGATGACCGACGCCGACGTGGACGGCAGCCACATCCGCACGCTGCTGCTCACGTTCTTTTTCCGCCATATGCAGGAACTGATCAAGCGTGGCAACGTGTTCATCGCGCAGCCGCCGCTGTATTCCATCAAGAAGGGCAAGTCCCAGCAGTACATCAAGGACGACAAAGAATACGTGAAAGTGATGGTAAAGCGCGCCGCCGAGGGACTGGTGGTTCGCTACGGAGAAGGCGCGGCCAAGCTGGAAGGCTCGGCGCTGGCCAAGTTCATCACCGTACTGAACGAGTACAACGGATTTTTCGACAAAGTCGACAAGCGCCTGCGCGACGAGAAAGTTACTGATCTGCTCCCCAAGCTCGACCTCGCCAAGCGAGCCGACTTTGAAGGAGACAAAAAAGCCGCGCCGAGAAAAATCGAGAAGCTGGAAAAGGACCTCAAGAAGATTCAAAAAGACCGAGGCCTCAAGGAAGTGGAGAGCCGCTTCGACGAAGAACACAATTTGTGGGAAGTGCGCTTCGTCAATGCGCAGGGGGCCGAGCACCTGATCAACTGGGAACTGGCTTCCACTCCCGAGTATCGCCAACTTCTCTCCAAGTTCAAGCAGATTGAGCCGTACATGGAGCCGCCTTTCGTGGTCGAGACAGTCGGCAAGCCGGCCTCCGGGAATGGGAACGGCAAGAACGAAGCAGAAGAACTGACCGGCGAAGAGCGCGAGGATCTGGAAAAATATCAGAAGAAGGGCGCAAAGGACGGTGCCGCGAAGGCTGCGGCGAAAAAGAAAGACGCTGAGGTGGTCGAGAAAGGCACCGCCCGCGATTTGTTCGATTACGTGCTCGCTGAAGGCCGCAAGGATTATATCGTGCAGCGCTACAAAGGCCTGGGCGAGATGACTTCCCAGCAACTCTGGGAAACCACCATGGACCCGGAGCGCCGCACCCTGCTCTCAGTCAAGCTCGAAGACATCGCCGAATGCGAGACCATCTTCACCACGCTCATGGGCGAAGACGTCGAAGCCCGCCGCAAGTTCATCGAAGACAACGCGCTGGATGTGAAGAATCTGGATATCTGATCCGCTCACATAGGGCCGAACGCCCTCGTCCGCCCAGCCGACGGGACGCCCGCGCCACCCATCCCCTTGATCTACAATCCGAGTCGAGCCCCGCTCCAAGGAGGAGTCCTTGTTCGAATCGGAGTTTCTGACGAATTCACAGGAAAGCCGCGAAGCCTATCGCCATGCGATGCAGCGTTCCATCGATCTGCTTTGCCACAGCCTACCAGCCCGGCCTTACAGCGGCGAGAGCCCAGCCACGCTGGCTGAGTTGCTCAGGGGCGAAATCCTGCCGGAGACCGGCAGCCCGGTCGAGGAGCTACAGCAACGACTGCGGCACGTGATCTCTAACTCCGTCGTAGTTTCCCATCCGCACACCGCGGCGCACTTGCACTGTCCTCCGCTCATCCCTGCGCTCGCAGCAGAAGTTTTGATCAGCGCTCTCAATCAGTCGATGGACTCGTTCGACCAGGCGCCGGCCGCTACCATATTGGAAGAGCAAATGCTCGACTGGCTGAGCCGCGAGGTCGGGTTCAATTCCGGGGCCGGCGGAATTTTCACTTCCGGCGGCACGCAGTCCAACCATATGGCACTGTTGCTGGCCCGAGAGTCGTGCCTGAAAAAACTCTGGGATTGGGACGCTCCAGCCCGTGGCCTTCCCGCTGAAGCCCGCCGGCTACGGATTCTCTGCTCCGATGTCGCACACTTCACCGTAGAGAAATCCGCAGCTCAACTTGGCTTGGGAACCGGAGCGGTGGTTCGGGTGGCGACGGATTCCGAATTTCGCATGAACCCGGAAGCACTGCGATCGACGCTCGAAGCACTTCGCCGTCAAAGCCTGGTTTGCATGGCCGTGGTGGGCACGGCCGGAACCACCGACTTCGGCTCGATCGACCCGCTTCCCGAACTTGCGTCCCTGGCGCACGCTGCCGGAGCGTGGTTTCATGTGGACGCCGCCTACGGTTCGGTGTTGCTTTTCTCTGCGCGTCACCGTCAGTTGCTCGCCGGGATTGAGCTGGCGGATTCCATCAGCATGGATTTTCACAAACTTTTCTGGCAACCCATCAGTTGCGCGGCTTTTCTTCTGCGAGATGCCCGTCACTTCCGGTCCATCGAACTCCACGCCGATTACCTCAATCCTGAACTGCACGACCAGCTTGGCATCCCAAACCTGGTAACGAGGTCACTGGCCACCACGCGCCGCTTCGATGCGTTGAAACTCTGGGTTACATTCCAGACCCTGGGCAGAAAGCGGCTGGGAGACATGATCGATGGCACCATCGAACTGGCTTCTCATGCGGCGCAGTTCATTCGCGGCAACCCCAGGTTCGAACTGATTCACACGCCTGCGCTGAGCTGCGTCGTATTCCGCTACCAGCCCGCGAACCCGGCGATCGACTCAAATCCCTTCAATGCCGAGCTTCGCCAACGCCTGTTCGAGCGCGGAGTCGCAGTGATCGGCCATACCACGGTTCGCGGGAGGCAGTGCCTCAAGCTGACCTGCATGAATCCCTCGGTCACGCGGCAACAGATCGAAGAACTCCTGCACCTGGTGCTGGAGCAGGGACGCCGACTGGAGCAGGAGAAAACGTAATGGCGGTCGGCCCCAATTACCACTGCGCTCTTGCAGTTCCCGGTTACTTCTGATTACCTCCGTGCCACTCTGCGGCCCGTCTTTTGCGCTTTCTTGCAAGTTCTTGTGAACCGCCCGTTCTTCCCACAAGGCCGGGGATGGACTCCTCTGCATCCCCGGCCAAACTGGGAGGTTTCATGAACAAGCTGCTATGCATTCTGTGCTGCCTGTGCGGCTTGGCGTTCACGCAGGACAAACCGGCCGACGACGACAACGCACCGGCTCTGACCATCTACAACCAGAATTTCTTCGTGGCGCGCGAACGCTTGCCCATGGACCTGAAAGCCGGCGTGAATCACATCGACTTCACGGGAATTGCCGCGCACCTCGAGCCCGATTCCGTCATTCTGCGCGATCCCAACGGACGCGCGTTACAAGTTCTCGAGCAGAATTACCGCAACGATCCCATCTCGCAGGAACTGTTGCTTTCGTTCAATGAAGGCAAGACCATCGATTTTCTAGTGCAGCGCGGCGAGAAGCAGGAGATCGTGAAGGGCAAGATTATCCGCAGCGGTTACGTGCCGAGCGCTGCGTACGCGAACGGCTATCCGCAGCCGGGATACGGCCAGCCGCTGATTGAAGTGGATGGCGTCCTGCGCTTCGGATTGCCCGGCCAACCGCTGTTTCCCGCCCTGACCGGCGACTCGATTCTGAAGCCCACGTTGAGTTGGGAGCTCGAAACCAACGATCCGGGCAAGTTCAATGCGGAAATTTCCTACGTGAGCGGCGGCATGAGCTGGCACGCCGACTACAACCTGGTGGTTTCGGATAAGTCGACTGCGAAGAGGGATGTGATCGACCTGGTGGGCTGGGTCACGATGCAAAATCAAAGTGGCAAGACGTTTGAAAATGCGCGCATCAAGCTGCTGGCCGGAGACGTGAACAAGATCCAGGAAGGCTCTGTTTCTAACCGAGCCTATGCTGCCGCCAAGATGGCTGGTGATGAAGTTGCCATGGCTCCGGTGGTCCGCGAAAAATCTTTCGACGAGTTTCATCTTTACACGCTGGAGCGGCCCACCACATTGCGCGACCAGCAAACCAAGCAGGTAGAGTTTGTCCGCGCCACCAGCATTCACGGTCAAAGAATTTATTTGTACGATGGCGTCCGCACCGACCAGTACGCTTATTACAATCCTGAGCAGATTCGTAACGAGCCCAGCTATGGCACGCAATCCAACCCCAAAGTCTGGGTCATGGAAGAATTCAAGAACGCCGACACCAACCATCTTGGCATTCCGCTGCCCAAAGGCAAACTGCGCTTCTATCGCCGCGACACCGACGGGCACCTGGAATTCGTTGGCGAAAACCAGATTGACCACACTCCCAAAGACGAGACGATTCGCGTCTATACCGGAAACGCCTTCGATGTAGTCGGCGAGCGCAAGCGCACCAACTTCCATGTGGAGTCCTCGCAGCACTGGATGGATGAGTCCTTCGAGATTCGCGTCCGCAACCACAAGAAAGAACCGGTGAATGTGCGCGTCGTGGAACACTTGTATCGATGGACCAACTGGAAGCTGATCGAGCAGTCCACCGAGTCACGCAAAACCGATGCCCAAACCATGGAGTTTCCGGTGACGATAGCGCCCGACGGCGAGGCGGTGGTGAACTACACCGTGCACTACTCGTGGTAGGCGGGAGGCGAGGGTTGGATGGCTGGCAGGGCGCAACCTGGTTCCCAGAAACGGGAGTCCGAGGCAGTGCGTCAAAGGGCCCCTTATCAACAGCTACATTACAATCGGCTGTGAAAGTAAAGGAGAGGTTTCCGAATGTTGGCGGCAACTTGCCAGACGAATCATCAAGCGCGTGCAGGAATCCGCAGAGGTGTCTGGCTTATTCTTCTTCTGCTGTCGACCTTCTTCTGGTTCCTCGCGTTCCGGTTTGTCAGTTTGCCGTTGTTGATTGCTACCTGGGCGCTTTTCGTTAAGTTTAGGCGTAGTGATCTTCGTCCATCATTGATCGCATGGATGGTTTGGCTCGCGCTGAGCTTTTCACCGATAGACGTCCTCCCCATTCCAAAAGGGGGACCACCGAGGCTTGTTCCGTTAGTAATGGGCCTGCCTCGACCCGAAACTCGAGAACGCGCAAAACGTGGCGAAGTAATTTTGGGAGGGTGTATCGTCTCAGGCTTCGAACCGAAGTACTACCTGGTTGTGGTAGCCGTAAATCTTGCTGGCGTTAAATGGGCCAAGCGCCAACAACCCTAGTAACGACCTAATCTCCCACCTGATACTTCGCGTCACGATACATCCGGTCGAACGCCACCCACATCGCCGCGATGACCACGAACAGCAGCACGCTGCCTTCCGGGCCGATGCTGCCTCCGGTGAGCCAGCGCGGTCCGTGAAACGATGAATTCATCAGGTGGCCGGGCGAAATCTCGCCGCTGTCCGGGACGGAATAAAAGTAACTTTCTCCCCAGTCCCACGCCGCGTGAAAGCCAACCGCGAACCACAGACTTCCGGTGCGGCGCAGGGTGAGGCAAAAAAACAATCCGATAAAGCCCGCTCCCAGCAGGCCAACCCAGCCTTCGCCCTGATTGCTGTAGTGGAGTGCGCCAAAGACAGTCGAAAGCAGAATTGCAGCCGGCCAGAATCCCATGCCGCGCGTGAGCGTGAATTGCACGTAGCCGCGTACGCTGAACTCTTCGAAAAATGCGACGGTCAGAAACAGCAGCCCATAGAACGCCGCGAACTTCAGAATCCGCACGCCCTGAATCGCCAGCCCGCCGAAGTAGAAGACGCCACTTAGGCGCAGCACCAGCATTAAGACCGTGAGCCACGCCATTCCCCAGACGGCGCCCACCCAAAAGTTCTTGCCGAATGCAGCCCTGGCTGGCAGACCATAGTCTCCCAATGGCCGCTTCTCGATCCGCGACATGAAGAACGCCGCCGCGACCGTACCCAGAAACAACTCCAACTCGATCATCCAGCCTTGCCACAGCTTTCCCGCTCCTTCGGCATGCCAATGGGAAGTCACGGCGGTCAGCACAAATGCAATCGCCGACGCGATGGCCAGAAACAGCAGAATGCGCCAGCCCGGCCGCAAACCGTCGCCTCCAACAAAGAAGCTGTGCACCGGATATCTCGCGCTCGCCGGCAATTCTGGTGCGGATCCCTGCGCCTCAATACGCCCAGGCGTTCGCGAGCTAGGCTGCTCCACCGGATTCTCCGTCGAATGGTCCAAGGACAGATTCCCTAAACTCTGCGAACATGGTAAAACACTCGGCTTGTCCTTAATGGGCTCTTTCTTTACGCGCGAACGTTTCGGAAAGCCGCAATTCATCGCCGGCGGCATTCTCCTGCTTTTCTTGGCGCAGTGTCTATGGCTGATGTCGCGTGGAAGCGCGGCGTCGGAGATGGACTCCTCCGAATTGTTTCGCATACAGGAGGGCTTACGCCAATGGCAGGGGCGATCGATCGCCGGCACACCTTCGCAGCAACGGCTGGAAGCTGCCGCGTCTACGCCGCCAGAGATTGAAGAAAACGACGGCTATGACCCCCACCATTCCCCGCTGTGGTACCTGCTGGCGTCGCTCCCGCTATTAAGCTGGCCCGGATCTTGGCAGGCCGACGTCATGCCGCTCTGGGGATGGCGGATGCGGGCTCCCTACATCCTTTTCGGCGTGCTGCTCGGCGCCTCGCTCTGGTATGTTGCCCGCCGACTTTACGGCGATGCCGGGGGTTACATTGCCCTCACCCTCTACTGCTTTTCCCCGGTCATCCTCCGCCAAGGCACGCTCTGGCGGTCCCAGCCGGAAATGGGCGCGGCGTGGGGAACGTTTGGCGCGATCTTCACCGCCATCGCCGTTGCCCACACCCTGTATGCTCCGCGCGAAGTCGTGTTCTGGAACTGGCGGCGTATTCTGCTGCTGGGACTTTCGCTCGCTCTTGCCATCGGGTGCCAGTTCTCGCTGATGATCCTTGTACCCCTCGCGCTGGCGTTGATGTTGTACGTCGCGCCCACCAGGCGGCTGGCGGCCATGGTGATCTGGCTGGCAGCTTGCAGCGTTGCGGGGCTGCTGCTTTTCGCCGCATATGCTCTCCATCCCGGAGTTTTCTGGCAGGGCCTTCGTCACGCCCGCTTCTTCGGCGTAACCTGGCATGCCTTGGGGATGTCGAACGCTTATCTCGGAGCTCTGGCAACCATCGTTCACAGCGGCCCGGCAGTTCCCATAGCGATGCTCGGAGCGTTGGCCACTTACGCCGCCTGGCGGCGCGCGCGATATTTTGGCAATACTGCACCTCTGCTCATCGGGATTCTGTTTGTGGCAATGGCAGCGGTCACTCCGCACTACCCGGGGATGGGGTTTCAGTTTGTGGCAATCCCTTTCTTGTTCGTTTTCATTGCCGGGATCGCTGCCGACCTCCTCGAAACCCGGCAAGGTGCTTTCATGGGAGCCTGCATCTGGGGCCTGCTGGCGGCGGAGGCGATGTGGAACCTGTTGCAGTTGGCGCGGGTGGGCCGGGGATAGAAACAGGTAAGACGGGACGTCGCCGTCGCTCGCATGCGGACAACTCGGCCGGGTTCGAGCCGGTAGTTTCCGATTAACCGCCACCTCGCCAACTGGCAAGCTGTTCTGGGTCGTGAGCGCTATCGCGATCTATCGACAAACTACTGAACATTCGCCTAAAATTCCGCACATGACGTGGCAAACGACTGCTGTGGTCTTGTTGTGCACCTCGGGCTTGCTGCCAGCGTTCAGCCAGCAAATTCAAGTCAATCGTCAAAACAGGACTATCGCAATAACCGCGGAAGACTCCGTTAGCGTAGACCCTGAGGTTGCAACAATAACTGTGGGATATCAGAACTTCGCACCCACCCACGACGCGGCGTACGGGGAGAATATACGAGTGTCCACCGAAGTTACGAATGCCTTACTCAGCGGAGGTCTTCCCAAGTCCGCGTTAGAAACTGAGAGCCTGCGGCTGGAGCGTGCGGAACGGGATGAGAAGTGGACAGTCGAGGAAAGAAAAGAGAGGCAGTTCCAAGCTACTCAGATGTGGACAATCCACGTGGCTGCCGACCGAGCGCAGGCTGTGGTGGATATTGCGCTCCGGGCAGGCGCAAACGTCCTGGAATCCTTGGACTGGGATGTTTCCGACCCAAAAGCGCTCCAGGCGAAAGCGGGTGCTGCTGCTTTGACAAAGGCCAAAACGATTGCCGAGCAGATGGCGAAGGGGCTAAACGCGAAGCTCGGCGACCTCATCTATGCGAGCAATCACGCGCCATCCGGCTTCGGGGGTTCGTCGGAAATTGTAGAGGTTAGCGGTACGCCTGCACCCCCTCCTCCACCCCCGCCGCACTTGGTGCTTTACCCCAAGAAGGTAAAATCTGACGCAACCGTTTATGCGGTGTTTGCTGTCGAGTAGGTAAGACATCGAAGATTGCAGTTATCGTTGATTTGGTCAGCCCTAGGAAGCATCACCTCCAGCTTTGACTCTCGGAGGTGATGGCGCTCGTTGACCTTATCTACGGCAAGACCCTTCAACGGCTAGAAGTTTGCATGAGGGCCGAAAGTCCTTGTGCAAGCGCAGCCGCGCCAGTACCAGCCGCATCCCAAATGACTTCATTGCCGCCATGAGGAACAATCGCAAGCGTGCTTTTATCGGAGCCGCAAGGTGATATACTGGTGCCCCTGTTCCAGCAAGCTCCGGACGGCGAGCAAGATCTTTCAACTTGGTAAGCCAGGAGACAAAATGATGTTCAGACCTGTTTTCATGTCCTTCATCCTATTCACCGCCGCACTCACAAACCATGCGGCAGCGGCAGTCACTTATCATGTAGGCTCCATTCAAGAAATCAGCCAGGGATGCGGTGGGAATGCGGAAGTAGAGGAAGGCGTCGATCCAACGCAAAGCAAGTATGTATATGAGGCGTGGATCGGGTGCGGAGGCATCGGCTTTGCCCGTTCGACGAACGGTGGGGTCAAGTTCTCGGCGCCGATATCGATGCCCGATTTAGGGTATTCTTGGGACCCTGCCGTGGCCGTCGGCCCCGACGGCACTGTATACGTGGCATATATGGTGGAGGGCAGCACGCAGATTTTTCCAGTTGTGGCTGCATCATTTGATCATGGAGTTACCTTCTCCCAGGTGACCCAGCTTCTTCCGCCCGATCAGAACAACTGGGGCGACCGCGTCTTCCTCGCGACCGGGCCTGACGGCGCGATCTATGCCACATGGGATTACGGCCCGTGGATTTCGTACATACAGCTTATTTGTTCGCAGGGAGGCAGTTGCGCTTATTCCTACGGCGATCTAAATGCTGTGGTGCAAAAGTCGACGGATCGGGGAAAGACGTTCAGTGACATGGTTCATGTGAGTCCGGATTTTCCCGGGGGTGGAGCCGAGGCCGCGCCCACGGTCGTGGAATCGAACGGCCAGGTCGATACCTATTACCAGGCAGACCGCACTCTCAACCAGCAGAACTTCCAGTTAGCTCCCGGCGGCGGGCACTTCACTTCGTCCGAAGATAGCGGCGAAGATTGGTCCAAGCCAATTTACCTTACTTCGCACACGGGAAAAGTAGCGCTTCAGGTGTGGTGGATCGACGGCGCGATTGGCATCGATGCCGGCGACAATCTCTACGCCACCTGGGACACGCAGGGCAAGAACTCCGACGGCACCCCGAACGACATCGGATGGCTCTCTTATTCGACTGACCACGGCCAACACTGGTCGAAGCCCATTAAGCCGATCAAGGACAAGATCAACGTTCCGCACCTCCTCGAAGTTGCCGGGGGGGCGAACGGGATTGCTTATGTGGCCTGGCTCTCCGACAGCGATTCCCGCGGATACGCGATGTACTTGCGGACGTTTTCCATCACGAAAGGATGGCTTACTCCGCCAGTTCGCATATCGAAGGAGTTTGGGGACAGCTCTGTTTGGCCAGGCGATACATTTGGCATTTCGACCAGGAATCCCAAGACCCTTGTCTTAAGCTGGGGCAGCAACTCCAACATCTACGCGGTGCCGGTTAAAGCGAGCTTTTAGCGGTTTAGGGGAATGGCTAGCATGAGGAACTCCACTTATGTGGCCATTCCTTCTCGTTAAGAATCCGGCGCAAGTTTACACCAGGCGCTAATTCAAACTCTTCCCTACGGTGCGGCAAGCACTAAAGTTCTTACAATGCTAGGGAACATTAACCTCGACCTCGCCTTCAGCCTCGACCGGACGTTCCTTGACTCTCGATCTAGCCCCGCCTGCACCGTGCTGCGTCGGTTATCCCCATGCGGGAACCCAGTTGATCACGTCCAGTTACGAAAGCAATGACCCGGATTCCCAAACCGTGAGCGAAGATAAAGAATAAAATATACGCGATACGCCTTCCAGCAACGGGACGAAGCAGCGCCGGTCGGATAAAGGCAGGGCACGGGGGCATATGAAACTGACGACATCATGGAGGGGCAGGGCAGTTGGTGTCGCGGGAGTCGCGCTGGTTGTGTTCGGAATGGTCCGGGCTGCGAATGCACAAGGCCCGGGTGAGCGGATTTCGACCGTTACCGATTGGAGCAACCGGCACCTGGTTTTTTCCCGTCCGGATTCCTTGGAGAGAGCTGCGAGACTCCAGACGGACCCCCGTTTTTGGTTGCAAGCTCTAGGCCGTAATGCGAACGCGCTCGGACGGCGTGACGAATCGGAAGATCAACGAAACGGTTTAGACGAATTCGATCGGGGCCACAAGAAGAAAGCGTTTCACCGGGACTGGGGCCAATCCCTGGGGGTCAATGGTTCCACCGGCGTGCCCTTGAGCGGCGTGAACTGGTATCCGGTGTTTCCCGCAAAGTTCATATTTGACATCAACGCCCCTCCAAGCTGCAGCAACGACTACGTGATTTTCCCTACGAATTTGGCAGGGGTGACGGGTGGGCAAGCCAGCGTGATTGCCTACAGGAACCTGTACGCGGGAACTGGCAGCCCATTTTGTGGTCTCACCAACCCTACGGTTTATTGGTCGTATAACACCAATTTCAACAGTGCAGGCACGGCCACCAATGGAACGGTGGAAACTTCCCCAATCATCTCGCTGGATGGCAGCCAGGCAGCGTTCGTCGAGACCAGGACCGCCGCTAACGGCGGCGCTATTGTCCATCTTCTTAAGTGGCACGCGCTCGATGGTGGCGCGATCAACACTGCGGCGGCGCCTGCGACCGCCACCACCTGGACCGCGGATGGACTTCCGGGGCATTGTCCCCTTGCCGGCGCTTGCATGATCAGCATCGTGCTCAACGGGGCTCAGCCCGACACCGCATCCTCCACCTTCTACGACTATGCGCGCGACGCCATCTATGTTGGCGACGATAACGGCGTGCTCCACAAGATCATCAATGCCTTCGGCATTGCGGGAGCGACCCCCAGCGAAATGACCACCGGCAACTGGCCGATCACCGTGAATACAGGAAGAATTCTCACCTCTCCCACGTTGGACTCCGTCTCCGGGAACATTTTCCTGGCGGATTCCGGCGGGCGTCTCAGTTATGTCCGCGAAAGCTTCAGCACGACGGGAACCTGCGCCGCCGGTTCACCTCCATGTCTCGGCTCAACCAACATCAACCCTGCGGTCCATGTCATTGCCGATCCCCCCATCGTCGACTCGACCACGGGAAAGGTCTTCGTATTTTTCGGCAACAACGGAACCAGCACGGCCGTGATTCAGTCGGATGTCACATTGAGCGCTTCGGTCTCAGTCAGCCTGGGGTCGGGGACGGCCCACCATCTCCATTCGGGAGCCTTTGACAACACCTATCTGACGGGCAACGGGGGCGTCGGATCCCTGTATATGTGTGGGTCGTCGAACACCAGCGCCCCCACCATCCAACGCATCGGCTTCACCAATTCGGGGAGAGTTCCCCCAAGTCCGTTTGCAAATCCGATCGGCACAATGAACGCCGCAGTGGATGCTGCGACTCTCACGGTCGCCACGGGCAGCGCGGAATGCGTTCCCGTAACGGAGTTTTACAACGCAGCCGCGCCGGCGGCGTCCAGGGACCAAATTTTTTTCGGCGTTCAAAATTTGGGCAGCGGGACGAACTGTGGTGGGGCCGGGTGCGTCATGGCGGTGAATGTGACAGGAACTCCAGCGACCCTGACCATTGCAAATTCTGTTGCGGAAATTAACGGCCCTAGCGGGATCATTGTGGACAATGACGCAAATACCACATCGTACCCGCAGGCGTCGAGCCTCTATTTTTCGAGCCAGGGGAACAGCACCGCAAGCGTCCTGTGCGGTGCGACCGTAGGCGTCGGCTGCGCGGTCAAGGTGACGCAAGCCGGTTTGAACTAGACACGGAAGCATTGCGGGAAGAATAACCGTCTACGGCGGTCCTCATCAGTTCGGAAAGACCACACAGAACCTCTCCGCGCTTCGTCTCGCGAGCGGCGCAACCGAGAGAAGCCTCCATTGAGCCCAGAGTTGCGCAGGGGAAAGGCGGCAGAATAGTTGGCTATTCTGTCGAGAACCTCTACTGGCTGGCTCCCATCACAATTGTGCCCAAAGCGACGGCGCAAGCACATCAGTCGGTCTGGCTATCTCTTTGGCAGTTAAGGCGTTGGCTCTCGAAACCGCAACTGGACCGTTGACCCATGCCAGGGAGTCGGTCCGGCTCCCGGTTGCACACCTCAGACGCTCTCGTTCCACGCATTGGAAGCACCCGAAGACGTGACGTGGCTCACAGACCTGCGCATCGGTTCTTTGAGATATTACCTTGGGTTTCTATTAGTGAAATGAACCTCACCAGACTCCGCCCGGGAGGAGAACGTATCTCGAATCTGGGTTCCGGCGTTCGGGACAAGTTGGTTTCTGACTTGGTTGGCCTCGGGAGGTTCTGGATGTCTCACGCTCCAATTCCCCCATTGAGCATCCGTCTTACTGCTCTGCGACTTGCAGATTTTGCACGGAACCCTAGTTACCTTTCTGAACCCTGGAGGCAAGATGCCCAGCTTTGTTATTGCGAATAAATGCGACGGATGTAAGGCGCTCGACAAGACCGCGTGCCAATACATCTGCCCCAACGACCTCATGGTGCTGAACTCGCAGATGATGAAGGCATACAATCGCGATCCCTCGATGTGCTGGGAATGCTACAACTGCGTGAAAATCTGTCCCACGCAGGCCATCGAAGTCCGCGGGTATGCCGATTTCGTTCCCCTGGGTGCCAGCGTGACTCCGATGCGAAGCACCGAAGACATCCTGTGGACCGTGCAATTCCGCGACAAGGACATCCGGCCCAAGCGTTTCAAGTTCCCCACTCGACGAGGTGTTCCGGAGGGCAAGGCGAAGCCCTTCGATCATTATCCAACTGCCGACGCCGATCTCAAGAGCCCCACCTTGATGTGTGAGCCTGCGGGTCTAAACGCCGAAGTGGGACGGGTAAAACTGGACAAGCTGCCCACACTGTAGATGTTTCAGAATTCGGAAACACCAAGGAGAACACGAAAATGGCGGATTTCAAGACCGTAGTCGTTCAAACGGACATACTCATCTGCGGAGGAGGCATGGCTGCCTGCGGCGCGGCCGTCGAAGCCAGCTATTGGGCTCGCCAGCACGGCCTGAAGGTCACTTTGGTCGACAAAGCGGCGATGGAGCGATCCGGCGCCGTCGCCATGGGATTGTCGGCCATCAATATGTATGTTGACCTCAACAGCGGCAACAACACCGTGAAAGACTATGTGGATTATGTCCGCAATGACTTGATGGGAATCACGCGCGAGGACCTGGTCGCCAACATCGCCCGCCACGTCGACTCCACAGTCCACCTTTTCGAAAAGTGGGGCCTTCCCATCTGGAAGGACAAGGATGGCAAGTACGTGCACGAGGGACGCTGGCAGCTGATGATCAATGGCGAGTCGTACAAGGTCATCGTGGCGGAAGCGGCCAAGAACGCGCTGGCCGAAGCGGGAGGGCAGTACTTCGAGAGGGTATTCATCACCCATCCCTTGATGGATGGCGATCGGTGCGTAGGCGCGATCGGGTTCAGCGTTCGTGAAAACACGGTGTATGTGTTTCAAGCGAAGGCCACGCTGGTGGCCATGGGTGGCGCCGTGCATATCTTCAAGCCCCGCTCCACGGGAGAAGGGTTCGGCCGTTCCTGGTATCCGCCATTCAACTCGGGAGCGAGCGCGTTCTTCACCATCTACGCTGGGGCCGAGATGACATGCCAGGAAGTCCGGTTCATACCGGTGCGCTTCAAAGATGCTTACGGCCCGGTCGGTGCGTGGTTCCTGCTATTCAAAGCCATCGCAACCAACGCTGCGGGCAAGGACTACATGGTCGAGAACGCCGCCGAGTTGGATAAATGGGGACCGTACGGCCACGTGAAACCTGTGCCCGCGAATCTGCGCAACTGGCTCATGATGCTCGATGTGATGGATGGTAAGGGGCCGATTTACATGCAGACGGCGGACGCGATCCAGCGCATCGCAAAAGAGTCGCCCGATGAGAAGACAGCCAAGAAGAAGCTTAAGGAACTCGAGTCGGAAGCGTGGGAAGACTTTCTGGACATGACCATCGCGCAAGCGATCCTCTGGGCCGCGACCAATGTCGAACCGGAGACCAAACCATCCGAGATGATGGCGTGCGAGCCCTATTTTATCGGTTCGCACTCCGGCGCTTCCGGCGCTTGGGTTTCCGGTCCTCCGGATCTGCAGAACGATTCCACCAAGTCGGATTACTGCTGGGGTTATCCCAACATGACCACTGTATCCGGACTCTTCGCTGCCGGCGACGCGTCCGGGGCGTCGAGCCACAAATTCTCCTCGGGTTCGTTCACTGAGGGGCGGATCGCGGCCAAAGGTGCCATTTCTTACGTCGTCGACCACAACACAGCCCCGAATATCGACGCAGCGCTGATCGAGACCCTGAAAGCCGAAATCCTCAAACCCCTCGATGTGTTCCAGGCGAATCGAGCCAATACCACGGATCCAGATGTCAACCCCGCCTATGTTCGTCCCAAGCAGTTCATGTACCGCATGCAGAAAATTATGGACGAGTATGCGGGCGGCGTGTCCAGCCAGTTCAAGACCAGCGGGAAACTGCTGGAAAAGGGCATGGAGCTTCTGGCGTTCCTGAAAACGGACTCGGCACTCCTGGCCGCCGAGGATTCCCATGAACTGATGCGTTGCTGGGAGAGCATTCATAGGACCTATCAAGCCGAAGCCCATGTGCGGTCCCTGTACTTCCGCGAAGAGACACGGTGGCCTGGATACTGTTTCCGTACCGATAAACCGTCCATCGATAACCAAGACTGGCTCGCCTTCTGCAATTGCATCTTCGAGCGAGCCACGGGCCAATGGAAGATGATCAAGCGGCCGGTGAAGTACCTCCTCGGCAATGGAGCGGAAAGGACCGCACCCTGATGGATTCGCCCACACCAAGTGGTCCGCACAATGGGCATCCATCTCAACCTGCTCGATCCCTCCCCCCGAGGGGAACGTGATCCATGAACGGATGCGATAGCCGCGGAACCGTGATGGTCGTGGGCGGCGGGGTCACGGGAATCACCGCCGCCATCGAGGCATCCGAGGCAGGTTGCGACGTTGTCCTTGTCGAGCGTAGCGCCCACCTCGGTGGGCGGGTGGCGCAGATGCATCAGTACTTTCCGAAACTCTGCCCACCGGTCTGCGGTCTCGAAATCAACCTTCGACGAATTCGCACCAGCCCGCGCATCCAATGCCTGACGTTGTCCGAAGTGGCGGATGTGCAGGCGCGGGCTGGAAGCCACCGAGTGACGGTCGAGCAACAGCCGCGGTTCGTGAATGAGCGGTGTACGGCCTGCGGCGCCTGCGTTACGGTTTGCCCGGAGTCGCGTCCCGATGCCTTCAACTACGGCATGGGATCGACCCGTGCCATATACCCTCCTGGCGACCTCGCTTGGCCGCTGCGGTACACAATCGATCCCGCAACATGTCTGGGCCAGCAGTGCGGCAAGTGCGTGGCGGCTTGCCCCTACGACGCCATCAACTTGCAGATGGCCCCCCTGCGCATCGAGTATGAGGTGCAAGCGCTCATTTGGGCCACTGGATGGGATCCCTTCGACGCGAGCGTGGTCGAGGGTCTGGGCGTATTCCCCAATATGATCTCCAATGTACAGATGGAACGGCTGGCCGCGCCAAACGGGCCTACAAAGGGCAGGATTGTCCGACCTTCGGATGGCAACGAGATCGAAAGCGTCGCCTTCGTCCAGTGCGCCGGCTCGCGCGATGACAGCCACCTCAAACATTGCTCCAGCGTCTGTTGCATGGCATCGCTCAAGCAAGCCAGGTATGTGCGCGCTCAATATCCGACCGCTCACATCTATGTTTACTACATCGACCTCCGCTCCCCGGGCAGACACGAGCTGTTTCTTGCCGAATCCCAGAAGGACAACAAGCTTCATCTCATCAAAGGGAAAGTTGCCAAGGTGACCCATGAAGGAGCGTCGGGCGACCTTGTAGTCGAGGCGGAAGACGTGCTGGCTGCGGGTCGCATTCGCCAAAAGGTGAGCCTGGTAGTTCTGGCGACGGGCATGGTCCCGGCGCTGAGGAAAGATCCGGCCTCACCGTCGGGCGGACTGAGCCGGGATCTTCATGGTTTCTTGTCAAGTGCTCAACCGATGCCAGGTCATTTTGCGGCGGGGTGTGCGCGGCGGCCGATGGACGTCGCATCTTGCGTGCGCGATGCGACCAGCGCCGCGCTCAAAGCTCTCCAGAGTTGCGTGAGTTCTCATGGTGACTGATGAACAGAAGAACGTCGCGGTCTTCATTTGTCGCGGATGCGACATCGAGTCATCGCTCGACATGGAGGCCCTCGAGAAAGTTGCCGTCGAGGAGCGCCGCGTGGGTCTTTGCCGCTCACATTCGTTTCTTTGTGGAGATGAGGGAGTTGCACAGATCAAAGAGTGTATCCAGTCTGGTGTTGCATCGGTGGTCATCGCCGGTTGTTCAGGCCGTTTTCACTCCCGAACCTTTTTCTTCGACTCTTGCTTCGTGGAAAGGGTGGACCTGCGGGAACTGGTGGTTTGGAGCCACGCACCTCACAGTGAAGACACGCAGATGCTTGCCGAGGACAATCTGCGCATGGGAATCGCTCGGACGCTCAAAGCCGAGATTCGGGAACCAGTCAAGATTGTCGCCGAGCGGACCATCCTGGTTGTTGGAGGGGGTCCCAGCGGCATGGCTGCCGCGCGAGAGGCGAGCGGCGCGGGCTATCACGCAATCCTTGTAGAGAAAGAAGCCGAGCTTGGGGGATGGCTTCGCTCCTTCAAGAAACAGTTCCCCAGGAGCGCGCCGTACCGGGATCTGGAGGCCATCGATCTCGACCGTTGGATTCTTCAGTTGGAGACGGACCCCCACATCCAGATCCACCGATCTGCTGCGATCAAGAGCATCAGGGGCCAGCCCGGTCAGTTCGAAGTCGAGTTGGAGATCCACGGCTCGACGGTTCGCACCAAAGTCGGAGCTATCGTTCAGGCCACCGGATGGAAGCCGTATGACGCCTCGCGCCTGGGCCATCTTGGGTACGGCCGGAGTCCCGACGTGATCACCAATGTGGAGATGGAACGCCTGGCGGCCACGGGGCGGATCCGCTGTCCATCCGACGGTCGGCCAGCCAGGCGTATTGCATTCGTGCAGTGCGCCGGCTCGCGCGACAAAGCCCATCTTCCATACTGTTCCGTGGTGTGCTGTCGCGTATCGCTGAAACAGGCGTTGTGGGCTCGTGCACTGGACCCAGAGGTTGAAGCCTATATCTTCTACAAGGACATCCGCACACCGGGACAGTACGAGGATTTCTATCGTCGCGCCCAAGAAGAACCCGGGATATCGATGACCAAAGGGGACGTGGTCTCGGTTACGACTGCTGAAGCTGGCAGCGCGCAAGCTCTCTACGTAAACGTCGAGAACACCCTCCTTGGGCCCTCAATTCAAGTCGAAGCCGATCTCGTGGTCCTTGCGACAGGGATGGTGCCAGTCGTCGCCGATGGCGAAGCAATTCGCAAAGTGCGCGATGCCAAGGCCATCATGGAAAAAGGGGAGCAGGGGCTTCAACTCGATGTGGCACTCCAGCTTGTGGCAGACCATGGGCACCACGAGGGCACGGACTTGCTGCACTTGTGCTATCGGCAGGGTCCCGACCTTCCGGTGCTGCCTGGCGGATTCCCTGATTCCCACTTCATCTGTTTCCCTTACGAAACGCGGCGGACGGGCATCTATGCAGCGGGCTGTATGCGGGCGCCAAATGACATCGAAAGCTGCCTGGCGGACGCCGAGGGAGCGGTGCTCAAAGCGATCCAGTGTGTGGAACTGACCTCGAGGGGAGCGGCCCTGCATCCTCGCTGGGGCGATCTGTCCTTTCCGGATTTTCACATGCAGCGCTGCACGCAGTGCAAACGCTGCACTGAGGAATGTCCGTTCGGCAGCCTCGACGAGGACGACAAGGGAACTCCGCTTCCGAACCCCAGCCGGTGCCGTCGCTGTGGCATCTGTCTTGGCGCTTGCCCGGAACGCATCATTTCCTTTGGTGACTACTCGATTGATATGGTCTCCTCGATGATCAAGGCGGTAAACATTCCCGACGAATTCGAGGAGAAGCCGCGACTGTTGGTTCTGGCATGCGAGAACGACGCCTTGCCCGCACTGGAGGCCGCGGGCATCGCTCGTCTTCGGTACAGTCCTTTCGTGCGTGTGATTCCGGTGCGGTGCTTGGGCGCCGTCAATGTGATCTGGATTGCCGACGCACTGGCGCGCGGATTCGACGGCATCCTGCTGCTGGGATGCAAGTCGGGCGAGGACTACCAGTGCCACTTCATCCGAGGCAGCGAGTTAATGGTCACGCGCGGTGAAAACATACGCCAGAAGCTCCTCCAACTCGCTCTGGAGGAGCAGCGGGTACGCATCGAGCAGATCGCCCTGTCGGAATACCACCGGCTGCCGGCGCTCATCGACGAGTTTGTCGCGCAGATTGAGGCTGTTGGACTGAATCCATTCAAGGGCTGACCGAAGATGACGACGATGCCAACCCCCGTTCTCATAAAGCCTGACCGGGAGTTCCGCAACCGCCTCATCGCGAGCGGAGGTGAGGATCTCAAGAAGTGTTTCCAATGCGCCACGTGCTCTGTGGTTTGTGAACTCGCAGACACCACCAGGCCTTTTCCGCGAAAAGAGATGATTTGGGCGCAGTGGGGCATGAAGGACCGATTGGTCGCGGATGTGGACATCTGGCTTTGCCATCAGTGCAACGACTGCTCCTTGCGTTGCCCGCGCGGCGCGCGGCCAGGAGATGTCATGGCGGCGGTTCGCAGGGAAGCCATTGTTCACTACAGCGCCCCGCGTTGGCTTGGCAATTGGGTGAACCAACCTCGCTTTCTGTCGCTCCTATTGCTCTTTCCGTGCATATTGCTCGGTTTGATGGTGTGGGTGCGTGGACCGTTGGAAAGACTCCTGGGCGGTTCCTACAACCCGGATCGGATCGTCATTTCGTACTGGAGCCAACTACCACAGTGGCTTCTGATCCTTTTCTTCACTCCATTCGTCCTTCTGGATGCGATTGTGATCACTATGGGCGTGATGCGCTTTTGGCGCGACCTGAAGGCGTGCGATCGCCAGGCGGGACGTACGGGCAAAAAGCAATCGCTCGCTGCGAGCATTCGATCGGCGTCACGCAGCATCCTCGTTCATGAAGATTTCGATCGGTGCACAGCTGAGCACCCACGAGCGAATTCCCACAGGCTTGTTTTTTTTGGCTTTGTGGGCTTGCTTGTCGTGGACCTTTGGGTACTGACGGTCCGATTCAACCCGCTGCTAAGGGACGTCTTCGTATACCCCTTCAACTTCTGGAGCCCGTGGAAAGTTCTCGCCAATTTGGCGGGGAGCGCCGTGCTGGTCGGGTCCTTCCTCATGGTTCGCGACCGAATGGCTCGCACGGGCCGCACCGGCACCGGTTTCGATTGGACGTTTCTTGGCTTGGCGTTGACCGCAGTACTTACGGGATTCGGATGCGAGGCTCTCCACTATGCGCGCGTTGATCCGCTGAGATATGCGACCTACATGATCCACCTCGCAACTGTGTTCGCGCTGCTGGTGCTGCTGCCGTACTCCAAGTTTGCCCACATGATCTACCGCGCAACCGCCATGGCGTACGCGGCACATACGGGGCGACCGCCGCAAGGAGGTCCTCGTGACTCCGAATAGACCTTCGAACTGGCTGCTTCCAGCGGTCGCGGGTGTCATCATTTTGGTCCCATTTGGGTACAGCGTCGGACGCTTCGGCTGGGTCTCCACCTTTGCTGCCCCGAAGCCGTTCTTGGAAGTTGTGTCTCCGCCTTCTCAGCGCTGCGTCCGAGACCCTGCCTGGATGCGGCAGAACCACAGGGTCTTGCTCGAGGAACTGCGGGACAAAACTGTGCGAGAGGGAATCCGGAGCGAGATCACCTTGCACAGTTGCAGCCAGTGCCACAAGGACAAGACCCAGTTCTGCGACAAATGCCATAATGCCGCGAACCTGCACCCAGATTGTTTCGATTGCCATTCCTATTCAACAACTCATCAACCGGTTCTTCTCTTGGAAGGTGCGCCATGAGTTGTTCACGAAGGGCCTTTCTGGTTGGCCTGGGCGGCATCGCTTTGGCCAAGTCTTTATGGGCCGGAGGCTCGGAACGCCGGCGGCTGACACTTGTAATCGACCTGGCCCGTTGCCGCCGGGCAAAGCCGGGATGCGAGATCTGCCGCCAGGCCTGTCATGCTGCTCACAATGTCCCCTCAATTCCGGATCCCGCCCACGAGATCAAGTGGATCTGGAAGGAGGAGTTCGGGCGGGTTTTCCCCACCGAGCTTCGCCCAGGATTGCCCAAGGAACTCGAAACCTCCTCGGTTCCCGTTTTATGTAATCACTGCGACAACCCGCCGTGTGTCCGAGTGTGCCCGACGGGCGCCACGTTCGTGAAGCCGAACGGGATGGTTGCCATGGACGAGCATCGTTGCATCGGTTGCCGCTACTGCATGTCAGCCTGCCCCTACGGTTCGCGGAGTTTCAACTACGTAGATCCCGGACCATTTCTGCCGACCGCGACTCCGGATTATCCGCACCGTACGCGGGGAGTGGTGGAAAAGTGCACGTTCTGCGAGGATCGCCTTGCCAGCGGGAGGCGGCCGGCGTGTGTGGAATCGTGCCCGGTACAGGCGATGACGTTCGGCGACATCAACGATCCTGCGGTACGAGACCGTCTCGCTACTTCAAAAGTCCTCCGGCGGCGGCCGGAGCTTGGAACATCGCCTTATGTCTTCTACATCCTCTGAACCTGCCCGGCCGTCGGGATTGCTTCGGGCTATCCCGGTTGTTCTGCTCGTGGTGGCGGCGGGCTTGGTGGCGTGGTCGATCCAGCTTTCGCGAGGGCTTGGTATCACCGGACTGAGCCGGGATGTGAGTTGGGGTCTATACATATCGCAGTTCACCTTTTTTGTCGGGGTGGCCGCCTCGGCGGTAATGGTAGTCGTGCCGTACTATCTGCACGACTTCAGGGCGTTTGGCCGCCTGGTGGTTCTCGCGGAAATGCTGGCGATCGCGGCCCTGGTCGGGGCGGGACTCTTCGTGCTTGTCGACCTGGGTCAGCCAGGCCGGGTGCTGAATGTCCTGCTTTATCCATCTCCCACATCGCTGATGTTCTGGGACGTACTTTGTCTGGGAGGCTACCTTGCGATCAACGTAGTGTTCGTGGCAACCGCTCTCATCACGGAGAGGCGCGGCCTGGTCACACCGCGCTGGGTCATGCCCCTGGCGTATCTGTCCATTCCTTGGGCAGTGAGCATCCACACGGTGACAGCGTTTCTTTATGCGGGCCTTCCCGGACGGCCATTCTGGGAGACCGCCGTTCTGGCGCCCCGCTTTCTGGCATCGGCTTTTTGCTCTGGGCCGAGCCTGCTTCTTCTGATTGTTCTTCTGCTCAAGGACAAACCCGGAATGGATGTCGGCCCCGCAGCGGTTCGGGCGCTGACGAATATCATTCGGTACGCTCTCGCCATTAATCTCTTCCTGGTCGGTGTCGAGGTATTCACCGCTCTCTACAGCCAGCTGCCGGGCGAAGTGGAAGCATGGCGCGTGGCATATTTGGACCCGCAGGGTGGCGTGCGCTTCTGGATGTGGGGATCCGTCGGGCTCAGCCTCATCGCCTTTGGCACACTTTTAATCCCGGCAATGCGTATGCAGCGACGCTACCTGGCACTTGCAGCGGCACTCGTGTTTGTTTCCGTCTGGATGGAAAAGGGGCTGGGGTTCATTGTCGCGGGATTCGAGCCCTCACCTTTGGGCCACGTGTCTGGATACTCACCCACGTTCCTGGAAATAACGATTGCGTTTGGTGTCTGGGGCGTGGGGGCTTTGGTGCTCATCCTCGCCGTATGGTTGGCTTCAACGGTGAGAACGACGGAAGCTGCCTGAGGGCTCGCCGCTGATTCACTGCTGACCCGCAACTGACAGGATAGCGGCTAGTGCGGTTTGTCAGGCCATCGGTTTTCTCTTTTCCATAGCTGTTGTCAATTTTGGGCTCGCCGCACTCCCCACTGAACAGGAAGTGGAGTAACTGTGCGGGTTGAAAGGCTGGACCACCTGGCACGCCCCCGCGTGGGTCGGACTTGAACCCATCGCAAGCTAAGTAAGTTGCTGAAAAAATTGGTCGGGGAGAGAGGATTTGAACCTCCGACCCCCTGGTCCCGAACCAGATTCCGGCAAATTTCGGACATCTCCTGTTTTCAGTAGATTACCAACTCATAGAAACCATTCGGCTTGGTCAAATCCTATTGAACTCGGTTGAAGTTTGTTGATTCTGAGTGCTGTCGTTCGCCAAAATTCAGTCGGGCCGTTAAATCAACAGCTTGCACAGCTTCCTCAGTTCCTGAATCTGCTATAAGCTCGCCATGTTCCGTTTCGTCGGACTTTCATTCGCAGTCATCCTTCGCCTCTTTCGCCGCCGTGGTAGTTTGCTGCTGGAGAACCTCGTTCTCCGGCAACAGGTTTCAGTTCTGAAACGGAAGAATGGCCGACCGAAATTGACCGGAATGGATCGATGGTTTTGGGTGGCGGTAAGCCGGGTATGGTCGGGGTGGAAGGCTTCGCTCCTGGTGGTGAAGCCAGAAACCGTGGTCGAGTGGCATCGTCGGGGATTCCGGCTATACTGGCGGCTTAAATCGAAAGCCAAGCAGCTCGGCAGAACACCGATCTCTAAAGAGCTACAACAACTGATCTTCCAAATGGCGAGCGAGAATCCGGGTTGGGGCGCTCCTCGCATTCACGGCGAACTCCTCATGCTCGGATTCAATGTGGGGGAACGAACCATCTCCCGCTGGATGCA
Source organism: uncultured Acidobacteriota bacterium (assembly GCA_963715675.1). Lineage (GTDB taxonomy): Bacteria > Acidobacteriota > Terriglobia > Terriglobales > Acidobacteriaceae > DASVWZ01. The sequence continues at coordinate 175,265 of OY970265.1, forward strand.
ACGGCAACCCAGAAAGCCCGATCCAGCGCAGCGCTGGCTCTCATTCCTGCGCAATCATCGAGAAGCGATCGCTGCCATGGATTTCTTCACCATGCCGACTCTCACCTTCCGTGTGCTCTATTGCTTCTTCATCATTACGCATGACCGCAGGCACATTCTCCATTTCCACGTCACCGCGCATCCGACGAGTGCCTGGATCACTCAACAGATCCGTGAAGCGTTTCCTGATGAGACAGGAACGCGGTATCTGATCCTTGACCACGACGGAAAATACGGGTTGGAGGTTCCCACCGCCATTCGAGCGATGGGAATCATGCCGCTCCACACGGCGTTTCGCAGTCCGTGGCAGAATGGCGTGGCCGAGCGTTGGGTAGGAAGCTGCCGACGTGAACTGCTCGACCAGGTGATCCCGGTCAGTGAGCGCCACCTGAGGCGACTACTCTCAGACTATGTCCGTTATTACCATGACGACCGAACCCACTTGGGTCTGAGGAAGGAAACGCCAGGCGGGAGAATTCGTTCGACCAGTTGCGGAAAGGTGATCGCATTTCCGCGAGTCGGAGGTTTGCACCACCGCTACGAACGGGCAGCATAAATCGTTCGACGAAATCCCCATCCTTCGTGATCATTTCGCAATGGCCGGCTCAAGAGTGTGCGCGTAGCCCGGCGGGTATCCAATCAAAGTCCACAACACTTCGTTTCTTTTTGTAGTTTCCCGCGCGGAGTGAAGGATTCGAGAGGTCCGCGAACCCGAAAGACTGGGGGCGGGACGACACGAAGTCATACCGATGGAGTTTTGGCGAACCACAAGAGTTTTGGCGAGGCACAAGGTTCAGCAACTCGGGGTCGCGTTGTTTCTCACGCGCGGATCGGTGGCCTGCACCATCGCTACGACCGCGCCGCCTAACCTCGACCGTTCGAAAAGTCACGTTCTCAATTGTCTGTCAGGTTTTCGGGGACCAGTGTGACTGACTGAACGGATACGACTCAGCCAACCGCGACTAAGTCCTGCACCCTGGCAACAGGGCAAAAGGTCACACCCCATTTTTCTTCAGGATGCATCGTTCAGGGTACGTTTTCAATTGTGGCGAAGCACAGAATCCTCACGGCGTGATTCTAGGCCCAAAACCGCACGATCTACTTTTGGCGAACGACGGCTAGAGCGCTCTTACATTATTGGCTTCCAATTCGCACCGCTAAGGTTTGCCGGACAAACCCAAAGAGCAGTCACACCAGTTCCACCACTGCTATTTGAGAACAAACTTCCACTGGCACTTGAAGCGCAGGTGCCACTCGGCGCGTTCGTTCCGCTGCCCCATGTGGCCGCACGTGGGCTCGTAGTATATCGGGAATGGCCGCCGTTGGCCGCTTCGCCCAGAGCGTACATAGCTACGGTTGCGTCTTGAATCGTAGTGGAGGTCACGTCATCCTGAATAGTGGTTGTGCCGGACAACCCGCTATTGCTTGCTCCCATGATGCTGAGATCTGTGACTGCGTAGTTGGTTGAGATGTGTACGGTGTTTACCGGCGTGAGACTGGTATGGCTTGTATCGCCGGTGACGTTCAGCAGCACGTTGCTTTGTGCGATTCCGTTTCCTCCCACGCGGACTCCGTCGTAAAAGCCCGCAATTGTCACATCCTCAAGAGAGTTGTTGGACGAATCAAGCAAAACGGCGGCTGGTGCATCATTCGTCTCGGAGTGACAATATAATCCATGGATCCCGTGCGTACTGCCGCTCACGTTTAGGATCTGCGCGCAAACCGTGCCTGTGGTGCCCGAGTAGGTGCCGGTATCAAATGTGATATTGGAATACGGGCCGGAATTGTAGGCGCTGCTGTCAACCAGCAGCCCGATGCCGCGGATCTGGTACAGCCTGACGTGGTCCACCACACTGGCGTTCCCGGCGTATTCGTTCACGATTCCGTTGAAGGAGCCCCCCTTTCCATCCAGCGTTAGCCTTTCGACTGAGATTCCCGTACACTGCGACGACCCGCAAATGGAGGAGGAGCCAAACTGCAGAAATGGCCCTGGGGTCGAGAAAGTACTCGATGCCTGGATTGTGCTGATATCTGGAGTTGTGCCGGATAGAGTGGCTTCTCCCTCTCCGATCAGATGCGTATTGCTCGGCAATTTCCACGTGGAGGAAATGACGATAGTTTGGGCGGGCAGCAGAATGGTCGAGGGGACGTTGGCAAAACTGCTGCCGTTGTACCAAGGAGTTGTGCCCGATGCGCAGGTCATATTCGTTCCGGTCGCACCAGGAAGTCCGCGAGCGTCAATGACTGCGCCGACAGCGGGATAGGTTATGCTCGTGCTGCTCAGAATCCCGTAGAGCACGGCGCAAATATCCGTGGCCGACGATCCGAAGACGCTCGCGTCGATGAAGGCAGGAGAAGAAGTCGTGGCTCCAGATGAATTATAGACGGCGTTCTCAGCGGTCTGTGCGTTCGCAGCGGACGTGAAAACCGCTAGCCCGCAAGATAGGACAGCTAAACCTACAAAGAACTCCACTGCAGAGGCAAACCTCATTGCGCGTTGCATGTTTCGCTCCTTTCGTTCCTCATCCGACGCAGAAGTCGCGTTCCATCATGATGTGTCCAGCCAGATCCTATGGCGAGACCTCGAAAACTGTGCCGCAGCCGCCCTGACAAGCCGTGCCGGTCCCGCCCCATTGTGTAGTGCCACACAGATCGCCAGACTTGTCGAAAACAAGGCTGGAATCAGGGTGTGCTCCATCGGGGCTCCCCATGAAGGCGTAGAGGGAACTGTCTGCCCAGGTTCCACCCTTTCGGCTGGGCGGCTTCAGTTGGAAGAGAACGCCATAGCGGCCCTGACCACCACCTCCTACGACGGTGCCATATAGATCACCGCGGGCATCGAAGACCAAGCCAGCGTCAGGATATCCTCCGTCGTTTCCGTCTTTGAAAGAGTAAAGCTCCGCCTCTTTCCACGAGCGGGACTTCCCCGAGGGCTTTGCCAACTCAAAAACTAGCCCGTAGCCATCTTGTGGTCCAAAGTACGTTGTGCCATAGAGGTTCCCGTCCCGGTCACGGACCACGCCAGCGCCTGGGACGCCGCCATCCTGTACGTCGAAGCGGTGCAGGATCTCTTCCGTCCATGCCCGGCCCTTCTTGGTGGGTGGCGTAAGCTTGAATGCCGCGCCGCAGCCGATCTCGCTTTGGTACCTGCAGCCCTGGTTGCCACCAGAAAAGGTCGTGCCGTAGATCGCTCCCTTGCTATCGAACACCAACCCGCCGTTAGGATTGGCTCCGTCCGTTCCGCCTGCGAAACTGTGCAGCGCCCTCTCCGTCCACGCGCCGCCTTTCTGCTTCGGCGGACTCAGTTCGAAGACCACTCCACAGTACTGATAAAAGCTATCGCACGTGCTCCCTCTACCTCCGCCGAACTCAGTTGCCCCGTAAAGGTTCCCTGTGCCGTCGAACACCAAATCGCCCCAGGGAAGATAGCCTTCGGTGGAGCTTGGGAAGCTGTACAGCACGGTCTCCGTCCACGCGCCGCCTTTCTGCATGGGTGGCGAAAGCTCGAACACCACCCCGCATCCCACCTTCGACCCCAAAAGCACGCAGTCGCCGGTGCCTCCGTATGCGGTCGTGCCGTACAAAGTTTCGGAACTGTCGATAACCAGACCGCCAGCCGGAGTCGCACCGTCATTGCTCGCGTTGCCTTTGAAAACGTACAGCACGGTCTCGGTCCAGGGATCGCCTGGCTGGGCGGGCGGCGCCAGTTGGTAGACCGTGCCACACTGAGCGATTGAGCGACAGGAGGAAGAGCCGCCATCGGTGGTTGCCCCGTACAGATTGCCAGCCTTGTCAAAAACCACACTTCCTACCGGGACCGAGCCGTCAGGAACGCCTTGGAAGCTGTACAACACTTGCTCGTTCGCAGTGACGCCGGAACTGGCCGAGGCGTTAGCCAACACGCTGCCGAACAAGGCCAATAGGCAGATTGCTAATCGAGTGCGGTTTGTGGGTGTCATAACGACGAGCGATCTCCGTTCTGAAGGATTCCAGCGATGCCAGGAGGAGGCACGAACAGCACTGCTTTGGCCCATGCTACACCCGATTTCACGCGTTGTCCATTTGGCTGTACATCCCATCAGATCCTCGTGGAGACACACAGATCCTTTACCTGCCTACTGTATGGGGTTCCATCCGCTGCCTATACAACCCCAAAGGGTGTAATGCTCACTCGTGATATTGCAATTGGCACTGTTCGTGCAGCTATAAAGGCTTCCTGTGGCGCAACTCCCGGAGGGCGGGCTGGTTCCAACCAGCCACGTTACGGCGCTGGTATTCGTGCTCGTTGTAAACCGGGAATACCCGCCCCCAGTGCCTGAAACCGGCTCTCCAAGCACATACATGCCCACATTTGCATCTCTCAGAGACGTGCTGGTAAGGTCATCCTGAATTGTGTAAGTAGAAGTGGGACATACGCCGCCGCTTGCTCCAGCACACGAAACTCCAAGAATGCTGGTGTCGCGCGCATTGCTATAGGTTCCGCTTCCGCTCGCGACGTTGCTTACATGGATAACGCTGCCCAATCCGCTACCAACGACGTTGAAGAGAACATTGTTGTAGGCAGCGCTGTTGGACCCGATGCGAATTCCATCTTGACCTGAACCGCTAATGTAAACATCTTCAAGGCTATTGTTCGGGGCATCGAGATAGATGGCTGGTCCTGACCCTCCCGTCATATTGCATGTCAGCCCATGGATGCCCCGGGTCTCGTTTATTAGCAGCGGAGTGGAGGTGCCAATCCCGCTGCTAACACCACCATAGATTTCTGCGCATGTTCCGCTGCCAGAGTAGGAAATATTAGTGTAGGGCCCGGAGTTATCGCTGTGAGTGCCCAGCGAAAGACCAGTCCCACCACTGGAAAAACTTGTAAGCGTCACGTCGTTGACAGCGCCTTGTTCCTGGGAATATTGGTTCACAATGCCATTTAGGCCTAACTCACTTGCGTCCAGCGTCAAATGCTCGATTACGACTCCCTCGCAGTTGGAATGGCCTGAGCTGGTGTAGCATACAGTTGAGTTTCCCATGTCAATCATGTCACCTGACAGATTCGAGGAGCAGGGTGGATTCTTGCAGGCCTTGAGTGTCGTCAAACCGGAACCCGCCCCGACGAGCCGCGTGTTATGCGGCAGGGTCAACGTACTGCCTAGATTGATGGTTCCGGCGGGAAGCAATACCACGTTCGAGAATTTCACTGGAGGAGTGTCGGCAGAGCCCTGCCAGGGACTCGCCGCACAGAACATTGTTCCAGAAAACCCGCGCGCGTCAATCACGACTCCGTTGGTAAGTGGTCCCGTAGAAGGGTTATACTGACTAAGAATACTGTTGATAGCTACGCATATGTCGTTGCCGCTAGTGTACTGCGTTGCATCGACCAGGGTGAATCCACCTTGCAGACCTATGACTGGGGCACCGCAGTTGCCATAAAGAGCGTTAAAACCTTTGAGTGCTGTGCTCGTATTACATTGCGCGAGTGCAGGCACCGGCAGGAGCAAAGAGCAGGCAACGCACATCGCCACTGCGAAGAATGCCCAATTGTTACAAATTGAACCATTCACGAGTCTCATCGAACTCTCCCCTCATAAATTAAGTCGGCCTCAAAATGTTCTGCAAGCGATTACGCAATTGGCACCCACTGAAGACTGCCCGTACTGGATGTGCAAACGTAGACTGAAGTCAGCGTTGTGCCTGCAGTGTTCGAGTACAGGGCGCCCGCGGTTTTGCATGCGGTGCCGCTTGCAGGTGCGCTGTTTCCGACGCTCCAGGTTGGTGCGGTTGGCGCTGTCCCAGAGTCGGTGCCAATGGCAGAGGTATTGAAGCGCGAATATCCATTTCCGCCTCCAATCTCTTCCCCGAGCACATACGCGCCAGCCAACGATCCTGGGTAGTCGCCGCTGCCGTACTGATGTGACGGTATCGACGTACCCGTCACGTCATCCCGAACGCTTGTTCCTGCAGCGCCATTTACAAAAGTGCTTTGGAGAATCGAAATGTCGGTCGCAGTTCCGTAACCACTCCCAGTGCACGCCGCGCCACGAGATTGCCCGGAACTCCGTTGAAAGTTAGCGACTCTCGACCGTCATAGGTTACGCAACCTTTCCTTGCTCGGCAACCGTCTTCTTAGAAACCGCGTTGGCTAGCGCAGTCAATAGCTGGGGAATCTCCCGATATCCCTGCACTTTGCGGAACTGGCGCTCGGCCACCAGCAGGCCCGAGCCGACCCAACGCTCGATGTGGTCTCCCGCCCGCCAGCGTTTCACGTTGCGGCAAACCGTTTCCACGATGGAGAAAGCTGACTCGATCACGTTGGTGCTCGCCAGGGTGCGGCGCAACTGCGCGGGCACGCGCAAACGGTGCACGGTGAGCGTCTCGTCCATGCCTTCCTCCAGGCTGCGGGCGGCGCTCGGATTCAGCTCCATCAGTTCGCGATGCAGCCGCTCCAGAGCGCGCCTGGCGTCGGTGTATTCGCTCATGGCGTAGGCGTTCTGCAGCTTCTTCTTGACCGCTGGCTTGTGTTCTTCGGGTAAGTGGTCCACCACATTACGCCGCTTGTGCACCTGGCAACGCTGGATGAACGCCGCCTCGCCGGCATGACGCCGCACCGCCGCCGCCAGCGCCTTGCCTCCGTCGAGCACATACAGACGCGGCACGCTGAAGTCCAGCCCGCGCGCCGCCAGATCGCCGAGTAACTCACTCACCACGGCGGCATTCTCGGTCGCTCCTTCGCGCAGGCCCAACACCGTTTTGCGCCCGTCGCTATTGATGCCCAGGGCCACGATCATTTGCCGGTCGCGGAACGGCGTGCCGTCGATCAGCACCGCACACAACCGTAACTCGCCCAGCGGACGCTCCATCAACTCCTGCAGCTTCTCCCGGCTGGAGGCGATGAAGTTGTCGCTCACCGCCGACTTCTCCACCCCGTAGGCTTCGCGAAAATCTTTTACCACCGCCCCGTAGTTGCGCGTCGACAGCCCGCGCATCATCTTGTCCCACACCGCGTGCTCCAGCGGTCCGCTGCGCTGGAACAACTCGTAACTTCCCAGCCGTTGCTCACGATTTTCCGGGTTGCGCAGACGCGTTCTCTGGATCGGCACCTTCTGCCCGTCCACCACGCAGTAACCGGCTTCTTTTCCCCAGCGGTGGGCGCGCCGCGCCGGATGCTGCTCATGCCGCTCCCCGGCCAGGTGCCGCACTTCTTCCTCCATCACCAGGCTCATCAACGCCAACCCGGCTTCGCGCATGAGGTGGCCCACCCCTTCGTGCAGCAGACCGACGACCTCGGTCATCGGAAACATCATCTGCAGGTTGGGATTTTCTTCGCGGGCCAACTGTCGGAATTCTTGCACCGCTCGTTGCTGGTCGATCTGGTATCGTCTCTTCATAGCGACTCTCTCCTTTTTCTTGGCAGAAAAACTACCCTCGGCCATTATGACCGGGGTCGAGAGTCGCTACTTTCTACGAATTAACGGGCATCCTCCGCGCCACCGCCGCCGGAGGGCACGGGATTACCACCGCAAATGTGGACGATGTTCTGCGGTGGCGCATAACACCCGTCGCAGCCGGAACCTGAGCCTGTGATATTCGAGACAACAACATTGCCAACAGTGGACCCAGAGACCTCAGCAATCTGAATGCCGTCCCAGTAATCCTCAAAATGAATATCTTCAACCGTATTGTCGCTGGCATTCACGTAAATAGCAGCATATCCCGAATGGGTTGAATGCTCGCCAATACAGGTAGCGCCGTGAACACCGCGCGTCTGTGTCTCGACGTCGACACACAATGGGTGCGCGTTCAAACCTGTTGTTCGCCAAAATTCTGGCCGTCCGTGAAGTCAAAGGTTTGCACACTTTCCTGAACCCGACCGTCTGCTATGACTCTAGCCCATGGTCCCCTTCTTTCGACTCTGGTTTGGGACACTTGACCGTTGTCTGGTACACAATTCGCCGGTCACATCAGTGACGGAGTATACTTGTGGTTGAAATCGCCAACGAGTCGCACCGATGATTCTCCGGCCATTGTTGCAAGCGCGCGTCACCCCAGTAGTCACTCTCCTGTTGTTACTCTTTGCCTCAGTTCTCGCTGCGCCAGCTGAACCTGGTAAGGGTAAGGGCAAAGCCAGTCCATCGGGATCCGGCTCTCCGCCAGCAGCGAGTTCCGGCTCATCGACAGCACCTGTCGAGTCACAACAACTCTTAGCTGGCAAGGTTGATGATTTGAATCGCCGTTTGGACTCGGAACTTAAAGCTTCCAACGATCGGTACGATGCCTTGCTTCAAACCACCGAGCGGGATTTCCACGCTATTGAACTAATCGTAGTTCTTGGGAGTCTATTCGTTGGAGTTGTGGTCGGCTGGGCAACGTACCTCGAAGTGCAGCAACGAAACAAGGAGCGCAAGTTTTACGAAGATCAGGTGAGCCGTGCTGGAAAACGAGAGGAAGAAGCTCACGGCTATGCCATACGGTTTGCCGAACAACAGGTATCGCGATCCGGCGAAGTTTTGTCAGGGCAAATCGACAACATGAGCAAGGTTGGCAAAGTCATTGACTTGATGAACAAGACCTTTGACAAGCAGCTCACAGCCCTCAATCAAGTGGATCAACTCAAAGCAGAGATAACGAAATTGCAGGGCATGTGGACAAATGTTGCCGGCGACTACGAAAAGAAATATAGCGCCGTCGAGGACATCATGGCTCCATTCAAGGACCGAAACAGAATGGACGTGTCGCGACTAAGCAAGGAAGAAGCGGCAGAGCCGAACAGAGCCCTCGCTGTCTTCCAGAGGATGCCCGTTAATTCGTAGAAAGTAGCGACTCTCGACCCCGGTCATAATGGCCGAGGGTAGTTTTTCTGCCAAGAAAAAGGAGAGAGTCGCTATGAAGAGACGATACCAGATCGACCAGCAACGAGCGGTGCAAGAATTCCGACAGTTGGCCCGCGAAGAAAATCCCAACCTGCAGATGATGTTTCCGATGACCGAGGTCGTCGGTCTGCTGCACGAAGGGGTGGGCCACCTCATGCGCGAAGCCGGGTTGGCGTTGATGAGCCTGGTGATGGAGGAAGAAGTGCGGCACCTGGCCGGGGAGCGGCATGAGCAGCATCCGGCGCGGCGCGCCCACCGCTGGGGAAAAGAAGCCGGTTACTGCGTGGTGGACGGGCAGAAGGTGCCGATCCAGAGAACGCGTCTGCGCAACCCGGAAAATCGTGAGCAACGGCTGGGAAGTTACGAGTTGTTCCAGCGCAGCGGACCGCTGGAGCACGCGGTGTGGGACAAGATGATGCGCGGGCTGTCGACGCGCAACTACGGGGCGGTGGTAAAAGATTTTCGCGAAGCCTACGGGGTGGAGAAGTCGGCGGTGAGCGACAACTTCATCGCCTCCAGCCGGGAGAAGCTGCAGGAGTTGATGGAGCGTCCGCTGGGCGAGTTACGGTTGTGTGCGGTGCTGATCGACGGCACGCCGTTCCGCGACCGGCAAATGATCGTGGCCCTGGGCATCAATAGCGACGGGCGCAAAACGGTGTTGGGCCTGCGCGAAGGAGCGACCGAGAATGCCGCCGTGGTGAGTGAGTTACTCGGCGATCTGGCGGCGCGCGGGCTGGACTTCAGCGTGCCGCGTCTGTATGTGCTCGACGGAGGCAAGGCGCTGGCGGCGGCGGTGCGGCGTCATGCCGGCGAGGCGGCGTTCATCCAGCGTTGCCAGGTGCACAAGCGGCGTAATGTGGTGGACCACTTACCCGAAGAACACAAGCCAGCGGTCAAGAAGAAGCTGCAGAACGCCTACGCCATGAGCGAATACACCGACGCCAGGCGCGCTCTGGAGCGGCTGCATCGCGAACTGATGGAGCTGAATCCGAGCGCCGCCCGCAGCCTGGAGGAAGGCATGGACGAGACGCTCACCGTGCACCGTTTGCGCGTGCCCGCGCAGTTGCGCCGCACCCTGGCGAGCACCAACGTGATCGAGTCAGCTTTCTCCATCGTGGAAACGGTTTGCCGCAACGTGAAACGCTGGCGGGCGGGAGACCACATCGAGCGTTGGGTCGGCTCGGGCCTGCTGGTGGCCGAGCGCCAGTTCCGCAAAGTGCAGGGATATCGGGAGATTCCCCAGCTATTGACTGCGCTAGCCAACGCGGTTTCTAAGAAGACGGTTGCCGAGCAAGGAAAGGTTGCGTAACCTATGACGGTCGAGAGTCGCTAACTTTCAACGGAGTTCCGGGCAATCTCGTCTTCCAGGAGCTGCCTGACTGGTTTCTTGTTGAAAGAGAGAAGAATGATCGTTTTGGTCTCGCGAACTTGCGGTTTCTTCTCGGTCAATCAGCGTATTATGCCAGCCAAATCACTGTCGCATTGGATAGTCTTGGCAAGTCTGTGAAGCTTTACGGGAATGACTATTACGATGACAACCGGAAAAAGCTTCCCCGGGCATTCTGCAGCCACTACTTGGGACTGATCGATAAGAATTGGTGCCCCGTCGGCGTTGACAGGGGCAATAATCTGGATTCTTCAAAGCGGCATCTCCAGGAAGCGTGGGAGCTTCTCAAGGCTAATGAAAGAGAGTTTCTCACTCCCGTGACGCTTTCGGAGGTGTGCTCGTACTCAGTCCGAGACCGGGAGACGGCGGTAGAACAGCTTGGATCCTGGAAAGCTGGGAGGTTCGACGATGGCAGCGTTGAGTTTGACACTGGGACGATTAAACGGATTATCGACTTCTCGCGAAAACCGGAAGGCCTTGATCCCAATCAGCTTGACTTACTGACGCGCGCTCTTCTCATCCGAGGTAACATTGAATACGTTCAACAGCATCACGACATGGCGCGGCTGTATTACAATCTAGCTTCCCAGCACGATGGCGAGAACCCCTACGCTTTACTATCCATGGCACAAGCCAGTACGGACCAGCAGACGAAAACAACTCTTGTGGTTCGCCAAAACTCTTGCCGTCCGTGAAATCAACAGTTTGCACACTTTCCTCAGCCCGACCGTCTGCTATGACTCTTGCCCATGTTCCCTTTCTTTCGACTCTGGTTTGGGACACTTGCCCGTTGTCTTCGCTCACGGCAAAGCCTGTTTCTGGAGAATCTGGCGCTTCGCCAACAGCTTGCTGTCCTGAGGCGAAGGCATCCTAGGCCCAAGCTCCTCGCGCTCGACAAACTCTTCTGGGTACTCGCACGCCGCTTCTGGCCCGCTTGGAAACGGTCTCTCATCATCGTAACTCCGGACACCGTGGTGCGCTGGCACCGTGCCGGCTTCCGCATGTACTGGAGACTGCTCTCCAGGGTTAGGAAGTGCGTCGGCAGAAAGAGAACTTCTAAGGAGGTGCGGGATCTGATTTTCCGCATGGTGGCGGAGAACCCGACCTGGGGAGCGCCCCGTATTCATGGAGAGCTTCTCATGCTCGGTTTTGACGTTTCGGAGCGAACCATCTCCCGCTGGATGAAACGCGCGCCCAGAGATCCTGAACCAGCACAGCGCTGGTTGTCTTTTCTGCGCAATCATCGGGAAGCAATCGCGGCAATGGATTTCTTCACGGTTCCGACCGTGACTTTTGGTGTTCTGTACTGTTTCTTCATCATCAGCCATGACCGGCGTCGCATCCTGCACTTCAACGTCACACGGCATCCCACCAGCAGTTGGATCGCCCAGCAGTTACGCGAAGCCTTCCCTTATCAGTCCACACCCAAGTTCCTCCTCTTTGATCACGACCAGAAGTATGGGTTGGAGGTCCCCGCAGCGATTCGATCCATGAAGATCGCTTGCGTGCAAACCTCCCTTCAGAGCCCCTGGCAGAATGGCGTTGCCGAGCGCTGGGTGGGAAGCTGCCGCCGCGATCTGCTCGACCACATCATCGCTCTCAACGAGCGCCACCTGAAGCGACTTCTTGCTGACTACATTGGTTATTACCACGAGGACCGCACTCACCTGGGCTTGAGAAAGCAGACACCCGGCAGCAGAGTTGGTTCAGCAACTCGGGGTCCCGTTGTTTCTCACGCGCGGCTCGGTGGCCTGCACCATCGCTACGACCGCGCTGCCTAATCTCGACCGCTCGAAAGGTCACTTTCTCAATTGCCTTTCAGGCTTGCGGGGACCAGTGTGACTGACTGAACGGATACGACTCAGCCAACCGCCGACTAAGTCCTGCACCCTGCAAAAGGACACACCCGACGCAGGGGCATTTCCTCCAGGATGCATCGTTCAGGGTACGTTTTCAATTGTGGCGAGGCACAAGGATTATAAAGACCCAGCAGCCGTTGTCGCTGGTTCTGTTCTTGAAGAGCATTTGCGGAAGCTATGCGACAAGCATTCCATACCAACGGTCAAACCTGACGGGTCACATAAGAAAGCCGACGCACTCAACTCTGAACTCACGGCAGCGGGAGTCTACTCAAAGCTCGACCAGAAGAGTGTCACAGCGTGGCTAGACCTACGGAACAAGGCAGCTCATGGGCAATACTCGGAATATACAAAGGAGCAAGTGACGTTGATGCTGCAAGCCATACGAGATTTTGCAGCCCGCTACCCAGCGTGAGCAAAACCAGCATTCGGCAACAGGTACGGCCACAGCAAGCAACATTTTGGCGGCGTCGGATTTTTCATTTTTCCTTTCAATTTCCACGCGGCTAGTGCGTCGCTTGAAACGCTGTCAATTCAGCGTAGAATCCGAGGGAGGAGGTATGTAATGCCGAAGAGAAAATTCCGTACTGGTGACCGAGTGATTGGACGCGAAGACGGCCCCGCCTCGTTCAGGAATCGTGTGGGAACAGTCGTTGACTTTAAGGGGCGCGGCGGTTACAGCGTGAGATTTGATGACACAGGTATCCCGGAGTTTTTGAACCCCGAATGGCTCGAATCGAGCAACTGAGCGCGTGGTAGTTTGGGAAGGCGTTTTGCTGAACACTGGCGCTTTCAGTTAGAACATCGTTTTTCAAGGCCAAATACTATGCCATTGCGTGCCGCTGCGTTTCACGAGGCCATTTCACGTGCGCGTCTCGACGAGCTTTTTCGCTCCGAAAGGAACCAACTTTTTGCGGGGACGACGGCTGGGCATTGCGCCAAGTGCGGCGCACAGTTCGCGGTATTCTTCCCAACCGATAACGACCCCGAAAACTTGAACTATCTGGAAACCATCAAACAGAGGATTTCCGACGATTGCAATGAGGGAAGACACGTTGCGGAAATATTGCTCAACGCGGAGCCTTGAGATAAAACAAAGCCGCTGGCGGGTGGCGCGTGGCGCACAGCGGCTCGTTCCCCTCAATCCTATTGCTGGGTCCCGTTGCGTTCGTAAGCCATTTTTATTTCTTCAACCACGCTGATGGGTAAGTCATGAAGTTTGGCTATGCGGTCGGACCTTATTCCGGCTTTCAAATCGGCCAGAACCGCTCCAACCTTTTCTTTCGTTCCTTCTTCGATACCGGCTTCTACCCGCGCAACCTTGAACTTCTTGAGTAGCCCAGTAATGGTCGGGTCAGTCTTGTACTTCGGGTTATGAATGATGTAATCCGCAAGCACAACCGCCAGCGCGGCCTGTTCTTGTCCGTTGAGAAACCTGAAAGGAAGCGGCATTGCGTTACCTCATATTCAGCGCGAACAAAACAGGGCCTCTACACGCCATGAATCTGCGGAACGTACGGGTTGAAACCTCTACCATCAATTTCGTCGCAAATCTTGTCAAACTCGGATAGAGCCTTTTGCCGGTCGCCGAACTGGTGATGTTCGGCAATATCACTTTCAAAACTCTTGGTCGGATTGTTTGGAGCCGCAAGCGCGTCGCCGGACTTCACTTCGCCCTCGAAGGCTCCAATCTCAAATCCAGTTCCGGCTTGACGCAACACAACCTGTCGATACTTGCTGCCAGCCTTAACCGGCTCCATCACGTCGTAGTAAACCTGCATTCTCAAGATTCGCGGGTTCATATCCGAGAAAGCGTAGTGCGTCGTTGAAGCATTGTCAAATTTGGAATGCGGCCACGCCACGCGAGGCGTGCTTGCAAGTAGCTGATTGTACGACAGTTGCCAAGTGACATATTTTGCTGTTGCGTTGCTGCTGGACCCTATGCCATAACGTTTATGCGAGGGTTTGAAGCCTGGAGCGATGTAACTCCTGGCAGGAACAGCCCGCTGAAATGCCACAGGCTACCTAGGGAATCCATAACCTAGGCCGCATACCCAAGGGCAGCACCATTCTGGTGATTTGCCCGTTCCCACCACAAACGTGAATAGGGCAGATGTAACGAAAGGATGCCCTATGGCAACAGTATCGAAGTCGAAAGTTGACCTGACCAGAGAAGAACTGATGCTGCTGAGCGAGGTGATGTTCCCTGGTGGCCTGCGTTCAGAAGCAAATCAAGCCCTCTACAAACGGATGCATCTTTCGAACGACCCGCTCGTAGAAGGCTTGAAGAAGAAGATTGTCGATGCTCTCAATGCAACATCGACACTTGCTGGTGAATCTTCTGCAAATCCTCAGTCATGAGATTGGCATAGCGCCTGGTCATGTCCAGCGTCGTGTGTCCCAGGCACTTCTGGAGATGGAACACCGAACCGCCACGACGCAGGTAGTTGAGGCTGAAAGAGTGGCGGAAAGCATGAAGGGCTCTGGCTGGAATCTTCACTCCCAGCTTTTTGCAAAGGGCTTTCACATCCCTCAGCACATTCCGTCTCCCCAGCTGCGTTCCAGTCCTCGCCGGGAAAGCCAGCTGAAACTTCGACATCTGTTGAAGCCTGTAGAGATGCTTCCTCAACTCCAGGCTGAATGGAATGATTCTCTGCTTGTCGCCCTTGCCTCTCACCGTCAACAGCAAGTCATCGAAGTTCACATCTGACCACTTAATCTCCAGGAGTTCGCTGATTCGACAGCCGGTATCGGCCAGGCTCAGGACTAGGACTTGGAGCCGTCGCTGACCGTAGCTCTTCGGTTTGTACGCAAGGAACTTCTTGATGTCATCAGCAGAGAATGTGGGAAGAACCGTGGAGGGTTCTTTCAGGCGGGGAATCTTCGGATGACGACAGGACGGACTACATGCTCCCTCAGCACCACTGTTCCAGTGCATGTAGGCGTTGATGGCTGTACGGTATGAGTTGACTGAACGTGCTTTCAGTCCTCCGTCTCGCATTCGCACAACAACGTGCTTCAAGTCTGCATCTGATGGCTTCTCATTGGGAAGCCAATGGAACGCTTGCCTGTACCACTCAATGCTGCGCTGACTGACGTTGATTAGGTACTGGCGTTCTTTGATGAACTGCTCGAAACGGGTCATATTTCCTCCACACGAGCCAGGGGCTCAAATTTGAAGGAAATGTCCGTAACTTATTGAATGGTCGGGGAGAGAGGATTTGAACCTCCGACCCCCTGGTCCCGAAGATGAGAAGGTCAAAATCCAAGTGCTTCATCTGGTGTCGCTTAGGGGCCAGAAAGCCACTTTCTCTTTCCCGTCAGTTGAACCTCAGTTGTACCGAAAATCGTCTATAGCACCCGAGGGTTCACTTCACCCGTTCGCCACTGCCGATCCCCGCTCGAAACCCGCGTCAATCTTCTGTCGTCCAGCCTGCTACCCTCGCTTTTGTGAAGTCGGGGCAGGGACTCCGCTGCGACGAGCGAGCCAAGCGTTAAGCTCTGGCGAACCCCAAAGGTAGCGACGATGCTTGCCGAGCCTGAAGATCGGGATTGGATCGGCGGTCCGCGACCGTTTGCTCTGGTCAACGACCCAGCTTTCCTTGACCTTTAGCCGCTGGGCAAGCTCCGCTGTGGTTAAGACCTCGTAAGGGAATGCGGAAGCTCCCTGACCCTGCTGATCGCTCTTCATGTTACGGCACTCCATCGAGGTCGATTCGGTGAGACCCCGATACTTGTCCAAGAATCCAGCCCTCCAGCTTCCTAACGTTCTCGTCCTTCGGATCGCCCGACTTTCGCTCACCCCTGAGAACTTCGAGCATCCCAAAGAGCCCAACGGTTGCGTCGAACGCATCATCGCCATCCGGGAACCCCTGCTCGATG
Source organism: uncultured Acidobacteriota bacterium (assembly GCA_963715675.1). Taxonomy (GTDB): domain Bacteria; phylum Acidobacteriota; class Terriglobia; order Terriglobales; family Acidobacteriaceae; genus DASVWZ01. The sequence goes on from OY970265.1 coordinate 191,293, forward strand.
TTTTGCGTCAGTTCAGGATCGAGCTTGAGGTTCGCCTTTCCCGCCAATCTGAACAGAGCACCAGCCACCCTCTTCCTGACCTCCGTATCCCCTTTTTTGCCTCTTAGTCCACCCTGAAAGAACCAACCGTAGCACTCCGCTGGATAGGTCTCCACGATGACCACATTTCCCGGCTTCAACAACTGATCGAGAGAGCCGTCGAACGGCCAGAGCACTACGGACTTGTCGTTCTCCAAAGCGGGAGCCAACACATCTCGCCAGCCGATGATCGCCGCTTTGCCCACCTGATTCGGCCCGAGCGTCCAAAAGAGTGAGCATGCCGCTTTCCTGCCACTGCATCCAAGTTCGCACTTTCGACGAAGGTCATTTATGTCGGCGGCTTGCAGAACGTCAAGTAAGTGCTGCTGCTTCTTGCCACCTGTTTTATACGGGTAGAACGGGCGGTGCGTCGTTATCTCCAAGGCTTCTGAGCAAACGCGGTAGAAGTCTGTAAACTCGCCGCGTCCGAGTTGCGAAAGAAAGGGTTTGAATTCCTTGGCTCCTATGAGTCGGGCATACGCAATAGGGACTCCAATCGGAAAATCAAAACCGACCATTGCCGAGGCTTGTCCGATGTTCGCTTTCACACGAGCGATCAGAGTTGTGTGGTCGCCAACTGGCTCAGGGGTATGTGCAATGTATCGACCCCCTTCGAGAACCGCTCTTGCCATCCACCGCTTGCCCGGATCACTCCCCCAATCGGCATGGCAGACGACTGCGGGCAGATGTCGAATCAACATCGGCCTAATCCTTGAGCGAGAAGGAACCCGATGAACTCGTTTCGCCATTCTTCCACTGACTTCTTCTTGGGCTCCCATCTGATCGGCGGCGAATGCGGCTGTTGAACCTTGTTGTCCAGCCTGAGCGAGCGTTTCACCCCGTCCGGTTGGGATTCTGCAATGGTTCGCCCGAATACCTCGCGGCTCAATTTGTCGTCGCTCCAGACTTCCGCTTTGGGAGGCTTTGCGTGTGCGACTGTAGGAGGATGCTCCAAAACGAGCGTTTGCCTTGGGTCGTCGGAAAATACCACGTAGTTGTATCCGAATCGGAACTGCTTTCCGTCGATGTACGAATCTAAAGAGACGGAATTCTTGGCGGCCTGAACACCCAACTCACCCTTCGAGAAGAGTTTGTGAGGCACAATTCGATTGAGCCAATCCGTGTGCCAGTCCTGCTCAGGCGAACCGGGCTCGTAGTGGTCCCATGCCTTTCCATCCCCATCGGTCGGTCGCACAAGCAGATTGAGATAGTTGCTGTACTTCTTGTACGAAGGATTCATGAAGATGTCGCTCTGCCGAATCTTTCTCTCGACCGTTGCGATTGCGGAAAGCCGATACTCAACGTCATGCTTTTCGATCTTCGTGAATGAAAAGAAGACCACGACATCACCCGGATTAACTTGGTTGCGAACGTCGGCACGACAGACACCCCACGTGAGGGTTTGATTCAATGTGTGGCGGCAGAAGAAGGATGGGTCATCGCCGTAGTCGTAAGGCCACTCCCGTTTCCGCAAGGCGGCGTGGAGCGGAGCGAACGATTTGGCACAGCCGCTGACTTGCTCATCAGCTAACAGACTGGAAGTGTAGGGCGATAGGTAAATTTTCGACATTGCGAACGCGGCCTCTGGCACATCCGTCGATAACCGCTTACGATACCACCACGATTCGAGGATGCGGAGGGGTTCAGGTAGGCTCGGGCGTTTCACAGGTCCAAAACAGCCTTTGTGACCACCCCAGCGAGCGTTTACGGGGCCCCTGCGACCGCAAATCGCGGCTTCCGCAGGGGTCTAACCCACGAGTTAGCACGCCGGTTGTGAGATTTTCGGGCCGCTGTTCCGATCTCGGAAACATAAACTCTGACGATGGTCTCACGCATTAAATAAGGACATCTGCTGGCCTTAGACTTCATTCTCGGAATCTTAGTCATAGTCTTCTCTTTGTCGCGTGGACGGTGATGGCACGATGCCTTCCGTCAGATATTCGTCGAGGGACAAGTAGGCCTTTCCAATTTCGCTGAGTGATAATTCCAACTGAAACAGAGCAAGTTCCCCTGCTGATATCGTGTAGGGCCTGATGCGAGGTCTCCCTCGACGCCAATCTTTGTATTCGTCGTGGTGTAAGGTGTATCGACCCTCCTCTGGATCCCAGACACCACAATCATCGTGCCACTGCTGTTCGTCGTACGCATCATACTTTTCAGCGTCAACGGTTACATCCGCCCACGGGAAAAGCACAGGAAGAAGTGTCGAATAGTCTTGACCGGGGTACATCACGAACGGCCATTCCTGAATCGTTTCCTCCTTTCCGTTCTCATCGCGAGTGAAGAGTGTAAGGCTGCCGCGTCCTGAACTCTTGTTGATCCACTCTTCAGCTTTGAGAAATAGTCGCGTGTCCTCCTTCAGAGCTTTCATCCACGGCTTAGCAAAAGCCAGCGACGCGAGTCTTCGTTGTTCTATGGGCATATCGGCTAGGCGTGATAAGACCGCCCGTGCAGATTCATCAAACATCTGTGAAGTGGGGACCGTCAGTTTCCAGCCCTTTTCGGTTCTTTCGACGGTTTTCTGGTTTACGACCTGCCAGTGAGTCGCTCCTGTCGAGGGGTTGTGCAAGACGACAAGGATGGGCAAGGAATGACCCATCCAATAATCGAGATGTTTTGTCTCGCCCCGAAAGGTGTAGCCGCCATCCACTGGTTCATCAAAGTAACTCTGTCCGCTCTTGATCTGAAGACCGATCAGTCTTCCTGTCACTCGACGTTGGTCAACAATTTCCACATGAGCATCAATTCCATAGTCGCTCGTCGGCTGCTCACGAAAAATCCAACTGAGTTTGCTTTCGATCTCTAGCCCTACTGCGATGACTCCGATCCTTTCGGTGTTTTCGCGTTTGTCTCTCTTCATAAAGAGTTGCCCTCAAACGGCACGCCATCGCATCATTGGCTCCCGCCGCTCTTGTTATTGCTGTCCTTGGGCTTGCTTGCGATACTGCTGATCGGAACTTCTACCCGTACATCCCCTTGCGTGCCCAATCCGTCCTGAGTTGGTTGTGGGCCGTGGGGTCATAAAGCTGTTAATTCTGGTTTGAAGTCTTTAAGGAATGTCAGACGAACGTCGGATACTTGGACAACGACGTTCTTGATTACGACTGTGATGACGATGCTCATTCTCGCGTACCCTTTTCGGTTCGTCCATCCGGCGACTATAAGCTCTGTACTCGGAAACACTTAAGGCCGAGGTATGAATCGCCTTCGGCTTTTATATGACCCAATTTCAGATGGAGGCTCAACGCCTTCTCGTTCGGAGCTTCTATTCCGAACTTCTCGTTTAGTCTGTCTGCGTGGTGCTCAACCCAGAACGTCACCATTTGCTCGGCGAGTCCCTTCCTCCGTTCATGCTCGACGATGAACATCTGACGAAGCACAGCGTAGTCGGCCTCCGTCCAAACCAGAAAGCCCAAGTATTTCCGCCTCTCAGAATCTAGTAAGAGACCAGCCTCGTGTTCGTTCGAACGCCCGAAGAGAAAACGGCTGTCTTCTTCTTTCACGATAGCCTGCAAGACTTTCAGCACCAAAAAATCCTTCATGGTCTTGCAGACTACAAACGATAATCCCGAGGGCATTGGTTTGCCACGACGACGGACGGTCGGATTCCACTCCACAGTCAACACCGTGTTCGGGTTGACGAAGTGTGTACCATAGAGAACCGCGACGTAGTTAGAGCAGCCAGAACAAATAAAGCCGAGGCCAGCAACACCGCACGTCAAAGGCCCCAAGGTTACCTCTCGACCGCAATTGGCACAGACGACTACTGTTCGTTCTCGTTTAACCTCTCCGAATTCTTGCTCCGCGAAGTTCTTGTCACAGTGAACACATCGGTACTTGCCGTCTCCTTCTCCCCAAATCATTTCTTGACAGTGACCGCAGGCAGGACACCGATACATCGAAACCTTCGTTGACTTACGCGATTTCCATCCGCCCACCGTAATGACCTGATGTGCCATATTCTCATCTAGCGACGCTACTTCGCTTCATTCTCCAGAGGTATCCAGACGGGCTTGTCTGTTGCTTTATCGACCGCGAACACCCACTTCTTCCCGTCCTCCCCATACCAGATAGTTCCGGGGTCTTGCACCGTCCAGCCTTTCTTCTGAGCAATCACTTCAGCACGTTTCTTCACATCTTCAGGCAATGGAGTGGGAGCCATGTCTTTCTCTCCTATTTAGCAGGCAATCAGCCGACGTATCTGACTCGGTCTGGAGGGACAAATTCAAACTCAGGATGGTGGAGCGTGCGGAGTCGGAATTGGTCAGGAGGCGGATAGGGGCCGTCACCCTTGGCCCGCCGGTAAAGGTCTAGGCGGATATTCTCATCGCTCAATTTTTGAATGGTCGCCGTGCGATTCGGCTGGCCTAGCAGAATCGTTTGCATAGCGTCATGCAGCGTCGGTTGCTTACGAGACATGGTTTCTATTTTACTCCTAGGTTCCCAGCATTCTCTTCGCAGCTTTGAGTCGTGCATTGCGACTGCGAAAGTGACAGCGTTTCGTGACGGGCGAGTTCCACAATCCGAACAAGCGGTCTTGGATGGACCTTGCTTCCATATCAATCGCAAGGAACAATCGTTGTGTCATCCCGGGAATATAATTTCGGAATGCTTCCCGACCCTCGTGCCATCCATATCTCGACGGACGGTTCCTGCTACAAGAATCCGGGCGGAAGGTCGGGATGTGCGGCGATTGTTCACTACCCGGATCACCTAAATCGCGAGGACGAGCAGATTCTTGATTTCGGTTGCGACGAGAGTAGCAACAATCGAATGGAACTACTCGCGTGCATCCGGGTACTCAAGTGGATTCGTGAAAGTGGCCCGTGGTCGGGCGTCTCTCGGGTTCAGATTTTCACGGATTCCCAGTACGTGAAAGATAATCTGGGCCGAGCCAGAGGATGGAAAAGCAATGACTGGAGAAACCAGCACGGTGAGCCGAGAGAAAACCCGGACCTGTGGAAGCAATTGCTTTCAGCCCACACCAAGACCGGAATCACTGTCCATTTTGAATGGACTCTCGGCAAGAAGACACCAGTTCTGAAGAGGGTTGACAGAGCCGCTAAAGCTGCGGCAACTCGCGGAGGCCCCGACACAGATCGCGGCTACAAGCCCGGAACTATCGCTCGCTCGATGGTCAAAGGGTCGGCGGCTCGATTCCCCGCGAAAGGCCAACTGGCTGTCATTCGACCGTATCGCAAGAATATTCTCGGGAAGGGAGAGGAGAAGGTTCGCTTTGACATTTTGAGCGAAGAGAGCCAAACGTATGTGGAAAGCTGCTACGCGTTTGCGACAACCGCTCTCGCTGCCGAACTCCATCGTCAGCACGGGTACAGAGTTCGGTTCAACGACAACCCGAAGTATCCTCAGATTTTAGAGATAATAGAGAAAGTGTCGCTCCCAAAGCCGCTCGTGAATCTTGACGTGACTTAGAGTACGTCACCGATCTTAACCTCCGACCGGGGTCGATGGAATTAGCAGGTTTCTGTCTGCGGGCATTTCATCGTATGTCCTACCGTCGAGCAAGCGTCCGGTTTTCGATTTTTGCCGACCTCCCCATTGCTTGAAAAAGAACGGGATGCGATTTTCTGCACATTGGTTCTGAATCGAAACAACCCACTCTTTCTGCATCGGTCGTGCTCCGAAGCCGCTCTCGCCGCCCACGATAACCCAGTCGATATTTGAGAGGTCGATTACTCCTAGATTTTCGAGAAGCGGCTCAATGGACAGAAACCGGATACGAGCGGCAGCGGAACGCAGATCGTCGATGCGAGGGACTCCATACTGCCTGTCCTCCACGCTGACACCCCACCAGATATGCTCTTGGGTGCCTGCGACTCGGAGACTCCTAGTGAGCATTTCGTTCAGTCGCTTTGAACGTTTCGTGAGCACCTGATAGGTGTGCCAATTGGCTTTGACCATCACGTCTACAACGCTCTCGATATAGGCGTCCGGCACCCCGTCGTGAAATAGGTCGCTCATGGAGTTCACGAAGATCATTTTAGGAGACTTCCAGCGAAGGGGTTCTTCCAGCTTCGATGGAACAAGGCGAAGGTCGAAGCCGCGTTCATACGGATGGCCCTTCACTCCACGAAATCGCTCCGCGAAGGTTTCCGCGTAGCAGTGCTTGCAGCCGGGACTAATCTTGGTGCAGCCCCGGACGGGATTCCACGTCGCGTCCGTCCACTCGATATGTGATTGAAGACTCATCTCTTGTGCTTCTTTTGCTTGGGAAAAGTCACGAGGACCTCATCGGCGAAAGTCACTTCTCCCTTTCTCTTCTGACGCTTTTCGGCGGGCGGCGAGGCACTACATTTCTTGTCGGCTTCCATCGAGGCCAGAACACGTTTGTAATTCCGCTTCAAAAACGGACGCCCGACGCTGTGGTTCCTATAGACGTTGTACATCGTTAGCGTTTGGCCTGCAAACTCTTCCGACAGCATGTCAGCTAGATCGTCAAGAGGGCGAAGGAGTTCAAATAGCGTAGGAAATTTCTCAGACGCGGGCGAATACTCGAACGTCGGAACACCTTGATTCACTTCGGAACTCTCCTTCGCCATGATTTCCTTCATGATCTCGTAGCCCTTGAAGTCTTTGCTGGCGAAAATCAAGTGGTGCGTTGTGCGAGTTCCTTTTTCGTTTTTGAACGCGAACGGCAGGACGAAAGAGGCCCCCATCTCTTCCAAGGAATCCGCCAACTCCTCGACGATGAGGCTCTCCCTTTCTACGGGAAGCAACCCCGACAATTTTCTTCGTAGTGCATTGCCGCGTTCTTCGCCAAACAAGGCGTTCATGTGTTCGCGAACGGCGTCGTTGTTCAATCCCATGTTAACGCGGTTGTAGTTGAAAAAGAACATGCAGTCGCAACCCCAGTTTTGTAAGACAGAATTTATCAGTTTCAGCGACAGCCCCTTGTACCCCCACGGATCAACAAAGAAGAATGTGGGCACCAACTTCAATGCTGCGAATCTCTTGGCGATGTCGTTGCCGACGACCTCGTTCGTGACCTGTGGTTTGTGAGTCAGCTTACTGATTCCCGGCAACGCGGCGATTGCCTTTTCAAGTTTGCCGACATTCGCAGCATCCTTGTCATTGAACAGCGTGACGATCATCCCACGCATGTCTTCGTCTTCAATCGCCGTCTTGAGGACGAGGAGCGGCGTCGAAAGAGTGCCGTCCTCATATCTTCCGGGGCCTGCGAAAAGGTCGATGTAGGCAATGCGTTGGGAGAATTTCTTGACTACATTTGCCCATGCCCAGAAATACTTTGCAACGATTCGTGCCTTTATCTGCGACTGTTCGCGGGACTCGTCGAAGAATTGACTGTCAACCATGCACGCTTACTGAACTTTAGAAGATCAACCTATAGGTGGGGAAGTAACTACTGAGCCAGCTACCACCCGATTATAATCAACTGGTCGTGGAGAACACAGATCGTTTCACTCGCTTCGCTTCACCCGGTTGCGGCCTTCCTGCTTGGCCCGGTACAACGCAGCGTCGGCTCGTTTCACCAGCGATCCGCTCTCACGATCTTCATCCGCCTCAGCAACCCCGAGACTGATGGTGACGACAAGATCAGCGAGGTCAAACCGAAGATGCTCGGCATCAAGGCGAACCTCCTCAGCGAGTTCAAGCACTCTCTCAACATCTCCTCCGGTCACGATCATGCTCAATTCTTCGCCGCCATATCTGTACTCGACACGATGCTTGCCGTCAGACTTGGCCGATAGAACCTTTGCCACGCGACGAAGAACCTCGTCACCCGAGGGATGCCCGAAGGTGTCGTTAACCTTCTTGAAATGGTCTATGTCAACCATGATGAGAGCGACACGCTGCTTTTGAGCGAGTGCATAACCAAGGTCAGCCTCGAAACTACCCCGGTCGAAAATACCGAGCAATCCGTCACGCCTTCGGTGAGCTAGTTGATCTGCTCGACCTCGGACCCGTTCTATCGCTGCACCGACCAGTGTCGTTGCGGACTGAATCTCAAGGTCTTCCTCAATCGTGACCTCAAAGTGGAGGAAGACGTGATCCCCATCATCCTCGAAATCCACTTCGCTAGTTACGTCGTCCTCGGCAATCGCGTCTCGCAGTGCTGCGACGTATAATGACAGACCTATGTCTTCATCCCAGAACTTGCGACGGAACATTTCCTCGACGACAGCGGACGCCGCCCCGTCTCGGAATCCCGATAACTCGATGTCATGCTCGATTTCGATGACGTGATCTTTTATCGACTCGACTGGTTTGATGGTAATCTGGTCGGGAATTTCAGACAGTCTGATTCCTCCCAGCGACTTCTTGGGAATCGTGGTCTGATAAGTCTCTTCTTCACACACGAACTCTTCGCCGTTTACGCGAATAGCGACAGGCTCGTTGCCATCGAGAATGAGGTCAACTGGCATTTTCCGGGCTAACCTCGAATCGTCATTCTCTGCCCAGTTAGTATATCTAGCAGGCTACAGAGTTCTTGAACCACCTGTGCTACTATGCGACGGGCCATGATTGAAGTCACTCTTTTAAAGGAGGACCAGTTATGAGAGCCTGCCTTCCGCACTTCGTCCTGTTCGTCGCAATTGCATCTACCCCAATCAGCAGCACCGCAAAAGATAAACATCTACCGCTCCCACCACAAATCGCGAAAGCGACGACCGTTTACATCGACAACCAGAGCGGCATAGCAAAACTGGGAGATCGTTGTTACACCGAGATTGAGAAATGGGGTCGATTCAAAGTTGTTCAGAACTCGAAGGACGCCGACCTTGTCCTCCTGCTGTCCGCCAAAGAATACACTCGCGGGTATGTCACTTCTGGTGGAGGCTCTACGAGCACTGTCAACACCTCTGGAAACATCGACGCGACGACTACAGGAAATCAGACGACAGGCACAGTCAACACTTCGGGAACTGTCAACACAACGACCGAGCCGACGTACACCAACCCGGTCACAGTTGGCTACACCTACCTTACGGTCATTGATCCGAAGACTGGAGACAATCTGTGGAGCGATTCAAAGCGATGGGGAAATCTCTACACAGGTTTTCACAGTGCAACCAAAGGTCTCGTTGACAGCCTCATGAAACGAATCAACGAGGACGAGAAACAGAATCACTAGCCAGTCGGCCAACGGTTGTCAATTTCCTTCATGATCGCTTCAGCCCATCGGACTGCGTCGGAGATCGCGGAGACGGTTGCGGGAACTCTCTTGCCGCCATCGAACGGCGACAGCTTCCGGGCGGCGAGAATCGCAGCGGCGATCAAGATCACGCGTTTGCGACCCTCATCCACTCCCGCATATTACACCTTTCGCCATATATTCGCCATCTGCCAGTGGCGAAGACCCCGTGACCTGCTAACATCAGCAGTTTCAGGACGACCTGACTGTCATGCCAGCAAATCATACCGATCTTGAGAAACGCCTATGGGACGCCGCCGACGAACTTCGGGCGAACTCCAAGCTGAAGTCGTCCGAGTATTCGATCCCAGTGCTCGGGCTGATCTTCCTCCGCTACGCCGATCACAAGTTTGCCGAGGCTGAAAAGAAGATGCCTCAGCAAGCCAGCGGTCGCCGCAAGATCGGGAAGACCGACTACCAAGCACAGGGTGTCCTGTACCTCCCCGAAAAGGCCCGCTTCGGAACCCTGCTCAACCTGTCAGAGGGGACCGACATCGGCAAGGCCATCAACGAGGCCATGAAGGCTATCGAGGCCGAGAACGAAGACCTCAAGGACGTTCTGCCCAAGACGTACAACAGTCTGGAAAAGAACCTACTGGTTTCGCTTCTGAAAAACTTCTCGTCGATCCCGATGACGATTGAGGGAGATGCCTTCGGCAAGATTTACGAATATTTCCTCGGCAAGTTCGCCATGTCCGAGGGGCAGAAGGGCGGCGAGTTTTTCACGCCCACCAGTATCGTCAAGCTGATCGTCGAAATCATCGAGCCGTTCCACGGTCAGATTCTCGATCCGGCATCTGGAAGCGGCGGCATGTTCGTGCAGTCGGCAGCATTCGTCGAACATCACAAGAAGAGCGTGAATGAAATCTCGGTCTATGGGCAGGAGAAAGTTGCTGAGACCATCCGGCTCTGCAAGATGAACCTCGCCGTCCACGGACTATCCGGCGACATCCGACAGGCTGTGACCTACTACGAAGACATTCACAAAAGCGTTGGCAAGTTCGATTTTGTGATGGCGAATCCGCCATTCAACGTGGACAAGGTGGACAAGGAGCGGATTAAAGACGATCCTCGTTATCCCTTCGGTTTACCGAAAATCGACAACGCAAATTACCTGTGGATTCAAATCTTCTACAGCACGCTGAATGCAAAGGGACGTGCTGGGTTTGTAATGGCCAATTCCGCTGGGGACGCGAGAGGATCGGAACTGGATATACGGCGGGAACTTCTAAAAGCCAATTCGGTGGATGTCATGGTCTCCATCGGGCCAAATTTCTTCTACACCGTAACACTACCCTGCACCCTCTGGTTCCTAGATCGAGGCAAATCGAAGACTAATCGGAAAGACAAGGTTCTCTTCATCGACGCCCGCCGCATCTTTCGCCAGATTGACCGTGCCCATCGCGAATTCAAGCCGGAACAGATTGAGTTCCTCGCCAATATAGTTCGGCTATATCGAGGTGAGGACACTGAATCTGAGATGGGAAGTGCGGAATTGATGAAGCAAGACTTCCCGAAGAACAAGTACGCTGACGTGGCAGGATTGTGCAAAATAGCAACGCTTGCCGAGATTGAAGCTCAAAACTGGAGCCTGAACCCCGGTCGGTACGTGGGCGTTGCGGCACAAGCGGCGGACGAGTTTGAGTTTGCAGTTCGGCTGGAAGAACTTAACGAAGAGCTAGAAGTGCTAAACGCGGAAGCCAGAGAACTTGAATACAGGATTGCAGAAAACGTCGCCTCGATTCTGGGTGACGAGAGCATCCAAGCATGATTCGGAGAGTAAAACTGAAGGAGGTCTGTCGGGAGATCACCGTTGGCCACGTTGGGCCGATGGCTGACCAATACGTCGAACGCGGAATACCTTTCCTGCGGTCTCAGAACATTTCTCCATTTCGACTCGACGACTCCAATCTCAAGTTCATCAACGGAGACTTCCACAAGAAACTGAAAAAGTCGGCGATATCCCCCGGCGATGTTCTGGTGGTGCGTACAGGTTATCCCGGTACAGCTTGCGTGCTCCCTCGGCGGATGACCGTCGCCAACTGTGCAGATTTGGTAATCATTCGACCTTCTGAGGAGATCGACAGCTATTACCTGTGCTGCTTATTCAACTCCGTTTGGGGGCGTGGCAAGGTCGCTGGCAGCCTTGTCGGCGTTGCCCAACAACATTTCAATATTGGGGTCGCAAAAGAGATGGAGATCAGTCTACCTCCAATCTCTACTCAAAAACGGGCGGTAAATGTCCTCTCCGCCTACAACGACCTAATCGAAAACAACACCCGCCGGATCGAGATTCTAGAAGAAATTGCGAAGCTGTCGTACAGAGATTGGTTTGTGAACTTCCGCTTCCCCGGTTACAAGAAAGTCAAAATGCTGGAATCGGAGTTAGGTCAGATTCCGCAAGGCTGGAAGGCACAACGCCTTGGTGACGTGCTCCAACTTGAGTATGGCAAGGCTCTGAAGTCCGAGGATCGCGAGGGCGGTGCTGTGCCAGTTTTTGGTTCCAGCGGGGTTGTCGGGTTTCACAGCGAATCCCTCGCTGATGGGCCGGGGATCATCGTCGGACGTAAAGGCAATGTTGGCAGCGTCTTTTTTTGTCCATCTAAGTTCTGGGTCATTGATACGGCCTACTATGTCCGCACCTCTCTGTCACGGTATTTCCTTGTCTTCAACCTTCTGACGCAAAACTTTCTGAACAATGATGCAGCAGTTCCCGGACTGAATCGCAATCAGGCCCACTCATTACCGATCATCGTCCCTGATGCCATGACGATGGGGAGGTTCGATCAGCTAGTCGCCCCGATGTTCAGGCAACAGACGGTGCTAAGAGAGCTAAACGCAGTTCTGACAAGGACTCATGATCTGCTTCTCCCTAAGCTGATGTCGGGGGAGATCGAAGTTGACAGGATCGAAGCGGAGGCCGTCGCTCAAGGCGTATGACGTTCATTGATCCCGACTCCGAGGGAGCACTGGAAGCTAATACGATTCGACTGTTCGAATCACTCGGGTGGGAGTTTGCCAACTGCTACCACGAGATTTGTGGGTCCGACTCAACGCTTGGCCGGGAAACGACCGAGCAGGTCGTGCTGGAGTGGCGGCTCAAGACCGCTCTCGAAAAGCTGAATCCCAATGTCCCGCCCTTAGCCCTCGATCTTGCTCTTGATGAACTCACCAAAGACCGAAGTGTGCTTAGTCCAGTCCGTGCCAATCAGGAAGTCCACAAGCTACTGAAGGACGGGATCAGGGTCACCTACCGAACCTCGGACGACAATGAAGCCGTTGAGACGGTGAAGATCATTGACTGGGAACATCCTGCGAGCAACGATTTCTTCCTCGCGTCCCAGTTCTGGATTTCTGGCGAGTACGGCAGAAAGAGGGCCGACCTCATCGGCTTTGTGAACGGAATCCCTCTTCTCTTCATCGAACTCAAGGCTTCCCACAAGCACCTAAAGAACGCTTTCGATCTCAATCTCTCTGACTACCGCACTACGATTCCCCAAGTCGTTTTGGTACAACGGCGTCATTATCTTGTCTAACGGCTCAAAAAGCAGAATTGGCAGCATCACCGCTGGGTGGGAGCACTTTTCCGAGTGGAAGAAGATCAACGATGAAGGCGAAGAGGGCAGGGTCAGTCTGGAGACGATGATCCGGGGCGTTTGCGATCCGGCCCGCCTGCTCGATCTGGTCGAGAATTTCACGCTGTTCGAAGCCAAGGGCGAAACCAACAAGCTGTTGGCGAAGAACCATCAGTTCCTCGGCGTGAACAAGGCGATTACGGCAGCCGAGCACATCAAGGCGAACCAAGGGAAGCTCGGCGTCTTCTGGCACACGCAGGGCTCTGGCAAAAGCTACTCGATGGTTTTCTTCTCCCAGAAAGTTCTGCGAAGAGTCCCCGGCAATTGGACGTTCCTCATCGTCACGGATCGCGAAGACTTGGACGGCCAGATATATCGCAATTTCGCGTCAACGGGTGCTGTGATTGAGGAGGAACACAGGGTTCGAGCACAGAGTGCAGAACATCTGAAGCAACTGCTGAACGCCGAGGACCACCGATACATCTTCACCCTGATCCAAAAGTTTCGGACAGAAGAGGGCGAGACGTACCCGAAGTTATCTGACAGGTCGGATATTGTCGTAATCACGGATGAGGCCCACCGCAGCCAGTACGACGTTTTCGCCTTGAACATGCGGAATGCCCTGCCCAACGCTGCTTTCATTGGTTTCACGGGTACGCCCCTGATCGCTGGAGAAGAACGCACGAAGGAGGTCTTTGGCGATTACATCTCGATCTACAACTTCAAGCAGTCGATTGATGACGGCAACACCGTTCCTCTCTATTACGAAAACAGAATCCCCGAACTTCAGCTAACGAACGAGAACCTAACGAGTGACATTGCCACAATCATCGACGACGCCGAACTGGATGAGGATCAGGAGGCAAAACTTGAGCGGGAGTTTGCCAGAGAGTATCACCTAATCACGCGAGAGGAACGCATCGACAAGATCGCCGAAGACCTCGTTACTCATTACATGGGACGAGGTGTGTTGGCGAAAGCGATGGTCATATCCATCGACAAAGCCACAACGGTGCGGATGTACGACAAAGTTCAGAAATATTGGAAGACGGCACTGGTGAAGCTGGAGCAGGAACTCGCCAAGGCCGATCTTGCCGACAAGCCGGACCTGGAAGAACGGTTCCGCTTCTTCCAATCCACCGATATGGCTGTTGTGGTCTCTACCGCCCAAAACGAGATCGAGGAGTTCAAGAAAAAGGGATTGGATATAGCCAAGCACCGAAAACGCATGGTCAAGGAAGACCTTGAGAGCAAGTTCAAGAAACCTGAGGACCCGCTGAGAATCGTCTTCGTCTGTGCGATGTGGATCACTGGTTTCGACGTGCCCTCTTGCTCGACGATGTATCTCGACAAGCCGATGAAGAACCACACACTCATGCAGACCATCGCACGAGCGAATCGGGTTTGGAAGAATAAACAGAATGCCTTGATCGTTGACTACGTGGGCATCTTCCGAAATCTTCAGAAGGCTCTGGCGATATACGGTACGACTCCGGGAGGAACGGGCGAGTCGCCGATTCAGGAGAAAAGCGAACTCTTCCACCGTCTTCTCGACGCAATCGCGGAACTAACGACGTTCAGCAAGGAGCGAGGGGTCGATCCCCCCGCGATTCAGGAGGCGACTGGCTTTGATCGAGAGAAGCTGAAGGACGATGCCGTCGCCGCTTTTGTTGTCAACGACGAGATCAGGCGGCGATTCCTCCACTTGGCGGGAAACGTTGATCGCTTGTTCAAGTCTCTTCTGCCAGACGTTGCTGTCAACGAGTTCAGTGCGATCTGCAAGGTGTTCTCGGTCATAGCGGCGAAGATTCGGTCAGATCTACCCACAGCGGATATCTCGGATGTGATGGACGAGGTTTCGACCCTGCTCGATTATTCAATCTCCACGCAGGGGTACGTCATCAAGCCGTCCGCCACCACTGCGAACTACATCGACTTGAGCCAGATCGACTTTGAAACGCTGCGGGCGAAGTTTGAGAAGGGTCGGAAGGCGACCGAGGCCCAGAAGTTGCGTGGGACAATTGCTCAGAAACTTGTCCGTATGGTGCGTCTGAACCGCACCCGCATTGATTTCCTGCAAGAGTTCCAGAAGATGATTGACGAGTACAACTCCGGTGCCGCGAACATCGAGACGTGGTTCGCAAAGTTGACTTCGTTCGCCCAAAAGCTATCCGATGAGGAGAAACGTGGGATCGCGGAACAACTGAGCGAGGAGGAATTGACGATCTTCGACCTGTTGACCAAGCCCGAGATCAAGCTGACGCAGGCGGAAGAACGAGAAGTGAAGAAGGTAGCCAAGCGACTGCTGGAGACTTTGAAGCAAGAGAAGCTAGTTCTGGATTGGAAGAAACGCCAAAGCACAAGAGCGGCGGTTCGCTACACCATTGAAACAGTGCTCGATGAACTACCAAGGACATATACCCCGGAGGTGTACGAACAAAAATGCGAGACGGTATATCAACATATCTTCGATTCCTATCTGGGACAGGGCAAGAGCGTTTACGTAAATTAGATCGAGTAAAAGCCAGCCCGCGAGCCCGTCAGGAGCCGGTATGATTTCGTAGCTCTTTCTCGCTGCTGCTGTTCAACGGCCCTCCACGCCTGACGATCCTCAACGTCGCTGGTGAAGCAAACTCTGCTGCACGGACGGAATGAAAGTCCTCTGCCATCTCAAACCTCACTTGGACAGGAAAGCGACCACCCCATGCGTCAGGTTCATGGCAATCGAGAGAAGCTTTGACAATAAGCGGGCCATGCAAAGTCCCACTTTGAAAGTTGTATATGAAGAGTGTGTCTTCAAGTTGAATCTTAAGAACCCAGAGAACGTTTTGCTGTGTTGTTCCTGCAAGCCTTCGACGCAAGCATTCTTCTTCGGTGACGGCATCACAGAGAAAGACATACGCTGGCATATCTGTAGCCTCTTAATTCCTGCTCCGAACCCATTGCCTTGATAGCACATTAGACGGCCCCGAACAACCGCAGCGTGCTAAGACGGATAGTTCGAAACCAATCGAAGTCTCTCAAGAATCCTGACTATTGCGAGCGTGTCCTGCCCACAGTAATCGAGCAGTGCGTCCTTGATTCTCTTCCGCTCGACCTGATCCAAATTTCCATTCACCAGCGACTCCCACGCCAGCCCGGCGTCCCTTCCGTTCGCCACAGCCATGCCGTCATAGCTCAACTCGGGAACGAGGGCAGGTAGCACCGCTTTCAGCGAGTATGACCCAGCGAACGCGGGATGGTAGACACGGTTTCTGACGACAGGGAGCAAGTCCCAGAGACGACTGCGAATCGTGCCGATCTGTTCCGCAAACTCAGGCAGCCACGCCGCAAGTTCCGAGAGCCGCTGCGATTCGAACGGGGCGTTATAAACAACGATGTCGCGGCGATCTGCCAGAGCGTCACACAGCGACGTGATGAACTCGCTTCGAGGATCGCCGCCATCGGTCGCCAAGAATTCGTGATGTTCGGGCTCAGCACCGGGTTCCCGTTGCACATGCAAAGACCACTGAAACGGCAGTTGGTCATAAGGTCGCATACCCTGAAATCGTGGGATCGCTGGGTTCACGGTTTCGAAATCCATAAAATACAGTGGGTATTTCAGGCTCTCCAAATCCTTGCCCAGTTCCTCACTGAACCACGGCTCTCCCGTCTGCACGCTGGTGCACGCAATCCGCTGTCGGTCGGTGAGCGAGAAATCTTCTGGAATGTCGTGAATGGACTCGACGCCCAGTTCCTCCAGTTCCTCGGCGGCACTGGCGTGGAGCCTTGGCAGATAGCCGATGTGGTCATTTGGACGCGGGGGATTGCAGCGGTCGAAGAATTCACACGTAACGGGGTTCGTGCAATGGGGCCGGGTGGTATGTCTGGAGCTTTAGGCATAACGAGCACGCGGAGTTCTGATCGCAATTGGAAGGTGAGCTTCGGCTGGAGCCTCTCAATTCGCCGCGTTAGGTTCCTAATCTTGAAGAACCGACGCACGTCGAGGGAACCCTGAAACACATAGTTCCGATTGACGTGGGCGAGGCAGGTGGAAGCCAAATCGAGCCCCGACCGAGAAACGACGCGGTGCTGAATCGCCACGTCGTCAAGATGCTGTTCTTTGAGGTCGGCGGTGGATTTCACTTCGATGAGACGCCATCTGCCGTCTTTACGACGGTGAAGGATGTCCACCCGTACAAACACCCCACCGTTCTCGAAAGCCGCCTCGAATATGGCAGGAACCTCGGGGTTTGCGATCAACTCGCGTGTAAGGCGGATCGCCTGCTCAGGATCAGCAAACGGGACTTCCACGCCGCCCGCAAACAGTTGACGAGCAAGTTTGCCGACCTCGCGGCCCTGTTCCATGATCGCAACTGCTGTGGCGTCAGGCACTCCACCCAATTCTGGTTCGCGGACCTGCCAATACAAACGCTTGAGGCACTGGCAGCCCGCGACGAATCGGGATTTCGAGATTGTTATCGGGTTATTCATTCGCCTGTGATGATCCCAGCAGCCTCCAGAAGATGCAGTATTTCCCGCGTGCTGACCCTTCGCCAGCCCTTATTCGGGAGTAGTCTGCATTCGCTCGGAGTCGCGAAGTCCCTCACTTCAAGAACGAACTTGGACAACGCCGAATCCGCGAGGTCCTCGTTATCGTCAATGACGACCCACCCAATTTTGGCGTCCTCGACGGCGATCCGTCGTCTGCCAGCAGGGGCTCCGTCGATGTCGTATTGAATCCGTAGGTACGGCATGACGAGGCTGTTGACACGAAACTGGTACTGCTTGCCTTCTTTCATCCAGCCATCCCCTTTCGCCCGCCGATCGCCACTTCCGATCTGGGCGGCACCTTGGGTGCTGAAGCGTTATCGCAGAGCGTCTGCAATCGGACTCTGTACTTCGCGGTCAGTCCCGTCGCTGCTTCGACGGCCTTTGCCGCCTTCCCGAGTTCCTTGCCGATCTCGTCAAGATCAACCAGAGTACGCCTGACTTCGTCGCTGAGGGCCGCGTTCTTCTGTAGGAAGTCAGCACCCTCTGCTCGCATCCGTTCGAAGATGGGCTTCAAGATTTGGAGGTCACGCTGGAGCCACTGCCGCGTGGTGCGGAGCACCCAGATTCCGTCATTGCAGGCCCAGCGAGTTTCTTTGTCAACCTGCCGAAGCTGGCTCTCCTCCCGAGTAACCAATATCGCGACTGGAGTCGAACGCTCCTTGGCATCCCTGACCAGCTTGCCGATATCGCTCTCTGCAAGAGCGTTTTTGTCTTTGTTGTCCACGAGAATTCGCGGCTCAATCTGGGCTCCACTCGCATCTCGGAACGCCAACAGGTAGTCGCCGTTTTTCGCGAGCTTTTCGCTGACGGACATTCCCGGCCATGTACGGGCTTCCTCGGCGAAATCCATCTCTTCACGCTTGCCGATGCGAGCGACCTTCGCCATCTCTGTCTCTAGTCGTTGGTTACGTTCACGAAGCTGGCTAATCTCTCTGAAATGGTCCTCGACCCGCCGACTGAGATGTTCTTTCTGCGATTGCTCAAATCGCAGTTTGTCTTCTAGCCCCAAGCGAACACGCTGGATTTCTCCCTCGAAGCGGAGCCACACGTGCTGCTGATCTTCTTTGTGTTTTTCGAGAAGCAATCGAAACGCTTCTTCCGCACTCAGTTGGGCAACGCGGGCGAAATCCTTGACTCCGAGGCGATCCAAAACCTCAGTTCGCTTCAGTTTGCCTTCGCCCAAACAGAGCGGGCATTCGATGGCGTCGGTCGGCATTGTTGATCGTGTGCTCAGATAGCCTCCAAGCTGGGACCACAGGGGGAGGTTTGGCTACAGACTCCGCTACTACTTCTTCCGCCCGATCAGGAGACCGGGATCTGCGGTGTTGATCGAGACGAGCCTGCCATTGTTGTCGCGGGTCGTGCCGAAGCTTTCGCTTGTCCGTCCAATGATGTGTTCGTGCTCATCCCTGACGAGTGTTTCAAACGAGCCTGCGTACCCCGTTGTGATCGAGCCAATCACTCGGCGGCTCCCGTCCCGAACGAACTGTTTTTTCAGTGACATGATTTCCTCCATTCCTCTTCTACCAATTTCTTCGTGCAAATCGCTAGGAATTCTGAAATTAAGTTGGCGGGATGGCACGTTCGTGTGGTTACTCCAACTTTTTTCGTGAATTCCTAGCGATTTCAGAAAGGAAATTGGTAGAAGAGTAGTACAGGTGGATAAGTGCACAACTACTACAGCCAAGAAGACAAAATGATCGTGGAGGGCCTGATCGACGAACAACGAAGGCTCTTTGCTTCCAAGAATCCGTTTGAACGAGTGGTTGCTGCATTGTGCGTGGCTGGACTGCTCAAGCAGAAGGTCACTTCATTGAGCGACGCGGCAGTTGGGCGGTTGATGCTCGATCACGTCTGGAGCGAACTCAATCTTCTGGGGCCTGAAAGTGTGATCGTCGAAATTGCCAGCGAGCGGCTCCTCCATTCCTCCCCTGTGCCGGTCAAGAACACAAAGGAGAATCTAAACCAATGAAGAGAGCAGCCGTGTACGTGCGAGTCAGCACCGTAGATCAACATCCCGAGACCCAACTGCACGACCTTCGGCAGTTTGCCGCCCAGCGTGGGTGCCACATCGTGCGGGAGTACACGGATCATGGCTTCAGCGGAACCAAGGCACGTCGGCCCGCACTGGACGAACTTATGGAAGATGCCCGCCATCACAAATTCGATGTGCTCATGGTTTGGTCAATCGACCGTCTTGCCCGAAGCACGAAGCACCTGCTCCAAACACTGGACGAACTCAACGGGATGGGAATCCAGTTTGTGTCGCAGCGAGAAGCAATCGACACAGAGGGTCCCCTTGGGCGTGCGATTGTCGTGATCGTCTCGGCGATGGCGGAACTGGAGCGATGCGTCATCATCGAACGGGTGCGTGCAGGAATGCGTCGGGCGAAGTTGGAAGGTCGCCGAATCGGACGTGCCCCGCTAGATATCGACAGAGAACAACTCGCTCGTGATCGCCGCTCGGGAATGTCGCTCAGTCAGGTCGCTAGAAAGCATGGGATTTCGAAGGCGAGTGTTTGCCGCGTAGTGAAGGAGGCACGAGAGAATTGCCAACCCGTCGAAGGCGGAATTCGCTCCGAGTTGGGGTTGCATACCACTGGAAGCCCAGAAACCAAACGGGAGGGGTTTGCCGCATCTTAAGGAAGCGGAAATGGGAGTCACTTTCCTCTAGAGAATTCGATCAGATATTTGTCCGACGCTTTGGACTTCAGCATCTTCTTCGGTCGAATCTCTGCCAGTTGAGCGTGAATCACAGTTTCGCTTCCGCTTTGTGACACAAGCCTAAGGATCAGACTGCCATCGTCAGGGAGGAAGCTCAATACTTCCACCCACGCCGCTCTGTCACTGGGGCTGCTGGCGGGTATGAACTCCGAATAACCCCAATATTCTCCTGCGGAGTCACTGAAGCTCAAAACCACTGAGTGGTTGGCAATTAACTTGTTGGAAGTGGGGTCTGATACCGTCACCTGCCAACGCCCCTCATACGGGTATGCCTTGGTAGCAAAAGCATCCTTGTACACTGCAACGCTCGTGCCTAAGACAGAGACTATCGCTGCTCCGTAAACTGACCTGCTTACCCATTCTGAACGAAACCGCAGAATCGAGGTGGAATCCAGTATCCAAAGAAAGACAACACTCGAAAACAGACTTATGCATATCGCCACTAGAAGTTGGGGCGGCGTTGGATCATGGAGTCTGAAAGCGTAGAAGGCGGCAGGCACCAGAATTCCCAACAGCATCAACCCCAACGCCATCTCGGATATCTTCAGCCCCCTCATCATCAGGCCGGGAATCGGGATGATCCTTTCGGATTTGTCTTCACTTTCTGCCATCGGGAAATTCTCCTTTTCAGAACGATCCAAACCTGTGGTTCCTCAGAACAGGGCTGGGTGAAACAGTTTTCAATGCGGCGAAGCGTACTGCTGCTGGTGGTTGCTGTCAATACTCTGACTTAGCAAACCATTCGTAATTGAGCAATCGAGTCCCGGTTCAAAAGGGTCTCTCTAGTGCCGCTGACAAGTGGCTGATTCATAAGGCGTGCCAGTTTGCCTCAGACGTGGTTCACAGGGTATACCTTCTGAGCAGGCAGTAGCCATAAGAGGCTCGGCTACATTCTCTCTGCCTCATCTACATTTCTCGATTAATGTTTTAGCCCACGGCCACGCCTCGGGGTAGGCATCGCAATTTAAGATAAACTCTTGCCCTCTCCCTGCGGTCTGGAGAGCAGCGAACGTCTCAGTGGAACCTTCCCAGCAGCCCTTCGTGCGATGGTGCGTCAATGGGGGGCGTGGGTTAGTTTGGTCGCTCCACGGATTCATCCATGCGGGCAATCGCCAGAGACTTGCCAAAGTTTTTGTTTTGCCATCTCTTCCGATGGACGAATCTTGGCAAGTGAGGCACAGTTCATCACAGAAGCTTCGGAATACACCCCATCCCGCAGTCTCGCTCCCGTTTTCCAGTTTGTCGGCAGCAACGTAAATGACGTTTGGAACGGGCTCAATCTTCGCGTAATTCAAGTGAGGGTGGTATCGAGCCCAACGGGGAACCCGATCAGTCTGATCAGGAAGACGGAATATATCCCCTACTCTGAGCCAGCCGAACATTACCTGCCGTCTCTCCGCTCTCCTCACATAGCGAAGTTGGTTATTAGTATCTGGCTCGACCCTGCAAAACTGCCCGAAAAAAAGAAAGAGATCGCCAACGCCCACTCCTTCGTTTTCCAATTCTCTCTGTGCTTTTTCGCTCTGTCCGAAGATTCCCCGCCAACCCAAATCACGACTAATCGACTTAGAATCGAGGTCTGGATCGAGATGGACGCAGCAAGAATCCGATAACCGATACCTTGTCAGATGTTCAACAATCTCGCCTAAATGACGGAATCCCATCATCGGACTGGTAATCTGACCGTAGTTCAGTTGTGATTTCCTCGGGATCGGCAAGCTCACCATCGTCCCGTCTGGAAAGATCGGGCTGGGCACACCACCGTTCTCCCCGTCGAAGCCTTTGCGACTGAAGATAATTCTCACACCATCTCCGAGGTTTTAGAAACGACATCGATTATAGTGTCCATCGCGTAGTACCAGATGCTTGATTTAACGCAAATTGATGATACGGTTATCTGGGCACACTTTGATAAGTGCGTCGCAAGATGAAAGAAGGGACGTGCTCTCACAGGAGCGGGCTCACGGGCTCCAAGCAGACACTCTCTAACGCCGAATGCAACCCCATGAACGACAAACTCAAGGACACCATTCAGGACTGCAACATCAACTTTCTCTTAGGATCGGGTTTGTCCTGTCCATACCTTAAGACGCTTGGGAATCTCGAATCGCTTCTCACTGACCTTGAAACGAAAGTGCTTGACTCCGATCCACGACAAAAGATCATCAGGGTTTCACTTTACAAGCGATATTTCGACGAAGTCATCAGCAGGAACCTCCAGATTCTTGAGCCCGATTTGGCCGCAAAACCCGTCTTGCAGCATTACACGGGTTTCCTAAGCTACCTGAACTCCATCCTCCTCAAACGCAAGGTCACGCTCCTCAGCAAGGAGATAAATCTTTTCACAACAAACATCGACATCTTTCTTGATAAGGCCTTGGAAGACCTCAGTCTGGAATACAACGATGGCTTCAACGGACGTTTCAAACCGACGTTCAGTCTAAGTAATTTCAAGACATCCCGTTTCAAGAAAAGTCTTCAATACGACAAAACAGCAGAACTCCCCGTCTTCAACCTTTTGAAACTGCATGGGTCCCTCTCGTGGGAGTTACGGAACGGCAGCGTCACGTTTTCTATCGATCTGAACCACGTTAAAGAGGTAGGGAAAAGAATTCTTTCGCCCGATCACGTGGTGACCGTGGCCGACGACTCGACTATTGCCACGCTGCTGACGGCTGCCGCAACTAAGAAGACAGACGCGGCAACAGACGCTTTCTTAGAGGCTTACGAACAGTTGTTGATTGTGGTCAATCCGACAAAAGAGAAATTCAAGCACACGCTCATGAACCAGACGTACTACGAACTCTTGCGTCTGTACAACAACGAGCTTGAAAAAGAGAACACTGTGCTCTTTGTTATGGGTTTTTCCTTTGCCGACGAGCACATTCGCGAGATCACACTGCGTGCGGCGAATTCGAATCCAACACTGATGATCTACATCGTCGCTTACAGCTCAGACGCGAGAACCGCGATTGAGGCAAACTTCGGAAGCAACACCATCCGAAATAGCAACGTTCACTTCATCGCCCCCGAGCAGGACACCAGTGGCGGTGGTGCCCCTGTTGACAAGTTCCAATACGATCTCCAGACCATCAACAAGCGAATTTATGGTGATCTCCTTCAGAGGATCGATTCCGACGACTGAGCCTGAGGTCATCTGCACCGTGTATTGAGAAACAACTGTATGAATGCCGATCAGATTTCCGACGACTGCATTTTCATAATCGGCAAAGTCATATCCGTTAAGGGCCGAACAGTCGAGATCAAGGTCGATAAGACCAAGAATACTTCCCACCTGCTCTATAAGGGCGAACTGATCAGAAACATCTCGGTCGGCGGCTACGTGAAGATCGTTAAGGGCTTCACGAGAATTATTGGCAAGGTTGAGGGTGAGCTGGTCACGGAAGACAAACTGTATGCACAAAAGAAGGGGTACGCCAGCGAGAAGGACAAGATCGATAGGGTGTTGACTGTCAGTTTGCTCGGTTTCTTCAAGGGGAAGGAGTTCGAGCGTGGCATCAAAGAACTCCCTCTGATCGACAACGAATGCTTCCTCCTTCACAAGAAGGAGTTTGAACAGGTCCACAATTTCATTCGAAATAACGATGATCCAATCACCATCGGCACCTTATCGTTTGAAAAGGGGCAAGACATACGTGTTGGAGTCAACAGTCTTTTCGCTAGCCATATAGGCATTTTCGGCAATACTGGAAGCGGCAAGTCCTACACGCTCGCAAAAGTGTATCGAGAACTGTTTCTGAAATACGCGGGTAAAGAGAACTTCACCACAAACGCTACCTTCTTCCTGCTCGACTTCAACGGCGAATACACAGACAGTGACGGACAGACCGATGACGTGATCATTGACGAGCAATATAAGAACGTCTTCCAGCTCTCAACTCGGACTCGGGATGGCGGCGACAAGTTTCCAGTTACTAGGGAAACGCTGAACGACCCCGAGTTCTGGGCGGTCTTTCTGGAGGCAACTGAAAAGACTCAGATGCCGTTCTTGCGTCGTGCAATCGACAACAACTACATTGCCCCGAAGATAAGAGATGAGGCCCAATTCAAAGACCTTATCGGCCAGAGGATTTTCGAAGCGACCACGGAGGGTGACAGGACTCTGGAGAAGTCAGTAGTCGTCAATTTCTTAAAGGAAATTAAAGAATGTCTCCACGACAATGAGTCGCTTGGGTTGTTGCTCGATGATTACGAGGCTCGCTTGAAGTTCAACAACACCTTGGGGAACTATTACTATGAAGCCGACGGCCAGAGGACGTACAGCAATCAAGATGGATTTAGGGAGAGGTTCATCGATGCGAAGGTTGCACGGCTGCACATCGACACTGATCTGATCACGCCGATGGACGAAATCAGATTGCAGATAGTGCTTCAATATTACGGTGACATCATTCGTGGTTTTTCAAACAAAGAGCACCTTGCCCCTCTGATCAAGCGACTGGACAAACGGTTTGAGTACCTCAAGAAGGTCATAGAGGTTCAACCAGCTGAGGACATCGCAAACGAGAGGAACATAACAATCGTGTCATTGAGGGACGTGCACATGCAGATGAGGAAAGTGCTGCCGTTGCTACTGTGTAAGAAACTCTATAACGACAAAAAGGTCGAGAACGATGATCAGAAATATCTGAACATCATCGTGGATGAGGCACACAATATTCTTTCGGAAGAGTCCGAGCGAGAGAGTGAGCAGTGGAAGGACTACCGTCTGGAGACATTCGAGGAAATCATCAAAGAAGGAAGAAAATTTGGCGTGTTTCTCACAGTGGCAAGCCAGCGACCCTCCGACATTTCGCCCACAATTATTTCACAGCTCCACAATTACTTTCTTCATCGACTGATCAATAACGAGGACATCAACGCCGTCAGGCAAACAATCTCATACTTGGATAAGGTGTCTTTCGACTATTTGCCCCTATTGCCAACAGGGACCTGCATCCTCGCTGGGCTGCTGGCGAATGTTCCAATCGTGATCGATATTGGGAAAATTGAACCACAAAAGCACGAGCCGAAAAACAAGACGATCACCCTGACGGACAAGTGGAACTGACTGCACCACGAAGCGGTCGTCAGCCAGAATTGGGCGTGATCTGAAGGCTGCCAGACCCTATCATGCGGAGAACTCGTCGTGGAAACGCTTTTGCTGTCCAGTGGCGGGAAATGGCAGTGCTGTCTCATTGATCACGAGAAAACCAGCATCCCGCAATTGTTGAAACAGTGCGTCATGGACGGTCTTCTTAATCAAGACTATGCGGTCTGGTGCAATCGCTCGAATTTCGGAAATCAGGGTGGGGGCAGCAGTTTTTATTCGGACAACCCTACTCTGGGGGCTGCCACTCAAGGGTTCTTTCACGGCATCGACCAACCGACAACCGCTATTCTGGAATTTTGCGAGCCAATACGACTTTCGCTTGCGTTCTGTCTTGGTGCCTCCCCATTCCGATGGGTATAGTGCCTTCATCAGGGCAATCCAAAGCCAGTCGTGCCCCTTCACACTCTCGAAATAAAAATAGCGGTCAGCCGACTGTGGCGGGGCCTCGGCAACAAAAAGAATTCGTGTCCTTTCGGGCTTGTATTTCCCTGCGGTCGTTGATCTCGTAAGTAGGGTGTTGGAGGCCACTGAGTCTGACAATGTTGAGTTGGGCCGAACCTTCTGCCCTCAGCTTTTTCAATCCCTTTAGCCTGCTCGACTCCGCTAAGAGAACAGGCGATTCTGAATCTGTGCGACTTCCACGGGTGCAGAGCAGGCTTCGTCATCATTCGCCACGTGGTTGATCCGCGTGCTCACGGGATAGCACCGCATCTGCCAACCATCGTAGGGTTTCAGTAGATCGGACGCCGCAGCCACGTCCTTCATCCCCGGATCGAGCCATAGATCGTAGCTGTCTGGATCGAGGATGACAGGCATACGGTCGTGGACGACTGAGGTCACAGCATTTGGGGTCGTGGTCAGGATCGAGCAGGTCTTGACCCAGTTTCCACTCGGGTCTTTCCAGCGATCCCAAATTCCCGCGAATGCGAACAACTCCCCGTCGTTGACCTCAAAGCAGTACGGCTGCTTGGCCTTCCCCGTCCGCACCCACTCGTAAAAACCGTCTGCGGGGATCAAGCATCGGCGGGATTTCAACGCATCGCGGAACGCAGGCTTCGTGGCTGCCGTTTCCGATCTGGCGTTAATCATCTTGGCGGCGACAGACGAATCTGCTGCCCAAGATGGAATTAGTCCCCACCGCATCAGCGACATTTCCCGAACGGGCTCCTTGGGATTCTGGCGAATGACAGGGATCGGCTGGGTCGGAGCAATGTTGTAGCGGGGAGTCCACTCTTCTTCGCCTGAAACGGTGTCAAAGTGTTCCTCGATGAACTGCTTCCTCCGCGAAAGTCGGTAGCGTCCGCACATGGGAAGATTATGGCAGATCGCTTTCGTCGCGGCATAGACGCCCACGCAGCAGTCCACCTAAAATTAGCCAATCCGATGATCGACATTCAACAGTTTGAAAACATCAAACAAAAGCACGGTAGCTATGCCAGTTGGGCTGTGTGGGCTGATGCGTCAGAAAAGCCAAAATCAAACATGGGAGATGTCAGTCAGTTCCAAGACGACCGTGTGCTGAGCTTGCTACGGAACGATGTCGTCATGGTTGGATTGAATATTTCTAGACCCGTTTCTGAACCGTTTATTAATTTCCATGATCCCAACCCCAGAGCGAATGATTTCAAGATTCGATATGCCTTTAAAGGTTCGGCGTATTACGGAGCTTACATGACCGACATCATAAAGTTCCTCGAAGAAGTAGATTCAAAGAATGTAATGAAATATTTGAAAACCCGTCCTGAGATCATTGAAAAGAACGTAAAGACTTTCCGAGAAGAAATGCACGATCTCAAGGCTGCGGCACCAGTTATTTTGGCCTTCGGTAAAGACGCCCACAGAATTGTGGGCGAGAACTTGAATCAGAATGAATATCGCAAGTTGATTAAACTTACCCATTACAGCCATCAGATAGGGAAAGAAGCATACAAAGACGCCGTGTTTCAAGAAATTGGATCGAGTTTCGAGGTATCTGGGTAGCCCGACTACACTGCGGGAAGAAGCACATCGGCACAGTACGGGACTTGACCAATGCCGAGCGAGTTTTTCACGTCCGCTGTTCCATCTTGCCAATCGGCTTTCGATGTCGGGGTCGAAATAGAGTGGTCGTCGGTGAAGCAGACATTCACCAGCCACGCTTCGATTTGGAGAATCTCCCTGAAAAGGTACAAATAGGCGAGACGGTTTGCGGACTGATACAGCGGCCCCTTCCAATCGGCCTGCGGGCCGATATGCAACCATCCCTTTGTGGCTGCGATTGCAGCGTCGATCTTCTCAATGGATGACTTTGCTTTTGCTCCACACCCATTCCCATAGATTTCAGATACGTGGCTTTTTGCCTCGACCAGCAGAACGCCCGTTTCTCCGACACGAGCAAGTGCATCCCAATGCGGCCCTCCGTTGGGCCAAAAGCGGTTCAGTTCTTTGCAGTGCTGCGGTAACCCCAGAGCCTTCAAGAAAGCAGAATCCCAATATTCGCGATAGCCGTCAGACTTCAGCGGGGACACCCAACGCAGAGAGAAAGGTGTCTTGAAGGCGTCAGAAATCGCTTGGTTGAGCACCAATGGTTGGTCGTTGACGTAAAACTGAATCTGTCGTTGGCTTCCTGCGAAAGCTCGTCCTGTATCGTCACACCGTGGCATTTGTTCCTCCAACTCTATATACCGTCGGGAACGAAAATCATTCAACGAATTCGCCACAATTCTGTGGAAATCTCGGAGATTTACGGACGTGAGGCCCAAGTTCCTGATCGGGTAGCGTTGTGCTGCAAGCAGAAATGGACGGGGCGTAGGTTCAGCTATGGCTTCGGATACATCTTCTTCAGGTTGAGGAGGATGGGCCGCAGCAATCGGTAGTGCTTCAGGTCTGAGAGAAATGCCGCTTCAGCAATCGCGTTAAGGAAGCTGGTGGAGTGTTCGCGTGCCCAGGTCAGCCATTCGTGTAGTTCGTTGTCACTACTGGCGGAACGCGGTTCAACGTTTGCTCCCTGTGCTGCGACGGCGACAGTCCCCACAACGACTGGCTGGTCAACCGTGGTGCCCGCTTCCCAGCAGAGATAGCCGATGCTATCGTCTTCGCGTCGTTCGAGTTCAACTTTCCTCGCTATTGCACTGATATCGGAATCGTCCCAAGTTGTGGTGACCGCAACGCCATCGCCGAGGAGCACGCAAACAAAGTCACCTTCGGCGAGTAGCTCGGCGACTTTGGCTACGAGGGCGGGATAGGTGTTGAACTCCTCCACGATTTGACCGTAAAAATTCATTGCCAATCCTCGCCTTCACGCGTGTTAGCGAACGGGTCAAAATCGGGCAAGGGGTCTGGTGCCAGACCGAAGTCAATCAGTTCCTCGGCAGTCCACATAGCCAATTCCTCGGCAGCATCCGCTGGGTCTATCGCCAGAGCCGTCTCACAGGTCCCTTGGTGCTCTTGCAGGTCATCAAGCAAGGCAAACCGTGCGTGGCACATGCATTCATGTTCCAGCAGGACGCCCTCAGGGGGGGCGGTGGTGCGGGCTATGGTTGGTTGGCTCATTTGTCGAAGTCCGCTATGTGCTGCCATACCATCGGGTCCTGTGTCTTAAGAATCCGCATAGCATCACGGATCACGAGGCCAATTACTTCGCTAGGAATCATCATCCAAAGCACACGCCATTGACTGGCGGTGCAGGCTGGGGCGGTGAAGTAAGCGACCAAGGCGTCCAACTCGTGAGTTTCAAGCGTTCCGTCTAAGTTCATTTGTTCTCCAATTCCCAAAAATGGGATTTGCCATCTTTCGTTTCCGTCAGTTCCTCGATGCGTCGGTACATGCCCTCTACGAACTGATTCTTGTCTTTCAAGTCTTCTTTCGTCAGGTTACCCGCCATGAGGAACTGACATTTGCCCCGAGCTTTGTAGCAAGCGTCGATGATGGCGTATAGCTCATTCATGCCAAACTTCGTGCTTCGGGTTTTTTCAAATTCGTCGATGATGAAGGTAAAGAACACCCCCTCGGCAATCATCCGCTCGATCTTAGCGACCGAGATAATCGGGGGATCGCCTTCGTGGTACTTATAATTCTCGATCTGGTTCAACAAATCCCACGATTGGGTGAAGACCACGGGCGTATACCGATTGAGGAATTTGCGGGTGGTGTAGCTGAACATCCCCGCAGGATGCCGACAGAACGCCTCATGCAGCATGGCGTACAGGAACGTGCTCTTGCTGTAGCCTGAGGGGGCAAGGAAGGCGTAACTACCCGTGGGATCGGCACGCATGATGCGAATGATGCCCTCCTGCATTGTTGGAGACAGGCGGGAATGAATGCTGTCTGGCTTCAATCCAGCAAGTGTATGGCGATCCCGTTCGTTAGGAACGGCGGCGTGGTACAAACTGAGCCTATCGTCTTCGTTAGCAGTCCGAGGCTTGGGAAAATTGCGGGCGTGGTTCACAGTATCTCCATCGGTTTGAGCTTTTCTTCAATTTGGGCGAGGTTCTTCTCCTTGCCCTCTTTTCTATTTCGCCGTTTCGCTTTGTCCAGATCGAACTCCCGAGCCGACAGGATGTTCTCCCACTTCTCGGTGATGCAATACTCCATCGGGTCACGCTTGACCCCCAGAGCCTTGATCGCTGGAGCGAAGGAGTCAGACTCGGTGGCAGCGTAGTGCAGCACATCCCTGACATGAGCCAGAGACGAAGTCTTGGTCTTGGACTCGATCAGACCAGACCACAGCTTGAAGGTTTTGGCGTTCTTGAACTTCTCAGGCTTGCCAAGCCAACGCCAGAAGTCATGAGCCAGACGGATCGCTTCATCAGGGACGGAGGGGTCAGGCTCAGGAACTTCAGCTTCCTGTTCCTGAGAGGGTAGTTTGGGTGGGCCGCCGTCATCGGAGGGCGGAACTTCGGTTAACTTCGGTTTGGTTTTGGTTAGCTTCGGTTCGGTTGTCCCGAGGGCAACGTCAGAATTCACATCAATTCTGAGATTTTTGAGCTTTGTGTTCTCGCACCTTGCTCTCGACTTACTCGCACCACACTCGCAGTCTTCTCTCGACCAACGCGTGGAACACTCGCAACATACAAATAAATGCGAGTAAGACGAGAGAAACCTGAGAGTGGTGTCGTAGCTAGAGTCGATCTTCTTGGCGAAGTCCCAAGCGTTACGCGGAAGGCTACCATTTTGCCATTGATTGAGGAGTGCCTTGAAAAAGATGCCGACCTGAGCGTCAGTCATGGACTGCGTGTCAGGGTCGCTCTGCCAATCCTCCACAATGATCGGCAGGTACGGCGGCATCCGATTTAGTTTGTCTTGTTTTGCCATTATGATCCTCGTCACTCGGGCTGGACGACGGTGACGAGTCCGCCGTCCGAATTCCCGATCATTCTTTGGGAATCACCCAAAGCAACACCGCCTATGTTTCTGATAGTCGGTCTATCCGTGTTGTCGAACGTTTTCATCAATCCTCCTCGACTTCAAAAGTCCTGCCCTTGCGAATCCTGTATTTTGGCTCGGGCTTCCCGAGCTTTTGTGCTTCCTCATCCAACGTTTCAGTCCAGTAGCGTAGCTGTTCCACCATCTGATTCAACTCTTCCTTAGAGAGGCGGTCGAACTTTTTGTCGTCTAAGACCCAGAAACTCGGGATCGGTGTTCTTCACCCTCTTCACGACCCGACGTAGGTCGTCGATGAAGACGATGAACCGCCAGTCATCCCGTGCCGAATCGAGCAGGGCGTGAACGCCGTGCATTCCCTCGAACGCTGGTGCGGGTCTTGCCTTCCAGCGTTCCTCGATACAGATCGTTCTCGTTCAGACGCTTGGCTAAAGCGATGTTCTCGGCGTCGGCTGGATCGTTGTGATCGAACCCGAACATGGGGACGGCGAGTCTGTGCCGCCCCATGCTGATCCAACTGTTCTTGTTGTCGAAGGTTTCCATATGGTCATGCTGTCGCCCCCTTCGCCGCCGCTGCCGCCGCCCTGCGTTCCTTCACACGCTCACTGATGTAAAGGTCGGCATCCTGTGGCGACTTAAGTTTGGTCAGGATACCCAAGTTTGGGTTCTGAGCATCGAGGATGGCGTACATGCCGTCCTTGACAAACTCCCAATAGAAGCCGTCAACGGGTTCACTGGTTTTGCCAATCATCGAGCCGCTGGATTTCGAGGGGTTGACGACAGGAGCCTTGGCGGTTTTCTTGGCCTGCTTGAGAGCCTTCTCGACCCGCTCGGCTTCCTTGTTCAGGAAACTTTTCGGATTCCTCGATTGAGTGGCTTTTCCCCACTCCTCGATTTCATCCTTGAGTTTCTGCTTTTCTTTTTCGAGCCGCTCGATCTTTGTCACGTGCTGACCACAGCGGTAGCAGGGTTTCTTTTCGGCGGGTTCGGATTCGGACATTGTGTCCGAATCCTCAATGTCCTCACGCTCGGTTGCGTCCCCATCACCAGCGGGACTAGTGGTCAGATCGGGGACAGGTTGGGGTAGGGCGGCGAGACGGGCTTCTTCAAGCTCAAGCTCGAATGCTTTCTTGTCACGGTATACAAATTTCTGTTCCGTGTCGTACTCGAAGCCGTGTTCACGGAAGTACCGTTCGAGGGCGGGAACGCCATCAATCGTTTTGCCGCCGACCTTGCCACGCCGACACAGTTCGTAGAACAGAATGATGCGGGCGGCACGGGCTGCCTTGCACGAACGGTAGACTGTCCAAACCTCGTCATCAGTTTTTGATGCGAGCAAGTCACCGTCCACGACGAAAGAAGGTTGAAACGCCCGACCCTCTTCCGACTGGAGATACCTGAGCAGGTGGTCAGGTACTAGGGCGTTCTTCTTTCGGACATCTTGTCCGATTGGGTAATTCTCTACCATTGGATGCTCCTTGAGTTGTGGTTGGATTTTGGAACCGAGCCGTGGAGACTCGCGGTTACCACTCAAGGACAGGTCGCTTGATCGACCCGTGATAGGTAGCTCTGTCGTAACCCCGTTTGATGATGCAGCCGTACTTGATCCGCCGCAGGGTTGAGCTACCTCCATTCTACCTCGAAATCGCAGAAATGGCTAGAAACGCACTGGGAAATTTGCAAATCGGACATTCGTCCGAGTGAAGGTTACTCATGATTACTTAGATCATATTCAGTAGTTACTACTCTTAGGACGCCGATACCCACAAGGGGCAGGCAGCGTGACCTACCAGCCAAACGGATTCGAATTTTCTGCCTCAATACATCACCCTCCGTCGCTCTGGCGACATCACTCCACGGTTGACTCTAACTGTTTCGCGAAAGCAATCGGAAAATTAGCAGTCAAAGCCTCTGGAAATTGGGTAGTAAATAGTAGCGGCCTTTCGGAGTTTCGGCTCGCTCAATGGCTTCCGTCGCCTCCAGATTTCTCGTTCTACAGCCTTGAGCATTTACGAGATATGACTGGCATAGCAAAACCGACCGCAGTCTCGAAGGACAGATCGTTTGCAGCAGTGCATCCAAATTTCGGCTTCGATACCCACCGCCAGTGCGGATGTCCTTCTTCCCACTCTCGTGCCGGTCGGAGTCTACGGGGAGCCTTTCCTTCAAGGATTTTCGGCCCCGACTTCAGTCGGCAGAGCCTTACCCAACCTGTTGCAATTCCCTTCCAGTGATATTAAGGTCGTTCCCGCGACACCAGCGAAGCGGAGAGGAAAGTTAATGTCCCGCCGAACTGGTCAAGATGGACACATTGAAAGGAGTGGTAAATGGTGGATTGTTCGCTGGTGGCAGGATGTGCCCGGTCAATACAAACGGAGCCACAAGCGAGCGAAGATTTGTCCGATTTCTGGAGTTGGAAAACTCTCGGCATCGGAACGCAAACGGCGTGCCCGTGAAATCATCCGCGAAAGCGGAGCGGACTCGGTTGAATACTTCAACACAGTCGTACAGCAACGGAAGAACGACGGTGTCACATTCAAGGATCAATCATCGGTCTGGCTTGAACGTCTGCGAGCACGCAAACGTAAACCTGTTGAACCCGGAACGATTGATGAATGGGATCGAATCCTGAATAAAGTGATCAACGCGGAAATAGGAGACTATCCCATTTGCAACGTTAACAATGGCGTGTTGAAAAAGCTGGTGGCGATAATGGTGGACAAGGGCTTGTCAGGAAAGACAATCGAGAACTACCTCCAAGTCCCCAAAATGGTCGTTGCATCAGTTTTGGATGACGACGGCAATCAAGTCTACCCACGGCAGTGGAACCACGATTTCATGGACGTGCCACTGGTCGAGAAGTCGAAGCAGAACACGCCGAGCTTCTCGGCAGAAATAATGGCTGGACTTGCGAAATGGAAGAAGCCGAAAGAATGTATGCTGTTCGTTCTTTGCGGTGCGGCTGGCTTTAGGATAAGCGAGGCACTTGGTATTGAGATCGACAAGCACATCTCGTCCGATTTCGGAACCATCAGCGTCAGGCAGCAGGCTCGTCACTGCAAAGTGAAGACCCGGCTGAAGACGACGAACGCCCTCCGCGACGTGGACATCCAGCCAGCCATCGCTTCTCTTTTGAAAGCCTTCGTCGGTGAACGAAAGTTTGGATTTCTGTTCGCGTCTCGGACCGGGAAACCACTTTCTTCATCGAACATCATCAAACGCCATTTGCACCCGGCTCTCAAGGAACTCAACTACATCAATCCCCACACTGGAACGCACAAGGCTGGGAACCATGCGTTTCGGCGTTTTCGGAACACATATCTGAAGAACTACACCGATTGCCCCAAAGGACTTTACGACTACTGGTTGGGGCACGCGGGAAAGGATATGAGCGACCTCTACGACAAGATCAGAGAGGACGTTCCGTTTCGCAAAATGTGGGCGGAAAAAAGCGGATTCGGATTCGGATTGCCCTCAGTTGTACCGAATGTACCGAAAAAAGAGGATCAATTGGAAGCCGCAAAAGCTGCGTAACCGACTGAATGGGCGAGAGAAAGATTGGTCGGGGAGAGAGGATTTGAACCTCCGACCCCCTGGTCCCGAACCAGGTGCTCTACCAGGCTGAGCCACTCCCCGACGAACGGACAGGCCTGCGCGAAAGGGACAACACCACAGGCAATTGCAGATTCGACTCCTGCAACCGCTATCGATTATATCACCGTACTGGAACCAGGCTGGCAGAGAAGTACCTGTGGTGGTGCAGTTGATGTTCTCTCGGGTATGCGCTTTTGGCGACGCAATCATCGCAGGGTATGACTCGTCTCCTTGCTAGCTGCACTACTGCCCCTCGGCCGTGAGAAGTCGATCCTCGCTTTGACCAGCGCACCGCCAGTCCGGGCAAACGTTTTCCCCACAACCGCCGTCGGCCAAGCCCGAGGGTCCGGCGGCGCAGCGGGACCGGCGTGGGGATGATGCTCTGCGGCCACTCGCTTTTCGGCACTACCCCCCAGCAGTGGGGCCAAAGTGTTAGACTTTTGGGTTTTCTTGAGGAGGGTACTTTTATGGAGATTCATCGGATAGGAGTGGTCGGTGCGGGGACGATGGGGAACGGGATCACCCATGTTCTGGCGCGCTGTGGTTACCAGGTTGTGCTGTGTGACGTGGAACAGCGCTTTCTGGATCGGGCGCTGGAGACGATTGGCAAGAACCTGGACCGCGAAGTGGCCAAGAGCAAGCTCACCGCGGACGACAAGGCAACCGCTATGAGGCGAATTCAGCCAGTGGTCGACCGCGGCAAATTGGCAGACTGCGATTTCGTGGTCGAGGCAGCGACCGAGAAGTTTGCCATCAAGACGGAGATCTTTCGCGACCTCGATCGCATCTGCCGGCCGGAGATCATTCTGGCTTCGAATACCTCGTCGATATCGATCACCAAGCTGGCAGCGTTGACCAAGCGGCCGGAGAAGGTCATCGGGATGCACTTCTTCAATCCGGTTCCGGTGATGAAGCTGGTGGAAGTGATTCGCGGACTGGCGACGGCGCAGGCGACATTTGAGACGGTACGCGACCTGGCGCTGAAGATGGAGAAGACGCCGGTCGAAGTGAACGACGCGCCGGGATTCGTTTCCAACCGCGTGCTGATGCCGCTGCTGAATGAGGCCATGTACGCAGTGATGGAAGGCGTGGCTACGCCGGAAGCGGTGGATGAAGTGTTCAAGCTTGGCATGGCGCATCCCATGGGGCCGCTCACGCTGGCGGATTTCATCGGCCTCGACGTTTGTCTCGACATCATGCGCGTGATGCTGGATGGGCTGGGAGACCCGAAGTACCGGCCGTGCCCGCTGCTGATCAAGATGGTGGATGCGGGCTGGTTGGGACGAAAGAGCGGGAGGGGATTCTACAAGTATTAGCGCCTCCTTGGTTCAGGACAATACTATGCCGATCTACATCTCCATGCTGCGCGGGATCAATGTTGCCGGACACAAGCAAGTCAAGATGGCCGCGCTGCAGGTGGCGTTTGAATCGCTCGGATTCTCGCAGGTGCGCACCCACATTCAGAGTGGCAACGTGGTGTTCAAAGCTGCCAAGAGTGCTCCGCCCGATCTGAGCCGGAAGATCGAAGGGAAGATTCTGGATGAGTTCGGGTTTGACGTGCCGGTGATTACTCGAACGTCCGAGGAAATGGGCGAGGTGATTCGAGGGAATCCGTTCCTCAAGGAAAAGGGAATCGACCTGTCGAAACTCCATGTGACTTTCCTGTCAGGCGTGCCTGCGCCAGCAGCGCTGAAAGCGCTCGCATCGCTGGCCGCGAAACCTGATCAGTTCCGGGCTTGCGGTCGCGAGATCTATTTGTATTGTCCAAATGGCTACGGCAACACCAAGCTCTCGAATAATGCGCTCGAAAAGGTGTTGTCGCTGTCGGCGACGACCCGAAACTGGAATACGGTGAACAAGCTGTACGCCATGTCGTTGGATGAGTGAGAGGGTTGGTGCCTTGAGTGCGTCATGCCGAAACCCCGCGCTTGTTCCAGCGGGGCGGGGGATCTGGCGCGGAGCGTCTGCGCGGTTCTTCTCTTGTCGCGCCGGTAAGTGAGCGGCAGATTCCGCGCGAGATCCCCTTCGACTTCGCTCAGGGCAGGCCCTCACTCGGCTGAAATGCGCCGAGTTTCGGGATGACGTCCATGCTTTTGGGTGGAGTCTTGTGGGTGCGCGCATAGCCAAGCAGAACTTTTGAGAAAGATGACCGAGCAGCAAGAAACTCGAAGCGACGCGAAAATCTATGTGCTAGGGGGAATCCTCGGCATTTGCGCCGGTATCCTGGATGTGAAGGTGGGGGACCTGCTGCTGACTGCCCTTTTCGTGCTCTGCTCGACCATGGCGCTGGCAATGTTGCGCCCGGAGCGGCCGTGGCGCTGGATTGTCACGGT
The DNA here is from genome assembly GCA_963715675.1 of uncultured Acidobacteriota bacterium. Taxonomy (GTDB): domain Bacteria; phylum Acidobacteriota; class Terriglobia; order Terriglobales; family Acidobacteriaceae; genus DASVWZ01. The sequence goes on from OY970265.1 coordinate 227,779, forward strand.
CGGCGTCTTTGTGCCGATCCTGCAGGGACTGGCTTATTGTTTTCTCACGGAGAAACCTTACCGGGCGCAGATTTACGAGTCGTTTCTCGGATTTCTGACCGGCGTTGCCGGAGCCTACGGTGGAGCGGTGATGCGGCGCGCAATCAATGAACTGAGGAAGTAGTGGCAGCTCAGTTCGTGGTATATACCTTCTCCTCCTCGGTCGAAACGAAGGGGCGAACAAACGGCGCATACTTGTGCTATCTGATTTCGTCAACAATCCTCATCTTCCCTCCGTAATCCGGTGTCTGTACATATCGGAGGATTAGACTTGTTTGGTATGCGCCGAGCTTGGATGATCGGGGCTGGTGTTTTCGCGTGCCTCATTTTGATGGTTGTAGGTTTGGAGTATCGCAGCACGCACCCACAAGTCCCCCCTGCACTGGAAGCCGCGAACTGCACATCCACCGCACCGCGAGACGAACTACCCAATGCTCGATTTGCGCGAAAGGGTGGGCGCACGACTCGGTACGTGAGACTGTGGCGCGAAGGAACCGCGCTCACCGCCGATGATGTCGCACAAGGCCGCGATCTACGTCGCTACGACAGGCTCGAACTGGCCGATCCCAAACCTCGCGCCGCGGCGGACAGAGGCGGCGACTGGATAATCGCCAAGGCGCGCAAATTCCTCTGGGAACATTGGCGGGACCGTAAGCGAGCTTACTTGCGCCTAACGCTGAGCAGCGTCGATGCCACGAGCACGTCCCACATCTTTGTGGAGAAAGACGAGATCGGGCGATGGCGCGTGTATTGGAGGATTGTTCGGGACCACAGTGAGATCGACGATTTGCCCACAACTTACGCGGTGCAGTGGGTAACTCCTGCTCAAGACTGGGATACGCCCGGCACGCCTTTAGCTCAAGGCGAAGAACCTGACCCCCTTCGACAGAGACTAGAGTTTCGGGATGTTTGCGGTGATGTGGAAGGTCTGTTCTGGTGAGTTGGCGTAACATCTCCGTTACGCTCATTGACCCGCAGAAAGGCGAATAGAAGGCACATAGTTGCAAGATCCCCGTCTACAACAGTGATCACTGACTGCGACCCCACGAATCTGCTATGTTCCACGGGGTTTGACAGGCGAGGCATTATCAATGACCTATCGGCAAGTGTTGCATGCTTTCGTACTCATCATTGTTGGATTCATCCCTGCGGTCGCCGCCACCCCGAAATGCAAGGGAAATCCGAAGGTCATCGGCGCTTGCTACTCACTTCATGGGAGGTTGTCACGGGGGGCCGACACGGTAGGTTTATGGCTTTGGCCCGTGGGAACTAAACGGCTACTGGGTGTTACTGGAGGGCCGACGCTCGATGACGCAGACACTCCGATTTGGCCACAAAACCTAAAGTTCACGTCCGGCGACGAGGACATCTATGCCGACTTCGAAGTGTGCCCATTCACGCCAGAGCGGAAAGGTGTTATGCAATTTGTCTGCATTGAATCTGCTTCTCACGTTTTCGTAAAGCACCAATCGACATCGAAATAACGGTTCGCTGGCGAAACATCTCCATTACAATCAAAATCCCCCAATTGGATACCGGATCGGTGTCCGATACGTGGAACCTGCCAGCCCTGTCCGCAAGGTCAAGTTCAAAGTTTTCTGGGCCGCGATTCTGCCCTGCGAACAACTCGTTCTTCCTTTCACCATGAACTCTTGGGGCATGCCACCCGGCCCACAAGCAGTTGTGCCTGTCGCATCTTCTTACCAGGGCTAGTCACCGGCTCAGGTGACTTGGCGCACTGACGAAACGCTTCCAGGAGGCTATGTTTCCTTCGTCTCGCAAGCGGAGATTGTGGTTTAGTTCTGACATTCCGAGGAGCACATCCTTACGAGGAGACATGCCTGAAGAAGACGAGACTCGCGCTTGTAGCTTTGCTGTCACTTGCTTTTGCTCTGCCGTCGTTCGGCAAGACCTCTAAGTCTTTGTCTTTACATTTCCTGAAATAGAAGGAGGCATGCAATGAGTCGACGTAAAGTGGTTGCTTTGACGTTAATGCGATACCGCTCACCAGATTCCGAACCGAGGGAAAGGAGTGCTTCCATGCGTAACAATGTTTTCAGTGGCGTCACAGCGTTTTGCCTCAGGGGAGCTTGCAGGTCACTCGCAAGCCTTCTGCTCGCATTCAGTGCGATGGTGTTTCTCTTCACCGGGCCCATCCCCGTTGCACAGGATTCCAAAACTCCCGCCGTACTGCCTGCGCCATCCAGCGGCAAAGCCATCGTCTGTATCTATCGCACGTGCAGATTTACCGGCTCGTCCTCACACGACGAGCTTTATGTCAACGGCACTCACCTAGCCAAACTTCTCAACAGCGAATACGCATTCCTGGAAGTGCCGCCGGGCACCGTCGTGATCTCCGGATTGCCCAAGGAGTACTACGGAAGCGTCATCATGTCCGCCGCGGCGGCCGCCAATCAAGCCAGGCAGAAAGAAAACGAGCGGGCCCGGTTTGAGGCGGAGACGGGAAAAACCTATTACTTCAAATGGACCGCGGGAGCTTTTGCGACCGGGATCAAGGTTACGCCTGAGGATCCCGAGAAGGGAGCCAAAGAGATAAGCAAACTCCATCTCTCCAAGCCCGTTGACGACAAGGAGGAGGCGAAACCAGAAACGAAAGACACCGACAAACCGCCAGCGAACTGACATCGCTCCGGCTGATTGTGAACTTGTCTAGGAGGTTGTTGAAAAACCACTGCCCATCCTCGGTGGTGGTGTGGTAAGAAGCAGGAATGCGAGGCGACGATCAGCAACGGCAAACGGGGATGTTCAGTTATGTGGCATTGGAGGATCGGATTCCAGCCGACCATCCGCTGCGCGGGGTGAGGAAGCTGGTGGATGTGGTCTTGGCCGGGATGTCGAAAGATTTCGACGGACTGTACGCGCAGGGGGGGCGGCCGTCGATTGCGCCGGAGCGGTTACTGCGAGCGCTGCTGCTGCAGGTGTTCTATTCGGTGCGCAGCGAGCGGCTGCTGATGGAGCAGCTCAACTACAACTTGCTATTTCGCTGGTTCGTGGGCTTGGAGATCGACGATGGGGTATGGAACCACGCGGTGTTCAGCAAGAATCGCGACCGGCTGTTGAACCAGGATCTGGCGCAGAAGTTTTTCGCCCATGTAAAAGAGCAGGCGTCGGGGCTGATGTCGGACGAGCACTTCACGGTGGATGGGACGCTGATCGAGGCATGGGCGGGACAAAAGAGCTTTCGCCGCAAGGACGACGGCGGGTCTGGGAGCGGAGGAGATTTTCACGGCGAGCCACGGAGCAACCAGACGCACGCTTCGAGCACGGATCCGGAAGCGCGACTCTATAAGAAGTCGGCGGGGCAGGAAGCCAAGCTGAGTTATCTGGGCCACACCTTGGTGGAGAACCGGAACGGGCTGATCGCGGCGGCGATGACCACGCAGGCCGATGGCCGGGCGGAGCGCGATGCGGCTTTATTAATGTTGTACGAGTTGACCCGGAAGCGAAGCGGTCGGATCACGACCGGAGCCGACAAAGCCTATGACACGCGCGATTTCGTCAGCACAGTGCGCGAGTTGGGCGTGACGCCGCACGTGGCCCGCCGACAGCACGGCGCGATCGACGAACGGACGAGCCGGCATCCGGGATACGCGATCAGTTTAAGCAAACGCTGGTTGGTGGAGAAACCGTTCGGATGGCTGAAGCAGATTGGCCCCCTGAAGAAGGTGAAACTACGCGGACTGGCGAAGGTGGATTGGTTGTTCGTGTTTAGCTGCGCGGCCTTCAATCTGATCCGTATTCCGAAACTGCGGGCGCAGAGCGCATGAAGAAGCAAGGGACGCGACCTTCGGTTGCCAGACGAGCCTCGGGGGCAGATCGGAAGCAGCAACAACAAGAATCAGTCTGAGCGTGCGCTTCTTAGAATGATCCACACGCTGCGTGAAGGAAATTTTCAACAAGCTCCTAGCTGGCGAACGATATTCGAGATCACACCTTAGCCGGCTTGGCAGCATGACGGGGCCGGGCTCCGGTTCGGGCCCGGCCCCCGCGAAAATCAGGGCTACTCGTCAGCTCCGATCCTCCGCTATGGCCGTTGATGGCCTCGATGAGCCTGGCGACTAACGCCGGTCCATAGTGCGACCTCCCCGGCAGAACCGCAAAGGCAGAAGTGGCGGACGACGCTTTGCGCGAAGTGACTTCCGGGAGACACTGCATGGGCGACCCCCCCTGCTTAATGCGCAAGTGGCTCAAAAAGCAGATTTTGTTTCAGAAAGTGAACAGAGCTTCAGCAAGCGTGCAGTTTCAGCGAGATAGAGGCGCTAAATCTTCGGCTGGCCTACGCGTCCACGGAAAAATGTTCTGTTTTTGTAAATTCCCCGTCAACGCGCCCTCTGAGGCGATTCCCCGTAAAACGAAACGGTCATGTCCCGCGGGTATCTGGCTCCCGCAGAGTTGATTCCCTACAGTTAAATGTTCCCCCCAGAACTGTCCTAGGGCTAAGTGTTTGAATTTTCAGCCTTTCCAGCGGTAGGCGTCGGGCTGCGGCAGTCCGAGATGGGCCAGCACGCGGTAACCGAATTCCCGCGCCATGTCCTCTAAGGAGTGGGGAAGATTGTACAGGGCGGGGATCAGTGGGAAGACGGTGGCACCGGCGTCGGCTGCCCGGTACATGTTGCGGATGTGGATTTTGTTGAGCGGCGTTTCCCGGACGCAAAGCACGAGCGGGCGCTTCTCTTTGAGGCAGACGTCGGCGGCGCGCTCGATGAGATGGCTGGCGTCGCCGTTGGCGATGCGCGACAGGGTCCCGACACTGCAAGGGAGGACGACCATGGCATCGACCGGATACGAGCCGCTGGCGATGTTGGCGCCGATGTCGGAATTGGCCTGCTGCTGAATTTTGCTGGAAGGCTGGCCGAGCACTCGGCTGACCAGTTTGTCGCGGCCAGACAGTCCGAGTTCTTCGGCCAGGACGCGCAGAGCGCTGTCGGAGGCAATGAAATTGACGGTTTGAATACGCTGGTCGCGATCGACCGCCAGCAGGAACTGCCGGAGAAACAGCGATCCGCTGGCGCCGGTGGTAGCCACAGTTAGATTTTGCGGGAGATGGTTAGGCAAGCAAGGCTCCTGAAGTTGTGAGCATAGGGAGCGCGGGAGGGCAAGTCAAGTTTCGCGGCAGCATGGCCCCGGTTGCCGGGGAGATCCGCCCGCGATCCCTCTCGGCGCGCTGCGCCTGCTCGGGGCAGGCCCCCGCCCGCCTGAAGAACGGCTCGGCCTCGGGATGACGCCGAGAAAAGGATCGACCGTAGCGATCGATTGAAGAACGACCATCGGAAACATGGCAACTTCGACCACACTCGGAACCCGGCGCAACGCGGCGCAACTGCATGCCCTGACGGATGTGGAACGCGAGGTGCGGACCAGCGATCGCAGCACCCGTAGAAAATACCTTCGTGACTTCACCCAGGCGTTCCGCTCCTTCCAGGCGATCATCGGTGAGGCTGAACTCGAGGCGATGATTGCTCCGGCCGACCTTGTTCTGATTGCCGACTACCATGCCCTGCCGGCGTCGCAACGCTATGCCGCCACGTTGCTGGAACGGCGCGCCCAGCCGGGGGACCGTCCCGTCGTGCTGGGCGTGGAAGCGGTCTTTTCCCGTCATCAGCATGTTTTGGACGAATGGTGGCGGCGGGAGATCGGTGAAAGCGAGTTTCGGCAGAGGATCCGTTTCGACCTCGACTGGAATTACCAGTGGGATCCCTTCTACGAGTTGCTGGTGACCGCCCGCGATCATGCCGAGGCCATCTACGGGCTGGACTGCATGCCGCGGGGAGACCTGCGGGGGGCAGCGATCCATGACCGCCATGCGGCCGAGAAGCTTGCCGAGATCAGCAGCCGGCACCCCGAAGCGGTCCTCCTGGCACTTTTTGGAGAATCGCATCTCGCGCCCGGGCACTTGCCGCAGGTGGTACGCCAGAAGTTGCCGGGAAAGCGTCTGCTCACGGTTCTGCAGAATGTCGATGCGCTCTATTGGCGCGCCGCCGGGGAACTGCGCGCGCGCGTGACCTCGGTTCGGGTCAGCGACGATGTGGTGTGTGTTTTCAACTCTACGCCGCTGGAGAAGTACGAGCACTACCGCATGTGTCTGGATCGCTGGAGCGGGAATGGGGAGGACGCGCCCGATGTCAACCCGGCGGTCTACAACGTGTTGCAGGGCCTGGTGCGGGCGCTCGGCATCAATCAGTACTCGGCGCGCAATGGAACCCAGCCGAAGTTTCTGGTGGATCTGTTGCCGGAAGTGCATTGCAATCCCGACGAGACGCATTTGAAGAGGGTTGTCCGCGGCGGCACGAAAGACGGCTGGGTGAAAAGACTTGACGAACGCGGCTGCGCGTACGTTCCCGCCTCCAATACTCTCTACATTCGCGAGTTCCGCATGGCCTACGTGGCGGAGGAGATGACGCGCTTTCTGCACCACGCGTGCCTCGCATTGCCGCTTCGTGGCAAGTGTGCTCAGGGCGCGGCAGACGCCGAGAATGCGCTTTATGAATTGGCGCTGGAGAATTGTCTGGGATACTTCGGGTCCCGGCTGCTGTGTCCGGTGCGCCCCGCCATTTATGAGGACGATTTACCGGACGCGGCTTCAAGAGAGACTTTATCGGACCTGTTTGACGCGACGCGGTTGGCGTCGGAGACCGGCGCGTCCGAACATCACGGGCGGCAACTTGGATACAAGCTGGGCAGCAGCCTGTACGAGGCCTATATGGATGGCCAGATCACGAAGAGCTGGCTCCGCTCCGTGTTCATGAGCAACCTGCAGAAGCCGGGCTCGGCTCGCGAAGTTTGCCGAGAAATCATCCGCAAGACCACTTCCACGCGCAAAAAGCCTTGCGCGTCGGTGCGTGGCTAAGCACTTGGCAATTGGCGCTGAGTGCTGATCGTCATGTCCACAAGGGAATCCAAGCTCGTCACAAGTGTTAGTCTAAGTTGTTGGCTAAGTGCCAAGTGCTCCTTTGAACGCCGAATCCATCCGCAAATTGTTTGGGCAAGTGAAGCGCGGGGAAATTTCTCCCGACGAGGCGGTGGAGCGCCTGCGGCACCTGCCGTTTGAAGATCTGGGATTCGCCAAAGTTGATCATCATCGGGCGCTCCGTGCCGGCATGCCGGAGGTGATTTTTGGGCAGAACAAAACTCCGGCGCAAGTGGCGGAGATCTTGTCCCGGCTGGCACGGCATGGCGGCAATCTTCTGGCCACGCGGGCAACCAAAGAGCAATATGCCGCCGTCAAGAAGAAAGTGAAAAAGGCGGAATATCGCGAACTGGCGCGAGCGATCGTCCTGCAACGTGACCACACGAAATATGGCAAGGGCGTAATTGCAGTCGTGTCGGCCGGGACCAGCGACATTCCGGTGGCGGAGGAAGCCGTGGTCACGGCCGAAGTCATGGGCAATGACGTCGAGCATCTCTATGACGTAGGCGTGGCCGGCATTCACCGCTTGCTGGCAAATCGCGGAAGCCTCACCCGGGCGCGAGTGGTGATTGTTTGCGCAGGGATGGAAGGAGCACTGCCCAGCGTAGTCGGCGGTCTAGTGGGCGTTCCGGTGATTGCGGTGCCGACCAGCGTTGGCTATGGGGCGGCATTCCAAGGCGTGGCCGCGCTGCTCGGCATGATGAATTCCTGCGCGTCGAATGTCAGCGTGGTGAATATTGATAACGGATTTGGCGCGGGATATGTGGCTTCGCTGATTAACCGGCTGTGAGGTTCGTCCTGTAAGGCCTTTCACCGCCGAGACGCCGAAAAAGTTCCACTATTCTGTCTCCTCTGAATGACGCTGCGGTGAATCGCGCCTGGCGATGTGGCCTTTCCTGTGCTACCCGCGCCGACATTCCTGTACCTTCTCGCCCCGCGCGAGCAGGACCACGCTGGCCAGATTGATGAACAAGCCGTGGTCGACGACGCCGGGCATGGCATCAAGGACGCGGGCCAGGGCCGGTGGGTCGGAAATCGAGCCGAAGCTGCAGTCGAGGATGTGGTTGCCCTCGTCGGTCACATAGGGGCTGCCCTTCGCATCCTGGCGCAGCTTGACCGCAGCGCCCAGAGCCGCGATGCGCTTGGCGACTAGGGGCCGGGCAAACTGAATCACTTCCACCGGCAGCGGGAACTTGCCGAGCACCGGGACCTGCTTGCTGGCGTCGGTCACGATGATCACCTGGCGCGAGGCGGAGGCAACAATCTTCTCGCGTAGCAGCGCGCCCCCTCCGCCTTTGATGAGGTGGAGTTGGGGATCGAACTCGTCGGCGCCGTCGATGGTGACGTCGATCTGCTGCACTTCGTCGAATGTCGTCAACGGAATGCCAAGACTTTGGGCAAGTTCGCGCGTACTGGAGGAAGTGGGAATACCGCGGATCTTCAGCCCGGACCGCACCTGTTCGGCGAGAAAGCGCACCGCGTATGCAGCGGTGGAACCGGTGCCCAGCCCCACGACATTGCCATCGTGAACGAACTTGAGGCTGGCACGGGCGGCAGCTTCTTTTTCCAGATTGTTGGCCATGAGGTGCGCCAACTACTGTACCGCTTTTTCCACCAGAGCTCCAACTCCGGCAATGTTCGCCAGCAGGTCAGCCGGAATCGAGTGGCGCTGCTGGAGATATTCCGGCGTATTGTAGGAAACCCAGACCTTGCCCGCACTGTCTTCCCAAACCAGCGCCTTGAGCGGGAGATCGATGGCCAGCGTGGGCGCAGCGACCATCAGTGGAGTGCCGGAGGTCGGGCTGCCGAAAATGACGAGCTGGGTGGGATTCATGCGCAAGCCGGCCTTTTCGGCTTCGCCGCTGTGATTGACGATGGCGAAGATTTTCAGGCCACGTACTTGCAGCAGCGACTCGAGTTTGTGCAGAGTCTCCGCGAATGAGTGCGGGCTGGGGACGTGGATGAGTCCGTGGTCGTTGGCGGGCATGACGTTCCTCCGCAAATCTGAGGCAGTATTGTAAATGGGACTCATCGCCTTTGGAGGCGGCAGAGAGCCGCCTCGCTTCTTATAAGGATGACCCGTAGGTTTCCGGACAATAACCACTTTGGACTTAGATGCCTGGGGCAGGAACTTAGTGCAGGATTTCGTGGGGAAGGAGGCGCGGGGGAGCTTTTGGCTTCCCCCGTGCTCTGGCGCCGAATGAATGGGGATGAGAATTAGCGCCGAACTTTTCAGCGAGCGGGTACAGAAGCCGCGCCGGCAGGAACTGTTTCCGGCGATTCCAGGTGGAAGAGCCGCTGCACTGCCGCGGTCATCTGTTCCTGCTGAACTTTCTCTGGAACTTCCTTGAGTTCGCGGGCCAGCGATCCGGCAATCTTTTTGGTCAAGCGAGACGCCACCGCCAGAAGAATTGCGTCCTGGTCCTTGGGAAATGGGCCGCAATCCTCCTTAAAAGAGTCGAGCTCCTGGCGGCAAATTTCATCCAGCCGGTGCCGCAAGGCGACGATGGTGGGAACCAGGCGTTCGGCCAGCAACTTGCGGCGGAAGCCCTGGGTTTCGGTGGCCACAATGCCTTGCGCGGCGGCCGCGTCACCGGTCGCGGCTTCGTTACGCACGCGTTGAGCAACATTCACCGCTTTCTCGAGGACGGCATTGAGAAAGTGCCCGGCACAGCCGGCTTTCTGCGCCTGCCGCCACGCAGCTTCGACCTCCTCAGCAACTTGCGGTTTACCGGTCACCGTGGAATCCAGGCTGGAAGCCACGCGGAAAATGTAGAGGAGGGCGGCATCGTCCAGCAGGCGATAGAAATGTTCCCAGTCGTCGATCCTGAGCCCATATTCGGCGGTCAGCAAGCGCAAGACGGAGTTCGCGGCACACGATGCGTCATCCGCCCACAGCACAAATTCCGTCCGGTAGGGCGTTGCCAGAACAATGACTTCCTCGATGCCTTCCGCCTGGGACAGTTGCCGCAGAGCCTGGCAACGGCGGTCTTCGCTGATCCAGAACCGTTGCCGCATGGCGGCCGGGGCGGTGTGGTGGTTCAAGCCGATGACCATCAATGTGGGTTCCACGGACAAACCTCCAGTATCGCGGCCAATTGAATGAAAGCACATTGGGTGCCATTGCAGAAGGTGGGGGGAGGGGCAACGCTGTCATAACGGATTCAATCACTTACAAGGTCACGCGGCAGGTTGTTCTGGCGCTGCTAAGCCGCCGTTGCGGGATATCACCCGGCACAGGGTGATTTGCCGTAGAGCCGAATGGCCCTTTCTTGATGATACCGAGAAGGATCATTACGAACCTGAAGCCGCATGCCGACCGGCAGGCACCATACGGTTGACGAATGGGACTTGCGTGCGGGCAACAAAAGGTCTAACGTGGGGTTCATTCCCAATGTAAGGCTTGAACGAGGTGAACGACGGAATAGCTCCGGCGTCTTCACTCGCTTGGCCGGATCATTGTGGAATAGCAGTTACGTTTTATACTTAAATGGCTGGGGCGCAAGCCTCGTCATAATTTCAATTCAGGAGAGAATGAATGAAGATGATCTTGAAAGCAGGATTCGCGGTACTGGCTTTTGCGTTGGTGTTTTCCACCTGGGCTCTGGCCGACGGCGGCGCTGATACCTTCAAGGCAAAGTGCGCGATGTGCCATGGCGCCGATGGTGCGGGCCAGACCGGAATGGGCAAGGCCATGAACCTGCGCAACCTGGGTTCGGCAGACGTGCAGAAGCAGTCTGACGCTGATTTGACCGGCATCATCACCAACGGAAAGAACAAGATGCCGGCCTACACCGGCAAGCTGACGGGGGACCAGATCACCGACGTGGTGAAGTTCATCCGTACCTTGAAGAAGTAGTTCAAGAGCGAAGAAGTGAAGTTTGGACCGGCCGATTGTGAAGCAGGCCGGTCCTTATGTATTTGGGGCAACGGCGTGCGCCGGGCCTTGTCCTGCCCGGAAGTCTCGATCAGACGCGGGCGGGCAGGCGGCCCTCATCGAACGCAACGGGCTACTGATCTACACATAACAACCCCATTGACATTCGGGTGTAAGATTAAAAATGTCGCCGGGTTGGCTTTTCAATGAGGCTGCGGTTGCCAGACGTGGTATTGCCAAAGCCTCCGCCCTTCATCCAGCCACCCGGCGCTTTTCTCCCGCGATCCAGAAAGCTAATTCAGATCAGTACCCTACCGGCTTGTGTCCATTCTTCCACACGATGTGGTTGTATACTTTTCTCTACCTGCGCGGGGTTTAGCCTCGTGTTCACATTCCCCACAGGCTCACCAAGAAGCGTGTCGTTATGTCTATCGAGGTGACTGGAATCCGGCCGGCCGCTTGATGCGCCGCCGTTTGGAGGTTGAACGATGCCAGAGGACGATCCAAACAATCCAGCAGAAGAACAGTCGGGCGTATCGCGCCGCGACTTTCTGAAGATCTCAACGATTTCTGCCGCAGCGGTTCCGCTGCTGGGGACCAAAGTGGTGCAGGCGGCGGGAGCGCCAGTCAAGGTTTACGGACCGGGAAAGGTGCCCGTCGAGCTCAGCATCAACGGGCAGAAACATAGTCTCCAGCTTGAGCCGCGGGTGACGCTGCTGGATGCCATGCGCGACGGACTCGAGATCACGGGCGCCAAGCGGGTATGCGATCGCGCCGAATGTGGCGCCTGCACCGTCATCATGGACGGCAAAGTGGTGTATGCCTGCGCAGTGCTGGCCATTGAAGCTCAGGGCAAAGAGATCACGACCGTCGAGTCGCTGATGCAAGGCGAAACGCTGCATCCCATACAGCAGGCATTCGTGGAGAACGATGCGTCGCAGTGCGGCTTCTGCACCCCGGGGTTCGTGGTCGCATTCAAGGCATTCACGGACAAGCACCCGAATGCTACGCCGGAGGAGATCCGGCGCGGGCTGAGCGGCAACCTGTGCCGCTGCGGGACCTACCACGGAATTCAACAGGCCATCGCGCAGATGGCGCAGAAAGGAGCGTGAGCCATGCCAGATTACGGTTGGCCGGAAGCGGAACAACGGACGCTGATTGGAAAACGCATTGCGCGCGTGGACTCACCGGTGAAGGTGTCCGGCCGCGCCAAGTACACGTATGACTATCACGCGCCGAACCTGCTGTTCGGGAAGGTCATTCGCTCGCCGTATGCGAAAGCGAAGATCGTGAGCATCGATGTGAGCGCGGCCGAGAAAATGCCGGGCGTGAAGGCAGTGCAGATCATCCAGAAGCCGGGCGCTACGGTGCAGTGGGCCGGAGATGAAGTGGTTGCGGTAGCGGCCATAGACGAGACGACCGCCGAAGATGCCGCGCGCGCCGTGCGGGTGCAATACCAGAAAATGGCGCACCTGGTGAGTGATGCCGAACCGCCCGTGGGGGCCGGGGAAGCCTCCGGTCCGATGAGCGGAGATGACGTGGATGACGCCCTCGGCAACCAGGTGCCGGAACGGCAACTGATCGAATACCTCCAGCAGCATGGGGTCAGCTTCAAGGTGGAAGAGGATGATCTGAAGGAGTGGGCGAGCGATGGCGCGTCCGATGCGGTGATTGAGGCGATCCGCAAGGCGGAGTATCACCAGGTCAAGGACACCAAGCCACATTCCGCTTATCAGAAGGCGGCGGCACAGACACAAGGCGATCCCGACAAGGCATTCGCAGACGCGGACGTGGTGTCGGATGGGCTGTACGGGGCGTCCGTGATTGCACACTGTTGCCTGGAGTCGCACGGTTCGACCACGGAGTGGCCGGAGAAGGATCACGTGCTGACTCACATCTCCACCCAGAATGTTTCCGGAATCGCTGGGCAGATGGCGGAACCACTGGAGATTCCGGCGGCCAATATTCGCGTACACCAGGATCATATCGGCGGGGGATTCGGCAGCAAGTTTGCGCCTGACCGCTGGGACATCGCCGGGGCGCGGCTTTCAAAAAAGGCGGGCCGGCCGGTGCGAATCATGCTGGAGCGCGATGCTGAGTTGGAGGTGGCGGGGGCGCGGCCTTCGGCTTACGCCCGGGTAAAGATCGCAGCGAAAAAAGACGGCACCATTACCGCATGGCAATCAAGATCGTGGGGAACGGGCGGGCCCGGGGGTGGTGGGATGCCGCCGATTCCGTACGTGTTCGCCATCCCGAATCAGCGCAAAGAGCACACCGCCATTCGCGCCAACATCGGGCCGGCGAGGGCGTGGCGGGCGCCGAACCATCCGCAGGCAGCGGCGATTACCATGGGCGCGCTGGATGATCTTGCGGCAAAGCTCAACATGGACCCGCTGGGTCTGTGGCTGAAGAACCTGGAGGTCACCGGGCCGCGGCGCGATACATATCGTGAAGAGCTGGGCATCGCGGCCGATCTGATGGGATGGAAAGATAAGTGGAAGCCGCGCGGCCAGAATGTCACGGACGGCATCGCGCGCGGGCTGGGGCTTTCCATTCACACCTGGGGCGGGCGCGGGCATGCCAGCGACTGTGATTTGACCATTCATCCCGATGGGTCCGTCGAAATCAAAATGGGCACGCAGGACCTGGGAACCGGCACGCGGACCACCATTGTCATTGTGGCGGCGGAAACCCTCGGACTGCCGGTCGAAGCCATCACCCTCTACATCGGAGATACGCTGTATCCGCCGTCGGGCGGGTCGGGCGGTTCGACGACGCCGGGCGGAGTGAGTTCCTCAACCCGGCGTGCCGCAGTGGATGCACGGGACGCATTGTTCGCCAAAGTCGCGCCCGCGCTCAATGCGCAGCCGGGAGATCTGGAGTGCGTGAACCGCACAGTTCGCGTGAAGAACGACCCCAGCCGTTCGTTGACCTGGAAGCTGGCGTGTTCCAAGATGGGGGCAATGCCGCTGACGGTGCGCGGGAAGAATCCTGACAAGAGCAAGCCGCCCGATCTCACCAACAGCGGCGTGGGTGGCGTAGGCATGGCCGATGTGGAAGTCGATCTTGAAACCGGCATCGTGAAGGTGAAGAAAATGGTTGCGGTGCAGGATTGTGGCCTGATCATCGACTTGAGGCTGGCGGAGAGCAGTTGCTACGGTGCAATGATCATGGGCATCAGCTATGCGTTGTTTGAAGAGAAGGTCTTCGATCAGGCCAGCGGACGCATGCTGAATCCGAATATGGAGTTCTACCGGCTGGCGGGGTTGAACGACATTCCGGAACTGGTGGTCCACATGATGACCGGCAAAGGATACGACGACCGCGGCGTGATTGGACTGGGTGAGCCGCCGGTGATTTCGCCGGGCGCGGCGATCGGAAATGCAGTGGCCAATGCGATTGGCGTGCGCGTGCCGTTTTTGCCCATCACGCCCGACAAGGTGCTGGCGGCGCTGTCGCAGAGCGCAAAGGCAGGTGCGTGATGAGACCCTTCGAATACGCAACTCCAACAACCACGGCGCAGGCAGTCAGCTTGCTGGGGGCGCAGTGGGGAAAAACCGAAGTGCTGGCGGGCGGCACGGACCTGCTGTCGCTGATGAAGGACGACGTGGTTCGTCCCAAGCGGCTGGTGAATATCAAGCAAATCAGCGAACTCAACGGCGTAAAGGCCGGGACGCAGGGATTGCGAATCGGCTCGCTCACTACGCTCGGCGAACTGGCGGACAACGTTAATGTGGCGAAAGACTATCCGGCGCTGGCCGAGGCGATCGATCAGGCGGCGAGCCCGCAGATCCGCAACCTGGCAACGCTGGGCGGCAATTTGTGCCAGCGTCCGCGGTGCTGGTATTTCCGCGGCGGGCAGGGATTGTTGCCGAAGAGCGAGGACGGCAAGGACCCGGTCACCGGCGGTGAAAACCGGTATCACGCGATCCTGGGCAATGACGGGCCGGCGAAGTTTGTCAGTCCTTCAACCATCGTCCCGGCGCTGATCGCTTATGGAGCTACGGTTCGGCTGGTGGGGCCGAAAGGCAGCCGCGAATTCCCGCTGGAGAAGTTCTACCTGACTCCAAAAGCCGATGGTGAACGCGAGCACGATTTGAAGCCGAACGAAATTTTGGCGGAAGTGATGGTGCCGTCACCGGCGGACCTGAAGGTCGCGTACTACGAGGTGCGGCAGAAGGCGGCGTTTGATTGGCCGCTCGCCGTGGCGGCGGTGGCGCTGAAGATGAGCCGATCAAGAGCACAATCGGCGCGGGTGGTGATGGGGCATGTGGCGCCGGTGCCCTGGATTTCGGTGGAGGCGCAGAGGGTTCTTACCTCAAAGGACTTCTCCGAAGATCTGGCGCGGGCGGCGGCGGAGGCAGCGGTCGCAAATGCGAAACCCCTGAGCCATAACGGATACAAAGTTCAACTTGCCCGGGTGGCCGTGAGACGGGCCATCATGAAAGCAGTCTCGGGAGGCGCCGCATGATCCGGCAATCGCCGCTTGAGGAATCCGAGCGCTTCAACACCAGCCACCCGGACCTGTGCCCGGCGCTGCGCTGGAAAGGGCAATTCGTGCTGGCGGAGCATGATCCCACGGTGCAGCGTTCCAATGATGGACTGTTCTGGTGCCTGCATACCCAAACCTGCATCGGTCCGGATGGGGAACTGGCCGAGCCCGGAAACTGCTCATCATCGGGGAGGAAGTGCCACGGTACGGGGAAGTGCGGGTAGGGACGTCCCGCGGGCGAGCCAACCCAGCGAACCTCGCGAGACAGTCTTTCGATTGTCGGGCGATTGTCGAGTCACTAAGGCACCCGTCGGGCTGGTCGAGTCCGGACTGGCGGAGGTGATGTCAGCATCGTCCATCGTTTGACCTGCCACGATGGGTTTATTCGCGACCGTCTCATAGGCGTAACCGGTCAGGGTGGCAGTAATGGTAACCGGCCGCTGAACCTGAACGCTCAGCCGCGCCCAGCCGTAGTGGCTTTTGCCCTTGATCTTGAACTTCACACCCAGGTAGCGGTTCTTGACGTTGATCCAGTTTCCCCCAAAACTGTTGTTTCCGAACGCCATACGTTGGAGGCCACCGGCGAACGCGTCTTTGGGGCCGATGCGCATTCCGGCTTTCATGGCTACCGCTCCGAACACGTTGTACACCACCTGATTGCTTTCGGACAGGTCGACTGCGAGCGATTGCCAGGTGCTGCAACCGCCTTCGGTGGTACACGAGGAGTAGTGCTTGTTCTGGATGGTCAGCTCGGTTCTTCCGTTGCCGGTGAAATCCAACTTATAGCTACTACCATCACCAATGACACGGTGGGTAGGCGTATAGATGATCTTCGCCTCTGACGGTCCGGCCAAAGCCAGGATGGTTACTCCCGCCGCAGCCGCGGAGAGCGCGTATGAGTTCAACCGCAGCTGGCAGGGTGCGGCTAGGTTTCGGTTTTTCTCAGCGCGTTGAACAAATTGCCTCATATCGTCTCCTTCCCTTGCGGAAGTCACTCTCCTAAACTCCGCCCCTGCGTGGTCAACCAATCCAAACAACATTTTGCTCGCTGGGCTCTTACCGGGTCAGCTTGTAGACCGTCCCACAACCGTTGCCCCCGTTGCAGTTCAAATCGCCGCCCGAGGCGGTTGTACCATAGACATTCCCCGCCGAATCCACAATCACTCCCGCCTGGGGATCTTCTCCATCCGCTCCTCCGGTGAATTCGTGCAGAATGCTATTCTTGCGGGTGCGGTCCAACATGAATACGGCGCCACACCCGGAATTGCAATCCTGGCTGCCGCCATTCGGAGTCGTTCCGTAGATATTACCTTTTGTGTCCAGAGCCAGAGGTGCGTATATGGGCGGGTCATCAGCTCCACTGCCAGTAAAGCTATGCAGGATCGTCTCCTTGCCGGTTTTATCAACCTTGTAAATCGTCCCGCAGCCGTCCTCCATGGATGAGCAGTTTGGACCCGTTCCACCGGCGAAAGTAGCGCCGTAAAGAGTGCCCTCCTTGTCATGGACCAGGCCCGACCAGGGTTGTGCTCCATCGCCCCCGGTCCCGGTAAAACTGTGCAGCACGGTTTCTTTGCCTTTCGCGTCCAGCTTGAAGACTACTCCACAGCCGTACGGTGCGAAGCAGCTAAGGTCGCCTCCATACGCAGTAGCGCCGTACAAGTTTCCGGCTGCGTCGCGCACAATGGATCCGGAAGGATAACCTCCGTCCTTCCCTCCGGTAAAGCTGTACAGCACAGTTTCCTTGCCGGCCGAATTCAGCTTAAACACGGTCCCACAGCCCCAGTTGAAGCATCCGCCAGCCTGCCCTCCCATTACTGTGCTGCCATATAAGTTTCCCTGCTCATCCCGAATCACCGCATTGGGATTCGCCGTGTATCCGCAGCATCCTCCTGGAAAGCTATAGAGAACAGTTTCATTTCCCTCCTTGTCTATCTTGAATATTGCGCCCGCGTTGTAGGCTCCGCCGTAGGTGGTTGTGCCATATAGCGTGCCTTTGGTATCGCGAACCATAGCCGTCTCAGGATTGGCGCCGTAGCCCGCGAGAAAGCTGTACAGTACATTCTCCTTGCCGGAGGGGCTGACTCTAAACGCAGTTCCCTCGTAGGAGACACCACCGCCATAGGTAGTGCCATACAGGTTGCCCAAACCGTCAACGACGAGACCGCTGTCCGGCGCCTGGCCGTCTGGCGAGCCCTTGAAGGCGTAGAGAACCTTGAACTTTTGTGCCGATGCCGGGATGGCAACAGCCACTAAGACCGCGAGTAAGGCTAGCCGGGGCCCCCAGTTGTGGCCCTGCTTAGGAGTCGTCATGGTCGCCCTCCTCTCAGATGAAGCGAGAGCTTCGACAAGGATCAAGCGAGCAATTATAGCCCCACCCGAACCCAGGTCAAGGAGACTTTCGACCCAGAGATTACGCCGCCCCCTTCAAGTACGCCAGCACCTCTTCAGCGTGGCCGTCGGCTTTCACGTTGTTGAAGATGTGGGCGATCTTGCCGTCGGGGCCGATTACAAACGTAGTGCGGGCGATCCCTTTCACGATCTTGCCATACATGTTCTTGTCTTTGATCACGCCGAACGCGCTGCAGACTTTCTTGTCGGTGTCGGCCAGCAGGGTGTAGGGGAGATCGTACTTGTCCTCGAACTTTTTCTGGGCCTGAGACGAGTCGGCGGAAATGCCCAGAACCACGGCTCCCGTCTTCTGAATTGCTTTGTATGCGTCGCGGAACCCGCACGCTTCTATGGTTCAACCGGGAGTATCGGCTTTCGGGTAGAAGAACAGGATCACGGTCTTGCCGCGAAAATCCTTGAGGGAAATGTTTTTGCCATTCTGGTCGGGCAAAGTGAACTCGGGGGCTTTATCATTAACTTGCATGGATGTCTCTTCCTCTAGCACAACGTTATACCGCAGGACGGCCCGCGCCGTCATCCCGCTGGCGCTGGCCTTTGTGGGCTTTTTGACAGCGGCCGCACAAGTACCGCGTGGAGCAAAAGCAGATCAAGGACCGCGGGCGCTGGGATTGCTGGCCCTGTCGGCGAATGGCAGCGCGCACCTGATTCCGGTGGCGATCATGGTGGACGGCCAGTTTTATGACGCGTCAGCGTACAAGGCTTCTCCGGTGCCGATGGCGTTGTGGCCGGGGGTGGTATACGAAGCGGAGAAGAGCGGCGCTTCGCAGGGACTGTTCACCGTAGGCGACGCTTTGCAGAACAAGCAGACAAGTATCTGGCTGGCGGAAGGGAAGTGGCAGACGACGGCGGCGCTGGCGGCCGCAGAGAAGAACAGCGCAGCGCGCCCTTCCAAGCCCCGTGGTCTGGATGATGATTCGGGGCCGCCGGTGTTGCGACATGCGGGATCGAGCAAACCGGAGGCGCCACAGACTGGAGCGGGACAAGCGGCTGCTCCGCCGGCGAGTGCGCCGGCAGCGGCGCCGCAGACGGGAGCCAGCGGATCGACGACGCAGACTGCGAGTTCGAGTTCGGCTGCGGCTCCCCCGGCGGCTGGGGCTCCGGCTGTGGCCGACACAACACAAACTTCTTCAGAGCCGGAAGATCCCAATCGGCCGGTTTTGAAGCGCGGCAAGCAGCCGCCAAAGCCTGCGCAGGCGGAAAGCGCGGCTTCTGCGAGCACGCCGCCCGGCAAGGCGGCGCCGGTTTCAGGGAAGGCTTCGGCTCCAGGCTCGGCTTCTTCTCCGTCTTCCGCTTCACCCCAGTCGAGTCAACTCCAGATCATCCCGGCCATTTCCGATGCCGATGGGCCGGAACCACGGTCGTATGTGTTTCCACTGAAGGCCGGCGAAGCAGAGGAATTCCAGAAAAAAGTGTTGACGCTGGCGGCAGGCGAGGTCCGCACTCACGAGAAACGGGAGGTGGGGGCAACCGGGGCGCCGGAACACCCGGTGCAGCGCGGGAAAGCAGTCACAGTCAAGGTTCCGCAACCCAGTTTCAAGGATGTCCAGCTACGGGTTTTCGATCTGACCAACAGCAACGATGCCACGCTGGTGCTGATGGCAAAGGCGGAGAGCGTTCCGCGCGCCTCGTCTTCTGGAACTGCGACATCGCGGGAATATTTCGTGACCGTGGTGGCGCGGCAAGATCTCAATGGCGATTTGCATAAGGTTTTCGCCAGCGTCACGGACGCGCAGCATTTCGATGGGCCACGCTGGGAACTGATTGATGCGGTGGATGCCAACGGCGATGGGGCCGGCGAACTGCTGTTTCGGAAGACGTCGGACGCGGGCAGCGCGTTTGCGATTTATCGAGTGATTGGAGATCAGTTGTATCCGCTGTTTGAGGGCACGCCCGGAGAATAAGAAACGCAGGATTAACGCTTCTTTCATCCCTCTGTGTTTTCGGGAATATGATCAGAATTCCCACCCCAACGTCGCACAGAACGCGCCGCTAGGATAGGAGCACCCGCTCTGAAGCCGCGCCCTTTCAAATCCGGACTGAAGTCAGAGTTTTTTGCGCGGCCCTAGCCTCAAGGGAGGCAACGCCCCGACGGAATGCGTTTACTTCGAGGTCATGACCAGTTCGCCGTTCTCCACATGGATGTCGGAGACGTCGTCGGGCAGCTTCAAGCGGTCGCGCTGTTCGGCGAGTTTCTTCTGCAGGGCGTCGTTCACCAGCGACACCGGAATGCTCATGTCTCCAACCTTGAACTCGGTTGGCTCAAAGGTTGCGTAGCCGCCTTTGGAGCTGAGATGTCCGGCAAGCGTGACATATACGGTCTTGCCCGCGATCTGGGTGACGAACTGGCCGCGAGCCACGTCGCCATCAAAGTTGACCTGGTAATCCTTGACTTCAGGTTCTCCGGGCGCGATGGGGGCGTCGGCGGAAGTTGGAACGGTGGATGGCAGGCCGGCGCCGGCGGGTACGGCGGAGACAGGAACCGCTCCGGCAGCTTGGGCCAGGGCTGCCCCGACCTCTTCCGAAGTGAAGCGAACCTCTACCGGCGGCTGGCCAGCCTGTTTCGGCTGGTTGAATTCCTGCAGCTTGCTTTCGAGCGACTCGGTATGGGCTGCGATCGCGGCTGGTGTTTGCGGGGGTGCGACCGGCTGAGGCTTCTTCAAGACGAGCCAGAGGGCAAGCAGGGAACTGCCCAGCGTTGCGATGCTGATGATGCGGTCGAGCTTCATTTTCATGGTCGGCGAGCCTCCGGACGGTTCATTCCTATGGTAGCCGCGTGGCGGCCGGGTCTCAGGTGACGGAAGGCACTGACCGGCAGGGTACCCGGAGTCAGCGCTGGGGGGAACCCCTGATTAAGTGTGCTTCTCAGCGCCTCACAGGGCCTGCGCATCCATGGGCGGTCCGAAACAGAAAAGCCCCTTCCGAAGAAGGGGCTTGGCGGAGAAAAATCAGTTACTTGTTGGCAGGCTGGTCGAGCGTGATCCCTTGTGCTCCAGGTTGCTTCTCAGCCTTGGCTTTCTTGGTGGCCATGGTCTTGTCGACCCAGTCGTCGGCGGTCTTGAGGTCGGCAGCGCGAGCGGCCGGATCATCACATTCAATGTCCGCTTTCTCACGGAACATAAGGTTCATGTAGGCCATGGCGTCGTCGTAGTCGGGACGCAGCTCAAGCGCCTTGTTCAGGACATCGATTCCATCCTGAATATCTGGCGTATTCTTGTCCTTGAGTTCTGCGCAGACTTTCTTCTGCTCTTTGTCTTTCGGGTTGAGGGATTCTTCCGGCTTCAGACCGAGCTTGGCGCGGGCCTCCATGCGCGGCTGGTAGGTCTGGGTCCAGTCGATCACGCCTACGGAATAGTAGGGCTCGGGATCGTTAGGATCCACTTCCGAGGCTTTACGGTAATAAGCCTTGGCGTCGTCAAACCGCTTCATGTTCAGGTAGATGTATGCGATCCCTTTATCGCTGTTGATGGAGGGTTCCTTGCCGGGATGCGTGTCCAGAACCTTCTTGTACTGTTCGACGGCCTGCTCGCCAACCTGGAGGTTGTCAGGATCGGACACCCCCGGAATGTACTGCTGGGCATAGGCGGTGGCCAGATACAGACGGGCCACGACCAAGGCCGGATCCAGCGATACGGCTTGCTGGAAATGGCCGATCGCCTCTTCGTATTTCGCGTTCTTGTAAGAAGCAACGCCCTTGTTGAGCTGATCCCGTGCTCTCAGCTTGTCGCATCCGGAGCCGGCAAACAGCGCCAGGCCAACCGCCATGATTGCCAAAACTCGCACGCTATTTTTCATTGCTCTATGAGTCTCCTCCCCGCAACTTTGCAAGTACCGTAACCGGTAAACCACGCGCAGGGTAACCAACGGAGCGCTTTTCGATGCCGCTCCCCAACCGATATTCTCGCCGTGCTGCGATGAAACTTCTCTCTACGGCTTAACCGCCGGCTTCGATCTTGGCGGTAATCAGGCCGACCTTATCGACGCCGGAAGCGTGGGCGATGTCAATGACATTGGCAACGTCCGCGAAGGGCACGTTGTCATCGCCTTTCACGAACATCACTTTCTCGGCGCGGGTTTTGAAGATGTCGGTCAAACGTCCCTGCAGGCCGTCCCACGTGGTATCTTCCTGGTTGACCTTCAATCCCGGGGCCTGACCCGGCCCACGATCAATCAACTGCACCACGATGGTACGATCCGGGGTGACGTTCTTTGGCGCATTGGGCGGCGGAGGCTGCGGTACCAGCGCTTCCAGGCCTTTCGGCGTCAGCGGTGTGATGACCATAAAGATGATCAACAACACCAGAAGGACGTCAATCATCGGCGTCATATTAATGTTTGCAATTTGGGACCCACCCGAGCCCACTACCATGGACATAAGAAATCTCCTCTACTACTGTCCGCCAGCATGCGGAGGCGGTGCGTTTGTAGACTTCCTCTGATCGGTCAACAGGCCCAACTGATCGACTCCGGCGGCGCGGACGTTATCTACCACAGCCACCACGGAACCGAATTTTGCCCGGGCATCGGCGCGGACGAAAACCCGCTTGTCGGTGCGGTTGGCCAGGCGGTCCTTGACCTTGCCGGTCAGTTGGTCGACGGGAGTCTTCTCATTGCCAAAGAACACGTCGCCACCGCGCATGACCGCCACGATGAGCGCATCTTCCTTGTCCGCATCCGGCATGGACTCCGGATTGTTCACTTTCGCCAAATCCACACTGACGCCCTTCTGCAACATGGGCGTGATTACCATGAAGATGATCAGCAACACCAGCATCACGTCCACCATAGGGGTGACGTTGATGTCTGAGTTGACCTTGGAACCTTCGTTTCTCTTGACAATTCCCATAAAGCTGTTCTCCTGCGCCGGATGTTATGCTCCGTTCCGTTCACGGATCCGCCTGCGCCCCCGGGTTTTTCAGGCGCGGCGCCGGAGATCTCTCCGGCGCCGGCCAGCAACTCAAGACCGAAAGCCAATCCTCATCCGCGGTCCAGAAAGAAACCCTAGGACCGGCGCATTCCCCGCCGCTTGAGGAAGTAATCGATCAGTTCGCTGGAGGAGTTGTCCATCTCCACGTCGAACGCTTCCACGCGGCCCGTCAGATAGTTGAACATCATGACCGCCGGGATGGCCACCAGCAGACCAAATGCTGTGGTCACCAGGGCCTCGGCGATACCGCCGGCGACCGCGCCCAGACCGGTGGCCTTCTGCTCGGAAATGCCGCGGAAGGCGTTCAGAATACCGACCACGGTTCCGAACAGTCCCACGAAGGGGGCGGTGGATCCGATGGTAGCCAGACCGCCCAAGCCGCGCTTCAACTCGGCGTGGACAATGGCTTCGGTGCGTTCCAGGGCGCGCTTGGAGGCTTCGATGGTTTCGCCGGGGATGTCGGCGCTATCCTGATGGGCGCGGAACTCCATCAAGCCCGCGGTCACGACTTTGGCCAGATGGCTTTTCTTGTTGCGCTCCGCCACCTTGATGGCTTCGTCAATTTTGCCGTCCCGCAGGGCGCCGGCCACCGCGGGTGCGAAGGCACGGGATTGCTTGCGGGCTGCGCTGAACGCCATGTAGCGATCAATCATGACGCCGATGGACCATCCAGACATAATAAACAGGATGAGGACAACGATCTTCGCCAGAACGCCCATCTTTTTCCAGAGCGAGATCGGGTCCCAAGTCATGGTTTCCTCTTGGAGCAACCAAGTGGCTACCATATGAAGGTTGCAGAATGCTAGGGTTGCTACGTTGGCTACGAGCATGAGTTGCTTTTTCCTCCTCGGAACTTGTCAAATTGCGTTTTTCGCTTCGCCTTTACCTACAAACTCCTCCACCGTCCTGGTGGCCGGGTTCCAGCCCAGGATCATGGCTGTGACTGTACTGGAGCGCGAGTTGAGGAACCTTCCACTCCGTGGAGAACACCCTCCACGGTGCTGCTTCGGTAGGATTGGGGAAGGTACCCGCTTCTCAAACTCCTTAAAGTACTGACACCGCAACGGCAGGCGCAGTTTCTAGCCGCCAGCCAGACTGAATATCACCGTAATCTGAGTTTCCACCGGCACCGGCTCGCCGTTCAAAATGTACGGCTTATAACGCCATTGCTTCACCGCTTCGATAGCCGCGGGGGCGAGCATGGGGTGTCCACTGAGAAGGCGCAAATTCTCGATGGTGCCATCCGTACTGATTTCCGCCTGCAGCATCACAGTTCCTTGGATGCGGGCTGCACGGGCCAGGGGTGGATAGGCGGGCTGCACTTTTCGGATCAGCAAGCCCTGGGTTACGCCTTGCGATACTCGTACACGCTGGGGAACGGCAACTTTGGGGACCGCGACCGGGGTCGAACTGATGATGCCGCCGATCACCCCGCCCATCTGTCCGCCAGGCACGCCGCCCGGTACACCACCCACTACGCCGCCGGAAGCCATCATGGGCGGCGGGGCCTCTTCTTCCTTAATCATCTGAACTTTCTCTGGAATCTTGGTGGGGGTCCGAAGCTGGCCGTTGATCAGGTCGGTCTGAACTTGCTTCACCACGTGAACCGGAGTCGCCGCCGGCGGAGGGGGCGGGGGTGGCGGTGGAGGAGGCGCTACCAGAAAAGTCATCAGCTGTGTCTTCGGCAGAGCCTCGGTAAACAGCAGTGGAATGAGCACCATCACGCCCAACAGGCCAATCTGAATGATCATCGAGATGGTTGTGAACATGCCGCGATTGGTTTTCAGCCGGTTCCCCGACTCCAATAGGCTGTCTTCAAACATAAGGTTTCTCCTACACTTGCCTAACCATGGTTAGACACCGCGTGCCCTCTGTTTGCTCCCAACAACTCGCACCTGCAACCGGCTTTTGCGGAGCCGGGAAATACTAACTCAAATCTCGCCGAATCACAAATTTAAACCTTACCGGCCCCGGCAAGCCGCCCCGCTAGACCTTCGCCTTGGCCTTTTCCCGGCGGGCCAGTTCCTTCACACCCGGCATGGCGACCGGCGGGCGCCCGCGATCGGCGCGCCAATCCTGGTAGGCCACCAGAATGGGGGCTGCAATCGCGATCGACGAATACGTACCAATGAGGATGCCGATGACCAGGGCGAAGGAGAACCCACGCAGCACTTCGCCACCGAACAAATACAGGGCCAGCACGGTCAGGAAGGTCAAACCGGCGGTCAGGATGGTCCGGCTCAAGGTCTGATTAATGGCGCGGTTCACAATATCGGCAAGCTTCTCCCGCCGCATCAGCTTGAGGTTTTCGCGGATCCGGTCGAACACCACGATAGTATCGTTGTTGGAGTAGCCGATCAGGGTCAGGATCGCCGCGATCACGGTCAGGGAGATTTCCTTGTTCATCAGGGAAAATGCGCCGACGGTGATCAGGGTATCGTGAAATACGGTGATGACCGCGGCCACGCCGTAAATCCATTCGAAACGGAACGCCAGATACACCAGCATGCCGGCCAGGCTGTACGCCGTCGCCAGCAATGCTTGTTTGCGCAATTGCTCGCCCACCTGGGCTCCGACGATTTCCACGTTGCGCACCCCGAAATCGGAGAGGAAAAAACCGTCCCCAAGTGAAGCCACCACAGCTGGGTCGGCAACCGCTTTCAGTTCCTCCAGGGAAGTCAGGACGCCGCTTCGTGTCTTGTCGCGATACGTGACGATGGCTTGCGCCTGGACCCCGTATTTCTGGTCTGCATCCGTCCCGGCACGCAGCGGGTCTTTTTGTTCGAGGTAGTTTTTCAAGGTCAGCAAGCCGGTGTTATTCAAGTCCATCTTTCCCGCCGGAGCATTGCTTTCCAGAGCGCCAATGATGGCCAGTTTGCTGCGGTCCAGAGCCTGTTCACTGGTCTCGCGCTCGGAAACGTCAATCAGGACCTCGTTGTTCGTCGCCACGCCGTAACGCTGAATTCGCGCGTTGTGCAACCCAGCGCGATCCATGGCGGCGTGGATGGCATTGTCATCCGGGGTGTGAGCGAACTTCACGTAGACGAGCGTTCCGCCGCGAAAATCGACGCCCAGCGGAAGGCCGTGCCAGAACAACATCGAAAGCACGCCCGCCACGCTGAAGATCAGCGAGAACGACAGGAAGTACCACTTCTTGCCGAGAAAATCGATCTTAGGATCGTGAAAGAATTCCACCTGCCAAAACCTTTCCTAGTCACCAGCTGAACTGGCAGCTATTGGCGCTTGCCCAATACTTAATTGCTCGCCGCGCTGTTTGCGGCTCAGAATCCAGTCGAAGATTACCCGCGACACGAAGACCGCGGTAAACAGATTGGCGAACAAACCGAAGCTCAGGGTCACGGCGAATCCGCGCACCGGACCGGTGCCGAAGATGAACAGGATGACCGCGGAAACGATGGTGGTCACGTGCGTGTCCACGATGGTGATCCAGGCGTGACTGAAGCCCTGCTCCACCGCCGAGGGCGGCGTCTTGCCGTTTCGCAATTCCTCACGAATGCGCTCAAAAATCAGGACGTTCGAGTCCACGCCCATGCCGACCGTCAGAATCACTCCGGCGATGCCCGGCAGGGTAAGGGTTGCTCCGCTGAAGCCCAGGAATCCCAGCAGGATGATCAGGTTGAAAATGAGCGCGATGTCGGCATTGACCCCGGCCGCGTGATAGTAGACCAGCATGAAAATCAGCACCGCCAGCATGCCGATGACGGCTGCCGTCACCCCGGCACGGATGGAGTCACTCCCCAGCGAAGGCCCGACGGTCCGTTCTTCCAGATACTTGATTCCTGCCGGCAGCGCGCCCGAACGCAGGATCATCGCCAGGTCTTTCGCTTCCTGATCGGTGAAGCGCCCGTTGATGACGCCGTTATCGTGAATCTGGTCCTTGATCACCGCTACTTCCTGCACCTTGCCGTCCAGCACGACCGCCAGATTGTCACCGACATGAGAGCCGGTAAAGGCGCCGAAACGACGGCCCCCGTCGCCGGTCAGGTGGAAAGTCACGGAAGGCGCGCCATTTTCGTCCCGCGAAGGGTCGGCGTCGCGAAGGTCGCGGCCGGTTACGGCCGAGACTCTGGAAATGAGGTACCAGACCTGCCCGCCCTCATTCGCGGCTCCTCCTGCGACGCTGTGTCCCGGCATCAAGACCGTATCCGGTGGCAAGACCCCGCCGTGCTGTTGCAGAGCATCCTGCTCGCTGGAATACGGACCGCCCATCGATTGCCGGATTTCCAGCATGGCGGTGGATTGCATGATTTCCTTGACCCGGGCCGGGTCATCCACCCCGGGGAGTTGCACCAGAATCTGATACTGTCCCAGACCGTGCTCCTCGATGATGGGCTCGCTCACGCCCAGCTGGTCGATGCGGTTGCGGATGGTTTCAATGGCTTGCGTGACCGCGCGCTTCTTGAGTTCCGCGAGAGCTTGCGGCTTCATCGAGATCGTCCAGCTGTTCTCAGCCCCGGAAGCCAGATCGTATTCCGGGAGACGGTCGCTTACCAGCGAACGCAGATCGGAGGTCGACTCCGGCGGCACGCCCTTGAGCACGACTTGTTCCGGATGATTGGCGACGTCGGGCTTGCCGATATCGGCGTAGCTGATCTTGCGGGCGCGCATGTCGGCTTTCATCCGCTCCATGGCGTTATCGGAATCCACATTGACGGCATCATTGACCTGCACCTGCAGAATCAGGTGCGTGCCCCCCTTGAGATCCAGCCCCAGGTGAATGCGATTCTGCAGAGAGTCCAGCAGTCCAGCGCCGGTAAAACTCTGAGGAACCCCGAAAATTCCAAACACAAACACCACCAGGGTTCCGACGATGACGATAACTTTCCAGCCCAGATTCTTGTTCATACGGATTTCTTAATTATGCAATTCAACACATCCAAGTTCACTTGGCCGTTTTCCCGGCCTCTTCGTCACCGGTGGTCACGGTGGCAATCGATCCCCGGCTCACTTCCACCCGGAGATTGTCAGGAGGGACTCGCAGATGGAGATAATCGTCTCGCAACGCCACGATGGTGCCCCGCAGGCCTCCGGTGGTCACTACTTTGTCTCCCGTCTTAAGGTCGCTCAGCATCTGCTGCCATTTTTTCTGCTTGCGCTGCTGCGGAAGGATCAGCAGGAAATAAAAAATGGCGAAAATAAAGATCAGCGGGGCAAACCCCAGGAATCCCCCCAAGGAACCACCCCCCAATTGTGCAGCCAAAAAATGCGCAGTATTCATGCAGCTGGATACTTCCTGTGTCGCAAAGATAAACGCCAAACCGTGCGCCCCGGGCGTACCGGCCCTTCACCACCATTTACTGCTGGAGTTCTCGCGTGCCTGGGCGGAGATTCCTTCAGCTTCGGACCAGAACCGGGGAAGCCGAGTTAAGACCCTGGCAGAGACCAGAGCTCAGACAGATTACGGACCTTTTCCCCAAGTCCAATAGAATGACGCACTAACCGCATCGTGTCAAGGTAGAAGGTCAAATTGTGGATGGTATTCAGGACCTGCGCGAGAACTTCGTTCGATGCATAGAGATGACGCAGGTAGGCACGGGAGTAGCGGACACAGACCCGGCAACCGCATTTCGGATCCAGTGCGCTCTCATCCCCGGCGTAGCGGGCCTGCTTGATCGACACTTTTCCCTGCGACGTAAACAGCAGCCCGTGGCGGGCCGCGCGGGTGGGTAAGACGCAGTCCATCATGTCGATGCCGAGGCTGGCATACTCGACGATCTCCTCGGGCGTGCCGACGCCCATCAGATAGCGCGGTCTGTCGGCGGGAAGGTGCTGCACCGTGGCTTCGACGATCTCCCGCGTGAGCACACGCGGTTCGCCCACGCTTAAACCGCCGAGGGCGTATCCGGGAAACCCGATTTCGATGGTGCGCTGGGCGGATTCTTGGCGGAGAGCAGGGTCCATGCCACCCTGCACGATGCCGAAGAGAGCTTGCGTAGGGGCAGGTGTCCTCACCTGCCCGGCCGAGCATAGCTCAGCTGCTCCCCCGGTATCCGGCCGGCCAGACGAGACGTCTGGGCCTACGTGGTTCGTGCTCCACGGTACTTCGTTCTTGTGCTCCTCAAAATATCGCTGGCTGCGCTCCGCCCAGCGCAGCGTCAACTCCATGGACTTCCTCACCCGCTCGCGATCCGCGGGATATTCCGTGCACTCATCAAAAGCCATGATGATATCGGCGCCGAGCCCGATCTGGGCTTCCATGGCGCTTTCCGGACTGAAGAAATGCGAAGAGCCATCGAGGTGAGAACGGAAGATGACGCCCTCCTCTGTGACTTTGCGCAGGTCGTTCAGACTGAAAACCTGAAACCCGCCCGAGTCGGTGAGGATGGCGCGATTCCAGGACATAAAGCGATGCAACCCGCCAAGCTTTCTGACCTGATCGATTCCGGGGCGCAAATAAAGATGATAGGTATTGCCGAGCAGGATTTGGACGCCGAGCTGTTCAAGGATGTCCTGCGGCACCCCTTTGACCGAAGCCAGCGTGCCGACCGGCATGAACACCGGCGTTTCGACTTCGCCGTGTGGCGTGATCAAGCGGCCCTTGCGGGCAGAGCCCGCTGTGGTTTCAACCCGGAAGTCAATCCCCATTCACCGCCGACCTTTCTCTTCGTTATTATGCAGGAGCAGCTGCCACCACCTGCCCGGCTGCGCTACAGACCCTCCAAGACTACAATTTCTGCGCGGATCTGTCCGGCCCTCACCGTCAACCTTCCGACGCTTACCGCCAACTTGAATCGTCTCGGCCCTGCACTCCCCGGATTGAAGTACAGCACACCGTTTTTCGTTTCCTGTCTGGCGATATGGCTGTGGCCGGAGATGACGGCGGCAAATCCGGCCGCTTCGGGCTTCAGATCGAGTTCCTTCAGGATATGCAACACATAAATGGAGGCGCCACCGACTTCGAGGACATTGGTGGCAGGAATTCTCCGCGTCCACGGCTCGCGATCGATGTTCCCTCGCACCGCGGTCACCGGCGCGATTTCAGCCAGCTTGTTCAGAATGCCCGGATCGCCGATGTCCCCCGCATGGATGATGGAATCCGAGCCCCGGAGGGCGGCCAGGGCTTCCGGCCGGAGAAGGCCATGCGTGTCGGAGATGACGCCGATGAGCATATTGATGTCTGTCAGACAACTATATTACAATGTCAGACATGGCATCGCATCGCATCACTGTGCGTCTTCCCAAGGCACTTACTGACCGCTTGCGAAGGCGCTCTCAAGCCAGCGGCGCAACCGAATCCGAAATGGTCCGGGAGGCGCTCGAAGGCTATCTTGGCCAATCGGCGGAGGAGCGGTCTGCCTACGAACTGGCCGAAGGAGCCGGGATCATCGGGGCCGTGCGAGATGCGCCCGGAGATTTGAGCACCAACCGCCGTCACTTCAGGGGATTTGGCAAACGCAAATGAGGCGGGTCCTGGCTGACACCGGCCCGATCGTCGCCATCCTGAGCCGTCGCGATCAGCATCACCGAGTCTGCGTGGAAGCCTTGCGGGATATGCCTGGCCCTCTGTTCACCTGTTGGCCAGTAATTACCGAGGCCGCATGGCTGCTGCGCCGGGACAGCGATGCCGTCGTGACCCTTCTCAACAGCCTGGATAACGGTTTCCTGGAAATTCTTCCACTCATGGGCGCGGACGCTAGGCCGATCGCCTCCATTATGCAGAAGTATCGCGATATCAAGATTCAACTGGCGGATGCGGCACTGCTACATATAGCCGCTCGGAATGGACTGGACACAATCTTTACGCTCGATCGGCGGGATTTTTCGGTGTACCGACTGCCCAAGGGGCGGGTGTTTCGGATCATTCCGCCGCTTGGATGAGCAACTGGCGAGCAATTACAACGTCGCGCTCTTCTCCGCGATCAGCTTCCTGATCTTCTCCACAAACCCACTAGTCGGCATGTCTTCGGTCTTTTCGTGGCCGCGGGTGCGGACGTTGACTTTGCCCGCTTCCGACTCTTTATCACCGACGACCAGCAGGAACGGCACTTTTTGGAGCGCATGTTCGCGGATCTTGGCATTCATCTTTTCGTTGCGCGCGTCGACTTCGACGCGCACGCCCTCAGCTTTGATCTGATCGGCAACTTTGTTGGCATACTCCACATGCCGTTCGGCGATCGGGATCATAACCGCCTGCACGGGCGAGAGCCACACCGGAAACGCTCCGGCATAATGCTCGATGAGCACGCCGAAAAATCGCTCGATGGATCCGTAGAGCGCGCGATGCACCATCACCGGCTGCTTCCGGCTGCCATCCTCGGCGACATACTCCAGGCCGAAGCGGGCCGGCAGATTGAAATCAAATTGCACGGTGGAAAGCTGCCAGAGCCGTCCGATCGCATCCACCAGTTTGATGTCGATTTTGGGCCCGTAGAATGCGGCTTCGCCCGGCATGGTCTTGTATTCGATGTTCCGGCGCTTCAGTACGTTCTCCAGTGACGCGGTTGCCAGGTTCCACTGATCCGCGCTGCCGACGAAATTCTTGCTGTCGTCCGGATTCCAGGTGGAAAGCTCAGTTTGGAACTGATCGAAACCAAAGTCCTTGAGAACGTCAAAAGCAAAATTCAGACAGGCCTCGACTTCGCTTTCGATCTGTTCGGGCGTGCAAAAGATGTGGGCGTCGTCCTGGGTGAAGCCGCGAACCCGCATGAGACCGTGCATCACGCCGGAGCGTTCGTAGCGGTACACCGTGCCGAGTTCGCCGAGGCGCACCGGCAAATCGCGGTACGACTTGAGCGAATCCTTGTAGATCAGAATGTGGCCGGGGCAGTTCATGGGCTTCAGGCGGTATTCCGCGTCGTCCAATTCCATGACGTCGAACATGTTGTCGGAGTAATAGCCCTCGTGCCCGGAAGTCTGCCACAATTGTTTGCGCATTACGTGCGGCGTGTACACCAGCGAGTAGCCGCGCTTCAGGTACTCGGCGCGCATCCAGTCTTCCATCTCTTTGCGCACCAGGCCGCCCTTGGGATGCCAGAAGATCAGGCCGGGCCCGGCCAGTTCCTGAATGGAGAAAAGGTCGAGCTGCTGGCCGAGCACGCGATGGTCGCGCTTCTTCGCCTCTTCCTGCCTGTGGAAGAACTCCTCGAGATCTTTTTTCGAGAAGAACGAAGTACCGTAGATGCGCTGCAGTTGCGGGTTCTTCTCGTCTCCCAGCCAGTAGGCCCCGGCGATGTTCAGCAGCTTGAATGCCTTGATCTTGCCGGTCGACGGAATGTGCGGGCCGCGGCAGAAGTCGGTGAACTTGCCGGTGCGATAAATCGAAATCCTTTCATCGGGCTGGGTGAATTGCTCGATGAAATG
The DNA here is from genome assembly GCA_963715675.1 of uncultured Acidobacteriota bacterium. Classification (GTDB taxonomy): domain Bacteria; phylum Acidobacteriota; class Terriglobia; order Terriglobales; family Acidobacteriaceae; genus DASVWZ01. Next base: position 259,769 of record OY970265.1, read on the forward strand.
GCACTTCATGAAATCGCCCTCTTTCTTGAACTCCTCAAGACCTTGCTCGCGGGGCAGAAATTCGCGCGCGTAAGGAATGTTCTGCTGCACCAACTCCTGCATTTTCCTCTCGATTTTTTCCAGGTCTTCCGGGGTAAACGCCGCCGGCCGGTAAAAATCGTAGAAAAATCCGCTCTCGGTGGCCGGGCCGTGGCCGAGTTTGGTCTCCGGAAAGAGTTCCAGCACCGCCGCCGCCAGCAAGTGCGCAGAGGAATGCCGGTAAACCTCCAGCGACTCGGGATCTTTCTCGGTCAAAATGCGGAGATCGGTGTCCTTTTCCAGCGGCCGGGTGAGGTCGATCAGATTGCCATTGGTCTTGGCCGCAAGCGCTGCGTCGGCCAGCCGCGGACTGATCGACCTGGCGATGTCGAGTGCGGTGGTGCCCTTGGGAACTTCCTTCATGCTTCCATCCGGAAGCTTGATATGAATGCTGTCTGCCATGGAATGCACCTGTGCTTCTGTTTTTTCAGTTTATTGGGCGGGTGGTCACAGGGTCAAACGACAACCGCAGATCAAATCTTCACCTCAGAGTCGCAGAGAAATCCTTTTTCTTTATTTCTTTAGTTCTTGCTTTCTCTGGGTCTCTGGGACCCGGTGGTAAATCCCGGATTGTCACGATGCGACTTGGCCTTACAGAATGTACCGCGACAAGTCCTGGTCCTTCACAATGTCGGCCAGGGTCCGGCGCACGTAGTCAGCGTCGATCTTGATGTGTTCGCCTTTTCGCTCGGGCGCGCTGAAGCTGATCTCGTCGAGCACGCGCTCCATGATGGTGTGCAGTCGGCGGGCGCCGATGTTCTCGGTTCCCTCATTCACCCGGAAGGCGAAGCGGGCGATTTCTTCCAGCGCGTCGCGGGTAAATTCCAGTTGCACGCCTTCGGTCTCCAGCAGCGCCGTGTATTGCTTGACCAGCGAGGATTTCGGCTCAGTCAGGATGCGGATGAAATCATCCATGGTGAGCGACTGCAATTCCACGCGGATCGGAAAGCGCCCCTGCAACTCAGGAATTAAGTCGCTTGGCTTCGAGACGTGGAACGCGCCGGCGGCGATGAACAGAATATGGTCGGTGCGCACCATGCCGTAGCGCGTGTTGACCGTGGTGCCTTCGACGATCGGCAGAATGTCGCGCTGCACGCCTTCCCGGGAAACGTCCGGCCCATGGCCGCCTTCGCGGCCCGCGATCTTGTCGATTTCGTCGAGGAAGATGATTCCGGAATCTTCCACGCGGTCGATGGCGATGCGCGTGACCTGGTCCATGTCGATCAGCCGCTGCTCTTCTTCCTGAATCAGGTACTCGAACGCCTCGTTCACTTTCATCTTCCGCTTCTTGGTGCGCTGCCCGAAGATGTTCGGCAACATGTCCTTGATGTTGACGTCCATCTCCTCAATACCCTGGTTGGAGATAATCTCGAACGACGGAAAATTCCTCTCGCGCACTTCGATTTCAACCAGACGCTCGTCCAGTTTGCCTTCGCGCAATTGCTGGCGCAGCTTTTCGCGGGTCCGGCTCTGCGAATCGCCGGAGGAAGTGGTGCCCTCGAGAACGAAGCCGGTCTGTCCCGGCTCTTGCCGCGGCGGGGCCGGCGGCGGCAGCAGGATGTCCAGCAATCGCTCCTCGGCGTTCAGTTCCGCTTTGTCGGCCACGTCTTCGAGTTTTTCCTCGCGCACCATCTCGATGGCAATCTCGACCAGGTCGCGGACCATGGACTCGACGTCGCGGCCCACGTAGCCGACTTCCGTGAACTTGGAAGCCTCAACCTTGAGAAACGGCGAGTTCGCCAGTTTGGCCAGCCGGCGGGCAATTTCCGTCTTTCCCACGCCCGTGGGGCCGATCATGATGATGTTCTTGGGAATGATTTCTTCGGCGAGATCGTCGGGGAGCTTTTGCCGGCGCATGCGGTTGCGCAGGGCAATGGCTACGGCACGCTTGGCGTCCTTCTGTCCCACCACATGCTTATCAAGTTCGACGACAATCTCACGCGGCGTGAGATCGTCCAGCGCGAGCTGCTCTTCTTCCGCGGTTCCAGGTAGGTAAATGGCCATAAAAGTCGTTGGTCTTGGGCCGTTCGCCGTGGGCCTTGCGCCGCTGGGCTTTTAGCCAACGACCAATGACGAACGGCTAACGGCGAATCACAGTTCCTCGATCGTCACCCTGTCATTCGTATAGATGCACATTTTGCCCGCAATCTTCAGCGCTTCTTCGGCAATTTGCCGGGCCGAAAGCGGGGTGTGGTCCGCCAGCGCCTGGGCCGCTGCCTGGGCATACGGGCCGCCGCTGCCGATGGCCGCAATCCCGCCATCCGGCTCGATCACGTCGCCCTGACCGCTCAGCAGGAACGTCTGTTCCTTGTCGGAAACCAGCAGCAGCGCCTCCAGATGACGAAGGAATTTGTCGGTCCGCCAGTCCTTGGCAAGTTCCACCGCGGCCCGGCCCAGGTTGCCGTGATACTGCTCCAGTTTCGCCTCGAACCGGCTGAACAGGGAAAAGGCGTCGGCGGTCGAGCCGGCGAACCCGGCCAGAATCTTGTCCTGATAGAGGCGCCGAATCTTTTTCGCGGTGTGTTTGATCACCGCCTCTGCCAGCGTGACCTGGCCGTCGCCCGCCATCACGACATGGCCATCGCGGCGGACCGACAGAACGGTGGTTGAACGGACTAGTCGCTTTCCACTCATGAGCGCAATTTTTAATTATAGCAGTCAGCGGCAACGATTCCGGGAGGGCTCGCCGTGCAAGGCTTACAGCAACGCGATGTCCGCGATCTTCAACCCTTCCGCGCAAGCCCGCACTTCGTGGGTGCGGATGATTTGCGCGCCCTTCAGCGCCAGTGCGGTTTCAGCGGCGAGCGTGCCATACAAGCGCTGGCTGACCGGCGCATCCTTGCCGTCGCAAGCCAACGCTCTTCCGATAAAGGATTTTCGCGAGACCCCCGCCAGAATCGGATAGCGCAATTCGTGCAGTTCCTGAAAGCGCTTCAGCAGGGGATAGTTTTCCTCGAAGCTCTTGCCGAACCCGAAGCCGGGATCGAGGACCATCCGTTCCCGCCGGATGCCCGCCATGGTGGCGGCGTCCGCCCATTCCCGCAATTCGCGTTTCACCAGCATCAGCATGTCGGAGACGGGCGGGAGTTTGCGCCATTCCTCGGGACGCCCGCGCATGTGCATCAGCACGGCGCCGCATTTCAATCCGGCAAGAGTTTTTTTCATCTGCGCATCCCAGCGAAAGCCGCTCACATCGTTGACGATCTCGGCCCCGGCTTCGACCGCGATGCGCGCCACGCCTGCCTTGTAGGTGTCGATGGAGATCACCGCATCCGGCCGCGTCTGTTTCAGCGCCTGGATCACCGGAATCACCCGCTCCAACTCTTCTCTCTCGGTTACGGGAGTTCGGTCGCTCCATTTTTTTTCGGCGTCTGCGTTCAGCAGTTCCGCCTTCGCCAGAACCGCCGCCCCAGGCCGCGTGGATTCGCCGCCCACATCAATCATGTCCGCGCCGTCGCGCAACATTTGCAGCGCAAACTGCAGCGCGCGATCGCGGTCAAAATGGAGGCCGCCATCGGAAAAAGAATCCGGTGTAACGTTCAGCACACCCATAATGAGCGTGCGTTTTCCCAGCAGCAGCGAGCGCGCGCCGAGGTTCCACTCGAAAACTGGACGCATGAGGAGGATTCTAAGCGGTTTGGGCCGGCCGGGTTTTTTGGAAAAGTTTTTCTCGCCTGGAACCCGCTTTCGCTCTCTCTGAATTCCGCGGACGCGGGGGCGAACGGAACACATTTTCAGCGATTTTCCCCATCCGGGTAGGGAGCTTTGCGCAAGAGTTGCAAGTTCTTGCACTCTTGCCGGGGGAATCAACAAAATCCGCTACTGAAGCCAGATTTCCTCTTGACATATTCTTAATTCAGGATAGGATTTGGTTCCGCGGGCTACATGCACGGTTCGCATGTTGATTAAGATCTGGCCCACAACCTAAAGCAGTAACAAAACTCAGGAGGACTATAGTGAAAAAGGTGATTTTCGCAGTTGCTCTCGTCGCACTGGCTTCTCTGGCTGTGGCTCAGGACGTAAAGACTGTCGTCCCGGCCGCAATTGGCCAGAAGGTCATCGCTCCCGCAATCCCTGGTCGTGGACCAATCATGTCTTCTGACTGGGTCGTGAAAGCCGCCGTTCCGCCGTTCTGCAAGGCGAAGTGCCTGTATTATGCTGGCGACTTCAACTCCGCGAACCCGAACGCCAACGGTCTGTTCAACTCCAACTACAGCGCAGCTGGCTTGGTCGGTCAGACCTGGCCCGGCGTAAAGCCGCCCGCCGCAGCTACCATTCACGGCGCCACCTTCAACGAATTCGCCAACGGTTCGACCGTTACGAATCCGACTCCGTTCCAGACCGAAGTTAAGGTCGTTGCCGGAAGCGGCGGCAAGGTTGTCTGCAACACCAGCGGCTCTGCCACCATGAAGGTGTACGGCGAAGCCGATTTCGGGTTGACCCAGTACAGCATCTACATCAAGAAGCTGAAGAAGGCCTGCGCTATCCAGGCTGGCAAAAAGGGCGCGACCTATGTCAACCTGCTTCCGACGATCGCCAGTGGCAGCGCTCTTGGCTACACTGTCAACGTGGAAGATTCAAAGCCGGCGAACCACATCGGCTGGAAGAACGATCTGGATGACTGCTATTTCAACGGTCCCGCGTTCGGCGTAACCTGGCAGTCTTGCAGCACCCAGGGCACGTTTGATGAACTGTCGTTCGCGTTGAACAAGTAGTTTGAAAGCGGATTTCGACGCAAGTCGAGATTGCAGCTTTAAGTCTGGGAGAAGCCTCAATGGCTTCTCCCTTTTTTCGTGTGCCGGGAATGTCCGGTCTTCCCAATCAACACGAAACGATGGGGGATGCGCGGGGCATTCTACCGGGATGCTTCCTCCAGCCCGTGCCCGGCACGGCATTCCGCATGTGTTAGGATCGTAATTAGCTTTTATTCTTCAGGAGGCATTGAACACGAATGCGTTTTGGGATGAGGTTTTGCTTGCTTTCGCTCTTGATGCTGCAAGTAGCGGTGGTTCTGGCCCAGAATGGCCAGACGGGCAGTCAGGCGCCGACGCCCGCGCGGGCCGAAATATCACCGGACACGCCGGTCATCACCATGGACGGTCTTTGCGCCAATGATCTTGTCACCGACAACGTGGATGCCCTGCTGAACGCCGGAGCTGAGGCTTCTGCCTCGAAAAACCTGATCGATCCGAACTGCAAGACGGTCGTGACCCGCCAGCAGTATGAGCAATTGCTGATTTCCATTGGCGGGAAAATTACCTCCAGCTCCACCTTCAAGTTCGCCCAGAATTACACTGAAATGTTGCTGTTTGGAGAGGCTGCCCACCAGGCAGGAGCCGAGAAGGTCCCAGCCTTCCAGGGGAAGCTCCGCTTCAACTACCTGCAGGCGCTGCTGATGGCGGCCATGGTACAGATGCAGCATCAGGCGGATGACATCACCGATGCCGACACCGAGAAGTACTTCAACGAACATCCCGAGAGATTTGTGCGGAAGCACGTGGAACGGATTTCCGTGCCCAAATATAAGGGGTACCAGGATCCCGTTCCAGCCAAAATGGATCCCGTGGTACAGGCAGAGATGTACCAGGTGGCGCTGAGAATTCAAAAAGAAGCAGCGGCCGGGGGGAACATGGAAAAGCTGCAGGATAAGGCGTACAAGGCAGCCGGTAACGTATCGGTTCCCGACATCGATATGGGAGACGCACTCCTGGAGGAAATCGAGGTGGATGACCGCCCGGTGATTGCCGCTCTGGAGCCAGGCCAGGTCTCATCCGTCATAGAAAAAGACCACGAGTACGTCATTCTCAAGGTTGCGTCAAAGAAAGTGGTCCCGCCGCAGGAGCGCAAGAAGTTGTACGGGTGGCTGCGCATGAGAGACTCGAAAGAGGCGCTGCAAGACCGGGTTCATACCCAATTCAACCTCCAGTACTTCCCCGATGCGCCGCAGGCGGCTCCAGGCGCGGCCTCGTCCGGGAAGACGCCCTGATCGAACGGGTACGATGTTTGCAAGGAACGCCTGGGAGAGGCGCGGGCACATAATGCCGGCTGCCTCTCCCGTTTTGTCGAGCATATTTCTACGCCGCCGGGCCACGCGGTACAGATTATGACGTATGGATCGCAAACCCACCCAGTCCGCCATTGTTGGTTGCCTCGCCCTGCTGGTGGTCACACTGGCTCTTTACAGCCCGGTCACGAAACATCCGTTTATCAACTTCGATGACCAACCCTACGTCGTAAAGAACCTTCACGTAACCGCTGGACTCACCTGGAGCACCTTCACCTGGAGCTGGACCTCCATGGAACAGTCCAACTGGCACCCCCTTACGTGGCTTTCCCATGCCCTGGACTGCGACCTATACGGATTGAACGCCGGCGGCCACCACTTTACCAGCGTGCTGCTGCATGGGTTCAACGCTGTGCTTCTGTTTCTGCTGCTGCGGCAATTCACCGGGTCGGTGGGACGGAGTTTGCTGGTGGCGGCTTTGTTTGCCCTCCATCCCCTCAACGTGGAATCGGTGGCCTGGGTGGCGGAACGCAAGAACATTCTGAGCACCCTGTTTTTTCTGCTCACGATTGGGGCGTACGGCTGGTATGCGCGGAAGCCGGGTCTTCCGCACTACCTGGCGGTGGCTGCGCTCTTCGTACTGGGACTCGCCTCCAAGCCGATGGTCATCACGCTTCCCTTTGTGCTCCTGCTGCTGGACTACTGGCCGCTGCAGCGAATCGCGGGATGGAGCCCGGCACCGGCGCCGCAGGCGCCGGACCGCAGGGCACGCAAGAATCGCAGCGGACCTTCGTCCGATTCCCATGCAACGGGATTTTCTGTGCCGCAGGCGCCCTGCTTGCGACTGGTCATGGAAAAGCTGCCGCTGCTGTTGTTCTGCGCGGGAAGCGCGTTGATCACCATCCTCGCCCAGCGAACCGTCGCGCTGCGAACTCTGGAGACGTTTCCCCTGGGGGTGCGCCTGGAAAACGCCGCCTGTGCCTACGCGATGTACATCTGGAAAGCGTTCTGGCCCGCCCGGCTGGCGCTCTACTATCCATACCCGCGCACCTTCCTGCCGGCATGGCAGGTGGGAGGAGCACTGCTGTTTCTTGCCGCCGTCAGCGCGCTGGTGTGGAAATATCGCTCCACCCGCCGCTATCTGGTCACGGGGTGGCTCTGGTACCTCGGGACCCTCGTCCCAGTCATTGGACTGGTTCAGGTCGGCGATCAGGCCATGGCGGACCGTTACGCCTATATCCCCATGCTCGGAATTTTTGTGATGGCAGTCTGGAGCGCGGCGGATTGGGCGGACCACAGACGGATCATTTTTCCCTGGCGGGCCGCCGTAGCCGCCGCAGTCCTTGGCAGCTTGTCATTTCTGACCTGGCGGCAGATCGGCTATTGGCGGAGCAGCTACGACCTGTGGACGCACACGCTGGCCGTGACCGAAAACAATCCGCTTGCCGAAAGCGATTTGGCCGGCGCGCTGCATGAGCTTGGCCGTTTCGAGGAAGCCTTGCCTCATTACCAGAAGGCGGTCCGTCTCACTCCTCAGAATCCTACCCGGCGCGCCGACCTGGCGGAAGACCTGGCGGAGTGCGGACTGCTGCCGGAGTCGGTGGAACAGTACCAGTACGCCATCCAATTCAGTGCGGATTCCGAATTACAGTCACGCTCTTACGAGAGTCTGGCAATTCTCCATGCGGAACTCGGTGACTACGTCGCGGCCCGCGACAGTTATCGCGGCGCGGTGAAAATCAATCCAGGGCTGGAGCAAGAAATGATCGGCAATGCCCGGCAATTCGTTGCCGGCAGTCCCAGCGGCGGAACCTATCTGTACCTCGGGATGCTGTTGCAGGAGAGCGGTCAACTGGAGGCGGCTCACGACGCTTACCAGCAGGCGCTGAAGTTAAACCCGAGCCTTGCCTCCCAGAAGCAATTCCTGGAGCCGGAATAGGAAGCGGTCGCCCTTCATGCGCAGGGAAACGCCATTGCAAAGGCAGGACAGAATGCTTTCTTCTTGTGCCGGCAGCGCAGCCGGCTAAGTTCCCCTTCGCGGCATTTTTCTGACTTGCCGGTCGCGCACGGCTCGAGCGGTTCCCGGGCCGGTGCCGGTGGGCGGCTTGCGCATTCCTTGCAGCAGATCGCGCAACACCACGGCGTTGTTCCGCTCTTCGTTCTTTGAGGCATACAGCAGGGTCAAGGGCTTGGGACCATTGGCCAGGCGATAGAGCTCCTCGAGTGCAGCCGTGGCTTCCGGGCGGGCTAACTCGCGCAAATAGCGGCGGCGGAAGGCCGCCCAGACGCCGGGATTCGCATGGTACCACTTCCGCAGTTCGTCGGAGGGCGCCAGATCGCGCAGCCAGGCATCCAGCGCGGCGCGATCCTTGGTGAGGCCGCGCGGCCAGAGACGGTCCACCAGAACCCGCGTTCCATCAGTTCTCGCAGGCTCAGCGTAAACGCGTTTCAGTGCGATGGACATGGCCGTGGGTTATTATTGTACTTCTACCTGAAGCCGGAGAGATGTGGTGAAAAAATTTTCTTGTCGGTGGGGAGCAGTTCGCGGCCGGTTGATCTGGCTTTGTCTTTCGGCTTCCACGCTGTTGCTTTTTGCAGGATGCGATACCGAACGCCGCCGCAGTGACGCCGAACTCGGACTTAATCCGCAACAGGCTGCCGGACGCCGCCTCTACGACAACTATTGCGACCGCTGCCATGCTCCTTACTCTTCGCATGGACGGCAGGGCCCGCCCATGAAAGATCTCTTCAAGAAACCGTACATGGGGATGAGCGGCATGCCGGCGAATGATGATCGTGTGACTGACATCATCCGCATGGGCCGCAACAAAATGCCGGGATTTGCCCAGGACATGAATCAGCAGCAGATCAGCGACCTGCTGGTCTACCTGCATACGCTGTAGGTCTTCTCAAGAAATCGGTTTCGGGCACGGCAGCCTTCAGCCCTTACGGAGAAATCCGGTTCATTAACGCCGAACTATCGCACTTCGGCGAGCTGATGGCGGAGTTTATGGGTGGCGCGGAACAGTGTGTTCTTCACCGTTCCTTCCGTCGTATTCAGGATTCCGGCGACGGTGCGCAGCCGCATTCCGTGGTAGTGCTTCAACTCGAACACGGTGCGCTCCCGCGGCGAGAGCTTGCCCATGGCCCGGCGAATGTTCTTGCGCAATTCGCGGCTGATCAGACTTCGCTCCGGACTGGTTCCCGCCCGCTGGTCCGGGATGCGGTCCAGCACATCTTCGACTTCTCCATCGGCGGAAACCGTCGTGGTCAGATCGCGCGACCGAGAAGACCGCTTGCGCAAGTGATCCAGGCAGAGATTGGTCACGATGCGGTAAATCCAGGTGTAGAAGGAACACTCAAAGCGAAAGCTGCCCAGGTTGACGTAGGCACGGAGAAACGCTTCCTGATAAATGTCCTGGCCGTCCTCCTGTGACCCGGTGAGGTGCACCGCCAGTCGCAGCACGGCGCGATCATACTGCCGGACCAGTTGCTCGAACGAGGCTACATTCCCCATCTGCGCTTCGCGGATCAGAATGTCATCATCGGCGCGAGCCGTAGTCCCGCTCCGCGCAGGTTGCCTTCCGAGTTGTAGGGCGTTTTCCACGTACCGTCTCCCCAACACTTCAGCCGACAAATTTGTACCCTGTACCATGCACCGTCAGAATGAAACGCGGCTCGTCCGGTTTCGGTTCGACCTTCTGCCGCAAGCGGACGATATGCGCGTCCACCGTCCGGGTAGTCGGAAACCGGTCATAGCCCCACACTTCTTCCAGCAGCCGGTCCCGGCTCAGCGTCTCTCCCGGATGATTCAGAAAGAACTTCAGCAGATCGAATTCCTTGGACGAGAACTCGACCGCTTTGCCTTTGCGCGAAACCTGGCAGCTCTTGAGATTGACTTCCACCTCGCCAAAGGCAAACTCCACCGAGTTCTTCGGCAGGCCCTGGGCCCGCCGCAGCACCGCCTTCACCCGCGCCAGGAGTTCGCGGATGGAGAACGGCTTGGTGACATAGTCATCTGCGCCCAACTCCAGTCCGACGACTTTGTCCACTTCCTGCCCCCGCGCCGTCAGCATGATGATGGGAATTCCCGGACGTTTCGCCTTCAACTGCTTGCAGACGTCAAGGCCGCTCATGCGCGGCATCATCACATCCAGAATCACCAGGTCCGCGGATTCGGACAACGCCCGCTCCAGCCCGGCCACGCCGTTGGGCGCGGTAATGACCTGATACCCTTCGAATTCGAAGTTGTCGCGCAACCCGGCCACCATGTTGGGCTCGTCCTCGACAATCAGGATCTTCGTCATCGCGTTCTCCGTTTACACCGGCACCGGCTTGGCAACTTCCGCGCGTCCGCGCACCGGCAGCGAAATCGTGAACTTGCTGCCCCGTCCGGGTGCGCTGTCCACCGTAACTTCGCCACCGTGGGCCTGGGCGATGTGACGCACCAGCGCCAGCCCCAGACCGCTGCCCTTGGTGTTGTGAACCAGCGGATCGCCGACTCGATAAAACTTCTCAAAAATCTTCGCCTGCTCGCCTTCCGGAATCCCAATGCCGTGGTCGATCACTTCCAGCCTCACGGCGCCATTGTCGCGGGACAGCCGCACCCCAATAAATTTCTGGTCTTGCGAGTACTTGAGCGCATTGTTGACCAGGTTCAGCAGGGAACGGGCGATCGCCTCGCGGTCCACCACGACGGGCGGCAAGTCCGCGGCAATGTCCTCCTCGAACGCAAATCCCTGCTGCTCGATCTGATAGCGGTAGGAGTCCAGCGTGTTGTGCACCAGTTCTTTTAGATCGGTCTGGCGGAAATCGTATTCCTTCCTTCCTGCTTCGATGCGCGAGAAGTCGAGAATGTTGTTGATCAGCCCGGTCAGCCGCTCACTCTCCTTGCGGATGATCGAGTAGTACTCCTGATATTTTTCCTCGGACTTCAAGCGGCCCATCTCCAGCGTTTCCGCATAAAGCCGGATCAACGATAACGGCGTCCGCAACTCGTGCGAGACGTTGGACACAAAATCCGACTTCAGCTTGGCCAGTGCCATCTCCCGCGAGATGTTTCTGTGGGTCAGGAAGATTCCGCCCGCCAGCAACAAAGAAATCGCGGTCAGAACGATGAAGCTTTGCCGTACGAAATGCTGTTCCATGGCGGCCAGCGTTGTTCCGGGCAATTTAATGGCGAGGGTCAGACCCGGAAACGCGCCCTCCAGCTTACGCTCGACTTCCGGCTCGCCCCCATCCCAGCCCGCAGAGGCCGCGATCGGCGCCCAATCATCTCTGGCATGAAGCATCAGTGCTACGTGATTCTTCTCGCCTTCCTCTTCCTGGTGGCTCAGCAATGCATTCAGCATCTCGGGGAAGAACTGGTTATGCAGGTATTCAGCGTCGAACACCATCCCTGCAATGGCGGTGTTGTTTCCGGCGCTGTCTGCGGCGGGAAAAATCACTCCTGACTGATACAGGTACTTGTCCCCGCGTGGCGCGCGGTTGGAGAAGAAATCGCGCCGGCCTTTTTTGTCATACGAAGTCACTTCCTTGAGAGCATCTTTATATTCAATCTGCATCCAGCCGCTCATCATGCTGGCAAAGTCGCTGGCTTCGGTGCGGAAGTAAGGCTCGTCAATTCGCGACGGTTGAGAGCGGAACACCAGCCCGGATCGCGGATCGTAAACGAATACATGCGCGACATAAGGGTGGCTGGCCAGAATTCTGTCCAGGGTCTCCGAGCAAGCGGCCCCGGAACTGGGAATCTGGCTGCGCACCTCGTCACTCAGTTCGTAGGCTTTCTGGTTGAGCTGCTTCTCGGAGATCAGCAGAACCTGGTTGAAGTCCCTCTGAAAAGCGGCTTCAACACCCCGGTCGCGCTGGATCGCGCTTAAATGGACGGCGTTCAGGATCACCAAAGCCGCCGCCGGCAACACCACCGCGAGCTCCAGTGTGAGCATCAGCCGCGTTCTGTCGTTCCATTGCCAGAGGCGCTTCATAATCGGTCTCCTGATCTCCGGGTTTGGAAGATCAGCCCGGGAACCACCATAGTTGAATGTTCTCCGGGACGTGTCAATCCGCAGTAAAAATACGTAAAAAGTTGTGAACGAGTTTCCTCCGTAGATTCTTGTGCTTAGCGAGAACTGAATGACCCTGTCAGACTTGCAAACCTTCACCCCAGAGGCACAGAGAAAGAAATAAGAAAAAGGGAAGGGAAAGGGTCTTCTCCGTGTCTCCGTGTCTCCGTGGTAGATGTTGCTTCTTCCCGCCAAACAGCAATTGCCATCCCCTCGCTCAAACGCATAAAATCCTTGCTGGTCGATTTTTCAGACTTGGGTGCGAGGATCATTGAAGAAAGTCATTGCCATCTATCCCGGAACCTTTGACCCGCCGACCAACGGGCATCTGGACCTGATCGAGCGGGGTAGCAAGATTTTTGACGAGCTGATTGTAGCGATCTTGCGTAATCCGGAAAAAGCCCCGTTGTTCGGGCTTTCCGAGCGCAAACGTATGCTCGAAGAGATGACGGAAGGCTTCCGCAACGTCAGCATCGACACCTTTGACGGTTTGACCGTGGACTACGCCGCCACCGTCGAGGCCAGCGCGGTGCTGCGCGGCATTCGCGCCATCAGCGACTACGAATACGAACTGCAAATGGCTCTGATGAACCGCAAACTGCGGCCCGAGCTGGAAACCGTATTCATGATGCCGGCCGAGCAGTATTCCTATCTCAGTTCAAAGCTGGTTCGCGAAGTGGCGCAGCTCGGCGGTTCGGTTTCCTGCCTGGTGCCGCCGATGGTTGAACAGCGTTTGAAGGAGAAGCTGGACCCGGCCATCAAACTGCACCAGGAACCCGCATCCGGCAAGAGGAAGCGCGGATGACCCCTGCAAGTGAAGCGGCCACCGCTTTGAAGCTGACCGAGCGCATCAACCGGATCGAACCCTCCGCCACCATGGCCGTGGTGGCCGAGGCGGACAAGCTTCGCCAGCAGGGCGTCGACGTGGTGGACTTCGGCACTGGCGAGCCCCATTTCACCACCCCCCAACACATCAAGGACGCCGCCATCGCCGCCATTCAGGGCAACTTCACCAGGTACACAGCGGTCGGAGGTACGGCCGAACTTCGGGATGCCATTATCCACCGTCACGCAGTGGACTTCGATTCCGACTACCGCCGCGAAGAGGCAACCGCCTCAACCGGCGGCAAGCACGTATTGTTCAACGCCATCCAGATTCTGGTCGACCACGGCGACGAAGTCATCCTGCCGGTTCCTTACTGGGTTTCCTTCAAAGACATTATTCGCTATGCCGGCGGCAATTGCGTGTTGCTGGAAACCGACGAAGCCAACGGCTTTCGGGTGACGGCGGCGATGGTGGAGCGCCTGGTCACGCCGCATACCAAGCTGATCATCCTGAATTCTCCATCGAATCCTTCCGGCGCCGTGATGTCGCCGGAGGATATGACCGAAGTGGTGCGGATGGCCAGCCGCCGCGGCATCTGGGTCCTGTCCGATGAGTGCTACGTGTATCTGAACTACACCGGCAGGATTTTTTCGTCGGGCGGGCTGCGCGAATACCGGGACCGCATGATCATCGCGGGATCGCTGTCCAAAACCTATGCCATGACGGGATGGCGCCTCGGCTTTGCTCTGGCTCCGGCGCCGCTGGTCGGGGCCATGCAGAAGTTGCAGAGCCAGTCCACCTCGAACCCGACCTCCATCGTGCAGAAAGCTGCGGTGGCCGCGCTGAAAGGACCGCAGCAGTGTGTCAGCGACATGCGGGCCGAGTACATCAAGCTGCGGGATTACGTGGTGAACGGCCTGCGGTCCATCAAGGGCATTACCTGCACTTTGCCGGAAGGCGCGTTTTACGCCTATCCGAACATTGCCACGTTTCTGGGGCGCGACGGGATCACCTCGGCCTCGGATTTGTCTGGCCGGTTGCTGCGCGAGGCCCATGTGGCCACCGTGCCCGCGGAAGGCTTCGGGACCTCCGACCATATCCGGATTTGTTACGCCACCTCGATGGCGGAACTCGATCGCGGATTGAAACGGATGAAGAAGTTCCTGGGATCGCTGTAAACTTGCGGGACGTGCATGATTTCCCTTCACTGGTTTTTCTGAACGGTTCGCATGAATGATCTTTATCCATTGTTGATTTCTCCGCGGTTCGATCCGCGCCCCTGGGGAACGCTGGACTTGGCTCCCATCTACCCCAATCATCGGTTTGAGGAAAAAATCGGCGAGGCATGGTTGACGGGAGATGAGTGCAAAGTGGCCAATGGCCCGTTGCGCGGCACGTCCCTGGCGGAGCTGTGCCGGCAGTGCGGGCGTGCTTTGGTGGGCGATGCGGCCCCGCACCCAGAGCGTTTTCCTCTCTTGCTCAAGTTCCTGTTTCCCCATGAGAAACTTTCGGTCCAGGTGCATCCGGACGACGAAGCTGCCCGCCTCGGGGGACAGCCTTGTGGCAAGACGGAGTGCTGGTACATCGCGGACGCCAAGCCGGGAGCCCAGATCGCGCTAGGATTGAAGGGCGGTGTCAGCCATGCCGAATTTGAAGCCGCCATTCACCAGCAACGTGCGGAAGATTTGCTGAACTGGATCAACGTTTTTCCTGGTGAGATGATCTACGTCCCCGGAGGCACGGTGCATACGCTCGGTCCGGGTTCCATTATTCTGGAGACGCAGCAGCAGTCGGACACCACCTATCGTCTGTATGACTACGGCCGGCCGCGCCCGCTGCATGTCAACGAAGGTCTGGCGGTGCTGAAGCGGGAAGTCGGTGCCGGCAAGGTCATTCGCCCGGCGCCGGTTGCCCTGGACGCAAGCCAAAACCGCCGCGCCCCGCTGTTGGCTTCGTCGTACTTTGTCGTCGAGATGTTTGAGTTAAAGGAACCGCAGGATTTTCGGAGTGCGCCGGGCGTGAGCACCGTGCAGGTTCTGGTGGCGGTCGAGGGTTGTGGCATCATTGAAGGTGCCAACGCTGAACCGGTAACCCTGGCCAAAGGTGATGCGGTAGTAATCCCTGCAAGCCTGGGAACGTTCCGGGTTCGTCCGCAGTGGGCCGTGGAATTTCTGAAAGCTGCGCTGCCCGGCCGGGCCGTCCCGGAACCCGCAGTCCGGATGTAGGAATGAGAAAAAGCAAACTGAATTTCTATCCTGTAATTCTTGCCGGCGGGCGTGGAACCCGCTTTTGGCCGCTGAGCCGCAAGCGGCGAGCCAAGCAACTGCTGGCGCTCGACGGCACCCGCACCATGATCCAGCAGGCTGCGTCTCGCCTGGCGCCGCTCGCTCCAGCCAGCCGCTTCTGGATCATCACCAACGAAGATTCCAAACGCGAAATCTTTCGCCAGTTGCCCCGGCTCGATCGCCGGCGGATCATCGCCGAGCCGCTCGGCCGCAACACTGCCCCAGCCATTGGTCTGGCGGCTTTCATCCTGATGCGCAGCGATCCCGACGGCGTCATTGGAATGTTTCCGTCTGACCATGTCATCAGCGATGAAAAAGGCTATCGCAGCGTGATTGAGCAGGGCATCAAGATCGCGGCCCGCGCAGAGAACATCGTGGTCCTCGGCATCCGCCCGACGCGGGCCGAAACCGGATACGGCTACATCGAAGTGGGCGCGCAGGCCAAGGTCAACGCGCTTCCGGTGCGGCGTTTTACCGAGAAGCCGGACGCCGCACGCGCCGCCGCCTTTGTCGCTGCCGGCAACTATTTCTGGAACAGCGGTATGTTCCTCTGGAGCGCCCGCACCCTGGCCAATGCCCTGCGCGAACATCTGCCCAGGACCGCGCCGTTGCTCGAACAAATCGCCGCGACCTATGGTACCCGCGATTTCGCGAAAACGTTTCGCCGCATTTATCCCAAGTGCGAAAATATCAGCGTTGACTACGCGGTCCTGGAGCCCCGTTCCGCCAAGGGAGAAGGGCGATCGAATCTCTTCTGCCTGCCGGCAGACTTTGGCTGGAACGATCTGGGATCGTGGACGGCCTTGCATGAACATCGGGTAGCCAAGCAGAGTCCTCCGGACGGCAACATAATTTCCGGCGACAGAGTTTTCACATTGAACTCCCAGGGCAACTACATTCATGCGCCTGGAAAGTTCGTGGCGGCTGTGGGAGTGCGGGATCTGGTGGTGGTTGAAACCGCCGATGCCCTGCTGATTACAACCCGCGACCAGGCCCAGGACGTGGGCAAGGTGGTAAAGCATTTGGACCAGAAGAAGCTGAAAAAGCTGGTGTAGACTCGGTCATCGGTCGTTAGTCGTTGGTCGTCCGCCAACGCTATGATGTGCCCAAGGCGTGCGACGTAGGACGATGTGCCGACGACCGAAGACCAACGACCGAAGACCAATGACGGATATCATCAAGTTCGGTACCGACGGCTGGCGTGGCGTCATCGCCGACGATTTCACCTTTGACAATGTGCGCCGGGTCGCCGGGGCGATCGCTTCTTACGTCTTGAAGCACGAAGACCCCAAACGCGGTGTGATCATCGGCTACGACACCCGCTTTGCCTCGCAGCGCGCCGCCCGCATCACGGCGGAGCTGGTAGCGGCTGCGGGCATTCCCGTCAAGCTGGCCAATGACTACACGCCCACCCCAGCGGTGTCGCTGGCCGTGAAGCAATCGGGCGCGGCCGGAGGCATTGTCATTACCTCCAGCCACAATCCCTGGGGCTGGAATGGAGTGAAATTCAAGGGCAAGTTTGGCGGCTCGGCCACGCCCGCCATCATGAAAAGCATCGAAGAAGAGTTACACCGCGGCGCCATGCCTGCCGGTCAAAAGGCTGCTCTGGACGAGGTTGACCTCAAAGCTGCATACCGGGATGCCGTTTCGCAGTTCGTGGATCTGGAAAAGATCAAGCAGGCGAAGTTCAAGTTCGCGATTGATGCCATGTATGGGTCAGGCCGCGGCGTCCTCTCCCAGATTTTCAGCGAACATGACATTGAATACATTGCCATCCGCCAGGAACTGAACCCGCTGTTTCCTGACATCAATCCCGAGCCGATCCTGCCTCATGTCGCGCTCTTGCAGGAAACGGTCGTGAAACACGGGTGCCATGCCGGGTTGGCCACCGACGGAGATGCCGACCGCATTGGCGCCGTCGCCGAGGACGGCAGTTTCGTCGACTCGCACAAGATTTTCTCCGTGCTGCTGCAGTGGCTGCTGGTTCGCAAGCAGTGGCCCGGAGAAGTGGTTCGCGCCTTCAACACGACCCGCATGCTGGACCGCATTGCACGGAAACACGGTCGCAACCTGATCGAATGCTCGATCGGATTCAAGTACATCGCGGATCTGATGATGGAGCGCGACATTCTGATCGGCGGGGAAGAGTCCGGAGGCATCGGATACTCGCGCTTTCTCCCGGAACGCGACGGTATCCTCAACTCACTACTCCTCGCTAACGTCATGGCAGACGAAGGCAAGCCGCTCGGGCGGTTGGTCGCCGATCTGCAACGCGAATATGGTCCACATTATTACGGACGGAGCGATCTGCACATTGCGGAAGCGGTGAAGCAGAGCGCAATTCAGCGCGCTCGCGCCGCCACCACCACTCGTCTGGGACCCTACTCTGTCCTCACCAAGGAGCACCTCGACGGCGTGAAGTTTTTTCTGGACGCACCCACCAACGGCGGCGGCGCGGAAGCCTGGGTTCTGTTCCGGGCGTCTGGCACGGAGCCTCTGTTGCGCGTCTATGCGGAGGCAGCCTCACCGGAACTGGTCGATGAGATTCTGGCCAGCGCCCAGGATTTCGTAAATCAGCCTGCCTAGTGGTCCCCGGGGCAGCCTGCCCCGGCCACTAGTTCAGCAACGGCCAACGCACCTTTGAGTCTTCACCATCCGGTCGATGGCAATACAATAAGAGTAGCCAACGATGAATGCTTCTTTAGCCATGCCGCCCGTCTCCACGGACTCGCCGGAGGCGCGCCGTTACAACCGTATCCGGCGATGGCTGGGGATCGCCGATTTTCTGGTTGGGCTGGCCCTGCTGAGTTTTCTGCTGGCGACGGGATGGAACGGCTCCCTGCGCGATTTCGCACTTCGCGCTTCGCCTCGATCCTATTCGTTTGCCCTGTTCCTCTACGTTCTGGCCCTGATGCTGCTCAGCAAGCTGCTGGGCCTGGGACTCGATTACTACGGCTTCCGGCTGGAGCATCGCTTCAACCTTTCCAATCAGAAGCTGAAATCGTGGATTTGGGACGAAGTCAAAGGCTTTCTGGTTGGACTGATTCTGGGCAGCATCGCCGTAGAGCTTCTGTATTTCATCATTCGGCAATCCCCGCAATACTGGTGGCTGGTGGCCTGGGGGGTGTTCCTCGGGCTCTTTGTGCTTTTGGCGCAACTGGCGCCGGTGATTCTGTTTCCCATTTTTTATAAGTTCGAGCCGCTGCAGGACGAGGAACTCAAGTCGCGATTGGTGGCGCTCGGCGAGCGGGCAGGCACCCGGGTGCGCGGCGTCTACAAATGGAATCTTTCGGAAAAAAGCAAGAAAGCCAATGCCGCCCTGACCGGGCTGGGCAATACCCGTCGCATCATTCTTGCCGACACTTTGCTCGACCAGTATTCGCCGGACGAAATCGAGGCCGTCCTGGCCCACGAGCTCGGCCACCACGTGCACAAGCACATTCTGAAAAGTATCGCGGTGCAGGCGGGAATCACCCTGGTCGGATTCTGGGCCGCCAACTGGGTGCTTCATTACGCCGTGGAACGCACCCACACTTTCGAAACTCTCTCCGACTTCGCCAATCTGCCGCTGCTGATCCTGATTTCCACCGTACTGTCATTCTTGCTGCTGCCGGCGATGAATGCCTATTCGCGCTACAACGAGCGCCAGGCCGACCGCTATGCTTTCCGTTCGATCAAGGATGTGGCGCCGTTCATTGCATCGATGAACAAGCTCGCCGAGCAGAATCTTTCCGAGCGCACTCCCTCGCGCTTCATCGAGTGGTACTTCCACTCGCATCCGGCGGTCTCCAAGCGCGTGGCCGCGGCCCAGGCCTGGGAAAAAGCACAAGCAGCAAGTTGATACCATCCCCGTGGCGCGGCTCACCGTCTTCGCAGGATCTCTTCTACCCTTCGCAGGTCTTCTTCGGTGTCCACTCCCACCGTGTCGTACGGAGTTTCCGCAACATAAATTGCAATCCCGTTCTCCAGGAACCGTAGCTGCTCCAGCCGCTCAGTCCGTTCGAGCAACGATTCCGGCATCCCGCAAAAGCGGTCGAGCGCGGCCTTCCGATACGCATAGAATCCCAGATGCTTGAAGTACCGCGGACCCGCCTTGTCGCGGTCGTAAGGAATGGTGGCCCGCGAAAAATAAAGCGCCCGTCCCCCCGAGTCCGTCACCACCTTGACCGCGCCTGGATTGTCGATGTCCTCGGGCGCCGCCGCCGTCTTCAGCGTTCCCACCAGGATCGCCGGATCTTCCATCAGCTCCAGCAGCGTCACCATGTGCTCGGGCCGGGTCAGCGGCTCGTCGCCCTGCACGTTCACATAGACGTCCGCGGCCACGGATGCGGCGATCTCATGCACCCGCTCGGTGCCGCTGCGGTGGGCGGGCGAAGTCATGCGCGCATTCCAACCATGTTGCCGCGCGACTTGCATGATCTCGTCCGAGTCGGTGGCGATCACCACCTCGGCAAACAGCGGGCAGGCGACCACCGCCTGGTAAGTGCGCCCGATCAGCGGTTCTCCCGCGATGTCGCGCAGCATCTTTCGCGGCAGCCGCGTGGAGGCCAGCCGCGCCGGTATCACGGCAATAGCTTTCATCGCATCCAGTGTGCCCGCTTTAGCCGCCGCTGGCAAATTGCAAGCAGACTCCCTGTCGGCCTCGACCTCTACCGGCGTCATCCTGAGCGAAGCCGTTCTTCAGGCGGAGCGAAGGATCTGGCGCGGATTCCCACCGTAGTCAGGTGCAATTCGTACCACCATCATCACCCACTTCCCCCTTGACTTCGCCTTTCATTCGCTTACAATGATTCCATGGCGATCACCAAACGGCAACGGCAGGTGTACGACTTCATCTCGGAGTTTGTGCAGAAGAACGGCTATTCGCCTTCGTTCGAGGAAATTGGCGAGGGCCTCGGCCTGAGTTCGCTGGCCACCGTGCACAAGCACATTTCCAATCTGGAAAAGAAGGGTCTGCTCACCCGCGACTACAACCGCAGCCGCTCCATCGACCTGCTGCCTCCTAAAGGACGCCTCAAGCAGGCCATGGCCGTCAATACCACCATGGTCTTGCCCTTGCTGGGACGAATTGCCGCCGGCCAGCCCATTGAAGCCGTGGCGAATCCGGAGACCATTTCTCTCGCCGACTTCGTCCGCAACAAAGAAGTGTTCGTGCTCGAGGTGCGCGGCGAATCCATGCAGGACGAGCACATTCTCAGCGGCGACTACGTTCTGGTGGAGAAAGCCAAAACCGCTCACAACGGGGACATCGTGGTTGCGCTGGTCGACGGCTACGACGCCACGCTCAAGCGCTTCTACCACGAAGGCGACAAGATTCGCCTGCAACCGTCCAACGTCGCCATGCAGCCCATCATCGTGCCCGCCGCCGCCGTCGATATCCAGGGCCGCGTCATCGGCATCCTGCGAAAATACTAGCGCCGATTCTCCGAGGATCCTGGCAAGAGGCGCTTTGAAGGGGCGTGGCTTCAGCCACGCCGCCCACATCCCGGTTGAATCTCCCGTGATTCTCGTTTGTCATCCTCGAGGCAGCGGAGTCCTTCGCGAAG
Source organism: uncultured Acidobacteriota bacterium (assembly GCA_963715675.1). Lineage (GTDB taxonomy): Bacteria > Acidobacteriota > Terriglobia > Terriglobales > Acidobacteriaceae > DASVWZ01. Next base: position 280,570 of record OY970265.1, read on the forward strand.
CGAAGGACTCCCAACGAAGAGCCTGCCCTGAGCCGAATGGCGAATGAACCTATGCATTCCCGCCGTAAGCACGCCGCATAAGCGTTCCCAGCCCCTCCAAGCCATGCGGAAGGGAATCACCGTGGAAAGGCACGGCTTTCAGCCGCGCCACCAATCCGTGTTCGATCTCCCATGATTCTCCTCTGTCATCCTGAGGCGGCGGAGTCCTTCGCGAAGCGAAGGCCTCCCAACGAAGGACCTATGCATTCCTGCCGAGCCGCCGGGGAATGCCTCCATCCCCCCGCTGTCCAAAATCCAGACACAATTGACTCCCCGCACCCCAGCGGAGTATGGTTTGTCTTCCCCCGGAAGTAGAGCTCCGTTGTATTCGTCCTCGAATTCAAGGAGACAAAATGAAGCACGTGCTTGCTGTTTTTCTGTGCGTCGCGATTCCCGTCGCGCTCTTCGCCGGAGATAAACCCAACGACAACGATCCCGCCAAAGCCAGAGTCTTCATTACCGACAGCCAATCGTGGTCGATTGCCGGAGGCGGCGGAGGCGGCGCAGGCGGGGGTGGCGGGGCAATGGCCGGAGGCGCGCGCCCGCAGACCGCCGAGATCGTCAAGACCTTCGGCGAGCGCTGCCCGCAGATCGTGACCAACAACCGCCAGGACCGCGCCGACTACATCGTTGTGCTCGATCACGAGGGCGGCAAGGGTTGGGCGCGGCACAAGAATAAGGTCGCCGTGTTCAACCGCGTCAGCGGCGACTCGGTTATGAGCAAGTCAACCGTCTCCCTGGGCGGTTCGGTGCAGGATGCCTGCAATGCGATCAACGCGGATTGGGCCGCGCGCGGCAAGGATATCCGCGCGGCGGAAGCTGCCGCCGGCGCTCCGCCCGAGCCGAAGGTTATTCCAGCAGCCGCGCAGCAGCCCGCAGCAGTGCCGGTGGCCGCCGCTCCTAGCGCCTCTCCCGCAGTCGCTCCGCCGGCGCAGCTGCAAGTGACATCCACGCCCGACGGCGCCGACATCGAGATCGACGGCAGCTTCGTTGGCAACACGCCGTCCAACGTGGGCGTGACCGCCGGACAGCACGACATTGCAGTGAAGAAGACCGGCTTCAAGCCCTGGAAGCGGAAGATCGCGGTGTCAAGCGGGCAAGTGAACGTGAACGCCGTGCTGGAGGTTGAGGCTAAGTGAAAAAGAGCAGTGCTAGAATCAGGCGATTGTTTCATGGAGGCACCGTGAAGAATAAGGCCGACTACAAAGTTCAAATAAAGGTGGGCGACGCGGAAGTGAATGTAGAGGGTGCAGAGAGCGGCGTTGTGAAGATTGTCGAGGCGCTCTCGGATGTTCTTCGCGGTTCGCGAAGGCCGTCCTCCTCGGGTACAATCGGGACATCCACTTTCGCTCCCGTCTCGGTAGCCTCGCCATCCCGGAGTTCCCCAACCGATATCAGATCTTTCTTCGAGGAAAAGCAGCCATCAAGCGACATCGAGGCCGCGGCCGCGGCCGCCTACTACAATCAATACTTGGCCCCCGAAGCAAGTCGCCGCGAAGCGATCGATTCAGCATCTCTCCAAGAGGCGTTCAGGCTTGCTCGGCGGCCCCTGCCCGCGAACACGAGCTACACCCTGGCAAATGCGCGGAACGCAGGGTACCTGGACTCGGTCGGCGAGGGCGGCCAGTTCCGGCTGAACGCTGTCGGATACAACCTGGTCGAACACGGACTTGGGCCATCGGGCAAGGTCGAAAAGCGCAAAGCAAAACCTAAGAAGCGTCGAAAGCCAGCCGGAAAAAAATAGACCGAAGCGTCCGCCGAGGGGGCCGGCTGATCGATGAATCCATCAGAATTTATCGACGTTCTTGAACGCCTCCGGACGCGACTGCGCAAGGGGGCGGCGAAAGAGATCTCCAACGCCGAGCAGAAAAATATCCGTTCGGTCGTCGGTGCGTGGTTCGGACAGTACCAACCAGCGGCTGTACAGATTGTCGGCGAGGAACAGCTCATCGCCTCGATGGACGAGGAAATGCAGAGCCTGCTCACGCTTGCCTCGGAGAATAGCTCGCGTCGCACGGTCGTCCGGTCTACCCGGTCGGCAATACGTCACTTCAGGGACAGCCTCGTGGTCCCACTGAGCAGAGCGTACTGGTCGAGAGCTCCTGAGAGGACGCCCGCCGGTCGGGACGACTCCGTTGCCGCAAGTCTAAGAGCCCTGGACCCCGAGTTGGCCGACAGTTATGAGCAGGCTGTCATTGACATTGAGGACGCCGACCGGCTCAGTTATAGGGGCCCAGCGGCCGAACTCCGCGAGATATTGACAGGGGTCTTGCATGTCCTTGCACCAGATTCACACGTGGAGGCGACCGAATGGTATCGCCAGGCGCAGCGCTCGGGGACGCGCAAAGAGCCCACACCCACCAGGGCCGAACGGACCAGGTTCATCTTGCGGAGTCGGCTGAAGGGGTCGTCTGTTACTGAGTCCGCCGAGTCGTACATGAGGTCGGTGGAGGAAAGGCTCACAAGCGTAGTGAACGTTACGTACAAACGAGGCAGTGCGGCGACCCATGGTGGCACGGAGAGGGACGAGTTGGTGCAATTGCTCCCCTACATAAACGCCCTGCTAAGGGAGCTTCTCCCGCCGGCGGGCCATGCTTAGCTGATCCCGAATGCTGCGAGCGGCCCGCCCGCCGTGTTCCTTTGCGGAGGCTGGGGAGTTTTGCATGCATCGGAACGGCGGGTGGCCCAGCCTTCCGCGCCCTTTGCGGAGGCTGGGGACTTTTGCATGCATCAAAACGGTGTATGCTGGCGCTGCATGCTATAAATGGTCACCTAAGTGACCACATGAAAATCAGTACAGTTCGAGAATTTCGCGATAAAGCATCCGGCTTGCTGCGCTCCAAGGACCCCATCCTCGTGACCCGCCGCGGCCGCCTGGCCGGGGTGTTTTTTCCCTGGCAAAAAGAGGGTTTGCCCTTAGAGCTGAAACAAGACCTGTTCGCCATGCTGACTGGCGAAATCGCCCGCCAGATCAGGCGCCGCGGCGTCTCCGAAAAGCAAGTGTTGGCTGATTTTGAGCGCTGGCGAAAGGCTCGTCATGCGGCTCGCGGCAGACGCTAACGTTCTGCTGGCTGCGATTCTCGGGCCACCCACCCCGCACAACCCCCTGCATCCCCTCGACTTACCACCCCTCCCAAAAACTAGGGATTGCCCTAGTAGGCGCGCCGGGCGCGGCGTTTTACAGTGGTCTCACGATGATGAACGTCAAGGATGAGGACGTCATCACGATGGATCGGGGGATGAGGCAATGACGCAAAAAAAGAAACGCGAAAAAGTAGTAGCCGAGATTACCACCGCGCATCTGATCGCGCTTATGCAGGAACATGGCAGGCCGCTGGATCGGCAGCAAGCGGTGAACTTTCTGAACGAAGAAGGCCGAGCCTACCTGATGTGGAAGCAGATGATGCATGCCGGCGAAAACTATATCAAGGGTGTAATCGCGCAAGCCCCTCCCTCGCAGTTCCAGATGTAAACCACGCGGGCGCTCGAACCTGGGCACCCGGGTTTCCACGTTTTTCTTTCCATTCCCAAGCTTCGCCCTCAAAAACGACGTCATCCCGAACCTCGGCGTTCTTCAGCCGAGGGAGGGATCTTGCGCGGAGTGCCGCTGCCCCCGGGTGGCCCATTCATTCGCGTTCGTTCTGTGCGAATGAGTGGGGAATGAATGCCGCGGCCCTAAAAGTGACGTCATCCCGAACCGCGGCGTTCTTCAGCCGAGGGAGAGCCTGCCCTGAGCGAAGCCGAAGGGGATCTTGCGCGGAGTGCCACTGCCCGCAGGCTTCACGGCCACAAATATCCCAAAGATATTGCACATCTAATAACATTAGCTTATTATGGCACATGGTGCAGCCGTTGAAAGGTGCCGGTTCCCGGCATTGTCGAGTACGGGACGGATCTAAGTCCTTTGTTTTCTAGATTATGATATAACTCATTTAGAATCTATATTTTGCAGTCCATAACGCACTACAATGCGAAAAATGGCCAGTTTTTGATCGAAAAAGGCATGGTCAACGATCATTGTTTTCTATAGGTTACGGATGAGCAAAATGGCAACCTGCATGTTTTCAATAGTTTGCCAAAGTAGAAAATAGGGGAGGGGGGTACCACCCGATAGGTGCCACTCTCGACCGCGTGTAGGGCTGTTGCTCCTCTACCGTTCCAACGCAGTCGCGAAGGAATCCAGGGCCAGCGACCGCAGCAGATTTCGCCGCATGCCTCGTTCCACCTCGGCCACCCCGCCCGCCGCGGACACAATCCACTCAAAATTTGAAGCTTCAGCCAACTTCTTCAATTCGCCGAGGATGTCGGTATTTCTCACCAGTTCAGGCGTTCCGGAATGCAGGAAGGTGATGTCCTGCAGCAGGGAATAGAGAGCCCGCAGCAGGCGATCCGTCTTGTCGCGTCCTTCGGCGCCAGCCCGATAGGTCTCGGTGATCTTGAACAGTTCGCTGTGCTCGCCCGCCCGCAACGCCGAACTGAGCACGGCCAGCGCATGAGCCCGCGCCGCCGAGTAAGCCGGCAGATCGAAGCTGCGCGCGCGTCCCACCGCGCCTTCCGACAGCCGCGCGGTCAGGGCCCTCTGCTTGGCGTTCCAGTCCGGACGTTCCTTCTCCAGATACCGCTCAATCTCCGCTGCCGGCAAGGCATTCAGAGTCACCGTCATGGATCGCGAACGAATGGTGGGCAGCAACTCGCCCGGATTTTCCGTCAGCAGAAACAGCGTCGCGAACTCTGGTGGCTCCTCCAGCACTTTGAGCAGGGAATTGGCCGCCTCCTTCATGAACGCCGAGTCGGTGAAGATGTACACGCGTTCCTTAGCGTCACCCGGCCGGAAGTAGATGGTCTCGATCACCCGCCGCACCTGGTCCACTTTGATCATCATCTGCGGCGGGTCGGGCGGAATGATCAGCACATCGGGATGAGTCTGCACGAACAGGCGGGTATCTTTCTTGTCGGCGTCGCGGAGGTTCTCGCGGGCCTCGACCGCCTCGGCAAAGCGGGCGTCGAGATCCTCTGATTGCGCGATGCGAATGCAGTTAGGGCACTGTCCGCAGAAGTCGGGCAGGGCGGCACTCGCCGGAGGCCGCAGGCAATTCATGGCCTTGGCCAGCATGAGCGCCAGCGTGTACTTGCCCGAACCGGCCGGACCGGCAAGGATTACGGCTTGCGGAAAGCGTTCATGCGCGAGCATTTCCCGCAACCGGTGGAGCACGTCGGAATTGCCGTAGAAGTCGGAGAAGGGCATGGCGCAGCTTCCAGGACAGCAATCAGGATAAACCATGCTCAGGCGGTCGGGTGAGCCACCTGCCCCTGCGCAACCCACGTAGGCCCAGACGTCTCGTCTGGGCGGCCGACCCAAGGCCCGGCATTCTAGCGTGCCTTCGCTGCCAGTTTCAGCCGCTTGCTGACCACTTCCATGATCAGCCGGTGCGTCGCGTCGGGGGTGCCGCGCGCGTCCACCAGGGCCACGCGCTTGGGATCGCGCTCCGCAATTGCGAGGTAGGCATGCCGGACTCGCCCAAAGAAAGCCCGGCTCTCCTGCTCGAAGCGGTTTTCGTCGATCTCCCGGCGGCCACTGCTGGAGGTGCGAGCCTGGTTCCGGCGACGCGCCCGGTTCACGCTGGTGGCGACGTCCGAGTCCATCAAGATGGTGAAATCGGGCTGCAAATCCCCGCAAAGGATGCGGTGCAGGGCCAGCACAGGCTCGCTGCCGAGCTTGCGGCCGCCTCCCTGGTAGGCCTCGGTGGAATCGGTGAAGCGGTCGCACAGGATAATTCGGCCCACGGCCAAGGCAGGCTCAATGACCTCCCGGATGTGCTGGGCGCGGGATGCGAACATCAGGGCCAGTTCAGCCAGCGGAGCCAGAGACGAGGTTCCGGTATCGAGCAGCAACTGCCGGATTTGTTCACCGCTGGGGGTGCCCCCCGGTTCACGAGTCACCACCACCCCCAGCTTGTGGGCGCGCAGGGCGGCGGCCAGCTTTTCCAGTTGCGTACTCTTGCCGCAACCGTCGAGACCCTCGAACGTAATGAATTTTCCGCGAGTGTGGGAGGACACGGGAAAATCATAGCATCGTGGACCTGGGGCTGGTCATCGACAACCTACTCAGTTGTCCACAAAAAGAAAAAGCCGCGACCGGCTGCGGCTTATTCCTCACTAAGAATCACAAAACTCCTATTGTTTTGGATGCTTGTCTTTGTAGATGCTGTGGCTGATGCGGTTCTGCTGGCGGTTGATCCCGTTCTGCTCGGCTTTGGTCAGATGGCCGTTATGCTGCGCCATGTCTTTCTGCTCCCGCGCTTGCACATTGGCTTCCCGCTTTTCCAGATTGGCGGCCTGGCCGGGGCTCAGTTTGCCGCTTTTCTCGCCATTAGCAATCCGGTTCTGCTGATTCTGCTGGCGGCGGTTGACCTGGTTCACGCGCGGGTGGCCGGGATCCACGACGCCCGGTCCGGCGCCGGAAGTGGTTGAAGTTTGGGCAACCGCGGACCCTGCCAACATCAGGCCGCCGATCGCCAGGGCCACGAGCGTGTTCGAAATTCTGTTGTTCATGCTGAGTTAAACACCTCGCCGGAAAGCATAGTTGTGACGGTTGCCGAGCGGCTAGTTACGGAAGTCGGGGACTAAGGTCACCTGGGGTTGCCTCGGTCGGAGAGGCGTGGCCAGCTACGTCTCCGCAGCTGTACGGGGGTTTACTCAGGCCGGGCCGGTCATACGCCACAACGCCAGTTCCCACCTTTTGCTTTACACTATCCAGCCGTATCTGACATACTCGTTCGTGGAAACCCAATCAATCGTCGTCCTCGACTTTGGCGCGCAGTATTCGCAACTGATCGCGCGCCGCATCCGTGAACAAAACGTCTTTTCCGTCGTACTTCCTTGCACAGCCAGCCTGGAAGAGATTCGGAGCTACTCGCCCGTAGGCATCGTTCTGTCGGGCGGGCCTTCATCGGTCTACGACCACGACGCGCCGGCGATGGACAAGCGCGTCTTCGATCTAGGCGTGCCGGTTCTGGGCATCTGCTACGGCTTGCAGCTCATGGTGCACGTGCTGGGCGGCAAAGTGCGCGCCGCGCACAAGCGGGAATACGGCCACGCCGAAGTGGAAATCAAGGGCGAATCCATGCTGTTCCATGGTCTTCCGAAAAAACTTTCCGTATGGATGTCGCATGGCGACGAGGCGGTGCAATTGCCTCCCGGTTTTGCCCAGACTGCGAGTTCGCCCAACGCCCTCGCCGCCATCGAAAACGCCGGCCGGCGAATGTGGGCGGTGCAGTTCCATCCCGAAGTGCACCACACCGAGCACGGCACCGGCATTCTGCGCAATTTCGCGCTTGAAATCTGCGGGGCCAAATCCACCTGGACGGCGCAACATTTCATCGATGCGACGATTGCCCACGTGCGGGAGACGGTCGGCCGCGGCCGAGCCATCTGCGCGCTCTCCGGCGGAGTGGATTCGGCGGTGGCCGCAACCCTGGTGGACCGCGCTCTGCGCGATGACAATGGCGTCTCGCGGTTGACATCGATTTTTGTGAACAACGGGGTGCTGCGCAAAGACGAGTTCCAGAAAGTTCAGCAGACCCTGCGCGACAAGCTGGGCCTGCATCTTGACGCAGTTGATGCCACCGACCGCTTCCTGCAAAAACTAGTCGGGGTGAGCGATCCGGAGACGAAGCGCAAGATCATCGGCAACGAATTCATTGCGGTCTTCGACGAAGAGGCCCATCGTATTGAACAGCAGGAAGGCAAGGTGGAGTGGCTGGTGCAGGGCACGCTTTATCCGGACGTGATTGAATCGCGCTCGGTGCGCGGGCCGTCGCAAGTGATCAAGTCACACCACAATGTCGGCGGTTTGCCGGAGACCATGAAGCTCAAGCTGATCGAGCCGCTGAAAGAACTATTCAAAGATGAAGTTCGCCGCATCGGACGCGACCTCGGCATGCCGGAAGAGATTCTGCAGCGCCAGCCGTTCCCCGGCCCCGGACTGGCGGTGCGCATTCTCGGCGAAGTTACTCCCGAGCGACTGGAAATTCTGCGCAACTGCGACGAGATCGTGGTCGGCGAGATCAAGAATGCCGGGCTGTACTCCAGGATCTGGCAGTCGTTCGCGGTGCTGCTGCCGGTGATGTCGGTGGGCGTGATGGGCGATCAGCGCACCTATGCCTACACTTGCGCGATCCGCGCCGTCCACTCTGAAGATGGCATGACCGCCGACTGGGTGCCGCTGCCACATGAAGTGCTGAAAAAGATGTCCACGCGGATCGTAAATGAGGTGAAAGGCGTGAACCGCGTGGTGTATGACATTACGTCAAAGCCGCCGGGGACGATTGAGTGGGAGTGAGGAAGCGGTCGTTCGCCGTTGGTCGTTCGCAAAACCGTGTGGAGACCGCGGACCCCGGCTGTCCGGCCGAGTTCTGCAGGAGTCTGCGGTTTCTGCAACCCTGGTCAGTCCCATCCTTCCTACAACTTCGGCAGCACAATCCCTTTCTGCGACTGATACTTACCCTTGCGGTCGGCGTAGCTGACCTCGCAGACTTCGTCAGACTGGAAGAAGAGGATCTGGCACAAGCCTTCATTGGCGTAGATCTTCGCCGGCAGCGGCGTGGTGTTGGAGATTTCGAGGGTGACGAAGCCTTCCCACTCCGGTTCGAACGGGGTCACGTTCACGATGATGCCGCAGCGCGCGTAGGTGGACTTTCCCACACAGATGGTCAGGATACTCCGCGGAATCTTGAAGTATTCGACGGAGCGGGCCAGCGCGAACGAATTCGGCGGCACGATACAGCACTCCGAGCGCACCGTTACGAACGACCGCTCGTCGAAGTTCTTGGGATCGACCACGGTGCAGTTCACGTCGGTAAAAATCTTGAACTCGTCGGCCACCCGCAAGTCATAGCCATAAGAAGACAGGCCGTAGGAAATGACGCCTTCCCGTACCTGCTTCTCCGAGAAGGGATTGATCATGTCGTGCTCGTTTGCCATCTTGCGGATCCAGCGGTCATTCTTCAGCATGAAGCTCCTAAGAATCGAGTAATTTGGTAATTGTGTAATTGGGTAATTTGAAACCGCCCGCTGCACCGCAGACGCGTTGCGGTGTTCAATTACAAAATTACCCAATTACAAAATTGCTAAATGCTTCTGCATCTTACGAGACAACGGCTGCCGTTGACAATCTCCTATATCTTCCTTAGCATCAATGACTTGGTGCACTACAAACGACTCGGCCACGGGAGACGCCTGTGATCAAGCTGGACATTATCAACGAAGTGGTCAACAAAACCGGAATCACCAAGACCAAGGCCGAAATGGCCGTCGAAACCGTGTTTGAGAGCATGAAGCGGTCGCTCGCCAAAGGCGACCGCATTGAACTGCGCGGATTCGGCGTGTTCAACGTGCGCCCGCGCAAGACCGGAATCGGGCGCAACCCGCGTACCGGCGCGGAGGTTTCGATCCCGCCGGGTAAGGCGGTTCGTTTCAAACCGGGCAAGGAGTTGCAGTCGATCGACTAGTGTGGCGCGGGCCGCTGCCGCGCGGGCGCTGTCGCCCGTTTGTCGCTTGACCCGGCATTACACCACTGTCCCAGCGAAATCCTGATGTCTGAAATTCTTCCCCCATCCTCCTCGACCACAGACTATTACCGTGCGATGCCGGTCTACGTGGTGCAGCGGCCAAGGAACCGTTTATGGCTTCATCTGCTGTTGCTGGCACTGACGGTGTTCACCACCCTGGTGGTGGGCGCGCGCATGGAGTACAACTTCCTGCACGACCAGCCGGCGTTCTCCGTGAACGATGGCGACGTTCCGCTGTTTCCGCTGCGTTGGAGTTTGGCACGCCCCTCGCGGCTGCTGCTGGGGATTCCCTTTGCCTCCACCCTGATGTTCATCCTGCTGGCGCATGAAATGGGCCATTATCTCTGCGCTCGCCACTATGGAGTGAACGCCACGCTGCCATTCTTTATCCCGGCGCCGACATTGATTGGCACGCTGGGGGCGTTTATCCGGATTCGCTCTCCGATCCGTTCCCGCGCGGCGTTATTCGACATTGGGATTGCCGGGCCGATCGCGGGATTTGTGGTTGCGATCGCCGTGCTCTTTTTCGCGATGCCGTACTCCAAGGTATTGCCGGAGGCCGTTGCAGCCTCGGACATTCAACTGGGATATCCGCTGATTTTCCGGTTCCTATGGCATGTTTTGCCGCTGCCGCAGTTGAAGGCCGGGACACCTGGCCTCCACGCCATCTATTTTCATCCCACCGCGATCGCGGCTTGGGTCGGCATGTTTGCCACGGCGCTCAACCTGCTTCCTGGAGGGCAGCTCGATGGAGGGCACATCGTGTTCGCGATTGCGCCCCGCGCCCACAAACTGGTTTCACGGTTGACCATCATTGCCCTGCTTCCAATGGCTTACTACTTCTGGGCCGGTTGGCTGATCTGGGCAGTCCTGCTGAGGATCAGCGGCATGAGACATCCCATGGTTGCGGAGTGGCCGGGAGTGACCGGCTTTCGGCGCTGGCTGGCGGTATTTGCCATTTTTATGCTGGTGGTGACCCTGGCGCCTGCTCCTTTCGCCAATAGCTCGATTGTCAAGGTGTGGCACGAACTCCGATCTGGACAATAGACGGCGCTCGATTCTCCGCGAATGCAACCCTTGCGGCCCTGACTGCCCGACCACTGCAATCGCGCTAACCGTAGGCGCTGCAACCCGTCCAAGGAGTGGGTTGTCACCGACTCTCCGTGCCTCGGGGTGAGCGAAATAGTTGAGCCGGGGTGAGCCGAACCGATGCGGACCGTGCTGGACATCTTCGTGCAGATATTCCGCACCCTGTGGGCACACAAGCTGCGCTCATTTCTCACCATGTTCGGCATCGCCTGGGGCGTGGGCTCGCTGCTGCTGCTGGTCGGTCTGGGAGAAGGTTTCCGTTCCGGCAACAAGCGCGGACTCAATGAGTACGGCGAAAATATCATGTTCCTCTATCCCGGCCGGGCACCCCAGGTACAGGGCAACATGAGTTCGGCGCGCTACTATCACCTCACCTACCGGGATTTCGCCGACATCCGCAGGGAAGCGCCGCACGTTCGCGAGGCCGTTCCAGTACTTCTGCGCAATGACGTGCATGCCGTCAGCGAGTTCGCCAACGCCAACGGAGAAATTTGCGGCGTAGAAACCCAGTACAACGGAATCCGGTATCTGCCTCTGAAGCAGGGCCGCTGGCTCAATGATCTGGATGACACGCAGAGACGCAATGTGATCGTACTGGGCGACGAGATGACCAAGAACCTGTTTCCCGGACGCCCCGCAGTGGGCGCGACCATTTTGCTGAACGGCATCAGCTTTGAGGTGATCGGCACCGTGAAACGAGTGGGGCGAGGCGATGATAACTCCACCAATATGCGTGGCTACATCCCTTATCAGGTGATGAACACGTATTTCCGGATCAAAGATGAGGATGAGCCAAACGCAATTTCTCTCATCAATTACCAGCCGCGCGTCGCCGCCGAGCACAAACTGGCCCTTGAGGAGGCACATAAGATTGTCGCTCGCAATCACGGTTTCGACTATCACGACGCAGACGCCTTCGAGGGCTGGGACACGGTGCAGCAGGCGGAAATGATGGGCATGATTTTCGACGCTATGAACCTGTTCCTCGGAACCGTTGGACTGGTTACGCTGGCGCTGGGCGCGATCGGCGTGATCAACATCATGCTGGTCGCAGTAAGCGAACGCACCCGGGAGATCGGACTGCGCAAAGCTCTGGGCGCCACCAATCGCAGCATTCTGTTTCAGTTCTTCATGGAAGGGATCCTTTTGACGTTGTTCAGCGGATTGATCGGCATGGCCCTTGCCAGTGGTCTGATGGCGGCTCTAGGTACCCTGCAAGGCCCGGAAGGCTTCGATCCTCCCAAACTGGTACCTTCGACCGCAGTCCTGGCGATCTCCTGTTTGATGCTTGCCGGAATCGTAGCCGGACTTTATCCGGCTCGCAAAGCCGCCATGCTGCAGCCGGTGGAAGCCCTGCGGCAGGAATAAGCAATGCTCAAGGATTTACTCAGCGAAGCTTACGGAGCCATGCAGCACAACCGGCGCCGCACCGCGCTCACCATGCTGGGCATGGCGTGGGGCATCGCTACGGTGGTAATGCTGCTGGCCTACGGGAACGGCTTCGGCCACGCTTGCGCCAACATCTTCGCCAACTTCGGCACCAAGCTGATGATCCTCGTGCCCCAACGCAGTTCCATGCAGGCGGGTGGCCAGAAAGCCGGTACGCAGATTCGCTTTACGCTCGACGACCTCGATACCCTGACCAGTAATATTCCCCAGATCACCCACATCACGCCGGAAGTCGGAAAGCAGTCGAACATTCAATATGAAACGCGAACCTACGTTTTCCAGGTCACGGGAGAATATCCGAACTCCGAATCCGTTCGCGCGCTGACCGTCGCTCAGGGGCGCTACTACAACATGGAGGACCAGATGCAGCGTGCCCACGTGGCCGTGCTCGGGTCCGAGGCCAAGGAGAAGTTGTTCTCCGGGCGGCAGGCGCTGCACGAATACGTTCGCATTGACGGCCTTAGTTTCGAAGTCATCGGTGTTCTGCACCCCAAAATGCAGGCCGGAGATGACAACATCAATCGCGTGATCTACATCCCCTTCACCACCATGGGCGACCTCAAGGACATTCATTACCTTGACTCCATCTGGTTCAATTACGAGACCACAGAGTATCTGCGGCTGGAGCAGTCGGTGCGATACGTGCTGGCGATGCAGCACAAGTTCAATCCCGCCGACCGCCGCGCGCTGCTGGTCTTTAATCTGATGGAACAAGTCCACGCGTTTGAAGTAATCACTTTGGGTTTGAAGGTCCTGCTGGCCTTCATTGGCACGCTCACCCTGGGGATCGGCGGAGTTGGCCTGATGAACATCATGCTGGTGTCGGTGTCCCAGCGTACCCGCGAAATTGGCATGGAGAAATCGCTGGGCGCGCGCAGCCGCGACATCTTCGTGCAGTTCCTGGCGGAGGCGCTGACCATCACTTTCATGGGCGGCGCGCTGGGCGTCATCTTGGCGTATGTGGTCGCGCTTACCGTGGGAAGACTCACGCTCTACAGCGCCATCGCCAAGAATGCGTCGGCTGGCGATATCCGCTTGGTGATCGATCCTACGACGTTGGTTGTAGCCACGGTGATTCTCGCGGTAGTGGGACTGGTGAGCGGGATGCTGCCCGCGATCCGCGCCTCGAGGCTCGACCCGATCGAAGCGCTCCGCTATGAGTAAACCTTGGAGTCTGAGAGCGGTACCCAGTGAGCGCCGGTGGACGCAGCGGGCGGTGATGGGCATGGAGAGCCAACTTGGAAAGCTCGCCGGGGTCATGGCTAGCCGAGGCGGGAAATAGACGCTCTCCCTCCATGGAGCGACACCCCCAGTGCCCCATCTCACATAGCCTTGTGACACGCGTCACACCATTTCCGTGACCCGCCGTCCCATAATCAAACTTCGTTTTGGGCAAGTAATACTTCTTCCAACGTGGGGGTTTCGTGCCAAAAGGACATGTTTCCATTGTGGTGGAGCGCTGCAAGGCCTGCGGTTTCTGTGTGGAGTTCTGTCCCACCAAGGTCTTGGCGCTCTCCTCTGCTTTCAACGCGAAGGGGTATCACCCGCCGCATGTCGTGCATCCGGAGAAATGCAGCGGTTGTGATCTGTGCGGCATGTACTGCCCGGACTTCGCAATTTACGGGATCAAGAACTCGGCAGCCGGAGGTGAGAAATGAAAGCTGATCCACGCGGGGTTTTGACCGGGATCCACTTCATGGACGGCGACCACGCCTGCTGCGAAGGCGCCCTGGCTGCCGGCGCCCGCTTTGCTGCCGGTTACCCCATTACTCCTTCCACGGAAGTTGTCGAGCGTTTCGCCGCCCGGGTACCAACCGTGGGCGGATGCTTCATCCAGATGGAAGACGAATTGGCCGCCTCCATCACTTTGCAAGGCGGGGTATGGGCTGGCGCAAAGGCGTTCACCGTGACTTCCGGGCCGGGCTTTTCGCTGATGATGGAGCACATCGGCTACGCGGCCATGACCGAGACGCCGTGCGTGTTCGTGGATGTGCAGCGCGGCGGTCCGTCCACCGGTTTGCCCACGCTGCCCGCACAAGCGGACATGATGCAGGCGCGCTGGGGTTCGCATGGCGACTACGAAATCATTGCCCTGTGTCCCAACTCTCCCCAGGAATGCTTCGACCTGACAATCAAGGCGTTCAACCTGGCCGAGGAATTCCGCGTTCCGGTGATGTTCATGATGGATGAAGTCGTCGGCCACATGACGGAAAAGGTAGTGATTCCCCCAGCCGACGAAATTGAGGTTGTCCCCCGCAAGCATACGCACAAGTCCGTCGAGGACTACCTTCCCTACGGCACGAACGGCGACATGGTGCCGGAGATGGCACACGCCGGCGACGGCTACCACTTTCACGTTACCGGATTGACCCACGATGAGCGCGGCTATCCGAACATGACTCCCCAGATCCAGGACAAGCTGGTGCGCAGGCTGCAGAACAAGATCCGCGTTGCGGCAGACCGCATCGCCATGTTTGAGGAAGATCACCTCGACGATGCTGACGTAGTGGTCGTCTCCTACGGAATCACGTCGCGGGTTGCACAACGCGCCATCGACCTGGCCCGCTCCCAGGGACTGCGGGTTGGAAAACTGCGGCTGATCACGGCCTGGCCCTTCCCCGAGAAAAAAATTGCAGAGCTGGCGTCGCACGTGAAAGCGTTCGTCGTGCCCGAACTCAACCTCGGCCAGATGGTGCGCGAAGTCGACCGCGCCGCCGGCGGTAAGGCCAAAACCTTTCTGGTGCCGCATGCCGGCGGCGGCGTGCACGATCCCAAGGACATTCTGAAGACCATCGTGGAGGCAAGCCGATGAGCGACTCTCTCAACATCATCAACCCGGTCGAGCCGTTTCTGCGCACTGACCGCATGCCCCACATCTGGTGCCCCGGATGCGGCATCGGGACCACCGTGAATTGCTTTGCGCGGGCCTTGATCGAATCAAAGATCGACCTGCAATCACTGGCGCTGGTCTCCGGCATCGGCTGCACCGGGCGAGTGGCAGGATATGTGAAGCTGGATTCTTTCCACACCACGCATGGCCGCGCCATTCCTCTCGCCACCGGACTGAAGCTGGCGAACCCCAAGCTGAATGTCGTGGTCTACTCGGGCGACGGCGATCTGTCCGCCATCGGCGGCAATCATCTGATTCATGCCGCCCGGCGCAACATCGACCTGAAGGTGATTTGCGTCAACAACCTGATCTATGCCATGACGGGCGGGCAGACCGCGCCGACGACTCCCGGCCATGCGACGACTTCGACCAACCCTTACGGCACCTTCGAACCCGCGTTCAATCTGCCACATCTGGTCGACGCCGCGGGCGCCGTATATATTGCCCGCTGGACTACCTTCCACGTCCGCCAACTGGCGCGCTCCATTGCAGAGGCATTCCAGAAAAAGGGCTTCTCGTTCATCGAGGTCATTTCTCCCTGCCCCACGCTGTACCAGCGCCGCAACAAGATGGGCGACGGCCTGGACACCATGAAGTTCTACAAGGAGAAGAGCAAGGTCAAGAACGGCGCGCCGACGGGAGAAGTCGGCCTCACCTTGGACGGCGAGATCGCGGTGGGCAAATTCGTAGATCGCGACCGGCCCGATTATCAAACCATGATGCGGGCTCAGTATGTGGAATCGCTCGGCGAGCGCTTTGTCGAGGAACCGGAGATGACGGTATGCAGCTAACCGAAGTTCGTATCGCGGGATTTGGCGGCCAGGGCGTGATCCTTTCGGCCGTGATTCTGGGCAAGGCGGCTTCCATTTATCAGAACGGGTTTGCCACGATGACCCAGAACTTTGGCCCGGAGGCCCGGGGTGGCGCCTGCAGCGCGCAACTGATTCTGTCCGGGTCCCCCGTGCTCTATCCCTATGTTCCGCACCCGGACATTCTGGTTGTCATGTCGCAGGAGGCTTACCTTCGCTTCGTCCCGGAGCTGAAGGATGGCGGCATGTTGATCGTGGAAGAGGACCTGGTGCGGGTCTCGGAGATCAAAGAGGGCGTGAAAGTGTTTGCCATTCCGGCTACCCGCATCGCCGAGGAACTCGGCAAGCGCATGGTGCTGAACTCCGTGATGGTCGGTTTTTTCACCGCGGTGACCCAGGTGCTGGAACCGGAAGCGGTGCGCAAAGCGGTGGCCGACTCGGTGCCGTCAAGCTTCCGCGAACTGAATCTCAAGGCCTTTGAAAAGGGATTCGACTACGGTTCAAAGCTGGAAGCTGTGAAGCCGGAGCTCGACGCAGTTTACTCAGCCTGGCGAGGGCCCATGTAGCCTGTTGGCAGACTGTGTTTCGTGAGCCACGATCCCGCTGGGGAAGGGCACCGTCGCAACCCTGCGTCCAATCGGCTTACGGCACTGCCGTCCGATCTCACCTTGTCCGCATTGCACGAACGTAATGTCGCATGGCGGGCGCCCCGGCGATACTATTCTCACAGCCGATTCATTTCCGCAGGCCCATGTAGGGAGGACATCCTATGCGTCACGCGTCCCAAACCGCGATTGTTTCTGTCGTCTTGATGTTTCTCGCGGCGGCGGGCCAGGCCCAATCCCTGGGGGATGTGGCCCGCGAGCAGCGCCAGAAACAACAGGCCAAACCAGCGCCCGCCAAGGTGGTCACCAACGAGGACATTCCTGAACATTCGGAGTCAGCAGACAGCGGAACTGGACAACATCCGGGTGCTTCGCCGGCTGCGTCCTACAACGCCAAGAAAACGGCGGAACAGTGGAAGGCCGAGATTTTGCGGCAGAAGAGTTTGGTGGCATCCATCCAAGATCAGATTGACCGGCTGAATTCTTCGATCCACTTTACCGGTCCCACTTGCATACGGAATTGTGTGGAGCACAATCAGCGCCAGCTCGATAAGCAGGACGAGGCTAAGCACCTGCAGGATCAACTGGAAGAACAGAAGAAGAAGCTGGCCGATCTGCAGGAAGGCGCTCGTCAAGATGGCTACGGCGGGACCGTCTCCGACCCTTAATAGCGCGTTCGGATACCCTTCACACTAAAATGCGGCAACGCTCTACCGTACGAGCGCGCCTCCGAGCCCGTACTTCCGCAGGAATCCCGCGGCACTCGCCGTGCTCGTTCCGAACGACAGCCCGCGAAACTTGCCGGTTCCGGCCAGCGTAACCAGGCCGATCACTTCGCCATCTTCGTTCACCATGGGACTTCCGCTCATGCCTTCGTGAGTAGGCGCACCCACCGCAAGCTCACAGTAGCAGCCCTCCGGGGTCCGGTATATTTGCGCGGACAGTAGTGTGCCTTGCGCCATGGTGGGAAACCAGCCCCATCCGGTAAACCCGGTGATGGTGGCGATGGAGCCGGGTTTCCAGCCTCGGGTCTGAATTCTGGCCACGCGTACAAAGCTCCAGTCGCGTAGCGTGTCGAGGGGCTTGATATGGCATGCGGCGATGTCCAGGAGGCGGTCGGCAGAACATTGTTGGACGCTGAAGGTATAGAACTTCGAGGCGCGACTCCATTCGTCATTCGGCACCAGCACCGTCAAAGTGCAATCCAGTTTGGCTTCCAGAATGACGTGGGCCGCGGTCAGAATGATGCCGCTGGCATCAACGATGACCCCCGTGCCTCGCGCTTTCGTACGCGCCGCCAACTGATTTTCGGTACACAGAATGGGCACGGCAAAGCGCGCCGCGGGCGGCATCTGAACCGCACTGGAACGTGCAGCCGCGGCCAGGCACACCAAGGCCAGCGACAGGATCACGGAGACGTTCGGCGTCCACCGCAAGCGCACCCACCGATCGAAACACAGTTGCAGTGTAACCCCGTAGACGGGAGAGGGGCCAATCATGCAAATTGGCGGAAACCCATCGGCGCCCGCAGACATTCTTGCCACCACGCCTTCTTGACCGGGCTAGTCGTCCACCACCCGGGCGGTGATCTCCTCGGCCGGGGCACCGCCAGCCATGGCTTGGGCCACGATCAAGCGCCGGGCTTCGACTCGGATGTGCGGCAGGCGCATCCAGAAGATTGCCGCGCCTCCGATCGAAGCCACCGCTCCCATGGAAACCGTAATCGGGGCCCCCAGCCGATCGGCTAGCGCTCCACCAAGAAATGCGCCAAACGGCGCCATGCCCATGAACATCATGGAATACACTGCCATCACCCGGCCACGGAGCTCATCGGGCACCATCGACTGGATCAGCGTATTCGAGGACGACATTTGCAGCATCATGCAGAAGCCCACCGGCATCAGCAGAGCGGCCGACAACCAGAAGCGGTGGGAGAAGGCAAACAAGATCAAGCTGACCCCGAAGCCGCCGCAGGCGATTGCGACCCATCGACCCAATCCGTGGACGCCCCGCTTGGCGGCAAGAGTTAACGCGCCGAGCAGCGCACCTACGCCCGTCGCGCCCATCAGGATTCCCAATCCGCGCGCTCCCCCGTGCAGAATTTTGTCGGCGAAAATGGGCATCAACACGGTGTACGGCATGGCCACCAGGCTGATCAACCCGAGCAAAAGCAGAATGGCCCGGATAGGCCGGGTCTGGCGGACGAAACGGAAGCCTTCGACCAGGTGGGCAAGCGGAGATGCAGTTTTCCGCCGGGGCCGGTGCTGCACCCGCATCAACATCAGCCCCGCAATGACGGCGATATAACTGACCGCATTGGCGAAGAAACACCAGCCTTCGCCGATGCGCGCGACCAGAATTCCAGCGATCGCCGGGCCGATGATGCGCGCCCCGTTAAACATGGAGGAGTTCAGCGCGATGGCATTCATCAAGTCATCCTTGCCCACCATGTCCACCAGGAAGGCCTGGCGTCCGGGAATGTCGAAAGCGTTTACCACTCCCAGCGATGCGGCCAGCACAAAAATGTGCCACACCTGGACCGTTCCAGTGAGGGTCAGCAAGGAAAGAATAAAAGCCAGGATCATCGAGGCAATCTGGGTTCCGATCACGACGCGCTGCTTGTGGCAGCGGTCGGCCACAATGCCTCCCAGTGGAGCTACCAGGAATACGGGGAACTGGCTGGCAAAGCCTACCGATCCCAGCAACAGCGATGATCCTGTCAGGCGGTAAACCAGCCAGGCCTGGGCCACCGTCTGCATCCATGTGCCGATCAGCGAAATCAATTGTCCGCTGAAGAAGAGCTGAAAATTGCGATGGAGCAAGGCGCGGAACGCTGTCGGCAAGGCGGTCTGCCGGGTTGCATCATGGCTGGGCTGGGTCCCGGGAATTGTGCTGGTTGAGTCGGTCACGTTCAATTCAACTTAGAAATGCTGCGTGGTGGAAATGATTCTGGACTTCGGCGCCGCCACCGGTGATCGCCGCCGCCACATTCCAGTATAGAGGCCAACCGGCGAGTGGAAAGGCGCCGGTGTGTCGGCCTCGATCCGGGCAGGCTCCCGCCCATGCGAACCCGAAATTGAAATTGGTGTTCCGGCAGAGTCCGGTGGCCTGAAAGTGCCATGGGACAACGGATTGCGTGTACTTTATACTGCCCCTGGCTACTCCGATTTGTTACAATGCTCGTACCGTTTTGAAGTAGTTTGCTGCGAATTTCGCTTGATCCCAGTTGCGTTCTGCATCGCGTTGAAAAAGGAAGGGTTACGGAAGCGGGTTACGAAGGTCATTCTGCCGGCTCCACTTCTCTTTTTGACAGGCGAAGACTGGGTGCATAATTAAGGTCCCAGCCATGCACGGAATAGCAGTCACGCTTTTAGCGCAAGACAAAGAACGCCTGACGGTGCTGCAGAACCGACTGGAAAGCACCCAGATGGGGCGGAACGTGTTTGCCCACGCGGGTTTCCCTTCCGGGCCCACCGACGCGGTGTTGCGCCAGATTCAGGACGTGCGTGCCGAGGTCGTGCTGGTAGACATTGACCCGGAAAACAGCCAACGGGCCATCCACTCCATTGAACTGATCCACAGCAATACTAACGAGATCGTTATTTTTGCGATCGGGCCCATGAACGATCCGGCGATCATTGTTTCGGCCATGCGGGCCGGAGCTCGCGAATACCTGGAGCGCGACGCGCCCCTGGAAAGCCTAGTCGAGGCGCTTACCCGGTTCACCGCATCGCGATCCAAGAGCCGCGCCGCATCCGGAAGGGCGCGCGTCTTCACTTTCGCCAACGCCAAAGGTGGCGCCGGAGCCACCACGCTCGCCGTGAATACCGCGATCGCTTTGCAGGAATCGCATGGCGGGGCCCTCCTGGTCGACTTTGCCCCATTGGGACACGCCTCGCTTCATCTCAACGCCCGACCCACATTCGGCATCGCCGACGCTTTGCAGAACCTGCATCGCTTGGATACTTCCTTGCTGCAAGGTCTGATGACCAGCTGCAAAGGCGGCCTGCAGCTGCTTGCCGGCCCGCAAGAGCCTTATAACGCGGCGCCGACCACCGCCGAATTGGCCCGGCTTTTCGACTTGTTGGTGTCGCAGTTCCGTTATGTGGTGGTGGATTGCTCGAGCCGCATGGATCAAACCGCACGGTTGCTCAGCGACTTGTCCAATACCGTGTTGCTGGTGGCGCAAGCCGACGTGGTTTCGTTATGGAGCGCCGGACGCATGCGCTCCTTCCTGGAGGAAGGCGGAGGCCGCGACCGGGTCCGGTTGGTCCTGAACCGCCATAAGAAAATCTCCGGGTTCGATGATGAAGATGTCGAGACCGCGACCAACTGCAAGGTGTTGTGGAAGGTGCCGAACAATTACCAATCGATTTCACCGGCCATTGATAAAGGCGTTCCGATCGCCTTCCAGGAACACGTGGACGTGGCCCGTTCCTACCGCGGCCTGGCCGACATTCTGGCGGCAGCCTCAAGCAGCGCGGAAGGCTCGATGGACCTGGTCTACCACCGCGATAAGGCCGATTCGAAGAAGAAGACGTCCAGTCACCTGATCATCTCGCCGCTGCGCGCCGGCCAATAAGTCATTCCGGGAATTCGAGTATGCTGGTGACTGTGTGTTATCGGCCGGCCGCTGCGTGCTCTTCCAGTTCGGCGTAGATGGCGGGATGCGAGCAGACCTCGTAATACCAGTGATCCGTCCACTGCAGCACGGCGAGATCGTGGGGATCGATCTGGGCCATGCGGCTGCCCCGCACCACGATTTTGCGGAAGATGCCGTTGCCAATCGGTACGACACCGCTCCATAAGCGGCATTCCTCCCCGGGCCGCGATGGCGGCAAACTCAGGTTCTCTTCCTCCAGCGTGATTTCCTGCCTCAGCTTCTCGAATGCCGCCTCGCTCATGCGGATACCGCTCACGTTGTAGCGCAGGATGAAGTCGTCCGAGCTGTCCTGGACGTCGGCGTCGCTCACGGTCTGAAACGCATACACCCGGAACCGAGTCTGGGCCGGCTGGATGGATTTGCGCAGACGTTTGCTGCACGACGATAGCCGGTCGCTCTCATTGAGTGCGTCGGAAATCATGATGCACTGTTCGCCGTCCAGCAGATACATGGGCGCCGCATCCTGGTAGGAAATCCCGATGCCGAGTTCAATCGTCGGAAGTCCGCCCCGTTCTGAAAGTTGGTTATAGCCGCGCACGATTTCAAGCATCTCGTGCGCCAGCACGGCCGCACGTCCCACCGGCTGCCCGGTTTCTCCTTCCCGCTCCAGCAGCGCCAGAATAATTGCGTCGCCTTCCAGGAATACCTTGCTGGCGCCGTATTTCGGCAACAGTTTATTGACCGGATCGTAAAAATTCAGGCTGAAGTATGAGGCTGGGTTCATGCCCCGCTCCAGCAGCGAGCGGGTGAGCCGGGAAGAATCGCGCACGTCGGCTTTTACCACCACATGGCGCGCCAGCTTGTCTTCCACTGGCTTCTGCTCTTCCGGCAGCAGATATTGATAGAGGGTCCCATTCATCGCCGACAGCTGGCGGATCTTGTCGTTGGCGATCAGATTGACGCTGTCCATGGCGCCGTTGAGCGTTTCCAGTTGCCGCAGGTCGCGATGGTAGCGCATGAAGTCGCGCAGGAACCGGCCCGCAATCTTGGCACGGTCGGCGGTTCGGCAGCTGGCAACCCGCTCGGCGGCGGCGAACAGGCTGCCGGGGGATCCTTTGCCGCGCTCGGCAATCAGCTTTTCCACCCGGGCGCGTTCTTCGCGGAAGATCAATGCATGCTTGAGTTGCTGGGCATTGATGTGCGGAGAGTATTCGGCCAGCAAGGGCGTGGTTTCATAGGACGCAACTACGTATTCCATGACCTTCTCGCGCTCCAGCAGGTCGACCCAGATCTGCAGCCGGGCTTTCTGGGACCGCCCTTCCGGCGTGGAGTCGTCCGGCGAGCCTCCCCCCACCAATTCCTGGGCATTTTCGGGAACATTGAGCCACTCGTTGAAGGTGCGCTCGGAATCCCCCTCGGCGGGCGGTTGCACCGCTTGCAGAAAGTCGCACGCGATCCGGCGCACATTGCCGAAGCGGTCCGGATCGCGGTCGAAGTTGCCCAGCATCACGTACTGTTCGGCGTTCAGGTAGGTATCGAAGCCGTCCTCGGTGAACATGAGTGGGTTGAGAAACAACTTGTAAGGCTCGTCCTTGTTTCCCAGCAGGGAGCGCCGCATGCGCGACAAGCTTTCTTTTTCGATTTCCCGCAACGTCCGGAACAGCTCTTGTCCGGTCTTCCGCAAAATGGTCTTTTTGGCGACCTGAAACCCTCCCACGCGCTCGCGGTACTCCAACGCTTTCTGATGGCGGAAGCCTTCGCAGTTTTTCAGCGTCATCCGGCAACGCTCCAGAATTTGCGCGTACTGGGCGTGCAATTCGGTGCGCAGAAACTTGACAATCGCCACTCGCGCCAGCAGGTCGAGAGACGAGTTTCCATCACACTTCGCGCGGTTCAATGCCGAAGCGTGGATCTCCGCCAGAAGCGGCTTCAATTCCAGCGATTCCGCCTTGCCTTGCGGCTTGCTGCCGTTGTTATAGCCGAGAAAATTCGTACTGCGTTGCGCAGTGGGTGCCTCGGCGGCCAGCAGGGCTTCGACGTCGCCATGACGCGCGACCAGTCGGGCGATCTGCCAGCGCGTAGGCTCGCAGAACCTGGCGCTCAGGTCCACATCGTGGCGCAGGTTATCTACGCCGAGTTGCAGGCCTTCCAGAGAAAGGGCTGGGGAATAGCTGGCGAGGCGGGGAGGAGTGATCTCCTCCGCCGTATGTCCAAGTCCGAACCGGAAAATTGGAATCCGTGGCATTGTGTCAGGGTCTCTCCTCTACGGCTGGCTGGCCCGGGTTGCCAGGCTCGAACCCGATTGCGAAACCACCAGCGCCTGTTCCGCGCTGGGCACGTACACCGACGAAAGCTTTGCCGCTACCTCTTCCGACTGCGAGGTGGCTCCGGTTTTGCTGTAGGCCTTCGCCAGGAGCCGCATCGACAACGGGTCTTGTGAGTCCTCTTCGAGGTGGGGGACTGCCTCCGCATGCTTGCCCTGGGCTTCTAGCACTGCCCCTGCGGCCCCATGCCAGCAAAGCTGGATCATCTGACGGCGGCTGTTCTCCGCCATGATCTCCAGATGTTTCACCGTAACCTCCGCGGAGTTGAAATCCTGCGCATCCGCCAGCCGCAGCGCGCGAACCTTCAAGATCCGCGCCTCTTCCTCGTCGCGATCACTGGACGAGATGGGATGATTTTCCCCCAGCGCGGCCTCTGCTTCCTCTAGGTGCTTCAGCGCAGATTGCGGATTGGTTTCGTACATGCCCAGAATGCGATGAGGCTCAGCCTCCAGCCGAACCAACCCAGCCGCTTCCGCATGATGCGCCACTTGCAGCAACGCTCTTTCCGCCTGCTTGCGGTTGTTCTCCCGGATCCAGGTCACCGCCGACTGCAGCTCGAAAAGGATCTTGTCGTACGAATTGGAGGCAAACACCTCGGCGCGGTCATATTCATCCCGCGCATCCTGTTCCCGCCCCATCAGCGCATAGGTGTCCGCCACACCGATTTCCGACCCAAAATTCGGGTCGAGGCGGATGCTCGCGCGATATTGTTCAAGTGCGGCCTCGAGTTTGCCCGCCATCCGCAGAATCTCGCCGTACGAGTCGTGGGCATTGGGCTCATCAGGTTCCAGCGCCACATAGCGGTCCATGGCGGCGAACGCCTTGGGAAAGTTCCCGCTATATGCGTAGGCGTATGCCAGGTCATTCAACGCTGCCGGATAGTCGGGATCCAACTTCCGGGCCTGCTCCAGCACGGTGATGGCCTGCTCATAACGCTGCTGGCCGTTCAGCCAGTCGCCGGCCATAAATTCCAGCCTTTGGTCGTCCGGGTACTTTGCCAGCAGATCATTCATCGCGGCAATCGCCGGGATGAAGTTGTTCTCCTGCGCATTCGACAACCACCGCACCAGCAATTGTTCTCCCGGACTGGCATTGGATACGAACTGCTTCGCCTGCTCTCGCGCCGCTTCTTGTTCGCCAGGGTCGCGGCTCAGTCGGGCTATGAGAATGTAGTCTTGGGCAAATTTCGGATCGGCTTTGGTGGCCAGGCGCAGGTCCTCAAGTGCCGCCGCCAGGCGGTAGTCCTCGTAGCGGCGCATGGCTCGTTCGAAAAACTTCCGCGCCTCCACTGACGAGGTTGTGACCGGCAACTTGTCTTTCGCCAAGTTCCCTGCAGGTTTTGCCTTGGTCGCGGCAAACCCCAGCGTGGACGCCACAAGAAACAGACAAAGACACCAACGGCTATGCATGGGTTTCTCGGAACCTGCTGATTCTGCAAGTTCTTATGGATGAGCGTAGCATGCGTCCCGAGCCGACCAAAGTTACTCTGGTTACTGGCCAAACGGTGGACTTTTCCAACGCATACTTATCCCGCACGAACCACGCGGACTTTCCCGGGACCCTATCTGTCTGGAGATTTGTTCCTGATTCCGCTGCAATTCCTGCGCAGCAGGCCAACTGGCAGGCTTATCGGCTCGGCAACCTCAGGAGTGTCCCCGTGTGCCCCGCACTTTCTTGACAGGTGGTGAGATAATGGCGCGCATGAGGACAGTGAATCTGGATCTGCATTTCGGATGGCGGGAAGGCGCAGTGGCTCGGCAAGGCAAGATGGCTCAGATTTATGTAAAAGGGACGTACGGGCATGGGATCAGCCGTCCGTGTGGGAGCTTTGGCGAGTTGGAGATGGAGATCGCGAGGCTGCAAAAGGAGTTGGAGGGGCTGCTCGCCAAGGGGAGAAAGCGCTTCAGTCAGCTGCGCGTGGCATAGGAAGCAAAACGCTCCAGGCGGCGGCGATGGGCAGCGCCTGGGGAGAAGGCGTGGATGTGCTCGCCACGAATCGCGAGGGGAGCGGGAAGATCACCTTGCCGAAGCCCGCAATGGCAACGGGCTGGGAGCCGAGAGCCGGCGGGCCGGCATGGGGCGCGCCAGCAAAGTCGCTGAGCGGGGGCGGCAGACGGAAAGCAGAAAGTATTCCAACTGGGCTTCGGGGGTTTTCAGTTTAGGGCAGTGTCCGGTCACGGCTTCCTCCATCCTTAAGTCCGTCAGGCGATGAACGAGTCGAGCATGACGCCTGAGGAGGCTGTTCCTGGTCGCGCTCAGCGCCGGACAGCCTCCCCTGGCGGTTCACAAAGTCATGGGTTGCCCTGGATTGGCGAGCAACTCGCGGTTGATCAACGCCAAGCCCGCCAAGCTGTCTTCCGGCGGCATCTGCACCGCCCTGGGCGGCACGGAGGCCGGCCAGGGAGTGGACTTCATCCTGGGCAGGACCCGCTCGGTGGAGTTGCAGACCGGGCAGATGGCCAGTTCTGCGGGATAATACACCCCGCAGCGCGCACAGGGCAATCCGTACAACGCTTTTCCATGACCGGGGTGCCCGGTGGTTCGGGGAGGTTTGGCCGGCATGTAATCCGGGCTGCCTTCGACCACGACCATCCCTTTGGTCAAGACCATAGCCACTTCTTCGGATTCCCGCATGAAGGGCACCAGATTGAGTAACCTGCGCATTTTCATATCCATCTCCTTAAAGGTTCTTCGCATGGCGAAAACCCGTTTCGTGGACGGGTGACACCGGGTAGTCGGTGGATTCTGCGGCGCCATAAGCCGCGCACCACACAGGGTGGCACTCCGTACGGCATCGTGTCGGGGGCCAGGCGATGGCGCAGCGGTTCGATTCCCCCTGGCCCGTACTCGGTTTTGCATTCAGCGGTTCGCATAATCGGTTCCATCTCTAAAACTCACCCGAACGGGACGGTGCTGGAACACCAGCCCCGTTCGAGTTCTCTTGCTCTGCCTATGTCTGAACCCGGGCCAGAGGAGGACGGCTGCGCTCCGAATCCGAACCTTGCGGCAGAGGCGGGATTCCGGGTTAGAAACTGCCCCTCAGAATCGGTTCCCCCGCGGCGGTGTCTCCATGCTCTACCACGGTGATGGTGCTTCCCTTCTCGATGGTGGGGACTTTGGCAGCGATCAGAATCATCGCTCCCACCCCGCCGTCGACTTCAATGGTGCCCACCAACTTGCCATAGGGCTCGTTGGCGGTGGTTCCCGGACCCAGGAACACATCCAGCTTGGTTCCGTTGGACAAGGTCGGGGTGGTAGTCTCTACGATGAACTTGCTGAGCGTCTTCCCCAGTGCGGGTGGGGGGGCGATGGTGGCTCGGAAAGTCTCGTAGATGGCGGTGCCGGAGTTATGCGGGGTGGAGCCGACCAGGGCAACCTGCCAGGTGATGCCCAGGCCAGGGCCTTTGAGAGATTGGGCGACAGCCGGAGCGGACAGGGCCAGCGCGACGATGGCCAGCAGGGCGGTGGTGACGAGCAATTTTACCTTCATAGCAACCTCCTTTAAGGTTGTGGTGCGCTAGGAGGGGGGAGGGCTTCGGGATTACCTGCCTTAGTTCAGTTAACCCGAATAAGAAATCACTATCGATTTCTTATTAACCGTTCTAGATTAATTCACTTTACTTGTCAAGTGAAATGTTGTATTATTTTTTTTGCTCAGGAGAGGAGCAGAAGTGGACTTCGCATGGTTCGTCCGCCGCCGCTTGAAAAAGCTGGGACTCGAGCAGAGAGATCTGGCCGCCGCCGCCCAGGTCACCGAGTCCTACATTTCCCAGTTGCTCACTGGGAAAAAGGCCCCTCCCTCGCGCCAGCGCGAAGAACTCTATGCCCGTATGGAAACCTTCTTGAAGCTCCCCCAGGGCGAGCTTTCCAATCTGGTTGCCCTGCAGCGCCGGGAACAACTGCAACGCCTCCTGGGGGGGCCCCCCGAACCCTTATTTAAGGAGGTCCGACAGTTAATGCTCCGTAAATGCAGCCCTCCCCGCAAAAAACAGATCAGTGCCATCTTTGAGCGCCACCACTTCGGCGAACTGGAACGCCTGGTCACCCAAAAGCACGTCGATGTCGGCAAGGAAGTGGCCAAAACCAAACTGGAGAACACCGAGTGGCTCCGCCTGGTCGCCCGCCTGAGCAAGCGCAGCCAGGAAAAAATGCGGGCCATCATCCTGGAGTTCCTGGGCACCGATGTGTTCAGCGGCTCCATTGAAAACTCCGTCCCCTTCCTCGATGCCTTACTGGAATCCTGGGACATCGACCTGGCCACCTTCGGAATGGACATCGCCCTCAACCCCCAACTGGCCCCCGACCACCTCAAACGCTTTGCCTTTGTCGAACAGACACCCCAACCCTCTTCCCCCGAAGAGTCCGGCCTCAAGGAGTTCCTCCGCGACCCTTCCCTGTGCCACGGCGTCACCGAGCACGAAGTCCAGTTCCTCAAAAACCTCCGCTTCAACGGCAAACGCCCCACCCCTCTCTATTACTACCGCGAACTCCAAAACCTCCGCGATCCCCTCAATTTCCATTCCTCTTAGACGGAAAGCCGGGAATTTTATTTCTGCTCTCTTGGTAGAAGCCCTCAGGGCTTTTACCGCTCTTTTAGGATGTGCGGTCTGTGGAAATTCAAGTTGGGACACCCATGCAGCCTTGCTCCGTTGATTCCAGCCGCCGAACCACTTACACTGACGGAAGGAAATCCACACATCCCAGCGGTTTTGCGGGAGGTTCTCTGGTTCGTGCATTTCGAAGTTCGCTGATGGCCGCGCTGCTGGCCGCTGGCGCTGTGGTATGCTTCGCCGACAACTCACCACAGGTCTCCTTGCAAACCAGCGAATCGCTGTTTTCCGTGCTGGCCGCGATGAATACCTGCGGCTACGATTCTGAACTGGACGCTTCCGAAGCGTTGCGGATTGAGATACGGGGCGAGGTGGCGAAGGCCGTCGACGCGTCCGACGAAGCCAAAGAAGTCACCCATCTGATGTGCGAGTTCTATCAGGGCCATCAGCAACCGGATTCCTCCCGCACTCTGGCGCAATATGTTTCGCTGGCGCTCTACCTGCAAAACGCGCCTGTGCTGGATCTGAAAGGCAAGGAAGCCGATCTCCCGCCGGACGCCGCCTCGGTCGTCGGCATCCTCCCCATGCTCCAGAAATTCTACGAAGCTGCCGGTTTGCACGACATCTGGCAAAAACACCAGCCCGCATACACGACGCTGACCCGCCGCTATCATGATCCGCTGTCGAAGATGCTGTTCGACACCGAGATCTATCTGAAGCTGCCATCGGCCGGATATCTGGGACGCGGGTTCACCGTCTACCTGGAGCCCATGGGCGCTCCGGGACAGACCAATGCCCGCAACTATGGGTCGGACTATTACGTGGTGCTGTCTCCGGGCGCCGATTCCACGCTGAGAATGGAGCAGATCCGCCACACCTATCTCCATTACCTGCTGGATCCGCTGGCGCTGAAGTACCCCACGATCATGGTGCGTTTGCAACCGCTGCTGGAGAGCGTGAAAGCCGCTCCCATGGAGGAAGGCTTCAAAAGTGATGTTTCGTTGCTGGTGACCGAGTGTCTGATCCGTGCCGTCGAAGCCCGCACCATCGGATCCAGCAAGACGCAGGAGGCGCAGCGGGAATTGTTGGTGGCGCAGGCCAACCAGCAGGGATTCATTTTAACTCCTTATTTCTACGAGGCCCTGGCGAAGTTCGAGAAAGATCCGGCCGGCCTGCGCAATGCTTACCTTGACCTGATCAGCGCCATTGACGTTCGCAAGGAGCAGAAGAGAGTCGCGGGGATGCGGTTTGCCGCGCAGGCGGAGCCGGAACTGTTGCGCTTGTCGCGTCCGCTGGAAGGAACGCTGTTGCGAACCGCGGAGCAACGACTGGCCGCCGGAGATCCGGACGGTGCGAAACAACTCGCCCAGCAGGCGCTGGATCAGAAAAGTGAGGACCCCGGACGCGCCCTATTCCTCCTGGCGCAGGTCGCTACCATGAAACGCGACATGCAAGGAGCTCGCGGCTATTTCGAGCAGGCGTTGACGGTGGCCCAGGAACCAAAAGTTGTAGCATGGTCCCATATTTACCTGGGAAGGATTTTCGATTTGCAGGCGGATCGCGCCGCAGCTCTGGTTCAGTACCGTGCCGCTCTGAGCGCCGGGGCAAATCTGCCGCAGGCAAAGGCTGCGGCAGAACGCGGCATCGAGCAGCCCTACGAGCCTCCTGCCCATCCACAGCCATAGGTGGCGGAGGATGCCGGTAGAATTTGCCAGTACGTTTCAGACTCAAGGAGAAATCATGAAGGCAGCGACCATCCTTATGGTATTACTAGTGGTGACAGCCTTTGCAGGCGCGAACATGCAGGCGCCTGCCCAGAATCAGAAACCGGCCGCGGCAAGCGGCGCCGCCCCTCCGGGCAAACGTCCGCCCCAAGCCAAGACCCAGCCGGAGTTCGACGCCTATAAAGCGGCCGTTGCCAGCCAGAATGATCCCGCAGCCATGGAGAAGGCGGCCGACGATTTCGCCGTCAAATTTCCCGCCAGCGAACTGACCCCGCTGCTCTACCGGGCGGCCATGCGCGGCTACCAGAATGCCAACAATGGCGACAAGCTGTTGGAGATCGCGCAGAAGATATTGAAGTCGGATCCCGATGACCCCGAAGCCCTCACGGATGCGGCCGAAGTCATTGCTGAGCGCACCCACGAGACCGATCTTGATAAAGTCCAGCGCTATGAAGAAGCGCGCAAGGATGCGCAGCGTGCCCTGCAAACGGTGGAGACGGATATTCCGCCCGGAATAGGGCCAGAGCAGGTGGAGGCCTACAAGTCACTGTTGCGATCTACCGTGTACTCGATTCTGGGCAAAGTGGACTTTGACCAGGAGAAGTTTGCCGACGCCGAAGCCAACTTCCGCAAGTCCGTGGAGGCTTTTCCATCGCAGCCTGACCCGGTCGTGGTGTTACGGCTGGCGCTGGCTCTCGATAAGCAGAACAAGTATCCCGAGGCGCTCAAGGAGGCCAACCGCGCAGTGGACCTGACCCAGGAAAATACCCCGGCGGGTAAATTAGCCCGCCAGGAGCGCGACCGGCTTTTGCAGTTGACGGGCGGGGCAAGTCCCGCAACCACACCGCCGGCCAGCACTCCTCCGAAGAATTGAGTAACTTGTAATTTGCGATTTGTGATCGTGCAAGCGGGAGTTGCCTTTGACTTTTGAAAACAGGGTCGTCGTGGGGCTGGATGACATTAGGGCTGTGTCCTTCGAGTGTGAGCGGTGCCACACCCGCATTACCATGTCCCCTGACAACATCAGCATTCCTGATCTTTGTCCCGGCCCGGATTGCGACAATGTTTGGATGTCGGGAGACCCCACGAGTTATCAGTCCGTCACCTCACCGCAGATGAACTTCATCAACGCGATCAGAGAGATGAGAAAGCGGTCGCCGAATGGCGCGCCATTCAGGATTCTCTTGGAATTTGATCGGGACCAGGCAACATAGGCTCGAAATGAAAAAGAGAATGATCGCAACGACGATTGTTTGGTTATGGGCGGTTTGCGTTGCTCAGCAGTCAACGGAGCCACCGAGCTACGGCGTCTACTACAAAGCCAAGGGTGGTTGGCAGCAGCTGAACTATATTGCCCCACTGAACGTCAGTTCTGGTGCCTTCTCCGGCAGTACGCTCAGTTATCACGGAGCCGAAGCGTTACTCCAGCTATCGGAGCATCGCCCGGCCTTCTATGTGAGCAGGATGCCGACCGCGGGGAGCATGGTCATCGTTCTGTTTGAAAAGAAAAAAGACCATCGCGAAGTGAAGGTTATCCGAACCCACGTTCTGACTGCGAAAGGCGGCCCCGATCAGAAGCATCTGCCAGACATCACAGTGCAGGCGGTAAACGACCACGTGATTCTGATTACTCCTTCGCAAGACCTGCCTCGTGGGGAGTATTTGCTGACCCCTTCTGGGGGCTACGGCGGCTACGATTTCGGAGTCAACTAGCGGGCTACCGGAGATGACTGCGGG
This sequence comes from uncultured Acidobacteriota bacterium, assembly GCA_963715675.1. Taxonomy (GTDB): domain Bacteria; phylum Acidobacteriota; class Terriglobia; order Terriglobales; family Acidobacteriaceae; genus DASVWZ01. Next base: position 311,958 of record OY970265.1, read on the forward strand.
CGAAGGAGAGCTAGGCCCATGCAGCCAGTTGCATAATGGAACCCGATTGCTCAATTACCCAACCCTATGAAACTACCTGGCACAGCGGATCTGGAAGAAGCTTTGGGATACCGGTTCCAGCGGGCAGAACTGCTTGACCAGGCGCTTACCCACACATCACAGGCGAGGGAATTGGAGTCGCAGCAGCCGCTACCGGGCACGCCCGTGGGCGACAACGAACAACTGGAGTTCCTGGGCGATGCCATACTCGGGCTGATCACCACCGAAGACCTTTTCCACCGCTTCCCGCAATTTCGGGAAGGGCAGCTTTCCAAGCTGCGGGCGCATCTGGTTAGCGAGAAGCACCTTATCCGGGTGGCGCGGCACCTGAAACTGGGGCTGTATCTCCGGCTGGGACGTGGGGAAGAGAAGAGCGGCGGGCGTCACAAAACGGCGCTGCTGGTGGACGGCCTGGAAGCGGTTCTGGGCGCGATGTACCTGGACAGTGGTGGGGATGCGGTCCGGCGAGTGGTGCGGCAGTTCATCATTGATCCGGAACTCGAAGAACTGGCGCGCTCGGGCAGCAGTCTGCCGCTGACCGACTTCAAGTCGGCACTGCAGGAAAAACTGCAAGCCATGGGGCGGCCTCAACCGTCTTATGTATTAGTGCAGGAGCGCGGCCCCGAGCATAGTAAGACATTCACCGTCGAAGCGCGGTTGCCGGGTACGGCGAACCACGAACGGATCGAGTTTGTGGGTCGCTCCGAAGGCACGACGAAAAAGAACGCAGAACAGGACGCTGCCAAACAACTGCTGGAATATCTGAGTGCGCTCCCCGCCGGCGCTGGAGCGCTGTCCCGCACTCCGGGATCGAGCCCGCCCGACTCATGAGCATGGACGGCAAAATTCGGCGTTCGGATGCGCTGGCGCCAGTGCAGTCCTTACTGACGACGGTGGTCATTGCAATCTTCGTGATTACCTTCGTTGTTCAGGCTTTCCAGATTCCCTCCGAGAGCATGGAGAATACCTTGCTGATCGGCGACTACCTGCTGGTCAACAAGCTGTGCTATGGGGGCAATCGGTTCTGGGCTCATATCCTGCCCTACCGGAACGTGAAACGAGGCGACATCGTGGTGTTTCACTATCCGGTCAATCCCAGCCAGCATTTCGTCAAGCGAGTCGTAGGAGTGCCGGGCGACCGGCTGCGGCTGATCCATCGCCAGGTCTACGTGAACGGCATTCCACTTCGCGAGTCTTATGTTCGCTACGATTCCCGCGAGACGGACGTGTTTCGGGACGATTTTCCGCGCACCAACGTCCCGGTTCCTGGCCTTGAGGGGGGATGGTGGCTGGAGATGCGGAAACTGGTCGAGGACGGGCAACTGATCATCCCCGAGGGTAACTATTTCGTGCTTGGGGACAACCGTGATGAGAGCCTCGATAGTCGCTACTGGGGCTTCGTACCGCAGGAGAACATCATCGGACGGCCCCTGCTGATCTACTGGTCGGTTCGTAGCCTGGACGATGACGTTCTGGTGGCGTCCACGCCAGGTGATAAAATTTATCGCTTCGTCTATGCGGCCAGCCATTTGTTCCAGATTACCCGCTGGGACCGCACGTTTCGAGTTGTAAACTAAGTGAGAAATCCGCTGACTGATAGGAAAATCTGAGTGGCCAAGAAAGCAAAAGAGGAAGTAACCGAGAAGCAGAGCGAAACCACGGTGGAGTTTCTGGCTTCGCTGGCCGGGGTGCTGGTAACCGGCTTGTTCATCATCACGTTTATTGTGCAGGCTTTCGAGATCCCTTCCAGTTCGATGGAGAACACCCTGCTGATCGGGGATCACGTCTTTGTGAACCGCGAACAGTTCGCTCCGCGCAGCCAGTGGCTGGGGCCGGTGGTTCCTTACCGGAATCCCAAGGATGGGGACATCGTGGTCTTTCTTTCCCCCCATGATATCGGCCTCTACGTGGTCAAACGCATCATGGGCGTGCCCGGAGACCGCATTCATTTGCATAGTGGCGTTGTGTATCGAAATGGCGTGAAGCTGGATGAGCCCTACGTCCATCACATAGAAAATGCTCCCTTCAATCTGTATCGCGACAATTTCCCGGCGATCCCGCCGTCGGAGGGAGAAAACGTCGTCCCGGAATGGCTGCTGGTGATGAACCAATACATCCAGGACGATGAGCTGGTGGTTCCCCCGGGACATTACTTTGCCATGGGCGACAACCGCGACGTGAGTTACGACAGCCGCTATTGGGGATTTATTCCGCAGGAAAACCTGATTGGCCGGCCCATGTTCATCTATTGGTCGTTTGAGACCCCGCCCTACCAGTACCTGGAAAAAGGAGTGAGTGACCGGCTGGGGTTTCTGGTTCATATTTTGATTCACTTTTTCGATGAAACCCGCTGGCGACGTACCCTCCAGGTGGTGCGGTGAAGTCTTGGAGGTCCAGGCGCGGCGCGGTTATTGTTCTGGCCGCGCTTCTCCTTACCTTGTTCCTGGTTCGTCCTGGGGTAAACCGGCTGCGCGCGCGGATTGTTCAGTCAGTCAGCCTCGCTTTGGGACATCCGGTTGACGTCTCCTGGGTCAAGTTGCGGCTGTTCCCGCAGCCGGGCTTCGATCTGGAGAATTTCGCCGTCCACGACGACCCTGCATTTAGCGCCGAGCCCATGCTGCAGGCGCAGAGCGTGACCGCGTTCCTGCGCGTCACCTCCTTGCTTCGCGGACGAATCGAGATCGCACGCCTCAACCTTACCGAGCCGAGCCTCAATCTGGTGTGCAATTCGCGTGGGGACTGGAATCTGGAAGACTTGCTCGAACGCGCATCCCGGACCGCCATTGCCCCGACCGGTAAGGCCAGGTCGGAAAAGCGGCCTGGGTTTCCCTACATCGAGTCCGACAACGGCCGGATCAATCTCAAGATTGGACCGGAAAAGACTCCCTATGCCTTGACCGAAGCGGATTTTTCCTTCTGGCAGGATTCTGAAAATGCCTGGGGTATGCGCCTGAAAGCGAGGCCGGTACGAACCGATCTTAATTTGACCGACGCGGGGATTTTGCGCGCGGAAGGATCATGGCAGCGGGCCCCCCGCCTGCGCGAGACCCCGGTCCACTTCATTCTGCAATGGCAGCAGGGACAGCTCGGACAAGCCAGCAAGTTGCTCTATGGGGCGGACAAGGGATGGCGGGGCGCCATCAAAGTTTCGACCGTGATCTCCGGGACAGCGGGAGATTTGACGGTTCACGCGGACGCCTCCGTCGTCGACTTCCGCCACTACGACGTGTTCGGAGGCCGGGACCTGGCGCTGGCGGCACAATGTGACGCTCACTACAGTTCCGTAGATCACATCGTTTCCAAGTTGCGGTGTGACGCTCCCGTCGCCGACGGCGGCCTGTTGACCGTGGACGGCAGCGTGACCAATCCCACTGGGACAAGAGGTTATGACCTCGCCGTTACCGCGCGAGAGGTTCCCATTCAATCGCTGGTTTCGTTGCTGCGCCATGTCAATCGGGGAGTGCCGGACGAACTCGCTGCGGACGGACGGCTCAACGCGAAATTCCAGATGCGGCGTGACCAAGACGAGAACTCCGTCACGCTGGAGGGCTCCGGCGAGACTACAGGGCTTCGGCTCTCTTCCAAGGCAACCAATACAGACCTGCCATTTGGAACTGTTCCACTGGCGATTTCTTCGGCGTCCGCGCCTTCGAGCGCGCACCTCAAGAAAGTACCAGTGAAGAAGAAAAATCCGACGCTGGAGCAAGCTCAGATCAGCATCGGCCCGCTTCCCGTGACCCTGGGGAAGAGCGAGCCTGTCTCGATGCGGGGAATGCTTTCGCGGGGCGGATATAGTCTTTCACTGCAAGGGGATGCCGATCTGCAAAGGTTGCTTCAGGCGCTTCATGCGGTCGGGATCACGGCGCCGCAGACCCGGGCGGAGGGCGCCGCGAAGATCGACTTGCAGGCGGCGGGCGGATGGTCGGGGGGCGGCATACCGATGCTGCTCGGGAAAGTGCAGCTTCGCGCGGTTCGGGCTCAGCCGCGCGGCATGAACCAGCCAATCAGCATCGCAGCGGCGAATCTGTCTTTTAAGCCGGACCGCGTTGACGCCTCGGATCTGCGAGCCTCGGTGGCTGGAACCACCGTGACCGGGACCCTCTCGTTTCCCCGCCACTGCGAAGCTCCGGAGGAGTGCGCGACGACATTCAATCTCCATGCTGGCGAGGTTGCGCTCGACCAGCTTAATCTTCTACTGAACCCGGGGGTCCGCAAGCAACCGTGGTATCAGTTTTTGTCCGCCAGTCCGGCGGGCAGTCCATATCTTCTTTCGCTCCGTGCAACCGGGAAACTCAGCGCCGACAAATTTGTGGTTCGCAGGATTGCCGCAAATCATGTTTCGGCCAGCGTCGAACTGAAAGAGGGGAAGTTGCATCTTTCCGAGGTGCGCGCTGAGGTCTGGGGAGGCAAACACACGGGCGAGTGGAAAGCGGATTTCACCGGCAAGTCTCCGCAGTACGCCGGAAGCGGTACCATGCAACGCATGGCGTTGAACCAGATCGCCCAGTTCATGAACGATGACTGGAGCACTGGTTCGGCGAACGCAAGCTACAGCGTTGCGGCTTCGGGCCTGACCCCATCCGGTCTGCTTTCGGCGGCGGCCGGCAACTTGCAAGTGGACGCGCACGACGGGCAGTTTCCGCACATCGTGCTCGTCGGGAACGATGGGCCTCTGCAGGCGCGGCGGTTATCTTTCCGCCTGATTCTGCAGGAAGGCAGTTTCAAAGTGCAGGACGGCCAACTGGAGACTCCAGGCGCCACCTATCAATTCAGTGGAACCGCAACTCCGGACCGCATCGTGAATCTCAAGTTGACCCGCGATGGCGTTCCCGCATTCCTGATCACTGGCAGGCTTAACGAACCCCGGGTGGCCGCCGTTTCCGCCGCCGAGGCGCAAGCCGCGCTCAAACCGTAGAACGGAACCGCAGTACAATTAGCCGCAACGAATCCACCCGGGAGGCGTGATGAGGCGAGGATTGCTTGCCCTTTCTCTGGCATTACTAACTTGCGCGGCTTCACCTCAGAATTCAAGCGACGCACGGCTGGCGAGTTTCGATCCTAAACCGTGGCTTGAGGACTTCCATCAAGTTCTGTCCGAGATTTCTTCCCATTACGCGAATCTGGAATGGGCGGTCGAGGACCGAAAAATGGACCTGCAGCGCTTACGGCTGGACACGGAAGTGAAACTTCGTGAAGCGACCGACGAGAGCGATGCCCGTCGAATTCTCGACAAGTTCATCGCCAGTTTCGGAGATGGCCACTTGGAAATCGAATGGCCGAAGAACGGAGTACAACCTAAGCCCGCAGCCAGCATGTCGCAGAGCTTATGTGATCGCCTGGGATACAAAACCCACCTCCATCCTGGGTTGGACTTCTCCGAACTGCCCGAGTTCTCTTTGGTGAATGCCCCAGAAACAAGCCTTTTCCCTGGCGGCCTTCTTCGATTACAAAACGGCACTGTCTTTGGCATCATCCGGATTGGTGTCTTCAGCGAACATTCCTTTCCTGAGATTTGTGAGCAGGCAGTGCGCGATCTGCGCGTGCCGGAAAACGCAGCCTGCGACGATAAGTGCGACGACCAAATCGAACTTGCCACAGCCAACCTCCTGACCGCAGCTCTCGTGAGACGGGCGGAGGGTCTTAGGGCGGCCGGGGCGACTGCCCTCTTAATCGATATAACTCAAAATGGAGGCGGTTCGGACTGGGTTGACGCAACCGTACGAGCCTTGAGTCCGGTTCCCCTGCATGACTCGAGGACGGCTTTCATCAGACATGAACACTGGACCAAGGATCTCCAAGACCGCCTCGGAGAGGTGCAAACCGACATCAAGAACCACGCTGGCTCCCCAGACCTTTTGGAACAGGCAGTCGGCAAGCTCGAAAAGGCAATCGACGAAAGCAAGCGGCCATGCAACACAACCGCAGTCTGGGACACGGGAAAGCTCAACTGCTCTATGCTGGTCAACAGACTCCTGTTCACATCAGGAATCGTTGATTATGCGAAGCCTGGAAGCTTCGCTTCACTTGAATCAAGGACAGTCCTGTTTTATCCAAGTCGTTACGCCTACACCGAGAATCCAAAGGCGCTGCCTCTTTATGTTGTAGTGGATCGTGGGACCTGGTCCGCTGCAGAGTATTTCGCGGCATTGTTACAAGATAATCATGCTGCGGCGATTGTCGGAGAAGTGACTGGAGGAGCAGGCTGCGGCTACACAAACGGAGGCATTCCTGCCAAGCTCGAGAATTCTGGTGCGCACCTTGAGATGCCGGATTGTGTGCGCTTTCGTGCCGATGGGTCCAACGAAGTGAACGGAATCACTCCTGATGTGCTTCTGCCTTGGGCAGAGCACGATTCCGGCTTTCAACACGTGAAGAAACTACTCTCCGCTCTAGAGTTACGGCAGGCTGCTGCGGCGAAATCGCCTTTGCAGTAACGGGCCATACCGCGTGTTCCCCGCCTTTTGCGTGGCAATTTTCCGCCAACTGACCAGCTCTGTCCTCGCCCAGCCCTCACGTGTACCCTCCACCCATAGTAAAGTAGTAGTAGGCGTTCCTCCGGAAAGGTTCACTTGAGTTTAGAAATTCGCAATATCGCCATCATCGCGCACGTTGACCACGGAAAGACCACTCTGGTCGACGCCATGCTGAAGCAGAGCGGCACGTTCCGCTCCAATGAACACATCATCGAGCGCGTGATGGATTCCAACGAACTGGAACGCGAGCGCGGCATCACGATTCTGGCCAAGAACACCGCCATCCTCTATCACCACGTAAAGATCAACATCGTGGACACCCCCGGTCACAGTGACTTTGGCGGCGAAGTGGAGCGCGCGCTCAAGATGGTGGATGGCGTCATGCTGCTGGTCGATGCCAGCGAAGGCCCATTGCCGCAGACGCGGTATGTGCTCGGCAAGGCGCTTGAAGCGCATCTTCCGCCGATTCTGGTGATCAACAAGATTGACCGTTCGGATGCGCGTCCGCAGGAAGTGCTGAACGAGGTCTACGATCTTTTCATTGATCTGGACGCCAAAGAAGAGCAACTCGACTTTCCCGTCCTATACACCAACGCCAAGACAGGCACGGCCTCGCGCGACATCAAAGGTGGAGGCGAGAATCTTCAGCCGCTGTTTGAAGCCATTCTGCAAACCACGCCCCCGCCTACGGGCGATCCCGCCGGGCCGCTGCAAATCCTGGTGGCGAACCTGGATTACAGCGACTACCTCGGACGCCTGGCCATCGCGCGCGTGTTCAACGGAACCATGCGCACCGGCGAAGATGTTGCCATTGCCAAGCTGGACGGGTCGTTTCACAAGACCAAGATCACGAAGCTTTTTTCCTTTTCCGGATTGAAGCGAGTCGACACCACGGAAACCACCTTGGGCGACATCATCGCCGTGGCGGGCGTGGAAGGCATCACCATCGGCGAGACCATCACCGACGCGGAGAACCCGTCACCGCTGCCGCCGATTACTATCGACGAGCCGACCATCGCGATGCAGTTCACCGTGAACACGTCTCCGTTCGCCGGTCTGGACGGGACCTACGTGACCTCACGCAACCTGCGCGAGCGTCTGGAGAAGGAACTGCTCACCAACGTTTCTCTGCGCGTCGAAGAAACCGAGAGCACCGACATTTTCACGGTGATGGGACGCGGCGAACTGCAACTTTCCATTTTGATTGAGATGATGCGCCGCGAAGGCTACGAACTGATGGCCGGCAAGCCCCAGATCGTTACCAAGCGGGTCGACGGAAAGCTGATGGAGCCAGTCGAGCACCTCACCGTTGATGTCCCGGAAGCTTTTGTCGGCGTGGTCATGGAGCAACTGGGGTCGCGCAAGGGCGAGGTGCGCAATATGCACAATCACGGCTACGGACGCGTGCGGATCGAGTTTCGTGTCCCCAGCCGCGGCCTGATCGGCCTGCGCAGCCAGTTACTCACCGACACCCGCGGCACCATCGTCATGAATTCGCTTTTCGACGGTTATACCGAATGGCAGGGCGAGATTCCCCACCGGCTCACCGGAGCGCTGATCGCCGATCGTCCCGGCACGACCACCGCCTATGCGCTTTGGGGCTTGCAGGAACGTGGAGAATTGTTCGTCGGCCCCGGAGTCGAGGTTTATGAGGGCATGATCATCGGCGAAAACGCCAAGGATACCGACCTGGACGTCAACACGGTGCGGGAGAAGAAGCTAACCAACATGCGTGCTTCGACCGCGGACGAAGCCATCCGCCTGGTGCCGTTCCGCCAACTCAATCTCGAGCAAGCCATTGAATTCATCGCCGACGACGAGTTCGTCGAGATCACGCCGAAATCGCTGCGCCTGCGCAAGAAAGTTCTCCAGTCCAATCAGCGCCGGAAGAAGTCCTTAGCCGCGGTCGAAGAAGCGTGATCCGTGTCCCGGCGCAGCCGCAAAGCCGATCCGCCGAAAGAACTCAGGATGTTCCTGATCCCTTGTAGCTGCGGCACAACGTTTGCGGTCTCCGAGGACTACGATCGCCATGGCACAGCGTTGAGCCACTACTTGAAGTGTCCGAATTGCGGCAAGCGCCACGATCCCAAGAACCGGCTTCTGCAACTGGGCTACCGGCGCCAGGGTTTCTGGCAGGTCGATCAATGCTAGTGAAATCAGGCAACCCAGGCGCAGCCTCCTGTCCTGGCCCTTGGCCAATAAAGATCCGGAACGGGACTTGCATTCTGCGGCCACCAGACCTGATATACTTCTCGCGCGTTTGAACTGTTCGACAACTCCGGCTACAAAGCTCGCCTACCAGCGTTCGCTCCTCCGCCGAAGTCGCCCACACTCAAATAGCTCAGAATGAGGGCAACTGCTTGAAGAACATTTTCGTTGGAAACCTCGATTTCAACACTTCGGAAGATCAACTCCGGGAGCTTTTCGCAGTCTATGGACAGGTAGACCGTGTCAGCCTGATGACCGACCGCGACACCGGACGGTCACGGGGATTCGGCTTTGTGGAGATGACCAGCGCCGAGGACGGGGAAAAAGCCATTGCCGCGCTGAATGGCAGCGAACTCGGTGGACGCAAGCTGAACGTAAACGAAGCGCGCCCCAAGACCGAGCGCAGCGGTGGTGGCGGCGGAGGACGAGACCGGGGTGGACGCGGCCACGGCGGTCACGGCGGCGGTGGCGGCGGTCGTCGAGACCGTTACTAGGCCCGGCTCCCGATTTGTTGCGCGGCGTCAGGATCGTGGAGGGACGTGGCTCCATAACCATGTCCGAATCCTAAGGCCTTCCCGTTCGCCCGCGAGGTCGGGCCACGCCGAGCACCGCTGTGGGTTCAGGAACTGGCGCAGGCATGGCGGTCGTTGCATACCCAACGGCAGCTCACCGCGCTCGCCCTGATTGATACCCCAGCGCCCTGCATGTACACTTTATAAATTGGAGTGCGCCCGTAGCTCAGCTGGATAGAGCGATTGCCTCCGGAGCAATAGGTCGGGAGTTCGAATCTCTCCGGGCGCACCAGATCCCTCCAGATCCTTCGCTGCTCTCAGGATTTCGGCAGGAGGCTCCCGCTTCGCTCACGCCTCCTAAGCGCCCCAACATTCGGTCAGGCACACCAGCGTGCGGCTGCTCCTGCGGCCGGTGCCGCAAATGCGTAGTAGTACCAGTCAGCGAACAACAGTTGTTGTCGACGGCGCGGGGGAATGTCGGCTCGAAAATGCAGCAACTGGAACCCGTGCCGCGCCAATTCCGAGACGCAGCGGCTGGGAACCCAGTAATGCGTCCGCAGTCCGCCGTGCGCCACGTCGAACATGTATCCGTCGCCGCGCCAAAACGCCCGGCGCGGCACCCGGCGTAGAATTCGATCGGTCGAGGCCGCAACGGATTGCGCGGCTGCCCACCCTGCCCGCGCTACAGTGAGTCCTGCATACGCCAGTTTGCCGGCGGACCGGTGGCCGCCCGTCATGCGTTCCGCCATCGCACGCAGCCGTTCCCGATTCCATGCCGGGGTCACCAGCACGGCCCGCGGGTTATGCGATGAAAAAATCAGCGTGCCCGCGGGCCTCAGCACCCGGCGAATTTCCTCCAGGCAACGAGCCCGTGCAGCGTCCGGTAGCAGATAGTCAATGGTGTTGAACGCCATCACCACACTGTCGAAGCTGCCGCCGGCAAATGCCGAGAGGTCCGAGGCCTCACCCTGCCGGAAATCCAGACCAGGATACCGCTGGCGGCATGCCTCCACCATTTTCAGCGCATAGTCTATGCCCACATAGCGCGATGCCCGCGCTGCCAGATACCTGGACACCCGGCCTCCTCCAACCCCAATCTCCAATACCGCCGATCGTTCGGCGATATGTGTGTCGCACATCCACTGCTCGCAAGCAGTGATGTAATCAAGGGCGGCGTAATGCTCCGCGACCAGGCACGAGTCATACACCGCCAGGTTGGGATCGGGTGCAACGGAGTTCATTGGGATGGCCTGTTTTCACGCTCACTATACCCGAGTCTCGGAAGGGTGTGCCATATCTCAGGAGGAACGTGCCTGCATCGGGATGTGGTAAGAATCGCCAAACGGGGAAAATGGCAAGGGCTGCGCGGCTCCCAGCGTCGTCAGGTTCCCCGGAAATCCGCTTCCGATCCAGCCTCGGGTGGACTACACTGCAGGTATCACCAGCTGGAACTGGTCCGCTGATCCCGGCAGCGCGTATTGAAGGAGTTTCACAAAGCCGTGCATCTGTCCGATCTGAGGAAAAAGCGGTTGCCCCGCTCCCGGCTTGTTCTTTTGTGCCTGGGGTCTTTCTTGGCGTCTTCCATTGGACACGGATCTGGAGCCGCCATGCCACAGCAGGCGGAATCTTCCCCAGCCAATAACGCAAGCCAGGAGCCTGCTGGGGAGATGGTTTTCCGCGACGAGCCCACGACCTTCAAGGTAAACGTGAGGCTGGTGCTGGTGCGGGTGGTGGCGCGCGACTCTCGTGGCCACGCCGCCGGGAACCTGCACAAGGAAGACTTCCAGCTTTTTGACGATGGCAAGCCGCAGGTCATCTCCCACTTTTCGGTGGAACAGCCCGGTACTCAGACCACGATAAGAGCCTCTGAATCGAACTCGGCGGAATCGAGCCCAGCGGAATCGACTGCGGGACAGGGTGCTCAACCTCCGCGGAAGCCGCCCTCCGTCGCCGAACGCTTCCTGGCCTACGTTTTTGACGATATACACATCAAGTTCGGCGATTTGGCTCATATCCGGGCAGCGGTTGACCGACGTCTGGCAGCCTTGCAACCGACCGACCGGATCGCGATTTTTTCGACCTCCGGCCAGACCAACCTGGATTTCACCGATGATCGTGCCAAGCTGCACGATACCCTGAATCGCCTCCAGCCCCGGCCCATCGCTGGGAGTGCACTCACCGAGTGTCCGGACATCACTTACTATATGGCCGACCTCATCCAGAACAAGCACGATCCGGTGGCTATGCAGGTGGCTACGACGGACGCTCTGAATTGTGCGTACGATGGCGATCCCACGTTCATCCAATCCGCGCAGTCGCTTGTCCAAAGCGCAACCATGAACAAGTTGACAAGCGGAGACGCGGAGAGCCGGCTGGCACTCGGCGTTCTGAAGGACGTGGTTCGCAGGGTTTCGGTGATGCCCGGACAAAGAAACCTGGTTGTGATCTCGCCCGGCTTCCTGACTCCCCAACTGGAGCCGGAATACAGCGATGTGATCGATCGCGCCTTGCGGGGACAGATCATCATCAGTTCGCTCGATGCTCGCGGGCTTTATACGGTCCTCCCCGGGGGTGATCTGGGTAAGATAACTCGCCCGGATCCCACGACCCAGACTCTGGAAACTCAGTACGCGCTGCAAAGTGCCTCCGCCGAGAGTGACGTACTTGCCGTCCTGGCGGATGGCACGGGCGGCACATTTTTCCATAACAGCAATGACATGGATGAAGGGCTGCGGCGGGTCGCCGAGACTCCGGAGTATTCCTACGTGCTGGGTTTTACACCGCTGAACCTGAAAATGAATGGCAGCTTTCACACACTGAAGGTCAGTGTGAAAGTGCACGAGAAGTATGTCCTGCAGGCTCGCCGCGGCTACTACGCTCCCACTCATACCGAAGATGCGACCGAAGAAGCCAGGCGCGAAGTCGAGGACGAAGTCTTCTCTCTGGAAGAACTGCACGATCTTCCGGTTGACCTGCACACCCAGTTCTTCAAGGTCACTGAAGACAGCGCCAAGCTCACGGTTCTGGCCCATCTGGATGTGAAACACCTTCACTACAGAAAAGCGGAGGGCAAGAACCGCAACGATGTGACGATCGTTTCTGCGGTTTTTGATCATAACGGAAATTTTGTGCAGGGAGATCAAAAAACCTTGCAAATGCGCTGGCAGAATCAGACTCTGGAGAACAAGCTGGGGTCGGGCATTACCTTAAAAGCCAGCTTTGACGTCAAGCCCGGCAGTTATCTGGTGCGGCTGGTGGTTCGAGATGCCGAGGGTCAGCAAATGGCCGCCGAAAACGGAGCGGTCGAAATTCCCTGAAAGGATTGGTTATGAAACATCGATGGCAAGCTGGCTGGATCGCGATTCTGTTGGTGGTGAGTTTGCCCGTAGCTTGGAGGATGTCTTGCCGCCCGGCGGCTGCGCAGGCACAACCACAAGCCGAAGCCGTAAGCACCGGGACCTCCACCATCAAGGTGGAGACGCGAGAGGTACTGGTGGACACCGTGGTGACCGACAAGAAAGGGAACTATGTCCGCGATCTCACGGCCAAGGATTTCAAGGTTTGGGAAGACGGCAAAGAGCAAACCGTGACCAGCTTTTCAAGGGAAGATGAGACCCTGTCGCCATCCCATCCCCAGAAGCATTACTTGGTGCTTTTCTTCGACAACTCGACCATGGAGTTCAGCGACCAGGCGAGGGCCCGTGATGCGGCGGCGAAGTTCATTGATGCCAATGCCGGTCCGGACCGGCTGATCGCGATCATTGACTTCGCGGGTGCGCTCCACATCGCGCAGAACTTTACCGCAGACGCAGAGCGGCTGAAAAAAGTGGTTGCGGGGATCAAAACCTCCACCGTTTCCCCCAATGCGCCGGAGGTTGCCAGCCTGAATATGCCGCAGTCGTCGTTCATTGCTCCCAGCCTGACTGGCCTGGAAGCGGAATTCGCTCAACGCAGCGTACTTCTGGCCCTCCGAGACCTGGCAAAGAACCTCGCTTCGGTGCCGGGACGGAAGACACTGGTCATGCTGACCTCCGGTTTTCCGATCACCCCCGAACTTCAGTCGGAGTTGACGGCGGTCATCGACGCCTGCAACAAGGCCAACGTGGCAGTCTATCCGATTGACGTGCGCGGATTGGTGGTGCCGTCGATGGTAACCTCGCCGACCGGCTCACTGGTGCAGCCGAAATGGCATCCGGCATCGGGACAACTTGTGCCGGTCGCACTCAAGTATCAAGGCAATGTGAAGTATCCTCTGCTTCGACTCGCGGAATTGTGGGCCGAGCCGCCTGAGCCGGCTCAGCGCGGCGGAGGCGGTGGTGGCGGCGGCAGCGGAGGGGGTGGGCGCGGCGGCGGCGGTACGGGGGGTGGTCCGGGCGGCGGTGGCGGAACCGGCGGTGGTGGTGGTCACGGTGGCGGAGGCACGGGAGGCACGGGAGGCACGGGCGGCGGCGGTAGCCATGGCGGCGGGACAGGGGGTGGACGCGGCGTTGCCGGAGGAGGTAACCCGATTCCGACTTTCTTGAGTCCCTACGACCAGCCTCGACAAATTGTCCCGCCGTTCCCGGACAGTGCCACGACGAATCAGCAACTGCTCTACCAGTTGGCCAACGGCACCGGCGGTTTCGTTATCGTAAACACCAATGACTTGCTGGGAGGCATGGAAAAGATTGCGAAGGATCAGTCCGAGTACTACCTGCTAGGCTACAAGCCAGCCGATTCGCCGGAAGGCAGCTGCCATACGTTGCGAGTCAAGGTGGAACGCGGAGGAACCAATGTCCGCGCTCGCAGTGGCTATTGCAAGGTTCGGCCCCTCGACTTACTGGCCGGGAGCTCCACGGAAAAGGACTTGGAGAGCCGGGCAGCGGGCGAAATGCCGGGGAATGTAACGGCCTCGATGGAGGCTCCATTTTTTTACACCTCTCCGAACGTGGCGCGTATTCACCTGGCCATCGACATCCCGTCGAACTCGCTGAAGTTTGAAAAGGTCAAAGGCAAACAGCATTCCGCCGTGAACGTTCTCGGCATTGCATATCTGCCCGATGGTTCGATCGCCGCTCGCTTCAGCGACACGGTCAACCTGGACTTCGACGGGAAAAAGGAACAGGAGGAGTTCCAAAAGCAGCCTTTCCGCTATGAGAACCAGTTCGAGATTGCCTCCGGGAAATACAACCTCCGGGTGGTGTTCAGTTCGGGTAATGAAAGCTTCGGCAAACTTGAACTGCCTCTGGCTATTGACACCTACAACGGCAAGCAGCTCAACGTGAGTGGACTTGCCATGACCAGCGATTTGCGCCGCGTGTCCGACTTGGATACGGACCTGGATGCGCAGCTTCTATCCGACCGCAAGCCGCTGGTGGTTCAGGGGATGCAGTTTGTGCCCTCGGCATCCAACCATTTCAAGAAAACTGACAACGCGCTGGTTTATTTCGAGGTTTACGATCCCTTGCTGACGGGCGCGGCTCCTCCGAAGATCGCCCTCGAGTACCGCATCGTTGATCAGAAAACCGGAGAGAAGAAACTCGATGTGGGCGTGACAGACACGGAGAAGTTCATCAAAGCAGGAAGTCCGGTGGTGCCCATTGGGCTCAAGGTTCCAGTCGCAACCTTGGCCCCCGGCGGCTACCGGGCGGAGGTACGGGCGGTGGACACGGCGGGGAACCAGACACCCTATCGGTCGGCGGAGTTTGAGCTGGAGTAATTTGGCCGCACGGTCTCGACCAGAATCAAGACACGCTTCGGACAGGAGTGTCCGCCCCACACCGGCGGCACAGCGGTTTTGCCATGAAAGTATTACAATAACTCCCGCACTTACAACCCAAGTTTGCGGCATTTCAAAACGCACTCATCGGAGGAATCATGAAGCTCACCCCTGGAAAACTGGCCGGTCTTAAGAGAGTATCCACTGAGCGTGGCATCATCGCCGCCGCTGCCATGGATCAGCGCGGTTCGTTGCAGAAGTCGCTTGCCAAGGAAAAAGGCAGCCCGGTCAGTGACGCCATGATGGAGGAATTCAAGTCGCTGGTGGCGGAGGTCTTGACCCCGCACGCCAGCGCAATCCTGCTTGACCCGGAGTGGGGACTACCCGCATCCAAGCGCCGCGCCAAGAACGCCGGGTTGCTGCTCGCCTATGAAAAGACCGGATACGACAAGACCGGTCCCGGCCGTCTGCCCGATTTGCTTGATCTGTGGTCGGCTCGCCGTCTGAAAGAAGCTGGCGCGGACTGCGTGAAGATCCTGCTGTACTACACCCCGTTTGATCCCAAGGATGTGAACGAGAAGAAGCACGCCTGGGTGGAGCGCATCGGCGACGAGTGCCGCGCCAACGACATTCCCTACTTTCTCGAGTTCGTGGGATACGAAGAAGGCGCTGACGAAAAGGGCTTCGAGTACGCCAAGAAGAAACCGGAGATCGTGATTGCCAGCATGCGCGAGTTCAGCAAAGAGCGGTACGGTGTGGACGTATTGAAAGTCGAAGTTCCGGTCAACATGAAGTTTGTGGAAGGGGCCAAGTCATACGCCGGGCAGAAAGCCTATAGCAGGAAGGAAGCGGCGGACTTATTCCATAAGGCGGCCCATGTTGCCACCAAGCCGTTCATTTATCTTTCCGCCGGCGTAAGCAATGCGGAGTTCACCGAAGCGCTGGAACTGGCGGCCGAGTCAGGCGTGAAGTTCAACGGAGTGCTGTGCGGCCGCGCCACCTGGAAGGACGGCATCCCGGTCTACGCCAAGCACGGGGCGGAAGCTTTCCGCACCTGGTTGCAAAACGAGGGCGTGAAGAACATCAACAATGTAAACGAGCGGCTGAAAGCGGCGACCTCCTGGCACGCGATCTACGAGGTTTAGGAGAAACTGCCAGCCTGAACGGAACCAAGCAATCGCTGGTCTGGCGGCGCTGATGGCGGGGGCGTTCTGCTCCCGCCTTTTGCTGCAGGGAAAGGGAACCCCATGACCGAAACAACCACGGCCGCGTTGATTACCGGTGCGTCCAGTGGCATTGGGTATGAGCTGGCCAAGCTCTGCGCCCGCGATCACCGCCATGTTGTGCTGGTGGCACGCAGCACGGCCAAACTCACCCAGTTCGCAGACGAGCTGCAGCGGCAGTTCGGCATATCGGCCAGGCCCATGGCCCTTGACCTTGCCGTACCTCTCGCCCCGCAGTTCCTGTTTGACCAGTTGCGGCGCGAAGGCATCGCGGTCGACGTTCTGATGAACAATGCCGGGTACGGGGTATTGGGCGAGTTCTCGAAAATCCCGTTGGAAGAAAGTCTCGGGCAAATCCAACTCAACGTGAGCACGCTCACCCATCTGACCAGGCTGTTCGTGGGGCCCATGATCGAGCGGCGCCGGGGAAGGATCCTGAATGTCGCTTCTACCGCCGGATTCCAGCCTGGTCCGCTCATGGCGGTGTACTATGCGACCAAGGCCTATGTCATTTCCTTCTCTGAAGCCCTGGCCAACGAACTGAAAGATTCCGGGGTGACGGTCACCTGCCTATGCCCGGGCGCAACCGACACCGGATTTCAAGGCCGCGCCGGTACGGAGAACACCGTGCTCTTCCAGAAGTTCCGCCCCATGGACGCCAAGACCGTGGCCCGCGATGGATATCGCGGACTGATGTCGGGCAAAACGATGGTGATTTCCGGGTTAAAAAACCGGCTGCTGGCCGAGTCGGTGCGCTTTGCCCCGCGCAGGATGGTGGCCGCGATCTTGCGCAAGGTGCTGGACCGGGCGTGATCCGGACCCGAACAAGTCTGTGTACCGGCAGCTACTTTCTCGTGTTCTCGCCTTCTTTGTACAAATATTTGATCGAAGGCTTGTAAACCACCAGGTTGGGCTCACCGTCGCGGAGCAGTTTGAGGCAATTGCGGTCGTACCATTCGATGACGCCGTGAATCTCCTCGCCATCCTGCAATACCACCACCATCAGCGTTTTGGATTGCATCTGCTTCTGATAGTAGAAATTCTCGGCATTGGTGGTTTCCGGAGGGGCAGGCTTGCGTCCGCCGCCATTGCGGTCGCCGCGGTCCCCGCGTTCGGAGCGCTCTGGTCTCCGTTCGGCAACTGGAGGCGCTGGGTAACTGTGGTTGTGGTCGTTGCGGTTCAGCGACGGCCGAATCAGTTTGCGGTTGGCGAAGCTTTCCTGTTCGATTACAGGTTCTGCTGGCATGGGAGCGATTGCGTCTTTCATAGCATCACCTTGTCCGACACGCTTTGGAATACGAAACACAACCCGGCGATCGTGAGGCTGAAGGCGTGAACTTTCAACTACCGTAGCACACGAACCCGCGAATGACAATGATACCGAAGTGGGGGTGCGGGACGGCAATGTTGCCGGGTGAGTTACGCCCAGAAGGTGCGGTCGAGGGTGCGGTACTGAATCGCCTCCGCTATGTGCTTGGGTGCAAGCGATACACCGCCCTCCAGGTCGGCGATGGTGCGGGCCACTTTCAGGATGCGGTCGTGGGCCCTGGCGGTCAGCCCTTGCTGGACCATCGCCCGCTCCAGTAAGCGTTCGCAGTCCGCCGACAGGTCGCAAAATGTTCGGATCTGGCGCGGGCCCATCTGGGCATTGCAGTAGAGCTTCTCGCGTGAATTTACGGCGAAGCGTTGCAATTGCGTGGCACGGGCCCGCATGACCCTCTCGAGAATCCTCGCGGAGCCCTCCGGTTCCACAGTGGACCGCATTTCCTTGTAGTTCACGGCGGGCACGTCGATGTGAATGTCGATGCGGTCGAGCAGCGGTCCGGAAATCTTCGAAATATAGCGCTGGATGATGGGTGGGGTGCAATGGCATTCGCGAGTGCGGTCGTTGAAGTATCCACAGGGACAGGGATTCATGGCCGCGGCCAGCATGAACCTGGCCGGAAACGTCAAGGACATGGCGGCGCGGGCAATGCACACCGTGCCGTCTTCCAGTGGCTGACGCATGACTTCGAGGACGTTACGAGGGAATTCGGGTAATTCGTCGAGAAACAGGACTCCGTTGTGCGCTAGCGAGACCTCGCCGGGCCGCGGAATTGCCCCGCCACCGATCAAGCCAGCATCGGAGATGGTGTGGTGGGGAGATCGAAATGGGCGCACGCCCACCAAGCCCGCCCCGGGGTCAAGAACGCCCGCCACACTGTGGATTTTGGTGGTCTCCAGCGCCTCTTCAAATGTAAGCGGCGGCAGGATGGTCGGCATACGCTTGGCGAGCATGGTTTTTCCTGACCCTGGCGGCCCAATCATCAGGATGTTATGTCCGCCGGCGCAGGCGATCTCCAGAGCGCGTTTGGCGGTCTGCTGGCCACGCACGTCCTTGAAGTCGACGGAGAAGTGCCGCGACTCGCTCAGCAGACTTTCCCGATCCACCTGGAACGGGCTAAGGCCGTTTCCGGTGTTCACAAATCGAATCACGTCGAGGAACGACTTGACGGGATAGACCTCGACTCCGCCGACCATGGCGGCTTCTTTGGCGTTGAGTTCAGGGACCACCAGGCGCGAGATTTTCTTGCCGCGGGCTTCGATGGCGATCGGCAATGCGCCGCGGACAGCGCGAATCCCCCCGTCCAGCGACAATTCTCCGACGAAAAGGCAATCCGGCACTTCCTTCTTATTAAGGCCGCCATAGGCGCCCAAAATCCCCAGGGCCATCGGCAGATCGAAGCCCGACCCCTCTTTGCGGATGTCGGCGGGCGCTAGGTTGATGGTGATTTGAGTAGGCGGGATGTCGTATCCGCAGTTCTTGAGGGCGGAACGAACCCGGTCACGGCTTTCCCGAACCGCCGCATCCGGCAGGCCCACCGTGTGGAAGTGGTCTTCGTTCATCTTGACGCCGGAGACGTCCACCTCCACTTCGATGATGTTGGCATCGATGCCGTAAACCGCGGCGCTGAGAGTTTTGTAGAGCATAGGCCGGGCGAACCTGTCCCCGGCCGCACGAACGCCGGTGCAAGGCTTCCTTCTTCACCCTACGCTCTGTCTGCGGAACCATGCGTGACCCCTATCACTCCGGATTTGTGACCGGTGAACCATCGCGGTCATTCAACCTGTGGAACCAACTTACCCAACACTATTTCGTTGTTCGGTTTGCGCGAGTGGACTAGGATGCGGCTAAGCCCATATTTGTATGGAGTGAGTGCCGGAATCTGAGAAAGTCCATGGGAGAAGAAGAAAAACCGCCCACAGGTTCAGCACGAGTCCCCTCTCGCCTGGAAAAGGAAGAAGCCTGGCTGTGGCGCACCGCCCTGCTGTTTGTGGTTTTGCTGGCAACCGCCCTGGCGGCGGAGTCGTGGGAGCGCCTGCAAAGCCTGCCCTATCATCTCGGGCTGATTTCCGTTGCCGTACTCTGCGTGGCCATCGCCTTCGCCGGTTTCGCGTATGGCCGGAGGAAACGGGTTACGGAATTGCGGACGCTGGTTCGGGAACTCCAGGACCGGCCCGCGACTCCCACCGAAGATCAACTGGACCAATTGAGCCAGCTGATTGCAAAATCTCAAAGAAGCTTCAAAGAGTTGATCGATTCGTTCGACGACGTCGCCTTTGCCATGGCGCTGGACGGCAAGCTGCGGACGGTCAACCGCCGCATGACCCGCATTCTCGGCATCGACTATACCCAGGTGGTGGGCCGCAAGCTCGATGAGTTCATCGATGAACCGAAGCGCCAGGTGGCAGAGAGCGGTCTGGCCTACTTCCTCGAAAAGCGCCGCTGGTCCGGCGCGATTCGGGTGCGCCCAAAATCCGATCCGCGGGTGTACCACTTCGATGTCGTGCTGAACGCGATTGTGAAAGGCGACGAAGTGGTCGGCGTCAGCGCCTTGGCCCGGGACATTACCGAGGAACGCGAAAAGGAGCGCCGTTTCACGGAATTGTTCGAGACCTTGCAGGAGGGAGTGTATTTCAGCACCCCGGAAGGCAAGGTGCTCGATGGGAACGCGGCGTTGGTCGGGATTCTGGGTTACGACACCAAAGAGGATCTACTGGCTCTCGATCCCAAGGCGCTGAATTCGGACCCGGCCAGCAGTCCAATCCTGGGGCGCAGTGTGGACGACCGCGGCGGCATTCGCACCCGGGAGATTGCATTGCGACGAAAAGATGGCACGCTGGCGACCTTGCTGGATTCCTCCCGCGCCGTCTGGGATGAGGCCGGCAAGATCGTGCGCTACCAGGGAACCCTGGTGGATATCACGGAGCGGCGAGAGATGGAAAAAATCCTGCTCCGCCAGGAAGAGTTTCAGCGCTATCTGCTGGAAAGCTTTCCCGACCTGATCCTGGTCATTGACCCGAAGGAGCGCTTCAACTTTGTGAGTTCGCGCATCCACGACCTGTTGGGTTTCAAGCCGGAAGACTGGATGGGCAAGAAGGTGGAAGAACTGCAGGACTACTCGCCGGAGTTGTTGTCCCTGTATCGCGACTTGATGGCCGGAAGAAGAATGTTCGGATCCTGCGAGTACGGAGCTCGTCATCGCGATGGCGCCTGGCGAACCATGCGGGCCTCCGCTAGTCCGCTGTCCGATTCGGAGG
This sequence comes from uncultured Acidobacteriota bacterium, assembly GCA_963715675.1. Classification (GTDB taxonomy): domain Bacteria; phylum Acidobacteriota; class Terriglobia; order Terriglobales; family Acidobacteriaceae; genus DASVWZ01. The sequence continues at coordinate 332,692 of OY970265.1, forward strand.
GCCAGCTGAATGGCGTGATCGTGTCGGTGCGCGACATTACCGTGGAGAAGAAACTCGAGCAGCAGATCATCCAGAGCGAGCGTCTGGCCGCCATGGGCCAGATGATTGGCGGCTTTGCCCACGAGCTCAACAATCCCCTCACCAGCATCCTTGGTATGTCGGAACTGCTGCAGGATTCCGAGCTTTCGGATACCGCCCGCAAGCAGGTGGATACGTTGCAACAGCAATCGCGGCGGGCGGCGGAAATTGTCAAGAATCTCATGTATTTCTCCCGCCCGCCCGCGCCCGGAAAGACGTCGGCGGATGTGGCCGAGCTGGTGCAGAGAACGCTCCACCTGCACGCCTATTCCTTGCGCAAGAGCAATATCACGGTCGATTTTCTGCCGGAGCCGTCGCTGCCCCCGGTGCTGGGGGATGCGCACCAGCTCATGCAGGTGTTCCTGAATCTGATTCTGAACTCGGAACAGGCCATTCGCGAAGTACGCGAGCGCGGAACGCTGCGCATCCGTATGACCAGTGAAGGCAAATCGCTGGCAGTGATTTTCCAGGACGATGGCCCAGGGATTCCGCCCGAGATCCTGCCCAACATTTTCGATCCCTTCTACACCACCCGGCGGCCCGGGCGCGGAACCGGGCTGGGCCTGAGTATCTGCAAAGCCATTCTGCGCGAGCACAACGGAAACATCGAGGCGACTTCAGCCCCCGGCGGCGGGGCTGTGTTCACCGTGACGCTGCCGGTGGCGGAAGCGGGAGCCCCAACGCCTGGCGTCTAACATCCTGATTGTTTTTCCTTACCTTTCCACCGCCATCGCTACCGCATTCCCTCCGCCTAGACACAGCGCGGCAATTCCGCGGTGCACATCCCGGCGGATCATTTCGTAAATCAGCGTGACCAGCACCCGGGCGCCGCTGGCTCCAATGGGATGCCCGATGGCGACTGCGCCGCCGTTCACGTTCACTTTGTTGGGATCGAGTCCGAGTTCACGCATCACGCCCAGCGCCTGCACCGAGAACGCCTCATTCAGTTCGTAGAGATCCACGTCTTCATTCTTCCAGCCGGTCTTTTCCCAGATCTTGCGCACCGCACCCACCGGAGCCATCATCACCCACTTCGGTTCTACGCCGCTGGTGGCCTGGGCAACGATCCTGACCATGGGCTTGGCTCCCAGTTCTTCCGCGCGGCGCGCACTGGTCACCACCAGCGCCGCCGCACCGTCGTTGACTCCGGGAGCGTTGCCGGCGGTCACGGTGCCGTCTTTCTTGAATGCAGGCTTGAGCGATCGCAGGACTTCAATGGTCGTGTCTTCGCGCGGCGACTCGTCCTTGTCGAAGATGACGGGCTCGCCGCCTTTCTTCTTCGGAGGCAGCTCAACCGGAACGATCTGCGATTGGAAGCGGCATTCTTTGATGGCAGCCAACGCTTTGCGGTGCGAGTTCACCGCAAACTGATCCTGCTCTTCGCGGGTGATGCCGTACTTCTCCGCGACGTTCTCGCCGGTGATCCCCATGTGGTAGTCGTTGTAGATGTCCCAGAGCCCGTCGTTCACCATCGAGTCGACAATTTGCGCATTGCCCAGGCGGTATCCTTTCCGCGCCTGCGGCAGCAAGTACGGTGCGTTGGTCATCGATTCCATTCCGCCCGCGACCACGATCGAACTGTTGTGAGTTTGGATCGCTTGTGCTGCAAGCGCGACTGCTTTCAGTCCGGAGCCACAAACTTTGTTTATAGTCATGGCACCCGCCTCGGGAGCCAAGCCGCCGAAAATTGCGGCCTGTCGTGCGGGGTTCTGACCCAGCCCGGCGGAGACCACGTTGCCCATGATGCACTCATCGACATGTGCGGGATCGAGGTGGGCGCGCTGGACTGCTTCGCGCACCACGATAGCGCCCAATTGAGTTGCGCTGCGCTCCGACAAACTCCCTTGAAATTTTCCCACTGCGGTACGGCAACCGGAAATGATGACGACATCGTCGAAAGCGGCCATTTATGTGCTCCTTTGATTAGTTCGTGCTCTCCGATTATAGATGTACGGCGGACAAAAAAGATGAAATCAACGCCCACCGGCAGACCGCTCGTTCGGTGTGTCGATGCCAGTCAGGTACACAATGACGGCGTCGGGACCGGATGCTGATTCCGTCCCGGCAGAGAATTGTTTCGTTCGAGACGCAGACCGCGACGCCGTTTTAGAGAAGAATTTCATCGCCGACCTCGTTCGTGTGACTTTGGTTCATACGTCGAATGCTTCTCTACAGTCATTTTTTGCTTGACATCACTTTTCATTGACTCTATACAATCAATCAGTTGCAACAATCGACCGTTGCATGAATCCATGAACAATGGAAGGGAGAATAGATCAATGGCAACCAAGAAGAAAGCAAAGAAGGCCGCCAAGAAGAAACACTAAGCCTTCAACAAAAGGTGAATACCAGGGGGACGCGCAAAGCGTCCCCTCAGTTTTTTGGGGGATCGTCTAATTCCTGTTGTTCTTGTTCTTCTTCGAACCCCTCGGGGAAAACCGTTTCTCGGTCGCCGGACACAGGCTGCGATAGGCACAGAACCGGCAATGGAAGCCTGTTTTAGGTTCAAACCTTCCTTCCGCGACCTGGCCAGCAACCTTTTCCACCTTCAGCTTGGCATCCTCCAGTTGAATGCCGCTGCGGCGGCTGGCAACCGAAGTGTTCTCTGCCAGGTTGTAGAGCGCCAGGTGGTTCACCTGGTATCCCCACTTCTCTTGCGCTGCCAATGCGTAAATGGAAAGCTGCAGGCTCTGGTCGGCATCTTCCTGCGACTGGGGCTTGCCGGTTTTGTAATCGGTGATGACCACCTGGCCATCGTCCAGTTTATCGACGCGGTCGATTCGTCCAACCACGCTGCTTCGTCCGATCTTCACCTCGAAGAATTGCTCGGTGTGAAGCACCTCGGGCTGCGGAGCGCGAGCACAAGCCGCCAGAAATCCTTTTAGCTGATCGATCCCTTGCCTCTCGTAGAGATCGTACTGATAACGATCTTGAATCTTGGCCTCCGTGAGATCACTACGAAATTGTGCGATCAGCTCTTCTTCCGACATCGGGCGGCCGAAGCGCACGGAGTCGTAATACGCGCGCAACACGCGGTGCATGGCCCCGCCATACTGCATGGCTGCCGGCGCTTCTCCGGGAATTCGCCACTCGCGCTCCAGTTTGAACTGCAGCGGGCAGGTCTCGTAAGTCTGGACTGCGCTGGCGCTCAGCCTGGCACTGAGATCGACGGCCGGCGGCATGCTCAACCACTGAGCCGTGCAGGTGAGCGCTGGGGATGCGGCCCGGGCGAACAGATCAGTTTGGAATCCACTGGCCGGGCGCTGGCGCCAGTTGCGCCCTGCAGCCGGATCGCTCAGCAAGGGGCGGAGCAGTCCCGGCGGGCTTGGGTCTTTCTTCCCCGTGCCTTGCTTCGCATAAATCGTCAGCGAATCCTCGGCGCGAGTCATCGCAACATAAAACAGCCGCCGCTCCTCCTGATCGTTCAACGTCTTATCATCCTGCGGGCTGAGCGACTCAGGATCGCGTAGCTCCCGGGGAAACTCAACCAGCGATTCTTTGTAGGAGGCCGGAAACGAATTGGAATTTGCCCGCAGCACAAACACGTGTTTGAACTCGAGGCCCTTGGCCGCGTGTGCCGTCATGAGCTGGACGGCCTCCGTCTCCGGAGAGGCCATGGGAACGGCGCCTCCTGCTTCTCGGAACAGCTCCAGATACTCGAGTAGCTCGCCAAGCTCGCCGCTCGATGTGATCGGCTTCTTTTCCCATAGGCCGACGAAATCCAGCACCGCTGCGATGGGGGGCGAAGAGCGGTCAAAACCCAAGCTGCGGACAATGATCTCCAGTGTTTCGCGTCCTTTCGCATCTTGCTGCGTGATTTGCCCGCGCACCTCTCGCAGTTGGTTCAGAACCTTGGACCCGTTTTCGATGTTGGTAAGCACGGTGGCGACGCCTCCGCCTTCCTGCTCGCGCGGAAGAGCACGAATCCCGGAACGCAGCTTCTCCGGATCGATCGCAAACTGTGACAGCGCCGCCACGCGGAACAAGCTCGCATCATCGGCCTCAGAAACGACTGCCCCGGCGCAAGCGAGAAGATCGTGCGCTTCCGACGTGTCCAGCACGTCCATGTTCTCAATGGAAAACGGGACGCCTCGCTGGGCCAGTTCTTCGACCAGTCCATCGCGGTGGAAGTGGGTGCGGTATAGCACGGCCAAGTCCGACCATTTGCAGCGCGATCGGCGCTTGGTGTCGAGAATATCCCTGACCACCTCGGCAGCTTCGGCGTCTTTCCCCGTCAAGACCACAACGTCGACCGGAGCGCGCTCCACGACCGTGCCCGGTTGCATCGCCTGCTCGTCGCGCGCTGAGATCAGCGGCGTGCGCCGGTAGTGGAGTTCGCCCTCGGCGTCCAGTGCATCCGGATTTTTCGAGATGATGGCATAGGCCGTTTTCAGAATCGGTGTGGTCGAGCGGCGGTTTTTTTCGAGGGCCACCAGCTTTGCGCCGGGGAAACTGTGCTGGAACAGTTGAAAAGCCGCACTGGACGCCCCCCGGAAGCGGTAGATCGCCTGATCGGGGTCGCCCACGGCAAACACGTTTCGCTCGCTGCCCGCCAGCATTTGCAGAATTTTGATCTGGGCGAAGTTGGCGTCTTGAAATTCGTCCGCCAGCACGAACCGGGTGCGCGCCCGTTCGCGGGCCAGCAAGTCAGGGTCCGCCTGCAGCGCCTGGTAGGCATATGTGATCATGTGACCAAACGTGCCAAGGTTGTCCTGCTCCAACATCGCTTCCACTTTGGTGAAGACCTGCGCAATTTCCCGGCAGCGGGCAATTACTTCGTCATCGCTGAGTGCTTCGGCGTGTTTTGACCGCAAGACGCGCGGCACCGGCAATTCTCCGCGCTCCACCCGCGCCACGTATCCCGCATACTGGACCGGCTCCACGAGTTCGTCGTGGCAGCGGCGCATGAAATCGAGCAGGTCCTCCAAGAACTTCCCAACGTTGGCCGGGATCACAAAGTGATGCAGTTCGAGCTCCCGAATCCGCTTGCGCAGGAAAATCCATAAATCCTTGTCGTCCAGCACCCGGAAATCCTTGCCGCAATCGCCGAGCAAGTTGTTGCAATAAGCGTGAAAGGTAAGCACCCGCGGGCCCGGAAGGCTCGATCCAACTTCCGCGCGTACCCGCTCCTGCATCTCTTTCGCGGCATTTTCGGTGTAGGTCGCGGCTAGAATCTCTTCCGGGCGCGCATGGCCCTCGCGGATCAGCCGGCAAAGGCGCCGGGTGAGAACGGTCGTCTTGCCGGTACCCGCTCCCGCCACCACCAGCATAGGACCGTGCACGTGTTCGATCGCCGCCCGCTGGCGGTCGTCAGGTTGAAAGGTCCGGGAAGGTGGTTTCACAGAGGTCACTGGGCAGGAGCATACCAGAGAGATCGGTGCATATTCTGTGAGTGATTAGTGCAATTCGGCGAGGATTACCGCCGTGGCCGCGATGGCGGCAGTTTCAGCGCGCAGGATCATGCTGCCGAGTGAGGCGGAAACCCATCCGGCATCGCGAAAAAGCTGGAGCTCACGCTCAGTCCAGCCACCTTCCGGGCCCACGGCGAGAGAGATGCTTCCAGGCTGGGTCGCCATCGCATCCTTCAAGTTCAGGTCCTGCTCCGATTCCGACAGCACGACGCGGATATCGGCGGGCTGCGATAGCGCGTCTTTCAATTTCAGCGGACCAGAAATCTCCGGCGGTGACGATCGCCGGGACTGCTCCGCGGCTTGCCGCGCAATTCGACGCCATCGTTCAACACGTTTGGCAGCCGCGGCGGCGAGGTGAGGCTCGGTTCGCTGCGCGATTACCGGAACGATCCGGGCTACACCCAACTCGGTACATTTCTCGACCGCCCACTCCATGCGGTCGAACTTGAAAATGGCCAGAAGCAGCGTGACCAGAGTCGAAACCGCAGTCGGCACAATGTCACCCAGTTCAAGCTCAACCCGCTGAGCCTCCACGTGAATGATCCGGCCGCGGCGAACCTGGTCGCCGGTCGCGATGTCGAATTCCTGTCCGACGCGGGCGCGGAGCACGCGGGACAGATGTTCGGCGTGTGGCCCCACCAGGGCGGCAGTGTTTCCGGAGACTTCATCGGCGATCCAGCGTCGGCGGGTCATCAGGGGTTTGCGATCGGCGCGGGCAGCCGCTCATCCAAACATGTCTTTCATCTTGCCCAGCAGAGACCGGCGTTCGGGCTTATTCTCCACCTTGGCCAGGCCTTCGAGTTCCTGCAAAAGCTCGCGCTGTCGCCGGTTGAGCTTGCCCGGCGTCTGCACGCGGATTTCGATAAACAAATCGCCTTTGCCATGGCCGTTGAGCACCGGTACACCCTTGCCGCGGATTCGCATGGTGGTGCCCGATTGCACGCCTTCCGGCACTTTCAGGGACTGTTCGCCTTCCAGCGTTGGAACCCGAATCTCGGTCCCCAGCGCCGCTTGCGCAAAAGAGATCGGGATTACACAGTGCAGGTCGTTACCTTCCCGCGCAAAGAACGGATGCTCCTTGACGTGCAGGATCACGTACAAATCACCCGCAGGACCACCAAACGCACCCGCCTCGCCGTAGCCGGAGAAACGAATTCTGGTACCGTCTTCCACTCCGGCGGGAACTTTCGCGTCAACGACCTTTTGCCGCAGCACGCGCGCTTCGCCCTTGCATTTCGAACACGGGTCGGTAATCACGCTGCCCATGCCCTGACAGGCAGGGCAGGTGCGCGCCATGCTGAAGAAGCCCTGCTGGTAGCGGACTTGCCCGCGACCGGCGCATGACTTGCACGCCACGGGAGCCTTTCCCGGAGCAGCGCCAGTGCCCCGGCAGTCTGGGCAAGTTTCGTGGCGGCGAACCGTCACCTTGGTTTCCGTGCCGAAAACTGCTTCCTCAAATTCCAGGGTGATATCTTCGCGCAGATCAGCTCCGCGCTGTGCCCGCGAGCGGCGCCGGCCGCCAGCTCCGAACAGGTCGCCGAAGCCGAAGAACTCGCCGAAAATGTCGTGGAAATCCTGGAAAACGGTCGGGTCAAATCCCCCTGCCCCGCTGCCGCTCACGCCGGCGTGGCCGAAGCGGTCATACGCAGCGCGCTTATCGCCATCCGCCAGCACGGCGTAGGCTTCGCTGCATTCCTTGAACTTTTCTTCCGCGTCCGGATTGTTCGGATTGCGGTCCGGATGGAACTGCATCGCCAGCTTGCGGTAGGCGCTCTTGATTTCCTGGTCGCTGGCTTGCCGCCCCACGCCGAGCACTTCGTAGTAATCGCGTTTTCCGTTACTGGTCAGAATTGTCCTTCCCATTCCTTTCAGTGGTTCGCCGTCTTACCCCTTGGGATTTCGCGCCACCCGCACCATCGCCGGACGCAGCAACCGCTCCTTCAATTTGTACCCGTGCTGCAACTCTTCAATCACCTCGTGATCGGGAACGTCGGTCGTGTCGACCATTTCGATGGCCTCGTGGACATGCGGGTCGAAAGGCTTGCCTTTGGCTGGGACAGCCCTTAATCCCAGCTTGGCGAGCGCATCCTGCAACTGCTTGTAGATGAGTTCCACCCCGCTGTGGAACTCGGATTGTTCACCGGCGCCCACTTTGAGAGCGCGTTCGAAGCTATCAAGAATCGGCAGCAGCGCCTTGAGAGCGTCGGCCAAAGCGTATTCCCGAAACTCCTGCTGCTCCCGCGCGGCGCGTTTGCGGGCATTGTCGAATTCCGCCTGCGAACGGGCCAGTCGGTCCAACAGGGTATCGCGTTCTGCTTTCACCTTCTGCAGAGCGTCGGCCTCGGCCAGCCCTGGCTCGCCGGATGCAGAAGCGACCGCCATTGGATCTTCTCCCGCGTCGTCCGACGCGGGTAGTTCATGCTCTGTATCCAGATTTTCCACTTCTGACTTTCCGTTCGTCCTTGCCATAAACTCCATTCACTCAGATTCGTTCAAAAGCCCATCGAACAGCCGCGCAATGTAGGAAACCGCGGTAATGGCGTGCTGATAATCCATGCGCTTGGGCCCAATCACCGCCAGCGAGCCCATCACCTCGCCGCCCACCCGCGCCGGGGCCCCGATCAGGACAAAATTGCGCATTGAAGGCAATGTCTGATCGAGCCCAATCACCACCCGCACAGCCTCCTGCCTCGTGTTCAGGTAGGCGCTCAGCAGTTCGACGACTTTCTGCTTCTCTTCCAGGGTCTGCAACAATTCCTGCAGCCTCTGCCGGTCTTCTTCTCCGGCCACCAGATTGGACGCACCCTCGACAAACACCCGCTGAGCGCCTTCATCGTCCGCCAGCGCTCCCTGCTTGTAGAGTTGCTCAACCGACGCCATCAGGCGGTCATACTCGCTGCGTTCGCACTCCAGGCGGCGCGCCAGTTCGGCGCGCATCGCTTCCATGGTCCAGCCGCGGAAATTTTCATTGATGAACCGGGCCGCCATATCCAGGTCCCCCTGCGGCAGGTCCATGCGCAGCACCCGGTCTCGCACCACTCCTGAACGAGTCACCACCACCGCCAGCACTTTCTGATCACCCAGGCGCGAAAAGTAGACATGCTCAAGCGCATTCTTCGGGCCGCTCATCGCCACCGTTACCCCAACATTCCGCGAAATGAGCGAGAGCACGTGTGAGGTGCGTTCCATAAATTCCTGCACGTCGGCAATGCCGCTCAGCGAGCCTTGAATGATGTTCTCATCCTCGCTCGAAAGCCGCGCCTGGCCGGTAATCTGCTCGACATAATAACGATAAGCCTCGACACTGGGCACGCGGCCCGCCGAAGTGTGCGGCTGATCGAGGAAGCCGGCGTCGGCCAAATCGGACATCACATTGCGAATGGTCGCCGGACTCAGGCCCTCGCGGTTCGAGCGCGCGAGCGTGCGCGAGCCGACCGGCTCGCCCGTGGCAATAAACGTCTCCACGATGGCGGTCAGGATTTCCCGCTCTCGGTCTCCGATGGGCGCAGCCGGTGACATCAAGGACTCCGTAGTATTAGTTGTATCAAAGGTGAGCCGGGGCTTGCAGCTACAGCTTGGTACATCGATCTTTCTTCTTTAGATGCCGTAGTCCTGGCCGTGGACGCAGGGAGTCGCGGGCGGAATCTGGCCGTCCGGTAAACGCCCCTGCCTCTGGCGGCGGGCCCTCCTCGCCCGCTGTGGCCAATGGCGTTGTATAGGTCGGTTCATGGGCACCCATCGACACCGTGTACGCGCTAAACGCCCGTGGCGGGGTCCCCTAGGGACCTGCCCGGGCGGCGGTCCCGGTATTCTCCTCGCCCACAGTCGTGAAATGGGGTAGTTTATTACAGATTGGGCGGCCATGGCGTTTTCGCTTGCGGCCTGAAGCATAGTTGGGAGTAGGCCGGGGCGCTTCCAGTTGCCCGGCCCGATGCTCCACCGAGCTCTAACTGGACGCCGAAATCCGCTACTGAATCTGGATCACGCCCTCTGAGGCGCTGGCGTTAATTTCCTGCACCCGCGCTTCGACCTTGCGGGCGAAATTGTACAGCGACTTGGCATAGGGAGAATTTTCTCCCTTCAGCACGGCTGGCTTGCCGGTGTCTCCGGCTTCGCGTATGGCGGGATCGAGCTGCACGCTGCCGAGAAACGGCAATCCAAACTGCTTGGCGGTCTTCTCCACGCCTCCGCGGGAAAAAATGTCGACCTCGTGATTGCAGTGCGGGCAGGTGAAATAGCTCATGTTCTCGACCATGCCGACGATGTCCACCTTCATCTGGCGGAACATCTCAATGGCCTTGCGCGCGTCCTGCAACGAAACGTCCGACGGCGTGGAAACCACGATGGCGCCAGTGAGCGGGACGGTTTGAATCAGCGACAACGCGACGTCTCCCGTCCCCGGCGGCAGATCGACCACCAGGTAGTCGAGCGTGCCCCACTGCACCGAGCCGATGAACTGCTTGATGATGGAGTGCAGCATGGGTCCGCGCCAGATCAGAGGCTTGTCGCCGGGATTGAGAAAGCCGACCGAAATCACCTTGATGCCGTGAACTTCCAGAGGCTGAATCTGGTTGTCTCCCACGATCTTGGGTTGCGCGCTTGATCCCAGCATGAGCGGCACGTTGGGCCCGTAGACGTCGGCGTCGAGCAGGCCGACGCGATGGCCCAGCCGGGAAAGGACGACGGCCAGGTTCACCGACAAAGTGGTTTTGCCGACGCCGCCTTTGCCGGAACCGACGGCAATGATCGAGCCGACGCCGGGAAGAGGCTGGGGCGCGGGCGGCTGTTGTCCGGGATGCGGCATGTGTGCGTTCAAGGGATCACCTTCCTGTGGGAATCTTGGCTGCGGCGCAATTCTTAATTATACAGGCGTCACAGGAGGGCGTGACGCGCTGCCCGGGCTACACCGCCAGGTATCCGCCGTCGACCGGAAACACCGCACCCGTCACCCAGGAGGACTCGTCGCTGGCCAAATAGACCGCAAGTCCCGCGATGTCCTCCGGGCGTCCGAGTCTACCAATGGGATGTGCCGCCGTTCGTTCCCTCCGCACAGTTTCAGGATCGGCAGCCCGGCGGAGAACTTCAGCCGTCAGATCGGTCTCCACAAACGAAGGACAGATCGCGTTCACGCGGATTTTCTCGGAACCGTGATCAATGGCCATGCACTTGGTCAGCAGCACCACCGCGCCTTTCGACGGGGCATACGCGGCACGGTTGCGGGCTCCATTGATCCCCAGCACCGAGGCCATGTTGATGATCGAACCGCCTCCGTTCTTCCGCAGTTGCGGCAGCGCCGCGCGCGACAGCAGCCACAGACCCCGTACGTTGACGTTGAAAGTCTCATTCCATTGTGCTTCGGTGATCTCCTCTGCCGTGCCGATATGAAGGACTCCCGCATTATTCAGCAGAACGTTCAGGCCCCCGAATTTTGTTGTGGTTTGGTCGATGATCCGGTCGATTTCGGATTTCCTGGACACGTCGGCTGCTATGGTGAGAGCGGACTCGCCGATCTCGCGGGCGACCTCGGCGAGTTTTTCCTTGCGCCGTCCGGCAAGCGCCACCTTGGCGCCTTCTCGGGCAAAGGCAATCGCGCAAGCGCGGCCGATGCCGCTGCCCGCACCTGTAACAATGGCAACTTTCCCAACCAGTCGAGAGCTCACAGAGAAAACAGTGTAACGGATATTCTTGTTTGCGACAGATGTCCGGCTGCCAGATCGGCCGTTAGCTGAACTCGCTGGTGTTTCGGAAACGAACGGACGGCAGCGACGCCGCTGCCAATATTTCGCCGAAACCCTGCTCAGTAACCGTGGCCGTCTTCCAGCCGCACTTTGCCGCGGAACATGCGGTAGATGAAAACGAAATAACCTAGCGCCAGAACCGCTCCCATGATCCACCAGGTGAATCCCACGGCTAAGCCATGCGCTCCGGCGGCGGTGCTGGAGATGGTCAAACTGTAACTCGGATCGGTGCTGGCCGGCAGCACCACCGGATACAGCGCAAACGCCGCCCCCACCAGCATCGCCGTGATGTACAGGCACGATCCAAGAAATGCCGCTTTCCCCTTGCCAGCCCGCGTGGCCCAGATCATGACCGCTAGGCTCGCCAGCACAATCACCGGCACTAGAGCCCCAATCGGATGCTCGCGATAATTGCCGAGCACCTGTGGCCGGAGGAGGCAGGTCGCCACCAGGCTTCCCAGTGTGAGTAATAACTGGACGGGCCAGAGCGTCGCCGCGATACGCCCGGCGCGCTGGTTCAGTTCACCTTCAGTCTTGACCGCGATGTAAAGCGCTCCATGAGATGTCAGGGTAACCAGCGCGACCACGCCCGCCAGCACGGTGTACCAATCGAGAATGCCGGGATGCGGCCCAACTCTGAAATCGGTCCACAGCGGCTCGAAGAAGTATCCGTCCGCTCCCAGCGGCACTCCGCGAATCACGTTGCCCAGCGCCGCTCCAAGGAAAATCGCCAGCAGCCCGCTCGCCGTGCAAAAAACAACATCAAAGAACCCTTGCCACACTGGATTTTCCATGTGGGTGCGGAATTCAATTCCGATCGCGCGCAGCATCAGCAGCCACAACACCATCATCAGCGGCAGATAAAAGCCGCTGAAGCTCGAAGCGTACAGTTGCGGAAACGCGAAATAAAGCGTTCCGCCAGCCGCCAGCAGCCAGACTTCATTGCCGTCCCACACCGGCCCGATGGCCCGCAGGATCATCCGCCGCTCGTCGTGCGTCCTGGCGGCCAGTAAGTAGATGACGCCGGCTCCCAAATCAAACCCGTCCAACACCACGTAGACGCTCAGCATTGCTGCGACGATCATGAACCAAAGGGTTGCCATAGGTTCCTCTTAGTGACCACCTGCCGCCGCTTCGGGGCCGTGCTCAATCTCCCGTCGCACCAGAAACAGGAAAAGAATGCCGAGCACCGTGTACATTCCCATGAATCCCAACAGTGTGAACATTCCATTTCCCGCCGAGACGTTTTTCGAATAGCCGTCGGCGGTCAACATCAAGCCATACACCAGCCAGGGCTGGCGGCCAAGTTCGGCGGTCATCCATCCGGCGGTGTTGGCGATGTAGGGGAAGGGCAAACTCAGCAGCAGCAGCCACAGCATCCAGCGCGACTGAAACAGCTTCCCACGCCACAGCAAAAACGCCGCCAGCACCATGATCGCAATGAACACCGTCCCCAGCCCCACCATGATGTGATAGCTGTAATACAGCAGAGGAATGTTCTGCGGCCAAAGCGTCTCGGGAAACTCATCCAGACCTTGCACCCGCGCCGCCCAGATGCGATAGGTCAGAAAGCTCAGAGCCTTCGGCACCTCGATCGGGTTGTCGATCTGGCGCCGATCCATGTCCGGCTGGCCAATGATCACCAGTGGCGCTCCGGGCTGGCCCGTGAACAGAGCCTCCATGCCGGCCAGAGTTACCGGCTGGTGCTGCGCAACCAGGCGGCCCTGCCCGTCGCCGGTGGGGAACATCTGAATGATGCTGAAAATGCAACCGGCCACCACGCCGATCCTCACGAAGATTCGCCCATATTCCACAAACTTGCCCCATAGCAGGTAAAACGCCCCGACGGAGGCCATCACAAACGCGCCGGTGATGGCCGCGCCGCTCATGTTGTGCGCGTACTGCCACCACGCCCAGGGATTGAGCACCAGATCCCAGAAACTGGCCAGTTGCACCGATCCGTCGCCCGCCCGCACATAGCCCACCGGATGCTGCATCCAGGCATCGGTAACGATAATGAAAAATCCGGAAAGCCATGATCCCAGAAACACCGCGACCGCCGACCACCAATGCGCTCGCGGGCTCAGTCTTTTTTCTCCGTACAGGAACAGCCCCAGGAACGCCGATTCCAGGAAGAAGGCGAACATGCCTTCCATGGCCAGCGTTTGTCCGATCACGCCTCCGGCGATGCGGGAAAAGAGCGACCAATTGGTGCCAAACTGAAATTCCATGGGAATTCCTGTCACCACGCCCAGAACAAAATTGATGCCGAAGATCCGCGCCCAAAAACGGGCGGCCTGATGATAGGTTTCGTCGTTACGGCGCAGACCCAAAGTCTTCAGCACCACAATGAGCGGCGCCAGCCCCATGGTCAATTGCGGAAACAGGTAGTGAAAGGTGACAGTGAAGGCAAAATGCAAACGGTGTACAAGCAGAGCGCTATCCATACGAGCATCCACCTAAAACACAACTGACCGCCGCCGGGCAGAACGGTCGCGATCTAGCCACGGGCGCGGGTGTCTCATTCATTCGCGTTCGTCGCGATCAATGGGAAAAGATCTTAACGCGCGGCGTTGCGGCGTTCCGTATGAGCGCGGCGAATTTCACGGCGCGCTCCGGCATCTTCGTACCGCCGTCGTTGCTCGTCCGTGTCCGGAATCGCGGCCGGGACCGGCAGATGCCGCCCGCCCGCGTCTACCGCTACGAACGTCAAGTACGCCGAACTGACGTGCTCGCAGTCGTCGTGCAGATAATTCTCCACCCACACCTTGACGCCAACTTCCATCGACGTGCGGAACACCCGGTTGACGGAAGACCGCAAAATCACCAGATCTCCCACGTGCACCGGCACCAGAAAATCCATATGGTCAATGGATGCGGTCACCACATAACTGCGCGCATGGCGATGGGCTGCCAGCGCGCCCGCCAGGTCGATCCAGTGCATCAATCGCCCGCCCAGCAAGGCCCCCAGAGGGTTCGCGTCGTTAGGCAGCACAATCTCGGCCATCTCCGACTGTGAATCCCGGACTGGCCGTGGCATCAACTGCTCGTCATTGGTCATGAATTTGCGCTCGCTGGAAATCCCGCCGAAGCAGGATGGATTCTACGCCGTAAGTACGATTCTAGATAGCACCCCGCCATTTTATGAATACGCGGATCGGAGTGCGAAGAAATCCATTGTTGGGACGCTAAGTCGTACTCTAGTGTTCCGTGGGTCGCCGGTCGGTGCGCGGCTTCGCAAACGAAACAGATGGTCAGTCGAGATCCGCAATCGCGGGCGACCGAAAACCGCACCGCATCATACGCCCGTTCTTGGGGAAGCCGCGAACAAGCCGAGGAGTAGCCCAGATTGCATAGCTCGCGCAGTTCGTCGGCGGCCGGCTCTGCGCCTTCGTGGCCGGGTGCGCAACATTGGCCTTTCCATCCGCCGCCCAGCGGCAGCCGCGCCGGATGCGCCCACCCCCCCTCGTCGAATCGGCTCATCGGCATGAAAAATGGACAGGCCACCAGAAAGTTCCTTTTGTGTAATGGGGCAATTGTAACGCGAAAATCGAACAGTGAAGAGTAACGATCGGGTCATCGGGTCATCGGATCATCGGGTGATCGGAGGTTCTTAGATCGTCGGATGACCCGATGGTCAGATCACCCGATTCTTGAAGTTTGTTAAGCTAAGAGCCAAGAGCTAAAGGCTAAGAGCCGAATCCTATGGACCGCATTGCCATGCTGAACGAAATCCTGGCTGAGAACCCGAACGACGAGTTTGCCCGCTACGGGCTCGCCATGGAATATTCGAAGTCCGGCGAAATCGACTGCGCGCTGGACGAATTCGGGAAGCTCCTGACTGCCCATCCCGATTACACACCGGGCTACTTCATGGCCGCGCAGACTCTGGCCACCGCGAATCGAATCGACGAAGCCAAGAAAATGCTGGTCGAAGGGATATCGTCCGCCCGTCGTACCGGCAACAACCACGCGCAATCAGAAATGACTGCCATGCTGGAGGAGTTGAAGTAGCCGTCTCGGTGTGGGAGCGAGCGTCTTCGCTCGTGCCGGAGCCATCACTGCCGTTTCCGTGCCATCCTCACCATCGCCCACTCCACGATTCCGGGAAACAACTGGTACAGCTTGATCGCCGGATGCATTGTCCACGGCACGACCACTTCCCGTTTGCCCTTCACATATCCCCGCAGCGTGGCGTTCGCTACACGCTCCGCCGTAACTCCACGCACCCGCGCCGGGCGTACCTGCTTCAGATCTTTTCCTCGAAGTGCGTTTGCGCTGAAGTCGGTCCGCACGTATCCGGGGCAGACGGTCAGCACGTTTACCCCCGAACCTGCCAGTTCAATCCGCGCCCCCTTGCCTACCGCATTCATGGCGAATTTCGTGGCGCTGTAAAGCGCGTGAAAGGGAACCGGAATGTGCCCCGCCACGCTGGAAATGTTGATAATCGTTCCCGCGCCCTGCTGCTTCATGATGGGGAGCACGGCCTGCATGGCTTCGACCGCGCCGAAGAAGTTGGTATCAAACGTGGCTCGAACCGCTGCCATGTCGGCGGTTGCGACGCCATCCAGAATGCCATGCCCGGCGTTGTTGATCCACACATCAATGCGCTGAAAGTGATGCATGGTCAGCCCAATCACTCGATCGATCTCTTCGCGATGCCGCACGTCACAGGCCAATGCTAAAGTTCGCTCGGTCGAACCGATCCGCTCGCGGGCTGCTTCGACGCGCGCGGCGTCGCGTGACAGCAACACCAAACTTGCCCCATGAGCCGAAAATAATTTCGCAATCGCCTCGCCAATTCCCATCGAGGCCCCGGTGACCACCACCACTTTTCCGGCAAGCTCCATGTCGTGCTTGTATGCTTTCCCGCAATGGCAAGTCAAGCGCATGTAAAATTCAAAGTGAGATGCGATTCATCCGCTTGAGCATGGGAGGTCTTTCTTGAGTTCGCTGCTGCCATTGTTTCCCCTTGATGTGGTGCTGTTTCCCGGCGCGTCTCTCCCGCTGCACATCTTCGAACCGCGCTACCGGGAGATGATCTCGGAATGCCTGGAACAACGCCGCCCATTCGGTGTGGTGCGCAGCAAAGAAGACGGCTTCGCCGAGATCGGGTGTACGGCCGAAATCATCAGCGTAGCCAAGCGATATGACGACGGCCGCATGGACATTGTGACCGAGGGCCGTAAGCGCTTCGAAGTGATGCAGGTAAACCAGGAGCGCTCCTTCCTGCAGGCGGAAATTGTTCCCGTCGAGGACGAACCCGGCGCCGCCACGTCCGAAGAGATTGCTCAGGCCATACAACTGCACGATGAGATCATGACGCTGTCCGGCGGTGAAGCTGAAGTGGCCGCCGAAGTCGATCAACGACATCTCTCTTTCCATTTGGCCAGCTCGCTTCCGCTCGATCTCGACTTCAAGCAAACCCTGCTCGGCATGAAATCGGAACCCGAGCGCCTGCAGGCCATCATTTCGTTCTTTGAAGCCATCCTGCCCCAGATGCGCCGCACCGTGCACATCCGCAGCAAAGCGGGCGGCAATGGGCACGGGGGGTAACCCGCGAGCGTATAATCCATTTCATAAGCTGTTCTTTTGTGGGGGTTGTTCATCATGAGTCTTCCGCGGACGCTCGGCGAACTTCGCCAAAGTCCATTCTCCGAAGAAAAATTGCGCACCCGGCGCGTGAAGGACGAATTGCGCGACAACCTGGTGGCCAAGGTGCGCCAGGGTGGTCCGATTTTCCCGGGCATCGTCGGCTACGACGATACCGTCATCCCGCAAATCGTCAACGCCGTTCTCTCCCGCCATCATTTCATTCTGCTCGGACTGCGCGGGCAAGCCAAGAGCCGGATCCTTCGCGCTCTGACCACCTTACTCGATCCGCAAACGCCTTATATCGCCGGCTGCGAGATTCATGACAATCCCTACGCGCCGATTTGTCGCCGCTGCCACCAGGAAATCGCGAAGCTCGGTGACGAGACGCCTGTCGCCTATCTCACGCCCGACGAACGCTACGTGGAAAAACTCGCCACGCCCGATGTCACCATTGCGGATCTGATCGGCGACATTGATCCCATCAAGGCGGCGCGCGGCGGCCACGAACTGAGCAGCGAATTCACCGTCCACTACGGCCTGCTTCCCCGCGCCAATCGGGGCATCTTCGCCATCAATGAACTGCCCGACCTCGCCGGCAAAATTCAGGTGGGATTGTTCAACATCATGCAGGAAGGCGATGTTCAAATTAAGGGCTACCCCATTCGCCTGCCGCTCGACGTCGCGCTGGTATTCAGCGCCAACCCTGAGGATTACACCGCCCGCGGAAAGATCATCACTCCGCTGAAAGACCGTATCGGATCGGAAATCCGCACCCACTATCCGGCAACCATCGAAGAAGGCATCGCCATCACCACCCAGGAAGCCTGGACCCAGCGCAACGGCAATAAGCTCCACATTCCGAAATATGTTTCCGAGGTCATCGAACGGGTTGCGTTCGCTGCGCGCGAAGACAAGAAAGTCGACAAACGTTCCGGCGTGAGTCAGCGCCTTCCCATCTCCTGCATGGAGAATGTGATTTCCAACGCCGAACGCCGCGCCATCCGCCACAATGAGAAGCTGGTCGTGCCGCGCATCGGGGACATCTACGCCGCGCTCCCCGCCATCACCGGCAAACTCGAACTTGAGTACGAAGGCGAAATGAGAGGCGCTGACTTCGTGGGCCGCGAACTGATTCGCGCCGCCATCGCCAAGGCGTACGACGGTTTTTTCAAGGGCTCGGACATGAATCAGATCGTGCAGTATTTCGACCTGGGCGGAGAGATTCAGTTGCCCGATTCGTCGAGCGCCGCCGAAGCTCTGCAGGCGCTGCGCGGCATTCAAGGCTTGATGGAAAAACTGGTCAAGCTGAATGTCGGCCCCAAAGACACGGCGGAAACCCAGGTTTCAGCGGCGGAGTTTGTGCTCGAAGGATTGCACGCGCACAAACGCATTGGCCGCAACGAAGAGCGCGTCTTCAAAGCGGGAGAAAAGCCGCCGAAGCCCGCGGAAAAACCGTTTGAGCGCGAAGATGCACCGTTCCGAGGAAGAAGGCCGTTTAATTAGCTGTCAGCCGTCAGCCGTCAGCTGTCAGCTGTCAGCCCTCAGGTTTCGCTGAAAGCTGATAGCTAAAAGCTGAAAGCTCTCTCATGAAACGCATCCGCTACAGCAAATACGTTCCCGATCCGGCGGGCGAAATGAGCATGGAGGACCTGCTCAGCGCACTCTCCGACTACCTTCTGCAGAGCGGATTTCAGAACTATTACTATGACGATTTCGGCGACGGCGAGCAGACCCTCGACGACCTTCGCCGCGCCATCGAACAAGCTCTAATGGAAAGCGACCTGCTCGACGAGCAAATGCGCCAGCGTTTGCAGCAGATGCAGGCTGACGGCTCGCTCGACGAACTGATCGAGCAACTGATGCAGCGCATGGAGCAGGAAGACTACATCAGCATTGACCAGCCTCACGACCCCGCGCGGTCTTCGAGCGTCGGCCGACAAGTTGGCGAAGCGCAGCAGCAGGTGAAATTCGAAATCACCGACAAGAGTCTCGACTTTCTCGGCTTCAAGACTTTGCGCGACCTGATGGGATCACTTGGCAAGTCAAGCTTCGGCCGCCACGACACCCGCGACATGGCAACCGGCATCGAGGCCAGCGGCGCGTCCCGCCGTTACGAATTCGGCGACACTCTGAACCTCGACATCACCGCGACCCTTTCCAGCGCGATCCAGCGCGAAGGCCTGACCCTGCCGCTGAACATCGAGTATTCCGACCTGCAGGTTCACCAGTGTGAGTACCAGTCATCGTGCGCCACCGTGCTCATGCTCGACTGTTCGCACTCCATGATTCTCTACGGCGAAGACCGCTTCACGCCCGCCAAGAAAGTCGCCATGGCGCTTTCGCATCTCATCCGCACCCAGTATCCCGGCGACTCGCTCTCGTTGATTCTGTTCCACGACTCCGCCGAAGAAGTTCCGCTGTCGCAGTTAGCACGCGTGAAAGTCGGACCGTACTACACCAACACCCGCGAAGGCCTGCGCCTGGCGCAGCGCATCCTGCAGCGTCAGCGAAAGGATATGAAGCAGATCGTCATGATCACCGACGGCAAACCTTCGGCCCTTACCCTCGAAGACGGCCGCATTTATAAGAATGCGTTCGGGCTCGATCCGCTGGTGGTCAGTCAGACGCTCGAAGAAGTTTCCAAATGCAAGCGCGCCGGCGTGATGATCAACACGTTCATGCTCGCTTCCGACTACGGACTGGTTCAATTCGTCCAGAAGGTCACCGAAATGTGCCGCGGCAAAGCGTACTTCACCACGCCCTACACCCTCGGCCAGTATCTGCTGATGGACTACATGTCGCGGAAGACGAAGACGATCCACTGAAGAACAGTCCGCTCTGTGAGCGTCAGCTTCGCCATTGCCGCAACCGGAGCGGTCCGACTTCGGGGTTGTAAGTGTAATCGCGACGTTTCAACGGTAATCGGCGGAGCAGTCCCCTGTGGCCGCGCCTCCTCCGTCAATGGCTGATGTCTTGATCGTGGTGAAGATCAGCAATAGACTCTCCGCTATTGAACATTCCTCCACACCTTGTCGATGCTGCCGCGACTCCACCAGATCGCGTTGCCCGGAGTCGCACTCGTCTTGCAATCGTGGGCTGGGCTCTTCTTGTGTGGTTCGTCGCAGTCCTTGCGACCGGTTTACTCGCGCTACTGGCTAAGGAGTTTCTTGAAAGCCATCAATGGACAGAATTGCTCGTGTTCGACACTACGCTGGTTATTGCTTCGATCCTACTTCTTCACCGGGATAATATGCCGCGAAAAGTCGCAGGCATTTGTTCATCGGTACATCCGTTCCCATGGTTCTGGAACGCGACTTTCTTGGTCGGACTGAACACTGTAGCAAGCCTCCTACTCCTTGCAGCAAAAACGCCCGACACGATGCTCAGCTCGTTGTCCACAGGGCAGATTCTTCTGTGGGTGTGCGTCTTTGGACCATTATCGGAAGAGCTCTTCACCCGTGGTTGGTTTCAGAGTTCATATCTACGCGCAGCCGGCGTGGCAGGGTCCACTTCGGCCATTCTGCCGAGTGCAACATTGTTCGCGGCAATGCACTTATTCGTCAGTGCCTCACTGCTGAGGACTGCGGTGACTGTCGTGGCGGCCTTCCTGAGCGGGTTGGTCTATGGACGTGTTCGGCAAGCATCAAGCAGCTTATTTCCTGGCGTTATTATGCACTCCGTCTTCAATGCCTGGGGCTGGCTCATCGTACAACCGATTTGGCTCTTCGTTTTCAAGAGGTAATCCCAACTCGAAGGGTTGTTGACGCAACCAGGCCATCGTTCTCAGCTCCGCACCACAAACGACTTCGTCCATCCCAGCACCCGCTCGTTCTTGATCTTGCATCCGGGAAACAATATCGCTGATTCCCTCCGCGAGCGCAGGCGGCCCATCCCACTTAGCAACCAAATAGAATCATCCACGCATCGCAGCAAGAATTGAAGTATTGTATTCCCTCGGGACGGGGTCGCCCTGGGATAGAACACGCGCCTGAACGCCAGGCATCCACATGCACATAACCATGCTCGCCGCGTTTGTTGTGATGTCTCGTACGGTGGTTTCGATGTGCGCCGCCGGCGTCCTGCTTTTTCTGATTGCGTCGTGGGCCGCGAAGACCGACATCGCGCGGGCCCGCGGCCTCGACAAAGTCGTAGCCTTGAGCAATTTGTGTTTCGCCGCCCCCTTGGCGGTCTTCGGAGCCCTGCATCTCGCGGCCGCCAAAGGCCTCATGACCATGGTGCCCTCGTATATGCCGTGGCCATTGTTTTGGGCATATTTCGTCGGTTTTGCGCTGCTGGCGGCGTCTTTAAGCATTGCCACAAAAATTCAGGTGCGCTGGTCCGGCCTGCTGTTCGGGATCATGATGTTTATTTTTGTGGCGATGATGGACATCCCGGGATCTCTCGCCACTCCCAAAGACAGAATTGGATGGACGTTGACCCTCCGTGAAATGGCCTTCGGGGGCGGAGGCTGGATTCTTGCCGGAAACGCCATGCGCGAGCAAAGCCGCGCAGAAAGTGGAAGCAAGCTCATCACCGTGGGCCGCGTGTTGGCCGGGATTGCCGCCATATTTTATGGCATTGAGAATTCTTTGCACACGGCGAACGTTCCCGGAGTGCCGCTCGAAAAATTGCTGCCGGCGTGGATTCCTGCGCACCTGCTCATCGGCTGGCTGACAGGCGCAATTCTGGTGGCTGCCGGGATATGCATTCTGCTGAACAAGAAAACGCGGATGGCGGCAACGTATCTTGGCACATGGATTGTGTTGCTGGTGTTGTTTGTTTACGGGCCGATCCTGATCGCGGCGCTGGCTGATCCGAGCACCGACGTCAAAGTTGAGGGGATTAACTACTTCTTCGACACGCTGCTGTTCGCCGGAGTGATTCTCGCGCTCGCCGACGCCACGCCGCGCACGGAGTAAAATGTCGGCCGCCTATCCGTTTCCTCAGGCGACAGAAACACGACGCGCTTCGGCGACTACAATCGTTGTTAACGCATTCCACTCACCTCCACACCACAAACGACTTAGCTAGCCCCAGCACCCGCTCGCTTCTAATCTTGCATCCCGGAAACAGCGCCTCTAATTCCCTCCGCGATAGCAGACGAATCTCGTTTCTCAACTCCAGCGATTGCTGACGAGTCGGCTTGCCTAGAACCCCCCGCAAGGTCAACCGCCGATGGACAAAGTACGTGAACCAATTTCTTGGGAGCCAATGCACAAACAGGCCCAGGTAGTGAAACTCCACCGGAAACCATCGGTTCGGAGTCTGGCAATAGAGGCGGCGTCCCACGCGCAGCATTTCGCCGGCGAAGCGCCGCTGATCTTCGAAGGTGCCGACGTGTTCGATCACTGAATTCGCAAACGCCAGATCAAACGAGCCATCCACATAGGCCAGCCGGCGCCCGTCTCCTTTGACATACTGAAAGCGCGGCTTGGCTACCTCGATCGCTTCCGGATTCACCAGCGTCACCTGCGGCGACAGGCCGACAGTTTGCCACATGCTTTCCCGCCCGCCGATGTCGACGACGGTCTGGCAATCTGCGAATTCTCGCGCCAGCCATTGGTGCCGCCGCGAGCGAAAGTGTGCCATCACTCGAGCTTGCACCCGCGAGACGAACAGCAGTGCGCGTTTATGCGCTCCAGGTGAAGTAAACGCAGGACTGACGGAAGTGGCCGACATGGTTTTCCCTCATGCCTGTTTAGCACGAGGGAGCGCGGCAAGGTTGTGACGGTCAACCAACAAGCAGCCTGATCTGTGGAAACTAGAAAAAAACTTGGCTGACTCCCGACTCCCGACCCTGACCCCTGCTACTTCTGCTCTTCCGCCTTCACCGCCGACTCGGCTGCCTGGAATCCGAGTTTGCTGTGGGTGCCGTCGCAGAACGGCTTGTTCACCGAACCGCCGCAGCGGCACAGCGAGAATGCCGGCTTTCCGGTCAGGTCGTACTTGTTGCCAGCGGCATCCACCAGTTCGATCGCCCCTTCCGGAGCCTCGACACGGTAAGGGCCATTAGGTCTGATTGTGATCTTCACTGCGGACATAAAACCTCCAGTATTTTTAGATGTCTGAGCAAGCCCTCAACCGCAAAGGACGCCAGGCAAGCTGCAAAGAGCGCAAAGGTTCCCTAAGCGCTGAAAGCTGATAGCCGATAGCTGCGTTCTATGCTGCCACCAGCCGCGAACCCATGCCGTGATACAGCCGCAGGTATTCGTCCACCATTCTTCGGGCGGTGAAGCATTCGCGGGCCCGCTGGTACGCGCGGATGGCGTAGTGCCGGCACAGGCCCGGTTCCTCGTGCAGCCGGCGAATCACGTGTGCCAGGCTCTCCGAATCGTTGGCGCGGAAATACAAGGCAGCCTCACCCCATATCTCGCGGTACGACGAAATATCATTGGCCACGATCGCGCACCGCGAAAACGCGGCTTCCAGCGCCGCCATCCCAAATGGCTCATAGCGAGAAGTGGCCACGTAGATCGACGCCCGGCTATACAGCGCGCGCAGCTGCGCTTCCGTCTGCGGACCGCGCAGAGCAACCTTCACGTCATCGATTTCCAGCTTTACGTCCGCGCGGATCGGAGTGCGGACCTCCGTAACCGGCGCATCCTCCCGCACAATGCACAGCGGCAGCGGATGTGCATGTTGCGTTAGAAGATGGACCTGCTTTCCGGCGTCCCACATCCGTCCCACCGCCAGTACCGACTCTTCCTTGTTCACATAAGGATTGAACTGGATTGGGTTTCGGCCGTTGTATATCACGGCATCCCGTTTGGGACGAACGTAACACCGGCGAATCGTGTCGAGCATCCACACCGACGGCGCCACCACGATGTCGGCGCGCAGCAGACCTCGCGCAATCGTCTCGCGATACCAGCGCAGCCAGCGGCTCTCTTTCGGCTCGTGCCCGTGGACACTGCTCCACCAGGTCACGAAGTCGCCATGCGCCACCACCACGCGCGGCGTATCCACCGGCAGATCGCCGTAGCAAAGCTGGTTTAAGTGCAGCCGGTCGGGACGAACTTCTTCAATCAGCGCCGCCAGGTACGCGCTCGACTCCCGGAAATCCTGCGCGCCTTCCTGCATCCAATCCAGCCGGAAGGCGGTTGGCCGGTAATCGAGCCCGGGCAGGCCGTCCATCCACGAAGTTTGTTGGGGGAGGGGTATATCGCCAAAACTGACCAGCGTCACCTGCACTCCGCGGCCGGATAGGCCGGTGACCAATTCCTGCGTGTACGTCCACACGCCGCTGAGAGTGTCGGTGGTCACCAGGACATGCATAGGTCAGCATCCGGGCTCGAAGCCACTCGGCGGACTAGCCCGAATCATTCTAGTGTGGAATCGCCCTCCCCGGAAGCGATTTCTCAGAGACTGCCCGCGAAATACGCCTCTGACCCATGGTCGGGTATGCAAAAACCTGCATACTCACCCGTTTACAATGGGCGAATGTTCCGCTTGATGTGCATCACCGCCCATCCGGACGACGAAGCCGCCAATTTCGGAGGGTCACTGCGCCTTTATCACGACCGCAACGTCGAGACCTGCGTGGTCTGCCTCACCCCGGGGCAGGCTGCCACGCACCGTGGCCCTGCTCGGAACGACCAGGAACTGGCCGCCCTGCGCCGCAACGAGTTCGCTGCCTCATGCGAGATTCTGAAAATTAGCCGTGGAGTAGTGCTTGACTATCCGGACGCCAATCTCTATCGCCAGCACCTATACCACGTGGCGTGCGACGTGACGCTGCATATCCGCCAATTCCGCCCGCAGGTGATCTTGACCTTCGGGCCGGAAGGCGGAGTCACGGCTCATCAGGACCACTCCCTGGCTTCCATTTTTGTCAGCCTGGCTTTCCAGTGGGCCGGGCAGAGCAACCGCTACCCTGACCAGTTCGCAAACGGGTTACAGCCCTATCGTCCGCAGAAACTGTATTACGCGACCATGGATTCCATCTTGCCCGAACGGCAACCCGTGGCGCTCCCGCCCGCCACAACGGTGATCGACATAGGCGAGCACCTCGAAACCAAGATTGCCGCCTTCCAAGCCCACCTTACCCAGCAGCCTTTGTGGTCGCGGGTGGAATCTCGGCTGCGTCTGTATGGCAGCAAAGAGATGTTTCACCTGGCGGCTTCGACCGGGCTGGGGTCAGTAGAACCCGAGCACGATCTGTTCGCTGGCGTGAATGAATGAGTGGGGAGATGACATCACTGAGTCCCCGCCAGCAGGAGCCGCAATTCCCGCGCCCCTCTATCTGGCCTTGATAATCTCCCCGAGCACATCTGGTTTGGGCTCATCCCGCACCAGATGCGGATACCGTTCTCCTCCGTGGTAATCGAGTTTGTAGGCGTGAAAGTAATCGGCGTTTTCAACCAGCAATTCAAGCGGAGCGGAACTCGTCTTGCCTTCTTTCAACGCGTCGCGCAGAACATCGTCCGAGAACTTCTTGTCGTTCACCGCGATCACCTTCATTCCCGGCCCGATGCCGGCTTTGGCGGCCGGCAGACCCTCGATGGTGTCCTCAATCCTCCCATCCTCATTCAGCAGCAAACCAATCGAGTCTTCCGCGCTGACGCTCTTTTCAACCTGCTCCTCGGCCTTCAGCAGTTCCGAACGCGTCTCATCGTAGGCCAGCTTCCAGCCGCTGGCTTCCAGTCCCGACAGCGGCGCACCCGGTCCATGATTCGTCAGTCTCTCTGTCCAGAATCCGCGCCAGTCATACGGAGCCACCTGGTTCAGCGTGTTCACCACGTCATCAAAGGTGTAGGGCTTTACCTCCGGAGGTCCGCTCGGGCCGCCATGAAACAGCTGGCAGAAATCATCCATGGACTTTGCGCCCTGTGTCTGCTGGCGAATGATCATGTCAACCCACAGCCAGTTCAGCACATCTTCATCGTAGTAATCGACCGTACGGCGCCACGATTCCCACTGCGCCGGAGCTCCCTGCATGGCGGGCACGCCGTCCGCCGTGTCCTGCAAGTCCCGCCACGTGCGCCCGGGGATGTGATCCAGCCGGGCTGCGATCGACGCCACCATGTCGCGAAACTGCTCCGGCGTCCGGATGCCGCTGCGCGCGCTCAGAATGTCTCCCAGGTACGAAGTCAGACCTTCGTACACCCACAGCAGATCATCCTGCATCGGCTTTTGGTAATCCGGGGTAGCCAAATCCGCGGGGCGGCGATACTTTCCATTCCACGAGTGGACATACTCGTGCGACAGCAAGCCGGACGCGAGCAACCGCAGATCAGGGTCAACCATGGCGCGCTCCGGCGAGCGGCTGTCATTCGACTCATGATGTTCCAGGCCAAAATGCTCCACGTGATCGCTCAAGCTGTAGAGGAAGTGATAATCGCGAAAATGCTGCGCGCCGAAAAGTTTCTTTGCCTGCCCCGTCATCTCTCGGTAGGCATCGAGAACTGCCTGCGGAGCATTCAGCGCAGCGGCACTGTCCGCCGCAATGTCCATTTCCTGAGGAGGGTCGTCGGCCAGCGGAACAACGCGGAGATACTCCCCCGAAATCACCGGCGAATCTATCAGCATAGTCAGCGACACCGCCTGGAACGTGACGTCTTCGCCGTTTTGCGACGCCACCGGCAGCGGCGTTCCGAACTTCCACCCGGCAGGCAAGCGAAGGCTCGCTTCGTAGGTCAACTGATCGCTGGACCAGCCTGCGGGATACAGCAGCATCGTGTTCCAACTGATGACCGCCATCCGGTCGCTCGCGGTAGGGCCCGCGGTGTACATTCCCTGGTGGTCTGCGGTGGGAGAAATGAAGTCCAGCGAGGCTTCCAGCTTCGAAACTCCGGCGGGAACTTCCACGTGAAATGTCCAGCCATCCTGCAGATCGCGCCGCCATTTCAGGGCCGCACCGTTAGCCGTGAATTTGAGCCCGGCAAGATCCTGGATCGGCCCCGTGGGCCCGTGTTCGCCCGGAATCCATTTGGGGTAATAAACGGTCAAGGTTCCCGGGGTCGCCGGCATGGTCAACCGAGCGTGGAAGATCTTTCGCGGCGCCTCGGTAGCGTCAACCGCGAGGGTAATCCGGGGCGGAGCGGGGTTAGCATTAGGCGTGTTTCGCGACGTGGTTTTCTGCGCTACAACGGGCGATCCGCAGACGCACAGCAACGCCGACCACAGCAGCGTGGTGAAGAACATTCTCATAAGGGCTCCTTCGCCGCGAATCCTCGGCGGCGGTTGACGACTAACGAATATAGCAGTGTGGAAGCAGCGTCACCATAGCGCCTGAATCTCAATGGTGTTACGCTGGCTTCCAAATGCGATTCCGGTTGGCCACATTAATCTTCTGCTTCGCCGTTTCCGTCACGGCCGTCGCCGAGCCCGCGGCGACCGCGTGGTCGGTAAAGACTCAACCTTCGCGCCTGGTCAACGGATCGCCGATCCTGTTCGAGGTCACGCCACCGCAGCCGCTGAAATCACTTTCCGGCACCTGGCTCGGTCATGATGTTTTCTTTTTCACCAAGCCGGCCAGCCGATCCTGGTGGGGGCTGGCGGGAGTCGCCGTCGATGCGCACCCTGACAGCTACATGCTCGAACTGCGCGGCGTGCCAGAGAAGGGAACTGCTATCACGTTCGAGAAGAAGGTTCGCGTGGGCAAGGCGAAATATCCGCGCATCGCCATGACAGTTCCCACAAAATACACCGAGCCGAGCCCCGCCGAACTCAAGGAAATCGCCGCCGACAAAGCGGTCAAAACGCCAGTTCTATCGCAGGTCACCCCAGACCGTGAATGGTCCGGAGATTTTGCCGCCCCGGTGAAGGCCAGCATTTCCGATATCTTCGGCACCGCGCGCACCTTCAATGGCCAGGTGCAAGGCGTTCATCAGGGGCTCGATTACGGCGTCCCGCAAGGCACACCGGTCGCTGCGGTGAATCGTGGGACGATCCTGCTCGCCCAGCCCTTGTACTTTGAGGGCAATTGCGTCGTCGTCGACCACGGTCAGGGACTGCTCACCATCTTCATGCACCTTTCCCGCATCGATGTGAAGAAAGGCGACGAGGTAGAACGCGGCAAGCAACTCGGCCTGAGCGGAGGCACCGGCCGCGCTACCGGCCCGCATCTGCACTTCGCCGTCCGTTGGGAAGGGGTTTACGTCGATCCCGCCAAACTGCTAGAGCTGAAGCTGCCGTGAAGGTGGTCGCCCAGACTCCTCTCTGCTCGCAACCGGCCACATCTGCTGGTTTTGGCAGATGTGGGACTGTTCTATTCATGCGAGGTTGCCCCATCCTTGCTCACCCTCGCAAAGCTGAGGCGCCTAGCGGGCGTTTGGGCCCGCCGCCGAAATCCTGAGCGAAGCCGAAGGAAACGCGAGGATCCAATCAACCGGAATGTGAGGCACAAGCCCTGGTCCCGCAAGATCATGGTCGGAGAACGTCCCCTCTGCCCCGGGTTTGTCCTAGCTCCTTTCGGGCCGAACCGCCAAGGTGTAACCTTGTAGGTTTGAATATGGAGTAATCAGATGCATGGCCTCCGGCATTCTGTGTGTACCGCACTTGTGCTCGCCAGCACACTGCCCCTTCTAGCACAGCAAGCGCACGAGGAGCATGCTCTGCCGTTCTACTTTGTCGCGTTGACAGATCCAGCGTGTCCTGTGACCGGCTACCCTGCTCCGGTTCCCAACACAAAGGACGTTCATGTGTTCTATTACCCGAACGGCAATGGCGCAACGATTAAGGCGCCGAAGTCACTCGTCCTGCATCTTTTGTTCGACAACGGGATACCTGATCAACCGACCACGCTTCCTTTCGCCAAACGGGACGACGGCGTGTGGGTGGCTACCGTTCCCCTCGAAGACAGTGCTCCGAAGTACGCCGTCTATTGGATTGAGGATCGCGAGACCAGGCAGACAGACGCCAACGACGGTAAGTATTTTGAAATTCCATTCTGTGATGCGCTCGGTCAGCGTGACGAATGGAGCGTACATCGCGAGGCAGAATCGTACACGGGAAAACTCAAAGCATATGGTATTGCGCGTGCGGCAGATTATTCAAAGGCCATAGAAGTTCTTGAGGAGTACATTCACCCGTTGTCGCGGGGCGAGAATCTCCTCGCCGATCTGTGGAAATACAAACTGCAACTTCATGGCGATACGCCGGAGACACACTCGGCGTTGTCGGTCGAAATCAAGAACTTCGTCAGCGAGCATTCGGCAGACGGCTTCGGGCTCCCTGCGACCCTCAATTTTGTGTCCTATCAGGATTGGGTTCCGCCTGATGTGCTGGAGAGCCTCGTAAAGGCGATCAAGAACAAGTACCCGAATGATAGTCCGGAGGCAGTTGTTCTCCGCGCCCGTGCTTCGCGAGAGAAGAACAAAGAAGAGCGAATCCGCCTGTTGTGGGAAGTCGTGGACAAATACCCCACCAGCCGTCAAGCCGACTTTGCCCGCGAGCGCTTGATGGGAGAGGTGAACGACCTTGCCCAGCGGGAGAAGCTCTACGAACAGCTGCGAACGAAAAACCCGGAAGAATCGTCTCTTCCAGTTCAACTGGCTAGCGCGTACCTCAAGGCGAACCAGAAGCTGCCGGAAGCGCTATCTCTTCTAGCTGAAGCTGACAAGCTTTTTGACGAGAATCCCAACAATAAGCAGGCTAAGATCCACTACTTTGAGTCGTCGATCAAGCACGGCAAACTCGACATTGCGATCATGCGGGGCGACATCCTCATTCGGTTAGGCAAGCCGAAGGACGCTCTTGCGGTCTTGCAACCAATCAAGGATCAGTTCAAGTCTGGCTCCCCTTATTACCTGCTCGGCAAGGCGTTCGAAGGGACGGGCGACAAGCGCGCCGCTATCGAGGCTTATCTGGAATCGGTCGTGCGCCCGTGGAAGGATCAGCAACAGGCGAATACCGCATTAGAAGCTCTTTGGGCAAGCCAAAGACTCGGTAGCCCGCAGGACTTGCAGCAGCGCATCGAGGCCCGACTGAAGGACAACTTCAGCAGCGCAAACTACCTGCCGCGGGTGCTAGGGTACCCAGTTCCAGATTTCGAACTGACAACCCTTCGCGGAGAACGGTTGTCGAGCATGCGGTTGCGCGGGAAGAAAGTTATTTTGGATTTTTGGGCGGTATGGTGCGCCGGGTGTCTTCCCGAGCTGAAGCCACTTCAAGACTTCCAGGAGAACCATCCTGAGCTGGTAGTCGCCACCGTCGTCGATACATCAAACGATACGAAATCGCTCGACGCGATCATTCGTGACAGAAAGTTGACAAGTCTGCGAATTTCAGCGGCAGCGTGGAACATTCGGGAGAAATTCGGCAATGGGGCCGGAGTGCCAGACACGTTTGTCATCGACGAAAACGGATTCGTGAGAATCAATCATTTCGGAGCGATTCCCGATGTCGGGCGGTATCTTGAAGCGGATTTGAAGGCGATCACAGATGCCGGGCCAGTCAAACAAGTGGGAACGCCAAACCCTCAGGACAAGAACCCTGCGCCCAAGGCGGAGTCCCAATGACAATCGAATCGAGGCGGCCGTGCCCCAGGTTCGTGCCTTGGTCCTGGTGCTAACTTTTCCGCAGCCCACTACACCTCCGCCTCCTGCGTTTCGCCCACCCACGCCTCAGCCTCCGGCTTTCTCTTTGGCGTGGTCGTGATTACGATCACGCTGACCAGCACCAGCGCCGTTCCCACAATCGTGCGCGGGCCAATCGCTTCTCCTCCAAGAAAATATCCGATTATCACCGCGATCACCGGATTCACATACGCATACGTACCCACCCTGGTTGGCGATTCGTGATGCAGCAGCCACACATACGCGGTGAACGCGACAATCGATCCGGCCACAATCAGATAAGCCAGCGCCAGCCACGCTCCGCGCGAAACCGCCTCGATGTGGAAGCCTCGGAATTCCCCAAGTAGCGCGGCGACCACCGTAAGCAGCACTCCTCCGGTGAGCATTTGGGCCGCGGAACTCATGGCTTTTGCGGCCGGCAGCGGAAGTTTGTGGGTAAGCGCCGACGCCGCCGACCAGCTGATCGCGGCAATGATCAGGGCACACGCGCCGGCCGTATCAATCGGGGCCTCTCCGAAACTCAGCGTCCGGCTCACCAGCGCCACGACTCCGCCGATTCCTACAAGAAGCGCAATGCCCAACCGCGCCGTCAGGCGTTGCGTGCGCAGCACGAGAATCTCCGACATTGCCATAAACACGGCGATCGTAGCCAACATGACGGCGGTGATGCCCGAAGGAACACGCGTCTCCGCCCAGAACACCAGTCCGTAATCAAGCACAAAGATCAGCACAGCCAGCAACGATGCCGCGCCCCACTCGCGCAGAGCAGGCGAGCGGGCTCCCCGCGCCCGCATCCAACCGTAAAGAACAATTCCAGCGACGGTGAAGCGCATGCCCGCCAGCAGAAATGGTGGCACTTCACGGACGCCCACGCGGATCGCCAGGAACGTCGACCCCCACACAAAATAAATGATCGCGAATGCCAACAGCACTTTCCATGCGCGCGGTTTCGAGGTGCGTTCCATGTGGCCGGTTCTTTCGTGAGATTAAGAAGATTCTGAGTTTGGTTAGATCGACCGAAAGCAGCTTTGGAAGCGCATTTCGGTCATTAAAAGTTCTTATGGAGGGTATTAACTCGGCGACCCTCCCGATTTAGTTGCGCAATCCCGCCTTCCCCCGCGACTCTGTGGTGAATGAATGACATGAACTGCGGCTGCCCCACTCCTGCGCCTTTGAGGTTGCTACGAAACTCGCTGTTCGCTTCGAGCGGGGGGATAGCGCACCCCAAATCTAAGCCCCGGAGGGACGACTGAGTTTTGTAACAGCCTCCCTTTTGCAGGGGTGGGCAAGTCCATGCGTGCAGCCGGGGGGCATGGGGAGATCGCAGCGCTGACTCTTTTCCTCTCGTGATACTGCGGAACGCACGAACCGATGCCAATTCGTATCGTAGAGGACCGGGATCGCCTTGCCCACCCCTGCACAGAACGCAGGAGTGGGGCGGCCATGGCCTGGTTCGCAGCAAGGGCGAGGGAGGGCCAGCGCCCACGGAGGTCAGATATCGGCGGCAAGGCGCGCCTAAAGACCATGGGCAAGGCCCAGCGGTCTAAGATCGCAACTAGGGCCGCTAATGCACGCTGGAAGAAATCAAAGCGCTAACTGCCCACCTGTTTCCGGGACGCTATGATTTTAAGGATTACCTTAAGAAGCACTTGTGCAGGTGCATTGGACGGATTTTCTTTCAATTGAGACTCGCATAATTCTCGATATTTAAAGAGGTCTTCGTCCGACCGCGATTCCATATCCGCAGGAATGGCTTGTAGCATCTGCTTTAATGCTTCTCTTCCACTGGTTTCCATTGCCTAGCCTGTCTCATTCTAACGTTGAAGGAGAAAGGCCAAACTCTAACGAGTCTGGCCTTCCCGGTTAACTTGCTTAGAGTTTCTGTTTTGCTTGGCGATAGATTTCTTCAAGTTTCGCGACTAAGTCCCGAACGCGTTGTTCCTGCAACGGGTCTAGCTCGACGAACGAAGCATCATTGCCAAGGCGGCTCAATGCAGCACCTATTTCAGCCATAGTATGAGGCCCACCTTTCGTATGAATTAAATACAAGTCTTACAGTCCAACGCTACCACAGGTGCGCTGTAGACAGAAATTCACCCTTTTTGGTCCTGCAGGGGAACCCGTCTTTTGAAAATCGCGTAAATCTGGCGCGGGTAGGGCTTGAAATCGAGCTTGTCTAAAAGGGCCTTGACCTCGCGGGCCTCCTCTTCAGACCGAGCGACAGAAGACCGAAAAACGCTTGCCCATTCATCGTCCTCACGCGGCGGTGACCAGATCATAGCGAGTTCCCATCTCGTAGCGGACTCACGTATCCACGTCTCGTTAAGGGACTTCTCCATTTCCCCAATGTCTCCCGTGACGTTTTTGATTGAGTATTCCCATCCGGTGGGGGCAGGGGGCTTCAGCCTAACGCCTATCCATATCAGCAGACCGACTATTACGACCAATAGAAGAAGCGTCATCGTGATTGCTCCTGTGAAGGCAGGAATTATCTCACGTGCGCGGGCGTATAACCGGGCGCAAAAATCACCCAGACAGCAAAGGATCCGCTGGCAGGCGGGCCTGACTGAAAACGATCGGGGCCTGCTGCCCCGACTCCGCGCCCCAGTCTTGGGCGATAACATGGGCGCGGTGACACTCGTCCTTGACAGCGCTCCCCCATCCACTGGACAATATGCACAAAGATATTCAAGCTCTTTGACAATTAGCAGACCTGTGATTCTGGACGGTACAACGCCCCGTTCATCGCGCTGAGCTGTGCGCGCAAGAATTCGCGTCGTGGCCAAGCGGACCACGATTCTCCCCGCCGCGAAGCGGCGCCAGAATAAAGCCCACGGCGCAAGCCGTGGGTCGAGGCCGGGAGATGAAAAAGCCCCGGCAGGGGCGAAAGACGGCGCGTGGCGCACAACCGAAGAATCAAGGGAATCGCCTCTGCTCCGCAGCATAAATCGTTTGCTTTCTAGATTTTGCCTATAACCCCTTTAACGTCTAGATTTTGCGGACCAAGTCTCCGTAAAGTGATGATTCTACTAGACCGGTGGGGAGGGGGTATACCCCATATTTTAGGTCCAAGACCGGGCGCATCCCTGACAGATTGAACCCGGTGGAACCGGGGCCAAAGGCGCCAGGCGAAAGGCAAGATGCCAGGTCAGGAGATGAAAAAGCTGCGGAGGGGCACGTGGAATACACTCGAAGAATCGAGGGAATCACCGCCGCTCCGCAGCATAAATCCTTTGCTTTCTAGATTTTGCCTATAACCCCTTTAACGTCTAGATTTTGCGGACCAAATCTCCGTAAAGTGATGATTCCACTAGACCGGTGGGGAGGGGGTATACCCCATCAACGGCGTACGGACCGGCCGCATCCCTGACAGATCGAACCGAGGAATTCACACAAGGCTAGCGGCCAAGGGCCAAAGGCTAAGGGCTGAGAGCTGAAGGCTGAAAGCTGAGACTGAGAGCTGAAGGCTGAAAGCTGACAGCTAGCCGCTCAAAACAGCCTCATCTGCTCCCCATCGGCCAACGCCGCCGGATGCGTTCGGCGACTATACCGGTCATAATCATTGCGAATTTTGTACTTTTCGCGCAGCCGCGCCATCAATTGCGACAGTCGTTTCCGGTACGCCTGAGTTAGAAATGCCCGTTGCCCATAGCGTTGGCGATAGCTTTCGACCAGCTTGGGAAAATGCTCCTCGACGAACGGCAGAAACATCGCCGCCGAGCAAGGCTTCAGAAACAGCGCATTGGCAAAAATATATTTGCCTCCGGCTTCGGCAGTAGCGCGAACCAGAGCCTCCAGGTCGCGCGGAGAATCGGTGATCTCCGGCAACACTGGCGCACAAATCACCCCAGCATTCACACCGGACTCGACGAGTTTGCGCAGCGCTTCCAGCCGCAGATCAGGACGCGGCGCACGCGGCTCAAGGATTCGCGCCAGCTCCACCTTAAGTGTGGTGATGGTGATGTTGACGAACAGCCGGTTGTGCTGCGACACCGTGCGCAGCAGATCGACGTCACGCACGACCAGGTTCGACTTGGTCACGATGCCGATGTGGAGCCCGCGATGCCGCGCCAGTTCCTCAAGAATGCCGCGGGTGACCTCAAAGCGGCGCTCGGCCGGTTGGTAGGGGTCGGTAGCGGTGCCGATGGCAATCTCTTCCCCGGGCTTGACGTGGCGAAGTTCCTGCCGCAGCAACTCGGCGGCGTGTTGCTTGACGAAAATTTTCTGCTCGAACTCGACGCCGTCGCGCATTTCCATAAACTCGTGGGTGTAGCGGGCGTAGCAGTACTTGCAGGCGAACTCGCAGCCGCGATAGGGGTTGATGGTCCACGTAAAGGGCATGCGGGCCGAGGTGCAGCGGTTCAGCAGGGAACGCGCCGGGAGCGTGAAGTACTCGATGTCCTTCCCCATTCGCAGGGATTCGCCCTGCGAGGCAAGCCGGGCAATGCCAATCAGTTTCGGGCTGGAAGCGGGAAGCAGCGGGAGGGTAGCCATGAATATTCGCCTTTTCTTCGCTATAGACTACCGCTGAGGCCAGGGCCTGTCAACCCGGGCTCAAAAGAGGCATGCACTGCGCAATTCGTCTTGCAGGATTCGGCGAGAGGCGATGAATACGAGCCGCGCTAAGCAGTTTGCTATTCTTGCCTGTGCGGCAGATTCATCCTAGCGCCTGGCTCCTGGTTCTGCTGTCGGCTGGACTGCAGATTCTCATCTTCCCACTGCCCAATCTTTATGTTCTTTCTTGGATCGCGCTGACACCCTTGCTGGTTGCGTTGCTGCGTACGCGCACGCCAGAAACCTTGCAGCTCAGCGAAGGAAGGAAGTGGCTTCCGGCGCGTCCGCTGCAGGCTTTTTTGCTGGCCTATGTCTGCGGAATCCTGTGGTGGGCAGGCACCTGCTACTGGATCTACATCACCATGCGGCAGTACGGCGGGTTGAACGTGCCGGCTGCGCTCGGCTTCTTCTTTCTGCTTTGCCTTTACCTGGCCTTGTATCATGGAGCGTTCGGTCTGGCAATCAGCCTTCTGGCCGGAGACAGCCCGCTAAGCCGGCGCGCTCTGGTGCTGGCGCCGGTCGTCTGGGTCGCGGTGGAACTGGCCCGCACCCGCATCAGCGGAGTTCCCTGGAACCTGCTGGGAGTGTCACAAGCGGACAACATTCCCTTGGCACGCATTGCCACCGTCACCGGCGTTTATGGGCTTTCGTTTGAGATCATGCTGGTGAACGCGGCGTTCGCAACTGCGATATTGGTACGACGCCAGAAACGCCGTCAGCTTCTGCTGGCCTCGATTGCCGCCGCGGTGATCCTGCAAGCCGCGCGCTGGATTCCAGTACCTGCGCCTCCCTCCGACAAAGCCGCGTATCTGGTCCAGGAGAATGTTCCGGTTCAGGAAGAGTGGACGCGGCCGTACTTCATGAATACCCTGCACGACCTGACTCGGATCAGTCTGAACCCTGGCAGCGCAGTCGCTCCAGCCGCGGAGGGAAAAAACAGGGGCGGGCAACTGCGTCCCGACCTGATTGCCTGGCCGGAATCGCCGGCGCCGTTCTATACGAACGATCCGGGATTCCGCGATACGCTCAGCGAGATGGCGCGGCAAAGTAACGCGTGGGTGCTGGCGGGCAGCCTGCGGGTTCGCAGCACTCCTCAAAATGCCCAGCGGCCCAGCGAAATCTATAACTCAGCAGCACTGGTCAGTCCCGCGGGAGAGTGGGCCAGCGGCTACGACAAGTCGCATCTGGTGCCCTTCGGCGAGTACGTGCCGTTCAAGGATCTTTTCTCGTTCGCCGGAGGACTCACCAAGGAGGTGGGCGATTTCTCCCGCGGCCAGTCCCGTGCGCCGCTCGATGCGGGTGAAACCAAGCTCGGTGTCTTCATCTGCTACGAATCGGTTTTCCCTGACGAGGTCCGCCAGTTTGCGGCGCGCGGAGCGCAGGTGTTTGTAAACATTTCCAATGACGGCTGGTACGGCGACAGTGGAGCCTACGCGCAGCATCTGAAACAGGTGCGCATGCGCGCAATCGAGAACAGTCGCTGGCTGCTGCGTGCTACCAACACCGGGGTCACGGCCAGCATTGATCCCTATGGCCGCATCGTCGCCCGGCTTCCGCGCAAGGTGCGAGCGACTCTGGTTGCGCCTTATGCGCTGTCAAATGAAACCACGCTCTATACCCGTTACGGCGACTGGTTGGCGTGTCTGTGTGCGATAATTTCTGTAGCGGCCCTATTGATGCCGCCGCTGTTTCGCAGGCGGACGGACACGTAGCAGCTGCGCTTTGACTCGCTTGCAACGTCTTCCGATACAGCAGAGAGGTCCCGGTCATGGTTGAAGAATTAGAGCAGGAATATACGGCCCTGAAAGACAAAGTGCGCGAACTTCGGGAGTACCTTTGACCCAGCCAAACTGCGCGAGCAACTGACCGTCATTGAAACGCAGGCCTCCGACCCGAATCTCTGGGCGAATCCACAAAGATCCCAGCAGGTGATGCGCGAGAAAAAGCGCCTGGAAAACATGTTGGCCCACGAGCTTGACCTGGGGCGCCGGAGCGACGATATCTCCGCCTACTTCGAACTGGCACGCGAAGGCGAGAGTGTCAATGCGGATCTCCGTCGCGAAATCGATGCGCTGCGGGAGAAAGTTGAGCGGTTGGAAACTGAGACGCTTCTCTCCGGCGAAAACGACGCGCGCAATGCGATCGTGACCATTCATCCCGGAGCGGGTGGCACCGAGTCGCAGGACTGGGCTGACATGCTGCTGCGTATGTACCTGAGATGGGCTGAGCGGCAGGGCTTTCAAACCGTCCTTTATGATTATCAACCCGGGGATGAAGCTGGGCTGAAGTCGGCGACCTTCGCGGTCAACGGAGAGTATGCTTTCGGCCTGCTCACCAGCGAGATCGGCGTGCATCGGTTGGTGCGCATTTCCCCCTTCGATCAGGCCAAGCGCCGTCACACGTCGTTTGCCAGCGTCTATGTTTCGCCGGAGATCGATGAGAGTATCGAGGTAGTGATCCGGCCGGAAGATTTGCGCATTGACACCTACCGCTCCAGCGGCAAGGGCGGGCAGCATGTGAATACCACGGATTCCGCCGTGCGCATCACCCACATTCCGACTGGAATCGTCGCGGCGTGCCAAAACGAACGCTCGCAGCACAAGAATAAAGACCGTGCCATGAGCATGCTGCGCTCCAAGCTCTACGAGCACGAAATGGAGAAAAAGCGCGCTGTCACGAAGAAGATCGAAGATTCCAAACTCGACATCGACTTCGGCTCGCAAATCCGTTCGTACGTTCTGCAGCCCTACCGCCTGATTAAAGACCACCGTACCAAGTTCGAGATGGGCGATGTGGATCGCGTGATCGACGGTGATCTGCAGCCATTCATGCGGGCCTATTTGCAGATGCGGCGCGGAGAAAAGCAAGCGTAGCCAAGAGAGAGTACAAAATGGCTCTGAAACAAGAGTCTCCTATGCTTCCCAGCGGATTCGAGCGCGCGCTGATCTTTGCCACGCGAGCCCATGTGGGCCAGTTCAAGAAGGGCACGTCAGTTCCATACGCTGCCCACATTCTCGGAGTCGCTAGCCTTGTGCTTGACGCCGGCGGCGATGAGGATCTGGCGATCGCTGCCTTGCTGCATGATGTCGTGGAAGATTGCGGCGGTGACGACCGGCGCCAAGAAATCCTCAGTGAGTTCGGCCCCCGTGTGGCGCACATCGTCGACGGCTGCACCGATACCGACCAGGAGCCCAAGCCGCCTTGGCGCAAGCGCAAGCAAGATTATCTCAAGCATCTGCGGACGGCTGACGCCGATACTCGGCTGGTTTCCGCCGCCGATAAGCTGTACAACGCGCGCATCATCCTCGCCGACTACCGCGAGATTGGCGAGGTTGTTTTCGAGCGGTTTTCCGGAAAGCGCCAAGGCACGCTTTGGTACTACCGGGAGTTGGTAGAGGAATTTCGCCGCGGGAAACGAAATCGTCTGACCGACGAGCTAGACCGAGTGGTGGCTGAGGTGGAGAGGTTGGCTGCTGGCCGGGGCAAGAGCACGAGTTCGCGTCCTGTCCAGACGCACCTCAACCGCGTGCAGCGCGCTTGATCGCACATCCTCGGCACACCTTCGTAACGTTACCCACTACGAAAGCGCTGGCAAACTGCTGCTTTCTGGCGGACTCTGTAATGTCCCCCCGGAGGATTACAGGCCAATCTATGTCGCGCATGCTCGAACTCGTCCGCCGCTCGGCCGTGCCTTCGCACATGATGCAAACCGCGGCTCGGGGCGCGCTGGCCGTCCCGTCGGCGGAGATGATTGAAATCCTGGTTCATCTCGCGCTTCATAACAAGGTGTTTTGCGACAAAGCTCGCATGACCCTGGCCGGCTGGGATGAGGCCGCGTGCCGCACCGTGGCAGCCGATCCGCTGACACCCAGGGAAGTGCTCAACTACTTCGCTGCTGCCGGCAATCTTCGCCCGGCTTTGCTGCCCGCCTTGCTGGAGAATCCATCGGTGTCGGATTCAGCGCTGGGCGAGTTGGCCGCCTCCCAGTTCGCCGATATCCTCGACATATTCCTGCAGAGTCCGCGGACCCAACGGTCCGGGGCGATATTGTTGGCTCTCCGTGCGAACCATAATCTCACCGATGAGCAGGCTGCACTCCTGAATGCAAAGCCTGCGTCAGCGGCGGAAGGCGCACCAGCGAAAGACTCCGAGGATGGCGCCGATGTCGCCGTCGATCAGGCCGTGCACGCGTTCCTGGCGGAACATGCAACCGAGATCACGGCCGAATCGCAAAAGCCCTTCCAGGCAGTTGGCGGCATGGAAGAACTGCCCGGGTCGGCGGCGTCGTCGGTGTCAGCCGAGACGGGAGTCCCGGCCATACCTGCCCCGAGTGAATCCTCCGGCGCGGCGGCCGCCGTCGCGCCCGCCAAAGCTAACCCCGGCGGCACCACCAGGAAGACTTTTCTGACGGCGGAAGAACAGCGCGGCAGTGCCCTGCAGAAAATCTCCCGCCTTGACGTCCAGGGCCGCATTCAATTGGCGATTAAGGGCACCAAGGAGGAGCGGTCGCTGCTCATTCGGGACGGTACCAAATTGGTGGCGCTGGCCGTTCTGGAGTCGCCCAAAATCAGCGATGGTGAGGTGGAAAAATTCGCCGGCCAGAAAAACGTTCTGGAAGCCGTACTCCGCGCCATTCCGATGAAGCGTCGTTTCGCCAAGCAGTATCCGGTATTGCGCAACCTGGTTTTCAATCCGCGCACTCCCATCGATCTCTCCCTCGGGCTGATGAAGCACATACAGGTGAACGATCTCCGCAATCTGGCCGGCAACAAAGAAGTCCCCGATACCATCCGCAAACTGGCGCTCAAGATGTTCAAAATGAAAACTGACCTTACCAACAAGCATTGAGTATTCTTCTGAGCTCTGCCGAATGAGACCCGTGGCTGGAAAACTGCTCTACAATATTCCCCATGGTCACTGCGCACGGTCCCGATCCCATTGCTGAACTTTTGAAACACTCCAAAACCATCGCCGTGGTTGGCCTTTCCAGCAATCCTCTACGTCCCAGCCATGGCGTCTCCGCATATATGCAGGCTCAGGGATACCGCATCATTCCGGTGAATCCCGAAATCACGGAAGCTCTCGGTGAGCCGGCTTATCCTTCCCTGCTTGAGGTGCCGGAGAATATCGACATCGTGAACATTTTCCGCCGGTCCGAATATGTGGAAGAAATTGTCGATCAGGCGATGCAGTTGAAGGTTCCGGCCGTCTGGATGCAGGAAGACGTAGTCAGCGAGAAAGCAGCGGAAAAAGCACGTAACGCCGGCATTTTCGTCATCATGGACCAGTGCATTCTGAAAGAGCACAAAGCTCGTTTTGGCTGAGGCGGTTTACGAACGCCGTCGTGGAATGCGCAGTCCAAGCGCATAGTTCAGCTGTACCAGCACGATGAGCCCGATGCTCCAATAGGTACTGACCACGCATAGCAATGCGCCAAAGGCGTACAGCGTCTGGGCGATGATGACCCGCCGTTGGAACGCACGCGGGAATTCCGGCGGCATGTCGTCTTTCACCAATCCCGTTCCCAGCGCGCAAACCCAGCTCGCATACAGCGTCACGCCGAGCCACAGAATGTTCAGCCAGTACACCACCACCGCCAGCCGGTATGCAATGAACTCCGCCAGTAGCGTGGTAGAGAACGGCATCATGGTGATGGCGAACAGAAACGCCAGGTGAATCCAGGTCAGACTGCGGTCGGAGCGCGCCAGATGGTTCAACTGCGTCTGCTGGCCGACCCAGAAAATACCCAGCGTTAGAAAGCTCATCATATAGGTGAGGAGCCGCGGAGAGAGCGCAACCACGCTGCGCCAGAGATCATGATGATTGTGTACTGCTTCGGCTGCCGGTACTCGCAGGTCCAACACCAGCAGCGTCATGGCAACCGCGAACACGCCGTCGCTGAGGGCCGCGAGGCGCTCCACACTTTGACCCGCAATCCGGTTGTACAACGTGGGCATGGAAAGCGAGTCTAGCAGGTATGGCGAAGCGGGCGAATGTAGGAAAAAGGAGACCTGGGTGCCCCATTTCTCGCGCTTTTTGCGAGACGTGGGGACGTTGCCGCCATTGTTTTGGAAGCGCTCCGAATCTGGCCGGCGGGAGTGTAACACACCCACTTTTCGCACAGAACGCGAAAAACGGGGCCACCCGGCGCGATTCTCATTGCTCTAAAAAGAGTTTCTGACCGTGCGGACACCTCAGGTTTCTTCAGGTTTTCCCGCATCTGACGATCCAGGTTTGTGCGCTTGCGAGCGATGCCGTCGGATCTCCTCCAACCGCTCGCGAATACGTTTTTCCACTCCTTCGCCGGTCGGCTCGTAGTAAACACGATCGCGCAGATTGTCGGGCAGGCACTGCATGTCCGCGACCTTGCGTTCTAGGTTGTGGGCGTATTGATATCCCTTGCTGTAGCCGAGGTCTTTCATCAATGCCGTGGGTGCATTTCGCAAGTGCAAAGGCACGGGTTCGGCGGCGGTTTGCTCTACATCCTGCTGAACCGTCGAATAGGCCGTGTACAACGCATTTGACTTGGGTGCGATCGCCAGATAAACCACCGCCTGCGCCAGCGCCACATTGCCTTCCGGCATGCCGATGAAATCCACCGCGTCGCGAGCTGCCATGCACAAGGAAAGCGCATTGGGTTCCGCCAGTCCAATGTCTTCCACCGCCATGCGCACCACCCGGCGGGCGATATAGAGCGGGTCCTCGCCGGCTTCGAGCATCCGGCCCAGCCAGTAAAGTGACGCGTCGGGATCGCTGTTCCGCACCGATTTGTGCAGCGCGGAAATCAGGTTGTAGTGCTCTTCGCCCGCCTTGTCGTACAGCAGGACCCGCTTCTGCAGGGCGTCATGAACGATTTCATCGGTGATTTCCGCTCCGGCCTCCGCCTGCGCGCGCGCCAGCGTGGCGGCGACTTCCAGCACGTTGTAGGCGCTTCGCGCATCGCCACTGGAGTACGAGGCGATTTTCACCAGAACCTCGTCAGACGCGCGCAATTGCATGCTGCCGAGCCCTCGTTCCGTATCCGCCAGCGCTCGTTTGAGCAGCCTGACGATTTGCTCTTCGCTGAGCGGCTTCAATACATAGACACGGCTGCGCGAAAGCAGCGCCGAGATAATTTCGAACGATGGGTTCTCGGTGGTCGCGCCGATCAGCCGGATGTTGCCTTTTTCCACGTGCGGCAGAAACGCGTCCTGCTGCGCCTTGTTGAAACGGTGAATCTCGTCGATGAAAACGATGGTGCGGGTGCCGTACTGGCGTGCCCGTTCGGCGTCGGCCATGACTTGCTTGATCTCCTTGATCCCGGCCAGCACCGCTGAGAACTCGATGAAATCAGCCTTGGTCATGTGCGCGATGATTTTCGCCAGCGTGGTTTTGCCCGTGCCGGGGGGGCCCCAGAAGATGAGCGAGCCGGTGTCATCGCGCTCAATCTGGGTTCGCAGTGGCTTGCCGGGAGCAACCAGTTGCTCCTGCCCGACAAATTCATCCAGCGTGCGTGGCCGCATTCGATCCGCCAGCGGCCGGGTCCGGTCGGAGGGATTCTGCTCGCCCGGAATGGGTTGAAACAGGCTCACGGAACCTGCCTCTGGCGGGCTGTTTCGTACAGCACAATACTGGCGGCCACGCCGGCATTCAGGGATTCGACCTGCGCCGAGTGTGGAATTGCGATCAGTTCATCCATCTTGGCCAGCAAGTCCCGTGACAGGCCCGCGCCCTCATTCCCGATGAACAGCACCATCGGACCCGTCAATTTCGCCTCGGGCAGGGGCGTACCCTTGTGCGAAGACGTGGCAACCAGACGCAGCCCACGCGCACGCAATTCGTCCAGAGTGGCGAGCTTGATCTGGGCAATGGGAAGGCGAAACACGGATCCCGCCGATGCCCGCAACGCTTTCGAATTGAACGCGCTCACCGTGCCCTCGCCCAGCAGCGCGCCGGCGGCTCCGAAAGCTTCGGCGGAACGCAACATCGTACCCAGATTTCCCGGATCCTGTACCCCCGCGATGGCCAGCAGCGGTCCCGTCGGTGCCCGGTTCAGCAGGTCTTCCAGTTGAAATGTCTTGATCCGCACCAACGCCGCTACGCCCTGCGGAGTTTCGCTGGGGACGGCACTGGCAAACAGCTTGTCCGGGAGCAGCAGGGTTTCGACATAAGCCGCGACCTGTGGGAGAAGCCGCTCCGCCTGGTTTTCAGCAGAAGCTCGAAAAAACACCGCCCGAAACTTCAATCCGCTCCGGATGGCCTCTTCGAGGATGCGGGTACCTTCGATGGCACAGAGGCCGTCGCCCGTAAGCTCGCCACGGGCGAAAGCGGCGCGCAGTTCTTTGACCAGTGCATTGTGCCGGCCCTCAATCCGGCGCAAGCGGCCTCTGGCGTCGGCGTTATTTGCTGCGGATGTCTTTTTCACCTGCTTGCCATCATACGTTTGTATCTCCTTGCATCTCAAGGTCGTGTTATGTTAGGTTTTCGCCGTTCTACTTATGCCGTGATGGAAGGAAGTGTGTGCACGCGGAAATCATCAAAGTAAACTGTGACAACCCGGAGGCGTCGCTCATTCGCTATGCGGCGGACCACATTCGCAGCGGCGAAGTGTTGGGCATGCCTACCGACACCTTCTACGGCCTGGCGGCCGATCCCTTTAACCTGCGCGCCGTGGATCGCGTCTACGACATCAAATCGCGTTCCCGGCATAAGCCCCTCTCGCTGCTGATCGAAGGCATCGACCAGGCCGAAGAACTGGCGCGGCCGCTGCCGGCGGAATTTTACAAGCTTGCCCGGCGCTTCTGGCCGGGCCCGCTCACCGTCATTGTGAAAGCCGCTTCCAAGCTGCCGTTGAAAGTGACCGCCAACACCGGCAATGTGGCGCTGCGCGTTCCCAGCGCGAAGATTCCACTGGCGGTGGTCCAGGCGGCCGGCATTCCCATCACTGCAACTTCCGCCAATCTTAGTGGCGAGAAGGATTGCACCACGGCCGAGGAAGTACGCGACCAGTTGCAGAACCGCATCTCCATTATTGTGGATGGCGGAGTTTCGCCGCGCTCGGTTGCCTCCACCATCGTCGACCTTACCGACGAGGAAGCCCGCTGGCGCATCATCCGCGAGGGAGCGATTCCGGCGCTGGAGATTTCCGAGTTCTTCGCACAGGGATGAGGGAAGCGACAGCGAGGCAGCGACCGCGAAAACGCTGGCTATTCTGGCTGCTGGCCGTCGTCGCGATTGCCTTTCTTGGCTGCC
Source organism: uncultured Acidobacteriota bacterium (assembly GCA_963715675.1). Classification (GTDB taxonomy): domain Bacteria; phylum Acidobacteriota; class Terriglobia; order Terriglobales; family Acidobacteriaceae; genus DASVWZ01. The sequence goes on from OY970265.1 coordinate 376,816, forward strand.
TGATTTCCATAGACGTGCGGATCATCGATGAGGGATCGCGCCCCCAGTTGCGCTCCGCCGACGCCATCGTCGTCTTCGGGGCGGCGGAGTATTCCGGGCGTCCATCACCCGTGTACCGGGCCCGGCTTGATCACGCCTTCGACCTCTATCAACAGAAACTGGCCCCGATTGTGATCACCACCGGAGGAGCGGCTGCCGACCCCAGTTTCAGCGAGGGCGGAGTTGGCCATGATTACTTGATGCATCGGGGCATTCCCGATGCCAGCCTGATCGCCGAAACCCAGGGATCGGATACGGCCCAATCCGCTGCGCGCATTGGGGTCATCATGCGCACCAATCACATGCGTACCTGCCTGGCGGTGAGCGACGCCTACCATGTTTTCCGCATTCGCAAACTGCTGGAGCATGAAGGCGTGCAGGTGTACGTCGCTCCGCGGCCCGACTCGCGCCTGCACTCTCCGTGGCAACGCGCGGAAGCGGTGACTCGTGAGGCATTGAGCTACTTGGCGTGGCGAGTGCACATTGCAGCGTAATTCCCGGATGACCATAGGCGACGGTGACGGATCGGAATGCCGATCGTCGGCCTGGAATTACCAACCCATCCTCTTTCTCAACTCGGTGATGTGGGCGGCATGGTGGCGGCCGTGCCACGAGTACAGCGCGAGGTTATTTTCCAGAGACACGACGCCCCGTTCGGGATGACGGAAAGTCCGTTTCCACTCCTCGGACTTCATCGAACGTAGCAACTGCACCCAGCGCTCATGCAACGCGTCCATGAGGGCGAGAGAAACCTCCGGCGCGGTTGACTGCACATCCGCGAGCTTTGCCCATTGATCTTCTTTGTACGGTTTAATGGTAGGTTCGTCTTCCGTGAGCGCCAGCTTGAAGCGAATGAAGGCGTTCATGTGGCTGTCGGGAACGTGGTGCACGACTTGGCGAACCGTCCATCCGCCGTCGCGGTACGGTGTTTCCATCTGCTGTGCCGACAGCCCGTGCACCGCGGCCCGTAATGCCGTGGGTGCCTGTTCGATGTCTTCAATGAAGTTTCTGCGCTGCCCTTCATTGGGTGGGCCGTCGTAGGTGAACTTGCCAATGGGGTACCGGGGATCGGTCATGGAGCCTCCGCTGCAGGATTCACAGTGTGAGATGCGAATGGCGTGACGATAGCTGCAGGATTTGTCGAGTTGGGCTAACTATCATGATCACGCTTTGGAAGGGCGCGGCTTCAGCCGCGCCGCGCGAAGCGCGTCGTTTGTAAACGCGGGTTTCAGTTTTTGTGGCGAGATAATCGATCAACTTAATAAAACCCGAGTTTCCTATGGGATTCATACGGCGCGGCTGAAAGCCGCGCCCTTTCAAAACGCCAGACGACCGACGACCGGCGACTGAGAACCGGGAACTGCCCTATCTTACTAAAGCGAGAATCCTCACCGGAGCGCCGGAGCCGCCTTCCAGTTTCATCGGCGCGACAGACACAATTCCGCCGCTGGCGGGTGCGCGGTCCAGGTTAGCGACGTTTTCCAGTTGATACACGCTGTGCCGCAAATCGTACTGATGGACGGGGAAATCCTTCGACGGGCCGTAGTCAATGCTCAGAGTATCAATCCCAATGCCGAGGACTTTTCGTCCTTCCACCAGGAAATGCGCGGCATCTTCGGAGTAGCCGGGAAAGTGCATGACGCCTTTGCTGTCCGGGTTGCGATAGTCTTTCACCGAGTTCCAACGGGAATCCCATCCAGTGCGGGTCATCACCACGGAGTTCAGCGGGATTTGACCGTGCACGCGTTCCCATGCAGCAATGTCCTCGACTGAGATCTGATAGTCCGCGTTGCCCTTTACCTTCGCGCTCACGTCGATCACGGCCAGCGGTGCGATCAGGCGTTCCGCGGGAATCTGATCCACGGTCCACATGCCCTGCACGAAATGGGCGGGCGCATCGAGGTGGGTGCCGAAATGCTCAGGCAGCGAGATTTCCCGGGCGAAATATCCGTCTTTGTCGATGGTCGCGACGGTCTTGACCCGGTATGCGGGCTTGGTGGCGGGTTCGTACGTCGGGACCTGCGCGTTGATGGTGTGAGTGAGATCGACGACGCCGCGGAAGCCGGAAGTTTCGGCTAGGTCCGAACGGTGTTGCGCGAACAGGAACAGAGCCAAGACCAGCACGTAGCCAATTGCGAATGTGCGAATTTTCATCAACTTACAAGAACCTTCTTTTTGGGAGTGAGGTCACGCCGCGGCGGGCCGGACACATTTATACGATGCTCTGAAACCATCCAGCGGTGCTCAATCATTGTCTCGCGTTCGGGACGGAGGCTCCAAGGAACTGCCGGACATGAACCTTAGGCTAGGAAGTATGCCAATCCCGCCGCGATGGCGGTGCTGCACAGATTGACGCCGTCGTTGTTGAGCAACTTTCAGCGTTCGAGCAGCGCGCCGAGGAAGCTATCGGCGAGCATTCCCGCGGTTCCTGCGGCGGCTGGAATTACGATCCAGCGGGCAGGCAGCAGGCCCGCCACGAAGCAAGCCAGGCTAATCAGGATGGCGGTTCCCACTCCAGCTAGCGTGCCCAGCCAGGTGATCCCGCCGTCGGTTCCGGCCGGGACTTTCTGCCAGTTGGTGATGAGCCGGGCTTGGTCGCTCGTAGCTTGTCCCAGTTCGCTTGAGACGGTGTCGGCGGCAGCCTCTGAAAGTGCTGCTGCCAGCGCCGCGAGCAAGGCTGCATTCCGGCCAAGCAGGCCGTACGCGGCGGCACAGGCTCCGGCGACTGCCAAGTTTGCGAGGACCTGCAACGCGGTGCGGCCGTCTTTTTTCTCGGCGGTGCCAAGCTTCAACTTATGCCGGTAGCCTACGCGGGTGGCCAGCCAGGTGACGCCGAAGACCAGAACCAGCGCGCCGAACGCTCCCGGACCGGCACCGGCGAAGATGGCAAACGATACAATCCAGCCGGCAATGGCCCCGGAAATGGTCACTCCACGCACCAAACGGCCTAAAATAGCGAAAATCAGGGTGACTCCGGCGGCTATCCCGAGCCGGGCAAGCGGGCTGGAACCCGCTAAAAAGGCCGTGATTGCGTTGATTTCAGGCATTCGAAAACTCGCGTTGGAGCGGCCCAGGGCCGGAACCACACCTGCAACTACAATCTATGGTATGGGATTGCGGCATGCCCCACTGACTCGTGCTTTTTTTCTGGGTTACCGTCGCCACCTTTCTGCGTCAAAGCATCCGAAGTAGTCTAAACTCTGTTCCTGGCTCTGGCGTTGATTTCTACATTCAGGGTGAAACTATGGCATCGTCGGTTTGGTCCGGGTATCTGACGTTTGGCTTGATCTCCATGCCGGTGCGGCTTTTTTCCGGCGCGCGCAGTTCCGGCATCTCCTTCAACATGCTGCATCGCGATGACTTGTCGCGATTGAAGCAGCAATATGTTTGCCTGGCCGACGGCAAGGTGGTAGAGCGCAGCGAGATCGTCAAGGGATATGAGTACCGCAAGGACGAGTATGTGGTCATTGATCCGGAAGAGATCAAGAAGATCGAGCCGAAGACGGCGAAGACCATGGAGATTCTCGAATTCGTGAAGTCGAGCGAGGTCGATCCGGTGTATTTCGAGTCGTCCTATTACATGTTGCCGGAGGAAGCGGGACGGCGTCCGTATGCGCTGCTGACCAAGGCGATGGAAGAAAGCGAGTTTGTGGCGATTGCGAAGTTGACCATGCATAACCGCGAGTACACCGTGTTTCTGCGGCCGCACGAAGGCGGCATGATGCTGCACACCATGTATTACGCGGAGGAAGTCCGCAAAGTGGAAGGCTTTGGCGCGCCCGAGGTTGAACTGAAAGACGCCGAGGTGAAAGTGGCGCATCAGTTGATCGAGGCGCTGGCTACGGAGTGGGATCCGGAGAAGTTTCATGACACCTTCCAGGACAATCTGAAAAACCTGATTCAGACCAAGCTCGAAGGCGGCAAGATTGTCGAGGTCGAAAAGCCCAAGAAACTAGCTCCGGTGGTCGATTTGATGTCGGCCTTGAAGGCCAGTTTGGCGGAGATGGAAGGGAAGAAGAAGCCGGCAGCCCATGCCGGTGAAGGCGCGGCTTCAAGAAAGAAGTCGGGCGGAAGGGGCTAGATCCCCTTTTGGTCCGACCACGGTAACCTGTAACTTTCTTCTGACCCGCACATCCTATCCACACGCCGGCACTCGCCGGCGAACTCACGACAATTTCCCGGAGGATTTATGAAGAAAATTACCAGTTGGATGGCAATGTGCCTGTTCGCCGTTTCGCTCAGCGCCTTTGCTCAGACCGGTTCCACCACGCAGCCGGACAACAACATGAAGAACGACAGCATGAGTCAGGACCAGATGAAGCACGACAATATGAGCCCCGACCAGGCGAAGAAGGACAGCAAGATGAGCAAGAAAAAAGCCAAGAAAGACAAGATGAAGAACGACAACATGAAAAACGACGACAAGATGAAGAACGACAACATGAAGCATGACGACAATATGAAGCAGTAGGCCCGATCCTACCGAAAAAGCCAGGGGTAGCGTGATGCGCTACCCCGATGGTCAAGCGGAGCAACGCTTATCCCGAACACGACTGTGTCGGAAGGGCCCGGGAAAGAGGTTTTGAGTGCAAATGCCCGTTAGTGTCAACTGTCACAGACTCTCGCCCTTGACGGATATATATAATGCACAGCCATGACGCTAATGAGGACTGTGACAGTCACAATCATAATGCTGATTGCTTTGCCGAACTCATCATTCACCCAATCTTCGTCCGCCTTGCCAGAAGCGGCCAAAGACCCCTTTGTGGGTACGTGGAGGGCAAACGCCAACAAGTCTTCGCCCAAGCTCGACAAAAATGAAGCTTTGTATGTGAGAACAATCTCTAGGAGGTTGTTGAAAAACTACTGCCCATCCTCGGTGGTGGTGTGGTAAGAAGCAAGGATGCGAGGAGACGATCAGCAACGGCAAACGGGGATGTTCAGTTATGTGGCATTAGAGGATCGGATTCCAGCCGATCATCCGCTGCGCGGGGTGAGGAAGCTGGTGGATGTGGTCTTGGCCGGGATGTCGAAAGATTTCGACGGACTGTACGCGCAGGGGGGGCGGCCGTCGATTGCGCCGGAGTGGTTACTGCGAGCGCTGTTGCTGCAGGTGTTCTATTCGGTACGCAGCGAGCGGCTGTTGATGGAGCAACTCAACTACAACTTGCTGTTTCGCTGGTTCGTGGGCTTGGAGATCGACGACGCGGTGTGGAACCACGCGGTGTTCAGCAAGAATCGCGAGCGGCTGTTGAACCAGGATCTGGCGCAGAAGTTTTTCGCCCATGTAAAAGAGCAGGCGTCGGGGCTGATGTCGGACGAACACTTCACGGTGGATGGCACGCTGATCGAAGCTTGGGCGGGACACAAGAGCTTTCGCCGCAAGGACGACGGCGGGTCCGGGAGCGGAGGAGATTTTCACGGCGAGCCACGGAGCAACCAGACGCACGCTTCGAGCACGGACCCGGAAGCACGACTCTATAAGAAGTCGGCGGGGCAGGAAGCCAAGCTGAGTTATCTGGGCCACACCTTGGTGGAGAACCGGAACGGGTTGATCGCGGCGGCCATGACCACGCAGGCCGATGGCAGGGCGGAGCGCGATGCGGCTTTATTAATGTTGTACGAGTTGACCCGGAAGCGAAGCGGTCGGATCACGACCGGAGCCGACAAAGCCTATGACACGCGCGACTTCGTCAGCACGGTGCGCGAGTTGGGCGTGACGCCGCACGTGGCCCGCCGACAGCACGGCGCGATCGACCAACGGACGAGCCGGCATCCGGGATACGCGATCAGTTTAAGCAAGCGCTGGTTGGTGGAGAAGCCGTTTGGATGGCTGAAGCAGATCGGCCCCCTGAAGAAGGTGAAACTCCGCGGACTGGCGAAGGTGGATTGGTTGTTCGTGTTCAGCTGCGCGGCCTTCAACCTGATCCGTATTCCGAAACTGCGGGCGCAGAGCGCATGAAGAAGCAAGGGACGCGACCTTCGGTTGCCAGACGAGCCTCGGGGGCAGATCGGAAGCAGCAACAACAAAAATCAGTCTGAGCGTGCGCTTCTTAGAATGATCCACACGCTGCGTGAAGGAAATTTTCAACAAGCTCCTAGGGATGGCGACGACGTGTTTTTTTCTTCCCTAACCAAGAAGCCCTTTTCGGAGAAGCACTACAGGATTCGTTGCGATGGGTTGTTCCATCGCGTGCCGTGCGGCGGCCATGACTCCTGCACCAAGTCTTGTATCTACAAGTCTGCAAACCGCATTGAAGGTGAGTCTACGGGAGATTACGGCAGACAATCCTGGACCTGGACAGAAGAAGTATCGTCGGATGGCCAAGAAATGAGAATTTACGGATATGAGACTAAGGATAGAAAAAAGCTCCAAAGCACAGAAGTGTTAGACCGAGTGAAGTAAATCTGGCAGTTGGCGTTAAATCTCCATTGCACGCAAACCCTGTCCCTCACTCCGTGGTCGCCAGTTCCGAATCGTTCTCAATTCTCTCGAGTACTTCCGCCTGGGCGGTATCCAGATACTTCCTCATGCAGCGGACACACGGCGCGTAGCCTTCCTGCATCGCTTCGCGGGCGGTAATGGTTCGCAGATTCGCCTTGTCGTGAATAAACGTGCATCCGGCAACGTGGAACGTCTTACCTTCGGTTGCGACCACTACCATCATGTCTGGGGGAACTCGGTAACCGGGGTCGGCGTGTTCCGAGCGCAGCGTCTGCCGGTTCGAAGCCACCGAGTGGCCCACTTCGAACGCAACCAGGAGCATGGCCGCTGCCGCAAAAGCCACCATCCATCCCCAGGCCGTTCCTCGTTGTCGCGGCATGTTTTGCTCCAGCTTACGATGCAGCCGGGAGCTGAAACCCAGGGGAACTTCCACCATCCGCTCATCGCCGTAGATTTCGACGACATTGCGTGTTCCATCCAGCACTGCCTTGCAGCGTGAGCAGCCCCGGACATGCTCGTCGATGGCGCTGCGCAACTCGGGGGCGACCTCGCCGTCGAGGTAATTCGAGACCTGGCGCCAGACTTCTTCGCACACGACTACCATGGTTTGTCCCCCTTCTCAAAAGACAGTCGGCTGCTCCACGGACCGCCCAACCCGGGCGCCAGCAGGTCGCGCAGCATCAGGCGCGCCCGCAACAGGCGGGTCTTCACCGAGGCGGTGGAAATCTTGAGCGCCTGGGCTGTGTCCTCAATGCTGAGTTGCTGCATATCGCGCAAAACGAAAACATCGCGATATTTCTCGCTGAGCGAAGCCAGGGCGGCGGCCAGTAGTTCGCGGACTTCCTTTCGCTCCAGCGCCTCGGAGGGAATCTCCCGCCAGTCGGCGAAATCGCGCGGAATGTAGTTGCCCGCGTCGTCCTGGTGGTCAACGATCGGCTCGATCACGTCGGCATGTTGTTTTCTTCTGCGCATGCGTGCCTCGTTCACCGTAATCTGGATCAGCCAGGTGCTGAAACGGGCTTCTGCCCGGAACTGGCGGATGTTCTTGAACGCCTTGAGCACAGCCTCCTGGGCCGCGTCTTCCGCATCGCTCGGGTTGCGCAGGATGGCGAAAGCCGCCGCGTACACCCGCCGCTCGTAGGGTCGGATCAGCTCATAAAAGAGTTCGTGCTCCCCGCCGCAAATGCGCCGGATGAGCATCCCTTCTTCGAGTTGTTCTGCTGGCTGCGCCAGCGAGCTTGCTTCGGCTGACATTCACCGCGTCCACGATGGGAATTGCTGCAACCGCCAGAAATCTAATTCGCCGGATACTCGGGATTTTTCTTCCACCCCGTTAGCATCGACACAAAATTGTTCCACCCGTGCAGAACGACCATCACAAGATGACCGAAAATGAATGCCAGAATTGCCCACATGATCAGGAAGTGCCACAGGCGCGCCCAATGAAAGCCGCCCATCAGCCACGCTAGCCAGGAGAACTGCACCGGCTTCCAGACCGCGAGGCCGGTGACAACCGATAACACGCCGAGCCCGATCACCGAGGTGTAGGCGTGCTTCTGGAGCGGGTTGTAAGCTTCCGTGGCCGGAGGTTTGGGACCGAAGAAGAAATAGTGCCGTACCATCGGCCATACGCCGGGAATGTTGCGCGGCACGAACAATACCTGTTGATAATTGCCGCTGAAGAGTTGGTAGCCGAGATAAACCACGCCGGTAGCGATGTAAATCCACATGAACGTCAAGTGCCACTGCAGCGCGCCTCCCAGCCATCCGCCGAGCGCGAAGGCTTTTGGCCAATTGACGAGATCTTTTTCTGGAATTTTTGCGCCAAAGCTGGGGAATGCCCGGAAAATCTGCAACCCGCTGCCGATCATCACGAACAGCGCCACGGTGTTGACCCAATGACACAGGCGGACAATATAAGGATGCTCGTAGACGGCTGTGGTCACCTCGCCGGACTTAACATCCTCTACCGTGAATGTGCGGGTTGCCATGTTTTATCCGCTAGAGCCCGTAAAAGCGCGAATATCCCTGATCTTCCCAGTATCCGACTCGCGGAAGGACATTCGTGATCTCGAGGCTGGTGAGATATTTCGCCTGCTTGTAGCCCACCTTGGTGGGAATCTGGAGGCGCACCGGCGCGCCGTGTTCCCGGGTAAGCGGCTGATCGTACATCTCATAGCACAACAGCGTCTGAGGATGCAGCGCCGTCGCCATGTCGATGGATTCGTAATAATCGTCAGCGCACTCCACGTATACGAAACGCGCGGTAGTGTCTGCGCCGACCATTTGCAGAAAGTGGGACAGCCGCGCACCGCCGAAGCGGCCGATGACGTCCCAACCCTCGACGCAGACATGCCGGGTGTTCTGCCTGATTTTTGGCAATGCCCGAATTTGCGCCAGCGTATAGTCACCCTGATGCTGGGCGGCTCCGCCGACCGTCAGAGCCCAGTTGTCGAGGTCAACTCCGGGGTCGTCAACATCGTAACCGTTAATCGGGAAGCGGTTGAATGGGGTCAGCTCAGAATCCGAGAAGGTTGTCGCTATGTGCCCGGTGCGGAACAGCAGCGACGAGGCCCAATCGCTGAACCCGAGGCCGGTCTTCAAAAGCGATTCTTGCACCTGAGGGATCGCGAACGCCCCCAACGCGAGAACCGGAGTCAGCTTCAGCAACTCGCGCCGGTTGATGCTGTTGAACTTACGGCTGTTCGTCTTGGAAATCACACGACCACCCCCGCAGAGAAATGACTTAATCGCGTGAGATTCGCGAACCTGGGCAAAGTTACAATCGCGCGGCAGCGAACTTCAAACGATAGTCTCCGGTGGATGCGACTGACTACGGTTAACCACCAAGGGCACGAAGCTACACGAAGGAGAACTCCGAGGCCAAAACCTTTGTGGCACTTAGTGTTGTTTGTGGCCATTGGCTTCCTCGTTCATGTCAAACATACCGCCTGCTGTGTCTTCGCAGCATTGTACTTTACACCGGCTGCCCGGAAAACGGCCTGGTTGTTCTGAATATGCATCTAACCCGCCAATGAGACGGCCTAACCGGCCCGCCAGATAAGGTCGCCGACTCGATGCTCAGGGTCCGCTTGGGATTCCGGCATCTCACGGTTAGAATAGGGAATTCTTCCAGGACTCGGTAAACCAATGGCGATTGCAGCAGTTGTGTCAGGGAACGTAGTACGGATGAAGCGCACGGCAGCGGCCGCAGCCGCCTTGCTGATCTGCACCAGTTGCGGCGATACATACCGCCCGGTAGCGAATCCAGTTACGCCGAATCCGCCCAATCCCGGTTTCAGCCATGTGGCTGTGGTGCTGAGCAGCAATGGCAAGAATAATCCGGGCGCCAGCACCACCATCGACGTCTCTGGCGATACCGCTGTCTCCCAGGCGACGGTCGGGCTGTTACCCTCCTATGCAACCCTGGCTTCAAATTCCACCAAGGTCTACGTCACGAACACTCTGGATGACACGGTTTCGGAGTTTTCGTCGTCGAGCCCCACTCCGGTCACCACCATCAGCTTGCCCGCAGGCTCGGCCCCGGTGTTTGCCGGCACGGCTGAGAATGCCACAGTGTATGTGGCGAATTTCGGCAACAACACGGTTTCAGCCATTACCGTTCTCACGAACGCAGTCAGCAACACGGTCCCAGTCGGAACGAATCCAGTCGCGCTGGCCGAGACCCCCGCGATTCCGGGTGGCCAGCCACAGAAGATCTATGTGGCGAACCAAGGTGGTTCGGTGAGCGTGATCAATTCCGTGGACCAGAGCGCAGGATTTGTCCCCGGTTCCTGGGTCTCGCCGGTTTGGGTTTCGGCGCGCTCCGATGCCAACCGCGTTTACGTTCTGGACGGAGGCGCTGGCACCGTCTCCGCGATCGATACCCAGAGTGATACCGTGGTCGGCAGCCCCGCGTCCGTCGGCACCGGCGCCACTTTCATGGCATACGATTCCGCCAAGAATCGCCTCTATGTCACCAACCCGGCGAGCAATGTCGTTTTCATCGTGGACGTCTCCAACGACTCCCTGAACGTGACCTCGATTTCCATCGCCAATCCAGTCTCGGTTGCCGTTCTGCCTCCCCAGGGCAGCCGCGTGTACGTTACCACTGCTTCCGTAAGCGGCGGCAATGTCGTTTCCAGTGTGAGCGTGGCGGATACGGCGACGGGAGCGATCAAAACCACGATTCCCCTCGCGACGGTTTTGCAGGCCTGCGCATCCACCCGCTTCGAACTGTCGGTGGCGGCCTCGGCGGACGGCACGCGAGTCTACGTCGGAAATTGCGATGCCGGGAATACGGCCATCATTCGAACCTCAACGGACACAATTGTCACTAGCCTGCCGGCTCCCTTGAGCGCCACGCAGCCTTCCACGGTGAAGGTGACGGCTGCGCTCGAAAGCGGAACGAACACGATTTACACCTATACTCCGGTTTCAGGGCCGCCCTTGCACGTGGGTATGAGGATGGTCGTCGAGAACATGCACAACCCGGGGAATAACGGGACGTTCACCCTGGCGGCGGTGGGCACCGGAACCTTCACCGTGGTGAATCCCGCCGGTGTTACTGCCAGTGGTCAGAGCGGATCCGGGAACGGGATGACGCTACAGAACCCTGTGCTGGTGGTCGCCGGATCGTAGGTGCCGGCCGCAGTGGAAACTGGTATCGGCCGCGCCGTCCAACTGGTTTGTCTACCGCGCGGCTGCCGCATTGCAGGCCTGCTTGTACCTCAGGGCAATGTTCATATAGACGTCGCCGCAGTCGGTTTCAAAGCAGATCACCAGAGCTTCGGTGTCCTCGCTGCCTTTCGGGCCGTGGTCGGAAGTGTGCAGCACGGGAGGGTGAACCCGGAAGTGAAAGCCCTGGTCATTCAGCGAGGTGATGGCATTTCCGATGACCTGATTGGCCAGTTCGCACACGGTTTCGCGAACCAGTTCATCGGAGCCAGGCAACTCTTCGCCCGCCAGTCGGCTCGCCACCCGCACCGCGGTCTGGGGATCAAGATCGATGACCATGCGGCCCTCGATGTCGCCGGTGACCCATACCAATGCGGCCACTCCTTTGCGCCGGTAAGCGTCTTCTTCCATGCTGAGGTTCGCTATCGCAGTCGGGCTCTTGAGCCCTTGTGCCAGCACGGCGTCCGCCGCATTGAGGAAAGGTTGAATCAACTCCATTTTCATATCAGACCCCCGCGGTCGCGGCACTGGCAACAGAACCATCCTCGCCCAGCACGTACTTGATCACTTCGTACAGCACTTCCGGCTTTACCGGCTTCTGCACAAAATGACGCGCGCCCCGTTGCAGCGCCGCCACGATGTTCTCCTGATAGCCCACCGAAGAGACCATCACGATGCGCGCTTCCGGATGCTGCTGGACAATCTTCTCCGCCGCCTCAATGCCTTCCATTTGCGGCATCGTAATGTCCATCAGGACGATGTCGGGTTTGGTTTTGTCGTATTCCGAGATTGCCGTCATGCCATCGCCCGCTTCCCCCGCAAGCTGGCCGCCGAATGTTTCAATCATTCGAGCCAGGTTCTTGCGCGCGAAGACGGAGTCGTCGACAACCAGATAACGAACCGGTTGCCCGTCCTTACTTCGTCGGACTGGTGCGAACTGCTCCATATCAACCTCCTGCTGCATTTTGACTGCTCCGGCGGAGAATCCCTCTGCCGCTGAAACTTTAATCCTGTCCTGCTCCCCTGGCGTTGCGGCCTTCGGGGGGCTCACCACCTTGGCGGTCCTGCATGCACTGCGCCATGATGGTATGGGCGAGCACTTCCAGCGCGACCACCCGTGACGCATATCCGCGCTCAATCGCTGCTCGGGGCATGCCGAATACCACGCAGGACTCTTCGTTCTGTGCGATGGTGATTCCCCCGCCGGCCTTGATGTATCCCATTCCCCGGGCGCCGTCATCTCCCATGCCGGTCATCAGGACCGCCACGCTCTCACTGCCAAATTCGTCCGCGACACTTTGGAACAACACATCCACCGAGGGCCGATGTCCATTGACCGGTGGCTCGTCCGCCAACACCGCGACGTCCCCCAGGGGGAGCCTCTTCACTTTCAAATGACGGCTGCCGGGACAAACCAGCGCTCGTCCCGCCAACAGCAGGTCGCCCGATTGTGCTTCCTTTACCGAGATTGCGGAGACTTCTTCCAGCCGGCGTGAAAACATCTCCGTGAAGCTTTCCGGCATGTGCTGAACAATCAAAATCGTTCCCGGAAAGTCCCTGGGCAACTGTGAAAGCAAGTAGTGCAGCGCGTGTGGCCCTCCAGTGGAAGCGCCGATGGCAACCACCCGGTTGGGGCGTTGTCGCTGGTTCGGTGTGGCTTTTGCGGAAGGAGGCGGACCGGCTTGCAGCGGGCGATAGACGATGCCGCGGCTCTGTGCCGCCGCCTTGATCTTGGAAATCAACTCAGCGGCAATCTCGGGCATGTTGGCAGAGACGTCGGACGGCTTGGCCACAAAATCAAACGCACCCATGGAGAGGGCCTTCAAAGTGACGGAGGCGCCCTGCGTGCTGTGCGAGCTGACCACGATGACCGGGAGGCGGTGGCGCCGCATGATCTCCTTCAGCATGTCGAGGCCCCCCATGCCCGGCATTTCCAGATCGAGGGTGATGACCTGCGGATGAAGTTCCTCGATCTTCTTTAGACCGAAGTTACCGTCCATGGCCGTGCCCACCACCTGGATCGAGTCGTCGGTGGCGAGGATTTGCGGGATCAGCTTCCGCATCAACGCGGAATCATCGACCACCAGAACGCGTACCGGAGAACTCATGGTTGTGCCTCCGTTTCGCGGGAAAAAGAAGCCCCATCGGTGTGGGAGAAGGAGAAGGCGCAGTCGGCGGGGTGGCCTGCATCTGGCCGCCACCTGGCAAAACGATCTACCACGGCGGTCAGATTCAAAATCAACACGACCCGGCCATCTCCCAGAATCGACGCGCCGCTGACCAGGTCGGTCTCGACAGCGTGATCGTTGAGCGGCTTGATGACCAGCTCTTCCTCACCATGCAGAGAATCCACCAGCAATCCGTAACGGCGCTCTCCCACAGCCATCACCAAGATAAAGATCCTCGGGTCTTTCCGCTCTGCCTGCTCTGCGCTACGCCCGGCTAGACGAATGACCGGCAGAACATAATTACGAAGCTGCAGGACCTCGCGGTTGCCCACCTGGTGCAGGTCGGATTCCCGGGCTCGCGCAATTTCGGCAACCGCATTCAGGGGGATGGCATAGAGGCGATGCTGCACCCGGAACAACAGGGCTTTGATGATGGCGAGCGTCAGCGGCAGCCGCAACCGGAATCGGGTGCCTTGGCCCGCCCGGGTCTCAACCTCGGCGGTGCCCTTCAACCGGTGCAGAACACTTTTTACAACGTCGAGCCCGACGCCCCGGCCGGCAATCTCGGTGATCTCCTTTGCCGTACTGAATCCAGGCCGGAAGATCAGTTGCAGAAGGTCGGCTTCGCTGGCGCGGGCCGCAGCTTCCGGACTTAGCAGACCTCGCTCGATGGCCCCGGCTCTGATCTTTTGCAGATCGATGCCCTCACCATCATCACTGATTTCGACGATGACCTGATTGGCCTGATGATAAGCCTCCAGACAAATGGTGCCGCGCGCCGGCTTGCCGCTGCGGGTGCGTGCTTCCGCAGATTCGATCCCGTGTCCCACTGCATTCCGCACCAAATGCGTGAGCGGCTCCGCAATGGTGTCCAGCAGGCTCTTGTCGAGGTCGGTGTCTTGTCCCCGCAGCACCACTTCGACCTCTTTGCCGCATTGTTTCGCGACGTCGCGAACCATCCGCGGCAGGCGCCGGAACAGTTGCTCCACCGGCACCATCCTTACCTTCATGACCGCGCGCTGCAAGTCGTTCAGCACCCGGGACTGGAACGCCATGGCGTCACTGAAGCGGGCCCGCATCGGGTCTTTGGGCGAGCGCGCCGTGAACTCGGTGAGCGCCTGCTGCAGCATGGATTTACCGATAATGAGTTCGCCGACCAGGTTGAGAACGTTGTCGATGCGCTCCGCATCCACGCGCAGGGTGTTTTCCCCGGGAGCGTGAGCAGCGTTTGCCCCGGCGTCATGTTCTGGCACAGCCGGTGTGGGGCGATCGTGCGCGGCCGCCAGCGTTTCGTCAGCCCTGCTCGCAGCAGTTTCCGCCGGCAGCCCAACTCCGAGTCTCGCGGTTTTCGAGGCCTTGACCACGGCCGTCGCAACCGTCTCCAGATTGACCTGCGAGATCGCGGTCGGAATCCGGCATCTCTGCGCGATCTGCTCACTGGTCTTCTCGCTGGCCAGCAATGCCTGCAACTCTCTTATATTGTCCGTCGATCCCGGTTCCGGCCGGGTCGCCAGAACCTCGCCGGCATCGGCCATCGCGCTTAGCACCAGCTGCCGTGCCGCGATCGGCATGGCGCAGCCAGGATCGACCAGAGCCCGAATGTGGTACACGTGCTTGCCACGCGCCGCGGCATCCTGGGCCGCCAGGTTCTCATATTCAGCCCAGGGGCTGGCAGCCGGCGCGGGAGCTTTCTTTTTCCGCGACCGGGCAGGTTTCGGCTTGGCGCCTTGTCCCAGTTCGCGCGCCATCTTCCGCAGTGGCTCCGCCGACGGCAGCGCAACATCCTTGCGATAGGCATCAAGCATGGCGGTGAACGTATCGGCGGCGCGGAACGCGATCTCCGCCAGGGACTGGTGGGCTTCCAGCGCATCCACGGCCAGCGCGTCTTCCAGTTCGTGGGCCAGTTCGCTCAGTTCGCGAAAGCCCACGGCCGCGGCATCACCCTTCAAGGTATGCACCACCCGCCGAATATCCCGGATGGTTTCCGCATCGCCCGGGTGCTTCTCCAGTTTCATCGCCTGGTCGTTCAGCGACTGCAGCAATTCCTGGGCGGTCTCGAAGAACAGCTCCCGCAATTCCGCGCCGCGCTCGTCGGAGAACTGGCTCACAACTCCACCTCGATCTGCTGGTAGGCGGTTCCCGTCTCCCGGTAGATCATGTTGAACTTGTCGGTCAACCCCAACAGGCTTTCAGCATGGCCCACCAGGAGATAGCCCCCGGGATTCAGGCAGCGGTGGAATTTTTCCACCAGACGTTTCTGTTCGGCCTCGTCGAAATACATCATCACATTGCGGCAGAAGATCACGTCATTGCGCTGCGGCAGGTATTCGGTCTTCAGGTTGTGGAAGTCGAAGTGTACGGTTTCCCTCAGCGCCTTCTTGACGGCATAGCGGTCGCCGACCTTATCAAAATGTCGCAGCCGGTAGCTGTAGTCGACCGACGACATCTGGTGCTCCGAATACAGGCCCTCTTGCGCGGCCCGCAGTGCCGAGTAACTGATGTCGCTGGCCAGGATTTCCACTTTCCAGGGCGGCGGGATCAGCGGCCGGGGAAGAACTGGATCGTAGCCGGAGGGGTTCCGCAGAACATGATAGGAAAGCGCATCCGCCACCAGCATGGCGACGGTGTAAGGCTCCTGCCCGGTGGAGCATCCCGCGCTCCAGATCCGCAGGGAGTAGGTCCGCTGCTCCTGCTTGCTGCGCAGCAGGCTGTCGAGGATGTGTTTGTGGAACAAATCCATTTGGGCCTTATTGCGGAAAAAACTGGTCTCGTTGACGGTGAGATTCTCCAGCAGTTTCCCCAGCTCTTCCTTGCCCTCTTTACTGATCAGCAGCCGGTAGTAGCTGTAGAAGGAATCGATCCGGCATTCCCGCAGCCGGCGGTACAGCCGGTCCTGCAGGAAGTGGGCGCGGCGCGAATCAAAATGCATGCCGCATTCCTGGTAGACCAGGGTCTGCAACAACTTCATTTCCGAGTCGCTCAGTTGTGCCTGTGTGGCTGTGCCCGCCGTGCTCATGGATGTCTATGTCACCTGTGCCGGATTACTTGGAAGCCGCGGCGCCGCGCGCTTCGGCTCCCGAACCTGCCGGCTGATGGTTTTCGTTTTTTCCTTTCTTACGCGTGGTGCTCGATTCCAGCAGCTTGGCCATATCGAGCAGAACAATGAGACGTCCCTGGTGTTTGCCCAGGCCAGTCACACAATTCAGTCCATCCTCCAGCGATTCCGCGGGGGGCGGGGATACCTCCGAAGCCGGAATCTTGAGGACCTCGGAAGCGGAGTCCACGATCAGTCCCGAAAGGCGTCCCTCGTGTTCGACCACCAGAATTCGATTTCTCCGGCTCGGCTCCACCTTGGTTTCTCCCAGCCGTTTGCGTAGGTCGAGAACTGAAACGATTCTGCCCCGCAGATTCATGACCCCTTCCATGTATTCCGGCGCGTCCGGCACCGCCGTCACTTCCGGTACACGCACGATCTCGTGTAGGGATGTAATGGGGACACCGTAGGTCTCCCGACCTACCTTGAAGCCCACGATATGCAGTTCACGGTTGACCATGAGAAAGTCCGGCTTACCCACGAGTTGCCGCGGCTGCCCTGGATACACTTCGCCGCGAGGTTTTGTCCTCCGGTCGCCCGGCGCCGCGTTCCGGGTCGAGCGAGAAACGGTCCATGGAATCCAGCAGGCCCCGCGACATCTTGGACATCTGCTCGGCCGAGGCCGCCAGTTCGGTCGAGCCCGAGGTGGACTGCTGTACCAGTTCGCGCATGCGCTCCATGGACTTCACTACGGCGTGCGCCCCCGAGGCCTGCTCCTCCACCGCGGAGTTGATTTCGTGCGTGATTTCGTTCAATCGCGTGGTGGCGCGGGCAATCTGCGACGAGCCATGCGACTGCTCGTTGGTGGCCGCGCCGATTTCCTGCGCGAATTTGTACACCTCGGTGACCACATTGGAAATCTTCCGCAATGCGACGCTCAGGTCCTGTCCCAGCCCCAATCCCTCGTTCACAATACTGGTGCTGCGGTCCATGTTCTCGACCGCCTTGCGGGCTTCTTTCTGAATGCTCTGGATCAGGTCCGAAATTTCCTTGGTGGACTGCGCAGATTTTTCCGCCAGCTTGCGGACTTCGTCCGCCACCACCGCGAAGCCGAGGCCGTGTTCCCCGGCGCGAGCCGCCTCAATAGCGGCGTTCAACGCCAGCAGGTTGGTCTGCTCGGCCAGGTCGTCGATGACTTCGATGATCTTGCCAATGTCGTCCGCGCGCTGACCCAGGGCGTCGATAATGGTGCCGGAGGAACCGATCGTGGAGTTGATTTTGTTCAGTCCGTCGGTGGCCTTTTCCATGGTTGCGATGCCGCTATGGACCTCCTCCCGCGAACGGTTGGAGATGTCCAGCAGCACCTTGGCGGTGTCGGCCACGCGCTGAATCGACGCCACCATCTGATCGATGGAAGCCGATGTCTCGCTGACGCTGGAAGCCTGCACCTGCGTGTTCTTCACCATGTTCTGCACGTTTACGCTGATCTCGTGCATGGTGCTGGTCACCTCATCAATAGCGGACGCCGTCTGCAGGCTGATCTTTGCCGATTCATCGGAGGTCCCCGCAATCTGGTTGGACGCAGTGGCCACTTGCGAGGCGGCATCGCGCCCACTCCGCACCAGGTTGCGCAGTCCTTCGATCATGCGGGCGAAGGCATTGCCCAGCGTGTCGTTCGTGGACCGTGGAACCACTTCGACCGCCAGATTGCCGCCGGCTATTGCTTCGGAGACGGTTGCCATTTCCTTCAGATAGGTCACCATCGCGGAGAAGGTGCGGGCCAACTCTCCTACCTCGTCGCTGCGCTGGGTGTCGATTTCGTGGTCGAGGTCACCGGCGTTGGCGATCTGCCGCGCCACCTTCATCAGGTTGTCGAGCGGAGTCGTAATCGAACCCGCCGTGGTATAAGCGATCACAACCCCCAGCCCTACCGCTACCAGGGTGCTGATTAACGCCAAAACGATCGTAGCGGTGGCCGCAGTCTCGTCTGATTTGCGCCGCTCGTCCAGAATGTTCTTGTTTTCCAAATCCGCAATCTGCAGCAGTTCGGTGGAGGTCTTCATCCACGACGGAGCATCCTTCTGCAAGTAGTAGATCTGCAGTTCGGCCACCGTCGCATTTCCCGCATCCACATCCTTGCGCTTGTCTGCCACCGGAGTGGCAAATTCGCTCATCCAGGCTTGCTCGTTCTTTTCCAGTTTCTCCAGCGCCAGGCGCTGCTGTTCGGAACTCGCCTGCGTCTGGCTGTTCTGTAGCTTCTCCGTCAGAATCCGGATTCCTTCGTTCAGTTGGTCTACCTCGCGGGGATCGCCGCTGAGCAGATAGTTGCTCAAGTGCAGCCGGTTCTGCATCATCTGGAAAGTGATCTGGTCGGTGGTTTCCGCCATGGCCAGAGCTCGGGATGCGGCCGCCTTCGCACTGTGCTCGCGCTGCACCGCCGTAAGATTGACCAGGAACAACACCACCACCATGGCCAGGACGGCCCCGAAATTCAGGTAGAGCTTCTTCCGTATCGTCATCGAATTTCCTCCACGCAGCCGTCCTTCTTCTGCAGCACTTGTGCCCGTTCGATCCTGGACACAGCGTGTCCGGGCGGATGGTCGAACTACTGCGGTTGAAACTTGAATTCCACCGTGCCAGTGCTCTCTTCGTTCGCCGTCTCGAACTTCCACTTCTTCAGCGCATCCAAAGCGGAATTGACTAGGACAGGATTTCCCCCGACCACTTTCGATTGTTTAATCGTGCCGTTAGGTGCGACGACCACGAGCACTTTTACAGTTCCCGTCACGTTCAATTGCCGCGCCAGCGCGGGATAAACCGGCGCTACCTTGGTCTTGACTCTGCGGGACAATTGCTCTTGGGCATAGGCAGGCGCGGGCAAAAACTGCGTACCGACGCTGACAGCCATGGCCAACGCGGTCAACCCTGCGGCAGCCCAGCTGCGAACTGATCGAAAAGACACAATACCCCCTCGCGCGCTACTTTCCGCTCCCCATAGGTGCAATGCCGTTGCCATGCAGCACACCGTCGAGACACTTCAGTTTGCACCCAATAAACCTATACCGCACAAGGGTTTACCGGAATTTTGCGAACCTCGGAAGGAGCCGCGAAACGCCCCCAATGTCTCAATCCCTCAACCGCTTCTCACATTGAAACGGATTTCCATTCTCGGGCCGGGATTTCACACTCCGGTACCCTCGGACCTTATTCGCTTGACTCAAATTGAGATAACAGGCTATTTTTCCAATGTAATCAATTACTTGTAGTTTTTTGTCGCGTTATCAGCGCTGCTTCCGAACCATGTCAGTTGGACAGATCACGGCCGCCGCACATCCGTCCCTCAGTCAAGACAACCGTTTTCAGCGACTGCTTCTGCAGTTGTCGGAAGCGGCCGAAATCGCCGCTTCCCCCGACTACTTGTTGCGGTTTTTCTGCCGGGCTACGCGGGAGTTCTTTGGCATCGACGGTACTTACTTGTGGCGATTGGTTTCCGCTGAAGAATTAGTTGGAGAGGAAGCCGACGGGTGGATGGCGGCGGAGTTTCGTGGCCTTCGTTCAAAGACCGGGGAAAGCGCAATTACCACCCAGGCTATTCTCCAGCGGCAGACGGTCTACGTGAATAACCCCGAAGGCTTGGTTTGCTCAATGGGTAACGAATTTCATGCCAAGTCGATCATGGCTGCGCCCCTGGTGGTTGCCGATGAGGTGGTTGGCGCGGCTGCGTTTCTGCACTGCTCGAACAATAATTTCTTCAATGAGGATCTGGCCTCGAAGGCCACAAGGTTGGTCGGGCAACTCGGAAACTTGCTTGAAGCCAGCCGTTGGAACCAGCTTTCCCGCGGAGAGCATCGCCGCGCTGAGAGTCTAATGCAAATGGCGCACCAGGTAAGCGCTCTTCCCGATGCTGCCTCGGTGGCGCAGGTCGTGGCGGACCATCTCCGAGTCCTGTTTCGCACCCGCCTGGTTTCGATTCTGATGCGTCAGGGGCAGAGCATGGGGGTGACGGCGATTTCCGCCGAATCACCGGGCCTGGCCGCCGAAGTGCGCTCCAGCTATGGCCGAAGAGGCCTCCAGTTTGCCGCTGACCTGGCGATTCGTGCGATTGCCGCGGGCGAGCCCTTAATGGTTGCCACCGATTCTGCGGCGCAAAGCCTGGGGGAATTGGTCCCGGCGGGAATTTTGCTGGCTGCACCGTTTCGCGCTTCGCACGGCGAGGGTGCGGTGCTGATCTATCCACGGGCAGGCGGCACGTTCACTGCGGAAGAGAAGTCAATGGTCTCCGCCGTCGTAAGTTTCGCCTCGGGTGCGATCGGCAACGCCGAACTCAACCGGGCAACCCGCGTCCAGGCCCATGAACTCCACCACTTGCTGGAGATCCTTTCGGAGCTGAACTCAACTCGGAGTCTCGAAGAGTTTCTTCCGCTGTTTGTGATCCGTTCCGCCGGTTTTCTGGGGTTCCATCGGGCCTTCGTGGGATTGCTGGAAGGGAAAAGGTTTCACATCCGTTGCCAGTGCGCGGATGGCCTGAGCGCCAACGCTGATGCCATGCTGCCGGACGGGTTGCTGAGCCGGACCCTGCTGAACCAGGAGACGTTCTACACTGACGACGCTACCCAGTTCCACGGACCTGAGTCGGAAATATTCCAGAGGTTGCAAGTGCGCCAAATGATGGCTGTCCCTCTCCAGGGGGCCGATTCCCACGTGTTCGGTGTGCTGGGGCTCCTCGATCGTATGGATGGCGCCGGTATTTCCCGGGAGAACGTCCGTTCCGCCCAGGTTTTGGCGGCGCAAGCGTCCGTCTCCCTGGAAGCCATGCGCAATCTGCATCTCTCTCGGCAGCATGCCCAGCGTGCTGAATCCCTGATGCGGCTGGCGGTGGAACTCAACTCGAACCGTCCGCTCGCTGAGCTCTACGAAAGCCTGATCCGGGGCGCCTCGGAACTGATGGGATCCCAGGCGGCTGCTCTGGTGATCAGTCAAGATTCCGCAGCGGAGACCGTCGCCATGCGCGGAACCAATGTGCCGGACGCGCCCTCCGGCCCTTTTCTGCGGTCCTTCACTCGCGGCGTGACCGAAGCGGTTCGGCAGCGTTCCGAACTTGTCATTTCCTCCACTGCCTTGGAACTGCTGGGGCCGGAGTTGGCCGACGGCGCTGGAATGGAACGATTTCACGGTGGTTCGCCTGGCCTACGGCAACCGGGAGTTCATCGGCGCGTTGTGCCTCGCCAACCGCGGACGACACCTCAGTTCCGACGACGAAGATCTGCTTCAAGCCATCGCTGCATATGCATCCACGGCCCTGGAGAATTCCTGCCAGTTTGCCCGCATGGATCGCGCCAACCGGCGCTGGATGGGAATTTTTGATTCCATTACCGACTTCATCGTGGCCCACGATGCTTCCGACAACGTGCTGCGGGTCAACCGTCCGCTCGCCGGTTTCATCGGGGCCCAGCCGCAGGAGTTGATTGGCGTGAACCTGGGTGCCCTGCTCGCATCCGGCGATGAGACGCCGGCGCACAGCTGCCCCTTCTGCCAGCCTGCTCCCCAGGAAGCCAATCACGAGCGCGTGCACCGTGTCCTCGACCGCATCTATCTGGTATCCACTTCGCGCGTCAACGAGGCCGGCGGCGAAGGTCTACAAACCATCCACGTCCTGAAAGACATCACCGACCGGCGCGAGGCCGAGCGCCGCTATCGCGAGCTGTTCGACAATATTCAGGAAGGCGTGTTTTTCTCGACCCCCGATGGGCGATTCATTGAAGTGAATGACGCGCTGGTCCGGATGCTCGCCTATGACAGCCGCGAGGAGCTTTTGCAGGCTGAGATCCGCACCCAGGTCTGCCTGCTGAGCGGCCGCTACGACGAACTGGTCGGACAGATGCAGCGCCACGGCGCGGTCCGCAATCACGAACAGACCCTGCGGCGGCGGGACGGCTCCCTGATTCATGTCCTGGTCAATGCCTTTGCGGTCCGGGATGAGCTCCAGCGGATCGTGCAATATCGCGGCGTGATGCTCGATATCAGCGGCCTGAAAGCTTTCCAGGCCGAACTGCAACGGGAGCGCGATTTTTCCGGGAAGATCCTCAACAACACCCAAAGTCTGATCCTGGTCGCCGATACCGCCGGCCTGATCAGCTACGCCAACCGCCGCTGGCAGGACATGGGATATGAGCAAGCCCAACTGCTCGGCCGGCCGCTGGAGGAGTTGGTGGCAACCCCGCGCCACAAGGCTTTGAACGAAGCATTTGCCCAAACCCTGGCTGGTCAGCAGGTGGACAACCTCGAACTCCACCTGGTTCGCGGCGAGGGCAGGATCGGGCATTTCTCGGTGAATCTCAGCCCCATGCGAGACGAGGATGGCAATGTCAGCAGTATCGTCGTGGTGATGAGCGATGTCACCGACGTGGCCACCATCCAGGCCAAGCTGATGCATACCGAGAAAATGGCTGCGGTGGGTCAACTCGTCTCCGGCGTTGCTCACGAAGTCAATAATCCCCTCACCGCCATTTTAGGTTTTACCGACCTGCTCATGGAAAATCCGGAAGTGCCGGAGTCCGCCCGCAAGGATCTGCGGGTCATCCTGCAGGAAGCGCAGCGCACCAAACAGATCGTGCAGAACCTGCTCAGCTTCGCCCGTCCCATGCCGTCGCAACGCAAGCCGGTCCAGTTGAATTCCATTATTCGGCGCACCGTGCAACTGCGCGCCTACGACCTGCACAGTCACGGAGTGGAGTTCATCGACGAACTGAATGAGGACTTGCCGCAAGTTGTAGGAGACGCCCACCAGTTGCAGCAGGTTTTTCTGAACATTATCAATAACGCATACGATGCGGTCCGCGATACCGGCCGCGCCCCGCGCATCGTCATCCGAAGCGCCAGCCTGGGCAAGTTTGTCGAGGCGCAGTTCCGCGATAACGGCCATGGGGTTTCTTTCCCGGAGCGCATTTTCGATCCCTTCTTCACCACCAAGGAGATCGGGAAGGGAACCGGTCTTGGTCTGAGCATCTGTTATGGTATTGTGCGCGCCCATGGCGGCGAGATTTTTTGCCATGAGAATCAGGGGGAAGAAGGAACTACGTTTATCGTTCGTCTGCCGGCGATCCCGCCCGAATTCCCCGCCGGCGCGCCTCATGAAGAGGAGGAACTATGAACCTGCCTGTCGTTCGTCCTATGCCGCTGCCCGTACTCTTGATCGAGGATGAGCCCGCCGTGTTGGCGTATGTGCGCGCTGCCCTGGAACGCAGCGGCTACTGCGTGGTTTGTGCCGAGTCCGGCGAGGACGGCCTCAGATTACTGGAGTCCGGGGACTTCCTGGGCGTGGTGTCCGACATGCGCACGCCCGGGGGCGTCGACGGCGCCGGGGTCCACTCCTGGCTGGCGCGGCACCGTCCAGCGCTTGCCTCCCGTGTCGTCTTCATCACCGGAGACATTGCCAACGAAGACACCGTCGCTACTTTGCGCCAGACCGGCGCACCTTGCGTGGAAAAGCCATTTCGCGTTCAGCAGTTCATTACCGTTGTCGAACAAACCATGGGGAAAGCGTTGTGAGCGACGATTTGCGTATCCGGTTGCTGATCGTGGATGACGAACAAAGCATCCGCAAGCTCTGCATGACGGTCGGCGAAGCCCTGGGCTTCAGCTGCATGGAAGCCAACAGCGGAGAGACTGCCCTGACCTTGCTCGAAGAACAGCCGGCCCAGATGATTCTCACCGACATGGTGATGCCCAACATGTCTGGACTGGAGTTCCTGGAAAAAGTGAAGAAGATGTTTCCCCGAACCGAGGTTGCGGTCATGACCGGTCATGGCTCGGTGGAAACCGCGGTCCAGGCCATGAAGCTGGGCGCTTACGACTACATCAGTAAACCATTCTCTCCTCTGGAAGAGCTTCGCCTCTTCCTGCGCCGCATGGCCGAAAAAATCCGCCTGGTGGACGAGAACCAATTCCTGCGCGAACGCGTCGACACCGAAACCGACCTGCACGGCATCGTCGGTTCTTCCGCCAAAATCCAGGACGTGCTGCGCATGATTTCCCGCCTGAAGGACACCCGTACTCCCGTGCTGATCACCGGCGAGAGCGGCACCGGCAAGGAACTGGTGGCCCGCGCCATTCACTTCCGCGGCTTGTTCGCCACTCAGCCCTTTGTCGCGGTGGATTGCGGCTCCCTGGTTCCCACCTTGATTGAAAGCGAGCTGTTCGGGTACGAGAAGGGCGCGTTTACCGGAGCCCTGAAATCCAAAACCGGACTCTTTCAGTCCGCTTCGGGTGGCACGATCTTTCTGGATGAGATCGGCGAGTTGCCCCAGGAGATGCAGGCGAAACTGCTGCGCGTGCTGCAGGAAAAGGAAGTCCGTCCCGTGGGCAGCAATCAGAAAGTGAAGGTCGACGTTCGGGTGATCGCCGCCACCAACCGCGATCTCGACGCGGAATACCGGAATGGCACCTTCCGCAAGGATCTGTACTTCCGTCTGAACGTGGTTACCGTGCATTTGCCCTCATTGCGCGAGCGCCGCTCTGACATCCCCATGCTGGTTCATTGGTTTCTCGACCGCTGCGCACCCGGGTTGTCGATTCAGGTCACCAACTCCGCCATGAAGGCCCTGCTGCAATACGACTGGCCGGGAAACGTGCGCGAACTGGAGAACTGTATCGAGCGCGCCTTGGCTTTGGGAGATCGTCAAAGGATCGATGTGGCCGATCTGCCATCCACCATCGCTTCCTCGTCATTTTCCATGGAGAGTGGCCCGGGCGGCCCTGCCACAGCTGTTTCCACCACGGACTTGGAAGACATTGAACGGGCGACGATTCAACGCGTCTTTGAACAGGTCAAAGGGGACAAGGCGATGGCGGGCAAGATGCTGGGCATCAGCCGCGCCACCCTGTATCGCAAGCTCAAACGCTATAACATTGGGGGCCGGCAGAGCCTGTCTCCAACCACCCAGGCTCTGCAATAAGCTTTCCCAAGCCCGCCACGGCCGCCTGAGACGCTGTCTACTTCTGAGACAGTGTCACTCTGGATTGAACCCCCGGGCCAAAAAGTAATTGGCTATGTGCCTCATCTAAATAGGGTTGTACATTTCCATCCGAGCCCGCACTTTGGCCGCTGCCGTGCAACCCTATTTCCTCGATACAGTCTGGATCTCCCGTACCATGCGAACCGGCAGACACGGGAATCCGGACTGCATGGACCCCCGGAAACCGAGGCATCGTGTCGAAACCGGCCACTGCGCTTGCCAGCTCAAAGCGTGAAAGCTCGACCATCAAACTCGCCAGATTTTTCCCGAACGCGACCCCCGTCCGCATTCCGGTTCGCCTGACCTGCCTTTCCAATGGCAGCACGCCGTTTTGCGAGAGCACGGTGATTGAGTTCGGAACCCCAAGAGAAGTGCTTTTCGCCTCCACGTTGCCGCTGGAATTCGCCGACAGGCTGCGGGTGCAAAACTCGGACGGCTCCCTGGACGCCGAAGCCTATGTGGTCGCCCTGCAATACAACGGCGGTCGCACGGCGGTCGCCGCGCGTTTCGCTCGCGAAGTTTCCAATTGGATTGTGAAATCATGACTCCATCATCTGCCGGGCTCGCTACCGAATGGAATGATGCGCGCACCCTTTACCCTCTTTATGTCGCTCTGGGCCGCGAATTTGTGATCGAGTTGCCGCCTTGCCCGGATCTGGAAGCCGGAATGGATGCTCCGCCGAAGGAATCGGTCGAGTCGGCCTGCCAGTGGCTGCTCGAAGTGGATGATCGCATCCAGGTCCACCAGCTCCGTCAGTTCCTGCAGACCACTCCGCTGGCCAACGACGAAGCGCTGCGCAGCCTGCTGGTTCATCACCTGCGCAAAACCCAGCACAGTGACGCCGACCGTGACAAAGCAGACTTCCTCCTCGTGCAGTACTTTTCCAATTGCGTGCCTTCCCGGCTGGACGACGCTGACGTGGATCTGGAGTACGTTGCCCAGACCCTCGAGCCGATCCTGGGGCCGGTCGATCTGACTGTTCCTGACTGGATCAAGCCGCTGGACGCCCTGATTCAGCAAGCCTGCCAATGCAAAGACCTCAAGTCGCTGCTCACCAGCCATATCCTCGAGAACGGCAGGGAGATCAAGACGCAGGCTGGACCGAATTACTACCAGCCGGTGGCCATGGTGGCCTTCACCCGTTTCAGCTTCATGATGCGGCGCGCGTTTTTCCGTCTGCTGCACCAGGACCTGGATGCGATTCTGGCGGGGCTGCGTACGCTGGAGCAGCGCGGCGTGACCACCATCGATTGCCGCCGTGCCCAGTTCTCCGCCGAAGAGTCGATCGCCCGGCTGCGCATGATCTGCCAGTCCTGGAAGGTGATGTTCTTTGCCGAATATTCTTCCGGGCAGCCGGTCAACATGCTGGTCGATCTGCGAGCGGTGATTGAAAGAGCCTTGAATCGCAGTGCCCATGACGTTCCGGCCCGCGCTCAATCCGCGGCCGCGGGAGCGGGCTCCGGCGATGCCCCTGAATTTGAAGTTTCTACCGCGCCTCCGAGTTGGCCGGCTACCGATCCCGACAAATGATCTCCCGCTACAGTGACGAATCCCAGCCCGTGGAAAAGAGCAACCTGGACCAGCCCACCATGTTGATCATCTCCGACGATCCGGAGTTTTCACGCGCCATCACCGCCCGCTGGCAAGCCGAACGGACGCTCCCCGCCTTTACCCTGGTCAGCAGCGACCTCAGCCTGGGTTTCGATCCAGACAGTTTTCACGCCGCCGTCGCCGGACGCATCCGCCCGCAATCGCTCTCCGTGGTGATGGAAGCCATGGAAGCCGCCGGCAAGCGCGTTCTGTTCCTCTCCGATGACAATGGCACCTTGACCATGGTGCGCGAGCGCTGGCCCGGCACGCTGCTTCTGAAGCAGCAGGATCACTGGCTGGACACTCTGGTTCTGGTGGCGGCAGAAGCCCTGCAGCGCGCCTTCGCCGAAGCCGGCCGGCGTCGCGCGGAACATTCCAACGTCCTGCTCGATCGCCAGGCGATGCTCGGCCGCTACATGCTGGACATGCGCCACAATCTCAACAACGCTCTTACTTCGATTCTGGGAAACTCCGAGTTGCTCCTGCTCGAGCCCGGATCGCTTTCCGCCAACGCTCGCTCCCAGATCGATACCATCCGTAACATGGCCCTGCGCATGCATGAAGTCATGCAGCGCTTCTCTTCGCTCGAAAAGGAACTGAACCTTGCTGAGCCGCAGCCGTCAGGGCAAACCGTCGGCTTGGCCAGCGTGGTCTCGACCGGGCGCTAGGCCAACGCGGCGAACCGCAGTCAAGAGACCGTGTCCTCGCAGCACGCGGCCCGGAGAACGTCCGTACCTCTGTTCTCCCCACCCGCGCGCTGAGAAACGGACCCTCTCATTCCGAAGCAAGTTTGCAAACTAACTGCAAGATTTTGCATCCCATTGGTTTCGGAAGTTCCTGAATCCGCCTCGCACGGCTGATTCTGCTTGACATAGCTTTGGGCTGATGTAGAATTCGGTGCACTTCGGTTCTTGATGTTTTTTGCGTCGTCTGCAATGTCCGGAGCCGATCGCGGCCCTTGGTGTGAGGCCCAGACTCTACAACTCACATCGGGGTTCGTGTAAATAAGTCGAAGTGGGATGTCGGGGAAGCAACTGATTCGCCTTAGGGCAACAGTGCGGCAGCCACGGCTCCTGAGTTCGGTTTCAAACAAACCATAACGTCTTGTACGCAAAAACAGGAGGAGAACAATAATGAAGACACGAATTCTCATCGGCATGGCATTGCTCATGCTTATCAGCGCAACCGCCCTGGCGGCGGACAACGTCATCACCATCAACGGCGGCCGCAACACGGTTGCCATGAGACCAACCCAGCCGGTATCGAACCACAAGATCGCGCAGCCGGCCAGCGTGTTCTATAACAATATCGGCAGCGGCTATGTCTCCAACGATGGTTGGACGATTTCCGACGGCAGCCCCATCGGCACCGAATACACCCTGGCGAACCAGATTGCCTCGTTGAAGACTGGTACAACCAAGAAACTCAGCATGGGCATCGGCTACGTGGAAGGCACCAACTCGACCATCATTATTCTGGACAAGGACTGCAAGAACGCTCCTTGCGGCACGATCGACAAGACCAATCTGTGCAAGGGAACAGCCAAGAACATGCCCAACTTTGGTTCCACCGGAACCACAGTGGTCAGCATCAAGTGCAAGGCCAAGCTGACGAAGAAAAAACTGTACTGGGTTTATCCCCAGTCGCCAGCCAACACATGGTTGGCTTGGAACCTGAGCGCCTCCGGCCTTGGTGGCCTGATCGAATACACCAACGATGCTCCGGGACCGTACTATAGCGGCCAACCGGTCGGCGCACTGGAAATTCAGTAAGCCTGATCTGTGCTTCGGGGCTTCGTTTCGCCGCCCGCAATTCGGGGCGCGAGCGTTGAATCGAAGATCTGCGAATGATCCGCCGGAGTTCAGCTCAAAGCGAGCTGGCTCCGGCGTTTTTATTTCTGGCCAGAGAGAAGTGATTCGTTGTACGCCAGGCCGCCCGGCGCAGTATTCTCCCATCCTGCGGATCCCGATCAGAGCCCTCCAGAAATGCGCCGCACCCTGACCCTGGGAGTTCATGTATTTTAAGAAGTCGCCCAGGATCGCTCGGGGCGGAACCGAGTACGCTACAATCAATGCTCTCAATGGACAGACGCCGTCTCATCATTCTTGCCTGCCTGTCTCTGGCGATTGTGACCGCGGCGGTTTATAGCCGCGTCAGCAGCGCGGAGTTCGTGAACTACGACGATCTGGCCTATGTAACACAGAATGTCCATGTCTTGCAGGGACTCACCCGGCAAACTCTGATCTGGGCCCTGGGGTCCACCGAACACGCCAACTGGCACCCCCTAACCTGGCTCTCCCACGCCCTTGACTGTCAACTGTACGGACTCAGCCCGGCGGGTCATCACATCACCAATGTTCTGCTTCATGGGATCAACGTGTTGCTGTTGTTCCTTCTGCTGACTCGTGCCACCGGTGCCACTGGGCGCAGTTTCCTGGTCGCCGCATTGTTTGCTCTCCACCCCTTGAATGTGGAATCCGTGGCGTGGGTGGCGGAGCGCAAGAATGTTCTCAGTACGCTGTTTTTTCTGCTCGCGATCGTCGCCTACGGCTGGTATGCGATGAAGCCGAACCTGCGGCGCTACTTGCTCGTCGTCGCAATGTTCGCTCTGGGGCTGGCCGCAAAGCCCATGGTGATCACGCTCCCGTTTGTTTTCCTGCTGCTGGATTACTGGCCGCTGCGGAGAATTGAGAAATGGGGTCAACCCATCCCCCCAAACCCAAAAGGGCGCCGGAAAACCTCGGCGCAGCCTGCTGTCCCCGGCGTGAGTCGGGTACTTGCCATTTCCCCTGTGTCCGGGTCGCGACTGGTCCTGGAGAAAATCCCTCTTCTGGGGTTGGTTGGCGGCAGCGCAGTGATCACCGTCGTCGCTCAGCGAAGCGGTGGGGCAGTTCGATCCCTGCAGGTCTTTTCCCTGTCTGTCAGATTGCAAAACGCTCTCTATGCGTATGCCATGTATGTATGGAAAACATTCTGGCCGGCGCGGCTGGCCGTTCTTTATCCCCATCCGGGTCCCACTCTTTCCGTGCCGCAGTTAGGACTTGCGGCGGTGTTTCTGATCGCTGTCAGTTTCGTGGTATGGAAACAACGTCTTGCCCGCCCATTCCTGGTGACGGGCTGGCTTTGGTATCTCGGTACGCTGGTGCCGGTCATCGGATTGATTCAGGTGGGTCAGCAAGCCATGGCCGATCGCTACGCCTATCTGCCGTTGATCGGGATATTCCTGATGGTGGTTTGGGGCCTGAGTGACTGGGCGGACGGCAAACGGGTTCCTGGGCTGGCGCGCGCGGCCGCCGCTGGTGTTCTGCTTGCCGCCTTATCCATCCTGAGCTGGCGTCAGATCGGTTATTGGCAGAACAGCGACACGCTTTGGTTTCACGCCGCGGCCGTAACCGAAAACAATTTGTTCGCCGAAGACGACATGGGCGGGTCGCTGCTCAAGCAGGGCCGTCCGGAGGAAGCGTTGCTGCACCTGCAAAACGCCGCCAGACTTGATCCTCGCAATCCCACGCGTCACTTGAATTTTGCCTCGGGTCTGGCCCAAAGTGGACGCTCGCCGGATGCCATCCGCGAATACGACGCGGCGATTCAGTTGACCTCAGACCCGGAAGTGCAAGTCCGCTGCTATGAAAGCGTGGCGATCTTGTATGGCATGCTCGGGGATTACCCAAAAGCGCGTGAAACGTACCGGCAGGCATTGAAGACAGATCCCGGCCAGGGGCCGCAAATGGTGGAGCGGCTCTCCCAGTACGCTGCTGCCCAGGACAGCGGGCAATACTACCTGCAACTGGGACTGCTCCTGGAGGAGACCGGCAAGTTTTCCGACGCGCGATCCGCCTTCGTCCACGCCCTGAAGCTGGAACCCACACTCGCCGCAGCCAGGCAATCACTCGATGATCTAGAGAGAGGTATTCACTAGCGCAAGAACTGCTTTCCGGTCCTACGCGAACAGGAATTCCTTCGTCCGCAACTCCTTGATCGTATCCCTCAGCTTCGCGGCCTTCTCGAACTCGAATCGTTTTGCCGCCTCGCGCATGTCGCTCTCGAGTCTTGCGATGTAGGCGTCCAGTTCTTCCTGCGACTTGAATTCGGGCATGCCGTCGGCTTCTGATCCCGTCAGATCCGTGTAATCCGCGGCCACGATGCCGGCCAGCGACATATCCAGCGGACGCACGATGGACTCGGGCGTAATCCCGTTGGCTTGGTTGTAGGCTTCCTGGATCGCTCGGCGGCGGTCGGTTTCGCTCATCGCTTTCTTCATCGAGTCGGTCATACGATCGGCGTAAAAGATCGCCTGGCCATTCAGGTTGCGGGCGCACCGTCCCACGGTCTGGATGAGCGAACCGGAAGAACGCAGAAAACCTTCTTTGTCGGCGTCGAGAATCGCCACCAGGGATACCTCCGGCAGATCGAGTCCCTCGCGCAGCAGGTTGATGCCGATGAGCACGTCGAACTCGCCCTTGCGCAGGTCGCGCAGGATCTTTACCCGCTCCAGTGTCTCGATCTCCGAATGCATGTAGCGGCACTTCACGCCGACTTCGCTGTAGTACTCGGCCAAATCCTCCGACATGCGTTTGGTGAGTGTCGTCACCAGCACCCGTTCCCCACGAGCCACACGCTCGCGAATCTCGTGCAGCAGGTCGTCGATCTGTCCTTTTACCGGACGCACCTCGACCGGCGGATCGACCAGCCCGGTCGGACGGATGATCTGCTCGATCACCACCCCCCCCGATTTCGTCAGCTCGTACGGCCCCGGAGTCGCCGACACATAAATCATCTGATTCATACGGTGCTCGAACTCCTCAAACGTCAGCGGGCGGTTATCCAGCGCCGAAGGCATGCGGAAACCGTATTCCACCAGCGTTTCCTTGCGCGAGCGGTCGCCGTGATACATGCCGTGCAACTGCGGCACCGTCTGGTGCGATTCATCGAGGAACATCAGATAATCGCGGGGAAAATAATCGAGCAGCGTCGGCGGAGGCTCGCCCGGCAAGCGGCCGGTAAAGTGCCGCGAATAATTCTCGATCCCGTGGCAGTAGCCCACCGACTTAATCATCTCCAGGTCATACATGGTCCTCTGGTGCACGCGCTCCGCTTCGACGACGCGCCCCTGCTTTTCCAGTTCCGCTTCCCACCACTTCAGTTCTTCCTTGATGGAGTCAACCGCCTTGGATCGTGTTTCCGGCTTCATCACGTAATGAGTCTTCGGGTAGATCGGCAGGCGGACATACTTCTGCTTCACCGTGCCGAACAGCGGATCAATCTGCGATAACGCCTCCACCTCGTCTCCCCAGAGTTCGACCCGATACGCCATGTCCTCATAGGTGGGGTAGATTTCGATGACGTCGCCACGTACTCGAAACGTCCCGCGCCGGAATTCGGCATCGCTGCGCTCATAGAGAATTTCCACCAGCTTGCGGGTAATGTCCTCGCGCTTGATCTTCTGACCCTTTTCTAGGAACAGCAACATGCCGTAATAGGCTTCCGGCGAGCCCAATCCGTAAATGCAGCTGACCGAAGAAACAATCAGTACATCGCGGCGCTCAAATAGCGATCGCGTCGCCGAGAGCCGCAGCTTGTCGAGTTCATCATTGACCGTCGACTCCTTCTCGATGTAAAGATCGGCGGCGGGAACGTACGCCTCGGGCTGGTAGTAGTCGTAATAGGAAACGAAATACTCGACCGCGTTATGCGGAAAGAAGTTCTTGAACTCGTGATAGAGTTGCGCGGCCAACGTCTTGTTGTGGGCCATGACCAGGGCCGGGCGATTCACCCGCTCGATCACCTTGGCCATGGTGTAGGTCTTGCCGGAACCGGTAACGCCCAGCAAAACCTGGTGCGGTTCGCGGTCGTACACACCCTTCAACAAGGACTCAATGGCATTGCCTTGGTCGCCGCGGGGCTGGTAATCACTGACGAGCTTGAAATCCATGCTGAACTCAGACGGGCAGGCTTGCTCTAGTGTGCAACGAAAACCGGCTGGATGCAAAGCGCCACGCCCCGAGCCGGGTTGGGCATCGGGGCGTGGCATCGTTCCGGGATGCGAAGGAGCAGTTTCACTCCCGGACTTTGATTACGGCTTGGCGACGAACCCGGTGTTGACCGGCGACGTTCCCCAGAAGCCCACCAGCCAGCCCTTGTCGTTGATGCCGTTGATCAGGGTGGTGCCGATCCCGTTGGGATCATCCACCGACTGGTAGGTCTTGTTGGCGGTGTTGTACACGAAGCCGTGGGCCATCCCCGCCGCGTCGTTGTAGGTGCCGACCACCTGATTCTTGTTGTTCAGCCCGAAAGCCTGGGTGAAGGTGGAGTTGGGATAGTCGAGAGTTACGAACAGACCCGCATCCAGATACCAGCCATGGTTGACCTGGTTCGCGTCAATGTAGAAGCCGGCAATCTGACCCGCCTGGTTGATCCCCGTGGCCTGAGCGCTGACCGCGTTGGGAATCGTGATCAACTCGAAGATTCCGCCATCGCCCTCAGCGTAGATGTATGGGTGGAAGTTGCCGGCGGCGTCCTGATAGTAACCGGCAGCCTGGGAGCGGTTGTTGCGGCCCAGCAGTTGGTTGAACGTGGTCCCGGGATAGTCGACCGTCTTGAACTTGCCAAAATCGTCGATGAACCCGTGCGTGTTGCCCGCCTGGTCGACGTAGAAACCGCAGGTGTTGCCGGCATCGTTAATGCCGATCACCTGGGTCTGCGCCGAATTCGGGAAATTTTCGTTGCTGAAGTGGCTGGCGAGTTTCAGGGTGAATCCCTTGTTGACGTTGGCGCCGTGGTAGCCGGCGATTTCGCCCACCTGGTTGACTCCCAGCAGCTGGGTGAACTGGTCGTGAGGGAACTTGATGTCGGTGAAGTTGTAGCTGGCCGGATCCTGGGCCCACAGCGCGGAGCACAGCAGAAGAGCCGTTGTAAGGGCGAGGGCAATGCGTTTCATCGAAATTCTCCTTTTATGAATGTGTTTTGATTTTGAGCCGGTGAAACAATCGGATCGTTTTTCCCGCTCACTGAGTAAGGCGACATTCGCCGGCGGATTCCCTCATCTCCCCAACATTTTTTTCGAACTAATTTTGTAGAATCAGAGAAAGTGACATCGGGGGGAGGACGCGCATGGCTACCGAGCGGCAACTGGTTACCCAACTGCTGCAGCAGTGGAGCGGCGGAAACAAGCAGGCGCTGGACGAGCTTATGCCGGTTGTCTACCAGCAACTCCACAAGCTGGCCGCGCGCTGCATGCGCGCGGAGCGCACCAATCACACCTTGCGGGCGACCGCCCTGGTTCACGAAGCCTACCTCAAGCTGGTGGACGCCGATGTGGCCTGGCAGGACCGCGTCCACTTCTTTGCCGTTTCGGCCCGCCTGCTGCGCAACATTCTGGTGGACCACGCCAAGGCCAACAAGCGGCAGAAACGCGGGGGCGGCGCGGAGAGAATTACGTTCGACGATGCCGTGCTCATAGGACCGGAGACGCCCGCAGGGATCCTGGATGTCGACGAAGCCCTCAAGCGCCTGGCGGCTCACGACGAGCGCAAAAGCCAGATTATCGAGTTGCTTTTCTTCGGCGGACTTACCTATGACGAAGCCGCCGCCGCGCTCCAGATTTCTCCCGCCACCGTCCACCGCGAGCTGAAAATGGCCAAAGCCTGGCTCTCCCGCGAACTCTCCCAACCCTCAGCGTAGATGTCGCCCGCGCGACGGTGGCCCAGGACGGTGGCCCACTCAAGCCCGGTTTCGGCTTGAGTGGCTTCATCCACAAAGGCGGACTGATCGGATAACCATGTCGGCTCCTTTCCTCCGAGCCTTGGTCGCTTTGGGCAGTCCCCACGTTTTCATCTCATCAGCCCGGAACAAGCTATCATTAAACCGGAGGTGACTCAGTGAAACGATCAAACGTCTGGGTGCATGCGATTTTTTGCTCGCTGCTTTGGGTGGTATTGCCAGCTCACGGGCAGGCAAGCTCGTTGAGGTTCCCTGAATCGCGCTCCTATTCTCCGGGCAATATCTGGCTTGAATGGACGCCTGCCGAAAGAACCGGGTTTGTGAAAGGATTCATCGAGGGCCATGGCGAGGGCTATCAGAGCGGGTGTAGAGCTGCCGAGACAAGCAGAACTGATTCAAAACCGGCCGGGAGCAACCTCGATCCATGTTTACAGCAACGGCATCTCTTCGGAAGAGACGCGGCGTTCTACGAACAGTTCATCACGGGTTTTTATAGCCGATATTCAAAGGACCGGGACGTTCCGATTCGCGTTTTGCTTCTACAAGCAGACGAGAAGACCCCAGATGAGGTGCATCAGTGGCTAGCTAGCAAGTCCGGCTGAGGGTGCCCGTCCTTGCGTTCTTTGCAAGGGGCGGGAAGCAATGCCGCCGCCCACGAGACCCGACTACCCGCCCGGTCGCGCAATGAAAATCTCCGCCCAGCCTTCCCAGTGTCGGTCTTTTCGATGAGGCTCAGCGCCCCACCATTTTCTCCCTCACCCTGGATCGGACACCCACCACTCCCCTATATAGCTGGCAAATAAAGTCAAGCTAAGCGCATATAACTCTTTAAGAATCTATATTATACCCCTAACCCCAATCGAATCTATATTTTGCGAGCAAAAAGTCCGTAACTCCATGATTCCACTAGACCGAGGGGAGGGGGGTATACCCCAAAAAACAAAAGCGTGAGGAGAAATCCCTCACGACGGCTCAGACACATTACAGCAGGTCTACGGCATCTTGAAATTGACGGTGATCTGGGTCTGAATTTCGACTGGCTGTCCGTCCAGCAGATAAGGTTTGTACTTCCACTGCTTCACCGCGTCCATGGCAGCGCGTCCCAGTATGCGGTCGCCGCTCAATGGCTTGAGGTTGGTAATGTTTCCGTCTTTGCCGCTGCCCGGCGAGACCTGGGTTACCCGGGCAACCAAAAGATGATGGCTTCGGCTCCAACAATATGGAGTTATACTATGTCTATGTGTCGCTGGCGCTGGTGGTTGCTTACGGCTCTGGTCGCGGCTTTCCTGGGGATGCCTGCCTGGGGACAACCGCACGGCGGTGGTGGCGGTTTCCACGGCGGCGGCGGTGGTTTCCACGGTGGAGGCGGCAGTGGCTTCCACGGGGGCGGCGGCGGCGGTTTCCACGGTGGAGGCGGCAGTGGCTTCCACGGGGGCGGTGGTGGCTTCCACGGGGGCGGCGGCAGTGGCTTCCACGGGGGCGGTGGTGGCTTCGGAGGACACGGCGGCGTCGGCAGCGGCTTCGGTTATGGACACTCTGGTTGGGGTCGTGGATGGGGCAGAGGTTGGGGTGGGCGTGGTGGTTGGGGATGGGGCGGAGGTTGGGGTTGGCCGGGGTGGGGCCTTGGTTTTGGCTGGGGGTATCCTGCATGGGGCTATCCTTCCTATTACGGCACGTCATACTATGGCGACTCTTATGATGGGGATTCCTATTACGGGGACAATGGCTACGTCTCGGCACAGTCTGGAGATGGCAACTACTACGCTCCGGTTTCGCCGCAAGTGCAACAGCAGCAGGATGAAATTGATCGCCTGAACGATGAGTTAGCACGTCTACGCTCGCACCAAACGCCAGCCAATGAGTCGAACCAGCCGCGGCCGGCAGTCCATACGAAAACCGTTCTGGTGTTCCACGATAAACACACTGAGGAAGTGGAGAACTACGCCATCGTCGGACAGACGCTATGGGTGTTCGACGAACGTCAGGCCAGGAAAATCAGAATCGCAGATTTGGATGTTCCCGAGACCAGGAAAGCCAACGAAGATCGCGGCATAGACTTCCAATTGCCCACCTCCCCGACCTAACCGCAGAACCGGTCTGCTTGATTTCCCGGAATGCGGCATCCAAACCTCCGCCCGGCGTGATTCTGATCGAGTTTGCTCAGGATTGAGGTGGGCGAGGGACCCTCATGCAACCAACAAACTGGGTTCGGTATCGAACCGGATGGGAGGTAGATTACCGGGGTCATATTTGCCGCTTTGCGGCCAATGTTGTATGATCCCACGAAACCGAGCCCATCGCTGACTACAAGATGGAATGGCTGAGATATCTTCGGGTTGGTAAGCGCAGATGGCAGGCTGGGTTGATCCTCCTGGCCATCAGCGCCTTGACGCTCAGTGTCGCGACTCGTTTTTGGGCTCCGTGCACCTCTGAATCGTTCAGCGTAAAGGCCGTTGACCACCGAACTGCCGAACCCAAGCGGCAGCACCTCGATAGAGATGCTACTCGATGGGTAGTTCCCATAGCCGAATTCGGCAGCATTTCACCCCCTGCCGTGGTAACCAGTCTGGCCCCCGCTGGAGTCCTGCTTCCAAATCACGTTTTCAGCAACAGCCTGTACAACCGGCCCCCTCCTTCGTCTGAATTCTCCCTTTAAGTTTTTTCCCATCGTTGTGTTGGTTTGATCCGGTTCAGTGTGGCGACGGCAGGCTTTGGACTGCTCGGATGGCCTTTTGGCGGCACGATGAACCGCCACCGGACAGGTCCAATGAACAGTTCGCGGGAGGACTCGCATGGCTCTTGAGCCAGCTATACCCATCGAGGATTTTGATGCTTTGCGGCGCTTAGATACCTGTTCGGTCTCGAACGCGATTGAGACCTTTGAGGTCAGACTGCGGAATGCCGGTTTTGCTGATGCCCGCATACGCTGCATCTTCAAAGATCTTCCTCCCATGGTGGGCTACGCCGCCACCGCTCGCCTTCGCAGCGGCGAGCCTCCAATCGCGGGGCGGACCTACGAAGATCGTACCGATTGGTGGAACAGCATTCTCCAGGTACCCGCTCCGCGAATTGTGGTGTTAGAGGATTTGGACAAGCCCCCGGGCCTGGGAGCGTTTCTCGGGGATATGCATGCTGGAATCCTGCGAGCGCTTGGTTGCGTCGGGTATGTGACCGATGGTGCGGTCCGGGAACTGCCGGGTGTAAGGAATCTGGGATTGCATCTGTTTGCGGGAAATGTGGCCGTGTCGCATGCCTATGCCCACATCTTTGACTTTGGATCGACGGTCAAGGTGGGCGGCTTGGAAGTGCAACCGGGCGACCTCTTGCATGGGGATCGCCACGGGCTGCTCAGTGTGCCACGAAGGATTGCTTCAGAGATTCCCCCAGTTGCAGCGAGATTGCAGCAGGCAGAGCAAAAGGTCATCGACTTTTGCCGCTCAAAGGAATTTTCAGTGGATCAGTTGCGGCAGGTACTCAAGGGATTGAGTTAGTTACAAACTTCTGGCCGGGCCGCCAGAGAAGACTGGTGTTTAGAAACCGATGAATCAACATCGCAACCTTCACGGCAGAGATCATCGGCAGGCAGTGATGGGGCTTGCCGCAATGCTGGCACTCGGACTGTCATCCTGCAACGGCGGGCGCAGTGAGAGCGCTTCGGCAAGTTCCCAGCAAGTAGTCACAGTCGGGGTGACCATCGTAGTCAAAAAAACGCTGAGCCGGCAAATTACTTTGTCCTCCGAATTCGTGCCCTTCCAGGAGATCGACGTTTATGCGAAGGAATCCGGCTACGTGCAGAAATTGGACGTTGACTACGGGACACACGTAAAAGCCGGCCAAGTGATGGCTACCTTGGAAATTCCGGAACTGCAAGCGCAGTTGCAACAGGATCAGGCCGAGATCAGGAATGCCATGGACCAGGTGAGCCGCGCCGATCACGAACTGAAACGCTACGATGCGCAGTACCAGGCGCTGCACCTGGAGTATACACGCTTGAACGGCGTCTTCCAGAGCCAGCCCGGTATCGTGGCCCAGCAGGAAGTGGACGATGCCCAGGGAAAGGACCTGGCGGCTGCCTCTCAGGTCGACGCCGGGAAAGCGGCGTTCGAAGCCGCTCAGAGCCAGCTTTCTGTGACCCGGGCCCGCCTCGTTCACGATCAGGCCTTATTCGACTATTCCAGAATTACAGCTCCATTTTCAGGAGTGGTCACCGAACGTTATGCCAACCTCGGCACGCTCGTGCAGGCGGGAACGAGTTCCAGCACGCAGGCGATCCCCATCGTCCGGCTGTCCCAGGATGACCGGTTCCGGTTGGTAATTCCTATTCCCGAGTCCTACGTCCGCTACATTCACGTGGGCGATCACGTCGATGTTCGAGTGCCCTCCCTGAACCGGACTTTTCCCGGCAAGGTAGCCCGTTTCTCCGTCGATGTGAGGCAAGACACACGCACGATGCATACCGAGGTGGATGTGCTGAATCCCGACCGGGTGCTGATGCCGGGCCTGTACGCGGAAGCCGATGTCGCGCTCGAACATCGCGAGGACATCCCGGCGATTCCACTGCAGGCCGTCAATCATGAGGGCGATAAGACTACGGTGTTTGTGGTCGATCAGGACGGCGCGATTGTGGACCGGCCTATCTCGTTAGGACTACAAACCGCCACGGATGCGGAGGTAATTTCTGGCTTGAACGAGGGCGAGAAGGTTCTGGTCAGTGACCGCAGCGGGCTGAAACCGGGCCAGAAGGTTCATCCACAAGTCGTGCAGATTATGCAGTATCCGGAAGGGAAGCCAGAATAGCGGCCTGCGGATCGCCGCGAACCTGCAAAGTGAGAGCAAATGTCGGGCTTTTCCATACGTAATCCGTACTTCATTGTCGTGATCTGTCTGGCGCTGGTGGTGATCGGTGTTACCAGCCTGATGCGAATGCCGGTGGATTTGTTTCCCTCCATCAACCTGCCGGAAGTCGTTGTGGCCACATTCTATTCCGGAATGCCGCCCCAGGATATTGAAACCGACATCACCGACCCTCTGGAGCGGTTCTTTACCCTGGCCAGTGGTGTCGACCATTCGGAGTCGCGGTCGATGCTGGGCGTTAGCATCATCAAATTGTATTTCCAGCCCGGCACCAGCGCCGATGCAGACGTGACCGAGATTTCGAATCTTGCGCTCGCGGATCTGAAGCGATTGCCCCCCGGCACGCTGCCTCCCGTCGTTCTGAAGTTTGACGCTTCCAGCCTGCCCGTTTGCCTCGTAACCCTGAAAGGACAAGGTCTAAATCAGACGCAGCTCCATGACATAGGCCAGTTCTCGATCCGTAATCAGATCGCGGTGGTGAAAGGCGCCGAAATTCCACCGCCGTTCGGCGGTAAGTACCGGCAGATCATGGTCTACGTCGATCCCTACAAGCTGGCGTCCCGGCAACTGAGTCCCATGGATGTCGTGAGCGCCGTGAACAACTTCAACCTGATCCTTCCCGCGGGCGACGTAAAAATGGGTCCCTTCGATTACTACGTGTATTCGAACAGCCTGGTTGACAACATGGAGCAACTGGGGAAGATCCCAATCAAGACCGTCGGGAATTCGTGGGTCACGGTCGATGACGTCGGCGAAGCGCAAGACGCCAACCAAATTCAATACAACCTGGTTCGCGTGGATGGTCAGCGCTCCGTCTATCTGCCCATCATGAAGCAAGGCGGCGATACCAACACCATCGAAGTGGTCAACGGCATTCGTGACATGATCCGTCATCTCTTCGACATCCCCAAGCAACTCGTGGCTTCGGTGGTGTTCGACCAGTCGACCTTCGTGAAGGAAGCCATTCGGACGTTGCTTCATGAAGGGTTGATTGGGCTGCTTCTGACCAGCCTGATGATTCTGGTTTTTCTGGGGAGCTTCCGTGCCACCACGGCGGTGTTTTTGTCGATTCCGCTTTCCGCCTTGGCCACGTTTGTGATTCTCAACATGACCGGCAGCACCATTAACACCATGATCCTGGGCGGGCTGGCGTTGGCCTTCTCACGCATTATCGACAACTCGGTCATTTCGCTGGAAAACATTTATCGGCATCTGGAGATGGGCTCCGCCCCTGCCGCGGCGGCCGAGGTGGGCGGCAACGAAGTCAGTCTGGCCGTGCTGGCTGCCACTCTGACCACCGTGGTCGTCTTTTTCCCGGTCACTTTTCTTTATGGCGTAAGCAAGTTCTTGTTCAGTGCGTTAGCTCTCGCGGTGGTGATTTCTCTTTTTGCTTCCTATTTCGTCGCGATGACCGTGATTCCGCTGTTCTGCTCGCGCTTCCTCAAGGCCGTACCCCACCATGAGGAGCATCCGCAATCCTCTGAACCTGGAGCCGAAGTCTGCGAGTCGTGGTGGGACAAATTCAATGTTGGTTTCAACCGGGTGTTTAGTCGACTTCTGGATTTCTATGAGTACTGGGTGAGGCGTGCCTTGATTCGGCCGGGCCGTACGGTAGCCATCTTGAGCGGAGTGTTTCTGGTCAGTCTGGCCATCTATCCATTCCTCGGGTTGGCATTCTTCCCGCAAACTGACGCCGGCCAATTCACCATCAACTTCAAGGTGCCGACCGGCACACGAATCGAGGTCACCGAGCAGTATGTCGCCCAGGTCGAAGACCTGATTCGCCAAGTCGTAGATCCGAAGGATTTCAAGATGGTGGTTTCCAACATCGGCGTGGTGCCCGATTTTTCGGCCTTGTATACGACCAACGCTGGGCCGTATACCGCCACCATCCAAGTGGCCTTGAACGAACCTCATCATCTCAGCAGTTTCGAGTATATGGATCGAGTGCAGAGGGAGATAGCGACCCGCTTTCCCGAGGTCCGAACTTTCTTTTCCAGCGGTTCCATGGTGGACGCAATCCTGAACATGGGGATGCCAGCGCCGATTGATATCCAGGTCAGCAGTCCGGATCTGCACCAGATCTACGGGATCGCGCAGGACTTGGCTGGCCGCATCCGGCAACTGCCCGGGGTTGGTGAAGTCTACATTCCCCAGGATCTGAACTATCCGGCGTTGCGGCTGGAGGTTGACCGGGTGCACGCGGGCGAATTGGGACTCACTCAGAAAGAGGTTGTCGATAACGTCATCACCGCCCTCAACTCGAATTACATGATCGCTCCGAACTACTGGGTCGATTACCAGACTGGTAACGACTATTACCTGACCGTTCAGTACTACGAAAAAGGCCGGCCCGCCATCCACAACTTCGCCGACCTGACCAACATCCCAATCCGCGCGCCCAATTTGCGGCTACCCACAACCCTGGATTCCGTGGTGAAACTGCAAAATGTCCAAACACCCACGGAAGTCGACCACTATCAGATCCAGCGTGTGACCGACGTGTATGTCACCCCGGCCAGCGAGGACCTCGGAAAAGTCGCAGACGCGGTCAGAGGCGTCATCGGCCAGATGAAGCTGCCGGAGAACGTTCGTGTCAATCTGCGCGGCATGGTGCAAGGCATGCAGGAATCGTTCCGGAGTTTTGCCATCGGCTTGTCGCTCTCGGTCATCCTTCTCTATCTCATTCTGGTGGCGCAGTTCAAGTCGTTCAAAGATCCATTCCTCATCATGCTTGCCATTCCCATGGGATTCATTGGCGTGTTTGTCATCCTTCCCCTGACCGGAACAACGCTCAACGTGATGTCACTCATGGGAGTACTGATGCTCGTAGGGATCTCGGCCTCAAACAGCATTTTGATTGTCGAGTTCGCCCACCGGCTGGAAGAGCAAGGGAAATCGGTGGAAGAAGCGGTGATCACTTCGTGCCGGGTGCGTTTGCGCCCGATTCTGATGACGTCTTTGGCCACCATCATTGGCATGGTGCCCATGGCTCTCAAACTTGGCACCGGCAGTGAGCAGTACGCTCCTTTGGCGCGTGCCATCATCGGGGGCTTGAGTGCTTCGGTGGTTCTTACGGTTTTTATTGTGCCAGCTGCCTACTTGCTGGTGTACCGCAATCGGGAGGCGGTAGCGAAGCCGTGATGCCCGACGCGAGCCTGAACGTGACCAACTTTGCGATTCTCGGTGCGGGGCGGGACTGATGCCGCGTTTCTCAGTTCGCAACCCGTACTTCATCATTGTTGTCTGCCTCGTACTCGTGGTCATCGGTGTGACGAGTCTGGCGCGCATGCCGGTGGATCTCTTTCCACCAATCAACCTGCCCGAGGTAGTCGTCGCCACGTTCTATTCCGGTATGCCGCCGCAGGACATCGAAACCGATATTACCGATCCGCTCGAACGTTTTTTCACCCTCGCCAGCGGCATCGATCACATGGAATCTCGTTCGTTGCTGGGCGTGAGTATCATCCGGGTTTATTTCCAGCCGGGAACCAACGCCGATGCGGATGTGACCGAGCTTTCGAATCTTGCGCTGGCTGACCTGAAGCGTCTGCCGCCGGGCACTCTCCCTCCGGTGGTACTCAAGTTCGACGCCTCCAGCCTTCCTGTGGCTTTGGTGACCGTCAAGGGCGTAGGCCTCAACGAAACCCAGCTTCACGACTACGCCCAATTCCAAATCCGGAATCAGATTGCCGTGGTTCCGGGAGCCGAAATCCCGCCTCCGTTCGGAGGGAATTATCGACAGATCATGGTCTATGTCGACCCTTACAAGTTGCTGTCGAGGCAACTGAGCCCGATGGACGTGGTCGGTGCGGTGAACAATTCGAACCTGATTTTGCCCGCCGGAGACGTGAAAATCGGTCTCAACGATTATTACGTTTACTCGAACAGTCTGGTCGATACCATGAAGCAACTGGCGGAGGTCCCGATCAAAACAGTCGGGGCCTCGTGGGTGTCGGTCAACGACGTGGGAAAGGCCGAGGATTCCCACCAGATTCAATACAACGTCGTACGGGTGGACAGCCAGCGGTCCTGCTACATCCCCATTATGAAGCAGGGTGGAAACACCAACACCATCGATGTGGTGAACGGGATCCGCAAGCTGGTCGGACATCTCTACGACATCCCCAAACATCTGGTGACGGACGTCGTGTTCGACCAGTCGGTGTATGTCAAGGAGGCGATCCGCACCGTTCTGCACGAAGGCCTGCTGGGATTAATTCTTACCAGCCTCATGATCTTGATCTTTCTGGGAAGTTTTCGGGCTACCTCGGCGGTTCTTCTGTCGATCCCGCTCTCGGCACTGGCGACTTTTGTGGTGCTCTTCCTGATGGGGAGCACGGTGAATACGATGATTCTGGGAGGGCTGGCGCTGGCCTTTTCCCGGGTCATCGATAACTCCGTCATCTCCCTGGAGAACATCTACCGTCATTTGGAAATGGGCGCCGCGCCGATCGTCGCCGCCGAAGTTGGTGGTGCGGAGGTGAACCTGGCTGTGCTGGCGGCCACGCTGGTGGATGTGGTGGATTTTTTCCCCGTGGTTTTTCTTTACGGCGTAGCCAAGTTTCTCTTTTCTGCGTTGGCCTTGGCCTTTTGTCTATCGCTGCTGGCTTCCTTTGTGGTAGCGATGACGGTGATTCCGTTGTTCTGTTCCCGCTTTCTCAAGGCTGTTCCTCATGCGGCGGAGCATCCGCATAAAGAATATGAGATCGAACCCACGTCGGCAGTGGATCATTCCTGGGGGCACCGATTCAATGCCAGCTTCAACCGGGGA
This sequence comes from uncultured Acidobacteriota bacterium, assembly GCA_963715675.1. GTDB lineage: Bacteria > Acidobacteriota > Terriglobia > Terriglobales > Acidobacteriaceae > DASVWZ01. Next base: position 421,131 of record OY970265.1, read on the forward strand.
TTCAACCGGGTTCTCGATTTCTATGAGCACTGGGTGCGACGGGCGCTGGAACGGCCCGGGGTTACAGTTGCGGCCTTGAGTGGAATATTCGTGGCCAGCCTGGCTATCTATCCATTCCTCGGATTGGCGTTTTTCCCCAAAACGGACGCTGGTCAATTCACCATCAACCTGAAAGTTCCCACCGGAACTCGAATCGAGAATACCGAACAATACGTGTCGAACGTAGAGCAGCTAATCCGCCATACCGTGGATCCGAAAGACTTAAAAATGGTGGTTTCCAATATCGGTGTCGTCCCGGACTTTTCTTCCTTATACACGACGAATGCAGGGCCCTACACCGCCACGATTCAGGTAGCTCTTAACGAGCCTCAACAGTTGACCAGCTTCGAGTACATGGATCAGATCCAAAAGGCGATGGCCAGTCAGTTTCCAGACATCCGAACCTTTTTTTCGAGTGGTTCGATGGTGGATGCGATCCTGAACATGGGCATGCCCGCGCCCATCGACATCCAGGTGAGCAGTCCAGATTTACCACAGATCTATGGCGTGGCACAGGATCTGGCGGCGCGGATTCGAAACGTGCCGGGAGTCGGAGAGATCTACATCCCGCAGGACATGAATTACCCGGCGTTGCGGCTTGACGTAGACCGTGTCCACGCGGCGGAATTAGGGCTCACACAAAAGGATGTGGTCGACAACGTCATCACGGCACTGAATTCCAACTACATGATTGCTCCGAACTACTGGGTGGACCGGAAAAGTGGCAACGACTACTACCTGACGGTCCAATACTTCGAACACGGCCCGGCTGCGATTCACAACCTGATCGACCTGGGACAAATCCCACTGCGCGCTCAATCCAACGGCAAAAATACCGACAACGGTTGCGGCCCCTTGCCCGGTAGGCGCGCGCTGCGGCCTGCAGCGTTTGCCGATCCGCCCAAGCCCGCATGGACTTGCGGCAAGTACCTCCCTGGTTCCCGGCCAATTCAGCCGAGGAAAGTGCAATCGCAGGCACGGCCTGTAACGGTTCTCGATAACGTGGTCAAAGTAAAATACGTGGAGACGCCAACCGAAGTCGATCATCACCAGATTCAGCGGGTCATCGATCTGTACGTTACCCCGTCCGGAGAAGACCTGGGACGCGTCACCCATGCCATCAAGGACATCGTTGGAGAAGCGAACCTCCCGGCCAATGTGCGAGTGAACCTGCGGGGAATGGTCGAAGGCATGGAAGCTTCGTTCAAGAGCTTCGGACTCGGTTTCTTGCTCTCTTTTGTCCTTCTATTTCTGATCCTGACCGCCCAATTCAAGTCGTTCATCGACCCTCTTTTGATCATGTTGGCAATCCCGATGGGGTTCGTTGGCGTCCTGATCATCTTGCCGCTGACCCACAGCACCTTGAATGTCATGTCCCTGATGGGCGTTCTGATGCTGGTCGGCATCGCGGACTCTAACAGCATCCTGATCGTTGACTTCGCTCACAATCTGGAGCGGCAGGGATTATCGCCGGCCGATGCGGTCATTACTGCCTGCCGTGTGCGCCTGCGGCCAATCCTGATGACATCCCTGGCAACCATCATCGGCATGATTCCCATGGCGCTGAAGTTGGGGACGGGAGCCGAGCAGTATACGCCCATGGCCCGCGCCATCATTGGCGGCCTTACCTCGTCGGTTCTCTTGACCATCTTTATCGTGCCCGCAGCGTACTTGCTGGTTTATGGCAGAAACAAAGAACGGGGCGGGCAATCCCTGCCTGCGGAGCCAGCACAATGAACCAAGGGCATTCTGCTTTTTTGGGCCGTTCGAGGGCACCCATGGGACAGCCTCCGCATTGTGCGGTAAGAGAAATGGGCTCTTGGCAGATTGTGCTGATTCTTGGTGCTGTCTTTTCTCTCACCGTTAGCGTTGCAACCCGGTACTGCACGTTCGTGCAATGTGAGCCGAACGCGGCAACCACTGCAACGTCACACGCTCTCGACGCCAAGCGGCAGCATCTGCTGAATGACGGTCTCCACTGGGCTGCTCCCGTGGCGACGTTTGTTTTATTCAAGCCCACACAAGTTTCCAGTGCCCTGCCGCGCGACATTCCCCCGGTTGCCCGGCTCTATTGCCGAGAGTGCCTTTGCGGCCGCCCTCCGCCTTCCTCCTGAACTTCCTGTCTTGAATCCACGAACAGGTTCCATGGCGGAACATTTGTTCGAACCACTGGTCGTGACGGGCCCTGCAATTTCAGCAGGCGATCTCATGGAGGAGATCATGAAAACGAATCTTTGTCTCGCGATTGCAGTCTTGGTGACCGCGCCAATGCTCTATGCCTCTCAGACTCAAGGCCATTCCTATCCCTACGTGCAGGGAACCGTGGTGGCCGTACAGAAGCACAAAGTGTATTCCCCTGACTCCACGATAGGCGGTAGCAACCCGTCCGATGCGCCGCTGACTTCCCAGTACTACGCATACGAAGTCTCGGTACGTATCGACTGCAAAACCTATGTTGGCCGGTATGAAACGCCGTTCAATTACCTGCCCTCGGTCTTTACTCCGGATCAGCCGATCCAGCTGCGCCTCACCAGGCACGTCATGTACTTTGACCTGCCGTACGACCCGGATATGCGGATGGGCATTATCCACCGCAGCTCGGGATGCGGTCAGAACCGCTAGTCGCAGCGATCGGATCGGGAAGGCTTTATGGTGGAAAAATCGACGATTTCGTCCTGCCGCCGCATGAAGCGGCGTACAAACCCTCGCCTTCGTAGGTTGCGCATAGCGCAGGCGAGGGGCTTTCGACCCATTGCTTCGAAAGGAACTCATCCATGAAGCGACAACACAAATACACCGGGCCGTTCATATTGTTCATGGCCTTGCGGCTGGTTGGTTTTGCCCAGGTGTCGATGAATGCACAAACGGCGTCGGGTCTTCCTCCCGCCCCAACGCCGCAGACCGTCCCGGCGCAAAACACCTCCAACTCGCCCGCGAATGCGCAGCCCTCTTCCGCTCCCCAGGCCAGCTCTGGCATGCCAATGTCCCTGACCTTAAAGCAGGCGGAAGGACTCGCCATCAAGAACAATCCCGAGATCTCCGTTGCCCGGCTGATCGCTCTCGCGTCCCAGCAAGTCACCCGGGAGGTGAGGTCGAACCTGTGGCCCACGGCGACCGGCAACCTGACCGGGGTGGATGCGCAGTCCGACAGCCGGATTACGGCGGGCGCCCTGAATAACCCCATCATCTACGAACGCGCCGCTGCCGGACTCATGGTCACGCAACTGATCACCGATTTTGGGCGCACCACGAATCTGGTCTCCAGTGCAAACTACGCAGCCAAGGCGGAGAGCCAGAATGCCATGGCCACCAAGGAGCAAGTGCTCCTGGCGGTGAACAAAGCTTTCTACAATGCATTGCAAGCCCACGCGGTGCTGACCGTCGCGCAGAAAACCGTAAACGAACGCCAAACCGTCGCCAGTCAGGTGGAAGCGCTTTTCAAGAGCAAACTGAAATCCGAGCTGGATTTCAGTTTTGCCAGCGTCAACCTGGCGCAAGCCAAACTTCTGCTGTTGGACGCGCAGAACAACGAAAACGCAGCTTTCGCGACACTCTCCATGGTGCTCGGGTTTCCGGCTTTACAGAACTTCCAACTGATCGAGGAAACCAGTCCCCTGACACCGCCGCCCGGCCGTGTGGATGACTTGATTTCCCAGGCTTTTGCCGCGCGCCCGGAAATCCTTTCGCTTCAATTCCAGTACCAGTCCGCCAGGAAATTCCAAACCGCAGAACGGGACCTCCTTTTCCCCAGCATCAGCGCTCTCGGTGCGGTTGGCGACACCCCGGTAGGAAATGCGGCTGTGGCTCCGAGTCCCAGCGCCCTCAACAACACCTATGGCGCCGTCGGCGCCAACGTCGAGATCCCACTTTTCAACGGTTTCCTCTACATGGCGCGAGCGCGCGAAGCCAATCTGCGAGCGCAGGCAACCCAGGAACGGCTGCTGGACATGCGCAACTTGATTTCCAGGGACGTTCGCACCACTTGGTTGAATGCGAACACCGCATTTGAACGACTGGCGGTTACGCAGCAATTGCTGCAGCAGGCCAACCTGGCGCTCAGTCTTGCCCAGTCTCGCTACAACCTGGGGCTCGGGTCAATTGTTGAATTGAGCCAGGCCCAGCTCCAGCAAACCCAGGCTGAAATCAGTTACGCGCAAGCCGGGTATGACTATCGGCTGAGCCTGGCCGTCTTGACCTACGAGACTACGGGGATTTGACAGTGATCGGTTCGTTCATTCGACAGCTGTGGGGCGTGCAAAGGAGGAGGCAGAATGCATCGTTCAGTCGCAGACGGCGCAGAAGAAATCTACCCTTCAGTACCCGCCAATGGCTGGTTCTCACTTTCGGCATCGCCGCTCTGGTAGGAGTCCTATTCATCGTCGCGCTGTTGTATTTGCAACCGGGCAGGTGACATAATGTACTATATCTAGATAGACTATCTTATAATTCATCGTCGATTCAGTAAGAATGTGGCCATGGCGAAGGGATATGCTAGGCTTGCAAGCCTGAGGATGGGCAAGTTGTCAGCGATCGAGTTGGTAAGTCCTGAAGGAGGACCAGTATGAATCGTAGGCTCGTTGTGGGGATCGTGGCTTCGGTATTCGTGGTGGGGGCATTCGCGCAGCAATCGTCGGCGCCCCCCGCATCCACTGGCAATAACGTGGCCCCAGCGTCCAATGTTGCAACCGTGCGCGGCTGCCTCGACGGTCAGCGTGGAAACTACATTATCATCGAGGACAAGACAAACATGGTGTATGTCTTGAAGGGAGTCGGCAACAAGCTTGACAGTTATCTGCACCACGAGGTCGAGGCGAAGGGAAAAATGCTGCCTGGCACAATCAAGACCGGGGTAAACCCGGCGAAGGCCGGCGGTAACCCCAGCGATACGGTGCACGGTGTAGACGGTGTCCCATTAAAGGTGGCCAACGTCCAGACGGATGTGACTATGATCTCGAAACACTGCAAAGCGGCCGACCAGGAATAGCGAATGGATGAGGCCCTAACCTCCGCCAAGCCGATGGTTAGTCGGCGAGCAGAGGCGGTGAGGCTCATTGCGCGATTTCCTCAGGCACGTTGCTTAGGCCAGTGCTAGGCTGGAGTGCGCCAAAATTTTATCGGCATCCCCCGGAGCCTGCCGTGCCCGTCCTTGGAGTTGTCGGTCCCCTGTGAGGGGTGAGGCAGGCAAAGGATGGGCCCGGCCTGCGTTACCGCTCAATTTCTACTGGCGACGCCGGGCCGGTTTTTATGAGGGTTGCCGATTCAGGATCAAAATTCTTCAAGAAGTCCAACAGGATGGGCAGGCTCTCCGCCACGCTTGGCGAAAGCGCTTCTCCCAGGTCAAAACACTCGCCGCAGACCGAGATCACGAAAGCCTGCGGATGTGCTCCGTAGAATTCTTGACACAGGAACAGAAGAAGTCCAGGCGTGAGTTGGTGGGTAAACGGAGCGTCGGGATGCTGAGGCTGGACCTGGGTACAGCGAATTTCCCCCGGCCGCCCCTTCCGTCCAGCATCGATAAACAAGACCAACTCAGCTGGACTTATGGTTTCAGCGAGTTCAGGAGTCAGCTGATGGCGGGTCAGAACCTCGACGTCGCCGGGCGGCAGCATGCGAGACAATTGCTCCGCCGCATGAATCCCGATCCCATCATCGGAGCGAATCCGATTGCCGTAGCCGATGATGAGAGACCTAGCCATCCTGCGAATCTCAGCGGGTTGCGAGCTCGTCCAGCAGTTCTCCGGTTGCGCCCACGAGTTGAATGCGCAGCGCAATCTCACCCAGGGCGTGGGTGGAGCAGCTCAAACAGGGATCGTAGGCCCGCACCAGGGCGGAGACCCGGTTCAACATGCCTTCCTGCAGCTTGTTGCCATCGATGAAATGTTCACTGACCTGCTGAATGCCGCGGCCCATGGCGAGATTGTTGTGTCCGGTGGCCACGATCATGTTTGCCCAGGTGATCGCGCCTTCCTCGTTCACCTTGTAGTGGTGAATCAAGGTGCCGCGCGGCGCCTCGATCATCCCCACCCCTTCGGTGGAGTTGACCCCTCCGGTGGCGCGAACCTGCTTCTCGAGAATCCGCGGATCCATCAGCAGGAGTTCGATCTTTTCGAGAGCATACACAATCTCAATCAGCCGCGCATAGTGGTAGAGGAACGCGCTGTGCGCGGGGGAGCCGAAACGCTGGTGGAACTCCGCGAATTCCGCATCCGCTTTGGGCGTGCCGCACTGGCTGGCCGCGTTGATTCTGGCCAGCGGGCCAACCCGATACACTCCCTGGGGGAAACCCTGCGGCTTGAAATACGGGGCCTTCAAATAAGAATCGCGAAGGCTGGCCTCGCCGATCCAGGCGGCATAGTCCTCGGCAGCAATCTGGTCTTCGACGATTTCTCCGCTGGCGCCGCGGAAGCGCAACCTGCCGTCATACAGCTGCAAGTTTCCTTTTCCGTCAACCAGCCCGGCATGCATGGTGGGCGCGGAGCCGAAGAATTCGATCTCGTCCTGGTAATTTCCCGCGGCGTTCTTGAAAAACTGAAGAGTCCGGTCCGCAATCGCTGTGGCCGACGGAAGATCCGAAAGAATGCGGTCGCGTACCGCAACCGACAGCGGAGCCGACACCCCGCCGGGAACAATCCAGGAGGGATGCACCCGTTCCTGGGCCAGGCTCTCGATGATGTGGAGTCCGAATTTGCGCAGTTCAATGCCATCCCGCGCCATCTCCGGATGCGCCGCAATCACGCCCAGCACGTTCCGGGTGGCCATGTCCGAGTCCATCCCCAACAGCAAATCCGGCGACGACAAATAAAAGAAACTCAAGGCATGGGACTGTACAATCTGGGCACAGTGCACCAGTTCGCGAAGCCTTTTTGCGGCGGGCGGGATGCGCACCGCCAGGATCTCGTCGCACGCTTTGGATGAGGCCAGCAGGTGGCTGATGGGACAGATGCCGCAAATGCGCGAGGTGATCCCCGGCATCTCATAAAACGGGCGCCCCTCGGTAAACTTCTCGAACCCTCGCACCTGGGTCACATGAAACTCGGTACCGGCGACGTGACCGTTGTCGTCCAACTGAATGGTGATCCTGGCGTGTCCTTCGATGCGGGTGACCGGATCGATTGTGATGCGCTTCATCGAGACTCCTTATCCAAACTTCACCGCCAGACTGGCGTCGCGTTTTTTCCCGTCCACCAGATCTGAGATCACGGTGGCGATGGTCTTGGCGGGGGGCGGGCATCCGGGAAGGGACACATCCACTTTTACGAATTCCCGGAGCGGCCGCGCCTGCTTCAACAGCGCAGGAACTCCGTCGGTGGGGACGCCTTTGCCTTCCTGCGCACCCTCCACGTACACCCGTTGCAGCAGCCTTTGTACCGGGATGAAGTTTCTCATGCCGGACACATTTCCGGTGACCGCGCAATCGCCGAGCGAGATCAGCAAGTTCGTCCGCTGCCGGATCTTCAGCAGCTTGTTGAGATCCTCCTGCGAACTGACCGCGCCCTCGACCAGAGTCACGTCCACGTCCTCGGGAAACTCCTGCGCATCGACCAGCGGCCCGTAGACTAGGTCGATCTTCTGGGCCAGGGAAATGATCGCGGTATCCATGTCGAGTAGCGACATGTGGCAACCGGAGCAGCCGTCCAGCCAGACCGTAGCCACTTTCACCTTCTTCATAGCTGCACCCCTCTGCGGCGCACCAGGGAGCTGATGTTGTCATTCCTCTTGACCATCTCTTCGACCGCCCAGCCTTTCTCGGCGAGCGCTCCGGTGGGGCAAGACTGCACGCACTTGGCGCAACTGGTGCAGCCCTTGGACTCGCCCCACTTCTGGTTCAGATCACTCACGATCCTGGACTGAATTCCCCGGGACTTGACCGCCCACACGTGTGCTCCCTCCAGTTCCGCGCATACCCGCACGCAGCGGGTGCACAGGATGCAGCGGTTATGGTCGAGCACAAAGCGTGGATGGGAAAGATCCAGTCCCAGTTTGGGGAAATTGTAGGCGAAGCGCACCGTGCTGACTCCCAGGGAAGTGGCCAGCGACTGCAGTTCGCAATGGCCGTTGGAGACGCAGACCGCGCATACGTGATTGCGTTCCACCAGCAGCAATTCGATTGAAATGCGGCGGTACTGCGTCAGCCTCGGGGAGGTCGTGGTGACCGACATGCCGTCCTGAATGGGGGTGGTGCATGCCGGGAAGAGCCGGTCGGTCCCGGAGATTTCCACAATGCAAAGCCGGCACGCGCCCACCGGCGTCAACCCTTCAAGATTGCAAAGCGTGGGAATGTACTTACCGTTTGCCTTGGATGCCTGAAGGATGGTTTGACCCTCCACGGCGTTGATCAGTTCCCCATCGATGCGAATTGAAAGTTTCTTTTGCGGCAAAACTTCGCTCCCTTCCTAAATCGCGTTCGCGACTTCGACGTCACAGCGCAGACAGCGGCACGACTCATCCAGCGCTTCTTCCTGGCTGAATCCGGCGACCACTTCCGCGTTCGACCGCACCCGCGTACTCGCGCCCAGCAAGTGGCCTTCATGGCGGCGACTCGGGCTGGGTTCTTCGGGCGGTTCCTTCCCGTACTCGATTTCAGGGAGGATTTTGCTCCAGCGGTTCGCTTCCATGAGTTGCCGGTCAATGTTGCGGGCTGCCTGTTTGCCGGAAGCCATTGCGTTCGACACGTTCGACGCACCCGTGACCACGTCCCCTCCGGCGTAGAACCGGGGCCGGCTGGTTTCCAGGGTGAAGCGATTGACCTCAATCGTCCCGCTCTTTTTCACATTCAACCCGGACGCTTTTGCGAAATCGACATCCGCACTCTCGCCCACCGCCAGGATGACGGAATTACACTCGTAGCGCCGGATCTCGTCGGTCTGGATTGGTCTTCTTCGTCCCGACACATCGAATTCGCCCAGGCGTGTGGTCACGATCTCAATCGACTTCACCTTGCCCGCCCCGTCGCCGATGATCCGGTGAGGCGCGGCCAAAAATACAAATTTCGCGCCTTCCTCCTCCGCCGCCTTGGTTTCTTCTTCTATGGCAGGCATGTCCTTGCGCTCGCGCCGGTAAAAGACAGTGACCTCGGCCCCTGCGCGGAGGGAACTGCGCGCCGAATCGATGGCGGCGTTTCCTCCCCCGATAATCGCCACCTTGCGGCCCAGCGGCACCGTTTCTTCCCGCGCCACCGCATCCAGGAAAACCAGCGCCGAGTACACTCCCTTCAGCTCCGCGCCCAACTGGGAAGCCGATTCCTTCCAGGTTCCAATGGAAAGAAAGATGGCATCGAACCGGTCATCGAGATCGCTCAGAGGTATCTCAGAGCCGATCCGCGTGTTGAAGATGAACTTCACGCCCACCCGTTCGATCAAATCGATTTCACGCTGCAGCGCGCTCTTGGGCAGCCGGTATTCCGGCAGCGCGAACCGCAGCATGCCGCCGGCTTCCGGCTTGGCGTCATACACGGTAACGTCGTGGCCCAGCAGGGCCAGATAAAAGGCCGCCGTCAGGCCCGCCGGCCCGGCGCCGACAATCGCAATCTTCCGTCCCGTGTGTTCCAGGCGGCGCGCCAGTATGCGTTGGACCATGGGTTCATAGCGCTCGGAAAGCAGGATCGAATCCGCGATGAAGCGATGTACTTCCCGCATGTTCACCGGTTCGTCCAAGGTTTGACGGCGGCAGCGGTTGTCGCAAGGATGCTGGCACACCCGCCCCGTCGAGGACGGCAGCGGGTTGTCCATGATCACCGCTTCAAAGGCATCCTCCAGGCGGTGCTCTTTGTACAACTGCAGGTAACGCGGGATGTTCATATGCAGCGGACAACTGTTCTCGCAGGGCGATAGCGCGAGTTCCTCGCATACCCCGGCCTGGCATCGGTGCGCCACAATGTGGTCTTCGAACTCGGCACGGAAGTGACGCAAGGTGGTGAGCACCGGGTTCGGCGCTGTCTGTCCCAGGCCACACAGCGAGCACTCGCGGATGTAGCGGCTCAGTTCCTCCAGCAACTCCAGATGGTGCATCGTGCCCGCGCCTTCGGTCACGCGATTTAGAATCCGCAGACTCTTGTTCAAGCCCACCCGGCAGGGAATGCATTTGCCGCACGACTCGGAATGCGTGAACTCGACAAAGTACCGGGCCACGTCCACCATGCAGTTGTCTTCGTCCATCACCACCATGCCGCCCGATCCCATGATCGATCCCAGCTGCGCCAGGCTCTCGTAGTCCACCGGGGTATCGAACATCTCGTGCGGAATGCATCCGCCCGAAGGTCCTCCGGTTTGCACCGCCTTGATGGCGTGCCCGTTCACACTGCCTTCGCCGATGTCATAGATGAAGGTCTTCAGCGGCGTGCCCAGGGGCATCTCCACCAGACCGGTGCTGGCGACTTTGCCCACCAGCGAAAATACTTTGGTGCCGGAACTCTTCGGACTCCCGGTCTCCGTGAACCAGGCTGCTCCCCGGGTCACAATGGGCGCGATGTTGCACCAGGTCTCGACATTGTTGATGTTGGTCGGATACCCATACAGGCCTTTTTGCGCGGGGAACGGAGGACGCGGGCGCGGCCGTCCGGCGTGACCTTCCAGCGAAGCGATCAGCGCGGTTTCTTCGCCGCAGACAAACGCTCCCGCGCCTTCCACCACTTCGATATCGAACTTGAATCCCCGGCCCATCACGTTGCCTCCGAGCAGTCCATATTCCTGGGCCTGCTCGATGGCGCGATTCAGGCGGTGCACGGCCAGAGGATATTCGGCGCGTATGTAAATGATGCCTTCGCTGGCGCCCATCGCGTAGGCGCCGATGATCATCCCCTCCAGCAGGGAGTGGGGATCACTTTCGATCTCGTTGCGGTTCATATAGGCGCCGGGGTCGCCTTCGTCCGCGTTACAGATGATGTATTTGCGATCGGCCTTGGCCTTGGCCATGAACTCCCACTTGTTGCCGGTCAGGTAGCCGGCACCGCCGCGTCCCCGCAGCCGGGACGCTTTGACCTGCTCCACCACCGCCTCAGGCCTGCCGTCAATCAGCACCTTGTATAGAGCCTGGTATCCGCCGACCGCGATGTATTCCTCGATATCGTCCGGATTGATGAAGCCACAATTTCGGAGGACGATCTTCTTCTGGCCCTTGAAGAAAGGAACGTCGTGCCACAGCGGAATTTCCGGATAACCGTGCCCGTACCGTATGGATGTGGTGATGTGATCCCACTCTTCGACTTTGCAATACGCCAGATCGGCCGGAAACGTCTCGCGCGACACATCATCCAGAATGCGCCCTACATCGTTGGCCTGCACCCGGTTCAGGATTACCAGCGGAGAACCCGGCAGCCGCAGGTTCGCCAGAGGCTCCTGAAAACAGGCGCCAAAGCATCCCACACTTGCCAACGCCACATCCATGCCACTACGGTCAATGGCTTCCCCGAAGGCGTGATAGAGGCCTTCCGCGCCATTGCCTCGGCCGCACGTACCCATCCCGATCGCAATCCGGGGCACCGCGGGGACCAGTTTCGCCATTCCGGCTTCTCGCACCGCACTGAACGCGCCGATGTCTTCAATTCGAGGCATTACTCACTCTCCCGCTCAACCGTACGAATTTCTCGTTGCAGTGTACGTTCGTTTACGTGGCCGCAGATGCGGTGGTTCACCTCGACCACCGGCGCCAAGGCGCATTGCCCAAAGCAGGCCACGGTGCGAACCGTGAATTTATGGTCGGGCGTGGTCAGCAGAATCTTGTCGGCCTCGCTGGCTTCGTCCGGTTCCTCGATTCCCAGCCCCAGTTCCAGACGCGCGCTCTGCAGCAGGTTGCGCGAACCCCGCGTGTGGCAAGCCGTTCCACGGCAAATGCAAATCGTGTTATCTCCCTGCGGCTGCAGATTGAACAGTGCGTAGAAGGTGACGGTGCTGTAGATCCGTGAAAGCGGGATCCTGGTCTGCGCCGCGATGTACTCCAGCGTTTCCAGAGGAAGATACTTGTTGGGATGGCGTTCCTGTACGGATTCCAGAATGCCAAGCAGGGCCCCCGGACGGCCCGTCCGGCTGGCGACTACCTGGTCGATGAAAGCCCGATCTCCCGCGTTAAGACGTTGTTGAGAGGGTGTTTGCACGATGCTCCTTTCGCAGACCCAGTGCCTTGCTGAGGTCCGAGAACAATTGCCATTTGTGCGTATTGGAAATCTGCGGCTGTAATTTTGATAGTAAGGCAGAGACCAGAAGTTTCTCTGTGATTCGAGTCACGAGAAGGGGTGACGAATGGACACAGAAGATGGTACTGCGGTGGAAATTGGGCTGATTTTGCGAGGTTTCCGGGCCATGGAACTGTGGGGCAGTGACCGTCGATGCGAAACCGCCGACAAGCGGCTCGAGCAAGCCACTCCCTGGTCGAGTGGGAGTGCTCCCAAGACAATATCTACAGCGCTCCAACGCCGGCACCGTCAGGAAACGCTCCGGCCAGCGCGGCGATCTGACGCGCCACTTCTTCGGCGGCGCTTTCTACTTCGTGAGACACGCTTGCTCCCGGAACGAACTGTCTGCCCTCGATGCCATACACCTGCAGCATCTTCGGCAGCCGGCCCAGGGTGCGCGCCAGTTCAATGGCCTCGCCGACACCCAGCCCATGGGTCGAAGCTGGAGAAATGCTGCGAACCGCCACCTTCCGCCCATCCCACACCTGCACCGTGCCTGCCGGCTTGCCCGTCACCACGGCGTCGACCAGCACCACCGAGTCAACCCCGCTCCACGCCTCCATCAGTTCAGAGACTTCCCCGTTTCGGATTTCGGCTTCGACCCCGACCCCGCGCAGCCGGTCGGCGACCAGCAATCCGGCGGCGTCATCTCCGCGCTGGCGATTTCCGCAGCAGATTACCCGCATGCTTCAGCCGTTCTCCTCGCGCTCAATGACCACCTTGAGAAAGTGCGTAGCGCACGAGATGCATGGGTCGTAGTTGCGCACGGCCTGTTCGCACTTCCAGGTCGCTTCTTCTAAAGGCCAACCGACTAATTGGGCGGCGTACTCGCGAAGGTCCTCCTCGATGCGTTTCTGATTTTGCGAGGTGGGCGGAACAATCTTCGCCGTCACGATGTTTCCGTTCTCGTCCAACGAATAGCGATGATAGAGAATGCCGCGGGGCGCTTCCGTGATCGCCTGGCCCACGCCCCCGCGATTGGGAGCTTCGATCCGCGGAACCGCGGGCGGTTCGTACTCCCGGATGGCCCGCAGCGCCTCGGCGCAGGCAAACACCAGCTCGACCGCCCGAACGATTATGCTGCGGAACGGGTTCCTCACCGGCGGCTCCAGGCGCACTGCCAGGGCGGCCTTGCGCGCGACCTCCGGAAGCTTGTCGAAGTTAAGATTGAATCGCGCCAACGGACCCACTAGGTACGATCCTTTCCCGCGGTGCACTGATTGCAATGCATTGGAATGCTTGACGTGCACCTCGGCAAAGTGATCCTCGTACTCGGCGGCGTCGATGTCCAGACCGCGGTTCGACACCAGCCTGCCCTCGTTGAACGGGTACTCGTCGGGATGACGGAGGGCCACGAACTCGTAGTCCGGTTCAAAATTCGGGAATTCCAGACTGGCGGTCCACTTTACCGTCTCCAGGGAAGCGTCCAGCGCCCACTCCAGATCGGTTACCAGTTCTTGCAGTTGGCGTTTGGTCGGAACCTTGTGGAAGCCCCCGACCGCGGCCGAAATAGGGTGGATCTCGCGGCCTCCCATCAGATGCACGATCTGGTTCCCAATCTTCTTGAGCCGCAGCGCCCGCTCGACCACCGGGCGGTGGTCTTTGGCCATGCCAATGACATCCTGGAAACCCAGGAAATCAGGCGCGTGCAGCATATAAACGTGCAGAGCATGGCTCTCAATCCACTCCCCGCAATAGAACAGGCGGCGCAGCAGCCGCACCGCGGGGTCCATACGGAGTCCCAAGGCACGCTCGATGGCATGCACCGCGCTCATCTGATACGCGATGGGGCAGATTCCGCAAATACGCGCCGCGATATCGGGCGCTTCCGAAAAATGGCGGCCGCGCATGAAAGCTTCGAACATGCGGGGCGGTTCGTAGATCTTCAGCTTGACGTCGGCGACTTGCTCGCCCACGAACTTGATGTACAGCGCCCCTTCGCCCTCCACGCGGGCCAGCGTGTCCACTCGAATCGTCTTGCCGGCGATAGTCGTCATCGGTGCTCGCACTCCTCACTGGCTCGGCGAAACTGCCAGGCCCAGGCGTTGAATCCGCGGAACGCCCGCGAAATCTGCGTGTCGGTCTGTCCCAGAATGCGGAACTGGTTGGTCAGCGACGACGTGTTGGGACTCTCCATGGGCCCAAAACAGCCATAGCAGCCGCGATCGTAGCTGGGACACAAGGCCCCGCATCCGGCTTGCGTCACCGGTCCCAGACAGGCGATGCCACGGGCAACCGCAATGCACACGTTGGCCTTGCGCTTGCACTCGATGCACACGCTGTAGGTGGGAATGTTCGGCTTGCGGCCGGCCAGGGTGGCGCTGATCAGCTCGACCAGCTGATTCTTGTTGATGGGGCAGCCGCGCAAGTCGAAATCCACCGGCACGTGTTCCGCGATCGGCGTCGAGAGCTTCAGCGTGCTGATGAACTGGGGGGTGGCGTACACGACCCGGACGAACTCGTCCACATCTTTCCAGTTGCGCAGCGCCTGAATGCCGCCCGCCGTGGCGCATGCCCCAATGGTCACCAGCGTCTTGCACTGCCGCCGCACTTCCTGGATCCGCTGGGCATCGTGATGAGTGGTGATGGATCCCTCCACCAACGAGATGTCGTACGGCCCTTTGACCATGGTGCGGGTCGCTTCGGGAAAGTACGCAATGTCCACCGCGCCCAGGACGGCCAGCAATTCATCTTCGGCATCCAGCAGACTGAGCTGACAGCCGTCACAGGACGCGAACTTGAAAACAGCAATTTTCGGCTTATGCCGGGTCTCAGAGCTCATACTTCTCCAGCAGAGGCCGGATCTGCTCGTAGCGGAAGACCGGCCCGTCTTTACAGATGAAGTGTTGTCCGTACTGGCAATGTCCGCAGAAGCCGATGCCGCACTTCATGTTTCGTTCCATGGAAAGATAGATGTCGTTGCGAGTCATGCCTTGAGCTTCCAGTTCGCGCACCACAAACCGCATCATGATCTCCGGGCCACATACCATGGCCACCGAGGACTGGGGGCGCAGCCGGGCATACTTGAATAGCGTTGTCACCACGCCGACATGGCCCCGCCAACTCAATCCGCCGTAGTCCACCGTGACCAGAACCTGGGTTTCGCGCTGCCGTGCCCAGGCGGCCAGTTCCTTGCGATAAAGCAAGTCGCGAGGACTGCGCGATCCGTACAGCACCACCAGTCGCCCATACCGGTCACGATTCTTCAGGACTTGATAAATTACCGGACGCAGCGGCGCCAGGCCGATTCCGCCGGCCACAATGAGAACGTCGCGGCCTCGGGCTGCCTCCACCGGCCAGGCGGTGCCAAACGGGCCACGCACTCCGATTCCGTCGCCGACCTTCTGGCTGATTAACGCGTAGGTTGCCTGCCCCACCGAGCGAACCGTGTATACCAGCTTGTCCTCGGTCGAGGGATCGCCGCTGATCGAGATCGGCAGCTCGCCCACGCCGAATACCCACAACATGCTGAACTGCCCTGGTTTGAACGAGTGGCTCTTGACTCCTTTGTTCGGAGCCAGTGCCATGGTGAACGTATCCGGTGTTTCTTTGGAGACTTGCTGCACCTCGTAGGGCACAGGAGTCATGGGGTCAGTTTTCGTGGTGGTTGTCATGTACGCCTGCGCGTCGAATACACATCCAGCAACTGGAAGCGGGTCGCCTCCAGACGCCGTTCGATGATTTGTGAGAAGCGTTTCAACATTTCGTACCCCAGATCGTGGTTTTCCTCGCACTTGTTCCTTAGGCATTTTCCATCCAGCGCAATCGCCCGCGTAGCTTCCACGGCGTGGGCGTTAAATTTCCAGTGGAAAGGAGGAAGCAACCAGGACCATCCCAGAATATCGCCCATGCCCAGCGTATCTACGACGATGGGCTTATGCTGGGGACCGAATATCTCCAGAGCCACCTTGCCTTCGCGAATCAAGTAAAAGGCGTTGGCTTCGGCTCCTTCCTTGAAGATCAAGGAGCCGGCGTCAAACCGTACGTTGGACGCACAGCCCACAATCAGAGTCCTGAAGTCCTCTTTGAGGTCGGCAAAAAAAGAATGCTCTTTAATAAAACGCTCAAGTGTTTCCATTGCTCGATCCCTCCCGGATGGCCCGAACTTCTTCGGTGATATCGATGCCCGCAGGGCACCAGGTAATGCAACGGCCACAGCCTACGCACCCCGAACCGCCGAACTGGTCGATCCACGCACCCAGCTTGTGCGTCATCCACTGCCGATAGCGTGCCTTGATCGAGGTGCGCACGCTGCCGCCATGGATGTAGGAATAACTCAAGGTGAAGCAGGAATCCCAACGCCGCCACCGTTCGGCGTGCTCGCCGGGCACATCGCTGGAATCTTCCACGTTGGTGCAGAAGCAGGTGGGGCAAACCATGGTGCAATTGGCGCAACTCAGGCACCGGCCCGCGACCTCGTCCCAGCGCGGGTGCTCGAAGTTCTGGTACAGCAGTTCCTTGATGCCGGTGTTGTCGATGGCCCGCGCCTGCTGGGTGGCGGCGGCCATCGCGGCCTCCGCCTCCTGCACATCGGTCTTGGTTGCCGGAGCGGTTTGCAGGTCGGCCAGCACTTCGGCGCCGCGCGGGCTTCCGGCTTCCACCACAAACCGGTGATTTTCCGGTCCCAGTTCCGTCAAAGCGAGGTCGAACCCACTCTGCGCCCGCGGCCCCGTGCCCATCGACGCGCAGAAACACGTGGCTGCTGCCCTGGTGCACTGCACCACAATGATAAGAGCAGGCTGGCGCCGCTGGTCGTAGATGGGATCGTGGAAGTCATCTCCGGACAGCACTCGATCCAGGATCTCGATGGCCGCCAACTCGCAAGCCCGGACTCCCAGAAACGCATAGGGATGCTTGGGTTTGTTGTCGCTCTTGAGAATCCGGAAGGTGCCATTCTGGCGCTCCGCCGACCACCGCCGAACATCCGCCGGATGCAGATATTTCTTCCAGCTCTGCGGTCCAATGACACAGCCGAAGATCCCCTCACCATCGCTGTGCTTCAGGCGATATTGACCGGGTTGCTGCTCATCCGTGCAACCCACCGGCAACTCGTGGGGCGACTCGATGTGATCATAGACCACGGCGCCATCCCGCACCGTGGGCCCAAGAATCTCGTAGCCGTGGTGCGTCAGGGACTCCATGAACTTGCTGAATTGGGATGCTTTCAGAACTACTTGTTTTCGCTCAGCGGCGTGATTCACAGTGAACTCTCCGCTCTAGTATCATGCCCAGCCGGGAACCCTTCGGTGATGTGCGTCACGTTGGGTTGCGTCGCACGGGCGAACTGATTGTGATCACGGTTTCTGATCCCCCGGCTTTTCCCCTGTACCATCGGGGCTTTCGCTTGCTTGGCGTCGATGCAAATCTCTTCCCGCCTCCCGGGGTATCGGAATATGTTCCGCTCGCGGAAGTGTATGGCGCACATGCGTCGGTGATAGCTGGGTTGTGGTGTAGTTCGGGGGACGAAAGCCCTCAAAGACTGGCATGGGCCGTTCGACTCTATCCCTCCCACCATGTTTTCAATCACTTCAGAGCCTTTCCAGTAACATTTCAAGCGCCCTGTTGTTTGCTACAGTGGTATGAGGGCGTTGGGGATGGACTGCACCCGGATCTTTTCAGGAAAAAAAGTTTCAAGATGAAATACGGATTCATCATTGACAACCGCAAATGCATCGGCTGCCACGCCTGTACTGTGGCCTGCAAGACCGAGAACCACGTGACCTTGGGCGTGAACCGTACCTGGGTGAAGTACGTCGAAAAAGGAGAATATCCGAACACGCGCCGCGTGTTTCAGGTGACGCGCTGCAATCACTGCGAGAAGCCTCCCTGTGTCACCATCTGTCCGGTGACGGCCATGTATCAGCGCAAGGACGGCATTGTGGATTTCAGTTCCGAGCGCTGCATCGGATGCAAGGCATGCATGCAGGCCTGCCCCTACGACGCCATCTACATGGATCCCGATGAGGGCACCGCAGCCAAGTGTCATTACTGCGCGCACCGCACGGAGAGGGGACTGGAACCTTCCTGCGTAGTCGTGTGTCCGGAGCACGCCATCATTGCCGGAGACCTTGATGATCCCGAGACCGAGATTTCTCAGTTGCAGGCGCGGGAAACGGTGCGCGTGCGCAAGCCGGAGCAGGGAACACAGCCCAAGCTCTACTACATCGACGCTGACGAAAGCGCGATCGTGCCCACAGCCGCGCGTCACGAAGCCTTTTACATGTGGTCGCAACGCAACCCGGACGTCCACCTGGGGGGCGCGATCTACGATCCCGAGAGCCCACTGCTGCGAGCGAACGCGCTGGCCGCCTACGACGTTTCCCATGCCCGGCCGTGGGGATGGCAAGTGCCCGCCTATTGCTGGACCAAGTCCATCGGCTCCGGTGTGCTGGCAGTTCCGGCAATTGCTATGGCACTGGGAAGACTGGTCACCAGCCGGGCGCTGAACATTACGCTCTCGTCTCTGGCCCTCCTGTTCACCATGCTCACGACCGTGTTGCTGGTTTGGGATCTTGACCAC
Organism: uncultured Acidobacteriota bacterium; assembly: GCA_963715675.1. GTDB lineage: Bacteria > Acidobacteriota > Terriglobia > Terriglobales > Acidobacteriaceae > DASVWZ01. The sequence goes on from OY970265.1 coordinate 439,856, forward strand.
AAGGAGCGGTTCCTGCGGGTTGTGTTCACCCCGCAAAGCAAATCCTGGCTGGCTCGGGGTGCGTTCGTTCTGATCGCCTACAGCATGTTGGGGGGCGTGTTCTGGCTGGGCGCGGTGGCCGGCATTCCGGCCGTGACGTCGATTTTACTGTGGCCCACGGTCGCAGTGGGCTTTCTGGCCGCGGCCTATACGGCGTTTCTCTTTGGACAGTGCGAAGGCCGCGATCTTTGGCAGACGCCGCTTCTGCCGGTGCACTTGATCGTGCAGGCGTTGCTCTGTGGAGCCGCCGTGCTGGCCATGATTCCCGGCAAACTGGGGGGGGGAACTCCGGCCGTGCTCTCGGTGGCAGTTCGCACGCTGGTCATCTGTTTGGGGCTTCACCTGTTGATGGTGCTGGGTGAGGTCGCGATTCCTCATACCACGGATAATTCGCGCTATGCCGCCCGCTTGATCACCCACGGACCGTTCAGTGAATCTTTCTGGGCAGGCGCGGTTACGTTGGGCGCAATTCTGCCGGCGCTGTTGTTATTGATGGCCGGATCGAACCGCCTCATCGTGGGTGTGGCCAGCGTGCTGGCTTTGGCGGGAGTCTTGATTTACGAGTGGTGTTTTGTCATGGCGGGGCAAAGCGTGCCCAACAGCTAGGGATAAGAGCGTAGGAGATTCGACTATGGATGATTTCAAGCGTGACGGCAGCCATCTGGTTTCCTGTGCACCGGTGGAGAAGTGGGACGATTGGATGGAATATGATCCCGAAGCCTGGCCGCGCCGCGTGGAGAAGCATTACCAGCTCATCCCCACGATTTGCTTCAATTGTGAGTCTGCCTGCGGGCTTCTGGCCTTTGTAAACAAGGAGACCGGGGAGATTGACAAGTTCGAGGGCAATCCCAAGCATCCCGCCAGCCGGGGCCGGCTCTGTGCCAAGGGCCCGGCCACCATCAACCAGATCCATGACCCGGACCGCATACTCTATCCCATGAAGCGGGTGGGGCCGCGCGGCAGTGGCCAATGGGCGCGCGTTACCTGGGACGAAGTGCTGGCCGAATTTGGCGCCCGCATTCGAAAAGCCATCCAGCAAGGCCGCGGGGAAGAAGTGATGTATCACGTGGGCCGGCCGGGATACGACTACATCATGGAGCGTACCTTGCAGGCTTGGGGCATCGACGGTCACAACTCTCACACCAACGTTTGCTCCTCCTCGGCCCGTTTCGGCTACATACTCTGGCACCATGCCGACCGTCCCTCGCCGGATCATGAAAACGCCCGCTTCATTCTGCTTCTGTCGGCCCATCTCGAGTCGGGACATTATTTCAATCCCCATGCCCAGCGCATTATTGACGGCAAGATGGCGGGCGCGAAACTGGCCGTGATGGATCCACGCCTGTCGAACACCGCCAGTATGGCGGACTACTGGATGCCGACCTATCCCGGCACGGAGGCTGCGGTTCTGCTGGCCATGGCCAAGGTGATCCTCGACGAGAACCGGTTTGATGCCGCCTTCATGAAGAACTGGACGAACTGGGAAGATGTGGAGTTCGATGGATTCAAGCCCCAGGGTCAGAGCTTTGAAGCCGTCATCGAGGGATTGAAACGCCATTATGCGCGCTACACCCCCGAGTTTGCTGAAAAAGAGAGCGGGGTCAAAGCCGAACATATCGTGAAGGTCGCGCGGGAAATTGCCGAGGCCGGCAGCCGCTTCGCCTCTCATTTGTGGCGGGGCAGTGCCTCGGGAAACCTCGGGGGATGGCAACCGGTTCGCGCGCTGATGTTGCTGCACGTGCTCACCGGCTCGGTGGGAACCAAAGGCGGGCACAATCTCAATGCATGGAACAAGTTCGTGCCCAAGACCTTCAAGACTCCTCCTCCGCAGAAGCGCTGGAACGAACTGCTCTATCCTCCGGAGTGGCCACTGTGCACCCATGAAATGTCTTTTCTGCTGCCGCATTTTCTGAAAGAGGGACGGGGCCGCGTGGAAGCTTATTTCACGCGGGTTTTCAACCCGGTGTGGACCTACCCTGATGGATTCTCCTGGATCGAGGTTCTACGCGACGAGAAGCTGGTTGGCCTGCACGCCGCGCTGACGCCCACCTGGAATGAGACGGCGTGGTACGCCGATTATGTGCTGCCGGTCGGAATGAGTTCCGAGCGCCACGATCTGATGAGCCAGGAATCGTATGCCGGCAGATGGATCGGGTTCCGCCAGCCCGTGCTGCGCGTCTTCCAGGAGAAGCAAGGCCAGAAATTCGAGTACAGCTATCAGGCAAACCCCGGAGAGGTCTGGGAAGAAGATGAGTTCTGGATCAGCCTTTCCTGGGCCATCGATCCCGATGGTTCGATGGGCATCCGGCAGTGGTTTGAGTCGCCCTACCGCCCCGGACAGAAGATCACCATGGACGAGTACTACGGCTGGATTTTCGAGAACTCGGTGCCGGGGCTCCCCGAAGCAGCGAAAAAGGAAGGACTGACGCCGCTTCAGTACATGAGAAAGTATGGGGCGTTTGAAGTCACCAGGGACGTTTACAAGCTGAACGAGAAGCCGCTGGCGGCCGCGGAACTGACAGGCTCGAACACCGGGCCGAATGGAGTGATCACCAAGGATGGTAAAGCTGTGGGCGTCATGGTGGAAGGCAAGGCCGTGGTCGGCTACAACACGCCATCGCGCAAACTGGAGATTTTCTCGAACACCATGGTGGATTGGAAGTGGCCGGAGTTCGCTCTGCCGGAGTACTATCGCAGCCACATCGATCGCGCCGCCCACGCCGTTTCCCTGGGAAAGTCCGCCGACGATTTTGATCCCAAATATATGCCGACGGTGGATTGGCCGAAAGACGCGCACGGCGAAGTTTTCACCCTGCTCCCCATCTTCCGCTTGCCGGTTTTGATCCACACCCGCACCGGCAACTCCAAAATGCTGTTTGAGATCGCGCACAAGAATCCGCTGTGGCTGAATCCCGTCGATGCGAAGAGGCTGGGCAAAATCCGCACCGGCGACCTTCTTAAGGTGCACACCGAGATTGGTTTCTTCGTGCTGCACGCCTGGGTCACGGAAGGCCTCACCCCCGGTGTTGTCGCCTGTTCGCATCACCTGGGCCGCTGGCGCACGAACCAGGACGCTCAACTCGAACGCTTCAGCAGCGCCTGGGTCGACTTAAAAGAAGTCGGCAAAGGGCAGTGGAAGATGCGGCAGATTGAAGGAGTGAGGCCGTACGAAAGTCCTGACCCGGACACCAAGCGGGTGTGGTGGAATGACGCCGGAGTGCATCAGGACATTACGTTTCCGGTTCACCCCGATCCGCTCAGCGGGATGCACTGCTGGCACCAGATGGTCCGCGTGGAAAGAGCCAGCGCCGACGATCGATATGGCGATATCTTCGTGGATACGAACCTTTCCCACGCCGTCTATCAGAAGTGGAAGGCCTTAGCTCGTCCCGCGACCGGCAACCTTCGCCGTCCGCTGTGGTTCCCGCGGGTGGTTCGGCCGGTGGAGGCAGCTTATTACCTTGGTAAATAGCCGAGGAATTATACCTATCGGTATAATAGACAATGGCTGCGAACCTGGGATTGCGTTCCCCGAGCGCTTGGGCTGCCACGGCCGTACTATTCCTCCAATCTCCCAATCCGGGCGAAAGATATTGCAGCCAGCGGTCGCCGGGAGCCCGCACTCGATCCGGCTTGCACGGCTGGGCCGGAAGGGCAGGAAAGCTCCTACAATAGTCGAGAGGATGGCATGACTGGTTTTTTCAAGTCGGTACGCGAGGACATCGCGGCCGTTTTCGAGAGTGATCCGGCAGCCCGTTCTTACCTTGAGGTTCTGTTTTGCTATCCCGGACTGCACGCGGTTTGGGCCCACCACCTGACCGGCTGGTTTTGGCGCCATAACCTGCGTTTCCCGGCGCGGTTTGGTTCGCAAGTGGTGCGGCTGTTCACCGGAATTGAAATCCATCCCGGAGCACAGATCGGGCGGCGCTTGTTCATCGATCACGGCATGGGAGTGGTGATCGGGGAAACCGCCATTGTGGGCGACGACGTCACTTTGTACCAGGGCGTCACGTTGGGCGGCACCGGCAAAGAGAAAGGCAAACGCCATCCCACCATCGGCAACAACGTGACCATCGGTTCCGGCGCGAAATTGCTCGGCAATATCACGATCGGGAACAACTGCCGCGTGGGCGGCGGCTCGGTGGTGCTGCGCAACGTCCCGGAAAACTCCACGATCGTGGGCGTGCCCGGCCACATCGTCCTGCGCAACGGCAAGCGCGTGATCATCACCGATCCGAAGGAGATTCGCGATCCCCTGTCGGACGTGATTATCAAGCTGGCCGCCGAGGTACACGAATTGCGGGCGAAGTTCCAGGAACACTCGCATGAAACCCTGGGCGCCGAGCCGGATCTGAGCATCGACGAGGAAACTCAGCCGAAGATAGAGAACATTCTTCCCGAGGAGTTGTTCTTTGAGGATTACCAGATCTGAGGACATTCAACTCTTGGTTATGCCAACCATCGACGCATACGCTCGGACTGCGATAACCAAAAGAGCGATGATTCCTGATAGGAGCGACGCAGCGGCAAGCAAGAGGCCCGCGACCACTAACCCCGGGACGCCGCCCCAAGGGGAGGCCTCAAAAGCAACCCAAGACGGATAACCCACAACAGCTCCTACAAGCAGCAGAACAACTGCTTGGCGCAGGTTTAGCTGCTTCCGCGTCATTGCGAGGAGCCTTCCATTCTTGACAGTTTGATTCTAATGACAAATATACGATCGGGAAGCTACAGCATCTCCTAACAACGCCCTATCGCGCGCCAAAAGGTGGCACACGCCCTTCCCCGAACCAAGAAAGTACCCTCCCTCAGAAATTCACAGCCAAAAAATTGTCTCGCCGCGGCCTCTCCGTGTTGCAATGAACTCTCATGGCGAAGCGCGTCAACGTCGATCGTTGGCTGTTCACCGTTACCTTACTGCTGATTTTCGTCGGCTTGGTGATGGTGTTCAGCGCTTCCGCCGTCATGGCGAAGGAGCGGTACGGATCGGCGTACTTCTTTCTGTTCCGGCAACTCGGTTGGGCGGTGACCGGCCTTCTGGCGATGGTAGTCGCGATGCAAATCGATTATGGCCGCTATAAGCATCCAGCGGTGGTCTTTTCTTTCCTCGGACTGACCACCTTGATGCTGATTCTGGTGTTTTTTCTCGACCGCGCCCACCACACCCATCGCTGGATCCACTGGGGACCCTTGTCCTTCCAGCCGTCGGAGATCGCAAAACCGGCGCTGATCCTGTTTCTGGCCTATTTTCTGGAGAGCCGGGTCAGCGCGATCAAGGACTGGAGAAACACCATCCTGCCGGCCATCGTGCCCACCTTCGTCTTCCTGGGATTGATCATCTTTCAGCCGGATCTGGGCACCGCCATCGCCTGCGCCGCCATTACCGTTTGCGTGCTTTTTGTGGCCGGAATGGAGATGCGCTACCTGGGATACGGCCTGCTGGCTTCGCTGCTGCCGCTGTATTTCCTGATTTTTCACGTGGCCTATCGCCGCGCCCGTATCCTGGCGTTTCTGAATCCGTATTCTGACCCGCAAGGCCGCGGCTTCCACATCATCCAGTCGCTGATTGCGGTCAGCACCGGCGGAGTCACCGGGGTGGGGCTGATGGAAGGCAAGCAGAAGCTCTTTTATCTGCCCGAGCCGCACACCGACTTCATCTTCGCCGTCACCGCCGAGGAATTGGGGCTGCTGGGATCGCTGATTGTGGTGGCATTGTTTACCGTGTTCTTGTGGCGCGGCGTCCGCGTTGCGGCCCGGACCCGGGATATGTTCGGGCGCTTTCTGGCCGTCGGCATCACCAGCATGATCGTGGTGCAGGCCTTCATCAACGTCAGCGTGGTGTTGGGCCTGATGCCGACCAAGGGCATCCCTCTGCCCTTTGTCTCCTACGGAGGGACTTCGCTGTTGTGCGCTTTGGCCAGCGTCGGCGTACTGCTGAACATCTCCAAGCAAGCGGAGTAGCGGGAATGCTCAACCTGGGCCGAAGCCCTATTTCCCCACGTACACCACTCGCCAAATGCTATTCGACGCGTCGTCACTCACCAGCAGGGATCCGTCGTGCGCCACCGTCACCCCCACCGGCCGTCCCCAGACATGACCGTTGTCCACTACAAATCCGGTGAGAAAATCTTCATACTCACCGCTGGCATGGCCCTTCCGATGCAGCGGAACCCGGATGACCTCGTATCCGGCGCGCACGGAGCGGTTCCATGAACCATGCTCGCCGGCGAAAATGTCTCCCTGATATTCCGCGGGAAACTGCTTGCCATCGTAAAACGTCATTTCCAGCGATGCGTTGTGCGCCTGCAACAGTACATCGGGGGTAATGACCTTATCTTTCAATTCCGGATGCTTGCCCTTATGGCGCGGGTCCTGGTGGCCGCCCATGTACCACCAGGGCCAGCCATAGAAGCCGCCTTCCTGCACGTGGGTGATGTAGTCGGCGACCAGGTTGTCTCCCAGTCCATCGCGTTCGTTGACCGAGCACCACAATTCGCCGGTCTGCGGATTGATGGCCAGGCCCCCTCCGGCATTGCGGATTCCGTATGCATAAACCCGCATTCCGGATCCGTCCGGATTGAATTCCAGAATGTCCGCGCGGTTCTTTTCCCTCCGCGAGGTATCCGGGTCGTCGATGTTCGAGGCCGATCCGACGGCTACGAACATCTTCTTTCCGTCGCGCGTAAACTGAATATCTCGCGTCCAGTGGCCGCCCTGCGGAAGGCTCAGCAAATGCTGCCCCGGGACGCTCGCTTTCAAATCGCCGTTGCGGTAAGGAAAGCGCACGACCGCATCGGTGTCGCCGATGTAGATCCATTGCGGATTCGGGCCGGGAGGGTAAAACGCAATCCCGTATGGCTGGTTCAGTCCCTTGGCGAAGATCTCTGTCTGCTCGGGTTTCCCTGCGCTGCTGATTCCACGGAAAACCCGGATTCTTCCCGCTTCGCTTTCCGCCAGGAACACATCTCCATCCGGAGCCGTCCGCATCAGTCGCGGGTCTTGCAGCCCCGTAGCATATTGCTCGACCTGGAAGCCTGCCGGTGCCTTCGGCCACGCGTTTGCCGGGCGTGGCACGATATCCGGTCCGTTGGCGGCCGGCTTCGATGCGAAGGGCTCGGGCAGATCCTGAACCGTGATCTTCCGTATGTTGCCAGGTGCTTCGTAGCGGAAATCGGTGAATTGCGATGGAGGAGCGGGCGCATTGGTCTTTACTGTGGCCACGGGAACTGTGCCGCGAGTCACCGCTGCCTTATGCCGATTGGGCAGGGACTTCAAAAAAGTAACCAGTTGCCAGCGTTGCGCCTCGGGCAAGCTTGCCCACCCGGGCATGCCATTGCTAGCGCTTCCCTCGGTAATGAACCAGAACAGTTCGCCATCCGGCGCGGACTGAGTTGCTCCCCGCGTAAGTATGGGAGTCTCTCCTTGTCCCTCGGCATTCTGGCCGTGACAAGAAGCGCAGTCGTGAGCGAACAGGGTTGCGCCTTTCGCCGCCGCCTTGCTCTGTCCTGCATAGGGGTTCTTCAGCTGATCACTTGATTCGGGTGCGTGATGAAATCGGGTGCCTTGCGCCATCAGTGATCCTGAAAGGATCAAGCAGAAAATCGCCGGCACTGCTGCATTCGAAATAACAAAATGCAAAAATATTCTGCCCTTCAAGAGCGATCCTCCCATGCTTTAGAAATTCACTCATCTATAGATGCCGCCAGAAGCTGCCGGATTGCGGCGAAGCTGTTTGCACGCAGGCGCGGGCGTCCCCGCAAGCCTGCCCTGAGCGAAGTCGAAGGGTGCGGGGCCCAAACCGAAATCCGTCTTAATCACCGCCCCCTAATCCGGCTTCCCGGTGTAGTGCTCCTCACTGTGAACCTCGGCGTGATCCTCAAGTGATTCCAGATGAGTGATCACTTCGGCGGGCATGGTCAACTCAGCCGGCAAACGCTCTTCCAGGATTGTCGCCAGCCGATGCGCCTCTCCGACCGAGGTCAGGTGCGGGAATAGCAGATGCACTTCAATAATCTGTCGATATCCTGTGGTGCGAAAGCGCACTCCGTGGTACGTCATGCCAAGCTCCGTGCAAAGCGTGTCCAGTTTTTCGCGAATCTGCCGCCCGGCACCCGGGTCAGAATAATCCAGCAAGCCCACCGCCGAATGCCACACCAGGCGTCCGCCGGACCAGAGAATATTGATGGCTACGGCAATCGCCACCAGCGGGTCGAACGGCTTCCAATGAGTCAGCATCACCAGTCCCAGCCCTGCCACCACGCCAAAACTGGTCCAACTATCCGTCAAAACGTGCTTGCCGTCCGCTTCCAAAATGAGCGACTTGGTCCGGCGTCCCACTTGCAGAAGATAAAATCCCAGACCGGCATTGAGGATCCCGGCAGCGAACACCAGCAACGCGCCCGAGCCCAGGTTCTCCAGAGGTAGGCCCGCAAGCCACTTCTGAATCGCGGTCACCAGAATGGTGACTGCGGCCAGAATGATCATCGCGCCTTCAAATCCCGCCGAGAAGAACGTGATGCGCTCATAGCCGTACAGGAATTTTGCTTCGGCGGGGCGGGTGCTGAGCCGAAGGCTGAAAGCCGCAAAGGCCACCGCTACCACGTGCACCACTGACTCCGCCGCGTCCGACAGAATCGCCGCGGAGTGGGTCATCCAATAGGCGGCCGTCTTGCCCAGCAGCATGATCACACCCGCCGCCAGGGACAAACCCATGGCGAAGCGGGCAGCCCGCAGTTGCCGTTCGTCCCATCGCGTAGGGGAAGGGCGAGTCGATTCTGGAGCAATCTCTCCGGGCATTTCGCGCGAGTTCGCTGGGTTTCAGCTCGATATTGTCGCAGATTTTGCTGCTGGATGGAGTTATCCGCCAGGTGTTTCACCGCCTGACACCCGGGAAACAATTTTCTGCCACCCAGGGCTGCGGACCCGGGGTCCGAGTATTTTGCTAGGGTTTTGCCCTTTTCCCATGTAGGCTTGTTCCCGCACTTCGCTCGGCGGTGACCTGAAATCCCGGGAACGTCGTCTTTGGTCAGTGGGGGCCATCACAGGCCAACAAATCACGAGGAGATGTCATGAAAAAATCGGCTTTGAACCTAGCTCGCTTGGCGGTTTTCGCAGCAACCCTGCTGCTCGCCGGTAGCGCTTGGGCTGGAGACACCGTGCTGTACAACTTTGCCTTGCCGCCCGACGGCAACAGCTCCTACAGCACCCCAATCCATGACAAGTATGGAAATCTCTATGGCACCTCAAGCCAGGGAGGAACCCACGGGTACGGGACGGTTTGGGTGCTTTGCGCGCCCGGCGTTTCGGGAGCGGACCTGTATCCGTGCACCCCGAGTCTTGCGAACTGGACTGAATTTGTGCTCTACAACTTCAAGGGACTGGCTCCCAACGACGGTGCCAACCCATACAGCACTTTGGTTTTCAATGGGCTGTACGGGGGGCGGGCGTTTACCCTTTACGGCACAACCTACAACGGCGGGAACCCCCACTCGTGTTCCGCCAATGGCGCTTTGGTCGGTTGTGGCACTGTGTTCGAACTCTGCGCGCCATCGAACCATGGAGGTTGTGGCGGCGTCAATGCCTGGAAAGAGAAAGTGCTGCACCGATTCCTCGGAGGCAAAGATGGGGCCCATCCCTTCGCGGGCCTGATCACCGATAAGGCCAGCGATCTTTTCGGAACGACGGTGTACGGCGGCGGCCTTGGAACCTGCATCCCCAGCGGTAGCACGAACCTGTTCTGCGGCACGGTTTTCAAGCTCAAGGGCCAAAGCCCCTGGAACTTCCCGGAAACCATCGTGCACCGCTTCAAGGGCGGGACCACCGATGGGGCCAATCCCTACGCCGCCCTGTGCTGCAATACCATCTATACCATTCCGTATCTCTATGGCACGGCTTTGAGCGACGGAGCCCACAGTGCCGGCGTGGCCTACCGCATAAAGAACGCCGGCGGTTACCCGGAGACCATTCTGTACAACTTCTGCTCGGTTTCAGGCTGCCCCGACGGCGCGGACCCTTACGCCGACGTGATCTTTGACGGCGCCGGAAACCTCTACAGCACCACCAACCAGGGCGGATCGGGTTACGGCGTCGCCTATGAACTGTCCCCCGCGGGTCCTCCTTGGACCGAGACCGTGCTCTACAGCTTTCTCGCAACCCCGGATGGGGGCAACCCGGCCGCGGGGTTGCTCTTCGACGCCTCAGGCAATCTGTATGGCACTACGTTGTACTACGGAACAGGATGTGGCACCTGCGGCACCGTCTACCGACTTGCCCCACCTCTTTGGACTGAAACCATCCTTCAGGACTTTCTCGGACCCTCCAGCGATGGAGACTATCCTTACGCGGGTGTTACCTTCGACCCACCAGTTTCTGCCACCGAACTGTATGGCACTACCGTGGGAGGAGGAAGCAATTCGGCCGGTATCGTTTACTCGGTGCCATAGCGGGGCGGCCGCGTTGGCCGAAAGGTTGAACCTTGAGCCTGTGGAATACCAAACTCCTGGGACAGGCGGTGAAGCAATCCGAGTCATCGCCTGACTCCCCGGAAATCATCCACTTCAACCCAGAGCTGCGGTTCCGGCTTCGGGCAGGACAGAGCAGATCGCGTCTTGCCCAGTCAGTGGAGATTTCAGAGTGGTGCGCTTCAGATGAAAATCTTTTCACATTGTCGGGATCACGGGAAGCGTGTATATACAGGGTGGCGTGTTTTGAAACGAGAGATTCGCACTACTATCGCGACGGATCAAGGAGCAAGTGAAATGAAGAGTTTTTTCGCCGTTTGCATGATCGCCGGGCTTGCATTACTGCTGGGCGCGTACTCCTTCCCATGTTCCGCTCAGATCGTTCCTGGGTGGGTGAACGGACACAAAATTGTCGTTCCGAAATCCAGCATTCCGCATCCTGGCCGGATCAGTACGAACTATTTTCTGGTCGGCTCCAACCAGCGTGAGCCCCAGCCTCCTGCCGATGCAGAGACGCCCGCGTCAGTGGCGTGTGTGTACGAATTAGTGTCCGGGCCAACCGGTTGCCCGATCGCCACCAGCACCAATGTGCCGACCGGCGGCGTGGGTGCCATCGCGATCGTGGACGCCGGCGACTACCCAACTGCAAAGGCAGACCTGCACGCGTTTTCGAGCTACTTTGGAATCCCCGACGGGGATTTCCAAATCGTCTACGCCGACGGCAAAAAGCCTCCGGTCTATTCCGACTGGGAGGTTGAGGAATCATTGGACATCGAGTGGGCCCACGCGATGGCGCCCAAGGCCAAACTGTTTCTGGTCGAGTCCAAGCTGTGCGTGTCCAAGCGGTGCAATACTGATCCGACCTGGCAGGCCGTCAGAGTGGCGAGCAACCTGGTTGCTCAGAATGGCGGCGGCGTAATCAGCATGAGCTGGGGGGATCCAGAGTGGCCCCAGGAGCGTCAATTCGACCACTATTTCACCACTCCCGGAGTCGTCTACTTTGCTGGGGCCGGGGATTGGGGCTTGAACTACCCGTTCCACCCTGCCGCGTCGCCGAATGTGGTTGCGGTCGGCGGCACCTACTTCAACCGGGACAGCAACGGGAACTTTATCTCGGAACAGTACTACACGGGCGGCGGTGGCGGCGCCATAAGCCCGTACGAGCCCAGGCCGAGCTACCAGAACATCATCAAGGGAATCGTCGGCAGCAAACGTGGATTCCCCGATGTTGCTTCCGATTACTGCTGCGCGGCGATCTATCTTGAAGGCTGGGGTGAGGTTGGTGGCACGAGTTGGGGTTCCCCAACCTTTGCCGGAATCGTGAATGCCGCCGGCCTGCTGAAAAAGTCGTCCCACGACGAACTCACCATGATTTACAAGGAGTACGCCAACAAGCAGGAGCATAAGAAGTACTTCTTCGACATCACCCAGGGGGATCCGGCCTGCGTGGTTGGCTGGGACGAATGCGCCGGAGTCGGCTCTCCGCGGACGTATGGAGGGAAATAGTCTGCAGTGCTCCCCCGGCTGTTTTGCGGAATGGGTTGGCGTGAACCTGTAATCGCCGAAGGAAGCAGCCTTAGCTGCTTTCGTGCACTCGAATCGAGAAGTTAACGGTCATCCGGGCTTTGGTCTCGACCGGTCGTCCGTTCTGGAGATAGGGCTTGAAGCGCCACTGCCGTACTGCCTGCTCGGCGGCCGTGGTCAGGATGGCCGGGCCGCTGATTACTCGCAAGTTTTCGATGGTGCCGTCGGCGCTGACCACCGCCTGCAATACTACTGAACCCCACACACTGGAGTGCTGTCCCAGTAAGGGATAGGTCGAATCGACGGGTTGCCGTGGTTCTGCAACGCTCTCCGAAGAAATCGGCTCACGCTCCGCCGCATTCGTTGGCAGACTCGCCATGGCGACGGCTGGAATGCGGTTCGAATTGCCGGGAATCGCCACTTTTGCGACGTTGCTTCCGGGATGTAGAGTGCTGTGCGTGTCGCCTGCAACCACTTCGATGACCAGTGGAGGAAGGACAGCCCGGCTGGTAACCACCAGCGACGAGTTGGGGCCAGCCGCGCTCTGGTGAAGCGGCTCCGTGACCGCTGGCGCAGTAGAGATCTTCGAAGCAAGGTGGTTCTTGGGGTGCGCAGCCTGTGCTACGGGCGTCCGGCTGGTTTCGGCAGGTACGGACACCGCATCCGCTGTGGCGACCATTTCCGAGGCATCGTCGGCTTCGAGCGCCTCGTTTGGGCCGAACCAGAATCCGCGATCCTTCACCAGGACCACGGCGAGAACAAACAGCAGAAGAGAGAGCGCGATCAGCAACTGGCTCTGTTGCCTGTTCGCGAATCTAGCCGGAGACACGGCCAACTCCACTCTCGGATTCGTCTCCAACATTCTGTTTGTCTCGATCCGCATCTCAGTCCACCCGCTGCCAACCAGCTCTCAACCAAAAGTAATGATCAGCAAGCACCATTAGATTGCCTCCGTAAACGCGCCGTGACAATGGCACGATCCGGGAATAAGTGGCCCGACAGTGCTATAAGGCTGGTTCTGGAGCCGGCGGGTCCAAGCGGTGAAAGAGCCCCGATACCGGGACTGGGCACGACCCGCCAACCGGCGCCTTGACCGCACAGTGATTCACAAACCCGCTACTTTCAGACGGGTTTTTCCTGCAATTGGGCGTACAATGGTGCCGTCGACGGGAGGGGTGTATAAAGCCGTCTTCGCCGCGTATTCTGCTGATCCGGCTGCACCTCGGCGCCATCGCTCCCCGAAGGCTTTCAGGAGGATTCCCATGAGCAAGACACTCTTCACGCTCACCCTAATCGCATCGCTCGGTCTGTTGGCAGCGGCGCAGGATAGCAGGGTTTCGCCACCTCTCACCGCGCGGGACAACACTCAGGTCATGTCTGCCCAACCGGGTACTCAGTCGGTGATGAAAATGGGTTCAAGCTTCCCGCCTTTCTGCCACCCCAAGGTTTGCTTGTACTACGCCGGGGACTTCGACTCGAAGAACCCCAATTCCAACGGCCTGTTCAATGCCAACAACCCCGGCCAGGATATGGACGGCCAAGTATGGGTGGGCGTAAAGCCGCCTAGGACGGCCACAGTCACGGGCGGTACCTTTAACGAATTCTTTAGTTCCTCCGAATATAGCGGAACCAATCCGACTCCATTCCAAACTCAGATCAACATCGTGGAGGGCGCCGGCGGCACGGTCGTCTGCAACACCAGCGGCACTGCCACGATGCAGCTGTACGGTGATGCCGAATTCGGGTTGGCGCAATACAGCTACACCATCAAGAAGCTGAAGAAAACTTGCAAAATCCAGGCGGGAAGCAAGGGCGCTACCTATGTGAACCTGCTTCCGACGTCCAACAACGGTTTTGGCTTCCTGGTGAACGTCGAAGACGCCAAGCCAAGGTACCACCGGGGATGGAAGAACGATCTCGACGATTGCTACTTCAACAGCTCCTCCTTCGGATACAGCTACAGCACTTGCATCAGCCAGGGCACCTTTGATGAGTTCTCCATCGCTCTGACCGGCAAGGAGAAGAGGTAAGCGGATCGCGAGAGCTTGCGGGGGCGTTCTTCGAACCGTGTGCACCGGACCGTTACTGTTGGCGGACAACCCCCGGGGGAATGGTATGAGCAAACTACGAATCTGCGCAATCTTTTTCTTGGCTTCGTTCTTCGTCCTGTCAGTTTGGGTAAACGCTTCTGACCTGCGGAGTGCTCCTCCGATGTCTTCCTGGGCTCAACTGGCGAAGCTGACTGCTTCTGACGGAAAGGCGGGCGATGACCTCGGGATCTCCATTGCAGTCAGCGGTAACACCGTGGTGGTAGGAGCCCGGTCCGTGGCCATTGGTTCCAATGAGCAGCAAGGAGCAGCCTATGTCTTCGTGAAAGCCGCCGGCGGTTGGAAGACCATGAGGCAAATCGCCAAACTTACGGCATCAGACGGGGCATCGTACGATTATTTCGGAAGCTCAGTCGCCATCAGTGGCAACACAATTTTGGTCGGTGCGACCGGGTGGCCGGCAGGAAGCCAACAGGGCGCAGCCTACGTGTTCACGAAGCCTTCCAAGGGCTGGAAGAACATGACCGAAACCGCCCGCCTTACCTCCACCGATGTCGGCAACAACAACTATTTTGGTTCTTCCGTCTCGATCGGCGGGGACACGGCGGTCGTCGGCGCTCCCTTTGTCACAGTTGGCAACAACCAGTTCCAGGGCGCGGCGTACGTCTTCGTTAAACCGGCAAAAGGCTGGCAAACCACTTCGCAGCCCAACGCCACGTTGACTTCGTCCAATGGCAGGTCCGGCGATGGCTTCGGCGATTCCGTTTCCATGTTGGGCAACGCCATCGTGGCTGGAGCATATAACGCAAATGCCTACCGCGGTGAAGCCTATGTGTTTGCCAAGCCCTCCAGCGGATGGACAAGCACGACGGAAACCGCGCGGCTGGCAGCTTCCGATGGACAGCAGAATGACGGGTTTGGCTCCTCCGTCTCCTTCAGCGGCAATGCGATCTTCGTGGGCGCAGTGTGCGCACCCGCACAAGGCGGAAATTGTGGCCCCGGGGTTGCCTACGTCTTCGTCAAGCCGCCGAGTGGCTGGGCGGACATGACGCAAACTGCCCGTCTCTCGGCTTCTGACGGCGCTGCGTTCGACCGTTTCGGCGCCTCGGTATCGATCAGCGGCAGTACCGCGGTGGTGGGAGCGCCTTCCGCAACGATCGGCTCCAACACCTGGCAAGGCGCAGCTTATGTTTTCATGAAGCCGAAGAGTGGCTGGATCACGACTTCGAAATTCAATGCCAAGCTGAAAGCTTTGCGCGGCGCTGCCGACGACCTGTTCGCCTCTTCCGTTTCGGCCAGCGGCACAACCGTCATGGCCGGGGCCCCCGGCGCAACCGTCGGCTCCAATCACGGCCAGGGGGCCGGATACGTTTTCGCCAGGAAGTGATCAACCGTCGCGGTCAAATGGTGTGGCTTGGCGGTCGGGCACGCCAGGGGTTGGAATGAAGCTGGAGCCGACGATCGGACTTGAACCGATGACCTGTCGATTACGAATTCTTCCTTCCTGATCCGGACTCACGAAGATTCAGCGAGATAGCCCGGATGGCGCGGGGTCAAACGGGGTCATTCGGCGTGGGTTGACAGCAAAAAGTGGGCCACAATGTGGGCCAGTGTGACCATCGCGGTACTCACTTAGGGGTTCTGACCCCACCGCCACATGTCCAGTTGCCAACCCGTCCAAAGGCTTGGACAAAATGGAGTCAACAGACTATCGCCTTTGTAAGTCGCCCTGAATAGACGAATGCTGAAATAACTCAAGCACATCGAAGGCATATCTTAAGGGATGCTGGATCACTCCTGGCCCGCTCGTCACGATGGATGGTGATAGGTTTCCTTGCCCGTCATTGTTGAATACCGTAACGTATTCCGCAGTTCGGCGATTTGAGTACGCCGAGGCGACGGAGTCCCATCCAGGGGCTTATCGCTACCCGGCGAAGCAGTATCCAGTCGCAAGTTGGTAGGAGGTGAGCCGTATGGCTCACTCAGTTCGCAACTCGTTGTTATCCGCACTACGTAACGGCGGATTCCGCGTCTCAACGCACGATTCCGGCGGAAATCGTTTCTTCATCCCGTCTCCGAAACATCATCCCCACTGCCCAGGAGGCAGTTATTTATGAAGCTGATTATTAAAATCGTCATGCCGTTCGCCATGTTCTCCGCAGGGCTGATCCCTGCCCAAAGTCAACAGAACCTCAACGGCGCGATCCAGCACGTGATCGTCGTCATCCAGGAAAACCGGACGCCTGACAACCTGTTCCACGAGGACACCATGCTGGTCAACCATGGCGCCGACGTCATCCCAGCCAACCAAACACTCCAGACGGCCTGCAAGAGTGGCCCGGTCAGCATGGCGCCCGTTACGCTCGCCCCCTGCTGGGACCCTGACCACTCTCACGGCGAATTCCCGGGCAGCAACTACGAGGGAGCATGGACCACCACCTACGACGGGGGCCTAATGGACGGCGCCTGCAACGTGAAGATAACCGGATTCGGCCCGACCGGCTACTGCACCAAAATCAAGCAACAGGCCCCGCCCTGCTACAACAACAACAGCTGCCCTTACACCTACGCGGACAACGTTCCTATCCTCAACGGCCCGGGCGTCCTGCAACCTTACTTCGATATGGCAAACGAATACGGCTTCGCCAACTACGCATTCCAGACCAATCAAGGGCCGAGCTTCGAGGCGCACCAATTCCTATTCTCCGGAACTTCCGCGCCGACCGACAACCAGAACGACAAAAGCTGCGTCAAGGGGGACGGCAAGCCCTGCTATAAGTGGTTCGCCTCGGAGCTGCACACTCCTGGCAGCAACGACAGCCTCTTCGGATGCCCCGACACCAATGGCGACATCGCGGAGGTAGACTCCTCCGATTCTCTCAACGACTTCCTTAACGTCTACCAAAAAGGCGTTCCATGCTACAGCCACAACAGCATCGCCGACCTGCTCGATGACAATGGCGTCACGTGGGGCTATTATCCTCAGGGACCCAACCCCGGCAGCTCGCTATGGACGGCTCCCAACGCCATCTCAAGCATCTGCGGGCTCAGCGGCGGCAAGTGCAACGGCCAAATCTGGAACGCCTCCGTGGCCCCATACATACCACCCCCGCCGACCCAGAACCTCATGGCCCCGGTTCTGACCGACATCGCAAACTGCACCCTCCCGAATGTCAGTTTCGTCATCCCGGACGGATCGTGGTCGGATCACGCGGGAACCAGCGACGGCAGCACTCCGGCGGGCGACTACGGCCCCTCCTGGGTGTCGGCGATAGTCAATGCCGTCGGTCTGGCGAAGCCGGCCTGTCTGTCCGGAGAAGTGCTCTGGTCCAACACCGTCATCATCGTCGTCTGGGACGATTGGGGAGGCTGGTACGACCACGTCCTGCCGTGGCGCTGCGACACCTCCGGGAACTGTAATGGCTACTCCAACGGCGACGGAGGCACCTACGTGTATGGCTTCCGCGTCCCCATGCTCGTTATCTCTGCCTATAACAAGCACGCCACCAACAACCCGGACGGCTACACCGGCTACATCTCCGGGGCCTGCGGCCAAGTCGGCCAGCCCAGCTGCCCGTATTACGGCCCGACCAGCAGCACGAGCCAGTATGTGCACGACTTCGGCAGCATCCTCAACTTCATCGAGTATGCTTTCGGAACCGACGGGAACTTTCTCAGCCTGCCGGGAAGTCAGAACCTAAACAAGGGGATCAGCCCCGGCTACGCGTATGCCGACGTGCTGGCTCCAGACAGCTACCTCTCCAACAACCCGGGCTGCCCGCAGCAAGCGGTCTGCCCATACTCGCTCTCGGACTTTTTCGTCACAGGCCCTTGGACGAGCCCGGCGCCGTTCGTGCCGATCACGTCCTACGTCTACCCACCAGGTGTCTTCGAGAACTGGGGAGTCAACGATGGCAACGTCGCCACCGATCCCGACGCCGATGCCTATGAGACGTCGTTGCAATAGGGTCGCTTCAACGCGCAGCGGCCCGTGCTATGCTAGAAGTACGGGCCGTCGCGCCAACCTTGAGGCAAAAGGAGCCCTCCAATGATCAAAGTCCCCCGATTTCTCCCGACGGCGCTGGCCGCCGCCCTCCTGCTCCTCGCCCCGGCTGCCTGGTGCGCCCCAAAATATAAAGCCCTCCACTCCTTCACCGGCGGGGATGACGGCGGCGTACTCTGGGGCAGCCTGCTGCTGGATTCCAAGGGAAACGCGTACGGTACTACGAACTACTACGGTCCCTCCGGCGGCGGCACGGTCTTCGAGCTGAGCCCGAAGCGAGACGGCGCCTGGGCCGAGACAACCCTCTACGGCTTCTGCAGTCAGCCCGGATGCGCCGACGGAAACAGCTCCACGGCGGGCCTAATCTTCGATGCCGTGGGCAATCTCTACGGCACCACAGAGCTCGGCGGCGCCGACGAGTTTGGCACGGCATTTGAGCTAACGCTGCGGCAGAACGGCACATGGGACGAAACCGTGCTTTACAGCTTCATCAAGGGCGACGGCGCGGGCGTGCCCGGCGCGGGAGTAATCATGGACCCCGCCGGCAACCTGTATGGGACGGGCGGGGGCTACATCTACGAGTTGTCGCCCGGCACGGGCGGCTGGACGCTTACCAACCTGAAGGATATCCCCTCCACCGCCGGGCTGATCCGCGACGCCACGGGGAACCTCTATGGCACAACCGAGCTCGGCGGCAGTGACAAGAAGGACTGCGGCGGGGGCTGCGGCACCGTCTACAGGTTGCATCTCGAGACCGACGACACCTGGAAAGAAACCATCTTGCTCGACTTCGGCCCCCCGGGCGGCGACTCCCCCGGCCCGGGAGCGCTAATCATGGACAAAGCTGGAAACCTCTACGGCACAACCGAGAGCGGCGCCATCTACAAACTCTCACCCCGTCCCCATGGTGTCTGGAAGGAAACTGTCCTCTACAACGTAAGCGGAGAGCCGGTCGGCGGCGTGGCCATGGACAAGGCCGGCGCGCTCTACGGAACCACCAGCGCCGGCGGCAAGGCGGGCTGCGGCACTGTCTATAAACTCGCGCCCGCAGCCAAGGACCAATGGAAGTACTCGGTGCTGCACACCTTCCTCGGCTGGGACGGCTGCGGCCCTGCCGCCAATCTTATTCTCGACAAAAAACGAAACCTATACGGCACCACCACCCTCGGGGGCACCTACGGCGTCGGCGTCGCCTTCGAAATCACGCCGTAGGAATCGACATTCTTGCGCCGGTCGCCCTAGAACATTTCCTTTAGGTATTACCTGGTGAGTCTCACGACCACTTGGGTTTGGGCACTCCGGTGTGGTCGCTCCCCGGTCATCTCGAACCAGTAGTCGTGAAGATGCTTTAGGACCTGACGAACATGCTGCGGGGTTACATTTAATTCCTGACTCACGCCCACCGAATCCAGTGCAGCCCCGTAGTACAAATGAACGATCTGGGCGACTATCGCCGGACCGTTGAGACCGTCGGCCATCCTGAGTTGCGTATCAAGGCCCCAGATCTCACACTGCAGCGTGCGGGCACGCGTAGGGTTCTTGGCACGGCAATCCACGAACTCGGCGCACAGCCCATCCATGATGGCAATTAGTCTGGGCTTCCGGGCCGCGATTACTTTGCACGCACGCACCAGCCGGGCATGCAGGGAACCCGCTTTTGAATGCTTCATTCGGCGCTGCCCCGAACCAAAAGCCCGTCGCTCAAAATAAAACACCAAAAGCTCACGCAGAAGTCTCCAATCGATTGCCCAGCGAGGGGTTTGAAAACGTCGACCACACGCCTGCTTGCGTGTATGAATTTCCATGCGAGAGTAATCAGAGAAATCGATACCGGTGCTCTGGAACTCATGGCCGTTGAATTCCGCGCTGACCGGATACCGATCACGGTCGTGGCCAAAAGCTGGTTCATCGGGCAGGGTATATGCAGCGGATGCTGGCGGACACAAAGTGAATTTCATCGCGGTTGCGGCCATAGGAATCCCCGGAATGTCGGAACGGTGTCTCGGGTGAAAAAAGTGAATCCCGCCGGGGAAAGGGGGTCCGGCGGGATTCGTCGGATAGAAGGATGGCTACCCGATTGCTTTCTTCAACTCATTTAGAGCGGACATCAGCAATAGCCGTGTTCGTGGCATCAAACTGTTCGCTTTGAGAATCTCCTCGTACAGCGCGGCCTTGGCTCTCGCCTTCTCCTGCCGTAGCTGCTTCACCGCAGCGTAAAGTTCATCGTCCCCGATTATTGTCAGGTCACCGCGTGGTCCCTGCGGCCCGGCGGGTCCGACTGCGCCGTCCTTGCCGTCAACAGCATCTCTGCCGTCCCTGCCAGCGTGGCCCTCGATCCCACGCTCCCCACGAGGTCCCGGCTCGCCTTGTGGCCCACGAATCGTTTGCCCGTCGGTTCCGTCGCGCCCGTCTTTGCCATCACGGCCTGCGGGTCCAGTAACTGACTGCCCGTCGCGTCCCGGCTCGCCAGCTGGGCCGACCACACGGACCGGCGCAGCGGCTCCGCTGAAGAGATCGTTGAGGCATATCAGGCTTCCGTCCGCAACCGAAAAGTAAGTGAAAGGCGCATGCGGGTTGCTCATCACATAAAAGACGTCCCCCGGATTTGCCTTGCTCGGCAACTGCGATTGGTTTTTCATCGAGTGGATTGCCATAAACTACATTCCTTCTCTTTTCCGCCGGGCAGCAGCAACTCCGTCGTACATCTGTTTATGAAACGGCTTTAACGGCTCGGGTAGAGGTGGTTCCCGTGGAGGCAAGCGGCGCTTGAGGAACTGCTCCATCGGCTCTAACTGCCCGTTAACATTCACGAACGTCCCGGACCGCGTGATGATCACGTCGCCGTGAGAATGGCCAGTGGCCAGTCCGGGCTCCCGCACGTTGAAAACTCGGTTCATCTCTTCGCCGTCCAGTGGAATTCTTCTTCGAGAACCTGTTCTATCGCGGTCAGCCGTTCGTTCTGCTCCGCGATCACGCCGGTCAACGACGTGACCAGTTGCGCGAGAACATAGACCGGGTCTTTGGAATCGATCTTCGCAATAAGCTCGTCCGTGATCTTCGCGGCCTCGCGTGGTGCGCGGGCGGATTTCCTACTGATTGCCACGTTCGAACTCCTTCTGGATTGCCGCTGATTCCGCGTCGGTCAGGGGTCGACCTTTTTCGCGGGCAGCAGCGCCCAGTGCATTCAAACAAGCGTTCGACAGCGGCTTCCGATTACGTATGTCGGTGTTCTGTTTCCACCGCTGGTTGGGCGACGTGGCCCACGGATTCGGAAACTCATCTACGTGAATTGTGGTGCCTGCCATAAATTCTCCTTCTTCAAAATGCAGGTCGGTTTCTATCGGCAGGGCTGGTTGGCCCATCCTTCCCCGACCCACACTCACTTCCCGATCCTGCGGGGGATCAGAAACTTAAATCCCGATCTCTGGATCATGCGGCGACTGGCCCCACTCCGGGTCCAAACCGTAAACGCGGCCACATGCGTCAATCGGACGTAGCTCCATATCGATCTGATCGCAGCGGCGGCGCACTTCAATGTCGAATTCCGCGGTCGTCATCGGGCGCAGCCCGGTCGGGAGTCCGCGAGAGTCATAGCCTTCGGGCGTCCAGATCTCACATCCCATTTGCTGTGCTATCTTTCCGAGGGCCAGTTTGGTTTTCACTCGGAAATCTGCGGCGGATTGTCTTTCCAGAAGAATCTTCCGACCTTCGCGAGCGATGGTCGCCATCACGCAACTGTGCCGTAAAGATGCTTTCGGTGAAAGTGACGTCGCCATGCGATAACTGACGCCGTGCAGGGCGGCCTGACGGGCTGCAGCCGACGTCGCAGGGTACGCTGGATCAGTCACGACGCTGACGTCGAACAGGTTCACGTTCTTCAGAGTACGCAGCGCAATCGGGTGGCCGCGTTCGTCACCCGTTGCCTCCCAATCCTCGCCGTCACCATCGACGGGCTTGAACGCAAAACTACACGATGAAATATCGCCCCGTTTTACGGACGCGTAGATGTTCCGATGGTCGGAGTTGTTCCGGTCCAACTGACAGCGGAAACGAAGTCCTTCTCGGGAGTCGATCAGTGTCAAAGTGTCGGCCATCGCCCCGCGACAGCGCCCCAGAATAAAGTTCGGATCGTGCTGGAACAGGCACTTAACATCGTGAGCACCCGCCAGCGCCCGCGTAAATGCGCCGGGTGCAATCTTTTCGCGGAAACCGCCGAGGTCATTTGACAGCACGCCATAGCCTGCGGCCAAGCCCTCGATAGTGAAGGCAGAGCGGTCTTCCTTTTCCTCATCATCGTCCTCAAGGTCGTCGTCAACCGCTCGAACGCCCGAGACGGTAAGTCTGAACTCCGCTTCGTTTGCAAGTGATCTGTTCATAAAAAAGCTCCTTCTGCCCGCGCCCCTTGTTGCTCTT
Organism: uncultured Acidobacteriota bacterium; assembly: GCA_963715675.1. GTDB lineage: Bacteria > Acidobacteriota > Terriglobia > Terriglobales > Acidobacteriaceae > DASVWZ01. Next base: position 462,343 of record OY970265.1, read on the forward strand.
AAGGCTTCATCGGGAAGTCGAACCGCGACGTCTCGTTCAGGTACTTGTGGTTAACGGCCCCGTAGAATTCCCGCGTATCATCGCCCAACTGCAGTCGCTCGGTCTTCTTTGCGGCCTTGTAATTCTTGATCACCTCGGCAGGTACCAACGCAGGCGATCCGCCATCGGCATGTTGGTGAACTAAGCATGCAGTTGATGCGTCCTCCGGACGACCAGTGAACCGCATCAGAGTGCAATTATCTCTGCTGCATCTTCCCTGAATGCAAACCTCGCCGTTCTGTGTAGTGACCACGGACCACGTGACGGTGACCGGCGGCAGCGGTGCGGACCAGTATTTTGCAGTCCCAGTTGCAACCGCGATCTTGGCGGATTCGTCGCTAACCTCAAGAATCTGGTTGTTATTTTTCAGTTGGATCTTTTTCATACTTCCCCTCTCCTTGTCAAAAAAGTGTCTCGGGTAATTTTCAGTCGTTTCCGTCGACCGACCAAAGTCCGACTTGAGCAATGCTGATCTCGCTCCGGGCTGGGCGCTTCGGTTTCTGCAAAAACCAATTGACCAGCGGCGGCTTATCGAACCGACCGCAGTGCACTACACCGCGGTGGGCGTTGTACGTCAGGAGTCCGCACACCGGACAACGATGCGCGAGAATACTCTTGCCGGTCTCTATTCCACGGAGCCAGAAGAATCCTGCCGGACGGAACAATCTCTTAAGCCACTTCGTCATCGCAATTCTCCTTACCGACCGACGGCCATGTGCTCTGGAGCACGGGGCGGCTTGACGGACGGCTCCAGCGCCTTCTCGATGGTCGAACCACACTGGTCAAGGAACCGACCGAAGTGATCCTCGCCAACCTTCGCGGCGGAAACGTAGCCGATGATCTTTTTGTTACGGTCGCGCAGCTCCGCGTTCCAGAAGCGCTCGTCTTCCGTGATCACGATGAGGACACCATTGTGGTTATAGATAAGCGGTTCGTTCTGGGCCTTCACTTGTTCCCCCATTTCGGCGACTGCGGTATTAACGCCCATCTCTCGAACGATAATGGGGTGACGCCGACACAATTGCAGAATCGAACATAGGAGTCGTATCTCTCCTGAACGGTTGTGCTCATTGCTTCACCGCTCCTTTGTGTGTCCCAATGTAAGGGTTCCGGGGGAGCGGTCCAATCCGACGTCCGATTGCAGCGCATTCCGCTGGACCCAACCGCTCGAAGAGTTTCGGCCAATCTGTTTCGAAGGCACACGTCTCTTCCGTCTTGATATGGAACTCGGGCAGCATTCTCAGCCGGGAAACCGCTGGGTCATCTGCGATTCTCCGGTAAGCGTAATAACAATCCTCCGCTGTGATTTCCCGGTCACCGAGTCCTACCGATTCCACGAGCGGTCTATAACGGGCCGCAAGGTCAAGATTGAATTCGACGGTTTCAACTGCGCTCATACCTTCTCCAAATCGATGCTGTTTATATCGACGGGTTCTTCCGGCGTCGGCTCTGGCTCCGGTGTCTGTTCCAACTCCTGCGCGTGCTCGCGCATCGCGGCGGCCTGCGCTTCGAAAAACTCAATGCTGCCGGGGACCGGCGGCGGATTTTTCGGTGTGCGCTGCGCGGTCGGTTTGGTTTTTTCGCGGGAGGCTGGCGTCGCCGAGAACTCTTTCTGATAAGCCCGAATGCTATTCTCCAACCGACCTGCGATTTTTGAGGCGGGGTTTTCGATTCGCTTCTGGTGAACTTCCCCTTCGGAATCCGTCCACTCAGTTGTTACAACTGGACCGTTCTTTTCGATGTCAGCAAGACACTGTTTCCACCGCGCCCACATTCGCACGTAAACTTCCAATGAACTTGCGTCGACTCGCGTCATTGTTCCTCGACGAATAAGTTCCTTAACAATCCTGCGCCACTCTTGCTCGGATTCAGGAGAGAGATCTTTGGGCATTTTCGGTCGACCTCCCGCGAACGGTTCTGGCTCGGTCTTCGACCACGCCGTGCGCGTCCCTTGGAGTAGGTGTTCCTCCATCGATTTGCGAGGGCGGGGCATTATTTTCTGTTCCACGTCGAGCGGGGCTGGTCAGACATTTCAGCCGCCGAATATGCGTGCGCAAGTTGGCTAAGAGTTTCCAGTTTTTCTTCAGAACGGTTCTCCATCGTGAATGGGCTGTCTTTTTCATCCATACCTGCGTTCACGATTTCCTCGATGAAGTGTGTCGCCCGAGATTCGACTTCAGCAGGCAGATCAAGGTCGTCCAGTTTCCTCTTCGCAAAAAGTATCTGCTGTCCTGGAAGCAAACCCATCGAATTTGTGTTTGATATATATCGGGCTACAAGAGCCTCACGTTCCTCGGGTGGACAGTCTGGATAATCCCGCCCCGAAAGCCACATCGCTTGCGCTCGGTTTATGAGGGGACGGGCATGGTATCGAACCGAACCAAAAAGATTAGCAAGGGCAGCGCCCTGTTCCCCGTCCATTGACCGCACCAAACTATCTGGCGTGGCGAACGAGTATTGCGTGCGCGGAACAAGGTTCTTCGTCTTGTCGGGCGAAGTGCTCTGGCCTGCTTTGCTGCGTTGACGACGTCCGAGAATACTCAGAATGCTCATCGAGTTTCCCGTCCCGGCGGCGTGAAGAGAACTGGCGTCCGTTTTGCGGACGGGGCGGCGTCGTTGAGCGCAGCCATTACGGCCCGGCGAACGTACTCGCCAACGGAACAACCGGTCCGCTCTTTCTGCTCCGCTAGGGCGGCAGCCATATAGCCCGGAAGCCGGACGGAAATGATTGTGCTTTTCATACGTATGACCTCACACATAAGGTCGCGTTCGTGTTACGGGTCGACATACCCCTTTTGGGGGGGCGACGCAGGGGCCGGGATAAAGGGCTGGGAATGAGCCCGTAAAGGGCGTCCCACCAGACCCCAGAGTCAGGAATCCCCCGGAATCCGGGGGCGGGTAAGCCGCAATCAACGTCAATCGCGTGCGTGTCCGTTCGGGCGGCGGACGGTAAGCGGTGGGTCCGGATTTCATTTCTTACCCCCCATCCCCCTTTTGTTTTCATAGAGTTAGGAGGAGGGCGGCCATATCGCGCTATGTCTATGAGGACACGCCACTTAACGTGATAGGCGACAGATAGCGCCAGTGGGATGCGTGGTAGGGCTGGCACCCAAGGCGTCAGGAACGTGTGGGATAACCACGATATTGGCTCGTGTTGGCGTCAAAGCGGCCTCGTGTGGGGCGGTTCGGACGCGGGTGATCTGGTGGTCCGCTTGCGCGGTCGCAGGGCAATTACTATGGCGCAGCGCGGGCGCACAGGGCGGCCACGTGGCTTCCTGCTGGTGGATCGTGGGGCTGGCGCAGGGTCCGTGGCACTTCAATCGCTCAGGAGGCCACAGACGGCGTTTCCTTACAGGTTCTGGCATGAACCAGAATAGCAGCCAACTTAATTCTGCTCTCTGGTCTGCGTGTTACTCTCCTGCGTATACCCGCTTCTCGCATTGCTGCTTTGCTCTGACGTGGGTTGGCTGGATCAAATGTTAGCGTTCCCTCAGTCTCTCCATTTTGACATGGAAGTAGACCATCTGCCATGAGACGTCGTCGAGCGTTGTTCCAGCACTTGTGGCTTCTGATGAACAAACACACTCCGAACATGCCATTGCCATTGTCATATATATGGCTGCGGTTTTCTTGCTTCTGTTCCTTCGGCGGTCTACCGGGGATGATGGTCTCTCCACACGAGTCACGACGTAACTTAACGTTATGTGTTTCTGCGAACTGCTCTATCGTCATTGGTTTACCTCTGGGATGTGGTTGCGGATCAACCATCATAACTCTGGGCTATTCAGAAGGGAAGCGCTTTTCTCTACCGGCGGGTCCAGTTTCCGGACGGGCACGTCATGCCGCTCTCCGGAGTGCTGCTTTTCGGGCGGCTTCAAAGTCTGCTTTCCGGGGGTTATAGGAATGCGGCTCGCGGGGTAGGTTGCAATCAGGAAGAACCGTCCGAACGGCGCTGATCTGCTCGTTGAGACTTTCGAGGCTTTCGTATCCGCCAAGCCACACTCCCGCACCGGGGATGCTCGCGCCGAACCCGTTCTCGCTATGCCATGTGCGAATCATGCTTTTTACTCCTGCATTTTCTGAACTATGGTTCCAGCATCCAGCATCACTTGATCGAATATCCCTCTCCAGACCGGACCGTGAGCTCCATCATCAAGTTGAGAACCCAAAATCACATGCGAGATTTCATGCGCCAGAATCTCCGTGGTTTTGTTCCTGTTTTTCAGATCACGAACACTCAGTAGAATCAAGGGAACGAAATTCGGCGATGTGTTGAAGATGCAAACTCCATGAACATCCTTCTTGTCAAATTCTGCGACCATGATTCGGAAAGAGTGCCCGTGAGGCTCCATCAATCGGTTGGCCAAAAAGCTCAACCATGTCGGAGGTTTTTCCCGGCGAAGAATTTTGGGCGTGGTCATCCGTCGATCTCCGGGTTGATGGGCACGTTCAGCTTCCCGGTATTGAACCAGTTGTGGAGGGCGACCAGCCACGCAATGTACGCAGGGCTTTCTTCGTCCCCATCCGCCATCTCAAGAGCGGTTTGCTGCAGGATGTCATCGGTCGCCTTTAAGCCGGTCGTCAACTCGACTGGTTCTCCCTGCGGTCCTAAAAATGTGCTCATGCTCTCTCCTTCTGCGGGCCGTATGCTCGGTTGATCAGGACGTCGATGACACGCTGTAACTCGGCGGCAGCCCGCTCTTCCTGCTGACGTTGCCGAATGGCGGCTTGCTCGGCCTCAATCTCCTTTGCCAGCCGTGCGGCTTCACGGCGGGACTCGGCGTCGATTTGACGGCCAATGTCCCTAGCCCTGTTTTTGAGGTGCCGCGTCTGCGCTCGTGCTTGCGACGGCGGCTCCGTTTTGTGGAGTTGAACGGCGTGCGTGAGGTGCCACGTCCCGCAGAACCGACACTCGTAGATGCGGAGATGGACACCGCCGTGGCTTCCACGTGCGGCCTTGCTGGCTGCCGCTTCGGTGCGGTACTTGATCTTCCCCTTACCGTTGGTTTCGTTGTAGCAAATCTCGGACATTCTTCCCCCCAGTCGACGTCCTGACAATCGTCAGGTAAAAGCATGCGGAACTTGATCGGCGAACTCATCGGAACTTCGGCACCTGTTTGTGCTCGCGGTCGAACCGTTTTTCCCACTGCCTGTCCTCGTAGTCATCGCGTAAGGACGGCACCGAACTCTTCAAAACAACCACGCGGTGATCTCCGTGGCATTTATCTGCCTTGGAGCAAGCACCGTGGGCGGTTGCGCGGGCCAGATCTTCCGTGATGCACAGCTGGACGGCGTTTACGACGCCCGGCGTGCCGCACTCGCTGACAACGGCATATCTGCCGTTGCCTTTGAGGGCAGCGGTGATCCAGCGGTCGCGGGCGATCTTGATCCAGTCGTTCATTTTTTCTGCTCGGCCTTCATGCGGTCGCGGCACAGACGTCGGAGGATTTCGCTGACCAGCACGCCAGTGCGTTCAGCTTCTGAACGCAGCCATGACACGATGGAGTCGTCGGCATGGAAGGAAACTCGCTTCAGGTTGGTCATGGTAGCCCCTAGTAGGACCACCACGTGTTACGGGGACCGCCGTGTTTGATCTTTATGGCCAGCCGGGGTTGGGGTTGGTCTTTGTCGCCCAAGAGATACTGCCTGCAGTAAGGTCGCAAACAGGTTTTGATCTTGATTCAAAAAGCCCAAACTCGCTCAGGGCACTCCCTTTTTATGTACTTCGTTTCTCTCTTTTCTCTTAGATCTTCTTTTCCCCTTATTACGTATGGGTCGTGGTGACCCTACGCTCCCGTCGTGGTGACCCTACGCTTTGGCCGACCGTAGGGTCGTGGTGGACAGCACCGTAGAGTCGTGGTGACCCTACGCCGTAGAGTCGTGGTGACCCTACGCTCCCCTTCAACCGGGCGTACCGTCGTGGTGACCCTACGCTTTCCCTGAAGTCTTCTGCTTGCCCTTGCTCAGCCAAGCAAAGAGATTGTTGAAATGAACTCGGGCGGGTCCTGCGGGATCACGGACGTCTGCAAACAGGCGGCTGAAATCCTCGCCTTTTACCTCGTCCCATTTTGGAAAACTAGCCAGCATCGCGGCGCGCTTGAAGAACTCGTCCCATTCATCTGCCGTGACCTTGACATCGTATGCGTAGAAGGAACCCTCCTGATCCTTCCCACCCGGCTGCGTCTTTACACATTCAAAAAAACGAGCGCTGACCAGTGCGGCCAGCCACTTTACCTTCTCCTGACGGCGCACGGGAATCTGACTCAGGGCAATGTCACCGCACGGGGTGTCCTTGCTGCCCACGGTTCTGTCCCACAGGAAGTTAAGCGTGATAAAGAAGGACGGCGGCACGGCGTACTTATTGGTAAGAACGTTGAAGAGGTGCGGCCACGGACCATATGCATAGGCGTCCATCGCAAGGTTCCCCGTGGACTTATCGCGCAGGGTATTAGTGTGCTTATCGGTAGGAATTTTGTCCACGGGTATCTCCCATCGTGTTGTTCAGTTTTTCGGTTGTCATTTTGCGGAGCAAGTCGGGTTGGCCGTCCTTGCAGCTTATGGTGATCTCGCACCATGCCCGCTCGCGGGCGGCATCATCCAGCATGCCATCCAGTTTCTTCAGTAGTGCCTGCTTGGTCATCTGCAATCTCCTACTTCATTTTGCGTCTGGTGCCTGACGCTGGCGAATTACCTCCGTACCCTATTCCTCGCGGGCGAGGCGGTCCCGTCAAACCACGCTAAAACCTCAGACCGCCTGAATCTGATGTACCGCCCGATGCGGTGCGCAGGCAACGGATCACGGGCACGCCGACGTGATTTTTCATAAACCCACGTCAGGGATACGCGCAAAATTCCTGCGACTTCTTCTGGGGTCAGAATCTCCGATGGAACGGCGATGTTTGTGGACACACGGACTCCTGAATTGGAGCCATCTGGGAATGCGGGGAGCTACCGCACGTTGCGGCGCTAAGGACTTATTGGGGCGTCCTTCCCGTGAACGTCCGCCGTCTGCCTTGATGGTTGTGTGGGGGTGCTCCCCACGGCCCGGTGGACCCTGATTTAGACATTATATCATCGGTCACCCTCGTAATGAAAGACCTTTGTTTGGCCTCGCTTGGGGCGGACTGATGGAGTTATGGTTGAAGTCGTGCAGCGAGGATCAATTCGGAAACGGCGCGGTTCATGGACACTCCGATATTGGGTGGTCGAGCCCGGCCCGGATGGGGAGCGCCGACGTCAGGTTTCAAAGAAGCTGGCCAAAGTCGGTCCCGAATATCCCACGGCGCGTTCCGTGCAAACGAAGGCGGACGAAGTTCTGGCTCCGTTCAACCGGGACGAAGTCGCAGCCGAAGGTTCTCTCACGGTTCAGCAGTTCGCCGACCAGCATTTCCTGCCGTGGATCAAGCAAAAAAGGCGGGCGTCAACGCATCGTTTCTACACAGTCACTCATCGGACCCATGTGGGTCCGGGCGTCGGCCACATCCGGCTGCGGGACTTTCGCACCGTGGATGCGCAGCGGGTTCTCGATTCCACGCCTCTCTCGCATCCGTCCTTGCAGCGCATCAAGACCTGCATGTCCGCTCTCTTCGGTTATGCGGTCAGACTCGGCTTCGTCACGTTCAATCCAATCCGCGAAACGAAGTGGAGGGACGCCGGTCGACGTTCGAGGGTCACGCGTATACGCTGGCGGATGTGCTCTGGATGCTGGAGCGGCTGCCGGAACCGTCGCGGACGGTGGTCGCTGTCGCGGCGTTCGCGGGTTTGCGTGAGTCGGAAATTCGTGGCCTCCAATGGCCCGACTACGACGGCCAATTCCTCCACGTTCAACGCAGCGTCTGGCGGACGTTCACTGGTGAAACGAAAACGCAGGCATCAGAAGCCGCCGTCCCTGTCATCGCGCCCCTGAAGAAGATGCTTGACTCACACAAGCGCCGCGACGGACGGGGTCCGTGGATCTTCGCGGGACCGAAGAAGGGCTTCAGCCTCTCGCTTGACAACTTAGCACGCCGCGAAATGAAGCCGGTTATCGGCGAGCGCTGGCGCGGATGGCACGCGTTCAGACGTGGGCTGGGAACAATCCTGTTCGACCTCGGCGTGCCCGCTGAAACCGCAAAAATAATTCTCCGCCACTCGGCGGTCGCGGTTACCCAGAAGCACTACATCAAACTCCGGTCGGCAAAAGAGGGCCGGGCCGCCATGAACAAGCTGGAGAAAGCGATTGCCAAAAGTGGGCCACTGGTGGGCCGCCGGAAACCGCCGAAAAGCATGAGAGTCGCGCAAAGGCGCATGAACACCGGCTGAAAGATGGAGCCGACGACCAGATTTGAACTGGTGACCTGTCGATTACGAATCGACTGCTCTACCAACTGAGCTACGTCGGCTTCTGGTTTCGATTCTAACTGCGCCGGGAAAAAGCGTAAAGAGCGGTCGGCCGCCGGTTTTTTCCTCTTTCGGAACCCGGGAAAGACGGCACACCGCAAGTTTCCCAAAGGAATCTCATGCCGCCCGAAAGGGCACCAACTTAGGTAACCTTCCACAGGAATGTTTTGTGACTCTTATCACCGCAATCCCGCGGAAAACGGTCCAGACTGATGCCAGTAACTCCCCAGAATACGGAGAACAAAGTGCCAGATCGGCGAGCCAGAATTCTGATTGTCGATGACGATGAGAGCGTTCTGATTTCCCTGGAACGCGTGCTGGAAGGTGCTGGCTTTTCTACCGTTACGGCCTGGAGCGGACGCGAGGCGGCTGAATTACTGGGCAAATCCCAGTTCGATTTGCTGCTGGTGGATGCGCACTTGTCTGATTTGCAGGCTACCGACTTGTTCCAGAGGCTGCCCTCCCCAGCTTTCCGTTTCATGATGTTTCCGGAGTCCGACGGAGCCCAACAGCCGCCGGCCCCAGGGATTGACGGTGCGGTGTGCAAGTGGGCCTATGAAGACATCACGGCAAAGATTCGAAGCTGCTTTGCCGTCGCCTGATTCTTAAGCTCGAGCGTGCCCGGCGCGAGGTATAGTCCCCATTTTTCTTTCCCCGCCCTCGTGCATTCCGCCTTTCTGTTTCTTTTCCAAAACCCGAACGACTCCCACGGCGACCAGTCCACTCCGTTCGCATCCTGGGCGAATGAGTCGGGCCAGGGCGACCCAACTTCACTTTGTCCTTGACTCCACCTCGGCAAACTGACACCCTAAGAATATATCTTATGGAGAACTCAGAAAACATGCGTATAACTCATTAAGAATCTAGATTTTACCTCTAACTCCAATCGAATCTAGATTTTGCGGACCAAAAGTCCGTAACCCGATGATTCCACTAGACCGGTGGGGAGGGGGAGTACTAAATCGTTAACCCGGTTTGCCGCTGCACTCTACGGGCGGAAAGCTGACGCCTGAAGCTCAAGGCCAAAGGCCAACGGCGAACCGCGGGAGAGGCCAGAGCCTGACCGGGCGATCAGGCCGCGTGAAAAATTAACTCGACGCGGTGGCTGCAATGCTGTTGCAATCGGAAGCGCCGACGAGTGCTTTTTCCACCAATTCCGCGCACCCCTGCAGCTTCTGAACCGAGCCCGCGATAGCCTCGACTTCCTGGCGGCTCCCGTGTTGTTCCGCCAGGTGCAGGACGCGCCCGGCGTTTTCGTTCATTCGCTGGCCGATCTCCAGCAAAACAATCAGAGAATCCGCGTGTAACTTCCAGAGAGAATGCGAGTTCTCCGAGCGTTTCAGCTCTTCAATCTCTGTCGCCATACGCGCGGCGACCGCCACCAGGCGCAAAAGCACGCGCGCCACTCCCGCCCGCAGGCTTTTCTCGGCAAGAAAGTCCGCGCAGAAAGCGTCCGCCTCCGCCGGACTGAGAATCAGATTGAAGTAGCGCATGGGCACAATCCGGCGGAACTTCGGGTCCGCCACCTGCAGGAAGACGCGAACTGATTCCTCAACCCGGAGCAGTTTGCCTTCTTCCGTGGAGATCTGCTGCGGCGTCACCGCTGCCCGTAAGGCGGCTGCATCCGTGGGAAGGATACGCAGAGAGGCAACGGTTCTCGGACTGGGCGGTGCGGACCTCGCCGCCGGACGAACCAGCTTGGGAGCCAGCCGCACCGGCGGCCTTTGCTCCAGAACTCTGCGCAGCTTGGACACCCGCCGGAACTTGTCGAGGGCGGAGGCGTAATCGACCTTCAAGAGATCACTTTCCCGCAGCGAGGCAATGTGCTCCACCGTCACATCCACCCCTTCCACCGTCCCCAGAATGTGTCCGCCCTGTTCTTCGAGGGCATCAGCGAACGCCTTGATCTCTTTTGCCGCCCGCAGGAACAGTTCGTCGAACTTCCGGCCAAAGGCGGCATTGTAGGGAGCCACGGTGGCCAGCGCGCCAGGATGGAAGAACGCGTCGTCGAGCGATTCCTTCAACTTGCGCACCCGCGGGATGATGTCGGACTCGAGCAGTGCGTTCAGATCCTGGAAGCTCTCCGCCTCTTTTTGCAGAGGATCAAATTCCCGCAGGATTTGTACGTGCTCATCGGACAAGGCGGGCACACCGGTGTCGGCCAGAATCTCGAGCAGGGCAATTTCGAAGGGGGACAGCGGAATCGAGCCATCCAGGCCGTACCCTCGCCGCTCCCACTGGCCGGGCACCCGGGGATGCCTATAAAGAAAGGTGGTAATCAAGTCGGTCTTGTCCCGGTTGGCGGCGCTGCCGTCCCGCTTGCGCGAGAAGTAGCGCAGCATCGCCTCGGCAATCTCGGCGTCGGTGTCTGGAGTGAAAGCCCGGCGCAGCATTGCCGGCGTGATTGCCATATCGAGCAAGCGCAGCCAGCGGTGCATCCGGTTCAAAGTGCCGAGAACGTTGTCATCGCTTTCCTGCAAGGAGACAACTTCCAGCCCCGCCGGCACGGGCACTTCTCCGCCTACGTGCCCCTGCAACAGCTTTTCGTAGAAGCCCTGCACCGTGGCCAGGATGGCCAGCTCCCACTTCGGATCTTCGACCAAGCGCGGCTCTCCTCTAAGCCTTTGAATACAAGAAAGTTGACAATCCACAGTAGAGACCACTTTCGGCACCAAGACAATAGTGTCGTTGGGTCAGGGCCGCTCGGGCGAATCAGCCTCTGCAATCCTGGCCTGCACCGTGCCCGCGTCTGCAATTTGTAAAATCATTGTCAAGATTCTGTCTCCCGGGCGGTGACTACGGGATAGCCGGTAGTAAGCTTATGCAGTACGAGCACTTAGTGGAGGTGAGTAGTGAATATGGCCAGGTTCGAAACTCAAAATCGAGAGGGGCAGCCCTTGTGGGGTGGAATTCGTGGGAACCCTGGATTGGTTCATGAAAAGGCGGCGGACATGGAGAGAATTCTCGTGGTCGAGGATGATCACGCAGTGCAAAAAGCGCTACGCAGGTTGTTTGAAACCGAGGGGTTCCACATCGAGATCGCAGCCGACGGAAAATCTGCCGTCGAGGCTTTCCGCAAGGCTCCGCCGGCGGTCATCGTTCTGGATCTGCGCCTGCCGCTGATGTCGGGTCGCGATGTCTGCCGCGAGATCAAACAACAGGCCCCGAGTCTGCCGATCATTGTGCTGAGCGCTGCCAGCGACGTTTCCGACAAAGTCCTGTTGCTGGAGTTGGGTGCGGATGACTACGTGACCAAGCCGTTCAGCCCGCGGGAGCTGCTGGCCCGGGTGCGGGCCGCTCTGCGCCGCAGCACGGTTCGTCCGCCCATCACGGAGGTGGCCCTGTTCGACGGAGTCTCGGTGGACTTTGTCAAAATGGAGGTGACTCGGGATGGAGAGTCCGTCGTTCTCACTGCCCAGGAATTCAAGACTCTGAAGTTCCTGGTGCAGAATGCCGACCGGGTGATCTCTCGGGATGAATTGCTGAACGAGGTTTGGGGCTACCACAACTATCCCAGCACACGTACCGTGGACAACCACATTCTGAAACTTCGGCAAAAACTGGAGCGGGATCCGGCCAACCCCACCCACTTCCGCACCATCCACGGCATGGGGTATAAGTTTGTCCGTTGATCTTCAATCTTCGCGGACTTGGCAGTCACGTTTTGGACGACCGGGGAAGCCGGGATGGTGAAGCTTCGGCTGCGTACCAAATTGCTGCTGTCCATGCTGCTGGTCTCCACCGGCTTGACCGGCGCCAGCCTTCTGCTGGTTCGCCGCAACGTGCAGGCCCAGGTGCGACGCAGCATTTTCGCTGACCTGCATAACTCCGTGACCACGTTTCAGAACTTCCAGCGGGGACGCGAGCAGACGCTCTCGCACCTGGCGGAATTGCTCGCGGATCTGCCGAACTTGCGCGCGCTGATGACCACCGAGCACGAAGCCACCATCCAGGATGCTTCCTCAGATATCTGGCAACTCTCGGGGAGTGACCTGTTCGTGCTGGCGGACCGGAGCGGCAAGGTGGTTGCCCTGCACACCTCCACGCAAGGCTTCACCCGGGAAATGGCGCAAGCATCCCTGGGGGCGGCGGTTACCCAGGACACCACGCGTCAATGGTGGTTTGGGGCGCAGCACTTGTATCAGGTGTTCCAGAAGCCGATCTTTTTCGGTCCCGCTGTGGAAGGGCATCTCCTGGGATTCCTGGTCATCGGCTACGAGATGGACGACAGTGTTACTTCTCAACTGAGCCGAATCGCGGCCAGCCAGGTCGCATTCTACTACGGTGACAATCTGGTTCGGAGCACGTTCGATCCGTCGCGGGAGAGCGAACTGGGCAGGAATGCGATGGCGAAGTCTGGCCCCGGCTTTTCTGAGCCGCAAGAACTTCGGCTCGGCGAAGAAGGATTTCTCGCCACTTCCCTGGAACTGGCTCCGGGAAGAACGCCTTCCGTGCGTCTCTACGTGCTCAAGTCTTTCGACCAGGCCACGGCGTTCCTGGACAGCTTGAACAGCCTTCTGCTGGCAGTCGGACTCACCGCCGTGCTGGGCGGTTCTGCCCTGGTGTTTTTCTTGTCGCACACCTTTACCCGCCCTCTGAGCCAGTTGGTCGCGGGCGTGCGGGCGCTGGAGAAAGGCGATTTTCATTACGTCCTGGATGAGCATGGCGGGGACGAAGCGGCCGAACTCACCCGCGCTTTCAACCGCACCCGCGCCAGCTTGCGCCAGACACAACAGGAACTGCTGGAGTCGGAACGGTTGGCTACCATCGGTCGTATGGCAAGTTCGATCTCCCATGACCTTCGCCACTCCCTGGCGGCGATTGTGGCCAATTCGGAGTTTCTCTGCGAATCGCGGCTTTCCAGCGAGCAGCGAGAGGAGTTGTATCAGGAGGTGCGGGTCGCGGTGAATCAGATGACCGAACTCATCGATTCCTTACTGGAGTTCTCCCGCACCCGCGAATCTCTACGACCCACCTATGGCAGCGTGAAGGACACGTTGGACCGGGTGGTGGTCGCTGTGCGTTCGCACCCCCACTTCCACCCGGCGAAAATCACGATTTCAGCGAGAGGAAAGAGTCAGGGTTGGTTCGATTCCCGGAAGCTCGAACGGGCGTTTTATAATCTGCTGCTCAACGCCAGCGAAGCCATCCCCGGCGAGGGCGGAGAAATCGGTGTCGAATTGCAGGCAATACCGGAAGGCGTCCGGATTCGATTTATCGACAATGGCCGGGGCGTGCCGGAGTCGATCCGTGGCAAACTGTTCGAGCCCTTTGTCAGTTATGGCAAAGAGAATGGCACGGGCCTCGGGCTCACCGTTGTGCAAAAGATCATTCAAGATCACGGGGGAGATATCGTCGTAGAGAGTACGTCGGAGCATGGGACCGTCTTTTGCATCACGTTACCTCTCATCTCAGCCTCGGGCACCAACACGGGCGGGGTGGATAGGATCGAGGTTCCACCGCCGGCGCGCGTAAAGCATATACGGACGGAGTAGAATTCGCAGGCAATCTGCCGTGTGCGCTGTCGAGTCTGCCAGGTCTCGAGAGTTCACGTAAGATCGACGGGATACTTCCAAAGTTCGATTCGGGAGGCTGTTTGTGAGACAGGGGAAAGGTTTGTCCATCTGGATCCGGGGTGCTGTGTTAGGAGGGATGCTGGTGCTGGCTGGTCGGGTTTTTGCTGCCGCACAAGATTCCCCCATTTCGTCGCAGCCGAGCGACGCAACGGCGTCTGCAATTCGAGAGCTTCAACAACAGGTCCGCGAACTTCGCCAAGCCGTCGGAGAAATGCAAGCCGAGGCTGCCCGTTACCGCGCCGAGAACGGAGAACTGCGCAGTCGGCTACGGGCCGTGCGGAGCCAGCCTGGAGCGGCTTCTGCGGCGGGAACAGAATCCGCCTACGCCAGTTCCCCTCCGGCCGCCGCGCGTCCTGACAAGCAGACGCCTCCCCAGGTTGCGCCCGGGCCGGCTCCGGCCGAACCGCTGGAATCCCGGGTCGCCGCGCTCGAAGAGACGTCGCAATTGCTGAACAGCAAAGTGAACGATCAGTATCAGACCAAGGTGGAAAGCGCATCGAAGTATCGTGTGCGCCTCTCCGGTCTGGTTCTGGTCAACCTGTTCAGCAACCGGGGCACGACCGATAATCAGGACGTGCCCAGCTATGTGACTGGCCCCAACCAGGACAACGGCAGTTTCGGGGCAACGCTACGTCAGTCGGAAATCGGACTGGAGGTGTTCGGCCCCACTGTGGCGGGAGCAAAAACCTCTGGAAGTCTGCAGGCGGATTTCGGCGGTGGATTTTCCGCAACCTGGAATGGGGTAGACTCCGGCATTTTCCACCTGCGAACCGCCAGCGTGCGCATGGATTGGGAGCGTACCTCGATCGTGGCTGGGCAAGACAACTTGTTCATCTCCCCGCTTTCCCCGTCCTCCTATGCCTCGCTCCTGGTTCCCGCGTTCAACTATGCTGGCAACCTTTGGGCCTGGACTCCTCAGGTTCGTGTGGAGCACCGCTTTGCTCTTTCGGATGGGCAGGAGATCTCGATTCAGGGCGGTATCTTTGACAATCTCACGGGTGAGTATCCCGCGGATTCCTATTTCCGCGCTCCCGGTCCCGGAGAAAACTCGGGCCAGCCGGCTTATGCGGTGCGTGCGTCGTGGACCCGAAACACGCAGGGCCAGCCTTTCACTTTGGGCGTGGCAGGATACTACAACCGCCAGGATTGGAGCTACGAGCATTGCATCGACGGCTGGGCGGGACTGGTGGATTGGCAAATTCCGCTGTCCTCGCGCTGGGCGATGTCCGGTGAAGCGTATCGCGGACGCGCCATTGGTGGGTTGAATGGATCCTTCGGCCGCAGCATTGTGTACTTGGGAGATCCGACCGTGTATCCCGAGACTCCCATCCGCCCTCTCGACACGGTTGGAGGATGGTCGCAGTTGAAGTTCCGCGCCACCCCGAAGCTTGAATTCAACGCTGGCGTCGGGTTCGACAATCCATGGGCTTCAGAAGCTCGGGCCGGGGCTGCCAGCCAGGCGTCGCTAGGGCCTCTGTTTGTGCAAAACCGCAGTGCCATGGGAAACTTCATTTTTCGGCCGCGTTCCAACCTGCTGTTCTCCGGCGAATACCGTCACTTACAATCGTTTCTGCTGGATAATGGCAGCAACAGCGGCCAGCAGGTCAATCTGATGATGGGGATTCTGTTCTGAGATGAAAAGCCGCACCGCACAGTACGCTTTTCCCATCCTCCTGTTGATGTGCAACTTGACCTGCGCACAGGTGGACGTGACGGCGACCGTGGCGCTGGGAAACGACGGCAAGACCGGCAAGGCGCTGGACGCCGGCAACGTCCTGCTCTGGCTGACTCCGCTGGATGCCTCGCCGGTGTCCATGCCCCTTCCGGCGCAGCGTCCCCGGTTGGTTCAGAAGAACAAGAGTTTCGAGCCCCATATTTTGGTGGTGCCGGTTGGTACGCAGGTGGAGTTTCCCAACCGCGATCCGTTCTTCCACAACGTGTTCTCACTGTTCGACGGAAAGCGCTTCGATTTAGGCTTATACGAAGCCGGAAGCACGCGCAACGTGCTGTTCGACAAACCCGGAATCTCCTACATTTTTTGTAATATCCACGCCGAGATGAGCGCCGTGGTGGT
Source organism: uncultured Acidobacteriota bacterium (assembly GCA_963715675.1). GTDB lineage: Bacteria > Acidobacteriota > Terriglobia > Terriglobales > Acidobacteriaceae > DASVWZ01. The sequence goes on from OY970265.1 coordinate 478,411, forward strand.
TGCCTTGAATACTCCTTACTATGGCATGTCGGACCGCAAGGGGCAGGTGACCATCCGGCGCGTTCCTCCCGGGCGTTACACGCTTCGCGCCTGGTACGAGACTGCTCCCCCCGAGATGGTCAACGCCATGACGCGGGAGATCACGATTGACAGCAGCGCACCCACGCTGGGCGTTCTCCATCTTCCAGCCCCGGGCGCTCTACCGGCACACCAGAACATGTACGGCCACGATTATCCTCCGCCCACGCCGGGCGAGCCGATTTACGCCAAGCCTTGAGGCAGAGCAACCGCGGCCGCCCGATCCGAGCGGGAATGGACTCAGAACGCCGCTGCCCCGGCTTCCGCGACGGCGTGATCCTGGTCCCCGGAGCCGCCGCTGACCCCGATTGCCCCGGCCACCTTCCCTCTCTTCTTCAGGGGAATTCCGCCTGCGAAGATCATGATCTTTCCGTGGTTGGAAGCGTGGATGCCGAAAAACTGACTGCCCGGCTGGGAATGCGTGGCCAGGTCTTTGGTTGCAATGTCGAAGGCCCGCGAGGTGTAGGCCTTGTTGATTGAAATGTCGATGCTGCCCAGCCACGCCCCATCCATTCTGACGTGGGAGACAAGATTGCCGCCCTCGTCCGCCACCGCGATGTTCATGGGCTGACCGATTTCCTTGGCTTTCTTCTCGGCGCCCGCGATCACGCGCCGTGCATCTTCCAGAGTCATATCAAATTGTTCCTTTCGATGTTTTTCCTTCAAACTGGCGAACTCCCAGAGTAACATTGACCAGCCTTTCGGATTTCCGCAATCCGCCCTAAAATGATGCTCGGGCGAAAGCTGAGTCGGCGAGCAGGGAAGCCCTGGGCAGCAGCACCCTTGCGCTTCGCACCAAGCAAACAAAATCATGCACATCCCACTTCACGAGGTTCTGGGCAGCTACGACGACCAGGCCCCTCTGACGGAAGCCTCCACCATCCCGGCCCCGTGGTACATCGATCCCCGCATCGCGGATCTCGAAGCCGCCTCGGTGTTTGCCCGCACCTGGCAAATGATCGGCCGGGTGGAACAGTTGGCAATGCCAGGACAGTTCGTTTCCACGACGGTTGCAGGCCAGCCCATTGTTGCGGTGTGCGGAAACGACGGCGTTCTACGTGCTTTCTACAACGTTTGTCGCCATCACGCCGCCGCCGTAGTCACCGAACCTTGCGGACAAGCCTCCATCCTGCATTGTCCCTATCACGGATGGAATTACGGCCTCGACGGTGCTCTCAAAGGCACGCCCGAGTTTGAAGGGGTCAAGAACTTCGAGCGGAGCCAAAACGGACTGCTGCCGGTCAGAGTCGGGACCTGGGAGAATTTTGTCTTCGTGAACCTGGACTTGCAGGCCGCGCCCTTGGGCGATTTTCTTGGCGGCCTGGTGAAACGCATTGCCCCGCTCGGCATCAGCAGGCTGCACTATTTCGATTCGCGCGTCTACGACATCGCCTGCAACTGGAAAGTCTTCATCGACAACTATCTGGATGGCGGCTATCACGTCCCTCATCTGCACCAGGGATTGAGTTCGGTGTTGGATTACAAGGAGTACACGATCGAAACCGAGGACCGCTTCTGCCTGCAGTCCAGCCCCATGGTTTCCTCGGATGAAGATGCGGCGACCGGAGCCACGCGCCGGGGCGACCGCGCCCGTTACTTCTGGCAGTATCCCAACCTGATGATCAACTGCTACGAGGGCTACATGGACACCAACCTTACCGTGCCCCTCGATGCCGATCATTGCCGGGTGATCTTCGATTTTTATTTTGCCGATATCCGCGAAGCCCGCCGCGGCCACAACGAGCAGAGCGTGGCGGTGGGCGCCCGCGTGCAAGAGGAAGATCTTGGAATCTGTGAAGCTGTGCAACGCGGCCTCAAGTCGCGCGCTTATGGCGCGGGCCGGCTCTCGGTGCGGCGAGAGGCTGGCGAACACCTGTTCCATCGCTTGCTGGCAGCGGATCTGAAGGCAGGTCTGAAGAGCGGGCTGGCGGCGGATTGAATGGAATCCTCATTCCAAATAGAGCCCTGCGCTCCCTCCTAAAGTCTGGCAGGGGCGGACGTTCGCCGGGAATGGCTTCCCACGTCACAGACCCTCGGTGATCCCAATCACTTTGCTGTAGCTGCCCGGTCACTGCCCGATTCTTCGATATCTTCTACAGTCAATTTGAAGAGTGGGAGGAAACCTATGTCGACGGCGTGGCAGTCCCGCTATGCGCAGCGTACCAAGAACATTAAGAGCTCGACCATCCGCGAGCTTCTGAAGATTACACAAAAGCCTGAAATGATCTCGTTTGCCGGCGGCCTGCCGGCGCCTGACGTGTTTCCCATCGACCGCTTTCAGGAAGCCTGCCGCCGGGTGCTCGAACTCAACGGCCACCAGGCCCTGCAGTACGGAGCCAGCGAGGGGTATGAACCGTTGCGCGAAATGATCGCGCGCCACATTTCCCGCTACGGCATCAAAGCCAAGCCGGAGCATGTGCTGATCACCTCTGGCTCCCAGCAGGCGCTGGACCTCATCGGAAAGCTTTTAATTAATGCGGGCGACCGTGTCCTGGTCGAAGCACCCACCTACCTGGGCGCGCTGCAAGCCTTCAATGTCTATGGCGCAGAATATGTGAGCGTGCTCAGCGATGACGATGGTTTGCGTACCGGGCTCCTGGAACAGCCGCTTCGTTCCGGTCCCAAATTCATGTATGTGCTGCCGAATTTCCAGAATCCCGGCGGCACCACGCTTTCGGAAGGCCGCCGCCACGAACTGGTGTTGCTGGCGGACAAGTATGGCATTCCGATCGTGGAAGACGATCCTTACGGTCAACTGCGGTACGAAGGCGAACATCTGCCGCCGCTGGTAGTGATCGACCGGGAAAACCTGCGCCGGGACGAGAGCTTTTCCATCGGCAACGTGATTTACTTAAGCACCTTCAGCAAGACCCTGGCTCCCGGTCTGCGTCTCGGCTGGATCGTCGCGCCCCCGGATGTAATCACAAAACTGGTGCAACTCAAGCAGGGAGCGGACCTGCATACTTCCACCTTTACGCAAGTCATAGCCTACGAAGTGGCCAAGGACGGTTTCCTCGACGAGCACGTGAAACTGATCCGCAAGGTGTATCGCGAGCGCCGCGATGTGATGCTGCATGAACTAAAGCATTTCTTCCCGCCCGAGGTGAAGTGGACTCATCCCAAGGGTGGCCTGTTTCTCTGGGTGACGCTACCCGATGGCATGGATTGCCGAACTCTGTTCGAGGTCGCGCTCAAAGAGAACGTTGCTTTCGTACCCGGAGATTGTTTCTATGCCGGGAATGGATCAAACCTGGAAGGCTGCCGGCACTTCCGGCTGAACTTCTCTTACGGTCACCCCGAGCAGATTCGCGAAGGCATTCGTCGGCTATCCATCGCCGTGAAGCACCAACTGCACGAACTGCACGCCGTTCACGCTGGATGATGGCGTGGATCCGCCGAAGGGAAGAAGCTCCGGGAGTCAGCGCGCATAAGTTGCGTGGTTCGGGCCATCGGTGCAGCCGTCTGCTCTCAGCTTAGTACAGAATCCCAGCGATCGAAGCCGATATAAGGTTGGCCATGGTTCCGGCCAGCATGGCGCGAAATCCCAGGCGCGCCAACTCGTTCCGCTTATTGGGCGCAAGCGCGCCGATGCCGCCGATTTGAATCCCGATGGAGCTAAGATTGGCGAATCCGCAGAGCGCAAAAGTGGCAATCGTAAAGGACCGCGGATCGAGAACCGCCTTCTGAGGTCCCAGCATGGAGAACGCGACCAGTTCATTGAGGACCATGCGGGTCCCCAGCAGATTGCCAATGGCCCCACAATCGTGCCACGGAACTCCGATTACCCATGCGATGGGAGCAAATAGTGTGCCGAAAATCTTTTCCAGGCTGGCGGGGAACCAGGCAATTCCCAGGTGCGCAAGGCCATGGTGAATGCCGCCGAGAATGCCATTGGTCAAGGCGATCAGGGCCAGAAACGAAATCAGCATGGCGGCGATGTTGAGCGCCAGATGCAAGCCGTCAGTGGTGCCCCGAGCTACCGCGCCCAGCAGGTTTTCTTTCTTTTCGGCGTCCACCTCTTCTTCGCTCATCACCACGCGGCCCGCGGTCTTGGGGTGTTCGGTTTCCGGCACCAGCATCTTCGCCATGAGAATGGTCCCCGGCGCGGTCATGATTACAGCCGTCAGCAGATGCTTGGGATCAATGCCGAAAAGAATGTATGCCGCCATGATTCCGCCCGAAACATGGGCCATGCCGCTCGTCATCACCGTCATGAGTTCGGATCGGGTCATCTCCGGCAGAAATGGGCGGATGGTGAGGGGAGCCTCGGTCTGTCCCATGAAGATGCTGGCCGCAACGTTCAGGGATTCGGCTCCGCTGGCGCCCAGGAAGCGCGTCATCACCCGCGCCGCTTGCCGTACGATGAACTGCATGATCCCGTAGTGGTAGAGGACCGCGAAGAATGCCGCGATAAAGATGACCGTGGGCAAGACTTGAAAGGCAAAGTAGAAGCCAAAATGGGAGCCGCGTTTGCCCAGTTCTCCAAAAACAAATTCCGAACCTGCAAATGCATAACTGAGCAGCCGGTTCACCGCATCCCCAGCTTTCTGAAACATCATCCGGCCCGCTTCGATTTTCAACACAAATACCGCGAAGGCGAACTGCAGCCCAAGACCCCAGCCTACGGTCTTGAGCCGAATGGCACGGCGGTCAGTCGAGAAAAAAAACGCCAACGCCACCATGGTCAAAATTCCAAGAATGCCGGTGAATCTGCCCATTCAGTGTTTTCCTCCGGATCTCCTGCGCTACAAAGCTTCTGCACCTTATTATTGTTCCTCTTCCAGCGCGATCATTGTACGGCAGATTGGCTCCAACCTCGGGTCATCCTCTTGGTAGCAATTTCCCCCGAGAGTCTCGCATCGGAACCGGACGGCTTCCTGAAAACACCGAAGTAATCTGGACGGCCCATCAGCACACCAGTACTCTGAGCTGGCGATTCTTTCAAACGCCCTGGAGATTCCCACGGACCGCACCTATCAATGGAAGGACAACTGCAGCGTGAAAGTCGGCGCCATGGACGCTGACCACAAGCGGATGTTCGAAATCGTACGTGAACTTTATACCGCCATGCGCTCCGGCCACGGCGCCGCAGTCGCGGAAAAGGTGCTTGGACGTTTGATTGACCACACCGCCAATCATTTTGCGGCGGAAGAAAAGCTGATGGAGCAACACGGATATCCCCTTCTGGCCTTGCACCGCGCCGAACACCGGGCGATGGCTGATCGGGTCAAGGCGTTTAAGAAAGACTTTGATGCCGGGTCCAGCACCATACTTCCCGAACTGCTGGGGTTTCTGGACGGCTGGCTCAAGAACCACACCCAGTCGGTCGACCAGAAGTACGTTGCATTCCTCAACTCGCGCGGCGTTCACTAGGCACAGGGCCTTCGCCCCCGACAAGGCGCGACCGGCTGTTTGCTCGCCTGCGGACCGGCTGCGCAGCCCCCCAGGATTCGCGGCCCCGTCAAAATGAAGCAGCCTGCCATCCTGACAGCGGGGGTGTTTTCAGAGCCAGAGTCGGGATGCTATGATAAGAATCGACAATAGAAGCACGCCGCGCCGGGCGTGCCCGCACTCCTCAGTAGCTCAATGGCAGAGCATCCGGCTGTTAACCGGAGGGTTGTAGGTTCGAGTCCTACCTGAGGAGCCATTCTTTCAGTAGGTTACAACCCTCCGCGATCCGTTTGCGATCCGTTAAGCCGGGAGTGCCAGCCTAACGACCTTCTCATGCGCCTGTCGCATGTCATCCGCCAGCGCATCACCGTACTGGTTCATCGTCGTTCGGATGTCACTGTGCCGCATCAAACGCTGCTGCACTCCGACAGGAGTACCGAACGAATCCAACCACGTGCGGTAGGTATGCCGGAAAGCGTGCGTGCCGAGATGCCCTATACCAGCCGCACCCGCCGCACGCTGCAATTCTCGCCACACTCCCGTATACGAATACGGCTGTCTGCCGATCTTGACGGGACTGGCGAAAATCCAATCCTCCGAGCCGGAGAACTGTGTTGTCTGCTTCCAGATTTTCAGCACGTCCAGCAATTCCTTGGCGACCGCGAGTGTTTTACGGGAGTCATCCGTTTTCACGTCGTCAACGTTCTGCTCGACAATGCCGCGTTCGATGCGCAGAGTACCACTCAGCCAATCCACGTCACCCCACTTGAGGGCGAGTGCTTCACTGATCCGCAGCCCAAAGCAGATGCACACGAAAGCGATAACGCGGAACGGCTCTTTCAAGTGCTCGCTGAGGATTTGGAACTGTGCCACGGTGAGGTTGCGCGGTTTCTGGAGTCGCTTCGTTGCTCGCTTGACCCGTACAAGGTCAATCGGGTTTCTGGCAATCTCCATGACACCGCTCAGCATGGCGAAGTCCATGAGCACGTGCATCATGTTCCGCACGTGCGATCTGCTTTTCGGTGACAGGTCCAGCCCTTGCAACCACTGCTCGACTGGCAAGGGCCTAACCTCGCTGATAGGCATGTCACCCCATTCCGGCAACACGTAATTGTGAAGCCATGAACGGTATACTCGTGCCGTGGACTTGCGGGCCGGGAGCCGTTCTGCTTCGTATCGTGCTGCCAGTGCTTTCACTGTGTTTCCATTTACAGGCTCAGGTGTGATCCGCAGTCCTTCGGCTGCCCGGAGTGCTGCGTTCTTGGTCGGGAGATTCAGCTTTGTGCCAAGGGTTTTCGATTTGCGTTTCCCGTTGACCCATTGCAGAAATCTCCAAGTGCCGCGTGATCTGTCGAATACTACACTTCCACTTTTGTACCGTGCTCGTTTCAATTAAGTCTCCGTTTCTTGAGCACGGCTGGCAATTCCAGAGTAGCATCGAGGTCAAGCTGGCGAAACCGCCAAACATGGCGACTGGTGCCGGAAAGGATGTAACCTTGAACTTTGCCCTGTCTGGCCCACATCAGAAGCGTGCGGGGTTCCACTTTCAAGTAGCTCGCTGCCTCACAGCACGTGAGCCACGGTGTTGCGGTTGAGGTTTTCATTAAGATCGGGCCAACCGGGGAGGCTGACCACTGTGCTACGCTGGTTTACGGGGGTTTTGAGTGTAATGGCCTGTTAACGGAAGTTGACCGAATCTTTGGCACGCTCATCACGGAATACCCTTGCCCCGCGGGGTTACAATGGTCGCGTTCGGCGGGACTGCCGTTCAAAAGAAATGATAGCGGACGTGCTTCGCAAATTGAAGTAGGCAGTGTGCACACCATTTATTCACGACGTGCGGTCTGTCCTGAGTGTCAGGAAAAAATCAGACTAGAGGACTTCTTATGTCTGCGTGACTTCCCCTGTCCGCTGTGTGGGGTAACTGTCGGCACTTCTCGCACCTATCGTTCCATGATGGCGTGGACGGCAGTAGTGCTCGCGCTCGTGGTCCCGTATCTGCTCGGAGTGAGGTTATGGTGGGTACTGGCGGTCCTTTGGTTGCCGTGTATGTTTGTGTCCACTAGTTTATGCGGAATTGTGGGCAAGCATTTCCTGCCGCTGAGACTGCTACGTAGAGCAGCAGACACTTCGATTCTGGGTCTCAGACCCAAGGCGTGAATCGGAATCGGGTAGCCTCACGGCTGGGCGCTTAGGAAAGTAGCAAACGCGCTGATGGGACCCTACTGCCGCCGCTCGCGGCTCATAACTGTTGATAAATCTCCATTACACTCATCAACCCACAGGCTCGGTGCAGCAGCGGGGGATCGGTACAGTGTGCAGCGTGAATCCCGGCCAACCCAGAGTGCAGAACCACAGGGGAAGCAGACCACAGGGAGTGGGGTTGTTTTCCGAGTGGTTAAGCTGAGGGTATCCTACACATATGCCAAACCAAGCAAGTGTTTGGCAAGTGTGTAGGATAGCCTGTACCGTCAGTTGGTTAGCCTAGTTCGAGTTGGTTGGAGAATTGGTTTGGCATTACCTGTAGGATAATGCGAGGCTCCTGCACAGATCGGCAGTCGAGCCAGCCCCAACCGGGTTGATACCGCCTCTCAAATACAACCACGATCTTGCCCCCTGACGCCATCGCATTGATGTACCGCTCCCAGCGTACATCCCAAGATTCCCGCATGGCGCAGTTATCCTGATGCGTGCCCCAGTCCAGATGTGCCGGGTTGCAGCAGGCTCTGGAAGGGCACACTGGCTTGTGGCAGGCATCGGCCTGCACTGACAGGCTGACGCCAGTCGCAAGGCATAGCGCCAACCGGGACACAACCCGAACCGTGTAACCGACCCGGATGTTGCCGTAGCCGTTGGGTGTTCTGGCGCCATTCCAGACCCAGCAGTCTCCGATGCCGATGCAGCCCGCGATTATCTGCTGGCGAAATTCCCGTTGTTCGTCTGCTGTCATGTCGAGGGCAGGCGGGGAGATTGCCCGGAACTCCGTTGAAAGTTAGCGACTCTCGACCGTCATAGGTTACGCAACCTTTCCTTGCTCGGCAACCGTCTTCTTAGAAACCGCGTTGGCTAGCGCAGTCAATAGCTGGGGAATCTCCCGATATCCCTGCACTTTGCGGAACTGGCGCTCGGCCACCAGCAGGCCCGAGCCGACCCAACGCTCGATGTGGTCTCCCGCCCGCCAGCGTTTCACGTTGCGGCAAACCGTTTCCACGATGGAGAAAGCTGACTCGATCACGTTGGTGCTCGCCAGGGTGCGGCGCAACTGCGCGGGCACGCGCAAACGGTGCACGGTGAGCGTCTCGTCCATGCCTTCCTCCAGGCTGCGGGCGGCGCTCGGATTCAGCTCCATCAGTTCGCGATGCAGCCGCTCCAGAGCGCGCCTGGCGTCGGTGTATTCGCTCATGGCGTAGGCGTTCTGCAGCTTCTTCTTGACCGCTGGCTTGTGTTCTTCGGGTAAGTGGTCCACCACATTACGCCGCTTGTGCACCTGGCAACGCTGGATGAACGCCGCCTCGCCGGCATGACGCCGCACCGCCGCCGCCAGCGCCTTGCCTCCGTCGAGCACATACAGACGCGGCACGCTGAAGTCCAGCCCGCGCGCCGCCAGATCGCCGAGTAACTCACTCACCACGGCGGCATTCTCGGTCGCTCCTTCGCGCAGGCCCAACACCGTTTTGCGCCCGTCGCTATTGATGCCCAGGGCCACGATCATTTGCCGGTCGCGGAACGGCGTGCCGTCGATCAGCACCGCACACAACCGTAACTCGCCCAGCGGACGCTCCATCAACTCCTGCAGCTTCTCCCGGCTGGAGGCGATGAAGTTGTCGCTCACCGCCGACTTCTCCACCCCGTAGGCTTCGCGAAAATCTTTTACCACCGCCCCGTAGTTGCGCGTCGACAGCCCGCGCATCATCTTGTCCCACACCGCGTGCTCCAGCGGTCCGCTGCGCTGGAACAACTCGTAACTTCCCAGCCGTTGCTCACGATTTTCCGGGTTGCGCAGACGCGTTCTCTGGATCGGCACCTTCTGCCCGTCCACCACGCAGTAACCGGCTTCTTTTCCCCAGCGGTGGGCGCGCCGCGCCGGATGCTGCTCATGCCGCTCCCCGGCCAGGTGCCGCACTTCTTCCTCCATCACCAGGCTCATCAACGCCAACCCGGCTTCGCGCATGAGGTGGCCCACCCCTTCGTGCAGCAGACCGACGACCTCGGTCATCGGAAACATCATCTGCAGGTTGGGATTTTCTTCGCGGGCCAACTGTCGGAATTCTTGCACCGCTCGTTGCTGGTCGATCTGGTATCGTCTCTTCATAGCGACTCTCTCCTTTTTCTTGGCAGAAAAACTACCCTCGGCCATTATGACCGGGGTCGAGAGTCGCTACTTTCTACGAATTAACGGGCATCCTCCAGGCGGGTTGTTTGCTAACCAGTCCTTGTAGCTCACTGCTGCGCCACTCTCGCTGCTTCGTTCGCTTCGATGAAGTCATTGACAGCCTGTCGCGTGTAGCGAGGGTGACCCAGCCCAAAGACAAATGCTTTCAACTCACCGCTCTTGCGCCAGCGGTCCACAGTCTGCGGGCTGACTGAAAACATTTGCGCCACTTGTTTCGTGCTGAAAAGTTCCTGTGTGCTTGAAATGCTCATGGTGTCTGCTCCTGATTTCAAATTGAAGGCTCTCATCTCGAATAACCTTTCCCGATGTCTCGGAAAATCGTGCTGAGAAATGCTTGTCTGGTCGCGTTCGGATGTTCTGGACTGATCTGCTGCTTCATCAGTCGGCGGCGTTCTTCGCAGGTCATCGCGCCGTGTGGTCGCCACAGATCGCGGAAGGCATCCGAGTCAACCGGATTGTGACCCGATCCAGTATTTCCCAGCAACGCGGGATTCATATGGGCTTGCAGGTCAACCTTCGGCTCTAATTGCGTCGGGCCAAACATTTTGTGGTGATCGTTGCCGAGGATCGTATGACCGAATGAGTCCCGGTACGTTTCAGGATCAACCGGGTGTGGCTCGAATGCACCCGGCTCGGAAATGTCAGGCACTCGCTGAGGCTTTTGTTTTGGTAATGGATCAGGCTCAGGTAGTGGGTCAGGTTGAACCTGTGGCAACCCAAGACGCTGACGCAGGGTCACTTCGTCTTCGATGCCCAGTGCTTTGCCGAGGGCTTCCATCGTGACCCACACAATGTGCTTTTTGGCATAGCTAAGGGTGTCATCGGTGAATGCTTCCAGCTTGCCCAGCTTGCGCCAGCGGTCGAAGGTTGCTAGAGACATCGGCACCCGCTTACAGATTTCCGTTCTGCTTAATTTCATGTTGCTCCAATCTGAATTTGTGCGGGGCGAGAAGGGGCAGTGCTTTGCATCACCACCCCGACCGCCTCCGCGATGGTGCGGAGGATTATGCCCCAGCGTTGGGATCGTTGGTGGTTTGACCACGCGGGCCGGGTTGCGGAGGCAGAACTGCGGGCGCAGCCTGCTTGCGAGTGTCGCCGCCACGGTCGCCGTCAAACTCATTGCCGTCCACGTACTTCGTGGGGCCGACGTTGACCTGCGACCCGACTGACATCCCGCTGGTGTTACCGGGGTTGCGGTCAGACTGTTTTGAGCCTGACTGCTCGTTCAACTTCTCATTCTGCATCCTGATCTCCTGTAATGCGTCAGCGTGTAGTGCGCTGAACCGCTTTCTTGTGTTCGCCATGATTCTCTTAGCGATGGCGTCCGCTATGTATTGCTGTTTGGTTCTGCTCATCATCACCGCCTTGCAAGTCGCAGTGAGGATGTAAAACTGGCGGGTAGCGAGCAGGTGTTCAGCCCGTCCGCATGAGGATGTTGTCCAGACATCCGGCCCCGCCCTTCTGCGCGGTCGATGACCTCCGCTCTACTCGGAGGCACGCGCAAAACTTCTTTATCTCCGGCTCATGATCTTGCCGATGCCCGCTGCGCCGATCTCTGCACACAGCTTGGTTTTCTCCTTCACTGTGAGGCGCATGTACTCTGCCCGCTTCATCGAGGCGCTGGGGATCGCATCGGTGACCACGTTGCGTGCGCCTGCTGACTTCTCATTCAGGGGTAGAGCCGCCCACACTTGGTAACCGTGCTCGGAGATGAATCGGGTCTTCGCTGCGATGTCACCAGCCAGATCATCTTTGAAATTCACACTGCCCGATTCACCATAGAAGGCTCGCGGATTTTTCTGGCGATATGCGGCAAGCACAGTTCCGACACTCAGGGGCGTCCCGGTCTGCGTCATAGTAAGCAGTCCGCCTTCTACGGAGCACTCGACTTGGAAGTCTGTAGCGAGTTGGTTGAGGATTGCGGCTGCGTCTTTGGGTTTGCATCCAGCAGCGTGGAAGGTTCTCTCCGCTGCTGAAAAAAGTTCGTTTGTGATGGTCATTTAGAATGTTCCTTTCCGTGCGGGTCTATCCAGAGTGCCCGGTTTCAGCGGTGCGCCCATGAGGGTGATCGTCTCTCGAATTGCGTGCAGTTCTTTCTTGAGAGCGGTGATGAACCGCTCCTGATCCGCTATACGGCGCTGCTGTCCGTTGATCCGTGTTTCCAGTGACGCGATCTGCGCGGACTGGCATCGGTGTCCGCGAGGCCACACGGGTGGTTCCGCCGTGATTGCCGGGGTACTGCGGTCGTACATGGACTTGTTTCTTTGCATAGTACCTCTACTAATAGGGCTCAAATTTGGTCAAAGCCTAGAAATTGGACTCGTAACCGATCTGTAATCAGCAGTTTGCAGAGTGGGTGTTTAGGCTTGGACACATCGGTCTGCCGGAATGCCCCGCCAAGGCTACTGCGGGCCGCAGGACGTAGATGTAGACAGGTTCGAGGGTCAGGGCATGGGTCCGAAAAATGAACCCAGTGATGCTTACTCTAAACCCTTTGGAATCAGTAAACGCATGTGACAGCACTCCGGGTCGGATGCCTGTCGGATGGTTAACCCAGAGGTAAATGCTTCTCACACTGAGGCTATAGACGAGAGTGTAGACAAGGCTGGAAACGAGGAGAACTCTTGCGACCCCGACGCCTATCCGTAGCTCTCATCCTAGCCCTACCATGCCTTGCAGTGATAAGTCACTCTTGTGGAATGCCTTGAGGTCAAATTCCGAGTTGATTCTTCTTCCGTTAAGTAGCTGGAAAAACGGATTGGAAACCAGCCGGAGCCGGGTGCCAGAAGTGCCACAAACGGGCATCCGTTTCTGTCAACCTCGACAGGAAGTAGCATGTTCACCAATCCACTCAGGTTTACCACATAGTTAACTACTCACTGAAAATAAAGGCTTTAACCTCGGCAGTTTCCAGAGTCGTACTCTGGATACCTACTTGCACATCGTCTGTGTTCTGCGATCCTTGAAAACCAGTGATCGGCCAGTTCCAACCGAGACGGCCCGCGAGTCACAGCCGATCCAATAGCGAGAGCAAACCGACGACACTGGACAGCCAGCAAGCGATCTTCCCGTACTACAGGGAGCAACGCTGGAAGTCTTCCGCTGTGGTGATCGTCAGGTCTTTTCCAGCAGGTCACCGCTGTGCTGTGTCTATCTCATGGGAGTAGAAGCAGCCGGGACTACGCCTAGCCCAACCACAAGTTAGGCGTATGGGATACCACAGGAGTGCGCCGGGTTGCGCGGTGCGAATTGGCGCGGGCACAACCGGAGGTCACAACCTACACACAACCGAAGCGTAGTCAAAAGCTATCAACTGAGGCTTACGCGTGGGTTTTACTCATCTGGTGAGCGCTACTCGTTAATAGGTTTGATGTCTACTTTGAGTTGAACTCGGGTGTGAACAGAACTCATTCGGATGGAGTGAGCCTTACCAGCGCACAACCATAGGGAACCCAACCGGGTGATCCTACCCCTTACCGGGTGTCTTCTGTCCTCTGGTTACTGGTCCAACGTTTTGTGCGCGGGATCACGGCGGTACAAAAGGCCGCAGTGATTCGGCACACGTACCGCTAAGCAATCCCCAGCAGTCGAACCCAAGCCGGACCCGGCTCCCAACAAGTCGAATGGAGGTCAGATGAAAAGGTCATGCACGTCACGACCGGACTGCCCCTGCGTCTTCTGTGTGCAGGCGCGGGCCGATTTGGAAGCAGGAAGGACCACGAAGCAGGAACAAGACGATCTTGCGCGGCAGTGGATCGAAGAGTGTCTTGACCGTGCTGAGGATGAGCGCGTGTTCGGTACACCACAACGAAAACCAAACTGAAAGGAGGATACGGCTGTGACGAAACCCAAACGTAAACGCATCGGCGGTGCCCGTGGTACATGGTTCACGCGGGATGAACTGCGGGCACTGCTCGAAGCTGCATATGCTGAGGATAAACAGGCGTGGTTGATGATGCTGGTTTCCTACTGGCACGCAACCCGCCCGCATGAACTGGTGGGCAAGGACGGTCTGCGGGTCTTCCAGATTGAGGATGAGCACATCATGCTCTATCGCGGGAAAAGCTCTAACCGCACATCGCAAAAGCTGGTGAAGGATTCGGACCCACTCTTTGATGAAAAGACCGCACTCGCTGCGTACTGCGCGGGCAAGCCGAAACAGGAGTTGCTGTTCCCGTTCACTCGCCAGTGGGCAAACAGGCTCATCGTGAGATACGGTCAAGCGGCTGGCATCCCGAAGGCGAAGCTGCATCACTACAGCTTGCGCCATTCCATCGCACATCACTTGCTGTCGGTTTCCGATCTGCCGACAGTGCAACGCAGACTAGGACACAAAAGCATTTCCAGCACGTCGTTCTACGTACAGACCACGGATGAACTAGCGTCCGAGGCTGTCGAACTGCTCACAACCAGAAAAGAGGAACAACACAATGCAGTCGGCAACGGCACCACATGAGCTTTACCCGCGCACTGCATTCTATCGGGAGTATGTCCGGGAGCTACGCAGGCTGCGAGTACTAGCTGCTGGCAATCATACATTTCACATGGCAACCTCAGAGATAGAGTTGTGTAATGCACCCCTGTGAAACTGGACAGGATCATAAGGTATGATTCAGGGCCTCCGCCAGGAGGCGAGATGCCAAGAAAAGCGCAAGTGCAGAGAAGTGCCGAAGAGAAGTTTGCCATCGTGATCGAGGGTCTGAAGAGCGGCAACATTGCTGAGACCTGTCGCACCCACCAGATCGCCGCCACGCTCTATTACCGCTGGAAAGAGGAAGCCGAAAAAGCGGCGGTAGCCGCGTTGGGCGGGAAAGCCGCTGCGCCCCATGGCGGCGAGGAACAGCGCAAGCGCATCCGCGAACTGGAGCGCAGCCTGGGCAAGGCCCACGTGCAGATCGACATACTAAAAAACGTTCTGGGCGAATGAGCTGTGGCCAGGTTCATTCGCAAGCCCACCAGTTGGTGGCCGCAGGACAAACCGCCCAACTGGTGGCGGAGACCTTGGAGATCAGCCGCTCCAGTCTGTATTATCGCCGGCAGGCACGCAGGTCGCGCGCCGATCGCCGCTACGACGAACGCATCGTCGAGGTCTGCGGCGAAAAGCCAGTGTATGGCTATCGCCGGGTGCAATGGTGGCTGGAACAGGTGAGTGGGTTGAAGCTGAACCGCAAGCGGGTATTGCGCGTGATGCGCGAACGCGGCCTGCTGGTACGCAGCCGCCGTCTCCGGGTGACGCGCAGAAAAGACTGGAGCACGGTGAACGTCTCGCGACCGGACCAGGTGTGGCAGATGGACATGACCAAGGTGTGGGCCGGTCCTGCGACCGGCTGGGCGTATCTGGTCTCGGCGCTGGACTGCTGCACCCGCGAAATCGTGGGCTGGGACTTGAGCCTGCGCTGCCGCACCCAGGACGCTCTGGCCGCGCTCCACCGCGCCCTGCGAGAGGTTTTGCCTTGCGATCCTAGTAGAAAGGGTTTGACTTTGACGACCGACAACGGCACCCAGTTCACCAGTGCCCGCTTCATCGCTACCCTGGGGCAGCTCGGCATCACTCATCGCCGAACCGCCTACAACCATCCCGAAGGCAACGGACGTATCGAGCGTTTCCACCGCTCGCTCAAGGAAGAGGAGGTTTGGCTCAACGAATACCAGTCGCTCGATCAGGCCCGCGATTCCATCGCCCGCTGGATCCACCAGTACAATCATCAGCGGCCTCATCAGTCACTCAAGAACCGAACGCCCGCCGCGACCCGGCTGGTGCTCACTCAACCGCAACCCCTAACTTATATCGAGGCCCTTTGTGTCTAGTTTAGGAGGGTGCATTACAAGTCATTACCTCTGGGGGAACCTGTTGTAATTCCTCCCAAGCTTTCATTGACGCCAGCACGTTCATCTCCAAGGCCACGACCTTCTGTGGTGTGCTGAGCTATATGCTCACCCCATTAAATGGAATTATCCCATCCTATGGTGCGGTCATTGATGCACGCGGCCTCAACTCCGGCAATACAAGCATGACATGTACATCGAGCCAGCCGAGTCCTTGGAGCGGAATTACCAGTCCGCCACCGTCGACCATCTTTATGCCCGCTGGAGTGATCACCATACCCAGCACGTGGGCTGTGCCCAGCGGCACCCATCTGATCGGAATGGGCGACAGTGTCTATTCGGGAGTAAATACGACGATTGTGGCAGTTTCAGGCTTCAGCTCCGGCACGGCTATGATTCAATTCGGGTCCGCATCCGGTGCTTCGGGGATTTCGGTCGAAAGATTGACGCTTGATGGCGCGGGAGCATCTATCACGGGAATATTGAATCAATATGCCGGGGATGACAGCTCCGTGGATCATGTAAGCCTGTACCAGATTCTAGGCAAAGGTCTTCTGGTGGAAAACAGTGCCAACAACTCTGGGCCATATTCCAATATCTCGTTTGATACCGGCAATGAAACGCCGGCTCCATCGACGGTCTGCGCGCAGATCCTAGACGTAACGAACGGGTCCGTTAGTGGTAGCACGCGAGGTATCCACAGTCTGAGGTGCCACACGGCCAACAGCGATCCCAATGCAGCCGTGCTGCTGGACTCATCAAATAACTCCATTGAGGACGTGACAATCAGAGGCTTCTATGACGGAGTCCGTGTAGGTGCGAATGGCACAGCGCAAGATAATGTACTGGTAAACATCGTCGGAGATACCACCAATGCTAGCCTTACGCCCGTTAATACCGTTCATATCTATGCGCCGACTGGCAGCATCAAGGTGTCGGATCTAAGCATTATGGGGGTAACTAACAGCGGTCTACCTGGAACATATACAATTGAAGACGCCTTGACCTCGCCGCATTTGTCAGATAGTTACATTGCCCTCTACGCCATAGGTAATGAGGGGACCGGTAGTTACTACTCCCGGTTTACCACCAGCCCGAACGCAGCCACGTGGGCAGTTGGGCCGAGCGCGCCGTCGGGGAGTTGCCCCCAAGGCAGCCTGTACAGTTGCATCGGCAGCAGTTCTGGTAGCGGTTCCAATTGCATTTATGCGAGCACATACTATGCGCTCTGGGCTTGTGCATACAACGGAGGCAGTCTTTCTTGGCTGCCGGTTCTCTAGCTACGATCCTCGGGACGGTCACTAAGCAACGCGCGTCTTCGGACAATGAGGAGTCTCAAGGTCCGGACTTCGATACTCCTCAAAGGGAGGCGGATGAAAAAGCTGTTTGTCGTCCTTATTTGTATGTGGGTCTTGCATGGATACTCGCGGGCTCGCACTGGCGAGAACGTAAGCCCGATGCCCAGAAACCCTGGAGCATGCCCACTCCATATACCTGACGAGTCCCTCAGGTGATGAATTCGGGATGTTCCCGATGCCTGAGGACAAAGAAGCATGGTTGCGACACGCAGAGTGATACGGGGCGGACACAGATTGAAGTTGGTGTTTGATCTTGGTCAAGCTGACCTCATTGTGATGGTCAGCGGTCGGCCAGCGAAGGACACAATCAAGGTGTTCGACAGCCGCAATCGGAAGAAATGCCTTTGGCAGCTTTCAGGCAGGAACGGCTTGCAAGGTCAGGATGCGCCTCTGGCTAGAGCGTTCGAGTCCGTGTTTGAAAAGGCGACCCTGCAAGAAGCTCGTACAAGCGAGTCGGGTCACTGACCAGGATTGGTCGGGTTAGGACCTCTTGGACCTGTAACCGCTTCGTGGGCCGACAAATCACCGCAAATCACGTCTTGGCTTTTCATGCACTTCCAAGGACTAAGATTGCTGACCGTGCTTGGTTAAGTCCTTTGTTCGACGTTTTCAGGTGGATTCGAGTCCTACCTGAGGAGCCATTCTTTGTCCCGCCCTTTCATTGGCTTACGCCGCCTTTTTCAGAACCAGCGACGTGTTGATACTAGCCCCAATTAGCCCAACTAACGGGAACCCGCAGCCGATCCGGTCGCACCATTCGCGTCGCCATGCATGGTCTTTATGAAGGCCGTTCGCGTAAAGATCCGTCACGGAACGCGGCGCGTGACCGAGCCACAATCCGATCAGGTCCTCCGGCACGCGTGCCCGGCGAAGTGTTTCCGTCCGGAAACGTCGGAACGCGTGCAGGCCGACTCCAGCTGCGCGGTGAACATTCCGCTGCGCGAGCGGTCTTCCGCTCCTCGTAGCGAAGATATATCCGGTCTTGCCCTCCGCGTAAATGCGAAGCAGTGCTGCTAGTGGCTCGGCAATATCCACTTCGCGGACGGCTGCGGGCGTCTTGGGGTCCTGCTCCTTCCCATGCCAGATACTCCGTGTCACTCGAAGAACGTGGAAGTCCGGCGTAAAGTCGGTTGGTTTCAATGCGAGAGCCTCTCCTGCCCGCAACCCCGTCCCGGCAAGAAGGCTGAAGAACACTGCGAAGCGAAGCGTGGCAGAAGATATGAGATCACCCACCTCGGCCTCTGTCACCGTCGGACGGTGCTGCTTGTTCTTCTCGATGATGGGCAGCCCGACAAAATCGTGGTTCCATTTGCGCGGGTGAAGCTGTTCTCCGTTGGCGTCGACGACCGAGGCGAGCACCAACTTCGGGACCTGCGCATAGTTCACGATTGTTTTTGCGGACAGTCCACCAGCCGCCATTGTTTCGATCAGGAGCTTGAGCGCTGCATTGGAAACATCGGCCAGCGGCATGTCGCCGATGGTCGGAAGAATCCATTTGTCCAGCGAGTGCTGCCAACCGAAAATCGTGGCGGGTTTGACCGGACGGCGTCGACGCGTTGCAAGAGAAGCGATCCACCGCTTCGATTGCTCGCGGAACGTCATGCCCGGCGCTGTGGCTGAAATGAGGGCATCTACGGAATTGATACCCACGGCTTCGATGTGCTCGCGGAGTTTTCGCTTGGCGACCGTGCGCGTTGGACATGGACCTAACGAGATCACCCGGCGCTTGCGGCCCTCCGGCGAATCAACCCAGTAGCGACCGTATGATGTCGCTGCCGGATTCCACGAGTTTTGATTCTGTTGAAACACGCTACCACTTTGACCTGTACGACGGCTCAAGGATGGTCCCCTTTTCCGCCGTATCGTCGTCGCAGGAGCAAGCGTACCGTGGGTTGGAAGTGGTTGCAACTCGGTGTTGTTCACGACTTCCCACGGTGGTGTTATCGGTCATACGAACTCACCAAAGTAACTTTTAGTGCCGCGTGATTCGACGGAAAATGAAAGCATGACCAAGGCGGACTGGTTAGAAAAAGGAAAGGAACTCGGTGCGAGCGCGAGCAGGTCGGCGTGGGACGTTGGTCGCTGGCTGGTTGAGGGTGAAGACCAGTTCCTCCCGAAGATGCCGGGGAGCAAAAGAGCACGCCGCGCATACTATAGGGACCGCAAGGCACACTGGATGGCTCTGTTCGATGAGGCGTCGGCAGCATCCGGGCTCGCTGCATCATCGCTGCGCCAGTATGCGAATGTCTGGCGTCGCAGAACCTATACGGTGTTCCCCGATCTCAAATTCGGACATCACTTGGAAGTTATGCGGTGCCACACGATAG
Organism: uncultured Acidobacteriota bacterium; assembly: GCA_963715675.1. Lineage (GTDB taxonomy): Bacteria > Acidobacteriota > Terriglobia > Terriglobales > Acidobacteriaceae > DASVWZ01. Next base: position 497,784 of record OY970265.1, read on the forward strand.
ATGATGACGGCAAGCGTAGTTTCGACTTCGGATCTGCTGTGGGAATTCTCAGTGCCGCTGCGGAAAATGGCTGGTCAGTTATTCAAACAAGAGCCGAGGTTTCTCGACGGTACCCTCTTCCGAAGACCGCGCAGAATGCGATGTACAAAATCAGGCGAATCATCGACAGCGTCACCGGCGAGCAGCGGGACGAGTTGCTCGCGGCGCTGGCCGAAGAGTTGGCGTCTCGGAGACCTCCGCCCACATCCCCGCCGGACGAATTTACCGATACTCCTTATTAAAGACTCCGGGCACTTTTCTCAGTCGACTGACAAAACTGCCCGCCGGGTCCCCATTTCTAATAGCAAAAAACGAGTTCTTCGCAAAATCGGTGTAAGTCCCGCCACTGTGCGCCTTTAGCTGCTTAATCCCAAGCGGTCTCCCCATAACAGGGTTGTGACACGCTGGAACCCGCCAGACAGGCGGGACTGGGATAAACACCACGGCGGCCTGACTAACCGCTAAAGACAATTTCTTCCGTGGCTGCGGCTTGTCCCCGCAGTATCCCAATCTCGCCGGACCACAGCAATGTGGCCCGGCGGTTCTGCTTAACGGGAGAAAAAAATGACAGCACCAAATGTACCCATTGAAGCCACCACAAAAGTCTGGGTAGTAAACCCCATCAAAGTCACGATACTCTTGCCGTCGGACTGTGCCGACCCATCCCAGATAGATTGGGACCCACTTCCCGTGCAGGAGGTCCACGATGAACGGAAATTCTGACAAGGCAAAATCCGTAAAATGCACGCAAGATCTGCGTGGCCATCCGCCGAGTGATTACAATCTCCCCGGCGACGGGCAAAAACGAACGGCAGAGTACGCCCGCGCCCAACGTCAACGACTCGCCATGCTTATGTCTACCTACGCCCACGGTGATGGTAGCGGGATTTCGGTTGGAGCCGAACGGCTCGCCCACGAGTTGGGTTGGCACCGCGCCACGATTTTTCGTCGACAATCCGAATTGCGCGAGATGGGTTTGCTGGTCAAGGTGGGCTACGCATGCGAGCGTGGTACGGTCTTGCAGCGGCTTGATCTGTCCGCGTTTGACCGTCGGTCTGGAGTCGCAAGTAGCGGAGCCGGAGTCGCAAGTACGGTCGAGCCGAAGTCGCAAGTAGCGGAGCTGGAGTCGCAACTAGCAACAGCCGGAGTCGCAAGTAGCGGAGCCGGAGTCGCACCTAGCTGCGTCACAACCGTTCTACCGCCTACCGAGACAACACCGACCACCACCGACACGGCGGGGGTGGTGGCTTTGAATCTTGAAAAACGACACTTGGCTGAGATCGGACGGTACGGTAAACGTAAAGCTGAATTGGAGAACCTGATTGCTGAGCACGGAGCCAAGACCGTCGCGCAGGCGCTGGCTGCAATCGTTAAGGTCGGCTTCGATGGTGCCGAGAGCAAGGTCGGGGTCACGCTCTACCGTCTCCCCGAGTACATCGCCAAGGTTAAGGCTGCCGCTGCCGCCGCTGTCCGCAAGGCGGATGATGATGCCTTCCAACAGGCCAGCATTGAGCGGCAGACGGCTGAGATTGTTAAACGCATGCAAGCGGGTAGGGAGGACGGCCCGACGGTAGAGGAATTCTTCAAGGAAGACTGACCAGAAAAAACACCGATAACACGGCACCGTAATTCTGGATGACCAACTGGCTCCAACTCGCACGCGACCGCTGGATCACTGCCTCTCTGCGGGGTAACGGTAGATACGCCGTCGTCTCTACCTGTGGTTCTCCCGGCGTCGTCACGAGCGTCCACCTGTGCCCGGCGGAAGATCTGGCCCGAGCAACCAGCCACGGCGCGTGCAGCAGCCCTTCCTGCGATGGGTCCCACCGCGTGGTTGATCTCAAGACGTCGGCAGTTCCCGATCTCCCTGACACTTGGGAAGATCGGCAATGGGAAAAGCGGTTCGACCGCGAGCACAAGAAAGTCGAGAAGTTTCGGTGAGTGTTTTTAATGGACGAATTTGGTTGCCGGACGGCGTACTTGCCGACGGAATTATTTGGGGGGAACAATGCGACAAGAAGTCTGCTGCACGGGCCTTGGCCAGCCGAAGGTCATTTACCGGACGGAAGCCGCTGCTAGAAAAGCGATCAGATCGAACGGCTGGAACGCCCGCGCATACTTCTGCCCGTACGCCAACCATATTCACATCACACACGCCGACGAACGGAACCGCCCGGCAGAGAAACCGCCGAGCGCAGCAAAGCTCCGCCGTATGGCCGAGAACGCCGGTAGAGAAATGCGGGCCGACGCCCGTCGCATCGAAGCCGCCGAAAAAGCGCTGGCGGCCCGGAAGGAAAAGGCCCGTCAGGAAGCAGCGTCCATCGAGCGTGCCGAAGCTGAACTGCGCCGCGCCATTCAAGTCATGACTGATCGAGTGCTGGGTCCGATGAAGGGAGAAAAAGTATGAGTAACCTGATGACAGGCCCGCAGGGAGAACCAGTCGAGTTGACGACCGGCTTAAAGGCGACCGATGACATCCTGCAGCAAACCGCTCTTGAGATGGCGGATGGGGACGAAGCCGATTACGTAATGTGGCTGGCCGCCTTGTACGGCTGGTTTGAAACGGGGAAGTTGGTCGTTCCCGGTATCGGCAAGCCCGGCTTCGAAGTGACTGGTGTAGGCAAATGACCGACATTCGAAAATGGCATGGACCGAACGGATACGGCGCTATCATTACCGGCCCGCTGCCCGGCAACACTGTTCTGCTGGCTGGCTATCCGGACAGTGAATCCTTGAACGCCCAGATCTGCGCCGTTCTGGAAGTCACGGCGTATTTCCTACGTCCCCAGAGAACCCCCTACATACGTTTTCCGGACGAACCGACGTCAGAGCAAACCACGCGGTGCGTAGCTACTTCCCTGAGCGTCCAGCCGAGTCCTTGGGCGAGCTGACCGAGGGTCAACGAGTGTAATGGAGATGTTTCAACAGGCACGCCTTCGCTTTGCTCTATGGCTCTTGGCCAACACGTCACATCGAGATGTGACCAACTTCGTTGATATGACCTCCTTCTTGGCCTAACATTTATTACGTCCCGCCTCCCCGAAGAGAGTCCCCACGGGGACGCATCACCCCCTGAGGCGAATGACCCGAATTCTCGGGAAACTCAGTCCGTCAAGCAAAGTTGTTTTCAGGAGGTTCATTATGAAACGAATCAGCATCTTGGCTTTGATTCTCTGTGCGTGCTTCGTGTCCGTGGCATGGGGACAGCAGCCAGCGGGCAAGGGCCGCTCCGACTGGACCGAGTTCCATCGGACCAACATGATGCGCTGGAACCCGTATGAGCACGTGCTTAACATCCACAACGTTGGGAGCCTCGACCGGAAGTGGAACTACGCCACCGGCGCCTACCTAGAGTCCTCGCCCGCAGTGGCGAATGGAGTGGTTTATTTTGGCTCGTGGGACGGTAAAGTATACGCGCTCAACGCCCGCACCGGTGCCAAACTGTGGAGATACACCCTTGGCATCTTTGTGTCTTCCTCGCCCGCAGTGGCGAATGGCGTGGTTTACGTCGGCTCTGCTTCTGGCCCTTCGGGCAACGTGTACGCGCTGAACGGCCGCACCGGCGCGAAGCTGTGGAGGTACCGCACCGGTGAGAGTGTGCTTTCCTCGCCCACCGTGGTGAATGGTGTAGTGTATGTCGGTTCGTCGAACGCCAACATATACGCGCTGAACGCCCGCACCGGCGTCAAGCTGTGGAGCTACACCACCGGCGCGGTGCTGTCCTCGCCCGCCGTGGCGAATGGGGTAGTTTATGTCAGTTCGAGCGACGGCAACCTGTACGCGCTGAACGCCCACACCGGTGCCAAGCAATGGAGCTACCCCACCGGCGGCTGGGCGTATTCCTCGCCCGCAGTGGCGAATGGGGCGGTTTATATCGGCTCGTGGGACTCCAACGTGTACGCGCTGAACGCCAGCACCGGCGCCATGCTGTGGAGCTACGCCACTGGCAGCTATGTGGAGTCCTCGCCCGCGGTAGCGAATGGGGTGGTTTATGTCGGCTCGGACGACGGCAATGTCTATGCATTGAACACAAGTACCGGTGCTCTGGTGTGGAGCTACACCACCGGCGGCTATGTATCTTCCTCGCCCGCAGTCGCCAACGGGGTGGTCTATGTCGGCTCTGGGGACAACAACGTGTACGCGCTGGACGCCAGCACCGGCGCCAATCTGTGGAGCTACACCACCGGCGACGCGGTGGATTCCTCACCCGCCCTGGCGAATGGAGTGGTTTATGTCGGCTCGCGCGACTACAACGTCTACGCCTTCGGCCTGAAGAAGGGTCGGAAGTAACGACTGAATGATCCGCTTGAGCCTAGACAGGCTTGGGCGGGTTTCTTGTTGGCCCTTCCCGGTGACGCGGAATCGCCGTCGCCTGAATCTCAGAGGCTAAAACCGTGCACCGTGATGGCGCAGTCGATGTGAGGGTCCGCGCTATGACAACGAACACTCAGCGACTGACGGGTAACTTCTGTTATCAGGCCATTACACTCAGAACCCCAGAGCAGACCCCTAGCACACGCCCGGCACCGTGACGAGCAAAGGCGCCTTAACGGCCCGAGCAGGAACCTGATCCACCCATGACGCCATCCGCTTCTCTTGGCCGCCTAAAAGCAGCGCTGTGCGCCAGCCCGGACCACCGACGCACCCGGCACTGAAGTGCGCGATGCAGCCCCGTTATCGCCAGCAACTGCCAGCATATCGCGAGCTATCTCCGCCTTATGGATGCAGTGTACGTGCGCTCGGCGTGACGTACCACTGCGCCCTCGAAGAGATTTCCTTTTGTTCTCATGCACTTAACCTATGGACACTGTCCCTCGCTAACTCTATGAAACGAAAAGGGGATAAGGGGGGTAGGGATGTAATAGCAAAGCCTTGCCCAGCGCACGCCGCCTGCGAACGAACGACCGGGCTTCCCCAAAACGATTTTTCTTATGTACATCCGGGGGGATTCCGGGGGATTTCCTTTCTTATGTGGGACCCCGGCCCAGCATTCAGCCCCCCTTCCCAGCGCCTTCTGGCGCGTCCGGAAAGCGTCGCGTGTTCAGGCTAGGTCGCTCGATGTCGCTCGACGTCACCCGTAACAGCGGCCCGCCAGTGTGATCAGGGCTGCTCGACGGCGGCCCGCCAAACGAGGGGGTCCCCCGGCGTCGACTCCGGCGGCCCCACATAAATCTGAAGCATGGAGGCCACGGTTATGGCCACGAAAAAACGAGTCCTAGTTTACGTCGACGCTGATCTCGAAAACTGGCTGAAGGAAGAGCAGGTTCGGACGGGCGCGTCTCGCGGAGAAATCATCCGGCGGGCGCTGCGCCTGACTGCTTTCGCAACTCAGCCCAGAATCGAGAAGCGAATCCAGCCCATTTTGATACCCGGAGTGAGGAACGCTTAAAATGCCCATGCCTCGCAAGTCGATTTCCGCTCACAGATTGTGCGGGACCACTCCGGAATATGTGGTCGAGGAAGCAGTGGTCGAATCCGGACGGCCTCGTTACCCCAAAGGTATCAGCCCGGCGGCCCGACTGGTCTTCAAGAGACTTTGCGCGTTGCTGGAGAAGCGCCGCTCGCTCACTTCCGGAGACGGAGAACTGCTCAGACTTTACTGCGTCCTCTTTGACCGGCACGCACGAGCGCTGGCCGCCATAGAAAAGGAAGGCGAAATTCGCACGTATACGCGGCTGGACAATCGTGGAGAAGCCGTCCAGTGCGAGAAGCCAAACCTGTGGCTGAAGGTCGCGGAGAACTCCGAAGCAAAAATGATTTCGGTGCTGGACCGCCTTGGTCTGACCCCGATCAACCGCAGCAAGGTCAAGCCCGCCGAGCCGCCGAAGGAAGTGAAGCCCGTGGACCCCGGCGACGAGCTTCTGGACCGTGGCCGCCACAACTCAACCCCGGACGTTACTGCGGATGAGCTGGCCGACATCGATGTGGAGGGACTCCCCCAATGAGCACGCTAAACCATGACCGCGTTGCCCTTCTCGCAGCGTTCATCTATCTCATGAAAAACACCGGCACCTGTTCCATGACTATGGACGACGCCGTTCAGGTTGCAACCTTCACGCTGAACGAAGCACAGGAAGTGGCCGCCCGGCTTACCGAGGACGGCGAGATCGTCCCGACACCCGCAGGGAGGATTCAGTGACCAGCCCGCAGGAACGCTACGAATCATATGTTCGTTTTTGCAAATCGGTTGGTGTCGAACCGTTGAATTTTGAACAGTGGCAAATGACGCCAACCACATCGCTGATGACAAAACGGAGGGGAAAGTGAAAGCACGATCAGATCTGGTGTTCAATCATCACGGCTGCCTGATAAAAATCGTCGACGACGGGAAGCACTGGGACGCGGAATTACTGCAGGGCAAGAAACTGCTGGGTTACGTGTTCAAGATTCGGACCGATGGAGAGGCCGCATTCAACGCATTCCTTGATGAGTGCGGTGCCGCCATAGATAAGGCGCTGGAACCGCCGGTCGTCAAACCAACATCGGCGGGGAGGATTGTATGAAATGGCTGAAACAACTTTTGCGGCCTGAAGGATTCTTCCTCAGCCGTGGTCTGACCACGGGACGAACTCGACTGAGTTTCCGCTGCGCCCGCTGCTCCATCGTGGTCTGGGAAGCGGGGCGTGGCGTCGCACACTGTGCGGGATTTTCGAAGCCTCCGGTGACGACTTTATTCATGCGGAAACAGAAGCGCCCGCCGGAGAGAACGATCAGCATCGCGCCTGTGGGCCTCTGGTCCGTCGACGCGAACGAATAAGTACCCAAGACACATTCCCGACAAGGAGGGAGTTCAAGTGAAACGCATTCAACTGAAAAACAATAATCAGGTTCTCGAAGTTTCCGACGAGAGCGCCCGCATAGCGGTTGCAACTGGGACTGCGAAATACTGGTCCGCACCGCTGCCGCCGGTCACCGTCACGTGGTCCGTGGTCACCACGCAAAACGGAGAGGTCTGTATTCAGGGTCGTTGCAACAGGGAAAACTGTTCCACGATGCGGTTTACTGGCCGTCCGGAGGACGCATCGACCGTGTGCTTAATTCACCAGCATGCCGATGGCGGATCGCCTGCGTTGGTACCTGCCGAGGTGATCAAGAATTACGCCGCCGCGAAGAAAGGCGAATGGCTACAGTTGGGTTCGGACACGATGGACTTCTTTCACAACTTGAACAAGACCTACGCGTCTGAAAAGAACCGGTTCGACTTCCCGATGAAGCCGTAGTAGAGCAACAAGGGGCGCGGGCAATAAGGAGCTTTTTATGAAAAACGCCGTTGAAATTCGGACACTGAACGTGGAGGTCCGTGCAGACGCCGATGACAAGATGCAGATCGTCGGCACAGCCATCGGTTACAACCTGTTGTCGCAGGATTTGGGCGGCTTCCGTGAGCGAGTCGCGCCTGGCGCAGTCACGCGGGCGTTGGCGGAGAAACAGGACGTTCGTGCGTTATTCAACCACGACCCAAATCGGATCATGGGGCGAATGAGCAACGGGACTCTGGCGCTGATCGACTCGCGGACGGGCCTGAATTTCAGGGTTCAACTCAGTTCTGACATCAGTTGGCACCGTGACCTCTGGGCGTCGGTGAAACGAGGGGATATCGACGAATGTAGTTTTGGTTTTACCGTCAAGAAACCCGGCGGCGAAGATTGGGAGGCGTCCAGCGATGAACGAGGAAATCCCATAGCCCTTCGCACGTTGAAGGATATCGACCTGCAGGATATTTCTGTGGTCACATACCCGGCTTACAAAAATGCAACGAACGCGGCAGCGCGAGCCATGCGGAGTCGCGGAGTATCCTACCGCTCATTCGACGCGTCGGTGATCGGTAAGGAAGCCGCCCTGCGGCATCGATGCGTCATAGCGACCATCGCTCGCGAGGGTCGGAAGATTCTTCTGGAAAGGCAATCAGCCGCTGAATTCAGAATTCAGACGAAGTTGGCTCTCGCAAAGGCATCGCACGACATGGGGATCGATATATGGATTCCAGAGGGCTACGACACTCGCACCGGACTACCGACAGGGCTGCGTCCGATGACCGTTGCGGAATTCGATGTTGAAGTGCGCCGTCGGGCTGAGCGGATTACGGACGAGTTGACACCGCGTGACTTTATGGGTCGTAAGTACGGCGACGCCGACTTCGGCATGGGCAGCGATCCCGAGATTGGTTTTTAAGTTTCGATCCCCCGCAGGATCGGAGTGCGATGCGGGTCGGGGAAGGATGGGCCAACCAGCCCTGCCGATAGAAACCGACCTGCATTTTGAAGAAGGAGAATTTATGGCAGGCACCACAATTCACGTAGATGAGTTTCCGAATCCGTGGGCCACGTCGCCCAACCAGCGGTGGAAACAGAACACCGACATACGTAATCGGAAGCCGCTGTCGAACGCTTGTTTGAATGCACTGGGCGCTGCTGCCCGCGAAAAAGGTCGACCCCTGACCGACGCGGAATCAGCGGCAATCCAGAAGGAGTTCGAACGTGGCAATCAGTAGGAAATCCGCCCGCGCACCACGCGAGGCCGCGAAGATCACGGACGAGCTTATTGCGAAGATCGATTCCAAAGACCCGGTCTATGTTCTCGCGCAACTGGTCACGTCGTTGACCGGCGTGATCGCGGAGCAGAACGAACGGCTGACCGCGATAGAACAGGTTCTCGAAGAAGAATTCCACTGGACGGCGAAGAGATGAACCGAGTTTTCAACGTGCGGGAGCCCGGACTGGCCACTGGCCATTCTCACGGCGACGTGATCATCACGCGGTCCGGGACGTTCGTGAATGTTAACGGGCAGTTAGAGCCGATGGAGCAGTTCCTCAAGCGCCGCTTGCCTCCACGGGAACCACCTCTACCCGAGCCGTTAAAGCCGTTTCATAAACAGATGTACGACGGAGTTGCTGCTGCCCGGCGGAAAAGAGAAGGAATGTAGTTTATGGCAATCCACTCGATGAAAAACCAATCGCAGTTGCCGAGCAAGGCAAATCCGGGGGACGTCTTTTATGTGATGAGCAACCCGCATGCGCCTTTCACTTACTTTTCGGTTGCGGACGGAAGCCTGATATGCCTCAACGATCTCTTCAGCGGAGCCGCTGCGCCGGTCCGTGTGGTCGGCCCAGCTGGCGAGCCGGGACGCGACGGGCAGTCAGTTACTGGACCCGCAGGCCGTGATGGCAAAGACGGGCGCGACGGAACCGACGGGCAAACGATTCGTGGGCCACAAGGCGAGCCGGGACCTCGTGGGGAGCGTGGGATCGAGGGCCACGCTGGCAGGGACGGCAGAGATGCTGTTGACGGCAAGGACGGCGCAGTCGGACCCGCCGGGCCGCAGGGACCACGCGGTGACCTGACAATAATCGGGGACGATGAACTTTACGCTGCGGTGAAGCAGCTACGGCAGGAGAAGGCGAGAGCCAAGGCCGCGCTGTACGAGGAGATTCTCAAAGCGAACAGTTTGATGCCACGAACACGGCTATTGCTGATGTCCGCTCTAAATGAGTTGAAGAAAGCAATCGGGTAGCCATCCTTCTATCCGACGAATCCCGCCGGACCCCCTTTCCCCGGCGGGATTCACTTTTTTCACCCGAGACACCGTTCCGACATTCCGGGGATTCCTATGGCCGCAACCGCGATGAAATTCACTTTGTGTCCGCCAGCATCCGCTGCATATACCCTGCCCGATGAACCAGCTTTTGGCCACGACCGTGATCGGTATCCGGTCAGCGCGGAATTCAACGGCCATGAGTTCCAGAGCACCGGTATCGATTTCTCTGATTACTCTCGCATGGAAATTCATACACGCAAGCAGGCGTGTGGTCGACGTTTTCAAACCCCTCGCTGGGCAATCGATTGGAGACTTCTGCGTGAGCTTTTGGTGTTTTATTTTGAGCGACGGGCTTTTGGTTCGGGGCAGCGCCGAATGAAGCATTCAAAAGCGGGTTCCCTGCATGCCCGGCTGGTGCGTGCGTGCAAAGTAATCGCGGCCCGGAAGCCCAGACTAATTGCCATCATGGATGGGCTGTGCGCCGAGTTCGTGGATTGCCGTGCCAAGAACCCTACGCGTGCCCGCACGCTGCAGTGTGAGATCTGGGGCCTTGATACGCAACTCAGGATGGCCGACGGTCTCAACGGTCCGGCGATAGTCGCCCAGATCGTTCATTTGTACTACGGGGCTGCACTGGATTCGGTGGGCGTGAGTCAGGAATTAAATGTAACCCCGCAGCATGTTCGTCAGGTCCTAAAGCATCTTCACGACTACTGGTTCGAGATGACCGGGGAGCGACCACACCGGAGTGCCCAAACCCAAGTGGTCGTGAGACTCACCAGGTAATACCTAAAGGAAATGTTCTAGGGCGACCGGCGCAAGAATGTCGATTCCTACGGCGTGAGTTCGAAGGCTACGCCGCCACCGGAGGTGCCGCCCAGGATCGTGGTTCCGTACAGATTTCCCTTGCTGTCGAGGATGAGACTGGCTCCCGGCTGCTCGCCGTCGGAGCCGGTGAAGGAATGGAGGACGATATATTTCCACTTGCCGTTGCCATTGGGGGCGACCTTGAAGACCACGCCGCAGCCACAGTTTCCGCTGCCCCCGGCCTCGGTTATGCCATAGAGATTGCCGAGCTTGTCCATCACTACACTGGCCACGGGGTTGTTCCCTCCGGAACCGGCGTGGAATCGATGCAGAATGGTCTCCTTCCATGTGCCTCGCTTGTCCGGCGTCAGCCTGTACACCGTGCCCGCGTCATTACCAGGAGTGGTGCCATAGAGGTTGCCGACGGCATCCCTGAATAGTGCCCCAGCGGGGAATGCGCCGTCGCCGGGTGCTCCGAAGTCATGGAGGATGGTCTCTTGCCAGGTGCCATCGAGCTTGGGATGCAGCCTGTAGGTCGTGCCGCACCCGTCGCCGCAGTTCTTGCTGTTTCCCCCGTGCTGTGTATCCCCATAAAGGTTGCCGACGGGGTCGCGAATCACCCCGGCGTAAGCGTCGCAGCCGTCATTGCCAATGCAGAAGACGTGGAGCACTCCGTAGCTCCAGCCGTCGGAGCCCGGCGACAGCTCGTAGGCGTCTCCAGCTGTCCCGTACAAGTTGCCTGCCCTGTCCATGATCGGTGCAGAGGAGGGACAGCAGCCCCCGGCCTGGAAGCTGTGGATCACGGCCTCAGTCCAGAGCCCCCCCTGTGCGGTGAGCTCATATACTGTGCCCAGGTCATTGGCGCCGCCTACTTGGGTGGTGCCATACAGGTTGCCCGATGGGTCGAGGGTTACGCCCCCGAAGGCGGCGGCCCCGTCGGTGCAATCGGACCCTCCTTGAGAGCAGAAATTGTACAGCACAACTTCCTTCCATTCGCCGTCCGGCTGTGGCGATAGCTCGAACACCGTGCCGTCGTAGTGTGTCCCACCGCCGCTGGTCGTTCCATAAAGGTTGCCAGCGACGTCAAACACCATACTGCTCCATAGCCCGGCGCCGTCGTCGCCGGAGCCGAAATTATGGAGGATTTTGTAATGGGGAGCGCACCACGCGCTGCGCGCTAGGGCGAGCACAAGGGCCACAGCCAGCGGGGCGAGGCAGATCCTGAGGTTCGTACGCATTGGAAACTCCTTTCGGCGGGGCCTTGGCACACGTCGTCGTCCGGATTAGGATATCACGCTCCCCGGCGGGAGGGCACCGGGCGCCACTCTTCGCAAGTTGGCGCCCGCTGCGGGTGGGAGATACGCTATTGCGGTTGTTATTCGTCGGCATCGTTGTCCGGGTTGCTCGGAACATTCCCGTCGTTGATCCCCCAGTTCTCGAAGGTTGCCGGGGGATACGGAGCGCTGATTTGGGTGAACGTTGACGGGGTGTTGGTGAAGTTGAAGAAGTCGGCGAGGGGGTATTTATTGGTGCACGTTGGGCAGGCGATGTGCCCGCCGGGTACGACCACCAGAAGGTCGTGAATGAGATTATGGAGGAACAGACGTGGTTTGTTAAACAGCCCGAGCATGCGAAACATATGTTCATGAAGTACCTCGCTGTCCACCGATGACTGCCTCGACTTCTCACGTTCCGCTGCGACACCACGGTAACTAGCGTGCCCGGCCCCGCCAGCGTACCTTCGAAGGCAAAAGGAGAAACCGATGTCTAAAACCAAGGACGCCAAAGTAGGAGACGTAATTTGGAGTTTCAAATCGAAAACTGACGACGAGTTTGATGGAGAAGTATGGAAGATCTCTCGTGAAGAATCGCGGGAAAGTTGGGACTGCGCAGATTATCCGTGGGAGGATTTTGCTGAAGGCGCTAAAGACTTCTACCAGACCCTCAATTCCGGGCAACACACGTCGCCAGTCTCGGCCATCGACTTTGAGATGGAGTACCTTCTTGATCAGTTAGACGAAGGAAGAGAACGGGACGCTATCCACAAAGAATGCTTAAAGCGCAAGCGCTCCGCGATAAAGGGGGACGAAGCCGAGCTGGCCATTATCAACAAAGAACTGGCCACGCTCGAAAAGACGGAAGCCGCAGAGCGGGAGGACGAAAAGAGAATGCGGAAGGCCTCTCGCGATGACTTTCGCATAATCAAATGCACGAAGGGCGGGTTTTACGTTCAAGATGTGCGCGACGAGCACATCTACACGGAGCCAGACAAACCACACCCAACGCGGGCCGTTGCCGAAAAGTGGATCAAGGACTTCATTGCTGGACGCGTCGAAGATCCAATCGTGGCGTCCATGAAGGCCGCTAAGGCCGGGGGACGGTAGCGCGACTAGCCCAACTAGCCCAACTGAGGGCGGGACTTGGGATGTACTCCTCTGCAAGCGACGGACGATACGGCACTTGGAGTTTTTATCCTTCCGGCTGTTAACCGGAGGGTTGTAGGTTCGAGTCCTACCTGAGGAGCCATTTCTTCAGTAGCGGATCTGGCTCTTCCTAATCGGTTGGAGGAATCCTCAGCTCGTTTCTCTCGTGTCCAACTGATGGCCGCAATGTCCCCTCGAGGATCAGCTTCTCTTTCGGATGCACGTAATAAGGCACACCCGGCGAATGACCGGGATCGCGGCCCTGCTTCAAGCGGGGTGTAATGGTGTACTTCCATTTGCCCTTGCCTTGGGGAGCCAGCTTATGCACCACTTCGCGGCCGCGGTTCGTACCTCCGTCGCCGATAGTTGTGCCAACGAGATTGCCCGCCTTGTCCATCATCACGCCGGCTTCGGCGCCCTCCTCGCGCGAACCCAACGGGAAGCTATGCAGTGCCACTTCTTTTGAGTCGATGCTCAGAAGCGATACCAATTCCTCCAAACTCCAGATGTGATCTGCCAACCCTGCTTCCATCGCAGGCGTGACGCGCAGTGTCTGATTCACCCGGCAGAAGTGGTAATAGGCGCGGTAGATCGCAGAAGCATAGCAGCGATTCTCAAATCTCTTTGAAAAAGCAGCAGAATGTATCCCCCTCGTATAGAACAGGGTCAGCCCCGCAGGCGTCTTGCGTGGGGGGAGGGTAGGAATTGGATACGTTGAATTTTGCAGTCGTTCGGCCCAGGAATGTATGCGTTCCTTGGGAAATTGCGAATAAGCCCGGGCGACGTGTTCATAGAAAGAAAATACCTTGATTCCCACCAGCCCCGATCCAAAGACAAACGGCGGGTCGTCTCGCAGAGGAAGTGAGAAGGACACCACGTCGATGATAGCGCTATGCGCCAGCCGGTTGCGATAGGATCGTTCCAGCAGCTTGATCTGCTGAAGATTCAACCCCAACGCGAAGCACTCATGGTTTAGAACCAGAAATGGTTCGCTGCCCGTGATTCTTTGTGAGTGTCCGTCAATGGGGACGCTTTCGCCGTCCAGACAAATACCAAGAGCGTTCACAACGTACAATAGAAGAAGCGTAGCTGGATACCCAAGACAACCGCCATCTGGCTTTCTGAAACTCAGGCAGTTTGCCGATGCCGCAAGATACTCATCAACGGCCTCTCTAGCCAACTGCCCCAGGTCCTTATGAATTGCCATCAAGCTCCCCCTTAGATGAAAGAGCCCGCCTGGGTTTTGTAATAAGCCGCAATCTCTTTATTTGGGGTCCAAACGGCACTTTCCGCCGCTCTTTCCGCCCCACTCCCAGATGGCCAGATTCCATCTATCAATCATCTTTCTCCGGGCCGACAATAATACACCTATCGCACCATTCACCGATAGTGTGCAAAACTTTTCACACGGACCGCTCCAACGGTCCCCGGTTCGAGCTCACATCGCCAGTTGCTTAGCTAAGCGGTACGGAAATTGAGGGGGTCTCGGAGGTTCTGCAGTTCGCGGTAGTAATAGAGTGAGACTGGCCGTTGGCCGTTGAATCGCAGGCTTTTCAGAAACTCGATTTCGTGCTCGGTCGCGCCATTGCACAGGGAAGGATCGCGCAGGAACTCCTTCAGTCCAGCCTCTTCGACCAAAGCGGGTTCGGGTTTCTGTTCCACAAAGGCAAACCTCTTGAGGTGGTCGGGAGCCAGGTTCCGGTTCAGGACAATCTCCATTCTGAAGGTTGCCAGGTCGATGTCCCAGGATTCCAGTAAGGCATCCAGGTAAGGAACGCAGTTCTCAATCGACCCGCTGAACACATCTGTACCCAGAAACTCCAGGATGATGGCACGCATCTTTTCCTGGCTGCGCTTGCTCAGGCGGGCCACCAGGCGAAGCCACTCGGCATTCTCCAGGTTGGCTTGGGCCACTACCTTGCCCACATCGACGTTTTTTTGCGTGACTAGGCGTTCCAGTTCGCCAAAGTGGTGCCTCTCAATGATGGTACTGATCTCTTGTTTCTTGGGAGGGTTGCATTTGCGGAGCATCAACTCTCGCACCTCTTTAAATAAGGGTTCGGGGGCCCCCCCAAGGATGCGTTGCAGTTGTTCCCGGCGCTGCTGGGTCACCAGATTGGAAAGCTCACCCTTGGAAAGCTTCAGGAATGCTTCCATTCGGGCATAGAGATCCCCGCGCTCACGGGAGGGAGGGGCTTTTTTCCCAGTCAGCAACTGAGAAATGTAGGACTCGGTGACCTGGGCGGCGGTTGCCAGACCTCTCTGCTCAAGTCCCAGCTTTTTCAACCGGCACCGGACGAACCACGCAAAATCCATTTTGGCTCTCCCCTCTGTTGTCCTTCAGTCACGCAGCCCAAACCGCCTGAGGAAGGTAATCCCCCTGGCTAGCTATGCTGCGGCTCCTTTTTGCATGACTTTCATGTAGCCTTCCATCGCCTGTGTCAACTGCGCATCCACCTCGTCCGCGATCGTCATGACATCTGGTAACAGCAAGCTGAAATCCAGAAAGCTCAGATTACTCTGCAACGCCCCGAACAAGGTCACTTGGAGTATTCGTGATTCGTGCACCAGCATCGCGGGAGTATAGCCTTGCTGATATCGCAGCTTGCCATGGGCTATGGCGGCAAAAGAAGAAACCGCGTCGCTGTCCTTCTTGGCCGCGCTCGACTTGCTCAGGCGGAGAACCAGGTCTTCTATCAGCTTGGGAAGATGTCCCGTGCGCGCGTCGTCGCTCAGCCGAAGGTGATTGAGCTCCGCGGTCTCTTTTGCTCGCGCCAACCAGTCCTCGACGATGGTGGGAATACAACGATGCAGTATCGCGCCCACTCTTTCCTTTTCCAGGCGGGGCACAGGTTTGCGAGCGAGCATTTTTCCCCGGATAAGTTCTGGAAGTCTTTCGATTTCGAAAGGCTTCACGATGACTTCGTCGGCTTCCAGGAGAATCGTATCCATGGCGCTCTGCACGTCCGGGTATCCGCTGACCAGCAGCGTGAGTACATGCGGCTGGAAGTGGCGCATCGCTGTGACCACCGTGAAACCATCGCCGGGGTTCGGCATGTGCAAGTCAGTGATCAGCACGTCGAAGCTCTTCATGGTGATCAATCTCAGAGCTTCTGCCACGTTAGCGGCGGCAACCACGCCGAATCCCTGGGATTGCAGTGTCTGGGTCATCATGTCGCGAACCGCATCATCGTCATCGACAAGCAGGACTTTATGCGCGACAGGTAGTTCTACCGGAACCATACATTCCCCGACGTATCACGGATAAATACCAGTATTACCCAAGCGGGATTTGAGAAACTGTACAGAATTGAACAGTTATCGAGATTATCAGTAGGAGATTGTGCCAAGCCTGGAACTCGATGCGTCGGGTGCAAAGCACACCCGAGTCGTTTTCCAATGTGAAGTCAGCCCCAGATTGGGTCCTCGGCTTGGTTCCGCTCTGAAAGCCAACGTACTCGACTGAGAAGGACTTCGTGTGCCTCCATTCTTGTCCCCCTCACTCTTCCGAACAGATTTTCGGGGCTTTCCGTCTAAGAGGAATGGAAATTGAGGGGATCGCGGAGGTTTTGGAGTTCGCGGTAGTAATAGAGAGGGGTGGGGCGTTTGCCGTTGAAGCGGAGGTTTTTGAGGAACTGGACTTCGTGCTCGGTGACGCCGTGGCACAGGGAAGGGTCGCGGAGGAACTCCTTGAGGCCGGACTCTTCGGGGAAGAGGGTTGGGGTGTCTGTTCGACAAAGGCAAAGCGTTTGAGGTGGTCGGGGGCCAGTTGGGGGTTGAGGGCGATGTCCATTCCGAAGGTGGCCAGGTCGATGTCCCAGGATTCCAGTAAGGCATCGAGGAAGGGGACGGAGTTTTCAATGGAGCCGCTGAACACATCGGTGCCCAGGAACTCCAGGATGATGGCCCGCATTTTTTCCTGGCTGCGCTTGCTCAGGCGGGCGACCAGGCGGAGCCACTCGGTGTTCTCCAGTTTGGTTTTGGCCACTTCCTTGCCGACATCGACGTGCTTTTGGGTGACCAGGCGTTCCAGTTCGCCGAAGTGGTGGCGCTCAAAGATGGCACTGATCTGTTTTTTGCGGGGAGGGCTGCATTTACGGAGCATTAACTGTCGGACCTCCTTAAATAAGGGTTCGGGGGGCCCCCCCAGGAGGCGTTGCAGTTGTTCCCGGCGCTGCAGGGCAACCAGATTGGAAAGCTCGCCCTGGGGGAGCTTCAAGAAGGTTTCCATACGGGCATAGAGTTCTTCGCGCTGGCGCGAGGGAGGGGCCTTTTTCCCAGTGAGCAACTGGGAAATGTAGGACTCGGTGACCTGGGCGGCGGCGGCCAGATCTCTCTGCTCGAGTCCCAGCTTTTTCAAGCGGCGGCGGACGAACCATGCGAAGTCCACTTCTGCTCCTCTCCTGAGCAAAAAAAATAATACAACATTTCACTTGACAAGTAAAGTGAATTAATCTAGAACGGTTAATAAGAAATCGATAGTGATTTCTTATTCGGGTTAACTGAACTAAGGCAGGTAATCCCGAAGCCCTCCCCCCTCCTAGCGCACCACAACCTTAAAGGAGGTTGCTATGAAGGTAAAATTGCTCGTCACCACCGCCCTGCTGGCCATCGTCGCGCTGGCCCTGTCCGCTCCGGCTGTCGCCCAATCTCTCAAAGGCCCTGGCCTGGGCATCACCTGGCAGGTTGCCCTGGTCGGCTCCACCCCGCATAACTCCGGCACCGCCATCTACGAGACTTTCCGAGCCACCATCGCCCCCCCACCCGCACTGGGGAAGACGCTCAGCAAGTTCATCGTAGAGACTACCACCCCGACCTTGTCCAACGGAACCAAGCTGGATGTGTTCCTGGGTCCGGGAACCACCGCCAACGAGCCCTATGGCAAGTTGGTGGGCACCATTGAAGTCGACGGCGGGGTGGGAGCGATGATTCTGATCGCTGCCAAAGTCCCCACCATCGAGAAGGGAAGCACCATCACCGTGGTAGAGCATGGAGACACCGCCGCGGGGGAACCGATTCTGAGGGGCAGTTTCTAACCCGGAATCCCGCCTCTGCCGCAAGGTTCGGATTCGGAGCGCAGCCGTCCTCCTCTGGCCCGGGTTCAGACATAGGCAGAGCAAGAGAACTCGAACGGGGCTGGTGTTCCAGCACCGTCCCGTTCGGGTGAGTTTTAGAGATGGAACCGATTATGCGAACCGCTGAATGCAAAACCGAGTACGGGCCAGGGGGAATCGAACCGCTGCGCCATCGCCTGGCCCCCGACACGATGCCGTACGGAGTGCCACCCTGTGTGGTGCGCGGCTTATGGCGCCGCAGAATCCACCGACTACCCGGTGTCACCCGTCCACGAAACGGGTTTTCGCCATGCGAAGAACCTTTAAGGAGATGGATATGAAAATGCGCAGGTTACTCAATCTGGTGCCCTTCATGCGGGAATCCGAAGAAGTGGCTATGGTCTTGACCAAAGGGATGGTCGTGGTCGAAGGCAGCCCGGATTACATGCCGGCCAAACCTCCCCGAACCACCGGGCACCCCGGTCATGGAAAAGCGTTGTACGGATTGCCCTGTGCGCGCTGCGGGGTGTATTATCCCGCAGAACTGGCCATCTGCCCGGTCTGCAACTCCACCGAGCGGGTCCTGCCCAGGATGAAGTCCACTCCCTGGCCGGCCTCCGTGCCGCCCAGGGCGGTGCAGATGCCGCCGGAAGACAGCTTGGCGGGCTTGGCGTTGATCAACCGCGAGTTGCTCGCCAATCCAGGGCAACCCATGACTTTGTGAACCGCCAGGGGAGGCTGTCCGGCGCTGAGCGCGACCAGGAACAGCCTCCTCAGGCGTCATGCTCGACTCGTTCATCGCCTGACGGACTTAAGGATGGAGGAAGCCGTGACCGGACACTGCCCTAAACTGAAAACCCCCGAAGCCCAGTTGGAATACTTTCTGCTTTCCGTCTGCCGCCCCCGCTCAGCGACTTTGCTGGCGCGCCCCATGCCGGCCCGCCGGCTCTCGGCTCCCAGCCCGTTGCCATTGCGGGCTTCGGCAAGGTGATCTTCCCGCTCCCCTCGCGATTCGTGGCGAGCACATCCACGCCTTCTCCCCAGGCGCTGCCCATCGCCGCCGCCTGGAGCGTTTTGCTTCCTATGCCACGCGCAGCTGACTGAAGCGCTTTCTCCCCTTGGCGAGCAGCCCCTCCAACTCCTTTTGCAGCCTCGCGATCTCCATCTCCAACTCGCCAAAGCTCCCACACGGACGGCTGATCCCATGCCCGTACGTCCCTTTTACATAAATCTGAGCCATCTTGCCTTGCCGAGCCACTGCGCCTTCCCGCCATCCGAAATGCAGATCCAGATTCACTGTCCTCATGCGCGCCATTATCTCACCACCTGTCAAGAAAGTGCGGGGCAGAACTCGTAGGCAGTTCTGTGGGGCCGGACCTGCTTAGACCGCTCATCGCATCAGCGCGAGCGCGCTGACTGCCTGGCCAATCTGCTCTTCCTGATCCCGTTACCGCTCATTCTGTGCCGGTCAGGGCAATCGAGAACAGCGTGCCAGAGCCTTGGCCGCTACATGGCTGGTAATCGACTCCGAAAGCCTGGCCATTGAAGAAGCATGCGTTAGGCTGGTTAGGCCATCCCCGGTGATTCTTCTGCTTGGCTCCGACGCTGGCTACGTAACCATAGCCGGTGGTCGAGGTGGGCAACAGGTTGACATAGTAAACCGTAGCCGGCTTCATCTTGCAAGGCCTTTTCAGCTTCTTGACCGTGTAGCTGTACTGGGTAAACCCGTAGCCGCTTTCGCCGTATACCTTCATGGTGGCATTGCCCGAGGTGTTACAGACCAGCGTGCCCCCTTGGCCCTGTACGATATCGACTTGAACCTGGAACGGAGTCGGATTCGTAATCGTGAAACCCGAGGTCAGAAACTCGTTAAAAGTACTTCCAGTGACGGTGGCATTCTTCGTCGGTTTCACACCCACCCATGTCTGAGCGACGAGCGAGTTGTCGTAGTTGGCGTTGAATAGACCGTTGGAGTTGCTGTCTGAGTCGCCCGCATAATACAGACACGTCTTGGGCGGACAGAACGGTAACTTGCTCGACCTGGTTATCATTCCCAGCTTTGCCCCTGGCTGGGAAACCGCCTGAGGTATGTTTCCCCTGAGAGCAAGCGGCGGAACTTCGCTGTCCTGCGCTATTGCCAAGGCAACCATCATTGCAACCATTACGACGGTGCATAGTGTCCGAATCATGGTGTCCTCCTCACATAATCTTGTTACTTCGTTTCCTTGCCGGTCAAAGCAGTTGAGAACTCGTCAACGCGCGTTGGTAGCTGCACGGGACGCCCTGTGGGGAGAGATTACCCCGAGGCTGCCGCGAGATCAACAAAATGCTACACCCGCCCCCACAAAATCAAAGCGCCGGGCTTCGCTAGCACCTCCATGTCTGTGGCACCCGGGCGCGGGCCAGGTTGTCTAGTGGCCGGCGATCCCCGATCCGCTTCCACGCCATGCAGGAATCGCAGATGCCCCTGCCGCCAGATGCCCGAGACTCGCCGGTTGAACGGTGGCCACATTCGAGCCCTGGGTCTGGCCCGCAAGGATCGACTTGTCGGCAATCGTCTCGTAGGCGTAGCCGGTCAGGGTTGCGCCCGCGTTTCCTGGGCCGACGCTCAGACGCGCCCAACCGTAGTGAATTTCTTTCCCGATTTCAAACTTGAGGCCCAGATAACCATTGGCCACGCCCTGTCCGCCATTCGCCCAAGCATCACGAAATGTCGAGGTCCCTTTGCTGGGGTGATTCCACCGTTGCGCCATGGCAAAACCACGAAAACTGTTCTTAGCGCTGATGGGAGCTCCCGAGCTGAGCGCAGCGGCCGGGTAAGAACTGCCAACCGGTTTTCCCATGATCCCATTGTGGCTAAAGTTAGACGGAACCACACTCAGGAACGAAAAGGAACCGGTGGCACTCGTCAATTGAACCGACCCAAAGAAATACAACGTGAAATCGTTGGTCCCATTGCCGTCCACATCGAGCTGAACGGCGCTGGTAATCTGCACGTTGGCGGGCGTGTACACGATTTCCGCGTCTGCTGGCTGAGCTAGCCCCAACATGCCCACTCCCGCCGCGCTCGCGGCTAGAGCATACATGTTGAGACCGTGCTCCAGTGACGGGCATAGACTCTTATTTTGGCGTTTCATCTGTTGCCTCCTGCTGGCTGCGTCGTCAAGACGGCCGTTTAGTCATCGTCAGCATCCCCTAGCGGCCGCCGGTCATTCAAGAAGAAGGTGGCGTCATAGGGCGCGTGAATTTTGTGAAATGTCAGCGGGCGTTGTCCGAAGTTGAAGCAATCCGAGAGATCGTCGGCGTATGCGTCCGCATATCCCAGCGACGGCAATCCGAAGACTTCTTCGGTAAATTTCAGAATGCTGCCGAAATCGTGAGTGACATGGGAAATATAGCTTTGCTGAGCGTATGGTGAAACCACAATCAACGGAACGCGGAAGCCATAGACGTACCCGGATCCCCAACTGGTGCCATCGTTTATCACCTTAGGCGCGACGTGGTCGTAGAAACCGCCCCAATCGTCCCAGGTAATGAAGATGGCCGTACTGGACCAGAATTGGCTGACGCCGATGGCGTTCACCACCGACGCGACCCAAGAAGGCCCTGAACCATCGCTGATTTCAGGGTGGTCGGAGGCGTTCCAGTTGGGGATTACCCAAGTGACCGAGGCCAGCCGGCCCTGGCCAATGTCGGAGAGAACCTGCTTGGGACCCAGCACAATGTCTTTCTTCCATTCTGGGCCGAAACGCAGATGGCGAATCGAGTTCGGTCCGGTGAGCAGGCCGGTGAGTTGTGCCGTATAGTACCGCCAATCGAGCGACTGGGCATCAAGCAGGTCTCCCAGCGTAGGATGCTCAAAGCAGGGAAACGTCTCTTGCGATGTTTCCCCGAAAGGATCGATCAACTTCACGCGCTGTGCCGCAATCGCTGTGCACCCGACATGCGCCCCACCCCCGGGCCCCGGCGCGCTCTCCGCGAACAGGTCGCTGGTTGCGGTGGGCGCCGAGGTCCCGGCAACAATGAACTGGTGTGCCTCATAGCTTGGGCCTTCCTGGGTCTCAAACATCCGGTCGGCAAATGTATACTGCTCGGCCATCTCGAAATACGGTGCGACGTCCTGGGCTTGTACGTACATGAACTGGAAACGAGGAGGCGCTTTCAGGCAAGGATGTGTAATGCACCCTCCTAAACTAGACACAAAGGGCCTCGATATAAGTTAGGGGTTGCGGTTGAGTGAGCACCAGCCGGGTCGCGGCGGGCGTTCGGTTCTTGAGTGACTGATGAGGCCGCTGATGATTGTACTGGTGGATCCAGCGGGCGATGGAATCGCGGGCCTGATCGAGCGACTGGTATTCGTTGAGCCAAACCTCCTCTTCCTTGAGCGAGCGGTGGAAACGCTCGATACGTCCGTTGCCTTCGGGATGGTTGTAGGCGGTTCGGCGATGAGTGATGCCGAGCTGCCCCAGGGTAGCGATGAAGCGGGCACTGGTGAACTGGGTGCCGTTGTCGGTCGTCAAAGTCAAACCCTTTCTACTAGGATCGCAAGGCAAAACCTCTCGCAGGGCGCGGTGGAGCGCGGCCAGAGCGTCCTGGGTGCGGCAGCGCAGGCTCAAGTCCCAGCCCACGATTTCGCGGGTGCAGCAGTCCAGCGCCGAGACCAGATACGCCCAGCCGGTCGCAGGACCGGCCCACACCTTGGTCATGTCCATCTGCCACACCTGGTCCGGTCGCGAGACGTTCACCGTGCTCCAGTCTTTTCTGCGCGTCACCCGGAGACGGCGGCTGCGTACCAGCAGGCCGCGTTCGCGCATCACGCGCAATACCCGCTTGCGGTTCAGCTTCAACCCACTCACCTGTTCCAGCCACCATTGCACCCGGCGATAGCCATACACTGGCTTTTCGCCGCAGACCTCGACGATGCGTTCGTCGTAGCGGCGATCGGCGCGCGACCTGCGTGCCTGCCGGCGATAATACAGACTGGAGCGGCTGATCTCCAAGGTCTCCGCCACCAGTTGGGCGGTTTGTCCTGCGGCCACCAACTGGTGGGCTTGCGAATGAACCTGGCCACAGCTCATTCGCCCAGAACGTTTTTTAGTATGTCGATCTGCACGTGGGCCTTGCCCAGGCTGCGCTCCAGTTCGCGGATGCGCTTGCGCTGTTCCTCGCCGCCATGGGGCGCAGCGGCTTTCCCGCCCAACGCGGCTACCGCCGCTTTTTCGGCTTCCTCTTTCCAGCGGTAATAGAGCGTGGCGGCGATCTGGTGGGTGCGACAGGTCTCAGCAATGTTGCCGCTCTTCAGACCCTCGATCACGATGGCAAACTTCTCTTCGGCACTTCTCTGCACTTGCGCTTTTCTTGGCATCTCGCCTCCTGGCGGAGGCCCTGAATCATACCTTATGATCCTGTCCAGTTTCACAGGGGTGCATTACAGATGGCCGGAGTCGCAATGCTGATTGTTCTTGTCCGCGCCATCCATCTTGCCACCGTCATACATGCTGAGGAACTGGGAATGGCCGTGGCCCAGATCGTAGTAGTCCGCCAACGGCCTCGGTTGCAGCGGAATCTTCCGGTGCTTTGAATTGATTCCGTAGCTCCGAATGTCCGCCCCTCGTTGAATCAGAACCGGGTCCTGAAACAGGTTATCGGGGGAACGATTCTCCTGGAAAAGAATCACCACATGTTGAATGACTTGTGAACCCGGCAGCGAAGAATTCGTCCAGACCTGCCCGGCCGCCGAAGCAGCCCATGTCCGGGGATTTGCACCAGGCAAACTGCGCTGGGCGAGAACCACAGTGCACAAGCACACTGCCGAAATCGGAAGGGCCACTCGAGCACCCACAGCTCGCCTGAACACAAGGCGGCCAATGTGCAGGAAGCCAGAGGAGAATCCAGAAACCCTTCCGGTCGGCATGGTTACCCCTACATAAAGAAGGTCGAATCAGGTTACGCCGCGGGATCGCACCGGTCAAGGCCTTCTTTGAGAATATCCTGACCATGCGCACGGCCCCCCCTTTTACCAGTCGGTTAACAGCAAAGTCGGGGGCGACGAGGGAACTGGTGACATTGCAATTGTTTGCACCTTGACAAGACAGGGAACTCGGCCAAGAATCGTGCCTGTTTACCGCTCCCCTTCCCCCCATCTCAACCGGACTTGGGTCCGGCTTTCGCAAGTCGATTCTCTTACTCCGATGAGCAGCTTGGCTCTTGCCGTCCGGAATGGCCCCAGAACGACCCAACATCGTCGCCAGGGAGACAACATGGCGACCACAACAAGGATCAGTACGACGACTGGTCTTATCGGTGCCGAACGGGGTGGCTGATTTTCATGTTGGAATTACTGTGATCTCAGTTGGAAGACGAACAGACGGAGTTGCACGATTCGCGGTCGTGAGCCTACTCCGTGGCGCTGGGCGCTGGGACTGGCGTTTCCTGCTCGCCGGCAATCTCCAGCCCCGCCTTGCGCAGACCATCGATCAGATGCTCGACGAGTTCCGGCTCGAACCGCATCCCGAGCGCCGGACGCGCCAGCTCGGCGACGTTCGGCCTGAGCTTGAGCAGTTCCTGTACGGCTTTCCCTGCTTCGTCACGCTGCCCGAGTTGCCCGTAAGCTACGGCGAGCGCCATGTGTGTAGAGTAGAGGCCCCGCAGGTTAATCTTGAGCGCGAAGCTGAGCGCCCCGTGGTAGTCGCCCTTGCGGTAGGCATTGAAGAAGGGCGTGAACCAGTACCAGCCCGGATGATTCGGATTGAGCTGCAGCGCCTTCTCCACCAAGGCGCATCCCCGCTCCCATTCGCCCGCGTATGCAATGAAGCTGCCCAAATGGGCGATGGTGCACCCGTCCATGGGGTTCAGCGCGAGGGCCCGCTCCGCTGCAGTCCGGAAAGCCTGAATCTCCTTGCGGTAGAACTGAGTAACCGCCAGGGCTTGATAGCCACGGTGACCGGATGAGTCGAGCTCGACAGCGCGCCGCGCAGCCTGGAGCGCACGCGGGAGGGGATCGGGTTGGGGATTGAACCCTAGGGCGTACTCATCGGTGATGGCGAACGCCAGCATGGCCCATGCATAGGCATAGCCGGGAGCCAGTTGGACGGCCCGTTCCAGGCCGGCCCGCGCTATCGCGTGTTCCCCAGGAGTGATGCGCTCGGCGTAACTGAAGCTGCGCAACACCGCCTCGTACGGGCTCAGTTGATCGGGACTCTTGCCGCGGATTGCTTCGCTCATGGTATGAGGCAGAATCCCATGCGCATCGGCGATAGTAGAGACGATCCGCGGGACGAGTTCATCCTGTAACGCGAAAATTGTCTCGGGACTGAAAGTCCGCTCAAAGTTCTCAGCCCAGAGGTGGGCGCCGGACATCGCATCCACGAGCTGCACTGCCAGCCGCAGCTTCGTCCCCGCCTGACGAAGGCTTCCCCCTATCACAAAGCGTGCGCCGAGTTCTTTGCCTGCGGAACGCACATCTACCGCCTCATTCGCATAACGGGAAGTGGAACTCCGTGCGATCACCCTGAGATAGGAAAATCGTGACAATCCCGTGACGATGTCCTCCGTCAGCCCGTCGGCCAATGCTGTGAGATCGGCGTTGCTGCCGCTGTACTTGAACGGCAGCACAGCCACCCAAAACCCCTCCTCGGCGCGAACCGCACCGGAGTCAGAAGCCGAATGCACGCGATCAGCAGCGGTGGTGGCCGCTCCTTCTTCTGGGGCAATTTCCAGACCCGCCTTACGCAGGCCGTCGACGAGATGTTCGACCTGCTCAAAGTCGTACCACTTTCCGTATTCCTGGCGCACCACCGTCGCGAAATCGGGCCGAAGTGCAAGCAAATCCCGCACCGCTTTTTGTGCGGCGTCGTGCTGGCCCAGTTGCCCGAGCGTAGCCGCACGCGCGGCGTGAGCGTGGAAATAGCCGGGCGTATTCATCCGCAGGACAGCTTCGAGTGCCTCGGCGTACTTACCCTTGCGATACGCATTGGCGAAGATAGCAATGTAGAACCAACCCGGATGACGGGGATTCAGTTGCATGGCCGACTCCACCAGTTCGCAACCGTGGTCCCAATCGCCAGAAGCGGCCATCAACAACCCGAGAAATGCAGTGGTAGAGCCGTCCATCGGATTCAATGCGATGGCCCGTTCCGCCGCCACGCGAAATTCGAGTTTTTCCTTCCGGAAGAAAAGGCTTGTAGCCAGGGCGAAGTATCCGAGGGCATTTGTGGGAGCAAGGTCGACAGCGCGCTGAGCAGCGGATATTGCCCGTCCGAGGGGATCAGGCCCGGCGTTGAATCCTTGCGCATACTCGCCCCGGTACAACATCGACAACATTGCCCAACAGTCGGCTTGGTCCGGAGCATTCTTGGCGGCACGCTCGAGAATCCGTCTCACGTTGGCATGTTCTTCCGGAGTAATGCGCTCGAAGTAGCTAAAGGCGCGGAGCACGGCCTCGCGAGGGGTTAGTTGGTCCTCACCCTTGCTGCGCAGCGTTTCACTCATGCTGCGTGGCAGAACTCCGTACTGGTCGGCGACTGTCGAGACAATGCGCGGAACGAGATCATCCTGCAAATCGAAAACCGCCTCCGGAATGAATCCGCGCTCATAATTCTCAGCCCACAAATGAGCGCCAGTCATCGCATCTACGAGTTGCACCGCCAGGCGGAGTTTGGCTCCTGCCTGGCGCAGGCTGCCCTCCATCACGTAGCGCGCGCCGAGCTCCTTGCCGACCGTCCGCAGGTCGGCAGCCTGGTTTGCGTAGCGTAGCGTGGAGCCGTGCGCAATAACGCGCAGGTAAGAAAACCGTGATAACCCGGTGATGATTTCCTCTGTAAGCCCCTCGGCCAGTGCCTCCAGTCCAGACTCCGAACCTTTGTACTTGAAGGGCAGCACTGCGACCCAGAATCCTTCGTCGGCGCGCACGGCACCCGAGTCGGGCACGGTCACAGCACGCGCAATCGAGGTCGCTGCCGGAGTACTCTTCAGCGAAGTCTGCCGCGCCAGATCGCGGAACTCGTTGCTGACATCGCGCGCCGTCTGCACGCGGTGACGCGGATCTTTTTCCAGACAGCGCCGGATGACGCGGGCCAGATCGCTGGGCAGATCGGGGCGCAGGTCGGTGACAGACGGCGGGGTGTCCCGCAGAATCGCAGAGATCAACTCGGCCGAAGATGTCCCCTCGAACGGCCGCCGCCCCGTCGCCATCTCGTGAAGCACGACGCCCAGCGAAAAAATGTCGGTGCGATGGTCGAGCGGGCGTCCCGAGACCTGTTCGGGCGACATGTAAGCCGGCGTCCCCATGACGATTCCAGCTTGCGTGTGACCGGCCGAGGTCAGCGTGGCCTCGCCGGATGTCTCGGCGCGCACATCTTTGGCCAAACCAAAATCCAGCACCTTGACTCGCCCGTCCTCGGTCACCATTACATTGGCCGGCTTCAGGTCACGATGGACGATACCTTTCTCATGCGCCGCGGCCAGTGCTTCCGCCAGCGCGCCGGCAATCTCGATGATTTGCTCGACACGCAGACCGCCGCCGGGAATGCGACAGGCGAGCGATTGCCCTTCCACCAGTTCCATGGTGAGAAAGTGAACGCCGTCGGCTTCCTCGACCGAGAAAATGGTAACGATGTGCGGGTGGTTGAGGGCGGCGACGGCGCGGGCCTCGCGCTGGAAGCGGGCGAGACGCTCGGGATCGCGAGCCATCTCGGCGGGCAACACCTTGAGCGCCACATCGCGCCCGAGCCTGGCGTCCGTAGCGCGATACACCACACCCATGCCGCCCGCGCCGATCGCGGTGGTGATGCGGTAGTGGGAGAGCGTGCGACCGATCACATCAAGCCTCCTGGTAGCCACCTGGGCCAGACGACGAGCGTTTCTCGACAAGCGCAGCACCGATTCTACACTGCGGGGCCAGGACTGAAAGGGAGGTGAAGATCCACGGCGCGGGCAGGGCCGTGCGAATGGGGCATCCCGAGCGCTGACCAGGAAACGGACGCAAACTGCCACCTCCACATCGCTTTACCGTCTCCCGAGATGGGCCGAAAGTCTCCGTTGACATCTTCCCCCGGACAGGTATGATTGATCGGCATTCAAGTGGGGGCGGGCTATCATGACAAACCCAGGAATGGCTGCGGCACCGCATTCAAGCTCACCCCGAAGGCATCATGGCAGGGAGTGCGGCAGCAGCGTGGCTCGGCTGTCGAAGCGTTGGCGGCGGAGTGGGAACCTCGTTACAGGAAGGCTTATTCCCGGAGGCGCTATGATGGCGTTCGGCGGAAGGGATCGATGAAGCCGTCGTCGCAGCCGCCCAGAGCGCCTTTTCGGTTTTCCGATTCAGTTTGCCGCCGCTTTAACAGGTACGCGGTTGGGGCAAGCGCCGCTGGAGTGGGAATTGGCCGGCTTGTGCTCAGGCGAGCAGTGCGCGCCAGCGCAGCTCTTCTGTTTCTGGCACTGTGCTGGTGCGCCTTCATGATCCCCCAGGCCGGTTTGCCGGGGGCGCTTCCTGAGGCGCGGGCGGCTTCGACGCGCGGGCTGGGCCGGGCCAATGCTTCTCTACCGGGTTCACAAGCGATTCAACATGTGGTCGTCATCTTCCAGGAGAATCGCTCCACCGACAACCTGTTCCAGGATCCCGTTCTGATTCAACGAGGGGCAGACATTCAGAGCTACGGGATCAATTCAAAACACCGGAAAATTGTGCTGCAACCGAGGCCGTTGGCGGACTACTACGACATGGGCCATGGCTATACCGAGTTCGTCAGCATGTATGACCATGGCAAGATGGATGGCGCGGACAAGATCGATCAGCATTGCGACCCCGGCCATGGGCATTGCCAGAAGGCCCCTCCCAATTTCCAGTTTATGTATGTGCAGGCCCAGGACGTGGCGCCTTATTTCCAGATGGCCGAACAGTACACTTTTACCGACCGCATGTTTGAGACCCAGGAAGGCCCAAGCTATGAGGCCCACCAGTTCATTATTTCCGGGACTTCGGCGCCCACCGCAACCAGCAACCTGTTCGCGGCGACTGTGCCCCAGGGGGGATCCAACCAACCCGGGGCGCACACCGGGTGCACGGCTCCGCCAACTCAACGGGTCAAGCTGATCAATCCTCTCGGCAAAGAATCACAAGAGATGTTTCCCTGCTTTGAGCACCCCACGCTGGGGGACCTGCTGGATACCCAGTCGCTTAATTGGCGGTATTACACGGCTCAGCTCACTGGCCTGCTCACCGGACCGAACTCGATTCGCCATGTGCGGTTTGGTCCGGACTGGAAGAAGGATGTCGTGCTGGGCCCCAAGCAGATTCTTTCCGACATTGGCCAGGGCAAACTGGCCTCGGTCACTTGGGTGATCCCCAACTGGAACGCATCCGACCATCCGGCACTCAACGATGGTACGGGGCCCTCTTGGGTCGCATCGATCGTGAACGCCATCGGCAGCAGCCAATTCTGGTCCAGTACTGCCATCTTTATTACCTGGGATGATTGGGGCGGTTTTTACGATCACGTCGCGCCCGCTGTGATTCACGACGGCAAGAGTTGGGGGTCCGGATACGTCTATGGCTTTCGTGTCCCGATGATTGTCGTTTCACCGTATGCCCGGTCGGCATATATTTCTCACGTCACCCACGATTTCGGCAGCATTCTGAAATTCACCGAAGAAGTCTTCGGATTGCCGTCGTTGGGATATGCGGACGCCTACGCCGACGATCTCTCGGATTGCTTCAACTTCGGACAACGCCCGCTGACATTTCACAAAATTCACGCGCCCTATGCCCCTGACTTCTTTTTGAACGATCCGCGCCCGCTACGGGATGCTGACGATGAATAGCTTCTTCCTGAGGAGCCACTTCTCCTCCCATGGCTGAGTCTCATCGACGATTGACTCACAGCGCCGTACACACCGCCTTGACCTCCGTATATTGCTCGAGTACCTCGTGCCCCATTTCGCGGCCCCATCCCGATTGTTTGTACCCGCCGAAGGGAAGCGCGGCATCAAAAATGTTGTAGCAGTTGATCCAAACCGTACCAGCGCGCAACTCCGCCGCCGCCCGGTGTGCCTTCTGGATGTCGCGTGACCAGATGCCGGCAGCCAGGCCGTAATCGGTGTTGTTTGCCTTGTTTACCAGGTCCTCGGTGTCGCGGAAGGGAATTGCGGTAACCACGGGTCCGAAGATCTCTTCCTGCACAACCTTCATCTTGTCGTGGGTGTTCACCAGCACGGTGGGCTGCACGAAATAGCCTCTGTCACCGACCCGTTGGCCGCCCACTACGGCCCTGGCGCCTTCCGAGAAGCCCGACTCCAGATAACCGCACACCCGTTTCAACTGTTCCTCGGAAACCAGCGGGCCCATGTCGGTGTCGGGTTCCATACCTGCCCCGACGTGAATTTTGGCTGCGTGGTGGGATACGCCGTCCACCACCTGGTCGAAGATTTTCTCCTCAACATACAGGCGCGATCCGGCGCAGCAGCATTGCCCGTGATTGAAGAAGATAGCGCTGGCGGCGCCATCGATTGCGGCATTCAGGTCGGCGTCGGCGAAGACAACGTTGGGCGACTTTCCGCCCAGCTCCAGCGAGACTTTCTTCAAATTCCCGGCCGCCGCGTGCACGATCAGCTTGCCCACTTCGGTCGAGCCGGTGAAGGCAATTTTGTCCACTTCAGGATGAGCGGCAAGTGCAGCTCCGGTAGTTTCGCCGTAGCCCGGGATGATGTTGACCACGCCATCCGGAATGCCCGCTTGCTGAATCAGTTCGCCCAAGCGCAGGCAGGAGAGCGGAGTTTGCTCCGCCGGCTTCAGCACCACTGTGTTTCCCGTCGCCAGCGCCGGACCCAGTTTCCACGCCGCCATGAGCAAAGGAAAGTTCCAAGGAATGATCTGGCCCACCACCCCGACCGGCTCGCGCAGGGTGTAGGCAAGGAACTTCGCGCCCGGCGCGTATGGAACGGAGACAGGAATGGTATTCCCCTCGATTTTCGTGGCCCACCCTGCCATGTAGCGGAACAGGTCGACGGCCAGCGGCACATCCGCCACCCGCGCGACCTTCAACGGTTTGCCGTTATCCAGAGTCTCAATCGCGGCAAACTCCTCGAGATTTTCTTCCAGAAGATCGGCAAGCTTCCAGATCACCCGCCCGCGCTCGGATGCGGTCATCTTTCGCCAGGGACCGTGTTCAAACGCAGACCGAGCCGCATCAACGGCGCGATGGATGTCATCCCGATCGCCTTCCGCCACTGCTGCCAGGACTTCTCCGGTGGCCGGGTTGTAAGTAGGGAAGGTCTTTCCCGAAGCCGCCTCCACCCACTTCCCGTTAATGAGCATTCTGTGCTTCCTGGTGACGAAGCTTGTGACCTTGCTTTCCGGTTGAACGAATTTCAGAGCGGTTGCCATGAGTTCCTCCTTCGACGCAAGCCGATTGATGGGACCACATATGCGCCCCAATGCGACCGCCTCGCCGAGTTTCATCCCTCGGCAAAAAGTACGTCGCTACCGGAGCGTTCTGGCGCGTTAGTGATCGTTGATCCCCACCGGCGGATAAGAATTGTATCCGAATTTGGAGGCCGCGGGGTAGCACAATGGACGGCTCGGGGTAAGGATTGCGGATCGGCGCCATCCCTTCATATTGACGGAGTCTTGATGAGCGTCGCAGCGCCCTAATTCAGCGGCGCAGTGGACGGGTCGGTCAAAGCAATCAGTTTTCCCAGCGGATAGTCTTCTTGCCTAAGCGGAGTCTCAGGCGCGGTGTTAATGATGGTCAGCACCTCACCGCTAAGGATTCCCCGGATGAGTAGGCGGTCACCCTCGACGGCGACAACCCTGTATTGCTCGTCGAAGATTGACATCTCAGCCTCCTCCATAATCAGATGCTGCGGACGTGCTCAAGGGTGAAGTTTACAACAGCAATCGGGACGCCTGAGCCGCCCTCGCCAGGCATTCGGTTACCGAAGTTTCCGTTTCACCGAGGTATGATGCGGGGTCCAAGATCATTCCAATGCATTGCCTGCATTGATCCGAAAGGGGATGCGGGCCGAATCGAGCGGTAGGGCCATCTACGCATTACCCTTTCGCAGCGGCCAGATCTTCGCCAAAACTCAGTTTGGAAATTGGGGGCGTGTTAGGGTCGAACTTCCTGATTGACAGTGATGGAACCATGAAGCACCCACCCGGAAACGAGTGTGACCGATGAGAGCTTATTGCCGCGGACAGAACCCTGCCGAACTTCCTACCCACTCCATGTTCTTGTTCTGGTCCACGCCCATCATGAGCCCGCGGCCCATGCGCACAATCACCATCACCGGCTGCAGTTCCTGCTGCCAGAGGTACATGATCCGCAGCTCGGCCTTGGTGCCGCCGTGCGGCGTCTCGATCACCGGCTCAAAATTCATTCGCTCCTGCAGAATGTACTGAGAACGCTTGTCGGCGGGAACCGCGGCCAGGTCCTCCTTCTTGAGGTTCATGATCACGCCCAGGCCCGCGAAAGAGAACAGCGGCTTCAGCACATAATTCTCCAGATCCGCGGGAATGTGCTCGACCCGATCCAGAAACCACGTTTTCGGGACGCACTCGTGTTTCAGGAATGGCAGCGAGAATTTGCTCATCCGGAAGTACCAGTTGGGATGACCTGCCCACTCGACGTCGAGTTCATCGGAAAACGTGAAGTCCAGCTTGATCTTCTTGCGGACCAGTTCGTCGACGATGGCGCGGTTGTAGATGCGCTTGATCCGCACCCGATGGCCATCTTTCTGATAGAACAACTGGTTGCCGCGCTTCTGAATGTCGGTAATCGAAACCGTCGGAATCCCGAGCAGCTTTTCGGTCAACAGAAAGTCCGGCCGGGTCTTCTGGTGGAGCGGATCAATCTCCATCAGAATCACGTCGTGCGGTTCATGATCACCCACGATGGCGTGTCGCAGCAATTTCTTGTAACTTTCCCAGTCAAGGCCGCCGAGCAGGTAGTCCAGATCCTCGTCAAGCCCGAACACTTCCTGGTACACCTGCGACAACATGGCTTGGTAGGCATAGAGCGACGGGAACCCCTGCAACTCGACCAGTTTTGGCTGGAGGTTCCCTGAAGCATCTCTCACCAACCCGAAGTCCACTTGGATGAACAGGGGATGAGGCGATTCGTGGAGGACGTTGAACTCCGGCGGGATGGCCTGGAAAGACGCCTTGCGGTACTCCAGCGACCCCAGTTGCTGGATGAGCTCCTTGCCATACTGCGACATCTGATCGAAAAGCGCTTTGGGAAAGAAGCAGGGCGTCTCCGACATCCGGAATTCCACCGGCGCGCCGCAGCGCTCTTCCATGACTTGGAGAAAAGTCTGGTACTTCTCCGGAGTGAAGTTCGCATTGAACCGTTGTCGCAGGGAAGGAATCATGATGACTCAGTTATGCAGGCCGCGGGCTACGCTTCGATCAGGAACTTTCCGCTCCGCATGATCTGCTCGTCGTCCACCCAGATGTCGAACTCACGTCCGACCACGTCGATGTGAGTCGAGGAGGACCACTCCGCCCCCGTATGGGCGCCATAGGGGTTGCCAAAGGCAATATGCACGCCGGGATACTTCTCATCCTGCAGGATGTGGCCGATGATGTCCTTCAGTTCCAGGTTTGTTCCGATGGCGAATTCGCCGACCCGATCGCTGTTTTCGTCGGTATGGGTGTAACTCCAGAAATCGCTTTCCAGTTCCCGGTTGGAACAGTGTGCTTCCGTGACGCGGTTGCCCTTGACCTGAACGGTCAGCGGATTGGCGCGCAAGCTGCCGAATTTCGCGCACAGCCAGTCGCCCACCACGCCGTCAATGACGAACGTGCCATTCACTTCGCCCGGAGTGGTAAAAATCTCCCCGCCGGGCAGGTTTCCCCACTTGTCGGGGCTGATCAGGCCACTGGTTTTCACCCAGCGATAGCGAGGGTTCAGGTCGGCCACCAGGTCCGTGCCCGCCGCAGTTTTCGCCCGGACCCGCGAAGCCCGCCGCACCATGTCGATGACTTTGGCGCTGATGCGGTCCACCTTGAAGAAGTCCGCCCGCATGCCTTCACGCATGATCTGGGAATTGATATTTACCATGTGGGCGTGGCGGATGTTGCGCCGGTTCACCACGTCCGTCATCTGGATGCGCGACCGCAACTCGTTGGCCTGCGCCTGCGCCGCGAAAATACTCACCTGGCTGGTCTCAAGATCACTGAGAATCTCGCCGGGCAGGTCCTGCAGCGGGCGCGGCGCCAGTTCCTCCAGCACCCAGGCGCGATACGCGCAGCCCAGGTCCTCCAGTTCATGCACCAGGCTGGCGGCGATTTCCCTCGTCACCTCATCCGTGATCAGCGTGACCTTCTCCGTCGGCTGGATTCTCAGGCACACCTGTACGGCGTTGTGGGCGCCGGGAGTCAATTCAGGATCGAAGGGGAGTGTATTCAGTTGGGCCTCCCGCCCTTGCTCGGGAAGGACGGGGTTTTGCGTCTCATCTACGGAACTTGTCATTACCCCACTTTTCTAGCGGAAGCTGAGCTGTCTTGCTCTTCGACGCCCATTTCCGTCTCCTCAATGATGTAGTCCACAATTTTCTTCAAGTCGCCTGTCTGTTCAAAAACCCGCAGTTGCCGGTCGGCGCCGCTGCCCACCTTTAGAATCTCATGGATGTACTCCAGTTCCGCCCGCGAATCCAGTTCATCCACTACGTCGTCGACAAACTCCAGGTATTCCAGGATCAAGTCCCGAGCCGGAACTTCCTTCTGCTTGCCAAAGTCGATCAGCTTGCCGTCGAGCCCGTAGCGGGCGGCGCGCCATTTGTTTTCCATCAGCAGCGCGCGGCGGTAGAGGCGAAATCCCTGATTCGCCGCGTAGAGCTTGTACAGCTTGGCAATGGTAGCCTGGATGAGCGCTGCCAGGGCGATGGTTTCATCCAATCGCATGGGAATGTCGCACACCCGGAATTCCAGAGTGTTGAAGAACGGGTGCGGGCGGATATCCCACCAGATTTTCTTTGCGTTGTCGATGCAGTTGGTTTTGATCAGCAGCTTGATGAAATTCTCATACTCGCCCCAACTCGGAAAGTAATCCGGAATATTGGTGCGCGGAAACTTGTCGAACACCTTGCAGCGGTAGGATTTCAGCCCGGTATTCATGCCCAGCCAGAACGGCGAATTGGTCGAGAGCGCCAGAATGTGCGGCAGGAAATAACGGGCGTGGTTCATCAGGTGGATGGCGGTCTCGCGGTCTTCGATCCCGATATGCACATGTAAACCGAAAATCAGGTTGGCACGGGCCACCAGTTGCATATCTTCGATAATGTTCTTGTAGCGCTCGTCCGGTGTGATTTCCTGTACCCGCCAATCGCCGAAGGGATGAGTTGCCGCCGCGGCCAGCCGCAGACCGTTTTCCTTGGCCAGCCCAATCATGTCGTGGCGCAGCTTCCGGATCTCTTGTTTGGCCTCTTTGATGTTGTTGCAGACCGAGGTGCCGACTTCCACCACCGCTTGATGCATTTCCGCCTTCACTTTCTCCTGCAAGCGCAGCTTGCCCTGTTCCATCATTTCGGTATGGATATGGGAGCGGAGGTCGCGGGTGGAGGGATCAATGGTCTGATATTCCTCTTCGATCCCGATGGTGAAGGTCGGTTGCATAGTTCTGGCTGAGTGGCGATTGGCGGTAACCCAAGAAACTCCGCTTCCGAGCGAAGCCTCGGATCGAGGCCCCACGCTTCATCAGTATAACAATGCCACTGCTTTCTCGGACGACTTTTCCTGGTTGCTTGTGCTCCGTCTTCCAGAGGCTGAAGTCAGGGGTGTCGAAACGCCCGCCACTGGACGAAATAGAACCACGCCGAGAATCCAATAAAGAAGATCGCCAATGCACTCAAGCAGATAGAGAGAAACGACAACAGCCAGTGTTTGCGGGAAGATGCCCGCAGCAGCAACACGATGGCGGTCACTGCGAATACCAGGGTGACAGTCAAGCCGAACAGCGCGAAACCTTCAGCTAGGCCCCCAGCTACCGCTCCAAGACCGGTTGCTTTCTGCTCGGATAGCCCTCGGAAAGAGTTAAGAAATCCGATTACAACGGGAATCCAAGACACGAACGCGAGGAGGACTCCCCAACGTAGTCGCCTTTCCGTGAGTGTCGGTCTCTCGTCCACTCAGTTCGATGCCTTAGCCCTCTTCTTGGCCGTCGGCTTTGACGGTGTGACTTCCACCGGTTTCGCACCTGCCAGGAACGCCGCCCACCTCAGTTCTCGCGCCGGATTCTCGTCGCTGAGCGCGTTCTTCACCGCCATCTCCGCGACCGCATTCACCACCCAGTCGAAATTTGCCTGGCCCACCGACGTGATTTCTGCGTCCGGTGCCGGATTCATGAAGTCGATCGCATATGGCACTCCGCCTTCCACCGCGAACTCCACCGTGTTCAGGTCGTAGCCGAGGGCCCGGCACAGGGTCAGCGCATCTTTGTTGATGCGCTCGTGCAGTTTGGCGCTCGAAGGTGGCGGATTCCCCTTCACGTACCGCTCATGGTGCGGCGCCTTCGGGTCATATTTCATCACGTGAACTTTTTCCTGTCCCACTACATAGCAACGGTAGTACTCGTCGAATTCGACTCCGTGCTGCAGCGTCATGCAGAGGTCGCCGGTCTGGTTGTAATGTTTGAAGAATTCGTCCGGGGAATGCACCTTGTAGACGTGTTTCCATCCCCCTCCGGCATACGGCTTTAGGAAGGCCGGGAAGCCCACATAGCTGAAAATCTCGTCCCAGTTCAGCGGATACATCAGGTTGCGCATGGACTGGTCGGTGGTATCCGGAGGATGGGTGTGATGCGGCAACAGAACCGTCGGCGGAATCGCCACCCCCAGTTTGGTCGCCAGCGCGTAGTTGAAGAACTTGTCATCTGCCGTCCACCAGAACGGGTTGTTGATGACAATCGTCCCGGTTAACGCCGCGTTCTTGAGAAACGCCCGGTAGAAGGGGATGTCCTGGGAGATGCGGTCGATGATGACGCGATACCCGCTGGGATCCGCCATCTTTACCCCGCCCAGCTTCACAAACTCTGCCGTCACGCCCTCAACGTTCATGCTGTTGATTCTCTCCACCAGCGCCGGCGGAAAGCTGTTTTCCATGCCAAAAATGATTCCGATTTTCTTCATGATAGCCTCTGCTCTCGAAAGATTGAGCGTTCTGACTGCGTGACCTGTCTTTCAAACGACGAACGACCAACGGCGGCCGGCCTCAAAAGTATTTCACAGCCATTCTCTGCCACAACGGCCAGTCATGCGTGGAATGGTCGTTCCACACATCCAGCCAATGCGGCACCGCCTTGTCGTTCAGCATGGCCGACAACTTCACATTCTGGTCCAGGCACATATCCCAATCCGCCGAGCCCAGCACAATCTTTATTCGCCGGTAGCGGCTCAGAAACCAGTCATCCGACATCTTCGGCAGGTAATCCACCGGACAATTGAAATAACAGTCGTCATCGTAGTATCCGTCCAGAAACTGATGGATATCAAATGCGCCGCTCATACTGAGACAGTGGGTCACGGCGTCCGGGTGTTTGAACGCAAAGTTGACCGCATGATACCCGCCAAAGCTGCATCCCGTTACCGCGAGACTGGGGGTGGGGTTTTTCCAGCGCAAGAACGGCAGGTACTCGTTCAGGATGTAGCGCTCATACTGCAGGTGGCGCATTACCCGCACCTTGGGATGAACGCCCTTGTTGTACCAGCTCTCGGTGTCGACGGCGTCCGGACAAAATATCTGCAACTCTCCGGCTTCGAGCTTCGGCGCGAGCACGGCGATCATGCCTCGATCCTCATACTCAAAAAATTTTCCCATGGAAGTGGGAAAGACGAGCACTGGTTTTCCCGAGTGGCCGAAGACGAGTGTGTCCATGTCCCGGCCCAGTTCCTGGCTGTAACCCTTGTGGTATTCGCGGTTCATTTGTCGGTAGTTGGCTGGAAAAAACATCTTACCTGAAAAGGTCTGGCAGTGGGGCCGGCGAACTGCTCTTCCACGTTTTTCCGGGATTCATCGCGGCCCCCGGAAGTTTTCAACACCACAGTGGAAATTCATGTGGAAAAACGGGAAAGTATCGGTGTAAATCATTCATGGGAAAAAAGTTCAGCAGTTTGCACTGAGTCTGTTGCTGACCCGTCCGTGGTAGGGTGAGCGAGGGGAGACATTCCCGGAGAGAATTTTGAAAGTCCGTCTTGACAAATTGCTTCTGGAACGCGGGCTGGCGAGTTCGCGGGCCCGCGCGCAGGCGCTGATTCTCGCGGGTAAGGTCCTGGTCGATGAGCAGAAGATCGAGAAAGCCGGGACCACTGTAGATGCTGATTGTGGAATCCGGCTGCTGGGCGAAGATCTGAAATATGTGGGCCGAGGCGGGCTGAAACTGGAGCGAGCGCTGGAGCATTGGCGAATCGATGTGGCAGGAAAGATCTGCATGGATGTGGGCGCTTCCACCGGAGGGTTTACCGATTGCCTGCTGCAGCACGGGGCGGCTCGCGTGGTCGCAGTCGACACCGGGCACGGACAGATAGATTTCCGCCTGCGGCAGGATGCCCGAGTCCGTTTGCTGGAGAAGACCAACGCCCGGTTTCTGACCCGCGAGCAGGCCGGAGAACTCGTGGACCTGATCGCGGTGGATGTCTCGTTCATTTCAGCAACCTTGGTAATTCCGGCGGTGGTTGCTGCGGGATTTCCCGCCGCGCGCGAGGAACGCAAAAACAAACAGATCATCGTGCTGGTGAAGCCGCAATTTGAAGTGGGCCGCGAATCGGTGGGCAAAGGCGGCATTGTCCGCGACGCCGGACTCCAGCGGGCCGCTGTGGAGAAAGTGCGCCAAACCCTGCGCCAACTGGGCTGCGACACCACTGAGG
This sequence comes from uncultured Acidobacteriota bacterium, assembly GCA_963715675.1. Taxonomy (GTDB): domain Bacteria; phylum Acidobacteriota; class Terriglobia; order Terriglobales; family Acidobacteriaceae; genus DASVWZ01. The sequence continues at coordinate 536,501 of OY970265.1, forward strand.
TCATCGACTCTCCGATCCTGGGCGCGGAAGGCAACCGTGAGTTCCTACTGCGGGGAGTCTTCTAACCGCCTGCCCCGGCAGCCCAAATCAGATTTTTGTACAATTCGAGTCTCATCATGCCTACGGGGAATTCTGCTGTTACGGAGAACAAAGCGGCTGCCATCATCGCTAAGCCGGGTGCACCGGAACTGCCTGAGATCGTGCCGCGGTTGGTGAAGTGGCTGCAGGATCACCGCTACCAGGTGGTCGTGGATCGCGAGTCGTCACCCTTCGCGCCTGGCACCGATACTCTGGCACGGGAGGAAATGGGGTCGCGGCCGCTCCGCTTGGCTATCGTTCTGGGCGGCGACGGCACTTTGCTTTCGGCGGCGCGGGCTCTTGCCAAGTCCGGCATTCCGGTGTTGGGTGTGAATTTGGGCTCGCTGGGGTTCCTCACCGAAGTTCCGCTCCAGGACTTGTATCCGACGCTGCAAGCGATCGAGGACGGCAAGCATGCCGTGGAAGTGCGCGCCATGCTGCATTGTGAGGTGGTGCGGCGGGATTCGCGGGTGGCGGGATATGACGCGCTCAACGATATCGTGGTCGGGAAGGGTACCATCGCCCGCCTGAACCACTGCGATGTTTACGTGGACGGAGTGTTTGTGTCCGTGTACAAGGCGGACAGCCTCATCGTTTCCACTCCCACGGGATCCACCGCCTACTCGCTGTCGGCGGGAGGTCCGATTCTGATGCCGACCGTACATGCGCTGGTGATCACACCCGTTTCAGCGCATTCCCTCACCCACCGGCCGGTGGTCGTTCCCGATACCTCGCTGGTGGAAATCGTGGTGAACACGGGCGCCGACGAAGCTTACTTGAGCGTCGACGGACAGGTCGGGATGCCCATGTATGACGGGGACCGCGTGCGTTGCCACAAATCAGAAAACCAGGTCCGCTTGCTGCGGATGCCGGGAACATTTTTCGACTTGCTCCGAACAAAAATGAAATGGGGCCAGCGCTAGAATTGAGTCATTGAACCGTTGAATCATTCACCCATGGATTCAATGATTCAATCGGTCAATGATTCAATAGGAACAATCATGAAATACGCTCTCTTACTGTCAATTTGCGTCGTGGCGAGTGGGTCATTTGCGCAGTCGAAGCCCACCGCTGATCTCATCATCACTAACGCCAAAATCTGGACGGTAGACCCCAATCGGCCCACCGCCGAAGCGGTTGCGGTGGTTGGCGATCGTATCATCGCGGTCGGTTCCAAGGCGGATATCGATACCCTGCGCGGCCCGGATACCAACTTGATCGACGCCGGGGGCAAGCTGCTTCTGCCTGGCTTTAACGACGCACATGTGCACTTCGTCAGCGGCGGATTGCAGCTGGATGCGGTGCAACTCAACGACACCACCAGTGCCGGGGAATTTGTGCGTCGCGTGGCGGAGCAAGTCAAGAAAACAGCCAAGGGGGACTGGGTCCTCGGCGGCGATTGGGACGAGACCAAATGGATTCCCACCCAGCTTCCGACTAAAGCCCTCATCGACCCGTTCATGCCCGATACGCCGGTGTTCCTCGACCGCTATGACGGCCACACCGCGCTGGCCAATTCGGTCGTGCTCCGCCTGGCGGGAATTACCGCGCAGACGCTCGATCCTCCCGGCGGAGTCATTGTGCGCGATGCGCAGGGCAATCCCACCGGCGCTTTGAAGGACGCCGCCAAGGATGCGGTGCTCAAGCTGATCCCACCGCTCACGCCGGAGCAGCGGATGCACGCCATCCATCGTGCTCTGGACTACGCCGCCTCACTCGGGGTCACCAGTGTGCAACAGATGAGTGACGAAGACACCGACAGCTTTGCCGACATCAAGGCGTATGGCGATCTGCTGAAGCACGGCGAGTTGACCACCCGCATCTATGTCGCGGCTGCGATTTCGGATTGGCAGCAGGAAGCCAGGGTCGGTGTTCGCCATTCCTTTGGCACCCCTTTTCTTCGCATCGGCGCATTGAAAGGTTTCGCTGACGGGTCGCTGGGATCGCGCACCGCCTACTTCTTCGATCCTTACTCGGATGATCCGGGCAACTCCGGAATCCTCGCCGGCGACATGCATCCCATCTCGCAGATGCAGGACTGGGTGAAATCAGCGGACGCCGCCGGATTGCAGATCTGCATTCACGCCATCGGCGACCGTGCCATCTCCGAGATCCTCGACATTTATTGGTCAACGCTCCGGGCAAATCGTGGCGCGGAACACCGCTTCCGCATCGAGCATGCCCAACACGTTGCCGCCAAGGATTTCGATCGCTTCTCCCAGTTGGACGTGATCGCTTCCGTCCAGCCTTACCATGCCATCGACGACGGTCGTTGGGCGGAAGCGCGCATCGGGCAGGATCGCGCCAGCCGCACCTACGCTTTCCGCACATTTCTGAATCATGGTGTACATCTGGCCTTCGGCACGGACTGGGACGTCGCGCCTTTGAATCCGTTGCTGACCGTCTATGCGGCGGTCACGCGCGCCACGCTGGACGGCAAGAATCCGAATGGCTGGTTTCCCGAGCAGAAATTGACTGTGGCCGAGGCTGTCCAGGCATACACCATGGGCTCGGCCTATGCGGAGTTTCAGGATCGGGAGAAGGGCTCGATCACTCCCGGCAAGCTGGCCGACATGATCGTGTTGAGCGACGACATTTTCTTGATTGATCCCGCCAGGATTCGCGATGTGAAAGTGCTGAAGACTTTCGTGGGCGGAAAACTGGTTTGGGAGCAGCCGCGGAATCAAGGTTCCCGGTGAACATCAATTGCGCCGAGAAGTGCAGTCGCGCTGTTGGCGGACTCCTGAAATTGTCCTTCCCGTCCACCGAGAGATCCGCAGCTTGACGGGACGTCGGAGAAAACCCGGTGCTCTGCAAGCTTTCGGATCCCAAGAACGCCCGACTAAGATGAATTCCGCAACACCCGCCAGCGCAGTGTGCAAGAGTTTGCACCATGTGCGCATTCCAGTTGTAGTCCGGCAAACTAAGCATTGAACGCGGTGTTGGGGCATGCTAGACTTTCGGCCTCTAGTGATTCACTCGAGAACGGGCCGCCAGCATGTGGCCCGAAGCAGACCTACTCAGGAGGAAGTTAATGAAGCTCAACAAATGTGTTTTCAGTCTAGTCGTGCTGGTGTTGGCCCTGCTTGCCATGAGTGCAGCGGCCGCAGCGCCAGCGTTGAAGTTCACTTTCAAGGACGTGGTTGTCAAAGGTGCCCAAGAGACTGACAGCTATGCCATTAACGCCAAGGGCGTGATTGCCGGGGATTACGTAGACAGCGCCGGCGTTCAGCACGGTATGATCCTGAACGGGACGAAGCTGACCTCATTCGACGACAAGAATTGTCCGTCGACTCCGGGGGCCTCGGCCATCCAGATGTACGGCATCAATTCCGCTGGCACAGCTGTCGGCTGGTGCACCTTGTCCAGCACCGCGAATCCTGTCGGCCTTGTGTATGCCAAGGGAAAACTCACCGAATACAATGTTCCGAAATCGTTGGCAACCCAACTGAACGGCATCAACGACAAAGGCAGCATCGTAGGCGATTACATTGACTCGAATGGCGTCCAGCATGGATTCGTGTTGGTCGGCAAGAAGATTACGAAGTTGGATCCGCCGAACACCGCCAGTTTAAATCAAGCCTGGTCGATCAACAACAAAGGTGTGATCACCGTGTTCGGTGCGAACTCCTCCTCGACTTACCTGTCGTATACCACCGCCAATAACGGCAAGACCTACAAGGCGTTTCACGGCACCGGAGAAGGGTCCACTGGAACGGCCATTCACGGCATCAACAACAAGGGAGACATCAACGCCACCGTTTTCGATAGTTCTGGCAACCGTCACGGCATATTGCTGCACGGCGGCAAACAATACAGCTTTGACGATCCCAACGGCGTCGGCTCCACGCGAGCTGACGGCCTGAACGACAAGCTGGCCATGGTCGGCCGCTATGGGTCCGGCACGTATGGCGGCACTGGCTTCTTCGCGCAAGCGAAGTAACCTTCTGCTCACTGTCTCATGCACCGCTCAGCGGAGCTTGAGCCAAAAGCGGAGCCGAATCACGAGAGGCAAGCAGCTTGCTGCTTGCCTCTCTTTTTTACGCCACAGGGGAGGGATTGCTTGTTAGGTGCCTTCACCGCGAAGGATGCCAGGAACACCACCCCGAGCGTAAAGGGCAGTATCCTGATGAAGCCAGCCTAGATTTCGTTGCGGAGCAACTCCGTTGCAGTCTCGCGCCGGCGCACGACTTTGACGGTCTTGCCTTGGACCAGAATCTCCGCAGGCCGCGGGCGGGCATTGTAATTGGAAGCCAGAACCATTCCGTAGGCCCCGCAATCCATCACCGCCAGCAAGTCTCCCTCCTGTGCGGCAGGGAGTTCGCGGCCACGGGCGATGAAGTCTCCGGTTTCGCATACCGGACCCACCACATCGACGATTTCCGCCGTGCCGCCGCTTTGCGGTTCCTGTACCGGGAAAATCTCGTGGTAGGCGTTGTACAAGGAAGGACGGACCAAATCGTTCATGGCGGCATCGATGATTAGGAACTTCCTGGGACCGTTGGTCTTCTTGTACAAAATGCGCGTCAGCAGCACCCCCGCTGGACCAACGATGGACCGCCCCGGCTCCAGCAGAATCGTGATGTTCAGCTTTCGCAGAGGCTGGAGAACCGCCTCTGCGTAGCTGGCGACGTAGCGCTGGAAATCCCGTGAATCCTGCGCGTGGGTGTAGGAAATGCCCAGGCCGCCCCCCGCGTCCACGTAACGTAAATCGTGCCCTTGCCTCCGCAACTCGCGCACCAACTCGGCCACGCGTTCCATGGCCGCCGCAAACGGCCTCATGTCGGTGATCTGGGAACCGATGTGCACGCTGACGCCCACAACTTTCAAAAACCTGCCCTGCGCAGCCGCAGCGTACAAACTCTGCGCCTGTTCGAGAGGAACGCCGAACTTGTGCTGGTGCAGCCCGGTCGAGATGTAGGGATGAGTTTCGGCCGGCACATCGGGATTCACCCGCAATGCGACGGACGCGATCTTCTGACGGTGCGTGGCAATTTCCGTTAATGCCGCCAGCTCGGATTCGCTTTCGACGTTGAACAGCAGGATGCCGGCTTCGAGCGCGGCCCGCATTTCGTCTTTCGTCTTCCCGACCCCCGAAAAAACCACCTGCCTCCCGGCGGCGCGGCTCACATGCAGCACGCGCTCCAGTTCTCCACCGGAAACCACATCGAACCCGCAACCCAACCTGGCCAGCATCCGCAGCAGGCCCAGGTTGGAGTTCGCTTTTACCGAGTAGCAGATCTTGTGAGGAACGCTGCGAAACGCGCGCTGAAAGGCCTGTACACGCTCGCGAATCACGCGTGACGAGTACACATAGAGCGGCGTGCCAAACCGCTTGGCCAGCCGCGGAAGAGGAACTTGCTCGCAGCAAAGGGCGTCGGCGGCCGCGCGTCCGCCAGGCCCTGTCCGGTAGACAAAGCCGGGCGCGCGGCCGTGGTCGGGATGGGAGCTAGCAGTCACGCGCGCTTCCCGGATGGGCCTTTGACGCGAATTGCGACCACGGTCTGATCGTCAAAGGCATCGAGACCCGCCGCATGTTCTGCGACCGCCTTGAAAATGGCCTTTACCAGCGCATCGGGAGAAACGCTCGCATGCTTCGCTACGATCCGCTCCACGCGCTCGCGTCCGAACAGTTCTCCCGCCTTGTTGCTGGCGTCGAGAATGCCGTCGCTGAAGAATACGAACATATCGCCAGGCTTGGCCGAAAAGCTCAGTTCGTCGTATTCGGTTTCCTCGAATAGACCCAGGGGGAGCCCGGTGGCTTCAATGACCTGAATCTTGCCTCCTTGGCTGTAAATGGGGCGTGGCAGGCCGGAGTTCGCCACCCGCAAAGTCCGCGTGGCGTCGTCCCACACCGCGTAGATCAAGGAGACGAATTGCCCTTCGATACGCCGCTCGCCCAATGAAAAGTTTACCGCCGAGAGCATCTCTGCCGGAGCAGGTTCGATGGGAGCGTGGGAGCGCAGAATTCCGCTGACCAGCGCGGCGTAGATGGCGGCCGGAGCTCCTTTCCCGCTCACATCCCCGACCACGATGGCAGTCCGCGAGAACGCGTAGCTCACAAAATCGTAGAGGTCGCCGCCAATGGCTCTGGCAGGAACGAACTTCGCTGCAATGTCCAGATTGGCCAGCTTGGGCAGGGTCGGAGGCAACAGCCGGAACTGCAACTCACGCGCCAGGGCGAGATCGCGCTCCAAACGCTTTTCCTGCAGCGCCACCTGCTCGTAAAGCCGGGCATTCTCGATGGCGATGGCGAGTTGTGCGGCCAGCGTCGTCATGGTACGACGATGGTCTTCCGTGAAGTAGCCCCGCCGGGTGTGTTCCAGGTCGAGCACGCCCAGGATCGTGTTCTTGTAAATGAGCGGAACCACGAGCTCCGAGCGGGTTTCCGGATTCAGCTGGATGTAACGCGGGTCCTTGCTGACGTCCGGCACCAGCACCGCCTCCTTATGTTGCGCGGCGTAGCCGACCAGGCCGCGGCCGATGGGGATCTCGTGCTTGCGCTGGACGTTCTCTTGGAAGCGCAGGGAAAAACGATGCTGCAGTTTGTCGCCTTCCGGATTTACCAGGAGAATGCTGAACATTTGATAGTCGATCAGACGGCTCAGCAACTCGCCGATACGATTGAGAACCTCGTCCACATTCAGGATCGACGTCAGTTCGCGTGCAATCTCGTTCAGCAGCACGAGGGTGCGCGCCTGGCGGGTGGTGCGAGTGTAGAGGCGGGCGTTTTCGATTCCCACCGCCATGCGGGAGCCGATCAGCGTCAGCAGCCGCTTATGTTCTTCGGTGAAGTGACCTGGTTGTGGAGACTCGATGTTGATGACCCCGATCAATCGGTTCTTGACAATGAGCGGGACCGCCAGCTCCGAGCGCACATTCGCAACTCCCGAAATGTAGCGGGGATCTTGGGTGACATCATCGACCAGAATCGGCTCGCGGCGCTGCGCCGCAAGGCCGGTCACGCCTTCCCCGACCTTGATGCGCACCCGCTCCGCCACACCGTGGGAATAGCCAACCTGGAAACGGATTCGCAGCTCCTGGGTCTTCTCGTTCAGCAGCAGAATGCCGAAAATCTCATAGTCGATGACTTTCCGCACCAGTTCCGCCACGCGGCGCAGCGTGGTGTCCAGGTCGAGCGTGGTATTGACCACATCCGCCACTTCCAGAAGAAGTGGATCGACCTTGGATTGAATGTCCGGTTGGATCGCTGCCATGGGCACTGCTCCTATGATAGCAGCCACTGCCGTCGAGGTAGGCGCGACCGTCCCCGCTCGTGCTAGCTGCCCTCTCTCGGCACCACGCAGATATCCGGCAGGTTCCGGTATTTCTCCGCGTAATCCAGGCCATATCCCACCACGAATTCATCGGCAATGCGGAAGCCCACGTAGTCCGCCTCGATCGGCAGCTTCCGTCGTGACGGTTTGTCCAGCAGCGTGGCCAGCCGCAGTGACTTTGGCTGGTGAGCCAGCAGAATCTTCTTCAGATAGCTGAGGGTAAGGCCCGTATCAAGAATATCCTCCACCAGGATCACATTGCGGTCTTTCATCGACTGATCAACATCCTTGGTCAGGCGCACCTCACCGCTGGAGTCCCATCCGCTCCGCAGTTCCTGCCTGGGGCTGGGGCGATTGCCGTAGCTGGAGACGCCGATGAAGTCAAAGGTGGAGTCGAGTTGTACGTTGCGCGCCAGGTCGGAAAGAAAGATGGCCGCACCCTTGAGCACGCCGACAAAAATGATGGCTTCGTTGGCGAAGTCACGGGTGATGTCTGCACCCATCGCCGCCACCCGATAGGCAATCTGTTCGCGCGAGATGAGAACCCTTAACTCGGTCACGGCCAATATAGTACCGCCGAAAGCCAATGCATCCCTAGAAGAAATTGCGGAGCCCGCGGCATTGCACCGCCGCGAACCCCTTACTAAAATGCTTGGGGACGCAATGCGACTCTGACCAAAGCGGCTTCAGAACGGGGAAATGGCCATGAATCTTAACGGAATCAAACTGACGTGGTTAGGTCATGCCACCTTTCGAGTGGAAACCCCAGGCGGCAGCACGCTGCTGCTGGACCCCTGGGTGATGGGAAATCCCATGTGTCCGGCGAATGAGAAGGTAGTAAAGAAGGTGGACGCGATGCTGATCACTCACGGCCACGGCGATCACATTGGAGACGCCGTCGAAATCGCCAGCAAGCACAATCCGAAGGTTGTCGGCATCCCGGAGCTCTGCGGTTGGCTGGGGAAGAAAGGCGTGCAGAATCTGGCCGAGATGAACAAGGGCGGCACCCAGGCGGTCGGAGACATTAGAGTCACCATGGTGCACGCCGACCATTCTTGCGGTATCCAGGATGGCGATGAATACGTCTACGGTGGCGAGGCTTGCGGATACGTGGTCGAGTTCTCCAATGGCCTCAAGATTTATCACGCCGGCGACACCAACGTGTTCGGGGACATGGCGATCATCCACGAACTCTATGCGCCGGATATTGCCATGATTCCTATTGGCGACCATTACACCATGGGCCCGCGGGAAGCCGCGTATGCCTGCAAACTGCTCAAGGTGAAAACGGTCATCCCGATGCACTTTGGGACCTTTCCCGTGCTGGTCGGGAGACCCAACGATTTGAGAAAGCTCGCGCCCGGCATTGAGGTGCTGGAGATGAAGCCGGGAGAAACTATCAAATAATTCACTTGGAAGAGCACGACTTCAGTCGTGCCTGTACGTCATCTAGAATATGTCCGCGCCTTGGCGCCTGCGATCCTTTGCCATCCAGCGAAACAACGCGTCTTGGCGGGAAAGCTGCCGACGGAATGAAAGGAATCCAGTTTGCCCGACAACAAGACAACCAAGCCCACTTGGCGTCATTACGGTGACATCACCAACCCCGCCGTTGACGATTATCTCTTCTCGCTTCTCCCTCCCCGCGATGAAGTCCTGGCGGAGATGGAAGCGGAAGCCACCAAACGAAAGATTCCCATCATAGGTCCCGCCGTCGGCCGGGTGCTGCACCAGTTGGCGCTGCTGATCAACGCCAAAACCGTCTTCGAGATGGGTTCGGCCATCGGTTATTCCACCATCTGGTGGGCGCGTGCCGTCGGCCCGGGCGGCCGCGTATATTACACCGACGGCGACCGCAAGAATGCCGACGAAGCGCGGCAGTATTTCGACAGCGCGGGAGTGACGGACCGGATTACCGTGAGCGTTGGCGACGCGCTCGAACTCATTTCGGAGCAGAAGCAGGAGTTCGACATCGTCTTCAACGACATCGACAAGACCGACTATCCGCGGGCCATGAAGCTGGCGCTCCCGAAATTGCGCAAGGGTGGACTGTTCATTACCGACAATGTCTTGTGGAGTGGACGCGTAGCAGACGAAAAGAACCAGGAAGACTCGACCCAAGCCATCCGGAAACTGAACCGGGCCTTATACGATTCCCGCGAACTGTTCACCACGATCCTCCCGATTAGGGACGGAGTCGCCGTTGCCATGAAGAAGTAGCCATCTGCGTGGCAGACATTTTGAGGAAAAGAAAAGCGTCGGGTAGGATTAGCGCATGAACAATACTTGGATGGTTCGCGCGGGGGAGCGTGGTTACCTCGCGGAGGAATTTTTCGTGCACCACATCGTTGCTATCGGATGGAACAAGGTAGGAGACCTCACGTCCTTCGTAACAAGTGATGAGGTCCGCGCTGCCTACACCAGAGCCTATCCAGACGCGAAGCTTGGCGAAATCGGAAACGCGGTTGCGATGATCTACAAGTTCCGCTCGGTTCTTAAGCCCTCCGACCATGTGGTAAGTTACGATCCTGCGAAGCGCGAGTATTTGGTAGGGAAGATTGTCGGCGACTACATCTTCAAGCCGGGAGAGATCGGCTATTCGCATTTGCGGAAAGTGGAGTGGCTCGGACGCGTGTCGCGCGATCAGTTGAGCGTAGCGTCGAGAAATACCCTCGGGAGCACGCTCACCTTGTTCTCGGTGCCTGCAGATGTCTGGAGCGACATTTCAGAACACCTTCACGTCGGTATACCCTCGGAGCCTTCAGCGGTGCAGGCTGAAGAGGAAAGGGAGGGTTTCGAGGAAAGCAGACAGGACACTCAGGAACGCGCCCACGAGCTCATTAAAGACAAGTTGTCGCGCCTAACTCCCGACCAGATGGAACAGATGATCGCCGCTCTTTTACGTGCAATGGGTTATCGCACGCGAGTCACACCGAAGGGTCCGGACCGGGGAGTGGACGTTCTGGCCTCGCCGGACGGACTCGGATTTCAGGAGCCCCGAATCAAGGCGGAGGTAAAACACCGAAACGCACAAATTGGCTCGCAAGACATCCGGAGTTTTCTCGGTGCACTTCGCCCGGGCGACCGCGGACTGTATGTAAGCACCGGCGGCTACACAAAAGAGGCTAAGTACGAACTAGAGCGGTCGAACATTCCAGTCTCGTGGCTGGATCTGGATGAACTTGCACGTTCCGTTGTGACACACTACGAGGCGTTTGACCTTGAAGGCAGGGCGCTAATTTCCCTAGTCAAAGTGTACTGGCCGGCTGAGTGATTCCTGTTACCGTCGCGAAGCGTGCGGGACGGCGTCGCCGTGGCCCTATGACAGGTCGTCTAAGCGCGCCCCGCTCGTGCAGGCGGCATCAAATCGACTTCACGGGAATCACCGTCAGGTCCTCAACCAGGCCAACTTCCTTCTGCAGGAATGGCTCCGCGTAGGTAACTCCACCCAACATCCCGTAGAAGCGGGCCATGGCCTCGATGCGCGCGCGGACCTCGGCTTGGGCAGGGAAGAGATCTTTGCCGGCTTCCTGATCCCTGAATTGCGATTTGTATGCCATCAGCGACTGGAAACGCGCCTCGAATTGATCGCTGATGTCGACGACCAATGTCGGCCGGATATCGTAATAAAGCGTCGCGTAGATAATCTTGAAAGGTCGATGGGGCGGTAGCGGTTCTTCGTTCGTGTGGGCGCGGGCGTCCCCGCCCGTGCGGCCGTCCGGGCCGTTTCCGGTGAGCGCAAGCTTCGCCAATCCCGCAACAAAACACGCTTCATATCCCAGCACCGACGCCGTGTAATGATCAGGATGGCGGCCCTGCCAGTAGGGCAGAATCACCACCCGCGGCCGCTGCTCGCGGATGACTCGTGCGACTTTCAGCCGGTTCTCCCAGGTGTTCTCCACGCGGCCGTCAGGAATGTCCAGCGCTTGCCGCCATGAAACCCGCAAAATCTTCGCAGCTTCGGCGGCTTCGCGCGCGCGGTCTTCTGCCGTGCCCCGCGTGCCCATCTCCCCTTGCGTGAGGTCAAGGATTCCGGTGCGATGCCCGCGCTCGGCCATTTTGAGCAGCGTCCCGCCGCAAGTCTGCTCAACGTCGTCCCGGTGCGCGGCGATGGCGAGAATATCAAGCGGCATGGTCTGATCGGAACCCGATCCCGGCATTTTATTGTGCCTCGCTTACCACGTACACATAACGCAATGTGTGACGCCCAGCGTTGGTTACGTCATGCTCGGTGTCTGGGGGGCAATACACAGCCGAGTTCGCCCTCACCGGTAGCTTTGACCCATCCCGAAAAAGCATTTCACCCTCGCCTTCCAGCACCACCAGCAGCTCCTCGTGATGACCCGTGCTGTGTTTACCCACGGACTTGCCCGGCGCCAGCACCACGTAACCCGCCTGCATCTTCACTGACTCAGGCGGGCCGCTGAGAACGCTCAAGTAGTCCTTTGCCGCAGGGTCCAGCGCGACAACCTTCGCGCGAGGCATCGAATTTCCGTGCTCTTCAGCGACGAAGGCACTTGAAAGAATCGTGATCACTGCCAGGCTGAATCCAAGAGCTAACCTACGTACACCCATCCGCTTTCTCCTCTTGAAATAGGCGCGTCTTTCGCCTGCAACGCTGTTTCCTCCCGGAACCTATCTGTACTGAAGTGTCGGCAAAAACGACGGACATCCTGGCGGTGAGGAGGGACATCTCACTCCAGATTCCCTTGCTCCAGCACCACATTTTCCCGCACGATCAGGCGGTGGGCGGCCATCTCTTTCAATGTCGGCAACACGCGGTTCACGTGCTCATCCGTGTCCACGAAGATGATGATCACCGGCAGTTTGCCGCCGGCGTCGACCAGGTGTGCGGTTTCAACCCGGTGCCGTCCCAGAAATCCGGCGACAGCGTGGATGGCGGTCGCGGCATACGCATTCTCTTTCCTCAGATAGTTGAGGATCTCCATGTGCAGCGGCCGGTGATGCCACTGATCGGCTTCGTTAAGGTAGATAGTGACTTGAACAGCCATGGCAGTTGGCATTTTACAGCACCCGCGCCAGCGCCATACCGGCCAGTGCTCCGCCGAGGCATAGCAAGTTGTTCGTAAGAATGTTGGTCATCATGAGCATCCATTGCCCTTGTTCGAAGTAAGCCATGGTTTCAAACGCGTAGCTGGAAAACGTAGTAAATGCGCCGCAGAAGCCGACCACGATCAGCAGCCGCCAGCGCGGGTCAACGAATGCGCGCTCCGTGGCCCAGATCATGAAAAACCCTACGATCATGCTGCCCGTGACGTTGATGAATAGCGTTCCGTAAGGGAAGACGGGCCCCAGGATTCGGGCGGCGTAGCGGCTGATGAGGAAGCGGGCGTTGGCGCCGGCAATCGCGCCGACGGAAATCACAAATAGATCGTTCACGATGGAGTCTCCCTACAAAGTTTGTAGGAGTTATCAGCCCGGAAGGTTAACTGATGTGGTCCGGGCAGTTATGGCGAACTCCATCGCCGTGAATCAGTTTTACCACAAAAAGCACGAGCGGGGACCCTCGCGCCCACATTCGCTACTTCTTGCGCTCCACCAGGAAATGGGCCAGCGATTGCAATGTTTCCGCGCGTGTGCCGAAAGGTTCCAACGAGCTAGTGGCTTTTTCCACGAGTGCATCGGCTTTCTTTAGCGACTCGTCAATTCCAAACAGCGCGGGATAGGTAGTCTTCTCCGCAGCCCTGTCCTTGCCTGCGGTTTTTCCCAGTTGCTCGGAGGTTTGAGTCACATCGAGAACGTCGTCCACGATCTGAAACGCCAGGCCAATGGATTGTCCAAAAGACCGCAGTTTGCAAACGGCGTCATCGTTCGCTCCAGCAAAGATCCCGCCGCTAACGACGCTGGCGGCTATCAGCGCAGCCGTTTTCGAGCGATGAATGTATTCGAGCGTAGCCAGGTCGGGGTTGTGATGCTCGGCTTCCAGATCGACGACCTGGCCTCCAATCATGCCGTCGATGGTGCCCGTGCCGCGGGCAATTTCCTCGATGATGCGCACGCGAGCTTCGGCGGAACAGCCCATTCGCGCCAATACCTCGTACGCCTGGGTTTGCAGAGCGTCGCCGGCTAAGATCGCGATCGCCTCCCCGAAGGCCTTGTGACAAGTGGGACGGCCGCGGCGCAGATCGTCGTTGTCGAGGGCCGGGAGATCATCGTGGATCAGCGAATACGTATGCAGCATTTCGAGCGCCCCGCCAAGGTCCTCGATTCCTTGCGGCAACAACCCGCCAACCATGCGGCCAGCTTCTATGCAGAGGATCGGACGCAAGCGCTTGCCTCCGGCAAATACACTGTGCCGCATCGCCTGATGAATGGAGACTGGATGCTGCGTCGCCGGTGGTAACAAACGCTCTAGGGCGGCATCGGCCAACCGTCGGCCACTTTCCAGAGTCTGGTTCAGCATGACGGTGAGTATAACAAGCGGGCGAGTGGATCTTCAGCGATGGAATGCGGACGGGAGAAAATAAGGACGCCCGCAGGCGTCCCGTGAGAGAGAAACAATCTTCAAGCTGCGGCGGCCCGCACGACAGCAGCGTTTCCTTCTGCCGATCGGACAATGCCGCGAATATCGAACGACGGACAGACGTCCGCGGCCCCGGCCTGCAGAGCGGCGGTCCACATGTCTTCATCGGCAAGACGATGGGTGCACACGATCCCGGCCTGGGGGAATTCCTGGGAAAGGCGTCCCACTTCGGAAAGCGGAGCTGCCTCAATGTCGAGAATCGCGATGCTGGTCCGGTGCTGGGCGATGAAACTCCGTAGTTCTCGCAAGGAGTTTGCCTTCTGGACCGACGCGAACGAAGCCGACAATGCGGAGGCTAATGACTCAGCAATCCGCGGGTCGCTCTGAAAGAGCACAACATAGTGCGGCTGCATACTTCCCTCGACTTCTGCCGCGCAAAACGGCAGTACTGCCGCGACAGCGTCCGTTCGCGGAGCAACCCTGTCACAGTCGTTAACACTAGCGAGCGGCAAGCATCCGAGGCGGTCCCGCTTACCTGCGGCCGGACGATACCTCGGTCAAGGGCTCGAACGGTTCAGCCTGAAGTTTTCCGTTCTGCTTCAAAAGGATTTCCACTTTCCCTTCCGCCTCCTCCAATTCTTTACGGCAAGCGGCCGAAAGCTGCATTCCTTCTTCAAAAAGTGTCAGGGACGTCTCGAGCGGAACTTCACCCTTCTCCAGTTCCTGCACGATCTTCTCCAAACGTTGCAGACACTCTTCCAATTTGGCCAAAGCCGGAAAACTCCTGCTTATATTCTAGTCCACTTCGCGCCGGGAAGTGTCTGGAAGAAATCATTTTTCACGGAATATTCACAGGTCGCTATGCCGAAATGGGATTCGATTTCCCCAAAGCCTCGAGCACATCCACTGCAGAAGCGTAGCGGCCCAGCGGTGCGCTGATCTGGGCGCCTTGCACCAGGCTCCGCACCGCGGTCAGCATCTCACGGGCGATCAGAACGCCCTCCTCGCGAGCGGCTTCCGGAGTCTTGGCGGCAGTCATGCGCTCCAGAATCGAATCCGGCACCGAAACCCGCAGCTCGTTTTTCATGAACTCGGCGTTGCGGGCGCTTACCAGCGGCCAAATCCCGGCAATCACCGGAATCCGGCAGTGCTCGATCCGCCGGATAAACGCTTCCAGCAGTCCCAGATCGAACACCGGCTGCGTGACGGCATACTCCGCGCCGGCTTCCACCTTGTACTCGAAGCGGCGAATCTCTTCGTCTATGTTCGGGACGCCGGGGTTGGCTCCGACCCCAATCACAAACGCCGTCCCGGTTCCGATGGGGTTGCCGCCGATGTCCATGCCCCGGTTCAGGCTGTGCACGATGTTCACCAGGCCGATCGAATCCACGTCGAAGACAGCGGTGGCGTCGGGGTAGTTGCCCATCCTCGGCGGATCGCCCGTGATGCAGATGAGATTCCGGATTCCGGTGGCCGCCGCGCCCAGCAGGTCCGACTGTATGCCCAGCACGTTGCGGTCTCGGCAGGTGTAGTGCAGGATGGGTTCAATGCCGACCTGCTGCTGCATCAGCAGGGAGAGCGCCTGATTGCTCATCCGCGCCGAGGCCCGGGGGCTGTCGGGAATATTGATCGCATCCACGCCCACCCTCTTCAGAAAATGCGCCCCTTCCACCTCTTTTCGGATGTCGGTGCCCTTGGGAGGGACGATCTCCACCATGGTTACGAACTCGCCTGCGGCGATCCTGGCGCCGAGCCGGGAGCGCTCCCGCAAAGGAATCGCCGTCACCGCGGCTGGCTTGGTTTCTCCCTTGACCGCTGCGGAACTCACCTTGGCACGGGCTACGTCCACGCGCAACTCCGACTTCATGGTTCGGATGTGCTCTGGCGTCGTCCCGCAACAGCCTCCTACCAGCCGCACCCCCGCTGTCACAAACCTCCGGGCATAATTGGCCATGTATTCCGGCGAGCACAGGTAGATGTTCCGTCCTTCCACCGAGCGCGGCACGCCGGCGTTCGGTTGCGCCGACAGCGGCAGGGAAGTGACCGCTCGCATGCGCTCTACCGCCTCCAGCATGGCGACCGGCCCGACGCTGCAATTGCAGCCGATCACCTCGGCGCCCCAATCTTCCAGGTGGGGCGTGAAAATCTCCGGAGCCGAGCCGTCCAGGCAGTTGCCGTCCTCGTCAATGGTGACCTGCGCGATCACCGGAATTTTCGGATTCACCTCGCGGGCGGCTAGGATGGCCTGACGCAGCTCTTCCAGGTAGCCGAAGGTCTCCAGCATCAGCAGGTCGGCGCCGCCTTCGACCAGCGCTTCGATCTGCTCGCGAAAAGCCACGCGAGCCTCCTCGAACGAGGTCTTGCCCAGTGGTTCGATGCGTACCCCGAGTGGGCCGACCGACCCCGCTACCCAGACATCAAAACTCTTGGCCGCTTCCCGCGCTATCCGCGCGCCCCCCACATTGATTTCGCCAACCCGGTCGGCCAGACTGTGCCGCGCCAGTCGAAACGAATTCGCCCCGAACGTATTGGTTTCAATGACTTCCGCACCCGCCTGCAAGTATTCATGATGAATGCCGCGGATCAGGTCCGGTTGGGTCAGGTTCAACTCGTCATAGCAGCGGTTGATGAAGATGCCCTTGCTGTACAGCAGCGTGCCCATGGCTCCGTCACAGAGCACGGGCGACTGCTTCAACCGGGCAATGAAATCCTTAGCCATTTCATTGAGAATACAGGATGAATCACCGTTTTGCACCCGGCTCGCTGGCGGGTGCCTGTCGATGATCAAGACGTGAATGGCCTGCGATCGCTTCATCCAGGACCGAACGGCCCTGCATTTCCTCGACGTCCTGGCGAAAGTAGCCGATCGTCAACTTCTTGGGGACGGAGACCGCGCCCTCGTCGGGAGTTTCCCCGCCGACCACCATCCGGAATAGCGTTGTCTTGCCCGCCCCATTGGGGCCGACCAGCCCGACTTTTTCGCCGGGATTCAACTGAAACGAAGCATCCACGAAGAGCAACTGCTTGCCATACTGCTTATTGATATTTGAGAAAGAGATCATTTTGAAGGAGCAACTCGCGGCACCGTGCCTCTTCCAGTGTAGCCCGGCCAGAAAATTGCCGGCCAACGCTGGCACTTTGGATCATTGGGTTTGCTCGTGACTCGGGTGCAATTGTTGAGGTTATCAGGCTTCTTCTTCGTTCTTGTCTGTTTAGATTAACTATGATTAACTGTTAACAATAATCTCTGGTTAATAGACGAGAGCAGTGGCACTTTGCCACTTCAGGGCAGAGAGGTGGGGTATTCATGGCGCGGGCAACGCACTTTGCTTTTCTTCTGTTTATTGTGGCGTGTCTTGTCCCAGCGAAAGCGCTGGGACAAGGAGAAACCACCAGTGCCATCCTTGGCCAAGTCCGAGACATAACCAATGCGGTTGTGCCGGGCGCCACGGTGACGATCACCAATCAGGAGACCGGACTGAAGCGCAACGCCCGGACCGATGACGCAGGACGATTTGACTTTCCGCAGTTAAAGCCGGGCACTTATTCGGTTAGGGTGGAAGCGCCAGGTTTCGATCCACGCCAAAATGACAACGTGATTTCGGGTCTGGGCCAGAAGCAAACTGTGGATTTCACGCTCAAAGTGGCGCGATCCAATGAGGCGGTTGAGGTAAGCAGCGAAGCCCCACTCATCAATCCGGAAAATGCCAACACATCCACGACCCTGAATGCGTCGGCACTGGAGGACTTGCCGAATCCGGGAGGCGATCTGACCTACCCTCTGCAATTCGCGCCTGGCGCCATGATCAATACGGCGGGGAGCAGTAACGACTTTGTCGGCGGCAGCAACGGCTACGGCAACGTGGAGTTCAATGGACTCCCCGCTCTTTCCAATGGCTACATCGTGGACGGGCTGGAAACGAACGACCCGCTCACCAATCTCAACAGCGGTCTCTCGACTAATCTCGTCCTGGGATTGAATTCGATTTCGGAAGTGACCGTTAACACACTTTCTTATTCCGTGGATCAAGGACGCTATGGCGCATCGCAAGTCGACTACGTCACCAAGTCCGGCACCAATCAGTTCCACGGGAACCTGTGTGAACTGTGGAACGGTTCACTACTGAACGCGGCGGACTACTTCACCAATGCGACTCCGGGAAACCACAAGCCCAGGTCCACAGTGAATCACTTTGGAGGCAGTCTCGGGGGGCCGATTATGCATGACAGGCTATTTTTCTTTTTCGATAGCGAGTGGGTACGTATCGCACTGCCCATTGTCACACCCACGATTGTTCCCAGTGCGGTATTCCAACGATACGTGCTTCAGCAGCTTCCTTCGGCGTCGGTCCCGTTTTATCAGCAGATGTTTTCGCTATATGGAAACACCAGCGGCACACCGACCGCGATACTCGGCTGCCCGCTTGGCGCGGCTGGGGATGGTTGTGCCAATAGGCAAAGCGTATCGCACTCCATTGACGATCATGAACAAGTGCAGACGGTGCGTGTCGACTACAACATCAACGCGAGAGATACGGCCTGGTTTCGTTTTCAGGCCGACACCGGCGTGCAAGCTGCCTATACGGATCCTATCAACTCTCTGTTTGATGCGCTGTCATCGCAGCCTCTCTACTCGTTTGCCGCAGGACACACGCACGTCTTCTCGCAGAACTTGGTCAACTACTTCAATCCGGCATTCTCTTGGTACGAGAGCCTGTTCGGGCCCAGCAACCTGCAGAAGACCTTGGAGGCATTTCCGCTTGTGTTACAGGGCACTGGCACGAACGCCTTCACGCCCGTGGGAGGGCTTGATAATACCTGGATTCAAGGCCGGCGCGCATCGCGCTTTTTCGTCAACGACAATCTAGCCTGGAGTCGCGGCGCTCACGAACTTCGCTTTGGAACCAATATCCGTGTATTCCGCCTGAATGACTATGACTTCGGAGAAGGCACGGTTCCCACCGTGACCTATGCGAACTTGCAGCAATTCATCGACGGGGTCGCGAATACCGCGTCGAAGACGTTTCCTTCGAACGCAAATGAACCCTTCAACTTTCTCAATCTCGATTTCTACGCACAAGACACCTGGAAGGTAACTCGCACCCTAACCTGGACGTTCGGGCTGCGCGACACATTTAATTCCAACCCCCTGAATCCTCATGATGAAGTTGCCCGCCTTCACGGCTCCTTCGGCTCCATCTCGCATGACGTCAATCAACCGCTGAATGAGGCTATCCAAACTCATCTCGGCAATCTGTTCTCGTCTACCCCACTGGCGATCCTGCAACCAAGGACCGCGCTTGCATGGCAGTTCGAGCCAAATTCCGTGCTCCGCACCGGCTTCGGGATTTTCAGCGATATCCTGCCGGGCACGGTAGCCGACCTGATCGGCGCGAACCCTCCCTACAACAAGACATTCCAGGGAGGCGTACTTGGCAGCGTGGGCGGCACGGCCATAGCACCCGGGGTGCCTAACAGCGCCATCGACGCCACCATCGCGGCAAATCAGATTTTTAGTTCGGGATTTCCTCAAGGCCAGCTTTCGTGTACATCTTCACAGTCGAGTCCCGCAACCTGCCTCCCTCCGGTTGCGATCACGGCTGTCCCGGATGGCAAACTCCACGCACCCTACTTCATGGAGTGGAGCTTGGGACTGGAACACCAGTTTGGATCGACGGCCAGGGTGCAGGCGCAATACGTAGGTACGCGAGCCGTGAATCAGCCGTACTCGACTCAAGTCAACGGCTACCAAACCGTATGTCAGGGTTGCTTTGCGCCGTTTCCCTATATGCAATCAACGGATCCGCGATTCGCTGCCGTGATGCAGTTCTCTACCGGCGCAAACAGCCACTACAACGGCCTGCAGTTGACCGCGATGAAGCGCCTCGGCCATGGCCTGCAAGGGCAGGTCAACTACACCTGGAGCCGTTGCATGGATACAGTCTCGAACGGAGGCTTCCTTTCATTTTCCGCCGGAGGGATTCTCTCGCCTCTGCCGGGAGATCTGGCCCGCGATTATGGACCTTGCGACTATGACATCCGGCAAAATCTCAACGCGCAATATGTTTATCAGTTGCCGGTCAAAGTGCGGAATCACTCGCTGGGCTACGCGCTCAACGGCTGGCAGATTTCTGGGACAGCATTTTGGCACAGCGGAGTTCCGTTCTCGGTGCTGGGCACCCCTTATTCAGCCAACGGAAACGGCATCGTGCAGGGCAGCGGGCCGCAGTTCGCGAGCGTCGTTCGGGGCGTTCCGCTGTATGAGCATCATGCGATTCCGGGTGTAACCCAGGCGGGAACGATTCAGTGGCTTAATCCGGACGCGTTTGTCTCGGCGGTCGATCCGAGCACAGGGCAGTGCTATGGCGGCGATAACCCGCAGAATTGCCAGTTCGGAAACCTCGGGCGCAATGCCCTGCGCGGCCCTGATTTCGTTTGGAGTGACTTCTACCTGACCAAGTGGTTTCCTTTGGGCGAGCATGTGAAGTTGCGGTTTGAGGGACAGTTCTTTAATGTCTTCAACCATCCGAATTTTGCGCTGTCTAGCATGGTACAGGCGGGCATTCAGGGAAATCCTTCCACGCAGAGCGGATTTGGCGCGCTCACCTCCACCACCTCTCCGCCGACCGGATTGCTCGGCGTCGGGTTGGGCGGCGATAGCAGTCCACGCATGATCGCTTTCCAGGCACGATTGGAGTTCTGAGCATACACGGGCGGCTCTGTATGGTTTGTCGGCAATCCAGAAGTAATCCGCAAACAGGCTCCCGGAAATCACCCGATGGTTTCCGCTCATGCTGACACATTCTGCCTGTTCCAGTGTAGGCGGTGGATTCGCCCTAGAAAGACTACGAGATGCGAAAAGGGTTTACGAGAAAACCACAAGCGGACGCGCCCGCGACGCACACCAAGAACTACATCACGCCGAGCGGCCTCGATCGCCTCAAAGATGAGCACCGGTTTCTGCTCACCAGGGAACGCCCGGCCGTGACGGAGGTGGTGGCGTGGGCTGCCGGCAACGGCGATCGCAGTGACAACGCCGACTATCGGTACGGCAAGCGGCGGCTGCGGCAGATCGATGGGCGGATTCGCTTTCTCGCCAAGCGAATCGAAGCCGCGGAAGTGGTGGACCCGGAAGCTCCCAGAGCGGGGCAGGCGGCGACGAAGGCATTCTTCGGAGCGACCGTGTGCTATGCCAATGCCGCGGGAGCGGAGCGAGTGGTCAGCATCGTGGGCACCGACGAGATCGATCTCAATCGCAACCACATCAGTTGGGTGTCACCTCTGGGGCGCGCGTTGATGAAGTCGGCAGCGGGTGACAGCGTAGTCCTTCAATTGCCAGGCGGCACAGAATACCTGACCGTGCTGGAAGTACGTTACCAGCGCATTTCTGTGGAACCGTTCCGTGAACCACCTGGATCCGAGGCCTCGGCAAAGGGACTCCCTCGCCGACGCTAGCCGGCACAATTCCCCGCGTCCAAGCCTTCGTTGAGTTGCTCGCGAAATTCGCCCACCGGAGAATGCCCGGCATGAACTGGGCGGGCCGGTGGCCCAGGTTCGTGTCCGCGCACTTCGGACGCTAACCTGGGGACCCATGACACTGCCGCCACATCCCGCCCCACTTTCCTCTTGACTCCGCCCCGGCAAATTAACTCATCCACAAAGAAGTCATCCCGAAGTCCCCGCGCTTTCACCAGCGGGGCGAGGGATCCGGCGCGCACCACCGCTGAGCGTGGGAGCCGCGACATTCCCCCTGGGCCGGTGGCCCAGGTTCGCGTCCGCGCACTTCGGACGCTAACCTGGGGACCCATGACACTGCCGCAACATCCCGCCCCACTTTCTCCTTGACTCCACCCCGGCAAACTGCCATCCTCGATGTATATCCTATGGAGAACACATAAAATAGATGTATAATTCGTTAGGAATCTAGATTTTACCTCTAACCCCAATGGGCTCTAGAGTTTGCGGACCAAATCTCCGTAACCTGATGATTCCACTAGACCGGTGGGGAGGGGGTATATACCGTTTTCACCTCATCGGCGAGAACGAAAATGAGGGAGGCGACCGCCACCAGAAAGGGGAGAACCCGAGGCCAGCAACGCACCATCATCCATCTATATCTTGCAGAGAATGTCAGGTTATGATCTATAACTCGTTAAGAATCTAGATTTTACCTCTAACCCCAATGGGCTCTAGATTTTGCGGACCAAATCTCCGTAACCTGATGATTCTGCTAGACCGGGGGGAGGGGGGTATACCACCTGGATTTTCGAAAACCGTCCGGCAAGAGCGTCAAGGTAGACGGATCGCAGCTCGCCTATCCCCGCATCGCAGCCTGCCCCGCCGGATGCCCTCCCAGCAACCCGCAACTCCTCTGCTATAATCCCACTTCTTGCATCTAAATCTTTATCCTGCATCCTCTTCAGGAGTCCCAGGTTTGAAAAGGATCGTCATCAGTCTGTTGGTGTTGGTCGCGATATGTGTCCCGATTGTTTCTTGCGGGAGCTCGGCGCCTTCTGCCAAGACCAGCGGCTTCGCCTATCGCGTCTTTGTTTCCAATCCCCTGTTTGCCAACGGGACCTTCAATGCTCCGGTCCTGAACATCGTAAATGCCGCCAACGACTTGCTTTCCCCGTCCACCATTAGTCTCCTGACGAACAGCATCCAACCCGGCCTCATGGCGGTGTCCCCGAGCCTGCAATACACCGCGGTTTACAGCCCGTCAGGAAACACGGTTACCGTGATCGACAATACGACGGAAACGATAGCGTCAGTTCCCGGCTCCAACAGCCCCGTGCCGAACATCAACTTGCCGGGCTATACGGAGAGCCTGGTCATCGCCAGCGACAACGCGACCGCATACGCCGCCGTTCCCACCGCGCCGATCACAGGACAATCTCCCGGCGCGGTGATCGCCATGAACATCACCACGGGAACCCCTATGGCGACCATCCCGGTAGCGGGAGCGCACTATGTCATACCCAGCCCCGACGGCAATACCCTTCTGGTATTCAGCGACAACTCCGATGCCATCACGGTAATTTCAACCGTATTGATCGGCAGCAGCCAAAATCCGGTCACCGCCATAGTTCCCGGATTCGATCGTCCGGTTTGGGCGCTGTTCAGCGGCTCGACTGCCTATGTGTTCAACTGCGGCCCGGAATGCGGTGGCAAGAACGCCGGCATCAGCACGTTCGTGGTGGGATCTCCCGGTCCCGGCGCCACCATCCCGGTGAGAGCCGCCACCTACGGGATGCTCTCTGGGAGCACCTTGTATGTTGCGGGCACACCCCCGAATACCGCCTGCGGCTCCGGAACTTGCGGAACCCTGACCCTGGTGGATACCGGTTCCATGACGGTAAGCGGCGCTCCGGTGCTGATTACCGACGGGTTTCACAACCACATGGGGAAGAGTGACAACGGTAAGCTGTTCATCGGCGCCCGTTCCTGCACCAATGTAAATACGTCGACGGGGCTTACCAGTTGCCTGACCATCTACGACACCGGCACCGGGAAAGCTCTGATCGCGGCAACGCCAGGCGACGTCACCGGGATTCAGCCAATCCCCGGGCGCACCGTGACCTATGTCTGCCAGGGGGGCACCTTCGAAATCTTCGACACCACCACCGATCAGCTCCTGGCGCAGACCGTCCCCACCGTGATCGTCGGCCAGTCCTACGATGTAAAGCTGGTCGATCCCCCGCAATCGAACTAGAATCGCCCCCAACCTGACTTGCGAAAGAAGTTCTCATCACTTAGCTCTGTGACCGGCGCCCTTGCGCTCCTGAACCCTGACGGCAATAAAGGTATCCGGGGCCTTCAGGACTCTCCCCCCAGCGCCGGCCCCGGGCCCCTGAACACCAACAAGTGAAGCAGGTCAAGAAACGGTCAACTGTTCGCGATCGAGTTTTCCTCTGGAAAGGAGGGAAATGATATGAAAAGCAATCAATTCTGGGCTGCTGCAAGCAAGCTTCTGGCGGCCGCAACCGCAATGTTAATCATGGTTCTGATGCTCGCCCCAGGTGCATGGGCAGCCAGCAAGTACAAGGTGTTACACAAGTTCACAGGAGGCGCAGATGGCACGTACTGCCAGGGTGGCCTTATCTTCGATGGCGCTGGCAACCTTTATGGTGTTACCGCCTATGGCCGGCAAGGTGGCGGCACCATCTTCGAACTGACGCCGAACTCCAACGGAACCTGGAAGCACACCGTGCTTTATGATCTCAACGGCGGCAGCGATGGAGACAACCTGAGGGGCGGGTTAGTCTTCGACGGCAGCGGTAATCTGTACGGTGCCGCCGCTTACGGCGGCGACTATGGACAAGGCACCGTCTACCGGCTGGCGCCGAACTCGGATGGGAGTTGGAGCTTCAGCGTGATTCATAGCTTTACGGGGACGGACGGGAGCCAGCCCAACGAGGGTCTGACCTTCGACACAGCAGGCAATCTCTATGGCGTAACCTTCGCAGGTGGTAGCCAAGGCTATGGTGCGGTTTTCGAACTGGCGCCGAATTCGGACGGAACCTGGACCGAGAGCGTGCTTTATAGCTTCACGGGCGGCGACGACGGGAGCTCTCCGAACTACGGCAGGGTGATCTTCGATGCTGCCGGGAATCTTTACGGCGTGGCAGCCGCCGGTGGTACAGGAACATGCAATGGGTGGGCCGGAAAGGGCTGTGGTGTGGCTTTCGAGTTGACGCCCCAATCGGGCGGAGGCTGGACGGAAACAGTTCTCCACAGGTTCAAAGGCGGCAAAGACGGAGCCGCTCCACAGGGCCTGATATTCGACCAGGCAGGTACGACCCTCTATGGAGTCACATCGTTTGGCGGCGGCGGACCATGCAAGTACACCGTTAAGGGGTGCGGTACGGTTTTCAAGCTAACTCCGAACTCGGGTGGGGGATGGACGGAGGCAGTGCTGCATCGCTTCCAGAATTCAGACGGAGCCAATCCCTGGGCCGACCCCATCTTCGACACGGCAGGGAATCTCTACGGCACAACCCTGACCGGCGGCAGCGGTCGCTGCTCGGACTGGATGAATGGGGATTGCGGTACGGTTTTCAAGATGACTCCAAACTCGCACGGGCAGTGGACGGAGCAGGTGCTGCATCGCTTCAACAAGAAGGCGGCGAACCACCCTTACGCCGGGGTAATTCTGGATAGCCAGGGGAACATCTATGGCGAAGGGGAAGGGGAGTACACAGGAAGCGTCGGCGCCGTGTTTGAGATTGTAAAGTAACTCACTTCTCCGGCCACTCGGAACTTGAATACCCGAGTATCGGGCAGCGGGTGGCTGGAGAAACATCAGTTGCAGGCGCTGATCGATTCTTTCAAGAGGACCAGGAACGCCTCCCTATTTGGCTGGTTCAAGCTTCAGGCGATGCCTGCCTGCTGCTTCCACCGCCCGTTGTGAAAACGGCCACGGAAAGGTGAAGCCTTTGTACCAGGCTTCCCACTGATCCATATAGTACGGGCTAAGGAAGTTCCCCGCCTCGCCCGTCACGAGATTCAAGGAGGACTGGTCGAGATTGGCCAGATCGACCGTAATCCGCTCCGAGGGCCCGGTCTTGCCGGTCACCGATTTCACCGTAAATGAGCTGCCCGACTGCGGCTGCACGCCGGTTCCGGTCCAATGCCTAAGCAACGGAATCCTGCCGAGCACCTGGTTTTGGATCTCCAGCGGGTTGGAGTCGCCCCACTTCCAGGAATTCAAATTCTGCGGCGCGTCGGAGCGGCTCACTACGGCTTCGATCGCCCCAGCGAGCAATTCATCATAAGAGCCATAGTGCTCGGGCAACCAGCGTTTGGGCTGCCGCTGCAGCAGGTTGTCCAGCCAAATTGTATCCATCATCCACTGGTAGCTTTTCCAGCTGCCCGGAGATGCGGAACCTCCCGTTGCAGCGCCCAATTTCGGCTCCAGCAGAAGCCGCTCCAGTTCTTCGCGCGCCCGGACCACAATCGTGGGCGCCGCCGAGTCGGCGGTCATCCGTCCATCCCACTGCCGCAGGATGTCAGTGGCAGCCTTGGCTCGGGCGGACGGAGATTTCGCGTGGTCGACCGCATAGATCAGGCGGTCGGCAAGGAAGTGATCGAGTTCGGAGTAGATGTCGGTCTGCAGCGCCAGCATGTCCGCAGCGGCAAATTTCTTACCCGACTCCAGCACGCGATAGATGCGCGCCGTGCGCCAGGGTGCTTCCCATTCGGTGCTGATCGAATACGGATAGCCATCCGGCGTGATGCGGCTATTCGCGGTGCCGATGATTCCCGACGGCGGATTGAGGGTGCTCGGCAGCTTGTCGAATGGAATGTAACTGGTCCACTCGTGCGCGTCGTTGCTGCCGTCTTCCGGCAGGCTGCCATCTCCCGTCGCGCGGACCGGAATCTTGCCGGCTGTCTGGTAGCCGATGTTGCCTTCAACATCGGCGTAGACCACGTTCTGTGCAGGAGCGTCGAACTGCGAGAGTGCGCTACGGAATTCATCCCAGTTCCGTGCTGAATCGACCGCAAAGAACGGGTTGCGGATGCCGTCGTACAACGTCCAGCGCAGAGCCAGTTCCCGAGTTTCACCGGGTGCAAGATCGCTCACGATCGGGCCGTGCCGCGTGAGTTCCACGTCCAGCGTGACATCCGGCTTGCCCTTCACGTGGATCACTTCCTGGCGATGCTCCGGCCGTTTCCAGCCCTCCGGAGTCAAATATTGTCCTTGAGGGTTGAAGGTTTCGACGTAGATGTCCTCGACGGTGGGGCCGAGGTTGGTGAATCCCCACGCGATGCGCTGGTTGTGGCCGGCAATCACGTAGGGGTAGCCGGGCAGCGTAACTCCGGCGACATCGAATTGGCCGCAGCGCAGATGCGCCCCATACCACAAGTTGGGCATCTGGTGGCCGAGGTGCATGTCATTCGAGAGCAGAGGCTTGCCCGAAACTGTGTGAGCTCCGGAGACGACCCAATTGTTGGACCCGATGGCGCGCGGCGCATCGTCGAAGAAATGCTGCTCTGGAAATCGAGCCGGCTGCGGAAATGAGTTCAGCGTCCGGAAAAACTGCGTGACCGCGCTGTCGTCGTCAGAGTCGTCGTCCTCGTCTTCGTCGTCCTGATTTGTGTCCTGATCCAGCGCGGACGTGGAAACCGTCGGGGGACGATCGCGCCATGAACTGTTCACGTACAGGTCGGCGGTAAGTTCAGGCCCGAGATGGGCAAGAATCTTCTCCCGCATGAGGGCATGTCGTGGGCTGGTGCTGAGATCCTCCACCATATACGCGGCAATCACCAGGGAATCTTCGGCGGTCCAAGGTTTGGGCGAGTAGCGCAAGAGACGGAACTCCAACGGCAGCCGATCACGATGCGAGTCAATATAAGCGTTGATGCCGCGGACGTATGCCTGCAATCGGGCAGTATCTTCCGGCGTGCCGGTCTGCAGGTTCTTACGGGCTGCCGCCCGTATGCCCAGAATCCGCTGCTGGTGGTCGTGATCGAGTTGGCTTTCGCCCACCACCTCGGCGAGTTCTCCTGCGGCATAGCGGCGCATTCCGTCCATCTGAAAAAGACGATCTTGCGCGGTGACGTAACCTTGCGCGAAGAAAAGGTCGTCGAGGTTTGAGGCTTCGATGGTGGGTAACCCGCGAGCGTCGCGTGTCACCCATGCGGTCGCTGTGAGCCCTGGAACGGGTAAAGCTCCGTCCAGTTGCGGCAAGGCAGATCGCGCGATGGAATACAGCCAGGCTCCCGTGCCCAAGGCAATAAGAAGGACTAGCGCGAGCACACCCGCAAGCGCGAGCCGGAATCGTGATCCCGGAGCGGAGTGCATTGAAACGCTGGCGGTGGGCATGACTTGCTTTCGATTCTAGGGCTTGTCCCCGAGGTTAGACAAATCCTGCGGAAGGGTTTGGCGTATCCGCCAAAGGCCAGTATGATTCTGATGACCGCCGAATGGGGGCACCGGTAAACCTGTGTCCGGTCCAGTTACTCAGATGCCGACGTTGCAGAAGCGAATTGACGACCAGCCCAGCATCTCGCGGGAGATGATCCGCGAGGCGCAGCAGATACTGCATCAGCATCTGAAGCGGGTGGGATTGAAGCACACCGCGCAGCGCGACGCCATCCTGCGGACTTTCCTGGAGACGCGCGAGCACCTCTCCACCAACGAATTGCACCGCCTGGTGCAGAAAAAAGATGCGCGGATCGGCTTTACCACGGTCTATCGCACCCTGAAGCTGCTGGCCGACTGCGGGCTGGCCAGCGTCGTGGCGTTTCATGACGGAATCGCGCGCTACGAGCACCAGTACAATCGCCGTAGCCATCATCACATGGTGTGCACCGAGTGCGGCAGTTCGGTGGAGTTCTTCTCGCCTGAGATTGGCGTGCTGGAGCAGGAAATCGGCCGCAAACACAACTACCAGACCACCCGGCACACCTTTCAGATCTACGGAATTTGCGAAGACTGCCGCAAGAAAAACGGCGCCCGGCGGTTGGTCTGACCGCCATGACGATCTCCTGCCCACAGTGCGGTGCGCAGTTACCGACCGAGATCGCTTTTTGTGCCCACTGTGGTTTGAGATTGTTCGTGGGAAGTGCGGACCCGGGTGCCCGGCCCCGGTTCCAGGACAACTTGCTCGGAGCACTTGCTTACTTTACTTTCATTCCGGCGATTGTCCTGCTGGTTTTCGAGCCTTTCAAGAGCAACCGCTATGTTCGCTTTCACGCGCTGCAATCGGTGTATCTGGCGCTTGCCGGAATCGGTGGTGGAATCCTGCTGCGGGTGGTGATCGCGGTTTTCGGCTTCATCCCCTGGGCCGGGTTTTTTCTGGGTTGGCTGGTGACCGTGCTCAGCGCATTGGCCTTTTTCATGCTCTGGCTGGTGTTGGTGGTGAAGGCCCTGCTGGGCGAAAGATTTCAAGCGCCGCTCATTGGTGGGCTTGCGGAGAACGCTGCAAACCGCTTCCATCCAAAAAAGTGACTGCGGACGCGCTCAAGCGAACGCCGCCCAACAGCGGGTTTGTCAATGCAATAACCCCGTTGATTTTGTTTGCGTTTTGCCGGTAATTCTGTTAGTTTGCGCTCGCAAGCGGGTGACCGCTTGAAATGAGCGGTCGACTCGACTTCAAGGTCGGAACATGAGGAGGACGTTATGGCTTTTTGCACGACCTGTGGGGCGCAGATTCCAGAAGGTGCAACTGCTTGTCCAGCATGTAGCCGCTCGGCAGCTCCGGGCACAGCGCCAGCTCAACCCGCCGCCGGCGGAATGACCGACAATGTTGCCGGAATGCTGGCTTATATCACAATTATTCCCGCCATCTTGTTTCTGGTGATGGAACCCTACAACAAGAGCCGGTTTGTACGGTTCCACAGCTTCCAGAACATCTTCCTGCATGTAGCTGCGTTGGTGCTCTGGATCGCTTTGCTGATCGTCTCCATGGTGCTGGCGTTCATCCCGATTCTGGGGCACATTGTTGCGTTCCTTCTCTGGATGGCTTTCAGCGTGGGCCTCCTCATCGTCTGGATTATTCTCTTGCTCAAAGCGAATCAGGGGCAGATGTTTAAGCTGCCCGTGATCGGCGACATGGCGGAGAAGCAGGCCGGAGCCTAGAGTCGATTTGGGAGGGCGCGGCTTCAGCCGTGCTGCTAAGATTCGCCAAGAATTCGGGCTCTAGCCCTGAAGGAAAGCCAGTTCTGGACGAACTGCGAGCGGCGAGCCGTCTCCAAAAGATAGCTTGCCGCGATTCGTCATTCATTCGCGCACGCTGGCCCCCGGCGCAATTTGGCGGCTTTCACGGTGTTGGCCATCAGCATCGCGATCGTCAGCGGCCCGACGCCGCCCGGCACTGGCGTGAGCGCTCCTGCCACCTGCGTCACCTTAGGGTGCACGTCTCCCACCAGTGTCGATCCTTTTTCCGCGAACTGCTTTTCCCGTGCCGCATCTCCGGCGAAAAAACTCTCGAACTGTTTGCAGTCGGTGACCCGGTTAATGCCAACGTCGATCACGGTTGCGCCCGGCTTGACCATCTCGGGCGTGATGAAGCCCGCGCGTCCGATGGCCGCGATCAGAATGTCAGCACGGCGGCACACCTCGGGCAAATTGCGAGTGCGGGAGTGGCAAATCGTGACCGTGGCATTGCCATTGGTGAGCAGCATCGCCACCGGTTTGCCGACGATGTCGCTGCGGCCGACCACCACCGCCTCCGCCCCCTCGATCGGAATGCTGCTTCTGCGCAGAATCTCCACACAACCCGCTGGAGTGCACGGTACCAGCCCTGGTCGACCGGTAGACAGATACCCGACGTTCATCGGATGAAAGCCATCGACGTCCTTTGCGGGATCGACCGCCAGCAGAATTCTCTTCGAATCGACCTGCTTGGGCAGAGGCAACTGGACGAGGATTCCGTCGATATCGTCGCGGCGGTTTAACTGAGCCACCACCTCTAGGAGTTCCTCGCTGCTGATCATGGATGGTGGCGTGAGCTTTTCGCTGTAGATTCCGAGTTGCTCGCAGGCGCGCACCTTGTTGCGGACGTAAATCTCCGATGCCGGATCGCTGCCTACCAGCACGGCAGCCAGGCCAGGGCGTACTCCACGCGCAGCCAGAGCCTTCACCTCCTCCGCAACTTCGTTGCGTATTTCCGCGCTGATATGGTTTCCATCAAGAATGATTGCAGCCATGTCTAATATCTTAAGGTCTAGGATGGCAAATCCAGAAGTGGTAGTGGGAAGCCCTTGAGACGTTATCCCGAAGCCCCGCGCTTTCACCAGCGGGGCGAGGGATCTGGCGTGGGGTACCACGCAGCCAGTGCCAATCGCGGGCCCGCGATCCCAGGTCCCATGACCGGGAGATCCGCGCGAACCTCTCCCTCGGCTGATACGCCGAGGTTCAAGATGACGTTTCCGAGTGGAAGCGGGGATCCTGCCGCTACGAAGATCTGCCTACTTCGTGCTCCACGACTCGCCACCGAACGTCCATCGCACTCCGCCGCGGAACGTCAACGGCAACGCCTCATATCCAAACGCCTCGTAATAATGCTCGCAGAGCAGGTTCTGCGCCAGGCCGTACACCGACATATGCCTCTTTACTCGAAAGCTGACGTCCATGTCCAGTCGCTGATACGCGGGATCAAGATTGCGGTTCGGCAGCAACATAGTAGTTCCGAAGTTCGCGTCAGAAAGGAACGTGCTATCGTCGCGCCGTCCAACCAGCGTTCCGCTCAACGAAGCAGTCCAGCGCGGCTGCTGATAGCTGATGGCGAAGTATCCTGAATGCGGAGCACGCCGGTAGGGACGCTGTCCGACCAGAGGCGAGTAGGCGCCTATGGGGATGGTGGGAAACAGCGGGTTGATGCTGGGGCTCAACGCATCACTGCTGAACGAACGCTGCACTGTAGCATCGAGGTAGGTGTATCCGCCGCGAGCAAAAAGGTTCTTGCTGATTCTGTATTCGATTTCGTTTTCGACGCCCTGAGCACGGAAGGCCAGGGAATTCACATAGGCTCCGAAAAGCGTCCTGAAACTTCCGACCGGTATACCAAGCTCAATCAGGCCGGCCGTCGGCACGAATTCTATCCCGTGACTGAATTGGTTGTGGAAATACGTGATGCTGGCGCGGACGCGGCCGTTGGCGAATATCTGATCGATGCCGCCATCGTAATTGCGAGACTGTTCCGCTCCTACCTGGCCGATGCCATGTACCGCGATGAAGGCGGGCCCGCCGGGAGTGGTCAACAGGGCGTCGTACAGCGAACTGCCCTGCTCGTCGATGCTCGGCTCCTTGATTCCTTTGCCAAAGCTGGCGCGGAGTTTGGTGCCGCTGAAAATTCCTGGCGACGGCCGCAGCAGATAATACGCCAGCGAAGCGCGCGGCGTTCCTTCTACGCCGAACACGGCATTGTTCTCGATGCCGCTTCCCACCGTGTAGTAAAGCCGGTTCCAGAAATCTCCCGCGAGTTGCATGGTGTAGCTATAGTTGCCGCGTTCGATTTGGGTGGGGCTTGAACCGGAGAAGAAACTAATGCCGCGCTCTGACTCGTACTTGAACGCTCCAAGAATGCTCAGGTGTGCGTTGCTCACATACTGCGACTGGGCATAAATGAAGTCGCGGTTCGTCGTCTCCTCGGTCTGGCTGGGATAAATCCCCGAATAGTTCAGGATCGCTTGGCCGCACGTGGGATTGCTCGCACAGCCTGATGTGCCAAGCCCGACCGTATAGCCGTTAGCTCCGTGCAGGGTAACCGGATTGCCTAGATAAACAGGAAACCCGGTGTTGAACGGATCATAAGGAGTTCCAGTGGGCGAGGGATCGGTAAACAACTGCCGCAGGCGCTCGCGGCCGTAGCGGGTGAGGTTGTGCCAATGTTCGGTAGTCTGGTTTTCGAACGTCGCTGCCATGAAGGTGTTGTCGTTGTTCTGAACCGAGTTGTCCGCAATGCCGAACATCGCCACCGCGCCAGGTTCCCCGGCGTGGCTGCCAAAACTGTGCAGGATGACCCGTAAGCTGGTCGCAGCGTTCGGGGTCCAACCGAAGTTTCCGCCATAGTTTCCATAGCGGTAGTCATTGTTCGGCAGGTCTCCGCTGGTCTTGGAAGCGTCGTATTCGGAGAAATAATCGAATTGCCGAAACAATCCGCCAATCGAACCATCCTGGCGATAGGTGCCGAAATTTCCGCCTTCTGCCGAATAGGAGAATCGAGGCAGAGGGGTGGCGCCCTGCGCGGTAGTGATACTGACTACACCGCTCAGCGCATCCGACCCGTACAGGGCACTATTGGGCCCACGCAGAACTTCGATTTGCTGCACGCCCGCGGACTTGAACCAGGCAAAATCAGGAAAACTGCCGGCAAAATTGACTGGAACACCGTCGAGCAGAACTTTGTTGGCGTCGGAGTTGCCGCCGCGGATAAACAGCGTGGTTTCGGATCCGGCATCGCCAACCTGGGTCAGCTGTACACCGGGTACCGAGCGCAACGGTTGCTGGACTTCTCGCGTGAAAGGGAACTGGTCGCTTTCAAGGATAGTGACGGCCGAGCCCACCTGCGCCAGCGGTACCGGCGTACCAGTCGCCGTAACGCTGATCGCCTGATCCAGCTTGCCGGGAAACAGCGTGAGGTCGACCCGACGTTGCGCGGACGTGGAAATTGCGGAAGCAGAAATAAAAATCGGTGCGCTTTCGGTATCCTGAAACGATTGTGCGCTGGTGCGTACTATGTACTGCCCTGCCGCAGAAACTTTCAACGAGTAAGCGCCGACCGAGTCGGTTTGCCCGGAGGCGAGTATCTCCTGATCTCGAACAATCTGAACCTTGGCGTTGGGAACCACGGCGCCCAGCGAGTCGGTGATAGTGCCGTGAACCTCCGCTCCGTCCGCGGCGAATGTTATTGTGGAACAAAACAAGATTGTGAAAAAAATCATGCTGGCCGGATCGATCAGCCTGCGAATCGAATGAGTCATGGTTTTCCCCTCGGAAATTTATTCGCGAGACCGGTCTCCTGACTTGCGCTTCATCGAGTCGGGCTGTCTTCCCAGAGATTTCTCTCCAGTGACTCCTGCCTGCCCAGCTCTCCGCGTTTCACAGTTACGGGGTAGTGGCGGATTCGCACCGCGCTTCCCGAGCACCTCGCGTGGCAAACGGTTGTAGGTCACGAGATGGAGCGATTCCACCTCAAGGATGCGGGATATTTTGCCAGGCAGCCTTCGCCGGCGGCTCGGCGCGAGCCGCGAAGAACGCTCTCCAACTCTCCCATCGAAGCTGGAGCAACCTCGGATTAGTGTCTGGCCGGTCTCCTGACTTGCACTTCTCTGAACCGAAAAAGCCTTCCCGAGAAAGTCTCCCGGTGGCCGGAGTCGCGCTCCACTTCCGGTTCTCTGTGCTTACAGTTACGGGGTAGTGGCGGATTCGCACCGCCTTCCCGAACACCAGACTGTTCACCTATAACGCAGGGCAAGGTTCGATGTCAAACAGTTGCTGAAAGATTGCTACGCGGGCCAGAGGCTCAACGCGGTCTTGGAAAGAATCTGCTGCTTCATTTCCTCGGTTAAGGCGAGCGCTCGGAAATCGTCGAGATTCTTCTTGATATCCGGGACGCCCGGGCCGGGCCAGTCCGTGCCAAACAGCGTCTTGTGCGCGATCTCGTTAAGCCGCGGGAAGTACCGAAGCAAGGTCTGTGGCGGAATCCCGCTGATATCCAGAAAAACGTTGGGGTGACGGCGCAGCAGAAAGAACGCCGTATTCATCCAGAGCGGCCGGCCGCCATGCGCCAGGATGATTTTCATCTTGGGGAAATCCACTGCCACATCGTCAATGTAGATCGGATCGCCGTAGCGGTTGCGCGCCCCGGCGAAGATAGACGTTCCGGTGTGGAACATCACCGGAATCCCGTTGGCCTCCGCCGCCCGGTAAATAATCTCCAGTTCTTTCACGCCGTGCTGATAATCGTTGGGAAATAAGAGCTGGTGCGGCGGGTGAACCTTGATCATGCGGATATTCAGCCGCAGGATCTGTTCCACGTCCGCCAGAATATTCTTGCTGTGGCGCGGATGCAGCCCGCCGCATGAGATCAGTCGTCTGGGATCTTCTTTCACGTAATCCGCGACAAACTGGTTCACCCCCGCCGTGAATCCGATGACCTCCGGCGCGACATAGTTGATCAACACCGCGCGATCCACCCCGGCAACGTCGAGATATTTGAGAAAGGATTTTGGGGAACGGCAGAACTCGGCGATCTGCTCGAAGTTCGGCCGCTTCCGCTTCATCAGTTCCAGCGCGGACGGATGAAACATTTCCAGCGGCTGAATGTGAATGTGGCAGTCGGTGATCAATGTGGCGTTCCGGTTGAGGTCGAACAAATTCCCCGCAGAAAGACGTTGCCGATTTCATCCGCCAGCACGTCCGCACTGCCATCGACCTTTGGGTTGTACCAGGTATGAAGCCAGTTGATCATGCCGAAAAGACTCATCACTGCGGCACGGGAATTAAATTCCAGCTTTTTCTCCTGCTTCAAGGCGGCGATCACGTCGGCGCAGCAGTGATAGTACTGTCGCTTCAGCTTGGCAATCTCGGCGCCCAGTGCATCGGGGAGCACGTCATCCTCGTGCGAAAGGACCTTCATCGCCTTGGGTTTGCCGAGGAAGAACTCCACGTGATTATGGATGAAAATGCGCACCCGGGCTTCCGGGTCCGCTACCCCGCCGAGCCGTTCGCGCAGCAACTCCATGACGGTCGTAAACAGGTCCTTCTGAATCAAATAGAGCAACTCATCCTTGGATTCGAAGTAATAGTAAAGTCCGGCCAGCGACATTCCACAGGCGCGCGAGAGGTCGCGCATCGAGGCGCCTTCGAACCCTTTGTCGGAAAAGATAGCGGTCGCATGGTCCAGAATCTTCGACAGCCGTCGGTCGAAGCGCGTACCTCCACCGGGGGTGGAGATCTCAGCCGCGCTGGAGCCGGAATTCATGTCGATCGAACGTTCGTTCCTGATGATAGCTCGAACCTCCAGTGGCGGCAAACCGCACTCCTGCACTCCCACCACGGGGACGGATCCGGCCAGATTCTTCTCGCCTGCCCTCGACGAATGGCGTGGCAATGCTTATCATGAACTCGGAATCATAAGCTCCTGAATTTTCAACCGAGGGAAGAAAATGTCCGAACCAACCTATGAAGAACTGAAGGCCCGCCTGGCGGAACTGGAGAAACAACAAGGGCAGCGCCGGACTGGGGCCCTGGAATTCCGCGTGAGCGAGAAGGGCGCGGTCAGCGTCTACGGCTTAGGGCGTTTTCCCGTCACCCTGTATTACGAACAGTGGACCCGCTTGCTCGAAACCGCCGACAAGCTCCGCGAATTCCTGGAAGAGAACAAAACCAAGCTGAAGCTCAAGGGGCAGTAACCTTGGGGCTGGTGGCCTGGTGAACGTTCCTTACGCCGGGGCCCAATTCCGCCGCTCAATAATTGACGGTGGTTCGTAGGTCCGGCCGGCCGCCAGCCGCCTCTCCTCACGCCGTGTGGTATAGAGCAGCACGGGGCCGACGAGGTTTGCAACCAGGCGCGATGCCATTCCGAATTCCTTTGCGACTTCGCGGCGCAGATCGCGAATCTGCTGGCTGACTTCCCGGTTGACCCGCCCAAACTCGCGCTCCATGGTCCATAGCGCGGCGCTGTAGCCTGTGCCCAGTTTCTTCATCTCCCGGTGAATCCGTTCGCGCACCCGGGCGTCGGGATAGTTCTTATATCGCTTCCAGCCCTGCAACATGGTCTGGCAGATGCGGTAGACGCTCGGCCCGTTGCGCTCGAAATCCCGCCAGAAAGCCCAGTCCAGAAAGCGCTTTGAGTCATCGCGGGAAATCGCCGCATGACGGAAGTTGAACTTGTCCTGCCCGTGAATGTCGGCCCAATCGATGCCTTCGAGCATGCGTCCCTGTTCTTTGATTTCCTGGTAGAGCGGGGTGCCCGGTACCGGCGTGTACAGCATGAACTGGTGGAAATCAGTTCCGTGCGAGATGGCGTACTCGATTTCGCCCGCCATGTTGTCACGGGTGTGGTGTTCCAATCCGACGATGGTTGACCCCAATACACGGATGCCATGTTCACGTAATTCCCGCGTCAGTTGCAGCGTGTCGGCGCCGTCCAGTTTGGCGTAGCTGGAGTGGGGCGACTCCAGGCCCATCCACAACCAGGACACCCCCAACTCCACCAGTTCCTGCATCGTGTACTTGCGGATGGCGTTAGCGGACGCGAAGACCGACAGCGCCCAGCTCTTGTTCGCTTCCTTCATTCGTTCCAGCAAGCGCATCGCCCGGGTGCGGTGCAGCAGGAAATTCTCATCCATCATGAAGAACGAATGGCAGCCCAGTTGTGCCTCGATCCCGCTCATGACCTCGAACAGTTCGTCGCCCGTCTCATAAAAGTTGACGAACTTTCCCTTGCCGCCGAAAAAAGCCGACGTGGTGCAGAAATTACAGCCCATCGGGCAGCCGACCGACGGAATAATTGTCGCCGCCGTCGTATCCGGACTATCGGGCAGGCGCACGCCCATCATGCGCGTTCCCATCGCAGAGACAATGGCGGGATGCTTAATCGGAGCCTGATCATCTTCGCCGAGGTAACGGCGCATCCAGGAAATGCCTTCCCCCCGGACAATGTGATCGGCGTCGATCATGGATTCCAGATCGGGCAGAGCCGCCACGTGTCCGCCGATTACGATGACCGACTTCGGAGACAGTTTGCGGACAATGCGGCACATTTCCTTGACCTTGCTGACGTTAACAATGATCGAAGAGATTCCCACGATGTCGTATTGATTCTTGGTGAGTTCGCGGGCAAAATCTTCGCGGGTAGGAAAGTCGAGCAGGGTGCACGGCGCAGAGATGTTGGCCTGGATCATCATGATTCCCCAGGAGCGGTGAAACATGCGCAGCGAGAATGCTCCCTGCGCGCGCGTCACTTGATTCTGATAAAGCTCCATGGGATTGATTGCCCGGCTGCCGAATTCATCGTCCTGCGCATACGGACCGAAGACCGAACTTAACAGGACTCGCGCACTTGTTCCTTTAGGATGACTGTTCATAGTTGTATGAGGGCCTCACACTCAGCCTATGAAGTTCGGCGAGGAAGAGAAGTGACAGGGAGCACAAATTACAAAACAATTACAGAGTGTGAAACTGGGAAGTACATGTCCTGTTTGTGCTCAAAGGGTTTCTACTAATCAGGGGGCATCTTAGGTCTTCGCGTACTCCACGCCATATTCGGTTAAAGCGTTACCAATCTTCGAGGACCGCACGATGCGGGCAGCCACGAAAATGTTCGCCGCCCCGGGCGTGAAGGGGACGGCGACCTGAATCCAAGTGTCCGGAGCGTAAGCTCGAGAACTCCGAAAGCAAACACCTCCTCGTGAGATATTCACCACGTCAACCAGATCTGCGCGAGGCCCCGGCGGACCAATGCAAGCCACGGTCTTCATGCTGGTGCGGGCATATTTTCTCTTCTCGGGTTGCTTGCCGTTCGCTGGGAGTTCGCTCTGCTCGCCAACGCCGGCTTTATGCGGAACCGTTTCCCACACGGTCATGGCAGAGCATGCCTGACACTTGCGCGTGAGATGATGCGTGATCTGGAAGACCGAGAGATCAACCTCATTGAGGGCAGTTTCTTCACAGTTCTGGCACGCACTGCATTTGAGGAGTACGCGAACCGAGCCTTCCTCCAGGTCCTTTTGTCGAGGAAACCGGATACCCCAGAAGTTCTCGCCCGGGTTGAGGACTTCAACCCCATAAAGATTGCCTTCGGAGCAAATCCCCGTCTGCCCCACCACGCGGCCGACCGCTTCCTCGATGCCGCCCACGCGCTGCAAGTGAATCTTCTGCCCCGGCGCCAGAGACCGTTTCAAGAGAAGGCAGCAACCATTGCGGCTGACATTCACCGTATGTACGACGTCGGAGAAATGCGCGCCCGCCAGATCGGAGCACGAAATCTGCACGCTGATTGAGATGGAAACCCGATCGCCCTTGCGGGTGGTTGAGGCTGTTGCCTCTTGGACTTTCATACTCTCAGCGTATGCAGCAGACCACGATCATTCTGTGATAGGCGTCTCACCGAGCGGTTACGCTAGTAACATCCAGCAGGTTGCGGCGGTCAGACCAACAGTAAGGTGGCTGCGTTTTGTGGGGGGTGAAGGGTTGCCTGCTTTATAATCGCGTTTCCCAGCGGGAAGGACCTTGGCCTACGACGACTTGCGCGATTGGCTTGCGGGCGCTTGAACGTGCTGGCATACGTCGCGGAGGTTCTCATCCCGCCAAATCTAATTTCCAAACTTAATTTCGAGGCTTACGGGAGCAGCAACGGGAATTCCTTCCTTCGCGGCAGGATGGAATTTCCATTGCTTCACGGTTTCCATCGCGATTTCATCCAGCCCATTTCCGATCGTGCGGTCCATGAAGGCCTTATGAATCCGTCCGTCGCGGCCAACAATCCCACAAACGATTGCGACACCTTTGAGATTTGCCTTATCGGCGGGCACCACCGGTCTTGTCTGTCTTAGCAAGACAGGGGCGGAAACCCCGTTCGCAACTGGATACACCATCTCACCTTCGATTTGCTGTGGAGGAAAGACCGTAGAACACCATGGAATTCTTCCCTCGAAACCGGTCAAGCGATGCGTTTGAGTCGCCGCGTGTGTGACCATCAAGACAACGAACAATGCCAGGTAGGTTCTTTGCATCTCTCATATCCCTTACCCATAGGATTCTACTTGACGAAAACAAACCGGCGGTTGCACCCCCATTTCTCGTTGCGCCCGGCGAAACCATTCATGAGATGTTGCAGTTTCTCTGGGTTCTCTGGGGTTCGACGGCTTGCCTGCTTTATAATCGCGTTTCCCAAAGGGAGGGACCTTGGCCTACGACGACTTGCGCGACTGGATTGCGGCCCTCGAACGTGCTGGCGAGTTGAAGAGAATCCGCACTGAAGTGGATCCGATTCTTGAAATCACGGAAATCACCGACCGGGTAAGTAAAATGCCCGCGTGGGGACAACTGCCGGCGGCCGGTGGCCCCGCCCTGCTTTTCCAGAACATCAAAGGCCATCCCGGAGCGCAGGTGCTGATGAACCAGTTCGGATCGGCTCGCCGTATGAACCTTGCGCTCGAAGTGAACTCGCTTGACGAGGTCGCCGACCGCATCCGGCAATTCATGGATGTGAAATCGCCGCAAGGATTTCTGGACAAGGTGAAAATGCTGCCCATGCTGGCGGAGATGGGCAAGTTTTTTCCGAAGACCGTGTCGTCCGGCCCGTGCAAGGAAGTCATCAAGCGGGACAACTTCTCGCTGCTGGATTTCCCGGTGCTGCAATGCTGGCCGAAAGATGGCGGCCGCTTCATCACTCTGCCCTGCGTGATCACGCGCGATGCGAAAACCGGCAAGCGCAACGTCGGCATGTATCGCA
The DNA here is from genome assembly GCA_963715675.1 of uncultured Acidobacteriota bacterium. Lineage (GTDB taxonomy): Bacteria > Acidobacteriota > Terriglobia > Terriglobales > Acidobacteriaceae > DASVWZ01. Next base: position 576,247 of record OY970265.1, read on the forward strand.
TGCAGATCTACGACGAGCGTACCGCCGGCATGCACTGGCAACGGCAAAAAGTCGGCGCGGAGCATTATCGCGAAGCCCTGCGTGCCGCGGCGCGGAAGGAGAACGATGTAGGCGCGGGCGTCCCCGCTCGTGCAGCGGTCGACATCATGGCGCGAACCTCCGGCGGTTCCGTTCTTGCGCAACACAATCAGCCCGGCGGCAGGATGGAAGTTGCCGTCGCCATCGGCACCGATCCCGCGATTACCTTCTCCGCGATCGTGCCTGCCCCGCCCGACGTCGAAGAATATCTGGTCGCCGGATTCCTCCGCCAGAAGCCCGTGGAACTGGTGAAATGCGAAACGGTCGACCTGGAAGTTCCCGCCAGTTCCGAAATAGTTCTCGAAGGCTATGTGAATCTCGACGAACTGCGCAGCGAAGGCCCGTTCGGCGATCACACCGGCTTCTACTCGCTCGAAGATCTTTACCCGGTCTTCCACACCACCTGCATTACCCACCGGAAAGACCCGATCTATTCCGCGACCATTGTGGGCAAGCCGCCGCAGGAAGACGCCTGGATGGGCAAGGCCGTCGAGCGCATTTTCCTGCCGCTGATGAAAGTTACCATTCCCGAACTCGTCGACATCAACCTGCCGGTCGAGGGCGTCTTCCACAACCTGATGATCGTTTCCATCCGGAAGTCCTATCCCGGCCAGGCGCGCAAAGTGATGAATGCCATCTGGTCGCTGGGCCAGGCCATGTTCACCAAATGCATCCTCGTGGTCGACGAAGATGTGAACGTGCAGGATATCGGCGAGGTCACCCTCAAGGTCTTGAACCACATCGACCCCGAGCGCGACATCCAGTTCACGCTGGGCCCGGTCGATTCGCTCGACCATGCCTCGCGTCTGCCGGACTACGGCTCGAAGATGGGGGTCGACGCCACCCGCAAGTGGCCGAGCGAAGGCTTTACCCGCCCCTGGCCAGATGAGATCGTGATGGACGAGAAGACGAAGGCGCTGGTCGACCGGAAGTGGAAAGAACTGGGCATCGAGTAGAACTCGTCAAACGATCCACTGTTTTTCCGTTGCGTCCTTCGCGAAACCTTGGCGCGCTTGGCGGGGAAGTTCTTTTCTGCTGAGGGTGAAAGAGCCTTTAACCGCCAAGGATGCTAAGAAAATCCGCGAAGCGCACGAAGCTGAGCCATTTGCGGGGAACTGGTGAGCAAATCTGATTCTTCAACCCCGCTGGCTCTGCAATTCGTGAAGGAATTCTTCTTGGCTGAGGCTTTCGTGACGGCGCAGCAGCCCGAGAAGCGGATCTTCCAAATCATCGTCCGCACTGCCCGTGAGGCCCTGGTTCACCGTCAACGCTCGAGGTGTAACAAACAGCTCCGGAGTGGCGCCGGGCCGGGCGGTGAGAAACGCGATAAAGTTTGCGACCTGGGCCTTCTCTTCGGCGGTCTTGGCGGCAAATTCAATGCCCATGCCGCAGCCCGGGTGCATCACCCGCACCATCCCTTCGGCATCCACTTCAATGTCTTCCGCTTTCAGGCTGAGCGTGATTCCGGAGCGCTCGGGGAACGGCGACTCGGTTTGCACGTAGCAACCGCCCAGACTCAGATCGGTGAGCTTGCAATGCGGGATCGCCTCCGAATCGGGGGTGGGCAATCCGCGGGCATTGGCTGCAACCCAGTTCTTCAGTGTGCGGCGTAGGTCTTCGGAAACGTCAACGAAACGCACACCGGTTTCTCCGTTGGGATTCGCCCAGGCCACTTCGCCGCGGACATTCACTAAGGTTTTTCCATCGGGCAGCATGAAACGCGTGCTCATGCTGGCAGCAGGATTCAAGGGGTGGGCGGCCAATACATCCATTCCTTCTTCGCTCAGATCCAGTAGTATGCCTTCTACCGGAGAGCCGTTCTCCAGTTGAAGCTGCAAAGGAGCTTGTACCGGGACGCGGTAGGAACGCCGCCTTTCCCGTTTGATCAACGCCGCCGCAGCGCGCAGCCCGGCTTCGGCTTGCTGGGGTGTCAGCGGTTTGTAGAGGACGAAGTGCGCCCCTGCGCCAATGACTTCTCGAACTTTGGTCGGGTCGCTCAGTAACGCCACGGTCACGACATGCGGCCCGGAGTTCGCTCGCTGCACCTGCTGCAGAATCGAGACTACGCCGTGGGCGTCATCGCAGTCGACGATCACCGCGTCGAACTTCTCCTCGATCAAGCGGCGAACGGCGTCGGCCTCGCTGCCACACACCAGCGCGACTCCGAATCCGGCGAGGACCGGAGTCAACACTGCAGCCGCTTCATCGCTCTCGGAAACCAGCAATCCCCGAAAAGTCATAGTGTACTCGTCCGTCGCCCTGGGTCACTTCCAATCAAGGCCAGCGTGGAACCGAGCCCCGGGCTGGCTTGGAGGGCGGAGCCGAAGCACCGGCGGAGGCCGCAGCTGCCTGCGCGTCTGGCTGATCATCGACTTCAGACAGAACCACGGCGTCATCGTCTTCCACGTCGGCCAGCAGAGGGGCCACCTCACGCAGTTTCTCCGCCGCCTGTTGCAGTGCCTCGATCTGTTTTCCTAATTGTGCGTACTTGGCCTGCTTACGCCGCAGGACCTCATGAATGTCCTTCATACAACCCCCTGACGCGAGTTTATGAAGGGGGAAGGCGGGGGTCAATTTCAATGCTTTGCTGGCAGATTACTGCAGTAACCGGCGGCGGCTTGTCCGCGCATGACGGATGCCAACAGTAACCCGTTCCGAATGTGCGGATTAGCTGCATGGCCAGATAGTGCCAGCCTATGGCACCAAGGTGGGGTTTACTGGCGGCTCCCTGCGACCTACCTTACATATGAGCAGTTCTGGGGGAGGGCTGTTCGGAGCGCCCCGCGACTCGAATGAGTCCGGGGCGCTTCTTATTGGGCGGCGAATTCCATCCGCAACGAGCGCTAATTCCTGCTATCACCCTTCACCCTGCCTTTGTCGGAACCGCGAATTTGTCGCAGAATGATTGCTTGCCGTTCCGAGGCTCCCGTTGCCAGCCTGAGTCCCGAAGCACGGAGTTCCACCACTTGGAGTCGAATCATTGAAGATCAAACCGGTGTTCGTGCTGCTGCTTCTGACCCTGGGAGCGCTGTTGGTGCATGGCTATCATCCTTGGGCAGAAGATGCGGAGATTTATCTTCCCGGCGTCGAGAAGCTCCTGAACCCGGCGCTGTTCCCCTTCAATGCGCAGTTTTTCGCATCGCACGCTCACCTTACCCTGTTCCCCAACCTAATTGCAGCTTCCGTCCGACGGAGCCACCTGCCGTTCGAGGCTGCGTTGTTCCTGTGGCAACTGGCATCCATGTTCTTGCTGCTGCTGGCGGGTTGGGAGCTGAGCGGCCGCTGCTTTACCAGTTTGCGTGCGCGCTGGGCGAGTGTCTCGCTGCTGGCGTCGCTTTTCACCCTGCCCGTGGCCGGCACCGCTCTGTACATCATGGATCAGTACCTCAACCCGCGGAATTTGGCCGCCTTTGCGGAAGTCTTCGCGATCTCGAGTGTGCTCGACAAGAAATATGCGCCTGCCGCTCTGTTCCTGATTTTCGCCGCGGCCATCCATCCGTTGATGGCAGTTTTTTCGTTTTCTTTCTGCGTTCTCTTGGCGCTGCTGCCGCACCTGGATCGCCGGCACGCTTTGCTGGCATCCTTATTGCCGTTCGGTTTGTCTGTTCCGGCGTCCGCCGCATACCACCAGGTCGCGCTCTCGCACGCCTACTTCTATCCAATGCGATGGCAATGGTATGAATGGCTCGGCGCCCTCGCCCCCATCCTGATTCTGCTGTGGTTCCGCCGCGTGGCTCGCTCCCAGGGGCTTCGCAATCTTGATTTGCTCTGCCGCGCGGCGGTCCTCTACCAGGTCGTGTACATCCCGGTGGCGCTCGTCGTGTCGGTACCTGCGCGTTTTGAAAGCCTGGCGCGCTTGCAGCCCATGAGAAGCCTTTACCTGGTCTACGTGCTGTTTTTTCTGATTACTGGCGGGCTGCTGGGAGAATTCGTGCTCAAGGACCACATCGTGCGATGGATTGCGCTGTTCGTCCCGCTCTGCGCCGGCATGTTCTTGGTGCAGCGCACGCTGTTTCCCGCCAGCGCGCACATCGAATGGCCCGGCGCCGCGCCACGGAATTCATGGGTCCAGGCCCTTGAATGGATTCGCAACCACACTCCAACCGACGCAAGATTCGCCCTTGATCCGTATCACATGCACATTCCTGGAGAGGATGAGAACGGTTTCCGTGCTATCGCCGAACGCAGCATGCTGGCCGACGCCGTCAAAGACAGTGGCGCCGTCACCATGTTCCCGCCAAACGCCGAGGAGTGGCTCCGGCAGATGGAAGCGCAGAGGAACTGGCAGAATTTCCAACTCCAGGATTTTCGCCGTTTGCAATCCCAATACGGAGTCAATTGGGTGGTATTGCAAGTGTCCGGCCGCCAGGGTCTGATCTGTCCTTATAGGAACGCCGCCGTGGTGGTGTGTCGGATCGGGTGAAGGTTGATTTGGCAGCCTGATTTCCGAGACGGATCTCCGGCAGGAAATCCCCGGCCTAATCCGCGGAACTCGGGCTGGGCGAAGCCGGTCTTGCCTGATGGGCCTGGGCACGGCTTCCCCGGATCCACCCCCGCAGCCGGTCCATATAGAGATAGACCACGGGGGTAGTAAACAAGGTCAGCGCCTGGCTCACAATCAAGCCGCCCACGATCGTGATCCCCAGCGGCCGGCGCAACTCCGATCCCGTGCCCGTGCCGAGCGCCAGGGGCAAGCCTCCCAGCAGCGCTGCCATGGTGGTCATCATGATCGGGCGGAAGCGCAACAGGCAGGCTTCGTGAATGGCTTCCAGCGGCGACTTGCCTTCAATGCGCTCGGCTTCGAGTGCAAAGTCGATCATCATGATGGCGTTTTTCTTTACCAGGCCGATCAGCAGGATGATGCCGATCAATCCGATCACATTGAGCTCATTGTGCGTCAACAGAAGCGCCAGCAACGCTCCCACCCCCGCCGAAGGAAGGGTCGACAGGATCGTAATGGGGTGGATGTAGCTTTCGTACAGCATCCCTAAAACGATGTATACCGCCAGGACGGCGGTGACAATAAGAACAAGTTGATTGGCTGCCGACTCCTGAAAGGCCGCCGCCGTGCCCTGGAAACTGGCATGCATGGTCGCCGGGAATCCGATCGAGCGCTCGGCATTTTCGATGAGTTGAGTTGCCTGCCCTAGGGAAGCTCCGGTAGCCAGATTGAAAGAAATCGTCACCGAGGGCCATTGTCCCTGATGGCTTACCGCCAGAGAAGTGTTCGCCGGACCGAAATGCGCAAAAGCCGCCAGCGGAACCATATTTCCGTTGGAGGAACGCACGTAGACGTTTTGGAGTGTGTCTGGGCTCTGCTGGAATTGCGATGCAACTTCCATCACGACGTGGTACTGGTTCAGCGGTTCATAAATCGTCGACACCTGGCGTTGCCCGAAGGCGTCGTAGAGCACGGAATCAATGTCTGCCGCCGCCACGCCCAGCCGCGATGCGGTGTCCCGGTCGATGATGATATTGGCTTCCAGGCCCTTGTCCTGCTGATCGGTGTTGACCTGCTGCAATTGAGGAATGGCGCGCATCTTTTGCAACAGCCTCGGCGCCCATTCATTCAGTTCGTTCAAATCCTCGCCTTGCACAGTGTACTGGTACTGCGCCTGGCTCAGACGGCCGCCGATCTGCAAGTCCTGCTGGGACTGCATGTAGAGGGTCGCGCCCGGGACCTCGGCGAACTTCTTGCTCAATTCGGCGATCACCTGGTCGGCATTGAGTTTCCGCTTGCCCAATGGCTTCAAGGTGATGAACATGCGCCCCTGGTTCATGGCGGTGGTGCCTCCGCAAAAGCCGATCATGGTATCGATGTTCGGATCGGCCATCCCGATCTGCACGTACCGCCGCATCTTGCGGCTCATGGCATCGAAAGAAATATCCTGCGCCGCCTGCACCGATCCTCCGATTCGGCCCGTGTCCTGCTGGGGAAAAAAGCCCTTCGGTACGGCTAAGTACAGGTAAATGCTCAGGGCAGCGGTGGCAATGGTGATTAACAGCACCTTGAATTGGTGGCGGAGTACGACTCCCAGGCAAACGCGATAAACGCTGAGGATTGTGTCAAACACTTTTTGGCTGGCTTGGTAGGCGCGGCCGTGTTTCTCCTCGCCTACCGACTTGAGCAACTGTGCGCACATCGTCGGGGTCGTCGTCAGGGAGACCAAGAGCGAAACTCCGATGGCGATGCTCAAGGTGACGGCGAACTCGCGAAACAGCCGGCCAACGATGCCACCCATCATGAGAATCGGGATAAAGACCGCGACCAGAGACGTGCTCATGGAAAGCACGGTGAATCCGATTTCGCGCGCGCCCCGGAAGGCGGCCTGGACCGGGTCCATCCCTTTTTCCAGATAGCGAGTGATGTTTTCCAGCACTACGATGGCATCGTCGACCACGAAGCCGGCCGAGACCGCCAGGGCCATCAACGACAAATTGTCCAGGCTGTAGCCCAGCAGGTACATGGCGCCGAAGGTGCCGATGAGCGACAACGGTACGGAAATGCTGGGGATCACGGTGGCGCGGACCGTGCGCAGGAACGCGAACACTACCAGGATCACCAGGATTACTGAAATCATCAGGGTGATTTCAATATCGTGCAGGGAAGCCCGCACCGTGGTCGTACGATCCGCCACTACCTCCAATTTGATGGCCGGAGAGATGGAGGCTTGCAGTTGCGGCAGCAGACTCAGAACGTTGTCGACGGTTTGAATAATGTTGGCGCCGGGTTGGCGGAAAATAATGATAATCACCGCGCGCTTGCCGTTCGACTGGCCATAAATGTGAGCGTCTTCGACCGAATCCTGCACGTCGGCAACATCTCCCAGCCGCACCGCCGCGCCGGTCTGCGCGTTATAAACCACCAGCAGCGGCCGGTAATCATCCGCTTGCTTGATCTGGTCGGTATCGTGAATCGCCCAGCTGTTTACTGCGTTGGCCACTTGGCCCTTGGCCCGGTTGGCGTTAGCCGCGTTGAGCGCGGTTCGGACCTGGTCCAATCCAACTCCGAACTTGTTGAGCAGATTCGGATCCACCTCGGCGCGCACCGCCGGGTTGGCGCCGCCGCCCACGTACACTTGGCCGACTCCCGGCACCTGCGCCAACTTTTGCGAAAGGATGGAGTTTGCCTGGTCGTAAACGTTCGGCAGGGTGATGCTGTCCGAGGCCATCGACAGAATCAAAATCGGTGCATCCGCCGGATTGACCTTGCGATAGTAAGGATTGCCGGGCAAGTTCGAGGGCAACTGGCTGCGCGCGGCGTTGATTGCAGCCTGCACGTCCCGGGCGGCGGCATCGATGTTGCGGTTCAGATCGAACTGCAACACGATTCCGGTCGAGCCCAGTTGGCTGACCGAGGTCATCTGGTTAATGCCGGCGATCCGTCCGAACTGCCGTTCCAGCGGGGTTGCCACGGCCGAAGCCATCGTCTCCGGGCTGGCGCCGGGAAGACCCGCCCCGACCTGGATGACCGGAAATTCAACCTGGGGCAGCGGAGCTACCGGAAGGCGGGTAAAAGCCAGCGCCCCTGCCATCAGCAGCGCGAACGTCAGCAGTGACGTTCCAATCGGCCGTTTGATGAATGGGGCGGAAATATTCATTGCTTAATCGCCGTTTACAGGTTCTTCGATAGGATGGACCATCCCAAACCGTTCGAACCTCTTCGCCAACCGGTCGAACCACAGATAGACAACCGGGGTGGTGTACAAGGTGAGCGCCTGGCTGAGCAGCAGCCCGCCCACAATGGTGATCCCCAGGGGGTGCCGCAACTCCGACCCCGTCCCGGAACCCAGGGCCAGAGGCAAGCCACCCAGCAGCGCCGCCATGGTGGTCATCATGATGGGACGGAAACGCAGCAGGGAAGCCTGGTAAATGGCTTCTTCCGGAGGCTTATGTTCGACGCGTTCCGCTTCCAGCGCGAAGTCGATCATCATGATGGCATTTTTCTTCACGATGCCGATCAGCAGGATGATGCCGATCAAGCCCACCACCCCGAGGTCGTTACCGGTGAACCAAAGCGCGAGTATGGCGCCAACACCCGCCGAGGGCAGGGTCGAGAGAATCGTAATCGGATGAATATAGCTCTCATACAGAACTCCCAGCACGATGTAGACGGTGACAATCGCCGCCACAATCAGCCAAGGTTCAGTGGAAAGGGAATTCTGGAACGCAGCCGCCGTGCCTTGGAACGCCGTGCGAACGCTGGGCGGCAGCCCGATCTCTTTTTCCGCCTGACCGATTGCTTGCGTCGCGTCACCCAGGGAAGCTCCGGGCGCAAGATTGAAAGACAGCGTTACCACGGGGAATTGTCCCTGGTGGTTGACCGCCAGGGTCGTGTTCCCGGTATGCAGCTCGGTAAACGCCGAGAGTGGTACCTCGGTGCCGGTATTCGACTTCACATAGAGGTCTTTGAACGAGCCTGGATTTTGCTGAAACTGCGGATTGACCTCCAGCACGACGTGATATTGATTCAGTTGCGTGAAGATGGTCGAAACCTGTCGCTGTCCGTAGGCGTCGTAAAGCGTGCTGTCGATCTGTGCCGGCAGGATGCCCAGCCGCGAAGCCGTATCCCGATCGATGGTCAGGTCGGCCTGCAGCGCGCCGGTTTGCTGGTCGCTGGCCACATCACGAAGTTCGGGCAGGGTGCGGAGTTTGTCCACCAACTGCGTCGCCAGGCGGTTCAATTCCGTGGCATCGGCGTCTTCCATGGTGTACTGAAATTGCGTGCGGCTGACGCGATCCTCGACCGTCAAGTCCTGCACCGGCTGCATGTACAGGGTGATACCCTCGACCTGGGCCAGTTCCGGCTGCAGCCTGCGGATGACCTCGGAAGCGCTCGATTTGCGCTGGTCGCGGGGCTTCAAATTGATCTGAATGCGGCCGCTGTTGGGAGTCAGGTTGGTGCCATCCACCCCGATAAACGAGGACAGGCTGGCTACGTCCGGATCCTGCAAAATCACGTGCGCTAAAGCTTGTTGATGCTGGGCCAGGGAGGTAAACGAAATACTTTGCGCCGCATCCGATACTCCTAAAATCAGTCCCGTGTCCTGCACCGGGAAAAATCCCTTGGGCACCATCACGTACAGAAACAGCGTCAGCACCAGTGTCCCCGCGGTCACCAGCAGGGTGATCGTTTGATGCTTCAGAACGAATTTCAGCGTGCGCCCGTAAAAGGCGATGACTCCGTTGTAAAAATCCTCCGACAGGCGAAAAAGCCTGCTTTCTTTCGCCGGATTCTTGGCCCGGAGCAGCTTGGCGCACATCATGGGCGTCAAGGTCAAGGAGACGACCGCCGAAACCAGGATGGTCACCGCCAGGGTTACCGCGAACTCCCGGAACAACCGTCCCACAATGTCGCCCATGAACAGCAGCGGGATCAGCACCGCGATCAGCGATACCGTCAGAGAAACAATGGTGAACCCGATCTGCCCTGCGCCTTTGAGTGCCGCCTCCAGCGGAGAGTCGCCTTCCTCCAGGAAACGATCGATGTTCTCGATCATCACGATGGCGTCATCCACCACGAAGCCGGTGGAAATGGTCAGCGCCATCAGCGTCAAGTTGTTCAAGCTGTAGCCCAGCAGATACATCACTCCGAAGGTGCCCACAATCGACAGCGGGACGGTCACGCTGGGGATGACAGTTGCCGACAGATTGCGCAGGAACAGGAAGATCACCATTACCACCAGCACCACCGTGAGCATCAGTTCGAACTGCACATCCTTCACCGATGCGCGAATGGTCTCAGTCCGGTCGGTGAGGATCGAAACCTTGACCGCACTGGGCAATCCGGCCTGCAGTTGCGGCAGCAGCTTTTTGATGCGGTCCACCACGCCGATAATGTTGGCGCCCGGCTGCCGTTGAATGTTCATGATGACCGCGGGATCTTCGTTCATCCACGCCGCCTGCATGACGTTTTCCACTCCGTCGGTGATGACCGCAACGTCAGACAGCCGCACCGGCGAGCCATTGCGGTAGGCCACCACAATCGGTTTGTACTGATCGCCAGATATCAACTGGTCGTTGGCTCCGATGGTGAAAGACTGGCGCGGACCGTTCAGGGTTCCCTTGGCCTGGTCCACATTCGCCGCCGCCAGTGCGGTCCTCACGTCTTCCAGGCTTAGGCCATACGAGGCCAGCGCCGTCGGATTGGCCTGGATCCGGACCGCTGGTTTCTGGCCCCCGCTGATCGAAACCAACCCGACACCAGAGACCTGGGAGATCTTTTGCGCCAGCGCCGTATCCGCAAGATCTTCCACCTTGGAAAGCGGCAGGCTCTTGGAAGTCAGGGCCAAAGTCAGAATGGGGGAATCCGCCGGATTCACCTTGCTGTACACCGGAGGATTCGGCAGGTCGGTGGGTAGATAGGTCTGCGCCGCGTTGATCGCCGCCTGGACCTGCTGCTCTTCGACGTCAATACTCTGATCGATCCCGAACTGGAGCGTAATCACGGACGCGCCAAACGAACTGGTCGAGGTCATCTGCGTCAGGCCCGGAACCTGTCCGAATTGACGCTCCAGAGGAGAGGTCACCGAAGACGCTATGACCTCCGGGTCGGCTCCCGGATAGAACGTCATCACCTGAATCGTCGGATAATCGACTTCCGGCAGCGCCGACACCGGAAGCTGGCGGTAGGCCACCAGTCCCACCAGCATGATCGCCACCATCAACAACGCGGTGGCGACTGGCCGGAGAATGAAAATACGCGATGGATTCATTGCTCTGGACTGCCTGCGGTTGAGTTCCTCACCGGCTGTCGAACCTCAACTTTGCTGCCCTCTTGCAGCTTGTCTTGTCCGTCGGTGACTACGACTTCTTTCGGCGCGAGCCCGTTGCTGATCACCGAAGCATTCTCCTGAGTGAAGGCGAGCGTCACCGGCCGGATGGTCACGGTATTGTCCGGTTTCGCCACGAACACGTAGGTTCCCTGCGGGCCGCGTTGGACGGCGGCGGCGGGAATCACCGTGCTGTCTTTCCGGGTTTCCAGCAGCAGCCGGACGTTCACGAACTGGTTCGGCCAGAGTGCGCTGTCTTTGTTATCAAAAACCGCTTTCAGTTTGCCGGTTCCGGTGGTCTGATCGATCTGGTTGTCGATGGTCTGCAAAGCTCCGGTGCCCAGCTTGGTCTGATTGTCGCGGCTGTACGCCTCCACCGACAGCGTGCCCTTCGCCATGTGCTGCGCCACCGCCGGAAGATTGTCCTCCGGGAGGGTAAACAACACCGCAATCGGCTGAAGCTGCGTGATGACCAGCATGGCATTCGTATCGGTCGCATGAACCATGTTTCCCGGATCGACCAGGCGCAGTCCGATGCGTCCGCTGACCGGCGCCGTGATGTGGCAGTACACGAGTTGCAGCTTTACGTTGTCAATCACTGCCTGGTCGTTGCGCACCGTGCCATCCAGCTGATCCACGGTTGCAGCCTGCGTGTCCACTTGCTGCTGCGACATGGCGCCGGAATTTTGCAGCAGGCCTTTGTAGCGCTCCAGGTTCAGCTTGGCGTCCCGCAGCGTGGCCTGATCTTTGAACAACTGGGCCTGCGCCTGCTCCAACTGCACCTCGTAAGGCCGCGGATCGATCACCGCCAGCAGGTCCCCTTGTTTGACGAACTGCCCCTCTTTGAATTTGACGTCGATCAGCTGGCCGTCGACCCGGCTCTTGATGCTGACGGTGTAGAACGCCGATACGGATCCCAACCCCGTCAGGTAGTACGGCATGTCACGCAACTCCGCCGGTGCAACCGAGACTGGAACGGTCTGCACCACATTGGCTCGGGCGGACGAGGGCTTTGCCGCTCCGCCACTGCAGCTGATCGCGCATGCCGCCAGCGACAGCAGACATGCCAGCCCCAGTGCGCGCCGGGAATCCGACCGATACACCGATGCTGGCGGGGAGATCCTTCGACTCTTGCCTCCCGCCTTCAACACACCGGACACATTGCTCATTCAGGTTTCCTTTTAAGGAAGAATTAAGTTCGTAGCAATTTTAATCTTGTTGAGAGAACTACCCAAGGTTTGGACGAGGATTTCTCAACTTCGGTTGCGGATTTTGCGCTGATTCCAGCAAAATTCGCCCGATTCGCTGACCTACCAAAGTATCCTACCCGTTTCGCTGCCTGTTTGCCTTCCTCCTTTACAAAGTTTTACCTTCCGTGACCATTTCTTGACGCGGCGTCGTGCACCGCCGGTAGTGGCGCCGTTTGGCAGACCGCTGCCTTCTGCTATATTGTTCGGCTCAACGTCAGCATGGCAGAAAACCAATCCAAGAGCGTAGTCACGATTCGTGATCTTCAGAGCTTCGACGATCTGAAACAGGTCGAAGCCGTCGAGCGTGAAGTCTGGGGACTTTCCGAACTCGACACCATGCCTCTCACTTTCAACCTGGCCTCGCTCGCCGCGGGAAGCATCTGGCTGGGTGCGTTCGACGGCGCAAAACTGGTGGGGTTCGCGTTCGGATTCCTGGGCGCCGAGCATAATCAACTGCTCCTGCATTCCCACATGCTCGCCGTGCGCGAGCCTTACCGCGTCTTCAATCTTGGTTACAGGCTGAAACTCGCGCAACGCGAACGCACGCTGGCCGTGCGCTTGAATGGCCTTCGTATCGAGGAGATCACCTGGACTTTCGATCCTTTGCAGAGCCGCAACGCCCACCTGAATTTCGCTAAGCTGGGCGCGATTTCCGAGACCTACAAAATCGACTTCTACGGTCCAGAGACTTCGAGTGTCCTGCACCGCAACGGCACCGATCGCCTCTGGGTCCGGTGGCCGATCACCAGCCGCCGGGTTCAGGACAGGGTGCAAGGCAAACCCAATCGTGCCGAGGTGCTGGACGCGCTGTCCACTGTCGAACCGCTCATCCGGTTCAACGGAAATGGCAAGCCGGCTCGGGCCGACCTCCCGGCAGCTCTGGCCCGCCAGCGCGTCGCCATCGAGATTCCCAGCGACATTGCCGGCATCGAGAAAAAAGATTCTGCGCTCGCCCGGCAGTGGCGTCTGGATACACGCTGGGCTTTCACCGAGGCGCTTCAGGCGGGGTTCATCGTGGCGGAATTCTGCCGCACCATTCGCGGCCAGCAAGGCCCTGGCGCGTACCTGTTAGAGAAGGGAGCGATCGACGACTACATTCCAGAAATGGCCCGCCGAAGCGGAGACAAGCCTTGATTGCCCACCGTCCGCTTTTGACTTTGCTTCGGAAGTCAGAAACAGCGATATGGACAAGATCTTCCATTTTGATTCACCCCCCGAGCCTTACGTGGCCGACGCCGCCGTGCTTTGCTGCTTCGACCATCGCATCCGTCTGGCCATCAATAAGTTTCTTCAGCGCCAGGGCATTTTGCGGCCCGACATGATCGTGGTGGCCGGCGGCGCGAAAACCCTGGCCTCGCCGCGCAATGACTTCGAGCGCGACTTCATCCTCGAACAGGTGCGCATGTCGATTCTGCTCCACCGTACCCGAACCATGTTCCTGATGAGCCACTCCGATTGCGCAACTTACGGCGGCCTCGCGGCATTCGATGGAGACCAGGCCCGGGAAGCGCGTCATCACCAGCAGGAGTTGCAGCGCGCCGCCGACCTGGTAAAGGCAAATTTTCCGGAACTCAACGTGAAGTGCTTCTTTGTCACCTTTGACGGCGTGCACGAGGCCAAACCCGAAGCAGAAGGGCACTAGCCGTGTGGGGCGGACACCGGCCGCCTTTGACTTTGTCTTGGAAGTCGGAAACACCGAGCGGAACTCCATTCTTTGCGCCCTTTGCTAAGGATGGGACTCCACAAACTCCAACGTTGGGTTTGATTTTGCCGGTAACGCCCCGTCTGTCCCCGAGCTTATCCAACGCATTGCGGATAGAGCAGTCTGGAGCTGAACTCATCTGCATACGGAGTAGCGGCGTCGCCACAAAGCGGAGCAGGGCGCGGCGTCAATAAGTGAAATCGAGATTTTGCGACAGTTATGGCTCTAGGCCAACACCTCACATCGAGATGTGACCAACTTCGTTGATATGACTTCCTTCTTGGCCTAACATTTATTATGTCCCGCCTCCCCGAAGAGAGTCCCCACTGGGACGCAACACCCCCTGAGGCGAATGACCCGGATTCCCGGGAACGTAGTCCGTCAAGACAAGTTCATTTCAGGAGGTTCGTCATGAAACGAATCAGCATCTTGGTTTGGATTCTCTGTGTGTGCTTCGTGTCCATGGCATGGGGCCAGCAGCCAGCGGGCAAGGTCCTCACCAATTGGACCGAATTCCACCGGACCAATATGACCCGCTTCAACGCGAATGAGTACGTCCTCAATGTCCACAATGTCGGGCGCCTCGGCTTGAAGTGGAGCTTCAACACCGGGGGCTACGTGTATTCCTCGCCTGCCGTGGTGAACGGGGTGGTTTATGTAAGCTCGGCGGTCGGCGGCGTGTACGCGCTAAACGCGCACACCGGGGCCTCGCTCTGGAACTGGTGTTCCGGCTGTTGGGTGACTTCCTCGCCTGCGGTGGCGAATGGGGTGGTTTACGTTGGCGTAAACAACGATTTGTTCGCGCTGAACGCCAGCACCGGCGTTCTCCTGTGGAACGGCAACGGCAACGGCGTCTTTACGTCGTCACCCACCGTTGTGGGTGGCGGGGTGTATGTCGGCGTGGAGTACTCAGCCTACGGCTATGTCTACGCGATGAACGCCAGCACCGGCGCCCTGCTGTGGGCCTACGGCACGGCCGGCGCAGTGGATGGCTCGCCCGCCGTGGCGAATGGCGTGGTCTATGTCGGCGATGACTACTATGGCAACACGGTGTACGCGCTGGACGCCCAAACCGGCGCTCTGCTATGGAGCTATCCAACGGGCGGCCAGGTGTTGTCCTCGCCAGCCGTGGCGAATGGGGTGGTCTATGTCGGCTCGGACGATTACAACGTGTACGCGCTGAAGGCCAGCACCGGCGCCAAGCTGTGGAGCTCCGCCACCCGCTACTGGGTGCGGTCTTCGCCTGCAGTCGCGAATGGAGTAGTTTATGTCGGCTCGTCGGACAACAATGTCTACGCGCTGAACGCCAAAACCGGGGCCAAGCTGTGGACCTACGCCACCGGTTACGCTGTGGAGTCCTCGCCCGCGGTGGCGAATGGTGTGGTGTACGTCGGCTCTGACGACAGCAACGTGTACGCTTTGAACGCTGGCACCGGCCACAAGCTGTGGAGCTACACCACGGGTGGCGGCGGTGTACCGGCCCCACCTACAGTCGTGAATGGGTCGGTGTATGTTGGCTCGCACGACTACAAACTTTATGCCTTCGGCCTGAAGAAGGGCCGGAAGTAACGACCGCATGACCCGCTTGAGCCTAGACAGGCTTGGGCGGTTTTTGTTTTGACCTCCCTGCTGGACGCGGATCGCCGTCGCCGGAATCTCAGGGCCTAAGGCTGTACAACGCCCCAGTTGATGCAACCAGGCGATTTCACGTTTTGACCGTTGGTCAATGGGCGGGTGGCCCGGGCTAGCGCATCTTAACCACTCCCGAGGTGCCCCGTCCAACTCCGCTTGGGCGGGGATCTCTGTAAGCGATTGCACTATCGCCGGTCCCTCCACTTTCCCCTTGGCACCCCCACCGGCAAACTGACTCATCCGCAAAGAAATCATCCCGAAGTCCCCGCGCTTTCACCAGCGGGGCGAGAGCCTGCCCTGAGCCGCCGAGGAGCGGAGCGACGAGGGGAGCCGAATGGGGATCTGGCGCGCACCATGGTTGAGCGTGGGAGCCGCGACACTCCGGGCGGGGTCCCTCACTCTGGGCTGGCACCCACATCCCCCTCCCCTTTCCCCTTGACTCTGCCTCGGCAAAGTGGCATGCTCAGATGTATATCGTGTGGAGAACATACAGAAGAGACGTATAACTCATTAGGAATCTAGATTTTACCTGCAACCCCTTTGGCGTCTAGATTTTGCGGACCAAATCTCCGTAACCTGATGATTCCACTAGACCGGGGGAGGGGGGTATACCACCCAAAATCTCAATTAAGATCGGCTGTCGGGCGCGCAGCCAACGACCGACGACGAACGACCAACGACGGAAGACCAACGACGGACGACCGACAGGGTCCTTACAGCTTCGCGGCGGCGAGAAACTGCGGCGGCTTTCGGGCCTTGAATGTCTGTTCAAAGCCATAAGCGATTTTCAGCAGGACCGGCTCGCTCCAGGCGCGACCAAAAAATGAGATGCCCACCGGCAATCCGAAGACGAATCCCGCCGGAACCGTGATATGCGGATAGCCCGCCACCGCCGCCGCATTGGAGCACCCCCCGATCGCGTGATCTCCGGTCACCAGGTCCGTGATCCATGCCGGGCCGCCGGTGGGGGCCACCAGCGCATCGAGTTTGTACTGGTCCATCACCGCGTCGATGCCTTCTTTTCGTGCCAGCCGGTGATTCGCCTCCAGGGCGTCCGTATACTCTTTTTCTGAGAGCGGTCCCTTCGCTTGAGCCTTCAAAAAAATGTCCTGCCCAAAGAAGGGCATTTCGGTTGCGCGGTTGTGATCGTTGTAGTCGATGATTTCCTTCAGTGACCCAATCGCTCCGGGCCTCGACGCCAGATACGCATTAAGATCAGCCTTCAATTCATAGAGCAGCACGGTGAATTCCGTGTCGTCGAACTTGCCATGAGTCGGCAGGTCGGTCGGATCGATGACCTCCGCGCCGGCGCGCTTCAGTTCTGCGATCAGGTTGTTGAACAGATCGTCCACCGCATCGTTAAACCCGAAATACTTGCGTGCAATTCCCAGCCGTGCCCCGCGCAATCCTTGAGGATCGAGAAACTTGGTATAGTCGTCGGCAATCTTTCCGCCGCTGGCCGCAGTGGCGCTATCTCGCGGATCGGCTCCGGCCAAGCCGCCCAGCAGCACAGCCGCGTCGCGAACCGTTCGCGCCATCGGACCGGCAGTGTCTTGGCTGTGAGCGATCGGAATGATCCCGCTACGGCTGATCAGGCCAAGCGTCGGCTTGATGCCCACAATTCCGTTCGTCGATGCCGGGCAGACCACGGAACCGTCGGTTTCGGATCCCACAGCGACCGCGCACAGATTCGCCGAAACCGCCGCGCCCGAGCCCGAACTGGAGCCGCAAGGATTGCGGTCAAGAGCATAGGGATTCCGGGTCAGGCCGCCGCGCCCGCTCCATCCGCTGGTGGAGTGGCTGGAACGAATGTTGGCCCACTCGCTCAGGTTAGTCTTGCCCAGGATCACGGCCCCGGCTTCTCGGAGTCTCCGCGCGACAAACGAGTCCTGTTTCGCCCGCGCGCCGACCAGAGCCAGCGAGCCGGCGCTGGTTTCCAGGTGATCGCCGGTATCGATATTGTCCTTGATCAGAACCGGGATCCCGTGCAAGGGGCCGCGCACGTGGCGCGCTTTGCGTTGCCGGTCTGCCGCGTCGGCTAGGGCCTCAGCTTCTGGATTGACCTGGATCACACTCTTGAGAGCCGGACCTTGCGCATCAATCCGCTGAATCCGGGTGAGATACATCTCGGTTATGGAGCGTGCGCTGTACTTTCCCGACGCCATGCCCGCCTGTAGGTCCGCGATGGTGGCCTCATCCAGTTCGAACGGTGTGGGCGCGGGCTGGGGCGATAACGCGAGAACAGTTTCCCGCTTGCCGGCCAGTGCTGGAGCGGCGGCGGCACTCACGCCCGCCAATAGACTGGTCTGCAGAAAGCTCCGGCGTGAAGCCGCGACGCCGTCGGGGAGTTTGATGGTTGAGCGAGTCATTTCCGGTCTCCAGGGGCTTGATTCAGACGATGCCGGAATTATAGGCGATGGCAGAGGGGAACATACCCCGCCACCCCGGAAAGAAAGAGGCGAAACTAATCCACCCCCCTGAGGACGAGAGATGTCCTCAAGGCAGACGGTGGCAAAGTGGCGCTGGAAGACTGCTATTTCGATTCCAGCTTCTTGCGAATGCGACGGAGTTCAATAAAATTCAGGGCCGTCATGGTGCAAAGAACAGACCCAAACATGATCCACACGATTGTGTCCATTTTGCAGGCTCTCCTCCCCTGCGTAGCAACCGGACTCCAAAACAAGAGAAGCTGACGGTTGCACTACTTGGAAAATACACCAAGAAGGCACATTCCGCTGTTGCTATTCTAGGGTCGGGCTAGCGGCAAACCCCGACCCTTCTCCTTCGGAAGGGCGAAAATCGGCTCCGGTGCTCGTATAATGAGAACTTCATGTGCAAATACTCGATCGTCGTACCCCTGCATAACGAGCAGGAAAACGTGACCGAGCTCTACGATCGCCTCAAGGCAGTAATGGAGGCTAGCGGCGAGTCGTTTGAGATCGTCGCGGTAGACGATGGTTCCCGCGACCGCACGTTCAACCTTTTGCGGGAGATTGCTGCTGTGGATAGCCGCGTGGTGGTGGTGAAACTGCGTCGCAACTTCGGCCAGACCTCCGCGCTCGCCGCCGGATTCGATCACGCGCGGGGCGAGTACATCATCGCCATGGATGGCGACCTGCAGCATGATCCAGCCGACATCCCGATTTTCCTGGAAAAAATTGCCGAAGGCTACGACATCGTCAGCGGATGGCGCAAGCAGCGCATCGACAATCTGTGGCTGCGCCGCATTCCATCGCGTGCCGCCAACTGGCTGATGGCCAAATTGAGCGGCGTCGATATCCACGATTTCGGCACCACGTTCAAGGCTTATCGCCGTGAAGTTCTGGAACAGGTGCCGCTGTATGGAGAACTGCACCGCTTCATTCCGGCGCTGGCGTCGTGGTATGGGGCTTCCATTTGCGAGGTGCCCATCCGCAACATAAATCGCGAGCGCGGGGCTTCGCATTACGGCATTTCTCGCACCTTCCGCGTTTTCTTTGATCTGATCACGATCCGTTTTCTGCTGCGTTATCTGTCACGTCCTCTCCACTTTTTCGGGACGCTGGGAATGCTCAGCATCTTTGCCGGAACCGGCGTGACGGGATGGCTGCTGGCAGAGAAGTTCCTGAATCATCAAAGCGTGATGACCCAACACGGCCCACTGATCATCTTCGGAGCGGTTCTGCTGCTGGCCGGGCTCAATATGCTTGCGGTGGGGTTGTTAGGAGAAATGCAGGTGCGGCACTACCACGATCCCACGCGCCGCGCGCCGTACTCCGTGGATCGCGTTCTGCGCGCTCACAGCAGCGAAGAGCACAGCGTTTCAGAGTAGCCCGGCGGCCTTGCTCGGTTGAGTCCTTCTTTGCCTTCGGGGAGGCCTCGCGTCACTGGCCGAAGGCTTCCTTGTTCACCACATACGGCATCTTGGTGACATCCCCACCGTAATTGCCTTCCAGCACGTCGATCAGCCCTTGCACCGCGCGTCCGGCCATCCCTTTGTCCGGATCAGCGGACAATCGTGTGATCCGCGCCGCACTGGCAAAATGCGGATACAACCGGCAACGATCTTCAATGGCCGGATCGCGCAACGGCGAATCCGGGGGAAGCGGTTCCTGTTCGTAGACGTCAAGCGCCGCTCCCGCAATCCAGTTTTCTCGCAACGCCTTAGCCAGGGCAGCTTCCTCAACCACCGGCCCGCGCGATGTATTCACCAGGAAAGCCGTGGGCTTCATCCTGCGCAGCGTACGCTCGTTGAACAGATGGTAGGTCGGCTTATCGCTTTCCCCTTCGCGAAGCAAAGGAACATGCACGCTGACGAAATCGGCCTCGGTCAGCGCTTCCTCGAACTCGGTATAGCGGATCCATGCCCTTTCCCGGGTGATGCCCCGCGCATAGCGCAGGTCCTTTACTTCCTGCGTGGCCTTCACGTAGTCGTGATTCTGGTATGCCGGGTCATAGCACAGGATGTTCATATCGAACCCGGCGCACTTCTTGATCATGGCCAGACCGATTCGCCCGGTGCCGATCACTGCGATCGTCTTGCCGGTGACTTCGTCGCCCAGGAAGGGGAGATACGGGTGCCAGTATCCCCATCTGTTTTCGCGCGTGAGATGCTCGGCGGTCCACAGTTTTCGTGCCAGGGCTCCCAGTGCCAAAAATGCGAACTCCGCCGTTGCCTCGGTGAGAACATCGGCGGTATGAGTGAACGGGACCTTGTAACGGTTGGCATCGGCGCGGTTGATGTTGTCGAACCCGACCGCGATCTGAGCCACAACCTTCAAATGTCCTTTGCCGGCTTCGAAAATTTCGGCGTCGATCGGGTCTCGCAACGTCGTGATCAATCCATCAATCCCGGACTTGACCTTGTCCAAGATGAGGCTCTTTGGGGGCGCCTCCGGCTTGGGGTATACCTCGACGTCGTAGCCCCGATTGTGGAGGATACCCAGCGATTCACCGATGTCGCAGGTGGCAAACACGCGAAGTCTTTGAGCCATTGTTCTCTCTGGTTGGGTAATTGCGGAAGCACCCGGACTCGCGACCAATGTGCGAGCCAGTGGAATTCACTATCTTACTCTACCGGACCAAGAGTGGCGACCGAGTCCACTGTGTCCGCGGATTTCGGCAGGGATCCGTCGCCGTCGCAGTCGGAAGAGATCGATCCAAGGTTTACTCTAATGGGCGCGGAGGCGCTTTATGCCCATGCATCTCCAGCCAGATCAACTTCGGAGAGGACGGCGCCTGAGATGCTGCGCGGAATCCCGAAACGTTTTTCAATTTCCCCCGCGAGTTTTGCCCGGCTCGCAAGCGAGTGTGATGTGCACAAGCTTTCTCGGGATTCGATGACTGTCATGTTGTGGATCCTCAGCCCTTGATCTGGGCCGAACTTCGTCAGCAAAACCGCATGGCGGAACGTGGCGTTCGGATGAAATGAATCTGCAATCACCTCGCGGAAGTCGTCGAGTTTCTTGGGAGCAGGCTTGGCCAGATACCCGTGCTTCATGACGCCATCGCGGTGGAACTCGAGGTGGGAGCAGCCATTTTCGTCCAGCGGCTTCAGAACATAACGATCCCTGCCCAGCGTGATCACGTAGTTCGTTTGCAGATCTCGAGGCAGCGGCGCAACCAATGGCGCGGCGTAACCCGTGTCGACCAGATACTCACGCCCTTCACAATTGACCATCACCACCATGTGTACGTCGGGCCGCTTCATGTCGGCCCCACACAATTTCACCTCATACCCCAAACTCGCCAGCAGAGAGTAAAAGTGGAAATTGTTGGAATAGCAGGTGCCTCCAAAATGATATTTCTCGATACCCTGCAGGAACCGTTGAATGTCTGCAATGTCACGAAGGCCAAAGCGTGCGAGGTAATGAAGCTTGGAGATATTCTCAAATGGGATTCGGGCAAGATGCGCTGCGACCAGTTGGTGCAGGGCTGCGGCCGAAGGCTTTCTCTGCGCAATCCCCAAGATACTAAGGTATCGCCGAACCAGATACTGATCGAGGAACTCCTGGCCCATTTCTTGTGGGTTCCGATCCCTCCCGCCTGGGGCTACTTTAGCCGCGGTTCAGCCAGCGTGCGTTCTTTATCCGCACCGGCCGCCTTTGCCGCCATCAACTCGACCGCCTTGTGGGCGATATGCTCGGCGCTGACTTCGAATTCTTTGATCAACTCCCAGGGCGCACCGGAGTCGCCGAAGCGGTCCTTCACCCCGATCGCGCCGGTAATGACCGGTAACCCGTAAAGCTGCGGAGCCTCGGTGATGACACTGCTCACGCGCCAGGCGAGTGCGCCGATCTGATGCTCCTCGGCGGTGACAATCACGCCAGTTTCCCGCGCCGCCCGCACGATGGCCGCCGCGTCAATCGGCTTCAGCGTATGCAGGTTTATGATGCGGGTTTCGTAGCCGAATTCCTGCTTGAGAATCCATGCCGCGCGCATGGCCTCCGGAACCATGGGACCGCAAGCGATGATGCTGAGATCCTCTTTCTCGTTGGCATATTCTGCAGCGAGGCAAGTCTGGAATGCTTCGGCGAAGTTTGGGGATTCTTTTCGCAAGCGGCTCACGTTGGCCCGGCCAAAGACGAACGGAGTGTGTTCGTCGGTCACAATCGGCGTAGCCTCGCGAGCGAAGCGAATGTATTTCGGACCCTGGTGCCGCAGCAGCAAGTAGTTCGTCGCTTTCTTGGTCTCGACAACGTCACAAGGAACCACCACCGACATATTGGGCAACCCGCACATGGCAAACAGATCTTCCAAAGCCTGATGGGTAGCCCCGTCTGGCCCCACCGAGACGCCGCCGTGCGCCCCGGCAATCATCACGTTGAAATTTCCGTAGCACACCGACGTGCGAATCTGATCGAGATTTCGGGCCGCGGCGAACGTGGCGTACGTACCCAGAACCGGCAGTTTGCCTTCTTTCGCCAGGCCGGCAGCCGCCGAGGTCGCGGATTGCTCGGCGATGCCCATGCTGAGCCAGCGCCGCTTGCGCTCCGGCTTCGAAGCATAAAAGTCGCTGATGGTGATGGAGCCGGAGATGTCCAACCCGAGGCAAACTACACGTTCGTCGTCGCCGTTTTCGGCGAGCGATTGGCCGAAGCCCATGCGCGTCGGTTTCATCTGCGCCTTCATGTTCTCGGACGAATTCCACCAGTAGTTCCCGCTAAACTTCGGCAGCTTCGCGTCGAGTCGTTTGTCGATCTCCGCTTGGTATTTCTTGGCTCGTTCGAGCAAACTCTGATATGGGATCTTTTCTTCCAGGCCGAGTTCCACCAGCGCCTTTTGCAGTTCCTCGTAGTTCGGCACTTTGCCGTGCCAGCCTGCAATATCCTCCATGAAGCTCACGCCCTTGCCTTTGACCGTCTCCGCCAGAATCACCACCGGCTTGCCAACATTGACCTTGGCTTTCTCCAGCCCCTCCACCACTTGTTTCATATCGTGGCCATTGACACGGATCACGTCCCAACCAAAGCTGCGATACTTGTCGTCGAGCGGATCCACATTCATGACGTCGGCGACCTTGCCGTCGATCTGCAGCCGGTTGCAGTCCACAATGCCGATCAG
This sequence comes from uncultured Acidobacteriota bacterium, assembly GCA_963715675.1. GTDB lineage: Bacteria > Acidobacteriota > Terriglobia > Terriglobales > Acidobacteriaceae > DASVWZ01. Next base: position 599,223 of record OY970265.1, read on the forward strand.
GTTGTCGAGTTTGAAGTGGCCCGCCTCCATGGCAGCTTCCCAGACTTGCCCTTCCTGCTGCTCGCCATCGCCCATGATACAGAAGGTTTTGCACTTCCTGCCGTCGAGTCTGTTCGCCAATGCGATTCCCACCCCGATGCTGAGTCCCTGGCCCAAAGACCCTGTGGATACTTCCACGCCGGGCAGCTTCACCCAGTGCGGATGGCCCTGGTACGCCGATCCCAGCTTGCGCAGGTAGACCACATCGTCCACTGGGCAAAATCCGGCGAATGCCAGGCCCAGATACAGGCTGGGAGCCTTGTGCCCGGTCGACCAGATAATGCGGTCGCGGTCCGGCCAGAACGGATTCTGCGGATCATGGTCAGCCACCCGCAGATACAGCGCGGCCGTAATGTCCATGATGGAAAGGGTCCCGCCTGCATGTCCCGAACCCGCAGCGCACAGCGCGACCAAATCGTAACCGCGCATCAGGTTGGCAGCTTCTTTCAGTTCTTCGATTGAGTAATTCCGAGTGATGGTGCCCCTGGAGGAATTCTTGATGGCCATGAGCCGAGTCCTTTCGCGCGGACGTGGACAGAAAAACGCCGCGCATTGTGCAGCCAGAAAGAGTCTAGGTGGGACTGGGCGTGGGACTCTGTGCGGTTGATCACAAGAGGGTGTGACATGTGCCAGGCAGGATCTCGATGTTCCACAGCACGTTGCCTCATTGTTTCCCAATCGGGCCGAAAGGCTCGTCTTCGTTGGACGCCAACACGGTGACGGCTGCGGATCTCGGTGGCGACGCCAAAGCCGATTTAGCGGTGGGCACACACGATTACGGAACGGGTTGCCTGCGGGCGGGCAAAGGAGCTGGAACATTTGACCCCAGCCGTCCGTTCCAATACTGGAGTCGGATCGGGCAGTTTGGCGGTCGGAGATCTGACCAAAAACGGCGCGCTGGATCTGGCGATTCCCAGCTATTGGGCGCGAGGTCCGCGTTCTCCTTGCTCACTGTCCGGCCTAGTAGAGCTTGTCGCACACAGGAGAATCTTGGGTGCCGACCTCCTCAATCCATTCCTCTACAGATTCTTCTTCGTCCACTGATCAAGCTTTTCCAGCGCCATGTTCAGATTCTCCAGCGAGTTGGCTACGCTGAAGCGCAGGTAGCCTTCGCCGTACGCGCCGAATGCGGTACCGGAAAGGCATGCGACGCCCGCATCGTCGAGCAGCGCGTCCGCCAGCTTCTTCGACTTCCAACCCGTCGCAGTGACGTTCGGGAAAACGTAGAACGCGCCTTTGGGCAGGCGGCAGGAGAATCCCTTGATCTTGTTCAATCCGGCAACGAAGACATCGCGCCGATGCTGGAATTCCTGGCGCATCTTTTCGACCGAAGTCTGATTGCCACGAATGGCTTCAATTCCCGCAATCTGGGTGAAGCTGGCGGTGCAGGAGTTGGAGTTGGTCATCAGGCGCGTAACCTGGGCGGCCAGATCGGGCCGCATCACGCCGTAGCCCATGCGCCATCCCGTCATCGCGTAGGTCTTCGAGAAACCGTCGAGCAGAATCGTGCGGTCTTTGAAGTTTGGCACCGACATGATCGAGTAGTGCTCGCCTTCGAAGATCAGGCGGCAGTAAATCTCATCCGAAAGCACCATGATGTTGCGATCGCCAATGGCCTCGGCAATGCCGCGGATGTCTTGCGGAGTGAGCACTCCGCCGGTTGGATTCTGCGGAGAATTCAGAATGATCATACGAGTGCGATCGGTGATCAGGGAAGCGAGTTCACCGACGTCCAGCCGGAAGTCTCTTTTCTCGTGTAGTTGAATGGGGACCGCTTTAGCGCCCAAGTAGTCAATCATCGACTCGTAAATCGGGAAACCGGGGTTGGGATAAATAACCTCATCGCCTACGTCGGCCAATGCCAACAGCGAAAAGAAAATGATCGGCTTGCCGCCGGGAACGACCACGACTTCGTCAGGAGACACGGGAACCCCGCGCGACCGGCTCACATCCTCGGCAATGGCCTGCCGCAACTCGGGCAATCCGGCGGACGGGCCGTAGTGCGTCCATCCCTTGTGCAGCGCGTCCACCGCGGCTTCGACAATGTTCTTTGGCGTATCGAAGTCGGGCTCGCCGATTTCCAGGTGAATGATGTGCTTGCCCTGGCGCTCCAGTTCTTTCGCCTTGTTCAGGACTACAAAGGCGGTTTCAGTGCCGAGTCGCGACATGCGATCGGCAAGGCGAAGTTCGTACTTTGTTGGCTGGTCGATGGTGGCAACGGTCGTCATGTGGGTCTCCTGGATTACACAAGCCGCCCAAGGGGGCAGCATTGAGTATAGCGCGAAATGGCGTGCCATTCCTGCGTACAGCATATTCTCCAGCGAGGGGGTACAATCCGTCAGCGCTGCACGTCACAGGGGTTCGTGATGAGCGGAATCCGCCACGGCCAGCCGATTCGCATAAGCCGGAGGTACAACGAAGTATCGCTTGACCCATACCAGGTAGCCCAGGTACAGCAGCAGAAACAACAAGCTCCACCACAGCATGAGATGGCCCCGGAACATGGGGTTGTTGCTCATGTCCTGCAACTGGTCCGACCTCCAGCCCAGTCGGGAGTAGGCTTGCAGCAGGTCGCCACGCGTGAAGGTGATTGCCGCCGAGATTGTCTGCAATGTCAGCAAAGCGATGGCAACCCACCAGCCCAGCAGTTGCTTGCGGAAAAACCAGACAGCCAAAACCGTGTCGATCATCGCATGCGTCAGGCAGCCGACGGCGCCCGGAATACCGGTCAGGTATTTCCCGAAAAACGGAATCATCGGCGTGGTAAAGCTCATCAGCAGATAGTACGCGGCGCCGCAGGCAAACATCAGGCTGGCGGCCAGCACCGGCAGCGGACAGCGGTCAGTCCAGCGCTCTACCGAGTCGCGTCCCTTGCAGGTTTCTTCCACGTCTTTCCTGCGGTAGAAGAGAACGAAAATCAGCGGAAGTACCACCAGAAACACAGCGAACAGCACAATGACAAAGGTGAGAATCACCGCTGCGATGCCGGTGGGCAGTTCGCCGGCGTTGGGATTGACCGCGGCGGCCCTGCGGAATCCACTGGCGAATGCGCTGGGCAGCATCGCCGTGATCAGGATTGTGCCCAGGATTCCTCCGGCCAACCAAACCCATGACAGGATCAACGTCAGTGCCCACGCCCAGCGACGGGCGCGGATGGATCCGATTCCCAGCGCGATCAGAACAATCGCAAGAACTCCATAATTCATGACACCGAAAAAATACGTGCTCATGGGCATGGTTGTGCCGGTCATCTTGCGTGACATGATTGCGCCGAGCAGAATCAGTGGAATCCCGAGTAAAACCAGCCCGCCCAAGATGATCTGGATGACGCCGAAGACTTGCAGCCCAGTGCTCCGATCGCGATAGCTTGGTGGTGAAGGCAGGTTCTGAGCCGTCGGCACTAACGGAGCGTCCATTAGGATTCCCTCAACTGCCGCCCAGTGTATTGGAAAGGCGGTGGATTGTCATTTGGAGGAGGGCGGGCGCAAGTTCGCCGGTCGCGCATCTTAGGCGAGGTGGATAGTTCGCCGGCTGGCGGCGACGACCATCACAGCACCACGGTCACAGTCGCAGAGAGAATCGCGGCTACCGGTCGTCGCGCCTCGCTTCCAGTCTGCAAAGGTCTGGAATTCCCTCTTCCCTAGAACGGTATGTCCTCGTCACTGATCGGCGATGATGCCGGCGCCGCCTCATGCTCCGGAGAGCGCTGGTCCATGTGGTCACCGCTCGCAGATGCGCTGGCGGCGCGCGAACTGCCCGCGAAATCTCCGGCGCCTTCACCGCGTCCGCCGAGCAACACCAGGTCGCTGGCCACTACTTCGGTCATGTATTTCTTCTGGTTGGTCTGCTTGTCGTCCCAGGAGCGGGTTTGCAGGCGGCCCTCAATGTAAACCTTGCCGCCCTTTTTCAGATATTCGCCGGCGATTTCGGCCAATCGCTGCCAGAGCACCACGTTGTGCCACTCGGTGCGGTCTTGCCACTGGCCGTCCTTGTCTTTGTAGCGTTCATTGGTTGCCAGCGCCAGCTTCGCCACGGGAGTACCTTGCGGGGTGTACTTGACTTCGGGGTCTTTGCCCAGATTGCCGATCAGAATTACCTTGTTGACGCTCTTTCCTGCCATGATTGCTGCTCCTTCCGCCCCTTTTCTTAAACCTTGGCTTGAGCCCGACGCTCGAAAAATACCAAAGCCTCAAACCTGGAGATGCAGGGGCTGACGGCTCAATATATCAGAAAGCCGAGCCTTCCCCACGCGGATCAGCGCTGTCGAGCCATGATCCGCGCTGCCACGGGCCGAAATGGGAATCCGGCTGAAGGCTCGTCCGCTTACCCGTCCATGCCGGACGTCGGAAAAGGCGGCACGTTTGTAACGTCCCGGTAGGTCTTGTCCCAATGTGCGTTGCCAGCGACTGCCCGGAATAAGACAATGGCGCAATGCGCCGAGACGTAACAATCAAAGGGATGGGAGCGGGCATCTGCCTGCTTGCGCTTTGTTTGGGCTCACCTGCCCAGAATCTGAAAGAAGATTCCGAATCGCGTGAGAACCAGTTGATTGCGCTGGAGAGATTGTGGAACGACGCTCAGATTCACCGTGACTCCAAAGCTTTGGCCAATATGATCGGTGACAAGTTCGTGAATACTGAATGGGATGGTTCAGTCAGCGAGTGAGGTAAGTTCCTGGCCGATATCGCCGACCCGCGATTCAAAGCGCTCTCCCTGAATATCCAGGATGTCAAAGTCCACCTAATACCAGGATAGTGCAATCGTCACCGGAATTTATCACGCCAGGGGCACATTCCAAGGCAAGCCCTATGACCACCTGGGCCGCTTCACCGATACCTGGGTATTCGAAGACGCACAGTGGAAGTGCGTCGCCAGCCACACCAGCCTGCTGCAGAAGTAAGTCGCATTCTCGACAGTCCCACTGCGGTTTGATCCACCTCAAGGGCGGTCGAGAACGCGCTCCTTGACGTAAGAATTTCCATCCGGCGAGCCCTACCGAATCGTGGTTGGGGAAGTTGCGCCGACCTTTTTCTGCGACTCCGAAGGCTGTACACTGTCTGTCACAGCAAGCGAGAACAGATTCATGAATCCGGCACAATGGGCGGTGGCACTGTCGATGGGTCTGTTTGTCGCCATGGTGGCCTGCCTCGAACTTGGCTACCGCGTCGCCTGCTCCAGTGCGCGGAGAACTCCTGATTCGGCGCATGAGGGCATTGGCGCCATTGAAGCCGCGGTGTTCGCCCTGCTCGGCTTGCTTCTCGGGTTCAGCTTTGCCGGCGGGACTTCCCGCCTTGACGCTCGGCGGCAACTGATCGTCCACGAAGCCAACGCTATTGGTACGGCCTATCTCCGTCTGGACGAGCTTCCCGCAACCGAACAGCCCGAGCTGCGCCACCTGTTTCGCGAATACGTCGATGCCCGACTTCAGGTGTACGAGAATCTCCCTGATCAGGAGGCTGCCACGCGGGACCTGGCGCACGGTTCCCAACTCCAGCAGGAGATCTGGACCAAGGCCGTGACCGCCAGCCGCGGCGACCCTACCCAGAATGCGGCCCGACTGCTGTTGCCCGCGATCAATGAGATGATCGACGTCACCACCGCCCGGACCATCGCACTGTACACGCACCTGCCGTCACTGATTTTTGCCCTGCTGATGAGTGTCGCGCTGCTCAGCGCCCTGCTCGCCGGGTACGCCATGGCTAAAAGAAAAAGCCGGAGCTGGCTCCACATCCTCATCTATGCCGCGGCCGTGTCCGTTACGGTTTATGCGGTGCTGGATCTCGACAACCCCCGCTTCGGTCTGATTCATCTCAAGGCAGCCGACAACGCGCTGGTTCAGTTGCGGGATTCCATCCGGTGAGGCGTCAAGGCCGGGACCGGCTTTGGAGTGCGGAACGGTTCGGCAGATCCCACAACCCGGCGTATTTCAGCCGGGTTGGGGATATTGACCGATTCTCCCATTCAGGCTTGAGTTTGCAGACCTCGTCGCCGTAGAGATGGCATGATGTTTCTAACAGTCGATCGCATGCCCTGTCTGTGACGAATGCACAAACCAGCATGTTGAAATGGACCAAACGCTTACGGCCTCGTCATCCTCTCCGGCTTGACCAACTGATCGAACTCCTCGCTCGTGAGATATCCCAGCTTCAACGCGGCTTCTTTCAAGCTGCTGTGGTCGACGTGGGCAGTGTGGGCGATCTGCGCGGCCTTGTCGTATCCGACCTTGGGTGCCAGCGCCGTCACGAGCATCAATGAGTTCTTCACATACCAATCGACCTTGGCCCTATCGACTTCGATCCCGTTGACCATGTATTCGACGTAGCCATGGCAAGCGTCGGTGATGAGCGTGACCGAGTGCAGGAAGTTGTAGATCATGACTGGCTTGAAAACGTTGAGCTCGAAGTTGCCTTGCGAGCCAGCGAATCCGACAGCAGCAGTGGCGCCGTGGACCTGCACGCACACCATGGTCATGGCTTCGCACTGCGTGGGATTCACTTTGCCGGGCATGATCGACGAGCCGGGTTCGTTCTCCGGAATGATAAGTTCACCCAGGCCGCATCGCGGACCGGAAGCCAGCCAGCGGATGTCATTCGAAATTTTCATCAGTGAGGCAGCCAGCGTTTCCATCGCGCCCTGCGCAAACACGATTTCGTCGTGCGCTGAAAGTGCGGCGAACTTATTGCCATGCGAGCGGAAGGGAAGCCCGGTAAGTTCAGCGATCTTCTTGGCGGCGCGCTCGGCGAATTCGGGATGCGTGTTTAAGCCCGTGCCGACGGCAGTTCCGCCGATAGCGAGGTCATACAATCCGTCGAGCACCTGCTCCAGGCGCTTGATGTCACGCTCCAGCAGGCTGGCCCAGCCGCCGAATTCTTGACCAATCGTCAGCGGCACGGCGTCTTGCAGATGGGTTCGGCCGATCTTTACCACGTCGGCGAATTCTTTGGCTTTGGCCGCGATGGCGTGGTGAACGGTCTTGATGGCGGGTATCAGCGCGTTTTTCACCCGCTCCGCCGCCGCGATGTGCATGGCCGCCGGGAACGTGTCGTTCGACGACTGGGACATGTTGACGTGGTCGTTTGGATGGATCGGCTTCTTCGAACCCATCTCTCCGCCGGCAATCTCAATCGCGCGGTTGGAGATGACCTCGTTCACGTTCATGTTGGTCTGGGTGCCGCTGCCGGTCTGCCAGATCCGAAGCGGGAACTGCTCGTCGAGCTTGCCGGCAATCACCTCGTCGGCCGCCTGCACGATGAGCTTCGCTTTGTCGGCGGGAAGCTTGCCGAGGTCTTGATTGACCAGCGCGCATGCTTTCTTGAGCGTCCCGAAAGCGTGGATCAGTTCCGGCGGCATGGTATCGCGCCCAATGTTGAAGTGCAGCAGCGAGCGCTGCGTCTGCGCTCCCCAGTAAACGTTGGCCGGGACTTCGATCTTTCCCATGCTGTCGGATTCGGTACGAGTGCGAGTGGCGGGTTCAGCTAAGGTTGTCATAGCGTGTTCCTTATCAGGTCGAGAGGATCAAGATAACCGTGAATTATAGCGCGATCGCAGGCTGTCTCTTTATCCAGTTCTCAGACAGCCGATTGACTAAAATAGAGAGCTTCAATGAAGAGTGGCAGCCTAACGACATCCGGTGGGCACCGTCTAATATGTGTCTGGGAAGGGACTTCAATGTTCAACTCTAGGTCGCTTGCTGCGATTCACCATGATCAGATTCTGCGTGCTCAGAATGTTTCAGACTTCAGGATCTTTGCCAGCCGCTATCCTCCGCGATCTGTGCTTCCTAAGCACACCCATGATCAGGCATGCATCGGTTTTGTTCTCGGAGGAACCTGCGACGAGAGCGTGGGCAATCGCATCCTCACATTGAGTCATCACAGCCTGTTTTTCCGACCGGCGAGCGAGATCCATGCCAATCGCTGTGGGAGCGCCGGAGCCCGTTTTCTGATTGCCGAGGTGCCAGAGCGATGGCTGCGGCGAGTGAGCCAACACGCCGCTCTGCCCGACGGGCCAATTTGTGTCCAGGGAGCGGAGCTCTCTTGGCTGGCTCTGAGACTCTATCAGGAAGTCAGAGTTGGAGGCCCCGCGAGTTCCCTCGTGATCGAGGGGTTGATGCTGGAAATTGCAGCCGGTCTTGTGCGCCGACAAAAGGCGGCGAAACACGGCCATAGACCCCTCTGGCTGGAACGAACCAGAGATGCGCTCCACGCTCACTATCGTGAAGCGTTACGATTGGGGACCCTCGCAGGCTGGGCGGGGGTCCACCCCGTACACCTGGCACGGGAGTTCCGGAGGCGCTACGGATGCAGCGTTGGCCAATATGTGCGTAGACTCCGGGTTGAATCAGGCTGCGGGGCGCTTGCCAATACTGATTCCTCGCTGGCTTCGATCGCAATGGCCACGGGTTTCGCGAATCAGGCCCATTTTTCCCGCGTCTTCAAGTCCGTTACTGGAATGTCCCCGGCAGTTTACCGCGCTAGTCTTCCTGGCGCTAATCTCAGACACAATGCTTCGATCGTGAAAGACACGCGGCGGGAGGTGCGTTAGTGTGTCATGCATGCACTTTCAACGCGTCGTTGTCGTGGCACTCTTGTCTCTGATTTGCCTTGGCCGACCAGCGAGAATCTCCGCTAGTGGTCCGCTCAACCTTACATCTGAGCAAGCCGTGAAATTTCGCCGGATTTCCGGTCTCAGTTTTTCTCCAGACGGCTCACACCTAGCCTGTGTCGTTTCTCAGGTCAAGGGAGACAGAGTGGAGGCGCACCTCTGGATGCTGGACACGGTCGGGGGCAGATTTCGACAGTTCACCTCCTCAGAGAAAACCGACAAATCGCCCGAGTGGGCGCCGGATGGACGCGCTCTCGCGTTCCTCTCCAATCGCGGAGGACAAATGCAGGTGTACCTCATCCCTGCGCATGGAGGGGAAGCCAGTGCCATTACCTCAAGCAGCGACGGGGTAAGCGACTTCCATTGGTCACCGGACGGAACCCAGATCGCGTACCTGGCAAAACAAGCGGAAGCCGAGCCAAAGCCGGAGAATGATGCGCAAGTCGCTGACCGTCAGGAAGATCTCGAACGGCTGTGGGTGGTCGACGTGGGCTCAAAAAAAGCCCGCCAAGTGACCAACGGCGCGTGGCGGATCGACGAATTTGTTTGGGCTGGCCCGGATCGGTTCATTGCGACTGCCAGTAATCAACCCAAGGCCGAAAGCTGGAATGGCGATATCTACAACATTGCTGTCGCCGATGGGAGATTCAGTCTCTTCAGCGAGCCCAGCCAGCCATTTGCCGGCTTGGCCATTTCTCGCAACCGGATGCAACTCTCCTTTGTCAGTACGCACGCTAACGGGCCTATCCCCCATGATCTTTTCCTGCAGAGCACGACCGCCGGGGCGGCGCAGGACGCAACTTCGCCCCTCGACCGTGCTGTAATCGAGACCAAGTGGCAGAACGATTCCACCGTCGTCGTCAGTGTGATCGACGGTTTCCGCAACCGGATCTACCGAATTGATTCCAACGGTGTCCCAACCGCAATCGACTTGCCCTACTCGGTTCGTGCATTTGATATGGCACCGGACGGAACGCTGGCGTTTGTTGGTGTCGCCTTCAATCATCTGCCCGAACTCTTTCTGAAGCGCACTGACGGTTCCGTCCAGCAGGTTAGCCATCTGCAGGAAGGATGGGAGGGAGTTCGTCTAGCCGATGCGGAGCTTCTTCGTTTCAAGAGCTTCGACGGAACAGAGATCGAAGCAGCGCTCATGAAGCCTTTTGCCACTGCCATGACCGGCAAACTCCCGCTTGTCCTCCTGGTGCACGGTGGCCCCGCGAGTAATTTCTCGTCAGACTACTTCTGGTTCAACGCTTGGGCACAACTCCTGGCAGCCCGGGGATACGAAGTTCTGATGGTAAACCCTCGCGGATCGGCAGGCTATGGCGAGGCGTTTCTGAAGGCGAATCGCGCGGACTGGGGCGGCGGGGATTTCAAGGACTTAATGGCCGCCGTGGACTTTGTTCTCGCTCGTGGTCAAACCGACTCCGCCCGCCTCGGCATTGCGGGCTGGTCTTACGGGGGCGAAATGACCGAATGGGCTATCACGCAAACCAATCGCTTTAAAGCTGCCGTAGCCGGCGGCGGCGTGTTTGACCAGGCGGCCGAGTTTGGAACCGAGTCTTCCCCTGCCGATGATGAGTGGTATTTCGGCAACCCATGGGATCATCCCGAGGTTTTCGCTCGCAATTCGCCAGCTTCGTATGTCCGCAATGCCAGGACGCCAACACTCATCGTTCACGGCGAGGAGGATCGCAATAACCCCGTCGGCCAATCAATCGCGCTCTATCGTGCGCTGAAACACTACGATGTGGAAACCCAGTTAGTTATCTATCCCGGAGAAGGTCACCTCCCGAGACAAGAAAAACACCAGATCGACATTCTCGAACGCATGCTTGGATGGTTCGATCGCTATCTGAAATAACTGGAACAAGAGCACGTGGAACCTCACCCGGGATTTCCGTCTCCCACTTTCGCCCAGCGGTATCCCCTGGTTTCGGGGAACTCACCGCGACCATCATGCTAGAATCTTTAGCTCCGAACAGACTGGATTCGTGCGGACGCCTGAGCTGAATTGTTTCCGCGAATTCTGGAGACTGCTTTGTTCACGACAGAAACTTCCAAGACCGCACAGATTCCCGATACCCTGCCGCGCGCGCAGATGGAGGCGCGTCCCAATACGCGGGTTGATGTGATGGTGATCGGCGCTGGGCCGACGGGGCTATCCTGTGGAATCGAAGCGCAACGGGCGGGATTCAAGGTGGTGGTGATCGACAAAGGATGTATTGTCAATTCCATCTTCCACTATCCCGCGAACATGACGTTTTTCACTACGTCAGAACTGCTCGAAATCGGCAACATCCCTTTCAGTAGCGCAAATCCGAAGCCCACGCGCCAGGAGGCTTTGGAATATTACCGCAGAGTTGCCGAACACTATCGCCTTCCCATCGCACAATATCAGTGGGTGAAAACGGTCATGGGGAAGGACGGCGACTTCCAACTCACCACCACGGACCGGCATGGCCGCGTGTTTGATTATTTCAGCCGGAAGATCATTGTGGCCTCGGGATACTACGATCTTCCCAATCACCTGAACATTCCAGGCGAAGATCTGCCCAAGGTGTTCCATTACTATCACGAGCCGCACCCCTATTTTGATTCGGACGTGATCGTAATTGGCGGCAAGAACTCAGCGGCCATCTCCGCGTTGGAACTCTGGCGTCACGGTGCTCGAGTCACCCTGGTGCATCGCGGACCGGCCATGCATAGCCACGTGAAGTACTGGATCCTGCCGGATATAGAGAACCGCATTCGTAAAGGAGAAATCGCGGCATACTTCAACAGTACGGTGCAGGAAATCGCGTCTGAATACGCGGTGGTCTTTACACCCAAAGGCGTTGTCCGCCTGCAAAACGACTTTGTTTTTGCTTTGACCGGATATCACCCCGACTACGATTTCCTGCGATCGATGGGCATTGAACTTTCCAAGGAACAGTGCCGGCCGGTATGCGATCCGGAGACCTTCGAGTCCAATGTCCCAGGGATTTATGTCGCTGGAGTGGTGGTGGCAGGCTCGCGTACCAACGAGATCTTTATCGAAAACGGACGCTTCCACGGCCAGCAGATCGCCAAACACCTAAAGCAGAAGCTGGGGGCTAGTAGCTAGCCCTTACCCAAGGGTCACTTCTTCCGCCCCTAATTGCTGATTGATCAACCGAGCCACCAGCGGCTTCAACTGCTCCGCGCTCTTCGCCAATACAAAATCCCGCTGTGCCTCAGACCAGCCCAGCTTGAAGCTGGTGGAGAGAGCCGAAATCCAGATCTGCCGCACGGGCGCGTTCGGCGAGATGACGAACCGTTGGCCGTCTTCAAACGAAACGTACAGCGCCCCGGCCTGGTCCTCGACCTCGATTTCAGCCGAATCTTCCGCCTCAATCAGACTTTTCTTCAGCGACTCCAGTGCGGCATCAGCGTGCTTGCGAAACATTTCCTCGTCGAGCATGAACGGATTATAGTCGTGGCCGTCGTCTGTCGTCACAGGCCGTTCGTTCGTCCCACGTCGTGCGCAAGCACTCGGTCGTCACCATCGAGGTCACGCAAACGACGAACGACCAACGACGCGATTTCGGGGGCGACGACGTACGACGCAGGACCAAGGACGTTACTTCAGCAAATACTCCTTCACAAACATGACGGTCGCATAAAACTGATAGTCCCGGTTCTTCTTCTTGTGGAAGCCGTGGCCTTCGTCTTTGGCCATCAGCCACCACACCGGCGTTCCATTTTTTCGCACCATCGAAACCATTTGCTGCGACTCGCTGGCTGGCACACGCGGATCATTTTGGCCAGCGATCACAAACAATGGTTTGGTGATATTGCTGGCTTTGTTGGCCGGGGCAATCCGCTCCAGGAATTCGCGCATTTTCGGGTCGCGCTCGTCGCCGTATTCCACGCGCCGCAAATCTTGCCGATATCCCGAAGTATGTTCCAGGAAGGTCACCAAATTTGATGGCCCGACGATGTCCACCGAGCAGCAAATGCGATCGTTGTAGTTGGTAGCGACTGCCAGTGTCATAAAGCCGCCATAGCTTCCGCCGGTGACCAAGATCTTATTTGCGTCAAGATCCGGCTGGGTCTGGACCCAGTCCAGCAGCGTGTTGATGTCCTGGTACGAGCCCTCCCGGAGATATCCGTTGTCGAGCTTCTGAAAACTCTTGCCATAGCCGGTTGAGCCGCGGACGTTCGGGTAAATCATGGCAATGCCCAGTTCGCTCAAATAGTAGTTGTCGCGTTCATTGAAGTCCGGACGGAACTGCCCCTCAGGTCCTCCGTGAATATCGATGATGACGGGCCGCTTGCCCGAAAATTTCGCAGGTGGTTTAAATAGGAAACCGGAAATCGACCGTCCATCCCACGACTTCCAGTGGATCAACTGTGGCTGCGCGAAGTTAGCGGCGTTTAGCCCACCCAACTCACTGAATGTCCAACGCTCCACCTTGCCGGAATCCACGTCCATCGAATACACGTCATAGGGTTGGCTGGACGTCGACAAACTGAAGGCAAACTCGTGGCTGTTGGGCCGCCAGGTCACTCCCCACAACACACCGACCGGAAGCTTGGGCAACGCGATTTCCTTCCGCGTTTTGGTGTCAAGCACATGCAGCACGCTCATGCCGTCTTCATTGGTTTCAAACGCGATTTGCCGCCCATCTCTGGAAAGGTCAAACTCATCCACGTCCCAATTCAGGTTGGGCGTGAGGACTTCCGTCTTCTTGCTTGCCAAATCCATGAAGACCAACCGCAGGAACTCCGAGTCCCGGTCGCTGGTCATGTAAACACCCTTGCCATCTTTGGCAAACCTGGGGTTGCTGTATGCGACTGTGTCCGAACCTCCCTTTGGAGTCAGCAGCTCTTTGTTACCGGACGCAACATCGATCAGCCAGACGTAGCTCTCCGCCGCAGAAATGGTGTTCATCGCCAGTAACTTGGTGCCATCCGGCGACCAGTCGTCCACCTCCCAGCCTCCACCTTCAAGTTGGGCCACCATGTGCGCGCTCGACGGATCGGCGGCCTTCACGACCCAGATATCGACGTCGTTGCCATTCCGGCGTGTGGAACCAAAGGCGATGCGGTCTCCCCGATAGGACCAGACCGGACTCGTGTTGCGTGATTTTCCGTCGGTGAGCAACGTGACGTCGCCCGAGCCAAGATCATAGCGATAGAGCTGAAAGAACTCGCCTCCGCCTACATCTTTCAAGAAAGTAAATGACTCGCCCGTCACCGGCTCGTAGTAGATGCCATTTCCAACGTTGCCCGGGTAGAAGGTCAGCTGGGTTCGCGCCCCGCCTGGAAACTTGACAAGGTGCACCTGTCCTGTATCCGCAAAGCGAGTCCCGATCAGCATCTCCCGACGGACCGGATTCCAACTGGCGAAACCGGCAAAGCGGAAGTTACCGTAGCGATCCGCGGATTCAGCCAGAGACGCCGGAATCTTCGGAATGCCCTCCACCACCAAATTTTCATTTGGAGCGATTTCATTGCTCTGGGGAAAAGCGACTGCGGTCAGCAGCAGGATCACACACAGACGCAGAACGGATTTCATCGAATGCTCCTCCACAACAGACGGGCGTGAAGACTAAACGTTAGCCATGTCTCGGTTCTGGAAAACTCGCAACGCAGAATCGGATCTCGCAGCCGCGAATCTTAGATGGTCGTGAGCATTTGAGTCAACCGGACCGCAGGCGCGTTCAAAGAATATCCCATTGCCTTAGAGACGTTGCTTGCAACGTCTCGCGGGCTTCCGGCAGAGGCGCTGCAAGCTGCGTCTCTATAGCGGATCACCTTTGATCATTCCCATGCCGAGCGATTACATTAGCCATTCGCCGTGGACCCCAGACCCGAACCCGAAGTGACCACGATTTCTCTCCCCGCGTACGCGCGCCTGCTGCGCCGGAACCGCAATTTCCGTCGCCTGTGGGGCGCGCAGATCGTCAGCGAGATCGGCGACTGGTTCTACACTCTCGCGATCTATAACCTGCTGCTGCAATTCACCGGCCGTGCCGGATCGGTAGCTCTGGCCCTGGTTCTGCAGGTCTTGCCGCAGACCTTCGTCGGCCCGCTGGCCGGGGTGGTCAATGACCGCATTCGCCGCAAGCATGTCATGATCGTCGCCGACCTCGCGCGTTTCGTGATCGTCCTCATGATGCTTCTGGTGCGCTCGCCCGCCCGAATCTGGACGGTGTATCCGCTGTTGCTGCTGGAAACCGTGATGGCTGCGTTCTTCGAGCCGGCGCGAAACTCCGTTATCCCAAATGTCAATGCCAAGGAAGACGTAATCCTGGCCAACACGCTTTCTTCAGCGACCTGGTCGGTGAATCTGGTGCTGGGCGCGTCCATCGGCGGATTAGTGGCGGCGCTGCTGGGCCGCGATGCGGTCTTCATTCTGAACGCGCTGTCCTTTCTCGCTTCGGCGGCATTGATCCGCGGCATGAAGTTCGACGAGCCCCACGCGGACTCCTCGTCGCCATTGAAGCTGGCTGAACTGTGGGACCATTCCCCCGTGCTGGAAGGCTTGAGCTATGTACGCAAAGACCGGCGGTTGCTCGCCACCGTGTTCGCCAAAGCCGGCGAGTTGATGATCGGGCCGAGTTGGGTGCTGTTCACGGTCATGGGGCATCGCTACTTCGCTGCCCAGTGGAGTGGAATCGCCCCTGAGCGCGGAGCCATGCTTGCCATGAGCCTTCTGCTCGGCTCGCGAGGTCTGGGCGCTTTGATCGGCCCTCTGGTTTCCGCCCGATGGGCTGGGCACTCGCAATGCCGGTTGCGGCTGGGCGTTTTGTTGGGTTACGTGGTGATCGGCATCGGCTACTCTGCGCTGGGTTTTTCCGGGACATTGTGGCTGGCATGCCTCTGCGCGGCCCTGGCGCACATGGGCGGGTCAACGGTATGGGTGTTCTCGACGACCATCCTGCAACTGAACACGGAAGACCGTTTCCGAGGGCGCGTGTTCGCCGCCGACCTTGGCCTCTCGATGCTGACGATCGCGGTCGGAGCCTACCTCTGTGGACGATTCCTCGATTGGGGATTCACGCCCAGATCCGTTGCCGTGGTGACAGGCCTTGGAATGGTCAAGCCCGCGGCGCTCTGGGCATGGGCGATGCGGCCGTGGGGGGAGAATACTCCAAAATCCTAAATATCCGGCACCGTGTACTGCGAATCGATCTTTGCGGCCATGATGAAGTCACTTTCCGTGAGACCGTTTACTTTGTGCGTCCACAAAGTGACCTCGACCTTGCCCCAGGTCAGCAACTGGTCGGGATGATGTCCCTGTTCTTCGGCGACGGCGCCCGCGCGATTCACAAAATCCAGCGCCTGCTTGAAATCAGGGAAGGTGAAAGTGCGCGTGATGTGATGCTCGTCCACCACATTCCAGTGGGGCAGCTGGTGACTGAGTGCGTGCAGGGGTTCTCCCTTGAGCGCGGGCACACCGCCGCGGCAGGGAACACAGCTCTTGTCGGCTAATGAAGACATGGCCACCCCAAAGAAATCCTAGCCATAGAGTAGCCGAACAAAGGGAAAGCCGCCAGTCAGATTCAGCGGTGGATCCAAACGAACGCAGAATTTCGATTCCCCAATTCAGGTGCCATCCCGAAACTCGGCGATACTTCAGCCGAGTGAGAGATCTCGTGCGGATCTCCTGCCACTGCTGGGCACTCCACGCAAGATCCCTCTCCCCGCTGGAGAAAGCGCGGCGCTTCGGGATGACGTCCCAAATATTTCCGGATATAGCTGCTCTGGACCCCGTTCTAATTCTGTGCGCTCGCCACCATCGTTTTCGTCGAAGATATGCCGTTGGGCAGCGACGATGCAGCCCCATCCTCACACGATTGTGTCGGCGCGGCGCTGTACCAGGAATTCATCATCCACACCGCTGCTATGGTCACAGCCACCAAGCTCCAGGGAAGCGCCCGAGACACCAGCATGGCTTTGGCTGCGTAGCGCACGAGCATCAGCCATCCGAATGTCAGGCCCAGGCCCGTGCTCGCCGCAATGGCGCGACGTGAGAGCGCCACCTTGAGACCCGGTGAAACCAGAGCCTGAATGAACAAAGCGAACGGAAGCCCCGCCACCAAGTCGACAAAATAATGTTCGCCGGTGCCCAGCGTGGCCAACAGCGTGAGGGCGAAATAGACGGCCAAGAAAATCCGCAGGCTGCGTGACAGTTCTTTCGCACTCCAGTAAAGCAACACCAGCCAGGCCAGGTGCAAAGAAGGAATCGCATTTCGCGGGGAGTCCGGATCCACCGGAATCTGCTCCAGAAAGAGCCTGGAAAGCGAGTGGTAGGGCAGGACCTGCCACGGGAACATGTTGCGGAAAACATAAATCGGGCCGGTTGCCGGTACCACGTTGTACAGCGCCCAACCTCCCAGCCCCGCGGCCATCAGCAGCGTGATCACGTCCCAGGACGGGCGTTCCACCCCTTTCGGCATGCGCAACGCATACACCAGCGCCATCACAAAGGGCAAAGAAAGATATGCCAGCAGACAGGCTGCCCGAACAACGTATGAAGCCGCCATGGCCCTTCCCGCGATAAAGCTCGGCTGAAATCCGAACGAACCGTCCACGACGTACAAGTAAAGATCGTAAGTTTTGGGATAGAGCAGGTTCGCCAAACTCAGCGCGCGTTGCGCAGAAAACACGAAGAACACGAGCCCTGCTGCCGGCGCAAACATGGCCCAGGTTTGGCGACGCTGGGATGCATCCGCCCAGATCCATCGCCAGCCGAGCATCAGGAACGCAGCCAGGCCGCCCATCGCCAGGACGCTGGCGCCGGCAATGATCCAGTTCCCGGTGCGTGGAAAATGGACCACCAAAGCAAACGCTGCGGCCAGCAAAAGCCCGGTGATTTTCTCCTGTAGGCCGGGTGCGCAGCGCAGGTAGAAAATTAGCCCTCCGGCAATCGCAAAAGGCAGATAGGGGTTGCCGAAATCGAGGAAGCGGGCCGCGATGAAGAGCAGCGCCAGCCATGCCGCGCTGCCGGCGCCGCGCGCCAACTTGCCTTCAGAACTGGATGCTTCCCATTGTTCCCAAGCCATAAGGATGCAGCCCATGACCGCGCAAAGGGCCGCCTCACTTTCAAGAGATTCCTGCTCGATTATGCACTACGGGCGCCCCTGACCATGGAACAGCGCTTCGGCAAACCGTTTCTTTAGTAACCACCTGTCGTCGCGTCGAACCCCCCGAGGCGAAATGAACTCCCGCATTCCGCGCGCTATGATGGTCCAGTATGTTTTCGCGCCGCACTGATTGGAAGCTCACCCCAAACCGCTTTACCCAGGCTCAGGTTGAGTTGCAGACGGCCGGCATGGAAGTTCTCGACCTGACGATCTCGAATCCGACCCGGGCCGGATTGCACTACGACGCGGAGGCCATTCTGCGGGCGTTCGTCGATCTCGCGGCCATGGACTACGATCCCCAACCCTTGGGTTTGCTCAGTGCCCGCGAGGCGGTTGCCGCATATTACCGCAAACAGCACGGCGAATTCGATGTCGATCCCGCATCCGTGGTTCTGACCACCAGCACCAGCGAAGGGTACTCTTACGTTTTTCGGCTGCTGTGCAACCCCGAGGATGAGATCTTGGTACCCAAGCCCAGCTACCCGTTGTTTGAGTTTCTCGCTGATTTGCAGGATGTGAAGCTTGTGCCATACCCATTGCTCTATGATCATGGCTGGCAAATCGACGTTCCTTCGCTGTACCAGGCGGTCAACCATCGCACGCGAGCCGTTGTCGTGGTGCATCCCAATAACCCGACGGGTTCTTACGTTTCCGGTCAGGAGCAGAGTGAGCTGAACAGCTTTTGCCGCGAGTACAACCTGTCGTTGATTGTGGACGAGGTTTTCCTCGACTACGCACACGACGGTGCACCCCGACAAACCTTTGCCACCAATCGCGACCGTCTGACCTTCACTCTCAGCGGGATTTCCAAGGTCTCCGGCTTGCCGCAAATGAAGCTGGCGTGGATCGTGACCAGCGGCCCCGCCGAACATGTGACTGCGACGATGGCGCGCCTGGAAATCATCGCCGATACCTATCTCTCCATGAGCGCGCCGGTCCAGTTGGCCGCGCCTGTGTTACTTGATCAACGGACTGGTACTCAGCCCTTGCTGCTGGATCGCGTGCGCGAGAACCTGGCCGAGTTGGATCGCCAACTGGCAGAACAGAAAACCTGCACCCGTCTCGCAGTCGAAGGCGGATGGTATGCTGTGCTCCGCGTTCCGGTCACGCAGTCGGACGAAGACCTCGCCATCGACATTCTCCGCAAAGAATGCGTGCTCGTGCACCCAGGGCACTTCTACGATTTTCCCAGCGATGGATACCTGGTCGTCAGTCTGATCACGCCCCCTGGCCAATTCCGCAAGGGAATCGAACAGGTCCTGGATTTGGTGAAGGGATAGTCAAGCTGTCCTCCCGCGCTCGAGCCGCTTGTGGAAAACTGGCTTTGACTCCACTTGATCCTCCGTCCTATACTCACCCCGCCATGACTGACATCAATAAATACAAACCAGGATCATTCTGCTGGGTTGAACTCGGTACCACGGATCAGAACGCCGCCAAGAAATTTTACGGTCCGCTGTTTGGATGGGAAGCCAACGACATGCCCATGGGACCGAATGGTTTCTATACCTTCTTCAAGTTGCAAGGCCG
Source organism: uncultured Acidobacteriota bacterium (assembly GCA_963715675.1). GTDB lineage: Bacteria > Acidobacteriota > Terriglobia > Terriglobales > Acidobacteriaceae > DASVWZ01. The sequence goes on from OY970265.1 coordinate 618,512, forward strand.
CGATGCCGGGGCCGGCTACACGCTCATGAAAGAGCAACTGGATCACCACGTTCCGCCGCACTGGATGCTCTACATCGCGGTTGAAAGCGCCGACGCCGCCGCGGAAAGCATCAAGAAGGCTGGCGGCACGGTTCAAAAAGGTCCGTTCGATGTCTTTGACGTCGGCCGAATGGCCGTCTGTCACGATCCCACTGGCGCCTATTTCTGCGTGTGGCAGGGCAAAGGCAAAGCCAACGGCATCAGCGGGGTGGACGGCACCCTGTGCTGGGCCGATCTGAATACCCCCGACCCAGCCCGCGCCGGCAAGTTCTACAACCACGTGTTTGGCTGGGAGATGATCCCAGACACCAAGCAGAATCCGCCTTCCGGATATCTGCTCATCAAGAATGGGGAAGACTTCATCGGCGGGATTCCGCCGGTGCGGCCCGATAATCCCCGGATGCCGGCCCATTGGCTGGCCTACTTCCAGACTTCAAACTGCGATGCCACTGCGGCGAAAACCAGGCAACTGGGCGGGCGCGTCTACCTCGAACCCAAGACCATGGAGAACGTCGGCCGGTTCGCAATTCTCGCCGACCCGCAGGGCGCGGTATTCGCCATCTTTCAACCGCCGAAGAAGTAGCCGGACTTTGTAATCCCGAGAGGGATCTGTAGCTTGCCGCAAATGCAGATCCCTCGCTTGGCTCGGGATGATTCACAAAAAGTCGGTATACCCCCTCCCCCTCGGTCTAGTGGAATCATGAAGTTACGGACATTTTCCCGGCAAAATCTAGATTCGATAGGGGTTAGAGGTAAAATCTAGATTCCTAAGGAGTTATATGCGTGTTTTATTAGTTCTCCATAAGATATACATCGAGGATGTCAGTTTGCCGGGCTGGGTGTCAAGGAAAAAAGGGGAGGGTGGAACGGGCGCGCTTCTGAGTCCATTCCAATCTCGTTAGGGTGCCCCTCAAGAGTAGTTAACAGGTGTTAGACCGGGCCACCCGCCCTCGTTTTGTGGGTTAGGGCCAGCTACACGACCCCGGCCCAACCGCTATCGAGAAACCTCGAACACGGTGCCGCACCCGCCTTGGCAGGTCGTGCCCGTACCGCCGTTCAGGGTTGTTCCGTAGATTGTGTTTACTCCATGGAGGATAAGTGCAATCGGATCGTATCCGTCCGGAGCACCCTTGAACTTGTACACCAGGCTAAGAGTCCAGTGGCCCCCCCTTCGTCGCGGCGGCGCCATTCGGAAAATAACGGCTGTTGTAACGTACAAATTTCCGGTCGAGTCAAGAATCAGATTGGAGGGAGCGCAGCCGTAATCCTCAGTGCATTGCTTGAAGTCCAGTGGAAAGGTTTCCTTCCACTGTCCTCCACGCTTGGCGGGCGGTGCCAATTTGAATACGGCCCCATCATCCCCATTGCTGTTATTGCCTCCGTATGTGGTGCCGTACAGGTTTCCCTGCCTATCCCAGACAGGCCCGCTATCTGGTGTGTTGGTGTCTTTCGAGCCGCCGAGGAACCGATGCAGAACCTCCTCCACCCAGGCACCCCCTTTTCTTGCAGGTGGTTTCATCTTGAACACGGTGCCGCAGCCGACCTCCGCCTCGCCCTGGCAGTTTCCGGCCCCGCCATACGGGGTAGTGCCATAGGCGGCACCCTGCTTGTCCAGAATCAGGCCTCCGTTCGGTGTCGCGCCGTCTGTGCCGCCGGCAAAGCGGTGCAGCACCTGTTCGGTCCATGTGCCGCCCTTCTGCTTGGGCGGGCTCAGCTTGAACACCGTGCCGCAATTTCCGCCATAGTACACATCGCAGGTATTTCCTTTTCCTCCGCCAAATTGCGTTGCCCCGTAGAGATTCCCAGCCTTATCGAAGGTCAAGCTGCCCCAAGGATAGTAGCCGTCGTTGCCGCTCTGGAAGCTGTACACGATCGTCTCGGTCCACTGTCCGCCCTTTTGTTTTGGCGGCGAGAGCTCGTACACCGTACCGCAGCCGTACAGAATTCCCAACAGAATGCACCCTCCGGTGCCGCCATACGCGGTTGTGCCATACAGATTCCCAGCAGCGTCGATCACTACGCTTCCCCAAGGATTCATCCCGTCGTTTTGTCCTTTGCCGAGAAACGAGTAGATTATCGACTCGGTCCAGGGGCCGCCCTTCTTGGCGCGTGGCGAGAGCTCGAACACGTCTCCCTCCCCATATTGCCCGCCGTAGGTCACGGTTCCGTACAAGTTGCCCGCTTTATCGAAAACCACTCCACCAGCAGGAGTCTGGCCGTCGTTGCCGCCCTGGAAGCTGTACAGTACTTGCTCCTTCCACTGGGCGGCGAGGGCGACAGAAGCGAATGCGAGAACGAAGGCAAGAATCAATCCGGGGCGACTCGCGGGGTAAGAGCAGACCTTATGGCCCATGACGCAACTCTTTGCTGACCTGCTGCCGGGGGAGTGGCAGACTGCGTAGCAAGGCGATGTTACACCCGATTTGGCCGGAAATCCACGGAAAGGACGATTTCGTCTCGCCTATTCGCGACTAGCGCGAATGGGGACCGCGCGTCCAGGCGAAAAGACCCACATCTGCCAAAACCAGCAGATGTGGGGCACCATCCGGCCAAGAAGCGGCGCCGTAAGCGGCGTTCCGTGCTATGCTTGCCGGGGACGGGAAGCCTCGACCGTGCCTGTCGCCCGAGTTTCCCGGGCCAGTGAGTTGTCCCATGCGCTCAAAGCCATCCTTCGTTCTCTGGACAGTATTGGCCGCTCTTCTTGCCGTCTCTCCCACGCTGCTGACGAGTGCGTGGGCTAAGCCCAAATACAGGGTTCTACAATACATCCCTGGCGGATTGTTCCTCGGAGTGACCTTCGACTCCCAGGGCAACCTGTTTGGCGCGAGCGCGGCCGATGACGGCGACAACTGCGGCACGATCTTCGAATTGATGCCCCAGCCTAAGGGTAAATGGATGGTGACCACGGTTCATGAGTTTGTCAGCGGCACCGACGGATGTGGCCCCAGCGGGAACCTGATCTTTGACGAGGCAGGAAACATCTACGGGACGACCAGGGTCAGCGGACCGAACGGTTATGGGACGGTGTATGAACTCACCCGAGGCTCTGGCGGCTGGAGCCTCAACGTGCTTTTTTCCTTTGATGGGTCGGACGGGAACAACCCGTTCGGCCTGGTTATGGACCGCTCGGGGAACCTTTATGGGTTGGCCGGTGGGGGCGCGAACTATGTGGGCATTGCCTACGAGTTGACGCCGGGTTCCGGGGGGTGGAACGAGAGCGTCCTTTATAACTTCGGAAGCGACGAGTACGACGCATCTTACCCTACCGGTGCTCTGATCCTCGACAGGGCGGGAAACCTCTACGGGACAAGCGCCCATGGGGGAAAATACGTGTACGGCACAGTCTTCGAGCTGGAGCGCACCTCCGGCGGCTGGGAGGAGAACCTGCTGTGGCCGTTCGATGGGAGGGACGGAGGGGGGCCGCAGGCAGGGGTAGTCTTTGACCATGCCGGGCATCTTTACGGCACCACCGAGGGCGGAGGCAGCAACACGTGTGACGGCGACTCCTGCGGCGTGGCATTCAAGTTGGTGCGCGGGCGGGCCGGGCAGTGGAAGGAAACTGTGCTCTACGGCTTCGAGAACCCCGCAGATGGGTTCTTTCCGAGCAGCGGCCTTGTCAAAGACAAGACTGGAATTTTATACGGCACAACTGCGCTCGGCGGCAACGGCTCGTGCCCTCCCGACGGATGCGGAGTGGTTCACAAGCTAGCGCCGGGTGCGAAAGGCAGGTGGAAATATACGGTTCTGCACAAGTTTGACGGCGGGGACGGGTCCGGGCCCCTCGGCGGCTTGACACTCGACAATAAGGGCAACCTTTACGGCACCGCATATAGTGTGGTATTTGAGATTACCCCGTAGAGGACACCGCGTGGACGCCAGGGTTAAAAGCGGCGGACAGGAATGTGTTCAGTTTCATGACACAAAGTGCGCGAATGAATGGGCCACCCTCCGGCTCCGATGGTCGAAAGCGGCGCCATAAGCGGCGTTCCGTGCTATGCTTGCCGGGGACGGGAAGCCTCGACCGTGCCTGTCGCCCGAGTTTCCCGGGCCAGTGAGTTGTCCCATGCGCTCAAAGCCATCCTTCGTTCTCTGGACAATATTGGCCGCTCTTCTTGCCGTCGCTCCCACGATGCTGCCGAGTGCGTGGGCTAAGCCTAAGTACAAGGTGCTGCATAACTTCGGAGGCGAGGGCGGCGGGGGCCTGTGGAGCAGCGTAACCTTTGACAAGCAGGGCAACCTCTATGGGGCTACCAGCGGCGGTGGGGAGTATGGATACGGAACCGTTTTCAAACTCGCTCCGCATTCGAGTGGCAACTGGACTGAAACCGTTCTGCATAGCTTCAAGCAAGGCGATCCCGACGGCAGCCTGCCTAACGGCGGCCTGGTTCAGGGCGCTCTCGGTAACTGGTATGGAACCACTTCCGGCGGAGGCACCTACGGTGGAGGCGTGGCCTTTGAGCTTACGCAGCACCAATCAGCCGGCTGGGAGTACACGGTTCTCTACCGCTTCGGGACGCAGAACGACGACGGTGGTGACCCGACGGCCGGCTTGGTCATGGACTCAGCGGGCAATCTGTACGGCACAGCACCATACGGCGGGGCGTACAGTAACGGCACTGTCTTCAGGCTCACGCCGGATTCCGACGGATGGGACGAAGGGGTCCTTTATGCCTTCGGTGCGCACAATGGCGATGGGGATGCCCCATTTGCCGGCGTAGCGCTCGATGGGGAGGGGAACCTCTATGGGACGACATACTCGGGCGGCGCGCATACATATGGCACGGTATATAAGGTCCAGTATGCCTCCGGCGGTTGGCAGGAACAGGTACTGCACAATTTCCCCTCATTCTCCAAAGACGGCCACACTCCTGGATGGGGAAACCTAGCGATGGACGGTTCGGGCAGCCTGTATGGCACGACAGAAGGTGGGGGCTGCTGCGGTGGTGTGGTGTACAAGCTGACGCCAAGCTCCGGCGGCCATTGGAAGGAGACTATTCTGTACGAGTTCCAGGGCGGAGCCGGCGGGTTCGAGGCCGGCGCCGGGGTGGTGATGGACAAGGCTGGCGTGCTCTACGGGACCACCATTGCCGGGGGCGACCCGAACTGCGGCTGCGGCGTGGTCTACAAGCTGGCCCCCGGTAAGAACGGCAAATGGACCTACACCGTTTTGCACACTTTCATCGGCTCCGACGGCGCCCAGCCCGACGCTAACCTCATCCTCGATGACAAAGGGAACCTCTATGGCACCACCGCCACCGGAGGCCTCGCCGGTGCGGGCGTCGTCTTCGAACTCACCCCGTAAAGGGCAGCCAGCGTCAAGAACGGCGGACAGGAATGTCCGCCCCACACGAGAGGATCATCTCTTCCACATGGACTGCTCTAGCTCTTCACCAGAAACGGATTGCTCTCGCGTTCTTCGCCAATCGTGGTGAGCGGGCCGTGGCCGGGGACGACCACCGTCTCATCGGGCAGCGCCAGCACTTTTTCATGCAGGGAGTCGATGATCTTCTCAAACGATCCGCCTGGCAGGTCGGTGCGGCCGATGCTTCCCGCAAACAGCGTGTCTCCCGCGATCAGCTTCTTCTCGGCGGGAAAGTAGAGGCAAACGCTGCCTTCGGTGTGGCCCGGAGTATGCAGCACGGTGGCGGCCAGCGATCCGGCCTTGACCACGTCAGCATTGCCCACGCTGTGATCGATTTCCACGTTGCCGGGCGCGCGCATTCCGATCCAGGCGGCCTGCATGTCGAGCATCCGCAACAAAGCGGAATCATTCTGATTGAGCAGGATGGGCGCGCCGGTGGCCGCGCGCAGCTTCATGGCGCCGCCGACGTGGTCGATGTGGGCATGGGTGATGACGATTTGTTTGATCTGGAGGTTGTGCTTGCGGATGAGGGCGAGAACGTCGTCGATGTCGTCGCCGGGATCGATCACCATGCCTTCCCGGCTGGCCTCATCGCCGATGACGGAGCAATTGCACTGCAGGGGGCCGACGGCGAGGATTTCGTGGATCATGACGGTCGTTCGTCGTTAATCGTTGGTCGTCAGTCGATCGCGGTTGAGCTTGCTAATGACCAACGACCGAGGACCAGCGACGAGTTATTTCTGCGTTGGACCAGGAGTTGCCGGCGCCGATTTTGCGGGGGAACTCCGGATTCCCTGCAGGACGGACTTGGGTCCCGCTCTCTTCGAGGCGACCACCGAAAGAGTAATGGAGGTCACCATAAAGATGATGGCGGACCAGGTAGTCGCTTTCGAAAGCGCAGTGGCGGCTCCGCGCGGGCCGAAAGCGGTCTGGCTGCCCTGGCCGCCGAACGCGGCCGCAATGTCGCCGCTTTTGCCGCTCTGCAGCAGCACGACGATAATCAGAAACAAACAAACGGCGATGTGGACGAACGTTACAAGAATCAACATGAGTTAAGGTTCCCGGGCTGGCCAGCCAGCCTGTCTTTTTCCAGCAGAAGCTTTCTGCGCAAAGAAACAGCGTTGGTGCGGAAGGGGGGATTTGAACCCCCATGCCTCACGGCGCCACCCCCTCAAGATGGTGTGTCTGCCAATTCCACCACTTCCGCTTTACCAGCAACAGCTTACAGGGAGTTTAGAGGGTCCTTGAAAATCCGCCAGGTCAGCCCGATCTGTCATCAACGCAATTCGCTTGAATGAACCGGCAGCCTTCTGTGTGCGTTCTGGTATGCACTGTGTGCACCAGAATCTTACACTGCCAACGGAGAAAAGTTCAAGCGGAGGCACGGTGTGGTAGTGGCTCAATCTGGTTTGAGCCACTACCCACAAAGTTGAAAGCCGCTCAAGCTTGCTTTGCGCTTCTCAGCTACGCCGTTTTGCGGTTCTCAGGCACGCTTGAGATTTTTCCGATCTCGGCGTGCGGGACTGCCGGCAGCCGGCCGACGCTGTAATACGTGATACCGTGCTCGGCCATGACTTCGGGATCGTACAGGTTGCGTCCGTCGATCACGATGGGATAGCGCAGTTGATCACGCAGCCGGGCGAGATCGAGTGTGGCAAACTCTTCCCATTCGGTGAGAATCAGCAGGGCATCCGCTTGGTTCGCTGCTTCGTATGGATTGGAAACAAATTCCACGTCGGAATTGAAAACTTCCTTAGCCCGTCCCATCGCCGCCGGATCATAGGCGACCACGCGGCATCCTTCCTGCAGCAATGACTGCACCAGGAAAATGGCTGGCGATTCGCGAATGTCGTCGGTACCTTCTTTGAATGCCAGGCCCAGCACGCCGAGGCGCTTGCCGCGCAGTGTCCAAAGAGCGCTGCGGACTTTGCGCAGAAAACGTGTGCGCTGCTCTTCGTTGATGCGGATGACTTCGTCAAGCAGACGGAAGTCGTAGCCGAACTCACGCGCCACCGAACGAAACGCCATCAGATCTTTGGGGAAACAAGACCCACCATAGCCGATGCCGGGATTCAGGAAGCGCGGTCCAATGCGCGCGTCCGTGCCAATGCCCTGGCAGACCTGGTGAACATTGGCGCCGACCGATTCGCAAATTGAAGCCACTGCATTGATGAAGGAAATCTTGGTGGCGAGAAACGCATTGGAGGCGTGCTTGATCAGCTCCGCGCTCTTGGTGCTGGTGACGATGATGGGCGCGGGAGTGCGGGTGCCATCGGGCTGGGGGATGGCGTCGCTGCGCTCGTAATAACTGCCGTCGGTCAGCGGCGCATAGAGTTCGCGCAACACCGATGCGCAGCGCTCGCTGTCCACGCCAATCACAATGCGGTCCGGATAGAGAAAGTCGGCGACGGCATTGCCTTCGCGCAGGAATTCGGGATTGGACGCAACGTCAAACGATGATGGGTCCGCGCCGTTGCGCAAAATGATTTTGCGTACCCACTCGCTGGTGTAAACCGGGACAGTGCTCTTGTCGACGACGACCTTGTACCCGTGAACCGCGCCGGAAATTTCGCGGGCCACCGACTCAACGTACGACAGGTCGGCTTCGCCTTTGGTCGTGGGCGGAGTGCCCACGGCGATGAAAACCGCGGAGCTGAGACGCACCGCCTCGTGCAGGTCGTCGGTGAATTGCAAACGAGTGCCGCGATGACGATCGAGCAGTTCGGGCAGGAACTGTTCGTGGATGGGAGTTTTCCCGTCCTTGAGATCTGTGAGTTTCTGTTGGTCGTTGTCTACCAGAATGACATCGTGGCCGAGTTCGCAAAAGCAGGCTCCCGCCACCAGTCCGACATATCCCGATCCTACGACGGCAATGCGCACGCCATTTCCTCCTATGGAGTCTTCACCGTGAATGGAGACAGCAGTAATCTCCATCGCCGCGTCTGTTAGAATGTCGCTCTGGCGGAGCTTCCCGCGAGAGCAGTCGCCAGCCAAGTCTTTAGTATTTTGGGGGAAACGTACGGCAGGACCGTCCAGTAGGAGCCTGCTCAACCCAATTTAGCAGGCTCGGGCCTGGATGGCGAGGGGATGAATGGCTTAGGGTCTTTAGTCTCTATGCCAGATCACTGCGATCCTGGAGAAGGGCTGTAATGGTGTGAGTTTGCCCGAGCAGAGCGGAGTCGGGTTCCTCATCCGTGCTCGGCGTGATCCGATGAAAAAACAGGTGTTCTTGACCACCAGTTGGGACGACGGTTACCCCTCGGATGACCGTGTCGCGGACCTGCTGACACGCCATGGTTTGCGAGGTACTTTCTATGTTCCCCTGCATTCGCAGCGACCAACGATGGAGAAATCTCAGATTCGGAGTCTCAGTTCGGCCTTCGAAATTGGCGGGCACACCATCAACCATGCGGATTTGACGCAACTGGGAGAGGAAGAGGCCAGAAAAGAGATTGGTGGATGCAAACGAATACTTGAGGAATTGACTGGTAAGCCATGCAAAATGTTCTGCTTCCCAAAAGGCCACTATCGCTCCAGTCATCTGCGTTTGGTGCGGCAGGGCGGATTTCTGGGGGCAAGAACGGTCGAGTTGATGTCACTGGATCTGCCAGGTTTCGATTCCGGGGTTGCGGTCATGCCCACCACCTTGCAAGCCCAAGCCCACGATCGGCTGACTTACCTTAAGAACATCGGGAAGCGGTTTGCTTTCAATAACCTGCTTAACCTCCTTCGCTGCGGGAGCTGCAATTGGGTTGATTGTGCGGAGCGCCTGTTGCGACGAGTGGCCGAGCAGGGAGGCGTGTTTCATCTGTGGGGCCATTCCTGGGAACTTGATGCGCAGGACCGATGGAGCGAACTCGATCAAGTGCTCCGGCTTATGGCAGGCCTGAAGACAGACGCCCAGGCGGCGACCAATGCCGAAGTGTGCCAACATGCCATCGGGGCGGTGCGCGGGTGAAAAACCACTCCGTTTTTTCGGCGTCCGGCCAGCCTGCCACCAAAGGTCGGAGCCTCCGTGTAAGTAGGGACTTTCGACACTAGTTCTTTCTACCACTTGCAGGAGTTTGCAAACCCCGGTAGATTTGCACAAGTTAGTTATGTGGATCGCCTCCCTACGCATCCACTAGAAACTACCCCCCCTAAACGAAAGCGCCGCTCGAACAGCGTTTGGGCATAGCCCGATATTTCGATACGGGGGAAGAGTCCCATTGTGACTCAGAGGGCGAAGCTATGAGTAGTGGCAGCGAACTCGCAAGCTGTGGAATCCTTCCGGGAGGGCCCGTGAGTATGGCCGTGGGAACTCAATGGTACGCGATTCGCACTCGTTCGCGGCACGAGAAAGTCGTGGCCGAGCGCCTGGGTATGCAGGGGATTGAAACGTTTCTGCCGCTGGTTACCCGGGTACATCGCTGGAGCGACCGCCGTAAAGAAGTTCAGTTGCCGCTTTTTCCCGGTTACGCTTTTGTCAGACTCGTACCTTCCGCGCAAGACCACACCCGGGTGCTACGCACTTTTGGAGTAGTGAACTTCGTAGGAACGCGGTGGAGCGATACTCCGATTCCCGATGAACAGATCCGTGACATCCGGGTTCTGCTCGCCCAGAACATCCCCCTCTGCAATCACAGTTTCATCAAGCTTGGGCAGCGGGTGCGCATCCGGGGTGGATCCCTGGATGGAGTCGAAGGCATTCTTTGCGCACAGAATGACGACCGCAGCTTGATCATCACGGTGGAGGCGGTGCAGCGCTCCATCTCGATCCGCATCGAAGGCTATGACGTGGAGGTCCTCAGGTAGGCGTTATGAATCTTGAAGAAATTGCAGAAGAAGCGTCGGAAGAAGTAGTCGCGGCAAGCGAACTGAACCCGGCAGGGAAGGCATCCGATCCGTTGGAACCGGTGCCGGTTTGGAAGGACGGACTGGGTTTTGTGGCGGGGCTTTGGGCATCTCTGGGCGCAGGGGAAGTGGTGCCGCTGCGCAAGATCAAGGCAGAGACCGAGATCTACGTGATTGGCCGCACCCTGGAGCGCACGCGGTGGAACCGCAGGGCAGCCGCAGAGCTCCTGGAGATCAGCTACCGCGGTTTGCTGTACAAGATCCGCCAATACAACATCAGGCCGGAACCGACAGCGGTCCAAGGCAATGTTCAAGGCTGAAGAATTAGGACATCGGAAGTCCGTGGAAGGACTTCGAATTTTCGCAGGAGAAACAGCGATGAGGGTGATGAACAAAGTGTTTTGGGTGACTCGGACGATGGCAGCGGTGCTTTTGAGTTTCGCCGCTGCGGTGGCGCAACAGAACCTGCAAGCAGTCCCGTCCAGCGAACCGGCGACAGGTTCGACCAAGGCCGACAGCGGTGCGGCCAAGCTGTTGCAAGAGCGGCATGTGCGCTACAACTTGCAGGCTGGAGACTCGTTTGACATCTCCTTCGAACTCAGTCCCGAGTTCAACCAGACGGTTACCGTCCAACCCGACGGTTTTGTGACATTGCGTGGAGTCGGGGACGTTTTTGTGACCGGTCAGACGGTTCCGCAGGTGACCGAGACTTTGCGTAACGCGTACTCCAAGATCCTCAATGATCCGATGATTTCTGTGCTACTGAAAGATTTCGAGAAGCCTTACTTCACCGTCGACGGGCAGGTGGGCCGCCCCGGCAAGTACGATCTCAGGGGTGACACCACTGTAACCCAAGCCTTGGCGGAAGCCGGCGGTGTCCTGGCCAGCGCCAAGCATTCTCAAGTCCTGTTGTTTCGCCACATCTCCGACCAGTGGATGGAAGCACGGGTGCTGAATGTGAAGAAAATGATGAAGGAAGGCAATCTCGCCGAGGATTTGCAAATCCATCCCGGCGACATGGTGTTCGTACCCAAGAATGCCTATTCCAAGATTGAGCGGTTCTTCCCCTCCGCGAATATGGGGACCTACTTCCATTACTGAAACTTAAAGAGAGATCTTCTATGCGTGAGCACACTATGCTGAATCCCGAACGATTGAACTTCACCTTGCGCGACTTGGTGGCCATTGGCTTCCGGCAAAAACGGATCCTGGTGCTGACATTCGCGGGCATTGTCTTCGGGGTGGTGATGGCGTCCCTGTTTTTCCCGGCCAAGTACGCGGCAAAAACCAAGATTCTGGTCAAGCGCGAACGTATGGACCCGGTTGTGACCCCCGAGCAAACCGCCCCAGTCATGTTCCGTGACACGGTGAGCGAAGAGGAAATCAATTCCGAAGTGGAATTGATCCAGAGCGACGACGTGCTGCGGAAAGTCGTGGTGGAGTGCGGGCTGGATAAGCATCGGCAATGGGTCGACTTTCTGCGCCCTCAGCTGCCACCCGAGGAGCGCATTGAGAAAGCCTTGCGCCGGCTCAAAGGCGATCTGCAGGTGGACCCGGTCAAGAAGACCAACCTGATCGAAATCAGTTATGTATCCACCGATGCGCAGCTTTCCGCAAGCGTGCTGAACAGCGTCAACAAGAACTATCTGGACAAACACATGGAGGTGAATCATCCCTCCGGCGAACTGGGGTTCTTCGAGAAAGAAATGGCGGACTCCCAGCAGCACCTGGCCGACGCGGAGAAGCAACTCAGCACCTTCTCGGCAGAGACCGGAGGCGTTGCGCCGCAAGTGGAGCGCGACTTGACCTTGCAGAAGCTGAATGAGTTCAACGGCAGCCTGCAACAGACCCGGGCGGACATCGCATCGACCGAACGGCGGATTCAGGACCTGAAGAACCAAGTGGGCTCAACCCCGACCCGCCTCACCACGCAAACCCGCAAAGCCGATAATCCGCAGGTCATGCAGGAGTTGAAAAGCACCCTGATGACCCTGGAATTGAAGCGCACCGAACTGCTGACCAAGTATCAACCCACCTATCCTCTGGTGGTCGAGGTCGACAAGCAGATTGCCGAAACCAAGGCAGCCATCACCAACGAAGAAACCCTGCCAATCCGGGAAGAGACCCAGGACCAGAATCCCACCTACGCCTGGGTGACCGCGGAGTTGGCAAAAGACCAAGCGGATCTGACCGGATTGCACGCCCGCGAGGCATCTGAGCAAGCGGCGGTCAACGTGTACACGGCGAGAGCCCACGATCTGGAACAGAAGGGAATTGTCCAGCAGGATCTGTTGCGGCAGGAAAAGGCGGACGAAGACAGCTACCTGCTGTATCGCCGCAAGACAGAAGAATCCCGCATCGCCGATGCACTCAACCGCACCCATATTCTCAACGTGGTGATCGCTGAGGCGCCGGCGGTTCCGACCTTGCCCGCCCGCTCTCCTCTGGTGTTCGGGCTATTGGGAATTCTGCTGGCCGGCGTGGTGAGTTTCGGGGTGGTGTTGACGGTGGACTACATGGATCAGTCCTTCCGAACACCCGCCGAGATCATGTCCGAGTTAAATATTCCGGTTCTGGCGGCGGTGCCCGTGGCCAGGAGCGCGATGAACGAAAGCGGCGGCAACGAGTACCGCGGCAACGGAAATGGAAACGGTCACGAAATCGACGAGGACCTAGTGCACGGCAGCAACGGTTCCGCCGCAAGTCTTCGCGGCGAGGACGTATAGTTTCCGGACTTGTCGATCGCAGCCACGAACGATGGAGCCGGGATCACCGGCACGTCGTGAGAATCACTAACCGATAAGGGGAGCCGATGAGCAGGAATTTCGAGCTGTTGCAGAATCTGGGGAAGGAAATCCAGATGTTTAGTCCAGCCCAGGAGAAAGCCGTCGCCGTGGAACTTGAAACGGGCGAGGTCAAACCTCCTCAATTCGACTTGGAACCTGCACAGCGCGATGAACTGATGAAGCTGGTGCAGCGCGTGTTTCTCTCGCCGGGCCTTGAGGGATCTCACATGGTGACGGTATGCGGCCTGGAGGTCGACTGCGATTCGGCGTGGATCTGCGCCCGGGCGGCCGAGATTCTGGCGGCTCAGGTCACCGGAACCGTGTGCGTGGTGGATGCCAATCTCCGGCAGCCCAGTTTGCATCGGGAGTTCGGGGTCGATGGCGGGCCCGGCCTTGCCAACGCGTTGCGCCAGGCTGACTCCATCCGCACCTTCGTGCGTACTTCGGGCCGGCCAAACCTGTGGCTGCTGAGCAGCGGAGAGCAGGCACAGGAATGGGAAGCCCTGGTGGCCAGCGACCGCATGCGGGCCCGGCTTGCCGAACTGCGAGGGATCTTCGACTACGTCCTGATCGATGCTCCGGCCTTGAGCGCCAGCAATGACGTAGCGTCCCTGGCCCGCTCCTCCGAAGGCGTAGTGCTGGTGCTCAAAGCCCATTCTTCGCGACGCGAAGTAGCGCGCAAGGCGGTCAAGGATTTTGGGAACGCGGGAGTACGGGTGCTGGGCGCGGTCTTGAACCAGCGCACATTTCCGATTCCTGATAAGATCTATAGCAAGTTGTAAAGCCAAGAAGCACCGGTTCAGTCCTCCCCCTTTACTACGGTTCGACGGTTCATCCAAATGTCAGCTCCACGAAACTTGTTTCCCGGGAGATGGTCGCAATGAGTCAGTTACGCAGACAAATACTCCTGAATGTCTTCAAACTCTTTGACCTTGGGTTGGTGACGGTGGCTTTTGCGGTGGCGGCATTGCCCGTTCTTTCGCAGGATCAAAGCACCTCACTCACTGAGTTCTTCTCCCTGCGCGTGAAGGTGGGGAACCTGATTATTTTCTCGCTTTTGATTCTGTGCTGGCATGTTTGCTTCAGTTTGTTCGGGCTTTACCACTCCCGCCGCTTTTCCACCCGCAAGAGAGAAATGGTCGACGTGGTGAAGGCCACTTCCCTGGGTACGCTTGCAGTCCTGATCGGGGCGGTGGTGTTTCATGTCCGTATGGTGACGCCGCTGTTTCTCGGCGCTTTCTGGGTGGTGAGTACCGGAGCGACGGTGGCCAGCCGGCTTCTGATGCGAACCGTGCTGCGCTCCATCCGCCGTCACGGGCGCAATCTTCGCCAGATTGTAATCGTAGGTTCCAATCAGCGAGCCCTGGATTTTTGCCGGGAACTGGAGTCCCGCTCCGATCTCGGATATCGGGTTGTGGGGTTTGTGGACGAGGACTGGGCGGGAATCGAAGAATTCCAGCGGCACGGGCATGTCCTGGTGTCTGACTTTGCCGGTCTTCAGCATTTCCTGCGAACCAGCGTGGTCGACGAAGTCGTGTTGGCGCTTCCGATGAGTTCGTATTACAGCGAGGCTTCCCGTATTGCCGCTTTGTGCGAAGAACAAGGCATCGCAGTCCGGCTACTTTCCAACATTTTCAATTTGAAGCTGGCCAAACCGTCCACCGAACACTGGCAAAGCGGCCCCCAGATCACTCACACTTCGGGGATTGCCGAGGGTTGGCCAGTTGTGGTGAAGCGAGCCTTGGATGTGCTGGTTGCCCTCTCTGTCATCATCGTGCTGTTTCCGGTGCTCCTGATCAGTGCCATCCTCATTAAGCTGACCTCGACCGGTCCCATCCTGTTCGTGCAGACGCGGGTGGGAAGGAACAAGCGCAAGTTCCATATCTACAAGTTCCGCACCATGGTGGTGGACGCCGAAACCCGAATCAAGGAAATCGAACACCTGAACGAAGTGAGTGGGCCGGTATTCAAAATCAAGAACGATCCCCGTATCACCCCGCTGGGCCGGTTCCTCAGAAAAACCAGTATTGATGAACTACCACAGCTGTTCAACGTGCTCAAAGGCGACATGAGTCTGGTGGGTCCGCGTCCGCTGCCGGTTCGCGATTACGAAGGGTTCAATGAGGACTGGCAACGCCGGCGTTTCAGCGTGCGTCCCGGCATCACCTGCCTGTGGCAGATCGCGGGTCGAAGCTCCATTCCATTCGACCGGTGGATGGAACTCGATCTGGAGTACATCGACGGCTGGTCTTTCTGGCTCGATCTGCAGATTCTGCTCCGCACGATTCCGGCTGTCCTTCGCGGCTCTGGCGCAGCTTAGGATCCGCGGCAGGTTGGTGAAATCGCCGCATCCGTTCTGCGGTGCGCCGAATCCAATTCATGTGAACAGGAGCCCCTTGTCCGTTCCCCCATCCTCGTCTTCCATCAGGGTTAATCCGAATCATGCCGGCGGACAGGCCGATCCTGCCCAGAAGAGGCCAATCCTATGCGTGCCGGATCTGGTCCGGGAGCAGGCCAGCCTTGTGCCGGAAGCTTTGGCGGTGCGGCACGGACTGAAGGAACTGACCTACGGAGAGTTGGACCATCGCTCCAACCAACTGGCGCATTATCTTTGCGGCCGCGGAGTTGTTTCCGGGACTTTGGTCGGCCTTTGCCTGGAACGCTCGCTGGATTGGGTTACGTCGGCGCTAGCCATCTTGAAAATGGGGTGCGCATACTTGCCGCTGGATCCGGCAACTCCCAGGGAACGGCTGGCCACCATGTTGAGTGATGCCCGGGTTTCCGTGGCGGTGACTCGTTCCAGCCTCGCGGGTCCGCTGGCGGGGGGAGCCCTGGACCTGGTTTCGATCGACGGCCGCGCTGCTGAAATTGGCGGCTGCTCGTCCGATGTTGTTCCGATGTCCGCGACGCCGGAACATCTCGCCTACGTGATCTTTACCTCCGGCTCGACTGGGACTCCCAAGCCGGTTGCAATCGGCCACGACAGTTTGTCGAACCTGGTACGGTGGCACAACCGGGAGTTCGCTGTGACCCCGCAAGACCGCGCCAGTCAGTTGGCTTCGGTGAGTTTCGACGCTGCCGTGTGGGAGCTTTGGCCGTACTTGACGGCGGGAGCCAGCGTCCATTTGGTGGACGAGGAAATACGCTTCCAACCAGGAAAGCTGCGCGACTGGATCGTTCAGGAAGGAATCACCGTCAGCTTTGCTCCAACTCCGCTCGCAGAACGCATGATGAAGTTGACCTGGCCCGCGGCAACGGCCCTTCGCTTTCTGCTGACCGGTGCCGACACGTTACACCAATACCCAGCCGCGGGCTTGCCGTTCACGTTGGTGAACAACTATGGGCCGACCGAATGCACGGTCGTGGCGACGTCCGCGCCGGTCTTGCCTCAAGAGTCGTTGAACCGGCTTCCGTCGATCGGCAGGCCAATCGATAACACGCAGATCTACATTCTGGATTGCGACGGGAAGCTAGTGCCGGAAGGACAAATCGGCGAAATCTGCATTGGTGGCGCAGGTCTGGCTCGAGGCTATCTCCACCATTCGGAATTGACCGCGGAAAGCTTCGTCCCCAACCTCTTTTCCAAAGTTTCCGGAGAACAGCTGTACCGGACCGGTGACCGGGGCTGCTATCTTCCTGACGGGCAGATCGCGTTTCATGGCCGGCTGGACGAGCAAGTAAAGATTCTGGGTTACCGGATCGACCCCAGCGAAATCGTAACTGTGTTGGACCGGTTGCCCGAGGTCGAAGCCAGCGCGGTTGTCGCGCGCGAAGAAAGCCCCGGCGAAAAGCGCCTGGTCGCCTACGTGGTGCCGAGTTCCAGCGCCGGGATCAAGGACAGTCTTCTGCGAGGGTTTCTGCGACAGTATCTGCCGGAGTATATGCTTCCCGGCATCTTCGTGCAGGTGGATTCGCTACCGGTCAATGCCAACGGCAAGCTGGACCGGCGCGCTCTTCCCGCGCCGGATGTCGCAAACATCATCCGCGATGAAGCGTGGGTGGCGCCCCGCACCGAGGTCGAGCGAAAGGTAGCAGCGCTGCTGGCGCCTCTGTTACACATTGAAAATATTGGCATGAACGACAATTTCTTCCTGCTCGGCGGGAATTCGCTGCTCGGCACCCAGGTCATCAACCGGGTCAGCCTTTCCTTCGGCGTCGATCTCACTCTGCTGGCCTTGTTCGACCATCCCACGGTCGCGGGAATCTCACAACAGATTGATGCCCTGCTGGCGGCGGAGTCGCCACAAAATACTCTTCCACTGCCGTCCAGCGAGCCGGTGTCTCCGCTCGGCTTCGCAGGATCGGGACTGGTCGCAGGCACCGAATTCCATGGGAATGACAAGCCCTCTACCCCTAGCTAGCCGGGAGCGGGCGCTGAGCCTCTATCAACTGCTCGATCCTGAGGTTCTTGCCAATCCCTACCCTCTCTACCACCGGTTGCAAGAGGAAGACCCAGTCCATTGGGATCCCTTCCTTCATGCTTGGGTCGTGACGCGTTACGACGACGTGCTCACGGTTCTGCTCAAGTTCTCCGCCAACCGAACTCCCACTCCGGAAACTCTGAAGGAGATGGGTCTGTCTTCTCTTGGTCCACTGGCCGAGGTGATGGTGCGCCAGATGCTGTTCATGGATCCGCCGGCCCACACCCGCATTCGCGGCCTGGCGGCGCAGGCTTTCACGCCCGCACGAGTCGCCGTTCTTGAGCAGCACATTCAGGAAATCGCCGACCGGCTGATCGACGTGGTGCGCTCCAGCGACGGCATGGACGTGGTGGCCGAATTGGCGGAACCGTTGCCGGCGATCGTAACCGCAGGTCTGCTGGGCGTTCCCGTCTCAGATTGGCGCCAATTGAAAAACTGGTCTGCCGATTTCGCCGAGATGCTGGGCAACTTCCAGCACAATCCGGAGCGTGCCGCTCAAATGCTGCACACCGTGGAGAATCTTACGACCTACTTCGGCGACGCGGTCCGCGACCAGGCGAGGCACCCGCGCGAGGGCCTGATTCGTGCCCTGATGACCGCGGAAGTGGATGGTGACCGTCTGACCCACGAGGAAGTGGTTGCCAACTGCATTGTGACCATGGTGGGCGGGCAGGAAACTACTACCAATCTGATTGCCAATGGCCTGCTGACCTTGCTGCGAAATCCGGAGCAGTTGCAGATGCTTCGGTCGGATATGTCATTGATTCCGTCCGCCATCGAAGAATTGCTTCGCTACGAGAGTCCGAGCCAGCACACGGCGCGCCTGGCGCCGGAAGACGTGGAGTTGGGCGGAAAGAAAATCATGCGCCGCCAGGCCGTGGTCGCGGTGATGGCGGCGGCGAACCGCGATCCGCAAAAATTCCCTGATCCGGACCGGCTGGACATTACCCGCAAAGACAACCGCCATCTGGCGTTTGGCTGGGCGGCGCACTTCTGTTTTGGGGCCCCGCTGGCGCGCCTGGAAGGACAGATCGTTTTCGAGAAGGTTTTGCGCCGCTTGCCGAATCTTTTCTTGAAGGACGAACCGCTGGTTTGGCGACATAATTTGGGGCTGCGTGGTTTGGTGTCTTTGCCAGTTAGTTTTGGAGCGCCGGCGTGATACGGTTCGTGTCAAGAAAAGAGGCTGACATGGCACGCGAAACAAATTTGGATTCAATGAAGACCGGGAATCGGTTGGGTTTGTCGTGTGCTGCCATTTTTGTACTGGCGGGATTGTGCTTTGGGCAAGCGGGGGGCTCGCCCGATTGGGCCGAGTTCCACCGGACCAACATGCAGCGCTTCAACCCGTACGAGAAGACGCTTAACGTCAAGAACGCTGGACGCCTAGACCGGAAGTGGAGCTACACCACCGGGGGCTATGTAAAGTCCTCCCCCGCAGTCGTGAACGGAGTGGTGTATGTCGGCTCGTGGGATGGTAAGCTGCACGCGCTGGACGCCAAGACCGGTGACGAGCTGTGGAGCTACCACACCGGCAACGAAGTGTACTCCTCGCCCGCCGTGGCAAATGGTGTGGTGTACTTTGGCTCAGGTGACGCCCGGGTGTACGCCTTGAACGCCAGCACCGGCAACCTGCTGTGGATCTATAACACTGGCGGACCTGCGCATTCCTCTCCCGCGGTTGCGAATGGAGTGGTATATGTCGGTTCGGAGAACAGCAACGTGTACGCGCTGGACGCCAGCACAGGCGCCAAGCTGTGGAACTACACGACCGGAGACGTGGTGTTCTCCTCGCCTGCCGTGGTGAATGGAGTGGTGTATGTCGGCTCCTACGACAACAATGTATATGCGCTGGATGCCAGCTCAGGCGCAAAGCTGTGGAGCTACACGACCGGGAACCATGTGGTGTCGTCGCCTGCGGTGGTGAATGGTGTGGTCTACATCGGCTCCGTCGACGGCAAGGTATACGCGCTCAACGCCAGCAGCGGCGGCCTGCTGTGGAGCTATGCCGCGGGCAAAGAGGTGTGGTCTTCGCCCGCAGTGGCCAATGGCGTAGTGTATGTCGGCTCCGATGACGGGCCCCTTGACGGCCCTGGAACCCACAAGGCCGCCAACGTGCATGCGCTGAATGCCCATACCGGCAAGCTGCTGTGGAGCTACGCTACCCGCAGCTGGATGCGCTCCTCGCCAGCCGTGGCGAACGGAGTGGTGTACATCGGTTCGGGGGACTACAGCGTCTACGCCCTAAACGCCCGCACCGGTACCAAGTTGTGGAGTTACGCGACCGGCAGCCATGTCTTTTCCTCGCCCGTGGTCGTGAATGGAGTGGTTTACGTCGGCTCGTTTGATGGCAGCGTTTACGCCTTCGGCTTGAAGAAGTAGGCTAAAGCCGAACTGAAAATAGGTGCATAACCGCAGCGCTGAAGCGCTGCGCCACCCAAAATCAGACGCGAAAACGAGTTCTTCCGTAGGCTGTTAGTTTGACCCTAGAATCATGGGTACGCTTGCTCAATCCGAAACCGAAATTCTGACCTCCGGGGCTAAATCCGCCTCCGAGGGTTCGGCGGCGCTGCGCTCTCAGCCCGTCGTCCCGCGCGCCGGGTCGGGGCCGTGGCCGCTGTCTTTCGGGCAAGAGCGAATCTGGTTTCTCCACCAGTTTGCGTCGGGAAGTCCGGTTTACAGCGTTCCGATCGCGATGCGGATTGAAGGCAGGCTGGACCTGCGAGCCCTTAACAGCGCGCTCAGCGCGCTCATGGCGCGGCACGAAACTCTGCGTACCTTGTGCGTTTCCATCGATGGAGTCCCTGCACAGGCGATTGCGCCACCCATTGCAGTGGATCTGCCCTGCTTCGACATCGAAGCCCTGCCCGACGAACAAAAGCCAGCGCAGCTGGAGAAGCTGATTCAGGATCTGATCCGCAAGCCTTTCGATCTGGAGCGGGACCTGCCGCTGAAAGCGTACCTGGTCCGAACCGGCGATCAGGACCACACCCTGGTTCTGAACCTGCACCATATCAGCGCCGACGGATGGTCGATGGGCATCCTGAATCAGGAACTGGTCGCGCTCTACCAGGGGTTCAGCCATGGCGCGGCAAGTGAATTGCCCCCGCTTCCGGTGCAATATCCGGACTTCGCGGAATGGCAACGTCAACGGTTCACGCGAGAGGCGCTGGCCAGCCAGTTGTCATACTGGCGGAAGCAGCTTGCGGGCGCGCCGCCGTATCTGGAACTCCCCACCGATCACCCCCGGCCAGCGATACAGACGTACAACGGGGCGCGGCACTTTTTTCAGATGCCCGCGGCATTGGCGGCAGCACTCAAAGCGTTCAGCGCCCGCCAAGGTGTTTCGCTGTTCATGACGCTGTTGGCGGGATTTGAAGTTCTGCTCCATCGTTATACGGCGGAGGAAGACATCGTGGTCGGGACGCCGATTGCGAATCGTCCCCGGCCCGAAATCGAAGGGCTGATCGGCTTTTTCCTGAATAATCTTGCGTTGCGAGTTGACCTGAGCGGAGATCCTTCGTTCCGCGAGTTGCTGGCCCGGGTGCGGCGAGTGGCGCTGGAGGCGTACGGGAACTACGAATTGCCCTTTGAGATGCTGGTGGAAGATCTGAAGCCGGAACGCGACCTCACCCGCAGCCCCATCTTCCAGGTCATGTTCACCCTGCAAAGTTCTCCGACGGCCACCACCCACTTGCGGGACCTGAGCCTGTCGTCGCGGGAACTCGATACTCGAACTTCCAAGTTCGAAATCTTCGTAGTGTTGCAGGAGAGAGGCCCGGAACTGGGCGGATACGTGGAATACAACACGGATCTGTTCGAGCTGCCGACGATCCAACGCATGCTTTCGCATTTCGAGCGCGTGCTTGATGCGGCGGTGCGAAACAGTGATGAGAAGATCTCCCGTTTGCCGCTGCTGGGCGAAGAAGAGCGGCGCCAGTTGGTGGTCGGCTGGAATGATACGCAGGCCGCATACCCGCAACAGTGCATTCATCAACTGTTCGAAGCGCAGGCCGCGCGAACGCCGAACCAAACTGCACTCACGTTCGGCAGCCGGCAGTTGAGCTACCGGGAACTGAACCAGCAGGCGAACCAGTTGGCCCGGAAGCTGAAGGAGTTGGGAGTTGGGCCTGGAGTTCTGGTTGGGGTTTGCCTCGATCGCTCTTTCGAGATGGTGGCAGCGACGCTCGGGATCCTGAAAGCCGGCGGCGCATACGTTCCGCTTGATCCGGCGTATCCGGCTAACTGGCTTGCTTTTGTTCTGGAAGATTCCGAAACGCCGGTGGTTTTAACCCAGCAGAAGCTGCTCGACCACCTTCCGGAGCGCCCTGGGACAAAGGTGATCTGCCTGGATCGCGACTGGCCCGAGATCGCTCGCCAGGAGAGCAGCAATCTGGGCAGCGTGGGCTCCATCGAGGATCTGGCATATGTGATCTACACTTCGGGCTCGACGGGCGTGCCGAAAGGCGTGTTGGCTCCTCATCGCGGCGCGGTGAATCGTTTTGCTTGGATGTGGAGGCAGTATCCCTTTGCGGCCGATGAAGTGTGCTGCCAGAAGACCTCGTTGAACTTTGTCGATTCGGTTTGGGAAATCTTCGGACCTCTTCTGCAAGGGATGCGCAGCGTGCTGATCAACGACGAGACGGTCAGAAATCCGCTGGAACTGATTCAGATTCTCGCGCGGGAACGGGTTTCGCGGATCGTCGTGGTGCCTTCGTTGCTGCAGTTGTTGCTCGAAGCCTACGCCGGACAACCGGGGGGACCGCACCAGCCGAAGTTCTGGATTAGCAGTGGAGAGACGCTGCCCGCTGATCTGTGCCGGAAATTCCACGAAGTCATGCCGCAGAGTATTCTGCTCAACCTCTACGGATCATCCGAAGTGGCGGCGGACGTTACCTGGCACCAGGTCGATTGCAGTGAACCAAACTCGACCGCGGCTTCCATCGGGCTTCCGATCTCCAACACGCAGGTTCATATTCTTGACTCGCGTCTTCAACTGGTGCCCGCCGGAATCATGGGCGAGATCTATGTCGGCGGCGATGGCCTGGCACGCGGCTACTACAAGCGTCCGGACTTGACCGCGGAACGGTTCCTGCCAAACCCCTTCACTGAGTTTTCCGGAAGGTGCATCTACCGCACTGGCGACCTGGCGCGGCGTGGCGCCGACGGCCGAATTCAATACGTGGGCCGCAGCGACTATCAGGTCAAGATTCGCGGATTCCGCATCGAGCCAGGAGAGATCGAAGCCACGCTGAAGAAACATCCAGGCGTGCGGCAGAGCGTCGTATCCGTGCAGGAAAGCGAGAATGACGGCAAGCACCTGGTTGCCTATGTGGTGCCGGCCGAAACGAGCCCGACCGAGGAAGAACTGCGTCCCTTTTTGAAACAGAATCTGCCGGAGTACATGGTCCCGGCAGTGTTCATGTTTCTGCCGGTGCTGCCCCTGACGCCGAACGGCAAGGTGGACCGTCGCGCTTTACCAAGAGCGCAAGGCCGGGCGAAAACCGGTGACGGCGAGAAGGTGTCGCCGCGAGACGAGGTCGAGGCCAAACTGGCCGGAATCTGGCAAACGGTTTTGGGGCAGCCTTCTATCGGCGTGACCGAGAACTTCTTTGATTTGGGTGGACATTCCCTGCTGGTGGGACGGCTGCTGCTGCGCATCGACAAAGCATTCGGAAAGAAGTTGTCTCTAGCCGATGTTTTCCGCGCGCCGACCGTCGAGCGGCTTGCCCTGGTTCTTCGCAGTGGGGATGCTCCCTCTCAACCTTCCGGCATTATCGAGGTGAAGCCGGTCGGTACTCGGCCCGCACTGTTCTGGGTGCGGGGAGGGCCTTTATTCCGTTCGATGGCTCTTCGCCTCGGCCCTGACCAGCCTTTCTTGGGGCTTGACCTTCCACCTGCCGTGGCGGCCCAACTGTCCGTGCCCTATCGATTTGAAGAGATTGCCGCTGCTTTTGTTAAGGTAATGCGAGAGGCACAGCCTCATGGCCCTTACTTTCTGGGCGGATTTTGCGTCAACGGGGTGGTTGCCTACGAAATGGCGAGACAGTTGGTGGAGGAGGGCGAAGCGGTCGCCTTGCTTGCGTTGTTCGATACCCAGAATCCACTCACCTACTGGGATTACTCGCGAGATGGGCGGGTAGGATATCTGAGGGAAAAGGGCAGGTTTCATCTCGAGCGACTGAAGGAAGTGAGATTTGGCCAAGTGCACGCCTATCTTGGCGAACTCATGGTGTCGGTGCGTCGCCGGGCGAGGCGGTGGATTTGGTACCTTTCGTATGCCGGGCGCCGGGCGTTCCGCTGGGCGGGCATGGAAAATCTGGATGCCATCATCCATTTGGCATCTGAGAGATATCGTCCGCGACCTTACCCGGGGCGAATCGTGTTGTTTCAGTCAACGGTCTGGCCGGAAGGGAAGTACTGGAATTTCGAAACTGGATGGCGGGATCTGGCCGCGGAAGGCGTCGAGATGCACTGGATCCCCGGCGATCATCTCGGTATGTTTGAGGAACCGAATGTGAGTTCAGTGGCCGGCCAGTTGAATGTGCATCTTTTCCATCCGACCGCAGTTAGGGCTTAGCGAGTTTCTGTAATGAGTGACAGTCCTTTGATCACGGAAATTGCCGGGAGAAGTAAGGCGGAGGCTCGCCTGGCAAGCCGGTCTGTCTTGGCAACGGCAGACCAGTCGCAGGGTCCGGTAACGGCTTCGAAGGATCGGTTCGGGAGTTTGCCCGAGTTGAGCTTGCCGTATGATCGTCCCCGTGCTGCGGTGTCGGGTTTCGAAGCCGGCAGCCTGGCATTTGCTGTCCCGGAAAGTCTGGCCGATTCTCTGGCGGAGATGGCGCAGCGCGAGGGGGTATCCCTGGGCGTCGTCCTGCTAGCCGCGTTCCAGGCACTGCTGGTTCGTTACACCGGGCAGGAAGAGTTTGCGCTGGGCGTCGCGCTTCAGGATGATTCGGCAGAACAAGACTCGAAAAGACTTGAGTTCAACCTGGCGATGGTTGGTTGCGACTGCGCGGACGACCCCACTTTCATGGACCTGGTTCAGCGCACACTGGCAGCGATCGGCGAGGCCAGAGGGGAAGCTGATCTGCTTGCTCGATCCTTTGCAAGTGCGCCGGCCAATGGCAACGGCTCGAAAGCGCCCGTGCAGGTGGGCTTCGAGTTTGAAGCTAGAGCCAAAGCGGATGGGACGAACCGGCAAGCTGGCCGCTCTCACCGGCATTTCGATGTTCCCTCTGAGCTATCGATTGCGCTGCGAGCCCAGGGCAGCCGTATGCACGGGCGGATCGATTACAACGCGGCCCTATTTGAGGCCTCGACCATAGAAAGAATGGCGGGTCACCTGAACACGCTGCTCGGAGGAATTGCGGCGAATCCGAACCAGCGCGTGTCGAGGCTGCCTTTGGTCAGTGACTCTGAAAAAGTTCAAATTCTTGAAGAGTGGAACGACACCGAAGCTGACTATCCCCGTCACCTGTGTCTGCACCAGCTGATCGAAGCGCAAGTCGATCGGACGCCCTATGCGATTGCCGCCGAGTATCAAGGCCAGAGCCTCACCTATCAGGAACTCGACGCGCGGGCGAATCAGTTGGCGCGATATCTCCAGCAGTTAGGCGTGGGCGCCGAAGATCGAGTTGGAGTTTGCCTGAAACGAACGCTGGATTTGCCGGTGGCGTTGCTGGCGATCCTGAAAGCTGGCGGCGCTTGTGTACCGCTCGATCCAAGTTATCCGAAATCCCGGCTTTCCCACATGCTCAAGGATTCGGGATCGCGGGTGCTCCTGACGGATAGCGACCTGCTCTCTGGGTCTGTTGGCACCGGAACGAAGGTGATCAACTTGCCGCAGAGCCGCGACCCAATCGCGCGGGGAGAACGTGCAAGGCTTGCCGGCAGCGCGCATCCGACGAGCATCGCGTATGTGATCTACACCTCAGGTTCAACCGGAACGCCCAAAGGAGTTCTGCTTACGCATCGCGGCCTGGTCAATCATGGGATGGCGGCAGTGAAACTTTACGGCCACCAGCCATCGGACCGGGTGCTGCAGTTCTCTTCGATCAGCTTTGATATCGCGGTGGAGGAAATCTTTCCCACATGGATCTGCGGAGCGAACCTAGTTTTGCGGCCGGAGAGCCTGCCGCTGCAAGGCAGCGAATTTCTGCGCTGGGTTCGCGAAAACCGGATTACGGTTCTGGATCTTCCCACGGCATACTGGCATGAACTGGTGCATGAACTTGCCGACCGTAAGGATCCCCAACTTGGAGACTTGCGCCTGGTCATCGTGGGCGGCGAAAAAGCCTCGGCCACGGCATTCGCCACCTGGAAGAAAATCGTGCAACAGCGCGTGCGCTGGGTCAATACCTACGGGCCGACCGAAGCCAGCGTGATTGCCACGTTCTACGAACCGGAGGCGGACCCCGGCGCGACCGTACCCGCGAACTTGCCGATTGGCCGGCCGATCGCGAATGTCAAAATCTACCTGCTCGATCCCAATCTCAACCTGGTGCCGGCCGGCGTGCCGGGAGAGTTGCATATTGGCGGCGTCGGTTTAGCGCGCGGGTATTTGGACCAGCCGGAACGCACGGCTGAAAAATTCATTCCGGACCCATTCAGCCCCAGCCCCGATGCTCGCCTGTACAAGACTGGAGATTTGGCGCGCTATCTGCCGTCGGGTGAGATTGAGTTTGCCGGACGTTGTGACTTTCAGGTCAAGATTCGCGGCTTTCGCGTGGAACCGGGAGAAATCGAAGCGATCCTGGTCAAGCATCCCAGTTTGCGGGACGCCGTCGTCGTAGCGCAGAAGTCAGGCGGCGACAAGCGGCTGGTGGCCTATTTTGTGCCTGCCGCGGGAAAGACGCCGTCTTCCAGTGAACTGCGCGACTTTCTTTCAGGCACGCTGCCTCCGTTTATGGTGCCGGCCGTGTTTGTCCGGCTGGATGCCATGCCGCTCACGCCCAACGGGAAAGTGGACCGGAAAGCGTTGCCTCCGGCCGGAGTTCAAGATGCCGAGCCGCTGTCGGAAGACGCCAAGCCGAAGGACGCACTGGAACTGCAGTTATCCCAAGTCTGGGAAAGTGTGCTGGGCATTCGTCCCATCGGGATTCAGCAGAATTTCTTCGACCTGGGCGGCCACTCGCTGCTGGCGGTCCGGCTCATGCACCGCATCGAGCAGGTGCTGGGACGAAAACTTCCGATTACGGTGTTGTTTGAGACGCCGACTATCGAGGAGATGGCCGCCGCCCTGCGTCAGGACAACTGGGCGCCCTCATGGTCATCGCTGGTTCCCATCCAGCCTCGCGGCTCGAAACCGGCGTTGTTCTGCGTACACGGAATCGGCGGCACCGTGCTCCGCTTCCGCGACCTGGCGGTTTGCCTCGGCGAAGACCAGCCCTTTTACGGCTTGCAAGCGAAAGGCCTGGACGGAAACGAAGTCTGCCCGCCCACGATCGAAGAGATGGCGGCAGAGTATCTGCGTGAGATCCGGCAGGTGCAACCCGAAGGGCCCTACTGCTTCGGCGGATACTCCTTCGGCGGCATCGTCGCCATGGAGATGGCGGATCAGTTACGCGCCAACGGCCAGGAGACGATCTTTATCGGACTGTTCGACACTTTTCCGGGCAAGCCCAAGTCACAAGGGGAACTGCTGATCAAACTGCTGCGCCTGCCCTGGGAAGAGAAGACTGCATATTTATCCTGGAAGCTTAGTAACCTGGCACGCTTTGTGCAGCGGAGATTTGGCAAGAGACTGCCTCCGGCTCTGGTTGCAGTGAGGAAAGCGCTGGTTGAGGCGGAGATGTGCTACGTTCCCAAGGTTTATCCCAAGCGCGTCACGGTGTTCAACGCGGCCGTCAAATCGCTGCGCAGTGCGGACGATCCCGCAGCGGGTTGGAGCGAGTGGGCTTCCGGCGGAGTCGAAATCCACCAGATTGCCGGCCACCACGCCAACATATTCTTCGAGCCGAATGTTTCCATTCTTGCCGAAAAACTGAGCGCGTGTTTGCGCAAGGCGGAAGAGGAATACAACGCAGGGCATGTAGTCAGGAGTCAGTAGTCAGGAGTCGCCGGTACGTCGTGTGCGTGACTACTGACTACCGACTCCTGATCTTGAATTTTTCGCATGACGAAGCCACAACAAGATCCCCTCAACGAGTTCAACGCGACCGGCGCTGATACCTCGGTTTCCCGCTGGCAGACACTGCGTGCTCAGGTCCTCCCGTGGATCGCCAAAGGTGGATTCACCATCGTCGATCAGGGACTGATTTCCGGATCGAATTTCCTGATCAGCATTCTGCTGGCGCGCTGGCTGGTTCCCGAACAATACGGCGCTTACGCGGTGGGCTTCGCCATTTTCGTGCTGCTCACGGTGTTTTATCAGTCGGCGCTGCTGGAGCCGATGGCGGTGTTTGGCGGCTCGGCCTATCGCGATAATTTGCGCGAATATTTGCGCGTGCTTTTATGGATTCAGACCGTAGTCACCATCGTGATGTGCGCGCCGGTAGCGCTGTGGGCGGGGATCACGCACATCATGAATCCCAGCGACGTGCTGCCCGCGGCGCTGGTGGGCGTAGCCATTGCTACGCCGCTGGTGCTGGTGTTCTGGCTGGTGCGCCGCACTTTCTATCTGGAACTGTCGCCTGCCAACGCCGCGCTGGGCGCGCTGTGGTATTTCGTAGTTGTCACCGGCGCGTTGTTCGTGCTGTTTCGCCGCAACCTGCTTTCGCCGTTCACGGCTTTTATGGCGATCGCGTTGGCCGCGCTGGTCACTTGCCTGTTCCTGCTGCACACGCTGCGCAAGAACCTGTCTCCGACTACGGCCAAGCTGCACATTTGGGATATCTGCCGCCGGCACTGGGTCTACGGACGCTGGGCGCTGGTGGCGAATGTCGCGTCGTGGGTCCCGGCTTACATTTTCTTCCCCATACTGGCCAAGTTTTCGGGGATTGTTCAATCGGGGCAACTGCGAGCGCTGATGAATTTTGTTGCGCCGCAGCTACAGGTGCAGACGGCGCTGGCGATGCTGTTTCTCCCTTACGCTTCGCGGTTGCGCGGACAAAAGGGCGCAAGCTACGCGCTCGCGCTGAATCGAAAAATCACGCTGATTGCGCTGGGCGGAGCGATTGCATATTGGGCGACCATCATCGCGTTCAAAGGCACAGTGTTTCATCTTTTGTATTCGGGCAAGTACACCGAAGTCGCGCACCTGCTGCCTTGGGTAGCTGTCGGTTCGATTCTGTGGGCGGGCGCGTTTGGTCCGACCGTGGTATTGCGCGCCATGGAAGCGCCACGGCTGGTGTTCTGGGCTTTTGGAATCGCGGCGGCGGTATCGATGGTCATCGGCCTGCCCGCCGTCAAGTTTTATGGGCTTTGGGGCGCGATCCTGGGCGTGAACGTGTCGGACGGCATGTCGTGGCTGGTGCTGGCGATTTTGCTGCGGCGAAAGACGGCGGATTTGCACGAGAGCTCGCAGGCCGTCAGTGAGGCGAAGGCGCAGGAAGTGGCGGCGGGGTAGGGGATCACGTCCTACCTCCCACGTCGCCCACGCGTCCTACGTCCCACGTCGTACGTCGCACGCAACCCCCCGGCGAACTGGACGCAGGTTTTGGCGAACGACGCAGGGCGTAGGACGTGGGACGGTTTTACACGTCGGTCCTTGGCCTTCAAACTACTTGCCACGCCGCTCACAACTTGAAATCATTAACCAGGGTCAACCTGCTGGGGCAGACAGGGAGCTTTTAGACGTATGAAGAGAATTTTGCCAGCCCTCCCCATTCTTTTATCGATGATGTTATTAGCGCAGCCCCCGGCCAAGCAGCCTCCACCACCCGACACTCTGCGTTCTTACGCCGACAAGATGCATTTTTGGGTCGGAGCAGAAATTCAAGGCCGGTTCTGGGGTGACTCCGGGTACCAGCCAACTCTGGGTCGGGAGTTCAACTCCGGCATCACCATCGTTCTCATGCGGCAAACCCAGCCCGAGCGCGGCCAATACAACTTTCAAGGCATGGACCGCGACATGAAGTTCGCCAAAGAGCACGATATGAAGCTCTTTGGCCAGGCGTTGGTTTACAAGAACGAAACTTCTCCGGATTGGTTCCAGCACGGTTGCCGAAGTTGGTCGCCGCCCCAGATGGACCAGATTCTCAAGGAGCAGATTCAAACTGTGGTGCGCCACGGCGGCGACACTTTTTACGGCTGGGAAGTGGTGAACGAACCTCTCGACCCCGCCCATAACGGCTGCTTCTCAGATGCGTTGGGAGAGCAGCAAATGATCGTCAAAGCTTTCCGCTATGCCCGCGAAGCCGCTCCCAATGCGCTGCTGCTGCTCAATGAGACCTTTGGACGGCAAGGAACCGACCGGCCGAAAGTTGACCGCTTCTTTGGCCTGCTGCGAGAACTGAAGGCGCAAGGCGCCCCCATCGATGCCGTCGGCATTGAGATGCACCTGGAAGCGCCTCGCCTGCGCGGGGAGTACGTAGAGGAGTTCAAGTACTTCTTGAAACAGGCCCGGGACGCGGGCGTGGAAGCCCATGTCACCGAAATGGACGTGTTCCAGGGACACGGCAGCACCCCCGACAATTTCAACAGGCAAAGGGACATCTTTTACCAGATCGTGCACACCTGCCTGCAGGATTCCAATTGCAAAGGCTTCAGCGTTTGGGGACTGGGAGACAGTAATGCCTGGAAGCCGAAATTTGTCGATATCGACGACACCAAGCCTCTTTTGTTCGATGAGAGTTACGGCAAGAAGCCCGCATACTTTGGTGTCCTGCAAGCACTGAAGGAAGGCCGATAGAAAACCGAGGCAAAGACGACACCGATGAATGCCACCAAAACCTACGAAGTTGAGCAACTGAAGATGGCCAGAGGTGTCCCGCGTCCCCGGTCATCGCGCCGGAACGCAATTGTCATTGCCGGCTTGAGCGTTGGCTTCGGCTTGTTGGTTGCGTATTTGTCGTATGCCTCGGGCATGCTTGCATTAGCAATGCTGGTTGCAGTCCCGGCAGCGGTGGTCACAACGGTTCTGGCGTTGCCCGCAGCCCGGCAGCGGTTGGTGGAGTTGCTGCCCAAGCTGAGTTGGTGGCACGGGCTGTGGTTCCTGCTATATCTCAGCGGACTGGTCTTCCGTCCGGGGCGAAGTTTGTCCGCAGTCCGCGCCGAACCGATTGACGCCTGGGCCATGCTGCGCATTGGTCCGGAATTGATCGTCTGTGTCGTTCTGCTGGTTCGGCTGGCGCTGCGCAAGCCGGCTTGGCTGAAATCATTTTTCCGGGGCATGGTCGGGGCGCTTGCCTTCTACGCCGGGGTTTGCCTTCTTTCGAGCGTGTGGTCGGTCTACCCAGCCTGGACCTTTTACAAGTCGTGGGAATATCTGGTTGACGTTGGCACGCTGGCAACCATCCTGGTCACGGTTCAATCCACGGAAGATTACGGCACGCTCATCAATTGGACGTGGGCCATCTTATCGATGGAACTGCTGTGGACTTTGGCCCAGGGAGCCATCTTTCGCAATGATGCCTGGGATGACATGGGCCGATTGACCAGCGTGATCCCGATGGGCTCGTCAAATGCCATGTCCGGTATCGCCGGCATGGTCGCAATCACGGCTCTGTGCCGGCTTCTTCCCATTGAGCCCCTTAAGCGTTCCGCCCGCGCTTTCTACGTCGCGGCGTTTATGCTGGGGTTCATTTGCCTCATCTTGGCCAAGACTCGAAATGCGCTCGCCGGATTTGTCTTCGCGGTCTGCCTGATACTGTTCTTTTCCCGCAGATTTCGTACTGTTGCGATCCTGGCGGTCGTTGCGGCTGGGTTGCTGGCTATGTCCAGTGTGCAGGGAGACCTCTACGATTATCTGAGCCGTGGCCAGACCGAAAACACTTTGACGAACCTGAACGGCCGCATGAATTGGTGGACGTTTGCCTGGGAACAGTTCAGCCATCACCCCGTCACCGGACTCGGCGCCTATGCCGGCGGGAAGTTCGCCGTTCTCACCAAGATCGGAATGGAGGACGCGTCCTCCCTGCACAGCGACTACATTGAAACCATCGTGGGCTCCGGGCTGGGGGGCCTGCTGCCTCTCCTGGCGTCCCTGATTGGCACCTGGTGGTTTCTGGTGAAATTTGTTCGAAATCGGTTGCTGACCGCGGCGGAACGGCAATTCGCTTACGAATGCGTCGGAGTGCTGGGAGTCATCACGATTCACTCGTTTTTCAACGTCGAAATGACCTGGCAAGCCCCTATCCCCTACCTGTTAGTTGTGGGTTTTGCCGAGTTTCTCCGGCGCAAGTACCAGAATGCCCCGGCCAAGAACCGTTCATTTCCGGTCGAGGATTCCAGGTAGTTTTTTCCCAAAATTGGGGGTCTTTCTACCCTCTTGTGTTTCCTGCCGGGGTGGAGTAACTTCTCTCTAACGCCCTCCCCAAGCGGTTCGTAGTGCGCAAGTCTGGTCCTAAGGGCTAACGGAAGACATGGCATCGAATACCCTGACATTGGCACTGCCCGGAGTCTCGCCCACGTTTCGTGTGCTGGGAGTAAAGGTCAGCGCCGTCCAGATTCCTGATGTCATCGGGATCATGGAGCAATGGATTGCGGAGCCCAACTGCACCCGCTACGTGGCAGTGACCGGCATGCATGGAGTGACTGAATCCCAGGACGATGCCGGTTTTAAGGCCATCCTGGAAGAAGCCGACCTGGTCGTGCCCGATGGTATGCCACTGGTCTGGCTGGGTCGCTGGCGCGGGTTCCCGCTGAAGCGTCGCGTCTATGGACCGGAACTGATGGAGACCTTCTGCCGCGAAACCGGAGCGAAGTACCGCCATTTCTTCTACGGCGGCGCGCCCGGTGTGGCTGACCACTTGGCTCAGACCGAGCAGCAGCGCCACGGTATACGCATCGCCGGAACCTATTGCCCGCCGTTTCGCGCGCTCACCGACCAGGAGAAGGATCATGTCGTTGCGGCCATCGAGGCGGCCAAGCCAGATGTCCTGTGGGTAGGCTTGAGCACTCCCAAACAGGAGCGCTGGATGCACGAGTACAAGGATAAGCTGCGGGTTCCGGTGCTGCTGGGGGTTGGCGCGGCTTTCGATCTGAACACTGGGCGACTGAAACAAGCCCCTCGCTGGATGCGTGAGAATGGGTTAGAATGGCTGTTCCGGCTGCTGGCCGAGCCGCGCCGTCTGTGGCGGCGTTACGTCTTGCAGGGTGGAAGGTTTGCCTGGTGTGTGTGCCTGGAGCTGCTGGCGCTTCGGGCTTTTGATTGACCTACTCGAAGTCCCCCCCACTTCGTGACGTGTGATTCAAGCTAAGAGTTTAGAGGAAAATACTGGTTTAAACCATAAGGGGAAATACGCATGAAGAATCAAAAGAAAGTGCTGGTTACGGGTGCGGGTGGCTTTATCGGACATCACCTGGTGAAGAGGCTGAAAGCCGACGGACACTGGGTGCGGGGCGCGGACATCAAGGCTCCGGAATACGAGGCCAGTGCGGCCGACCAATTCGAGCTTCTCGACTTGCGGAAGTACGACAATTGCCTGTTGGCTACGCGTGGCGGAATCGATGAAGTCTACAATCTGGCCGCCGACATGGGTGGCATCGGCTACATCACCGCCTTCCATGCCGACATCAGCCGCCACAACATCCTCATCAACACCCACATGCTGGAGGCCAGCCGGCAAAACGCCGTCTCCCGGTTCCTGTTCTCTTCCTCGGCTTGCGTCTACGCCCAGAGCAAGCAGAAGGACGCCGAAGTGACGCCGCTTCGTGAGGAAGACGCATTTCCCGCGGATCCTGAGCCGGGCTACGGCTGGGAGAAACTGTTTGCCGAGGAACTCTGCCGCTACTACTACAAGGACTACGGCT
The DNA here is from genome assembly GCA_963715675.1 of uncultured Acidobacteriota bacterium. GTDB lineage: Bacteria > Acidobacteriota > Terriglobia > Terriglobales > Acidobacteriaceae > DASVWZ01. The sequence continues at coordinate 651,805 of OY970265.1, forward strand.
TCGAGACCCGCATCGTGCGTTTTCACAACGTCTATGGCCCGCTGGGCACCTATGAAGGCGGCAAGGAGAAGGCTCCCGCCGCTCTCAGCCGCAAGGTCGCTCTGGCCCACGATGGCGATGAGATCGAGGTGTGGGGCGACGGCGAGCAGACCCGCTCTTTCATGTATGTCGATGACTGCGTGGAAGGCTTGCTTCGCCTTATGGCTTCCAATTGCCGCGATGCCCTTAACCTGGGTACGGACGAGTTGGTCACCATCAATCAACTGGTCGATCTGGTTGCCCAGGCTGCCGGCAAGCGCATCAAGAAGCGCCACAATCTCACCGGCCCGCAAGGCGTCCGTGGCCGAAACAGCGACAATACCCTGCTGCGCAAAGTCCTGGGGTGGGAGCCGAAAATCCTGCTGCGTGAGGGATTGGCCATCACCTATCCGTGGATTGCGAGCCAGGTGCTGCCGGCGAAATCGCAAGAGCCGGTGCTGGCCGGAACACGATAAGCCGGTCACTTTATGGCGCGAGCTTGGCTCGCGCCTGCAACCTTCAGGAGAGCCATTGCGGTGAGGGAAGAGCAACCTCGCAGGTTGGTTTCTGCCGTGCGCCAGCGCGCAACTATTCACGCGCTGGCGTTGTATTTTCTGGTGGTCTTCCTGGGTGTCCAACCAACCCAAGCGCAAGTGTACACGGCGTTGTACTCGTTTACTGGGCCGCCTGACGCTATATTCCCGTACACAGATCTGATCAGGGATGCGAAAGGCAACCTCTATGGCGCCACGTTTTATGGTGGATACGCCGATTGCTACCACGGGGCCGGCTGCGGAACTGTGTTTATGGTGGCCGGGAGCGGGAACGAGACGGTGCTGTACGCTTTCTGCCCCAATCATGACACCTGCCCGGACGGGGAAAATCCGCAGGGATCTCTGGTCCGAGACCGCCTGGGAAACCTCTACGGCACTGCAAGCAACGGCGGCGGGCGCGGGTATGGAGCTGTGTTCAGAGTGGACAAGAACGGCAATGAGACGGTGCTCTACAGTTTCGCCGGCGGTTCAGACGGAGCGATCCCGCAATCGAACTTGGTCAGGGACCCGGAGGGCAACCTGTTTGGCACCACGGAGTATGGCGGCGGGAATGGGTGCACCAACAGACAGGGTTGCGGAACACTGTTTAAGCTCACCCCGGCTGGCAAGGAAGTGGCTCTGTACAGGTTCAAAGGAAGTCCAGACGGATCAGGTCCCGGAAACCTGATTCGCGATCGCGCAGGTAATCTATATGGAGTTGCCGGGGGCGGCGCCTACAATCAAGGGGTCATATTCAAGCTGAGCGGCAGGACCGAAACCATCCTGTATAGCTTCAAAGGCAGCCCGGACGGGGCCGGTCCTAATAGCTTGATCAGAGACGTGGCAGGCAATCTCTACGGCAACACTTGGTCCGGCGGCCAATACGGCTGCTATCCTAGCGATGACTGTGGGGTCGTATTCAGGTTAGGTAAACACGGAACGGAAACCGTCCTTTATGCGTTCTTGGGTGGGCACGACGGTGGCAATCCTGTGGGTGGCATAGCGAGGGACCACGCTGGCAACCTATACGGGGTCGCTAATGAGGCGGGTGACGGCACGGGAGTGATCTACAAGCTGAGCCGCAATGGTAAGGAAACTGTGTTGTATACCTTTCAGTCAAACACGTCGAGCGGGGGAGACCCGATCGGGGGGCTGATTCGTGATGGCGAGGGTAGCCTCTATGGCACCGCCGCCGCTGGGGGCGACCTCGATTGCAGCACTTTTTTCGGGGGGCCCGGCTGTGGAGTCGTTTTCAAGTTCAGCGCTGACGAGGCTAGGGAGTAGTAACGACAACGCAAGCTTGGTGCAAAATGTCTTTTCACACACAACCCGTATTCGTGGTCGGCATCTGGCGATCGGGCACTTCGCTGCTGTATGCCCTGCTGAACCAGCATCCCGATATCTCTCTCATGTACGAAAGTGATCTGCTGCTGCTTTCCCCCATGTTTGCCGGGGGCAAGGCCAAAGCGGATTGGAAACAGCGCTGGGATTTCTGGAATTCCGGGCTATCGCGCCACGAACTCGATTCCCATCACCTTCCCGACCAGGTGCCGGATGTGGCGGCTGCGATGCGTGCGGTTTGCCAGGACTACGCCGGATCCGCCATCTGGGGCTGCAAGTCGCCGAGCTATTACGACCGTCTCGATCTGCTCTCCCGGCTGTTTCCCGACGCGCGGTTTATCATCATCTGGCGAAATCCGTTCGATACCTGCCGCAGCGTGGTGCGGGCCTCGAAGAAGACCTCCTTCTTCAGCAAGACGGGCATGGCCAAGCGCGCCCTGCTGGGCAATCGCGAAATGAAGAGAGGCTCCGACCTGCTGCTCTCCCGAGGCTGCCAGGTCCACCAACTGCAATATGAAGAGCTGGTTGCGGAGCCGGTAGCGCACATGGAAGCGATCTGCCAGTTTCTGCGGGTGCCGTTCGACCCCAGGATGGCCACGCTCCAGGGTGCTGACCGTTCCGCGATCTTTTCCCACGAACATCACAAGCAGGTGAAGGGTGAGAAGATCGTTGCCGCCGCGACCCGCCCGGAGGTTCTTTCACCCCCTTTGAAAAGCAAGATTGAACGCTACATTGCTTACTGGAAGGAACAATACGGCGGGCAGTGGCCGGCTTATCCGCAAGTGCCCGAAAGCTTTGTCAAGCCCACCTTTTTGGAACGTACCTGGGACCAGGCAGCCTTCAAACTGCTGCAGGCCTGGGACCGGACCGTTGCCGTGGCCTATTGCTTCCTGCCCATCGCCCTGCTGCGTGGCTATCGCGCGCTGAAACGGCCAAAACACGCGGCTTCTGCAAAGAAAGAAGGCGCCATGCAGTCCAGTCAACAGGATTGAACGAAGGGGTTTCACTGCCCCAGTCTCAGGGCGTGATTAGGATGTCCTGATACGGACCAGGAAAGCCGGGCCCGGTTTTGCGAAACGCATTCGAACCGGAATTTGAGCGGATCGCTGTGCCGCTGCGTTGGAGAATTGAGGTTCTCTGCCGGGAGACTCCGATGGAGCCTGAGTTTCATCCCAGGGGTCGCTTGGGCGGGGCACCCGGGCCGGCGGTAGCGGCCTAGGCGGAATTGTCTTCGAGTTCGGGTAGCAGCTATGCGAATTCTGTTCATCCACGATTTTTACCAGCAATTTGGCGGAGAGGATTCCGTCGCGCTGGCGGAACGACGGTTGTTGGAAGACCGTGGCGAACAGGTTCTGTTCTGGACCCGTCACAATGACGAGATCAAGAGCTACGGAGCTCTGCAGAAGGCCAATTTTCTCTGTGAGACGGTGTACTCCCAGCGTACGGTTCGAGACATTCGCCAGGCCGTGGCGGACTTCAAACCCGATGTAGCCTTCATTCACAACATCTATCCTCTGATCTCGCCTTCGCTGTACTACACGCTGCATGGCTTGCGCGTGCCCATGGTGCAGGTGCTGCACGACTTTCGCCCGTTCTGCGCGAATGGCTGGTTCTATATCGACGGGAAGATCTGTGAACGCTGTAAGTTCGGGAACCACTTTCACGGGATCGTGAACCGCTGTTTCCGCAAGGATTCCGTGTTGAGCGTGCTGTACTCCACCGCTCTGGGAGTGAACCGCTGGGCGGGCATGCTGGAGAAGGTCGATGCGTTCGTGTGCCTGACCGGCTTCTTCAAGGAGAAGATCCGGGAAATCGGCATTCCGGAAGAGAAGATCTTTGTGCGGCCGAATTTCATCGATGCCCTGCCCCTCAAGGCCGAATCGCATGGCCATCACGCGTTGTGCCTGGGCCGTTTGTCGAACGAGAAGGGATTGTGGACGCTGATTCGAGCCTTCGAGCAGTTGCCCGAGATCGAACTGCGAATCGTGGGCACGGGCCCCTTGGAGGAATCGATCCGGGCCTATGTCCGGGAGAAGAACCTGAGTCACATCCACATCTTGGGTTTCAAGAGCGGTGAGGAGAAGCGGCGACTGATCCAGGATTGCCAGTTCGGCGTGATTCCCTCGGAGTGGTATGAGAATTTTCCGATTGCGGCTCTGGAGTATTTCGCGGAGTCGAAGCCGATCCTGGCGTCGCGGATTGGCGGGCTTCCCTATGTGATCGAGGAGGGCAAGAGCGGCCTGCTGTTCGAACCGGGCAATGCCTCCGATCTGGCGGCCAAAGCGAGAAGCTTACGAAACAATCCAGCCGAAGCTGCTCGCATGGGCGAGCAGGGAAGGCGACTGGCGGAAACCAAGTACGGCCCGCAGGAGAGCTATGAGAACCTTATGGAAATTTTCGCAAAGGTCCTGGCTCGCTGCGGTTCTCCTACTCTGACGTCTCCACTGCGATAGTGGCGGACTGCTGTTTTGGGAGGCGGGGTCGTCAGAAGAAGCGTCACCAATGAAAATTCTGTTTGTCCACAATTTTTATCAGCAGTTTGGAGGCGAGGACTCCGTGGCGCTTTCCGAACGGCGCCTGCTGGAAACCCGCGGTCATGAGGTCCTGTTCTGGACTCGTCATAATGACGAGATCAAGAGCTATGGAGTTGTGGACAAGGCCGAATTCTTTCCTCAGACCATCTACTCCCGGCGTACGACACGGGACATCACCCAGGCCGTCGCCCGCTTCCAGCCGGATCTCGCATACATCCACAACGTCTACCCGCTGATCTCTCCTTCGGTCTACCACACCCTCCGCGCCCTGCGGGTTCCCATGGTTCAGGTATTGCACGATTTCCGCCCCTACTGCGCCAATGGTTGGTTCTACGTTGACGGGCAGGTGTGCGAGCGCTGCAAGTTTGGCAACCACTTTCACGGCGTACTCCACCGCTGCTACCGGGGTAGCTATCTGCTGAGCACGCTGTACTCAGCCACCCTGGCAATGAATCGCCGCGCGGGCATGCTGGATAAGGTGGATGCCTTTATCTGCCTGACCGGATTCTTTGAGCAGAAAATCCGCGAGCTGGGAATCCCGGAAGATAAGATCTTCGTACGGCCGAACTTTATCGACGCTTTGCCGGACAGAGCGCAATCCAGGAACGGCAGCGGTGGGAGCTATGGACTCTATCTGGGACGTTTGTCCGCCGAAAAAGGGTTGTGGACGCTGATTCGGGCGTTCGAGCAACTGCCGGAGACAGAGTTGCGAATTACCGGTACGGGGCCCATGGAACCGGAGATTCGCTCCTACGTCCGCGAACGTAAACTCAGCAATATAAGCCTGGTGGGTTTTCGCCGTGGCGATGAAAAATGGCAACTCCTCGAGAATTGCCGGTTCGGCTTCGTACCTTCGGAGTGTTATGAAAATTTTCCGGTGGTAGCTCTGGAATGCTATGCCGCCTCAAAACCCGTGATCGCCTCCAACATGGGCGGCTTGCCTTACATCGTTGAAGACGGCAAGAGCGGTTTCCTGTTCGAACCGCACAACGCCGACGACCTTGCGGCCAAAGTCCGGCAGTTGAACTCCAACCCCGCACTGGCTCGCAGCATGGGAGAGCGTGGACGGCACCTGGCTGAGACCAAGTACGGCCCCGAAGAAGGCTATGATAGGCTAATGACGATCTTTGAAAAGGTTTTGTCTCGATGAGTTCAAACGCTCCCCGCATTTTTCTTCAGCATCTTACCGCCGGCTATGACGCGGTCCTGAAAGAAGGCTTTCAGTGGATTGATCTCAAATCGAAACTGAAGCCGGGAGACACGGTCTTCATCAAGCCGAACCTCACTTTCCCGGTATTTCGCCAGGGAGTGATGACCAACCCGGCCTGCGTGGAATCCATTGTCCGCGGGCTGAAGGATTATACCGACCGCATCATCGTGGGAGAGGCTGACTCCGGCGGCTACAACCGTTTCGACATCAACGCCGTGCTGGAGAAGACCGGCATCCGCGCACTCGAGAAAAAGTACGGAATTCGCGTTGTCAATCTCAGCCACCTGCCCAACCGTCCCTTGGAGTTCGCCTACAAGGGACGCGACTACAAGGTTCCGTTCCCAGTCCTGCTGCTGGATGAGATCGACCTGTTCCTTACCACCCCAGTTCCGAAGATCCACATGAACACCGGCGTCAGCATGTCGATCAAGAATCAGTGGGGCTGCATTCCCGAGCCTGCCATCCGGCTCAAACTGCATCCCGTGCTCGAGAAGGTGTTGTATGAGATCAACAAAAACCTTCGCCCAGCGCTTTCCATTATCGACGGCAGATATGGGCTGAACCGCAGCGGCCCCATGGAAGGTGACGCGGTTGAACTGAACTGGCTGATGGTGGCGGACGACCTTTACGCCGCCGACTATGCGTGTTGCCACCTGATGCAGATCGATCCGCGGAGCATTTACTACCTGCGCCACGTTGAGAAGGAAGAAGCCGGACCGCGCATGGAAAACATTGCCTTTAGCCAGGACTACCGCCAGTTCATCAAAGACAAGTTCTATCTGAAGCGACTGTGGACCGACTACCCAGGCCTGTTCGCTTTCCGGTCGTTCTCTTTGGCGTACCTCGCCTACTACTCTCCGCTGTCAGATATCCTCCACAAACTGCTGTACCTCTTCCGTAAGCCCTTCTACGACTACCAGACGCCCGACCAGACCCAGAAGTAGCCCGACCGCTGTCGGGCCCCATCAGGCACAGACTCCTCACTGCTGTCCTTAAGTCCTCCTTTGCAACTCGCAAGTCCCCGTGTCTGACCGGACACGACGTGTATGCCGACCCTCAATCCTTTGGCTCCCTACGTCTACATATACCTAATTAAATCAATGGTTTACGGTTTGGTGCCCGATCTGCCTCTATTGCCAGTAAGTACGAACGAGTTCATCAGGAGGATGTTATGCAAATCGTAATGACGCTGATGGCCGTGGTCGCTGGGATGGTGTTCTCACTGGCGATTGCAATTCTGGTGGAAGAGCTGATTTTCGGCAAAGTGTTCGGTCTGGTCTTTGCCCGGCCGACTGAGCAGGTCAAGTCAGGTCCCGAGCGCTAGGAGGCAGTCATGCTGCTCCTGCAGGATTTGCTGACGTGGGGCGGAATCGGAATGATCGCGGTGGCCGCAGGAATTCTGATCGACGACTTCCATCGCGAGCCGCGTATCCAATGGCGAGCTTCCTTGGCGCTGACCTTTCTCGCCTGGGGGCCTCTGCTTGTGGTCGCAGGCATCGTCACTGAACGAGCGCGGTGAAGCTCTCCTATAGATCGTCTTGAGTAGGGCGCGGCTTCGGCGGTGCCGCCAGAGCCAATAAAGACGGGGGCTTTAGCCCCGGGGGACCCAGCGGTGTCCCGACTCCAATCAGTACCGAGCGCCATGCGGGTTCCAACTCACAATCCGATTTATAATGCGCGCATCCGAGAGATGCCGCATCCACGATGCTCCCCGCGCAGGGTGTGCCTGCTTTTCCTGGTATTCCTGTCTGCCGCCGCAGCTTTCGCCAGCTCATGGCAGCCTCCCGCCGAGGAACTCGCCCGAAAAATTGTGGCGGTAACCGGCCCAGGAGCCGTCGCGCTCAACGTGGACAATCGTTCAACGTTGAGCCGCCCCGATTCCGATGAAGTTCGCCGCCAGTTGCTCACCGAGTTGGGCGCGCTCGGCATGCATTTCGTAACCGCCGGCCAGGCCGCCGCCACCGTCCAAGTGACACTTTCCGAAAACCAGCAAAGCTACGTCTGGATCGCCGAAATCCACCAGGAAACCAACCAGCCTTCGATCATCATGGTTTCCATGCCGCGGCCAAGCGGTGGAACGGCGCCGCGCTCGTCGTCCGCAATGACGATCCAGAGAACACCCCTCTGGAGCGACTCCAGCCAGATTTTGGACCTTGCCTTTCTGAACGCCAACCCACTGCGCATGGTCCTGCTCGAACCTGGGAGCATCGTGCTCTACAGCCAGCAAAATGGGCACTGGCAATTGGAGCAATCGTTGCCGGTCATTTCCCTGCGCCCCTGGCCGCGCGATCTGCGTGGCCGGCTGATGTTGCGCAAAGATCACTCGTTCGACGCGTACCTGCCCGGAGTTCTCTGTCGCAGCTCAGCGAATGCGCCCTTGGCGATTGCCTGTCAGACGAGTGATGATCCGTGGCCGCTGGCTCCCGACCCGTTCAACCTGAGCGGTTTCTTCTCGCCTTCGCGAAACTTTTTTACCGGCGTGTTATCGCCTGGAGTACAGAAGCAGACCGCAGTCGCTCCATTTTATTCCGCGGCGCCGTTGCCACGGGACAAGTACACGCTCTGGATTTTCTCCACGCTGGATGGCCAATTGCATTTGCTCGACGGCATGACCGACCAGACCGCCGCGAGACCCGGCTGGGGAAGCGACCTGGCTGCCGTCAAGAGCGCTTGCGGATCGGGCTGGCAGATTCTCACGACTTCGAATCGCGACAACCCAGGCGACGCGGTGACTGCTTTCGAGTTTCCCGATCGTGAGCCGGTCGCTGCGAGTCTACCCATCGAGTTCAACGGCAGAATCACCGCGCTCTGGACCGAGCCGGACGGGAATGGAGCAGTTGCGGTAATGCAGAATTCCGAGTCAGGTTCTTATGAGGCATATCGCCTTACTATTACTTGCGGCCAGTAGTCTGCTTTGGGCCGGGAGCGCCAGCGCGGCCCAGCGGCCTCGCTACGGCGGCACACTGCACGTGGCCCTGCAGGCTGCTCCGGCTTCTCTCGATCCGGCGAACGCGGCGCAAGTTGATTCGACGGTGGCTCGCAACCTTCTGCCGCTGATTTATGATTCCCTGGTTTCCTTCGACCAACAAGGCACTCCCCAGCCCGCTTTGGCTAGATCGTGGAGCGTGAATTCCAATCATCAGCGCTGGCAGTTTCTGCTGCGCTCCGGGGTGACTTTTTCGGATTCAGCACCCCTGACCGCCGAGGTGGCTGCCGCTTCGCTGCGGGCAGCCAACCCGGCCTGGAGAGTTTTCTCTTCTGGAAACTCAGTTGTCATCGAGCGGGATTCACCCGCTCCCGACCTGCTGGCGGAGCTTGTTCTGCCTCGCAACTGCATCGTGAAGCGGGATGGGGAGAAGTTGATCGGTACGGGAGCGTTCGTCGTCAGCCAGTGGGACCCGGCGAAGAAACTCGTTTTGATGGCGCGGGACGAGTACTGGAACGGCCGGCCGTTTCTGGATTCGATCGAAGTTGCCTTGGGCAAGAACTTCCGCGACCAGATGATGGCTTTCGATCTTGGCCAGGCGCAACTGATTGAGATTGCGCCGGAACAGGCGCACCGCGCGGCCACCGAAACCAGGAGAGTGCAGACTTCGGCTCCCGTTGACTTGCTGGCGCTGGTGTTTGCCCGCGATCCGGGTTCGCCCGATGAAGCCAGGTTGCGGCAAGCGCTCTCCTTCAGCGTTGACCGTGAGCTCATCAACAACGTATTGCTGCAAGGCGGTGGAGATGCGACTGCGGCATTCCTCCCGAACTGGATGACCGGCTACGAATTTGTTTTCCCCGTGGCCCAGGACCTTACGCGCGCCCAGCAACTGCGTGGCGAAGTGCCGCAGGCGCCGCTTTGGACGCTGAGTTACGATACCAACGATTTCCTCGCCCGTGTCATCGCTGAGCGAGTCGTGCTGAATGCGCGTGACGCCGGGCTGCGATTGCAGCTTGGGGAGGTTGCGGCTGCCGACCTCCATCTGGTGAGGATTCCTGTCGTTTCGCCCGATCCGCGTGTCGCTCTCGGCGCGGTGACTGCCGCCGCCGGAATCGCTCAGCTAAACTTTACCGGCAGTGCAATCGAAGAACTGTATAAGAATGAAGATGCTCTGCTGCAGATGCAGAAGGTCATTCCGCTGCTGCATTTGCGCACCGCCTGCGCGGTGTCTATGAATGTGCGAGGCTGGAACGTCGGCCGCGATGGACGCTGGAACTTGCCGGACGTCTGGCTGGCGGGGAAACCATGATATTCCGCCGAAAACTGCTGCTGGTATTCGCTCTCACCGTGCTGGTTTGCGTGGCAGCAGTGGCCCTGATTGCTTCCGCGCTGGCCCGCCGCGCGTTCGAAAGAAGCAATGAGGAGCGCACCACGACGTTGATCGCGCAGTTTCGCCGGGAGTTCAATCGGCGTGGCGAAGAGGTAGCTCGCCGCGTGGGCGAAATTGCCTCCAGCGAAGCGGCCATTCGCTTGGCTTTAGCTTTGCAAAGCGGCGCGCCCGACTATGGCGCCTATCTCAACCAAGCCAAGAGCATTGCCGAGTTTCAACAGCTCGACTTCCTCGAGTTCGTAGACGGGCAAGGGACGATCATTTCCTCGGCGCAGTGGCCGGCAAAGTTCGGCTACAAAGAGAATCTTCCCTTGAGCACGTCTCCCAAAGGCGCGTTCCTCAAGCAGGAGGATTTGCCGGAAGGCGGCGCATTGGGAGTTTTCGCGGTCAAAGAGGTGAGTGCAGGAGACAAACGCCTGTTTGCCATCGGCGGACGCAGGCTGGACCGCGATTTTCTTGCCACCCTGGAATTACCTGCCGGCATGCGCGCAATGTTTTACGAGAACCTGGGCGCCGGCTATTCCCCTCAGCTTCTGTTCGATTCTTCTGGCATTGTGCCGCAAGCAGACAAATTGAGGGACCTCATCCAGGAAGTCCAGCAGCAGAGGCGCGAACTTTCGGCCCTGGTGCATTGGTCCTCGAACGCCGCCGACGACGAAACCGTCGACGCAACTCCGCTAAACGGTGAAAATGGCCAACTCCTGGGTGTTCTTCTGGTGGGTAGTTCGCGGCGTCCCTACGTCGAACTCCGTCAGCAGATTCGCTCAGCGGCACTGCTGGCCGGCGGCGCGGGAATGTTGCTGGCGATCGTGCTGAGCCTTTGGGCAGCCGCGCATGTGACCCGGCCGGTCGAGCAACTCGCCCAGGCGGCGCGGGAAGTGGCCGCCGGAAATCTGCACGCCCAAGTCGCGGTTCACTCCGTGGATGAACTGGGAGAACTGGCGGAGTCCTTTAACCGCATGACGCGCGAGTTGCTGGAGCAGCGCGAGCGGCTGGTGCAGGCAGAACGCGTCGCCGCCTGGCGGGAACTGGCGCGGCGGCTGGCCCACGAACTCAAGAACCCGCTCTTTCCCCTGCAACTGACGGTCGAGAATCTGCTGAAAGCCAGGCAACAAAGCCCGGCCGTGTTCGACGAGATCTTCCAGGAAAGCTCGGCGACCCTGCTGGCCGAGATCGCCAACCTGAAGGGCATCATTTCCCGCTTCAGCGAATTTTCGAAAATGCCGCAACCGCAGCTTCAGCTCGTGCAAGTATCCGGCATCGTGCAGAACGTGGTGCGCCTTTTTCAGGCACAACTTCGAGCCCCCGGACGGCCGGCCATCGAATGTAAACTTGAGCTGGCGGAGGGGGCGGAACCGATTGCCGCCGACCCGGATCTTTTGAATCGCGTCGTCTCCAATCTCCTGCTCAACGCCATGGACGCTATGCCTCAAGGTGGAACGCTTACGCTGCGCACCCGCCGCGATGCCGACCACGCTTCCATTGAAGTGGCCGATACCGGCACGGGTCTGACTCCCGAGGAGTGCGGCCGAATCTTCACGCCCTATTACACCAGCAAAACGCATGGTACCGGACTTGGCTTGGCGATCGTGCAATCCGTGGTCAGCGATCACGGCGGCAGAATCAGCGTGCGGAGCCAACGCGGGCAGGGAACAACGTTCAAGATCGAGTTGCCAGAAAATTTGGACAAATTGGGGACGGTTGACCAGGCACAAAGCACCTCCAGCTCTGTATAAAGGATGCAGATGGCACAGAAGGCCAATCTTCTGATCGTGGACGACGAGGCCAACACCCTCGCCTCGCTGTCGCGGGCGTTTCGCCTGGCGGGTCATGAGGTCACCGTTTGCGACAACGCCGCCAGGGCCCTCGAACTGGCGAAGACTGAGAGCTTTGACCTGATTGTTTCCGATGTGGTCATGCCCGGAAAAGACGGCCTGTCTCTGCTCGAGGATCTGCGGGCACAGGACGTGACCACTCCGGTCGTGATGATGTCCGGGCAGGCGCACATCGAAATGGCAGTCCACGCCACCCGGCTCGGGGCTTTGGATTTTCTGGAGAAGCCAGTTTCGACCGAGCGGCTCTTGCTCACCGTGGAAAATGTGCTCAAGTTGCAGCGCCTGGAATCGGAGAACCGGCAACTCCGCCAGCGCTTGGGGAAGCACGAGATCGTTTGGACCGGAGAGGTCATGAAGAAGGTCATGGCCCAGGTCGAGAGGGTAGCCGCCAGCGAATCGCGAATCTGCATCCTGGGAGAAACCGGAACCGGCAAAGAACTGGTCGCCCGCACACTGCACGAACACAGCCCTCGCGCCGCCGGCCCGTTTGTGACCTTGAACTGTGCTGCGGTGCCCGCCGAACTAATCGAGTCAGAACTGTTCGGCCACGAAAAAGGATCGTTTACCGGCGCGGCCGCCCGGCATACGGGGAAGTTCGAGCAGGCGGAGCACGGCACGATTTTTCTCGACGAAATCGGCGACATGCCGCTGCCCATGCAGGCCAAGCTGCTGCGGGTGCTCGAAGAAGGGGAAATTGAGCGCATCGGCGGAGAGAAACCGATTCGTGTCGATGTGCGTGTGCTGGTCGCCACCCACCGCAACCTGGAAACCCTGGTGCGGGAAGGCAAATTCCGGCAAGACCTCTTCCACCGGGTTTACGTTTTTCCGCTGGTTCTCCCCGGTCTGCGGGAGCGCCGTGACGACATCCCTGCGCTGGTCGAGCATTTCGCGCGGCAAGTCTGCGCCCAGAACAACTGGAAGCCTATTTCCTTCACCGCGGAAGCGATCGGAGCCCTGACGGATTATTCCTGGCCTGGCAATGTGCGGGAACTCCGCAACGTGGTCGAGCGGCTGATGCTGCTGGCCAGCGACAATCAGGTCACGGCCGAGACCGTTCGATTGGCGCTGCCCGCGGCGGCAGCGTCCGACCGAATGATCATCGCGGGGAGCGGGCCGCTGGCCGAACGGGTGCAGAATTTCGAGCGGGAGACCATCCTGGCCGAATTGAAGCGCCATAACTACCGCATGACCAATGCCGCCAAGGCGCTCGGTCTGGAGCGCAGCCATCTCTACAAGAAAGCGGAACAGCTCGGGATCGACATTCACAAACGCCGCGGCGACACGGAATCGAGCTAGCTCCGGACTAGCGGTTTGGCGGAAAGTCCAACCGAATCCCCACCCGAAAAAGGATCGGCGGGCCCACATTCAGGGTCGGCGTCCGCGCTACCGGGTAGCGTTCGTCGGTAAGATTCTCGGCCGCGGCAAACACTTCCACGTGCCGATTCAAGTTCCTCCCTATCAGAAGATCCATCGCATAAAAGCGGGTAAGAGGGAACTGGTTCTGGTCGTCGTCAAACTGCTGGCCGATGAATCGTCCTTGCAGGCTCAGCAGCAGGCGCGACGGATTCCAACAGCGCGCCTCCCAGGTGAATTGGTTGCGGGGTACCTGCGGAACATCCAGCCCGACCAGCATGGTGTTGCCGGGATACTGAAGCACGGTCGCGTCCGTGTACGCATAGCCCGCAGAGACCTGAATATCACGGTTCACATGAACCACGCCGTCGAGCTCCACGCCGCGGGACCGGGTCCGTCCCAGATTCTCTTTTTCCCGAAGAATCGGTGATGATGTCGCGTCCAGGGTTACATTCTCCACCGGATCGACAATGTCGCTCCAGAAGAATGTTCCCCGCACCTCCAGCTTCCCATTCCAGCCCCGGACGTTGGCTCCAACCTCGGCTCCGGTGAGGTGCTCGGCGGTGAGCGCGGGATTCCCATTCGTCAGAACATTTCCCACCCGGAAGTTGCGATACAGTTCGTTCAAAGTGGGGGCCCGGAAAGCGCGGTAAATCGATCCGGTGATGGAAACCTGGCTGTTCAATGCGCGCAGAACAGAGAGCCGCGGGCTGAACGCGTTATCCGTGCGATCGGGAAAGTACTTCGGTTGAACCGGGCCGGGAGGGGAAAGCGGCGTGCGGATCGAGCTGGCGTCGAAGTTGCCCCAGTGGTCCAGGCGCGTGCTCAGGATGATCGTCCACTTGTCGTGAACGCGGAGAATGTCTTCCCCGAACAGGCCCGCGATCCGTTGCCTTCCCCCTGCAGCGGTGTTGGCGGTGTGCTTTCCCGAAACCGCAGAAAACAACTGATCATCGCTGACGCCAATCACTTCCTGAATGTCGGCTCCTGCAATCAACGTGTCATTCTTGCCGAACAGGTGGGTCCACTGGCCGTTGGTTCCAAGCTGTTGCGAAGGTACAGCTTGCAAGTCGGTCAGCGTCTCGCTGTCACGATTGGAAGAGATTGCTGAAAAGCTCTGGTGAAAGGTTTCGACATCTCCAAACAGCCGGACCGTCACCGAGTCGTTCTCACCCAGCTGCTTGTCCAGCCCGGCCGCTCCCTGGCCAATGCGGGTGTCATTGGACTGGATCTTGGTTCCATTATCGCGCGAGTCAGCATAGAAACTTCCGCGGGCAAACCCGCGTCCCTTTGCACCCAACTGATGTCCCACACCAAAATCGACAGCCGCGTGCTCGGAATTGAGCGGTGCATCGATCGTGCCTCGTAGTGGCTGGCCGGTATACGGCGACAATCGAGGAACCGGAATGTATCCGTCGGTGCGGAATAAATCGGTGGAAAACTCCAGGTCCCACTTGCCCACGCGAGTCCCTGTCCACAACGAAAGGTAAGGCGTGTTCTCGTTGCCGTAGGAGCTCTCGAGGGTGAGCGCCGGCATTTCTGGCTGCCGCGTGATGAGCTGCACCACGCCACCGAGCGCGTCGCTGCCGTACAGGTCGGAAATGCCTCCGCGAAATACTTCCGCGCTGGCCAGGGCAACCGGCGGCACGCGGTCCCAATACACCCAGCCGCCGAACGGATCCACCAGGGGAATGCCGTCTTCCAGTACCAAAGCGCGACTCGCGCCACTGGGCCCAAGGCCTCGCAGCGAGACGCCTTGCGATCCGGGATTGGCGTACCGGCTGTCGGATCGTCGGAATAATGAAAAGCCGGGGACCTGCCGCAGAATGTCGTCTACCACCAGGGCCGGGCTCGCTGCCATATCGCCTTGCAATACCAGCACCGTGCTGCCCGGAGCTTCTGACAATGGAAGCTCGGTGCGTGCTGCTGAGACCACCACTTGCTGGTTGACGGAAGATGGCTGGAGAACGATCTCGATTCGCACTGCCGCGGATTCGGTCGAGGTCCAGACTTGATGTGCATCGGCAAAGCCGGGTGCCCCCGCGTCCAGCGTTCCGGACCGGGCGGGAACATTCGCAAACGAGAACTTGCCCTCGTTGCCGCTGCGAGCGGTGGCGCTGAAGTCGCCACTCTTTACCGTGACGGTGGCTCCGGCAACCACCGCACCGCTGGAATCGCGCACCACCCCTTCCACCCGGGTGCTATCCGCGCAGAATCCGCGAAGGGCAATCCCCGCCAGAAACAGCACAACAAGGTGAGTTCTGAATGGGCCATGCATATGGACTCGAAGCAGCATACAGGTGCGCCTTCTCGAACGCAAATCGCCCGTACGGACTACCGCACAGGTGAGTCGCACGCACCGGCATCGCGCCTTGTACTACACTAAAGCCACTCTCGTTTTGGGGAAGGTTTCGTGCGAGAACTGATCCTGCGGCTTTTTGGCTGGGGCTTCGGCAGGTTGCTGACTTTTCTTTTCGTGCTTCTGGGAGCGCTTTCGCTCGGCGCTCAGGTTTCTCCACAACTTTATGGCGGTCTGAAGTGGCGGCTGATTGGGCCGTTTCGCGGCGGACGGGTGGTAGCCGTCGCCGGGATTCCGGGCAACGCGACCACGTTCTACTTCGGCGCCGTCGATGGCGGAATCTGGAAAACCACCGATGCCGGACTCGTCTGGACGCCCATCTTGGATGGTCAGCCAGTGGGATCCATCGGTGCCTTGGCCGTTGCTCCGTCCAGTCCCAACGTGATTTATGCGGGCACGGGCGAATCGGATATCCGAACCGATCTTGCCTCAGGCAACGGCGTCTACAAGTCGATCGACGGCGGCGCTACCTGGAGGAATATTGGGCTGTCCAACACCCGCCAGATCAGCCGCGTCCTCGTCGATCCGCGCAGTCCTGACGTGGTGTATGTCGCTGCGCTGGGACACGCGTATGCTCCGAATCCCGACCGCGGCGTCTACAAGTCTACCGACGGCGGAACTAGCTGGACGAAAGTACTCGAGGCGGGGGCGGAAACCGGCATTGCCGATCTTTCCCTTGCCAGCGGGCAGCCGAACATTTTGTTTGCTGCGACCTGGCACACCTACCGTCCGCCGTGGAGTTCCTACGGCACAATCGAGCAGCCCGGCAGCGGGATCTTCCGTTCCATGGATGGCGGCCAGACCTGGTCCCGGCTAGGCGGAAACGGGCTGCCCGCGGGCGACTGGAACCGTCCCTCGGTGGCCGTTTCCACCGACGGTAAGCGCGTCTACGCGTTGATCGATTGCAAGAACCAGGCGGGCTTGTATCGCTCGGATGACGGCGGCAACACCTGGAGCCTGCAGAACGCCGACAAGCGTCTGACCAGCCGCTCCTGGTACTTCAGCAACATCGCCATCGATCCACAAAACCCCGACGTCATTTATGTGCCGAGCGTCGCTCTTTACCGCTCGGTGGACGGCGGCAAGACGATCGAAGTCGTACGCGGCGCTCCGGGTGGAGATGATTATCACCAACTCTGGATTGATCCCACAGCTCCCTCGCGCATGGTGCTGGGTACGGACCAGGGGACAACCATCAGTTTAGACCGCGGCAAAACATGGAGTTCCTGGTATAACCAGCCGACCGCGCAGATCTACCACCTCGCCACCGACAACAGGTTTCCTTATGTGGTGTACGGAACCCAGCAGGACAGCGGAGCCGTTGCCGTGCTCAGCCGCACCGACCATGGCCAGATCACTGCCCGGGACTGGTTTCCGGCGGGAGCCAGCGAGAGCGGATACATTACGCCCGACCCCAATGATCCGAACCTGCTTTTTCTCACCGGCACCTACGGTGACGTGTCACGATTCGATCTGAGGACTTCGTTCAGTCAGGACATCACCCCGTGGCCAGTGCGGAATTTCGCGGCGGATCTATCGGCGCTGCGCTATCGCGCTCCCTGGACGCCCGTGCTGGTGTTTTCTCCCGCCGACCACAAGTCGCTGTATCTCGGTACACAATATGTCATGAAAACACTGGACGGCGGGTTGTCCTGGGCGCAGATCAGCCCCGACCTGACCGGAGCAGTGAAGAATCCGGCAGAGAAGAAGCCGACAGATCCTCCGACACTGCACAACGCAAAGCAACGTGGCTATGGCGTGGTATTCACCATCGCCCCCTCGAGCCTGAAACCCGACTTGATCTGGGCGGGTAGCGACACTGGTCTGATTCACCTGACCCGGGACGGTGGTAAGAACTGGGTGAATGTTACGCCAAAAGGCGTCAGTGACTGGGGCAGGATCAGCCTGATCGAAGCCTCTCATTTCGATCCAGCGGAAGCGTACGCCGCGGTCGATCGCCACGAACTCGACGATCAGAAACCGTATCTCTACCGCACGCGCGACTATGGGATCACCTGGCAATCGATCACCGATGGGATTACGGAGCCGGCATTCTTGAACGCTGTGCGCGAAGATCCGCAGACCCGGGGATTGCTGTTTGCCGGAACCGAATTCGGAGTCTATGTTTCGTT
The DNA here is from genome assembly GCA_963715675.1 of uncultured Acidobacteriota bacterium. Taxonomy (GTDB): domain Bacteria; phylum Acidobacteriota; class Terriglobia; order Terriglobales; family Acidobacteriaceae; genus DASVWZ01. The sequence continues at coordinate 669,436 of OY970265.1, forward strand.
CGATGATGGCGATCACTGGCAATCTGTGCAACTGAATTTGCCGGTCACGTCCGTGCGCGACCTGGTGTTCCACGGCGATGACTTGGTGGTTGCGACTCACGGGCGCTCGTTCTGGATCCTCGATGACATCATGGCGTTGCGGCAGGTGAAGGAAGCGGCGAAAGCGGCAGAGTCGTGGCTGTACCGGCCCAGCGCGGCGGTGCGGGTAGATAACGACACGTTTCAGGGCACGCCAATTCCGCCTGAAGAACCCACCGCCGGCAATCCGCCCAATGGTGCGGTGCTGGATTACTATCTTGCCCGTCCCGCCAGCCAGGTGACGCTCGAGGTGTTCGATTCGAAGGGGGAACTGGTGCGCCGCTTTTCCTCTGAAGATCCCAAAGAGCAGAACCGTCCGCCCATGGCCGTTGCGGACCGATGGTTGGCCAAGCCCGAGGGTTTGGAAAAAGCCCCGGGGATGCACCGCTTTGTCTGGAACCTTGCGTGGGGTGGTCCAGGTGGAAAAAGCGCGGACGCTGGCGGTGAGTACGCCTCTCGTGCGCCACGGGTCGTGCCCGGAAACTACGAAGTCCGGTTGATCGTCGATCAAACTACGTTATCGCAGCCGCTCCAGGTAATCATGGATCCGCGTTCCGCTGCGACCGCGGAGGAGTTGGAACAGCAGCAGCGTAGGGGACGGCAAATCTACTCCGAGATCCTGGCTGCCCGCCAAGCCGTGGCGGGGATCAATGGGGTTCAGAAACAACTCGCGGACCTGCTGCCGAAAACCGGCGAAGATCAGCCTGACTTGAAAGCCTCCGAATCGCAATTGCAATCCCAGCTTGCCACCATCCTGGCCGGAAGCCCGGAATCGCCGAACCAGATGATGGGACTGGAAACCGCCGTTGCAGAATTGGCTTCGGCGCTGAGAGTTGTCGAAAGCGGCGACCGAAGCGTCCCCGCTCAAGCCATCGCCGTCTACGCTGAATCAAGCCCGGCAGCCCAGGCTCGCATCACGGAATGGCAACAGTTGAAAGCGGGCGCAATTGTGCGGTTGAATGAGCAGTTACGGCGGGCCAATTTCGGCACGCTGACCATCTCCGAGATCGAAGATAGAGCAGAGCAGTCCGTGAGCGACTGAACATCCCTCTGGGCCATGGTCAATGCGCGGTTCGCGCAGAATTAACATAGGATTCATAATCCCGTCACTCCGGCGTAACACGGGCCAGCCTAAACTCCCACCAGGTTCCTTGTGACTCTGCCGGCTGTGGATAAGGTGTGTCTGTCGGTGCGCCCCGCTGTGGAGTGGACGGAACCTGCGGCGCGTCTTGGCTCCTATAGCTGAAATGTGCAGGCCCGCGCGGTTGAACCTCATGTAAAAGGACGGCGATGAGGCAGCTCATTTTCGTAGTGGAAGGCGACGCCGAGACGAGCTACCTCGCTCGGCACTCCCTGGAGCGAGCTGGGTATTGGGTGCGAGAGTTTCCGAGGGCGGATGTTGTGGACGATGCGGAGTTGGCCCGTCCTTCGCTCCTGCTGATTGCGATGCTCCTGCCGGATGGCAACGCGGTTCAGTTGTGCCGGCGGATTCGTAGGAATCCAGTCTTGTCGCGTACGCCGGTAGTCTTCATGCTCGACCAAAGCAGCGAAGAGCATCGCGTTCTCGCCTTGGATTCCGGCGGAGACGATTGCATTGTCAAGCCTTTCAGCCCTCGCGAGTTAGTGGCCCGCGTGCAAGCTGTTCTGCGCCGTCAAGCAGCCTCGGCGCTGCACGGGTCAGGAGAGGAGGCGGACCTTCTCATTGACAGTTCGGCCATGAAGCTGTCCGTGCGCGGGATGGAGATTCCTACGACCAGTCTTGAGTTTCGGTTGATCGAATATCTGGCGCGCCATCGCGGTCAGGTGTTCACCCGCGATTTGCTGCTGGATGAGGTTTGGGGAGATATGCAGTTTGTGACTCCCCGCAGTGTGGATGCGTGTATTCGCCGGATCCGCGAGAAAATCGAGCCCGATCGCACTACTCCCACCTACTTGAAAACCGTCCGCGGCGTTGGATACCGTCTGGATGCGGTCGCCGCCTGGCAATTTACTTCCAGTGACGGTTGCAATTGCGCCGCTTGCACCACGCCAATGAAAGTCTCGAAATTGCGCCCGGCAAACCTCGCCCGGCGTAGAAAAGTCGCGCAAGCCGACTGAGAGAATTTCACTTCGCCGGCACACATACAAGGGGAGATCCGCGGTCGTCAAGCGTTTCAACCCCGCACCGTCAACACCGGACAAGACGCCTGCCCCACCACGTGGGAGGCGGTGGACCAGGGCAAGTGCGCCGATACCGCCGCTGACCTCTTGTTGACCCCCATCACAATCAGGTCGGCATGGCCGCCCGCGGCGGCCCGCAGGACAGCGTCCGCGGGAAACTCGAAGCCCACCACGAACTCGAGCTTGCACCACACCTCCGCAGGGGCCAGTTGATTCAGCCTCTCCCGGATGCTTTGCTCCAGCGCTTCCTGATACTGCCAGGGGGTCAGCGGAATCATATGGAGCAGCGTCAAGGTGCCTTCATTCTCTTCCGCGAATGACAGGGCATAGGGCAAAGCGTGCAGAGAGGTTTCTGAAAAATCAGTGGGGAAAAGAATACGTTTGGGCTGCCACTGCGTCTTGCCGGCCGCAGCCGCTTCCGGCCCGATGGTCAGCACAGGGCACATCGCCTGCCGGTAGATCTTCTCGGCGACCGAGCCCATCACCACCTTGCGAAGCCCCTGCCTTCCGTGCGTGCCGATTACCACCAGGTCGATGGCCTGCTTGTGAATGATGCCGGAGAGCGTGGTCCATATTTCGCCGCGGCGAAGCACTTCCTCGTGGGCCAGATCTGCTGCCGCGTCGGCGGGCAGGAACTCGGCAAGGTCCCGGCGCGCGCTGTTCCACAAAACATCGGTTTGCAGCGGGGGCGTGGGCTCCATGGGCATCGCGAGATAAGGCTCAGGCGGTACCACGTGCACCAGAAAGAGTTTCGCCCCATGCCGCCGCGCCAATGACGTCGCATACGGCAACGCAGACTTGGAAACCTCCGAAAAGTCGGTGGTCAGAAGGATGTTGCTCAGCGAAATGCGAACTGGTACTGGAAGGGTCTGCATGAAACACCTCCTCGCATAAGCGTCGGGGAGTTCCCGCACAGCTTGTTTGTACGCCGAAGTCACGTCTTGGGCAGTGACCTGGGTCACAGGGCTTGGCCCATGGAAACACAGGCCCAGCCTGATCGTTTGTCGCCTGGCAAACCGCAGCCTTGCCTGCGATGGCCCGGCTGGACCAAACGAGCTCCGGCTCGCCGCCTGCCTGTTTACCGGTTGGCTTCCGACCTACTCTTTCGTGCCACCCTATGGCCCGCTAGCTCGATTGACCCTCCGCGGGACGCTTGTTAAGGTTGCGCCATCACCTCCCCTCGGGTGCCAAAGCACAACTTTGGGGGTGGATCTATGAAGTGGATGCATCTATGCTACGCGGCGTTGGGGTTCGCGGTGGCCCGCTGGATCTTCCAGCGGGAAGCCAAGCCCGTAGTGGATCCAGTAACACGTTTTCGTTCCTCTGGCCTGCTGTAGAGCACAGCATGGGCGTGCGGCGCCCCGTTGCGCCCCGCTTTGTCACGCACGCCCTTGCTGGCTTATTCTCACCTGCCAAACTAAGGTTCTAGAACTGCCGTGCGGTAACCACCCGGTGTTTCCTGACTAAAATCCTGAATAGACGGGCATATGTCTGCCCCGCGTCGTTCTAGGAGCAACCTATCTTCTTTATGTCGCTCGGCTCCATTTTGCGACCAGTCCGCCTCGGAATCGCTCTGGCCGTGCTCGGGCTCCTGCTTCCGGCCTGCGCAACCGCGCAGTCGGACGACAGCGTGTCCCTGGGAGACTTGGCACGCTCTCTGCGAAACAAGAAAGCCCCTGCTTCCCGTGCCGTCATCGACAACGACAATCTGGCTGAGGTCATGCAGCAAGTCGAGAGCCGGCATAACTATGGAAGCCTGGTATTCTCCATCGAACCAGTGGGCAAGCAGTTCCAGGTCATTTCTCCGGACGCGACTTGCAGCCTTTCTTTTAACGCAAACGCTACCGCCCTGCTGACTCCGCCCGTGGTTCCGGTGGAACTGCCGCCGGCCGATCTTGCAAAGGTTGACGGCCCGGCCATCATCGACGACGATACCTTGCAAATTTCCGTTCACAATGGAAGCGAATGGAACCTCCGGGAGATCATCGTCAGCCTGACGATCGTTCGCGCCGAGCCAGACAGCTATGAGAATACGATCAAGCTCTTACCCGCGTCGCAAGACGATCTCGTGGTGGCGGAGAAACGTTCTGACACCACCGTGCTGTTGCACTTGAAGGGAACTGCCGCTCCCTCCACCACCGCAGTTTTTCGCGAGAAGTTGGGTAACATCCTGACCCCAGATCAGGATTGGCATTGGTCCATCCTTCAAGCCAAGGGCATTCCGCCCGATCCCACACCCGCCAAGCCCGGCTATGCCGGTGGCCAGTGAGTCACAACCCTTCCTGTGCTCGCTTTCCATGGCATGCGCTCCGTTGTATCGCGCTTGCCTCGGTTGCAGTGTCAGGGATGCTCCCGGTCTGCACCCTTTAACCGGGGTATACCCCCTCCCCCTCGGTCTAGTGGAATCATCAGGTTACGGACTATTGGCCCGCAAAATCTAGAGCCCATTGGGGTTAGAGGTAAAATCTAGATTCCTAAGCAGTTATACGTGCCAAATTGTTATTAAGTAACAGTTATACACTAATGATGGCGATTTGCCGGGTTCGAGTCAAGGGAAAAAGTTGTGGGGCGGGCACTCACAATTGACGACGACTGAATCGCCCCCAGCGTTCGCCAAGAGTTGCGGACGGCTGGGCCAGGCCCGAGTGACGGGCAAGCCGGTAGTTATCGGTTCGTGCGTCGGAGTAGTACCGCCGAGCCTAAAGCCTCAGCGAAGTGTCTTCAGGCCGGGGCGTTTGGAAACTGCTCCGGCCTGATGCCACCGTGGTTCACTCCTTCAGCCCGAAGGCATAAACGTTGCCGTCGTACGATCCGACATACACTACCCCGTTCACCACAGCGGGCGAGCCAACCACTCCTTCGCTGGTGGTGTAGCTCCACAGTAAAGCGCCGGTGCTGGCATCTAGACCGTACACGTTGCGGTCGAGTGAGCCGACATAAACCACGCCGTTGGCGACGGCTGGCGAGGTGTACACTTCGCCGCCGGTGGCGTAACTCCACAGCAGAGCGCCGGTACTCGCGTCTAGTGCGTACACGTTGGAATCGGCCGAGCCGACATAAACCACACCGTTGGCTACGGCCGGCGAGGAGCTTCCGCCGGTGGCGTAGCTCCACAGTAGAGCGCCGGTCTTGGCATTCAGCGCGTACAGGTTGCCGTCTTGCGAGCCGACATACACCACGCCGTCCGCCACTGCAGCCGAGGACCCGACATCATAGCCGGTTCTGTAGCTCCACAACTTGGCGCCGGTCCGGGCATTCAGCGCGTACACGTTGTGGTCGATTGAGCCCACATACACCACCCCATTCGCCACGGCCGGCGAGGACTGTATATGACCGCGGGTTTTGTAGCTCCATAGCTTGGCGCCGGTGCGCGCATTCAGCGCGTACATCTTGTCGTCGAAACCCCCGCTTGCATAAAGCACGCCATTCGCCAGGCTGGGATCCCAGGATCCATTAACGGGGTACGTCCAGATTTTGGCGCCGTTGCTAGCCTTCAGAGCATAGATTTTGGTGGCGTCCCCGCTAACGTACACCACCCCTTTTGCGACGGCAGGCACCGAACTTACCCAGCCGTCAGTGCGGTAGACCCACAGCTTAGCGCCGGTGCTGGCGTCCAGCGCGTACAGATTGTGGTCCCACGAACCGGCATACGCCACTCCATCCACGACTGCGGGCGAATTCGCGTAGCTGCCGGTTTTATAGCTCCACTTCACCTGGAGGTTCCCGACATTGTTGACGCCGAGCACCTTTTCATACGGGTTCCAGCGCATCATGTTGGTGCGGTGGAACTCGCTCCAGTCGTTTTGGCCCTTGGCCGCTGGCTGCTGACCCCATGCGACGGACACGAAGCACGTACAAAGAATTAAAACCAGGATACGAATGCATTTCATGACCAACCTCCACAAGATGAATTTTGTCTGGTAAAAGTGCGTTTCCCGGGAATTCGGGTCATTCGCCTCAGGGGGTGCTGCGTCCAGGGGGGGACTCTCTTCGGGGAGGCGACAGACAGATCATGCTAAGCAAACCACGGCATCATGTCCGTGAGATTGGTCACAGCTTGATGTGCGGTGATGGCCAAGAGTCACAACTGTTGAAACATCGAAGGTCGGGGCGGATCTGAAATCGGTCCAGACGGTGGGGAGAATGCCAGAAGGGAGATTGGGGAGCATCAGATGCGGGTCAAGATGCAAACGCTTGCGCCGATGAAACATCCTCCGCGTGCCCGCTGCGAATGCTGCGGTATGCGGCATCGAGGATCAGCTGATTTCGCCAGCCTTCCTCGCCGGGGACAGGGAAGTCCGCCCTGCCTTCGACCGCTGCGGCAAATGCATCCACCTGCCGCGCATAGGCCGACGCATTCGACACCGTGTGAACCTCGACTGCGTTGCGGCCACGGCGCAACTCCATCTGAACCGGATCATCCACGCTGAGAGCGTTATCAGCGCGCAGCACGCCAGTGTCACCGATCAACTCGAGCGGGGTGCGGTACTCGGCGCGAAACGATGCCATCACCGTACCCAGCGTGCCCCGCGAAAACTTAAGAAGCAAAGCCGCTGCGGCTTCGACTTGCCCTGAGTTCGAATCAGAAATGCCGATTGCGCTCACCCGCACCACTTCGTCCTGAAGAACAAAACGCAGCGTATCGATGCAGTGCACTCCTATATCGGCAATCGGTCCTCCTCCCGCCACGTTCATGTCTCGAATCCATGTGCGCGGATGCTGCAGCCCTGCCGCGAAAGAAAACTCCGATCGCGCAAACCCTACCTTCCCGATCTTTCCCGCAGCCAGCTGATTCCGAAACCACGCCGTGCTTTCTTCAAAGCGAAAAACGTGCGCCACTCCCAGTAGGACTCCGGCCTTGTCCGCCGCTTCCACCATCTGCCGGCAGTCCCCGGCATTCACTCCCATGGGTTTTTCGCATAGTACGGCTTTGCCGCATCGGATGGCGGTAAGAACATCCGGCAAATGGAGTGCGTTTGGGCTGGCGACAAACACGGCGTCTACGTCCGGAGACTGGCACAACTGTTCGACCGAATCGAATGCCAGCGGGATGTTGTATTGCTCGGCCGATTGCCGCGCCTGGTTGATGTCGCGCCGCGACAATGCCGTCACCCGGCAGTTCGTGGCACGCGCGAACCCCGGCACCAGCCGTTTGACAGCGTGGAGCCCGAAGCCGGCGATGCCAAATCTGACCATACCGTTCGTGTCGTGAGTGGCGTCGAACTACTGAGTCACAGCCATTGACGTGGGTGCCACAGAGGTGGCTGCGGCTTGCGAATTCGGGATGAGGGTCCACGCCGTGGGATCGAAGGTGTACTCCAAAATTTGCCTTGCGCTCTGGCTTCCCACATACAGCCACTGGCCATTGGGGTCCCACTGAACAAACGCCGGCGTGGTGGTCACCGTAAATGGCGAGTTCTTGACTTGGGTGGGTGCGCCGGTCGACGAATCAATGGAGAAGACCGACAGGTTGTTCGATGTCTGGTTCGCGACAAAGACATACAGTCCCGATGGTTCGACCGCTAAGGCAATCGGCGCGCCTCCGGCGGCAATCGGAGTGCCCGGAGCCATTGCCAGAGCGCCCATGGAATTGATGGAAAAAACGGTGAGCGTATTCACCGGCGAATTTGCCAGGTAGACAAACTTGCCCCCGGGATCGGTGACAATGGCGGACGGTCCGGCGCCCGCCGCAAACGGCGATCCGGCCACCTGCTGGAGCGCGCCGGAGGCACCCACGCTGTAGCCAACCACCGATGCCAGGTTGCTGTTGAGGACGTAGAGAAATCCGCCGGACGGTGTTATCGCCAGTGCTCCGGGGTTGGAGTAGGTGCTGAACGGCGATCCCGAGATCTGGCTCAAAGCGCCGCTTCCGGAATCGATCGAGTAGACGGAGATACTGCTGGCAAATCCATTCGACACGAACAGAAAACTCCCGCTGGCGTTCATTACCATGGAAACTGGGCCGGCGCCAGCCGCGGTGCGGGGCAACACTTCTGAAATTGACCCGGTATTGCTGTCCACCGTGAACCGGGAAATGTTGTTGTCGAGTTGATTCGCCACGTAAACGAACTTGTTGGACGGATGAACCAAAATCGATGCCGGCGAGTTCCCCGCAAAATACGGCGATCCCACGGCAGCGGTGAACGCCCCCGAATGGTTGTCGATGCGATAGGCGGCAACCTGGTTGCTGGAGGACAAACTCACGAAGGCGAGATGGCTGGAGGAAGAAGAAAAAGGGGACGAAGTGCCACATCCAGCCAGTCCTAATAACCCCAGAACCACCACGCCTAGAACGGTTGTCTTGCTCAACACCTTGACCCTCTTCGATTGGAATTGTGACAGAAACGACACGCGTCCGCAGCCGGCTTACAGCCTCGGTTTCTTGCGAATGCGACCCAGGTGTACCACCAGCCCCGTCGAAACTCGGACATCACTTTGCGAAGTGTTGAATGTTTGAGTGCGCAGGTAGTCCGCCTGGATCACACGAAACGTGAAACGGGACGTAAGATCCCGCTCATACCCGCCCCCGCCGGCAAAGGCGCGGCCCACGCTCTCAAAGCCAGTCCGGGTTGGTTGAACAATATCCACGTTATTCTGCGCCTTGCCAAACAGGAACTGACCAAAAACGCGCGACCGTTCCCAGCGCCAGGAGTATCGCGGACCAGCCATGAAGTTATAAGCGGACACCTTGGAACCATACTCCCCGCTGACCTCGGCCACCACTGAGAAGCGTTCGCCAAAATTGAACGCGCCGTCCATCTTCCACCCGTTCAGATTGCTGTAGTCGGCAAACCCAATCGATGGACCGTCAAAGCGCAGGTACGAGTACCCACCGGATACTTCGAAGCGGCTTACCTGCTGTCCCGCTGCCAACAACGGACTGAAAAGGATGACTGAGGCAACCACGGCTATCCAAGCCAGGATCTTGCTTGCGAGAGTGACTTCCCATGCGATTCTCATTCGGAGAAACGTGCCGCTCCTAAATTGTTGATTCTTGGCTCTGTCGAGGTTACCACAAACGGGTTGGATGCTGGCTGCGCCATCCGGGCTGTGCCCGTTCGGAAAGGCAGCCACATGGATTGTCTTCACATGGGTGCAGCAGAAGTGGTCCCGGCGGAAAAACTGGCCTGTGCGGCCAGGAATGCTGTGGAGAATACAGACAGGCCAAAATCAGCAGAATCCTCCAGTTGGCGGCAGAGGCGCGTAGCTGAACCGTCGGGGATTTATAACGCTCCCCCTTGCTTCTCATGCAATGGTTCTTACGCGAGTGCGGATTTTCCCAAACTCGCAGGTTCCCAGACCGCGTTGGGATGCCATTTTCAGGTAGGGCAGAGAGGAGATCTCCAAATTCCAGTAGGCCTTCGCCACATATGCGTCAAGCGCCACCGGATCGGTTCCGGCTACCAGTGTTTTCTTGAGGAGGACATCGTCAAGGTTCCCTCCAATCGGGCCGTTCCGGATAAGCACGCGATAGCAATCGATAATGGTAAGAGTCGGACGAATGAAATCGGCCAGGTCCACTAGGCTTTCGTGGATGTTCTGGTGCAACTGATGGCGTGGTCCACCCAGGATGCCGTACCAGTTCTTCATCCCCAGAGTCGTGCCGGTCAGGCTGTGGTGTTTGGCGATGGGGACGTTGATGATCTTGTCGGCATTCAGGAAGGGATCAAAAACTGGCCAGTCCCGCAGCAGCTCTCCCTGCAAATCTACATCTTTGAATCTGGAGGGTTCGGGCAGGATCACTTCGGCTCCTTCCCGCCGCGACGCTTCGGCAATGCCGGATCTCTCAAAACACCGGCGAGGGTCGTTACAGCTCACGTCAGTTACGATGACCCGCTTCGCCCCTGCGTTCCAGCACTGCCGGACGATCTCTGCCACGATCGCCGGATTGGTGTTGGCCGCCTGTTCCGGTGTACGGTCCCAGCCGATGTTCGGTTTCACCAACACCACGTCGGCGCGGGATACAAAGCGACGGATGCCACCCAGTTCTTCGATCGCAGTCCGCGCCAGCAGTATGGGATCATCTCCCTGGATGATCGCCATCTCAGGCCAGGCCGAATCCAGCGGCACGGTGTGACTGCGTTTCGCATGAATTGCCCGCTCCGATTCGGGGCGCTGGCTGTGTTCGCTCAGCCAGAATCCGAGGCCTGCGGTTCCGGCAGCGGCTCCCCCCAGGCGGAGCAGCCTGAGTAACGCTTCCCGACGGTTGAGTATGGCGCTCTCGGTCAACGGCATATTGCTGACCTCTTTGCTTTTGCCCGACAACTAAATTCTAATCTCGTTCTGGTGGCAGCACCTATGCGGCCGATCACAATGCCGTGTGCGAAACAACCGACGTCTGCTGCAAGGGCGGCCCTGGCGCTGATCGGATTCAGCGCGGTCATCGGCCAGATCGTTCTCCTGCGGGAGCTTGTCGTTGTCTTCAGCGGCAACGAGATTTCGCTGGGGATTATGTTGGCCACCTGGCTGTTCTGGACCGCCGCCGGCAGCGGTCTGAGCAGCGCTTTTGACCTGGGTGGAACCAACCCGCGCTGGGCAGTCGCCGCGCTGGAATGCGTGTTCGGCATCAGCCTGCTGCCGACAATCTGGGCGTTGCGCGCCTCCCGGACCTTTTTTCAGACCGTTCCGGGCGAATTGGTGGGTCCGGTACCGATGCTGTTTGCATCCCTGGCCTGTCTGAGCGTGTTTTGCCTTGCCGCGGGGGCGCTTTTCGTAGTTGCGACCCGGATGTACGAACAGGAATGCGCCGTCTCTGCTCGCCTCGCCACCAGTTCGGCTTACCTTTTGGAGGCCGCTGGTTCCGGCCTGGGTGGGATCCTGGCCAGCATTCTATTGCTGCGCTTGCTTGGGCCTTTTCACATCGCGACTGTCGTCGCCGTCCTGAACCTGGGTATGGCCGCAGTCTTGCTATTCCGGACGGGCCGCAAGCAGCTTGAGGCCGTGACAGTAACAGCGGCGCTTTTCGCGGTCGTTCTGTTTGCGATCCCTCTTTTTGTCTATGTTGCACCGTCGTTGAACAGATCCGCGCAGGCACGCCTATGGCGGGGATTCCACCTGCGGGAGTCGCGCGACTCGATTTACGGCAACCTGGCGGTCATTGAAACCGGCACGACGCAAACCGGCAATATCCGCAGCATTTATGACAATGGCGTGATCCTTGCCAACGCGCCGGACGAGAGTGCCGCCGAAGAGGCGGTTCACTACGCGCTGCTGGAGCACCCGGCGCCGAGGCAACTTCTGCTGATCGGCGGCGGCGTAAACGGCAGCATCGCCCAGGCGCTGAAGCACCCCACCATCGAGCGGGTCGATTATGTTGAACTTGACCCCGCGCTGATCGACATGGCGCGCCAGTTTTTCCCGGCGCAGGCTGATCCTGTCGTCTCGGATCCTCGAGTGCGCCTGCACTACGCGGATGGCCGCTACTATCTCAAAACGGCCAGCGGCGCATTCGACGTGATCATTCTGAACGTGCCCGACCCGCAGACCGCGCAGTTGAACAGGTTCTACACGGTTGAGTTCTTTCGTTCTGCTCGCGATCACCTTGCACCCGGCGGAGTGCTGGCCTTGCAACTCCGCTCGTCGGAGGATTACATCAGCTCCGATCTGGCGGAATTCCTGCGCTGCATTCACCACACCCTGCAGACAGTCTTCCCTTATGTGGTTGTAATCCCCGGTGAAACGATTCACTTCTTCGCCACTTCACAGCCCGCTGTTCTGACGGACAATCCCCAAACGCTCATTGCAAGATTGCAGGAGCGGAATCTGAAGACCCAGTATGTTCGGGAATACTCCATCCCATTCCGCATGATGCCCGATCGCATGGCGCAGCTTCGCCAGCAACTCCAATCGCTGCCGTCGACGCCAGTCAATCGCGATTTCGAGCCGATCGCCTATTACTTCGACGTGGTGCTGTGGAGCGCGCAGTTCAAGTCGGGCTATGCTCACTGGTTCCGGACCGCGGCGCACCTCTCTTTCACCCGTGTCCTTGCTGCTGTCCTGATTGTCTTACTGTTTGGGACAGTTCTTCTGGCGTCTAAGCCCGCTCGCGAGGGCCGCGCCCGTTCTGCGGCGGCGTGCTGCATGGCGGCGGCCGGATTCACTCTGATGGCTCTGCAGATCTTTCTGCTGCTGGCATTCCAGTCCGTCTACGGTTACGTTTACCACGAGCTTGCGGTCCTCATCGCCATGTGCATGGCCGGCATTGCCTTCGGAAGCTGGTTGGGCATCCGCCACATTCGTTCCAGCGATCGTCCACCTTGTCGCACGATTGCGACAACCCAGTTCCTGCTCGCCCTTTCGGGTCCCGCTCTGATATTTGTGGTTAGCCTGCTGTCGAAGATTTCCGGGATAGCGACAACATGGTTGGCGGCGCAGTTTGTCTTCCCGGCGTTAGCGGCTCTGTGCGGAATGCTGGGCGGCTACCAATTTCCTGTCGCGACGGAGATCTACCTTCACAACCGCAGCCATCGTTCAGGACTGGGTACACTCTATGCCATCGATCTGCTGGGCGGATGCGGGGGCGCGCTTTTATTGAGCAGCTACCTGATCCCGGTGTTTGGTTTTTGGAAAACGGCATGGCTCAGTGCGGCGGTGAACCTGGCGCCGGCCCTCCTGGCCGTATGGGTATGCCGGGAGGCGAAGATGAGTCGGGCATAACCACTTGCGGCCGGTTCTCGCCGAATACCACCGCGGTGAACATGAAGATATCCGTGTTCTCATCCTTCCAGCAGCCGGAGCGCATACCCGCTTTGACGCAGGTCTCTTCCAGGAATCGCTGTCGATCCCATTTTTCCTCCACCGGCACCTGCGGAAGTAAAAGGCCCTCATACGCGCCGTTTTTCATCAGTAAACCGTGCTGGCCAACCTTGATCTGTCGAGTGTCCAGCACCCGCCGAAGGGGCGACAGCACCGAGATTTCGTACTCGATCTGCGGCAGTTCCGACGCTGTTACCGGCTCGAATCGGGAGTCGCGCAGGGCGGCCAGCGTGGCCGTGTCCCGCACCGTCATGTACAGAGGTTTCGCCGCGGCGGTGTAGCCGATGCACCCCCGCAGTTCGCCCGATTTACGCAGAGTCACAAACGCGCCGCGTTCCTGATTCAGCACTTCGTTTGCACTTGCAGTTGGTTCATACGCCTTTTTCTCCCGCACCGCATACTCCACTGACTTGCGAGCCAGAGCGAGCAGTTCGCTTTTTTCGTGGCCATTCAGTGAGAATTGCGGTTCCACGGTCTTGTCACTCTGAGTTTTCAGAAAGACATCCGCGCTGTATCCAACCACCCGCGAACGATCTCCGGTGGTGTCGCCGGAATTGGCGTACTTGAGCACCATGGCCTGGTTCGCTCCCATCCGCTCCGCGGCAATCATCGCGGCCACGATCGGTGCGCCGCCACAGGCTTCCCAGACCCTCGCCTCGAAGTTCCGCGACATGCTGAAGTAGTCCCACTCCTGCAGTGCATTCAGGGTTTTATGGTCGATCTTCACAGCTTCGTCGTAGGGGTGATAGTGCGACAGATCGGAACTGGCCACGATCAGCGTCTCTTTATCGCTGCTCTGGATCAGCTTCGCCAGAGCCACGCCCAGCGCGCGGCTGTTTTCATAACTCTGGTCTCCCATGATGATCGGCACCAACTGGAAATCGCCCAGCACCCGCTGCAGCCACGGCAGTTCCGCCTCCAGCGCATGCTCAGCGCCTTCCTTCGTGGCAACATGTCCCTGGCTGGAAAACTTGATGGTCGGACTCATCTGCACCAGTTGCTTGGCAAACGCCTTATCTACCGGAACTGTTCCCAGCGGCGTCGCATACCCGTCACCCTCATAGACGGAGGTGAAATCAAAGGCCTCGTAGTGCGACGGAGCAATCACGACCACGCGGGAAAACTTGCGCCCTTTCAAGGCCGCGTAAGTGTAGGCAGCCACCGGACCGGAAAACTGATAGCCGGCATGCGGCGCAACCACAGCGAGAATGCGATCGGTAACTTTCGGCACGGTCGCGTGTGACAGCATCTCGTCCATCATCGCCGTTAGCGCCTTCGGGTCCGCCGGATAGAAACTACCGGCCACTCCGGGCTGCCTCACAGTGGGTGGACTGCCCCCCAGCAAACGCGGCAGGGCCGCAGCCGCGAGGAACGCGACCAAGACAAACGCCAGCGACCAAGTTGCCGCGTGTTTCCTCATAACAAACCCTCCTCTCGCGCTTTCATACGTGCCACACACCTGGAATCGTCTGCTGGCAGAATGAGCAGGCGCCCTTGCGGATCAGAATTTGCTTCACCGTCAAGCCTGCGCGTTCCACTACTATGTGATGACACATCGGGCAATACGTGTTTTCCGCGGGATGTCCCGGTACGTTGCCAATATATACGTAGTGCAGTCCTTCGGCGTCCGCGATCGCCTTGGCGCGTTCCAGCGTCGGGACCGGTGTGATTGGGAGATTCTTCAACAGGTACTCAGGATGAAACTGCGTGAAATGGACCGGCACATCGGTGCCCAGATTCGTCTTGATCCAGCGCGCCAAGCCGCGAAATTCGGCGTCGCCGTCATTCAGCGTCGGCACCACAAGGTAAACGATTTCCGTCCACCTGCCCATTTTTCGCAGAGTGACCAGCGAGTCCAGCACCGGCTTCAACTCGCCCATGACTACATCCTTGTAGTACGACTCGGTGAACGCCTTCAGATCGATTTTGACCGCATCCATCTTTCCGTACGCGGTCTTCAGGGCCTCCTCCTGCATGTAGCCATTCGACACGACCACGCTGCGGACGCCGGCCGCGTGCCCGGCATCCGCTGCATCCATCAGATACTCGCTGAAAACCACCGGCTCGCTGTAGGTGTAGGCGATGGTCGGACAGTCGCGCTGTTTAGCCAACTCGGCAACCAATTTCGGGGGCGCATAGTCGGCCGGAACCTGCTCCGGACGCACCTGGGAGATGTCCCAGTTCTGGCAAAACTTGCAGTTGACGTTGCAGCCAGCCGTGGCCAGCGAAAGAGCGAGCGTTCCCGGCAGGTAGTGAAACAGGGGTTTCTTCTCGATGGGATCGATGTGCGCGGCGCACACCCGCGAGTGCACCAGCGAGTAGTACGTTCCTCCGTGATTTTCCCGCACGCCACAGTAGCCGCGTTCCCGATCTCCCACCGTGCATGCGCGCGGACACAACTGGCACTTGATCTTCTTGTTTGGCTGCTTCTCGTAAAACCGGGCTTCGACGGTGAATTGCGAATCATCCTGCTTTTCCGAACTAGCCCATGCCGGAGTCGCGACTAGCTGCTGGGCAAACTCGCAGACGCCCAGCGCTGCCCCTGACGCCAGAGCGCACTTCAAGAACGAACGGCGATCGAGTTCACTCCACATGTTGAACCGTCCAATACCCACCTACACCTCGACTACCGAGATTTTCCTGGGATCATTCGTCCCCAGCCGGTGCTGTTCATCGGCTGCAGTCGCGATGTAGCGCGGTGCTCTCTTGTCGGCCTCCAGCGTCTTCAGTCCTTTCTCAGATCGCTTGCGCTCGATGATTTGCCAGCCGGTGTAGTCGAGCGCCACCGGATCCTGCGAGACGATGAGGGCATTGTTCCTCCAACTGTATTCCGGCTTGTATCCCGGCCCACCTTCGTACGATGCCGTCGTTGCGTCGCAGATAGTCAACCGCATTTTGGTCCTGATTTCCGGCAGCATGTTCAAGTCTGCGACGTACGGGTTGCAGCCGTTGGGATGGTACTTGTTCGGGTTATGAATGACGCCATACATGTTTTTCAGCGCGATGGATACGCCGGCGCCGTCATGGTCTTTCAGCACCGGAACATTGATCAGGACGTTGCAGCGCTCCGTCAGAATCCTCGACAAACGGCTACCAACGCTGCCATGCGTGACCAGTTCTTGTTCGTAATCCACTCGATCCGTGCCGAAGCATTGCACACGGTTCCCGCCCGTCGCCACATGGAATCCGGCATGTTCCAGTTCGTCCGTGTCGCGGTCCCAGATCACGATATCGTTGGCCTTGATTCCGGCCTCCTGCAACCGCTCGCAAATGGCCTCGACGAGCTCAAGGTTGCTGGAGAATCCTCGCCCTCCCAGCGCATTCACTTTCACGCCCACTGTCTCACCTTGGCGGACCAGTTTCTTCCAAGTCTCGATCGAATTATCGCGGTCGAAAAGAGCCTGCATGGCGCGATCCAGCAGACTTACCATCCGGCGCGAATCCACCGTGGTGCCCGTGCCCCGCAGCATGGCATCGTGCGCCATCACCACCCTGGATTTTGTGAGCGAAACTCCTTGGTCTGCTGCTAGCAGTTCCATTCTGCCGCTTGCACGCAGAACCGCGGCACCGGTAAGGCACTTCTTCAGAAAATCCCGCCGACTGGCGCTGTGTCTTGCGCTCATAAACGGTTCTCCGTGAGCAGACTCAAATTACAGATACCGCAATCCGTATAACTTTTCAGTGACGAACAGTACTTCCGGCGATCATCACTGGGCAAGCCGCAGTTCGATGGCCTGCCCCAGGCCCACAATCGCTTGCTGCGTTTCCGCCGACTCTTCATAGGCAACGACTCGCACCAGGTAAGCTCCCTTGCGGAAAACCAGGCTCTGGCTGGATTCGCGTGCTTCGTCTCCCAATTGGATCGGTTTCACATCGACGGCCGGCTCCGACTCGAAAATCTTCTTGGCACCCTCCGCGTTTTCCATGGTGTAGATGTCCACTACCGCGTCGACCTGGTTCTGGAACTTGTAGTCAGCTGTGGACACTCTCTGCACGCCAGCCTTCAAGTACCGTTCCGCCTCGCCGTCGATGTACTTCCACAGGTCTGCGGCCTCAAAGGTCCTAATTTCTCCAGTCTTCGCCCATCCCGCAACCTCATTGGACGCAGGGAAAAACGATGGCTCGGCTTCCGGATGACGCCTGCAACCGGCGTCCACGAGCAGCGCAATACCGAGCAGGACCAGCAGCGCTCCGCGAGCTTTGACTGCCCCATCCCACTTCGACAAGTCGATTCTCCTCACCTTGGCCTCTCCTTGCCCCGGTTCAGCAGGATCTGATTGGTTCGCGACCGGCTCTCGCCGATGCTGGTCACATACACTGCCGGGCGGTCCTGCACCGGGCAAGCATATTCGCAGGCCCCGCAGCCCACGCAGCGATGAGGATCAACCAGCGGTTGTTTTACCTGTTGCAGATGGCCCGCTGCATCCATTCCTTCGGCGGGTTGCAAATAGATGGCCTTCGGAGATGTCGGGCACCACTCCTCGCACACAATGCACGGTGTCGCCATCGCCCACGGCAAGCATCGCCCGCGATCGTAAAAAGCCGTGCCCAGACTGATCGGCTTCGCGTTCCCCGCTTCCGCCTCCCACCCCTTTTCTTTTGCCGTGATCTCCCAGATTGCACCCGTGGGACACACCTGCGAGCACAGAACGCAACTGGTCTCGCAGTAGCCAATCCGTGGCACCATCACGGGTGTCCAGAGACCCTCCAAACCCGCTTCGGTCAACGCCGGCTGCAGTGCGTTATTTGGGCAGACCTTCATGCACTCGCCGCAGCGGATGCAGCGCGACAAGAAGTACTCTTCGTCCAGTGCGCCCGGAGGACGCAGCAACCGCTCATGGCGCTCGATTGCGAACCCGGGCGTGCTTCGCAACAACGGGACCACGGCTGCTCCTGCCGCCAATCCAGTAAGCACTTTGCGTCTCTGCAGGTTTACGCCGATGGTCTTTTGGGCGGGAAAAAACTTGAACTGCAGGCCGTGCTCCGGGCACTCATCAACACAATTCAAACAGAGATGACACTCCGGCTGACGCCACGGGGCTCCGCCGATGGGATCATCGCCGCCCTGGCAGCGCAGCAGGCAGCGATTGCAGTCCTCACACCGCTCCGGGGTTTTGACGAGTCCAAGAATCGACCAGCGCGATACGATCCCGAGCAGAGCGCCCAGCGGGCAAAGTGCCCGGCACCAGAAGCGGGTCACGCGGAAATTCAGCGCCAGAAGGAAAATGAAAATGAAACCAAGCCAAACACCTTGCCGGAAGTAGGGTTGCTTGAAACTGAGCAGCAGCATCCCGAAAAGGAAGTGCAACCCACTACCCACCGCCTGGACCAGTTCAAATCGGCTGTGTTCCATTGCGCGCAGCCCGGCGGTCAAGGCATAGCTGGTGGCGGGCAGAATCGACAGGCCGAGTGAGCGCACCAGCAACGAGAAAGGGTCCAGCCATCCGACGGCCCCCGTGCCCAGTACGGCGGCTATCAAGGCTCCGAATAGGAAGTAGTACTTCGTCGTCTGCCAGCGCTTGTACCGGTTCGATTCAATCAGCTGTTTTCCACGTTTGCGCTCGGATTTCAGGCTGCTGAAGAAGTGGTGGATTGATCCCAGGGGGCAAATCCACCCGCAGAAGAAGCGCCCGAGCAACATCGTCGGAATCAGAACTACCAGGCTCCACAACAGGCCGTGATACAGGGCGCGGCTGGAGAGCGCGTTCGAGAGGGCTACCAGCGGATCAAACTGGAAAAACAACTGCACCGGATAGGGGAGCCGGATTTCATTGTCACCAGCATGCAGCGATCCGTGGAATTCCGTGCGCAACAGTAGGAACAGAAACAGCGAGAAGAAGACGATCTGCGAAACGCAACGCAACCTTGTCGGTTTAAAACGCACCGTATTCCTTCCGTCGGCGCAGCACACAGTGAGCCCAATGCAACTTTCTGAGTACCCGATGCTGCACCCTTAATCTTCTGCCAAGCGGCGTTCTCTTGCTGTGAGCAAGATCACTTGTTTTGGCCCGTACGGGCCGAACCTGATCTGGCGCCACCCTCGGGAAGGGAATCCACGGCTTGAGGGTCGGAATTGGATATGGTCTTTTTCCGCAGGGACTCGAAAGGCTCTGTAATAAGAATAGGATTTGTTCTCTGGTCCCAAGGGCTTAGAGTCAATCACAACGTGTCAGAGCCCGTTTCTGGCAGGGGTTCAGTAATCCGCTCGGGCAGAGAACTGCCTCGCTTGCGTGAAAAAACACCTGCGAGAGCAGCGCGAACTCTCCCAGTGCCGGCGACTGGTCACAGGCCGTTCCCTTGATCTGTCGCGGTGGAGATGCGATCGCCGCCGCTCAGCGTCCGAGAAAATGCTCCAGAGCCTCGGCATCGGCTTGCGCCAGACCCTGGTATCGCTTGGCCCGCTGGATATCTCCTTGCTGAAGCGCGCTTTGCGCTTTTGACAAGTTAGAATCCATGCTCGCACGTTTGGCGACGATGTCCCCGCGAAGGCCGTAGCCCGCACTATTCTGCTGTTGCTGCAAACGGTCCAGGCTGGCGTTCACGGCTGCGGCTCGGCCGGAAAGCTGATCCACTTCGTGCTCTAGCTCATCCAGTTCTGCGGCCTGGTTCGCGGCGTTGTTCGGGGCAGCGGCTGCGGCATTCCCCGATGGGGCGCTGTTGTCCGACTCCCGGGGCGCTGCGGGGAGGGTCCCTCCTGCTCCGCTCTTCCTGCCAGTGGACTTTTGAGGTTGAGCTTCGGGCGATGGGGCGGGCGCGGGATTGGATTGTGCCGCATTCGAGCCTTCCATGGCCGGGGACGTCGCGGGGGGAGCAGTCTGCGGTGATGTATTCAAATCCGCGGGGCCAGGGGCTGGTACTGCCGGAGGAGTTTGCTGGACTTCGCCCTGCGCGCCGGTACTCGTGCTTTGAGTTGCATTGGACTGTGGCTGGGACGGTGCCGTTGTGGCTTGCGTCTTACTCCTGCGCGGTATGTAGATCCCGGCGGCAACCAGAACCGCAAGCACGATCAATGCTCCCAACGTCATGTACAGACCGCGATGCCCGCTCGATTGCGGCGGTGGCGGAGTGGGAGCACGGGGCGGTACTGGAACCGTGGCAACCTTGGCGTCGCTCGGGGTTCGAACCGGCGCAGAAACCCGATCGGTGGGAGCCACCACGGCAGGTGCCGCGGGGGCCACCGGGGCCACCGGCAAGATTGTGGCCGTCACCGCATCCGGCGCCGCCGCGCCTGGGCTCGGCGCGGTAGCTTGCGACGCGGAAGCCGCGGCGGGTACGTTGCTCAATGCATTGCGGAAAGCATCCGCGGTTTGAAAGCGCTGTGCCGGCTCCTTGGCAATGGCAATGAGAATGATCTCATTCAGTGCCGGAGGCAATCCCTGCTGCAGTTCGATCGGCGGTTTCGGTATCTCTCTGACGTGGGCCGCCATGATGGAATAATCGCTGTGCGCCTGGAACGGCCGCTGACCGGTCACCATCTCGTAAAGCGATACGCCGACCGAATACAAATCGGAACGCGCATCCGTAGCTTCGCCCTTCACCTGTTCCGGTGACATATAACTCAGCGATCCCAGCGTAGTGCCGGTCATCGTCAGGGAGCGCTCGTCGCCGGCGCGCGCAATCCCGAAGTCCATCAGCTTGATTACGCCCTGCGGAGTCAAAATCATATTGGCGGGCTTGATGTCACGGTGGATCACGTGCTGCTGATGCGCATAGCTCAGGGCGTTCAGCGCCTGGTCAATGTAATTCACTGCGTCCGGCACAGAAATGGGCCCCTGTTGCAGACGGAAGGCCAGGGTGGTGCCTTCGACGTACTCCATGATCATCACCAGCTGATTGTCAATCGTCAGCGCAGTCCGAAGGGCGGCGATATTCGGATGGTTGAGGCTGGCCAGAAGCTTGATCTCACGCTGAAAGCGAGCTGCCAGTTCCTGCCGTCCCGCCAGGTCAGGAAGCAGAACCTTCATGGCTTCGATGCGATCGGAAAGCACATTTCGCACCCGGTAGACTCGCCCCATTCCTCCACTGCCGAGCTCGTTGAGGATCTGGTAATCGCCCATCCGCTTACCTATTTCTTCGCCCATGGAAAAACTCCTTTGTCAGCTTACTGGATCAATTTCGGCGGTTCGGTCTGCGCTGTAGCGTACAGGCCTCTTTACCTGCGTCTGGCTCCATTGGGAAATGGAATCGAGACCGGTATCCAGAAGAAACTGCCCGCGCAGCGGCAGCAATTATCCCGCGCCAAACCTGGCTGGTCAAGACCCAAGAAAGATATGCCGGAGACTTGCCCGGCCCCGGTGGGAAAAACGCCTAACCTGTTCCTGGTGAGGCGTCTGCTGCTTCCCAGCGGGTTCGAGCCACGTTCAACTTGTAGCGGGCGATATTCAGATTATTGATAGCTTTGTCTTGCATTTCTTTCCAGCTTTGGGGCTGCGCCGGGTTCCGAGTGCGCAAGATGTTCAGGTTGGTTTCCGCCTCCCCGGCATAGAGCGAGGCCCCTCCCATGTTCTCTGCGACGATCTGATCGATCGCGTTGGCGCGTTGGATAGCAATGCTGAAGTCTGCCGGAAGAATTCTGATATCGTCCGGCAGTTGCGGATAAGTGTCCGGGCCGATCCTCTTGAGCCAGTCCTCAATCGTATGAATCGCAACCCTGAGCTGCAGGCTTACCGTCCCCAGGTCCGCCGTCCGCTGCTGGTCGATCTGCTTCCGCAGGATCACCAGCGTTTGTTCGGCGATTTCCGCTTGCCGGTTGGACGTGGCTACTTGTTCACGACTCGCATCGGCCTGCCGCTTTGCGTGCCATGCGTAATAAATGTTAATCGCGGCAAGAACCACGACCAGCAGCACGTTCGCCACGGCAGCATAGGCCATGACTTCATTTACGGTCAGTCCGAATGCTTTCTCTGGCATTTGAGGTCCCGATAGTGGAAGTATAGATCGTAATCGGTATCAAGCAAGAACCACGGGGACCTGAGTATAGCGCGAACCTGCCCTGAGCGCGGTCGAAGGAACTCTCGCTCGCCGGGCTTCACGCCTGGCTGCGACCTGGTTCTGTCCCGGCATCGGGTTTGGCAGAATGGATCTTGAGCCGCAGCCACCAGCGCCGGGAACAACCGAGATTACGTACATTCCCGCCTCCGTTTCGAATCAGGAAAGGAGGTTCCTAAATCAAACCGGGCATTGGGACGTTTGCTTACCGCGATGACCTTTTTCGCGGCGCTGGCGCTTCCAGGTAGTAAGCAACTGCGGCCAGTGATTTAAACCCCAGGGCCCGCATAATTCGGCGATAGGAATGACCCTTTCTAAAGAGTTCTTGCACGCGCTTCTTCTTTTGGGCTGATCGTTTGCTGATGAGACGCCGTCGGTTTAATTTGTGATTTTTCAGGTAGTAGGTAACTGCGGCGGGAGACTTGAACCCCAGGGCACGCATGATTTGGCGATAAGAACGGCCCTTTCTAAAAAGTTCTTGCACGCGCTTCTTTCTTTGCGCGGATCGTTTGCTGATGAGTCGCCGTCGGTTTGGTTTGTCCATGCCACCACTATAGGACAATGGCGTGCGCTGTCAAAGCAGGGTACTGTGGCTCAGAGCGCCTGGATTGACACCCGTCCGCGCCGGAAGGAAAATGGGAGCGCTTCGGAGGACGGTGCGAAACGCTTGTCCCGGCCCAGCGGTAATCACGTCAAGTCGTCTGGCTCGAACGCTTTGCTGCTTTCCGGAGCGCCAAGCCAAAGACCCGTTCGAAGCTTGCACGAGTCACCGGACTGCGTAGAGTGCAACTACAATCGGCCACGCCTGGCCGTCATTGCAGGCCCGGTCTCGGAGCCGTGACCGTAATGCAAGATCTGCCTCTGTCGAAAGTCTACCAATTGCTCGAACCGGGTCCGGTGGTCCTGTTGACGACCGCCCGTAAGGGCCGCGCCAACGTCATGACGATGTCCTGGCATATGATGGTCGAATTTGAACCGCCGCTGGTTGCCTGTGTCGTCAGCAGTGCCAATCACAGCTTTGCCGCATTGCGGACGACAAAACAGTGCGTGATCGCCATTCCGGCGCTGGCGCTGGCTCCCAAAGTCGTGCAACTCGGCAACTGTTCGGGACGGGACGTGGAGAAGTTCGTGAGATTCGGGCTGACGCCGGTGCCGGCCCAGCGCGTAACGCCGCCTCTGATCGCCGAGTGTTTTGCCAATCTCGAATGCAAAGTGGTCGATACCGGTTTGCTCAACAAGTACAATCTTTTCATTCTTGAAGTGCTCAAGGCCTGGATGGATCCGGCGCAGAAGAATCCCAAGACCATCCACCATCACGGATATGGCAGGTTCGCTGTGGATGGCGAGATGATCAAGCTGAAGTCGAGAATGCCATAATCGGCACACGTCAGCAGGGCTGCGCTTCCCATCCCTCAGGCATTTTCCCTTTAGCAGGCCATGTCTTTGACAACTGCCACCCATAGTTGTGAAAGTCATCACGGGGAACCGCAGCGTCTCTATTGGAGCTGTGTGTGCAATGTGTCACGCCCAATTGTGAGCATAATCCGCGGCAGGGCACAAACGACAGAATCCGCCTCCCACCCGCGTGGAGCGGAGAGGTCGGCGGCTTGGAAGTGGCGTTTCCAGCAATGGCAACCGGTTGTGGACGGTCGTAAGGAGTCAAGTCATTCCATCAGGACTCGGGCAGAAGTACATAGTGATCGGAACAATCAGCGAGTCTGCGATCTTTCCCTATTGACAAGACGGGGGACGAGGACAAGAATAGTCTCAAGCTTTTTAGTGCCACCCCTCCCCTTACGGTGCCCGGGCCATGCTTGTGCATGTTCGTGTTCCTTACTCCGATGAAGGCCTTTGGCCTCGAATAGTTCGGAATCGTCCCGGGGCAGATCCAACATCGTCGGGAATGGAGGTAATTATGACAACCCTGACAAAGATGGATTCAACCAAGACCAGGAAGCGTGTCGCGCTTGCCGCTCTGGTATTTTTGGGTTTATCTGCGATCCTGCCCGCACTGGTTCGGGCGCAGGACGGCCTGCTGAGCCAGGAGGGGTCCGCTACCATCGACAATCAGATTCAGCAGGGCAAGTATGTCATCCCGAAAACTTTCTTCGGAATGCACATTAACACCCTCAGCACCCCGTGGCCTCCCCAGAGCGAACCATTCCCCATCTACTTCGCCAACCAGCGACTCGAGGGAAGCGACGTCAACTGGTGGAATATCGAAGTCGGGCCCGGAACCTACGACTACAACTACCTCGACCAGTGGATCGCGCAAGCCCAGGCGAACAAAGTTACCTTGATGTACACCTTTGACGGAGTCCCGCAATTTTATTCCAGTGTACCCTCGGACGCGGGTTGTACGTTTGAGGATGGGGCATGCGATCCGCCAAAGGACGTGAATGCAGACGGCAGCGGGACGGATGCGGCATTCATCCACTTCGTAACCGACTTGGCGCGACACAACGCTGAGTTGGGAAACCCCATTCAGTATTGGGAGATGTGGAACGAGCCGAACCAGCGCAGGCAGTGGTACCCCACTTGCGAGAGACTCAAGAACTGCTACCACAACACCAGCCAGTGCACCGGCACCTACGGCACCAACCTGTGTTATGCCCAGTTGCTCCGCATGGCGGCAGACGCCTACCCAATCATTAAGGCGTATAACCCGAAAGCCGTAATCCTCACGCCCCCACCGGTCGGCTACCCGGGCTCCGCCGAATTGTGGGTCGACCAATATCTGCAATGGCTGAAAAAAGGAGGCGTCGACTGCCCCCCGGCCGGGCACTGCCCCTTACCCGATGTGATCTCCATCCATGGCTACCTCAACCAAT
The DNA here is from genome assembly GCA_963715675.1 of uncultured Acidobacteriota bacterium. Lineage (GTDB taxonomy): Bacteria > Acidobacteriota > Terriglobia > Terriglobales > Acidobacteriaceae > DASVWZ01. The sequence goes on from OY970265.1 coordinate 694,248, forward strand.
GGGTCATGGGGGACTTCCCAATCCCGGAAAACGAACCCAAGCTCATCCAACAGGTGAAGGAAGCGGTAAGAAAGAACGGCTTTCAGCATTTGCCGATGTGGATCAGTGAAGGCGGCTGGGGGAACATCATTCTGGACGGATTCAACGATGCCGTGCTGCAGTCGGCGTTTCTTGCCCGCTACATATTGTTGCAGGAGTCGGCGGGGATTCCCAAGGCCTATTGGTATCAGTGGGACCAAAGCGGCGGTGCCGGCCGGTTGTGGCAAGGTCCAGCGGCAGACGATCTGCGTCTCGCCGGTTATGCGTACAGCTCGGTTGTGAACTGGACCTTGGGAGCAACCCTGACCAACGCCTGCGCGCAACAGAAGGGCGGTATCGTCTGGGTGTGCAAGTACTCGCGATCCACTCCCCGGGACTACAAGGCAATGATCGTGTGGAACTCCAGGGGGACTTCCACCTTTACCTTGCCCCAGGGGTTCGAGCAGTATTGTGATCTGATGGGCAACGTAACGCCTGTGAGAGGGAAAAAGGTACAGATCGGAGTCTGGCCAATCCTGTTGGAAAACAAGAACCTCGGTCAAAGTGCATGCCAGCAAGAAACCGTGACTCTGCCTGAGGTGGCACAGTCGGGCATTTCTGCCGCCTTGGGCCGCAATATCGGCGACTATCACTTGCAAGCGGCGAATGGCGGGTTCCATGCCACCAACCCCCATCAGAATCTGGCGGCACACTTTGCGGCAAACGGGGTGGAAGTGCGCCATGGCAGCTCCCGCTGGGCGATGACCTTGCGTAGCTGGGGATATGGGGATGCGCTGGCGAAGCTGGAGGCGGTCCAGCCGCAAGCCAGTTCGAACCGCGTGGAATACCGGCGCGACTGCATGACCGAATGGTATGTAAACGGACCCGTCGGATTGGAGCAGGGCTTTACGCTGAACCAGGCTCCAGGAAAGTCGAACGGCCAGCCTCTGACCATCGCGCTGACGCTGTCGGGAGACTTGACGCCGAGCGTGGACTCCGGGAAGAAAAGCCTGGTGCTGACCAACCGCCAAAAGCATGCGGTGTTGCGCTATACCGGACTGCGCGCCTATGACGCGGCCGGGCAGGAACTGAGCGCCTCGCTGGAGTTGCGTGGCCAGGAATTGCGGTTGCACGTCACGGACGGCGGTGCGCGCTATCCGCTCACGATTGATCCGATCACGCAGGAGGCGAAGCTGATCGCATCCAACGGCCAGGTCAATGACCAGCTAGGTTTCTCCGTCGCCATCAACGCCACTGGCGACGTCGCGGTCGTGGGTGCGCCCAACGCCACCGGCAGCTCCGGCGTCTCGAATACCGGGGTAGCTTATGTGTTCGTCGAGCCGCCCAAAGGCTGGCAAGGCTCGATGAAAGAAGCCGCGCAGTTGACGGCGTCCGACGGGGCGAGTGGCGATCAATTCGGTGCGTCGGTCGCGATCGATGGCAGTACCATCGTCGTCGGCGCTCCCATCGCCATGGTCGGCTCTAGTCCATGGCAGGGAGCAGCGTACGTATTTGTTCAGCCCAAGAACGGCTGGACGGACGCAAGCGAAACTGCCAAGCTGACTGCCCTCGATGGCGCGACCAGCGACCAGCTGGGCTACGCCGTCGCCGTCAGCGGCAACACTGTTATCGCCGGTGCCCCGTTTGCTGCCATCACCAATACCCGGGGTGTTGCCAACTATGCGCAGGGTGCTGCTTACGTCTACGTCGAGCCGTCCGGCGGCTGGTCCTCGATGACCCAGACCTCCAAGTTCACCACGGCCACCGGCACGGTTTGGAGTAATTTCGGCAAGTCTGTTGCCATCAACGCCAACACCGCCGTGGTGGGGGCTCCCTATTATCAGCTGTCTGCCAATCAGCTCCGGGGCGCGGCTTTCGTGTTTGTTGAACCCAAGCCCGGATGGCCATTGAACATGATGCCAACCGCCCGGCTGCTTGCTTCCGACGGAGCTACCGGAGATGAATTCGGATACGTTGCCATCAGCGGCGACTCCAGCACCATCGTGGCGGGCGCTCCCTGGAATAACGCACTCAATGCCGGGAAAGGTGGTCAGGAGGGTGCGGCCTATGTGTTCGCCGAGCCCCAGAGCGGCTGGGTGAACATGACGCAAAGCGCCAAGCTAACCGCTTCCGACGGCAACCGACCCAATTACTTCGGAAACGCCGTGGCCATCAGTTCGGACAATTCGACCATCGTGGTGGGCGCTCCTAACTATCGGACCGTCACGCCCCCGAAGATATCCGAGGGCGCGGCTTACGTGTTCTGGGAACCCAGCGGCGGCTGGGCTGGCTGTACCGGCTCCTGTTCAAATGAGGCCGCCAGCGCTACCACTGGAACTGCCTATGACTTGTTCGGGACCGGCATGGCGGTCAACAATGGGATCATGATGTCCGGCACACCGGGCGGTACTCCCAAGGGCAACAATGACTATGCCCAGGGCGATGCCTATCTCTTTACGGCAACGCCGTAGCAAATCCCCGCAGGACAACTTGCGGGGGAGTGGCAGGTGGTCCATCTAAACTGCTGAGGCCACAGCAGAGAGTGGCGGAAGCGAGTGGGAGTCGAACGCACCAATGACAGGCAAACCTGCCATCCGCCGGTTTTGAAGTTGAGCCGGTTTGCGGGCGTGAGCGGAGCGGGAGCCCGCAGGCGAAATCCCGAGCGGAGTCGAGGGAACCTGGCATGGCGGAAGCGTGTGCGAGTCGAACGCACCAATGACAGGCAAACCTGCCATCCGCCGGTTTTGAAGACCGGGACGATCACCGGACCGCATGCGCTTCCGTGGGTATTCTAAAGGGAAACGAAACCGGAGTGCTTGACTTGCGCAGACGTGTCGTGGGCCACCGTAGCGTTATTTCCCGGCCTTGTGAAGTCGCGACGCTCCCGCCGCTAGGGCTCCGAGGCTGCCGGGTTCCAGTGTGATGACATCCGGCCCCGTAGTCTTGCCCGCGATGATAGGTTTATTCGGGATGGTCTCGTAGGCGTAGCCTGTCAAATAGGCCGTAAGGTTGCGTGGAATCACCTTGACCGACAGCCTCGCCCAGCCGTAGCGAGTCTGGCCGGAGATTTTGAATTCAAACCCCAAATACCGATTCTTAATTCCCTTGCCGTGATTCGCCCACAAACCGAAAATATAGGTGCCGAACGGGCTAACAGCCGCCATTCTCGCGAAGGAGCTGAAGGGGTCGTGCGGCCCTATGGTCTTTCCGGCTTTGAGGGCTGCCGCGCCGAGATTATCACTACCCCGGAATTGCACAACAACGTTGTTTCCCTTAGCATTGATCCCTTTCGTATACAGGTAGCTTGATTCGCGTCCGTTGCCGGAGAAAGTGTCGCAGGTAATCAAGAAATCAGCGTTTCCTTCGTTGTTGAGGGTCAGGCCTTGTTGATCGTGAGCCACAATTTTAAAGTTCGCTTTTGTGTAGACAATCTTCGCTTCGGCGGGGAGCGCCAAAGCCAGCGCTCCCACTCCCGCCGCGCTCGCCGCCAGCGCATAGGTGTTCAGATGCCGTTGCAATGATTCTGAAAGCGTGGACGCGTTCCGCAGAGTCCGCTTCATACATGCCTCAAAGAATCGCCGCTCCAAGCATAGTCCCGCTCTGGGCCTGCGTCAACGAGGAATCTACCCGATCTGGGTGGCCGATACAAACCCGCAACAGTTGACACTTTTCGGGTGACCACCGATGTCATCCCGACGCGAAATTTGTTCCGGGCCGATGGCAGTTAGGGAGTAATCTCAAACACCACGCCGCAGCCGGCGTTGGCGTAGCAACCTGGATTTCCGCCAAGCTCGGTGGTCCCATAAAGGTTGCCCTTAGCATCGATCGCTACCCCGGCGTAAGGCGCACGGCCATCAGAGCCGCCGAAGCGATGTAATATCGTCTCCTTCCATCTGCCATTCTTGCCGGGCGCTAATTTGAAGACTGTGCCGCAACCGTAGGGCGGATTGCAACTGGGGTTGCCGCCCCAAGAGGTCGTGCCATAGAGGTTCCCAGCTTTGTCGAAGACGAGGGTACTGTACAGCGTGCTGCCGTCGGTACCACCCCTGAAAACGTGAAGCACCGTCTCCTTCCAATCTCCGCTCTTCGATTTGGTCAGCTTAAAAACGACGCCCTTACCTGATTGGTTTTTGCCACCGCCCTCGCTGGTGGTTCCATAAAGATTCCCGGCCTTGTCGAAAATCAGGCTCCCCTCGGGGTTGTCTCCCCCGCCCGATTGGAATTCGTAAAGGGTTCTCTCTTTCCATGTTGGTCGCATCAGTTCCCAGACCGCGCCAGCAGGGAGTGGCGTAGTACCGTACAGGTTTCCCTTCGCATCAAGGATCGGAGCGGCGTTCGGCTCTGTGCCGGGGTTGTCGCCACCGAAGCTGTAGAGAATTTGCTCGTTCCAGCCATCCGCGCTGCTAAGCTCATAAACGACGCCGGCTTCTTCCCTGCCACCCCCGTTTGGCATTGTGCTGTAGAGGTTCCCGTTCCTGTCGAGGGCGAATCCTGCGACCGGGTAGTATCCGCCGGTGCCGCCCTGGAAGCTGTAAAGCACAGTTTCCGTCCAGCCGTCTGACCCGGGACTCAGCTCGAACGCTACGCCGCAGCCGTAGGTATGGCCACATGAAATCCCTCCAACGTCCGCTGTACCATAGAGATTTCCGGCCTTGTCCAGTATTAGGGTGTCAATGGGATTGCCGCCGTCGGAGCCGCCGGTAAAGCTGTGGAGCACCGATTCGGTCCAGCCCCCCGACCCCGGTGTTAGCTCAAAAACCACTCCGCAGTCCGCGAAGCATCCCGCGTCTCCCCCCGAGAATGTTTCGCCATATAGGTTTCCTGACTGGTCAAGTGTTAGGCCGGCTGAAGGGACGCCTCCGTCGCTTCCGCCAGCAAAGGCGTATAGGACCTTGAAGGCTTGGGCTCGCGCCGGTCGCGCGCTGACACCCGCGACGATGAAGAAGAGCGCGAATAGCACCACAGATTTTGTTGAAGTCATTGAGCACAGCTCCAGTCGAGGTCAGCGACTCAGTCAGTGGGGAACTAACCGCTGTAGGGAATTGTAGTGGTCGGAGCGTCGAAAATCAACGAAACTCCGCGCCGGTTTCCGCTAGTGACCACGCTAGTGACCAAATTTACCGTATCGCCCCGAAAAGCCTCGAAAAGTCTTGTTTTACCCGAAGCTATGTCACTGAAAACCCAAGACTGGCGCGGTTCTTCACCGATTTGAAGACCGGGACGATCACCGGACCGCATGCGCTTCCGTGGGTATTCTAAAGGGAAATGAAACCGGAGTGCTTGACTTGCGCAGACCTGTCTTGGACCACCGTGGCGTTATTTCCCGGCTTTGTGAAGTCGCGACGATCCCGCTGCTAATGCTCCCAGGCTGCCGGGTTCCATCGGGATGACATCCGGCCCTTTAGTCTTGCCCGTGATGATCGGCTTGTCGGGGACGGTCTCGTAAGCGTAGCCGGTCAGCGTTGCGCTAAATCCCTCACCATGCTCAGAGCACTGAACGTTCAGTCGAGCCCAACCAAAATGATCTTCTTTACCGACGCTGAACTTCAGACCGAGATAGCGGCCGGTCGCGTCCGCCCACGGACCCTTGGAATTGCTACAGCCCGGGCCGGAAAACGAACCATTACCCCACGCCATTTGCCCTTGACCCGGATAGAACCGTCCTTTGGGCCCCACCGAAACCCCGGCTGGCAGGGCCGAGGCAACTCGATTTTTGCCACGTCCTGTTCCCCATATCTGATTGTTTCGTTTGTTTGGGCCGGTGGGAGAGATACTTAGAAAAGCATACGCGCTGTAGGTAGTGCCCCACAAGCTGTCATTGAAAAAGAAGTCGGCGGTCCCATCGTGATTAAGATCAAGCGGGGAAAGATGATTTAAGGGAAGTTGTTTGTGTGCGCTTGTGTAAACAATCTTGGCCTCAGCTGCATGCGCCAGCGTCAACATCCCCACTCCCGCCGCGCTCGCCGCCAGCGCATAGGTGTTCAGATGCCGTTGCAATGATTCTGAAAGCGTGGACGCGTTCCGCAGAGTCCGCTTCATACATGCCTCGAAGAATCGCCGCTCCAACCATAGTCCCGCCCTGGGCCTGCGTCAACGAGGAATCTGCCCGCAACAAAAACACGAAATCCGCGAAAATCCTTGCCAGTCCTGCCGTTCGGCTTAGTCGGCGGCCGCCCCCAGCTTCCGCCGCGTCAGGTACCAGTCGATGACTTCGTGGCCGGGAGCTCCGGCAGCGCGAGTCTCGGCGTCGGCCTGCGTGATGGGAGCAGGCACGATCACAGAATCCCCGGGACGCCAGTTGGCGGGCGTGGCGCAGGCATTCGCGTCGGCGGTCTGCAGCGCGTCCATAATCCGCACCAGCTCGTCCATATTGCGTCCCAATGACAACGGATAATACAACAGGGCGCGGATCATGCCCTTGGGGTCGATGACGAACACCGCCCGCACCGTCGCAGTGTCGCTGACCGCCTCATGTACCATGCCGAAAACCCTGGCCACTTTCTGGTCAAGGTCGGCAATCACCGGGAATGAAACCTTGACCTTGAAGTTCTGTTCAATATTGCGGATCCAGGCGATGTGCGAATAGACGCTGTCAATCGAGTTGCCGATGAGCTGCACGTTGCGCTTCTCAAATTCGGCAGAGCGCCGCGCGAACTCGACAAACTCGGTTGTGCATACGGGCGTGAAGTCAGCCGGATGGGAAAACAACAGGACCCACTTGCCTTTTGCAGTGTAGTCGCTCAGCTTGATCATGCCATGCGTGGACTTGGCGTGAAAGTCCGGAGCCGGTTCGTTAATGCGTGGAATTCTGGACAGATTCTGGGTGCTGGTTTCAGTACTCATGGTTTCTCCTCCCCACTGGACTGGTAGAATACGCGGGCGCACGAAGGCCGTCAAACCGCAAGCCGCGTCGCAATCACGTGCATCAGTAGAACATGTATAACACCGCAACCGTTCCATGCCCGCCCAAAACGTCTCGGGTGCGCAGAATCCATTTCCGGCTCCGCAGAATCTATAAAAGCCATGCCACCCGAACTCAGACGGCTCCCGTTCACCCAGCTCGACGTCTTTACCGCCCGGCCTTTTGAAGGCAATCAGCTCGCCGTTGTTTTGGACGCGCGCAACCTCACGGATCAGCAGATGCAGGCGATTGCCAAGGAAATGAATCTTTCCGAGACCACTTTCATTTTTCCCCGGGACGCAGCCACCGAGCGCGAACGCGGAGTGCGGGTCAGGATTTTCACGGTCCAGGAGGAGTTGCCCTTTGCCGGACATCCGACCCTGGGTACCGCTTTCGTGTTGCGCGGTTCCAGCGAGGCTAAAGAAGTGGCGCTCGATCTGAATGTGGGCAAAGTTCCGGTGCGATTCGAGCAGAATTCCGGGGAGCCCGTGTTCGGCGAGATGACCCAGGTGGATCCCCAATTCGGCCCCCGGCATGATCGCCATGCCGTGGCACGAGCCGCGGGGCTGCGCGAGGATGACCTGGATGATTCCCTTCGCATTCAGACGGTGTCCACCGGCATGCCTTTCACCATCGTGCCCTTGCGTGGATTGGAGGCTATCCGCAATCTGAAAGTGGACCTGAGCGGCGCCGCGGAATATCTGGAGCGCTGCGGCGGAAAGTTTTTCTATTTCGTGACCCGCCAAACCGTGGACCGCGCCGCACGGCTGCATGCCCGCATGATCTTCTATAACGGCGAAGACCCGGCCACCGGCTCGGCTGCGGGATGCGCTGCCGCATGGATGGTGGCGTCGGAAGTTGCCCGGCCCGACGAGCGGGTCCTGATGGAACAGGGCATCGAGATGCAACGTCCCAGCCGCATTTTTGTTCAAGCTTCCCGCCGGGATGACCGAGTGGTTAATGTGCGTGTCGGTGGAAATGCTGTCGAAATTCTTCGCGGAGAAATTTTCTTCTAGAGCCGGGAAGCGGATTCACTCAGAAAAAATGCAACCGCGCACAGCTGCCCGAATATTTCAAGAGGGCTTGCTCGCCATTAGCATCGGCGGCACTTTACAGACGGGACGATCACCGTTAGGATTCAAAGCGCTCCGGTAATTCTCAAAAAAGGTCATTCGCATTCCCGGCCCGTTTGGCCGGCCGGTGTCATGGGAAGCGAGAATGAAACCCAAGAGAACAATTCTTTGTGTTGACGACAACGAACAGTCCCTCTCGGTCCGAAAGGTCCTGCTGGAAACCCGCGGCTACCGCGTGGCTGCCTGCACCAGCGGTCAGGATGCCATTGACCGCTTTAAGAAAGGCGATATCGATCTGGTGCTCACCGATCTGATTATGCCGGGTGTGGACGGATGCAAGCTGATCGAACAGGTGAAGGCGATTTCTCCGCAAACCCCCGCCGTGCTGGTGTCCGGCAAGGTCAGAATCTATGACCGCGACATGCAAGCCGACGCTTTTCTGCCCAAGGGCATGTATGGACCGGCTGAACTGCTGGAGCGGATCCGCCTGCTGCTGGTGCGCAAACGCGGCCCCAGGCGTGCCCGAGTTCCCGCTGTGCCGCCGGCTTCGCAAAGCAGCGCAGCGTAAGAGCGAGCCGCCGAGTTCGGGATGGCGACAAACCCCGTCGGGCGGTCACAACCAGCAAGTTTGGCAGGGCGCGCCTCAGCCTCGCCGAGAGCGCGACATTGAAAATGCCGGCTTCTGCGGTTGCCTTTGTGCAATCCAGCCCAGCCGGCCTCATCCAGCAAAATCCGACTCCCACATCGAACGCCTCGCCCTCGACTTCGCTGCCGGCTTCGGCTATCTTCACTGCTTGCCCTAGAAATCGGAAATCCTGGTGACTGATTCTTCCAATCCGCCGGCTGAGGTGATCGTTTCCGTCGCTGGACTGATCAAGCAGTTTGGGCGATTCTACGCTCTGCGTGGCGTGACCGCCGAGTTCGCCGCCGGACGCTTGTACGCGATTCTCGGCGATAACGGGGCAGGGAAGACCACCCTCTTGCGATCCCTGGCGGGGCTGTCGCCGGCCACGCGGGGTACGATTTCGATTCTCGGAAACAGGAATCTGCGCGCGGTATGCTGTGAAATCGGCTACATGGCGCATCCCTCATTGCTCTATGACGAGATGAGCGGCATGGAGAATCTGCGCTATTTCGCCCGGCTGTACGGAATTGTGGATGACCGGGTCTGCGCTGAAGCGATCCGCGCCGTCAAACTGGATTCCGGATTGACGCGGCCCGTCGGGCAGTATTCGCAAGGTATGAAGCAGCGCATGTCACTGGCGCGGGCGTTGCTGAATAATCCGAGGATCCTGTTGCTGGATGAACCGTTTTCCAACGTGGATCTGCGTTCCGCGCGAGAGATGGTTGCACTGCTGACGCAGATGCGTGCTGGCGGCAAAACGATTTTCGTGGTCACCCACCAGGCTTCGTTGCTGGAAGGTGTGGCCGATGAGTTCGTATGGATGGAGGCTGGACAGATCGTGAATCGCACGGCTGATCTCCGTGCGGCGGAGATCCGATGAGCAGCACGGGACTGACGCGGGCCACGTTGACCAAGGATCTGCGGCTGGAGTGGCGATCGAAAGACGCCATCAACTCCATGCTCTTCTTCGCGCTGCTCGTCGTCGTGATCTTCAGTTTCGCCTTCGATCCCACCGCCGAAGAATCCCGGCGGATTGCCGGCGGCCTGGTGTGGGTGGCGTTCCTGTTTGCTGCAGTGGTCGCCCTTAACCAGACCTGGGCGCGCGAACTGCGTAATCAGGTGCTGGATGCGTACCGCGTGTCTCCTGCTCCGCCCAACTCTCTTTTCCTGGCGAAGGCGTTCGGGAACTTCATCTTCGTCACCGTGCTCGAAGCCCTGATGACTCCACTGTTCATCGTCTTTTACAACTTGCGCGCGCTGGGTCCGGCGTGGCAGTTGCCAATCGTCGCCATGCTGGGCACGTGGGCGCTGGTGGTCAACGGAACTTTTTTTGCGGCCATGTCGCTGCGCACCCGCAGCCGCGAGATCATGCTGCCGCTGCTGCTGTTCCCGATTTCCATCCCCGCGCTACTGGGAATGGTCGAAGCCACCACTTCAATTTTGACCGGCGAATACTCGGCCAAATTCTGGATCGTGTTGCTTGTCGCCTATGATCTGATGTTTACTATGGCTAGCCTTGTGTTGTTCCGATCGGTGCTGCACGCGGAATGAAACGCTTCTTCACCATCTTCGCGATCGTGACGGCGGTGCTGCTGAGCTACGCGCTGTACCAGGCGCTGGTGGTTGCGCCGACCGAACGCACCATGGGCGACGTGCAGCGCATTTTCTACTATCACGTGCCTTCGGCCTGGACCGCATTTCTCCTATTCTTCATCAACTTTATCGCTTCAATCGTATACCTCGTCCGCCGCAACCCTAAAGCCGATATGGTCGCCCTGACCACCGCCGAAGTCGGTGTCGTTTTCTGTACGGTTGTGTTGGTGACCGGGCCGATCTGGGCGCGCCCGGTGTGGGGGATCTGGTGGACGTGGGATTTGCGCCTGACCCTGACCTTGGTCCTCTGGCTGATCTACGTCAGCTATCTGATCCTGCGGAAGTTCTCCAGCGGCGGACAAACTCCACTTCTCGCAGCAGTACTGGCCGTCTTCGGCGCGCTCGATGTTCCGCTCGTCTATTTTTCGATCTGGTTCTTCCGCACTCAACATCCGCAGCCGGTGATTGGCGGAGGCGGTTCCATCGATCCCCGCATGTTGCACGTGTTGCTGATCAATTGGCTTGCCTTCTCGTGCTTCGCCGCGCTGGTGTGCTGGTCCCGCTATCGCTTCGAAGTCATGCGGCGCGAAGTGGAGGAACTGCAAGCGTTGGGAGGCTTGTTGGAGAGCCCACGATGACCTATCTCTACGCCGCCTACGCCGCCACCTGGGTCATTCACGTTGCCTACCTCGGCTGGTTGGCCCGGCGCTATGTTCGCCTGCGTCAGGAAATCGAAGAGCTGAAAAGGAAGTAGGCCGGCTCCCACGTTTCAGAGTTTGTCGAAGTTTTCGGAAAGGCCGGAAGTGGTATGCGCGTCTAGCCGGTCGTTATTGGCTTGGGGCCGAGAAACTCGTACTCTTCAATCAAAGCCGCCACCCCGATGCGGGAGCCCGGCAGGGGGTCATCGACGCGGACCACGCGGGCCGCGAATCGCACTCGCAGCGAGTCGGTTAGAGTCATGTGCGGCGGGAAGGTCAGCGTGACCTCGACGTGCGAATTCCCCACCAGTGGCCGGTCGAGATAGAAAAACAAGCCGCGCGCGCTTACGTTCTGGGTTTCCGTGGGTAGTTCTTCCGGGTTGCCGCTCGGCAGATGAATGAGCGCCGGCAAGCGCATGTCAAAACGCCGCATACTCCGGCGTTCTTGCCCTTGCGGCCATCCTAACGTTGAGTCCACTTGTTCTACGAGCACCTAAGCTCCCCTCGAATCGATCTTTCCCTGGTGCTGACGGCGGCCTTTTTCCTGGTATTAGAATGGCTTACCTGCCAACCCTGCCGCAATGGCCTGAAAGTGGAGGGTCATAGTTTGTGGCTCCCGCATAGCTTTCATGGGGCTGAAGTCGAGAAAGGGGGAGGTGGGGGCGGGCTGTAAAGGGAAGAGCTGGCCAGCCCGGTAAGAGCAATCGCCGTGCCATTGCCTGCTGCCCTGCCTGACGCATGGAATCAGGTAGTTGGGCGTGGGCGGGAGCCCGGCGAAGCGATCTTGCATGCACCGGGTTGCAGAGCTTGCCCTATGTTTTGTACGGCGATCACGGACGCAGAGACTTTCTACCAGAGAGCGGCATCTCTGGACGTTGTCGCGCGCATCTGACCAAATTCAGCCTGGTCGGGCGGGCGGTCGCTTGACACCTTCATTTGCAAGATGTTTAAGTAGTTATTTAATTTTCGTGCAATTCTGGTGGCAAGCACGCAGACCGCTTTGCGGGCGCGGCAGGGATTGCTGTTAGCGCGCCATTTCTTCCTTTTCTCCATAAGAGCAAGAACCATTCGGCGGCCCTGGCGAGATTGAGCTGCAATGGGTTGGAAGCGACTGGTTGGTGGCACGACTCTAGCGACCTTGCTGTTTTGGGGCCACAACTTTAGAATTTTGACGGGGAGATCGTGGGACATTTGAAAATTTCTTGGTGGTTTGCCGTAATCTTACTGGCTTGTACGTTTTGGGGATTGGGTTGCGGATCCAGCACCCTCAGCGTCACTCTGTCCCCCTCCACCGCCCAGACTCTCAATCCGGGGCAGACCTTGACCGTCACGGCTGCGGTCGCCAATGACAAAAACAATGCGGGGGTAACTTGGACCCTATCCGGGCCGGGGGCGCTCAGCGGCAACACCACAACCACCGTGATTTACACTGCCCCGGGCGAGATTCCCACTTCTTCCACCGCAACTATCACAGCCACTTCGGTGACCAATGCCGGTGCAATCGCGACATTGTCCATTACCTTGAACGCTGTGTTCGCCATTACCACCACTACGCTGCCGGCCGGCACTCTCAACGTCCCTTACGACGCCTTTGTCAATGCCAGCGGCTCCACCGGCACTTTCACTTGGAACATAATTTCGGGCAGCCTTCCCTCGGGCTTGACCTTGCAACCGAGCAGCACCAGTTCGGTAGTGATCTCCGGCACGCCGACGGCCCTGGGAACTTCCAAGTTTACGATTCAAGTCACCGATAGCGAGGACGCCACCGTAAGTCAGCCCTTGAGCATCACCATCAATCGGCCCCCAGCTTTGTCGATCACGACCGCGTCGCTCCAGACCGGCACGGTGGGCACGGCGTACGGCCAGACGTTACAGGCAACGGGTGGCACGCTGCCCTATACGTGGAGTCTTACCGCCGGGGCTTTGCCGGTAGGCCTCACTCTCAGCAATGATGGCGTAATCGCCGGAACTCCGGTCGCCAGCGGCACATCGTCATTTACCGTTCAGGTCAAGGATTCGTCAACGCCGGTGCAGGAGGTTGCAACAGCCAATCTCGATATCACGGTGCAGCCCGGGTCTACCAACAACTTGAAATTGGCGGGCAACTATGCGTTTTCTGTCCGCGGCTTCGATTCAGGTCAGCCATTCGTGGCAGCGGGCAGTTTGCTGGCCGACGGCAACGGGGGCATTTCCGACGGCATCCTCGACTTGAACGACCCTGCGGATCATGCTGATCCTCTGCAACTCAGCCAGCAGTTCACCGGTACCTATTCCATCACCACCGCTGGCTTGGGAACTATGACGCTGAACTTGACCTCTGGGGCCAGCCGTACGTTTGCCCTAGCTCTCACCGCGAACGGGAATGCCAGCATCATTGAGTTCGATGACAGCAACGGCAACGGCACGCGCGATTCCGGTGTGCTCTTGAAACAGGACACTAGTGCATTTAGCACCAACCAGATCACCGGCGGGTATGCATTCGGCTTTCTTGGGATTGATTCGCAGAGCAACCGGTATGGTGTGGCGGGAGAATTTCAAGCTGGCAGTGGAAACATTACCGGCGGTTCTCTTGATTCCGACGACAGCAGCTCCGGCCCGTTGACGAACGTAGCGATAACCGGCGGCACTTACTCGGTTGCCTCTACCGGCCGAGGGACCTTAACCATCGACACGGGGTCAGGCTCTGCGGACTATAGCTTCTATGTGATCAATGCGTCGCAATTGCTGGTGATGGACATTGATCCCTTTGTTCCCGGCGGGAATCCTCTGGTGAGCGGTGCCATCCTTCAGCAGTCCACCCCCGGTTCTTTCAGCAACTCGTCGTTGGACGGCACGGGCGTCTTCGAAACCACCGCCCTGGGAGCGTCTTCGACATCCCAGGCGCAGGTTGGCCTTTTCACCACAGCGGGCAGCGGTTCCTCGAATCTCAGTTCAGACGTGAACACTGGCGGCATGTTGACTTCCGGCACCGGCAATGGGACCTACAGCGTCGCCACCACAGGCCGCGTAACTCTGAGCAACTCCGGATTTCAGACCGTCGATCCAGTTATGTATCTGGTCAGCCCCAATCAGGCGTTCATTATCGGCACCGATTACCTTAACGGCACCGAAAAGACCGCTGTCACGTTCGGACTGATGGAAGCGCAATCGGGCGAACCGTTTTCCCAGGTTTCTTTATCCGGAACCTATGCCGGCGGCTCGCTGGCGCCTGTCGACCCCGCCGTCAGCAACGTGGTCAGCATCGCCGTGGTCGGATCGGGAATCATTGACTTCACCACGGATATCAGCAATAGCACCGGCCTGAGTCAGATCCAGGCTTCCCAGAACATCGCTTCCCTGGCAGCCAACGGCCGCGTGGTCCTGACCGAAAACGGAAGTACGGCCGCGATTCTCTACCTCGTCTCGCCTAGTCAGTTTTTCAGTTTGCCAACGGACACGAACGCCAGGGTCGACGTGTTCCAGCAGTAGCATGATCAGGAACTCGGAGGAGCTAGTGAGATTGGATCGCTGTGAGATGCGGACCTCTGCCCGACCGGGGTGGTTCGCGGTTGCGCTTGCGCTGTTGATGGTGGCTGGAGTCTTGGTTTTGGCCGCCGGTTCGGGATGGGTGCAGATTACCGGCTCCCGCCGCTCTGCCCGTTCCTCTGCCGCTTCGACTCAAGTTGGCGCTCGGGTGCCGCAGCCGCTTCCCGGAGCCTACCAGCAATTTCCTTTGATGTTCGAACCGAACCAGGGACAGAGCGACTCCGTGGTGAAATTCTTGGCGCGCGGAAGTGGCTACGGCTTGTTTCTCACCTCCAACGAAGCGGTGCTCGAGCTGCAATCGGCGGCACGCAGCGCTCAGCATCCCGTCCCCCAAATCTCGGTGGTGCGCATGGGGTTGGCAGGTGCGGACCCGGCCGCTTCGGTTACCGGAACCGGCAGGTTGCCGGGGAAAAGCAATTACATCATCGGCAACAATCCTGCTCAGTGGCATCGCGATGTCCCACAGTTCGCTGGCGTGCGCTATCACAATGTCTATCCGGGGATCGACCTTGTGTATCACGGCAATCAAGGCCAGCTGGAATATGACTTCGAAGTGGCGCCGGGAAGCGATGCCAGCCATGTGGCATTGAGGTTTGAAGGTGCGGAGAATCTCAGGATTGGTCCAGACGGTGATCTGGTGCTGGTGCTCCATTCTGCCGAAGTCAGGCTGAAGTCGCCCCATGTGTATCAGAAATTCGGGGACGAAGAGCGGACCGTCGCGGGCGCATTCGACTTGCGCGGCAGGGACGAAGCTGGATTCAGGCTGGGACCGTACGACCATAGCCGGACCCTGGTCATCGATCCCGTCTTGGTGTATTCCACTTACCTGGGCGGCAGCGGAGCGGAGAGCTGCTCATTCATTACCGGCCTTGCCTTTACCCCCGGCTGTCCGGCCATCACCGTGGATTCTGCATCCAACGCCTATATTGCGGGTTCGACGATGTCAAGCGATTTCCCCATTCCACCCGGCGTGAAGCCGTATCAGGGAACCTTGGCCGGCAATGCGAACCTGTTTATTGCCAAATTCGGCCCCACGGGTGCTTTGCAGTTCGACACTTATTTGGGCGGCAATGGAACCGATTACAGCGCCGAAGTCGCCGTGGATGCGGGCTTTAATATCATCGTTGCCGGGACGACCAGTTCCACAGATTTCCCCACACACGGAACCAACGCCGCTTTCCAGTCCACTCCGCTTTCCAGCGGCCAGCATGTTTTTGTCAGCAAACTCGATTCCACCGGACGCACCTTGCTCTATTCCACATATCTTTCGGGGACTGGCGCCGATATCGCGTCTGGTGCAGCCCTGGATCTGAGCGGCAACGCATACGTCACCGGAACCACAACTTCCAAGGAAGTGGAAACTGGCTTTCCTTCGACTTTGGGCTCCTTTCAGCCCGCGCCCGCCTCCGGGTCGGCCGTTCAGTTCTTCATGACCAAGGTCGACCCCAACCTCGGAGGATCGGCCAGCGTTGCCTATTCCACTTACTTTGGCGGCGGAAATCCCTCGACCGGCCAGGCGGTAGGCGGCGGCATCGCCGTGGACATCAACAGCGACGTATACATCACCGGCGGAACCAATTTCCTGCACGTCGGCGGCGCCAATGATTTTCCCATCCTGAATGCCTATCAAGGCTGCCTCGATTCTCCGCCCACCACTACCTCGAACTGTCCCAGCAGTGTCACTGCCCTCGATGTCTTCGTGGCCAAGCTGAATCCCGCCGCGCTTCCGGGCTCGCAATTGATTTATTCCAGCTATCTTGGGGGATCGGCCGACGAGGCTGGGTACGGGATTGCTGTGGATTCTAATTTTGATGCTTACGTCACCGGATCGACCTCCTCCTCCGATTTCAGCCAAGGTTCCACCACCGGCCCCTTGCAGCCTCTCAATGGCGGAGGGATCGACGCCTTTCTGGCCAAGGTCGGCGTGCCCTGTACCGGCACAAGTTGCACCACCACTACCTTGCCTCTCAACTATTTCACTTATCTGGGTGGCTCGGGAACCGATATCGGTACGGCGATCGCGGTGGATACCAACCAGGGTGCCCGCGTGATCGGCTTCACGGATTCTGTCAACTTCCCCACCCTCAACAACCCCTTGCAGTCGGCCTTTGGCGGGGGGACGAGCGACGCATTTGTGGCTCGCATCGATACTACCGCTACCAGTCCGACTGCGCCGGGACATTATTCGACGTATTTCGGCGGAAACGGCACTGACATCGGCACCAGCATCGCCGTCGACCCTGCCGGCGCCAGCTACGCTAGCGGAGAAACATCGTCCTCAAATTTCGCTGTCCTCAATCCCTTTCAGGGCACGCTTGACGGTCCGAGCGATGCCTTCCTCAGCAAGCTGGGACCGCTCCTGAATCTGACCATGGTGGCCGTTCCCACGCCGAGCACCGTGGGAGTGGGGAATCAGGTCAGCTTCGTGTACACCGTCACCAACAGCGGTGATTTCGCCGGCGGCATCATCTTCACCGACAATCTGCCCACCTCGGGGCAGGCGACTTTCAATTCGGCAACCATGAGTCCAGGAAACTGTGGCTCGGCCAGCGGCGCCACCGTGGTGTGCAACATCGGAACTCTGAACGCCGGCGCAACCGCAACCGGCACCGTGATTCTGACCCCCACTGCTCCGCTGACTCCCAATAACAGTTCTGCCATCCTGGGGAACAGCGCTTCCGTGAGCGTGTTGGGAGCCCAGATCGCGAACGCCAACGCCAGTGTGACGGTGAACGACTTTGCTCTCGGCGTTGCGCCTGCGTCGGTAACTGTTCCCGCCGGCGTGCCTGCCGCCTACACGGCGACTCTCAGTCCAACCGGGTACTTCCCCGATAGTGTCTCGCTCTCCTGCACCTCGGGCCTGCCCACCGGGGCGACTTGCACCGAGACCACCAACCCGATTCCGAATCTCAGCAACGGTCCTGCCAGCACCACTCTGGTGATCAACACCACGACGCGGGTCACCACCACAACCAGACTGTGGCGGGGCGCCGGACCGTTCTATGCAACCCTTCTGCCGGTTGCCGGGCTGGCCTTGCTGGGCGTCCGCGCCGGCGGAAAGAAAAATCGCCGGATCTTGCTCGGACTGATGCTGGGTGTTGTTTTCGCGTGCTTTGCATTCTTGCCAGCTTGTAGTTCGAGCTCCTCCACCACCACCACGACCGGGACCCCGGCAGGAACCTACACCGTGACCGTGAGCGCTACCTCTGGTTCGGCAACCCGCACTCAGACCGTGACCCTGGTGGTGCAGTAAGCCCTTGAGCCTGGTTTGAAAGGCGATGAGTTAGTTGGGGAGCTTCTGATTAAGTCGTCGATGTAGGTGTGGGCGTCCTCGCCCGTGCGTGGTTCAATGGGAAACTCACCGTTAACCAGAGCTCCTTAGGCATTCGTCGTTGGGGCGCTGGTCGCATCCTCGAACCGCTTACTTCGTTACCTTGCCGGTCAGCGCAATCGAGAACTCATTGAAAGCGCCCTGGCTGTTGCAAGTGACGTAGTTGTAGCCGTCCCCGAATCCGGTGCCGTTGAAGTAGCAATGGTTGAGATCGTTCTTCCACCCATAGTGGTACTTTGGCTTCCGGTCTTCGACGTTAGTCACGTAGGCGGGCGCGTCGTCAGAAGTCGGCAGCAAGTTGACGTAGTACACCCTCCCCTTCTTCAGCTTGCAAGAAGGTGAGAGCTTCTTGATGGTGAAGCTGTATTGGTTCGGTCCTGAGTCGCTCTGTTCGTATACCCTCATCGTGGCAGTGCCACTGGTGCTGCAAATCGTCTTGCCAGCCTGCCCTGGCTTGATGCCGACCTGGACGGCAAATGGAGTCGGGTTCGTGAGTGTGCCAGCGCCAGAGAATTCGTTAAACGTAGCCCCGGTCACGGTTGCATCGTGCGTCGGCTTCACTCCTACCCATACCTGACCTATCAGAATGCCCGCGTAGTTGGAATTGAGCAGGCCGTTGGCGTTGGGGTCGGCGGAGTTGAAGTCCCCAGCGTAGTACAGGCAGGTTTTAGGAGGGCAGAATGGCAGACTGCCCGAGCCGGTCGTCACCGCACGCTCCGCAGAAACGGCCGGGTTATCCTGCGCGTCCGCGCACAAACCGAGCGTCGCGATCAGCATAAGCGTGAAGAGTGTCCTTGCCATAACGTTCCCTCCTTGCCCGTTCGTGTTTCGACACAAACTACAGCGCAAGTGTGAAGGTGAATGTGTTGGTTGTCAATGGCTATCAGCGTGCGGTTTGCAACGCGCCGGCGGCGCCGGCAACGGCGTGGTCTTCGAACTCACCCCTAGCTACGCCCCGGCGGAGAGCCGGTGGTGGCTGTTGGCTTCGGCAAGCCCGTATTGCCGGATCTTGTAGAGCAGGGCCTTGTAGCTGATTTTCAACAGTGCCGCAGCCTGCTTGCGGTTCCAGTTGGTGGCATCCAGAGCTTTGGCGATGGCTTCCGCTTCGGCTTCGTCTTTGGCGGTGCGCGCCAGAGACTTCAACCCTCCTCCGGCCGCGGCGCTGCCCTCCTCGGATTCGGAACCGATGTGGGCGCCAGCCCCGTCACTTTTTGGGTGCAGTTCGCTGATCGCCGCTTTCTCATCCGCCAGCACCAGGTAGCGTTTGATAAAGTTGCTCAGCTCCCGCAGGTTCCCCGGCCAGGTGTACTCCAGGCATGCCTGCACCAGTTCCGGCGATAGCGGCAGCGGCGGACGCGCGTACCGTTCCGCCATGCGCGACATGAAGTGTTTCAGCAGGATGGGAATTTCTTCCTTGCGTTCGCGCAACGGCGGCACGTTCAGAGTGAAGGCGTTCAACCGGTAGTAAAGGTCCTCGCGCAGCCGCTTGCACGCCAGCGCTTCCGGGATGTTGATGTTGGTCGCCGCCAGGATACGCACGTCCACCTTGACCATGGAACGGCTGCCCAGGCGCGAGAACTGCTGGTCCTGCAAAACATGCAGCAGCTTGGCCTGCAGTCCGTAGGGCATCTCGCCGATTTCGTCGAGCAGGATGGTGCCTTTGTTGCATAACTCGAATTTGCCGGGCTTGCTGTGGGTCGCGCCGGTGAAGGCGCCCGGCTCGTAGCCGAACAGTTCGCTTTCCAGCAGATCCCCGGGCACGGCGGCGCAGTTCACCTTCAGGAACGTGCGGTGGGCGCGTGGCGAAAGCTTGTGGATCAACCGCGCCATCACTTCCTTGCCGGTGCCGCTTTCCCCCAGCATGAGCACCGGAATGTCCACATTCGCCACCAGTGCGGCTTGCGACCGCAGCTTGCGCATCGCCGGGCTGGCGGCAACAAAAAAAGTGTCGTCATTCAGTTCTTCGACTTCTCCGGGATAATTCTGCGGATTGGTGCCCAGGCACTGATCAATCACCGCGTCCAGTTCGGCTTTCTGAAACGGTTTGGTGATGTAATCGTGCGCCCCCAGACGGATGGATTGAACCACCTTGCGCGTGTCCGTCACACAGGACAGCATGACCACCTTGGCCGTGGAATGAATCTGGCGGATCTGCTCGAGAGTCTGCAACCCGTCGATGCCGGGCATGACCAGATCAAGCAGGATGAGGTCCGGCCGCAATCCCTTCTGCACCCGCTGCACCGCTTCTTCCCCCGTGCTGGCAGTCTCGACCTTGTAATCATCCACTTCGAGCAGGGTACGGATGTACCGCAACATTCCCGGTTCGTCATCGACCAGCAGGATGTTGGCCTTTTGTGTCATTTCGTTTTTCCTTTGTGGACCACGGCAGACGGAGGTGTGAACGGGATGATGAAAGAGAACTTGCTGCCCGCTCCGGGCACGCTCTCCACCCAGATCTTGCCGCCCATGCCCGCCACCAGACGGCGGGCGATGGCCAGACCTAACCCCATGCCGGACTGTTGTTCGCTCTGCGGCAGCCGAAAGAAATCGTCGAATACTTCAATATGGTACTCCGGCGGAATCCCCGGGCCGGTGTCGGAAACGCTGACCTTTGCGGAATTGGGATGAATGCTGCTCTGACGGCGGCGTTCATCGGAAACCCCGGAAGCGCTCGCCGCGCGACGCTCCCACATGTGCGGTTCGGCGTGCAGCCACACGGTTCCACCGGCCGGCGTGAATTTCGAGGCGTTCTCCAATAGGTTGGAAACCACGCGCTGGACCTTCGCCGAGTCAAAAGGAAACTCGTTCAACTTGTCGTTGGCCAAAAAATAGAGTGCCAGCCCTTTGTCCTGGAAACCATTCGACCAAAGCCGGCAAACCTCCGAGATGCAGGCATTGAGGTCTGCCTTCTCGAAGCGCATCTTCATCTCGCCGGTTTCCAGGACGCTGAAGCTCAGAAAATCCTGGATGAAGTGTTGCAGGCGCTGTCCGCTGGTCCGCATGTCCCCCAGCACCGCGCGCTGGCGTTCGTTCAATGGGCCAAGCTTCTCGCTCTGCAGGACTTCGACATACCCGTTGAGAATTGCCAGAGGAGTCTTCAGGTCGTGCGCCGCAGAAGCCAGAGCATTGGTGGTCCGCTGATAACGCTCCTGCAACTGGTTGAATTCCTGCAGAAGCTGTCGGCTGCACTCGGGATCGGGACACGAGGGGACGCACTCCGCCTGACCCGGAGCCGGGCCTGAGCCCGCGGCCTCAGACTTATGCGGCTGGTGAACACACGTCTTTTCCGGCACTACTGCCATCGTCAAAAACTCGGTGGTTTGGACGACGAGGGAGGGGTGAAGCTCAAAATTTCGGCTGAACGATCTCAAACGATGCTATGACATGGGATCATCCCTGTCAACGGAAAACGCACGAGATTTGTCACTCATAGGAATAACTCTGCATGCTCAGAGGCTTAGCCGCCCTTCGTCCCCTGCCTTGTAATAGCGAACGAACAGCGAATCCACGGGTATTTTGCCGAACTGCTTACAGAAGTAGAATCAGCGGACGGCGGAATCAGCCCCTGCCTGACAGTCGGGAAGGCTGTCCTGTTTGGCCCCGAAGGTGCTGTAAGAACGTGGTTAAGCCCACCCCGAGGGAGCTGCGTGTCGACACGAAAAACGGAAAAGGAACGCCGGAAATGGCCCCGCCTACCCCTTGCGATTCCGGTTTTTGTGCGTAGTCGAGACGAAGCAGGCAAGGAATTACTGGAGTTTGCCACGGCCTTGAACGTCTCGGCGGGGGGCGCTTTGGTCGCCTTACGCCGTTCTTTGCCGCTTTCGTCGCAGGTTCTACTGGAAATTCCCTGTGCGCCCCTGGTTTCTACCTCGCCCTTGCCGAAGGCTTCTCGTATCCTGCGCGCCCGCGCCCTCAGAATCACCCATGCCGACAGCTATAACCTGATCGGAATGAAGTTCTCCCGTCCCTTGCTCACCCCAGACTCGGAGTTGCCACCCGAGAAAAGGTAAATTTCTTCACCTGTGTGAAAAGTTTTGCTCATCGAAAAGCCTCCCGAAGGGCCCAATGTCTAGGGTCCTTCGCTCCTGTTTAGCATTCCAGGCACCTAGTGACATTTCGCTAAGTATATGATTGTAAAAGGTTAATGTCGAGGTAATCATGGTAACAATCCGGCCGCAACATTTGGCTCTCGGGATGCACATAGTAGGCTGAAGTCAGGAGCCGCAACCGACCAGATGCCAATCTCAACTACAACTCCCGTCAGTTCCTTGGTTCAGTCGCTAGGCGAGTTCCCCCCTGAGTCTGTGATTTTTGGCAAGACCGAAGCCATGCAGGCGCTACGCAGCCGCATGGACAAAGTGGCCAGCGCCAATGTTCCCGTCCTCATCCACGGGGAGAGCGGCACCGGCAAGGACATCATTGCCCGCATGGTCCATGGGCTGTCTCCTTGGAAGTCCGGACCCTTCGTCAAGGTGAACTGCCCGGCTATTCCCGGCACGCTTCTCGAAAGCGAGCTGTTCGGCTACGAAAAGGGCGCATTCACCGGGGCCTACGGCATGAAACCCGGCCGAGTCGAGATGGCGCACCGCGGGACTCTGTTCCTGGACGAGATTTCCGAACTCGACCTGTCGCTGCAATCGAAGCTTCTGCAGTTGCTGCAGGATGGACAGTTCTGCCGCATCGGCGCCCAGGAAGACAAGAAAGTCGAAGTCCGCATCGTGTGCGCCACCAACCGCCAGTTGGAAAACGAGATTGAGAACGGCGGGTTCCGCCAGGATCTTTACTACCGCATCAATGTCGTGAATCTTTTCATGCCGCCGTTGCGCGAGCGTCGCGCCGACATCGAGATGCTGGTTCACTACTTCCTCGAGCATTACAACCGCAAGTACAACTGCCGGGCCAAGCCGCTCTCCAGTGAATTGATGTCGGTGCTGCAGAAGTACCAGTGGCCGGGAAACATCCGCGAGCTGGAGAACCTGATCAAGCGCTATGTGATCCTGGGCAGCGAGGATGTGATCACCGGTGAACTGGTGGTGCGCAGCGAAAAAGATATGTTCAACCCCGAGATCAATCTCGATGGGCCGATCTCGCTGAAGCAGCTTACCCGCCAGGCCACCCGCGAACTGGAACGCAAGATCATCCTGAAAGTGCTGCAAGCCAACCACTGGAACCGGAAACAGGCAGCTAAGGCCCTGTGCATCAGTTACCGGGCGCTGTTGTACAAGATCCGCGACTCCGGATTGCCGGCCAACCGCGCCGCACATCCCAAGCAAGAGGAAGGTAAGGACGTCTCCGACGGAGTCGCCGCCGACTGAAGACGAGTTCGAAACCAAACCTGAGCCCGCCACCAACCGGAGGCGGGTTTTGTTCTTGGCCGGTGACAAATTTTGGTCGCAGACTGGCGACCGGCTTGGGAAGATGAAAGCAACCGCATCACAAATCATCCGTCGCCTTATAATGGAAAGCCTATCCATACCGTATCGTCGCGGTAGGTTATATTGGCCGTCCGCGACGGTAGACCCTGGCGAGTTCCCGGGCGCCAGGCGGGTGAGGGCGACGAAGAATGGTTTTTCTGTTGATTGCTGCCGCAATCGTCGGCAGCGCGGTGGTCGCGAACTTCTTGCTGAACGTCCTCGGTCACTCAGGCGGGCGCATTTTTATTGGCGCCACCTGCGTGGTCGTGGGCGCCGGCGGATATGCCGCGGGCTTCGTCCTCGAAATGATCATATTGGCGCGGGCAGGTCAATTGCCCTGGGGCAATGCTGTGTGGCCTTGCATCACGTGGTCGTTGATCTCCTGCTCCGCATTGTGGGCGGGCGCCGGACGCCGCGTTCCTTTCGTGGCTCGGGCTACGCCTTTTTGGCTCGGCGGAGGGCTGGGAGTGTTCAGTTCTTTCGCCCATCCACGCATCCTCGTCGCGGCCACAGCATTGGTTCTCGGGGGCATTGCATACCCTTTGTTGACGGCGCAGCGTCGCGGCGCCGCCGGAACTGCAAAAAGACCCGGCGAGCCCAAGCCCAGACGGGTTCTTGCCCCATCCGTTGGGCCATATTACTTCGGAATGGAAACGGCCGACGCCTCCAACCTGGTGGCGTTCACCCCCGCCGAAAAAGAAGCCCTGAGCGCGGCGGTTGAGTTCAGGAACGAGCGGATTTTCCACGCCCCACCCGCCGAGTTCGCCGGCGCCGGCTGGGACATGGTCTTGGGAGCGGTGGAGGGCCGTGTCTACAAACTTTCCGGTCTTCTCGTCCTGGAGGATCGCGAGCAAAGGGATGCGATGTGGCGGAATCTGACCCAGCGGCTCCGATCCGCCTTGGGCACGCCAGCGACTGCGGCTGCAACCATCTTCGCCTGGGATACGGAAGATGGCAATGTCGTACTCAATCGCGTCAACGACGGTGAAGGGTACGCGGTCGTGCTCACACTCACGTCCCGCGCCGTGAGTGGCTTCGTACGCGTCAAATAGAAGTCGGAAATTCTCTCGGAACGCTGCTCCATCTCCAAG
Organism: uncultured Acidobacteriota bacterium; assembly: GCA_963715675.1. Classification (GTDB taxonomy): domain Bacteria; phylum Acidobacteriota; class Terriglobia; order Terriglobales; family Acidobacteriaceae; genus DASVWZ01. The sequence goes on from OY970265.1 coordinate 718,517, forward strand.
AACGCGCGGTCGCCGCGGTTCTGAGCGTTATCGCTGATTCCCTCGGCTGGATCTGTCTTTCGATGCTGGTGCAGTTTGGATTTCCACAGACTCGAAGCGGCGAACTTACTTCGCTGGAGGTTCTCCCTTCCCTACCTCTAGAAAGTACTGCGCTGCCGTTTCTGGGTTCCAGTACGCTTCAGCTGTGAGCGGTGGATAGATAGGTATCTTCCCGGCCAGAGCTGCGTCAATCACTGACACGCTCAGATCCTTCGGATTCAGGACGGCGGCGACTACCCCATTTTGATCCACCACGACGGCATGTGGGATTCCGAACGCTGAGTAGTCCTTGTACACAGACAAATCCATGTCGAGCGCGATCCACATATTCATCGGATGCTTCTTGAGGAACCATGTGACCTTCTTCGGGTTCTCATGGCCCACAGCGATAAACTGCACTGTCTTTCCCCGATAATGCGAGGACAATTCGTTAAGATGGGGGATATCCGCTACGCACGGAACGCACCATGTCCCCCAGAAATCGAGAATCACGACTTTGCCGTGGAGGGCTTTCCAGTTCACTTCAGCAGGCAAGGGCCCTTGGACCTCGAATTCGAACTCCAGCGCTGGTGCCGGATCCCCACGTTTTAGCGCATTAGGCGGTACTTCTTTCAGTTGTTGACTCCACAGTCCCGGGGTAGCTGCCAGAATCAATCCCCAGCAAAGGGCACAACTCAGCTTATTGATCATCAAGTGACCCACTCATGTCCACGCGGATTGGACGGGAAGCGTTCAGAAACGTAAGCGGCACATTGCCCGCTTACGGCGCTGCTGGAATCTGCAGCATGGACATCAGCTCTTCGCGGAGGTTGGGGCCTCCCGCGAGCAAGCCGGTAAGCAGCGGATTGCGGTTGTTGCAGCGTAGTGGCTGATTATCCAGGGTGCGCACCCAGCCTCCGGCGCTTTCGACCAGCGCGGCGCCGGCGGCGACGTCCCATTCATTTTTTGGAACCAGGGTAAAGGTGATATCAGCCAGGCCTGCGGAGACCAGCGCCAGCTTGTAGGCCACCGAACCCATGGGACGCACTTTGAAATTGGCGCTTTCAAATTGCTTCCACTCCCCGCGTTTGACTTCGCTGCGGCTGGCCAGCACCATCGCCCCACTCAGTTGCTTGCGCGGGCTGGGCCGGGCCGGTTTTCCGTTGTAGGTCACGCCCGACTCGCGTGAGCCGATAAAGACTTCGTTGGTGGCGGGATTGCAGATTCCTCCGGCGATGGGGATGCCGTTTTCGACCATCGCCACCGACACGCAAAACTCGGGAATTCCGGCAACGAATTCGCGGGTACCGTCGAGCGGATCGACCACCCAGACGCGGCTCTTCTCCAGCCTGCTGGGATCGTCCACGCTCTCTTCGGAAAGCCAGCCTTCGCCCTCCCGCAGCAATTCACGGCGGAGCACGGAGTCGACCTCGCGGTCGGCGGCGGTGACGGGATCGTGTCCAACTTTGTATTCGGCGGCGATGGCGCCCGAGGTGTACCGGCTCAGGACTTCGCGGGCCGCCCCCAGGGCGGACTGGATGCGTTGCAGGGTTTGGGCGTTGAGGCTTGAGGTCATGAAAGTATTATCGCAGTAATTTCAGGCCCACAGCATGCGGGCACCGGTGGCGAGCAGTACGGCGCAGAGAATCCGCCGCAGCCAGAGCACCGGCATGCGAGTGCTGAGATGGGAGCCGAGAATGCCTCCGGGAATGGATCCGATCAGCAGGGAAGCCACCAGATAGGGATCAATGTTCCCCATGCGGAAGTGGAGGAAGCTGGTGCATCCGGTCAGCAGCACGGCATGAACGATGTCGGTACCCACCATTTGCTTGGGATGGAACTTGTAGAACATGAGGAGGAGCATCATGATGATGCTTCCGGAGCCCACCGAGGTCATGCCCACCAGGAAACCGGCCAGTAAGCCGATTACCGAAATCCCCAGGAACCCTCTCATGGTGGGAGGACGGAGCGAGACGCTTTCCTCGATCTTGTTCTGGAAGATCAACAGCATTGGGACCACGATCAGAAGGACTCCGACGGTCGTGGTGATAATGGCATTGACGCCACTGCCATAGACTGTACGCAGATGCTTCAACAGGCCGACTCCGAGAATCGAGCCCGGGAGGCTGCCCATCGCCAGGATCACCACAACCTTCCGGCGAACCGTGCCGCGGGACAGATGAACCCAGCTGGAGCCAATCTTGGTAGCGAAGTTAAACAGGGCATCGGAGCCCACCGCAATAATCGGTGGCACGCGGAGGCCGAAAATCAGGAGCGGCAGCAGAAGCACGCCGCCCCCGACTCCAGTCATACCGATCAGAGTCCCCACCATGAAGCCAATCGCGATTTTAGCCGCAATAAGCATGAGTCCTCACCGTGCCTGGGGGGGCACAATCAGGGCCTAGGCGGCCCCGTTGTTCACTCCGATAAACCCTTCGCGCTCCAGATGCAGGATGATTTCCTGCGCCGCTTCTTCCGGAGACAGTTCCGTGGTGTCGATGGTGACTTCAGCATTCTTCGGTTCTTCGTACGGATCGGAAATGCCGGTGAACTCCTTCAGAATACCGGCGCGTGCCTTTGCATAGAGACCCTTCCGATCCCGCTGTTCGCAGGTTTCCACCGGGGTGGCGACGTGGACCAGGATGAATCCGCCCACCGGTTCGATCATTTCGCGAACCGCTTTGCGGGTCGCATCATACGGTGCGATGGGAGCGCAGATGGCGATGCCGCCGTTCTTGGTGATCTCCGACGCCACGTAGCCGATACGCCGGATGTTGATGTCGCGGTGCTCCTTGGAGAACCCGAGTTCGGACGAGAGATGCTTGCGCACCAGATCGCCATCAAGAATGGTTACGGGCCGGCCACCCACTTCCAGGAACTTGGTGAGCAGCACGTTCGCGATGGTCGATTTTCCCGAGCCCGACAGACCGGTGAAGAAGATGGTCACCCCTTGCTTGTGCCGCGGCGGAAAGCTCCGGCGGAGTTCCTGCACCACCTCGGGATAGGTGAACCAGCTTGGGATTTCACGGCCTTCATTCAGCCGCTGCCGGAGTTGCGTTCCCGAGATGTTCAGGGTGCGGGCGTTCTGTGGGACTTCGTTGTCCGGGACATATTTGTCCTGATCTTCGAGGTACACCATCATGTTGAAGGGAACCATGGTGACCCCGATCTCGGCTTCGTGCATCTTGAAAAGCTCTTGGGCTTCATAGGGCCCGTAGAACGGCTTGCCGTCGGAATCATTGCCCGGACCGGCGTGATCGCGGCCGACAATGAAGTGCGTGGCTCCGTGGTTCTTGCGGATCAGGGCGTGCCAGATGGCTTCGCGGGGTCCGCCCATGCGCATGGCCAGCGGCAGCAGTGACAACTTCACCGTGCCCTGAGGATACTTGGGCAGGAGCAACTGGTAGCAGCGCACCCGGGTGAAGTAATCGACGTCACCCGGCTTGGTCATCCCGACCGATGGGTTCAGTAGAAGATTCGCCTCCACATCCCGGGCGGCCCGGAACGTGAGTTCCACGTGAGCGCGGTGCATGGGGTTGCGGGTCTGAAAGGCCACCACCCGGCGCCAGCCCAGGCGGGCGAATTCCGCGCGTATTTCGGCGGGAGTCAGGCGCAGGGAGCGGAAATCATAGTGCGACGGAAGTTGCACTCCTTCGAGCGTGCCTCCCACATACCATGGATTCGAGCGATTCAGCAGGTAATCCACGCCGGGATGTACCGTGCTGGTGGTGCCGAACACCGACTTCGCCTCGGCATGGCGATCGGGCTGCCAAACTTCCTCCACGTGAAGAACCGCCAGCATGACGCCTTCCGGGTCGCGCAGCGCAATGGTGCTCTTGCCGGGGGTGAGAGTCTTGGCGAATTCTTCCTTCACATCCAAGGTGATGGGCATGGGCCAGATCAGCCCGCTGCTCAGGTGCATTTTGTGGCAGACGGATTCGTATTCTGCCTTGTTCAGGAAGCCGCGCAGGGGCGAGAATCCGCCGCTCAGTAGCAGTTCCAGATCACAAATTTGTCGCGCCGTCAGGTCCCAGGAGGGCCACTCACGAGAGTGAGCTTTGAGTTCCTTGGCGCGTTCGGGTTGAGCGATGAGGTTTACGAGTTCTCCGCCGTGCGGCGGAATAATATGGCTGGCTAAAGCGGTCAATTCCCTGTGCCTCCGCGTTCTTTCAATTTTTGTTCCAGTATTCTGTCCGGCTATTTCTTCCAGATAAACTCGGAAGTGCAACTCATGCAGAATTCTGAAGGGAGAGTTGGCTTCTGTAAAGTCTACCTCGTCAGCCTGCTACGATCAAGGCTTAAGTTACAAACCCGATGGGGCAGATGGACTTTCAGCAGAACTAACCTGCAATTATGCTGCCTTCGGGACGGATTCCCGTTCGAAGTTACTCATTGCAAGGAAAATGCCTGTGCGGAGGAAACGGGGTTGCGCCGAATTTCCGCCGCCGGGAGGGTGAAAATCTTTGCGACAAAGTGCCCTTCGAGGCGGTATCCGGGGTAAGTCGGTCACCGGTTGGCATGCTCGAGAGGTTCTTTTCGCCCCAGCGCGGCTAGGCGTGAGACTTATCCCACCACACCCTGCAATCGCCGGGGTTCGCCAGGATCTTCGACAGTTCCTGCTTGATTTCCAACAGGCGATTGGCGCGCACTTCCAGCGCCGACTGATCCAACGTGCTGTGCTCGTTTTGCTCCGAATATCGAGCATTCAGGTTCCGTAGAGAGGTGATTTCCTGGCGAAGGCTGAAGAGGTGTTCCGAAATATAGGCCATTTCCTTCATCATACGCTGGATTGGCGGGATCGCCGTTTTATATTGCGCCTGGCGAGGTGTTTCCGCGTATCGCGACCCCAGGAAAAGGAGTAGGATGGGCTGGCAACAAGAGTAAGGAGCGATTGTTTTGCCCATTGACTCGCGGATGACGTGGAAATACTTCGCCGTAGCGGTTTCCCAGGAACCCGACGCCAACAAACTTACCTACCTTTTGAAACAGCTTCACAACGCCCTCGACAAGGCCGACCCCGAAGGTGACGAGATGAGGGATTTGCGGCACTCTCGTCCCTGATTGTGGTGGACTGTTCCCCACGTGGAATTCCGGCAGACTCCTCAGAAGCGCTGTGCTACCCCAGAGCAGAGGGTTCGAGGCAAGGTCGGCGGCTGTTTCTGCTGGATGGAACCTCGAGCGTCACCTTCGTAACTACCGCCGCCATTTGTTTCGTGTATACTGATGTTGACGCTATTGCCACGGTTTGCTCGTCACGCGGTGGTCCCTCGTTGGATCAGCTTCATCTCCGCCTTTCCTGCCCGCCGTTTATTTCAGCGCCAAATCTAAAACCAATTGTGAGCGGCACGAAAGTTCTGCACGTGTACCTAAGTGTGTAACCACAGGCCCTCCAGAAAGAACAACTCTCGAATGACAACCTTTACCGGGCTACCGCTGAGTTCTGCGTTGCAGCAGAAGCTGGCAGCAGCTCAATTCATTACCCCAACCCCTATCCAGGTACAGGCGATTCCGCCTGCTCTCGAGGGCAACGATGTACTCGCCACCGCCCAGACTGGTACCGGCAAGACGCTGGCGTTTCTGATTCCTTTAATCGAACAGTTAACCCGCGAACCGATGCGGCAGGTATGCGCTTTGATCCTTTTGCCCACCCGCGAACTGGCCATGCAGGTGAACGAAGAGTACGAGAAACTGCGTACCAGGAACCTTCCCAAAGCCGCGCTGGTGATCGGCGGCGTGTCGGAGAACGGCCAGATGCGCGACCTTCGCCAGGCCCAGGTCATCTTCGCGACGCCGGGACGGCTGGAAGACTTTCTTGATCGAAAGATCGTTGACTTGCGTCAGGTGAAACTGCTGGTGCTCGACGAAGCCGACCGCATGCTGGATATGGGCTTTCTGCCTTCCATCCGGCGCATTTTGTCGTGCTTGCCGGTACGCCGGCAAACCCTGTGTTACTCCGCTACGCTGGAGCAATCCGTCGCCACGCTGGTGCATGAGTACATGCGCCAACCGGTGCGCGTGGCGCTAGGCTCGGTGCTGAAGCCCGCCGAGAGCGTACAACTCAAGGCCTATGAGGTGCGTCCGGGGGAGAAACTGGACGTGCTCCGCCAACTGCTCTATGCGGAAAAGGGGCAGACCCTGGTGTTCACGCGCACCAAGCGCGGCACGCAACGGCTTGCCAGGGAACTGGTGCGGGACGGATTCAATGCCGCCATGATTCACGGGGACCGTTCGCAGTCGCAACGCAACGATGCACTGAGCGGATTTCAGGAAGGCCGTTTCCAGGTGCTGGTGGCTACCGACATCGCTTCCCGCGGCTTGCACGTCGACGATGTGGCCCACGTGATCAACTACGATCTGCCCAAGATGGCCGAGGACTTCATTCACCGGGTGGGGCGCACCGGACGCGCCGGATCCCAGGGCCGCGCTTCTACGCTGGTGGCCGGCGTCGAAGTGATCGAACTTCGCAACATCGAGCGCACCTTGAAGTTGCGCATCGAACGCACGCAGGTGGATCCGTCCGCTGCAGAACTGCCCAAGCGCTTTGTTCAAAATACGCTTGCCTCGCGGACCTTGACCGCCTTGCCGGGCGAGGTCTTTGTGTAAGCACACACCCCGTGGCGCGGACACTCCGGTCCGCGCTTTCGGCGTCTTGCGCGAAAGCCGAAACAGCTCACGATGACTGCAGGAAAGTCCCCGCCCTTGTCCCTCCACTAATTGGAGGGACGAGGCACTCTCCGGGAGTAAGATGAGAAAGAGAGGCTGGGTTTGTTCAGCCCCAAAGCGGCGAAGCCGAGGTAGCCAGCGGAAATCGCGCGGGTCAAGCCATCTCAACTCGGGGTGATTCGGCGAGACGCTACCGGGACTTTTCCCAGTACCTGCGGCCACGACGCTGGAAAAAGGTGCGGCAGATCTTCTCCGCTAGGTAACTGCCATTCGCGCTTGCCGTGACCAGGTTCCATGCCACGCAGATCCTGATGTTTTCCTGCTCCTGCGCCTACCGCTCGATGCCGGTTCCGTTGTGCGGCGTGGCTTCTTCGTCAGAACTCTCTTCGTCCAATCCGACGCGGAACAGCGCCGCCTGGGCTTCCGCCAGCTCGCGCAGTTCGCGCATCTCATCCGCGGTGCCTTCCGGTTTCTCCTGTTTACGCTGGCTCCGGCGCTCGGCTTTTTCCCGTTGTTTCTGTTGCCGGGTTTGTTCTTTCTGACGCTTGGTAAAAGTTGATCGGCCTCTTGGCATTCACAATTCCTCCTGTCCATTAGTCGTTGGTGAGTGGCCGGCAGATGCCGTCCGCGGCGAATTTCTCAAAATCAAAACGCTACCAGCGCGGCTCGCGGGGCTGACGTGCGTGGCCCTGGTAGTCATCACGGCCGCGCCCTCCGCCGCCACCACCGCCGGACCGCTGCCCACCGAAGCCGCCGCCACCGCCGCCGCGAGGCCGGTCGGTCTTGGGCTTGGCTTCATTGACCTTCAAAGCCCGTCCCCCCAGATCGGTTCCGTTCAGGGCCGCGACCGCTTTGTCAGCTTCATCGGCGTTGGTCATCTCCACAAAAGCAAACCCCCGCGCTCGTCCGGTTTCGCGGTCGGTCATGATGCTCACTTTTTCCACCGCTCCATGGGCCTCGAAGGCGGCACGCAACTCCGACTCGGTGGTGCTGTGGGACAAATTACCAACGTAAAGGTTCTTCATTGCATTTCCTCTTTCTGGAGTTCAGGTAGGAGCTGAGACCAGGCTGCACTGCGCCTGGGGCTGCGGCTTTCAAGATCGCGCGGCGGGGCCGGTCGGTCCCGCACCGCCCGGGAGCGAGCCACCGCCAGCGACCGGACGGCAGAGATTTGCCGGGAGGCTTCCAGGATTCCCCAGCGCTGAGGCAGATCGCCAGCGACATCCGCCGATGGCGCCGCTGACGCCTCATCCCTCAGGACTGGACCTTCAACCATCTCGATCGCTGCCCCTCCATCCGCATTCGGCGAGTCCGCAAGGTACGCGGGTTTGCCGACCAGAAACGCCAGTTGCTGAGGCGGCGTGGCGCCGCGAACTTCTTCACAAAACCTGTCCCGGCGGCCCGATTCACATTCCGTGTTCATGAGCACCAGATTATATAGATCCGCCCGCCACCAGGAGCGCGCTTCGCCGATATCGGCGGCACAATCCACGTCCATGCCGAGTTTTCTCATGGTCTCGGCACGCAGGTCGCGGCTGGCCGACGACGCGTCCACCAGAAGAACACGCTTCTTCCTGGCCGAAACCTCTACCGCACTGGGAGGCATCAACCCAAGCGCATGCGCGGTCACGCCGCCACCGGCTTTGGTCCCACGCCCGTGGAAGTACTCACCGCTTTGGATTGCTCCGCAAGGCTTTTCAGCATCGCTCGGTTTCGCATCCGGCGCGCAATTTTCTGTTTCCGCACCCGGTGAAATCTGGATTTGTCGCCATTGATTCCGGACATTCTAGCTCCTTATAAGTATCGCGAGCATCTATGCAATGGTGCTGCTGTGCGGGAGTGCCTCAGATGCATTCGGAGGAAGCTCTGCGCTTTTCGCGGAACTCAGAACACACATGCCGACGCCTTCCGGTTGAGTTTCTCAATCGCGAAGGCGCAACCGGTCTTGAATGGTGTCTTCGAGGTTAAGAGTCATTTACGCTGCGAGGCTTTGCTCGTTCCCTTGTCGCGCAGCTTTCTTTCTACTTCAGTCTCTATACTACTCCTCAGAATACAGAATGCCCTAATTTTCACGCGGGGAGAATGCGGGAATGACGCTCTGCAAAAAGCTTGCAGAGTGACAATCAAACTGAGCCACTACCCGGCAGCGAATCTGCTTGCTAATGTCCAGCGGTGAGCGTAACATCAAATAGTACGTGAGACCGAATCGGTCGTGAGCAGTTCTTGCTTCAACAGCCAGTAACCTGCGCAAGTTTCTTCCGATCTCCCTCCAGCGTAAATACAAACAAAGGAACAACAGTACACTCAAATGGAACAAGGAACAGTGAAGTGGTTTAACGATGCCAAGGGCTACGGCTTTATTAGCCGCCAGTCGGGCGAAGACGTTTTCGTGCATTTTTCGGCGATTCAAGCCGGCGGTTTCAAGAGCCTGCAGGAGGGCCAAACGGTGCAATTCGACGTAACCAAGGGACCGAAAGGCTGGCAGGCTGAGAACGTTCAGGCGATCTAAGTCTCGCAGTTTCTGGAAGGGCGATTCGCATGGCGCGAGTCGCCTTTTCTTTTTTTCACCCTCCAAGGTTGACGAAACGCAAAGGCCTGCCTGGCCTCATCATCGGCAAGAAATCCTGCTCTTCCGCAGGGTGCCGAACAAATAAGAGCATCAAGATAGGAGGCTTTGACATCCCAGTTGTGTCGGGGATGCGCACATCGCTGAGCCCATCCTCAGGAGGGTCTATGGAGATCGATTTGGAACGTCGCGTTGTACTTCGCAGTGCCACAGCGTTTGGAGTTGTCATTGCCGCCCCGGGACTGGCGCTCTTGGCAAATGGCGCGGAGAAGAAATCCGCCGGCGTCGTCAAAGAACCTGAAGTTACCGCCACCGAGGATCTGATGCGGGAACACGGTGTGATACGGCGCGCTCTGCTGGTTTATGCCGAGACGGTGCCGAAGTTGCGGCAGAACAGCTCCGCCGTGGACGCGGCTGCCTTGCGGCAGGTCGCCCAGCTGTTCCGAACGTTCGGCGAGGATTATCACGAGAGAATGCTGGAGGAACAGCACATCTTTCCGCTGATCCGCAAACAGGGAAGCGATCTCCAGCACTATGCGGATGTTTTGACCGAGCAGCACAACCGCGGACGCGAAGTTACGGACTACGTGCTGGCGGTTACCAATGGCGGAAAAATCGCATCCGCCCATGCCGAACCCCTGGCCAGAGTTTTTGAGAGCTTTGTGCGCATGTACCAGAACCACGCCGCGCATGAGGATACCATCATATTCCCGGCTTGGAAAAAGAACTATTCAGACAAACAACTCGACGAGATTTCCGATCAATTCGAAGACATCGAGCACAAGATGTTCGGGAAAGATGGATTCGAGGACGCCGAGAAGAAGATCAGCAGCATCGAAGCGGCTCTCGGTCTGAGTGACCTTGCCCAGTTCACGCCGCCCGCACCACCTAAACCGTAATCGTTCTTAAACTCGGCCTTGCAGACAGCTTTAGCAGGGCTCCATGGATCGGACACAGGCAGTACCCCCCTCCCTGTCTCTCAGCGCCACCGTTTTGCCCGGCGCGACGAATGAACCCGATTGGGGCTTTTGATGGACACGGCGATTTTACCCCAGTACCCCTTTGAGTACACTGCCAACCCCCACGGCTTTCATTGACTTGCCCGTTTCGCCGACGTAAGATTTCGCGTCAGTGATTGACCAGACCATCTCACACTACCGCATCGTCGAGAAACTGGGCGGTGGCGGGATGGGTGTGGTTTACAAAGCCGAGGACACCCGTCTCGAACGCTTCGTGGCCCTGAAGTTCTTGCCGGAAGACGTAGCGCAGGATCGGCAGGCGTTGGAACGATTTCGGCGTGAGGCCAAGGCGGCGTCTGCACTCAACCATCCAGGTATCTGCACCATCTACGATATTGGCGAGGAAAACGGCAAGGCCTTCATCGCCATGGAGTTTCTGGATGGCGTGACACTGAAGCACCGCATCGCTGGCCGGCCTATGGAAAACGAGGTCATTCTGTCGCTGGCGATCGAGATTGCCGATGCTTTGGACGCGGCCCACAACCAGGGCATCGTCCACCGCGACATCAAACCGGCGAACCTATTCGTGACCAAGCGGGGACACGCCAAGATTCTGGATTTTGGGCTGGCGAAAATAGACCTCACTCACCGGCGTATCAAGAGCGGATCCGGCTCCGATGATCCCACGCTCGAAGACAAAGAACTTACGACCGGTGGCAGCACGATGGGCACCGTGACGTATATGTCTCCGGAGCAGGTGGCAGGGAAGCCCCTGGATGCGCGCACCGATTTGTTCTCATTCGGAGCTGTTCTCTATGAGATGGCAACTGGTCAGGTTGCTTTTGACAGGCCGACGATAGGAACAACCTTCGGCGCCATCCTGCATGAGGACGCACTTCCCGCAAGACACTGGAATCCAGAGTTACCTCCTCAGGTGGAGGCAATCATTGGGAAAGCACTGGAGAAGAATCGGGAACTGCGCTACCAACACGCAGCCGATATGCGTTCCGATTTGCAACGGCTGAAGCGGGATTCGGAGAGCGGGCGCAGTGGAGTGGCTGGCGCGGGCACGGTGGCGGAGCCAGAAGCTTCTGCGGCAGCGCGCGGAACGTTCTGGAAAGTGGTCATTCTCGTTCTGGCCGTCGCCGCGCTCGTGGCGGGCGGACTCTATTATCGGTCGCATCGGCAAAACCGGCGCCTGACCGAGAAAGATACCATCGTTCTCACCGATTTTTCGAACAGCACGGACGACCCGGTGTTCGACGATACGCTGAAGACGGCGCTGACCGTTTCCCTGCGGCAATCGCCCTTCCTGAACGTGCTCTCGGACACCCAGGTCGCCAAGATCTTGAAATTGATGACGCGTCCGGCCAGCACAAGACTCACGCCCGAGGTGGCCCGCGAGCTTTGCCAGCGGGCGGGAAGCAAAGCCTACCTTGCCGGATCGATTGGCAGTTTGGGCAGCGAATATGTGCTGGGACTAAAGGCGGTGAATTGCCAGATCGGAGACACGCTGGCCGAGGAGCAGGTGACGGCGGCGTCCAAGGAGAAGGTGCTCGACGCCTTGGGCGGGGTGGCGTCCAAGCTGCGCGGCGAACTGGGCGAGTCGCTGGCTACCGTGCAGAAGTTTGATGTTCCTTTGGCCGAGGCGACCACGTCTTCCCTCGAAGCTCTGAAAGCGTACAGCCTGGGCAGAAAAACACTCAGTGAGAAAGGCCCCGCTGCTGCGCTGCCGTACCATCAACGCGCCATCGAGCTTGATCCGAATTTTGCTATCGCCTACCGGGCGGCGGGAGGTGACTACGACAGTGTCGGCCAGCTAGGGCGGGCCAGCGAGTATTTCACCAAGGCATTTCAGTTGCGGGAACATGCCGGCGAGCGGGAAAAGCTGGACATTACTGCCGACTACTACTCGAATGTGACCGGAGAACTGGATAAAGCCGCCCAGACGTATCAGGAGGAGATTGACAGCTACCCGCGGGCAGTCGGAGCTTACACGGAGTTGGGAGCAGTGTTGGTGATGCAGGGACAGTACCAGAAGGCCGCGGAGGTCACCAGACAAGCCCAGCGCCTTGCGCCGGATCATGTAGCCTCGTATGAGAATCTGGCCAACTGTGCCCTGGGCTTGCAGCGATTCGACGAAGCGCGACAGATGATCCACGCGGCGCAGGCGCAAAAACTGGATGATGTCGTGATGCGCAATCTTCTCTACGCTCTCGCCTTTCTCGGATCGGACTCCGCGGCGATGGCGGAACAGCAACGGTGGTTTGCGGCGAAGCCCGGATTTGAGAACTGGGGACTTGCGCTCGCCTCCGACACCGAGGCGTATGGCGGTCATCTTGGTAAGGCACGGGAACTGACCAAACGCGCTGTGGACTCCGCCATCCAGGCGGACAGCAAGGAAAACGGGGCAATCTGGCAGGCGATTGCCGCTCAGCGAGAGGCTGTTTTCGGCAATCCTGCGGAAGCCCGGCAGGGGGCGGCGGAGGCTCTAAAGCTTGCTCCTGCGAGTCAGGGCGTCCAGAGCGAAGCCGCGCTCGCGTTTGCTATGGCGGGCGATACCGTGCGGGCCCAGTCTCTGGCGCAAGACCTGGCGAAACGCTTTCCGCTCGACACCCAGATGCAGTCGCTTTGGCTGCCTGCAATTCAGGCGCAATTGGCGCTCGACCGAAAGAATCCACCGCTCGCGCTGAATACCCTGCAAGCTGCTTCCCTCATCGAGTTGGGGCAGATCGGGTTCGTCATCAATCTTTCCTGCCTCTATCCGACGTATATTCGCGGAGAGGCATACCTGGCGGCCGGGCAGGGGCCAGCGGCTGCGGCCGAATTTCAGAAGGTTCTTGACCACCGCGGCATTGTCTGGAACTGCTGGACGGGAGCGTTGGCGCATCTGGGATTGGCTCGCGCGACCGCTCTGGAGGCGAAAACCTCGCAAGGAGCCGATGCTGCTGCAGACCGCGTCCGGGCGCTTGCTGCCTACAAGGACTTCCTGACACTCTGGAAAGACGCCGATCCCGACATCCCCATCCTGAGGCAAGCCAGGGCGGAGTACGCGAAGCTGCAATAGTAGGAAGAAGTACTGCCCCCGTTCCTGCCTCTTAGCGCCACCGTTTTGACCCGACGCACCAAGTGAAACCGATTGGGGGTTTTGAGCATTTTCGACGGAGTGTAACGGAGATTTTGCGACAAGTGACCAGAATCAAATCTGAACTTTCACTGGCGGTGCAACTGGCCTAGGATAGATCATTGGAATGGCAATAACCGTCGGCATTTGAGATGCCGCGATTCTTATGAAGCCTTGGCTACGCTTGACGCTCATTACAACGACTGTGGGCGGTGGCTTCACTGGATTCGCAGCTACGTTTAGAGCTCTCCAGTCTGGTCTTAGCTCTCACAGCCAGCCCACCCTCAATTTGCTGACAATGGTTCTTTTCCTCATACTAAACGCTGGCGTTACTGCCAGCGGCCTCTCATTCGTTTACGATCCGAATCGCACAGAGGGCCTTATTGCTTCACTCGCGATACAGATCCCTTGCATTTCTACATCACTGATTACATACAGGTTTGCCACCGGCTGTGAACTTGTCCTGAGCATCACCGGTCCTGCAAAAGGAGAGGACCTCGCATTTCACCTTGGATGGGCCTACTTTCTAGGAAGTTCTTGGACGTTGTCCATTTCAGAGGAACGTCAGTTTGGGCTGGGAGTAAATGTTTGGGCACTCACAATGCTTGTCCTGCTCTGGCGATCAGTTCGGATCCGTCTTCCTGCGGTTCAGCCCACAATAGATACATCTTCTGAGAAGAGCATCTCAGCAGGTCCTTAAGTGTCGCTAACAAAGCCAGCATCCCCACTCCCGCCGCGCTCGCCGCAAGCGCATAGGCGTTCAGGTGGTGTTGCACTGATTCCGAAAGGTTGGACGGCGTCCTGGGCGGCCGCAAGTACGGTTGCATAACTCCCTCCGTCGAACGCCAACATTGTACGCCCGGTGGTCAAGGGTACTCCGTGACAGCGTGCAGAAGGTCAGTCAACTTCCGCTATCAGGCGTTAGCCCTCAAAACCCCCGCCAAGGGCCTTGTTTGACGACGACCCCGTCCGACCGCACGGTGTGAAAGGTCAAGTCTTGGCTCTTAACACCTAAGCCATAGCTCACCGAGGGCATTATGTCAGCCTCTATTGCTGCGCTTGCAACTCCTTGAGCGCTTGCCGGACGTTTTCCATCTCCGGCCTGGCTTGCAACACCAGTTCAAGCTGAGAGATAGCTTCCTGCCGCCGGCCCGGCATTTGCGCCAACACGTTCCCCAGATTGATGCGCGCATGTATGTAGTCCGGGCGCAGCCGCAGCGCGGCTTGAAACTCAGCCACCGCATCCTCCATCCGGCCCGGAGTTTGCGCCAACGCGATCCCCAGATTGTTGTGCGCTTCCGCATTGTCGGGCTGAATGCGCAGCGCGGCTTCGTACTCCGAGATTGCTTCGGGAAGGCCATTGGGCGTTTGTGACAAAGCGTATCCTAGATTGCCGTGCGCCTTGGCGAGGCCGGGGTCGGCGCGTACCGCAGCCCGGAATTCAGCAATCGCATCCTCGATTCTTCCGGTTTGCGCCAGAGCGATTCCTAAATTATCGTGTGCCTCGGCATAGTCCGGCCGAAGTTGCAAGGCTGTTTGATACTCCGCGATCGCCTCTGGCAGCCGGCCTGGCACTTGCGCCAGCGTCATTCCGAACAAGTTATGAGCTTCGGGGAGACTGGGTTGAATCCGCAGCGCCGTCTGATACTCTTCAATCGCCTCTGGCAACCGCCCCGGAATCTTCGACAGGCCTGTTCCGAGATTGCTGTGAGCCTCCGCGTCGTCGGGGTTAATCCGCAACGCTGCCTGAAACTCGGCGATGGCCTCGGGCAGCCGGTCCGGCAGGTTAAGCAACAGTACTCCCAGGTTATTGTGTGCCATCCAACTGGACGGATTGCGTGCCAGAGTTGTCCGGTACAGCGTCTCGGCGTCGCGGTACATTCCGCTTTGTCGCCATGTCAATCCGCCGAGCGCCACTGGCAACACAACCAGAGCCGCAACCGCACTTGCTTTCCCATGAGAGACCCGGTTCATTCCATACGCGAGCATGGAGGCTGCCGGCACAATAATTCCCAGGGCCGCCAGGTATTGAAAGTGATCTGCGACGTAGGAGTATCGAAAAGGATAAACACTGAGGAAACCCAGCACCGGGAACAGCGTTCCGCAGAAGATCAAAAAACCTGCCAGCGGTCCGCGGTTACGCCTCGCCAGCCGCCAGAGCCCAAACCATACCGCCGCTACGGCCAACGGAAACAGATATTGCCACCATGCGCTGGGATCCAGTTGCCAGTGTGGATAGGTGAAGATCAGATTGGACGGCCATGCGAGCTTACCGGCGTAAAAACAAATCACCCGGCCGGCCAGCAGCAGGTGGTGGACCAGGGTAAGACTATAGCTGGCGCCTTGGGCCCCGGCGTAGGTCTTTTCCACCCACGCTGTAAACATGCCCGAACTTGCGCCGATCACGAACCACGGCAGCAGCGGCCACACGTCGCGTCGCCACTCCAGCTTGCCGCGCTGCCACCAGAAGATCACCAGCAGTACCGGCGGAAGCGTCGCAGTTACGCTCTTGCTGAGCAAGGCCAGGACGAACAGCCCCAGCGCCCACAGATAGTGAGATTTCCGGCGAGTCTGATCGAACCGCAGGTAGGTCAGCGCCGACGCCAGGTAGAACACCCCCGAGAGCGTGCTCTTTTGCTCCGAAATCCAGGCCACCGCTTCCACGCACACCGGGTGCAGGGCAAAGATCAGGCCCGCCAGCCAGGCGCCCGGCAATTCCAGACGCCGCACAATCAGCACCAGCAGAAAGGCCGCCAGCGCGTGTTGCGTGAGGTTGGTCAGATGGTAGCCCAGCACGGCGTCACCCCAGAAACGGTGCTCCAACCAGAATGCGCTGTGTAGCAGCGGGTAGTATTGGTGCGTGGCTCCGAGGTCGAACCAGATGCGCCACAGACCCTGAACAGATCGCAGTTGCGGCGCAGTGATATGGTCCGTGTCGTCCCAGATCAGGCCACCTCGGAGAGCGGGCCAGTAGGCCACAAGAGCGGACAGCCAGATCGCTACCCAGATTCCGGCGTCGCCAACGCTGACCAGCGGTGGGGCGGCCGGCTGAGCTGTTTGGGTTCGATTCGGGTTCGGACGCACCTGACGGGCTTGCACGCGGGTGTTTGTTTTTGCAGGATTTTGCATTCTAGGAGAGGCTGGGGTGCGCCAGATACCGATCTCCGCTTGCCTCCGGAAACACCAACGATTGTACACCGTATGCAGTTCGTTGCCGATGGTGTATGCTCAAGCGAACCGACGACCTCTTCCATGCCTTTTGCCCGCCTGAAACCATCCCGCTTTGTCGCTCAATGCCGGGAAAGGCCCGAACGTAAGAAGCATTTGCTCTGTTCCCGGCTCATTTGATTCGCAGGTTGGAGAAATACGCTTCGGTGTCAGACCCAGTCCATAGACCAACCCGGCCGTGGGTCTCGCCCAGTTTCAGGTCATTGACGATCAGGCAAGGCTGATCGGCGCCGTTCACGTAGAGCATTGCTTTTGTGCCCGAAGCCACAATCTTGACCGTCGTCCAAGCCTTTTCCTCGATGTCAACATACGATTCGTAGACTCCCGGATTCTCCTGGCGCAAGCGGAACCACGAAAAAGCTGGAAAGGAAGTGTACTGGGTGGAGTGGTTGCGGCGGAGTTGGTCGTCGACGCGTCCGTTGGTAAACCGCAAATAGAAGTTCTCGAACTTCTCGCCGTTGCCTTGAATGCGAAAGGCGATTCCCACAAAACCGCGGCTCTGCGTATTCGATCCTTGCCGCGGCATCCCAACCAGGTCAACTTCGATGGTGCCGTTCTTAAAGTCAGTATCTTTAATGATGGCTAGCGATTCGCCGCCGGAAGGCCCGCTGGAGCCCATCGTCGAGTCATCGTTTAGCACGTGGAGTGAGCGCCTGCCGTTGTAATCCGCAATATCGGCCTTGACCTGGACCGGTTGCGCGCCTGCCTCAGGCACAGCTTTGATCTCTACGCCATCGAGCGAATCCAGAGCCATCGACCGAGTTGCCTGGCTTGGCTTGATTGG
Organism: uncultured Acidobacteriota bacterium; assembly: GCA_963715675.1. Taxonomy (GTDB): domain Bacteria; phylum Acidobacteriota; class Terriglobia; order Terriglobales; family Acidobacteriaceae; genus DASVWZ01. The sequence continues at coordinate 735,859 of OY970265.1, forward strand.
GTCCTCCGTCTGCGATGCGCCGGCGCGCACCGCCACCAGGCTGAAACAGACCGTGAGTACTGCCCCCGCGATTTTCAGGAGTGCTTTTGGGTTCATCATCCTGCTTCCCCTCATTGCGCGCTCGCCAGCTTCTCTTTTGCGAGCCGTAAACCATAGTCAAGCCAACCAGACTCGACGCGGTTTTCTGTGTGCAGGCGCAAGTATTCCATCGCCTTGATCCGGGCATTCAGTGCGGGGACGCTCTTCGCATCGTAGGCGAGGATCACGTCCGTCAAGTGCAGTGCTTCCACCGGCTTGCCTGCTTCTATTTTGTCCAGAGCCAGCCCTGCCAGCGGCTCAGGTCCGCCAGCGAGCCTGACCAGGTCCGCATACACCGACGAAGCTGGGACTTCGTACATGGACGTGGGATTTCCGTCATACCAACCAGCGTATCCGTCATAAATTCCGCGCACCGACCAGCTCACTCTCCCAAATACTTCCGTCAAGTCGTACTGCGGCGGGAGCTTGATCTCTTGCATCAGCGTGAATACATCCTTGCCGGCGTTCATGCCTTTCACTGTTTCGTCATGGACGTACTGAATGGCATCCCGGTAACGGCTGAGACGGCGAGTGATCTCCGCATTGCCTACGATCGGCTCACCATGGCCGTTCAGCACGATCTCAGGCTTGAGGGCCAGAACGGTGTCGAGTGACTGGATCCAATCGAGGGCCCAGCGCGGCTTGGTGCCGCGAATCGCATAAAGGTTAGGAAATGAGTTCGGCTCAGGGGTGTTGATGCCGTAGTAATTGTCCCCTATGAACGCCGCCTTGTATGCCGGGATCCAAACCGTCAAATGATCGGGCGTTTCTCCCGGTGTGCTGAAAAGTTGAAATTCAACACCACCTAAAGTGAATTTGTAGCTTTCATCAAACAGGATGGTGGGTTCGATTTTTCCCCCGAAGTTTCCCGCCCATGGTCCGACGGACGGTGCTGCACGGCTAAAGGCCGCGGCATTGCGGGGAGCAAAGAACCCTTCGAGTCGGGCGACGTAGTGTACGAACTCGACATAATTCCTCTGCGCGATGATCTGCGTGCCGGCCTCTTTCCAGAGCCCGATTCCGCCGATATGATCCGCGTGGGCATGCGTGAGAATGATGTACTTGATCGGTCCGTGCGGTTCGCTGTCGAAAATCTTCTTGACCTCTCCTGCTATTTCTGCGATGGCAGTGTCGATCACCACGTCTCCGGCGGGAGTCTTCACCAGGTACACATTGCCGGTTGCCGGGACCATGGAAATAGCGTCATTGATCTTGACTGGCTTTTCGTCCGGCTGGCCAAAGGCGCAGGCCGCCAGAGCCGTTCCGAGGATGGTGAGCAGCACCTGCCGATCCATTCGCTTCATCGGTTTCTCCCTGGGCCTATGAGACGAACCTGGGAGCGAATCGATAGCAGCGGGTTTCGTCCGGCCCCTCGTGAGACGGTCGATACTCAAGTGGAATAAGCGGGAGCCCCAGGCGATTCGGCTCTACCTGCCGCTGGTAGTGGGGAAGCGGGAGGGAGATTTGCTGGACCTGGTCGGGATCGAACTTGAGGCGTTTAGGAGGCGTGAGCCAAGCGGGAGCCTCCCGCCGAAATCCCGAACCAAGTGAGGGACCTCGCGAATCAGATTGGTGGACCTGGTCGGGATCGAACTTGAGGCGTTTAGGAGGCGTGAGCGAAGCGGGAGCCTCCTGCCGAAATCCCGAACCAGGTGAGGGACCTCGCGAATCAGTTTGGTGGACCTGGTCGGGATCGAACCGACGACCTCTTCCATGCCATGGAATTTGTAAAACCGTATCTTGCTGACGGAAAAGGCTTTAATAGTCGGACAAGTCGGCAAGAACCGCCAAAATCGGCGCGTTTTGACACCAAATCTGACACCAAATTGGGCCGGGGGCTGATAGTGGCGGATCAACCCCTTGTCTCGTAGGTAGTGGGGTCGAAGTCAGTAAGCATACAAAGTACATTCGAGGGATGTCTTCTTGATAATCACTGAACCAATGACGAGTTGAGCAGAACCCGCGACTAGGGTTGATAGTCGCTTTTGGTGATGCCGAGGTGCTTCATCTTATTCTGCAGGGTCGTACGGTTCAGGCCGAGACGGTCGGCGGTTCCGCCTTTACCCGCATTTTTTCCGGATGCCGCCTTCAGTGCGTCGATAATCACCTTTCGTTCTGCTTGATAGAAGGTAGAGGCAGGGGCAGAAACGGCACGAGAATAAGCGGCTTGGAGTTCGGCGACTGGCACCGCTAACTCATCGCCGTGCGAAAGAATGACTGCACGTTCAATGAAGTTCGGCAATTCCCTCACATTGCCTTTCCATGGGCAGTTCGTCAAGGTCTCCATTGCTTGCTTAGGAATGGACTTAATCTGTTTCCGCATCCTTCGGGAAAGCTTTGACACGAAATAATTCACGAGGAGCGGAATATCCTGGCGCCGCTCTCGCAGCGGTGGAATCTCGATCGGAAAGACGTTGAGTCGGTAAAAGAGATCGTCGCGGAATTTTCCCTCGCGAATCCATAAATGTCATCCGCACGTACTCAAGCATTCGATTGCCATGCATACGATCAAGCAAGCCGGCATCGAGAACGTGCGGCGGTACCTGGGGCATCGGAGCCTGACGAGCACCGGCGCGTATTTAAAGGTGTCTGACGAAGCAGCCAGCCGGGCAGTGGTGTCGGCCCTGGCAGGGTCGGTAGATTCAAGAATGGCGTAAGGACGTCCGAAGTCTTTGTCGCAGCATTTTTTCCGCATTCTTGCCCAGATTGAAGGAATGACTGATCAAGGCGTTGAACGTGAATCGCCTGACCTTTCTTCTTTCGACGGGGCCGAGCGTTACACAATTCGGGATGATACAGCCGATCCTTCATCGGTCGCCGCTCCGAGCGCCCCCTCTTCCTTATTGTAATCAGCGATAGCGCTCAAAACCCCTCAATTGAGTGATAACGCAGAAATAGCCATAGGCCACGAGCCTCGGATAGAACCATGGTTGACTTTGAGCACCCGTTTGGCTTGCCGCTCTTTCGAACTCGATGGCATCGCCACCATCAGCTGAGGAATTTTATGAGCATGGGTAATCGGCCAAGCTTCTCCAGGGAAGCCAAACTTCAGTGGGCTGGATCTCGAGACCAAACCCTCGCCGTCCGGTCGAGGCAGAACTTTTTTCTTGACAGTCCTCTTTATAGAATTCGTTGAGGAACGTTATCATAACAGTCGCTGATGGAGGATGTCGCTCAGCCGTGGCGGTGAAAGCATTTTGGCGCTCTCTCACGACAAGGGCATCGGCTCGGGGCGGAGCATGTCACGAACCATGCTTACAAGGGCCGGTATAACCGCGAGCACCGCGGGATCCATTTCTCCTCCTAGCGTCGAGCAATTAGCCGCTTCAACCGCCAGGAAGAACACCTCTTCTGCAACTGGCAGGCCCAGGGTTCGCGCTAAATTGAGGGTCTCGTACAGCCCAATATAATGCGGCGATCCCCCTGGAACCGCCTTCAGTTCGTGATCTTGGAATGCGTAGATGGTTCCTGGAGGGGCGGTGCCGGTCACCACGGTGTCGACAACCACGAGACAGTGGACGTTCAAGACGTAATCCAGCAAATGGAATCCCGCTTCAGGAGTACTGAGAACTTCCACGTCTGCCGAGGCGAATTGTCGAATGCGCTCCGCAACCACGCTGCCGAGGGAATCATCCGCTAATAGATCGTTGCCGAGACATAAAACCCGAACGGTGACCTCTCGCGATTCGGGTGCCGCCGGCAGTTCCGCACTGTGGTTCGCAATGCTACTCACGATGCACGCTCCCGTCAAAGTCACGCCGCAACGTGGCCAGCGTATGGCCCCCGTGGTCGCGGACTCGGATCAATAAAGGCATACTTCCTGGCAGAGAGTGCGTAGCGCAACCGTGACACGGATCGTAGGCGCGGAAGGCCATCTCCACCTGGTTGAGCACCCCCTCTGGGACGCCGGGGCCATGAATCAAACCCTTGGCGGCCTTCTCGACACTCATCGCAATGCGCGCAGCGTTGTTTTGCGTGGCCACGATGAGGTTTGCCTTCACAATCAATCCCCGGTCGTCAGTCTCATAATGATGGATGAGCGTTCCGCGCGGAGCTTCCACGACGCCGATGCCCTCCCGTGGCTTTTCCGTGGGCAGAACTCGTATTCTGTCATCCGTCAGCGCCGGATCAGCGGCAAGTTCCTTCATGCGCTCGGCAGCGTAGAGCAGTTCGACCAACCGCGCCCAATGATTAGCCAACGTATGATGCACCGGTCGGCCTCCCAGAACTGAGAAGAACTTCTCATATGCTTCCTGAGCCAACGGCGTCGCCATCCCTTGGCTAACATTCAAGCGCGCTAAAGGAGCCACGCTGTAGATGCCGCTTTCCGCGCCCTCGGTAAACCCTTTCCATCCCACTGGCTTCAGGTAGCAGAACTTGACGTAGCTCCATGGCTCGACGTGCTCCGCGACGTTTTCCAGATAGTTTTCGGGAGGGAATTTCTTCCACTCCCGGCCATCGGGGGTGACGACGCGCAGCTGACCGTCGTAGAAGTTCACCCGATTGTCTTCGTCCACCAGGCCCATGTAGTAGGTGTGATGGGTATAAATATCCGAGAGGATCAGTTGGACGTAGTCGGTAATCTTGAGCACCACATCCTCAAACAACTGCAGAGTGAACTGAGCGAACTCGACGGCTTCGGCGGCTACCTCCTGGAACTGCTTCTGCATCTCAGGGGTAAAGTGCTTGGCAACGCCGCCAGGCAATCCGAAAACGGGATGCGCGGCCTTGCCGCCGGCAAGAGCAATCAACTCACGCAGGCGGCGCCGCATAGTAATGACTTTCTTGCCGGTTTCAACTCCGACCTTTCCGATGACTCCCACGACATTCCGTTCGGCGGCCGAGGCGCTGGGACCGACGACGAAATCGGGCCCGCCCAGGAAATAAAAATGGAGCGCGTGGTCTTCGGTGAAAAATGTGCTGTAAATCAATTCGCGGATCTTCTTGGCCGCCGGTGGCGGATCTACCTGGTAGAGATGGTCAAGTGCTTTGGTCGCTGCCATGTGGTGCGCGGTCGGACACACTCCGCAGATTCGCGAGGTGATCTGGGGCATTTCCTCTGCGGGGCGGCCTTGCACAAATTTCTCGAAACCCCGCAGCTCGGGCACCTGGAAATAAGCTCTTTCGACTTTTCCTCCGTCATCCAGGAAGATGTCGATCTTGCCGTGGCCCTCCAGGCGGGTGATGGGATCAATCGTGATGCGCCGGCGCGCCAAGCTGGCATTTGCTTCTGCGCTGCCTTTCTGCCAGACAGCACGCAACGTCTGTTCGTTCTCATCGGGCATAGAGCCACCTCATCTGGACGCCGTCGAAGCTTGCAGTGACGCCTCATCCAGCTTCTTTCGCCGCAACAACGAGCCAGGCAGACTGTACCGGTAGAAACTGCCCACCGGGTCCGGAATCGTAGTCAAGATGCGGTCAATCTCAGAGTCTTCCTTGCTGTTCACCAACGAAGCCAGAGAGGACAGAATCTTCCCGCCTTGGTCTCTGACTCTGCTCGTAGGACCGCAGCATCCCGAGCACGGCATGTTGCCCTGGATGCAGGGCGCCTCGCAGCCCCCGCGTGTGGCCGGGCCCATGCACAGCAGCCCCTGGGCGAGCAGGCATTTTTCTTCGTCAACGAGAACCTGATGGGGACGCTTAAATTCAGTGATCGACAAGTCTTGTGGCTTGGTGTCCTTACGTGAACACTCATCGCACAGCGCGCGATCCGGGGCAAGCACAGTGCCTTTCGGTGGTAACTCATCGCCTAGAAGAGTTTGCAACGCGGTGCGGAAAATCCTCGGCGTGGGTGGGCAACCGGGAATGTAATAGTCCACGTCGACCACCTGATCGAGTGGACGCACGGTGTTGTAAAAACCGGGCAATTCCACCGCGTGGCCGTCGTCTTTGTGCCTTGTGGCCGGGAGCGTCACTTCCGGGTTCACAGTGCTTGGCGACTCCAGGTAGACGGCCTTGAAGAGGCTTTTGCGATCAAACAAATTGGCCAGCCCGGGAATGCCGCCCAGGTGCGAGCATGATCCCAATGCCACGAGGGCCTTTGATTTGCTTCGCAGTAAGTGCGCCATTTCTGCCTGTTCAGTAGTGCGGATGGCACCGTTGAGGAACGTAGCGAAAATCGAGCCGTTCGGCATGGCTTCAACGTCCCGGCGCTTGAAGTCCATTGCCACCGGCCAGAATACGATGTCCACGGCGGCAATCACATCAAGAATCGCCTCGGCCAGGTCCACGACCGCTTCTTCGCAGCCTCCGCAGGACGCGCACCAGTAGAAAGCGACTTTTGGTTTCTCTGCCATCACGCCACCACTTTCTCGGCGAAGACTTCTTCCTCGTCCGATTTCAGATGAAGCGGACCGAGCGCGCGCACTTTCTCCACCATGTCATTCATTGCGTTGCGCAGCCGGTCTGCTTCGGACGCAGAAATCCATTCCAGGCGCAAGCGTTCCTCCTCGATTCCCATCTGCTGAAGTAAGCGTTTCAGCAGACGGTAGCGTCGAAGGGTCTTGTAGTTTCCTTCCTGGTAATGGCAATCGCCGGGATGGCAGCCTCCGATGAGCACCCCGTCTGCACCCTGAGCGAAAGCATCCAGCACAAATTGCGGGTCCACACGGCCCGAGCACATCACGCGAATCACCCGTGCATTGGGTGCATACTTCATCCGCGAAGTGCCGGCCAGGTCCGCGGCGAGGTAAGTGCACCAGTTGCAGAAGAACGCGACGATTCTGGGCTCGAACTGTGGCATTTCCGGCGTAGACACTGCTGTCGACGAATTGAGTTCTGCTTCAGGCATAGGCTAATAGCCCTTCGATCTCTTCAAAGATTTCCTGATCCTCAAAGAAGTTCTGCTGAATCGATCCCGACGGACAGGCGGCTACACAGGTTCCACAGCCCTTGCATAGAACCTCGTTGATTTTCGCTTTCTTCTTGTCTTCAAGGAACGAGATGGCCTGGTAAGGACACATTGGGATGCAGGTCTTGCAGCCAGAGCACTCTTCTTCCAAGATGGAAGCTGTGTAGGGTTCCTGCTCAACATAACCGGCATCAATGAGAGCCAGCGACTCTGCGGCTGCGGCTCCGGCCTGGGCCACGGTGTCGGGAATATCCTTAGGTCCCTGACAGCAACCTGCCAGGAAAACGCCGTCGGTAAACGTGCTCACAGGTGCCAGCTTGGGATGACGCTCCAGGAAAAATCCTTCGCTCGAGCAGGAGATATGGAAACGGCGACGGACTTCTGGCGCATCCGGCTGCGGCTCAAGCCCGGTGGCAAGAATGACCATGTCGACCGGGATCTTGCAGATCACGCCCATGAGCGTGTCTTCGGCGCACATCAGCAAGCGACCCGGGTCCTGGGGATCGGGATAAATGTCGGCCACGCGCCCGCGAATGAATCGTGTGCCTTCTTCCGCCACGCGGTTGTAGAACTCCTCGAAGCCTTTGCCCGGGGTTCGCATATCTATGTAGAAGTTGAAAACATCGGCTTCGGTTCTCTCCTTAATAAGGTGGGCAAGTTTCAGCGAGTACATGCAGCACACGCGAGAGCAATGACGGTTGGTGTTCTCATCGCGGCTGCCAACACAGTGAACGATCCCAACCGCCTTGGGTCGGCGGCCGTCGCGCAGCACGATTTCGCCGCCCGTGGGCCCGGCAGCGTTGACCAATCGCTCCACTTCCAGGGCGGTATAGACGCCGGGATAGGTCCCGTAGCCGTAGTACGGGACGCGCTTGGCGTCGAAAGTGTGGAAACCAGTGGCCAGAATGACAGTGCCGACGTCGATCGTCTCGATCCTCTCCGGCTGGTGAAAGTCAATGGCGGCGCGGTCGGCGCAGGCTTCCACGCAAGTCTTCTTGCACTTTCCTGACTTGAACTCAATGCAATTTTCGGGATCGATCACCACAACCTGAGGCACAGCCTGGGGAAAGGGAATGTAAATGGGCTTGCGCTTGCCCAGGTACATGCTGAACTCGTCAGGCACCTTGGCCTGCTTGTAGACGCAGGCCTCGATGCATTCCATGCAGCCCACGCAGGCATTCTCAAGCACAAAGCGGGGCTTGCGTTTGACGGTTACCTTGTAGTTGCCGACATAGCCGTCCACCTGCGTGACCTCGGATAGGGTCCAAAGGGTGATGTTCGGGTGGGATTTCACGGCAGTCATCTTGGGAGTCAGGATGCAAGCCGCACAATCCAGCGTGGGAAAGGTCTTGTCGAACATGGCCATGTGCCCACCGATGGTGGCATCGCGTTCCACCAGATACACATGCTTGCCGGCGTCGGCCAAGGTCAGGGCTGCGTGGATGCCGGCGATGCCCCCGCCCACCACCAACACCTCGGGATGAACGGAGACCCGTTTAGGAGTGAGCGGCTTATGAATGCGCACCCGGCGCACGGCGGCCCGGATCAGGTCCATCGCTTTCCGCGTTGCCGCCGCACGGTCCGTGTGCACCCAGGAATCGTGCTCTCGCACGTTGACGATCTGCGCGAAATACTTGTTGATCCCGGCATCGGCGATCGCTTGGCGGAAAGTCTTTTCGTGCAGGCATGGTGAGCAGGCTGCAACCACAACCCGGTCTATACCGTGCTCGCGGACGTCTTGTTTGATCAGTTCCTGCCCTGGCGTCGAGCACAGGTATTTGTAGTCCCGGGCGATGGCCACGCCGGGCAGCGTTGCGGCGTATCCAACCACGGCGCGCACGTCCACTGTCCCCGCGATGTTTGTTCCGCAGTGACAGACATAAACACCGGTGCCGCCAGTGCTTGCTTTTTTCGTATTTGCCGGCTCCATAGGTGTACGGCTCCTGATTCAGGGCGTAACCGCGCCTTCCACCAGTTCTACAATCTCACGCACGGCGAGGCGATTTTCCAGGCCGGTCGTCTTTAGCGCATCCTGGAACATCACCAGGTCCTTGGGGCAACTGACCACGATCATTTCCACCCCGGGTAGTTGCGCGGCTTCGCGGACGCGCGCTTCCGCGGGCCGCTCCTTACATGCGGGCGCGTCCTCCATCCAGATCCGGCCGCCACCCGCCCCGCAGCAGTATGCATGGCTGCGGTTCCGCGGCATTTCCACGAGTTCCGTCCCGATTCTGTGCAGCACATCGCGCGGCGCCGCATAGACTCCGTTGTAGCGTCCGAGATAGCAGGGATCGTGATAGGTGACACGGCGCCGCAGTTCGTGGTGCACCGCCAGCTGTCTTGACTGCAGCAATCCGTCGATCAACTCGGTGTGGTGCAAGACAGTCGTGTCGCCGTTGAGCGGAGGGTATTCGTGCTTGAGCGCATGGTAGCTGTGGGGATCCGCGGTCAAGATTCTCTGGAATCGCGCCTTGTGGAATGCCGCCAGGTTTTTCTCAACCAGTAATTCAAACAAGCCCTCCTCGCCGACACGGCGCACGTCGTTGCCGGCGTTGTGTTCCGCCTCATGCAGCAGTCCGACGCTAAGGTTCGCCCGTTGGAGGATCCGTGCCAGAGCACGCGTTGCCGGCTGGACTCGCGGATCATAAGAGGCGTAGTCCCCGGTGAACCAGAGGTAGTCGACCGCTTCTTTGCGAGCATCCTTGAGCCATCCGTTCAGGCTGCTAGACCATTTCGGACGCGCTCTGGGCGCCTGCCCGAAAGAGTTGCCGTATCGCTCCAGGCTGAGCAGCACTTCCTGCAACCGCGAAGGACACTCGCCGTTCAGCACCAGGGCCCGGCGCATCTCGACGAGCAGCGGAATGTGCTCGTTGAAGACGGGACATCGTTCCATGCACGCAGCGCACGTGGTGCAAGCCCAGACTTGATCGGAACCCACATCGCCGAGGAGCGTATGGCCGTCGGCAGCGGCCGGCCGCTCGCTGGCGATGACCGCTTCCTTCACCTTGCGGATAAACTCCTTGGGATCCAGCGCCAAACCGGTCTGGAAGGACGGGCATGCACGGTCGCAGCGCCCGCACTCGGCGCACGCCAACCCACTGAAGAGCTCGCGCCAGGTAAATTCAGCCAGCTGCGATGCCCCTTCGGAATGTTGTGGCAGCCGACGGGCATCCAGCGACGAAAAGAAAACAGCAAACGGCGAGGCCAGCAGGTGCAGATGCTTGGAGAATGGCAGGTACGCCAGAAAGCCCAGTACCGTCACCATATGCAGCCACCACATGCCGCGACACCAGTCCGGCCCAGCCTCGCGTGTTACACCAGCAGCCAGCAAGCCCTTCGACAGCAGTCCTCCGACAGGGTGCCAAGCCTGGTCCGACGGGTGCGTGAGCACGCGAAACCCCGAGAGGGCAAGAAACGATCCCAGCACCACCGCAATCAGGATCAGGATCATGGTTGCGTCGCGCGATCGCTCCAGGGCCACCGGGGTGAACCCATACCGTCGCACGGCAGCGACACACAGCGCCGCCAATCCCAGGGCTGCGAAAACCTCCATGGCAAGGGCGATCCAGCCTATGTCGTCCGGGTAGGAAATGGGCAGGATGGGGATCAACCCGCGGAGCAAGCCCCAGAAGAAAGTGGTTGCGAAGAGAACAAACGACCAGAAGATGAGCAGGTGAGCGATACCGATGAAAGGCTCGTCCAACAGCCGGCGCTGGAACAACACCTCGGTGACCACTCGCCAGGAGCGCTGGCCCACGTGATCCCAACGAGGATCCGGGCGGGCCCGTGCTAGAACACGAACATGTTGCAGCACCCGGCCGCCGAACACGGCGAATGAGAGCAATGTCAGCAGCCACAAAACCTGATAGCCGGGCAACCCAAGAATCGCGAATGTAGTTGGGTCAGGCAATTTGTTTCGTCCCCTTGGTCGAGCGGGTCCGGATGGCCTCCGCCAAGGCAGGCAAGACATCCAGCAAGTCCGCGGTAATTCCGTAATGCGCCACGTTGAAGATGGGCGCTTGTGGATCACTGTTGACGGCAACGATGAGTTCGCTGTTCTTCATGCCTTCCGCGTGCTCCGGAGCGCCGCTGATGCCAGCCGCCACGTAGAGCTTGGGTTTAACCACGGCACCGGACTTGCCCACTTGCCGGGAAAGCGGCAACCACCCCTGATCAATCACGGGACGCGATCCGCACACTGCACCACCCAGCACTCCCGCCAAATCTTCCGCCAGGGCCACGTTGTCGCGGCTCTGGATGCCTCTGCCCACCGACACCAGTACTTCTTGTTTGCTAATATCAATGTCCCCGGCTTCCGGTTCGAGGTAGCGTTTCCAGCAGATGTCGGAAATTCCCGGTAAATTCACGGCCAACTCTTCGACCGGCGGTGCTGTTTCTGCGCGCCCCTGTTCCGCAGGGCGGGCTCCGGGCAGGATGCCCAGAATCGCCGTTGATTGCGCGGGATTGACGACGGCCTCCATCTTGCCGCCGTAGAGCACCGAGTGGACTTGCAGCTTGCCGTCGATGAATCGCACATCTTTGCAAGCGTTGACGTAGCCCACCCCAAGCTCCGCCGCCAGCAAAGCACCAAGCTCCCAACTCACGTTCGTCAGAGGAATCAAGACGGCTTGTGGATTCTTCGCTCGTATCGCCAGCGCTAAGGCTTGAGCAAAAGCTTCAGGCACTGGAGTAGCCAGTGCAGCATGGTCAAGGTAAAGAACCGAGTGCGCCTTGCCCAAGCTCCGCGCCAGATCTTTGACTTGGTGACCGAGGAGCACCGCCTGCAGATCAACTCCCAGAGTGGTTGCGACTTCTTTACCCAGCGCCAGAACCTCGTAGGTGATCTCGGAGAGTTGGCCTCTCCACTGCTCAGCTATTACCCAGACATTTCCCGCCATAGCTCCCCCTTTCTAGAGCAGGCCGCGCGCGGCCAGGATTTCGCAGAACTGGTTGGCAATCTCTTGTGGAGAACCCACCAGCATTTGGGCATGCTCGGTCGTTTCGGGTTTGGCCATCTCCTCCACGGTCGACAAACCTACGCCTCCGTCGGCCATTGTGGGAGCAGGCACAGACTGTATGGTTTGGGATTTCATCGCTGCCCGCACCTTGGCCACCGGCACGTAGCGCGGAGGCTTCTCCGCCGCCTGAATTCCCAGCACTGCGGGCAACTTGACTTCGTATTCGCCGCGGACCCCGCCCGGGAACTCCCTCAACACGGTGGCAACTCCAGCGGAGCTGTCCACGCTCACCTTGGTGACGATCCCCAGTTGCGGCAATCGCAGGAGGTGAGAAACCAACGGAGCCGTGAGCCCATCGAGGTCGTCAATCGCCTGTGCTCCGGTGAGAATAAGGTCAGCGGGCAACAGGCCCGGAAGCGTCGAAAGCACCTGCGCCAGACGATATGCCCCGGCCCGCGTGCCGAGGGCCCCATCTCCATCAATGATCTTCAACGCCCGGTCGGCGCCTTTGGCTAAAGCGGTAAACAGTGCATCATCCACTTCAGGAGCATCCAAGGCCACCACGATCACCATTCCTGAGTACTTCTCTTTCAGGAGCAGTGCCTCTTCCAACGCGTGGTTGTCGAGTTCGTTGGCAATCATCCGCAGATATTCGGTGTTCAGCGACTTGCCATCGGGGGCGATCTCAAGCTCCTCCACCACATCCGGAACCATCTTGAGCAGAACCACGATGTTCATATCCCACCTTCCATACTTTCCACCAGCAGTTCGTTTATGTCGCGCACGATCATCTTCTTGTCGTAACCCAGTACTTTGACCGCGTCCTCAAACCGCGAAATCTCGTAGGGGCAGGCGACCGCCAGCACGTCGGCGCCTGTAGCGATCGCTTCCTTGACGCGTCTTTCGGACAGCCGCTCGTAACCTTTCGCCTTGTAGTAGGTGTCTAGCCACATCCCGCCTCCTCCGCCGCCACAGCACATGGTGTTCACGCGGTTGTGGGTCATCTCCACCAGCTTGAGTCCGGGGATAGCCTGCAACAGCTGACGTGGTTCCTCGTACAGGCTGCTATGGCGGCCCAGGCAGCAGGAGTCGTGGTAGGTCACCGTGTAGCCGACTTTGCCCTTCAACATCGGCTTCAGGCGGTCGAGGTGCTGGGCAAGAAACGGCGTGATGTGCATCAGATCGTAGTTAAATTTAAGAGCCGCGTAGCGGTAACGGAAGGCATCGTAAGCATGGGGGCAGGAAGTAACGATGAGCTTAAACTGATACTTCCCCAGCACCAGCATGTTGTATTCCATGAGAGTGTTGTAAAGTCCGCGTTCCCACGACAGACGGCCACATTCCCCGGCACATTTCTCCTCGTTGCCAAGAATGGCAAAGTCAATTCCTAAGGCGTGAAAGAGCTTGGCGGTAGCTCGCGCGCACTGTTGGCCGCGCGGATAGTATGAGGAGTAGCACTCGACGAACCAGAGCACGTCTGCCGGTCTGGGGTCGTCGTGAAAGATTCGAATCGGCACGCCGGCGGTCTTCACCCAGGCTGCGCGCTTGCGCGGCGATTCTCCCATGGGGTTGCCGTAACGCAGCTTGTTCTCCAGTGCCTTCTGCAACTCGGCGGGCATCTCCGGAAGACGCAGCAGCACCTGCTCCTTCACCAATGGCAGCAGCACCCCGGTGAGATCAATCCCGCGGGGACACTTGGCCGTGCAGGCGTAGCAGGCGACACAGTTGAGCAGGCTGTCGCTGGTGAAGACCTTCTCCAGATGCCCCGCGCGCAGCACGCCAATGATGCGCCGCGGCGGGTATTGCATGTCTTCGCCGTACGGACAGGTGGCCACGCAGGTCCCGCACTGCAGGCAGGTGAGAACCCGGCGGCCCTGCGGGAAAGAGAAAAGACTCTCAAGAGTGATCTCGAAGGCCTCCACGGGATGTGAACATGCCAGTGTTGCCATTCTGCCTCCGCCCCGCCAGTTCCATAAGATGTCAGCTACAAAACCTGAAAGCCAAATCTCCTTACAGCTTGCAAGGTGCGGTTCTTTGGCGGGCTTCAGACGAAAGCCGCCGGAGCCAATGGAATCAACTTTGCCCTGCAAGTGAATTGCAGCTTCAACGAACTTGAAATCGGACAATCACGCCGAGCCAATTCCACCGCCTGCTCGAAGCGAGTGGACTCGGTCTCCTCTCCACCCGTGGTACGAGCGGTGATTTCCAAATGCGCCCCGGTTATTCCCCACTGGCCGGCGAAACTATCCAGGGTGAGGACTGCATGGGTATCCACCACTCTCGGACTAATACCCAACTTCGCCATTTCCACGGCGACCCGGGTCGAGATAGAAGAAGCGATCGCGGCAGCGAGCAGCTCATAGGGCGTGGTGGAACGCGCACCCCCGGACAAGGATTCAATCGCGTAGGCGGCATTGTTGAGCACAGCGCTGGGCGTTGACACCGCTCCCTCTCCCGCATAAGGACCGCCCTTCCAGGTTGCGTGTGCCTCGCGAAGCATTCTTGCCCTCCCAGCGTCGACCAATGAACTTCCGCCGCTTGACTTGTGCGCTCTAACTCACCCCCTAAGCTACGCAGGGCCGTGAATCAGCGCATCAATTCCGGCTCCTGCTGCCGTGGTGATTGCGGGACGGCGTAAATGTCGAGCAACTGAATTCGTGTCGCTTCCAGCCGCCGCTCGACAATCTCCGCGAAACGCTTCAATACTTCATAGCCGAGATCGTGATTCTGCTCACACTTCGCGCGCAACGCGTTGCCGTCGAGTGAGATTGCCCTCGTAGCCTGGATTGCATGGGCATGAAACTTCCAGTGGTACGGCGGCAGCAACCAAGACCATCCCAGGATGTCCCCCTCATGCAACGTCTCCACGATGATCGGCTTGCGCTGTGGCGCGAAGATTTCCAGGGCTACTCTGCCCGCCCGGATCAGGTAAAACGCGTTGGCCTCGTCTCCCTCTTTAAAGATGTACGTGCCCGGCTCAAATCGCACATCCGAGGCGCAGCTAACGAGCAAGTTTGTGTAGTGAGGATCGAGACCGGAGAAGAGATGATGTTCACTGATGATGCGTTCCAGCGTTTCCATGTTTCCTGCTTTCCGTTTGCTTGGGCGTGGTTTCCTGCTGCCGTGCCTGCCGATGACGACTGGAATCTCGCACCAGAACGAGAACCAGCTGTGTGCCACCAGCTCTCCAGGGCCCAAGGGCCTGGAGATCACAACCGGCATCGGCCTAAGTATCATTCCCTATGAAAAACGCCGTACTTATATGAGGGTTACATATGAATTACCTCCGAATGTCGCTAACCCTTGTGTCCTCAGGCACAAAGAACGGGCGAAAGAACGGTAACGAATTTCCGCATCGCTGGCCCCGAACGGTGGTAGAGTTCTGGTAGCTGGGGACGCCGATGACCGACTCAGGTAAGTCAAATCGTCTCCGTTTCGGTGAGTTTGCAGCAGACCTTACCACCAGTGAAGTTTTCAGACACGGCGCCAAGGTTCCACTGCAAGACAAGCCGTTTCAGATCCTTGCCCTTTTGCTGCGGCGGCCGAAGCAGTTGCTCGCGCGGCAAGAAATCATCCGAGATGTCTGGCCTGATACTTTTGTTGAAGGTGACTTGTGTCTCAACGTCGCCATCCGCAGACTCCGCTCGGCATTGAGTGACGACGCCTCGCATCCCCGCTTTATCGAGACTGTAGGAAGTCACGGCTACCGATTTATCGCGGCCGTGCATAGTTCGCCGGTGCCGGAAGTGGAGGTCTCCGACAGAGAGCGCCCGCGAGTCGCGGTGTTCCCATTGAAGTCGTTCATGGCTGCGCAGAGTGATTCCCTGGCCGCTTCCATCACGGAGCTGTTGACCATTCAGCTTCGCCGCATGAATCCTCCGTTTGCCATCATCACTCCTGAATTCACGGCGGAACGCGCGCACAAGGGGAAGAGCACAATATCGCTCTGCCACGAAGTCTCAGCTGATTACGTGCTCGTCGGGGCGGTCTTGCAGTCCGACGGGGACGTGCGAGTCACCGTCAAGCTCTTGGACTGCCGGGCACAAGCATGTCTCTGGGCGGAAAGTTACACCAGGCAGGGAAAGGACCGCTTCGGCATTGAGGAGGAAATCAGCCGGAACATCGCGTGTTCCGTGATTCAAGCGATTCCAATCCCGCTGCGTCCCTCACACCTCCAGCTTGTGCCGCAGAGCGCGCATGAAAGTTACCTTCACGGCTGCTGTTTCTTCTCCAAGCTCACGGAGGTGGCAATCGATCGCTGCGTTCCCTTGTTTGACAAGGCTGTCCGGGAATGTCCCAAGTTCGCATTGGCGTGGGCTGCCTTGGCGAACGCTCATTGTGCGCTGGCCAGGCTTGGGATCGCACCCTCCCGCAAAGTATTTCCAAAGGTGAAGAGCGCTGCTGACAAGGCGCTGGACATTGAAGATTTGGCGGAGGCAAGAACCGCTCTCGCCTACTACCACTTTCTCTACGAATACGACTGGAATGCCGCCGAGGCAAGTTTGGTGCGTGCGCTGACCATCGATTCCCGCCACCCTCTTGCCTTGGGCGGATATGCCCAACTCCTGGTAGTGCTGGGAAGGCCTGAGGACGGCGTGGCCATGATGCGTCGCGCCTGTGACCTGGATCCATTTTCCAGTTATACGAGGATCATGCTGGGATGGACCTTGTACTACTCCAAGAATTACGAAGCAGCGTCCTCCCAGCTCAAACACGCGGTGGAACTGGATCCTTCTCTTTGGATCGGCCACACCAGCCTGGGAATGGTTCTGGAGAGACTGGGACACCTGGAGGAAGCCATCGCCGAATTCCGTCTGGCAGTGGAACACTCGGACAACAGCTTCCTGGCGAAGGCCCATCTCGCGTATGGACTAGCCAAGCGAGGGGATAAGGCGGGAGCAGCCGAGATTTTAAGCTCGTTGCTGAAACTGCGGCAAAGACACTACTTCAGCCCGTACTGGATCGCAGTCGTTTACACCGCTCTGGACGAACTCTCGGAGGCGCTTAAGTGGCTTGCGATCGCGACGGAAGAGCGTTGTAGCTGGATCGTGTTTGCACGGGAAGACCCGAAGTTCTCCGCTCTCCACGCCGATCCACATTTCCGGCACGTCATGGACAGGGTTGCGGTCCACACCCTCGAGCATGTTTCGCCATCTGGGTTTTCCGATTAAATAGCGATGAGGGTCTGACGTGTAACTTCTGTTATCAGGCATCTCTGGTCAGTGACCCGACTCGTTTGTAGGAGCTTCTGACCTGCTCCCCTAAATCCGCACAAAGCTGAGTATGATTTGTGCGAAGGTGATCGGTCCCCGTTTTCTGTTACAACCCGAGAGTTAGTTTCCGGCAGTTGTTGAGCAAGCCAGATCGCGGCTAGCCGCGATCTGGCTTGCAAATTCGTGAGGCGTGCGCTCCCCCAAGGATCGGTGAGGACGACTCTCGTTGTATTCTCGCCTCCAAGCCTCGATGATCTGTCTGGCCTCCGTCAAGTTCGCGAACCAACGTACGTCCAGGCACTCGGCTCGCAGTGTTCCGTTGAACGATTCCACATAGGCGTTGTCGGTCGGCTTCCCTGGCCGCGAGAAGTCGATCTGCACCCGGTTGTGATAGGCCCACAGATCCATGCTCTGACTGGTGAACTCCGATCCGTTGTCGCAGAACAAGAGCTTCGGTACCCCTAGGCTTCCCCGGATTTGATTCAGAACTCCGACCACATCTCCGCCCTTCAAACTCTGGCCGACTTCGATGGCCAGACTCTCCCGCGTGAACACGTCCAGAATCGTCAAGGCCCGGAACCGTCGTCCGTCCGCCTTCTTTGTCTTGGCACTCATGACGGACACAGTTCTTGTACGCGAGAGGCATCCACAGCACGATGGCCTTTTCGCCTCTCCTCACTTGGCGTTCGAGTTGTCGCCAGCCTTGGTAGGTGTTGAGCGGCCGGAAGTGATTCCGCTCGTCATCGCGCGCTGCTGTTGGCAATCATCCTGATAGAAAAGGAAGATTGTCTGCGCATAGAGAAATCGAATTTCGGCAGCGTAGGGGCCTCAGCGTGAGAAAATCGCCGACTGTGTACACGCCGGAAAGCAGGTGGTCGCGATGAGAGAGTTGTCGCTAGTGGTGCTGGAAATGGAACGTCAAGGCAAACGCCTTAGTGGATTGCTCCGGGTGGGCAGATTAAACACGATCACATGGGCTGAATTTCAGGACTTGGCTGCAATCGTGGAGAAGTTGAGTTCCAACTTAACCGATTTCAACGTGCTGTACTTCGGTCCACGAATACCACTGGAGCGCCCGAAGAAGGCGGTTGCACGCAAGAAGCACATAAATGGGAACCGCAGACAGGGCTAACGAGCATGACGCTCGGACTGCTATGCTCATGCAAGGCCAGATGGCCGCTAACACCGGGTGCGAGTTGATGGCGTTACCAGGAAGGTAGTCGACCAAATTGGGCTTGAGCACCGCTGTCTTGGGCGCACAACCCCCCGCTCTAAACGCTCTCCTCGTCCTGACGACTTCTCGAGAAAACAATAACTTGGGGAGTCTGCTTGCAAAACTCCAAGGGCTCGAATCAGAGGGGTTTTGACACAGTTTTGACACAGCCGGCAAGGGCCAGAGCAACTTGCCTTCTCGGCAGGCGACCTAACCAACTGAACTACGTCTCCGCAAACCGCGAGGAGCGCGCGCACGAAGTGGACGGAGCAAACGTTACACGTGTGGCCCGATCATACCGTGAAAATGTGAAAAGTAATGGCGGGGACGACGGGACCGAACCCGCAGCCTCTGCCGTGTCAGTACCGCATTGTCAGCCCCACATAGAATGATCTTCCGCGGCCCGTCAGTGGTCTAATTTGGCTCATCCAACCACTCGCCATGAAGTCGTCAAAGTTCACGCCGCCCAGCGGGAGTGCATAGCTCTTGTTCAGAAGATTATCGCAGCCAGCGTCGAGCCGCAGTCGCCGCCACTCGTAGCCCGAGTGCAGGTTGAGGAGCGAGTAGCCCGGCGTCTTCTGTTCATAGCGGCGAGGGTCTACATCGGGCTTATGATCCACCGCCTGAATTCCAATCCCCGCTGTCCATCCATTCAGCCTTTCCTCGAAACCAACGCCGGCATTGAGCGGCATCATCTGATAGAGACCGGTGCTCGTGTCGAGCCTCTCTCCGTGCAGATATCCCGCCACACCGCCGATCACGCCCCGCCCGAATCTGGCGCTGTCCCAGATTGCAACGTTCCCGGCGGCATCCACGCCGTAAATTCTGGCGTTATGATTGGCAAAACGCAGTTGTGCGAACGTGCTCAAGCCGCACGTCGCGGTCGTCATCGTATCCACGTCGATGTAGTTCTGGATGTAGGTCTGATAAGGAGTCACCTTCACTTCCCATTCTTTGTGTTTAGGGTCGTGCCAGCTTGCCGAGGCGCTGACGGTGTGGCCGACCTCGGGCTTGAGGTTCAGATTGCCCACATAGTAGTTGTCGTCCCCAAACCAGCCGATCATTCCGCTGGCCATCATGTTTGTTGACCATGCGTAGCGCTCGTAAAAATTGGGCGCCCTGGTTTTGCGCGCGTATCCAATCTCGAAGGTACTGGACCGGTTCGGCTCGTAGCGCGCCAACGCGGTCGCGTCCACATTGACGTCGGTGCGCGCATGGCTCACCGCGTTGAAGGCGTTCGCGTCAGCCGCGTACATATCCGAGTATCCACTGACCTGGCCAGTGTTCATCCAGACAGTATCGTTGCGGATGCCGAGCAGCGTGCTCCATTTCGAGTTCCACTTGCTGGCGACTTCGCCGAACCACGCCAGTCTGGACCGCCGACCGTTGTTGATGCTGATGAATGGCTTGGGTCCCATGTACGGTTCCGTTCCCGCAACCGCGGGCCAGTCGTCGTCGAGGACAAAGCGATGCAACTCGCTGCCCACGCGCAGCAGGTGCCGGTCGCCGAAGGGAACGTCGAGTTTCACGGAATAGCCGAAGTCTCTACCGTGGGTGTTCATCGGCATCCACATGGGCATCGGAAAGGTCGACTTGTCGTGGCCAATGTTCATCGAATGCCATGTGCCCTGCCAAAAGACGTGCGCGTCCAGCGTACCCCAGTCGAAATTTCTCTTGTAGCGGAGATTGAGCGACTCCGCAAAATTTCGCACCATGTCCATTTGTGCATTGGTAAAGCCCTGATATGGGGTGTGGTGCAGTCCTGCCTGAAGGACGACGAGATTGCCTGCTCCCTGCGCCGCGACTGTGACGATGTGATCTGTGGTTTGAGCATAGCTCGACGTCACTTTGTGTCCACTGCCATCGCTATAGTTGTCACTCGTGCTCCAGGAACCGTCGTACCCGAATCCCAGGTTGCGGTTGGCCACCCAGGCCGACAGAGCGGGTCCATAGTTTTCGCCATTGCTGCGGAAGAAACTCGAAATCGTGCCCTCCGAGTGCCACTCTTCATCCGAGTTGGCAAAGACCGGCAGCCCAGAATCCACCGAGACCGTGCCTCCCACGCTGTCGCCACCCATGCTGACGGGCGTGATACCCGCCATCACCGTTACCTCAGCCACGCCGGAAGGGGCCATATAGCTCAGCGGCGGGTTCATGTGATTCGCGCAGGCATTGGAAACGGTGACGCCGTTGACCACCAGCTTTGCTCGTTCATCTCCCAACCCGTGCAGTATCGGAATCGCGGCCAGTTCGCCATTGTGTCGCAGGTCCACTCCGGGCAAGTCTTCCAGCATCTCAGCCACGCTACGACTTCGTGTCCTTTCGCTCGCGCTCACATCGCGTTGGCTTTCGGTCAGCGTAGCAGCGCTTTCTTGAGCGGCGGGGGCAACGGTAACAGACTCCTTGCGCGGCGAGATTCTCAGCGTCACGTCCAGCCTCCGTGACTTGTCCTCTTCGACAGTCACGTCTCGCAACCATGGCGCAAAGTCCGAGTAACTCACTTTCATTTGGTATCTGCCGACCGGTAACTCCAATCTGTATTGCCCGTCACTATCGCTCTGTGCTGTTCGCGCTCTGCCCGTTGCCGGATCGGCCAGTGTCACGATTGCGCCCGCAATGCTTCTGCCCGACGGATCAGTCACCACTCCCGCCAACTCGCCTTTGCCGGTTTCAGCTTTGCCAAGACCTGCTATCATTGCGATCGTGAACAATACCGCAATTCGTACCGTGACCAGAACGCCCGCTCTGCCTGCGCGAAATCTCATGAGCCCTCGTGAGTCTGTATTGATGGAAGCCGGCGTGGAAGATCAACCTGCATTCGAAAAGCAGCACGATTCCAGTGACCAACGGGCGATCATACAGAGGCAACGAGCTCTCACACGTGCGGCAAATTGACGCAGCTTAGTGTGGACGCCATGGGCCCGAGCGTGGCGAGTGCCGGCTTACTTGCGGGGTGGATACTTCGACAACTTCCTTTGCAGAGACCGGCGATGAAGACCAAGGAGTTTGGCCGCTTGCGAAATATTGCCCTCGCAGTCCGCGAGGATCCGCTGGATGTGTTCCCACTCGACTCGCGCAAGGCTTGGAACGTCCGTGCTGGCTGGTTCGAATTCTTCCGGCGCGTTCCCATCCGCCAGCTTCTGATAGCAGGCGAGAATCTGGTCGGCATCAGCGGGCTTACTCAGATAGTGATTCGCTCCGAGTTTGGTTGCCGACAGGGCGGTTGCGATGCTGCCGTAGCCGGTCAGCATGATGATGCATATGGTCTCGTCGAGGCGGCGAAGCGCGCGAACGATATCAAGTCCGCCCATGCCCGGAAGCCGGAGATCCACAACCGCCAAGTCGGGACTGAGGGCCTCGGCCAGCCGCACGGCTGCGCCGCCGTCAGCCGCTGCCTCCGCCCGCCACCCACGACTAGCCAGGGCGCGGCACAGACGGTTCCGGAATACTTCATCATCGTCTACCACCAGCACCGCTGGCTCGTTGTCGATTCCTGTGTCTAAGGTCGTCATGCTGTGACTTGATCGATTCTCGGCAGCAACGGAAGATCCAGCGTCGCGGTTGTGCCCTTGCCCGGCGAAGACTCAATCGTCAGATCTCCTCCCAGACGGTCCGCCAGGATGCGCACAAGGAAGATTCCCAATCCCATACCGCGTCCGGGTTCTTTGGTCGTAAAGAAAGGCTCGCCGACGTAGCGAAGCGTTTCCGGAGCCATGCCCGAGCCGTAGTCTCGTACCTCAAAACGGACACAGTCTCCATCCCTCGACGCGAACAGATCGATCAAGGCCCCCTGAGCGCTGGCATCGCAGGCATTTGCGACCAGTGCGATCAAGGCCTGCCGAACAGCGCGCCTGGGAAGTGTGAGTGTTGCCGCCAAGTCCTCGCTACGGGCGTTCACACGAAGTTGATGCTTCGCAGCGAAGGCGTTTCGAACCGAGTTCAACAATTCTTCGATGGTCACGGTATCCGGAGCTTCGCCGGCCGGTTCGGCTCCCTCCGCACTCATCCTGACCAGAATCTCACGGCACCGATCGACTTCGGTCCGGATGAGACGGCTGTCCTCGGCGATGGCGTTATCCGGAACCGTACGCAGGGCGTAGTGTTCCAACTCCTTACTCACTACCGCGATGGTGGCGAGGGGAGTGCTCAACTCGTGTGCTGCACCGGCAGCCAATGTGACCAGAGCCGCGAGTCGATCCTTCTTGGCCAATTCTTCCTGCATGTGCAGCAACGACTCTTCGTGTTGCCTCAGTAATTCCGAAATCTTTCCCGAGAAAATCGTTACCAGCGCTGCTGCAACCATAAAACCCAGCCACATGCCAATCAAATGCAGACTTGCGCTCTCCCCATGATGGCTCATTCCAAGCTGCGGGATCGGACGATATCTCCAAAACAGCAGCGCAAAGCCTGCCGACGCTAGTATGCCGACCATCCACGTCTGCCGCTGGGTCAAGATCGTGGCAGCCAGTGTGATGTGGACCAGGTAGAGCAAACTGAAAGGATTGGTTGGCCCCCCGCTCAGCATCAAGACGGCCGTGAGACAAAGCGTATCCAGCACGAACATCCAGCCAATCACCGTGGATTCGGCGAAGCCGCGGAGCTGGCGTGACGGAGAGTACCACCAGCCAAGCCACACGTTGCTGAGAGTAACTAACAGAGGAGGAACTGCGATCCATCCCAGAGGCAGGGCGATTCCTAGCAACCTGTCCGCCAAAATCGCCGTAGTCATCTGACCGGCGACCATTGCGTAGCGTAGGCGGATGATCCATGGCAACGCGATGCGGGGGATCGAAGTTGAATGGGACTGAGGCACAGTTGTTCCTTTAAGGCTTTCATGCTAAACCCTCGACCGGCAGCACGGCTCCGGCTGCGACATTTTGTCGCATTTTCACGCATCCATTTCTTGGTTAGGCTCATTCGAGGTGGTCGGGAGTGGTCGTTTTCGCCAAAGCGGTCACGGCGGACTGAAGTCTCCCGCAGAAATGGCTCTTGTGTTGCAGGGTCTTGGCGGTGCGTGGGGTTGTCGCGTCAACGAGAGTCGGCTGTTGCCAGGAAGGGACCATCACATGATGAACCCAAGAATCCCCCGAACTAGCGAAGGTGTGCAGTAGATGGATGCGTATCTTGACTCGGTTGAGCACAAGGAACGCCGTTGCAGCAGTGATTGCCGGGACCTGCTAGTTGAGATCCACGGACTGCTCGAAGCCTACGCGCCATCGTGGTACACAGAAAAGATCCACGAGCGAACCGAGAGAGTCCTGAAGACTCTGCAAAGATCCTAATAGTGACAACACCAGAATCCTCGTGATCGGCGCCGGGGTGAACGGCTCGGTCTGCGCCGCCCGCCTGTTCGAGCGCGGCGTTGATGTCACTGTGCTGGCGCGCGGTAAGCGGCTCGCCGAGGTTGAGAGCAACGGCATCGTCATTGAGAACCCGTTCAGCCTAAAACGCACGGTCGCCAGGGTCAGAGTCATCGGTGAACTGGCAGCCGGGGATACCTATGACTACATCCTTGTCGTCGTGCGCCGCAACCAGGTTGCCGAATTGCTGCCCACGCTGGCCGCCAACACCTCGCCCAACGTCGTCTTTATGAATAACAATCTCAACGGTCCCGCGGAGATCGTTGCGGCATTGGGCCCGCAGCGGCCGATGCTCGGATCTGTCTTCGCCGGCGGGAAGCGCGACGGGGATATCATCCGGGCGATGGGCCCATTCGATCATTCGCTGATGCCGACGCCCTTCGGCGAGATCGACGGAACCATAACTCCGCGGCTGAAGAGGCTGGTCGAGCTGCTCAATCGGGCCGGTCTCAGGGCCAAGGTTTCACCCCACATCGTCGATTACCTCGCCACGCATGCCGCCGGTGTGGCCGCGCTCGTGCCCCTCGTGATGAAGCACGGGAACGACATCAAAGCGCTGGCACGCTCGGCCGAAGATCTGAAGCTGGCCGCCTCGGCAATGCGCGAGACCGTTCCGCTGTTGAAGGCGCTGGGGCACAAGATCGTGCCCGCCGGCCAGCAGATCCTCGCCGTCACGCCGGTGTTCGTGCTGGCCTTCCTGCTTCGTCTGCTGCGCAACTCCAAATTCGGCGAAGTCGGCGCTGCTTGGCACGTGCAGCAGGCGCCGGAGGAGATGCTGGCGCTGGCCGACGATCTCCGCGCGGCGGTGATCCGCTCCGGCGTTCCGGCGCCGGCCATCAGAAAAGTGTTAGACATGAAGTAGCGCCGCGGTCGACCCGCACCCTGGCGTTGAGGCATAGGAAGAAGCCGCCTTGAGTGCCCCCTGCACGTGATCTACTAGGCCCGGCTCCACTAGTCGGAGTGGCAGACACTCGCCGGAAAGTACTGCCCATTCGAAAACACCAATGCCGGCTGTCTGCTTGACACAACTAGATCTGTGACATCCATGCCGGACACAATCGCGAAAGGTTGCTCGCACCCTCCCGCCAGCGAAGCCCTTGGTCTGAGTTCACAACGGAGACTCGAGGACGCGGATTGTGCTCAGAATCGCAGTGTAGCCTTGCAACGGTCCGTATGGAGCAAAAGATCTAGACCATTGTTAATCCCTGTCACGAATAGATGCGAATTCACAATGGCATCCACAGCGCAGCCTTCGCCATTGTCCACGGCGATAGCAAGTCCGCCACCATTCTTTACAGCCTTTAGCTGGAGCCGGTCATTATTCCCATTGCCAAATACGGCGACATGCTTCACACGAAGTGTTTGGACAAAATCGCGCTTCTGCGCGTCATGCGCTTTTCCCTTGAGCTTCACGATTTTCCTTAATGGGATACCCGCAAGCTCGGAATGTGCCGTGCCAAACGTGTCCGCGGTAAAGACGTAGATGTCGAGTTTGCCGGCTAGGTTCTTGAAGCGTTTCCTCACGCCTTTGAGAAGCTTTCCGTCAAACGCCAACGTGCCGGTGAAGTCACTCGCGATCGCATGAATCTCTCGCGTCCCAAATCCTGGAATCTCAATCCGAATGCCAACTTTGGCCATCGTGCCCCTTTCGCGATTCGTGTGAATTGTCTCTTCCTTGGGTGGCATTGCCAATTAGCGCGCCTTTTTGCTCTCGGCGTCCCTTGCTACTGCCGCTGCTGCAGTTCCTGATGCCCTCTGAAACTCAGAAAGAACGCCTTGCATCACCTCGAAGGCATCGCGCTGAAGTATTTCACGGGTTTCAGGATCGGTCTCTCCTAGAAAATCCGGTACAGATGTTGGGCCAAGCCCCTTTGGAGAATCAAAATACTTGCGGACGTTTTGGATAGCTTCGAGTATCACCTTGTTATTGTTGAAACTCCCGAGCTGTGTTCCCAGCCGTTCCGGCCCGCCTTCCAGATATTTACCGATCATGTAGAGGTCGTAATAATCCTTTGCCTTGGTTCTCTGGCCAATCGCAACGCCCTTCATGGCAAAAATGGAAACCTCATTTGCAAAGCATATGCTTACCCGAACCTCTGCACCGTTCGGAAATCGCCCCTGCACTTCTTCCCGGTAGTAGTTCTCAAAAGCAAGGTCAGCGCCGCGCCCCTTATGTGCAAGCATGCCCTGCACCTTCTGGTGCCGGTGCGACTTTGCTGTACCGCCGTACTCGCCGGCGAGAAAATCGATCTGCATGGCAAATGGCGTGTCGCCAACCTTGATGGTCTTCTCGAAGCTGGCCGGAATCGGTTTCCCTGAGGCGTTCTTTCGCTGCAAATAGCCGAGGCGAGTGAGCGTCTCGAGGATGGTCTCGTACTTGTCTTCAGGAATGTGCCTGAAGTTAAGGGCGAGATCACCATCCAAAGAGCCGACATGAGCCACAGCGTGTTCGGATCCGCGTTTCTGCAGAAGGAAGTAAGGCGCCCATCCGCCTACAACAATCACGTCAGCTCCGTATCCTTTCAATGCATCGATCACTTCCAACAACATTGACAGACTGATGTCTGTTTCATCTTTGTCATATGGTGCCATGTCAATATCTCAGCAGCCGCTCGCGAATTGCGTTCGCTTGCTCCTCGCCGCGGCCTTTGTAGTTAATTAGGTCTAAGTAGAGTTGAACGTTGGAAGCGACTGAAATGCCGTCTCGATTCTGGAGTCCGTAGTACACGCCATCATCAAACGGGCGAAATACCCAGACATTCGCGCCGCTGCTCGTTTGTTTCATCTGAAGCTCTTGTTCCAATTCGAGCGCCGACCCAGAGAAGTAGAAGGCGGCAAAGTTGTATCGAACGAATGGTGCGACGCGGGCCGCACCGGAGAACATAGTGAGTGCGTAGGCCCCGTCGCGCCCACGCGCGATTTCAGATACGCGACTCTCAATTTCAGAGGGTGGTTTGGGAGAGTAGTATCTGAGGATTTCATTCCTTTCGTAGCTGTACGCTTTCGCCCACTGGTTAAGCACTTCTCCCGGATTTGTGAGTTTCACGCCGGTCTTGGCCTCGGCTACGAGTTCAAGATCGACCAACCTCCGCTTCAACCTCGAAGCGAGCCCGATACTCACTCCTGCTTCGGCAGACAAGTCTTGGACGTACCAGGACTTCGCAGGATCAGTGAGCAGGACGCGCAAGATGCGCGAGCTCTTTGAAGCAAACAGCGATTTCACGGTCTTCTGAACTCGATTGCGGGTTGGCTTTCCGGCGACCTTGATGTACAGCGGCCCGAAATCGATCAGCGCATTCCCCGCCAAATCGAAATATCCAACTCCTTTGCTTCTCAGCAGCTCCGCACTCTGGGCGCTAATAAACGGCGATACGACCATTGGGTAGGCGCCCGGGAACCGCGTCAGGTAGTCTCGAAGCTGATCGGCAGCTTGGCGAATGTAGCGCGGCTCACCCTGGGCCTTTGCTTCAGCAATCAGTGTGATCGGCTGACCTCGGACATCAGCTTGTACCAGGACGTCAGGACCTGGGGGTGAGGGTTCTTTGCGTATGAGCCGTACGTTCCCTCCGACATCACTGATGAATTCCCTGAAGCGAGAATCGAAATCGTCGATGAGCTGTTTTTCGAACATGTTTGTTTCACCGTTGCGCGTATTTTCACCGTACGGTGATATTATCATATTTAGTGAAACTGCGGTCGAAGTTGTTTCACTATTGTATGCTGTTTCACCGTTTGGTAAAACTACTAATGACAACGAATCTCAACTAACAATAGTGTTTTCTTTCACTTGGACTACCATTCATGTCCTGATGAGTTCACCAGACGACGATCAGGATGAAGCAAAGAGAAACAAGCTGAGATTGTAAGCGGCATGCATGATGGCAGCCGCCGTAGTCGAGTGCGAAGCCCCGCGCATCCAGCCATAAGCGACTCCGGTCGCCGTAAACGATATCCAGTGCGCCAGATTTGTTGGTCTATGAAAAAGCGCGAACAGAACAGCGGTGATAATTACGGCGGGTATTGCTCCTGTGGTCTGCGCGAGAACCGGCAACAGACATCCGCGGAAGAGCGATTCCTCAAGCAAAGGTCCGAGAACGAGACCGAGGACCAGCAACTCGACGACCGGAATGGGCGGTATGATCTGGTTGCGAAGCCGGAGGTAAAGTGCAATTCCGGCGGCAAACGATGTTCCCACAATAAGACTGGTGACGATGTGGGCTATCTGAGGCACTACCCACCCTAACGGCTCAAGCACTGGTCGCCGGTAGCGGAACCTGAGAGCGGAATAGAGTCCAACGCCCAAGAACACGACCGCTGCCGATTGCAACCCGACGCTTGGATTGACGATCATAGACCGCGAGAGGAAATGAAGACGCGCGAGCAGACGAAGGATCGGCCTTAACGAAACGATAAGGAGAAAGAAAGCGCCGATGTCTTCGTAGCTCCCAAACGGCTGCAGGTCAAGGTGCGCATTCTTGATCGCTAACCAGTGGTTTTTCGCTCCTTCGCAGACTTTCATGATCAAAGGGCATAAAGGTTCGCAAATTCTGGAACCACACGGAATGGGGTGGCGGGAGGCGTAACGGTTTCTCCAACCTGGACGATGCGTCCCGGGTCGGTATTGCCAAGAAACCGCGCCCCTTCGCGAATGTGCGCGATCCGTCTGGGCTCGAACCCCATCAGTCGCGCGCAAGTTGCATCGGCTGCTATGGGATCGTCCGCAAGCACAATCGTAGCCAGAGGCCGAGGAGTGCCGTTCAAGGGACCGTTGCCCTCCATTGCCATCACGCCGTCGGCGATTACGAAATCAATCGGAACGGTCGCGCACAAATCAAGAATGCTTTCCTGAATTCCTTTCCAGTGCAGGATGTTTTTCGGCCATCCGTACCGCGCACCGGGCACAATCCCAAACATGTTCTTCATGGCGAGCGTCACACCGGACCAGTGATGAGAAGTGGTTCCTGCTATCGCTGTCTGGAATGTGGCAGCACCAGCGGGTGCTCATAAATCGAAGCAACTGGGAGTGTGACATGGCAAAGAGTGTGAACAAGGTAATTCTGGTGGGGAACGTCGGTCAGGACCCTGAGGTCAAGTACACGGCCAGCGGAGTTCCTGTCGCCAAAGTCAGCCTCGCCACGAACGAACGCTTCAAAGACAAGAACGACGCATGGCAAGACAGGACGGAATGGCACAGCGTTGTGGCTTGGCAGCGTTTGGCGGAGATTGTGGGAGAGTACGTCCGCAAGGGAGCGAAGCTCTACGTTGAAGGCAAGCTGCAGACATCGACGTGGGAAGACAAGCAGAGTGGCGAAAGGAAATACCGGACAGAGATTGTTGCCCGGGACATTGTTTTGCTAGGGTCGCGGGACAACGGCGCGGAAGGAAGCCCGGAGCGTTCGACCGACGAACCTCACGTGGAACGGGCAGAAACGACAGACTCTGACATTCCGTTCTAGAGATGCATAGACCGCAAGGATGAACATCAAAGCTCGCCTGCCGGTCTATCAGGTATCTGCGGAAACCTCTCCATCTTGGAAGAGCCGCGGACAGGAACGGGTACCCACCGCCCCCTATCACCCTGACCACTGCGGTTGCGTGCCCGTTCCGGCGCTTACTGGACGTCACCCCTGAATTTTCAAAATCTCAAACCAAAAGCAACTTCAAGGAAGGAAACGAACATGTTTGTCGAACTAATGCCACTGCTCAAAGAGCGGACCCTGTTGATCACAGTTGCCCGCCTTGACGAGAAGCTGAAGGTGAATGTGATTCCCGCAAGAGTGAAGGAGAGCGAGGACCAGGCGCTGACGACTCCCCTGAGCTTTACGGGATCAGCCGAGGAGTTGGATGCGGAGCTGGGCAAACATCTTGCCAGCTACGTCGACTCTCACATGCAGCTCGGTAACACGCTGGCGGAGGCGAAGGCCGAAATGGATGCGGCTGCGAAGGCTGCGCGACAACGGACGAAGGCCAGTCAGCAGGCCCCGAAGTCTGACCAGACGCCGCCCAAGCAGGAAGCACCGGCGCCCGTGCCAAGCACAGCCGAGACGCCGAGCCTGTTTGCTCCACAGCCAGCCTCTACAGAACCGCCGGCACAGGCAGCCGGAGAAGAAGGGAGAATTGCTACGCCATGATCGACAGAAAAGTGCTGTCTCGCAGCTTTTCATACAACGGCCTGAAACTACCGGACCCGGATCCGAGGATGACGCCGGAAGAAGTGAAGAATATCTACAGCAACCAGTATCCTGAGCTGGCGACCGCGGCGATCACAGGACCGGAAGCGTCTGGAGACCACCTGCAGTACAGCTTTGCCCGCGCCATCGGGACCAAGGGGTGAGCTGAACGGCGGGAACAATCGTGGAGGCACAGCGGGGACTTCCATCTTCGGTCAGGCGGGCCCTGCTCAAAAGGGGAGACAACAGGCCGCCGTTTCAGCGGAACCATAGCAGGTTGCGAACGGCGGCCCGGCCCCCTCGATACGAGACATGGTCCGTGGCTTTGGCGCGGCCCGCAGGCCGATGGGCGGGAACCAGTCTCGCGTTCGGCCTTGAGCATATCTCAAACTAATCTGGATGCATAGGTGCGCTGGAAACGGCGCTCGGAACCAAGAGATACCAACATCATGGCTCGAAAACTGCGAGGCAATCAGTTAGGTGACAAACGGAAAGAGGCGGTCCTGCGGGAGCTTCGGGAAGTGGCGGAGGACCGCCACTCGCGCGGTGAAACCGTACTCGGGAGGTTCTTGCAATGTCAGGAACTGCAGGTGTGCTCGGCCCTGTTAGCGAGAGCAGTCGAGCACTGCTCACGCTGGCACCGCGGGAAACGCCTGGCGCCACCAGGAGGGTCCTTACCGCCGACGAGTTAATGGCCCCGCCGTGCGAAGTTGTACTGCCAACATTGGAGAAGATTCCGGTTGAGCACTGTTTCCTGGCGGACGACCGGGAAGCTATCGCGTTGGCGGAGATTCTCGTGAAGTCCGATATCGCGGCCGTGGAGGACTGGGAGAAGAGCGGAAGAGACGCGACCAAGTACTTGTTGCTGACTCTCCAGCGGTGGATCCGCGATCATGGCGGCTCTTCGATTCAGCGACGTTTCGATCTAGATCTCACACTCAGCGACCGGCTGGTTGACTACTCGGATGAGCGAGGGCCGGAAGGCACACTCTACCTGATCGTCGACCCAGATGGCGCCGCATTCGTTCTGCTGAACCCTGCCATTGAGCTCTTGGAGAAGGTACATCCGCGCCTGCCGGCGACATTCTTCAGGCATTTCGTTGGATCACTCAACCGCTGGGTGCGGGTCTACGACTACCACGACGCCGAAGAGCGGGTGGACATGCTGCGCGAATGGTACGAAGGCGAAGAGAATCCCGAGCAGTACGAAGTGCCGGACGTTGAGGAATGTACTCCAAAATGTCTCAAAGAGCCGTCACTGAGTCTCCGAGGTCTGAAGAATCTCAGCCACAGGATACGAAGCCAAGAAGTGCAGGCATTGGTCGAGCGCTTGCTGGATCTGTGTCGGATCTCGAAGCGCGCCAAACGGCCGGAGTTCACTGAGGACATGGGCGAGCAGCTCATGGACAGCAATCCGCCACTCCCGTGTCTGCTCGCCGCATTCTCATCGGGCGACGCCGTGGTGGGGTGTTTTGACGATGAGGCTGAGACAGCAATGGAGACGACGCCCCAACCCAATCTCATCATTCCCCTCGAGCTTTCTGATCCGACCGGCGTACAGCAAGGGTTCCGAACATTGGGTGTGGTGTGCGACACACTCGCTGCTGCCAGGCGACTGATTGACTTGATGCCGGGTAACGAAGAGGGAGTGATTGCCCGCGAGGAGCAGCCATGAACGCCCACGTGCGGATCGGAAACAACCGAATCTTCAGCCTGAAGCAGGCCGTCCTCCTTTACCAGGAAGGCAGCAGAACCTTTGCTACGTTGCACGAGGTAAAGCGTCAGCCGGATGGAGCAGCTTACTTGTGCGCGGGCCAGTCCGTTACCACGGGCTTTCTTGAGACGCTGGCCAGCGGCTTGGGCGCGAACATGGCAGCGGAGGTTTTGCCGGAACATGTGCTGGCAAGAACCCCAGAACTGATCGCTTGGTGGAGCCGGGCGCAACCGCGGTTGATGTTCTTCGGCGAGGGAAACGCCGAGACGAAAAAGCTGAACGGCAAGATGTATCCGCACCCGGCGCTCGTGTTCCTGATCCATGGGCGGGAACTGTTCGTGCGCGCACTCTCCGAGGACCGGCGGCCTACAGCCGATACGCGGTTGAAGAACGCTCCCTACTGGAACACCGACCCGCACGGCCGAGTCTGCCTGGGCAGCATGCGAGTGCCGGAAGAGGTGAGTGCCAACTCACTGGCAGGCTGGGAGGGCGCATATTTTGCCAGCGAATTCACTCATCCGAGTAGCGCCGTCCGACTGACAATTCATCCGAGCGGCTTTGCTGGCCTTTGGTCGAGCTTGGCAGGACGGAAGCGCTTTCCGGATGGATTTCTCGCCGACTCGAAGCAGACGCTGCGTGACTTTCTGCAGCACGCACGAGAATGATGAGCTTGCGCAGCCGACCTGGACAATTGAACCAGTCCGTCTTTCCCCTTCATCAGAGCCGCTTTTTGAGGCGTTGGATCGAAGAGCAAATCTCAATGTCCGGTTTGCCGGGAATTCGTGAACAAATGATGGCAAGGGCGTTCTCAGTACCGATTCCGCTCTCCTTAGCGGCCAACTTCCTGTTTGCCCCTCACTCGGGGGCCATGGGGTTATCGAAAGCACAAGCACTTCTTGGGCGAGGGCGACCAGATCGATTGCCCTCATACGGGCAATGCCCACATTGGGGCAGCCTGTTTTGTGGGCACCTCGCGAATGCTGTGTCCTATCAGTGAGATAGCGACTGGGACGTTGGCAGACGATTTGCCAATACATATGAGATAGGGCGGCAGCACAAGGCCGCCGACACCGGGAAATGACCAATGTTTCGCGCAGAGTTTGATCGGCTTGCGAACAGTCCGACGCTTCGGTTGGAGGGAAGGTTCGTCGGTGACTGTGCAGAGCAGGCAAAGTCTCTGGTGACGAAGACTTCGGTCCCGGCAGGACTGATCATTGATCTCACGGACGTGACCTACGTCGATTCTGTGGGCGAGGAAGTACTGATCTGGTTCCGCATTATCGGTGCGATGTTTGTCGCGGAGACTAGTTATGCCTTGGACGTCTGCGAACGACTTCACCTACTGCTCAAGGAAGACCCAAGTAATTCTTCCGGCGAGCGGCATAGCGGGACCGTTCGCAGGCCCTCCCCCGGCCGTGCCCGGGCGAGTTGACGTTAGCC
This sequence comes from uncultured Acidobacteriota bacterium, assembly GCA_963715675.1. GTDB lineage: Bacteria > Acidobacteriota > Terriglobia > Terriglobales > Acidobacteriaceae > DASVWZ01. Next base: position 768,855 of record OY970265.1, read on the forward strand.
TGGGCACGGTCGATCAATGAGGAACAGCACATGTCATCGTTCCACGGAAAAACGAACGGCGCAGAGAGTCGGAACCATGCGTCGGCGTCGGAAATCCTGGCGTGCTTCCGAGATGATAGAGATCTAATGTTTCGGCTCGCATTGCTGATTGCCGGCGACACAGCAACAGCAGAACAGTGCGTGGTCAATGCTTGCGAAACGACTGTCCAAGGACGAAGTCCGTTCCGTGATTGGCTGACTGAATGGGCCAAGACGGCCACTATCACGAGTGCGATATCCAAAACCGCCAACGCGATCCGCTGCTGCGAGCCAGCGTACGCAAATCTTCACTGCACTCATAGCGAGCACCTTTCCCAAGGCAAGGATGCCGAACAACGCATGAGTTTTGTCTTTGGAATCGATCCCAGCACCATCCTCGCCGAACTTGATCCGCTGGCCCGAGCAGTCCTGGTCCTGAGAACGGCCATTCGAGCTTCGATCCAGGACTGTGCTCTGCGATTGAAGGTCTCGCCGGGCACCGTGCTTGCGGCCAATTGCCGATCGATAACCTGGCTTGACGACATGCAAAGGCAGCGTGCGTCTTGCGGAGAAGCCGCCGCCCAAACGGAAGCTTCATCCACCAGCGGCCATGCACACGGGGGATTGTCAGAGTGAAAAACGCATTTATCGTAGGTGCAGCGATCATATTCTCTTTCTGCTCGGTCGCATACGCGCAAGTTGAAACCGCGGCAACGTCCAGCGCCAGTTACGATGACGCGACCGCCCAGCCGATTCAGCTAACCCTCGCCGACGCGCTCCAGCGCGGACTGAAGCACAACCTCGCTCTACTTCTGGGTGAGCAGCAATCTCGTACGGCACAGGCCCAGCGGCGGCTGGCGGAAAGCCGCATCCAGCCAAACGTAACCGGCGCAGTGAGTGAATGGGTTGAGCAGGTGAACTTGGCAACCTTGGGACTGTCGCCAAGTTCATTCCCCGGTATCCCATCCATCGTCGGTCCTTTCTCTGTCTTTGACGGACGAGCGAGACTTTCACAAACACTTTTTGATTGGAGTTCGATTGAGACTGTGCGCGCGGCACGGCTGGATCAACAATCGGCAGGTCTTTCATATCAGGATGCGCGGGAACAGGTGGTTCAAGTTGTTACCAGCCTCTATCTGCAGGCTGCCGCAGGAAAATCGCGGGTGGATACGTCGGGGGCACAGCTCGAAACCGCAAAGTCTCTTTACGCACAAGCGGTGAATCTCAAGAACTCGGGGGTTGCCGCCGGTATCGACGTGTTGCGCGCGCAAGTGCAGATGCAGACGCAGGAGCAGCGCGTGCTTTCGGCCACCAACGATCTGGAAAAAGAAAAGATAGCGCTGGCACGGGCCATTGGATTGCCCGTCGAACAGCAGTTTTCAGTCGTCGATTCGATTTCGTACTCGGAAATGAAGCGGCCGACTTTTAGCGATGCCTTCAACTCGTCCCTAAACAATCGAGCGGACTACCGGCAGGCGAAAGCGTCTGTGGCCGCCGCGCAAGCTGGCAAACGGGCCGCGCAATCGCAGCGGTTGCCCACGGTCCATTTCGATGCCGACTATGGCACGCTCGGGAATCGTCCAGGCAGCTCTCATGGGACTTTCACGACCGCGGCCAGCTTACAGTTTCCCATTTTCGATGGTGGCAGAATTCGCGCTGAGACTGAGCAAGCAGATTCACAGCTACGGGAGCGCGAGGCGCTCTTGACAAATCTTAGCGGTCGCATCGAGGAAGAGATCCGCGTTGCACTGCTCGATCTGAACAATGCCGCCGCACAGGTCCAAGTGGCGCAAAGCTCGGTTGGACTGGCTGCCCAACAGTTGAAGCAAGCGCAGGATCGTTTCCGCTCTGGCGTGGCCAACACCATCGAGGTTGTGCAAGCACAAGAGGTAGTTGCCAGCGCAAATGACAGTTACATCGGCAGCGTCTTTGCCTACAACCTGGCGAAAACGTCCCTTGCGCGGGCCACCGGGGTTGCGGAAAAGGACTTGGCATCGTGGCTGAAAACGGGCAGCTAGACCAGGAGTGCGGCCGCCCAAGTCGTCACAACGCACTCGGCCGTAAAGAAGGAAAGAACGCGGTACCCAAGGAGCGATTTAGTCGTGACAACAGAGAGTCAAGCTGCGTTGGAAGCACCGGAGCAAGACAATCAGGACCACTACGATGATGCTGAAGCGCAGCCACCCGAGCCACGGCAGCAGCTCGTGACACGCAAGATGAAAATCTTTCTTGCGATTGCAGGTGTGAGCGCTCTCGTCGGCAGCCTCATCGCTTGGCGTTATTATGCCGCTCGCGAGACTACCGATAATGCGCAAGTGGATGGATACATCACCATGATCGCCGCGCGAGTGGGCGGAACCGCCCAGCAGGTGAACTTCGACAACGACGATGTGATCGAGAATGATAAGGATCTGGTCCAACTCGACCGCGCCGATTACGAGGTCGCTTTGCAGCGGGCGCAGGCAGAATTAGCCGAAGCCCAGCGCAATGCCAGTGCCGCCCAGACCTCGGTGCCACTCACGTCTACTACGGCCAATAGCGCCGTCACCACCGCCGAGGCCGGTGTAGCTTCCGCCGAGCGCCAGGCGACCGCTGCCTTGGCACGCGTGCGTGAGGCTCAAGCCGAACATACGCGCGCGGCCCAGGACCTCGATCGGATGAAGGTGCTAATCGCGCAAGATGAAATATCGCATCAGCAATACGACGCTTCAACCGCCGCCGAGCAAGCCTCACTAGCAGCCCTGGATGCCGCTTTGGCCTCGTCGTCGGCGTCCGAGAGTCAGGTCGCCCAGGCCCGTTCCCAATTAAATGCAGCGGAGACCGCCCCCCAGCAGATCACGATCAGCCGCTCCCGCGCGGGCTCCTTCGAAGCATTGGTCGCGCAGAAAGAAGCGGCTGTGAAACGCGCGGAGCTGGACCTTAAGTACACAACCATCAAAGCCCCACACCGCGGCATCGCCGGGCAGAGAAATGTGCAGCCCGGACAGGTGGTCCAGGTAGGCGCTCCTTTACTCGCGCTGGTCAATCTGGACGACCTCTGGTGCACAGCAAACTTCAAAGAAACGCAATTGGCGAACATGCGGGTCGGCCAAAAAGCCGAGTTGCATGTGGACGCGCTCAAGCACACCTTCCCCGGTCATATCAGCAGTATGGGCGGCGCCACCGGGGCGCGGTTCAGCCTGCTTCCTCCGGAAAACGCCACGGGCAACTACGTGAAAGTAGTGCAGCGCGTGCCCGTCAAGATCGTGTTCGACAAAGATCCGGCACTTGAAATGATACGGCCCGGCTTATCTGTCGACGTGACCGTCCTGACGAAATAGGGGATTGCTGCCGTGGAACCATCGAACCGCTACAGTGCCGCGCTGCAACCGCCTGCCATCAACCCATGGCTGGTCGCTATCGCCGTCATGGTCGGAACCTTTATGGAGGTCCTCGACACCACGATTACGAATGTCGCGCTTCCGCACATGGCTGGAGACCTTTCGGCCAGCGTGGACGAATCCACTTGGGTGTTGACTTCGTACCTGGTGTCGAATGCGGTCGTGCTGCCTCTGACGGGATGGCTCTCAAACTACTTTGGGAGAAAACGGCTGCTCATCGCTTCCGTTGCCGGCTTTACGCTGGCTTCGTTGGCGTGCGGCCTCGCGCCGAGCCTTCCGATTCTGATTCTATTTCGCGTGATTCAGGGTGCTACCGGAGGCGGACTGCAGCCGTTGTCGCAAGCGATTTTACTGGAGGCGTTTCCGTCGGAGAAACACGGCAAAGCGATGGCATTTTGGGGCATTGGCATTTTGGTGGCACCAATGCTTGGCCCCGTGACGGGAGGATGGATCGTCGATAACTACACCTGGCGCTGGATTTTCTATATCAACCTTCCCCTCGGCGTAATTGCCACCGTGCTGGCGTTGCTGTTTGTCTTCGATCCGCCTTACATCAAGCGCAACTCAAGCAGAATCGACTACTGGGGAATCGGCTTGCTCGCGCTCGGAGTCGGCGCGCTCCAGGTCGTGCTCGACAAGGGGCAACAGGAAGACTGGTTCTCATCGCACATGATCGTGGTCTTCACCGCGCTCACCGTCATAGGGTTTCTGCTGTTCGTGATTCGCGAGTTCACGACCGAGCATCCGGTTGTCGATCTGAGGGTATTTCGCTATCGCAGCTTTGCTGCCGGCACTGTGCAAATGGCGGTGGTGGGCGTGGTGTTGTATGGAACTACCGTCCTGATCCCGATCTTTCTGCAAACCATCATGGGCTATCCAGCGGTTGATGCTGGAATCGCGACCCTACCGCGAGGGTGGGGCTCGATTGCAGCCATGGCGCTGGCTGGTTTTTTGGTGTCTAAAATGGACGCTAGGCTGGTGATGTTCGCCGGGTTTTCGATTGGCGGCTGCGCCACCTGGATGCTGGGCGGGATCAACCTGGCTGCGGGACCGCAGGACCTATTGTGGCCCCAGTTCTTCCAGGGAGTTTCGATGGGCTTTATTTTCGTGCCGCTCACCACCCTCACGTACGACCGCATCTCGAAAAAAGAGATCGGCAATGCGGCCGCAATTTTCAACTTGCTGCGGAACATTGGAGGAAGCATCGGTATTTCCTATGTGACCACGATCATCGCCCGCCGCACGCAGGCGAACACCGGTATCCTTGGCGCGCACGTCACTCTGCTCAATCCAGTCAGCGGATGGTTCGTAAGCGGCACACGCGGGTTACTGATGGCGAAAGGGCAGGACTACGCTGGCGCTTCAAGCCGGGCGTACGCAATGGTATTTGGAATGATTCAACGTCAGGCGTGGATGTTGGCGTTCAACGAGGTCGTGCACCTGCTGGGCATCCTGTTCTTTCTGATGATCCCTTTCATTCTGCTGATGCGCAGCCCCTCGCATACTGGCGTAAGCATGCCTTTGCACTGAGGCTCGATTTCAGGTGGGAACCTGGCTCGTCAGTCAGCGCCCATACTTCTCCTTAGCGATATCGAGCCGCCGCATCTTATTTTGCAGAGTCGTGCGCTTCAATCCCAAGCGCTCGGCCGCTCCTCCCTTGCCGGAGATCTGTCCTGACGCCGCTTTCAACGCATCGATGATCGCGTTGCGCTCGGCCTGCTGGAACGTCGACACGGGAACAACACTGCGAAAGGAAGCGCTGCGTAGCTCCGTCATCGGCACGTTCAATTCTTCACCTTGAGAAAGGATGACTGCGCGTTCCATGAAATTCTCCAACTCTCGGACGTTGCCTCTCCACGGGCTGTTGGTCAGAGCGTCCATTGCTTGCTTCGGGATCGTCTTAATCGACTTCCGCATCCGTCGCGACAATTGGGACACAAAATAGTGAACCAGCAGCGGAATGTCTTCGCGGCGCTCCCGAAGAGGCGGGATCTCAATTGGAAATACATTCAATCGATAGAAAAGATCCTCGCGAAACGCCCCCTCGCGGATCATGGCAGAAAGGTCGCGGTGCGTGGCCGCAATCACACGTACGTCCACTTGAATCGTTTTTGTACTGCCGAGCCGCTCGAATTCCTGCTCCTGCACGGCACGCAATAATTTCGGTTGCAATTCCAGGCTGATGTCGCCGATTTCATCCAGGAACAGCGAGCCGCCATCGGCAAGTTCAAATCGTCCGCGCTTTTGCATCAAAGCGCCTGTGAACGCTCCCTTCTCGTGGCCGAACAGTTCGCTTTCCACGAGTCCCGACGGAATCGCCGCGCAGTTCAACCGCACGAACGTCCGTTCTTGCCGGGAGCTGAGATTATGGATCGCTCGCGCGATCAACTCCTTTCCGGTCCCTGTTTCCCCGTGCAACAACACCGTCGAATCGGTAGGCGCGACAATGGAAACTTGTCTCAGCACTTCCTGTAGCGCGGAACTCTTTCCGATGATGTCCTCAAAGTTGTATTCCGACCGAATTTCCGATTCCAAATACAACCTTTCATCTTCCAGACGGTCGCGCGACGCAGTGAGTCGTCCATACGCCAGCGCATTGTCGAGCGCCAGAGCGATCTGGCTGCCGATCTGAGAAAGGAGATCCAAGTCCGGCTGTCCGAAACTATTCTCGCGTCTGCTCCCAAGCGACATGATCCCAATCGGGCCCACGGTCGTAATGAGCGGGGCACTCGCCAGGGTCACGATGGACTCCGCTTTGAGCACTTCCGCGACAACGGCGGGCATTTTCGCAATCTCGGAGGCCGTCATGACCGTGGGCGTCCGCGTCCGCAGCTTCTCCAAATCTTCTTGAGAAATCTCAGCGGTTGGAACTTCGCCCAGGAATCCGCGGCTGAGTGGGAAATCCAAAACCGCGCATTTCAAACGATTGGATTGCTCTTCAAAAAGCCAAAAGCTGGTGAAATCGTTGGCAAAATACCTGCGAATCGATGTCGACGCGGCCCGGAACAGCTCGTTGATATCGAGTTTGGTGACGATGTGATTGTTGATCTCCAGCAAAAGGCCGAGCCGGTCGCGTTCCCGTGCTAACTCGCGCTGATACACTTCCGCCGCATCGTTTGCCAGCGCGCTTTCCAGAGCGACAGAAACGTGTTCGGCGACAGAGCCCATAAGTTCTACATCGTCGGAACTGAACTCACCTTTTTCTTGGGTTCCAAAAATCAGTGCTCCGAGTTTTTTCCGGGAAGTTGAAATGGGAAAAACATATACGCTACTAGGCACGGCTGCGGGGTTAATCCGGGAGGCAAGTTCGGGAATCTTCGTCATCTCCTGCCTCGCGTCAGCAACGAATACTGGGACCTGTTCCTCAATGGCCCGTGCAACAGACGTCTCGGCATAAGGGATCTCAGCCCCGACCTCAATGCCCGGATCAAGGGTGCCACGCTCGAGCGCATGGAGCGTTAGCGTTTTCTGGGCACCATCAAGAAGAAGCAGAACGATCGAATCAAACGTCACCACATTCGACAACAAACCGGCAAGGCTGCGAAGAACAGCGGAGACAGTCGGCTGAGACACAACGGCGCTCGATATTTTCAGAAGGGTACGGTATCTGCTCTGGCCCTCAGCGTTAGCTTGCTGGTCCTGTTCTGTCATGCTTTGTCCGTTCATGCGCCCGTAATTCTTCGTGCTGCTGATCAGACATCGTTAACAGTTGCCCTTTGCCTTTTATTGAGTGTACCGGAACCCTTGAGTTCTGCGCATCGTACTCTGGCCTGGAGCGTGAATCTTCTCGGGATTCTTCCTGGCCTGCTTTGCAACTGTCAGCCGGTCCCACGGTCTGCACCACGGGAAGCGAGCGCATTTGCACAGAAGGGAGTGTAGAGAAGCGCGGACAGGGAAAAACACCAGACTCGCTCGCCAGCCGCGGGATGCGATTGGAGAAGTTCGCCCCCCTAGGCAGTCGAGGCGATGTGCATCATGACGGCGGGGCATCCCAGAAACAGCGTCGTGACCAGGGCCGTCCGCGAATAGAAGCGCTTCAACTGCGGTGCGTCATAGCAGCTGAGATACGCTCCGGTGACGCCAGCCAACAGGCCGCCGAAATGCGCGTAGGCCTTGTCGTACAGAGGTCGAATCGGGAAGCTCTAACTCCACGCGATTGCTCCCGGCTTGGCGGCAAAAGGAAGTAATCCAAAACTGAAGACTGTGCCGGATTTGTCCTGATAGGTCGGCTTGTCGAAAGCTTTGTTAACGATTGCGAGTGGATCACGGCCATGCCGGAAGCTGAGACTTGGATCACGTGGCGCCGGGAACCCACCCGATAGCTCACAGGCCAAGCGTCGGCCCTCACCCTTATGGAATCACACCATATTCACCCGGAGTTGCTGAGGCACAAAGTGCGCGTGCTGGTCGTCGGCTGCGGCGGCAACGGTAGCGCCATTGCTGCCGGGTTGCCGTATCTGCATCAGGCATTGCTGGCATATGGTCACCCGGAAGGCATCCACGTCACATTGCTCGATCCAGATGTCATCTCTCCGACGAACTGCGTACGCCAGCCTTTCAGTCGGTCCGAGGTAGGTCTCTACAAGGCCGTCGTCCTCGCCAACCGCCTGAACCTGTTCTGGGGCCTGGACTGGCAGGGCATTCCGGAGCGATTGGATACTAACCGCAGACTGGACGGAGTGGACATCGTGATCGGTTGTGTCGATACGCGGGCGGCGCGCGCGGCCATCGCAAAGTGCGGAGAGGATTGGAGTGAAGTCGATTATTGGCTGGACTTGGGCAATAACGCCGACAGCGGTCAATTCGTGCTCGGGGAGCCGTTGAATCGCCGGAACCGGCGGCACAGGCTGCGGTTGCATACAGTCTCAGAACTTTTCCCCGAAGTCATCCAGGGCGAACTTGATGGAGATGGTCTCCCAAGCTGCAGCGCGGCAACCGCTCTCGACCGGCAGGAACCGTTTGTCAACCCGACGTTGTCCAATCATGCGTTGGCCCTGCTGGCTCGGCTCTTTCGTTACGGGACGATTTCTTATCACGGGGCATTCGTGAACCTGTCGTCAACCGCCGGCGCGCGTGCGCTGCCTATCGACCCGAAGTATTGGCAACGGCTGCGCCACCGCGCCACGAGAAAACAGGTAGTGCCCACCGAAAGCAGCTCTCTAGGAGGTTGTTGAAAAAACACTGCCCATCCTCGGTGGTGGTGTGGTAAGAAGCAAGGATGCGAGGAGACGATCAGCAACGGCAAACGGGGATGTTCAGTTATGTGGCATTGGAGGATCGGATTCCAGCCGATCATCCGCTGCGCGGGGTGAGGAAGCTGGTGGATGTGGTGTTGGCCGGGATGTCGAAAGATTTCGACGGACTGTACGCGCAGGGAGGACGGCCCTCGATTGCGCCGGAGCGGTTACTGCGGGCGCTGCTGCTGCAGGTTTTCTATTCGGTACGCAGCGAGCGGCTGTTGATGGAGCAACTCAACTACAACTTGCTGTTTCGCTGGTTCGTGGGCTTGGAGATCGACGATGCGGTATGGAACCACGCGGTGTTCAGCAAGAATCGCGAGCGGCTGTTGAACCAGGATCTGGCGCAGAAGTTTTTCGCCCATGTAAAAGAGCAGGCGTCGGGGCTGATGTCGGACGAACACTTCACGGTGGATGGCACGCTGATCGAAGCTTGGGCGGGACACAAGAGCTTTCGCCGCAAGGACGACGGCGGGTCCGGGAGCGGAGGAGATTTTCACGGCGAGCCACGGAGCAACCAGACGCACGCTTCGAGCACGGACCCGGAAGCACGACTCTATAAGAAGTCGGCGGGGCAGGAAGCCAAGCTGAGTTATCTGGGCCACACCTTGGTGGAGAACCGGAACGGGTTGATCGCGGCGGCCATGACCACGCAGGCCGATGGCAGGGCGGAGCGCGATGCGGCTTTATTAATGTTGTACGAGTTGACCCGGAAGCGAAGCGGTCGGATCACGACCGGAGCCGACAAAGCCTATGACACGCGCGACTTCGTCAGCACGGTGCGCGAGTTGGGCGTGACGCCGCACGTGGCCCGCCGACAGCACGGCGCGATCGACCAACGGACGAGCCGGCATCCGGGATACGCGATCAGTTTAAGCAAGCGCTGGTTGGTGGAGAAGCCGTTTGGATGGCTGAAGCAGATCGGCCCCCTGAAGAAGGTGAAACTACGCGGACTGGCGAAGGTGGATTGGTTGTTCGTGTTCAGCTGCGCGGCCTTCAACCTGATCCGTATTCCGAAACTGCGGGCGCAGAGCGCATGAAGCAGCAAGGGACCAGACCTTCGGTTGCCAAACGGGCATCGGGGGTAGATCGGAAGTACCAACAACAAAAATCAGTCTGAGCGTGGGCTTCTTAGAATGATCCACACGCTGCGTGAAGGAAAGTTTCAACAAGCTCCTAGGTTCGATCGGCGAGGCCTGAGAGCAGCGTCACGGCCGGTCCATTCCACCCAGATAGAACAAGCTAGAGATAGACTTTCGGGATTCCGAAACAGTCTCGGCACATACCCAGAATCAGTGGCCGCGATTCAATAGCCTGCCTAGCGCGGCCGCCAACCTGATTGCCAACTGATGAGAAATGAGGTCGCCATGAGAATTCGTGTGACCACGAGGGCTGATCTGTTTGAGCAACGGAAACAACAACACATCGAGCGCGGCTACCGAATTGAAGATGAGCGGCCGATACCCGTAAACGGTCTTTGTTCGTTCATCGCCGTGAAGGACGAGCCTGCTTCAGATGCGGTGGGCGAACTAGTGGCGCAGGCGCTCAATGGACGACGCGGTTTGCGTGGTTGCTATTGAGGTTTTCGATGGCTCTCTGCAGGGGCTTCGCCCTCGCGCTCGCTGCGCACGGCTGTCGAGACTGTCCAGGAAGAAAGAACGCCGATGACGCACCTGAAACAACACCTATTCAATTCCACAACAAACATCTGCATCTATGGCGGCGCTGACCGGCACGAAGGACATCTGCCTTGTGATCATGCTCTGGAGTCTGCGCCCGACTGCTGTGAACGAGACGACCCGCGCTGGCAAGCCGAGGAGTCACAAAATGCACTGAAGCCAGGAACCAGGATTGGGCACTAGGCGAATTCGCGTCAGACAGACCACGCCTGACAGCACTCTGAAACTTACCAATACGCATTATCGAGGAGAACACTATGAGCGGCCCCAATGGCCATGCGCACGAAAACGGCGCGTCGACACCTGTCGCATCCCCTGCTGTCTCGGGTATGCCGGCGGCGCCTCAACTCTCAGCGGAAAAGGTCAAAGAGGCAGTAGCGGCGCTGGAAGTGCCTTTTCCTCCCTCCCTGATCGAGTGGAGGGTCACAAACACAACCAAGAATCAGCAGTCGGCACGCGGCCAAGTGATCCCGTATGCCGACCAGCGCGCCTACACCGACCGCCTGAATGCGTTGTTCACTCCTGCGGGCTGGACGCGCCGGTACGCCATTCATACCAGCGCGAATTTCGAGCGGAGCAAGGACCAAACGATTGTCGTGAAAGTATTGGTGACCTGTGAGCTGACCATTTTCGGCCTGGGCTCGCACTCTGCTACAGGAGAAGAGTGGGCCGACGACGACAATGCGGGCACCAGTGCGGAAGCTCAGTCCTTCAAGCGGGCCTGTTCTTGTTTTGGCCTGGGGCGTTATCTATATCACTTCACCGGAACCTGGGTTAATCTGGATGACCACAAGAGGCCCAAGACGGTTCCGAAACTGGCAAGCTGGGCAACGCCGGAAGGATGGCTGCAGGGTCTCCGGCCTTGTCGGGATGGGGATTCACAGGTGCCGGAGCGGACCGCCGCCAACAATGGTGGTAATAGCGATGCTCGTGACAACGGCAACGCCGCAAAGGCGCAAGACGGTGCTGTGATTTCCGAGATCGAGCAGATGGAAAAGGCCCTGGGGAAGCGCATGTATCGCGGTCTGCTGAAGAGCGTGGCAAGGGTGTGGAATCCCAAGGACATTCAAGCCCCGGCGATTCAGCAGAAGGTGCTGTCCCACATGCAGTCGGCCGAGCGCGGATTGCGTCGAGCCGAGGCTGCACGCGACAAAGCTGGTTTAGCGGCCTTCGCAGGAGTTCTCCAGCGCTTGAAGTTGAGTTCGCTTGACCAGGTGGACAATCTCAAAACACTGCAGGAGATCGTCGTTGCGCTGGAAGCGGCAGCATCACAGGCCAAGTAATGAGACTCCTGCTCCCGTATGTGTCCTCCTCTACCACAGTTCCAGGATGCTCAAGTCCCCGAACACGGGATAAGGTTGCGCTGGCGAACCTTGAAAAAGCCAGTTGCTTATTAAAGGATAGGCTACTATTCTTTAATAGAGACACCTGTTATTAAAGGATGGCGCTCCGTATGCCAGCATCGAAATTGCAGAGCCGGCTCGGGATCTACGTCACAAGCTCGGTCGCCGGTGAGAGGGGCCGGGCATTTATCCCGCCTCCCTTACCACCGATCCCCGAGGTGAACCTCAGCACGCTGCATCAGCAACTCGATCGTGCCAATCAAGGACTTGGGCGCCTCAACGGCATGACCAAGCTATTGCCAGACGTCCGATTCCTACTGTATCTCTACGTCCGCAAGGAGGCGCTGCTGTCTTCCCAGATCGAAGGCACGCAGTCTTCGTTTACGGATCTCCTGTTGTTTGAGAACGAAGCGGCCCCGAAAGTGCCCATTGAGGACGTTGAGGAAGTGTCCAACTACGTCGCCGCGATGCAACATGGGTTGCGACGGCTTGCGGGAGGTCTCCCGTTCTCGCTCCGTTTGATTCGGGAAATCCACGCCATCCTGCTTAGGGGCGGACGGGGCGCCAACAAAAGCCCAGGGGAATTTCGCCGGACGCAGAACTGGATCGGGGGCACACGGCCGGGGAACGCTTCCTTTGTCCCACCGCCGCCCGAACGACTCATGGAATGTGTGGACAGTTTGGAGCGATTCCTCCACGACGAGAAGCACAAACTCCCGCTTCTGGTCGAAGCTGGACTCGTACACGTCCAGTTCGAATCCATTCACCCGTTTCTGGACGGCAACGGACGGGTCGGACGACTGCTCATCACACTCCTGTTGTGTTCCAAAGGTGCGCTGACAGAGCCCCTCTTGTATCCCAGTCTCTACCTCAAGACGAATCGAAGCCAATACTACGGCTTGCTGCAGAGGGTTCGCACCGAGGGCGCTTGGGAGAACTGGCTGGCATTCTTTCTCGAAGGAATAGCAACAGCCGCTCAACAGGCAGCGGACACAGCGGAACGGACTTTGCACCTTTTTGCCAACGACCGGCAAAAGATACAAGAGCTGGGGAGGGCGGCCGCCTCAGCGCTGCGCGTCCAGGAACTCATGCAACGGAGCCCATTCGTTCGTATTCGAACCGCGGCGAAGACCCTGAAGCTGACGATTCCAACCGTTACCAGCGCGCTGAACCATCTCGTGCGACTCGGGATCGTCAAAGAAATCTCGGGGAAACGAAGAGATCGGCTTTTTGCCTACTCACGATACGTCAACATGGTGGGCGAGGGAACCAAACCGCTTTCCGCTCTATAGGTCTTCGGCCTGGCTCTCCTTTGGAGCCAGGCTTGTCTGCGCATAGCTTCCCGCTTGCGGATCACCTCACCGTCTGTCTCCATTCTGTTTCTGCCCAATAGTGAAAGTCCTGGGAGGTGCTTGTGACTACCTGCATCTCCGCCGTCCAACACTTGCGCAGACTCAGAGGAGGATCGCAATCCCATCTTCTCAAGGCGTCAGACGGCGGAGCTTACGTAACGAAATTCACGAACAATCCCCAACACGTCCGGGTCCTGGCGAACGAAATGTTGGCCACCCGGCTTGGGCTGGCGCTCGGCCTGCCCATGCCACCGGTGGTGGTGATCGAAGTCGGCGATTGGCTGATCGAGCACACGCCGGATTTGCGAATCCAGTTAGGTGGTGCGGAGGTCCCATGTCGAAGCGGCAAGCAACTGGCATCGCTCTATGTTGGCGCTGACGGTCCCGGCCTGGCGTCGGACTACCTGCCTCATGAACTGCTGCGGAGTGTCCGCAATGTCACCAGCTTCGCCGCCGTTCTTGTGCTCGACAAGTGGACTTGCAACAGCGATGGCCGACAGGCGATCTTCTGCCGCAAGACGGCAAGAAGCCAACGATATTCGGCCACCTTCATCGACCAGGGCTACTGCTTCAATGCCGGAGAGTGGACGTTTCCCGATTTTCCCCTGCGAGGCGTCTACGCGGTCAACTGCGTCTACGAAACGGTCACGGGATGGGAGGCGTTCGAACCTGCACTGAGCCGGGCCGAGCAAATGGATGTGAGCGAGATCTGGCGGATGGCCGCCGACATTCCTGAAGAGTGGTACGAATTCGATAGCGAAGGCCTAAACCGGCTGGTCGAAAAACTGTACAAGCGTCGCGCCATCATTCGCGATTTGATTGCGGCGTTTCGCACGTCTTGTCGAAATCCCTTTCCCAACTGGACCGCAAGCCGGCAGGTTGCGGCCGCGTGATAGAGACATTGTTCACCAAGAAGAAGGAGGTCGCGGGATGAGTGAGCCGATGGACCAGCCGAGCATCGTCCTCAGCAACGCAGACGGACTGATCAGAGACTTGTGGAATTCTATCGAGAACGTCACCGGCGAGGATCCCGCCCGCACCGACAAATTCTTCGCCTTGCGCGAGCGAGTACGAAACCACTACGCGGATTTCGAGCAATTCCGGTCGAGTGGGGTGAAAAGAAGGAAAGGGCGTCGCGCTTGAGCGGATGGATACGCCACAGGGCCGCGGCCATCTTGAAATAGTTAACGCAAGCGGATGGCCGTTGCATTCCGCTAACCAATCGGACCTCGATCCCAAACGCGAGCCTCCAACATGAAAACAGAACCAGTTCAAGATGTAATCCTCACCCTCCAGTACTGCCTGGAGACTTTCGAGCAGACGTGCCAGTGTGGCCGCTGCGATCCCTGCACCAAGGGGCGAAAAGATATCGTGCGCGCAATCCGCACGATGGAAAGCCTCCAACTCCAACAAAGTAAACTCTCACCCTCCTCGCAACAAGTACGGTCGGAGGCTGCGAAATGAGACCGAATGGAAAAATCAGGCTCGGATTCTACCCATTGCCAGTGCCGGAAGCGGAGCGTCTGAAGAATTGTCTGACTTTCCCGCCCGAGTTCTCGGCGCTTGATCCCTGCGTAGGAGACGGTGTGGCGTTCGCGCATTTGCTGAAAGGAACGCAGGCTCGCCGCTACGGCATCGAAATTGACGCGAACCGGGCCGAACAAGCCACCAGGCTGGGCATCGACACGTTGCACGCCAATACGATGGATGTGCGCTGCCCGGCAGAGGCATTGTCCCTGCTCTACCTCAATCCTCCCTACGACTTTGAGACGGGCCAGACGAACAACCAGAGACTTGAGTTGGTGTTTCTGGAGCATACCTATCGCTGGTTGAAGCCCGGCGGCGTTCTGTTGTTTGTCATTCCCCAACTAAGGTTGAAACCCTGCGCGAGGATCTTGAGCGAGCATTTTGCCGATCTGTCGGTGTTCAGGATGACGGAACCTGCCAGCGTTCAGTACAAGCAAGTTGCCGTCTTGGGCGTGCGGCGCAAGCGTCACCAGCACCTGCAAGACTCCGCGCTGCTGGACTCCGTGCGCTGGCTGGAGATGTTGGCCACCAAGTCCGACCTCGACCCCCTGGGCAATTCTTCTGCACCTCCCTATGAGGTTCCGAATTCCGGGCCAGCAATGCTCACGAACGCTGGAATCCCACTCGATGAAGTGGAAGACCTGCTGCCAGACTCTGCAGCCTACCGCCAGGCCAGTCGTGTGCTCCTCCCCAAGCAGCGGGATGTCCGGGGCCGGCCGCTCACGCCTCTACATGGCGGCCACGTCGGTTTGCTCTGTACGGCAGGAATGCTGAACGGAGTTTTCGGCGACGGTGAGAACCGTCACATCGCGCATTGGCGCTCCGTCAAGTTCACCGACCATTGGGAAGAGCAGAAAGAGGATGGAACCAAGATCCTGCATGATCGGGAACGGTTTTCCCACGAACTCACGCTGGCCTTCGCCAACGGCAACACCCAGATCCTCACCCACGAAAAGAAGGATTCCCCGTGAAGAACGCACACTTTCGCTTTGGTTGGCTCACCTACGTCAAGACCACAGAGAAAGCCGCTACCAACATCCGCCTGCGTCTTGATCGTTTTATCGGCGAGGTCTTGCCGGACCCGCCGCGGCAGGCGAAGGCCCACTTCCTCTCGGTGGTCGGCGGCGATACGCAGATTGCGGCGATCTCTGCGGCCATCTCAATGGGAGAGCGTTTCATGGTGGAGGGGCCAGGCGTTCCCCCGATTCGAGTATGCCTGGAGCGCAACGCGCTATGCTACAGGGGCTCACTGCAACTTGCCGGACGCAAGAAACCGCTCCGCCATCTCATCGGAATCTCCGAGGAGCTTGCTGGAGGTGGTTCGTCCTCAGTCACAGACCGCACTCTGTTGGCGGATTCGGGAGCCTTGTTTGTCTGGGCTTCGCTCGCCGAGATCCACGGCATCCCTGGAATTCCCGATTGGGCCGAGTGGTTTCTGCGGAAGGTCGAAAAGCACAAAGCTATTGTGCCAGTGCTGGGCGTGGGATGCGATCCCGTGCTGGTGAAAGGAAACAAAGAGCAGTTTCTTTCCTGGCTCAGTGACGGCCTGTGGGGAGGCGACATTCATCTTCCTGCCGAGAGTGGTCCGGTTCACTGGCCGAGCTTCGACCTGGAACAGGTTCTACTGCCCGCCGCAGATTGAGCTATCTCTCCTTTTTCCGTTCGTGTAGCTACTAACCCCTCCACCGGCTTCCTGCCGCAAGTTTGAGGATTTCCATGTCTGAACTAGCCACGATCTATGACTATATGCGTGCCAACGCAAATTCGCTGGCACCGCGTACTTTGGCGGAGTACCCCGCGCTTCATCGGATGGAGGATGCGGTCTCGCCTCGTATCGACCTGTTGCTGCGCAGGCCCTTCCCGGCGCAAACGATTGCCCTCATGGGAGTCGTGAAACGCTGGCAGCGAGCCAGAACCGCCATGGTGGTGGCCGAATGCGGCACTGGCAAAACGCTCATCTCGCTGGGAGCGATGCATGTCCACAGCGCGGGCCATCCGTTCACAGCTCTGGCGATGGTTCCACCGCACCTGGTTGAAAAGTGGGCGCGGGAAGCGTTCCTGACCATCCCTGGGATTCGCGTGTTCCTGATCGACGACTTGCGCAATGGTGGCGACGGGAACATGCCGCACGGTGTCAACGAAGTGCGATTGAAACACGGACGAATTGTAAGGGAAGGTTTACACACCACGCTCAGCGACCTGCGACTGCGGAAGCAATGCGTGAGTTCGCGTCAGCGCTGGCTGTCGTTATGCACCAGGCCCGCCTTGTTCATTGTCGGGCGCGAGAGGGGCAAGCTCGGCTACTTCTGGCGCCATGCCTACAAAGTGGCTCGTTCGGGCCCATATCTGGGTTGCGTCGTCAATCCGGACACGGGCAAACCCGTGATCGCCGACGAAGGCCGGCTCACCTTGGCCGACTTCGAGAAAGTCAAGATTTCCGAGACCATCGAGACCCGCGGAAAGGCGTCCTGCCGTCGCCTGCACAGCGCTATGTGGCAAGCCGACACCGACAGAATTCGCCGGATGGCTCCCATCGAGTTCATCGGCCGCTACATGCCGGACTGGTTTGACTACGCCGTTTGCGACGAGATTCACCAGCTTGCGGGCGACACCGCACAAGGCAATGCCCTGGGCACCCTGGCCTCGTGTACGAACCGCATCGTCGGCTTGACGGGTACACTGCTGGGCGGCTATGCCGACGATCTGTTCAACACGCTCTTCCGTCTGGAAGCGCGGAGGATGAAGGAGCACGGCTACGAATGGGGCACGACGGGGCGCAGTTCGTTCATTCGGGACTACGGCGTCTTGGAGACGATCACCAAGGTGGAGCCTGCCGACAACCGGTGCTCCAAGGCCAAAAGCACCAGTACGGTTCGCCGAAAACCTGGGGCGTCGCCGCTGTTGTTTGGCGAGTTTCTGATGCAGCTATGCGCCTTTGTGTTTCTGGAGGACATCTCGAGAGAACTTCCACCTTATGAGGAAACCTACCTGAGTGTGCCGATGGATGCTCCTCTGCGGGAGGCGTACCGCGAACTGGAAGATGCCATTCGGAAGGCGCTGAAGGAGCACCGGGGCAATCGGTCGGTGCTGAGCATCATGCTCAACACGCTCCTGGTCTACCCCGATCACCCGTACGGGCTCGGAACCCTGTACGGCACCGAGTTCGATGCCGAGTTCAAGCGCAAGGTCCAATTTGCCATTGCAGAACCGCGTGATCTGCCCGAGGACCGCATTTATTCCAAAGAACGCAGGCTGATCGAGGAGATCAAGAAAGAATTAGCGGAGGGGCGCCGGTGTCAGGTGTTTGCCGTGTATACCCAGAAGCACGACGTCACGGCACGGATTCAACGAATCCTGAGCAACGAGGGAGTCCGCACGGCAATCCTGCGTGCGAGCGTGGATACGTCCAAGCGGGAAGCCTGGTATGCCCGACAATTGAAGGAGGGGGTGCAGGTCGTAATCTCGCATCCCAAGCTAGTGGAAACCGGGCTCGACTTGTTGGACTTTCCGACCATCCTCTTCTACGAATCTGGATATTCGCTCCACACCCTGCGGCAAGCCAGCCGCAGGTCGTGGAGAATCGGGCAGCGACGGCTGGTGCGCGTGAAATTCCTGTGCTACGAAGGGACCATGCAGACATCCTGTTTGCGTCTCATGGGAAAAAAGTTGCTCGTGGCTCTCACCATGGAGGGCAAGTTCGCGAGCGAAGGGTTGCAGAGCATCGACGGGGACGATGACATGCTTTCGGCGATGGCGCGGGAATTGGTCGAGAGAAACGGCATTGGCGAAACCGCCGACGGCATCTGGAAAGCACTCTGCACAGAACATCAGAAGCGGTTTCCGGCAGCTTCGTGTCCAAGTGATGATGGCGCTTTCGCCGAGGCACCGGGGGGTCTGCTGGGCACTCAGCCTGATCCTTCGGATCTGGTTGAGGGCGCCATCGACAGCCGTCCCATCTTCGTGGTCGGGCAGCGACCGGAATTGTTGACGGGCAGGAGGCGGCGCGCACGGCCGCTTGTCCCGCAACAGGCGTCGCTATTTGGATTCAGCTAATCCGACGGGCTCGAACGTCATACTGATTTCCAAGCCCGCTTCGCCACCTCCCAGCGAGGCTCTTGCTTCTAAATCCCTCAACTCTTACCAGAGCCGCGGCGTCTTTGGACGCTGCGTTTCTCTCGCCTTCAAGAACGTCACTTCAAATCAAAGGAGAAAAAGCAGTATGTCTGAAACAAGCACGTTAATTGGATATGGCGGCCGGACGATTGGCCGCGAAGAACTGGCGCTGGTGCCGACACCGGCGGCAACGGAAACCCACCGACCGGTCCCGCACCACGAAATTGTGCAGGCCCTGATCGAGACCCTCGGGTTCCGCCACATCGGAGTTGTCCACGACGAGTACGCAGTTTCGCCGGATAGCATGAAAGCCTTTGGGGTTCTCGATCTCGCAACGGAGATGGCGGGTTGCCGCTTCTCCATCGGACTTCGGAATTCCCATGATAAGAGCATGCGTCTGGCGATGACGTGTGGGTATCGCGTGTTTGTGTGTTCCAACATGGCGTTTGCCGGGGATTTCACGCCCGTCTTGGCAAAACACTCGAAGTCTTTCTCGCTCATCGATTGCATCTCGGTCGGCGTCGACCGAATGCAACGGAACTTCGAACCCATGCGAAAGCAGGTGGAGACCTGGCAAAGGAGTGAATTGACCGACGTCACCGCGAAGGTCGTCATCTACGAGGCGTTTGTGGAGGGAAAGCTGGAAGCTCCCAAGCATCTTGCCCGCGCTGTGCATGATCTCTACTTCGAACCGAAGTACGAGGAATTCCGGCCCAGGACAATCTGGAGTCTCTCGAACGCATTCACCTCAGCATTCAAGGAACTGGAGCCGATCCCGCAATTCAAGGCGACAGCCAAGCTGGGCGAATTCCTGGAGGCGCGGTTCTCCCAGTCGTTCTAGCCCGCGGGGCGGTGCCAGCCGGCCGCTCCTTCCCAACAAGTAATCCCACTTTGCTTAGAAGACCCATGCAGGCGAGGCTCGCCCGCATGGGCTGAAGAGAGCAGTCCTACTTGTGCCGTTTCACAGCACACCGAACCCCCAACCGGGGCTGTTCTCGTTCAGAATGATTGGTGACACTGTCAGGTAGAGTGTCAGGATGCAAGCTAAGAGCGGAAAACCACCCCGATCGGCACGACTGGCGACCGCCGGCGTGGAACTGAGCCGGACGGCCCGCGTCCGCCTGGCCTGGATGGATTTCTATCGCCAGAATCAGAACGTGGCCCGGACCTGCCGTCACTTTGGCATCGCGCGGCAAATCTTTTACCGCTGGCAACGGCGCTACGACCCGCTGGATTTGACCAGCCTGGAAGAGCGCAGTCATTGTCCTCATCATCGGCGGCTGCCGACTTGGTCTTTTCCCTTATTAGGAGCTTGTTGAAAATTTCCTTCACGCAGCGTGTGGATCATTCTAAGAAGCGCACGCTCAGACTGATTCTTGTTGTTGCTGCTTCCGATCTGCCCCCGAGGCTCGTCTGGCAACCGAAGGTCGGGTCCCTTGCTTCTTCATGCGCTCTGCGCCCGCAGTTTCGGAATACGGATCAGATTGAAGGCCGCGCAGCTAAACACGAACAACCAATCCACCTTCGCCAGTCCGCGTAGTTTCACCTTCTTCAGGGGGCCAATCTGCTTCAGCCATCCGAACGGTTTCTCCACCAACCAGCGTTTGCTTAAACTGATCGCGTATCCCGGATGCCGGCTCGTCCGTTCGTCGATCGCGCCGTGCTGTCGGCGGGCCACGTGCGGCGTCACGCCCAACTCGCGCACTGTGCTGACGAAATCGCGCGTGTCATAGGCTTTGTCGGCTCCGGTCGTGATCCGACCGCTTCGCTTCCGGGTCAACTCGTACAACATTAATAAAGCCGCATCGCGCTCCGCCCGGCCATCGGCCTGCGTGGTCATCGCCGCCGCGATCAGCCCGTTCCGGTTCTCCACCAAGGTGTGGCCCAGATAACTCAGCTTGGCTTCCTGCCCCGCCGACTTCTTATAGAGTCGCGCTTCCGGATCCGTGCTCGAAGCGTGCGTCTGGTTGCTCCGTGGCTCGCCGTGAAAATCTCCTCCGCTCCCAGACCCGCCGTCGTCCTTGCGGCGAAAGCTCTTTTGTCCCGCCCATGCCTCGATCAGCGTCCCATCCACCGTGAAGTGCTCGTCCGACATCAGCCCCGACGCCTGCTCTTTTACATGGGCGAAAAACTTCTGCGCCAGATCCTGGTTCAACAGCCGCTCGCGATTCTTGCTGAACACCGCGTGGTTCCATACCCCATCGTCGATCTCCAAGCCCACGAACCAGCGAAATAGCAAGTTGTAGTTGAGCTGCTCCATCAGCAGCCGCTCGCTGCGCACCGAATAGAACACCTGCAGCAGCAGCGCTCGCAGTAACCGCTCCGGCGCAATCGACGGCCGCCCCCCCTGCGCGTACAGTCCGTCGAAATCTTTCGACATCCCGGCCAAGACCACATCCACCAGCTTCCTCACCCCGCGCAGCGGATGGTCGGCTGGAATCCGATCCTCCAATGCCACATAACTGAACATCCCCGTTTGCCGTTGCTGATCGTCGCCTCGCATTCCTGCTTCTTACCACACCACCACCGAGGATGGGCAGTGGTTTTTCAACAACCTCTTAGAGAAGGTTTTGCAGTTGCGGTTGCAGTTTCCTCGCTGGGGCAAAGACAAACTGGCGGTGCTGCTGCGCCAGCACGGTCAGGCGATTTCGACCTCGATGGTGGGACGGATTCTGACTCATCTTACACAGCATGGCAGGATTGAGCCACCACCCCGCCGCGTGCCAGGATCGCGCCGGGCGCTGCGGCCCCGTCCCTATGCCGTGCGCAAACCCAAGCAGTACGCGGTGTCGGCCCCCGGCGATCTGGTTCAGGTCGATACCCTGGACGTGCGTCCGGTGCCCGGCGTGGTCTTCAAGCAGTTCACCGCCCGCGACGTGATCTCGCGCTGGGACGTGATTCAAGCTCACCCTCGCGCTACCGCCGCCAACGCCACCCAGTTCCTGGAAACTCTGTTGCACCGTATGCCGTTCCCCATCCGCGCCCTGCAGGTCGACGGCGGCAGCGAGTTCGCCGCCCAGTTCGAGCAGGCCTGCCAGCAGCGCGGCTTGTGCCTGTTCGTGCTACCGCCCCGCTCTCCCAAGCTCAACGGCGCCGTCGAACGCGCCAACCGCACCCACGCCGAGGAGTTTTATCAGGTCACCGCCTGCTCGCTGGAAATGAAAAAGCTCAACCGCGAGCTCTGCGACTGGGAGCGCATCTACAACACCGTCCGCCCGCACCAGGCTTTGGGCTACTTAACCCCACGCCAGTTCTTGTCCCAATTCTCATCTCAACGAAAGGAATGAAAATGTCACCCATCTACTGGACGAGTACAGGGGCTTTTCTTCTTCCTGCCGATCATGTATGGTAGTTGGCTACTTCATGCGCAGTTGGGCCCATGCGCCTCCAAATTGCTACGCCTGTTGTTCTTTACAGGCGCCGAGGCAAAACAGGACATGTCGGCGGCAGGACAGAAGCTCCGGATGCTACGCGAGCGGTTAGGGTTCACCATGCGTGAGGTGGAGAACGCCAGTCTGCAGATCGCGCAGCGGCACCACAACAATGAGTTTTTTGTCCC
This sequence comes from uncultured Acidobacteriota bacterium, assembly GCA_963715675.1. GTDB lineage: Bacteria > Acidobacteriota > Terriglobia > Terriglobales > Acidobacteriaceae > DASVWZ01. Next base: position 791,063 of record OY970265.1, read on the forward strand.
TCCCAGCCGGCTTTCTGGTATTGAAGCAAAAGGCGTAGTGCCCAGTATCCATGGCCTGTACTCCCTGGCCACGATTTATCGCCGGAACATGCTGGAACTGCTGGCCTGGTATGACATCGACCTGAACCCGGTAACCGCCGATATGGATTTCGTCTCCCCGCCCAAGTCACATATTCTTGATGCTCTAGCCAGCCTCTCGACGGTGCACATGCCGGTCAGGCTTGATCCCAGCTTTGATCCTCGGCGAACCACGAATTTCTGCCGGATGGTCGAAGCTTGGGGCGTGGTGCCAATAGCCCGCTTGGCGCAGTTTGCCAAAGGCCAATACACTTACGGCTACGTCGGGAGTGAAGACTTCACCATGTACCCGATCCTGCCCCCCGGTTCCTTCGTCCAGATTGATGAGTCGAAAAACAAGGTCGAAGAGAGGGCTTGGCGGTCCCAGTACGGGCGTCCGATTTATTTCGTCGAGACCCGGCGTGGTTACACCTGCTGTTGGTGCACGGTGGGCGAGGGAACTATCATTCTGACGCCCCATCCGCTCTCTCCGGTGGCGGCGCAGGTCATGCGATATCCTCAAGAAGCGGAAGTGATTGGCCAGGTGGTTGGGGTGGCCATGAAGTTGGCAGGCTGGCGTCCCGATTTCGGTCCCCCGGCAAGCTCCAAAGCACACGAAGCAGTGCCTTGAGGTGGAATGTCGAACGGCTCGCTTGTATCCGCAAATGTCTTGGAAGATTAGGTAGTCAATCGGAATTTCAGGGCGACCGACTCGGGTAGGTCCTCCTCCAGCCTGCGCGCCAGCCACTCCGTTAAGTCGGACCACTGTTCGGGAAAGGGCGCGAGAAATCGTAATCCGGCACGACCCCGTTCATCGCACCAGCAGACTTCACTCTGAGCCGCAAATTCCGTGGCTTGACCGGGAATCGTGAACTGGACCGTTACCTGCATTCCAGGTTTCAGAGGCACCGAAGTCATGATCGCCATGCCGCCTTCGCTGATGTTCACGGCCTGACAACGAATCTCGCCTGCGCCTTCCTCGCGGATGGCGGCGGGAATCGAAATCGGGCATCGGAAGTAGCGGCGGCGCTCGCGCACGATCAGGCCATACGCAGCCTTCAATGTGGCGCCGATGGAGGTCGGCGAAAGCGGCCTTTCGAACACGAAATTGCTGCCTGACTCAAACGCGATCGCCGACTGTGTTGTACTGTCAGTGATCGCGAATGCCACTGTCGTGTGGTTGGAGGGTGAAAGACGCACCCGTTCCAGAATCTCCCTACTCTGCTCTCCCAGTGTGAGGTCTACGACGACGGTCTCAAACTTGCGACGATTCAGAAGACGAATAGCACTTTGAATGTCCCAGCATACGTCGGTCGAGGCAGCCAGTTCCTCCAAGGACTTAGAGATCAGCTCGATTGTTGGAGGATCATTCGAAACGAGGAGAGCGCGCACCGCCGGCTCAGCGGAAGCAAGGTTCACGCAAGCACCTCCTCTTGGCACGGGTTTCGGCTAGGTTGCCCGGGAGCGCACGCCTTTTGCTGTGGCGTTCTGAACCGAACAAAGTGCGTATCGAGACGCTCGAAGCAGATTGGGGGCCTCATTGATGCCTTTGCTTGTCTAATGCCATGCATTCATTTCATCTGCCTAGCGAAGTCGAATGGCTTGATGTTATTCGAGCTTCTAGGCAGCCTCAGGCTTATTGGAGTCCGTTAGCTTCTTTTCTTCCGGCGACGCTCCTCTTGATGCGTTTTCGATCTCCGTCTTCACAACCCACGAAACGGCGGTCTTATAGCGAATCATGGTCGTTACTGCGCCCAGCGCCATGCCCAGCATGAATGTCCCTAATAGCAGCAGCGGATCAGTCATCCGTAGAGTCCCCTTCCCCGCGATATATCCTGCAACTGGCATAAATCCTCCTCGTAAGCCCTGTCTCCCAGTCACGAGGGAGCCTTCAGGACTCGCTGAACCGCAATTTGCCGCGTCTTGGGATTACCTAGTTAAGGATTTGTTACACGAAACGAGAACCCAGGCGTAAGAATCTCGGCATTATTACGATTTCCGAACAGAGAAGTCACTGTTACCGATTAGTGCGGGAAGCACAGCGAGGGTGTATCTGCGTCGAAGCTACATCGATGGACAGGCCGGAAATATCAGGAATGCGGCGATGCAGGCGAAGAATGCCTGTCGCGGGAGCACAAGATGCACTGGTCTCCTCAAGATGGTAGATCGCAAATGCCGAGCGGCTGGCAGAAAATCATATAGTATATCTGACTTTCGCAGCCGAAAAATAAGTATTTTCGTTTTGTTCTGAAATCGGAATAAGGGTTGGGCTGCTCAAACCGAAAAGTCGGTGCCCGCACTGTTGCGGTCCTACGATGCTCGGCAGATGCGGTGCTATCCCATCTGCGCGCGCCCAGATCAGCCACGTGGCCGACGACGGGGAATGCTCCGTACCCGTTGGAATTGTGGCCAAACGTCACCCTAATCTGTTGATTGTGCCCTGCAGTCGCTTTGTCAAGACCTTCGTGACCTCGCACAGTTGGACAAGACTGCCGGCTTGAAGTTCGATGTCAGTTCGTTTCAAATCATCGTTGATCGCATGGCAAAGATGGTAGGTTGCCCGAATTCTCTCCCCAACCAAGAATGACCGCACACTGCTCGAACCTTGGTCAGTTTCCTTGCGAGCCACAGATTGCTGAGCGGCCCACGCAGTATTCCTAACTCGATTCAAAGAATCCCGAAAATCCGCCAAAACATCAGGATCTAGATCGCTGGAGAGCAACAACTCGTGTAGTCCCTGAAGTTCCGATATGGCCTTTTCTAAGCGCGACCGAACGTTGAGACACCCTGTTGATTCGGACATCCCTCTGACCCCCTCGTTGAATCTGACCTGAGCAGGACTTCTCGTCAGAGCATTCACCCAATCTCACTGTCGGCATGTCTTAGTCCGGCTCTCTATTCCCCGAGGTCGGAAGGGAGCAGCCTTCCGCACCCCGGAACTTCCCGGCAACGAATTCCGGAAGAATCTCTTCCAGCTTTCGTGCTAGCCAGCCCTGTAGCTCAGATTTGCGCTCTTGGGAAACAGAGATAAAGCGAACTCCGAGATGGCCGGTTTTCCACCAGCAGATCGTCGATTCTGCCAAGAACGGAACTTCATGACCTGGCAAGGTAAACTGAACGCGCACCTTTTCTCCGGGGCTGAGCGGAACGAACGTGCTCAGGGCCATGCCGCCTTCGCTGAGGTTTACGCTGTTGCAGCGCACTTCAGGCTTGGCTCGCCTGAGAATGACAACCGGGATTGAGATGGGACAACGGAAATAGCGCCGTCGCTCTCTCAGTATCAACCCGTAAGCGGGCTTGAGTGTACTGCGGATCGACTGCGGGGAAAGAGGCCTCTCGAAGACAAATTCGGACCTCTTCCGGAAGGCTGTGCCTTCTGCATCACTGCCGCTGATGGCAAACGTCACCGCTTTTTGGTTCGATGGGGAGAGATGCACCTCGTCCAAGATCAGTCCGCACTGTTCACCGAGCTGGAGATCCACGATAACAGCATCGAACTTTTGGCGGTTTAATAGGCCAACCGCCGCAGGCACTTCGTGGCAGACATCGGGCGAGATAGACAATTCTTGTAAGGCCTGGCTGAACTGCTGAATTGTGACTGGATCAGCGGATACCAACAGTGCAAGGCCGATTGCCATAATGAAATACCCTCCTTATTAGGTCCCCTGGGAGGATTGTCCCCCGCTTGCTTGTGCTCGGGCATGTGCTCGGGGATAGTTGCCCCGCAGTATTTCGGCCACTTCGTCAACCGCTAAAGGCTGGCTGAAGTAATAGCCTTGAATTTCGTCACAGTGATGCGCCCGCAGGAAGGACATCTGCACTTCGTTCTCGACACCTTCAGCAATCACCTTGAGATTGAGGCTGTTGGCCATGCTGATGATGGCGGTTGTGATCGCGGCATCATGAGGATTCGCGGCGACATCGCGGATAAACGACCGGTCGATTTTGATCTTGCTGACCCGAAACTGTCTCAGGTAGCTGAAGCTGGAATAGCCGGTCCCGAAGTCGTCAATCGCCAGAGTCAACCCCATGGCCTTTAATTCCTGAAGAACTGAGAACGTCACATCTGCGTTAGCCAGCAGGAGGCTTTCCGTCAGCTCAAGTTCGAGGCATTGCGGAGCGAGGCCGGTCTCGTGGAGCACCCTCCGGATGAGTTCGCAGAAGTCCTCTTGACGAAACTGGACCGCAGATACATTTACGGCTACCGACACTGCTGGAAGTCCTTCGTCTTGCCATTTCCGGGCCTGAGCGCAGGCCGTCCTGAGCACCCACTCTCCAATGGGTACGATGAGGCCGCTGTTCTCCGCAATTCGGATGAACTTATCGGGTGGCACGAGCCCCAATTCCGGGTGTTGCCAACGGAGGAGAGCTTCCAAACCAGTAATCCTTCCAGTACCTATATCCATCTGCGGCTGATAGACGAGAAAGAGTTCTTTTCTTTCGAGTGCCAGTCGCAAGCTCTTTTCCAGGGTCAATCGCTCCACAACCTGAGCATTCATGTCCTCTGTATAGAACTGAAAGTTGTTTCGTCCATTTTCCTTGGCGCTATACATTGCCGCATCGGCATTCTTGATCAGGGTTTCGCCGTCCGTACCGTGTTCCGGGAAAATGCTGATGCCGAGGCTGCAACTAATACTGAGGGAGTGGCCTTGAACGACGAAGTCAGCGGTCATTGCATTCACGATCCGTTCAGCAGCAACCGATGCGTCGGCTACGTCCTTTATACGAGTCAGCGCAATGAGGAATTCGTCTCCGCCTAGCCGGGTCACTGTGTCTTGTTCACGCGCCCATTTCTTGAGCCGTTCTGCAACTTCCTGCAGGAGAAGGTCGCCGAGCGAGTGCCCGAGCGAGTCGTTGATGTTTTTGAACCGATCGAGATCGAGGAACAGAAGCGCAACTTTAGCTTTTTGCCGACGAGCACTGGCCAGCGCCTTGGACAATCGATCCTGCAGAAGAGTCCGATTAGGCAGCCCCGTAAGAGCATCGTAGTAGGCTAAGTATTGGGCCCGTTCCTCAGCGATTTTGTGGTCTGTGATGTCGCGAAAGTACCAGATTCTGCCCCGATATTGGCCTTTTGAGTCGACCAGAGGCGCAGAGTATCGATCGAAGATCTTCCCGTTCTTGAATCTGAGCTCATCCCTGCTCTTTGCATCCCGATGGCGATTGAGATACTTGACCCTCTCGATGAAGGCGTCACGGTCCTCGACTTTATCCGTCACGTACTTGCGCACGATAAGATCGTCCCGTGTGCTCAGCAGTTCATTCGGTATTCCGAAGTTGAGCCCAAATTGCCTATTTGAGAGGACGATGTGATCGGACTCGTCGACGACCAGGATGCCATCAATTGTCGTCTCAGCTTGCGCCTCCAGTAGTGCGGTTTTGAACAGCAACGCCTCTTCAGCCTGCTTGCGCTCGGTGATGTCGCGCACGGTGGCCAGCAGCGTCGGCCGCCCGCTCAGCGTCAATGCCGTCAGCCACACCTCAGCCGGAAAAACGTTGCCGTCTTTGCGCTGACACAACCACTCGAAGCGTTCCTTGCCATTGAGAAACGCGGCCGCAATCTTCTGTTCGGCGACCGTCCGGGAGCGCGTGCCGTCGGGCTGGTTTGGGGGTAAGATATCGGCCATGTGCAACCAGGGGGCCCCGGCAGAATGTCCGAACATCTGCAGCGCAGCCGAATTGCATTCCAGAAGGCCCTTTTCGTCCATCAGCCAGTTCGCATCGGCCGAGTCCTCGAACAACACGCGATACTTGTTCTCGCTGTTCTGCAGCATCTCCTCGGACCGCTTCCGCTCGGTAACGTCTTGTTTGATGGCAATGAAGTTAGTATCGGTCGTGTCGCCGAACCGTTGGATCACGGGCGTGATCGTCATCTCTTCGGTGTAAGTTGTTCCGTCTTTCCGCCGGTTGACAATCTCACCGTGCCAGACCTTGCCCGATGAAATTGCTGACCAGAGCTGGGCATAATAGCTTTCGGGTTGCTCTCCGGATTTCAGGATGCGAGGGTTCTTGCCTAATACTTCCTCCTCGCTATAGCCAGTCATCGTCGCAAATGCATGATTTGCCCAGACGATTGTTCCTTGTCGGTCGGTGATCACGATTCCGTTTGCGGCCGCTCTTAGGGCGGCTGATTGCAGTCGTAATTGTTTTTCCGTGTGCCTCTGAGTCGTAATATCTCGTGCAATCTTCGACGTCCCAACAACTTTCCCGGTTTCGTCTTTGATCGGAGAAATCGACAAGGACACGTCGATGACAGTGCCATCGCTTCTGAGGCGCTGCGTCTCAAAATGTACTAAGGTGTGTCCATTTGCAATCTCTTGCAAAAGAACTTGAACCTCCGCATGTTTCTCTCGGGGAACGGTAAACGAAATATGCCGCCCCAGAGCTTCGACGGCAGGATAGTTGTACATCCGCTCCGCCCCACGATTCCAACTAGTTACAGTGCCGTCCAAGGTTGTGCTGATGATGGCATCGTCCGAGTGTTGGACGATGGCCGCCAGTCGCAACTGTTCTTGTTGTGCCGCCTTTTCCCGCTGACGAATGATGAGGCTGATGCAGAACCCGACGCACCCTGCAAACAAGGTGGTCATGGTGTAGGACTGCACAAGCGAGAGCCCAGGGAGAACTATCAGTTTTGTGATCTCATAGACCGCCGTCGCACACGCCGCCACGAGTCCGATCCGCATAGCCCCAACGACTTGAGACTGCCTAGACATGAAACTGCTCACACACCAAGAGAAACTTGAAAGCGTAGAATATGACGTGCTTCACGAATCATGACCAAAAGCAGAAAACGCAGTTCAGCAACAAGGGGGAGGAGCACGGTCATTATGAACGTCGCTAATACATGGTAGTGTGATCCAGATCACACTGTAGGTTACTAAAGTCGCATTGCCCTTCGTTCTCGCGTGTTGGACGCCTGCATAAGGTCTTGCAGAAAGCACGGAAATGGTGGTCGTGGGATCGCTGTCACCGTCACGCTAGTGTTGACTGATGGCTGGATCTCAAGGTTGGGTCCGCGGGGCTGGCGGGGCTGGCATGCCTGGTGTTTCTATTTGGCATCTGCACGGTTTACCAGCAACGCGGCCCCACATCGCCTGTCCTGCGTCAGATGGACCTAACTTCACGCTGCTATTGACCTGCTCCCCTGTTTCCGCACAAAGCTGAGTATGATTTGTGCGAAAGGAAGGGGAAGAGAGTATGTCGAGGAGCCGACACAGCGAAGCGCAGATGATCGGGGCGCTCAAACAACTGGAAGCGGGACGAAAAGCGGAGGACGTGGCGCGGGAAGTCGGGGTATCGAAGCACACGATCTACGCTTGGAAGGCAAAATACGGTGGGATGAATGTGAGCGAGGCGCAGGAAGCCAAGCAGTTGCGGGATGAGAACACGAAGCTGCGAAAGCTGGTGGCGGATCTGAGTCTGGACAAGGAAGCGTTGCAGTCGGTGATCCGAAAAAACGGCTGGAGCTCGTAGCCCTGAAGGCGGCGGTCGAGCAAGTGCGTGGGGAGTATGCCTTCAGCCAGCGGCGGGCGTGCGGGTTGGTGAGGATGGCAGTATCGAGCTGTCGCTACCCGAGCCGGCGCTCGGATGAGGCGTTGCGCACGCAGTTGGTGGAGTTGGCACGGTCTAAACCGCGCTTCGGGTATCGGCGGCTGCATGTACTGCTGGGCCGCGCCGGAGAGCATGTGAACCACAAGCGGGTGCATCGGGTGTATCGGGAGGCGGGACTGATGATTCGGCGCAAGAAGCGCAAGCATTGCGTGCGCGAGGGAAAGCCGCTGCTGGCGCGGACGGCGGCGAACCAGGAGTGGGCGCTGGATTTTGCGCACGATGTGGTGGCGTGCGGGCGACATCCCGGCCAAGACCACATCCACCAGCTTCCTCACCCCGCGCAGCGGATGATCGGCTGGAATCCGATCCTCTAATGCCACATAACTGAACATCCCCGTTTGCCGTTGCTGATCGTCTCCTCGCATCCTTGCTTCTTACCACACCACCACCGAGGATGGGCAGTAGTTTTTCAACAACCTCCTAGGGTGTATGCTATCGGACGAAGCTGGAGGTTGGTTATGGCTAACCGCAGAATGATCGAATTTGCCATGTCGATGTGGCCGAGGGAGATATGCGAGCACTCCCACGACTAGCTGGCTTTACTCTGAGTAAACGGCACTGGCTGGCATTTGTGGCTGACGAATTTGTCGCGCAGATTATTCTCGGCCTCCAAGGGTTCTCGTATCAGATCGAGGGGAGTGAAGAATTTAAGATGGCAGCGCCCGCAACTGGCTAGGCTCGGAGTCTTGCGCATGTATTTTAGGATGACGAGCCGTCGCTCAGGTTGTTGTTCGGTCATGCGAAGACACTGCGCTCTAGCCGATAGATAGTCAAGTTATTTTTCGGTGAAAAATGACAGCAGGTAGATTTTCAGGCGGCGCGGTTCGATTCACCACACTTTTGGCAGAAGCACTTGAAACCGGGATTGTCCGGCATAACGGTGTGACCGCATTTCTGGCAGATGAACCAGCCGCCGTCTTTCGGCTGCATGGGCCGGTAATCATCGCCCAAGACACAAATAGGGACAGCGGACAATCTTGGGCATTTGATCCGGCATTGCGTCGCTCTGAAAATCAACAGCGCAAACACCAATCGCGTCGTCTTGGCTAAAGAAAATAGGCCGCGAGTTTCCTGTCGCCAGTCAGTCACGCAGCCCCAGACAGCTCAAAAGAGTTGTCACGGCGATAGTACGCCTTTACTGGCTCGATTGCTCGTTAAAAGTTCCCGCCTCTTGACGACTTTTCTACGAAGGCCAGTCGTTCGGAGAGCTGGTCGGGCTTAGCTGACGTTGGGATCAACGAATATCTCCCAGTGCTTCAAGAGCCATTCTGGGATGTAGTAGCGGTTCTTGTTCCGTTCGCACCATCGCCTTAGCTTGTCCGATCCAGCGCAGTCGCTTTCATTCAAATTCAACTGTTCCATTTGTTGTTCAAATTCAGTCACCAGAAACTGATAGGAGCTAAGCATGGCTGCCGGTTTTCCCCAGTTCGGATTGCCTCGTTTGTGAGCCATGGCGGGAATGTTAAGAGACTCGTAAAGCGTACTCCTTTTGCGGCAGCGGTGGGAGAATTACTAGGCCGGGTTCGGGGAATTATGCCTCGGAGAATGCCGGTTCTTGACGTGTCGCTCGATGGCTTCCCGGAGCACGGACTCCTGATCTTCGTCGGGATTCAGTCCCGGTATTGCAATTATGGTGTCATGGCAGAGAGAGCAATCGGCCTCAACGATGCGGTCACCGATCATCAACGTCACAACTGCTTCGGCGATTGGCTTGGAATCTGGCACTACTCTCACCCACGGTTCCAACGTATCGGAGAATCCAAACATGAGGCTGTGACGGGCGTCACGTTGGGCTTGGGGTCAAAAGACCCCTTGCCCAGTACGCCTTCCTGTGCTATCGCCCCAACCGCCGCACTGGGTGGCCTTCTTCAAAGCATCGCGGTACGCATCGGTACCCCGGAGCACGTAGTCAAGAACTATCTCCGCGTCATCTACGACAAACTTGGTCTCTGGAACCGGGTCGAACTGGCCCTCTGGTACGAAGCGCGCAGGCACGAACAGAGAGACACCCCGCTGCCCAAGCCCCCGACCCGACAGCGGGGGCCACGAATCGGCTAAGTTGGCCTGACAGGGGAGGGAAGCCGACCGTCTAAGGCTGCATGATCGTCCCAACGCGGTAGAAAGGCAAAGGGCATAGGTGTTCACTTGTGAACATTCCCGTTTGTGTTTTCAGGCTTATCCTATATCCGCAATGGAAAATGAGACCATCCTGCGACATGCTCTCTCTGTCCATTGTCCGACTTGTGGTGCGGCTCCGGGCGAGAAGTGCGAGTCGAGCACCGGCCTACCACGCCCCCACGCCCATCTCGACCGACTGTTGATCGCAGAAGACCTAGAAGCCCTAGGAACGGACGACCATTAACGCAGGATGCTACCTTAAGGCCGTACCAAATCGGCAACAACCCTCAGATAGTTATTCATAGCTTCCTGCAAAGCGGTGCCTAGGCGATTGCGTTCCGCGATCTCCGCAGAGCCAGCGTTGGGCTTTAGAAGATGCGCTCGTAGGGCGTCCTGCGCATCATTCATGCGCCTTTCGGCGGCATAAACCTGCTGAGTGGTTGACATCCTGGAATTATATTGCAGCTCTGGCGATGAAGCGCCCGGGCGTGGCCATTTGAGTCAGCGGAGGCCGACTGGTGCCGAGGTATTGGCAATCGCGGCCCGCCAATGCAGTCTACTGATACCGTTGATACAGTCTGTTGGTATCACCCCACATTGGGTGCCGAGAGTTTGTCTTCGGCACCATTTCGAAGAAAATTCGGCACCCCAGCCTACTGATACCAGTGATACCGTTTTTGGCAGGAACTGGGGGGAATAGCGGAGACCCTGGAGACTGTGGCCGAAAATAAAATCTGCTTGCAACCCGCTTAAACACAGGGTATTATCACGGAAATGTAGGAACCGTCTCGACTTGCCCGAAATGGGCCGAAAAGAGTCCCTTCTTCGGCACCATTACTTTTGTTATCTATCGCTTACGAGACGGGCATACGGCTATCTCTCGGCATAACAGCTGGATACAGCCATGAGTGCGATGAAGGAGCTTGCCATTTTAGTTCTGTGATGGAACCATATTGACATGCTCTCCAAAGACGCCCATACTGTGGACGATGCGCTCCCGCATGGACGAATTGCTTCCCCTGGCCGAGCAGAACGATGGCTTGGTGACAGCCGCGCAGGCCTGCGCCTTGGGCATCACGGGCTCGGTCTTAGCCCGGCTTACACAGCGAGGAAAGCTGGAGCGGGTCGCGCGCGGCGTCTATCGCATCCCGTACTTTCCGGCCGACCCGCTCTCGCAATATCGGGAGGCGGTCTTGTGGGCGCGCGCGAGCCATGGTCCCGAGCAGGTCGCGCTCTCGCACGAAACCGCGTTGGGCGTGTACGGGATCTCCGATGTGAATCCGGCGCGCGTCCATCTCACCGTCCCGAAGCACGCAAGACTCCGGCGCCGGAAGCCGAAGTGGATCGTGATTCATCGCGGCGACCTGCCGCCGAGCGATGTGACCACGCATGAAGGCCTGCCGGTCACGACCGTGGCGAAAGCGTGATGGATGTGATGGAAACGACGGGGCGGTTGGGGCTGGCCCGCCAAGCCATTAAGGATGCGCGCAAGGAAGGTTACATCACCGCGGCGGAATTGCAGCGGCTGACAAGGCAACTTATTCAGCACGCGCGCGGCACCCACAAGGCGCAGGCGACAGCGTGAGTGCGCAGCCCGCACAGCGTCTGGAGAAGATTCTTGCCCGTGTAGCACGCGAGCAGGGCCTCGACCAGGAACGCCTGCGGCGATGGGTCTCGTTTCTTGCGCTCTGCGGCGTGCTCGAACAAACAGTCGAACATGGCGTAATCGACACCTACTACCTCAAAGGGGGTGTAGCGATGGATCTGCGTTTCGCCCGGGCCGCCCGGACCACCAAAGATTTCGATTCTGGGGCTTGTCGGCAATCGGGCGGAACGCAGGCAAACTCGAAGAAGTCATGAAGCTGGGGTTCGATGCTTTCACCTTCCGCTTGAAACCGGAGATTCACCAAATGGAACTGGCCGACACGACTTGCGTTGAAGTGGCCGTGCAATACAAGACGCGGTCCTGGCAAACGGTGGAGATCGATCTTGGTCCGGGCGAAGCACGCGAAGTGGACCTGGTAACGCCGGCCGTCACAGGCATTACCGAGATGGGCTTGCCCGTCATACCGCACGTGCGCTGCATCAGCATTCACGAACAAATCGCGCAGAAGCTCCACGCCTGCACAGGTCCGCAGCGCGAGGATCGCGCGCGGGACGTGCTCGACATTCTGTTGCTTGACATGCTGGGCCAGTTCGACTATCGGCGGACTCGGGCGGCGGCAGAGCGCGTTTTCGCGGAGCGCGCGACCCACGATTTTCCTCCCAGTGCGGCGCTTCCCTCGGAGTGGCGGCGGGAATTGGAAGCCTCAGCGCGGGAGCTTGGCTACCGGACGACGAAGGCCGAAGAGATCGAGGCGGAATTCGCAGCCGCATTTCAGCGGATTGTGGCCGCCCCCGCCGTCGAGCGCGTGTGAAGAAAACAAGATCGGGTCTTGATACGTTAGCGGTTCGTCAGCGAATCGCAGGCACTTCGGGTTGGTCCACAAGAGAGCCGATTTTGGGCACCCATAAGAAGTCTCATGACTGACGCCGTCACTTCAGCGTGTCGAAACGCCATTTCCCTAAGTAAGTGATTCAAAACGAATGCTAGTGGAGTCGCCTAACAGGCTGCTGAAAAACAACTCCCCATCCACAAGCCGATGTGCTAGGAAGAAGCATGCGAGGAATGGACGAGCAGCAGGGTCAGATATTCAGTTACTTATCGCCGGAGGCGTGGGTGCGAAGGACCATCCGTTGCGTGCGATCCGGGGCATGGTGGACGAGGTGCTGGCGCAGTTATCGGCGCAGTTTGACGCGATGTATGCCAGCGTGGGGAGACCGTCGATAGCCCCGGAGAAGCTGTTGCGGGCGCAGCTGTTGCAGATGCTGTACTCGATCTGCAGCGAACGGTTGTTGATGGAAGAGATGGATTACAACCTGCTGTTCCGCTGGTTCGTGGGGCTGAACGCGGACGATGCCGTCTGGGACGCGACCGTGTTTACTAAGAACCGCGACCGCTTGCTGCAGGCAGATGTAGCCAAGCAGTTTCTGAGGCGCGTGGTGGAGCAGGCGCGAGGCCGGGGCCTGACTTCGGACGAGCACTTCACAGTGGACGGCACGCTGCTGGAGGCTTGGGCCAGTGTGAAAAGTTTCCAGCCGAAGGTGGAAAAGAAAACTTCGCCGCCCGACGATCCCGGCAATCCAACGGTGAATTTTCACGGCGAGAAGCGGTCGAACGAAACGCACGAATCCAAGACCGATCCCGAGTCGCTGCTGGCGCGCAAAGGGACGGGCAAGGAAGCAAAGCTGAGTTACAGCGGCCATCTGCTGGTGGAAAACTTGAACGGGCTGATCATGGACGCGGAAGGATTCCAGGCCAACGGCACGGCAGAGCGCGATGTGGCGTTGCTGATGCTGGAGAGAGTTCGGGGCACGAAAACGGTGACGGTGGGCGGGGATAAGGGATTCGATACGCGCGGGTTCGTGGCGGAGTGCCGGCATCTGCGGGTGACGCCGCATGTGGCCCAAGACCATGCGCGGGCAGGGGGCAGCGCCATGGATGCGCGCACCACGCGGCACCCGGGATACAAGATCAGCCAGCGGAAAAGGAAGCGTATCGAAGAATGGTTCGGCTGGCTGAAGACGGTGGCGGGGCTGCGCAAGCTGCGGCATCGCGGAGTCGGCAAGGTGGACTGGATCTTCACCTTCGCCTGCGCGGCCTACAACCTGGTGCGTATGCGCAATCTGGCAGTTGCAGTTCCGGCGGTGTAAGTCGAGGGCCGAGGTGTGTCTGGTGGGGCCTTGAATCAAGCCGAGAGGCCCGAAAAAGTCAGAATCAACTTGCTCGAACACCACTCGCGATGAAAAACGGCAAGCAAAACGCAGTATCCGTCAATTTTTTAGCAGCCTGCTAAGGCCTCGGAGCTTGCGAGCAACTGACACAATTTTCCCGATGACCTCAGCATCCCGGTTTCGGAATTGCTCTCGCTTATGAACGCCGCCTGGATATGTGTGGACGATCAGGCTGTTGTTCTCCCGGCTGCAGCATCCGCACACGTAATTTCCGTCACGTTTGAGAATGACGTACAGCGGTTGTTGCCACAGCGGTTTCGAGCCGCAGTCATTCGGCCTTTTCTTTTGCCGATTGACCACGGCAAGCACCCCGCCCGCTAGATATGGGTGGGACGCATCTTGTATCCCGCCGATCCAGAAGAAATCTTTCAGGGATGGTCTCGTCAAGCCGCACAGCGCATCCAATGATCCCCGCAGAAAGAAGGGCATCTCCCCAAGCTCGGCAACCAGTTCCCCAACAAATCCGGTCCGCTCAATCTCGCCCGCGTCAGTAGCCATTTCCGTCGCCGACAGCAAGGGGCGTCCCGTCAGCATGTCCGACATCGGTTCCTCTCTAGCCTCATCCGTGCTGAGACCAAGAGTGTCAAGTATCGAATTCAGGTGTAGCGAATAAGCCGCGCAGAACGTGACAATCTTGTGAAAGTGGCGGGGTGGGATGTTGCGTGATTCATAATCGGATAGAGAACCGGGAGCTATAAAGTGGCGTTCATCGCCGACCATATTTGCGACCTCTTGACTGATCGCCGAAACGTCGCGGAAGGAGAGGCCCATTCGGAGCCTCGCACGGCGAAGAAGCGGCCCAAGTTGAGATGGTTCGGGAGCCAGCACTTCCGGCTTCCAGCGTTTCGCGAGGTCCTTGGCGACCCTGGGTTGCTCCGGGCGCAGCAGGCTACGCATCTCGAGATCCACTAAACCAACGAGCCTTGCTTCTTCAGGAACTCTGAACTCGACTTGGGCATACGGGAGTTGGGTGCTGATGGCTGCAATGCGGCTATTTCCAACAGCCTGGATGTGGCAACAACACAGTCCTTTGGCGTGCTCAATCAGGAACAGATTCCCGGAACCCGCACTGTTGATTTGCTTGACGAGGTCAGTGGCGATTCGAGGATTTACGCGCACGATGCTGCCCGCGAGCAATTCTGGAAAAGCAAGGGCATCCTCGTAACCGATTTTCGCGTACAAAAAACCCTTGTCCTTCAGCCCAGCTAGCGAGCTAAGGCGTCGGGGCTGCGTCCACCCCAGGACTTGGGACAGCGGCGCTACCGCAGCGGGAGGGGCGCTGCCGCCCTGATTCCGGATCCATGGGACGAACGCGTTCGGATCATCCAGTGACGAATCCAGGAGGATCGTACGTCTTGAGGGTAGCTGAATCTGCAGGCGAGGAATCACGCCCACGTCAAAGCTAAATATCCGCAACCAATCCGTGAGACGGTAATTGGAGATCCGGCTGAAGGCAAACAGTTGAAACAGGCTTGGGCTGTAACTTCCGTGCCTGAGATCGTAGTAGAGATTGTGTGGCAGGTAGTGGGGCGACGACCGGCCAAAAAGCGTTGCCGATCTCTGGGATGCTTGGTACAGCGTAAGCTTCTTGCTCGCCAGGATGGACTTGATCCGTTCCGCAAGCTCTCCGCTAGATCTTCGTTTTGTCTGCCAGGACACCGCTGGGCCTCTCGTCGCGTCTTTCTCGCGAGAAGTGCGGCTTCGTACCGGTCAGAGTCCGAGTGCTCGTCGCGGCCAGTACGACCTGAGCTACAGTTCCGGTCATTCCTAAACTGCTCGCAGAGATTTGCTTCGGTTTTAGAGATTTCGCCTTGGCGCTGTCACAAATATCTGCAAGTTGCCCGGTATTTCGGTCAGAGGTGTCGATTTCAGTCTAGAAATGGGCTTCGTTGACGCTGGATAACAGGTTTACTGGCGAGATCGTGGTCGGAATCCCGACCAGCTTGGGCGAGTTAGCCGATTGAGGACTCGGCAAGCTGTTGAGAATACTCAGGCGAGTATGTCGGATTCCCGAACAAAGCACAATCCCTGTGGACAAAAAGTCTGATTTGCGCCTACCATACCGAAATGCCAACCTGAGCCGTTCCCGATGTTGGCCGCGTGGTCAAGTTCCGAAGCTGGCAAGCGTCTCCGAGCGAAACGCGAGCGACGGAGTTTGTCCATCCGCGATGTCGAGCGATTCAGCAAGAAAATCGTAGCGGAAAAAAAGAACCCGGCTTACTATGTGCCTCACAATTGGGTAAGCGACCTCGAAAACGGGAAATCCAAACCACGCCTCGCGAAGTTCCACAGCCTCAGTCTCATCTACGAATGCGACATCAACGAGATCTTGGCCCTCTTCGGACTCAATCTCTGCGATCTGGGTGCGGAACGAGGATTGATAGCGCTGCCGCACACACATCTCAGTGACCTGACGCTCTCGCGAGCGGGGCCTATTGTGCCGGCTTCTCTGAAACTGCCCGACAAGCTTTCGTTGGAACGGACGAATCTGGTCCAGCGAATGTTTCAGGGTTTGGGCGAGATGCCTTTCTTCCTGCTGCAGCAGGCCGGTCTCCGGGATGTGCTGTACGGGTGGGTCGGGACTGAGGACTACATGCTCGATCCCGTGATTCGTCCAGGCGCCTTCGTCCAGATCGATCCGCGCCAAAACAAGGTGACCAAGGGAGTTTGGCCGAGTGAACACAACCGCCCGGTCTATTTTGTCGAGCTTCGCGACAATCGTTACGCCTGCTGTTGGTGCGATCTCGAGGGGAGCCGCTTGCTCTTGGTCCCGTCCCCGAAGTCGCCGGTGCCGATCCGGCAGCTTCGCTATCCTCAAGACGCCGAGATCGTAGGCCGCGTCACCGGGGTTGCGATGCTAATTGCTGAATTTGGTTCGGATACGTTCGGAGAGTCTTCTCAAGGCACGACCACAGGTTGATATGGCTCGTGCCGAAAGGGATCCGGTGCGAATGGCACATCTCCGCCAAGGCAGCAGAAACGACCCCCGGACGCGTTCGACCTCCCGACATGACCGCTTTAGAATTCGCTCGGGACCATGGCTTCGGTAAACTCGAACGAGCCCGTGCCGATCTGTCGCGGGCGAGTAGAAAGCATCGAGCGACAGCACGACTCGGTTCTCTGCGTACTCGCGAACGATCGCAAAATCCTAGTATCGGCGGTACTGGCCAGCCACCTTAGGGTCGGGGACGAGATTGCGTTTGCCCTCCCTGCGGGAGGTGCCATAGGTCCTGAGATCTACATTGCAAAGGCTCGCTCCCCGATCGACCGTTGCCAGTACCAGGCGCCAATCGGATACGTCACCCAGCCCAAGCTGGACCGGAAGCAACGGCATTTCGTATGCGCCCGGGTTAAGCACGGCCACCTGGATATTTCTGCCATTGTTTTGCCCTGCGAAATCCTGCGCGAGTACTTCTATCGTCTCCCGCAACCGGACGCACAGGCCAGGCACTCCAGCTTGTACGAGCTTCTGGGCATTTCTTCCCGCGCTGCCCCGGCTGAAATCCGGCTCGCTTTTAAGCTTCGGCAGCTCGAACTCGCGTCGACAGCCGCAGCGCACGCCGCGCAGGTGACAGTAGAGCGAGCCTTCAATATCCTCGGTCAACCGGAATTGCGCGCCTGCTATGACGCGCTGCTGGCCGATCCGGAAGCCCCGGCTATATTTCCCTACGGTGGATCAGGCTCTCTGCTGGTCAGCGGCGAGCGCTCGCGCGACGGGCAGACATTTGTCGCCCATCGCATCCTGGCGTTTTCGCCGGAGCGAAGACGACGGCGTTTCCACCTGCCGCTGCGCCAGTGCGATTTCTATGAGGATCGAGCGCTGTGCCGGGACGCGCGTCGCAAGCTCGAGTTTTGGCTCGATCCCGCGCTCCTGCATGTTCTCTGGAACCCCACATGGAATCAGTGGAAACATCTGCTGGCGACCAAAGTGGAAGTCGACGCTACGTTTGTCCCCAGCTGCAAATACCGTAAACGCCGGGGCGAGTGGGAATTCGTCAGTTGGGAAACGGCGCTGCCCAGCCGCTTAGAGGTCAGTTTGCCCGCCGATTTCGAGCAGCAGTTGCAGGCAGCGCAGGCTGCCTATCACCGTTATGGACAGTACGACGCTGCCTTTGAGCAGATTCGGCTGTGCTTGGAGCGCCGTGCAGTCGAAAAGGCGGAACTCGAAAAACTTTGCGCTCCGTTGCGGCTGCCCGGGGATTTCGATCTCGCGCAGATCAACTGGCGGGCTGACTACGATCCGTTCTTTTATCGCGAACTGTCACGCCGCGCACGCAGCACCTATCTGTTCCGCAACGAGTACATTTTTGATGTGGAGAAAGCCGTGGTTGTCGAGACGCCGCAACTCGGTCATGCCACTTACGTTTTCGCCAAGCCCCGAGATATGGACGGTTTCCTGGCGTTGTACACCAGGATCACGAAGGAAGACATCCGGCGGAATCGCGACAACGTCGGCGAACGCCTAGGATTCATGAGCCGCGTCATCCACGGCACCAATCCAAAAGCATGGCTCAGGGAAGTCAGCCAACGGGTGGGAGAGAGAATCGATTTCGCAGCGACGACAGAGTGATGAGTCATGGCCTGATACGCGCACACCTTTGTGGCATTCGGTTAGGCGGCGGTCTCCTGCGCAAACTGGGTGCTCTGACCAGTCAAAGAGTGATTGGTAAGAAAGTTTTCCGATGATGAGTGAGCCGACCAGAGCGACTGCCCTTACGACTGACCCTGACGAACTTCGCCATAACGGACCGCATTCCACTCGCGATCGCCAGAGGGCCAGATTCTCGCCGGTTGATTACCATCCTGGGCGGGAGCATGTATCCGCGCTAGGTGTTCTCCTTGCGTTCCGAGCACCAGTAGCCAGTCAAAACGGGGTCAGTCAAATATCTGTAAACGGACAACCTGGCGCGATCCGCTGACCGGAGAAGGGGCCTCCTGATCACCGGGTGCGTTTTGGCCTCTTGACCAAGCGTGCAGTGCATCACTGAGAGGGCCCAGACGCACCAATGCCTTGCGGCACATCGGGGGCACAAAGACTTGAGTCAAGCATGAAGATCTCCAAGCCTTTCGTAGCAAATCGAAGATCGCCTCAGCCTCGCCAGATCGAAGACGGGCCATTTCCGGCTTGCGCAGCTATGCCTCTCCATTTGACGAACTGCAGCTTCAGGACTAAATCCAGTCCACCGGTTAGTCCGTCGGACCCTCAGACGGGCCGCCAAGTCCTGAATTTGGAGTTGATATGTCAAGCCAGCCGCCTGCCAAACCTCAAAGTGTGTTCACGCCCGGGATCACCGCTGTTTCGGCCGCCCCGAAAAGCATTGAACAACGCGACCGTAGCAGTCCAGTAACGATCCACCAATTTGGGAGGATAGCCGCGGACCAGCAACAAGAACCGTTCATTGCCCGTGAGAGAGATCCTCTCCTTACGGCACAGGATGTCGCTGAACGGTTGAATGTCACGAAGGACTGGGTGTGGGACCACTCGTCTCGCAAGACCCCATTCCTTCCCGTTATCCGCATGGGGGACGGGACTCTCCGCTATCGTGCGAGCAAAATTGAAGAGTTCATCGACCGGCAGGAACGCCTCACTCAAGTCCGTCGCAAGCGCGCGTAAAATTAGGTGCAGGCCCAATTGTTCCCGCCACAGAAACTGAGGAATGAATGGGTAGATCGAGTCAGAGGGGTTACGTGACCCCTCGCGGCAAGAAATGGTATGGGTATTTTCGCAAGACCGTAAACGATCCGACAACGGCCGAGCAGAAGACCGTCAGGGTCGCGGTGATTCTCGGGCCCAGATCCCAGATAAAGAGGTCTGAAGCTCGGGAGGCACTGGAACGTGAGATCACCAAACAGAACGGGCAGACCAGCGATGCTGGCAGGGTGATGAATGACGGCTCTGTGAGCTTCGGCTGGTTCGTTCGCAATCGCTTTCTGCCCCTGAAAGAAGCCAACTGGAAGGAAGAAACCAGCAAGGTGAAGAAACTGCTCATCCAGAGGGACCTTATCGATCCGTTCGACAAAATCCCACTGGAGAATTTCGACAAGTTCACCCTGCAGCTCCACCTGAACAATTTGGCGCAAACGAGATCCAGGGACAGAGTGCTTCAGATGAGGGCATACCTGCGGGACATCTTTATCGAGGCGGTCGATCAGGACTTCCTTTCAAAGGATCCAGCCCGCAAGGTCAAAGTTCCAACCCAACTACGCGAGACCGACAAGACAACGTTGAGCTGGGAACAACTCCGAAAGGCGCTTTCCCGCTTGGATCTTCGGGACCGGGTCCTTTTGGAACTCGACATGACGAATGCCCTCCGTCCCAGCGAATTGTTTGCGCTCAGATGGAAATGCTTCAACGTCCTGGAATCCACCATGAGCGTGAGCGAAACCGCCTACAAGGGCAAGATCCGCCCTTGGGGCAAAACTCGAAAAAGTCTCGGGGTTATTCATGTCCCCAAGAAACTGACGGCCGACCTCCGGCGTTGGAAACAGCAGTGCCCCGATCCCGCGCCAGAAGCCTTCATCTTCCCGAACAAGGACGGCGATCTTATGGACACCGGCAACTACCGCAAGCGCGTGCTGCACAAGCTCGCGGCAGATCTGGAACTCCCGAAGCTCACCTTCCAGGTCATCCGGCGCACAATCGCGACGCTGGCCCAAAAAAAAGGTACGGTGAAGGACGTGCAAGGCGTGCTACGGCACTCTCGTGCGGCAACCACAACGGACGTGTATATGCAGGAGATTCCGAAGAGCGTGCAGGCGACGGTCGATGCCATCAATTCGGAGTTGAGGAAGAAATCAACGTCTGTGCGTGAGCGGAAACCAACAGTGGTGAACGAGCGGCTGACCGCTTCCCAATTTGGAAGAAGTCAGAGCGTTTTGACACCAAATGACACCAAACTGAAAAGCGGGGTATCTGTAAGTAGTTGAAAATATGGTGGACCTGGTCGGGATCGAACCGACGACCTCTTCCATGCCATGGAAGCGCGCTCCCAGCTGCGCCACAGGCCCACTGTTTCAGACGCCAGTCCGGCAGGAGTCGGACACCGAGCGGCTGAACTAATTCTCGCCTACCGGGAGGCGATAGTCAAACCGAGCAGGCCTGTTTGCGGCAGCGATCGTCTTTTCTTTCGTTGTTGGTCACGCCGGCTCTTGCGGATTCCTGGCCTCCAGTTTTACGAACCGCTCAGGAATCGGTATGCTGAGTGCAATCACCCATGAGATTCCGGACTTCTCGTTGTTTGCGGCTACTGCTCCCGCTGATCACCACGGCAGCGATCGGGCAAGCCACAGCCCCCAAGCCACCGGCGGCGGCATCGCCGGTGCCATACGCCTCGGTGAGCGAGCTGAACCTCATGCTGTCGGAGGTCGAGCAAGCTTCCCAGGCAATCCAGGCCGATCTTTCCAAGCTCCGCATCGACCGGTGGAAGACCGATTCCGGCACCAAGCACGATACCGAAGGTGATGTGGAATCCATCCAGCGAAATCTACAGGCTGCATTGCCGGAAATCGTCGGGCAGCTGCGGAGTGCTCCGGAGAGCCTGCCCCCAACTTTTAAGCTCTATCGCAACCTCGATGCGCTCTACGAGGTCTTTGCCTCGGTGGTGGAGTCGGCGGGAGCGTTCGGCTCGAAGGGTGAGTACCAGTCCCTGCAGAACGATTTGAGCCAACTGCAGCGCGCACGGCGGTCCTTTGCCGACCGGATGGATTCGCTGTCCAACTCAAAGGAGCAAGAAGTCGCCAGGCTGCGCACTCAAGTGCAAGACCTGCAAGCCGCGAGCGCCGCCGCTCCGCCACCCCCGCCCAAAAAAGTCGTCGTCGACGATAACCCGCCGGCGAAGCCTGCAAAAAAGAAGACCACGAAGAGCAAAAAGCCTGCAACCGCGACTTCGGCCCCGCCGCCCTCCGGCACCTCCGCCCCGCCGCAGCCGGCTCCGTCGCAACCCCAGGCCCAACCTCATTGACGCGAGGGGCATTCCCTGATGGTAATGGCCCTCCAGTTACCGCAGGTTGCCCATTCTGGTCCGTTCCCCGCCTAAGATAGCCTGAAATAAGCCTTTCCGCGGGAACTTACCGGGGGAATGCGGAGTCTATTGAATCAGAGGAAGAGTCAGGAAGCCGAGCCGGACAGGGGTGGTTATGGTTCGAAATTCGACAAATCCTGGAGCCCCAAAAGCACCTATAATGGGAGCGGCGTCATGCGCGTGATGGCGGGAGCGACCACTTTGGGGAACTTGGCGAACGCGATCGGCCTTCGAGCGGAAGAATCGGCGGTTGTTGAAGAACTGAAAGCTGGTTCGGAAGAGGCCTATGCCTGGCTGATCGGCGAATTTCACCAGCCCATCTACAGCCTGGTGCACCGCATGGTGCTGGATCCGGCCGACGCCGCGGATACCACCCAGGAGGTGTTCCTGAAAGTTTTCCGCGGGATGAAGCACTTTCACGGCGAATGCGCCCTGAAAACCTGGATCTATCGAATCGCCCTGCATGAGGCTTCCAATTGCCGGCGCTGGTGGTTCCGGCACAAAGCCCACGAGACTTCGATCGAGCCCGCGGGTGTGGAAAACGAACAGGGGCTGCCGGCGTTTGGGCTGAAGGATTCCCTGGTCGATGGTTCGGAGTCGCCGTTCGACAGCATTGTCCATGAGGAAGTCCGAGCGAAGGTGGAATGCGAACTCCGCCAGGTACCGGAGCCCTATCGAACCGCACTCATCCTGCGCGATCTGGAAGAGATGTCGTACGAAGAGATTGCAGAGGTCACACAGGTTACGCTGGGCACCGTCAAGTCGCGGCTCACCCGCGGCCGTGAGGCGCTCCGCCAGAGGCTGATGGTCTACGTGCGTGAAGTCGGGCCGGAACTGGGACTTGACCCAAAGCAGCGCAAGCCCAGGTTCGAACCGCGTTCCCCTGCGTCATGCGAGGAACAGGGAGTCGAGGTGGCGTCATGAAGTGCTCGCAAGCCAAATCGTTGTTTTCTCCGTACCTGGACGGGGCGGTAAGCGGCGCCCAGATGCATCTACTGACCGAACATTTGGAGACATGCAAGGGTTGCCACGCGCAGTACCTCTCGCTCCGTCGAACCCAGCAGTTGCTGGCCGGCATCGGCCGCCGCAAGGCTCCGGAGGATCTTGCGTTCAAACTGCGGGTGGCCATTTCGCAGGAAGCTGCTCAGGCACGGCGTCCGTACTTCGAAGGTTTCGGGATGCGCTTGAGCAATACGATTAACGCATTCGCAGTTCCCGCCACCGCTGGACTCCTCAGCGCGGTGGTGATGTTCGGATTTCTCATGGGTTTCTTCGCCCTGCCGCTGCGGGCCGGCAACCCTGACGTTCCGCTCATGCTGAACACTGCTCCTCAACTGGAGCAATCCGCGTTTCAAATGGATCTGGACTCCATCAGCGGCGATTCGCTGGTGATCGAGGCCTACGTTGACTCGAATGGCCGGGTGCAGGATTACCGCGTGTTGTCCAATCCAGATGACATTCAGGACCTGCCCTCGCCGGTGAAAAACATGCTGATCTTCACCCGTTTCCGCCCGGCCATGTCAATGGGTAGCCCGATCTCCGGCACTGCCGTGCTTTCCTTCGCCAAGATCAACGTGAAGGGGTAACAAGAAAGTCCTACAGCAACGACGGGCGTTCTGCTGGCGGGGGAATCCCTCTGCTCACGCCCCGGCTGCGGCGAATCGCGGCATGATCGGCAAAGATTCCACCAGTTGCCGCGTGTAAGCGTGGGCAGGGTTGCGGAAGATGTCAGCCGTCCGGCGGCATTCGACAATCTCCCCCTGATGCATGACTGCTACCCGGTGGCTGATCGTCGCCACCGAAAGCAGATCGTGCGAAATGTAGAGAATGCTCATGCCGAATTTCGCGCTGAGCTGCGAGAACAATTGCAGGATCTCGGCCTGCGTAATCAAGTCCAGTGCGCTGGTGGCTTCGTCGGCAATCAACAGCGGTGGCCGATGCAGCACCGCCATGGCAATCAGCACCCGCTGCGCCTGTCCCACGCTGAGCTGCGAAGGATAGCGTTTCAGGAACTCTGCTTCACCCGGCAGCGAGACGGTTTGCAGGGCGTCCAGCAGGGCTTGCTGACATTCCGCGTGCGGGCCGCCGCGATGGGCTTTCCAGGCTTCGGCCAATTGTGTTCCGATTCGCAAGGCGGGATTCAGCGCCGACATCGGACTCTGCAGGATCAGCCCAATTTCTTTTCCGCGCAGCTTGCGTAACTCCCGTTCCTGCAGCAGCATCAAGTCGCGGCCGTTGAACTGGATCGATCCCCGCGCCTCGGCTTTTTTCAGATAGAGCAGCCGAAGCACGGCCAGCGCCAGCGTGCTCTTGCCGCAGCCGCTCTGACCCACCAGGCCCAGGATCTCGCGTTCCTGTAAATCGAGCGACACCGCCCGCAGGACTTCCGGCTTCCCCGGATAATCCACCGAAAGGTGCAACGAGAGTAGCGGCGGCGTTTCCGGCACTACTTTTTCGCAACCTCGCTGCCGAGCCAGAGCTGATCAATGTTCCAGTAAACCTGCGGCCGCAATACCACCGGGTGCGCATTGTGCACCGAGGTGGCTACCGCCGACAGCGCATTTTTGTTGATCAGGTAAATGAACGGCTCCTGTTCCCACGCAATCCCCTGGACCTTGTCGAAATATGTCTTGCGCTTCTTCGGGTCAGTCGAGGATGCCTGCGCCCGCATGAGTTCGTCGATCTGTGCTTCCCACGCGGTTGCCGGCGTTTTCTGACTGGGGTTCCATTGGTGATCTTCGCCCGAACTCAGCCAGACGGTCATCAAGCCATTCGGGTCCAAATCGAGGTTGACCAGTCCGAGCAGGCAGGCTTCATAGTCGTAGGTGCGCGTGATGCGCTCGATCAGGGAAGGGAAGTCCAGCGTGACCACGTTGACCTTGATGCCGATCTCGCCCAGGTCCTGCTGAATCATAGTGGCCATGCGCTCGCGCGGCTTGTTCCCCGCATTGGTGATGATGGAGAACTCCACCGCATGTCCGTCCCGGTCATGCAGAACGCCGTCTTGCAGCTTGAATCCGTCCTGGCCGAACCGCTGCAACGCGGACTTCGGGTCGAACGGATGAGGCTGAAGGCTCGAGTTAAACCAGAACTTGTTGGCCGGAGAAATCGCCCCCACCGCGGGAACTGCATGCCCGCGATAGACGATCCGCGCCATGTCGGCCCGGTTGATCGACTCCGAAATCCCGCGCCGGAAGTTGGTGGAAGTGAACCAGGCCTTCTTGTACGCAGGCAGAGGCGAACTCGCAACCTGGTTGAACCAGATTTGCTCGGTATCAAACGACGGACCCGCATCGTGCGCCATGGATGCGTCCTGCGCAACCACTTTGTCGTAATACTCGGCATCCATCGAATTGATGAAATTGATCTCGCCGCGCGACAGACGGAGCATTTCGATGTCGCGGTTCGATTCGATGTCAATCCGGACAGAGTCGATATAGGGCAGCGCGTGACCCGAAGAATCTTTTTTCCAGTAATACGGATTCCGCTTCAACAGCAGGTAAGCCCCGGCTTTATTTTCCGCGACATAGTACGGCCCCAGCACCGCTAGTTCCTTCTTCGGAGACGTCGACGACAGGATCGCCACTTGATCAAACAGCCGGTCAATCCCGGCCACGGGCGCGGGGAACGTGATGCTGATCTGGTTTTTTCCCTGCACATGGGTTTCAACCTTGCCCTGGCTGGAGCGGAACGCGTCCCCAGTCGGCGAGTGCAGTGCGGGATCCATCAGTTGCTGCATGGTGTAGGCGACGTCATTGACCCCGAAAGGCGTGCCGTCGGAGAAACGCAGGCCCTCGCGCAGGGTGAAGCTGATCGTCTTGCTGCCATTGCTGACCTTCCAGGCGCTCGCCAACTCAGGCTCCATGTCCTGAGTAGAACGATTCATGCGGACCAGCACGCCACCGGTCAGGTAACGCACCGTCTCGTCCGGTTCGGTAGAGGCCAACAGCGGATTCAGCGTTTTCGGCTCGGCATGCAGGCAGAAGCGCAGTTCTCCGCCCGATTGCGCCAGGCCGGCGGCGGATAGCACAGCAATCAAAGTGACTCGAACCAGACAGGTCAGAAGCCTTTTCATGCGGGTAACTCCTCTTTGTTCAGGACAAGATGAAAACTGCTGATGACGACCACAAACAGAATCAAAGGAACGAATTTCCACGGTTGGCCGGAGAGGCTCGAAAAGCTCTCCAATTCGCGCAGAAGACTGCCCCACGAGGGCAGCGGTTCCGCCACGCCCAGCCCCAGAATCCCGAGATTCGCCTCGGTCAAAATAAATACCGGAATCGAAATCCAGAACTGCGCATAAAGCACCGGCTTCAAATTCGGCGCCAGATGGCGCCAAAGAAGCCGGAATCCGCCAATCCCCGACGCCCGCGCCAGCAACACGAAATCGGATCGCGACAAGCTGTGGGCTCCCGCGCACACCACCCGCGCCGCCCCCGCCCAGCCCAGACACCCCAGCAGAGCGAACGTAATCAACACCGAAGTGAGCGGAGCCACATTCAGCGGGAGCAAAGCTCTCACCGTGATTAGCAGAAACAGCCACGGCAGCGAGAGGAACAGGTCCGTTCCAGCCATTACTCCGCGCTCGATCCATCCACCTGCAAAACCGGCTGCTCCTCCGATGAACGCCGCCAGCAAAGTCGTAAGCAGCGCCGCCGCAGGCGCCAGCAACAACGAAACCCGCGCCCCGTAGAGCACACGCGAAAAGCGGTCCCGGCCAAGATCATCGGTCCCCAGCCAATGCTGAGCCGAAGGCGCCGCATCCGGCAACTCGCGGAACTGGTGCGCGTACGAAGACGGCGCCACATAGCCGGCCAACAGGCAGGCCAGCGAGACCACCGCCAGAAACCCAATCGCAATGAAGCGCGCGCACTTCATGCTTCACTCATCCGCAGGCGTTTGCCAAACAAGTCAGGCAGCGAATTCGAAACCAGCGTCACCAGCGTGACCATCATGGTCAGATTCACCAGCAGCCAGAGGTCCCGCCCCAAGGCCGCCTTCCAGGCAAGCTGTCCAATGCCCGGAATGTCGCACAGCGCTTCCATGGGGATTGCCGCCGTGAACGCCAGGCTGACCGACACTCCTGCCAGCGCCAACAGTTGTGGCGTTGCCGAAGGCAGGATGTGCCACAGCAGAACGCGCAGTTCACCCAGGCCTTTCGCCCGCGCCGTCAGCACATGCGGCAATGACGCGCTCCGCGCCAGCAGATTCTGCGAGTAGCGAAATACTTTGGGCAACACCACCAGCCCCAGAATCAGCCGCACCGGCGCCTGCGCCAGCACAAACAGCAACGCCAGCACCGCCGCGGGCAGACAAAGCAAAACTCCGGCCAGCAGATTTCCCAGCAAGTCCAGATACCACGATCGCGATATCACCACCGCCATCGCCAACGAGAGACCCAAAGTCCAACCCAGAAGCAATCCCAGCCCAACCGACTTCAGGGTTTCCGGGAAACGGTCCGCGATCAGCCGCAATACCGGCTGCTGCAAGGTGCGCGAAATTCCCAGATCGCCATGCGCTACGCGCGTCAGGTAATGAAAGTAGAAAGCAAAAAGATTGCTGTCAGCGGCGTGCGCCTGCCGCAATGCCTCAACGCTCTGCGAGCTCAAGCGGGAATCCAGTTCTTCCTCGTCCACACTGAACCCCGGAGCCAGACGTACCAGGGCTGCACCCAGGAAACCGCCCAGCAACACGACGAGCAGGATCTTAGTCGCGAGTTTTGCCAGTTGAGAGAGCGTAAGTCATCCCCCGTAGCGGTTCTGCCTGGGTGCGCCCACACTTCGACACACAGGCTAGGAATATCAGCTAACCTCATGGCGGGCAATAACATGTGGACAATACAGCAAACTTCAGTAACTCCGGTTTGATACTCCGAAAGGGTTCTGCACGCACGGATTCTTGCCGAGGCTGTGGGACGGCCGCAGGAAAAACTCTGGCTATAGGTCGCGCAACGCTTTCCGCGCTTGCGATAACTGCCTCACTCTCGCTAACACGCTTTGGATACGAGCGCTCGAACTGAGCCTTTTGCGACTTCGGCAACTTTTCCGCGCGGCCTGCTGGCGCACCTGCCTTGTGAATATCTTTCCCGTTTTCGCGGTTGACGAGCGCCCCCCCCCCCGCCATAAAATTTCAGGCGCAAGCTGAGGGAGGCGAGCATCGTTGCTCACTCGGCAATTGACACTTCGCTACTGTCCCCGCCGCGTAACCGCGATGCGCCCTTCCACACAGTCCCGCAGCAGCAGTCCTTTTCATCTCTGTCTCCCAATACCACGACCCCACTGCCAAAGGAGGCAGTTATTTAAATGAAACTCATTCTTAAAGCCCTCTCACCGCTCGCAATATTCTCGTCGACGCTAGCAGTCGCCGCGACCAACACACCCAACAGAGGATGCCCGTTAATTCGTAGAAAGTAGCGACTCTCGACCCCGGTCATAATGGCCGAGGGTAGTTTTTCTGCCAAGAAAAAGGAGAGAGTCGCTATGAAGAGACGATACCAGATCGACCAGCAACGAGCGGTGCAAGAATTCCGACAGTTGGCCCGCGAAGAAAATCCCAACCTGCAGATGATGTTTCCGATGACCGAGGTCGTCGGTCTGCTGCACGAAGGGGTGGGCCACCTCATGCGCGAAGCCGGGTTGGCGTTGATGAGCCTGGTGATGGAGGAAGAAGTGCGGCACCTGGCCGGGGAGCGGCATGAGCAGCATCCGGCGCGGCGCGCCCACCGCTGGGGAAAAGAAGCCGGTTACTGCGTGGTGGACGGGCAGAAGGTGCCGATCCAGAGAACGCGTCTGCGCAACCCGGAAAATCGTGAGCAACGGCTGGGAAGTTACGAGTTGTTCCAGCGCAGCGGACCGCTGGAGCACGCGGTGTGGGACAAGATGATGCGCGGGCTGTCGACGCGCAACTACGGGGCGGTGGTAAAAGATTTTCGCGAAGCCTACGGGGTGGAGAAGTCGGCGGTGAGCGACAACTTCATCGCCTCCAGCCGGGAGAAGCTGCAGGAGTTGATGGAGCGTCCGCTGGGCGAGTTACGGTTGTGTGCGGTGCTGATCGACGGCACGCCGTTCCGCGACCGGCAAATGATCGTGGCCCTGGGCATCAATAGCGACGGGCGCAAAACGGTGTTGGGCCTGCGCGAAGGAGCGACCGAGAATGCCGCCGTGGTGAGTGAGTTACTCGGCGATCTGGCGGCGCGCGGGCTGGACTTCAGCGTGCCGCGTCTGTATGTGCTCGACGGAGGCAAGGCGCTGGCGGCGGCGGTGCGGCGTCATGCCGGCGAGGCGGCGTTCATCCAGCGTTGCCAGGTGCACAAGCGGCGTAATGTGGTGGACCACTTACCCGAAGAACACAAGCCAGCGGTCAAGAAGAAGCTGCAGAACGCCTACGCCATGAGCGAATACACCGACGCCAGGCGCGCTCTGGAGCGGCTGCATCGCGAACTGATGGAGCTGAATCCGAGCGCCGCCCGCAGCCTGGAGGAAGGCATGGACGAGACGCTCACCGTGCACCGTTTGCGCGTGCCCGCGCAGTTGCGCCGCACCCTGGCGAGCACCAACGTGATCGAGTCAGCTTTCTCCATCGTGGAAACGGTTTGCCGCAACGTGAAACGCTGGCGGGCGGGAGACCACATCGAGCGTTGGGTCGGCTCGGGCCTGCTGGTGGCCGAGCGCCAGTTCCGCAAAGTGCAGGGATATCGGGAGATTCCCCAGCTATTGACTGCGCTAGCCAACGCGGTTTCTAAGAAGACGGTTGCCGAGCAAGGAAAGGTTGCGTAACCTATGACGGTCGAGAGTCGCTAACTTTCAACGGAGTTCCGGGCAATCTCCACCCAACACGCCAATCCAACACGTGATCATCGTAATCCAGGAGAACCGCACGCCGGACAATCTCTTCCACGAGGACTCGACCCTGATCAGTCACGGCGCTGATATCATCCCGCAACCTGCCACGCTGGCAACGGCCTGCAACGGCATGGGAGCCACTTTGTACCCGGCCCCGCTAGCCTCCTGCTTTGACCCTGACCATTCCCATGGCCGAGAGCCGAACAGCAACTACCTCGGCGCCTGGACGCAGACCTACGACAACGGCAAGATGGACGGCGCCTGCAACGTCCACATCAATGTGCAGTTCTGCAACACGAACCCGTCATGCTACAACAGCAAGACCAAGACCGGAACATGCCCCTACACCTACGTGGACAATACCCCGATCTCCCCAAAGACTAAGGGTGTCCTGCAACCCTACTTCGACATGGCAAACACCTACGGCTTTGCCAATTACACATTTCAGACTAATCAAGGACCGAGCTTCCAGGCCCATCAGTTCTTGTCTCTGGAACCTCTGCGCCTACAAGCGACCAAAACGACAACAGCTGCAACAAGGGCGATAAGAGCTATTGCTACCAGTGGTTCTCCGCAGAGCTGCAGAACGTCGCCAACGGCTACTGGGGCTGCCCGGGCGCCTACGGCAACAACGTGGGAGATATCCTCGAGGTCGATCCGAGCGGGGTCGAGTACGAGGGCATGTACAACAGCGGTAAACCGTGCTACGACCACAACACCCTTGCCGACCTGCTCGACAACAACACCATCAACAACAACGCCATCACCTGGAAGTATTATCCCCAAGGACCGCATCCCGGCATCTCGCTGTGGACGGCGCCCAACGCCATCAAGAACATCTGCTCGGCCTCAAACGACGGGGACGGTAACTACTCCTGCGGCGGTACCTATTGGACAACCCACGTGGACCCCCCGCCGCCCAGTCCGCAAGGGAACGCTATGGCGCCAATCCTCACCGACATCGGCAACTGCGCCCTGCCCAACGTGAGCTGGGTCATCCCCGACGGCTCGTGGTCCGACCACGCGGGCCTCAGCGATAACGGTACCGAGGACGGCAACTACGGTCCCTCTTGGGTGGCGGCGATCGTCAACGCCGTCGGCAACAGCTGGCAGAACAGCGGGACCGGCCACCAGTGCGACTACTGGGGCGGCAACACCACCGGCAATGCCTCTCAGCCGACCGTCATCATCGTCGTTTGGGACGATTGGGGCGGATGGTATGATCACGTCCTGCCTTGGAACTGCCAATCGAATTACCAAGGCGGCAACTGCCTCGGGTACCCGCAGAACGGCGGCGGTCAGCAATACGTCTACGGCTTCCGCGTGCCCATGCTCGTTATTTCCGCTTACAACAATCACGCCCAGGGCCAATCGGACGGCTATACCGGCTATATCTCCGGCGCCTGCGGCCAAAGCGGCCAGCTCACCTGCCCGAACGAGGGCGCCGGGCTGGTCCACGATTTCGGCAGCATCCTCAACTTCATCGAGTATGCCTTCGGAACCAACGGGAACCTCCTCAGCCTGTCGGGCGACCCGAAGAACCTGAACAAGGGAATCAATCCCACCTACCTGTACGCGGATTACTGGGCGCCAGACTGGTACCAGTCCGGCAATTGCACTCAGAAGCAGTGCCAATACTCGCTCTCCGACTTCTTCACCGGAAACTGGAGCCAGACCACAGGCTTCACCCAAATTGACGCTCCTTCCCCTGCCAGTGTCTTCGAGAATTGGATGGTGACCGCGACCGACCCCGACGACGACGATGAGGAGTCGCAGTAGACCCGGCGTGCGGCCAGCGGGCGTATCCCCGTGCAAACCCGCTGGCCCCCGGCCCCTGGAGCTGGTATGCTGCGGGAAGAGACCGGTCGCACGCCCTCCCCAAGAGGAGTTCAACGATGACTCTACGCATTAGGTCCCTCATCGCGGCCTTCGTACTATGCCTCGCGTCCAACGCTTGGTGTACCCCAAAGTACAAAGTGCTGCACGCGTTCACAGGCGGAAACGACGGCGGCGGCCTGTTTGGGAGCCTGCTGGTCGATCACCGCGGCAACGTGTACGGCACCACGAACTTCGGCGGTGCCAACGGAGGAGGCACAGTCTTTGAACTGACCCCGGATGCGGGCGGCACGTGGAACTTGACGAACCTATACAGCTTCTGCAGCCAACCCGAATGCTCGGACGGAAACGCCTCTTACGCCGGCGTGACCTCCGATAAGGCGGGAGACCTCTACGGCACCACTAGCGACGGCGGCGCTGACCAGTACGGAACTATCTTCGGGCTTACGCCAGAGCAGGACGGGGCCTGGACCGAAACCGTGCTTCACAGCTTCACCCAAGACGACGATGGGGGAGCGCCCCACGCAGGCGTAGCCATGGACCCCCTCGGCGACTTTTTTGGAACCGGGGCCGCATGGGCGTTCGAATTGTCCAAGGGCTCTGACGGCTGGATACTGGACGGTCTCCACGCCTTCACCGGCCAGAACGGCGACGGCGACGGGCCCGCTGGCCTGATTCGGGACTCATCCGGCAACCTGTACGGCACCACGGAATACGGTGGCGTTGGCGGCGGCCGAGGCGGTGGCATAGCCTACGAACTATCGCCGAAACCAGATGGTACGTGGAAGGAGAACATCCTTCACTCCTTCGAAAACGAGCCCTCCAACCCGGTCGGCTCCCTGGCCATGAGCCAAACCGGCGACCTGTACGGAGCGACTGCCGGTTACCAAGGAGGCTCAATTTTCAAGCTCACCCGCGAGAAAGGGAAAACCTGGAAGAAGTCCGCGTTGCACGTTTTCAGCGCCGGAGCCGGCGGCGACAGCCCGTTCGCCGGCGTGGTCGTCAGTAGGTCCGGGGTGATCTACGGTACGACCGGCTACGGCGGCGATCCTAACTGTTACTGCGGCGTCGTCTTCAAGCTTGCGTCGCTGCCGCATGGCAAATGGAAGTACACCGTCCTCCATCGCTTCCTGGGCGTCGACGGCGCCCAACCTGGAGCCAGTCTCAGTCTCGATGACAAAGGAAACCTCTACGGCACCACCGAACTCGGCGGCACCTACGGGGTCGGCGTCGCCTTCGAACTCACCCCGTAGACGGCGCTTCTAGCCGCGTGGGACCTGCACGCCCCTCTTAACCTCCTCCTTGACAACACCGTACCCCGAGCGCACAATAGCTATAAGACATGTACTAACTAAGTAGAGTATCTTACAGGAGAGGCTCTCGCCAGATATGACGAACGCACCGAAGTCGCGGGGAGTGAACCAAGCAACAAGACCGGACTCGGACGGACTGGACAGCGCGGTGGCAGGTGCGGCCCGTATCAGGGCATGCCTTCAGGCATGCCGCAAGTGCAGCGTTACGGGAGCGCCTTCAGGCGCTGGATTCTGAACTCGGGCTCTCACCACAGGCCACTAAGTCCTGCGTTTTCTATATTATGATATAAAGCCTTTATAATCTATATTTTGCGGTGATTAGTGCAGAAACAGGGGTGAAAGGACATGAAAATAGCCCTCTCAGCGATGTTTGTTTTCTATCCCTTACGAAGGGCCAAAACGGCAAGCCGCTTATTTTCTATAGCTTGCCAAAGTGCTAATAGAGGGGGTGGGGGTAACGCAGGAGCAGGTCAGGCGCCCGCAACCCAGAGGCACTGAGGGCCGGTTATCCTGTCTGCGAATCCCAGCCCTGATCTTTCATTTTTTGGGTGGTCCAGTGCTGCAGTTCCTGGTACATGGCAGGATCGATCACCACGAAGGAGATTCCGGCGCGGCCTTCGGGATCGGCCCAGGCGACCTGCACTTTGGCATCGATTCGCGTCTCGGTGCCGGGCAGCACAAAACTGGCTTCGATCAGTCCTCGGACGGTTTGCGGGTCGGCCAGACCCTCCACGCCCATTCCGCCCACGCTCAGATTCACCGCCGTAAGCTGAATCTGCTGGCCGGTATTGTCCGTGAGTTGCACGGGAAACGTCACTTTCCCGCGAAAGAATTTCTGCTCCTGCAGGCTCAGGGAGGCCAGTCCATCGCCGTGTCTTCCGGCCGCTGGCGTGATATTGTACTCGCGAAGTTTGCGGCTCAAGGTACGCCGTGAAATGCCCAGTTGTTCGGCTGCTTTGGCGCGGTGCCCGCCGGTATTTTCCAGCGCCTTCACCACCATCTGGCGCTCCATGCCCTCCAGCCCGCCCAGAGTGGTTACGGCCTGGGTTTTTCCTGAATCGCCCGACAACTCCTGCTGGATTTCTGCTGCGCTGATCTCCGCGCCGCCCGATTCCATCGCAGCCTTGGCCACCAGGTTGCGCAATTCGCGGATGTTCCCCGGCCACGAATATGCCTGCAGCGCGCGCAGCGCCTCCCCGCTGAAGTGCTTGTCCGGGCATTTGCTCTGTAGAAAGTGTTCTGCCAGCGCGACTACATCCTCGGGCCGATCCCGCAATGGAGGAACGCTCAACTGGAACTGGGTGAGGCGATGGTAAAGGTCTTTGCGGAAGCGCCCTTCCCGCACCGCCGCTTCGAGGTCTTGGTTGGTGGCGGCCACGATGCGCACATCGACCGTGATCTTGCGATGTCCGCCCAAACGGTAATACGGCGCCCCGTCGAGCACGCGCAGCAGTTTGACCTGGATCTGCGGCTCCAGTTCGCCGATCTCATCCAGAAACAGCGTGCCCTTGTCGGCCAGCTCAAATAATCCCGGTTTCGAAGTGTCGGCCCCGCTGAACGCACCCTTTTCGTAGCCGAAAAGCTCGCTCTCCACCAGATGCTCGGGTAGGGCGGCGCAATTGATGTCGATCCAGGGCCGTGCATTCCGGTTGGAGCATTGATGAATAGTGCAGGCGATCAGTTCCTTGCCCGTCCCGGTTTCACCGCTGATCAGGACGGTCTCACTATGGGCCGCGACTCGCTCCACCATCGCCATGAACTGGCGCATCGTGTGGCTGGCGATGATGAATCTGGTGCCGTTGACTTCGCGTTGAACGGCTGCGCCGGCGTTCAAATCCTTCCCCCTGAGTTCCCGAGCGTACCGGTACGCTCCTGGAGCGTGCCCAACGTCCTAGAAAAGGAGCTTGAAAAAAGTTAACACAGGGAAACGGAAACTCAGGCCTGCGGCGCAGCTTGTGGGTCACCAAGGTAATCAGTTGTGGGACTCCCGGTCCAACCGGGTGATTCTTTAGCAACCCAACGCGATGCAGACTGGCCCATGTACCCAGTAACGATTTCATCAGCTTGCAAAGAAAACTGAGGTATAATCGGCGCAATCAGCGATGCCTTTCCGAAAGGCGTCTGGCAAGGACTGGATCCACCGCTGTGGGGGACCGTTTTCAGCAAGCGTGGGGTGTAATTCTGTTCTCAGGCCAGTTCGTGGCTGAGCCGAACTCCGTCGGCGCGTCTTGCAACGCATCTTGTGATTTGATTCTGCGCGGGGCCATGCCGGACGGGTTCGGCAATTTGCTTCCATCTTCTGCGCCTGGTGGCTAACGCGGTTTAACCCGTACCGGCACAGCGTACGGCGTCGGTAGTGGTTCCAGGAGAAGAGTTTTCATGGCGGCTTCTTCCGCATCGGATCGGTGGCGACAGCTCGAGGCGCTGTTCTATCAAGCTGTGGAACTCATGCCCGAAGCCCGGGCCGACTTTCTTGACCAGAACTGCTCCGCCGATCCGGCGCTACGGGCGGAAGTCGAGGCTTTGCTGCAATCCTATGACACGCCGGTGGAATTCCTGCAGAAGCCCATCCTGGAGGCGGCCCGGCGGCTGGTCTCCAAATCGGGGCCGATCCCGGTCACATCCGGCGCAACCCTGGGGAGTTATGAAATCATCTCGCTGCTGGGTTCGGGCGGCATGGGGGATGTTTACCTGGCAACCGATTCGCGGCTGAGGCGGAAGGTCGCTCTCAAGACCTTGCGGCCCGAGCTTACCCACGACCGAAACGCTTTGCGCCGCTTCGAACATGAAGCCCAAGCCGCGTCCGCACTGAACCACCCCAACATTCTTACCGTCTATGAATTCGGCGAAACCAACGGGTTGCACTTCATCGCCTCCGAGTTCATCGAGGGCGTTACACTTCGCGAGAAGTTGGCCGACGGCGCGCTGGATTGGGTCGCTACCGTCGACATCTCCCTGCACATCGCCGGCGCTCTGGAAGTCGCGCACGCGGCCGGTATTGTTCACCGCGACATCAAGCCGGAGAACGTCATCGTCCGTCCGGATGGAATCGTAAAGGTCCTGGATTTCGGCATCGCCAAGCTCAATGAGGAATTGGCCGCAGAGAATCTCCGCCGCACCGCTACCACGGTCGCGACTTCCGCCACCCAACCGGGAATGGTATTGGGCACGGCAAGGTACATGTCTCCGGAGCAAGCCCGCGGGCAGTCGATCGATTCCCGCAGCGATCTGTTCAGCTTGGGAGCGGTGATGTACGAACTGGTGTCGGGACGCCCCGCGTTCCAGGGCGAAACCCGAAGCGACATCATCGCCGGAATTCTTAAGGAGGATCCCGCTCCGCTGTCTACCGTCTGTCCGCAGGTGCCTGCCGAACTCGACAGAATCATCAGCCATGCGATTCGCAAGGATCGCGACGAGCGTTACCAATCGGCGACCGTGCTGCGGGCTGACCTGAAGGACTTCCAGAAGGAGTTGGTGTTTGAGGAAACATTGAGGAAATCGGGACGCGAGAGTGATGGCAGCTTGCGCGCCACTCCCGGCAAGGCTGCGGCGGGCCGCCCTTCGCGCGTTTCAGGCCAGGTAGCGAAGGAGGCATCCGGCGCCGTATGGCATCGTCTCCTCTCCTCTTTCAACCTCCTCACGACAGCCGTTTTGCTGTTGCTGCTGGCTGCCGCTGCCCTGACTGCCCACTACTACAAAGCGAGGAGAGTTTCCGTCAATCCGCCTGCGGTCAGCTCGCGTAGTTTGGCCATCCTTCCATTTCGAAACCTGCAACAGGACCCACAAACTGACTTTCTGGGATTTTCCCTGGCGGATTCGGTCATCTCCAAGCTTGGTTTTGTCAGCGCATTGACGGTACGACCGTCTTCTTCTGTGGACAAGTACCGGAATCAGGCGATCGATCCGCAAAAGGTTGCGACCGAGTTGCACGTCGACACGCTGCTCACCGGCAGCTACATCAAAGAGGGCAACGATCTCAGAATCACCACCCAATTAGTCGACGTAAAGGCCGACAAGATCCTGTGGCGCGACACCATCGACCTGAAGTACGACAAACTGCTGACCGTGCAGGACCGGGTGGCGCAGCAGATCATCAAGGGCCTGGAACTGAACCTTACCGCCGCCGAGGCTCAGAACCTGAAGCCGGAGAACCCCATCAACAGCCTGGCGTATGAATACTACCTGCGCGGCGTTGATTTTTATGCGACCAACAACTTTCGTGCGGCCATCCGCATGCTGGAGAAGTCCGCTGCGCTGGAGCCGAACTATGCGCCGACCTGGGCTCATCTCGGACGCGCCTACACCACCAGCGGGTCGTTGCACTTCGGAGGCCGCGATGAATACCGCAAGGCACAAGCTGCTTATGAAAAGGCGGTCGCTCTGAATCCGGCGCTGATCGAGCCAAGAACCTATATGTCGAATCTGCTGACCGATACCGGCCGGGTGGAAGACGCGGTTCCGCTGCTCCGGACCGCCCTGCAAACCTATCCGAATAACGCGGAAGCACATTGGGAACTCGGCTACTCCTATCGCTTCGGCGGAATGTTGCAGGAATCCCTCGCAGAGTGCGAACTGGCGCGCCAACACGATCCTAATGTGAAGATCAATAGCGCCGCCATGAACAGCTACCTCTACCTGGGAGAATATGAGAAATTCCTGCAAAGTCTGCCGGCCAATGATTCCGCCTACGTGCTGTTCTACCGCGGATTCGGCAATTACTATCAGCACCACGACCAGGAAGCCGCCAGCGACTTCGATCGCGCTTATGACGCCGACCCTACCCTGCTTCCAGCTACGGTGGGGAAGGCTTTGAGTGATGCCATCTCCAACCATGGCGCCGCCGGTCTGCAGTTGTTGCGGGAAACTGAAACCAGGATCGACCAGACCGGCGTCACCGATGCCGAAGGCATTTACAAGGTGGCGCAAGCGTACGCCGTGTTGGGCGACAAAACCTCCGCCTTGCGCGTGTTGCGGCGCAGCATCGAGGGCGGATTCTTCTGTTATCCCTACTTTCTGACCGATCCGCTGCTTGCTAACCTGCGCGACCAGCCGGAATTCAAAGCTGTCCTGGAACAGGCCCGGCAACGCCACGATCAGTTCAGAGCCCGGTTTTTCTGAGCCGGTGTTGCATTCTCCGGAGTGCCACCCGGTGACCATCAGCCCTGCCCGCTCGTAATCTTAGAATTCGCCGCTTTCGTTGTTACTGTTCTACATGTAGCAGACTGTCTACTGCTCTCCCCTCTGTTCGCGGCGGATTCTGCTGTTTTCTCTGGCGAAATGGCGTGCACGATACCGAAAAATCTCATACCGGTTTGCGGCAGATTCTTGACCGGCCCATTCGCGAGCTCGGCCTGAAAATCGAAGGATCGCCGCTGGAGCGCTTCGTGCAGCTGTTGTATCGCGAACTGGAAAGCAAGAACCTGAAGAAGTTTCATCCTCACTGTTATCTGTCTGACGAGTGGGGCTGCCCCTCGGGCGAACCCGTGGTGGGCATTCCCTTTTATCTCGCCAGCGCCGAACTTGCCCAACTGGAGAAAGAGCAGAACGATCTGGAAGACTCGCGCGAGATCATGATGTATCTGCGGCACGAGGCCGGCCACGCGTTCAACTACGCCTACAAGTTGCATCGCACCCCGGAGTGGAAACAGCTTTTCGGCCCGTTCCGCCGTCCCTATCACGATAACTATCACCCGGTTCCGTTCTCGCGAAACTATGTTCGCCATCTGGCCGGCTGGTATGCGCAAAAGCATCCGGATGAGGATTTTGCCGAGACCTTTGCAGTCTGGCTGACTCCGCGTTCGGCGTGGCGCAAACGCTATCGCGGGTGGGGCGCAATCCGGAAATTGCGTTACATGAATCGCATCGCCCGCGAACTGGGCCACGCCGATCCCTTGCGCCGGCGCGGACAGCCCGACATCACGGTCGACGAGATGGAAATGACCGTCGCGCAGTTTTATCAGCGTAACGGTGAACCGGGACCGCTGGAAGACCTGGCTCTCGATACCGACTTGCGGGACATCTTTAACGGCTCCAGACGGCGCAAGAGCCGAAAACCGGCGCAGGAGTTTCTCCATCAGCACCGCAAAACGATTACTGACCAGGTGGCTTACTGGACAGGCGCCCAGCGGCCTGTGATCAAGAGACTGGTGGAGTCGATTGCCGGCAAAGTCGGTGAACTCGGCCTCTACGCGGACGCCGACCGCGCCTCCGAACACATGGTCCAAATCTCGGTGTACTTGACCGCGATGGCTATGAACTACATGACGCGGGGAAAGTTCGTGCAGCCATGAACCTGAAGTCTCAGCACGGCCTTTGCCTTGCGGAAGGGCAGCAATGACAGCTACAAAACTGAAAATCGCCATACTTTATGACGTCTGGGGAGAAGAAGCCGCCGTTCCCGAAGTCGAGCCAAAACCCGCCAAAAAGAAAAAGCGCGCCAGCAAGACGCGGCGGGAGAAGGAAGACCGGGAAGAGATATTCGAAGCGCTCGAAAAACTTAGGCATGAGCCGTCATATCA
Source organism: uncultured Acidobacteriota bacterium (assembly GCA_963715675.1). Classification (GTDB taxonomy): domain Bacteria; phylum Acidobacteriota; class Terriglobia; order Terriglobales; family Acidobacteriaceae; genus DASVWZ01. The sequence goes on from OY970265.1 coordinate 830,215, forward strand.
GGTTTTGGATGGCACCCCCCAGTGTCTTACCTCCCTGGCCAAGTGCGGTGCGGACCTGGTCTTTAACCTCACCGAGTCGTTTGCCGGCGACGACACCAAGGAGATGAACATCGCCGCCTACATGGATCTGCTCGGCATTCGATACACCGGCGGCGGCCCGCACGCTCACTTTCTGGCCCAGGACAAGGCCACGGCCAAGAAGATGTTCGCCTTCCACGGCATCAAGACGCCCTACTTCGCCACCGCCTATCGCGGTCGCATCGAGCATGCCCACGACGTCTCCTTTCCGCTGATCGTGAAGCCGGTATGGGAGGATGGTTCCATCGGCATCGATGCCGGGGCCGTTGTGCACAGCATTAAGGAACTCATGGAACGGGTGGAATACATTCAGGATGAGTTCGACTCTCCGGCGCTGATCGAGGAATACATTGAAGGCCGGGAAATCTATGTTGGCGTTCTGGGCAGTTACGAGCGGGCGCAAGCACTGCCGCTGGTGGAGCTCGATCTCTCAAAATTGCCCGAAGGCACGCCGAAAATCGCCAGCTACGATGTGAAATTTGAAAAAGACACGCTGGCCCACAAGCTGACTAAATCGCACTTGCTGGCCGACCTTGACGAGGAAACCGCCGGCCGGGTGCAGGACACTGGTCTCGCCGCCTACCACGCCGTCAAGTTGCGCGACTACGGCCGCATCGACATGCGGCTCACGCCCCAGGGCGACGTCTACGTCATTGAGGCCAACCCCAATCCATGGCTTTCCAGCAAGCACGAATTCACCATGGCGGCCAAAGCTTCCGGACGCTCCTACAGCGACCTGATCGGTGAAATCGTGGACATGGCCATGGCCCGATACGCTCCGCAGAGTCGGGCCCAGGGCGCTTCCTGACTGCCTGAAGTGCAGGCAAGATTCGTATCCGGGCACCACTTCAGGCGTGCCGCAAGTAGGCTACCATTGTGGGACGCCTTTATGGGCGGCGCGGAATGGAGGTTCTATGAGCAAACCCAATCGCAGACCGATGTTCAACAACTACGAGTTCAGTCTCACTGACGATGAGTACATGATGATCGACCTGTGGCTGCGCCTTTTGCCGCCGAGATACCAGGCCACCGAGGCCCACGCTCTGATTCGCGCGATCCTTGACAGCGCGGACCATTGGACGGGAACCCCAGAGCATAAGGTTCGGAAAGAGGGTGAGGGGTTCGAGGGGATACACTGAAAAAACATTAGAGCGCGCTGGGGAGGCGTATGAGCCTGGGGCAGGTTAGGGGTGACGCCAGATGTGTCCACTCAACAGATCGCGGCCCTTTGGACTGTCCAACAAGGACCGCCGCTGATGGGGCACCCGCGAATCGCATGAGGCGCTGCTGGGCCTTCGATGTGACGAATAAACTTGTCCACCCTTTTCGCCAGGAACGCGAAAGAGAACGGGCTAGCCTGGTTTTTTGGTATCCCGGGGAAGGACAGCCAGCCCCCGGGATAACCGACGAGTCCAGGGAATTAGGGCTTGCTGGCTTCCGTCGGGGTTTTCGGCGCGGCTGATGTTCTGCTGTACACGATTTTCTTCGTCCCGCCATCGCAAGTACCAACCACCTTGCCCTCTGCTTCCTTGTCTTTCGCCACGATTTCGAGCGAGTACGACTTCACGTTGTTGGCTTCCAGCTTCTTTGCGATTTCAGCCTTGAGTTCCTCACAGGGTTTTGGCGCTTGTGCGTAAGCGGATGCCGACGCAACGAACATAAGTGCAATGACCAGCGGTCTCATGGTGCTGTCTCCTTTGGTGGGATGTCAGGCCCACGGCGGAGCATATCACTACTGCGGAGACGGGATGACGCTATCCAGACGTACACGAAACGAAAGTAACCCTGCCAGGAGTGTGCCAACAAGCAGCCGGTTATGCTTGCACCGTGAGAATGGCGCGTTATCTTTCGTGGGTTGCTTCGCGTGCCCAGCCGTTGATCCCGTCATTTCGTTACTTGCCGGTCAAGGCGATGGAGAACTCGTCGAAGCCCATGCCCTGGGTGGTGCAAGGATCGTACCCGGTGCCTTGGGTCGCGTAGAAGTAGCAATCGTCGGTATCGTTATTCCATCCCCGATGGTTCTTGGGCTTCGCATCTTCGACATCGACCACATAGCCATAACCGCTACTGGAAGTCGGGAGCAGGTTGACGTAAGTGGCACCCTTGCTTCCCGGTTGAATCCTGCAGGGTTTCGCCAGCTTCTTGACGGTGTAGCTGTATTGAACCAGACCGAAGTCGGATTCGCCGTACTGCTTCATGGTGGCATTGCCGCTGGTGTTGCAAACGATCGTGCCGCCATTGTTGCTGTACGGCACGATATTGATCTGGGTCTGGAACGGAGTCGGATTCGTACCTGTGAAAGGGGAGGTAAAGAACTGGTTAAAAGTAACTCCGGTGACGGTGACAGCTTTGGGCGGCTTCACTCCAACGAACGTCCAAGCCTCGACGCCTGTACCGACGGAGTTGGCGTTGAACAGGGCGTTGGCATTGAAGTCAGTAGAATCGAAATCACCGGCGTAGTACAAGCAAGTTTTGGGAGGGCAGAATGGCAGATTGCTCGAACCCATTGTCTCCACCGGCTGTGAGTCCGGGTCGGCGGAGGTCGCCGAGGCGTTCTCGCGTGCGGTGAGAGGCGGCGGGACCTTGTTATCCTGCGCCGCCGCGAAGAGACTGAGCGTTGCGATTAGCGCGAGTGTGAATAGTGCATTCCTCATGGTGTCCTCCCGGAGGCCCTCATTGAGCTGTTGTCGCCGAGGCGCCCGCACATCGTGACAAAATGCTACACCTCCGGCCCCAGAACTCAAGGGGTCTCGTGTCTCCGGTCCGTAAGGTGTTGTAGAGGCGTGCCTCAGCTGGGCTCCGGGAACCAAAAGGTGGGCCGGGACGGGCAAGATTTCCATTCCTACAGCCGTGCTTGTGCGCTGTGTCATATTGCCACACCCCTCAAAGTCACCGTCTTAAGTGACTGGCGTCACAGCACATAATTCATCATCCGTAGAAAATTGCATCAGTTGCGGCGAAGGTTGCAGCGATTTTTTACAGCATATGAGGCTCGCCACTAGCCAATTTCGCAACAGTCTCAAGATGGTGCGGGTAGGCTTGGGCTGGTCCCAGTCGTACAAATCGATTATGGAGATAAGGCACTTATGAAGACCACGAAGCTGATGTTACTGGTAGTAACCATCGCACTGACGCTTTTCTTCGTCATCCCCAATCTGTCGTGGGGGCAAGATGGCGGCGTGCTGTTCAAGTCAAAATGCGCGATGTGCCACGGAGCAGACGGCGCGGGCAAGCCGGCGGCCAAGATTCCCAGTCTGATTTCCCCTGATGCGAAGAAGCTGTCGGATGCCGACCTGACCGACTACATCGCCAACGGCGGCCCCAACAAGAAGGCCGGACATAACTTTGCCACCAAGGGCTTGAGCGCGGACGACGTCAAGGCGTTGGTCTCGACCATCCGCGGCCTGCAGAAGTAGGTTTGCTGTTTCCTGACGTGCACGCCACTGCGCATGAAGAAACCGTCAGCCAGTGGCGGCGGAAAGCTGGGGGAATGAGTCGTGAAACTGTCCGGCTCAATTCGGCGAACGGGGCGGAAAAGCGGCCGAACCGTACCTAGCCGGGAAGATCCCAGAATGGCTTTTCAGCCAGGAACAGCCCACACGGGTCCGGCACTCACCTCCGGACCCGGCTTTTATTTACGAACCGGCCCGCCGCAGCCCTGTTGCTCGCTTCCCAAGACCGTTCCGGCGCTGTCCAGCCCTCCTCTCATGTCTCATGCCCGAGGAACGGAAGTCCCGCTGGGGAGCAGCGAGGAGAAATTTTCATGAGCAAGGCCCTGTTGTATGACGCGACCGTCTGCATCGGATGCAAGCAGTGCGAGGTAGCGTGCGCGGAGCAAAACAAGCTTCGGTATGACGACGCGGTAGCCGCCGAGCAGCAGCAGTCCGAACACAAATTCACCGCCGTTCTCACCAAGGGCGACAAGTTTATGCGGCGCCTGTGCATGAACTGCGAACATCCGGCGTGCGCATCGGCCTGTCCGGTTGGAGCCCTGCACAAGATGAAGGAAGGCCCAGTCGCGTACGACGTTTGGAAGTGTATCGGTTGCCGGTATTGTATGGTGGCCTGCGCCTTTAACCAGCCCAAGTACGAATGGGGCTCACTGAATCCCAGAGTGCGCAAATGCATCATGTGCCCGGACCGCGTACTGGCCGGCAAACCGACTGCATGTGCGGAAATTTGTCCGACGGGCGCGACCAAGTTCGGCGACCGCGACGACCTCATCCGGGAAGCGCAGGACCGCATTCGACAGAATCCGGCCAACTACAAACCCCGCATTTACGGCCTCAACGAAGTCGGCGGAACGTGTGTCCTGATACTTTCCAGCCAGGACGTCGAAGATTACGGTTATCCATCTTCGGGAAAGATCGGCGACATTGCGGTGCCAGAGTACACCGGTCGCGTGATGTCGAAAATCCCGGATTTCATCCCGGTCTGGTCGCTGGCGTTGGGCGGTATTTACTGGATTTCGCATCGTCGCGAAGAGGTTGCCGCGGCGGAAGCGGCTGAAGCTGAAGAAAGAAAGAGGAGTGCGCGATGAAACCCAAGCTTACCTTTTGGAGATTGGTGTTTTTTGCGATTATGGCCCTGGGCTTGTATTCGTCGTACGTTCGCTACTTCCATGGCCTTGGCGCAGTTTCGAACATGACGGATCAGTTCCCTTGGGGATTCTGGATCGGCTTCGACTGCCTATGCGGCGTCATGCTGGCGGCGGGCGGCTTTTGCATGGTGGGCGCCGTCTATCTCTTCAACGTCGAGAGTCTGCACAGCGTGGTGCGCCCGGCGGTGCTGACCGCGTTTCTGGGGTACCTGCTTTTCATTGTCGGGCTCCTCTTCGATCTCGGCCGGCCCTGGTTCATCTGGCACCAGCTCATCTACATGAACCCGCACTCGGTCATGTTCGAGGTGGGCATGTGCGTGATGACCTACACGACCGTGCTCTTTTTTGAGTTTCTCCCCAACGTGCTCGAGCGCTTCAATCTCAAAGGTCCGATCAAATGGATCCACAAGATCTATCCGGTGCTGATCATAGCGGGCATCCTGCTTTCCACCCTGCACCAGAGTTCGCTCGGGTCGCTGTATCTGATCATGCCGAGCAAGCTGCATCCGTTCTGGTATTCGCCGGCGCTGCCCTTCTTCTTTTTCGGTTCGGCGGTTGCGGTGGGTTTGGCTATGACGATCTTCGAATCCACGCAGAGTTCAAAGGCTCTGGGGCGCCAGCTCGAGCTGTCAGTTTTGATTCGGCTGGGCGGAGCTTTGCTGGTTGCCCTTTGGGTCAATGCGTTGCTCCGCTTTGAAGATTACTTTCGCCGCGACCTGTTAAGCCAAATCATAAAGCCTAGCTACGAAGCCTATTTTCTATGGCTGGAATTGGCGTTGGCTTTCGTAATTCCAATCACCATGCTGAGTTTCAAGAAAGTCAGGCTTTCCCCCAACGGCTTGTATTGGGCTTCCGTCATCAGCCTTTTGGGCTTCGTTACCAATCGCCTGAATGTGAGCCTCATCGGTTTTGAGACTTACGTCGGGCACCATTACGTACCCAAGTGGACAGAATTCTCCGTGACTCTAATGATCATCTCCATGGGTTTTGCTCTATTTGCGGTGGCCGTGAAATATTTGCCCATCTTTCCCAAGGAGCGCGTCGTGGACCCGTCGCTGCACGTCACGCGGCGGCCTGGGATCATGGCTTCGCCCGTACTGGAACATGCCGGAGACTGAGCCAACTCGTGGCGGTTGGTCCCGCTTAACCCGGAGCCTCAGCGCAAGACTGACCACCCTGTTGCTGGCCACCATGGTGGTCAGCTTCGCGCTGCTCGGGTATCTGAATATCCGGTTGCACCGTCGGCATCTGGAAGCCGCCACGCTGAGCAGCGCGGAGCGGGTGAGCGACGTCATCAAGCACAGCACCACCGATTACATGCTACGCAACGACCGCGAGGGCTTGTATCGTGCCATTCAAACCATAGCCAACGAGCCCGGCATGGCGAAGGTGCGGATTTTCGACCAGGAAGGACACATCAGCTACTCCAGCGATGCGTCGGAAGTTAACCATTCGGTCGACAAGCGGGCTGAGGCTTGTTATGGCTGCCACACCCAGTCCCAGCCGCTAGCGCGGCTCAACCGTCCGGATCGATTCCGCATCTACCGCAAGGACCGTGAGGGCCGGGTGTTGGGCATCATCACCCCGATTGAGAACCAGCCGGCCTGCTCCAACGCCGCCTGCCACGCGCATCCGGCGAGCCAGCAAATTCTTGGAGTTCTCGATACCAATCTTTCCCTGGCCAAGGCCGACGCGCAACTGGCGGAAAGCAGCAACCGCATGCTCGCCTACACCCTGGCCACCATGCTGATTGCAGCGGTGTTGAGCTGGGTGTTCATTCGACGCGTGGTTTCCGGGCCCTTCCGCGCTCTGATTCGCGGCACCGAACATCTTTCCGAGGGGCGGCTCGGCTACCAGATCGAAGTGCGGTCGGAAGATGAACTGGGCGACCTGGCGCGTTCCTTCAACGTCATGAGTCTGGAACTGCGCGCCGCCAACCAGGAGATCGTGGCCTGGGCCAAAACCCTGGAAGACCGGGTTGCCGAAAAGACCCGGGAACTCAAGCGGGCGCACGATCACATGCTCCATGTGGAGAAGATGGCGTCGATCGGAAAACTGGCGGCGGTGGTGGCGCACGAGATCAACAATCCGCTTTCCGGAATCCTTACCTACGCCAAGCTGCTGGAAAAATGGCTGAAGCGCCATGAGATCGAAAACAAAGAGCACGAGGCCGCGGATTGTCTCGATCTGATCGCCAGCGAAAGCCGGCGCTGCGGCGAAATCGTCAAGAACCTGCTCACCTTCTCCCGCGTGGCCCCAATGAACATCGAGTCCACGGATTTGAATTCCGTGATCGATCGCTCCCTCCGCCTGGTGCAGCATCAACTGGACATGGCTGGCATCCAGGTGCAGCGCGAACTGGCCGAAGACCTGCCCCGGGTGCAGTGCGATGCCGGACAGATCGAGCAGGTAATTCTGGCCCTGGTGATGAATGCCATTGACGCCATGCCGCGCGGAGGCAACCTGTGGGTCCGCAGTGGGCACAGCGCCAGCGCTGACCAGGTGGAGATCGAAGTGCGCGATGACGGCACCGGGATTCCCCCGGAGATTCTCGCCAGCATATTCGAACCTTTCCTGACCACGAAAGAAACCGGGCGGGGCGTAGGCCTGGGGCTGGCGGTCAGCCGCAGCATTGTGGACCGCCATAGCGGTCAGATCGGCGTGCAGTCGGAATTGGGCAAGGGAACGACTTTTGTGGTCACGCTCCCCCTCCATGCCCCGGCTGGAACCGCGCCTGCGAATGCCAGTCCGGCCTTGACCACAAACATGAGGTGATCGATGTGAACGCGCATGGAAAACTGTTGATTGTGGATGATGAACTCAGCGTGCGGGATTCGCTGGGAAAATGGTTTCGCGAAGAGGGGTACGAAGTCGCGACCGCGGAAAGCGCCAACGAGGCGCTCACGATTCTCGCCGGACAACGCTGGGACGTTGCTCTGTTGGACATCAAGATGCGGGGAACGGACGGAATTGAACTGCAGCGTCGCATTCATGAGATTGATCCGGAACTCATTGTCATCATGATGACCGGCTACGCTTCGGTGGAGACCGCGGTAGCGGCGCTGAAAAACGGGGCCTACGATTACGTGACCAAGCCGCTCGATCCCGACGAGATCGCACATCTGGTCAAGAAAGGACTGGCCCATAAACGCACCGAAGAGGAAAACGTTCGCTTGCGCGAGACGGTTGCTGAGGTTGCCCGGCCGGAAGACATGGTGGGGCAAGGCGTGGCGATGAAGAAAGTGTTTGATGCGATTGAGACGGTCGGTCCAACAGATGCGACGGTCCTGATTACGGGCGAGAGCGGAACTGGAAAAGAGCTGGTCGCCCGGGCGATCCATCAGGCCAGCCCCCGGCGTTTTCATCCTTTGGTCGCCATCCACTGTGGAGCGCTCACCGAAACCCTTCTGGAAAGTGAACTGTTTGGCCACGAAAAAGGAGCTTTCACGGGAGCGCAGTATCGCAAGAAAGGGAAGTTTGAAATTGCCGAAGGGGGCACGGTATTTCTGGATGAGATCGGCGACATCAGCCTCAAGACTCAAACCGATCTGCTGCGCGTTCTGCAGGAGCACGAAATCGTGCGGGTGGGTGGGAACCAATCGATCAAGGTGGATTTCCGCTGTGTGGCCGCCACCAACAAGGACCTGGAAAAGCTGATCGCAGAAGGGACGTTTCGTCCCGATCTGTTCTACCGGCTGAATGTATTCCGCATCGAGGTGCCGGCCCTGCGCGACCGCCGCGAAGACATTCCTGCACTGGTAAACCATTTCGTGCACAAGTTTTCGCTGCAGATGAACAAGAAGATCAACCGGATCGCGCCCGCTGCCATGAACCTGCTGCAGCAACAGCCCTGGGCAGGCAACGTACGGGAACTGGAAAATGCCGTCGAGCGGGCCATGGTTGTGGCCCAGGAACCGGACATCCGCGAGCAGGATTTTGTCTTCAAAGCCGCCGCCACCAACGGCTCCCCCAAGACCCTCGAGGAGATGGAGAAAGTGCACATCCTGCGCGTGCTGGAATCGTGCAATTGGAACCAGAGCCGCGCCGCCGAGGTGCTCCAGATCGACCGGGTCACCTTGCACCACAAACTGAAGAAATACGGTTGGAGCCGGCCCCACGTTGAAGTGCAATGAACCTCCAGGTGCTCCCTATCGGAAAGCTGGATGGCGGCCTGCTTGTGGATCTGGCAACCGCCATGGCGAACACATTCCAGGTTCCCTGTGAACTGCTGCCTTCGATCCTGGACCCCGAGTTCGCCTTCCATGGCGAGCGCCAGCAATACCACTCCTCGGAGATTCTTGCCCGCATGCAGGGCCTGGTCAGTCCAAAATCCTGGCGGATCCTGGGGGTGACGGCCGTCGATCTTTACATTCCGATCCTGACCTTCGTCTTCGGAGAAGCGCAGATGGGCGGGCCGTGCGCCGTGGTCTCCCTGCATCGCCTGCGGCAAGAGTTTTACGGTTTGCCCAAGGACGAGAGTATTCTCCGCCAGCGCTTGGTGAAGGAAGCAGTGCATGAAGTGGGGCACACCGTGAGCCTTACCCACTGCGAGGATTACCGCTGCGCCATGGCGCCGTCCCACGCGGTGGAATGGATTGATATCAAGGAAAGCTGGCTTTGCGAGGCCTGCCACGGCCGCGTCTTCGAGCGTTAGGCGCCCGAAGCCAGTTGCGGGTTCCCAGCCCCTAGGCCTCAGTGATGAATTAACATGTCGATATAGGCACACACGTGCCCACCGCTGCGGCGCCCAATTGGAATTCGTACCAAAAAACGTTCCTCAGGCAGATTTTCTTTTCGCCACCATCTGCAGGATGGGCAGGGGTAACGCCAGTATACGCTCCTGCTGTTCCTGCTTCGACTGCGCTCTTACGGCAATTCCTTTGCCTTGAGGGAACGGATTGGAAATCAGTTCGAACTCCTGGCCGTAAATGCGAATCCACTTGGATTGTGCATAGCCCAGTTGCTTGAGCCGTTCGCAAAGCTGGTCAACTTGTCCGATTTCTTGGCTGGTTCTCAAAGTTTCGGAAGTCACGATACCGCTATTCTATCGAACCGGTACGGCTTCGTCGCGTCGCGCCGTCACCGATCGTGGTGATTTGGGAAATTGGCGCTAAACCCTGCACCATGCGGACGTTAACTCTGTCAGGCAGATTTTGCCAGGGCCGGATCCGGCGAAAGCGCAGTCCGCTTCTTCATCAGCAGTTCTGCGAGGCGGTGGTTCACGTATCCATCTTCGGTCAGGTGCGCCGAGGCAATATCGTCAAACTTTGACGCTACCATGCGATCGATGGCCTTGCGTTTTCCGAAGTGTGGATCAGCGTGGCGGCAGAACTGGCAGTCACGGCCGGTGCGGGTATCACTTCCCTGGAACTTGCGATGAAACAGATCCATGAGATGCCCTCGTCTCTTTCTCGAGTGTTGAATCCTGGACTTGGTCTGGAAAATGACACGGAATATATATACGAGCGGTGGGGCACTCTAGGCAAGAGGGGTTCAGAACCGGCCTGTGGAAAACCTTAAAATCGCCACCTGAGGCTTGCTACCGGCCAAACAGCCGGTCGCGCACATCCGGCCAGAATTCCTTCATCACGTTGAAAAAGGCGTCGAGCCCGATCTGCTCGCCCCATTTGTTTGCCGTCTTGCCCAGCGTCCGGTCAGCGGCGGGATAGTAGACATTGGAAATCCCGGCAGCCACGGCGTTTCCCGCGATTTCCGATGTATTGAAATGATTGCTGCCGTCGTCATTCCGGGTAATGACTTCGCGGCTGATGGCGTATCCGGTGCGCCTCCAGAAGCCGCCTTTGCCCTTGACGAAATATCGCGGATCCTGATGAAGGGCCACCGGAAAAACTGCCTCCGTCATCATGTTGCCGATGGCCTGGTCCGCAAAGGCTCCGCCGTAGTATTTTCCCAGAGCGGCGGCGCCATGCCCAAAATCTGGATATTGTCTTGTGGCGTCGGCGATGCCCGCAAACACGCCCGCAACCAGAAAGGCCGATGGATCGAAGGAATCATCGAACCCCATTTTGAATTTCGCGCCCGCGGTCAGCGGCTTGATCTCGACAGTGTTCTCGTCTGCCCGATAGTTCGGGATGATCCAGAATATGTGGTTCTGGCTGGGCTTGTGATGCGGAGCATCGGGCTGCGGCTTGGGCGATGTGGCCTGAGTTTGTGGCTGCGGAGTGTCAGGCAATAACGCATCCTGGGCAGAGCAAGGGATCGACCCAAGAGTTAGGGCCAATAGACCAATCCGTAGCGTTACAAGCCATCCTCGCGATTCTGGGCCGAGCATTGCGTGAGTGGATGCGGAGGATTCGGGGTGGGTTGCACGATATCCGCGGACCAAAGAATGTCAGGCTCCGTAGGTGATGCGGGAAGAACTCAGAAAGCTACTCTGCGTGTCTCGCAATAAGGCACTTCGATTTGTGCATTACAGTTCCAGGGTTGCGTCCGCTGTGTTGCCTCTGTGGCGGCCATCCTGGGGGAACTTCACGCCGTGAAGGATCTCCGCACCGGATGCCCGATGCAGAGATCCTTCTCTCAGGAGGACAGCGCGAACCAGCAAGTCATCGCACTAATTTCCCGTTGTTCCCAGAGACTGCAACAGGAACTGCAAACTTGAGCTGCCTGCCGTTGCCAAACCCAGAATGACGAGGTCCCCGGTAAAGCCGTCGGTTGAAGCTTGAATGCTTACCAGTCCGCTTGCATCCGATACCACGGGTTGCTGCCATGATCCCAGAATGATCGGCAAGGGATCGTGGCCTCCCGAGTTGTCCCCGCCCGGCATAATCGGGGTGTCACCCGCTGTACGTCCGATCAGCGCCTGAAATGTCACCGTGGACCCCTGCACCGGGTCCGGCGGGCTAGCGGAGTCGGTCACGCGAAACCAGACCGGTTGAAAGTTGTCGGTTGCACTCACAAACTGCGCGCCGCCGGTTACTGCTTGCAGGTGCAGATTGGCGGCGAGCACCGGGAATATATAGAAACTCTGGCAGGGATTGTTGTTGGAACCGACACAAGCGCTCCCTTGCACCTCAGACGAGAAATTGGAAAGCTGCAAGCTGGTTGTGGCGTAGCCATTGCCATTGGTTTGTACCGAGGCTGGGCTCAGCTTGCCGGACCCGTGCCACAGGAAGTAGTTGACAGTCTGGCCGTTTAACGGTTGTCCATTCGAAAGAACCCGCGCCGTGAGCGCCACGTTGACGGTTGCCCCCTGGGCAATCCAATCCCGCTGAGGAGCCAAGGCTATATCGAGAGATGACTCTGTCCCCAGCAAAGTGGTCTGCTGTTGCTGCGGACTTTGGTAAGAGGCGGGAGCGAGTTGCGCTGTAATCGTCATCACGCTCTTGCTGAGCACGGTTGCGAACGTCGAGACCTGGCCGGTCCCATCGCTCATGACTGTGCAACTGCTCGCGCCGTTGCAGACCGAAAAGGCCAGTGCCGGCGACGACGTGAGAAAAATGCTGCCTCCCGCCACCGCAGTCACGCCGTCGGACTGCACGGCTCGAACCACAATCGGGTTGGGCGCCTGTCCGCCCACGGGCGTCCCCGGATTCGACCCCGCCACCAGCACCAGTAAGTCGGACGGACCTGCACCGTAAGTCAGGACCCCGCTCATCACCGAGCTGGCGTTGGTCGGCGGATCGATCACGGACATATCCAGCACCCCATCGGCTTGGGCAGGCGCGGTGATCAGTAGCTGCTTGGCGGAAGCTGCCAGCAGGGGAACTTTGGCGCTGGCGATCTGCACTTGCGTATTTTGCTGGAACCCCAATCCCGCAATCGCGATCGCGGTTCCACCGGCCGCGCTGGCCCGCGCCGGACTGATACTATCCCCGTACAAAACTCGAGCGTGATAACGGTAGTCCGCCCGCCCATCGCCGCGGTAATCCGAGATTCCGATGCGGAACCCCGTACTCTGCAACAACTGCGCGTTGAGCAGGCTCATGCCAAACGTCGAGGAATTGAACGCCGAAGGCGTGTTTGCCGGGGCCGGCGAAGTTCCCGGATCCGACAGCGCCCACATGCCGATGACCGGCTGGGCTTTGCTTTCCGTCGGGCTCCCTGATTGGTCCAGAGCCGTGGCTAGAACCGACATCGTCCGGTTCGCTTTCCCGTTGAACCAGAAGTAGTCCAAGTCGCCATATGGGCTTAGCGCGCCCGCCCAATCGCCCGAGGCGGGCACCGCTGCCGGGTTCTGATAGGTCGTGGTGCCAAACCAATTCGCGGTTTGCACGGCACTGCCTTGCATCAGGATATTTTGCGGCGTATCTCCACCGAGGGTCACGTTCACGATGATGGGATCGGCGGATCCCGAAGGCTGCACTTCGTAACCGGCGTAGGGACCAACAAGAATTGACCAGATTGGATCGAGCGCCTCGACCGTCAGTTGGTACTGCCCAGTGCTCTGACCATTCGGGATCTGCAACCCTGAAAGGTCGAAAAATCCTTCGACCGTCGGGTCGTTCGATCCCCAATCGTTCAGCGGGTTGCCATTGCTGTCATCAAAGCCGGTCACCATGTTTCCCACGTTGCCGGCGAACCGGAAGCCGGAAACCGACGTGGCCACGTAGGCGCCGGAGGGTAAGCCCGTCGAAGGATCAATCCAGCGCGCCACCACGTTCACTCCCTGCATTCCCTGGGCTGCCTGGCCGTTGGCCGTGGTAAAGTGCACGCTTCCGTGAACCCGCGCGGTGCTGGCGGAGAAGCCCGCCGCGGGATACAGCCCCGACAGCGCCGCCTGGTCATCCATCTTGGGCTGGTAAGGATTCGTCGGGTAACACCGCGTGATCGGGATGCAATTCAATGGGTCCACGTCGTGCATCACGGGGAATCCGGCGTAATCGTCCTGTGTCGGCCGAGGATGGCCCGTGATTACATTCAGATTCGCCTGCGACCAGCCCAGCCCCAGCACATTCCCCAGAACTCTCACCAGGCGGTATTCAACGTCGGTGAGTTGTGATGAATTCTGCGCGCAGTTTCCGTTCAGGATCACCAGCGCATGCAGGAAGTTGGCCGTTACTCCAAAGTTGTCGATGCCGCCAAACACGGCGTTGCCGAAACACTGCGACGGATCACCGGCCCCCTGACCCAACAGGGCATCAGTCACGGAACCGTCCTCGTCGTAGACAATTCCTACCGGCTTGCCGGTGGCGCTGGGCTCAATATCGGCCGGCTCGGTAAGCGTGCCGTCGCCGTTACGATAAACATTGGTGCCATTGACGTCTTCCGCCAGTTGACCCGCGCGCGTGGCCGTGACCGCGGCGGTCGAAATCGAGGTCCACTGGCGGAAAGCATCGGCGACCAAAGCGTCGGCGCTGGACCCCGGCAGGATCGAACTCAAGTCCCCCTGATCGGTGTAATAGTTCACCGCTCCCTGAGACCAGGTCAGCGGCGTTCCGGCTGTGCCCGGATTAAAGTAACTCACGCCGGCGATGTAACGCGGCCCTCCCGCATGCGCCGCTTGCGCGTAAATGACCAGCAAAACCAGCGCGCCCAGCAAAATATAGAAGAGGAGGCGCAGCCTTCGGATGGAGCGTTGCAGGCTGGCACCGCCCTGATAATCCACCAACTGGAGATAGCGCTCCGCGTCCGCCATCACGCGATCCGGAGAGAGAGCACGTCGTCTCATGACTCACTCCTCTCCCGCCAGGCGCATGGCCCGGGCGAACTCGGCCACTTCAATCTCGCCGTTCTCTCCCAGCCGCGCCCTGACTCGATCCGGCAAGCTGTCTCGCTGCCCAGGCGGCACTACGACCCGTCCTCTTCCGCCGATGCGGAATCGTCCCGCCGATCCTCGCACCGGGCTGGTCAGCCCCAGCTTGCTCGGCGGATATAAGAAGAGCAAAACGCGTTCCCCCGGCCGGTATTGCTCCCCGAATGGCCACAGTCCTGCCCACTCGGAGATCACCAGCGTCTGCCCGGTTCGCGCGCCGCGAATTGCGTTGTCCACATGAAACGTGATCCGCGTGGTTGCGATCCGGTTGCGTTTCGCCGCCGCGACATGCTGCACCGCCTTCACGGTTCCGGCGAATGCATAGCCGGAGCTTTGAACGACAGGCCGCTGGCTTATTCCAGGTGGAGGCTGGGGATCTCCCGCCCCGGGTCGGACAGGCCGCTCCGCCCAGAGAGCCAAGGCAGGAAAAAAGAACAGCGCCAGCAAGAGACACTGCTTGAAAAACGTGGTGTGCATCGCCGCCTCGCAATCCTTCGAGGCCAGCCTTTGACGGGAGGTTTCATGCTAGGTCACGACCAGCAGGAAAACAGTGCGCTCGGTCACGCATTATTTGTGAGCAATGGACATTTTCACAGAGCGTGAGCAGCCGGGTCCCCACGTTTCGCGGTTTTCGAAACGCGGGAAAGGCAGCGTCGCCCCGCACTTGGTGGGGTGGGGCTGTTACGAAACTCGATGAAACACCGTCACGGTGGGACAAACCCCGCTCCAGCCGCGTGGCGGCGTCCTCCAATAGCCCGGCACGTTAGTGCCGGGAAAGCGAAAATGGAGCAAACCGAGTCCGCTTCAGCGGACGGCACGAGTTTCGTAACAGGCTCCAGGCAGGGGCACCAGTGACCCCCTCCGGCCTGGCCGTCACAGCCTTGTATGTCAGCCGTCACTGACAGCATCCCCTGAACCCTGCTAACTTATCCGCGCAAGCTGGACCTCCCTTTACCCGCCGTCTTTCGTTAGCGCTCGACGAACCTTAAGGCATGATCAACCGGCTCCCCCACCGGGAAGGTGGTTTCGCATGAAGTGGAGCAGACTCTCCTCGATCGCGGCACTTGCCATGACGCTTGCCGCACTGTTGCTCGCTCCAGCGGCCCCGGCCGCGATCCAGCATAGGTACAAGGTGCTGCACAACTTCACCGGTGGCCTCGACGGCGGGCTCCTCGCAACTACTCCAGTGCTGGATGCCGCCAGCAACCTGTACGGCACGACGTATTGGGGCGGGACCAGCACGTGGTGTACCTATGGCTGCGGCGTGATTTTCAAAATGGCATCGCGCGGGGCGAGCAGCGCGTGGAAAGGGAGCGTGCTGCTCGACTTCGACAAGAGCACGGGCGGGGCGGAATCGTACGCTCCGCTTCTCTTCGACGGCGCGGGCGGCCTGTTCGGGTCCACCGTGAACATCGGCGGCGGGTCCTATGTGTTCGAATTGACACCCGGTGCGCCCGAATGGAATTTCGAGCCGATCTACGAACCCGCCGGCTACTGCTTGGTCTTCGACCAATCCGGCAACCTTTATGGCATATTTTTCCCTGGTACCATAGGTGAGTTGTCGCCTGGCTCTAGCGGCTGGACCTTTACCGACTTGTACGACTTCCCCCCTGACTCTGTGAGTGGTATTGTCGCACCCCTGACCTGGGATGCAAAAGGCAACCTTTACGGCGCTGCGCTTTTCGGCGGGAACTACCCGCCCAAGTGCCCCGGCAGCGGCGGCTGCGGCGAAGCCTTTCAGCTGGCCAATAACGGCGACGGCACTTGGGCCTACCATGTCCTGCATCGCTTCGCCGCATTCAAAAACGACGGCTATTACCCCTACGCTGGCCTGACCGTCGATGCCTCCGGCAACGCCTACGGCCTCACACAAAGCGGAGGCAAATACGGCACCGGAACCTTCTACAAGCTGACGCCCAGCAAGAGCGGCCCATGGAAGGAAACCATTCTTTATGAATTCCCCAACTGCGCCAATGGCTGCGGACCGTCCTTCACGCTGGTAGCTGACAAAGCCGGGAATTTTTATAGCTCCGGGGCTGGCGGCAACCACTGCGGCTACGACTGCGGCACGGTGTTCAAGTTCTCGCCGCAAAAAAACGGCACGTGGAAATACAGCGTGGTCCACAAGTTCAACGGTACGGACGGCGAATATCCCTACGGCGTCGTGCTCGACGACAAAGGCAACATCTTCGGCACCACCATGAACGGCGGCAAGTACAACCTGGGCGTCGCCTTCGAGATCACCCCATGATGGTCAGCTTTGTCCACGACTTCGGCAGCATTCTGGCGTTCACCGAGCGGAACTTCGGGATGGCGAACATCACGTACCCGGAGAAGCTCTACGCAGATGCCAACGCACCCGACGTCCTCGGCGGCAACCTTCCGCTGCTGGATTTCTTCCAGCTGAGCCAGCCGCGGCAATTTGTGTCGGTCTCGATCAACAACAATCCGTGGCCCTACACTTGCTTTCAGACTTGGAACTGCAACAACGTGCCGCCGTATGTGCCGGGGGACCCCGACGAGTACTAAATAATTAACTGGGGGCGGTGAGCCATCGACGCCCACTTCCCCCCTTTTCCCAAGGGCCACTTGGCCCGGACCGGAGCTAGCAATGAAACCTAAACACATCGTCCTCACGCTGACTGCGCTCCTACTGGCCCTGACACCGTCAGCTGGCGTGGCGGTCAGTTACAAGGTCTTGCACAGCTTCGGCTCTGGAGAGGACGGAGCCACACCCTGGGGCCCCTTGGCCCTGCGCCGCGGCGACCTTTACGGCGTGACCCTCGCCGGCGGCGGGGGCTGCAGTGACGGCGGCTGCGGCACAATATTCAAGCTGACGCCCCGAACCAGGGGCAGGTGGAGGGAGGCGATCTTGTATAGCCTTGGGGGAGACTACGCATCCCCAGGGGGCGTCTTGGTCTTCGACAAGCTAGGCAACGTCTATGGCACCATGGCCGACTACGCGGGCGACATATATGAACTAAGCCCATCGTCCGACGGTTACAGCTTCAGCGCCATCTACGCTGGGCCCGCCGGGCCCGGCTTGCTCATGGACGAGCTTGGCAACCTGTATGGCGGGATGGGCCCCGGCCAGGACCATGGGGGCGCGATCGGGGAGATCTCTCCGGGCTCTGACGGCTGGAACTACACCCAGCTCTACAGTTTCTGCAACAGCTACAGTTGCCCCGACGGCGTCGCGCCTCCCGCTCCTCCCACGTGGGACGGCAGGGGCAACATGTTTGGCACCACCATCGGAGGCGGCATCTACACGAAGCCCTGCTGGATGTGGACCGAGGGCTGCGGCGTCATCTTCGAGATGACGCCTAACGGCGACGGCACCTGGACCTACCATGTGCTGCATCGCTTCCTGGAGGAGTCCCCGGCGGACGGCCAAAGCCCATACAGCGGCTTGGTCATGGACAAAGCCGGCAATTTCTATGGTGCGACGTGGGTCGGGGGCCAGTACAAGCAGGGCACGGTCTATAAGCTGGCCTACAAAGGCGGCCACTGGAACGAGACCATCATCTACGACTTCCCCAATTGCATCGACGGTTGCATGGTCGAAGGCACGCTGGCCATGGACAAGCACGGCAACCTCTATGGCACTGCCGCCGGCGGCACCGGGAATTGCGGCGAGGCCTGCGGCGTGGTCTTCAAGCTCTCGCCACAGAAGAACGGCAAATGGAGATACAGCGTGGTGCTCGATCTCAACCCTGAGACCGGAGGGGTCCAGCCGTTCTACGGCGTGACCCTCGATGGCAAGGGCAACATGTTCAGCGTGACCAGCCGGGGTGGCAAATACGGCTTCGGCACCGCCTTTGAAATCACCCCGTAAGCAGAGCGAGCATCGCACGAAGGCAGTTTCAGCGGAAGCTAGACTTCCGCGGGCTGTTTGGCCCGGATCGGAGCTGGCAATGAAACCCAAACACGTCGGTCTCACACTTATGGCGTTCCTGCTATTGGCACCGCCGTCGTCAGCTTGGGCAGCGGTCGAATACAAGGTCCTCCACAGTTTTGGCTCTGGCAGCGACGGGGCCGGGCCGTTTGGGCCCCTCGCCTTTGATGGCAAGGGCAACCTGTACGGTGTGACAGGCGGCGGCGGCGACGGATGCGGCGACGGCGGCTGTGGCACGGTCTATCAGCTGAGCCCAGGATCGGGCGGGAAGTGGAAGGAGACAGTGCTCTACAACGCCACCTTCGAAAGCCCGGCGGGCGGGCTAGTCGTCGACGCGAGCGGGAACATCTACGGCACCGCCAGCGTGGCCTACGCCACGGGCGGCGTGTTTGAGCTAAGCCCGTCGTCCGGGGGCTACAGCTTCAATGTCCTTTATAGCGGCGGCGACTCGGGTCCCGGCCTGCTCAGAGACGATCTCGGCAACCTCTATGGCGAGATGGGTCCCGGCCAGGAGCACGACGGCGCGATCGGCGAGCTTTCCCCTGGCTCCAGAGGCTGGACCTATACCCAGCTCTACGGTGTTTGCTGCAACAATGGGATCGGCCCGCCCGCACCACCAATCTGGGATGGGAAGGGCAACATGTTTGGCACGATGACGGCTGGCGGCATCTACAAAGGCTGCAACTGGAGCGGTGGTTGTGGGGTTATTTATGAGATGACGCCCAACGGCGATGGCACCTGGACCTACCGCGTGCTGCATCTTTTTCTGGAACACAATCCGAAGGACGGTCAAAACCCTCGCAGCGGCCTGCTGATGGACAAGTCCGGCAACTTCTATGGGGCAACCGTGGTCGGGGGCCCGTACGGCGACGGCACGGTCTTCAAGCTGGCCTACAAAGGCGGCCACTGGCAGGAAACCATCCTCTACGACTTCCCCAATTGCATCGACGGTTGCGGGGTCGCCGGTACGCTGGCCATGGACAAGCACGGCAACCTCTATGGCACAGCGGGCGGCGGGACAGGAAATTGCGGCGAGTCCTGCGGCGTGGTCTTCAAGCTCTCGTCACAAAAGAATGGCAAATGGAAATACAGCGTCGTCTTCGATCTCAACCCTGAGACCGGAGGGTCCCAGCCGTTCTACGGCGTGACCCTCGACGGCAAGGGCAACATGTTCAGCGTCACCAGCCGGGGTGGCAAATACGGCTTCGGCACCGCCTTTGAAATCACTCCGTAAGCAGAGCGAGCATCGCACGAAGGCTGGTGGCCCAGGTTCGCGTCCGCGCATTTCGGGCGCCAACCTGGGGACGCATAACGGCTGGGCCGACACCCCACACTTCGCTTTGCTCCTTGTCACCCGGAACCGAAAACTGGGTAGTGTCCTAATTTGACTTTTTCAGGCATTGGCAGCGGCCCTCAGCGTGCCGCGACTCCATTCCGAAACACTCTGCCCTTTGGCTTTTGCAGTCGCCTTCATTGCCTTTAGATCGTCCGGCGTGACACGAACGCGCAGCATTACATCCTTGGCGTTCCCCTTCGGCAGTGTGGGCCTTCCGACTTTTTTAGCTTTGGGCATCGGCATTGTTCCTGAAATTCTGGACGATGAAGGCTCTTACAGCGGTCAACGGCGAAACCACTGGCGGAACATGGAGCACTGCCACATGCTGCAATGGATTGGCTGGGTCGCCAGTGTCATGGAACCAAGCATAGGCCGTGTTCGCTTTGGGGTGGCCTTCCAAGCGAAACACTTCCACAATCCCATCCCAAACAGTCTCGCCGTTAAAAACTTCTTTCACTGGCACGCTGGCATGGTGCGTAGCCTTCCCGCCGTGCAGCTTATGAATCGCGTCTCTCAATTCTTCGATATGGCTCATGCTACGGCCTCTAACAAATCGCCTACGCTCCAGAACGTGCCCGTAACTCCAGCCGCCATTGCCGGAGTGCACCGTAGCGTGTTGTGGCGCTTCACAAAGTTGTAATAGGCGAAGTGCAGGGCGACCGCCGCCTCAAAGTTCTCACGCTTCTTGCTGAATGCCGGAGTCAGGCGAGTGAGGCGGCGCATGTGCAACCGCGTGGTTGCATTCAGGCGCTCTACGTAACTGGTAGAGATTAGGCGCTCATCGGGATTGCCCACGACGATCTTCTTTTCAGAAGAAACAAACTTTGGCGCACTGTAACGGCGATTATCGCTAACTTCCTCACGCCCGTAGGTCTTGATGATCTGGCCGTAGTCCACAAACTCGCCATAGGCGCTTTCCATCGCGGCAACATAGGCGTGTAAGCCATCGGTGGAAATTTGCACACGATATGCCATGCGGTTCGCAACGTCTTGGACAAAGGCTTTCGCCGTAGCCGCGTCACGGTCGCCGCACTTGAATGCAGGGACTAGCTTAGTTTCCGCATCAATCGCGCAGAATGTCCAGACGCTGCCTACTCCATCCTCACCTTCGCGGACATTGCGTTCCTTCTTCCCGACAAAGCCCCAAATTTCGTCCATCTCAAGGCGATTGCAGGGCAGGTTACGCATAGATAAATCCAGCATTTTCGCGCATCCCTGACCGACCTTCACGCCAAGCCGCATGATCGTGTCGCGGTGAATGCCCGTAATGCGCTCAATAGAGCGAATGCTGGAACCCTCGGCCAAGGCTGCGATTACCGCGATTTGCTTGTCGGAATTGAGTACGTTCGCCATGCCTATTACTGTACCCCAATAACTATTGCCTGTCAAGTATTTTCGGGGTACAATTTGTCCGTTATGAAATGGCTGATATTCGCAGTACTCATCCTCGCCCAACAACCAGCGAAAGCGCCAGAAGGCGAAGGGACTGCCGAGGCCAAAGTTACTAAGAGTACAGAACAAACCCACAAAACCGATCACGACAACGGCCCAGCCCAGCCCTGTTTGTCCGTTACGGTGAACAATAGCCTCCCCTCCGCAAATGAGGAGAACGACACAAAGCAAGCCGCAGAGAATGCCCGAATACAGCGGAGGCTCACGCTCTACACAGGGCTTCTTGTCATTGCCGGATTTGTCACTGCCGGACTCATTTGGTGGCAAGCGAAGAAGACTGCCGAGGCCACCAAGGCCATGCAAGATAGCTTGCCCCATCAAAAAAGTGCGGCTGACGCCGCCCTGTTGAATGCCAAAGCCGTCATAAATGCCGAACGTCCTTGGGTTGACGTTGACCCTATAGAAGTCGGCCCTGGAGAATGGAGATTTGAGGCTACCAATCACGGTCGCACGCCAGCCGAAATTGTGAGTACCTGTTGCCGGTTTGAGATAAGGTTGATTGATGGGTTGACTGAGCCGCCGCTTTATAAGGACAGGGGAGAAACCTATAAAAGATTCATCTTCCCCCGCGAAAGCCCACCCGTACGTGTCGGCATAATGCCGATCAATACGATGCTTCCCGCTTGTCCGCAAGAATCTGATGTCCTGTCTGGAGCACAAACTTTCGTTATCATTGGTCGAGTCGTCTATTACGACGTTCTGAACAGGGTTGATCCCCCTCACGAAACCAGATACTGCTACGGGTGGAATGTGAGGGATAACACTTTGTTTTCGATGGGCCCAAGCGGGTATCACGGCCACACATAGGAAAAGCAGGCAAATTAGGACACTACCGAAAACTGACATCCCTGAGATATAACTCATGGGGAACATGTAACATCAGGCCCGGCGACCCCGGCCCTTTTCTCCTCCCGACGGTGACATCTGCTGGTTTTGGCAGATCCGGGCTTGTTCGACCAGGCTCTCAGCGCGCTACCGCTTTCTCCCCGGCCCTGGATCGGCGGCATATCACCACCCGGTATAGCTGGAGAATAAAGTCAAGTGTAGCGCCTATAACTCCTTAGGAATCTAGATTTTACCCGTAACCCCTTTGGTGTCTAGATTTTGCCGGGAAAATGTCCGTAACTTCATGATTCCACTAGACCGGTGGGGAGGGGGTATACCTGATTTTTTCGAAGAATGGTTGAATACTACCGTCTCCGCCGTTCCTGCCGCTCCGCCGACAAATACGCTCCGGTAAGCAGCAGCAGTCCGGTCAAGAATGCCCAGAACATCATGCTGACCGAAAGTGCAAACGGGCCATAGACTTCCTGGAAATTCAGCCGAGGCAGCGCCAGGATGTAAGCATACTTCAAGAGTTCCGAGAGCAAGCCCATGATCACCGCAGCTGGCAGCACGGAGCGCGCCTGCACTTTGCCGTTGGGCAGCAGCCAATAAATAAGGAAGAAGATCGCGATGCTGGCCGCAATGGCAAACACTTTCATCACCAGAAATCCCGCCAGCCGCGCGAGGAAGATGTCGTGGCCAAACGTCATGGTGCGCAGCAGTTGCACGTTGCCCGCGGTCAGGGCGATTGAAAGCAGCGCCAGCGCCCCGCAGCCAAACGCCAGCCCCAGCGAGATCAACTGGTTGCCGATGTAAGAGCGGTTATTACGGAACCGCCACACCCGGTTCAGCGCCACCTCCAGCGGCATGAAGATCCCGGTGGAAGTCACCAGTAGAATCAGCAGTGACGCCACCTGGGCGCGGTGCCGCGCATCCACCAACGCATTCAGGTTGCGGATGACGAAGTCCTGCCCGGCCGGCAGGCAATCGCGCAACAGCTGCACCACCACCTGGTACATGGCGGGCGAGTGAAACACCCGCCGGATCAGCGTCAGCAGCAGCAGCATGAAAGGGAAGAACGACAGGATGGCATTGGCCGCCACCGAAAAGGCAAACGTGTGAACTTCAGTCCGCAGCAAGTACTTCACGGTCGATGTCATCAGACCGGAATAGGGCCTGGTCACTGCGGCAGAAACTTCTGCCCCCGCAGCTGTGGAAGGCGGAGTGATTGATTGTATGCTCAAGCTATTTCGCTAATCTTATCAGAGAGTTGCGCGCATTCGCCCATCCCAAAGGTGTTGCACCTGGGAATCGCCGGGCAGCGGTTTCGGGGGACCCGAACTTCGGGCCGGATTAGCCGCTTCTGCTCTCTGCAAATTCTCTTCTTGCCAAAATGGTACTTTCCTGAATAATATTCTCTGCTCGTTGTGCAAGCACGGCAACGACGTTTGTCAGTTGGGTTGATGTTTCGTGACCGCAGTCGAAATTCGCGCGATCAGACAGGCTCCGGAGCTTTGCGCCTTGGTTTCTCTGCACGGCGCAAAACTCAGGGGCCTTTCTTGTTGCGTCCAGGTTCTGCGGCAGGGAAGCTTCGACCTCCCGGTCACAGCGTCCTTTAGAGGGGCACGCGTCACTTCGAGGGGACGTTGGACCGAATCTTCAGCAGAGGCGAAAGGAGTTTTTTTGTGAGAGAGAAAGGTACAGTCAAGTGGTTCAACGGGGCTAAAGGATATGGTTTCATCCAGCGGTCCACTGGGGAAGATGTGTTTGTACACTTCTCCGCGATCCAGGAGAACGGCTATCGTACGCTCAACGAGGGCGAGACCGTGGAGTTCGACCTGCTAAAGGGGCCTAAGGGCTTCCAGGCAGCGAATGTAAGCCGCGCCTAAACCAACCCTGCACCTAAGATCCACAAGACCCTCCCGGCTCCCTGGGAGGGTTTTCTTGTGAGCGTAACGTCTGAGCCCCAGCCCAGTCTGACTCTGGAAGCCAAGTTCGGCACAACCCGAAATGAGAGCGGCATCTATGTAGCGCGTTTTCTAACGCCTACCCGATGATCTTCCTTTGTGCTCGGTTTTACCTCCAGTGCATTGCGGATTCCCGCTGCTTGCGTGAAATTAGCCACTGCAAGGAGAAATCCACGATGCCGAACACAACCACTTATCCGGCGAGCAGCCTGAAAGAACTCGCCTTTGCCCCGGCAACCCGCATTCAGCAGAGCTTTGTCGCGTCCGCCGAGAAGCAGGCGCTGATCTGGCTGGCAGAGCGCACGCCCGCATGGATCAACTCCGATCATCTAACGATCCTGGGATTCGTTTCGCAGTGCGTGGCTGGAGTCTGTTATGCGCTGGCGCGGTTTAATCCAGATGCACTGCTGGTGAGCATCGTTTTCCTGGCGCTGAACTGGCTGGGGGACAGCCTGGATGGCACGCTGGCGCGGGTGCGCAACCGGCAACGGCCGCGCTATGGCTTTTACGTCGATCACATCACGGACACGGTCGCGGCTTTCTTTCTGATGGGAGGACTGGCGTTGTCGGGATACGTGCATCCGGGAATCGCTCTCGGCATGCTGCTAGCATTCCTGATGCTGTCGATTGAAGCGTACCTGGCCACCTACACGCTCGGCCGCTTCCAGCTTTCGTACTGGAAATTCGGGCCGACCGAGATCCGCATCCTGCTCGCGGCGGGCAACCTGGCGCTGTGGTGGCATCCTCTGGTCAAAGTGTTCGGCAGGGAAGTGCTGCTGTTCGATGCCGGCGGCGCGGCGGCGATTGCCGGTATGGGATTGATGCTGGTAGTTTCGGCGGCCCGGCATACGGTCCAACTCTATCGCGAAGAGAGGCTGGCGTGAGCGCGGCAGCGATACGTTTGCGGCTATGGAAGTTCTCTCTGGTGGGCGCGATTGGTATGGGAGTGCAGCTGGCTGTTCTAAGCGCGCTGGCTGCGATGAAGATCAACTATCTGCTCGCCACTGTGCTGGCCGTGGAAAGCGCCATCCTGCACAATTTTGTGTGGCACCAGCGCTTCACCTGGGCGGATCGTGCCAACTCTGCTGCAGAAGCGTTGAGACGGCTGCTGCGCTTTCATGTGTCGAACGGCCTGATTTCCCTGGTGGGAAATGTACTGCTGATGCGGTGGTTGGTGGGCGGGTTGGGTCTTCCGATTCTGATGGCGAATGTTCTCACGATTTCCATCTGCGCGCTCGTGAACTTCGTGGTCAGCGATCGCTGGGTGTTCTTGGGTAGCGAACACGAGAATGGTAGCTCGGTCACCGACTCACAGGGGATCGCCGCGTAGAATGGTCTTCGCGATCTTGTTTTTCATCGGCTACGCGCCATGACCCGAGGAGTGCCCTATGCGAAAGTTGCTGCATGTTCTGGTGATCTCAATCTTGTTCGGCGTGGGTTACGCCCAGAAACAGAGCTACGCCGGACCGACTGCCCTAGGTCCTTTTCGCATTGATAAGGACGTTTCGATGAAGATCCTGTTTGAGCTGTTGGGTCAGCCGTCAAGATTGTCAGCGGACAGTTTCTGTTACCAATCGAAAAGCGGGCAGACTTTCCTCGTGCTTACTAGGATGGCTGAGTCCTATGACGGGAAGGTCGCAGGCGGCGCACTCCTGGCCGGTTTTCGCAACTGCATTGATATGCCTGTACAAGTCACGCCAAGGGAGCTATCGGCGTGGAAAACCGAAAAGAATATCGGACTAGGAAGCAGAGTGGACGACGTTAGCAAGGCCTACGGAAACCCATCAAGAGAGGACGCAATCAAAGGCACATACTATCGTTGGGTAATCCACGGCGACCTCGAGGACAACCACTACTCAAGTCAGAAGAGACCCGAAATTGGCGACACCGTGCTGGTCTATCAAAGTGCGCAGAATGAGCTAAGCATTGCTGAGTTTGGGATTCGCGACAGTAGAGTGGTCTGGGTATTCGTCTCAAAGAACGAATAGGCACACCGCTTGCGTTCCCGCCCTTTCCGAACCGAGTGCGAGACGCCCTCGAGACAGCCGGCAGGATGCCGGCGCTACTTCATGTTTCGCGATCGTTCCCGCATCAGGACGAGCGTGCGCTGAGCGAAGGGGACATAGATGAGTGCGGCGGTAATGCCCAGAGCGAGGCCCAACCCGATTTGCGGAGCCAATAGAAAAGGCGCAAGTGCCCATAATTCGTCGAGCAGGAAAATGGCAGGGAAGATACGAAGAAATTTGCGGGACAGGTCTTTGACATCGAACGATACGGCCGAAAGCAAATAGAATCGCACGGGAATTCCGATGGCGGCCGAGGCGATCAGAACGGCGGCGATCCACGCGGGACGCCCGAACACCTGTCGCAGCACTTCTTGGACGACATAGATGCGGGCAAGGGCCGTGATGTAGAAGCTCAAGTACATGATCTGAATCAAAAGAAACAGCAGACGCACATATCCGTGAGGCACGCTGGGCAACTCATCAGCGTGGGTTAGCAGGGAAGTGGACGCGGTAGCGTCTGGTGTTGGAGGAGCCGGGGGCGAGGCAGGTTCGGCGGCTTGAGAGGAATTGCCGGGCCTGCGATGATTTGAGGTCGACTCCACTGGAAGCAGGAAGCGGTAACCGCGTTTGGCAATGGTTTCGATGAAGCGCGGGCTGGCGGCGGAATCGCCGAGCACCTCGCGGAGCTTGTTGATGATGGTGTTCAGGCTATGGTCGAAATCGACGAAGGTGTCGGCCGGCCAGAGTTTCTGGCGTAGTGCTTCCCTCGTGACTACTTCGCCGGGACGCTCCAGAAGCATGACCAGCACCTGAAAGGGCTGTTCCTGCAGGCGCATGCGCACGCCGGATTTGCGCAGTTCGCCGCTGGCGGTGTCGGCTTCAAAGACGCCGAACGAGAAAATGGTTTTCGACGGGTCGAGCACCATCGCAAAGACATCATAACTGAGTGAGGAAATCGACATGCACCGCATATCTCTCGCCGCCGTCGCCGGGCTGCTGCTCAGCCAGTTGCTCACCGCCGAGCAGTTGAAACCTCAGACCGTTGCCGCCTTCGACCACTATGTGCAACTGAGCGAGCAGCGTATGGACAAAGAAGTGCACTCCGGCCCATTCTTGCGGATCGACGGATTGGCGGAGAAAGACCGGGCGGATGCGCTGGCGCGGATGAAAAATGGCGAGACTGTCGTCGAGCGGCTCGAAACCCTCGATCAGGGACACAAGATTGAAGTGCCCGGTGGATTGATTCATCACTGGGCGGGGACAGCGTTTATCCCGCGTGCCACCCTGGCGCAGACGATTACTTTGTTGCAGGACTACGACAATCGGCACAAATATTGGGCGCCGGCGGTGGAGCGCTCGCACCTGATCGAGCGGGACGGCGACCACTTCAAGATGTCCATGCGGCTGCGCGAAAAAAAGATCATCACCATTGTGTTCGATACCGACTACGACATTACCTACACCTCGCTTGGGCCGGATCGGGAAACCTGCCGGTCGGTCAGCACCCGCATCGCGCAAGTGGAGAACGACGGCCAGCCGGATGAATACCAAAAGCCGGTGGGCGACAACAGCGGATTCCTGTGGCGGCTGTACACCTACTGGCGGCTGGAACAGCGCGACGGTGGAACCTACGTGCAACTGGAAGCCATTTCGCTGAGCCGCAGCATCCCAGCCGGCCTGGCGTGGTTGATTGAGCCGTTTGTGAGCAGCTTCCCGAAGACATCGCTGGAGTTCACCTTGGGTCGCACGCGGGAAGCGCTGGTGGGGAAAGGTGCACACTAGCGGCCCATTTTCTGGCTTTCCCACACAGCAACGCGAGAACCACGCTAACGCAGCAAGAAAAACCGGCCGAACTTAAATCTCGGCCGGCCTCTTATTTGCAGGAATCTCGCAGTGATCCGCTATGGAGTAGCCGTGAAAACATAGGCGCTGCCACACAGGTAGCCGTTACACGGGTTCGAGTTGACCTTTGCCCCCGGTGCACCGGAGATCATGGTGCCATTGCTGACCGCCACATCGCTGCCGAAGAAGTAGTTGGTGCTGTCATCGGAGGCAAAAGCGGTGGCGGCTTCGCTGGCATTGACCCAACCGCCGCTGGGCTGGAAGAATACGTACGCCGCCCCATAGGATGGGGTTGCGACCTTGGGTGTGTAGTTGGGTGCGCCCACTACGATGGTTGAGTTGTCAGCGCTGATGGACACGGCGTTTCCGAAGTAGTCGGGCCGGTGGCCATCGGTAGCCGTCAGCTTGGCGGTTTGCACCATGTTAACCCAGCCGCCCTGGGGCTGGACGAACACGTAAGCCGCACCTTGCTGACCACCTTTTCCGATATTCAGTGCGTTATTCCAGGGTGCGCCCAACACAATGGTGCTGGAGTCGCCGCTGATGGCGACGTAGCCGAGCATATCTCCGCTGACCCCGTCGGAAGCCAGCAGCCGCGCGGTCGGTGTCATGTTGGCGGGCCATCCCGTGCCCGGTGCTACGAACACAAAACCTGCGCCCCGAAGCTTATTGGCAGACAATTGATAATAGGGGGCCCCCACCACAGCGGTGTTGGCGTTGATGGCGACCGATTTGCCGAAGTTATCCCAAACCGTGCCGCTGGTTTCGGTGAACTTGGAGGTCTGCGTCATCGAGGACCAGTTGCCGCCAGAGACGTACACATAGGCCGCGCCCTGCGCATAATTGTTGTTCACGGTAGCGAATGGTGCGCCCACGATGACCGTGTTACCGCTGATAGCGACGGAGTAACCTAACTGATCGCTCGTAGCGCCGTCGGAAGCAGTCAGCTTGGCAGTCTCGTTTGAACTCGACCAGCCGCCAGACTGAACAAATACGTAAGCGGCACCCTGCCACGGATTGGGTGTTCCGTTGAGGGGAGTGATCGCAGCTATGGGAGCGCCGACCACGATGGTGCTGGCATCGCTGCTGATAGAAACCGATGCTCCGAACTGATCGCCCTTCGCTCCGTCGGACGCCGTCAACTGCGCGGTCTCTACCGTGTTTGCCCAGCCACTGGACGACGCGACGAACACATAGGCTACCCCGGTATTCGAGTATTGAGAACTCGCGCCGGTGGCATTGGGCGCGCCCACGACCGCGGTGTTGCCATCGCCACTGAGGGCGACGGAAAAACCAAACTGGTCAGCGCCGGAGCCGTTGGACGCGGTCAGTTCCGCTTCTTGCGTGATCGGATCAATCGTGAGCGGATAGCGCGCACCGTCGTCCGCAACGTGTAACCGCAATTCCTGGCCACGCAACTCCAGCGAAGCGCTCAGTTCCTTCCCGGACGCGTCATAGGCTCGCAATCCGGTATAGCGCAACACCGCATGCTTTTGGCGGTTGGTCAGCATCAGGCTTTTCTTGCCGGAGTCCACGCTCGGCGTCAAGTCTCCCGACAGCGTCAGCGCGATGGTCAGAGGCTGGCCGTTCGACTTTCCTGGAGCCTGGTTCAGCGTAAAGCCCTGCTCCAATCCGACGGGTCCGTTTACATACCATTCGGTCATGCAGTCGCGCCGGTATTCCACGCGGTTCGCACTGGCTTGCGGCGTGACCGCGTCCAGTTTCGCCAGCGCATCACCATATCCCCAGCTACGCAAGGTCATCGCCCAGCGGGAGCTGCCATGGCGCACTTCCACCCCGTTTGCCGCAAAGTGTGCCGCCAGATTCTGATGGGGGTTGGTGGCATCGAACCCACCATTCGCCGCTTGCAACTTATAGTCGCGAATGTCGCGGCCCAAGGCGGCAGAAATACTCGACTGTGCCGCGGCTGGCAGAGTCGAGAGCTTGTCCGACGCTTGCTGGTTTGCCGCGCTGGCAAGCAGCGACAGTACCAGGACCGATGCCAAAATTCCGAGTTCACAAACGCGCTTTTTCTTCATTGCATCTCCTCGCGCCCCTTCCAAATCCGCAGTGGCGTGGCTCATCGAGCGACTCACGGTAAGCTCCCCTGTTGGCAGGCGGTCGGGCCTAGATTCTTGTTTTCCAGAAGAATCGGCCAGATTCCGACTTGCACCTTTTTCCCTTCGATCGGCGTCACGTTGCCCTTGAGATCACAATACTGCGCGAACTTCGTCGGCAAGGTGTAGGTAGAACTCCCCTTCGTGTTCCATACGATTTCTGCCTTGTAGCCGGCCGGAGTGGACCGCGCATACTTACAGACCCAGACGGTAGCACCCTTCTGTTGCGCGCAGGCGCTGGTCAGGGTTGCCTGCGAGGTCCAGTTCACAACCGAACTGTATCCATAACCGGCCATGCGCAGATTGTTTGCGGCTGGACCTTGCCACAACCTGCCGGCGCCGCCGACTTGGTCCCACTGATACCAGTAGGCTTTGGGAATCCCCCCCGACTCCTGCAACAACATGTAGCGGGCAAGAAACGCCGTCTGCAAAACGGCGTCGTTATATCCGTCCAAAAGGATGTTTCCCCAGCCGCCTTCACTGATCCACATCGGCTGCTTCATGTGGTTCTTGGTCACGATTGACTTCACCTGTTTGATGAGCGCGAGTTCGTTTTCCGGCTTGGGAAAGTTACCCATGACCCATTGGTTGAGGTAGCCGTGGAATGAAATCACATCGGGGCAAGGCGCGGTGCCGGCGGGGCAGGGTTGGCCGTTTGAGTATTGCTTGTTCAGCCATTGCAGGTATTGGCCGATCCACAATTCAGCAGCGCCAGGGTAGCCTACCGGGGCAGGGCTGAGAATCACCGCGTTCGGATTGGCCGCCTTGATGATTGGATAGGCGTCTGCCGCCATGCGGAGCAACTGGGCATAACACAGGTTGGTGCCGTTGCCGCCGATGCCGGTGCACTTGCTGGTGTTGTTGTAGCAGTTCTTCAGTCGCTGGCACGTGGGGTACCACTGCCTGCGCTGGTTCGGCTCGTTCCACATCTCCCAATACTGAATGGGGTTTCCCAACTCGGCGTTGTGTCTCACCAGCTCGGTTACGAAATTGATGAATGCCCTGTCTGTTCCGCTGCCGTCTTCATTCACATCCTTCGGCGGATCGCATGCCCCATCCTCAAACGTACAACCCGCGTCTGAGGGTACACTGGAATAAAACTGCGGGACTCCGTCAAAGGTGTACATCAAGGTAACGTTGTTTGCCTGGGCTTGCGTGATCCACTGGTCGAGGTAGTTGTAGTCGTAGGTTCCGGGCGAAATTTCGATGTTCCACCAGTTGACGTCGCTGCCCTCGAGTCTCTGGTTGGCAAAGTAGATCGAGTACGGCTCGCTCTGCGGAGGCCATGGGGTGCTAAGGGTGTTGATGTGCATTCCGAAGAAGGTGCTCGGAATGACGTATTTGCCCTGCTGGATCTGATTGTCGATGGTTTCCTGGCTCAGCGGACTGCTCTGCGCCAGAACTCCTCCGGGCAAGATCATGGACAAGCCCAGAAGTGCCACAGCGGTGAGCACGCCCAACCCGCGCGTAGTCCCTGCGGATGGGGTTAGGTCAGCGGAGGAACGGAGCATCTTCTTTGCGATCATGGGTTACCTCGGAGCTAAATATGCAATGGCTCGGTACAGTCTAAGTTATTCAAAATACGAGGGAGGTGTTACCTGGGTTCTCGCTGGGAGAAGCGATATACCGCCAGCACACCAGCCCGTAGACTAGTGGCTACTGAAATAGTACCCGAAGGCCGGGAGTCACGCAAGGTCAAAAATTGTCACAATTGGCCGTCTGGAACCCCCGCTAGGCGCCCCTTTTTGCCTTGATTTCTACTCCTGTTTCGTGCAAAATCCATAGAACAAACCAGCGTACGCTTGTGTGTGCGCCCGGCGCGCAGTGGTGCCTCTGCCCCCTCAACAGGTACCCAGGAGGGTGTCCAATGTGGTTCTTCTTGCATTTCCTTTTAGTGGGCCAGCTTGCCCTGTCGAGCGGCACAGAAACCATCTCTGCCCAACCGATTGCGGGAATAACCCAGAGCAGTGTCGGCGCTGGTAGGCAGACGGCGGACAGCAGCCGCAGCGCGCCACAGAACGACTTGGCCGACAGTAAAGCGCCGCTGGCAAGCTTCAATCCCCCAAGTCTCAGCTTCTCGCCTCAAACCATTGGCGTTGGCAGTAAGGCCCAGGTGATCAAACTGCGAAACACCGGCAATGCTCCTCTCAAGATCAGCAGCCTGGTCATCACGGGAGACTTCTCGGAAAGCGACAACTGCAAAAATTCCATTCCCGCGGGACAAAGCTGCACCATTAAGGTCACGTTTACGCCGCAAGCATCCTGGACTCGCGATGGCACGTTAGTGGTCAACGACAATGCCTCCCCTGGGACGCAGAGCGCGATCCTGTCCGGAATGGGCTCCAGTGGGGGCGTGGCCAGCCTGTCCGCCAAGAGCCTGACCTTCAGTTCTCAGACCGTAGGCACGTCCAGCACCCCGCAGAATGTGACCCTGACCAATACTGGATCCGGGACGATCCACCTGAACCAAATCACCGCAAGCGGGGATTTCTCGCAGAGCAATAATTGCAACGGTACGTTGACGGCGGGATCCCAGTGCACGGTGAATGTCACCTTCACTCCAACTTGGAATGGAGCCCGCGGAGGCGAGGTGGTATTGAACTATCTCGATCCCCCTTTGATTCAGCCCATCAGTCTTTCCGGCACGGGGAGTGCTCGGGAGACGGACGTGGGTGTTACGCCCCAGGTCGCATCCCTGACGCCTACCCAGACGGTGCAGTTCCAAGCCACCGTGAATGGGGTCCAGACCAGCAATGTCACTTGGTCCGTGGACGGCGTGACCGGCGGAAACAGTTCGACGGGCACCATTTCATCGAGCGGGCTTTACACGCCGCCAGCCAGTTCGGGCGCTCACAGCGTAATGGCAACCTCGAACCAGGACGGGCAGAACGCCAGCGTACCCGTGTTTGTGACCACCTACGCCGGGACCTTTACCCAGCACAATGACAATGCGCGCAGCGGACAGAATCTGAATGAAATCGCGCTGAGTGCCTCAAATGTGAACCCGGTGCAATTCGGAAAACTGTTTTCTGAACCGGTGGATGGGTTTGTGTATGCGCAGCCGCTCTACGTGGCCGGTGTCACCATTCCGGGTCAGGGTGTTCACAACCTCGTGTACGTGGCGACTGAGCATGACAGCGTTTTTGCTTTCGATGCCGACAATGGATCGCCGGTCTGGCAGGTCAGTTTCATCAACCCAGCCAACAATGTCACCACGGTTCCTTCGACCGACTACGCGGGTCACTACACCGACATCGTTCCCGAAATCGGTATCACAGGAACTCCGGTGATTGATCCCACCGCGAATGTGCTCTACGTGGTCGCCAAGACCAAGGAACTCGTGGGTGGCGACTACGTATACGTGCAACGGCTGCACGCTTTGGACATTACAAGTGGCGCGGAGGTTGCGAACAGCCCGGTGGTGATTCAAGCCTCGGTTAAGGGCAAGGGCTTGGGGAACGACGGCCATGGCAACGTTCCGTTCAGTTCTTTTCTGGAGCTGCAACGGGCGGGCCTGCTGTTGCTGAATGGTGTTGTCTACATTACCTGGGGTTCCACGGGCGACCAGTATCCCTTCCATGGTTGGGCGCTGGGCTACCAGACCGGCACACTGCAACAGGTCGCGGTCTACAATACCACCCGCAACATTGGAGGGGGCGGGATCTGGCAAGGAGGCGCAGGTCCGGCCGCCGACGCCGAAGGTGACATTTTCGCGCAAACCAGCAATGGCGGGTTTGACGCCAACAAGAAGGGCGGCCTCGACTATGGCGACACCTTCCTGCGCCTCAGCACCACCAACGGCCTGCAGCCGGCGGATTACTTCACCCCCTATAACCAACTGTACCTGAAAATGACCAACCTCGATCTGGGATCGGGTGGATCCTTGCTCCTGCCGGATCAGCCGGGGCAATTTCCCCATCTGCTGGTCGGCAGCGGCAAGACCGGCAGAGTCTACCTGGTGAACCGCGACGCCATGGGAGGCTTCAACTCGGGGGGAGATCAAATGGTGCAGGAAATCGTGGCGGCCTTTAATACCAGCAAGGGCGAATGGGGAGTTCGCGGGCTGCCGGCTTATTGGCAAAACCAGCTTTACTTCGGCGCCGTGGCCGACGTTCTGAAAGCCTTTCCTTTAGCCAATGGGCTGCTTTCGGCGTACCCCATGGCGAAAGGTTCAACCGAGTTCGATTATCCCGGCGCTTCACCGGCGATTAGTGCGAACGGCCAGACCGGTGGCATTGTCTGGGTTTTGCAGACGAACCAATTCGCCACCGCGGGCCCGGCGGTTCTGCGTGCCTATGACGCAGCCAATATCGGGCTTGAGCTTTATAACAGCAACATGAATGCTACCCGCGACGCGGCTGGGCCAGCGGTGAAGTTCACGGTTCCAACCGTCGCGAATGCCAAGGTGTATGTAGGAACCCAAAAGGAACTGGATGTCTACGGCCTGTTGCCCTGAAGTGTCCCGGCCGGAGTAGCAGGACTGCGCACCCAGCAGAGGCAGGGCCGGAGAGTTCGGTCTCTGTAGACCGATCGCGGTGCGTGCCGACAGAAAAGAAAGGCCTTACCGCTTGTTTCATCCTGAGAAACCGGACCGGCTGGACCATGCAAACTCTTTCATCTTGACATACCTTCGCGTTCGTAGCATAGTTCAGCCAATCTGTGTCTGTGAGGACGGCCTGCAGTAGTTCACCCTTTTGCTGGTTTCCGGTTCCCTCTCCCAATTAGGAACTTGCGACGGGTGGTCGATTTAGGTGGGGACTGGGCTTGCCACCCAACCAGGGTCTGCAGACTCGATAAGCTCAAACACGGTTTCACCAAAACTTTGCTGTGGAGGACCATTGTGAACTCTAGGAACCTTGCGCTCTCACGCTCCGCCGGGCTGGCTTGCCTGCTGTTGTCAACAACTCTGTTGGCCACCTGGTTGCCGGCACAAACAATACACTCTATGTCCGTGAATCCCAAGGCTGTGGGCGGCGCGATCAATTCAAAGGGAACCGTCACTCTCAGTGCGCCCGCGCCGAAGGGTGGAGCGGTTGTGGCCTTGACCAGCGGCCAGCCGACCATCGCGCAAGTCCCGGCCACGGTGACCGTGCCCCAGGGCAAGAAATCCGCCAGTTTCACCGTGAGCACCAGCGTTGTGTTTACCATTTACCAGGTCACAATTTCAGGAAGCTACAACAAGTCCAAGGCAAAGACAACCCTCACCGTTCAGCAGCCGAGAGTCTACACCACGGCAGGTGGTTACGTGGGGGACAAGGGTCCGGCAGCCAAGGCCTGTGTGATGTTTCCGCAGTTTGGATCGGTGGATTCGGCTGGCAACATCTATGTTGCCGACGACTTCGGCAATCGAATCCGCATGTACAACGCCAGCACCAAGGTGATCACCACGGTCGCCGGCGACCTGGGAGAATACGGCTATAACGGCGAGGGCATCCCGGCCAACAAGGCGGCGATGGGATTTCCGCGGTCGGTGCTGGTGTTTGATGCCGCCGGAGACTTCTACTATACCGACGATGGCAGCAACCGCATCCGCGCCGTGGTGAATGGAATTGTCAACACCATCATCGGCAATGGCAATGCCGGATATTCCGGGGATGGCGGGGTGGGCACCAACGCCATGATTAACCAACCCACGGGATTGGCCCTGGATGCTGCCGGGAACCTCTATTTTGCTGACACCAATAACGCCATCGTTCGGATGTGGAACCCGTCGACACAAATTGTGAACACCGTGGCAGGCATACCCCAGTCGCCCGGTTTCTCGGGCGATAACGGATCTCCGACCGCGGCCCAGTTGAATGGCCCTCGCGGCGTCGGGTTTGATGGCGCCGGGAACCTGTACATCGCAGACACCACTAACAACCGGGTGCGAATTGTGAGCGGCCTGGGTACCCAGGGTGCGCTGATCAACACCATGGCCGGGGATGGCAACAACGGCTTTTCTGGGGACGGCGGCCAGGCTACCAGTGCGGCAATTGGTCTTCCGCGCGGCGTATTGGTGAGTAACGGCCTCCTCTATATCAGCAACGCCGGACATGCCCGGGTGCGAACGGTGGACTTGTCCTCGGGCATTATTAACACCTACGCCGGGACCGATTACGGTTACGACGGCGGAAACAATGTGCCCCTCCAGTCACAGTTCGAAACTCCTACCGGCATAATGCTCAGTGCCAGCGGCAATTTACTGGTGATTGATGCCGGACAATCCCGCGTGCGGGTGGTGACCCCGAGCGGCGTGCCCACGGTCATTGGCGGATATTCCGGCGACGGCAATAAAGGGACTGCCGCCTGCCTGAATGGACCCGAGAACCTGTCCTTTGATTCGAAGGGTGGCTACTATGTGGTGGAGGCCAATGGCAACCACGTGCGCCACGTGCAGACCAACGGCGTGATCTCGACCGTGGTCGATACCAGCGGAGTCTTCGGGGACACCGGAGACGGTGGTGCCGCCAACTCGGCCACCATTGCGGGGCCGCTGGGGGTGGCGGCGGATCCGAGCGGCAATGTCTATGTTGCGGACAATATCAACAACGTGATTCGCAAGGTGAACACCAACCAGGTCATCTCCACCTTCGATTCCGATCCGACCTTCGTCAACCTCGTATCGCTGATGACCGACTCTCAGGGCAACGTGTACTCGGTGGACTCGGGAGCCTGCGTGGTGCGCGAGATCACCCCGGGAGGATCCAGTTCGATCATCGCTGGAGTGCTCGGCAGCTGCGGATACAACAGTGACGGCATTCCGGCGAACACTGCGGAACTGAATGCCCCGTACGGTGTTGCCCTGGACAAAAACGGCAACCTTTACATCGGCGACGCCGGCAACAACCGGCTTCGCATGGTAAACCCCTCGGGCACCATCAGCACCTTTGCCGGGACGGGACAGGCAGCCTGCGACTTCAGTGGTGACGGCGGTCCCGCGACCTCGGCCGAGCTGTGTGAACCTTCAGGCGTGGCCACGGATCCATATGGACGAGTCTTCATCGCCGACTACGGCAACAACCGCGTCCGGGTGGTGGACTCCACCGGAACCATCTACACCTACCTGGGCAGCGGGCTGTTCGGCTTTAACGGAGACGGCCGGAGAGCGCCGTATGCAAACCTGGGCGGACCGATTTCTGTAGGGATTGGTCCCCTCAACACGCTGTTCTACGTGGATGACCTTCAGTACCGGGTGCGCAAGGTAGAGTAACCGGAGTAACGCGCTGCGGCAAACCAGTCCGCAGAAAGCATAGAATAGGGCTGCAAGGCCCGCGTCCCAGGAAAGGAGACTCGGGTCCTGCGGCCCCGAGTTTTTTGGGGCAGTTGGCGTCTGCCGCCAATGCGCGGCTCCGGGAGGGAAAGATCAAGATTCTCTATATCGCTGGCGCTGGTCGCAGCGGAACCACTATTCTGGCGCGGTTGCTTGGCGAAGTTCAGGGCTTCGTCAGCGTCGGTGAAGCCGCGCGCTATTTGCTCGACCTTAACCTGCAGCAGAAGCAGCATCCTTGTGCCTGCGGCCAGCCTGTTCCGGACTGTGCCTTCTGGAAAGACCTGATTCCTCTCATGTCCCCGGAACAGGCCGTTGCCGGGAGCCAGTTAGTTCGCATGCGGCGTTTTCCTTCCTTGCTCCGCGACTCGACCCAGTCGACTCTGGCCCAGGAATACCGGCCGATCCTGGATGCTCTGACCAACATCTATCGCAAAGTCCTCGACTGTACTGGCACCCGGGTCGTGGTGGATTCCTCCAAGAATCCCTCGCACGCGCTGTTGCTCAGCCGGTCCCCGGACGTGGAGTTGCATATCCTGCACGTGGTCCGAAACCCCCACGACGTCGTGGGCAGTTGGACGAAAAAAAAGGGATACTTGGCGGTTCACCCTCCGCGCAAGGTGATCAGCTGGTGGTGGTCAACCAACGTGCTCTCGGAAGCACTGAAGCGGCATGCCAAAACCTATCGCCTCCTGCGCTATGAGGATTTCACTGAACATCCCGGGGCGACTCTGGAAGAGATTACCGCGGACGTTATGGGATCACCGCTTCCCCTGCCTTTCCTGAACGGGTCGGAAGCCACGGTGCATCTGCAACATGTGTTGAGCGGCAATCCGGACAAAATGGATTCCGGGAAAATCAAAATCAGCCCAGCCAGGAAGAACTCCAACGGATCAAGACAGCTGCTGGTGGATCTGCTGACCTTCCCCTTGCAATATCGCTACCACTATCTGCCGTCATCAAGGGCGCGAGACTAGGGAGCACGCCACGGACTTGCCTCCTTCCCAACACAAACGCAACCGTGGGCCGCTTTGGCATCGCCCGCATCGCCAGGCGGCAACCCGAGTGTTGCTCATCAGCGCGGCGCTGCTGGCCGTCTTCCAGGCTCCATTGCTGCCGGGACAAGCCAGAACCACGAACTGCGTCGCCAAGCAATATAAGATCGTGGCCTTGCCGTTGCGTCCGGCGGGAATCAACGCATCCCGCCAGGTCGTTGGTAAAACCGATTCGAACCAGGCTGCCTGGTGGACCGAGCAGCGCGGATTCCACAAGCTCCGCTTGCCGGAGGGACTCAGCCATGCTGAAGCGGTCAGCCTCAACAGCGCGGGAGACATTGTGGGTCTGGCCACCAACGGTGATGGCAGCAAACGCCGTGCGTTTCTGTACGCCAAAGGCGAAGTTACTTTGTTGCCGGGCGAGCCCTCGAAGGCATTCGCCATCAATGATGCAGGCGTGATCGCCGGAGAGTCTCCAGTGCATGGAAAAGCCGGAACCCGCCCCGTCTTGTGGCAGAAGCAGGCAACCGTCGATCTGGGAGCTTGCTGTGGTGGCTTCGCCAGCGCGATTAACCAGCACGGGCAGGCAGTAGGGCAGACCTACGATCCGCAGGGACGTTACCATGCTTTCCTCTGGGACCAGAAATTAGGGCTCCGCATGATCGGGCCGCGTGATGAATACAGCTCCGCGATCGCCATCAACGACGCCGGCCACGCAGCGGTACAGGTTTTGACCCAGGTGTTTCTCTATGAGGACGGGAAACTCACGCGGCTGGACTTGTCGCGGGATTCTCCCAGCCAGGCTTATGCCCTCAATAATTGCGATGTCGTAGTTGGCTCCTTCGGTCCGAATTCTGACGAGCAGCGCGCCTTCCTGTGGGAGAAAACCGCCGGCTTTGTGGATCTGAACCAGCGAATTCCAGCCGGCTCGGGCTGGACACTCGAGGTCGCCACCAGCCTCAACGACAAAGGCGAGATCGTCGGCTGGGGCGATCACAAGACCGGCGATGATGCAGGTTTCCTGCTGGTTCCGCAGTGAAGCGTGGCAGAAGAACGAACGCGAACGTTGCCGTTATTGGGTGATCTCAAACACAACTCCGTAAAGGTACTTACCGCCCCAGGAGGTTGTACCGTAGATATTGCCTTTCCCGTCCAGGGTTACGCCAGCCAGGGGCTGGCCACCGTCGGTGCCCTTGAAGTGGTGGGACACAGTGTACCTCCACTTGCCGTTCGCGCCGGGCGCCAGTTTGAACACCACGCCGCAGCTGCATCCGCCTCCGCCACCGCCAGCGGTTCCATACAGATCGCCTTTGCCGTCCGGAATTACCGGGCCCGGCAGTCCACCGTCCTCTACACCGCGAAATGAGTACAGGATCCTCTCCTGCCACTGGCCCGCCTTGCCCACCCTGAGCTCGTATATCGTGCCGCCCTGGTAGGTGCCGCCGTAGTAGGTGGTGCCGTACAGGTTCCCGTGAAAACCCAGCACCACCCCCTCCAAGAAAGGCGCCTCCCCATCATTCTTGAACTGGGCGAATCGGTGCAGCACCCGCTCCTTCCAACCGCCTTTCCCCAGGGGCGTCAGTTCGAAAACGGTGCCGCAGCCCCCCGAACCCGCCAGACACTTAGAATAGTTGCCGCCGTATAGCGTAATGCCATAGAGGTTGCCCATAAAGTCCAGGATCAACGGCACGTCGGACTTCGAACCGTCGGTTCCGTCCTTTCCGTTTTCCGGATGGAAGTGGTATAAAACACGTTCCGCCCACCCGCCGCCAGGCTTCGGAGAAAGCTCGTAGGGGTAGTTCGCCGCCCCATAGAGGTTGCCCGATGTGTCGGCGACCAGGGCAGAGTACGGGACGCCGGCGTCGTTGCTATGGCTACCAAAATTGTAGAGGATCGATTCGGTCCATCCCGTGCTGCCCGGCGCCAGAGCGAAAACAGTCCCGTCGTTGTCGGTCCCCCCTAGGGTCGTGGTCCCGTACAAGTCGTCCTGGCTGTCGACGATCACGCCGCCGTAAGGAGGCTGGCCTGTGCCCGAGGACTGAAAGCGGAAGATAACCGTTTCGGCCCACTTGCCGTTTTCCTGGGGCGACAGCTCGAACACAGTACCGCAGCTTCCGCCACACCCCTCCCCGCCCCCCCCGGCCGTGCCGAACAGGTTGCCGTTCTTATCCAGGGCCAGAGCCCCGTACAGCGGGCCGCCCGCATCGTTCCCGCCCTTGAAGTTACACAGCACCTTGTACTTGGTGGCTGCCCAGGCGGCGTTTGCCAGCAGCAGGGCCCCCAGGACGAGCCAAAACCGCTTACTCGTAATTGATGGTCTCGCCATTCTCAGCATTGTTGCACCCCCATCACCGCGTTCATGTGAAGAGCGCAGGTGCAGGAACTGTCTTCCCGCACCTGCGGTAGACCTGTCGCGGTCACGGTGTCTCCGCGTCGTCCGGAGGGTTGCTTGTCAGCCCGCCGAACGCAGTCAGGTTAACGTAGTCACTCGGTTGATTTGCAGTATTAGGCCGAAATCGGAGGTTGCGCAGTCGAACTAGCTTGCGATCAGGAACGAGGGAACGCTGGCGATAATGCTCATACGCCATTACTTACCTTCCCCGAGCGGGACGGTTGCTGGTTGCAGCTTTCGACCGAACCAGGGGTCGGCGAAAGTAGGCCCCAGACCACGGGCAACAAGGTTAACACCACCGCAAGGGACCGTCGGTGACGCTGGTCACCGCTGCGGGTTCGTCATGTCCAAGAGGGCTGAAGTGGTTAGAGGCCGAGCGCGTGAACCTGCCGCTTGGCCCGAATTCCGACGAGCAACGCGCTCACCTTGACCATCGCGGGGACTGGGAGGAAAACGAAAAAAAGGCGGCCGGAAGACCGGCCGCCTGAGAGGCAATTGCAGTACCTGAGTTAGTTCACAACCAGCGTCACTTCGAGCTGATGTGGCTGAGTATTTCCGAAGTTGCTCCCTGCGCTACCGGTCGCGGTAATCGTGACATGGTAGGTGCCCGCGGGCGTGCCGCCCGTGCCCCCACCACCTCCGGCAGCCGTGGTTCCGCCGCCGCAACCGGCCATTGCGAGAACCATCGCCAAGGCCAGGATGGTCAGTACGATGGCCAGGCGGCGACGGTTACGTTTCTTCCAATCACCCGCCAGGACAATGCCGATCATTCCGACGCCGCTGAGGCTGGCCCACAGACTGGGGTCCCCTCGATGCGGCTTCAGGTCCTGCGGCGTGATTGCCTGGGCGCTGGGCCCGGTCGTTTTCAGGGTCAGCGTCCCCGCCTGATAGGGCGCGCTCATCGCTCCGGGCGCTTTGCAGGTCACGCCCGAAGGCAATGAACTGGCGCTCGGGCAAGTGAAGTTAACTGTCCCGTTGTAGCTGTTGATTGGACTCAGGGTGACGGTGTACGAGGCCGTGCTGCCTGGGTTCACGCTCTGTGATCCCGGGCTCGGCGAGAGGCTGTAGTCCGGCACACTGGTGATGTTCTCATCTACGGCCTGCGAGCCCACGGACTTGAAATTCGCATCACCGCTGTATTGGGCAGTGATAGTGTGATGACCCGTGGTCAGGCTGCTGGTGGTGAATGTGGCCACGCCTGCGGAACTGATCGGAACCGCAGCGCCCAGAGCCTTGCTGCCGTCATAGAAGGTTACGGTGCCAGTAGGCAGCATGACGTAGCCCTGCTGGCTGTTGGTGACCGTCGCCGTGAAAGTGACCGACTGTTTAGGTGCGGCCGGATTCAACGACGAGCCCAGGCCGGCTGAGGAGTCGGCCAGTGTGACGACTTGTTGCAGCTGCGCGGACGACAGCGAGAAGTTCGTGTCTCCGTTGTATTGCGCAGTGATGCTGTGCGAGCCAACGGCCAGGCTGCCGGTGCTGAGTGTAGCCACCCCATTGGAGTTGAGCGTTCCCGATCCCAGCGCGGTGAGGCCGTCGTAGAACGTGACGTTTCCGGTGGGCTGGAAAGCATTGCCGCCCGAGGCCGTAACGGTTGCGGTGAAGGTGACCGACTGTTGCGGCACCGCCGGATTCAGCGACGAGCCCACGCCAGAAGAAGAACTGGCCAGGGAGACCACCTGCTTCAGCGCCACCGAGGTGCTGGA
Source organism: uncultured Acidobacteriota bacterium (assembly GCA_963715675.1). Taxonomy (GTDB): domain Bacteria; phylum Acidobacteriota; class Terriglobia; order Terriglobales; family Acidobacteriaceae; genus DASVWZ01. The sequence goes on from OY970265.1 coordinate 872,390, forward strand.
GAAGAAGTTCGTGTCTCCGCTGTACTGGGACGTGATGCTGTGCGTCCCGCCGGTTAAGCTGGCCGCGAAACTCGCCGTGCTGGAGCTTAATGGCACGGCCCCGCTGAGCGCTGTGTTGCCATCGTAGAACGTGACGCTCCCCGTGGGAACTGCGCTTACGCCACGGATTGCCGACACGGTTGCCGTGAAGGTGACTGAGGTCCCGGCCGTGGTTGGATTCGACGAGGAATTCAGCGTGTTGGGCGCACCGGCCGTGTTGAGCAATACGGTCAGTTCGGAAGCATTGCCGTCCGCCGTGACCACATTGACGCCGCCGCCGTGGTTGACGTCCGCCAGCACCAGGTTGTAGGCGTTGCCGCCGACCGGGTACTCGAAGGGACCGTTAAACTGTCCGGTACCCACGCCCCCGGTACCCTTGCCGTAGAGGAAGCCGACGGTTCCGTAGTTGGAGTCGGTAAAGACCACGTCAGGAATGCCATCACCGTCGACGTCGGTCACGCGAACATAGCTGGGAATCGGAACGTGCAACGATGTATCCTGCTGAGTGCTGTATTGGTAATTGGGCAGCGGTGGGAAGGTGCCAACCGGGCTTTGCAGGTAGATGTCAATCCCCTGGAAGTTGGTGGCGCCGTCGTCAACACTCAACACCATGTCGGGGATGCCGTCACCGTTCAGATCCGCAACCGCGGCATAGCGAGGATTGGTCGTGGTGTTCACAGCGGTTTCAGGCTGGAAGGTGCCGTTGACATCGCCGTTTCCGTAGAACACCGCCACCGTAGAGCCTGAATTGCTCTGGGTGCCAAAGTCGGGGACGAGCAGATCGAGCTTGCCGTCGCCATTCAAGTCGGCTGCGGTGATGGTCGCGAGGATCTGCGGTGCTCCGACTTGGGATGTGGTGCTGACGGCATAGTTTACCGCCGCCTTGAAGCCACCCTCTTGGTCGTTGATGAGAACGCCGACGTCCAGGTTGGCGCCGCTGTTGTAGGCGTTGACGACCGCGATATCCGGATAGCCGTCGCCATTGAAGTCGCCCACTGCGATGTCCAGAGTGCTGTAGCCGTTTTGGGTATCGCTGCCGTAGGTGTTTCCGGTTTGGAACGTACCGTCGCCGTTTCCATTAAAGATCTGAATTCCGCCGTTTGCCTGGTCAGTCGCGACGATGTCCAGGATGCCGCGCTTCTGGAAGTCAGCCACAGCCACGTAGGCCAGGACGCCGTTCGTCGCGACGCCACCCTGGGGTGTGCCGGTCTGAACACTGCCGTCTGTATTTCCCAGGAATATGCTGATCCCGGTTCGGCCACCGGAATAGCTCTTGTTATTCCCGATCACGTAGTCGGTGATGCCGTCGCCGTTGAAGTCCCCGGAGGCTATGCCCGCCCCGTAGGGATTCAGGACGCCGACCTGGGTGTAATAGTCGATCGGACCCTGGAAGGTTCCATCCCCATATCCCGGCAAATATACGAAACTGAACATGCTGTCCGCCACGACGACGTCAAGAGAACCGTCCCCATTGAAGTCGGCCACTAGCGGTGGGACCGTGGAATACGTCGGACCGAACGGATACCCGCCGGGATAACCTCCGGTAGCGTAGCCGACGGTCGGTACTTGCAGTGTGCCGTCACCGTTGCCTAACAGAACCGAAACATCGCCGCCGAAGGCGTCGGCAGCAACAATGTCATTGCTTCCGTCGTCGTTGATGTCTGCGATAGCGACCGCTTCGGGAAGGCGGCCCGCATAGTAATAGGTGCCGCTGCTGAAACCGCCGGTGCCGTTGTTTACGTAAACCGTGACGTTGTTGTCCTGGCAGTTGGCGGCCACGATCTCGGGAAAGCCGTCGTTGTTCAGGTCGCCGGCCGCGATAGAGCACGCGTCGTAGAGGCCATTGGGCGTGGTCAAAGGCACGGGCATGTTGTAGCCCGCCCCATTGTTGATGTAAACCATCAACTGGTTCGAGGTAAAGTCTGTGCCCACGAAATCCAGCAGCCCGTCGCCGTTGAAGTCGGCGAACGCTACCGGCACATTGCTCAATTGGCCCGACCCAATGGGACCTGGTGCGGCCGTAGGCGCCGAGAATCCGTCGTTATTATTGCCAAGCAGAGTCCAAACCGTGGTGGGACTTCCCGCGTCCACCGCCACAAAGTCGACATAGCCGGTGTTGGCGTCCGTAACCGTCGTGCCCCAGATGATGTTGTCTCCGTTGGCCGTCGTAAGCGGGTAGTTCGCGCCGAGGCTGAACGTCCCGTCGCCATTATTCACCCACACATTAATCGATGCCGGGGTGGACACAGTTGCTGGCTCGAGAACCATCACCGCGTCGCCATTTCCGTTGGTGTTGAGGTTTGCCGTCCAAATGGGATTGAATTGCGTGTCAGTCGTGAGGTTGGTGAGCTGTGGGGCCTGGAATGTTCCATCGCCATTGCTGAGCACCACCGAAATCGCATATTTCTTGGACCCGCTGGTTCCGTCATTCACCACCGTGGCCACACCCGTGTCGCCGATAGAGTCAAAGCTCTCTGTCGCGGCGGGCATCACGCTGGGGTACGGAGAATTCGGGCTTCCGCCCGCCGGCCACTGCGTGGCGCTGAGAAAGCCAAGACCGGCCGGGACCCCGGGCTTCTTGTACATCGAGTGCAGCCGGAGTCTGCTGCTGGCTTGCCGGCTGGATGCACCAAGCTGGTGCTTCGCTGCGATGCCGGCAGGCCGTGAACTGAAATTGGATCGGCCCTTAAATTGGGCTCGTCCCGAAATTGCAGCAAAGCTGGACAGAATCGCCAGCAGAACAAACCCAAGAAGAGAAATCAGTCGCTTGTTCATAGAATACAACTCCCCTTTTTCATCTGGTTGCCTGGTTAGAAACAGTGCTTGGTTCATGCGCTTCGGGTGAAACTGCCGCTGCACCTCTGGCCGGCAAGCATGTTGTCCTTCGCCATCATCGCAAGTCTACCCACCACGACTCCACTAAAGGAATGGCAACAACGTACCTTCAGTACCGGTACTTTGGTACCGCGTGGGTAACCTTCAACGTTGGTGACTGTTCACCCGGGTGTTCATCAATAACGCGAGCAGATGCAGAGGGGGCGGGCTCAAAATGAAGGCACGATGGGGGGGATTTTGAAAGGTGCCTTGCAAGACCTACTATAGCAAACAGAATCGGCGAAAAGAAGGAAAGCGAATGGCCCGTTCGTGGCCGCAAGTGGCCCATTAGTGGCCCCTTGCATCGCGTCAATCCAAGCCAGGCGGAAGGCCAACTTGAACCTGGCGCGGAGTACGAAAGTACCGTTTACCCAAGGCACTGAGCGGGCTAAAGTTGGAGCAGCTTTGGCAGGTAGGCTGCTGGGAACGTGTCTCGGCCGGTTCGACACGTCCCTGCGGCTAAGATTCGTGATGCCAGTGCGCCGAACGAATCCGGTTTAGTTGACGTGAGCAAGAATCCGTGAGAAATCGTGATCATGATTTGTGGAGTACATGCAGATATCCCAACTGACCTGAGCGAGTCCCCATGGGAGATGTGACACCTTTGCCGGAAATCCCGCCGCCGATTCGAGTCGTGGCCGCGGACAGCACGCGCATGAATACCCAATTGCTGGTCGAGGTGCTGACCCAGGACAAGCGCTTCCAGGTGGTCGAAGCCGAACCCAGTACGCAGGCAATTTTGGAGGTGGTGCGCACGGAAAACGCGGATGTGGTTCTGTTGAGCTCGACGCTCGAAGAGGACCCCGCGCTTGGATTGCAAGTGGCTCGCCAGATTCGTATGGCGAATCCGAAGTCAGTCATTGTGATGCTGCTGGATAGCTCCGAGCGGATTGCGGTGGTGGAGGCCTTCCGTGCCGGGGCGCGCGGAGTCTTCTGCCGTACCGAGTCTCTGAAATCTCTGGCCAAGTGCATCGCTTGCGTGCATTCCGGACACGTGTGGGCGAACAGCCGCGAACTTGGCCACCTGCTCGAAGCGGTCTCCGAGGCGAGGCCGATTCGGCTGGCGGATAGCGCTGCCTTGTCCGTGCTTTCCAAGCGTGAGCTGGACGTGGTTCGCTGCGTGGCCGATGGACTCTCCAACCGGGAGATTGCTCAAACCCTGAACCTGGCGGAACACACGGTGAAGAACTATCTGTTCCGAATCTTCGACAAGCTGGGGGTCTCCAGCCGCGTTGAGGTAGTGCTTTACGCTTTCAGCTTGGGGACATCCTCGCCTTCGCCGGATGGGGCAACCCGGGTTTCATCCGCGAAACTTCCCTCGAGCCGCCAGGGCGGAAAAGCCCGATAGCGCCACCGGCCCGCCGCTTAGGATCTGTTGGGATATGTGAGGAGAATGACGTTCCGCACGTCTGCGGAAAAACGCAAAGCGCTACCGACCCAGCGCCAGGAAACCTGAGCGGCGCTACGGTAGCGCTGCCTCGTACCGAGCAAGTAACTGCTCCAAGCCTAGTGCAGGCCAAAGCCGGATTCCAGTACTTTCCCGGATACCGGGAGCCTTCCTGGTCACTATCGGCGTCGGCGATGCAGCCTCATAACCAGCGCGCGAATGCCCATCGAATGATGCCATCCTCAGAGCCCGCGCTTTGCTTCGCGGGCCCAAGGATCTCGGTCTCCTCAATCTATGCGTATCAGCAAGCACGGCCCCTGAGCGCTGACACCTGGCTACTCACTTCCTCATCACACGGCACCATGACTGAGGTCACAGCTTTCCGTGACCTGTCCGGAGTACCATGCCATCTGTAAGCATGTGCGCGAGGAGGCCTTATGGTGCGCGAAGTATATCTCCTGATCGCATTGCTGGTGATCGCCGGAGCGGTCTTTCTCCGCCGGGCCCGGATCGGTTTTCAGCAACTTCGTAAGTACTGGGGCAAAATGCTGGTCACCTGCCCCGAGAATCAGGAAACCTCCGCGGTAGAAGTTGCCAAGGCCCGCGCCGCAATATACGCCGCGATTGGCCGCTCTAATCTCGAGTTGTGCTCTTGCACGCGCTGGCCCGAAAAAGAGGATTGCGGGCAGGAATGTTTGAGCCAACTGGCAAGCGACCCGGAAAGCCACCGTTTGTGGACGATTGCCAACCAGTGGTTTGCCGGGAAGAAGTGCGTGTATTGCGGCAGGCTGATCGGCAACGTGAGCCGTCTCGATCACTACGCGGCCCTGCGGAATCTCGACCAGATTACGGTGGAGTGGGACCAGGTGCCGGCTGAAAAACTGCCGGAGGCTCTGAAGGTGTCGGATGCGGTCTGCTGGGGCTGCCATGTTGCGGAGACCTTCCGCCGTGAGCATCCCGATCTGGTGGTCGAACGTCCGTGGAAACATTGAAGCCGCGGACTGCCCCGCTTCCCTTGCACAAAGCGCAGGGAGCACGCATCCCCTGCGACCCCAGGGTCGAACTCACGTCTAGTACTTAAAGGACTGAAGGCCGGACAGGTTCCGGTTCCTTCCCGGTGCCAGCACAAATCCGGTGCGGGTGCTGGGGTGCAGCGCAATGTAGGCTCCCCCGGGTCCCAGCGGGAAGTTGGGCAGCGATTCGATCAAGTTGCCTTTTTCGTCGTAGACGTGGATCTCGCCGTTAGAAGCCGGCACCGGGTGGGTGATGAGGAAGAGTTTGTGCACGGGATCATTCGCCACCGTTGCCCCGGAGTACTGTCCGATGATCGGCAACTCCACGATGATTCCATGGTGCGTCTTTAAGTTATAAAACTCCGCACGATTGTCGGTTTCGGTGGTCGTACACGCGATGCCGGTGCCCGAATCAACCGCCAGCCCGTTAACGTACCCGTAGCCGAGGCCGCTGAACTCGGTGATCTTGCCCTTGGTGAGATCAACCAACGAAACTACGGGCACCGTGTACGGGGCGCCTTGCGCTTGCGCCAGGACCGCTCGCTGCATCGTGCTGTCCCATGCCAGCAACGGGGGCACGCCGCCGGTAAAGATGGGATCCTGCAGTGGAACTCTCTTTCCGAAAGTGTTGGCTGCTACATCGGATCCGAATACAAACCGGCCACAACAGGAGTAGGGCGAGCCCATGACGGCGACCTCCGGGGTGCCCTGATTTCCCTCTACGTCTTCAAAAAGCTCGGTCTTGTCATTGAGAGGGGGCGTCCATTTTCCGGTGAACTTGTTGCCGTCGAGGGGATCAAGCGTGTTGTAGGTCCTCTTGTCGACGTAGATGCCCTTCACGTGCTCGACTTGCTCGATGCCGATGTGGCTGCCTACCACCCCTAGGGTGACAAAGTTGTCTTGCGTTTCTGTCTTCTTGTGGACAACCTTGAGGATTTTGCCGGTCTTCTGGTCGAAGGTTTCGGTGGCGATGAGCAGGTTGCCATCCTGCAACATCACGTATTCGCTGAGCAGACCTTCGGTGCCGTTACGATCGACATCGTAGCCCAGAACCTCGCCGCCAAACTTGTCCTGTACGACAAAACCTTGCCCAACCTGCGCAGATCCTCCTGCTTGCCCGTCGGACGACTGAGCCGCTGCGAATGTGGCGCCGGTCACGCATGACAAGCAGAGAAGTGCCGCTGCGAAATGTAAGAATGCGTTTGTCATGATCTCGACCCCCGATCCCTGAGAGAAAATGCGGCCTTCTTCCGCACTCAGCAGGCACTATAGCCCAACCGGCCGGCATTTTTGTCATGGGCTTGTAAAAAAGGTCTGGGCTCGCCGGAAGCGGCGGCAACGTTATCCGCCGCTTTGCGCTGTGTTTTCTTCAGCTTCAATCGCGGCTTTTTCCGGCCTGAGCAGCGGGAACAGGATCACGTCGCGGATAGTATGGGAATCGGTCAGCAACATCGCAAGCCGGTCCACCCCGACGCCCACCCCGCCCGCTGGAGGCATCCCGTACGAAAGCGCCCGGATGTAGTCTTCATCCATCTGGTGGGCTTCTTCGTCGCCGCGCTCGCGTTCTTTCAGTTGGCCTTCAAACCGGCGGCGCTGGTCTTCGGGATCGTTGAGTTCGCTGAAGCCGTTGGAAATCTCCATCTGTCCGGCGAAGATTTCCCAGCGCTCGGTCCACTCAGGCTCGTCTGGTTTCTGCTTGGAAAGCGGAGAAACTGCGGTAGGGAACTCATAGATGATCGTCGGCTGAATCAGATGTTCTTCGGCCGCCGCTTCAAACAGGCTCGCGATGGTCTTGCCCGTCGGTTCGTTCGGGTCGTAGGCGACGTGCGCGTGAGCGCTGTTGAATCGCTGCACCAGGGCCTTGACCGCTTCGTGAGTGCCAAAGTCGGAGATGGCAGGCTTGGCTCCAGCGTGCTCCGGCCAATAATGGATGATGGCCTCACGCATGGTGAGACGTTTCCAGTTCGATTCGGCCCAGTCAATTTCGTGTTCGCCCCATTTTGACTTGGTCGTGCCGTTCACGTCGATGGCTGCCTGCTCGATCAGCTTCTGCGTCAGGTCCATGACGCCGCGGTAGTTGGTGTAAGCCTGATAGAACTCGAGCATGGTGAATTCAGGATTCCAGCGCCAGCCTAGACCTTCGTTGCGGAAATTCCGGTTGATCTCGTACACCCGGTCGAAGCCGCCGACCGTCAGGCGCTTGAGATACAGCTCGGGCGCGATGCGGAGATACAAGTCCATATCAAGCGTGTTGTGGTGAGTGATAAACGGCTTGGCCACCGCGCCGCCCGCGATGGGCTGCATCATGGGCGTTTCGACTTCGATGAATCCCTGCGAGTCGAGGTATCGCCGCATGGATTGCACCAGCTTGCTGCGCTTGAGAAAAACTTCACGGACTTCGGGATTCATGACGAGATCGACGTAGCGCTGGCGATAACGGAGTTCGACGTCGGTCAGCCCATGCCACTTTTCCGGCAAGGGAAGCAGATCCTTGGAGAGAAATGTGATCTCCTCGACGTGGACGCTGAGCTCGCCGGTCCGGGTACGAAACAGGTAGCCGCTGACGCCAATGTGGTCGCCGAGATCGAGCAGTTTGTAAAGCTCGAATCCTTTGTCGCCCACCGCATCTTTCTTCACGTAAATCTGCAGCTTCTGACCGTTCTGCTGCAAATGGGCAAAGCCCGCCTTGCCCATCAGGCGAATGGCCATGATGCGTCCGGCGATCCGGGCGTTGACGCGAGAGCCTTCGAGTTCTTCGCCGGACTTTGACGAATACTCCGCGAGAATTGCGGGAATCGTGTGGGTGAATTCGTACTTGGTGGGATAGGCCGGTTGCCCCAGCGCTTCGATCTGCTTGAGCTTGTCGCGCCGCAGTTCGTAGATCTTTTCGTCCAGTGCCAAAGGGATTCCTTGAGTGCGAAATTATTGGGGCTCGGAGCTGGTAACATCCAGCATCCGCAAACATGAACCATAGATTATAGAGAACATCTACCGCTGCGGCACGGGGACACGGAGTTTTTTGTAGAGCGACTGTCCCGACGCCAAGGGCTGGCTTGCCGGCTTGCCCGAACAAAACATCGAAGGGTGACGGCGGTCACTGAGACTGGCTCCGCTTCGGCGTAGCGTTCTGGTGAGCGCAACCATCCGGTAGACATCGTGTGTCTCCTGCACGCCCCCTTGAGACTGCAGCTCTGCACGACCCGCCCGAATGAACGCCAGCCAGAAATATCGCGAGGTAAGCCGCATGAACCCGTCAAAGCCAGCAAGCAAACGCCAGATCCGAAACCGCGGGGCCGCTAAACTAAGCACAGAATTGGAGAAACGTATTTTTGCCTATGCGGCTGCTGCGGGGGCGGCCGGGGTGGGACTGGCCCTGTCCCAGCCGGCCGAAGCAAAAGTCATCTACACGCCCACGCACATCGAGATCCACGCCCAGGGGCATTACTTCGTCGATCTGAATCGCGACGGCGTGAAGGACTTTGAGTTCGCGAGTACTTCTTGCACGTGTGCCTTGCCGGATACGCCTTGGGATGAGACTTTGAGTGTCCGGGGGGCTCAGAAAGCAAACGGTGTCCGAACCGAGGGAGGGTATGCTGCTGCCCTGCTGGCCGGTGTTCCGGTTCGTGTGGAGCCTCGAAGGCCGTTTGCCAACAAGGGCCTCATGAATAGGGAAGACGGCTCAGGTTACTTTAATACGACAGTTGGGGCGTGGGCGAACGTCACCAACCGGTATCTAGGCCTGAAGTTTTACATTACCGGGGAACTCCACTACGGCTGGGCGCGGCTCACCAAGAAGCAGTTCTCGTCGGCGATCCTCACTGGCTACGCCTACGAAACCGTTCCGAACAAGCCCATCATCACCGGCAGAACAAAATCGGAGTCTGGCGAGACTGACGCGACTCCGGCTTCAACCATGCCGGAAAGCAACGGTTCAACAGCCTCCGCAGGCAGCCCAATTTCGGCAACACGCCCTGCAACGCTGGGCATGCTTGCAGGCGGTGCTCAGATGGCTTTCACACCTCCGCAGGAAAGGTAGGACGACGTTTATGTACTTCAAAAGACTCATGGCCTTGGTTCAGCCAGCCACGCTGGTTCTAGCCGCAGGTTTGCTGTTGACTCCTCTGGTCTCGGAAGCCAGCCAGTTCAAAACATTGTTGAAATTTAACGACAAGGAGACCAACGGAGCCAGTCCCTATGCTGGTTTGATCTTCGACGCTTCCGGCAACCTGTACGGGACAACCCCGTACGGCGGCACAGGACAGTGCTGGGCAGGCTACCCGTGCGGAGTGGTCTTCGAGCTTACCCCGAACTCCAACGGAAAGTGGACGGAAACGGTTCTCTATAGTTTGTCGGGCGGATTGTGGCCCATGGCTGGTCTGATATTGGACAGCAAGGGTGCTCTCTATGGCACTACCAGCGGGGGCGGAGCCGGCAGATGTACGGAGTGCGGGACCGTCTTTGCGCTGACCCCAGGCCAAGGCAGCTGGACGGAAAGCGTGCTGTACTCGTTCCAAAGCGTCCCCACGGATGGACGGACGCCGGTAGCGGGGGTGATCTTCGACGGCGCCGGCAACCTCTATGGGACCACCTCGAGAGGGGGACCGTATCAATATGGCACGGTATTCAGGCTGACTCCAAACCAAGGCGGCACCTGGACGGAGAGTGTGATCCATTGTTTTGAGGGGTATGACTACTATGATGGCTCTTTGCCCTTATCCGGTATTATCCTCGACAAATCGGGCAACCTATACGGCACTACATCCGCAGGTGGGGCCTACGGCTATGGCACGGTGTACGAACTGAGACCTCAGGCCGGTGGGAAGTGGAAAGAGGAAGTGCTGTACAGCTTCAACAACACCGGCAAAGGAGGATACAGCCCCGCTGCCGGGTTGATCTTTGATAGCGCCGGTGGTTTGTACGGAACCGCATCGAAGGGCGGCGCGTCCGGCAATGGCACGGTTTTCAAGCTGACCTCGAAGTCGGGCGGAAAATGGACCGAGCGAGTCATTCACCAGTTTGCGGGCACCAAAGACGGCGCTGACCCGCTGGCTGGCCTGGTTTTCGACAGGCAGGGCGCTCTGTATGGCACCACCAATGGCGGCGGCTCGTCTGGTTTAGGCACGGTCTTCAAGCTGACACTGAAGGGTGGCGCATGGAAAGAGACGGTACTCCACTCGTTTACGGATCGCGCGGGCGGCGGCAATCCCGCTGCCGGACTGGTGCTGGATTCTCGCGGCAATCTGTACGGCACAACCACAGGTCGAGGTGACTCAGAAAACGGATCGGTATTTGAAATCGTCCGTTAGGACGAAATCCGCTGGCGGGGACGCTCGGATCGGCAGGGGCCAATTCCCAGGCAAGAATCAGATCCCTTGGCTGGCGGTGTGCGGTTTCCGGGGAAGGGCCACGTCGCCGTGCCGGGCCAGCCTCCAGTGTTGACCCGGTACCATCCGACACTTAGCCCTTGAAGGCAGCGGCCAGTGGCGTTAGTATGGCTGCTTCACCGAAATTGCCGGCGACGGGTGCGTCTACCTTTGCCGCAGCGGAAGACTGAATGCCACAGAACTACGTTCCTGCTTTCCTGTTCGTCGCCGTGGTGGGGCTGGCCATCCCGGTTACTTTGTTGTTGGCCAAGCTCATCCGTCCAGCCAACCCCAACCCTGTAAAGCTGATGCCCTACGAGTGCGGCGTCGACCCCATTGACAATTCCCGCGGCCGGTACACCGTGCGCTATTACATTGTGGCCATCCTGTTTGTGGTGTTCGATGTGGAGACCATCTTCCTGTTTCCCTGGGCCGTGAGGTTCAAGGCTTTGGGCACCTTCGGGTTGGTCGAGATGCTCATCTTTCTCGCCATCCTGGTCGTGGGCTACATCTGGATTTGGAAAAAGGGCGCGCTGGAGTGGGTGTGAGGGGCGGCACTTGGCACTTAGCAATCAGCATTCCCCGGGGAAAAGTTCGTGGTCACTCATCCGATTCGAATGATTTGAAAGCGCATGCCTGACATCAGTCCGCAGGGAGAGACGTTTGTTGCCAGCCGCTGGACCCGGGGCAACTTGTTTTTTCCCACGCGGATCGAGGTCAATGCGCAGCATGTCAGCCGGGTGAAGCCACGGTTTTTCAGCAGCAACGAGGAGAGCATCGCCATTGCGCAGGTAGCTTCGGTGCACATCCGCACCGGGATATTGTGGTCGGATATCGTGATCGAGTCCGCAGGTGGTACCGATCCGGTCACCAGCCATGGACATCGCAAACAGGACGCGCAGCGCATCCGTGATTTGATCGAAGCGTACCAGGCAGCCGCGAGAGGAAAGAATTTGTGATTTGAAGTCGAAACCCGGCCGCCACCGGGGGTCAAATTACAAAATTACAAATTACTCAGTTACAAATTGCTCCACGCGGTTGACAGTGCCGGACTTAAGCTGTTAGAAGGGAACGTTTCTGAACCAGCGGTAGCGGCGGAGGACTAGCAGGCTCGTGCCCGAGGAAACCAAGTCGCCTACACCGCCGCCGGGCGGAGAAGCAAAGCCCCCGGCGGAACCCTCCACGCCCGCTGCTGCACCGCCAGCGCCTGCCGCCAAGCCTCCGGCTGCGGCAGCCCCGGCGAAACCCGCCGCTCCCGCCAAGCCCGCTGGCCCCACTCCGCTTCCATGGGATTCTCCGGTGGTTTCCAGACTGAAAGGGCAATACGGCACGGGAGTGCGCGAATCCAGCACTTACCTGGGGCAGAATTATCTGATCCTGGAGTCCTCCATCACCGCTGAGGCGCTGCGGATTCTGTGCGACGAAGAGCAGTTTGACTACTGCGTGGACATCACCGCCGTGCACTATCCCAAACGCGAAAAACACTTCGATCTGATCTGGATCCTTTACTCTTTTTCGCGCAATGAGCGGATGCGCGTCAAGACCATGATTGGCGAAGGGGAGACGTTCCCGAGTTCAGTTTCCATATGGCCCACGGCAAACTGGCTGGAACGCGAAGTCTATGACATGTTCGGCATTCGCTTCGACGGGCATCCCGATTTGAAGCGAATTCTTTTGCCCGACGGCTGGAAGGGCTATCCGCTGCGGAAGGATTACGGAATCACCCAGCAGGACAACGAATGGGTGCAAATCAACCTGGGGATCCCGAGCGGCCAATGAGGAAAGGCGAATGACAGACCCGACAGCCTATCTCTCCCATCTGGAACTCGGCCAGCCCGACAAAACCTATCTTGATACCAACGAACTCATCATCAATATGGGGCCGCAGCATCCCGCGACCCACGGTGTGCTGCGCGTCATCCTGAAACTCGACGGCGAAAAAGTCCTGGGCACAGAGTGCGTAATCGGATATCTGCATCGCGGGGTGGAAAAGATCGCCGAGAACCGCACTTACGCCATGTTCAATCCCTACGTAGACCGCATGGACTACGTCGCTGCCGTCTCCAACGGGCTGGGCTATTGCGAAGCGGTCGAGAAGCTGCTCAACGTTGAGGCTCCGCCGCGCGCCAGGTATATCCGGGTGATCCTCACGGAACTGAATAGGCTGGCCAGTCACATGATCTGGCTGGGCACGCACGCTCTGGACATCGGCGCGATGACCCCGCTTTTCTACACCTTCCGCGACCGGGAAGAAATTCTCAAGATCTTTGAGAAGTATTGCGGCGCGCGGCTGACCACGCACGCCTTCCGCATCGGCGGCTGCCAGTACGAGCTGTACGAAGGTTTTGAGCAGGACGTGAAAAACTTCCTCGACTTCGTTCCTCCCAAGATCGACGAATATGAAGAGTTGCTCACCACCAACCGCATCTGGGTGGAGCGCACCCGGAACGTCGGAAAGATTTCCGGCCCCGACTGCATTGCTCTGGGCGTGACCGGTCCGGTGCTGCGGGCAAGCGGCGTGAAATGGGACATCCGCAAAGCCGTGCCTTACTCCGGTTATCAGGACTTCGACTTCGAGATTCCCATCGGGCAGAACGGCGATACCTACGACCGGTACATCGTGCGCATGCAGGAGATGCGGCAGTCGCTGCGCATCATCCGGCAGGCAGTGGAACGAATCCCGACCGGGCCCATCATGGCCAAGGTTCCCAAAGTGATCAAACCGCCGGTGGGCGAGGTGTACCACTCGATTGAAGCGCCCAAGGGCGAGCTGGGATATTTCATTGTCAGTGACGGGTCGACGCAGCCTTATCGCGTGCGCGTGCGCCCGCCGTCGTTCGTAAACCTGCAAGCGCTGGACCTCATGGTGCGCGGGCAGCTTGTGGCCGATGTGATTGCCGTCATTGGCACCATTGACATTGTTCTCGGCGAGGTAGACCGCTGATGCTCGACTACATCACTTCCTATCTCAGCAGCGATACCACGCCGGGACAAGCCGGAAACCTGTTCTGGGCGCTGGTGTACATTTTGATCGTGTTTGCCGGCGTGGCCGTCGTGGTCATGGCCATGAACTGGCTGGAGCGCAAAGCGCTGGCCCATTTCCAGATTCGGCTGGGTCCCATGCGGGTCGGCCCCCACGGCCTGATGCAGCCCTTTGCCGATGCCATCAAGCTGCTCACCAAGGAAGACATCATTCCGGCTGAGGCCGACAAGTTTGTCTTCTGGCTGGCGCCCCTTATTATTCTTTGTGCTTCGTTCGCGGTGTACATCGTGATACCGTTCGGCCCAACCCACGCCATCACCGATTTGAACATCGGCATCCTGTTCATGCTCGGGGTTTCTTCGCTCAGCGTGCTCGGGGTGGTCATGGCGGGATGGGCGTCGAACTCCCACTATCCCCTCATCGGGTCGCTGCGCTCCAGCGCCCAGATGATTTCCTACGAAGTCGCCATGGGGCTGGCGGTGGTCTCGGCGGTGCTGATGACTAGCCTCAATGCCACCGGCACCGGAACCCTGAGCATGATCGGAATTGTGCAGGCGCAGCAGGCGCAGCATGTCTGGTTTGTGTTCAAGTTCTTTCCCCTGGGGCTGATTGCCTTGGTGATCTTCGCCATTGCCATGGTGGCGGAAACCAATCGCGCGCCGTTCGATTTGCCGGAGGCGGAATCGGAGTTGACAGCTGGCTTTCATACCGAGTACAGCGGCCTGCGCTGGTCCCTGTTCATGCTGGGCGAATACGCGGCCATGCTTGCTGTGTCTTCGATCGCGGTGACGCTGTGGCTGGGCGGATGGCTGCGGCCGTTTCCGAATTTGCTGAGCGGGTCGTTGGTGGAGCTTGTGTTCTCGCTGTTTCCGGGGCTTACTTTTCTTGTCCTGGCGGCCTTCTGTTTTCTCGGCGTGATCCGCATGCCTCGGCACCCGTACTTCCGCATCCAGACTGCCGGCTTGGCCGGTTTCGGGGTGGTGCTGGGCTTGGTCGGCCTGGTGCTGTTTGTGCCCCCGGTTCGGCTTCGTGTCCAGGATATTTATTGGTTTATCGCCAAGGTTTCTTTATTCATGTATCTCTACATCTGGTATCGCGCGACGTTCCCACGATACCGGTTTGATCAGTTGATGAAAGTGGGATGGAAAGTGATGCTGCCGATCGCACTGGGAGTGCTGATTTTGACGGCGATCGTGGGAGTTCTGGTCTGATATGGCGCCTGTAGCTACAACCTTCTTCTTTTATTTTCTGGCGGGAATTGCGGTGCTGAGCGGCATCCTGGTGATCACCCGGAAAAATCCGGTGCACTCGGCGCTGGCGCTGATCCTGGCGCTGCTGGCGCAGGCCGGGCTCTACCTGATGTTGTATGCGCCGTTCGTGGCTGGCGTGCAGATCATCCTGTATGCCGGCGGCATCATGGTGCTGTTCCTGTTCGTGATCATGCTGGTGAACATCGAGCGGGCGCGGAAAGAAGAACAGTTCAACAAGCAATGGCTGGCCGGTACGCTTGCCGCGGCCGCGCTCGGATTTCTGTTCGTCACGGTTTACATGAAAGGCCAGGCGCTGTTGCCGGTGACGCAGACAGCCATTCCTGCAGAGGGCAACAATACCCAGGAAATCGGCACCCTGCTGTATGGGCAGTACATGTTCGCGTTTGAGATCGCTTCGCTGTTGCTGCTGGTGGCGATTATCGGTGCGGTAGTGATGGCCAAGAAGAGGATTTAGTAGTCAGGAGTCAGCAATGCACGAGTTCGCGTTGAGGCTCACGGCTGAAGGCCAAAAGCTAAAGGCTGAGAGCTGAAAGCTGAGAGCTCTTTATGGTACCTATAACCACACTTCATTATCTCGTAGCCGCAGCGGCGCTGTTCATTCTTGGCGTGGTCGGCGTGCTGACCCGGCGCAACGTGGTCATCGTTTTGATGTCGATTGAATTGATCCTGAACGCCGTGAACTTGAACCTGGTGGCATTTTCGCGGCTTTGGGGATTGCATGGCCAGGTGTTTGCCATTTTCGTAATCACGGATGCGGCGGCGGAAGCGGCCGTCGGCTTGGGAATTTTGATCGCGTTTTTCCGCAATAAAGAGACGATCAATATCGATGAAGTGGATTTGCTGAAGTGGTAGAACGGCGGCATTTAGCAATTGGCACTTGGCATCTGGCCAATTCGGGTCTTGGCAGGCCCTGCAAGGCCGCTGGCTGGCTAAATGCTAACTGCGAAGGGCGAATGGCTCAAAACTAAATGTTCTTCTTATCTCATATCTGGGTGATTCCGCTGCTGCCGGCGCTTGGCGCGGTGATCATGTTTTTCTTTGGCCGCAAGGTTCAGAAATCCACCGTGAGCGCGGTCTGCGTTGGTTTGGTCGTCGTGGCATTTCTGTTTGCCTGTCTCGCGGTATGGCAATACGGCGGCTATGCGGCGCAGAGTCCCGGCAAGCCGTATCAAACCATCGTTTATACCTGGCTCGGCACCGACACGGTTCACGAGGGATACGCCGGGCATGATACGAACACCCTGACCTACCTCACCCACGATGGCACTCTGGCCCCATTCCACGTGGACGCTGGGTTTCTCCTCGATCCGCTTTCCGCTATTTGGCTGCTGTTCGTCACCGGCGTGGGCATGCTGATTCACATTTATTCGATCGGCTACATGGGGCACGAAGGCGGGTACTACCGCTTTTTCGGATACCTGAACCTGTTCATGTTCTCCATGCTGACGCTGGTGCTGGCCAACAACTATGCGCTGATGTTCGTGGGCTGGGAGGGCGTGGGCCTGTGTTCCTACCTGCTGATCGGGTTCTATTTCCATCGCCATTCGGCGAGCACCGCGGCCAACAAGGCATTCATCGTAAATAGGATCGGCGACGCCGGCTTCCTGCTGGGAATGTTCACCCTGGCTTGGTACTTCGGATCGGTGCGATTTACTGACATCAATCAGTTGGCCCGGAGCGGACATTTCGCACTTGGCGATCCGATCATTACTGCGGCAACTCTGCTTCTGTTCGTCGGCTCCTGCGGTAAGTCCGCCCAACTGCCTCTTTATGTCTGGCTGCCGGACGCCATGGAAGGCCCGACGCCGGTTTCCGCGCTGATCCACGCCGCGACCATGGTCACCGCGGGCGTGTACATGGTGGCGCGCTCGAATGCGCTGTTCGTGCTCGCGCCCACTTCCATGAAGACAGTTGCGATCGTGGGCGCGCTGACCGCGATTTTTGCAGCGTCCATCGGGCTGGTGCAGAACGATATCAAGCGAGTGTTGGCCTACTCGACCGTCTCGCAATTGGGATACATGTTTCTGGCGCTTGGCGTGGGAGCATTTTCCGCCAGCGTTTTCCACGTGTTCACCCATGCTTTCTTCAAGGCGCTGCTCTTCCTCGGCTCAGGCTCGGTCATTCATGCCATGAGCGGTGAGCAGGACATGCGCAACATGGGCGACCTTGGCCACCGCATCCCAACCACCTACAAGACTATGCTGGTGGCCACGCTGGCGATCGCTGGAATCCCACCGCTCGCAGGGTTTTTCTCGAAGGATGAAATTCTCTGGCAAGCTTGGCTCTACAGCCCGGTTCTCTGGGCCATCGGCTTCGCCACCGCACTGATGACTGCTTTCTACATGTTCCGCCTGATTGACTTGACGTTCATCAGCAAGCCGCGAATGAGCCACGAGGTGGAACGTCACATCCACGAGTCGCCTCATTCGATGACCATGCCTCTGATCGTGCTGGCCGTGTGCTCGGTGTTTGCAGGTTTTCTGGGAATCCCGCACAGCCTGGGCGGATCGAACTGGTTTGGAAAGTTCCTGGAACCGGTTTTCGCGCGTGGTGAGGCTCTCCAACTCAGCGAGCCTGTCGAGAAGGAAGAAAACCGCTCGACTGAGTACGGGCTGATGGCGCTCTCCGTCGCGGCTGCCGTCGTTGGTTATGGCTTGGCGCGGCGCTACTATGCGCGAGCCGATAAGGGCTACACTGAGCCGATCGCCGCCGCGGCTCCGCCGGTTTACGACGTGCTTTACAACAAGTATTACGTGGATGAAGCCTACGACTACGCCTTCACCGGCCGCCGCAAAGTCGGCGAGGTTCGGCTGGGTGTGATGGGCCTGGGCGAGGCGTCTTCCTGGTTCGACTCGCACGTGATCGACGGCACGGTGAACGGTGCAGGCTGGATCACCCGTTTCAGCGGAACACTTTCCAGTTGGTGGGACAAGTGGATCATTGACGGGCTGTGCGTGAATGGCCCCGCAATTCTGTCGCGAGCCCTGTCGTATCCGATGCGCATGCTGCAGTGGGGGCTCGTGCAGTGGTATGCGCTGGTTATGGTCGTGGGCTTGGTAGGATTCGTAGCCTACTACGCTTGGCGATAGTTGTTTGTGTGGCGCGGGCGCCCTCGCCCGCGAGGAACTGACAACTGAGAACTGCTTTTATGCAAAACCATATTCTCTCGATCATCCTATTCACGCCGCTGGCGGGGGCTGTGCTGCTCCTTTTTGTTCCCAAGGAGAACAAGCAGGCGATCCGCTGGGTCGGCAACCTGTTTGCGCTGGCTGGCCTGCTGGTCTCGATTCCGCTGGTGCCCTGGTTCTGGGCACAGCGTTTCGACCCCGGCTTCAAGTTCGTGGAAGGCGTGCCCAACAACTGGATTCCCTCCATCGGCGCCGGCTACGTGCTCGGCATTGACGGCATTTCATTCCTGCTGATCATGCTGACCACCCTGCTGGGTTGGATCTCGATCCTCTCTTCGTGGACCGCCATCGAGAACCGCGTGAAGGAATATTACGTCTGGTTTCTGGTGCTGCAGACCGGCATGCTCGGCGTCTTCATGGCGCTCGATTTCTTCCTATTCTTTGTTTTCTGGGAAGCCATGCTGGTGCCCATGTACCTGCTGATCGGCATCTGGGGCGGCCCGAACAAACTCTACGCGGCCATCAAATTCTTCCTCTATACCCTGTTTGGCTCGGTGCTGATGCTGCTGTCGGTATTGTTCCTCTACTTCTATAACTTCCATCAGACCGGGGTATACACCTTCAGCATCCAGGCGCTGTATGTGACTGCGCCCAGAATTTTCCATGATCCGGCTTACGGCTCGGGCTTTGCGATTCTGCTGTTCTTCGCTTTCTTCGTGGCTTTCGCCATCAAAGTACCTATGTTCCCGTTCCACACCTGGCTGCCGGATGCGCACGTGGAAGCCCCGACCGCGGGTTCGGTCATCCTGGCGGGCGTTCTGCTGAAAATGGGGACTTACGGATTTGTCCGTTTCGCCCTGCCGTTTTTCCCCGACGTGGTCATGCATCCGAAAGTGCGTTTCTGGATGATCACCCTGTCGATCATCGGCATCATCTACGGTGCGCTGGTTTCCCTGATGCAGAAAGACATGAAGAAGCTGGTGGCGTATTCCTCCGTCAGCCACCTGGGCTTCTGCACGTTGGGCATCTTCGCTTTAAATCCGGCAGGGCTCAGCGGATCGGTGCTGCAGCAGATTAATCACGGCATCTCCACCGGCGCGTTGTTCTTGATCGTCGGCATTCTCTACGAGCGGCGCCACACTCGCGAGATCGTCGAATATGGCGGCATCTCGAACGTGATGCCGGTGTACGCCACCATTACCATGATTATGTTCCTGTCGTCCATGGGATTGCCGCTGCTGAACGGCTTTGTCGGCGAGTTCACCATTCTGCAGGGTACCTTCATGGAGAATTGGCGCTGGGCCGCTTGGGCCGTGCCCGGAGTGATTCTGGCTGCGGCGTATCTGCTCTGGCTCTACCAGCGCGTGTTCTTCGGCACCGTGACCAATCCGAAGAACGAGAAACTCCACGACCTCACGCCGCGCGAGCTTCTGACCTTCGCGCCCCTGGTCATTGCCGCCTTCTGGATCGGCCTGTATCCCAAGCCGTTCTTTGAGATCTTGCAACAGCCGGTGAACCAGTTGGTGATGACCGTGCGTCCTGACTATCCCGGGCTCGGCAGCCCGGTAAACGCCTCGATCAAACCATCGCAGGATACGGCGGTAATTGTCGGCGTTCCAGCGAATGCAGGGACTCCCGGAGGCAAGAACTAAGTGCCGGCCGCCCAACAGTTCTTCACCAGCACCGACTACGTCCTGTCGTTACCGATCATTCTGCTGACCCTGTTTGCTCTGGGGATTCTGCTGATCGACCTCATGATTCCTCCTGAATGGAAGTGGACCAATGCGGTGACGGCGTTGGCTGGCCTGCTGTTCGGAACCGCGGGCGTGGTGAAGGTCCAAATCATGCAGAACGCAGTGGAGCATGAAGGCCGTCGGCTGGAATGGGCCTTCATGCATAGCATGGTCGTCGATCACTTTTCCATCTACTTCTTCTACCTGTTTCTGGCGGGAGCCGCGCTGGCGATTCTGATCTCGGTGCGCTACCTCGAGATCGAGCATGAACACCACGGCGAGTTTTACGCGCTGATTCTGTTCTCGGTGGTCGGCATGATGTGCATGGCCTCCGGCTATGACATCGTGCTCATCTTCATTGGCCTGGAATTGATGGCGATTTCCACCTACGTGCTGGTGGGCTTCCTACGCCGAGAACGGCGGTCGAACGAGGCTTCGCTGAAGTATCTGCTGCTGGGCGCATTTTCGTCGGGCATTTTCGCCTATGGACTTTCCTTGTTCTATGGCATCAGCGGCAGCACCAACCTCTATGGGATCGCCCAGGCGGTGGCAAGGCGGATGGCAAACAACCAAGGGCGTCCGGATGCCGTCCTGATTCTGGCTTTGCTCACCACCATGACCGGCCTGCTGTTTAAGATTGCCGCGGTTCCGTTCCACCAGTGGGCTCCGGATGCGTATGAAGGCGCGCCTACCAGCGTCACCGGCTTCATGTCGGTTGCAGTGAAGGCGGCGGCCTGGGCGATGCTGCTCCGCATTTTGCTTTGGGGGCTCTATCCGTTGCGGGCCACCTGGGTCCCGGTGCTGATCGTGGTTTCCATCATTACCATGACCGGCGCCAATCTCGCCGCGCTGACCCAGACGAATCTGAAACGGCTGCTGGCCTACTCCTCGATCGCTCACGTCGGCTACATGCTCTTGGGACTCGTGGCGCTGGCCTCGGTGACCTATCCCGACCCCGCCTTTTTCGACGGCTTCAAGGGAATCCTGCTCTACCTCCTTGTCTACACCTTCATGAATCTGGGCGCATTCGCGGTGGTTACTTCATTGCGCCAACGCGAGGTGATCGGCGATGAGATCGACGACATTGCGGGCCTGTACTCGCGCGCTCCGGTCGAAGCTGTGCTGATGCTGATTTTCCTCCTGTCCCTCGCCGGGATTCCCCCGCTGGCCGGCTTCTATGGAAAGTACTTCATTTTCCTGAGCCTGATGGAGAGCGGTCACTACGTTCTGGCCGCGGTCGCGGTGCTCTATGCGGTGTTCGGACTCTACTACTACATGAAGATCGCCAGCGCCATGTTCATGCGCGAAGCCACGGACAAGTCCCGGTTACCGATCAGTGCCGGTGTGTGGGCTGCGCTGGTGGTTACCGCATTTGCCACGATTGTCATCGGCATCCTGCCCAACTGGTTTATCCGCCTGGCGACCTGGTCGATGGGAGTGGGATAAAAGCCAGGCTTCGGCCGAGAGTCCATGCCGCAGAACAATAGCTCGAATGAGAAAAGCCTGTGGGTGCAGTTGGCGAACTATAGCCAATTGGCGTTCATCTTTCCCGCTGCCACCGTTGCCGGCTGGCTGATCGGGTTGGCGCTGGATCACTGGTTGCATACGACATGGCTGTACCTGGCTGGCCTGATCCTCGGCATCATCGCCGGATTCGTCGAACTGATCCGCACCGTGCGTTCCTCGGAATCAAAATAGCAACCTCCCAACTCCACGTTGTATGCTGCGATCTATGCCGGTTGCCGACACCGCGAGAGATTTTCCTTACGCCGCCGAGTTGCGGCGGGAGCTCAGTACCCGCAACCTGCGATATGCACAACGGCACAAACTGCTTAGCCGTAGCAGCTACGGCCAGCCTCCGGTCGTCTGCTACCTTCCTTCGGACGATGGCCTTGGCCACGGCAACTTCCTGCGCGAGAGTTATCGGGCAATCCTGGGAAATGTGAATTGGCGCAAGCGGCTGGAGAAGGTTCATAGCCAATCGCGGAGCGCTTTGCCTGCTGCCGGGCGGCGATGGCGAGAGCTGGATTCCTGCAACAGTTCCGATGCCTTGCTGATAAATATCTTCTGCCATCCCGGCACGCTGAAGGCCCCGCGGGTGTTTGATGTTTTGGGGATTGATCAGCTCTGCCAGCCGGAATTCGGGGTCAAAGCCCGTGTCCCTCTGGCGAATGGGCGGCTGGATCGCACTGAGATTGACATGCGCCTCGGGGATCTGCTGGTCGAGGCCAACCTGACGGAAGCGGACTTCCAAAGCTGCGAGCAGGAAGTTGTCGAACGGTACCGCGATTTTCATCAGGTGTTTGAGCTGCCAGAGCTTCCACGGGAGGGAAACCGGTATGCTTCGTATCAGCTCATCCGGAATGTGCTCGCCGCCTACGCCGGCGGCTTTTCATTCTGTGTGATGGCGGACGCGCGTCGGCCCGACTTGAAAGAATCGTGGTACGCGGTCATGCGAAGCGTGCGCATGGCGGAACTGCGTGTGCGCTGCAAAATGATCACCTGGCAGGAACTATCGATTGAATTGCCGCGGGCATTGAGATTCTTTCTGGCAGAGAAGTATGGAATCGCATCGGGCGAAATGGTCGCCCATGCCGAACCGGAAGTTGTCGAAGCGGAGCTGGTGTGAGCGATCAACCCCCAAGCACGTCCGAGGTGTTCTACTCCGGAGCGCTGCGGCGCATCCCGCGTTTCATGATCGTGCTGGCCCTGATATTCAGCCTGGCGGCCTGGCTGCTCTACGGTTGGCGGATTGCTTTGGGATTCTTCTGCGGGTGCGCCATCGCCTATCTGAATTTCCACTGGCTCGACCGGGTGGTAAGCGCGCTGGCGGACCGCGCCACCAGTACCGGCTACAAGCAGTCGAGCGGCGGAATCGTATTCCGCTTCCTGGTCCGCTACTTTTTGATGGCAGCGGCTGGCTATGCTATATTTACTGTTTCTCCCGCGAGCCTTTATGGGCTGTTTGCCGGCCTGTTTCTGCCTGTTGGAGGGATTGCCTGCGAAGCCGCCTACGAACTGTATGCGGCCTTGAGTCGCGGGGTTTAGAGCTGGCAGCTAATCGCTGTTTTTATGCCCGAACAACTTTGGATCACCGCATTCCTGAATCAACACCTCGCCGGCCCGGTTACAGGGCTGCTGCGGGCGCTGCATATTGAACCCAGATATCCGCAGACGCCGGTCACCAACGCGGTTTCGATGGAGTTGCTGGCCTTTGTGTTCCTGATTGCGTTGTTCCTGATGGTGCGTTCGCGCTTGTCGGTCGACAGTCCTGGCGCTCTCCAGCACGTCTTTGAAGGTGCTCACGGATTTGTCCAGGGCCAGAGCCACGAGATCATCGGACACCACAGCGAAGGCTTTACGCCGTTCCTGATGACCCTGGGATTATTTATTCTGGTGTGCAATCTGATCGGCCTGATTCCCGGATTTGAGTCGCCGACCGCCACGCCGGTAGTTCCCCTGGGATGCGCGATCTGCGCCTTTGTGTATTACCAGACTCAGGGATTCAAGCACGCCGGGCCGGGGTACCTGAAGCATTTTCTTGGGCCGGTTTGGTGGCTGTCCTGGCTGATGCTGCCCATCGAACTGATCAGCCATTTTGCGCGCATGTTGTCGCTGACCATTCGTCTTTATGCCAACATGTTCGCCGGGGACATGGTCACGCTGGTTTTCTTCTCCCTGGTTCCGATCGGCGTGCCCATTGTCTTTCTGGGATTGCACATCGGAGTTTCGCTGCTGCAAACCTATATCTTCGTCCTTCTGACGACGGTGTACGTGGCGGGAGCAGTGGCGGAAGAGCACTAAAGCAGTAGCGGGTAGTTAGTGGCTGGAACTGATTTCCTAGCTACTAACCACCAGCTGCTGGCTGCTGGTTTTCCGACAGCGTGAGGGCGTCTGCACGGGATGACGTCAACCACCCACTGGCGGTAATTCATGGTCACGAGGGAAAGCACAATGCGTAAATTGAGCAACCTGTTTATGTATCTTTCGTTGTTTTGTTTCGCCGTCCCCGCGTTCGCGCAGGGCGGGGAAGCAAGCGGCGGAGTCAACTGGGTCGCCATCGCCGCTGGTTTTTCGATGGCATTCGCTTCCGGAATCTGCGCTCTGGCGCAGGGCAAGGCCACAGCCGCCGCGGCCGAAGGCTTGGCACGGAATCCTGCTGCCCGACCCGGAATTCAGCTGGCGCTGATTCTCGGTCTGGCGCTGATCGAATCCCTGGCGCTGTATACCCTGGTCATTATTTTTGCCAAGGTGAAGTAGAACGTTTGGGAAGTCTACGGCCCCTGCGCATCGAAGCAGGGGCTTCTTTTTTGATGTGTTCCGGTGAGGTCCGCAACGAAATCCACTGCCGTGGATTGCCCACGTTGGCTTTGAATCACTTTGGTGGGATTGTGCAATAATCAATGGTTGCGGTGTCCCATCACGGGAGCCGTCTACCCAAGCCGTTTTCGCGCAGGAAACCATGGAACTGCGGATCGAGTCAAAACATCTGGGCGAAGTTTGTGTCATCGCCCCAGCGGTCTTTCAGGACGACCGGGGCTTTTTCACTGAAGTGTTCCGGGCCGACCAGTTCAAGGCCCTGGGACTACCTCACGAATTCTTTCAGGATAACCACTCCGGTTCGGTGCGAGGCGTGCTTCGCGGTCTGCACTTTCAATGGGACGGTCCCATGGGAAAGCTGATGCGGGTCACGCGGGGCACCGCGTTCCTGGTCGCGGTCGATATACGGCATGGCTCTCCGACGCTGGGTAAGTGGTTCGCTGCGGAAGTCTCCGCCGAGAACCGCAAACAGATCTGGGCGCCGGCCGGATTTGCCCGCGGCTTCTGTGTGCTCTCGGATTACGCGGAAGTCCAATACAAATGCACCGCGATTTACAACCATAAAGCCGAGTCGGGAATTCTATGGGATGATCCGGAGATCGGGATTCAGTGGCCCATCCAGGACGTTTTCCTGTCCGACAAGGACCGCAAGGCGCAAACTTTGCAGCAGTGGCTCGCCCGCCCTGAATCACAATGCTTCAGATACTCCGGACAGGAAACGCTGCTCGCAAAATAGAACCGTCTCCAGGTTCAATCGATGAAAACACTTCTCATTGGCGCCAACGGACAACTCGGCAGTGATTTGCTGAAAGTGTTTCAAGCGGCCGGCGACTTTGTGGTTCCGGTCACACACGCTCAGTTCGACGTGTCTTCGGAAGAGCAGGTGCGGCAGGTCATCGCTGCCCACAAGCCGGACCTGGTATTGAATACCGCGGCCTACCACCGGGTGGAAGAGTGCGAAAAGAAACCTGCATTGGCGTTTCAGGTGAACGGCACCGGCGTCATGAATCTGGCCATCGCCTGTAAAGAGTCCGGCGCGGTTCTGGCGCACTTCAGCACGGATTACGTGTTCGGCGGATCTCCCAGGGATACCCCGTATGAGGAAACCGATCGGCGTGCCCCGCTCAGTGTCTATGGCGCGTCAAAAGTCCTCGGCGAACATTTGCTCGCGGCTTATACGGATCGCTATTTCTTGATCCGGACTTGTGGGCTCTACGGTGTCGCGGGCAGCGCCGGCAAGGGCGGGAACTTCGTCGAAACCATGCTGAGGAAAGCCCTGGCAGGGGAGGCGATCCGCGTTGTGGATGACCAGGTACTCACGCCGACCTACACCCGTGATCTCGCGGAAGCCACGCGCCGGCTGGTATTGACCGGACACTTTGGACTCTACCATCTCACCTCGGAAGGGCAATGCTCATGGTATGAGTTTACCCGCTACCTTTTCGAACACTCCGGCATCAAGGCGCAGCTGACGCCGGTGAAGACCAGCGACTTCTTCAGCTCAGTACAGCGACCCGCCTATTCCGTCCTGAGCAAGGCGAAGTTCCGGGCTCTGGGCCTATCGATTCCATCCTGGCAAGACGCTCTGCCCAGATACCTTGAGGAGAGAAAGCAAAGGCCGCCAGTTCCAGCCGCGCAGCCTGCGTCTCGCTAACAAAAGCTCTGCTCACCGTTCCTCTCATCTTCCGCCCGCACCCAGCGCCAATCGACCCAGGGTTGCAGGCTGCGGAGCGGCCTCATCGCCGCCTTGCGTCTTGCCCGTAAGGATGGCTTTGTTGGGCACCGTCTCATACGCATAGCCGGTCAGCACCGCGGAGTTCTCGCCGTTCGTGGAACTGCAGGCTTCATTCATCCGGGCCCATCCATAGTGAGTTTTTCCCGCAATGGTGAACTTCAGGCCGAGGTAGCGGCCGGTCACGTTGACCCAGGGACCGGCGCAATACCCAGGACCTTGCGTCCCCGCATCATACCCTCCGAACGCCATTACCTTATTGCCAGCCGAAAACGGGCTTCGGGGACCGACTCGAACCCCGGCCGCAAGGGCGGAGGCAGAATGGAAGGAACGTCCGGCGTGTCCCACAATCTCGTTGGCTGGCCGCGTCGGCACGACCGTAATGGACCCATCCATGTATTCGCAGAAGCTGGTGCAACTGAACTTGTCGGGCAGATTGAAATCGACTTTCCCGTCGCCATTCAGGTCAAACGGCAATGTGTCATGCGGCAGAATCTGCTTGTGGATCTTCTTGTATCGGATCTTTCCTTCCGCAGGTTGTGCTAAAGCCAGCATGCTCACCCCGGCCGCGGTGGCCGCCAAAACGTACAGGTTGATGCGCTGGTGGAATGAGTTGGAAAGCTGGGCAGGTTCAGACAAGGGCCGGGACCGCTTCATGGAGTTCCCCCTCAGGTTTCGCGGCTATCTTCAACCAGCAAGGGCAACCTGTCAATAGGGTTGAAGATGGGGGGGCGAAAGGCTCCAGCCAGTTTCTGTGGTTCTTCTATGACTTTCTCTGACCGTTCCACTCTGCCGCTTTCATCTCGGGAGCACGGTCCAGAGTTTCCATAAGCAGCGAACGCAGGCGGTAGCGGCTTTCCAGGTCAATGTCCACGATCTCAAAGCCAACTTCGTTGAGCCGGGCGCGCCGCAACAGAACCCGGGCACGAATGTGACGTACTCCGAGGGAGATGTCGAGAATGGCTTCCGAACCGACGCGCAGATTTCCTTCCTTCGTTCCCATGCCGCCACCCAGGCTCAACTCCCGGACCACGATGCCGGATTTTCCCCAGGAACTGCTGATGCTCGCCGACAATACCTTGGAGAGGATGATGCGTTCATAGCGGCGCTGCCGTACCCAAGGGCAAGCGGGTGCCGAGTCCAGCGGGGCAATCGATAACTCAGCCGTGGACAAGCCCGCGTCGGACAAAACCTGACTGCCATAACGCGGGTCGATCTTGGCCAAGGCCTGGGCTGCGGCAATCCGTAGTTCGCGATGATGAACCCATTTCCACATTTTCCGGGTTTCGACAAGTCTGCGCAGGACCGTCACCGATTCCGGGTCGCGCAGGCGCCCCAGCGACTCCACTGCCTTTAACTGGATCAATGGCGAACGGCCTTCGGTTTCGCCGGCCTCAGCCATCACGATCAGCGGCGGCACCGTCGACCGGTCCCCGCTCATGCCGATTTCATCGATCGCCTGCGGCAGAACTGTGGGGTCCAGGTGTTCGAGGAGTTCCAGCAAAGAGCGGCCGCGGTCCGAAGCGGAACCGTAGGCAACTTGGCGAACCACCACATCGTGATAGAACCGGTTCCACTCCTTGAGCCGTGTCGGCAGCAGGTCCAGCATGGTCGGTACCTCGAGTCGGCTCAAAAGTCCGACCACCGAGCAGGCTTGACGCACCGGACCGGTGCGCAACAATTCCCTCATCTGCTGGACGCCGCTCGCCCCCAGTTCCCGCGCCAAGTCGATCGTACGGTCGCATTCTTCCCGTTGCATGCAGCGGAAGAAGCGATCCGCTAAATGTTCCACCGAGGCCGGGAAAGTGCGGCGCAGAACCGAGATCAGTTCCGGTGGGAACTGCGGCGTACGCAACGCGTCTTCAAGAAATGCCGGCAGCCGGTTTTCCACCCCAATGCGGGTGCGTAACTCCGCCGACAAGGCTGGCCGCTGGAGCGCGACCTGTTCCATGGCGGCGCAAATCTGGTCCAGCGCGCCGTACTGTTTGCGGCTGCCGGCTTCCGAACTCATGCGTACAAAGGCTGCGCCCAGCAGGCCCTGCACTTCATGATCCGGTTCGCTGGCCAGCGACTCTCCCAGCTTGGCGGCGGCAGCGGCGATCAGGTCAACGCCTGGCGCCGCAAACAGGTCGGCCAGTTGGCTCAAGCCAATGGCGGTCTTTCGGCGCGGGTCCGGATCTTTCGCTGCCAGGCCTTTCAAATAGTTGTTCAGCACTGCGGTGGCGGTTTCCTGATCGCCGCGCTCCAGCAGCACTTCGACAAATTGGCGCACATTCCGCGGAGGCACGCAGGCAGCCTCGCTGGACAGCAGGACGCTTTTCTTCCCGGAGTCGGGTACTTCCGCCCAGAACATCCGGTCCAGAATGTCGGCATGAGACTCGACCAGAATTCCGGCCTTGCTCATTTTGTCTTCCTGCACGTTCAAAATCCGCCGCAGCGTATCCATCTGCCGGCTCATGTGCTCCAGCAACTGATGGACAGCGTTCACCTTCACGTCGCCCTTTTGGAAACGCTCCAGGGCAAAGCGAATGGCCATGTGCTCGGCGGCTTTCATCAGCAGGGGTGCGTCGGCCCCCTCCTGCGGAGCGTTGGTGGTCAGACTCGCCAGCAATTGCTGCAGATTCACCTTGGTGTTGGGATCCACCTGGCTGAGTTCCCGCTGCAGGGACTCCGGGCCGAGATTCGGATCCGTGCCCGCTTCTCCGAAACGGGTCAGCAGGCGGATTGTCCGCAGAACCTCCTGCTCTTCCAGCGGGGCTTCTGCTCCGGAAGCGCTGCCTGAGCCCGGCCCGCCACTTGCGGCGGTCCCTTCGCCGGAAGCAGTCCCGTTTCCCGGGTTGCCGCCGCCACTGCGGGCTCCTTCCGCGGCCGCAATCAGCTGCAACAGCTTTTGCGGGTCATTGAGCCAATTCTTGAATTCCGGGCCCAGCGACTGGGCGGCGATCTGCGCCGCAATGGTAACGTCGCCGGTGGCCGGATCTGCCGCCACGAATCTCACTTCGTTAATCTTGATGGTGGAGTTCTTGGTGTCCTGGAACGTATTCTTGATTTGCGATACAACGTCTTGCGCTTTCGAACCACCGACCGCAAAAGCGCGAACCAGCTTGGCGAAATCTTCCACCGACACCTGGTTCGAGAAGCTGATGCTCGCCAGGCCCGCCGCAGTCAGCAGTTGCGCAAAGCTGTGTTCTGCCTGTCCGCTTTCCAGTGCGATTCCGTCCAGCAGCAGCTTGTTCCCGGAGACACCCAGCAGGAATCCACCCTCCGCATCCTTGGGCAGACCCTGCTGCAGTTCTTTCCAGGTAATCTCGAACTGGGCTTCGGTGCGCTTGTGCTGAAACCCATACAGCCGCACGTACTTAACCAGGATGTTCAAGCTATGGATGAAGGCGCGAGCGGATGCATTGCGATCGTCTCGCTTGGTTGTGGCGGCCGTAAGGATACGCGACTCCTGAAGCTACCAATCAAGGGTAGTGCAGAGAGTAAGGATGCGCATGTTACGGAGGTAATTGGCCGCCCAGGCAGCACTGCCAGGCCTTGTCAAAACGGCTCGGGATCCGTTTTTCTTGCACCGTACCAACCCCCGCACGAAGGGTCGTATGATGTCTTTCATGGATTCTCACCGCACCGCTGCGCGCATTCCCCTGCATCCTGAAAACAGGGTTGGACAACCGGGCACGCCCCTTCTCGTCTGCTGGCTGGTTCTGGCGATTGCCGCAGCCAAGCTCCTCCTTCACCTGCTGCTGAGCGGCCGGTATGGCTACTTTCGTGACGAGTTGTACTACCTCGATGGCGGCCGTCACCTGTCATGGGGCTATGTCGATTATCCGCCCCTTATCGCCCTCATGGCGCGTATTGCGTTGCTGCTCGGTGGCTCACTGCACCTGTTGCGAACCTTCCCGGCTATCGCGGGCGCATTGTTGGTCGGGCTCACGATGCTTATGACGTGGCGGCTGGGAGGCGATCGATTTGCCCAGGGATTGGCAGGTTTATCGATCCTCTGTGTTCCGATCTATCTTGCCGGCGATAGCCTGTTCACCGTGAATTCCTTCGAGCGCCTCTTCTGGATGGGCTGCATCTATGCGCTGATCCGAATCATCCAGACCGGAGATTCTCGGCTCTGGATATGGTTTGGCGTGATCGCCGGCGTCGGCCTGATGAACAAACACTCAACCGCCTTCTTCGGATTGGCGGTGGTCATCGGGTTACTGCTGACCGAGCAGCGCAAAGAATTTACCAAGCCCTGGATCTGGATCGGCGCCGCGATTACGTTGCTCATCTTCGCGCCCAACCTGATCTGGCAAGTCGCACATCATTTTGCCACGCTAGAGGATCTGCATAACGTGCGGGTAGCGCACAAGAATGTCGAATTGCCGCCGCTCGCTTTTATCAAACAGCAGATTCTGGTAATGGGCCCCGGACTGCTCGTTTTCTGGCTGGCCGGGCTTTGGCATTTCATGTTCGGGCGCGGCAAGATCTATCGTATCCTGGCTTGGATCTTCCTGGCTTTTTTCCTTATGATGATGGTCCTGCACGGTAAGGATTATTATGTTGTTCCGATTTATCCCATGCTGTTCGCCGGCGGGGCCGTGGCTTGGGAGGCTGCGTTTGGCCGGTGGCGCGTCACGCAAGGTAAACTCTGGCCGAAAGCATTGGTGCTGGCGGCGACTGCTTTGGGTGGAGCGGTGATCGCGCCCCTGATGCTGCCGATTCTTTCGCCCGAGCAGTACATCGCCTATGCTGCGAAACTCGGATTCAAACCTGCCAGGCAGGAAGTCAATCACCAGAGTCTGCTGCCACAGTATTTTGCGGATCAGTTCGGTTGGCCGGAACTGGTTGCGCAAGTGGCGGAGCTTTATAATTCACTTCCTCCCAACCAACGGGCGGTTACGGGCATTCTCGCCGGCAATTACGGCGAGGCCGGAGCAATTAATCTGTTTGGCCCGAAGTATGGCTTACCCCGCGCCTACTCCCGCCACCAGACTTACTGGTATTGGGGGCCACCCTCGGAGAACTATACAAATCTCATCTTTCTTCAGTTCAGCCTGGAAGACGTCCAGGACAATTGCACGTCTTGGCAGGCAGTTGCGCACTATAACCGATACGGCATGGCGGAGGAGAATACTCCGATTTATCTGTGCCGTGGCGTGGAATTCGACCTGCGCAAGGTCTGGAGTCACTATAAACACTGGAACTAAATCGCGTTCGCGTGGAGAATGGATCTAGCCGAACAATGCCCTCGTCTCCTTCTTCTACGGCCGTGTCTAAGCTGCTGAAGCCCGCCTCGGGGCTTGGTTTCTGGATGCAGCGTGCGCTCGAAGAGTGTGACCGGGCCAGCGCCGAACTGGCGCCGGATCCAGTTCATGACCTGCGCGTGGCATTGCGAAGATGCCGCTCCATGGCCGATGGGTTGATGGCAATCGACCCTGATCCTGCTTGGAAGCGCATGAAAAAGGCAGGGAAGGGCCTGTTCCGCCGTTTGGGAGAACTGCGCGACTTCCAGGTGATGGAGGAATGGGTCCGCCGCCTTGGCGCTTCCGATGATCCGGTGACCCAGCGTCTCCTGCAGTTTCTGGCCGGCCGCCAGATCCAACTCAAACAAGAAGCGGCGGTGGCTCTGCGGGAGTTTGATCGCAAACAGTGGATGCGGTGGGGCACGGAGTTGCCTCGGCGGGCAGCCAAAATCCGCCGCGGTGGCCCCATCTTCAAGCACCTGGCTCTGGAGCGCTGGACCGAAGCTTATGCGCTCCACCAGCGCGCGCTGCGCAACCGATCGCAAGTCGCATTTCATAATCTTCGCATCGGGATCAAGCGCTTTCGCTACATCGTCGAAAACTTTCTGCCGGAACAGCATCACGCCTGGCGGGACGATCTTAAGGACCTTCAAGATTTGCTCGGCGAAGTGCACGATCTGGATGTTCTCTGGGCAACCGCCCTGCAAATCAGAGCGTTTTCCAATGCCGAGTCCCGCGCGCACTGGCATGCCAAGGTGATGGAAGAACGATCCCAGCGAATTCAGAAGTATCGGTCGAAGATGCTGGGCGAGAATTCGCTGTGGCAAAAGTGGCGGTCGGAATTGCCGTTCGGGAAGCATATTGAATCCGCCGCCCTGGGCCGGCTCAAGCTCTGGGGATCGCTCCTCGATCCGGACACCAGGCACGCCGCGCATGTCGCCCGGCTGGCGCTGCAACTCTACGATGGGCTGCCCGCCAAACAGCTGACCGAGCCGGAGTCGAAACAGCAGCGCTCGATTCTACAGGCGGCGGCTTTGCTTCACGATGTGGGGCGATCGCAAAAGGGAAGCAATCATCATAAGGCGACCTACCGGCTGATTCGTCAGCTCACCCCGCCCTTGGGATGGACCGCCGAAGCTATGCTCATTGCCGGCGCGGCGGCCCGCTATCATCGCGGCGCGCTGCCTCACGCCCGACAGAAGACGATGGCCGCTTTCACTCCGGCGCAGCGGGAAACTGTCCGGCGACTGGCTGGAATCCTGCGTCTGGCCAATGCCTTGGATTTTGAACGAGACGGACGAATCCAAAGCGTCAAAATCCATGAACAGAACGGTTTCCTGAT
Source organism: uncultured Acidobacteriota bacterium (assembly GCA_963715675.1). Classification (GTDB taxonomy): domain Bacteria; phylum Acidobacteriota; class Terriglobia; order Terriglobales; family Acidobacteriaceae; genus DASVWZ01. Next base: position 904,809 of record OY970265.1, read on the forward strand.
CCTTGCCGCCCAGGGCTATTCTGCGAGGGATCGCCTGGCGGAAGAAATTGCCGCCGGCCGGCATCTGCTCGAAACCGTTTGTCGGCGCCCCATCCTGGTGAAGCCGCTGCGCCAGAAACCGCCGGGCGGATCGCGCGCTACGGCTAAAGCTGCCCTTTCTTAGTCCTGTCATCATTCTCTTAGTTCTGTCATCTTGAGCGGAGTTGTCGATCGCGAAGCGGGCGACAACGCAGTCGAAAGACCTCGGCGGCAAATGAATCCCACCGGATGTGGACGGGAGTTCTCACCGTGCTGACTGGGAGCAACCCTCCAATCCAGAAACCGCTCAGGTACTCGGAAAAATTGCATTCTCGAGATACCTTCTATTTGTGACCCACTCGCAACTGGTAACGAAGGCCGTCGCGTGGCTACGCGCCTACCGCTGTGGCGTGGTCTTGTCGGAGCAAGCGTGCATCAGCGGAGAAATGCCGGACGCGATTGGTTGGAAGCGCGCCTGCCACTCGGTCCTGGTGGAATGTAAAGTCTCGCGGGCGGACTTCCTGGCGGACCGCGAAAAGCCCTTTCGACGAAAACCGGAACTGGGTGTGGGCTGCGAGCGGTTTTACCTGGCGCCCGCCGGCATGATCCGCCCGGATGAACTTCTGCCCGGTTGGGGCCTGCTCGAATTGCAAAACCGCAAGATTGAATCCTTGCGTCCCTCGGCGCGCAATCATCGCACCGCCGCCGGCTTCGGCTATGAGATGAATCTGCTGCTCGCCAGCTTGCGCCGGGTCGAACTTCGCATCGAGCCGCAGAGCATTACCGACTTCCTCAAATGGAAGAACCGCATGGCCGAGTACAACCGCGGAACCCTGCCGGAGGGCATGGTCGCGCCGGAAGAGGAAGCGAATTTGTTTCTGGATGTGTAATCACCGGCCGCAGGTTTTGTTGTGTGCCGCAAATATCGCCAGCGAGGAGATTGACCGTGTTACTTAGTTTGGCCTTACTCATGTTCGCTTTTCCAAACCCAGCCCCTGCCCAGGAAGATTACTGCCCCGCTTCGATTTCTGTGAAGCAGGCGGCCGGGAAAGTCCCTGATGGCTGGACGGCCTCGCAGGACGACATGCCGAATCAGTGGGAGGGAGTTACGTTCTACAGCGGTCCCCCGTCGGAGAAGGCCAGCCTCGTCTACGACCGCTGGACAAAACGCAACGGGACCGAAGTCGGAACCTGGCAATTGGATCCCAAGTCTCCAGATCGCATCTGGCTGAGTTGCCGCTATTCGTACACCAACGTAGTGCTCAGCAGACAGCTTCCCGCCGATACCTCCGAATGTACCGTCACCTACAAAGCCAGGACGTCCCCCACGGAGTCGCTGGAGATCCAGAAAATCGCCTGCCACTAGGCCAGCGAGGTTCAGTCTGCCCGCATACGATCGCTGATGCGATTTCTAGGACCCACTCTTGCGATTGCTGCTCTACTGGGAAATGAAAAACCGGGCTGGTTGGCCCGGTTCTTCAAAGCGTCGGCTGGATGCGTTTACATGCCAGCTCGGCGCGTGCTAACGCTGAAAGGGTGTCCCGGACTCGTCTGGCCCGGATAACTCCCCGCGCGCCTTCCCGCGTCAGCCCCAAAATTAGAAGCGCCCAAAAAAAGGCGCCCGGGGGAGTGAATGCACGTCTGCAGCCAACTCATCTAACACATCAGCAATAAACCCGTAAATAATTGATAAATAAATATTTGAATAAGTTTATGCAGGTCCGACAGGCAGCCCTTCGCTTTCTTAAAACGCAACTTCCTTGCGCACTTGCACAAGAAAATGTGCACTGGCGGAAACAACCGGGGAACTTGCAAAAGAAACTGTGCTGCCCACTACAACTCCCGCCGTCCTTCGATCGACTTCAGCATGGTGATCTCGTCGGCGTATTCGATGTCGCTGCCCACCGGGATGCCGGTCGCGATGCGAGTGACCTTAACCCCTGCGCGGCGCAACTGGCCGGCAAGATAAGTCGCCGTGGCTTCGCCTTCCACCGTGGGGTTGGTGGCCAGGATGACCTCATCGACCCCGCCATCTTCCACCCGGCGCGTCAGATTGGAAATACGCAATTGCTCAGGGCCGACTCCATGCAGCGGCGAAATTGCGCCATGCAGCACGTGATACGCGCCATTGAAATGGGTCTTCTCCACCGCCGCGATGTTGGTGGGCTCTTCCACCACGCAGACCAGCCGCTGATTGCGCGTCGGGCTGCTGCAATAGACGCAAGGGTCCACATCGGTGATGTTATTGCAGACCGAGCACAGCCGCAGGTTGGCCTTCACATCGCGCACCGCTACGGCCAGAGCCTCGGCGTCCTCGTCACTGGATCGCAGGATGTGAAAAGCGAGCCGCTGCGCCGTCTTGCTTCCGATTCCCGGAAGCTTCTTCAACTCATCGATCAACCGCGTCATGGGCTCGGCAAATTTGGACATAGAGGGATTGAGTAATCGGGTAATTTGGTAATTGTGTAATTGAAAACCCCGAACAGGCTTTTTCAATTACTCAATTACCCAATTGTAAAATTACTCAATTTTTACAGTCCTGGGATTCCCAAGCCTCCGAGCATTCCGCCCATGGAGGATTGCATGGCTTCGTCCACCTTCCGATTGGCGCCGTTGACCGCTGCCGTGATCAGGTCCTGAAGCATCTCGATATCGCCTCCTCGGACCACCTCGGGATCAATCGTCATGCTCAACACCTGCTTGCGGCCATCCATCTTGACGGTTACGCTGCCTCCGCCGGAAGAGCTTTCCACCACCGTCGATTCCATTTTCTTCTGCAGCGTTTCATATTGCTGCTTGGCCTTCGACATCAATTCCTGCAGGTTGAATCCGCCCATCCGTAAACCCTTCCTGACCGCTCCATCCGCGGAGAAACCATGGACACAACTTGCTCCTCTCGAGGATCACGGCGGTGAAATGTTCTAACGTGTTTGCTTGTAATCGATGATCGTCCGAATCTCCGCGCCAAACTTCTCCTTCATGCGCTGCACCACCGGGTCCTGCTCGGCGCGTCCACGCCCTCCGCCATTGGATGTGCCTCGGGTCTCCGCTGCGATTTGGGCCACTCCGCCCGGAACCACCTTCAGCTTCATCGGTCGCCCCAGCGCCCCACTCGCGGTGGCAATCACCAGTCGCTTGGCATCCGCGCCGAGTGACATGTCAATCACCGTGGCCGAAGAGCCCACTTTGATCTCCAACGTCGTGCCCAGAACTTGCCATTGTCCGCTTTCCAGCATGGAGACCAGCACCTGATGGCCCGCCTCGGCCAGCGCATTCAACACGGCAACCCGCAACCCGTCGGGACGATCCGATGGGGCGGGAAGGTCGGGCTCCGCCTGCAGAACGGCTGTGGTCCCCTGATGCGGAACCCTCGCCGGCAAGGTTGCACCCATCACCACCGCCCCCGTCGAAACACCGGCTGCCGACGGACGAGGCCACCCTTCGGGAGATTCCTCCACGGAGAGTTGCGGCTTCGGGCCACCCTTCCGTGCCGAATCTGCGGCAAAAGGCGAAATTACCGGAGAACGATTCGCCGTGGGCGAGGTCCGGTTATCCAGCACGACCGAAGGCTTAGCCACGGGGCGCGCCCCGCTGCCGCTCGAAACCGCCGCCTCGCTCAGTAGCTGTTCGATGGGCAGCAAACGCTGCGCATGGACCATCTTCAGCAAGCCCAGTTCGAGGTGAAAGCGCTGTTCCTGCCGGTAGCCCAGTTCGCCATGAGTGCGCAGCATGATCTGCAAGTGCCGCGACAGATCTTCTTCGCTGAACTGCTCGGCCACTCGCATGACCCGCTGGCATTCGTCGCTGGAAATCTGCAGCAGGGAAGACTCGCCTCCTGCCACCTTCGCTACCACCGCATTCCGCAGGAACCGCACCAGTTGCCGCGCAAAGTGAGTCGGGCTGTGTCCTTCGCTGATCAGCCGATCCACCAGGCGCAGCGCGTTTTCACTCGATCCCTGCGCTACCGCGTGCATCACGTCCTCCAGCGTGCCCGAAGGTGCGGCCCCGATCAACTGGCGCACATCCTCGGCCGTCAACCGGCCGCCGCAGGAAGCGATCGCCTGGTCGAGGATCGAGAGCGCATCGCGCATCGAGCCATCGCCCGCTTCCGCCAGCAGCGCCAGGGCACTCTCGTCCGCCTGAATGTTCTCCCGCGAGGCGAGCTCCTTCAGCTGTCCCACAATTTCTTCAAATCGCACCGCTCGAAAACTGAAATGCTGGCAGCGCGAGCGGATAGTCTGGGGAATGTCTTCCGGTTGAGTCGTGGCCAGCATGAAAACCACGTGGCCGGGTGGTTCTTCCAGGGTCTTCAGCAGAGCGTTGAAGGCAGCATCGGTGATTTGATGCGCCTCGTCCAGAATGTAAATCTTGAACCGGTCGCGCGCCGGCCGGTAACGGGCAGCCTCGCGCAGCTCGCGGATCTCGTCGATGCCGCGATTGGTGGCGGCGTCAATTTCGATCACATCCACTGAGTTCCCGGCGCGAATCTCCGTGCACGACTCGCAAACTCCGCAAGGCTCCGACACCGGCTGCTCCGAAGATCGGCAATTCATGGCCATGGCCAGAATTCGCGCCACCGTGGTTTTTCCGATTCCGCGATGTCCGCTGAAAATGTATCCGTGGGCGATGCGCTGCTGCTCGATGGCATTCTTCAGCGTGCGCGTAACATGTTCTTGTCCGATCACTTCGGAGAACTTTTGCGGCCGGTATTTGCGCGCCAGGACCTGGTAGCTCATGAGCGGAAACCATGATTATACGTGACCAGGCGGGCTTCCACCTGCGCCGTTTGGAAGGATTCGTTCGCCCGCTCCCCCCCATCGATTCCTTGCAGAACATGCGGTTTACAGGTAACCTTAGGTCTTGAATTCAGATGCAGGAGGGCTTTTATGCAATTGAAGCTGAATACTCGCACCAAGGACGGCGTGTTAATCGTCGATTGTTCCGGTCGCATCGTTTTCGGAGAGGAATCCGCGCATCTGCGTGACACGGTCAAGAAGCTGGTTGCGGAGAACAACCACATCGTGCTGAATCTCTCAGAAACCGGCTACATCGATAGCGGCGGGCTGGGAACGCTGGTCGCTCTTTATACCACCGCGCGCAGCAGCGGCGGCTCCATCAAGCTCGCGAACCTGACGCCACGCGTCGGCGATCTGCTGCAGGTCACCAAGTTGCTGACCGTCTTCGATGTGTATGACAACGAAGAGAAGGCCATCGAGTCATTCAAGAAAGCAGCCTAGGTCCGGCTCAGGCGCAGCCATGCGCCACCGCATCCAGGCTGCCATCCGCAAAATCCCCAGGGGGAAAGTTGCCACCTATGGTGGCGTGGCGCGGGGTGCTGGCTATCCGGGCGCCGCGCGACATGTGGTTGGGATCCTGCGAAGTTCCTTCGGCCTGCCATGGCATCGCGTGCTGGGAGCCGGCGGTGAGATCAAGCTGCGCGGCGATTCCGCCATCGAGCAGCGGCTGCGCCTGGAGTCCGAAGGAATAATCTTCCGCGGCCGCCGCGTCGACATCAAAAGACACGAATTCACATACCCTGGAGTCAGGGGTCGGTAGTCAGTAGCCAGGTGACAGATAGGCCATCCCGATGGCCAGGACTTGATCTTGCACACCGTGCCGCCGTACGCGGCCGCTGCTGTCACGCCGACTTCTTGGCGAAGGATTAGGAGTGCAATCTGCTTACTACAACAACCGAAAACAGGGAACTTTCGCTTGACTCGGGGTGTCCCCTATTTTAGGGAGACAGCCGATGAGGATTCTCCGTGCGTGCATCTTGATCCTATTCGTGGCGATATTGGCGTCATGTGAGAAGCGAGGCGCAGATGAAGCCGACACTCTTGCCGTGAGAGCGGACAACGTTATTCCACATGAACAGCAGCGTGCAAACGGGCTGAAGATGAAGGAGTTTTTGTGGAACCACTGGTCGCAAAGAAGGCCTGCCACCCTGCTCCTCACATCGGTTACCAAGGAAGGCAGCAAGTATCGTTCGGAATACAAAATCATCATTCTTCCCGGCAATACCCTGGTCCTCAAAGTAGCGATCATTCACGATCGGATTGGTGCCCAAGGTCAAGTTATCCCGAAGCTCGAGGGTGGATATGAAGCATACACGGTAGAAAGAGTTCAGTCCGACAGTCCCATCATCGGGCCAGAATCAAAAGTGACGGTTCTTCGTAACGATGCTGTTGTTGCACCCGAAAATTACCGCCTCAGATTCAGGGGATGGGGCGGTGACGTGGTCGCCTATTTCTGAGAGAAGGCGAGGTAAAATCGCGTTACACTCCCCCCCAATCGGTTACCAGTCTGGGTCCGATACGAGGGGCCATAGCAGGGCGTCCGCGGCCGAGTCAAGCTACCGCACACCTCGGCTGCTGACTCCTGACACCTGACTCCCGACCACTAGCCCCTAGCTCCTAGCTACTTACTTCCTAAACTGCTCATCAATCTCCACCTGGTATCCCGACACCAGTCGATTGGTTTCATTGGCCATGCCGACCACCGCCATCAATTCCTTGAACATTTCGTCGGTCATGCCTTTGCCCTGCGCGGAGACGGTATGCGCGGCGATGCAGTAGTTGCACTGGTTGCTGACGCTCACGGCCACGTAAATCAATTCCTTGGTCAGCGGGTCCAGCGCGCCCGGCCCCATGATTTGCTTGATGTCTTCCCACGTCCGCTTCAGCGTCACCGGATCATGCGCAATCGCTTTCCAGAAATTATTGATCCAATCCGTCTTGCGCGTGGCCATGATGTCGTCGTAAACCGCCCTCACCGCCGGGCTTGCATCTTTGCACTCAATCAGTCCAAGCGTTGCCATGGATTCACCTCCGTCCCCATTTACTAGCCCTTGGGTACCTGCCCGCTCAGCAGCTTCCCCAGTTCGCACCACGAGCAGCGCAGTCCCACGTAGAACTGTCCAAACAGCGCGTAGACGGCGCTGACTTGGTCAAAGCGCATCTCGTAGATCAGTTTCTTGAACACCAGCGGATCGTCGGCAAAAAGGTCGACTCCCCACTCCCAGTCGTCGAAGCCGATCGAGCCGCTGATGATCTGCTTGACCTCGCCGGCGTAACGGCGTCCCACCAGCCCGTGCTGGTTCATCTGGCGGGCACGCTCCTCGATCGGCACGGTGTACCAGTTCTTTTCCTCGCCGCGTCGCCGGTCCATCGGGTAAAAGCAGAGGTAGCGGTGCTTGGGCAACTCGGGAAACAGTCGCGGCTTCATCGCCTCCCGCTGGCGCACAAGAGTCTGCTCAACCGCTTGCTTCCATTCCTCCGAGTAAGGCTCGATTCCACGTTCCCCCAAATCCTGGTAAAGCTTGATGGTCGAGTCATACAGGCCAAGCTCGATCACCGACAGAAACGACGTGGTGGATTCAAGGAAATCGCTCAGCCGCAGCTGTGCCAACTGCAACTCGGCCTGGTTAAGTTCGTCGAACGAACCGCGGAAATGCACAAACATCAGGTCACCCTTGTGTCCGAGCAGGGAATACAGGCCGGACTGCCCAGCTTTATTCTGCTCCATCTTTGCCAGAACGCCGGCGGCCTCGTTAACGATTTCGGTCTTGAGCGACCGCCGTAGCGGCCGCCACGCCGACCAGCGAAACCGCATCATCTGATGCAAAACGCCGTAACCTTCGAGAGTCAACGGTACCGCCGGGATCTCCGCTGAAACCGCCTGCGGATGGACACTGCGCGTGGAAGCCATAAGTCTCCTCTTTCGAAATTAGAACATAATCGGAGGCTCTAAGCTCGCTCTCAAGACTTGGTGATTTTGCCTTGGATGGCGCGCGCTCCCGCTGGGTCCCTGCCGGGGCGCCGCTTGACGTTATGCGGTCTTCGCGTTGAATCGAGCCTCGATCTTTTCCAGCAATCCGGTGACGGCTTCCCCGGCATCGCGGGTGGAAAACTCGCTGCCCAGTTCGATCACCGGGAGGCTGGCGCACGCGGACTGGAAGGCTTGCTGCGTTGCCGGGGACGCGGTCATGTCGGGGCCTACGAGCAGCAGATCGAACTGGGTGACGCGCATCAGCATTCGCGCGTCACCCAGGCGGCTGCTGGTGTGGACGTCGTATCCGGCCCGGCGCAGCACTTCGCGCAAGTAAGCCAGCACGTCGGCATTAGTGTCGAGGCACAGAACGCTGCGGCCGGTGAGGGCCGGCGCCTCAGCGCGGGCTCCGGGGCGGTAAAAGGCGGCAACCGCCGTCTCCTCTGATTCGTGTGTGTCGAACACGGTCGTCAGGTGGGTCATCTCCAGAACCTTGCGTACATGTTCCGGCATGCTGCAGAGCTTCAGATCTCCGCGCGCCTGGCGGGTGCTGGTCAGGGCGCGGACTATGGTGCCCAGGCCGCTGCTGTCGATGAATCCGACCTCGGCGAGGTGCAGGACGATGGCGCGGCGGTCGCGCAACAACCAGGCAACATGCGCGCGCAGAGACTCGCTTTCGCTGCCCGCAATAATCCGCCCGTTGCAGCGTACGATGGTGACGCGTCCAACCTCGCGAGTGTCAAGCGAAAGACTCAATGGGCCCCCATGCGGCTGGAATCCAGCCTGCGAAATTTGCCACATTATATCGCCGAGGGCCGCAAACCATGCAATCGATTACGAATCCAGCAAGCGTTTCCTGCGAGGATTCAACCCGGGAGATACGCCAGCGTGGTACCTAACGCAACCCGGGCTCTGCCGTGGCGGGCATGCGCACGTCTCCCAGAAACCGCTGCCAGTTTGCGCCGAGGCGTCTGCGTAAAACGTAGTATTCGTTGATGGGGCGATCATCCGCAATGGCGGGAGCATCGGGCGCGCGTGCCATCACCTCCGAAATCGGTATCTCGCTGTCAAGCACGACAGCGAACTGCTGCTCAGGCGTTGCTTCCGGTCCCCACTCCATCATGTCTCTTAAGGCGGCGGGTGGCATCCGGAGTGCCCGTTCTGTGGCGGCGCGATTGGGAATCGGCATGGCGCTGGCGGAGAAGTGGTGTCCCCAATGCTCCACCGAGCCGAATACCCGCGCGTACGGGAACGATTCAGCCAGGGCCCGTGCCACCGAGGCTTGCGTGACCCGGTCGCCAGTTTCCGGCAGCCACTGCTGCAGAATGCCATCCGGCGCCAGTCGTTGGCGGATGGTGCCGTAAAACTCCTTGGTGTATAGCAAGCTGGAACCCGCGGCTTCCACCGGAGGAGGAGGGTCGATGATAATAATGTCGTATTGCTGGCGGGTGCGTTCCAGATAACGCCGTCCGTCGTCGATCACGATGTGGGACAACGGCGACTGCAAAAGTCGAGCGGCGTCAGAGTGGTAAAACCAAAATAGCTGCGGTACGCTCGGAACCAGTTCCACCGCGGTGACGGGGATGTCCCAGGACAGGATCGAGCGGTAGGTCGTGCCCATCCCGAAGCAGATGATCAAAACATTCGCCGGACGGCGATCAAGAGTTGTAAGCGGCAGATGGGCCATCATTTTGGTGATGGGAGTCAGCGAAGTCATGCCATAGCCATTCACCAGCAACTTTTTCTGCATGCCGTTGCCCGTCGCGATCACGGTTGCGGTCGAATCCCGCAGTACGACTCTGTGGGCGAACTGCTCCCCATAGCCAACCCCAACAAATGGAATCAACAGGGCGATCACGATCACGCCATAGGAAGCGACCACCTGCCATCCGCCGGACTTGGCGGAAGTCGAATTCTCGCCATGCCATACCGCTCCGACAAGCAACCAGGGAACCGCAAACACCATTAGCACCCAGCGTTCGCCCAGCACGGGCAGCAGGACAAAGCCCGAAAGCAGTGGGCCGGCGATGCACCCCACAACATTCATCGCATAGGCGCCCCCCGCCCGGTCCGGATCCCCGCCCGACCAGCGATCCACCAGCATGGGTGTCAGAAATCCGGCGATGCCGGAGAATGGCGCGACTCCCAATATCACCCGCAGCCCATGCGATAGATGGAATGCCGGCGAAGCGCTGAGCGCGGAAATCATGGCGGTCGCTCCCAGCAACGCCCAGGGCAATCCGCTTCCCAACCCGCAGCCCGACTGAGAAGCCCGGTAGATACGCGACCCGATGAACGTGAAAAGCAGGTACAGGCCCAGGATGGTCGCAAACGCATAAACCACCGTGCCGATGTAGGGCGTGAATTGCCGAATCCAGACCACCTCAATACCCATGCTGGTGCAGCCGGTGCCGAACAGCAGAGCCAGCATGGCCCGGTGGTCAGCATGAGGCGTTGAGGACGCATTTGCCCTCGGCTCTGGTAACCCTGCTGTAGATAGGGCTGGCAAGCGGAAAGAGAGCGCCACCGCGGCAGCTGCCAGCAACAGATTCAATCCTGCACCGGCCTTCAGCGTGCCGCGAAATCCACAAAGCTCGATCAGGAGCAGCGGAATCAGGCTTCCGGCAATCGCCCCCAACACGTTTGCAAGATAGAGAAAGCTGAACGAGCGTCCGGATTCTTCCGGGAAGCGATTGCGAATCGCCAGCATCGCCACCGGGATCGTTGCTCCCATGCACCCGCACCAGGGAAGCAGCGTGAGCCCGACGCACAGCCCGGAAGCCAGGTAGTAGGCCAGGGAGGAGGACAGCGGCAGGCGCACCAGGAATGCCCGTCCTGCGGCTAGTTCGTGAGGAACCAGAATCGCCGACACACCAATCAGCAATTCCGTCAGTGCGTAGAGCTTTAGAGCTGAGACTCGGGTGCGCTCGTCATATTCGCGGACCAACCGGCCCGCCAGCCAGGAACCCAGGCCCAGACCCGCCATGAACATCGACAACACGGTGGAAACCAGAGGAGTGGTCACGCCGAACTGCGCCATGGACAGCCGCAGCCAGACCAGTTCGTACAGGATGCTGCAGAAACCTGAAACGAAGAAGAAGACGAAAAACCAGCCGGGGGATCCTAAGGGCTTGGAGCCGGTTTGAATTGGCATCGTGACGAAAACACCCCAAGTGAAGGGATTCGAAGATGAAATGGCGGGCGCGGTAGGCTTCGCACCGAACGTTGTCCGCCGTAAGAATCTGAGACTACTAGTCTCTGTTGCAACTTACAAGACCACGCAGCCAATCGCGCTCCAAGTTCCACCACTGAGGGGGAAGGCGCGGCGTCAATCGTCCGATCGCAACGCCATTTCACCGGAAAGCATTCTGCACTGGCTGGCGGGTGAGGCGCATGGAGTTTGCCACCACCGATACGCTCGACACCAGCATCGCCACAGCCGCCATGATCGGTGTCAGGACTCCAGCCACCGCCAGACTGATTCCGAGGCTGTTATAGAGGAAGGCCCAGAAGAGATTCTGCCGCACCACGCGCAGGGTCTTCTGTGACAGATCGAGGATGTCGACAATCCTCTCCAGCGAGCCGTTCATGAGCACGACAGCGGCCGCTTTCATAGCCAGGTCGGTTCCAGAACCCATGGCAATCCCGAGGTCGGCTTGTGCCAGGGCGGGCGCGTCGTTGATTCCATCTCCAACCATGGCGACCACCGCGCCTTTGGCCTGAAGTTGGCGGATCGCCTCGGCCTTCTCCTCTGGCAAAACCTCCGCTCGATAGTGATCGCACCCCAGCCGCGATGCCACCCACTGGGTCGTCGCTTGCGAGTCGCCGGAGACTAGATGAACTTTGATGCGTCGACTCTTCAGCTCTTCGGCCAAGGCGACAGCATCTTTGTTCAGTCGGTCTCCGAACGCTGCCGCCGCACGCACTGCACCGTCCCAGCCGAAAAACGCTACCGTTCTTCCCTCGGATTCCCACTCCATGGCCTGTTGTTCCAGGCCATCGCGGATTGGAATCCCAAGCTCCGCCGCGATCCGCCGGTTCCCGGCGAAAACCTGGTGGCCCTCGACCTCGCCCGTGATGCCCCGGCCCTTGTGAATCTCCACCGAAGACGGGGTGCGCGACTTGATTCCCCGGCCACCAGCGAACTCCACTACCGCCTTACCCAGCGGATGCTCCGCAAATTGTTCAAGCGAGGCAAACAGCGTCAGAGCCTCGCTTTGCGCGGCGTCCGAATCAAATGCCGTCGGCAATCCACGGAGCAACCGGGTGTTATCGCCGATGACGGAAACTCCTGCCGCCAGAACCGCTTCGGTACATGGCAGCTCGCAGAGCGCGAAGTCCAGAAGAGAGAATTTCCCTTCAGTGACCGTTCCCGTCTTGTCCAGAATGACGGTGTCCACCTTGTGAAGCGTTTCGAGCACACGGCTGTCGCTGACCAGAATTCCGAGGCGCGACGCCGAACCCATTGCGGCGGCAATGGCGAGCGGCGTCGCCATTCCCAGAGCGCAGGGACAGGCAATCACCAGGACCGTGATGCCGCGCATCAGCGCCTGTCCCAGACCGCCTGCGCCTGCAAACCAGGTGAAGAAGAAGGTCAGCACTGCGGCCAGCACGACGCCGGGTACAAAGATCCGGGAAACCCGGTCCACGGCTCGTTCCATGGGTGAGCGGCTGCTGAGCGCGTGTTCGACCAATGCGATGATGCGGGAAAGGGTCGACTCCCCGGCGGTCTTGGTGGCTTGCACCTGCAGCACGCCGTCAACATTGACGCTGCCTGCCGCAACGCTGCTGCCGGCTTGTTTTCCTACGGGGAAAGATTCACCCGTCAACAGGGACTCGTCCGCGTACGATTCGCCTTGCAAAACGAGGCCATCCGCGGGAATGCGCTCGCCCGCTTTGACCACGAAGATCTCGCCCGGTTCCAGCGCGTCCACACTGACAAAGCGCTCGGAACCATTTGCCAGCAACCGGACCTTGTTGGGCGCCATGCCGTGCAGCCGGGTGATCCAGCGCGCCGCTCTTTCTTTGGCGCCTCGCTCGATGAGCTTTCCCGCGAGCACGATCGTGACGATCACCGTTGCGGTGTCGAAATAGACATGGGTTTCACCCCGAAATACCTGCACAACGCTGAAGCCGTAGGCCGCCAGAATCCCCAGGCCGAGGAGGGCTTCCATCCGAATCGTGCGGTTTCGCAAACCTTGCCAGGCCAGCCGAAGGATCGGCCAGGCACAGTAGAAGACTACGGGCGTTGCCATCCCCATGAGCAAAAAGGGAAGCCCGCGCCGCACGCTGCCGGAAATCCACTCGAAATAGCCGACATACAGGGCCAGGCTGAAACTCATGATGTTCGCCCAGAAAAATGCGGCTACCCCCGTGCGAATCAGCAAGTCGCGCTTTTCCGCGTCGGCCGAGTCTCCCTCGCCGGCATCCTCGTGCGCCTTGTACCCCAGGCTCTGGATCCGGCGGATGATGTGCTCGGGAGGCAGCGCTTGCGGATGGTATCGCACCTTGACCAAGTCCGAGGCGAAGGACGCTTCGGCAGAAACCATCCCCGGGATGCTCGCGAGAGCGTGTTCGATGAGCCACGCACACGAAGAACACCACATCCCGGTTACATGCAGAAGCAGTTCTTGAACCGTGGAGTCGGTCGGCTCCTGCGGAACGTTTCTCGTGCTTTCGTCGCTCCTTCGAGAAATCAAGCCGAGTTCGAGACTGCGCCGGAAGAGTTCGGTCTGCCGGATGTCCGCGCCGGCGGTAATGGCGCCGCTTTCCCACAGGATGAGATAGACATTCAGGCAGCCGAGGCAGCAGAAGAAACGATCTCGGTCAGCGACTTGCTGGCGCAGTGCATGTTTGCCGCATCCCAAACCGCACAAGTCGCATTCTCGCCCAGTCATCGCCGCCTCTCAGTGTCCGTGGGAATGCGCAGATCCCGATGCCACGGGCTTTCCGTGCTCGTCGAGGAAGACGGGATTTGTCCGTTTCGTGACTACATACACAAAGATCAGAATGCCAATGAAGACAACCGCCACGAATCCGAGAAAATATGCCAAAGGTGATCCTTGCTTACGGGCTGCAGGTCCGGAAGTTGCGAACTGGCTTGGATTCCACTCTGTTAAAGTGCTCATGCTCTGCTCCGATCGAATGAGTTTGCCGCACAGTCCATTTTCTAATTTCCTTCTGATTCCGTTTCCCTCAGCGTGAATTTTCCATCGGCGTAATGAAGGTCTCTTCAAAGACGTCTTGCACTTGCCCCACTTTGCTTACCAATCGAAAGTGGTTGACGCCCGGCGAAAGAGACTGAGGCGCCGGGGCCGCAATCTCAAACTCCCGCTGCAGGCTCTGCCCGGCATTGACCACCACCGCAGGCTCGAAGCCTGCGAAGTGGGTTCCGGGTAGACTTTCGAGCGTGAGCACCACCGTCGCTTGCTCGTGCCCGCGGTTGGCGACTTGCAAGCGGAAACGGTTGTAGACGGTGCCGTCTTTCTCCAGCCGGTACATCGTCGTGCGGTCGGGTGCGATTCGTACCAGCACTGCCCGCCGCATGGACAGCGCGGCAAACAACGCCGCTGCATAGCAGAGGATCACCAGCAATACCACCACTCTTTTCGCGTCCCGCAGCCCGAGCTTGTGATACCAGGGGTGGTCGCCTGTGCCCAGCAGTTCCCCCCGCTCTCCCCAGGCATAATGAATCAGGGTCTGTTTCCCCAGCCGGGCAAGAACGTCGGCACAGGCGTCGATGCATTCGCCGCAGTGAATGCATTCGATCTGATAGGGCGAGGTGCGGATATCGATTCCCATGTGACACACCCGCACGCATTTCTTGCACTCGATGCACTCCCGGTTTTCGTCGCGGTAGTGAACGATGAGCGTATGGCCATCGCCCAGCATGCCCTGCAGGTATCCGTAGGGGCAGACCGTGGTACAGAAGCGCTGCCGCAGGAACAGAAAGTCGATCAAGGTCAGCAGCGTGGTGACCGCCCCGGCGAAGCCGCCGGTGGTTTTGATGTCAAGCGTGAGAAGCCGGTGGAAGAGGTCGCGGGGCTCTACGAAATAGGAGATGAAGCCAAAGGCCAGCACGACCGAGCCGGCAGTGGCAATCGCGTAAAACAGCGACCGGCTAAGCAATTTCCGTTTTTTCGCGTCCCAGCGGACGTACTTGTTGACGGTTCGCGTCAGTTTGCTCTCCAGCGCAATCGATGCCTCGCCGAAGATCATCTGGGGGCAGAGGTATCCGCAATAGACCCTGCCGTACAGCATGGCCATGGCGGTCACCACGAACATCAGGAACATCAGGGAGAAGAAAATGATGGAGAACTCACTGATCCAAAGCTCATATCCGAAGAAGTAAAAGCGCTGGCGCGGGATGTCGAACCGCATCAGATTGGCAAACGGCAGCGCAAAAAAAATAACCACGCAGCCAACGTGGATCCCCTTGCGCAGCCGGTGGAACGACAGCGGTCGAGGCGATGAGCCCGCCGTCGGTTGCCGGTCACACTTCGGGAGCGGCTGGTTGGAGACCGATACGTTGGGAGCGCTGGCCGGCGTCTCAGTGGGGGCCATGAACCTGTCCCCCCAGCACCATCATCCCGGGCATCATTCCACGCCAGAGCAGCACCATGCCCATGAGGGTCACGCTGACGGCGGCCAATTGAGGCCCCCAGCGGGTAACTTGTCCGCGAATGACGGAAGAAAAGAGTCCGATCGCCAGCAAGGCGCCCGCCGTCCCCAGGCCAAACGCCAGCATCGTCAGCGCCCCGTCCAGCGCGGAACCAGCCGCCATGGCTTTCAGCAGAGCGGCATACACCAGCCCACAGGGTAGGAAGCCCAAAGCCAGCCCCAGAAGGAACCGGCGGCTAGCGCGGGCGGAAGAAAGAAGTCCGCCCAGCGGCCGCAGAAATCTGGAGGGAACCCTGAGAAGTTTGTTCTGCAGGAATCTCGCCGGCACGACTCCGAGCAAGAACAGCCCAACCCCGATCAGCAGGACCCCCGAGACGAGAGCGAGTGTCGTGCCGAGTCCCGCCAATCGTCCGAGAAGACTGAGAGTTCCGCCAAGAAGCCCTGCGATTGCCCCTAACGCGCAATAGGTGAGGATTCGGCCCAAGTTGTAAGCAAGGTGACTTGCCAGCAGCGGCGAAAGCCGGAATCCTGTCCGCCCGCCCGGCGGGACCGATCGGCTGACTGCAATGCTGTACGAAAGCACAATTGGGCCGCACATCTGCACGCAGTGCAGACTACTGACCAGCCCCAGAGTGAACATCACCCCAAACTCGAGGGCAGTCATAGGAGCCCCTGAGTCGTGGCCCGGGGAGCGCTGCTTCCGTTGTATCGAATCTTCGTATTCCGCGTGGGCACCGTGACGCATTCCCGATAGAACTCGAACTTCTTCATGGTGACGGCGTGGGTGGGGCACCGCGACGCGCACAGGCCGCAACGAATGCAGGTGGTCTCGTCTTTCAGCATCACACCGCCCAGAGAATCGAGTGTTGGCCGATCCATGGCTCGCAGCTCGTCTCGGCTGATGCTCAGCGTCTCGGCCACCATTTCCTGCCAGCGTTCCTCTTGGCAGAGTTGACTCAACCCCACCAGCCGGATGATGTTCTGCGGGCAAACGTCGACGCAGCCGTTGCACCCGATGCAGGTCGAGGTGTCAAAAACCGTGTTGATGTTGCAACGCAGGCAGCGGGAAGCCTGCCGGTGGGCGTCGGTTTGAGAGAACGGTTCCTCGATGATATCGAGCGATGCCGCGCGCTGAACGGCGTCAAGCACAGGCGGGTTGGCCCGCGGAAGACGCTCCCAACCCTCGGCCATGGTGTAGACCGCCGGTGCCCAATGGCTTCGAACCGCCATGTCGGTCCGCGTGCCGCGCAGAAAATCGTGCATCGAGCGCGCCGCGATCTGGGCGGAAGCAATCGCGTCAATGAACAACCGCGGTCCGTGGGCGATGTCGCCGCACGCAAAGACATCCGGTGCCGAGGTCTGATAGGTTTCGCGGTCGACCTTGATCAGGCCGCGATCGATATCAACCCCGTCTTCGGGTTTCAGGAAAGAAAGGTCCGAGGACTGGCCAATCGCGAAGATGACGGTGTCTGCCGCAATGTCCTCGACGTCGGTTTCGTCGAAGCTGGGATTGAATCGGCCCGCGGAGTCGAACACCGAAGCGCAGCGGACCGTCCGCAAGCCTGTCACCGTCCCGTTGTCTCCGAAGATTGCCTTCGGTCCGCGTGAGCTGTGCAGCTTAATGCCTTCTTCCTCTCCCTCGATCACCTCAACCTGATCGGCCGGCATCTCTTCGCGCTTTTCCAGGCAGACGACGTGAACTTCCTTGTCGCTGCTCATGCGGAGGGCCGAGCGCGCTACATCGTATGCCACTTGCTCGCCGCGTTCCATGTCGGCAATCGCCTCCCTGCGCGTGACTGCGCCGGCCGGGCGCACCGCCGACCGGGCTACATCGTAGGCGACGTTCCCGCCGCCAATCACCACAATTCGCCGGCCCAGTGTAAGCGGTTGCCCTTCGTTGAACGCACGCAGGAAATCCATTCCGTCGTAGACCATCGCGCGCTCCGATCCCGGCAATGACAACTTCCGCCCCTTGGGAAGGCCGATTCCGAGGAAAATGGCCTTGTAGCCTTCCCGCCGCAGGTCGGCAATCGTGAAATCGCGCCCCAGACGCATATTGCACCGGAGGTCCACTCCGAGCGAGAGAATTGCCTGAATTTCCTGCTTGACCAGATCACGAGGCAGGCGGAACACCGGGACCCCGACCATCAGCATGCCGCCCGGCTCCGGGCCCGCTTCCAACACCGTGACCTTGTACCCGACTTGAGTGAGGTCATGCGCAACCGTGAGCCCGGATACGCCCGCCCCGATCACGGCTACTCGTTCGTAGTCGCCACGGTTAGAGGGCAGCATGCGTTGATCGCACGCCTCGCGGTGAATCCGGAAATCTCCGGTTTCAGGGCCGAACTTGTCAGTTACAAATCGCTTCAGGGCTCGGATCGAGACCGGCTCGTCCACATCGCCGCGGCGGCAGTTCGCCTCGCAGGGAGCGCCGCAGACCCGGCCGCAGATGGAAGCAAAGGGATTGGTCGCCCGCGCGATGCGGTATGCATCTTCGTAGCGTCCCTCCCCAACGGCCGTCACGTAGCCGCACGCGTTCGTGCCCACCGGGCAGGCATGCTGGCACTTGACCATCTTGATCCAGTAGTCGGCCCCTTCGATCGCCTCGAATTGTGCCCAGTCGCTCATTTCTCGTCGTTCTGATGAAATTTCCGGAACGCAAAACTGACCACAATGATCGCGAACACAACCACCATCGCGATGACCACATACATGAATGCAGCGGAGGACTGCGTCGCCTGGTTGAACTGCCGCACCAGCGCGCCGCGGTCGGAATGGTTCATTTCTCCGTTCATGTAAATGAACAGGTAGCCGATGACTCCGGCGATGATCACGATGTACGCAAACTTAAGAAAAGCGGGCACGTCCGTGCCCTTGCGTTCGGTGATCCAACCGTCGGCATACTCCTTGACTTCAACTTCCGGAACCTTGGTTTCGGCCATATTTCGTTCCTCTCAATCCTGGTTCGGTTTCGTATCCGCGTTCTCGTCGTCCGCCAGCATGCGGTATTTCGGGTCCTCGCTGCTGCTTCCCCAATACCCGTCATGGCGGGAGCGGATCAGAAAGAAGATCGCTCCCGCCAGGCAAAGAAAGAAAAGCAGGTACGCCAGAAAAACGCTCGGGTATGTGTAGTCACGCATCTGTGCTCTCACTTCTCGTAATCATTGTCCGGGCGCCAGTTCTTGGCTCGTCCCAGCGTCTGGATGTACGCCACCAGCGCGTCAAATGAATCGGGATCGCTGACGATCCAGGGAAACGGCGGCATCACCGAACCGGGCACCAGATCCCGCGGATTGCGGAAGTGGGTTCGGTGCCACTGCTTGTCGTACTTGCCGCCTACCCGCGAAAGGTCGGGCCCGGTTCGCTTGGTTCCGAACATGTGCGGGCTGTCATAGACGAACTCGTCCGGCGTGGACACCGGCGAATCCACCCCCTTCCATCCCGACCGCTTGGTGTCGGCAAGCAGAGTGCGGGTCTGCTGGGTGTGACAGTACCAGCAGCCTTCCCGCACATAGATGGCGCGCCCTTTGAGTTGCTGCTCGGTGTAGGGAATGAGTTTGCCCGTCGGCCCTTTGGAAGGATCGCTGTTTTCGAACGGCTTCGACCAACTCTTGTCAATCAGCGGTGGCACCACCGTGGTCAGCAAGCCGCCGATGAAGAAAAAAACCAGCGCGGCGACCACGAAGCCGAATGCGTTCTTGTCTGTTTGCTGCAGCATGACATTCTCCTATCGCCCCAAGGCGGAAACCGCGGGCCCGGCAATTGCGGGCCGGGTTTGCCCGCCGCCAACAACCGTGGCCATGATGTTGTAAAGAAACGTGGTGATTCCGCAGAACATCAGCACTCCCGAGAAGAAGCGCACCGTCCAGACCGGCTTCAGCGCGACCACGGTATCAATGAACGGGATCGACGGATTGTTCCATTGCCAGCCTTGCCAGAACCCGCCCAGCCACAGCGTCACAAAAAAGCCGAGTCCGCCCACCATGAAAAACCAGAAGCTCCAGTTGGCCAGCGGGACGGAGTGCAGTTCCGTGCGGAACATGCGCGGAATAACGTAATAGCAACCCGCAATGGCGAAAAATGAGAAGCAGCCCAGCAAAGCCATGTGGGCGTGGCCCGGAATCCAGTCGGTCTTGGAGACGATGGCGTTCACCGAGCGCAGGCTGTGCATCGGGCCTTGAAAGCAAGTCAGCAGGTAAAACACCACCCCCGACATCAGAAACTTCAGATGCACGTTATCCCGCAGTTGGTGCCATTGCCCCTTCATGGTGGCGAAGAAGTTGTACACCACCGTCCACACCGGAATCAGCAGCATCAGGGAGAACGCGATTGCGATCGTTTGCAGCCATTGCGAGATTGGCCCATGGAGCATGTGGTGTGCCCCCGTCCAGACATATACAAACGCCAGTGCCCAGAAGCCGATCATCGAAAGTTTGTGACTGTACAGCGGCGTGTTCGAGGATTTCGGAATGAAGTAGTAGGCGATTCCCAGGCCGATTGGCGTGAAGATCAGCCCTACCGCATTGTGCACATACATCCAGTTGAGGTTGGCCTGGTTTGTACCGGTCGTGAACAGCACCGCAATATTGCCGGTGGGATAGACAAACGTCGTCCACAAAATGGTTCCCATCGTGTACCACAGGCTCACATACATCTGTGGGTAGCGCCGCGTGGCGATGGTTCCGAAGATGTTGCCGGCGAACATCACCCATGCGACTACCACCAGGAAGACCAGAGGCAGCGGCAGTTCGGCATACTCCCAACCCTTATTGAAGCCCATCGGCAGGGTGACCACCGCGCTCAGCACGATCACGTTCCACAGCATGGCGGTCGCAACTCCCAACTTTTCACTCCACAGCTTCACCCCGCACAGTCGTGGCACGATGTAGTAGGCCAAGCCCATATCAGCGGGCAGCAGCCAGCCAAAAAGCATTCCATTCACATGCAAAGGTCGTAGCCGGCCATACGTCAGGTAGGGCACGCTGCCTAGCAGTTGCGGCCAGACAAATTTCGCCGCGATGGTTAGGGCGATGATTCCAACCACAAAAAAATAGCTGATGGAACTGAGCAGGAACCACTTCGCTGTGGTGTCCTCGTGCATCGATTCCACCAGTGCGGCAGAACCAATCCCCGAGGATCGAGCTACTTGCACTTCTCCTGGCATACCGCCTCCTGGTTCACCTGCGATGCGAGGGTGGACAACTTCTCACTCCGCGCAGGTGACGCCTGATTCAAACTGCGAATGAAGTTGATGAGATCGCCGACATCGTTCTGGCTCAGTCCGTAATCGATCCATGATGGCATGGCCGTGCCTTGCACCCCGTAGAGAATCGAATCGAACATACGGTGATCGCTCACGGTGCGGATGAACTCGGAGTTGCGCAAATTGCGCGGCCGCGGGCTGATGTCGAGCGAGTTCGGCCCTTTGCCGTCGGCCTTCCGCCCATGACACCCCGTGCAACGTTGCAGGAAGGTCAGTTCGCCGCGGTGGATTGAATCTGCGCTGAAAGCGACTGGATTCTGGTCCGGCACCTTGTGTTCCTTCACTTCCTTGCGCGGTTCGCGCACCAAGTTCTCGAACACATACGTCAGCACCGCGCGGCGCTGGTCGTCGGTCAGGGCTCGTCCCCACGGAGGCATCGAAGTTCCCGGTACACCTTCCTTCAACGACTTCAGGAAGCGGTCGTCCGGTTTGCTGTTCATGAAGGCCGCTTTGGTCAGATCGCGTGGCGCGGGATCCAGGTACAGGTAGGTGACGCCCTTGCCGTCGCCCTTTTCTCCATGGCAGCGCGCGCACAGGTTCTTGTAGATCTCTTCTGGAGTCTTGAAAGAGGGAGGCGTACTCCGGGTCTCGAGGTAGCCGGCAATGGAATGGAAGTCTGTTTCAGCAAAACCGAAGACCGGCATGATGGAATCCGGCACTCGCGATTTCGGCTCGCGGAAATGCGCCATCAGCCAGTCGTTGTCGCGGATCAGGCCCTCATAGGAAAGATCCGGTGCAATGTGGCCGTCACGGTCACCCAGCTTGTGACAGGCGGTGCACGAACGTTCCCCAATGAGCTGCTCGCCCCTTGCCGGCGAACTGGCCGCTGCCGTGGCCGGGCTTGGGGTTGCCGCTGCTTCTGTCTTGGTTTGCTGCAGCCGGGCGCGATATTGTCCCAGAGACGTCTCCGCGAAGTTGATGCCCCGCCGGCTCTTCAAAAAGATGGTCAAGGCCTTGATCTCATCATCCCCAAGATCAAACTTCGGCATGAACGAGGTTGGCTGGAAGGCACGTGGATTGACCGTGTGTTCCCACAGATAGTCGACTTTGAATTTCTTCCCAACATCGCTGAGGTCAGGCCCCAGCGTCCCATTCGATAGACCTTCAATGCGATGGCAGCCGTAACAGGCCTTCTCGAAGAAGAGTTGCCGTCCACGCTGTACCAGCGGGGTGCCGGGAAAATTCTCTTCCGTATGGCACTGGGCGCAGTTGGCCTGCATGTACTCCTTGCCGGTCAGCTTGGACTTGAACTCCGAATGCCAGTTCGCCTGGGTTACATAGCCCAGCATGGGTTCAGGCCAGAACGGGTCTTCGCCGTGGGCGAAGAACGTCTCCAGGCCGCGTCCCTGTCCGTCGTGACAGATGGTGCAGCCGAAATCGGTGAACTTATGCCGCCGCTCCCAATGGCCGTTGTGCTGCACGTCGCCCATAGCCTCGGAATAAGGATGCGTGCGCAGCGGTTCGGAATACCCCTGAAACCGCGGGTCATCGCCGGCGATATGGCAGGTCGAGCATCGGTCCACGCGCGATTCGCCGAACTGCGTAACCAGGATCTGCTCGATCCGCGGACTGCGCTCGTCGAGCGCATGCCGCTCGGCATCGGTTTTCGCCAGGCTGCGCGCCTGCTCGAAGTAGGCGGTCTGATGCTTTTCCCAGCGGTTGAAGAACTGCTGGTAGAAGACAAATCCATGCACTACCAGCACCACAAGGCTCACAACGGCCAGCGTTACACGCGTACTCACGAGGTTCTCCTCACCAGGGCGAAACGAACTCCCAGTTCGCCCCCCGGAAGAATGTGCCGATGACTATCAAGACAACATTGACGATGACAAAGGTCATAAAAAGGGAATTCGCCAGCAGGCGCTCCCTGGCAAACCAACGTCCCACCCCGGCGGTTTTCCGATCGAAATACGGAACCAGCAGTAGAATCAACACTTCCATCGTGGGAATCCCAACCCCGCCCCAGAAGGCGGAGTAACTCACCTGTTCCTGCAGGCCCAGGAAATACCACGGCGCCTTGGCCGGATTTGGCGGGTGCATCACGTTCACCGGTTGTTCCAGCGGCGCATTGAACAGCAGCGATACGATCAGGACTCCGGCCACGGTGATGAGGAACACCACCAGTTCCGCCATGAACAGGTTCGGCCAGCTGAACACCGATCGGTCGGGAACGTTTCCGACCTTGGTAAACGGGCCTCGAACCAGCCCCTGGATTCCATAGTGCCGCTTCTCCAGCACTGGCTGTGCCGCGGCCGCTGCCGCCGGAGATGTGGCCATCACCACAGCCGGCGCGCTCATCAGTTCAACCTGTGGCGCCGGACCTTCGCCGGTCAGGGCATCTTCTTCCGGCGGACGAGACAGCCCGCCATCTTTGCGGATGCGCCAGAAGTGGATGGCGACCAGCATCGACAAGGCAGCCGGCAACACCGCAACGTGAAGCACGTAAAAGCGAAGCAACGCCTCTTGCCCCACGGTGGTATCCCCCAGCAGTAGGAACCTCACCTGCTTGCCTACCAGGGGAGCGTAGCCGGCGATCGAAGTCCCCACCGTGATGGCCCAGAAGGCAAGCTGGTCCCAGGGAAGCAGGTACCCGGTGAAGCTCAGGAACAGCGAGATCAGGAACAGCAGAACCCCGAGCACCCAGTTGAACTCGCGTGGCGGCTTGTAGGATCCCGTCAGGAAGACCCGGCACATGTGCAGGAACACGGCCGCTACCATGCCGTGCGCAGCCCAGCGGTGCATGTTGCGGAGAAAAATCCCGAATGCCACCGTCCCCCGCAGATCTAGCATGCGGTCGTATGCCTGCGTGGTCGAAGGAACGTAATAGAACATCAGCAGAATGCCGGTCACCACCAGGATGAGAAACAGGAAGAAGGAAATCAGCCCGAGCCCCAGCGTAAAGGTCGCGCGCAGACTGTTGCGATGGACCTTGACCGGATGCAGATGCAGGAAGAAGTTGGTGAAGCTCGTCGAGGCCCGTCCCAGATCGGAGGAGGGAAGTGGATTCCGGAATACCGACCGCCAGATATTCTCGGGCAACTCGACAAGCGACTTCCAGGATCGTGTTGTGCTGTGGTTGCTCATACTTTCAAGTAAGTCCCCGGCTCAATCTCTGAGTCTTTATCCACTTCAATTTCACCATTCGGCGCCAGGCTGACGTGGTACCAGGGAAGCGCTTTCGGAGCTGGCCCGCCCGTCACATTTCCATCCTGGTCGTAGCGGGAGCCGTGACAGGGGCAGGCGAAGCCGGTCTCCGAAACCGAGACGATGCATCCCAGGTGCGTGCACGTGGTGGAAATCGCCGCCACCTGGTCGCCATCCCGCACGATGCAAACTCGTCTGGCGTCAAGTGAGATTCGGGCCCCGGACGGGAATTCTTCCGGTTTGCCGATCGAGAAGCGATTGGGCTGTCCATACGTCGCCCGCGGCTTAATAAAGATAAGGTTGGAAAACACTGTAATGATCAGCGAGCCAAACAGGCCAAAGCCGCTCAGCCACGACAGCATCCTCCGCCGGGTCAGTGCGTCTCCGCTTTCTTCAGCGGCCGGGTTTCCCTGATTCTTTGTCATCCTTTCGCTCCTGTGGTGGAGAGTCGACCAGTTCCTCCACGTCCGACCAGAACACCTGGTATTTGGCGTTTTCCAGGTCGTTGAAATAGTTCTTTTTCACCGCAAAGACAAAGACTAGGACCGCCCCAATCCCCATGCACAAACTCGCAAGGATGGCGATCCACGTCAGTTCCATTGGCTGTCCTCAGCGAACTCTCCCGGGTGAACCCCGGGCATGTCTTTTTCGCGGCATTCCCGTTTCAGGAGATCCTGCAATCGCGACGGGCTGGTCGTGCGCCCGATATCGTGAAGCTGACGCGGCCGTTGCCTCTGCCGCCAGTCGCTCCATCGACGCCGCTCCGAGAATTGCTTCCAGCGCGATCTGTGCTTCTGCCCAAACCTGGTGCGCCGGACACCACGATTTCTTGTCGCACGATGGCCCCTCCCGCAGGCACTGATTCAGCCGCACCGGACCCTCGATCGCCTGCACCACATCGAGCAACGAAACACTTCGTGCCGGGACCGCCAGGCTAAAACCACCGCCGGAACCGCGTTGCGAGCAGGCTAGGCCGGAGCGCACTAGCCGCTGCAGGACTTTAGAAAGAAAGTGATCCCTCACATCCGTGGCTTCGGACAGAACCGACCTCTGCACCGTAGAACCCGGCGGCAGGCCGGCCAGGTGAATCATCACCCGAACCGCGTAGTCAGAAGCGCGAGTAATCTCCATGCTGTTATGAGGTGAATTGGACTCAGTTGGTCCAGTTCGAGGTTTAAATCTCTTGAAGAATCGGCGTCAGTGACCTCCGGCACGCCACACCGTGACTTCGATCACGAGCCTTTGTTCATGGTGACCTGGTCGACCTTTTGTGCCGGGGCGCTCGCGTTTAAACAGCATCGTGAAGGTCCCACCGATCGTTTTCACGGCGTCCCTTAGCGCGCTCTGGCTCTCAGCCCTTACTACCGAATCATGAAACGAACGCGTCCTGAGTAACGCGCTCTTGGTTTGCCGACCGGTTCACTGGGACGGGTGGTGGTGAACTGCACACCGGGGTCGTGCGGATCGTTTCAGGAGTTGGCTGGGATGAAGGCTGGCCGGTACGCCGGTCGGCAGGGCTACGATTCGAAACTGCTCGGGCCTGCTTGACGGGAATGTTAGAATCAAAACCTGATGTTGTAATCTAAAATGCGAGGTTGTTCCCATGCCATTGCTTCGCAGGGTGCCAACCCGACGCCGCGATCCCCGGAGACCACTCGACGTTTTCGACCCCAAGACATTCTTGGCGAATACCGGCATCGGCAAGACGGTTCGTCGCTTTAGCCAGAAACAAGCCATCTTCTCCCAGGGAGAGCGTGCCAACGCCGTGTTTTACATTCAGGAAGGAAGGGTGCGCCTCAGCGTGCTCTCCAAACAAGGGAAGGAAGCAACCATCGCGCTGCTCGGCCCCGGGGATTTCCTGGGCGAGGGATGCATCGCCTCGGACCAACCCCTGCGCATGGCAACTGCCACTGCAATTACCGACTGCTCGGTTTTGAAGATTGACAAGAAAGAGATGCTCCGCACCCTCCACCGGGAACATGGATTCTCCGACATGTTTGTGGCGTACGTGATCGAACGTCACAACCGCACTCAGGCGGACTTGGTCGATCAACTGTTCAATTCCAGCGAAAAGCGGCTCGCGCGGGCCCTTTTGATATTGGCGCGCTTCGGAAAGGAACAGAGGTCCGAGGAAGTAATCCCGGGCGTAAGTCAGGAGACGCTGGCAGAAATGATCGGTACCACCCGCTCGCGAGTGAATTTCTTCATGAACCGGTTCAGAAAGCTCGGTTTCATTGATTACAACGGCGGGTTGGAGGTGCACAGTTCACTGCTGAGCGTGGTCCTGCACGAGTAGCCCAGAGTCAGCCTCCCCCAGGACCCCATCGGTCTTCGTTCCAAGGCAACCACGCGAACCGTAACCTATTGACCCCCAAAAGTGCTGGTGCCGGGAGGGGGAGTCGAACCCCCAAGGGCCGAAGCCCGGCGGATTTTGAGTCCGCTGCGTCTGCCAGTTCCGCCATCCCGGCTTAAGTGCTTACACCGGAGAGAACACTAGCTTAGTTTACAGTCTGGGACTTTGCAACCGCGCTTGGCTCTGGGCGGCGCGTCGGTTTCAGCAGAAAAATGAACCGCGAAGGATGCGAAGCGGCGCGACTGAGGTCGTGCCCTTCCCCATCGCGCCTGCGGCATACCGTAACCCGGTTTCAGCCTCGGAATAGAAATTAGTAGTCGAGAGGAAGGTGCCGCAGTTGCTCCATGGTGAGGACGGGGCCTTCTTTGCAGACATACACCGGGCCGACGTTGCAGCGTCCGCACTTGCCAATACCGCATTTCATGCGGTTTTCGATGCTGGTGTACACCGAGGGCGGGGCAACTCCCATCTTGTCGAGAATCGGCAGAGTGTTCTTGATCATGATGGGCGGGCCAATCACCAACACAATCGGATCCTTGGCTTGAACCTGGGCTCGCTCGAATACGTGGGGAACAAAGCCGATCTCGCCTTGCCAGTCTGGAGTCTCGCCGCCGGGATCGACGCAGCGGATGACCCGCGTCCGATCGAACTTGGCCCACTGCTCCAGTTCGTCCACGTAGACCAGGTCGGCGACCGTGCGCGCGCCGTACACGATGGTGATCTCGCCGTA
The DNA here is from genome assembly GCA_963715675.1 of uncultured Acidobacteriota bacterium. GTDB lineage: Bacteria > Acidobacteriota > Terriglobia > Terriglobales > Acidobacteriaceae > DASVWZ01. The sequence continues at coordinate 931,704 of OY970265.1, forward strand.
GTCGGCGCGGTTTTCCAGCGCGTACCAGACCGCGCAGCGGATGGGAGGCATGGCGATACCGCCGCCGAGAAAGATCAGGTCATGGCCTTTCCAGGCGTCCATGGGATAGCCGTTGCCGTAGGGGCCACGGAAGCCGACGATGTCGTGCTCCTCGATTTTCCAGAGTGCTTCAGTCACGCGGCCGACTTTGCGGAAGCAGAAATCGATGTGGTCTTTCCAGGTGGAACTGGAGCAGATGTTGAAAGTCGACTCGCCATAGCCAAACGCAGAGAAGATGCCGAACTGGCCGACGTTGAAGGAAAAGACTGAGGCTTTCCCGGGATCGAGAAAGCGCAGCGACACGGATTTTACGTCGGGCGTGTGCTGACGGATCGAGGTGACTTCCATCAAGTCGGGTTTGTAGACGTTATCCATGATCGATTTCCGTGGCGACGGGAAGCACTCCGACTCCCTCCGGACAATTGCGGCTGCAGTTGCCGCAGCCGGTGCAAAGAATCTCGCCGAATTTTTCCGGATAGACGGCAAACTTGTGCAGCATGCGCTGCCGCTGGCGGCTGGGCTGCCCACCGCGCGGATTGTGGCCGGAAGCATGCGCGGTGAAAATCGGGAACTGGCAGGAATCCCAGGTCTTGACGCGGGCGTTGCCGGCGGAAGCGCCTGCGTCCACGATGTCGAAGCAGTGGCAGGTCGGGCAAGTGAACGCGCACGTCCCACAACCCACGCAACTGAGCGCATGCTCCTGCCAGAACGGGTCCTCAAAATGTTGATTGACGAAGTCGCGCACGGCCTGCGGATTGAATTTCTTTTCCGGACCATTGGCCCGCTTGGCGGATTGATCGGACTTCTCGGTTTTTCCGGCAAACAGTGCGCGTCCCCGGTCGGAAACGCCGCAGACCTCGTACTGGCCGTTCTCCAGATCGAACAGCAACACGTCGGAACCACGCTCGGAGGCCGGGCCGAGTCCCACCGACGTGCAGAAGCAATCGTCGTCGTGGCGGTTGCAGGCCAGGCTCACGATCGTCGTAGCGGCGCGACGGCGGTTGTAGAACTCGTCCTTGAAGTCCCAGTTGAAAACGTGATCGAGGATCGGCAAGGCGGCGGCATCACAGGGTCGGGCCGCAACGATAATTTGCGATGGTATTGGCGTGTCGTCGTCGGTCAGTTCGATCTTGTCGCCCTGCACTCGATATCCGTAGAGTTTTTCCTGCTTGGGAAAGACGAATTCCTTGATCGAGTTCATGGGACGCACGACCCCTTCCAGCAGCAGCTCTTCGGCCGAACCCAGCGGGGCATACAGCACCAGGCCCGGCTTGATGCGGGTCGGGCCGGCGACCCGCCTGCCTGCGGCAATCCACTCGGCGATCAAAGCACGCAGTGTGGCTTGGGAAATGATCTCGCTCACCGGATGAAGTCCTCCTTGTCCTGGAGGGTATAGGAGCCGATCACCGGCTCGGCCGCCGGATCAACTCCGGGATCGTAGCCAAAGTGCTCCTGCGCCGCTTTGTGCAGGGCGATGTTGAGCAGAGCCAAATCGATGCCGGCGGGGCACGCGCGGGAACATTCGCCGCATCCGACGCAGCGTCCAGCTAGATGAAAGGCGCGCGCAATCTGCCAGGCGAAGTTGCCCTTCATGCTGGGCGCGGGATCAATGGCAATCGGCCGGTTTTTGTCCACGATGCAACGCTCGCAGTAGCACATCGGACACACCTGGCGGCAGGCATAGCACTTCACGCAGCGGTCAAACTGCTTTGCCCAGAACGCCATCCGCTCGGCGGGAGTCAGGGCCATCAACCCGGCGAACCGATTAGGGGAGGGAGAAGACTGCGGTGTTGGACCAGCGGCTTCGCCAAGCGTCGCATCCGCAAATCGTGGCTTGCGCGCCGTGCAGTGCGCACACTTCGGTTCGCCTACACCTTCACAGGCCATTCCGATCGAGTAGACTTCCTTGCGTTCGATCTGCGATTCCTTCTCCAGCACCACCAGCGATTTCTCGTCGCAAGGTTTCACCACCACCGCGGGCTTGCCCAGAGCCTTGATCTCTTTCCGCTTCAAGTAAGCGGTCAAGTTGCTCACGCAGCGGTTGTTCCAGACCAGGCGGTCCGCGTCTTCGGGGCGCCGAACAATCGCCGGTCCCGACGCCCCATAACCGATAACCACTTTTACTGTGCCCTCGGCTAGCAGTTTGCGGCAATGATCGCGCAGCGCGGCTTCCGCAGCCAGGGTCTTGACTTCCACCGGGGCCGGTGAACCGTACGGGAGGTCCCGGGCAGACCCGTTGGCATAAAGCTCAGTGTACGGTCCCAGTTTCCGGGTTTGCTCCGTGATTTCCGTGACCACCTGCTGCCACTTCTTGCCTTCCGCCGCCGAAATCCAGCTGAAATGAATGCGGCGCAAGTCGAAGCCGAGCGTATCCAGCAGTTCGCGGAACAGGATCCAGCGCCGCCGTGCGTGGTAGTTTCCTGCCGTGTAATGGCAATCGCCGGGATGGCAGCCGGAAACCAGTACGGCGTCGGCGCCAATCTCGAAACCTTTGATGATCAGGTTGAAATCAATGCGGCCGGTGCAAGGCAGCCGGAGAATGCGAACGTTGGGCGGATATTCCAGGCGCGTCGTCCCTGCCAGGTCGGCGCCCAGGTAGGTGCACCAGTTGCAGACGTAGGCGACGATTTTCGGCTCGAACGCGTACGTGTCGCTCATACCAGACTCTCGACCATGGCGTAAACCTGTTGCTCGGTGAATCCCTGAAGATCCGCGCTCTTCGACGGGCAAACCGCAACGCATGTCCCGCACCCCATACACAAGCCCGGATTCACCTTGGCGGTCCGCTTGACAAACACTCCTCTGGATGTGCGCACCTCCGAGCGATCAATGGCGTGATACGGGCACGTGTGCACGCAAGCAAAGCAGGCGGCGCAGGTTTGATCATTGATGGTGGCAATTTCCGGCTCGCGGGTCAGTTCGTCAGCGGCAAGCATGACCTGCACCTTGCTGGCCGCGGCGGAAGCCTGCGCGACCGCCTCGGGGATGTCCTTGGGCGCATGACAGGCGCCGGCAATGAAGATGCCTGCCGTATTGGTTTCCACCGGGCGCAGCTTCGGGTGCGACTCCAGCAGGAAGCCAAACTCGTCGTACCCGATGTTCAGCTTCTGCGCCAGTTCCTCGATGCCGGCAGCGGGCCGCATCGCCGAAGCCAGTACGACCAGGTCGGCGGCAATCGTGACCGGCAATCCAGCTAAAGTGTCGGCTCCGCGCACCATCAGCTTGCCCTGCTCCTCGGTGATTTTCGAAACCCGGCCGCGATAGTATTTGGCTCCGTCCTGCTCAATGGCGCGGCGCACGAACTCGTCGTATCCTTTGCCGCCGGAGCGGATGTCCATGTAAAAAACATGCGCCTGCCCGTCATGTACCTTGTGCTTGTACAGCATGCTGTGCTTCGCGGTGTACATGCAGCAGATCTTGCTGCAATAGGGCAAACCCTTGGCGTTGTCCCGCGAACCGACACAACTGATAAACACCACGTTCTTCGGGATGGCGCCATCGGAAGGCCGCTTCAACACACCTCCCGTCGGACCGGAAGCCGAGATCAGTCGCTCGAACTGCAGCGAGTCAATCACGTCCTTGTACTTGCCGTAGCCGTACTCCCCGTAGCCGGTCAATGTCGCTTTGTCTTGCTCTTTGGCGATGCTGTAAAGCCTGTAGCCGGTGGCCACCACCACCGCGCCAACCGACTCTTCGACCAGCTTGTCCTCGTCCTTGAAGTTGATCGCTCCCGGCTTGCACTTCTTCTCGCACAGCCCGCAACCGTTGCGGATCAGCTTGGCGCAGGTCTTCTTGTCGATCACCGGACGCGCCGGAACCGCTTGCGGAAACGGCATGTAGATGGCCGGACGCATGCCCATGCCGAAATCGAATTCGCTCAGATTGCGTTTGAGTGGGCACACCGTCGAGCACTCGCCGCAGCCCGTGCATTTGACCGTGTCAACATAGCGCGCTTTCTGCCGGATGGTGACCTTGAAATTGCCGACAAAACCCTCCACCGCTTCGACTTCGGAATAGGTGTAAAGCTTGATGCGAGGGTGCTGGCCAACTTCGACCATGCGCGGCGTCAGGATGCACTGCGAGCAGTCGAGGGTGGGGAAAGTCTCGGAAAGGCCGGCCATCTTGCCCCCGATGGAGGGCTCACGTTCCACCATCACGACTTCGTGGCCGGAATCGGCGATGTCGAGCGCGGCCTGGATGCCGGCAACTCCTCCGCCAATCACCAGCGCGCGCCGGGTCACTGGGACATGAATGGGAGTCAGCGCTACGTCGTTGCGCACCTTCTCGACCGCCAGCCGTATGATGGCGACCGCCTTGGCCGTCGCTTGGGATCGATCGTGATGCACCCAGGAACAGTGCTCGCGGATGTTCGCCATCTCCACCAGGTAGGGATTCAGCCCCGCCGTCTGAGCTGCCTTGCGGAAGGTCTTCAGGTGCATGTGCGGCGAGCAGGACGCGACCACAATGCCATCCAGATGTTCGGCAGCGATCTTTTCGCGGACGAGCGCCTGCCCTGGGTCCGAGCACATGTACTTGTAGTGCAGTGAGCACCGCACCCCCGGAATCCCGGCCGACTGCTTTACCACCTCGTCCACGTCCACCGTGCGGGCGATATTTTCGCCGCACCAGCACGTGAATATGCCAATCCTCGACATTGCTTCAGACCTTGGTTACAAAATGCCGGTCCACGCCCAACTGCTCGGCGGAAAGTCCCAGCGCCAATCCGACCAGATCGGAGAGGTAGTAAATGACCATGCCCAGCTTTTCCTGGTAACGCCGCTCGACCGCTGCCTGCTTCATGTCCAGGTTCACGTGGCACATCGGGCAGGCCACCACAACGCAGTTGGCGCCATGCTGGGCGGCGTTGGACAGAATCTTGTGCGCCAGTTCCAGCACCGTATCCTCGCTGGCCATGGTCATGCCGGCGCCGCAGCACTCCGTTTTGTAGTTCCAGTCGACCGTCTTCGCGCCCAGAGCAGCCAGTACGGTTTCCATGGACTTGGGCTGCTCGAAATCATCGAAATGAACGACATCCGGCGGGCGGGTGAGCAGGCAGCCGTAATAACACGCCGCCGTGATTGACTTCAGCGGGGTCTTTACCGCCGACTTCAGCCGGTCCAGTCCAACGTTCTCGAACAGTTGGATCAGGTTCAGCACCTCACCGTCGCCCCGGACCTCGGCTTCGACAATCTGGGATAGCTCTTGCCGCATATCGCTCTGGGTGACCGCTTTCTTCACCTTAAGCAATTGCATCGAGCACAGCGGGCACGGCGCAAACAGTTGCTTGAATCCATCGCGCTCTGCCAAGGCCAGATTTCGCGCCGGCAGCGCCAGCGACAGCTTGTGATTGAGCGCATGCGCCGCAGTGGCGCCGCAGCAGATCCAGTCCTTGATTTCCTGAAGCTGCACATCGAGCGCGCCGAAACATGCGCGCAGGGACTGCTCGTAATCATTGGAAGAACCGTGCAGCGCGCACCCGGGATAGTAGCAGATGTTCATTTTGCGGCTCCCTCCGGGCAGCGGGCGAAAATGCGATCCACAACGCCGCGGTCGCGCACCTTCTCACCAAACAGATGAAATTTCTTGCGTTTGCTGAGCTGCGGGGCCAGTGCAGCATCTTTAAACAGAAAGCCGGGCTGCCGCGTGCGGAATACGACATCGGCTTTGAAAACCGCGATCAGCTCGATTTCGTTGAGTCGTCCGTTGCGGCGGATATTCTGCAGGAATGCTTTCTGGAAGCAGACTACAGCCCGCTGCTCCGGCGCGACCATGCCATGCGCCAGACAGACTTCACGCAGCGCATCCATCACGGCGGCGCAGTCAACTTCCTTGGGGCAGCGCGAGGAGCAGGTCAGGCAGGCCACGCATTGCCATATCGCCTGCGAGCCCAACGCGGCATCGGCCCGCTCCAACTGCAGCAGCCGTATCAACTGGTTCGGCGCGATATCCATCGCTGCGGAAACCGGACACCCCGCCGTGCATTTGCCGCATTGATAACAATTCGCAAGCGAAGTCTGGGCCAGAGATTCGACCCGAAAGGCTTCTGACGTTGTCCGAGGTAAGATCCTATCCTCGACTCGATGCTCCACCCTCCAAGCTAGGGCTCCGAAGCGGGAGTGTCTGTGAGGCAAGTCACATCGGGACGTGAGAAATGGACGATCCCGAAGTTTGCCTGCGGTTCCTCTCTGCGATGGAGGCGTGACGTCGAGTGGAGAAGTCCGCGGTGAGGTGGGCCCGATATATAGGGGAAAACTCAGCTTACGCTAAGTTCTGGGCCCGATTTCCTTTTGCCAGGGACTCTTGCACCCCATCATCAAAAAGTCCGCTTGACAGATATCTCGTAAAATGGCCTCCTATTACCTTTCGGTGTGCGGGGATCGGCGCCAGGCTGGCTTCGGGGTAAAAGAGGAGAAGTCATTGAAAGTTCGGGTTTTCTATCACGATCGATGCTTTGACGGGGCTTGCTCCGCCGCGCTGTTTTCACGCTTTTACCGCGAACGCGTCCGCCATGATGTGGATTTCGTCTACTCCGGATTGCTGCACCGGGCCGGCGCCCTGTTCAACGAATCCGATTTCGACGGCGACGAGAACGCGATCGTTGACTTTAAGTATTCCAGTTCGCCCAAAATCACCTGGTGGTTCGATCATCATGAGAGCGCGTTTCTTACCCCCCGTGACGCCGCTCATTTCGAGCAAGAGGAAAGCAGCCGCAAATTCTATGATCCCGCCTTCAAGTCTTGCACCAGCTTCATTGCTACCATCGCCCAGCAGCGTTTTGGGTTCGACCCTGCCCCGGTGGCGGAACTGGTGAAGTGGACCGACATTATTGATGGCGCCCTTTACCCGGATGCGCGTACTGCGGTCGAAATGGAAGCCCCGGCGATGAAACTGACCATGGTGATCGAATCGACCCAAAGTTCCGAGTTCCTGCCGCGACTGATCCCGCTTCTGGCGGCCCAACCGCTGGCGGAGATCATTCGAGAGCCGTTCGTGGCGTCGCTGCTGCCCTCGCTGCTCGAACGTCATCAGCGCTCCATCGCCATCCTGGACCACCACACCGAATCGAAGGACGGCACATTGTTTTTTGACATCACCGGCCACGAACTCGAGGGCTACAACAAGTTTGTGCCGTACTTCCTGCGTCCGGAGTCGATTTACAGCGTCGGTCTCAGCAAAAGCAGCTTTCGGGTGAAGGTGTCGGTGGGATCGAACCCGTGGGCGCCGTCGGAACCGGTTGCCAACCTTGCCAGGATTTGCGAGCGCTATGGCGGTGGCGGCCATGCCCGAGTGGGCGCCATCTCCTTCGAGGTTACCCAACAGGAGGCCGCCCGTAAGGCTGCCCAGGAGATCGTCGAGGAGTTGCGCGCCACCGTACGCCAAAAAGCCGGCTGACTCCGCCCTGCAGCGTGGGTCTGAGTACTGGATTTTGCCCGCACCCAAGTGCCGGTGCAAGTCTACTGGTCGTGACTTTGCAAAGCCGCCAGTTCCTTGCGCACCGCGTCCGCCCTGGGACCCGACGACTCTTCCTTCAGGAAGGTCTGGAGTTCGCTGATCGCTTCACTCGATCGGTTCTCCCGCTCCCATGCCCGGGCTGCAATGTAGTGCGCCAGTGCGTGTGGATCCTGCGGCATGGAATGCGCCTTGCGGCAATTGGCGATCGCCTCGTCGTAATGCTGATCGAGAAGCTGAACGTTTGCCAGCAACACCATCGTCTGCGGGTTCCCAGGCTCGGCGCTGGTTGCCTTCCCCAGAAACGTTTCGGCTTCGGGGAAGTTGCGGTCCGCGATGTCCATCTTGGCGAGATTGACATACGCGGCAGCGAACCGGTCATTCAAGGTGATTGCCTGCTGCAGTGCTTGGCGCTCGCTTGCCCGGTCACCGGAGCGGCCGTAGGCCACCCCAAGGTTGTTGTATGCCGCCGCGTACTTCGGGTAGATCTGCAGTGCTTTGTCCAACCGCTCGATTGCCTTCTTCCAGTTTTCCTTGCCCATGAACTCGCTGGCTTTGTCGAATTCCTTCTTGGCTGCATCCGGCACGTTCAGGTCGACCGCAGCCACGCTCCCGGCGTAGCTTTCCTTGGGACGCGGCAGATCGCTCTCGCCGGTCCGTTTCACCGAGATGTCGATGGTTTGACTGCTCTTCCGGGAGTCGACCTCGAAAACTCCACTGTCTGTGGTCTCAATGCCGTTCCCCGAAACCACGATGTGGTAGTTTCCGACTTGGACTCCAGAGAATTCCACCCCGCCTGAGTCATTGGTGAAGGCGTCGGCCTCCGAGGCATTGCTCGCACTGCTCATCAACTGGACCCGGAGTTGGGTTCCGCATGGGCGGCCGTCGCTGTAAGTGACTCGAACTTTCACCGCACCCCAGGTAGACCAACCGAACTGTGCCCACGCGCAGGCGGAGAGAAGGAAGAGCGGGAAGAGCAGGCAAGCTACAACCGGGCGGCGAAACATAAGCCATCCTTCCGAACAGTGCAGATCGCCCCACAAGACAGGACTGACACGCTGGTTTCACTGCAACTGTATCGCTGTCAGGATTCTACACCCGGAGTCAAGCCAATTCAGGCCAATCGCTAAATTTTACAAACTCCTCCTGGTAGGGCTCCGGACAGCCCAAACCGAACGACAGGGCACCCGCTGTTCACTACAACCAGCCGCGGGTTCGAGCAATCCGCGCCGCTTCCACGCGATTATTCGCACCTAGTTTACTGATGGCTTCCGAAAGATAGTTGCGCACCGTACCCTCCGAAAGCCCCAACTCCGTCGCGATCTCTCCACTGGCGACACCCTCCCCGGCCAGTCGTAAGACCTGCCTTTCGCGGTCCGTCAGCGGATCCGGCTCAGCCCAAGCCTCCGTCGCCAGTTCCGGATCAATCACCCGCAGTCCCTGGTGCACCCGCCGTACCGCCTCCGCCAATTCCTCCGCCTTCATGTCCTTTAACAAATAGCCGGAAGCCCCGGCTTCCAGCGCGCGCCGCAGATACCCTGCTCGCGCAAAGGTCGTCAGGATGATCACACGGGTTCCGGCGCGCCGCCGCTTCAGTTCGGCCGCAACATCCAGGCCCGTCATCTTGGGCATCTCGATGTCGGTGATGAGGATTTCGGGCTTGTGCATCAGCACCGCCTTCAGCGCCTCCGAGCCGTCCCGCGACTGAGCCACCACCGAGATGTCGCCTTCAATCTCCAGCAGGGCGGCCAATGCGCCCAATACCATGCCTTGATCTTCAGCGATGACAACTCGAATGGTCTTGCGATTGTCCTTCGATGCCGGGTTCATAATCTCCGTCGTTGCCGGGCAAGCTCAGCGGGAACTGAATCCTCAGTTGCGTGCCTTCGCGGCTGGTGTACTGCAGGGTCCCTCCCAGAGCTTCCACCCGCTCCCGCATGCCGCGAATCCCGTTTCCCTCTCTGCGCAGACCGCCTCGTCCGTCGTCGCACACCTCCAGTTGGCAGTCTCCATTCAAGCTTGTCAGACGAACTTGGCAGTGTTGTGCCCCGGCATGGCGTACCACGTTGGTGACCGCTTCCCGGATTACCAGCGCCAGCACTCCCTCCTGAGCGGGGGTCAGACGCATGGCAGCGGTTTCGGCTTCCACCGTCACCCCCGCCGTGCGCAAGGTCGACTCCGCCTGTTTCAGCTCTGCCCCCAGGCTGTTGAGCCGGTACCCGCGGATGGTGCTGCGTACTTCGGCCAGGGCATCCCGGGAGGTTTGCTCCACATCGGCAATTTCAGCTTTCGCGCGCACCGGATCGCGCTCGATCAGTTTTCTCGCCAGCTCCGATTTCAGGATGATCACCGAAAGCGTATGCCCCAGCACGTCATGCAGATCGCGCGCAATGCGCTCCCGTTCCGCCACCTTGGCCAGGTGCGTGATCTCGTCATTCGCCATGCGCAACTTCTCATACATTCGATTGCGGGCGGCGAAAAAAACATTGCTGCCGCCAACCGCCAACGGCAGAAGGCAGCAGTAAATGACCGACCAGTACGAAAGATGCAGCAGGACAATTTCCAGGAAGGGAATCACCGGGACAAGCGCCAGAACCCCCGCCGCCGTTTTCTCCTTTTCAAACGCGAACGGCACGAAGGCTCCCGCATAAACCACGAACGTGCCTGCCCCACCGTTGTATGGGATATAGACCGCTCCCAACAGAACCATCATGGCAATGAGCACGATTTGCCAGCGCCTGGATACCCAGAAATACGCAAAATACATCACCAGAAATACCGCCTGTCCCACGGCGGTCAGCGTCCACTCTTTCCATCTGGCGTGATCCATAATCGGCTGTATATAGAAGAAGCCGCAGTAGGCCAGCCAGGTCAGTGGCGCCCAGCCATGCATCTGGTTCTTGGGCAGGAGTCTCATCTCAGATCGCTTCCCGTACCCTCACGGAGTTGCCAGCCTAACCATACATCTTTCCCTCGTCGCGCTGGAAGCCAATCCTCGCCACTCCCAGGCAAATCAACGTGAACCCAAGCAAAAACTCCCAATGCACCAGGTTCGACTCATGCTGCCCGGCGCCCACCGTGCTCAGCGCCAATTGCGCCAGGTGATACGGCGGAAGTGCGTGCGCGAACTGCCGCAGAACCTTCGGCAGAAACATCAACGGCACCCATAACCCCGAAAGAAACGACAGAGGCAGGTATATGAGATTGATGACCCCAGTCGCCGAATTCGGACCCGCAAAATAACCGATCGCCAGCCCCATGGCGCAGAAGGGAAGTGCTCCCGCCACCAGAGTGGACACCAGTCGCAAGCCCTCCATCCACGACAGCCGCACTCCGCCCAGTGAGACCCCGAGAACCAGCAGCGCGAAGACGACCGCAACACTGAAGATCATGCTCATCATCACTTTTCCAAAAAAGTACGCGGGCGGTGGCATCGGGCTCGCACGTTTGACCTGCAGCCAGCCTAAGCCGCGCTCCGCGGCCAATCCCGCCGCTGTGCCAAACAGCGACGCCCCCATCACCCCGAATGCGCCGTACGTCGCGATCAGGTAGGTCGTAAATCGCGTGTCGCCGAGCATTGCCCCCTTCGAGTTCATCACCAGGCCAAACAAAACATAAAACATGACCGGGAACATCACCACCGACAGCGAGTAGGTCCGCAGCCGCAGGTTCTTCAGAAACTCGTATTTCGCTTCCTTTAGATAGATGCCCAAGCTCGCGCCCGCCGGACGAACCAAAGTTTCCGCCTTCAGTGCCATAGCCGTTGCCATTTAGAAATCCTCCTGGTTCCCCGACCGCTGACTCCCGACTACCGAATCGTGCCTCGTAGCTACGAACTACCAACGATGCAGCCGAATCCCTCTTCCCAGCACAAAAATGAACAACAGCGCGCATGCGGCTGAGACTGCCATCCACCCATAGCTCCGGACAATCTCCTCCGAGCTTCGCTCCGGCCTCGTGGCCTTCGGAATGTAGTGCCGCAGCCACAGCAGCCCGGAATTGGCGCCCGCCGTCGCCGGCAGCGCGGATTGCCACACCAGTGGAATCCCGATCGGATTCAGTAGTCCGGCTGCGGTGGATACCAACACGGCCGAAACATACGGAAGCATCGTGAGCTTCCACATCCGTCGATGATCATCAATCGCAACCCCGGCGTATTGGACCAGCCCGCTGCCCACGAACCGGACGGCGCCCAGATACGCAGCCATTCCAAAAATCACCAGCAAAGTCCGCCAAACCCAGTGTGGTTGCATGCCTGCAATCACCACCGCCCAATCCCCGAAGTCGGTCACGCCCGAAAAGAAGAAGTATCCCGTTCCATCAAACAGATTGAATGCACAGCTCATCAGCAGAAAGAAGCGCATTTGCGGCGATGCCTGCCGGGTGCCGCGTAGCACTGCCCAGAACCCCAGTGCGGCTGCCAGGTTCACCAGCGTTCCCCCAGCGGCAACCAGCCGCGAATCGAACCCGCTGGACCACGCCACCGCGCTCAGCACTCCGGACTGGGCCCCCGTGAGCAGCGCCGGCAAGGCATGACCAAGACCCTCGTGCAACACGTCCGACACTATCCACGCCAGCATGCTGATCGCACAGATTGTGGCCCCGTCGTCATTCCTTCGCTTCCAAGCGGGTGCGGCAGCCGTGTTCATCGGTCTCTCCTCCTTGGTATGACATTACCCTGCGTTGCCGTTGCTTTCGCGGGTCAGTGCCAGGAACGCTTCCTCCAATCCCGCGCTGCTGACCTCAATCTCCCGGACTGCCGGGTCGCGCATCAGCAGTTCGCGCAGGACCGGTTCGGCCGCAGTCGCGCGAATCTCGAAGAACCCTCCGTTCTGCCCGACCTCCACCACCCCCGGCATCTCCCGTACCAGTTCGATGGGCAAATCGCTGCCGCAGCGGATTCTCCGTCCTGAAGTCTTTGTCTTGATCTCCTCGGGCGTTCCTTCGGCGATGATCTCTCCCCGATTGATCACCACCACCCGGTCGGCGAGCGCATCCGCCTCCTCCAGGTAGTGAGTGGTCAGCAGCACCGTCTTGCCGCGGTTTACCAGTTTGCGGATCTGCTGCCAGAGCAGCCGCCGCGCCTCCACGTCCAGCCCGACTGTGGGCTCGTCGAGAAACAGGAGGTCAGGATCACCGCACACCGCCAGCGCAAACAGTACCCGTTGTTTCTGCCCTCCGGAGAGTTCGCCGAATGGACGATCCTGAATTTGCTCCAGACCTCCAATCGCCAGCGTCTCCTTCAGCGGCAGCGGCGCGGCATAATACGACGAAAACAGGTCGACGTGCTCGCGCACCCGCAGCGTCTCCGGCACCTTCGCCACCTGCAACATGGCGCCGGTGCGCAAACGAGTCGACGAATGAATCGGGTTGCCCCCGAATACGCTCACCTTGCCCGCAGTCGGCCTGGCCACTCCTAACAGCAGTCTCACCGCCGTCGTTTTGCCCGCTCCGTTCGGGCCCAGCAGGGCCACCAGTTCACCCGCATGAATATTGAAGTCCACCGCGCGCAGCGCCTGGACCTCGCCAAAATTCTTACTCACCTTCTCGAGTGAAGCGATCACCGGTGATCCCGTGCCACTGCTCTTTGCTGGGCTGGTTTCCATTTGCCTGATTGCGATCATGGCATCTCTCCTCGCTGTTCCCGGAATGGTGATTGCTTCCCGGTGATTCTCATAATCGGGTTTGCCCCCCGCCGCCGCCAGTGGAGATCATCACGTCGCCACCGTGACAAATGTCACCCACTTGCCCGCGGCCGGGAACTGCCGCTACTATGTGCGCACCATGAAATCCGCATATTTTGTGCTTATCGCCACCCTGACGGTCGCTGCTGCGGCACAAATTCCTTCAGCTTCACGCGAAGTCGATGCCGTATATCCCGACGCGCATTCCCTGTACCTGGACCTGCACCAACATCCGGAACTCTCTTCCCATGAGACGCAAACCGCCGCGAAACTCGCCGCTCGCCTCCGCCAGTTGGGATATGAGGTCACAGAGCAGGTTGGCGGTACCGGGATCGTCGCGCTCCTCAACAACGGGGCAGGCCCCACCATCATGCTGCGCACTGAACTGGACGCGCTTCCCGTAGAAGAGAAAACCGGGCTTCCCTATGCCAGTAAAGTTCATGCCAAAGACGATTCGGGCCGCGATGTTCCCGTGATGCATGCTTGCGGCCACGATTTGCATATGGCGTCGCTGTTAGGAACCGCGACGATCATGGCGCATACCAAACAGAGCTGGAACGGAACTTTGATGCTCCTTGCCCAGCCCGCCGAAGAGACCATCTCCGGCGCCAAAAAGATGCTCGACGACGGCTTGCTGACACGTTTCCCGAAGCCAGACGCCGGGGTGGCCCTCCACGTTGACAATCGGGCTCCCGCCGGGAAGGTCGGCATTACTCCGGGTTACCGATACGCGGCCGCCGACTCGTTACGCATCACAATTTATGGAAAAGGCGGCCACGGCGCGGCCCCCCAAACCACCATCGATCCCGTCCTGATCGCGGCCCGGACCGTCGTCGCGCTGCAATCGATCGTTTCCCGTGAGATCGCTCCCGGAGACGTAGCCGTGGTTACCGTCGGATATATCAATGCCGGAACAAAAAACAACATCATTCCCGATCATGCCGAACTCGGACTGACGGTTCGCTCGTTCAAACCCGAAGTTCGTAAGAAACTTCTGACCGCGATCGCTCGTATTACTAAAGCCGAGGCGGAAGCCGCCGGGGCGCCGCGCGAGCCTTTGATCGAGCATTACGAATCCACCGACGCGCTATATAACGATCCCACCCTTGCCCGCCGCTTGAGGACCCCATTGGAATCAGCATTGGGCAAAGATAACGTTCTGACGGCCGAGCCGCTGACCGGCTCGGAAGATTACGCCTATTTCATCGAAGCCGGCATCCCGTCATTTTATTTTGAACTTGGCGGAGCCGATCCGCAGAAATTTGCCGCAGCCGAAACCGGTGAGCCCCTGCCCTCCAATCACTCTCCATTCTTTGCTCCCGATGTGGATCCCGCGCTGCGCACCGCCATCACCGCGGAAGCGGCCGTCCTCCGGAATCTCTTGAGCGGATCCGCCGCCGATCTGCGCAAATCGATAGGTTCGCCATCCGGCTCAGGCCTGTAGCCGAGAGTCATCAATCGGCGATTCGCGCCGGGCGCAATAGGATCGTCTGAACCTCTTCGCCTGCCTCGCCGTGCGAGTAGTATGTGTCGGTCGCCAGACTCAAGAGATCGCAGAGCCTCTGCGCCAGCCGTCCCGTTCCATCCTCGCCGCTGCCTCTGCGGATTGAGGCGCCGAAGCTAAAGCTTGGTTATAATCGCAGGTTTGAGGCAAGCGAAATCAGGCATCGAGCAGGCCAGCTGCAGCGACATTGGCTGCGAACGGGAGAATAATGAGGACTCGTGTGCCTACTGGGAGCCGGCCAGCGACCAGCAACTTCAGCGCAAGGGCCGCCTCGCTATTGTGGCCGACGGCATGGGCGGCCATGAGGGGGGACAGGAGGCGAGCCGTATCGCCGTCCAATCCATTGAAGAGGTGTATGCCGCTGGGCCCGAGGACGATCCTCAGTCTCTCCTGGTGACCGGCTTCCGGATTGCGGAACAGCGGATTCTGGAACACGCCCGCGCCCACCCCGAGCTCCAGGGCATGGGGACAACTGCCACCGCAGTCGCGGTTTTTCCTACTCATCTTTGTTACGCCCATGTCGGCGACAGCCGTCTGTACCGGGTGCGCGCCGGCATGATTTCCCGCTTGACCCGCGATCACTCTTACGTAGGACGCCTGGTCGAGAGCGGCGTGATCAGTCCCGAAGAAGCCGACGGGCACCCTCAGCGGCACATCCTGACTGCTGCTCTGGGTGCCGGTTCCGAGACCTCGCCCGACATTCCTGCCGCCGCCGTTTCCCTCGATCCCGGCGACATTCTGGTCCTTTGTACCGATGGTTTGTGGAGCAAGGTCGGCGATGAAGAGATCCGCCAGGTTGTCGCTGCCTCCCCTCCCGCGGATGCTTGCTCCGCCCTGGTCGGAATGGCCCGGCAGCGCGGCGGCCCGGATAACATTACCCTTCAGGTCCTGCGCATCTCCTGACCGGGCCCGCGCAAACGCCGGTATCCTGACTTCACTCAGAAACTCGTTCTGAGTGTAATCGAGATGTTTCGCCAGTCACGCGACCACAAAGGGCCGGGTGGGCTCCCTGCTACCTTCTTCCTGCTGCTAACGCTCCGAGGCTGCCGGGTTCCAGTATGATGACATCTGGCCCTTTGGTCTTGCCCGCGATGATCGGCTTGTTGGGGATGGTCTCGTAAGCGTAGCCCGTCAGAAGGGCTGTAACATCGCCCTTCCGGTCGCAAGATTCGTTGAGACGCGCCCAACCATAGTGGTACTGCCCATTGACGGGAAACCGCAGCCCTAAATACCGATTCCTGGCCTTATTCCAACCGAAGGCTTGATTGAGACAACTCCCACTACTTCCCTCCGGTCGTCCCCTCCAACCAGCCATGAGAGCGGCGCTAAAGCGGAGGCTGGGCCCGATCGTATTTCCACGCCGTAGCGCGTACGCGAGCGCCGAGCCGTTACTCCAAATAATCCCACCCACCGAATTTCCTTTGCTAGCGCCGTTAGCGAACAGGAGCCTATAAGAAGAGCCTCCAGAGGTGAAATGGTGCACCGATATAGTGAAATCAACGACACCTCGATGGTTGAACTCGATCAAAGCAGGATGACCGTACCAGATATGGCGGTGAGTCGGCGTGGAAATGATCTTGGCTTCCGCTGGTTGAGCCAACGCGAGCATTCCAACTCCCGCCGCGCTCGCTGCAAGTACGTACTGGCTGAGATGGCGATTGAGAGGCTCTGAGAGTTGAGTGATTTTGCGGGGCTCAACGGACCGTTTCACTGGAATCCTCCTGCGACTATCAGGTCGGGCAAAGGGGTACTCAGTATGGCTCAGGTCCTGGATGAAATCAATAGGAAACACACTGCACGTGATCGCTAGGCAGCCGAAATCGGCCCCCAAAAAGCGGTCAACTGACGAGATCAGGCCATAGCGCAAGCTTGCGCTCTTTGTTCGCTAAAAATAGGGTCAATAAGCGAAATGGAGATGTTTCAATAGTTATGGGCCACCAGCAGCGGCAGTAGGGTCCCTCAGCGCGTTGCTACTTCCCTGAGCGCCCAGCCGATCCTTGGGCGAGCCGACCGAGGCTGCTGGGGTCCACTGTGATGACATCCGGCCCTTTGGTCTTGCCCGCGATGATCGGCTTGTTCGGGGTCGTTTCGTAGGCGTAGCCTGTTAGAAGACCCTTCTCGCCCACATGGCCTCTTCGGGCGCAAGATGCGTCGAGGCGTGCCCAGCCATAGTGGGGCTGGTGATCTCCGATATGGAATCTCAGACCCAAATACTGCTTAGTGACATTATTCCAGTCTCCAACACAATTCCCCGAACGATGTCCTTTCGGGCGGAACCTTCCAGCCATGAGACCACCGCTGAAGCGCAGGTCGGGGCCGATCCGCTGTCCAGCGCGAAGTGCGTACGCGATTTGACCGAAATAACTAGCGCTCGATTCGAACCCTGCGACCTGATTCCCCTGAGCAGCAGGTCCAGCCCAAAGCAATATGTTCGACACACTGCGATAGGTCGATTGATCCACGCCTATATAAAAATCAGCCTTCCCGTCGTGGTTGAGGTCAAGTTTGAAGCACTGTTTGAGGTGATAGGTGCACCGAGGTATACCTTTGTTTGCGGGCGTGTACACGATTCCCGCTTCTGCTGGCTGCGCTAAGGACAGCAGTCCCACTCCCGCAGTGCTGGCCGCGAGCGCATACATGTTGAGCCGATGATGAAGTGAGTCAGAAAGATCGGCAGGTTTTCGGAAAGAACGCGGCATGGTACCTCCCACAAAACTGGTCGCTCCAAGTATCCTCCCGCCTTTGGCAGCAGTCAATTTCTGAAAACAGGCCATAGCGCTCAGAACCCCTCAAAGGGGGACTGGGGAGTAAACTAGGAAGTACCTTTTTGTTGTATCGGCCACAAACCCAGAGGTATACTTTCTGGCGAAAACCTAACAATTCCGCCGGAGAGGGTTGCCCTCCTGTCGAACAAGCAATCTTGAATTTCTCCGGCGGGATTCAACGAGCAACCCGTCAACACACTATTTGGGACACTTCCCCCCAAGCGGGTGGTTAGGGTCAATCTATCGTTTAGAGCCGGACAATTCCCTTGACAAGCGGGAAGACCGGGAGGATAATAGCGCAACCTTTTTGAGGAGGCGCTATGAGACGTTCTTCCCGGTCGCGTGGGGCGGCCAAGCTTTCCGAGTCAATCCATCACCAGTTCAATGCTTACGCCCTTGCGGCAAGTGCCGCGGGGGTGGGGATACTGGCCTTGATACCACCGGCTGAATGTGTGCTTTCGACAGGCGCGGCACTCGCGGGGGCGCTTGTCTTGTCGGAGCCAGCCGAGGCGAAGATTGTCTACACAGCGACAAACGTAGTCATGCAGTGCACTCACGGGAGTTGCAGTACCCGTCGCAGCTTCGACCTGAACCATGATGGGATACCTGACTTGGGCATCGTCGAACTTTGGGAAAAGGCAGGCTGTGTCCTTTGGGCGAGGCCGGCAAAAAGTAATGGCATCGAGGGACTAAATAGGAAGGCATTCGCCCTGAAGGCAGGCGCAGCCATCGGAGGTACCAAGCCATTCATTGTTTCGTCTCATGTGTTAATGAAAGAGGACAACCATTCGGGACGTACAAGTGGTTATTGGGATCATGCACAAAGCCGCTATCTCGGCGTGAAGTTCCAGATCAAGGGCAAAACACATTATGGATGGGCGCGATTCAAGGACGCCTCGTGCCATGGCGCCACGCTGACGGGCTACGCCTACGAAACCATTCCCGGCAAAGCGATCAAGGCGGGTCAGACGCACGGCAAGGACGATATAGAAACCAGTCCGGACACGATGAACCTCGATGATCCCGGCCCCGGTGCTGCCCTGAATCCCATTTCCGACAAGCCGCAGTCCGTGTCGCTCGGGATGCTTGCTCTCGGTGCTCAGGGCGTTCCGCTGTGGCGGCGCAAGCAAGAAATAGAAACTGTGAAGTAACGGCGAGTGGCGGGCGGGAACGGATGCTCTGACCCGTTCGGATTCAAGCAATAGAGGCCACCTGATGTCTGGGCGGCTTTTCTCTTTGCTTCAAGCCGAACATGGTTAAGCCTGTAACTTCTGTTAACAGGCCGTTTCACTCAAAATCCCCGGAGCGGTCTATAAGTGAATCGCGACGTTCGACAATTGCTTCTTCACGTAGCAGCCGGCTTCCCATAAACTCAACTTTCTGCCGCGGAGCGCTGGTGCTTGAGTCCTCCTGTACGACCCGAATCGCAGGCACGCCGCCTGGATGGAGATCATCCAGCCCACGCAGTATGCCGTCTTTCTGCGCGACGCTGAGACCCAAGCGCCGCTGACGTCTGACGGGCATTACCTGGATCGCGGGATGACGGGAAGCTGCCTGATCTTCGATTCTCCGGAGGAAACAGAGCAAGGAAAACGCTCCTCCCGCATGTGCAACATCATGCAGTTGCCCACCCCTCAAACCTTGCGCCTCAACTCCGTAAATCATTGAAACTAAATCTTTTCCGTTGTTGAATTCTTCCGCAGGAAGCTGGCACCCGGATTGCATACACGTGTTAGTCAATAAACTCTATTAAAACAATTGAGTTTATGCCAGAATACTCAACTATGAAAATCTCCCAAAAAGGTCTTTACGCTCTGCAAGCCATGATGATGCTGGCTCGCCACGCCGATCAGGGCGCCATCCGCATCCGCGACATTGCCTACGAGGAAGTGTTGCCGGAGAAGTTTTTGGAGCTCATTCTGCTGGAATTGAAGAACGCCCGGATGGTGGAGAGCGTGCGCGGCGCCAAAGGCGGCTACCAGTTGCGCCGGGCCCCCGCGGAAATCCGCCTGAGTGAGATCATTCGGCTGATTGACGGCCCTCTGGCGCCATTCGGCGATGCCGAGCAGCTGCGTGTCCTGATCGACCGTGATCCTGAACGTCGGGCGCTGTATCGGGTTTTTCTCGACATCCGCGATGCCGCCGCCAAGATCCTCGAAAACACTACCCTGGCGGACATCATTGCAAGAGGTTCGGCCGCCCCCAGAAAGAGCCGCAAGAAAAAGAGTGAGCCATCCGTAGTCCTTCCCATGGTGGTTCACGGCACCCCGGGACGGAGCTAGCCATGCTGAGACGAGTTTTCTTCCCCGGGATAGTCCTGCTTCTCACTCTTTGCCGTACGACGTCTGCTCAGACGGTGATTCGCGTCGGTGCCTTTCCCAATATCACTCACGCTCAGCCCATGGTGGGCAAGGCCAACGGATGGTTTGAGCGCGCCCTCGGATCCAGCGCAAAAATTCAGTGGACCAGCTTCAACGCCGGTCCCTCCGCCATTGAAGCCTTGTACGCCGGCGCCATCGACATGACCTATGTCGGGCCCAATCCTACGATCAACGGCTATGTGCGCTCCAACGGAGAAGCCTTGCGGGTCATCGCCGGCGCCGCCAGCGGTGGAGTCGCCCTGGTGGTTCGCAACGGCTCCGGCATCCAGAAACCAGAAGATTTTCATGGCAAGCGCGTCGCTTCCCCGCAGTTGGGCAATACCCAGGACGTCGCCCTGCGCGCTTGGTTGCTCGCGCACGGCATGAAGTCGATCGATAAGGGTGGGGATGTGCAGGTGCTTCCCATGGCCAACCCCGATCAGCTCACTCTGTTCCTGAAGAAGCAACTGGATGCTTCCTGGGCGCCCGAGCCTTGGGCCTCTCGCCTGATTCACGAAGGCGATGCTCACCTGTTCCTCGACGAACGTCAACTTTGGCCCCAGGGGCAGTTTGTAATCACCAACCTGATCGTCAGCACGAAGTTTCTGCGCGAGCACCCCGACTTGGTCAAAAAGTGGGTCGCCGCCCATGTCGAACTGACCGATTGGATCAATGGCCATCTGCCGGAAGCCAGGAAGGTTCTCAACGAACAGATTCAGAGAGAAACC
Source organism: uncultured Acidobacteriota bacterium (assembly GCA_963715675.1). Taxonomy (GTDB): domain Bacteria; phylum Acidobacteriota; class Terriglobia; order Terriglobales; family Acidobacteriaceae; genus DASVWZ01. Next base: position 952,233 of record OY970265.1, read on the forward strand.
GGGAAAGCCTTGCAGCCTGCCATTCTCGACGAGGCGTTCGACCGTCTGCAGGTGACTTACGACCCCCTCAAGAGCACCCTGTTTGCCTCCGCCAAATCCGCCTTTGACCTGGGTTTTCTCGGCAAGCAGATGCCCGACCTGTCCTCCATCTATGACCTCTCCATCCTGAACCAGGTGCTGAAAGAGAAAGGAAAGAAACCGATCCCATGAAAGCCAATACCGCCGTTCAATCTCCCTACCCCGTCGAACGCCAGGGCTCTTTGCACACTGCGGTGAGAAAGCCGCCTGCGGGCGCCACCCTGATGCCCCTTCGCCGGGTAAAAACTAACGGCTGCCCCAAGGTGTCGTTGCAGGGAATCTCCCTAAGCTACCAGGCCAATGGAGGTACCCGGTTGCTGGCTTTGGAAGACATCAATCTCCGCGTCAACCCGGGTGAGTTCCTTTGCATCGTCGGCCCTTCCGGCTGCGGTAAATCGACCCTCCTGCACCTGATCGCTGGACTCCACCCCGCCACCTCGGGAGAGGTTTTGATCGATGGCCGCGCCGTGCAGGGAACCGGCACCGATCGCATCATGATCTTCCAGGAATTGGGTTTGTTCCCCTGGCTCACCGTGGCCGGCAACGTCGAGTTCGGCTTGCGCATGAAAGGCATGTCTCCGGAACAGCGCGAGGAAAGGGTGGAGCATTATCTCCGCCTGGTTCATCTTGCGCAATTCAAGAAGAGCTATGTCCACCAGCTTTCCGGCGGTATGCGGCAGCGGGTGGCTCTGGCCCGCGCCCTGGCCGCCGAACCGGACGTTCTTCTCATGGATGAACCTTTCGCTGCCCTCGACGCCCAGACCCGCGATCTGCTGCATGACGAGTTGGAACGCATCTGGGCTGCGACTGGCCGCACCATTATTTTTGTCACTCACAACGTGCGCGAGGCCGTCCGCCTGGGAGATCGCGTCGCCTTGTTCACCTTTCGCCCGGGTCGGGTGAAAAAAGAGTATTGCATCGACTTGCCGCGGCCGCGGCAACTCGAGGATGTCACCGTCGCCAAGAGTGCCCGCGAGATCCTCAATGATCTGCGCGAGGAAATTAACAAGTCCCTGGAGGAGCAGTACGGCCATGAAGCAGCTGTCTAGGCAGGCAATCTTCTACGGCGTTTTGATCGGCCTGTGGGTGCTTTTGGCCGCACTGAAGATTTGGCCACCTTACGTTTTTCCCACGCCGCAGGGCGTTCTCCAATCGCTGTGGGGTGGATTTGCCGACCACAGCTTCTGGATCGCCATTGCCGTCAGCATGAAACGCATGCTGCTCGGCTACGGCATTTCCGTCGTTCTCGGCATGGTCCTCGGCCTCGGCGTGGCCAGCAACAAATTCCTCGAACAGACCATGGGAGGCTTGCTGGTCAGCCTGCAAAGTCTTCCCAGCATCTGCTGGCTGCCGCTGGCCGTGTTGTGGTTTGGCCTCACCGAAAAGGCCATCTTGTTTGTGGTGGTGATGGGATCGCTGTTGTCGGTCACCATCGCCATGGAGGACGGCCGTCGGCAGATGCCCAAGATCTATAGCATGGCAGGACGCAATCTGGGTGCTCGCGGTTTCCGCCTCTTCTGGTTCGTACTGCTCCCCGCCAGCCTGCCTTACATCGTGTCCGGCTTGAAGCAGGGCTGGGCCTTTGCCTGGCGCTCGTTGATTTCCGGAGAAATGATCTTCGTTAGTTTAGGGCTGGGCCAGTTACTGATGATGGGACGCGACCTGAACGACATGAGTCAGGTCATCGCCGTCATGATTCTCATCATTGCCATTGGCTACATCGTGGATGGGCTGGTCTTCAAGACCATCGAACGCCGCTTGCAGCATAAGTGGGGGTTCGCGCCCGCCTGAGACGGCCGGGCCCACCATCGGTGGGCGTTCCCGTGGAGTTTGGTTGGTACGAATGCCTTCCCACGGCTTGAAAGACAAGTTATGTAATAGAGTTAGTAAGTTAAATAGTGTAGTTAAATCTGCCCTGCCTGGCCTGCGAAGGCCGGCAGGGCTCAAAACCCAACAAGGAGCACAGTTCATGCAACCGAAGTTAAAGTGGTTTGCTGCCTCGGCCCTCAGTCTGATTCTGAGTGCCGCGGTTTGCGCTCAATCCGCCGCGCCTTCGCCGTCCAAGACGGCCCCCAAGAAGAAGGCCTCCGCATCTGCCACTACCGAGCAGCAGGTGGACCAGCTCAAGCAGCTGGTGCAGGCCCAACAACAACAGCTATCTCAACAGAGCCAGCAGATGAATCAGCTGCGCTCCCAGATACAGCAGCTGATCGATGCCACCGGCCAGGCCAATGCGGCCGCGCAGAAGGCCCAAAGCAGCGTCGATCAGGCGCAAAGCGCTGCCACCCAGGCGCAGCAGACCGCTACCGCGGCCCAGCAGGCAGCCCAGGCGGCATCCGCCAGCGCCGTCGATGCCAAGACTTCTTTGACTTCGGTCGTAACCAAGACCCAGGATCAGGACCGGCAGCTGAACGCCTTGCAGTCCTTGGTGGGACGCTTCCGCTTTAGCGGCGACGTCCGGGTACGCGGCGAAAATTACAACCAGGACGGCATCCCTGACCGGAACCGCGCCCGGATTCGCGTCCGCTTCGGAGTCGATGGCCGCTTGAATGAAGATTTCAACGCTGGCTTTGCTCTGGCAACCGGTTCCGTAGGCGACCCCTCCTCGACCAATGAGACTCTCACCAACGTCTTCGATCGCAAGACCATCGCCTTGGACCGGGGCTTCATCACCTACAATCCTGTCGCCCATCACTGGCTTTCCCTCACCGGCGGCAAGTTCGCCTATACCTGGCAGCGCACCTCGGTCACCTTCGATCCTGACTTGAACCCGGAGGGGTTCAACGAAAAGTTCTCCTTCGATTTCAACGGACCCATCAAGAACTTCACTGCCCAGGCCATCGAGCTTCTCTACAATGAAGCCAACGGAAAGGTCGGTGCCCCCTCGCAGGATTCTTACGCCGTGGGCTTCCAGGTGTCCTCCAGGTTGCAGGCCGGTCCGTGGACCGCGACCCCTTCCTTCCTCAGCTTGAAATGGAATCGCCCGGACGCCATCCTGCAACAAAGCGCGTTTGCCACGGCCGCTACCAGCACCGGGTTCCTGCCTTCGGGCGGCGGCAAGCCGATTACGGGAATTCCCATCCCCGGGGAAGGGCAAGGCTGCGCCAAGGGATACGATGCTCCCAGCTATGCGCCCTGCGAATTCGCTCCCAACGGCATGACCAACGCCACCTACGTCGACAGCAAGGGCATTCCTCATTTCTACTCCGGATACAACTACGCGGATTTCATCCTCACCAACCAGATTCAGGATGGCATCGCGCGTTTGCCCATCAACCTGCTCCTGGAATTCCTGGACAATTTGGATGCTGAGGCACATCCCCTCAGTACCAAGGGAAAGGTCCTGACCAATCTGGGTTCACAGAACAAGGAGTACGGCTTGGACTTCAGCCTGGGTCAGACCAAAAACAAGAACGACATTCAAGTCGGCTACGCCTGGTATCGGGAAGAACAGGATGCGGCCATCGCTTCCTTCGTAGAGAGCGATCAGCGGGCGCCCACCAACATCCTGCAGAACCGCTTCTATGCCCTGTGGAAAGTGCGCGCCAACACCCTGGCCAGCTTTACCTGGTGGCATGGACGGGTTCTGGATTCACTCCTCGAAAACAACGCGGCGCTGTTCAACAACTACAGCAGCCTCGCCACCATTACCAAGGCAGGGCAGCAAGAGCCCTACCTCAACCGCTTGCAGTTTGACCTGATCTATACCTTCTAGGCCAGGCAGCGTTTTCTCCTGCCCCCCGGCTGGTTCTTGGGCGAGCCAGCCGGTTTTTTCATCCAACATTCTGGATGAGATCCAGATCGACGGTTCCTGCGAAACAATTTCCTCGCTTAGGGCGTCAGCTTCCAGACCGTTCCGTTGCCCGAGCTGCCGCCCCCGTCCGCGGTGCCATAAAGGTTGCCCTTCGCGTCACGCAGTAAACCGCCGTACGGCAGACTCCCGTCCGGCCCCGTAAATACGTGCAGCAGAGACAGTGTGCCGCCTTTACTCAATTCGTACACCACTCCGTCTCCTGAGCCGCCGCCCTCGGAAGTGGTGCCATAGAGGTTCCCCTGCGGGTCCAGAATCACGCCCGCGTACGGATTGCTTCCGTCCGACGACCCGCCCGCAAAGTTGTGCAGTACCGTTTCCTTGCCCTTGGTCACTTTCCACACGATTCCGTCGCCCGCCGAACCACACACGTCGGTCGTGCCATAAAGAGAACCAGCCTTGTCCATCACCGGAGTTCCATACGGAAAGCATCCATCCTTCGTGCCTCCCGCAAAGCTGTGCAGCAACGTCACCTTGCTGCTCTTGCTCAACTCATATACCGTCCCGCTGTTGGCCGGGCCGCCCTCCAGGGTTACCCCATACAGGTTGCCCTTTTTATCCATAAGCAGGTTTCCCAAAGAGGGGCCGGCGCCGTCCGACGATCCCCCGGTAAAACCGTGCAGCATCGTGAACTTGCCGCTCTTGCTCAGCTTCCAGACCATTCGATAGCCGCCGCCGCACAATGACGTGGTGCCATAGAGGTTGCCATTGGGGTCCAGAATCACGCCGCCGTAAGGAAAGCAACCATCGGTGGTCCCGCCGCTGAAGTTGTGCAGGACGGTCACCTTGCCCTTGCTCAGTTTGAACACCGTTCCCAGGCTGTCCGAGCCGCCCAGTTGCGTCGTCCCATAGAGGTTCCCGGCCTTGTCCCGCAGCAAGGGTGCGAAGGGAAGCTCCCCGTTCGAGCCGTCAAAGCTCCCTAGCACGCTCTCCGTGCCCTTCGCATCCAGTTCGAACACAGTTCCATAACCGCGGAAAACTCCTCCGGAGATGGTAGTGCCATAGAGGTTGCCCGATGCGTCTTTGATTACGCCTGCGTACGGACTTGCGGCATCCGTCCCCCCGGCAAAGTTGTACAGTACGGTGAATGTTTGCGCTTGCGTGAACGCCGCGGATGCCGCCATCCCCAGCGCGACCGCGAACCTCAGCCCCGCCCGGTCCACCCCCAGACGCAGTTGTGAAGTCTGTTCTTGCAGTGTTTTGCCCATAGCAATCCCCCGAATCAAGGAAAGTCGGTTCGAGCGCGGGAGACGCCGCACCGTGCGATATCGGCCACAGTATACACGGCTCTTGAAGACGTTCAGCTGTGGAAGACCGGCCATTCTGCCGCGGCCGGGGAATGCGAATCACCTCAGAAATTTGCGCCCCTCAGGAATCCGGCGTTTTCACAGGAGTTGGGTCCTCCGCCGGTCCTGCTTCGCGTCCGCCTATTCCGCAAACACCAGGATCGGCTTCAGCCCCACCGGTGCGCCCTGGCTGGGAAGGGATGCCGCATTGCCCGCCAGATCCACATAGGCATTGAACTGCGAAGAGACTGGCACATTCGTGGTGGTGCAGTTGCCGTTGTTGCACGTCTGGGCGGTATCCCAGATGGCCTCCGCCTGCACTCCGCTTGGGCTCTGGATCGCGCAGGTCCACAGCGTCGAACTCTGCGTGCACGGCCCCACGGTGGCTTGCCCGCCGCTCGTCCATCCCACGATCTGGGTATATGCGACCCCCGCCTTGTTCAGCGCGTTTGTACTTGAATCATAGAAGTCGCCACTGTTTGAAAAGTCCCAGCCATACCAGTAGAACTTCGTTACTGGCTTTGACATCAGCACCAGGTAATAGCGGGCGACAAACGCCGCCTGCTGGTCGGCATCCGTAATGGTCGATTGCCCCTCGTACGCTCCCCAACTCCCCTCCGTGTTGAACAGAGGATAGGTCTGAAAATTCACCGGCGAGGTCGGCAGGCTGTCGATGCTCGACACCACCTTATCGATTAAGCTGCCGATCTTTTCCGCTACCGGACAATCCGACGGACAACTCCCGTTGTGGATGTAGCCGTGGAACCCAATGATATCCGCGTACCTCCCTCCGATCGGAAGGTAGGTCGTCAACCATGTCCCGGGATCTCCCACCGCCGCCGGCGTCGTGAACTTGGCGCCCGGACCCGCCGCCAGAACAATCGTTCGCATGTCCTGGGCCATCCGCGCCAGCATGAGATCGCCATCCTGCTCCGAGCCGCCGCAATCCGCCGGCCCATTCCATTCCGTCGCTACATCGGGTTCGTTCCACATCTCCCAGTACTTGATCTTCCCCGGGCCCACGTGATTGATCAGCGCTTGCACAAAAGTCTGGAAATACGCATTGCTGCCTGATCCGTCGCACGCCAGGTCAGCCGGAGGATCACAAATTCCTGGTCCATTATGTCCCTCGTCAACGCAGGACGTGTCCGGATTCCCTGAGTTGACGCCCCGCGAAGAAGCCCAACTCGGAGTGGCGTACATGGTGAACATAACGTCGGTCTTACTTGCCTGCGCCCTCTGCAGCCATTGATCCAGCTTCGTGAAATCGTAGGTGCCCGCCGCCGTATTGATGTCGGCCCACTTTACCTGCGCGCCTAGGCTCCGCCAGCTTGTGACCGGAATCATGGTGCCTGGCCAGGGGTCGGCAATAACATTGGTGGCATTCCCGAACATCGGCCCGCTCGGGCCGGGGCTCGGAGCTGCGTAAGGATTCCCGGGTCCTGTCGAGTTCGCATTGGCGTTCCCGCCCCCGCAGCCAACGCCTGCCAGAGCCGCCAACATCACCAGCATCGCGCTCCGGCCGGCAAACAACTTCCTCTTGCGATTCCTGCCTGGCGCTGCCCCGGTTGCACGCCGGCGGGCTGCTTTGCCGCAGTCCTCGGTTGGTTTCCCGATTGACGATAGAGCCATTTCTAAACTCTCCAGGGGATTCTTCCAGTCTTAAACCCGATATCCGTCATTTCCACTCGCTCCCGAACCAGATTTATTCCGTCCTCTCCATCGCGTCAACCATGACGTTTTCAAAAGAGATGGAAGCCGGAAGAACCCGAAATACAAAAATGCGGGCGGCACCATCCGTCCGTTCACCTCGGATGGTTCTGGACTTCACCCTGGATTATTTCGGAAGATTGCTGCACGGCGGTACTGGTTGCCGAAGGTTCTCAGAAAGGCCGCAGCGCAATCGCTCCCTTCGGCATCCGTGTGTTGCTGTGCTTGTCCGCTACCGCGGACTTCGAAGACCGGCATCGGCGGGTTCTTCCGCGATCCGGCCCGGCCCTATTGCGCGAACAGCAGAATCGGCTTCAATCCGACCGGCGCGCCTGCATTGGGGATCGATGCCACATTGCCCGCCAGATCCACGTAAGAGTTGAATCCAGAAGAGACCGGCACGTTCGTGGTGGTGCAGGTGCCGTTGTTGCACGTCTGGGAAGTGTCCCAGATGGCCTCCGCCTTCACTCCGCTCGGGCTCTCAACCGCGCAACTCCACTGCGTTCCGTTTTGCGTGCACGGGCCTACCGTGGCTTGCCCGCTGCTTGTCCATCCCGCAATCTGCTGATATGCAACCCCCGCCGGGGTCAGCGAGTTTGTATTGGAATCGTAGAAGGTGCCACTGGCACTGAAGTCCCACCCGTACCAGTAAAACTTGGTGACGGGCTTCGCCATCTGCACCAGATAATAGCGAGCGACGAACGCTGCCTGCTGGTCGGGATCAGTAATGGTCGGGTGCTTCCCGTCGGACGAGCCCCAACTGCCTTCCGTGTTAAACAGAGGATAAGTCCGAAAATCCACCGGGGATGTCGGCAGGCCGGCGATGCTCCTGGTTATGTGATCAATTACAGAATCAACTTTTTCCGCTACCGGGCAGTCCGACGGACAGTTGCCGCTGTTGATGTAGCCATGGAACCCGATGATGTCCGCATATTTGCCGCCAATCGGCAGATACGTCGCAAGCCAGTCACTGGGCCCAACGGGTGCTGGCGTGCTGAACTTGGCGTTCGGATCGGCAGCCAGAACGATGTTTCGCATGTCCTGGGCCATGCGCGCCAGCATGAGATCGCCCGCATTCTTTACTCCAGGACAATCCGCGTCTCCGTTCCATTCTCCTTGCACATTCGGTTCATTCCACAGCTCCCAGTACTGGATTGTCCCCGGCCCCACATGACTGATCAGCGCCTGCACAAAGGCCTGGAAATTTGCATTTGTCCCCGTACCGTCACAGGCCAGATCCGCAGGAGGATCACAAGTGCCGGGCTGGTACCAGCAGGCGCTGTTTGGATTGCCGGAATTGACCCCACGCGAGGAAGCCCAACTCGGTGTGGCGTACATGGTGAACATCACATCGGTGTGGCTGGCCTGCGCCAGTTGCAGCCATTGATCCAGCCGTTTGAAATTGTACGTGCCGGGACCGGTATGGATGTCGGCCCACTTCACCGCCCCTCCCAGGCTGCGCCAGCTGGTCACCGGAATCAAGGTTCCCGGCCAGGGATCGGCCATGACATTGGTAGCCATTCCGAACATTGCTCCGTTCGGGCCGGGGCCGGGCGCTTCGAATGGGTTCGAACCTGATCCCCCCGAACCTCCGGATCCTCCCGAACCTCCCGAACCTCCCGACCCGGATCCTCCCGAACCCGATCCTCCTGATCCTGATCCAGAACCGGCGCTCATGCCCGTGCAACCAACCGTCACCAGAGCTGCCAACATCGCAGCCGCCAGGCTCAAGCCAGCCACCAGGCGCCACCTTCGATCCCTGCCTGGCGCAGTGTTGGCCGCATTGTGGATGCCTGTTTTCCCGGTGCTTTGGAGTTGCACACTCCAGTTCTGGACTACCATGGCGCGCCTCGCGGAAGATGGATTCTTCCGTTTCCCCTCAGTTGGTGCGGGATTTTATCAGGAATTTCTCAACTAAGTATTTCCGGACAATGAGGGTGAACTCAAGGTGACAGAAGTATCAATTCGGCGCGGTGGAATTTGTCCCGTCAGGCTGCCATACGACGTAGCCCTTCTGCGGCGGGAGAAAAAGTGCCCCACCTACAGCAGTCCGCGCGGATTGAATCCGGAACTCCGGCGGGACGGCGGCAGACAGTAGCACGGCGGCTGGTGACTTCAACAAGAATTCTCGGACTTTCCAGCGCACTCCACAATGTGCAAGTTTTTGCAGACTATGCGTAAGCCTGTGCTTCGTGCCGCAGAGCAGCCACCCTTTTCATGCAATTCTTTGCATCTGCGCGTGCATTCTCAATGAATTTCTTTGACCGGCGAGATTCCTGCGCCTACACTGGCCCCAGCCCTATATGTGGAGGTGGTCATGTCAAGACGAAGGGCCACTCAATTCCCCCTTGGTTTCCCTCGAAGTGTTTCACGCATTCTCCGCCTCGCGGTGGCTCGAGCCCTGCGCGCCGGCACGACCCTGTTGCTCCTCGCATTCTGTTGGGGCGCTTTCCTTTTCACCCAGCACGCTCTCCCGGGTGCAACTCCCGTAGCCCGCGCCGCTTCGACCGGCGGGCAGGTCTGGACGAACTCCTCTCTGTCGGGTTCGCAAGTGATTCAACATGTGGTGGTGATCGTCCAGGAGAATCGCACCCCCGACAATCTCTTTCATGATCCGGTTTTGATTCAGCAAGGCGCGGACATTCAGAGCTTCGGGATCAATTCAAATCACCATAAGATTCCATTGCAACCGGTTCCGTTGGCGGACTACTGGGACTTGGGCCACAGCCACGGCAGCTTCGTTAAAATGTACGACCACGGCAAAATGGATGGTGCGAACAAGATCGGGCAGTTTTGCGACCCCGGCTACAAGTGCCCAAAGGCGCCCCCCAATTTCCAGTTCGCGTACGTACAAGCCCAGGATGTCGTGCCCTACTTCCAGATCGCCGAGCACTACACCTTTGCCGACCGCATGTTTCAGACCAACCAGGGACCCAGCTTTCCGGCGCATCAGTTCGTTTTTGCGGGAACCTCGGCGCCCGCCTCAACCAGCGACCTGTTTGCCTCGGAAGGTCCAACCGGAGGCGGCAGCAGCAAGCCCGGATTGCATACCGGCTGCACGGCTCCGCCCACTCAGCGGGTCGAACTGATCGATCCTTCCGGAGTCGAAAACCAAAAGATGTTTCCCTGCTTTGAGCATCCCACTCTGGGCGACCTCCTCGATGCCCAGTCGCTCGCTTGGCGGTTTTACACGCCTGTGCCCAACGACCTCGACACCTCGCCGAATGCCATTCGCCATATACGCTTCGGTCCCGACTGGAAGAAAGACATTGTGCAGGGTCCGGCACAGATTCTCTCCGACATTTCCCAGGGCCGGCTTGCTTCGGTCACTTGGGTCATTCCTAGCAGCCTGGAGTCCGACCATCCCGGTACCAGCCAGGGTTTGGGACCTTCGTGGGTCGCGTCGGTCGTCAACGCCATCGGCGGCAGCCAGTTTTGGTCCAGTACCGCCATTTTCATTACTTGGGACGACTGGGGCGGTTGGTATGACCACGTCGCGCCTAAAATAATTGACGATGGCACCAGTTGGGGCTCCGGCTACGTCTATGGCTTCCGCGTCCCGCTGATTGTCGTTTCCCCGTACGCCAACCCAAACTATGTTTCTCACGTGACCCACGACTTCGGCAGCATTCTGAAATTCACCGAAGAAGTCTTCGGATTGCCGTCCCTGGGATATGCGGACGCCTACGCCGACGATCTCTCGGATTGCTTCAACTTCGGACAACGCCCGCTGACATTTCACAAAATTCGCGCCCCCTATGACGCCAACTTCTTTCTGAATGACCGCCGGCCCCTCGAGCCTCCTGACAATGACTAAGCGGTTGTCTCGGCCATCCAGTCAGCTTCGGGCTTATACCCTGCTTCCCCCCTGTGTCCCAGGTCGCCAAGACGGTAGAGTATGCTGTATCGTCGTCCCCTGCGGACGACGAATTTTCTTCTTGAGGAGGAGTATCTGAAACTTGCTGGCGCCGCTCTTCTGTTGCTCGCATCCATCATTGCAACTTTCCTCAGTGCCTGGTTCGGCCCTGTTTCCGCCGTCCCGCTCGCGGTCGCTGCTGCTGATTCTCCCCAGTCCGCCATTCGCCATGTGGTCGTAATTTTCCAGGAGAATCGCTCCACCGACAATCTCTTCCATGAGCTGCCCAACGCCGACATCGCCAACAGCGGCCGGAATTCCAAGGGCGACGTCATTCCACTCGAGCCCCTGCCCATGGACAGTGATTACGATTTGGGCCACAAACATGACGCGTTCGTCGCCATGTACGACCATGGCAAGATGGATGGCGCGGATAAAGTTGACGTAATCTGCAACTATGGTTCTCGGCACTGCCCGCCGGACAATCCTCAGTTCAAGTACGTGAAGCCGGGCGACGTCAAGCCCTATTTCCAGATGGCCGAAACCTACGCCTTTGGTGATCGGATGTTTCAGACCAACCAGGGCCCCAGCTTTCCCGCTCACCAGTTCATCATCTCCGGAACCTCCGCCCCAACCGCGTCCAGCCCTTATTTTGCCGCCGAAAATCCTGCTGGAGGCGCGAAGCATCCCGGGTTCAAAACCGGATGCACTGCTCCCAAGGACGAATACGTTACCTTGATTAATCCGTCCGGGCACGAAGTCAAGAATCTCTATCCTTGCTACGAGCATGGCGCGTTGTCAGATTTGCTCGACAACGCCGGACTGAACTGGCGCTACTATACGCCCAATCCGGATTTCCTCTGGACCGGCCCCAACGCCATTCACCACATCCGCTTCGGTCCGGACTGGCAAAGTGTCATCGTCGGTCAGGCGCACATCCTCAGGGACATAAAACGCGGCAAGCTTCCGTCCGTGAGCTGGGTGATTCCCGGTGGTCTGCAATCCGACCATGCTGGAAGCACCAATGGCAGCGGACCCTCCTGGGTCGCCTCCATCGTCAACGCCATCGGCCGCAGCCAGTACTGGTCCAGCACAGCCATCTTCATTACCTGGGATGATTGGGGCGGATGGTACGACCACGTTGCGCCCAAGGTGATCCACGATGGCCACAGCTGGGGTTCTGGCTATGTGTACGGTTTCCGCGTACCGCTCGTCATCGTTTCGCCTTACGCGAATCCCGGCTACGTTTCTCACGTGACCCATGACTTCAGCAGCATTCTGAAATTCGCCGAAGAAGTCTTTGGCTTGCCTTCGCTGGGATTTGGCGACGCCCATGCCGACGATCTCTTTGATTGCTTCAACTTCCAGCAGCAACCCCAGGCGTTCCACCAGATTGCGGCTCCCTATGATGAGAGCTATTTCCTGAATGACAAACGCCCGCCAACCGATCCTGACGATGATTAATGGCCGGGCAATGACAGTCTGATCAAGTCGTCGAGGTAGGCGCGCACGTCCCCGCCCGTGCGTGGCCCCGGTTGAACCTCATACCGAATGAGGGTCTCCACTAATCATCGTCCGGCCCCATCCGGGGCCGCTTGTCATTGATGAAGTATGCGGCTTTCTTCTGCGCCTTAAAGGGATTGAACGTCAGCGGGGTCTGCGTGTAGTCGAAACAATCTGACATGTCGTCGGTCACCGTGCTGCTGTCCGCGTACCCATCCGCTACTGTCGAGAGCTGGAAATCCTCTTCAATGTATTTCAGAATACTGCCAAAATCGTGCGTGGCTTTCGAGATGTAGGCAGCTTTCGCGTAAGGCGAAACCACGATCAGCGGAACCCGGAATCCATACACATATTCTGAAGCAGTGCCATTCGAGTACCCGAACGGCGTCGGCGGTGCGACGTGGTCGTACCATCCCCCCCAATCATCCCAGGCAATAAAAATCGCGGTATTCGCCCAGAACTGGCTGGTGCCGATGGCATTCACCACCGACGCGACCCACGCCGGGCCGGTCCCGTCGTTGTCCTTCGCATGGTCAGAATCATGAGAGTTGGGAATCACCCAGGTCACCGCCGCAAGTTGACCTTTCGCGATGTCAGTCAACACCTGCGACTCCGGCATTACCACATTGTTGACCCAGTCCGAACCGGTGCAGACTCCTCCGCTGGGGGCGTTCGGCACGCACATGTGCTTGATGGCGTTCGGTGCCGTCCACAGCGAACCCGGGTCCGGCGTGTAGTACTTCCAGCTGATTCCGGCAGTATTCAGCAGATCGGTCAGCGTCGGGTGGTCATAGCAGGGAAACCCGTTGTTGTAGTCTCGGTTCGAATTGCCCGCAGGATCGATCAAGGTCACGTACTCGCCGGCCGGCGCCGTGCAACCCGTGTCGTCTCCCGGATCGCTGATGCCGCCTCCGATGGGATTGTTCTCCGCAAAATAGTCACTGTACTGCTTGCCCGGAGGAGTGGGAGCCGAGGTCCCCGAAATAATGAACTGATGTGCCGGGAAGCTCGGTCCCTGGTTGGTCTGGAACATCCGGTCCCCAAACGTGTAGGCTTCCGCCATCTGGAAATAGGGCTGCACATACTGTGACCCTACCGAATAAAAATGCGGGTTGTGGCCCGCCGGCCAGCAGGGCGGCTTCTGCCCGCTGGGGCAGCCCGTGCCCGCGTTGTCGTCGCCGTTCATCTTGCACTGCCCCTGCGGATCCAGGCCGTTGCACATCGCCGTGAAATCCTTGTGGAAGTGGCCCAAGTCAAAGGGATAGGTCGGCGTGGCTGCCAGCGGGATCGGATCCAGATTTATCTTGTTGCCCGACGAATCGTATCCGTAGCTCTGAATGTCCGCGCCCGCCTTGATCAACACCGGGTCCTGAAACAGGTTGTCCGGCGTGCGGTTCTCCTGGAAGATGATCACCACGTGCTGAATCGGCGTCGTCGTTACGATCACATTCGCCGTTGCCTCTGCCGTCCCGCCCGGTCCTTGCGCGGTCAACGTGTAAAGTGTGGTCGACGTCGGGGACACTTGCTGCGAGCCATTCGTGGGTACAGCCCCGATGCCCGAAATGCTGACACTGCTCGCGTTGCTGCTCTGCCACGTGAGCGTGACCGGCAGGCCTTTCTCCACGCTAGTTGGGTTGGCGGAGATGGAAGCCGTCGGAGCCGGAGTTGCGCCGCCCGAAGATCCGCCTCCACAACCGCTCAACCCCAATGCCAACACCATCACGCCTGCCAGCAGGCCACCAGACCAACAGATTGTCGATCGAGTCATTCTGCTTTCTCCGATCGGAGGGATTTTTTCCTGGTCTTTGATGCTTATAACCCGAACTTCGTTATTTCCACTCGCCCCAGGAACAGAAATTTCCGCCTCAGTCCGCGTCGCGAACTTACCTCATAAACTACTCTTGTCCGGTTGCGTCTGCATTGCCGTGCGGAATTGCTCACTTCTTGAAAGCGGCGCGCCTTTTGCTGGTTACCTTGCCAGTCTAGGCGCGCGCATCCCGCCCCGGCGGGCCCGAAGGCGGAATTCCTCCCCCAGCGATGTCTTCCTGAGAGCCCGCGCTCTTAGCCCCGATTCCAAGTGTGATGTCATCCTGAGAGCCCGCGCTTTGTTTCGCGGGCCGAAGGATCTCAGTCTTGCACAGCCCTGAGCTCCCAGGCCGCCCGAGAGAGGCGCGCGCATCCCCGCCCCGGTGGGTACCCTGGGACAAGCGTCCCACTTGCTTGGAGCTTTCTTGGGCGGGTTCTGTCCCACTCAAAAAGGGAAGCGGCCCGGCGTGCGAAAGGGGTATGGCCTCAGCAGAAGCCATACCCCATGCCAACCTCATCCAGTTCCGGATTCACGCGCCGGCCAACTTCACCGGCGTCGTACCCGCCTCAGTGGCAGGTCGGAAGCTTGAAATTACTGATTCGGGTGTTCCAGTCCGTCGTACTTCCCAGCTGGTTTGCCGTCAAGTATTCGTTGACATACCAGAAGGTGCAGCCGTCCACCGGATCCACCGTCATGCTGGTGTACGATCCCCACGGTCCCGGTTTGCTGTTCTCCAAGTCTCCGCTCCCACCCCAAAGCGGGAACTCGGTGGCCTTCGTCTTCGAGTTCAAGCTCCACGAGGAAGCATAAATGCTCGGATGAATCGTGGTACTCGTCACGCTGTAACCGACGGCCGCGTTCCCGGTGTGGTCCTCGTCGATGCTGGGCACATGGCGCCAACTCGTCTTGTCATAGGTCAGGGTGCCATTGTTGTATAGCGTCGGCGTCCCCGAGCCGTTGTCTCGCAGCTCATACCACCGCAGCCCGGTCTGCTTGGTGGCGCCCGGCTGGACCGTGTGGGTAATCAGGAATGACTCATACGTGCCAAAATTCCGGTACGCCAGACGGGACATCATGCGGTCGCCGACGCTGTCGATGCGCACCCCCGAGGTCGCGGTCGTTGGCTGCGGGATACAGAACGTATTCAACGGGTGCGTCACCAGGTAGCACCCCGGAGTGTACGTCGGGACCGTCAGCGATGATCTGCTAAGCTTCGAGTTCGCGGGGTTGGACCAGTCCAGGTGAAAGTCCCACAAGTTGATCGTGTTGGACGTAGTGGACTTCAGATCAAACGGCGGGTTCTGAATGCTCATCAGGAACTCATCCCGATTCGCCGGAGGCGGAGTACTGCCTTCCAGATCCGCCGGAATCAGGCTGTGCATCAGATACAGGTTGGTCGTCTGCGCCGGCGGCGGAGGAATCGGACTAGGGTCGGTAAAGCACTGCGCCGGCTTCAATTGGTTCTGTGACAATCCGGCCACCATGTCGGTGCGATCCAAAGCGCAGACCACAACACCAAGTGGCATGAAGCTCCCGATGTTCTTCTTATTGTCGACGTCGTCCGGGTCCAGAACATCGATGGTCACGTAGTAAGCGTTCCACCAGGTGCTGATTTTCGGCCAATCCGGGAAATTCGGGTTCCCCTCCGCGTCTGTGCCGATGAGGTTCTTGCCCAGAGGAAATTCGTAGGTGTACCAGTAGCCGGGATTCAGCGCGTTGGTCAGATCGTCGCTGCTGGAGACGGCCACGCAGTAGTAGTACGGACCGCTCGGATACGCCCCGTTATGCGCCCCGATGACCCAGACCCCGGTGGTCCCGCTGGTATTCGTGGCCTGACTGTCAAAAATGATCTGACCGTCTCCCCCTACCGACTCGCAATCCTTCATGCCGTTTGCCGCCCAGGGGAAATCAATATACTGATACTCCGGCCAAATCGCTGCCTGGGTCACTTTGTCGAATGCCTGCAGGCCGCCCTGAGTGCTGTTCGCGTTGGTCCACTCGAAGTACTGCTTGGTGCCGACTGCGCCGCTGGGGTCAACGTCCCTGCTGGGCGGCTGGCCACCATCGCCCTGCTGTCCCGGTGGGGGTGCATCCACGCCGTCAAACGATACGCCGCTGGTAAACACATAGGCCGCGCCTTGGTAGGTGTTGCTGCCGATGGTCGCGAACTGCGATCCCGCCGCCATCACATCGCCATTGATCGCCACGGCAGAGCCGAACTCGTCCGAACTGCCTTCGTCACTGGCCGTCAGAGTGAAGCTCGGCGTCGTGGTGGTCGCCCAACCGGTGGCCGGTTCCACATACCCGTACACGATGCCCAATTGCGTTCCGTTTGGCGCCAGCGGGGCGCCGACGGCTACGGTAGCTCCGTTGGTCGCCACCGACGTGCCAAACAACCAATACTGGGTGATGCCCGCGCTCAGTTCGGCGGTCTGTGTCATGTTCGCCCAACCCGTTTTCGGTTGCACATACACATACGCCGCGCCTCCCGTGCTGTGGTAGGGAGCACCGACCGCGACCGTGCTGTTGGCCAGCGAAATCGACCAGCCCAACCAATCATCGGCCGCGGCGTCAGACGCGGTTAACTTGGCGGCTTGCGACAATTTTCCGATCCACCCGCCGTTCGGTTCCGTGAACACGTAAGCCGCGCCCGCCCCGGTGTTACTGTTGACCGAGGCAGAAGGAGCCCCCGTCGCGACGGCTCCGCCCCAGATCGAAACCGAACTCCCCATCGCGTCGCCGGGTTTTCCATCCGATGCAATGAGTTTCGCGTTCTCGGTTGACGGAACCCAGCCGGTGGAGGGCTCAGCGAAAATATAGACTGCGCCTTGCGATAAATTGTGGCCCGGCGATCCCGCCGCCACCGTGTCCAAACCCGTATTCGGGTCGACCGTCACCGACACCGAATCGCCCAGCACAGACAGCGTAGAGCGGTCCGAGGCGGTCAACTTGGCGCTTTGCTGCAGCGTCCCACCCGCAGGCCACCCACCACCCGGTTGCACATACACGTAGACCGCGCCCTGATAGCCGATATTGCCCGGTGCGCCCACTACGACTGTGTTGAGATCCATTGCGACGGACGCACCAAACAAGTTCGCCGTACCCGATGGAATCAGGTTGGTGGTCTGGGTAGCCGTCGTCCATCCGGTCGCCGGTTGGACAAACACGTACGCCGCGCCCGTGTACTTATACGTATTCACCGTGGCGTTCGGCGCACCCACGACAATCGTGGTGCCATTGGGGCTGACCCCCACGGAATATCCGAACTGGTCGTTCTTGGCTCCGTCGGATGCCGTCAGTTTCCCCGCCTGCACCCAGGGATCGACCACCACCGGGTAGCGAGCTCCCGCATCATCAACCTTTAAACACAGTTGATGGTCGTGCAGCTCCAGCCATGCGTGCAAATCTTTTCCGGTCTGGTCATGAGCCGCAAGCCCGCTGTAACGCAGCTCAGAATCCTTGCCTTCTCCGCCCAGCGTCAGGCTCGCGCCGTCCTTGTCGAGTGCAGCGTCCAGATTTCCGCTGAGTGACAACGCAATGGTCAACGCCCCGCCGTTTTTCCGGCTGGGAGGTTCAGTCACGGTAAATCCCTGTTCCAGACCCACCGGCCCGTTCACGTACCACTCGATGAGCGAACCATGCCGGTACTCCACCCGATTCGAATTCACCTGGGTAGCCGCCACACTGTTCACCGGGCGCAGTTCACCGTCGTAGCCATAGCCGCGCGCCGCCATTTGCCAGCGCGTGCTTCCGCGCTCCACTTCGGCTCCGTCCCCGGCAAAACGCACGGTGAGGTTCTGCTCCGGATTCACCGCGCTGAAACCCTTCACCGCCTTTTGCACGTGGTACTCGGCAAGGTCCTGGCCCAGAGCAGCGGAAATCGCCGGCCGCGCCGCGGTCGGCAGATCGGCCAGACCTGCCGCGCGGTGCTCGTCGACTCCAGCGGCGGGCAAAGACAACATCACAGCGAGGGGGATAAAGAGCCAGCAGAAGCGCATATTCTTCATGAGATCCTTCACGGTTCGAGCTAAGTTAACTAGCCGGCCCAACCTGAGTGGGCGACGCTGTAGGGAGAGGACAGTCGGTTCAATTATTCTGCTACCGGGCGGCCCAATCGTCAAGATGCAAAGTTTTGCGCAGTGGGGGAACCCAGCTTCCTGCACGCCACTTCCGCGATCCCGGTAAGTCGCAGAAAATGCGCCTGACCGGGCTGTATCCTGATGCGAGCTTCCGCCCAAGAAATTCCTTTCACTACCCCTTACATGCAACGGAGATGCCGGACCCGAACCGCCGCACCCGAGGGGATACCCGCCTGGAGAAAAACGGCCCTGGCAAACGTGAGGCGAAAGTGGTCATGCGGTAGAATCCATACATCGCGAAAGTTTCCAAAACCAAAGCACGAAAAGAGGGTCCGTGTCCGTTTTAGTCGTCGGAGGCGCAGGATACATCGGAAGTCATGCGGCGCACGCGCTGAAGCGCAGAGGCCACCAGGCCATCATTTACGACAACCTGTCCACCGGACACGCCTTTCTCGCCGATGGCTTCGAACTCATCGTGGGCGACCTCGCGGACTCCGCCAAACTCCAACCCGTCCTCCAGCGGGTTGATGCGGTCATGCACTTCGCCGCCCACTGCTACGTGGGCGAGTCCGTCGAGAACCCGCGAAAGTATTTTCAGAATAATGTGGTCTCCGCGATTTCGCTGCTTAATTCCGTCATCGACTCCAAGGTCCGCAAATTTATTTTTTCTTCCACCTGCGCCACCTACGGCACGCCCGCGGAAATGCCCATGACGGAAACCGCCCCACGCCTTCCCGTCAACCCCTACGGCGCAACCAAGCTGGCATTCGAATATGCTCTCGAAGCCTACAGCCGTGCTTATGGCCTGCGGTTTGTGGCATTCCGTTATTTCAACGCTGCCGGTGCGGACGAAAACGGAAGGGTCGGAGAAATCCACGACCCCGAAACTCATCTCATCCCCTCGGTCTTCGAAGCCATTCGCGGAGACCGTCCAGCTCTGGAAATTTTCGGCAACGATTATCCCACTCCCGACGGCACCTGCATCCGCGATTACATCCACGTCAGCGATCTTGCCGAAGCGCACGTGCTCGGCCTGGATTATCTGCAGCAGGGAAGTTCCACCGCGCTGAACCTGGGCACCGGTCAGGGCAACTCAGTGAAGGAAGTGATTTCGATGATCGAGCGCGTCACCGGCCAGAAAGTTCCGCAGCGTCTCGCTCCGCGCCGTCCCGGCGATCCGCCGGAGTTGGTCGCCAATCCCTCCCGCGCCCAGAAAGTCCTGGGCTGGAAAGCCAGGCGGTCCCTCGAACAAATCGTCTCTACCGCATGGCAGTGGGACCAGAAACAGCGGAAAGCGACACAATCAACGTAGGCGCGGGCACCCGCTCCCGTGCCGGGTCTCAGGCGAGAACTCATCCCCCCATCGAAGTCATCCTGAGAGCCCGCGCTTTTCTCCGCGGGCCGAAGGATCTCAGCCTCCACAACTTTCAATTCCCAGCGCCGTGCGACCTACTTCGCCGCCATCGCCCCCACCATCGACTCGAAGATCTTGAACCCATCGGTCCCCCCGAGTTCCGGCTCGCTGAAGCGTTCCGGATGAGGCATCATACCCAGCACGTTGCGTCCCGCGCTGCAGATGCCGGCAATGTTATCGAGTGAACCGTTGGGATTGGCCTCCGCGGCAACCTGGCCATCAGCGGTGACGTAGCGGAACACGACGCGCTTGTCGCGGCGCAACTCGGCCAGAGTGGCTTCATCGCAGAAGTAGTTGCCCTCCATGTGGCCGATCGGAATGGTCAGCACTTCACCTTCGCGGCACGCGCTGGTGAAAGGTGTGTCGGCACTTTCCACCCGGACATGCACCGGCTTGCAAACATATTTCAGTCCCACGTTGCGCATGAGGGCTCCGGGAAGCAATCCGGACTCGCACAGAATCTGAAATCCGTTGCAGATGCCCAGCACCAGCCCGCCTCCATCCGCAAACCGCTTCACCGATTCCATTACCGGAGAAAACCGTGCGATGGCGCCGGTCCGCAGGTAGTCCCCATACGCGAATCCCCCGGGAACGATGATGGCATCGCAGTTCTCGAGATCATGCGAGTCGTGCCAGAGAAACGTCACCGGCTGTTTGGCCACCTGCTGGATGGTCCAATAGGCATCGTGATCGCAGTTGGAACCGGGAAAGATAATCACGCCAAATTTCATGTCGTTTCCTGAAGTGAGGCTATGGGTGAAGTTTAGCACGGAGAAGCAAACAAGCTGACGGCTTGAGCGCCTGTGGGCTTGACGTCACCTTGCGGTTATCCCCTTCGAAGAACTTTTGTCAGATGGGGCTCAGCCAGCACTTTACACCATCTGAGGACCAACGGTGCGCCCCAAGCCTATGCGTAAACTCAAGACCGGTCAATGCGCGTTAGCGGTCGAAACGTGCAATCGCCTGTTAACGGAAGTTGACTGGCTTTTGGCGAGCTTAGCGATTCTTGACCAACGCTGTGTGAGCGTCGTCACAGAAACACCCGCTGCCAGAGCTACAATGGTGGCGTTCGACGGGAGGGATGTATGAAACCGTCTTCACAACCGCCTAGAACGCCTTCTAGGCTTTCCGATTCAGTTCATCACCAACTTAACCTATATGCGCTCGCAGCAGGCGCGGCAGGGGTAAGTTTGTTAGCCCTCGCGCAACCAGCTGGGGCCACAATCGTCTACACCAAAACTCACAAAATCGTACATAACGGCATGCGCCTCGACCTCAGAAATAATCACGTGGCGGAATTTGTTTTCGGAACCTATATCGGCTGCGCGCCCAGCCAGTGCTGGAACCAAATCTCGTTCAATGGTGCCACGTTCATGTATGACAGCATTGAGGTGGTGCAGGGGCGCCACGCTGTATGGGTCGATGCGCTCTCCAAGGGTGCGGTCATCGGGCCCAGGGCGCATTTTGGAAGGGAAGGAAGGGACGATAATATCCGGATGGCTGCCTTATGGTTTGCGGGCTCGAAAACATTAAGCACCAGCGGCGATTGGATCAACGTCACCAATCGTTACATCGGACTAAAGTTCCGCATCCATGGGAAGGTCCATTACGGCTGGGCGCGCCTCAATGTTATTCTCAACCATCTCAACGCTAAGAATGCGTTTGTGGGAACCCTGACGGGCTACGCCTACGAAACGATCCCCAATAAGGCCATCATCGCAGGCAAGACCAAAGGACCGGATGTCACCACGGTTCAACCCGGCAGCCTCGGTCGGCTCGCCCAAGGATCAGCTGGGCTCTTAGGAAAGTAGCAACTGCCGCTGCATGGCGGGCAATGACTGAAAAGGTCAAAACGTGTAATCGCCTGGTTACAGAAATTGACCGGAGACACTACCGGAAGGCTCATCGGCCCGTCGAGTGCCCTGGCGTAATGCCCCTGCCCGCTACGGGGTGATTTCGAAAGCGACGCCCATGTTGTATTTGCCGCCGTTCATGGTGGTGCCGAAAATGTTGCCTTTGCCGTCGAGCACAACGCCGTAGGGGAAGGCCCCGTCGGTCCCGGTGAACTTGTGCACTACGCTATATTTCCACGTGCCGTTCTTTTGCGGCACAAACTTGAACACCGTGCCGCAGCTGATGCCTCCGCAGTCGGGGCCGCCAGCCCCTGAGCTGTAGAGATTTCCGGCTTTGTCAGACACTAGGGTAAAGGACGGCACGCAGCCATTGGCGCAGTTGGGAAACTGGTACAGAATGGTTTCCTTCCACAGGCCGCTCTTGGTGGGCGTCAGCTTGTAAAAGGTGCCCGTGCCATATTTGCCTCCGCCTTGTGTGAGGCCATAGGCTGTGCCGGAGGCATCGAGGGTCAAGCCGGCGTAGGGGTACGCGCCGTCGGTCTTGAAGGCGAGAAAACGATGCAGGACGTGGTAAGTCCAGGTGCCATCGCCGTTATGAGCCAACTGGAAGGCGACGCCGTAGCCGTTGCCCCCGTAGAGCGTAGTGCCATAGAGGTTGCTATGAGCATCCCAGGACAAGGGTGATTTGGGCTCATCCCCGCTGCCGCCGCAGAACTTCGGCGGAGGGCAGAAATCATAGAGGTCGGTGTAGGCCCAGCCGTTTGAGCCAGGCGAAAGCTCGCCGACGGCGCCGCCTCCGTACGTGCCTTGGCCGATGCAGCCATAGAGATTACCGGCCTGGTCGAAGACCAGGCAACCCCCGCCATCGAAATAGATGGCGTTGAAGTTCCAGTGCCCATTGCCCGGCGACAGCTCGAAGATAGTGCCCAGACTCGTGTTGCCGTACAGGTCGCTGCTTCCGTCCAACGCTAAGTCGCCGTCGGGCATTCCCGTCTTGTACCAACCGTCGAAGTTGAACAGCACAGTTTCGCTTGGGCGGCCGCCGTTTTGCGCTGCCAGTCGAAAAGCCACGCCGCAGCCGTAGTCCCCGCATCCTGTTCCGGTGCCGCCCCAGTACGTTGCGCCGTACAAATTCCCACGCTTATCAGGCAGGAGATTAGACGCCACCAAACCGCCATCCTTGTCGCCAGTGAAGGTGTGCAGAATCTTGTACTTGTAGGTGGTGGCGGCCCAGGCCGCTGGCACGAAGGCAAGAGCGAGGGCGACTGCTAGTGCTGTGGGAAGAAAAGTAACTCGCTTCATTGGTTACCGCCTTTGCGGGTTGACCCGCCCGTTGAGGGAGGGACAGCGGGGATTAAAGAGATCAGCTCCCCGCTGCTCCCTACTGTACCACGGTTTCTAGCAATCGCGGCGGCTGGCGGCCCATTCCGGCAGCGCCGCAGCGGATAACGTTAGCGGCCCTGCTCGGTCAATACGAGTCAGGGTCACTGGGCGCCCATGAGGGCATACAGTTTGCCCATCCAGGATGCTGGAAGCACGTGTATGGCTCTTGCGTCGTAATCGGCGTGAACCCCCGCGGACTCGGAGTCGTGCCCCCGTTCCACAGCGGGAAGAAGTCCGATAGCGGGACGTAGGGGGGTATGTTGTCCGGCGCATTGTGGTCCGCATACCTCGGTGCAGCAATCTCCGGCATTCCGAAGTTCCACTCCGTGTACTTGAGGATGCTCCCGAAGTCGTGCACGTACTGAGTCGGCTGATTCTGCGCGTTGCCGCAGGCCGGATATTGCGTCCCGCCGCAAGCGCCCGACACGTAGCGCGCCGGCGTGTACGGCGAAACCACCAGCAGCGGCACGCGGAGGCCGTCGGTGTAGCCGCAGCCCCACTGCGTGTTTGGATCGCACTCAGTGTAGCCCGTGTGATGGTCTTCCTGCCGCGCCACGTACGGCGGCACGTGATCGAACCAGCCGCCCCAGTCGTCCCAAGTGATGAAGATGGCGGTGGGCTCTTGCGTCCAGTATTTTTGGCCGCAGGCTTGGCCGACCGCGTTCACAATATCCCCGACCCACGAGGGCCCATAGACGGTGACATTGGACGAGGCGTTATCCTGGGGGTGGTCGGACCACGACCCATCAGGAATGACCCAACTGATGGCTCGCAGGTTGCAGTTGTACAGATCGTCAAAGATGGGGGCGTTGGTGTAGGTTCCCTTATTCGGAATGCGGACGTGGTCGTCCCATTCCGTGCTCATCCCGAACGGCCCGGAGCCGCAGGCATTGTCGGTGCCCCACTGGGTGGTTTGGCCGTAGCAGATTTCCGGGATGTATGCCGGAGCATCCCAGATACTGGTGCCGGCGGTGCCCCCTCCGCCTTGGAGCAGGGTCCCGCCGGGTTCGACGTAGTACGCCCAGTCCGCGCTGTGCGGCCATCCCGGGATGGTCCGGTCGCAGCTATCGCCATTGCCGTCCTCGACGCAGTCGCCGGTATCGGTTACCAAGCTGTCGTGAGTGTAGCACTCGTTCTGGAGCGGCGGGGATTGGATGACCGTACCGGTTGGGTCGACCCAGTGAGGCCAGCCCGCGTTGCCGTTGTAGGCGCAACCAGTGGGTGGTACGGCCTTCTGCTTATCTGGGGTGAGGTCGGCCACGAAATCCGTAGCGTATTCGGCGCCCGGCATCACCGGCGCTGAGGTTCCCGTAAAGAGGAACTGGTGCGCCTCCATACTCGGTCCTTCGTTGGACTGAAACATGTAGTTGGCGAACCCGTACGCCGTCGCAATGTCGAAGTACGGTTGCACGTCGGACTTTTGTACATAGGAATACTGTGGGCAGTCAGGGCGCCCGTACTTCTCGCCCGTGCAGAAGCCGTCGTTGGTGTTGCCCGCACCGGCGGCGCCGTCGTAGTCCTTACCCCAGCCCTCATAGCTGTGGTCAGGATCGACGATGTCGCCGTTGCCGCCGTTCACGGCTTGGTCCCACCCGCTCAGGGGAAGCGGGATGTTGCAGATGGGCACTGTGATCTTTTGGTTTTGGCTGTAGTAATAGTAGTAACCGCCGTCCACGATATCGACGCCGGTCTCAAAAGCGTTCTCCTGTCTGCAGTTTGCTACGGATGGATTGGCGCCGAACAAATTGTCCGGCGTGCGGTTTTCCTGAACCACAATAATGATGTGCTTAAAGGGGCCCGGTTGAGTTTGAGCGGCGGCGGGGGTTGCGGAAAACACGGGAAATACTATGCACATAGAAAGCGCTATGAAGATTCTACTGACTGACTGACTTTGCCTTTCTGCTTGCGTTTTTTCATTGTGTTTCCTCCGAAACGTCGTCTCCCGGTGGGGGAGTGGGTTGATCGTGCGTTAACGTCTGTCGAGCATTAACGAAGGACGACGGGTGAAGGGAGGTCCGGCTTGCGCCGATAAGCTATCAGGATTCAGGGGATGCTGTCAGTCACGGCTGACATACAAGGCTGTGACGGCCAGGCCGGAGGGGGTCGCTGGTGCCCATGCCTGGAGCCTGTTACGAAACTCAGCCGTCCGCTGAAGCGGACTCGGTTTGCTCCATTTTCGCTTTCCCGGCACTAACGTGCCGGGCTTATTCGGGCTTTCAGGTCGAACCTTCCGGGTCAGCTGATCCGATCGTGGTGAATGTGACCCTGGGCGGGGACGGTTCCCAACAAGCCAATCGTCACCGGCAAGACCAAAGGGCCGGATGCGGTCACCGTGCAATCGGACAGCCTTGGAGCGTTAGCGGCAGGAAGAAAGTAGCAGCCGAAACAGCGGAGCTACGTCCCTTTGTCGTTGCGTAACTGGCGAAAAATCTCCATTAGGCTCATTGTCGCGTCTTTTGGCGAACAAAAGGCGCAAAGTTGTGAAATCGCCTGTTGACAACAAGTAATGGATCTCCTGATCCGTTTTTGATTTCGGGGGCTGCGTTAATACACGGATTCAGTTCGGTTTGGCGGGCTCTACACTCTTGATCGAGTCTACGACCCTGTTCAGGGAGTCCAGAGAATTAGCGGAAAAAGCGAACGAGAGCAGTGCACCTTTGCGAACTGTTGTGTACACGCGAGCATGTTTCGTCAACTGACCTTCATGTAATTCAAAGGTTGAGACAACGAAATCAAAGTCTCCGATATGGACATCGGCTGGTTGACCCGTTTCAGAACCAACGCCCGCAACGGTTAGTGAAAAGAATCGGCTCGCTTCACGGTCGGTAAGGCCCCCTGCCATTTTTTCTCGCGGATAGGTTTGAATCGCAACAGAGCGCCAATCAGGCGCCTTATCATCAGGACCCGAGACTAGAGAAAGCAATAGATTGAGGGTACTGGTTTTGCCCATTGCTTTTGCACGCTCGTGAATCGATTGCTTGCCAGCTTCGGTAAGGTCGTACAGATTGGAAGGTGGCGTATAGCGAAAGCCGAGAGTGGAATCTGTAAACGCAGAAGGCGCCAGTGGCGGCCCTTGAGAGAAAGATTGTGCGGTTAGAAGAATGCCGATAGCCGCCACAACCGCAGAGTTCATTACTTCGTGCACTCCGAAATAAGGGCATTTCTGCTTAGTACGTCATCCTTGAACGAGGCAGCTTCAGAAATCATACGAGAAACACTCCGCTTATTGTTGATAGATCTCCATTTCACTTATTGACCCCGACTTCCCAGCGGTCAAAACGTGAAATGGCACTGCTTACGTCAGTTGAACCGCGCAACGATCACCTAGTGCTCTTGCCCGACCTTCCGTTCCAAGACATCAACCCATACAGAAGCCCTCCCACGAGGGACCACAACGCTGCAAAAACGAGCAACTTGTGTACAGTGAGGTCACTAGATGAGCCATGCCAGTATTTCCATTCGAGGTAGTGGAACAAGGTTGTGACGATCAGCATCCCGCACCCGAAGTAGACGACGCCGAAGACCAATACGTGCTGAGAAAAGGTGAGAGCCGGCGGTACATACGTGCGCCTAAAGGCACTGAATGGTGCCAACGGTAACCGCACTCCGAACGGGCGCACAAGAAGCGCAACGACTACGAGCCAGAGGGAAATCGCCAGCAGGACGACTAGCGTCTCGATGAAGAATTCGGCCACAGCAAGAACATACTAACTCAAAATTGTTAAACCAGTCTGTAGTTGGCGAAAAATCTCCATTTCGCTCATTGACTAAGGTCAAAACGTGAAATCGTCCATTTCACTCATTACCGGGCCCCAAGCCGAAACAAAAGGGGCGAGCTGCGCTCCCATGCTATAATCTGGGTTCGCCTGCTTCTTTGCGAGGCAATCATGTGATCTCCTCTATGGGCGAATCCCGTAACAGCAGCACTGTTAAAGTTCATTAGACACGAGGTATCGCTATGTCCGGCCATTCCAAATGGGCCACAATTAAGCATAAGAAGGGCGCGCTGGACGCCAAGCGCGGCAAGATTTTTACCCGCCTGATCAAGGAAATCGGCATTGCCGCCAAGAACGGCGGCGGCGATCCCGATGCCAACCCTCGCTTGCGAACCGCCATCCTGGCGGCCAAGGCCGAGAACATGCCCCAGGACAACATTAAGCGGGCCATCCAGCGCGGCACCGGGGAGCTTCCCGGCGCCAATTACGAGGAATTCTCCCTGGAAGGCTACGGCCCGGGCGGCGTCGCCGTGCTCATCGACATCAACACCGATAACCGCAATCGTACCGTCAGCGAGATTCGCCACGTGTTCGGCAAGAATGGCGGCAACATGGCTGAAGCCGGCGCGGTTTCCTGGATGTTCCACAAGAAGGGTGACATCGTGGTTCCCAAGGCCGCCGCCAAGGAAGATGATCTGATGGGCATCGTTCTGGACGCTGGCGCCGAGGACCTGCGCGATGACGGCGACAATTGGGAAGTGCTCTGTGCTCCGTCCTCCTTTGAGGCAGTGCTGGAAGCCGTGAAGAAGGCTGGCATTGAGCCGGCATCTTCCAGCGTTTCCATGATTCCCCAAAACTACATCAAGCTCGAAGGCCAGGCGGCCAATACCATGATCCGCTTAATGGAAGCCCTCGAAGACCAGGACGACGTGCAGAACGTCCACTCCAACTTTGACATCGATCAGAAATTGCTGGAAGAAGTCGCCGGATAGTTCTTGCATTCTCTACATTGTGGGCAACCCGGCGCGGAACCGCCGGGTTTGTTTTTCCGCCCTGACTACCCGTTGATGTAGGGGCGGGCGTCCTCGCCCGTGCAGCCTTCTACGGGGGATTCGTCCGCATTACTACCCCCGAGATTGAAAATTGGGTAACATCAAGTTTTCGACCCGAAATGCCCAGCGCCACTCTTAAGCCAATCACCAGCCGTCCTGCCGTGGTCATCGCTGCGCTGGCGGTGCTGGCGGTACTCGGCTTCCTGCTGGTCAATCGCCTGGTAAACCGTTTCGCCGAGCAGCAAAAGGCTTTGGCGCGCCATTTGTACGCCCAGGGGCTTACCGACCTTCAAGCCGGACACCCCGACCGCGCCATCGAAGAATTCCGCGCCGCGCTCATCTACAGCCACGACAACTTTGATTACCAACTCAACTTGGCCCGTGCCTTGCGCGACACCGGACGCACCGCCGAGTCAGAAACCTATCTAGTCAGTCTATGGGAGCGCTCGCCGCAGGACGCGGCCGTCAATCTGGCGCTCGGCCGCTTGGCAGCTCGCGAGAGCCAGACCGACCAAGCCATTCAGTACTATCACAACGCGATCTACGGCGTCTGGGCAACCGATGCCGATACCCGCCGCCTGAATGCCTGGTTTGAACTGGTCGATTTTCTTCTGCGCCAGAACGCTCTCCCCCAAGCCCAGGCCGAACTCATTACCCTCGCCGCCGAGCTACCCCGCAATTCGGAGTCGCGCCTGCGGGTTGCTGGCCTGTTTGCTCGCGCTCAGGATTACGAGCACGCTTTGACCCAGTATCAGCACGCTTTGCTGCACGCCCGTCCCAGCGCGCCCGCATTATTCGGAGCCGGCGAAGCGGCATTTCACCTCGGCCGTTTCCGTACTGCGGAGCGCTACCTGCGAAATGCGGTGGAATCCGGTTCCCAAGACCCTCAAGCCGCGCCCTTGCTGGATCGCGTGCGGCTCACGCTGAACTCCGATCCCCTCGTCCAGAGAATCCCCGCCGCCGAGCGCGATCGCCGCGCCCGCGCAGCCTTCCTGCAAGCCGGGAAGCGCCTCGACGATTGCATCGCAGTCATCGCCTCAAAGCAAATAACCAATCCCCCTGGCCCGCCCGCCAACCCTCTTCAATCTTTGAAAACGCAGTGGACCGCCATGAGACCAAAAGTCCGCCGCCTGAGCACAGGCCGCGAACCCGAGGTGTTCGACTCCGCCATGGACCTGGTCTTCCAAATCGAGCAGCAAGCGCTGGCGGTCTGCGGTTCACCTTCCGGCTTTGACCAGTCATTGCTCCTGCTCGCGCAGAACCCCGGGGGTGTCGATCGATGACGGATCGTAGCCCCTCCCCAACTGCCGCGCCGGAATCCGCGCCCACTCGCGGGGAGAGCCGAAATTGGTTTTCACTCGCCGGCACTTTTCGCGAAGAACGTTACTTCCTTATCCTTTCCGTCTTCATCGGACTTTTCTCCGGCTTGGCCGTGGTTTGCTTCCGTCTGGCAATCGACTGGACCCGCATCGGCTTGCTTGGCCCCGCCCCTCAGCCCCACGATGGGCGTCTGCTGATCGCTCCTGCCTTGGTCGGATTGCTGGTGGCAATCCTGGTCATCCACATGTTTCCCCAAGTGCGCGGCAGCGGCGTCAATCAGACCAAGGCCGCTCTCTACATCTTTGACGGATACATTCCATTTCGCACCGCGATTGGAAAATTCATTACCGCCGCCCTGGCCATCGGCGCCGGACATTCCCTCGGTCCCGAAGATCCCTCCTTGCAAATCGGTGCCAGCCTGGCCTCGGCGCTGGGGCGCCGCCTCGAATTCTCCCGTGAGAAGCTTCGCCTGCTCGCGCCCGTCGGAGCCGCCGCTGGCCTGGCCGCCGCATTCAACGCTCCCATCTCGGCCGTGCTCTTCGTGATTGAAGAAGTCATCGGCCGCTGGAGCGCTGGCATTCTGGGTTCGGTCGTACTTTCCGCCATTTCCAGCGTCGTCGTCGTGCGCTGGTTTCTCGGTACCCAGCCCTTGTTCCGCATCCCTGCGCTTTCCGCGGCTCGTCCCATTGAGCTCATCGCGTACACCGTGCTCGGCCTGGTCGGAGGAATCGCAGCCGTGATTTTTGCCAAAGCGATCTCCTACCTGCGCCCGCGCCTGCGCTCCCTGCCCAAGTGGACGCAGTATCTCCAGTCCGCCCTCGCCGGACTCCTCATCGGCCTGATTGGCTTTCTCGGCGCTCCTCAGGTCATGGGTGCCGGATACGACTACATGGATCAGGCCATGCACGATCAGTTCACTTGGAAACTGCTGGCGATTTTTGCCTGCCTGAAAATTCTAGCCACCACGCTCTCTTTCGCCACCGGCACGCCGGGCGGCATGTTTGCCCCAACTTTGTTCATCGGAGCCATGCTCGGAGGCGCCGTGGGTGGCGTCGAGCGGCTCTTCTATCCTCATCTCACCGGATCAACCGGGACTTACGCCTTGGTCGGCATGGGCGTATTGTTCGCCGCATTTCTGCGCGCTCCCATGACCTCGGTTTTCATGGTGCTCGAGGTCAGCGGAAATTACTCCATCATCGTTCCCGTCATCGTCGCCAACACCTTCGCCTATGTTGTCTCTCGCGCCCTCCAGCCCACGCCGATTTTCGACTTGCTCAGCCGCCAGGACGGCCTCGATCTTCCTTCCATGGAGGAACAGCGCGAAGAAAACATCCTGCGCGTGGAAGACGCCATGCAACCTCCGTCGGGTCCGGTGCTGAGTTCCGAGGATACCGTCATAGCCGCCAATCTGCGCATCCAGCAATCCGATGCCCACGTTTTCCTGGTGCGCCTGGTTCCTTCCGGATGGAGCAGTATCCATCGCGATCTTCTGCAACGTTTCGCCAGCGAGGGCAAAGGCGAAATGACCCTCGGCTCCGCCTTGCCGCGCGAGCGCTTGCCCTACCTGCATCCCGATCAACTGCTGGAAGTGGCTCTGCGCTATGTGCACCAGACGCCGCTCGTTCCCGTCTTAAGCCGTGCCGACTTCAGCAAACTCGAAGGCGTCATCTCCAACCAGGCCGTGCTCGATAAGTACCGCCTGCTGGGTCAGGAACAGGAATAGGCACGGCTTTTTCCTCTTTCCTTTTCAACTACTTACACCCACCCGCTGCTCTGCCCTACCACTAAACCCCTGTTTTTCGCACTTCGTTGGGTTCCGCGTGTCATAGTTCCTTGTCTTCAATAGGATAACTGGTTAAGAGAACGGCCGGAGAGGTCTATCGAGAGGACTGCTCCGGCAAACGAAGGTTGGGGCTCTGCAGGTTCACCCCAAAGTCAGTAATACTTTGAATTTGTGGTCACATCCTAGAAGCTACTGAACAGAGGAAAGCGAGAGCAAATGCATAAGCCAGTTAAGTATGTGGAGAAAGCTGTTACCGTCGCAGCCACGGGCGCTTGGGCTGTGTTTTCCCGGCTCAACCGCATCAAGCCGAATCCGTCTCCCACACCCAAGTGGTCTGATAAGCCTCTGCTCAAGTCTTTCGAGAAGTCGAAGCCGCCGTTGGGTTGGCCTCGCGCCACCGACTCGCTTTGCCCGCGCTGCGTGCCCGAAATCCGCCAGCAGATTCTCGACGGGGAACTGCCCCACGAGATTCTGCTCAACGAAAAAGTCGGCGAGATCAAGGCCACCATCATCGAGCGCGACGGCCAGATTCTCATGGTGAAAGAGTGCCCGAAGCACGGCCGCTTCGAAGATGTGATGTCCATCGACCCCGAGTTCTCGCAACATCTGGAAGAAGTTTTCCCCGGCCGCGACATTCGCGCCCACAACGACGAAAAGCTCCACCACCACGGCTCCAGCACGGTGAAGTATGGCCGCGGCGCCGTGCTCACCATCGACCTCACCAACCGCTGCAACATGATGTGCGATCCCTGCTTCATGGACGCCAACCAGGTCGGCTTCGTCCACGAACTTACCTGGGAAGAAATCAAGCAGATGCTCGACAACGCCATCACCATCAAGCCGCGCCGGCAGATGTCGGTACAGTTCTCCGGCGGCGAGCCCACACTTTCGCCGTACTTCCTCGATGCCGTCCGCTACGCTCGCAAAGTGGGATACAACAGCGTGCAGGCTGCCACCAACGGGATTGAATTCGCCAAGAGCTCCGAGTTCGCCCAGCAGGCCGCCGAAGCCGGCATGCGCTATGCCTACCTGCAATTCGATGGCATCGGCAACGCCGCCAACGCGCACCGCAAAGTCGGCAACCTGTTCGACGTAAAGCTCAAGGCCATCGACAATCTGCACAAGGCGGGCGTCGAGATCGTTCCCGTCATCACCATCGTGAACGGCATTAACAACGAGCAAGTCGGACGCATCATCCAGTTCGCGCTCGATAATCCCAAGAAAATCGGATTCCTCTCGTTCCAGCCGGTTTCGTTCACCGGCCGCGACGAGGCTATCACCGACGAACGCCGTATCGCGCAGCGTTACACCCTGGCTCACCTCGCCCACGACGTGAAAAACCAGACCGGCCTCGGCGAGCCTGCCCGCGACTGGTTCCCCATTTCATTCATGGGAACGTTCTCCGACTGGGCCGATGTGATGCACTCCGGCGAAGCCACCAACGATTGGGGCCAGCTCTCCTGCGGATGCCATCCCAACTGCGGCACCGGCATGGCGGTCATGATCGACAAGGAAACCAAGGAAGCCGTGCCCGTCACCGCATTCCTCCACGGAGATCAGCTTGCCAAAGACATCGCCATGGTGAATGACGCCGCCCGCGGAAAGTTTCTGACCATTGTCGGAATGGCGTTGTGCCTGATGAAAAATTACGACCCGTTCCAGTCGCCCACGCACTTCAAGATGATTGATCTGCTGCGCAAGTTCGACAAGAACTTCAATGCCACCGGCAAGAATTACGGCAAAGTCGGTCCCGACCGCACCATTGACGACATCATGAAGCGCCGTCAGGACCGCTGGAATTTCCTGTTCATCGCCGGCATGTGGTTCCAGGACCTGTTCAACTACGACTTCCGCCGCACCGAGCAGTGCATCATTCCCTACGCCACCCAGGAAGGCGAAATTTCCTTCTGCGCTTACAACACCGGCGTCGGCTGGCGCAACATCATCGAGAAGATGCACATGACCGCCACCCTCACCAAGTGGTACGAGGAGCACGGCCGTCACGAAATTTTCGCCGGCGGCAAGAAAGTCAAGATGGAGTCCGAAGAGCACTCGCTCTACCTGAGAGAGAACATCGTCACCATGGAAGAGCAGCGCGATCTCGACAAGCTGGGCATCGCCAAGAACTCCGGAGAAGAGAAGAAGCGCGCCCGCGACGCCAAAGCTGCCGCGGCTGCCAAAGTCGAGCCCCGTGGTCCGCAAAAAGATGACGCCGCCTACAACGCCCGCATGGCGTCCCTGTATCGCGAGGTCGTTCTGAAAGAGAAGCCAGTGCAATCGCAAGACGGCTTCATTCCGCTAGGCGCGTTGATCAAGCCCAACGGCAACGGCAATCACGCGCCGGCGAAAGAAAAAGAAGTCGAGACCGGCGAGTTGGTAGCAGGAGACTAGTCCCGAGATTGCCCCACCCTTTCGCTGCCTTCTGGCGAAGGGTGGGATTCCACGAACCTAAGGTCCCGGGATGTTTGATCCTCGTTCGCGCAATGATTCTCGCGCGTCAGTCTGATGCATCCTCACCACTGACGTTATCCTCACCACTGACGTCATCTTCACCACTAACGTCATCTTCACCACTAACGTTCATCCTCACCAACTGACGTCATCCTGAGAGCCCCGCGCTTTGTTCCGCGGGCCGAAGGATCTCACTCTCCCGAGACTCCGCCTGAGAACGATCGCAGACCGACCCTCCCATACAGCTACGAACCAAAACCACGGTTGCCCCACTCCTGCGTTCTGTGTACCGATCTGTGTGCAAGTTTATTCACACTTCCATCACGCACAAACTGGCAGTAGACTGGCTCGACATTCCGTAGCACCTCAGGAGCCTCCCGTTATGAAGAGCACGACACATCGGCTTAGGTCGATTGCCCACATTTGGCTGATAGGTTCGATGGCCTTCCTGCTTTCAGGGTTTTGCCTTTGCCAGCAGCAATCGGGACACCATGCAGCAGGCCAGGTGGCGTCCACCGCCGCGGTCAACTGGAGCCAATTTCACTTCACCGCGGGCGGCACGCGTTTCAACCCTTACGAGAAGACGATCAGCGTTAAGAATGTCCACCAACTCCGTCTCCACTGGCGTTTCAACACCGGGCTGTATGTGTACTCGTCCCCGGCCGTGGTGAACGGTGTTGTGTATGTTGGCTCGTATAACGACAACAAAAACGTCTACGCGATAAGCGCCAGTACTGGAAAGGAACTCTGGAGCTACGGGGCCGGCGGCCCGATCATTGGTTCTCCTGCTGTGGCGAATGGCCTGGTCTATATCGGCTCGTCAGATGCCACACTTTACGCGCTCAAGGCAAGCGACGGTTCGCTCGCATGGAGCTTCCGAAGCGGTAACCAGTTTCAGTCCTCGCCGGCTGTCTCCGACGGAGTGGTTTACATCGGCGATAATTTCGACGACCTGTACGCTCTGAACGGCACTACGGGTGCGGTGATTTGGAGCGATCAGGGCGGAGGGGGAGGGAGTTCATCCCTTACGGTCGTAAACGGGACGCTCTACTATGGTGCCGAAAATAGCCTCCATGCCGTAGACGCGATAACGGGCAAATATCTGTGGACCTACACTCCTAACGAGTCAGATGCCTCCCCGACAGTCGCAGGTGGTAAGGTCTATGTCGCAGGCGGCTCGGGACTCATCGCGCTCGACGCCACCAACGGTAACCTGATTTGGACCTTCCCCACGATCGGCGGTGTGTATTCCACGCCGGCTGTCGCCCACGGCGTGGTCTACGTGAGTGCCCAGGGCGGCCTGGTCTACGCGTTAGACGCCAGTACAGGGAGTGAGCTGTGGCAGCACGACATCAACGGGGCTGTGTTCTCATCGCCCGCCGTGGCAAACGGCGTTGTATACATCGGCTGCAATGACAAAAAGCTCTATGCGCTGAATACCAAGACGGGATCTGAGCTTTGGCACTATACGACAGGTTACAGAATTTACTCCTCCCCCAGTGTGGTGAACGGCGCGGTTTATGTCGGATCGCTCGACAACAATGTCTATGCCTTCACCCTGAAGTAATCGAGGTCTTTGCCAAACGGTCGCGTGGCTTGACCAGCCGCTAGGGTTCGACTCCCTCGCCCTCCGAAGTCACTCGACCAAAATGCCAAGGTGCTCGACATTTCCATCTAGCGCACTACGAACAGCGTCTAGCTAGGGCGTCACCGCATATACGACGCCGCAACCCCTGAAGCAATTGTCACTGCCGCCCCCTTGAGTCTCACCATACAGGTTGCCGTTGGAGTCGGCTACTTCAGAAACGGGGAATTGACCGTCGCTCCCGCCAGTAAAGTTATACAAGACGGTCTCAATCCAGGTTTTCCCGCTCTTCTTAAGCCTGAAAACAACGCCCGCGCCTGGGTTGCCGCCGATGGGTGTTGTGCCATAGAGGTTACCCTTGACGACCGTTAAAGCGGACACGGGGCTTGCTCCGTCGCGGCCATTAAACGTGTGGAGCACCTTGAACTTGTAGCCGCCGTTCTTCGACTCGATCATTTGGAAGACGATGCCATCGCCCGTGCCACCGCCGCCACTAGTATCGCCAAAGATCACGCGCCGCTTTTTCCCTCCGCTTTTTCTCGTGGCCAGCGTTGGGCCGCCAAGGGGAAACATGCCTTCGCCGTGAAAACTATGGAGCACTCTTTCTTTCCACCCGCGGCCTGATCTTGAAATCTCAAATACCGTTCCGCAGCCGTAATCTCCACCGCCATCATCACACTTGAAATCGCCACCGTACACTGTTGTCCCATAGAGGTTGCCTGCGGCATCCACTGCCAGGCCGTTAGGCACAGCGCCGTCGAGGCGATGGACGCAATTTAGAGGGCAAAAGCTATGGATCACGCTGAACGTTCCCGAGGCTGAAATCTCATAGGCAACTCCATCGTTGCTAGTGCCCCCCTCTTGGGCGGTCCCATAGAGATTTCCCCTCTCGTCGCGGATTACGCCACCCTCGGGGTCGCCGCCGTCGTTGCCGCAGGTGAAACTGTGCAGAGTGGTCAAGGTTGAGCCGGAAAGCTTCCAAACAGTGCCGCAGTTCCCGCCGCCCCCAGCTTCCGTAGTGCCGTAAATCGCGCCCGAGGGGTCGAGGATCACGTCGCCAAAGGGGCTGTCGCCGTCGCTGCCGCAGAAGTCGTACAACACGGTTTTCGTACCATCGCTCGACAGCTTGAACACCGTCCCGTTCCCGCAAGTGCCGCCCTCCAACGTTGTGCCATAGAGAGCGCTCGAGCCATCGAGTACTGGCCGTCCGCCACCGTAGGCGCCATCATGACCGCCGGCGAAGCTATACAGTACGGTCTCGGTGCCTGCCCAGGCGCCGGTGGCAATGAGCAGAACCCATCCCAGAATCATCGGCTTGGTTTTCATGGCCCCTCTCCTGCACGATGGGGTTGCGGGAAATCCGGCTGCCGAGAACCATTCTAACCCTCTGTCGGGACGTTGAACGGCTTTTTCGACGCGAAGCGTCTTGTGGCGAGAAACCCGCGATTTCGGCAGCCCTTCCCGCGGCCCCCAGTGCCCGCTCTGCTGAGTTTCCTCCCTTCTTCCTTTGCCCCCAAATTGTTTACAATAGAAACTTCACTTGTCCGCGTCGGACAGGCTAACACTCCTACGTCCCAGGGAGCCCAAACGACTTGAATTTGCCGGACCATGATTCTACCGCCCGAACCTCCGGCCCTCGTGTCTATTGGCGCGTGGAAGGCAGCCTCCTCGAGCTGACCACGGTCCGCCCCATCGCCTTTTTCACCTGGAATGCGCAGTCCTTCCTGGCGCGCTGGCTGCGCCGCGGAGCCGTTCTGCTCATGGCCGTTCTCCGGCCGTTCCTCTACGCTCTCCACCGCAAGTTTGCCACCCGGGTGGTCCACACCGTGCTTCGCGGAGTCAGCCGCGACCGCCTCGACCTCCTCGGCGACGAGTATTTCAACTATGAGTTGAAGCCTCGGCTCAGCCAAGAAAGCGTCCGCCAGATCAAGAAGCTGATCCGTTCTGGCGCCGATGTCGTGCTGGTCAGCCAGGGCCTCGACCACGTGATGCGCAGCCTGGCCCAACGTTTAGGCGTCAAGTCGATCATCGCCAATCGCCTGGAATTCCGCGACGGCATTGCCACCGGCCGCCTGCTGTCTCCCGTGATCCGTCCGCGAGGCATTTTCGCCCGCATCACCAAGGCCAGCCCGGATGGCCGCCAGTCCGCCGAGCGCCTGATTCGCGACCTCGACCTGCACAGTATTGCCGACCTTGAGGCTGCCGTAACCCCCGCCGAGCGCCCGGCCCAGGCTCTCCCCCGCCCCTTGGTTCACTTTGACCGCTTCGATCATACGGAGCCGCTTTCGGTGCGCGCGGCGTTCCGTGGCAAACATGTCATGCTGATCGGCGTCACCGGCTTCATCGGGAAAGTTTGGCTGGCCAATACCTTGATGGATTTGCCTGACATCGGCAGGATCTACCTGCTGGTGCGCCACCAAAGGTCCACTCCGCCCCAGCGCCGCTTCGAAAAGTTGGTGGAAGAGTCTCCCGTGTTCGACCCGCTGTTCGACCGCCATGGCAGCGACTTGGCCCGCTTCATCTCGGATCGGGTGGAAGTCATTGAAGGTGACGTCTCCCAACCCAACCTTGGAATCGCCCCGCCAGTGGCGGAGTCGCTCCACCGCAAGCTTGATTTGATCGTGAACAGCTCCGGGCTGACCGATTTCAATCCCGATCTGCGCGACGCCCTGGCTGCGAACGTGGACGCGGCGGTCAACATCCTGGATTTCGTCCGCAAATCCGATCATACCGGTTTGCTGCATCTCTCCACCTGTTACGTTGCCGGTGCCCGCGACGGCCGCGTCGGCGAGAAACTGCGCCCCAATTACACCCCCGCCGGACTGCCTGACTTCGACGCCGAAAAGGAATGGCGCTCCTTGCATCAACTGGTCAAACAAGCCGAGGCCAAGGCGGTAAGCGCCGAGGTGGGCCAGGAACTCCGCTCTCAGGCCCTGGAGAAAGAGCACGCCGCCAAAGACCTGCAAGGCGCTGTGCTCGATCATCAGGTTCGCAAAAACCGTTTGCGTTGGCTGCGCAGTTATCTGGTCCGGACCGGAGCCAATCGCGCGAAAGAACTTGGCTGGCCTAATACCTACACCTTGACCAAGAGTCTGGCGGAGTCGCTGATTGCCAAATATGGCGATGGCTTGCGCATTGCGATCGTCCGTCCCGCCATTGTTGAAACCTCGGTGGAAAAGCCCTTCCGGGGATGGAATGAAGGCATCAATACCTCGGCCTCATTGTCCTATCTCCTCGGGACTTCCTTTCGGCAGCTGCCCTCCAACGAACA
The DNA here is from genome assembly GCA_963715675.1 of uncultured Acidobacteriota bacterium. Lineage (GTDB taxonomy): Bacteria > Acidobacteriota > Terriglobia > Terriglobales > Acidobacteriaceae > DASVWZ01. Next base: position 990,191 of record OY970265.1, read on the forward strand.
CAAGCGGCTCGATATCATCCCGGTGGACGCGGTTTGTCAGGGCATGACTCTGATTGCCGCCGCCGTCCTCGAGAATCGCCATGATCGCATCTATCATCTCGCCACCTCCGTGACCAATCCGTGTGACATGCGGCGCTCCATCGAACTCACATCGCTGGCCCACCGCAAACACTATCGCGCCCAGGAAGGCCTGGAATACTGGCTGCGCTTGCGGATGGATGCCATCCCGGTTTCCAAGCAGCGCTATCAACGCATGTCGGCTCCGGCGCAAAAAGCGATCATCCGCTCAATTCAAACCATCGTCTCGCCCTTGCCCTTGAAGAAGCCGCCACTGGCCCGCGCCCAGAGGAATCTGGAAAAAGTGGAGAAACTGATCGAGCTCTTCGAGCCCTTCATTTTGCTCAACCAACACGACTTCGTTGCCGAGAACGTGGAGAAGCTGGCGTGTGCTCTGGTTCCGCAGGAACGCGACACCTTCGGCTATGACACCCGGAGCATCGACTGGTGGGAGTACTGGATTGACATTCACATTCCCGCCCTGCGCAAGTGGACCTATCCGCTCATCGAAGGCCGGCCCTTGGAGGCCCGTCCTTCCCGCAACTTTCAGTACGCCGAGCCTCCGGCCGCCGGCGAAACCATCAAAACCGGAACCAACGGGGCCACGTGGCGATATTCCTGACCGGATCCACCGGATACATCGGCGCGCACGTCGCCGCCAATCTGTTGCAGGAGCACGGCGCCGGGCTCAACCTGCTCATCCGCGCCCGGGATCCGCACCAAGCCGAAGCGCGCGTCTGGCAGGCCCTGCAACTGCATCTGGATTTCCCGCGTTTCTACGAGTACTTGCAAACCCGTGTGCGCATTTTTCGCGGCGACCTGACCAGCCCGCTGTTTGGACTTTCCCGGGATGACTATGACCGCCTGATTCACTCCACCGACTCCGTGATTCATTGCGCTGCTTCGTTGAATCGCAAGTCGGAAAAAAGTTGCTTGAATGTCAACCTGCGCGGCACCCTCGAAGTCGTCCAGCTTGCCATGCGAGTGCAGTATTACCACGGCCTGCGCCGCTTCAGCCACGTCAGCACCGTGGCCGTGGCGGGGAAGCGCCAGAACGAACTGGTGACCGAAGACAACTCCATCGACTGGGCCCGTTCCGATTACGATCCCTATGCGCGCACCAAGAAGTTCTGCGAGCACATGATTCGTCAGCTTCTCCCCGAAGTCCCCATCACCATTTTTCGCCCCAGCATCGTTCTGGGCGACAGCCGCCGTGCCGAAACCACCCAATTCGATATGGTGAAAGCCTTCGTCTTTCTGGCGGGCTTGCCGGTGTTGCCGTTCCGGCCGCAGGATCAGATTGACATCGTGAACGTTGATTTTGTCGCCGATGCCATTGCCGCGCTGCACCAGAAACAAAATCCGCTTCACGATACCTACCATCTTTCGTCCGGCAGCGAGTCGCAGACCTTCCGCCAGTTGACCACCGCCCTGGCGGCCGCGCGACGAAAACGCGGCCCGCTATTCCTGCCGTTCCTGGAAAGGCCATTTTCTGGCGGGGTGAATACGCTCTCGAATCGCAAAGGCGCGATCGCGCATGGCGCAGCCCTGATGAAAGTGTTCATTCCCTATCTGCTGTGGAACACGGTGTTCGACAACACCCGTGTGACCACCGAACTCGGCCGCAAGCCGGTTCCATTCTCCCAATACAGCTATCCCTTGCTAAAATTCAGCCGGGAAGGCAACTTCACCTACCGGTATCAGGATTGGCCGGCGCAGAGCGGAGGTACCGCCGCATGATGGATTTGGTGCTGGAAGCCTGGGTGAGCGCCTCGATTGAAAAAGCCAAGCTCAGCTGGATGATGGGCAAGGACAAGCCGTGGCAGCCTGGGCAGAAGCTCAAACTGCTGTTTGCCGGATACAACGGCACCCGCAACATGGGTTCCGACGTCCGCGTCGAGGAAATGCTCCGCCAGTTGCGGCATATCCTGGGCGCGGAGCAGGTCGCGTTCAGCGTGATGTCGCAGAACTTCCAGCGTTCGGAGGGCTATTTCGCCGGTACCCGACAAGTCCATCTGCCCGACATTTTTCCTCCTTTCCTGTCGCAAGAAGTCCCCAGGCACCACGGCGTCGTGGCCTGCGAAGGTTCTGCCTTCAAAAGCAAGTTTGCCAACGCCCTGGCCACCATGATGATCGGCTCGTTGGGCATTGCGGCGGCGCAGAACAAGCTTTCCGTGGGCTACGGTTCCGAGGCTGGGCACATGGACCCGTTGATCGCCAGGATGTGCGCTCGCTTTTGCCAGCACTCGCTGGTGATCACCCGCAACCAGGAGTCGCGCACCGTCCTTCGGGAACTCGGAGTCCCCACCGAACTCGGCACCGATACCGCCTGGACCTTCGAACCGCTGCCCGCCGAATACGGCCACAAGGTTCTACGTTCCGTAGGGTGGGACGGCGCTACTCCCGTGCTCGTGGTGTGCCCCATCAATCCTTTCGAGTGGCCGGTCAAAGCCTCGGTAGCCAAATTCGCCGTGCACACCCTCACCGGCGCTTACCGGGACAGCCATTACCGTTCCGTATATTTCCACAACTCTGGCCCGGCCGCCGACCGTGCGTATCAGCACTACCTGACCTCGATCGCCAACGCCGTCGCCGCCTTCCGCAAACAACGCAACGTTTTTGTGATCATGGTGGCCACCGAGCGGCTCGATGCCCGCCCGGCGCGCAGAATTTCCCAAGCTCTCGGCGGAGTCCCGGTTCTCACCTCCGACGAATACAACATCTACGAGCTGGTCAGCATTCTGCGTTGCTGCCACATGATGGCGTCCTCGCGTTATCACGGCATTGTCACCTCCATGCCCGCGCTGGTGCCTTCGGCCGGCATTACCATGGACGAGCGCATTCGCAACCTGATGCGCGAGCGCGGCCATCAGGACCTGCTCATGAACGTGGATGACGCCGATCTGGAACCCAAACTGCTGGCCGCGCTCCTGAAGCTGGATGCTGAAGGGGAACGCATCGCCGGCGGAATCGGCAAAACCGTCGTGCACAATTTGAAGGTTATGGCGCGCATGGGAGTGCATTTTGAAGAGGAGGTTCAGCGGCGCTATCCGAATTTTCCCACCCGCACCGGCCAGTGGAGCTGGGAAGATTACCTGCCGCCCATGAGCCCAGCCCTGCACAGCCTGATTGAAGCCTATACCTGATCGTGACCAATGTAGGCGCGAGAGGTTTGAAGGGGCGCGGCTTCAGCCGCGCCGCTGAATCGTTTGAAAATGTGTCCGCGCTTTCAGCGCCCGAGTTGAGATGATCATCGCTCGACCGGAGAGAAAGGATCGCACCAGATCGATCGAACTTTGTCCTCCGCGCTCTGGGTAACGCATGAGCTTTCTGCAAAACATCTTCGCGCAACTCGATGCCTCCGGCGACACCACCATCCTCCGCGAACTCCGCGACGGCCAAGCCATCGAGGTCTCCGGGCGCGAACTCCTCGATCTGATCGCCCGCGCCCGCAACTTCCTGGCCAACAAAGGTCTCAAGAAAGGTGATCGCGTCGCCCTGCTGGCCCACAACGGACCCCGCTGGATCGCCATGGACCTCGCCATCATCGCCGAAGGCTTCATCGTTGTCCCACTCTATGCTCGCCAGGCTCCCGCGGAACTTGCGGCCATGATGAAGGATTGTTCCCCGAAACTCATTTGCTGCGCCGACTCCCAGTTGCGCGGCGCCATCCTCCAGCACTGGCCGGACGCGCCCCCGCAGTCGCTTTTCGAAGAAATATTCTCGACCCCAAGCACAGCGGATTCGCCAAAGCTCTCGTTGTCGGAATCCGACCCCGTCGCCATCCTCTACACGTCCGGCACTTCCGGGGAAGCCAAGGGTGTCATGCTCACCGCGGGCAATGTCGGCCATATCCTCGGCTGCACCTCCGAACGTCTTGACATCCTGATGAACCACCGTCCCGGCCAGGACCGCGTCTACCAGTGGGCGCCGCTCTGTTTTGCCGCGGCGTGGGTCACCCTGTTGACCAGCCTGCTGCGCCGCAGCCTGGTTACCATGAACACCGACTTGACCAGGCTCGCCAGTGAACTGCGCGAGGTTGCTCCCGACTACTTTGTGAACGTTCCCGCTCTACTCGAACGCGTGCGCCGTGCCGTGGACGAACAACTTTGGAAAACCGGCGGCTTTCCGCTCACCGTCTACAGCCACGCCAAGGCGTCGTGGATGAGAAAGCAGGAAGGGAAGACTTCGTTGTCCGATTCGTTCTGGCTGGGTCTCGCCAATCTGCTGATCTTCCCGGCGATTCGCAAGAAGATGATTGGTGCGAACCTGAAAGCGCTGATCTGCGGCTCAGCCCCGCTCAACCTCGAAACCCAGCTTTATTTCATGATGCTGGGCATCCCGGTCTTGCAGGTGTATGGCCTCACCGAGACCACCGCCATCTGCACCGCCGATGATCCCCGCCACCTCGAGCCCGGCTGCGTGGGGCCGGCCATGCGCGGAGTTGAGATGAAGCTCGGTGAGCAGAACGAGATTCTGGTTCGCGGTCCGAACGTGTTTGCCGGATATTGGAACCGCCCGCAGGAGACCGCCAAAGTCCTGCGTGACGGCTGGTTTCATACCGGCGATCAGGGCGAAGTGAATTCAGCAGGGAACTGGAAAGTCGTTGGCCGCATCAAGAACCTCATCATCCTGAATTCCGGTCACAACATTGCGCCGGAGCCGATTGAAGACGAATTGCTGAACCATCTGCCCGACGCGCAACAGGTCGTCCTGGTGGGCAATGGACGCAGTTACCTCTCGGCGATCGTAACCGGTACCCTGAAGCCGGAAAAGGTTCAGGCCGCCATGGACGCCGTCAATTCCGGCTTGCCGCACTACAAGCAGATTCGCACGTTTCACCTTCAGGCCGAGCCATTTTCCATCGAAAACGGGCTCCTGACCGCCAACGGAAAGCTGAAGCGCGACGCCATTTCGTCGTGCCTCAAACTAGAAATCGAGAACTTGTACCATGTAAAGCAGGCTGTGTAACGCCGCCATTTCGCCGGCAAGTCTTGGGAAGGGTACGGCTTCAGTCGTGCCCTTGGGTCGTAAGAAAGAATTGGCGCTTCAGCGCCTGAAGATCTATTTCGTGGACCTCCGTGTCCTTTGGGGCAAACGGTTCCTTATATGCATCAATTCCAAACGCTCTCCTGGGAGCAAAAAGACGGCATTATCGAGCTAGCGCTGCACCGCGAGCCCTGCAACGAAATCGGCTCGGCCACGCTCCACGATCTCGAACACTTCACCGCCGCCCTGGATAACCTCGAACCCGATTCTCACGCGCTGATCATCCACAGCCGGCAAAAAGCCGGATTCTGCGCCGGCGCCGATCTTCGCGAGTTATTCGAGCGCTCGCAGAAGATGGAAAAGCAAGCCGCCCTGCAAGGTGTGCGCGGCTTCCTGGAGCGCATTCATCGCGTCATGAACCGTATCGACGCATCCCCGCTCACCACTATCGCGGCAGTGCACGGCGTGACCTTCGGCGGCGGATTCGAGCTGGCGCTGGTCTGTGACCTGATCATCGCCGACAAGATGGCACGCTTCTGTTTCCCCGAGCTTCGCCTGGGCCTGGTGCCGGGTTTCGGCGGCATCCCGCGCCTGAAGCGCGATCTGGGCAACGCCGTCGTCCGCGATCTTCTGCTCACCGGACGCAGCTTCAACGCCACCAAGGTGCAGCAGGTCGGCTTGGTCAGTCAGGTGGTCGCAGAAGGCGAGGTTCTGCGAGTCGCTCGCGGGACCGCCGCTCAGCTGGGCAAATTTGATCGCCGCACATCCGCTGCCGCCAAAAAGTTCATCAAGCCGATTCCCTATGAAGAATTGCGCCAGGAAATCGATCTATTCTGTGAACTCTTCACCCAACCGGCCGTCGAAGCCGGTCTGCGCAAGTTCGTAGAAAGCACCGACGCGCAACCCTATTTGCCTTGATTCCGTTATGATGAATTGCAATCGAGGCCTGCCAGTCCCGCGGCGGAAAACCTGGGACCGGGTCTTCATGTTTCGTTAGGACCAGGCATGACCAACCCATTTGCCATGATGCTGCGCAATTCACTTCTGGCCGCCAGTTGCTTATCGATGATCATCCCGCTTGCCGCACAGCAGATACAGACCGATCCCCAGGTCAGCTACGAAATCAAACACGACGTATCGCTGCCGCTCCGCGATCTGGCGAAGATTGCCCCGAAACCTGAGAACCGATTCGTGGCAATGATCGAACCCAGACGCAACCTCGGCCTTACCGTGGGCCTTCCCGGTGAAGACACCGCCGTCCAGGACGTTTACCTTCCCAGCGTTCATACCGCCCAGATCTTGAACTTTGACGGGATCAGAGAGGATCAGGGCAACGCCGAGGTCCCTGACACCAACGGCTCGGTTGGCGCTACTCAATTTGTTGAGATCACTAACTTCGATTACGCGGTGTTCGATAAAGCCACCGGAAAAGTGATTCTGCAGCCCACCAATGCCAATACCATCTTTGCCGGGTTTGGCGGGTCATGCGCAGGCACCGATACGGCCGACCCGGTCGTGATATGGGACAAGTTAGCCGAACGTTGGCTGGTGACCTATTTCACTGACCAGTTTGCAATATGTGTCGCGGTATCGACGAGCTCTGACGCGACGGGAAGTTACAACCGTTATTCTTACGGCATCGGTGCTTTCCCGGACTATCCCAAATATGCAGTTTGGCCGGACGCTTACTATGTCTCGGTCAATGCCTTTGGCAGCGGCGCTGCCGAGCCTTGCGCCTTCGATCGCACCGCCATGCTCCAGGGCAAAAGCCAGGCGGCGATGATCTGCTTCACTCCCAATAACAACAATTTCAGCTTTCTGCCCTCCGACTTGGACGGCGTCACTCTTCCGCCCCCGGGAGCGCCCAATCACTATGTAGAGCTTGGCAACAGCACAAATTCCCTTCAGGAATTCGATTTCCATGTGGACTTCGCCCATCCCAGGAAGTCCACCTTTACCGGCCCTCATCTCATCCCCGTGCCTTCCTACTCCCTTCCCTGCGGCGTCGATTGCATCCCTCAACCGTCTGGGGATCAGCTCGAGTCGGAGGGCGATCGCCTGCTGTTCCGCTTGGCCTATCGCAATTTCGGGGACCATGAATCCATGGTCGTGGCGCATGCCGTGACTCCCGGCAAAGGTTCCACCGCGGTTTCTGCAATGCGCTGGTACGAACTGCGCTCTGTTCCGGCGGGAGGAAAGTTCTGGCTCTACCAGGCAGGAACCTTCCAGAACAAATCCACCAGCTTGTGGATGGGCAGCGCCGCCATGGACAAACAAGGCAATATCGCCATGGGGATGAGCGCTTCCAGCCACACCGTGAAACCCAGCGTTTGGTACACCGGCCGCCTGGCATCCGATCCTCTCGGAAAGATGGAAGCCCCCGTCATCGCCGTGAAGGGGACCGCGGTCGAAACCGGCGACAACCAGCGCTGGGGCGACTACAGCAGCATGAGTATTGACCCGGTGGACGACTGCAGCTTCTGGTACAGCCAGATGTATTACAACAAAAAGCATGGCGGGGCCTCCAGCGGGGATTGGAGCACCCGCATCGTCGTCTTCAAGTTCGACTCATGTAACTAGGCATGTCTGCAACTGGTCAGGCGGGGCTCATGGCGGGAGCTTTTGGATTACGTTTCATTTACATTAGACCCATGTCAGCTTCCGATCACACGCTCAACGAAATCCTGAATCTCGCCGCCACCCACTTCAAGGTTCCGCGGGAAAAACTCACGCCCGACGACGACTTTTTCAAGACCCTCGGCATCGACAGCCTGCAGGCGCTCGATCTCCTCACCCGTCTGGAACACCACTTCCATGTCGAATTGCCCGACTACGAATTGCAGGGAGTGTCCGACTTCCGCACCCTGGCCGGTAGAATTCAGGCTCGGCTTTGAGGCAAGCATCGAGGGAATCAACAACGGGATTTCCGCACCCCTCGGTCTCGTGGTGAAATAGTCTGTTCATGCTGAATCTCGACCAATACTCCTGCTTGGGGGCGGCGCTGCGCGATGCTCTCGACCGCTGGCCAAACGAAATTTGCCTGATCGAGGCCGATCGTGACCGCGAAAAATCGCGGCTTACCTACGCTGACTTCAAGGACCTGGCGCTGCCTCTGGCCCGTGCCCTTCAGGACGCTGCTCTGTCCGCCGACGACCGCGTCGCCATGATCATGACCAATCAGTCCAAGTGGCTGATCTCCGCCTATGCCGTTTTTTTCTGCGGAGCCGTGCTGGTCCCGCTCGATTACAAGCTCACCGCCGCCGAGCATCTGCAACTGCTGGCGCACTGCAAAGCTAAATTCCTGGTGGTCGAGTATCACCTCTGGCGGGCCATCACTCAGGAGCCGGAGTTTAAGAACCACGCTCTGAAAACCGTCTTGGTCACCGAAGCCCCCCTGCGCGCTGATCTGGCCGGCGCATTTCGCTGGGAAGAGTTCCGCCGCAAAGGCGATCCGCTGTTTGTGCCGCGCCAGCGCGAAGACACCGCGTGCATCGTCTATTCCTCCGGTACCGCGGGCCGCCCCAAGGGATGCGTGCTCACCCATGAGAACTACCTCGAGCAGTGCAAATCGCTGACCGCCTGGTATCCCTTCTGGCCCGGAGTGCGCTACCTCAGCATTCTTCCCACCAACCACGCCATCGATTTCATGGTCGGTTTCATCGGTCCATTCGTGTGCGGCGCCTGCGTGGTGCACCTGCGCACGCTTCGCCCGGAATTCGTCCGCGATGCGTTCGTCCGCTACAAAATTACTTACGTGAGCCTGGTTCCGATGGTGATCAAAAACCTGGAACGCGGGCTCAAAGCCAAGTTCGATGAGCTGTCAGCGGCTAAACATTTCTTGCTGAATCGCCTGATCGCCTTGAACCGCCTCCTCACTGCCAAACGCCCCAACGTTCGCCTCAGCCGCAAACTGCTTGGCCAGGTGCACAGCGCGTTTGGCGGGGAACTGCTTGCCTTGATCACCGGCGGCGCGTTCCTGGAGCCCTCCACTGCCCAGTTCTTCTATGACCTCGGAATCCCGGTAGCCAACGGCTACGGCCTCACCGAAGCCTGTACCGCTCTTACCTTGAACGATCTCAAGCCGTTCCGCGCCGACACCGTCGGCAAGCCGCTGCCCGGCGTTGAGGTGCGGATCTTCAACCCGGATTCCGACGGAATTGGCGAAGTCGTCACCCGCACCAGGGCGGTGATGTCGCACTATCTCGACGATCCCGAGTTGACCGCCGAAACCATTGTGGATGGCTGGCTGCTCACCGGCGATCTTGGCCGCTTCGACCACCGCGGACACTTGCAGCTTTTCGGCCGCAAGAAAAACATGATCGTCACCGCCGGCGGCAAAAACATATACCCGGAAGACATCGAAACTGTGTTTGATGGCCTGCCGGTGAAGGAATTTTGCATCTTCGCCGCCAATTACATTTGGCCCAGCAGGGAATTGGGAAACGAAATGCTGCTGCTGGTGCTGCGTCTGGAGCAAAATCAGGAGTTCCCCGAAACTCTCAAACAGGAGATCGAAACCCGCAATCGCCGGCTGCCCGACTTCAAGCGAATCACCGGGTATCTCATCAGCGGCCAGGACTTTCCTCGCACCGCATCGTTGAAAATCAAGCGGAACGCTCTGGCGGAGGAAATCGGCAGGACTCTGCAACGTACCGCGGTGGTTGCCCTGTGAACGAAGCGTTCTTGGCGATCGTGAACCCCGCCGCCGGAGGGGGCCGCGCCCGCAAGTTGGTGCGCCCTGCCCTGTCCCGCCTGCAAACCGCCGGCGTGCCGGTCAGCGTTGCCGAAACCGGCAGGCCCGGCGAAGCCACTCGGATCGCGCGCGACGCCTATGCCCGCGGATACCGGAAATTCATCGCCGTGGGCGGCGATGGCACGGCCTACGAAATCGTAAACGGGCTGTTTCCCCGCGATGCTTCCTCCGAACGCCCTACACTCGCCTTTCTTCCGCTGGGAACCGGCAACTCCTTTCTTCGCGACTTCACCGACCGCGGCGTGGAGCACGCTCTGGAGGCCCTGTTGGCCCGCCGTTCCCAGCCCTGCGATGTGTTGCGCCTGCGTCACGCCGGGGGTGTCATTCACTTCATCAACCTGCTCAGCATGGGATTTGCCGCCGACGTTGCCACATTGCGCGCCCGCCGCTTCAGCGCCTGGGGCGAATGGGGGTATCAGTCATCGATCTTCCTCACTCTGGCGCGCTTCCGCCGCCGCCCATTCCCTCTGCGCCTGGATGAGCAAGGCGAGATCGACCGCCGTCCCTGCCTGTTTCTCTCTTTCAACAACAGCAAGTTCACTGGCGGCACCATGATGATCGCACCCCAGGCGGAAGTGAACGACGGGCTGATCGAATACGTTCGCTGGGGACCGATTGGCCGCATCGGCCTCATCCGAAATCTGCCGACGTTGTACGACGGCACCCACATCAATCATCCCCTAGCGGAACGGCGCCCCGCCCGGCGCATCGATTTTTTTCTCGATTCCCCCGTCGATGTCATGGTGGACGGCGAAGTCCTTACCTTGCACTGTCAAACCCTCGATGTGCTGCCCTCCGCCCTCCAGGTCGTGGTATAACATCCTTTCTATGTCTGAAGAGCGAAGAAAACGACAGCAGGAACGAATGCAGCAGGACCAGCCTCTCACCCTGCCCAGGCCCTCCCTGAAGGTCATCGTGATCGTGGGTATTTTGGCCTTGGTGGCGGCTGGCCTGTTCATCAATTGGTACCGTGAGAGCAGCCGCTTGGATGCTTTTGCGAAATGTTTGACCAGCAAAGGCGCGAAAATGTACGGCGCCTTCTGGTGTCCGCACTGTGCTGAGCAGAAGGATCTGTTCGGCTCCTCGTTCAAGTACGCACCCTACGTCGAGTGTGGCGTCAAGGGCTCGCAAACCATTGCGCAGGTTTGCACCGACGCCGCCGTAAACCACTTTCCAACCTGGTTTTTCCGTGACGGCACCCACGATGAGGGTGTGAAGTCACTGGAGTTTCTCAGTGACCAGACCGGATGCCCCCTGCCATGACGCCTTCCATGCGTCGAGTCCTGACCGCGATCGCGCTACTTGCGCTGGCGGGAATCGCGGTTTCTTCCGTCTCGCTTTATCACCACTACGGAACCAGCAAAACGGACTACTGCGATATTGGCGAGAACTTCAATTGTGACATCGTAAATCGCAGTGTCTACTCCACTGTGTTCGGTGTCCCCGATGCCTTGATCGGCATCCTGGGATACGCTTCGCTGTTCGCTCTAACCCTCTATCGAGCCCGGGCCCGTACCCCCGGGATTCTGCTGGCCGCTTCCACCGCTGGCTTGTGTTTTGCCCTCTATCTCACCTACATCGAGAAATTTGTCCTGGGCACGTGGTGCATCCTGTGCTTGTCATCCTTGACGGTGATTGTCCTGATCACAATTCTGTCCTGTTTTGTCATGGCAAGCTCCATGCGCCGCGCCTGAACCGCGATTCGCCTGAGCCCAATGGAAGATCTCACTCATCAGCATAATGTGACGCCGGAGTTGCCGGACTCAGCCTCCGCATCCGCGCCCGAACTTCAACTGCACGAGTTGCCGAGCAAGATCTTTCGCAACACTCGCATGTTGCGAGTCTGGCTGCCACCGGGCTATTGCAACCCGGAGAATCGCGACCGGCGCTATCCGGTCTTTTACTTGAATGACGGTCAAAATCTGTTCGACCCGGCCGACGCCTTTGCCGGTGTGGATTGGGGCGTCGGCCGCACCGCCGCGCTGCTCGTACGGAGCGTCAAGATTCCACCGCTTGTCATCGTTGGCATCGACAACACCGGGCCCGAGCGCATCCGCGAGTATGTGCCTTATCGCAGCTTCAGCCCACCACTATTGAGGCCGCGTGGAAGACGTTATCCGGATTTCCTGCTGCACGAAGTGATGCCGTTCATCGTGGACCGCTTCCGCATTGCGTCCGGTCCGCAGAATACCGGCTTGGGCGGATCGTCCCTCGGCGGTTTGATCACGCTTTTTACCATTCTGGACCGCCCGGGAATTTTCGGCCGCGTGCTGATTGAGAGCCCATCCCTGTTCCTTGCTCATCGCCGCATCCTCAGGTACAGCCGCTATTTTCGTCAGTGGCCCGATCGAATCTGTTTGGGCATGGGTACTCGTGAAAGTGGACGCGATGAGAAAGACCGCCAGTTCGTCGACGATGTCCGCGAACTCGAACGCATCCTGCGCCACGCTGGACTGGGCGACGACCGTTTGCGAGTCAACATCGAAGAAGGCGCCAGCCACAACGAAGCCGCCTGGGGAAGCCGTTTCCCCGAAGCCCTGACGTTCTTATTCGGAAGCTAGCCCTTCGTCCACAGCCCCCCGACGATTCGATGTGGGCGTCCCCGCGCGTGCTTGTCGGCGTCATCCCGAGCGAAGCCGCTTTTCTGGCGGAGCGAGGGATCTCGCGCGCATCACTACGACAGCCCCGGTTTGCCCGCGCAGATCGACAGCTTCCTACGCGCTGGCCTTATCAATCAGCGGCAGCTGGCTCTCCGTTCCGCCGGCTTCTGGCTCCAGCTCCAGTTGCTCCTGCCCGCTGAGCACGGTGACCTTTCCCCGGTAACTCTTCAGATGTTTCTGCGCCGTCTCGAACGCTTCCTGCGCTTTGTTCAAGTTCTTCCCCACGTTCTCGAACTGGTTCTGGAAGTGATCGAACGACTTCTGCGCTTTGCCCAGCTCCAATCGGCTTTTCTCGAACCGGCTGGCCACTTCATACCATTTGTGTACCAGCGCGATCGTCTGCAACGTCATCAGCAACGTATTCGGCGAAACTGGAAACACATGCTGCTGGTTCAGCCAGTCGGCCAGGTCGCGGTTGCGGATCGCTTCCATATACAGGGTTTCGCTGGGTAGATACATCAGTGCAATATCCGTGGTCCCATGTTCCGGTTGAATGTACGCCTTGATGCGCCTGGCCTCGGTTTTCATCACCCGCACGAATGCAGTGCGCGCCTCTTCGATTTCGGACTCGACGTTGCTCTCGAACAGCGCCAGCACCTGCTCGCGAGGGAATTTGGCATCGATCGGCAGACGGCGGTCCGGAAAATATAGGATCGCGTCCGGCCGTCCGCCGCTTTCTCCTCCAATCTGCCCCTGCATTTCAAACATGTGCGCCGGAAGAAAATCAGCCAGCAGCCGCTCCAGGCTGGCTTCCCCAAAAGTACCGCGCATATGCGGCAGCTTCAGCAGGTTATTGAGATCGTTGATCGAGTGCCCCAGCGCCCCGACCTCGCGCAACTGTTCTTCGGCGGCTTTCAAATGCTGCTGAACCTTTTCAAACTGCGCAAACCCCTCCCGGATGTTCTGATCGAGCTTCTGCTGCACCTGTTCGGTAATGGCTATCAGCTTGGCGTCCACCCGGTCGCGGATCGAATCCAGGCTTTGTGCCGTCTTCTGGTTCAGGCTGTCGAATTCCGTCTTAAGCTGCGAAGTTGTCAATGCCAGCGACGACGTCAGCTCGGTCCGAGCCTCCGCCAGCCTTGCTGACTGTTCACTCCGCCCCGCCGTCATCTGTTGATCGACTGCGGACTGTATGGCAAGAAAGCCTTCCCCCAGTCGGTCCGATACCTGTTGCCGCAAGTCGCCCTTGGTCTGCTCCAACCGTGCTGCCATGTCGGCGCTGGCTGCGGAAAATTGCCCGGAAAGGGCTTGCTGCATCGCTTCGGACTGGCTCGCAAGTCTTTCTAGGACAATCGCGTGCGGGCCATTGCCCACCTGGCGCTTTAGCACCAGCGCCGCCAGCACCAGAAGTACCAGGTTCAGAACGATTAGCACACCCACCAGCACCGGAACGTAGGCCAACCCTGGTTTCTCCTTTCGCGTTCGTACCTAGCCGGATTCTATTGCGTATTGTTCCGGAAGCAAAGCAGCAAGTTGGATTTCCCCGGGCATCGCGCGGACCTCGAATCGCCGCTGCGCGCCGCAACCCATCCTCGGCAAAGAAAAACGCGGCACGGATTTCCTCACGTGCCGCGTTCATTTGCCCCAAGCAAAAATCTGTAGCCCTGCGCTACCCCGCCATGCGGCGCGGAACCGAAGAAGACCGCGCGTGGTGCACGGCGTAAGGAGTGTCCCGCTCCAGAGCCCCCTTCACATACTCTTCGCCGGCATGCATCATGTGCTTCCACATCTCGTACGCCCTGCCCTGCTTGTTGAGAAACGAAATTGCTTCCTCCTGCGTCATATTGCGGCCAATCTCACCCGCATATTCTGCCAGGTGGGCCGCCGTAATCTCGGCCACCACTTTGTCTCTCTTCTTCTTTTCCGTCATGATGGAATTCCCAGCCCCGACACCACGATAAGACCGCCGCGAACCATGTGCTGTAACCTGCCTCACCTCCGCCGGTGATGTATGTCACAATCCCAAATCTGTCTGCAACTGCCTCTCCCTCAGGCGGTTCGCTGTGCTACCCTGCAAACTGGGAGCACAAAACTCAAGGTGGACGCGCCGCGGCAGATTCGGGTCGGCACCGCCGGCTGGTCGTATCAGGACTGGGAAGGCGTCTTCTACCCCTCCAGCATGCAGCGCCGCAAGCAGCATCCCCTCGACTTCCTCGCTCAGTGCTTCGACGTGGTCGAGATCAATACTTCCTTCTACGGACACATCAAGCCCGAACTGGCCAAGCTCTGGGCCAGGCGCGCCCACGCCGTAAACCCCGGCTTTCAGTTCACGGCCAAACTGCATCGCTCGTTCACTCATTCGCCGGTAGCGTTCATGGAGCCGACTTCCGCCGCCACCATCCGCCCCAACGACGAAGACGAACGCCTGGCCCGCGAGGGACTCGACGCGCTCGCCTCCACCGGAAAGTTCGGCGCCTTGCTCATTCAGTTTCCGGTTTCCTTCAAGAACACATCCCTGAACCGCGAATATCTGGACACGCTCCTGCGGCAGTTCATCGAATATCCGCGGGTGGTCGAAATCCGCCATTCCAGCTGGAACAGCCCGGAAACCATTGCCCGTTTTGAGCACAAGAATGTTTCCTTCTGCAATATCGATCAGCCGCTCATCGGCCTCTCGCTCGAAGCCACCGAGCACGTCACCGCGCCCGTCGGCTACGTGCGCCTGCACGGACGCAATTACGATCAGTGGTTCGAAGCCGACAATCGCGACGACCGTTACAACTACCTCTATTCCGAGCCGGAGCTGGCTGGTTGGAAAGAAAAGATCAAGCGCATCGCCGCCCAAGCCCAGGTCACCTACGTCGTTGCCAATAACCACTTCGAAGCTCGCGCCGGCGTGAATGGCCTGCAACTCAAACACATGCTGACCGGCGAGCGAGTCAAAGCCCCCGAGCCGCTGCTCAAGCACTATCCCGAGCTGAAAAAAATCGCCGACCCCCTCCCGGACGAAGCAAACTCAACCCTGCCGTTTTCAGGGTAGTCGCCAGGCGCCGTTTCTTTGTCATCCTAGAGGAAGTGGAATCTTCGCAAAGCGAAGGTTCCCGACGAAGGACCTATGTATTTTTGGACGGAGGCAAGACCCCCGTCATCCCGCATTTTCTGGTTGATACCGATGTCGCTCGTACCAGCCGGTGCCCCATTCATTCGCGTTCTGTGCGAATCAGTGGGGTAAGACCGCTCGTACAACCAGCCCCGCACCCCCGGGTTACCGTTCTGCCTCCGCGGCAACCGCTCGCGCACCGCCAAATGCCAAAATGCTGATGTCTGCACTTCGATCTCACAGTCGAAGCGAAAAACCCGCCAAACGATGGCAGGTTTATAGGAAACGCGGGGGAATGCTATACGCCTGGGCGACCGAACCGGGATTTCGAGCGTAATGGAGATTTATCGCCAATTGACCTGAGCCTGTCCCGTGCCCGTCTCGGGGGCTGCCCCTATTGTGGGCAAGCCTATCGTTTATGGCCCACACAAATCCCTTGACAATTGGGAGCGCCGGGAGGACACTGCCTCAATCTGTGAGGAGGGCGCATGAGACGTTCTTCCGGGCCGCGTGGGGCGGCCAAGCTTTCCGAGTCGATCCATCGCCAGGTCAATGCCTACACCCTTGCCGCAAGTGCTGCGGGGGGGATACTGGCCCTGATACCACCGGCTGAATGTGTGCTTCCGGCAGGCGCGACACTTGCGGGGGCGCTGGTCTTGTCGGAGCCAGCTGAGGCGAAGATTGTCTACACACCGACAAACGTAGTCGTAGGCTGCAGTCAGTCTAATTGCAGAACCCATCGCAGCTTCGACCTCAACCATGATGGGATGGCTGACTTTGAGATCTTCGCAAGCCATGGCCATGTGGGCTGTGGCCTTTCGGCGATTCCGTTGGCAAAAGGTGAAGGCATCGAGGGAGGAAAGCCCAAGGGATTATCCTTGGCATTCGCCCTGAGGGCAGGCTCAACCATCGCTGGTACCCAGCCATTCATTGACTCATCCGCCGTAATGAGAGTTGGACGCCCTGAGGGATTTGCAAGCGGGTGTTGGCATTATCCACACCACAGCCGCTATCTCGGGTTGAAGTTCCAGATCAAGGGAAAAACACATTATGGGTGGGCGCGACTCAAGGGCTCGTGTGGGGGCGCCACACTAACCGGCTACGCCTACGAAACCATTGCAGGCAAAGCGATCAAAGCGGGTCAGACGCGGGGCAACGACGATATGGAGACCATTCCGGACACGATGGACCTCGATGGTCCCGGCTCCGGTGCTTCGCTGAATCCCACTCCCGATAAGTCGCAACCAGTATCGCTCGGGATGCTTGCTCTCGGTGCTCAGGGCTTTCCCGTGTGGCGGCGCGGCCCCGATCCTTTCGATGTCGAATGCGGCATAGAGACGACCCAGCGAATCCACCAGGCCGATCTGCGAGTCGATAGTCCGAACTCGGTGCACGCTACTGGGTACGTGCCGTCGGAACCGGCAACAGTGCGCGAGATTCTGGATTGGCTGCCCATAGACTTTGAGAACTTCACATTTATCGACTTCGGTTCGGGGAAGGGCCGTGTATTATTCGTTGCGGCCGAACGTCGCTTCAAGCAAATCATCGGCGTCGAACATTCGCCCGAGCTTCATCAAGTAGCTTTGCGCAACCTCTCGCGTTATCACAACAACCGGCAAAGGTGCTTTGCGATCCAGTCCGTGTGCGTCGACATGACGACTTTCGAGATACCGTCTGGTCCGCTTGTGCTTTTCTTTTACCACCCAGCGTCGGACCACATAATGCGGATTATGGCCGCTAGAATCGCTACCGCTAAGCAGGAGGCATACGTTGTTGACGTGAATCTGAATCCGCGGCGGGCTGTCTTCCAGGAGAGATTCCAGCGGGTTCACTCAGGAGATGAATATTCCGTTTATCGGCGCACTGTCGGGACCTAATAACCCGCTCATTTGTGATCTTTCTACGGGTTTGCTTGAGACAGTCCACTCTCGATTTGGCTCGCTGAATGCTCTGACCCGTCCGGATTTAAAGAGTAGAGGCCGGGCGCCCCATTCATTCGCGTTCGTTCTGTGCAAATGAGTGGGGTAAGAATGCCGCTTGTACAACCAACCCGGTATCCCGGGTTAGCGTCCCGCCTCCGCGGCAACGACTCGCGCACCGCCAAATGCTAATGTCTGCACTTCGATCTCACAGTCGAAGCGAAAAACCCGCCAAACGATGGCAGGTTTATAGGAAACGCGGGGGGAATGCTATACGCCTGGGCGACCGAACCGAGATTTTGAGCGTAATCGAGATTTTGCGACAACGATGTTTCTTAAGATTATCGGATAGTCTGCACGGTCGCGGCGGGCTCTCGACAGGTATCAAGTTCGCTCGACATTTGCAATATGGGAAACGCGAGGTGAGACGCCCAAATGTGCGACAAGTCACTGCAACCCTTCCCGAACAGGAGTAAAAGAAAGATAGGCCGGGAGTCGTCCGAAACGTAGCACTCGGCCCCTGCGCAAACCGCGCGGGCGTGAGCGCGGCCCCCCGGCACAATGCAAGAGGATCGCCATGGACGCACAGAGCCGATGCATGATCGAGGCGCGGATGGAGGAGATCTGCCGTGAACTGGGGCTTTCAGAACCGGCCGACCTGACCTCCGGGCGGCCCGCCGCAGAGCACGACCTCGAGGAGTTCGAGGAACTCTACGCCGAGCGCGAGCGCCTCCTACAGGAACTAGAGAAAGATTGCTGAAAACCTGACCCGCCAAAAAGCAGGCTCGGGCTAGTCCGGAGTGGTTATTGTTGTAATCCCATACCACTCAGCTCGTCTGCGGCCTTTCCCGTGTACCAGTCAGGTCGGCTCCTGCGATTGTTTTTTCGGGGCCTGCTCAGCGTTCAATCACGTTATGGTCTGCACGCTCGCCGAGTCGCCATGCGACCCTTTCCATCGAAAGCTCCGACAGCTTCGCTGCCTCCGCTGCCGCTTCGATTGCTACCGGGTGGAGCGAACCAGTTCCCGAGCGGGGCTTGCACCCGCTGAAGTCTAGCGCCTTTCACGGCGCACTGTCACGCCAACAATCGAACCCGAGTCCCTGGGTCTGAATGTCAGAGGACGGAGAACGGTTCTTGACTTCGTGCCCACACTAAGCGTCAAATGTTCTTACGGAGTGGGCGTATGCGATCTTACGCCATGATCTTCGGGCTGATCCTGATCCTGGGCCTTTCTGTGGCGGTTCCGGCAGAAGATATGCCAGAAACCGCGTTCGATGAATCGGAGTCTCCGGCTTGCGAAAGCACTCCCCGGTTCACAATCCTGATGCCGCGGGTGGCTCGGGCTCGCACCATGATCTGTGTTTCTCCGCTCGGCCTTAGTTCCTTGGCCAAGCGCTGCGCCTCTTGTCCAGACCCCAGCGTAAGGCCGCACTTCACCTCCGATTCTCTCACCATCCTCGATCATTCTTTCCGCTGTTAGGACGCCATCGACCTAACCGTGGTTTCACGGCGACGTCAACATCACGGTGTCCCGGCCGCTCGTAACCCAACCGGGCGCCGATTAACTGGACGGTGACCCAGTAACACCGTCCAGACGATTAAGAAGGCTGGACCTCCTCAGCGAGGAAGAAAATGACAACCCCAATGAGAGACTTAGACCTATACACAGACGCGGAGCTTGCGCTGGCGCTGGCTCGGGCAGTGGCGCACGCTCGCGGAGAAACGCTGAACGACGCTGCACTGCAGAAAATCTCCCAGATCTGCAAAGAGATTCGGCGGCGTGCGCGCCCGGTGAAAGCGCCGTAGATAACTGACCTTGCGGTGGCGCTCGTGCTTGAAATGGGCGGGAATAGAGAGAAGTGTTAACTGATGTAACCAGGCCTTTGCACAAGCTTGCGCCTCTGTTCGCCCTTTTTGCAGGTCAATGAGCGAAATGGAGATTTTTCGACAGTTACCCGACCGCAGCGTGCCGAAGACTTGGTTTCTGGATCGGGTGGAGCACGTTCCCGATGACCTGGAGAATTATGTGCTGAAGCCGTTGTTCTCTTTCGCGGGGCTGGGCGTGATCATGAACCTCAAGAAAGAAGATCTGACGGCGGTGCCCAGTGAAAAACGTTCTCAGTACATTCTGCAGCAGCAGATGAGTTTTCAGCCGGTCATCGAGACGCCGCACGGCGGCACGAAAGCCGAGCTGCGGATCATGTACATCTGGCTGCGGGAGCTACAGCCGGTGATGGTGATTGTCCGCATGGGCCGCGGGCTCATGATGGGAGTGGATCAGAATAAGAATATGGAGTGGGTGGGAAGTTCGGCGGGGTTTTATCAGAGCAATTAGCGGTGCGCAATGCTCCGTACAGGATCGTTTAGTCTGACTTCCCCGTGCATGTTGAGGCGAATGTGTAGGTGTCAGAGGCGTTCGGCGTTCCCCAAAACTCAAGGACATCTGTCGTCGTCGTAGGACTATCCGTGACCGCGACCGTCAACTGAGAGGGTGAGTCGGACGTCGCGTTGATTTTGGTGGAGCATACCGGGGCAGCTGACCACGGCCCGTCGTGAAAGGTGAGGGTCAGGGTTGGATTCGCGCTCGGGCTTGTTCCAGCGGTGACTACCCCTGTCCACGCGCCGTCGCTGCCTTTAAGACTGCCGATTGATGAACCCGCGCCCCATCCTCCGGATGAAATCGTGCCGAAGTCTCCCGGGATCAGATTGTTTCCATTTGAGTTCTCGAAACGGAACCCGGCGACGTCGCCTTGAAAATCTCCAGCACCTACGGCACTCACCGTCGAAAATGATGACAATGCGCTCGCGGCGACCGGCGATTCATACACCCAGTTGCAGAGCGAGCCTCCGCTTCCGCTGTTACCGTCCGAAATCATCTCGGTTGCCAGCGATACTGAGGTTCCACCAACGATGCGGTTGCAAGGAAGGGACGTAGGGGATTGCACCCAAGCGCTGACCTTCACCCGAGTAGGAGGAGAGTTACTGTCGTTTACGACCCCCGTGGCGGGCGTATTGTTCTTGGCGACGAGTTCGACATCTTCCAGCGTGAATCTGTCCCCCTGCGCGTTGAACCAGTAGTCGTCGCCAGCGGAACCAGACCCGCTGTCATCTTCCGCCACCCCTCCCGACATTAGGAAAGTCGACCTTTCCTTGGAGGGCGTGCTGAGGGCACACGGGAGGCATCATTGCGCAGGTCGTGGCGTTGCAGTTTGAGCCGCCGCACATATATTGCTCGAGGTGAACCCCGAATAAATCCAGCTTCGCGCAGCAGGTCGTGTTGTTGCTATAGTCGAATACCCATGACGTATTTTCGACGAAAGTAGTCCCGTAAAAAGATATCTCAGACGTGAAACACCCAGTCCCACAATGGCCTGACCCGGTGGGCGCGGCAAGCGCCGTGCCATTGCCGGTAAAAAATCCGCCGTAAACAGTCTGGGTGGAGACATCCCCAATCACCCAGGCGGTTCCGTTTCCAAAAAAATGCGGGTTGAGCCATAGGACTGGGTCGGAGTAAAAATTGTTGTTTTGGTACCCGACAGAGAACCCGGACACCGAGACGTTCTCCATCGTCGCGCTTTGGATGCCGCGGTTACTGCTAGCGCAACCGCTTACGTCGCTTCCACAGATTAGAATGCCGGTGGCCGAACTGCCGCACCCACCCGTCTTGGCGCAGAAACCGTTGACGAGCACAATGTTTCTCAATCCGTGAATGGGGCTAAGGGAGTCAGTCGTTGCCGTCGCGTAGTCCAGCGTGATCGCCGCCCCGGTGTTTGGGTTCGGGTTGAAATTCAAGCAGCCCGCCCACGTGCCCGTCGGGCCGTTTGTTATCAGCCCCCCGGACCCCGCGTACTCCAGCAGAACGTACTTCCCCGCCGTGTTGAGGACTATTGGAGTGGTGAAGTTGTAGCAGCTTCCATCTGGCTTTGCGGAGATGATGATATGTCCCCCATTCGGGGGCGACGCCGCATACGCATGGTTGATCTGATCGCCGATATCGACACCGGGGAACTGGTCGGCATAGACGACGTTGCCCACCCGCACCGGACTCCACCCACCTTGCACTGCCCACGAGGCATCACGGAAAACAGCCATATCCATCGCCCAGTTGCCCGCAGTGGCCCCAGGGGGGCACGTCGACGCCCCGATACAGGCCGTTGCTCGCTGGAGCGTGTTGTTGCCGATGATCGCCGCCGTGCTGGTCTCCACGATGGCCGTTCCCCAGGCGCCATGCGAAGCCTGAAGGCTCGTGAAACCGCCGCCAGCGATCATGGAGGTGTTCTGGTCGGCAACGCCGCCGGCGAAGACTATCAGGTTGGAATTCGCCGGGGCTGCATTACCGCTGTCGAGTAGAGCGGTTCGGTTTCCGCTGGTGCTGTAACCCGCAGACACGCTGTCCAGCGGATAGTAAATATCCGCGCCGGTATACTCGACAACCACGCAGTTCGACGAGCTGGGGGCAGAACTGAACGCTACCGTAATCGTGTCGGACAGGCTGTGGGGATTCTGGATATTGGCGGCATAGAAAATCTCCCCTGCCGTGTTAGAGGCGGATTGGACGGTCGGCCCCACCGCGCCTGTGTAGAAGCAGTTCCCGCTGCTATTGCAGATTTGGCCGCTGTTGAGCCCATCGGACACAGAGGCCACCGTAACGGTGTTTGGGCTACTCGTCGTCCAGGATGTCCACACGGCGATCATGTCGCCGGTCGCGGGATTCGAATTGAACGTGACCTGGCACTGTGCGGCGGTGTTGCCGAAGTTAGCCTTGGATTGGACCTGCGAGATCGTGGCGGACGCCGGCAGTGAGAGCAGCAGGATGGCGCACAAAGGGAATCCCTTCACTGGAACCTCCAGCAGGCCACTCATCGATCCGCAGCCAAGGCGCTGCTCTTGAAATGCGGCACGGCCTCATCTTCGTACCGCTGGAGGTCGATGCAAAGTGACTAAAGATGTTCCTTTCAGACGAGGTATAGGCGCTGGCCCGGTGCGAGAGGCCGGGGCGATCCGATACGCTACGGAGCTATCTCGAAAACCACCCCGCAACCCATGGAGTTGGTGTCCTTCCCACAGTTCAGATCGCCGCCTTGCGCGGCCGCGCCATACAGGTTGCCCGCCGCGTCAATCATCAGCCCGTCGACGGGGTAGGCTCCATCGCTGCCTCCGGTGAAGCTGTGCAACACTGTTTCATTGCCGCTGGGATCCAGCTTGAAGACCACCCCGCAAGAATCGCGATTGCAATTCTTGTATTCGCCGCCGAACACGGTGACCCCATACAGGTTCCCGGCCGCGTCAAGGACCAGCGGGCCCGGCTGCGGGAACTCGCCGTCCTTGCACCCGGGGGCCTGCCAGAAGGAGTAGAGCGTCTTTTCAGTCCAGCCGTCGCCGCCCAGCGAGAGTTCAAACACTGCGCCACAGCCTCCCATCCCGCAGTAGCCGCCGGAGCTGTCCATGGTCGTCCCATAGAGGCTGCCGGCACTGTCGGTAGCCAGAACGGTGTAGGGGCCTGGAGGGTCCGAACCGTTGAACTCATACAGAATGGTCTGTTTTCCCTGGGTGGTAGTCTGAAACACGGTACCCACGTCCGCTCCTCCTTCGGTCGCGCCATAGAGGCTGTTACCGGGAGCCCAGGTCAGGCCCGGGCCGGGAACGTTTTGCCCGGGGCCTCCAGGAAATCTGATCAGAACCGTCTCTTTGCCGGCTTGACTCACTTTGAACACAGTGCCAGCGACAACACTAACCCCGCCCCAAAGTGTTGTCCCGTAAACGTTCCCTGACTTGTCGCCGACCAGCAGGGATTCCGGTATCTCTCCATCCTGATGGCCGTTGTAGGGGCCCTTGAACTTATGGAGCACGGTTTCCTTCCGGGCTGTGTCTAGCCTGAATACCACCCCGCACCCCAAGTCATCGCCTTTATAGCATGGAACGGTCCCGCCATATGCTGTGGTCCCATAGAGGCTCCCCGCAGAGTCTCGAAACACGCCGCTAAAAGGCCCGTAGCCGTCCTTTAGGCTTTTGAGGCTGTACGACCACAGAAGATTGCCGGAGCTGCTCATCTCGAAGACGGTGCCGCAGTGCGGCCCGTGGGGCTTGCAATTTCCCGTTCCTCCGTTGCTGGTCATCCCGTATAGGTTTCCATGGGCGTCCCTGACGAACTGGCCCGTGGGGTTTGCGCCGTCCTTTCCGTGAAACGTGTGCAGCACCTTGAACGTCTGGGCCTGCGCCGGTTGGGGCGCAACTGCTGATGCCAGCAAGAACACCAACGCTAGCGTTGTCCGCCAAATCCAGCCCGAACGGGCAGTGCTCGCCATGATCGCCCTCCCAACACCAACCATCCTAGCCCTCCGACGCGACATATCAAAGAGGCTTTCGGCCCGTTTTCAGGGACGCCGGCCAGATAACTGTCGCTAACAGGCAATTGCACAAGCTTGCGCCGTCTGTTCGCCCTTTTGGGGGGCGGTGGCCCACATCTCCACCTCGACTGGACGGCGCCCGGGAGTGCCACTCTCTCGGTACGCCCCCCTTAGACAGCCACCCCACTAGCCGCTTTTGGTTTGAGTGGGGAAGTTCCCGTCCCATTTCGGAACTCACCCCCCCACTTTCCCCTTGACAACCCTCCCCAACTAGATGTATATCTATAAGGCAGTAATTAACACGTACTACATAGCCACAAGATATAACGAGAACCCGGCCCCGGTTGCCCCATCCTTCCGCGCGTTTTTCGCGCAGGCTGCGAATCTTGACCCCAGGATCGCCGACGGACGACAGAGCCGGGTGGCCCATTCATTCGCGTTCTTTGTGTCCAGTCCCATGACATGCTTTACAGTTTGTCCCGGGACATCCTTTACAGTTTTGGTTCGGGATGGGACCGGGAAAACCAACGTTCGACCGCGGTCGAACGTTGGGTGCTCAGATCCAGTTTCCGGACCAGGGTCCGACAGTAATACACCAACACCCGTCGTTCCACGGGTTCCAGCTGCACCCATTCTCCACGCAAAGCCCGACTGATTTTCCAGCGATTCCCTTGGAAATCGAGTTTTCCCTGGCAGTCCACCTTCGGCACCTTCGATCCGGTTGGGTATTCCCAGCGCGGGGGATGCGGATCGTAACGGCGCTCGCTCTTATGCCAGACGCTGGCCGGGGTTTGCATGCCCAAGGCTTCGTGCGGTCGCACATGGTTATGCTCCCAGCGATAGGCATCCAGCCAGGGCTGCGGTTGGGCTCGCGGCGCTCCCCGTGCCCACAGCGCTCGTTCCAAGGCACCATGAAAACGCTCCACCTTGCCTTGCGTCTGCGGGTGCCGAAACCCGCTCCAATGGAGCTGGATCCCTTGTTTCATCAGCCACACCGTTAACCCCGTGGCTCCGGTCGGCGCGTTGGCGCTCCACCACGGAATGCCGTGATCCATCAGCATCGCTTCCGGAACCCCACCGCTGGCAAATGCCGTTTCCAGTTGCTCCCGCACCAACTCGGCGTGGGTACTCCATACCGCGTGCAACACCAGCAAATAACGGCTGTGATCATCCAGCACCGACAACGGACCGACGGCTGCGTTCCAGCCTTTCGGACTCTTAAAGTCCATCTGCCATAGCTCGTTGGGAGCGCTCCGCTCAAAGCGGCGGGTGGCTGGGGAATGCCGGGCGCGATCGTGCACCAGATCGCGGCGCAACAGAATGCGATGAATGGTGCTGCGGGTCAACTCCACTCCCGCCCGCGCCAGTAGCACTTGCAGCTTGCGAGCTCCCCAGTCGGGATAGCGTTGCCGCACCTCCGCCACCCGCTGTTCCCACTCCGCCGGGGTTCGGGTGGGACTCTGCTGCGGACGCCGGCTGCGCTCTGCGATCCCGGCCAGACCCGCTTCCTGATAACGCTTTCGCCAGAGGCACCCCGTGGGACGAGAGATGCCGAACTCCTGGCACAAGGCGGTCAGCGACTTCTCCTGCCGCGTCGCCGCCACTACGAACCTGACTTTCTGCTCTTGGACATCCATCGTCTTCCACGCCATCCTTTACACTCCTGCGCTCGCTTCGCTCGCGCAGGAGTGTAAAGGATGTCCCGAGACGCTTTGTAAAGGATGTCATGAAACCAAACACGTTCTGTGCGAATGAGTGGGGTAAGAAGCCGCTCGTACAACCAGCCCCGCACCCCCGGGTTACCGTTCTGCCTCCGCGGCAACGACTCGCGCACCGCCAAATGCCAAATGCTAATGTCTGCACTTCGATCTCACAGTCGAAGCGAAAAACCCGCCAAACGATGGCAGGGTTGGTGTACAGCGACGGCAAAAGTGCCCCTTTGGGGCTGGCGCCGGGCTCGCGCCCTTCACCCCGATCATCCGTGCCTCCGTGCGCCTGCCCCCCGACATACACCACTCCCCTTTTCTTTAGCAAGAATCATCCTCAGCTCCGTTCGGAGGTGGGGTCAGGCTAAATGGCGACTGGCCAAGTTCAGAAAGTCAATGACGCACTGCTCGGCAAGATCAGCGGACGAGAAAAAGGCGGATGAAGTTTTTGCCCTCCATCCGTACTCACGTGAGCGCGACAAGTCAGGTAAATACTTTGTTTCGCGCACCGCCTTTGGGTTACTGATCAGCATACGTCCCTGTGCCATTTCCGAGGGGAGAAGCAGCCTACCATCGAATTCGCGCACGATCAGCGAACTGTCGCTCAACGTGTTCACGTATCGCTGAATCCAAGCGACCAACAAAGCCACACCGCCGTCCGTCACAATGCAGCGGTGGTCGTTCGTTGTTTCACACTGGATTCGCACGAAGCGGGAGCCCTGCGCATTGATTTCTACGCAGCGCTGCTGAATGCGTTCGAACAAGAGCGCTAGGTTATTGACTGCATTCTCTACGCCTTC
The DNA here is from genome assembly GCA_963715675.1 of uncultured Acidobacteriota bacterium. Taxonomy (GTDB): domain Bacteria; phylum Acidobacteriota; class Terriglobia; order Terriglobales; family Acidobacteriaceae; genus DASVWZ01. Next base: position 1,016,462 of record OY970265.1, read on the forward strand.
CTCCGATGAGTTCATCCTTGCCTTGTCGTGCTGGAAGCGGTGTTCGGCATCTAACATCTCTGCTCGCTTGACGGCAGTCATCGGCTGGTATTCACCACCATTCTCTTGCACGCGAGCCTTGATCGCCCCCACCGCCTGTTCCAATCCGAAGCAGCGTAATCGAGGCGAATGTGAGTTTCCGGCAACCAAACAGGAAGAGCACTCTGTTTGTCCAGAACGACGAAAAGCAACCGTCTCCATCCGCGCTGAAGACAGCCCTCTTTAATTGCGGTTTCTTCGACTTGCGTCCAAGGCGTTTTGCCCCAAGGCTCTCGATACAGAACCACTACCACTCGGGAATCGTCGAAGAATGGTTTACGCATTGACTCCAAGCCGTCCGTTCCGGCCAGCTGCTCTTGTTTTCGAGGATAGAAAAAGACTCTCAGCCCCTCAGCCAACTTATCGTGGATTGCTTCCGCTGTGGACTGATCCCGAGACAGAAATGAAATCGCAACATCATACTGAGGATCGTCAATAGGCATCGTTAACTCGCTTCCAACATCGGCAGCCCGACAGCTGACGACTGATAGGGGCGCTGAACCTTTGATCCTAAGTCGGTTCGGCAAAGGCGGTCAAACGAGTGAGTGGTGGACAAGACGACGGGATCGCACTTGCACCCCACAGCAATTACCGCCAAATACCGAATCCTCGATCGGACAATAATCCGAGCTAGATTTACAATGCTTCGAGTTCTTTTATGGGCCCGGAAAGGAGTCCCCGCAGACTAGCCTTCCAGGACAACTAACGGGGCAAATCGAACACCGTGCGCAACTATCCATCCCAAAACGAGCAGTTTGACGACCTCTCGGGATTTTTGGCCGCAGTTAGAGGCCTTCGCCCGCGATGGCGGCAACTCAATCTTCCAACCCAGACCGAGAGCATAAGACCATACGGAGAGGAAAAGTCACTGTGGTTTAGAGGCCAGAGCGACGCCTCATGGGGACTGATCCCCAGAATCTGGCGAAAGGAATACAGAGACGCGAACGAAGCAGAAATTCGCCTCGAATTCGAGAGCGTAGGAACGCCCCTCGCGCAATCTGGATCCCTAAGAGACAAGTGGCAGTGGTACTTCCTGATGCAGCATTACCGAGCTCCGACACGTCTCCTCGATTGGACGACAAACCCACTGGTTGCTCTCTACTTCGCCGTATGCGAAGACACAGAACACGACGCTGCAGTGTGGGTGGTAGACCCATGGAGATGGAATCGGGCGCACGTGAAATATCTGTTTGGACCCGCCATTGCGGGATGGCAGGAAACTACAAAATATCTCCTGGACCTAGAGGACGCCTTCGGCACCGACAAGGACGAAAACCAGACGCGCCAAAAATGGCCCGTCGCCATCGAACCCCACCACATCGACAGGCGTATCGCCGCGCAGGGTTCCAAGTTTATCCTGTTTGGCACAAAGGAAGACATGACCGATTCGCCCGCAATCAACCGACCGCGTGGTGGTAAAGGGAAACATGCGATTCTCGACAAGATCATCGTGCCGAAGGCGATGGGGGAAGAGTTGAAAGCGCAACTCAACGAAATTGGCATCAGCGAAAGAGCAATGTTTCCAGACCTTGAAGGCCTAGGAAGACACATAGCTTGGGAATGGAAAACCCGGAGCGTGCGTGCAGGTCAAAAGAGGGGCAAGAAACGGTTGCGGTTCGTGCGAGAAGGCAAGGTATCGCCTCCCCCACCCGAATGATCTTGGGCACCATCGCGGCGGGCGGCCCACCCATTCGCGTTCCGCGCGAATGAACAGGGCACCGACGCCCTGACCACAGCACACCACATTCCCATTTCGGAACTCGCCCCCCACTTTTCCCTTGACAACCCTCCCCAACTCTCCCAAACTGAATGTATATCTATAAGGCAGTAAGTAACACGTACTACATATCCACAAGATATAACGCGAACCAGGCCCCGGGCGCCCCATCCTTCCGCGCGTTTTTCGCGGAGCGTGGGTCTTTTCACCCGAAAACGAAAACCAGCCAGCGGTCCAAAGCCAAACCACGAACGACCAACGACGTAAAGCCTGCCCTGAGCCGAATGGCAAGGGGACGTACGACCAAAGCCCAACGACCATCGACCATCGACCAAGAGCCAAGGCGAACGACGTACGACGAACGACGTGCGACTACGGACCAACCACGCCCTTTGTTTTCAATATTTTGCCTCTACCCCCCCCTCTAGATTTTGCCGACCAAATCTCCGTAACCCCATGATTCCACTAGACCCCTGGGGAGGGGGTATATACCCCAAAAAAAGCAAAGCGCCAGAAACCGAGAGCCAGAGCCAAAGGCTAAGAGCCAAAGGCGAACGACCAACGACCAAAACCGAAACGAAAAGGAGCCACAAACCATGCCAACCTACCCCAAACACATCCTCCGTTGCCAGCACATCAAGGTCAACGGCACCCAGTGCGGATCGCCCGCTCTCACCACCCAGCGCTTCTGTTTCTTCCATCAGGAGAACCGTCCGCGGCGTGTCCGCATCGGCCGCAAGGCCACGCAGGCCGCTGCCGCCGTCATGTTGCCCGTCCTCGAGGACGCCAACTCCATCCAGGTCGCAGTCATGCAGATCACCCGCCTGCTCTTGGGCGGCCAGATCGACCACAAGACCGCCGGCTTGACGCTGTACGCGTTGCAAATCGCCTCCAGCAATCTGGCCCGGATTACATTTGAAGCCGACCGCCCGACCCGCATCGTCATTGACCGCGCCCGCGTCGCCGAAACCCTGCTGGGACGCACTCCCTGGTCCGCCTGCGGAGTCGGCCACGACTCGGAGTGCGATGAGGAAGAGGAAAAGAGACATCACGGCGGCCTCGCCCGGCTTCTGATGCGGAACCTCGGCCTCACCGACGAAGAGATCGACGAGCAAAAGCGCCAACTGGAAGCCGAGGAAAACGGGGAAGAGGAAGAAGAAGAGGACAAGAACGAAGACGAAGCCGAACCCACCGCCGAAGATTCCCCGGGCGGCCACGATATCCAGGCCTGCGTTGGCTCGGCCAGGGTAGGGGCTCAGCCAGGTTTCTTCCGCTCAAAACGGGGGCCGGCCCGCCGCTATCTTTCCTGATTTTTCAAGAGGCGAACGACCAACGACGTACGACGAGAAACCAGCAACCGTCTACACCGCGACCCTATTCTCGCGCGCCGCGTAGTGTGACTCCACATACTCGTCGAGAATTTTTCTGAACTCCGCCACGATGTGGTCGCCCTTCAGCGTGGTGAACAGCCGTCCGTCGACGTAGACCGGAGCTTTGGGCTCTTCGAACGTTCCGGGCAGGGAAATGCCGAGATTGGCGTGCTTGGATTCGCCCGGACCATTGACCACACAGCCCATCACCGCGACTTTCATTTCCTCGACGCCCGTGTAGTGGTCTTTCCACGCCGGCATCTGCTCGCGCAGGTAGGTTTGAATCTGCTCCGCCATTTCCTGGAAGAAGGTGCTGGTGGTGCGTCCGCAGCCGGGACACGCGGTCACTTGCGGAGTGAAGCTGCGAATCCCGATCGACTGCAGAATCTGCTGGGCCACGCGCACTTCTTCCGTGCGGTCGCCGCCGGGAGCGGGCGTGAGCGAAACCCGAATCGTATCGCCAATGCCTTCCTGCAGCAGCACGCCCATGCCTGCGGTGGAAGCGACTACGCCTTTGTTGCCCATGCCGGCTTCGGTCAGGCCCAGATGCAGCGGATAATTGCAGCGGGCCGCAAGCACGCGATAGACGTCGATCAGATCCTGCACGCCGCTGACTTTTGCGCTGAGGATAATCTGGTCCAGACGAAGCCCGCATGTCTCGGCCAGCGCGGCGGAATTCAGCGCGCTTACCACCATGGCTTCCATGGTGACTTCGCGGGCGTCTTTTGGTTCGGCAAGCCGCGAGTTCTCATCCATCATGCGGGTGAGCAGCGCCTGGTCCAGCGAGCCCCAGTTCACCCCGATCCGCACCGGTTTCTGGTTTTCGGCCGCGACTTCGATCATAGTGCGGAAGTTATTGTCATCCTTGCGGCCAATGCCGACGTTGCCCGGATTGATCCGGTACTTGGCCAGCGCTCTTGCGCACGCGGGATACTTCTTCAGCAGGATGTGCCCGTTGTAATGGAAGTCGCCGATGATGGGAACGCGGATCCCCTGCCGGTCAAGTTGCTCCACGATGGGCGCCACCGCCGCGGCGGCCTCTTCGGTGTTCACGGTGACTCGAACCAGTTCCGAACCGGCCCTGGCCAAAGCCGCCACCTGCTGCACCGTGGAAGCCACATCGGCGGTATCGGTGTTGGTCATCGACTGCACCACGATTGGTGCATCCGACCCTACGCGCACACTGCCAATGGCGCAGGTCACAGTCTTCCTTCGCTGAATCTCTGCCATGGGAAGCCTTATTTTACCATGCAGGAACTTCCCTTTGGCAGCCTTCGACAGTTTGCAAAGCGGGACTGCGGCGGGCTACTTCTGCTTATGGATGTGGAAGGCGTACTTGTCAAGAACGTACCCAACCATGGCGCCGCCGCTGGTGATGAGCGCATCGCGGCCGGAAAAGGGATTGCCGCGGCCCTTGTCATATCCCTCTTTGGCGATCCCAGCCCCGATCCCCGCCGCCAAGCCGAGCCAGGGCCGGTGGGTTGCCGCGCCCACCCCCATGGAAATCCCGGCCCCACCCAGACCGTGCAGAGTTTTATGCACGGCAAAGTCAGACTGCGTTTGCGGCGCCTGCGCCCAGGCAACGCTGGTGAGCGCAAGCGCGATGGCAAGATACATGGCTTTCATGGTGAACTCCCTGGGTTGAATGGCGCCTGTGTCAACCCCCCTGGGGGCAGTGGGTCGACCGCGAACGCAGAACTATGGGAGGGGGGTACTCAAGCCGGGGGGGCCCACATACGCGTCAAGCTGGAGCATCTTCGGGGCCGAAGGTTAACTTGAGGTAACATTGTGTAAGTAATTGATAAAAAACACGAAAGCCTACTTGATGTCATTGTGCAGTGGCAAGCCCCGCGGGCCAAGATGCAAGCTTTTTCGCTACTTCGGTTCCTGGGGTCGTCCTAAGCCGAAGAGCCGAACCGTGTGGCCACCGCTCCAGGGAACCCGAGAACTACGGCAGCCTGCCGGCCAAGCCCGGGAGGGATTTGGCGATGTCGTTGTAGATCACCATCACCGCAAACAGCACGAGGAACACAAATGCTGCTTGATAGATGCGTTCTTTGATCTGCAGGCTGATGTCGCGCCGCATCAGGCCTTCGACGAGCAACAGGAGGATGACGCCGCCATCCAGAATCGGGATGGGAAGCAGGTTGAAAATTCCCAGATTCAAGCTGATGGCCGAGGTCAGCTCCAGCAGGGGAGTCCAGCCCTTCTCCGACGCCGCTTGACCGGCAGCCCGGCCAATGCCGATCGGACCCTCAATGGATCGCACCGAGATCTTGCGTTGCAACATCTTTTGCACGAGCTCGAGAATCAGCAGGGAGCCTTGCCGGTTGCGTTCCAGAGAGCGCGACAATGCCGCCGCAAACGGCAGACTCGTGACCCTGGTGGGAAGACTGCCAATTCCGATCCGATAGCGCTGGTCGCCCTTCACGTTGGTCAGCACCGGTTGCACCACGAACTTCATCGTTTGGCCGCTGCGCAGCACGGTCAGTTCCAGTGGTTTGTCCCGGGTCCGTTTCAGCAGATCCACCATCGCCTCCAGACCGGGCATCTCCTGACTATTGACGGCAACAATGTCGTCCCCGACCTTCATGCCCGCCTTTTCCGCAGGCATGCCAGGTTCCAGTTCGGTAATCGTGAAGTTCGGCTCCTTGGGCGTCCACCCCACATAGCCCAGGCGATTCGTCCCGTAAGCATCGGGAGTAATAGACATTGCCAAAGTCTGATTGCCGCGCACAACCGAGACTTGCAGAGGCTGGCCGGGACTGAGCGCTTCCTTGTTTGCTACCTGCTCCCAGTTCGGATTCTGAATTCCGTCAATGGCTGCGATACGATCTCCCACGCGCAGGCCGACCCTGGACGCCGGCGTATCGGGCGTGATCCACCCGATGACCGTGGGCTCATCCATCACCGCCAAGTACTCGTAGTGAACCATATAGACGCCAGTGAGCAGGCCGATCGCCAGAAGAATGTTCATTGACGGGCCGGCAATCGCAATGAGGAAGCGGTGCCAGCGTGGATGCGACATGAACTCGGCCGGATCGCCGGTGCGGTCGTCCATCGGGTTTTCGCCGCTCATCTTTACGTAGCCGCCCAGCGGAACGGCGGCTATGCGGTAGTCGGTTTCACCGCGCCGGAAGCCGAACAAGCGCTTGCCGAAGCCGATGGAGAAAACCTCGACTCGCACGCCCAGCAACTTGGCCGCTGCATAATGGCCGAACTCATGGATCAGGATCATGAATCCCAGAACCACCGCAACCGCAATCACCGCTGTAAAGAACTCTGACATAAGCTTGATTATTCCTGGAGTCGTCCCGCCGAGACCGGTTTTAAAACGGAAGCGCGGCTGAGTTCTGCGATCCGCTCTCGAGCCACCTCGCGTGCTCTTCCATCTGCCTGGAGCACTTGTGTAATAGATTCAAGTTTTCCAATTTGGGTTTCACTAAGTACTTCTTCGATCACCTCGGGAATCTGGTTGAAACGGATGATGCCTTCGAGAAACGCCGCGACGGCTACTTCATCGGCCGCATTCAGTGCCACCGGCTTTGCTCCTCCGGCCTCCGCTGCCTCGTATGCCAGACGCAGACAAGGAAATTTTTCCACGTCCGGCGTGCAGAATTCGAGGTGCCGTAAGTCCATGACCGGGAAGCGCATATTCGACGCCACACGCTCCGGATAGGTTAACGCGTACAAAATCGGCAGGCGCATGTCGGTTACCGAAAACTGCGCAAGTATGCTGCCATCCACGAATTCCACCATGGAATGAATGGTGGATTGCGGGTGCACGATCACGCGAATCTGGCTGGGCGGCAAGTTGAACAAACGGCAAGCCTCTATGACCTCGAAGCCCTTATTCATCAGGGTTGCCGAGTCGATTGTGATCCGCCGGCCCATCTTCCAGGTGGGATGATTGAGCGCCTCATCCACGGTGATGGATGCAAATTGGGTTCGTGGAGTGTGAAGAAAAGGACCACCCGAGGCGGTCAGCCAGATCTGCTGGACTTCCTCCATCCGGCCCCCGCGCAGGCACTGATGCACCGCGTTATGTTCACTGTCGATGGGCAGCAGGGGCTTGCCCTGGCGGCGCGCTTCGGCGGTGATCAACTCGCCTGCGGCAACCAGGCATTCCTTGTTGGCCAACCCGACCGTCTTGCCTGCGCGAACTGCCTCGTAGGTCGCTTCCAGTCCGGCGACGCCGACAATCGCGCTGACCACAAAATCAACTTCCGGGTGAGTGGCCACCCGCAGGTTGCCGGCAGCCCCATGTACCACTTCGATCTCGCCAAGGCCCGCGGCCCTTAGCCGCCGGCCAAGAATATCGGCGTCAGATGGGGCGGCAACGGACATGAGCGATGGTTTCCAGCGGTGTGCCTGCTCAAGCGCGGCATCCAGATTCCGGCCAGCGGCAAGGGAAACCACCGCAAAGCGCTCCGGATAGGATTCCACGATGCTGAGCGTGCTCCGGCCGATGGAGCCAGTCGATCCCAGGATGGCGATGCGTTTCATAAGGGCGATTAGAGGGAATCTGCTGTAGGCAGCCTAACCTCGATACCTGCAGTGACAGGGCTACTTGGCGATCACTGAACACTGCCAAATACCATCTGCAAGAAGCATCGACTAACGACAAATCCGCCGGCCGACCAAAGACCAACGACAAAACCTACTGCATGACCCGCCAAGCCGCATAGTACCACAGCACCGGAGCGGCAAAGAGCAGCGCGTCGATGCGGTCCAGCATGCCTCCGTGGCCGGGCAAAATTGTTCCCGAATCCTTTACTCCCGCTCCGCGCTTGATGAGCGACTCCACCAAGTCTCCCAGTTGAGCGGCAATGTTGATAGCGGCGGAAAGCAGCAAAGTCGGCCAAAGCGGCGGTTTCTGGAGCGCAAAAAACCCGTCCCGGCGCTCAATGAGATGCGCATTCAGCAAGAACGAACTGACCGGCAGAGCATAGTTGTACAGCAACATGCCGACGACCAGGCTGGCGAGCAGGGACGCAATCGCACCCTCCCAGGTCTTTTTCGGGCTGATGCGGGGTGACATCAAGTGCCGGCCAAGCGAGCGTCCGACGAAGTAGGCGAAAATGTCTCCTGCCCAAACCAGCAGCAGCAGATAGAGCAAGAGAAACGCCCCCGACCACTGCACGCGAACTTGCACTAGAAATCCGAGCGGCATAGCAATGTACGCGAAGGCGAGAGCCGAGACCATCGCCGCCGGAAATGCGCTGCTCAAATCCGCACGCCTCATGCCGACGGTGAGAAAAACAAACGGGGCAAGCGCTGCTGCGAATCCGGCTGTATAGATAAAGATGGCTGCCGAGACGAGCGGTTTGCTGTCCGCCGGCGTGATTGCGAGGAAAAGGAAGAACAATGCGACGAAGATATAGGTGGGCCAGTGAAACGGTCGAATGCCGTAAGCTTCCGCCAGTTTCAGCAGTTCCTGTACGGCGAGCAGGGCGACCAGGGCCGCCACCAGCGCCACCACAGAGACCGGCGCGCGCAGCACCAGCAGCAGAACAATCGGAATCAGGACCACCGCAGTGAGGACTCGCTTGAGGAGGTGCAACGGCCTTAGCTCCGGACTTTCTTCGAGCCGTGTGGGGCAACGGCCGCTGGGGCTGACTCTTCCGACAGGCCACCGTAGCGCCGTTCGCGTTTTTGAAATTCAGCGACCGCTTCCAGCAGATGCACACCGCGAAATTCCGGCCATAAGGTGGGCGTGACGTAGATTTCTGCGTAGGCCAGTTGCCACAACAGGAAATTGCTGAGCCGCATTTCGCCGCTGGTGCGGATCACCAGGTCGGGATCGGGCAAATGGCCGGTATAGAGATGCCGGCTTACCGTTTCCTCGTCAATCTTCAGATGGCGTATGCCCCCGTTATTCTCCGCGGCACGAACCATGGACTGGAACGCGTCTACCAGTTCGGTTCGGGCGCTATAGTTCAACGCCAGCGTCAGGACCATCCCTGTGTTCTTCGCCGTGGCTTCGCTCGCCCAGCGCATCTTCTCCTGCACGGGCAAAGGCAGTTCCTGCTGCCGGCCAATGTATTCCAGGCGGATGTTGTTCTTGTTCAGGGTGGGCACTTCCGCCTTCAGATAGCGGCAGAGCAGGCTCATCAGGAAGTGGACTTCGCTGGCCGGCCGCTTCTTCCAATTCTCTTCGGAGAAAGCGTAGAGAGTGAGCGCGGGGATGCCGATTGCGGAGGCGGTCTCTACCGCCGAGCGCACCGACGACACTCCAGCACGATGTCCGGCGATGCGCGGAAGGTGACGCCGCCGTGCCCACCGCCCGTTGCCGTCCATGATGATGGCGATGTGTTTTGGGAGCCGTACCGGATCCAGCCGCTGGTAAACTTCCGCCTCTTTGCGGTCCAGTCCGTCGGGAACTGTGTATTGCAAGCTAACCTCTGCCGTTTCCTGAAGCTAACACAGGATGGGGGTGGTTGCAATGACACCGAAGAGCCCTAGGGTGCCAAAATGGGCATGACAGCACGGCTGCGTATTCTACGCGCGCGCTTCTTCGGGGCACCACCTGAAACTCCGACTTTTCGGTGTGCCGGAGTACGCCGGCGAGGACGCCGCGCCTACATCGACGACTTCGGTGGCAGCGAGCAACTCTGGGTTGCCTGCTTCAAGGCCTCATTCAGCGCCGTGCCCAATTCTGAGAGCTGGTCTGTCGTCATCAACTTCTGCATGCCTTCGAACAGTTCGCGCTCTTCTTTGCGGATGTGGCGAGCCAGCCTTTCGACGAAGTCGACGATGCCGTTGAGTTCCAGACTGCGATTCTCAGCACGGGCAAACAATGCTCTCAGGGCGACGTGCTCTGCACGAAGATCATCGACAGTCGCGCGCAACTCTGCCACTTGCCCGACGACGGGAAACAGCACCTGCTCCTCCGCCGTAAAATGGACGCAGACTTCCTGCTCAAAGTGTGCTTGGATTTCCGCCTGCCAGCTCTCCAGGTCAATTCCGCCGGCTTGAATCGCCCGGTCCAGACTCACGCACAGCGCCAGCACGTGCTGGTGTTGGCGGGAAAGCGGGATGAGATTGCAGTCGCGCAGCATGTCATTAGTCTAACTGCGACGGGCGTGCCGCGGGGGATTAGCCGGCTTCCGCGATCAGAGCCAAGTCCTGGGCGGCGGGCCTCAGGGTGAGCCAGTCGGTACGTACCCGGTCCCATTCCTGAATCAATAGTCCGTGGGACTCGAAGAACTCGCGAATGCGCAGCCGGTCCCAGCCGACAATGTCTTCGAGGATCGGCGCCAGCACGGCCAGCGCGTTCGTGCTCAGGATGGTCCGCTTGGCCACCATGGAAACATGACGGGCTTCGGAAACCGCGATGGTGAAGCCGTCCCGCACATTCACATGCAGCATCACGTGCACGTCGGAACTGCCATCCCCGACGTAGATGATATGGTCGGGACCCACCTGCTGCTTGCTCTGCAGTTCATCGAGGACCGCGACCTTGCCGTATCCGGCGGTGGTGCGGGCGATCGACTCGATCTGGCCGGAGGCGGTGTAGCGGAACTCGGTCCCGAAAATGTGGTCGGCAGGGACTATGCCCTCAAGCGCCGACTGGATGACTTCCACCGGCGCGGCGGAGAGCACGTAGAAATCGAAGTGATATCCCTCAATCCCGCTGGCCAGAATTTCGTACAGCAGGGCAATATTCTCTTTCAGGCGGATACGCTTCCCGACCTGGTGGAGATGCTCTTTCCGCACCTTGGATTGGAACTCAGGGTCATGCAGCAGCAGATAGGCGAGTTCCGCCCCTTGCTGCACCAGGTTCAGCTTGGCCATGCCTTTGGCCTTGCGCTCAAACTCCGCGGTGGCAATTCCGGTCAACTCGCTCAGAACGTATCCGGAATCGTTGAAAGTGAGGGTCTGGTCGAAATCGCTGGCGAATAAGTAGCGTTTCACAAGCTTGTCAGCCATAGATAAGTATAGATTCATGCCGGGCGGCGCGAGGATTAAAAAACAGTGAAAGTCGGCCAAGGCGTGGTCGGGCGCCACTGCGACGATCTGTTGTCCTGCGGCGAGCGCAAGCCGCGTGGGTGCTGCACGCCAGATCCCCATTCGACTCCCCCTCGTTGCTTCGCTCCTCGGGCTCGCTCAGGGCAGGCTCTCGCCCCGCTGGAGAAAACGCGGGGACTTCGGGGATGACTTCTTTGGGGATGTAAAGTTGCTTTGAGGTTCCCCCGATTTGAGTTGATATACCCCCTCCCCACCGGTCTAGTGGAATCATGAAGTTACGGACTTTTTGCCCGCAAAATCTAGAGCCGATTGGGCTTAGGGGTAAAATCTAGATTCTTAACGAGTTATACTAATAAAATCATAGTTCAGTAAAAGTTATACATTGATGATGTCGGTTTGCCGGGTGAGAGTCAAGGGAAAAGTACAGCGGCGGAAGTGGGAGGAATGAGGACGTGTACCTGGACTGTCCTTTCGCCCTTCCGGGGCCGGGTCGTTTCTACCTGGACCCACGGCTTGCGCCCTTGCGCCGTGGGCTTTGTTCTGACGCCGCCCCGCGGCTGACCGACTGCTGGACAATGCGATGTTGCGTGTATTGACAAGGCCGGGGGCGGGGGGGAGAATGGCGGGCAAGGCTTCCAAGGTCCTCTCCCTATCTTAATTTCCTAACGGTCTTGTACCGTGCGAAAGGAAGCTCACATGACGCGCATAGCCGGGAAGGATTCAATGCCAGCGGGGAATCGGATGGGACTGGCGGGTTTCGCAATTTTCCTGATGGCGGGATTGTGCTTTAGCCAAGGTGTGAATTCGGTTTCGCCCTCGGGCGGCCGGCCAGCGGGGCACGTCCTCACCAATTGGAACCAGTTTCACCGGCGCAACATGGCGCGGTTCAACCCGTACGAGAAGTTTCTGACCGTCCAGAATGTTGGCAACCTGGTCTTGAAGTGGAGCTACACCACCGCCGGATATGAGGACTCCTCGCCCGCCGTCCTCAACGGCGTGGTTTATGTCGGCTCATACTACTACAACTTTTATGCCCTCAATGCCCATACTGGCTTCGAGCTATGGAGGTATGGGACCGGCGGCGAAGTGTTTTCCTCGCCTGCCGTGGTGAATGGTGTGGTCTTTGTAGGCTCCGGGGACGGCAATCTCTATGCGCTGAGTGCCCGTACCGGGGCCAAGCTATGGAGCTACGCTGCCGGCAGCGGCGTGTTTTCCTCGCCTGCTGTGGCAAACGGGGTGGTGTACGCCGGTTCGTATGGGGGCAATGTGTACGCGCTGGATGCCCGCACCGGCGCCCAGTTGTGGACCTACACCACCGGGGGCCCGGTGGATTCGTCGCCCGCTGTAGCGAATGGAGTGGTCTATGTAGGGTCGTTCGACGACAACGTGTACGCGCTGAATGCTAAGACCGGAGCCAAGCTGTGGAGCTATGGTACCGGCGGAAATGTGCATTCCTCGCCCGCGGTAGCGAGTGGGGCGGTATATATCGGTTCTGACGACGGCAATGTATATTCACTGAATTCGCGGACCGGAGCTAAGCTGTGGAGCTTTAGGACCGGCAACAGCGTCTATTCCGCACCCGCGGTGGCGAATGGGGTGGTGTATGTGGGCTCGTTCGATGACAATGTGTATGCCTTGGACGCCAGCACCGGCGTCAAACTGTGGAGCTACCTCACCCTCTCTGCTCTCTGGTCCGCACCCGCGGTGGCGAATGGGGTGCTGTATGTGGGCTCTGACGACGGCAATGTGTATGCACTGAACGCCCACACTGGAGCCAAGCTGTGGAGCTACACGACCGGCGGAGCGGTGATCTCCTCGCCCGCTGTCGTGAATGGGTTGGTTTACGTCAGCTCGCAGGGCGGGGGCGGCGCAGTTTATGCCTTCGGCCTAAATCATGGCCGGAAGTAGACATGCACAGCTGGCAAACGCCGAGAACTGAAGGCGCTGCGCTGAGTTTTCAGGGTCAAGATATCTCGGCATAGGTGCCATAGGAGAACAATATGCAAGGCGCAGAGAAGATGAGTCCGAGTCGGTCCGGCCGACGAATCGGTTTGACGTGGATCGCAATGTTCCTGCTGGCAGGATTCTGCTTCGGCCAAGCTGCGGGTTTGCCATCGCGCTCTGGCGGTTGGAACCCAGGCCACGTCCTCACCAATTGGAACCAGTTCCACCGGCGCGACATGACGCGGTTCAACCCGTACGAGAAGTTTCTGACCGTCAACAACATTCGCAACGCGGGCGCCAAATGGACTTACACGGTGCAAGACTGCGGGGCTGGTACGCCGGCGGTGGTGAATGGGATTGTCTACTTCGGCATTTGCGACAGCTTGTACGCGCTGAGCAGCTTCACCGGCGTCCTAGTGTGGAGCTATACGACGCAAGGCGCCCTGAATTCATCGCCTGCCGTGGACAACGGGGTGGTGTATGTCGGGTCGGACGACTACAACCTGTATGCGCTGGATGCCAAAACCGGCACTGAGCTGTGGAGCTACCATACCGGCGCCCGTGTGTACTCGTCTCCTACCGTGGCAAACGGGGTAGTGTATTTCGGCTCATGGGACGGCAGCGCGTATGCGCTGGACGCGCGGACGGGGACGAAGTTGTGGAGCTTCGGCACCCGGAATGTGATCGACTGCTCGCCGGCCGTCGTGGATGGAGTCGTCTATCTTGGCCCGGCTGATGATTACGTGTACGCGCTAGATGCCAAGACCGGGGCCAAGTTGTGGAGCTATGCTGCGGGCGGATCCCCTTCCTCGCCCGCCGTGGCGAAAGGCGTGGTATATGTCTGCGGCGGAGCCTACGGCCTGTATGCGCTGAATGCCAAGACGGGCGCTAAGCTGTGGAACTCCGGCATCGCCTGCGACTTGACGCCGGCAGTGGCAAATGGGGTGGTGTATATCGGCGGAGGACAGAGCGGCGACCTCAACGCAATTGATGCGCACACCGGCGCCACATTGTGGAGCTATAACGCCGGCACCTTCGGTGTGACGTCATCAGCAGCGGTGGCGAATGGCGTGGTGTATGTCGGGGTTACCGACGGCAATGCTCTTAAAGGTCGCATCCTTGCGGTAGACGCCCGCACCGGGACCGAGCTCTGGATCTACGGCACGGGTTTCTGGGGCGAGTATTCCTCACCCGCAGTGGTGAATGGTGTGATTTATATCGGCTCCGCAGTCCAGGCACTCGCCTTCAGCCTGAAGCATGGACGGAAGTGGGCGGGGGCTTACCTGGGGCGCTGAAGCGCGAGTGCACAGTGGATCACTAAACGCAGCGCTGACGCGCCGCGCCCCCCAAAATCTTGACGCGTCTCAGAATGACAGGATCTTTCTTTGTCCGCATCAGAGCGGCTGAAAGCTCCATCCTTGCCTTTACTAAAACCGTTCCTACGGTTGAGAATAGTCCATTGCCCTCGGAAAAGAACTTTTTCCCGGGGCGAGTGTATTCTCCCAATTCAGGGCCCGGCAGCGGGAAACAGGAGCAAGTCATCATGGCTACCACTGGAGAAGTCATCCGTCTCATGAACTACATTGACGACATCGTCACCACTATTCGCCGCATCAGCGCTTCGGTTCCCATCATGGATGCCGACGAGCGTGCGCGCCTGGCCGAGCGGATGCGGGAAGCCAGAGCGAATTTTGAGGACTTGCTGGGGCGGCTGGAAAAGGGAGGGCAGTAAGTGGCCCAGATCAAGACCATTGCGGTAATCGGGGCCGGGATCATGGGGCGCGGCATCGCGCACGTGGCGGCGATGGGAGGTTATCGCACCATCCTCGAAGACCTGCTGCCCAATGCGTTGCGCAAGGCGGAGACCGAGATTCGTTCGAATCTTGACAAAGCGGTGGAGCTGGGGAAGATTTCCTCCGATGAGGCCAAAGGGGCCGTGGGCCGCCTGGAATACGCAGGCAGTGTGGAAGAGGCGGCGCGCCAAGCCGATCTGGTGATTGAAGCGGTGCCGGAGGAGCTGGAGTCGAAGATCGAAATCTTCACTTTGCTCGACAAGGTTTGCCGGCCGGGGACGATCCTGGCGTCCAATACTTCGTCGTTGAGCATTACCGAGATTGCCAGCGTCACTTATCGCGCGAAGAAATGTATTGGCATGCATTTTTTCAATCCGGTACACAAGATGAAGCTGCTCGAAGTGGTTCGGGCGCTTGAAACGGACGACGACACCGTGGCTGGGTGCGCCGAAGTGGGCCGGCGGATGGGGAAAGAAGTGGTGGTGATCAAGGAATCGCCGGGATTCATCACCAGCCGCATCAATGCCATGATCGGCAATGAGGCGTTCTATATGCTGCAGGAAGGGATCGCGTCAGCCGAGGACATCGACAAGGCATTGAAGCTCGGGTTGAACCATCCGATGGGCCCGTTTGAGTTGGTGGATCTGGTGGGATTGGACACGCGGCTGAACATTCTTGAGTATCTGCACAAAAGCCTGGGAGAAAAATACCGCCCGGCGCCGTTGCTGGTGCAGTATGTGAAGGCGGGACGCCTGGGACGCAAGGCGGGCCACGGGGTGTATGAATATCCGGAACAGAAGGCGGCGGAAAAGAAAACGCCGGTGGCCCGGGCAGGGGATTAAACCTCGGCGCTTATTTTCTGAGTAGAGTTGCCGTGCTGCACGCCAGATCCCTCGCCCCGCTGAAGAAAACGCGGGGCCTCGGGATGACGTCCTCACTTTTTACCCGCTATTTCAGGCTACTGTTAGTTCTTGTTGATGTCCTGCTTGGCTTCCAACTTCTTCAGGTTGGGCTCAAGAAAGATTTTCTGGTTGTCGGGAGCGCCGGCGTAGGACAGTTTCATTTCCTTCAGAGCATTGTCGAAGTCGCCCTGGGCGGAGTAGATTCTCGCGCTGCCGTCGTGGGCCAGCCAGTCACTCGGATCCTTCTGGGCAGCCTGGCGGAAAAGGTCGAAAGCCTCGCTCTGTTTGCCCTCCCCTTGCAGTTGGCGGCCGTAACCATACAATTGTGCGGCGGTCGCGCGGGACAGCGCCTGGTTCTTGGCGGCTGCCGCGTCTTCCTTTTTACCCATGGCATCGAGGATTTGAGACTTGGTCATGAAATTGTCGAAGCGCGGCTCGGTCCGGATGGACGTTTCCTCGTATTGCAGCGCTTCATCCAGGTCGTATTTTTGTGCCAGGAGATAATTCGCCGCATCGTCCCAACCTTCCCAGGTGTATTGCGGGAGCCCCTGAAGCTGGTTGTGCAGGCTGGCCTGTACGATGTCGTGTACGTTGACGCCGATCTTGAAAGGCACGCTGATCTTCTCCCAACTCAGGGTGGCCACGGCGGAATCCGTCTTGACATCGCCAAAGTCGTAGGTCAGGGTTTCACGGAATTGCGACGGTTGCGGCTTGACCGTGATGCGCAGCGCGTCATCCGCCTGGTTGTAGGTAAAGCTTCCCCAAGCGGTGTGATCCTTGGAAAAAATCACCGTCCACTCGTTTTCTCCGGGAATCATGTGCAAGCCGTAGACGCCCTTGTCCAGGGGCTGTCCTTCGATGGTGACCGCGTCGGCAAACCTGATGGTGGTGTTCTCGTTGGCTCCGGCACGCCAGACTTGGCCGTACGGCACAACCTTGCCCCAGATGGTGCGGCCTTTGACCAGCGGACGGTGGT
Source organism: uncultured Acidobacteriota bacterium (assembly GCA_963715675.1). Taxonomy (GTDB): domain Bacteria; phylum Acidobacteriota; class Terriglobia; order Terriglobales; family Acidobacteriaceae; genus DASVWZ01. The sequence goes on from OY970265.1 coordinate 1,033,213, forward strand.
AGTTGATGGTGATGTCGGTGATTCCAATGCGCTGCGTGACCACAGAGTGCTGGCTGTCCCGCGGCAAGTCCAGCAACGCGGATTGCGCATGTGCAACTGGGGTGGCGACCACCAGCGCCATAGACATCACGAGAACAACAGCGAAGCGATTCGACATGGAATAAGCCTCCTTCTCGGCCCATTTTCGGTGGGCGAAGTGCGAAATCTGGATTGGAAAACGAGCGATTAGACGAGGGCGGCGGGAAGTCGGATAGCAGAGGGTCATTCGGCGACAGGGGCAAGGTTCCGGCGCGGCTATCCTTTCGTCGAAAGGTCCCGTCTAAGAGGTGGAAGGCCATCATTTTGTGGAACTAAACCGCGCCAGGGCTCGTATGAATAGACAGCGGACGAGCCCCGGCGGAGGACGGATCCTGCCGTAAGCCCGGATCGAAAGTGCTTGCATGAGAAGCCTGGTTGATATCGTTCGGCAGTCCCTGGCGACGCTGTGGGCGCACAAACTGCGCTCGTTTCTGACCATGTTCGGGATTGCCTGGGGCGTCGGCTCGCTGTTGTTGCTGGTGGGTCTGGGGGAGGGCTTTCGCAGCGGACAAGACAAGAACCTGGCACAGTTGGGTCAGGACATCATGTTCGTTTTTCCGGGCCGGATTCCGGCCGTAGAAGGAAGCTACCAGTCCGGGCAGCCGTATTTCTTCAACTATGGTGATTATCAGGCGATTCGGAGCGAAGCCAAGCTGTTGCGCGCAGTTTCCCCGGTGCTGAAGCGCGAGGATATTCGCGCGGTCAGTGACTACGGGACGACCAACGGGCAGGTGTTTGGGGTGGTACCGGAGTACGCCGGAATTCGCAATGTTCCGATTGATCCCGGGCGATGGCTCAATGACGAGGACAATACGCAGCATCGGCGGGTGGCCGTGGTGGGATGGGAAATGCTGAAGAATATGTTCCCCGGACAGCCGGCAGTCGGCAACACCATTCTGCTCAATAACGCCGATTTCAAGATCATTGGAGTGATCCCGAAGATCGGCAAGGAAGGCAACAACGGCACCAACGCCCGCATCTTCATACCTCTGGAAACCATGCGGGGGCTTTTTCCGCTGAAGGAGCAAAACTCGGAAAACGCGGTTTCGTTTATCAACTACCGCCCCGTCAAGAAGGAATTGCACAACGAAGCCATGCGTGAGGTGCACTCCATAATCGCGCGACGGCATGGGTTTGATCCCAAGCTGGACGATGCGTTCAATGACTGGGACACCATCGACGGAGCGATTCGCGTGGGGAAAATTTTCGACGCCATGGATTGGTTTCTCGGCGTGGTGGGACTGGTGACGCTGGGGCTGGGTGCGATCGGGATCATCAACATCATGCTGGTCTCGGTGACGGAGCGAACCAAGGAGATCGGTCTGCGTAAGGCGCTGGGGGCCACGCATCGCAACATCATGACCCAGTTCTTTGTGGAAGGGGCGTTTCTGACCGCGTTCAGCGGGGGCATCGGGCTGGCGATTTCGGCGACCTTTGTGGCGCTGCTGGCGCAGTTGCCGTCGCCGGAAGGATTCGACACGCCGCGCATCGTGCCGGCTTCGGCCGTCATTGCGATCGTGTCGCTTTCGATCGCCGGCATTGTGGCTGGCCTTTACCCCGCCCGCAAAGCGGCGTTGCTTCCTCCGGTGGAAGCGCTTCGACAGGAGTGATCGATGTTCGGCGATCTGGGGAATCAGGCTTATACCGCGCTAAAACACAACCGCAGGCGCTCGCTGCTCACCATGCTGGGCATGGCCTGGGGTATTGCCACGGTGGTGCTGCTGCTGGCGTACGGATCAGGGTTTGAGAGTGCGCTGATGATTGCCTTCCGCACCTTTGGAGGAAACCTGATCGGGGTCTTTCCGGGGCGCACATCGTTGCAGGCGGGCGGCAGCAAGGCCGGAACCGAAGTTCGGCTGACACGGGAAGATCTGGATTACCTGCGCGCCGAAGTGCCGATGCTCACCCGCATTTCTCCGGAAGTGGACAAGCAGAGCCTGGTGGCTTTCGGAACCCGCAGCGGCAGCTACAACATTCACGGGATCTATTCCAGTTACCAGAAGATTCGCGCGCTGGAGACTGGAGAAGGGAGCTTCTTCGGAGAGTTGGAGGACTTTACTCACAGCCGGGTCGCGGTGATTGGCTGGACGGTGAAGAAGAAACTTTTTTCCGGGCAGAACGCCTTGGGCGAGAGCGTCCGCGTGGACGGCATTTCGTACAAAGTGGTCGGCGTGCTGAAGCACACCATTTCCAATGGCGACGAGGACTTGAATTCCCTGGTCTACATTCCCTACAGCGCGATGAGCGACCTCAAGGACACGTATTATCTTGACGGGATCTTCGCCGACTACGAAGGCGATCACGCCAAAGCCGTGCTGGCGGTGCGCAACTCCATGGCGTTTCACCACGCCTTCGATCCCAAGGATGAACGGGCAGTATTTGTATTCGATGCGGTGAAGGACTTAGCTGACCTGACGGTAATCACGGTTGGCATCAAAATCCTGCTGGGCTTTATCGGGCTGCTCACGCTGGGCATCGGTGGGGTGGGGCTGATGAACATCATGCTGGTGTCGGTCACGCAGCGCACGCGTGAGATCGGCGTGGAGAAAGCGCTGGGCGCGCACCGCTGGCACATCTTATTCCAGTTTCTGTCAGAAGCCCTGGTGATTACGTTCCTGGGCGGCCTGCTCGGGGTGGTGCTGGCGTACCTGATTTCGTGGTCGGTCGGATCGCTGACGCTGTGGAGCGCGTTCATCGAGGATGCTGGCGAGGGCGACATCCATCTCGCGATCGACTCGGCGATTCTGCTCTGGTCTACCGGCATTCTGGCTTTTGTGGGAATCGTCAGCGGCATGTTGCCCGCGATCAAGGCGGCGGGACTGGATCCCATCGAAGCCCTCCGATACGAGTGAAGATCAGGGCGGGGTGATGCGAGCGCGGGCGTGTTTTCGACTTCGCCCAAAGCCGGTCCCCGCGGTGCGGGAGCGCGTCGATGCACCCGGTAGCGAGAAGCAATCTGTGAAAAATGGCTGGCTTGCAGGTATGATGTTGCGTCGGCCTCAATAAGACAGCAATTGGGTACGCAAAAGGAAAATCATGAAAAAGCGAACTGCAACCGTAGTGGCAATCATTCTGGTAGCGATGAGTTCTGCTGCCATCGTCCAAGCGCAGAGCGGTGATTCCGGAGCACAGAAGAAGTACGACCTTCCGCGTGGCTTAGACAAGGACATCATCGACAGCACCGCCGATCCTTGCGTTGACTTCTTTCAGTATGCGTGCGGGAATTTCAGCAAACTTCATCCTATTCCCAGTGATCGATCGAGCTTTGGGACGGGCACGATGATCGCGGAGCACAATGAATATGTGCTCCACACCATGCTGGAAAAAGCTGCCGCGGGCGGCGCGGGCCGTACCCCGAACGAGCAGAAGATCGGCGACTCCTATGCTTCCTGCATGGACACCGATGCCATCAACCAGAAAGGACTGCAGCCCCTGCAAGCGGACCTGGACCGGATCGCGGCGCTCCAGGACAAGAAAGAACTGACTTCGCTGCTGGCACATCTTCAGCTGATCAACGTGAATGCATTCCTGGGATTCGGCGAACAGCAGGATTTCAAGGACGCCACCAAGCAGATCGCGTTTGCGGATCAGGGCGGCCTTGGCCTGCCGGAACGCGATTATTATTTCCGCACCGGCGAGGAGGCCGAGCAGACACGGAAGGATTACGTGCAGCACATCACCAACACGCTGAAGCTGATGGGTGAGCCGGAAAGCCAGGCAGCCAGCGACGCCCAGAGCATCATGGACCTGGAAACCGCGCTGGCCAAGGTTTCCATGGACATCACGTCGCAGCGGGATCCCAACAACGTGTACCACATGATGCCACTCACCGAACTGGAGAATCTGACCCCGAACCTGGATTGGGCCCTTTTCCTGAAGGAGGGCGGCGCTCCGCCGGTGAAAGAGTTGAATGTGACTAATCCGGACTTCTTCAAGGGACTGCATGCCCTACTTGACGCGACGGACCTGAAGACCATCCAGACCTACCTGCGTTGGCAGCTGATTTACTCGACGGAGAGTGTCGCGCTGCCCAAGGCATTCGATGAAGAACAGTTTGATTTCTATGGCCGCAAGCTGAGAGGCCAGCCAGAGCAGCGGGCCCGCTGGAAGCGCTGCGTGCAAGCCACCGACATCGCACTGGGTGAAGCGCTGGGACAGGTTTACGTGGCGCAGGAATTTCCGCCATCGAGCAAAGCGGCGACCGTCCAGATGGTAAAGGACATCGAGGTGGCTATGGACCAGGACATTCAGACCTTAGACTGGATGAGCCCGGAGACCAAGAAGCGCGCCGAAGAAAAGCTCCATATGGTGGCCGACAAGATCGGATATCCGGACCATTGGAGAGACTACTCGAAACTGACGATTGAGCGCGGTGACGCATTCGGCAATGTGCAGCGCGGGATCATCTTTGAGAATCTGCGGCAGATCAACAAGATCGGCAAGCCGGTTGATCGCGGGGAATTTGGCATGAGTCCGCCGACGGTGAACGCGTATTACAATCCCAGCATGAACGACATCAATTTCCCCGCCGGCATTCTGCAGCCTCCCATGTATGATCCAAAATCGACCGATGCGACGAATTATGGCCACATCGGCTCAGTCGAAGGCCACGAATTGACGCATGGTTTCGATGATCAGGGACGGCAGTTTGACGGGCACGGCAATCTCTCCGACTGGTGGACGCCGGAAGATGCCAAGCAGTTCGAAAGCAAAGCCGACTGCGAAGTGAAGGAATACGGCAGCTTTGTTGCGGTAGGTGACGCCAAGGTGAACGGGAAGCTCACGTTGGGCGAGAATACGGCCGACAACGGCGGCATCCGGCTAGCGTACATCGCATTTCTAGCGGACGCAAAGCGGAAGGGAATCAACCTCACGGAGAAGCAGGACGGCTACACGCCTTTGCAGCAATTCTTCCTGGGCTTCGGCCAAGGCTGGTGCGGCAGCACGCGGCCCGAGCAATTGCGCCTGCAGGTGCAAACGGATCCGCACTCGCCGCGTCAATTCCGCGTGGACGGTGTAGTGCAGAACATGCGGGAGTTTGGCCAGGCGTTTGGTTGCAAAGTCGGCCAGCCGATGATGCCGCAGAACGCTTGCAGGGTTTGGTGATATAGGCGAAGACGTGTGCATGCAGGCGCGTCGATCTCGGCAGCGTCCTAAGTTCGTAAGACTGTGATAGCCACGACTTGACCTTGCATGTCACGCTGTCCGATAGGGCCGCTACATCAGGCCGTAGCAGGAGCCTTGGGCGCAACAAAGCGGCGAACAAACGGCGCACGCTGGTGAGAATGCCTGCCTTCATCCGTTGACCGCTGGTCATCTCAGGAGCATACTGAGCCGTTAGCTTTGGAGGGGACCATGAAGCGTACTTCCAGGCAACCGTCCGGCCTGTCCGAATTACTTCACCGTCAATTCAATGCCGTTGCAGGTTTCGTGAGAATCAGTTCAATGTTTCTTTGTCTCATCTTGTTCTTTCTCACGCTGCTCGGCCTCGGTCAAGTGAATTTGCCGAAACACCATATCCTTACGAACTGGAACCAACTGCGCGGGAGGAACATGCGGCGGTTCAATCCAGACGAAAGGTTTCTCACCGCTAACAATGTCAAGAACCTGAAAGTGAAATGGAGTTTCGGCACCGGTTTTGAAGAATCGGTGGCCCCAGTTGTTGTGGACGGCGTGGTCTACGTGGCGTTTGATTACACCCTATACGCGCTGAACGCCCACACCGGTTCCGTGCTTTGGCAGTACACCGCCGGAGATGCAATCTTAGGCGCGCCCGCTGTGGTCAAGGGCACGGTCTACTTTGGATCATTTGACAGTCATCTTTACGCAGTCAGGGCGAAAACCGGGAAGAAACTGTGGAGCTTCGCCGCGAACAGCTTTATCGGTTCGTCCCCCACCGTTGAGGATGGAGTTGTATACGTGGGCTCTGGCTACGGGGGTACGCTGTACGCCGTCGACGCCCGCACTGGAAAGCAGCTCTGGAGTTATACGACTCAGGGAGAAATCAACTCTTCAGCGGCTGTTGCGAATGGCGTGGTATTCGCGCCATCGAGCGACAGCAACATGTACGCGCTTGATGCGAAGACGGGTGTATTGCGCTGGAAGCAAGCGGTGGGAGTAGATTTCACCACTGCTCCCACACTTGCGAACGGCATGGTCTATCTGGGATGTGAGGACAACGTATATGCTCTCGATGCCCGTACCGGAGCAATCGTGTGGGTAAAAGAGTGGGGCGCAGCAGGTCCGGCAGCCGCGTATGGTTTGGTTTATCTTGGCTCGGACAAATTGTACGCCGTGAAGGCGGCCACCGGTGAGGTGGCCTGGGAGTTCGGTGTTTACGGTTTTCCCATGCGCACAACCCCCGCCGTCGCAAATGGTATCGTCTACACCGCCGGAGTGGACTACGTCTATGCCCTGGACGCCCGAACCGGAGCCCAACTCTGGAAGAGCTCTCAGACTAATGAGATTGCCGGCACGGCAATCACCGTGGTGAACGGTGTCGTTTTCGCAATTTCCAGCTACCCCCCAACGCTCTACGCGTTCAGCCTGAAGCACGGGCGTCGCTAGGCGTAACCGACAGAATGGACACTCCCGCTTATCGTGCGGCATTTCCGGACGGCTGCTGGTTACTTTACAATCAGGCGCGTGTCTACCTCCCGTCTGGACCGAGTTCTCGAGCAGCTACGCTTGTACGAGCATCCGCTGCTCGATTTTTCTGCGCGGGAAAAGGGTGATGCCGTCGAAGTCGTCATTCAATTCAAAACTCCTCCGGTCCCGGTGCACACTTACGTGTTTGAAATGCATCCGCGCGATCTGGACCATCCGCAATTCGAGTGGACCTTCCAACGCCAGCTCTATGACTGCCTGCACGATTACCTGATTGAGATGTTCACGCGCACGCCGCAGGACCGGCTCTTGCGACAGCAGGAAGGCTTGTGACGCTGCGACAGCAGATCGCTCAGGAGATTCGCGAGCACGGGCCGATTCCGTTTTCGCGCTATATGGAGATGTGCCTCTACCATCCCGAGTTGGGCTACTATTCGCGGAACGCCGAACAGTTCGGGAAAGCGGGGGACTTCTACACTTCGAGCGACGTGCACGCTGTCTTTGGACGCCTGCTAGCGCGGCAATTTGACGAAATGTGGAAGTTCCTGGGTTCGCCAGATCAGATCGAAATTTTTGAACTCGGACCAGGCCGCGGCCTGTTTGCCCAGGATGTGCTGGACTGGTCGGAGAAGAAGTTTCCGGAGTTCTTCCGTGCGGTGCATTACTCGCTGGCAGAGCGCTCGCCTGCGCTTCAAGAACGATTGCAGCAAACCCTGCGCAGGCATTTTGGGACGGGGAAGACTTCGCTGGTTTCACCGACCAGGCCTGGAGAATCAACGGCGCCGGTTCGGGCCTTAGGTGCTGACGTCCCCCTCATTGTGTTTGCCAACGAATATTTCGACGCTCTGCCGGTGGAGATTCTCAGTTCGGAAGGCAAGCTCTACGTTTCCGAGAATGGCGAACAGCTCGCGGAAAGCTGGGCTCCGGCTTTGCCGGAAGAACTTGAATTTCTGGATCACTACAGCGTGCATCCCGAGCCGGGTGAGCGGATCGAAGTCCCGCTTATCGCACAGGGGTGCATGTCCGAGGCGGCGAGCCTTGTCCGACGGGGATTCATTGTCGTCATTGACTACGGATATACCCGCCAGGAGCAGGTGGCGGGGCGACATCGTGGGACGCTGGCTGCCTATCGCCAGCATTCGACAAGCGGCAACCCCTACGAAGCGCCCGGCGAGCAGGACCTCACGGCGCATGTGAATTTCACTGCACTCGCGGCGGTGGCCGAGCAGCAGGGAATGCTGGTCGGGCCGTTATTAACCCAATCGCAATTCTTGCTGGGCATCGGGGAAGGGAATCAATTCTCGGACGCTTTTGAGGACTGCCGTCTGCCGCAAGAGCGCGCCAAGGTTGCGCTGCAACTCAAACACCTCATCAATCCTGAAGGCATGGGAGAGACGTTTCACGTATTGGTGGGCAGCCAGGGCGTCGCGGGCGAAAAGGTTGCCGGTCTGAGCGGACTGGGCTTCGGCAAGCGGCTCGCGCCCGGGCGGAAGGGGTTCTGAACAAAACCGCTATTTTGCGCAACCGGCTAGTCGATGACGTCGGCGTCGAGCACGCGCTCCTGTTCCAGGTAGTGGGAGACGGCATACTGGGCGAGAAGAGGCGTCTGCAGGCGAATCTCAGCGCCGATCCATTCCCCTTTATTGTGAGGAGCGTTGGGAGGGTGAGTGCAGGGGCCGCTGCTGCCGAACTGGGGGCCGAAGTCCGCGCTCTGGATCTGATCGTACTGCTGGATCTGGCGCCAGGCCGCGTCGCCTACGGAGCCAGAAACATCGATTTTCAAACGGACTGTCGCCATGGAAAAAACCAACTTACCACAGAGGCACAGAGAAAACGCAAGAAGATAATCATCAAACCGCAAACAGATGGTACAGCATGAAATAGACGATTACGCCGGTGACCGACACGTACAGCCACAAGGGATACGTCCAGCGCGCGATGGCGCGATGGCGGTCATAGCGCTGGCGCAGCGCCCGGCTCAACGTGATGATGATCATGGGCACAATCACCGCCGCGAGAATCGTGTGCGAAGTCAAAATTGTGAAGTACACTGGCCGCCACACGCCTTGTCCCTGGAAGTGCACTGACCCCACATGATAGTGATAGTAGAGATAGCAGGCGAGGAAGAGGCTGGACGACACGAGCGCCGTGATCATCACTGCGCGATGCGCCGCCATTTTGCCTTGCTTGATCAGGGCTCGTCCGGTGACCAGCAACACGGCGCTGGCGCCGTTAAGGGAAGCGTCGATCGCCGGGAACATCGCGTACTGTGGCGGAACCTGGATCATGCGGCTGGTTTTGTGGTGCGCCGGTTTACCATCACCCAGGCGATGGCGAACATGCAAAGCGAGAATAGTGCCAGCACCGCCATGGAAGTGGCCGGCGATGAGATCGACGGGCTCTCCGGATAGAGAAGGCCGCGCAAAGCTTCAACGCCGTAGGTCAGTGGATTCATTTGCATCAGCAGGCGGAGCCAGCCGGATGCGCCCGACAGTGGGAACATGGCGCCCGAAAGCAGCCAGAGGGGAATGAGAAAAAGATTGATGATGGCGTGAAACGCCTGGCTGGAATCCATGGGCCAGGCAATCGCGAAGCCCAACGCGGTAAGGGCAAACGAAACCAGAAACACCACCAGCACCACCAGAAGAAACTGGACGAAATTCATGTGCACGCCCACAAACGGAGCAAACACAAGAAAGATGAGGCCCTGGATCGCGGACAGCGTGGTTCCACCCAGCACCTTCCCCAGCACGATGGCGGAGCGCGGCACCGGAGCCACCATCACCGAAAGCAGGAATCCCTCCTTGCGGTCTTCAATCACTGACATCATGGTGAAAATCGAAGTGAACAGCACGATCATGATGAGCGCGCCGGGATAAAAATAATCCAGATAATGACTTTGGCCGGCGGCGCTGCCCGAACGGAACGAGGTTCCGAAGCCGGACCCGATCACCAGCCAGAAAAGCAGCGGCGACGCAATGACTCCGACCACGCGCGACCGCTGGCGGTAAAACCGCACCACCTCGCGCCACCACAAAGTGAAAGAAGGCAGCATGATCCCTGCGGAAATCGGGGCAACCTGTGCCGGCAATGCTGTGCTTGATGCAGCCACGTCAACTCGTTTCTGCGCGCGAGGCGCTCGGATTATTCTCCGCGGAATGGTTTGCAACCTTACCGCAGAGAGCGCAAAGTTTCTCCGCAAAGTTCGCTAAGATTTTTCCTCTTCCAGACTGTCTTCCGTCCAGAACCTGTGTCCGGTGCGATGAATGAACACGTCTTCCAGGGTTGGCTTGCTCACCGAGATGGCTTCAATTTCGCCCGGAAAGGCTTCCACGACATCGGTGATGAAGCGATGTCCGCTCTCCCGTTCCAACCGTACCTGGCCCTGCAAAACCTGCGCGTCTACGTTGAACTTTCGCCGAATGCGCTCGGCCAGAGAATCAGGATCTTTCGTATCCAGCAGAATCACGTCCCCACCAATTTCATGTTTCAAATCATTCGGCGTGCCCAGGGCAACGACTTTCCCCTGATTCAGAATGGCGAGCCGGTCACAGCGCTCCGCTTCTTCCATCAGGTGCGTGGTCACGATCACCGTGACGTGCTCTTGGTCGCGCAGGATGGCCAGGTACTGCCACAAGTCGCGCCGGGCCCCGGGATCAAGCCCGGTGGTCGGCTCATCGAGCAACAGGACGGACGGATGGTGCAGCAGGCCTTTGGCTAATTCCAGCCGCCGCTGCATGCCACCGGAGAACGTCTCGGCCTTCTCGCTCGCCCGGTCGGCCAGACCAACCCGGTTCAGCATCTCCTTGATGCGCGCGTTCAAAGTTGCGCCGTGAAGGCCATAAAGATGTCCCTGGTGCCACAGGTTTTCGGCGGCGGTAAGTTTGATGTCGATGCTCTGCGCCTGGAACACGACGCCAATCTGGCGGCGCAGTCCATTGGGATCGCGGGCCACATCAAATCCCATGATGGTGGCGCGGCCACTCACCGGAATCATCAGAGTGGAAAGAATCCGGAACAGGGTCGTCTTGCCGCTGCCGTTCGGTCCCAGCAGCCCGAACAATTCCGCGGGGCGAACGTCGAAGCTCACGCCATCGAGCGCGGTACGATCTCCGTAGCGATGAACCACGTTCTCGACGGAAATGACAGCCAATCCGCTGGCAGAGTTTTTCTCAGCATTGGTCATGGGATAAGCAGGGGTTTTGGAAGCCACATTTCATTCTACGACGAGATGGGTTGAGCGCGGGGGAAGCTAACCCGCTGGATGGGGACGCACGGGCGAGGACGCCCGCGCCTACATCGGTCTGGGGTTGCGAAGAAGTTGCTACGCCGTCACGGGATGTTGCTCATGTCTGCGTACCCGCTCTTCCGCGGAAACCGGGACGTGCCGCCAGACCTGAATAGCCAACACGACCGCAGCTGCCAAAAGCAATGCTCCCACCGCGGTATGAGCGACGGTCGAAATCACCATGGGCAACTCCGGCTGCACCGCGTCTTTGCCCCATTCCACGCGGGTGACGAATGCGGCGAAGCCGAGGCAAAGCTGAGTGATCAGCAGCCAAAGGATGAGGACGGCAGGGCGCCGCACCGCTTCGATCCTGGAAAACTGCGACAATGCGCGGACCGCCGTCCAGGTCAGCACAACCAACACCAGCACCGCGTGCAAAACGTGCGGCCACCAGCTCATGCCGTGATGGCGGAACATGGCTCCCAGAATTAGCTGTACATAGAGGACGAAAATCGAGAGCAGAGTCAGCGTCATCAGGCTTGGCCGCCGGGCGTCAAACTCGATCTGCGGCACTTCTTCCACCCATCTGCGTCCTGTGAAGACGGCAACGACTACGGCCAGGCCAAAAAACGTTTGACCCAGGGCAGCGTGCGCGGAGGAAACCGCCGGAGGAAGCAACATAAGCACGGTCAGTCCGCCCAGGATGCCCTGCGCGATCACCGTGCCCAATGCCGCTATGCTGAGATATTTTATCCAGCGACGCCGGTCGGCGCGCCATGCCCAGATGGCCAGAACAATGGTCAGCAGCCCGGCAAACTGCGCGATCATGCGATGGGTATGCTCGAACTTCACGCCGCCCACCAGCCTGGGGATCTTGTAGATTGAGCCGAACGAGGTGGGCCAGTCGGACACCGACAATCCCGCATCGTTGCTGGTCACCAGGGCACCGGCGATGATTAGCAGGAACGTCCAGCAGGCCAGGACAACGGCGAACCGATGAAGGCCACGATTATAAGGAGTCATCAGGACGGTCAGGGCAACACTCCTTGTGCGGACGAGACAGAATCCGCCAAACTACGTTTGGATAACCGTCATTCTACTCAAAGCGGTGGGCGCTTGGAAATGACGTCAAGACAAATTTAGCAGGAGGCAGGCGGGCGCACGGAACCTCAAAACAGAGGGCATCGAGTCACTCCAACACTGTGGCAGGCGTCAAGACCCCGCACGAGCGAGGACGCTCGCGCCAACATCGCTGCGGTTTACTTTACGGAACCTTGGTCGGACCGACCGAGCACTTTCATTGCGACGGATGGTGCACTGTAACCGTATCCCCGATTTCGATGCTCGTCAGATCTTCGCCGACTTGCAGCGGGCCCGCGTAGGTTTTGCGAGTGTGAGGAATCACTTCGGGAACGTCGGGGGGCACGATGTGTGAGTAGACAGCCAGCCTGGGTTTTACTCTCGTGAAAATCCCCCCGGCCTGCTCCGGAGTGGTGTGGTGCTCAATGATTTTCTTTCTCTGTTCCGGTGAGTCCGAGCTGACCACCGGTCCAAATGCTGCAGGATCAACCACTTCGTGGATCAAAACGTCGGTGCCCTGAGCGAACTTAATCAGGTTCTCCGAAGGACGGGTGTCGCCCGACAGCGTGACCGAGTGGCCGGCGTAATCGACCCGGTATCCGAACGCAGGTTTGATTTCTCCATGATCGACCAGGAAGGCCGTGACCTTCACGCCCTCGTTCTCGTAGACGGCACCCTCTGCGATGTCCTTGGCGATCACCTGCGCACCCGCCCCCGGCAGCTTCGTATCGACGTCGCGCCTAATGTGGATGTCGAAGGCGTACGCCTCTTCCAGATGCGACATCATTGCCTTGGTGCCTTCCGGTCCCCACACTGGGAGCGGCGTGCTGCGGCCCATGACCCAGCCGGTCAGCCAGAGGTCGGGAATTCCCACGGTGTGGTCCGAATGCAGATGCGTGAGGAACAGTCCCGTGATCGCGGAAAAAGGAAGGTTGAGCTGATACAGACGCTGGGTTGCGCCCCGGCCGCAATCGAACAGCAGCTTTTCCTTGCCTGCTTCCACCAGAATGCTGGGCCCGAAGCGAGACATCACAGGGCGTGGATTGCCGGTACCAAGCAGCGTGACCTTGAGAGCCTGTGCCTCCATGGGGGCAGGTAACATGGCGGCAGCCAAGAGGATCAGGGCCAGCGTGGCTCGTGATGTCCAGCAGGGAAGAGAAATTCCGTTCATGATCTCACCTGGTCGCAGCGGAGGATCCCACGCCAGCCGATGCCATCGCCTCGATGATCGAATCGGCAAACTCGGATGTGCCCGCCTTGCCGCCTACGTCACGAGTCAGTTTTTCGCGGGAGCGGTAGACTTTTTCGAGCGCGTTACGGATTTTGAGGGCGGCGTCGAATTCTCCGAGATGACGCAGCATGAGCAGCGAGCACCGGATCAGTGCCGTAGGGTTTGCCATGTTCCTGCCGGCGATGTCGGGTGCCGAGCCGTGGACGGCTTCGAAAATGGCACAGTGCTCGCCGAAATTTCCGCTGGGCACCATTCCCAGGCCCCCGACAAAAGCCGCGCACAGGTCGGAGATGATGTCGCCGTACAGGTTCTCCATGAGCAGCATGTCGTACTGGTAAGGATTCATGACCAGCTGCATGCAGGTGTTGTCGACAATGTGTTCGGCGTAGGTGATTTCGGGATACTCCTTGGCCACCTGGCGCGAGCAGCGCAGAAAAAGGCCGTCGGACAACTTCATGATGTTGGCTTTGTGGATGGCGTGGATCTTCTTGCGCTGGTTCTTGCGCGCGTATTCGAACGCGAACCGCGAGATGCGCGTGGATGCCTTTTCGGTGATGATCTTCAGGCTCTCGACCACGCCGGGAACGACTTCGTGCTCGATGCCGGAATAAAGCCCCTCGGTATTTTCCCGCACGATGATCAGGTCGACATCGGGATAGCGCGTCGGAATGTGGGGAAGGTTGCGGATGGGGCGGAAGTTGGCAAAGAGCTCGAAGCGGCGGCGCAGTTCGACGTTGATGCTGGCGAAACCTTTGCCGATGGGCGTGGTGATCGGCCCTTTGAGTCCGACGCGGGTGCGTTCGATCGATTCGACCAGTTCCCCGGGAATGTATTCCCCTTGCTTCTGGAAGGCGTCAGCGCCCGCGGCAAAGGGTTCCCACTCGAACTTTACGCCCGTGGCTTCGAGCACGCGAACCGCGGCCTGGGTGACTTCCGGTCCGATGCCGTCACCGGGAATGAGGGTTATTTTGTGGGTCGACTGAGTCATTGAACGATTGAATCATTGAGACGTTGAAGCATTGAGAGATTGAGTCATCACCTCCCGGGTGTCTCAGGAATGCTTCAATGAGTCAATGTCTCGATGACTCAATGATCCAATCTCTCAATGATTCAATGCCCTTAATTCTTGCCGGTGCCCTTGGGCTTTGTTTCGGCATCTTTCGTCTTCAGCAGATCTTTCAGCTCGGTCATGAACTCCTGCACGTCCTTGAAATCAAGGTATACGGACGCGAAGCGTACATAAGCGACTTTGTCATAACGGCGCAGGCGATTCATGATCAGCTCGCCCAGTTCGCTGGTTTTGCGTTCGCGCTCGGGCGATTCGATGACAAAGCCTTCCGCTTCGTTGACGATTTGCTCCAGCTTGCCGATGGGGACCGGACGTTTCTCACAGGCGCGCAGCAGCCCGTTCAGGACTTTTTGCCGATCGAATTTTTCGCGGCGGCCGTCTTTCTTGACCACCATGTAAGGGATTTCGTCGATCCGCTCATAGGTGGTGAAGCGCCGGCCGCATTTCAGGCACTCGCGGCGACGACGGATGGAATCGGCTTCCTTGCTTTCGCGCGAATCCACTACTTTGTCATTGGCAAACCCGCAAAAAGGACACTTCATGGTGAAAGGTAGATTGTAGCAGGATGAATGGCTAAGCTCGTGCGGCATCGGCAAGCTGGCAGGCGCGCCGCTGGCAGGCAGCGCGCCTATCGGGCTACATTCAGAAGCTGATCTTCAGAATTTCGCCGTTATTACCAACGAACCATCCCGCTTTCGGATCGGCAAAAGCCACAGCCCAGTAGCCGCTCACTTTGGGCAGTTTGTACCAAGTAGTTCCCTCATCGGGAGTCCAGGCTGCCGATCCCGAGGTGAAGTTCGGTTCCGTCTCTGCAGTGATGACGACAACGCGTTTGAAGTTGTCGTCTGTCTCCTGTCCTCCGTAGGAAACCTGCCGCGCATAGCTCAAGCAGAAAACAGCTCCCTGAACCGGGGGTTTGTGGGTGAGAGTCCAAGTCTTGCCGCCATCGTGGGACGTTGCCATATCCGCGTATTTGTTCGAGGCCAAGTCGCCGCCGCCCACAATGCCGTCGAGAGGGTTACGGAAGGATACGCTGACCACGCCCGCGGTGGACGAACTCCGCAGCGGCGTATCATAGGCATTCCAGCTGTCGCCCCCATCCGTGGTGGCTAAAATCCGGGCGATTTTTGCGCCGCCAGTGCCAATCCAGGCATTCTCTTCGCCTTCAGTCGCAACACAGGTTCCACTCGCCGCGAACTGGGCTTCCCCTTGCTGGGCTTTCGGCATATGAGATCGGATGCTCTCCCAGGTTGTTCCGTTGGTCGTGCGAATGGTGGGGAACGCACCGTTTACCGAGTCGCTCTGCGCAATGCCGCGGCCTGGCCCCCAGAAGGCGAAACAATCGTAGAAGGCTTTCTTGACATGGTTTGTGAACTCGATCTTCCAGGTTGCGCCGCCATCTTCGGTTTTGTAGATGCGAAAATCGGCAGGTCCGCTGGTGTTAGGTACCGAGAGCAGATACGCGATCTTGTCGCTTACGCCTTGCACATCCCGGAATTGCAGTTTTTCAGCTCCCGGCACGACGGCGGCTTTCCAGGTGTTTCCGCCGTCGGTCGTGACCACATACGTACCCCCGGTCCCGGCTGCCCAGACTACTTTGGAGTTCACCGGGCTGACGGCAATGAGCAACTGGGTGGTTCCGCTGTTTTGTGGAGTGAGCTTGGGTGGGTGAATTCTCGGCTCTTCTGCGAGGCCAAGGGTTGCGGTGAAAGCTACCAAAACAAGCAGGGAACGCTTCAGCATTGGGGTCCTCTCCCAGACGGAATTCGTGGCGTGGAGAGCAGTATAGGAAGCGCCCCAAACCAGTGTCAACCCGGCAAGGGAGGGTGCACCTGACGCCCGAGGTGTCCACCTCCTGACCGAAACCCCGGATCTGCCGCGAAGGAGGCTGGCCGGTTTGCGCCAGCTTGGAGGCAGAGGCGGCCACCGCCCGTACGCGCACGGCATCGCCGTCCGTTCCCTGAGAAGGTCTCCCGTGGCCGCGTGGTCAACCTCAACTACAGGGAACAACCCCTCACCCGAAGACCTCTTCGAAGCAGGTGCTGCGGCCCTAGTAGGACAGGCAGATGTGCAACTGACTTTCAGCCTCCACAATCGCACGGATCGCATCGTCTCGATGGCCGCCGAAATTGTGCGGAGCGCTCCGCAGCTCCGCCTTGGCCTCTGCCAGCGCGGCGACTGCGGCCATAAGCTTGGGATGGTTGCCGGCCGCCGGCGAAGGCGAGGAAAACATCGACAGCAAGGCGAGAACGGCAAATGAACTCATGATTCGGTGCTTCATAGAACCCCCTTACACTTCGCCCGACTTGAGGCGCGGACCAGCCTTTGGAATGTGGATAGCCTAGCAGAGATTCTGTATGATGAGCCTTGTATGCCTGATTTTTTTCTGCCGCTGCCGGACCAGGTATCAACCCTGAAGTGGCCCTGCTCCATGGAACTGTCCGTTCGCTGATGAGCGTAACCGTTGGTTACGGCAGACAGGCTTATGGGGCTGCCACGACGCATCAGCTTGGGTGTAAGATCGTGGGCAAGATCTCCTGTTTCGAGGGCATGATGAAACGAATTCCCGCTGTCATACTGCTGATCGCTTTGAGTTTTGCGTCGTTGACACCGGCGAAAGCTCAAATCTTCATGGGCCCGGACAGTGCGCGCCAGGCCCAGAAGGCGGCCAAGAAGGAGCAAAGAGCGCGCGACAAGGCAGCCAAGAAACAGCAGAAAGCCATGAGGAAACAGGAGAAGGCGCAGCGCAAGGCGGCCCGCAAGGGATAACGGCGCACTTAAGTCGCCGGCATTTGCGGCATGGAGTCCGGCTCGCCTGCTCCCTGCATCGCGGTGGGGCACCTTCTCTTGGATTCGTTGGAAACTTTTCAGACCAGCTTCAGCAAGCATGCGCAGGCGATCATGGAAGACATTCCGAAGTACACGAACTCGGAGCCGACAGTCCAGATAGGGGAGTGAAGCTGTAAAGAGGTGAATGCCCGGCCTGGACAGGCAGTGAGCGCGATGACCCGACAAGGACGGTTATCCACCCACGGATCAGAATTCAGCCGGGGGTGCGACCGGCTGAAACATCCTGGGCCTGAACGCCCACCAAAGCGTCTTCAGGCAGGGGCGCTTGAAAGCCGCCCTTGCCTATTCCGGACCATGCTTCAGGCTGAAGGCGTAAACCTTGTTGTCGGGATAGCCCGAGCCGACGTAGACCACCCCATTTACCACTGTGGGCGAGGAATCCACACTGCCGCCGACAGGATAACTCCACAGTTCGGCCCCTGTGGTGGCGTCCAGCGCGTAGACATTCCCGTCATGGGAGCCCACATAAGCCACTCCGTTTGCCACCGCGGGTGAGGAGTACCCCACAGGGCCGCCGGTGGTGTAGCTCCACAGCCTGGCGCCGGTGCTGGCGTCCAACGCGTACACCTTTTGGTCGTCCGAGCCGACGTAAACTACCCCATTCGCAACCGCGGGCGACGACTCCAGGGACCCACCCGTGGCGTAGTTCCACAACTCGGCGCCCGTGGTTGCGTCCAAGGCGTACACGTTGTCGTCTGTGGAGCCAACATAAACAGCCCCATCGATCACGGCGGGCGAGGACGCCATGAAATAGCCTGTGGTGTAGCTCCACAGCTTAGCTCCGGTGCGCGCATTCAGCGCATACACGGTGTAATCGTTCCACGAGTCGACATAAACCACGCCATTCGCCACGGCGGGCGAGGAAAGCACCGGGCTACCAATGTGGTGGCTCCATACCTTAGCGCCGGTACGGGAGTCTATCGCGTCCACGGCCCCATCCACGCGCCCGTCCCTGCCCTGCGTGCCCACATAGACCAACCCATTCGCCACGGCGGGTGAAGAGGTCACTTCGCCGCCGGTGGCATAGCTCCACAGCTTGGTTCCCGTGGCGGCGTCCAGCGCGTAGACGCTGCCATCCCACGAGCCGACATACACCACTCCGTTCATCACGGCGGGCACTGAAAATACAGCGTTGCCGGTGGGGTAGCTCCACAGCTTCGCGCCCGTGTGGGCGTTCAAAGCGTACACGCTACGGTCGGAGGAGCCGACATAAACCACCCCGTTCACGACTGTGGGCGAGGAGTATACGCCGTTGTTGGCAGTGAAGCTCCACTTCAAGCCGAGATTCCCAACATTGTTGACAGTGAGAAACTTCTCATAGGGGTTGAAGCGGTGCATGTTGTGTTTGTGGAACTGGTTCCAATCAGTGAGGACAGGAAGCTCGGACATCTCGAACACCTCGCCCCACCCGTAGTTTCCGCCATAGACCGTAGTGCCAAACCAATTGCCTTTATGGTCGGGGACCATCCCGTCCAGCGGGGACGAGCCGTCGCTCCCGTCGAAGGAGTGCAGGACAACCTCCTGCCAGCCTCCATCCTCGTACTCAAGTTCGTAAATGGTTCCATCGCCGAACTCGCCGCCCAGGTAAGTCGTGCCGACGAGATCTTCAACCGGCCATGAGCTCCCCCGATCCCCAGCGCGCTGGTCGAAGCTAATTTGGCCTGGGCCCACGCCGTTTTGCTTGTCGGTGAACGTGTAAAGGAGTACTGGGGCGTAGTTGTTGTCTGCCTCCAGTTCATAAATCATGCCGAAATTGCTGCCGCCGTTTGGAAACGCCGTACCGTACAAATTCCCTCGTTGGTCCACGATGAAGTTACTCTGCGGAGTGCTGATCCCAGTTGAGCTGAAATCGAGAACTGTGGTGAAGGTTCCAGAGCGCGGGTCATAGTTCCAGACCGTCCCGTCCCCACAGTCGTAACAATTGGGGCCGTACACCGTGATTCCCCAGAGGAGGCCCTTATGGTCGATGGTTGGGCCGCCGGGCGAGCCGCCGTCGGTGCCGTTCGCAAAGCTGTGCAGCAGCGTAAATTTCTGGGAGCGCGGAGAATACTTCCAGAATGTGCCGCCACTTCCAGATCCCCACTCGGCAGTTGTACCGTATATGTCTGATCCGATCAGAACCAGATCGTCCGGCCACATACCGTCGCCGGGGCCGGAGAAGCTGTGCAAGAGTATGAACTTGCCGGAGTGCGAGTATTCCCACAGAGTTCCGTGGCCTGCGCCGCCCAAAGTGCATACACCGAAGACGTTTCCTGCGTCATCGACGATGGGGGTGGCCTCACAGTACGTCCCCGTGGACTCAGAAAAGTGTGCCAGGATGTGAAACGCATAGCCTCTCCTGCCAGGAGTCAGTTCAAAAAGGGTTCCGTACCCGTGATCCTGGTCATCGATTTCAGTTACGCCATAGAGGTTGCCCTGTCGGTCTCGGGCCACTCCGCCAAAAATCGCGCCACCGTCTCCGTTATTCTGGAAGTTGTATAGCAGCTTGAGACCGACGCCCTGCGGCGTCTCGACCTTCGTTTTTGCTGCGAAGGTCCCGCTTGTCAGGATCAGGATGGAGAGAAGAATTGCGCTTGCCTTGCATGGCATAACCGTGCCCTCCGGGACGCCGTGGATGGGGGGAGTAAGGCGCGTCTAGGCGGATTATAGTCCGAGGGTTGATCGACCTGAAAGGAAATGCGGACGGCTTTCGGCCATTTAGTCCGAGCCTAGAGCGGCCGACTGAAGTCAGGCCCTTCCCAAAGCCGTGTGAGTCAGAGTTTTTTCGCAGCCGGTGAAAGCGGTGCGCTTCCACACTTTGGCTCCGGGCGGCCTGCTTCGAGCTGGATCAGAGCAGGCTTCCGAAGCCCAGCGCTTCCGCAAACCCGATTTGCGAGGGTGCTCCTAGTTCGTGTAGTGGTTCGCGTTGATGTCCACGAACTTCTTGAGCTCGTCGCTCAGATCGTCGACGGCGAAGATCGAGTCCGAGGTGCAGGCGGGAACGCAGGCTCCGCAGTCGATGCATCCGGCCGGATCCACGTACAACTGGGTGGCGACATCCACGCCCGGCTCATCTTTCTTGGGATGGATGCAGTCGGTGGGACAAACGTCGACACAAAGAAAATCCTTGATGCAGGTATCGGTAATTACGTAGGCCATGAAGGTCTCCCCAATAGGAATCGGTAACAAATCAAGATATGGCAGGAGCGAACGGACAGGCCGTGATGTCGGTCACAAGGCGACGTGCGGTGCCTCACCGGAATGGCAGAGCGGAGAAGGGTTTAGGCCGCCACCCCAGGAGCCTCGCGCGAGATCCACTGCGATTCCGCTCAGGGCTCTCACTCAGCTGAAGTACGCCGAGTTTCGGTATGACGCCTCCGAGTGTGGAGTCGTGGTTTTTCTCCGATTCCTGCCTGCTTTGCGGGAGTGCTACACTGGTTTTCCAACCAATTCCCATGAAGAACGTGACCGCTGGCCCAACACAGCAAGAAATACAGAGAGAAGTCCAGAAACGAACCACCCCCCCCCGCATATTCGCAGCGTTCCTGCTGTTGCTGGCGACTTGTTCCGCGGCGCAGCAAATCACCCCCAGCCTGCTGAAAGCCATGCAATGGCGGCTGATCGGGCCATTTCGGGGCGGGCGAGTCACCTCGGTTTGCGGCATCTCCAGCCAGCCCGACGTTTACTACATGGGAACACCGGGTGGAGGAGTCTGGAAGACCGACGATGGAGGGCAGGTTTGGAAGCCCATCTTTGACCAAACCGGAGTAGCGTCGATTGGCGCGGTTGCGGTCTCGCCCTCCGACCCGAACATGGTTTACGTAGGTACCGGCGAACAAACCCGAGGCAACGGGGTTTACCGATCTCTCGATGCAGGAAAGACATGGGCGAACATTGGCCTCCGGGACACGCACATGATAACCGGTCTCGTGATTGATCCGCGCAGCCCGGACATTGTTTTGGCCGGCGCCGTCGGGGATCACGCCTCTGGCGCCGAACGCGGGGTATTCAAGACCTCCGACGGCGGGAAAAACTGGCAGAAGGTGCTTTACAAGGACGAACTGTCGGGAATCGTTGACCTGGAGTCGGCGCCGGACGACGCGAACACGCTCTACGCCGTTTTCTGGACTCGGCCGGACGATCCCTTCAACCCCAGAGAAGAAAAAGTCAGGACGCAGGACGCGGCGATCTACAAATCCAACGATGAAGGCGCAACCTGGGCACCCATCGAAGGCAAAAGTCTGCCAGCTGAGCCGATGGGCCGCGTGGGGGTGGCGGTTGCGCCGGGGACCGGCGGAAAGCGAATCTACGCCATCGCCGCGCAGGGATTGTTCCGCTCCGAAGATGGCGGCACTACCTGGCAACGCAGCACCACCGATCCCCGGATCACGGGGAACGGATATTTCAGCCGGGTGTTTGTGGACCCGCGCAACGCCCAGAACATTTACGTCGCCCAGACTTCCATGTACCGGTCCACCGATGGGGGACACACCTTCGAAGCTTGGGCAGGCGCGCCCAGTGGAGATGACTATCATGTCCTGTGGATCAACCCCGCCGACGATCGCCAGATGATTCTCGGAGTTGACCAGGGCGCGGTGGTTAGCGCCAATGGCGGGCTGACCTGGAGTTCGTGGTACAACCAGCCGACCGGCCAGTTCTACCACGTCAGCACCGATCAGCAGTTTCCGTATTACGTCTATGGGGCGCAGCAGGACAGCGGAACCGCAGGGGTTCCCAGCCGCAGCGATTACGGCGAAATCACCTATCGGGATTGGGCGCCGATCGGCGGATTTGAGTTTGCCTACATTGAAGCGGACCCTCTGAATCCGAATTTCATATACACCGGCGGCTGGTACGGCACCGTTTTACGGTATGACAAGACCACCGGCCAAATCACGCACTTACTCACGCGGACGGCGAAGTACCGCACCGCGAATATGGCGCCGATTGCCTTCTCTCCGCAGAATCCGCGAGTACTCTATGCCGCAGCCCAATATCTGCTGAAGACGGCCGACGGCGGCGTTTCCTGGCAGGAAGCGAGTCCTGACCTGACGGTGAAGGGAGATCCGAACGCCAAACCGGACACACGCCGCGCCGTGATCAACACGATTTCTCTATCGCGAGTGAAACAAAATGTGATCTGGGCCGGAACCGGGAACGGAATGGTCCAAGTGACCCAAGACGGAAAGAACTGGCAGAATGTGACTGTCCCGGGCCTGCCGGACAAGGCGTCGATCACGGTCGTGGAAAGCTCTCCGCTCGATGCGGCGAGCGCATACGTGGTGGCGAGCGCGCCCCAGAACACGCACCCGCTGATCTATCGAACCCGGGATTTTGGCAAGACCTGGCAGCCGATTAGCAGCGGATTGCCGGAGGATTGGACGGCTCGCGTCGTTCGGGCTGACCCGGTTCGCAAGGGGCTGTTATACGCCGGGACCTCGAACGGGATTTTCTTTTCCCTGGATGATGGCGAGCACTGGCAGAGCCTGCAACTGAATCTCCCTACCAGCACCGTCACCGATCTTGACGTCCACGGCGACGATCTGGTGGCCTCCACATTCGGCCGCTCGCTTTGGATTCTGGATGACATTACTCCGCTGCGCCAGCCGAACGAGAGATGGCTGGAGTCATCGGCGTACCTGCTGCCTCCGCGGCCCGCCGTGCGCACCCGCTGGGACATGTATCAGGACACGCCCTTGCCGCCAGAGACTCCGGCCGGCAAGAATCCTCCCGACGGCGCAATCATCAATTATTTTCTGCAATCGCCGGCGGCCGGGGAGATCCGGCTTTCCATCTATGACTCGAAAAACAACCTGGTGCGGGAGTTTTCCAGCGTTTCCGAGCCGATTGACCCAACGCCTGCCAATGTTCCCAGTTACTGGTTCGCGCCGCCCACGGCTCTGACCACGGACGTGGGGCTGAACCGCTTCATCTGGAATCTTCGCTATCCGGCCCCCAAAACGCTGCGCTACGGGTACTTTGGCGGACATCTGGATTACATCGAGTACACGCTGGCGGACGATGCCATTCCTGGGGAGACTCCGCGCGAACAACCCAATGGTCCTTTTATTGTGCCGGGAACCTACTCGTTAGTGCTGAAGGTGGGCGGACAGAGCTATACCCAGCCGCTGACCATCACGCTCGATCCGCGGGTGCACGTCTCGCAGGCGGACCTGGTGCGGCAGTTCGATGTCGAGCAAAACATTTCCGCGCAGATGTCGGCTACCTTTGAAGTCTACGATCACGTAACCAGCCTGCGATCGGCCATCGCCGACCGCGTGAAGACGGTGGGAAATGACTCGAGCCTTGCCCCAGTCGCCGACGCGCTGAAAGCGCTCGATGGACATGTTGCCAAACTCGAGACCGGAACCCCGCCAGACCTGGGATTCGGGCCGCTGAACCGAGAGCTTTCGAGGCTGGCAAGCATGGTGGAAAGCGGCGACGGTCGCCCGGCTGAACTGCTGCAAGCTGGAGTCAGGCAGTCGTGCCAGGACCTTTCCAAGCGGCTGGCCGACTGGAACGAACTGAACAACCATGAGATCGCAGGTGCTAATGCGCTGTTGCAAAAAAGTGGTCTTGCACTGCTTCCGCTGAAGCCCCAGATTCCGCGGGCGCCGGAGTGCGACTGAGGTTTCGCCAGCCGTTCTTTCGCGTTCTTTGCGGAAGCCGGGGAGGCCGTTACTACAGGCCAATCCGACATGTCCGTTCGCACCGGGCCTTTCCCGGATTTCGGGCAACTACCACGGAAATCTTCCCCACCTGCACCGCCCCACCTACCATCGGGGACTAGGTGCTCCCCTGCGAGTGCCAAAAAAACTTCGAGGTGTTGACGATGCCCCACACGGAAACACTCGGCTCGCTTGCGAGCCAGAAGCACTGTACTCGAGCCATCTGCTGCCCATACGTTCTCACATGTCTGGCTTTGCTCACGCTAGTGGTGGCTGCCGCCCCGGTGCAACTGTCTGCCCAGGATGTCTCAGCCGACCGGACGATGGTGCAGGGCGATCCGCACGAGGGAGGGCCCTCGCATTTTGGCCACGCGAACGGGAACGGCCACGTGATTCCTGAGTCATTCTTCGGAATGCACATCAACCGAATCGGCACTCCCTGGCCGAGCGCGCCAGTGGGAGCGCAACGACTGCTGGCCAGCGGTGTCACCTGGTGCGAAATGGAGAAGTCGCCGGGGCAATACGATTTCAAGCGGCTGGACGAATGGATCGAGCAGGCGCAAAAGAATAATACGCCGCTGCTGTATACGTTTGTTTGCGTCCCGCCGGATTTCTCTTCCGACCGTAACGACACCAGTTGCGTCGACGGCCCGGGAACCTGCCGACCGCCGAGCGATCTGAATGCCGACGGCAGCGGAACCGACGCCGCATTTCAGAAGTTTGTGACCGCAATGGTCCATCATGTGGGCAACAAGATTCAGTACTGGGAGATCTGGAATGAGCCCAGCCAGAAGAACTCCTGGCTTCCGACCGATCCGAATCTGCCTTACAGCCAGCTGATCCGCATGGCGAAAGATGCCCGGGAAATCATCAAGACTGCCAATCCGGACGCACTGTTGTTGACGCCCGCCCCGGTTGGTTATCCTACGGGTGCGCCGCGCTGGATGAACGGGTACCTGGCGGCCGGCGGCGGCGCCTACGCCGACGTGATCTCCTTCCACGGGTATCTCAATCAATTCTGGAAACAGGGCGCCTATCCGGTGGCGGAGGACGAAGTGCGATTGGTGGATAAGATCAAGGCCATCGCCGCCCAGCACGGCCAGCAAAACAAGCCGCTGTGGGTCTCGGAAGGAGGCTGGGGAAATACTCATCTGACTGGCTTCACCGATCCGAATCTGCAATCCGCCTTCGTGGCCCGCTATGTTCTTTTACAGGAATCCCTGGGCATCGCCAAAGCCTTTTGGTACCAGTGGGACAACCCGCAAGGCGCCGGCAAGCTCTGGAAGGGGCCCCTGCGGGAGGACGTCCGCCAGCCTGGAATCGCCTATCGAGAGGTCGCCCTCTGGACGGACGGCGCCAATCTGACCAGCCCTTGCGTACCTCTGCCCGGCAGCGGTTCCATCTGGACCTGCACCTACAGTCGCCAGGGGGGCTATCGCGCCATGGTGGTGTGGAACACTGCCGGCATGTCCAAGATCCTCGTTCCTCGCCAATACAAGCGATATCGGGGATTGATGGGCAAAACTGGGGGGATCGGAAAATCCGTGATCATTGGACCTTGGCCGATCTTGCTGGAGAACCAAAGCTACTAACCTGATCCCGGAGGCCGGCAGGTCATGGCATGCCGGCCTCTTCACTCCTTACTTTCTTCTCTACTGCTGCACAAACGATCCAAATCGGGAACGGTCAAAACCCTTGTCTGACGGATGTACTAATGGAATCTACCGGGGTATGCCATGGACTCTTATTATGGCGGGTCAGGCTCTCGGAGCCGAGAGCCTGCTGACTGATTTCCTGAGCTCCCTATGTCCTCCCCCAAGAAGGCAGCGGGCCTGCGCATGTTTGCAGGCCGCGGTCGAGCAGCAGGCCCAAACCCTCGCATTCGTACGCTCGCCATGGTGGTCGCTCTGGTCGTCGTTTCCCTCAGCCAGAACCTGGCGCAGAGCACTTCCGGCAGCGGAGAGTTTCCGTCGATCGGCGGGCACACCAGCGAGAGCGATTCCCTGATTCCTCGCGCTTTTTTCGGAATGCACATCGGCTCGATCCAAACGCCATGGCCGCTTGCCGACGTCGGGATGCTGCGGCTTCACGCCACCCATTCCAATTGGGATCAAATCGAGAGGTCTCCCGGGGTCTACAATTTTAAGGTGCTGGACAAATGGATTGCCCATGCACGACATCACAACGCCGGGCTGGTTTACACCTTCGTCGCAGTGCCCCAGTTCTATTCTTCAAAGCCGAACGACAGAAGCTGCAACTACGCTCCCGGAGCCTGCCACCCGCCTCAGGATCTGAATGCCGACGGAACCGGAACGGACGCGGCGTTTAAGAACTTTGTAACGGCCCTCGTGAATCACGTGGGGAACAAGATCCAGTATTGGGAAATCTGGAACGAGCCCAACGAAAAGACCCAATGGATCCCCACCGACAGCAATTTGCCCTACAGCCAGATGGTGCGCATGGCACAGGACGCGGGAAATATCATCAAAGCCGCCAATCCCAGCGCCTTGATGCTCACACCCGCTCCGGTTGGATATCCCACGGGAGCCGAGCAATGGCTCGATGGCTATCTGGGAGCGGGAGGCGGAGCATATGCCGACGTGATTGCCTACCATGGTTACCTGAACCAGTCGTGGAAGCAGGGGGCGTATCCGATTGCGGAGAACGAGGTGCGGCTGGTCGGGGCGGTTCGGAGGCGGATGCAGCAGCATGGTCAGGAAAACAAACCGATGTGGATCACCGAGGGAGGGTGGGGCAACATTCGTTTGACCGGATTCAAAGATCCGATTCTCCAATCCGCTTTTGCCGCGCGCTACCTTCTGCTGCAGCAATCCCTGGGAATCGCTCATGCCTTCTGGTACCAATGGGACAACTCGACCGGAGCCGGCACCTTGTGGAAAGGGCCAAAGCAGAACGACCTGCGCATGCCCGGAGTTGCCTACCAGCAGGTTGCCAAGTGGACCAGCGGGGCAACCCTGACCGCTGCCTGCAAGCCCTACGAAAACGGTACGATATGGACGTGCCAGTATGCGCGTCGGCAGGGATATCAAGCCATGGCCATCTGGAACACCGCCGGTTTGAGCGAGGTCAACGTCCCTCCGCAATTCAAGCGCGGCCGCGGTCTTCTGGGTACCCGCTGGAAACTCGGCAAAACGGTCACCGTCGGCATCTGGCCGATTCTGTTGGAAAACTGACGGACGACCGAGCCATTCCGTAATACTCCGTAGTTCGTGTCATGGAATTTGCCCGTGGAGGTGAGAGCCTCGTCACAGAGGAATTTGCTGCGAGGGGTACAATGGTGGGGTCCGGCGGGAGGGATGTATGAAACCGTTTGCGCAGCCGCCTAGAGCGCCTATCGGGCTTTCCGATTCAGTTCACCACCAGCTCAATATGTACGCGGTTGCGGCCAGTGCTGCCGGAGTAGGAATGCTGGCGTTGGTTCCGCCTGCGGAGGGCAAGATCGTCTACACGCCCGCCCACAAAATCGTGGGGATCAATCATGCCTTGCCGATTGACCTCAATCACGACGGAATCCACGATTTCGACGTGCTCAACCTGACCCACAACAGCACGACTCCCTTTGGAGACTACCTGGCGGCCGAGCCTCTCAATTCGGGCAACGAAATCCTGGTGCAGCGGACCAACCGAGGTTACGCCGCCGCGGCGCTACTCGCGGGTGTCTCGGTGGGGCCACGGGCAAAGCCGTTCCAGGCGGGCCGCGACGTCATGGCTTATCGCAGCACCTCGGACAGCGCGATCAGCGGCGGTCCCTGGAAGAACGTCAGCAAGCGTTATCTCGGGTTGAAGTTTCTGATCAAGGGGAAAACGCATTATGGATGGGCGCGACTCAACGTTACGATCACGAACGAGGTGAACGCTACTTTAACCGGCTACGCCTACGAGACTGTGGCTAATAAGCCGATTGTCACTGGCAAGACAAACAGTGAAGCCGCACTAGGAATGTTGGCGCGAGGAAGATAGCGGCCCAGCCTACAGCGCAATCAGCACTAATTATGCGTAAAGGCCGGCGTGCGAGACGATCATGATCAAAGGGGGGCGTATGACCAGCAGCGCAGCAGATAGAACGCGGCTTCGGGTCTTGCGAGGGGTAGTCGCCGCGCTGGCGTTGGCAGCGGCACTTGTGCCGGCATGGGCTGTGCCCCGACCGGGTGGCGGGGTAAGGTTCAAAGTGCTGTACAGTTTTCAAGGCAGCCCAAATGATGGAGCCACCCCCGCGGGGAAGTTGATTCTGGATGCATCCAGCAACCTCTATGGCATGACCGAATATGGTGGAGCCCGTACTCTGGGATGGGGCACCGTCTTCAAACTGGATACGGCCGGCAAGGAGACCGTGCTCTATGCGTTTACCGGGGGAACGGACGGCGGATATGCATTCGGAGGACTGGTCCGGGACCCGGCGGGGAACCTGTATGGGAGCACCTCGGCTGGAGGGTACCCCAGCTGCGGTGGAGATGGATGCGGAGTCGTATTTGAGCTGGACACGACGGGCAAGGAGACGGTGCTCTATCAATTCCTGGGCGGGAACGATGGGGCAGATCCAAACGGGGACTTGGTGCGAGACACGGCAGGCAATCTTTATGGCACAGCCTATTGGGGACCGTATGGTGGCGGCGGCGTAGCATTCCAGGTGGACAGGAATGGCAACGAGGCCGTGCTCCACCAGTTTGACGGCCTGCCCGATGGAGAGTCCCCAGTTGCAGGAGTGCTGCGGGATGGTAAGGGCAATCTGTATGGCACCAACAGCGCAGGCGGAGGAGGCGCATGCTGGGGAGGCTGCGGTACAGTGTTCAAGCTGAGTAAAACCGGCAAGGAGACCATCCTCTACCGTTTTCTGGCCTCGCCCGATGGAGCATTCCCGTATGCAGGGTTGGTTCCAGGTGCGACTGGGAATTTCTACGGCACAACCTACAATGGCGGAGACCAGGCTTGCACCGACATGGGCCCAGGTTGCGGCACGGTATTCGAGGTGAGCGCGTCCGGCAGGGAGAAGGTCTTGTACCGGTTTCAGGGAAAGAAGAAGGAGGGGTTCCCCTTCGGCGGGCTGGTTCGGGACGCTGCAGGGAATCTTTATGGCACCACGGCCGGCGATTTCTTGTTTGGCAGGGCGACCCTCTATGGCACCGTATTCAAACTGGACACCCGGGGCAAGGAGACCGTGTTACACCGTTTCACGGGGGGAGCGGACGGGTGTACGCCGAAAGGGAATCTGACCTTAGATTCGGCGGGCAATGTTTACGGGGTTGCGAGCGGCTGCGGAGCCTACGGGGACGGGGTAGTGTTCCGGATTACGCCTTCGAAGAAAAGGGTCGGCCCCATCCCCTCGCCGCGAACGCGGCAATTCAGAACTTCCGCGAGTGCTCGTTTGCCCAGCGCTCAATGACCACTTTCTTCTCGGTGAAGAACTCGACCGCATCGCGGCCTTGCCCGTGCAGCACGCCGAAGAAGCTGTCCTTCCAGCCGCTGAACGGGAAATAGGCCATGGGAGCGGCGACGCCGATGTTGATGCCAATATTCCCGGCGGGCGCCTCGTAGCGGAAGCGCCGGGCCGCCGCACCGCTGGAGGTGAATAGCGACGCCTGGTTGCCGTAGGCGCTGCGCTCCAGGACGGCGAGCGCTTCATTCATATTGCCGGCGGGGATCAGACTCAGCACCGGGCCAAAAATCTCTGTGTCGGCAAGATCGCTGATCGCAGGCACATGGTCGAGAATGGTCGGTGTGATGAAGTTGCCCGTCTCGTAACTCGGAATCTTCGAATTCCTGCCGTCGAGAATGACTTTCGCTCCCTGCGTTTCGCCGGTGGCGATCAGCGACTCGATGCGCGACTTGCTCTGCGGTGAAATGACCGGCCCCATCTGCACCCCTTCTTCCAGGCCATAGCCCACTTTCAGCCTAGAGGCAGCGTCGAAGATGGCGTCGCGGAATGTCCTATGGGCGTCCGCCACCGTGACAGCGACGGAAACAGCCAGGCACCGCTGCCCCGCGCATCCGAAGGCGCTGTCCGCGATAATCTGCGCAGCCATGCTCATCTCCGCGTCGGGCAGAACGATGACATGGTTCTTGGCGCCGCCCTGGCATTGTGCTCGCTTGCCGTTCGCTCCGGCGCGCGCGTAAACGTGCCGCGCCACAGGAGTGGAACCGACAAAGCTGATGGCGCGAACCTTGGAATGGTCGAGCAACGCGTTGACAACCGCCTTGCCGCCGTTAACCAGATTGACCACGCCCTTGGGCAGTCCGGTTTGGTCGATCAACTCGAAGGCGCGGTGCATGGTGAGCGGCACGCGTTCCGAGGGTTTCAGGATGAAGGTATTGCCGCAGGCAATCGCATACGGCAGAAACCAGAAGGGAATCATCCCGGGGAAGTTGAAAGGAGTAATGGCCGCGACCACACCCAGGGGCTGGCGGATCATGGTCTCGTCGATGCCGCGGGCAACATCTTCCAGGTTGTACCCCTGCATCATCATGGGAACTCCGCAGGCGACTTCCACGTTCTCAATGGCGCGGCGCAACTCGGCTTTGGCTTCGACCAGAGTCTTCCCGTTTTCGCAGGTAATGATGCGGCCGAGTTCGTCGAGATGGTCCTCAAGGAGTTGCTTCAGCTTGAACAACGGCTGGATGCGGTCCTCGGGCGGAGTCCGTCGCCATTCGGGATAGGCAGCCGCAGCGGCTTCCACGGCCGCGTTGACTTCGGATGCATCAGAGAAAGGAACTTGGGCAAGGACCTTGCCAGTGGCCGGGTTGGTGACTTCAGTCAACTCGGTAGAGCGCGATTCAATCCACTGGCCGTTAATGTAGTTGGGAACACTGGCGATGGGTGGCGCGGCTGCTGGCATTTTAGGAGACCCTCACTCATGGTGAAGAGTAAATTCAATAGATATTGCAAGCAAGATATTGCAAGCAACGTCTCTAGGGTACATGGATGTCGTGCTCTTGGCACACGCTCCGTAACGCGGCTTCCAGTACATCCAGGCCTTCGTCCATCTGCTCGGCGGTCACGACCAACGGCACTAGGACCCGGATCACGTTGGAATAAGAGCCGGCGGTTACGGTGATCAGTCCGTGCTCATAGCAGTATTGCGTAATCTGCTTGGTCTCCTCGGCGGCTGGTTCACGGCCGTCGCGAGACTTTACCATCTCAATCGCCTGCATGCCGCCCAAACCGCGGACGTCACCTACGATGGGCCAGCGCTTCTGCCAATCCCTGGCGCGTTTCTGAAAATGACGCCCCAGTTCATTGGAGCGCTCGAACAGGTTCTCGCTCTCGAACAGGTCGAGCACTGCCAATGCCGCGGCACAGGAAAGCGGGTTGCCGGCAAACGTGCCGCCGAGGCCGCCGGGTGCAGGGGCATCCATGATTTCGGCCCGGCCGGTGATGGCCGCCAGGGGCAAGCCGCCGCCCATGGATTTTGCAGAAACGAGGATGTCCGGCTCGATGCGGTAGTGTTCGCTGGCAAACAGTTTGCCGGTGCGTCCGAAGCCGCTCTGTACCTCGTCCGCAATGAACAGGACTCCGTGCTTGCGGCAAATCTCCATTAACACGGGGAAGAACTCCGGCGGCGGAGCGACGAATCCCCCCTCACCCAGCACCGGCTCGGCAATCACCGCCGCAACATCCTCCGATGCCACCACGCGCTTGAAGGTGTCTTCCAAGTGGCGCGCGCAATACACATCGCAGGAGGGGTACTGCAACGAATACGAACAGCGATAGCAATAGGCATACGGAATGCGATAGACGTCCCCCGGAAAGGGAGCAAACCCAGCTTTATAAGGATGAGTCTTGCTGGTGAGGGCCAAGGTCATCATGGTGCGGCCGTGGAACGCGTCTTCGAAGGCGATGATTCCCGGCCGCCCGGTGTGGGCGCGGGCGATCTTGACCGCGTTCTCCACGGCTTCGGCACCGGTGTTCACCAGCAAGGTTTTCTTGGGAAAATTGCCGGGAGTGAGCTGGTTCAGGCGTTCGGCGAGCCGGATGTAAAGCTCATACGGCGTGACCTGCACGCAGGTGTGAAGAAATCGATCCAGTTGCCCGCGGATGGCCGAGGTAACGGTCTGGCGACGATGCCCGACGTTGGCGCAGCCGATCCCGCCGGCAAAGTCAATGAA
The DNA here is from genome assembly GCA_963715675.1 of uncultured Acidobacteriota bacterium. Lineage (GTDB taxonomy): Bacteria > Acidobacteriota > Terriglobia > Terriglobales > Acidobacteriaceae > DASVWZ01. The sequence continues at coordinate 1,065,123 of OY970265.1, forward strand.
GCGGTTGCCGTCCACGTCTTCGATCCACGCGTCTTCCGCTTTCGCCACGTAGACCGGCGTACCCTGCGAAAGTCCGCGAGGGACGGAGGTGGAGCGGCGTTCCACTAATGCCTTGGATTTAGGACCCGGTATCGCGGTTCTCAGTTGAATGGTTGCCATGAAGTACAGTTCCCAGTTGTCGGTTACAGTTCTTGCGCTACTCGGTAGCGGGTGCTCGCTGCCAGCTAATGACTTTCAGTACCAACCAATCGGTGCTTCGTTCAGGTTGATAAACACTTGCTTGGTCTCCAGATATTCTTCGATGCCCCAAGGGCCGAGTTCCCGTCCGAATCCGGATTGCTTGTAGCCGCCCCAAGGGGCTTCCACGTAGGTGGGCTGCATGTGGTTGACCCAGACGATTCCGGCACGCAGCGCCTTGACGGTACGGAAAGCTTTGAAGATGTCGCGGGTCCAGACGGCTGCGGCCAAGCCGTAAGGTGAATCGTTGGCGATTTTGATGGCGTCTTTTTCATCCTTGAATGGAATGACCGTGGCGACCGGACCGAAGATTTCCTCGCGGGCGATGCGGGCGCTGTTGTCCACTTCATAGAAAATGGTGGGCTCGAGGTAGAAACCTTTGGCAAACTGTTTCGCGCGCCCTCCGCCAGTAGCGATCCTGGCTTCTTTCTTGCCAATTTCCTGATAGGAGCGGATGCGGTCGTATTGTTCCTTGCTGACCACCGGGCCCATCTTGGTGTCACGGTCGAGAGGTGCGCCCAGCTTGATCTTTTTCGACTTCTCCACCATGGCGTCGACAAACTTCCTGTAAATGGGCTTCTGAACCAGAATGCGGCTGCCCGCGGAGCACACCTCACCCTGGTTGATGAAAACGCCAAACAGGGCGCCGTCGATGGCAGCTTCAAAGTCGGCGTCGGCGAAGAAGATGTTAGGAGACTTTCCGCCCAGTTCGAGAGTGACGCGCTTCACCGTGTCGGCAGCTTCCTTGACGATGATCTTGCCGACAGCGGCACTGCCGGTGAACGCAATTTTGTTCACATCCGGATGCTTGACCAGCGGCGATCCGCAGGTCTCGCCGAAGCCGGTGATCACGTTGACCACTCCGGGTGGAAGTCCGACATCCGAGAACCAGTTCGCCATCTCCAAGGCGGTGAGCGGCGTCTGCTCGGCAGGTTTGAGAATGCAGGTGCAGCCCGCGGCCAGTGCAGGGGCCAATTTCCACGCCGCCATCAGAAGCGGATAGTTCCACGGAATGATCTGCCCGGCCACGCCGATGGGTTCCTTCATGGTGAGGCTGACGGCATTATCCGGCACGGGATTCACGAATCCAAGAATCTTGGTGGCGAGGCCGCCATAGTACTCGAAGCAAGTTGCGGTGTCGTTGATATCAAACTCCGCCTCCACGATCGGCTTGCCGGAGTTGCGGGCCTCAAGTTCGGCAAGCATGGCGGCGTTCTGGCGGATTTTCCCGGCCAAGCGGAAAAGAACGCGCCCTCGCTCCTGGGCGGTCGTGGACGCCCAAAGGCCATCTTCAAACGCTGCCTTCGCGGCCTCGACGGCGCGATCCACGTCGCCGGCATTTGCATCGGGAACCTGAGCAATGACGGTTTCGGTGGACGGATCGTAAACTGGGAAATGTTTTTTCGACTTACTGTCGACCCATTCGCCGTTCACATACATCGGATAAGTCTTTATTTCGGTCTTCACTCCGCCGGGCATAAATCTCTCCTGAACCTCGATTGGTCGAGCTGGGCTCGACCGGACGGACGAGGGCGTCCGTCCCTATGGGTTTGCGACCACGACGCGATGCATCTTTCGTTGTCCGTAGACAAAGAAAAAAAACGCGGCCAGCGCCAGAAAAAAGAGCGTGAGCCCAATCATGGTGATTTCGTAACGCCAGATCGACGTAATCTGTTTTGCCGGAGAAAACGCGAGCACGATGCCGAGCGTGGTTGTCAGAATGCCGCTGGCCCCGGAAAGGATCAGCACTCCCTTGCCGTAACGGCCCTTTGGTTGCGCTTCGCGAATCGCAAATGTCAGCAAGGCGGCGAACACATAGACAAACGGCACCAACTGCAGCACCACGGCCAAGGAGAGCATGGTCTGAAACGCTTCCTGAACTCCGCCCGACGCAGCGAAGTTAAGGATGCAGAGCACCAGCGACACCACCCACTGCACGATCAGCGCGGCGTACGGCGTGGCGTATTTCGGATGCACCTTGCCCAGCCACGCCGGCATATAGGAATCGAGGCCAGCGACAAATGGAATCCGAGCTGAGCCGCCCATCCAGGCCGAACCGATTCCCGCGATCGACAGGCTGAGCATAAGTGCAAACGGAACGACGATCCAACCGACGCCGACTTTCGACGCCAAGTGACTCACCGCCTGCACGATGCCCTGCAGCACGTTGATATCGTTCTTTCCAACGGCCACCAGCAGGGTGAGCGTGGCGCCAATATAGAGTAACCCCGAAAGCACACCGCCCCAGGCGACCGCGGTGGGTAAATCGCGTTTGGGATCACGGATTTCGTCGCCCATCACCGAAGCCAGTTCCAGTCCAACCAAACCGAAACAAATTACTCCGAAGGAGTTCAGAACGAATCGGGGATTGGCGGGAATGCGGAAGTCGGCGGCAGTAACGGTCGTGCCGTACCGCGCAACAATCACGAGGCCCAGGCCAATCAGGGTGGCGGCGGCGATTGCGGTTCCAATGGCGCCCAGATTGTTGAGCCACTTTCCGACGCTGAGACCGACGATATTCAAGACGGTCAGCAGACTGAGCAAAACGATCGAGGCGCAGAGAGCGAAGGCCTTGTTGTCCGCCAGTCCCTGATGCCGGGCGCCCAGAACATACACTGAGACGCCGACGAAGTACAGCATGACGGTTGGCACGTAGAGCATGTTGTTGGTCCAGTAGCACCACCCGGACAGGAACCCGTGAAAGTCGCCAAAGACTTCCTTCGCCCAGAGGTAGACGCCGCCTTCTCCGGGATAGCGATGCGCCAGTTCGATCACGGCGATCCCTTGCGGCCAGAAAAACAGCAGCAAGGAGATGATCCACAACCAGACCGTGACACCGCCGTTGGCGGCGATGGAAGGCACGACATTCAAGTTGAAAACAGCGACCACGAAAAGCAGCACCAGATCCCGGCGTCCGAGGACGCGCTTCAGGTGCGGCTGGTTGTGGTCGTGGTCAGGCATGAGAATGGGATCAGCGGGTGATCGGATCATCTGATCATGGAGATTTGGTTTCGCAAATGACCCGATGGCCAGATGGCCCGATCCCCCGATTCTGTCAGTGGGTCACCACTTCCGCCGTGCGTTCCTGTTGCGCCCTGGCCAGGGCAGGCGCGATGTCTTCAAACGCCGCAATGTGCTGGTCGATGTCGGCTTCCGTGTGCTGGACGGAAATGGTCCACTGCTCATCCCACCAGTAAGGTTGGGCCATGACGCCGCGATTGACCATGCCGAACCAGTAATGCCGCCAGAGGTCGGTATCGATGGTCACCCAGTCGCGGTAGTTGAGGACCTCGTTGGGATACAGCATCAGCGCACCATTGGCGCCGGCGCTCGCGATATAAGCCTGCAATCCCACTTTGGCAAGCGTCTTGCGGTATCCGTCCACCAGTTTCCTGCTCAGTTTGTCGATGTGCGCATAATTCTCGCGGGTCAGCACTTCGCGAAAGGTAGCCAGCCCGGCCGCCATCGAAACCGGATTCGTGTTGTAGGTCCCGCCGTGAAATACCTTGTGCTGGGAAATCAGATCCATTACCGATTTGTGAGTGCCGAAGGCCGCCAGGGGCAGGCCACCTCCGATGGACTTGGCCAGGCAAATCATGTCGGGCTTGACGCCGAAATATTCCGATGCGCCACCCCAACCCAGTTTTGCGCCCGTCTTCACTTCATCGAATATCAGCAGCGCGCCGTTCCGGGTGCAGATTTCGCGCAGCCCTTCCAGAAATCCTTTTTGCGGAATGCACAGGCCGACGTTCATCATGATGGGTTCCAGAATGATGGCCGCAATCTGACCTGGATTTTGTTTGAAGCGCAATTCCACGGTGTTGAGATCGTTGAATGTGGCGACGGCAACGTTACCGATCGACGCCTTGGGTACGCCTTGACCGCCGGGGACTGGAACGGGGTCGTGGATGTCGCCGAATTCCGGGGCATGCGGTTTTACGCTGACCAGCGCAGCATCGTGCAGACCGTGATATCCGCCTTCGAACTTGATGATCTTGTCGCGCCCGGTTGCTGCCCGCGCCAGGCGAACCGCGTGCATGGTGGCTTCGGTGCCGCTGTTGCCGAAGCGGCACATCTCCATGGGAAAACGCTCGCAAATCACTTCCGCCAACTCCCACTCCATGTCGTGAGGCATCCCGAACATGGTGCCGGTGCTGAGGCGTTTTTCGACTGCCTTCATTACGGCCGGATGGCAATGGCCGGCCATCAGGGCGCCGAAGCACAGGTTGTGATCGATGTAATCGTTGCCATCCAGGTCGCGAAAGTGCGATCCCTGGCCTTCTTTCACGAAGATCGGATAGGGATCATAAGCGCGGTAGTTGCTGGCCACGCCGAGAGGAATGCGCTTGAGATTGCGTTGGTGCGATGTGGCGGATTTCGGCGTACGGCGCTCGAAGGTCGCCAGTTCCTTTTGCAATTCGGGATACATCGTGGTCTCCAGAAAACTCAGGCCGGCTGTGCGGCCATTAGATTGTGCCCGGGCAGCGTATGCCGCCCGGGACTTCGGGCTAGAAATAGAATTTTAAAGCAAACTGCACCAGACGGGGATCGCGAGCCTCCAACACCTGGCCAAACGTCGAGTCTGAGAAATTTCCGTCCGGACTGACAAACTGCGTCTTGTTGAAGAGGTTGAAGATGTCCGTCCGGAACTGGAAGTACTTAGCTTCCGTCATTGTAATCCTCTTCGAAAACGTGATGTCCCACTGGTTCTCGCCCGGACCGCAGCATATGGAACGCGGAGTTGTTGCAAAGGTACCCAGCGCGGGATCATTGAACTGAGCCGGGTTGAGATAATAATGTCCCGGTTGGCTGTTGATGGTTTGCAGGGTTTTCGGGTTCTGAATCTGCAAGGTTCCGGAGAGCTGCGGCGCGCCAGTACCGAAAAAGAAAAAACTGTTGATCAATTCATTGTCGTTCTGTGTCTGCAGACGAATGGGGAACCCGCTCTGGAACTGGGTGATTCCAGACACCGACCAGTCATCCAGCAGCCGGCCCTTGAAGCCTTTATAACGCGGCACCGGCAATTCCCAATAATAGTTGATCACGAAGCGCTGAGCCGAGTTGAACAGAGAGAGCGCACGGCTGGCGCGGAAGTTGAACGGATTCAGCGTCTCTTCAAAACTGGAGGCCTGATCCAGCGACTTGCTGAAGGTGTAGGCAGCCTGCAATTGCAAGCCGTGGGAAAAATGCTTTTCCAGCATGGTCTGCAAGGAGTTGTAGGCGGAGTTGGCAATGGTGTCTTCCGCAAAAATATTGGTGAACACCGGTACGCCATCGGTGGGACAGTTGGCGCCGGTGAGCGGGTTGCAATTGGGTGAGGAGTAGGGGCGAAGACCAACGAAATGCAGTGTCTGTCCGCTGCCTTGAATGGCCTGCCCATTGGGCAGCACAAACTGCATTCCAGCAGGCACGACGACGTTGTAGGGGGCATCCTCGGCCAAGGGGCCGCAATTCACCTGATCCCCGAATCCATCCGTGACGTCTGCCGGATTGACGGCCGCGATCGCCATGATGTCCAGACAGGTTTTCGGATTCGATGGGTTGATGTCGTGCGAGGCCAGCAGGCGGTGGCCCTGAGAACCGACATAGTTGATCTGCCAGACCATATCCTTGGCCAGTTGCCTCTGAAGACTCAAGTTGTATTGCACGGTGTACTGGGTCCGCAGATGTGGCTGGAAGTCGCCGTACAGCAAGATGGGACGGTAGTTCGTCCACCCCGGATCCTGTCCGCGCGGCGGAGCCAGAATTCCGTTGAACCCGTTCGGGGTGACCGTTCCGGCCTGGCTTACGAAGGGTGTATTAAACAGAGTCGCCGAAAGCCCCGGACTGCTGCCGAAAGGAGGCTCGGCGCTAAATTGTGCCAGCACCAACTGCTCGATGGGGTTGTAGAACATGCCCCAGCCGGTGCGGATACTGGTCTTGCCGTTGTTTCCAAAAACCTTGCCGAGAAGGCCACCATTGAAGTTGGGACTGTAGGCCAGACCGACGCGCGGCGCAAAGGCTTTGTAATAGGTTGAGGTCAAACCGGGTTGAACGCCTGGATCCCCGGGCACAACCAGGCCAGTGGGACAGTCCGCCAGAGGCGTATTGCTGCACGGATAGACCTGGCTGGTTTGCCCCGGGCGGAAGCTTTGCACGCGTCCACCGATGTCGGTCAGCGGAGTATCGAGTTCCCAGCGCAGGCCGTAGTTCAAGGTCAGGTTCGGCTTCATCTTCCAACTGTCCTGGGCGAACAGATAGAGGCCGGTGTCACGAACATCTTCTCTCTGCGCCGAACCTTGCGAATAGGTATCGGGGAGGCCCAGCAGGTATCCGGGGTAATTGTCGTCGAAGCTAACCGCATTGGGACCGCTGCTGTCGAAGGTGAACCATCCATTCACATTGAAGTACAGGATTTGGTCAAAGCGATTGCGGCGCACGTCAGCGCCAAACTTCATGGTGTGATTGCCCTTGATCCAGCTCAAGCTGTCGGTCCATTGAAAGGTGTTGCCGATCTGGGGAAGTTCGCCCTCCCAGCCATTGCCAATATTGAAGCCTCCCGAAACCTCGATAAAGGGCAAACCGGTGTGGTCGGACGGCAAGCCGGGTGTAATGCCGTATTTGGGGTTACTGCCCAGGCCGGCGGAGGTGAATGCCGATGAATCCGACTTCCCTGTGAAGCAGTAAGCCGAGGCCGCCCCCGTGCAGAAACCGCTCACGGGGCCAGTCTCCTGCGGATGCTGGAAGGTTGCCTGCGCTTCCCGCATGTAGGTGAAGTGGAACTCATTGACCATGGAGTTGCTGATGGTCCAGGTGTGGCTGGGATTCCATTGCTGGAAACGCTGTCCGACGATCGCACCGTATCCGGGAATGTTGGCGCCGGAATTCTGGAAGCTATAGAAAGGTTGAAGCAGGGAATCGTTGGTGAAGTAGTAGTAAACGCTCAGGTTCTGGTGGTCGTTGATCCTGTGGTCCACCCGAACGGTAAACTGGTCCTGGGTGTCGGACTGGGTAGGCACGGACTGAAACATGCCGTTGGGTCCGGCCGGGGGAACATACTGTAGCAGGTTCACCGCGACGGGATCCATGCAGGATGTGGGGATCTGGTTGTTGGGGAAGATGGCGTTCCACGAGGCTCCCTGGACCGGCATTACCCCACCCTCCGTCTGGATGGCATGGGTGCAGCCCGATCGACCGTTGAGCACGTCCGCGACAAACTGGTTTGCGATACTGCCGCCAAAAGCACTCCCTGCGCTGAAATTTCCGGCGATTTCCTGAGGCGTGGGAACCGCCACGATTTGCCCCGAGATACCTTCGCGAACGCGGCGTCCCTCGTAGGAAGTGAAGAAAAAGGTCTTGTCCTTCTTTAGGGGTCCGCCAAAAGTACCGCCAAACTGGTTCTGATTGAACTGCGGCTTGACGGTATTGAAATACCCTTGCGCGTTGAGCACCTTGTTGCGAAAGTACTCGTACACATCGCCATGAAAGGCGTTGGTTCCGGACTTGGTAACCACGTTGACCACGGCACCTGAGTTGCGGCCATACTCGGCGTCAAACGTATTGCTGATTACCCGAAACTCCTCAATCGCATCTGGAGTAGGTTGTACGGTTGGCAAGTTGACGAACTGGTCGTTTGCGTCACCGCCGTTTACGCTGAAGTTGTTGGAGCGGCCGCGGCCGCCGTTCACGGACACGGAGCCGGCCGCATCACTGCCGTACAGCGTGCTGCCGCTGCTGCCGAGTTGCGACTGAACGCCGGGCTGCAGTTGGAGAAACTGGTAGGTATCCCGGGCGTTCAGCGGAAGCTCGTTTACGGAACGGTTGTTGACCACGGCGCCAAGCTGGGTGCTGGTGGTGTCAACCAGCGGGACCTCTGAGGTTACTTCCACCGTCTCCTGCTGGGCGCCGATCTGCAACGTCGAGTTCAGCGTTACCACCTGGTTGACGTTGACAATGATGTCCTTCTGGACATTTTTCTTGAACCCGGCCAACTCAAAGGCGATTTGATAGGTGCCCGGAGCCACCTCGACAAACCCGTAATCGCCGCTGGCGCTGGTGGTCGTGTCCCGGCTCACGCCGGTGGCTTGGTTGGTCAGCGTGACCTTGGCGCCGGTCAACACTGCGCCGGTGGGGTCGGCCAGCCGACCGATGATTCTGCCGGCGGCGCTTTGTCCAAATGCAGAGCTGGACATCAGGCCCAACAGGCTGAGGGCGCAGAACCGGAACCACCGGGCTCGACAAGGTTTCATTGAGGGGCTCCCTTTCGGTCTCATCACTTCCTGTGAAATACAATGCTTGCGCGAAAACAAAACCTTGCTATAATCGCGCAAGGTTAGAGAACCCGCCGCGCGCTGTCAAGCAAAAAATGGTGTGGTGGCCAAGCGTGGGGAGTTGCCGGGAGCGCCGTTTTGCCGATGAAGCCCAGCGAGCCCAAGCTGCATTTGAAGATTGGCGAGGTAGCTCGCAGGGTGGGAGTTTCTCCCTCCGTCATTCGCTCGTGGGAGAGCCTGGGGCTGATCCGGCCGCGACGCAGCGCCGGCAAGTACCGGCTGTACAGCAGAGAAGATGTGAAACTCCTGAAGCGCGCGCGTTTCCTGCGAAAGGTGCGCGGGTTGAACGCTCCGGCGATCGTTCAGTCGCTGAAGCGCGAGGGCAGGGTCCGTGCGAAGCCCGGCGTCTCGACAGGATACATCGGCGCTCGCATCCGCCAGCTTCGGGTGCAGCGTGGACTTTCTTTGACGAAGGTTGCAGGAGCGGTGAAAATCTCGGTGGGTTTCCTGAGCGCCCTGGAGCGCTCGCACATGAGTGCCTCGGTCAGCACGCTGCGCAAGCTCGCCCGCTTCTACAAGACGAACATTCTTGATTTCTTCGAGACCTCGGAATCCAATGGCCGGCAAGTATCGCCCCAGCATCGGAAGGTGCTGGAGGCCGGTCCCGGGGTTCGCATGGAATTACTGGCCTGGGGCAACGCGGTCATGGAGCCCCATCTGTTTCGCATCGCTCCCAAAGCGGGCAGCGGAGAGCCATACACCCATGAAGGGGAGGAATTCCTGTTTGTGCTTCGCGGTGAGCTACAGATTTCGGTGCAGGATCAGCATTACCGATTGAAGCCAGGAGACAGTTTTTACTTTGAGAGCTCGACGCCGCACCGCTGGTCGAATCCGGGGCGGAGGGAAACGCAAGTCCTTTGGGTCAACACGCCACCAACGTTCTAAACGCGCATGAAAGACCTGTTCTTGAATCCGCGTCCCAGGGCAGTCGCAGAGGGAGACTCGCGCCCATGATCCGTTACTTTAAGGTTTCCCTCGTTCTCGCGGCAGCGCTTTGTTTCACCTCTTGCAACAGGAAGACGGCGACTCTGAACCTGCTGGTGTGGGAGGGCTACGCCGACCCGTCGTTCCTGAAGCAATTTGAAGAGCTGCATCATTGCAAGGTTTCAGCGTCCTACATGGGATCCAGCGATGAATTGGTGGCCAAGTTGCGCGGCGGGAGCCCCGGCACCTACGACGTCATCTCGCCCTCGAGCGATGTGGCCACTTCGATCGCCAGTGCCGGGCTGGCTGCGGCCCTTGACCTCTCCAAGCTTCCGAGCTATAGCCGACTCTCTCCGCAACTCACCTCGCTGCCTTTGGTGCGCGTCGGCGGGCAGGTCTACGGTGTGCCCTTCATGTGGGGACCGAATCCCATGATCTATGACACGACCGTATTTTCCAAGCCTCCCGACAGTTGGGGTGTGTTTTGGGACCCGAAATACCGTAACAAGATTTCGGTCTGGGACGACCTCTCAACGGTATTCATGGCGGCGCAATTGCTGGGCTATGACAAGCCGGACCCGAGCCAGCTTTACAACCTCAGCGATGAGCAACTGGATGCGGTGAAGAAGAAGCTGCTCGAACTGAAGCCGAACATCCGAAAAATGTGGTCCACCGGCGGCGAACTGACCAACCTGTTCCAGAATCACGAAGTGGTGGCCGCCATGGGCTGGCCGCTGATGACGAACCAGCTGCGAAAGTCGAATTTCCCGGCCGGCGAAATCATCCCGCAGGAGAACACTACCGGGTGGATTGATCACCTGATGATCACCAGCGGCAGCGAGAACAAAGAGCTGGCCCGCCAGTTTCTGGAGTACATGATCACGGCGCAAACCCAAAAGCAAGTTTCAGATGTGACCGGCTACACGCCGGCGAATCCGCAAGCAGCTCAACTGATGACGCCCGAGCAGGTGAAGAGTCTGCATCTGGACGACGTGGACCATTATCAGAAACGCATTTACTTCTGGCAGAACGTACCACGGCGCGCCAAGTACATCGAGATTTGGAACGAAGTAAAAGCCACGCAGTAGCATTTGTGCGGACGGTCTGTGGCCGCTGAAAGCTGGCGTTGACTCGACAAACATGGCTACCAGCACAGAACCTGCGATTTCCGACCCCGCACAAGCGGCTGCCCAGCCCCTGCTTTGCATTCGCAACATCGCCAAGTCCTTCGGCAAAAATCAAGTGTTGCGCGATATCTCGCTGCAGATTGCCGAAGGCGAATTTCTTACCATCCTGGGAGAGAGCGGCTCGGGCAAGACTACACTGCTGCGCATCATTGCAGGATTTGAGAGCGCCACTTGCGGAGAGCTTTTTATGGCCGGCGAGCGGATTGACCCGCTGCCGCCCTACCGGCGCCGCGTCAACACCGTATTTCAGCACTATGCTCTGTTTCCTCACCTCAGCGTGTCGGAGAACGTGGGCTACGGACTGCGCGTGGCCAAGGTGAAACAACCCGAGATTGCGTCCCGAGTCGAGCAAGCCCTGGCCATGGTGAAGATGACCGTATATGCCCGGTCAAGACCGTCGCAGATCAGCGGCGGTCAGCAACAGCGCGTGGCCCTGGCGCGGGCCTTGGTGAACCTGCCGCGATTGTTGCTGCTGGATGAGCCACTCTCTGCGCTGGACGCGAACCTGCGCCGCCAGATGCAGGTGGAATTGAAATCACTCCAGCGGGAAGTGGGCATCGCTTTCGTCTTTGTGACTCATGACCAGGAGGAAGCGATGGTCATGTCGGACCGGATCGCGCTGCTTCGCATGGGGGAACTGGAGCAAGTTGCCGCGCCGAGAGAAATCTATGCCCGCCCGGCCACAGCGTACACGGCCCAGTTCATTGGCCACACCAATCTCTTGCGCGCTGAAGCGAGATCTGGAATCGCGCAATGCGGGCCGCTGCGCTGGACTGCGGCAGTGCCCGACGGCGTGGTTTTGTTTTCGTTGCGGCCGGAGAACATTCGGTGCGTGCCGGGCGGAGTTTCCAATGTGGATTCCGGCGTGGTTCGTTTCCGCGGCCATATTTCGAGTCAGGCTTTTCACGGTGCGACTGAGTTGCTGCAGATTGCCTGCGCAGGCGGCCTGATGCTTTCGTTGCGGGCCGCCGCCCGGGAAGCCTGGCAAGGTGAGCAGCAATTTGAGTTCTGTGCCGCGGATGCGGTTCCGGTCAGGGAATCACGGAGCACTGAGGGAGGCACAGTCTGATGTTCTCTCGTGCCTACCGGGCCGCGATCACGTTGCCGCCGCTGCTGTGGGTTTCCGTATTTCTTCTGGTTCCGTATCTGCTTCTGTTCTGCTACAGCTTCTGGTCGGTTTCCTCGCTGCAGATCATCGTCCACTCGTGGAACCTGGATAACTACCGCGAACTGCTGCGCGTCAACGTATACCTGCAAACCCTGTTTCGTTCCATGTGGATTGCCGCGCGTGTAATGATTTTCGCGCTGCTGCTCGGTTATCCGGTGGCCTACTATCTCTCTTTTCATGCCGGGGCGCGCAAAGACCTTTTTTACCAACTGGTGATCATCCCGCTCTGGGTCAGCTACCTGGTCCGCGCCTACGCCTGGAAGACGATCCTGGGCAGCGAAGGCGTGCTCAACACGCTCTTGCAATATGTCCACGTTACGAAGCATCCGTTGGAGTTCCTCCTCTACAGCCCTTTTGCCGTGGTGCTGACGCTCACGCACATCTATACGCCATTTGCATTGCTGCCGATCTATGCGTCACTGGAACACATTCCGCGCAACCTGGTGGAGGCCTCCCAGGACCTGGGAGCCTCACCGTTCCAGACTTTCTGGCGCGTGATCTTCCCGCTCTCGATTCCGGGCGTTGTTGCCGGCGCTACGTTCGCCTTCGTACTGAGCCTTGGTGATTTTCTCGCGCCCCTGTTGCTCGGAGGGCCTGGCGGGATCATGATCTCGAACCTCGTGGTCAGTCTGTTCGGGGCCGCATACAACTGGCCGCTGGGCGCGGCGATTTCGCTGTCCATGCTGGGGTTGGTGCTTGGGCTGCTCTTCCTCTCCGAGAGTCTGGAGAAGAAATGGAGCTTCCGATGAGTGGCGCTGCGCGGGAGGCGTCACGCTGGCTGGGGTGGCACGCGGCTGGGGTGTTCGGTTTTCTCTATTTGCCGATCGTCACGCTGCTCGTCTACTCCTTCAACGGAGCAGGCGTGGGAGGATTCCCACCTCGCAACCTCACGCTGGACTGGTACCGCATGCTGTTTTCCGACAGCGCGATCTGGGATTCGGTGGTGAACAGCCTGATCGTCGCGCTGGTTGCGGTCGCAATCGCTCTGGCCTTCGGCGTTCCCGCCGCGCTGGCGCTGGATCGCGCCAATTTCCCAGGCAAGGCGCTGTTCCGCCGACTGGTGCTCCTGCCCCTGATTCTTCCCGGCATCATCACGGGACTTTCCCTTTTGATGTTGTTCCGTGAAGCCGAGGTGAGGCTTAGCCTGGTGACGATCGTGCTGGGACACGGGACCGCACTGATCTCGGTCGCGACCACGGAAGTCTTTGCAGGATTGCAGAAACTCGACCGGGCCCAGGAGGAAGCCTCTCTTGATCTCGGGGCCAACTACTGGCAGACGTTCTGGAGAATCACCATTCCGAATCTTCGGCTTTCGATCATTGGGGCAGCGTTGCTGATTTTCACGTTGTCGATGGACGAGATTGCGGTCAGCTTCTTTTTGATCGGCCGGGACAACACTTTGCCACTGGAAATCTGGGGGCGGTTACGGCGGGGCATCACGCCGGAAATCAATGCGATTTCCAGCATCATTGTTGTGTTTTCACTGGGTGCCATCGTGACCTGGTATCGCCTGCGCGCCGGCGCAGAAGGCAAGGCTGAAGTTGCCGCCGAGCTGGTGGAAGCGGTGGCACAAGGAGACTGAACATGAGCGCAAATCGACGGGACTTCATCAAGTTCGTGGTGGCGGGGGCCATCTCGGCGGGCTGCCCGATGGATCTGGCGCTGCTGTCGGCGCAGAGCAGCAGTGGGTCCCCGGAAGTCGACAGCGAAGACAACCGCATCTGCCACCAGGTGCGCGACGGCAAAGTGTTTACGCGGCCACCGGTTTCCGCGCGGCACGACATGGTGATCGTTGGCGGGGGAATCAGTGGGCTTACGGCGGCTTATCTGCTGCGCCAGCGCGATTTTCTCCTGCTGGAGAAAGAGCCGCACTGGGGAGGAAACGCATACCTGATGGAGTTCCAGGGAAACGCGTATGCCACGGGATCAGCGTTCATCCAAAAAGACGAGACCAACGCCTATCCTTTCGTGAAGGAAATTGGCCTTGACCCTATGCCCATCCACTGCCGGGATGGCAGCCTTATCCAGGGGGAATGGGTGCCGGCGACCTGGGATGAAGGCTTGGATAAGCTGCCCTACCCGGCCAGCGTCCGCGAAGGATTCAAGAAATTCAGGAAGGAAATGCTGGCGATCGATCTGGAGAAGCGCGCCCCGGAACTTCACAACAAACGCTTTTCCGACCTGATGAAAGGCTATCCCGAGGAGGTCAAGTTGTGGTGGGACACCTTCGGGCCTTCGAACTGGGGGGCGGTCAGCGAAGACACGTCGGCCTATGTAGCCCTCGACAACCTGCAAAGCGTGGCCGGAGAGGAGGTCCCCGATTGCTTCACCTGGCCGGGCGGACTGGGTGCCATATCGAAAAAGCTGACCGACATCCTTCAGCCAGAGTTTGGCGGGCACATGCAAACGGGAGCGACCACGGTGGCTGTGATCCCGGCCGGCCGAGAAGTTCAGGTGACCTACATGCAGGGCGGGGAACTGAAGACGGTGGCGGCCAAGGCGGTGATCATGGCCACGCCAAAGTTCATCACGCAACGGATTGTCCAGGGACTGCCCGAAACACAGAGCGACGCCATGCAGCAGATCCGCTATATCCCGTATTGCGTGGTCAATCTCATATTCGACACACAGGTATTTGGCAAGGGATACGACACCTGGTGCCCGGGGAACACGTTTACCGATTTCATTGTGGCCGACTGGGTTCTCCGCAATCGGGCGGACTACCGGCCGAAATACAACATCCTAAGCTTCTACACTCCCATGAGAGAAGAAGAACGCAGAAGTCTGCTGGACGATTCGGGAGCGCGCAAGGTGGCAGGCAACGTACTGGCGGATTTTCAAAAGCTGTTTCCGGGATCCAAGGTGGATCCCATCGAGGTTCACATTTACCGTCGCGGACATCCGCTCTATATGTCCACGCCGGGCCTCTACACCCAGGTGCAGCCGCTGGCGCGCCATCCGATGGAGCGAGTGTTCTTCGCGAATACTGACGCCGAGGGGCCGGAATCGACGACGGATAAGGCGATTGCCGCCGCCCGGCGCGCCGTGCAAGAGGCCGAAGCCCGGCTGGCGGGTGAACCGGGGCCCAAGCGTCCGGCAGGAGTTTCTGGCTAAGCAGTTCGGTGTTAACCAGGATGTGACAACCTTCCGGGTTGCTGCCTACGCCTCAGGAGCAGACCCAGCGCGATCCATGATCCGCAAGCCAGCCATTCATACCGGCTGAAATGGCCAGGAACCAGTGGCACGGTTTTCATCAGGATCATAAGCAGCCCAACCACCGCCCCGAAGGCGGCGATACAGCGATTGACCCAAGCCGGTTTCATCCAGAGGTAAGCAGCGCACGTGGCAAACCATCCCACCGCGCAAGCGACCGACCCCACTTCCGAAACCGGCACCAGGATCGAATCGCCCAGAAACATGCAGGCTGCGGTAGCGGTGCCGAGGCAGAGCACGGCGACCGACGGAGTCTGGTTCACGGCGTGGACCCTGCCCAGAGCCGGGTTCACCAATCCGCGGCGGCCCATGGCGAAAAGCAGGCGGCTGGCCGCGACGAAATTACCATTGAATACCTTCAGCAGCGACAACAGTGCAGCCGCGAGGATGACGCGCACGATCCACCGGGAGCCTGCGGCTTGCTCGAATGCGACTGCCGTCATGAAGCGCTCTGCGAGGAGTTTTCGCCAGGGAGCTACGTATCCGACCGCAGCAATGACTACGGTATAAAAGACGGTGCCGACTACGATTGCCGCCCAGATGGCCCGCGCGAATCCGCGAGTTCGCAACTCGGGGCGGGCTTCTTCCGCGCCTTTCACCACCGATTCGAAGCCCGTCATGAAGTAAGGAACGATCTGCATCACCAAGAGCACCGAAATGAAGGGAGCATGGGTGAAAAGTGGTGGAAAGTTGCGCACCGAGCCCTTAGTCGCCCCGAACCCTACAAAGGCAACGAAGAACGCGAGCGTGCCAAACGTGGTCCAGTTCTGAAAGGTTGCGCTCAGCCGGATGCCGCGGTAGTTCAACCCGGTGAGAACCGCAGTCAGCGCCAGGCCGACGATCAGGTGGGGAAGATAGATGGCGCGACCCGCCACGCGATAGATTTCAATGGAATCCAGCGCAGGGAAAACATAGCCGGAGATTTTTCCCACCGCTACGGCTTCCCAGGGACACACGATGAAGTAGGCCAGCACCATCATCCAGCCGGTGAAGTAACTGACGAAGCTGGGAAAAACTCTTGCAGTGTAGGCGACTTCCGCGGCGGCATCCGGCAGGGTGGCCACCAGCTGGCCGTAGACATAGCCCACCGGGAGCAGGAGCAAGCCACCGATGGCGAAGCCGAGGACAGCTCCCAGCACGCCACCCCGGGACAACCAGTCATCCATGACGACCAGCCATCCCACCCCCACCATGGTTCCCCATCCCAGGGTGAAGTAATCGACCAGGCGAAGTTTGCGCGCCAGTTGAATCACAAGTGGTGGCCGAGATTATAGACGATGTGCCCGGGCCCCATACTTTCGATCCGAGGGCAGGGCATCGGGACCGGATGCGGTCTGGTGGGGCCACCAGAGCCCGCACTGTGCTTGTATTGTGGTTCAACGTGGTAGTATCGAGTGCAACCGCGAATGAGCCTGGACCACGTAGTAATCCTGTTTCAGTTGATCGCATTTCTGTTCGCGATCAGCGTGCACGAGTCCGCCCATGCCTGGACTGCCAACCGGCAGGGCGATCCTACGGCGCGCATGCTGGGACGCATTTCGCTGAACCCGATCAAGCATATCGATCCGATCGGGACGGTTTTGCTGCCGTTGATCGCCATGCTGACGCACCTGCCGGTGATCGGTTGGGCAAAGCCCACTCCGGTCGATCCACGGAATTTCAAGAACCCGGTGCGGGATGACATTTTGACTTCGGTAGCGGGGCCTGTCAGCAACTTTATGGTGGCGACGGCCGCGACGATTTTGCTTGGTGCGATTGAGGTTCTGGCGCCGGGTGGGCGGATGCTGGTGCGGGGTACGATGGTGGGCTTCGTGTCAGAGAGTTCCCTGGCTCCGGTGGCGATGCTGCTGAATCAGTTTCTGGTGATTAACGTTCTGCTGGCTGTGTTTAATCTAATCCCGGTGCCTCCGTTAGACGGCAGCCACGTGTTGCGGCATCTGCTGCCTGATGGCGTGCGCCAGGTGTACGACCGGATAGGAGTGTTTGCCTTGATGGCGCTGGTATTTTTTGGTGGGGGCCTGCTGATGGCGCTGATCACGCCTGTTTTAAACCTTTATCGTTCGATTTTGATGGGAATCTGATGACGGCACAATCCAACTCGCGTAAGCGCGTGCTCAGCGGCATGCGATCCACCGGGAAATTGCATCTGGGAAATTTTGTGGGAGCGCTCGATAACTGGGTGAAGATGCAGGATCGCTACGAATGCTTCTTCTTCCTGGCGGATTGGCATGCTCTGACCACCGACTATGCTGACACGTCGCGGGTGAAGGAAAACTCGGTCGAAGTTCTTCTCGATTGGCTGGCCGCCGGGCTCGATCCGGAGCACTGCACCATGTTCATTCAGTCGCACGTGCCGCAACACGCGGAACTGCATTTGCTGTTTTCCATGATCACGCCGCTGGGCTGGCTGGAACGCGTGCCGACCTATAAGGAGCAGCGGGAGAACATCCGGGACAAGGACTTGGGCACCTATGGGTTCTTGGGCTATCCCGTGCTGCAGGCGGCGGATATCCTGATTTACAAGGGCGATTTCGTTCCGGTGGGCGAAGATCAGGTGGCTCACGTCGAGTTGACAAGGGAGATCGCCCGGCGGTTCAACCAGTTCTACAAGCTGAATGGACAAGAAGTCTTTCCTGAGCCGCAGCCATTGCTTACTCCCACTCCGAAGCTTCCGGGAACGGATGGGCGCAAAATGTCGAAGTCGTATGGCAATACCATTATGCTGACTGACCCGGAGCCAGTGGTACGGCAGAAGCTAAAGACCATGGTCACGGACCCGGCGCGCATTCGTCGCACCGATCCCGGGAACCCAGATCTGTGCCCGGTGGGGGATCTACACAAGATCTTCAGCGACACTGGCACGATGGCTAAAGTGAATGAAGGCTGCCGGTCGGCCGGGATCGGCTGCATTGAATGCAAGGGGTGGGCCGCCGACGCGCTGGTGCGAATACTCAATCCCATGCAGGAGCGCCGCAAGAAATACGAGGACAACCCGCGCATGGCATGGGATATTCTGGAGGCGGGCTCGGCCAGAGCGCGGGGAGTCGCGTCGGATACGATGGAGCAGGTTCGTGCGGCGATGAGCATGTCGTTGAATTACGAAGCTCCACGCAAGCCTTAGGCGGTGAAACAGGCGCGGGGTGGACGGCGTCCCGATTGATTGCATGACCGAGGAAGCAAAAAGCGTTTCCGTAAGCAGCGGGCTTTCAGGCCGAGGGCCGCAACCCGTCGATCCGCCGCTGGTCAGTGCCCGATCCGACCGCAAGAACGAGGAGAACGATTTTCCCTTCGCGGTCAGCGTTGCGGAGATTTATGAAGGCCCCCTCGACCTGCTGCTCGACCTGATTCGCAAGCAGGATATCGATATCTACGACATCCCGATTGCGAAGATTACTGCGCAGTATCTGGCATATGTCGAAAAGCTTCGCGATCTCGACGTGAATGTGGCCGCAGAGTTCATCTACATGGCGGCGGTGCTGATCCACATCAAGTCGAAGATGTTGCTGCCACGCGATCCGGCGGCAAGTTCCGAGGCGCAGGAGGATCCCCGGGCAGAGCTGGTCAACCGGCTGATTGAGCACGAAAAATTCCGGTCGGCGGCGCAAATGCTACTGCAGAAGCAACAGATCGAAGACGCGGTTCGATCGAACCCAGCGCTCAAAGAGTTTATGGAGGCGGAGGGAGCGGAACCGGAGTTTGCAGCCGACGTGATCGACCTGGTCAAGACATTTCAACAGGTTCTGGAGCGGGTCCGGTCCCGGCCCCTGCTCGAAGTAGACGAAGAGACGGTCACGGTGGGCCAAATGATCGACTATCTGAGGCGGCGCCTGGCGCTCGAAGACCGGCCGATCCGGCTGAAGCAGCTTCTGCTGGCGATTGAATCGCGGCAGGCGCTGGTGTGCATGTTTCTGGCGCTGCTGGAAATGGTTCGTCTGCAAGCGGTGCAGTTGCGGCAGGACCGGTTGTTTGGCGAAATTGTTCTGCGGAAGCATGTAGGGTTCGACGCTGTAATGACAGAGCAGGCGGCGGTGCGGGATGATTGGAGGTAGGAAACTATCATTAGCCGGCGGTCGTTAGTCGTCCGTGGTTGGTCGTTTGCCTGGTTCCACCGGCCTTTGCCCACCACCAAGCACCAACGACCGAAGTCCAACGACGAGTGGCGAACACCGACGACGAACGACCGCGACAAATATGAGCCTTAAAGCCCAACTCGAAGCGATCATTTACGCAGCAGAAACGCCGGTAACTCTGGACCAGTTGATTGAACTGGTCAAGGAATCGGTCATACGCGCAGGCGCCGCTGACGGCACTGAGGTCAAGTCTCGCGTACGCCTTGCGCTGGAAGAGCTGATGGTGGACTACTACGCACCCGATCACGGGATTGAAATCCGGCAGGTGGCCGGTGGATACCGCATGTCCACCAAGCCTGAACAGCACGACATGGTGCGCGGGTTCGCCAAGAGTCTGAAACCGCCGGTCCGGCTCTCGCTGCCCGCCTTGGAAACGCTGGCGGTGATTGCGTACAAGCAGCCGGTCACGGTTCCCGAGATCAGCGAAATCCGCGGAGTGGACGCCGGCGGCGTGATCGCCACCTTGCTCGACCGCAAACTGATTACCACCGCCGGGCGCAAGGCTGTGATTGGCCGTCCGATTCTTTACAAGACGACCCGTGAATTTCTGTTGCGTTTCGGATTGAAGGACGTTGGCGAACTGCCCAGCATGGAGGAATTCGAGAAGCTTGTGGCCCAGTCATTCCAAAGTGACCTGCTGGCGGTCGAAGGCCAAGCTACCCAGGAGGTTTCACCGGCGTCCAATATTGAGGAGCCGGCGGAACAGGTTGAAAGTCGAGTGGGCGGCGAGGTTGAGTAGTCAGCCAGCATTCCCTTCTCAAGAAGAATCATTCGTCGAGGCCGGCAGATTAAAGGAGGAACCTGCAAAATGTCTGTAGCCCAGAAAGCAGCTGCGGTCGCATTCGAAGGCGTCACCCCGATTCTCCGGGTGCTTAGCCTTTCCGCCAGCCTCGAATACTACGTGGAGGTGCTCGGATTCAAGATTGACTGGCAGCACCCGGCGCTTATCGCGTCGGTTTCGCGCGATCGTTGCCACATCATGTTGAGCGAGGGTGATCAGGGAAATCCTGGGAGTTGGGTGTGGATCGGCGTCGAGGACGTCGAGCCTCTGTTCGAGGAGTACACCAGCAAGGGGGCGAAAATCCGCAATCGGCCGACCAACTACGAGTGGGCCTATGAGATGCAGATCGAGGACCCCGACGGCAACGTTCTGCGAATGGGCTCGGACCCGAAGCCGGACCAACCGATCGGCCCGTGGCGCGACATGCGTGGCGATCTCTGGGTGAAATCACCGGGCGGCGGGTACACGCGGATCGAACGTGGTTAGAGCAGACGCCGCTGTTTCGCCCCAAAGTGGCGGACATTTCCATTTGAATTCCCATGCCTGCTGAACGACTGCAAAAAATCATCGCCGCTGCCGGAATCGCTTCGCGCCGCAAGGCGGAAGAAATGATCACCGGCGGACTTGTGTCGTTGAATGGACAGATCGTCACTGAGCTGGGGACGAAAGCCGATGCGGACCGCGACCACATACGGGTG
This sequence comes from uncultured Acidobacteriota bacterium, assembly GCA_963715675.1. Taxonomy (GTDB): domain Bacteria; phylum Acidobacteriota; class Terriglobia; order Terriglobales; family Acidobacteriaceae; genus DASVWZ01. The sequence continues at coordinate 1,085,770 of OY970265.1, forward strand.
AATGGCAAGCTGCTGCACGGCTCGGAGCGGCACGTGTATCTGCTGATGAACAAGCCGAAGGGCTATGTCACGACCGTGCGCGATCCGGAGCGACGGCCTACGGTCATGGATCTGCTGCGTGGCGTCGGAGCGCGGGTGTATCCGGTCGGGCGTCTCGACTATGCCAGCGAAGGTTTGCTGCTGCTTACCAATGACGGTGACTTCGCCAACTATCTGATGAAAGCAGCTTCGCATGTCCCGAAAACCTACATGGTGAAAGTGGCGGGCGTGCCGGATGGGGAGAAGCTGAACAAGTTGCGGGAAGGCATCTCGATTGCATCGGATCGCGGGCGGCGGGTGAGAACCTCTCCGGCCAAAATCCGGGTGATCCGGGAAACGGCGAATCCGTGGTATGAAGTGACGCTGATGGAAGGCCGAAACCGGCAGATTCGCCGGATGTTCGAGGAGATCGGGCATCATGTGGAGAAGATCAAGCGAGTGCGGTACGGTCCGCTGGAACTGGACGTGCATCCCGGAAAGTTTCGCAAGTTAACGCCGCAAGAGGTGGAGAAGCTGCGGACCATAAATCGGTGATGTTTGGGCGTCGATGGTCCGTCCTGCGCCGTTCGTCGTCGGTCGTCCGGCTTGGGTGCTCTTCACTGGGTTGGAATGCGGTGACCAGTTGCGTGGTTGGCGAACGACTGAGGACGAACGGCGTGGGAGCAACCGGCGACGACATTTTCCCCGAAACATGGTAAAGATTAAATAGACCGAATGAGCGAATACAGCCAGCTTGTGCCCGAGCATGTGCGTTCCCTGGGCGGGTACACGCCGGGCAAATCACTCCGCCAAGCGCAACGGGAGAGCCGCGTGAACTGCATCAAAATGGCCTCGAACGAGAATCCGTTCGGCCCGTCTCCGAAAGCCATTGCAGCGATGCAAGCTGTCCTTGGCGAAACCAGTCTGTACCCAGACAACGATGTCACCGAATTGCGGCAGAGGCTGGCCGATCTGCATCAGGTCCAGCCAGAGCAGATTGTCCCCACGGCCGGCTCGACCGCGCTGCTGGGCATTATGGCGCGAACCCTGCTTTCGCCGGGGCTCAACGCAATCACCAGCGAACGCTCGTTTATTGTGTATCCCATCGCCACCCAGGCAGCAGGGGGGAAGCTGATCGTGGTACCGATGCAGAATGACGGGTACGATCTCGACGCCATCGCCGCTGCCATCGACAGCAATACCCGGATCATTTATTTCTCCAATCCAAACAACCCGACCGGGACTCTGGTTCCGGCAGCCGAGGTGGACCGCTTTCTCGACAAGGTCCCTGGGCACGTGGTGGTTATCCTCGACGAAGCCTATTCCGATTTCGCGCAGTACTTTGCCCACCAGCGCGGTGTGGACTATTCGCATTCCCTCGAATATGTGAAGGACGGCCGCAAAGTCGTGGTGCTGCGTACTTTTTCCAAAGCGCACGGACTTGCAGGTGTGCGGGTGGGCTACGGAATTGGGCCCGCAGAATTGATGTCGTACTTTGCCCGAATGCGCACGACATTTTCGGTGTCGGCGGTTGCACAGGCGGCCGCGGTGGCAGCGCTTGACGACGAAACGCACACGCGCAAGGCTCTCTCGAACAATGCTCAGCAAGCAGGGGTGCTGGTGGAAGGGCTGTCCGAGATGGGCTATCGACCGGTGCCTACCTGGGCGAATTTTCTTTACTGCGAGATTGGTGAGGATGCCGCCACGGTGGCCAAGAGGCTGCAGGAAGAGGGAGTGATCATCCGGCCGCTCGGGCCGTGGGGCGCTCCCACCGCGATCCGCATCACCATCGGCACCCCCGAACAGAATGAGTTCTTTCTGAAGGCGTTCAAGAAGGTGACGGAGAAAGTAGCAGCGCGATAGCTCCGGTGCAGCCTCTCGGTCATTTTCACTTCTGGCATTTCGGACAGTAGTGGCTGCTGCGGCCGGCGATGACGACGCGCTTCACCGGTGTCTTACAGACCAGGCAGGGCTCGCCTTCGCGTCCGTAAACGCGGTGCTGGAGCTGAAAGAAACCTTCTTTGCCGTCGGCATCCACGTAGTCGGAGACGGAGGAGCCGCCGAGGGAGATCGCTTCCTTCAGCACCTCTTGAACGGCAAGATAGAGCCGACGGAGGTTTTCCCGGGCGAGGGACGCGGCGCTTCGGCGAGGCCGAATGCCAGCACGGAACAGGGATTCGTCGGCGTAGATGTTGCCCACTCCGCTGAGCAACTTCTGGTTGAGCAGGGCGCTCTTGATGGGGGTCTTGCGGCCTCGGAACAGGCTCACAAAGCGTCCCAGTTCGACCTCCAGGGGTTCTGATCCGGCGGCCTGAAAATTGAGGGCAACGCTCAAACGCCCGAAGCGCCGCGGGTCAACAAAGCGTAACTCCCTGCCGGACGACAGCTTGGCGATAGCGTGAGTATGCTTCTCAATCGCTTGATCCGACTGGCAGACCAGCATGCGGCCGGTCATTCCCAAGTGCACGATCCATTGGGAACCGACTGATGAGGCGGAGGAATTCCTTCCCGTTGACTTCTTCGCGAACGCGTTTGGCGTCGGCACGTCGAGCCTCGCATGCTTGTTCCCGGCGACCAGAGGCGGCTTTGCGCGGGAGCGGAGGTGCCGTGCTCCCTTCTCCAGATCAAAGACAATGTGCTTGCCCACCCGGCGAACGCAGGCAATGCGGGCGGATTCAAGTGTGGTCGCGATCTCCGCTGCAGACGACTTCAGTGGTTGAGGTTTGGATCCCAGCCAGACCGATTCGATGACGTCTCCTGCGACTCGGGTGTTCAGACCGCGTGCGATGGTTTCGACTTCGGGAAGTTCCGGCATGGGGCTTGTAGGGAGCAAAACATCATACCAGTTCGCCCCCATCATCTTCGTGTGGACGAAGTTCAAAAGCGGACGATTGCCCATCGTTGACTCGGCGGGTTATCATTTGAAGTACACCTCAGCCCTATTTATCCACGTAATTTAATTGCCAGTTTTTCATAGCGGGCAACTGGTGTGCGATCCAGGTCTGGCGGCCGTACGAATCTGTTCGCATGGAGTCTCGATTGAAGAAGGGCAAAAGCGCGGTTATTGTTGGCGCCCAGTGGGGCGATGAAGGCAAGGGCAAAATCGTCGATGTGCTGTCGGAGAACTTCTCCGTCGTGGCACGATACGCCGGCGGCCACAATGCCGGCCACACGGTTATCATCAACGGCAAGAAGTTCATCCTGCAACTGGTCCCGTGCGGCGTGCTGCGGGCAGGATGCCGCAGCGTCATTGGCAATGGAGTAGTTCTCGATCCCATGGCCTTTCTCAAGGAAGTCGGAGCGCTGCGGGAGGCCGGGGTCAAGGTAGACGGCAACCTGTTTGTCAGCAATCGCGCACATGTGATTTTGCCCTATCACCGGATGATCGAACTGGCTTCCGAGAATGCGCCGGGGAGGGTGAAGATCGGCACTACTTCGCGCGGCATTGGTCCGGCTTATGAGGACAAAATGGGCCGGCGTGGGCTGCGAGTGACGGACCTGTTGGATCTGGATCTTCTGAAGACGCATGTGGGGAATGCCTGCCGCGAAAAGAACATGATCGCCCATGCGCTGTTCAACTCCGAACCGCTCGATCCGGACAAAATGTACGACGAATATGCGGCGGCTTCTGCCAAGATTGCGCCTTTCGTCTGCGATACTGCCGCGCTGCTGAATCAGGCACTGGCCAATGGCCAATCGATCATCTTCGAAGGTGCGCAGGGGACGATGCTGGACATCGATCACGGGACCTATCCCTTTGTGACCTCCTCCAGCGCGACCTCTGGTGGCGCAGTCATTGGAACCGGCGTGGCGCCGACCGCGATCGATACGGTGATCGGTGTGACCAAGGCCTACTGCACCCGTGTGGGCGAAGGCCCGTTCCCGACGGAATCCCGGGATAAGTTGGGCGAAATGCTGCGCGCCCGGGGGAACGAATTTGGCGCCGTCACGGGACGCCCGAGACGCTGCGGTTGGATCGACTTGCCACTACTCCGCTACTCAGGCATGATTAACGGAATCTCCTGGCTGGTCGTCACCAAGTTGGATGTGCTGGACGAACTGGAAGAGATTCCGGTTTGCGTGGGGTATAAAATCGACGGCAAGAAAACCGACGAGATCCCCGCCCAGGACAGCGGCTACCGGAAGATCGAATGCGTGTACCAGAGGATGAGCGGTTGGCGGACCTCGACGCAAGGGATCACGAAGCTGGAGAAACTTCCCCAGGCGGCCCGGAAATATTTGGACTTCGTCGAGCGGGAGAGTGGAGCACGGATTGGGATGGTCTCCACCGGTCCAGACCGCGAGCAGACGATGATGGTGGGGGAGTTCGCTGATAAGTTAGAGGATCTGACAGGATCGAAAACCGGGGCGCGGGCCAAAGACTAGGAACGGAGCGAGCGATGGTCGTTCTGGCGGTAACGTGGATGGCGAAAGCAGGACGTGAAGCAGAAGTGGAAACCCTGTTTTCCAAGCTGACCGAGGAAAGCCGCAAGGAACCGGGGTGCCTGATGTACCAGGTCCATCGGCACAAGACCGAGGCGCGCCGTTTTTTTGTTTATGAGCAGTACAAGGACGACGCGGCTTTGGAAGCACACCGCGCCGCGCCCCATTTTCTGCAGTACGCGAAGAAAGAATTGCCCAAGCTGGGCGACCGCATCGACGGGCACCTGTTCGTGCCGCTGGGGTGAGAAGTGTGGCGGGGGTTCTGGTCGTCGGTCCAGACTCGCGGATAGACACATGGATTTCAAGGCGTGAGCGAGGTGTCGCAAAACTTGCCGTCTTGCGCGACAAGGCGGGGAGACACAGGGTGTTACTGCAACGGAATTTCCACCTCGGAATAACTGCCGGGTGTTGCGGCGTTCACGGCGGCCGCTATCTTCCGGACATGGCGTTGCACGATACGCCATTGCGAATTTCCAAGAACTACAACCGCGATTGCGCGGCCCTTCAAATTCTGCTGCGCCGCCATATTCTTGTCGGTCGTCAAGAGCACTTCAAATCCCGCTTCCTCGGCGGCTTTCAGAAGTTCCCCGTTAGCCAGTTCATCCCAGTCGGCATCCTTGGCTTTGGTGATGGTGTGGCCTTCAAGAAACGGGATAAGCGGTGCGGGCGTGCCGTGATCAAAGAGAATGCGCATCGACGGAGGCCGGCGAATGGGCAGGGGACGGCGGGGCATCAAGACTGCGGGCCGCAAAGTCGAGCACGGCTACAATCTGTTCCCGCGTCACGTCAAACCACTCCATGATTTCCTCGATACTTGCGCCGGATTCAAGGTTCTCGAAAACGGTGGAAACCGGCATACGGGTGTTCTTGAATACCCACGCGCCACTGCGCTTTCCGGGGACGCTTTCCACGGCGGGACATTGCGACCAATCGAGAGTTGGCATGTTCCTACCCTCCTCACAGCGTAGCTTATTGCGCAGTTTTTTGCCACACTCAGTTCGGCGGTGCTTGTTCGGTGGCGATTGCCACGCGCTGGGATGACGGCGGCGTTCTGGCTTCTTGGGACGTTGCACAAAGGGCCCTTTCCGCAACGTGGAAAACGCGGGGCAGGGAAGCGCCGGGAAGCGCCGGAAATCCTCCGCAGAGGATCATCCCCCCGGCGCTGGCGGCGGTCCGCCGAATGCGCTCTGCAACGCTGTCAATGAGCGTAATCGAGATGTTACGCCAACTGTGAACCTTAGGTGTTATGCCGCACCGAGCACGGAGGAGCTTGTCTTGTATCAGGGTACGGCTTCGGCTCGTGACGATCCGTCAGATTGTTTTCAGTGGGCCGCGCTCGGGGCGGTGGCGATGAGCGCCGACTCCGCCATTGCTGTCCTGATACGTTTAACTTCTGCGCTATGTTCGAAGCTAATCGCGATTTGGAGAATTGACAGGCCATAGAGCAACGGCGCGACAGCGGATTGTAAAAGGAGACCGTACACAAGCAGGAAGTCGCTCGACCCCTCCATGGCGTAAACCATTTCAAAATGCTCGCGGCGCGACGAAATAACCCGCTCCGGGGCACCGGCATCGTTTGTAAGAAACAGGGCGGTGTCATAGGTCAGCGCGCTGTCGCTGTTACCCTGGTCGGCGTAGCGGCTGAGGAAAACATCAATTGGCGTGGCGTCATTGCCTACTATTGCCTCTCGAAGGTCGGTGAGGTACCGCTCCTGATCAGGCTCCTCAATAAACCCTCCAGAGCGAAGGTAACCGGCAATCGCGCCGTATTGGAAGGCCCGTGCAGCGTGGTCCCCAAAGCCTGAGAGTTCGTGCCGCGAAATACGAAGCTTCCTGCCGTCGCGATCTCCCAAAGACGCTAAAAACCAGATCTCGCCTGAGTCTCGGAGGACTGGGACGACGTTAGCTCCGTCGCACCTACCTATACAGACATCGAACCATTTTCGCCGTATGGTGAGGAGCCCGCTGACGACCAGCGAAATCCTAGGTGCAGGCAGCGGTCGCTCCGAGGCCATATTCATTTACTCCGGAATCTCCTTTTTGACCGCAACAACGGTAGCCATTGTACCTGTCGAGTTCAGATGGGATGAGAAGGCCGGTCTCCGGCGGGATGCGATACGCTCCCAAGTTATCGACGCGCTCGAAGCGCAAGAGATAAAGGAGACCGGCAATGAAGAAGATTAGCACTGTAGGGGCAAGGCAGACGAGGAATTTTCGAGAGCAGAAGCTGACCATCGGGCTGGACCTGGGCGATCGGTCGAGCTGGTATTGCGTGTTGGGTGAAGCAGGAGAAGTGCTGCTGGAACAAAAGCTGAGCACGACTCCAAAAGCGATGAAGGAAGGGTTCGGGGCCATGCCGCGGAGTCGGATCGCGCTGGAGACCGGGATGCACTCGCCGTGGGTAAGTCGACTGCTCAGCGAGTTGGGGCACGAGGTGATCGTAGCGCATGCCCGGAATGTGCGGCTGATCGGAGAGAGTCGCAAGAAAGACGATCGGATGGATGCGCAGACCCTGGCTCGACTGGCCCGGATCGATCCCCAGTTGCTGAGTCCGGTGAAACATCGCAGCGCCAAAGCGCAGGCGGACTTGACGGTGATCCGGGCCCGAGCGGGTCTGGTGCGAGCCCGGACGGCGTTGGTGAACACGGTACGCGGGTTGGCCAAGAGTTACGGAGAACGGCTGCGCGGATGCAACGCGCGCAATATGAACCCGGAGAAAGCCGAAGGCTTGAGCCCAGAACTGCAGACCGCGCTGCAGCCGTTGCTGGCAGCCATCGAATCGCTGAGTGAACGCATCTGCGAGTACAACCAGCAGATTGAGCAGTTGGCGGAGAGTCGCTATCCGCAAGTGGCATTGCTGAAGCAGGTGAAGGGAGTCGGCACGCTGATCGCGCTGACCTTCCTGCTGACCCTGGAAGACGCGCAACGTTTCCGCAAGAGTCGCGACGTGGGCTGCTACCTTGGGCTGCAGCCGGGGCGCAGGAACTCCGGGCAGAGCGAACCGCAGATGCACATCAGCAAGGAAGGGGATCCCTATCTCCGAACCCTGTTGGTGCAGGGAGCGCAACATATCCTGGGACCGTTTGGTCCGGACTGTGATCTGCGGCGCTGGGGGTTGAAGCTGGCCGAGCGTGGGGGACGGAACGGGAAGAAACGGGCGATCATTGCCACGGCGCGAAAGCTGGCAGTGTTGCTGCATCACCTGTGGGTCAGTGGAGAAGTGTACGAACCGTTGCACAATAGCCATCAGGTACCAGTATCTGCAGCGGCGTAGTGTAGACAGAGGGAAGGAGTGCGAAAGGGAAACTTCAAGTCCCCGCGCCGAGTTTCGGTGACTGCGTTAATCGCCTGGCCCGACTCCATCATCGAGATGGAACGAGAGGTCGAAAATCAGGTGGCAGCACCGGCTGAAACGAGAACACCCAACTGGCACCGAGCGACGAAACGCTCACGAGAGTGCGGATGGAAGGGTGGCGGCAGTAGTGGCGGACGGGTCTTGGAGTCAACCTCGACTAGGCAGCGGAGTAAGGGTTTCTTTCTTCCCGGCGGGATGATCGCCGAGCGGTCCTCGCCGTCAAGGGTTCGCTGACGCCGCAAAGAACGCGCCCTTGACCGCTCCGGGCCGCTCGGCACACCGCTCCGCCATGAAGAAAGAAAGGAGAAAAACAACCAAGATTCCACTTGACACTGACCGGCCTTCTCATGGAAGGCGATTACACCTAATCCGCCTTCAGAGGATCTTCGGTGCGGGAGGTTCTAATGATCTCGATCCCACAGCGGACGACGGGCGCCAGCGCATATGGCTGCCGATCGCGCGACGATCTTGCTACTTGTCCACCATCAACACGCCGCCCGAGGCGTAACTTTCTTTCGGCACTTCCACGAATGTTACCACGATGGCTTCGCGGCGGGCTCCGGCTTCCTCGACCATGACGTCGGTGATGCGCTGCGCCAGTTTGCGCTTCTGATCAGCGGTGCGGCCGGTCAACATGGTGACTTGCACGAGAGGCATGAGGACAGCTCCTGGCTTGGATTTTGGGCTTCGAGGCTCAGGGGAATCCGCGAACCGCCTGTTCCAATCGCGGACACCCGCGGCCAACTTTCAGTCTGCCAACTCGTATCCCGCAAAGAAGTAGCTCAGCTCGAAGCGGGCAGTGTCGTCGGCGTCGGAACCGTGGATCGCGTTGCGCTCGATGTTGGTGGCCCACTTCTTGCGGATCGTCCCTTCCTCGGCGTTTGCAGGATTGGTTGCACCCATCAGCTTGCGCAGATCGGCAATGGCGTTCTCCTTTTCCAGCGCAAGCACTACGATGGGTCCGCTGGACATGAAGTCGGTCAGCGAATTGAAAAATGGCCTGCCCGCATGGACGGCATAAAACTGCTCGGCCTGGTGTTTGGAGATTTGCAGCATCTTCATGGCGAGGATGCGAAATCCGGTTTTCTCAAACTGCTCGATGATGTCGCCGACCCCGTTCTTCTTGACGGCATCCGGTTTGACGATGGTGAAAGTACGCTCCAGAGTTTTCATGAATCAGTCGTTTGTCCTTGGTGGTTGATTGTCAGTCGTTTGCCGCTGGCCCGTGGTCAGCTCGTGTGCAACTGCTCCATACTGGGCACATGGTACCCGGTTCTCTAAACTTTCACTCCCATCGCCGCTACCACGGTGTCTCCAATATCGGCCGGGGACTTTGCTACGCGAATGCCTGCGGCTTCCAAGGCTTTGATTTTCTCCGCAGCCGTTCCTTTGCCGCCGGAAATAATTGCTCCCGCATGACCCATGCGCCGTCCCGGAGGCGCCGTCTGGCCCGCGATGAAGCCGACGACCGGCTTCTTCATGCGAGCTTTGACATATTCGGCAGCGGTTTCTTCCGCATTGCCGCCGATTTCGCCGATCATTACCACGGCCTCAGTCTGAGGGTCCTTGTTGAACAGTTCCAGCGCATCGATGAAATTGGTGCCGATGATGGGATCGCCGCCGATTCCAATCGCCGTCGACTGGCCGATTCCACGAGTCGTGAGCTGGTAAACCGCCTCATAGGTCAGCGTGCCGGAGCGGGAAACGATGCCAATTGGTCCTTCGCGATGAATGTGTCCTGGCATGATGCCGATCTTGCACTTGCCCGGTGAGATGATGCCCGGGCAGTTCGGCCCGATCAGCCGCGAACGGCGGGTCTGCAGGAACTCCCATGCACGCACCATGTCGAGCGTGGGAACCCCTTCGGTGATGCAAACGATCAGCTCGATTTCGGCGTCGGCGGCTTCCATGATGGCGTCGGCCGCAAACGGCGGCGGCACAAAAATCACCGAAGCGTCAGCGCCGGTTTTGTCGACCGCTTCCTGGACGCTGTTGAAAATGGGCCAACCTTCGTGCGTCGTACCGCCTTTGCCGGGCGTGACCCCGCCCACGATCTTGGTCCCATACTCCGCACAGGTTTTGGCGTGAAACGTGCCTTCCTTGCCGGTCAGCCCCTGCACAATCACTCGAGTAGATTTATCAATAAGAACGCTCATAAATTTGGTCCCATTACCTTTTCTGTACAGACGTAGCTGGCTACTTCCGGCCGCGTCTCCGCTAGAGCGAGACGTAACAAGCTACTTCTCTACGTCGAACCTATGCCCGTGCCGCCGCGACCACCTTTTCCGCCGCGTCCTTCATGGTTTCGGCCACGGTAAAATTCAAGCCGGATTGCCTGAGAATCTCGCGTCCCGCTTCCACGTTGGTGCCTTCCAGGCGCAGTATGATCGGCAATTGGATGTTGGTTTTCCGCGCCGCTTCGACCACGCCGGTGGCCAGCATATCCACCCGCAGGATGCCGCCGAAGATGTTAATCAGCACGGCCTTCACATTCTTGTCGCTCAGCAGAATTTCGAACGCATGGGTCACCTGCTCGGAGTTTGCGCCTCCGCCGACATCAAGAAAGTTGGCGGGCATGCCGCCGGCGTACTTGATGATGTCCATCGTGGCCATGGCCAGTCCGGCGCCGTTCACCATGCAGCCCACCGTGCCGTCGAGCTTGATGTAATTCAGGTTGTACTTGGAGGCCTCGACTTCCAAAGGATCTTCTTCCGTAATGTCGCGCAGTTCGCGAACGTCAGGATGGCGGAACAATGCGTTGTCGTCGAAGTTGATTTTGGCATCGAGGGCAAACAGGCGGCCGTCGGTGCAACTGATAAAGGGATTGATTTCCATCAGCGAAGAATCCGTTTCCAGAAACGCGCGATATAGCGCCGTCATAAACTTTACGGCTTCGCCAAGCTGCTGCGGCTTGAGGCCGAGCTTGAATGCCAGTTTGCGCGCCTGAAACGCCTCCAAACCCTGTCCGGGGGCGACGTGTTCTTTGAGAATGGCATCGGGATTCCCGGCGGCGACCTGCTCGATTTCCATGCCACCGGCGGCCGATGCCATAAACACGGGCCGGGCCTCGATGCGGTCGATCACAATGCCAAGATAAAGTTCTTTCTCAATGGGCAGAGTTTCCTCAATCAGCAGGCGGCGGACGAGGCGGCCCTCAGGACCAGTCTGGTGGGTGATCAGCGTCATCCCCAGGATCTTGCCCGCAAGATCGGCCGCTTCGGCCACGGAGTGGGCAATCTTCACCCCGCCGCCTTTGCCACGGCCTCCGGCATGAATCTGGGCCTTTACCACGACTCCGCTGGCGCCCGCGTCGAACAGGTGTTTTGCGATGGCTTCGGCCTGCTCACGCGTTTCCGCCATCTCTCCGCGCGGCACGGCGACTCCATACTTCTTCAGGATTCCCTTGGCCTGATACTCATGAATTTTCATAATGATTCCTAAACATACGGTAGGACTCGCTTGCGGCTTCAAACTGCGGGCAGCAAACACTTGATTCTATAGAACGGTGCCAGATACGGCAAACGTAAGCCGTCACATCGGTGCGTGATTTGGGTCTCACAGTGCTGTTTTGGCCTGGTGACTGCTGTCACCTTGGCCACTGGTCCTGGGGCTGGCCGGTGGCCCCGTTCATGGGATAATCGCTAACGGGAAAAGGCCGCAGATCTACTATCGACATGATCCTGGACGCCCTGCATCGCATTGCCAACCATCGCCAGTCGCTCTCGCGCGAAGAGGCGCGGGAGCTCATGACGGAGGTTCTGTCGGGCCGTTGCACCGACGCGCAGATTGCCGCGCTGCTGGTCGGGCTGCACATGAAGGGCGAAAGCGTGCAAGAGATTGTCGGGTTCGCCGAAGCCATCCGCGCCGCTGCGGCGCCGCTTCATCTTCACCAGGATTCGGCGGTTGACGTCAGCGGCACCGAACGCGATGCCCTGGTCGACACCTGCGGCACCGGCGGCGATACCAGCGGTACTTTCAATATCTCGACAGCGACAGCGCTGGTCGCTGCTGGCGCGGGACTGCGGGTGGCCAAGCATGGCAACCGCAGTGTTACATCGAGGTGCGGCTCCGCCGACGTGATGGAAGCGCTTGGAGTGAAAGTCGATCTGCCTGCCGCGCGTCTCGCCACTTGCTTGCACGAGATTGGCATCGCATTTCTTTTCGCGCCGGCCATTCATTCCGCGATGAAATACGTCCAGCCTGCGCGCCGGGAACTGCGTCTGCGGACCGTATTCAACCTGCTCGGCCCGCTGACCAATCCGGCACGGGCCTCGGCGCAGGTGGTCGGAGTTTATTCCGCTGCGCTGGTGGAGAAGCTAGCCGAAGCGCTAAACCTGTTGGGATTGCGACGCGCGCTCGTCGTGCACGGGCTGGATGGGCTAGATGAAATCACGATCACCGGCCCGACGCGAATTGCGGAAGTCCGAGGGGGAAGTGTGCGCAGTTACGAAGTCACTCCGGAAGAGTTCGGAATGAAGCGCGCCCGGCTCGAAGATATTTCCGGGGGCGACGCCGCTGAAAATGCTGTGATCATCCGGGAGGTCCTGGCCGGGAAGAAATCGCCATGCAGGGACGTGGTGCTGCTGAATGCCGCAGGGGCGCTGGTCGCGGCAGGGAAGGCAGATCATTTGAAGGACGCGTTGCCGTTGGCGGTGAAATCGATCGACTCGGGTGCGGCAGAGGCCAAACTCGTAGCGCTGGTACGATTTACGAATACACAGGGCTGAGGGGAGGGGTCGCCGCGCCTTCGCGAGTTCCACGGGATATAGACTGGCCTGAGACTGATCAAACGGGTGGGCAACTGGTGACCAAGTTTTCCAATGCGAAGGAAGCCAAGGAGTTTTTAGTCTCAAGAATCAATACCGAGGCACAACTCGAAGGCATTCCGCTGACGGACATAGAGCGTAAAGAACTGTACCTGTCCGAAACCGCTTGGACAATACCAGACATGTTGCAGGTGAACGAGGAGTTCGAGCGAGACTTCGATCAGGACGAGTACGAGGCGAAGATCGTCGGCCTGATTAAGAGGGCCTGCAAAAGGGACCGACGAGACGATCCCGAACACGGAAAGTTGTGGTCTGAAGCAACTCGAACTCTCAGCCGAGAAGACCATTACATTCTTGTGATGACTAGACGGGCAGGTGTGTCATCCCGGCCCCGCGGTGACATGGCGAAGCTGCTAGGAACGGCCTTTGCCTTGATAGCTGTCCTTTTTTGTGTAATAGGAGTCGCCGACCATTTCAATATCGACGTGAGCCACGGAGCGGTGAAGTTCTATGAATGGGCTATTGCCGTTGCAGTGGTACTTGCCTACTACCTAGCGTTGATGGTGCTAGGCCGGAAAAGAACTAACGACCTACTCGGAAGAATCGTAGAAGAAAGTATCGCTCGTTTCGTGCGAACAAAACAACGCAAATAGAGCTCAGTTTGCAATCCCCAGCTTATTTCCCGGCTTCTTTCTTCAGCCGCTCAATCTGCGCCAGGTGGTTTGCCCCATGCACCGACATTCTTTCGACCATGTCGGCGACGGTCACGTCCTTCTTGAGTTCCGGATGATAGGCCGACTTCTTCAGGTCAGCCGCGTTGAGCCGGCGCAGCAGTTGCAGGTTGGCATGCCGATTCAGTCCGTACAACGCAACCAGTTCCGCCGGAGAAGATTGCAGATACCCCAGACTCCTGGCCCACGCATCCTGATCGATCGGCGCAATCACCGGCTTGGCGTCGGCCAGCATCTGCCGAATCCGGTGAGCATAGATCATTTCCACATCAGCTAAATGACCCAGCACTTCCAGAACGCACCATTTCTCTGGCGACGGCTTATATCGCAGCACCTTGTCCGACAAGCCGGAAACCGCCGCCGCGATTTCCTTCGGACTCTTTTCCGCAATGTCGAGATGCTTCTTGAGTTCAGCTTCAGTCATAGGAAATCCACTGAGCAATTGGGTAATCGGGCAATTGAGTAATTCTTGAGAATGTCCGGTTGCTTCAAACTACTCAATTACACAATTACTCAATCACCAAATTACTCACTCAATCCTGACTTTCTGCATCCATTGTGCCACTTGCACGTTCCAGCCAAGGTCCTTGGTCATTGTGTCCCGTAATTGCGAAGCTGCCGACGGTTCGCCGTGCACCAGAAACGTTGCCGCGGGTTTCTTGGGAAAAGTATGCAGCCACTGCAGCAGTTCGGGCGTATCGGCATGATCGCTGAACTGTTCGAAAACCGCGATCTGCGCCCGGATCGGCACAATCTCTCCGAAAATCTTCACTTCGGGTGCGCCGCTTTTGATGGTGAATCCGCGGGTGCCGGGGGCTTGAAACCCAATGAAGATCACGGTATTTCTGGGATCGGGCAATCTCTGGGCAAGGTGATGTTGAATGCGTCCGCCGGTCACCATGCCGCTGGACGAAACGATAATCGACGGGACCCTGGAGGTGTTGATCTTTTTCGATTGTTCGGGCGTTAAAGCAAACGTGAAGCTGGGCCATTCCAGCGGCGAGCCGTAGCGGGCGATCAGATCCCGAGTCTCGTCGCTGTATTCCTCGGTGTGCTTCAGGAAAATCTCGACTGCCTTAATCGCCATCGGGCTGTCGCAGAACACCGGGAGCCTGGGAGCCTGTCCCGACTCCATCAGTTCCTTGAGTATGAAAAGAAATTTCTGGGTGCGCTCCACGGCGAAGGCCGGAACGATAACGCTACCACCACGTTCGACGGTTTGCCGGATCACGGCCGCGAGCTGCGGGCGAGGATCGTCCGTGGGATGCTCACGGTTGCCATAGGTGGATTCCATGATCACGACATCCGCGGTTTCGCCTTCGGTCGGCCCGGAATGCACAACCTTTCCGGGGGCAACGTTGCGGTTGCGCACCCGGCCAATATCTCCGGTGAACAGCAGACGGCGGGTCCTGCCGTTGGTCTTCAGACTCACTTCCGCCATGGAAGATCCCAGGATGTGAGCAGCTCTCACGAAACGAAAGGAAAGCCCCGGGGAAAGCTGCTTGTCCTCGCCGAACTTTACCGGGCGAAAATACTTCAGACTTTCCTGCGCCTCTTCGAGGGTGTACAGAGGAAGCGCGGGATCGTGTTTCGACTTTTTCTGCTTGTTGTAGAACGCCGCGTCTTCTTCCTGGAGGTGGCCGGAATCGGGCAGCAGGATACCGCACAGATCAATGGTCGCAGGCGTGGCGTAAATCGGGCCGCGGAAGCCTTCCTTCACCAGGCGCGGGATCCATCCGCAGTGATCGATGTGGGCGTGGGTCAGCACCACCGCGTCGATCTCCCGGGCCGGAATGGGCGTGTCCTGCCAGTTGCGTTCCCGCCATTCTTTCTGTCCCTGGAACATGCCACAGTCGATCAGGGCCTGGAAGCCGCTCTGTCCACTGGAATCAGAGGAGGTGTTGATCAGATGTTTGGAGCCGGTGACGGTTCCGGCGGCGCCAAGAAATTGGATGTAGGCCAAAAAAACCTCCGCTTGCAGAAGCTTAGGATAACATCCGGTGATCGGGACGCCTGGTCATCGGGTGATTTGGACTCGCCTGGTCGCCTCACCATCAATTGTGCTCAGATCATCCGATGACCCGATGGTCAGATCACCGGGTTCTCAGCGCCGTTCAATTTTGTAGCTGTTGTTGGTCATATCGCTTTCCGGCACGCTGCCGTCGTTGACGAGGACCTCCTCAGGCAGAGCAGGCGAGTCGATGCGAATGGAAGCTTTCGATTTGGCGTGGACCTCAAGCCGCCGCGTGATATCCTTGCCCGGCATTCGCAGCGTGATCGGCACTTCGGCGCCCGCGTCGCCCAGATCCTCGATTTCGACGGTTACCATGTACCCGCCCGTCGCGACCTCGCGCGGGTAAACCGACGTGACACGAAAATCGGGCAGCCCACGGTCATGGTAGACCCAATCGTCAAAAAACCACTGCAAATCGCGATGGCTGCGCGCCTGAATCAAGCGCTGCATGTAGGCCGCATCCTTATCATCGGCAGCGTGGTAGTCGACCAGAGCTTCGATGGGCAGGTTGCCTGACGTGTCCTTCAGCATCCACCAAACGTACATCGCCTTGGTCTGCAGTTGCAGGTCGACTGGCCCATTGATCAAGGAATGTGCAGTTTGCCATTCGGTGCCGGACTTTTCGCCGGCTGGTTTCTCCGCTTCAATAAGGCCTGTCGCATGCGCTTTAAGATAGTCGAGTGCCGCTTGCCGTCCTTGCTGCGCTTCAATAAATGCCGCCTGCGCGTAATGGGCAAGCCCTTCCTGAATCCAGGCTCGGGGCGACAGCACCATGTGCCGGGCCTTGGCGTAAACAATGTTCAACTCCACGTCATTTGTGACGGGAAGGGTGAGTGGTGTAAGCAGCATCCCGGCGGTGACAAACGGTACCGCATCCGAATCGGGCAGCCCCAGAATCTCAACACTCTCTGAACCGCGTCCCACCGGAGGCATACTCAAATCGATCTGCGTAGCGAGTTCGCCATAAACCTTCGCTGCCTCTTCCTGGCCTGGCAGGTGCAGTACGCTCAGGAAATCTTTCGGCGTAATCTTCTGATAATCGGCTAGGACGAATGTGGGGACATCGACCCCAGGCCTTACCATGCCGAATGCCGCGAATTTTGCGATGCCTGGGTCGAGGACCACTTCGGCCAGACTCTGAGTGCCACTGAAGTAAATACTTTGCGGCGAAGTCGATTCGAACAACAGGTCCATCGTCGTATCAAAATGCTTCGCCTTCCATCGTCCGACTGCTTCGGGGACGCTGTCGCCGTCGGAAAGGCTAGCTCCTTCGGTCGCTACCGGGTACCAGGCCACATACCCGATACCGCGAACCGCCGTGAACGACTTGCTGATTCGATCCCAGTCGCTGTGCCTGGCCTTCTCTTCGGGGGCGCCCATGCGAGTCAAACGTGTTACATCGAGCGGAATCACGCCTTCGTAGCCGACCTCGAGTTCCAAGGTCCCTCGCGGCGGAATCGCTTGCGGAAGGGGCACCACGGCCTCCGCGAGTGCGCCCGTGTGATCAATGTCGGAAGCGTAGGTGTGGGAAGTAAACTCGGTGGGCTTCCCGGAAATCTTGATGGAGCGCCAGTTCAAGGTCGAGGAAATCTGCAGGACCAGGTTTTTTTGCGGGAATGCGGAGTCATTCCGCAGTGCAATTCTCCCGCGCACCCCGAGCCGTTGTTGCTCGGGCTCGATTCGAACGTCAAGGTTGTAGCTGGTGAAGGTGAATGCCTCGCGATCAATGGCGAACGCGGGGGAAAGCAAACCACAGAGGACACAGAGCACACGAAGTGATCTCATGCAGACTTCTGTCTCCGCTGGCGCACCACCTCGTACAGAACCACTCCCGCGGCAACCGATACATTGAGCGACGGAACCTTGCCCAGCATTGGAATCGAGACCAGGAAATCGCACTTCTTCGCCACCAGGTCGTGGACGCCTTTCCCCTCGGCGCCGAGTACGATGGCGCAATCCATGTTGTAGTCGAGGGAATCATACGGCTGCTTGCCGCGCTCATCGAGGCCGACCGTCCAGATGTTGCGTTCCTTCAGATCCTCGAGGGTGCGGGCGATGTTGGTGACCTTCGCGACCGGCAGGTGCTCGCTTGCTCCCGCCGAAGCCTTGGTGACGGTTGCAGTTACCCCGACCGCGCGGCGTTCCGGGATAACGACGCCGTCGGCGCCGGCGGCATCAGCGGTTCGCAGGATTGCTCCCAGATTGTGGGGGTCTTCGATGCCGTCGAGCACCACGATCAGCGAGTGCTTGCCGCGTTTGGCGGCCACCACGTCGTCCAGTTCGTTGTACTGTTTGGCCGAGGTGACCGCGACCACTCCCTGATGAGCATTGTTTCCCGCCATGCGGTCGAGCTCGGCCCGTCCCACGAAACGCACTGCTACACCTTGGCGCCGGCACTCGTCGACCACACGCTGTAATCGCAGATCGTGCCGCTCTTTGGCCACGCCGACCCAGGCAAATGCGCGCCCGCGAGCTTTGAGGGCTTCCGCAACAGAGTTAATTCCATAGATGTAATTCATGAAGTTTCAGTGTAATGCCTCCGCGCCCGGAGGCGAAGCGGGGGTCGATGCCGTAGTCCGATGTAAACTTAAGAACGAGGAGATCATAATGGCCGATGTTTACATTCTTTCCGCGGTGCGCACGCCGATTGGCAAGTTCGGAGGCTCACTGGCCTCGCTGACCGCAGCCGACATGGGTGTAGTCGCGGCCAAAGCCGCCATGGAGCGGGCCGGAGTTCGTCCGGATCAGATCGAAGAAACGATCTTCGGCAACGCCAGGCAAGCCGGCGGAGGACCGAATGTGGCCCGCCAGATTTCTGTCCGCAGCGGTGTGCCGCAGGAAGTTCCGGCATATACCGTCAACAAGGCGTGCGCATCGGGAATGAAAACGATTGTCCTGGGATATCAGGAAATTGCGACCGGCAACCTGGAATGTGTTTTGGCGGGCGGAACGGAATCGATGTCGCGGCTGCCCTACTATCTCGACGGCGCTCGTTGGGGGTACCGGCTGGGGAACCAGGAACTGGTGGATGGCATGTACCGCGACGGCTTCTTTTGTCCACTGGCGAAGATGGTGATGGGCGAAACCGCTGAGCTGCTGGCGGAGCAATACAAGATCACCCGCGATGAGCAGGACGAGTTTGCGCTGTGTTCCCAGACACGGGCGGCGGCGGCAATCGATGCCGGACGGTTCAAAGACGAAATCATTGCAGTGACGCTCGAAAGCAAGAAAGGTCCGCAGATTATTGATCGGGATGAACATCCATTCATCGGCGTCTCGCTCGAAAAGATGGCTAAGCTGCCGCCAGTGTTTTCAAAGACTGGGACCATCACGGCGGGGAACTCGTCCGGCATTACCGATGGGGCAGCGGCGGTTGTTCTGGGCAGCGAACAGTTTGCCACGAACAACGGGCTCAAGCCGCTGGCACGTATTTTGGCGGTGAGTTCGGCTGGGGTTGATCCGCGAATCATGGGCATTGGCCCGGTACCCGCCCTCCGCAAGATGGAAAAGAAGCGCCAGCTTCGTCCTGCGGATTTCGATCTGATCGAGTTGAACGAGGCCTTCGCTGGGCAGGTTCTCGCCTGCGACCGCGAGTTGCATTTGGATCGTGGCAAGCTGAACGTAAATGGCGGGGCCATCGCGCTGGGGCACCCCATCGGCTGCAGCGGGACGCGCATCACGGTTACGCTGCTTCATGAAATGCTCCGGCGCAAAGCCAAGCGTGGCGTAGCAACCTTGTGCGTGAGTGGTGGTATGGGAATGGCGCTGGCCTTGGAAAATACCGCCTCATAAACTCACCCCGGTGTGCGATTTCTGGTATTCTGAACAATCGGTAGACGTTTCTTAATTTGTTAACGCCCAAGGAGGAAAGCCGTGCGACGCCGAATCTTTGCTCCAGTGTTCTGTTTTGTGCTGTTCGCGATTACGCCGCTTTTTGCGCAAGAATTTTCCGGTGACCTGGTCCAGACCAAGGGCAACAATCCCGGTTCCGTAGGGAAGATATACGTCGGTGCAGACAAAATGCGCATTGAATCGCAACGCAAGGGCGGCGATTCGGCTGTGATCATCGTCAACTACGTTACTCAAACCAGCGACGTTCTTATGCCAGAACGAAAGATGTATATGGAAACGACCGCGGGTCAGGGTCCTGGGCTACAACGCAACTGGAATTTCTTTCGCGCGCTGGATGTCGACAATGCTTGTTCAGACTGGCTAAAAATGGTGCACAAACCCAACGGAACCTGCCACAAAGTGGGGAGCGACCCCGTGAATGGCCGCAGCGCGGTCAAGTACGAGGGAGCATCAGCCACTGGAGAAGTTGAGGATGTCTGGCTGGACAAAAGTCTGCGGTTCCCGATTAAGTGGGAAGGGAAGAACAGCGGCGGCGAAATGCAGAACATCAAAGAAGGCAGCCAGCCCGGTAGCCTTTTCGAAGTTCCCAGCGGATATCAAAAGTTTCAGATGCCGGCCGGAATGCCGGGAATGCCAGGCGGCCCCGGAACAACCCCGCAACATCCGTGATCTTGGGAACGGTTCGCGAGCTGGCTCGTTCTTTGCACCGCAGAGTGCTGCAGGTCGCAATTGGTCTTGCCGCCTCCACGACGAGCTTTTCGCCGATTCAGCGCGTTGCGCCTGCGAGACCTCGATCTATATACTGTTAATACCGGTCGAGGAAAATCAATGTCGCTTTCTGCGGTCATCGTGGACGATGAACAACTGGCTCGCGACGAACTGGCTTTTCTGCTCAAGAACGTCGGCGATGTCGACGTCGTGGCGCAGGGAAAGAACGGCGTGGAAGGCGTAAACCTCATCCGCGAACACAATCCTGATGTGGTGTTTCTGGACGTTCAGATGCCGGGTCTGGATGGCTTCGGAGTGCTCAAGAAGCTGCTGGATCGCAAGCTCCCTATGCCGAAGATTGTCTTTGCGACGGCTTTCGACCAGTATGCCGTGAAGGCGTTCGAGGTCAACGCGGTGGACTACCTGCTTAAGCCTTTTGACAAGAAGCGGGTTGCTCAGTCGATCCAGAGAGCGCGCATGAAAATGGAACCGGGCGCCGCATCTTCCGACAAGTTCGAGACCCTGGTGAAGATGCTGGAGTCGCAGAAGCAGCAGGCTTTCAAGCTGCTGCTCAAGGCGGCGGGGCGGCTGTTCCTGGTCAATCAGAAAGACATCTGTTTTGCTTCGATCGAGGCCGGCATCATCACCGTGGTAACTTCCGGCCCGAACGGCATGGAAGGTCAATCGAATTGCCGTACCCTGGAGGAATTGCTGGACAGCCTCGAGCCGAATCTTTTCTGGCGGGCGCACCGCTCCTATCTGGTGAACATCAACCGCATCAAAGAGGTTGTGCCCTGGTTCAAGAGCTCCTACCAACTGCGCATGGACGATAAGAAGCAGACCGAAATTCCGGTCAGCCGCGCCCAGACCAAGCGCCTCCGGGAACTATTCAGGCTCTAGTTCCGAGAACCCGGGCAACGTAAAGACAACAGAGCGCATCTCACACCCCGAGCATGGTTGTGCCCGGGGGCAAGCTCGCGCTCTCCAGCGCTGAACCGGTCTCCGGAAGTAACGTTGCTTTCGTTGGAACTCAGGCGTAGGTTGGTAGACAACCTTCGGGGAACCATGGGTCGGGCTACTAAATGGTTTGGGCTTCTCTGCCTGCTGCTGATCTTATGGACAGCGGCCGCGGAACCCCTGCACCACCACCTCAGCAATGCCGCCTCCAACGGCTGCTCGCTGTGCGTGGTGGCCCACAGCGCTGCGCCAACCCCGAGTCTGACAAGCGCCCGGCCGGTCTTCATTCCGGTTGGTTTTCTGCACGCAGACATAGTCCACGCTCAATCCCTTCTTGCCACGTTTGATCTCGACATTCGCGGTCCGCCTGCGATCTAGGACATCCGCACAAAAGTTCCAAACATAGGCTGTGCCAGTCCTATTTCTCGCAGGAGAGATCATGCTGAATTGCCATAAGCAGTTTACCTTTACCATTCTTGGATTTGTCTTGTTTCTTGTGAGCAGCCTGGCTCAAGCGCAGTCGGGTGGGAGCTCGGGGTTTGTCAGCGGCACTGTCGTAGATCCGACCGGTGCCGTGGTGCCTGATGCGACCGTTGAAATTCACAACCCTGTCAGCGGTTTTGAGCGCTCCACTGCCACCGACACATCGGGGAGATTTAGTTTCTCCAACATCCCCTTCAATCCCTACCACATAACCGTCACGGCGGCGGGGTTCACTCAGAGCGCGCAGGATGTGGAAGTCCGGTCGGTCGTGGGCGTAAATGTGAGGATCGGCATGACCGTGGCCGGAAGTTCCACTGCGGTCACGGTCGAAGCTGGGACCGACTTGGTGGAGAACGATCCGATCGGCCATACTGACGTGGATCGGGCGGTGTTCGACAAGATTCCCCTGGAAAGCCAGTCCTCGTCTGTCAGTTCGCTGGTCACGCTCGCTTCGCCGGGAGTTGCCGCGGACTCGAATGGGTTGTTTCATGGGCTTGGCGACCACGCGTCAAACTCGTTCTCGGTTGACGGGCAGCCTATCACCGATCAGCAAAGCAAGGTTTTCTCCAACCAGATTCCCGTCGATTCGATCGCGTCGCTGGAAGTGATCCCCGGCGCCCCGCCTGCTGAATACGGAGGTAAAACGAGCCTCGTCATTGTGGCGACGACCCGCTCGGGCCAGGGCATGACCACACCCCATGGAAGCATAAACACCTCGTACGGCTCGTTTGGCTCGTCCAATCTTGGCTTCGACCTGGCTTACGGAGGCGCAAAGTGGGGAAACTTCATCTCTGCGAATGGGTTGAACAGCGGCCGGTTCCTCGATCCGCCCGAGTTCGCCGTGATGCACGATAAGGGCAACGAAGAGAACATATTCGACCGCGTAGACGATCAACTCTCAACCGCCGACTCGATTCATCTGAACCTGAGCTATACGCGTTCCTGGTTCCAGACCCCGAATTCGTTTGACGCTCAGGATGCGACGCAATGGGCTGGAACCGGGGGTGTCGATCCCAACGGCAAGGTCGTAGGTTCCACGGACCAGCGCTCGAAAATTCAGACCTTCAACGTCGCGCCGTCATGGACTCGCGTTCTCAACTCGTCCGCGGTTTTGACTGTGGGAGCCTTCGTACGCCGGGACGCGTTCAACTACTATCCGAGCAATAACCCATTCGCCGATCTTGGCCCGCCCAATCTCCAGCAGGAAACCATCGCACAGAATCGGACGCTCGCCAACGTCGGTCTTCGCTCAGATGTCTCTTACGTGAGGGGCATTCATAACCTAAAAGTGGGGGCGACGTATCAACAGACGTTCCTCCATGAGGATTTCAATCTGGGAATAGTCGATCCCTCGCTTTTACCCTCGCTCGTAGATGCGAGTGGCAATCCCTGTCTGGTCGGGAATGTCCCGGTGGACGCTCCATGCACCGTGCTATTCCCGTTCGACCTCACCCGCGGAGGCAGCCTCTACCCTTTCCACGGCCACACGGACGTGAAGGAACTCGCGATTTACATCCAAGACCAGATCAGCAAGGGAAACTGGTCCCTCAACCTGGGACTTCGCGGCGATTTTTACAACGGCCTCACAACGGCTCATCAAGCCGAACCTCGCCTCGGCATTGCGTACAACATCAAGCGGAGCAACACGGTTCTGCGCGTTTCTTATGCGCGAACCCTGGAGACTCCGTTCAATGAGAATTTGATTCTCTCAAATACCGGATGCCAGTTCGCGGTGATCGCTGCTCTTATCCCGTGCGTCAATGCACCCCTCGACCCAGGCTACCGCAATGACTTCCATGCTGGCTTGCAGCAGGCATTCGGCCGCCATGCGGTTGTGAGCGGGGATTACATTTGGAAGTACACGCACACCGGCTACGATTTCAGTACCTTGGCCGCGACACCGATCTTCTTTCCGATTGGATGGCACAATTCCAAGATTCCGGGGTATGCGATTCGCGTGAGTGTGCCAAACTACCGCGGATTCTCTGCGCTGGTGGTGATGTCGAGTGTGGCCGCCCGCTTCTTCCCGCCCCAGACCAGCGGTCTGGGGGTTACGGTCGGGCAGAGCGGGCTCCCCTTCCGCATTGACCACGACGAAAAATTCAACGAAACGACGCACCTGCAATATCAACCCTGGAAAGCCGGACCATGGGTCGGCTTCAATTGGCGATACGACAGTGGTCTGGTAGCTGGGCAAACACCCTGCTTCGGAGGGAATTGTGCCCAAGGGATAACGGTAGGCGGCACAAACTACATCCGCCTGACAGATTCCTTCGGGACTGCTCTTACGGCCGATCAAGAGTTCGAATCCGGTCTATTCTGCGGCCCGCAACGCGCCACACCGAACACACTTATCGGAGTTAGCGTGCCGGGCAGCGCGGTACTGGCTTGCCCTGTATCGCAATTTGGTTCCACTCTCTTAAGCGTGCCGAAGCCGAACACCGAGAACGACGACCACGATCCGCCGCGCATCGCGCCCCGTAACTTGTTTGATGTTGCCGTGGGCGACGACAATCTGTTCAAAGGCGAACGTTTCAAATGGGGTCTCACGATTACTGCCATCAACCTAAGCAACAAGACGGCGCTGTATAACTTTCTATCGACGTTCAGCGGGACGCACTATGTGACGCCGCGTGCGCTCAGCGCCCAGATTGCGTTCCACTTCTGACCAGTCTTGCAGGACGGCCGGAGAGTAAACCCCGGCCGTCTCCGGGCTTTGTGTGCATTCATGCCGCCAACGCTTCCAAGGCAACTCGATTGAGGATAACGGGAGTGGAACCGTCCAGCCGGATCAAGTCCTTTTTCTTAAGACCGCCGAGCAGCCGGGTTACGGTCTCGCGCGATGAGCCAATCATCTGGGCCATCTCTTCGTGCGTCAAACTGGCGGGAACATGGGTTTCCGGGCTTGCGAGAGGCTTCTCGCGGCTTCGCGTCCAGGACAGCAAGAGCCGTGCCAGTTTGCCTGCAGAGGAACGCACCAGCACCAGATCATGGAGGTCACGGTACGCCGCCTGGAACTCGCGGCTGAGCGCCAGCGAGGCGTGCAGACCAAATTCCGGACTGCTTTCAATCGCGGCCCCCAAGGTCTGGCGGTCCAGGAAATTCACCTGGCAGGGGCCGGAGGTTTCCGCGGTTAATTCGCAGGCTTGCCCGGAGATCACTGCGCTTAGCCCCAGTACCTCGCCTGGCCCGGCAATACGGAAGATCAGGACCTTGCCTTCCCGGGAGGCTGTCGAGAGCTTCACTCGACCCGAGCACAGCACAAACGCTCCCCGCGCCACCTGCCCTTCGACAAACAGGAGTGTGCTGCCGGGATACGTGCTGGGATGGCTGGCTGCCTCGAGCAGCTTCAGCCCTTCGAGCGATAACCCACAGAACCAGCCATCCTTTCGCGCGGTACACTGGTTGCAAGCTTGCATCAATGCCAATCCGTAGGGAGTTTTCATGGGCGTTTTGTCTGCAGCTTTTTCCTCCGTAGTGTCGATGTTCCGGGGGCGTCCCGCCTGACGCACGGCGCGAACCGGGATGCGAGCGTCTTCGGTCTTGGCCAGCAGCGCGGCGGCGATCGCGCGGGTTCGGGGATCGGGGGAACGCAGCGCGCGCACCAATTCCCAGCCGGCGGATGCTTCGCGCTCATCATGCCAGCGCAGGCTGCAGGCATACAGATAGGCCGAGTCAGGTAAGCTGGCAAGAATTTGCCGGTTCCCGATCCGGTGCGTAGCGTCGGAGTGGTTGCAGGCCTGCAGGGCCACCGAGGAAGGACGATTTCCATTGTCCGGCAGGCTTTTGGCCGACCCAAAACCACTCCATAAAGATTTCCCGTTCGCCGAAGCGTCCCTTGCGAGTGGCACACGACACTCCCACTGCCCGATTTGCATGCCGATGCAGACTTTCTGCGCCTGAAGAGCAAATTGGGGAGACTGCGAACAAGAGGGTGCACGCCGAGCACCAACCCGGGCAGGGACGGTAAGCTGCGGCAAAGACTCGGGGTGCTACTCGGTGGTCGGTTTTCCAAAAGGGTCGAGTTGCCGATACTGCGGCACGATTGCCGAACCTTCGTCGGCTGGCAGAGGACCACCTTCGGGGAACTCTGATTCAGTATGATCTTCACCAGGGTCCCACCCGGAGGGGGCCCGCGCTCATCGACGACCTAATTAAAGGTCCTTAGCTCTGATACTCTCCACGCTGGATTGCCAGGCGCTGGATTTTAGACTGCAGGGTGGTACGTTTCATACCGAGCCGGATAGCAGCGCCGTGAATGCCCGCGATCACGCCACCGGTTTCCCTCAGGATGCGAAGAATATGCTCCCGTTCCATCGTGAGGAGGCTGGAATTTGGTTCCGTGTTCTCATCTCCCATACACAATTCCGAAAGCGGCGCGTTGAGAACAGGGCCTTCGGAAAGAAGCACGCATCGTTCCATGAAGTTCTCCAGCTCTCGGACGTTTCCTGGCCAACGCCAGCGGACCAGGGCAGCCATGGTTCCTGCGGGAATGGTGTCGATCTGCCGGTTCAGACGGCGAGCGGAGACCTGAACAAAATGGCGAACCAGCATGGGAATGTCAGTGGGACGTTCCCGCAGCGAGGGCATGTGCACCGGAAATACATGCAGGCGGTAGTACAGGTCGCTGCGGAACTCGCCCCCTGCCACGCGTTTCGCAAGGTCGCGGTTGGTGGCGGCGATCAGCCGAAGGTTGACCCGGATGGTGCGATTTCCCCCCAAGCGCTCGAACTCCTGGTCCTGCAGCACGCGCAGGAGTTTCGGCTGCAGTTCGAGCGGGATATCCCCAACTTCGTCGAGGAACAAGGTTCCTTTATCGGCAAGTTCCAGCCGCCCAATTTTCTGAGTGACCGCGCCTGTGAAGGCGCCTTTTTCGTGTCCGAATAGTTCGCTCTCCAGCAGGCCAGTCGGAATGGCAGCGCAGTTCAGTTTGATGAAACTGGCTGCGCTGCGCGTACCCAAGCGATGAATGGCGCGGGCAATCAATTCCTTGCCGGTTCCGGTTTCTCCCAAGACCAGCACGGTGGCGTCTGTCGGCGCCACGGTTTCCACATCGGACAGCACCCGCTGCAGGATGGGGCTGTTTCCGATGATCTCCTGGAAGTTAAGTTTGGAGAGGGTTTCGTCCTGTAGGTAAACGTTTTCTTTCCGCAGCTTGTCGGTGAGGTCTGCAATCTCCTGATAGGCTGCGGCATTTTCCAGGGCACCTGCAATCTGAGTTGCAACCTGGGTCAGAAAATCGATGTCCTGGGGGGCGAAGGCGTTCTCCTTCAGGCTACCCAGGTTCAAGGTTCCGATCGTCCCTTTGCGGGTGATCATGGGAACGGAACACAGCGACTGGATTCCGATTTGCAGCATTCGATTCAGGAGAGGGTGTTCGTTACTGGAAATTTCCTGGAGGTTATAAAACTTGGCCTCCCCATGCAGGAAAGTCCGGCTAAAAGGGAACTCGGTGACCGGCACGGTGGTATCCGGCCCGATTGTGGCGACCGCCAATTGCGAATCCAGAGCATGGAGGGTCAGGCAGCGGGAGTGCTCGTCATAGATTGCCAGGCTGGCGAAATCCTGTTCGACCACTTGCCGCACCAGTTCTGCAATGGCAGGAAACAGTTCGTAGACCAGGAGGTTCGAACGTACCTGGGTGCTGATTTCCAGCAGAGCGTTGAGCCGGGATTTCTCCTGATGGAAGGCCTGTCGCACCAGGGCATTCTCAGCCGCCACGGCCACCAATTTGGTGATGCTGCCCAAGAAAACAAGATCGGTGTCGGTGAAGGCGTGGGCTTGGGAGCGCCCAAAGCCCAGCCCTCCCAGACGCCGGCTCGCCGTGGTCAGCGGCAAGCCACAATAGGAGAGTATGCCTTTGGCCAGGAGAACCTTGACGGCTTCCGGAAAGCGGCCTTCTTTCTCCACCTCCGGGATGGTCACTGGCCGCTGTGCTTTCCAGACCAGTCCCGAGGGGCGTCGTCCACCGGTAGTTCGCTGAGTTCAGGGGATAGCCGGCCTCGTTCCCAGGTGTGCGCCCGCATCCGCATCCCCGCTGGATCGTGCAGGGAAAAAGAAAGAAAGTCAAAGGCAACTACCTGGTGCAAACGCTCCATGAGTGCTAACGACAGCCCCGCGTTTTCACCATGATCGACCATGGAGGCAGACAGCTCCAGCAGCACATCCAGCCGGCCCTTCTGCTGTTGCAAGGCGGCATGCGTAGTGGTGTTTTCCACCGCTTGGGCGACCACATCCGCAACCCAACGCAAGAGTTGCACCTGCTTGTCGTTGTACAACTCCGCCGTGCGGCTGCACATCGCCAGGGTCCCCATTCGCCGCTGCGGCGTGGTCAGGGGGACCTCACAGAAGGAGCGGATTCGTTGGTCCTTCAGGGTACTCCAATAGGCAAAGCCACACGTCTCCGGATGCCCGTCGGCAAACACCAACGGCTGCTGGTTCTGCAACACCCACCCGGAGGTTGTGTCGGGAGGCAAATCGATGGGCGGATTCACCTCGCCGTTATGCCAGACCTGCAGGCTGAGCGCGTTCCGGGCGGGATCCCACAGAGAAATACCCGCGACCTCAAACTGGAATAGCTTGTGCAGGGTTTTCCCTAATCCCTGAAAAAGCTCCGTTGGGGTCGACCTGTGAACCACAAAGTCCACAACCTCAAGCAGTGCCTCATTGCGCTCAGGATCGCCGGTGCAATCGAAGTGGCGGTCAGGGGTCATATTTCTCCTACCCCCAGTGCGCTGACCTCACAAACTAAGCTTCAGACGAAGTTTCAAACTTAGAGATGCGCATCATAACCTTATTTACTCGGTTTGCAACATTTTTCTTGAAATGTTCGGTTTTCGTAAATTACGTCAATGACGCATTCCGGGAAATGGATGGATTCGATGGTCCGAGCACTGCCTGCCGATCAGAAATGAACGTGCATTGCATGCGATTTGTACGCACTCAGGTTGCGGCTATCGCAGCGTCCACAATCGGAGTTTCGGAAGGTTTACTTATAGAGGTTCTGGCGGCACGGCCGTAAACGTACTGTGTCTGAGTATAATTTTGGAGTGGCCAGGGGATGGGAGAGCAAGTCCGTCGAGCAGCAACAGGCCGAAGTCCTATCAAGTTCTTCGGAAATGAAACCGCGCCTCACGCCGGAGCAGTTCGAACAACGGCGAAAAAGACAAGGGATCGAGCTTTCACGACAGCGGATTCTCCAGCAGCTTGAAACCACTCAGAACCCTCGCCACCGTGAGATGCTGCACGCCGCGTTGGCTGATCTGGACACTCAACTCTCCCGGTTGGGCTGAGCCCAAAGGGCACAGTGCGCTTCACAAGCTCGCGTATAATGAAGTTATCCATGAAAGCCTATGTCTATGTTTCGCTGAAGAAGAGCGTTCTGGATCCCCAGGGGAAGACCATCCATGGCGCTCTTAAGAAGATGGGATATAAGGGCCTGGAGGAAGTGCGTCAAGGCAAGTATTTCGAGTTGACTTTGGATGGGGGACTCGGGCGGTCCGAGGCGGAAAGCGAAGTGGAGCGCGTGGCTCGCGAGGTGCTCACCAATCCGGTGATCGAAGAGTTCCGCTATTCGATCGAAGAGTAGAGACCAGGCGTGGTGAGGAGCTAGGTTATGTGCGGTATCGTCGGCTACGTTGGGAAGAAGAGCGTTGTCCCGGTGATCATAGACGGCCTGAGGCGTCTGGAGTATCGCGGCTATGATTCTGCCGGTATCGCGGTCTGCGGAAACGGGGAAGGCTTGCAGCTCCGCCGTGCGGAAGGGAAGCTGCGCAATCTGGAGGAAGTCATCCGCCTCAAGCCGCTGGATGGCACCTACGGCATCGGCCACACCCGCTGGGCCACGCACGGCCGTCCCACCGAAGAGAATGCTCATCCTCACCGCGACTGCACTGGACGGATCGTGGTCGTGCACAACGGCATCATCGAGAACTACCTCACTCTGAAAAAGCAACTGATCCAGCAAGGGCACAAGTTCGTAACCGAGACCGACACGGAAGTCATCGCTCACCTCGTCGAGGAGTATTTCCTGAAGACCGGCAATGGAAACCGGCCCTCTCTGGAAGAAGCGGTGCGCAAGACGGTTTCTCAACTGACCGGAGTCTTTGCGCTGGCGGTCATCGCGGTCGATGAGCCCAATAAGATTGTGGCCGCTCGCAATGGCCCACCGGTGGTGATCGGGTTGGGCAAAGACGAGTACTTTGTAGCCTCCGATGTCCCCGCCATTCTCTATCACACCCGCGATCTGTTTTTCCTGGAGGATGGCGACTTGGCGGTGCTCACGCCCAGCGGCGTCCAGCTTACGGACTTTCAGGGGAAATCCATTACCCGTCAGGTGCAGCACGTGACCTGGGACCCGATCATGGCGGAAAAGGGCGGCTTCAAGCACTTCATGCTCAAAGAAATCTATGAGCAGCCGCGCGCGGTGCGGGACACGACGCTGGGACGAATCTCTCAGGAAACCGGCCGGGTTTTCCTGGAGGAGATGGAGATCACGGAAGAGGAATTCAAGGCGGCCAAGAAGATCAACATTGCGGCGTGCGGCACCAGTTGGCACGCCGGGCAAGCCGGCAAGTTCATGATCGAAAGGCTGGCCCGGGTTCCAGTCGAAGTGGATTACGCCAGCGAATGGCGGTATCGCGATCCCATCATCGCGCCCGATACGATTACCTTATTGATCTCCCAGTCGGGCGAGACCGCGGACACGATCGCGGCCCAACGTGAGGCCAAAGCCAAAGGATCGAAGACTCTGGCCATTTGCAACGTGGTTGGGTCGATGATGACTCGCGAAGCCGCGGGTACGATCTATACCCATGCCGGGCCGGAGATCGGCGTCGCTTCCACCAAGGCCTTTACCGGACAACTGACCGCGCTGTATCTGTTTGCGCTGTACCTTGGGGAACTGCGCGGAGAGATCAGCGGAGAGCAGGCCCGGCAGGCGGTTCACGAGCTAACCCGCATTCCCGGCAAGCTGGAACATATCCTCACCCACGACCAAAGCTGCGAAGACCTGGCGCGTGAGTACGGACGGGCGCAGGATTTTCTTTTTCTCGGACGCGGCATTCACTACCCAATCGCGCTGGAAGGCGCGCTCAAGCTGAAGGAAATTTCCTACATCCACGCGGAAGGCTATCCGGCGGGCGAGATGAAGCACGGTCCGAATGCCCTGATTGACGAGAATCTGCCGGTGGTCATCATCGCGACCCGCGACATCAACGACCCGCTGTCCATGACGCGCTACGAAAAGACGATCTCCAACCTGAAGGAAGTCAAGGCGCGCTCCGGGCAGGTGATTGCGCTGGCGACCGAAGGCGATCAGGAAATCAAAGAAGCCGCCGACCGGGTGCTCTATATCCCGGCGGCGCCCGACGAATTGTCGCCGATTCTGGAGATTGTGCCCTTACAATTGCTCGCATATCATATCGCCGTCCGCCGAGGCTGCGACGTGGACCAGCCCCGGAATTTGGCCAAGTCGGTCACAGTGGAGTAGTTGGATACTCTGTGGAGACGTACCTTAGCTACGTCTTCGTATGCTTGGCGCATGCTCTGAAGTGCCTCCTCGCGGTCATTCTGATCATCCAAATGAGTGATGGCCCAATTTCAGACCTACAAGTGCCGACTGGTGCGGTCGACGCCGCTTTCGGATCTGACCAAGCATCTCGAATTTGAGGCGCATGGCGTATCGCGCTTCGGTTTTGTTGCTGGACAGTGGCTCTCGGTGAAGCACCAGCTGCCGGATGGCGAGGAACTCACGCGCGCCTATTCCATCGCATCAGTGCCGTCGGGGAACGGCCATTTTGCGTTCTGTCTGAACCGCGTGCAGGACGGTATCATGTCAAACTTCCTTTGCGGCCTGAAGGAGGGGGAGGAGATTTCCTGCCAGGGGCCGTTTGGTGGCTTCATTCTGCATCCACCCATGCGCGACACGGTATTCATCGCCACGGGCACCGGGATTGCGCCCCTCCGTTCGATGCTCCTTTGGCTGCTGGCAGATGAAGAGCGAAGTCAGGGCAAACAACTTTGGCTGGTGTTTGGCAATCGCACTGAAAAGGATATCTACTACCATGACGAATTTCTGCGGCTTCTGGAAAGGCACCCCAATTTCTACTACCTGCCGACTCTGAGCCGCGGGAGTGCGGAGTGGACTGGCCTGCGCGGTTACGTGCAGGATCATGTGCGGGCAATCGTAGGTCAGCGCAAAGACATGCACGCATACATTTGCGGACTGAACAGGATGGTGAAGGCGAACCGCGACTTGCTGTACGCTCTGGGTTGGGACCGCAAGTCGATACTGTACGAGCGGTTCGATTAACCGTCCAAGCTGCGCAAAGCCACTTCCCCCCGGTGCTACAATTGAGCCGTCCTCTGACAACCCAGCACAACCTGGACCTAACCGGGCCCCTTCTCTGCTGGCCTTGCCAAATCTTACACAAGGAAGGAGATTTCAATGAAAAAGTTGCTCACGTTTTTCCTTTTTGTCCCGGCCGTGCTGTTCGGCCAGAGTCCTTGGAATGGCACTTGGATGACCAAGCTAGACACGGCCCAACTGCCCAAGAAGCCCGAGGTATACTCTCTGCAGAACGGAACCTACAAGTGCGCGACCTGCGTGCCCGTCATTGAGATAAAAGCGGACGGGATGGACCAGGCCGTAACAGGGTCCCACTATTTCGACACTTCCAGCGTCAAGATTGTCGACTCTAACACGCTGGAGATCACGAGCAAGAAAAATGGCAAGACCGTCTACTCGGAAACAGACACAGTTTCCTCGGACGGAAACACCTTGACGGAGAAATTCAAGGATCAGACCTCCGGCAATCCCGAACCAGTTACCGGCGAGGAGACGTTGTCGCGAGTCAGCAAAGCCCCGGCGGGCTCGCACGCCGTCAGCGGATCCTGGCGTGCGGAGAAGCTCAGCAACATCTCCAACAATGGCCTCACCGTAACTTACCAAGCCACGGCGGATGGCTTGAAGATGTCAAGTCCCACCGGCCAGAGCTATGAGGCGAAGTTTGACGGTAAGGACTATCCGATGCAGGGAGACCCTGGTCACACCATGATTTCGCTGAAGCGGATCAACCCTAACACCATCGAAGAGACCGACAAACGCGATGGCAAGGTCACGGGTGTCTTTCGCATGACGATTTCCAAAGATGGCAAATCCATCGACGCGGTCTTCGATGACAAAGAACGAAACACGAAGACCAGCTTCACCATGTACAAGCAGTCGTAAGCGTAAGACGGCGCGGTTTTGCAGCCGCGCCGTTCTTTCTCATTCCTCGCGGGCGTGCACCGCCAGCTCTCTGGCCGTTTTACGCTGGACTCGGAACGTCGCTCAGAATCAGTTCCTCTTGATCGATCGAACTGCGCGGCGGACTGCAGAGGATGGAACGCTCATCGCTGCCGGGCAGGGTCGGCCGTGGCGATTCGGCAATCGGTGCCGCCGGGGATTCGAGAATCGCCACGTACGCCGCCAGCCGCCCGATGTACAGGAAGTCGGCCACCGCAAAATAGAGCAGTGTCGCGAAAAGCATGCCCCCAAAGGCCACGGCTGCGGGAAGCACGCCAAGCAACGCCATCGCAAACATGGCCAAAAACGTGGCGATGGTGAACGCGCCAAGATGCGCCAGTCCAAACCAGGTGCCCACGGCACATACGGGGCCTAGCCGGGTGCGGTAGAAATCGATGGCTGCCAGGATCGCGCCAAAAGTATCTTCGCCGTCGGCAAGAACAAATAGAGTTGCCAGCGAAAGGAACCAGTTCATCACGCACCACGCTGCACAAACCAGCGTTGTGATACCGACGAAGATCAGAAACGACTCGCCGGGAGCGGCATTTTCGGCGGTTAGTTTTCTGGTTGCAATGAACGGCGCCAGGCAGGCCACCGCTGCCGCCAGAAAGGCGGCGACGCGAAAGAAGTTCAGGCCGAACAAAGACCACACACTCCACGGCTGGTTTACGGTGACTGCCGCGGCTGGATTCAGCAAACGGAAATGCCCCAGCAGGGCTTTGATGGTCGCCGCACGGGCCAGTCCGGCCATAATGATCCATGCGGCTGCGAGAGACAATGCCAGAACAACGAACGTCTCGACGACCCGGACGCCGCTGCCATGAACAATATGGAGAACCGCCCGCAGAATCAGTGCCGGTTGCCGAGTTCTCAGCAGCAACAGGTCACCGCGCGTGACCGGCAGTGTGTCGAAATACTCCGCAGAAGAAAACGCAAGGAGCACCCAGACCGCGGTCCCAAAGCTCCATCGCCAGGCAACTTCGGCCAGTCCGAATGCCGGCCGGCGGAACATCACGCTGAATCCATCGAGCGTCGGAGAGCGGCGTTCCATTGTGTGCTCAGGATAACTCAAGCGGACAGGCAGAAGACATGGAAACGCAGCAAGCTGCGTCTCTACGGCCGCACTACGATATTGACCAGCTTTTTCGGTACGACAATCTTCTTGACAATCTGCCTGCCGGCGATTGCAGCGGCAATCTTCTCATCCGACAATGCGGCTTCGAGGATTTGGTCTTGGGTAGCGCCGGCCGGCACGACCACCACATTTCGCAGCTTGCCGTTGATCTGTACCGGAATTTCGATTTCCTCTTCCTTGGCCAGTTCCGGGTCATACTTGGGCCACGCCGCGCGCAAGAGGTTGCTCTTCTCGCCTAGCATTGCCCACAGTTCGTGCGCCAGGTAGGGAGCAAAGGGTGCGAGCAAAAGCACAAGATCGCGCTGCACATCGGCAAGCAAGGTTGCCGGCACCGCACCTTGAGTGATGGCCGGCTCCTGATCGTAGAGCAAGTTGACCAGCTCCATGATTGCGGCGATGGAGGTGTTGAAGTGCCAGCGGCCCTGGAAGTCTTCGGTGACCCGTCGGATCGTCTGATGAAGCTTGCGTTGGACGGCCCGGGCTTCGGGCGGCAGAGACGCTGCAATCAAGGTCTCTCCAGGTTGGCTGTGGGCATTCCTCGCGACGAAACGGTACACCCGCGCCAAGAACCGCTCCACTCCGGCTACTCCCTCGTCCTGCCAATCGAGTTCGCGGTCCGGAGCAGTAGCGAACAACGTGTAAAGCCGGGTACTATCCGCGCCGTAACGAGCCACCATCTCGTCAGGGGAAACGACGTTGCCCAGACTCTTGGACATCTTCGCCCCACCCTTGATGATCATGCCCTGGGTGAACAATCGCTCGGCGGGTTCGTCATTCCTGACCAGCCCCATGTCGCGCATGAACTTGGTCCAGAAACGTGAATAGATGAGATGCAAAATGGCGTGTTCGACCCCGCCGATGTATTGGTCGATGGGAAACCAGTAATTCGCCGTGGCAGGATCGAACGGAGCTTGATCGTTGCGCGCATCGGTGTAGCGGTAGAAATACCAGGACGAATCGACGAAAGTATCCATCGTGTCGGTCTCGCGCCGCGCCGGGCCGCCGCATCTCGGACAGGTCGCGTTGACGAACTCCGGCACCCGGCTCAACGGAGAACCGCCCGACAGAGTAATGTCCGCATTCTCCGGCAGGATCACCGGCAAGTCCGTCTCCGGCACGGGAACGATGCCGTCTTTCTCGCAATAGAGCATGGGGATGGGCGTTCCCCAATATCGTTGGCGAGAAATGCCCCAGTCCTTCAAACGGTACGTGACGGTCGCCTTGCCGAAGCCCTGTTTTTCGGCGAAAGCGGACATTTGTTCAATCGCCTCTTCGCATCCCAGGTGGTTGAATGGACCGGAGTTCACCAGCGTTCCCTGCAAAGTTGTGAAGGGCAGCAAGGGCTCGACCACGGTTTCCTCGGGATCGACCGGACGGGGGACGATCACGATGCGAATCTTGAGCCCGTATTTCTTTGCGAACTCATAGTCCCGGTCGTCATGTGCCGGCACACTCATGATCGCGCCCGTGCCGTAGTCGGTCAGGATGTAGTTCGCTATCCAGATCGGAATTTTCTCGGCGTTGTAGGGATTGATGGCGTAGCGTCCGGTATTGACGCCATGCTTCTCGATCAAGCCAATGTCACCGGCTTCCTTGGCTTTGCGTTGCTCGGCGATCAACTGGTTGACTTGATCGCGGAGACCGGCATCGTTCGCGGTGAAATCCGCGACCAGCGCATGCTCGGGCGCGAGCTGCACCGAAGTCGCGCCATAGATGGTGTCGACTCGCGTGGTAAAAACCGTGATCGTCGAGCCCGCCGGCCCGACCGGGCCATCAAGCTTGAAATGCACCAGTGCGCCTTCGCTGCGGCCAATCCAGTTACGCTGCATGGTGCGCACTTTTTCCGGCCAGTGATCGAGTTTCCCCAGATCGCGCAACAGTTCTTCGGCATATTGCGTGATGCGTAGAAACCACTGCTCGAGGTCGCGCTGCTCAACTACCGTGTCCTCGTGCCGCCAGCATCGTCCGGCCACCACCTGCTCATTGGCGAGCACGGTCGCGCACTTCGGACACCAGTTGACCCGGCTCTTCTTGCGGTAGGCCAAGCCCTTCTCGTAGAGTTTCAGAAAAAACCACTGGTTCCAGCGATAGTATTCGGGCAAACACGTGGTGACTTCGCGAGACCAGTCGTAGGCGAAGCCGAGCCGCTTCATCTGGACCTTCATGTTCGCGATGTTGCGAAGCGTCCACTCGCGGGGTGGCGTGCGATTCGAAATGGCGGCATTTTCCGCAGGCAGGCCGAACGAATCCCACCCCATGGGATGAAGCACGTTGTAGCCGTTCATCCACATGTAGCGGGCCAGCGCATCGCCAATCGAGTAGTTGCGCACGTGTCCCATGTGCAGCACGCCGGAAGGATAGGGCAACATTTCCAGCACGTAGTATTTTGGCTGGGTTGAATTCCGCTCGGCGGCGTAGAGAGTAGGATCGCTTTGCCAGCGCTCAGACCATTGGGTCTCGATGCGCTGCGCGTCGTAGCGGTCGTCCGCGCGCGCGTCGCGGGTCACAGGTGTGTTCTCGTCTTGCGGCATAAGGAAAATCTAGCTTCAGCGTGATCCTAGATTCTACAACGAGATACCGTAGAGACGTTGAAGCGACGTCCCCGAGATTTTCCTTGTGGAGAGACTCAATTCATGGTGATGACGGCGCGGAAGCGCACTTTGCCTTCGGACACTCGATCGTAGGCTTTGACGATGTCGTCGAGCTTGTAGGTTTCGGCAACCACCTTTACTTTGCCCTTGGCTACGAAGTCCAGCGCCTCGTAGAGATACTCCGGACCGTTCTGGCTTGACCCAATCAAACTCACGCGGCCCAGCATCATGCCCATGTTGAATCCCAGCGTTTCGTTCGACGCACCCATCACCACCACACGGCCATAGGGGCGCATCCCCTTCGCAGCCTCAGCCGTCGCGCCCCAGGAATTCGAGGTCGCCAGCAACACATCGGTCCCGCCCGCAGCCAGCAGACTCTCGCCATCTTTGAAAATGTCGTCCGCGCCGAGATCGCGGATCATCTTCTCTTTGTCTTTCGACTGCGTCACTGCGACGGTCTCAAACCCCGACGCCTTGGAATATTGCAGTGCCAAATGACCCAGGCCGCCGATGCCAACGACCGCGACCCGCTCGTGCGGCTTTGGGTCGGCGAGGCGCAACCCACTCCACACCGTGTAGCCGGCGCAAAAAATGGGTGCAGCCTGTTCGTAGCTGAGCGCGTCCGGGATCAGCATGGTGGCATCAGCATAGGCCAGCATGTACTCCGCGTGGCTGCCCTGTAGTCCGATGCCAGTGTTGATTGCGTTCTGGCACAGTTCCTTCTTGCCCCGCAGACACCACTCGCAGCGCCCGCAGCCCTTCTGTACCCAGCCTACTCCCACCCGATCCCCGATCTTGCGCGAGGTCACGCTGGCTCCCACTTCAACAATCTCGCCCACGGGTTCGTGGCCGAGCACGCGAGGAAACTCGGTCGGAATCATGCCATGGGTGATGTGTACGTCCGTATAACAAAGCCCGCTGGCGTGAATCTTGATGACCACCTGGCCCGGACCCGCCTTCGGTGTGGCCCAGTTCTTCACTTCCCACTTGCCATTGATTGCAGGGACAACTGCAGCTTTCATGAATCGACTCCAGAAAACAGGATTGAACAAATTCCGAAGTTTAAGAGATGAATGCCGCAGGTTTCGGATGCGGTAAATTTCCGTAGAGAGGTAGCTAGCTGGGGCCCGCCAGTTGCATCTCCTGGCCACAGAAGAGCAGTGCCGGTAGGATCTCGCCGTGGAAGGGGTGACTTCCGTCCGGTTTGCCGTGCAGGCGCATGCAACGATAAACTTAAAGTTTTCGAGGTGGGAACATGCTTGTCGTCATGCAGGCGCACGCCACCGAAGAGCAGGTGCGTGCGGTTTGTCAGAAAATTGAGTCCCTGGGCTATCGCGCGCACTCCATCCCCGGCGCGGAGCGCACCGCGATCGGCATAACCGGGAACCAGGGCGAAGTCGAGCCCGGCACCCTGGAAGAGATGTCGGGCGTGGCGGAAGTCATCCGGGTTACCAAGCCCTACAAACTGGTCAGCCGCGACATCAAGGAAGACAACACCGTGATTCGCTTTGCCGGAAGCAATGCAACCATCGGTGGACGCGATCTGGCAGTGTTTGCCGGACCGTGCGCGATTGAAAACCGCGAGCAGGCGTTCGCGGTGGCGGAGCGAGTGAGCCACGCGGGCGCCCAGTTCTTTCGCGGCGGCGCGTACAAGCCGCGCACCTCGCCCTATTCGTTCCAGGGTCTGGGTGAAGAAGGCTTGCAGATTATGGCCGAGATTCGCGATCAGTATGGGATGAGGATCGTCACCGAGGCCATCGATCACGACTCTCTTGACCTGGTGGAGAAATACGCGGATGTGATCCAGATTGGCGCCCGCAACATGCAGAATTTTTCGCTGCTGAAACGCGCGGGGCGGACAACGAAGCCGGTGCTGATCAAGCGCGGGATGTCGGCCACGCTGGACGATCTATTAATGGCGGCCGAATACGTGATGAGCGAAGGTAACTACAACGTGATTCTCTGCGAGCGCGGCATCCGCACTTTTGCGGATCATACTCGCAACACGCTTGACCTGAGCATCGTGCCGGCCGTACAGCGGCTCAGCCATTTGCCGATCATCGTGGACCCGAGTCACGGTACGGGCAAGCGGAACAAAGTCACGCCGCTCTCCCGAGCCGCAGTCGCGGTCGGAGCGGACGGCTTGATCGTGGAAGTTCATCCTCAGCCCGACAAAGCTCTGTCCGATGGCATGCAATCGCTGTACCCTGATCAGTTCGATGAATTGATGGACCAGGTGCGGCAGATCGCTGCGGTGGTGGGAAGGACAGTTGCGGCGGGCCGCAGGGGCACGATTCCGTCTCAACCCGGTTCGACGCCATTGACCCGGCCGACTGCCTCACTCACTTGAAAAAGTTCCTTCTTATCGCGGTTCTGGCACCGGTCCTGGCCGGTCTGGGCTGGTGGTACGTCCAGGAACGCCGGTTGCCAAGTTACGGGCCGGCCTATCGCGAATACGCTTACATTACCAACGGCAAGAGCAACACGGTCAGTGTGATCGATTTGCGCACCTTCCAAATCGCCCGAACGATCAAAGTCGGCAGCGAGCCAACTGGCGTCGCCGCCAATGGCAAGAAGAACGAGATCTACGTTGTCAATGCCGGCTCGAACAACGTCAGCGTGATCGACGCCGAGAGGAACGCGGTTGTCGCGGTCATCGGCGTGCATGGCCGGCCCTATTTCATCGACGTGTCCGCCGACGGCAAGCGGGCCTATGTCGCCAACTCCGGCTCCAACAATGTTTCGGTGATCGATCTCGAGAGACGAATCCTGATGGCCAACATCCGCGCCGGTGTCTCGCCCGGCCTGGCACGGGTTTCCCCCGACGGGGAAACGGTTGTGGTGAGCAATCGTGGCGACAATTCGGTTTCGGAAATTGATGCCCAGCACCTGGCCGTTCGCGCCACCATTCCGGTGTGCCAGTCGCCCGAGGACATAGCGATCCTTCCCGACAACAGCAAAGCCTTCGTTGCCTGTTCGGGCTCGGCGCAAGTGGCGGCCATCGATCTGAAAACCGGCAAACTATTGGCATTGCTCGATGTCGGCAAGACTCCCGTGAACCTGGCGTTGAAACCCGACGGAGGGGAATTGATGGTCAGCAACTTCGATTCGAACAGTATTTCGATTATCGAGACCACCACCAACGAGGTGAGCGGAAGCTCTCTGATCGGGACCCAGCCATCGCGGGGCGTGGTCACTGCGGACAATTCGCGGTTCTACGTAAGTAATTTCGGCTCCAACACGGTTTCCGTTTACGACATTGATATCGGGAAGATGATTGCTACGTTGCCGGTGGGCAGTCAACCCGATGCACTGGCGCTTACGCAAAGCCAGAATTACTTGCTGGTGCTCGATTCCCAGTCCGGGGACGTTACCGTGATTCAGAAGCGCACCCCGAAGAAAAAGTTCGAGCCCGGAGAATACTCGCTCCTGACCATGATTCCCCTGGGTATTCAGCCCAACAACATTGTGATCAAGTCGTTTGTGCTGACCAAACCAGGGCCCTAAACTCCATAGAGTTGCCCCGGGATCTCGTGCCTAGGGTTGGTTGCGGGCAGACCATTCTTCGCCTAGCCCCATGACTCGCGACCGCCTATTGACTTCGTGCGGACTTTGAGCGTTAAATGTTTTACGGAGTAGGCGTATGCGAAATTACGCCATGATCTTCGGGCTGATGCTGATTCTGGGTCTGTCTGTCGCGGTTCCGGCAGAAGATGTGCCGGAAACCGCGTTCGATGAATCGGAGTCCCCGGCTTACGAAAGCACTCCCCGGTTTACAATCCTGGTGCCGCAGGTGGCTGCCCTGGCGGCCCGCACCATGACCTGCGTTTCTCCGCTTGGCTACGGTCGCTTGACTAAGCATTCCGCATTTTGTCCAGAGCACAGGATAAGGCCGCACTCCACCTCCGATTCTCTCACCATCCTCGATCATTCGTTTCGCTGTTAGGAAGCCACCGACCTAACCGTGTTCGGGCGTTGCTGCGTTCGCGCTTGCTCTGAATCTTGAAGCGGGCGTGGGCGTGGCGATTTGGACGGCAGAACTGGGCTGCGCTGTCCACTTTCCTAAACCCAGACTTTGAACTCGGAACCATCGAGGGTCTTCGTCCGAACTGAGTCCTGTACTCGCAAGGACGGCATGCCCACCATGGTTGCGGGGAAAGCAAACTGGAAAGACTTACAGGCGCCGCGCGATGTGGCGGGAGGCGAACCTGGCAAGCACAAGAGGCGACTCCCTCACCACTTTCCACGCGGCAAAGATCAACCATCATTCAAATCTCAATGATAAGGAGACGATTCGTATGAACACGTTGTTTGGAAGTTACATAAAACTCTTGGGCTGGATTGTCGTTCTGCTGTTCTCGGTTGCAGCCGTGCCACAGCTCCAAGCGAAAGTCATCTCGTCAGGTACCGACCCGAATGGCATCTATTGGTGCGGCGATGCCTATCGGGCCAAGTCAGACCTCGTTTATGAGGTTGGCAAGATTCCGGTCAATGTGAACGGCATCGTGGTTCTCAAATGTCACGGTGCTGACGGTGGTGGTGGAACGAAGATTGTTTCTTGTCCAGCTGGAAGCCCTTACTCTTATTGCCTCCGCAACGACAATGACGGATCGGGAAACCATGTTGAGCTGGGCGTGTTTGAGTTGAACACCACCACGGATCCCAACGCCCAGTATGGCGGCTGCGCTTCTGGATCGGGCTACAGGACGAAATCAAGCGTGATTCTGGAAGCACGGGACACGCTGCGGGACATCAACGGCATCGTTGTCACGAAATGTAAGAAAGCCGATGGACCGAAAGGAACGAAGAAGGTCCCATGCTCTGGGAAGAATGGCTTCTATGCCGCTTGCTACAAGAACAGTAACGACGGCGCCGGAAACCATGTGGAGCTTGGCTTGATCAACAGCTACGGCCTCCCGGATGCGATTGGCCAGTACGGTGGGGTCGGCCCCGGCACCGGATATAGGAGCAAATCAGTGCTGGTGACCGAGGTGGGCAAAAGCCTCGACAAGGTCCTTTCAATTGTGCCGATCCGGGGCAGGTCGGGCTATGGCAGTGGCGGGACGCAAGTCGTGGACTGTAATGGCTACCCGAATTATCCCTACACCTACTGCTTGATGAATACCAATGATCCAGCAGGAAATGAGATAGGGGTGGGAGTCATCGAAAAACCCTAGCGAACCTCAGCGGGAATGAAGATGAGACCGCCCGGCTGGCCGGGCGGTCTTCCAAGCGCTCCGATCTGAAGATGTCTCGCCGGAGTCAACCTCACGGTGTCCCGGCCAGTCGCAACCCGCTCGGGCGCCAACTAACCGGACGGCGAAAGTGGCCATCACAACGAAAGGAAGGGAAAGCCAATGAAGAA
This sequence comes from uncultured Acidobacteriota bacterium, assembly GCA_963715675.1. Classification (GTDB taxonomy): domain Bacteria; phylum Acidobacteriota; class Terriglobia; order Terriglobales; family Acidobacteriaceae; genus DASVWZ01. The sequence goes on from OY970265.1 coordinate 1,127,475, forward strand.
TCACCGATCAAGTCTCTGTCTTCTGGCGGTGCTTCTTGCGTTCCCCCTGCTGGCGAGCGCACTCAAGGCACCGGACCTGAACTTCAAGTTCACAACCGTGAAAGTACGTGGGGCACGAGCCACGGCAATACTGGGCATCAACAATGCCGGCGTCATGGTTGGGATGTACGCCAACAAAGCCGGCGTGTCACACGGTCTCAAGCTCGTCAACGGAAAAGCGACGAACATCGATGACCCGAACGGCTCGGGCACGTTTTGCAGTGCTATCAATTCGAAGGGCGTAATCGTGGGCGGGTACCTCAACGCCGCCAGTAACACGAGCCAGGGGTTCCTCTACCAGGCGGGACAATTCACGGATATCGGCCCGGCAGGCGCGGCGTCGTCCGGGGCCTTTGCCATCAACGACCAAGGCAAGGTCGTCGGTGCGTACGTGGATGCCAACAACCTGACGCACGGATTCGTCTGGGACGGAACGAACTATACGACCCTGGACGTACCCGGCGCTTCACTAACCCAGGCTTTCGGCATGAACAACCAGGGCAAGATCACCTTGGACTGGATCGATGGAAACGGTCTTTGGGAGTCGTCCCTTTATGACGGTTCAAAGTACACCACGATCGATGTCCCGGGAGCGCCGAATACATTTGCCCAGAAGATCAGTAAGGGGGGTGATGTTGTCTACTACTGGGCCGATGCGCAGCACGCTTTTCACGGGGCGCTGCGCCGCCAGGGCAAGTATTACAGGTTCAAGGATCCAAATGGGACGAATACGGCCGGGTTCGGAATCAATGATCGTCGCGGGATCGTGGGCCAGTACATCGATAAGAACGGAGTATTGACTAGCTTCAAGGCGACCTACTGATGACGAAATCTGGCAGTAGAACCGTGCCCCGACTTCAACCTCAAGGTCTCCCAGCCGCTTGGGCGCCGACTAACCGCACGGTAACAGATGCCGTCACGATGGGGAAAGCCGGCTTCTGGCTGAAGCCCAGACGGGATCCGGCTTTTCCCTTGGACTGGAGAATCTCATCAGTGAACAGGAGGATAGCTTTTCTCGTGCCGCACGCTGCTGAGCGATGCCTTGCGGGATCATCTCTCGGAGAACCGGGGTCTTGTTGATGCTCAAAGGCCGGCGGACGCCTATGCTCCGCAGCACTTCTTATATTTCTTGCCCGATCCGCAGGGACAGGGGTCATTGCGGCCAACTTTTGCTTGCCCGCGCACTACCTGCTGGACATGCTGGAACTCTCCCGATCCCGCCATCCGGGCCTGCTCGAGTTCGCGGCGTTTCTTGCGCTGGAAAGCTTCTTCGAGATCGTCCACGGAAGTCGCAACCGCCCGCGGTGGTCGACGCCCGTTGCCTCCAAAGCCCCCCTGATCCAACCCTGACACGCCCGCCTCTGCGCTCTGGCCTTCCGCTCCACCACTCCTGGGTTGACCCATGGCGCCGGAATCGCCGGGCCGCTCCAGAATCTGCATCAGGTACAGATAGCGGGTGGTCTCTTCCTGGAAGCGCTGCATCATCGCTTCAAACATGTCGAAGGATTCGCGCTTGTACTCCACCAGCGGATCGTGCTGGCCATAGCCGCGCAGGCCGATGCCCTCTCTCAGGTGGTCCATGTCACGCAGGTGATCTTTCCATTGTGCATCGATCACGCTGAGCATGATCATGCGCTCGTGGTAGCGCATGGCCTCAGGGCCGATCAGGGCTTCCTTGGCGTCGTAGCGAACTTTCAGCTTGTCGAAGATTGCATCGCCAAGCTCCTGGCGATTCAGCGTCTCCGGCTTGATTCCTTCCGCGTAAATGTCCACGCCAAACCGGGTAAAGATGGCGTCCTTCAATCCCTTCAGGTCCCAATCGGAAGGATGTGCCTTGACAGAACAATACTGATTCAGCACCTCGCTCAGAATGCCGGAAACGTAGTCCTCCAGGATCAGTTCCTTCTGTTCGACGCCTTGCAGCAACTGATGGCGCAGACCATACACCGCCTGACGCTGCTTGTTCATGACGTCGTCGTATTCCAGCAGGTGTTTGCGGGCTTCGAAGTTCTGGGCTTCCACGGTTTCCTGAGCCTTTTCGATTCGCCGGGAAATCATGCGCGACTCGATAGGAACGCCCTCCTCCATGCCCAGGCGCTGGAGCAGGTTCGAAACCCACTCCTTGGCAAAAATACGCATCAGGTCGTCTTCCAGCGAGAGATAGAAGCGCGAAGAACCTGGATCGCCCTGACGGCCGGCGCGCCCTCGCAGCTGGTTGTCGATACGGCGTGCCTCGTGGCGCTCGGTGCCAAAGATGTGCAGGCCGCCGGCAGCCACGACGTCCTGATGCTCCTGGTCGGTCTGCTGTTTGTACCGGTGGAGCACTTCCGTCCACTGGTCGGTGGGAACCGTATACTCGCTGCCCGCGTAGTACCACACCGTGGTCTTGGAATCGTCGACTCCGACTTGTATCTTGCCTTGAGCGGTTCGCAGCAGCTGGGCGGCGCCCTTCTTTACGCATTCCTGCTTGGCCATGAACTCCGGATTGCCGCCCAGAAGAATATCGGTACCCCGGCCCGCCATATTGGTGGCAATGGTTACGGCGCCTTTTCGTCCAGCCTGAGCAACGATTTCAGCTTCCCGCTCGTGGTACTTGGCATTCAGCACCACGTGCTGGATGCCTTTCTTCTTCAGCAACTCCGAGAGCCGCTCGGATTTCTCAATCGAGGTCGTACCCACCAGCGCCGGCTGGCCCGACTCATAAAGCCTCTGGATCTCCTCGGCGGCGGCGAGGTATTTCTCCTTCTCGGTGCGGTAGACCACATCCGGGTTTTCCTTCCGCAGCAGCGTCTTGTTGGTGGGAACCACCATCACTTCCAGCCGGTAGATCTTTTCAAACTCCGGCGCCTCGGTTTCGGCGGTGCCGGTCATGCCCGCGAGCTTGCGGTACATGCGGAAGTAGTTCTGAAACGTAATCGTGGCCAGGGTCTGGTTCTCGCGCTCGATCTTGACGTTTTCCTTGGCTTCGACCGCCTGGTGAAGCCCATCGGACCAGCGCCGCCCCGGCATGAGCCGTCCGGTGAACTCGTCGACGATGATCACCTCGCCCTCTTTCACCACATATTCCACATCACGGTGATATAGCGAATGTGCCTTGACCGCCGTTTCCACGTGGTGCTTCAGGTCCCAGTTCTCCGGATCGGCGATGTTCCCAATCCCCAGCAACCGCTCGACCTTTTCCCATCCTTCGTCCGTAACCGTGATATTGCGGTGTTTCTCATCCACCACGTAATCCCCGGTAAGCTCCTTGGGCTCGCCAGGTGCGGTGTCAATCTCCTCGCCTTTTTCGAGCTGGGAAATAATGCGGTTCACGCGAGCGTACTTGTCGGTGGATTCTTCGGCAGCGCCGGAAATGATGAGCGGGGTACGTGCCTCGTCGATCAGGATGGAGTCGACTTCGTCCACAATCCCATAGTTATGCCTGCGTTGGACGCAGTCCCGGAGGTCGAACTTCATGTTGTCGCGAAGATAGTCGAACCCGAACTCGTTGTTGGTACCGTAGGTCACGTCGGCGGCATAGGCTTCGCGGCGCTGCTGATCGTCGAGGTCATGGACAATCACGCCCACACTCAGGCCGAGAAAACGGTAGAGCTGGCCCATCCATTCCGAGTCGCGTTTCGCCAGGTAATCATTCACCGTGACCACGTGCACGCCGCGCCCGGGGAGGGCATTCAGGTAAACCGGCAGGGTGGCCACTAGCGTCTTGCCTTCCCCAGTCTTCATTTCGGCGATCTTGCCCTGGTGCAGCACCATGCCGCCAATCAACTGCACGTCGAAGTGCCGCATATTCAAGACCCGGCGGCCGGCTTCGCGAACCACGGCAAACGCCTCCACGAGGATTTCGTCCAGAACCTCGTTGATGGCCTGGCTGCGCTCGTTATCAAGCTCCTCCTGACGGTCGGGATCCGCATCCGGCTCGTCGACCATCTTGTCGAGGCGGTCCTGGATGCGCTGGCGGAACCCCGTGGTCTTGGCGCGCAGTTCCTCGTCAGAGAGCTTCTGGGTGGCCGGCTCCAGCGCGTTGATGGCCTCCACGCGGGGCATCAGGCGCTTGAGTTCACGCTCGTTCTTGGTCCCGAAGACCTTTCCTAACAATGTGTTAATCAAATCCAGGTTCCTTCAAGGGCAGGGCAGACTACGGCCCAAGTCTCGTATAGCAAGCCTAGCACATTAGATGCGGATGGAGGGGCATGGTCGCGGAGAGTAAAATCTGGTTCCTTCCCACAGCGTTGCCCGTGATTTTCATTTATATTTGCCCGCTGGCCTATGTCGAACTTCTACGAGCTGTTTCGCGAGTGTGCCGAATGCTGGCCGGACAACGTTGCCCTGGAAATCCAGCGCGGAGATCGGGTGGAAAGTTACACCTACTCCGAAGCCCGGCGCATGGCGGAGTCGGTGGGACGCTGGCTTCGGCAAAACGGATTTCAGCCGGGCGACCGCGCTGCCATTTTGGCAGACAACCATCCGTTTTGGGTCACGACTTACCTCGGAATTATCGTGGCCGGATGCACCGCAGTGCCGCTGGACACCGCACTGCACGCGGAGCAGGTCGCCAAGCTGTTGAAGGACAGTGGAAGTTTACTGCTGTTTTGCGGCAGCAAGTATCTTCCGGCCACCCGACAGGCCGTCAAAGAACTGCCAGTAAGGGTTGTACTCACCGACAGCAGCGCGGTTTTGGCGCGGACCGGTGAAGCCGCGGAAAGCCAGCAAATCCTGTCTACGCTGGATACCATTTTTGCCGCCGGGCCACAGGATTTCTCTCCGCCCGCGGTTACATCCGACGCCCTGGCGTCGCTGCTCTACACCTCCGGCACCACCGCTGACCCTAAGGGCGTCATGCTCACCCACGCCAACCTTATGGGCGAAGTGGAGGCCGTCTTCAGCCGCGTCCACATTGGTCCTGAGGATGCGCTGCTCGGAGTGCTCCCGCTTTTCCACGTTCTTTCCCAAATGGCGAACCTGCTGCTGCCTCTGGTGAAAGGCTCGCGCATCGTGTATCTGGAAACCCTGAACACCACCGAACTGCTGCGAGCGCTCGCCGAGCGGAACATCACCGCCTTTGCCGTAGTGCCGCAGTTCTTTTACCTGATCCACGAACGCATCTTTAAGGAAGTAGCCAAGCGCGGCCGCGCGGCGCAAAGCCTGGTTCGCATCCTGATGACGATTACCCGTTGCAGCCGCAGGTTAGGCTGGAATCCGGGCAAGATCCTCTTTCGCAAAATCCACGATCTCTTCGGGCCAGGAATGCGTTACCTGGTGACCGGAGGCTCGCGCTTCGATCCCCAGATTGCCCGTGACTTCTACGCGCTCGGAATTGACGTCCTGCAAGCCTACGGGCTTACCGAGACCAGCGGCGGCGCGTTCTTCAACCCGCCCGGCGATATTGTTTTCGGTTCCGTGGGCCAGCCTCTCGGCGGGGTCGAAGGCCGAATCGTCGACCCAAAACCGCTGGAAGACGGAGGCGAGTCCGTGGGTGAGATCGCTATTCGCGGCGCGATCGTGATGAAAGGCTATTGGAACCGTCCGGATGCAACTGCCGCGGTTTTGAAAGATGGCTGGTTGCTCACCGGTGACCTCGGCTATTTCGACTCGCGCGGCAATCTTTTCATCACCGGGCGGAAGAAGGAAGTCATTGTTCTCAGCAATGGCAAGAACATTTATCCCGAGGAGGTCGAAACTCACTACCTCCAATCAGCGTACATCAAGGATATTTGTGTACTGGGACTCGAAGGAGGCCCCGGAGATCCCCACGCCGACAAGCTTCACGCTGTCATCGTCCCCAACTTCGAGGTGCTGAAAGAACGAAAAATCGTTAACGCCAAGGAGGTCATCCGGTACGACGTCGAAGGCTACTCGTCGAAGCTGCCTTCCACCAAGCGCATCGCCAGTTACGAAATTTGGCAGGAAGATCTTCCACGCACGACCACCCGCAAGCTGAAGCGTTTCGAGATCGAGAAGAGAGTCCGTGCCCTTCATGCCAGCGCCACCAGCGACTTTGGAGCTGCCGCCCAGAAGCCGCTTACCGAAGAAGACCAGCAATGGCTTGCGCAGTCCAATGTCCAGCGGGCTTTGACGATCATTCGCGAAGCGGCACGAAATACACGGCGGGCGGTTTCTCCTTACGACAATCTCGAACTCGACCTCGGCCTCGACTCCATGCAGCGGATCGAGTTGCTGGTCTCCCTGGAGCAGGAACTGGGGGGCGATGTCGACGAGTCACGCCTTGCGGAAATTTACACCGTGCAGGAACTGGTCAACGCCGTCCTGGAAAGCGCTGCTCTGAGCGATGGCGCGGCCAGGGTCCACGTCGCTGGATGGAAAAGCATCCTCGAAGAAGAATCCACCGATCCCGAGGTGCTTGCCCTCACCCGGCCCTGCGCTTTTCCGGAGTACGTTCTTTTCAGCCTCCTCCGGTTGGTTCAAATCATCGCCAGCGACCGCTTTCGTCTGAAGGTGTCAGGCCTTGAAAAACTTCCGCGGGAAGGTCCGTTCATTCTCTCTTCCAACCACCAGAGCTATCTTGATCCTTTTGTTATGAGCAGCGTTTTGCCTTGGCCGGTTTTTATCAGCTTGTTCTCGGTGGGAACCAGCGAAATTTTCGGCGCCGGATTGATGCGCCGCTTGGCCAAGTGGCTAAGGGTTGTGGTGGTCGATCCGGACGCGAACCTGGTTCCCGCCATGCGCGCCGGCGCCTACGGACTTCGTCATGGACGCGTGCTCGTTTTGTATCCCGAAGGCGAGCGCAGCATCGAAGGCCCGCCCAAGATTTTCAAGAAGGGCGCGGCGATTCTCTCCATTCACCTGCAGGTGCCGATCGTGCCAGTCGCCATCGACGGCTTCGAAAAAGTCTGGCCGCGTGGCAAGCCATTTCAGGGGTTCTTCCCGGTCAAGATGCGATTCGGCGATCCCATCATTCCGCCGCCGGAATCTGCAGCTTCGGAAGCAGCGTATGAAAACCTCACCGCCGAGCTGAAGGCGCGCGTAGTCGGCATGTGGGAAGACTTGCGGGCTAGCGGCTAGGTTCGTGCCAGAAGCAGTCAGTGTCTCGCAAATGGCAGCTTCGCGATAGCTGGTGTAATCGCTGTTATCGGGAGCTACTGTCCTTACCAGGGTGCAGGGCGCACCCACTCGGTGGGCTTGACGTCAGGAATTCTGAAAAAGTCGTCCTCCTTCGCGTTGGCCGGCTCGATGAGAGTAACCTCTGCCCCAAGAACAACCTGACCTGCCAATTTTAACGTGATATGTCGCGGCACCTGTTTGCCCGCCCACGGCTGAAAGCTTTCGTAGGAGATCAGATCTCTGGATTGCGAGCGGGCAAGAACAAGCCCACCTGAATCAAAGTAGTAGGCTCGCGGGTATTGTCCGGGCGGCAGATTATCGGTCGGCCCCATAGAAACGCGCAGGCAAGGTTTGTCCTCGAAGGTCACATCATCGAGATGCCAGTCCCAATCCGGCGAATAGTAGGCATATCCCGGGAACTCTGCTCCAAACAGGCTAACTACCCGGGCCCCAATAGGAGCAACGTCCGAAGGCGGAGGTGGGGCGTAGTGATCGTCCTCGATCCGGGTCTCAATCGCAGTCGATCCCCCGATCGTAACCTCGCGACGCCATCGGTTCGGTGCGAACCAGAATTCCTCATATGTGCCGTGACGGCTCGCGGAAGCCCCAGTCCAGTCGAACGTTCCTGCCAAGTGAAAGGCTGGGCTATCCGTCTGTTCTTGGATAGGTCAGATCGCGGCACCGCTTGAAATAGTAGGACGCAGCTTTATACTTTGCCTGATCACCTTCGATCGTCGTGTCAAAGGCGAACGTCATCGTCGTCTCAACCTCAACGGGCAGGCCGCCGACCACAGTTGGTTTGAAACGCCATTGCTTAATGAGCGCCTCCGCACCGTCCCGAAGCGCCATGTTGTCCGAGGTGATGAACTGGGCCTCCCGAACTGTCCCGGCCCTATCAGTGACAATGTAGAGGCTTAGGACTCCGCTTGTGGGGCGGCGACTTACGGAAGGCCACTTCATCGCGGGCGGATCAATGGCCGCCTTCCGGTACGCAATTTCGTCCATCGCGACGAGGCGAAGCTGGCCCTCCGTTGGCGTAGGCTTTTCGATGGAAAACATTGACTCATCCGCCGACGAAAAATCGGACACCTCTACCTGAGTATTAACATCGCCATGCGGAATCGGAGGAAATGTCTCGACCGTGCGGGGAATGTACTTGTCATGAAAGCGAGCATAATTTTTGAACCCGGCAGAAAAAAGCTTCCCGGAAATCCACGTCAGTTCTCCAGATGGCGCAATGTTGACCGATCCCCACCATGCATTAGTCACGTTGCCATCCGTGGACGAAGGCTGGTAGCGAACCGCAGCCCCTCTTCCGGAGACTACAGTATCCGGTAACTGTCCTATATCATCTACTAAGTGTTGGGGAGCGACGTCGAGCATGGCGATAACGATGTCATTCAGCCACTTCGGATAGTAATCGCTTGAGTTTGTTTCCCATCGCCGCGAACCGTTAACCACGATGGTCTGGTCAAACGACTTCGAACGAATGGTGCGTCGCCATTTGTCGGGGGAGATCCAGTATTCCTCTATTTCGGCAGTGTAATCAGGGATAAAGGAGTTCGCCGGAGCCGTATGCGCCTTCAAATGAAAAGAATGCCCGCCAGAATCTGTCAATCGGGAGAGCTTGATGGCGTTTTCCACGGCCCGACCTACAGGAATCGTTTGTGCGCTTGAACTTACTACGAACAGGAGTATCGTGCATTGCAACAATGGAGAGAACTTCGACCAATTCGCTCGCATACAACGGAGCATACCACCTTACTTCGCCCGCGGATGCGTCTGATCGTACACCTGCAACACATGCTTCATTGAAAGCTGCGTGTAACGCTGCGTGGTCGAGAGCCGCTCGTGCCCGAGCATCTCCTGGATGGCCCGCAGGTCCGCGCCTTCTTCCAGCAAATGTGTTCCAAACGCATGCCGCAGAGTATGAGGATGCACGTCGGGTGACAACCCCTTCGCCACGGCAATCTTCTTGATAATCCGCCCCACGCTGCGAGTCGTCAGCCGCCCGCCACGCTGGTTGATCAGCAACGCCTCCGTATTCTTCTTCAGCTCGGCCAGCATTTTCTGACGCGTCGGCAAGTACGCGGCCAGCGCCACTTTCACCGAATCGCCAAAAGGAACATAGCGTTCCTTCTTGCCTTTTCCGCGGATCAGAATGGCCTCATTACTCAAACTGATGCTGCTCAAATCAATCCCAATCAATTCCGAATTCCGAATCCCGCAGCCGTAGAGCAGCTCAAACATCAACCGGTCACGTTCGGGAAACGACGCGACTTCCGGCATCTGGCTATCGAGCACGGAGTTCATTTCTTCAATCGTCGGAACGCGCGGCAACTTCTTCGACAACCTGGGAGTGGAAACCAAGGCTGCCGGATTCTGCTCGACCACTCCCTCCTGTGCCAGCCAGCGGTACAGCGATCGAACCGCCGCAAGGGAGCGGGCAACCGAGGTCTTGCCAAGTCCTTTTTCGTACAGATAGGAAAGAAATCCGCGAATGGTAATGTGGTCGATCTTCCCCCAATCGCGCGACCCGACGTACGCTGTAAAGTTGTCAAGGTCCCCGGTATAAGCTTTGATCGTATGCGGCGACGCATTGCGCTCCCGCAACGAGCGCAGAAATTGGTCGACCGCTTTTTCAGCGGTGGTTCGTTTCGATCTGGCTGTTGTCGTTGCGCCCATTACTGCCTCACCACAGAGCTACAGAGGAAAATCAAAAAGGTTCTTTTCTCTATGTCTCTGTGGTGAAAGCTCCCTACTTCGTCTTCGCCCGCGGATGATGTTTCTGGTACACGTTCTTCAGTCGGTCCAGCGCCAAATGCGTATAAACCTGTGTCGTCGAAATGTCGGAGTGCCCCAGGATCGTCTGCACCGTGCGCAGGTCCGCGCCATTCTCCACCATGTGCGTCGCGCAGCTATGCCGCAACATGTGCGGACTGGCGTGGCGCCCGGTGGCAGCCGAGGCCGATCCCACCATCTGCCACACCCGTTGCCGCGTCAGCCTGCGTGCTCCACGGCCCAGAAAGAGAAATGGCGAACTCTTCCCGTTGGCGAGCACCGGCCGAGCCAGCTTCAGATATTCAGCCAATGCCTCCTGCGCCGACCTGCCCAGCGGGACGATGCGTTCCTTGTCGCCTTTTCCGCGAACCAGCACGTAGCCGAGATCCAGTTTCAGGTCTTCGAGCTTCACGCCCACGATTTCCGAGACGCGCAGCGCAGCCGCGTAGAAAACCTCCAGCATGGCGCGGTCCCGCAGGGCCATCGCCTGGCTCAGCTTGCGATCGGAACAGGCCCGCGGATGCAGCATGACTTCCATTTCGTCGCGGGCCAGCGCCTTGGGCAGCACCTTCCACTGCTTCGGCGAGTCGATGTTCAGCGTGGGATCGTGCTCAATCATTTTGTCGAGCAGCATGTACCGGTACAGATGGCGCAGCGCGGAAAGTTTTCTTCCCACGGAGCGCCCATCGACGGAATTGGCAAACAGCTCCTGGATGAAATCCCGCACATCCTCGCGGCGGGCTTGCGATAAAGCGCGCTTGGACTTTCCCAGGAACCCGGCGAACTGGCCTAGGTCCGTGGCGTAGGCGGCCACGGTAAGCGGCGCCAGGCCTTTTTCGACCTTCAGGTAGTCGAGAAATCCGGAAACCAGCCGGGAATTGACATCGGGAGCCACAAGGGAAGTATGCGCGTTATCGGACACTGGGAGAAGTGTTCAACCGGGTGCGGGAGAGCTGGCAGTAGCTGACAAACTCTGACCCACAATCAGGATTTGAAAGGGCGCGGCTTCAGCCGCGCCGTTAAGACCCCGACAACGTGTCCGCGCTTCAGCGCCCGAGGCGAGCCCTTAACACCCTCGACGAGCTTTTCAGGGAGCCTTCTCGGATCCCTGAATTTCCTTCAGAATTTCCACCGCGTACATCGCCCCTTCCGGCGTTTCCTCGTGCTTGAAGTAAGCGAATACGCTCCGTCCCGCTGCCAGATGCTCTCTGATCCGGCTGGTCATCGCCTTCCGTTCCTCGGCCGTATACGTCGGCTTGCGATAGCGGTAGTAGCAGAAATCCGCCGTGACCACGTCCGGTGTTGCCCGTTCTTCGCTTTCTGCAACGCATAGCGCTCGGTTGGAAGCCTTCAGCAACTCGAAGAACTCATCCGCGAACCAGGACTCATGCCGAAACTCGAAAGCTGCAGAAACTCCGCACGGCAACACCGCCAGGAACTCCTCCAGCACTGCCCTGTCCGCCTTCATGTTTGGCGGCAACTGGAAAAGAATCGGCCCGAGTTTCCCCGCGCGTGCCAAAGGTTCGATCGTGCCAAGGAACCTCGGCACAAAGTCTTCAGTCTTCTTCAGCCGTTTGATGTGCGTGAGGACCTGGTGTGCCTTTATGGCGAAAAGGAAGCGGTCCGAGGTTTGCGAGATCCATTTCTGTGCCGTGGTGTCTTTCAGCAACTGCCGGAAGGTAAAGTTCACCTCGACGGTGTTGAGTTTCAAGGCGTAGTGCGGCAGGAATTTTGCCTGCGCCAGTTTTGCCGGATAGAAGTCCGGCTTCCAGCTCGGGTAAGCCCATCCAGAAGTGCCGGCATAAAGTTGTGCCATAGCAATAACACGTCAACGCAAACAATGCAGGTGCGAGTGTCGCCGTTCCCGCGGGCCGGGAACAGCCTGCCAGAACGCTTGCGGCATTATACCTTTCGCGCCCTCGTCGGCGGAGCCGGCTTTGCGCCCTTTGTTTTGCCTTTTCGTACACCGCTCAGGCTGACCGCTGATTCCACCCTTACTGATTTCCGGGTTGCGCCGGTTTCCGCGGCTTCAATTCCCGCCAGTTTCGGCAGCTTCTGCTTCAGAGTCAGTACCGGCTCGAACAAGTCGCCCATTTTTTCAACTCGCGCCAAGACCTGGGCTGACTCGAACACCAGTGCGGAGGCATCTTTTTTCTTGAGCGCCTGCTCGACCTCTTCCCATTTCACCGGAGTCGATACCGTTGGGCGCTCCCGCGCCCGCAGGGAATAGACGCTGATCGTAGTTTTGTGCTCGTCGTTCTGACTCCAGTCCACCAGCACTTTGCCCACGCGCAACTGCTTTTTCATGTCAGAGACGACCAGTTCCCGGTGGTCGTTTTCCAGCAGCCGGGCCAGCGCATTGGCAAACCCCTTGGTTACGTCGTAGCTGGCGGGGGTGTTCAAAGGAACGTAAATCTGCAGGCCCTTCGATCCGGAAGTTTTCGGAAAACTCCTCAGGCCGAAATGCTCGAAGACTTCGCGCAGCCACATGCCGACCTGGCAACACTCGATAATGTTCGCCGGAGGCCCGGGGTCGAGATCAAACACCATCGTGCCGGGGCAAGCGAGATTCTTCGCCAATGACAGCGACGGATGCAGCTCAATCGACGCCAGGTTTGCCACCCAGATCAGGGTGGGAAGGTCGTTCGCCAGAATGTAGTTGACGTTGCGGTGATTACTTTCGCTCCAGACGGGTGCGGTCTTCACCCACTCTGGCCGGTACTGGGTCGCATTCTTCTCGAAGAAATATTGATGATCGACGCCCTCGGGATAGCGCTTCAAAGTCAGGGGCCGGCCAGCCAGATGCGGCACCAGAGCGGGCGCAATCCGCGCATAGTAGTCGATGACTTGGCCCTTGGTGAAACCGCTCGCTGGATAGAGAATCTTGTCCAGGTTCGTCAGCTTGAGAGGTTTGTCGTCTACCTCGATGGTTTGCGAAACGCCCACGCGATCCCCTAAGTCGTCTGGGCGTCAGAGTATCCCATTCCTGCCGCTCTTGTCATGCGCCACGGTGCCTGCGCATAGCGGAAGTTCGGTTGTTTAGAGCGTCGCCGCACTGCGAGTGGCTGGTTACGGTTTGACAATCTCCCATTCCGCCACGTACCTTCAAACTTCTGCCTAGCCAACGCGTCCAACCCGATGGAGGTTCGATGAAAACCCGCTTTCTCCGATCACTGATTGCTGCCTTCTTGCTCAGCGCCGTGGCCGCTGCGCAAGACATGGCCTCCTTTGAAAAACGGATTACGGTCAAGAAATTGGACAACGGTCTGACGGTGCTCATTTGCGAACGCCCGGAGGCCCCAGTGTTTTCTTTTTCCACCCACGTGGATGCAGGTTCCGTGCAGGACCCCCAGAACAAGACCGGCCTGGCCCACATGTTCGAACACATGGCGTTCAAAGGCACCGACACGATTGGCACCAAGGATTATGCAGCGGAAAAAGTCGCGCTGGCCAAGGTGGAAGAGACTTACGCAGCCTACCTTCGGGAGCGCGACCTGTCCACCGGCCGCGATGCGGCCAAGCTCAAAGCGCTCGAAAAATCCTGGAAGGATGCGGTCAAGGCCGCGAATCAATACGTTGTGTTGAACGAATTTACCGAGATTGTGGAGCGGAACGGCGGCGAAGACCTGAACGCCAGCACCGACTGGGACGAGACCGAGTACTTCTACTCGCTTCCCGCCAACCGCCTGGAACTCTGGGCCTACCTGGAATCCGCCCGCTTCACCCATCCGGTCATGCGCCAGTTCTATGACGAGCGCAACGTCGTGATCGAGGAACGCCGCATGAGCGTGGACAGCAATCCGGTCGGCAGGTTGATCGAACAGTTCACCACGGCCGCGTTCCAGGCGCATGAATACCATCGCCCAACCATCGGCTGGATCTCCGATCTGAACTCGTTTTCCGCGACCGATGCGATCCATTTTTTTGACCAGTACTACATTCCGTCCAACATGGTGGTGACGGTGGTGGGTGACGTCAAGGCTTCCGAGGCGATGCCGATCATCGAAAAATACTTCGGACGCATCCCGTCGCACGAAAAGCCCGACGAGCGCACTACGACCGAGCCGCCGCAGAATTCCGAGCGGCGTGTCGTGCTGCACGAAATGGCGCAACCGCTCTACCTCGAAGGCTATCATCGCCCGGATTACCGCAGCCCTGACGATGCGGTGTATGACGCGATCGCCGATCTGATGTCGGAGGGGCGCACCTCGCGGCTCTACCGCGCCCTGGTTCGCGACAAGAAAATTGCGTCGAACGCGGCAGGCTTCACCGGCCTGCCCGGCAACAAGTACCCGCACTTGTTTGCCTTCTTTGCGGTCCCCCTGCCCGGCCACACCACCGAAGAGATGGAGCAGGCCATTCAGGTGGAGATCGCTCGCATCAAGAACGAAGACATTACCGGCGACGAACTGAAGATGATCAAAACGCGATCGAAGGCGAACTTGATCCGCAGCCTGGGCAGCAATTCCGGGTTGGCCTTCGAATTGGGGATGTATCAGGCGCGGTATGACGACTGGCGCGAGTTGTTCCGCCAGGTGGATCGTATCGACAAGATCACCCAGGCCGATATCCGCCGGGTTGCCAACCAGACGTTCGTTTCGAGTAACCGCACCGTAGGCATTATCGAGACGGCCGCGCCCGCATCGGCGCAAACCGGGAAGACCGGACACGGAGACGAGCAATGAAACGACGAAACCAAGCGGCTCCAGGTGCTTTTTTATGGGTGCTCTGCCTGTTGGTCTCCGGTTATGCGATCGGGGCAAAAGCACAGACCAGCGCCGTGCCGCCACAATCGACAGTTACAAGCTGGCAGAAGATTCCCATCCCCGCGCTGCCTGCGTTTCATCCCCAGCAGCCAAAACGCGTGGTACTGCCCAATGGCATGATCATCTTCCTGCAGGAGGATCACGAATTGCCGCTGATTAGCGGGACCGCGCGCATCCGCGGTGGAGCGCGCTCCGAGCCGCCGGCCAAGGCGGGCATGCTTGAGATCTACGGGGAAGCCTGGCGCACCGGGGGTACCAAATCGCAGACGGGCGACCAGTTCGACGATTATCTTGAAATCCGCGCCGCCAAGGTCGAAAGCGGCAGCAACGCCGATTCCACAACGCTCTCCTGGTCCTGTCTGAAGGGCGATTTTGACGACGTATTCCGCATTTTCGCCGATCTGCTTCGTAATCCCGAATTCCGCGCGGACAAAATCGATCTGGCGCGAAAAGAAATTGACGACTCGATCTCGCGCCGCAACGATGAAGTCGGCGAGATCGCCAGCCGCGAGTCGACCGAGCTGGCCTACGGCAAAGACAATCCGTACGCCCGGGAGCCCGAGTACGCCACCATTGCCGCGGTCACCCGCCAGGATCTGCTCGATTGGCACCACAATCAGGTCGTGCCCAATAACATCCTCCTCGGCGTAGTTGGAGATTTTGATTCGGCTGCCTTAGAAGCCAAGCTGCGCCAGGCATTTGGTGATTGGGCAAAAAGCGCGCCCAGCAAGGCCCCCGAGATCCAATTCGCCCCGGCCAAACCGGGCTCTTACCTGATTCCGAAGCCCGACGTGAACCAGAGTTCCATCCGTATGGTCGAACTTGGCATCCGGCGCGATGATCCGGACTACTTCGCCACGCAAGTGTTCAACGAAGCGTTTGGCGGAGGTTTCTCATCCCGGCTGTTCCGCAATCTGCGTACTGCCCGTGGACTGGCATATGAAGTCGGCGGCGGCATCGGCAGCGCGTTCGATCATCCCGGCATAGTGCGCATCAGCATGGGCACCAAAAGCGCCAGCACGGTGGAAGCGATTCAAGGGATCTACGACCAGATTGATGAGCTCAAGTCGAACCCGATCTCCGAACAGGAGATCAATCGCGCCAAAGATTCCATCCTGAATTCCTTCGTGTTCAATTTCGACTCGCCGGAGAAGGTCCTGCACGAGCGGATGGCGTATGAATTCTACGGCTACCCGCCGGATTTTCTGGAACGGTTCCGCAGCGGAATCGAAAAAGTGCAGGCGGCGGATGTAGCGCGCGTCGCGGCCAAATACCTCCATCGGGACCAGCTTGCCGTGCTGGTGGTGGGCAACCCTTCCGAATTTGACATGCCGCTCACCGCACTCGGGCCGGTAACGAATCTCGATATCACCATCCCGCCGCCTCCCGGCCAGGCGCAGGAAGTTCCGGCCGCGCCGATCGCCAAGCCGACCGCTTCCAACCCCGAGGGCAAAGATCTGGCGGCCAAGGTCGTCCAAGCCATGGGCGGCCTCGAGAAGTTGAAATCAGTGAGTTCGCTCCGCGTTGATTTGAACGAGCAGGAAGCCGAGGGCGGTCCACCGGCACGCATTCAAGTCGTCATCGCGTTTCCCGATCGCATGCGCGTGGATGTCCTAACCCCGCGCGGCCCGCTGGCGGTTGTGGTTTCCCCCACGGCCGGATTCATGTCGGCAACTGCGATGGGATCCAGCGACATGCCCCCGGACCAGAAGGCTGAGACCATGCAGCAGATTCACCGCGACCTGATCTATGTCGGCCAGCATTTAGACGATCCGTCGTTCTTCTTCTTCGCCGGCGGCGCCGAGAAAGTGGGGGACACCGATACCCGCATCGTAGACGTGAGCGGCGGCGACATGGTCATTCGGTGGTTCGTTGATCCGCAGACCGGACACATCCTCCGCGAAGCCTACGAGGCGACCGGGAACTCAGGCGCCGTGCAACGCCAAACCGAACTCAGTGACTGGAAAACGAGCGATGGCATTACGCTTCCGTATCGGCACAAGAACAGCGCTGACGGACATCCCGCCAGCGTTGTGACCTACAACTCGATCCAGATTAATCCGGCAGTCGATCGCAAGCTTTTTGAGAAGCCTGCAGAGCCGGCCAAACCACAGTAGATCGAAAAGGCGGGCTGCCTAGGACAGATTTCATCAGACTCACGACCCAAGCCGAACTTCCGGCGGAAGGCCACGCCAAGGAGATTCCCTGTGGCGACAGAGTCCTGTGCGTGGCCAACGTAAACGGCGCCATCTCCGCCATGGACAACGTCTGCCTGCACCGTGGCGGGCCGCTGGGGCAGGGCGTGATCGAGGGAAACAAAGTGGTCTGCCCATGGCACGGCTGGCCATGGGACCCGAAGACCGGCTAGGCGGCTCATGATCCGAATGCCAGGATCGCCGTGTACCCGATCAAACTCGAGAATGGCGACGTGATGGTGCAGCTCTAACCGAACCCAGGTTTTTGCGCGACGAAACCTGGAAACTATCTTGATTTACGGCAGGTAGATACGCCCGTGACTGACTTTATGTTGCAGGTCCGCGGCCAGCTGATCGATGTCTGCTGCGGCAATGTTCTCGCTGGTTCCCTCCTTCAGGAACGGCACGCGGTTGCTGCCCACGGTGTCGCGCCGGACCTGCAAAAGCAGCGCCTGCACGATATTGGGATCGAACTTCTGTGGAGCTAACCGCACGATTTCGTTCAGCGCGCTACCCAGAGACATACTTTCCCGGTAGGGGCGTTCGCTGGTCATAGCGTCGAACGTGTCGGCCAGGCCGATGATTTGCACGGGCAGTGACAGTTCGTCGCCTCGCAAGCCATCGGGGTATCCGGAAGCATCGGCGCGCTCATGGTGCCAGCGCACCACCTCGGGAATCAGCGGCCAGGGGAACTGGATCCCGCTCACAATCTGGTGGCCGATGACGGTATGGTCGGCCATTTCCCGGAATTCCTGCGAATCGAGGGCGGTCGGTTTGCCAAACAGCCGCTTGTCAACCGCGACCTTGCCGATGTCGTGCAGATAACCCGCGGAACGCAACGCGGCAATCTCCGCCGGTTCCAGGTTCATGGCCTCGCCGATCGCAGCCGCGTAGCGGGCCACGCGCAGCGAGTGTCCATGCACATTGACGTGCTTGACGTCGATGGCCGTGGCAAACACCTCGAGCGTGCTGTCGTAAAATCCGCGAAGGGAAGCCATGAGCCGCAGGTTCTCTGCCACCCGCTGCGCCAGGGTCTGGCCGAGGGAATGGTTGTGAATGGCCAGCGCGACGTAATGGCAAAGCAACTCGAGCGACTCCAGTTCGCCCGCTTCATAGCGGCCCTCGCCATCGCGCCGGCCCAGGGCCACGATCCCCACCAGTTTCCCCGCCACGCGGAGGGACGCGAGACACTTGAAAAGATCGGGGGCAACGTTGCCGTTCGCGCTCAGAAACATATCGTGCGAGCCCAGAGCCAGCACCGCCGCAGTGCGGGTCGAGGTTAACGCATGCACATGTTTCGGCAGAAGGGGGATAATGGCTGGCTCCGGCATGAGCGCGAAACCGTCAGAAACAATCGAGGTCAGCAGGGAAGGCTTGTCACTATAGCTGAAGAGAACGGCTTCGCGCGCACCGCTGGCCTGCATGAGCGCGGCCAGCATGGCCTGAGCAGTGCGCGGAAAATCATGCTCCGCCGTCATCTCGGGACCGAGATCCGAGAGCGCCTCGACAGTTCGTAAGAGCCGTCTAAAATTATCCCTTTGCACGTGGATGCGCCGGGACGAATAGGTCCAGGGCAATTTGAGAGTAACACGCGCGTGGAGCCTGCTTGTTAGTTAGTTTGGTGCGACTGGGCCGTGCGCCCGATTGCGGCCAAGGCTTCGCGATTGCGCGGCTTCCTGCTCACCGATTCGAACGTCATTTCTTCGGCAGGACTGCCCGTTTGTTTCTTCCAATCGAAAAACAATCCGGCATAAGTTTGGGTGATGTAATCGTCTTGCGAGACGCGCAAAGACTGCGCGGTGTGGTCAATCCAGCGGGATGGCCCTTCGATCTCGGCGAAATTTCCGATGGGAGTGTCATCGACCACCACGTGGCCTTTCCCGTCGCTCCACTCGGCGCGAAACTTCTCGTAGCGGAAGGCGGGGACGAATCCCAGGGCATGCAGGATGGCCTGCATCTTCGGACCGTCGGCGACTTTGGTTTCATGCTCGACCCGCTGCTTGTGGCGGCCTTGTTTTCCTTTGGCTTTGTGGGTGAGCACCCAATCGGGTCCGTACTTTCGCAGGCGAAGCAGATCGCCGCGCTGGCGCAGCGGTTGGCCGGGCAAGTCGAACAGCGTGTTCATTTCGTGGGTCCGGCGGGTCACCAGCTTGAAGCCGGACCTTCGCAGATTCTGAACCAGGGCTCGGGGATCGCGCACCCGGAACTTGATTTCGATCTCCCGATGCGTGGGCATGAAAGAAGTATATGAGATCAGGACAACGATTTTGCAGCTAGCTGAATGTCGGCAGCTTTACCAGGTCGTCATGGGGCACGGGTTCGAGAGGTTGTCCCGCCTTGCGCCATGCCGCCAGGCCCCCACTGATGACGAACGCATTGAAGCCTCGCTCCCTGAGTAGCAGCGCCACCCGGGCGCTGGTCGCTTCGCGGGCTCAAGTGCAGTACAGA
This sequence comes from uncultured Acidobacteriota bacterium, assembly GCA_963715675.1. Lineage (GTDB taxonomy): Bacteria > Acidobacteriota > Terriglobia > Terriglobales > Acidobacteriaceae > DASVWZ01. The sequence goes on from OY970265.1 coordinate 1,146,763, forward strand.
TAAATGTCCTTGTCCCTGGAGAAGTGCTCTGCTTCTCCGGAAAGATTGTTGGGTTCCAGCCGGATCGATCCCCGGATACGTTCTGCATTTGAATCGTAGTAACCGTGACTGCGCACGTCGACAATCAGAAGGTTCTGCTTCTCCTCCGATTCCAGCTTGCTTATCAATTCCTGGACCTGCACCCGCGGAACCATGCGATCCGGCGCAGCCTGCCGGTAAACCCAGATTCGGTATCCGATGTAGACGACGAGCCCAATGCCCAGAATCATGCCCATCGCATGGCTGGCGGTGTGGAGTCCCCGAGTGATGACGACAAGGAAATCGTGGAAGACATATCCCAGGCCGCAATACGTCAGGGTGTAGAGGCAAGCTCCCGCCAAGTCCAGCCGGAGAAACTGCGGAAAACGCATTTTCATGCTGCCCGCCAGCGGCGCTGCCATCGTATTAACGCCCGGCAGGAATTTGGAAAAAAGCAATGTGACTTTGCCGCGTTTGTAAAACGACTCCGCGGATCGCAGAATGCACGATTCCGGATTCGCCGAAATACGGCACAACAACCCAAGCAATCCCCACCCCGCATAACGGCCAAAAATGAACAGCAGGGTGTCGCCTATCAACATCGCGATCACCGGCAGAATGATCACTGGTGGAACCTTCAAGGTGTGAGCCGCCGCTGCAGCGCCGCCGGCGATCAGCGCCAGGGCCGCCGGCATGGGCAGGCCGATCGACTCGCCAAGGGCAATCAAGAAAATCAATAGGTACCCGTGACGGGCAATCGATGAGAGCAGATCATTCATGGCAGCAGGTAACACGAGGCCGCCGTCCAAGTATAAACAATGTCTGCACGGCAAGCGGTTAGCCGGTCTGGAGTCAAAGGAAAAGTGGAGGTGAGGGGAATGGGCCAAGGCGAGACTCTTCCTGCCGGTGACGATCGAACGGTCGTCCTTGGGAAAAGGAGCGAAGGAGGGGCGCCCCAGTTGTGCAGTGCCAGCAGGATCAGAACGTGCGACATGTACGATTCCCGCACAAATAGGAACAAGTAAAACCGGTAAAAATCGGATTTTTCCTCGCTTAGTTACCCGGGCGGGCGTTGAGCTTCCGAAGCATCTCGACGGCACCGCGATTCCTGGGGTTTAGCTGGAGCGACCTCTGATAGTTGGCAATGGCGAGAGGTTTGTTGCCGTCGTCCATGTAAGCCTCTCCCAGGCTGTCATAGACGTTGCTGGATTGCGGATAGGCTTCGACATTCAACTGGAAAATGCGGATAGCTTCTATGAACCTCCTGGCGGCAATGAGTTGATAGCCCAAAGCGTTGAGTTCGCCTTCATCGAAGTTGAAGACGGCGGGGCCGGCGGCTTTCAGGTCATGGTATTGCTTGGCGGCCGCGTCGATTCCGCTGGAGGCGATGGTTGCCGAGAGAGTTTCGGCAATCGATTTCCGGGAATCATACGCGGCTTTGACCTGAGGCAACCATTGAGCCATAGCGACCGCAACAATTCCGGCGCCCATCGTGAGGGTCAGGATAAAAAGAATACCTGCCGTAGCCATACGCCGCACCACCCCAGGCCGGTCCTGCGCCCACAAATAGATTTCAAGAACGGCGAGGGGAAACAGGTATTGGGCGAAAGATAGGAACGTGAGAAACGGACCCCGGAAGGTAACCGGATCGAAACCGAAGGGGCCGTGATTGAGGAAAAGCGAGAGGAATAGCCCGGCGCGAATGAACAAGGATGCACTCACCACAAGGTACAGGCGGAGAGCCCACTGACGATGAGTCTTGAAGTCCCGGGCAAGGGCATAACGCAGCGCCAGGGCGGCGCAGAGCCAGATCAGGACGGCGTTCAGTGTGGAACCCAGGTGTTGAGAAATGTCGCCAACGCTTCCACGTATCCAGGTCATATAAAGACCGGCAACGCTGAGGGCGACAGCGGTCAGCACGTAAACACGCCCGCTCCAGCGATGCCAGGCGGGAAAGCGGTTCCGAACTTGCGGAATCAACTGAATCGCTCCGGCGAGCATGACGACGGCGGCCGAGGCAACGTGCATGACAACCGCCCAGTTGCCCTTGGTAACGCCGGGCACATAACCATTCGTAAACTTCCACGCGTGGTAGTCGCCACGCAGAGCCGTGAGCCCATAGAAAGACGCTACAGCAAACGCGAAGATCAATTGGCTGACGACCGTCACCGCGAACCAGAACCGCGCAGCTGCTTTCAGGGCGGTGTCCGCAACGGAATCCAGTTCCAGCCGGTTGGTCATTACTGCTGTGCTCATGATCTTTCCTCCTCACGCGAGGGATGGAATCAGGTGCGGATGAGAATCAGATCGGCCCTTGAGAGCGGCGCAGCCGGACCGCCGCCGCGAGGAAAGCCGCGGCGATTGCCAGTCCGATCCACAGACCCGGCGTGCTCAGGAATGTCCCTGGGCTGATGTGGATCATCGGATCGGTCGGAAAAGTATCCGGTGTTGTGACCGCGACCGATGGCGTGGAGCCGATGAATCGAGCTCCCACCAGGGCAGCGAAGTGCGATGTGTGAAAGATGAGCTTTTCAACGCCGCCAATCACGACGATGGGCAATACCGCCCACAGCAAGGTTGCGCGCCGCGCCCAGCCGGAAACCAGCACCAGCCAGCAATACACAGGCGCGGGCCAGAGGGTATGCGCCGTGAAAAGATGGTAGAGCAGCAACAGCCACATCTGAACTACTGACAACTGTGCCCAGAGGGTCGCGACACTCATTCCGTGCGCCAGCAGTACGGCACTATTCAGCAGCAACATGACGAACTGCATAGCGACGGTGATGGCAAAGGTGACCAGGGGCAGCACCAGGAATGGAATGCTCGCCTTTGCGAGCACAGTAGTAAGATCGGAGACCGGCAGCGACTTCCAGAACAGGATGCTGCGGTCGCGGCGCTCGCCATACAACGCGTCGGCGCAGTAGAAGATGGTAACCAGGATCATGGTACCCATCATTACGCCCGCCGTGGTGTCGTAGGGCGCGGCGATCGTGCGTTGGTCCATTGAGTGCAGGGTCGACAGACTCCTCATCCAGTGCGCCGTACCAATCATGCTGATAACGAAGCCAAGCAGCGCCGCTCCGGCGGCAGCCATGGGCGCGAGGTAGATGGAGCGGTTCTCCCACAATTCGCGCCGCACCGACCAGTACATTAGCCGAGTCGCTGACAGTGGCGCCGGCGCGCCCCCCTGCGAGTCAAGAGGAATGTCCGACACGGCGTTCGATTGAGTATTCATCTGGCTGCTCCTTGTGTCTGGGCTGCGTGGTTGTTCATCACGGCAACGAACAAATCGGAAATGCTGGGCGTGCGTACCTCGCCAAGCGCCGCAACCTGCTGGCGATCGACATGACCGAGCTTTAGATCGAACAACAGGATGCTACGACCCAGCGCCTGACGCTCGTAAATCGGCTTCAGCGCTCGTGCGGCAGCAACCTTCTCCGAATGTGCCATCACTTCCACGTAGCGCGACTCGAACTCTTCCATGCTGCAAACGAGCACGATGCGGCCGCGGTTGATGAACATAAGATCGGTGAGCACATGCTGGATGTCTTCCACCTGATGGGTGGTTACGACGATGGTTCGATTGCGATCGAAGTAGTCGTTCAGCAGCGAATCGTAGAACGCCTTGCGATACAGGATGTCGAGGCCAAGTGTTGGCTCGTCAAGCACCAGCAATCTCGCGTCAATGGCCATGACCAGCGCGAGGTGCAACTGGGTCACCATTCCTTTCGACAATTCTCTGACCTTGCTGGTATGGTGGATGTCGGTCTTAGCCAGGAAGCCCTCCGCTTTCGCTCGATCGAATCGCGGATGCACTCCACCGACGTAATCCAACAGATGCGATACTCGCGCACACCGCGGCAGCACGGCGACATCGGCGATGAAGCAGACATCGCGCATCAACTGATCACGCTCGATCCAGGGATCGCGTCCGAGCACCCTCAGGTCTCCTTGATAAGAGGTGAGGCCGAGAATGGCGTTGAGCGCGGTGGTCTTGCCCGCGCCGTTGGGACCGATGAGTCCAAGGATGCGGCCTTCTTCCACACGCAGATTTACCCCGTCCAGCGCGATGGTTGTTCCGAACGCCTTACGCAGAGCGCGGGCTTCTATGACGGTCATGATTTCGGCTCCTTTTCTTTGTCGATCGGCGCCTTTCCGGCTGCCTCCAGCAGTTCTTCCGGCGTCAGGCCGAGCCGCTCAATAGTGGCGGAGACTCGCGGCCATTCTTCCGTGAGAAATTTCAGGCGTTCGCCCTGCAGCAACAGCTGGCGCGCGCCTGCATTGATGAACATGCCCCGACCTCGCCTGCTCTCGACCAACTGCTCGTCGACCAGTTGTTGATAGCCCTTCAGAACGGTGAGCGGATTAACCCGATATTCGGCCGCGACATTGCGCACCGACGGCAGCGGATCGCCTTCTTTGAGCACGCCGTCGAGTATCATCGCGACGATGCGGTCGCGAAGCTGGCGGTAAATCGGCTGACTGTCGTTCCACTCACGATCCATGATGGTGTCCAAATCGCCTACCCAAGATGCGTTCCGTCACTAAATCTCCGCGAGCAGCGCTTCATGCACGGGCACCTTGTTTGTGCTGCACGTCGGTCCGCCCTGGCAGATGCTCCCATAACGCGCGGGCCGAGAGGATGACGGAGAAGAGCGCGGTCACGCCAAGCGCGAGGAGTGTCCAGATAAAGAAGAAGGCTCCGCTGGACTTGGCGATCGTTCCGCCGACTCCCGCCCCCTTCATGTGGATGACGGGGACGACCAACCCAAGGAGCGACCCGAGGAGGATGATGACGTACCCCGATCGCCTTTCGGCTAGCACCAGCGTTCCGTACAGCCAGACGACCAGGATTGGCACCGCAATGAGGTCTAAAAGCGTTCCTGGCTCCATCCCGCGGACGATGTCGTCTGTCAGGTGAAACGTCATGAAGAGGATCGAGAGCACAGACGCGAAGACTAACAGGATGTTGTGTCTCATTGGATATTCTCCTTGTTAGATCGGAGCGCCCTGGTCTTGTATTGCGCGTCCCGGGTTCCCGACGATCCGCTCCGGACTAACTGCGGCTTCAACCCCTGACCAAGTCCACGCCTGCCGGACGATGACCGAGGTGCATACAGTTTCGATCGTCGCGAAGAACAAGTACTCGGCAAAAGCAGGTGGCCGGCCCCACCCGAGCAGAGGCGCAACGAAGGTCAGGAAACCGTTGATCAGGGTCAGAAGGGTCCCGGCGATGATATTTGCCAGCCGGTTCGCTCTAAACGAAAGCAGCCGAGACGCCACAATCATGGCGATGGGTATTTCCATCAAGACCGCTGAACCCATCAGAGCCCATTGTGGGAGGGGCTCGAATGAATTTCCCGTACCGGCAATTGCGAACAGAGCTACAACGTCCGCATAGAGGTAGTTGAGTAACGCGAAGATCCACAACAAAGACAACCGCTCCTTTGTGTCATGCATGTCAGCCTCCTCCGGAATAGTTACGGTCCTGCGGTCAATTCTTCCGCGTCAGGTCGAAGTGCGCGTGCATCGGCTTGTCCTGCATCATGAACGTCCAATCCTCGGTGTGATGGTTGGCGTCGATGATGGTGAACACGGAATGGTGCATGTGGTACTCCGTGCTCCCGCTGATATCCTTGAACTCGAACTCGATCGTTTTGCCGTCGGGCGACATCTTTCCGGTCATGCGTGGCCGGTTTCCCGCATCGCAATAGTGAACCAGCGTGAGCTGGTCTCCATCCAGGTAGACCATCGTGACCGGGTGGTCGTACTTTGTCGCATCCAGCGGCGTTCCCGCCTCCTGCATTTCATGTACGAGCGCGTTTCCCCTTGAGGTCACGCGCAGCGAGAGGTGCATTTTGGCGCCTGACATCTGCGGCGCGTCCGCGACGGTGACGGGGCCTTCCCACTCTCCCGCCAAGCTTTTCATGGTCGTGAAAGCCTTTTGCGCGTCAGACGGGGGCGCGGTCGTGTCCGCTGCGAAAGCAATGCCGGCGATCAGAACGAATACAGCGGTAAGTGCGATGCGTGATTTCATGTTATTTCTCCTCTTCTCTTTGTTCGCGATGCAGTTGCGGAAGTCTTCTTGGCGCGCTCGGTTTCAACGAAAAGCGACTTGTCACAAGAGAGCGCGCTAGCAACCTAGTGTTATAGTTAACTATAACACTAGATAAAATGCAAGTGTTTTCGACTTCTTTTGATCCACACTTGCCGATCCCTCATCTATCCATTTTAGAAACAATGGCTTGCAACATTCAGCAGTTCCCAAAACAACTGCTTACTTACATGGTTTCAGCTTCCTTCGCAAGGAGCGCGAATCAATTGTTCACCCTGAAAAAACCTTAGAATGAAGTGCGGCCTGATTGGCCGGCCGCATGGAGACGGTGAATGTCCTCACGCAAGGAACGTCGCAATATCAATCTTCCCGGCCGCAGAGAGCCGTTACCGTTCAGTGACGCGGTGCTCGCTGGCGACACGCTTTACATATCGGGAAGGATTGGGATTGACCCTGCGACCGGCATCGCGCCCGTCGATCCCGACCAGGAAATGCGGCTTCTTTTCGACGGTTTCGAAACGGTGCTGGCGCAAGCCGGCATGACCATGAACGACCTGGTCTGGGTGCAGATCTTCTCGCCCGATGTTAGCTTGTGGAAGCGTTTCAACGCGGCCTACGTGCAACGCTTTTCCCAGGAACTTCCTGCGCGCGCCTTCGTGGGCTCGGGACCGCTGCTGAAGAATGGCCGGTTTGAGATGATGGGGATCGCGGTCATGCAATCCTGAACCGCTAAGGAAAATTCTATTTTTCTCGCGCTACCACGAATTCCGGGGCCCACAATAGCGCCCGCTTGCTCTCTGTGTCGGGGAAGCTGCAGATCGCATTGCACGCCGCGGTGGCATATTGCGTCGCCCGATCGCGAGCTGCATCGAGCGAGCCGTAGCGGGTCAGAATGGCGAGGATCTCGGCGTGGGTTACGCCGTCGAAGGCGCGGTCGCGAATTACGGCTGCAATGGCTTCGCGCTCAGATGGGGTGCAACGCTGTAAGGCATCGATCACCGCCATGGTGACTTTGCCTTCCCGCAGATCGCTGGCCACGGGCTTGCCGAGAACGTCTTCGGAGGCCGTCAAGTCCAGAACGTCGTCAACAATCTGAAACGCCATGCCGAGGTCGCGACCGTACTGGGCCAGGCTTTCTTCCTGCTCCGGGGTTGCGCCGCCGAGGATGGCGCCCAGCCGCATACAAACGGAGAACAGGCAAGCGGTTTTGCGGAAGATGAGGTCGAAGTGCTCGTCGAGAGAGATCAGCTTGCCGAGTTTTTCCATCTGCAGCAGTTCGCCTTCGACCATTTGTTGCGTCAGATCGATCAGAGTGTCGAGAATGCGGAAATTGCGCTCCCGCACCGCGATCTTGAAAGCCTGCATGTAGAGCCAGTCTCCGGCCAGCACGCACTTGGAGTTGCCCCACTGGGTGTTGGCGGCGGGCCGCCCGCGGCGGGTTTGGGCTTCATCGATGATGTCGTCGTGAACCAAGGTTGCGGTGTGGATGATCTCCACCACCGCTCCCAGCCGAATGGCGCCGCGTCCCTGATAGTCAAACAGCTTGGCGGAGAACAACAGCAGGGCGGGACGGATGCGCTTGCCGCCTCCGCCACGCAGGTATTCGCCGATCTCGGTGATGGCCTCTACCCCGGCCACCGTATCGTCCCCGAACTCGCGTTCGATGGCCAGCAGGTCGTCGCGCAGCAGTTCGAAGATCTCTTTTCCGTTAATGGCGGTCGGTGTACTCAAGCTCAACCTTCTCTTCACGCAGACGACGCGGAGGCACGCACCTGCTCCGCGCTAGCTTAATTCGTCCGGTAATTCGTGAACTGCATGTCAATGCCAAAATCGTGTTGCCGTAACAGCGCGATGATGTCCTGCAGAGTATCGCGGTCTTTGCTGCTTACCCGCACCAGATCGCCCTGGATGGAGGCATTCACTTTCTTCTTCGTGTCCTTGATGGTTTTCACGATCTCGCGGGCTTTCTCAATCGGGATTCCTTGCTGCATGGTGATCCGTTGCTTGGCCGTTCCCCCGGCCGCCGGTTCGACCGCCGCGTAGGTCAAGCCTTTCAGCGAAACTCCGCGCTTCACAAGTTTCTGCTGGAAAATATCGTTCACTGCCTTCAGCTTGTACTCGTCGGCCGAGTGCAGAACGATCGCCTCTTTGCCGTCGAGTTCGATGTTCGATTTCGAATCCTTCAAGTCGAAACGGGTGTGGACCTCTTTCAAGGTTTGCTGGATCGCGTTGCCGACCTCCTGGAGGTCGATTTTGCTGGCAATGTCGAATGTGTTCTCTGGCATGAGATTAGGCTTCTAATGAACAGATTACACACAACTCACAAAAGATGCTCCTAACCAAACTAAATGGATTTGGCGGTTTCGGGAAGCGCAAAGAAACGGTAAAAGTTTTGCGTGGTCTGAAACCCAATCTCCTCGGCGGAAGCGCCCCGCATTTCACCGATCTGGCGGGCAGTTTCCCTGACGAATGTGGGCTCATTGCGTTTGCCACGATGCGGGATCGGTGCCAGATACGGGCAGTCAGTCTCAATCAGCATGCGGTCCAGGGGTACTTCCCGAGCCGCGTCGCGAATCGGCTGCGCCTTGGGAAACGTCACGTTCCCGGCGAAAGAAATCATGAATCCCATATCCAGCGCCCGTTTGGCGTGTGCCCAGGTTCCGGTGAAGCAATGCAGAATGCCGCCGAGTCGGCTGCTGGCCCAGTGCTCTTGAATCAGGCGCAGACAGTCGTCCCAGGCGTTCTCACTTCCGTCGGAGGGCCGGCAGTGAATGATGATCGGCAACCGGGCCGCTTGAGCAAGTTCCATCTGTTTCATGAAGACTCGCTGCTGGGTCTCACGCGGCGAATGGTCGTAGAAGTAGTCCAGCCCGATCTCTCCCCAGGCGATCACCTTGGGCCGCCGCACCAATTCAGCCATTTCGTCGAAATCCGAGTCTTTTGCCTGTTCGGCTTCGTGGGGATGGATTCCAACCGTGGCATAGATGAAGTCATACTTGGCTGCGAGTTGAATGCCGCAGTCGAGCGTGCCGGGGCCGTCGCCATTGCCGATGGCAACAATGGTTTCGACACCGCTGTTGCGCGCACGGGCAATCACTTGTTCGCGATCGGCGTTGAACTGCTTTCCGTCGAGATGGGCGTGAGAATCTACAAACATGGATGGAATCTGGAGTCACAGTCGCGTCGCCCCGCTCAGGTCCAGCGCAGGCGCGGCAACGCGAGGACTTCTACTTTAGCCTGGCTCCCACGGGAACCTCTTCCAGGAAGCCTGCCAGCACGGGCTTGCCGCCTTCGAGCGACGCGGCCACGATCATCCCATTCGATTCCAGGCCGCGCAGTTTCCTGGGCGCAAGATTGGCTACGATCACCACCTTGCGTCCAATCAGCGTCTCCGGAGCGTAGGCCTCGGCGATTCCCGCCACCAACTGGCGTACTTCGGTGCCAATGTCCACTTCCAGCCGTAACAACTTGTCGGCCTTGGGCACTCGCTCTGCGACCTTCACCAGTCCGACGCGCAACTCCACTTTGGAAAAATCATCGATGGTGATCTTGCCGTCAGAGATGATTGGTGCAGTCTTCAGCGCAGCCGATGAAGGCGCCGCTGGCGCTACGGATGACCCAGGCGGGTCGAGCTCAGGCTGCGGTCGCTCTACGCTGGTGATCGCTGGTGTGCGTCCCTGTTCCTCCATCTGCTGCATCCTTTCCGCCGCGCTTTTGTCCGCTCGCGGAAATACGGGCTCGATCTTTCCCAATTTCGTGCCGAGGCGCAATTGTCCCCAGCGCAGTTCCGCCAAATCGACCTTACGAATGTCTTCTAGCCCAAGCTGTATCCAGATCCTGGCGGTTGCATCCGGAATCACCGGATGCACCAGCGCCGTCACAATACGCAAAGCTTCAGCGCTCGTGTAGAGAACGGTAGCGAGCCGGGCCCGGCTTCCTTCATCCTGCTTTTCCCCGAGCGACCAAGGCTCGTTTTCTACGATGTACTTGTCGACCGCTCCAGCCAGGCTCCATGCCACTTCCAGGGCCCGGGAGAACTGAAATTGATCGAACAGCGCCCCGACCTCGGCAATCGTCTTCTTGGCCGTTTCTGCAATAGCGTCATCCGCCGGGGTGCGCGCCGCCGCCGCCGAGGGATAAGGGACTTCCCCCTGGAAGTAGCGCGCGATCATGGCGAGCGTGCGGCTGGCCAAATTGCCCAGACCATTTGCCAAGTCGGCGTTGTAGCGCTGCACCAAGGCGTCGAAGGAGAACGACCCATCCTGTCCGAACACGACCTCCCGCAACAGGAAATAGCGCAGGGCGTCGGTGCTGAGCACGTCGAGGATGGTGTCGGCGCGTACGATGTTGCCACGCGACTTTGACATCTTGCTCTCTTCGAACAGCAGCCAGCCGTGCGCCACAATCGCCTTCGGAAGCGGCAGGCCGGCGGCCAGCAGGAAGGCCGGCCAGTACACGCAGTGAAAGCGGACGATCTCCTTGCCAATCATGTGGACGTCCGCTGGCCAGTATTTCTTGAAGGCCTCCTGCGCTCCCGCATGCTTGGAGCCGTAGCCGATCGCAGTGATGTAGTTTGCCAGCGCGTCCAGCCAGACGTAAATCACGTGCTTCGGATCATCGGGAACCGGAATCCCCCAGGAAAACGTCGAGCGGCTGATCGACAGATCGCGAAGCCCCGAGCGGACAAACGAGATCACTTCGTTGCGCCGCGTCTCCGGACGAATGAACTGCGGGTTGGCATAGAGCTCCAGCAGTTTGTCCTGGAATGCCGAAAGCTTGAAGAAGTAGTTCTCCTCATGCACGGTTTCAGTGGGGCGTCCGCAAGTGGGACAGGGGTCGCCTGGTTGCGCGCCGTCCACGTAGAGTTCGTCCGAAACACAATACTGTCCGGTGTACGTGCCCTTGTAGATGTATCCGTTGTCGCGAATGCGGCGGAATAGTTCCTGCACGCGCTTCTTGTGCCGGTCTTCGGTGGTGCGGATGAAATCGTCGTTTGAAATCCCCATCCGCTCCCAGAGCTTGCGAAACTCCGCCGAGATCTCGTCGGCATACTCCTGCGGCGTTTTTCCCGCAGCCTGCGCCGCCCGCTCGATCTTCTGCCCGTGTTCGTCGGTGCCGGTCAGGAAGAAGGTATCCGCTCCAAGCATGCGCTGCCGCCGCGCCACCGTATCACAGGCAATCGTGGTGTAGGCGTGCCCGATGTGCGGCCGGGCGTTCACATAGTAAATCGGCGTCGTGATGTAGAACTTCTTGCGCATTGGTTCGTCTTATCTTACAGAATACGTTATGAAGGTCGCGGTGCTCAACGTGGCCTGACCGTTTCGGACTTCAGATCATCCACTTCGATCCCAATGTGCCGCAGGTGGTGCATCATGTGATCGATGTAATCCTCAAAAATGAACTTGAGCGTAAGCGGCTCAGAGCCGGCAACGGTGCAGGTCCGTGACCAGGAAGAATCCGGCACCGCGTCGGCGGCGGCAAGGAGCTGACGATTGAGAGCGCTCCACAGCTCAATCAGTTCGCTCCATTCGCGCTGCTGGTAGCCGTGTAACCTTACCCAGGCTGCCTGCTCGTAGCCGGGCATCGCCGGATTATCCTCCAGTTGGGCGCGAACGATCCGCTGGTGGTTATTAGCGGCGGAATCGAGCAGATGGCCCAGCTCTTCTTTCGGGGACCATGCTGACGGCGACGATTTGACTCGAGCTCTGGTATTGGAAAACTCCGCCAGTCGGCCGGGCACATTCTCCAGGAGAGAGCGCAGCCACCTTGAACCTTGCATCACGAAAGCCTCCAGATTTGTAGTCACCGTCCAAAGCCGTGCTGATCAGTCTAACCTACCGTCCCGATTGCGAATCACTTGCCGAGAGTTGGTTTTCTGGCAAAGATGTAAGCTCGTCGGCTGGGATACTCGACCTCGGGATAAGGGTCTCTCTCGATGACCTGTTCGATCTCGAAACCGGCTGACTTCAAATATGCAGTCACCTCACCGGAACGGAAGAAGGAGAAATCAAGACAAACCTTAACGCCCCACAAGTCATCGACATGCTCGATTCCGTCGCCGATGTGGAAGGCCAACAGCAGAAGCCCTCCGGGCTGGAGAACACGCCTCATTTCGTGCAACGCCTGGGGCAGGTCGGGGCGCGGGAGATTGACGATGGAGTAGAAGGCAGCGATACCGGCCCACGCGCCGTCTGCCGCCTTCAGGGCCAACATGTCTTCCTGCATGAACTCAATGCCAGGGTTCAAACGCCGGGCGCGATCTACCATCACTTCTGAAAGGTCCACGCCACACGCTTGTACTCCACGCTCTTGCAGGTATCGTGCAACTTGCCCCGGTCCGCAGCCCAAATCACAGACCAGGCCGGCGGCCGCCACGCTCGCCGCAAGTTTGTCCAACAACTGGCGGTCCAGCGGCTTGTGGCGCAACTCGTCATAAATGTGGCGCACGTACTCATCGGCTACGTGGTTGTAACTGGACTGAACATCGCTGCTATTCTGCTCAATCATGGAACCCGCCGGAGGATTACTCGAAGGCGTGGAATCTCAGCCATTCGTAATTCTGGTATACGCTTGCATCGCCTCTTGCATCACGTTTTTGATCGGCACGTGATGTTCTGCCGCGATCCGGCGGCAATCTTCGTATTCCGGGGCGTAGTTGGTCACGGCGCCGTTCAGGCTGGCGATTTTCATCCGCACCTCGCCCCAGGGGGTAGGCACGCTTTGCCATCTCCGGGCGAGCGTCTGACGCAGTTCGTCCCGCTGGCGCACCCCGAGGGTCGTCGTCTCGGTAAAGATCAGGTGGGTCAGCTTCGCTGCATCCTCCCTGCGGCACAGCACGGTCAGCAGCATTCCCGGGCGGTTCTTCTTCATCTGGACCGGTACCCCGAGGGCGTCGAGCGCCCCCTCTTCGAACAACCGGTCCATTACGTATCCGAAGACCTGCGGATTGAGGTCGTCGAGATTCGCTTCCAGCACCGTAATCACTTCCCGGGACACGGCAGTCTCCGGCCGAGCCTCGCCAATCGTGAGGCGCACGGTGTTGGAGTGACCGGGAAGGTCCCGGGTTCCAGCGCCATAGCCCGACTTTTCGATGGTCATTGCAGGGAAAGGCCCGAAACGGGTTGCCAGCGTCTTTACGATAGCCGCTCCCGTGGGCGTGACCAATTCCGCCTGAATCCCCGAGGAATACACCGGCGCATCCTTCAGCAATTCCACCGTTGCGGGCGCTGGAACCGGAAATGTTCCATGAGCGCACTTTACTGTGCCTCCTCCAACGTTGAGCGGGGACACAATAATTTCATCAACGCCCAAAGCTTCGGCGCCCGCTGCCGCACAAACGATATCGACCATCGCATCGACGGCGCCGACTTCGTGGAAATGGATTTCCTCGATGCCGCGGTTGTGAATCTTGGCTTCCGCTGCTCCCAGAGCTTCAAAAATCGCAATGGCGGTCTTCTTTGTGGCGGCCGGGATTGGCGCCTGGGTGATGATCTGCCGGATCTCTTTCAGCCCGCGTCCATGTTCATGCGAATGCCCGTGCTCATGTTCAGCCTCCTGCGGCGTGGGCGAAGCCGACGGGGGGGCATAGTTGTGCTCCAATAATTCAACCGGAGTCTTCCGCCGCGCCCCGCTGTCCTCGTCACGATGAGGTTCATGGCTGTGACGGCCTCCATGGGAGTGTCGGCGCTCGTCGCCGCGTTTCTGTTGTTGCTCCCAGTAGAGTTCCCGCGGCAGGTCCTTTTCTCCATTGGAGTACACATCGACCTTGGTTGCCGCAATCCCGCTGCGGTCCACGCGCGAGATTTCCAGCCGCGCCCCGATGTTGAGCGCAGCTACCGTCTCTTCCAGCAGCCGCGCCGGCACCCCTGCGTCCACCAGCGCGCCCAGAAACATGTCGCCGCTGATACCGGAAAAACAATCAAGGTAGGCAATGCGCATAAAACCTGTCGTCGGCCCCTGGCCGTTCGTCGTTGGCAGATCGCGTATCCAGTAAACGGTCAAGGCCAGCAGACGATGATTCATCATAGGAAGGTGATCGCATCGGCGTCAAACCACGCCCTCCGCGCGCTCTGCTACAATCACTACTCTCTTCAACAGCTTAGAGGGACACGTGTACCGTTATTCGCAGCGCCGCCTGGCTGATGTACTCATGCCTTTCTTGTCCCAGACTTATGGTCTGGAAGCCGTCGCCATTGTGATCGAACAGCCGCCCAAGGTCGAGCTTGGGGAGTACGCCTTGCCGCTGGCATTTGAACTTGCGAGAAAACTGCGCAAGCCCCCTCGGAAAATTGCCGAGGAGATTGTGGCCGGCATCGGGCCCATCGAAGGCTTCGAAAGACTGGAAGCCGCCGGAAGCGGCTATATCAATGCCCGGGTGAATCGCGCGGAAATGGCGGCAGCCGTTGCGCGCGATGAACAACCCAGAACTGAACTTCCCCCCGGCAAGATTCTGGTCGAGCACTCCAGCATCAATCCCAACAAGGCCGCCCACATCGGCCATCTGCGCAACGCCATCCTCGGAGACACGTTTGTCCGCCTCCTGCGTTTCGCGGGAAGGGAAGTTGACATACAGAACTACATCGACAACACCGGCGCGCAAGTGGCCGACGTGGTGGTGGGCTTCCTGCACCTGGAAAAGAAATCACGAACACAGATCGACGAGCTCGCCCACCAGCCGCGCTTCGACTACTACTGCTGGGATCTCTATGCACGTACCTCGCAATGGTACGCAGAGGACAAGCAGAATCTGCAAGCCCGGGCTCAGACGCTGCACGCGATTGAGGAAGGCGGCAACGAAACCGCCGCCATTGCCGATGTGATCTCCGTTGCGGTGCTCCGCCGCCATCTCGAAACCATGGATCGCCTCGACATCGAGTACGACTTCCTGCCCCGCGAGAGCGAGATTCTGCACCTGCACTTCTGGGACGCAGCGTTCACCAAGTTGAAAGATGGCGGCGTTCTGTTCTACGAAGCCGACGGCAAGAACAAAGGCTGCTGGGTGATGCGGCGGGGAGGGAACAGCCGCAAAGACGCAGCCACCAGCGTCTCTGCAGACGCGAACATGGAGGAGACCGCCGAAATCGATGCCATATCGGAGGACGAGGATCTTCTCCACGTAATTGGACCCCGCGTAGGAGTGGACGTGCGATCTGACATGTCCCCGGGCCGAATTTCCGAAGACGATCAGAAAGTCATCGTCCGCTCCAACGGCACCGTCGGCTACGTCGGCAAGGACATCGCGTATCACCTCTGGAAATTCGGGTTGCTGGGCAAGGATTTCGGCTATCGCAAGTTTTATCGCTATCCCAATCAGCACGACTGCTGGATTTCGACCACGGTCGGCGCGCTCGATCATCCTCATTTCGGCGACGTGGCGGAGATCTACAACGTAATCGACACGCGCCAGGCGGAAGCACAGAACACGGTGATTGAAGCACTCCGTGCACTGGGCTACAACCAGCAGGCCGATCACTACACCCATTTTTCCTACGAGATGGTTGCGCTCACGCCGGGTTGCGCGGCCGAACTCGGCTACACGCTGAGCGATGAGGACAAGGCTCGCTCCTATATCGAAGTTTCCGGACGCAAAGGCTTTGGCGTAAAGGCTGACGACCTGATCGACGCGCTGATTGCCTCAGCTAAGAAGGAAGTAGATGCGCGGCATGGGGAACTGAACGAGGCCGAGCGCGCCCAAATTGCCAGCCAGATCGCCATTGGCGCCTTGCGCTACTTCATGCTGAAGTTCACCAAGCAATCGGTGATCGCCTTCGATTTCAAGGAAGCCTTGAGTTTCGAAGGGGAGACTGGCCCGTACGCGCAGTACGCCGTAGTACGTGCGACGAACATTTTCCGCAAAGGAGGATTCGATCCCGACGCGTTCTGCAGAGACATTGCTAGCTACGTCTCGACCGAGGATCTTGCAAAATTTCTCGCCGGAGAAGGTAGCAACGAACTCTGGGAACTCTGGCTGGCATCGTCAAAGACGTCTTACATCATCGATCAGTGCATCGCAACCAATGAGCCTGCATATCTGGCGAAACATGTGTTCCAGTTGGCCCAGTTGTTCAATACGTTCTATCACCGGCATCCGATTCTTGCCGAACCCGATGAAAACCGGAAGAAATGCCTGCTGGCAACGGCTGCCGTGGTGCGGCGCGAGTTGATGCGCTGCCTCGCTGTCATGGGCATCACCGTGCCGCCGGTTATGTAGTTGGGTTGAGTTACGGCCCGGCTGATGCGGCGCTTTTTTAGAGTCGGACTGTGACGTTGTTCAGTCGGGTGAGCTGTTGAAGTCCCTCGCGAACTCCACCAGACTGCGCACCGGAATTCCCGATGGCCCCTTCGCAATCCACGGCTTGTTCTCTTCCATCCATGCGGTTCCCGCGATGTCGAGATGCAACCAGGGCGTATCTTCGGCAAATTCTTTCAGGAACATCGCCGCCGTAACCGCGCCACCGTACCGTCCGCCGGAATTCACCATGTCCGCAATGTTTGACTTGATCACTTCCCGATATTCCTCGTCGAGTGGCAGACGCCAGAACTTCTCTCCGCCTTTTTCCAGCGCCCGGCGAAAACGCTCGTACAGGGATTCATCGTTGGCGAAAACACCGGCATTCACCTGTCCCAGAGCAACCACCACGGCACCGGTCAAGGTCGCCGCGTCGATCATATGAGTGCAGCCGAGCTGTCTGGCGTAACACAATCCGTCCGCCAGCACCAATCGTCCTTCGGCATCGGTGTTAATGATCTCAATCGATTTGCCGGACATCGCAATCTGCACATCACCCGGTTTCTGCGCTTTGCCGGAGGGCATATTCTCGGTCGCGCAAATCACGGCAATCACCTTTGTCCTTGGCTTCAGGAGTGCGATTCCACGCATTACCCCGATCATGGCAGCGCCGCCGGCCATGTCGTACTTCATCTTCTCCATGCCGTCGGCGGGTTTGATGGAAATACCGCCGGTGTCAAACGTGATCCCTTTTCCGACCAGCCCCAGAACCGGGGTCGCGGGCGCGTCAGCTGGTTCGTAGCGCAGCACGATCAGCGCGGGGGGCTCGTCCGACCCCTGCGCCACGCCCCAAAATGCTCCCATCTTCAGTTCTTGGATCTTGTCGCCGCCATAAACTTCACATTTCAGCCCTACCTCCTGAGCCATCTTCCTGGCCCGCTCGGCAAGTATGGTCGGTGTCATCCGGTTGCTCGGCTCGTTCACCAGTTCACGCGTGAAATTCTGTGACTCGCCGATAATGCGCCCAGCGTCCAGCGCTTTTTGCAGGGCAGCCTGATCTCCGGAAGTCACCACCGTCAGCACGTCAATCTGCTGGTCCTTGCGGTCGCTCTTGTAGATGTCAGGGTCGAAGTTGCCGACCAGCGCGCCCTCCGCGATCGCCTTGACTGCTTCTTCGCCTGCGATGCCGTCGGGAGCGCCGAAGGCAAAACTGCGGATTCCTTTTGGCTTCAGGAATCGAACCGCGGTGCCGGCCAGCTTGCGCAAATCAGAGGCCGTGAACTTGCTTGCTTTTCCGCCGCCGATCAGCAACAGGCGCTTGGCTTTCAACTTCGGATTGTGTAGCAGCGTGGTTTCCAGGCTCTTGCCGGTCACTTCTCCGGAGCGAATAACCTCGGAAGCAGCTTCCTGCAAGGCCTTGTCGCGGGTGGATACATGAACTACGGCTTTGTCTTTTTCGCCGTTTGCCTGGTCCAGAACCACCACGGCCAGGCAATCCGTTTCAACTTCAGCAGGCGTCGTAAAGGAGAGATTGGTCTTCATAATGGGTGTGATTCCAGTATCGTCGCGCGGAGCCGGGTTGCGCAACTGGTGGTACGCGCAGGTCTGCTCTCGAATCCGCGTTCCCGCCGACGGCCTACAGCCGCACGATCGTGATCCCCAGATTTCGGCGTCCGAGATCGCAGTCCGCCTTCAGGTCCGGCCGCGCCGCCAGCAGCTTCCAGGTCTGCTCATCACTCTTCGACCAATTCTCTCCATAGATGCAGGCCGCGATCTGGCCGTTCTGTGCCAACTCCTGCAGCCGACGCTGAATGGAGATGCGGATCTCGCCGCCCGCGCCGCTCGATCCGTAGCCGTGGATGAACTTCAGCAGCTTGCCTCCTTCGCGCCGGGCGATGTCGAGTTCGGAAGCCAGCCGGACCAGGGCTTCATGCACCGTCGGCATGCCGTGTTCGAGGTTCACAACTTTCAGCGGAGACGGCCGCGACGGGTTTTGCCGAGTGCGCATTCAGCGAAGGTGCTGTCCTACGCATAGTAATCCTTTCATGTGAGCGAACCGTCCCTTTATTGCTCAGCCGACAACTACTTTCTCCCTTTGGCCTCTTTCTGCGCTGCGGCTTCCTCCTGTACGTACGACGGGCTCAGCGTTCCCTTGGCCTTGGCCACACCGATCAACGTCGGATAGAACTGCACGAACGTCGTGTCGACCGCACCATGTTGCTGGTGACAGGAGTAGCAAGCCGCCTCCTTGGGCACCATTTTGGCAGTACGGGCGTCGTCAAATCCGAAGAACGCCCACCGGCCATCGAAGCGCGAATCATCCCGGACGTGAACCTCTCTTCCCATCAGTTCATCAGTCTGGAAGTGGCCGCTCTTGTTGATGGAGGCGTTGGTTCCCGCCCCTCGGACCTCAAGAACCAGCATGGTCTTGTCAGGCCATTTGCCGGTCTCCAGGAAAGCCTTGTAGGACTCCGGGTTGACGAAAACGTTGTCGAACATGGAATGTCCCATCGCCATGGCCTGCGGCGAGTAGCTCATGTCAACGCCGGAAGTGAGATAGATCCACTCGCGGTATTTTTCCGGGAACATGAGCTTGCCGTCCGGCGTATAGGTTGGTGTCTGCGCCGACGAGCCGCTATCGGCGGGCTGGTTGGTTGCCGGGGCAGCGCCGTACTGCGACAGCAGTAGGCAAAACATTAACAACCAGGTGTGCATATGCTGATCCTTTCGGGCTAACGGATGTTTGTAGGGCCAGTCTAATCGACCTGGATATGGCTGTCTTGAATAAAGACAACCTTCTGGCGGTGGGGTGACATGTCGGCACAAGCTCGGACCTTAGGGGGAGGCAGCTTTTATGGCGCAATTCACGCCAGGCAGGAACAGTGCGGTGTAATCTTCACTGACCTGCGTCATCGGGCCGCGCGCAAAATGCCGACGCACTCGCATGAACTCCCATTCTTCGCAGTCATTCTCGAAGGCGACTACGCGGAACGCTATGGCCGCCAGCAGAACCACTTCGGCCCATTTACCATTCAGTTTCGACCGGCCGGCATCCCACACCAGGACGAAGTCGGCCCACGCGGTGTCCGGTTCTTTGATATCGAGATCCGGCCAGCTTGGCAGGAACGTCTCCGGGACGGCTCCGCAACCCTGGACGTTGCGTGCGATGATTTCGGCGGCGGCCAATTGCTCTGGCTTGCAATGAAGCTGTTCCGTGAAACCCGTGACCCCCTCCCCGGGGATAACTTGAGCACCGAAAGCCTGATCGCCGAACTGCTGGCGGCTGTGGCTCGCATGCCGCGGCATACTGCCAAAGGTGCTCCCGGTTGGCTGCCTCGCGTCGTCGGAAAGATCAACGAGGAATATTGCCGGCGTCTAACCCTGGACGAACTGAGCGCGGAAGCCGGGGTTCATCCCGTACACGTCTCGCGGGTATTCCGCCGGCACGTGGGTGAAGGGATTGGCGAACGCGTCCATCGACTTCGAATCCGCTCCGCTTGTGAAAAAATGCTGACCCACGGGATGACGCTCGCGGAGGTCAGCTGCGATACGGGATTCGCCGACCAGAGCCATTTCACGCGGGCTTTCCGAAGAGTCACTGGGATGAGCCCGGCAAGCTTCCGGCGGATGCTGCAATTAGGGGACGACTCAGTCAGGAGGCAAAATCCCGCTTATCGGATGACGAGCTTCCACACCACGACACAAACAAACAGAACGATGCCGATGGCGTAGCCGATCATCCTCGCGTTGCCGACTTTCCCTTGCTCTTGCATACTCACACCTCTCGTGCAGATAGACTGCCGGTGCCTACCGGCGCTCCACCGGGACGTATTTTTGCGGATATGTGGGCCCTAGGTAATCGGCGCGCGGGCGAATCAGCCGGTTATCGCCCAATTGCTCGATGACGTGCGCCGTCCAGCCGCTGATCCGTGAAACCGCGAAGATCGGCGTGAACAGATCCACGTCGATGCCCAACGTGTGATACGTCGAGGCCGAATAAAAATCTACGTTCGCGTTCAGCTTCTTTTCCGCCTTCACGTACTCTTCGATGGCGTGGGAATACTCGTACCATTTGGGTTGGCCACTGGAGTGTCCAAGATCCCGCGACATCTGCCGGAGATGCGTCGCTCGCGGGTCTTCGGTGTGATACACGCGATGCCCGAACCCTGGAATCTTCTTCTTTTGAGCCAGCAGGCCTTTGACGTACTCGACCGCGTTCCCGCCGGACTGGTCCACCGACTCAAGAATGCGGAACACTGCCTCGTTGGCGCCGCCGTGTAGCGGGCCCTTCAAGGTGCCGATCGCCGATACGATAGAGGAGTGCATATCGGAGAGGGTCGCCGCCGTGACTCGCGCGGCAAAGGTGGAGGCATTCAGTTCGTGGTCGGCGTGCAGGATCAGAGCGATGTCCAGCGCCCGCTCGGCGGTTTTGGACGGAACTGTGCCATTGAGCATCCACAGAAAGTTCGCGGCATGCGAAAGCGAGAGGTCGGGTTCCACCACCGGCTTGCCTTTACGCACCCGATCATAAGCCGCCACAATCATCGCAATTTGCGAGGTCAGCCGGATTGCCTTCTGAAGGTTGGCTTCCCGGTCGTTGCTCTTTTCCTCGGCATCGAAGAACGAAAGCGTGGAAACCATGGTGCGCAACACGTCCATGGGGGGCACATGCCGGGGCACGGAGCGCAATCCCTGAACGATGGAGGCGTCCATTTTCCGGCCTTGTGCGATGCGGACCCTGAGTTGCTGCAATTTGTCCGGGGTGGGCAGTTCCCCGAACCAGAGCAAATGGCAGGTTTCCTCGAAAGTGGAATTTTCCGCCAACTCGTGAATGTCGATGCCACGGTAGGCCAAAACGCCCTGTTCGCCGTCGATGTAGCAGATCTTGGAGGTGGTGGCTACCACTCCCTCCAACCCCTTCGGGGTGTGCATCGTAGTCGTGCTGGACATGCTTCCTCGCTGACGAATCGCAGTACTTGGGTTGTGGCCGCCCGGCCGGAACAACGCGGGTCGCAACTGCAACTTTTATAACAGAAGAACGGGCAAACTTTCCAAGGGGGTGCCCCTTGCTTAAACGTCGCACCACGCTTACGCTAGTGCAATTTTTTCACTAACGGTTGTTCTACGGGTGTGAGGAAGTCTCTCAGTTTTCCCCGTGCGGGATTACACGGGGAATCGTGACAGACGCAGTGTTGTGGCTGGAGTGAACCGGTGAGCGCCCCTCCTGAACGGTCGGTCTGTGAGGCTGAGTATCACACGCCGGTGCAAAAGCCGACAGCGATAGCTTTCCTAGCACATCTTCCCCGTCGTGCGTTCACACGTATGAGGCCTGGGTTAACGACGGTCACAAGTGGATCAAAGTCGATCCGCATGTGGTCGTCGGTACTTATCCCTCATTCACGGGAGCAGGCAAGGGTAAGTAGGCCGCTGAATCCGGGCAGGCAGCAAGACGCAGGTCGTCCGCCGCAAGCCCGGCGTTTGCAGATGGCCGTCGGAACTGCGCTGAGTCCCGGTCCCTCGCGGCCATACTTTCGAAACCATGGAGCCTCGCGGCGTGCTATGCACTGGCAAGCCGCCTCCCGTATAGACTTGACTCATGACCACCTCCTCCCCCAATGCCCTGTCTCGCGCCTCTTCTTCCTACTTGCGGTCCGCGATGCATCAACCGGTCCACTGGCATGAGTGGGGCGAGGAAGCCTTCGCGATCGCGCAGCGCGAGAACAAACCGATCGTGCTCGATATTGGCGCCGTCTGGTGTCACTGGTGCCACGTCATGGATCGCGAGTCGTATGACGATCCCGAGATCGCGCAGATCGTAAACGACCGCTTTATCGCCATCAAAGTGGATCGCGACGAGCGTCCCGACATTGATAGCCGCTACCAGTTAGCCGTCAGCTCCATTACCGGCCAGGGCGGCTGGCCGCTCACGGCGTTTCTCACCCCGGAAGGGAAGCCCTTCTACGGCGGAACCTATTTTCCTCCAGAGGATCATTACGGACGCCCCAGTTTCAAGCGCGTGTTGCTTTCGATTTCCAACGCCTATCACGAAAAAAATGGCGATGTCGTGGAACAGGCAAAGCTGGTTGAAGCGGCAATTGCCCAAGGCGAATCCCATGCAGGCCGGAGCGCCGAGTTCTCGCCCGCTGTGATCGACGCTATCGTCCAATCCGCTTTGCAAATGTTTGACGCCAAGAACGGCGGCTTTGGACAGGCACCGAAATTTCCCCATCCATCGGCCGTCGATTTACTCATCGATCAGTACGCGCGATCGGGGGACGAACGCCTGAAGGATGTGTTCGTGACGACCCTGGAGAAGATGGCGCGGGGCGGCGTCTACGACCAGTTGGCCGGCGGCTTTCACCGTTACTCGGTCGATGAGCGATGGCTGGTGCCGCATTTCGAAAAAATGTCTTATGACAACTCGGAGTTGCTGAAGAACTACGTCCATGCCTACCAAACAACCGGCTCGGAATTCTTTGCCGAGGTTGCTCGCGACATCATCCGATGGATGGACGAATGGCTGAGCGACCGTGAGCGTGGTGGATTCTACGCTTCGCAGGATGCCGACATCTCGATGGACGATGACGGCGACTACTTCACCTGGACTGTACAAGAGGCGCAGTCAGTTTTGAGCGAGGAAGAGGCGGCAGTCGCCAGTTTGCACTACGACATCAACGAAGTCGGCGAGATGCATCACAATCCGGCGAAGAATGTCCTCTATGTGCGCGCATCGGTGGAAGAAATCAGCGGACGACTGAACCTGGCGCCGGGGAAGGTGCGTGCGCTGCTGCAAACGGCAAAGCAAAAAATGTACGCTGCCCGCTTGCAGCGCCCGACGCCGTATGTCGACAAGACGCTGTATGTAGGATGGAACGCGCTATGTATTTCGGCGTACCTGGAAGCGGCCCAGGCGCTCGAGCTCGATTCCGCTCGCCCATTCGCACTGCGCTCACTGGACCGCGTTCTGGCCGAAGCATGGACGACAGAGAACGGCTTGCTTCATGTACTCGCGTATTCTGATGCACAGGCAGAGAAGCGCAAAATCCCCGGCGTGCTCGACGACTATGCGTTCACTGTGATAGCGTGCCTCGACGCATATGAAGCGACCAGCGATCTGAGTTATTTCAACTTCGCCAAACGCATTGCCGACGTCATGATCGAGAGCTTTAGCGATTCTGAAGCAGGCGGTTTCTTTGACACCGAAACACCGGCTGCCGATGTCAGGAGCCTGGGGGTGCTGGCGGTCCGGAGAAAGCCCTTCCAGGATTCTCCCACTCCGGCGGGGAACCCGGCGGCGGCGCGTGCGCTCCTTCGCCTCTTCGCATACACGGAGGACCATGTTTACCGGAATCAGGCGCAGGGAACGATAGAGAATTTCGCGGGGGCCGCTGCCCAGTATGGAATTTTTGCAGCTACCTACGGGCTGGCTGGCGTGCAGTTTTCGCAGTCCCACGTGCAGGTGGTCATCGTGGGAGACGGTGAAGTTGCCAGGAACCTGCTGCGCGCCGCAGTGAAAACATTTTCGACGACACGGGCAACTTTGAAACTCACGCCAAGCGGTATCTCGGAGCGCAATCTGCCACCATGTTTGGCTGCGACGATTCCGCAACTCCCAGCCATCGCAAGCGGGAAGGCGGTAGCTTTGGTATGTTCGGGATTCACTTGCGAGGCGCCGATCTTCGATCCACTGGAACTGAAGGACAGGCTATCTCGAGGGGGCAAGTCAGCCGTGTGACTTTCCTGGCGCACTCAAAAAAACAGGCTGGCTCAGCCCGCAAGCAGCGCCAGCCTGTACGAGGCTACAGATATCAGATTAGTGGCAACCTTTGGAACCGGGATCACACACCGGAACGGGTGCTCCGTCTAACGATGCGGGAGCCATCGGGGCTGCCAGCGCCGTATACGTGCACAGTAAACCTACCATCAAAAACAACATCCTCAACGCGCGTTTCATAGGGTCGTTATTCTCCTGGTGAAGGGTCCCTGGGAGCGGAAACCCCCGCCGAGAAGCATTATACAAAACTTTAGTAACTAGTCCAGAGGTAACTTAAGGATTTGTGCGGTGGCTGGGCCACCACAGCACATAATACGATTAGCCATTTGTTTTCTATAAGATAAGAGTTTAATAACGAGCCTGTGATGGGGTTGGTACGCCCTAGGAACCGCCCCGAACTGGGAAAATCGGAGACGCCTATCGCTTTTTGGGCGTGGATGCAGGGGGCTCGATCGGCTTGGAGAGCTCCGAAAGTGTCAAGACTTGTCTCTCCACAACCTGCTCGCTGTTGTTGGGTGCGCGAGAGAATGCTCGTTCTACCATCCCTTCAAACATGGGAATCAAGGAGTCCCCGGCACTCGGTGCCTGAAGGTCGGTCAAGCTCTGTTCCCAGCGCTGGGAAGTTAGCAAGGTGGCTGGAGCCTCGCGCGCCGGCGCTTTGAACGCTGCGTAACTGATCCAGGTCAAGATGGAGAAAAAATACGCTGTGATTATCAGTGCATTTTGCGTGTCAGGATGGATTTGATGACCCGAATACAGGGCTATCGCGCATAGTTCAACGATGGCGAAGCCTCCAAATCCGAGAGCGATCCCGAAACTGTGCTGCCGCCAGGAAACGCCCAGATAACGGGAAAATAGCAACAGGAACAGAATCAGCCCGCACTGAATCACGCGAACACAACGCTCCACCGTAACCACGGCCTGGGTTATGGGAAGGCTCGACTTGTCCGGACTGGAAGCAGCTACCACCAGAGCCACCAGTAACATTACCAGCGCGGCCCACTTAAACAACACCGTACCTAAATCTTTGAGGGTGTAGTAGGGACGGAACACGTCCAGAAAAACTTCGTGGATTACCTTGAATCCGATGGCAAGGCTGACCGCCGCACATGCCCAATACGCGTAGAAATAGACGGTGTAGAGCGAAGCGCCACGCTGGTGAATCGGGAACAGAATCGCAAAACTCAGGACCTGCGACAGGATGTAGAGGAAAAAAATCGGGAATTGGCGGTGCAGCTTCCGCCGGATCATGATGCCCGCCAGCACAGACTCCAGGATTGGCTGGGCGATCCAAATCGCGAGCTGCATCTTTGGACCCATGGTTTGTCCTTACGCCGTCAAGCGAATAGGGAGACGCTAACCCTGTTCGCTACTTAACCCTAACAGCTTTCATTGCAGGGTCAATGTACTAAAGTAACCTGCCAAGTAACAGTTACCTTGACAGCCGAAAAGGACGCCGAAGGGCCCGGAATACAGGGCGGAACCATGCTCTCCCAGTGCGGCATCCGGGCAGTTGACTCGCCTCCGCTACCTCCCCATGAAAATAAAGTACGAACACGACCAAAGCGCGGTGGGCAAGCTGCCCTTCGGCCGCGCGGTCAGGATGATGTTGTAATCGTCGGAAGGCCGAATCTCCTCAATGACCGATCTGGATCCCCTTGGTTCGGCCAAGGCAAGATAAGTCAGAAACCGGTATATATCCGGGCCTCCAGCATACCCCGGAGCCATAAACGAGATCTCGGTGTTCCCGGTTGAGAAGTGCCAACTCAGCGACGCCGCCAGGGCAATCGCAGATTCATACTCCTTGTCGGAAACCGTCCCCGGCGCGGGCTGGTCAAAAACGATTCTCAACTTGCGCTCGTCTTCCCGGCTGAACTCGCGCACTTTCAACGAACCCGCTTTGGCCGTGGCTTTCCAGTCGACATGGCGCGCCAGATCTTCCGGCAGGTATTCGCGAATGCGATACAAATCGTTTCCTCGCCCGCGCATAAAGGTCTCAAACTCCCCGGTGATCATGGGCAGGATTTCGAACAGTTCATCGGTGGGCTCGACTGGAGGATAGACGATGATCTCGCGCCCCAGAGGAACGCGGCGCATCTTGGTCAAAAAAGCAAAGGGAAAACGAGTGGATATCTCAAAACTGTCCTGCTCGTATCGTCCACGGCGATCGAAGCGCAACTGCAGATCGGCGGACACGTTGGACCCCGCCGGAAGATACGGGAAGTACACCGTGCCCTCGAAAATCGCGGGCGTCGCTTGCTGGCTAACCCGGTTCAGCTTTCGATCCGGAATGTTGATCCATTGGGTTTCCGGCGAGCGCCAGGGAGGCACACCGAACCGGGTAGGAGTCCATTGCCAGTGCGGTTGCGACCCCCGCCGGCGCGGGGAACCGACATTGACCGAAAAGGAGGGCAGCCATCGGCGCGTATTGCGCAGAGAGATCCGGCCCGACGCATTGCGTCCCGCAAACAAATGTTCGGGTAGCTGAACGTTCAGTTCCAGATCGCGCAGCACGGCTGCGGAGGCCACGCCGGAAACCAGAATAGCCGCCAGCAACGCAGCGGTAATCATGTAAAGCAGATTGTTGCCGGAGTTCAGAGCGGCAATGCCCAGCAGGAGGACCAGCAGAACATAGACGATTCCCACGCGGGTCACGTCATACGCGAACGCATCGCGCACCCGCGCCGCCGCCACCCGCCGCGCCAGATAAGGCACCGTCGTCAGTCCCACCACCACAGCCAGCATCAGCGCGGCTGAAGCCAGCACCAGCGTCGCCCACAAATTGCCGGACTCCCGCGAGACCGTGGAGAACAGCGCCGCCGCGAATGCCAGCACCAGTCCGCCAATCGCCAACAAGAACCGGACCCACACTTCAGGGATTTCAATATGCAGCCAGCGAAAAAGCCGCAGAGCCGCTGAATTATTGAGACGTTGAGTCATGGATCATGGACCCATTGAGACATTGAGCCATTGAGAGATTAAATCATGATTTAATGATTCAATGACTCAATGATTGAATGAGTCAATAATTCCATGCACATTGTTTCCCTAATCGCGGGCATCGTAGTGATCCTCGCCGTCCTGTTGGACGCGTTTGAGACGGTCGTGCTGCCCCGCCGCGTGCAGCGCAGCTTCCGGCTCACCGGCTTCTTCTATCGCCACACCTGGAGGCCGTGGGCGCGCATCGCCCGCCGCATTCAATCCACGGCGCGCCGGGAAGCATTCCTGGGATACTTCGGGCCGCTATCGCTGATTCCGCTGCTGGGGTTCTGGGCGCTGGGGCTGATCCTGGGATTTGCCTTATTGCAGTACGGCGCGGGCGAGCACGTGGCGTCGGGCAATCAGCCGATTACGTTTGGCCTTCTGCTGTACCACAGCGGAGAGACCTTCTTCACTTTGGGCTACGGCGACGTCACGCCCAGTTCGAGTTTGTCTCGATTCCTGGCGGTTGTGGAGGCAGGACTCGGCTTCGGTTTTCTCGGTATTGTCATCGGGTACTTGCCCACGATTTATTCCGCATTTTCCAGCCGCGAGATCGAAATTTCTTTACTGGATGCCCGCGCCGGGTCGCCGCCGACGGCTTTCGAGTTGCTCGCCCGGTTTGGCAAGACCCGCGACCAGCGCGTGCTGGACGGAATGCTGAAAGACTGGGAGCGCTGGTCGGCACAGCTTTTGGAGAGCCATCTTTCCTATCCGCCGTTGGGCTTTTTCCGCTCGCAGCATTACAACCAGTCATGGCTGGGCGCGCTGACGGCGGTTCTCGATGCCAGTTCTCTGGTGATTGCGGGGATTGACGGAGTTGCGCGGGATCAAGCCAAGCTCACCTTTGCCATGGCGCGTCATGCCATGGTCGACTTGGCGCAGGCGGGCCCGAGCCAATACGATCCTCATGAGCCGGACCGCCTTCCGGATCAGGACCTGGCGACGCTTCGCCAAAGCCTTCTGGATCGCGGGCTCCAACTGGGGGATGGTGAGCCGTTCGAAGACAAGTTGCAATCCCTGCGCTCCATGTACGAACCGTATGCCCAGGCGATCGCGCGCAACCTGCTGATTACTCTGCCGCCGTGGTTTCACGCAGAAAAGAAACGCGACAACTGGCAGGCCGGCCCCTGGGACCGGGCGATTCAAGCCAAGAGCCTGGCAGGGTCAGGCCCGGGCAAACGTCGGCCGGCGACGCCGGAAGATCACTTCTGATCGGGGCCGATTCTTGTTAACATCCTGAGTTCCATGAAAAATGTTGGCGAAAACGTGGTGCGCATCGAGGCGGAAGCGCTGCGCCGGCTGGCCGAGCGGCTGGCTGGCCCGATGGCGGACGCCTTCCACCGTGCCGTCGACTTGATTTACCGCTGCTCCGGCCGGGTGGTGGTCACTGGCATGGGGAAGAGCGGCATCATCGCGCGCAAAATTGCCGCCACGCTGAACTCGACCGGCACTCCGGCATTGTTCATGCATCCGGTGGAAGCGGTGCATGGCGACCTCGGCATGATGGTGAAGGGCGACTCCGTGATCGCGCTGTCCGCCAGTGGCGAAACCGAAGAAATTCTTCGGCTGCTGGCGACACTCAAGCGATTGCAAATTCCGCTGATTTCGTTGACCTGCGATGAGATTTATTCGCCGGAGCGACTGAAGCCGCTATCGGGCAAGACCAAGGCAGCGGGCAAGAGCACCCGCTCTATACCAGCTAAACTCTCCACCTTGGCGGCGGCCGCGGACGTCGCCCTGGATTGTTCGGTCGCCAAAGAGGCTTGCTCGCTGGGCTTGGCACCCACCGCTTCTACCACCACCATGCTTGCCCTGGGCGACGCCCTGGCGATGTCGCTCTCCGACAAACGTGGATTTAAGGAAGAAGACTTCGCCAATCTGCATCCGGGTGGAAAGCTCGGAAAACGGCTGGCGCGAGTGGAATCGCTGATGCACAGCGGAGATGCGCTTCCGCGCGTGACCCAACAAGCGAACATGCCCGACGTGATCTATGAGATGTCGCGCAAGAAGCTCGGCGTGACGGCGGTGGTGGAGGGCGAGAAGTTGGCTGGCATTATCAGCGACGGAGACCTGCGTCGCTTGCTCGAAAAGCGCGGGAAGGATGTTCTCGACCTCACGGCTGGCGAGTGCATGACCAGGAACCCCAAAACAATTTCCGCGCAGGAATTCGCCGCCACTGCGTTGGCAATGATGGAAGAAAAGAAGATCACGTCGTTGGCGGTGGTGGACGGCAAGGGAAAGCTGGAAGGAATTGTCCACCTCCACGATCTGTGGGGAACCGAGATGATGTAGGCATTGAGTCATTGAGTGATTGAATCATTGACTCATTGGATTAGATGAGAAACGTCATGAAATTGAGCGTGAATCTCCTTATCGCCTCGTCTCTGCTGCTTTGCGCACAAGCACGCGCCCAGACCCTGATCTACGCCCTCTCTTATGCGGAAACCCCCGCAAGCTTGCATGCCCGCTTTCCACGCGGCGTTATGGGAGCATCAAACAACGACAAACTAGCCATGGTTCGCGGCTTGCGAAAGACCGAGATCTACTCCGTTTCCATGATCGATGGAAAACGCTCTCTGTTGTTTTCAGACGAGGGGATGAATCTGGAGATCAGGCCGACAGGCGCGACACTCGGGGCCAACCAAGCCTATACAACTGGAATCATGCACGAGTGGCGCACCACGCCAGCCCCCGGGGCCGATTCCGAGCCTCCCACGATTTACGAAGTCAACCTCGACGGTTCAAATCGGTTTCGCAGACTGGTTGAAATCCAGACAAATCAGTCACCTACTCTTTTGAATCCGCAAGCCAAGAAGATGGTTTTCGGAAGCTTCGTCTCGAATGACAGATACATGGTTTCCATTTATGACGTGCAAACGTGGAAGCTGCTCCAAAGCTGGGAACTTACTCACACGCACTGCCCTGACTGCGTTCCCGTATCGTACGGTTGGCTGGCTGACGGCAATCGCTTGTTCTTTAATCTCGACATCGAAGGCGACGAATCAAGTAGTCATGACGTACCCGGCACTTACATCACGGGAGAGAACGGCACTGATCTCGGTGGCATTCCTATGCACACCGGCCAGCTTCAATTGCCCGGATACACTCGCCAGAGCGATGTCACTCCTCTTCTGATCGGGCAGCTGCCTGGCGGAGACTATTTGTTCCGTGATTACGGTCTAAAGAAAGGTCCTTTGCCCAAGCCACCCATAGAACCAGAATCCTTTCTCGTCATCACTGGTCCAGATTTCAAGTCCAAGAAACAAATTCCGCTACAACGGGTTCAGCTGGGTTCCTTTTGCCCGTCACCGTCAGGAAAGTACTTGGCCTATGTCGAAGATCGGCAAATACCGAATTACCGAACGGAGCGCCACCTCTGGGGCAGGGACCTAGAGTCGGGCGCGGAAAAGGAACTGCTCATCATCCCTCCTCCCAATCCTCCATCATTACCGGAACCGAACGTATCGTTCACAATCCTCGGTTGGGTCGACAACAATTAGATCCACAACCACTTTCGGAATCCCGACCACCAGATCGACAGTTTCAATGGTACGGAATTGGTAAAAACAGGTTGAATTCATAATTCTGCGTGTATGCGTTATCAATCCTCCAGAGCCAGTGACCAAGCACTGGAGAACCTAGCCATGCTCCAAACCATCCGATGATCAACTTCCCGAATTAGATCGATGAGTCATCCGAACTCTGATGAACATGCTGGATAAGGCGGAGGCTCTAAAGGAGCGAACTAAGCAGTTTGCTATTCGGATTATCACTGTGGTCCGCTCCCGGCCGTGGCAGCCAACTATCGAGCAGTTTTGTCGGGCACGGTCGAAGGCGGAATTCATCTCGAAGATGAGCATCGTCGTTGAGGAAGCAGATGAGACCCTATTCTGGTTGGATCTGCTCACTGACACTGGAGTTGTATCCAAAGAAAAATTGTCCCTCGTGGTGGTTGAAGCGAACGAGTTGTTGGCCATCTGCGCTGCCTCGCTCCGAACCGCGAAGTACAATAAGCAATGACTCAATGATTCAATCGCTCAATGGTTCAATCCCATGTATCACTATGATCCCAACACGGCTCTCGAAGAACTGACCGAAGAAGCAATCTTGCCGAACCCGGTGCATGTGCGCGACATGATGCTGCGCAAGCATCTCTCGGCCGACAAGTCACTCGAGTTGAACCGGGTGTTTCTCGAGTACCAGAAATTCTTCGGCGAGACCCTGAAGCTGGGCAAAGAGATCCTGAAGCAGTTGGCCGGGTAAAGCTGTACACGTGGGGACAGCCGCCCTCGGCTGTCCCCACGTGGTTCGTCTCTGCAATCATTTACAATATTCCTTCCTCAGCTACTCAGGACTCATCACTATGCATCGCTGGTCGGAACTGTTTATTCCTACGCTGCGCGAGGCTCCGGCGGACGCCGAAGTCGCCAGCCACAAGTTTCTGGTGCGGGCGGGCTACATTCGCCAGTTGGCCGCCGGAATCTACTCGTATCTCTTCTTCGGGCAGCGCTCGTTCAACAAGATCATGGGAATTGTCCGCGAGGAAATGGACAAGATTGGCCAGGAGTTCTATTTGCCGGCCCTGCATCCTCGCGAGATCTGGGAGGCGAGCGGGCGCTGGCCGGTCATGGGCGAAAACCTGTTCCGCCTGAAGGACCGCAAGGGCGCCGATCTTTGTCTGGGCATGACGGAGGAAGAAGTCATGACCGAGATCGCCCGCAAGGAGCTGCGCAGTTACAAGCAACTGCCGCAGATCTGGTATCAGATTGCGCCCAAATTCCGCGATGAGCCTCGTCCCAAGTCCGGTCTGCTGCGGGTGCGCCAGTTCATGATGAAGGATTCCTATTCCTTCGACATCGACGGGGCCGGCCTCGACGTGTCCTACCTCAAGCACTATGACGCTTATTGCCGCATCTTCGACCGCTGCGGGTTGAAGTATGTGGTGGTGGAGGCAGACTCGGGCGCCATGGGCGGATCCCAGTCGCACGAGTTCATGGTGCGCACCCCGCGGGCGAAGATCAGGTGGTAAGTTGCGCCAGTTGCAACTACGCCGCGAACATGGAGAAGGCGAGTTCAAAGCTCGACGCAGTCGAGGACCTGGCGCCGGAGGGGAATGGCAAGCCTCTCGAAGTACACACGCCAGGTCAGAAAACGATTGAGAATGTCGCGCGCTTTCTTGGCGTGAACCCAGAACAGACAATCAAAACGCTGATATTCACAGCGCATAAGTATCGAGGAGAGCAGGCACCTGCCTCCATCCGTGGTGCGGTCGGTCATCAGCGGGTGATGGTTCTGCTGCGCGGTGATCACCGGTTGAACGAGTCTAAGTTGGCGACTTTCTTAGGGCCCAAGGGCTGGGATCTTTTTTATCCCACTGAGGAAGATGTGATCGAACGGGAGTTCAACGCGCCGATTGGCTTTCTTGGACCCGTGGATCTCAAGTGGACCCCGAGCGACGTGCAGCAAGAACCACTGATCATTGTCCTTGACAAGGCCCTGCAAGGCCGCAAGAACCTGATCTCCGGGGCTAATAAAGAGGACTATCACCTCAAGAACGTGACGCCGGAGCAGGATTTTCACGCCACCGCCTACGCCGATCTGCGCAGTGTGACGGCGGGCGAAGCCTGTACCAACTGCGGCGGGCTCCTGCAGATCGACACCGCGGTGGAAGTCGGCCACATTTTCAAGTTGGGCTACAAGTATTCTCAGTCCATGGGCGCCCGGGTTCTGGACCGCCATGGCAAGGAAGTTACCCCGATTATGGGTAGCTACGGCATCGGGATCGAGCGGATCCTGACGGCTTCCATCGAACAGAACCACGACGAGAACGGCTTCTGGCTCCCCCCGCAGATCGCGCCGTTTGAAATTGTGGTTACCCCAACCAACACCTCCGACGAGAAGCTATTGAATACTGCCATTGACATCGCCCACCGTCTCGAGTCCGCCGGCTACGAGGTGTTACTAGACGACCGGGACGAACGGCCGGGGGTAAAGTTCAAAGACGCTGACCTGGTGGGCATTCCCTTTCGTGTCAACGTGGGGAAGAAGGTTACCGAAGGTACTGTGGAAGTGGTTCAGCGCTCGACTCGCCAAATGCAGGATGCTAGCATCAGCGCAATAACCGATTACTTTGAGTCTTTGGCCCCGGTGCGCTGAAATCTCCGCTTGCGCGCTGGGAACTGGGAGCGCATGCGATGGGCACAATCAAACTGATCTTCGGCATCTTGGTAATTGGCGGCGGAATCTATCTTGGGGTGGAGTTGATTCCGGTTTACTACGCGAACTACGAGTTTGCCGATGTGGTCAAGACCGAGGCCACCCTGCAGACCTACACCACGAAACCAGAGGCTGAGATTCAGGACACCATCTACAAGAAGGCACGGGAGTTGGACATTCCCCTGGAGAAGGAACACATCCGGGTGCGGCGCACCGGTTCACAAGGCACGGGCACTCTCACCATCGAAGCCCCTTACACCGTGCACGTTGAAATACCCGGGTATCCCCTGGATTTGCATTTCGATCCCTCTACGCTGAACAAGAGCCCCTTCTGATACCGCGGCATCCCGGAAGCTGATTTAGAATGTGACTCGGAGTCAGTTCCCAAGGTACGCGCTTTTTCATAATGCGGGAGCGAATCGCTCGGGCATGGCGCTGACCATGGGGATCCTCTCCGGAAAACCCATTTCTGTGCACGATCATCGGACTCGGATTGGGTAGGGTGTGGTCTCGGTGTGGTTGAGATTCGTCAACTAACGTGGCTATCAAAATAAGGATCCCGAAGAGAAATGCGACCGCCAAGGGCGCAAAGGGAACGGCCGCGCGCGATCCCGTCTTGCGCATTGCGTTTGCGGTTTTTGTGGTGCTGGCAATCGTCGTCACCGGTGCATTTTCCTATTACTACATCAAGTACGACCGGATCGTGGAACGACGATTTAAAGGCCCGGTCTTCAGTAATTCCGCGAAGATTTACGCGATTCCGCCAACCGTGAAGGTCGGTGAAAAAGTCGGTGTTCGTGAAATTGCCGGATGGCTGCGCCACGCCGGTTATTCCGAAGACGCCAGCTCCCAGTTCGGCAGCTATCGCCAATCGAGTGGCGGCATCGAGGTGCGGCCGGGGCCGCAGTCCTATCACAGCCCGGAGCCGGCGACGATTCACGTGCAAGACGGATACGTGACCAGCATTACCGGGCGCTCTGGCGAACTCGAGGCCTATGAGCTTGAGCCGGAGATGATCACAGCGTTGTTTGATGAGCAGCGTTCCAAGCGACAGGTGCTGCGGTACGACCAGATTCCCCGGATGATGGTGGACGCGGTGCTGGCCATCGAAGATCGCCGCTTCTTTCAGCACGGCGGCATCAATTTCGTCCGCATGGGCGAAGCCGCATGGATCGATTTCATGCACATCCGACAGCAGCAGGGCGGATCGACCCTGACCATGCAGCTCTCACGGGGCTTTTTCCTGACTCCGGAAAAGACGGTCAAGCGCAAGCTGATCGAAATGCTGATTGCCGAGCAACTGGAACAGAAGTTCACCAAACAGCAGATTTTCGAGTTTTACGCCAACTGGGTTGACCTGGGTCAGCGCGGATCGTTTGCCATCAGCGGTTTTGGGGAAGCATCGCGGGCATACTTCGACAAGGATCTGAAAGATATCAGCTTGCCGGAAGCGGCTCTACTTGCGGGGATCATCCAGCGGCCAAGCTATCTCTCCCCCTATCGCCATCCCGAGCGTGCCCTGGAACGCCGCAACCTGGTCCTGGACAGCATGGTCGAAACCCATGCCATTTCCAAAGCCGACGCGGAAAAAGCCAAGGCCACACCGCTCAAGCTGGCGCCGCCCAATGTAGAAGCCAGCGATGCCCCGTACTTCGTCGACCTGGTCCGGGACAACCTGATCAGCAAGATGAACGAGCGCGACTTGAATGATCAGTCCTACCGCATTTACACCACGCTTGACCCTGATCTGCAGCGCGCGGCGGCGCAAGCCGTCGAGATGGGCGTCAAGCTTGTCGACGACCAAGTCAACAAGCGGCGCACCAAGCGCATCCTGGTCGGCAAGAAGTACGAAACCAAAGTCGAGCCGGGACCGCAAGCGCAGGTGGCACTGGTTGCCATGAATCCGCACACCGGCCAGGTGCTGGCTCTGGTAGGGGGGCGGAACTATAGTTTCAGCCAGCTCAACCACGCCGTGGCCAAGCGGCCGACCGGGTCCATTTTCAAGCCTTTTGTTTACGCCGCCGCCATCAACACCGCGGTCGACGGCGGGAATCCCGTGCTCACACCCGCTTCCATGGTCACGGATCAGCCCACCACATTTGCTTACGGCGATCAGATCTACGAGCCGCGGAATTACAAAGAGGAATACCACGGTGAGGTTACCGCCCGCTATGCGCTGGCCTTGTCCTTGAACAATGCCACGGTCAAGCTGGCCGAAGAAGTGGGCTACGACAAGGTTGCCAACCTTGCCCGCTCCGCCGGCATCGCATCCGTAAAAGCTACTCCGGCCATGGCGCTCGGCGCCTACGACGCTACTCCGCTGGATATGGCTGCGGCATACACCGTATTCGCCAATGGAGGGACCCGCATTTCACCTATTCTGGTCAACTCGGTTCGCAATTCCATGGGCGACATGATCATGGATTTCAAGTCCGAGCATCGCCAGGTTCTTGACCCGCGTGTGGCCTACGTGATGACCAACATGATGGAAGGGGTGTTGAATTTCGGGACGGCCTACGAAGTGCGCCAGCGCGGCTTCACGGCTCCCGCGGCCGGAAAGACGGGCACCTCGCACGATGGCTGGTTTGCCGGATACACCAGCAATCTTCTATGCGTCGTCTGGGTTGGCTTCGACGATTATAGTGACATCCATCTGAGCGGAGCGCAGACCGCCGCACCCATCTGGGCAGAGTTCATGAAGAAGGCGGTCGAGCTTCCACGGTATGCGGATGTGAAACCCTTTACCCAGCCTCCCGGGGTAGTCGACGTACAACTGGACAAGGCCACGAACCTACTGGCAACGCCCGCGTGCCCAGAGACTTACACCGCAACCTTCATTGCCGGTACGGAGCCGAACCAGACTTGCGACCACCCGACCGGCGTAAAAGGATTCTTCTCCCGCATGTTTGGCATGGGCACTGACAAGGTTCTTCCGCCCCCAGCCCAGGCGCAGAGCAGCGTTCCACGTCCTCCCAATCCACCGCTGCGGGCTGAGGCGAGCCCGCGTTCCCAGGATGCCGCCGACTCCGGGCAGGATCCTAAGAAGAAGAAGGGGTTTCTTGGAAAAATCGCAGGTATCTTTAAAGACGACAAGTCGTCTAACCCATCGTCCAAACCACCGGCGGAGCAAGGGGCCGCGCCTCACTGATGCGGTTTGGTGAGAAAGGCGTATCATAAACCAACACTCTTGGCTGCCTGTTCAGGAGGTAAACTCATGCTGCCTCACATGATCCCGGTGCTCATGCTGTCCCTGGTTTCGTTTTCTGACGGTCCCGTCATTGGCCCCGGTTTTCAAGATCACACCTCGTCTGCGGAACAGGTTCGGGTCAATCCTCCGGGATTGCGTCACGCCGAACCGCCGCCACCCGGCGCCACCATTGAAGAACTGGAAAACCGCGGCGATCAACTGCGCCAGGAAAAGGCCTATACGGATGCCCTCGATTACTACCGCGCTGCCATCCACAAGGATCGGCGCATTGCCCGCCTCTACAACAAGGCAGGCATCGCGGAACTGATGATTCAGCGCTACAGGGATAGCCAGAAGGATTTCGAGCATGCCATCAAGCTCGACCACAAACTGGCCGATGCCTGCAACAATTTGGGCGTGATCTACTACCAGGAGAAGAAGTATCCCAAGGCGATCGACGAATATGAAAAGGCCATTCAGTTACGCGCGGATTCGGCATCGTTCTTCAGCAACCTAGGCGCAGCCTACTACATGAAGAAGGATTGGGACCTGGCAGCTCAGGCTTATGGCCACGCTCTGCAACTCGATCCGGACATCTTCGGACGTCTCTCGCACAGCGGAGTGACCGCCCAACTGCCCTCGCCGGAGGACCGTGCCCGCTTCGACTACCTGGTGGCTAAGCTGTATGCCAAGCAGGGCGACTCCGATCGGTCGTTAAACTATCTTCGCCGCTGCCTGGAGGAGGGATACAAGGGCATTGCCGACGTTTACAAAGATCCAGAGTTCACCAGCCTGCGCAAAGACGCGCGTTTTGACCAGTTGATGGCCAATAAGCCGCCGGCGATTCCGGAATAGATTGTGTTGTCTCAGCGACTTGCAAGAATCATGAAATATTTGTGCATGCCCCCGCAACTTTTGCGAAAACAGGGGTTCAAACTATTTAATAGCCTCCTGAAAACGTAGGTTGAGTAAGGAGAAGCAATGGCTCATCGGCTGTCGACCCGAGCACGCCCCAAGCAGACAGCCGGTGAGTTTTTTTAGCAATTGGCAGGTATCATTTAGCGAGAGGCCAAAAGCTCAAGGCCAAGTACTACGAGCTGCCCTTCGGACTTCTCTCGCAGATATACTCGCTGACCACCCGCTTCCATTTGCCTTGAGCTTTCAGGACGAATTCGACCGCGTCCCGCAAGGCCCCGTCGCCTCCGCTGTGCGGAGTTACGTAATGGGCGTCTTTCTTGACTTCCTCGCGAGCGTTTGCTACGGCAATTGCCAGGCCGCAATTTCGCATCACCGGCAGATCAATCACGTCGTCGCCCACGAACGCAGCTTCGGCAGAGCGGATTCCTTCCTGTCGCAGGATTTCTTCGAACACCGTCAGCTTGTCCTGAATTCCCTGACGAACATATTCCAGCTTGAGATCGCGGGCGCGGAGGGCAACGGTTTCGGAGATGCGTTTGGTGATCAGCCCGGTCTTGATGCCCGCCAACCGGGCCAGCGAGATCGCGGTGCCGTCATGAGCGTGAAATCCTTTGGCCTCGATCATGGTCTGGCTGTGCAACCCGAAGCCGCCCAGTCCGCCATGTTTCGCGGATTGGTCCTGCACCGTCTGCTGAATTCCAGCCGGTGCCGGAAAGATGAACAGCTTGCCGTCGGTGAGAACGCCGTCCACGTCGAAGAGCAGAAGTTTGATTTTCTTGGCGCGAAGCCTTGCGGATTGTGATTTGGCCATCAGGGCGATTTTAGCATTGGAGCCGTCAGCTATCAGCTTTCGGCTCTCAGCTTTGGGTTTGGGTGCCAGTCCATGGGAGATGCAGAACTGGAAGAGCGACGGTCCACGGGGGCACAGCCGCCCCCGGCTGGCAGGCAGAGCGAAGCTCCGCAGGCTTCGAAGTTTTACGAGGCAATCCACAGAACCTGAACGCGTCGGCCTAGTTTTTCGAAGTCGCGATCGGAGGTAACGAGCACCGCTTCGCGCAACTCGGCTAACGCGGCCGCCACGCAGTCAACATATGCAAGCTTATGCAGAGCTTTTATCTCCGCTGCCTTGAGTGCCTGGATGACATCAACCGACACGATCTGGAGCGGGAAGGGTGACAAGCTTGCCATTGTCTGCCGCGCCTTCTCCTCCCCGCGCCTCTGCCATAGGATGTAGAACACTTCACCCCAGTTCATGACAGACATTAGCACCAAGTTTTCCCGGCGGAGCGCCTCATGAAGCAGGCGCTCCACCTTCCGGGACCCAGGTCCTGACTCGACGAAATCCAAGACCGCGTTGGCGTCAAGCACGTAGGTCTTGCTCATTTCTCCTTCCGGTGCTCACGTTCGCGGGCTTCGACCAGCGAGTCCTCACCCTTACAACAACCGCGCAGGCGGGTAATGTAGTCTTCTGTAATGGGTTGCATGACCAGTCGGCCTTGCTCTCGATGAACGCTCACGTGGGTGCCTTCCTGAAGGCCGAGTTCCCGCCGCAAATTCTCCGGAATCACAAAAGCCCCTCCCGCGCTCACGAAGGATGATGTCGATGCCGATCGGCTCACGCTCAAGTTTGAGGTGAGCGTTTTCTCATCCGCATGTGATCCCGCTGAGACCGGGATTGACGGCGGTTCTTGATTCGCGTAGACCTTGTCGTACCAGTCGACCAGCGTCTGCCAAGCTGCCGGAAGCGCTGACTTTTCGGGTGTGACGTCGCCATTGCGGTCTGGGTGGCACCGATCGCCCGCGCGCAGCAATCGTCTTCGGCCTCGTACTGTCTCATACAACATTCGATAGCGCCCTCCGTTCGGCTTCTTGTTGGCAACACAGTGCCACGAAGCGTGAGGCTGCAGCCCTGGGCGAAAGCCTCCGACGAAATTTTCGCGTATCGCGCGAGATACAATCTCTTGAACTTCGAAGTCTTCCCTTTCGGGATTTTCCCGGTGCAAAAGGGCCGTCGCGGCCCAGACAGCATCAGCTACTCTCATGGCGAACCTCCTGATCTATTGTATACAAACAATAGTAATTGTCAAACGAAAACGCAAAGGCGAACATTTTGCGAATCTCGTCTTTTCGTACTAAAATACCGCCAATGTCTGCCCCTCCTACCGCTCTCGACTGGGCTCACCCTATCGTCCGGGATTGGTTCGTCCAGCGCTTCGGCACGCCGACCGAGCCGCAGGAGCAGGGCTGGCCGCACATCCTCGCCGGACGCACCACGCTGATTTCTGCCCCCACCGGCTCTGGCAAGACCCTGGCTGCGTTTCTCGCCTGCATTGACCGGCTGGTGCGCAAGGCGCTGGCGGGCGATCTGCACGACCGCACAGAAGTTCTCTACGTTTCGCCACTCAAGGCGTTGGGCAACGACATCCAGAAGAATCTCGAAGTACCGCTGGGCGAGATTTTGCAGATGGCCGGCGAGCGCGGCCTACTGATGCCGCAGATTCGCACCGCCGTCCGTACTGGCGACACGTTGCCCAGCGAGCGCCGCGCCATGCTGAAGCGTCCGCCGCACATTCTGGTCACGACGCCTGAATCCTTGTACATCCTCTTAACCGCCGAGAAGAGCCGTGCCATTCTCCGCGATGTCGAAACGGTGATTGTCGATGAAATCCACGCCGTAGCCGATGACAAGCGCGGCGCACATCTGACGCTCTCGCTGGAACGCTTGGAAGCGCTGCGACGGGAGGCGCTGGGGCTCCGCGCACCTGCCCTTCGTGTAGTCATCCCGTCAAGCAAAGCGAGGCATCTGCAGTTTGCCGCCGGAGAGGGAACTGCAGACACATCGCAACCCGCTCTGGTCCGCATCGGTCTCTCGGCCACGCAGAAGCCGATCGAGGAAATTGCGCATTTCCTCACCGGCAACGGCCGGCCCGATCCGGTGATCGTGAACGTTGGCCACAAACGGAAGCTCGATCTTGCCGTGGAGGTCCCCGCCAGCCAGCTCGGCCCGATCGCGACCAACGAAATGTGGGACGAGATCTACAACCGCCTGGTCGAACTCATCGCGCAACACCAGTCGACTTTGGTGTTTGTCAATACGCGGCGATTGTCGGAGCGGATCGCCCACCACCTGGGCGAGAAACTTGGCGAAGAGAATGTCGCGGCCCATCACGGCAGCCTGTCGCGCAAGCTGCGTCTGGCGGCGGAGAAGAAGCTTAAAGAGGGTCAAGTCAAAGTTCTGGTTGCGACCGCCTCCCTCGAACTCGGGATTGATATCGGTACCGTCGATCTGGTGGTGCAGATCAGCTCCCCTCGTGCCATTGCCGTTGCCTTGCAGCGCGTGGGACGTTCCGGCCACTGGCGTGGCGCGATTCCGAAGGGCCGCTTTTTCGTCACGACTCGGGATGAGCTGGTGGAATGTGCCGCGCTGGTTCGGGCCATTCGCCAGGGCGAT
The DNA here is from genome assembly GCA_963715675.1 of uncultured Acidobacteriota bacterium. Classification (GTDB taxonomy): domain Bacteria; phylum Acidobacteriota; class Terriglobia; order Terriglobales; family Acidobacteriaceae; genus DASVWZ01. The sequence continues at coordinate 1,187,592 of OY970265.1, forward strand.
CTTGACCGGCTGGCCATACCGCAGGCTCCGCTGGATATCTTGGCGCAGCAGATCGTCGCCGCCTGCTCGGCCGAAGAGTGGGAGGAAGACGAACTGTTCGATCTGGTCCGCCGCGCTTATCCCTACAGAGATCTTTCCCGCGAGACTTACGACGCCATCCTCGACATGCTCTCCGAGGGGATCGCAGCCCGTCGCGGTCGCTATGGCGCCTACCTTCATCGTGACCGCGTAAACCGCAAGCTGCGCGCCCGGCGTGGCGCACGGCTGGCGGCCATCACCAGTGGCGGAGCGATTCCCGAGACGGCGCTGTTTACGGTGGTGGCAGAACCAAACGGGACTGTGGTTGGAACGGTGGACGAAGACTTCGCCGTCGAAAGCATGGCTGGCGAAGTGATGCTGCTGGGCAACACATCCTGGCGGATTCGCCGCATTGAACAAAGATCGGGGCGGCTGCTGGTGGAAGACGCGCACGGCGCGCCGCCCGGCATTCCTTTCTGGCGGGGCGAAGCGCCGGCTCGCACCGAGGAGCTTTCGCAGCATGTTGCCGAACTGCGCCAGCGCATCAGTGACCTGCTGCCCAACACGTCTCCGATCGGCGTTTCGCAGGATCAGCCGGAGGTCGCCGGCGCGGCCACGTGGCTGAAGGACGAATGTGGTGTGGACGATTCCGCCGCGGAACAACTTATCGAATATCTTCTGCAGGGCCGCGCCGTCCTGGGCGCCGTGCCGACCCAGAAGACCATCATCGCCGAGCGCTTCTTCGACGAAGGCGGCGGGATGCAACTTATCATCCATGCGCCTTTCGGCGGACGAATCAACAAGGCCTGGGGGTTGGCCTTGCGCAAGCGATTCTGTCGCGGCTTCAACTTCGAATTGCAGGCGGCAGCTACCGACAACGGCCTCAACATCGCGCTCGCCGAACAGCACAGTTTCCCGCTGGCGGACGTTTTTCACTTTCTGGCAGCCGATACGGTACAACCGCTGCTGGAGCAAGCGGCACTGGCCTCACCCATCTTCGGCACGCGCTGGCGCTGGGACGCCAACCGCGCGCTGGCTCTGCTGCGATTTCAGGGCGGCAAGAAAGTTCCGCCACAAATTCAGCGCATCCGTTCCGATGATCTGCTGGCCTCCGTCTTTCCCGATGTTGCCGCCTGTCAGGAGAATATTGCCGGTGACATCCAGATTCCCGATCATCCCCTGGTGAGCGAGGTGATGAAGGATGTGCTTACCGAAGCCATGGATCTCGAAGGGCTCAAGGGCCTTTTGCGGGGAATTGACGAAGGAAAAATCCGCTGCATTGCGGTCGATACGCCGGTGCCATCGCAGTTTTCCCACGAAATCCTGAATGCGAATCCGTATGCCTATCTCGATGACGCTCCGCTCGAAGAACGGCGGGCCCGGGCGGTCGAGATGCGACGGGTGCTGCCGGAGTCGGTGCTGGAAGAAGTCGGCAGGCTTGATCCGGCGGCGATCGAGCAAGTCCGGCAAGAGGCTTGGCCGGATGTTCGCGATGCAGATGAACTGCATGATGCGCTCCATACGTTGATTGCTCTACCGGAACTTCCGGGAGCCACAGAAATGGCCTGCCTCAGGGTTACAACCGCGGAATGGGGTGTGCACCTCGACCAGCTCCTGCAACAGGGGCGAGCGGCCGTAGCGGCGATTGCCGACCGCCGATACTGGGTGGCGGCGGAACGCGCGAGAACCTTCTCGGTAATTTTCCCCGATGCCACGTTCAAACCAACACCAGCGGATGTGGAACCTGTGACTCCCTCCCGCGATGAGGCTCTGCTGGCTCTGGTTACAGGCTGGATGATGCATTGCGGCCCCACCACATCCGGTGAACTCGCCGGCCTTCTTGGTCTCTCTTCCGCTGAGATCGAAAAGACACTTTTGCGGATCGAATCGAGCGGTACGATCCTACGGGGAAACTTTACCGGCACTGCATCGCGCACCGGAGTGCCTGCGCCACACGGGCAAATTGAGTGGTGCGAGCGCCGCTTGCTGGCGCGCATTCATCGGCAAACCGTCGCGACTCTGCGTAAACAGGTGGAACCGGTCAACGCGGCCCAGTTCATGCGCTGGCTCTTGCGTTGGCAACATGTTGCCCCGGGTGCTCAGCTTCAAGGTGAACGTGCCACGCTGGAAGTGCTTCGCCAGTTGCAGGGGTTCGAGATCCCGGCGAGTGCCTGGGAGAGACACATCCTGTCGTCGCGAATTGCTCATTACGATCCCCGGTGGCTGGATCAACTCTGCCTCACCGGAGCGGTTGGCTGGGGCCGCTTGTCGCCGCATCCCGCAACCCTGGACGATTCAGCCAGCGGAAAGCGTCGCGTCATCCCCACCAGCGTCGCTCCCATTACTTTCTTTGTGCGCGAAGACGCCGATTGGATGGCCCCGCGCCATTCAGTCTCGGAACAGCCGGAGGGGTACGGCCTTGGCGCCGGCGCTCGGCAGGTGCTTGAATTCCTGCGCCAGCGTGGCGCGTGCTTCTTTGCCGACATTGTTCGGGGTACGGGCAGGCTTAAAGCGGAGGTGGAAACCGCTCTATGGGAGTTGGTCGCCGCTGGAGTGGTCACCGCCGACGGTTTCGACAATCTGCGCTCGCTGATTGATCCCAGGCGGCGTTCCGGGCAGGGAAGCGGCCGCAGCGCGCGGCCGCGGCACAGCTCTGGGCGCTGGGCGTTGCTGTACACCGAGCCGGATGCCGACCGCACTCACGCGATTGAGTCCACCTGCTGGGTGCTGCTCAAACGTTACGGGATTGTGTTCCGGGACCTGCTTGCCCGTGAGACCAACCTGCCCAAGTGGCGCGAGCTTCAAATGGCATTCCGCAGACTGGAAGACCGCGGAGAGATTCGCGGCGGCCGTTTTGTGGACGGGTTTCTGGGCGAGCAGTTTGCCATGCCGGTTGCGGTCGAGTCGCTCCGTGCCACCCGCAAGTTGCCGGCTGCGGGCGAGACGGTCACGCTCTCGGCAGCCGATCCTCTCAACCTGGTGGGCATCATTGTTCCGGGCGAACGCGTTCCGGCGATCTCCGGCCGCACTGTGACTTTTCGCGACGGAGTTGCGGTTCAGAGTGTTGATTCGCAGTTTGCACTCCCCCCTGCGGTTGGGCTCGACTAAAACAGGTCATCGCGGCGGGTGCAAAATTCCGGTTTCGTGCGGGCCATTCGAGTTCCTGACAAGCTGCGCGGCCTCTACGGCGGGCTCCTCCCGGAGGATCAGGAGGCTCGGCGCGATTTTGACCGCTCCCGGATGCCCTGTAGGGCCAAACGGCTCAATACGGTATGGGCCGAACGACCTCATTGACCTTGAGAGGCTGCGGCACTAGACTGGCTTACCACGGCACTAGCCTGCCGCGGCCGTCGCCAGGCGGACAATCCTGGGTTCAACAAAAACTTTCAGACGTCATAAGGAGAGAAGTCTATGAAACGTTCCATTGCACTGCTGGCGATTGCTGCCGCAGTACTCTTTCTGGCTGCTACATCCATGCCAGTCGCAGTTGCCGAAAGCGGCGACCGCATCATTGTCCCCAATTCCAGCATCGTGCACCCCGAAGATGCGGGCGTGCGCGCTCACACCAACATCAGAATCGTCGTGCCGGCACACGTAGAGATCGGCAGCAACGGCGCTCCGATTGGAGAGAACCCGTTGGCCCTGTCGTGCATCTACGATCTGGTCAAACAAACCAAGGGTTGCCCGAAGACCAGCAACGTTCTTCCCACTGGCGGATCGAAAGCCATCGCTCTGGTTGACGCCTACAATAACCCCGATGCGACGACCGACATCAAGACCTTTGCGACCGCATACGGCTACCCGACGCCCAACTTCACCGTGGTGAAGGTCGGCAGCCCTGCGAATGACTCAGGCTGGGCATTGGAAGAGTCATTGGATATCGAGTACGCCTTCGGCATGGCGCCGGGCGCGCAGATTTACCTGGTGGAAGCGAACTCGAATAGCTTTACGGACCTGTTGGCTGCTGAGGACAAGGCGACCGCGCTGGTGCAGGCAGCGGGCGGCGGCGAAGTCTCCAACAGTTGGGGTGGCGGCGATTTCTCGGGCGAGAATCAGTATGACTCGCACTTCAAGGGGAAAGGCGTAGTTTACTTTGCCTCATCCGGTGACTCGGGTGGCCAGGTAATCTATCCCAGCGCCTCGCCGTTCGTGGTGTCCGCCGGCGGCACGCTGATCAATCGTGATGGAAACGGCAACTTCACCTATGAGAGTGCGGCGTATTTCGCGGGCGGTGGACCCAGCCAGTACGAGAAGCGCCCCAGCTATCAGAACGTCATCAAGAAGATTGTGGGCACCCACCGGGGCACGCCGGACATCGCCGCGCTGGCCATCGGTGCGGTCATCTACTCTCAATATGGTTGCGGAGGCTGGTGCTCAGTGGACGGCACAAGCATCTCTTCCCCAGCCGAGGCCGGCATTTTGAATGCTGCCAACAGCTTCAAAGCATCGACCAATGCTGAATTGACCTTGGCCTACAAGGATTACGGAAACGCCAAGACGTACAAGGCGGATTGGAACGACATCACCCACGGCAGCAATGGCTACACCTGCAAGAAAGGCTGGGAGTACTGCACTGGCATCGGCTCGCCGCATACCTTCAAAGGGAAGTAAGCGTTTGTAGCGGTTGCTTTTCCCAGTGAAGTTCGAGCCCGCTCCACCTGGAGCGGGCTTTTTTTGGAGGGGCGGTTAGAATCCCGGGCCAGGGCACGCACAAGTGAGGGATCAGAGGTTGTGGAGTGGGAAGCGCATCTTCCCGGAACTACTACCGTCAGGAAGTGATTTGTGAAGCCCTGGAACGCTGCTGGACGGGCAGATTGGAAAAGCTCAAGTTGCTGCCAGCCTGCGGCGGGCCCCATGCGCGATAGGGTCAAACGGCTCAATACGGTATGGGCCGAACGGCCTCATTGACCTTGAGAGGCAACGGCACTAGACTGGCTTACCACGGCACTAGCCTGCCGCGGCCGTCGCCAGGCGGACAATCCTGGATTCAGCAAAAACTTTCAGACGTCATTAAAAGGAGAGAAGTCTATGAAACGTTCCATCGCGCTGCTGGCGATTGCTGCCGCAGTACTCTTTCTGGCTGCTACATCCATGCCAGTCGCAGTTGCCGAAAGCGGCGACCGCATCATTGTTCCCAATTCCAGCATCGTGCATCCCGAGGATCTCGGCGTGCGCGCTCACACCAACATCAGAATCGTCGTGCCGGCACACGTAGAGATCGGCAGCAATGGCGCTCCGATTGGAGAGAACCCGTTGGCCCTGTCGTGCATCTATGATCTGGTCAAACAAACCAAGGGTTGCCCGAAGACCAGCAACGTTCTTCCCACTGGCGGATCGAAAGCCATCGCTCTGGTTGACGCCTACAATAACCCCGATGCGACGACCGACATCAAGACCTTTGCGACCGCATACGGCTACCCGACGCCCAACTTCACCGTGGTGAAGGTCGGCAGCCCTGCGAATGACTCAGGCTGGGCATTGGAAGAGTCATTGGATATTGAGTACGCCTTCGGTATGGCGCCGGGCGCGCAGATTTACCTGGTGGAAGCGAACTCGAATAGCTTCACGGACCTGTTGGCTGCTGAGGACAAGGCGACCGCGCTGGTGCAGGCAGCGGGCGGCGGCGAAGTCTCCAACAGTTGGGGTGGCGGCGATTTCTCGGGCGAGAATCAGTATGACTCGCACTTCAAGGGGAAAGGCGTAGTTTACTTTGCCTCATCCGGTGACTCGGGTGGCCAGGTAATCTATCCCAGCGCCTCGCCGTTCGTGGTGTCCGCAGGCGGCACGCTGATCAATCGTGATGGAAACGGCTACTTCACCTATGAGAGCGCGGCGTATTTCGCGGGCGGTGGACCCAGCCAATACGAGAAGCGCCCCAGCTATCAGAACGTCATCAAGAAGATCGTGGGCACCCACCGGGGCACGCCGGACATTTCCGCGCTGGCCATCGGTGCGGTCATCTACTCTCAATATGGTTGCGGAGGCTGGTGCTCAGTGGACGGCACAAGCATCTCTTCCCCAGCCGAGGCCGGCATTTTGAATGCTGCCAACAGCTTCAAAGCTTCGACTAATGCTGAATTGACCTTGGCCTACAAGGATTACGGAAACGCCAAGACGTACAAGGCGGACTGGAACGACGTCACCCACGGCAGCAATGGCTACACTTGCAAGAAAGGCTGGGAGTACTGCACTGGCATCGGTTCGCCGCATACCTTCAAAGGAAAGTAAGCGTTTGTAGCGGTTGCTTTTCCCAACGAAGTTCGAGCCCGCTCCACCTGGAGCGGGCTTTTTTTGCACAAATGTAAGCTGAGGACTGGTTTTCTTAGCGCTGCCAACTGGCTCGGCTGGCCCACTCTTTGCCCGCGATCACTACGGAACCAGGCCTCCTGCTGGGGCATCCGTGCTGACGGGACCGTTTCATCAATGTCTTAACATCCCGGCGACATCCTTCTGACATTGGGGGCTCTGCATTCGGGTATATTCTAGAGCGGTCGCCGACCCGAGCTAGGAGACGCGCAAAGGTGAGGAATGAGAGTCTGTGGGGTGGGAAGTGCATTTCCCGGGAACTACTACCGTCAGGAAGTCATTTGTGAAGCCCTGAAACGCCGCTGGTCGGGCAAACTGGAAAAGCCTCAGTTGCTGGATCGGTTGCACGCCAGTGTGGGAGTTCGAGGGCGCCATCTCGCATTGCCGATTCCTGCCTACGAAAAATTGACTACCTGGGGACAAGCCAACAACGCCTGGATCGAGATCGCGCAGGATCTCGGGAAACAAGCACTTTGCCTTGCCCTGTCCGATGCCGGGATGGCCCCTCACGATCTTGGGGCGATCTTCTTTGTATCGGTGACCGGCATTGCCAGCCCTTCCATCGAGGGACGGCTGATCAATGTGATGGGTCTGCCACGCAACATCAAGCGGATTCCCATTTTCGGCCTGGGCTGCGTGGCAGGCGCAGCAGGGATTGCGCGCGCCGCCGACTACGTGCGTGCTTTTCCCGATCAAGCTGCCGCCCTGGTCTCCGTCGAACTATGTTCGCTGACCTGGCGCCCCGACGATCTCTCCACGGCCAACCTGATCTCGACCGGACTTTTTGGCGATGGCGCCGCGGCTGTCATCCTCGGAGGCAAAGACAAGGTGGAACACGGGCCCTGGGTGGTGGCGACCCGCTCGGTCTTCTACCCGGACACCGAGGATGTCATGGGTTGGGATATCTCCGAGAAGGGTTTCCGCATCGTTCTATCGCGCAGCGTGCCTGACATGGTGCATGAGCATCTCGCTGCTGACATCGACCAATTTCTGGCCGACTTGGATCTCAAGCGCGAAGATATCGGTACCTGGATCATGCACACCGGTGGCCCCAAAGTTCTGCAGGCTACCCAGCAGGCTTTAGGACTTTCTCCGGACGCGCTGGACGCTTCGTGGCAGTCTCTCGCCAAAGTAGGCAACCTTTCTTCGGCTTCCGTGCTTCTAGTGTTACAAGACTTTATGCAGGAGCGGAGGCCCGCGCCCGGCACGCTCAGCATCCTGGCCGCGATGGGACCTGGATTCTGTTCCGAAGTAGTTCTGCTCAAGTGGTAAGCTCACGACATGATACGAGCCACGGACAAGACGGATGTCTTTGTCATTGGTGGAGGCCCCGCGGGTCTGGCCGCTGCGATCGCCGCGCGAAATCACGGCTTTGCAGTCATGCTTGCCGATGTCGCCCAGCCTCCGATCGACAAAGCTTGTGGCGAGGGCATTATGCCCGACGGGCTGGCGGCGCTGAAGAAACTCGGCGTCACTGTGCCGCGTGAAGCTGCGTACCCATTTCAAGGTATTCGGTTCTCCGACGGCGCCTCTGTGGTCCAGGCCAGGTTTGCTGGTGAGGGTGGCTTGGGCGTGCGCCGCACGGCTCTGCATGAGATCCTGATTTCCAAAGCGGCCGAGATCGGCGTGGAGATGCATTGGGGCGCGCGCATCAGCGGCTTGACGCCCGACGGCGTCACCATGAATGGATGCAACGTCCGTTGCCGGTGGCTGGTCGGCGCCGACGGCCAGAAATCCCGCGTGCGCGATTGGTCAGACTTGGAATCGGTTCGCAGCAGGGCATCCCATCGCTTTGGTTTTCGCCGCCACTACCGCGTTGCACCCTGGTCGGAGTTTGTCGAAGTCGACTGGACCGGGCACGGGCAGCTTTACATCACGCCCACTGGCCCGGAAGAGGTTTGTGTCGCTTTTCTTACCCGAGATCCGAAAAGCCGCCTCGAAGATGCTTTCAATGTTTTTCCGGAACTGCGAGCTCGATTGCAAGGCGCTGCCTGCGTTAGCCGCGAGCAATGTGCGATCTCTGCCATGCGATCGTTAAGTTCTGTGTACCGCCGATCGCGGGTGCTGATTGGAGAAGCCTCCGGTTCCGTGGATGCCATTACTGGAGAGGGCCTCTCGATGATCTTCCAGCAGGCGTACGCACTGGCCCAAGCTCTTGTGAAGGACGATTTGTCCGGGTACCAGGCGGAGCATCGCCGGATCAGCCGCCTTCCCCGAGTGATGGCGAACTTGTTGTTGCAGATGGACCGCAGCTCCTGGCTGCGGGCCCGCGCTCTGGGCGCTTTCCAGGCGAACCCGCCTTTGTTCACCCGGATACTGGCCATCCACACCGGAGCGGTTTCACCGTTTGCTTTAGGTTTGCAGGAAACCTTGTCTTTCGGATGGCATCTGGTCTGCGCATGAGAGTCATCGGCGTCAGCCTCGTTTTTCTCCTTTGCATCCTCGCAGGTTCGGCCAGCCTTTGGGCACAGCAAATGACGTTCGAACTCGATCCTGTCGCCACCAGGATCGACTTTACGCTTCCCGCCACGTTCCATACGGTGCACGGCAGTTTCGTGCTGAAAAGCGGCATCCTCCACTTTGACCCTTCCACTGGCTCGGTGTCCGGGCTGGTATTGGTGGACGTGAAGAGTGGCCAAAGCGGCAGCCAGGGGCGGGACCATAAGATGCACAAGGAGGTCCTGCAGAGTGATCAGTATCCCGAAGCTACGTTCACTCCCAGCAAAATGTCGGGAACGTTCGCCTCCCAAGGCAGTTCCACTATCCAGGTGGACGGCGTTCTTCGCATTCATGGCGGTGATCATCCCATCACACTTTCAATCCCATGGGAAATCAAGGGAAACACTCTCACCGCGAAGACTCACCTGTCGATTCCCTACGTAGCCTGGGGAATGAGGAATCCCAGCACATTCATGCTACGCGTCAGCGAGAAAGTCGAACTGGACATCACCGCCACTGGCCATCTGAGCCAGGGAACGCAAGCTGACGCGGCTCATTCGGCTGCGAGTGAAGTCGGCAGCAACTACGGAATGCGGGCCAGTTCTCTTCGGTAGAGATCGTTCTGGGGAAATTCCGCAGAAAGATCTGCCAGCAGGCGCTTCGCGGTTTGCCGGTCTTTTCCCGGGAGCGCGGCCACGGCCAGCAACAACCTGGCGAACGGGGCGAGGTAATGACCTTTGTCTGCAGTGATTCGCAGATTGTTCAGGCCAGCATCTTTGTTGGTCTCCGCCCCACCCAGCCGTAGCAACCAGCGGATGGGTGCAGCATTCACTCCCAGGAGATAATTTTCCACGCCCACTGCGAGGTATGCGTCGTAATACGATGAATCCTGGGCAATCAACTTCTCCGCCAGGCCGCGGGCCGACTTCGTATAGCTCAAACTGGCCAGATTTCGCTTTTCGATCAGCGCCAGGTAATCACTGCGCAAACCATCCGCGAGGATCCTGGCAAATTGCGCGTTCTTGTCCTGGGGCGCACCCGTCAGAATCCGGTCCGCCAATTGGCCCGCCTGGTTCAGTTCACCCTGAAAGGCGTCCTTCACATTCGGGTCAGGCTTAGGCTGCTCCCGCTCCAGGAACTTGGTGTTGTCGGTGAAGAGTTCGACCTCTAGGATGTGCAGCCGGTCGAATTCCGAAAAAAGGTATGCCGCCGCGTTAGAAACCGGGCCCATGGGGTCATCCGGGTGCTGTTGCTTCCAGGCTTCAAAAGTCCTGTGCGCCTGGGTGAAGTCGAGGTTGTACAACTGGCGATATCCCGCTTCCAAAGGAATGGGATCAGCAGCCGCCACCCGGGGAGCGGCAACCAGCAGAAACAGGAAGCAACCACGCCACCTTACGCGCGAGAGGCTCGCGAACCGGTGCATCATACCGAGTTGTCCGCTATCCAGAGCAATCGCATAAACTTGGAGCTCCCCTTGTGAACTTTACACTCCAACGTTGGATGCATGGAAACCCAGACACGTTGAGCCCACCTCAACTCGGGTCGACCACGTTCCACTTGTTAGTTCCCCCCTGGCATGGCAGTTTGTTCAGCCCAGCCAACTCACCGGTCCTTTTCTGTATCATACGTGTAATCCTGTGCTCAGTTTGGTGTGCCCTTGATAATTCGCGTACTGACGATCCGCTTGCATGGCGCTTTGCTCCTGGCGGCGATGGGGAGCATTTGTGCTGGCGGCCAAACTCTCTCGGTACGTCCCGCAGAATCGGCTCCTGCTGCTCCAATCCCCGCGTCGGGAGCCGCAGCACCACCCATGATTGAGTTAACCGTGCCGGCCGGCGCTCCCCTGAAGATTGCCTTGGACCGCGAGGTCCGAATCCGGGAAGTCGGCCAGCCGGTGTCGGGAAAAGTGACCGAGCCGGTTTACTCGTTCGACCAGTTGGTTGTTCCAGCTGGCAGCGCGGTGACGGGCCACATCGCTTGGCTGGGCGGCATCACGAAGATGCGCCGCACGGCTGCGGCGCTTGATGCCGATTTTTCACCGCAGCGCCAGGTGCGGGTTGAGTTCAATGAGTTGACGCTTCCCGATGGCCGGCGCGTCCCGCTGCAAACGGTGGTTTCTCCGGGTTCTCAGGGCGTGCTGCAGTTCATTCCCGCCAGCAGCAAGCAGAGCGTCAGCAAGAAAGGTGAGGCGAAGAATTCTGCCTCGCGCAAAGTCAGCGAGGCCCGCCAACAAGCGCGGGCACAATGGGACTCGCTTAAGAAGCAATGGCAGCAACCGGGCAAGGGGCACCGCCTGAAGCGCTTCGCTATTGCCCAGCTACCGTATCGCCCGCAGTATATGGACGCTGGGGCCAGCTTCAATGCCGACCTGCAGCATCCTTTGCAGTTCGGCTCGGAGCCGTTGAAACCCGAGATGGTCTCGGCTATCGGCGAGCCGCCTCCGGACGGCAGCGTGGTTCACGCACTCCTGGTTACGCCGCTTGGCTCGGCAACCAGCAAGAAAGGCGACCTCGTCGACGCGGTCATCAGCCAGCCGCTGGTCGTCTCGGACAAGTTATTCTTGCCGGAAGGCAGTCACCTCAAAGGAACAGTTCTGCAGGTCCGAGCCGCCCGCAGACTCGGCCGTAACGGGCAATTACGGATCGTGTTCCACCAAATGGTCCCGCCGAGCGGGATTGAGCAGAAGATCGAAGCCAGCCTGGAGGGAGTCGAAGTCGCCAAGGGCGAGCATCTCAGCCTTGACGCGGAAGGCGGGGCACAGGTCACGGCACCACGCACGCGTTACCTGACCACCGGGATCGCCATAGCCCTTGCGGCATCTTCGATGTCTCCGGATCGCGACGCGGGAACCCCGGGACGGAGCGGGGGCGAGGTGGGCCAAGGCGCTGCCAACGGCGCTTCGGGATTCAAAGTGATCGGCATGCTGGCCGGAGCATTCGCGCACTCCCGCGTAGTGGCTTCAGGCTTTGGCATTTACGGCGCAGGCATGTCGATTTATACGCATTTCCTGGCTCGGGGGCGCGATGTCGAGTATCCGAAAGACATGTCCATGGTGATCGGACTAAGCACTCGCGAAGCCGAAAACCGGAACAGCACGGAGAATGCCACGTCGGCGCAGGTAATACCGCCCAGTACCGGAGCCAAGTAGTCGATCCAGCGGCAACACCCCGCCCGCTCTACTATCCGACTTACCGTATCCTCTTGACTGGAGATAGAATAGTGCGACGGTGAGTATACAGCTTATGAGACTGATCCGAATGGTTGTCCGCACAGTGATCCCGGCAATGGCTCTGTCTGCCGTCTGCTTGTTCTCGGTTTCTGCGCTTGCGCAGAAACAAGAAATTGTCTGGAGCCCGCAGGAAACGCCCATCATGCAACAGATCCGCGGTCTGCGCCAGCTTCCAGACGATACCCGCGCTCAAACCACCAAACAGCTTGCGCTGCAGATCCGGCAGTTGCCGATCACTCCGAACAAGTTGCGTCTGGCGGTTGGTCTGGCGAGTCGCGCGACGGAAGGAGACTTCGGCCATGAGACGCTGCAGGAAGTCGCAACCACGCTTGCGGATGCGCTCCGTGAACAACCGCAACCGGACGAGAACGGCCAGCCTGCCGCAGCCTACCTGGAACTGGCACAACTGGTGCGTTACGAACACGTGCAAGTCAGCATCGACGCTCCGCAACTAAAAGCTGCGACGGCGAAACTGGAAGCCGATGATCGGCGCCGCCAAGACGCAAATTTCACGCTAACGGATCTGCAGGGCAAGAGTTGGACCTTGCGGGATCTGCATGGCAAAGTTGTGCTGGTCAACTTCTGGGCGACCTGGTGCCCGCCTTGCCGCAAAGAGATGCCAGATCTGGAGACGCTGTACGAGCGCTTCAAGAACGATGGGTTCGTGGTCCTGGCGATTTCCGATGAAGAGCAAGCCAAGGTGCAGCCTTTCATCAAAGACCGGAGCATCCGCTATCCCGTGCTGCTCGATCCCGATCGCAAGATCAATGATCTGTTTCAAGTGGAAGGCATTCCCAAGAGCTTCGTGTATGACCGCGAGGGCAAGCTGGTGGCCCAATCCATCGACATGCGCACGCAGCATCAGTTTCTGGAAATGCTGGGCCAGGCGGGGCTGCCGGTGTGCGACGGCTCTAAGAAGTGCTAGCTGCCGGACAACCCATTCTACTGAAGATGCGCCTTCAGAAAGGATACGGCTCGCTGGTTGGCGTCCTCAGCAGCAGTGCCTTCGAACCCGTGTTTTTGATGAGGATAGATCTTGATCTCGTAAGGGACGGACTTGCTCTTTAGGAGCTTTTCCAGGGCGTAGGCTTCGTTGACGGAAACCACATCGTCGTCTTCTCCGTGGAGGATGAGCACCGACGGCATCGTGGTCATGCGGCTAGCGGCAAACTCCGGCAGGCCGCCGTACATCTCAACCACCGCTTTGATTCCCGGCGAAGGCTCCCGAGGAGGATGGCTGCCTTCCTCTTCCGCCAGACCAAGCACCACGTAGCCGCCGAGCGAAAAACCAAGCAGTCCGATGCCGTCTCTCTGCACTCCGGGCTGTTGCGCCACGAAACGAGCCGCGTCGTTCAGGGTCCGCAGGTATGCGAACAACTGATCGGCGCCACCCGATGGCTCCCATTTTCCGCCACTTCCTTCGAAGTAGTGCGGCACGAAGGCAACGTATCCCGCCGTCGTGAGCCCATCGAGGATGCCGCCCTTCCGCCAGTCGCCCTCGGGACCGCCCCCTCCGTGGATGACCATCACGGCAGCATGCAGGCCGGCAATCTTCGGATCGAAGCGCTCGATGGTGACCGGCTTGTGTTCACTCTGGAACTTCGTGACACTCGAATTCTGCGCCGAAGCTGCTGGAACCAGAAAAAGAACAGCCCACAGCAAATCCGCTGTAAGTTGCATTCGAACCGCGCGGTCAACCTTCATGATGGGTAGCGCCATGCAGCAAGGTTGCGGTGCGCCGAGGGACCTTGTGTCACGAAATCCGCCCTTGCCTGGATCGAAGATCTGCTCCGGTGCCGTGCGATCACAGACGGACTGAACTGCGCGCTGGCCGTTGCGGAAAGCAAGGCCAACGCGCCGATCAGTACAGCCGGGGGAGGGCTGTATTTCACCCGAAGAGTCTACCCCAAAGGCCCAGGATTTGCCTAGTCAAAATTAAGGCCAAAGATCCAGGGAACAGACGGAGAAGTAAGTCCAAGCTATAGGTGATGAAACGAGCTGGCCGGCTGGCGAGGGCTGTTCGCAACCATGCTGATTTCGGGATTCAGAGAGTTTCCTTCTCCATGTTCTGCCGTGCAGCGTTCAAAATCGTGGCGAGCGCGGAAGGAACCGCGGTTTTACTGGTGTCGATCACCAGGTCAGCCTTGGCGTACAACGGTTCGCGTTCCGCGAGGATCCGTTTGAGGTCGGCCATGGCTTCGGAGCTTTGTGCCATCGGACGCATGTCTCCCTGCGCAATTACCCGCTTCATGTGGTCGGCCGGAGTTGCCCGCAGCCATACCGTGTAACACGAATCCAGCAGCCGCTGGAACGTGCTGTTCTCGGAGACGATGCTTCCGCCAGTCGCCAGCACGAATCGACTATGCTGCATCAGCAACTCATCCAGACAGGTGCGCTCGAACCTCCGGAATCCGTTCTGTCCGTAAAGGTCGAACATGGCGCTAAGTGGCACTCCGCTGGATTTTTCGATCAAGCGGTCAAGTTCGAAGAATGGGACGGTCCGCTTCTTCGCTAATGCCGAGCCAATCGTCGACTTCCCGGCTCCCCGCAGGCCGATCAGGGCAATTCTTTCCCGCCGGTTCTCGGAATGAATTGGGCCGAAACGCTGCACCAGCCACTGCTGTACGTCGTTCAGTTCGTCGGGAGCAAGGTGGCCAAGGAACTCCGTGGCGTGCGCCAATTCGATCGTGGGCGGATGTCCTTCGAACACCAGCGATGTGACCGGTGCATCGAGAGCCTGTGCGAGATGACGGAGCAGCAGGATTGAGGAGTTCCCATTGCCCGACTCCAGTTCGGCGAGAAATCGCTCCGACACGCCGGACTGCGCCGCCAGCATTTTGCGCGTCATCCCGCGCAGCGAACGCAGGCCGCGAATTCTCTCGCCGAGGAGATTGAGATAGCGCTGGTTTTCCAGATCCGCTTGGGCGTAAGCTCGAACCCCGTTCTCCGGAGACGGCCGCTTGAGTTGTTTTGCGCCTCTCATCAGCAAGCAGCCTAGGCCAAACGTTCGAACTTCAGGTCAACGATCACGTCGCGCAAAGGAACGTTCTCTGCCTCGCAGAAGCGGGCCAGGTCCGCGATCAAAGGCCAGCCAGTTTGAGGATCGGAAGCCAGCATCACGTCCTGGAATGGATACTCCTCTTCGATTTGAATGAAGCCACCCTCTTCCAGTTCCTTCAGCAGGTGATACATCGCATCGACATCGAGACCGCAGGTTTCATGCAGTTCCGGGAGATACGCGGCATTCTGTTTCCGGGCCGTGCCATGGGAACGAGTAGCAAGATCCGCGGCATGGGCAAGAAGTTTGCGCGCATCCGGGGAAACAGAGCGAAGCTGCAATTGAAACGCGCCCACGGCAGCCACCCTGGCTGCATCCGCAGGGAATCCGCAGTGGCGGGCGAATCGGTCGATCGAGGAGGTTACGTTGCAACGTTCCATGAGTTGTCATCCCGAGGCGAACGAGGAAGCTGCAACTTTCCCGGCGGCGGGCAAATTTGCCAAGCTCCTCTGAACCAGCCCCTAATTGAACCGAACGTATTCAAACTCGATCGGCTGACCGTTGATGCCGCGCGCCGGAGCCGCGATCCAGTTTGCGAACTTGCCCGGTTCCAGAACGCGTCCCATCAAGGATTCCACATACTGGTGATCTTCCCTGGAGGGTAGCCACTCGCCCTGTCGCTGGTTCCATTCCGTCTCCGTCAACACATTGCCCTCCGGAGTGATGAACTGTCCCGCCAGCGTGCCGATCTTGCGGTGGAATCCCAGATGCGGCAATCCGAAGCGAAACGGAATCCCGAACTTTTCCGGAATGCGGTTCCAGCGGTCGATTCCGCCCTGAATCTCTTCAATATAGTCGTCGCGCAGCCTGGCGTTCAGCGCGTTGAGGGCAGGCACTTTCTTCTCTACGATCTTGCCGTTTTCCACTTCATACACCGGATATTCCTGCGAGATGAGCTTGTGATCGTCGTTCCGCTTGGTTTCTTCGTAGCGGCCCTTCACCCCGGTGGTGTAGTAGGTAGCCGCATTCGAAGACACATCGCCGCCATACAGGTCCAGAGTCACGCTGTAATGGAAGTTGATGAACTTCTGCATGGTCTTCAGATCGATCACGCCGAACGGGCGTCCATCGCCGGGGTCGGTCAGTCCGTGTTCTTTCATGACTTCACAGGTCCGTTGCAAGGTGCGCGCGATGCCCGATTCTCCCACAAACATGTGATGCGCTTCCTCGGTCAGCATGAAGCGGCAGGTACGGGAAAGCGGATCGAACGCCGACTCTGCCAGGGAAGCCAGCTGGAACTTGCCGTCGCGATCGGTGAAGAATGTGAACATGAAGAACGAAAGCCAGTGGCGGGTCTCTTCATTGAATGCGCCAAGAATCCGCGGATTGTCCGCGTTGCCCGACCGCCGCTCCAGCAAAAACTCCGCCTCCTCGCGTCCATCGCGCCCGAAATAGCGATGCAGCAGATAAACCATTGCCCAGAGATGGCGGCCTTCTTCCACGTTCACCTGGAAAAGGTTGCGCATGTCGTAGAGAGAAGGTGCAGTCATTCCGAGCGCGCGCTGTTGCTCGACCGACGCGGGCTCGGTGTCCCCCTGGGTTACGATGATGCGCCGCAAAGTGGAACGGTATTCGCCCGGCACATCCTGCCATGCCGGTTCGCCCTGATGATCGCCGAAAGCGATCTTGCGGTTCTCGTCGCGGGGGACAAGAAAAATGCCCCAGCGATAGTCCGGCATACGAACGTATCCGAAGTTTGCCCAGCCCTCTCGGTCCACGCTGATGGCGGTGCGAAGATAGACCTGAACGTCTTTGGTGTTCACCGGGCCCGTATCCCCCCACCAGTTTTGGAAGGCCGGCTGCCAGCGTTCCAGAGCACGCTGCAGGGTTTTGTCACCGGCTAGATCCACGTTGTTGGGAATTCTTTCGCTGTAATCAATCATGGCCAACTCCTATGACGGAGCGCGTTACACGCGCTCCCAGTTGAATTTTGCCTTGGCGCCGCTGCCGTAGACTTTCAGCGCGCCAGTCGTGCCGACCGCATTGGGACGGATGAAAATCCAGTTCTGCCAGGCAGAAAGGCGTCCGAAAATCCGCGTCTGCAGTGTCTCCGGCAGGGCAAAGCGAAGATTCGCCTCCAACCCGGTCAAAGCGTCAGGAGAGAGCGCAGCGCGAGATTCGATCGCCAGGCGCAGTTCGTCCGCCCAATCAAGATCGTCCGGCGCCGCAGTCACGAGCCCGGCGTTCACAGCTTCCTCCGCGGAGATGGTGCGCCCGATCAAGGCGTGCACTTTCGCCAACGTATTCTCGTCCTCATAAAAACGATTCACCAGCCGTGGCAATCCACTTGCCATAGAGAGAGGACCAAAATTCATTTCGGAGAAGGCAATGAAAGTGGCCTCCGGATTGTCCGGAATGCGCAGCATGTAACTCCGGTCGGCGGCAAGCGCCAGTTCGAATAAAGTCCCCGCAAAGCACGAACCTTCCTCGACGACGGCATACATGGACCGCGAGGAGACATCGAGACGGGACAGCGTCCGGCGCAGCATGTTGATGACTTCGCGCACAAACCACTGGTTGCGATGCGCGATCAACTGGCGGTCGATCTCCAGCACAGCGTCCGCGTTGCCGCTGGTCTTCATGATCCAAAGGCCCAGCTCGAGTTCGTTGGTACGAAGACTCAGGATCGCGTCATCCAGCTCGCGAGCCACTTGCAGCGGCCACCAGTTCGCGCCCGCCGTCATGATCTCCTCCAGCGATTTTGCCTTCACCGATTCCGGCGACTTCAGCTGGAAAGTCGCGGTACGTCCTGGTCGGTCAAAGGTCACATCGACGAATTCGTAGTGATATCCGCTCTCGTCAATGGTGCGTTTGAGAGGTGTCAGCGAAACTCCCCGGGCGTCGGCGGGACGATCGCTCTGCTGAGCGAGCTCGTGAGCGCGCCTCTGGATTTGCTCATTCCACTGTGCCGGCTTAACGATCGCATCCACCAGTTGCCAGTCTTTTGCCCGCTGTCCCTGAACTCCCTCCGACACCGTGCAGAACATGTCGGCGAGGTCTCTGCGGACCTTGCGCTTGTCAATGACTCGCGTCAGGCCGCCGGTGCCCGGCAATACCCCCAGCAGCGGCAGTTCCGGCAGGCTCACGGCCGACGAGCGATCGTCGATCAGGACGATCTCGTCGCAGGCCAGAGCGAGTTCATAACCACCGCCCGCGGTTGTGCCGTTGCACGCCGCCAGGAACTTGATTCCAGAAGCCCGGCTGGCATCTTCAATTCCGTTACGGGTCTCGTTGGTGAATTTGCAGAAATTCACCTTCCAGGAGTGGCTGCTGGTGCCGAGCATATAAATGTTCGCGCCCGAGCAGAACACTCGAGGCTTGGCGCTGGTCACCACTACGGTGCGAACTTCGGGATGCTCAAAGCGGATGCGTTGCAGGGCATCATGCAACTCGATGTCAACGCCCAGGTCGTAGGAGTTCAGCTTGAGCTTGTAGCCGGGCCGGATCCCGCCATCTTCTTTCGTGTCCATTACCAGGGTGGCGATCGGACCTTCAAACTTCAGATGCCAGTGTTGATAGCGCGCAGGGTCGGTCTGGTAATCGACTCTTGGTGCGGCGGCGGTCTCTGGTGTGGTCAACGTGGCTTCCACGAATCTCTCCCGGGAGAAGCAATAGGGGTCTATGGCATGCAATTTAGTGCAGTCAATGAGATGATTCACCCACCCCGCTTCTCTGTCATTTCTTATATCATAGCAAGATTCGCGAAGGCAACGAGCCCCCACCCCATGGCGATGATGCAATATAGTGCATGGCGGGCTCCATCATTTACCCTAGGGGTCGAATCAAACATCCAAGGAGCACAACTTGAATCTAGCGAACTACGTTGGCGGAGAATGGAAACTTGGCGACGGTGACGGCCAGGTGCTGATCGACCCCGTGACCGGAGAAAAATTGGCTGCCGTGTCGTCCGGTGGAATCGACGTGGGGGCGGCACTCGGCTATGCGCGACGAAATGGAACCAGCGTGCTCCAACAGCTTAGATACTCCCAGCGAGCGGATTTGCTCGCCAGGATCGTGGATGTGCTTTCGGCAAATCGCGCCGAGTACTTCGAGATCAGCAAGCGGAACCTTGGGGCAACCGAAGCCGACGCCTCCTTTGATGTGGATGGCGCCATCTACACCCTGAAGCTATACGCCAAGCTGGGTAAGCCGCTCGAAGGCAAGCGAATCAAGGATGGAGCTGGGATCCCGCTCTCGAAGACCGGTGTCTTTCAAGCGCAGCACTTTCTGAGGCCGCTTACCGGGGTTGCGGTGTTTGTGAACGCCTTCAACTTCCCGGCCTGGGGACTCTGGGAAAAAGCCGCGCCGGCTCTGCTTTCTGGCGTTTCTGTTCTGGTGAAGCCGGCAACCCCTACGGCCTGGCTAACCCAGCGGATGGTGGAAGACGTGGTGAAGGCCAATATTCTTCCGCCAGGTGCCCTGTCCATCTTGTGTGGCTCGGCCCGCGACCTGCTGGATCACGTTAGGGAAGACGACGTGGTCTCCTTTACTGGTTCGGCGCAAACTGCGCGGACCATCCGCACCAACCCGAGCGTGGTATCCGGATCCGTCCGAATCAATATCGAGGCGGACAGCCTGAACTCGGCGATTCTTGGCCCAGATGCCGCGGGTGCACTGCCGTTTGAGTTGCTGGTCAAAGAAGTGGTGCGGGAGATGACGTTAAAGGCGGGACAGAAGTGCACCGCCATCCGCCGGATTCTGGTTCCGCGGCAAACGGCGATGGCCTTGGGCGAAGCGATTTCGGGCAGGCTGGCGTCCGTGAAGGTCGGCAATCCCAGGAATGCAGAAGTTAAATGCGGCCCGCTGGTGAACAAGGCGCAACAGAAGTCGGCGCTGGAAGGGCTTTCTGAGTTGGAGAGGGAAGCCAGAGTGCTTTTCGGCGGCGACCGGAACTTCCAGCCCATCGACGCCGATCGTGGAGTAAGCTGCTTCGTTCAGCCGACCCTGCTGTTTTGCGACAAGCCGTTGCAAGCGCGCGCGGTGAACGAGGTCGAAGTGTTCGGGCCGGTCGCAACCATCCTCCCCTATGACTCGATGGAAGAAGCGATTGCACTCGCCCGTCTCGGCTCGGGTTCACTGGTGGCGTCGGTTTTCTCTGACGATCCCGGTTTCAAACACAACGTGACGCTGGGGATCGCGTCGGCGCACGGCAGAATCCTGGTGGTGGACAGTGCCGTAGGCACCAGCCATACCGGTCACGGCAACGTCGTGCCCACCTGTTTGCACGGGGGCCCCGGTCGCGCCGGGGGCGGAGAAGAACTTGCCGGCCTGCGCGCACTGCACCTGTATCATCGGCGCTTTGTTGTTCAAGCGGGTCCGGATGTGATCGCGGAGATTGCCAGGGATGCGGCTGATGCGAAGGTGTTTTGCGATTGAGGCTTAGAAGCGAAGCCAGGATGCTCTGAAGAAGCTAAACCTAGCCTGCGACTGCCTTCAGACCGAAATGTGCAGGTGTAGCCGTTTTCTCGCTGTTGCCCGCAAGGGCGGTGCGCTGGTGTAGACTGCTTTCGGATCAGAAGGAGCTTCGCGCCTTGGAGGTTTTTCTATGCGCCGTCGCTACGCACAGCTAATCGCGCTCATTCTATACAGCGCACTGGGCCTGTTTGCGAACTGTCAAACCGGAGACGTGAGCCGTCAACCCGTCCTGCGCGACCTTTCGCCGAAGGAAATAGCACAACGCGCTTTCCCTTCGGTCGTACTGCTCTTGATGTCCGATGCGAATGGCCAACCCGCTTCCCTCGGCAGCGGCTTTTTTGTTCTACCCAACGTAGTTGCAACCAATGTCCATGTTGTTTCAGGAGCTTCGAGCGGCTATGCGAGGCTCGTCGGCCAGAGCGCAAAGCTCACGGTCAAGGGTGTCGTCGCTGTCGACCCTGACAGGGATTTGGTGCTTCTCCTTGTGTCCGATACAAATGCACCCCCGCTCGCGATAGGCATCTCGGCACAGTTAGCGGTCGGAGACTCGGTGTTTTCGGTGGGAAATCCAAAAGGGTTGGAAGGGACTTTCTCGCAGGGAATTGTGAGCGGGGTTCGAACGGTCGGCTCTGACACGTTGCTGCAGATTACTGCACCAATCTCTCCGGGGAGCAGCGGCGGGCCCGTTATGGACACAAAAGGCACGGTGGTCGGGGTCGCGGTAGCCACAATCAAGGGCGGCCAGAATCTCAATTTCGCAATCCCAGCCTCTTACTTAAAGCCACTCCTCGCAAGGATCAGCTCACCTGAGCCTCTATCCCCCGCCGCTGCTTTTGCAGCCTCTTCTTCAATTACGAGCGCATTTGGCACTCGCGCCACTGAAGGATTCGAAGGCACAAGCTTTATGTGGGATGACGAATATTGGGATCAAGAGGGTTTTTCCTTTAGCCTAAAGAACCCCCTTCAAAACACGGTCAAAGACGTTTACCTCCTCGTGATCTTCTACGACAGCAATGGCCACCCAATTGATGTTGCCGATGTGCGCGTGGAGGCTAACATTCCCGGCGGTTTTGCAAGACGAATCAGCGGTGTGGCAGGCCCCGGCGTAAAGAGGCTTACGACGTCACACAAAACATTCTGGACCGGGACCGAATCCGCGCCTTTGGAATTTTTCTTCGCAGCTATGGCCGCGTACGAAAGTTGAGTTCCGTGTGCTGGACTTTACGGTGGCCGAGGAATAAGAAGTCTGGCCGAAGTCCCCTGCGCCCCGCCTGAGCAAACCTCATGGCTTGTAATATCCAGTGACGCCCTGTCCGTCCTCCTCTGGCCTTCCTCTAAACCACTCGCAATCGTACACGTCATACGATTGAACCCGGTGACCAGCGGCAATCGACAGTTGCTGTAGGCCGAGAACGTGACTTCGGCCGCACATCACAAGTACCACCTTTTGTTCATGAGCCTGCACCTGCTCGAACATATACTGCTCAAAAGCCCTGTATGCCGCCTCCCGCCTCTTGTGGTCGATCTGGTGATCCCAAGTGATGCCGTGCTTCGGCCATTCACTAAGCGGCATCGTGATGTTGATGTAAGCCACGCCCATATCCCTGGCGAGGGCCGACCCCACGAACTCGACATCGAAGGCGGCCTCTTCTGCAATCAGCTCGGCTTCTTTTTGCACAATGAGTTCCCGCAGCCATTCGTAGAAATGACGCTTCTGTTCTGCCTCCGACTTCCTTCCTTCCGGTGTCCAGCATTTCACCTTCAGACTTTGCAAGAAGTGGTCGAGCCCGACGATGTGGATTCCGCCCATGAGCCCCCGATCCCCGACGGCGCTTGCGCCGATCTCAGCGGATACTGGCTCTTTTCCGCCCGCCCCGCTTCCAGTACATATAACCCGGCACGCCGATGAGCACAATCGTCGTTCCCCAGAAGGCTTCGGCAGGTCGGGTGATGATGGTGTTCAGCGTCCACGCGGTTCCGATCAGTATGTAAATTGCGGGCAGCCAGGGATACCCAGTGCAGCGATATGGGCGCGGAATGTCCGGCTGCTTCCAGCGCAGGATGAACAGGCCGATCACGGTCAGGGTATACGACAGCACCATGCCGTAGATGACGTACGTGTAAAGCTGGTCATAGCGGCCGCTAATGGTGAGAACGGCCGCCCAAATTCCTTGTCCAATCAGGCTGAAGGCCGGAGTGCGCCACTTGGGATGGATGACCGCCATTCGCTTGAAGAAGACTCCGTCCTGCGCCATCGCGAGATAAACCCGGGCGCCTGAGAGCGTGCAAGTGGCCGCTGCGCTGAAGCAGGAAATGGCGATGGTGGCGGAAAGCCACACCGCCGCGCCTGGCGAGAACAGGGCCTCTGCGGCAGCATGTGCAATGGTCTCATGTTTCGCGACTTCGGAGAGCGGCATGGCGTAGACGTAAGTCATGTTCATTGCCACGTAGATTACCCCGACGACGAGGATGCCCAGCACCATGGCCAGCGGTACATTGCGACGCGGTTGCTTGACTTCGCCCGCCACCCAGGTGATGTACACCCATCCGTCGTAGGCCCAAAAAACGGCAATCAGGGCTACGCCCATCGCAGAAATAAATTGGCTTGCGCCAAGGCCCGCGGTCAGCCCCACGCCATGCGAGCTGAAGTTTGCCCAATGACCTTTTCCGATCGCAAACCCAAGCACTACAAAAGCCGCCATGGCCGCGAACTTCGTCCACGTCGACACATTCTGCAGCAGCGTTCCCCAACGTAACCCCACTACGTTGACATAGGTAAGTACGGCGATCAGGATCAGTCCCACCATATGCGCGCGGGTGAGGACGATGCCAGCAAAAGACAAAACCACGTGCTCCTGCGAAATCACCGGAACAACCCGGCCCATGTAAGCCGCGGCAGCCACCGCGAGAGCCGCGATTGAACCGCCATTTGCCACGCTGAATAGCATCCAGCCGTATAGAAAAGCCACCAGGTCGCCGTAGGCTTCGCGCAGGTAAATGTATTGCCCGCCGGAGTCGGGAAACATCGATCCCAGCTCTGCGAACGCCACACAGCCGAACAGCGAAATTACCCCGCCCAGCACCCAGACTCCCAGAAACAGGATGGGCTGCGGTAGCGGCCCGGCGATGTCTTTCGCGGTCAGGAAAATCGACGACCCAATGATGCCGCTGGCCAACAGCAGGACGGAATCCAGCAGAGACAGCCCGCGAACCAGGCTCGGCTCGGATTTTGGTTCATTGGCAGTGGCGGACGGGATGCTCGGAATGGCCATCGACCTATCCCATCCCCAATTCATCCGGCGACTCCAGCGGAGTGCCACAGCGGCGGCAGATCACCGCAGAGCAGTCGCCGCAGGTCAGCGGATCGGTCACTTCCGCCGCGCACTTGGGACAGTACAGTGGTTCGGGTTTCGCATTGACCGGGGGTTGCGGGTTTGAAGGCATGAGGACAGCAAATGTACCATAAACCAGGAGGCGGTCGTCGGTAGTCAGCGGACACGGGATCTTGCCGATTCCTGACTCCCGACTACTGACCACGGAGGCCTTTTGATGTCTGACCAAACTCCCGACGAGAGACTACAAACCGAATTCAACCGCTGGGCCGGCGACGGCGAAGGCGAGAAGATGGAGTCCCATCATCTGGACATCACCGAGAAGACGCTTGGCCTGATGCACCTGCGTCCGGGCGAGCGTGTACTTGACTTGGGATGCGGCTCGGGTTGGGCTACCCGTTTGCTGGCGCGCATTGTAGGCGAGGGCCCGGAAGGCTTCGGGCAGGTAGTTGGATTGGATGTTTCCGACGGGATGATCCGCCGTGCCCGAGCCGCGTCGAAGGATTTCGACAACGTGATGTACGTCTGCGGGTCCGCCCAGCAGATTCCCTGGGAGGAGAATTTCTTCGACAAAGTGCTGTCGGTCGAATCGTTCTACTACTATGCCGACCAGGACCGGGCGCTCGCGGAATTATTTCGCGTGATGGCGCCGCACGGCAGGCTGTTCCTGCTGATCAATCTTTACAAGGATAACCCGTACTCGTTGCAGTGGGTGGACAAGCTGAAAGTGCCAGTGCACGTGCGGTCAGCGGCAGAATATGTCGATATGTTGAAGAGACATACGTTTGACAACGTGGAATGGCGGCAGATCCCAGACGACACGCCCACTCCCGACGGCTACAAGACCAAGTCGTTCAATTCGCTCGACGATCTCAAGGCATTCAAACGTACCGGAGCCCTTTTGCTGATGGCGTCCAAGCCCAATCTCCGAGTGCCGGCGCCGGGGTTCACGGTGTACTAAACCGTACTCACTCACATGAAATCCGCAGACCACGCGGACAAGAATGTCCGTGCCACAAAATCTTATTTTGCCAGCCGGTTGTACTTCTTCAGCACTTCCCGCAAACGGTCATGGGGCAATCCGATCACGGTATGTCCGTCGATCCCGGTCATCGTATCGGCGGCTACCATGGCGTTCACTACCGCTTCCTCCGTCGCTTGCACCGTCGCAAGAAAAATCGGATCGAGCTGGTCGTTTGGCAGCATGGTGATCTGGTGCGCGTGACCCGGCACCGCCGCTCCCGGATTTGCGGTCGAGAACGCGATGAAGATGTCGCCTGATTCGTCGCCGGAATAACTGCCGCTACGCCCCAGGCCAAGGGTCACCCGCCGAGCCACTCGTTTGAGCTGGGTGGGGATCAGCGGCGCATCGGTGGCGACCACCACGATGATTGATCCCGTATCCTTTCCGTAAGCCGAATGCTCGGGAATTTCCTTGCCGACCGGCACTCCGGCGATGCGCAACTGGCTACGATCGCCGTAGTTGCATTGCACCAGCACGCCGACCGTGTACCCACCTTGCTTGGCGTCGAGCAGGCGAGAGGCAGTGCCGATTCCACCCTTGAATTCGTTGCAAACCATCCCTGTGCCACCGCCCACGCTGCCTTCCTCGACCGCGCCGCCATGCGCGGTGTCGAGCGCTCGGAACGCGTGCTCGGGTTTCACGTGAAAGCCGTTGATGTCATTCAACCATCCGTCCCAGGTTTCGGCCACCACGGGGAGCGACCACCAATAGCCTTCCATGTCCTGATCACCGCGCTTCACCTTCCAGGCGATCACCGCATCGCGGACCACCCCTACGCTGTGCGTGTTGGTGATCATCACCGGGCCGTCAAGAAAGCCGGAGTCCTCCACCCAGGTCGTGCCGGTCATCTCGCCATTGCCGTTTTCGGTGAACCAGGCGGCAAAGACCCCATCCCTCGATTGCTTGCCGCGCGGCAGTATCGCCGTAACCCCGGTGCGCACCGGACCAACTCCGACTTTCAGCGGACCGTCTCCGGAAATGAGCGTCGTGTGCCCGACTTCCACCCCCTTGACGTCGGTAATCGCATTGAAGGGGCCGGGAGTCCCGTCAAAGGGAACGCCCAGGTCTCGAGCTCGAGGCTTGCTCTGCGCCGACGCGAGCATTGCCACCAGCAGGAGCATCATCACTCCACGGACCTTGTGTAAAGACCTCAGCATCTATGCCCTCCGAATAGCATTGGAAGTATAAAGTAGTAGTATCCCAAAAGGCAGTGAACCGGAGGGGAACGGATGGAGAACTGGAAAAAGATACTGGTTGTCGGTTCGGCAACCGCCGCCACCGTGATGTTCCTGAAACGCAAGCGCTCCGCCGGATTGTTGTTGTCTGGCGTTGCCGTGGGGACGTTGGCGTCGGAGTATCCCGAACACTTCAGACGTTTCCGCGGGAAACTGCCCGGCTACATCGAGCAGGGAAGCAATTTCCTTGATGTTGCCTCACGCCTCGGCGAGCGCTTGGCCGAAGCTGTCGAACGCCGCGGGAGCGATTGGCTTGAAGCCTTGCTGCCGAAATAGCGGAAGACCCGAAGCGTGAATTCTCGCCGCGTGACAAAGGTCACAGCCAAATGTGATGGCGTCCAATACCCTGCTCCCATGGGAACACACGCCGTGACCGATACTTCCTTCCACCTTCGTTCCGCCCAACAGCTGCGCACTCGAGCTCTGGTGGTTCCGCGCGAGCATGGCGCTTGGGGTCTGCTGCTTGTTCCACTCTTCACCGGCATGGCAGTCGGGATGGCGTCGACACGCCCGGGATGGCCGCTGGTTCTGTTTCCCATCGCCGCTCTGACCCTGTTCTGGTTGCGCACGCCCGTAGAAAGTCTGCTGGGTACAGCTCCGCTCAGCGCCCAAACCCCGGCGGAGCGGCGGACATCGCTCATGATGTCCCTGGGATTGGCCGCGGTTTTTGCTGTTTGTTTGACCGGACTGTTGTGGAATGGCCGCAACCGCGACTTGCTGCTTCTTGGCGGCATTGGAGCGCTGGCGTTCGTCCTCCAGACATTGCTGATGAAACTTGGCCGCAAGCTGCGCATGACGGCGCAAATGCTCGGCGCAATCAGCCTCACCTGCGCCGCGCCAGCCGCCTATTACGTGGCCACGGGACGCTTGGATGTCCGCGCCTGGCTGCTGTGGGCCGCCAACTGGATCTTCGCCGGCAACCAGATTCATTTTGTGCAGTTGCGCATCCATGCCGCGCGCGCCGAGACGTTCGGTGAGAAGTTTGCCCGAGGACGCGTTTTTTTTCTGGCACAAATCCTGCTGCTGCCAGCGCTGGCCGCCACGTCACGCTGGCGGCTGATGCCGGCCCTGGTAATGGTTGCTTTCCTCCCGGCCCTGGTTCGCGGGTTCTATTGGTTTTTCCGGGGACACCAACCCCTGCAGGTCAAGAGCCTGGGCTGGTCGGAGATGAGGCAGGGAGTCTTGTTCGGAATTCTGCTCGCGGCTGCTTGTATCTTCTCCTAGGGGGCCTCTGATTAAGCCGTCGATGCAGGCGCGGGCGTCCCCGCCCGTGCGGGGTCCAAGCTGAAATTCATACTCGATCAGAGCCTCCCTACAGCCTCCCGTGGGGAACGGTTGATTTTCCAGCAGGCATGTGTGATGCTTGCGGGAGCGATGTGGCTGTGGGGATCCCAAGAAGGGCTACAGGAGCCTACCATGAGGATGACGCTTTTCATGCTCACCCTGTTTGCAACACTCAGTCCCTCCGCAGTAGGGCAGGACACCACCAAGGCTTGGCCACCACCCTACGCCACGGTGGGAGACCATCCCCAGGGCA
Organism: uncultured Acidobacteriota bacterium; assembly: GCA_963715675.1. Classification (GTDB taxonomy): domain Bacteria; phylum Acidobacteriota; class Terriglobia; order Terriglobales; family Acidobacteriaceae; genus DASVWZ01. The sequence goes on from OY970265.1 coordinate 1,215,185, forward strand.
CGCCTTCGCAACCGGGAGTGGCGTCGGCGACGAGGAGGGGCAACCATCACCCGCCGTACCCCCCGTTCTGCGTGCCAGGCAGCTGTCTTTACTACGCTGGCGACTACGACTCGGCCGACCCCAACGCCAACGGGTTGTACAATGCGGACGCCCCGTATGGGACGGGTCAGGTATGGGTAGGGGTGAAACCGGATCGTGATGTGACCGTGACCGGCGCTACGTTTGTTCAGGCTCTCAACAGCAACCAACTGGTGAACCCGACTCCCTTCTCTGTTCAAGTAGGCACCAAGCTTGGACAGCCCGGCAAGACGATTTGCAACACGAGCAGCAATGCAACGCTGAGGGAGTACGAGTACAGCGATGTCTGGCCCCAGTATAGCGTCACCATCGCGAGGATCGTGAAGCCGTGCAGGCTGAAAAAAGGTCATGTCTACTACGTGAACCTGCTGCCGACCTTTGACTTCGGGAGCGGTGGTGGCTTATCCAACGTCGAAGATGCCAAGCCCAGGAACCACTATGGGTGGAAGAACGATTTGAACGATTGTTACTTTAACAGCCCCACATTCGGAGATGAATATGTCACTTGCAACAGCCAGGGCAGCGGCAACCACGGTTTCTCCGAGTTCTCAATCGCTCTGACCGGCAAGGAGTAACCGAGCTAAGAGCTCCATGGCTGGCGGCCCACATCTCCATTTGACTAGACGGTGCCCCACATCTGCCCGGTTTTGGCAGATGTGGGTCTTTTCGCCGGGGAGTGCTACGCTCTCGTTATGCCTTGGGGCCTCAAGCGGTACCAGCAATCCAAACAGTCGCATTTCGTGACCTTCAGTTGCTATCGACGGCTGCCGCATTTGCACGACGAACGGCTCCGCGATCTGTTTATCGAGTGTCTGGAGCGGACGCGGCGAAGCTACGGTTCGGGTGTACGGGTATGTGGTGATGCCCGAGCACGTGCATTTACTGGTGTCGGAACCGGAAGCAGAAACGCTGGCCAGGGCCATCCAGGCCCTGAAGATTTCCGTGGCGCGTCGAGCCATGACTTACCGGGCCGAACGCGAGCTTACTTTATGGCAGAGGCGCTACTACGACCACAACGTGCGCTCCCACGAGAGCTTCGTGGTGAAACTGCGCTACATTCACCGCAACCCGGTCGAGCGTGGATTGGTCGGAAAACCCGAAGACTGGAAGTGGAGTAGTTTCCGGCACTATGCCACGGCTGAGGTGGGGCCGGTCGAGATCGAGTCGCAATGGACCTCCGACCGGCGCAACGGAAGAACGCCTAAACTGTTGCAGATTGGCGAGGCATGAACTGAAGTCAAAAGACCCACATCTGCCAAAATCGGGCAGATGCGGGGCACCGTCGAGAAGGGAGGCGGATCTGGGCCACCAGCCTACGTTGAGCAGGGAAGCAGCTTTCTGGACGTTGCCTCACGTCTGGGCCAGCGCCTGGCAGAAGCCGCCGAACGCCGCGGCACCGATTGGTATGAGGCTTTGCTGCCAAAATAGCACTCCGCGGAAGAGGCGAAGGGCTAGCCAGTTTTGCCCGAAAGATGACCGACGCCATCGTTGCCAGCTCCGACAATAGGGACGGAGCACTCTAGCCCGCCGAGCCTGGCCTTGGGTATGATCGCGATGTCTCAACGGGAACGATGGTGGCCCAGGTTCGCGTCCTGCCTTTGGACGCTAACCTGGGATATGTTCGGAACATCGTCGCACCAAGAGCCAGGGGAGTAGCAGTGGAGTAGCTTTCGTCACCACCCGCTGCGGGAAATGGAATCGTGGAAATTGAGTCGGAATGGACGGCAAGAGATCGGGAGGGACAATCGCAAGGCGAAAGGGCGAGAGCGTTTCTGAACCCAGGTTAGCGTTCCAAGAACGGACGCGAACCTGGGCCACCAGCCGCTGCAAACCCCGCCCAGCCGCCCGGAAACCTGTCACGTCGATCTGTGCCTTCGGTCACTGACAGCATCCCCTGAATCCTGTTAGCTTACCCGCGCAAGTCGGACCTCCCTTTACCCGTCGTCCTTCGTTAATGCTCGACAAACGTTAACGCACGATCAACCCACTCCCCCACCGGGAGACGACATTGGGAGAGATAGAATGGCCAGGGCGGCCAGCCAGCCGCAGTGCTCGTCAAGAACCGCGGCGTCGGGGCGGCGGCGAAAAGCGCCGCCTCCCGTGCCCACCCTCAGCGGGCCGAAGGCCCAGAAAGGACGACGCCATGAAGCGAAACAGCCTTCTTTTCATCGCCGCGTTGACAGCGCTCGCACTTGCGCGCGCGCCAGCGGCCCCGGCCGCGATCCAGTACAAGTACAAGGTGCTGCACACCTTCACCGGCGGCCTGGACGGCGGGTTCGTCGCAACCACCCCGGTGCTCGATGCTTCCGGCAACCTGTATGGCACAACGTCCTCGGGCGGAACGAGCATGGACTGCGAAAACTACGGCTGCGGTGTCGTGTACCGCCTGACACCCGGGCGCAACGGTAGCTGGAAAGAAGCCGTTCTGCTCAACTTCGACCAGGGAACCGGCTTCAGCGAATCGTATGCCCCACTTCTTTTCGACGGCAGAGGGAACCTGTTCGGATCCACGGTCGCGGGCGGGGCCTACACCTTCGAACTGACTCCGGCGAAGGGCCAGTGGACATTCAATCCGATCTACCACGCCGGCTACTGTCTGGTCTTCGACCGCGTGGGCAACCTCTTCGGGTGCTACATTGGGTCCGACGGAGACGGCGAGACCGGCGAACTTTCGCCCGGCCAGAACGGTTGGACCTACACCCACATATCCGACCAGACCGGGTCTCCCGCCGCGCTCAGTTGGGACACGCAAGGCAATCTCTATGGCACTTACCTCTACGGAGGGAACGGCTGCGGGGGGGCGGGCTGCGGGTCGGCCTTCCAGCTAAGCCCGAACGGGGATGGCACCTGGACCTACCGCCTGCTGCATGAATTCGGCGATATCAGGACCGACGGAAGGTATCCTTACGCCGGCCTCACCGTCGACGCCTCCGGCAACGCTTATGGCGTGACCTATGCGGGCGGCAAGTATGGCGAAGGCACCTTCTTCAAGCTGACCCCTACCAAGAGCGGCCCGTGGAAGGAAACTATCCTCTACCAGTTTCCTAACTGCGACAACGGCTGTGGACCGGCTGCCACGCTGGTGTTGGACAAGGCGGGCAACTTCTATGGCTCGGAGGGCGGCGGCATCTCGGGTTGCGGCAGTTACCCCTGTGGGGTCATCTTCAGGCTGACACCGAAGAAGAACGGCCAGTGGAAATACAGCGTGGTGCACAAATTCAACGGCACCGACGGCTCATTTCCCTATGGCGTCGTGCTTGACCAAAAGAAAAACATCTTCGGCGCCGGCATGTACGGGGGCAAGTACGGCTACGGCGTCGCGTTCGAGATCACGCCATGAGGCACAGCGCAGGGTGCGGCGTCATGCGCCCGAGCCTACGCGATGGCACAGTTGTCGGCCAACATTCTGACCGTCCTGTTCGCCTGCGTGGCGGGTGACCCAGCCTTCCGCGTTCTGTGCGGAGGCTGGGGCGGTTCGATCGTCCTTCAATTACGCGACCCTCCAGGCCACTCTGACCCGCCCAAACTTTTTCCTGTTGAAACTCTTTGATAATGTCCCCTCGATAACTCGCGGGTGGCCCAGCCTTCTGCGTTCTGTGCGGAGGCTGGGGCAGTTCGATCGTCCTTCAATTACGCGACCCTCCAGGCCACTCCGACCCGCCCAAACTTTTTCCTTGACACCCACGCCGGCAAACTGCCATCCTGGTCTATATATCTCATGGAAAAGTATAATCGTATGCATATAACTCATTAGGAATCTAGATTTTACCCGCAACCCCAATCGAATCTAGATTTTGTGGACCAAATCTCCGTAACCTGATGATTCTGCTAGACCGGTGGGGAGGGGTATACCACATTCAAAGCGAAGCACGACCGAGAACCAAACGCGAACGACGTGGAGCCTGCCCTGAGCCGAATGGCGAAGGGACGTTCGACGAACGACGGGCAACGGGCAACTCGCGCTCTCAGCCATCTCGCCAGATCGACATGCATAAGACCTATATCACAGGGAGAACATTGCAAATGATATGTATAACTCGTTAAGAATCTAGATTTTACCCGCAAGCCCAATCGAATCTAGATTTTGCCGGGAAAATGTCCGTAACTTCATGATTCCACTAGACCGGTGGGGGAGGGGGGTGTCAAAAAGTAAACAGCCCGCATCGACCGAGAACTGGGAACCGGAAACTGGCAACTGGCGCATTGAGCCATCCCGGCAGATCGACAGGCTCAGATGTATACCTTACGGAGTACCGTAATAAACAGCATATAACTCCTTAGGCTGGTGGCCCACATCTGCCCGGTTTTGGCAGATGTGGGTCTTTTCGCCGGGGAGTGCTACGCTCTCGTTATGCCTTGGGGCCTCAAGCGGTAGCAGCAATCCAAACAGTCGCATCTCGTGACTTTCAGTTGCTATCGACGGCTGCCGCATTTGCACGACGAACGGCTCCGCGATCTGTTTATCGAGTGTCTGAGCGGACGCGGCGAAGCTACGGTTTTCGGGTGTACGGGTATGTGGTGATGCCCGAGCACGTGCATTTACTGGTGTCGGAACCGGAAGCAGAAACGCTGGCCAAGGCCATCCAGGCCCTGAAGATTTCCGTGGCGCGTCGAGCCATGATCTGCCGGGCCGAACGCGAGCTTACTCTATGGCAGAAGCGCTACTACGATCACAACGTGCGCTCCCACGAGAGCTTCGTGGTGAAACTGCGCTACATTCACCGCAACCCGGTCGAGCGTGGATTGGTCGGAAAACCCGAAGACTGGAAGTGGAGTAGTTTCCGGCACTATGCCACGGCTGAGGTGGGGCCGGTTGAGATCGAGTCGCAATGGACCGCCGACCGGCGCAACGGAAGAACGCCCAAACTGTTGCAGATTGGCGAGGCATGAACTGAAGTCAAAAGACCCACATCTGCCAAAATCGGGCAGATGCGGGGCACCGTCGAGAAAGGAGGCGGATCTGGGCCACCAGCCTTTTTGCAAGGGCGGGAAGCAGTGCCCTCCCCTCACGAGACCCGACGCCTCACACGGTCGCTGAATGGAACAGGGGACAGACGCGACGCTCCCCAATGCTGATCTTGCGGAACTAGGCAAGCAGCGAAGCTGCGCCGGGGGCTGGGGGGCGGCCGGGCCACTTTTCCCTTGACACCCCCACCGGCAAACTGACTCATCCGCAAAGAAGTAATCCCGAAGTCCCCGCGCTTTCACCAGCGGGGCAAGAGCCTGCCCTGAGCCGCCGAGGAGCGGAGCGACGAGGGGAGCCGAATGGGGATCTGGTACGCACCATGGTTGAGCGTGGCAGCCGCGACACTCCGGGCGAGGCCCCTCTCTCTCGGCTGGCACCCACATCCCCCTCCACTTTCCCCTTGACTCCACCTCGGCAAACTGACATGCTCAGATGTATATCTTATGGAGAACACATAAAATAGACGTATAACTCGTTAAGAATCTAGATTTTACCCGTAAGCCCAACCGAATCTAGATTTTGCGGGGAAAATGTCCGTAACTTGATGATTCCACTAGACCCAGGGGGAGGGGGGGTATCAAAAAGTAAACAGCCAGCATCGACCGGGAACTGAGAGCAGCGAACTGGCAACTGGGCGTCTCTAGCCATCCCGGCAGATCGACAGGCTCAGATGTATACCTTACGGAGAACCGTAATAAACAGCATATAACTCCTTAGGAATCTAGATTATACCTCTAACCCCAATGGGCTCTAGATTTTGCGGACCAAATCTCCGTAACTTCATGATTCCACTAGACCCAGGGGGAGGGGGTATACCCCATCAAAATTAAATCTCCTGGGTGAACTTAGCCGTCCCGCGAGGGCGGCAAAGCGGCTTACGAAGCGGGACAGAGAGGACAACGGCGAACCTACTCAATCCCGAGCTGTTTCCGGGCGTCGGCGCTGAGGCGCTCGGGAGTCCACGGCGGGTTCCAGACGATATTCACCATCGCATTGCGGACCCCGGGAAGCTGCTCGATTCTGGCCTTCACCTGATCGCTGATCATGACGTGCGCCGGACAGCCCTGCGCGGTGAGCGTCATGTCGACGGTCACATCCTGCTGATCTTCAGGCGCGGGCGCGAAGCGCAATCCGTAAATCAGGCCCAGGTCCACGATGTTGACGGGAATCTCCGGGTCGTAGCACTGTTTCAACGCGCTCATGACCTCATCTTCTGTAACGGCTGTCATTCTGTCTCCTCTAGACGGACGCCGCCCCAGCGGCGCACTGCCAGTGTAACTCAACCGCCAGGCTGGGAGTTGGGCAGTGGCCCTAAATACCTGTCGCAGTTCAGCGTACAGCGCCCTCTGATATGGTGTCTGGGTGAACTATGACCGCCGAACTCAAGCATAAGATCCAATTCGTTCTCGCGGTAGCGATCATTCTGGCCGGCGCCCGAACTGCTTACATCTTCTATGAACGCCACCAGGGGGCACGGCCAGCCACGCAACCAGTCCTCCCGCTGAACCCTGATTTCTACGTCACCCCGAAGAAGCTGTATCCCTACGACCTCAAGACCGCGCAGGAACTGGCGGGGCAGCCGGTGTGGGTGAAGCTTGGCTATGCGGTGACTTATCTGCCGTACAACCCAACTACGAACCACGCGGATTTTGCTCACCCGGCCGGGACGTTCCTGCCTCTGGAAAAGCTCCAGGTGCTGAAAGTAGTCATCAATGCTGCCCCCGGCACGAGCGATCGCCAACTTATGGCGGTGTTTGCGAAGAGCGGGAAGACGTATGCTTTCTCTGTGGGAAACATCAGTGGCTACCAGTACCACTTCAATGGGAATGACATGCTGTTCATGGAAGATCCGCGCCAACTCTACCGGCATTGGCCCGCGGAGGTATGGCAAGCCATCGATGAGCACGAGGTGAAGGTGGGGATGAATGAGCTCCAGGCTGGCATGGCGCTCGGCCTGGGAATTCCGCAAACCACGGGCGACTTTGGAAACCGCACGCTGAACTATCCCAATGGCCGCCACCCTTTCACGGTGACATTCCAGGGCGGGAAAACTGTGGATATCAAGGGCGGAATGTGAGTCGGAGACGCAGATGCGGCGGTTTGCGGGATCGCATTCCTCTGCCCGCGAAAACAGTGCCCGCTATTTCACCACCGGTGATTTCGCGTCGGCAGTTTTCTGATCGTCGGCGTGGATCACACCGTCTTCGGTGGAGTAAAACGACCGATGATCGGCGTCTATATGTTTGGGCGTCAGGGCCAGTTCGTAGCCGTCCTTCTGGGAGTGGAAGCTGACGGTATAGTCGCCGCGGTCGGTCTGGACCATGCGGCGAGTGAAGCTTCCAGTGTGGACCAACTGGGTCAGCGAGGTAGCATAGTGCTGGTTCGTGCGCTTGTAAACATGCTGCGCGCGAGCTGTAGTGCGGATATAACCGAGGGCGGCTGCTTCCGACTCGGAATGCGCCGGATCACCGGGAAACTTCGTTGTATAAGCCGTTTGAGCCGCCGCCAGGGACACAGCCAGTATGGATGCTCCCAAGATGCTCCCCGCAAACATCCGTTGCGCTACGCGTTGGCGCCTTGTTTTCATGGGGTTTCTCCCTCTGCAAAGCATACTAAATCCAGGTTACTGCCGTAATTGGAAATGACATTACTCACCTTTGCACGGTCGACGGCTGCAGGTAAGCTAACCCTATCTTCATTCATGGGTCAAAAATGAAATCAACGGGTGTAAAAACAGCGCCGGCCAAGAAAATGCCGATCCGTATTGCCGTGGTGGAGAGCGACCCACTGCGGTTTGTGGGCTTTCGGGCCCTGTTCGACAACGAACCGGATTTCGAATTGATTTCCTGTTCGCTGCCCGATATCGCGGGATTGCCGGACATGGACCTGGTGTTGCTGGGCAACCGCAGCGGCCAGAATCTTTTCGATATGATGGCCAGCCTCAAGGCCACTCGCCCGAGCCTGCGAATCATTGTCACCGGCGCCGGCATGGACGATGAAACCGTGCTCAAAGCGATCGCTTCCGGCGCGAAGGGCTACGTCGATGAAGCCGCCTCGCCCGTGGAATTCGTGCAGGCCATCCGCATCGTCAACGAGGGTTCCGTCTGGGCACCGCGCAAGGTGCTCTCCACGTTCATCGAACGGGTGAGTTCTTCGCCGGGCCGTTCTTTCCCGGCAGGACGCCTGGCTTTTACCGACCGCGAAAAAGAGGTTCTGGAAATGCTGGTGGTCGGCCGTTCCAACAAAGAGATCGGTGCTGCTCTGGGAATTGAAGAGCGCACGGTGAAGGCCCACGTGGCCAAGTTGATGCGCAAAGTGGGAGTGCAGAACCGGATTGCGCTCTCGGTACATGCGATCACCCACTCGCTGGTGGCTGCGAGATAGGCGTTTTGCGGAGGTTACCGAAGTACGATGACCTTCGTAATCTTGTGGCTTCCTCGCCTTCGACGCATACTGGATTCACCTACCACAGAACCTGGGAGACGGGGTTGGGAGCGGAGATTAGGGTCACCGTTGCCGACCCCGAATTTTTTCGGGCTTTATCCTCCCGCTTAACTGATCTGGTACCTTGGCCCCGCTACGTCCACGCCTGACTTTCCACTGGCCGCAATCTATTACAATCAGCCTCAATAAACAACTTTCATGGAACAGCGACTCTGCCCCCGGGCAGAGAGGCGGTTCCACGAGGTGAACTTGTAGTCACTGGCCAATGACCAGGACAAAACGTCCAACAGAACCATGAGAGTAGGAGATGCATGAAGAAGCTGGTGTTTCTATATGTGGTACTCAGTTGTGCCGTGGTGAGCGTCGGCGCTGACCAGGAGGCGAAGAACAAGGCGGCGGACCGGGTGCAATCCGCGGCGGATGTCCTCAACGAGATTCAAGGCGCACCCGACCAGGGGATTCCCGAAGAGGTGCTGGGATCGGCTGAGTGTGTGGCCGTGGTACCCTCCATGCTCAAAGGAGGCTTTGTCGTCGGAGCCACCTATGGCCGAGGCGTAGCCAGTTGCCGTACTCCGAAGGGCTGGAGCGCGCCCGCGTTCTTCAGGATCGAGGGCGGAAGCTTCGGGCTGCAGATTGGCGGACAGGTCGTCGATTTGGTCATGCTCGTCATGAACCAGAACGGCATGCGCAACCTGCTGAGCAGCAAATTCAAACTGGGAGCTGATGCCAGCGTGGCTGCCGGCCCCGTCGGGCGGCACGCTGCCGCGGATACGGATTGGAAATTACGAGCCCAGATCCTCAGCTACTCGCGGGCGCGCGGTGTGTTTGCCGGACTTGAACTCAACGGCGCCGTGATCGCCCAGGACAAGGACAGCACGAGGGAGTTCTATGGGCACATGGTGTCGACCAAAGCTTCGTTGCAAGGGCAGTCGGAGGCTCCGAAAGCTGCCTATCCGTTCCTTGAGACCTTGGCGAAGTGGGCCAAGGCCGCGGCAGCGAAATAGCTGGGTGGTGGGTTGGTGAGAGCCGGTGCAGGAGGAAAAGCATTGCCAGGACACCAAATAGACCAGTCAGAGAATGTGCGAAAGGGCCGTTTTTGTCGCCGATCAGAAGTGGCCTGAGGTGTACTCACGGCCTGCCCGGCAAAAAGGGATCGCTCCAGTGCGCGGATTTCGCACACTGGAACGATAAAACGACTGGCTACGGCAGGTAGTAACGGAACGAAGTGAAGAACATGTTTTCCACTGCATTCGGATTGCCGCCCGTTCCTTCCCAAATGGTGCGGGACAGGTAGGAGTATTGCGGTCCGAACTGGAGCCGGCCCTTGGGGCCACTGTAGAAGCGGTACCAGAACCCGATCGTTCCTTCCCAAATGCCGCGAGTGTCGCCGGTGCAGTTCTTCAGTCCGCCCGGGTTGAAGCCGCCGGTTAGCGGCGTGCCGGTCGAACCGAGAACCGGGACACTCCCCGTGCCGGTGGAACCCCCGGACGAACTGGGAGGAGTGACGACGGTGAGGCTGGTGGAGCCCGGCGGTGTCTCGATGGTGCAGCCCAGATTGCTGCTGCCCGGCGCTCCATAGCCTACCTGGCTCTTGCCGTTCCGGTACCACTCGCGCGCCTCATACTCGACGCCGCCGTTGCTGTAAAGGTCCAACTTCTTACCGTGCCACTCCAGGGTGGCTAATCCCTGGTAGTTGCGCATGGGCGTCAGCACTCCATCCGGCCGTGCGATCACGTCTGCAAGTCCCGCCGACCCGTAGCGTCCGATGCCGTTGCCGCCCAACACATGGAAGCCGAGGTCGATGTGCTTGGCAAAAGTCCCGCGAATGTTGGCGCCGATTCCGCCTCCGAGAGAGGAGTCGTTGTAGGCCCCGGTAGCTGTCGGACCCTTGGCGCCGCCGCAACTCCCCGAACTCGAGGTCAGCGCGCAGGGAAAGATGCGATCGCGGAAATCGCTGATGATGCCGAATACTTCGTAATGGCCCCATCCCGGTTCAAAAGCGGTCTTAAACACGAAGTCGGGAGTGAGGTTGTAGGAATAGTTCGCGGTCGGGTTGTAGAGACCTCCGCTGGTGCCTTGCTGCCCGACCAGGAAGTTGTTGCTGGCTCCATGGCCTCCCAGGGTAGACTGGGCATTCTCCACCGAGGCCCCGAACCAGACTTTGTTTCCAAAGTTCCTGGTGACCCGGAAGCCGTACTGGCGCGCCCAACTGAAGCCGACGGTATACTGCGGGTCAATCGTCATGGGCAGCGCTTCCGAACGGTTGTCCTCGCCTTTCTTGGTTTCGGTGATCAGACTCCACATCTGGCCCCCGGTGAACGTCCAACCGTTGTTCAGGGCCGCCTGTGCCCAAACTTGCCGCTGACGGAGCGTGTAGCTGTTGCTCTGATTGTTGTTGGAGGTAATGCCGGACGACAGAAAATCGGATTCCACGTACCCGCTCAGCTTGGCGTTCGCCAGCTTGCCTTCCGCGAGAAATGAGACCCGTGACTGGCGTCCTGAACCATAGAATTCTGACAGGTTATAGAGCGACGATCCCGCAGACGGAATGGAGTTAAACGGGGTGTTGATGTCCGAACCGGTCGCATGCTGGCGATAGACCGTTTCTGCCGCCAGGAAGCCTCCCGGAGTAATGGTGATTCCCTTGTAGTGAATCGCCATCGGACTCTCCAGGCTCGATTGAATGTTCTTTTGCGTCTCCTGCAGGCTCAGCGCTGCATTCGTGGCGTTGGATTTAAGATCGGACACATCACTCTTCAGCGCGGTCACGTTCTGCTGTTGCTCGCCCGCTTGAGCCGCCGCTGCATCCGCCTTGGTCTGCGCCTGCACTGCGATTGCCTGGCTCTGATCCAGTCGCTGCTCGAGTTGCTGAATCTTTTCATCGCGGCTCTGGACCTGCTGGCTGAGTTGCCGGATCTGCTGCTGCTGTGCCTCGATCGACCGTTGCATGTCGCCGAGCTGAGCTGAAATTGTCGACTCGGATGATCTTGCGACCGTCTTCTTCGTACTCTTCGTTGTGGCAGTGGCCGTACCTTGCTGCGCCTGCGCGGAAAACACGCTGCCTGCTAGCACCAAAGACAGCGCCAAAGCGGTAAACCGTTCCATTTCGCCTCCTCAAGATTTGGTTGGGACACTGGCCCCGATTTCTCGGAACAACAGTGCTGAGCTACATCTTCTCTTGTCACACGGAAAGCTTTTTACAATACCGGAATGCAACGGGAAGAAGTATTAACATTTGATGAATTTTTGGTGAATTCAGAGGACTTTGAGGTGTTGCCAATCGAAACAACATTTATAGTGAGCGCTTAAAATATCGGGAATCTCATCGGTTTTTCCGGACGCGAACATTGCAGCGGGAGTGCCCCCCAGAGTCTTGCACGTGTTGCTCACAATGGAACCTGATTCCGCCTTTGTCGTCCTATCCAATTAACATTTGCCTTCCCGCGCGCTATCTTTAGAGTGTGAGATCAGCTTTCATACAAGACGCTTAACAAGGATCCCTAAAATGGCGAACATTAGCGGCAAAGGTGTCATAGGTATACTGACCGGCGGCGGGGATGTCCCAGGACTCAACCCTGCCATCCGTGCGATCACCATCCGGGCACTGCGGGAAGGCTTGCAGGTCATCGGCTTCCGCCGGGGATGGGGTGGCCTGGTCGACCTGATCCGCGACAAAGATGCGGACAACAAAGATAACCTCCTCGTTCTTACCGAGGAGATTGTGAACCGCGCCGGACGCACGGGCGGTACGTTCCTGCATACTTCCCGCACCAACCCGTGCAAGGTCAAGAAATCCAGCCTGCCGGATCACCTGAAAGATGCCTATACCGGGGAGGTGAATGATCTCACTCCGGAAGTGCTGAAGAACCTTGACTGGCTTGGGATCGACTACCTGATTCCCATCGGTGGCGACGACACGCTCAGCTATGGAGTCCGACTGTACCAGGAAGGCGCGAAGGTGGTGGCGATTCCCAAAACCATGGACAACGACGTTCCGGGAACCGACTACTGCATCGGATTCAGCACGGCTGTGACCCGCACCATCCAATTGACCAACAGCCTGCGGACTTCGGCAGGGTCGCACGAACGCTTCATGGTGCTGGAGGTCTTTGGCCGCTATGCGGGATTTACCGCCATGCTTCCCACCATGGCCGGCGCGGCCAACCGCTGCGTCATTCCCGAATACAAGTTCAATATCGAGCAACTCACCCAACTGTTGATCCATGATCGAATGCAGAACCGGAGCCGGTACTCGGTGGTGCTGGTCTCCGAAGGCGCCATGTTCGAAGGTGGTGAGATGGTGTTCAAGGAGGCAGCCACGGACGCGTTCGGCCACAAGAAACTGGGCGGCATTGGGGACCTGGTTTCGGACCGGCTGAAAGAACTCTCTCCCAAGTACAACAACGGCAAAACCATCGAGGTGATCAATCAGAAACTGGGGTATCTGGTCCGTTGCGGTGATCCGGACGCGATTGATTCCATCGTACCGATGGCCTATGGCAACCTGGCGCTGGATCTGATCCTGAACAAGATTCATGGCCGGCTGGTGGTGCTGAAGAATGGCCGCTATGACAACATGCCGATCGACGCGGTGACCGCCTCGAAGAAAGTAGTCAACGTCGAGGAGCACTACAACACGGAACGCTTGCGGCCGCATTACAGCAGCTTCGAGATGAAGCCGCTGTTCATCATGACCAGCGAAGGTTAGCTGATCGCGGGTTGTTTACCGTGCCGATTTCGGAAAAAATCACCCTGAAACATGGGGTATACCCCCCTCCCCTGGGTCTAGTGGAATCATGAAGTTACGGAGATTTGGTCCGCAAAATCTAGAGCCCATTGGGGTTAGAGGTATAATCTAGATTCCTAAGGAGTTATATGCTGTTTATTACGGTTCTCCGTAAGGTATACATCTGAGCCTGTCGATCTGCCGGGATGGCTCAAGGCGCCAGTTGCCAGTTCGCTGCTCTCAGTTCCCGGTCGATGCGGGCTGTTTACTTTTTGATACCCCCCTCCCCACCGGTCTAGTGGAATCATGAAGTTACGAATATTGTCCCGGCAAACTCTAGATTCCATTGGGCTTACGGGTAAAATCTAGATTCATAACGAGTTATACGTCTATTTTATGTGTTCTCCATAAGATATACATCTGAGCATGTCAGTTTGCCGAGGTGGAGTCAAGGGGAAAGTGGAGGGGGATGTGGGCGGCAGCCGAGAGAGCGGGACCTCGCCCGGAGTGTCGCGGCTGCAACACTCAACCATGGTGCGTACCAGATCCCCATTCGGCTCCCCTCGTCGCTCCGCTCCTCGGCGGCTCAGGGCAGGCTCTCGCCCCGCTGGTGAAAGCGCGGGGACTTCGGGATGACTTCTTTGCGGATGAGTCGGTTTTGCCGAGGCCCCTATGGGGTGATCTTGAAAACCACGCCACAGCCGATTTGGGGGCAGGTGAAATTGCCCCCGTGCTGGTGGTGCCGTAGAGGTTGCCTTGCGCGTCTTGTACCAAGGTCGAGCACGGCCCCGCCCCGTCCGTGTTCGCAAAACTGTGCAGCACCGTCATTTTGCCGTGCTTGTCCAACTTGAACACTGTTCCAAAACCGTAAGTGCCGCCTACACCAGTAGTGCCGTAGAGGTTACCTTACTTATCCCGCAGCACGGCGGCCTGGGGAAGGGCACCATCCGGCGGGCCGGCGAAGGCGTGCAGCACGGTCTCCCTGCCGTCCGGGCTCAGTTCATACACCACACCGCAGCCATACCCTTGGCTATAGATGCAGTTGAAATCGCCGCCGCGATCAGTCATGCCGTACATGCGGCCCTTCGCGTCGCGGACTACGCCCCCGAAGGGGGACGACCCGTCTGACCCCTTGCTAAAGGTATACAACGTATGGGCCGGGACGATAAGATTCCTGTTCAGCTTGAACACCGTCCCTACGCAGCAGTACCCGTTCCCCAATGTGGTGCCATAAAGGTTACCGGCGGCGTCCATCGTCAGGGTTGCTGTAGGGCTTTCGGCCGGGGGCGCGAAGTTGAGCAGAACCGTTTCCTTGCCGTTCTTGTCCAGCTTGAAGACGGTTCCGCAGCCGCCCCAGCATGACGTTGAGGTGCCGCCTTCCTGGGTGGTCCCGTAAATGTTGCCCTCCGCATCCATGGTCAGGCCTCCGGAGGGCCACTCCCCGTCGGGGTACACGCCGAAACTGTAAAGGATGGTCTCCTGGCCGGAGGTATCCACCTTGAACACTGCCCCGTAGTTCGACGCGCCGCCCGAATAGGTGGTGCCATAGAGGTTGCCGTCCTTATCCACCATCAAGCCGGTCATGGGTGTTCCGCCGTCCGGCGTCCCCGCGAAACGGTGGAGTACGGTCTCGTTGCCGTTCGTGTCCACCTTGAACACGGTGCCACAGCCGGGGCCGATAAAGGCACAGGTAGTCAGGGATTCCGCCCAACTCGGTGGTACCGTAGAGGTTGCCGGACGCGTCGACCACCAACCCAGCTAGCGGATTCCTCCCGTCCGTCCCCCCCTTGAAGTCATAGAGCACGGTGAATTTCTGCGCCTGCGATGGGAGTGCGGCAAGCAATGCCAATCCCAGTACGACCACGAACGCCAGCACTGGTCTTGCCCATCGCTCGGCTGCCCGCGAGCTCCACCGCATACCATCCATCGTGTTCGTCATGGCGATCCTCCTCATCGTCATCACCAAGCTTGGCGCTCGAGCCAAGTTGCGTCACTCCTTGCCGGTCAGAGCGATTGAGAGCTCGGAAAAACTGCCTTGGCTGTTGCAGGTGACGTAGTTAAGCCCGAAAACCGCGGCGTTGAAGTAGCAATCGTTGAGATCGTTCTTCCAGCCATGATGGTTCTTTGGCTTCGCATCGAGCACGTTGACCACGTAGCCATAGCCAGTGTCATTGGTCGGCAGCAAGTTCACGTAATACACCCTGCCCTTCTTCAGTTTGCAGGGCTGCGAAAGGTTCTTGATGGTGATCGCAAAATCAGGGTTGGTGCCAGCAAACTGCTGATACACTCTTGCCGTGGCAGTGCCGCTAGTGTTGCAGACCGTCTTGCCAGCCTGTCCAGGCTTGATGCCGACCTGGACCACAAACGGAGTTGGGTTCACGAGTTCCAATCCGGCGGTGATGAACTCGATGAAGGTAACGCCCGTCACAGTTGCATCCCGATCCGGTTTCACTCCCACCCATGCTTGGCCTTCTAACTGGCCGTTGTTGTAGTCCCAGTTGAACAGCCCATTGGCATTCGGGTCGGCAGAGTTGAAGTCACCGGCATAATATAGGCACGTCTTGGGCGGACAAAATGGTGGTTCGTAGATGCCCTTGTTCGCCACCGGCTCTGTGCCCCGCTGGGCAGACACTGCCTGAGTGTTCCCCGTCATGGTGACGGGCGGCAGAGCCCTACCGTCCTGCGTCACGGCGAAGGGAACGAACATTGCGACCAGGGTAAAGGCGATGAGCATCTTCCTCATGGTGTCCTCCTGAGGATGTTCGTTGGGCGGGTGCGCCGAGGCACCGCCGCGCCAGCAACAAATATAGTACACCCCTAACCCCAAATCTCAAGGGGTCTCTGGTCTCCATGGCCGCAGACCGGAGGTCGCATGGAGCTCATAGCTCGGTTACTCCTTGCCGGTCAGAGCGATCGAGAACTCGGAGAAACTGCCTTGGCTGTTGCAGGTGACGTAGTTAAGCCCGAAAACCGCGGCGTTGAAGTAGCAATCGTTGAGATGGTTTTTCCAGCCATGATGGTTCTTTGGCTTCGCATCTTCGACGTTGACCACGTAGCCATAGCCATTGTTAGACGTCGGCAGCAAGTTCACGTAATACACCCTGCCCTTCTTCAGCTTGCAGGGCTGCGAAAGGTTCTTGATGGTGATCGCAAAATCGGGGTCGGTGCCAAAAAATTCCTGATACCCGGTGGCCGTGGCCGTGCCGCTAGTGTTGCAGACCGTCTTGCCAGCCTGCCCAGGCTTGATGCCAACCTGAACGGCGAAAGGGGTCGGGTTCACGATCGGGAGGGCGCCGAACTGGAACTCAACAAAGGTAGCGCCGGTTACGATTGCGTCCCGATTCGGTTTCACTCCCACCCATACCTGGCCTTCTAACTGGCCGTCGTTGTAGTCCCAGTTGAACAGGTCGTCGGCATTCAAGTTGGCGGAGTTGTAGTCACCGGCATAATACAAACACGTCTTGGGCGGGCAGAATGGTGGTTCGTAGGTGCCCTTCTTCACCACCGGCTCTGTGCCCGGCTGGGCAGACACGACCTGAGTGTTCGCCCTCATGGTGACGGGCGGCAAAACCCTACCGTCCTGCGCCGCCGCAGTGAGACCGAGCGTTACGATTATCGTGAGCGCGAAACCTGCACTCCTCATAAGCGTCCTCCCCTTGTGACCTCTCAAGCGATTGCGCCGGGGTCCACGAGACAGGGCAAGTATATTCCCCTGCACCAAGAAAACGAGCGAATTTTTCGGCCTTCGGTCCGCACCCCTGCGAGGGAGTACCGTGATCTGGCTCACAGACGGGCGAAGGAGGCGCGGTTAGAGTCAGAGAAGTAATTCGTTCTGTAGAAAGGACTTCGTGCATGGCTACGATCGTTTCCCCATCCACCCGGGTTTTGAATTCCGATTTGGCGCAAAGGGTCATGAGCGCCGATGAAGCTGCGGCTCTCATTAAGTCGGGCGACCAGATCGGCATGAGCGGGTTCACCGGATCTGGGTATCCCAAGGCCGTTCCGGTTGAACTGGCACGCCGCATTGCCGATGCGAACTTCCGCGGGAAGAAGTTTCAGGTGAGCGTGTTTACCGGAGCTTCGACTGGGCCGGAGCTGGATGGGGCGCTCGCCATGGCGGGAGGCATCCATCTGCGGCTTCCGTATCAGTCCGATCCGGAAACCCGCAAGCGGATCAACGCGGGCGAAATGGAATACATGGACATTCACCTCAGCCATGTGGCACAGTTCGTGGAATACGGGTTTCTGGGCAAGCTCGATGTTGCGCTGATCGAAGTTACCGCAGTGCTTGAGGATGGACGGCTGATACCGAGCTCGTCGATCGGCAACAACAAGACCTGGATCGATCAAGCGGAGCGGGTGATCCTGGAAGTGAACTCGTGGCAGCCGGCGGCGCTCGAGGGCATGCACGACATCTATTACGGTTTGCAGCCGCCACCGAACCGGGGGCCGATACCCCTGGTGAGTACCGGCCAGCGTATTGGCACGCCATACCTGGAAGTGCCCGCGGAGAAGGTGGTGGCCATTGTGCTTACGGACTCTCCCGACCGGAACAGCGCCTTCAAACCGCCGGATGCATCGTCTCGGCGTATCGCCGGCCATATCCTGGAATTTCTCAACTGGGAAGTGCAGAAGGGCCGCATGCCTGCGAACCTGCTGCCGCTGCAATCCGGCGTCGGCAACATCGCCAATGCGGTTCTGTTTGGGCTGGAGGAAGGGCCGTTTGAAGGGCTGACCTCATACACCGAAGTGATTCAGGACGGCATGATACGCCTGCTGAAGTCCGGCAAGGTGACTTCGGCCTCGGCCACCGCGTTCTCGCTCAGCCCTGAGATGCTGACCGAGGTCAACGCGAATATGAGCAGCTACCGTAATCGCATTGTTTTGCGTCCGCAGGAGATTTCGAATCACCCGGAGATCATTCGCCGCCTGGGGGTAATCGCAATGAACGGCATGATCGAAGCCGACATTTACGGCAACGTCAACTCGACGCATGTGATGGGATCGCGTATCCAGAATGGCATTGGGGGGTCGGGGGACTTTGCCCGCAATGGGTATCTGTCAATCTTCATGGCGCCGTCGACGGCGCAGCACGGGACAATCTCGACGATCGTGCCGATGGTGTCGCATGTGGACCACACCGAGCATGACGTGCAGGTCATTGTCACGGAGCACGGATTGGCCGATTTACGGGGGCTTTCGCCGCGCCAGCGTGCGCACCTCATCATCGAGAAGTGTTCCAGTCCGGACTACAAACCCTTGCTCCTGGATTATCTCAACCGTGCGGAACGGCTGTCGTACGGCAAGCATACGCCACACCTGCTGGGGGAATCGCTGGGCTGGCACAACCGTTATCTGCGAAGCGGAAAGATGCGCCCGCAGGAAGAGAACTGAAGAGTCATCAGCAAGTTCTTCAGTGTTCCAGGCTGGTGGCGGGGAGCAGCAGGCGATCTTCTTTCGCGTCGTAATTGAAAATCTCGCCGAAGCGTCCCCAGTACAACACGGTGTCGAGCTGCGCCTGAATTTCGTTTTCGGGGAAGTGCTTTTCCATGATGTCGCGGAAAAACTCCAGCGGCATGGTGCCATCCGATTTGCTTTGCAGCGCCGTCTGAATCTGCTGCAGCAACGGCACATGGGAGAGGGCGGCTTGGCGGAACAATTCTTTGCGCGCGGCGATATCCCCTTCAGCAAATGCCTTGCCCACGGCAGTCAGTTCCACGTCTCCCTGATTTGAGGAGGTGAATCCGAGCAGGGTTGCCGCCTCGACGATGGGCAGCAGGTCATCCACTTCCATCGCGAGTTCTTCGGCAACGTGGTAGAGGTCGTCGGCGCCGCCGCGATCCGCGAGCAACTCGATCAGCCCGGCAATGCCTCCGGGGCGGGCGTGCGGCAACATGGGATAAGCCGATTTTGCCCGGAGTGCGACCCCGGCGGGAAGGGAATGCTCGAACTGCGGCCGGGTCATGACCTTGTAGATGTAGTCGACGTAAAGCAGAAACTCAGCTGTGTTGCGATCCCGAGGATGGCGCAGGCCGATGCGAAAATCGGCGCGGATCTTGGCCGGGTTTCGTCCCAGCACGATGACCCGGTCGGCAAGAAGGACGGCTTCCTCAATATTGTGGGTGACCAGAAAAATACTTCGGGTCGGGATCTTCTTTCCGAGCCACAGTTCGAGGAGTTCGCCGCGCAGATTCTCCGCGGTCAGGACATCGAGCGCGGAAAAAGGTTCGTCCATGAACAGGACTTCGGGTTCGACTGCCAGCGCCCGGGCAAAGCCCACCCGCTGCTTCATGCCGCCGCTGAGTTCTTTGGGATAAGCCGTCTCGAACCCTTTCAGGCCGACTGAATCCAGGGCGCGCATGGCGCGCAGATGACGCTCGGGATGGGGCATTCCGCGGGCGATCAGCGGCGCTTCAACATTGTCGAGCACGGTCAGCCAAGGAAACAGCGCGAAACTTTGAAACACAATGGCGGCATTCGGGCGGCTCTCACTCAGCGGTCTGCCATGCCACAACACCTGGCCCGCGGAAGGAGCCGCAAGTCCCGCGAGAATGCGAAGCAGCGTGGACTTTCCGGAGCCTGACGCGCCGAGCAATGCAATGATTGTGCCCGACTCCAGCGCCAGGCTGGTCGGGGCAATGACCTGCACTTGCCGGCCATCGGGCTGGGCAAAACTTTTCTCGACACTCTGGGCTTCCAGAATGGTCTCGCCGCGATCGATCGTAGGTGGTGGAACCGGTTGCAGCAGGTCGGTGCGCTTCGGCGGTGTGTATCGAGGTGTAGTTTCGGCGGGGGTGGGTTGAGTTCCGCTGGCTCCACCTAATTCGTTCATCAATTGCTGCCACGCTTCCTCGGGCAGTTCATCGAGAAAGCGGAGGCGGTCGGTAGGGTCGGCCTTGTCGATGATGGCGCGCATCTCATTGACGGGTCGCTCGTGCAGCAGAACGTAGGCGTGGTAGTAGGGGAAGTGAGGGAAAAGCGCGGCGGCGAATCCGGTTGACAAAGCCCGGAAGAGAGCCTGCTGTTCTTCAAACGACAGGTCAGCCAGAAGGGAACTGGCGCGCTCGGCGGGGAGGAGTTCCAACGCAGCGGCAGCTTGGTTGGACTTGCCTTGCGCGATTTCCTGTCGAAGCTGGTTCGTGTCGAATGTGTTCATGTGGGCCGCATGGATCTGAGTCTGAAAGCAACTCAGAGCGGTTTCCGGGCGGCAGAAAATACTATAATCGTGATTGGCGAGCAGTGCATGATGTTTGCGCCGATATCCACCCGCGGCAGAAGGTAAGGTAAATGCCACCAGAAACCCCATCCCGTCCCGGTCCGAACTCCGAGAATGCGCCAGCCGTCCAACACGTTTCGGGTGCACACGAATTGCTGGTCGCACTACGGGGAAAGATTGGAGAACATCCCGAACTGGCGGAAGCCATCACCAAGCTGGAAACTGCGTTGAGTCTCCTGACGCTTGATACGGGTGGTTTGCTGTAGGAGGCTTAGAAGGTAGGGGCGGACGGCCCGTCCGCCCATGCGGTGCGAAGCGCCGCAGTTGGTTTTCATGGGTTGTGGCGTGATGCCAACGAAAGCGGCGAGCCAAGCTCGCCCGCCCGGACGACGACGTCGGGGCCTAAGCGGGTTCGTTGTTTGCTAGTTCTACTCTTTCGAGCTGCGGCGCCACAGCGGAGTGTCGGGCTGCCAGCTATGGACGTCCTTTTCAAAGTCCCCGGGCTTCCAGTCGGCGCAGGCGGTCTGGGCTTTGGGCTCAGCCGTTTCGTGTTCCGACAGGCACTTTTCCAGCCTGGCTCTAAGGTTACTGTCGTTCAACAGGCCAAGCAGTTCGGCCCGGTGCATGGCATCGAGCCCTTGCAGTAACGGGCACTTCAGCAGATCTTCCTGTTTCATTGTCCTACCTCACATGGGTTTCGGAATACGCAACGGCCCAACACTCGATTACAGAGGTGTGGCGAGCATCTGGCAGTGATGTCCGCCACGAGGGTTTGTGAGGCTAATCACAAAGCGGAGAGAGGAGGAGTCTTTGTGGGCAGTTTCGATGAAATTGGCTAACTGCTTTGTTTGAGCTCGAGCAGTACCTGGCGGGCGATTTCCTTCAGGGTTTCGAAAACTCCGATTCCCTGGAAGGCTACCGCTTCCAGGGCCGGTTCATCTTTGCGCCGAAGCTGCTGGCTAAGAGTATCGACAGGCAGGATGTTGGGCAGGTCGCGTTTGTTCAATTGCAGGACGTAAGGAATCTTGTGGAAGTCGTAGCCATGTTCCTTGAGGTTGTCCATCAGGTTGTCGAGAGCTTCGACGTTGGCGTCCATGCGCTCCTGCTGGGAATCGGCAACAAAGACGATGCCATCGACCCCGCGCAGAATCAGCTTGCGGCTGGCGTCGTAGAAAACCTGTCCGGGTACCGTATAAAGGTGGATTCGGGTTTTGAAGCCGCGCACCGAGCCGAGATCCAGCGGCAGAAAGTCGAAAAACAAGGTCCGATCGGTCTCGGTTGCCAGAGAGATCATCTTGCCCTTCTGCTGTTCGGCAGTTTTCTGGTAGATGAATTGGAGATTGGTTGTCTTGCCGCCCAGCCCGGCGCCGTAGTATACGATCTTGCAGTTGATCTCGCGGGCCGCAAAGTTGATGAAACTCAAAGACTTTCCTCGAAATGCGGCAGACGCTCCTTAACCTTGTCCGGCGCCGCCACGTCTAGTTTTCTTAGCTTGGTACTGCTCGTTTTATATCACAACCGGGGAGAACGGGCAGGTTACCCAGGTTACCCCCTATGAACGACCCAGCCCGGCGAAGGTGAAAACTCTTTCACTCTGTTGCAGATGCTTGAGCGCGGAGTACAATGGCTGCCGCTTCTCAGGGTGAGGCAGAAACTCGCCCCAGATTAAGGAGATCTCCATGCAAAACCGCCCCCAGTGGTTCAAGCTTTCGATCGCACTGTTCACCTTGGCAACCGCATCTTCGGTCTTTGCTGCCGCCGGCAAGTTTGTTCTGGTCGGCACCATGACCACGGCTCGCGCTCTCCACGGCCTGGCATTACTACCTGACGGCAAGGTTCTGGTCGCCGGAGGAGTCAACGGTTCCGGGGATCAATCGAGCGCGGAAATTTTCGACCCCGCTTCGGGCAAGTTCACCGCCACTGGAAGCATGGCAGAAACCCGCCAATTCTGCGGGCTGGCCAATCATCCGGTGACGCTGAAAAACGGCAAAGTATTAATCGCGGGCGGATACAACGGTCAGGTCTTGTCGACGGCGGAACTCTACGACCAGAGTTCCGGCACGTTCAGCCAGACGGGAAGCATGTCGGCCGAACGCTGGTGTCCGACGGTGACGCTGTTGACCGATGGAAAAGTCCTGGTGGCGGGCGGTTACTCTCAGACTGGAGGCTATCAAAACACCGCTGAACTTTACGACCCGAGCCGCGGAACCTTTTCCGCAACCGGCAATATGACCACCGCCCGGGATTCCGCCATGGCGACGCTGCTGAGCAACGGCAAGGTGCTCCTCGTGGGCGGAGCCGATCCGAACGAATTGAAGTCCGCTGAAATTTATGATCCGTCGACGGGGAAATTCAAGGCGACAGGAAGCCTGCCCGCTCCTCTGGAATGGCCGTATACCGGGTTAGCTCTGCTCAAGAATGGCGAGGTGCTGGTGACCGGCTTCTCGCAAGGAAGCGCGGCACAACTGTACAACCCAAAGAGCGGCAAGTTTACTTCTACCGGAACCGAGAATTTCAGCGATGTGGGTGATACCGACATTGCTCTGAAAACCGGCGATGTGATTAACGTTGGCCCATCCGGCAATCTCTACGTGGCAAAGAGTGGCACGTTCAGCGCGGGTCCAACCATGATTGCTGACTACAGTTCCGCGATTCGTTTGAAGAACGGCAAAGTTCTGGTCTGCGGCGGGATACCGTACGACCAACGAGCAGGAGTGTATACCCCGCCGAAAAAGTAGATAAACAGCAACGCTGGGTGGGACGGCGTCCTGGTCGAGCCGGGGTTACGAGGGACCTCAAGTTTCAGTTCCAGTATGCGGCTGAAAGTGCTGGAAATAATGGCGTTGGAAGTAGAACGCCACGTTTACCAGCGCAATCATCACCGGCACTTCGACCAGGGGTCCAATGACTGCGGCGAAGGCGGCGCCGGAGTTGATGCCAAAAACCGAAACTGCGACGGCGATCGCCAGTTCAAAGTTATTCGAGGCGGCGGTGAAGGCCAGCGTGGTGGTTTGGGAGTAGTCCGCGCCGAGTTTCTTCCCCATGAAAAACGACACCAGGAACATGACCACAAAGTAGATCAGCAGGGGAACGGCGATTCGCAGAACATCGAGCGGCAGGCGAACGATGTATTCGCCTTTCAGCGAGAACATCACCACAATCGTGAACAACAGGGCAATGAGCGTCAACGGGCTCACACGGGGAACGAAGCGGTGGTCGTACCAATCGCGCCCTTTGGCCCGAACCAGCAGAGTGCGGGTTAAAAAGCCGGCGAGAAACGGGATGCCGAGGTAGATGAAAACACTCCTGGCGATTTCGGCGATGGAGACATGGACAATCGCACCCTGAAGCCCAAGCTTGGCAGGGAGGAGGGTGATGAACATCCAGGCATAGGGCGAATAGAAGAGCACCTGAAACAGCGAATTGAAGGCCACCAGGCCAGCCGCGTATTCGGTGTTGCCCTTGGCCAGTTCATTCCACACGATGACCATGGCGATGCAGCGCGCCAATCCAATCATGATGAGCCCGGCCATGTATTCCGGATATCCGCGCAGGAATACAACCGCCAGGACGAACATCAGGATTGGCCCGACGATCCAGTTCTGTACCAGGGATAACCCGAGGATTCGCTTGTTCCGGAATACCTCGTGCAGTTCCTCGTAGCGTACCTTGGTAAACGGCGGGTACATCATGAGAATCAGTCCCACCGCGATAGGAATCGAAGTGGTGCCGAGGCTGAAACGATTCAGGAACGGCACGACTCCGGGCACGAGCCACCCGAGCACGACGCCGGCGACCATCGCCGCGAAAATCCAGGCGGTCAGATAACGATCCAGAAAACTTAGGCGCCGCGTGGTCATTGCTGGCCGATCCGGTCGATTTCCGTTTTGATGGCCAGCCGGTCCAGAGCGGCCAGCGGAAGTGAGAGGAACAGGCCGATTCTGCGCTCGAGCATGAAAAACGCGTCGCGGTATGCGCGTTGCACTTCCGCCGGTGATCCTTGAACTGCCGCCGGATCCGGCACACCCCAGTGGGCGGTCATGGGCTGCCCGGGCCACACCGGGCACACTTCGCTGGCAGCGTTGTCGCAGACGGTGAAGACGAAATCGAGTTTGGGCGCGCCGGGCCGGCTGAATTCTTCCCAGCTCTTGCTGCGGAGGCCTTTGGTGGGAACGTGGGCGGCTTCGAGCTGCCGGAGGGCCTCGGGCCGAACCTCACCCGCAGGATGACTTCCCGCACTGTATGCGGTGAAAGCAGCAGCGCCCTTGTGGTTCATGATGGCTTCGGCCATGATGGACCGGGCTGAGTTTCCGGTACAAAGAAAAAGAACGTTGTAGGCTCTTTGCATTATGGTTGTCTCCGTTGGTGCGAGTCCTCGCCCTGGCCCGACCGGTCTCGCACGGGCGAGCACGCCCGCGCCTACATCGGACGATTCGGCGCGTTCTCTATTTGCAGCACGCGGGGCTGCAGCAGGCCTGATTGCCAGAACCCGCGGGTTTCACTGCCCTTACGAATGCGCTCATGAACTTGCCATCCACCTGCGGCGCTATGGCATCCACGTCGATTCCCGAAGAAGCGAGGAACTCTCGCGCATCGTCTACCCGGTAAACCCGAGTCGGCTCGATCTTGATTTGCTCGAACCCCGCAGACAAAAGCTTCTGTCGGTATTCGTTTTCCTCGAGCGCTCCCGCTACGCAGCCCGCCCAAAGGAGAACGCTTTGCCGGATCTCGGGCGCAATCGGGCCGCGCGTGACCACATCGGACACGGCAAACCGGCCTCCCGATTTGAGCACACGGAAGGCTTCGCACAGTACTCGGTCTTTGTCGGCGGAGAGATTTATTACGCAATTCGAGATGATCACATCGACCGAGTTGTCGGGCAGCGGGATGTGTTCGATTTCGCCTTTCAGGAATTCCACGTTCTGGGCTGCAGCCTTGCGCTTGTTCTCATTGGCGAGAGCCAGCATCTCGTCGGTCATATCCAGACCGTAGGCTTTTCCGGTGGGACCGACTCGCCGGGCCGAGAGCAGCACGTCAATGCCACCGCCCGAACCCAAGTCGAGAACCGTTTCACCGGGATTCAATTGAGCCAGAGCCGTGGGATTGCCGCAGCCGAGAGAGGCCAGGAGCGCTTCTTCCGGGATTTGTCCGGCTTGCGCGGCGTCGTACAAGTTGGCGGTTATCGGATCGCACTGCGAAATGCCGCTTGGGGCCGCGCCGCAGCAGCAACTGCCGCCAGATTGCACGCGCAGGGCCGCCTGTCCATATTTTTCTTTGACGATTTCTTTTATATCGGGGGTACTCATATCACCTCTCCTATTTACAAAGCTGAATGATGGCGTTTGGTTTGACAGCCTGGTTTCGGGTGCAGCATTCCGCATACAGAAACTGCAGCAGCTCCTGCAGGGCGTCGGTATTGGCGGTATAGCGCAGGAAAGTGCTCTCCCGGCGAACGCGTACCAGGTCTTCGTTCTTGAGCTTGTCCAGGTGGTGCGAGAGCGTGGAGCCGGGGATATCCAATTCCGACTGAATCTCGTTCACCACCAGGCCTTCGGGATGCGCCGACAGCAGCAGTTGCATGATCCGCAGACGAGGCTCGGTACCCATCGCCGAGAACATGTCAGCATACTTGGTGACTTGGTCGGAACTAACCGGTGCGGCCTGCATGGTGATTCTATAATTCCACAAATATGGAAATATGTCAAAGGGCAAATGTGAGACAGCGATTCGTGGATTTGAAAAGGAGATCCTACCGGCCGGGAGGCAGGGGATAATAGCCGGCCTTGGCGTAGACATTGACGCAGGGGCGAAGGTCGGTTTTGCAGCCGGGACGGTCGATTCGAACCTCGATTTCCCGATACGCGCTGTTCAGAGTCGCCCGGGTGCGATAGCCCAAGGTGTACTCATTGCGGGCGGCGCCGACCACCCGCTGGTAAACGCCTTCAATGGCGTTCTTGGAATATTCGGCGAGAATCTCTCCGCCCGTGGCGTTGGCATATTTCGGCAAAATATCGTTGTAGCCGAACTTGGGAAGGTGCAGCTTCTCGATCTTGTTGTAGCCGGGAATCGCGGAATTCTCCACCGAAACGCCGTAGACCATGATTCCGTTGGTGAGAAGAACTTTGAGAACGTCGCCGTAGGCAGTGTCGCTGCGGTACTCGCGGCCGTCGCTGATGATGAAGATGATCTTGCGGCGGGCCTTGTCGCGTTTGGCCAGGTCTCTGGCCGCGGCCAGGATCGCATCGTTCAACACATGAGCCGTCTTGGCGGGGGTAACGACCGTGGGTGCGCTGGGGTCGATGGGTTGGCCATTAATAATGGGACCCTGAGTTCCGGACAAGGGGCCTCCGGTGATGGGAACGCCGTTGTTTTCCCCGGTCTTGGTTTTGAGCTCATTGAGAGCAGCGGTGAGTTTCCGGCTCGCTCCCCCGAAGTCGGCCATGCGAGAGACGGTGTTGCTGTAGGTGTAGAGTGACACTTCGTCAAACTGGCTGAACGCCCCTTCCAGCGAGGGGAAAGTCTGGTTCACTTTTTGCACGGCAATATCCGGCATGCCAAGATCGACAATCAATGCCGCGGACAAAGCAAAAGGATCGCTGGTGAAGTAATTCAGGTTCTGCTTCTTGCCGTCTTCGTAAACGGAGAAGTCGGTAGGCAGCAGGCCGCTGATCAGCCGCCCGCTGTCGTCGGTCACGCGGACCGGTACGAACACCTGGTTGACGTTTACGGAGAGCTTGTAGATATCCTGCTGCGCTGTGCCGGTCTGGTCCTGGGTAGCTCCGCCCTCGGGAACTGTGGTGACCTTGAACGGAGGCGGAGTTCCGGGCGGTTCTTCTTGGGGCGCCGAGTTCGGTGGAGCAGTTGGCGTCGAAGAAGACGGCGCGGAGGTGGAATTGGGTGAGGACTTCGGCGGCGCCTGGTTGGCCGGTGGCGCTGGCTCGCTGGGCGGAGCCTCGTCCGCTGGAGGTCTGGGTGTCTGAGCGGGAGGAGTCGACGGGAAGGCAGGCGGAGGCTGTACCGCCGAAGGCGCGTCCGGCACATCCTGCTTCTGATCCTGGGTCTGGCTCTGGGGTTGCTGCCCCTGCGATTGTGCCGCAGCTGTTGCTAAAGGCAGCAGAAACAGCAAGATCATCGCAGAACGGGTGGTCAGTCGTTGGCAAATCCGTGGCAGCACCGAAGAATCCCTCCGTATTGGGTCAACCCGCTACCATTTCGGATGCGGGGCGGGGCCATTTGTTGCATCTAATGCTGAAGGAATAGACTAACAGAGCGAGACACTAACCCTCATGTGGAAAGCCCGTACCTTCTTGGTTCTGAGTTCCGCGACTTTTATGTCTGTGGTGCTGGCCTTGCCCGTCTTGGCGCAGCAGCCCGCTTCGGCCTCCGGCCAGGGTTCGTCTGACCAGTCGGTGGAGACCCTGAAAGTCAACGTAAATGTGGTGCAGCTGTTCTTCAATGTGAAGGACAAGAGGGGCGCGCTGATCCCGAACCTGACCAAAGACGACTTTCAGGTTCTTGAGGACGGGAAGCCGCAAACCATCAAGTATTTCGCTGCCGAGTCGAACCTTCCGCTGACCCTGGGAATCCTGATCGATTCCAGCGGCAGCCAGGAGCGCGTGCTGGACATGGAAAAGCAGGTTGGGGGCGATTTCTTGAGCCAGATCCTGCGCGACAAAGACCTGGCATTCGTGATGGATTTCGACGTCAATGTGGACTTGCTGCAGGATTTCACCAGCTCCACTCGCCTGCTGAAGGCAGCTTTGAATAGCGCCAAGATCAATACCGCGGGCGGCAGCGGGACTGGAATTCCCGGTCTTGGTGGAGGCACGCTTCCAACCCAAGGAGCCCCGCGCGGCACCCTGCTTTATGACGCGGTTTATCTGGCGTCGCACGACGAACTGGCGCAGCAGGTGGGACGCAAGGCGATGATCCTTCTGACCGATGGCGAAGACCAGGGAAGCCAGCTCAAAATCAAGGATGCGATTGAGGCGGCGCAAAAGTCCGACAGCATTGTGTACGTGCTGCTCTGCGCTGATCACGGATCATGGTTCGGCTACGGCGGGGGTGAGATGGAGAAGCTGACTCATGAGACTGGAGGCCGGGTGATCGAAGTCGGCAACAAGTTCGACAAACTGAAAGCAGGATTCGACCAGATCGCCAACGAGCTGCGCAGCCAGTACAACATCGGCTACACACCCACCAACACCAAGCTCGACGGGACGTTCCGCAAGGTGGAAATCCACCCCAACAACAAGGATTACAAAATCCAGTCACGCAACGGGTATTACGCGGTTCCCAAACGCGATTGAGGCAACCTTCTCCAGAATTTTCATCGGTAATACGGCTCCCGCGGGAAAAAGCTAACGTGGAGCACGCGGGCGGTCCTCCACGCGAATCACGAACTTCAATCCGGACCAGATTTCATTGACTGCGCAGACTTTTACGTCGACCAGGCCGGCGTCGAGACCAATCCCACGCACTACGTTTTCGTCGAGATCGGTAGCCACGCCCGAGGTTTTCTTGGGCCAACTCACCCACAGCATGCCTGCGGGGGCCAGTCGTTTGGCGATAGCGGAGAACTTTTTCTTCAGGGCGGACGTGCTCTTCACGAAGGTCATGGCAAAATCAAACTCGCCCTGTCCGTCCCTGACGTTCTGGCAATCGGACAAAGCGGCCTTCAGTTGGGCTTTCACTTCCGGAGGTATGTCGAGAAGCGCGACCCGAGATCGCGGTTGGATCCCGAGTTTTTTGGGAAGAGGAGTTCCGGAATATCCCGTCATGAGTTCCTATCGGGCTGACGGCTAACAGCCTGGGTCCACGGAGCCGATACCTGCATTTTATTACCATCGGTTGCTATGATCGCCAGGAAGGCTGTGATTCAATTCAGGTTGTAACCTGGACCCCGCGCCCTTCGACTTCGCTCCGGGCAGGCTCGCGGGGGTGCCGGGGCATACGTCGGCGGCTTAATCCGAGGCTTGCCAGGTGCATCCAGGTTAGCTTGTTCAACGAGTTTTCCGGAACAGCGGAGTAGTTTCAGCATTGGCATGTCTATCGAGATGAGACCCGGGAACAAACGGCGGGAGACGAGGCGACAGCTCGACGCAGCCCGAAAGGCCGCTGTCCGGCAAGGTGCCGGCCATAGGCTGCCGGCACTTCCTCGAAAACAAACTCTTTTGATTTGCCTGCTGCTGGCGGGTGCGACGTTCGCCCTTTACAGTCCCGTCCTGGGACATTCTTTCATCGTCAGCTACGACGACGACAGCTACGTCACCAACAACGCACACGTACAGGCGGGACTGGCTTGGAGCACGGTCACCTGGGCTTTGACAGCAACCGACTTCTCCAACTGGCATCCGCTGACGTGGCTTTCGCACGCCCTCGATTGCGAATTGTATGGCCTGAATCCCGCCGGGCATCACTTCACCAACTTGTTGCTGCACGTGCTTAGCGTTGTATTGTTGTTCCTGCTGTTGTTGCGCGCAACCGGCGCTATCGGACGCAGCCTGTTAGTGGCGTCGCTTTTCGCGGTTCATCCCTTCAACGTGGAGTCCGTGGCCTGGATCGCGGAACGAAAAAACGTCCTAAGCACATTTTTCTTTCTGCTGACTCTGGCTGCGTATGGCTGGTATGCGCTCAAGCCGGGCCTCAAGCGCTATCTCGCCGTGGCGGCGCTGTTCGCTCTCGGGCTGGCGGCCAAGCCCATGGTTGTCACCCTGCCTTGCGTGCTGCTGCTGCTTGATTTCTGGCCGCTGCGGCGAATCCGGGGCTGGAGAGAGTCATCGACACAAGGGTTCCGCGGCGGCGAAGACAACGAAAGACGAGCCGGATTTGCAAGTCCGGAAACTGCATTTTCAGTACCGCAGGTTTCGTTTTCGCGGCTGATGCTTGAAAAAATGCCGCTCCTGGCACTATCCGCCGCCGACAGCGCTATCACCATGTTCGCGCAGCGCTCCTACGGATCCATGCACCTGATAGTTCCGCTGGGGGTACGTCTGGAGAATGCCGTATACGCCTACGCTCTGTATGTGGGGAAAGCATTCTGGCCGGCGAGGCTAGCAGTGTTCTATCCGCACCCCGGCGCCACGCTGGCGGTCTGGCAAACGGGGCTGGCGACGCTGTTTCTGGTCGCCGTGAGCGCCCTGGCATGGCGCCAGCGCGCCCGCCGCCCGTACCTGGTGACGGGCTGGCTGTGGTTTCTGGGCACGCTGGTTCCGGTGATTGGACTCGTTCAGGTCGGCGAGCAAGCCATGGCCGACCGCTACGCCTACCTCCCACTGATTGGAATCTTTCTGATGGTGGTGTGGGGAGCGGCTGATTTGGCGGACAAGAAGCAACTCAGGTTCGCGTCGCGCGCCAAGACCGCCGCCGCGGTGTTGGCTATTCTTGCCCTCTTTACGTGGGGCCAGATCCCTTACTGGCAGAGCGACTACGACCTGTGGTTGCACGCGGTGAATGTCACAAAAGACAATTTCAGCGCCGAAGTCAACCTGGGCGTCACGCTCATGGCGTTGGACCGGGGCTCGGAGGCTTTGCCCCATCTCCAAAATGCAGTCCGTATCAGGCCTCAGAATTCGATGAGCCATATGAATCTAGGCGGTGTTCTGGAAATGAACGGACAGACGCTGGAGGCGATCGCAGAGTTCGAGAAGGCCATCCGACTGGCTCCGAAACCCCAAGGGCTGGTCGTGGCGTACGAAGCCCTGGGCAGGTTATATGGCAAGCTGGGAAACGACGGCCAGGCACGCGTCAGCTACCAGCAGGCATTGCGCATCAACCCCGAGGCGAGCAACGCCAGAAAAGGCTTAGCCGAGATCGAGATCCGGGAGGCGCTCCGCAATGTCGACCAGTCTCCATCCAGCGCAGGCTTCCTGCGGTTGGGGCAACTGCTGCAGCAGGCCGGCCGGGTTGCGGAGGCCCGCTCCGCCTATGAGCAGGCACTCGAGTTGGACCCCAAACTGCCCGGGGCGCAGCAGGCGCTTGAGGCCTTGAACCAGGGGAAGTAAGACGCCCTGGTGTGGGGCCACGCGACGGCGTTGACCCCGTTCTACCGGCTGGGCGCGAAATATCCGTGGCGGTTGCGGATGTGCAGGCCTTTCTGATTCACGGCGAGAATTTCGATGGTGCGGTAATGCCCGTCGGGCTGGAAGTCGGCGGGCTTGTAGCCGATGGCGTACTGGCTGCGCAACTCCTCCTGAATGGAAGCGAATGCGTTGGCTACTTCCGTGATCTGAAAGGGGACGTAGGGGCGTCCGCCGGTAGCTTCGGCGATGCGAGCCAGAGTCTTGTCGCCCTGACTGCTGGCGCCGGTCAGGTTGGTGCTGATGGTGTAGACCACCACCTCGGCGCGCTGGGCCATCTCGATGGCTTCTTCGCGAGTCACGTGGCTTTGATTGTCATCGCCGTCGCTCAGCAGGATGATGGCGCGGCGAGAGGGGCCGGTCTGCGGCTGTTTCAGCAACTTGTCGCGGCAGGCGAAATACAGCGCGTCGTACATTGCGGTGCCGCCTCCCGGACGAAGCGAACGGATTCCAATGGAGAGCTTTTCCGTGCTGTCGGTGAAATCCTGCGTGACTTCGGGAGTTACGTCGAAGCCGACCACAAACGCTTCGTCGTACCTGGGGCGGATGGTCTGGTTCAGAAACTCGATGGCGGCTTCCTGCTCAAACTTGAAACGGTCGCGTACCGAGTTGCTGGCATCGATCAGAAGGCCGACTTGCAGCGGAAGGTCGGTCTCACTGCGAAAGCTGCGAATTTCCTCAGGAGGCTTGTTGTCGTCCACAATCTTGAAATCGTCTTTCTTCAAGTCCTTGATGTAGTGCCCGTGTTTGTCGGTCACGGTGAAAACCACGTGGACCTCGTTTACAGTCTTGCGAATGGTGGTGATGGAGTCGTCCGGCGGTGGGGTTTCTGCCTGAGGGCCGGAGGTCTGCTGCGGTGGATTTGTGGGGGCCGGGGTTTGCGCCTCGCTGGTTTGAGCAGAAGCGGCCGGGGTGGCATTGTTCTTTTCGGATTCTGCCGCTGGGGCAGCTCCAACCGGTTTTTGCTGAGAAGGGGTGTCGGGCGGCGGCGATGCAGGCTGGCTGCCCGGCCGAGCAGCAGAAGGCGCCGACGGCAACTCCTGCGCCGAGTTCTGCGCGAAAACCGCCGGCAGAAACAGGGCAAGACTCATGAGCAAGAAAACGAGTGAGCGGGCCTTCATGATTTTTTCCATTATAACGGGTGGCGGATTTCCCGGCTGCTGCTGAACTGGTTTCCCGGCTCGGGGCTACAATGCTGTTGCTATGCGAGGAGTTGGGGTTGTTCTGATTGCCATCTGCTTCCTGTTGTCTTTCCAAGCCAATGCCCAGGATTGGGGTCCGCTGCAATTTCTGCTGGGTACGTGGACCACGGACCAGCCCAGCACGGGTGCCCGCGCCCAGGGAACAGGTTCTTTCTCTTTTTCTTCGGATCTGCAAGGCAAGGTGCTGGTGCGAAAAAGTTTCGCGGAGTATCCGCCTCAGAATGGCAAGCCTGCGTATCGGCATGACGATCTGATGATCGTCTACCACGAGGGCGAGGGTCACCTGCGGGCGATCTATTTCGATAACGAAGAGCATGTTATCGAGTACAACGTGCACCCGTTAGCGGACGGCGTGGTGTTTGAGAGCCAGGCGGGGCCGGGCGCGCCGCGGTATCGGTTGACCTACGCCAGCGCTGGAGCCGACCACGCCAAAGCTGAAGTTTGAAATTGCTCCTCCGGGGAAGGACTTTGCCACCTACATCGAAGCCGGCGTGCACCGGGAAAACTCAGGGAAGTAGGAGTGCCAGGCGAGGACAGTGCTAACCGCAATGCCAAGCGGGTCTCGGGCTCAGACCGTCTGGGGATGAACCTGGGGAGGGGCGAACGGCGTATCTTCGGTTGGCTTGCTTGCGGGATACAGGCAGGCGAACAAGGCGAATGCCAGCAGGAATACGAGAAAATCCATCACGCTTCCCTCGGGACCTACGGCACCTCCGCTCAGCCAGCGCGGGCCGTGCAAGGCGGAGTTCAACAGATGGCCTTTGGCGAGCATGCCGCTGTCCGGAACGGAATAGAGGAAGGTTTCGGCATAGTCGCCGGCTGCGTGCAGACCGATGGCGAACCACAGGCTGCCGGTTCTCTTCAGGGTGAAGCAGGCGAACAGCCCGAACAGCATGACGGAAAGGGCGCCAACCCAGCCTTCTCCGGGGTTGGACAGGTGCAACGCGCCGAAAGCTGCCGAGAGCACGATGGCGGCCGGCCAGAAGCCGATGCCATTGGCCAGCGTCGATTGGGCATAGCCGCGGAAGAGGAACTCTTCGAAAATTCCCACCAACACAAACGCGCCCGCCCACAACAATGTGTATTTCATCAGCTCAGCCCCGGAGAGGGCCAGCGTGCCGAAGGAGAATCCATGGAAAGCGGAGATGCCGAGAATCACCAGGGTTTCGATCCCCAGACCCCAGATCGCACCTTGCCAGAATAGCTTGCCGAAAGCGCTCTTGAATGGGAGTCCGTAGTCGGCGAACGACCGCCGTTCGATACGAGCCATGATGGCGGTGGCGAGAAACAATATCATGAGAACCGAGGTTTCAAAAACGAACTCGAACTGCGGGGTCAAGGTGCCGCTCTGGCCTTGACGCATGATCTGGTGAAGGACGGGGATGCGGATTATCACGGCGCGGACTGCGAATTGCACCGCGGCGAAGATCGCGAGGAAGATGAGCAAACGCCATCCAGGGCGAAGACCGGAAGCGCCGAAAAAGATCTTGCGGGCCGTCGAAGGAACTGGAGGGACTGGGTGGATTGGATCTTCGAGGGCCAAGTTTGTGTTCATGGATACTCCCTTGGTGCTAGATACGTAGACGATGGGCCAAGGGTTCCGTTTTAACGGATATGGCAACCGGGGGTTTCCGGCTGTGCGGCCCCGCATAAACTTCTTGCCTTGCGGATGTTGGATCGTTATGTTTCCCTAGGCTTCGAGCATCCGGAGAAAGCCCTGCAGATCCGCTGGAAGAGGTCGTGCAAAACATAGCAATGCTTGCGTTCGCGGATGCTGAAATTCCAGGCTGGCGGCGTGCAGGAAATTGCGGGGCAGGGAAGACGTAGACTTGTTCTTTCCGCGAATCTCGCGAGGCGCGCCGTACAGCGCGTCTCCGACCACCGGATGGCCGAGCGACGCCAGGTGCACGCGGATCTGATGGGTTCTGCCGGTATCAATGCGAATTTCAAGCAGCGTGAACTTCCCATAGCTCGAATCGACGCGCCGCTGCACGGTGTAATGGGTGATCGCCTCCCGGCCTCCGGAGCCTCGGGTGGTCATGCGGGTGCGGCGCACCTGGTCACGGCGGATCGGATTGTTGATGGTCCCTCGATTCTGCTTCAGGGAGCCGTGCACCAGCGCAATGTAAATTTTCTTCACCTCGCGTCGCGAAAACTGGGTTGCCAGCTTGCGGTGGGCCACATCGTTCTTCGCCACAATGATGAGTCCGCTGGTTTGTTTGTCCAGACG
This sequence comes from uncultured Acidobacteriota bacterium, assembly GCA_963715675.1. Taxonomy (GTDB): domain Bacteria; phylum Acidobacteriota; class Terriglobia; order Terriglobales; family Acidobacteriaceae; genus DASVWZ01. The sequence goes on from OY970265.1 coordinate 1,250,125, forward strand.
ATGCACGATGCCGGGCCGCATCTCGCCACTTACGGCGGAAAGCTGGCCAAAACGATGCAGCAGGGCATTTACCAGCGTTCCCCGGTTGCGTTCGTCTTCGGTGGCGCCAGCGCCCGCGTGGACCATCATTCCTGCGGGCTTGTTGATAACAGCCAGGTCGTCGTCCTCGTAAACGATGTCGAGAGGGATGGCTTCGGGGATGGCGCGCAGCGGCGGGGGCTGCACGGTGCCAATGATTGTGATCTGTTCATCGCCGCGGAGGCGCAAGGAAGATTTCGCCGGCGTTCCGTTCACCAGTATTTTTTCTTCTGCGATCAGCTGCTGGATGCGAGCGCGACTGGTGTCGGGGATGTGTGCGGCGAGGAAGTGGTCGAGACGGCTGCCGACGCAATCCGCGGGTGCGACGAGATGTTGGGGAAACCCGACCATAGCACGGTTGCATGAGTAGGATAAATGGTGGTGATGCGAGTTGCTCTGGCGATACGCGCTAGATTCCCCGCTCCGCCTGAAAAACAGCTTTGCTGGGGATGACCTCTAAGAGAGCAACTGCTATCTCGCGGCCTGGGCTTTCAAGACCTTTGGCGACGGCCGCAGCCACCAGATGATTCCGCCTACGATGACCAGCCCGATGGAGATCAGTTGTGTGCCGGTCATGATGCCGCCGAACACGGAGCCTCTTCCCGGATCGCCGCGCAGGAATTCTATGAAGTAACGTGCCACTCCATAGAGAAACAGATATGCGCCGAATACCTGCCCGTCAAACTTCTTGCGCCCGAGCATCCACATCAGCAGGAAAAAGTTCGCCAGCTCAACCGCCGACTCGATCAGCTGAGTCGGTTCCAGGGCAACGCCGAGCGGGGTTCCCACCCAAACCTGGGCGAGCGGATTCGTGAAAGTGACGCCCCAGAAGTGAGTGGTGGGTTTGCCGTAGCAGCATCCGGCGGCGAAACATCCCACGCGGCCAATGGCATGACCGAGAGCCAGTCCGGGGGCAAAGCAATCGGTGGTGGAGAGGGCCGGCATGTGGTGCTTGCGGATATACCAGGTGGCTGCCGAAAGACCGCCGACCAATCCGCCGGAGAAAACGCCTCCGGCCTGCAGCGTCGAAAAGCTGAAGATCTCCCCTGGATGGGAGGAAAAATATCCCCAGTCATTGACGATGTAGAGCACTTTGGCGCCGAGGATGCCGCAGAGAACGACCAGAATCCCCAAGTTCCATGCATATTCGGGGTTGATGCCCTGTTTCTCTGAATTGCGAACGCTGATCCAAAGTCCAAGCAGCACGCCCATGGAAACCAGCAGCCCGTAGGTAGGCAGGCTGAAATTGCCAAGATGAAAGAGTCGCGGAAGCACGGTTTGTTAGATGCCGAGTATTTGGGAACTGCTACCGGGAGTTTAGCAGAAAGTCGTACGACTGTCGGCGAGCCGGTCCCGCCAAGGCGCGGCAGGCCTAGGGACGGTGGCTTTGCCGCCCTCTGCCTTCCGGCAGTATGATGATGGCTATGGGGTTTTCCGAGACGATCTTCCTGTTTTTCCTGGCCCTGCTGATCTTTGGGCCGAAAAAGCTGCCGGAGATCGCCCGCCAGGTGGGCAAGGCTCTGAATGAGTTCAAGCGGGCCTCGAACGAGTTCCGGTCGCAGATCGAGGCGGAGATTGCACATATCGAAGTGCAGGAACGACGGGAGATTCTGCCACCGGCGCAGCCGCCGCCGGGAGCGGTTGCAGCCTTGTCCGGAAAGCCGGAATCCGTGGTTATAGAACCCAGCTTACAGCCAGAAGCCTCACCGGCTGAAGGGCCCACGCCCACGGTAAAGGCCCTCGATGCCTGACATCGCAGCCGAACTTCCTTCCGGCGAGTCTCCGAAGGAGGCTATGCCGGCCATGAGCTTTCTGGAGCATCTTGAAGAGCTGCGGCGGCGAATCTTCTATGCGATTCTGGCGGTCGTGATTGGGTTTTTCGTGTGCTGGGGCTATGCATCGAACATTGTGGGCTGGATGCAGAAGCCGATCATGGAAGCGCTGAAACGCAACGGTATGCCGCAGACGCTGGTGTATTTGAACCCCACCGACCCGTTCAATCTTTACTTGAAAGTTGCGGCGCTGGCGGGCTTGTTTGTGACATCGCCTTTCGTGCTGTACCAGCTTTGGATGTTTATTTCTCCCGGGTTGTACCGGAACGAGAAACGGTATGTTTTTCCATTCATGTTCTCGACGGTCGCGCTGTTCCTCTCGGGCGGGCTGTTTGCCTACAAGATGGTGTATCCTGCGGCGCTGGACTTCCTGATCGGCTATGGCAAGCAGTTTCAGCCCATGATCACGATTCACGAGTATGTGGATTTGTTTCTGACCGTGATTCTGGGAATGGGCGTGGTGTTTGAGATGCCGATCCTGGTGTTTTTTCTGGCGCTGATGGGCGTGGTCAGCGCGGGCTGGATGTGGCGGAATGTGCGGTATTCGATTCTGGTAATTTTTATTATTGCGGCCATCCTGACGCCCACGACCGACATTCTGAATATGTGCATTTTTGCAGCGCCGATGGTGGGGCTGTATCTGGTGAGCATCGGCATCGCGTGGCTGGTGCATCCGAAACAGAAGAAGGCGCGGCAGGAGCGTAAGGCGTCGTGAGGCGGATGAAGGGTGCGGTTCAACCAGTGGAATGGCGTATCGCGAGCGGGGCTATGTGCGCGGCCATCGTGTTGACCGCCCTGGCTTGCAGCCACGGGAAGGAGGCCTCGGCAGCTGCGCCCGATGCAACGGTTGCCAGTTCGGCCGTGGCGGGGGCGGAGGCTCCGGCGACAGCTGCGGATTACGAGCCGTCTCCGTCGTTCGATTCGTCACGCGCGATGCAATACGTGAAAGAGATTGTGGCGCTGGGGCCGCGGCCGATTGGGGGCGCCAATCACAAGAAAGTTGAGGATTACATCCTCTCTCGCCTGAAGGGGGACGTGGTTGAGGATGACGCGTTCGACATTGACAGCACAGAAGGCAAGTTTCCGGGGCGCAACATCATTGCGAAATATCCGGGCAAGCGCGACGGCATCATTGTTATCGCCAGTCATTACGACACGAACTGGCCTTTGCGGAACACCTCGTATATTGGCGCCAATGACGGGGCTTCCTCCAGCGCGCTGCTGCTGGAGATCGCGAACCAACTGCGCGGAAAGCCGCGTGATGGTTACAGCGTGTGGCTGGTGTGGGACGATGCCGAAGAATCCATGAGGCTGCCGTGGTTCGATCCGGAGAGCTTATACGGGGTTCGGCATCTGGCGAAGAAATGGGTGGCGGACGGCACGATCAAGAAGATCAAAGGGTTCTTGCTGGAGGACATGATCGGAGACGCCGATTTGAATATTGACCACGACGAGAATTCGACTCCGTGGGTGGAAGGCATGGTCTACCAGGCGGCGAAGCAACTGGGTTATCAGTCGCATTTTTTCGGACGCGACAACCAGGTGGAAGACGACCACCGTCCCTTCATGGATTTGGGAGTACCGTGCGCGGATATGATCGACTTTGATTACGGCTACAACAACGTTTTTTGGCACACCACGGAAGATACGGTGGATAAGCTCAGCCCGAAGAGCCTGGAAATCGTGGGGATGGTGACTTTGAGGGTGGTGCAGATGCTGGAGAAGAAGTAGGGCCGTTCCTGGCCTTCCAGACCAAAACTTCTACCGCCGAGGCCGCCCAGGTCGCAGAGAAAACGTTATTGCAACAGCTCGGGCTTTCTCTTTTTCTGATTTTCATTTCTAATGCCCGGTGATGCGAAAACTTAGACTGCTGGCTTTTCTTTTCCTCTTGTCCGCGCTCGCACCCGGGCAAAACTCCGCTGAGCGCGTGATGGCGGAGGCGCTAAAACCATCTCCGATTCAGGCCAACCTCGAACGGCTTACCGACGAAATTGGCGGACGCGTTCCCGGCACACCCGCGATGCAGAAAGCCATCGACTGGGGCGTCGAAGCCTTCAAGGCCGCGAGGGCGGACAGCGTTCATACCGAAGAGTTTACAATCCCGACATCGTGGGCGGAAGGCGCAACCCGAATGAGCGTGGTCGCGCCGGAGGGGTTTCCGTTGCGGGTTGTCTCGCTAGCGTGGGCGCCCGCGCTGGCAGCGCAACACCACGTCCCGGTGGTCGACGTGGGCGAAGGGACGGAACCAGATTTCGCGAAGGCGGGCAAAGCTGAAGGAGCGATTCTGCTCGTTCATTCGGGAGAGATGGCGACCTGGGACGACCTGTTTGCGGAGTACCTGAAGGCGCCGGGCATCATTGATCGTGCGGTCAAAGCCCAGGCTCTGGCGATTGCGTTTCAGTCGACGCGGCCCCATGACCTACTGTACCGGCACACGAATTCCCTGTCCGCCGAAATCGACCGCATCCCCATGGTGCTGGTGGCGCGGGAGGATGCGGGCCGCATGGCGCGGCTGATCGCCGCGGGGCAGAAGCTCTATGCGGATATTGAGATACCGGACCGGATTGGCGGGCCGGTTCCGTCGGCGAATGTGGTGGCGGAACTGCGTGGCAGCGAGAGGTCGGAGGAATTCGTGATTCTGGGGGCGCACCTGGATTCGTGGGAACTGGGTACTGGAGCACTGGACAATGGGTGCAACGCGGCCCTGGTGATCGACGCTTTGCGCGCCATCAAGGCCTCAGGAGTGCGGCCTCGACGCAGCATCCGCTTCATTCTTTTTTCCGGCGAAGAAGAAGGGATGATTGGGTCGCATGCCTACACAATTGCGCACCGCGATGAACTGGACAACGTGGCGGGGGTGGTGGTGTTGGATGGGGGAATCGGACAGGTTACGGGATTCTCTCTGGGCGGGCGCAAAGATGTGGTCGAAGCAGCCAAGAGCCTGGTCGCGCCCCTGAAGCAGTTTGACGCTGCGGGCCTGACGACGGATGCCGAGTGGGGCACCGATAACTTTGACTTCCTGCTGCAAGGCGTCCCGACGTTCGTGGCCAACCAAGTGGAAGGGAACTACCTGATCAACTACCACGCCATGTCGGACACAATGGACAAGGTGGACATTCCGACGCTCAAGAGGCACACGGCGGAGGCGGCTGCGCTCACCTTCGGCATCGCCGACGCGGGCGAGCGCGTGGGACCCCGGCTGACTCGGGCACAGATCGAGCAGACGCTGCACGAAACCCATCTGGACGATCAATTGAAGCTGTTCGGGATGTGGGAGCGGTGGGAGAACGGGCAGATTGGGAGAAGCGAGTAAAGGGCGAGCGATTTTCGACCGGTGACTGTGGAATTCGCAATGGGCGTGCGGAATACGACTTGAGCCAACCAGTTTTCTGGATACTATTCAACGCTTTTGTGCTGGGCATGCTTGCCCTGGACCTGTGGGTCTTCCACCGGCCGGCGCACGCGGTGAAGTTTGGCGAAGCGGTGGCGTGGAGCCTCAGCTGGATCGCGCTGGCGGCGGGGTTTGCCGTGGTCATCTACTTCTGGCGGGGGCGGGAATCAGCGGTTGAATTTACCGCCGGATACATCATCGAACTGTCGCTGAGCGTGGACAACCTTTTCGTATTTCTTCTCATCTTCCGGTATTTTCAAGTTCCCGTCGACCATCAGCACAAGGTGCTGTTCTGGGGAATCCTGGGCGCGCTGGTGATGCGGGGGATTTTCATTCTGGTGGGGATTGGGCTGATCCGCAACTTTCACTGGGTCACCTACGGGTTCGGCGCGTTTCTGGTGTACAGCGGGACACGGCTGTTCCGAGGGGAGGATGTCTCGATCGAGCCGGAGAAGAATCCAGTGCTTCGCCTGTTTCGGCGGTGGGTGCCGGTGACCGAAGAATACGCAGGCGAGAAATTCTTTGTGCGTCGGCCGGGATTGTATGCAACGCCTCTGTTGGTGGTACTGCTCGTCGTGGAAACGACCGATCTGCTGTTTGCCACAGATTCGATTCCGGCGGTGCTGGCGATTACACTGAAGGCTTTTATCGTCTACACCTCAAATGTGTTCGCGCTGCTTGGGCTGCGCTCGATGTTCTTTGTGCTGGCCGGGATGATGGAAGTGTTTCACTACCTGCACTATGGATTGTCGGTGGTATTGATTTTCATTGGGGCGAAGATGCTGGTCTCGAATTACTATGCGATTCCGACCGGGATGGCGCTGGGGGTGGTGGCGGGGGTGCTGGCGATCAGCGTGCTGGCGTCGTTGGCGCATCCGAGAGCGGCGGCTTAGGACAGCGTCAGTGAGGCGGGTTGGTCGGATTGCCCGGCAGTCGGTGGGTTGAGGACGTCAGTGCCGGTTAAGAGCGCCGTGGCCTGCTAAAGTCGACAGCCCAAACCCCTTCCCAGTCCATCTTCCCGATTTGCGCAATCTGTCCTGACGTCGACTCCAACGGACCAATCGAACCACTGCCATCTACTTGATTTTGTTAAACGCTTCTTTAGAAACAGAGCAGTCAGAAAAATCCATCGATAAGGAGTAGGCCCCTCCGATGCTATAGGAGACATGTCCGGGGATATAAAACCCGCCGACTGCCTGGTAATCAATGGTCAGCTTCACATTGATTATTGTAGTTCCGATCAGTTCCGACACATCCACGCTGGAAATACGGCGAAGGTCACCGGGAACCGGTTTGGGCGAGGGAATGTAATGAAGATCGATGGTGCCATTCAGCGCCGGGCTATCGAGCGTGTAATGCGTCGGAGTGCTTTCCTTGTTAACAGTAATGACAACGTTCGTGTTCTTGCTAGAACTGTAAACTCTAGCTGCTCCGTCTGGCAGAGGTTCGATCTTGGCAATTTCGGCAGCATTGCCAATTGGGGACGAGGCAACCATAGACCAGTACATTTGATAGAAGCCACCTAAGGTTTGCTTGAGACCATCCTCAAGTTGCTCTTTATTATCCAGGGCCCCACCGGTCCATTCGAAGGTGATGTTGGGACTTTTTCCACGGACAGCCTGAGATCGGACGTTGAGGTCTTGCATTGCCTTCAGGCGATCTGCTGCGGGATTCAACTTCATTCCGCTAAAAAAAGCCGGCCAGTCGACAGAAACGGTGCAATTAAGTCCAGACATCTCGTCAGGGTGATAGTAGCTGTCACGGATGGCGCTAGCTACTGTTGCAGGATCGGATGGGCGGGTCCCGGCAAGAGGAAGGCCGATTGTTTTGAGTTTTGGCAACGTTGTTTCTGGCTGTTGAGCGACCAGAAGGTTTGCGCCGAGAACGAGTAACGACATAAGTATCGAGCGATGCATGAGCGCATTGTGCATCCTAGAGGCTCTCCTGTCCATTCTAGATTCCATCAATCTCATGTCCGCTTTTGCCCAATCAAATGGGCAGTAGGACACTCACGGAAGCAGGGTTGCGCGCTTGGCGATTCGCCAGCCAAGATGAGCGATAACTGTTGAGAAATCTCCAATTCACTCAGCCCCCCGGTTGACCTTTAGGAGGCGCCTCAGTTCAGCCTCAACAAGGCTCGGTTCGCTCCTCACGCGAAACGGATCGATTCGTCTTTGACGATGGAGTGCTTCAGGAACCTGGTGTCGTCGTGGTTGGGAAAATCGGTACGGTAGTGGGCTCCGCGGCTCTCCTCACGGGCCAAGGCGGAACGCGCCACGAGCATTCCGGCGATGTGCAGATTCTGGGCTTCGTGCGCACGGCGGGTCTTAGGGTGGGCCAAGCGAGGCCGTATCGTCTCAAGATGCTCGATCGCCTGTTTCAGGCTGTTCTGGGAGCGGATGATACCGACATCCTTCCACATCAGGTCCTGAATCTCGCCGATGACTTCTTCCGTAGAGCCCTCGACGGGGCCATTTGACACGGTGCGGTTCAGGTGGGAGAGCTTCACCTGCGATCGAAGGTCGTCCCGCATCCGCTTGCCCGCGCGTGCCCCGAAGACGAGACCCTCCAGCAGGGAATTGCTGGCCAGGCGGTTTGCGCCATGCACGCCGGTGGCAGCGACTTCGCCGGCGACATACAAACCAGGGATGGTGGAGCGGCCTTCGAGATCGGAACGGACTCCGCCCATGGCGTAGTGAGCGGCGGGGCGAATGGGGATCAAGTCGGTGGTGAGATCGAGGTTGTACTGCATGCAGGTGGAAAAAATGCGGGGGAAGCGCGACTTGACCTTTTTGGCATCGAGATGGGTGAGGTCGAGATAAACGACCGGGTCGGGGGCACGGCTGATTTGCAACTCATGGACGATGGCGCGGGCTACGACATCGCGAGGCGCAAGCTCGCCCATGGGGTGATACTTGGCCATGAAGCGATGCATCTCCATATTGCGGAGATAAGCGCCTTCGCCACGCAGAGCCTCGGAAAGCAGGAAGCGGGGCGCCTTCTTCAGATACAAAGCGGTGGGATGAAACTGAACAAACTCCATATCGCTGAGTTCGGCGCCGGCCCGGAACGCCATCGCCACGCCGTCGCCGGTCGCGACCTCGGGATTGGTGGTGTTGCGATAGAGCTGGCCAAGTCCGCCGGTGGCCAGAAGCACGGCGGAGGTTGGCCAGGCCTGTTGTTCGGCGGAGCCAGTGATGACGTGAATTCCGCAGACCCGTCCATCCTGAATGATCAGATCGGTGGAGAATTCAAACTCGCGCACCGCGATATGTTGTAGCGTCTTGGCTTTGGCATAAAGCGCGCGCAGAATCTCGCGGCCGGTAGAGTCGCCGTGAGCGTGCAGAATGCGGTTCCGGCTGTGGGCACCTTCGCGGCCAAAGGTCAACCGGGTACCCTGACGGTCGAACTCAGTACCCCATCGAATCAATTCCTCGATGCGCTCCGGGGCATCCTCGACGAGCACCTTGGCCGCGTCGGGATTGCAGAGGCCATCCCCGGCTTGCAGGGTGTCCTGGAGATGGAGGCTGATTTCGTCTTCGTCGCTGAGTGCGGCGGCGATTCCGCCTTGAGCCCACTGGGTATTGGAGTCCGTGACTTCACGCTTGGCGAGCACCAGCACGGTGCCGGCTGCTGCCAGTTCGACAGCGGCGCGGAGTCCGGCGATGCCGGCGCCGACGACCAGGAAATCGGCTTGTGATGAAACAGATCCCATACGGTTGTAAAAATGGTAACACGCGAGCTTGCGGCGGTATGTCGAATCGGTAGGCTATGATGAGCATCATGACTAGAGTCACAATCACGACGACGCCGCGGAGCTATGAGGCGTTGATCGAGGATGGCCTGCTGAAAACTGCCGGGGAAAAACTGCGGGCAGTGGCAACTGGCCGCGAGAACGTATTTGTGGTGACCGTGCCCCCAGTGCAGCGCAGGTGGGGAAAGCAGTTGCGCACATCGCTGGCGGCTGCTGGTTTCGACGTCCGGCTGGTCTTGATGGCCGACGGAGAGCGCCACAAAAAGCTGGCCACGGTGGAAAAGCTCGCGGAGCAACTGATCCGCCTCGGCGCGGATCGTGACGCGGTGGTGGTTGGGTTCGGCGGCGGGGTGGTGGGAGACGTGGCCGGGCTGCTGGCATCACTCTACATGCGTGGCGTGGATGTGGCGCAGATTCCGACTACGGTCCTGGCGCAGGTGGATGCCGCCATTGGAGGGAAGACCGGGGTCAATTTGCGGGCCGGCAAGAACCTGCTGGGATCGTTTTACCAGCCTTTGGTTGTGCTGATCGACCCAGCAGTGCTGTCGACGCTGCCGGAGAGGGAGTTTCAGGCGGGACTGTATGAGGCGCTGAAATGCGGGGTGATCGGGCGGCCAGAATTGTTTGCAAGGCTAGAAAAGGTCCAGGTCAAAGCATTGCGCCGCCATGCAGCAGAGCTAGAGTGGGTGATCGCGGAAGCCGTGAAGCTCAAGGCAGAAGTGGTTTCCGTGGACGAGCGGGAGAGCGGACTGAGGCGGGTGCTTAATTTTGGGCACACCATCGGTCATGCTCTCGAAGCGGAGTCAGGGTACCGGCGTTTCAAACACGGGGAAGCGGTTGCCTGGGGAATGATTGCGGCCGCGCAGATAGCCGCCGCGGTGGGAAAGTGCAATGCCGAGACCGCAGCGCGAATTACGGAAGCCGTGCTTCTACTGGGGCCGTTGCCGAGGGTCACCGCTCGTTGGCGCGATATCGTTCGACTGCTGCAATCCGACAAGAAAACGCGGGAGGGAACGGTCCATTTTGTTTTGCCCCGAAAAATCGGAGAAGCCGAGATTGTGCACGATGTGCCGCAGAACGTGATTGTTGAAGCAGTGGAAGAATTGCGGCGGATTTCGAGATGAGCAGGCTGCACTCAGAAGCCCCAGGCCGCGGTTCCGCAAGGAACGGGATCGAAAAACACGCCGTTACCGGGGCTGCGCCGGCAGGAACCAGCGATCAAGAAGCTTCCGCCCGGGCGATCCGGGAGATGTTCACCTCGATTGCGCCGCGCTACGACCTGCTGAATCATGTGCTGTCGTGCAATGTGGACCGACTGTGGTGGCGGCGAACGGCGCGACGATTCGCGCACATTCTTTCTCGTCCGGGCGCGCATGTGCTTGATCTGTGCTGCGGCACTGGAGATATGGCGTTCGCTCTGCGGCGGCAGGCGGGGAAAGCACCGGCAAGAATTCTGGGCGCAGATTTTTCTCATGCCATGTTGCAGCGCGCAGGACGGAAATCAGCTGGAACTGCACTGCGGTGGGTGGAGGCGGATGCGCTGCATCTGCCGTTTGCGGACGCACAATTCGACTTGGTCACGTCTGCGTTCGGTTTTCGGAACCTGGCAGACTACGATGCCGGACTGCGGGAGATAGCACGGATTCTGCGTCCGGAGGGGGAGTGCGGCATTCTGGATTTTGGCGAACCGCGCGGGTTGATTGGGCGAGTGTATCGTTTCTATTTCAAGCGAGTGCTGCCCAGAGTCGGAACCATGATTTCCGGGGTGCGGGGTCCTTATGCCTATCTGCCGGCGTCGGTCGAACGGTTTCCTGACCCGGCAGAGATGCTGGAACGCATGCGAGGCACGGGATTCAATCAGGTCTGGTGGACGCCATATACGTTCGGGATTGCCGGGGTGTATTGGGGGAAGAAGTAGGGTTCGCGTCTGCACGACCTACTGCTGCGCTGCCTGCTTCAGCAAGTCAGCCAGGTTCTGAATGTCCGGGGCGCTGGAGTCGCCGATCACAAAATAGCGCAGACCATTCTGATTCCAACTTTCCACATTGAAGGTTTCATGGCGTCGCGCGCGAGAATCTCCCTGAATGCGGCCCCCCAAGTCGCGTTCTTGAAAGATGAAAACCGAGATCTGGTGCTTGCGAATCTGATAGATCAATTCCGCACCGGGCGATTGCTCCAGGTAGGCGACCCGGCCTCCGATCAGGGTGAAATCGGAATTCTGCAGTTCCGGAAGATTGAACGTGAACGGAAGTTTTCCCTGGAACCACGGCTTCACCGTGTGACGGTCGGTGGAGATCACATCCACCGGGTTGGTGCTGGCCAGCGTGGACACGTGGAGGTCGGTAATCTCGCTGAAGAGATGCCGATTGGCAAGTTGGCGCTGTCTTACGGAGAGGACGGCAAGACTGACGAATATCAGGAGTATTGCGAAGGAGGCAGCGGGCACCCATATCCCCCAAGGTGTACGCCGCGCGCGGGATGAAATTTGTTGCCGCACTCGCTGACGAAGCTCAACGCTTGGACTGTAGCGTTGGCCGACTGACTGAATCGCACGCTTCATCTGGACCCGGCCGAGCAGGTCGGCCGCGCAGCCGGGGCATCCGCGGACATGTTCCTGCACTGCTAGCATCTCGGACACCGAAAGTGCACCGTCTAGAAAGATGTCGAGTTTGCTGGTCCACTTGTCCATTCAGGCCTTCAGGGTCTTCTGTGTCAGTACGGCTCGCAGGGCTTGCCGGGCGCGTGAAAGTCGCGACATCACGGTGCCGATCGGGATAGAAAGCGTCTCCGCAAGTTCGCGGTAAGACATCTCTTCGACTTCGCACAGCAGCAGGATCTCGCGGTAGTGCATGGGGATCTCCCCCAGCGCGGCCTGCAGCAGTTCACGCCGCGAGTTGTCGATGAGGATGGTTTCGGGACTGTCCGGCCCAGACGGCAATTCGACAGCCTCGTCGGAATCCAGCGCGACTGTAGCGGCGGCTAGCAGGCCGGTGCGGGATGTCAAAAAGGTGTTTCGCAAAATGCGGTACATCCAGGCGCGGAAGTTTGTGCCGGGTTGGAATGACGAAAACCCCCGCAGCGCCTTGACATATGTTTCCTGCACCAGGTCCTCGGCTTCAGCCCGGTCCCGCGCGAGCCAGTGCGCGAAATTATACAACTGCTCGAAAAGGGGCATGGCCAACTCTTCAAACGCCGCAGCTGTTTCGCGATCCTTCACAACCTCCATAAGGTAAACCATCGAGGGCGAAATTTATTCCGAATTGGGTTGATTTGTCGGGATCGAGTGTTTTTGGCCTTGGCGTGCGGAGCCTCCGTGGAATAAATCGGAAGTTCTCCAGTTTCACTCTGCAGAGGGAAGAAAGTGAGGAAAGACGCATGAAACCGCTGGATCGCCGTTCGTTCATGAAGATTTCCGGGACGAGCCTGGGGATTGGAGTGCTGTACAGCGCCGTGCCGGCCGCCGCCGCATATGGGGAACCGGGTGAGATGTTTCGCTGGTTGGGCAAGAAAAACGGAGAAGCGATGACCCCGTTCACTTTCGTTCAACTGAGCGACGCGCACGTGGGTTTCAGTGGTCCTCCCGATCCGCTGGGCACCAAGGCGTTTGAGCGGGCGGTCGAGATGATCAACAAGCTGCCGCAGCGGCCAGACCTGGTGCTGTTCACCGGTGACCTTACGCACGATACGGAAGACAAAGATGTGCATGCGCAGCGCATGAGGCAATTTCTGGAGATCTCGCGCGGAATGAATGTGCCGATGATCAAGCACGTGCCCGGCGAACATGATGCTGGGTTGGATGGCGGCGCCCTCTACCGCGACTTCCTCAAGGAAACGTACTACTCCTTCGATCACCGAGGCGTGCATTTTGTGGCGCTGGATAATGTTTCACGGGCCAAGCCGGAAGTGGGTTCGGAACAGCTGGCATGGCTAAGGCAAGACCTGGCGCGATTTCCCAAGTCAGCGCCGATCATTGTGTTTACTCATCGTCCGCTATTTGATCTCAAGCCCGAATGGGAGTGGTTTACCAGTGACGGCGATGAGGTCATGAACGTCCTGAGCCCGTATGAGAACGTCACGGTGCTGTACGGGCATATTCATCGTGACGACGCTCATGAAGTGCAACACGTGCATCATTACGCGGCGCGGTCATTGATCTTCGCATTTCCCGACCCTGAAAAAGTTCCGCAGAAGAAGCCGATGCCGTTCGACAAGGATCAGCCGTTCAAGAATCTCGGAATCCGGCTGGTCCACGAGAGCTATGGGGGGAAGCCGGCGGTGAACACGGTCTCGGTGGAAGACGTGGAGCTGACGGCACGCGAGTTCTCGGGCATCAACGGGATTCAGCAGTTGCTGAAAGATCCAAGCCTGTAGCGTGGCGTCGCCAGAGTTCGGTGGCCGGGTCTCAGCACCTGTCGCTTTAGGCAACAGGGAGGTCGTTGCCGCGAGCGCGAAGCATCGGTCCTTCGCTGTGTTCAACATGACAATTCGAAGTTTTTGTTGCGAGTTACAGAACACGACACTAGCAACACCGAGAGGAGAGTATGGAATTTACAGTGGACAAATCATCCCGACTACCCCGCGGCTTGGCGACAGCCCTGGCGCTAGCGCTCCTGATGTTGGTGAGCGGATCGCGCCGAGTTCATGCCGACGACGGCCCGCGCGTCATTGAGATCACCGCCAAACGCTTTGCGTTTACCCCGAACCAGATCACCGTCAGGAAGGGGGAAACGGTGAAGCTGCGTCTGACCAGCGAGGATGTAACGCACGGCTTCTTTGCCAGGCCACTCAAGATTGACGAAGAGGTTGAAGCCGGCCGGACCACGGAGATCACGCTGACGCCGCAGACGACAGGAACTTATCTGATTATCTGCGACCACTTCTGCGGGGTGAATCACGGCAACATGAACATGACGATCGTGGTGGAATGAGGATACGGGTGGCGTGGTACTCACGGTTTGGCGGGGCGCTGTTTCTTTGTTTGTCCATTGGTTTTGCCGGATGCGCTTCCCGGCAGCCGGGATCGTTCGAGACTGCCGTAGCGCAGGGAGTGAAGCAGAAAATGACTGTCGGCGGACGAAGCGCTGTGAATCCGCTGGCCGCCACTGCTGAGAACATCGCAGCCGGACAGCGTGCGTTTGGCAGCTACTGCATGGTTTGTCACGGACTGGATGGGCAGGACACGGGAGTGCCGTTCGCCGACCGGATGTCGCCGCCGGTGCCGGTCTTGAACTCGGCCGCGATTCAGCGCTACAGCGACGGCCAGCTGAAATGGGTGATTGAAAACGGAATCTTTCCTTCGGGGATGCCGGCGTCGAAAGGGATTCTGAGCGAAGAAGAGATCTGGGAAATTGTGACCTTCATTCGCCATCTGCCACCGAAAGGCAGTCTGGGAGAACCGGCGGTGTACGGCGGCGGGCCGGTTGTGCCTAGGAGGTTGTTGAAAAAACACTGCCCATCCTCGGTGGTGGTGTGGTAAGAAGCAAGGATGCGAGGCGACGATCAGCAACGGCAAACGGGGATGTTCAGTTATGTGGCATTGGAGGATCGGATTCCAGCCGATCATCCGCTGCGCGGGGTGAGGAAGCTGGTGGATGTGGTCTTGGCCGGGATGTCGAAAGATTTCGACGGACTGTACGCGCAGGGGGGGCGGCCGTCGATTGCGCCGGAGTGGTTACTGCGAGCGCTGTTGCTGCAGGTGTTCTATTCGGTACGCAGCGAGCGGCTGTTGATGGAGCAACTCAACTACAACTTGCTGTTTCGCTGGTTCGTGGGCTTGGAGATCGACGACGCGGTGTGGAACCACGCGGTGTTCAGCAAGAATCGCGAGCGGCTGTTGAACCAGGATCTGGCGCAGAAGTTTTTCGCCCATGTAAAAGAGCAGGCGTCGGGGCTGATGTCGGACGAACACTTCACGGTGGATGGCACGCTGATCGAAGCTTGGGCGGGACACAAGAGCTTTCGCCGCAAGGACGACGGCGGGTCCGGGAGCGGAGGAGATTTTCACGGCGAGCCACGGAGCAACCAGACGCACGCTTCGAGCACGGACCCGGAAGCACGACTCTATAAGAAGTCGGCGGGGCAGGAAGCCAAGCTGAGTTATCTGGGCCACACCTTGGTGGAGAACCGGAACGGGTTGATCGCGGCGGCCATGACCACGCAGGCCGATGGCAGGGCGGAGCGCGATGCGGCTTTATTAATGTTGTACGAGTTGACCCGGAAGCGAAGCGGTCGGATCACGACCGGAGCCGACAAAGCCTATGACACGCGCGACTTCGTCAGCACGGTGCGCGAGTTGGGCGTGACGCCGCACGTGGCCCGCCGACAGCACGGCGCGATCGACCAACGGACGAGCCGGCATCCGGGATACGCGATCAGTTTAAGCAAGCGCTGGTTGGTGGAGAAGCCGTTTGGATGGCTGAAGCAGATCGGCCCCCTGAAGAAGGTGAAACTCCGCGGATTGGCGAAGGTGGATTGGTTGTTCGTGTTCAGCTGCGCGGCCTTCAACCTGATCCGTATTCCGAAACTGCGGGCGCAGAGCGCATGAAGAAGCAAGGGACCCGACCTTCGATTGCCAGACGAGCCTCGGGGGCAGATCGGAAGCAGCAACAACAAGAATCAGTCTGAGCGTGCGCTTCTTAGAATGATCCACACGCTGCGTGAAGGAAATTTTCAACAAGCTCCTAGGGGCGGCAGGGGCAACCTTGAATGAACACAATGTTCCTTCGGGGGCTAAAGCCCGCATGTTTGGAGGTACAACGGCGCGGCTGGAGCTGCGCGCTTGCAAAGCGATTCGTCAAACCAGTTCTAGACTGCGGCGGACTGGTGCGCGCTGACAGAGTCGCCGGAGGCGAATGAGTCGGTGAAGGCGTCCTCGATGGTGTAACGGATCACAGTCTCGCCGTCCCGGCCGAGGAACTTCCGTAAACGCTCGGTATTCATGATGTACTCGCCCGTCATGTAGGGCGCAGCGTCGGGGGGAATCGCTGAGATGCCGGAATTCCACAGAAACTGCAGAATGGAACGAAACGCCCATTTTCCGGGGACGCGGACCAGCTTGGCCTGGGCGATCTCGATGCAGCGGGCGAAGGTCAGGGGCTCGCCGCGTCCGGCGACATTCAGGATAGTGAGCCGCTGCGCCTCAGGTTCAGTCTTGGCAAGAATGTAGGTCATCAGGCGAGCCATGTCATCGACGTGGATGAACTGAATCCGGTTGGCAAGATACTTCTTCCCGTACGGCAACATCACCGGCAGGCGCTTGTGACGTTCGCGCATTCTGGCGGCGCGCTTGGAAAGTCCATCGGGCGCGCCCCGGAAAGCGCCCACCATGTAGTTTTTGACACTGGCGCCGGTGAAGATGTGGGGCCGAAGCATGTAGACGCTGCATCCCCGTAAGGCTGGCGCACGCTGCTGGACAACCTTGTCGCACTCCATCTTATGGATCGCGTAAGGCAAGGTGTGGGCGGCGAGCGGGAAGTCCTCGGAGACAGGTTCCGGCAGATCGGGCCCGTAGGCAGAAACGCTGCTGGGGAAGATGAATTTGCCCACGATGAAATCATCGCGATTCGCTTCCGTAATGGCTTCCATAACGCGGGCGGTGCCGGCCACGTTGATCTGCCACATTCGGTCCAGGTCGAGGACACTGTTGCGGACGGGATCAAGTACGAACGCCAGATGGAGAACTGCGGTGGGGCGGAGCTCTTTGAGCAGGAGGAACAGGTCACGACACGACTCCTCCGCCCCCAGATCCATGGGGATGAATCGGAAGAGGGGAACGCCGGTGTTCGGAGGTTTCAGGTCGATGCCGATGACCCGATAATCCTTGAGCTGGGGCAAGAGACGCAGCCCCAGATTGCCAGCGATCCCCGTAACTAGAACAGTTGGCTGAACAGCACCCATATTCTTTTCACCCGCCTAGGAGCTTGTTGAAAATTTCCTTCACGCAGCGTGTGGATCATTCTAAGAAGCGCACGCTCAGACTGATTTTTGTTGTTGCTGCTTCCGATCTGCCCCCGAGGCTCGTCTGGCAACCGAAGGTCGCGTCCCTTGCTTCTTCATGCGCTCTGCGCCCGCAGTTTCGGAATACGGATCAGGTTGAAGGCCGCGCAGCTGAACACGAACAACCAATCCACCTTCGCCAGTCCGCGGAGTTTCACCTTCTTCAGGGGGCCAATCTGCTTCAGCCATCCGAACGGTTTCTCCACCAACCAGCGCTTGCTTAAACTGATCGCGTATCCCGGATGCCGGCTCGTCCGTTGGTCGATCGCGCCGTGCTGTCGGCGGGCCACGTGCGGCGTCACGCCCAACTCGCGCACCGTGCTGACGAAGTCGCGCGTGTCATAGGCTTTGTCGGCTCCGGTCGTGATCCGACCGCTTCGCTTCCGGGTCAACTCGTACAACATTAATAAAGCCGCATCGCGCTCCGCCCTGCCATCGGCCTGCGTGGTCATGGCCGCCGCGATCAACCCGTTCCGGTTCTCCACCAAGGCGTGGCCCAGATAACTCAGCTTGGCTTCCTGCCCCGCCGACTTCTTATAGAGTCGTGCTTCCGGGTCCGTGCTCGAAGCGTGCGTCTGGTTGCTCCGTGGCTCGCCGTGAAAATCTCCTCCGCTCCCGGACCCGCCGTCGTCCTTGCGGCGAAAGCTCTTGTGTCCCGCCCAAGCTTCGATCAGCGTGCCATCCACCGTGAAGTGTTCGTCCGACATCAGCCCCGACGCCTGCTCTTTTACATGGGCGAAAAACTTCTGCGCCAGATCCTGGTTCAACAGCCGGTCGCGATTCTTGCTGAATACCGCGTGGTTCCACACCGCGTCGTCGATCTCCAAGCCCACGAACCAGCGAAACAGCAAGTTGTAGTTGAGTTGCTCCATCAACAGCCGCTCGCTGCGTACCGAATAGAACACCTGCAGCAACAGCGCTCGCAGTAACCACTCCGGCGCAATCGACGGCCGCCCCCCCTGCGCGTACAGTCCGTCGAAATCTTTCGACATCCCGGCCAAGACCACATCCACCAGCTTCCTCACCCCGCGCAGCGGATGATCGGCTGGAATCCGATCCTCTAATGCCACATAACTGAACATCCCCGTTTGCCGTTGCTGATCGTCTCCTCGCATCCTTGCTTCTTACCACACCACCACCGAGGATGGGCAGTAGTTTTTCAACAACCTCCTAGGGATGCGGAGGAGGTGGAGGGCCGGGTCTTCCGGGACCTCCAGGAGGCATGGGCATCATGCCCCGCTGCGGCATGTCCGGGCCGAAGTAGGCTTCGTCCAGTTTCGGAGTGGCCGAGTGTTCGACCGCCTGCATCTCGCTCTGCATGCGCTGCGAACGTAAGGCGCCCTTGATTTCGTCCTGCACTTTGTCCAGCGTCAGAGTGTCTTTGGCTCCGACTTTGTAGACGTAATAACCGCTCTGATCGGTGATCAGTTCGGAGACCGTGCCGGTCTTGAGATCCATCACGGAACCCTGGTCGGGCGGCAAGCTGCTGCGCCGGACCTTACCCATGTCCGTAGTGGGAGACTTGGACTTGATTCCGGCAATCAGGAAAGCTTCCGCCTGCAACCTGGTGAGGTCCTCGCCGGCGGCGGCGCGGGCGCGAATCTTGACGGCCTCGGCCTTCATGGCTGATTCTCCCGCCTTGGCGCGCTTGTCCTCCTCAGCGGCGCTGAGCTTCACCTTGGATGGCGGCGGCTGTTGCTCCTTGGGGATGTAGACGCGGCGCAAGGATGCTTCCTCGAACTCGGCCTTGTTCTTGTCGTAATAGTCCTGGATATCCTGATCGGAAATCTGGGAAGCTTTCTCCTGGATGGCCTGGCTGAGTAATTGCGACAGGATCTGAATGCGCGAAAGGCGGATGCGGTCTTCAAACTTGGAACCCTGATCGAGGCCCATCTCATGGGATTTCTGGCTCATGATCAGAGCATTGACATAACGATTGGCAAACTGCCGGCGGGCCCGTGGCGGCAGGTTAGGCTGAATGGACTGCAGCAGTTTCTCAAACTGTTCGCGGGTAATGACGGTGCTGCAGGAGCCGGCTGTCTTGTCGGCGGGAGGATTTTCACACAGTCCATCGATGGTAATGACGGGCGCGTCAGGAGCCACCTTCGACGCTGCATCCTCTTGCGCTGCGGGAGGGGACTGGATAGGAGTCATGTTGTTGGAAGTGGGAGGGGCAACTTTCTGGGCTGGCGGAGCAGAGCTTGGAGCCGCTTGGCCCCAAAGCAGAGATCCGAACAGCAGGCAGACCAATGCATAACGGTTCATTTTGAGAATTCCTCCAAAAAAATGTGGAAGTGAGAAGACCGAAGGAAAATCCTAGCACAAAGGAGCGTGATTTCGATATTCCGGGATGTTCGGTAGTGGCTCAGTTTGAAAAGGAAGCGAGCCAAACGCGCGATGATTGTGTAGCCCAGAACGCGACACGTCGCGCGGCTCGCCCAGATCCTTCGCGGCGCATAGAACGCTTGCTCAAGGATGACAATCAAACTGAGCCACTACCGGATGTTCCCTTAGCTTGGCGGGGCGGTTGGCCAGCGGCGATAATGCCAGCATGGCGGGAGTGACAGCAATGTACAGCCCAGAGTCGATGCGGGCGGAAAAGCGGGCGGTGGCGGGAAACTCGGTGCTGGCCGCGATCGCGATCACTACGCTGAAGATTGTGGTGGGAGTTGCGACCGGCAGTCTAGGCATTCTGTCGGAAGCGGCGCATTCCGGGCTGGACCTGATCGCGGCGATCATTACTTTTCTTTCCGTACGAGTGTCGGACAAGCCGGCCGACGCTGATCATCAGTACGGTCACGGGAAGGTGGAAAGCTTTTCGGCGTTCATGGAAACCGGGCTGCTCCTGCTGACCTGCGTTTGGATCATCTACGAAGCGGTACGGCGGCTGTTTTTTCATCATGTGGAGATCGAGCCGAGCGTAGCGGCTTTTCTGGTGATGTTCACTTCCATGGTGGTGGATTTCTGGCGATCGCGGGCGCTGGGAAGGATCGCGGTCAAGTATGAGAGTCAGGCCCTGGAAGCCGACGCGCTGCATTTTTCCACGGACATCTGGTCGAGTGCCGTAGTCATTGTGGGACTGCTGCTGGTGTTGCTGGGACGAGCCAACGGCGTGAACTGGTTGCGGAATGCTGACCCGGTAGCGGCGCTGTTTGTGGCAGGAGTGGTGGTTTGGGTGAGTTCCCGGCTGGCGCGCAAGACGGTCGACGCGCTGCTGGATGCGGCGCCTGCCGGGGCACGCAGCAAAATCCTGGCTGCGGTGGGCAGTGTGGACGGCTTGTTGGAGGTTGACCGGGTGCGCATCCGGAAGTCGGGAAACCGCTACTTCGCGGATTTGTCGGTGGGAATGGCGCGGAACGTGACGTTTCAAAGGTCGGAACAGCTTTCTGGGGCGATCACGGCGGCGGTTCAGGAGATTCTTCCGGGCGCGGACGTGGTGGTGCGGACGGTGCCAAGGCCGGGACACACGGAGAACGTTTTTGACCGGGTGCGGGCCGTGGCCACGCGGCACAACTTCAACGTGCACGATGTCAGCGTGCAGGACCTCGGCGGACGATTGCATGTGGAGCAGCATCTGGAGCTCGATGAACGCCTGACGATGAAAGAAGCGCATGACCGGGTTACGTTGCTGGAGACGGAGATTCGGCGCGATGTGCCGGAGATTTCCACCATTCTGACCCATATTGAGAGTGAGCCGGCAACGATTGAACCCGGGGATGAGATTGTGCGCGATGCCGGGCTGGAGAAGAAACTGAAGGAGTTGGCGGGCGAATTCCCGGAGGTCCTGGATGTGCACGAAGTGAAGGTCAAGCGGGTGCGAAACCGCTTGTACATTTCCTGCCATTGCACGTTTTCCGATGGACTGCCGCTGTCGCGTGTGCACGATGTTCAGACCGAATTGGAGATTCGCTTCAAGCTGGCGGAGCCGGAACTGTTTCGCGTGCTGATCCATCCGGAGCCGCTGACGGATAATCGGAGATGAACAGAAAATGACGGAAGCAAGAGCCACCTGGATTGAAAAGCAGCGGTTCGATTGCATTGCCAGCAGCGGACACGCGATCGTCGTCGACGGCGACAAGGAAGCCGGGAACAGCCCCATGGAGTTGGTGCTGATCGGACTTTGTGGTTGCACGGGATACGACGTGGCGAGCATCTTGGGCAAGAAACGTGAGCCTTTCACCAGCCTGCAAGTGACGGCAGAAGCGGCGCGGACGCTGATTCCGCCGTCGGTCTACACCGAGATCCGGCTGGTCTACAAGGTTGGAGGCGAGGTGAGCCACAAAGCCGTGGAAGATGCGGTGAAGCTTTCAGAAGAGAAGTATTGTTCAGTATCGGCGATGCTGAGCAAGACGGCGAAGATCAGTTGGAGGATCGAATACGTATAGAACCTGCGGCTTGCGGCGGGCGGAGCGCCCGCAGGGCAGCCGCACGGGACGGGGTCCCACTGAAACCGTTTAAGGCACCGGATTGAAATCCTCGCAAAGCAAACCTCATCCCGTCCGTGGCTATCTGTACATTGCCAGCGCCGCCTTCTTGTGGGGAGTTGCAGCAACGCTGGGGCGTGCCGCGTTTACCGGGCGTTTGCTGCCGAGAGGCGAAGTGCTCCGGCCAATCGATCCGCTGATTCTCTCGCAAAGCCGCGCAGGATTTTCGTTTCTAGTTCTGTTTGCGGCTTTGCTGATGCTTCGAGGATGGCGGCGAATCCAGCTGCCGGCGGCCGATCTGGGGCGGATGTTCTTGTTGGGAGTCTTGGGCGTGGCAGCCTCAAATTATTTTTATTACCTGGCGATCCAGAGGACCAATGTCGCGACGGCGATCATTCTGCAATACACCGCGCCGGTTTGGGTTCTGTTGTACAGCGTAGCGCGGGGACTGCAGAGGGCGACGGCAACGCGGGTGTCGGCGGTCGGCCTGGCGATGGCGGGGATTGGGCTGGTGATCGGGATTTTTCGCGGAGGGGGGCTAAGACTCGACACCGTCGGAGTGGTGGCAGCGCTGGTGGCAGCGTTTTCATTTGCCTTCTACAACGTTGGCGGACACAGCATCCTGGCGCGTTACGACCGCTGGATTGTGCTGCTGTACGTAGTGTTCAGCGCGTCGGTATTCTGGGTGGTGGTGAACCCGCCATGGAAGATCGTGGCGGCGCACTACTCCGGCGGGCAATGGATGTTCCTGATGGTCTTCTCGATGGTCTCGGTGCTCGCGCCGTTTTCGTTATATTTCGCCGGACTGCAGCATCTGGAGCCGACGAAAGCGATCGTGGTGAGTTGTCTGGAGCCGGTATTTTCGATTGTGATTGCGGCAGCGGCGCTGGGAGAGGTAATGCGGCCGGTGCAGACGCTGGGGATTGTTCTGGTGCTGGTCGCGATCGTCGTCGTACAACGGCCGGACCGAAACCGGCGCGAGGAAGGGAACGTGATCGAGCCGATCGAATAGGACTGGTTGCGGCGTTGTACCGCCGAGCACGAACGGGGAGGCTCGCGCCTACATCGTAGAACCGAGGCCGGTGCCGGCGGCTAACAAGCGGAAATAACGCTGTGCCCTGACAACATCTTTTCCGATCTGCTCCCGCAGGGATTCCACGGACGGAAATCTGATTTCGTCGCGGATTCTGTCCAGAAAATAAATCTCGACCTCGGTCTCGGCCGTGAGATCCATGGGATGAAAGTTGAGGAGATGAGTCTCGATGGCGAAGGAATCGGCGCCGAAGGTGGGCCGTTCTCCGACGTTGGTGACGGAGTCAAAGCATTCTTCGGCGACGCGGGTGCGAGTGATGTAGACGCCGTATTTCGGGATGAGCTCCTCGTAGTGGCTTAAGTTGATAGTCGGAACCGTGTACTTGGTGCCGTGGCCACGGCCTCTGCCCGCGGTCGATAGAATGCTGAACGGCCGGGTCAGAAGATGGCGGGCGCGGCGTAGGTTTCCGGCGGCAATCAGTTTGCGGATGTGGCTGCTAGAGACGGGTTCGCCGCGTACCCGCAGTTCCCGATAGGCTTCGACCTGGAATCCCATTTCGCGCCCGAACTGAGAGAGCATATCCACGTTGCCTTCCGCGAGATGTCCGAAATGGAAGTTGTAGCCTTCGTGGACTTCGCGCGCGCGCAACGCCTTCTTCAGGATGTCATGAGCGAAACGGTGGGGTGACATGAGGGAAAGATCGCGAGTGAAGGGAAGCAGGAGAGTTGCCTCGAGACCAGTTTCGGAAAGCAGGCGAAGCTTCTCCGGGGTGGGCGCAATCAGTTTCAGCCGGGAATCAGGGCGGAGAATACGGATGGGGTGTGGTTCAAAGCTGACGGCCACCGCCTTGCAGCCCTGAACTCTTGCGCGCTCCACGATGTTCGCCAGAACCCGGCGATGCGCGAGGTGGACGCCGTCGAAGTTGCCCACGCTGATCAGGGTAGGACCGAAGTCGGCGGGAATGTCCTCGAGTTTGTGAAAAACTAGCATCGGATTGTTTGGCGACAAAGAAAGTCCGTGGTTCGGGTCATGGCGCAGTTAGTCCTCAACGCCCTCGCGATGCTCGCGAGATTCCTGACTCCGCCTGAAATGCGGCTCCGTTCGGCATGACGTCGGCAACATGGAGAGTTCCTCGGCGTCAAATCTCGAACTCCAGCTTCATCCCGTCGTAGGAGAGGCGCACACCCTGCGGCAGCAGCGCGTTGGTTTCTTGGTGGGGCAGATCGTGGCAGATGTGGGTGAAGAAAGCGCGCTTGGGCTTCAGCCGCTCCACGATGCTCAGGGAGTTCGCAACGGTGGAATGCGTGGGATGAGGTTTGTGACGGAGCGCATCCAGAAACAGAATGTCGAGATCCTGGAGCATGGGGAACGAAGCCTCGGGAATCTCGCTGTGATCGGTCAGGTAGGCCGCGGACCCAAAGCGGAAACCGTCGATCTCGGCTTCCCCGTGAATCACGGGAACCGGCTCGAAACGAGCGCCAAAAAGATCGACGGGGCCTTGAAGGGGCCTCAGTTCTACCCGGGCCAAGCCGCCGAACTTGTAGGCCTCATCGAAAATGTAGCGGAACATGTTGCGGATAAAGTCCACGGCTTCCGGCTTGGCATACAGAGGGAGTCGGTTGGGCTTGTGCAGGTAGCTGAGCGGCCGCAGATCGTCGATGCCAAGAATGTGGTCGGCGTGGGTGTGGGTGTAGAGAACGGCGTCGATCTGGCGGATGTTCTCACGAATGGCCTGCTCGCGGAAATCCGGGGTGGAGTCGATCAAAACGGAGCGGCCGGCGTATTCGATGAGCACCGAGGGGCGGGTGCGGCGGTCGCGGGGATCGGAAGAGTGGCACACCGCGCAGTCGCAGCCGATCGTCGGCACGCCCATCGAGGTGCCGCTGCCCAGAACGGTGAGGGTCGCCTTCATCGTTGTGCAGTTCCGGCAGGCGAAGCTGAGGGATCGGGCGGACGTGACAGGGCGTTGGTCACCTCTACGTAAGCCATGCGGAGTTCGTACAAGCAATTCTGCAGAAAAGTCTCTTCCGCGCGGGTGAGGTTGCCCTTGGTCTTATCCTGCATGAGAGAGAGTGTGTCGATGGTTTGGCGGGCGCCGATCAGGTCGATGCGGGGCTGACCGCCCGGTTCCTGCATCAGGCCAAGCTGCAGCATGGCACTCATGTATAGAGACGCCATGAAGCGATCGAAGGTCATCTCGAGTTCCTTGGAGGAATGACCGCTGAGTTCGACGCGGCTGTCGAGCTCTTTGGAACTCTTGCGGTACGCATCGGCCTGCTCTTGCTGTTCGGAGATGGTTGGAGCGGGAGGCATTTCCGGCTCCGGCGTGGGCGGAGCGGGGGCTTCCGCAGCGACCTGCGCAGTGACAGGACTGACCGCGGATTCGCGGGTTTCCGCCTGCGCGGCCTCGGTGCGAGGTTCGCCATCGGAGGTAAACAGGCGGCGATCCGTAACGGTAAAGGTTTCCTGCTTTTTTTCGGGCATAGTTGTTTCCTTGAAGTCTATTGGTTCGGGCGCGAAAACACTTCCGTGAACGGCAGAGCTGCGATTGTGACCTGAGAACTTTCCGCCAGAAGTCGTTTTCCCGGCACAGCAGCTTCACGTCGGAGATACCCGAGCGCAACCCCCAGCTCGCCAGTGCTCGTGGGCAGCGAAGCGGCACTGGTGACCTCGCCGACATCTTTGCCGTCGGATTGGATTTGTGTTCCTAGCGCTGGAAGTTTGCCGTGCACATGAAACCCCGTGAAGCTGCGGTGAACGGCGCCGCGAGAACGGATGCGCTCGACGATCTCCTGGCCGATGTAGCACCCCTTGCTGAAATGCAAAGCGCGCTCCTGTCCGGTTTCCTGGGGTAGATCGCGCTCGTGAATGTCCAGGCCATAGCGCGGCACGCCGGCGGCGATGCGTAAGAGCTCCAGCGCCTCAGGCCGCGCCGGGGTCGCGGCTGCCTTCACAAGAGCATCTCTCAGCGGCTGCGCTGGTTCCGGGGGCGTCCAAATTTCGTAGGTCGCTACGGAACTGTTGTCGCCGCGCACTACGGTTACCGGCGTATCCCGCCAGGTAACATCCACGAACTGCAACGGCACCAGGGCAGGGATTTCCAATCCCGCATCTTGCAGAACCCGATGACTGCCGGGCCCCGCCAGTCCGGTCAATTGCTGCTGGTCGCTGATGTCCGACAGCTCCACGTCATCCATGATGATGTAGTGGTCGAACGTGGACAGCAGCGTTTTCACCTGCGACCGATCCGTCTCGGCCAGCAAAGATTCACCTCGGTTGTAAGCATAAAGATCGCCGAGAATACGGCCCTGAGGATTCAGCAAGAATGCATAGACTCCATGGCCCGGCTGGAGGTCGCGGATATTATTGGTCACCATGCCATTGAGCCAGCGGGTGCGATCGCTACCCGTAATGGCGATCTGGGCCCGGTGGTCAAGACCGTAGACTCCACAATCCGAAAGCAGGGCTTCAAATTCCCTGCGCAGTTCGGAAGAACGCACCCCAGGGGCATGATTGGTAGTGGCGACGGACATCATATCTGGCTCTCAATTATACAAGCTGCAGGAACGGGGCCTCGGTGCACAGCCGAGGCATCACGCTTGTGTCCCGCCGTTATGTTGGCATGGCCGAATGGCGGTGAAAACGCCTAAGGATGTGTACGGTGGCGCTATCCCCGCGCCTTTCTTGTCGTCTTACGGAGTTGGAGGGCACTGAGATGAGAATGCTGCGAGTGGCGACAGTTCTCTCGCTGCTGTTGATTTCGATAAACAGTTGGGCACAGTCGGATGCGCAGAAGGTGCTCGATCGCTTCAAATCCATGGCGGGGGCCTGGGAAGGGAAGTCGCCGACGGGCGACACATCGGAAGTTACGTACCAGCTCGAGGCCGGTGGCACGACTGTGATGGCCGACATGCATATGAGCTCCGAGGAGATGATGAGCATGTACTACGTTGATGGCGATCAATTGCTGATGACGCATTTCTGCCCCTCTAACAACCAGCCCCGCATGAAGGCAGTCATTTCGCCTGATCTGAAGACAGTAACGTTTGATTTCCTGGATGCCACAAATCTGTCCGGCCCCCAGGCAGGGCACATGCACCGGGCGGTGTTCCTGTTCTCGGACGCGGAACCACTACACCGAAGAGTGGACCTGGAAAAAGGGGGATAAAGACCTCAGATTTCATTTCGAAATGCAACGCAAGAAATAGCATTTCTCCGCCCGGGCAATTCTGCACGGCGGGGAGCCATAGTCTTGTCCGAAAACTCGCACTTGCGTTCTCGCGGAATCTGATATCTTCTTCTTCCGTGAGCCCGAAAAAAAGAATTGCCATCATTCCTGGCGACGGCATTGGGAAAGAAGTGATTCCGCAGGCCGTCAAAGTCATGGAAGCTTCCGGCGCCGCGGTCGAAACGGCCCAGTTTGACTGGAGCGCGGACCGGTACCTTGCCGACGGAGTCACCGTGCCTCCGGATGGCTTTTCTATGCTGGCGCGCGATTTTGACGCGATACTGGTGGGGGCGTTCGGCGATCCCCGGGTAGCCACGAATATCCATGCCAAGGAAATTCTGCTCGGCATGCGATTCAAGATGGATCTTTACGCAAACGTTCGCCCGGTACGATTGCTGGATGGGGCGCTGTGTCCGCTGAAGGGGGTCGAGCCGAAGGATGTGGATTTTGTTGTGGTGCGCGAAAACACCGAGGGTGTATATGGAGACCTGGGCGGCGTGTTCAAGAAAGGTACGCCGGATGAGATCGCGACCCAGGAAGATATCAATACGCGCAAGGGCGTCGAACGGGTGATCCGATATGCCTTCGGGTATTGCGAACTTCATGCCAAGCAAGGTGGCGCGCCGCGGCATCGCGTGTTGATGTGCGACAAGTCGAACGCCATGACCCATGCCGGCGGATTGTGGCAGAGGGTGTTCAGGGAAGTCAGCGCCGAGTATCCGCAGATGAAAGCCGAGCACATGTACGTGGACGCACTCTGCATGCAGATGGTGCGCGATCCGAGGCAGTTCGACGTGATCGTTACCAACAATATGTTCGGAGACATCATCACTGACGTAGCGGCGGCTTTGCAGGGCGGATTGGGGATGGCGGCCAGCGGTAATATTCATCCGGGGAAGACGTCGATGTTCGAACCGGTTCACGGGTCGGCGCCGCCGATTGCGGGGAAGAATGTTGCGAATCCATTCGGCGCGATTTTGACGGTGGCGATGATGCTGAATCATCTGGGCATGAACATTGAGGCGGAGAAGATTGAGGCGGCGGTGCTCGAAGCAGTGCGACAAAGGAAAACGACGCAAGACATTGGCGGAAGTTTGGGGACGCGGGAGGCGGGGGAGTGGGTGGCGGGGAGGGTGGGCGCGGCTAGTTGAACATCGCCCGCAGCTTGCGCAGGCGGGCAAGAGCGGCGACGTATCGTTCATCCAGCGAGTGGGCCTTTGCGTAACACTCCCGTGCTTTCTGCCATTTATGCTGATGTTCGTATACGCGGCCTAAGTTGAAGTGCGGGTAAATCCGGGCTTCATATCGCGGCGCGACGATGGCTTTCTCAAACCAGGGGATGGCCTCCTCCCATTTCTCTTGTTCAATCAGATAAGCGCCGATATCGTTGTAAGGGTTGCCGAAATCCGGATCAACGTTGATGGCTTCGAGGCACTCGGCGATGGCGCGGTCGTAGTCGCCGAGGAAGGAATACGTCCATCCGCGAAAGGTATAAGCCTCGGCGGTAGGAAAGCTCTCGATGGAGCGGGTATAGAAGTCGATGGCCTGTCGGTACTCGCCCTGCATCTGAAGCTGATAGGCTTTCTGAAAGTATTCCGCGGCGGTTTGACGAGGATCGGCGGCAGACATAACGAACCTGATGACCAACGCTAAAGGATTCTATCGAAAGTTCCAACTGTGCTTGGTGGCTGGGCTGGTATTGCTGGTCAGCGCGGCGATGTGGGCGCAGGCACCGGGCCAACAGACGCAATCCGCGGTGCCGCAGCCGCCCAAGGCCGATTCTCAAGCCGGCGGGGCGGAGCAGAGCGTCCCCTCACAAGACCAGAAGCATGCGAGTGACGCCAGCGCTCCGCAGAAAATCTCCCCAAAGCAAGCAGAGGAACTTTTTCGTTCCGTTGATGAGATTCTGAAATTTGCCAGCCAGGATACTGAGCTGCCCATCCGGAAACCTGTGAAACGCCAACTTAGCAGCCGCGACCAGGTGGTCGCCTATCTGGAAAAGAGTATGGCCGAGGACAAAGACGCAAAACGCCTGCAGCGCTCCGAGTTCGTGCTGAAGAAGTTCGGCCTTCTGCCAAGAGACTTCAACCTGCAGTCCTTTCTAGTGACGCTGCTGCGGGAGCAAGTCGCCGGGTATTACGATCCGAAGACCAAGACCGTGAATCTGCTGGACTGGCTGGACGCCGAGGATCAGCGGCCCGTACTGGCCCATGAACTGACGCACGCGCTGCAAGATCAGTCATTCGATCTGCAGAAGTGGATGAAGATGGGAGACCCGGACATCGACGATAAGGAGAATCCCAGCGCGGCCGACATTGAAGAAGACGAGAACGATGAGGCGCGACAGGCGGCGGTGGAAGGGCAGGCGATGGTGACGCTGATGGACTATATGCTGGCCCCGGTCGGGAAGTCGATCCTGACCTCGCCGGAGATGGCGAATGCGATGAAAGAGGCGATGCTGGTGGGAGCGGCGGATTCGCCGGAATTCAAGCGCGCACCTATTTTTCTGCAGCAAGAGCTGACTTTTCCGTATCGTTACGGGCTGGATTTCGAGGTTGAGTTGCTGCAGCATGGCGGCAAGGCGAAAGCGTTCACCGCGGTGTTTTCCAATCCGCCGCAAAGCACGCGTCAGATCATGGAACCCGACACGTATCTATCGGGTGAGCGGATGGACCCGATGCCGCTACCGGATTACAAGAAAGATTTCCAGAACTACGAACGATTCGACATTGGAGCCATCGGAGAATTTGATGTAGCGATTCTGGTTGACCAATATGCGGGAGTGGAGGAGTCGCGGAAGATCTACCCGCAGTGGCGCGGAGGATATTACTATGCCGTCCGGCCGAAAGGACATTCGGCGGGGACGCTGGGAGTGATGTATCTGTCACGCTGGTCGAATTCGGAAAGCGCCGGCAGGTTTGCGGCGATCTACGCCAAGTCGCTTGCTCAACGCTACAAGCAGGTGCACGATGCGGCTGAACCGGGAGAGAAATGGGCTGGCGATCTGCATGGGATTGAAACCCTGAGCGGGATGCACACATGGCTCACCGAGGAAGGTCTGGTGGTGATTTCCATGGAAGGGAATAACGTGCTAATCACGGAGAGCTTGGATCCGCCGACGACGGAACGGTTGCGACAGGAATTGCTGCCAGCGTCGACAGGCGTGAAGTAGAGGGGATTCGTCTCTACGGGAGGATCTTGTTTGACGATCCCCAGGACTGGGAAGGGGGAAGGCTCTGACGTCTTAATCCTTAGTAGCTTCTTTCACGATCCGTGCAGCGGCTTGGCTGGCATCCTCGCGCATGTGGATACGTTTGAAATGATCCTCGAACATAGTATTCATTAGCTGCTGGTTCTTCTCAATGGTCCTTGGCTTGGCTGTAAACTCTGCATCCGCGCACGAACTGCACTTCCCGCGAATGGGCATTTCGTTCTCCCATTGTGTGATTTCCAAGCGCGGTTTCTTCATGCCCACAGTTTCCCACAGCCCGACTGTCCTTGGCTACCTTGTTGGGAATTCAAACTGTACCACTACCGGACCCCGGAATCGCCCCGCGTGTTGAGCACTCCATTCTGTATAATCAACGATTTGCTATCACATCGCGGGGTCTTCAGGAGGATATTTGGCGCAGGCGGAGATTGGAATCATCGGCGGGAGCGGGCTGTACGCCATGCCGGGATTCACAGATGTCATGGAAGTGCGGCAACAGACTCCGTTCGGTGATCCTTCCGATGCGTATGTTCTCGGTACTCTCGAAGGGCGGAAGGTTGCGTTTCTGGCGAGGCATGGGTGCGGGCATACGATCCTTCCCAGCGAGCTGAATTTCCGGGCAAACATCTATGGTTTCAAGCAGCTTGGAGTGGGGCGGATTGTTTCCCTATCGGCGGTGGGATCGCTGAAAGAAGAACACAAGCCGCTGGATTTCGTGATTCCTGACCAATTCTTTGACCGGACGCGTCATCGAGCAGATACATTTTTCGGCGAAGGTATAGTGGTACATGTCAGTTTTGCGGACCCGGTGTGCCCGGAACTGGCGCGGATGGTGGAAGCGGCCTGCCAGGGGTTTGGGGTGAGCGGCAAGCGCGGCGGAACGTATCTGTGCATGGAAGGCCCCCAGTTCTCCACCCAGGCGGAGTCGAATGTGTACCGCAGCTGGGGCATGGACGTCATTGGCATGACCAACCTGCAGGAAGCCAAGCTGGCGCGCGAAGCGGAGATGTGCTACGTAACGGTTGCGATGGTGACGGACTACGACTGCTGGCATCCGCACCACGATTCGGTCACGGTGAATCAGATCATCGCGGTGCTGAACAAGAATGCCGAGAACGCGTGCAAAGTGGTCCGCGGGGTGGTGGCGCAGATGCCACGGGAGCGAAGCTGCAAGTGCGGGTCGGCGCTGGAGCATGCGATCCTGACGGATCGTACGAAGATTCCCCCCGCCACCCGTGCGAAACTGAAACTCATTCTGGATAAGTACCTGAAAGATAAAAACTGATCATGAGCATAGTGGTGGTTGGTTCAGTTGCGTTTGATTCCGTCGCATCGCCCTCCGGGCGGGCGGAGAACATTTTGGGAGGGGCGGCCACATATTTTGCGCTGGCGGCCAGCTATTTCACGGAAATCCGGGTGGTCGCGGTGGTTGGCGAAGACTTTACCGGAGACCACGAGAACGTGCTAAGGAAGCGCAACATCGACACTCGGGGCATCGAACATGCCAAGGGCAGGACATTCCGCTGGGGCGGGCAATATCTGGATAATTTGAACGAGGCCAAGACCGACTTTACGGAGCTGAATGTATTCGAGCGCTTCCAGCCGCGGATTCCTGACGAGTATCAGGATTCCGAGTTTCTATTTCTGGCCAACATTCAGCCCAGCCTGCAGGCGGCGGTGCGGCTGGAAATGGACAGAGTGCGGCTGACCGGGGGCGATACCATGAACTACTGGATCCAGGGGTTTCGCCCGGAGTTGCTGGAAACGCTGAAGCTGGTCAACATCCTTTTGATCAATGACGGTGAGACGAAAATGCTGGCGGGGGACCGCAGCCTGCCGCGCGCGGCGAGGAAGGTGCTTGCCATGGGTCCGCATGCGCTGGTGGTGAAACATGGCGAATATGGCGCGACCATCTTCTTTCGCGAAGGTGCCTTCGGCATCGGGAGCCACCCCTTCCGCGCTCCCGCCTTGCCCATCGACGAAGTGAAAGACCCAACCGGAGCCGGCGATTCGTTTGCCGGTGGATTCATGGGATACCTGGCGTCACAGCCAGAACTCAATCGCGAAGTGCTCAAGCGGGCTCTATTTTATGGCGGCGTGATGGGGTCGTTTGCGGTAGAGCGCTTTGGCACGGAACGCTTGCAAGACTTGAAGCGGGAAGAGATCGAAGGTCGCTTCCAGATCTTCCGCGAACTGACCCATCTGGAATGAAAGTTGATCCGATTCAACGATGGGACCAGGAGTGCACCCTGGTAGGGCAGATTGCGGCCTGTGTTTCGTTGCTGTCCTTCCTGGTTTACCTTCAACGTGGCCATCTGCTGCTCTACGGAGATGCGGTGGCACACATCAACATTGCGCGCCGGGTGTTCGACTCGCGCACGCCCGGGCTGCTGCAACTGGGGACGGTCTGGCTTCCGCTGCCGCATCTGCTGATGATCCCTTTCCTGCTATCTGACTCGGCGTGGCGCACTGGTATTGCTGGCGCCGTTCCAAACATGGTGGCTTACGTTCTAGGCACGATCGGTATCTTTCGCCTGGTTCGTGGGGTTTGGAAGGGCCCGTCTGGGTCAGACTCTGCGGCGCGGATTGCCGCGTGGGTAGCGGCTGCGACCTACGCCGCCAATCCGAATCTGCTGTACATGCAAACCACGGCGATGACCGAGCCACTGTACCTGGCGTGGTTTGTCTGGGCGGTGGTGCATTTCACCGAATTTGTTGAGGGATCCAAGGCTGCGGACGGCGACTCAGCGAGCAGGCCGCTGGTGAAGTCCGCACTTTGCCTGGCTGGGGCGTGCCTGACTCGCTACGATGGGTGGTTTCTGGCTGGGACCCTCGCTTTGGCCGCGGCTGTGGTGGTGGTGCAATCCGGACGAAGGAAGCCTCAACTCCGGCTCGCCTTCCTCAAGTTTGTCCTGATTGCGGCGGCGGCTCCGGCCCTCTGGCTGGCATACAACAGAATTGTCTATCGCAATCCTCTGGAGTTCGCCAACGGTCCGTATTCTGCGAAGGCGATTGAGGAGCGGACCTCATCCGGTTCTACGACGCACCCCGGGCGGCAGAATCCGCCGGTGGCTTTCGCGTACTTCTTCAAGGCGGGAGAGCAGACGGTCGCGGAAGGGAACTGGCAGAAACCGTGGGTGGTGCTGATCATGGCTGGGACCCTGGCGATCGCCGGGCTTGACCGCAGACGATGGCCGTTTCTATTGCTGTTGCTGCCCCTGCCTTTCTATACGCTGTCGCTGAGCTACGGGAGTGTGCCGATCTTCCTACCGGAATGGTGGCCATACTCGTTTTACAACGTGCGCTTCGGTTTGGAGATGCTTCCGGCGTACGCGGCGCTGAGTGCGGTGACACTGCATTTTGCTTTGAATGCCGCCGGCAGCGGACGAGCCAAGAGTCGGGTGGTTGCGGCATGGCTGGTGCTGGTGGCTGCCAGTTACGCTTCGGTGTGGCGGGCGCAGCCGATCTGCTTCCGCGAGGCTTGGGTAAATTCCCGTACTCGCATAGCGCTGGAAACCGAGCTGGCGAAGACCCTGCAGTTGCTTCCGCATGATTCCATCCTGCTGATGTACCTGGGGGACCATGTCGGGGCGCTGCAGGACGGGGGCGTTCCGTTGCGAAGAACCATCAATGAAGGTAATCACCGGCCCTGGAGGAAGCCGGCCGATCCGGCGGGCTTGTGGGAACGGGCACTGGCCAATCCCAAACAATATGCGGATTACGTCGTGGCGATTGGCAATGATCCCGTGGCCGCGGGGGTTGCGAGGCAGGGCTTGACGTCCATGGTGGTAATTCGAACCGAGGGTCAGCCGCCTGCGACAGTGTACTGGACACATCGCCGCGAGCAGTAATCAGCGGGGTTCACGGCTGGGCGTAGCCGGCGATTGGGGCCGACGAGTGAGTGGTAAAATCCAGGCACACCTACTGATGGAAACGGTGCAGCACATCTACGGCGTTCTCCACACGGAGGCGGTCCCCGTCGGCCCGGTGTTGCCGGAATGAGCGCCTCACTGGCCAGTGTTCGTTTTGTCAAAGCCAGCGCATGTGGAAACGATTTCCTGATCATTGAGGGTATGAACGCGCCAACCGATCTGGCTGGGTTCAGCAAACGGATTTGTGACCGCCACGAAGGCGTGGGGGCGGATGGCGTGGAGTGGTTGTTTCCTGCGCCCGACGCCGACGTGCATGCGCGCCTGTTTAATGCGGACGGTTCGGAGGCGGAGATTTCGGGCAACGGTACCCGGTGCGTTGCGGCCTTTCTCTGTTCAGAACGGGTGCGGGAAAAAGTGGCCATCCGGACTGGCGCAGGGGTGAAGAATTGTACACTCGCCTCTCGTGGCGAAGCGGAATTTGAATTTGAAATCGCGATGGGACGGCCGGAGGTGGACGATGAGTTCGCCATCGGGTTGGAGGCTGGCGAGGTGCGCGGGATTCCGGTGTCGATGGGGAATCCACATTACGTTGTGTTCGTGGATGAGTTTCCCCAAAGATGGCAAGCAGAAGCGGCGGAGATTCAACGCCAGCCGCACTTCACGCAAGGCATTAACGTTGAATTCGTAACCGTTGTCAGCAAGGGGAATATCGAGGTGCGGTTTTTTGAGCGCGGAGTGGGGGAAACCCGCTCCTCGGGGACCGGTTCATGCGCTTCGGCGGTGGCAGCCATCGCATCCGGCAGAGCGGCTTCGCCGGTACGAGTTCACGCACCGGGCGGAACGCAGACGGTTCGATGGGAAGACCAGGTCTACTTGCGGGGCCCAGCGCAACTGATTTGCCGCGGAGAATTCTTCATCTAGAATTGAACACCGAATGCCAAACCCTCCACTGACCACGCGTCGCAAGCCCCCTGCGTTACGAAGCGGGGACACGGTTGGCATTGTGGCGCCGGCCAGCAATCTGAACCGGCAGATGCTGGAGGCTGGTTGCGAAGCCTTGCGCAAGCTGGGTTATAAGCCTTTCTATTTCGACTCGATTTTGGAGCGTGATCTCTACTTTGCCGGATCGGTGGAGCGGCGAGTGCAGGAACTCGAAGAGATGTTCGTACGAGACGACGTGCGTGTGATTGTGTGTGCGCGCGGCGGGTATGGAGCGAACTATCTACTCGAGAAACTCGACTTGAAGAAGATCGCAGACCACCCCAAGATATTCGTGGGCTACAGCGATATTACGACCTTGTCCACATGGTTGACCGACTCAGCGGATTTCGTGACCTTTCACGGGCCGATGGTGATTCGAGATTTCGCGCAACAGGACGGTGTGGATATTGCATCGTGGGAAGCCGCCCTGGGTGGAAGTTCCGAGTGGACCCTGAGCGCCGAGGCTAGGTCGGCAGCCAAACCGCTCGTCGAAGGTTCGGCGGAAGGTGTTCTGTACGGCGGATGTCTCTCCATGCTGACGGCGTCCTTGGGAACACGGTATGAGATCCGCACGCAAGGCACGATCTTGTTCATCGAGGACGTCGCCACCAAGCCCTATCAGATCGACCGCATGCTAATGCAACTGAGGCTGGCAGGGAAGTTCGAGGGAGTGAAGGGTCTGGTGTTTGGCGAGATGCTGTTCTGTCTGCAAAGCAAGGACCAGGACTACACGCTGGAAGAGGTGATCCAGCGGGTGGTGGGAGACCTGGGAGTGCCGGTAGCCTA
Organism: uncultured Acidobacteriota bacterium; assembly: GCA_963715675.1. Classification (GTDB taxonomy): domain Bacteria; phylum Acidobacteriota; class Terriglobia; order Terriglobales; family Acidobacteriaceae; genus DASVWZ01. Next base: position 1,285,710 of record OY970265.1, read on the forward strand.
CGGATTGAGATCGGGGCACGTTTCGCGACAAAATGTCACCCTGCCCATCGGCGTGCGCGCATTGCTGCATGTAGATAGCAGGTCGGTAGAACTCAGGTTTCTGGAAGCAGCGACCGCGGCTGATTCGATCGGGTGAGGAACCGGATTGAGGTGATCCCGAACTTATGACGAAAGCGAAACACATTCATCTGATCGGGATTTGCGGAACGGCAATGGCGTCGCTGGCTGGAATGCTGCAGGAACGCGGCTTCCGCGTCACCGGATCGGATGCTTCGGCATATCCGCCCATGTCGGACTTTCTGGCGTCGCTGGGCATTGGAGTCTCTCAGCCATTTTCCGCCGGCAACCTAAGGCCCAGGCCGAACCTGGTGGTGGTGGGAAATGCGCTTTCGCGGGGCAATGTGGAGCTGGAACAAGTTCTTGACCAGCGCATTCCGTTTTGCTCGTTGCCGCAAATTCTTCACGATGAGTTTCTGGTAGGGAAAGAAGTGCTGGTGATCGCTGGTACGCACGGCAAGACAACGACCACTTCCATGCTGTCCTGGATATTTCATTGCGCCGGTACCCAGCCTTCGTTCCTGATCGGCGGAATCGCAGAGAACTTCGGCAGCAGCTTTCGGCTGGGGGCGGGGAAGCATTTCATCCTGGAAGGCGACGAGTACGACACCGCATTCTTCGACAAGGGTCCGAAATTCATGCACTACTTCCCCGATGCGGTGATTCTGACTTCGGTCGAGTTTGATCACGCGGATATTTACAAGGATCTCGACGCGGTGGAGACGGCCTTCCAGCGTCTGGTAAACCTGGTGCCGGGGCGGGGCAGGATCGTCGGTTTCGACGCCGGCGAAAGCATCGAACGCTGTTTGGGCCGGGCGTTTTGTCCGGTGGAGCGATATGGGGCGGGCGTGAACGCCATGTGGCGGGTGGTGAACCTGCAATTGGAGCCGGCGCGGACAACATGGTCGGTGCTGCGGGAAGGGGAACACTGGGCGGATTTCGAGTTCGCGCTGGGTGGGGAGTACAACGTCTGGAACGCAACGGCGGCGGCGGCCATGGCTGCAGCGTGCGGGATTTCGAAGGATGAGATTGCCGCAGCCGTAAAGACATTTCAGAGTGTGAAGCGCCGACTCGAGGTCCGGGACACGGTGAATGGGATTACCGTGATTGACGATTTCGCGCACCATCCGACGGCGATTGCCGGAACGCTTACGGCGTTGCGCTCGCGCTATCCCGGAGGGCGGGTGTGGGCGATCCTGGAGCCGCGTTCCAACACGCTGCGCCGCCGAGTCCTGCAGAACGACCTTGCCCGGAGCCTGGCGCTGGCGGACGAGATCATCGTGGCCAATGTCTTCAAGTCGGAAGCGATTCCGGAAGCGGAGCGGCTGGATATTATCGAACTGGCTGCCCAGATTCAGAAGCATGGGAAACGGGCCCGCATCGTCCCCACTGCCGATGCAATCGTCCAGCTAGTAGCTCCGGAGATGCGTCCCGGAGACGTGGTTGCCATCCTGTCGAACGGCGGTTTTGGCGGCATCTACGAAAAGTTGCCGGAGCGATTGAAGAGGATCGGCGAAGCCCGGGCAAACGCAGCGGGCGTTGCCGTCCAGGAGCATCCATGATTCGCACAATCGTGATGCTGACATTCTGGGCGGTTGCGCTCCCGCTGGTGGCTTTGATTTGTTTTCCCTGGACGATTCTGACGGGAGACGTCAGCTTTCTGTACCGGGTGTGCATGTGGGGGGCGGGCACGGGGGTTTATCTGGCCGGGGTGCGGGTGGAGACGCTGGGCCTGGAGAAGATCGACCGGAGCCGCAGCTATATCTACATGTCGAATCATGTGTCGAACATCGATCCTCCGCTGATGCTGCCACTGGTCCCGGGGCGAACCTCGGTGATGGTGAAAAAGGAATTGTTCAGCTTTCCGCTGCTGGGGGAAGTCATGCGCCTGGGCGCCCTGGTTCCGGTAGACCGAAAAAACCGCGATGCGGGGATTTCGGCGGTGCGGGCCGCGAGCGAGGTGGTGCGGCAGGGAATCACCATGACCATCTACGTGGAAGGCAGGCGGTCCTTCGATGGGCGGCTGCTGCCGTTCAAGAAAGGGCCGTTCTACCTGGCCGAGGCCTGCAATGTGCCGGTGGTTCCTGTGACCATTTCAGGTACGCATTACGTCATGCCGAAGGGCCGGTTTGCGATTAAGCCAGGGAAAGTGGAAGTTATTTTTCACGACCCGATCGAACCCGCCGAATTCGGTGACCGCGACCAACTCATGGAGAAAGTACGGCGGGCAATCGATCGCGGGTTGCCGCCAGAGTTTCAAGAGGGACACTCGCGGGTTACATCGCCCGGTTCGGATGCCCCTCCGCTTCAAGAGGGAACTGCCTCGGCCTGAGGCGGTTCGGCTCAAAACCTCCCGGTCTGTTTTGTCAGGGATCCGCCCGGTCCGTACCCCTTTTAAGGTATATACCCCCTCCCCCTCGGTCTAGTGGAATCATCAGGTTACGGAGATTTGGTCCGCAAAATCTAGATTCGATTGGAGTTAAAGGTAAAATCTAGATTCCTAAAGAGTTATACATCGTAAAGTTACGTTCTCTACTAGGTATACATCGCTGATGACGGTTTGCCGGTCTGGGGTTTCCCCCGTCCGGCAGCGGTTGCCTCCCTAATTTTCGTTCTCGCCGATGAGGGTGAGAATGGTATATACCCCCTTCCCACCGGTCTAGTGGAATCATGAAGTTACAGAGATTTGATCCGCAAAATCTAGAGCCCATTGAGGTTAGAGGTAAAATCTAGATTCATAACGAGTTATACGTATGTCTTGTGCGTTCTCCGAGAGATATATATCTGAGCATGTCAGTTTGCCGGGGTGGAGTCAAGCGGAAAGTGAGGCGGGGATGTGGCGCCAGCCAAGAGTGAGGGATCTCGGGCGGAGCGTCGCGGCTCCGACGCTCAGCAATGGTGCACGCCAGATCCCCTTCACTTCGCTCAGGGCAGGCTCTCGCCCCGCTGGTGAAAGCGCGGGGACTTCGGGATGACTTCTTTGTGAATGGGTCAGTTTGCGAGGGGAAATTGAAGCGGGGATGTGGGCGCCCGCCAAGATCAAAATTGGGGAGCGTCAACCCAGGTTAGCGTCCCAAGAACGGACGCGGACCTGGGCCACCGGCCAACGGTGCCTCGTTCACAATTCAGGCCGGAGCCGAAGGCAACGGAGTCCTTTGACTCCGGCGCCGGGGTAAGGCCGGCGAGGAGAAGACGCGGAGCGACGCGGGAGAAAAAGGAAGAGATCACGCGATCTCTTCCCCGGAACACATGGAGCTACGGAGTAACCTTGAAGACGACGCCGCACCCGCTGCCGGCCCCGGCGACCGCGCAGGTCGTATCCGCTCCGCCCTCGAACGTCTGCCCCGTGAAACAACAGGTCTCTCCACTCCGCGTGCCCTTGCGCAAAGCGCAAGAGCACGCTCCGGTCGAGATGACAGGTTGGAAGTTGCGCAAGAAAAGCGAAGCCAAAGGCAGCGGACGGGAGTGTCCGCTCTACCCCGCACGGGCGGGGACGCCCGCGCCTACATCGGTCTGGAATGACGGTTAGCTTTTTTCGGTTTTGTTGCGCAGTGCCTTCACAATCTCGGGGAGCCTGGCGAAGAGCGCGGTGGAACGCATCCACACTTTGTGATCGAAGGCTGGAGAGCCGCTGATCATGGTTCCGGGGGGGATGTCGCCGTGGGTTCCGCTTTGCGCGGTGACGGTGACGCGATCGCCAATCTTGCAGTGTCCAGCGACGCCCACTTGTCCAGCGAGAATCACGCTGTTTCCGACTTCGGTGGAACCGGCGAGACCCACCTGGGCGCAGAGCAGGGTGTCTTCGCCGACATGCGAGCCGTGTCCGACTTGCGCGAGGTTGTCGATTTTGGAGCCGCGGCCGATGCGGGTCTCACCCACGCTGGCACGATCGACGCAGGCATTGGCCTGGATTTCCACGTTGTCCTCGATGATGGCCGGTCCGGACTGCACGATTTTGTACCAGTGTCCAGCGTCGTCTTTGGCGAAGCCGAAGCCGTCTCCGCCGACGATTACGCCATTCTGCAAGACAACGTTGTTGCCGATCCGGCAGTGTTCACGGACCACGGCGTGAGCATGAGCGAAGAAGTTGTTGCCGATCCTGACGCCGGGATAGATGACGACGTGGGGCAGCAGGACGGCGTTGGGGCCGATCTCGACATTTTCGCTGATGACCGCATACGCGCCGATGTGAGCGTTGTCGCCGATTCTGGCCGTTGGGTGGATGACTGCCGTGGGATGAATGCCGGGAGAATACTTCGGCGGTTGATAGAAAAGTTCCAGGGCGCGGGCAAATGCCAGATACGGGTTCTTGCTGCGCAGCAGGGGCTTGCCGGTGACGGGAAAGTCTTCGGCGACGATCACCGCGGCGGCTTTGGTGGTACGGGTAGCCGGAGCATATTTCGGATTGGCGACGAAGGTGATCTGGCCGGGGCCCGCATCTTCGATTCCAGCTACGCCGGTGATTTCGAGGTCGGGCGCGGCGGGTTGGAGGGTCGCGCCCAAGATAGCGGCGATTTGTGCAAGCTTCATGGTCGGATTGTCTCAATCCTGAACTGAAACCACAAACGCTGATGGGTGGCGAAGTTTGCAGCAAGCGGGGCTGATTCGCGGGCGAGGGGGCCCGCGCCACAGTTGTTGAGACTCCCCTATTCGCCGAACATGGGGACCTGACGGGTATCGGGGGGGCCGACGCGGCGCTGACGGCGGGTGGCGCCGATGACGGCCAGCACGGTCAGGGAGTCCAAGGCGGTGCGGGGTACGAACATTCGCTGGACGTTGGAACGCAGATCGGGCGGATTGATCAGGTAGCCTTCGGCGGTGTTCAGGGCGAGGTCGTTGGGCATCATGCCTTCGAGCACTTCGTTGTCCTTGAAGCGGAGGCGGACCCACAGGCCCTCGGTGCGCGGCCGGGTGGTGAAGGTTCTGCGGCTGGGAGCGTCGAGATCGCCGAATTCGCGAACGAAATAGACGACTTTGATATCGGGCAGGTCGATGGCCACCACGTTGCCGGAGGTATTCAGTAACTCGAGTTTGCCTTCGCGCACGAAATTGGAGGGCGCGACGTGGCCGTTCACCGAGTCGCGGTCGATCTTAACGACCACAACCTTCTTGTGGGTGGATGACATGCTGATTCGCTGCCGGGGCCCGGGCTGGGCCGCCCGACCTAATCAGATTCTCACACTTTGAGGCGAACATAGGGAGTCATCGCATTGCCAGTAGCCAAATTGTTAACGTTGTGTTATTTTCTGTAGTTTGCAAGGCTCCATTCAATCCCGTATAAGTCTTGTTGATAGAGCAATTTACGGAAAGGGGAACAGATTCTCTGGGGCGCGCTGTCGTGCCCTGTGGAAAACCCGGGGCTGGCTTTCACCCGGATTCCGGAATCCCGCGCTTCAACATAACGCATGGCGGACTACCTCTACACGCTAGAAACGCGGCTGACGCCCGATCAGCAAAGGGCGATCGGGCTGATGCAGGACATTGCGCGGGAAGCCGGCATGAACGTGTATTTGACGGGCGGCGCAGTGCGCGATGTGATCAGCGGTCTGCCGATTCGCGACCTGGATTTCACGGTGCAAGGCAACGCGCTCAAGTTGCAGAAGGACCTGGAACGAGCTGGGGCGGAAGTTTCGGCGGTAGACGATGATCTGAAGACTCTCCACCTGAATTTTCCCGGGCGGGTGCGAGCCGAGGTGAGCGCGGCACGAACCGAGCGCTACGACAAGATCGGCAAGCCACCGGTGATTGCCCCGGCGACCATCATCGAGGACCTGCGGCGGCGGGACTTCACCGTGAATGCGATGGCGTTGTCGCTGAACCCCGGGTCGCGCGGATTGCTGATGGATCCGTTCAACGGGGTGGCCGACATCGAGGCCAAGCTGATTCGAATCCTGCATAACTACGCTTTTCTGGAAGATCCTTCGCGGATGATCCGGGCGCTGCGCTTTTCCGCCCGCTTTCACTGGCCTCTGGAGGAAAGAACCCAGGCGCGTTTCGATTCCGCCAAGGAAAACGACTACATCGAGCACATCAGCAGCCGGGCGATCGGACAAGAGATCGAGCAGCTGGCGTATGAGGATGATCCGCTGCACATTCTGCGGGTGCTGGAAAAAGAAAACTGGCTGAAAGTGCTGAATCCGCATTGGACTACGGCCAAGGCCGACACGGTGGGGTTGGGCGCGCTCATGAAGACGCGGCAGCAGATGAATGAGTTGGGATATTCTCCGGATCCGTCGCCCGCGGTGATGTACTTCCTGACCTCGCGATTGGGCGACCGGGATGTTGCGGACATGCGCAAGCTGATTCCGCGTAAGGACCTGGTGGAGTCCTGGAGAGATCTCGAGGACAACGCCAAGGAACTGGCGAAACGGCTGGCAGGCAAGGAAGCGGCGACGCCATCAAGAACATGGAAGCTGTTGTCAGAAGCGCGCCCGGAGATGGTGCTGTTTCTGGCGGTGACGGCGCGCCAGCCCACGGTGGCACAGAAGATCAAGAATTTCCTCACCAAGTGGCGCCAGGTGCAGCAGAAGATACCTCTGCCGGAGATGGCCGAGTTGCTGATTACACCGCAGTTGCCAGGGTATGCGAAGATCGCCCACGACGTTTTCATGCTATTGCTGGACGGCAAGCTGCGGTCGCGAACGGAGACCTTGCGATTCCTGAAGCCGCTGGCGCCTCCGCCTCCGCCTCCACCACCTCCGCCGAGGCGGGGACGGGGCGCGAAATCCGGCGCGGCGGAGCAGACAGAAGAAAAGGGCCGCGGCAAGAAAAAGGCTGACGACGAAACCAAGCCGGCGCCGACTCAGCCGCCGCCGAAGACATCAGACTCGCAGAAACCAGGGCCGGTCAAGGGGAAGGCGCGAAAGAGGGCTGCCAAGCCTTCGGCCAAGAAGACAAGAAAAGGGAAGAAACGCTAGTCACGGGCGCACGAGGTAGTTTGCAGTAGGTGCCCAAGCGCTCGCCTGATCGTTCCTGACAGCGACTCAATCATCTGACACAGCTTGAACTGATTTTTCGCGGCTTCCGGGTCGCATTCTTGGTTCAATATTGGAATGGGGATCGCCATGGGAAAACTGGGAAAATCTGCAATCGTGGTAATCGTCGTGCTGGTTGTCGTGCTGGCGGCGATAACTCTGACGATCGGTTGGCGTCCTTTCCTGGGGCCGAAAGCCCGAGCTCTCACCTCGCGGAAATTCGACGCCACTCCGCAGCGGCTGGAACGGGGACGGTACATTTTCACCGCCCTGGCCGGGTGCGTTTATTGCCACTCGCAGCACGATGCCAGCCAGCACGGTGCGCCAATGATGGCGGGCACGGAAGGCTCCGGTGATGTGATGCCCTTCGAGGGGCTCCCTGGCCGGGTGGTTGCGCCCAACCTCACACCCGATCCCCAGACCGGTTCCGGCAACTGGTCGGATGACCAACTGGCGCGCGCCATCCGCGAGGGAATTGGCCACGATGGGCGGACTTTGTTTCCGATGATGCCGTACCCACACTACCAGCAGATGTCGGACGAAGACCTGGCGTCGGTGGTTGTTTACATCCGCTCGCTGCCAGCGGTGCGGCGCGAACTGCCGAAGACGGAGATTATCTTCCCCGTGAAATACCTGATGCGCTCCGCGCCCCAGCCGGTGACCGCGCCGGTTGAGGCTCCCGCGGCAGACCACCAGCTTCTCTACGGTGCGTATCTGGTGAACCTCGCCGGTTGCGGAGATTGCCACACCCGGCAGGAGAAAGGTCAGCCTCTGACTGGATTGGAATTTGCCGGAGGCGAAGTCTTCCGTACTCAACATGAGGAAGCTGCCGCTGCTAACATTACGCCGGATGTTTCGGGCATCAGCTACTATGACGAGGCCATGTTCCTGCAAGTGATTCGGACGGGCTATGTAGGGGCCCGCAAGCTGAGCCCCATCATGCCGTGCGATGTATACAAGAACCTAACAGACAACGACCTGAAGGCCATCTTTGCCTACCTGCGTACGCTGAAGCCCATCAGGCATCGAGTGGACAACACCGAGCCGGCGACTTACTGCAAGCTCTGCCGGACCAAGCACGGAGCGGGCGACAAGAACTGAGCGGGTTGTTTTTGTTTGTTCAGGCCCTCGGCACGCAAGCTCAGAATCCAGCGCTGACCAGGCGCTCCAGGGTAATGGGACTGTTCTCCGAGTCACCTTTCATCATCTTCTCGACGTACTTGGCGATCATGTCGACTTCCAGGTTGATCGGGTCGCCTGCCTTCAACGACTTCAAATTTGTCATTTCGATGGTATGGGGGATGATGGCGACGTCGACCCGGGTGCCTTCGATCCTGGCCACGGTGAGGCTGATACCTTCGATCGACAGCGAGCCTTTGAAGATGACGTAGCGCGCCAACTCCTTGGGGATCTCGATGCGGAGCCAGAAGTTATCGGTGCCGGGGATGGGGTCGAGGGCGAGAAAAGTGCCGGCGCCGTCCACGTGGCCCTGCACGATGTGGCCGCCGAAGCGTCCGTCGGCGCGCATGGGCAGTTCGAGATTGACCTCGGCGTCTTGTTTGATCCGCGAAAATGAAGTGCGGATCCAAGTCTCCTCGGCGAGATCAAACCCGACCGAGTTGGGCTGGATATCGACGGCGGTGAGGCAGACTCCGCTTACGGCGATGCTCGCTCCAGGTTTCAGTTCTTTCACAAGCTGAGACGACGACACGGTGAGACGTCGATTGTCATGCTTGTGGGTGATGCGGGTGACGCGTCCGACTTCTTCGATGATGCCAGTGAACATGGGTAACCTCAGTAGTTAGGTTGCTAGCCGCTAGTAGTCAGGAGTCAGTAGTCAAGAGTCAGCCGCAGAGATCGGCTGCACGCCTGATTATTGACTCCTGCCTCCTCATTTGGCATATGGATCTCTCAAATATCCCTCTACCGCGAAATCTTCTCCGAAACGGTGTACGCGTAATTCTTTTGCGAACGGGGCCTCTGTGATGCGTGAAAAGCCTGCGCCGGCCGCGAATGGGACCGACTTCGTGCCGCCCAGAATTCGCGGCGCGTAGTAAAGAAAAACCTTGTCGACGATGCCCGATGAGAGGGCTGCCCAATTTACCATGGCTCCGCCTTCGATCATCAGGCTGCTGATCTCACGCTTCCCGAGATGGCGGACCACGGCCGCCAGATCGGGGTGGCCCTCCGGTGTGGGCCGGGGAATCTGTTCGACCTGGACGCCAAGTTTCAACAGTTGTTTTTTCTTTTTTTCCTCGGCAAAGGAGCACAACACCAACAGATCATCCTGCGCCGTCTTCACCAGGCGCGACTCGACCGGCAAGCGAAGACGCGAGTCGAGAATCACGCGAAGGAGTGGGCGGCGGCGTGGCCGCCCGCTGCGGTCGGTGAGCAGGGGGTCGTCGGCGATGACGGTCCCGACGCCCACCAGGATCGCGTCATGTTGGTGGCGAAGTTCCTGCACATGCGCGCGGGCGATGTTGCTGGTGATGTGAGCAGAGGCATTTGTTCCCATGACCTGCAGACGACCGGGTGGCGGAGCGATCTTGCCGTCGAGCGTCATGGCGGCTTTCAGCGTCACCAGCGGAATGTGATGGCGAATGTAGCGCGCGAAGGATTCATTGAGCGCTTTGGCTTCCTCCTGCAGCAAGCCGGTTTCGACCACGATGCCAGCAGCGCGCAGCCGTTCGAACCCGGCTCCGGCAACCTGCGGGTTGGGATCGGGGATACTGGCGACGACGCGGCGAATCCCGGCAGCGATGAGAGCGTCGGCACAGGGGCCAGTGCGGCCGTGGTGGGAGCAGGGTTCGAGATTGATGTAGAGGGTGGCTCCGCGGGATTTGGCTTTGGCCTGGTCGAGGGCGAGAATTTCAGCGTGCTTGAGTCCGTCGTAGGTATGAGTGGCTGCTCCCACAATCGTGCCTGCAGAATCGACGATGACGGCGCCCACGCATGGATTGGGCGAGGCCAGCCCAATGCCTTGGCGCGCCAGATCCAGAGCGCGGCTAAGAAAAACCTGGTCAGTTTCCGGGGACGTGGTCACGACAGAACATTATTTCACCACAGAGACAGAGAGGCACAGAGAATGGCAAAACATTGAGAAATCGATCATGTCATGGTGGTCCACCGGCCAAGTGCGGAACCCGGTGTCGAGGTCGCGAAAAGTCAACCTCTGGCGCTAAAGCGCGGACACATTTTCAAGAATCCAACGGTGCGGCTTAAGCCGCGCCCTTTCAAATCAAGGTTGTGCTCAAGCTCTTCCGCGGCCCGCCCGAGAAAACGCCCGCGCCTACACCAATTTGCCTAGAGGCTAAGCGAACAGCGAATCGACAAAATCTTTCGGATCGAACGGTAACAGATCACTGGCTTTCTCGCCGACGCCCACGAAGCGCACCGGAAGGCCGAGTTCGCGACAGATGGCGACCACGACCCCGCCTTTGGCGGTGCCGTCGAGTTTGGTCAAGACAATTCCGGTAACTCCGGCGGCTTCGGTGAACTGGCGGGCCTGCTGCAGGCCGTTCTGGCCGGTGGTGGCGTCCATCACCAGCAGAGTCTCATGCGGAGCCCCGGGAATGATGCGCTGGGCAGTGCGACGCATCTTATCGAGTTCCGCCATAAGATTCGATTTGGTGTGCAGGCGGCCGGCGGTATCGACGATCACATAGTCAGTGTGACGCGCCGAGGCGGCTTGCAACGCGTCGAAGAGCACGGCCGCGGGATCGCCTCCCGGCTTGGTGCGGATGACCTCGGTGCCGGTGCGCTCTCCCCAGATTTCGAGTTGCTCTATGGCGGCGGCGCGGAAGGTGTCGGCGGCGCACAGCAGGACCGACTTGCCCTGCGAACGAAATACCTGTGCGAGCTTGCCGATGGTGGTGGTCTTTCCGGTTCCGTTCACGCCAACCACTAGGATCACTTCCGACGTGCCGTCGACTTTCTGCACCGGGGTGGTGTTAGCGGTGTTCAAAATGGCGAGCAATTCTTCCTTGAGCAGGCGCTTGAGCTCGTCAACATTCTTGATCTGCTTGCGGTCGGCCTTGTCGCGCAGTTTGCCGAGAACTTCGCGGGTGGTGGTGCTGCCGAGATCGGCGCCAATCAGCGTGGCTTCCAGATCGTCGAGGGTGGAGCGGTCGATTTCCTTGCCGATAGAAACCACTTCTTCGATGCGCGCGCTCAAGTTCTCGCGGGTGCGCGTAACCGCTTCCTTCATGCGGTTCAGGAAGCTGGGTTTCTGTTGTTCCTCGAGGCTGCCGAATAAGGTCTGGATCATAACTATGGAGTTCAGTTAAAGCTCAATTATAGCGGGCGCGGGGAGGACGAAGCCTGATCGAGGAAAGGTAATGGCGGGACTCAGATCTGATCTAAGAGGTTTGAACCGCCGCGGCCAGTTCAGGTACAACCTCCGGGGAAAGGATGCGCGCGGTAGCGACCGCCGCCGGCGCCGGCATCTCTGCGGGCATCGGTACCTGCTGCTGGATGCGGATTTCTCCACGCTCGTAGATGGCGATGAGTGCAGCGACGGCGGTGGGATCCAGCCGCTTGCCGGAAAGATTCCTGATGATGGCAAGCGCGTCCTTGGGGTCGTACGCTTTCTGGTAGGGACGGTTGGTGGTGAGTGCGTCGAAGGTATCCGCCACGGCGATGACGCGTGGCAGAAGCGGGATCTCGTCTCCCTTGAGGCCGTGTGGGTAGCCGCGTCCGTCGAGGGATTCGTGATGCAACTCGATGCCGGGAATCATGTCTTTCAGCTGAGCGACCGGCCGCAGAATGTTAGCGCCCTTGGTGGTGTGGGTCTTCATGATCTCGAACTCTTCCGGAGTGAGCGCGCCGGGCTTCTTCAGGATACGGTCCTCGATGCCGATCTTGCCAACGTCATGCAACTGGGCAGAAATGCGGACTACCTCGATGTAGTCTTCGTAGATGCCCATTTCCCGGGCGATCATGATGGAATAGCGGGTGACGCGGTCGGAGTGGCCGCGGGTGTAAGGATCCTTTTCGTCAACCGCGCCGGCGAGCATCTGGATGGAGTTCATGAAGAGCTCGCGATTCTGGGCGGCGGCGGACTTCAAGTCGAGTACGAAATGCTCGAGTTCCCCCGACATGGCGTTGAAGGTGGAGGCCAGTTCGCCGATTTCCGTCCGGCTGCGGACCTGCACGCGTTGCGAGAAGTCTCCGCGGGCAATGGCGCGGCTGAAACGAGTGAGGACTTGCAGAGGGTTGGTGATGCGGCGGGCAGCGAAGATGCTGATGGCGACGCTGAGCATGATGGCCATCATGGCCAGGATGCGCGCAGTTCGCTGCATTTCGTAGACGCCGCGGTAGGCTTCGGCGCGCGGCTTCTGTACGATGACGGCCCAGTCCAGGTTGGTCACCGGACTGTAGGTGCCCAGCATCTTGACGGCGTCTTTTCCTGCGCCGACGTCGAATTCGCGAGTGGCAGCGACCATCTGGGCCTTGCTGCCCTGCTCGACGAAGTTACGGACAATTTCCAGCTTGCTCATGTCCTGGCCGGTGGCGTAATCGGAGGTTGCGCCGGCGACCAAGCGTCCCTGGCTGTCGACTACGTAAGGAGTAAGGCCGCCGCGGTGCACCTCCTGCAGGCGGCGGATGAGGAATTGCAGATCCACAACAGAGCCGATCATGCCCAGGAAGCGGCCGTCGTACATGACGGGAGTGCTGACCAGCATGATGGTGCGCGCGGCCTTGCCGGTTCCAACCACCAGGGCCTGCCCGTTATAGGCGCGGCCTTCGCGAGCGGCAGAGTAGGCGCGCTCCAGTTCGCGCTGCAGGAAGGCGTCTGGAGCGATGCGGCCCGCCGAAATTCCCTTGGCTTCGGCATTCAGCAGGGTGGCATAGGCGAGGTCGTCGCTGGAAGAGACGAAATGTTCGAGTAAAGCGCGCAACTCGGGGGCTTGTACGTGTTCGCCGGTAATGTCTCCGCCGCTGACGACCTGGAGCGCGGAAGACAGGTTGGCCTGCATCATGGCCAGCGATTCCTGGTGCTGGGAAATGTCGTCCGCGAGCGAGCGCGTAACGGTATTCTGCAGGAGGCGTTCGTTGGTGATCAGGCGGTCGCGATTGATGGATTCCAGCTGCGCCGAGTAAAAATACAGAGGCACCACGCCGACCACCACAAGCACACTGAGGATGACATACAGAATGGGCAGCCGAGATGGCGAAGGCAATTTCAGCGACAAATTCTCCCGAGGCACGTGCCGGGCACGGCCCAATACGGTAAGTCCAATGAGAGTGTACTTGGAATAGGAAGCCTGCACAGCCTGACGATAGGCAGTGTTACTGTTACCGAAGTACCACAAAGCATGGTGCCCTCTGGGGTTGGGAATTGAGGCAGAACGGGGAACGGCATGGCATACGTGATCGTCTGGGAGTTCAGGGTTCGACCAGGGATGGAGAAGCGATTCGTGGAGGCTTATGGCCCCCAGGGCGAATGGGTGGAGTTGTTCCGGCAGGACCCGGCATATCTCCGCTCGGAGTTGCTGCAAGATGTGCACGAAGCAAGCCGGTTTTTGACCCTGGATTTCTGGGTATCGGAGGTGAAGTACGAGGCGTTTCGGGAAAGCCGGAGAGCCGAGTACAAGAGCATCGACGCCGTCTGTGAGGAGATGACAGAGGCGGAGCGAGAAGTGGTGAGGTTCATCGAATGATCGGATCCTCCGATCCTCGGGCCATCTATCGATCCATCGAATAATAGAGTGACACTCCTGGACTACTGTTCTATCGGTTACTCGCGTCGCCAAGACGTCGTCGCCTTAAGAGCAAATTGCCATGAATTGGTTGACGGTGCGTGTCGGGTTCTTGCTCTGGAGCAGACGCTTCAGAGTTCGAGCGTGCCCTGAAGGTACAAGCGCGCCCTGCCGGAGATCTTCACGCGATCGCCAGCGATGGTGCTCCGCGTGAATCCACCGCGGGCACTGAGTTGTTGCGCATGCAACGTGTTCTTACCCAGCCGCCCCGCCCAATATGGAGCCAGTGTGCAGTGTATCGAGCCGGTTGCGGGATCCTCATCGATGCCGGCCGACGGGAGGAACATTCGGCACACGTAATCCACGTCACCCTCGCCGGGAGCGGTAACAATCGTTCCGCTCCCGGCGTCCAGTCTGGCAAGAGCGGCAATATTGGGCGAGAGCGCTCGCACTTGCTCAGCCTGATCCACCACCACGAGGGAATCGCGAGATTTCATGACCAGCGCCGCTTTCAAACCGAGGGCTGGCAGGAGGCCGACCGGCGTCTCACATGGTTGGGGTGGCATGGCGGGAAAGTCCATTTCAAAGCGGTCTTGGTCCTTGGCGACGGTCAACACGCCGCTGCGGGTGTGAAAACGAACCGGCCACCCATGGTGCTTCCGCAGCGCGAGCACATAGGCGGATGCCAAGGTCGCATGCCCGCATAGGTCGTCCTCGACTTTGGGGGTAAACCAGCGCAAGTCGAAATCACCGTCTGCGCGAGGAACAACAAAAGCGGTCTCACTGTGCCTGTTCTCAGCCGCAATTTTCTGCATGATGCTATCCGCGAGCGAAGCGGAAAGGATGCAGACTCCCGCCGGGTTACCTCGAAAGAGCTCACCAGTGAATGCATCCACGTGGTAATACGGAATTGCCATGTCGTGATCCTCTAAGCTGCTGCTGCATTATTCAATACTGAACGAGATCACCCGATGACCCGATTTTCAGATCGCCCGAGCACTCGTTTCGCTTTTCGAACTGCGGGTCATCAGGTCATGGATGGCTTCGCGGGGGGGCTTGCGCTGGTGGAGCACGGCATCCATCTGCTCGGTGATGGGCATCTCGACGTGGTGAGTTCGGGCAAGTTCCATGGCGGCGTGGGTGGTGGAAACGCCCTCGGCCACCATGCCTCGCATACCGGCGATAATTTCGGGCAATTTGAGACCCCGGCCCAGTTCGAAGCCTACGCTGCGATTTCGGGAGAGACCGCCGGTGCAGGTCAGCACCAGATCGCCCAGCCCGGCAAGGCCAGCCATGGTTTCCGGACGGCCACCGCAGGCCACAACCAGGCGAGTGATCTCAGCCAGCCCCCGGGTAATGAGGGCGGCGACGGAGTTGTGACCCAGTTCGAGACCAGCGCAAACGCCAGCTGCGATGGCAATGATGTTTTTCAGAGCGCCGCCCAGTTCCACGCCGATGACGTCAGAGTTGGTATAGACGCGGAAGCAAGGATCGCTGAACTCGCGCTGTACGGTTTCGGCAAGCCCGCCGTCGCAGGACGCGATGGTGATGGCCGTGGGGTCGCCACGGGCAACTTCTATGGCAAACGAAGGACCGCTTAGAGCGCCAACTCGAGGCAGGTTGCGGGGAGTTGTCAGTACTTGCGAGAGAACCTCCGTCATCCGAAGGAGAGTCTGGTTTTCCAGCCCCTTGGTGGCACTCACGAAAAGCATGTGGCTGGTAAGGAGAGGATGCATCTGTTCGAAGACGTGGCGGCAGTGCTGCGAAGGAATGACGCTGACCACGATTTCGCAGTCTAAAAGCGCCGCGCGCAAATCGCCAGTGACCCGGACCGAATCGGGAATCTCATGCCCGGGAAGAAAAAGCTGGTTGACCCGCCGGGAGGAAATTGAGTCTCGTACCTCTGCTTCGCGCGCCCAAAGCCGAACCTCATGGGTGCGTTTGCGCCCTAGAACGATGGCGAGCGCGGTTCCCCAGGCTCCTGCCCCGATGACGGCAATGCGGCTCACTTGGGCCTCCCCTGAAAGCGGGGCTCGGTGTGCGCCAGCAGGCGGCGGATGTTTTCGTGGTGCTTAATAATGATCAGGAGGGAAGCTGCGGCGGTGAAAACCAGCAGGGCGGGGTTAGCGCGGTGTGGCTCGATCCGCCACGCCAGCAGAGGAAACAATGCGACAGTGAAGACGGAGGCGAGCGAGACGTAGCGAAAAATCAGGAAAATCGCTGCGAAGATCACCACCGCCATCAGAACGGCCTTGGGAACGAGCGCAAGAAATGAACCCAGGCCGGTGGCGACCCCCTTGCCGCCGTGGAAACTGAGCCAGGCCGGAAACATGTGGCCGATGATGGCAATCAGCGCGGCCGCGCCGAGCAGCCAAGGTTGGCTGGGAAACAACCAGCGTGTGAGGGCAACCGCGAGGAAGCCTTTCAATCCGTCGAGCAACAGCGTCAGAACCCCGAGCCGGGGCGATTTCCTGGAAACGTTGGTAGCGCCGATGTTGCCGCTGCCGGTTTGACGCACGTCCTCGCCACGGAGGATGCGCACCAGAAGATAGCCGAAGGGAATGGAGCCCAAGAGATAGCTCAAGGCGGCGGTGGTGATGAAAGCGGTCATTGATCGTTGGTCGTTGAGCCTGTCTGCTCGGGTGCCGCGCCAGCGAATCGAGCCAGCTTCGTATAACGCGAGCCGCCCCGCATCAGTTCACTCTGATACAGAAAAAACTCCCGGGCGGTCATGGTACCAAACTCCGGCGGAGATAGCGCGGCAAGTTTTTCTTGCAGGAGGTGAAAATTCCGGTTTGGGATGTCGCCTTTCCGCCAGCCGGGAGCGCCAGAGCGGCGTCCGCCGCGAGCCAGGGTCAGATGAGGGCTGAAGGCGTGATCCTCTTTCGGGATTCCCAGGGCAGCCGTGACGGCATCCACCGAGGTTGCCAGGGCGGCGAACGCCTCGCCGGACTGAATTCCAATCCAGAAGACCCGGGCGGCTTTGGCAGTGGGGAAAAAACCAAAGCCGCGAAAGCTCAGATCGAAGGGGTCGAAGTTGACGGAAGCAAGAGCGCGCTTGATTTGGTCCACTTTCTCGACTGGCTGCTCTCCGACGAATTTTAGTGTGACGTGGAGAGACTCGGACCGCACCCAGCGGGCGTCCGGCGCGAAGCCTCGCACGCCGTCCATGAAGCGCGTGATGGACTGGCGAATGGCGTCGTCGATGTCGAGAGCGATGAAGATGCGCATAGCAGTTCTGGCCTTTAGCTCTTAGCCTTTAGCGGTTAGCTTAAACTCCTGACTCGATCCAACCGAAGGGAACTGCTTCTCCCCTCGAAGCGTCCATCCCTCAAAACAAAATCGGCCAAAGGCTAATGGCTAATAGCTGGGCTATAACAGCTTCCTCCTTACCATATCCAGTGCCTGCTGGGTGGCGAAGCGGCGGACGCGCTGGCGATCGCCGGGCCATTTGCGTTCGATGACGTCTGTCCCCGTGCTGCTCGCCAGGGCATGGAAGACGAGGCCAACGGGCTTTTCCGGGCTGCCGCCGTTCGGGCCGGCGATACCCGTGATCCCGACGCCCAGCGTGGCTTCGCAGCGGTAGCGGATGCCTTCCGCCAGGGCTTTGGCAACTTCCGGGCTGACGGCGCCATGGCGTTCGATCATGGAGGCGGGCACGTCGGCTAAAGCGGTCTTGAGTTCGTTGGAGTAGACCACTGCACCACCGAGGAAATATCGCGAACTGCCGCTCACGGAGGTAATGCGCTCGCTGAGCAGGCCGCCGGTGCAGGATTCGGCGACGGCGAGAGTGGCGCCGCGCATTTGCAAGTAATAGCCGACGATCTGTTCGAGCGAGTCTCCGTTATCGGAGAAGACAAAGTCGCCGAGCTCTTCTTCAATACTGACGACGAGTTCGTCGACCGCTTGCTGTGCGGATTCGAGAGAATTCCCGCGAGTCCTCATATGCAGCTGAACCTCGCCGGCCCCGGCAAGAATCGTAGTCTCAATCTCGGGACAGCGAGTGTAGAGGGGCGCCACTCGGGCATCGCACTGGGATTCGCCCATGCCCGTGATCTTCAAAACGCGGCTGGCGATGAACTGCGGCGGCACCTTGTCGCGCAGCCGCTGGAAGCATTCCTGATCAAAAAGCGCCTTCAACTCAAAAGGCGGCCCGGGAAGAAGCAGGACAATCCGTTCTTTCTCATCATATTTTCCGGTAATCCATTGGCCGGGGGCGGTGCCGTTGGGGTTGGGCAGCACCGTGGCACCGGAAATGACATCCGCCTGCTTCAGATTGTTGGCCGCCATCTTCCAGCCCCGCGCGGCAAAACGCTGCTCCAGTGCGGTGATGATTTGGAGATCGCGATGAATCTCAAGCTGTAGTGCTTCGGCCACACATTCCCGGGTGAGATCGTCTTCGGTGGGGCCCAGGCCTCCCATGAAGATGACCATATCGGCTCGGGAGAGAGCCAGTGCGGCAACCTGAGTCAACCGTTCACGGCTGTCACCGACGATGGTCTTGAAAATGACTTCTACACCGAGTTGGTTCAGTTTCTCGGTGAGGTAGAGGGAATTGGTGTCTTGACGGAAGGGTGTAAGCAATTCCGAGCCGATGGCAATGATCTCGGCGTTCATTGAAAGCAGTGTAAATGAAAATCATTGCCACCGAAGGTCCCGCCGGGCATCGAACGGTTCCGTTTACGCGGGAGACTCCACCAACGGCAGGCCCTGGATGTTCCAGGCGAGGTGGTGAATCGCGTTCTGGGTGGCCAGAATCACGGAGCGGCCGGGGGCGAACGCCAGACCCACCAAGCCGTTTCCCGCGACTTCGAGGGAAGCTTCCGCGTTGGGCGTGATCTTTACGATGCCGCGTTTCCCGCCCAGCGACGCTGCTACGTAGAGATTGCCATCGAGGTCCGAGGCCAGCCCTTGCGGGCGTCCCAATCCACGATAAAAAGTGGAGACGTTGCCTTGCTGGTCGATTTTGTAGACGGCATCAAAGCTGGAGGTGGTGGGCCCGGTGATGAACAGATCGCCCTGCGGCCCGAATGCCAGGTGATATGCGGAAACGCTGGGCTCGATGGTGGCGAAAACAAAGATCTGCCGGTCGCGGGCAATCTTAAAGATGGTGCCGCTGCGATCACCGACATAGAGATTCTGGTTGCGATCAAAGGCGATGCCGGTTGCGACGCCCATACCTTCGGCATAGGGAGACATGGTTCCGTTGGGAGCCACCCGATACACGGTTCCATCCATGCGCGACGAAACGTACATCTGGCCTTGCTTGTCGAAGGCAATGGACGTAGCGTTCATCAGGTCGGCAAGGAAGGGCTTGACGTTGTAGTTGGTATCGACCTTGAAAATGGAAACGGGAACTTTCTGACCACGACTTCCCGAGAATGTGACGAAGATGTTGCCTTCGGCATCCAGCGCGGGACTGGTGACGGGATGGAGATTCTCAGCGATGGGAACAGCAACCTTGAGCGGTTGGGGGTTGCTGGAGTGGCCATTGGTGGAAACCACGACCGGTCCGGAAGAAGCACCATAGGGCACGCGGGCGATCAGGAAATCGTCCGAACTGATAATGACCGAACCTTCCACCTCACCGAAGCGGACGCGGGGACGGCGCAGTTCCGGGGGTCGGAGGGCGCGCCCCATGATCCGGATATCGCCGCCGGGCAAGGCTGCGGACGGAGACACACGTTCGATGTGTGGCTTGCCATTCACATTCTTCTGGCCCAACAAGCGATCAGAGATTCCCATCCATCTTCCTTGCGCCTAAGGCGCGGCAAACGCTAGGTGTGTAAGAAACCGAAATGCAGCAGGGCCTGCATGACGATCAGGGCGTATCCTCCCGCGGCCACATCATCCAGTACGATGCCAAAGCCCTCCGGAAGGTGCTCAAGCTGGCGAACTGGCGGAGGCTTCACGATATCGAATCCACGAAAAAGTATAAAGCCGGCCAGCAGAGTTTTCCACGCGACGGGAACCGCGATCAGGGTGATGAGTTGGCCGGCAACTTCGTCGATGACCACAAATTGTGGATCTTTCAGCCCGGAAGCACGAGCGACGCGGGTAGAGGCGGGAATGCCGATCGCGGTAACAAAGATCGCCAGGAAAATTGCGGCGAAGGGCTGAACGACCGGCGCGATCCGGAAGGACAAGAGCCACCACAGCAGAACGGTGGCCGCCGATCCCCAGGAGCCAGGGCCGGGACGCATGCGGCCAGCGCCGAAGAAAGTGGCTATGAGCCTCGCCCAGAGTGGCGCGACAGCCGGCGGGGCGCCGGCGCTCCCACTATGATCGTCAGTCTTCATCTGACTCATTGGATTTACCAGGAAGGTCGGAAGTATCGCGGAGCGGCGAAGAGATCACATAGCCCCCGCTGGCCCAGCGGCCGAGATCGATCAGGCGGCAGCGTTCGCTACAGAAAGGAAATTCCGGGTTCTTGATCGTAGCCGGCTTCCGGCAGGTGGGACACTGGAGTGCGATGGATGGCTTGCGCGGCATGGGCCTCTAAATGATCTTGGCCACCAAATCGTAATCGTGAGCTTCGGTGATTTGGCAGCGGTAAAACTGGCCGGGTTTGGGTTGATCTGCCTCGGGAATGTCGTTCACGAAGACTTTGCCGTCGATTTCCGGGGCGTGCATGAAAGTGCGGCCCTCGAGCAGCAAATCGCTTTCCTCAGACGAACCCAGCAAGAGCAAATCGAATTCCTTGCCGACCAGGGATTTCTTTTTTTTCCTGCTGATGCGCCGCTGAATCTGCATCAGGTGCTTGCGGCGGGATTCGATTTCGTGTGGCGGCAGTTTATTGCGCTGCAAGAATGCTCCGGCGCCTTCCTGGTCGGAGTAGCCGAATGCACCGGCCCAATCGAACTCGGCGGCACGGACAAACTCGCAGAGCTGCTCAAATTCTTTTTCGGTTTCGCCGGGAAATCCGACGATAAAGGATGTGCGCAGGGTAACGCCCGGAATGGTGCGGCGCATTTTGTCGATCATGCGCAAGAAAATGTCGGCGCCCCCGCCGCGCTTCATGCGTTTGAGCGCGCTGGGAGAAGCGTGCTGCAAGGGCACATCGACGTAGGAGCAGATCTTTTCGTGGCAGGCAATCGTCTCCAGCAGACGCGCGGTGATCTTATTGGGATAGGCGTAGAGAAAACGTATCCAGCGAAGCTCGGAAATGCCAGCGAGCTTTTCCAGCAACAGTGCGAGTCCGTCCTTCAGTTCAAAATCTTCGCCGTAACAGGTGGTGTCCTGGCCGATCAGCGTGATCTCGCGCACCCCGCTGCGGGCCAGGCGTTCGGCCTCCGCTACCACGGATTCGAAGCGGCGGGAACGGAACTTACCGCGTAATTGCGGAATGATGCAGAAACTACAGGGATGATCGCAGCCCTCGGCAATCTTGATGTAGGCGGTATAGCGAGGCGTGGCCAGGATGCGAGGCGTGGCCTCGTCATAAAGATAGTTGGGGAGGTCGGAGATCGCGCCCTCCCAGGTTGCACGAGAGAAGCGGCCTTGCGCGGCGCGGGCGTCGCCTTCGGGACGGGAATTCAGAATCGTGAATGGGGAGCCCGGCGCGGAGGGCTGAGACAGGCCGACCGCAGAGAGAATCCGTTCCAGCTCGCCGGTGCCCACAACCGCGTCCACTTCGGGAATGTTTCTGCGAATTTCGTCGCGATAGCGTTCCACCAGGCAGCCCGCTACTACGAGCTTCTGGGCGCGGCCTTCGGTCTTATGGCGAGCCATTTCCAAAATGGTGTCGACGGATTCCTGCTGGGCAGTATCAATGAAAGAGCAGGTGTTGACCACGATCACATCGGCGTCTTCCGCCCGCGGGACAAGGTTCGCGCCAGACTGAGCCAGCATACCCATCATGACTTCGCTGTCGACCAGATTCTTGGGGCAGCCCAAGCTTACAAATCCGATCTTGAGCGGGGTAGCGCGCGGATCGCCGGGTTGGGCCGCTTTTTCAAGGATGGCAGTGGATTTCGGCTGAGGCATGAGTGTGACTATTTTAGCATTCGGCGGCGGGTCGGCTTCGCACCGAAAATCGGATTCGCTGACGTCCTCACTTTCGCGCGGCAGCGGAGATTGCTTGGTAAAGCTCGGGGAGGCGGTTGGCGTCCTCCGGCGAATCCCCGAAGCGGGCGCGCTCGTAGTGTTCGGTGAATTCGGAGACGATTTTCCGGACCGGTTCGCGGGTTAGAGAATCGGCGAATTCCCGCGGCGTCTGGACCGGAGATTTCTTCCAGCCGCGCTTCGCCAGCGCGTGCGTCATTCGCTGATACCAGATGGTAGCGGCAGTGCGGGGGGCCCGGTCCGGCTTCGCCGCGATGCGGCGGATGCGGATAGCTCGCCACAAACGGCCGAGATTGGCGGCGGCCAGAAGCAGGACGGTGACGCAGACTCCGGCAACACTCCATCGGCCCGGAGACCTGGTGACGGTTTGCTGGGTGCGCCGTGCCGCCTCCAGCATGGCATCGTAGCAGCGGCGAGCCCAGGAGCGCAGGCGTTCATACCACTCAACACCGTGGTGAGCCATCCGCTGGCCCAAACTGTATTGATGGCTGGAATCATAATTGATGACCCATTCGCGCCAAAATGAGGCCATCGCATCAACATAGAGCATCGCGCGTCCCCATCCGGAGCGGACTTCCACCGCACCGCCCGGCGTCGGATCAAAGCTGACCCAGCCGTATCCCGGAAAATACACCTCCACCCAGGAATGGGCGTTGCTGGCCCGGACCAGGTACTGCGAGGTCAGGTCGTTGAACTCCCCGGTGCGAAAACCATTGACCAGGCGCGAGGGGATGCCCAGGGTGCGAAGCATGACGGCCATCGCGGAAGCGAAATACTCGCAGTGGCCTTGCTTGCGCGCGAACAGGAAATTGGCGATCGGATCCTGCGGGGTGGTTCGCGGGAGTTGCAGCGTGTAGGTAAAGTGGGTGCGCAGATAGCTGGCGAGAGCACTGGCTTTGTCGAAATTGGTGGGCGCGGAAGCGGCGATTTCGGAAGCCAGGCGGGCAATTCGAGGATCCAGGGGCGGAAGCTGCAAGTCAGACTGCAAAATGGCGGGCGGATAGACGCCGGACGCGGCGCGCAACCGGGCGGGGGAAGGCTGGGCGATGTCGGACGAGGCCTCATAACGGGTGAGAGGATGCTCCGGATCGAGATTAAATACTGCGCCGCCCGCATCGGTGGCAATCGCGCGGTAGCTCCCTTCGAGCGTCAGGGGCGTGGGCGCGAGGAAAAAAACGTTGTTGGATAGCGGTTCCATCAATACCCGGTAGTGAATGGCGCGAACCTCGGATCCCGCTGCGCGCTGCTCCGTGAAGTGCGGGAGAAGAAATCGGCCTTCCGGCGAAGGCACGATGTAGTGTTGTTGGTGGGGATTCGACCAGGTCTTGCCATCAAAAAGATTCAGTGCGACTCCGCGCCACTTCAGATCGAAGGAGCCCTGCGGGTCGCCGTCAATCTGGATGTGCATGACCAGGGAACTGGACTGCTGAATTTGGCCAATCCGGCCGAGCTGAACTTCGTCACTGAATCCAGTTGCGATTTCGTCACCCGGGGCGTACGCGCTCACGTAGCCCGTCGAAATGCGGGGCAAAGCGAAGAAGATCGCGGTTCCACCCAGAAGAATGAAAATCACCAGCAGGGGGGAAATCCCGGCGAGAGAAAGTCCCATTCGCCGCTGGGATCGTTCGTCGCCGGCGGGATTGGCTTCTACCGTGGCTGTCCTGGCGGAGCGGCGCATTTCCATAAGGACGAAGGCGGCGACCGCGGTCAGCAGAAAAAGGCCGAAGGCCAGAAGGAACGTGCTGTCGACGGTGAGCACCGAGGCAGCCAGAAGCATGAGAAAGGAAATCACGGCGAGGAAGTAATAATCGCGATCGCGCTGCGCCGAGAACAGGCGGACGACCATGACGAAGAGGACGAGGTGGATGGTGGCGTTCAGGAATCCGCCGGCCAGCACCAGGTAGTCGACCAGATAAAACGCGAGGTAAGCGAGGGTGAGAAGAGTTGTCCATCGCTCCGGGATCAGGAATGGCCGTTTGATGGCAAGCTGGTAGCCGCGAAGCAGCAGTGCGGCGCAGACGAGCAAGACTGTGACCAGTCCCAGGCCTCCGGTCGAAGCCAGCGTGGTGAATCCGGTGAGGACCAGCAGGTAGAGCGCGATCTCGAAGTAACGATGGATCTCCGTCGGCATGGGGGCGCTTCCGGAATAGGGAATGGCCGGCGGCATAGGTGGATATATTCTCGGCGATTCGCAGGTGGAAGAGAAGAGCGTACTCGTGTTGAGATGATGGCGCTTTGCGGGCAATGAACCTGCGGAAACAGAACAGATGGTAAAATCGAAGTGGTCAGGCATCAGTCCCGCGCGACGACTTCCCGCCAACCCCGCCAGGTCCGGAAGGAAGCAACGGTAACGGGCTCTTGCGTGTGCAGTGGGTCGCTGGTGCCTGGCTTATTCTCTGGTTCAGTTTTGTCCCTACCGAGAACCCTTAAGCCGCAAAGGCCGCAAAGAAGCACCGCTCAACGCGCAGAGAAATCCAGATCACGTCTTGGGTTGGACTTTGCCGGCCCCACTGCGTAACAATATGCGTTTCATACTTACCACCGGAGAACATACAGAGTGAGCCAAGTTCTTGGCGTGAAGATCAGTGCCCTTGGAACCTACGTCCCCCCTCGGCTATTAACCAATGCAGACCTCGAAAAAATGGTGGACACGACCAACCAGTGGATCCTGGAACGCACCGGGATCCGGGAACGCCACCTCGTGGACAAAGGCGTGGCCACCAGCGATCTTGCGGTTGAAGCTGCGAAGAAGGCGCTGGCGGAACGAGGTATTGCTGCCAGTGACCTCGATGCGATTCTGGTAGCCACGGTCACGCCCGACATGTTTTTTCCGGCTACCGCCTGCCTGGTGCAGCACAAGCTGGGCGCGCAAGGAGTGTGGGGCTTCGACCTGATCGCGGCGTGTTCCTCGTTCGTCTATGCCCTGCAGGTCGGGACGCAGTTTGTGGCCAGCGGAGCGCAGAAGAAAGTAATGGTGATCGGAGCGGACGTGATGTCGTCGATCATGGACTACACCGACCGCGCGACCTGCATTATTTTTGGCGACGGCGCCGGAGCGGTGGTTCTGGAGCCGGCGGAAGACGGCAACGCCATGATCGACTTCTTACACGAGGTGGATGGGTCGGGCGGAACCGCGCTCTACATGCCGGGTGGCGGCAGCCTGAATCCTTCCACGCATGAGACCGTGGATAAGAAAATGCACTATGTTCACCAGGACGGGCAGGCGGTGTTCAAGTTCGCGGTGCGCAAGATGGGCGAAGTCTGCATGAGGCTGCTGGAACGGAACCGGCTCACGGCAAAGGATATTGATGTGTTCATCGCCCACCAGGCGAACAAGCGGATCATCATGGCGACGGCCGACCGCCTGGGGTTAGCGCCGGAGAAAGTGATTCTCAATATCGACCGCTTCGGGAATACCACCTCCGCGACCATTCCGCTGGCAATGCAGACTGCTCGAGAGGAAGGCAAGCTCAAGAAAGGCGATCTGGTGCTGCTGGCGTCGGTGGGAGCGGGCTTCACCGTGGGAGCGACGCTGCTGCGCTGGGCGTGCTAGAGAAAAAGTTCGGCCCTCGGATCGACTCCGGTTCGGCTGCTGTGGCTGCGGGATTTTAGTGTTTCCACCCCATGAGGGTTCGAAGGCCCCAGGCAGCCGCAAGGGCCATGGCTGCTACCCAAAGCAGACCGAGAATCCTATTTGAGGTGTTACTTTTGCTCCAACCCTGGAGCACAAATGCGAGTCAAACGACAAACAAAAGGATCGCAACGCCGCCGAGAACCTTGAGGAACATGGTCTCATCCCTCCGCTAGAAAGAGCTTGCCACCCCAGTTCGGCGGGTGAAAGTGCGTGGGTCACAGGAGTACGTGAGCAGTGGATGCGTCGGGCAGGGCGGATGATAGCACCGTTTCTGCAAGGTCGAGGAAGAGCAAAATCCCATGGAGTTAAGTTTTGGGGGAATCTCACCCTTCGCAACGTGCGCGAAGGATGGGGTACCCATCGGCGTTGGTTGGGCCGTGTGAGTGAATAAAACTGCCGAGCTTTACTCGGTTTGGACAGCCGAGGGCGGCTGTCTCCACGTGGTCTGTGCCGCGCTATCCGTTGCTCTTGGGCTGCTCATAGGCCTTTTGCAGGTACTTGCGAGCCTCGTCGAGCGCGCCCTGGGTGTTGTCGTTGGTCTGCAGGGCTTGGCGGTATTCGTTGGTTGCGCGTTCGCGCTGGCCGGTGACGTCGAAGATCTTACCGAGCTGGACATGACTCCACACCTCGGTCCAGCGCGGATCGCCGTCGCCATTGAGGGCGTCGCGGTAAGCATTGGCGGCCGCCTGATAGTTCTTCTGCAGGAAAAACACTTCGGCGACGCGGTAGTGGGCCAGCGAGCTGTTCTTGTTCGCCTCCAGCGCGTGGTTGAACTCGGAAAGCGCCCCGGCCAAGTCGCCCTGCTGCACCAGAGCTTGTCCGCGCTGGATAGAGGCGCGCAGCTTGATGTCGGTGGAGTTCTTCAGGACGCGGTTCTCGGGATCGATGGAGATGCGGCGAGGGCGGCCGAAAGTCTCTACGGTAAACGCGGAGTCGGTGCCGACCACGTCGATTTTTCTTTCTTCGGTTCGGCCGTCGGTATCGATTTTCAACTCCACTGGCATACGGAAAAGATCAAGATCCTGATTGATCTGGCCGACCACGCGGAACCCGGGAGGTTTCTCCTTGCCGCTGACCGGCTTGGCGGTGTTGCCCAAGCGATACACGGTGTACTTGACTTTGAACTCGGGCGCTCCGGTGGAGTTCAGCCATTGGGTAAAGAACCAGGTCAGCTTGTCGCCGTAATTGTGCTCGGCAATGGTTTGGAAATCATCGAGTGAAACCGACTTGCCGGCATAGGTTGACGCGAACGTGCGCATGGTCTGGTCGAACTTCTGGTCGCCTTCCACCCAGCGCAGCATGTGAAGGATCATGGCGCCCTTGTCAGCCGCCAGCGACTGGAATTCGGGAGAGAACATGTCGAGTTTTCCGATGGTCGCGAGGGGCACGGTGTCGTAGGCGAGAGCGCCGACGGACATGTCTTTTACGGCTTCTTCCAGTCCGGCCTGGCCGGCAGCGCGCTCGATGTAGCGGGCCTCGGAGTAGCGGGCGAAGCCGTCGCAGAGCCACCAGTCGTCGAGCGAAGCCGGGCTCAGCGAAACTCCCCACCATTGATGCGCAATGGTGTTAGCCAGCAGGCGGTAGTTGATCTTCTCCGTGACCGCCCGGCTGGCGATCACGGCCATCTCGGGCGCCCAGGCAGCGGGGACGGTGTCGTCGGGAATCTCCACGACTCGGAGGGTGCTGGAGGGAGCGACACCGTAGAGGGTGATGAAATAGGTGAACTCCTTGACGGCGGTTTCCGCATACATGGCGCCGAGATTCTGGTGAACCGGCTTAAAGAATACGTGCAAATCCATGCCAGCTTCGTCACTCTTGAACTCCTGGAAAGCGCCGGCAATGATGGTTCCAGGGAAACTGGGCTTGTCCCAGGTAAAGCTGTAGGTCTTGGTCAGATTTGAGGCCGGTGCCGCGCCAGGCGGCGCCTTCTTAGGCGCAGGGGGAGGCGGGGTATCGCTGACGGTTTCGGGTCCGCTGCCAATCACGACCATGTGCGCCGGGACGGTAATGTGCATGGTCGCGGTGAAGCGGTTGATGCCGTACCCGCTCACTGGAAACCAGCGCCCCGCATAAAGCAGGCAGGTGGTCTCGTCGTCAATCGACGCGAGCTTCAGACCCTGCACCGGACTGTTGTCGGCAGATTCGAGCGTGCCATCGTAGTCGAAAGTCAGCGTGGTGGAGGTGTCTTTGGCGAGCGTTTTCGGAAGCTGCACGCGCACGGTGGAATCGGCTGCCAGGCGCTCGGCGTCCTGCGGCTTGCCGGCGTCGTCGGTCACCCTGGTGACCCTGAGGCCGTTGTGCAGTTCGAAGACAGCTACGTTGAGATCAGCCAGGGCGGTGAACTTGACCTTGGCATGAGCGGAAATGGTGTGGGCATGCGGGTTCAGTTCAGCGTCGATCTGATAATCGTCGACACGCAGGCGAGCCTTTTCAGCGGCTCTGCCGGGCAGGGCGGCGAATGCAAGCAGGAGAAAAATAGAGGTTTTGAAGACCCGACGCTGGCGCCGAGGTTGAAAGAGCATTAAGAGTGATCTCCCGGAAAAGTCTAACTGAACCGTAAGATGAAGATTGTTACGCAAAAGATGCTGGCAGGACAAGGGTTAGACAAATTGGCGACAAGGGAGACGTAGCGAGCCACATCTCTACGGGTTTGTGAGCAGGGTGCGTACAATGCTGGCGGCACGTTCGGCGGGGTGGAGGCTGTCTGGGTTCGTGCCTCGCAGGGCGGTTCTTACCGCGGCTAAGTTTTCGATCATTGCATCTCGAACGGGGCCATCTGCGAGGATCCGGTTCAATTCCGACACGACATTGTCCGCGGTGAAGTCGTGTTGCACAAGCTCGGGAACCACTTCCTTTCCGGCGATCAGGTTCACCATGGCGAAATGCGGTACCTTCACGCGCGGCTTGCCAAGCATGTAGGTGAGGGGCGTGACGCGGTAGACCATAACGAATGGCGTGCCCATGATTGTGGCTTCGACGGTGGCCGTGCCGCTGGCGATGATTCCGGCGCGGGAGTGGGCCAGCGCGGGGAGAGTTTCGGGGACGAGATGGATGAGTGGGTCGGGGCCGATCAAGTTTTGCAGCCATGGGCGCTCGAGAGTCGGCGCGACGGGCAGCAGAAATTCGTAACTGGGGCCGAGTTTGGCGGCCGACTCCAGAATCGTCGGCAGGTTCATGCGAACTTCTTTCATGCGGCTGCCGGGCATGAGCGTAATCCAGGGCTTGGCGGGATCGAGCGAGTTCTGCGTGGCGTATTCGTCGCGCGGAATGTCGGGCTTTGGAAGATCAGCGAGAGGATGGCCGACAAAGGTCGCATCCACGCCGCGATCGCGATAGAACTTTTCTTCAAAGGGAAATATCACCAGAGCTTTGTCGACATACTTGCGCAGCAATTTCACGCGGCCTTGCCGCCATGCCCAGAACTGCGGGCAGACATAGTAGACGACAGGAATTCCACGCTTGTGCATCTGCCGCGCGACACGCCAGTTGAATGCTGGCGAGTCGATGACGATAGCTAAGTCGGGACGGCGCTGATCGGCCTCGGCGATCAGTTTGTGGAATAAGCCGTAGATTTTCGGAAGATGGCTGAGAACTTCAGTGATGCCGACGACGGCGAGATCTTTGGCGTCGACGACGGTGTCGCAGCCGGCAGCGCGCATGCGGTCTCCACCTACACCAAAGAATTCAAGGGCCGGATCGCGGCGACGCAGGGCCTCGATGAGTCCAGCGCCGTACATTTCTCCGGAAGCCTCGCCGGTTGAGATGAGAATTCGCAAGCAGATATTGTAAGGGCTGCGCTCAATTTCACCTTCGTGCAAGGCGCAGTCGGAGGGTGCGGATGACAAATGGTGATCAGGAGATCCGTCGTGCAGGCCTGTTTTCGGTAGCTTGTATCACCGCAAAATGTCAGTTGGTGTAATGGCCCGTTATATCATTGGCAAGCAGAGGGTACGGCGCGATGGCAGTCGATTGGGTTGCGGTCTCAGAGTCAATTCGGCTCGGAACGACGGGTCGAGCGGCGGAAGGACTCCAGTTGCTAGTCTCTTATGAGGCTACTTGCGAATCCAACCATGACCGTGCGGCTATTTGTAACGGCAAGGCAATGTGTTACGCACATCTCGGAAATTTCTCGGAAGCGTCGGCCCAGATCAAAGCCGCGAAGCAACTTGCGGGAGCAGAACGGGATTTGATGCTTCAAATCGACCTTTCGGAAGCGGCTACTCATGTGTTGAGTGCTGAGTATCAGACCGCTTGCGATCTGTACGAGCACATTGCAGCGACATACAGCGACTTGCTGGCCGAAGACCGTGACTCTGCTCAGGAGTTCCAAGAGCGCTTCGGATATGCGCTATTCCACGCCAAACACTACACGGACGCAGTGCGCGTTTTCCAGCAATTGCTCAGTTCACAATCGATGCAAGATGAGCAACGCGTGCGTCTCTATTTGGGTGCAGCCTTAGCCACTTCAGGACACTCGCGGGAAGGACGCTTTGAGCTAGAACTCGCCGCTAAAGGCCCCGATCCGCAATTGTCGCGAGACGCTCTCAATTGGCTTACGAGCGTACACGATGTTCAGTAGCGCGTATCCGTTCGACTGACAACTATTGCAGAATCGGGATTTTACCAAGAACCGCTGACCACTCCACTTGAGATCAGTTGATGAGTGTTAATCATCCGCGTTAGCGGTGATCTGCGAGCCCATAGGGATCTCTTGGTCTTTGTATTGCAGCTGATACAGTTTGTAGTAAATTCCGCGATTGGCGAGCAATTGCTGGTGGGTACCCATTTCGCGGACTTGGCCTTTGTGCATCACGATAATTTTGTCGGCGCGCTGCACGGTGGAGAGCCGGTGGGCGATGATCACCGAAGTGCGGCCTTCGACCATGCGGGTGAGGGCCTCGCGGATGCGCGACTCGGTTTCGGTGTCGACGCTGGAAGTGGCTTCATCAAGAACCAGGACTTTCGGGTTGTGGGCGAGGGCGCGGGCAAAGGAGATGAGCTGCTTCTGGCCGGTGGAAAGCGTGCTGCCGCGCTCGCGAACTTCTTCCTTGAATCCTTCCGGCAAGGTGCGGATAAAGTCGGCCACGTTCACATCTTCGGCAGCCTTTTCGACGTCTTCATCCTCGATCCAACCGGTGCCCAGGCGGATGTTGCCTGCGACCGTACCGGTAAACAGGAACGGGTCCTGCAGGACCACGCCGAAGCGGCGGCGCAGCTCGGCGAGGTCCATATCCTTGACGTCGACGCCATCGATCTTGACGGCTCCTTTTTGCACGTCATAAAAGCGCATGAGCAAGGAGATGATGGTGGTTTTGCCGGCGCCGGTGTGTCCGACAATGGCGACGGTTTCTCCGGGTTCGATGGTGAAGCTTACGTCGCGAAGAACCCAGTCGAGATCAGCGGCATCTGGCAAGGTTCGCTCAGGTTGGGCCGCGCCGAGACCCGTCCCGACATGGCCGTTGCCGGGGCTGGCCGCCGGAATTGGTCGATAGGCAAACCACACGTGTTCGAACTCGATGCGGCCGGGGCCGCCGGGTTCCTTGGTGACAGCGGGAGAGGTGATTTCGACCGGGGCATCGAGCAGCTTGAAAACTCGTTCGCTGGCGGCCATGGCGGATTGGAGGATGTTGTATTTCTCGCTGAAGTCCTGGATGGGGCGGAAGAAGCGCTGCGCGTATTGAATGAAAGCTGCAAGAACGCCCAGCGTGGTTGCGCCGCGGACTACGTCGCCGCCACCGAACCAGATGACGCACGCGATGGCAGTGGCGGACAAAACTTCGACCACCGGATAGTAGACGGCGTGCGCCATGATGGCGTCTTTGAACGCGTCCATGTGAACGGCGTTGACTTCGGAAAACTTGTCGTAGGCGCGCTCCTCGCGATTGAACAACTGGACCACCATCATTCCGCTGACGTGCTCCTGCAGGTAGGTATTGATGCGGGCGATGGCGGTGCGAATGCGGCGATAGGAGTCGCGTACTTTGTCGCGAAAGATCTTGGTGGCGATGGCGATAATGGGCAGCACCGCAAAGGTAATCAGGGCCAGCCGGTAGTTCATGCGGAGCATGATCCACACAATGGCGGCGAGCACGAAGACGTCTTCGAAAATCGAGATGACGCCGGAGGTGAACATTTCGTTGAGCGCATCAACGTCAGACGTGACGCGGGTGACGAGGCGTCCCACCGGATTCTTGTCGTAAAAACCAATGTGAAGGCGCTGCAGGTGGCGGAAAATCTGGGCGCGCAGGTCGAACATCACCATCTGGCCGGTCCACTGCATGAAGTAGGTCTGTAAGTATTCGAGCAGGAAACTGAAGACCAGCAGACCGACGTACAGTGCCGCAATCTGGGCGATACCGGCGAGCGGGCGGAGGCTGAGGAAACGGTCGAACGGCGTGTGCAGCCCGGCGACGGGCGCCAGATAGCGGTCGATGACGACGTGAGTAAGATAGGGGCCGAGAACGTCGGCGACAACCTTGATCAGGATCGATGAAAGCGCAATGCCGGTCTGCCAGCGGTAGGGACGGAGATAGGTGAGCAGCCGCTTCATCAGACGGCTGTCGTACGCTTTCCCTAAGACTTCCTCTTCCTGGTGGGAGGCCATGCGCTATGTCAAAGATACCCTAAATGGATGGGAGTGGAAGAGTGGAGGATGGAAAAGGTTTGGCGGCCTCAGGAGAGCCGCGCGCGAGATGACTCGTCCCGCTGGTGAAAGCGCGGACCCTTCGGGATGAAGCTTTTTGAATTAGCGCCATATCCGTGTTGTGCCCGGCGAGGTGCAATAATCGCAATATGGCGCTTGGGGTGTACATTTCCGTGCCGTTCTGCCGCACCAAGTGCAGTTACTGCAATTTTGCGTCGGATGTGTTTTCGAAGGCCGTGTTCCAGCGCTATGTGGATCGGGTGTGCGCCGATATCGAAACCGCGGCGGCTACCGCCGAACAAGTGGGCGGACGATTCGAGCGCAAGGTTGACTCGATTTATCTTGGCGGAGGAACGCCTACCGTACTGGATGTACCGCAACTGGAGCGGCTATTTGCCACGATTTCCAGGACTTTCGACGTAGCATCGGACGCCGAGATTACCGTCGAGTGTGCGCCGGGCACGCTGAGCCCGGCCGTCGTGGATGGTTTACGGCGATGCGGGGTGAACCGGGTCAGCCTGGGAATTCAGTCTTTTGTGGATCAGGAAGCGGCGTCGGTCGGCCGATTGCACAACCGCGGAACCGTGCTGGAAGACATGGCGCGGCTGCGCTCGGCGGGAATTGTGAACATCAATATCGATCTGATTGCCGGACTGCCGCACCAGACCGCGGAAAGCTGGGAATTTTCTTTGCGGGAGACCATCGCAAGTGGGGCGCCGCACGTGAGTGTTTATATGCTGGAGATCGACGAGGATTCGCGTCTAGGCCGCGAACTGCTCGCCGGTGGAACCCGCTATCACGCCCACGTTGTGCCCGACGAAGACGCTACGGCGGACTTCTACGAAACCGCATGGCAAAAGCTGGAAGCTGCGGGCGTAAAGCAATACGAGATATCGAACTTCTCCCGCCAAGGCGGTGAGGCACGTCACAACCTGAAGTACTGGACTCGGCAGCCGTATCTGGGGTTCGGGGTGGACGCGCACTCGATGCTGGCTGGCTCCGACGGAAGTGCGGTTCGCTTCTCGACTCCGGACTCGCTAGAGCAATACGTTGCCGGGGCGGCTATGAAGCGTGGCGTTGTCGATCGTCAGGCCGCGTTGGAGGAGACGTTTTTTCTGGGGTTGCGGCTGAACCGGGGAGTGGATCTGCGCAAAGTCGAGGCAGAGTTTGGCGAGAACGCGGTTGCGCAGTTTTCCGGGATCCTTGTCGATATGGCTGAAACGGGGCTACTGGCGCGGATTGGCAGCGAAATTCGCTTGACATCGCGCGGACGGCTGGTATCGAATGAGGTGTTTGCGCGCTTCGTCTCCATGCCCCAGGAGATCCGGTAGGAAGGCGTACCGGGGTTATCGGGATTGTTTTCTTCATAATGAACCACGCTCCATTCGTCCTGTATCTGGCTTCTTAGTTTCAAGTACCGAGTGGGAACCAGGCGCTCCAAGAGATCAAAGTCATCGGGCATCGATTTGCCGGGGGGGGGAACTATGTCGAGTCGGCAAAGGGCATTGGGCAAGGCCTTGAGGAATATTTTTTTCGTCACCGGCTGGGTGGTCCTGGTTTTGGCCACCTGGCGGACGATTCAGGCCGCCGAGCTTAACGCAAAATCCAGCCCGGAGTGGCCGCAATGGGCACGCACGCCTCAGCATACCGGCTCAACCTCTGCCGCCGGACACGTTCCCACCAAGCAACTCGCCGACCTCACCTTCGATCCATTCGTGAGCCAGGAGCAAGCCGAAAGCAAAGGGAAGGAGAAGGGCGATTTGCTCGCCCATTACCAGGTTCCCTTGGTGGACGGCAATCAGGTTGTGATCGAATACAAGACTGGGACGTACCATTCCTGCGATCCCCCCGGCTCCGGGAAGCCGTATCCTTGCGGTCCCGACGACTGGGACACCCAGGTCTGGAATGAGAGGGCGTTCATCTGGAACAACGGGGGCTTGGTCGAGTCCTGGAACTTTCAAAGCGACTGGAAGCCCGAGCCCAACAGCGGAGCCCATGGCAAAGGTCCCGGCCTCGACGGCTGGGAACCGGTGTTTCACGCGGCTATCTGGAACGGTTTGGTGTTGGTGCCGGGATTTTCCGGCTCCATCTACAAACTGAAAGAAACGGACGGAACGCTGGTTGACCACTACACGCCGTTCGGCACGGATCCCAACACATTCGTGGCGGGCCCGTTGACGGTGGATCACCAGGGCAACCTGTACTACAACGTTCTGGCGCTGGACGCGACGAAGCCCTGGACCGACGATGCCCGTGGGGCATACCTGGTGAAACTGACGCCGCAGGGGGTGGTCAAGAAGGTCAAATTCTCCACCTTGGTGAAAGGTTCCCCCAATTGTGGCGATCGAGGGGTTCATGGCTCGCAGCGGCCCGGCATCAATGTTGCCCCTGCCGTCTTCGCCGATGGCAAGACCATCTACACGCTGAGCAAAGCACATTTCGACTCGGCTCATGCATGCCTGCTGGCCGTCAACGCCAACCTGACTCCGAAATGGCATAGTTCGCTGATTACTTCAGGGTTTGGAGGCTCGGTCTTAGACATCTCTTCTTCGACTCCCTCCGTGGCTCCTGATGGCAGCGTTCTTTACGGAGCAGCCAACAACGGCGACGGCGGCCGCGGATACCTCATGAAGTTCAGCTCCTCCGGAAACTATCTGACCTCCTACGATTTTGGTTGGGATGAGACCCCCGCTATCTACGCCCACGATGGCACCTACTCGGTCATCATTAAAGACAACCATTACGGTAAGAACGGTGGACCGTACTACATCACGCAGCTGAACGCCAACCTGGAGATCGAGTGGCAGTTCCAGAGCCCCACCAATCACGAGTGGTGTGTGAACGCTCCAGCCGTCGACAGGAACGGCACTGTCTATGTGAACAGTGAAGACGGGAACGTGTACGTGATCAAGCAGGGTGGAATACTCAAGGGAAAGATCTTCCTGAAAAAGGCCATCGGGGCGGCCTATACGCCCATGGCTGTTGGCCGCGACGGGAAGCTTTATACCGAAAACGACGGCGACATGTTTGCCCTGGGAAGGTAGTGTAGGCGCATGCGGAAACGTCGGAGCCCGACGCTGTCCTTACAGTTTTTCGCGAAATGATCGGTGCCACGGCATTCGGCGTCCAGGGGTGAGAGGTCACATGGGTCTCTATTCGCACTATGATGGGGCGCACAACCATCCGGTGAATCGGGCGCTGCACATGATTGCCATCCCAGTCGGATTCTCTTCGGTGATCGTAGTTTGGTTTCATTGGATCATCGGCCTGCTGCTGATTCCCGCGGGGTTCGCATTGGCCTGGATCGGTCACTTGATCGAAGGCAACAAGCCGGCCTTTCTTACGAATCCCGCTCATGTGTTCGTGGCGCCGGTGTGGATGATGCGCCGAGCTCTTCGCGCGCGGCAAGAAAGCCGCCTGAAAATACCTTCACTCGCGACCAGTCGGTCGGTCGGGGTGCAGGGTGGGAATCCGGCTAATCGCCAATGTTCATGCGGCTTTCGGAAACGGCTCCTAGCGACGGCCGGCGATAACTTCCAGTCGCTGTACGAGTGTGCTCTAATCACGTTTTGCATCCGAATATGCGCGGAGCGATGCGCCACCGGAGGGATCCTTGGATTTCCAACTGAACGAAGAGCAGCTTCATTTGAAGAAGAATGTCCGCGAGTTTGCCGAGCGCGAAATCGCTCCCAACGTCATGAAGTGGGACGAAGCGGCGGAGTTTCCGCTGGCCACGGTCAAGGAGCTGGGGAAACTGGGGCTGATGGGCACGATCTTCCCGGCGGAGTACGGCGGCGCCGGGATGGGCTACGTGGAGTACGTGACCGCAGTGGAGGAGCTTTCGCGGGTTGACGGATCGGTGGGCATCATTGTGGCGGCGCATACCTCGCTGTGCTCGAATCATATTTTCCTCGCCGGGACCGAGGAGCAGAAGAAGAAATATGTTGGCAAGCTGGCAACTGGGGAGTTCATCGGAGCTTGGGGATTGACCGAGCCGTCCGCCGGATCGGATGCGGGCAGCGCGCGCATGACCGCGGTCCGCAAGGGAAAAAACTGGGTGCTGAACGGCAACAAGACCTTCTGCACTAACGGTCACTACGCCGACGTGCTGGTGGTGATTGCGGTGACTGACCGGGCGGCGCATACGCATGGCTTGTCGGCGTTCATTGTGGAAAAGGATGCCAAGGGATTTCGTCCGGGGAAGAAAGAAAACAAGCTGGGCCTGCGCGCCAGCGACACGGCGGAGCTGATTTTCGAAGACTGCGTCATTCCGGAGGACAATCTGCTCGGCAAAGAAGGCGACGGGTTCATCGACGCCATGCGGGTGCTGGATGGAGGCCGCATCTCGATTGCGGCGCTGGGGCTGGGCATGGCCGAAGGCGCGTATGAAGCGGCGCTGAAGTATTCCAAGCAGCGCCAGCAGTTCGGCAAGGCGATCAGCGATTTTCAGGCG
This sequence comes from uncultured Acidobacteriota bacterium, assembly GCA_963715675.1. Lineage (GTDB taxonomy): Bacteria > Acidobacteriota > Terriglobia > Terriglobales > Acidobacteriaceae > DASVWZ01. The sequence continues at coordinate 1,322,236 of OY970265.1, forward strand.
ATCCAGTGGAAACTGGCGGACATGGCAACGGAGATTGAAGCCGCCAAGCTGCTGACTTTCCGCGCGGCTGCGATGAAAGATGCGGGGATGAAGACGACGCTGGAGTCGTCGATGGCGAAGCTGTACACCAGCGAAGTGGCTGTGCGCTGCGCCAATGAGGGTGTGCAGATTCACGGCGGCTATGGGTTCATCAAAGATTATCCGGCGGAGAAGTTCTATCGCGACGTGAAGCTGTGCACGATTGGGGAGGGGACGAGCGAGATTCAGCGGCTGGTGATTGCTCGGCAGTTGCTGAAGGACTAGTGTGGTAGGCAAAGTAAGGGGGTTGTGACGCGGCAACCGATCGTAGTCTAGGCAAAGTTCGGACAAACGACGATTTTCAGAGATCGTTTACTCATACCCGCCCGAAGCCCGACACTCCTGCCCCATCTGGCAGACCCAACCAAGCAAATCAAACGGGAACCACTAAGCCAGGCCAATCAAAGAAGAGCTAGGTATGCCGAGTGTCGCTGAGCCGGCAGAACACATAATAGAGTTCCTTCTCTATGTGATGCCCGGTTTTGTGGCTTTGCAGCTGTACCGCGCCAAGTACCCTGCCAAGCTGAGCGAGTTTCTTCAGGTGGCATGGAGCCTGATCTATGGGGTGATTCTTGCGACGTTCGTTCGCTGGATTGATGAACGCTTCTTGCACGGATCCTTACAAACAAAAACCGCAAGATTTCCGCCGTTTGGCTCCGTGCTCGCGCTGATAGTTTCTGGGTTGCTTGGCGGAGTCATTCTAATTGCCGTCAATTTCGCGCGATTTGAGCTGGCAGCCCATTTTCCTCGGTGCGCAGGTATTGCACCAGACCCGCAATCGATTTGGGCGAAAGTGAATCAACCTTCCAACGACTACGCGGTGGTCTACCTAGACGACGGATCGATCTATCTGGGCTGGATCGAGGACTTCACGTTCGATCCTGATGCCGAGGATAATGACTTTCTGCTCGCGGACGCAAAAAGAGTGGACGACGAGTTGGTGGAAAAATATGCGGTCACCGGGCGAGGAGTCTATCTCAACACAAGGAATGTGAAACGGATCGAGTTTGTGGCATGACCTGATTCCATAGGCGAGACGGTCACGGCGCGCTGATTCCCCCAGTCGAGGTTACTTCTCGTTTTGGAAGCATCTGCTTTACACTGACTGTTTGACCCGTGACCTTCAATCCTGGCTTGAGCGCTTGCGCGGCGGCGATGTTCGGGCGTTGGCTCGCGCCATCTCCACTGTGGAGAATCGAGCGCCGGGGTGGTCGGAGTTGCTGAAAGCTTTGTTCCCGCAGACGGGGCACGCGCGCGTTCTCGGCCTGACAGGGCCGCCTGGGGCGGGCAAGAGCACGCTGGTCGATCAATTGGCCAAGCACTATCGCAAGCTGGATCGGACGGTGGGCATCATTGCTGTCGATCCGACTAGTCCTTACACGGGCGGGGCGATTCTGGGCGATCGCATCCGCATGCAGGATCATTTCTCCGACCCGGGGATATACATCCGCAGCATGGCCACGCGCGGCTCGCTCGGTGGACTGGCGCGGGCCACCGCTGACGTGGCGACCGTGCTTGATGCTTCGGGTCGCGATCTGATCATGATCGAGACCGTCGGCGTGGGGCAGGATGAAGTCGACATTGTGCGGCTGGCGGATGTCACGGTTGTGATCCTGGTGCCGGGCATGGGCGATGATGTGCAGAGCATCAAAGCCGGGATCATGGAGATCGCCGACATTTTTGTGATCAACAAGAGCGATCGCGAAGGCGCCGAGCGGGTGGAGCGGGAGATTCGGGCGCTGCAATCGCTGGCGATCCGCAGTGATCATTGGACGCCGCTGATTGTGAAGACGGTAGCCAGCGAAGGGCAGGGAATCACGGAACTGGCGGCGGCGATTGCGGAGTACGAAGCGTACCTGGAGAAGGGGAATCTGGCGCTGCAGCACAACATCCAGAACTGGCAGGAGCGTTTGATCGAAATGGTGCGCGATGCGATGCTGGAGAGAGCGCGCGATCAACTGGGCAACGGGAATGTGGAGCGGCTGGCGGCGGAAGTGGCCGAGCACAAACGCGATCCGTATACGCTGGTGGAAGAGATTGTGGGGAAGGTCGCGAAGGGTTCGTAGCTGTAGAGAGGGACGCACGGGCGAGGGCGCTTGCGCTTACATCGACGCAAGGAAGATTCATGTTCAGCATTGATCATCTGGGAATCGCGGTGAAATCGCTGGCGGCGGCGAAGAGCATTTACGAGAAGCTGGGCATGACTGTGTCAGCGGAAGAGACGGTCGAAGCCGAGCAGGTGCGGCTGGCCATGGTGCCGGTGGGGGAGAGCCGGCTGGAGCTTCTGGAACCGACGTCGGAGAATTCTACGATAGCCAAGTTCATCGCGAAACGTGGCGAGGGACTGCATCATATTTCGCTGCGCGTACCGGACCTGACCTCGGCGGTCGCCAAATTGAAGGCAGACGGAGTACGGCTGGTTTCTGAAACGATCAAGGTTGGCGCAGGCGGGCATCGCTACATCTTTGTGCATCCGTCGAGTACCGGGGGGGTGCTGCTGGAGTTGGTAGAGGCGGACGAATCCAAGAAATGAAGCCAACGCTTCTATTGGCGGCGGACACTTCGGGCAAACACGGCAGTATCGCGCTGGCGCAGTGCGGGCCCGGCGAGGAATGTGCGGTGGTTGAAGTGGTTCCGCTGGCGGGCGGGACTTTCTCGGCGCACCTGGTTCCGCAGATTGCGGAGTTGCTGAGGAAGCACGGGTTCAGCAAACACGATCTCGGGGGATTTGCGGTCGCTTCCGGCCCCGGGTCATTTACCGGGTTGCGGGTGGGGCTGGCTGCGATCAAGGGACTGGCTGAGGTGCTGCAGAAGGTGATTGCGGCAGTGTCGCTGCTGGAGGCGATGGCAGACGGTCGAGACGGCAAGGTCCTTGCGGCTCTGGACGCGGGACGCGGGGAAGTGTACGTCGGAGCGTTCGATGGTGGAGAGCGGACTTCGTTCGGCGAACAGTTGCTGACGCTTGAGGAGTTTCGGGACCGGCTTCGGGGTCGGGCCAGCACGGGCGAGGACGCCCGCGCCTACATCGACGATTCGGTCCACGCTACGGTCGTTACTCCCGATCCGACGGTTGCGGAAGCATGGGGTCAGCATGCAGGTGAGGTGGTAGTGATCGAACGTCCGCGAAGTGATGCGATTGCGCGCCTCGGCTGGAAGAAGATTCAAGCCGGGCAGACGGTTTCACCGGAGGAACTGGAAGCCAATTACATCCGACGGTCGGATGCGGAGATGGCGAGAAGCAGCTCTTAGCTGTTGGCTTATAGCTTTTGGCGTGGTTGCGTTCGGACTGCTTATGGTCATGTTGCTTTCATCGTAAGATGAATCTTGCGTATCCGCTCTGCCACCGCCGCTGATATTCCCGCCATCCTGGCACTGGACGGGAACGCCGCGACCTCGGCGCATTACTCGGAAGAGCAGTACAGGCAGATGATCGCTGAAGGAGCAAGCTCGGTCGTCAGCGGGGATGCACGCTCAGGGCTGAATCCGGGGCCTACCGCGGAACTTCCCATTCCGAAAGAGACCGGAGTTCGCGACGAATTGAGCCGAGTCGTGCTGGTCGGGGAGGAACATTCCGCGATAAAGGGTTTTCTCATCGGCCGCATATTGGGCGCCGAATGGGAGATCGAGAACCTGGTGGTGGCCGGAGATGTTCGCAGAAAAGGGCTTGGCAAACAGCTTGTGGGCGAACTCCTTGTTCAGGCTCGCAGACGGGGAGCGCGCAAGGTGTTTCTGGAGGTCCGTGAGTCAAACGCCGCCGCGCGCAGGCTGTATGAAAAGAGCCAATTCGTGGAAAGTGGCCGACGCCGGAATTACTACCAGGATCCTGAGGAAGACGCAGTTTTGTATACCAAAGACCTGTCAAGGTGCACCTGAAGCGGTGCAATTAGCCCATATCTTGTAGGAAACAGGAGTGGTTCGAATGTACCATTTTCACGATTGAAGCAAGTCACGCGGTATGGTAAGTTTTAGGTCGTAAAACCCGGTTAGGAGGTTCTGCTGGATGCTCAATCCCAGGGACCAGCTGTTTGAGAATCACGAGGAATTCCGCAAACTGGCTCTCGAACACACGCAATACGAAAGACGTCTTGATTCACTAACTCAGAAACGCTATCTCACGGACGATGAAAAACTGGAAGAAACTCGGCTGAAGAAGCTGAAACTCCGCCTTAAGGATCAGATGGAAGGCATTGAGCGGCAGTTCCGGATGCAGTCGCAGCAAAACCAGGTAGCGTAATCTAGCTCGAACCCGACACGGCTCCAGCCGCTTCAGGGATAATTTGTCTTATGCAAAGGCGCTGGCAAGCGCCTTTCTTGTTGGCCTCTACCATTCATGACGGCGGGCCGGGTGCACTATAATTCAAGGAATCCCAAAATGGTTCGCGACGCTTACTACTACGCAATTCCTCTGTTAGCTGCCGCCGTTCTGGTTGGCTGGTTGGCTGCTCCGGCGTGGGGAGTACCGTGCGTGATGCTGGCTGGGTTCTTCTTGTGGTTCTTTCGGGACCCGGAGCGTGAGATTCCTTCTGCCGCCGGGGTGATTGTTTCCCCGGCGGACGGCAAGGTAACGGATGTGTCCGTGGTTATGAGCAATGGGGAGAAGCGGTTACGAATCAGCGTCTTCCTCAATGTTTTTGACGTGCACGTGAACCGTTCCCCGATTGCCGGGGTCATTCAGGGGGTGCGCTATCAACGGGGCAAGTTCCTCAATGCCATGAACGAGAACTCGGCGGAGCAGAATGAGCAGAACATCGTGATGGTGGAGGGCGAGGGCCAGACCGTGGTGTTCAAGCAGATTGCTGGGCTGCTGGCGCGGCGGATCGTTTTCACCAAGAAAGTTGGCGACCGGGTGGACCGAGGCGAGCGGGTTGGCCTTATCAAGTTTGGTTCGCGCACCGATGTGTTGCTCGACGTCTCCGCCAGCCCGCAAGTTAAAGTCGGAGAGCGTGTGAAGGGTGGACTGAGCGTGCTCGCCTACGTTGGCACCATGCAGCCCCAGGTTGAGGCTGCGGCCGGTCAATCCCGGCAAGGAGCACACTGATGCTTCGGGAAATTGCCAGGATGCCAAAGCGCCGGAAGGAGGATCATTCTCCGCGGCGGCTGCGTAAGGGGTTGTACATCCTGCCGTCGCTGTTCACGACGGCCAGCATGGCTGCGGGTTTTTATGCCATTTTGCAGGTCACTCACGGCGCGATTCAGGATCCCAGCCACTTCGACAACGCCGCCAAGGCGATCGGATTTGCCGTGCTGTTCGATGGTCTGGACGGGCGCATTGCCCGCCTGACGCACACCACCAGCGAGTTCGGCCGCGAACTGGATTCGCTGGCCGACGTCATCACGTTTGGGGTGGCGCCCGCACTGCTGGCGTGGATGTGGGGCTTCCGCCAGTTGCCGGAGTTTCTTGGCTCGAGCGAACTGACCGGGAGAGTGGTTCAACTTGGGGCCATCGCCGGCTTCCTGTTCCTGATGGCGGGGGCGAGCCGGTTGGCGCGGTTCAACATCACCACCAACCCCCAGCCGTCGAACCCGGGTCGTCCGGGAAAGAAGTACTTTGTGGGAATGCCGATTCCCGCCGCCGCGGGAGTGCTGGCAGCGGTGGTGCATTTTTCGGGGGGCGAGCCGATTTCCGCGCTGTGGAGCTGCGCGACTTGGATGCTGATCATCGTGACCGCAGCCTACCTGATGGTGAGCACCTGGCGGTTTTACAGCTTTAAGGACATTGATCTGCGCAGCCGACAGCCGTTCCGGCTTATTGTGTTGTTTGGGCTGCTGTTTGCGGGGATATGGTTCTTTTCGCGGCAGTTGTTGTTTATCATTGCGCTGACTTATATGGCGTCGGGGGTCTTCTGGCGCCTGCAGTGGATCTTTCGTAAGAAAGGGGATCCGCCACCGCCTTCCTACACGGAGGCCTCGCAGACCTTATGAGTTCCGAATTCAAGCCAGAAACAGTCGCGCATGCCGAACCAGCGCGGGGAGCGCAGCTTTACCGTGTAGCCATTGTGGGAGCAGGTTCGCTGCAGGGGAAAGAAGTTGCGGAAGTGCTGAACGACCGTAATTTTCCTTCGGCCGATGTCAAATTGCTCGATGACGACGAGTCACTGGGCCAACTCGAAGCGGTGGGGGAAGAAGTGACCTTCATACAGAAGGTGCGGGCAGAACAATTCCGCAAGCTTGACTTCAGTTTTTTTGCCTCGGACGCGGAGTGCACCCGCAACATGTGGAAGGCGGCAAGCGACGCCGGCAGCGCCATCGTGGATCTCACCTACGCGCTGGAGGATGAGCCGGCGGCGCAGGTTCGTTCTCCGTGGCTGGAGCGGCAGTTGGGTCACTGGCCCACGCCGGAACTGCAGCCCGGTCCGGCGGTGGTGGCCCATCCCGCAGCAGTGGTTCTGGCGCTGCTGCTGCATCGTCTGAGCAAGGCAACAGAGGTCACGCAGGTGGTAGCTACGGTTTTTCAACCGGCTTCGGAATATGGACAGAAAGGCATGGACGAGCTGCACGAGCAGACCGTGAATCTGCTCTCGTTCCAGCCGCTGCCGAAGAATGTTTTCGACGTGCAGGTGGCCTTCAACATGGTTTCCCGTTATGGAGAGAAGGCGGTTCCAACCCTGAGCGAGGTTCGGGGGCGCATCCTCAAGCACTACTTTAGAATTGCAGGGGAACACGCTGTCATACCTTCTCTTATGCTGCTACAAGCCCCGATCTTTCATGGCCATGCGCTGGCGATCCATGCGCAGCTTTCGGAGGCAGCGGATATCGACCACATCTCCGGAGCAATGACTGGTGAGCACATTCATCTGACGGGCAGCGCCGAAGAGGCTCCCTCCAATGTGATCGCCGCCGGGCAGGCCGACGTTCAGCTTGCGATTCTGCCGGACGCGGCGCAGCCCAACGGGCTTTGGCTGTGGGCAACGTCGGACAATCTGCGCGTGGCTGCGGCGACCGCCGTCGAATGTGCGGAGACCATGGCGGCAAGCCGGCCGCGGGGCAAGATCCAATGATCAAGGGATCCGTTTGGGGATCTACAGGTTTCTTGGTTTGCCTGCGATCGGCGCAAGCGGTCAACAGATTCGAAGCGTTTCTGGCAGGGTTGATGGTTGTGGCGTGCTGCCTGGGCGCCGGATGCGGCTATCACACCGCCGGTCACGCGGTCACGATTCCGGACAGCGTTCGGACAATTGCGATTCCGGCATTCCGAAATCAAACCCAGACCTACAAGATCGAACAGCTTCTGACTGCGGCTGTGGTGCGAGAGATGGTCACGCGCACCCATTATCACGTAGTCAGCGACCCTAACGATGCGGATGCCACGCTGCATGGGATCGTACTCTCCACTTCCACAACGCCTTTGACGTATGATTCGCAGACCGGCCGCGCGGCGTCGGTGCTGGTGGTGATTTCGATGCAGGTGAGTCTGGTCGACAGGCAAGGAAAGAGTTTGTACCAGAATTCCTCCTACCTGTTCCGCGAACAGTATGAAGTGTCACGCGATCGGACGAACTTTTTTGAGGAAGATTCGCCGGCGTTCCGGCGGCTATCGCAGGATTTTGCCCAGACCCTGGTGTCGAACATTCTGGAGGGCTTTTAATGCGGGCGTTCCAGCAGACGGAACGGTTCATGTCGGACATCCAGGCGCGCAAGCTGCGTCCCGCCTACGTGTTTGTGGGCGATGAAACTTTTTTTCGTAAGCGCTGCCGGGAAGCCATTCTCGAACACCTGGTGCCGGGAGATATGCGCGACTTCAGCTTGTACGACTTCGATTTGGGGGATACGGACCTGGCCGAGGTATTGGATCGGGCGCGGACACCTTCGCTGATGGCGCCGTTTCAGGTGTTTTTTGTGCGTGGGGTGAAGAATCTGTTCGGGCGTGGGTCGAACGAGGAAAAGCTGGCGGCGATCGAGAGGTATTGCAAGGATCCGAATCCGGATGCAGTCCTGATATTCGTGGCCGACCACATCAGCATTCCTGCCGATGTGCGCCGCATGGAACTGACCGACAAAGAGCGGTACGAGCGGATCCGCGAGACCATGGGCAGGTATTGCACGATTGTGGAACTGGGCCGGGTGCAGGAAAGCGATGCGGTCCGCTGGATTGGAGAATACTGCGAGACACGAGCAGTCAAGATCGATGCGGACGCGGCGCGGGAACTGGTCGACGCCTTGGGCAGCGACATGATGATGGTGTCGAATGAACTGGAGAAGCTGATTCTGTATGTTGGGGAGAAGAAGCGCATCACGCTGGGCGATGTGGAGACGATGGTGCTTGCCGCCAAGCAGCGGTCGCTGTACGAACTGACGGATGCGATTTCAGCCAAGGACCGGGTGCGCGCGCTGGAAATGCTGGATGCGATTCTGACCACCGGAGATGGGGATGAGGCCGCGATTGGCCATCTGTACATGCTGGCGAAGACGTTTCGCCAGATGCTGGTGATTCTGGAGCGCAACGTCCGCGACCAGCGCATGTTGTGGGCGGCTTTATGGCAAGGATTTCGCGTGCCGCCGTTTGCCGCCGATGACATCATCAAACAGGCGCGGCGGTATAAATCAAAACGGGAGTTGACCCGGGCGATCCGACTGGTGGCGAAGACGGACTTGGCCTTGCGCTCGAATCCGCCAAGCAAGCGGCTCATGCTGGAAAAGCTGGTGCTGGAGTTGACCGCCGAAGCGCAGCCGGAGGTGCCGGGGTGGTCGCAGGAAGAGTTGCCGGTGTGAGGGCAGCAATTGGCAGTTAGCATTTGGCACTTGGCCTTCGGCAATCAGCACTCAGCCATAGAGGTTGAGGCTTTATCCGATGCATTCGCCAGGGGATGTTATCTCTTACACCGAAATGTGTGCCGCGCTGGGTGTTAGTCTCCAGCGCGGGATGAACTTTCTGCTCTGTGGTGATACCAGCATCATTTTAGCGAGCCTTCGACGAGGAGCACCTTACGCAGATCGAGTCGAGGAGGGTGGGAGAGTCCTAATCTATGAGGGGCACGATATAGCGCGAACGCAGGACGGTCCGGACCCAAAGCAAGTCGACCAGCCCGAGTCCTACCCCGGCGGACGCCCAACTCAGAATAGCTTGTTTCTCCAAGCGGCGCAGTTGTACAAGAGCGGCCGTGCCCCTGCACATCCGGTAAAGGTTTTTGAGAAGATCAGGGCCGGCATTTGGGTATACAACGGACTTTTCGCGCTGACCGATGCTTGGTCGGAGCACTCTAACGGGCGAAAGGTCTTCAAGTTCAGGCTAGAACTAACAGATCGTTTCGGTGAACAAACAGCTGCAAACGCTGGCGGCATAGGAAACGATCGGGTGATTCCGAGCGCGGTTAAGCTTGAGGTTTGGAAGCGTGATAAAGGGAAATGCGTTGTGTGTGGCTCTCAAAGCAATCTGCACTTCGACCACATCATTCCCTATTCGCAAGGAGGGTCTTCCAAGGATTCGAAGAACATTCAAATCCTTTGCGCAAAGCACAACCTAGCAAAACACGACCGCATCATGTAGCTTACGAACTGCGTGACGAGTGAACATCGCCGCCTATCTCAATCGCGTTGGCTACACCGGGCCGGCGGAACCGACGCCTGACGTTCTACGCGAGCTTCACCGTTGCCACATGCTCACCGTCCCATTCGAGAACCTGGACATTGGCCTAGGCCGAAAGATTGTCTGCGATGAAGCCGCCTTCGTCCGCAAGATTGTAGACCGGCGCCGCGGCGGTTTCTGCTACGAACTGAATGGAGCCTTTGCAGGATTGCTGCGGGGACTGGGATTCAAGGTCACTTTGCTGTCGGCGTGCGTTCCGCGGGGAGATGGAACTGACGGGCCAGAGTTTGATCATCTGACATTAAGGGTCGATCTCGATGAGCCGTGGCTTGCCGACGTGGGGTTCGGAGATTCCTTTACCGAACCGCTGCGACTGATAGTCGGCGCTGAGGAGGTGCAGGGCGAGCGCCGGTTTCGTATCACGGAGGAGGTCGGCTCTCTCTACATGGAAATGGCGGAGGCTGGTGCAAACTGGAGACGGCAGTATGCCTTACCCTGATTCCGCGAAAGCTCGACGAATTCGCCGTAATGTGTCACTACCACCAGACCTCGCCGGAATCTCATTTCACGCAAAACCGAGTTTGCAGCAGAGGAACTCCGAAAGGGCGCATCACGCTGGCAGGTTTGAAATTGATCGTCACTCGAAATGGCAAGAAAGAAGAGAGACTGCTGGCATCCGAGGAAGAATGGCCGGCGGCGCTGCAGGAGTACTTCAGAGTGGTTTTATGAAACGCACCGGGTAGGCTGCTATTGCTTGCCATACGCGGCGTTAGGCAGCGATCCGGCCGGGATCTACTTGGCTTGCAAGGCCTTCAGGCGCGCGCTCAGGCGGGACTTGTAACGGTCCGCCGTATTCTCGTGAATGACGCCCTTCTGGATCGCCTTGTCGAGGGCGGAGACGGTCTGGCGAAACGTCTGCTCAGCGGCCGCCTTGTCGCCCTTGGCGAGGGACTCGCGCAAGCTGCGCAGAGCAGAACGCAAGCGGGAAGAACTGGCGCGGTTGCGGGTGGTTCGTTTCTCAGTCTGACGGGCGCGCTTCAGCGCCGAAAAATGATTTGCCATTTAGACTCGTTTCCCTTTGCTTGATCCTGAGGAATCTTCGGATGGATACCGAAGGCTCTATTTTACGGGACTGGGCTGCGGACGGTCAAACGGATGGAGCCGGAACGAACTCCCAATGATCTCGCCATTGACTCCCTGTCGGCGTGGGGGTAGGCTATGCGTAATGGCAGTTGCCTGCGTCTTGGGCGCGAGCATTCCGGCTGGTCCCGTCTCCGAGCACAATCTTGTCTTGTCCTCAGAAGTGTCGGAGGCGCATCGCTCGTGAACCTGGCTGGGCGGAACGAACAGTTGTTTTGAGAGGACTGCCCGAACACTGAATGAAGAAAAGTATCGAGATCGCCCCGCACCTCGAGGCCCTGTTCGGCACCAGGGATGAAAACCTGCATGTGCTGGAAGATGGCCTGAATATCAGCATTGATCTGCGGTCCAACGCCATCGACCTGGAAGGGACGGCCAGCGATGTCGCCCGGGCCCAGCAAGTCTTCGCCGACTACGATCACCTGCAGCGCGCCGGATATACCTTTGGCAATGGCGATCTGAACAGCATGTTGCGCGTGCTGATGGCGGATCCCAAGGCGACCCTGCGCGGGTTAGCCGAGGCCGGAAAGCAGCGGTCGTTTGGCCGGCGGGTGGTACAGCCCAAGAGCCTGAATCAGCGGCGGTATCTGGAAGCCATCGAAAAGCATGACATGGTGTTCGGGGTGGGGCCGGCCGGCACGGGCAAGACGTATCTTGCGGTCGCGATGGCGATTTCGGCGTTGCTGGCCAAGCGCGTGAACCGGATTATCCTGGCGCGTCCGGCGGTGGAAGCGGGCGAGCGGCTGGGGTTTTTGCCGGGAACGTTGCAGGACAAGATCGATCCTTATCTCAGGCCGCTGTACGACGCGCTGTACGACATGCTGGACCCGGAAAAGGTCGATCGCTACCTGGAAAAGAACGTGATCGAGATTGCGCCCATCGCGTTTATGCGCGGGCGCACCCTGAACGACTCGTTCGTCATCCTGGACGAAGCCCAGAATACGACCTCGGAACAGATGAAGATGTTTGTGACCCGGCTGGGTTTCAATTCCAAGGCGGTGATTACCGGCGACATCACGCAAATTGATTTGCCCAGCGCGCGCCGCAGCGGGTTGCTGGAAGCCATTGATATCCTGAAAAACGTCGAGGGTCTGAATTTCGTCTACTTCGACGAGGGCGATGTGGTAAGGCACCACCTGGTGCAGAGGATCATCCGCGCCTACGACGAACACAAAACAAAAGTCGCCGAGCAGCAGATGTCGCTGCTAGAGGGCAAGGCCGGCGCCAATGGAAAGATCAACGGAACGGAAGGCCCAGCGTGGGAGCCGGAAGCGGTGCCTCCGGAGGGATTGCGCGGCGAAGAATAAAGAGCGGACAATTGTCAGGAGGGTCTCAGTCAGGGCCCTCCTGTTTGCTTTTGGAAAGGCGGTACGGCTGCGAAGAACAGCCGTCGGGCAGCGGCGCCAAGGAAGATGATCATAGTTCGACAACGCGTTGCGGGCTTAGGCGGGCGCGGGCTGGGCAGATTTGCATCCCGCGCACAGCGAGCGGCCGGGCTGAGTGGCGAAGTGAATGTCTTGCTCACCGGCAGCCGGCAACTTCAGGCGTTCAATTCCCGGTTTCGACGAAAGAACACGCCGACGGACGTGCTATCGTTTCCGGCTGTGCAGGACGCGGATGGTTTCATCGGTGATATAGCCATCTCGGTGGACATCGCGGCACAGAACGCTGAACGATTGGGGCACACGACTGCAGAAGAGGTCAGAATTCTTATCCTGCATGGGCTGTTGCACCTTGCCGGGTACGATCACGAACAGGACCAGGGCGAAATGGCCCGGCGCGAACAGCGGCTCAGGAAACAACTTGGTCTGCCGGTGGGATTGATCGAGAGAAACGGTGGAGGCGGGGCAAAAGCTTTGGCCGCAAAGAGCGCCAAAGTTTCGCAAAGGGCGCCAAGAAAAGCCGGAAGCGCGAATAAGAATCGCCGGGTTGAACGGAAGGCGAGATGAACCTTGCCATTGCGGTAGCACTTCTCATGCTGGTGGGGCTGCTGACGCTGGTCTCGTATGTGGACCGGGTATATTCGGAAATCGGCAAGTTTCTTTCCCGGGAATTTCAGGACAACATTGACGTTTTCGAACAGAAGGTGGAACCACGGTTGGGCGTCAGCCGCTCCCGTGCCGCGTTGTCCATGGCAGTGCTGACGCAGCTGACTACGGCGGCAATCGCCATGCTGGTAGCCGCCACGGTTTTTCGCGATCGCGCCTGGAGTGGGTACGAGATTTTGCAGGCCACGTTGAGCCTGGTATTGATCGTGATTGTCTTTGACCAGTTTCTGCCATTCGTGTTTTTCTCGCGGACCAAGGGCGACTGGCTGAATCAATGGGTGTGGCTGTTGCGCGCCGCGATCTACGTGGTTTTGCCGGTGACCTTGGCAATCGGATTCCTGCAGTCGGTTACGTCGCTGACGAAAGAGCATGCGGACGAACAACCGGAGAGCCAGTCGGAAGCGGTGGACGCGCTGATCGAAGCCGGCCAGGAAGAAGGCATCCTGGATGAGAGCAATCGCGATTTGATCCAGTCGGCGGTGGAATTCGGCGAAAAGACCGTCCGGGAGGCAATGAAGCCGCGGCCGGAAATCGTAGCGGTGCCCACCAACACCACGGTGGAGCAGTTCATTGAACTGTTGCGGCAGAAACCGTTCTCCCGGGTTCCGGTGTTCGATGGAACCATCCATAACATCAAGGGGATTGTGTACGCTCAGGACGTGCTGCAGGTGCCGGACGCGGAAGCGGCGGTGCGTACCGTCGACACCCTGATGCGCAAGGACGTCTACTTTGTTCCGGAAAGCAAGCTGGTCAGCGATTTGCTTCGCGAGATGCAAAAGAACAACGTTCGCATGGCGATTGTGGTCGACGAATATGGCGGTGTCGCCGGGCTGGTCACCATCGAAGATCTGGTAGAAGAGATTGTAGGTGAGATCCGGGATGAGCACGACAAACCGGAAGTCGTCCGCGAAAATGACCGGTCTTACATCGTGTCAGGGAACATGGATATCGACCGGCTTGACGAGTTGTTTGGGGTGCGTCCGGAGGGCAAGGAATCGGCCACGGTGGCCGGCCTGGTCAGCGAATTGGCGGGACGCATTCCACGCAAGGGCGAGATCGTGGAAGAAGACGGATTGCGTTTCGAAGTGCTGGATTCGACCGAGCGCAGGGTAGAACGGGTGAGAATCTCGGTCACGCAGCCCAAGCAGATGAAGCTGATTTAAAAAGCTACCAGCTTCTAGCCTCTAGCGAGTGGCTAGAAGCCAGAAGCTAAAAGCTAGAAGCCCGCTCCTATGTCATTTCATTCCGGATTCGTATGCATTCTCGGACGGCCGAATGTCGGCAAGTCCACGCTGCTGAATGCGCTGGTGGGCGAGAAGGTGGCCATCATCAGCCCAAAGCCGCAGACGACGCGCAATCGCATTCTGGGAATCGTCGAGCTTCCCGAGCAGAAGGGCCGGGCAGCAGCGCAAATTGTCCTGATCGATACTCCGGGGGTTCACAAGCCGGACAGCTCGCTCGGCCGCAAGATGATGGTCGAGGTTCGGGAAGCGCTGGAAGGCTGCGATCTGCTGCTCCTCATGATCGACGTCACCCGGAAGCTCGACCGTAATGACGAATTCGCCGTCGATATGGCGAGGAAGGTCGGAACGCCGGTTTTACTATTGCTGAACAAGATTGATCTGATCGCGCAGAAAGACCGCCTGCTGCCGCTGATTGAGCAATACCGTAAACTGTATGATTTCGCCGAAGTAATTCCTCTCTCGGCTCGCAAACGCGAAGGCCTGGACATCCTGCTGGACACCGTAGTGCGGCGCTTGCCGAAAGGGCCGCGGTACTTTCCCGAAGATCAGATCACAGACCAGCCAATGCGCTTCATGGTAGCGGAGAGCATCCGGGAACAGGTGTTGCTCGAAACTCGGCAGGAGCTTCCGTATGCGACGGCGGTGGTGGTGGAGCAATTCGAACAGAAACCTAAACTCACGCGCATTGCGGCAACGCTTCATTGCGAGCGCGAGGCGCAGAAGCGGATTCTGATCGGCAAGCAGGGACAGATGCTGAAGAAGATCGGTACGGCGGCGCGGCTTCAAATCGAGAAGATGGTCGGCACCAAAGTATTTCTCGAACTGTTTGTGAAAGTTAGCCCGGATTGGCGCGAGTCGAAGACTTTTATTGACGAACTGGACTGGCGACAGCAGTTAGAACAGTTAACCGGAGGGCCAGAGGTTAAGACGTGTTAGGCCGTCATATCTGCACCTGGCACGCGGGCGCGGTCGGAAAGCTCGAAGCATGATTTCGCGTTATCTCATCGTAGGTCCATGGATCGTTTTTGCGGTCTATTGGGCGGTAAGTGCGCTGAAGACGAGCAGGACTCTGCGTCGGGAATCTTTCGTTGCCCGTTACAGCGTCATGTTTCTCGAAGTTGTTGGCTTTACCCTGCTTTTCAGCGACGAGCCGAGAATTGGAGTTCTAGGGAGTCACGTTTTTCCCAGGACCTACGCTCTTTGGTGCACTGGTGTCCTGCTTACATGGGTTGGCATCGCGATTGCGCTATGGGCACGTTGGCATTTGGGACAATACTGGAGCGGCCGAGTTACTCTCAAAGAGGACCACAAACTGATTCGCACCGGACCCTACGCCCACTTTCGGCATCCCATTTATTCAGGACTCGACTTGGCGGCGATAGGCGGAGCCCTGGCAATTGACCGCTGGCAATGCGTCGCGGGAGTCTGCGTGATCATCCTGGGATTCGTGATTAAGGCCAAGCGGGAAGAATCGATGCTATCGGCGCAATTTGGCGAAGCCTTCGAACAGCACCGTCGGAATACGGGTTTCCTGATCCCAAAGTTTTGACAAATGATTTAGCCCCCCGAATTGCCGGATGGTTGGGTCCGCCTGTAGAATCGAAGCACTTGGGCTGTCCCGGTGAAGCCTACACCTCATGAATTCGGACGATCGCACGCCATCCTTCCTGGACTTCGACGCAGACAAGCTCCTGCTCAAACTGCAGATCACGCTAAACGCACAACAAGCGGCGGTGGATGGCGTAGTGCAGAACGTCATGAAGGCAATCCACGACTCAGGCTGCCTGACGGGCAAGGAGGACGCGATCGAGTTGGCGCTGTCGGAGGCGCTGTCCAATGCGGTGATTCACGGAGCCAAGCTGGATCCGACCAAGGTGGTGGAGTGCGACATCGCGTGCGACCAGAATCGAAGCGTTCTGATTGTGGTCCGAGACCCCGGCGACGGTTTTGACCCAGCAAAACTCCCTAGTCCGGTCCTCGGCGAAAACCTGTACTCCAATCACGGGCGTGGAGTCTACCTGATCAATCAACTCATGGACGATGTCCGGTTTTTCAAGAACGGCACTGAGATCCACATGATCAAGCGGTAGTCTGGTCCGTCGTCCACATTTTCCTCGCCGGGCTCGTGCGAGGTTCTCTTCCGCAGAAGGTCACTCCTTGGCGGCGATGCCCAAGGTCTTCATTTTGCGGTAAAGATGGCTGCGCTCCAGGCCGAGCACTTCGGCAGTGCGGCTGACGTTGCCGTGATTCTGGTCGAGAGTCTTGAGAATGTAGTCGCGCTCGTAGGCGGCGCGAGCCTGGTGCAAGGTGGAAAAGTCACCCGAGCGCCGAGCGCCGTCGCGGTGAACCAGTGGTGGCAGGTGCTTCCGCTCAAAACGGATGGCAGTCGGATTCATGATCACGATGCGCTCAATCACGTTGCGCAGTTCGCGCACGTTTCCCGGCCACAAATAGCGCATCAGGGTATCGATGGCATCATCGGTGATCTCGCGGGGACGGCGGCCATAGGTGGCAGAGAATTCCTTGAGAAAGTGGCGAGCCAGAAGCGGGATGTCCTCTTTGCGCTCGCGCAGCGGGGGGACCGAGAACGGAATGACATTCAAACGATAAAAGAGGTCTTCGCGGAAATTTCCCCTCGCAATTTCTTCTTCCAGGTCCTTATTGGTGGAAGCAATCACCCGCACGTCGACGGTGATCGGTTCGTCTCCACCGACCGGGACAAAGCGCTGCTCATCCAGGGTGCGCAAGACTTTCGCCTGGGTCTTCAGACTCATGTCGCCGATCTCATCCAGAAAAAGCGTGCCTTCGTTGGCTTTCTGGAACGTGCCTTCCTTCTGCGCGGTGGCGCCGGGAAACGATCCCTTGATGTGGCCGAACAATTCGCTCTCGATCAGGTCTTCGGGAATGGCGGCGCAATTAACTTCTACAAACATCTGATCCTTGCGCAAACTCTGGGCGTGTATCGCATGGGCGACCAATTCCTTTCCGGTGCCCGATTCGCCGTAGATCAGGACCCGTCCGGTGGTGGGCGCCATGATCTGGATCTGCTGGCGCAGAGCTTTCATCGGAATACTGTCGCCCGCGATGATGCTCTTCGGGCTGAGCTGGCGCTTCAATTCGCGATTTTCATCCCGCAGCCGTTTGGCATCGAGGGCATTCTTAATGACGATGAGAGTCCGCTCGATGGAGAGCGGCTTCTCCAGAAAATCGAACGCCCCGAGCTTGGTGGCCCGAACGGCAGTTTCGATGGTGCCGTGGCCGGAGATCATGATGACCTCAGGGGCGTTCTCCAGAGTGCGAATCTTCTCCAGCGCTTCCAGACCGTCCATTCCCGGAAGCCAGATATCGAGCAGGACGACATCATACGGATGTTTGCGGAGGGCTTCCAGGCAAGCCTCGCCACTTTCCGCGGCAGACGGCTTAAAACCTTCGTCCTCCAACACCCCCTGGAGCGAGTGACGAATGCCGGCCTCATCATCCACGATCAGAATGTTATGCATGTTGATCAATCGCGGCGGCTTCAACCGGTTCGGGCACAACCGGCAGTTCAATCACAAACCGCGAGCCCACCGGACGATTCTCCTCAACGCGAATCGAGCCATGATGATCTTCCACGATCCGGCTGACGATTGCCAGTCCCAGGCCGGTTCCACGTTTCTTGGTGGAGAAGTACGGCAGGAAAAGGCGCTCCTTGATCTCCCGGGTAACACCATGGCCGGTATCGGCGACGGTGACTTCGACGGCATCGCGGCTGGGCATCAGTGAGGTGGAAATGTGGATCTCGCGGAAGATCGCGTCCTGTACGGCTTCGGCGGCATTGTCCACAAGATTGGCCAGGGCTCGCTTGATGGCTTCGGGATCGGCAAGGACTTGCGGCAGATCCGAGGCCAGGCTGGTTCGCACCGTGACGTTCTCGAGGCGGCCGTTAAACATGGACAAGGCGCTGTCCACGATGGAGTTGATGTTGGCCGCCTCCGGGTGGGCGGCAGGGAAGCGGGCGAGCGCGGAAAACTCATCCACCAGGGTGCGAACCGTTTCCACGGCGCCACTAATGGTGTCAGCGCAACTTTGAAGCACCTGCAACGAGGCGGCATCGGGCGAGGCCCCGCGCTGCAAGTGCCGCCGGATTCTTTCGGCAGACAGCGCGATGGGAGTCAGAGGATTCTTAATCTCGTGAGCCACCCGCCGTGCGACTTCTTTCCAGGCAGCTTGTTTTTGAGCTTTGAGCAACTCGGAAAGGTCCTCGAAAACCAAAACATACCCCAGGCGCTGGTCCCGGTGTTGCAGGGTGGCGACGGTAACGGCCACATCCAGAGTGACGTGCTGGACCATGATTTCCATCGGAATGGTGGTCGTACCCATGCGGTCGGCGCGGCGCAACTGTGGTTCGAGATCCTGCAGGAACTCCGGGGAAAACAGTTCTCCGAGAGTCGCGCCAATCAGGCCCTCGGGAGTCCCCGTATCTCCACCGGCGGGATGAAACAGGCGCAGCAGAGCGCTATTCACATGGGTGAGGCGGCGTTCCGCGTTGAGCGATAACACCCCATTGGGAATGCTCTCCAGAATAGTCTCAATCTGTTTGCGGCGCTGCTCCAAAGCGACATTAGCCGCCGACAGCTCGCGGCTGGAATCGTCAATCTGGCGGCGGCTGGATTCCAATTCTTCCGCCATGCGGTTAAAGGACTGCACCAGATCACCGATTTCATCCGCGGCCTGCACTTCCACGCGGTAGTCGAGATGGCCGCGCGAGATCTCCTGGGTAGCTTCCGCCAGCGCTACCACCGGCCGGGTGACCAGTTTGGAGAGAAACAGCGCAAACCAGGTAGCGGCGAACAGCACCACCACGGTCAGCAAAAGAAGCATTTCCATGTAGGTGCGCCGAACCAGGCGGCGATCATGGGCAAGCTCGAGGTACCGTTGTTGCTGGGCTTCCATTTGCTCGACGGTTTCGGAAAATCGGCTGGGCAAGGGGATGGCAACCAGAATCAAACCCTGGTCGCCCACCGCAGCGCTACCCAGAATGTAGTCGGTCTTGTCCCAGGTAAATCGCACCGGAGCCTGGGAATTCGGGGGTAACAGCGGAAGTTTGCCCTGCAGTTCTTTCCAGGGTGCGGGCGCGTCGAAACTAGCCTCGGCACCGCCGCTCGCCAGCGCGAGGGCAAAACCGCCCTGCAAGGTAGAGGTGTGGCGCCGAAACTCGCTCATGACGGCGGAGAAATTGCCACTGGCGAACGCCCGTTCAATCTCCGGCAATGTGGCGATCGAACTGGCTTCCGCATCGGCATTCTGGGCGGCATATTGAGTGAGCAGGGAAGTCATCAACGCGGTGTCTCGCCGGACTTCCTCCACCGGGCTGGAGAACCATTTGTCAATGGAGCGGTTCATCAAAACGTAGGCAAAGAAAAACATGCCAATGACCGGCAAGAAGGAAAGCAGCAGGCTGGCCACCACCAGCCGGGTACGAAACTTGGAACCGAGAACTCCCAATCTTCGTTCGGCGAAAAGCTTCAGAAGGTTGCGCGCCAGGACAAAGGTCAAAGCCACGAAGAGAACGAAAATCAATACCGACAAGGCGGCAAACAGCAGTAGTTGCTGATTGGTGTGGGGCTTGAAGGGGAGGTCGAACGAAGTCAGGGCGAGCAGGATCCCGAACAGCAGGGTCAAGCCCAGGGCGACCGGGATGATGATCTTTTTCCGACCGGCGGCCGTGCGGGAGGAACGAATTGGGAGGTTGGCGGACATGGAATGTCTGACCTGCGAAGAATCATCTCGGGATGGCAGGGCCAATGTCACATTATAAGCAGACTCGGGCAATCCGAGTTTCCCAGTTCGGGTTCCGTCCCGAAGGGCGGAAACGCCGCGCTGCCGTCAAACACAGCTTACGGAAGGCCATGGCCTTCCAGGAACTCCGCCTCGCAAGTGCGTAATTGGCGGGCATTTTGCTTGTTGAAAACGCATCACTTGGTGGCCACTGCCGAGTACAAGTACCAAAGTTACTGGTGAAGTAACGCGACTACGTTGACAATTTATGTCAACGCGAAGTGCACTGCCAATCTCCGCTAAAGACGTGCTGCGATTACGGTGAGGCGGCGGAGGGCAGCGGCATTTCTGTGTCGGACAGATAGGAGATCGAGGTATGTCTCAACGGCTGGGTGATCTTCTCGTCAAAGAGAAGGTACTTACCCCAGAGCAGTTGGAGCAGGCGATAAAGGCGCAGAAGGAGACGAACTGCCGTCTGGGCGCCGCCCTGGTCAAACTGGGCTTCCTCAGCGATGAAGACGTCACCAATTTCCTGTCGCGGCAGTACGGCGTTCCTGCCATCAACCTTTCCTACTTCGAAATTGATTCTTCGGTCGTCAAACTGATTCCGTACGAAACCGCCAAACGGTATCAGATCCTTCCCTTGAGCCGGGTGGGCGCATCGCTGACCATCGCCATGGTGGACCCGACCAATGTGTTTGCCATGGACGACATCAAGTTCATGACGGGGTTCAACATCGAGCCGGTGGTGGCCTCGGAGAGTTCGATCCTGGAGGGTATCGACAAGGCCTACGGGACCACCAAGGAAGAGGACCTGGAGCAGGTGATGCAGTCGATGACGGAGATGGACGAGGCCGACGTCGAACTGCAGGCGGATGCGGAGGAAATGCGGCTGGCGGACCTGGAAAAGGCCGCCGATGAAGCTCCGATCGTCAAGCTGGTGAACCTGGTACTGACCGACGCGGTCAAGCGCGGCGCCAGCGACATCCACATGGAGCCGTACGAAAAAGAATTTCGTGTACGGTTCCGCATCGACGGGGTGCTGCAATCCATCATGACGCCGCCACTCAAGCTGAAGGACGCCATCACGTCGCGGCTGAAGATCATGTCGAAGCTGGACATCAGCGAAAAGCGGCTGCCGCAAGACGGCCGCATCATGCTGAAGATGGCCATTGGCGGCCGCAAGAAGCAGCTGGATTTCCGGGTCAGCACCCTGCCCACGTTGTGGGGCGAAAAAATCGTGCTCCGGCTGCTGGACAAGGAAAATCTGCGGCTGGACATGACCAAGCTGGGCTTTGAGCCGGAGTCTCTGGTCAAGTTCGAGAAAGCCATTCTGAAGCCGTACGGGATGGTGCTGGTGACAGGGCCCACCGGGTCAGGAAAAACCAACACGCTGTATTCGGCGATCTCGCAATTGAACCAGCCGAACACGAACATTATGACGGCCGAGGATCCGGTCGAATTCCAGCTGGCCGGCGTCAATCAGGTGCAGATGAAGGAACAAATCGGGCTGAACTTTGCCGCCGCGCTGCGCGCCTTCCTGCGGCAAGATCCGAACATCATTCTGGTGGGCGAAATTCGTGACTTCGAGACGGCGGAAATCGCCATCAAAGCCGCTCTGACCGGGCACCTGGTGCTTTCCACGCTGCATACCAACGGCGCTCCGGAAACGATTACCCGTCTGATGAACATGGGCATTGAGCCTTTTCTGGTGGCGACGTCGGTGCATTTGATCTGTGCCCAGCGGCTGGTGCGCAAAATCTGCAGAGAATGTGCCGAGACCATCGACGTTCCGCAACAGACTCTGATCGAAGAGGGATTTACCCCGGAAGAAGCGAAGACCGTCAAGATCCAGAAAGGCAAGGGATGCGGAGTGTGCAACAACACTGGCTACAAGGGACGAGCCGGTTTGTACGAAGTCATGGAAGTGGACGATGAGATCAAGGAACTGGTGCTGGTGGGCGCTTCCGCGGTGGAGTTGAAGCGGAAGGCCATGGAGCGGGGAATGATCACGCTGCGGCGCAGTGGGCTCATCAAGGTGGCCGCAGGGATGACCACGCTGGAAGAAGTGGCCCGGGAAACGATTCAGTAACGGTGACTTTGAAGCAAGGAGAAAAGAGAAGAACATGGCGCTTTCATTAAGCGATCTGCTGAAAAGAATGCTGGAGATGGGAGGCAGCGACCTTCATCTCACCACCAATTCGCCGCCCCAGATCCGGGTACACGGGCACCTGGTGCCGCTGGATCTGCCGCAGTTGACGCCGGCGGAAACCAAGCAGCTGGCCTACAGCGTGATGACGGATTCGCAGAAGCACCGTTTCGAAGAGAACCTGGAGATGGACTTCTCGTTCGGCCTGAAGGGGTTGGCCCGGTTCCGCGCCAACACCTTCAACCAGCGGGGGGCGACGGCGGCGGTGTTCCGTTTGATTCCGTTCGAGATCAAGTCGTTCAGCCAGTTGGGCTTGCCTGCGGTGGTGAGCAAGATGTGCGACAAGCCGCGGGGGCTGGTCCTGGTTACCGGGCCGACCGGATCCGGCAAGTCCACCACGCTGGCTTCCATGATCGACAAGATCAACAGCGAGCGCCATGACCACATTCTGACGATCGAAGACCCGATCGAGTTCGTGCATATGAACAAGAATTGCGTGGTCAACCAGCGGGAATTGCACGCCGATACCAAGAGTTTTGCCGACGCGCTGCGGGCCGCACTGCGCGAAGATCCGGACGTGGTGCTGATCGGCGAAATGCGTGACCTGGAAACCATTGAATCCGCGTTGCGCATCGCGGAAACTGGCCACCTCACTTTCGGCACGTTGCACACCAACTCGGCGTCTTCCACCATTAACCGCATTATTGATGTGTTCCCGTCGCACCAGCAGCCCCAGATCCGCGCCCAACTGTCGCTGGTGCTGGAAGGCATTATGTGTCAGACCCTGCTGCCGAGTGCGGACGGCAAGGGCCGGACGATGTGCATGGAGATTCTGGTGCCGAATGCGGCGGTGCGCAACCTGATTCGCGAAGACAAGATCCACCAGATCTACTCGTCCATGCAGTCCGGGCAGGATAAGTACGGGATGCAGACGTTCAACCAGTCGTTGGCGACGGCGTACTTTCAGAAGCAGATTACGCTGGAACTGGCGCTGGCGCGATCCAGTAATCAGGACGAATTGCAGGAGATGATCAACCGGGGGGCCAGCCTGCTGCACCGCGGGGCGGCGGCGCCGGCGGCCAAAGCAGCGGCACACAGCAAGCACTAAAGGGAACAGCAGGGCCGGGGAAGAACCCCGGTTGGAAGAGGAATCTCCCGGATCGCATTACGACCCGGGAAGGCGGGAAGCGAAAAGAGGTCAACTATGCCAGTGTTTACATTTTCAGGGAAGAGCGAAACCGGCGAGAAGATAGCCGGAGAGCGGGTGGCGGCTAATAAGCAGGTGCTGGCGGCACAGTTGCGCAAGGAGCGCATCACCGCCGGGACCATTCGCGAAAAGGGCAAAGAGTTTGTCATGCCGACCTTTGGCTCGGGCAAGGTGAAGACCAAGGAAATTGCGGTCTTCTTCCGCCAATTTTCGGTGATGATTGATGCCGGGCTGCCCCTGGTGCAATGTCTGGAAATTCTTGCAGCCAACCAGGAAAATCCGGCTTTTCAAAAGACGCTCAACGGGGTGCGGAGCACGGTCGAAGGGGGCTCCTCCCTGGCCAACGCCATGCGTCTTTATCCCAAGATTTTCGACGATCTGACCACCAACATGATCGAGGCGGGGGAAACCGGCGGAATTCTCGACATCATCCTGCAACGCTTGGCGCAATATGTGGAAAAGGCAGTCAAGCTGCGTTCGGCGGTGAAGTCGGCGCTGATTTACCCGGTCTCCGTGGTCTCGTTGGCGTTCCTGATTGTGGGCGCGCTGCTGAAATGGGTCGTTCCGATTTTCTCCAACCTGTTCGCCGGTCTGGGCGTAGCCCTGCCCCTGCCCACTCGCGTGGTCATGGGACTGAGCGGATTTGTGGGCCAGTTCTGGTGGTTCTTCATTTTGGGGGTTGTGGGACTGGTGGTTGGGGTCAAGCAAATTCGCAAGAATGCGCGTGCCCGCTACTACATGGATTATGGAATGCTGAAGATGCCGATCATTGGCATCCTGCTGCGCAAGATTGCGGTGGCGCGATTCACTCGAACTCTGGGAACGCTGATCACCTCCGGAGTTCCGATTCTGGAAGGCTTGAGCATCACGGCACGCACCTCGGGCAACGCGGTCCTGGAGGAGGCGTTGATGAGGGTGCGGAAATCGATTGAAGAAGGCCGGACCATCGTCGATCCGCTGCGCGAATCGGGAGTGTTTCCCAGCATGGTGACGCAGATGATCGGCGTGGGCGAAGCCACCGGCGCCATGGATGCCATGCTGCAGAAAATTGCGGACTTCTACGAAGACGAAGTGGACGCCGCGACCAAAGACATGCTGGCGATGTTGGAGCCGGTCATCATCAGCTTACTGGGCGTCATGATCGGCGGCATCGTAGTTTCACTTTATATGCCGTTGTTCTCCATGATCGCCAAGATGGCGGGGTAAGACAGTCGCTGGTGGTGGTAGCGGGTAGCCAGAGCTACCCGCTACTGACTGCCGGCTACTGACTATTAGCTACCAGGGAGAGAAATGCAGTCGGTTTTCGAGGAACGGACATGGCTGGCGTGGCTGGTCAAGGTTCGCATCATCATCCTCACAGTCCTGCTCGGCATTGAGCTCACCATTGCGCGGCTCACCCCCACGCCATTTCCGTTGCGGCTGTTCATTAACACCATTCTGCTGTGGTACGCCATCTCACTCTTTTACATTCTGCTGCTGTCCTTCTGGCGTGAGACACGCCTGCAGGCGCTGCTGCAGGTGCTGAGCGATCTCGGGCTGGTCACCATGGTGGTGTATGCGAGCGGGGGCGTCGACAGCTCACTGAATTTTCTGTATCCCCTGGTTATCATCGTGGCCTGCATTCTTCTGCCTCGAGTGTGGGCCTATCTAGCGGCGGCGCTGGCCTTTATTCTGTACGGGGCGCTTCTCGATCTTACGTACTTTGAAGTAATTCCCTCCTATTCGACGACCCATCCGGAACTGAAGGCGCTGCAGGCCATCATCTCGGTCAACTTGTGCGGGTACGCGGCGGTGGCGTATCTGGCGGTGCTGCTGGTGACCAAGCTGCGCCAAGTCGACGTAAAACTGAAGCGCACCAGCGGGGAGCTCGAGAACCTGCAGGCGTTGCACGAGAACATCATTCAATCGATTACCGGTGGGTTGATCACCACCGGTCTCGACGGCCACATCACCCTGCTAAACCACGCCGCGCAAAAGCTGCTGGAGCGCTCCGAGGAGGAACTGTTTGATTATCCGGTGAATGAGCTGTTCCTCGATCCTCTGCCGCAGGGCGAATACGAGCGCACTTACAACGAGGTTCGGTTTGTCACTCCCAACGGATACCGCAAGACTCTCCGGGTTCTGGTGTCGCCCTTGACGATTGCCGGTCAAGGCACCATCGGCCACGTGTACACGTTGGACGATCTGACGGAAATCCGCCGACTGGAGCGTGAAGTCCGCATCCAGGACCGGCTGGCCGCCGTGGGGCGACTGGCCGCCGCCATTGCCCACGAGATACGCAATCCGTTGACCTCGATTGCCGGGTCGGTGGGCCTGCTGTCCGGGATTCCGGATCTGAGCGAGGAGCACCGGCAACTGCTGCAGATTGTGACCCGGGAGTCGGAGCGGCTGAACAACATCATCACCGACTTTCTGGCCTACTCGCGCGGACGGCAATACCAGTTTTCGAAAATCGACGTGGTGCCGCTTTTGGAGGACACTCTGACGCTGCTGCAGCACCGCTTGTCAGCCCAAGACTCTGGAATCGGGATTGTGCGTCTTTACAGCGTGCCGGAAGCGGTCACCCTTGGGGACGGGGACAAACTCAAGCAGGTGTTCTGGAACTTCTGTGAAAATGCGATGCGCGCCATGGGCGACAAGGGAACGCTGGCAGTTTCTCTGACCACCGTTGGAGAAGACTGGCAGATCAGCTTTGCGGATACCGGCCCCGGTATGTCGCCCCAACTGATTGAAAAGATCTTCGAGCCTTTCCAATCGCAGTTTGAAGGCGGCACCGGGCTGGGGTTGGCCATTGTTTACCAGATCGTGCAGGCGCACGAAGGCAAGGTGTGGGCGCGCTCGAAGCCGGGGCAGGGCAGCGAATTCGTGCTGCGGTTGCGGCGGCTTGCGGCAGAGGCCGATGGGAATCGCCCGGTCGCCTCCGCCGTAGAGGCGGATGCAGGCGACGCCGTCGACATGTGCCCGGCAGCGGTGGCCGCGGGAGGCGCACGTGGGTAAGATCCTGGTTTGCGACGATGAGCGCTCCATCTGCGAAATGCTGGACATCGCGTTGCGGCGGGACGGCCATAAGGTGGAGACTGTGAATTCGGGCGACCTGGCGAAACGCAAACTCGATTCCGCGCTCTATGACGTGGTCGTGACCGACATCAAGATGCCAAGAACCGACGGCATCGAGGTTCTGCGGCATGCCCACCACGTGTCTCCCGAAACGGCGGTCATCCTGATCACGGCGGTCGATGACTATGAGGCGGCCGTACAGGCGGTGAAAGCCGGGGGGGCAACGGATTACATCCGCAAGTCTCCGGGCCTGGTGGACGAAATCAAGCTGGCCATCAATCGGGCGCTTGAGAAACAGGCGCTGAGCCGCGAGAACTTCGCCTTCAAGCGGGACGCGGCCACCCGCAATTCCCTGGACAACATCGTTGGGGTCAGCGAGGCGATCGAGAAACTCAAGCAGACCATCCGCACCGTGGCTTCAACGCAAAGCACCGTCCTGGTGTACGGCGAAAGTGGCACGGGCAAGGAGTTGGTGGCGCGCGCGGTGCATGTTTGTTCCCCCCGCGCGGCGGAACCGTTCGTATCGATCAACTGCGGCGCATTTCCGGAGACGTTGCTGGAAAGCGAACTGTTCGGATACGTCAAAGGCGCATTCACCGGGGCCGCTCAGAACAAGCGCGGTCTGTTCGAAGTGGCCGACCAGGGAACCGTGTTTCTGGATGAAATCGCCGAGATGACCCTGACCATGCAGGTGAAGCTGCTGCGGGTTTTGCAGGAGCGTAGCGTGCGCCCGGTGGGCGGAACGGAAGAGATTCCGATTGATGTGCGCGTCATTGCCGCCACCAACCGCGATCTGGACCAGCAAGTGGCTGAAAACTCTTTCCGCGAGGACCTTTACTACCGTCTGAGTGTGATCCCGATTTCAGTGCCTCCGTTACGGGAACGCCGCGAGGACATCCCATTGCTGGTGAATCACTTTGTAAAGAAATACGCTCCTGGCGCGGGCAAGAGCTTTGCCCAGGTTAACCGGCTATCGCTCGGGGCACTCAGCAGCTATGACTGGCCAGGCAACGTGCGGCAACTGGAAAATACCATTGAGCGGGCGGTAGCACTTGAGTCCGGAGAAGAGTTGTTGGTGGAACTCCCTGCCGAACGGCCGAAGGCCAAGGCCGCCGCCGCGGGAGTGGGCGTGCAGGGGATGGTGCTGGCTGGAGCAGCCCTGCCGGAGGGTCAAGGAATTGACCAGTATCTGGCGGATATCGAGATCAATCTGCTGAAATCGGCGCTAGCGCAATCGAATGGTGTTCAAACGCGTGCTGCCGAACTGCTGAAGATTTCCTACCGTTCGTTCCGGCACTTGATGAAGAAGTACGATTTGAGTAGCTAGTAGTTCGTAATTCGTAGCCAGGAAAGTCTGTTATGCCTCGCTACTAACTACCAGCTGCCAGCTACTTTTTCTTCAGGTGCTGCTTCCATCCCAACACCCGTGCCGTGTTGGCCTCCACTTCCGCCTCCGGAATCATGCCTTTTTTCTGGTACAGAATGGAAAGGCTGGTGTGGGCCAGCACGTCGTCTGGGTCGAGTGCCGAAATCTGTTTCGCAACTGCGATCGCCTCGTCCAGCCGGTTTAGATCCTGTAGTGCCCGCGCCATGCCGTGCAGCGTTTCCGTGAAGGTGGGATCGGCATCGAGAGACCGCTGATACTCGGCCAGCGCATCTTCCAGATGGCCTTCCGCCACAAGATCCAGGGCGGCATAGTAGTGATCCTCGGCAGTTTGGCGGGCGCTGTGGTCAGGCATGAAATCGGAACTCTGATACAGAAAATGGATTCTAGCACGCGCTGAAGCCGCTCCAGCAGGCATCGGAGTTATACTCACGTGGACGGCGGAGCGAGAAACCGTGAACTCTGCTTTACCGAGAATTGCAGCGCGGCTTTTGCGGGCCGCAGGAGCGCTGCTCATCATTCTTGGCATTGTGCATCTGGTAGCAACGTCGCACATTGCTCAGCTGCTGGATGGAGCTCCTGAGCAGGTGTACCAGCGGGCCATAGGGCCCACCCTGCTTAATCACGTACTAGTGGGGATTCTTCTGATTCCGCTTGGCTACACTACGTGGCTGGCATCGTCGATTCGCAATCGCACCGAGGGATGGGCGCGGCGGGTTCTGGTGGTAAATGGCCTTGTGATGCTGACGTTGCCGATATCAATCACGATGTTTATGCGGCAGCGGGAGTACTATCACGCGCCCCTGTTCGTGGCAGGTGTGTCCGTGGTGGCAATGGCTTCAGTACTGATGGTTGGCGCGGCCTGTGTGCTCCTGCGGAAATAAACTCCTCCTCAAAGCCAGCCCCACCCTTGACATGGAAGGTACGCTCGCCGCGGCAGGCTCAGAAGGGACGAGCAGGATCAGGTACTATCGACCCATGCGCTACATGGTGAGATTTCTGTGGAGTGCCACGCGCGGCCATCGGTTGGCGCCCTGGCGCAGTTCTTACCTGCTGTGGCGGATTGAAACCTATACCGGGGTAAAGATGCAGCAGATCGGAGTGCTGGAGTTCTGGGAATTCGCCTGGCGGGAGCGGGCGAATCTGTGGCGGTTTCTAAAGTGGACCGAAGAGATGGAACGCCACGTCCATCCCAAGCCGAAAAAGCTGTAGGGCTTACTGTCCGTTCCGCGCCGCCGCGGCGCCTTCCAGCACAAGGATGACTTCGCTGCCCTTGCCGGCGGCTGCCAGTTGGGCAGCGGCCCCGCGGTTGGCCGCAATCTCCAGATAGCCCATGCTGCCCAGGATTCCAAAAATCTCGTTGGGTTCTCCCTCAGCATAGTTGGCGTGGATTTCTGTGACCTCGCGCTGTCCCACGGTAATCTTGAACGATGGTGGGGCTGCTTCGAACAACGCGGGAAAGTCCTGCGGCGTGATGTTGGTGATCAGGTTGCCGAAGCGGTCGACTTTCAGTACCACGCCTCGCATGGTTTTTTCATCCACGGGCTTCGGCCTGGGGGCGTTGAACCGCGTGAAGTCAGTAATCTCGTCGCCAAACTTGACGGGGTCGACACCCTTGGCCAGGTAGGCCGCAACCGGCGAGAAGATGTCGCGCGCATGAAAAGTGCTGCTGATGGGCTGCAGAAAGTAGTGGCCGGCGGTGACGTGCCTGGCCCGTACCCGCTCCTCCCGGGCATAGACCAGCGAAAGCACCCCGTTATCCGGAGCCACAAAGTGATGACGGTCGGTGCTGACGATAATTGGCCGTCTCGCCGTACCCACACCCGGATCAACCACCACCAGGTGCACCGTCCCCACCGGAAAGTAGGCGTAGGACTGGGCAACGGCCAAGGCTCCGTCCAGAACATCGAAAGCCTGCACGGCATGGGAGATGTCGACGATCTCCGCTTCCGGGACGATGTCGAGAATCACCCCTTTGATGGTTCCAACAAAATGGTCGTTTAATCCGAAATCAGTGGTCAGCGTAATGATGGGACGATTAGCCAAGGTTCCCCCGAAACAGTTTTTCCAAGGTTATCAGGAATGTCGGGAAGCAGCGCGGGGGAAGCGGCGCGGCAAGGTACTGAGGTAATGGCACACCGCGCCGCAAGCCTGCCGGTGAAAGTTCCCCCTCGCCTCAAGGCATGGGGCGCGGTTACACACGCTCGATCGTGACCGTCTTGATCTGAACGTCCTTGGTAGGCTTGTCCTGGCGATTGCGAGGCACACTGACAATTTTCTCAGCAACCTCGTATCCCTCTACCACCTCGCCAAAGATAGTGTGCTTCCCGGTGAGCCACTCGGTGGCGGCTACCGTGATGAAGAATTGCGAACCGTTGGTGTTGGGGCCGGAGTTGGCCATCGCCAGCTTGCCGGGCTTATCGAACCGGTGTGGAGAGCCCTTGGTTTCATCTTCAAACTGGTAGCCGGGTCCGCCAAATCCGGTGCCGGCCGGGTCGCCGCCCTGAACCATGAAATCGGGGATGACGCGGTGGAAGATCGTTCCATCGTAAAGCCGCTCCTTGCTCTTCTTGCGCGTGACCGGATGTGTCCAGTCGCGCTTGCCCTCGGCAAGCTCGGTGAAGTTGTTCACCGTTTTCGGAGCTTCTTTTTCAAACAGGCGGCAGACGATCTTGCCCTCCGAGGTTTCGAGTACGGCATAAGTGCCGGGTTGACGGCTCATAAGATTCCTTTCTGAAAAACGGTCGTTGGCGGTTCATCCTGCGCCGTTGGGCGTTGGCTGCTTGCGATGCTACTTGGACGCCGGTTTCGTCGTCGCAGTCCCGCCCTCGATCGAAATATGATTGATCACGACCGGATGGTTCGGGAGGTCATTCGCGTTGCGAGGCACGCGGGCGATTTTCTTCACCAGGGCCACGCTCGCGTCATCGCATTGTCCAAAAATCGTGTAGCCGCCGTTTAAGCTGGGATACGGAACTTCGGTGACAAAAAACTGTGAACCATTGGTGTCCGGGCCGGCGTTGGCATAGGCGAGGCGGCCAGGACGGTCAAACTTCAGGTCGGGCGAGGTTTCGTTCTTGAAGGAGTAACCTGGATCGCCGCTTCCGTTACCCGCAGGATCGCCTCCCTGAATCATGAAATCCGGGATCACGCGATGGAAGATGGTGCCGTCATAGAGCGGTACGCCATGCTTCTTCATGTGCGTGACGGGGCTGGTCCAGTCCTTGGTACCGTCGGCAAGTCCGATGAAGTTGGCTACGCCGATGGGAGCTTTATCGGGAAAAAGAGTGCAGGTAAGCTTTCCCATAGAAGTATCAATCGTGGCTTTGGGTTGAGCGCCCGCGGCGGCGAAGGCAGCTTGCGACAGAAGCAGAATCAACAAAATGGCGAACCATGAACCAACCAGTGTTTTGCGCATGACTAGCTCCTAAAGTTGAATGAAGCAGATTCCGCAGGGCTGAGGCCCGCAGGAACAGCAACTTTTGGTGAACGTTGAATTGTACGACATCGTTGGATCACTTGCCCAGTTGCGCGTGACGATCTGGCGCCTGCATCTCACGGCTAACACGCTCAATTTCTTTAAACACGCGCAGCGTATTGCCGCCGAGAATCTTCCGGAGGTCGTCCGCAGAGTAGCCTCGATCCAGCAGAGCCTGGGTGATTTTGGGCAAGTCGGCGGCGGAGTCAAGACCCATCGGGGTTGCCCCACTGACGCCGTCGAAATCTGAGCCAAGTCCCACGTGGTCGACGCCAGCTATTTTCGCGATGTGGTCGATGTGGTCAATCAAGGCACTCAGAGGTGGGCGCGGGATTTTGGCTGTCCATTGACGGTTAAGCTGGTCGACGTCAGTGTACGTTGCCGGCTTGCCTTCTGCTTTGCGTTTCTGTAGAAACTCATCCACCGCCGCTTGCTCATCTTTCTGTTGCGCTTTGAGGGCGTCCCAATACCTTTGATCAACGAAACCGGCGAAAAAGTTGACCTGCACCACGCCGCCGTTCTTGGCTACGGCGCGCAGCATGTCGTCGGTCATGTTGCGGGGAGCGTTGGTCAGGGCCCGGGCGCACGAATGGGATGCGATCACCGGTGCCTTGGTTGTGGCAATCGCGTCCCAGAAAGTTTTGTCGGAAACATGGGAGATGTCGACGATCATGCCCAGCCGGTTCATTTCCACCACGACCTGCTTGCCGAAATCGGTCAGCCCGTCGTGATGCGTGATCTTGGGATCATCGATGTCGCCAGAAGAGTCGCCCCATTCGTTGGTGTTCGACCAAGTCAGCGTCATGTAGCGCACGCCGAGACGATAAAAATCACGCAAGAGGCGGATATCGTTCTCGATGGAATGTCCGCCTTCGATGCCCATTAGCGCGGCAAGTTTTTTCTGCTTGCAGGCCCGTTCGATGTCCTCCGCGGAGTAGGCCATCATCATGCGGCCGGGATGGCGCGCCGCCTGCTCGTACACGGAATCGATCAGATCGAATGTGTGCTTGGCGAAATGACCGGTATTGGTTTCCGGATCGACCCAGATGGAGAAGAACTCCGCGCCTAAATTGCCAGCCCGGGCCTTGTCGAGACTGATGTGGCCTACGTCGTTTGGGTCGGTGCTGCCGACATCGAAGTTGTCATCCAGGAATCGCTGCGGCGTATCAGCGTGGGTATCAATTACGATCGCCGAATCGTGAATTGCCCGCGCCCGGGCGCTGACGCCGGAAGCAGAATTATCTTGGGCTGCGAGAAAACAGGATGTCAAGGCTGCGAGAACAACGAGGCTTGCTCGACATGCACTCTGAATGATTGTCATGGCCGTAGGGAAAGGATTGTAAATGTTTCAGAGTCAGAGAAGAAGCGGGGTACTGCCCATTTTGTCATTCCGAGCACCACGAGGAATCCGTAGTTGCTTGGAGCCCCGAGAATCAGATTGCTCGCGCCCAAAGCGGACGCTCGGAATGCCGACCTCTCTCTGAATTGCGTCAGAGGAATGTGAGGGTTCGACCGGACGAGGATCCTCTGGAAAGACTTAGGGCCTTGCGGATGCAAGTTGCGATGGTTCGTCTTCGCTGTGGAAGAGGAAATCGGGTGACTGCGAGAAGTAGTCTTCCGCTTGAACATCCTCGTCAAACTGTCCGGCGGGCATATCCCCGTCACGCCAAACCGCGTAGCGCCCGGAAACTGCCACGTGAAACACCCACTGCCGCCGTTCTTCCTCGGGTTCGATCAGGCCTTGGTCCCGGAGCGGCATCAGGTAGGCCTCGATCCACCTGATCTGCGCGCGTGTCATTCCGCGGCGTTGAATGTCCACCGTGATGCCGGCAAGGTGAGAGGAGGCAGTGTCGCCGTCGGCGGGAGCAGCATTGCGGTTGTGACGGCGCAGCTTCTTCTGCACCACCACAGTGCGGACCGCGGAGTTCACCTGGATTTGATCATGGAATTCTTCGTAATACGCCTCGCTCAGGTCCTGGAGGAAATCGCGCGTCCACGGACGGCAGTAGCGGCGGTCGGGATCAAGCCGAGGGGCGATCCGAAGCGACTGACTGGGCACGATCGGCACCAACTGCTGATTGGCGATGAGCTGCTGAAGCTCGAGGTCATTTTGTATGCGAGGAAGATCGAGACGGTCAATCTCCGCATTCTGGCGGAGAAGCGATTCGCGGGAGGGGCGAAAGACCGGATTCCAACGCAGGCGGCGGGTGTGCGCCGCGCCTCGGCGGGCATGATGAGTTCGGTGCGAGGGTGTGTACGAATGCAAGGCCCAGGCCTGCCCGCATGCCAACAGGGCGCCAATCAAAACCACAATCGACTTGGTCTTTCTACTCATCCGCAAAGTGGCACCACTCCTAAACGCCCCTGGGGCATGGAACTAGAAGGCTATAATAAAGCACAAGATTAGGGAAACCCCACATTTCTTTGGTCTGGTTACCAAAGAGTGGGTCGCACACGGTTACCTGCCATTACCCTTCACAGAGCGGAACGAACTGGGCGAGTGGGCCAACTGCCATAGCTTCATGATAAACCAAGCTTAAGGGCAGGAGTGACTGAAAAGCCCCTCACCGATAAGGTAACCAGGTGCTGTCTCTCCCGGCGTCACTTGCGGAACAGATCGCCGATGGTCTGCTTCATCACTGCGCCGCCGACTTCGGAAATCGACTTGGTCAGCGGAATGTCCTTCGGACACGCCTCCAGGCAGTTCTGGGCGTACCCGCATTCCTGGATGCCGCCATCCCCCATCAGCGCTGCCAACCGCTCGCGCTTTAATGCGGCGCCCGTAGGATGGGTATTGAACAGCCGGACTTGGGAGATTGTGGCCGCGCCAACGAACCCCGTGTCGTCGTTGAATTGCGGACAAACCTCCATACAGCAGCAGCAGGAAATGCAGCGCGACAGCGGATAGGCAGCTTCCTGCTCTTCTTCCGTCATGCGCGGACCCGAGCCGAGATCGTAGGTGCCGTCGATCGGAACCCAGGCTTTGACGGCTTTGAGATTTTCGAAGATCACGCTGCGGTCGGTTGCCAAGTCGCGAACCACCGGAAACTTGGAAAACGGTTCCAGGCGAATGGGTTGGTCGAGATGGTCGATCAGGGCGGAGCAGGCCATTTTGGCGCGGCCGTTGATCAGCATGGCGCAAGAGCCGCAGACCTCTTCGAGGCAGTTTGAGTCGTAGGTGATGGGCGTGGTCGTTTTGCCGTCACGAGTGACCGGGTTGGCAGCGATATCCATGAGCGCGGAAATGACGTTCATGTTCGGCCGGTAGGGTACCGCAAACTCTTCCCAATGCGGCTTGCTGTTGGGAGTGGCTTGACGTTTGATCTTCAGGATGACGGATTTATTATTAGCCATTCGTTCTTAGCCTTTGGCTCTTAGCCTTTAGCTGTTAGCTTGTGACGTTGGTCGCAAATACTCTAGTACTTCCTCGCGCGCGGCGGAATCAGCGAGATGTCCACCGGCTCAAATTCAAACTTCGGCTCATCGGCGTCGGGGGCGAAATACGCCTTGGTTGTCTTCAGCCAATTCTTATCGTCGCGCTCCGGAAAATCCGGCTTGTAATGCGCGCCGCGCGATTCATCCCGCATGGCGGCGCCCTGCGCGATCACGCGGGACAGCTGTAACATGTTGTAAAGCTGGCGCGTGAAGGCAATCGTGGTATTCGCCCACTGCGAGCGGTCGCTCAAGTTAATGTGCCGGAACCGTTCCAGGAGCTTGCACAACTCGGCGTCAGTCTCCTGCAGCGCTTTGTTATAGCGGATCACGGTACAGTTCTTGGTCATCAGGTCGCCAAGTTCCATCCACAGCTTGAAGGGATTCTCCGTGCCATCAGATTTCATCAGCGTCGCGTTGAATTCTTCCTGATGTTTGCGCTCCGCGTCGAAATGGCCATTGCTGGTTGCGGCGGAAAGATTGCGGGCATAATTCACGGCCGCAGGGCCGGATACGAATCCGCCGTAGATGCACGACACCAGCGAATTAGCCCCCAACCGGTTGGCGCCATGATACTGGTACTCACACTCGCCGGCGGAGTAGATGCCGGGAATATTGGTGGCGTGGTTGAAGTCGATCCACAAGCCACCCATGGTGTAATGCATGCCGGGGAAAATCTTCATGGGTGTATCGCGGGGATCGTCGCCGACAAACTTCTCGTAGATTTCCAGAATGCCCTCGAGTTTGCGGTTGAGGGTGGCGCGATCAATGTGCGTCAGGTCGAGGTAGACCATCGGCTTGCCGTCGATTCCGAGGTTGTGCTCATACACCACCTTGAAGATGGCGCGGGTCGCGATGTCGCGAGGCACCAGGTTCCCGTACTTGGGATACCACTCTTCAAGGAAGTACCACCTTTCTTTTTCCGGAATCGACTTGGGATCGCGATTGTCCCCTGGAGTCCTGGGCACCCAGACGCGGCCACCTTCACCGCGGGCGGATTCCGACATCAGCCGCAGCTTGTCTTCTCCGGGGATCGAAGTGGGGTGCACCTGAATGAATTCGCCGTTGGCGTAGTAGCAACCCTGCTGGTACAACGCCGACTGCGCGGATCCGGTGCAGACCACCGAATTAGTGGACTTGCCGAAGATCGCGCCAATTCCGCCGGTGCAGATGATGATCGCATCGGCCGGAAAGGTCCGCACTTCCATGGAGCGCAGGTCCATGGCGCAAATGCCGCGGCAGACGCGGTTGGAGTCCAGCACAGCGGACAGGAACTCCCAATGCTCAAACTTTTTGACTTTGCCTTCGGCTTCGTGCCGCCGAACTTGTTCATCGAGCGCATAGAGAAGTTGCTGGCCGGTGGTAGCCCCGGCGAATGCGGTGCGGTTGTAGAGTGTGCCGCCGAAGCGCCGGAAATCCAGCAATCCTTCGGGAGTGCGGTTGAAAGGCACGCCCATGCGGTCGAGCAGATCGATGATGCCGGGGGCAGCGTCGCACATGCCTTTGACCGGCGGCTGGTTGGCCAGGAAATCGCCGCCGTAAACCGTGTCGTCCAAGTGTTTCCAGGTCGAGTCGCCTTCTCCCTTGAGGTTCTTGGCGGCGTTGATGCCGCCCTGGGCACAGACCGAGTGGGAACGCTTCACCGGAACAATGGAGAACAGGTCAACCTCGCCGCCCATCTCCACGATTCGGATGACGGCCGAGAGCCCCGCCAAGCCGCCGCCCACGACTATGATCTTCGGATTTGATGCCATGATTTATCCTGCTGGCCTTTCGTATGAATTGCCGGTACTCTCATTGCGCAGCGCCCGGCCCAGCCTCCACGATGCGTGCGCCCGCCGGGTCAGTTGGCTGCTGCGGGTAACGAGACCGGAAAGTGTAGAGGCTGGCCACGCCGACCGCGCTCATGACCAGAAATAGTCCCAGGCACACCCTCAGGAATCGTTGACGCGACTTCTCTCCGGTAGTCAGGCCCCACTTGGCGGAGAACAGCCAAATGCCGTAAGCGAAATGCCAGGACGCCGACACCAGACCAACCGCATAGAACGCCAGCAGCAGCGGCGATATGACTTCCAGTTGTACTTTGCCGAAGGAGGCCCCGGGGAACTCATGCAGATCAATGCCGGCGAACCGCATCGTCCAGGTGTGCCACAGGATGTAGGCGAACGCAATGATGCCGCTCCAGCGCTGCACCGTGTACATCCAGTTGCCTGTCCACGGGTAGTCGCCGACGTTGGTTTCTCCGCGGTACCAGATATAGAAACCGTACAGTGCGTGGAAGAGGATGGGGATCCAGATGCCAAAAATCTCAAGCAGGGGAACCAAGGGAAGACTGGCCAGAAAGCGCACTTGGCGAGCATACGCTGCCGGACCGCCAATCGCGGCCGAGTTCGAGATCAGAACGTGCTCGAACAGGAAAGCCCCGACCGGGATAATGCCGGTGAGCGAGTGCAGACGGCGGAGCAGAAAAGAATATCCCTGGCCGGCCCGCAATGGAGCCACTCCAGGTTTGATCGTTGGAGCCGCAGAACTGGCGGTTGCAGCCACAGAACGCTCCTTGCAACGTCTAGAATGACAAAATAACCGACCATTGTCTTCCTCCGGGAGAGAGGAAGTCAAGGAACACGGTCCCAGTGCTTAGATGATGCACATGGCGGTAAGGTCGCGGTGTCGACTGTTCAGGTCCTGCGTCTACTGATACCGCGCCGATTGCTTCGGTTGAGGAAAGACAGGCCCCGCGGGGTTCCGAAAAATCCGGGCTATGACGATGGGGCGTGCCAGGTAGCATCTATGCGGCAGAGGCTGCCTGGGACTTTTGGCGGGATGCGGGTTTCCGTCCAAGAGTCGGAACTATCCCAATCAGCTTTGCGAAACGGGAACGAATCTCCGCGACCGCATCGAGCGCCGCGCGGTATTTGGCCCGGGTGAGGTTTTGCAGCATGGCGACGAGTGCCGACTCACGCGCTCCACCCAAGAGCTTCTCGGCTTTTTGAGTCATCTTCCACCAGTCATGCCAATCGCCGATCACATCCTGCGCCAATTTCAGTTGTTCCACCAGTTGCCTGGCACCCGGGTCGGAGCGATCCAATTCCGCAATGTAACGGGCGCGCTTTCCCACGATGCGATATTGGTGCAGCCCTCTCTCAGTCAGTGGGAAGGTGCTCCTACCCAACTCAGTGAGGCGACTGAACGCCAATGCGAGGGGAACAGCGTCTTTCACTCGGTCGAGCTGACTCGCGGCCCGGTTCGCCCGCCGACGAATCTCTTTTTCGGTGTTTCGATCCAAAGCCTTGGACAGCTTCTTTTCGTTCTTCAGCCGTTCCGCTGCAAGTGCTCGGATAAGCTTAGCCTGGTCGCCGTTGCCGCCAGGAACCTTCAAAGTCTCCAAGGCTGACATCTGTACGTCCAGGTCGCGTACTTTCCCGGCCTTTCTTCGAATTCCCGCCAGCAACTCCAGCAACTTTTTGTCGTTCCGATCAGGCTGGGGAACGATCTCGCTCAACAACGATTCGACTCTTCGACTGGTGGTGCGAAGTTTGTGGACTGCGTCGGGCGTCGTCTTTTTCCGCAGTTTTGAAAACTCGCGACCGAGGCTGTCGAAAGTGCGGCGACAATGTTTGATGTCGATCGGCATAGCGGTCCGCAAGGTACGTAAGGTTACAAGGGAAGCCAGGAAAATTCAATCGAGGAGCTGACCACTGGAAGTTCCTCAGCCCGGCCACGTCCATGAAAAGCTGACTCATTTTAACACTCCTGTAACACTGCTCTGCTAGCCTTCTGAAGATGGCCAACCACGCTTTTGGAGCGCCACATTTGGATGCACCGCAACCGATTGCTAAGCCGGAACTTGTGGCGAGGGCCAAGACCAAAACGGACCCTCTCGTGAAAGCCGGGAGTAGCCAGGTGGCAGACGACATTTTCCACTATGCCATGCTGGCGTGTGGGGTATGTGTTCTGGCGCTGGTGGCGGTTATCATCTACGAGTTAGTCACCCGTTCCAGTTTGTCCTGGCATGCCTTCGGGCTCAAGTTTTTCTTTCGTAGCGAGTGGGACCCGGTCAACGAACAATTTGGCGCCTTACCCTTCGTGTATGGGACGATTGTCTCTTCGATACTGGCCCTGCTGCTTGCCGTGCCGCTTGCCCTCGGGGTAGCGACCTTCATTACGGAGATGTGTCCCCGCCGTCTGAAGGGCATCCTGGCCTTCACCACTGAGCTCCTGGCCGCCATTCCGAGTGTCATCTACGGGCTATGGGCGATTTTCGTTCTGGTGCCGGTCCTGCGCCAGTATGTGCAGCCCTGGTTGGCACGGCTGTTTGGCTGGACCGGCCTTTTTGAAGGGCCTCCGTACGGCATCGGTATGCTGGCTGCGGGAATCATTCTGGCCATTATGGTGGTCCCCATCGTCTCTTCCATCACACGTGAGGTCATGACGGCAGTGCCGCAGCAGCAAAGGGAAGCGGTTCTGGCTTTGGGCGCAACCCGCTGGGAGATGATCCGCACCGGGGTACTTCGCAATGCGCGGGCGGGAATTCTGGGCGGCGTCATTCTGGGCTTGGGGCGTGCGCTGGGCGAGACCATGGCGGTGACAATGGTGATTGGCAACCGCCCCGAGATCGCCCGTTCTCTATTCGCTCCCGGTTACACCATGGCCAGTGTAATTGCCAATGAATTCAGCGAAGCCACCAGCGACACTTATCTGAGTGCGTTGGTCGAGGTGGGCTTGGCGCTGTTTCTGGTCACCATCATCGTGAACATTCTGGCACAGATTCTGGTCTGGAGCGTCACGCGCGGCATGCCTGCGAGGGGTCATGCCTGATCGCTCAACCGCCCCGGTCAGCTTTACCACAGCTCCCGTGAGTTTGTATCGGCGTGCCGTAAACCTGACGATGACCTTGCTGGCGGTGGCGGCTGTGGTGCTGGTCTTGCTGCCGTTGGGAGCGATTTTCGCCTACCTCGTCATCCGAGGAATCGGTTCACTCAACTGGGCGTTTCTCACTCAGATTCCGAGGCCGGTCGGTGAACCGGGCGGCGGCATGGCAAATGCCATCGCGGGAAGCGGGTTGATTCTGCTCATTGCCAGTTCCATGGGAGTACCCATCGGCATCGGCGCCGGAATTTATCTGGCGGAGTACGGCCGCAATCGTCTTGGGAATGTGATCCGCTTCACGGCGGATGTGCTGAACGGGGTCCCGTCGATTGTGGTCGGTATTGTCGCCTACGCGATTGTCGTACTCACGCAAGGGCATTTTTCGGCATTGGCCGGTGGAGTGGCGTTGGCCATCATGATGATTCCCACCATCACTCGGACGACCGAAGAGATGCTTCTGCTGGTACCCCATGCGGTACGCGAAGCGGCCTACGGACTGGGGGTCTCCCGATGGCGTACGACGCTTTCCATTACTTTGCGTACGGCAACTTCAGGCGTGATCACCGGAGTCATGCTGGCATTCGCGCGGGTGGCGGGTGAGACCGCCCCGCTTTTGTTCACGGCGTTTGGCAACCAGTACTGGAATTGGAAGATCAATCAACCGACGGCGGCGCTTTCGCTCCAGGTGTTCACCTACGCGATTTCGCCGTATGACGAGCAGCACCGTCTGGCTTGGGCGGGCGCGCTGATCCTGATCTTGCTCATCGTAACCGCGGTGAGTGCGGTGCGGATTGTGGCCAGCCGCGGTATGCTCAAGGGAGCAAACTGAGTTATGGGAGTTGGCATCAAGGTCGAACACCTGGACGCCTGGTTCGGTAAGACCCAGGCCCTATATGACATCAACATGGATGTGCCTGCCAACCACGCCACAGCCGTGATCGGACCTTCGGGTTGCGGCAAATCGACCTACGTACGCTGCCTGAACCGCATGCACGAGACCATTCCCGACGCGCGCGCCAGCGGCAGGGTCGCCATTGGCGAACTCGACGTTTACAACGGCACGCCGGCAGTGCAGATTCGACGGCGCATCGGCATGGTGTTTCAGAAACCGAATCCGTTCCCCACCATGTCTATCTACGACAATGTGGCCGCTGGATTGAAGCTGAATGGCTTCCGCGACCGGCGCCGGTTGGATGAAATCGTGGAACGCTCGCTGAAGCTCTCGGCGCTGTGGGACGAAGTCAAGGACCACTTGCGCAAGAAGTCCGGAGCCAGCCTGTCGGGTGGGCAGCAGCAACGGCTGTGCATTGCGCGAGCCCTGGCGGTCGAACCCGAAGTCCTGCTGATGGACGAACCCTGCTCGGCGCTGGATCCGATTTCCACCGGGAAAATTGAAGAACTGATCTTTCAGCTCAAGGAAGACTTTACCATCGTCATTGTGACCCACAATATGCAGCAGGCGTCGCGGGTCGCCGAGTTCACCGGGTTTTTCCTGCTCGGCAAGTTGATTGAATTCGACAAGACTGAGAAGATCTTTACCACCCCGTCTGACAAACGGACGGAAGACTATATTACAGGCAGGTTTGGATGATGCGTACCCGCTTTCAACAGGGATTGGACGAACTCCGGACGCGTTTGCTGCGTATGAGTGGTCTGGCCGAGCAGGCCGTCGATCGCGCCTGCCAGGCATACATCGATCGCGATCTGACCCGCTGTCAAATGGTGTTGGAGGGCGAGTCCGAGATCAATCTGACGGAACGCGAGATCGACGAACTGGCCTTCGACCTGCTTGCCATGCAACAACCTATGGCTGTGGACCTGCGTTTCATCCTTGCGGTGACCAAGATCAACTCCGATCTGGA
The DNA here is from genome assembly GCA_963715675.1 of uncultured Acidobacteriota bacterium. GTDB lineage: Bacteria > Acidobacteriota > Terriglobia > Terriglobales > Acidobacteriaceae > DASVWZ01. Next base: position 1,363,467 of record OY970265.1, read on the forward strand.
GCGGGTGGGCGACCAGGCGGTGAACATCGCCGAACGCGTGATGGACATGGTGGAACTGCCGAAGGTGGATCTTCCCGTCGACATTGCCCGCATGGCGGCCGCTGCCTCGGCGATGGTCCAGCGCTCGTTGGAATCTTTCGTCGAAGCGAAAGCCGAGCTTGCCCAAGCCGTCCTGGAAATGGACAACGTGGTCGACCGCATGCGCGACGAAGCTTTCATCAACCTGGTTCAAGCGATGAACGAGCGGCCGGAGGTGACTCGTCAGGCGCTGGACGCGCTGCTCATTGCCCGCAACCTGGAGCGGGTGGCCGACCACGCCACCAACATCGCGGAAGACGTCATCTTCTGGGTGCGTGGCGCTGATGTCCGCCACAACATCTCTCCAGACTCACCTTTACAACAAGAAGCTACTGACACTCGTTAATTGGCGGCAACTCAGGGACGGAGGGCCGGCGAGATCGGCGTTTTTCGTCTGGTGGAGTCGCTGTCGAGCCGCATCTTTTCCTTGCGTCATTTTGGACGGTCGTTGCTACCCCCTCCGCGCCCTCGTCGGTGAGTTACACTGGTGGTTTCGCGCAGCTAAGCAGGAGAGATCCGTGAAGAAATTGCAGTGTATCGGCACCGCCTTTGTCCTCCTAGTTACAGGGGTAACCGTTGTACTCGCGCAGCAAGACAGCCTGGTGTTTCGCCGGGCTGTGTTGCCGACCAGCAAGGCCTTGATCGGTCCCGCCCCGGGCAGGATTGGACCACTGAACGGCTTCGCGGCGGCCATTGCGGTCAGTCCGGACGGCCGTTACGCCGCCGTGCTGAATGATGGATACGGGAGTCAGAAGAACCAGGCTCACCAGTCGATTGCCATCTTGGATGTGAACACGAATCAGATCGAAGATTTTCCCGATCAGCGACTGGGAGAGGATGCGCATCAGAGCTACTTCCTGGGCTTGGCGTTCGGATCGGATGGGCGGCATCTTTACGCCTCCGTCGGTTCCGTGACCGACCCTACCGGTGCGAAGGGTGGAGACACCGGAAACGGGGTCGCGGTTTATCGTTTTGAGAATGGAAAAATCACGCCCGCTCGTTTTCTGAAGATTCCCTTGCAGAAGCTGGCCGCCGGAAAGAAAGTCGCTCACGGGCTGCGCACGACTGATGCTGGCAGCGCGATCCCTTATCCCGCAGGGCTGGCCATTATTTCCGGCAAGAAAGGCCACGACCAGCTGCTGGTCGCAAACAACTACTCGGATAACGTTGTTCTGCTGGACGCGGTTTCCGGAAAGATCCTCGAGCAGATTGACCTAAGCACGCACGAACTGGTGCCTGCGTCGTTTCCTTACGAAGTTGTGGCCAGCCGAGACGGCCGGCGGGCATGGTGCAGCTTGTGGAATTCATCTCGCGTGGCGCAGCTGGATTTGAAGAAGGGAACAGTGGAGCGTTGGATGCCGTTGCTGGAGCCGAAGGATCCGGTGGCCGCGGGATCGCACCCGACTGCTATGCTGTTGGCCCCGGACGAATTGCTCTACGTCGCCCTCTCCAACGTCGACAAGGTAGCGGTGGTCGATACCTCGGAGGGAGACGTGAGCATGCTGCTCGACACCACAGTTGCCGGGCAAAAATACCCAGGCTCTTTTCCGAATGCTCTGGCCCTATCAAGCAATGGGAAGTATTTGTTTGCCGCGGACGCGGGGACCAATGCCATTGCAGTTCTTGATGCTTACGGCACGCACTTTGAGCCAGTTTCAGCACCCGAGACCCCGGTCGTGCCGCCCTTGGGCTTTATTCCCACCGAATGGTATCCCACCGCGTTGGCGACGGTTGGCGACGATCTCCTCATTGGCGCGTCCAAAGGGCAGGGAACTGGGCCCAACAACGGGCCCGAAGGTATTTCCGGCGGGCGGTACCACCGCGACCATCCGTACATCGCCACTCTTCTCTATGGCTCGCTAGCGCGGCTGCCGGTGGATGAGATCGACAAGCAACTGCCGGAACTTACCAAGCGCGTGCAGGAAAATAACCTGCTGAACTCCGATCCGGGGCAGATCGTGTTTCGGCGTGGATCGAATCCTATTCACCACGTGATTTATGTGATCAAGGAGAATCGGACCTACGACCAGATACTGGGCGATCTGAAGGTCGGAAACGGCGACACCTCGCTGGTCATGTACGGCGCGGATGTTACCCCCAACGAACACAAACTGGCGCTGCAATTCGGCGTGCTCGACAATTTCTATGACAGCGGGGAAGTCTCCGGCGGCGGGCACAACTGGTCCACCGCTGCCACCGCCAGCGACTACAACGAGAAGACCTGGCAGATCGCCTATCGTGGCAAAGAGCGCACCTACGACTTCCAGGGCATGGTCGCCGACGAATTTGCTTTGGAACACGGCGTGCCCGATGTCGACGATCCCGGCACCGGGTATCTGTGGGACAACCTGGCGGCCCACGGGGTCAGCTATCGCGATTACGGGGAATTCGGGGCAACCATATGGTGTAACCAGGAATCTGTTTCGTCTCCGAAGCAGGGACCTCTTTCGCCTCCGGAGGGTTCATGCGCGCGGACAGTGATCAAGAAGGGCGAGCGTCTGCCGGACAATGTCGGGCAACCGCATGGCACCAGTAGCCCGTGGCCGTGGACAATTCCCGCCATGAAGGAAACGAAACCGACCAAGGCTGCTCTGCGCGATCACCTCGACGGTAGTTTTCCCGAGTTCAATACGGAGTATCCCGACCAGTTACGCGCGGACGAGTTCCTGAACGAGTTCGGCCAGTTTGTGCAGGGCAGGAAAGACGGAAAGGGAAGCGAACTGCCGGCGTTCGTCATGCTCTACCTGCCCAACGATCATACGCACGGCAAAACCCCGGGCGCGCCCAGCCCGTCGGCCAATGTGGCCGACAACGATCTGGCGTTAGGCCGCGTGGTCGAAGCCGTCTCGCACAGTCCTTACTGGGATGACACCGCCATTATGGTTCTGGAAGATGACGCGCAAAATGGCGCGGACCATGTGGATGCGCATCGCTCGATTGCGTTTGTGATCAGCAAGTACTCACCGGGCTCGGCGCAAAATCCGTTTGTCGATCACCACTTTTATACGACGGTCAGCATGATTCACACGGCTGAGACACTGCTCGGCCTGCCGCCGATGAATCACAATGACGCTTACGCGCCGCTGATGGCGCCCCTGTTCACCGGCCAGGGCGATCAGCCCCCGTTCACCGCCGACTCCAGCAATCGCGACAACGGCCTGCTCTACCAGATGAACCCGCCGAAGGGTGAGGGCGCGAAAGAATCCCTGCGGCTGGACTTTTCGCGGCCGGATGAGGCGAACGCGGATGTGCTGAACGCGATTCTATGGCGCGACCGCAAGGGGGAGGCACCGATGCCTGCGGCCACGCACACCGTGGCGTCGCAGCAGTCGGCTTATAGGGACTAGAAGCGGCGCGATGCCAGAACCCATAGCAATTCGCCCGCAGTTCAGTTAATAAGTGCAATCGCGATTTTTCGCCAACTACCGCGGGATGGGAGGCGAGTGTAATCTCTCATGGAGGGAGAAAAACGGAGGGCGTTGTTCGTGCCTGATTTTGCCTCACTTCTAAGACCGCCGCATGTTTTTCTAATACTTGGCGTCGCCTCACTTTCTGCGGCTGCGGTTTTCACATGGACGGGCAAGGCGTGGGTCCGTTTTCATGGCTGGGTCTACCGCTCCAAGGAACCGGGGTGGTTTTGGTGGGAAGTTGCACTATATTATTTTGTTGGTGTCTGGTTCGTCGGATACTTCTTGTACAGGGTGAGCTGAACCCCTTCCCCCCCAAATAGTCCACTGATTGACGAGAACAAGCCCTGGTGCTTACTACGGTGTTATCGGTCAAATTGTGCGCAACCGACAATCCAGGCACTCTGCCAGCGGAGGTACCTTTGCCGCGAAGCCCCCTGCTAGGGCTTCGCCGTTGTCGTTGCATCCACCTCCGCAAACGAGAACGCCGTCGAAACATTCGGATACTCTTTCTTAGCAATTTCGACATAGGGGTAGACAAAGTAATTCAGCGGCTTGCCGTCCTGCTTCGGGCTCAACTCCAGATCGCGTCCCATGGTGAACTGCATGCGGTTCGCATCATGGGCGCCGAAGAAATAGTCTTTTTTCTCGGGATGCTTCCAGGCCTCGGAGATGTCGACGGGAATCCATCCGTGCTGCGAGTCGAAAAACTCAGCCCAGCAGTGATATCCGGCAATTTCTGCTGATTGTTTATCCGGAGGTAGAGGGAAACCGATTTCGAAGCGTGCCGGAATGCCTTGCGACCGGGCCATGGCTATGAACAGGGAATGGAAGTCGGTGCAGTTACCTTTCCTGGCGTCGCAGGCATAGAGCACGTCGCCCCGGCCCCAGCCGGTTCCAGTTTTGTCATATCGCATGGTGGAGAAGACGTAGTCATACATCGCACGCGCTTTGTCGAGCGTTGTGGCCTTGCCCTGCACGACCTTTGCGGCAAGCTCCGCCGGCAATCCGGTCACGGGCACCAGGACGTCGGGCGCCAGATACTGCTTGCGTTCCTTGTCGCTCAGCTTGACCGCTTCGAGATGCGGCGAATACACATTCAGTGTCAACCGCTCATGCCGGATCACATCGTAGGTAATCTCGAAGTGCAACTCCGGCTGCTTTTCTTTTGAGGACTCCGCATAGTACATCTCATTTTCATACCTGGACTCGCGAGTTTTCTTTAGCGGCAAATCGCCGGTCGGTGAGAGGACCTTGACCTCTTGAAATGCATCCGAGTGGGCCGCCGGAATCCATACCCGTAACTTTTCTCCAGCGGGAACGTTTTTTATGGTGAAGGTGTAGTGAAAGGTGAAATGGCGGGTTGCCTGCCCTGAGGCGAATCCGGCAAGTGCGAGCAGTAAATAAAGCATCAGCGAAGCCTTGCGAAACATGCGAGCTTTCCTTTCGTGTAGACGAGACCTTGGGTCACAACAGAGAAAACGACACACGGGCGTTTAGGAAAGGCGTGCTCAAGTAAAGCCGCGCGGCATGGCCACCATGGACAAGTCCCCCACAGTGACACCTATTCTAAACGAGGTAGCCCGGTTCTGATAACTACTGAGAACCGGCAACTCGGAACTGACTGCTTTAACAACCATTTCATATTACTTACGCTAAAATCCCTCCATGCCTGCCGCCATCCAATGCCGCGACCTGCGCAAGACCTACGACGGCAAAGTCGAGGCCGTCCGCGGGTTGAGCCTCGAAATTCTGGCGGGCGAGTGTTTCGGCCTGCTTGGCCCGAATGGAGCCGGCAAGACCACAACGATTGAAATCCTGGAAGGTCTGCTGGAGCCGACTTCGGGGCAGGTCACGATCCTTGGCCATACCTGGCTTCAGAATCCGCGCCAACTGCGGGAATGGCTCGGCATTTCTCTGCAAGAAACCCGGCTGTCAGAAAAGTTGACGGTGCGCGAGACGGTTGAGCTTTTTGCCAGCTTCTATCGCCAACCACGCTCCTCACGCGAAGTGATGGATCAGTTACAGCTCGGCGAGAAAGCCGACGCATGGGTGGGCAAGCTCTCCGGCGGCCAGCGCCAACGTCTGGCGGTGGCCACGGCGCTGGTGGGAAATCCCAAGATACTTTTTCTCGACGAACCCACCACCGGCCTTGATCCGCAAAGCCGGCGCCAGCTTTGGGACATCGTTCGCAGCTTTCAGCAAAACGGCGGCACGGTGCTGCTCACCACGCACTACATGGACGAAGCGGAACGGCTCTGTGACCGGCTGGCGATTATCGACCACGGACAAATCATCGCCGAGGGCACACCGTCAGATCTGATTGACCGCTTGGGAGGACATCACGTGGTGGAATTCGAGGCGAGCATCAGCGACGCGGCTGCGCTTGAGCGCTGGCGCAAACTGCCCGGGGTCGAGGCTGTGCGTCAGGAAGACGGTTTGGTTTGCCTGAATGTTCGCGAGCCGCACATGACTATTCCGGCCTTGCTGGATTCTGTCGAAAGCGCGGGATCGCAACTTCTGCATCTGACCACGCGCCAGGCAAGTTTGGAGGACGTTTTCGTGAATCTGACCGGCCGACACTTGCGAGAAGGGTGATGGAGGAATCACACGATGAGCGGCTCACCACCAGAATCGCTGACGTCCGCAACGACTCAGCCAAACCGCCTGCCGTTGCCCAATGGCCGCTGGTCGGGCTACTATCACCTGCTCGCCGTGCGCATGAAGGAACTCCGGCGCGAGCCGGAGGTTGTCTTCTGGGTTTTTGCATTTCCTTTACTGCTGGCGCTCGGGCTGGGGATTGCTTTCCGCAACAAGCCGGCCGACGTAACTTCGATCGCGATTGTTGACAGCCCCGGCGCTCAGTCTGTATTGAGTCTGATCCAGCGCTCGCCGCAGAGGTCCCTGATTCGAGCAGAAGTGCTCGGCAAGCCAGAAGCCGTTAAGGGATTTCGCCTCGGCAAGTACGACCTGGTGGTCGAAAGCGGTGACAGAGGAGCGATTCACTACTTTTACGATCCAGCGCGCCCGGAAAGCGTCCTGTCCCGCAGTGAGGTGGACGATGCCCTGCAAGCAGCCGCTGGCCGCAAGGATCCCTTGGCGACCTCCGCGGCGATTTCCAGCGAGCCCGGTTCGCGCTACATCGATTTCCTGATTCCGGGACTGATCGGCATGAACGTGATGAATGCCGCGATGTGGGGCATCGGATTTGCCCTGGTCGATATGCGCCAGCGCAAGCTGCTTAAGCGCTACGTGGCCACACCCATGAGGCGAAGCGATTTCCTGTTGGCGTTGGCCAGCAGCCGGCTGCTGCTGATGGTCCTGGAGGTGGGATTGCTTGTTGGTTTCGGAGCACTGGTGTTTCACATGCGCGTGCTCGGCTCCGTCTTCTCGATTTTTACCATTGGAGCCGTCGGCGCACTGGGATTTGCCGGGCTCGGACTGCTCACCGCCAGCCGCGCGCAGAAGATTGAAAGCGTCAGCGGGCTTATCAACCTGGTGATGATGCCGATGTGGATCTTCTCCGGCGTTTTCTTTTCCTACGAGCGCTTTCCCGCCATCACGCAGCCGTTCATCAAGCTGCTGCCTCTGACCGCTCTTAACGATGCGCTGCGCGCCAGCATTCTTGAAGGCGCTTCGCTGGCCGCGCAGTCGGGGCGGCTGCTGATTCTGGTTGTCTGGGGGGGCGCGTCATTCGCTCTGGCGCTCCGCTGGTTCCGCTGGACGTAAGCGAAACCGAGCGGGGAACCGACATTGCCTATCGCCTCATACTGGTGGTACGCTCAGCTTGGCTACTGGTGCTGAGCGGGAGTAACTCAGTGGTAGAGTCACGGCTTCCCAAGCCGTTGGTCGCGGGTTCGATCCCCGTCTCCCGCTCCAGTTTTCCTTCAGACATTTGTCCTGGACCGCGGACAAGTCGGAAGTGGCGAAAACCCCCTGCTCCTCCTTCTTTCGCTACCCTTTCTTGTCACATAACGTCCAATGAGCGTACAGTATCCCACTGAGCTTTTAAATCAGGAGCCTTCTCGAATGCGAATCAAGCTCGTGCTTGTTTTCACGGTCTTGTGCTTGTCCCTGTCTGCTTGGTCCCAAACTGCGGATGAATTGGTCAGCAAGAACATTCAGGCCAAAGGCGGGATCGATAAGATCAAGGCGATTCAGACCTACCGCTCGACCGGCAAACTCGTGGCCGGTGGCGGCTTTACCGGCGTTGTCGGCCAGGCGAGCATGCGTCCCAACCTGGTCCGCGAGACCTTTTCCCTGCAAGGAATGACAGCGGTCACGGCCTACGATGGGTCCACCGGCTGGCAGATCCAGCCCTTCGGCGGGCGCAAAGATCCGGAGTTTATGGGTGAGGATGATATGCGCGACCTGGTCATCGATGCCGACTTTGACGGGGCTCTGGTGGACTACAAGACGAAGGGAAATACTGTCGAATATCTTGGGCACGATGTCGTCGATGGAGATGACGCGCTGCGTTTGAAGGTCACGTTGAAAGATGGCGACATCATCTATTACTACCTGGATCCCGATACCTTCCTGGAAATCCGCAAAGAGACCCAGGAGTTCATCCGCGGCTCGGTGAAGGAAACGGTGTCCGATCTGGGTTCGTACAAGCCGGTGAACGGCGTGATGTATCCATTTTCGATAGCCTCGGGCCCCAAGAATGATCCGACGCAGTGGCAGACGATCACGATTGAGAAGATCGAAGTCAACACGCCGATTGACCACTCCCAGTTCGCGGTGCCGGCGTCTCTCAAGAAGTAGCAGACGCGGTTAAGCTCCCGCGCTGTTGCAAGAATAACTCCGAGTCGATGAATGGAAGAGGAACTTGCTGAAATGACGATTCACGCCAGCCGTCTTCAAAATACACCCAGCTTTCTCTTGCGCTTGCAACTTTGTGCTCTGCTGCTCTGCGCTGCGGGGTTCAGCCAGCAAAACACCAGGTTTGATGCGGCCACCGTTTCCGGTCTGCCCGCCCGCAACATCGGGTCAGCCACCATGAGCGGGCGAATCGCCGCCGTGGATGCAGTCAACCAGGACGGGCGTCTAACCGTTTTCGTGGCCTCCGCAAGCGGCGGCGTGTGGAAGTCGGTCAACGGCGGCACCACGTTTAAAGCTGTGTTCGACCGGCAATCCGTGCAATCCATCGGCGCTGTGACCATTGATCCGTCCAACCCCAAAGTGGTTTGGGTCGGTACTGGCGAAGGGTGGACGCGGAATAGCGTTTCTGTCGGCGACGGCATTTACAAGTCCACCGACGGCGGCGAGAACTGGACCAACATGGGGTTGAAGGACTCCGAGCACATTGTGAAGATCCTGGTCGATCCACGCGATGGAAACTCGGTTCTGGCCTGCGCGGTCGGGCACGTCTGGAATGACAATGACGAACGGGGAGTGTTCAAGACCTCGGACGGCGGAACAACCTGGCACAAGGTGCTGGCTGGGGCAAATGGCTCTACCGGTTGCGGAATGCTGGCATACAGCCGCCAGCAACCCAACACCATCTTCGCCTCGCTGTGGGACTTCCGGCGTCAAGGTTGGACCTTCCGTTCGGGAGGCCCCGGCAGCGGGATTTACCGTTCGACCGATGGCGGCGACCACTGGAGCGAACTCAACGACGGCAACAGTAAGGGTCTTCCGGAAAAACCCTGGGGACGAATTGCGCTCGCGGTCGCTCCATCCAGCCCTCAGATTGTCTATGCCATGATCGAATCCAGGAAGAGCGCGCTGTTTCGTTCCGATGATGGCGGCCACAACTGGAAGCAATTGGATGCGAGCCAGTTCGTAATCTGGCGTCCGTTCTATTTCGCCAACCTGATCGTGGATCCGAAAAACCCCGACAAGATCTTCAAACCGGATGGGCCGCTGTTGCTCAGCGTGAATGGGGGGCGCAGCTTCAGCGGGGTTGCAAATGCCCACGGCGACTTCCACGATGTGTGGATCAATCCTGACAATCCGAACATTGTTTATACGGGAGACGACGGCGGGCTGTGGCGAAGCGAAGACGGCGGTACCCGCTGGAAGCACCAGATCAACCTGCCGGTTTCGCAGTTCTACCACGTGAGTGTGGATAACTCGAACCCGTATCACGTTTACGGCGGTTTACAAGACAACAGCACGTGGGTGGGAGATTCGTCCTATCCGGGCGGCGTCAGCAATTCGCGCTGGGAAAATCTCTACGGCGGAGACGGCTTCTGGGCGTTCGAGGATACGGCTGATCCCGACTACGTTTATGTCGAGTATCAAGGCGGCGAAATTTCCCGGGTCAATCGTCACACGCTCTTCAGCCGGCCCATTAAGCCACTTCCGAATTACGGCGAGAAGAAGTTGCGCTTCAATTGGAACACGCCGATTCACATGAGTCCCAACGAGAAAGGAACTCTGTATATCGGGGCGCAGTTCCTGTTTCGATCCCGTGACCACGGGCAATCCTGGGATCGCATTTCGCCCGATCTGACGACCAACGATCCCGAGAAGCAAAAGCAGGAAGAGTCCGGCGGCGTTACGGTCGACAATTCTTCCGCCGAAATGCACACCTCGATCTACTCGATTTCTGAATCTCCGAAAAATGGACAGATCATCTGGGTGGGGACCGACGACGGCAATCTCCAGATTACCCGGGACGGCGCCAAGACCTGGACGAACGTTGTCGGCAACCTTCAAGGGCTGGGCAAGAACTCCTGGGTTTCCACCGTCGAGGCAAGCCGGTTCAGCGAAGCCACGGCCTATGCCACCTTCGATCGCCACACTTTCGGCGACATGAAGCCCTACGCCTACAAGACGGTCGACTACGGCCAAACCTGGACGCCGTTGGATCTGGAAGAAAACGGAGTTCGCGGTTACGCCCACGTCATCAAAGAAGATACGGTCGATCCCAACCTGCTTTTCCTGGGCACCGAATTCGGGCTATGGATCTCAGTTGACGGCGGTCAGCGCTGGGCACAATACAAGGGAAGCAACTTCCCGGCAGTCGCGGTGCGCGACATTGCTCTGCAGTCCAGAGAGTCCGATTTGGTGCTTGCCACCCATGGCCGCGGCATCTGGATCATCGACGACATCTCGCCGCTGCGGGCTCTCACTTCTGAGTTGATGGCCAAAGAGGCGGCATTGATCGAGGGGCCGCCTGCCATCCAGTACTTCAACGCCAACGGCGGGTGGGGGGAAGGAGATGAGTCATTCACTGGGCCTAGCCGGCCTACGGACGCCTTCATCGACTACTACCAGCGCAGTCGACACATCTTCGGCGACCTGAAGATCGAAATCCTCGATCAGGATGGCAAGCTGATCGACACGGTTCCGGGCAGCAAACACCGCGGAGTGAACCGCGCGACCTGGTCCATGCGCCTGAAGCCGCCTCCCGTGCCCCCTGCGGCCTCAGCGATGTTTGGAGCGAGCCAGGGACCGCGAATTCTGCCGGGAACCTACACGGTAAGAATGACCAAGGGGGAGCAGGTTTACACCGAATCACTCAAAGTCATTCTCGACCCTCGCGCCAAGTACAACCTGGAAGACCGCAAGCAACAATATGATCTGGCGATGAAGTTGTACCACACGCTCGGCCACATGAGCTATGCGGTGGATGCCATCAACGGTGTTCGCGATGACGCCGAGGCGCGTGCCGCCAAGCTGGGCGAGAAAGATCCGTTGCGCGCTCGCCTGCAGCAAGTCTCGCAACAGGCGGATGACCTGCGCTCCAAAATCGTGGCCACCAAAGAGGGCGGGATGATTACCGGCGAAGAGCGCATCCGCGAGCACCTCGGCGAGTTGTACGGGAACGTCAACAACTATGAGGGCCGCCCGGCGGACTACCAGGTGGCACGCGCCGATTCGCTTTCCCGTGAACTGGAGGACGTGATCACGGACTTCCGCAAGTTCACCGACAAGGAATTGGGGGAAATGAACCCGGCGCTGCAAAAGAAAAAGCTGCAGCCGATTTCGGTGCTCTCGGAAGCCGATTGGCAGAAACAACACGAGCAGTCGGCGGCAGGGTCATCCTCGTCCGCCGGAATGCGGGATCCGGATTGATGGGGGACGGCCATAACTTTAGGCCGTGACTGCCGGGCCGTTTTGACTCCCGAGCCCTTTCTTCGATAGGCTGATGATCCCGCATGAGCCAGTCCGCCCCAGCCATCTTTGTCCAGGCCCTGAAGAAATCCTATGGCCCGCTTGAGGCCGTCAAGGGAATTGATTTCGAAATCCAGTCCGGAGAAGTTTTCGGTCTGCTGGGGCCAAACGGAGCAGGGAAGACCACCACAATCGAGATCCTGGAGGGGTTGAGGCCCCGCACTTCGGGCAAGGTTGCGGTTCTGGGATTCGACCCGGACACGCAACGCCGCCAGCTCAAAGACCGTATTGGCGTGTGCCTGCAAGCCACCAATCTGCCGGAGAAAATCCGGGTGCGAGAAGCGTTGCAGGTTTTTTCTTCGTTCTATTCCCACAACGTCAACCCCGGACAGTTACTGCAGCGCCTGCAACTCCAGGACAAGCGAGACGCCTTCTACGGAACTTTGTCCGGCGGGCAGAAACAGCGGCTCGCCCTTGCCCTCGCGCTGGTGAACGATCCTCAGCTGATCTTTCTGGACGAGCCAACTACCGGCCTTGATCCCCAGGTGCGCGCGGAGATTCGGTTGCTGCTGGAGCAACTGAAGCAGGAGCGGCGCACGATCCTGCTGACCACGCATTACATCGAGGAAGCCGAACGCCTCTGTGATCGCGTCGCCATTGTTGACGAAGGCCGCATCATCGCGCTCGATTCTCCCAGCAGCCTGCAGCGGCAGAGCCGAAACTCCTCCAGCATTGTGGTGACTTGTGCATCTCCTTTCCCGGAGAAACTGCCGGTTTGGGCGGAAGCCATGCAGAACTCGTCCGATGCCACTCGGCGCACGCTGACGGTAAGTTCGCGCCGTCCGGCGGCCACTCTGGTCGATCTGGTGAAATGGATCGATCAGCAGGGCATGGAATTGACTGATGTCCACCTGAAGCAACCGACTTTGGAAGACGTCTTCATTGAAATGACGGGAAAGAGCTTGCGCGAATGAAAAGCTACAGGGCTCTCATCGCACTCGACCTCAAGCTGGCATTACGGCAGAAGTCCGTCATCTTCTTCAATTACCTGTTTCCGCTCGTGCTGTTTTTTGTTTTCGCACAATCGTTTCATGCCGAGCGCGGTCCGGCCATGACCATCGTGATCGCCATGGTCACCATTATCGGCATTCTCAGCAATGGTCTTTTTGGGGCGGGCATGAGAGCGGTGCAGGAACGGGAGATGAACATCCTGCGCCGGTACAAGGTCACGCCCATCTCGCCGCTTCCGCTGCTGGTCGCCTCCACCGTGACCGGATGGCTGATTTTTATGCCCTACATTCTGGTGATGTTCTCTTTGGCCCACTTTGTCTATGGCATGCCTTGGCCCGGGAGGATGGGATCGCTTCTGATTTTCTTGTCGTTGGGGATTGCGACCATGCGCGCCATCGGCATGATGATTGCCTCGGTGGTCAACTCGATGCAGGAAAGCCAGATTGTCACGCAACTGGTGTACCTGCCGATGCTTTTTCTCAGTGGTGCCACGTTCCCGTTTTCCATGTTTCCCACCTGGCTGCTGGTGGCGACTCAATTCCTTCCCGCCACCTATCTGGTGGCCGGCATCCAGGCGATGTTGTTGCGCAATGAGGGCATTGAGCAGAACATCCAGCCGGCTCTGGCCTTGATCGCAACCGTAGTGGTGGGGGTTTTTCTGGCGTATCACCTGTTTCGCTGGGAAAAAGAAGACAAGATACGCCCCACCGGCAAGTTCGCGCTGCTGGCTGTGCTGCTGCCCTTCTTTTGCCTCGGAACCTGGCAAGCGCATACCCGCTCCAACGTAGCCAAAACCAGGATTCTGAATCGGCAGATCGCACGCGACGACAGCTACCTGATCCGCGGAGCGCGTATTTTCGTGGGCGATGGCAGAGTCATCGAGAACGGCGCCGTGCTGGTGCGCGGGGGAAAGATTGCCGAAGTCTACGACGGGAACGTTCCCGATCCCAAAACCCTCAAGGCAGAGACGATCGAAGCGGCCGGCAAAACCATTCTTCCCGGCTTGATCGATGTGCATGTTCATCTCGGCGCTCCAGGCGGCATGTATCGCGACATGAGCGACTACAAGATCGACGATGCCATGCTGCGCAATCTTGCGGCCTATCTGTACAGCGGAGTCACCACCGTGAGGAGCGTGGGCGATCCTCTCGACTCCATCCTCAAGGCTCGCTCCCGCGTGAACAGCGGAGAACGGCTGGGTGCGGAGTTATTCGCTTGCGGTCCCTTATTCACCGCGCCGGGAGGGCATGGCACCGAATACTTCAAGCAGATTCCGGCTGGCCTGCGGGAGAAAGTGGAAGCGCAGTTTACTCGCCTTCCCGCCAGCGCCGAGCAGGCTCGTCAGCAGGTCGATGACCTGAAGAAAGATGGCGTCGATTGCATCAAGGCAATCCTCGAATCAGGCGCGGGCTCGCGTGTCTACAACCGGTTGGATACGGCTCTGCTGGCGGCGATTGCGCAGCAAGCCCACGCGGACAAGCTTGCGCTGGCAGTTCACACTGGCGATGCGCGTGATGTGGCCGATGCTCTGAATGTGCAGGCGAATTCGATTGAGCACGGATCGTTTCGCGAGCCGATTCCCGATGCGTTGTTCGATCAGATGGCTCGCCAGGGAACGTTCTACGATCCGACGCTCAGCGTTGGAGAAGCGTTCCGCGACTTCGCCGCAGGCAAGCCGGAGCTGCTGAAGCGGTCGCTGGTGCAGCAAGCTGCGCCTCCGGATTTGCTGCAAGGCACGATTGAAGCGCTGGCGTCGAAGGACACGGAGTCATTTCGCGCGGCCATTGGTCAGTATCCGATCGACATGCAGATCGCAACCGGAAATTTGAAACGGGCTTTGCAGCACGGCGTTTCGCTGGTCACGGGCAGCGACGCAGGCAACTTCCTGGTGATTCATGGCCCGACGGTTCAGCATGAACTCGAGCTATGGGTGCAGGCCGGAGTTCCGCCGGCGGTCGCGCTTCAGGCGGCGACCGGCAACGCGGCGCGCCTGCTGAAATCTGAAAACCGACTCGGCATGGTCGCCCCTGGCCACGACGCCGATCTCCTTATTGTGGACGGCAATCCGCTCGAGGACATCTCGGTTACGGAACGCATCTCGCTGGTGGTGTTCAAAGGCGAGCGCCTCGACCGCTCCGACTTGTTTGACCAGCATTGACGGGTTGCGCAAAAAATCGTATATCCCGGTTCCTCCGCCTAGCGTTGTGCCGTAGAGGTCGCCGGACAAGTCGAACACGAGGCCGCCCTGGGGCCAGCGGCCGTCGGTTGAACCTGACAAATTGTAGAGCACGGTCAACGACCAAATGGCTTCCCGCTTCGGACGCGTCAACTCGTAAACAACACCGCGGGAAGAGTCCCCGCCCAGTGCGGTGCCATAGAGGTCACCGGTCGAGTCAAGAATCAGATCGCCTGGGCCTTCGCCATTCGCGAACGCGCGGAGCAGTCCTGTAGTCGAAGGACCCCGTGGCTACGGGCACTGAGATAGGCCTATCGAGGCGTTCTCACTGTGCGGTACGGGGAGAACTCCCTGCATGGCCGCTGGAGGGTTCGGATTACGAGGGGTCCTTCGACTGCGTTGTTGCCCGCTGCGCGTGCAACAACTTCGCTCAGGATGACAGGTTATTTAGGGATTTGAGTAGGATAGCAAGCATTGGCGGAATTTGCTGAAGTGTCTCACCGACAAAGCGTCTGCGGTGCAATCAAAATGCATAGGTCCTTCGTTGGGAGCCTGCGCTACGCGCCGGCTCCGCTTCCTCTAGGATGACACGTGGAAAGGTTCCACTCCCTCTAGGATGAGAAGTAGATTTGTAGTGCAAACATCCAGAAGTACCGCCGTGACCTGTTACCTTATGACAACAGGTAGTTCGGTTGGGAGGGCTGCGGTGAAATCTGCGACGCGTGTTGCGTGGTGCTTGCTTCTGCTGGTTTGGTGCGCCGGTGCAGTTCGCGCTCAATCTGCGACTAGCCGGAACGCGGCTGACTTTCCCGGAGCGGATCTCGGCGCCAAGATTCACGCCGCGGCGGCGTCGCTCCCTGAAGGTGGCATTGTCGATGCGACTTCGCTGACCGGCGCGCAGAGCATCACTAGCGATATCTTTGCGGACATCCATGTGCCCATCACGTTGCTTCTTGGTAACGTTGCCATTGCCTGCGCCAAGGTTGGGCCTAGTTGGTGCATCCAGATACCGAAGACGGGGAACATCACGATCAAGGGCCTGGGCGGCGGCAGGACTGTTCTCAATCTGCCATATCTGGGCGCGACGCAGGTGCGGCTGATTTCTACCGCCGACGGCGCTTCCAACCTGGAAATCACTGGGCTGGATCTGGATGGAAACACGGAGAACCGTGATGCGCTGATGCAGGACCACTGCATTTTTCTTTACGGGGTCACGAATAGCACGATTCACGACAACGTTTTCCACGACTGCAACGGCGACGGCATTACCTTGCATGGAGAGGACGAGAAGGATGCCGTCCGGAACGTGAAGATCTATGGCAACGTCGGGTACGGACGGTTCCGGCAATTCATCGCGCTCATCGATGCCGAGAACGTCGAGATATCAGGAAACCGCTCAACGCAATCTAAGGGCGACTGCATTCACGGCGAGCCGTACAGCAAGTTACAAATCGTTCGCAATATCGATATACACGACAACGAGTGCACGCCCACGGCAGGCGAGGGAAACATTTCGTTCACCAGTCAAGTACCGGGCGGCAACGACAATTACTCGGGCTACCACATACACCACAATCGACTGCTCGGCGCGGACCAGATCCTGGTGATCAACAGTTGGCGCGCGCAGATCGAGCACAACTCCGTCATTGACTCGCCCAACCGGGGTGATTATTTCTACGGCGTGGTCAGCGTGGCGGCTAAAGATTCCGTAATCGAAAGCAACACGGTGGAATGGCGGGATCGAGCGGCGGCAGCCGGCAGCAAGGGAGGGATCTACGTGTGGGCCCCCAACGTGTGCGTCGCCAACAATGAGGTCAAGCGTGCGAATGCGGCGGGTATCGTTCTGCACAGCGCTCCGCATGGCGTGGTGGTGGGCAATACGGTGGATGGGGTTTTGCAGAACTCAGCGGGAGCGGCGGCGTGTTTTTACATCGATGGGCCGGGAAGTGGAGACAACGTCTGGGAAGGGAATCGGTGCGAGGATACGCAGGCGGTCCCGACGACTAAGAACATGATCGCCGGGTTCAACAATGATGCGGGGCCAAGCACGGACGCGAGGAACGTTTACCACAATCTTCTTGAGGGAAAGTCGGCGGGGACGATTCAGTTGGTGAGGAAGTAGGAAGGTAGACGCGGATTGTCGACGAGTGCAAAGATCCTTCGCGTCCTGAGCATGACAGCAGGGAGGCGGACGGACTGTGCCGTGGTGAAACCTCCCATTGGCGCCTCTGATGGCGCCGGCGTGCACGGGGTCCTTCGACTATGTTGTCGTTCGCTTCGCGAACGACACTTCGCTCAGGATGACAGTGCGTTGGGCGGCCCGTACTACACTTCTTAGGGGTCCCTACGCGTTGACCGGAGTGTGATGGGGGAGTTGCATGAACTTTGCCACCCAGTCTTCCATCACCGGCAGGACTACCCGGGCGTCGGGCTCGCTGAGGAATTTTACGTTGCTGTATTTGGGGTCCTGGTAGTTTCGGACTTTCCCGCTACTGATCGCATCCAGCACTTGCTGGATACCGGCCTCCAGCGTCCACACCGGCTCAAAGCCGAGTGATTCACGGATTCTCCGGAACTCCACCCGGTAATTGCGGCGGTCAACATTCTCTTCGGTGCAGACCAGCGCCGATCCGGGAGTCATGCGCTGAATCAGTTCTCCCACCTGGCCCAAAGTGTAATTCTGCGCGTCGCACCCGACGTTGAAAATGAGCGGCGTCACATTCTCAGAGCGAGCGTTCAGAGCGGCGAGCACCGCGCGGCCGGCATCGTGAACATGAAGAAAGGGCCGCCACTGGTCTTTGCCAAACACGGTGATGACTTTATCCACCAGAGCCTTGGCAGCCAGTAGATTCACCACGAGGTCAAAGCGGGTTCTGCCGGAGAGACCGTAAATCGTGCCGAAACGCAGGATCACCGGTTCAAATCCGCCGTCTCGCATGGCAAGCAAAACGTTTTCGGAAGCGATCTTGCTGCGCGCATAGAGGGAAACCGGATGCAGGGCGGACCGTTCATTGAGGATCAAATCACTGGCGCCGTACACAGAACAGCTGCTGGCAAACACAAATCGTGAAATTCCGTTCCCCTTGGCGACTTGAGCAATCATTCGGGTGGCGATCAAGTTGATTTGCGTGGTCAGCTCTTCATCGAGCGCACAGGCTGGATCGCCTACCAGCCCGCCCAGGTGAATTACGGATTTCATGTCGCGCATGGCGGCCACGACGGTATCGACATTGCGGAAATCGCCACGCTGCACGGTGAGGTTGGGATGCTGCAGGACGGGCTGGATCGGCTCCTCGCCGTAAAGAAAGCAGTCCAGCAGGCGGACATGATAGCCGTGGTCCAAGAGCTTGGGAAGCAGCGCCGATCCGATGTAACCGGCGCCGCCGATGAGTAACACGCTCTCGTGTTCTTTGACCGCCGATAACTGGTGGCCGTGTTCCTCCATCACCAGATTGCGCCACAAATGCGCCCACATGCGGGCCACAAGCAGCAGACCGGAGCAGCCGGCCCACGCCAGCAAGAACGAGGACCGCGGAAACGACGGGAGCAGCCGGATGAAGTAGAGGACGAGTCCTGCCACCACAAACAGCACAGTCGTTGCATGCACAATGACCAGCGCCTTGAACTTGCCGCTGTAGGAGCGGCCCTTGGTGTAGAACCCCATTCTATAGAACACCACCGGACCGGCAATTGCGAGAAGGCCTGCGAGGGGCAGCCACATCAGCAACGTGGCGCCGAGGCCCCAGTGGCGGAAAATCATTTGAGGCAAAAGCGCGAACAGCGAGGCCGAGCTCAACATAATGAGATCGGCCAGAACTCGCGCCAGGATCTGCCGGTGAACCGCGCTCTTATTCATTTTGCTTGCTCCGGTGCTTTATAAAACTCGGAAAGTCGACTACACAGTCGCGCGTTTGACGACGCGCTGTACAACGTCGCAAGTCCTGTCAATGTGGGCATCGAGCAGGGTGGGATGAACCAGGAACATCAAACTCGTCTCGCCCAGCTCACGCGCCACTGGCAAAGGATGCGACGGCCGCATCTGGGGAGGGAAGGCTTTTTCCAGATAGATTTCGCTGCAACTCCCAGAGAAACACGGGATGCCGGCGGATGTAATTTCCGACAGAATACGGTCCCGGTTCCAGCCCCGCTGAAGCCGCCCGGGACGAACAAACGAGTAGTACTTGTAATAGGAGTGTCCAATTTCCTCCGGGGGCTCGGTCACCCGGAGTGCCGGCAACCTGCGAAAGCACTGGGTGAGGCGTGCGGCGTAACTGCGGCGTAGTCCCACCCAGTCGGGCAGCTTCCGGAGGATTACCCTGCCTAAGGCCGACTGCATTTCCGTCAATCGCCAGTTGGTGCCGAACGACTCGTGAAGCCAGCGAAATCCGGCCGGATGCTGCCTGCGAAATACCGCGTCATAACTCTTGCCGTGGTCCTTGTAACTCCACGCCCGATCCCACAGATGTTCGTCATTGGTAGTTACCATTCCGCCTTCGCCGCCAGTGGTCAGGATCTTGTCCTGACAAAACGAAAAGGCAGCGATGTGCCCAAGCGAGCCGACCTGCCTGCCTTTGTAAGTGGCTCCATGGGCCTGCGCGCAGTCCTCGATTACGTTCAGTCCGAAGTCTTCGGCCAGTTGCAGAATGGGGTCCATGTCGCACGGCCAGCCCGCGAGGTGGACGGCAATGATGGCTTTGGTGCGCGGTGTTATCGCTTTGCGGATCGTCTCCGCTGTGATGTTCTGGGTGTCGTGATCCACATCCACGCAAACCGGGCGCGCCCCTCGCATTACGACGCAACTGGCAGAAGCGATGAAGGTTCGTGAGGTAGTGATGACTTCGTCGCCGGGTCCGATGGCGAGCGCGTGCAGGGCCAGTTCCAGGGCGACGGTGCCATTGGCTACGCAGATGGCATGCCTGGTCCCGACATACTGGGCAAACTCGGCCTCGAACAAACGCCCCTCCTGCCCGGTCCAGTAGTTGACTTTTCCCGAGCGCAGCACGGCAGAGGCCGCCTCGATTTCGTCGGGGGTAAAATACGGCCAAGGCGAAAACGGCAAGGTCTGAGGCGTGGTTGTAGGCGAAAGAGCGTGACGAACTGCGGTTGTGGTCATTGATTTACTCCGAACAAATCAGGCGTGGAAAGCTGTTGCTACTGGAAACGAAGCGTCTTCTGTCGTCGGTCGAGGACGCGCCGGGATGCCAACCACGGTGGCGCATTCGGGAACATCGCGAGTAACGACGGCGCCCGCACCCACGGTTGCCCCGGCGCCGACGTGCACATATTGCAGAATCTGGGCGCCGGTCCCGACCAATACGCACGAACCGATCACCACACCTCCGGAAATGTTGGCTCCCGGGTTCACTACTGATCCAGCACCGATGAACGACTCGTGACCAACTGTGCAGCCAAAGTTCAGCAGGGCAAAAGGCTCGAGGACGATGTTGACGGTTGCAACCACGCTGGCTCCCACAAAGCAGCCGACTCCGAGCTTGGTTGAGTCGTGATCAACGACTGCCGTGGGATGTACGATGGCTGGCCACTCCGCATCGGGCAGCCGGTGCTTGAGTTCGGCAGCCAGCTTCAGGCGAACTGCCGGGCTCCCAACGGCGATGGCTAGCGCGTCGATGGATTGCCGGTTCCAATCAAGCCAGTCGAAATCTCCGATGACCTGATCGCGGCTGTCACGGTCGCTCAGCCGGGAAAGGTCACTCACCACGTACCCCAGAAACTCGTAGCGCGGTTCGACCCGATTGATCCACTTCAGCGCACAAGCAACTTCTCGGGCCATACCGCCGGCGCCGACTATGGCAATTCGCTGTCTTTTCATAGGGTGTTTCCTCGATGGTGGTTCGCTTCCGGTCCCAGGAACTCCGGCATGGTGACATGACTGGGGTTGGCAATACCGTCGCGACGAATCAGGTAGGGGATCGTTTTGGCCAGAATCGAGAGATCAAGCCAAAAACTGCGATTGTCTACATACCACAGATCCAGGGCGAACTTTTCGTCCCAGCTTAGAGAGTTTCTGCCATTGATCTGGGTCCAGCCGGTAATACCGGGTTTCACGCTGTGGCGGCGCATCTGCTCCGGTGAATAGCGCTCCAGATATCGCGCCAGAAGAGGGCGGGGCCCCACCAGGCTCATCTCGCCGCGAATGACGTTCCACAATTCGGGAAGTTCGTCCAGGCTGCTGGCTCGCAGGTAGCGCCCCAATGTAGTCAGCCGCTGGTGGTCCGGCAGGAGTTCGCCCTGGGCATCGCGCTCGTCCGTCATGGTGCGAAACTTCAGGCATTCAAAGACTGCGCCGCGAAAGCCGGCACGCCGCTGGCGGAACAGCACCGGCGATCGCAAAAAAGCTTTGACCAAGACCGCAATCACCAACATGAGTGGCGACAACAGCACCAGCCCTGCCGAAGCCAACAACAGGTCAAAGCTCCTCTTGGCCCATCCGCTGAGACGAGATGAAAATGCCGGCCGAGATGCTCGCTCCTGAAGAAGTTTGCGATAAAGCGCAATCCATGCGTCCCAGATCACTTCCGGGTGAAACTCTTGTTCCATGCGTTCCCGTCCGGCTTTGCCCATGCGCATGCGCAGGTCCGGATCTTCCAGAAGCTTTCCGATCGCGGCCGCCAGGCACTTCGCATCACCGACTGGTACGATCAGCCCGGTGACGCCATTAACCACCGAGTCGATTGCGCCGGTTGCCGCGGTAGTCACCACCGGCACGGCACTGGCCTGGGCTTCCAGGGGCACTCCGGGAAAACCTTCACGATAGGTAGGCAATACGAGCACGTCCATCAGCGCATAATAAGGAGCGGCGTCGGGCACGAACCCGGGACGGACAATCGCGGGATCGGATTCGATCACGCGACGCGCTTTGGCTTCCACCGGATCTCCGTCCTCAAAATCGCCAACCAGCAACAGCCGAAGTTCAGGGTACGACCCGCGAAGTTCGCGGAACGCGTCCACCAATTCACCAATGCCCTTGTCACGGACGAATCGCCCAACGAAGCCGAGAACGGGCACGCCGGCCGGGATGCCCAGCGTCTGGCGGAGATTCTCCGCAGCCGGACAAGTGCGCGGCTGGGGTGAAAAGCGCTTCAGATCCACGCCCTGGCTGCCTTTGGCCAGCACCGTCGACTTGCCGGGTAAGACCAAGCCCAAGCCAATGGCCCGGGCACGCAGGCTTGGACTGACGCACACCACCCGGTGAGCACAGGCACACGCGGTCCATTCCGCAAACCGAAGCACGGCGCGCTTGAAGCCGGTTGCTGTTTCCAGACGCAGTCCACGCAAGGTATAGACCCGGCAGGGAACTCGCGCCAGCCAAGCTGCCAGACCGGTGAGAAGCCCGGCTTTCGGTGTGCTCGCGTCTACGATTTTCGGCTGGAGGCGACGAAGGGTCCGATAGATCTTCCACAGAGCCCTGGTGTCGCGCAGGAGGCCAATCTCCCGTTTCATGGGAATTGCACAGTGGGCAACGCCTTCATGGGCAGACACCGTCTCCAATAACGAGCCCGGCGAGGAGAGGATGGTCGGCTCGAATCCCGCACCCTTTAAATGGCCGAGCACGCCCCGGTAAAAAATACAGGCGAGGGGCGAAGTGACGGCAATCAATACGCGCGGGTTAGGATGATTGTCGGCAGCAGTCGTCATGGATTGGGAAACGCAATGGCTACGCGAGCGCCGGCGCATAGAGCGCCGGATGGCTGGAACGTTCGGCAAGGCTGCCTCGCACAACCATCTCGCGCCGGGAATGGACCCAGAGCAACTCCGAAAAAGCCAGCAAGATCCAGAAATGATGGTGGTAGGCGCCTTCCACGGTATTACTCCATACAATGGTGGTAATCATGGCGCAGAAGCATCCCGCCGCGGCATAGCGCAGCTGCGGCACATGGCGGTACACCCACATATTGTTTCGGAGAGCACGATAAAGCACCAGAAGGTAGGCCAGCAGTACAAGCGGGCCACCTTCCACCAGAAGCCACACATAGGTGTTGTGAATCTGGTGCTGGTCGCCGAAATATCTTGGAGATTGTTCAATGAACGTGCCGATGCCGATGCCGGTCAGAAGAGTCGTGGGCGAACTGGTGTACATCCGCAGGCCCTGTTCGATGTAGTCGATGCGTGACTC
The DNA here is from genome assembly GCA_963715675.1 of uncultured Acidobacteriota bacterium. Taxonomy (GTDB): domain Bacteria; phylum Acidobacteriota; class Terriglobia; order Terriglobales; family Acidobacteriaceae; genus DASVWZ01. The sequence continues at coordinate 1,386,340 of OY970265.1, forward strand.
GATGTTGCCACGATCGTCGGCTCGCCGATGGATGGAATCGTTTGCGTCAGGCCGCGCCGCGAACCAGACTACCGCCATGGAGATTGCGGCCAGTGCCAGAACGATCGTATAGCTGGATCGTGCCTTGGCGAAGTAAAGGAACACCATGCCCCCGGCGACCAAAGCCAGGACCCCGCCACGCGAAAGCGTGAGCAGGCAACCTGCCACCAGCACGCAACAGTTCAACATTCCGGTGACATCGTGGAGGGCACGTTTTGGTTTCAGATTCAACATGGCAAATTGCAGAATGGCGGTTGCCCCCACCAATCCCGCGTAACTGTTCGGATCGAGCATAAAGCCCTTGAAGCGCATTCCGCCGTAGTTGACAAAACCACCAAAGCCGGTGAAGAGCGAAATAACGTAAAGTGCGACACCAACCGCATTCACTGCGGATACCGAGGAAACGAAGGTCTGGATGAGCTTCTCCGTGCCCGCGAGGTCCCGGCACAGAACCAGCAGAGAGCAATAGGGGACAAGCAAGGCGACAAGCCCCAGGTCTTTGTTGAGCCAGGTCCACTGGGGAAGTTTGCTGAGCGTCAAGGCCGTAACGAGGTTGCCCAAGGTGAGAAACAGAAGCGTAAACACAAACAGCGACACCGGTATCCGGACCGGCCGGCTCCTGCCGGCGATCCAGACAACGAACGTTCCAATCGCCAGAGGGAGCAAAAATAGATCGGATAGGCTGAGGTGAAACGTCCCGGCGCTAAACTGTATGGAAAAAGTGATGAGCCAAGCCACCAGGGCACGCCCGGGGCTCAGGTTCCATACAAGAAACAAACCCGCGATCAGTGCGCCGATTAACAGCATGGTCAGCTGTCCAGCGGAATACAGGTCTCCAGTGAATCCGGGGATGGCTTGTAGCAGGTCGCTCATATCGCTGGGTAGGCCCCTCTGGGATTGCTGTTTTCCGTCTTCGACAGCACACGCCATAAGACGATGCCCGTCAACCCGATCATCAACAACACGGAAATCAGCAGGGCAAAGCCTGCACCCATCAACTTGAAGCGGGGAACCAGGACGACTGAAAAGATGAATGTACTCAGAGTGCAGATCAGGCTGATGGGCAATTGCACGCGAAATTGCCGGGCCGCGGTGAGCCCGTAACTCAGGAAACAAGCGATGGCGTTCAGGCCGGCGGTCAACGCCAGCAGGGCGAAAAGGTTCTCGTGTTTTGCGTACTCCGGCGTATAGATGATCGAAAGCAACCAATGTCCGCAGGTCAGAACCAGAGTCACGGCGACCACGCCGAGACCGGCGCCGACCGCAATTAGTTTCAGGACCAGGATTTTGAATTCCTTGAGTCTGCCTTCCACCGACAAGCGCGACAGACGGGCCAGGGCGGACTGTCCCAAGGAGTTGGCAGTGATGGTCGCCGCTGTAACGGGATAGGCGATCGAGGCGAAAATGCCTAGATCGCTTACGCTGAGGGTTCGCTCAATAGTGTAGCGCGGGATATTCGTGTTCAACGAGGCAATCGCGCTGACAAATCCCAACGGCAAACTGGTGAGGGTGAGGGTTCGGAGGGTTGGCCAATCGAGCCGCCAGTGAATTCCGCCTTCCGAGCGGGCAAGTTTCCGCGCGACAGAAAAATCGTAGCTGGCGATCACCGCCCCCGCGGCGCAAATCCATGCCAGCAGGGCAATCGGCAGGCTGCGCCACAAAGCAAAAGCGGCCCCGAATAATCCGATGGCGATGCCGCCCCGCAGCAACAAGGCAATTGCGGCGGAATCCAGCATTTCGAACTTCTGCATTAATCCCGCGCTCACGTCGCCGAGGGATTCCAGTGCCTTGAAGATCGCTACCAGCAGCACAACCAACGCCGCCGTCCAGGTCAGCCTGAGAGAGATACTGGTGGCGAGAATCACGCTCACCGCGATGGCTGAACCAATCATTCGCAGGGTCACGTAGTCGGAAAAAATGTATTCATTGCGTGCGTCGGTGCTTTGCACCCCGCGAAGTTGCAGGTTGGTCAGCATGAATACGGGCGCCGAAAGCGCCAGCGCAAAAGCAAATTGTCCAACCATGGCGGGACTGCCCAGCTTGGCCATGATCGACAACATGAACCACTGACAGCCCGCATAACCGACCCATCCGACGAAGGACCAGCTGAATCCGATGCGCAGCGGAACTGCCGGCCTCCCGGTTACTGCGGCCGGATCAAAAGTGCGTGTGCGCGCGAGAGCTGGTGATGAGGATGACATTGAAAGTGTTGAATCCTATTTTGTCTAGAAGTTACGGGATCCTGTAGATGCTGGCGGCCGAAGCCGTGGGCAGAGCTGCTTCGAAATCCTTCAGAGCAGTCTTGGAGGCGCTGCTCGGGACGAACAGAATGTCATTGTCCTGCAGCGCCAGGTCGGTGGCTTTGGCGGTCAGAATCTTCTTCAAGTTGACGGGAATCTGCTGCCGACCCTGCGCCGTGGTGCGGATCAGTTGCGCCTTCCCTTTGGCCGCGGTCGGATTGGTCCCCTGGGCCAGCGCCACCGCCTGTAAAACGGTAAGTTGCGCGTCATGATCCATCGGGAATCCTCCGGGGTGCGCCACGTCACCGACCACATACACAATCCCGGTTCTCTCTACGTAGATCGTGTCGCCGGGCAGAACTTTAGGATTGTTCTCCGCTTTTGGCGTTGTACCGGCCGTCAGCTTTACGTGCTGTGGCTGGTCAGAGGAGCCGGCGTGCGTAATGGTGACATTGGTTCCGGCCAAGGGAGTGAGTCCCTGCGCCTGCGAGATGTAATCCAGCAGATGGTGGGAGCCAAACGCCGGGTAGATTCCAGGGTTTTTGACTTCACCCAGCACGGAGACGCCTTGCGTAGCATACTCGGCGACAAAGACGGTCACTTGCGGATCTTTCAGGTAGCCGCCGTCGATGAATTTCTTCCGGAAAAGGTTTTGGATTTCTTCGCACTTCATTCCCGCCACGTGGACCGAGCCCACCAGAGGCAGCAACACGTCTCCGGTATTGCTGACGCGCAGCTTTCCGCTGAGTTCGGGCGTGTCGAAGACGCTCATTTCCAGCAGATCGCCCGCGCCGATGGGGCCAGCCGCGCCGCTGCCAAAGCCGGTGCTTCCGAACGTCGTAGGCGGCGGGAGGATCGACTGGGAGTTTACCGAGGTTCGCTGCTGGGCCGATGCTGACAGGATTGTCAGCATGGCTAGAAGCAATAGAATCGCAAAATTCGTGGATTGTGTTTTCATGCGTCCTTCGTCGTTCCTCCGCGTCTGCGGGAATCAGGCATGATGGCCACGGCCATTTCCGTTTCCATTGCCGTTTCCATTGCCGTTACTGTGGCTGTGACCGTTGTCGTGGTAGTAGTACGAGTATTCTGAGCCGTAGTGGCCGTAGTAGTGCCGGTACTCGACCGAGTCAAATGAGATGTCGTTCACCACGACGCCGGCAATATTGGCGCGGACTTTTCTAAGGATGTCGCGTGCGCGCACCAGAGATTGGCGCCCGGTTTGTTCGGAGCGGGCAATCAGGACCACGACATCGGCGTTCCGGGCGCACACCACCGCATCGGTCACTGCCAACACCGGCGGGGTATCAATCACAATGTAGCGGTACTGCTCGCGCCATTTTTGCAGCAGCTGCGGCATGGCTTCGGAAGCCAGCATTTCGGAGGGATACGGCGGCATGTGGCCGGCGGGAATGACGTCCAGGCCGGGAATCTCCTCAACCTTGACGACCGCATCCTCCGGCTGTTCGGTACCCGCCAGACAAGCGCTCAACCCCCGGTTCATGGGAATACCCAGGTAGCGATGCACGGCGGGGCGGCGCATGTCGGAGTCGACCAGCAAAACCTTCTGTCCGGTCTGAGCCAGCACCACGGAAAGATTCAGCGCCGTGAAGCTCTTACCTTCCTGCATCATGGCGCTGGTCACCAGAATCACTTGGGGTGGCGCACCCGGCGAAGACAGCAGAAGGGAAGTCCGCAGGGCGCGAAAGGCTTCGGCGCTTCCCGAGTTGCGCTGCTCCATGGTCACCGGCAGGCTCAAGCGGGCTGAGCGAGGCTGTTCCAGGGATTTCTGTCCATTCTTGGCGTGGATCACCACAGTAGGAATCACCCCGAGTGAGGGCAGCGAGCAGTATGTTTCGATGTCCTGCGGCGTGCGGATGGAGTTGTCGATGTTTTCTACAATAAACGCCATTGCGACCCCACCCAGCAGTCCACCCATCAGGCCCAATGCGATGTTCAAGGGGATGTTCGGCTCGACCGGTTCGACAGGAATGCTCGCCTGATCGACGATATTGATGTTGCTCGACTTCAGCCCGGCCATCACCCCGGCTTCCTTGAGTTTCTTCAGCAGTCCTTCGTACAGATCGCGGCTGGATTCCACGTCGCGGCGCAGAATCGCATACTGGATGGCATCTTCGTTCAGCTTGTAGGCCTCGCCCTTTTGCTTGTCGAAAGAGCTTTGCAGCATTTGTTCCGACTTCAGGGAGGCGCGATATTCGGCGCGCACGGCTTGCCCAACCTTCTTCACTTCCTGGTCAATGCTGCCGTCCAATTCATCGAGTTGAGCCTGCAGTTGCATCACCCGCGGATAGGAAGCTCCGTACTTGGACGCCAGCTGCGCATACTCGGACCGGAGCTCCGCCCGCTCCTTGTACAAGGCCCCGAGCACGCTCTCCGGAGCGATGTTGGCGATCAGTTCAGGATTCTCCGTCATGGCGATACGATACTTGGCTTCCTTGAGAATACGGTCGCCTTCCGCCACCGTGAGTTCTTTGTTCAGGTCCTCCAACTTGTCCACGATGATGTTATGGGTCTCATCGGTGCCGAGGATGCCGGTCTTTTTCTGGTAGGTGGTGAGCGCTTCCTGCGCCGACTCGGCGTGCTTCTTGAGATCGTCGAGCTGTTTGGTCAGCCAGTCGGAAGTCTGTAACGCCGCTTTGTATTTGGTTTGGAAATTATGCTCGATGTAGGTGGAGGCAACCGCATTGGCGACCTGGGCAGCCAGCTGCGGATCACGGTTACGGAAGTGAACTTCGACAATCTGTGTTTTCGGAATCAGCTGCACGTCGAGTGACTTGTGGAACAGCTTGTACAGCTGGGCTTTCTCCTGCAGGTCGAGACTGTCATAATTCTGGCCGGGCTGCGAGATCAGGTCCCGCCTTAATCCCTTGTCGCGGCGCAAGCCCAATTGCCGGATCACGCTGGTCGCGATGGTTTCACTCTGAACGATGTGGATCTGGGTTTCCAGCTTGGTGTTGAGATCCAACCCGATCGGCATAACCACCTGTTCCAGACCAAGGCCGTCGTTTCCTTCGAGGTCCAGCAGAAGGCGGGCCGATGCGTCATAGCGGTTGGGAAGAAGGAAGGAGATTACGCCCACCAGCAGAGCGACCGCTGCCAGGCAAGTAAACAGCAACCGCCGCCGCTTCTGCAGCATCCGCCAGAATTGCACAATGGAAAGCTGCTCGGGGAGCGCATCGATGGTGGCCGGATGGACTTCCGCCGGCCAGCGTCCTTCCAAGTCTCCCCTTCTGTCCAACGCGATTGAATTGTTGTCGTTCATACCGTCCTTCAGTAGTTCTGGTTCGGGAATGTGTAGTGGTTTCGCACCCTGCGCCTGATCACCCGACCGTCGCCATAGTCGCGATGGAGTCGGGAATCAGCGCCTTTATCCAAAACTTCGAATAAGCGGCTACCGCGGATTCGCTGCTGGTGTAGAGGACCTCGTCCGTGGTCAAGATCTGTTGCAGGTTCTGGTGCGCGGCCACCGATGCCGCTAAACCCAGGGCCGCTACCCCCGGCTGCAGATCGCGAATCCATCCTTTCGCGATGCAACGCGAAAGATACATCTGCACCGGCTCAAAGAGCTGCCCCAGATGTTTACGCAGAAGCCGGTCGGCGCCGGGCTCCAGTTCGAACAGACTGAGGTACACCAGGCGCAGCATCTCGGGCTGCTTTTGCACCGTTTCCACCATCAGGGACACGATTGCCGGAAGCGCGGTCCGCGGACTCTCGTCGTTCTCCAGCCGGGTCCGCAGCTCTTTGCTGATGCGCAGCCGGCGCAGCCGCGACTCGGTGGCTGCCCAGAATAGGTCCCGCTTCCTGGGAAAATGCCGGAACACCGTAACCTCGCTGACTCCCGCAAGCCGGGCAATCTCCGACGTACTGCTGCCCAGGAAGCCTTGCCGCGAAAACAACTGCACGGCAGCTTCGATGATGCGCTCTTCGGTTGAGTTCTTGCTCCGGTCCCGGGTAACCGACATGGCTTAACTGTGGCCTCGACAAATGGACGAAGAAAGCCCGGGTGTTTCCCACGGCTCGATGTCGCAGCCCTCCACCTCGACCGCAACACTCTGGTGGATCAACTCCACCGTCAGCACGACCCGCGCGCCACCCGCAGTGCGGATCAGCACGCCCGTCAATCCCGCCAGCGTTCCGCTGGTGATTCGCACCCGCTGGCCAACTGCCAGATCGCGGAAAGGCTCCGCTTTCTGCAAATGCAGCCCCGAGCGCATCGTCTCCATTTCAATCTCGTCCAGTGCGACCGGGCCGGTTCGCGTGCCTACCAGCGTGATCACTCCGGGAACCTCCAGAACCGGCACGCGCTGCGTTTTCGCGATCTTCACGAACAGGTAACCGGGAAACAGCGGCAGCTCCAGGTGAGCTTTGCAGCCGTTCTTCCAGCGATGGACGGTTCGATACAAGGGAACGAAATTCTCAATCTGGCGCTGCAACAGGAATCCTGCGACTCGCTTCTCATGGCGCGGTGTGACGCAGACCGCGTACCAATGCGCCGGGATTTCCGCCGGCAGAGTTGTGCCAGGAAACACAGAAGAGGTTGGATCGATGCTATTCCGGATTTGCAGCAAGGCTTCGCCCCTCTCGCTTAGATCAGCGTTTTTTCCACAACATGAATTGCCGGCAGCGACTGCGACACCCGTGTGGCGCGGGCGGTAGCACAAACCCTGGGCCGGATTGCCGATTCCCACAACCATCAAGGTTGCGCAGGTGGGGACCTGGAGCCCGTTCGCGATCGTGGGACCTTACTGGCCCCGATGCCCGTCACCTCGTGGGGTTCGATGTAAGTAGGCACCTACACTCGCGAACTGGTTTTCCTTGCAGTCTCCGTGCCAATTCGGCATTCTCCGCAAACGCTGTGTTTTGTGATACCTGGGCGTGTCAAAACGGGAACGCTTGAAATCCCGCCGTCTCAAAGCGAGAGGGGCGTCTTAAAACCGGAATTGCGACCCGGCCGGCAGCCTCCGCAGCGGTCTTCCAGCAGAAGGAAATCACCGTCTTACGTATGCCCCAAGTGACGAGCGTCACTTGGGGCGCCGATGATCGCTAAACCTTTGGCGGTGCGTGGATTCGGAGGTGTGCGTGTTCTCACTGGCCTACCGCCCGGAGGTGCTTGGCCGTCAGCTACTAGCGAGGCGTTTCTCATTCACGATACCCTCGGCGATTGAAATGCTCTAGGTTTGCTTGCAGCTCTGCCCAGCAGTTTCGTCACGAGCGATTCGTTGATTCGCTTTGAGGATTGTTTCGTCACGAGAAGAAGGTCGAGCACCAGGGAGGATAGGGTGCGAAGTCGCAACAAGTTCCTTTTTTCGCTTGCGTTTCTAGCCGTAGCGGTGCTTTCCACGGCAGCGCAGTCCACACCAGGGAATACTCTGTCGTGGAGTGGTTCGGTCACGCCAGGCCAGTCTCAGCCGATTCTCATCGCCAGTCTCATCCCGGTTCCTCCCACCGCGGTGATGACAGACGACTCCAAGCTTCCGGATGCACCCAGCGCCGCTCAGCAGAACGCGGCCGATCCGGCAAATCAGTCTCAGGCAGCTCCGGCCCCCCAAGGCAAGAAATATCATCAACAGGGTGCGCCCCCGGCTGCCATCGGCGGCGCGCTGGAGATGGAGAGCCGAACCGCCGACAAGAAATTCTGGGGCGTGACCACGGCCATGTTCGGGGCCAGCGTCGCCGACGCCGAGTTGACCCAGCGTTGCCAGGCAATCGGCACCTGCAGCTACGTTCCGTCATCGTTGCGCAGCCGCAAAGCCATGTATGGGATCGGGATTCCGGCCGACCTCGGAATCATGTACCTGACCTACCACATGAAGAAAAAGCACTCTTCGCTATGGTACCTGCCCTCGGCGCTGGTCACGGGCGCGAACCTGTATGTCGCCATGCACGCCTATCACCGGACTACACAATAGGCAGGAGGTGCGTCGTATGACCCCTAGTCGACCGTTGGCGGCGAGGTGTTTACTCTGGCGTTATCCCCACCCCCTCTTTAGCACTTTGTCAAGCTATAGAAAACAAGCAGCTTGCCGTTCTGGAACCTAGTAAAGTCTAGAAAACAAACATCGCCGAGAAGGCGATTTTCTGCCTTTTCACCCCCTGTTTCTGCTTAACAGCCGCAAAATATAGATTACAAAGCCTTTATATCATAATATAGAAAGCAAAGGACTTAGCTTACGGCTGGGGTTCTTCTTTCTGTCTTGCCTCACCAGTCTTGATGCGCTTGTCATGTTTGGTGGAGACTTTGCTACAAGATAACTAAGTTATGTATAACTTATCTTATGGATATTGTGTGCCCGGAGTAGAGGCGTGTCAAGGAGCCCGGTTTCCGCGTGTCGAAAATTAGGTGAACGTCCCGTCGTCCCCGCATTTCCACAGCGGGATTCAACGCGCCTTTTCACACCTGAGGATCGTCACACGTGTCGGCACCCATATCATCCAGCGCCATTCCTTGGCTGAACGGAGCAACCACTGGAATTTCTGGAGAGTGATGTAGTATGACGTTCCGTTGACTCGGTACATATAGATTGCCACCGTCTCGGTCTCCGTGATCTGCGTCATCGGCATTTCGTAGGCATTCGTATTCTTGCCAGAATGTGCCAGGTTGGAAGCTAAGTCGCCCGCAACAGCAGGTGCATCGAGACGCCACGGCTGGTGTCCTTGGTTCACAAGTTGCTGCAAAGTTTCATACCGACTCCGCTCGACTTTCAGATTCCGCGCCTTAGACGAGCAAGGCGCTGCGACACAGCTGAGAGAGACGACAACGATACACGTCTGCAAACAACACAAGCGTCGTGCGTAACACGCATTTATGGGCATGGTGCAAAACTCCAACTTACCGCAGTGTTCCCCTTCAATCCTAGCTGCTGCTGAAGTGCATGCGAGATGTCGATGCCCACACCCACCTCTGCCCCTCTGAAACTTCTACCCCTTAGGTCGGTACCTGTCGAGCTTTCACGAGCTTGCTACCCACCTGGTCTCGGCAAGCCAGGGGACGAATACGGATCGTTGAATTGGTTCATATTTGAATAGGGACAAACGTGGGGACAGACGGGACGTTCACCAGTTTTTCTTTCGGCTCAGTGGCGTGAAGAAACCGGGGTACGTCCCGTCTGTCCCCGGGTTTCCCAATTACTTCGTAAACTCAACACCGACTTCCGCATCTTCTCCAGCACGAACGTCGAAACATCGCTCAGATGCTGGTCTCTTCATCTGGAGATGATGTCCCGCATCATTGAATGCGTCGTAACAGTACCTGCCGGGCGGAAGTGGCTCAATCAGAACACCAGCCTCATTCGATAAGCCGAAGCTCCGGATCTTGTCCGCTTGGCTTGTCATCTGAACCACAACACCCGGCTTATGGTGCCCTTCGCCAGTGTCGCTCACGGCAATCGTCTCGAAGTGAGCGAAACCGAGCGTTATGTCCTCTGAACGGGGCGCGCTTGTTCCTGTAGTAGGCAAAACCCAGCTACTACTGAGGAACACGATAGATAGCAGGTGATTGAAAATCGACATTGTCTGGTCCTTGTGGGAGTGAGTGATAGGACAAACGTGGGGACAGGAACATGTGAAAAAATTGATTTTCGGAAAATAACCAATCCGGATGCGAGAAAACTTTGCGTTTAAATGCCCTCCACGCGATCTTTGGCGTCCGGGATACATTTTTGATCAACCAAAAAAGTCTGGAAAATCGACGGAATCAATTTTTTCACATGTTCCAGACGGGACGTTCACCAGTTTTTCTTTCGGCTCAGTGGCGTGAAGAAACCGGGGTACGTCCCGTCTGTCCCCGGGTTTCCGGATGCGAGAAAACTTTGCGTTTAAATGCCCTCCACGCGATCTTTGGCGTCAGGGGATACATTTTTGATCAACCAAAAAAGTCTGAAAAATCGACGGAATCAATTTTTTCACATGTTCCTGTCCCCGGGTTTCGGTACAGGTTTCCCTGAGGGTGGGCTCACCTTAAAAGGCTTCGATCGTATCGTTGCGAAGCCAGCATGCAGCGTTGGGCAATCCAGCGTCTTGCGGCCGCTCACGGCTCTTAAGGTCAGGCGATACAAGCCTGGTTCATTGAGTCGGATTGGAAATTGTTCGACTCCCCGCGGATCAAGAACCAACGATGCTCGTTGGTTGCCGAGGTCAGAAGCCATCAGTAGAGTGCTCCAGCGGCGTCCCCTCTTGATTTCCGTCTGAAATGGATTGGGACGCAGACGTCCCACGTCATCCTCTTCCAGCCGCCCGAAATCAGCGCAGAAGCTAATCGCCACATCACCCACATTCCTGACCTCAACTCTAACCGGTTCTGTCACCGGGACGACTGTCTCTGGAACGACTACTTGCACGGACTGCGCGCAAGCAAGACTCACCCAGCTTACAACCAATGCCGTAATTCCAACCAATTTTGCCGCTGCCCGGCGAGACGTAGTCCATTCATCAGGCAACCTTTTATCCTGTTCTCGTAACTAAATATTTAGTTGACATTTTGTATCCTCCTGCGTCTAATTAATTAAGAGAAGGGAGATACGGTCTTGCCTCCAAAAAGCTCGCCTACTTTGACGGTAGCTGAGTTGCGGCTGATGGATGTGTTCTGGCAGAAAGGGCCATGCACCGTGCAGCAGGTGCTGGACGCGCTGCCGAAGAAGCCCGCCCTGGCGTACAACTCCGTGCTGACCACCATTCGGGTGCTGGAGCGCAAAGGATACCTGGAACATTCCAAAGAGGGCCGGGCGTTCGTATATGCTCCGCGGGTGGAGCGGGAGGAGGCCAGCCGGTCGGAGATTCGCCACCTGGTAAACCGTTTCTTTAACAATTCACGGGAATTGCTTGCGTTGAATATTCTTGAAGAGCAGGGAATCGATTCTGAAGAGTTGCACCGGCTGCGCGAGATGTTGGAATCAAGTTCGGGTAAAGGAGATCGCTGATGGGGGCTTGGAACCTTGATACGCTGGCCCGGATCTCCGCTACCGGACTGGTGAACTCGCTGGCCGTGGGGGCCGTGGTGGCATTTCTGGCTTGGGCATTTTTGCGACTGAGCGGGAAACGAGATTCGAATAGCCGCTTTGCGGTGTGGCTGTCGGCACTTTTTCTGATGGCAGCGCTGCCCTGGGTGGGAACTTCGGCGGCGAGGGTTTCCGGCTCGGTGCAGGGCAGCGGCTTTGGGATTGCGCTACCGGGGTCGTGGGCTGCAGGTGTGTTTTGGGTTTGGGTGGCCGGGGCGAGCTTGGCGTTGTTGCGTGTCGGCATAGCTTTTTGGCAGCTGTTGAGACTGCGCTGGCGCTGTGAACCGGTTGCTGTCGAACAGCTTCCCGCCAGCGTCCGGAATACAGGCGAATCCCTGCGGTACGTCCGGGGAACCCGGATTTGCGTTTCCGACCAAGTGCGGGTACCGGCGGCCATTGGCTTTTTTAAGCCTCTGATTGTGATTCCGCGGTGGGCGCTCGAACAACTGTCAGCGGAAGAGTTGAATGCGGTGCTGATGCACGAACTGGAACACCTGCGCCGCCGGGACGATTGGACGAACCTGGCGCAGAAGCTATTGAGCGCGCTGCTGTTTTTCCATCCGGCGGTTTGGTGGGTAGATCGCCAACTTGCCCTGGAGCGCGAAATGGCTTGCGACGATGCGGTTCTGGCGCAGACCCGAGACCGTCATGCTTACGCAGCTTGCCTGGTGAATGTGGCGGAGAAGAGCCTGGTTCGCCGCGGGGTGGCGCTGGTGCAAGCGGCAGTGAGCCGGGCACAGCAGACGACGTTGCGGGTCAGGCAGATTTTGCAGGGTGAGCACGAGGGTGGAGGTTGGAGGCCGGCGGGCTATGTGCTGGGAGCGATCTCACTTTTTGGGTTGTTGGCATTGTCGCAGGCGCCGCCGCTGGTGGAGTTTCAAGCACAGCCATCCGTTGCGGCGGTGGCGATGCCGTCGGTGAGTTTGGCGAAGACGGCCGGTGGGAAAACACTTCTGCCGCGTGTGGTTCTGGCAAGCGCCATGCGGCCGATGAGCAACCAGCGGAAGGCAGTCGCGCCGACGAACAGCAACTTGGTTGCTGAGTCGCACAGTGGCGGGACTTCTCCGGCCGGAGTGCCAGTCCTGGCGGGGCGGACGGTTCCGGTTTCAGAGACGACAGCTCCACAGGCAATCCTGGTTGTTTTTCACGGTGAACAGCGCAGCCCGTTTGGTACCTCATATTGGACGATCTGCGTGTGGCAGGTGGACGCGCCGGGCAGGGCGATGATCGACCACGAGAAGAGAATTCCCGCAAAATCAATTTAGGCGGTACGGAAGAACAGGGAAGAGTTTTGTAAGTTTAACTACTAACGTTTTAGTTCGACAAACAAGGAGAATCCAAAGGTATGAAACGTTCCATGAATTTGAAAGGTCGACTTACGCGGTGGGCGGGGGTTTCAGTGCTGGCCATCGCTTCGCTGGGATCGGTCGTAGCCTACCAGTCCCTGAAGCCAACTTCGGCCAGCGCGGCCGTTGCGCCGGCCGCGGCAGCGCTCAATGACGACAGCGTCAATGCGTTGCTGTCGCTGGATAAAGCGATGGAGGCCCTGGCAGCCCGGGTGACTCCGGCGATCGTAAACGTAGCCGTCACCTCGAAGAGCAAGCCCGAGGCTTCGGAGATGGAGACGCCGCAGGACATGCAGCAATTCTTCGGGCCGAACTTCCAGTTCAAGATGATGCCGCAACAGCCGCGCGTGGAGCACGGGATCGGCAGCGGAGTCATCATTTCGCCCGACGGCTACATCGTGACCAACAATCATGTGGTGGATGGAGCGGTCGAAGTGCGCGTGACCATGAGCGACCGGCGGGTGCTGACGGCTAAGGTCGTCGGCACCGACCCTTTGACGGATCTGGCGGTGATCAAGATCGACGGCAGCAATTTCCCCAGCGTTCCGTTGGGAGACTCCACGCTGTTGCAGCCGGGGCAGACCGTACTGGCGTTTGGCAACCCCTATGGTTTCCGCTTCACGGTGACGCGCGGAATCGTGAGCGCGCTGAACCGGCCGGCTCCGTTCAGCGATAATCCGCGGCGGCCTGGCCAATTTATCCAGACCGATGCCGCGATCAACCCGGGGAACTCGGGCGGACCCCTGGTGAATGCGCATGGCGAAGTGGTGGGTATCAACACTTTCCTGGTCTCGCCTTCCGGAACCTTCTCCGGGATGGGATTTGCCATTCCGACGCAAATTGTGCGGCCGGTTTCAGACAACCTGATCAAGTACGGCAAAGTCGAGCATGGCTACATGGGCATCGGGATCAGCGACGTGACTCCGGAGAATTCGAAGTTCTTCGAAGTACATGACGCGAACGGCGCCGTGGTCACGCAGGTGGAAGCCGACTCGCCGGCATCTAAAGCTGGATTAAAGGTTGGAGACGTGATTACGGAACTCGACGGACATAAGGTCACCGACGCCGGGCAGTTGCAGGTTGAGGTGGGAGAGAAGCGTCCGGGAACGGAGATCAAGCTGGGCTTGATGCGCGACGGCAAATCGATGAACCTGCCGGTCACGCTTACCGAGATGAACGCCAGCGGCGACTCCACCAAAGAAGCCAGCGCGGGCGATCATGGCAAAATGCGCTGGGGATTGGGGCTTGCTGATCTGACTCCGGACATGCGCGACCAGTTGCAGGCGCCGAAAGAACTTCAGGGCGCGGTGGTTGAACGGGTGCAGCCGGGAAGCGCGGCCGACGACGCTGGCTTGCAGCGTGGCGACGTCATTGTGCAGGTGAACCGTCACGATGTGCAGAGCGCAGCCGCGGTGCAGCAGGCGTTGTCCAGCGTGGGCAAGGGACAGGATGCGCTGGTGCTGGTGTGGTCGAATGGAGGGAATTCGTTCCGGGTGCTGCATGCTCCGGAAGGGTCGTAAGTTGGGTTTGCTCTGATCGCAGTCCTCCTGTCGAGCAGAGAGCGTGGGCAGAGACGTAGGTTGCTACGTCTCTGCCCGGGGCAGGGGTCGGACGGGCGGCCGCGTACACACGGCTGCCGAGCTTTGCTCGGACTGGACGGCCGAGGGGGCCCGTCTCCACGTGGTCTTTGCAGGAGCGGTCACTCGCGGGCAGGAATGCCCGCGCCACACGGACATTGTTTAACCATCAGAATGCCGAGCTAGAGCCGACCAGGCTGTACAGCAGGATGGCGAGGACGAGCAGGGTGATGCCGACGTACATCTTGTCTTTTTCTTCGGCGAAGCCCCAGACGGCGAACGCGACTCGGGCGACTGGCGTGGCGATCAGCAGCAACAGTCCGAGTTGAATGAAGCCGCGTCCGTGAAAGCCCGCCACTTGACGCAGTATGCCGCTAAACTTCTTGAGATCCGCGGGCTCGCCATGGAAAACGTGATATTGCGCCGGCTCACCGCCATGGCGAATCAGATAGATGACGGCTCCGGTGAAGACGACGGCTGCGGCCAGACTCACGCCGGTTTGCAGCAATCTTCCGACGACGTTTTCGATGCGGTGATCGTCCCAAGTCTGTTTCGCGTTCACTCAGATCCTTCCTGTAAGGCCGTTGTAGATCATCTGCAATCCGAGAAATGCGATGACCACGCTGAAAACGAGGCGCAGCATTTTGGTCTCTGCCTTCATTAGAATGCGCACGCCGAGCAGGGAACCGGCGAGCACGCCGAGCATCACGGGCATGGAAAGACCGGGATCAATGTATCCGCGATTGAGATAAATTCCTGCGCTGGCGGCAGCGGTAACGCCAATCATGAAATTGCTGGTGGTGGTGGAAACTTTGAAGGGAATCTTCATGGCCTGATCCATGGCCAACACTTTGACCGCGCCCGATCCGATGCCGAGCAGTCCCGACAAAGCCCCGGCGCCAAACATCAAGCTGAAGCCGGTGGGAACGTTCTGCACATTGTAGTGGCGCATGCCGCCTTCTTCGGAAGGGAACTCTCCGTTCATTTGCAGGCGGGTGGCCAGCTTGTCAGGGGGCGAGTTGCGCTCGGCTCGCGGACGCGGTTTGTGGGATAGATAGGCGGAGTACAGCAGCATGACTCCGAAAATAATGGCCAGGGCCTTGGTGGGAACAACCGTCGCCAAGAATGCTCCCAGCAGCGCGCCCAGGGTGGTTGCGATCTCCAGAAACATGCCGATGCGAATGTTGGAGAATCCTTCGCGCACGTAGGCGGCAGCGGCGCCGGAGGAGGTGGCGATGACGGAGACGAGCGAGGCTCCGATGGCGTAGCGGATATCGACTTTGAAAAACAGGGTGAGCAGCGGAACCAGAACCACTCCGCCGCCGAGCCCGGTTAACGATCCGAGAAGTCCCGCTGCAAAAGAACCCACCGCGACCAGGACGGTGAACTCTAAGACGTTCATCTTGCCCCCAGGGTTTAGTTTGCCACAGTCGGAGGCGAAGCAGGGCGGCGAGGGTTAGCTTCGGAGGGTCGCGATCAAGATCATCATTTGGGGGCGGCTCAGGGTGAAAGCGGCAATTTCTTGCTCAACTATGAATCATCGTTTTCACTGTGAAGAGGAAAATACAAAATATCTGACTGGCCACGCGGCATCTGATGCTACACTTCGCACTGGAATGCCGCGCACGCGTTTCAAGTGTTGTCCGCCCGGCGACCAGTGCTTGATTCCCTGATAAATGTTCTCTGGCGCTGAGCGGCAACTCCCCTCTGGATGCGCTGTCCTCGACCTTCCAAAATTATTCTAGGAGAAATCTATGCGACGTAATCTCGTGCTGCTTGTGGGCGGCACAATATTCTTGCTGGTGCTCAGCCAACTTGCGCCAGCCCAGGCTTCGCCGGCAAAAGGGCAAATTGTTTTGCCCCCCAGCAGCGTGGGACTTCCGGGAGTTCCCCGCACGCCATTGAAGCTTTTTATTCCCGCCGGCACCACACTGCCCATGAGCAACCCTGGCGGCGAAACACCCGCCTCCATTGCTTGTGTGTATGGTTTGACGGAACAAGTGAAAGGCTGCCCGATCAATGGAACGACCCAGCTTCCGACGGGCGGAGCAAACGGGATTGCCGTGATTGAATACGGCCACTACCCCAACGAACAGAACGACCTGAACACCTTCTCCACCGAATTCGGATTACCCACGGCAAACTTCGAGGAGGTGTGCATCGACAAAGGAGGCTGCCCGGACAACTCCGGCAGCGGATGGGACCTGGAAGAGGCACTAGATCTGCAGTGGGCCCATGCGATGGCGCCCAACGCGAAGATCTTCGCCGTGGAAACGGGCAACGACATGTTCGCGGCGAACGTGAAGGCCGGCAAACTCGTTGCGGGCCTTGGCGGCGGCGAGGTTTCGAATAGCTGGGTGACTTCCACTCAAGGAGAGCCTCGCAACGAGAAACAGTATGACCATTCTTTCAAGAAGAACATGGTCGTGTTTTTTGCGGCGGCAGGGGATTGGCGCGTAGGACCACTGTATCCGAGTTCATCCCCGTTTGTGGTATCGGCGGGCGGCACCAGTGTCAACCGCGACGGATCAGGCAACTTTACCGGAGAAAGCTGCTGGGGTGGTAGTGGCGGGGGCATCAGCACCCAGGAGCCACGCCCCACGTACCAGAACATCATAAAGAAACTGGTAAGCAGCAAGCGCGGCACTCCGGACATGTCCGGCGTCGCCGACCCCAACACGGGAGTAGCCGTGTACAGCAGTACCTATTGTGGCGGGTGGTGCGTAGTGGGCGGGACCAGCGTGGCTTCACCAGTTCTGGCCGGCATTGTGAATTCCGCCGGCACTTTCCTGCCGTCGAGCACCGCCGAACTCACGAAGATCTACAAAGAGTACGGAAACAAGACGGAGTACAAGAAATGGTTCCGGGACATTACTACCGGAAGCAACGGAAGTCCCGCCAAGAAGGGCTGGGATGAATGCACCGGTGTCGGCAGTCCGGTGACTTACAAAGGAAAGTAAGGTCTGCTTTGGTTGGTTGCGCTTTGGCCCTGCCACACGGCAGGGCCCTTTTTTTCATGTGCCCATGGCGAACCACGTGGCTTACGCAACTCCCAGCACGCGGTTGAAAAAGCCCACAATATATTTCCACACCAGGTAATACACAATCAGACCGCATCCGAATGCGATCGCCAGGAACGAGTAGGGAAGCGTCACGTGCTCAAAGTACAAGAGTCCACCGGGGACGCAGCTCAGAAACCCCAGGCACCAGGCCAACAGAGCACCCGCAGGCGCAAGCAGAAACGGCAGAATGGCGCCATGAAAGCCGATGGGGAGATGGCGGCGCGGCCGCAGCCATAAATAGAAAATGTTCCACACCCCAAACAAGCTGGGCACGACCGCCATGGGAAACACGATGACACGCTCGATCGGCAGCGGCACTTGGAAGACGAACCGCACCGTCACGAACGCGGTAAGCACGATCAGCAGCACAAACGTGGGAGCAGTGATACCCGCCATATAGGCTCGCAGATAAGGATGCGTATTCATAAGTACCTCCTCTTTAAAGTTGATAAAGCAGCACGGGAATGGTGACGGGAAAGATCAACAGGCACGCCAGCACGAACGCCAGCAGCGCCCAGTCAAACCACGGTACGGTGTGGGGGTGCTCGTCGAGCCGCCGCAGCATCCGCGGCCAGAGATCGCGTTGGAGTTCGTGGCTCGACGGAGCCAGCGACTGTTGCAACAGTTCCTGAAGTTTTGCGTCGTCTTCGTTCATGGTTTAATCCCCAGTTGCTTGAGTTTCATGCGCAAGAGCCGAATTGCCCGGAAGACGCGGGTTTTGACCGCGCCTTCGGAAATGCCCAGGCCTTCTGCGATTTCTTTGTAGGGCCGTTCTTCGATCAGGGCCAGCGTTGCCACGATCCGCAGTTTGGCGGGGAGCTGGCAGAACGCCTGCCGGGTACGGTCACGCAGATCGCGCTGAATGCCCGGATTGGTCGAGGACATCGCCGGGAGATCGTGCGCAAGTGCGATGGCCGGGTGGGACATCTTCAGATGATCGAGCGCCACGTTGGTGGCGATATGGTGCGCCCAGGCTCCGAAGCTGCGTTTCGGATCGAATCGAGCGCGAGCACGATAAATCCGCCAGAACGTTTCCACGGTCAAGTCCTCGGCTACTCCCGGATCGCGAACAATGCGCACGATCCAGCGGTAGACTTCGCCCTGAAAATGGCGGAACAGCGTCTCGAACGCGGCCAAGTCACCGTGAATGAACTGCTGCGATACGTCCGACGGCTGTTCGAGCACTGGCATTTGCTCTACCTATACACGATTACGGCGGGCGGGGAGGAAAGGTTACAGGGAGTGAGGGGCCGGAGCGAATGAGGGGAAGATTCGGGTGGTTTGGGTAAGGGTGTAGCGTAGTTTACATAATATCCGTTATCGGACATTATGATTATCAGCTGATCACGGCTGCCACGCATGGTATCTCATCTGCCCGCCATCTGCTGTTCGCCCACCAGCACGATCTTGGGATGAAACAGCGTGCCGGCTACGCGGGTGGCGATGGCGATCAGTTCTCGTTGTCCATAGAACACCTTGACTTGGCGGGCGCTGGAAAATTCGGGCAGATTCACGGTGCGGCCAGTGTGGATGCGGGCGGCCATCTCGTCGTTGGCGGTGACGCTGGGAAACTGCGGCAGAATGCTTCGCGGATGGACGAACAGCGCTTCAGCCTGTCCGCTCTCGGCGGCTGCGTCCAGTTCGTCCAAAGTGTGAGCGTGGGAAAGGTCGAACTCGGCCGCCGCTGTGCGCCGCAGGGACTCCAGGTGAGCGCCGCAGCCGAGTTCCCTACCCATATCGTGCGCCACGGAACGCATATACGTTCCCGAGGCCACGCGGGCGCGGAAGGTGGCGCGCTCGCCGTGGTCGTCAACGCTGAGAATCGCAAACTCCTTGACTTCGACCTGCACCGGCTGCAGCACCACTTCCTTCTTCTTACGGGCCAGCTTGTAGGCGGGGACGCCGTGAATCTTCTTGGCAGAAAACGGCGGTGGCATCTGCTCGATAACCCCATGAAACTTCATAGCGATGGCCTGCACTTGCTGAAGCGACAGATGAACTGGCTGGGGCGGGGCGGCGGGCTCGCCTTCGGCATCATAGGTGTCGGTGGCGAAGCCGAAGCGAATCACGCCTTCGTAGGTCTTCTCCGCGGCGGTATAGAACTGCGCCAGCCGGGTCAGACTGCCCATCACCAGCGGCAGCACCCCGGTAGCCAGCGGGTCCAGTGTGCCCAGGTGCCCGACCGAGCGCTCGCTGAGAATTCGCCGCACCCGGCTGACCACGTCATGGGAGGTCAGGCCCGCGGGCTTATCGATGATGAGGATAGCGTTCATGGAGAATTGGGTAAATGTGTAATCGGGTAATTGAGTAATTGAACTGCCATTTTGACTCGGCTTCAGGTCAGGGGCTACTCTTCCGATCATGGTCGATATTAGTTGGGATCTGCTGGGATGGATTATCGCATTTTTCGTCCCCTTGGGGGTGGGAGTGATCGCCCTCAACGAGTTCAGGCTAGCGAAATCATGCTTTGTGGTATCGGCTGTGGTACTGTTTGCAAAAGTAGCGATTTGGCTCTCTCAAATGCACATGCGCCCGTATGCCTGGATGCTCGTTTCGTTCTTAGTATTTGGAACAATCGGTGTCTGCCTTATTGGTTCGATTCGGTGGGTCGACAGAAAGAAGCCGGGTGCCGCAGCCCCGGATCTAGCGGGATCGGCCTCACTTCCTGGGCCAGAAGCCAAGCTATCGCGGCTACCGGTAACGACAAAGCTGGAAGCAAGCGAACCGTCTGCCTTGACCGCTGCTCCATCCCCTCTTACGAAGCTAGAGAAATTTGTTGTCGTAGTACCGTTCGACACGGCACACAAGAACCTTCCAATTCCAATGGACCTGAATATTAACGACCCGAAACGCAGAGTCTACTCGGATCTGATGTCCATTGCGGGACGCCCCGAAAAGCAACCTGACGGGACGCCGTGGCCCACGGAGAGGAACTTCGATACCGAGGCGGCGCGCAGCGTGTTCCTCGGCAAATTGCTGCAGTTCTACATCTTCCGCTCGATCGATGAGCTACAGCGCGACAGCGAAGGGGTCGAATGGACAGCCGGGAAAGGTTCCAGGCCTTTTGTAAGGGTTGGCATCGTGCCACCGGACAGCGCTCCCTATCCATCGGAAGCCCTGTTCGCGACGCTGTCGAAGTCAGAATTTTTCGGTCCGCGGGAACGCATGAATTGGAACCCCAACAGACCCGTTAAGATGCCAAAACATACGACGATTCATTTCACCGAACAACCATCGTCACCCCAAACTGGACCGGCAGCATACATTGTGCGACTGGATCGGCCGCAATACTTCACAATAGATTTCAGGGTGACCCAAACGCTCGGCCCCGTGACGGTCGCCGGCGTCACGGGGGCATCCATTCCAACGGGATTCCAAGCGGCTGATTCCGTGGCCGCCACTACCGTAGGCTGCCCGTTTATCGTCACTGTGAAATATGAAATTCAGAGGTCAAAGCAAAACGCAGAGTTTCAGCCAGACGATTATATGAAATGGGCCGAATCGCTACTCTCTGCGCTTAAGGAAAGGCTAGCATTCGAGTCAGGCGGCGGTTAGTTCGTTGCACGTGAACTCTAGCGAAATGGCGCAGGGTGCAGAGCAGCGCACGCTGTGAATTGATTTGATCAATCACAAATCACAATTTACCAATCTAAATGATTCCCATCCGCGATGACACGCCCCGCTACAGCACGCCTTATGTCACCTATTTCATTATCGCTCTGAATGTGGTGGTGTTCCTGTTTGAATTGTCGGTGGGGATGCAGGGACAGCGGGCCTTGAACGCTATGATCTACGAGTTCGGGGTGGTACCGCGGCACTTCGAGCGGGCGCTGGCCGGCAGCGCTGCGTATTCCCTTCCCGGGCTGTTTCTGTCGACTCTGACCTCGATGTTTCTGCACGGCGGATGGCTGCACATCATCGGCAACATGTGGTTTCTATGGATTTTCGGCGACAACATTGAAGACTATCTCGGCCACTTGCGCTACCTGCTCTTTTATCTGGCGAGCGGCGTGGCGGCGGCGTTGAGTCACGTCTTGTTGAACGCCGGATCAAACGTGCCGACGGTGGGAGCGAGTGGCGCCATTGCCGGGGTGATGGGCGCGTATTTCGTGCTGTATCCGAAGGCGCGAGTGCTCACCCTGGTGCCCTTGATTGTGTTCTTCACGTTCTGGTGGATCCCGGCGTGGGTCATGCTCGGCTACTGGTTTGTGGTGCAGTTTCTGATGGGCGCGGCAACTTCGATCACGGTCAGCCAGAGTACCGGCGGGGTCGCGGTCTGGGCACACGTGGGAGGCTTCATCACTGGCATCATACTGATTAAGTTGTTGCCGGAGCGGTCGCAGCGGCGGCGATATGCGGCGTGGTAGGAGCGGCCTTGGGGCATGGTAGCTCTGACAGGAGCCTGACAGAGAACAGGTCCCTCGACTCCGTGGGTTGGTTCGTGCCGAACGAACCCGCTCCGCTCGGGATGGCAGTGAACTATGCCAGACAAAGTTCCAAGTTTGCAGACGGAGCGCCTGGTGCTGCGGGCATTTGCCCGCGCGGACATTCCGGCTCTGGTGCCGCTGATCGGCGCACGCGAAGTAGCGGCCACGACGCTGCGCATTCCGCATCCCTATTCCGCGAAGGATGCCGAGGTGCTTTTTGCCAAAATCGAAATGGGGGACGAAGTTCGGTGGGCGGTCACGCTGCGGTCGGACGGCACTCTCATCGGAGGCCTTGGCATGCGCCTGGCGAGTGCGCATAATCACGCCGAGCTGGGATACTGGCTGGGCGTGCCGTATTGGGGAAAAGGCTATGCCACGGAAGGGGCGCGCGCGGCGGTCCGTTACGGATTCGAGCAGCTTGGCCTGCACCGCATTCAGGCATCACATTTTTCGAACAATCCTGCCTCTGGCAAAGTGCTGCGAAAAATCGGGATGACCCATGAAGGCTGCAAGCGCGAGCATATTTTGAAATGGGGAGAGTATCTCGACCTGGAGTTGTACGGCATGGTCAAGCCGGATGAAGATTAGCTCTCCGAACCAATAAAAAAGCCACCCGCAGGTGGCTTTGGCCGAGCTTGGTTATCTCTACTTGGCGGGAATGTAGGTGCCTTCACAATCCCAGCTGGCTGTCCCGTCCGCATTCCCCTTGCCTTTGCAAGTACCTCCTCCCTTGCCGCCTTTGAATTTGCCGGTGCCGCCTATCATGGACCACTTGTCGGTTCCGGATTGAAATTGTCCATCCTTGAGCGTGCCCATGCCTGAGTAGGAGTAGTGGAGTTTGTCGCCATTCTCCGCATTGACCACGAGGACCCCATGCCAGGTGACGGCGTCTCCCTTGGTTTCGTTGAATTGCGTACCGACGCCGTCCTTTTGGATCACGCCGCCTACCTCGCTTTTGGAGGCGGTGCAGGTTGACTTGGTGACCGCATAGGTATGATTTGCCTGGTCGCCCACATCAATGCTGTGCGCGTCCGACGGCTTGCCACAATTCCAGTGCGCCTCCACTTTTGCTTGCGCCAGCGACAGCGACGTCAACAGCAACACACAACCGCCCATCAAACAGAATTTGCGCATGTCTAGTCTCCTGTGAGTTTGTACCCGACCTAAGTCGTAACGGTCCTTCTCGACTTCGAAAATGTCAACATTGTACGCCAATCCACTTGTGCACAAGATACCAAATGGGGAAATCGGTAGTGGTGCCGTTTGATTCCCACAGGTCTAGCAATAAGCTTCGGCCTATGGGACACTGTGGGCATGGCAAAGCCTGCGCTGAGGGTCGTTAAATCGAACGGCCTTATCCCCGTCATAGCCGTATGCACGTTCTGTAAGGATATTTCGTGAAATATGCCGTAAAATGGCGATCCCATTAATGAGTAAACGTATCTGTTTTATTCGTTCGTAAGGTTCTATGGACCCCTCCGCCCTAGAAAACGTTTCGAGGAGCTTGGAATCGTCCTTGGACTTCTGGGGCGTGTTGCTAATCACGGCTACATTTCTCGTGGTCATCGGCCTTGTGCTTGAGTATCGGCACGACGTCGCAGAATTCATTGAACAAGCCAGAAGACCAGCAGCCGTTTTCCCTTGGAGGAGGCTCTGGGAACTGGTAGGCGCGATCTTAGTTACAGTCGGAGTAGCTGGAGAACTCTTTTTCACATACAAGGCGTCTGGCGTAGAGTCTAGGCTTCGAGACAACAACCACAAGATTGAAGCGTTGCTGACCAAAGAGGCTGGCGACGCGAAGACTTCCGCAGACGGTGCAGCCGCTGCGGCTTCTCGTGCTGTCAGTTCTGCCGAGCACTTAGGCATTGCTCTACAGAAGTCGACCGCTGCTGCCGAAGCAGCCCAAGGGCGTCTGCGGAACGAACAACGAGCAACTGCCCATGCACAGAAAGAAGCAGCAGATGCGCAATTGGCGTTGAGGAAATATGTCGATGCGGTCGCTAGGCGACAAACGCCCCGCCATTTGGACAGGGGAAAGCTAGTCAAACTACTAGAAGGCAAACCACGATCGCGCGTTGAATTGCTATACAACCCCAACGATCTAGAGGCTTGGTGGTTTGCGGACGAGATATGTTTGTTCCTCGGGAAGGGCAATGGCAATGAGCCGGGAGCAGGATGGGACGTATCCCAGCCTAAACCAATACCCACCGAAGCTGGGGGGCGAGAATTGAACATACCGGGCGCACCACCAGCGGCTAGATTCGGTGGTGCGACTTCGACATTCGGAATAACCTTCCGGGCAAAGGAAATAACGTTTCCTACAAAGCCACCAGCATTGGGCGCATTGGCGAATGCGCTTTTTCCAAGCATCCTTCCGTTTGAGCGAGGGTATAGTTTCGAGATGGAGCAGGACGCTGCTCTTCCAGACGACCTGATTGTAATAATTGTCGGGCCAAAGCCTCCAATCTGGTGGATGCTGCCCCAGTAGCAGACCAATAGAACTAAGGTCAATGCCAGCACGTCAACAGTGGACGCGAAACAGGAGCACTACCGGGGAATCTCAATTCATGCCACGCGGCGGGTTGTTGAGCCCGTCATGCCTCCAAGCTGATCGCCCACCGCCCGCTATAATAACCTTGTGAGTTCCAGCCGCGCTAAACAGCTTGCCGCAGCCGACTTCCCCACCCGGTGGGGCAACTTCCGCATTTTTGGGTTCCAGGGAAAGTTCGGCGGAAAAACGGAAGAAGCCGTGGCGCTGGTGATGGGTGATGTGAAGTCCGCGCCGCCGCTGCTGCGTATCCACTCGCAATGTCTGACCGGCGACGTATTCGGCTCGCTGCGCTGCGATTGCCGCGACCAATTGGAGATGGCGCTGTCGATGATTGGCGAGGCAGGAGCGGGCATCCTGATTTACGAACAGCAGGAAGGCCGCGGCATCGGCCTGATGGCGAAACTGCAGGCGTACGAACTGCAGGACGCCGGCTTGGATACGGTGGAAGCGAACGAGCGCCTGGGTTTTAAAGCCGATCAGCGGGAATATGCCATGCCCGCGGAGATTTTGAAATCGCTGGGCGTGGTGCGGGTGAGGTTGCTGTCGAACAATCCGGACAAAGTTGCGGCGCTTGAACGCGGCGGCATCGAAGTCACCGAGCGGGTTCCCTGCGAACCCGCGCCCAGCAGGCATGCCGAAGAGTATCTGAAGACCAAGAAAGAAAAGATGGGCCACATTTTCAGCGGCAGGTAACGCGGACGGCGGAGATCTGCCTCTTGGTCGGAATCAAAATTCCAAAGCGAATTCCCGTACGGACTGCTTGACCGTTGGCATCTCCGTAAAGACCTGGGTGGGATCGGCCCACTGCCTGGGATCGAACGAGGGATCGTTGTACTGGAAAATGGTGCCGTCGGATTGCCTCTGCACGGTGTGGCTGTACTGATTGCTGACATTCGTCGTCTGACCGGTATTCGGATTGACGACGGTCTGAACCCCTAAAGCATATTTTTCGGTTTCGATGGCGCTTCGATCCATCGCGTTCTGCTGGGCGCGGGCATTCGCTATGGAACTATCGACGGAGGCCTGTCGAGCCGCCTCGCCGGCTTGCCACTGCCGGGTGCGGGCATCAGCGGCTGCCTGCGACTGCTGCATCAACTGATTGTGCGCTCTCCAGGATTCGGCAATCATCTGCTGGCTCTGTTGCGTCTGGATCTGGGCAACTCTCTGGTCCCACGCTGGATTGATGGTAAAAGCAACTTTGCTGAATACCGGCGCCATGGCCTCCAGTTGACCCTTGGGGGCGCGAGTCAAGCCCATGAACTGGGTATGGCAGAGAGCCGACCGCGACGGCGGCGTGTTAAATCCCGGCCCTTGCTGATGAGTGCCGCAAACAATGATGGCGCGAAGTATCTCTTCCACCGGCTGCCCGTTTCGGGTGTACGCAACATGCGCCCTGGCTCCGTCAACAATCGAACCGGCGATGCGTTCGCTCTGTTCTGGGGAGTAGCCATAGGAAGCGCCCATGCGGATGGAACCCTCGCGCATTTGCTTGAGTTGCGCGTCAAGCTGAGCTTGTACGGCCGGGGCCACGGGTCCGATATCGATCACCTGAGCGTCGGGCCGCAGGTTGGGGATCATGATTTGCTTCAGAAAATCCGCCGCGGCCAGAATGGGCGCGACGGTGCAGCCGCGCTGTTTCATGCCGTTGGCCATGTAAGGGTTCGTATTCCAGGACCACGAATAGTCGGGGAATTTCACGAAGGCAGTGTTACCGTCTTGCGTTTGCACCGAGTAGCGGATTCCGCCAGCGGAGGCACAGTTTCCCGCCCGTGCCACAACTCCTGCGAATCGCCAGTCAGCCGGAAACTGCAAGGTTCCCGCCACCATGCCCAGAGCCGGATCTGAAATATCGGCTGTGCGCGTGATGTCGCCGGACTTGGCAGGTGGCGCCGGTTCAGCCGCCATTACCGCCTGCACCTTGGCCTCGTATTCGCTTTCGCTCAGGACTCCGCTGTCGCGCAGTTCCTTCAACGCGGCGAGCTGCTTTTGTTGCGCGGGCGATGCGGTGGGCTGCTGCTGGCTTAACATCACGCTTGCACATGCCAAAACAAGCAGTGTGACCACTGCCAGAGATGTCACTTTACGCTTCACATTGAACTCCCCACGAGTCCGATTCACTACCTACTTTGAGTTAATTGCTCGCGGCCGCCAACACTGCCCTTTTCGCGAACGTGCGAATCATCTCACGGCGATACTCCGGTGTCAAAGCAGAAGTGGTCAGGGGTTTGGCGGTTTGGGCGGCGAGATTGCCCACGGCCTCTGCGAGAGTCTCATCAAGCATCTTGCCACTCAGCATTTCCATGGCGCCCTTCACCAGCACTGGCGCGGGATTCACCGCAGTGAGTGCGACCCTTGCATCCGCGATGTGACCGTTCGATCGCTTGATGGCAACCGCGACACCGGCGAGCGGGTAATCGATGGAACCGCGAATGCGGAGTTTGCGGTACACCCCGCGATAATCGGCCGACGCCTCTGGCAAAAAGATTCGCGTCAGCAATTCGTTGGGCTGCAGGCGGCGATAGTCGTCGCCGATTCCGGTGTAGAAGTCGCGCAACGGCAAACGGCGCGCGCCAGAGGGACCGACGATTTCGATCTCCGCGTTCAGGCATAGCAGGGCGGGCGGCGTGTCGCCGGAAAATACCGCCCAGCATTTCGTTCCGCCGGGCGCCACGTGGCAGAGATCACCATCTTTCTTGATGCAGAAGCCGCACGCCTTGCGCCAGGTCAGCGACTGGTTGTACCAGAGGCAGCGGGTGTCAAGGCAAATGTTGCCGCCGATCGTGCCCATATTGCGCAGCAGAGGAGAAGCCACGGCGGCTGCCGCTTCGCTAAGAACCGAGTACCGGCTCCGCAGTAACGGGGTGTGTTCAATTTCGCTGAGCGGCGTGAGGGCTCCGATCTCAACGCCACTTCCCTTTCGCTCGCGAATGCCGTTGAGTTCGGCAATGTGGCGGATATCGAGCACGTATTCCGGTTCAAACAGTTTCTGCTTCATCGAGGGGATGAGGTCAGTGCCGCCGGCCACGATGCGAAAGCGATCAGTATCGCTCCCATGCGTGCCCAGGTGAGCGACTGCTTCCTCCAGCGTATGCGGGCGCAGCAGCCTGAAGTCGGGGAGACTCAATCGTCACCTCCCGCGGAAGCCTGCTCTTCCCTTCGTGCCGGATCGAGCGGATGCCTGTTCGGTCCTTTGCCTCGAAACCATAGTAAACCGCCATGCTCGCGGAAACGCTGTGGCGAAGTCGGATCGATGCCTTCGGTAAGATCGATTTTCTTTTGGGATTTCTTCGCGCGCATCGCGGCCAATACTCGCTCGGGAGTGAACGGACACTCGTGCAGACGCACGCCGACAGCATCGTAAATGGCGTTGGCAATGGCCGGGATCGTGGCCGCCAACGATCCTTCGCTGCATTCCTTTGCGCCGAACGGCCCTTCCGGATCGATGCTCTCGACGATGATCGGCTCAATCTCCGGTGATTCCGCCGAAGACGGGCTGCGATATTCGAGCAGGCCAGGATTCATTAACATGCCGTCTTTCCAGATCATCTCTTCGGTAAGCGCCTGCCCCATGCCCATCCAGACGGAGCCGATGATCTGGCCTTCAACGGACATCGGGTTCAAAGCGCGGCCGCAATCATGCGAAGCCCAGACTTTGTGAACGGTGACTTCTCCGGTGTCTTCATCAACGCTGACTTCGGCGACCTGCGCCGAATACGAGTATGCGGGGGATGGGCCGACACCCGCGCCTTTGTGCTTGCCGCCGCGGGCTTCCAGCGGCGGCGCGTAGGATCCGGTGCCACTGAGTGCGCCGTGAAAATCAATGGCAGCGACCACGGCTTCCTCAAAAGTCAGAGAATCCTTCGGACCTTCGTCCTTGCGTTTCTGTTGAAGCGATCCGCGAAGAATCTGGCCTTCGACACGGCCGGAGACGGAGGCTTCGGATTTCCCGGCAGATTCCGCGGGCGAGGGCGCCCGCCCCACACCATCTTTCTTCACAATGTCGTCGCGGAAGACTAAATCCTGGGCAGCGCAGTTCATTTTCTTGGCGGCGGCCAGGGCGATCTGTTTCTTCACGTCTTGTGCGGCGCGCAGCGTGGCATTGCCGTTCATGAAGGTGACGCGGCTGGAGTAGGAACCGATATCGATCGGCGTCAGATCAGTGTCGGCGGCGATGACCTTCACGCGGTTGAGCGAGCAGCCCAGTGTCTCGCTGGCGACCTGGGCCACCATGGTATCTGAGCCCTGGCCAATGTCCGATGCGCCGGTGTACACCACTACGCCGCCGTCGCGGTCAATCTTGATGTTCACCGTAGAGTGCGGCATGTCCGACCGGATGATCGAATTGGCCGCGCCACTCACGTAGTGACTGCACGCAATGCCCAGCCCGCGGTTTTTGGGCAGCTTGCTTTTGCGCTCGCTCCATTTCGAACGCTCGACAACCTGGTCGATGCATTCCGGCAAGCCGTAGCTCTGCACGCGCAGGCCATTGACCGTGATGCACGGCGGCTGCAGCAGATTGCGGCGGCGAATCTCGGCGGGGTCCATGCCGATCTGGAGCGCCAGTTCGTCGAGCTGGGATTCGAATGCGAAGCGCACATTCACGGTACCGTGGCCGCGCATGGCACCACAGACCGGCTTGTTGGTCAGCACCCGGTATCCGTCGTACTGAATGTTTGGAATATCGTAGAGCGCACCGAGCAGCGCGCCCGAATAAAGAATCGTGACCACGCCGTAGGAACAATAGGCTCCGCCATCCTGAATGACTTTTGCTTTGACTGCGGTGATGTGTCCGTCGTTCCTCACTCCGGTCTTGAGATCGATGATAGTGCGCGGGCGTCCGCGGTGCGCCCAGAAAACTTCTTCGCGAGTGTAGGTGATCTTGACCGGGGCTTTCGCCTTGCGAGCCGCCACAGCGGCGATGATCTCGAGCGGAATGACTTCGCTCTTACCGCCGAACCCCCCGCCGACCAGGGGCTTGATCACGCGAATCTGCGACATCGGCATTTCCAGCACCAGCGAAAGCTTGTGCTGCAGGTAGTACGGAACCTGGGTAGAGGACTGGACGAGCAGACGGCCCGGATGGCCGGTTTGAGGATCGATCTCGAACGCGGCCAGCGTGCAATGCGGCTCCATGGCCGCGTGCGTGACCTCGTTGGCTATGAAACGCGCTTCGGCGACGTGGTCGGCATCCGCGAATCCTTTGTCCGGATCGCCGAAAACGTGGTGATAATCCTTTTCCAGGTTGTGAGGCTTGTTGTCGTGAATGAGATCCGCCTCGGCCTTCATCGAATCTTCGGGATCGAAGTAAGCGGGCAATACCTCGTATTCGACGTCGATGAGTTCGAGCGCTTTTTCGGCAGTGGCCTCGTCGATGGCTGCGACGCAAGCGACGTTATCGCCAACGTAGCGAACCTTATCGGTGACCAGCGCATGTTCGTCGTGGCCGACGGGGAGAATACCGTAGGGATTGGGAGCGTCCTTGCCGGTAGCCACGGTTATGACTCCGGGAAGCCTCTCGGCACGGCTGGTGTCGATTTGCTTGACCCGCGCGTGCGGATAGGGCGAATGCAGGATCTTGCCGATCAACATGCCGGGCAAGCTGAGATCGTCCGCATACTTGCCGGAGCCGGTGGTCTTGCCGGCGGCGTCGACCATGGCTATGGATTTGCCGATGATGGAGAAGTCGTTGGTCATGGGTTTTTCGTCCTACGTCGTCCGTCCTTCGTCGTTCGCGGGGCTCGGACCCGAGTTTTCTGAAAGCCGTTAGCTGATGGCTGACAGCTTCGCGTCGGTTTCCCGTCCTTTCTGTTCCGCTTCGATCGCTGCCCGGATTGCCTGGTACATCTGGGTGTAGCCGGTGCAACGGCAGAGATTGCTGCTGAGCGCGCCGCGAATTTCTTCGTCGGTCGGATCAGGATTCTGGGTTAGCAAATGTTTCACCGTCATCATGAATCCGGGAGTGCAATAGCCGCATTGCGAACCGCCCCAGTCGCCATACGCTTTTTGGATTGCAGCCAGGCTGCCGTGTTCGGCAACGCCCTCGACCGTCGTGATCTCCTGGCCTTCGCAACTGGCCGCCAGCAACGTGCAGGACATCATGGGCGTGCCGTCCACCAGGACGGTGCACGCGCCGCAGGAAGAATCGTCGCAGCCACGCTTGGAACCGGTGAGCCCGAGATCCTGCCGTAGGACAT
This sequence comes from uncultured Acidobacteriota bacterium, assembly GCA_963715675.1. GTDB lineage: Bacteria > Acidobacteriota > Terriglobia > Terriglobales > Acidobacteriaceae > DASVWZ01. The sequence continues at coordinate 1,416,787 of OY970265.1, forward strand.
CGAGCAGCAGCCTATTCGGCTCGATCGCCAACTCGTAGGAGCGGCCATTGACTTTAAGTTCTATGAGTTCTTTTTTCATATCCAAGCTTTCAGCCGTCAGCTATCAGCGTTCAGCTCTATCGCTCAGGCTCTCTAAGTTGACGGCTGAGACCTGACAGCCTCTTTCAATACAATGGCATCTTCGGATCTACCGTCCGCGCCCAGCCATCGATCCCACCACGCATGGACTGCACTTTTTCAAAGCCCTGCTGCCGCAGCCAGTTGGTCACAGTCAGCGAGCGCACTCCGCGATGACATAAGACCACGATATGTTCGTCGGGATCCAACTCCTGGTGCGCGCGGCTGGGAACATCTCCCATCGGGATCAGCTTGCTTGGGGTGAGGCTGGCCTTCTCCCGCTCCCAAGGCTCTCGCACATCGAGCAAGGTGAACTGATCCCCACGCTTGAACATGGCGTTGACTTCACCGGCGCTGATTTCGAAGTCCATTTCGTCTTGTAGCTTTTGGCTTTTAGCCAAATCTTTAGGTTGAAGATAACCGGTGCGAGCTGCCTTTCAGTATCCAAAATCCGCATGGGCGGCGTAGGCATGCTGCTTGACTCCTAACGCGTCCACGCGGCACGCACCCAGTTGGTTGGCATACTCCCGACGATCGGCAACGCTGTAAACCCATCGATCCAGCCAGGCAACGGTGTCAGACTCGGTTTTGGTCTGCTCGTGATATTGCCGAAAGAAGGCATCATCACGCTTGTAGTATCCCTGCACCGGCGAAGGATGCGCGCCCAGCGGGCACGCAACCACGGCATTCACCAGGAATCCGGGGATGACGGTCCGATTCGAATCGCTGGCGATCACTTCCGGCTCGACAATCTCTTCGGCCACCATGATCACTCGCCTGGCGGCCCGCACACCTTCGATCATGACCCCGAAATTGCCCCAGCAATGTGCATTGCCTTCGCGATCGGCACGCTGCACGTGCACGATGGTGACGTCGGGCGAGAGCGCGCGAACGGCGTGCAGCTTTTCAGGCTGAGGCTGCCGGCCGTCTCCACATTGTTCTATCGGGAACGGCGACTCGATTTCTTTGAAGAAGTCATTGCCCCGGACGGTGTTGCTGCCCAAGGCAGTTCGAGTCGGCAGAAATGGCACGCCCATGGCGGCGGATTGCAGGGCCAGCGCGACGGTGAAATTCGTCATGTTGACAACCTGCATGCCACGCTCTTCGACGGCCCGGCGGAAGTTGTACGCCGACCCCATCATGACGTTGCCAACCCATGCCGCAATCACTTTCTCCGCGCAGCCTGCGCCAACCAATTGATCAAACAGAATGTCAGAAATCGGTCCGATCAGCGTGAGGCCGCGTTTTTTCTGGCGGATGATTTCATGTCCGGCGGCGAAAGGGATCATCTGCTCCAGTTGCAGGCCAAGCGCGACCGAGGCGCCATCGGGCACCAGGTCAGCAACCGCTTCGCGCATGGTGAGGAGCTTAGACATCACTTCCCTTTCCACACCGGCTGCCGCTTTTGCATAAACGCGTTGATTCCCTCGTGTGCGTCTTCGGTCTTCATCAACTCTTCGAAGTAGATTTTCTCGGCACGCGCCAGGCCTTTGTCAAAGTGCATCGAGTCCCAGGCGTAGATCGCCTTTTTCGTGATGGCCAATGCGGCCGGACTAAGCTGGCTCAGGTGTTCGCCGGTTTCGCGAATGGCATGCTCAAGATCAATCTCCGCGAGAACGGCATTGGCCAGTCCAATATTCGCGGCTTCCTTTCCGGTGATGCTTCGGCCAGTAAGCACCAGATCAGCCGCCTGCTTCTGCCCGACCAGCGCGGCTAACGCCGTGGCTGCTACCGGCGGAAAACAACCAAGCTGGATTTCGGGAAATCCCCAGGTTGCCAGCTCAGATGTGTAGACCAGATCGCACACCATGGCCAACTCCGCGCCTCCGCCGAGACAATGGCCATGCACCGCGGCAATGGTCACCTTCTTGCTGGCCACTATCGCCCGGATCACCGTGTGAAACTTCCCGAGCATCTCTTCGACTTTGTCAGGAGTATGGGCAGCAACATCGACGCCGACGGAAAAGGCTTTCTGCGAGCCGGAGAGAATGACCGCCGCAATTTCCGGACGTTCTTCAATCTCTCTCAGCGCACCGGTCAACTCTTCCATCATGGGAACGTCGATGATGTTCAACGGCGGGTGCTGCAGCGTGATTCGAGCTATGGGTACGCGCAGATCGAGGCCAAGCCTGGTGAGCTTTCGAATTGTCGGAGTCGTGGTCATTGGGTCCAGAATCCTTCTCTATCGTACTCGCGAATTGCCTTCAGCTCTTCCAAAGATGGCGCCGGGGTCTCGCTCAAGTTCTCATCGACCCGCAGCGACCAGCCGGTGTTGCTCAAAATGTCGTCCACCTCAACGCCGGGGTGCTTCGAGGCCAGGTATGCCTGGCCGTCATCGCCAAAGCGCAAAACGCCTTTGGTGGTAATTACGGCGGAGGGTCCACCGCGGGGCAATCCCATGCGCCTGCGCCAGCCCGCACCGTCACCGTACCCCGGGCTGGTAAGAAATGATACGCGTTCCGGAAGACGCTGCTTCCCGTGTTCCAGCAGCACCACGAAGCGCCGCGCCAGCGATGCAATATCGCACGCGCCACCGGAACCCGGCAGGCGAACCACGCCTTTCGCACCGCGCACTTCGGTCGAGTTCAGGTTGCCGAAGCGGTCCACCTCGGCTGCTCCCAGGAATCCCAGGTGCACTCGGCCGCTTTGCAGCAGGCTCATCACGCCCAGCATATCAAGACACTGCGTTGCACCAAGAATGTTCGGTGGATCGGCCATGGTGTAAAGCAGTTCTGCCGCGGGTCTGGTGCGAATGACTCCATTTTCAAACAAACCAACCGCGTTGGGCGCGTGCGTCCGCTTGGCGACAACAAAGGCAATCAGCGGCAGCCGCATTCCCACGAAGACAACTTCTCCATCGCGAATCTCGCGCGCGGCGCTCGCCACCATCAGTTCGCCGAGGGAGTAGTTCCTCACTTTCCGGTAAACCTGGCCGGGCGTTTCTCCAGGTATGCGGCCAAGCCTTCCCGGGCATCGTTGCCTTCGAACAGCAACTGCTGGTTCTCCCGCTCCAGGGCTAATCCGGACTCCAACGGAATCTCCCAGCCGCTTTGCACTGCGCGCTTCATCCTCCCGATCGCATTCGCCGCTTTGTTGGGAGGACAGAACTGGCGGGCGTACTCGAGAACTTTCTCCATGAATCCGTCTCGCTCGAAGATCTGATTGACGATCCCAAGGTCTTTAGCTTCCTCGAACGTGAAGGTCGTTCCCGTCGCCATCAACTCGATCGCTTTGCTCTTGCCAACCAGGCGGGAAAGCCGTTGCGTCCCGCCGGTGCCGGGTAAGACCCCGAGGTTCACTTCCGGCAATCCGATCTTTCCGGCGTCTTTCCTGGCGATGCGGAGATCCGCAGCCAGCGCGATTTCCAGGCCGCCGCCGACACAATGACCATTGATCGCGGCGATTACCAGCTTCGGCGTGTTCTCCAGCCGCAGCAGGGTCTCGTTGGCGTGCAGGCAGAAGTAGTACTTGAAGGTGGCATCGACCGTGGCCAGCATATTAATGTTGGCCCCCGCGGAAAAAAACTTGTCGCCGGCGCCGGTGAGGACGATTACGTAAACGCTGCTGTCCATACGGGCTGTGAGGATCGCGTCATCCAACTGACGATTCATTTCATAGCTGTAGGTATTCGCCGGCGGATCGTTGATCGCAATGACGGCAACGCCGGCTTCGGTTCGATAACGGATCAGGGTCTCGGGGGCATTCAAGCCGTTTTGGGGTTGTGTTGTCATACTCATGAAGACGTTCCTGAAGAACTCAACTCAGGTGCGGCTTGTGTTTGCGACTCCGCCTGCTGCCGGACGGGAGAGATTCTATGAAAACGAATCTCCCGTGGGATCTGCCGGCTGAATTGCGTCCGCAACACGAGTGGCGCTGCGGACGCATGGGGGAGAGCTGACCTCTTGTTCGAACGTTCGTTCTGATTATAATCGCGACCGGCGTAACTCACAATCGGGAACTTGCCCGCTTCGCAGTTTCTTTGCCGGTCTTCCGAGGGAGGGCCGTTGGTCCACTTGTATTTCTTCCAGTATGTGCCAGAGTGAATCGTGTGAGGGTGATCTTCATCGCGCTCGTGTTGGCCGCAACTGGCTTTGGGCAAGAGCTTCCCAGCCTTCGCGAATGTCGCTCCCAGGCCGCGATCTGGAGCATTGGGCTGTTTGACGCGCAGGGTCAAGCCAGCCTGGAGAGCAGCCCGCATTTGTCCGCCCAGGAACTGCTGGGACGCTCCAATCAAATGGCCGACTGCTACGCGCGCTTCAAGAAGAACAACTTTCTCCAGGTCTCCCGGGGCTACTATCTCGTCTACCAATGGCGAGTTTACAATTTTGTGAACCGCCACGATTTGCTGCAGCAGTTCGCGCAAGAAGATCAGGCTGGAAAGAGATAACGCAATCCCACGCGGTTCGCAACGCCCTCTCGCGCAGACACACAGGACGACATACCCGGCCATTCTCTAGCGCGCCGCCTGATGCGCTCGCAGCAACCACTCCAGCGCATCCCGGAGATCTGCGTCAGACGAAAGCTCGAAGCCGAACCAACTTCCTTTAGCAAAGTCCGCCTTCTGAATTCTGGGATCGCGCTTGGCTTGAGCAAGCGCGGCGGGACGCATAGATTCCAGCTTGAAAGCAAGAGAATTGGCAGTTTCCATGCCGCGGCTGCGCGGCAGGACACAGAAAATCTCATCGCCCCGGTAATAGGCAGAGAAGCCGAACATGGGCCGCGAATTCACGTTCGGCCAGGTTGCGATCTCGCCGGCCAACGCCGCGGACCATGCCTTCATCTCGTCGGAAACCTTGGGCAGCTTCGGGCGGGACGCTGGCTTCACGGTCCTTTTCATTTGCTCAGTTGCGAAGATCGGCCATCAGTTGCTCGATCTCTGATTTTACGTCGGCGGTGATCGGCAGCAGCGGCAGTCGCGCCGGCCCGCCGAAATAGCCGTTCAGGTCCATAGCGTACTTCACGCCGGGGATGCCGAGTTCGCCGACCACCCTCTGTGCGGCCTTGGCGATTCTTTCCTGTTTCAGCCGGGCCAATTCGACATCGCCTTCTTTCCAGGCAGCGTAGATTTCGTAGCAGGCGGTGGGAGCCGGATCGGCAAAGGCAAGAATGGCGCCCACTGCGCCGACCTGCAGCGATGGCTCCAGCTTCTGCGCTGCGCCAACCAGAACCTGAAATCCGACTTCTTTCTGCCGGGTTTTCAGGCCTGCCACAACACTGACGGCGGAGGAAGACGGCTTCCCTGCGCCGGCGGAGGAACCTTGCGACGAACCACCCGCCAAGGCTCCGACCGGTATCAGGTCTCCATTGCCTTCCGTTGCAGCTTTCATCATGCGCGGCGTAACCGCGTCGAAGGTCTCGGTGACCGTTGCGCTGCGCTTGATGTGGCGCGTGCCTTCGACCATGCGACGCACTTTCTCCACGTCGCCGCTCGATTCCTTAATACCGATCAGGTTGGGATGCTCGGCCAATTCGATCACGATCTCCGCGGGAATGTCGTAGCCGGTAGCTGGAGGAAAGTTATAGATGATGACCGGCAACGGCGAGCGGTCGGCAACCGTGCGATAAAACGCCAGGATATTCGCCGGCTGCATCTGCTTCTTGTAGTAATGCGGAGTACGCACCATGGCGACGTCGTAGCCCAACTCGGCCGCGTATTCGGTGAGGTGCAAGGTCTCGATGGCGGACTCGACTCCGGTTCCCGCTATCAGCACTTTCTTGGGACCGGCCGTCTCGCTCACAGTTTTCAGCACGTCGCGCCGTTCCTGATCGGAAAGCAGAATCGCTTCTCCGGTCGAGCCTAGCGCCACGATGCCCGCCACCGGCGTCTTCGAGTAACGCTCGACGTTGTGCTCGAGCTTTTTGAAGTAAATCGTCCCTTCCGGATAGAACGGGGTAGTAATCGGCGGAAAGATTCCGTGAAGTAGCATGGATTGGCCCTCCAGTATCAGGTTTCATCCTTCTTACCCCTACAGAATACCGCTTTGCTTATCGCTTCGGACAATAGCTGGCCCGAAACGACCCGAACTGGGCAGCGCTTTCCAAGACTGCGCAGGTCTGGGAATGTCTAAACAGCCGCATCAGTGCCGCAAGTTTTTTCATCTTGACAAGCATTTGGGGCAAACGCATAATTGTCCGCCAGAAGTGGGGATTCCTGGGTTTGGCTCGCCAATTCCCGGGCTCGAATCAGTAAATCCATAGCTGCCGCTGGCGGTGAACCGTCGAGGTCGGCATCATGCAGGCAGCGACGAAACGGAGAGATCAAAATGAGAGCGCGCGCTCGCTTCGGAATGCTTCTGTTGTCACTTGCCCTGGGGGTGTTCTGTTTTTCCGCAACATCGATGGCGCAGAATATCAATACCGTCGTCGGCGGCGGCCCTGCGGGAGGGACGGCCAAGTCGGCATTCATCGCATACCCCGGCGGCTCCGTCCGGGATAAAGCCGGAAACACCTATATCTCTTCAAACTGGGATCACTATGTGTTCAAGCTCGACACCGCCGGTAAAGTTTCCGTGTTCGCCGGTCAAGGTTACGCGGACTTCAGCGGGGACGGCGGACCTGCGTCGAGCGCAGCTCTGAATACCCCAGGCGGATTGGCCATAGATAGTGCCGGCGATCTCTACATCGCCGATGTAGGCAACAATCGCATTCGCAGGGTGGACGGCACGACTGGAATCATCACCACGGTTGCGGGCAGCAGCACTCCAAACATGTTTGGGTATGGCGGCTATGGTGGCGATGGCGGTCCGGCGACCGAGGCTCTTTTGAATTCGCCCTACACGGTTGCGGTGGACAGCCAAGGCAATCTGTTCATCGCTGACTATCTTAACTTCTGCATTCGGCGGGTCGATGCCAGCACGCAGGTAATCACGACTGTAGCGGGAACCGGGACAGCGGGATATAACGGCGATAATATACAGGCCACCACTGCAGAAATCGATTACGCGCTTACCGTAATTGTCGACAAGTCTGACAATCTCTACATCGCGGACTCGGGCAACAACCGGATTCGCCGGGTAGACGGCAAAACGCAAGTAATTACTACGGTGGCGGGGAATGGGACAGCCGGCTTCAAGGGTGACGGCGGGCTGGCCACGAAAGCCGAACTCAGTTTTCCCAACGGGGTCACGGAAGACGCGGCACAGAATCTCTACGTCGTGGACACGAACAACGATCGCGTGCGCCTGGTCAGTGCCAAGACGAAAAAGATCAAAACAATTGTGGGTACCGGCGTAGGCGGCTTTAAAGGCGACGGTGGCCCCGCCACCAAAGCTGAAATCACCGATTCCTCCGGAGGGTACATTGACGCATCCGGGAATCTGCTCATCGCCGACAGCGGAAATCAGCGGGTTCGCATCGTTAACAAAAAGGGCGTGATCAACCCGCTCGCTGGCGGCGGTAACGCGGGTGACAAGGGGAAAGCGACCAAGGCCCTTCTCAGCTATCCGACGTCTGTGGCCTTCGACAAATCCGGCAACATGTTTATCGGAGAAGCCGGAACCCCGGTTGTAAGAGAGGTCAGCGCCAGCGGAACAATTACGACGGTAGCCGGAACCGGATCGGAAGGATTCAGCGGCGATGGCGGCCTAGCAACGAAGGCTCAATTTTGGCTCATTAGCGGCGTCGCCGTGGACCATACGGGGAACCTGTTTATCGCGGATTACGCCAACCTTCGAGTTCGGAGGGTGGATCACGCTACCCACAAGGTTTCGACCTATGCCGGCAATGGGATGGCCTGTTCCGCGCCACCCTGTGGCGATGGCGGACCCGCCACCAAGGCCAGCCTGTCGTCAATGCTCTCACTTGCTGTGGACGGCGCGGGTAACCTTTACATCGCCGACCCTTACGATCAAGTCATCCGTTGCGTACTTGCCGTCGTGGGAGGTTGCGGGGACTCGTCGCATCACTACGCGGTTGGGGACATCATCACCGCGGCCGGTGATTATGTGAAGTGCACTTCTGGAACTTCATCCTGCGGCGACGGGGGGCCAGCGACGAGCGCTAGTCTTAAGTATCCCTTCGGAGTTGCACTGGATCCCTCAGGAAATATCTTTATCGCAGATACCCTGGACAATCGTATCCGGCGCGTGGACGCGCAGACGGGAATTATTACTGCCTTTGCCTTCGACGGGCAGTTCAACTTCTCCGGTGATGACGGGCCTGCCTTGCAGGCCACCATGGCTTGGCCATTGGCAGTTGCGGCAGACGCCAAGGGCAACGTCTTTGTCGGCGGCGGCTACAACATGCCACTCCGGTTCGGGGCCGGCATTGAGGTCGTCCGCAAGATCGACACCTCCGGTAACGTCAACATCTACGCGGGCCAGGAAAAGTATCCGTTTACCTATGGTTTCAGCGGAGACGGTGGGCCGGCGACCAGCGCTCTGCTGAACAACCTCGGCCTCGCCGTGGACAACGCCGGAAATGTTTACATCGTGGATGCGGGGAACAATCGCATACGCGAGGTTGGCCCGGCAGCGGGAGGAAAATAGGCTTATGAGTGGGACAAGACCGGGCTCTTGATTTCGAGAGCGATCGACGGCGGGTGCAAGAGCGTGTTGTGAATCAGGCAGTGATGTACTGCCAGCTCCAGGCCGTCGCGATGCTTCTGACTCAGGTCTACCGGAATGTCCAGCTCGATACGGAAATTGTCCATGCGGGCCGGATCTTTCAGTTTTTCGCCCGACACTTTCACCCGCGTGCCCTGGTCCGCCAGTTTGTGTTTTCGCAGGTACATGGCTGCGTAGAAGCCGGCACACGAACCCAGTGACGCCAAGAGAAGTTCAGGTGGCGTCATTCCTTCATCGTATCCGCCGTTTTCCGCAGGCTGGTCGCAGGCAATCGTGTGTTGTCTGGCTTTGATCTCAAACTGGACGGCGCCCAGATGCTCTATTAAAACCTCCATGATATCCTCCGTGATATAGATTTCATTGAACGGTTGGTTCAGTGCTCCTGACACTTGCCTGACATCATCGCTTCGTCAATACCCTGCCGAACAAAAACTCGAGCGCGGTGTAAACGAGATTTCATGGCGGCCAGCGAAATCCCCAGCTTGCGCGCTACCTGTTCGCCCGGAACATCCTGCAAGTCGCGCATTTCATACACCGAGCGATACTCCGGCTGCAGCCGATCCAGAACACGCGCCAGCAGTTCCTTCATCTGTCCCAGAACCGCTTCCGCTTCCGGCCCCGCCTCATTTCCGGCGACCTCCTCGCCCTCGTGCTCCAGCGAGGAGAGTTGTATCAAGGGCAACAGCGCTTCCCGTTCCTTCAACTGCCAGCAAACCCGCTTGCCGATGGCCGCGAGCCAGGATCGAAAGGCCTGGGAATCGCGCAACTGGTCGAGGCGCCGGTAGGCCTTCAACAAGGCCTCGACCAGCACGTCCTCGGCATCTTCCCGGTTTCCGCAAACCCGCAGCATCTGACGGTAGACCGCATCCTTGTGTGCATTCGCCAGTTTTTCGAAGTCCATCTGACGATTGTTGCATTGTCTTCAAAATCCCGATGTGATCCCGGTTACGTGCAACATCCGTTTTTTCCAGCGGTGGCAGGCAGGCACGTTCGAGTGCGGTTCCATGGCATGGCAGCCAGCGCCACCCCCATCGGACAGAGGTCAGTCAAGCCGGCGAAGGTCAGCCCCAGACCGACAAAGCCAGTCGCCAGAAGCCATCCACGGCTGGTCACGGCCGCCGCGATGGTCCCCGCCAGCACGAGTACTCCCGCCGCCAGGCGCACCTGCCTCTCCAAAGACCAGCGTGTTTTTTTGCTGACAACCACTGGTAAACCAGCGTTCGACCAGGCGTCTGTGCCCCCCTCGAGCACCGTCAAATCTCCCCGGCAGGGCTCCAGTAAACCTGAGGCCATGCGGGCTCGCTTGCCGCCTTTGCAAATCAGGACCAGCGGAAGCTGCTGGCTGATGTCTTCCAGCCGGGCCTCAAGTTCGTCCAGTGGGATATTGATGGCTCCGGGAATATGGCCGGCGGCGAACTCGGTCGCGGAGCGCACGTCGAGCCATTGTGCCCGCACTTCACTGCGGGAATGAGCCGCCAACTCGCAGGCGGAAATGGTTTCCATGGTTCGAATCTTCCTCCTACTAGAGAGGAGGGGCAGATTCAGCAAAAGGATTCAGAGGGAGAACAATCAATGATTTAGCGGGGCATACGCGAGTCCGGCAGGCTCACGGGCGCGGCGGCAGATCCTGTTGATCTAGCTTCGCGAGATACCCCGTTCTGCGTGCAGCTTCTGTAGCGCTTTCACATTCACTTCACCTCGCTGCAATGCCGCGATTCCTTCGGCGGCGGCGCGAGCGGCGGCGAGCGTGGTGATGGTTGGAATGCGCGCGCTGACGGCGGCCCGGCGAATGGCCTTCTCGTCGAAGAACGGATCCACTCCACGCGGCGTATTGATGATCAGCTGAATGCGTTCGCCCTTAATCAAGTCGACCACGTTAGGACGGCCCTCTTTCACCTTGAAGACCCGTTCCACGGTCATGCCGGCATCTTCGAGAACATCGGCAGTGCCGGCCGTCGCCACCAGCTTGAAGCCCATATCGCCAAACTTGCGGGCCACTTCGGCCACCTGGGGCTTGTCGTGGTCGGTCACACTGACGAACACTGTGCCCGTAATCGGCAGCTTGTGTCCCGCGGCAGTCTGTGCTTTGGCGAAGGCTTCGCCAAAATTGTCAGCCACACCCATGACTTCGCCGGTAGACTTCATCTCCGGGCCGAGCACCGTGTCTACGCCAGGAAACTTATTCCACGGGAAAACCGGAGATTTCACGTAGTAGCCATGCCCCGAGTCCAGGTCTTTTGGGTGCTCGATGTACTCCGGGAGGAACTCGCGCAGCTTGCGCCCGGTCATCAGACGCGCCGCGATCTTCGCCATCGGAACGCCGGTCGCTTTGGAAACATACGGAATGGTTCGGGACGCGCGCGGGTTCACTTCCAGTACGTAGACTTTCCCACCCTCCGAACCGTTACTCTTGGAGTTTCCATTGGCGCGCGGGATGGCGAACTGCACGTTCATCAGCCCAACCACCTTTAACGCCCGCGCCAGCTTCAAGGTATAGTCGCGCATGCGATTCATGAGCGGCTGGGGAATATCGACTGCGGGCAGCACGCAGGAAGAATCGCCGGAGTGAATGCCGGCTTCCTCGATGTGTTGCATGATGCCGCCGATCACTACGTCCTCCCCATCGGAAAGCGCGTCCACGTCGACCTCGATTGCGTCTTCGAGGAAGCGGTCGATCAGCACCGGGCGGTCCTGGGAGTATTCCACCGCCTCTTTCATGTAGCGGACGACGGTCTCTTCGTCGTAGGCAATCACCATGGCACGTCCACCCAGCACATAGGAAGGGCGCACCAGCACGGGATAGCCAACCCGGTTGGCGCCTTCGACGGCTTCCTCGATGGAGGCTGCCATCGCCCCCGGCGCCTGCGGAATGCCGAGCTCGTCCAGAAGTTTGCCAAAGCGCTTACGGTCCTCGGCGAGGTCGATCGACTCTGGTGAAGTGCCGATGATGTTCACGCCCGCGGCTTTGAGAGGCAAGGAAAGATTCAGCGGCGTTTGCCCGCCAAATTGCACAATCACGCCGACCGGCGCGCCCGAGGAAGCTTCATGCTCGCAGATGGCGAACACGTCTTCGAGCGTCAGCGGCTCGAAGTAGAGACGGTCGCTGGTGTCATAGTCGGTGGAAACCGTCTCCGGGTTGCAGTTGACCATGATGGTCTCGTAGCCATCGTCGCGCAGCGCGAACGCCGCATGGCAGCAACAGTAGTCAAACTCAATTCCCTGCCCGATGCGGTTCGGCCCGCTGCCCAGGATTATGACCTTTTTCTTGGCGGTCGGTGTCGCCTCGTCTTCTTCTTCGTACGTCGAGTAGAGATAGGGCGTGTAGCTTTCGAACTCCGCGGCGCAAGTATCGACTCGCTTGTAGACCGGCTTCACACCGTGCTTCCTGCGTAAATGGCGAACTTTTTCCTGCGAGCCTTTTTCGTTCAACCGCCAGACTCCGGCGAGTCTGCCGTCAGAAAAGCCCATGCGCTTGGCCTCCCGCAGCACCTCGGTTGGGATGGATTCCGCCGGATGCTTTTCTAGCTCAAGCTGCATGTCATTGATCTCTTTGAGTTGGTACAGGAACCACGGGTCAATCGAAGTCATCTTCGCAATCTGCTTGACCGTGTGCCCCTGCCGTAGGGCGTATCGGATGTAGGAAAGCCGTTCGGGATGCGGTGTTACCAGGCGCTGCGTGAGAATTTTTGGCTCAATCTTTTCCGACCCGACTTTCTTTCCGGTATCGAGCGCGCGCACGCCTTTGAGCAGAGCTTCCTTGAAGGTTCGCCCAATGGCCATAACTTCGCCGACCGACTTCATCTGCGGGCCAAGGTTTTCATCCGCTCCGGGAAACTTTTCGAACTGCCACTTGGGAATCTTAACCACCACGTAATCCAGCGTCGGCTCGAAGCACGCCGGCGTTTTCCGCGTGATGTCGTTGCGAATTTCGTCGAGGGAATAGCCGACAGCCAGCTTAGCCGCGATTTTCGCGATGGGGAAGCCGGTGGCTTTCGAGGCGAGGGCGGACGAGCGCGACACCCGCGGATTCATCTCAATGACCACCATCCGACCCGAGGCCGGATGCACACCGAACTGGATATTCGAGCCGCCGGTTTCGACGCCGATCTCGCGAATGACCGCGATCGCGGCATCACGCATGGCTTGATACTCGCGATCGCTCAAGGTCTGCGCGGGGGCCACGGTGATTGAGTCTCCGGTATGCACGCCCATGGGATCGAAGTTCTCGATCGAACAGATGATGATGACGTTGTCCTTCATGTCACGCATCACCTCAAGTTCGTATTCCTTCCATCCCAGCACCGACTCTTCAATCAGCGCCTCATGCACGGGCGAGAAATCCAAGCCGCGGGCCAGCACTTCCATTAGTTCTTCGCGATTGTAGGCAATGCCTCCGCCCGAACCGCCCAGCGTGAACGATGGGCGAATGATCACCGGGAAGCCGATTTTACCTGCGAATTCAAGGCCGTCTTTCAGGTTATTGACCAGCGCGGACCGAGGAACGTCCAAGCCGATCTTCTGCATTGCGTCTTTGAAGTAGAGGCGGTCTTCGGCTTTCTTGATGGCACCAACATTCGCGCCGATCAGCTTGACGTCATATTTGTCGAGTACGCCGCTGTCGGAAAGTTCGATGGCGAGGTTCAACGCAGTCTGGCCGCCGACCGTGGGCAGCACAGCAAATCCGGCGCTGGGCGATATTTCGCGCTCGATACGAATAATCTCCTGGAGATATTCGAGCGTGAGCGGCTCAATGTAGGTGCGGTCAGCCGACTCGGGATCGGTCATGATGGTAGCCGGATTCGAGTTGGCCAGCACGACTTCGAATCCTTCCGCCTTGAGTGCCTTGCAAGCCTGCGTGCCGGAGTAATCAAACTCCGCCGACTGGCCAATGATGATGGGGCCAGAGCCGAGGATCAGAATCTTCGAAATGTCAGTGCGTTTGGGCATTTTCAGTTCTAATTCTTAGTTATCGGTCCGCCCAACCATTCCGCTGGGGGTGGATCATGTCTGGTGGACTCAACACGAATCATTTCGAATTGACACGCCAGCCAGCCCTGGTCATTCAGATTGAAAACGAGCATGCGGGTTCTAAATCCTTGATAGGCAAAACTAGCAATATATGACCCTTTATCCAGTTGCAACTGGAATCCTCCGTTCTCGTCTGCCTGAAATTGGGCGAGGTATCCGGTGGACGATTGAGATCGAAAGACGCTAACAATCGCATGAGGAATAGGATTTCCGTTATCGTCAAGGACAACTCCGCGAAACCCCTTCAATTGAATCGTCGAAGGCTCCTCCGGATATGCCGTTATTGACCCGGACCTTTCAACTTTTAGCTCACATCTGGTCGCGCTTTTGAATTGGCCAACAAACAGTGCCATAGTCGCGCCACGATCTCCGATGTCTGCGAAAACCCTATAGACGCCAGGTGGTAAGGCGGGAGGCCTTGCGCTCCCGTCGGGTCCTGTTAAACCTGACCAATAAATATGTTCACCGTTTTCGATCTCATGGTAAACGTCCATCCGAACGCCGCCCACTCCTTTGTTCAGCTTCGTAACCACAATGATGAGATCTGAGGATGAGGAGCAGGAAGGGGTCGGCGGAGGGGCATAGGTGTGAGCAGCAGCCAATGCCGCCATCACGATCACGAAAACAAGAGTGAAGAGTGTATTCAGCGTATCCGCTCCTCTGCGACCTTTATTGGACTGCGAGTTGGTTCTGATCGTGGCCGGATTCGAGATGTCAGTACGTTTTGGCATTTATTTTTGCTTCACTTGTGTTTCGTAACAGCAGGTCCTTCGACTGCACATCACGATCCGCTACGCGATTCGTGATGTTTCGGTCGGGATGACAAAGCTGTTTTTGGGGCTCTTCACTTTGTGTCATCGCTCAATCTCACACTCTCTGTCATCCCGACCGAGTCAGTTGATTGGCTTGGCCAATCAACTTGCGAGCGGAGGGACCTGCTCGTCTGGCGTGTACCGGTGCCGCTGATCTGCTGCCAGATCCTCCCAGGCCGGGTTCATTCTCTCGATCAGCCAAACCTTCTTCATGCGGCTCCAACGCTTCAGCTGCTTCTCGCGATCAATCGCTTTTCGCACGTCGTCGAACGATTCGTAATAGACCAGGCGATGACAGCGGTACTGTTTGCTAAAGCCTTCGATCACGCCGTTCTTGTGTTCCCAAACTCGCCGGTCAATGCTGTTTGTCATCCCGATGTACAGTACCCGAGACTTGCTTGCCACCACGTACACGAAATAGGTGCGGCGCTCCATAACAGCAGGTCCCTCGACTCCACGACATCGTTCTGCGAACGATGTCGTTCCGCTCGGGATGACAAAGCTTAACTAACAAAGCGTATCGACTTTTTCCCCCTTCACCCTTTCCACTCCCCCATCATCTTCACGAAATCCTGGAACAGATAATGCGAATCATGAGGACCCGGTGAAGCCTCGGGGTGGTACTGCACCGTGAACAGCGGCAGATTTCTATGCCGCATGCCTTCCAGGGTGTTGTCGTTCAGGTCGATGTGCGTCAGCTCGACTTCGCTTTGCGGCAGCGAATCGGGATCGACCGCAAAATTATGGTTGTGAGCGGTTATCTCGACTTTGCCGTTCCGCAACTGCTTCACCGGATGATTCCCGCCGTGGTGGCCGAATTTCAGCTTGTAGGTCTTCCCGCCCAGCGCAATTCCGGTAAGCTGATGTCCCAGGCAAATTCCAAAAATCGGCTGCCTTCCCATCAGCCGCCGAATGTTATCGACCGCATAGGTGCAGGGTTCGGGATCGCCCGGCCCGTTCGACAGAAAGACTCCATGCGGCTTCAGCGCGAGCACATCTTCCGCCGGAGTTTCCGCCGGAACCACGGTTACTTTGCAGCCTTCGCCGCGCAGCTTGCGCAGAATGTTCTGCTTGATCCCGTAATCGTACGCCACCACGTGGAAACGCTCCGGCGCGTCTTTCACGCCGACAATCTCGTCCGGCAGATGGGAACGTTCGCCGGTTTCCCAGACATAGGTGTGCTTGGTGGTCACCACTTTCGCCAGATCGGTGCCGTCCATTTTCGGAAACGACCGCGTCTTGGCGATCAGTTTGTCGATGTCGGTTTCAAGCGTCGAGATCACGCCGCGCATCACGCCGTGGTCGCGGAGATGCCGCACCAGCGCGCGAGTATCGATCTCGGCCAGCACCGGAATCTGGAACTGCTCCAGATATTCTTCGGCGACCTGCTGGGAGCGCCAGTTGGAACTGACCTTGGAAAATTCGCGAACGATCAAACCCTCGATGTAGGGCCGGGTGGCTTCATTATCTTCTGGGTTGGTGCCGTAGTTGCCGATTTCAGGATTGGTGAGGACTACGATCTGGCCAGCGTAAGAAGGATCGGTGAAAATCTCCTGATAGCCGGTGATGGAAGTATTAAAAACAACTTCGCCGTGACATTCGCCTTTGGCGCCGTAGCCTTTGCCTCGGAAGACCCTGCCGTCTTCCAGTGCAAGGATCGCTTGCATTGTGACTCCCGGGAGTGGATTTTAGAGATTCTAACAGGGAGCAAGAAATACAGAAAGGAAACTCTTCGCGACTTTTCCACAAGGCCTTGAACGCATAACGGAGTGATTGCCGCTGGAGCGGCGTAGAAGCGATGCAAGGTTCGCGGGCGAGGGCGTTCGCGCCACACATTCCTACCGAACCCGGCCCATCTTGTCCATGGGCCAGTATCCGAAGACCGCCTTGCCGTAAATGTAGCTCTGATTCACCGGACCGAAATCGCGGCTGTCATTGGACAGGCTGCGGTGATCGCCCAGCACGTAATAACTGTTGGGTGGGACGACCAGTTCCGGATAAGAGCGGTCGTCTTCATAAGCCCCGGGAACGTAGTCTTCCTCCAGCGGCCTGCGATTGACAAAGACGCGGCCGGCGTCGATCTGAATGTGGTCGCCGGCCAGCCCGATGACACGCTTGATAAAACTCTTGGCAGGATCCCGGGGATAGCGGAAGACAACAATGTCGCCCCGCTGGATGGGTTCCAGCCGGTAAACAAATTTATTGACGAAAATCCGCTCCTGATCCTCCAGGGAAGGCATCATGCTGGTGCCTTCGACCTTCACCGGCTGGTACAAGAAGATAATGATGAAGCAGGAGATCGCCAGCGATATCACCAAGTCGCGCAGCCAGACTGAAAGCAGCATGGCCTTACTTGGGGTTGGGGGCGGCGTTGGAGAGGCCACAGCGCGGCGGTCAATCGGCGGTACAGGCTCGGACATGTGTTTTAATTCTACACGCAGCCGGGCCCTTGGCGGGCAATTTGAAATTCGTTCATCGGCCGATTTTGTAATTTTTAATCCGCGCCGCCGCCGTCTCAGGGGCACATCACAAAATTCCACAGTCGCCCAGGTCGGAATAGACCCCGCAGCCGGGCTCGCGACTGCGGCTGCGGATTTCGGGTACAATATTGCAATTAAGGATCATGGCATCATGTTGAAGCGTGGGCTTGGGTTGTTTTTTGTTTTCGTGGTCACCCTGACCGTTTCTGCTCCGTGGGCAACGTCTGAGCAGGAAGGCAGGGGAATTCCCGCTTTTAATGCTGGACCACCGCCCAAGGGCGCCAAGCTGCCGCCGATTCTCGGCAAAGAGCAGTTGTGGGGCGAAGATGCAGAGCATCCCTACCAAACTCACGCTTACGAGCTAGCGGCGAAGATTCCGGTGATTTTGCACCAGCAGCCCTGCTATTGCTTCTGCGATCGTATGGGCCACAACAGCCTGCACAGTTGTTTTGAGGGAACTCACGGCGCCCGCTGCGGGGTCTGCCTGAAGGAGTTGTATTACTCTTATGTGGAGTCCAGGAAAGGCCGGACGGCGGCGCAAATCCGCAAAGGGATTATTGCTGGTGAGTGGGACCAGATCGATCTGCAGAAGGCGGCTTCAATTAACTGAAGGGCCGATGGGAATGCGGGCGTAACGGAAGCTTTAACAATCAGCTGATAAATACAAGAAAGAGGATAGTTTACGAAGAGTACCGGAAGAGTCTTACAAATGGCACAAAAGACCACTCCAAAGAAGTCGGTCGCCGACGACCCGCACTATTCCCAAGCGGTGCAGAACTACGAAGCCGGTTTGCGCGCCATGCAGGAGCATAAGTTCGACAAGGCGAAGTCCTTCCTGCAAAAGGTGATCGCCGGGCCCAGCAAGGAACTGGCGGACCGAGCAAACGTCCATCTCAGTGCCTGCAACCAGCAGGCGGAGAAGGTCGTGGGCTTCAAGAGCCCCGAAGAGCACTACGACTATGCGGTTTCGCTGATGAACGTCGGCGATTATGTGGGTGCCCGCGAGCATTTGGACAAGCTTTCCAAACAGGTTCCGAAGGCGGACTACGTCGCCTACGGGTTGGCGGCGCTGGACTGTCTGACCGGCCATGTCGAGGATTCCCTTCGCCACCTCGATGAAGCCATTCGTTTCAACCCGACCCTTCGCTTTCAGGCGCGGAACGATTCGGATTTCCAGAATCTGGCCGAGGACCCACGATTCACCGAGTTGCTGTATCCCGATCCCGGGGCAGAACTGGGTTCCTCGGACACCTTTGAAGAGGATCGTTGAGCAGCCCCTATGGGCTATGAGGAACAGCCTACGCCCGCTGCAGTGGCTGGGGGGCGTTCGGATGCAGGTGCGGTGCGGGTGGTTGCCATCGGGGGCGGCACCGGCCTTTCCACCCTGCTGAGAGGCCTCAAGCCGTACGTGGCATTCTCCGGCGGCCCCTCGCCGAGTTCCAACCGTACTTACATCAGCGAGCTTTGCGCGGTGGTCACGGTAAGCGACGACGGTGGCTCCAGCGGCCGCCTTCGCAAGGAGCTCAACATGCTCCCTCCGGGCGACATCCGCAATTGCATCGTGGCGCTTTCCCAGGATGAAGCCCTGCTGTCCCGCCTCTTTCAGCACCGTTTCGTGAAGGGCTCCGGGTTGGAGGGGCACAGCTTTGGGAACCTGTTCCTGGCTGCGCTCACCTCCATCACCAGCGACTTCAGTGAAGCCGTGCGGCTTTCCTCCGAGATTCTGACGACCCGCGGCCATATCTATCCCGCGACCACATCCAATGTGGAACTGGAAGCGCTCATGGAAGACGGAGCGCGAGTGCGCGGCGAAACCAGGATCACCGCCAGCAAGGGCCGGATCAAGGAGCTCTTCCTGGTCCCGCATGATGTCGAGCCTCTGCCGCAAACCCTGCAAGCCATCGCGCGCGCCGACCTCATTACGATTGGCCCCGGTTCCCTGTTCACCAGCCTGATTCCCAACCTGCTGGTGCACGGTATTGCGCAGGCGATCGCGGCGTCGTCCGCGGTCAAGGTATACATCTGCAATCTGATGACCCAGGCCAACGAAAGCCTGGGACGCACCGCAGCCGACCACATTCGAGCCTTGAATGCTCACGCCCAGGAAAATATTTTCGACTATGCGTTCCTCAACGCTAAACCTGCCTCGGACGGACTAAAAGCGAAGTATGCTTTGGAAGGCTCCGCGCAAGTTGTGGCGGATACGATAGCCATCCAGGAACTGGAGGTGACCCCGGTCCTGGGCGACTATCTGGATGAAGGCGAGGTGGCCCGCCACGCCACCGACCGGATTGCCAGGGACTTGCTCAGCTTGGTCCGTCCCGAGGCTTCCGGATCAGAGGATGCGCGGCCAGCGCTCAGAACCTAGATGATGTTCCTGCCGGATGCTGGAGCCGGGCATTGTCTGCAGAGGTTGATCGGGAGCATCGCGGGCCGACGCCCAGGTCGGGCCCACTCGGCACGCGACCGTATGAACGCGAACACTTGAAAAAGGAACCCGAGATGGATTTTGTGAACTGCTACGCGGATGCGAACCGTGCCGGCGCATACGCCACGCTCGAGTTCGCCAACACCTACTACCTCGCATACCGTGACCTGCCCGCGATTCTGGCAGAGCATGCAACCGGAAGCAGAGCGCTTGACTTTGGTTGCGGCACTGGCAGATCCACAAGGTTCCTGCGGAAGCTGGGGTTCCATGTGACCGGAGTCGACGTCTCCGAGGACATGCTGCGGATTGCACGCAGCGTGGACCCTTCGGGCGATTACCGCCTCGTGCCGGGCGACAATTTCGGCGAACTTGACGCCGGATCCTTCGACCTGGTGCTCTCCGCGTTCACCTTCGACAACATTCCAGGGGCGATGAAGGCGAGAATCCTGTGCGATCTCGCAAAGCTGCTCACGCCCAATGGAACCGTGGTCAACCTGGTCTCGGCACCCGAGATCTACACCCACGAATGGGCCTCATTCACTACCAGGGATTTCCCGGGGAACGCCGCAGCTCAAAGTGGCGATGTGGTGCGCATTATCGTCACCGATCACCAGGACCGGAGGCCCGTCGAAGACATTGTTTGGACCGACGGATCGTATCGCGCGGTATATCGAGAAGCCGGGCTGGAGGCCATACAGGTCTTGAAGCCACTCGCCAAAGGCGACGAGCCATACGCGTGGGTGAGCGAAACCAGGATCGCTCCCTGGGTGATTTACGTGTTGAGACGAGCGCGGTAGTTCTGGCGATACGCTCCCAGGCTGGGTTGTCGCAAAGATTACGTCTTAGATACTTCTTTCTGGCTCCGAGCGAATGCTCTCCGCCATTCCCCTCGGGCACGCGGTATAGTGACTTCAATGCCAAAAGCCACAAAGAGGAAGCCCCCTCAAGCCGGGCCATCGTTTTCGTCTTTCGCCAAGGGCAAAACCACCCGCATTGCCATCGCCATCATGGCGGCCGGCAAAGGCACGCGGCTTAAGTCCAAGCACCCGAAAGTTCTGCATGAAGTCGGCGGACAGCCGCTGCTGGCGCACGTAATCGCCGCCGCTACCAAAGTTGTGCCCGCGCCGGACGTCTACACCATCATCGGTCATGAAGCCGATCGCGTGCGGGAAGCGGTCGCGCACACCGGGGTCAATTTCGTACTGCAGAAGGAACAGCGCGGTACCGGACATGCTTTGATGGTTGCCCGCGACGCGTTAGCGGCCTACGACATCGTCATCGTGCTCTCCGGCGACGCGCCGCTGATCACCGCTCAGACCATCGAAAAACTGCGCGATTTTCATGTTTCCAAGACTCCGGCGATGACGATCCTGACTGCCCGGCTGCACGACCCAACCGGCTATGGCCGAGTGATTCGCAATAACGCAAAAAGCCATGAGGTCCGGGCCATCGTGGAGGAGAAATCCGCAACCGCCGCGCAGAAAAAGATCAGCGAGATTAATGCCGGCTTCTATGCCTTTTCGGTTCCCCAGCTTTACAAGTTCATCGATCAGCTCAGCACTGAAAATCCTCACGGCGAGTTTTATCTCACCGACATGGCGGCTGTATTTCAAAAGGCCAGACAGCGAGTGGTTGCGGTTGAAGCCGCCAACCCTCACGAAATCCTGGGCGGCAACACCCGCGCCGAGCTGGTGAGTATCGATCAATACATGCGGCTGGCCAAATGTCAGAAGCTCATGGATGATGGGGTCACAATTTTCTATCCGCAAACCTGCGTGATCGACTCTGGCGTTGCGATCGCCGCCGACACGGTGATTGAGCCATTCGTCCAGCTCCTGGGCCGCACGCGCATCGGCAGCGACTGCCGCGTCCGCTCCTACAGCGTGATCCGCGACTCCGTGATCGGGGACGGCGTGACCATCCTCCCCGGCTGCGCGCTGGAGGATTCCCAGGTGAAGGACGGCGCAGTTCTTGGTCCGTATGCTCATCTGCGGCCGGGAAGCGAGATCGGCGAAGGCGCGAAGGTGGGCAATTTTGTCGAGACCAAGAAAATCCGCATGGGCAAAGGCTCCAAAGCCAACCATCTTACCTATCTGGGAAACGCCGAAATCGGCGAGGGCGTGAACATCGGCGCCGGCACCATCACCTGCAACTACGATGGCAAGCACAAGCACACCACGGTGATTGAAGACGGCGTGTTTGTCGGCAGTGATTCCACCCTGGTCGCGCCGGTTCGCATCGGAAAGCGCGCGTATATTGGCGCTGCGTCTTGTATTACCGACGACGTTCCCGAGGATTCCCTCGCCCTCGGCCGCGCGCGCCAAATCGTCAAAGAAGGATGGAGGAAAGAAAAGAGGAGTGGCTGAGCGGGAACGGGAAAACTAGGCGTGGCCGGCGCTGGTGAGCGCCGTGATCGCGTCATCGAACGTCGGGAACATCAGGAACAACGACTCCACCTTGGTAATTTCAAATAATCGCAACACGCGCGCGTTCACTCCGCTCAGTGCGACCCGTTGCCCGGCCTTCTGCCGTGATACGTAGGCGCTGACCAGCGAGCCCAGTCCGGAGGAATCCAGGTAGGGGACTTCCGTGAGATCGAGAATCATCGTCTGGAATCGTTCCTCACGCCGGATCGCGTTCTGAAACGGCGGCAGGTTCTCAAAAGTCAGGGGTCCACGCAGGCAAAGGATGCCGGGCTCACCCATCTCTCCCAGCCGTTCGATCTCCAAGGGCTCAGCCATGCAGGGCAGATTCTATAGCAGTTTCATGGAGGTTGTAACCCGCTTTCTTTGCGGTCCTGAAAAAACCGGGTTCGAGCAGCCAGTTCGACAATCACGGACTCGGGTATACGCATTCCCAATCGGATCACGCTATCTTCTGATGCCGTTCCTGAGGACGTCGAAGCCGCAGGCGTCCTGACCCAGTCCCTGCACCGCTCTGTGGAGCGGCTACTTCTTACGTTGGCGAATCCGGACCTCGAAGCTGACCACGCCGTTGTAGTCCCGGATTCCCAGGATCGACACATTGTGGTTGATGTTGTATTCCGCTTGGATGATCTGCTGCGAGGTCTGCGACACGTTGGTTGTGTAGGTCAGGGTGAGGTTGTCCTTCACCTGCTGCTCGATGGTGACCGCGGGAGCCGCGGTGGTAGGAGAAGTCTCGGTATTCAGCCCTTGCGGATCGACCTTGATGTGGCTGATGCCGAACAGGCTTCTGGAGCGACTGCTGAGCGCCGCGTTCAGCGCCTCGGCCAGGGCCGCGCTGGAGGCTTGCTGGGCGAAGCTCTGTTGTCCGTTCTGCTGGAGCTGCGCGGATTGTTCGCGCGTCTGGCCCAGCGCCAGCAAACTGATGATGTCGGAACTGGGCAATGGCGGTTCGGAGTGATACGTCAGGTTGAGCTTGTCGAATTCGCCATTCAGGTTCACGGTAATGTCGTAGTACTTCACCCGCGTGGAGGCCTGCAAATCGAGCACCGGAGTGCTGGTCACCGGGTTGGTGAAGGTCACTTCTCCGCGCTCCATACGATACTTTTGACCGTTGAAGTACACCTGGCCTTCGATCACGTCGGCCCGCCCCAGCAGCACGGGCTTTGCCGCGGTGCCTCGCAACTGCAGGTCCGCGTCTCCGGAGAGACGCAGGCTGGCGGTCTGCATCTGCAGTTCCGGCAGAGTCACGATGTGAACGTCCATGCGAATCCGGTTCAGCAGGGGATTGGTCTGAGGAAGCGCTGAACCCTGCGAGGTGCTTGCCAGGTACCCGCCGAAGTCGAAACCAGGAGTGACCGCCAATTTGGTGATGGTGGCATCGCCGGAAAGTGTGCTCGCCGAAGGCGTCCCGGCAAACCTCAGGTCCGCATTCATCATCGAGCTGACGCCCAGGGGATAGCGCAGCCGCACGTCTCGACCTTGCAGCGTCAAGTCGAAGCTGAGTTGGTGGCTGTACGCGGCGGCATACCCGCCGAAACTCACCGCGCCTCCGCCCACGTGGCCAGTTAACGTCTCGATCTGCAAGCGGTCCTGGTTAAAGACCAGCGAACCATTGAGATCACTCAAGGCGCTGGGCAGGTCGGCGTAGGCAACCGACCCGTGGTTGACCTGCAACCGCCCTTGCAGGACGGGTCTTGCGATCGTTCCACCCACCTCGACATCCATGGCAACCGTTCCGGAGGTCGTGAAATCGGGATTGAAGCTCTCGATGAGTTGCAGTCCGGCATTCCCGTTTGCCCGCAGATTCAGATGATGATCGTCATCCAGCTGCAGGCTGCCCGTTACGGAAAGATCGGTTCCCTGCCCGCTGAGGCGGAATTGCTGGAGGTGGAGCGCCCGGTCCGCCAGCGTGAACCGGATCGGTCCATTGTTGCGCACCTCAACATGTTCGACATCCGCCGAGAATCCGCTGAGGTTACCCGTCACTTGCAAATCCCGTGGATTGCGCAGCGGGCCGCTTAATTGCACATCGCCGACCACGGCAGAACGTCCCGTGATGTGACCTCGCAGGTAAGTCCGCAGCAGCGCATCCACATCGAGATGGTCGAAGTGGAAATCGAGCTCTGCCGGCCAGTCGTCCCGCAGGCGGACGTTCCCATCGAAATTCAGTTCGGCATCTTTGAACGCTGAACGCCCAGTCAGGCGCATCTCGGACCCCTGCGTGACTGCGTTGAGGGTGTAATCACCGGCGAGTTCGTGATCCAATGTCAAGCCATGGAGGTGAAGCGTGGCATTCAGGGCCGGTGCTTCCAGGGTCCCCCGGCCCTCGGCATTAAAATCGAACTTCCCCTCTATATTGAGACCACCCGTTTGAAGCTGCGAAAACTCTTGCAGGTCAAAGTTCGTGCCTCGGGCTGAGAAGTGGGAGGCGTGGCTGGAGAAATCGTAGCTACCCGCGCCGGTGATGGGAGCGTCGTGGTAGACCATCTTTACATCGCCGAGCGTGACCTGCTCGCCCTCGAATTGCAGCGCGGATTCAAAATGTGGAACGGATTGGCCCCGGACCACGGCGTTGGCGATCTCTAGTCGCCCTTGCCCTTGCGGCGACGCCTTCGTGCCGTTGGCCTGTAATGAAAAGTTCGCGGTGCCGCTGACCGGGAGGTCAAGGCCCGCCAAACTCAGCAACTCGCTTACGTCTGCATCCTGTATATTCAGGCGGACGTTGAATGGGCTGGACGAGGTAAATCTCCTGCCCTCCAAGGCGGCGCTTCCGTCGAAGCGCAGGGTTGTGCTGCCCTGCCGCAGAATCCCGTTGCGAACCGCAAAGCGACTCGGCGAAACCTGGATGTCAGCCGCCAGGGCATCAAAACTGACTTGCTTCCTGGGAGCAGTGAGGGTCGCCGGGATCAGAAAATCGAAATCCTGGGATTCCATCTTTCCGGAGAATTGGATGGCAGAGAGCTTGCCGCTTGCCGTGCCCTCAAAAGAAGCATGGCCTTGCAACGTGACTGGAATCTGCTCTTGATAGCCGAGTGCGAGGGATGCTGTCTGCCATTCGGAAAGGTCAGTGGTGTGAACCGAGACTCGCATAGCCGCACGCGAGGAAAGCGTTCCTTTGGCGTTGACCTCGGTCGCGCGCGTAGCCGCGTCCAGGAAACGGATTTCCAGCTCTTCCGAGTCGCCGCGATAGACCGCGCTCCCATGCATCGTGAGCGGGAGTTGCGCTGCCGAAGGGCGGGGTGGCGCGGCTACGTCCACCGCCAGATTGGTCTCGGCATGGCCCAGGCTTCCCGTCCAGCGTGTCTCGATGGTGCCGCTGGTGCTTCCCGCCAATCGCAATCGGTCGAGCGGACGGGCGGGGGTAGCCAGCGCCGCGGCAACTTCTCCGATCTGGACATCTTTCATTCGCAGACTGACACTTCCCTTTTGCTCAGCAGCCCGCTTCGCCGGCTTGCCGGACGGAAGCCGCTCCCGCCAATTTGTGACTTCCGCCTGTCCCGTGACTTCGCCACCCAGCAACTGCGCGTGAATCTGCGACAGAGCGATCTGTACTGTATTAACCGTGAACTGCGTATCCAGGGCAGCGCTTCGAATCCGGAAGGTTTCGTCCCTCCAATCCAGATCCTTGATGGCCAGCTTCCCTGCTGAGGAAGAGTCAGACGTGCTCCATACCCCATTTCCCTCGACCTGAATCGTCCCGCGCCTGAATTCCGGGCGGCGTAGTACGGCGCCAGCTTCTGCGAGGTCTAGAACCGCTCGGTAGTTTCCATCGAACTTCGGTGTACGAAAATCTCCCCAGCGCCCACTGGTTTCGAGTGCGGACCGGCCTGAGGTCGCCCGCATTCGGTGCACCACAAGGCTGTTCTGGCTCAAGGCGAAATGAGCTTCCATCATCCACGCCACCGGACGGAAGTTACTGGCCTGCGTGTCCACTTTGCCGAGCAGCAGATCGCCCTCGTATTGTTGGTGCAGGATGGAATAGTCCAGGCTGGCCGAAATATCGTTGGCTGCGAAATCCAGTGGGAGTTTCTGGTCGTTCCACAGCAATGCGCCCTTGCGCACCTCAAGCCGGCTGATGGAAAAGGAGAACAGTTTCTCGACGGGCTGCGTGTCCGATCTGACCTGGGGCTGCGGCTGGTTGGTGGTTCCGTCCGGATAAACAATGATATGAATCACGGGGCCCTGGAGCACCAGGGATCTGAATCCGAACTCGGCGCCCAAAACGGAGATCAGCTTGACCTGTGCCACCAGACGGTCAACGTGCGCATAGGGCACCTGGTTCGCCGACTCGCGCCCATGAATGGTCAGGTTGCGGACGTCCACCTGGAAACGAAATGGAATGGTGTGAATGCTGTCGAGATCGACCCGGCCGCCGGTGACTCGTTCCAGTTCAGCGACCAAGCGGCGGCGGACCATTCCCTGAAAGGAATCTGTCGTGGTGTACCAGGCAGCTGCGCCCAACAGGACCAGACCCGCGGCCAGTGCCAGCAGGCAGTATTTCCAGATCCTGCCCCGACGCGGCGAGGCGCCGGTTTCCGTCATCGCAACGCGCCCCCGGCGCGCTGCGTCTCCGCGTCCATCCGGATTTCACTGCCGGACCGCAGGGTCTGCAACCACGCCACCAGCAGCTCATTGACTCTCTGCTGGGTCAGCAGTTCCTTGATTTGCGGGGTTACCTGGGCCAGGGGCACCTCCTCAGCGCCCGAGTGCCGAAGCTGGGGCAGAAGTTCCTGGTTGTAGTAGCTCTCAATGCTCTTGGTATCAATGCTGACCGTCGGTCGCAGATGTGTATCCACCAGGTGCATCAAATCGATCTCCAGGGCCACTCGCGGTTTCAGCTCGGCTTCGGAAAAGCCGCATTGTGAAAGCCGCGCCTTCCAGCCGTCCAAAGTCGCGGCGTCGGGGTACTGTTTACGGATTTCCGCGATCCTCTTGGCAATTTGCTCGTCGGTAGCGCTGCGAAAATCAGAAGCCTGCATCTGTTGTTTCAGAAGTTCCTGGTCAATGAGATGATCCAAAGCGGCTTTGCGGTCTTCGACGCTGGTGACGCCCAACGGTCGGTGATCGACCAAGGCTTGATAGCGCAGGGCATCGTCCCAGTCGCTCTGCAGGATGATCTGGCCATTCACCGTGGCCACGATGCGGTCCACGACCTCGCCGGCCCAGCCAAGCGGGACACCGGCAAACAGGCCCGCCAGGAAAACCACGAAAATGGAACTGCGCATCCTCAAAAGCTTTGACCGATACTAAAGTACACGTTGAAATGCGACGCGTGCTGCGGCACGAAATACGGAAGGCTGGCTACGCCGCTGCTGCTGTTCTTGGTGGCCGCAACACAAGTGGGCGATTGTGCCTGTCCGTTCACGCCGCTTGCCTGACAACTAGGAAATGCTGGTGAATTTAAATTGTACCCGAAATCAAATCGCACCGGGCCGATGGGTGTCTTGTAGCGCACCCCCAACCCGATGGCATGCGAGATATAGCTGAAGTTGCACTGGGCGGCCGTGTTCTGCTGCAGGCAGAGCTGCGGATCCTTCTGCCTCCACCGCAGCAGGTTGTCCAGCATGTTCCGGCTGTCGGTGAAGACGTTGCCTGCGTCCTCGAACACCGCGAAGCCCATGTTGTCCTGAAAGAACGGCAAGTTTGCCGGAGGGAAGCGAAGCTCCAGGTTGTTCACAAGCAACGCGCTTCCCCCCAGCGGGAACCCGGTGGTGGGATCACGCGGGCCAGCCTGATTCAGCCCAAACCCGCGATGCGAATTGCCGCCGCCGGTGAAAAAACGCTCTGCCAGGGGAATGACCGTCTCTCCGGGACAGCTTGTTTGGGTCGGATCGGCACAAGCCTGACCCGGCGGCAGAATGACCGTGCTTCCGAAGGTGTTTTGAACTCCAATTCGCAGCGAGCGCGCAAACACGAATTTCTTATCGCGGGGCCGGTTCTTCCCGAAGGCGTGATAGGTGGAGTTCTGGGTCAGGATCCGGCTGAAGTCGGCCTCGGATCCAAAGAAGCCCGCCGCCACTGACGCATCCAGCGTGGTATAGCTGCCCTTGGTGCTTTCCAGGTCGTTGTCGCGCTTGTTGCGGATATAGCTGAACCCTGGCCCCCCGACTCGCACCGGCAAGGACAGCAATGGAATCTCGTCGGGGCTGATCTCAATGTTGGTGGCCTTGACTCTGCGGTACACGAAACGATAATCGATGGTAGTGGCCTTGCTAATGGTTTGCTCGGCCTGTACCGAACCTTCCAGCCTCTGCGATGTAAACGTGGTCACATCGAGAGTGTTGTCATAAAAGGCCGTCAAGGACAGCTTCCAGTTCGGGTCATTAAACCAGCGGGGCGCGTTGTAGCTGATCAATCCTCGCTGTTGCAGGCCGCCCACGTCGCTCTTGAACGTGATGGTATGGTTCCGGCCGCGGAAATTCAGCCGGGTCACATCGAGGGAAACCCGCTCACTCACTCCGGTCTGGCCCAGAGCCTGATTGGTGCCGACCGCGGACGGCTGGCCCGTTTGGAACTCCAGACCAATGCCATAGTTAAACGTATAACGTTTGGCTTCCTGCACCCGAACCAGCACATTTTTCTGCGATTCGACACCGCTCGGGTTCTGCACTGCGGTGTCCACCTGGTTGAAGATCCCCAGGTCGTACAGCCTGCGCTGGCTTTCCAGCATGTCGAGCTGGCTCAACGGCGCACCCGATTGCACCTGGAGTTCGCGCGTCACCACGAACGGCTTGGTGTAGTGAGTTCCGGAGACATAGATTTGATCGACGAAAATCCGGTCGCCTTCATGGATGGTGAAGGTTACATCCATGCGCTTGGCGTCTCCCTCCATGGGTTTGGCGGAAGCCTCGAAGCTGGCGTGGGGGAATCCGTGATTGAAGTAATAGTTCAAAAGGTCGTCCCGGTCCTGGGCAATGTAAGACTCCGAGAACGGTTGCCCTTGAGCGGTGCTGATCAGGGCCCGGAGCGCAGCGTCGGACAACGCGCGGTTGCCTTCGATGTGAAACGCTCCCACCAGCGTTTGTGCACCTTCATTCACCTCAATTTCGAGTGCCAGGTGATTCGAGCGGCCGGCATAATTGTCGACCACATTGCTGCTGATCTTGACGTCCTGGAATCCGTTGTTCCGGTACATCTGTTCGAATCCGCGAATGTCGTTGGCCAGCAGCGCCTGGCTGAAACGCCCGGCTTCCCACAACCGCCCTGCTTCCAACAGCCGTCCTGCGGCCTGCACTCGCATTCGAGCCCGCAGATCTTCCGTGCGGAAGTACTTGTTCCCTCTGATTTCGATATTGACCAGCTTGTGACGGCTGTGCGCCTCAATGGAATAGATGACCTGCAGATCGGTTCCGTTGGCTGCGGTGTTCTTGCGCATTCCGACCGTCGCCTCGAAGTAGCCACGCGACTGCATATAATTGAGCAGGTTCCGCCGGCCTTCATTCAAGAGGTCGTCGTCCACCGCGTTTTCTTCGAACACCGGCACATTCTGCTTCAGGACACCGCGTCGAATCTTAAAGCCCTCCGTCAGGATTTCCACCTTCGGTCCCGGTTCCACGTAAAAGTGGTAATCCATCCGATTCACGTCCGGCCGGTATAACTTGCTGGTAATCGAAACCTGCGCCAGCAGCCGGTTCTGCTTCTGATATTTCTTCCGCAGCCGGTCCAGGGCGTTACTGACGTGCTGCACCGAAACCAGGTCCCCGGTGTGCATTTTGGCGATATTCTGGATCTGTTCCGGACTATAGACGGGGTTTCCGCTTACCGTGATCTGCCCCACTTTCGCCTGGGCTCCGGGGTGAATCACAAAGACAATGGACACTTGTTGCCGGTCCGGATCGGTTTGCTCCGCCGTTTCCACCGAAGACCGGTTGTAGCCATTCTCTTCCATCAGTCGTTGGATGTTTCGCAGCGCACGCTCCAGGTGGTCGCGACTGAATACCTCTCCCAATTGCAGCTTGGCGGCGTCGATGACTTGGCCCTGGGTCGGGCGGTTGGGCAGTCCCACGGCATCCACGCTGGCCACAAACAGGTTCGGCTGGGTGACGAACGACAGTATGACCTGCCCGTCCGAGGTCTTCTCGGCTTCCGCCCGGATGTCGGCAAATCGTCCCGTGGCATGAAGCCGCTGGATGCTCTGCCGGATCATTTCGCGATCCAACCGCGCTCCCGCCTGCGCCGGTATCAGCTGCCGAAGACGCTGCTGAGTGGCCTCCGAATGTACGTTGGGAAACTGCACCTCCTGGACAACCGCGCCCTCATAGGATGCAGATTGTCCTGCGCCAGTCGATGAAGAAGTCGCCAACGCAGCCGCCCCCGTGGCAGCCACGAGGGTGAGCACTGCCAGGCTTCCGCGCAGACCTCCACTCAGACGCAAATAAGCTCCTCAACGCGAATGGTGCTGGTTCTCAAGTTCGATGAAACCCCGGCTCCCGATGTTGCATTCAGACCTGTTTCCCTGGGCTGCTACCATGCCCCGCAGCTTCGCCTGCACCTATAATAATGGTTCGCTCCGCCAAGAAGGATGACGGCTTTGGAACTGGAAGATCGGTACTCCCGGCAGGTGTTGTTTCAGGGGATCGGCTCGGACGGTCAGCGTAAACTGGCCGCGTCGGCAGTCGCGATCGTCGGCTGTGGCGCCACTGGATCAGCCCTGGCTTCCCTGCTGGCGCGGGCAGGCGTTGGCAAAATCCGCATCATCGATCGCGACTACGTCGAATCCAGCAACCTGCAGCGGCAATCGCTGTTCGATGAATCCGACGCGGCAGAATCAATTCCGAAAGCGATTGCCGCGGCACGCCGGATTGCTACGTTCAATTCGCAGGTGGTGATCGAACCAAGCGTCGCCGATCTGGTTCCTTCGAACATCGACGAACTCCTCCATGGGGCGCAGCTCATTCTGGACGGAACCGACAATTTTGAAACCCGCTACCTGATCAATGACTACGCGGTGAAGAATTCCGTCCCCTGGATCTACACCGCAGCCGTGGGCAGCTACGGCGTCACCCTGAACGTACTTCCCGGCCGAACCGCCTGCCTGGCCTGCATTTTCCGGGAACCGCCGCAGGGCACTTTCGAAACCTGCGAAAGCGCGGGCATTCTGAACTCCGCCGCGAATCTTGCGGCTTCCGTCGCAGCCACCGAGGCCCTGAAACTGCTGGTGGGCGCCGGTGACGACCTTCGCCGCACGCTTTTCTCCTTCGATGTCTGGCTGAATCAGCACGCTGAGATCGCGGCCGATAAGCTTCGCCCGGGCTGCCAGGCTTGCGGGGAACACGATTTCGTCCATCTGGCCGGAGAAGGCCGCCCTCACATCACCCTTTGTGGCCGCAACTCGGTGCAGATTCACGAACGCCGTCGCCCTTTGAACTTTGCCGAGATGAGCGAACGGCTAAAGCCCCACGGGGCCGTGCGCCACACCGACTTCGTCTTGAAATTTTGGCATGAACCCTACGAAATGACCCTTTTCCCGGACGGCCGGGCCATTATCAAGGGCACAACCGATACGGCCATCGCCCGGAGCCTCTACGCCCGCTACGTCGGGTCCTGAGGCATGGGTTTCTTGATAGACAACTTTGAAGAGGCCCGCGGGACGGCACCAGGAAACTCCGATCTTAGCCGGCGCCGCGCTTCGGCGCTGTGATAACCGCTTTCTTATCAATAGGTGACTTCGCGACTGGGATCAACCGCGCAAAAGCCCGTTCCCCAGGATCCGCACACAAGCCGCATCGCCCATGCCTGCCGACACGCAATTTCGTGTCCTTCTCGATTTACAAAAATAGACACTTCATAGCCACAAAACCCGTGCCTGGAGCCGGGTTTGGGGTATATGATAGCAATCAAGAAAGTTCTGTGGAGGAGTCCATGCGTGTTCTAAATGCTCTCTGCTTCGTTCTGTTGCTCTCTGGAGTTGCCGCCGCCCAAGCCACCGTCATTGGTGGAACCGCCGGCAATTGGGTTCCGGCCTACGGTGTCTACGCGGCGCCGTTCGTTCCACTCGTGACTACACCATCGTTCACGCTCTCGAATTCAGCGCCCTCGCCGGTAGGGGCCAGCAGCAGCGCCTTCGGACTGGTAGCCGGGGCGACCAATGCCACGCTCTCGCTTCCCGTGCAGGCAGGTCCGAGTGTCTATAGCGAGCCGGTTTGGTACGGTCCGACCGCTTCCGAGACGGCGGCTGAGCCGTCGCCCGAACGCGGCCACAGGCACGAAATGCGTGTCTCTGATTTCGGAGTCTCTTCGGAAGGTTGGAACGTGGCTGGCCGGGTTCCCCATGCCGGTGAGATTCGCAAAGCCGCCCGTACCTACACGAACCAGGACGTCGATCACGTGAACGAAACCAACGGCACAGTCAAGTACCGCGGCAAGACCGAACACCTATAGATCCGACAGGGCGCCCCCGTCTTGTCTCTCCGGTTTGTGAAGAGATGGGGCGGGGACGTTCAGTTTACGCCAGCCACAGTAGTTGCCGGATCAATCTCCGACGGATTCACCTCTGCGCCAGCGTATTCAGCGTTTCAAAGAACTCCGGATAAGAGATCGCCGCCGCCCCGGCTCCCCGAATCGTGGTTTCCCCCTCCGCTCGCAGGGCGCAAATTGCAAACGCCATGGCAATTCGATGATCCCCTAAAGAATCCACTTCAGCGCCGTGTAACTTCTGTCGGCCGGGGATTCTCAGCCCGTCTTCCAGTTCTTCGACGCTTGCACCCATGGCTCGAAGGTTCGTCGCGACCGCCGCAATCCGATCTGATTCTTTGACTCGTAGCTCGCGCGCATCACGGATTTCCACGCCCTCAGAGGTGTATGGGGCAATGGCAGCCAGCACCGGGATTTCGTCGATCAAAGCGGCGGTGTCGGCCCCCACGAGGGTGAGTCCCTGCAACCTTTTCCCTTCCACGTGCACGGTCCCGGCCAACTCTCCGTGCCTTTCTTCCAACTGGGTCACCGAAATACCCACGCCCAACAACAGGAGCAGGTCGAGCAACCGGGCCCGCGTTGGATTCATCAGCACGTCGGAAATGATCAATTGCGAACCCGGAAACAGCGCCGCGGCACACAGGAAAAACGCCGCGCTGGAGAGGTCCCCGGGGACTGTGGCTTCGATGCCTTTTAATCGTTGCCCGCCCCGAATGGTCGCCTTGAGACCTTCCTGTTTGACTTCGGCACCGAACGCCCGCAGCGCCAACTCTCCATGATCGCGCGTGCGCACCGGTTCCTCGACGCGGGTCTCGCCCCCGGCAAACAGCCCGGCAAACAACAGCGCTGACTTCACCTGCGCGCTGGCCACCGGCATCCGGTAGTCGATCCCCTTCAGCCGCCCACCCGTGATGCGCAGCGGAGGCCGTCCACCATCTCCGGCGACAATGCTCGCCCCCATCGCTTGCAGCGGGGCAATCACCCGTGCCATCGGGCGCCGCGAAAGCGATTCGTCTCCCGCTAGCTCGCCCGTAAAGGGTTGTCCGGCCAGAATCCCGCTTAACATTCGCATCGTCGAGCCGGAATTGCCGCAATCGAGCGGCCCGCTCGGAGCTTTCAATTGCAAACCGCAACCCTGAATCACAACGCGGCCCTGATCTTTTTCCCAGTCGGCGCCCAAGCCGCGCAGGCACCGCAAAGTGCTGGCGCAGTCAGCGCCTGAAGAGAAATTATCCAGCGTGGTGGTTCCCCCGGCGATCGCCCCCAGCATGGCATAGCGATGCGAGATGGATTTATCTCCGGGTAACCGCAGTGTTCCGGTCAAATTTCGCGCTGGATGAATCGTGGCTGTAGAATCCCGCGTCATCTGCCTTCAATATAGCGGATCATCCGAGCTAGTTACGGTCGAAAGCTCGCTCCATCCCCATGGCCTTCAGCGGCCGGTTTCAGTCGCGCATGGTAGTCGAGCTTGAATCGCGGAATTTTGGATAATGCCCGAGCGTTCTCAAGCCGCGCAAGCCGCGACTCCCACTCACCGGAACTCAAGCCCTGCTGAAACCGCTGGGGATCGGTATCCCCCGCAGGCAGGATGACATACATGGCCATGCCGCTTTGGTAGCAGAGAACCACCGTCTGTGACTCGCCATCTTCGTAGTAGGAGTAACGGCCCGACAGGGGCGTCATCGGAAGTTGTTTCTTTCGTCCGGTCGCGGCGGTAAACAGCCCGTCACCCGTGAACTCAGGCTCAAGAGGCTCGGTCCAGCGGCCCCTTGAAATAAATCGCGTTCACCGCGACCAGGGCGGTCAGCGGAGAAAACGCGTCCACGATGTGGTTGATCTTGTTCTTCGTTTTCTGGTTGATCCAGGCGTTAATCCTCGGAACCGCATTGGCCGCTCCCAAGTCCAGGCTGGCCACCTCCAGCGGCGACTCTGACCAGCTAACGAAAACACAACCGCTGTTAGGCCAACATCTTCGCGCTCCTGGCCTCTTTCAAAACCTCTGCCGGGACTTCCTTCAGCACGAGCTGGAACTCAAACATCGCGGTCTCACTGCCCCGTCCCCAGCGATTGACTTCCCAATGGGCTCTGACAAACTTCGTGTCCGGAAGCCCGCTCAGGTCGAGCAGCAGAGGCTGTTCGCCGCGATAAAACTTCTGCGGGAAGCTGATAATCGGTTTGGTCCCCCAAGTGGTGCCGTCGGCCGAGCCATATACGCTCACGTCCAGCGACTCCTGCTCGATGATGTTCGTGATTTCCAGGCCCAGTAAGAAGACGCGGCTTCCCGCACCGCCCACATCCACTGCAGGCCCATCGCCCTTCTCGTGAACCACGCTTTTCTGTGCAACTAAAAAGGTATCAATCATGGCCAGAGGATTCTAGCAGACGAACTGCCGGACTTTAAACTTGCGATGAACCGCCGCTAACCTGATCCACAAACTGCCGCAACAGCTTCCCTATTTCTTCCGGCTGCTCCCACGGAGAATAGTGCCCAGCCCGGCTGACGACTTTCAACTCGCTGCCGGAAATGTGTCCCCGCATCAGTTCGGCATCGGCAACGCCTGTCAGCGTGTCCTCATCTCCCGTGATGAGCAACGTTGACACGTTGATGGTCTTCAGCGTCTCGACCGAGTCGGGGCGTTGCGCCATTCCGCGCTGCACTGCAGCCACATCCTCCGGAGACATTTTGCGCATCATGTGGAGAGCCCCCTCCACCAAGTCTGGCCGAGTGCCGTATGTGGTTTTGCCCAGCAACTTAGGCAGCATGCTCGCGAAAAACGGCTCGACTCCGCGTTCCAGGACATCTGCCGCGGCTTGCAGCCGTCCGGCGCGGCCTTCAGCGGTGTCCGCCGATGCCTTGGTGTTGGCCAGTACCAGGCCCGCCACGCGTCCTCGAAAGCGCCGCCAGAATTCAAAAAGCACATAGCCCCCAATCGATACTCCAACAAACACCGCGCGCCCCACGTCCTCTGCATCCAAGACCCACGCCAGGTCCAGTGCATGTTTCTCCATGGTTGCCGGCCCTTCTCCGATCCCCGAATCGCCATGTCCCCGCAAGTCCGGAAGAATCACGCGATAACGCGAAACCAGAGCCAGTACCACCGGCTTCCAAAGATCGTGGTGCGCCGGAAACGGATGCAGCAAGACCACCGGCGCACCGTCACCGAGAATTTCATAAGCAATGTCCGCATCGCCGCTTCTGATTTGCCTCATCGCAGAGATTTAACCACAGCCGTGCGAGTTAGTGAGAGTTTCCAGAATCTCCGGCACCGGGCACCATTGACAACTTCCCTTCCCTTTCGCCATCCTTGGGAATTCAACACCATTCGAGGACCCATGAAGAGACTTGCACTGCTCGTCGCGCTACTGCCGCTCGTTGCCTTTCAACCAGAAACCAGCCCATCCGCACCCACCACGCGCTACACCGTTCTCATGATGGGCAACCAAGCTGGCTATGAAACCTCCAGCCAGGACGCCGACGGGAGCTGGCGTCTGTACTACGAGTTCAACGATCGTGGCCGCGGTCCGGCCACCACCGAGCGGGTTACGCTCGACCAGTCTGGCATCCCCGTCTCCCTCGAAAACTCCGGCACGGATTATTACAAGGCCGCGATCGACGAGCATTTCTCTCTGCGCGAAACCAACGCCACCTGGAAGAACCGCGCCGAGCAGGGACAGAAGCAGGTTGCCGGATCGGCGTTTTACATCAGCATCTCCGGAGCCCCGGAGGAGTCAGCGATCCTGGCCCGTGCTCTGCTGGCGGCGCCCGGAGGCAAGCTTCCGCTGCTCCCTGCCGGCGAGGCATCCATCGAAAAGCGTGGTGCCTTGAAGATCGAAGCCAACGGAAAATCACGGACCGTCGTGCAGTACGCCATTATCGGCTTGGATTTTTCGCCTGATCCCATCTGGCTTGACCCCGACGGAAAATTCTTTGCGATTACGAACAGCTGGTTCTCGGTCATTGCCGAGGGCTGGGAATCTGCCGCCGACACCATGATCAAGGCGCAGGACGAATTCGAGCAGCGGCGCTCGCAACAGCTGGCCGCGAACCTTGGGCACGACCCGGCCGCCGTCCTGATTTTCCAGCACGCCAATCTCTTTGACTCAGAAACCGGCGCCATCCGGCCCAACGTCAACGTCATCGTCCAGGGCAACAAGATTCTGGATATCAACGACAAAACCATTTACCCTCCGCACACCGCAAAGGTCATCAGCGCCGTTCGCCAAACCATTATGCCCGGCCTCTGGGACATGCACGTTCACCTGGGACCGAACGACGGTGTGCTGCATCTGGCGGCCGGAATCACCAGCGTGCGCGACCTGGGCAATGACAGCGATCGGCTGATCGAGATGCGCAGCCGCTTTGACAAACAGCAGGAGGTTGGTCCGCGAGTGCTCATGGCCGGTTTGGTCGACGGCCGCGGCCCCTTCGCGGGTCCAACCAAGGTTTTCGCTGATTCCGAACAGGAGGCCCGCGAGAACATCGAAAAATACGCCAAGCTGGGTGACGTCCAGATCAAGATCTACAGCTCGATCAAGCCCGAACTGGTCCCCAAGATCGCGGAGATGGCGCACGCTCATGGCATGCGCGTCAGCGGACACGTCCCGGCCTTCATGAATGCTGAGCAATTTGTGCGCGACGGCGCCGACGAAATCCAGCACATGAATTTCATCTTCCTGAACTTCATGTTTGACCGGGTCAAAGACACGCGCGGGCCAGCCCGCTTCTCCGAGGTAGCAGCCCACGGAGCTGAAGTCGACCCCAACTCCGAACCAGTCAAGGCCTTCATCCGGCTGCTTCAGGAACACAAGACCGTTCTCGATCCCACGCTGACCGTCTTCGAAGATATGTTTACCGCGAGGCCCGGCACCGTCTCGCCAAGCTACGCCGCAATCGCCGATCGCGTGCCTGCTCAGATTCGCCGCGGATTTTTCTACGGCGGCCTCGACGTTCCCGCCGGCATGGATCAGCGCTACCAGGATTCCTTCTCGCAAATGCTGAAGATGACCAAGGCGTTCTACGATGCCGGCATTCCCATCGTGGCCGGCACCGATGGCATGGCTGGATTCACCCTGCAACGCGAGCTCGAACTGTACGTGAAGGCGGGCATTCCGGCGCCCAAGGTTCTGCAGATGGCCACACTGGGCGCGGCTCGCGTCATGAAACGCGATCAGGAACTGGGAAGCCTCGCGCCGGGCAAGCTGGCGGATCTGATCATGATCGACGGCGATCCGACCACCAACATCAGCGACATTCGGAAGGTAAAGGTCGTGGTCAAAGACGGAGTCGTCTACAAAACCGACGAACTGTACGGCGCCATCGGGGTGCAGCCGTAGGGGCTGCGGAGAAAGGCCGATGCACTGCTTCACAGGCACGGCAAACTTGAATGAACCCCATTCCCCTCCCCTGCATCTTACTGATATGAGGCAGATAGCCGGATGGTTACCTCCGGGTCAGTAAAGTCATGCCAGGCGGAAATCCAGCGTGCTATACTGCGATGAAATGCGGTTGCGGGGCTCGTCTTGTGTCCCAGCCAAAAGGAAACCATAAACATGGCTCGTAGTTCGCGCAGTTCGCTCTTCCTGGTATTTTTCGTGCTTCTCACCTGCGGTCTGCTGGGGATGGTCTTCGGCCAGAAGCTCACCCCCGCAGCATCTCCGGGCGGCGACGCGGACGTGCGCGACAGTCTGCGCCAGTTTACCCAGGTGTACGACATGATCGAGCAGAACTACGCCGAGCCGGTCAATGCCGACAAGGCCATTTACAATGGGGCCATTCCCGGCATGTTGCACGTGCTCGATCCGCACTCCAACTTCTTCGATCCCAAGCAGTACGCGCTATTGCGCGAAGACCAGCGCGGCAAGTATTACGGCGTGGGCATGACCGTCGGACCACGCAACAATAAAGTTATCGTCATTGCGCCGTTTGTGGGCACGCCGGCTTATCGCGCCGGCATCCGGCCGGGCGACATCATTATCGCCGTGGACGGCAAGTCCACTGACAACATGAGCACCGGCGATGTCGCCGACCTGCTCAAGGGACCGAAGGGCACCACGGTACATATCACGATGATGCGCGAGGGCGCGGACAAGCCGCTCGAGTTCACCGTCGTCCGCGACGAGATTCCGCGTTACAGCGTCGATCTGCACTTCCTCATCCGGCCCGGCATCGGCTACATGCACGTGACCGGCTTCAATGAGACCACCGAAAAAGAAGTGCAGGATGCGCTGGACCAGATGGGGGATTTGAAGGGATTGCTCCTGGACCTGCGCCAGAACCCCGGAGGCCTGCTGAGCGAAGGGGTCGGCGTGGCGGACAAGTTTCTGCACAAGGGTCAGTTGATCGTTTCGCATCACGGCCGGAATTCCGCCGAGAAACGCTATGTGGCCGCCCACGGCGACGGCGGCAAGGATTATCCGCTGGTGGTGCTGGTCAATCGCGGCACGGCATCGGCGGCGGAGATCGTGGCTGGCGCCATTCAGGACCATGATCGCGGCCTGATCGTCGGCGAAACCACCTTCGGCAAAGGCCTGGTGCAGACCGTCTACCCGCTTTCCGAAAACACGGGTCTCGCATTGACTACCGCCAAGTACTACACCCCGAGCGGACGCTTGATCCAGCGCGACTACACCAACGTTTCGCTCTACGACTATTACTTTGAGCGCGACGAAGACAGCAATACTAACAACAACGCCAACCGCGAGGTTAAGCTGACCGACAGCGGCCGGACGGTGTACGGCGGCGGCGGGATCACCCCCGATATCAAGATCGATCCCACCAAGAGCAACCATTTTCAGGATACGCTGCTCCAGCACTACGCTTTCTTCAACTTTGCCAAGCACTACCTGGTGAGCCACCACCCCACCGACAAGTTTGAAGTGGATGATGTGGTACTGCAGGACTTCCGCAAGTTCATGGACGAAGAAAAGATTCCCTACACCGAAGCAGATCTGCTCGCGAACAATGACTGGGTTCGGTCCAGCATCAAGAGCGAGGTTTTTGTGGATGCCTTCGGCCAGGAAGAAGGCCTGAAGGTGAGAGCCGAGAGCGATCCCGAAGTAATCAGGGCTTTGGATCTTCTGCCCCAAGCCAAGCAACTGACGGATAGCGCCCACCGGGTGATGGCTGAGCGTGCCAGCGCCAAACCCCTGAGTCGATAGTCTCCGGGATGGCTTGGGCCCGGGTAGGGACATCGCCGTCTGGCAGACGAAATTGCGCGTGATGACGTTCTCAATTCCATGATTCAGCTAGGAGTGCGGATCTTGCCGGCGCTGCTGGCGGTCATCGCCGGGGTGCTGGACTGGAGGTCGCGCCGTATTCCCAACTGGCTCACGGTTCCGGCCATGGCGGTTGGCCTTGGGGTCAACTCGTGGCTGCGAGGATGGCCGGGCGCCAAAGATTCGCTGCTCGGCGCCGCTCTGGGTCTGATTCTGCTGCTGCCCTTCGTGCTGATCCGCAGCCTGGGCGCCGGAGACTGGAAGCTAATCGGCGCGTTAGGCGCTTTTCTGGGTCCGCAGCGCCTTCTTGGCGTGCTGTTTGTCACCGTTCTTGCCGCCGGGATCATGGCCCTGGTCCTGGTGATCTGGAAAGGGCGTTTCCGCCAGACCTTACGCAACATCGGACGCCTTTTGGCAGCTTTTCTCAGCTTCCATCTGCCCGGCCAGGACCTGACGCTGGACAACCCCCAATCCACCAAGGTACCGTTCGGGGTAGCAGTGGCGGTTGCGGTCATTGTTTATACTGCGGGGCAGGGGTTCGTGTCCTGACGCCTGCGAGCCCAAACCCATGTTCATGCGATTGAGACGATTGATTACCGGGAGCCGCGGGTCGGAAATTGCGGAAGCCGCATTGGTGTTTCCCATCGCCTTCCTGATCTTGCTC
Organism: uncultured Acidobacteriota bacterium; assembly: GCA_963715675.1. Lineage (GTDB taxonomy): Bacteria > Acidobacteriota > Terriglobia > Terriglobales > Acidobacteriaceae > DASVWZ01. The sequence goes on from OY970265.1 coordinate 1,456,934, forward strand.
AGCATCTATTGGTTCGGGCGCGCCTTCAATATCTATGCGACCATCAACCACGCCGCGCGGCAGGGAGTGCGGTACGCGGTTGCTCAGAAGTGCGGCTCTTGCAGCAACACCGCGCCGAGCGTCGCTAACATAGCCAGCCAAGTCGGTGCAGCTCTGCTGGCGGCTCATCTGGATCCCGGCTTGGTAACACCCGGGGCAACGCCTCGCGTCGCATGCACCGGAGGCGCGGCCAGTTGTAACCTTTCAGCCGTCCCGCCGCAAATTAACTACTGCACGAATGTCCAGCTGGTGACGCCTCCGCTACCCGCATCGGGAGCACCACCCTGCGGCGTGTCCATCGACTTTCAGTATCCTTACCAGATGTTCTTGCCGGGGACGTCTCTCAACCAGAAGGCGTACAAACTTTCCGCCCACGTGCAAATGAGGACCGAGCAATGAGGGTCCGCCCAGCCAAATCCGAAGCTGGATGGCGCCCGAAGCTGCGCCTGCTCGAAAGCGCCCAGGCCGCCTCTCTGGCTGAGTTTGCCGTCGCCCTGCCCCTGCTGGTGGTTTTGGTGGTGGGTATTTTCGACTTTGGCGGCGCCTTCAACCTGAAGCAGGAACTCAATAACGCCGTACGCGAGGGCGCGCGCTTCGGAGCCACCCAACCCACCAACGACCTCATCTATCCGGCGAACAATCCCGCGCCACCCTCGGTCGACGCCATTCGTTATGTTGTGGATTCCTACCTGCAGCAAGCGAATATCAACGATTGCGCCTTGTCTGCTGCAGCACCGCCCGCCCCGACCGGCTATTCCCAGGTGTGGACCTACAACGCCAACGCCAATGGCTGTGCCGGCACTCTGCAGCTTACCGTGCAGCGCGACTTCTCCGGGCAGGGGACCGGTTGCTTTGCCGGGCCGACTCTTAATGTGCTGTGCACCCAGGTCATCATCAACTACCCATACCAGTGGCATTTCAACAGCGTGATTCAGTTGCTGATTCCGGGCGCCAAGCTTGGCCTGACCAACATCCAGACCCAGGCCACCACCATCAACGCGGACTAAGAATAGATCCATGAGCCCAAGTTTGAAGTCGAAACGACGTGGGGAACAAGGCCAGACAATCATTCTGGTGGCCGTCTCGATTGTGAGCCTGCTGGCGATGGCGGCTCTGGCCATCGACGTGGTCACCCTCTATGTGGCAAAAAGTGAGATCCAGCGCGCCGCCGACGCCGCAGCTCTGGCCGGCGCCAAAGCGGTCGCTGATTCCGGTGTGACCACGTTGCAGCCTACCGATCCAAGCCTCCCGGCGGTGGAAACCGTGGCTACGAACATGGCCAACGCACAGATCACCGCCCTCCTGCCATGGAATACAGTTGCCGGCAGGCTCCTGGCGAGCCCGCCGGTCGTCACCATCGACTTCGTCACGCATGGAAACGGAAATCCCCTGATCACCGTCGCCGCGCAGCAAACCGGGTTGCCTACCTTCTTCGCGAGAATCTGGGGAAAGGCTTCGTCCGCGGTCCAGGCCTCAGCCACAGCTGAAGCTTACAACCCATCCAACAGTTCCAGCTTCACGCCGATTGCACCCTCCAGCGTGAAACCGTGGCTGATGGCAAATGTCGATCCCAACGGGAACCCTCTTATAGACGGGTCGAACAACGCAGAGATCAACATCGTGAGCAGCAACTTCAACCTCACCTCGGCCTGCTCGCTTTCGTCACCAGGCTCCTGTACGCTGAGCGGGCCACCACCATGGGGTCGTTCTGGCCAGGTCTACTATCTGCCGGCACTGGTACAACTCGATTCGGGCAAGAACATTTGCCCATCAAGCTGTGAGGGATCCACCGATTATGAACGAGGGATCGAGTGCGCCGATGTGACAACTCAGTACAGTTGTGGGACGGCTGGTGCGAGCTGGGACAACACAGTGAATCCCGGTGCGGGCGGGGTACTGAGTATAAGTGCCGCGGGCGCAGAATGCCTTACCCACGCCTCCAGCTATGGACTAAACGTCGGGCAGGATTCGTTGAGCTACCCAGTGCTCTACCCCAATGGTCCTCCGGTAATCACCGCGGGGCAGGGGCCGTTCGCTGGGGCTGGGTCGGTTTCCACCAGCAGCTCGATCGTGACCATCCCTATTTTTGATCAGAGCACTTTTAGCTCGGCCAGTGCTCCGGTAAACATCGTTGGCTTTCTGCAGGCCTTCGTCAACCAGGTGGAATGCTGCGGCACAAGCGGACCGCCCGCCGCCAGCCCCGGAGACATCAACATCACCGTGCTCAACGTCTCCGCTTGCAACGGAACCGGCAACGGCGCATCCCCGGTGGTCGGGGGCTCAGGCACTTCGCCAGTTCCGGTTCGGCTGATTACGTCGCCTTAACTTCCAGCCAACTCCTACTTCGTCAGCGGCTTCAGAATCTCTCCGATCAAATCAGCCCCATCGCCCCGTTCCAGGTGCGGCTGCCTGATGCCGTCGTGATAAGGCACCGCATACGTCTTGAAGAACTCCGCATTCTCCACCAACAGTTCGATCGGCTGGTTCCCTGCTTTTGCGTCCTTGACCGCCCTCACCAATAGCTCGTTGGAGAATTTCCTTCCGTTCACCGCGACCAGTTTCATGGCTGGGCCTAACCCTGCCGCGTATGCTGGCGAGCCATAGATCACATCCGACAGCCTGCCTCCCTCCCCGATTCTCAGTCCCAGCGAATATCCGAGGTCGGTGAACTTGTCCAGCTTTTCTTCGGCCCGAACAAAGATATTCGGCTGGTCGTTGTAAACCATCCGCCATCCTCCACGTTCGATTCCGCCGGTTGGCGCATGGGCACTGGTGGCGTTGACACGTTGCCTCAGCAGGCTGGCCCAGTCGTACGCCACAACCTGATTCAGGGTATTGACTACGTCCTCAAACGTATAGGGGACGACTTTCGGAGGCCCGCTCTGCCCTCCATGAAACAGCCGGCAGAAATCGTCCAGCGACTTGTGCCCTTGCGATTGCTGCCGGGTGAGGGTATCGACTTCCAGCCAGATCAACTCGCCTTCCGGGTAGTAATCCAGGCTGCGCCGCCAGCTGTACCACCCCGGAGGTCCGATGCGCAGTAGTTGCACCGAGCGGGCCGTGTCCTCCAGCGGCCGCCAGGTTCGTCCCGGCTCATAATCCAGCTCTGCCGCAGTCTGGGCCAGGTGTTCGCGATACTGCTCGGGAGTACGCAGCCCGGAACGCACCGCCAGCACATTCCCCAGATATTCCGTCAGCCCCTCGTAGACCCACAGCAGATCACCCTTCATCGGCTCCTGATAGTTTCTGGTCGCCAGTCCGGCAGGTCGCCGATACTTGCCGTTCCACGAATGGGTGAACTCGTGAGACAGCAGTTCTCCTGCCAGAAGACGCATATCCGGATCCGTGAGGCCGTTCTCTTCCATTCCGTTGTCGCTGGATTCGTGATGCTCCAGGCCGCGTCCCCCCACATCGTCGCTCAGCGTGAGAAGAAAATGGTACTGCGTGTAATGCCGCGCGCCGAAAAGCGCGCCCGTTTCTGCCACCAGCTTGCGATAGGCAGCTTCGTCCTGCGGAGTCATTGCCAGCCCGGCATCGCTCTCGCTCACCATGTCGATGACGTGCACCGGCGTCTCTCCGGGCTTGGTGAGCACAATTTGCTTGTAATGATCTCCCGCAATCAGCGGTGAGTCAATCAGCGTAGTCAGCGAGACGGGCTCGGACAGCATGAGCATCACGTTCCGGCCATCGTTGATGGTTACGAAGTGCAGTGCGCTGCCAAACTTCCAGCCATCGGGCAGATATACTGAGGCGGTAACCTGCACCTCGTCCGAGTTCGCTCCCTGCGGATAAAGCACCACCTGGCTCCAGTTCAAATCCAAAACATGGGTGGAGGCCGCCGGACCGCTCGATCCAGCCACTCCGGTATTGGTGATGGCATCCAGTGACACCTGCAACTCCCTGGCTCCGCGCGGAACAATCAAGTGAAACGCATACATGTCGACGGAGTCCCGATCCCATGCGACCTCCTGCCCATTCGCCTCCATGCGCAATCCGGCCAGGTTCGCAATCGGTCCGCTGGGCCGGTGATTGCCGGGAATCCATTCCGGATAGACCAGCGTCAACGGTCCTGGCTTCACTGGAAACGTCAGCCGCGCATGGTAGATATTGCGTGGCGCATCGTGTAGATCGACTGAAACCGATATCGATTGGGCACTGCAAAAGACTGAGGCCAGGAGGATCAGCGGAGAGGCGAACCGAGAAACAGACAGCGTGCGGTGCACGGGAAATCCTTTCTTGAAAAAGAACTCAGGAGGGTGAGATTACCGGAGAATGGAGTGGCGCCGCAAGTGTCGCCGCCGGGCAAATGTCTCGTTGGGGATTGGTCCTCAAGCAGGCTTCACCACAGGAAAAGGCAGCGCATTCCCCTCGGCCCTAATCCGGGATTCTGCGGGCAATTTCTATAGGGTTGCACCCGGCCGCAGCCTACTTTCCTCCCAGCAAGCCGAACGCGGTCACATTGTTGCTCGTGCCCACGTAGACTTTGCCGTTCACGATCATGGGTGTTCCGAAGTGGCTGGCGGTGCCGAAGTGATCCCGCTTGCCTGCCTGGCTCGAATTGTAGAGCTCGTGCTGCAGGTTGGCGGCATCGTAAGCATGCAAGGCGTCGGGAGCTCCGCTGTGCTCGATGGCCCAAACGATGCCGTTCTGCGTCTTGTTGGCCGAAATCCCCGGCGTGCTGCCCGGATACGCGAACGACTCGGTGCTGCTGGAAGCTGGCGTGGTGCCAAGCTTGGCCTGCGAAAACCTATACTGCAGCAGGTTGTAACTCTCGGGCCCATAGTACATGCTGCCGTTGAAGTACGCCGGCATCGACCAGACGCCGCCGGGCAGCGCGCCGTCAACCTCCTGATAGATGGCCTTGTCATTCTTGGGGTTGAACTTCCCCATGTTGGCGCGGTTCACCAGATAGATATTGGAGTCCTTGCCGGCGCCGATCGCCAGATGCCAGGTCCTGTTTTTCGAGTCTTTCATGGGCGGCAGGAGCAACACTCCACCTGACCCGAGATCTTCATCGCGATCCGATTCCTGCACCGTGTTGTACATGTTGAAGTAATCCGCAACCCGCAACGTGTTGCCGTTGGTCGAGAGCTTCAGGAACGCATTTCCATAGTCCCCGTTCTTGGGGAACCCCTTGGAATTCCGGCTCGTGTCGAAATCTCCATTCGCGTCCAGAAAGTAGATGTTCTTTCCATCCGAAGCCATGCCGGAACCGGCTTGCCAGATCGCCCCTTCGCTGCCATTCGGAGTGACGTTCAGGACGCTGGTGCGCTTGAGCGTGCTCTCGCTATAACCGATCACCCAGCCGGTATAGGGGCGCGCATCACAATGCGAAGTCCACCCGGTGTAGATCACACCGTTCAGCAGGAGCAGGCCCTGGCGCTCGGCATACTGTGCCGGGTCGAACACCACATACCCATTGTGGCTGTTGTCGCCGGTTCCTTTATATTTCGCGGCGATCGTGGTCGGTCCCCCGAACTCCTCCTGCCCGGTCGTGATATCGAGGGCGTGGAGCCGCTGGAAATAAATGCCACTGGCATTTTTGCTCATGGCAACCGCATAGATGGTACCGTTGGTTCCGCTCTTGCGGTCGATTACCGGAGTTGAGGTAATCCCGATCTGTGGCGTGATCTGGCCGCAGCCATGATTATCGGAGGCACTTTCGCCCGACCCCAGCAAGGAGACCTGCCACAACTGGCTGCCACTGTCGGCGTCGAACGCATACACGCTGTCGTTTTCCGTCACCGCGTACATCACGTTGTGCGTGCCTTGATTCGGAATCGAAACGGACGACAGATACAAGGGCTCCGCGTCGATGACCCCGTCCACCGGCATGGTAAACAGCTTGCCGAAACTGGACGAGTTCACATTGCTCAGCGTCAGGATCGTCTCGTTCAGGTTCTGCCCGGTTCGCGCGTTGTCGTTGTGATAGGTCACCACGTCAGTGGCAGTGGCAGCGCCGCTGAAAATGAACGGCAGCGTGAGAGCCCAGAAGCAGGCGGTTGCGGTGCGTCGGCACCGAAACCGATCAGCGACGTGGGTGGAGCGAACAGCGCGCTGTCGGCTCGGGTGTACACATTGCAGTCTTTCACTGGAAGCAGTAGCCACGGTAATCTCCTTGCGATCAAAGGTTCGAAGCGGCCTAACGGAAGAGAGCAGATAGCCCGGAACGTGGGGACATTATGTCCGGCAGGGATTGCCTTGTCAAGAAGCAAAAGGGCAGGTGTTGTCGGAATCGGGATTTCAGACAGTAGTTTTTGGAATGCGGGGAGGTACCTCGGTGTATACTTTGGGACGCTAGGAGTGAAGCCTTTCCCCTCCCTGAAGGTTTCCATCCTTTACCGATCCCGCGTGCGGGGGAAACTACGATGCCCAGCCAGAAATGTCTCGGTTACCCGGCTATAGCGCTGCTCTGCGTTTTCGCTTTGATCATTGAGGTCGCTCCGGCACGTGCAGCCAGCCGAGAAAAGGTGTTGCTCAGTTTTGACGCCAACGACGGCAACTATCCTCTGGCCGATTTGATCTTCGACTCGGCCGGAAACCTGTATGGAACAGTGGCTCGCGGTACGTTTCATGGCAACGGCGGCGTGTTCGAATTGATCCCCGACGGAAAGGGCAACTGGACCGAGAAAGTGCTGTATAGCTTCCACGGGAAAGACGGATCGTATCCGGCCTCCCGCCTTGTCTTCGACCAAGCGGGGAATCTGTACGGCACGACCGAAGCTGGTGGCGACGAGGGCTGCGGATCGGGCTGTGGGACTGTTTTCGAGCTCTCGCCCACGGGCGCTGGGAAATGGACGGAGACGATACTCCACATATTTAGCTTCGACCGCTGGAGCGAGGGCATCCGCCCCAATAGCGTGATACTCGGTGCAGACGGGGATTTGTACGGTACAACTGTGACCGGCGGTGACCTCAACGGCGACGGATTGGTATTCAAACTTGCCCCGGGCCAACGCGGAGAGTGGACCGAGACTGTGCTGTATACGTTCGCCGGATATCCTGACGGCGCGAACCCGCTGGCTGGGCTGATCTTTGATAGTCTTGGCAACCTCTATGGTATAACCAACAGCGGCGGAAACGATGAAGGGTGCGAGAGCGGCTGCGGAACGGTGTTCCAGATGACTCCGGGGACGGACGCCCAGTGGACAGAGAAGATCATCTATGACTCCGACTGGGCTGGCGGTGCGTTCCTCTCCGCCCCGCTTACTGCCGACAGCGATGGGAATTTGTATAGTACTGCGCCTGCGGGTGGGGATTACGGCTACGGCGTCGTGTTTGAGTTGGAATCCGGTAGCTGGGCAGAAACTTTGCTGTATTCGTTCCCGAAGGGAGGGCCGATGGGATATCCCTGTGCTGCGGTCACCTTCGACAAAGCCGGGAACTTATACAGCGCATCATTTGGAGGGCACAATCGTGGAGCGGTTTTCGAACTGCTCAGGCCGGCCCGAAGCGGTGCAACTTGGACGAACAGGATCCTGCACGTTTTCCACGGCGAAGACGGTGCCCAGCCGTTCGCTGGTGTGGTCCTCGACAGCGCTGGCAACTTGTACGGCACCACCCGAATCGGCGGTACTCACGCTTGCCACACTCATGGCTGCGGCACGGTCTACGAAGTCACGCCGTAGCAGACCGAACCGGACTGAAAGACAAGAGCGCGGGCGGGGGCGCCCGCGCCACACTTACTTCAGAATCTGACTAATGACTCTCCGCCGGTTTTTCTGCCGCTTTCTTGGCAGCCGCCGGAGCAGGAGCAGCTTTCGGCTTCCAGAAGTCCGGGTCCGCCTTCACCCAGTCGTCACCCACGTAGCTCATGCGTGGATTAAACGCAAACAGGTTAGTCTGACTCGACTCGATTGCTGCTGCCGACAATTCGCTCAGCCTCTTCATGCCCTCTTTCCCCATTGCCGCTTCAAAGTCCTTCCCTGCTGCGAAGTTCTTATCAATCTCCGCCGCGGACTTCATGGGGTTGAAGATGAGGTAGGTAGTGTCCGGCAGTCCATAGATTGCCGCATAGGTCGCCCAGTGTGCGTCGGGAATTTTCTCGTACGCGGCGGTTACCAGTTTCACCAGTTCCTCCCAGTCTTTGTCATGTCCCTGGCGAACCTGAAACCGCGAGATTTCGAAATAGCGCATATGGGGGATGTCGACCGCCGGACGCAGGCTGTATTCCTCGCGGAATGCGAACGCGCCGCCGTCGGTCTCGCTCAAAAGTTCACCGTCCGCCGCCCACGCGCGATCTAGGGCAGCCGACAATGCGGTGTTTTTCTGGGTTGCGAGCGTATCTTTTTCCCACGCTTCAAACGAATCGTATCCGGTTAGAAAAAGCGCACGCGACTTTCCGGAAAGAGACTCCACCGCCAGATAGTGGGTGGGCCATTTCGCGTTCGCCATGGCACGAACAAAGGCGCTTTCGGTTTTTTCATGAGCGGTACCTGACTTGCCCGGCTTGGTATATTCCCGGCTGATCATCAGTACCTTGGGCGGCATCATGCCAGACGACTTGTCCTGGCCGGCCGCAATCCTGGCGCTTCCCATCGAGAGCAAAGCAAAGAGCGCGAGCAACGATCCTGTGAGTCTTTTCATGGTTGACCTCCTGGGTCAAACAAATCGATTGCACTGGATTTTTCTGCTTTACGGAGTGGTCAGAATTATACACACATTCCATCTTCCACGCGCGGAGTTTCCCGTTCCTTGCGACGAAAACCATCGCGCAGCGGCTCGTCCGCTGCCAAACTGCACCCTTGCGTCTACTGATTAGGGTTGTGAGGACGGTTGTTGTACACTACGGCAGCACAGGATAGCAAGAGCGAAATCCTGGCGATAGTCACTGAGGATGGAAAATAAATGAACAAAATGTGGAGAGTGTTTGCAGGAGTGTGCGTGCTCGCGATGTTCGCTGTCTGCGCTTCGCCGGCACCAGCGCAGATGTCAGAAGTTAAGGAAAAACCCCCGATGTATTCGTATGTTTCCTTCTGGAACATTCCCCGCACGCAGTGGGGAGAGATGGAAAAGGCAAATGCGGCCGACCAGAAAATCCTGGAGAAGGCCGTTGCCGGCGGGACGCTTGTCGGATATGGCAGCGATACCAATATGGTTCACCAGCCCGACGGTGAAACTCACGACGATTGGTGGTCGTCTATGTCCATGGCAGGAATACTCAACGTGCTGGATCAGTTCTACAAGTCCGGCAACGCCACTTCTCCAGTCCTGACGACTGCCACAAAACACTGGGATGCCATTTTTGTCAGCCGCCACTACAACTGGCATTCCGGATCGTGGAAGGATTTGTACACCCACGGGGCATCCTATAAGCTAAAGGCGGACGCACCCAGCGACGCGGTAGATACGCTCAGCAAGAACCTGATCGTGCCTCTGATGGAGAAAATGCTCGCCGACGGCGCCATTCATGAGTACGAAGTCGACACCGAAGCGATCCACACCATGGCTCCTGGCACGTTTTGGGTCTTCTACCTCGCGGCCAACGCCGAAGGTCTCGACAAGGTCAACGCGGCATTGCGGGACACCCTGAAGGCGAGCCCCCTGACTGGACCGGCCTTTGGTTCCATGACGGACTCCACTGAGCACCGCGACTACTTGGCTCGCACCAACGCCACCTACAAATAATCCAGCAGCAATAGCTTTCTCGGTCCGCGGGCGACCCGAATTATGCGGCGTCGCTCGCGGGCCGGGTTCGCTGGAATTCCCGCTCCTTCTGGGTTAGGAATGCCTCAGTTAGGATGGTCGTCGACTCTGGTCTGAATCTGCCCGGGGGCCAAGCATCCGAAAGTGCGGGTTCAACCCGCAGGATTGCGGCGTAACCGGCTGACAAACTTTGGTGGAGCTAGTCGGGCTCGAACCGACGACCTCATCGTTGCGAACGATGCGCTCTCCCAGCTGAGCTATAGCCCCACTTCGGTCCAGCAAACTGGGCATCCCAATTTTACCAGCCCTCGCCGTCCAGACCAAAATGTGCCGGACCCTCGTGGGGCCATGATGGAAGTCCTTGCCTTTTGCGGCAATTCACGATAAGTAAGTGACACGCTCATGGTAACGTTCTTGCGCTTCTTCGCCCTGGGGCTTTTCGCCCTTGCTTGCGGTCACGCTTACGGACAAGCTGCGGCCCCTGCCGCCGCGTCCAGCCCCGATTACTCCAAAGAGGCGTTTGTCATCGAGCGCGACGTCACGAAATTTGTTTTTGAGAACGACGGCACCAGCACTCGCGATTCTACCAGCCGCATCCGAATTCAATCCGACGCAGGCGTACAGCGCTACAGCGTACTTACCATTTCTTACCAGAGTGCCACCGAATCGGTCGACATTGATTACGTCCGCGTCATCAAGCCGGACGGTACTGTGATTTCAACCCCATTGGACCAGGTTCAAGACATGCCTGCGGAAGTCACCCGGCAGGCTCCTTTCTACAGCGACCTGCACGAGAAACAGATTGCCGTCAAAGGACTGAGCTCATCAGATGTGCTCGAATTTCACGAGCGCTGGCGCACCACCAAACCTCTCATTCCAGGTCAGTTCTGGCAGGCTTATAACTTCTCCAAAGACGTCATCGGTCTTCACGAGGAGCTTCAAGTCAGCGTTCCTCGCACCCGCCCGCTGAAGTGGAAGAGTCCAGAGGTGAAACCAGTCATCACCGAGGAGGGCGATCGCCGTATCTTCACGTGGATCCGTTCCCAGCTCAGCCGCCAGTCCGCCGACGACGAAAAGAAGGACAATGAGGAAAAACTTTATCAGTTGACACGCGGCAAATTGTCGCCTCCGGATGTCCAACTCTCCACGTTTCAGAGCTGGGAAGAAATCGGCAACTGGTATAACAGCCTGCAACTGGATCGCGTAAAGCCGAACGATGAAATCCGTGCCAAGGCGATGGCGTTGACCAAGGACGCCACCGACGACAACGCCAAACTCCACGCCATTTACAACTATGTGAGCACGCAATTCCATTACATCGGGATCGCCTTCGGAATTGGCCGCTACCAGCCGCATGCTGCGTCTGAGGTTCTTGCCAATCAGTACGGCGATTGTAAGGACAAGCACACTCTGTTAGCGTCCCTGCTCGCGGCGGCCGGCATTCCGGCGTACCCTGCGCTCATCGGGTCTTCCCACGAACTGGATCCCGACGTGCCTTCACCGGCGCAATTTGATCATGTGATTACCGCTGTCCCTCAGGGAAAGGAATTCCTCTGGCTCGACACCACCTCCGAGGTCGCTCCCTTCCGCTATCTGATGAGCCCGTTGTGGGACAAGCATGCCCTCGTGATTCCTTCTGACAAACCGCCTCTGCTGGTGGCGACTCCGACCAGTCCTCCGTCGCATGGAGTGGACCATTTTTCCATCCATGCCAAGTTGAGCGACAGCGGAATACTCGACGGTAGAATTGAGCGGCAAGTCAGCGGCACCGACATCGAAGTGATTTTGCGCATGGCATTTCGGCGCGTGCCCTTGCCGCAATGGAAGGACCTGGTTCAGCAAATCTCCTACGGCTCGGGTTTTGCCGGAGAGGTAAGCGAGGTTACCGCCAGTTCACCCGAGAAAATGGAAGAACCGTTTCGTTTTTCCTACAACTACAATCGCAAGGACTTTCCGGACTGGTCCAATCGCAGGATCGCCTGCGCCGTCCCGCCATTTGGGCTGCCCGTCGTTGACACCAAGCCATCCCACCCGATCTTGCTGGGAGTGTCGCAGGAGATTCACTATGAATCGCACGTCGAGCTTCCCAAGGGCTACTCGCCGCAGCTTCCGGGCAACGTCGATCTCAAGGAAGATTTTGCCGAATACCACGCATCATACTCCGCAAAAGATGGTGTGCTCACGGTGGATCGGCACCTCACCGTCAAGATGCGGGAAGTCCCGCCGAGTGCATACGACGCCTACAAGAAATTCTCGAAAGCGGTTGCGAACGACTACGAACTGTACGTCAATTTGGCGTCAGCCGGTTCAGCCAGAAATCCGCGACAGTTAGTGATGAACCTTCCCGACAGCGACAATGAACAGGCTATGCAGGCTTATAACGACGCCATGGGGCAGGCGCGGAGCAACAATTCGTCAGATATGATCGCTTCTCTCAACCGAGCCGTCGATGCTGACCCGAAATTCGTTCGGGCGTGGCTTCTGCTGTCGCAGCTTTATGCGGCGACCGGCAAACAGGACCTGGCCATGGAGACCCTTCGGAAGGCCAACAACGCGAACCCAGGTCAGTCCCCAATCTACCAAGCGCTGGTGGGCGGTCTGATGGGCTCAGGGAAGTCTGATGAAGCCATGGCCATCCTTCAAGAGCGTGTAAAGGCCGCTCCCCCGGATGCAGAGACCCTTTCCTTCTTGGCGAGCGCCCTCTCCAGTCTAAAGCGCTACGACGAAGCCGCTGCGGCCCTTGAAACGGCAATCAAGTTGAAACCCGATGATTCCTCGTTCCATGCCCGGCTAGGTTTCAATTACCTAAAGGCCAATCTCGATAGCAAATCCGAGCAGGCGTTTAAGGAGGCACTTGCCCTTGATTCTCGTCCCTTTGGGTACAACGATGTCGCCTTCTGGATGGCCGATGCCAACAAGAATTTACCGCTCGCGCTGGAATATGCACAAAAGGCCGTGCGCGAGGAAGAAGAAGCTTCTGCAAAAGTACAACTGTCAGACTTGAAAGTCGAGGACCTTGGCCATACAAATAACCTGGCTGCCTACTGGGACACGCTAGGGTGGGTTTATTTCCGCATGGGAAATCTTGAGCAGGCGGAAAAGTACCTGAACGCCGCCTGGACGCTTTCGCAAAACGGCGAGGTGGCCGATCACCTCGGGCAAGTCTACGAGAACCAACACAAGAAGGAAGCAGCCCTCCATATGTATCGGCTAGCGCTTTCCGCCAGTCCCACGGTAACCGGAGTAGGTGTTTTTATGACCGACCTTCGCGCCAAGATCAAGCAGTTGGGTGGCGTTGATACCCCTCTTGTTAAGGAGGCAGACGAACTCAGCCGGCTCCGTACCGTCAAACTTGCCCGGGTCGTGCCGGGGCAGGCCAATGCTGAATTCTTCGTCCAGATCGATCCGGGGCCCAGGATTAGGGATATCAAGTTCATCAGCGGCTCAGAAGAGCTGAGGTCCGCGGGCAAGAATCTGACGTCGGCTGATCTCAAAGTTCAGTTCCCGGACGAAGGACCAGCGAGCCTGGTGCGCCGCGGCATTCTGGCATGTTATTCGTCTACCGGCTGTTCGTTCGTGCTGCTGAACCCGAGCGACGTCCGTTCTGTGAACTGATACCCGACGAAGGACCGACAGCCTTGCAGCTCCTCTTCCCCTTACCCCCTGCTTCGCGTTATAGTCTCTATCCGGCTCTATTTGGAGGCATGGCATGGCGACGCAATCCCACTCACAAACCAAGAACGGCAAGATAAAAAGTTTCGGCGAGAACATTGAAAGCGATCTGGCTCCTGAGTTTCTGCGCGTAGTCGAGACCGCGGCCATCGCCTCGGCGCACACCATGGGCCAGGGCGAACGCAAGCTCTCCGACCAGGTGGCCACCGAAGCCATGCGCCAGACCATGGACTCGATTCCCATGCACGGCACCATCGTGATTGGCGAAGGCGAACGCGACGAAGCCCCCATGCTCTACATCGGGGAAAAAGTGGGCAACGAGTTCCCCGACGGCACCGAAGTTCCCGAAGTCGACATCGCCGTGGACCCGCTCGAAGGCACCAACCTCTGCGCCACCGGCGCCCCCGGATCCATTACGGTGCTGGCGGCGTCCGAGCACGGAGGCCTGCTCAACGCGCCCGACTGCTACATGGAAAAAATTGTCGTTGGCCCATCCTGCAAGAATGCGGTGGATCTCGACGCCCCGGTCGCCGAAAACCTGAAGAACATCGCCAAACGTCTGGAGCGCGATGTTGAAGATTTAGTGGTCATCGTGCTGGACCGTACGCGGCACGAGAAGCTGATCTCGGAAATTCGCGCGGCCGGAGCCCGCATCAAGCTGATCGGCGACGGCGACCTTTCCGCTGGCATCGCCGCCGCGGTCATCGGCACCGGCGTGCACGCGGTCATGGGTTCCGGAGGCGCGCCCGAGGGCGTCATCACCGCCGCCGCCATCCGCTGCCTCAACGGCTACATGCAGGGACGCCTGGTCATCGACAGGCCCGAACTCGAAGAACGCATCGCCCGCATGGGCATCAAGGATAAGACTCGCGTTTACGAAGCCGAAGACCTTGCTCCCGGCAAGCAGCTTATCTTCGCCGCCACCGGCGTCACCGAAGGCGCGCTGCTGCAAGGCGTGCGCTTCTTCGGCGAAGGCACCCGCACGTCATCGGTCATCATGACCTACCGCACCGGCAAAGTGCGCTTCATCGACAGCATCCATCTGGAAAAGGGCCCGGATGTGAAGGTAAGGTTCGCATAAGGGGTGTGCACTTACTGGTCAGGCGCTGCGTTGGGACAGGCCCTGCACATACGATGTCGCGCGTTCTGCCAGCTTTTCTGCGCGCCGCTTGAGAAACTCCTCAAACTTGTTGATCTCGAGCAAGCCATCAGCGGGAACGGCCTGTTCCTCCAGCCTCTCGGGTTTGACGTTGTTGTCATTTAGGTATTGGCGGGGAGGTTTCGCACTAAATGACCGGTTTGCCTTCTCGTTCAACACCGCAATGTTAGCTATGGAGTCGACGAGGCTGCTATCAAACGATTCCTTAACGATCTTCCTAGGAAATATGTGGTGCCATTCGGGCTTGAAGCCCTCGTTGAGTTCGTTGTCTTCTTTGTCGAATCCAACTCGAACGTCCTGGCTCACCCAGTCCTTGGCTCCGCTATTGAACACGGTGAGATAGAGAACAAGCCTGAGAAACTTGTCCGTGTATTCCTCCCGAAAGTCATCGGGTGTAAACGTTCCGCTGGCAGACAATCGTGAGGTGAGGTCCTGGATTGCCTCGTCGAAGGACTTCTTGGCCCTGACTTGTTTCGTGTCCTGGTCCAGCGCAGTGGTCGCCGAACCGCTATACCTGCCATCCCTCGTTGCAATGAGGAGCCAGTTCAACGCCTTCGCAAAATTGAAATCATGTGGAAAGGTCGCCCTCATGACAAAGATGGGTATGAGTGCGTTGAGCGAAGGTAGAAGGTCGCTCGAAAGCACTCCGTGCTCCATGAGGCTCTTGATGACAATGGAGATTGCCTCCTTCGTTTTGCGCCAGTGCTCGTCGAAGTCATCGGAAGACTCCCAGAACTTTTCGGGAACGTCCCTAAGCCTCGCGCTGCCATTTCCGATTATGGCGAGAGTCCTGACCACTACGCCGGGATCAAACTCGAACCCCTTTTGGTACAGGTCCTTCAGGAAGGGGTCAAACTTCTGTCTAATCCAGCCCTGCTGCTTTGCCGCCACAAGGGCAACGACGATGTCGCTTTCCCTGATTTTCGTTCCGGCCGTGTTCAATCGGCCAAATATCTCCGCCACGTCCTCAAGTTCGTGGTCAACGATTATCTCGTAGAGCTGCGCGTTTTCGATCGTCCTGATTGATTGCAACTTCTCGTGAATCTCGGCGAACCTGTCCCGGCCACCAAGCTTCTCGCTGACCTGTAGCGCCAGCTCGGACAGGTTGGCGGAGTGTAGAACACTTCTAACAGACAGCCATTCGCTGGATTTCCTACGAACGGGGTTTATGAGCCCAAACTCCAAGTCATCCTTGTCTCTGGCTACGTTGACCAGGATGTCGTACCGCTCGTAAAACTTGTTCCACTGCGAGGCGTCCGACCACCAGTAAGGTTTCTTCCCGAAGAGAAGGGCAAGGGAGGTCACTCGTTGTTGACCGTCGACTATCCACAGTTTGCGACCTTGTGCGCCGAGAGCAGTGCGCGGCGAGTCATAAGAGGACTCCCACAGTAGTAGGGTGCCGATAGGATAGCCCCGCCACAGCGAGTCCACCAGGTCGGCCAGCTTGGAGGCTCTCCAAACGTATCTCCGTTGAAACTCCGGTACGTTGAGCGTGCCCTGCGTCGCATCGTCAATGTGGCGGACGATGTCAGCAATCTGCAGTCTCTGATCTTTCATGCTCCCTCCGACAGCTGAGTCTATCCAATCTCGGTCGCGACAACAATGTCGGATACCCCCGCGGAATAGGACTAGTGCGCAAGATCTTGCGGGTCGAGACACGGGCAGGACGCCCCTACCCGTCCCACGAGATCCACGCGGACAGGAGTGTCCGCGCCACACATACTGTACTTAGGCTCACTCCCTTCGCCGGCGGGTCACCGGAACGGGTTCTCGACTCGCAAGCCTTCAATCTCGCGCCCGTGCTGGAAGTCTTCGCTATAGAGGGTCTCGCACTGGCCTTCAAGCGCGGACGCTAGGATGAGCGAGTCATACCAGGAGAACCGGCGTTTCCCGGCGATCCGCATTGCTTCTACGTAGAGAGACGGCGAAGAGTGGATCGCCAGCAATGGACGGAAGACGGTGATCAGGTATTGTTCGGCTTCGGCGACGCTCATCGGTTGCGCAAAACGCCGGAAGGCAACACTGAAGAACTCTTGTACCACCTGGTAGCTGACAATTCCCTGCCCGGTGTCTGCAGCCTGCCTGACCAGATGCGCGGCTTTTTTCGCCTTCGCCGGCGCGCTGGCGTCGAACGCATAAACAAAGATGTTGGTGTCGAGGAAGAATCTACCGCTCATTCATTTCGTCTCGGGTGTAGGGGCCGGAGGAACGCACATGCTTGAGGCGGCGCATCAGCGCGTCCACCGCCGCACCGGCCCCCGCCTGTGCGGCGTACTGCTCCAGCCACTCACGGAAAGCCACATTCAGGGTAGTGTGACGAGCTCGGGCTACCAGGCGGGCCTGTTCGATCAGGCTCCCCTCCGCACTGAGGGTGATATTTTTCATACCTAAACAGTGTACACTATTATAGTGCACACTGCAAGTAAAGTTTGACGGCCCGACCTGCTCTTACTTGAACTCCTTCCTCACCTCCGGCGGAACCTTGGGTTCGGGTGGAAAGTCCTCGGATGCGCCTTTGAGCAACGCAACCGTTTTCTCCGAGCGCTTGGTTCCGTCGTGCACCACGATGGTATGCGGCTTGCCAGGCTCGTATCCCTCCCACAGGGACACGCCGGCGTAGGCGCCATCCTTGCGCAGGATGTAATAGGTCATATCGACGAACCGCAGCTTGCTCATGTCGCTGTTGTAGTTGCGAACGATACGCTTCAGCGCGTCCATGCCCGCGTCCAGAGGCGACATGCCGTGGCGCATGTTTTCAACGATGGTGTGAGCGCCTGCAACTTTGATGTTCTCTTCCCCGCTGCCCGTCGCCCCCGCGGATCCCACATCCTGATCGGTGTAGCAACCGGCCCCGATGATCGGCGAATCACCCACCCGCCCGGGCAATTTGTACGCCAGGCCGCTGGTGGTCGTGCAGCCTGAGATCTCGCCTTTTTCGTTCAACGCCGAACAGTGGATCGTGCCCGTCGGCGGAAACAGAACTTTGTGGACTGCTTCCCTACGCAACTCGGGCGCGATGCCGAGATCAGCAGCACGTTCTTCCAAACGGTGAAACCGTTCCTGCCAAAGATCGGCTTGCGGTTTCGCATCTGGCGGCTGCCAGTTCGGATCGGCTAACCCCGGCCCCCACCAGTCGTTCGATGAGTGATACTCCTTCCACAGCAGCCAGATTTTCCGGGAATGATCGGTCAAAAGGTTTTCCCGTGGGAAGCCCATCGCCACCGCAAAGCGCTCCGCGCCCTCGCCCACCAGCATTACGTGCCCGGTGTGGTTCATGACCGCTTTCGACACCAGCGACACATTCTTGATGTTGCGCACGCCGCCCACCGAGCCCGCCCGTCGTGTGGGCCCATGCATGCAGCAGGCGTCCAGTTCGACTACGCCCTCTTCGTTCGGCAAACCGCCCAGTCCGACGCTGCTGTCGTTGGGGTCATCTTCCGGGCCCCTGACCACCCGCAACGCCGCATCCAGCGTATCTCCGCCCCCCGCCAGAAACACGTAAGCATCATCCAGATAGTTGAAGCCGTTATGCGCGCAGATCAGGATGGGCCGCTTGCCGCCTGAGGAACTTGCGCTGCCCTTTGCTTCTTGTGCCGGGCTCTCCCCCGGGAATCCTAATGAAAGTGACCCCGCTACCGCGGTTGCCAGAAAATCACGGCGCGAAACAGTCATGCTTGTTCCTCCGAACAACAGTTATGAAACGCTCGCCAGCATATCAGTTTCGAGGGCCAGATGGTTAGCAGTGAATCGAGGGTTTTCGCGGCCGCCGGGCTACGTCATGCCGGACAGCCGAGGGCGGCTGTCCCCACATGATTCCCGGCGACATCACGCCTGAGAAAAGGCCCACCCGCAGGTGGGCCAATCCGTTGCCTTCCTGGGTCATGAAGCCGCGCGCAACCCCGCATTCATATTCTGATCGGCGCGGAAACGCAGCAGCGCGGCAATATTCCCTGCGGCATCGAACTGCGGCTCATCCCTGATGTAGAACAGTTCGATGTCGCGCTGGATGGCCACCGGGATGATGGCGTCGCACACATCTTCGATCTGCCGCGCGTCATGCCCACAAGCCGGACACTTCTGGACCAGGTGCGCGTCCAGATGACCGCAGCTTGGACATTCGGCGACGGCCCGCGCAAAGTCCTGGCCGACGAGGAGCGTCTGCACTTCTCCCAGTTCCAGCGAACGCAGCACTCTTCGCAACCCGGTCACGCCCCGGTTATTGCTCATGGCCTGATCCAGGACCTCCTTCACCAACTCATGCCGCCGCTTCTCCTGCCACTCCTGCAACATCCGGCTGGCCTGTTCCCGCACCTGCTCGACGCTGATCTTGCCTACCTCGCCAGAGAATCTGCCGAGCAGCCGCTGCTTCAGGTAGGGATGCAGTTGCTGTTCGAAATCGCGCCAGTGTACATCCTGGCAACCCACGATCAACCTGTCGAACCAGCCTTTCTCGAGCGCCTCCTTCAGGTGAACGGCCACATCTTTATAATGGTGGAGCGCTTCATCCTCCAGGCGGCGCTGTGCGTGCGCCCCCGCATATCCGCCAAGGCCATCGCTGCTGCCTTGCCGGACGGGTGGAGTGCGGAATAATCCTTGGCGTTCGCTAAGCTCATCCAGCCGCAAGTCAAAGAACCGCGCCTTCTGCCGGTCCAGCAGCACTACCCAGACCGAGGGTTGAGCGCCCAGCAACTGCGCCAGCGGCTTGAGATGAAATACGCGGTTCACGAAAAGCTGCATCCCCGTGGGCAAGGAGGGCAAGTCAAATTCCCACCAGACATTCCGCCTGCCACAGGCAAAGACCGCTTTGGCCCGCGCCTGGTTTCCATGCAGGCCCTCGGCCAACTCCAGGATGCGGGCCAGGTCCGCCCGTACACTCTCATTCTTCCCGTTCGTTTCAACTTCGCGGAGGATGTTCTTCACCAGGTCCTTGGCAAGAATCGCTTCCTCCTTGTGGGATTTGTTCCGTGGGGTATGCGGCTGGAAGTAGAAGCTCAACGCGCGCTCTTCGCTTCCCTCCGTGCGGAATTGGGCTAGCTCATGGATCTGTTCGCGTGTAATCATCACGATTTCCCCCTGAGTATTGAAACTGCTATTTCGTGGTAGACGCTTGTGTCACCTTCTCCTTAAAGCGGTTCGCAAGCGGGGCGGAACGGCGCAGTTGCTCACTGGCAGCCGCAATCGAAGTCCGTACCGCTTCCGGCTCGCGTTTGGTAATCACCCCAATCTCATCGGCTGAAAAACCCTCGATCGCATGTAGAATGAAGGCCTCCCGATCAGTATGGCTGGCGCCCGCGAGGGCAAACTCCACCAGCTTCACCATTTCGTCGGAATACGCAATATCTTCCGGGGTAGCCACCCGATTGTCCGCAATGACGCTTTCCTTCACCAAGGCCTCATCCGGCTGGTGGTACTGCAGTTCCGGCTCGTCGCTGGCGCGCACGTTGGGGCTGCGCGCGGAATCTTCCAAATGAACCGACTGGCCGGTTTCCCGGTTCCCCGAATCTATGTCCCCCATCGCTTCCACCGCCAGCCGATAGAGCCACGCCTCCAGGGCCACCCGTTCCGGCTTGTCCGCGCCGTCCCCCAGAGCACGGGCAATGGCTTCGTCAATCACTTCCTCTTTCGTGACCGAGCCCGAGGCCATGCCGAAGTCGGCTTCGCGAAAAGCCAGTTCCCGCTCCACGAAGCGCTCCAACCGGGGCAGGTTCGCATTCACGTACGAGCGAATGTCGTCGGAAGAAGCCGTGGGAACATGCACCGCCGCCACCGTATCCTCGAACCGGACGTGCGCCTCGGGACGCTCCCGGTCGGCTCGCCGCCGTTGCCACTTATGCGAACTTCGTAACAGGTCTTTGTGCTTGTTGATCTGCTGGAGCAAGTCTTCAAACGCTCCTTTGACCGTGCCCTGCGGGTTCAGCCCTGACTGCTGCACCGCCATCTGCCCGGAAGGCAGGCGCAAGTTCAGACACACGGTGGTCCCTTCGCTCGCCGATTTCTGCTCCACCGAGCCTTTCAGATGCACCAGCTCGGGACGAAACACCTGCAGGCGTTTGCGAAGCTTCTCGATTTGATGGTTGATTTCTTTTTCGACTTCAGGAAGTTTGCGGTCTTTATAGCTGAAATGAACGTTCATGCTAGGCCTCGGACCGTGGGGCCAGGCCCCGTCGGGATTTCCGGTTCCTACATTTCGATTCTACACCTGCGCGGAGAAAGGCAAGCGGGAAATTGAACATGCGAGAACTTTAATAAGCCGCCCGGGAACGGAATGGCGCGTGCGGGCACGGCCGACGGCGCATCGGGGCCCTCTGAACCCTGGTAAATGATCAAGGACACTCGAATCGAGCGTCACCCGACCAACCGGGGCCCTCTACACCGCCACCGTCACCGACGTTTCCGTACGCGTGACCGGACGGTAGAGCGTATCTCGTTCCACCGGTTCGCGGCCAGCTTCGCGGATCAGCCTGACCAACTCCTGGCGCTGCATGCCTTGAGGCGTGGTGGCGCCCGCGTCGTGGTAGATTTTCTCCTCGATCACCGTGCCGTCAATATCGTCTGCGCCGAAGCGCAGGGCGATCTGGGCGATTTTCGCAGTCATCATCTGCCAGTAGGCCTTGATGTGCGGAAAGTTGTCCAGCACCAGCCGCCCGACCGCGATCTGCTTGATATCGGACATTCCGCTGGTTTTCGGCAGGTGCTGCAACGGGGTGTTCTCCGGATGGAATGCCAGCGGAATGTAGGTCTGAAAGCCGCCTGTCTCATCCTGCAGAGCACGCAACTTCAGCAGATGATCGACCCGGTCTTCGTCGTTTTCCACGTGCCCGTAGAGCATCGTGGCGTTTGATTTTAATCCAATCTGGTGGGCCAGCTTGGCGGTTTCCAGCCACTGATCACCGTCGATTTTGTGATCGCAAATAATGTGCCGTACCCGGTCCGCAAAGATCTCCGCGCCCCCGCCGGGCAGCGAATCCACTCCCGCCGCCTTCAATTGCTCAAGCGTTTCACCGATCGACAGCTTGGCCCGCTTGGCCAGGTAGGCTACCTCGACCATGGTGAACGCCTTCAGATGCACCTGCGGAAAGCGTTGCTTCAGCCCGGAGCACAGATCGAGAAAATACTGAAACGGCAGGTCGGGATGCAGTCCGCCAACAATGTGAAATTCTGTGACGGCTTCGCTGTAACCGGACGCGGCGGTCTCGAAAGCCTCTTCCAGCGCCATGGTGTACGCGCCGGGAGTATCTTTCTTGCGGCCAAAGGCGCACAGGCGGCAGGCGGCGACACATACGTTCGTCGGATTGATGTGGCGATTCACATTGAAGTAGGTTTTGTCCCCATGCATGCGCTCGCGGACGTAGTTCGCGAGCCAGCCGACAGCCAGAATATCCGCGGTGCGGTAGAGCGTGAGTGCGTCATCAGGGCTCAGCCGATCGCCGGAGAGAACTCGGTCGCGGATCGGAAGAAGTTTCGGGTCGTCGGCTTGAAAAGGGTGCACGTTCGCCATTGCTTTGATGATACCGCAGGGGCTCAGCGCGGGCCAATCTCAGCTTAATGGCCATCGACCGGCTTCCCCAGGCCAGTTGGCAGCAGGTCATTTTGCTAGCAGGGTTCCCAGCGAGCCCGGGAAGGCCACGTTCAGCGGCAGAACCTCTGCAGGTCGGGTGGAGGGGGTGCGGGAATCGCGCCGAACTCGCCCGGCCAACCCGTACAACCGTTCGCAACCACGCTGCGGGCAACACGCAACTCGCGAGCAGCTGCTTCGGTTTTCGCCCGCTCAACGCTGTTGCTGCCCAGGTCCGCCTCCAGCGACTGCAAGACGGGATCAGAATGAGTCCCAGCATCGGAACTTACCAGGAGCCAAACATAAGCCTCGAACTTGTTCTGGTGGACGCCGCGTCCGTCCTTGAGCAGCAAGCCGAGCTGCGCCTGCGCTTGCGGCAGCCCTTGCTCAGCAGCCTTGCGAAACCATCCAGCGGCGCCCGGGTAATCCTGGTGTTCCAGCCTGATCATGCCCAGCAGATATTCGGCGAATGGATTATCGTGCGCTGCAGACTTCCTTAGCCAACCCTCCGCTTGGTTGAGATCGCGGGGCTCCACATCGCCTTTGTAAATCAACCGTCCCAACAGCCATTGTGCAAGAGTGTCATCCTGCACAGCGGCTTTCTTGTACCAATCCAGCGCCTGGCCAGGTTCCATTGCAGTGCCTCTGCCAGTTTCGTAGAAGTATCCCAGTGCGACCTGGGCGGGAGCGTATCCGAGTTCAGCCGAACGGCGGAAGGAATCCAAGGCGTTCTGGTCGTTGCGGGACACGTCGCTGCCCGTAAGCGCGTTCATGCCTTTCTCGAACAACTGGGACGCATTCAGGTCCAAGGTTTGTGGACTTGCGGGCGCCAGCCCCACAACACAGCACACGCACAGAAGAAAACACGTTTGCCGCATGGTTACTCCCAACTGTCATAGTTGACCCGCCCGGTGGGTTCGTCAAAACACTCTGGTCTAGGACCCCTGGTAACGGCCTGTCTATGGCACGGGCAGGACTTGCAAGATAGATGAGTTCAGCGTCCGGTCAGTAAGTCTCCCGCAATGAACAGGAAGAACACCATCGAGATCACTCCATTCATGGTGAAAAACGCTGCGTTCAGCTTGGAGAGGTCTTCTGACGAAACCAGGGAATGTTCGTAGGCCAGCAGCAGGGCGACCGCGATCACTCCGGCGAGCGCTATCTTCCCCAACCCGAACACGGCTACCAGGCTGATTAGCAGAAGCAGCATCACCACGTGAAACCCGCGCGAAATCCACAAAGCCTTCCCGACCCCGAAGTACCGCGGAATTGAGTGCAGCCCGGTTTGGCGATCAAACTCATAGTCCTGGCAGGCATAGAGAATGTCGAAGCCGCCGCCCCAGAATGTGACCGCCGCGGTCAGCAGAAGTATGCGGGGATCGAGCGAAGCGCGAACCGCAATCCATGCCGCCGAAGGCGCCATACCCATGGCAAATCCCAGGACCAGATGGGACCAGCGCGTGAAGCGCTTGGTGTAGGAGTAGAGCAGAAGCACCGCCAACGCGAATGGTGACAGCAGGAACGCAAGCCGGTTCAATTGTGCGGCAGAAAAAATGAACACCGCACAGGAGACAATCACGAACGCTGCGACAAATCCCGGCGTGAGCGTCCCAATGGGCAACGCGCGCGTCTGAGTGCGGGGATTAGCCGCATCGATGGAAGCGTCGGCCAGCCGGTTAAACGCCATCGCCGCCGAACGCGCCGAAACCATGGCTACGATGATCCACGCCAACTGGCGCCCCGGCGGCAGGCCCCCGGCGGCCAGCATCGCCCCACACAGCGCAAATGGCAGCACGAAAACCGAGTGCTCCCACTTGATCATCTCCAGGGTTACGCGCAGGTTGTGAAGAACGGGCACAGGAAAGATTGTAAAATAGTCGTCAGGAGTCAGGAATCGGAAACCAGTAAGCGGCGTTCCTCACCATCCCGACTCGTACCCTGCTTTCCCGACCAGCGGCACGAACCGGCAAGCATCCAGAGGCGTGCTTACAGCCAGACCCTCCCGCTTGGTGATCAATTGCAGGTCCTGGGCTTGCGCCGGACCGACCGGAATGATCATGTTTCCTCCCTCCCGCAATTGATCAAACAGCGGTTGCGGGATTCCCGGCGCGGCTGCCGACACCACGATCGCATCATAGGGGGCGTGCTCCGATAATCCCAAGGAGCCGTCTCCAACCACCACGGTCGCATTCCCGTAACCCATCCGGGACAAAATAGTTGCCGCCGATTGGGCCAGATGCGCCAGACGCTCAACCGAATACGCCCGCTGCACCAACTCAGCCAGCAGCGCAGTCTGGTAGCCGGAGCCGGTGCCGATCTCCAGCACCGTGGCCGAGGGATCAAGCGCCAGGGCCTCCAGCATGATCGCCACGATGTACGGCTGCGAAAGCGTTTGACCTTCGCCGATGGGAAGCGGATGATCTTCATACGCCTCCGCGCGGTATTCGGCGGCCACGAACTCGTGCCGCGGAACGCGGGCCATGACGTTCAGAACGCGCTGGTCCCGGACTCCCCGGTCGCGCAGTTGCCATTCGACCATGTTGCGGCGTTGCTGGGCGAAGGCGTCGACTTGAGTTTCCGTGCTCATAAGCTATGCCGACAGCATATCGCGAAATCGCGGGCAGGTCCGTGATTTCGACCTTGGGCTCTGCATCTCAGGCGGGCTTTGGATCATCTCTGGTGTCCAGCGGCGTAACATTCTTGTAGTATGTAGCTCCGCTCGAATCCGCTTCGGAACGAGGACGAAAAGCAAGTGAGCGATCCCGAACGTTATGCTCCCGGCTGGCCGGGAATTCCGGCGCGCTGGACCTCCAGCGCCAAGAGCGGGATCGGAACCGCCTTGAACCTGCACAGCCGGGTCTGGTTCACCACCAGCCACGGCATTCTCAACGAGATCTACTATCCCCGGGTAGACCAGGCCTGCACCCGCGATCTTGGCCTGCTGATCACGGACGGCAGCAGTTACTTTTCCGAGGAAAAGCGCCATTGCCGGTTCGAGAACGTTCCCATCGAGCCGGGAGTTCCGGTGTATGAACTCACCAATACCGCGCTGAACGGCAGATACCGCATCGAGAAAGAAGTTCTCACCGATCCTTTCCGCGATGTTGTGCTGCAGAGAATCCGATTCATCCCGCTGGTGGGCGAACCGGGAGACTATCGCCTCTTCGCCTTGCTCTCCCCGCATCTCGCCAACTGCGGCATGGGAAATACCGGCTGGACGGCGGACTACAAGGGCGTACGCATGATGTTCGCCGAGCACGACGGATGCGCCCTGGCATTCGGATGTTCCCTGCCCTGGAAGAAAATGTCGGTCGGCTTCGTGGGTTCATCTGACGGCTGGCAGGACATTTCCAGAAATTATCAGATGACCTGGGAATACACCCGCGCGGAAAATGGCAACATTGCACTGACCGGAGAGGTCGATCTTGCCGCGTCGGACGGAGAATTCGTGCTCGCGGTTGGGTTCGGCGGCATGTGGTCCGAAGCGGGACAGCAGGTGCGCTCCAGCCTGCTCGAATCCTACGAGGAACTTCGCCAGCACTATGTCCAGCACTGGAGACACTGGCAGGGTGGATTGCTGAAGCTGGATCAGCCCGAGCGCGAGCGCGATCTATACCGCGCCAGTGTCGCCGTGTTGCGCGCGCACGAATCCAAGGACTTTCTGGGCGGGGTGATCGCCAGCCTTTCGATCCCTTGGGGATTCAACAAAGGCGACGAAGATCTTGGCGGATATCACCTGGTATGGCCGCGGGATCTGGTGGAGGCCGCCTTCGGATTCCTCGCCGCGGGTGCGTGTGGCGATGCGCTCCGCGTGTTGCGATACCTGGAATCGACCCAGGAGGCCGACGGCCACTGGGCGCAGAACATGTGGATGGATGGCCGTCCTTACTGGACCGGCCTGCAGATGGATGAAACCGCCTTCCCGATTTTGCTGGTCGACACCATCCGCCGCGATGCTCCCCGGGAACTGGGCGATCTGAAACGCTGGTGGAAACTGGTCGGCCGCGCCGCGGCGTTCATCGTGCGCAACGGTCCGGTCACCCAGCAAGACCGCTGGGAAGAAGACGCCGGCTATTCTCCTTTTACGCTGGCCGTGGAAATCTCCGGGTTGCTTGCCGCGGCCGATCTTGCCGATGCGGTCGGGGAGAAACCCACTGCCGCATTTCTCCGCGAGACTGCCGACTGCTGGAACGACAGCGTCGAGGACTGGACCTACGCCCAGGGAACTGACCTGGCACGGCAACTCGAGGTCGAGGGATACTACGTCCGCATCGCTCCTCCGGAGGCTGACGGCGCGGCTTCCCCCCTGCAAGGCTTCGTCCCCATCAAGAACAGCCCGCCGGGCCGCCACCCGCAGGAGGCCGTTCATCTCATCAGCCCGGACGCACTGGCGCTGGTGCGTTTCGGATTGCGTTCCCCCCACGATCCACGAATCCTCAACACCGTGAAAGTAATCGACGCCCTGCTGCAGATTCATCTTCCACAAGGGCGATGCTGGTATCGCTACAACGGCGACGGCTACGGAGAACACGAGGACGGCTCACCGTTTAATGGAACCGGAATCGGCCGCCCCTGGCCGCTGCTGGCGGGGGAGCGCGCGCATTACGAACTCGCCGCCGGGCGTCCCAAAGTTGCGGAAGAACTGCTTCGCACCCTGGAATTCTCCACCGAGGGCGGCCGGTTGATTCCTGAGCAGGTCTGGGACGCGCCCGACATTCCCGTGCGCGAACTGTTCACCGGCAAGCCCTCCGGTTCCGCGTCTCCGCTGGTGTGGGCCCACTCGGAGTACATCAAGCTGCGCCGCTCGTTGCGCGATGGGAAGATTTTTGACCAGCCTCCGCAACCGGTCGAGCGCTACCAGATCCAGAAGCGCGCGGCGCGCTACTGTGACTGGCGCTTCAACAACAAGTGCCGCACCATGCCGCGCGGCAAACAACTCCGCATTTCGCTGCTGTCGCCGGCGCTGGTGCACTGGAGCTTCGACGGATGGCAAACCGCACAAGATACCAGAACCCGCGACACCGGCCTGGGCATGCACCTCGCCGACCTGCCCGCCGATCAGCTTGGCCCCGGCAAAGATGTTGTGTTCACGATTTACTGGGATGAGGAGCAACGGTGGGAAGGTGTAGACTTTTTCGTGCGCGTGGAAGAGAGGTAAACAGTGTTCACATGCCGGGTCACTTTCTGGCGCGCGCCGCATCCAAACCTCATGCGCTTTGTTCTTGCACGCAAGTCTGCCAAGGTGACGCTGATCATCCTGGCGCTCGCTGCCGGCCGACCGTTGATTGCCCAACAAGGCGGTGCGACCGGCGAGCCCCTGGTGATTCACACCACTACCTTGCCCCGCGCCTATTTGCACCAGCTCTATCAGGAAAAACTGGAAGCCCGCGGCGGCATTCTGCCCTTGCGTTGGGAACTGGTGGAAGGAACTCTGCCGCGAGGCGTGACGCTTCTTCCGGAGGGCGCCCTCTTCGGTGCGCCTCTGGAAACCGGAGAATTTCATTTCACGGTGAATGCGGTCGACAGCGGCAGACCGGCCATGCAGATCAAACAGCCGCTGGTTCTGAATGTGGTCGCGCCCCTGCTGGCCCAGTGGGGACGGTATCCCAAGGTGAACGGCCAGCGTATCGAAGGCTCCATCATCGTCTCCAACCAGGCCGATCATGATTTCGATGTAACCGCCATCATCATGGCGGTCGCTGAAAACGGCCGTGCCACAGCGATTGGGTATCAACACCTGCCCTTGAAGAAAGACACCGCCGGATTGGAGATCCCCTTCGGCGAAAACCTGCCCCGCGGCGCGTATCAGATCAATGCAGACGTCGTGGCCGAGATTGCCAGCACCAATACCATTCACCGCGCGCGGCTGGTTCCGGATGAGAGGTTGAGTGTCGTGCAGGGGCCGTGAGCCAGCGCAGGAGTGACTATCCGGTATACACCAATTCCACCACGGTACAGTCGTCGTTCAGCGGGGTTCCACTGCAGAATTTCGTGATTGCGGCAAAGATGTCGTCCATGGTCCCGGTCTTGGCCGCCTGCTCCAGCCGCGAATCCTCAAAGAATTCCCCCTCGGCGTTCTCGGCTTCGGTCACGCCGTCGGTGACCAGCACCACCCGGTCTCCCGATTTCAACTGGCAGCGCCCGCACTCGTAAACCGCATCCGGGAGAAGGCCGACGGGAAGGTTCCCCAGGCTTGGCCGCTCCACCTCGCCGCCCGAGACCACCAGCGGCAGAATGTGTCCGCAGTTCACGTATTCCATTTCGCCGTCCTCACGCACCCGGGTTACGATCACGGTGGCGTATTTCCCGCCCATCGGTTTTTGCGTGAAAAATCGGTTGACCGCGGTGACGATATCAGCCAGCGGCATGCCGGCCGTAAGCTGCGAGTAAATCATGCCCTGCAAGGTGGAAGCCAGCAGCGCCGAAGAAACTCCTTTCCCGCTCACGTCGGCGAGCACCACGGCAAGTCCTTTGTCAGTTTGCACCGCGTCGAAGAAATCGCCCCCAATTTCCTTGCAGGAAAGGTTCTTTCCCGCCAGTCGGGCAAAGGGCACTTCGGGAATGGTGACCGCCATCAGACGCTGCTGAATCGAGGCCGCAATCGCCAGTTCCTGCTGATACCGCCGCGACGATTCCTCGGCCTGCACCAGCCGCGCGTTCTCGATCAGCGACGCCGCTTCGGTTGCGATGGCATGCAGAATGTCATGGCTCACACTGGAGATGTCTCGCGACGCGAATCTCGAATCGACATACAAGGCGCCCATGGCCTCGGCGATGGCGGCGGGCAAAGGGGAATCCGCGTCGCGCGTGGTTTGCACCTGCGGCTTGCGCAATGGCATGCACAGCACGGTGCGCAAATCGTACGCCACGATGCTGTTGCGCCCCGCCAGATCCAGTGACCGACTGGTGTCGCTCAACAGAAACTCGGAGTTCGACTTCATCGCGTCGTCGAGAATGGAATGGGAAATTGTGGTGTCGTTGAGCAGCGGCTCGCCCTGGGAGTTTCTTCCCGCCGCCAAACGCATTTCCCCCGTCGCATCCTTGAGGAAGACGTAGGCTCGCTCAGCGCGAGTCAGCTTCAGGGTGACGTCGAGCAGCGTCATCAGGATTTCGTCGAGCACACCGATGGTGTTCAGCTTGCGCGCCGCCTGCAAGAACAGGACGAGTTTTTCCAGGTCCGTGGTCTCGTCCGAAATGTGCATTACGGAAATCTGGCTGAGGAACTCGCGGGCGGAATTCGTGCCGGTACGCTGCGGGTTGAAAATTACATACGCCACTTCGCGGACCCCGAATTCCAGGCGGTCATTCCGCTCCAGTGGCTTGCGTTCGACGCGCTCACCGTTGACGAACGTGCCGTGCTTACTGCCTTGGTCGACCACGCTGAACTGACCGTTCTCCATCACGATCAATGCGTGGTCGCGCGAGACGCGCGGATCGGCGATGACCAGATCCTTATCGACCTTGCGTCCCACGCTGAACGGGCTGTGGTCGAGACTGATGATCCGCTGCTCGTTCCCCTGCACCAGAATCAGGGTTGGAAACACTCCCGAGCCGGTATCCGAGGGGGGATTGACGATGGTCTGAAAAGCCATGTGGCGCTGCGGTTCTCCTCTTAACTACTTGAGAATACAACACTAGCGGGCCGATAAGAAAGGCTCTCGCGGCGACGCGGGCATGGTGGTACAGTTCAGGTTACGGGCGGCCGCGCCAGCCCCCAATTGAACCGGGTACGCACGCCGGTGGCCCGGCACAACGCGGTTTTCGTCGTGTAGGGCGAGTCTCCCATTCCGGCTGGCGGCCCCGAGGTGTTTTGTGCTGCGTAAATCTGTTTGCTTTTCTTGGGTTCGTTGTTCGATAAGCGTGCTTGTCATTGCGCTGTTGATGCCTGCCGCGTGGGCGAAGCCCAAATTCAAGGTCCTGCAGAATATTCCCGAGGGGCTGTGGAACGGGGTGAGCCTGGACGCCAAAGGCAATGTTTGGGGCGTCACCAGCGCCGGGGGCTATGGCTATGGGTCGGTTTTCGAACTGACACCACAGCCCGGTGGCAAGTGGAAGCTGATCACAGTCCATAGCTTTGACGGTAACACGGAGGGCGGCGACCCGATCGGAACGCTGATTTTTGATCCTGCGGGCAACGCCTATGGCACAACGCTCAATAGCCCTTCTGGCGGCGGCATGGTGTACGAGCTAACGCCCGGCTCGAACGGCTGGGACCTGACCGTGCTGCATGACTTTGAGCTCGATGGCGTCGACGGGTGCGCGCCGACGGGGCTGGTGATGGACGCTGCGGGTAATCTTTACGGTAATGGCGGGGGCGGAGGCACGAACGGTTTTGGGGTAGTGTTCGAGTTGAGCCCCGGCTCCAGGGGATGGACTGAGCAAGTGCTCTACAATTTCGGCGCCCATGGTTACGATGCCATAGACCCCTCCGGGCCGCTGCTTCTCGACAAGGCGGGCAATGTATACGGGACCGCTTCGGGCGGGAGCTCCGAAGCCGGGACGGTCTTCGAGCTGAAGAAGGCGTCAGGCTGGGCGGAGAGCCTGCTGTGGCAGTTTGATGGCAGCGATGGCGGCGGACCCCGCCAAGGGGTGGTTCGGGACCCGTCCGGCAGTCTCTACGGGACCGCTGCAGGTGGACGGGACAACGACTGTTACGGAAACTCCTGTGGGGTGGTCTTCAAGCTGACGCGGCTCCGGGGTGGGCAGTGGAAGGAGGTGGTGCTATACGACTTTCCCAATCCTGCGAACGGATACGCCCCGAGCACCACCGATGTTGCGATCGACAAGGCGGGAAATCTGTATGGTGCGACCGCTCTTGGTGGCAACGAACAGCGCCAGGACGGCTGCGGGGTGGTTTACGAGTTGAGCCCCGGCGCCCGCGGCAAGTGGAAATACACTGTGCTGCACAAGTTCAACTACAGCGAGGGCTGGGTGCCGAACGGCGGCGTGGCCCTGGATAGTAAGGGCAACCTGTACGGCGCTGCGTTCAGCGTCGTCTACGAGGTTACTCCGTAAGAGGTGGCGTCAGCCCGAGGCGCGCGGCTGGCATACCCTCGTGCCAGCCGCGTTCCGCCTTAGGGGGTTAGTCAATGTCCGGGTCCTTCGGGTTCCCGGTGTAGTTAATAAAGCAAGTCGCGTCACACGCATTGGACTTGCAGGTGGTCTGGTTGCACAGGTTCGAGTCGTTGTGCAGGGCGATGTTGCCGGGGAACGATTGTGCCTGGGACCGGAAGAAATCCCCCAGGTGTCCGGGACTTCGTCCCTCACGATATGATCGCCATAGCGTGCGCGAATTCCTCCAGACCCGTCGCTTGTTTGTCATCATCTTTGCGCTCGGCCTGTTCGCCATGGCGTCGCGCAACGTCACCGATCCGGATGTGTGGTGGCACCTGCGCACCGGACAACTCATCCTGCAGACCGGCCACATCCCCCACGCTGATCCCTACTCGTTCACGCGAGCAGGAAAGCCATGGGTGGACCATGAGTGGTTGTCCCAAGTCCTGATCTATTCCCTGTACCGCGCAGGGGGCTGGATTGCCCTGATAGCAGCCTTCGGCACCGTGGTTGCCGCCGCGCTCATGCTGGTATTCGCGCGCTCTCCGGGAAAGCCCTACCTCGCAGCGGTGGTCACGCTGCTGGGCGCATTCGCTGCGGCGCCATGTTGGGGCGTGCGTCCGCAAATGCTCACGTTTCTTCTGGCGGGTGTGCTTCTTTTCCTCTTGGAGCGCTCCTACTCGCAGCCGAAGTTGCTCTGGTCGATTCCCCCGCTGGTGCTCGTGTGGGCAAACCTTCATGCCGGCTATGCGTTAGGCATCGGATTCGTGATCCTGTTCGCCGCCGGAGACGCCCTCGACGCGGCATTCGGGCTCTTGAAACGCGCGGAATTACTCAGCCGTTTCAAGCTCCTGGCCATCGTTACCCTCCTGAGCGTTGCAGTTGTCGTCATCAACCCGAACGGTGCAAGTCTGTATACCTACCCCTTCCAGACTCTGCATTCCAGCGCCATGCAGAGCTACATCAGCGAGTGGCTGTCACCGGACTTTCACGATCCCAAATACCTGCCGCTGCTTTTCATGATTCTGGGCACGCTGCTCCTGCCCGCGGTTTCTCCGCGCCGCCTGCGGCCTCGCCAGCTGCTCCTGTTGCTGGTGACCACCTACGCGGCCATGCGCTCGGTACGGCATGTTCCCATCTACGTGCTGGTCGCCGCCCCGTTGCTGAGCGCGACGCTCGACGCCTGGATCGCGGCGAAACACTTTTCCCTATTATCGGCAAGCAAAAAACCTTTGGCCCGGCCCCAGGCAATCTTGAACGCGTCCATCCTGGCGATTTTTTTGATGTTCGTCGTAGCCCGGCTATCGTACGTGGCCGCACATCAATCCGCGGTGGAAGCCAGAGAGTACCCCGCATCGGCGGTTTCCTACCTTCGGGCTCACCCCGTCGCCGGCCCCCTGCTGAACCACTACAACTGGGGCGGATACTTCATCTGGGAACTCTACCCGGAGTATCCGGTTTTCATTGATGGCCGGGCGGACGTTTACGGCGACACCTTTATGAACGAGCTCGCCTCGACCTTTTACATTCAAGGCAAGCACTGGCAGGAACCGCTTGAGAGCTGGGGAATTCGCACCGTGGTTCTGCCTCCAGATGCTCCTCTGGTCACCGCGCTGGGGCGAATGCCGGCGTGGGAAGTAGTCTACGCCGACAAGCAAGCCGTGATTGTGATAAAACACCCATAACCTATTCGATGACAGCGATTTACATTTTGCTCCGGCGAACGGCCAAGCGGCAGGCTACAAGAATGAGGATCCTGTACGATCCGTGAGAGCGCCCATCCTCAGCTTTGACAGGCCCAGCCCGTCATCTGCGAAACTATAGTTATGGACAAGGTAACATCTCATTCTGAATGTGCAAGAAATTGTCGCTAGAATGGGGAGGCACCGGGGTAATATGTTGGTGAGGGGGTTCGAGTGCCGATCTCCCCGCGTAAGCTATTCAGCGGTAAGGACGTGATTTGAGTACAGGGCGGGAAGAGATTCTGGAATTTGGGGCTGCGAAGGTGCGGCCATCACAACGGGAGGCAAGCGATGACTGAAGTTCTGAAGATGCTATGGAGTGAGGACAAGGGGCAGGATATCGCCGAATACGCAGTGATGCTGGCGGTGATCCTGGTGATCGTGGTTGGCACCATCCGTCTCATCGGGAGCAACGCCAACAACGTATTCTCCTCAGTCGCCAGTTCGATTTCGCAGTAAGTGATCTTCTGGGAAGACCCGCGGATTCGGGCTTGGGCACAGTCGGGAATGTGTCTCTCGTCAGGGCCGGAGTGTCGCTTCGACCGGCGAGACGGGTAAGGAGAACGAGCAGGGGCGTCGCTGCACAGGGAGTATAGATGAATCGAAATCGACTCATGTTGATTGGGTTTATAGCCTTAGCACTGGGTGTGTTTGCCAGCTTCGCGGTCTACAAGAACCTGCAATCGAGGACGGGCGCCAAGACCATCCCGGGGGAAGACGTCATCGTCGCGGCGGACGATCTGCAGGTCGGCGCCAAGATCGAAGATAAGGACATCAAGCTGGTGCATTTCCCCTCTGCCGATCTGCCCGCAGGCTGCTTCCATATCCGGGGCAAGCTGATTGGCCGCGGCGTGGTGCTGCCGATTGCCAAGGGCGAGTTCATCCTGACCAGTAAAGTGGCCGGCGAGAATGCGGGGTCCGGCTTGCCCGCGCTGATTCCACCCGGGATGCGCGCGGTTTCGGTCCGCGTCAACGATACCAGTTCGGTGGCCGGATTCGTGTTGCCCGGAACCCGGGTCGATGTGCTGCTGACCGGAAACCCCGAGGGGGCAAGCGAGCAGCAGACCAGCACGGTTCTGGAGGATGTGGCAGTCATTGCCAACGGTTCCAGGCTGGAACGCAGTGCAACCGGGGAGCCGCAAAGCACGCCGGTGATCACTCTGCTGGTGTCCCCCGATGACGCCGAAAAACTGACCCTGGCCAGTAACCAGGGTCACATTCAGTTGGCCCTGCGAA
Source organism: uncultured Acidobacteriota bacterium (assembly GCA_963715675.1). Classification (GTDB taxonomy): domain Bacteria; phylum Acidobacteriota; class Terriglobia; order Terriglobales; family Acidobacteriaceae; genus DASVWZ01. The sequence goes on from OY970265.1 coordinate 1,491,036, forward strand.
ATCCCACGGACACCAAGCACGAAGAGTTGGCGGCGGTAAGGTCTCGCGCGCTGTACGGATTTGCGCCGCCTGCGCCCGCCGCCTCGACGCCTAAGCCGCGGCACGTGGTGATGGCTCCACCTCCGCCTGCTCTGCCATCGGCTTATACGATCGAGGTGTACAAAGGAGACAAGAAAGAAGAAAAGACGTTCTAACCGCAAGTCAGCGAGGGGCACAAGTCATGTTCATTTCCTCCCGTGTGTGGGAGAAGCAAAAAGTGAGAGTGGGCCGGCTGTCCGTCATCCTCGGCGTGTTGCTGGGCGCCGGGGCTTGGACGCAGGCTCCCGAGCAAACGCCTTCCATGCCGGCTCCCGCTCCTCAAAGCGGGCAGTCGTCCTCAGCGGAACCATCGTCCGCTCAAGTCGCGCCGGCACAGCCCCAGGCTGGCGGGCCGGCGGCCTCGGCACAAACCCCCAGCGAGACCGAGACCACGGGAGCGGCGCCCTTGCGCGTCATGGTGGGCAAGTCGCTTCTGATCAATACCACCGAGCGGCTGCGGCGGGTTTCCGTCACCGATCCGGCTGTCGCCGACGCCATCGTGGTGACTCCCACTCAGATTCTGGTGCACGGTCGCGCGGCCGGCGAAATTTCGTTGCTGATCTGGGACGAACTGGAGCGCTCGCGCAGCTTCGATCTGCGGGTGGACGTCGATGTAACCGCGGCGGCGGAGGAAGAACGGCGCGTGTTCCCTGACGAGCAGATTACGGTCACGCCCTCCCGGTCTGCCATCGTGCTGTCTGGACATGTGTCCACAGAAGACGTGTCGAAGCGCGCTGGAATGATTGCCGAAGCGTACTCCAAGAATGTGGTGAACGTGTTGACCTTCGGGCCGGTGGGCGCGCAGGAGGTGTTGCTTGAGGTCAAGTTCGCGGAAGTGGACCGTGCGGCGATTACCCAACTCGGAGTGAATTTCCTCACTCCTGGCACGGGCCACACGACCGGTACGGTGACTACCGGACAGTATGGCGGGTTTTCCCTTTCGACAAGCTCCGCCACTACCACCACGGCCGGCGGCAGCACTACCACAGCCACCTCCAGCACGCCGCCCACGATCAACCTCACCAACGCTCTGAACCTCTTTCTATTCCGCAGCGACATCAATTTCGGCGCCGTAATCGATGCACTCCAGCAGAAGAACCTGCTGCAGGTCCTGGCGGAGCCCAACCTGATCGCGGTCAACGGCAAGGAGGCCAGTTTTCTGGCGGGCGGGCAGTTCCCCTTCCCGGTCGTGCAACCGGGACAGGGGTTCGCCGCCGTCACCATTCAGTTCAAGGATTTCGGAGTCAGGCTTCAGTTCACACCCGTCATCATGCCTAACGGCAATATTCACCTTAAGGTCGCCCCGGAAGTAAGTACCCTGGATTTCACCAATGGCTTGACGATTTCCGGCTTCAACATACCTGCGCTCAGCACCCGGAAGGCAGAAACGGAATTCGAACTTCAGGACGGCCAGAGTTTCGTCATCGCTGGCCTGATGGACAATCGGGTGACCAGCATCGCGAACAAGATCCCCGGGCTGGGCGATATCCCCATTCTGGGGAATCTTTTCAAAAGCAAGAATCTGCAAAAAAGCAATTCGGAATTGATGGTCCTGTGCACGGTACACCGCATTTCAGCGAATAACCAGCCTCCCCCGCTGCCCAAAGGTCCTAAGCCCTATCTGGATGAAAAGAGTTTTGACGGGTCGAAGCCATCGGGAGGCGGGAAGTAGGAACAAGACGACGAGGGTAAAGCAGAGGCAAGGGAGCAGGCAGGGATGGCAGGCGTTTCGGTAGTTCTGATCGCGGTGGACAGTGAGCAGCGCGCGGTGTTGCAGGCCCTGGTGGACGGCACCAGCGTGGCGCATGTGGTGCATACCTGCGCAAGTTTTCCGGTAGACGCCGCAGATCCGGTTCTGCGCCGGGTGCAAAGCGCAAGCCCCGAGGTTGTCTTGCTGGACTTGCCTCAGAACCCCGGCCCCGCCCTGCAAGCGCTGGAACTTCTCCGTCATGAACTTCCCGAGAGCGCCTTGTTTGTGATCGGTACTCTCTCGGAACCCCAGGTCATTGTGGACGCCATGCGCTCGGGGGCCCGTGAGTTTCTGGAGCGGCCCACCACAACCGCGGATTTGCTGGAGGCCTTCGTCCGCCTGTCCGCGCTGCAGCGAAAAGTCCGCCGGGAAGAGGCCCGAGCCAAGGTATTCACGGTGCTCAATGCCAAGGGAGGCAGCGGCGCCACCACCCTGGCCGTCAATCTCGCTCTGGCCTTGCAGGCCGCTCACGGCAGTGTGGCGCTGGCGGACATCGCGCCCCTCGGACACACCGCTCTGCACTTGAATGTAAAGCCCGCGTTCACCATCGCCGACGCGGTGCGTAACCTGCACCGGCTCGACAGTTCTCTGCTGGAAAGTTTCATGACCCGGCACAACGGCGGACTGCAGTTGCTGGCGGGTAACAACCTTCCCATGGCGATGGAGCCTTCCACCTCGGAGTTTGCCCGGCTTTTCGACATGCTGGCAGGCAATTTCCGGTACGTGGTGGTGGATGCTTCTTCCCGGCTGGACGCAACCACGCGCCTGGTCTGCAATCTGTCTCAGACCGTGCTGATGGTCGCCACCACCGACGTGGCCTGCATGTGGAGTGCGTCGCGCATCCAGCACTATCTCGGGGACGCCGGAGGGAAAGAGAAATTTCAGTTGGTGTTGAACCGCTTCCGGAAAATCCCCGGCTTCCGGGAAAGCGACGCTGAAGCCGCTTCCGGGTTGCGGGTGCTGTGGAAAATCCCCAACCACTACTTCGCCGTTTCGTCCGCCATCGACCGCGGCGTGCCGGTGATGAGCCATAACCACACCGAGATCGCCCGGGCCTTCAGCGGATTGGCCGCACGCCTGACCGAGAACGACCTCGAGGTGAAGCGCAAGGCGTGGTCGCTGTTCAAGTCGGTTTGACAGCCACATAGCAAGAGCAAAGAAGACTGATGGCGAACTTGCAGACTTTCGAGAGAACTGAATACCAGCAGGTCAAGGCCGATCTTCACCGCAAGATTCTGGATCGCCTCGACCTGGAGAAGTTGGGACGCACGCCCAGCGATGCTGCGCGCGACGAAGTGCTGGTGCTCATCCGCAATACCGTGAACAGCGAGGCGGTCCCTCTCAGCTTCGCGGAACGGGAACGCCTGGCGCGCGAGATTCTGGATGAAATCTTTGGCTTGGGCCCGCTGGAGCCCTTGCTGAAGGACCCGACCGTCTCCGATATTCTGGTGAACCGCTTTGACAAGGTGTATGTGGAGCGCGCCGGCAAGATCGAGCCGACCGGCCTGAGTTTCAAGGACGACGCCCACCTGATGCAGATTATCGACCGCATCGTGTCCCGCGTGGGCCGGCGGGTCGATGAATCCTCTCCCATGGTCGACGCCCGCCTGTCCGACGGCTCCCGCGTAAACGCCATCATTCCGCCGCTGGCCATCGATGGACCTTGTCTGTCCATCCGCCGCTTTGGCCGCGACCCCGTGACCGCGCGGAACATGATCGAAAACAAGACCCTCACCGAACCGATGTTGGAACTGATGGCCGCCATGGTGAAGGGGCGGCTCAACCTGCTGATCTCGGGAGGCACGGGCGCCGGCAAGACCACCCTGCTGAATGTGCTTTCCGGCTACATTCCCAACGCCGACCGGGTGGTGACCATCGAAGACGCCGCCGAATTGCAGCTGAAGCAGGAACACGTGGTTCGCCTGGAGACGCGCCCGCCGAACATTGAAGGCAAGGGGGCGGTGCGCCAGCGGCAACTGGTTATCAACAGCTTGCGTATGCGTCCCGACCGTATCGTGGTGGGCGAGGTGCGTGGCGAAGAGGCTTTCGACATGTTGCAGGCCATGAACACGGGCCACGAAGGCTCGTTGACCACCGTGCACGCCAATTCGCCCCGCGATGCGCTGGCCCGGCTGGAAAACATGTTCTCCATGGCCAACCTGAACCTGCCGGAGCGGGCCATGCGCCAGCAAATCGCGTCCGCCATCCACGCCGTGGTGCAGATCGCGCGTCTGACCGACGGGACCCGCAAGGTGATGACGGTTTCCGAGGTGACCGGCATCGAAGGGGACCTTATCTCGATGCAGGAGATTTTTGTGTTCGAACGGAAAGCCATTGACGAGAGTGGCAAGGTCCGTGGGGAGTTCCACGCCACTGGAATCCGCCCCCGATTCGCGGATCGGCTGGCGATCGCCGGGTGCCGTTTGCGCCCCGCCTTGTTCGAATCCAGGATGGAGGTCTAGCAGGACGACCCTACCGTGACCGAACTCATCGCCATCCTCGTGTTCCTGGCGGTTGCCGTGGGAGTTTTCCTGGCCGCCTCTTTTTTCGATCAGCGCAGCGCCCAGGCTCGCCTGCTTCGCGAACGCCTGGCCGCCATCCAAAACGCTCCGGAGCGCCAGTCCAGCGAGGACATGGCGTTGCTGCGGGACGAGATGCTCAGCAAAATTCCGGCGCTCGACAACCTGCTGCGCCGTTCCGAGCGCGTCTCCAACCTGCAGAATCTGCTGGAGCAGGCCAATCTCAAGATCCGCGCCGGTAACATTATTCTGCTGTGCGTCCTCAGCGGCATGGCATTTGGGCTGGTTGGGTTTTTGCTGGCGTCGCCGTCCATGGCGGTCAACCAGGCGGCAATGTTTGTGTTCGTGGGTTTCGTCCTGGGCGCCATCATGCCCTACTCCTACGCCTCCTACCGCCGCGGCAAACGCTTTCAGAAGTTCGAGGAGATTTTTCCTGAAGCCATTGACACCCTGGCCCGCGCGGTGCGTGCCGGACACGCCTTCACCACCGCCATTGAGCTGATCGCCAGCGAGGTTGCCGAACCTGTGGCTTCAGAATTCCGCAAGCTTTTCGAAGAGCAGAAGTTCGGCTTGCCAGTGCGGGATGCGCTGGTCAATCTTACGGAACGCGTGCCGCTGGTGGATGTGAAATTCTTCGTCACCGCCGTCATGTTGCAGCGCGAAACCGGCGGCAACCTGGCGGAAATCCTGGACAATCTTTCCTACGTGATTCGCGAGCGTTTCAAGATCATGCGGCAGGTGCGGGTTTACACCGCGCAAGGCCGGCTCACCATGATGCTGCTCATGGGGATGCCGCCGGTCATCGTGGTGACCATGCTGGCCACGAGTCCGGCGTTCATCCAGCCGCTGTTTTCCGATCCCATCGGCCATGCCCTGATCGTCGGGGGCATCGCGCTGCAAACGATCGGTTATTTTGTGATTCGCAGGATTATCCAGATTCAGGTCTGATATGGCATTGCTACTGACCATCGTTGTGTTCTTGACGGTTGTGCTGGCGGCGTTCTCCTTCGGGGCCGCTGCCTATGCCCCGTCGTCCCTGCTGGGCAGCCGGTTGCGCGCCTTGGGTTGGCAGCGCACCAAGCCCGAGGTCAAGCCGGCCTTCAGAGAACGCATCGGGCAGGCCCTGGATCCCTTCAGCAAAGCCATTCCCCTCTCGCCCAGCGAAGTTTCACGCACCCGGAAATGGCTGATTCAGGCGGGCCTCCGCGATGCGCGTCACCTTACCATCTATGTGGGAAGCCGTTTGGCTTGCGCCATCCTCGGCGTGGCCTTGGTGGTGTCGACCGGCGGTTACAATAATTCAGTTCTCATGGTGGGGTTGGCCGGATTCGGCTTCTTCCTGCCGCGTTTCATTCTCAAGCGTCTCATCCGAAACCGCCGAATGCGCATCAAGCTGGGTCTTCCGGATGCGCTCGACCTCACCGTCATCTGCGTGGAAGCCGGTTTGGCGCTGGATCAGGCGATGATGCGCGTGGGCCAGGACCTGCATCATGCTCATCCCGAATTGAGCGATGAACTGTACATGGTAAATCTGGAAATGCGCGCCGGAAAACCCCGGGCGGAAGCCTTGCGCAACCTGGTGGAACGCACCGGCGTGGACGACATTCGTTCCCTGGTTGGAACCTTGATTCAGACGGACCGCTTTGGCACCAGTATCGCCCAGGCGCTCCGCGTGCATTCCGATTCGTTGCGGACCGAACGGCGGCAACGGGCGGAAGAGCAGGCTGCCAAGACTACCATCAAGATGGTGATCCCCCTCGTCTTGTTCGTCCTCCCCTCGATCATCATTGTCACTCTCGGGCCGGCCATCATCTCGCTGATTCGGACACTCGCGCCGGCCGGACGGTGAGGCCACCAGGTAAGGAGAATTGAAGGAAGCACAGAGATCAACTTGGGTCCCGCATGGGCGGGAACACCCGCGCTGGCATCGTCAGGGCAAATCAGAGTTCTCTTAAGGAGTCGTTTGGAGTTGTGATGCCGTTTCCTGGTCCCTCAAGATATGCGTACAATCGGACGCGCCGTGCCTTCCTGGCAACCCAGTTGTCGGTTGCCGACACGCACTGGGCACGTTTCCGGGGACTGATGTGCACGAACCCGGCAAGATTTCCTTCCGGAAACGGTCTATGGATAGTGCCCTGCCACGGCATCCATACCTTTGCCATGAACTTTCCGATTGACGCTGTGTATCTGGACTCACGCAAAGTTGTGGTACATGTCGAACACCGGCTGAAGCCTTGGCGCGTGGCGCGGGTCAGCCGGCGAGCCGCGTCCGTGCTGGAACTCCCGGCGCGCACCCTGGAGTCCAGCGGGACAGAAGTCGGAGACACGATTGAGATTGCCTTGGGCGACCCCGCGGAAATGGGGTGCGCGTGAGCGAAGTGCTCAATGGCGGAGTGCAGGAGGCCCGGAATCAGTCCCTCCATGACACCCCCAAACTTCTGATCGAATGGTCGTCGCCCTGGCAGGAATTTCGTACCGCCATCCGGCCCGCGCTGGCAAAGTCTGAGGAAGCTCTGGGCGGCGAAGCTCCCGTCGGAATCTTCCCTTACCGCGGCATGGTCGCGACCTGGATACTCGAGGCGCTTCTGCTGATTGCCATCGTTATCCTGCCCGGCAAGCTGCGCACTCTTCTTCCCTATGCGCCGCCCGCCGTACCCAAATGGGACGTCATCTACTATTCTGGAGACGAACTGCCGCAGACCGAGGACCGGGGTGGTGCGCGCGCCGGACGTTCCGGGCGGGCCGGGGGCCGGGAAGCCCACCACCGCACCCAGACCATCCGTGTGTCCCGCGGCGAGTCGATGCGCGAAACCATCGTCGACGCTCCCCGGCTGAAGCTGCCGGCATCGGACTCGGCGGTCGCCAACCTTTTGGCCTACAAGCCGGTCCCGGGACCTGCTCCCGCCGAAGGGTTGAAGCCCACCAGGCGAGCGCCGTCCATCAGCGAGGCAGCAGTTCCGCCCTCGCCAGAAGTCCATCCCGACAAGTTCCGATCGACGCAGGCTCTAAGCGTCGGCATTGTTCCACCCCCTCCCGAAATCCAGCGCGACAAGATGCGGTCCCAGGTCGCCATGGATGCTGCCGTAGTTCCACCCAGCCCGGCTGCTCCGCAGCGCGATCTGGCTTCGGTGCGTCTTCCTGGGTCCCAAGCCGTCAACGTGGTAGCTCCACCGGTATCGGCTCCCGAGCAGATCACCAACCTGCATCCCAAGCTTACTTTGCCCGCGTCCGTCATTGCTCCGCCTCCCTCCCAAGTCAACCGCGACCTGAGAACATTCGGGCCGGGATTTGGCTCAGGAGCCCTGCAGAAGCAGATTGTGCCGCCACCGGTTGAGGTGAGCGGAACGTCGACCAGCTCTCGCACCGGAACCGGGTTCGGCAACGCCGCGGCCAACGTCGTTCCGCCGCCTGTCCAGGTAAACGGCGGCTCGCTTAGCAGCGGCTCTGCTCACGGAAGACAGATCGCCGGGTTTGGCGGAGGCACCGCCGTCGTCCCACCCGCTCCGACCGTCGGTGGTGGATCGTCGGGACATGGCAGACAGATCGCCGGCCTGACTGGAAACGCCTCCGTAGTCCAACCAGCGCCGACAGTTGGCGGGGATAGCTCACTTTCTGGTTTAGGCCACGGCAACCGCGGCTCCGGCCTCGGCGGCCCCCTCGATGCCGGATCGGTCACCGCCCCGCCCAGCAATTCCGGAGGCAGCGCCTCCGGCAACGGTATCGTGCTTTCCAGCCAGCCGGGAACGAAAATCGGTGTCCCAGGCGCCGGCGGCACAGGTTCACTGGCCATGTCTCCAACCGGCGGCAATCAGCCGGGAGTCGGCGGCTCCGGTGGCGGCACCGGCATTGGAAAAGGTGCCGGCCCAGGCAGCGGCCTCGCCGGGGAGGGCCCAGGCGCGGCCAAAGAAGGTACAGGCCGCGGATCAGACGCCGAAGCCCGTGGCGGCATTTCACCGTATCCGGGCAGCGGCGGCGCAGGAAACGGCGCCACCAGCAATCCTGCCATGCCCGGCGTCTCGGTTCATGGCGGCAAGAACATCATCACCCTGCCCAGCTTCGGGGCCGAGGGCGGCGGCAGCACCTCCATCCCCGGACGCAGCACTCCACCCAAAGCCCATGAGGGCCCGGCAATCACCATTGTCGGCAGTTCGCGTTCCGGCGGCGCGCTCAATTTTTACGGAAAACTCAAGGGCGACAAGGTCTACACCATCTACATCGACACCACTCTGGGAACCGCCGTCATGGAGTACGCCGACCCCGCTTCCGCCTCGCATCCGTACGCCGAGGACTTGGTCGCGCCGCAACCCATCCGCGCCGATCTGCCCGCCCATCTTCGCCCTTCACGCCTGGTGATCGCCTGTGTGATCGACCGCGCCGGCATGATCAAGAATCCCCAGGTACTTGAAGCCGGCGGCACGGAACTCACCGCCAAAGTCATGGCTGCCTTGCCCAGTTGGAAGTTTCGCCCCGTATTCCGCGGAGATCAGCCCATCGCCGTGAACGCCATCCTGGGCTTCGCTATCGACACTAACTGAACGGGTCTGCCTGGAGACGGAGTGGCGACAGCACACCGTCGCGCTGTTGCAACCCGCGACGATGGGAACATTGCGACGGACCCCGACGACGATGACAGTTGGTAGATCTATATCGTAATCCACACTTGCCCCAGCAGATGCCGTCCTCCCTCAGGAGCCAGCATTTGCTGGGCTTTCGACAAGCATTTTGTGCTACGCTATGTTACGGTGGTTTTGGCCCTTCGGCTCGGCGACGCCTCCCGGCTAAGAGGTTTCCTTATGCACCCAAAGTCATGCTTCTCCCCTTGGATACTGCCAGTTGTCCTCTTTGCCATGCTCTACCCCTTTTCCCCTGACGCCTGGGCAGCCCCGAAGTACGAGGTCCTGCACGCATTTACCGGCGGCATGGATGGGGGTGGACTGTGGGGGAGCCTCGCTCTGGACGCCAACGGCAACGTCTATGGAACGACCGAAGACACGGTTTTCGAGCTGACCCCTAAGGCCGGCGGAAAGTGGAACCTCACCACCCTGCAAAGGTTTCACTACCCCGGCAACGGCGGGTCCTTTCTCACTGCATCCGTCATTTTCGACGCATCGGGGAACCTGTACGGCACGACCGAAAGCGGCGGTGCGTATGATGGCGGCGTGGTCTTTCAGTTAACGCCCGGACCCAAGGGCTGGAAGGAGGCTGTGCTTTACGCCTTTCCGCTTCCCGGCGGCTGCTGCTGTCCCTATGCTGGATTGGTCCGGGGGAAGTCAGGGAACCTATACGGGGTCACATACTCGGCCTTTGAACTTTCGCGCCGCGCCAGTGGCTGGAAGGCCACTGTGCTGCACAACTTCACGGGCCAGCACGGCGACGGCTCCGGCCCCTTTGCTGGCCTCATTATGGACGCCTCCGGCAACCTGTATGGCACTACGGAAATGGGAGGCGGCAGCAGCAGGTGCGGCGGGGGCTGCGGTACCGTTTACGAGCTTACGCCGACCTCTGGCGGCAAATGGAAAGAGACCATTCTGCACCGCTTCCAAGCTCGTGAGGATGGCGCGTTCCCCGGAGTGGGGGCGCTGGCGCTCGATCAAGCAGGCAGCGTATATGGCACGACGACCTCCGGTACGATCTTCGAGATCACACCTAGCTCCGACGGCCGGTGGAAATTCACGGTTCTGTACATCGTCGCCGGCGGCCAGGACGGCACCCAGCCCGAGGCTGGCGTGGTCATAGACAAATCAGGCAACCTCTATGGCACAACCATCAACGGCGGCCCAAGCGGCTGCGGCGTGATCTACAAGTTGGCGCCCCAACCCAAGGGTAAGTGGAAATACACCGTCCTGCACGCCTTCACCGGCTACGACGGCTGCGAGCCCGACGCCAACCTCATTCTCGACAGCAAAGGAAGCCTCTACGGCACCGCCTCGACCGGCGGCGCTGGCGGCTACGGCGTCGCCTTCGAACTCACGCCATAGCGCGAAGAACTCATCGAAATGCCGTCGCGCCAACGTTTCGGCGCAACAGGCTATCGTCCATCGACCCTGTGACGCAGTTAGACCCGTGCTGTCCGTCACAAACCGGATGGGCCCTCGAGGCATATGCAATCTGTTTCAGCAGATTCCAGTCCTTCTCTACGCCGTTCTGCGAAGCTGCGCCCGAGCCTCTATGAAGTTCTTCCAGCAACCGCGCCGTCAAGAGTTCTTCCGCCAAAACCGCCGGCACATCCGACCTGACGAAATTGTTTCGCGACAGACCCATCTCCACCGATTGCTCCCCTGACCGGATCTTCAGCACCGGACGCCCACCCGCATCCAGTTGGGGCTCGCTCTCCAGCCTCGCCCAGCCTCGCTTCGTTTTCAGCGTCTTGAGGCCGGGATTGACCTCCGCCAGCAACTGGTTCAATTGCTCCCGGTAAACCCGTCTCTGCTCTGCCGTAAGGGGCGATTGCAGTTCCTGCGCCGGGTCCATTACCATCGCATTCCGCCCCGGATTGAAGCGTCCGCCCCCGATGTAGGCCACCGCCGCGCATCCCGTTACCACGGGATGGAAGATCGCCAGAGGCAGCAGATATTTCTTGGATTTCAGCAGCGATTCCGCTACGCCGTGAACAGGCGTGCTCCGCTCCAGAACTCCCGGCACCTGCGGAATCACGTAGGTGGACAATTTCAGTTCCGGATGCCGCTTGCTGTACTTGGTCAGCGACCTGGCCAATTGTTTCGGCGTCGTAATTCCGGCATCCGCCACCACGCTCCGGTCCACCGCTTTGGGGTAGTAGAAGTCAACCACCTCGCGGGCAAAATCCGCGCAATTGCGCGCCAGCAGGTTAAACTCAGGACGGTTCGGCCGGGCATTGAACTGGCGAATGAATTCATCATCCTGTTCTTCGCTGCTCTCGACCTTAAACCCATAGATCGTGCGGTCATACGCAGCCCCCACCAACTGGGTCCAGTTCCCTTCCGGCGGCTCGCCATCTGCCAGGTTCGGCGCCACCTCCAAAAGATGTCTCCGCCGGTAATCGTTTCTCAGAAACGCCACCACCTTGGCGTCAACAAACAACGGAACATCGTCTGCGCTTTCCACCGCATACAAATACGGCATCAGCGGAATGGCGATCCAGTCCCGCTCTCCCACTTTGTTGTAGCGGCTGAGGACCACCCCGGTTTCACCCGGCTCACAGCGCCGCAATACGGTCGGCGATGACGCGCATACCCGGCTCAGGTACACCGCCGCATGACCGGTTGCCGTAAACGCGCCAAAGTGTCCGAACGGCTCCTCCACCAGCAAAGTCACCTGGGCAATCCCCGCGTTGGCCAACAACAGGAGCCACGCCAGGATCGCTACCCGCCCACCCCGCACCTTTCGTTTTTTGCGAAGATCCATTGACCTGGACTTAGCTTCTTACAGCTCTCTCGAAGTGCGAATTACCCCACGCCTGTGCACCTTCATTAGAACACCGCCAGACTCAAAATGTCTCCATGTGGATAACCGGGGGTAATGACAAACCTTGTCACTCCCGGAACGGGACTGTGAGCAGCTTGAGCCGTTTAGCAGGCGTGAGGCCGAGCGCAGCGAGGCCGGGAGCCTGCTGGCAAAATCCCGAGCAGAGCGAGGAACCCCTGAAGTATGGTGAGCGCGGCAGGATTCGAACCTGCGACCCATGCCTTAAAAGGGCATTGCTCTACCAACTGAGCTACGCGCCCACACTTTACAATCAAGCACTTGCAGCGGTCATCTCGGATGCGTGGGTCCACAAGGGTCCAATCATCTCGATAACCTTGCGCTGTGCTTCACGTTTCACTGGCATCAACCCTTGCGTGTACACGTCCAGCGTAACCTTGCTGTCCGCGTGCCGTAGGGACTCCTGTACCGTCTTCACGTCCTCACCGTTCCCTTTCAGGAGCGTAGCAAACGAGTGTCTGAATACGTGCCAGCGTACATGCTTCACAATCCCGGCCCGCTTCGCAGCGGGTCGAATGTGTTTCGACATTGCCGAGCTAGGCCACAGCGGTTGATCGCCATGCTTCTCGGCGGATGCGAAGACATAATCCGTGCTTTGATTGTAAGGGCAACGTCCGCGCCAGTCCAGCAGTAGGGCCGACAATCCCGCGTGCATCGGAACGGGTTTCTGTGACGCTGCTGTTTTCAACGGGCCGACGTGCTGACAGACAATCGCTCGGGTAAGATTGATTTCTCCCGCTGCGAAGTCTACGTCTTCCCACTTGAGTGCCAGCAGTTCCGAAACACGCAGCCCTGTGACCGCTGCAAGAAATGCCATGACGTAGTACGGCCCGTCTAGCTCTGCCAGCAGTGCCTTGATTTCTTCCGCTGTCAAAACGTCCGGTGTCCGCTCTCGCTTTGCTGACTGGCGTACCAAGCGAATCGGGTTTCTGTCCGTCCATTCATACCGCATCGCGTGATTGAATAGCGCGGACATTAGGTTCCTGATTTTCGCTCGGCTCCCGTTTGCCAGTGGCAGAGTATGCAGCCAATCTTCGACAGCAACCGTCCGCACATCTGACAGCGAGTGTTCTCCCCACACTGGCACAATCCAATTACGCAACCAAACCGCGTAGGCTGTGCGAGTGGAATAGGCTTTGCCGCTTTCTTCTGACATTTCTTTGGTTCGATAATGGGTCACCAGTTCCGCAATCGTGCGCGGTGTTCCGGTTTCCCGGTTGATGGTTGAGCGTAGGGTTTCGCAAGCCTTCCACGCATCGGCCTTAGTTCGGTACTGCTCTACCGTTCCAATCACGGCCTTGCGTCTTGTGCTGCCATCGGGAGTAGATTCCCTCCATCGAAATGTCCAGACAGCAGGTCCATGCTTGCGTTTCTCTCGCTTGATACTGCCGTTCTGATACCTTGCTCGCGTGGTTTTCATATTCTCCTTTCGGTTTCCACGTGAGCGGGTTGGCACACTGAGTGTAGCTCAATGAAGGAGTTGAGAGCACTGGCCCGAAAGCGCCAGTAGCGCCCGATGCGCACGGCTGGGAGTTCCCCGCGTCGTGCGAGCCGCTGGATTGTCTTTGGGTGCAAGCCGAGCAGTTTCCCGGCTTGTACGTCAGACAGAAGGGGTTCAAAGTTTGGATTTTCCATAAAGATCGGGCCAACCGGGGAGGTTGACCACTGTGCTACGCGGAGTCTGCGCTGATTTTTGACCAATGGTGCGAGCTTTCGGAGTAAAATGGATCACCCTCAGTGGGAAGGGGGATTTATGAAGCGAACTTCGAGAAAGCCATCCAAGCTGTCAGAATCGCTGCAACGGCACCTGAACGCCTACGCGATGGCGGCGACAGCGGCGGGAGTTGGGATGTTGGCGCTGGCTCAACCCTCCGAGGCGAAGATTATTTACACAGAGACGAATGTCAAAATTGGCTACAAGAGCGAGGTGGTGCTTGACCTCACGAATGACGGGACCACTGATTTCCTTTTTAACAACGACACCTTCTCTGGCAACGGAAGGCAATCAAGCTACCTAAACGTAGGTGGTAAAAAAGGATACTCTATGGTTCAGGAGTTCCGGGGCGGCTACAAGCGCGCGGCAGCCCTCATAGCGGGAAAGAGTATCGGGCCACACCAACAGTTCATCGACGGCGGACTAATGGCGGATGATTGCATCGGCTGTTCTGAGGGGAGCCATTTCGGTCCATGGGCAAATGACGGCAACGGAGTCAAGGATCGGTATTTGGGTCTTAAATTCAAAATCTCCGGCCAGACTCACTACGCATGGGCAAAACTGACAGTCAAGGTTGACTATCCGTACGGCCTCAACATAGTGGGCCTTCTGACCGGTTACGCCTACGAAACCATCCCCAACAAGCCCATCATTACGGGCAAGATGAAAGGGCCGGATGTCGTCACGCTGGAACCGGGCAGCCTCGGTCGGCTCGCCCAAGGATCGGCTGGGCGTTTGGGAAAGTAGCAGCGTCGCTGATAGAAACTTCGAGCGGTACACTGTGCAGAAAGTGTCTACACCAAACCCCGGACAAACCGCTGGCACTTGACCTGAAGGATTCACCACTCAGGGAGGGCCAAAGCAAGGGCAAATGGGAGGGCTTTCAATGATTTCGTAATCCCTCCCTTTCAACTGGTTGGACAGGAGGGTACGAAAGCAGTTGTAGGTGACTGTAAACGGGCAATTTACATATAGATTATGAGAGAGCAGGTTAAGCAGAGGGTTGCAAAGTGTATCCGATGCTCTTGCCCTCTATCACACGGGGGGGGGATATTTTTGGACTACGCGGCTGCTGCTTCGCTGAAGTACCCGATGAAAGGGTGATTCAGGTACTCGGCTCTGGCCTCTTGCTCTTTCGATTCATCGTATGGCTTGTGAACCAACCATATATCCTGAACGTTTTCACCCTGCGTTCCTCCGACTAGATGAGCCGGATTGCAGCACGGTTTACGGTCACACATGAGATGACGGACAACGAGCCAATCAGGGATGTCTCTCTCACGTGCGAGAATCCACGTCAGCCGATGAACCCTTACGCTGCCCCCGTCGAAGTTGCACTGCCCATGACCCGAATCGGTGAGTGATCCCTTCCACACCCAGCAACCATCTGGCCGCTTGTCTACCTTGCGCCAGAATCGCGTGTCTCGCTCCGGGGTGAGCCACAGCTTTACTTCTTCGTATGTCGGTGTCATTTGATTGCGGCTCTCGCTTTCTCGTTCGCTTCGATGAAATCGTTGACAGCCTGCCGGGTGTAGCGGGGATGGCCTAGCCCAAAGACAAACGCTCTCAATTCACCGCTCTTTCGCCAGCGGTCCACAGTCTGCGGGCTGACGGAAAACATCTGCGCTACCTGTTTGGTGCTGAATAGCTCTTGCGTGCTTGAAAAGCTCATTGATTGTGCTCCTGAGTTCAAATTGAAATCTCTCATCTGGAAAACCCGTTGCCGATGTCTCGGAAAATTGCATCAAGAAAGGCTTGTCTGTTTGCGTTCGGGTGTGGCGGCTTGGTGCGTATCTGGCGAATCTCAGCGAAGCTCGGCTGACCCGGCTTTCTGAAAGCCTCATAGAGAGCTTCAGAATTTAGCGGATGATTATCTGACCCGCCGTGGAAGATCGGTGCTCCGTCAGTCCCGAGCGTTCGCGTGTCACCTAGCAGCTTCGGGTCCATGTGCGATTGCGTGTCACGTGGAAGCTCGTACACCGTCGCAAACATCTTGTGGTGATTGTTTCCCGCGATTGGATGACCAAACGAGTCTGTGTACGTGGCAGGGTCAATCGGCTGTGGTGCGAACGCATCCGGCTCGGCAATGTCAGGCACTCGCTTAGGTTGAGGCTTGGGTTCTGGCAACGGCTCAGGATCGGGTTGAGGCACAATGACCTGTGGCAAGTCAAGACGCTGACGCAGAATTATTTCGTCTTCAATGCCGAGTGCCTTGCCGAGTGCTTCGAGCGTCACCCACACGATGTGCTTTTTCGCACAGCTAAGGGTGTCATCGGTGAATGTTTCCAGCTTGCCCAGCTTGCGCCAGCGATCAAACGTGGCGAGTGACATCGGCACCCGCTTGCAAACTTCAGTTCTTGAAATTTTCAATTTGTGGACTCCTGAAAAGTTGTGTGTGCGTGAAGGGGCAGTGAGTTGACGCACCGCCCCAACCGCGTTCCGGGGAGGCTTAGTCGCCGGAAAGTGCTCGCTGAGACACTAGGTGTTCATCGGATGGAAGGCCGTGAACTTTTCGAGTCTCAGCGTCCGTGAGGGAATGGACTCACGGGAACTTAGTTCTGATCGGTTGACTCAGCACCCAAGAATGACTTGGGTTTTTCGCCTGCCGGAGTGCGAGCAGAAAGTGGGAACTGACCCACCTGATCGCGTGGACCCGGCTGATTCGGAATCACAGCGGGGGCTGCTGGCGCACGGTAATCTGCGCCACTGACTAGATTCTTGTAGTCCGTCTGCTTGACCGAGATGGTCACGTCACTTCCGAGTGACATTCCCGAATTGATGCTGTCGGAACTGACCGAACCCGGCATCTTTTTTCCGTCAGCAGGTGAGCCGACTGGATTACGGCGCAACGGCGCTGCGTCGTTGTTGAGGTTGTTGGGTGTTGCCATATTTTGAATCTCCTGTATCGCATCGGCATACAAAGTGCCGAAGTGCTTTCTAGTTTGATTTCGCACGATCCTTCGTGCGATGTGTGCTGCTATTGCTTCACTGCGTGTCATCTGATCCGCCTTGCAAGTTCGCAGATCAGAAAACAAAGGCGGGGATGCGGGACGGGTGTTCATGCCGTCCTGCTTTCGGGAGATGTCCAATCAACCTGTCCCCGCCAATCGCGTGACTACTACGGCACGCGAAACTCGTTATTTTCTGGAAAGAATTTTGTCGATGCCCGTTGCGCCGATCTCACCGCAGAGTTTTGATTTCTCCGCGAGGCTCAACCGGAGGTACTCGCTGCGCTTCATTGCGGCACTGGGGATGACATCGGTGATGACGTGCTGTGCTCCGGCTGATTTGGCGTTCAGCGGCAGAGCTTGCCACGCCTCGAATCCATGTTCTGCGATGAAGCGAGACTTCGCAGCGTTGTCCCCAGCAAGATCATCCTTATAGAGCACCTCGCCACTTTCCCCGAAAAACGCCCTCGGATTTTTCTGGCGATACGCAGCAAGGACGGTGCCAACGTTGAGTAGCGTGCCCGTCTGTTTCATCGTCAAGAGTCCGCCCTCGACCGAGCACTCAACGTGAAATTCCGAAGCAAGTTGGTTGAGGATCGCTGCCACATCTTTCGGCTTGCATCCGGCAGCGTGCATGGTTCTCTCTGCCGCTGCGAATAGTTCATTGCTGATGGTCATCGTGCTACCTTTCCGGCGCGGATCAACCGTTTGGCGAGGTTGCGAGTCACATACCGGGCACGGTACCTCGTGAATCGGTCGGTGATCCGTTTACAGCGTGCATCAGCGATCTCGGCGCGGTTGCGCCAGAGCACGAGTTCTGCGTACAGCCGTGCCTCGAAGGTCAAGTTATGCTCCGTGCTGGGCACGGCGGGTTCCGGGGTAAGCACGGGTGTGCGCTTGTCGTACAATGGTTTGGTACGTCTCTGTGTTGTCAAATGGTTTCCTTTCTACTTATAGAGGCTCAAAAATGGTCAGAGCCTCCAAAGTGAGGCTTACAACCCCTCTCGAATCAGAGGTTTGTAGAGCATGCATTTCGGCTTGGACACATCGGTGTGCTGAAATGCCCCGCCTTGCTGCACAGATCGTTTATAGGCTCGATGTAGACACGGTGGAGGGTCATGGCATGGGGTCCGAGAAACGGACCCGGTGATGCTTACTCTAACCACCTTAGAATCAGTGAACACATCTCACAAGGGTCCGCCCCGGACCCACTCTGACGGTTAACCCAAAGGTAAAGTTGTCTCATCCTGAGACTGTAGCCACTTGGTGTAGACATGGGTTCCAGCGGTTAGAACTTCTGCGTGACCGACGCCTAACCACAGGGTATCAGCACGCCCTACCATCGGTTGCAGTGATAAGTCCCTATGGTGGAATCCTATGCAGACAACCACGTGTTGATTTTTCTTCTTTTATATGCCCGGACAAACCGCTGGAAAACCGATCTGGAAACCAGCCGGAGCCGAGTGCCCGGAGTGCGAAAAATGGGCATCCGTTTCTGTCAACTTCGACAGGAAATGGCATGGTTACCAAGGCCGTTAGGTTTACCATGTAGTTAACAATTCATTGAAAACAAAGGTTTTAACCTCATTAGTTTCCAGAGTTGTACTCTGGATAGCAACGTGCAAGTGCTTTGGGTGTTTGCGATCTTTGAAAATCAGGCCAGAAGCTCAGCAAGTGCCCTTCCCGTGGCTGGTGAACGGGCTGGCCGCAATAGCGAGGTATAGGCAAATGCCGGAGCCGGAGTAGCCGATCTCCCGTGGTACAGGAGCAACGGCGCACCGCAAGGACTCACGGTTGGCATTGGCTGATTGATCTTCCGCCGTTGTCTACCCGGCGAAGCTGTGCTGCTCATCGCGCGAGAGCAGAGACAGCAGGTAGTGTGCTCAGGGAAAGCAGTGCTTGGGCGAAGGTTGCGCGGTGCGTGTGCGCTGCGTAGACGCGGTACACTGCGCAAACTAGCGCGGGCAGAACCACAGGCTCCAACCTACACGCAACCGAATCCTAACCAAAGGCTATCAACTGAGGCTTACTCGTGAGTGTTACTCACCGGGTGAGTGCTACTTGTTAATAGGTTTGAGGTCTACTTTGAGTTGAACTCGGGTGTCAGTAGCACTCATTCGGCTCAAACGAGGCTAACCCAGCGCACAACCCCAGCGGCACAACTCTACCGCCAAGGGAACTCCTCTCTTGACCCCACTCCCTACCGGGTGATCCTGCCCTCTGTGGTGAATCACCTTGGAAGATGGCAGCGATTTGTGCGCGGGATCGCAAGCAGGAGCGAACGGCACAGTATACCAGCGGGCAAGCGCAGTACTGTGAGCATCGGCTCACTGTGGTGTGGTTTCACGCCGTAGCGGACCAGCAAAGCGTTAGAAGCGCAGTGCTGGCCCTTCACAACCAGCGCCTATGGAGGGCGCACAGTCATGCGCAACAATCTTAGCACTACGGTTCCTGCAAACATTTACGACGATGACGCTCCGACTAAGGCCGCATTGGCCTATGAAAAGCTCATCGAATTTCAGGCTGCATGTGAGCAGTGTAGCCACGATGAAGGCTGGCGCACACTCGGCAAAACACCACTGCCAACAAACTCAAAGGAGAAAAAACACTATGACGAAACCCAAACGTAAACGCATCGGCGGTGCCCGTGGTACGTGGTTCACACGGGATGAACTGCGGGCACTGCTCGAAGCTGCATACGCTGAGGATAAGCAGGCGTGGTTGATGATGCTGGTTTCCTACTGGCACGCAACCCGCCCGCATGAACTGGTGGGCAAGGACGGTCTACGGGTCTTCCAGATTGAGGATGGGCACATCATGCTCTATCGCGGGAAAGGCTCTAACCGGACATCGCAAAAGTTGGTGGAAGATGCGGATGCACTGTTCGATGAAAAGACCGCGTTAACTGCGTACTGCGCTGGCAAGCCGAAGCAAGAATTGCTATTCCCGTTCACTCGCCAGTGGGCAAACAGGCTCATCGTGAAGTACGGTCAAGCGGCTGGCATCCCCAAGGCGAAACTACACCATTACAGCTTGCGCCATTCGATTGCTCATCATCTGTTGTCGGTTTCCGATCTGCCGACAGTGCAACGCAGGCTAGGACACAAAAGCATTTCCAGCACGTCGTTCTACGTACAGACCACGGATGAACTCGCGTCCGAGGCTGTCGAACTACTCACAACCAAGAAAGGAGAACAACAGAATGCAGTCAGCAACGGCACCACATGAGCTTTACCCGCGCACTGCGTTCTATCGGGAGTATGCCCCAGTGCTGCGTAGGCTCCGAGGGATGGCACGGAACAAGACGCGGGTCAGAGTGTCAAATGTGTAATGCACCCCTGTGAAACTGGACAGGATCATAAGGTATGATTCAGGGCCTCCGCCAGGAGGCGAGATGCCAAGAAAAGCGCAAGTGCAGAGAAGTGCCGAAGAGAAGTTTGCCATCGTGATCGAGGGTCTGAAGAGCGGCAACATTGCTGAGACCTGTCGCACCCACCAGATCGCCGCCACGCTCTATTACCGCTGGAAAGAGGAAGCCGAAAAAGCGGCGGTAGCCGCGTTGGGCGGGAAAGCCGCTGCGCCCCATGGCGGCGAGGAACAGCGCAAGCGCATCCGCGAACTGGAGCGCAGCCTGGGCAAGGCCCACGTGCAGATCGACATACTAAAAAACGTTCTGGGCGAATGAGCTGTGGCCAGGTTCATTCGCAAGCCCACCAGTTGGTGGCCGCAGGACAAACCGCCCAACTGGTGGCGGAGACCTTGGAGATCAGCCGCTCCAGTCTGTATTATCGCCGGCAGGCACGCAGGTCGCGCGCCGATCGCCGCTACGACGAACGCATCGTCGAGGTCTGCGGCGAAAAGCCAGTGTATGGCTATCGCCGGGTGCAATGGTGGCTGGAACAGGTGAGTGGGTTGAAGCTGAACCGCAAGCGGGTATTGCGCGTGATGCGCGAACGCGGCCTGCTGGTACGCAGCCGCCGTCTCCGGGTGACGCGCAGAAAAGACTGGAGCACGGTGAACGTCTCGCGACCGGACCAGGTGTGGCAGATGGACATGACCAAGGTGTGGGCCGGTCCTGCGACCGGCTGGGCGTATCTGGTCTCGGCGCTGGACTGCTGCACCCGCGAAATCGTGGGCTGGGACTTGAGCCTGCGCTGCCGCACCCAGGACGCTCTGGCCGCGCTCCACCGCGCCCTGCGAGAGGTTTTGCCTTGCGATCCTAGTAGAAAGGGTTTGACTTTGACGACCGACAACGGCACCCAGTTCACCAGTGCCCGCTTCATCGCTACCCTGGGGCAGCTCGGCATCACTCATCGCCGAACCGCCTACAACCATCCCGAAGGCAACGGACGTATCGAGCGTTTCCACCGCTCGCTCAAGGAAGAGGAGGTTTGGCTCAACGAATACCAGTCGCTCGATCAGGCCCGCGATTCCATCGCCCGCTGGATCCACCAGTACAATCATCAGCGGCCTCATCAGTCACTCAAGAACCGAACGCCCGCCGCGACCCGGCTGGTGCTCACTCAACCGCAACCCCTAACTTATATCGAGGCCCTTTGTGTCTAGTTTAGGAGGGTGCATTACAATTCCAACCATGAGTACCGCACTCACGATTCTAACTTCCGGTTTCGTTTCCGCCGTTGTTGCTAGCATCTTCACTTGGTTCGGACAGGCCGCTGAAAGGCGTGCCCGCCACAAAGAACTCATTTTCGTGAAGGCTTTAGAACTTGCCAAGGCAAACAGGGAGTTCCTTGTGATGTTTGCTGACAAGACTGGGCAGAAGGCAAGTATCGCCGATCCTGTCGTCTATGCTGAGATGTACCATTGGCTTTTGACCGAACTTCATGACAAAGGTTCGTTGCCCGCTGGTTGGCGGGAAAAGACCAAAGAGATGATGGCGGCAGGTAACGCGGGTCACGGGTAATGCCTCAGCAAAGCACTAAGCAGAAAAACTTGGAGGATGGTTTGCCAACCCGCCGCGTGGGTCCAACGTGGGTCCAGTTGTTTTTCGGTGCGCTCCAAACCCACATAAACACGTGCCTGAGCGTTCCCGAGCGTAACCCGTAACCCACTGTTTTACAAAGATCACCGCAACTTAAAAGGGCATCGCTCTACCAACTGAGCTACGCGCCCACACCTTCAAATCTAACATATGCCAATCCTTTGATCACGGCGGGCATGGTCCAAGCAAGGACTGGAAAGCAACCCGGGGACGTCGAAGGTCAAGGCCCATCATCGCGAACCACCCCTTGGCCTGATCCCTATTGGGCTTTCACCGCTTTGTACAGATTCAGCAATCCGTAACCGTACGTATTGTTGGGAATCTTCGTGTCCGAGTCGCCGCCGCAACCGTCTGTGGTTGTCAGGTGAAGCGCCGTGGTTTCCAGCAGCTTCTCGGTTCCTGAGACGTCGCCGTCCAGGCTCTTCTTGGCTTGCCAGATCAGGGCAACCCCGCCGGCAACGTGCGGCGTGGCCATCGAAGTCCCATCCGAGTAGCTGTAGCCGCCGCCCGGAACCGCACCCCGGACATTCACTCCCGGCGCGGAAAGATCGGGCTTGCGCCGGTTGCTCCCATCCGAGGTCACCGGGCCACGGCTGCTGAAACTGGCAATCGTATTTGAGGAATCCGTTGCCGCCATGCTCACCGCAGCCTTGTAAATGGAAGGCGGAGCGTAGACGCTGGAGCATCCCGGGCCGTCGTTGCCCGCTGCCACTGCCGGGAAGATGCCGGCCGCGCGAACCGCGTTGACCACTTTCAGCAGAGTATTGGGCGAGCAGCCCTCGCTGGGCGGGCAGATCCACGAGTTATTGATGCTGTCGGCCGCCAACTTCGGGTTCCCGTGCTTGAAGTTCGACCCGAATTTGTACGGCGCCATCAGGAACTGGAAACACTCCGTGTAGCGCGCCGGAGAGCCGGTCCCACTGGCATCCATATTGCGGCAGGCGATCCATTTCGCACCCGGCGCCACTCCCACCTGGTTGCCCTGCCCGTCGTCGCCCACCATCTCGCTGGCCGTGAATGTGCCGTGGCCATAGGGGTCGAACGGAACCTTGGTTTCGTCCACCGCGTCATGCCAGTTGTAATTGTGGTTTACCTTGTTTCCCTTCACCCCGCGGTAGTGCAGCTTCAACGCCGGATGATCCCACTGCACTCCGGTATCCGCGCCGGCCACCACCAGCCCTTCCCCCTTGTAACCTAACGCCCAGACCTCGGGCGCTTTAACTTGCTCAATGTTCCATTCCACGGTGTTATGTCCGACGCTGCGATCGACGCCCGTAGGAACCGGCAGAGCGGTGCGGACATACGGGTTGGCATCGATTTCGGCCACGTCGTTGCGCGCTGCCAGTTCCTCCATAAGCGCGCGATTGCCCGTCACTTTGATCATGTTGACGATATAGAACACCTGGTACGGAACTCCGCGCTGCCGCAGCAGAGCAATGACCGGAGCCTGGGTACGATCTGCAACCTTGCGCAAGGCATTCACCACGAAGCGGCCTTTCTCCAGCTTAGTGAGCAGAGACGCCGCCGGCGTGAGATCGGCTTGCGCGGACAGAACCACCAGGGCCTCGGTGCTGCCGCCATTCGCGGTTTCGCTCAGAACGCGATTTGCGATCTTCTCCGAAGCAGCTGAAGCCAATGCCGCAGGCAGGGCAAAGGCCACCAGGATCGACAGAACCAGCAGGATAAAGGACGACTTGCGGGAAATCATAAGTAACTCTCCGAGTAATGAATATGAATCGGACCTGATGCCTGGCAACGCCGGGCAGGGGAGCGGCAGGCCAAGCGCCACAAGCCAATGTAGGCTGGGTTCGGCGGCCTGTCAATCCAGATCTCCCCGTCACATACGGACGGCTGTCCCCATCGGTCCGCAGCCGCGCGTCTGGCTCGCTTCCTACCCCGCCATTCCCATTCCCGGAAGAAGTCGTCAAATTCTGCCTCCGCGCACAGATCACCCCGCCACCAACGTTGTACTCTGGCCCAGAAACCATGTCTGCCGCGCATTGCACAAAATTCGCGGTTCGCGTGCTGCTGCTCGCGGTTGCGCTGATCGCCACAGCGCAAGAAAAACCGGTTGTCCGCTGGTTAGTGGGACAGCCCGAATGCGTCTTCCGCGCCGGCGCCGATGGTGTCTATCGTTACGCTTTGGCAACTCCCGATTTTGCCCTTACCCTGGCCGTCGATTCCCAGGAACTGGACAAAGGGCGGCGCCGCATCGAGCCGGTTCTGGGGCTGTTTCTCAGCGTGCGCTTTCTCCATCAGGATTCCCTGCAGTTCACTCCGGCCAGCATCACCTTGGAATTCGTGAAGCACTTTCACGAGAAGGAAAGTCCGCTGGATTCAGCGCGGTTCTCCCGCCAGCTTGCCGCCGATCGCGAGGCAGCCACGGCCCGAGCCGCCGCGAAGGCAAAGAAACATCCCACCCAAGAAAACGACATTGTCGCTGAGCTTAAAGACGAGCAGCGCAACATTGATCAGATGATCGAATTTCTCCATGCCCGCATGCTGCCGACTTCGGCTGTGGAGAATGGTGAAACCGCCGGCTGGCTCCTGTTCTCGACTCGTTCCCGGTGGATTGGACAACTAAACAAACAGGAAGAATTCATACTCCGCATCCCGCTCGGAAACGTGGTTGCGGAGTTCCCTTTCAACCTCCCGCCCAGCCAGGGTGATATCGAACTGCGCACCCGCCCGCCGGAGTGAGCGCCGGCATCCGGACCTCTGCTGACGCAAACTGCAAACAATGCCAGTGCAGACCCTCCCCATTTTCTGCTATCGTTCTGGCTTTGTGCCCGCTGACTTCGATAAGGAGCCTTGATGGCAGAAGCCGTGCTACCTCAGCCTTCCCGCCTCTACCGCTGGATGGTGCTGATCTTCGTCAGCATCGCAATGTTCGGCAACTACTACGTCTACGACGCTCTGAGCCCCTTGGCCGACGTGCTCAAGCAGCAGCTCGGCTTTTCCGATTCAAACATCGGCTTGCTCCAGGCCATTTACAGCTTTCCCAACATATTCACCGTTGTCATCGGCGGGGTGATCATTGACCGCATCGGCCTGCGAAGGTCATTGATGATCTTCGGCGTCCTCTGCCTGATTGGCCCCGCTATTACGGTTGCGACCGGGCATTTATTGTGGATGGCGATCGGACGGCTCATCTTCGGCATGGGCGCCGAGTCGCTGATTGTCGCCGTCACCGCCGCGCTGGCCCGATGGTTCAAAGGCAAAGAGCTGAGCTTCGCATTCGGCATCAATCTGACCATCGCCCGCCTGGGTTCCTTCGCCGCCCTGAATTCACCGACGTGGGCGAAGTGGGCTTACGCAACCTGGCGCTGGCCCTTCGTGATCTCCCTGGCGTTCTCTTCCTTATGCGTGCTGGGCACAGCCATTTACTGGGTCATGGAAGTTCACGCCGAGAAAACCTATCACCTGGGTGAAGCTTCCACCGACAAAGTCGTATTCGCCGACCTCTTCAAGTTTGGCGTGAGCTATTGGTATATCGTGGCCCTCTGTGTGACGTTCTATTCGGCGATCTTCCCTTTCCAGACCTTTGCCGTGAAGTTCTTCATCGAGGCGCATGGCACGTCGCGCGAGTTCGGCGGATTCCTGTCGAGCATGTTGACGCTGTTCGCCATGATCGTCACACCGCTGTTCGGCCTGCTGGTCGACCGCGTGGGAAAACGAGGGGTATTGATGATGTTCGGCTCCATGTTGCTGATCCCCGTCTATCTGATCATGGCCTATACGCGCGTGAACCTGTATCTGCCCATGGCAATGATGGGAGTGGCCTTTTCGCTGATTCCCGCGGTGATGTGGCCGTCAGTGGCGTATATCGTCGATCAGTCCAAGCTCGGCACCGCCTACGGGCTGATGACCATGATCCAGAACATCGGGCTGTTCGGCTTCAACCTGCTGGTCGGATGGGCCAACGATTACGGCCACGCCAGCGCGGACAATCCCGGCGGATACCATCTCGGAATGTGGATCTTCTCGATTCTGGGATTTTCCGGGGTATTTTTCGCCTTCCTGCTTCATGAAAGAGAAACTGGCCCGCACGGTCACGGTTTAGAAACCATTACCACCAAGTCGGCTGCTGGGTAGCGTGGGGATGGCCTGCTACGTGAGGTCGAAGACGACGCCGTTGCCGTAGGCGCCGGACTGGTCGCCCAGCTTTAACGATCTTTGCGTGCACCATTTTCACCGAGCTTGCCCCATCCTTGCGTTTTTGCGAAGGAACGGGGCACCCGTCACCCGGCCTGAAAAACCGAGAAGTGATTCCTGGAATCACTCCCACCGTGTTATAATGTTTTTAGTCGCACATCCCGCATCGGTCAGTGACCGAAGCAAAATCAAGGTTGGCGACTAGGAGAAAATCAATGAAAGCTAACGCGGCGAAAGCCGAAGTTGTAACCTTCCCGTTTCACTCTTTCCGCAACATCAGCTGCCCTGAGGACGTTGAGAACGGGCG
The DNA here is from genome assembly GCA_963715675.1 of uncultured Acidobacteriota bacterium. GTDB lineage: Bacteria > Acidobacteriota > Terriglobia > Terriglobales > Acidobacteriaceae > DASVWZ01. Next base: position 1,516,970 of record OY970265.1, read on the forward strand.
CAAAGTGTTTTCCGGTCACGCTCCGGCAAACTCTGTTCTCGGCCTATCAACGGATGAGAATGTCCGCGATTACCTACTGGAAGCGGAAGGCAAGCAACGCCGCCGCGAGACCCAAGTAAACAAGGAGATTCGGCAGACACTTGAGGGTAACTCGGAGATGTTTTCGATCCTGAATGGTGGTGTGGTGATCGTGGCCCGCAGCCATGAAGTTGACGAACAGAAGAAAACCCTCTACCTCCGGGATGCGAGCATCATTAACGGCTCGCAGACTCAGGGTGTGCTCAAGGATTTCTTTACGGCACAGTCTGAGCAGGGGATGGAACCACCCACCGTACACATCAAATATGAACTCATTGTCACCGATGATGAGGAACTGATCGGCGAGGTTTCGATTGCGCGGAACTTTCAGAACGATGTCGCGAGCATCTCCATTGCTGGAAGACGGGGACAGTTGGATGAACTACAGCGAGCCATTCGGAAAGAGATTCCAGGAGTAACCCTCCAAAAATCCGAGACGGAACTCTCGGAGGACTACGTTCGAACCGAACGGCTCCTGCAAGTAATCACTGCGCTTATCCCGGCCTCACTGTGGCCGAAGCCTGCAGAAGCTGACAATCCCAACAAGGTTTACACCTACAGCATGAAGGCGAAGTGTTTGAAGGAATTTCAGGACATCTATCGCAAGGCCAAAGACAAGAAGCACCCGGAGCACCCCCGTGCGCGGGAGTTGTACCAATTTTACTTGGATATCGCACCTGAGGCTTTGGTGCTATACGACAAGTGGAAAGCTCACCAAGGCTTTGCCGGGACTGGTATCCGTTCGATCACTCGTGAGGGACGGGAGATCGTAGAGGTTGCGGACGGAATCATTTTCCCAATTCTCGCGTCACTATCAGCATTCGCCAAGAAGACTTCGGATGGCTGGACGATCAAACCACCGAAACTCTTCAAAGATGAAGAGATCATTCGTGCAGCTAAATCGGTCTACCAAAGCGTAGCCTCCTCCAATCCTTGGCTAATGGGAAAGAGCAAAGCGTGTTACTTCGCATTGAATCAAATCACGTCAATTTACCAAAAGCTTTCTGAGTGATGTGAGCATCGAACACGTCCGCCCTTCCGCAAACTCGCGGAGGGGCGGTTTTTTCATTAGAATCTTCATCCGAGATTCTGAGGGCTGATTAGATAACCGTGTCGGCTCCCGGCAGGGGGCTGGCCCAGCCGTACTCTAACACGACACCAGATGCCCCACCGCTGGTAGTTTCACGGGCGGTTTGCCGCAAGCTCGCCGGAGCGCCGGTTGATGATTGGAAGGGTGTCGGCGAAAAGCCCCACTTCTCGCAAGAACGCGAGAAATGGGACACCCGCGGGTGGGGAAAACCGGGGCCTAAGGGCGTCATCTGCGACATCCCGCCCGTACCGGGTTTGACACACAAAAGACACAGAAAACGCAGCCAAACTGTTGATGCCACGGTCTAAGATGATAGATTCTCTAGAGGGCCGGGGCCTACGGTAACCCGCAAGCCATACAACGAAAAGATATTTAGGCCGCATCAGACTGAGTGCGGCCGAATAGGGCGACTTTGACGGACGCAAGAAAATCACAGGGCGATCGGCTTTCTGAAGCAAGCGCAATCGAACGGGCAAAGCAAGGGGACGGGGAGGCTTTTGAGACCCTCTACAACCTGCATAAGCGCCGCGTATATTCATTATGCTTGCGGATGACCGCTAATACGGCGATTGCCGAGGAACTGACGCAGGAAGCATTCCTGCAGTTGTTTCGCAAGATCGGGACGTTTCGCGGCGAGTCGGCTTTTTCCACCTGGCTGCATCGCATGGCGGTAAATGTCGTCCTGATGCAGTTGCGCAAAAAGGGGCTTCCGGTGGTTTCCCTCGAGGACACTCTGGAAACCGAGGAAGAGTCGCCTAGGAAAGAGCCGGGGGCCGACGATGCCCGGCTGGAAGGGTCCATCGACCGCTTGCAATTGAGCAGCGCAGTCGATGCTCTGCCACCCGGCTATCGGATGGTCTTTATTTTGCATGATGTCGAAGGTTACGAACATAACGAGATTGCAGCCATGGTGGGTTGCTCAATCGGCAATAGCAAGTCACAATTGCATAAGGCAAGGATGAAGTTGCGGGACCTCCTTCGCACGAGCAGAGCTGAAAAAGCCGGAACGCCGGCGAAGGGGCGGTAGGCAGAGAGGCGATTTGGGGAGAGGTAGTATGACCTGTGAAGAGTTCGTACGGGTCCTGCCAGAGCTTGGGGACGGCAGTACTTTGGAACGGGAGACACACCTGCGCTCCTGTCCGGCTTGCTCATGCCTGGTTGCGGATCTGCGAGCGATTTCCGTTCAAGCAGCCATGCTCCGGAGCGCGGAGGAACCGAGCCCGAAAGTCTGGAACGCCATCGAATCAACTCTGCGAAATGAGGGTGTAATCCGCCCACCCGCCCAGCTTCCGCTGGCACTTGAGGTCGAGCACGCACTGGAGGACGAGTCGCTCCTGCGCTCCTGCGCTTCATGCGCCGGCTTGGTGACTGACTTGGAAACCATCTCCCAGCAAGCCCGGCTTTTGCAGGACTCGGAAGAACCCAGCCCGCGAGTATGGAATTCCATCGAGATTGCGCTCCGGAACGAAGGACTCATTCGATCGCTTCCGGCGGAGCCGCGTCCGCGGCAGGTGCAATCCCGCTGGAGGCTGGCGTGGCTCATCCCGATTAGCGGGGTGGCCCTGGCCATCTTTGGGACGATCCTGCTGCAACACGACGGCAGTCGCCGGCAGATTGGAAACGATAACTCTCAGATCGCCGCCGTGGCGACCCCGGCGTTGCATCAAACTCCGGAGGAAGAACAGCTCATGCGGCTGGTCGGTGACCGTGCGCCGGCACTACGGGCGGCTTACGAGAGCGATCTCAGGGTAGTGGACTCGTATATTCACGAGGCTGAGGAATCCGTGCACGCCGATCCGCAGGATGAGGCTGCGCAGCAGTATTTGCGAAATGCGTACGAGCAAAAAGCGATGATTTACGAGATGGCGATGAATCGCCCTCTGCAATAATAGTCATGACTTGGGGCTAGCCGAAGATGGCTGGAGCTTGGGAGAGAGTCTTATGTTGTCCGGCAATCAACGTGTCGCAATGGTAGTGGTAGCTTTGGTGGGGACCGCCTTGGCCTCCGAACCGATTCATAGACAGTTCCAGTTTCGGGTGCACCATCGGGCCAGCGTTTCCATCCTCAACCAGTATGGGCCGATTTCCGTAAAGTCGGCCCCCGGCCATCAGGTAATCGTGAATGCGATCCTGCACTCCGACAAGGTTGAAATAGAGCAGAATCAGCGTGGAAACCGGATTGCCATCGTCTCGCGCGTGCTTGCTGGAGCGGACACCGAGACAGGCATGGTGGAATATGAAGTCACGCTCCCAGCCGACGCTAGCGTCACACTGACCTCGGCCACGGGAACTCTGCATGCCGAAGGACTTCGCGGTGACCTGGTTCTCGAAGGAAACACTGGCAGCGTCGACGTACGCGACCTTAGCCAGGGCCATGTTCACGTGAAGACCCTGGACGGCCCCGTCACGGTGACCAACGTTAACGATGGCCACGTCGAAATCACCTCAGTCAGTGGTTTGGTCGCACTGAAGTCGGTGTGGGGACCGCTGGTGCAGGTGAATTCCAACCGGGGAAACATCGCCTACGATGGTGATTTTGGCGGCGGCGGCCAGTATACCCTCGTGACCAACACCGGTAACATCGAAGCCATCGCTCCGGCCTACGCCTCCATCGAGGTGGTCGCAAAGTCGGTACAGGGCAAAGTGGAGAACGACTTTCCGCTGCAATCCACCCACAGCTCGATGGCGGAGCGCGCAGGGAGTGCCTTCGCAGGCACCCTCGGCAAGGCCGCATCCTCGGTCAAGCTGCTCTCCTTCAGTGGTAGAATCCACCTCAAGAAACGCCAATAAATCTGAACGGAAGAATCGAGCGCCACAGGCAATTCGTGTGCATGATTCCATCGCTGATGCGAAGAACGCAATCAGAGCGGCTGGCCACGGCAATCGGGCGCAACCCAGCATCTTTCTGGTGGGTTTCATGGGCGCGGGAAAAACCAGCGTGGGCCGGGCCTTGAGTCACCGCTTGCAGTGGCCATTTGAGGACTTGGACGACCGGATCGAGACCATGGCAGGACGCAGGATCGAGGAGATCTTTCGGGTTTCGGGCGAGAACGGCTTTCGGCAGGTGGAAACGGCTGCTCTCCGCCAACTGGGCACGGAGCTCAGGCACACCGCGAAAGTGGTAGCGCTGGGTGGGGGAGCTTTTGTGTTGCCCGAAAACGCTGCCCTGATTCAAGGGCTTAGGGGGCACACGGTGTTTCTCGACGCTCCCGTAGAAGAGCTACTGCGGCGCTGCCGGCAGCAGCCGCCGGTGCGGCCGCTTTGCCAGACTGCGGAGCAGTTTTGCCAGTTATACGAGGCCCGGCGGCCTTCCTACCTGGCTGCCGATTGCCGGGTGGAAACCCACAACAAGGAAGTGGAGAAGATCGCGGCGGAGGTGGCATGCAGTCTCGGACTCGAGTAAGACAATCCGGAGGGATTTTGCGCGGGTATCCGGCCCTGGCGAAGCTGGGTTGCCTGGCGCTGCTGGCGGTTGCCGCACCGGCTTCTGACAAGAAAACGGTGTCGGCGCAGACGGTGGATTCCGGTTCCTTTGCCGTGCTCATGAATGGGCATCGAGTCGCGACCGAGACGTTCTCCATCACCCAGGACACCGAGGGCAGTTCGATCACATCGCAGTTCAAGAGCGAAGCCGGCAACCAGAAGGCGGAACAAACCTCCGACTTGCAGCTTTACGCCAACGGCGACCTGCGCAAGTATGAATGGACAGAACTGAGTCCCGGGCAGTCGCACGCTGTGGTGCAACCGGACCAGAGTTTTCTGATCGAGCACATTTGGAAAATCCCCGCCGACAAGCCACTCGACCAGCCGTTCTTGTTGCCGGCTTCGACCAGCATCCTGGACGATTATTTTTTTGTGCAACGGGAAGTACTGGCGTGGAGATACCTGGCAACGAACTGCAAGCAGGAGAAAGGACAGGTCTCCTGTCAGCTCAAACAGAAGGCACAGATGGGCACCTTGAACCCCCATGTCCGCGCCTCCACGCTGGTCAGCGTGGCCTACACCGGGCGCGAGAAGGTCAGCATTCATGGCGCCGAGCGCGAACTGATCCGCTTGGATTTGAGCAGTGAATCCGGCGAGTCAACCCTGTGGCTCGACGATGCCCTGAAACTGCAGCGCATGGTGGTGCCTGCCGAAGACACCGAAGTGGTTCGGGACTAGCCCGCGGACCGGTCTTGACCAACACGCGGACAGGACACGAGGAGAATGTTAGCTCTGGTTGACTCACGAACGGCAAAGGCTCTGGCGACGTTACTTCTCTTCGCCCTGGCATTCGGCTTCCTCTACGTGGCCCACCACACCTTGATGGCCTTCCTGTTCGCGATTTTCTTCGCTTACCTGGTGGATCCGCTGGTTTCCCGCGTAGAGAGATGGACCCACAGCCGGGGACGGGCCATCGCCGCAATCTACCTTCTCATCGTGCTGCTGGTGATCGCGTTCTTTTTCTTCATCGGGCCGAGCCTGGCACGGCAAGCTCAGCGTCTTGGCGAGGCCACACCCGGTCTGATTGACAAAATCACCTCGGGCCAGATCGCCGAACAGATTGGCGCGGAGCATGGCTGGAACCTGCGAACCCGGCAACTGCTGGAGCAGTTTCTGAGCAGCCATCGCGATGACCTGATCGCGATGGCGCAGCGCGTGGGCTTGCGGGTGGCGGAAGCAGCCCAGCAGGCGTGGCTCCTGGTGGTTGTGCCCATTCTCGCCATCTTCTTTCTCAAGGACGGGCCGGCTTTCCGCCAGGTGCTGCTCACCCTGGTGCATTCCCGGGCGCAGCGGGAACTCCTCGAAGGTGTGTTTGGCGATCTGAACCTGATGCTGGCGCAGTTCATTCGCGCGCAACTGACCTTGGCAGCTTTGTCTTTCGTCGCCTACATCAGTTTTCTGAGTGTGATGCGAGCTCCCTACGCCCTGGTGCTCAGCAGCGCCGGTGGACTGATGGAGTTTATTCCCCTGGTGGGTCCTCTGGTGACGGCGGTGGTCATGCTCAGCGTGGCGCTGCTCACCAGCTATACCCATTGGGCGGTGCTGCTGATCTTTCTGCTGGCTTGGCGAATGATTCAGGACTACCTCGTATCACCGCGAGTGATGGGAAAGAGCATGGAACTGCATCCCCTGGCGGCGATTTTCGGCGTGCTGGCGGGCGGTGAAATTGCCGGCGTTTTGGGAATCTACCTCTCCATTCCGGTGATGGCAAGCCTCCGCATCGTCTGGCGCCGCTGGCGGGTTTACGCCGAGAAGCGACGCTTTGGCCCGCTGAATGAGTATTCCTTCGGACCCGAGATCAGTTCGGGTCAATCGGAATAAGCAGAGGCATGGCCGGGGACCAACACATCGATCACACGGCACAACCACCCGCGGCTTTGCGCCACTGGCCGGTCCCGGCTTGCCAGCAGCAGGACACCGGGTTCCAATCGGCTTTTGGGTGCATCCGAAACGCGGCTGCGGAGCACAGTTTTCCCGGCGCCACGGTGGCCATCACGCATCGTGGCAAACTCATCGCCCTGAAGGCCTTCGGGCGCTTCACCTTTGAGCCCGATTCTCCCCCCGTCGCCGTCACCACGATCTTCGATCTTGCTTCGCTCACCAAAGTCATCGCCACCACCAGCATGGCAATGATTCTCTATGAGCGCGGCCTTCTTGATCTGGACCTGCCGGTCGCATCTGTCGTTCCGGAGTTTCGACAGAACGATCGGCGACGTAACGAACTGACTTTCCGCATGTTGCTCGCGCACTCGTCGGGATTACCGGCGTACGAGAAATTGTTTCTGCGCGCCAACACCAAGGCGGAGTTATTGTCTGCGGCCTTCGCCACTCCGCTCGCCGCTGCGCCCGGCGCTCAGGCTGAGTACAGCGATATCGGCTTCATCATTCTCGGTGTGGCGCTCGAACGAATTGCTGAGGACTCGCTCGGCCACTTCTGCGCCCGCGAAATCTTCGGGCCACTGGGCATGGGGCACACCGCGTTCTGTCCGCCTGCGAGTTGGCGATCTTCTATTCCGCCGACCGCGGACGACCAGAGCTTTCGCCACCGCATCATTCAAGGCGAAGTACAGGATGAGAACGCCAGCGTGCTGGGCGGAGTGGCTGGCCACGCTGGATTATTCTCGACTGCCGAGGATCTTGCAATTTTTGCGAATGCGATGCTGGCCGGTGGAAGTCCGCTCGTCCGGCGTGAGACATTGGCTCTGTTCACCCGCCGCCAGAATTCGCCCGCCGGCACGTCCCGCGTCCTGGGATGGGACTCTCCCTCCTCACCTTCGCAATCGGGCAAACATTTCTCCGCAGCTTCGTTCGGTCACCTCGGTTACACCGGAACCTCGTTGTGGATCGACCCCGAACGTCAGCTTTCGGTAACGTTGCTGACAAATCGGACATGGCCCAATTGCTCGAACCAGTCAATCAAACAGGTGCGGCCCCGATTTCACGACGCGGTGATCGAAGCATTGGGGCGGGGCGTTTGAGGCCGATCAGGAAATCGAGGACAAAGCCGGCCAAGCAGAATCTGAGCCGGCTTTCCACCGAGCAATTGAATCCGGCGTCCAAAAATCTCGATCGCAAGTCCGCCCTCGCGATTGCCCGCATCATCAGCGCGCAAGACGCCAAAGTCGCGCCCGCAGTCCGGCGCGCGCTTCCTCAGATTGCTCGCGCCATTGACCTCACCGCCGCCGCTCTCAAGCGCGGAGGGCGTCTCATTTACGTCGGCGCCGGAACCAGCGGACGCATCGCTGCGCTCGACGCCGTCGAATGCCCCCCCACCTTCAACACCGATCTGCGGACCGTTCAATTCGTCATCGCCGGCGGAAACAAGGCTCTGGCTAAAGCAGTCGAAGCCGATGAAGACTCCCGCGAACTCGGCGAACGTGCCATAGCCGAAAAGAAGCCCGGCAAGAACGATGTCGTAGTCGGCATCGCCGCCAGCGGACGTACTCCCTTTACCACCGCAGCCGTCCAGTATGCCCGCCGTCACGGCGCGAAAACCATCGCGCTAACTTGCGATCGAAACTCTCCGTTGGAACAAGCCGCCCACATGGCCATCATCACTTCGGTCGGCCCCGAAGTTATCTCCGGGTCAAGCCGCATGAAAGCCGGCACCGCACAGAAGATGGTACTGAATATGCTGTCCTCCGGCGCCATGACTCGTCTCGGCTACGTGTACGACGGCCTGATGGTCAACGTTCACCTGAAAAACAAAAAGCTGCTGGAGCGCGGGATCGGGATTCTACAGCATGCCGCCGGGGTCGACCGGCGCTCCGCGCAGAAAGCGCTGAAAGCCGCCGGGAACAACCTTCCCGTTGCGCTCGTGATGCTGAAATCGGGGGCCAACCGCCCCGAAGCCTCGCAGCTTCTAAAGTCCGCTGGGGGGAATGTCAGGCAGGCCATTGCTAGCGCCAGGGTCACCTAGGACCGCCAAGAAAGGCGCATTCCGGTCGGAATGCAAAAACTTTCACCCTGTTAAAACGGGCAGATGGGGCGTACACTACTTCCGGCCGCGGGATATTCCGGACATAGCCACGGAGGTCCTTCATGAGAGTATCACTTCACTACGCAGCGGTGATCGCCGGACTCGTCTTGGTAATTGCAGTCCCTCTCGCGCAACCCGGGCGCGCACAGACCTATCAGGTTCTCCACACATTCACTGGCGGCAGCGACGGTGACGATGCTAACGCAGGCCTGGCTCGAGCGGCCGACGGCGCGCTATTCGGCACAACTAGGTACGGTGGCGGGTGTGAGAACTTCGACCTGGGCTGTGGAGTGGTTTTCAGGATAGGGACCGACGGCAAAGAGAGCGTCCTGTATGCTTTCAAGGGAGAAAATGACGGGGCCGGGCCGAACGGCGTGATCATAAGCTACGACGGCAGCCTCTATGGTACAACTGGCGGGACCGTGTTCCGGCTTAGTAGAACTGGGAAGCTACGCACCTTGCACACATTCACGTATGACAGGTCAAAGAAGGACGGTTTAGGGGCCATGATGCCGCTCGTGCAGGATGCCAAGGGGAACCTCTATGGCACCACTATCTTCGGTGGCGGCGGCGGTTGCCCAACGCACGCGGGCTCTCAAGGGTGTGGCGTCGTATTCACCGTTAGCCCGAAGGGCAAGTTTGCCGTGCTGCATCGGTTCAGCGGCTGGGCTGACGGGGCTTTCCCCAATGGCTTGGTCCGTGGCTCAGACGGCAGCCTCTACGGCACCACCCAGTGGGGCGGTAACCTTACGGCGTGCGATAAAGGCTGTGGGACTGTCTTCAGGTTGAGCCGACAAGCCGGCGGTAGATGGAAGAAGACTGTCGTTCATAGCTTTGGGAGTTGGCCCGACGCCGGGTACCCGGAGGCAGGAGTGATCCTGGATTCTGACGGAAACATCTACGGGACCACCTATGCAGGCGGCATTAACTACGCGGGAGCGGTCTTTGAGGTGGACAACGCAGGCGGCGAGAGTGTCCTTTACAGCTTTTGTCAGTTAACGAATTGCGCCGACGGCGCGGGTCCCTATGCGCCAGTAACTCTCGACGCGGAGGGGAACTTGTACGGGACAACCTATTCTGGTGGGGAAGATGGCAATGGAACCGTCTTCAAACTGACCAGGGCCGGGACCGAGTCTGTACTATTCAAGTTCTCTCAAGGGACCGTGGGTGGCTGGTACCCGTACGCGGGGGTAATCCGAGACGCCGAGGGGCGTCTCTACGGAACCACGGTTCTCGGGGGCGACCCAACTTGCGATTGCGGGGTGACATTCAAGCTAACACCATAGCTGGTCTGCGTCCGCCCGAGTTTCTGACCACCCAAGACTCGACATCGCAATAGGTTCGCCCTATCATCCCACCATGGACAAATTCGTCATTCGCGGCGGGACTCCGCTGTTGGGCACGGTTCGCGTCAGCGGCGCCAAGAACGCAGCTCTGCCCTGCATCGCCGCAGCCCTGCTCACCGACGAGCCTGTCATCCTGGAAAACATCCCCCAGGTTCGCGACATTGAAACCACCCGCAAGCTGCTTACGGCCATGGGAGCCGAAGTCGAACTCGGCTACGGCCGGGCACAGCACCGCACCTCGATTCACTGCAAGAACCTGACCTCGCCGGAAGCCTCTTACGAGTTGGTCAAAACCATGCGCGCATCCACGCTGGTGCTGGGCCCGCTGGTGGCGCGTTGTGGACGTGCCCGCGTTTCTCTGCCCGGCGGCTGCGCTATCGGCGCGCGTCCGATCGATCTCCACATCAAGGGACTAGAGCGCCTGGGCGCGACCATCACCCAGGAACATGGCTATGTCGAGGCCAGCGCGCGGCGTTTGAAAGGCGCGGAGGTCGTCTTTGACAAGATTACCGTCACCGGCACCGAAGACCTCTTGATGGCGGCCACACTGGCGGAAGGTGAGACCACCATGCAAAACTGCGCCCGCGAGCCAGAAGTCGCCGACCTCGCCGACTTGCTCAACAAGATGGGCGCGCGCATCGAGGGCGCGGGCAGTTCCACGATCCGCGTCAAGGGGGTCGAAAAGTTGCATGGCGCGCGGCACCGAATTATCCCGGACCGCATTGAAGCGGCGACTTTCATCCTTGCCGGCGCGCTTACCGGCGGCGACCTTAACGTAGCAAGCTGCGAACCTCGCCATCTTGGCGCGCTACTTCAGAAGCTGGCGGAAGTCGGCGTCAAAACGGCCTGTAGCAGCGAATCGGTTCGAGTCATGAGCGACAATCCCCTCAAAGCGGCCGATGTAACCACTGCGGAGTATCCTGGCTTTCCCACCGACGTGCAGGCGCAATATATGGCATTGGCCACGCAGGCTGATGGCACTTCCATCGTCACCGAGAACATTTTCGAGAATCGCTTCATGCACGCCCAGGAACTACTCCGCATGGGGGCCAATATCAAGATCGAGGGCAGCCGCGCCATCGTTCGCGGAAAAGCTCCGCTCAGCGGCGCAGCCGTGCTGGCTTCGGACCTTCGCGCTTCCGCCTCCCTGGTGCTGGCGGCTCTGGTCGCCGATGGCGAGACCATCATTGATCGCGTTTATCACATCGACCGCGGCTACGAACACATCGAAGAGAAACTCCGGGGCGTAGGCGCGCAAATCCGCCGCATCGGAGAGATTTTGCCAAAGAAGGCAGCCGTGCCTGCGGCCCGAGGCTGAGGCGGTTTTCTCGAAACTGCCGGGCGGTTCCTGCCCCCGCGGGCACGCGGCGCACCCACCCCAAGCGCTTGAGCTTCAAGTAAGAAAGGCCACGAAGTTGTTCGTGGCCTGGTCTTTTCCTCAACCTCTGATGCGCTCTTGCACCCCAACTACTTGGTGATCTTCCACACCGTTCCGCAACCGTTCCGACAGGCTCCGCCGCTGCCGCCATACAAAGACGTGCCGTAGAGGGTTCCGGCGGCATCTTCGATCAACCCCGAGTAGAGATAATCTCCGTCCGATCCCGTAAAGGTATGCAGCAGGGTGAGCGTGCCATTCTTACTGAGTTTGTACGCCGTTCCCAGGTTGGCAGAACCGCCCTGGTAGGTATCGCCGTACAGGTTGCCTTTCGCATCCATAATCACGCCCGCGACCGGCTCCGCCCCGTCCGACGACCCCCCTGCGAAATTGTGCAGGATGGTCTCTTTCCCTTTCTTGCTCACCTTCCAGATGATTCCCACATAACTCGGACCACACGAGTTGGCAGTACCATAGAGGTTGCCGGCCTTGTCCATGATGGGATTTCCGAAGACGTCACATCCGTCCGTCGTTCCCCCTTTAAAACTATAGAGCACCTTCATTTTCCCGCCCTTACTCAGTTCGTACACCGCTCCATTGTTGTAAAGTCCTCCCTCTTCGGTCGCACCCCAGAAGTTGCCCGTCTTGTCCATCAGCAGAGTCGTAAAGGCGGGATACGCCCCGTCCGGAGATCCGCCAAAACCGTATACCACGCTGAAGGTTCCACCCTTACTGATCTTGAATATCGTTCCCGCGCCGGAAGCGCCGCATTCCTCGGCAGTACCGTATAAATTACCCGCTTTGTCTCGGAGGAGGGTTCCTACCGGGTAACACCCGTCGCTTCCTCCGGTAAAGCTGTACAGAACCGTTTCCTTGCCTGCCTTGGTCACCTTGAACACCGTTCCCACTCCAGAAGCACCACCCACCTCCGTAGTGCCATAGAGGTTTCCCGCGGTGTCGCGGACCACGCCCACCAAGGGATTTGCGCCGTCATACCCTCCAGTGAACGTATACAACACGGTCTCCTTGCCGGCCTTGCTCAGCTTGTACACTACCCCGAAACCAGAGCCGCCTGTGTCTGTAGTCCCATAGAAGTTGCCCGCGGAGTCCTGGACCAGAGATGCATAGGGATATCCCCCGTCCGACCCTCCTGTGAAGTTATAGATCGTCTTGAACGTCTCCGCCTGCGCTGCATGAGTTGCAACTACCCCGAACAGAAGCATGACTGCCAACGTTAATCCCAAGCGACTGCTTGTTATCGTTACCATAATTCCTCCCTTCGTAACGCAAACCTGTTTCTCGACCGGGGCCTTTGTATCACGCGGGTGAGGTAGACGCAAGCATGTTTGCTGATCGACGGCATGGTGGGATGGCCGGGTCGTGAAAAGCCGTGCGGTAGAAGTGCAAGCCGATGCGGGACTCGCCGGCAAGGACAGGAGTGATACCGATCAAGCAACCATGCAAATCGGGCACTCCGGCCTCGACCGAAGTGCCCGATGAACAATCAAAACAGCCTGCCAAGGATCTTCCTTAGCGTCTTCCGCCGCCGTGGCCTCCGCCGCCCCGGCCGCCTCGTCCGCCGCCCGGACGGCGACGTCCTCCACCGCCTCCGGGCCGGCCTCCACGTCCACCGCGATCGCCGCCGTGGTCGCCGCCTCCCTCCCGCGCTGCCGCATCGCGGTTGAAGTTGGTTTCAGGCTCGTCCGGGAAATCCCCTCCGCCCTCGATGGTAAGCACCGGCGCACCCACAGCGACCGCCTCGCCGCCTTCGACCGGAGCGATGCTTTCGCCGCTGGCCTCCATCTTCGCCCGCTGTTCCTTCAGAATCGCCTTGCGTGACAGTTTGATGCGGTTGCCTTCCACCGCCAGCACCTTCACCAGCACCTGGTCGCCTTCTTTCAGTTCGTCGCGGACATCCTTGATCCGGTGCTCGGCGACTTCGCTGATGTGCAGCAATCCATCGGTGCCAGGGATGATTTCGACAAACGCGCCGAAATCCGCCAGCCGCGTCACTTTGCCGAGGTAGGTCTTCCCTACTTCGGCGGTCGCCGTCAGGTCGCGGATAATCTGCAGCGCTTTGTTGGCTGAGACTTCGTCGTTCGAAGCCACGTTGACCTTGCCGGTATCCTCCACGTCGATCTTGACGCCGGTTTGCTCGATGATGGAACGGATCATCTTGCCGCCGGGTCCAATCACGTCGCGAATCTTATCGACCGGAATCTGCAGGGTGTAAATCCGTGGCGCGTATGCGGAAACCTTTTCCCGCGGAGTCGACAACGCTTCCCGCATCTTATCGAGGATGAACAGCCGCCCCCGTTGTGCCTGGGAGAGCGCTTCGCGCATGATCTGCGCGGTAATGCCTCCCACCTTGATGTCCATTTGCAGCGCGGTGATGCCGTTCTGGGTTCCGGCGACTTTGAAGTCCATGTCGCCGTAGTGGTCCTCGGCGCCTGCGATGTCGGTCAGGATGGCATATTGCTCGCCTTCCTTTACCAGGCCCATCGCTACTCCAGCCACCGGAGACCGCAAGGGAACGCCCGCATCCATCAGCGATAACGAAGCTCCGCACACCGTCGCCATCGATGACGAGCCGTTCGACTCCAGAATGTCGGAGACTACGCGCATGGCGTACGGCCAGTTGTCCTCGTCCGGCAGCATGACCGAAATCGACCGCTCCGCCAGCGCCCCGTGGCCAATCTCCCGGCGGCCGGCTCCGCGCAGGAACTGCACTTCGCCCACCGAGAACGGCGGGAAGTTATAGTGCAGCATGAAGCGCTTCTTGGCTTCGCCTTCGAAGACTTCCAGGCGCTGCATATCGTCGCTGGTACCTAACGTGGTGGTGACCAGCGCCTGCGTCTCACCGCGGGTGAAAATCGCCGAACCGTGGGTGCGCGGGAGCACGCCCACTTCAATCCAAATGTCGCGAATCTGATCGAAAGCCCGCCCATCCGGACGCCGCTTCTGGTTAATCACCTGCTCGCGGAAAATACGTTCCCTCAACGTCTCGTAATAACTCTTGAGCTTGGCTTGGGCCGCTTCATCGTCTTCCGGAAGCTCCGCCAACAGCGCCTTCTTCAGCTCTCTGACCAGGGTGTAGCTTTCCGCCTTCGGATGCTTCTGTGTATCCAGTCGGTCGGTCAGGTCGGCGCCAATCTTCGCTCTCAGCGCGTCGTGGTATGCCTGGTCGAACTCGGGCGGCGTCACCGCGCGCTTGGGCTTGCCTGCCTTTTCGCGTAACTGGTTGATCGCCGCGCAGATCTTCTTGATCTCGGTATGGCCGAATTCGATCGCCTCGACCACCGTTTCTTCCGGCACCTCCTTGGCGCCGGACTCGATCATCACGATGCCGTCTGCCGTGCCCACGACCATGATGTTCAGCAGGCTGTCGCGCATGTCGCTGTAGGTCGGATTCACCACAAACTGCCCGTTCACCTGCCCCACTCGCACCGCCCCGACCGGACCCAAAAACGGGATGTCGGAGATGGTCAGCGAACAGGAGGCTCCATTAATGGCCGCGACGTCCGGATCGTTCTCGGTGTCAGCCGAAAGCACGAATGCAATCACCTGGGTCTCACAACGGAAACCTTCGGGGAACAGCGGGCGGACCGGACGGTCAATCTGGCGGCTGGTGAGAATCTCGCGCTCACTCGGCCGCCCTTCGCGCTTGATGAAGCCGCCGGGAATGCGCCCGCCGGCGTACGTGTACTCGCGGTAGTCCACGGTGAGGGGAAAGAAGTCGATGCCTTCGCGGGGATCGGGATTGGCCACGGCAGTGGCCAGAACCACGTTTTCGCCCATGCGCACCACGGTGGCGCCATGCGCCTGCTTCGCCAGTTTTCCGGTTTCAAAGGAGATTCGTTTACCGCCGGAGAGTTCAACGCTTACTTCATGTTTCATGTTGGTTCCTTATGGCAGGAGGCCACGGCAAGTGCCGGTCCGGGAGGATGCACAATAATCGTCAGGTGCCAGTTTTGGTTGGGAATGCTCCGGAAAACGCACCGCACCGCAGCTTCCCCGTTGGACCTGGGCCGCCCCCATGACGGCCGTCAGATTCCGAAGCTCTTGAGCGAGAACCCCATACTCGGTGGATTCGCCCTACTTGCGCAGTCCAAGCTTCTGAACCACGGTCTTGTATCGATCGGAATCGTAGGTCTTGAGGTAGTCGAGCAAGCGACGCCGCTTGCTCACCATCATGAGAAGTCCACGGCGCGAGCCATGATCCTTCTGGTGCGCTTTGAAGTGGTCCGTCAATTGACCAATGCGCTCGCTTAACAGCGCGATCTGGACCTCGGGACTGCCCGTATCCGATGGGTGCGTGGCGTGGCGGTCAATAACGGTTTTCTTTTGCTCTCTGGCTAGCACTAACCTGATGCGCTCCTGTCTCTCTTATTCAATTTTCGTTTTGTAACGAGAATTATGGTAACAGGTGGAGCGGCAGAGTGTAAAGGCGGGGCAGGTCAGCCCCACGCGCTGGGGTGTGGCACCCCCATATTATCGATTACACATGCACCATCCAGTTGAAAATCACCGGACGCCACGTTCCGCCCGCAGTCGTGCACGCCTCTTCGGTCACAATCGATCCCCGCAGCCCATACTGCGGATGCGGCGAGAGCAGGTCGCCCCGCTTGTCCGGCGGAGGCCCGCAGAAATTCACATGCTCATGCCACTGCGCCACGCTCAACGGAATCCTCTCATTCAGATCGTCGTCGGTATAGCGTTTGGGCGCCGTGTACATTACGCCAACCAGCGTGTAGCCGCTGCCATGTTTCTCATACAACAATGACGTCGGATGCTCCGGATTGAAACCGTATTGCGCCTCCGCCCCCCACCCATAATTGGTGAAGTGATACATCTTCTGCGGAATCTCAGGATGGAAAATCAGGAATCCTTCGTCCAGCGCCTTGTGATAATCGGCATATTCCTGGGCTACCGTGCGCGCGGCGTCGACGACTTTCTGCGCGCGCTCGGCGTCGCCGGGTTTCGCCGGACGCAGCAGCGTCATTTTCATGTGCGGCCCCATGTCCATGCGCCCTTCCATGGAATGCATCATGCTCATGCTCGATCCGCTGTCGCCTTCGTCTTTGGCGCCGGCAGCCGCATTCGCGTTGGCTCCCGCGCCATGATCCGCACCCTGCATATTCGACATCTCGTGTTCCGGCGTGCCCGACGGTTGACCGGATTGCGCGCTCTGCGCGGTTGATTGCGCCGACCCTGCGGCGCTGAACAAACCAAGAACCAAAGCTAAGAACAGAATCTCTTTCCTCATGGTGAATCCCCCACACCAATGAACCCATTTTACCTAGACTATCTCCGGCGAAGTGTAACGAGATCGTGAAAGCCAAACGATGGTGGCCCAGGTTCACGCTCGTTTCTTGGGGACGCTAACCTGAGCTGACTGCCACAGATTCCCCATCAGAGAAGTCATCCCGAAGTCCCCGCGCTTTCTCCAGCGGGGCGAGAACCTGCCCTGAGCGAAGTCGAAGGGGATCTCGCGCGCAGCACCGCCGCGGCGTACACTCGCTCGCTGTCCCCCGCGAGCGTCACCAGCACTCCACTTTCCTCTTGACTCCCGCCCAGCAAAACGCCATCATATCAATGTATAACTTGTGATTAACCTCAATTTTGTATATATAACTCGTTAGGAATCTAGATTTTACCTATAAGTCCAATGGGCTCTAGATTTTGCGGACCAAATCTCCGTAACCTGATGATTCCACTAGACCGTTGGGTAGGGGGTATATCAACAAAATAGGTCTGCAAAATAACTGATGCCGTGGGTCAACCCAGGCACAAACCAGCCCCGCAGGGACGCAAGAGGAGTTATCACAGTCCACCAAACCGCACCTGACTTTTTTCACTCGCTTGGGGTGTCAAACCGGGCTCCCGCACCACGCCGACCTCCCATCCAACGCGGTATAAAATATAGGTAGTCTATGGTCCAATCAAAACTGGTGCCATGCGGCAGATGCGGGTTTGAGAATCCCCCGCAACACTCTTTCTGCGGGAAATGTGGCTTTCCGCTGCCGGTAACCACGCTGAGCCAGGCCCAGCCAACGCCGGGACGGCCTTCTCAACCTGGTGGAGGGGCGACCGCCTCCCCCGCAGACACCCCGCTGAAATCGCCGCAGGATCCTGCCCGCCCTCCATCGCATGCCCCGAATGCCGTCGCACCCGCTCCACCACAACAGACATCTCTGCAGCGAGAACCGGTTCGTACGCCGCAACAGCCACCCCCATACCTGCCAGAACTGGCAGGCGGCCCGTCGCTCCTGGGACCTTCTGACAAGTCTCATGCCGATCGCGAGCGCGCCCGCTACCTGCTCGAGGACGAGCCAAAGCCCGCGAATTATGGCAGAGAACTCCTGATTCTGCTTCTCTTCATTGCGGTAATGGGAGCTGCCGTCTGGCATTGGCGCGAAAACCTGCGCGGATTGGGAGCACAACTCGTGCGTCCCGCGACGCAAAACAACCCCCAGTCAACCGACACATCGGCATCACCTTCTCCGGCAGCGGTGGGAGCGACCACGCCTCCGGGTACTGATGCGAATGCCGGCAACTCCAATCCCAGCACGAGCAATGCCCCGGCGAGTTCAGCCGTGCCGGGAAATCCGTCTGCGCCAGACTCCTCAGCGCAACCGCCGGCAGCAACTGCTTCGGCGCAGAATCCACCTTCCGCCACTCCAGCGCCGACGCCGTCCCAGCCCTCCGCAACGCCCCCGGACCAGTCTTCAACGGCGCAGCCACCTCCGGTGGCTCCGAATAATGTGACGCCTCCGGCAGAAACTGCCACCCCGCCCCTGGAAAGCATCACCCCCAAGCCAACCCCCCGGCCGCCGAAGCCAGCCGCAACTCCGCCACCTGCCGCCGCGGCAGATTCGCTGGAAACGCAAGGCGAGAACTATCTCTACGGCAACGGCGTTCGGCAGAACTGCGGCCGGGCACAGAAAAAGTTGTTGGCGGCGGCCAGCCACGCCGATACAAGAGCCTACAGCGTCCTTGGAACCATGTTCGCAACCGGGCACTGCGCCCCGCGCGATCTCCCCATGGCGTATCGCTGGTTCGCCAAGGCTCTGCATCAGGATCCCACCAACACCCGCATCGAAGCTGACCTCAAAGCGCTCTGGAACCAGATGACCCCGGACGAACGCCAACTGGCTCTGCGCCAGCAGTAGGCCGGAGAACGAACCTCTGATCGGCAGCAACGCAGCAGTATGCTACCGTCCCTCGAACCGCCTCACTTCCTCGTTTACATAAATTTCACAATAATTTGACACGTGTGAGCATCGAAATTCACTACTTACGCGTATAAGCATTGAGAGGTTAAGTTTTCAGAACCAGGTTAGGCAGGGATGAACGCAAACTACATTTTTCTGTGCGGCATGGTGTGGGCGCATTTCGGTGAGGAAGATGCCGGACTTGAAGTCGTCCGCGCCCTGAATTCCCCCGACCAGAACATGCGCGTCCTGGCGCGCGCCATGCTGGAACAGGCCACCGGAGGATCCAAGGAATTGATTGGCCAAGCCGTAGCAGAGGCGGAGATCGGCGAAGACCAGGCCGTGTTCTGTGCTTTTGAAAGCAATGATCGATTTAAGCTCCGGGGCTTTCCCTCCGAGAGCTGGTTCCCGCCTGCCTCGGCCTGAGAACCGATCAAAGAAAGTGGTGCGGGCTGCCCCCTTTCTCTCTTCCAAGGCCTCGCCACGGAACCAATGTATCGATGAATTTCGTCTCTTCTGCGCCGATGCCCACCAAGCCCCAAAATGGTCCGTTGTGACGAGCATCACACCCCAATGTGACCCGCATCTCCGACGCGGAAGCCCCTGAGCAGGCATGATTTAGATGCGGTCGAGATTGCTCACCAGAATTCACTGTTTCGCGCAGGGCGAGCTCGTCCGCTAAGGGGGATCATGAAACGCAAGATCAAGACCATGGACGGCAACGAGGCGGTCGCATATGTTGCCTACCGGCTCAATGAAGTCATCGCAATCTATCCCATCACTCCTTCCTCGAACATGGGGGAGTGGGCCGACCAGTGGGCCTCCGAAGGCGTGCCCAACGCCTGGGGAACCATCCCCCACGTCATCGAGATGCAAAGCGAGGGAGGCGCGTCCGGTGCCGTGCACGGCGCGCTGCAGACCGGATCGCTGGCTACAACCTTTACCGCGTCCCAGGGCCTGCTGCTGATGATTCCCAACATGAATAAGATCGCCGGCGAACTGACGCCGACCGCGTTTCATGTTTCGGCGCGCACCGTGGCAACCCACGCACTTTCAATTTTTGGCGACCACAGCGACGTCATGTTCTGCCGCACCACCGGCTGGGCGATGCTCTGTTCGAGCTCGGTGCAGGAGGCGATGGATCTCGCGTTGATCGCGCACGCGGCTTCGCTCGAAACTCGGATTCCCTTCCTCCATTTTTTTGACGGCTTTCGTACCTCGCATGAGGTCACCAAGATCGAAATGCTCAACGAAGAAGACATGTTGTCCCTCATCAACATGGATCGCGTCCTGGAGCATCGCCAACGCGCCCTCTCGCCGGATCACCCGGTGCTGCGCGGGACAGCGCAGAATCCCGACGTCTTCTTCCAGATGCGGGAGCGCGCCAACCTCTACTATGACGTTTGTCCGGAAAAGGTCCAGTCGGTGATGGACAAGTTCGCGCAAGTGGTTGGCCGCTACTACCATCTGTTCGACTATGTCGGCTCGCCGGAGGCCGAGCGGGTAATCGTGATGATGGGTTCCGGGGCCGAAGTAGCTCATGAGACCGTGGAATACCTCGCCAGTCAGGGTGAGAAGATCGGATTGCTGAAAGTTCGGTTATACCGGCCGTTCTCGGTCGCCAGCTTTGTTTCCGCGCTGCCCCGAAGCGTGCGCAAGATTGCGGTGCTGGACCGCACCAAGGAAGCCGGCGCGATTGGTGAACCACTCTATCTCGATGTGGTGAATGCCCTGAACGAGAACACGAAGACGACGTCGTCGCCACTGCAGCCTGCCGTAGTGGGCGGGCGCTATGGGCTGTCGTCGAAAGAGTTCACCCCCGCCATGGTGAAGGCCGTGTACGACAATCTGAAGCTGGAAAAGCCCAAGGATCACTTTACCGTCGGCATCCAGGATGACGTCAGCCACACCAGCCTGAATTACGAGGCCGAATTTTCGACCGAACCCGACAGTGTGGTGCGAGCTTTGTTCTACGGACTGGGCGCGGACGGCACTGTGGGCGCCAACAAGAATTCCATCAAGATTATTGGAGAGAATACCGACAACCACGCGCAGGGTTACTTCGTGTACGACTCAAAGAAATCCGGCGCCATGACGGTCTCTCACCTTCGTTTTGGACCGAAACCGATTCGCTCCAGCTACCTGGTTAACCAGGCAAACTTCGTGGCCTGTCACCAGTGGATTTTCCTGGAGCACTACGACATGCTCCACGCACTGGTTCCGGGCGGGACCTTTCTGCTGAACAGTCCGTTCGGCCCCGAGGAAGTGTGGGAACATCTGCCCCGCTCGGTACAGGAACAGCTGATTGCCAAGAAAGCAAAGTTCTACGTGATCGACGCCTACCAGGTCGCCAAAGATACCGGAATGGGCAGCCGCATGAACACCATCATGCAGGTTTGTTTTTTTGCCATCTCGCAAGTGCTGCCGCGGGAGCAGGCCATCGAGGCCATCCGGAAATCTATCCGCGACACCTATGGCCGCAAAGGCGAAGAGATCGTGCGCAAGAACATGCAGGCGGTCGATGAGACGCTGGCCCACCTGTTCGAGGTCAAACTGCCCGCCCAGGCGAACAGTACGTTCGATGTCGTCGCGCCCTTCCCTTCCACCGCGCCGGCGTTTGACCGGAATGTGCTGGGCACGATTTATGGAGGCCACGGCGACGATTTGCCGGTAAGCGCATTCCCCGTGGACGGCACTTTCCCCACCGGAACCGCCAAGTGGGAGAAGCGCAACATTGCTCTGGAAATCCCCGCCTGGGATGAGAAGATCTGCATCCAGTGCGGCAAGTGTGCCATGGTTTGCCCGCACGCCGTCATCCGCATCAAGGTGTATGACTCGAAAGAACTGACCGGCGCGCCGCCCACGTTCAAGTCAACGGAAGCCCGCGACAAGGAGTGGCAAGGGCAGAAGTACACGATCCAGGTGGCTCCCGAAGACTGCACCGGTTGCGGCATCTGCGTGGACATTTGCCCGGTGAAGAACAAGGCCGAGACCAGGCTCAAGGCGATCAATATGGTGCCTCAGCCTCCTCTCCGCGAGCCGGAGCGGAAGAATTGGGAGTTCTTCCTCGAGCTTCCCGAATTCGACCGGCGGAACATCAAAGTGGGCGCCATCCGTCAGCAACAGGTGCAGGAACCGTTGTTTGAATTTTCTGGCGCTTGCTCCGGCTGCGGCGAAACGCCCTATCTGAAGCTGCTCTCGCAGTTGTTCGGCGACCGGGCGCTGATCGCCAATGCGACCGGCTGCTCCTCGATTTACGGCGGCAACCTGCCGACCACTCCCTGGGCGAAGAATCTCGCCGGACGCGGCCCAGCCTGGTCGAATTCTCTGTTTGAAGATAATGCGGAGTTCGGACTTGGGTTCCGGCTCTCCATCGACAAGCAAACCGAGTTTGCCCGCGAATTGGTGAAGAAGCTGGCAGGCACGCTCGGGGAGGAACTCGTGACCGCCCTGGTCCATGCGCCGCAAAAAGATGAAGCGGACATATTCGAGCAGCGCCAGCGGGTCGAGGTTCTGAAGGAAAAGCTGCAGGGCGCCGGCACGCCGGAAGCCAGGCAACTGCTTGCTCTGGCCGACATGCTGGTAAAGAAGAGCGTGTGGATCGTGGGTGGTGACGGATGGGCCTACGACATCGGATACGGCGGCCTGGATCACGTCATCGCCAGCGGCAAAGACGTGAATCTGCTGGTGCTGGACACCGAGGTCTACTCCAACACTGGAGGACAGGCGTCCAAGTCAACTCCGCGCGCCGCCGTAGCCAAGTTCGCCGCGGGCGGCAAACCCGGTCCCAAGAAGGACCTCGGCTTGATGGCCATGAGTTACGGCAGCGTCTACGTGGCCAGCGTGGCCATGGGCGCGAAAGATGAGCATACGCTGAAGGCATTCCTGGAAGCCGAAGCCTACCCTGGGCCAAGCATCATCATTGCCTATGCGCATTGCATTGCCCATGGCATTGACATGACCACCGGCATGTCGAACCAGAAGGCCGCAGTCGACACCGGCCAGTGGCTGCTCTACCGCTACAACCCGCAGCGCGCGGAGCAGGGCGAGAATCCATTGACGCTGGATTCCCGCGCACCCACCAGGAAACTCCAGGAGTACCTCCAGATGGAAACTCGCTTCAAGATGCTCACCAAGAGCAAACCCGAAGATGCCAAGCACTTGTGGGCCGAGGCGCAGCATGATGAGCAAACCCGCTATCGCATGTACGAGTACCTGGCTCAGCGCAAGTTCGAAAAGGAACCGTCCGGGGTGAAGTAGAACGGAAAGTAGCACGCAAGGAGATCGGATGATTGACCTTACTACCCAGTATCTGGGCCTGAAACTGCGGACGCCGCTGGTGGCGTCCGCTTCGCCGCTGTCGCAGACCATCGAAGGCATCCGTCATTTGGAAGATGCCGGCGCATCGGCCGTCGTCCTGTATTCCCTGTTCGAGGAACAACTGCGCAAGGAAAGCGCCGAACTCGATCACGATCTGGCGGCCGGCACGGAAAGCACCGCCGAGTCCATCACCTTCCTTCCTCAGGCCGGCGAATTCAAGGTCGGGCCCGAGGAGTATCTCGACCACATTCGAAAGGCCAAGGAAGCCGCCGGCATTCCTATCATCGCCAGCATTAACGGAGCTACGGTGGGCGGCTGGCCCGACTACGCCAAGCAGATCGAGGAAGCCGGCGCCGACGCCGTCGAATGCAACATCTACAAGATCGCGAGCGATCCCAACATTCCGCCGGCGGAAATCGAGCAAACCTACGTCGACATCGTGAAGGCGATCAAGTCCGTGGTGAAGATTCCAGTCGCCGTCAAGCTCAGTCCGTTTTTCAGCAACATGGCTCACATGGCGAAGCGTCTCGACGATGCCGGCGCCGATGGGCTCACGTTGTTCAATCGTTTCTACCAGCCCGACATCAACCTGGAGACTCTCGAAATCGAGCCCCATGTTTTGCTGAGCACGCCGCAAGCCTTACGGCTGCCTCTCACCTGGATCGGCATTCTTTATGGCCGCATCAAGGCCAACCTTGCCGCCACCAGCGGCGTCCATGGACCCGACGACGTGCTCAAACTTGTCATGGTTGGGGCCGACGTCACCGAACTGTGCTCTACCTTGCTGCGCAATGGAATCAGCCATCTCCGCTATATCGAGCAGGGCGTTGTGGATTGGATGGAGGCGCACGAATACGAGTCCATCCAGCAGATGAAAGGCAGCATGAGCCAGATGCGCTGCGCCGACCCATCGGCGTTTGAGCGCGCCCAGTACATGCGCGGCGTGCGCGACATCCGTCACGTGCTGGTGACCAGCCGCGAAGCCTGGCGAATTCTTAGCGCCGGGTAGAATAAGGCTGGTTACCGGCTTTCCAATCACGGCCCCTCGGCAGCACGTGGGGCCGATTTTCTTGAACCACAGAACGAAATCCCGGCGCTTCCTTGGCGCAACTTCGTGTCCTTGGTGGTTCATACCGGAGATTGGGGTTTTGCGCGAGTGAACAGCTACGCGACCTGGAAGGTGTATTTTGCCTCTAGTCCTTTGGCGGTCAGCTTCATTTTTTTGGGGTATACCCCCTCCCCCTGGGTCTAGTGGTCGATACCGGAGATCGTTTCTTTGCGTATGTGAACTTCTACGCCGCTTGCAAGGTGTACAATTCCCGCGATACGTGGGACGGCCCGCTGAACAAGCTGTAACCTTCCCACCAAAGATCCACGAAGGAGATTCGCATGCCTCTCGGAAAGCGAGCAGTAGCGGAGTTTTTCGGAACGTTCTGGCTGGTTTTCGGTGGTTGCGGCAGTGCAGTGCTGGCCGCGGCCTTCCCCTCGCTGGGAATCGGGTTTGCCGGCGTCGCGCTGGCCTTCGGCCTGACGGTGCTGACCATGGCATACGCCATCGGGCACATCTCGGGATGCCATCTGAATCCGGCGATCTCCATCGGACTGGTCGTCGGGAAACGCTTCCCCGCGTCCGATCTTATTCCCTACATCGTCGCGCAAGTCGTCGGCGGCATCGCGGGAGCGGGCACGCTTTACGTTATCGCCAGCGGCAAAGCCGGATTCGATGTGAGCAACGGGTTTGCCTCCAACGGGTATGGAGCGCATTCTCCCGGCGGATACTCGCTGCTTGCCTGCCTGGTCGCCGAAATTGTCCTTACCTTCTTTTTCCTGATGATCATCATGGGATCCACCGATCGGCGTGCCCCGCAGGGTTTCGCTCCGATTGCCATCGGGCTTGGGCTTACCCTGATTCATCTGATCGGAATCCCGGTGACGAATCTTTCGGTAAATCCTGCCCGCAGCACAGGGCCGGCGATTTTCGTCGGCGGATGGGCCATCGCGCAATTATGGCTGTTTTGGGTTGCCCCGCCAATCGGCGGAGCGCTGGGAGGAGCAGTCTACCGCTTTATCCTCGGCGAATAGAGACTGCGAACTGGCCACACCCCGGCGACCGAAGGGAAATTTGCGTCTCGCTGCCAACGCGGAGCCCTACTCATACCTCAGCGCTTCGATCGGGTCGAGGTTGGCGGCGCGCATCGCCGGGAACATCCCGCTGGCAATTCCCACCAGGCCGAGAATCACCGTCGCCACCGCCAGAGTCTTCGGGGCAACCAGCAACTGGATGTCTCCCGCCGAGGCGTGTTTTGCCAGAGCGCTGTAAAGAGTCAGCGTGCCCACAGAAAACGAAACCAGGTACGAAAGCAGAATTCCACAAATCCCTCCCACCGCGGTAATCACCAGAGCCTCGGCAAGAAACTGGAACAGGATATCCCTTTTCCGCGCGCCCAGCGCCTTCTCCACGCCGATCTCCCGGGTCCGCTGCGTCACCGACACCAGCATAATGTTCATCAACCCGATCCCGCCGATTCCCAAAGTGACCGTGCCAATGAACGCCAGCAGAATTTTCAGCCCCAGGATGATGATATTGAACTGACTCAATTGCTTCTGCGCGTCGAAAATGAGCACCGCCCGCTCATCTGTCGGCTTGAAGCCGTGAGCCAGCGCCAGCGCATCGCGAACCGTCCTGGTGAGTTTGCTGTGATCCAGGCCCACCGAGTTCATCCAGATGCCCCCCAGGAAATGCGTGTCCTGCAAAACGTCCATCGAGTTATAAGGGATGTAAACTACGCGGTTGTTATCGCTATCCCCGCTCTGCATTCGGGGGTGGAGAATGCCGACCACCTGGAAGGTAACGCCGCCTACGCGAATCGACTCGCCCACGGCGGGCATTCCGGAGAACAGTTTGTCCCTGGCCTCCGACCCGATCACCGCGTACAGACCGTGGCTGAGATCGTCCTGGTCATTGAGCCAGCGGCCCTGGTCCACCTGCAGGTTCCAGATGTCGCTCATCTGCGGATCTACCCCGAACACCGTAAAACTGAACGATCGCGGGCCATTCTGCACCGTGCTGGTGGTGCTGGACTGGCGGGAGATTTGGCGTACCAGAGGAACCACGTTGCGCAACAACTCCACATCGTCGTTGGTGAAGCGGACCTGGACGCCTGCCTTGTTGCCCCCCGCCTGTTCGGAGGTACGGTTGGGATAGACGCCGACCGCCGTCGCACCGAAATTTTCAAAGATGTTCTCGATCGCCCGCCCAAACCCATCCCCATACGCCAGCAGCAGCACCACCGTCGCGATTCCCCATGCCATGCCCAGCATGGTCAGCACGGTCTTGCGCAGATCGTGTTTCATGGCGCCGTAGGCTTCCTGCAGCAGGTCCCACTTCATGGTTACTCTTTCCTCAGCGCCTCGACCGGCGGAAGCATCGCCGCCTTGCGGGCCGGATACAACCCCGCCGCCACTCCGGCGAACGCCAGCGACACGATCGCCAAAGCCGCCGTCGAGGGCACCAGCTTCGGGGTTTCCCACCCGGGCGGCAAGGCAAGAAAGGAGAGCGCCCACATCAGTATCGTGGCCAAGCCCATGCCAATCACGCCGCTCAGCAGCGTCAGGAAGGCGCCCTCCACAAAAAACTGAAACAGGATGCCGCGGCGGGTTGCGCCCACCGCCTTCCTTAAGCCGATTTCATGCGTGCGGTCCGCCACTGCCACCAGCATGATGTTGATGATTCCGATGGCGCCCAGAGTCAGGGTCACGAATCCCACGCTGCCCAGAAACATATTCATGGCATCGAAGATTTTCCCCACCTGGTCGGAGGTGCGCACCGTGTCCCACTCATCGAACGAGTCGGGATTGGAGTAGTCGAATCCGTGATTGCGGGAGATGATCTTGTGCACTTCCAGCAAAGCTGCTTCGTGCGCCTCGCGCGATACCGGCTGATAGTTCAGGTAGGAGATGGCGTCCGGAATATCTCCCACATTCAACGGCGGAAAATCTTCGTGCATGACCGCGTACGGAACATAGTTCCCCAGATTCTGGTTGGTATTGTCGCCGTGGCCGAGGCGCCCGAGCACGCCGATCACCTGAAACCGGATTCCGTTCAGCAGAACTGTACTGCCGATGGCCGGGCGTCCGGCAAACAGAACCCGGCGGGTTTCATTGCCCAGCACGATTACCGGACGCCTCTGCGCGTCGTCCAGGGCGTTGAGCCAGCGGCCTTCCGCCAGCGGCAAATACCGGATCTGGTTGTAATTGGGTAACACGCCGTAAAACTGGCCGCTGCTCTGATAAAAATCGCTCACCGCGCGGACATCGCTGCGGCGAATGATGGGCACCGCCGCTTTCACGTCCGGACACTGGCTGATGACGTCCCGGTAATCCCGGTCCGTGAGGTAATACTCGCGCATGCTGGTGAAGCTGCTGTTCATGGCGGGCGCGCGGCCACCCCAGATGAACAGAACATTTTCCCCGAGTTCATCGAAATTCTTGCGCTGGCCGCTGCGGAAACCTTCTCCCAGGCCCACCAGAAGCAGCAACGACCCGACGCCCCAGGCAATGCCGAACATGGTGAGAAACGAACGCAGCTTGTGCGCCCACAGCGTCCGGAGCGTCTGCGAGAAAATGTCAAGAACTAATCGCATGTTGTAGCGTCAGCATACTCCAGAACCGCCAACAGCGCGGGCGCAACGAAGTTGCAGGGTGCGGCGCCCCGGTTGCAATTCATTCCCGTAAGGGGAGCGGCCTTCCCTGCCCGATTTGTCGGAGTTTCCTCACCTCCAGCTTGCATTTGGACCTTCCGGCGAAGCAGGCTCCGGTCGGGGCTGTGGACCCTGGAATTGCACTTTGTGCGAAATTATTTGCACCGTTCCCAAGGCAGCCTTTCTTGCCTATAATGCCGTCTTTGAAGTGCGGCCCTCCCCAGGGAGCATAATCGTAATGCATTTTATCAAGCTGCTTGTGCTGGGATGGATGTCTTTTGGCGTTCTAACCCTGTTCGGATTTCTCTGGCTTTGCGCGAGAACTGTACGGGCTGTGGACCAACCGGCCAAGACAAGACCCTCCTTCGATCAACGGGCCAAAGCCGCTGCCGTGGCGAGTTCCAAGGTGGCGTGAGTTTCAGTTGTGGCGGTGAATTTGCGGATGCCCACGGTGGACACGCCGCCTGCACAACTGACCGCGATGGTTCCTCACAACTAAGTTGCGATGTGGGCGCGGTCGTCCTCGCCCGTGCGGGTACTCCATGAATATTCGTGCTGCATCAGATTTCCGCTGGAGTTCCCTGATCGATTTCTAAGTGATCCCGGGCCGCGCGGAACGGTCGCAAGCCGCTAGCGTTTTCGGGTCATCTCTCGCAGCAGTTCCCTCGATGTCTGGCGTAATCGCTGGGCAAGCAGGACTGCGAGTGAGCGGTAAAACCGCGTGCCGAACCCGGGAAACATGGATACGAGTTGACGCAAGTCGTCTGCCCAGATGGCGTCGACTTCCACCTCCTCCCTGGCGACCACTGCGGCGCTCGCCTTGCTGTCTCCCAGAAACCCCATTTCGCCGCAAACATCGCCTGCGACCAGCGTCGCAATCACCGAGCGGGAGGTCGTGCCTGCCAGCTCCACCGAAGCCGAGCCACTCCGGAGCACATAGAGGTGGTCAATGCGAACACCTTCCTGGATGATTTCCTGGCCTGGGTTGAAGTTTATCCGCTTGGCCTTGGACTCGATCAGAATCCAGTCATCGCGAGTCAAATCCTGCAAGGTGCTGCGCTGCATTTTTGCTGAAGCTCCTCCGCGCGAATCTGCGTGAGACAGCATGACGGATCGCGGTGGAGGCCCCGTCCGGAATCGAACCGGAACCGCCGGTTTAGGAAACATTATGCCATAGTGGGAATCGCCAGTGTTTATGCGGTTACTGCCGTTATCTTGTGCATGGCTTGTGCACACGGCTACCGTACATGGCAGAAGGGGATTCCCATGCAAAGGGGCCAGATTCTACAGGTTGGCAACTGTTGGATGTTGCGGTTTTACGAGCCTGTGGTTGAAAACGGGCATGTGGTTAAGCGCCAGAAAACCACCAAGCTGATTCTCCCGCGTGATACGAAAGAGAAAGACGAGGAAAAAGCAGCGCGGGCGGCTGCTGATTTGATTCTTGCGCCGATTAACGCCCAAACAGCTAGGCCAGAATCGCGTCAGACCTTGGCCACATTTCTTGAATACGTTTACCTACCTTACGTAAAGGACAAAAAGCGGCCCAGCACATACCACAGCTACTACACGATGTGGTGCCTTGCCAAGCCCCATGTTAATGGCTTGGAATTGCGAGGAGTACGTACGTCCGACGTGGACGACATTATGCGCGCCGCCACTGGCGATAGGCAGCGCGCCCATACCACGCATCGCAACCTACGGAATTTTCTGAGCGGTGCTTTCAAACTCGCGATTCGCCGGAACATGGTCAACAGCAATCCTGTACGCGATGCTGAAATTCCACGGGGCAAGCCTTCTGGCGAAAAGGCCGCATACACCCTGGAAGAAATACAAGCCATGATTCACGTGCTGCCGGAACCAGCACGTACGTTAGTAATCGTGGCCGGGCTTACCGGCTTGCGCGTTTCGGAAATCAAGGGGCTGCGCTGGGAAGATTTCAAGGGCGATGAGCTACACATAGAAAGGTCGGTCTGGAGAGGCCACATATTGGAAACCAAAACGTTGGCCAGCCACGCGCCGGTACCCGTGCTTCCCATCGTGCGCAAGGCGCTGGAAGCCCACCGGAAACGTACGCCGGGCGATGGCTTCATTTTCATAGGAGAGCGCACAGGCAAGCCCCTGCGCATCGAGAATGTCTACCGGCGCGATATGAAACCGGTGCTAGAGGAAAAAGGCATCGCTTGGAAAGGCTGGCACGCCTTCCGCCGTGGCCTGGGTACCAACCTGAATGCGCTGGGCGCTGACCCCAAAACGATTCAGGCCATCCTGCGGCATAGTGAGCTGTCAACGACGATGAACATTTACGTGCAGCCCGTAGCTAAGGAATCAATTGCGGCAATGCGGCGCTTGGAAACAGCCTTCAAGAAATCCGGACGGCGATAATCCGGCATGACGGTCAAAATATTGTTTGGGGGTTTTGGATGGTTGTGCTAATCTGTATTTGCTGAATGCCTTGCCCCATGCGGTTTTCAGCCGTAACCACGGATAAGCGGCGAAGGAACAGCGCCGTGGTTGCCGCGATAAGCGCCCGCGCCCAACGGGAGATTTGAAACGGGCTCCAACCTACTACGGAGCCTGGATCATGCAATCACAGCAACAAGCCACAGCCTCGCCGGTTTTCGTACCGGCTGATTTAATCACGCCCCTCGAGCTTAGTGCCCGCCTAAAGGTTCACCCCACGTGGGCTTATGAGCAAATGCGAATGCGGCCCCGCCAGAAAAACCCCATCCCCGTAATCAAAATGGGAAGGCTATTGCGTTTCAGTTGGACGGCTGTATCCGCTTGGCTGGCCTCGCAACAGCTACCAGCCCGAAAGGTGGCCGCACGGTGACTGAAAACTTGAATATTCAAGGGTTGCAACAGAAGGCACTCGATCTTTGGATTGCCGATCAGGCCAGCGCCCTAGAACTCGGGCGCGCGCTGATTGCGGTGCGCGAGGCGATGGAAGAACACGGCGCATTCACACGCTGGTACACGGAAAATGAACTAGAGGAAAATCGTGTTTATTACTGTATCCGCAAAGCAGAAGGCAAAGTGAAAGCGCCTGCCGATAAGAAACCTGCAACCGAAATCGTCCTGAATTCGCATAATTTGGCAATCGCTAAGTTAGCGCCAAAAGACGATAACAAATTTGTTTGCCCAGCCGTCCATATCGGCCCAAAGGGAACCACCGTCACCAATGGGTTTTTGCTGATCCGCGTTTCGCTGCCCCCTGAAAGCCCTATTGTGGAAAGCGAAAGCCTCGTAGCGCCAGATTTTCTGACGCGCCTTGCACGCGAAAATGGCAATAAGCTCAGCCGGTTGGAAATTGAGCATGATTCAGTAACGGCCACCACCTTAGATGAAACTACTTTGATGGCTAAAATTCCCAAGGGCACGTGGCCATCCACCGAAACTCTTTTGGCTAAGGTCAGTGCACAGGAGGTTACCTTTCGGTGCCATTGCGATATAAAAACACTGCAAGCCTTGGTGGCTTCGGCGTGTGAATTCAATGGCGCGGATGTACCTATTGAGTTCGAATTCAGGGAAAGTGTTTTATTTTTGAAACCGCAACCACAACATGATAACCAAAGCTGGTTTGGCATGATGCAGATTACCAAGGCCCGCGAATAGAGGTCGACTCAGAAAAGTTAACCGTGCGCGAGGCCATAACAGGCGGCTGTGAGTGTAGCTGGGGCGCGTCAGCTTAAACAACGCGACAGGGTCGAGACTGGCGTGTGTTGCCTGTTCGCAACTTTCAACACGTAGCCGGTTAGAAGCCCACGGTCGGGGCGCGACTACCTCAAAAACGCGCGGCCTATTTTTCCGGCAACTGAAACGGAGAAAGCAATATGGAACCACAAACAACTGATGCTCAATCCCACAATTTCACCTGTTCAGCCGAATGGCATCTGGCAAGGCTCAGCTCGAAATATGCCGCGCCGGTTTACAGCTTTGCGATCCACTTATCCCATCACAGCGGGCGATTCTTTCCGTCCATCAATTCCTTGGCTGAATATTTCAACGCCCATCCACGCTATATTGGGAAGGCAATTCGGCAACTGGTCGCGGCGAAGTTTTTTGTTGAATTAAAGCGCGAAAAAGGAAGCGCCGTTTCCTATCGGCCAGTGTTGCACGGCGATTGGCGAAAACTCCATCCCGGTTGTTGCTTGGAAAAATCCCAAATGGCGTGGCAAACCGAGAAGGCAGATCCGCTGGTAGTAAGATTGCACGCCGCCAGCGACGGAAAGTTGCGGCTGTTTGAGAACTTTGTCAAGGGAATGCGGGCCACGCTATTGTCTGATGACGAAATCGTGGAAAGGTACAACGAATTTCACAAAGCCGATTACGGCCCAGAGCGAGGCCGGTACAAGCGGTTCATGGAATCCCTGCGGTTGGCGGCGCTGGCCAATCGCAAGGCTAGCGCTAGCCCCGAGAATCCTTATGGGGCATGGCCAGTAAACGGAAAAACATGCTGAGGGTACCCCACTTTCTGTGCCTCACTCCTCGCCGGGGGTACCCCACTTTCTGTGCCTCACCGGTACCCCACTTTCTGTGCCTCACTACAGAGGCACTTTCTGTGGCCCCTAAGAGACGATGTTGAATTGCCGATGTAAACCGCCGATGTTGAAAAACAACGACGATACCGCCAAGGCGGGTTCGGTCGGTTGAATCGGTTCGATCACTCTTCAAACCCCAAAGGCAACAGCGAAAGCTTGTAACATTCGCCGGATAGTTTGATGGACGAACATTCCCAGCACGATTGGCCCGGATTGGCCCGCGAACAATTCAGCGGATTTGACGTCCACGGTTCCGGCCCATTTGCTGTTGTTGACGGTTTCAAGAATTTGATCACGTTGTACACTTTCCGAATGGAAGCCGAAGCGGCTGGCCACGTGATCGAATTACAACCGCCAGCGCCCCGGCCCAGATTCCGGCAACCGTTCCTTCGAGACTAGAAAGCAATGCAGCAGCTTGCGCTCACGACCCGGGGTCAATGAGTGTAATCGAGATGTTACGCCAGTTATGCGACTACAGCGAGGTATGCGACTGACTCGTTGCTATTTTCTTCCCGCCGCCAACTGACCAAGACTACCGGGTCGCAGGGTGATCACATCCGGCCCTTTGGTCTTGCCCGTGATGATCGGCTTGTTGGGGATGGTTTCGTAGGCGTAGCCGGTGAGAAGGGCATCAAGACCCCGGACCTTCCTGCAGCCTACGTTCAATCGGGCCCAGCCATAGTGAGTCGATCCCTTGATCGAGAACTTGAAACCCAAGAAGCGATTCTCTACCCCGGCCCAGTAGCCGTAGCAGGAAAGACTGCCCTTCCTAGAGCGTTGCGCAGCCATGAAATTGCCCGCGGATGGCAGCTTGGAACTGACCTTCTTGCCAGCCGGGAGTGCAAAGGCGATTTCGCCGTAACTGACTGAGGTCCGTACGCCGGCAATCCAGTTGCCGTTGACATCGGCGTACACTTGAAGAACGTCAGTAGTCGACCCGAACCAGAATCGATGGAGCGTGAAATCAGCGATTCCGTCGTGGTCAAGGTCCAACTGATAGAGACTGTTGGGCGCGAGCCTTTTATGCGCCTTTGTGTAGACGATCTTCGCCTCGCCTGGCCGCGCCAGGCACAGCACTCCCACTCCCGCTGCAGTCGCTGCGAGCGCATACGAGTTGAGCCGACGATGTAGCGAGTCAGAGAGATTGGCAGGATTCTTGGACGTGCATGGCATGAATTTCCTCTCCCAAGACTAGCGGCTCCAAGTATCCTCCCGCCATTAGCACAAGTCAATTTCCGAAATCAGATGGGATGAGAAGGCCGGTCTCCGGCGGGATGCGATACGCTCCCAAGTTATCGACGCGCTCGAAGCGCAAGAGATAAAGGAGACCGGCAATGAAGAAGATTAGCACTGTAGGGGCAAGGCAGACGAGGAATTTTCGAGAGCAGAAGCTGACCATCGGGCTGGACCTGGGCGATCGGTCGAGCTGGTATTGCGTGTTGGGTGAAGCAGGAGAAGTGCTGCTGGAACAAAAGCTGAGCACGACTCCAAAAGCGATGAAGGAAGGGTTCGGGGCCATGCCGCGGAGTCGGATCGCGCTGGAGACCGGGATGCACTCGCCGTGGGTAAGTCGACTGCTCAGCGAGTTGGGGCACGAGGTGATCGTAGCGCATGCCCGGAATGTGCGGCTGATCGGAGAGAGTCGCAAGAAAGACGATCGGATGGATGCGCAGACCCTGGCTCGACTGGCCCGGATCGATCCCCAGTTGCTGAGTCCGGTGAAACATCGCAGCGCCAAAGCGCAGGCGGACTTGACGGTGATCCGGGCCCGAGCGGGTCTGGTGCGAGCCCGGACGGCGTTGGTGAACACGGTACGCGGGTTGGCCAAGAGTTACGGAGAACGGCTGCGCGGATGCAACGCGCGCAATATGAACCCGGAGAAAGCCGAAGGCTTGAGCCCAGAACTGCAGACCGCGCTGCAGCCGTTGCTGGCAGCCATCGAATCGCTGAGTGAACGCATCTGCGAGTACAACCAGCAGATTGAGCAGTTGGCGGAGAGTCGCTATCCGCAAGTGGCATTGCTGAAGCAGGTGAAGGGAGTCGGCACGCTGATCGCGCTGACCTTCCTGCTGACCCTGGAAGACGCGCAACGTTTCCGCAAGAGTCGCGACGTGGGCTGCTACCTTGGGCTGCAGCCGGGGCGCAGGAACTCCGGGCAGAGCGAACCGCAGATGCACATCAGCAAGGAAGGGGATCCCTATCTCCGAACCCTGTTGGTGCAGGGAGCGCAACATATCCTGGGACCGTTTGGTCCGGACTGTGATCTGCGGCGCTGGGGGTTGAAGCTGGCCGAGCGTGGGGGACGGAACGGGAAGAAACGGGCGATCATTGCCACGGCGCGAAAGCTGGCAGTGTTGCTGCATCACCTGTGGGTCAGTGGAGAAGTGTACGAACCGTTGCACAATAGCCATCAGGTACCAGTATCTGCAGCGGCGTAGTGTAGACAGAGGGAAGGAGTGCGAAAGGGAAACTTCAAGTCCCCGCGCCGAGTTTCGGTGACTGCGTTAATCGCCTGGCCCGACTCCATCATCGAGATGGAACGAGAGGTCGAAAATCAGGTGGCAGCACCGGCTGAAACGAGAACACCCAACTGGCACCGAGCGACGAAACGCTCACGAGAGTGCGGATGGAAGGGTGGCGGCAGTAGTGGCGGACGGGTCTTGGAGTCAACCTCGACTAGGCAGCGGAGTAAGGGTTTCTTTCTTCCCGGCGGGATGATCGCCGAGCGGTCCTCGCCGTCAAGGGTTCGCTGACGCCGCAAAGAACGCGCCCTTGACCGCTCCGGGCCGCTCGGCACACCGCTCCGCCATGAAGAAAGAAAGGAGAAAAACAACCAAGATTCCACTTGACACTGACCGGCCTTCTCATGGAAGGCGATTACACGTTTTGACCGCTGGGCTCCCTAAATCGGAAAACGGCCAACCGGCCAGCACATCTCCGTCGGACAAAAACGCTCGAAACGACCCAACACCAAAAGCAACCCCAACCCCAATACCCGGATAAGCACACGACAAAGCCCCGACAACAAACTGGATGCCCAACCTTGGCCGCAAGCCCGGCCCAGCCCGCGCGCGCCTTGCTGCCGCCAGCGCCGCCCCGGCCCTGGCGGCTGTAGCATATGGCCAGATAACCACACTGGACAGCCCTGATTTCGTGCAAATGTGAATGGCCTAGGCGCGTCAACATCAGTACGCCCGCGCGGGTTTCGCGCGCGCGCGTTCTAGTAATGCCCCGGCTGTGCCCACGCCAACCCCGCGCCAATCGGGCACACGTGAGGCGTGCTGGAATTTCGCACGTGCAAAGGCTTGGCCAGCAATAGCTTGGCGGCAAGTCGAAGGACCCCGTATGGGGCTCCTTTTTGATTTTCATCCAGATGGTGCGGGCGCTCGCCAACGCACCAGAAATCCCCGCACTTGGAGTTTTTAGAAGTAGCACTCCAGATCAGGCCGCATTCCCCCGGATTGCCGCCGAGTGCCCGGCACATTCGGCCCACATTAACCCAACTGTTGCGTACTCGTCACAGCCGCGTGGAAATGTATGGAACCCAACGGTTCGCCCACTCCAGATCAGATTCGGGCCGTGATGGCCGCGCTGGGCCGTGCGAAAAGCCCGGCGAAAGCCGCCGCCGCCCGTGCGAACGGAAAGCTGGGCGGCCGTCCGCGAAAAAGCAAGGGCACAGTTGTGCCTACACTTTTAAGGAGCAAATCATGACCGAAAAACAGTTCGCAAATCTCACCGTAAGAATATGGCGCTTGCGTCAGCAATTGACCAACCTTGCGTTGGCCCTGAAAGCAACCCAAAAAAGGCTTGCACAATTCAAACGCGCGGGGATGCATAGCCCGGCGCATGAAAGCTGGCTCAAAAGCTATCCAACTTTCCATGACCCAATCCAACGGGAATTGGAAGGGCTGTGTCGAAAGCTGGCGGCCTGAAATGACAATGCCGCCATACGGCTGGTTTCGCTGTAAGAATCTTGCGGGCCACGAATCGCTTGGCTTTCAGTGCCCGAAGTGCCGCGTCTGTCTGTTGCATGGGATAACAGGCCGGGGCGTGTGGCACTGTGGGCGCTGGGATAAGCCGCCGCGCAAGATTACGAAGCTTCCAGTCTACCGGCTGGAAATCCGGGGTGCTGACGGGTTGGTTAACGTGGCCGGGCGCGTGGGTTTCCTCACGCCGTAACACGCAACTGGAATTGTGAGCACGGTTTCAAGCCGTGCTTATTGCGCCGGGCAACCCGGCTAGGAGGAACATCATGGACGTACGTTGCACTTCAACCAACAAGATTTTTTACCGAATCGACCCCGCTGTGGCCGCGCTTTTGTGCGAGGCTTTGCCCAGCGTTTTTGAACCCATTAACAGCCCGGCCCGCGCGCCGCATTCGGCGAACGCGGAATCCGCCGCAATCGCAACCCCGACGGAACCAATCTGGAAAATTATCAAAGCCGAAACAACCGGGCAGATTTGCGTGCAATGCGATTGGTTGCGCCAGACAATGAGATACGCGGGCAACCCCGCAAACGTTCACAAGATGGTCGTGGGGCCGCACAAGATTCCAACAGCGATTGCGGACGAATACGTGCGTCTGAAATTGCAAGAAAAAGATCCAACGGCAACTTTGGAATGGGAGCAAGAAAAACGGCGGCACGAGGCGGCGGATCTGATATTCGTGGGCGGCGGGGATCAGCCCAAGGAATGAACGACCGCGATCTAGTTGCGATTCTGGCGGCGCTTCTTTCCATTGGAACGAAACGACCGCCAGAGGATTTTCTCCAGGAGGCTGTCAATCTGGCGGTTGCCGCTGATCGGGCCGTGGCTGAAAACAAAAAGACACATCGGTTGCGGATTGACTACGAAGTCGATTGTGGGACGCTGTAACACGGCGCAAGGAATTATGAGTGAGGAGCATTTTATGATTAACAAACCACAGCACGGCGCGCTTGAAACACGCACAGCATTGGCCGGTAGTATCCGTGCCAACGAAAGCAAGTTCCAGATCACCGGAATCGCGGCGGCTTACAATACGCTGTCGCAAAACCTTGGCGGCTTCCGAGAAAAGATTTCGCCCGGCGCTTTCAGCCGTTCCCTTCGCACTGGCGCGGATGTTAAGTGCCTCATGAACCACGACGCCTCGCACATTCTGGGTCGTACGAAATCCGGCACGCTGGTTTTATCTGATAGCCCGGAGGGCTTGCGTTTCACGTGCCAGCTTGACCGCACCAACACTGATCATTGCAATGTGTATGCCGCCGTGAAGCGCGGCGACCTAAGCGAATGTAGTTTCGCTTTCACAGTGCCGCCCGGCGGAGATGATTGGTCCGATACCGATGGAAGTGATCCGAAGGTTATGGCCATTCGCACGTTGAAAGATGTGAGCCTAATGGATGTTTCCGCCGTGACTTATCCCGCGTATGCGGAAGGAACCGCCGTCGGAGCGCGGGCCAAGGCCGCCGCCGACCAGCGCCAAAAAGATCGACTTTGGGATGAAATTCGCCGCCACAAATGCGCCGTGCTAGGCGAAGCAATCCGTGCGGAAGATTCGCGCGCGCTTTCGGCCTCGGATGTTTCCAGTATCCTCCACCAGCACATCGCCGAAGCTTTGACCAAATCACTGGCCGGAATGGCGCACCCACACAGGTATGTGGCCCACAACGATGACTTTGCTTATTCACTTCCGGAAGATCTCGATCCGGATGATGAAAATTGCCGCTTATCGCGCTGGGTGTATTCAATCAACCAAACCACGGGTGATGTCGAATTGAAAGCCGCGCGTTACGATGCCGAAGACAACCCGGAGGGGCCAGAGGTTGAAACCAACGCCCGGCCAATTCGCGCGGCACTTCGTGAACAAAACATTCTCAAGCGCCGAATGCAAGCATCGGCTGGAATCTTTTATGCAAGGCGGTAAGCTATGGCAGATTTCATCAACACGAGGCAACTACCAAGCAAGGGCGCTGTGGGCAATGTCTACCGTGATGCTTTCAGCAAGAAGATGTACCTTGCCGTGGCGGATGGAACGTTGGTTTTGTTGGACGATTTGCTATCGGCTCGTGATCGCGTTATCGCGGTTGGCCCGGCTGGCGAACAAGGCCGCCAAGGTGAACCCGGCCCGCAAGGCGTGCCCGGCGCGAATGGGAAAGATGGAGCGCCCGGCCCCGTGGGGCCAGTTGGCCCGCACGGTACAAACGGAATTTCCATCACGGGTAAAACGGGCCGCGATGGGGAACGTGGATTAACGGGGCCGCAAGGCCCTCAAGGCCCGCAAGGTGCAACCGGCGCTAAAGGTGATAAGGGCGACAAGGGCGAGCCGGGTGACATTCTTTACGTTGACCCGGAAGAAGTGAAAGCCGCCGCTTTACGATTGCATCAAGAAAAAGCCAAAATCTCGGCGGCGTTCTACCACACGATGTTGCAAGCAAGAACATTACGCCCTCCGATACGCAAACTTTTTGAACTTCGCCTTAACGAGTTCAAACGCGATGCCGGGTTGTAAAGGAGAAATAAAATGGCACAACCAACCCCGATAGAGTGGGACGGTATTAACGCCATCCCAAACCAAGCGGATCGCGATAAAGCGATCCAAGAGATTGCACAGCGCCCGCAAGCTTTGCCACTGGACGAGCGTGCGTGGCCTTATGGAAAGCCGGATAGGCTACGGCCCGGCTCAAACTTTTGAACCTTTCGTGGCCTGTGCAACCACGATTGCAACCGCGCGGCGTTGCGCTTCCTGGTGTGAAAAAAAACCAACAGGCCCAGCCGCGCGAGATTGTTTCCTATTGTTTCGTGGATGTTTCGATAGGAGACACGGCCAGCCGTTTGCTCTCACCCCGGCCACGGCTGGCCCTTGATATTCCCAACGCACAAGGAACCACGGGCGCTAGCGACGTGTTTGTGCGGCCCCGCAAAGGGCACTTCCGGCACGTTGCCCACTAACCCGCGCACTCGGCGTATCTCGTGGAAGGGCACGGTACGCCGCGCGGCCCTCTAACACGCCGCTGGCATTGTGTATGGCAACCTCACAATTAACTTTTGACCGTTATCAGTTCAAGCGTTGCCCGCGCCCTGTTTCGCCGGAAACTGGAATTTCCTACGAAGATTACAAAGGGATGCGCCTCACGAAAGATCATCTCTGTGTTGGCCGTCGCCTTGCCGCGCCCCTGTGGGCATACAACGATTCCCAGCTAAGGGCGGTTGTGATTCGCTTTATGGAAATTCGAGCCCATTTGTACGGGCCGCAATCCGGCACAGAAGAGGAACGGCTTGGCCGCGCCATTGCAAAAAGGCAAGCAAAGCTGCCACGTTTGACAGAACTTGTTACGCGGCTATCTCGCGAGTATGTGAAATCGAAAAACGCGGGTGCTGATCCGGCCATTCTGAAAAGGCAAGCGCTGGGCATCAAGAAGATTGATACGGAACTTTTGTGGCTTGGTCGAGAGCACTTGCTCGCTTTGGGGTGCGCGCATCACTATCACCGTTGTGGTGCTGATAGTGTTGCTACTGCCGCTGCGCTGGGAATCCAGCCGCCGCACGTTCGCTGCATTCTCTGGAGATTGAATAAGGCCGCCGCAAATCCCGCAAAGACCTACATTGCCCCGCCAAAAATGCCGCGTATTTCCATGAGGATCAATTTGCTCCGCGGCCTGAAGTTTAATCCTGTACAAGTGCCTACGCGGGGCCAGCACCAGTGCTGGTGGTGTGGCAAACTTTTCACTCCCATTGATTCTCATGAGCGGCATTGCTCCAACAAATGCCGTGTGGAGCGCAGAAAGGCAACGGATAAAAAGCGGAGCAAGCGTGGTGGCTGTGGCCATCGCCGCTGGTTTTGCTCGCCAGAATGCAAAGCGGCGGGCTTCCACATTAAGAAAGTCATGATCGCTTTTAAGCCGGGCGTAGGCAAGTTTGGAGCACCGCCGGGCGGCACCTCATACGACTCTTACGCACAATACTGTCGCGTTGTGGGCGTTGTGCCCATGAGCTTGGCGGCGTGGAATAGCGGCGGCGTGCTGAAAAGCGAAGCGCGCATTGTGATCAAGCACAAGAAGAAATAAGGCCCAGCCGTGTGGCCGGGCCTGTGGAAAGCGCCGGGCTTAGGCTTTGGCGATTTCAAAGCGGTAACCAACTTGCCTGCCCTCGTGATACGCGGCCCGTGCGGCCTTGTTCAGGGTGAAATCGCATTCGTTCTTTTTCCACGTCATGAAAACTTCGCGCGGTACCAGATAGCCCGCCCAGCGTTTGCCCGCAACGTACACTTGCAAGCCCACGTAAAGCGGTAACCCTTCAGCCTTGGCCAGTGCGTTGCTTTGCTTCCAAACATCCGCCGCGATAGCCACACTGTCGTTGCCATTCTTCGCTTCTTCGCGGTACCGGGCGTAGAAACAAACCACGGCCCGCTTTCCGTGAATCGTGGCTGTGTGAGCCTTGCTGTCAGCTACCGGGCGGATCTCCAGTATGGTTTCGGGCGCAACACGGGGCGCGTCGCTTGCTGCGGGCTTGTCAGCGGGCCTATCTTTGGCTTTCTTGGCCTTGACGACGGCTTTGGGTTGCTTTGCCGGGGCCGCTGGATTATCAGGCGTGCCGGATTCCGGGGCCGCTTTCAGTTGGCGGCGGAAAAACTGTACCGCACCTTTCCGGCTAAGGCTTCGCGTTTCCTGAATTGTGCTGATTTCCGCGAGTTGTTCCTGTGTCCATTTCATAGTGTCCTCCATGTCGCAGACGCTAGCGGAAGAACTCCGGCTGGAGCAACCTGTATGAAGTAATCTCCATCGCGAGTTACCTTCGGCGCTGTGGATTGCTGAATTGACATACACGCGAAGAGGAAGGCCCGGAAAACTGCGAGGCCGCGAAGGTATCCCTCTGGAGTTACCGGCCCGGACGGTGGATTGACAAGGCTTCATTGGGGCACTACGCTTTCCGGCATGGGAGGGTCGCGCCACTACTACCGAACGAATGTCCCACTTCCCATCATGATTATCTGGTGGGTTTTCCTTGGCGTGTGCGTCCTAGTCTATGGCTGTTACGATGCGGTTGTGAACGGTCCAACGCGCCGTGCCCAAGCGCAATGGGAAAGGAACCACTTCACGGGCTGGCGCTTGGAAGCGATTAGTTACGAAGCGGAACACGGGATGTACTACGACAACCTCAACAACCGTGAACAGTGCACCACGAGGAGTTACCCCGGATATCCGGCTTGTCCGGCTCAGCAATATTTAGTGAACGGCCAGCTGCAAACCATGCCGCCACAGTCTCCGACAACTGGAACGGCGAGTGCAAAGTGAACGCTGCGTGTGTAGTGACGTAGGACGTACATGGCTACTCCAAAAACGTTATCGGTGGTTGCGATACTAATTTCCCTTGGCGCGCTTCTTTTCAGTGCGCTTCAGTGGCACGACGCCCATAGCCAGTTGCTTTTATCCATGAAACCATCGGTCAATTTCATGAACCAAAATGACCCGGACGAGTTTCCAGTTGGCATAAGCATTGACAATGCTGGACCGGGACCCGCGAAAATAAAATCCGTTACTTACTTCATAGACAAAAAGCCAGTCGGGGATGTGGACAGGGCAACAGAGTTTGCTGACTTGGAAGACATTCAGTTTCTTGAGTTGGAAGAAGGCGAGACACTCGCGGCGGGAGGCAAGGAATGGCTTTTGAAAATGAGTAAAAGGCCACACAGTAAGGAAGAACAAAAGGAATTAGACAACTTCATCGATGTTATCAGCCACCATCTAGCGGTTGAAGTGGAATTCTGTCCTGTCATCAGCGGCGACTGCGGCAAGAAGTGCTCTACTAAAGACTGGTGCCAATAGCGAGGCCGCACCGCAGATTGACAAGGCTTGAAGCGGCGCACTAGGCTTTCCGCATTGGCCGATGTATCCATATTCGACTTGTTCTGGCTCATTCTTAAATTCTTGGCCGCGCTCGGGCTGGTGTGTTTGTTGGCTTGGGGGGTTTATCTGATTCTCAGACTTGTGTTCACGCTGTTGCGAAATCTGCCGAACGTTTTCAGTGGCAAGGCAAGCGTTGCGACTACCGTTGCGTGGGTTCTGATTCTGTTTCAAAGAAAACTTTGAAGACGCACTGGTCCGGCAAATTTTCACCGCGTATCCTTCTTTTCTTCGGCCAAAGTAGGTATCTCCTTTTTGCTCATCTTAGCACCAGCACACACTCCAAAGTAACCTTGCCAACCGCGCGCTGTGGCCACAA
Organism: uncultured Acidobacteriota bacterium; assembly: GCA_963715675.1. Taxonomy (GTDB): domain Bacteria; phylum Acidobacteriota; class Terriglobia; order Terriglobales; family Acidobacteriaceae; genus DASVWZ01. Next base: position 1,559,293 of record OY970265.1, read on the forward strand.
TACTGGCCGCATGGCGCAACACACGGATGCAAGAGCCAAACAGCGGGACGATTTTGAAATTGATTTGAAGTCAGTCGTCCGCAAGTATTTCGAGATGGGGAACATTGCAATGGAAAAGCTGGGCCTATGCGAAGGGGACCCCGGCGATTGCGGCGTCATCAACGAAGACGATATGGTATCCATCCTTCGCAAGGCCGCTAAGGAAATGGACGTTCACAAGGGTGCCGCGCCGATAGATTGGCTGTACCACTATCCTCCTCAACCTGAAACCAAAAAGTCTGCACGTCGGGCAAAAGCTGGCCGGTAGGACAAACGGCCTTATGGTTCTGGAAGTGACAGCGTTTCACCTTCACGCACTGTCTTGGTGTGGGACTGTCCGCCGTGCGTGTATTCCACTACTAACGACTTTCCCACATTAGGGGCCGGATCGCCGCCGAGTTCGTCATTTGTCGCTGCAATGCGAAGTGTGCCATTTTGTATCTTCGCGACCAACCGCCCGCGTACATCTGCCCACAATGCATTCACCCCGTACCTAGCGGAGGTTATGGCCAGACCGTCCGTGTTGAGGGGTTGCGCCCCAGCCCCGCCCTGCTGGGCCGTAAACCAAGCCAGAATTTTCTGTGTTAGTCGCGCGCACGGCGAATCAGTGCGCGTCTTCCTCAGACGCAAATGGCAAATAATCACTCCCGTCGCTGATGCGGCGACTATTAACAGCAGCACAACGACCCAAAAGATAAACGGCCCTCGTTTATCAGGCTGCCAGATGGAGGCCCAATCCACAGTTGCCAAGACGCCGACTAGACCGACGACAGACCCAACGAGAAAACCGATGCACAAATCCCTACTGGCTCTATCATCACCAACCGCACCTTCCCGCAATATCTGAAATTCATCCTCACGCAACGGAAATCCAAACTCGTTGGGGCGCGGCGGCACGACCAAGGAACTGGCTTGGTAGGTTACTTTCGGCTGCGCTGGCCGGTCAGCGTCGCTCATGTACTTTCCTTGTTCAGACTCCTAGTATCCCCATGTTGTGGAACATGGTGTAGCCGCAATTCGTGCAAACAACGCTCAGCATAGAAACGAAACCTGTCGGTTGATTTGTGTAGACATAGTTTGCTCCCAGAGGCGGAGAAGGCATACCAAACGGTCTGGACACTTCCGAACTGGCCGGTATGTTTACGATGTCCACATTCCAGTTGGTTGTTTGGCAACGCGGGCAGCGGTCGTCCATGACCCCGCGCCTTCTAAGTTCTTCAAGCGCGTTGTTAATCCGCAAGTGCAGGGGGATTGGCGGTCTGACACCTTGTAAGCCTGACATGTTTTTGGCACCTGATTGGACTGGAGGGGCTGGGCGGAGTTGAACCGCCGACCTAGCGGTTAGGAACCGCTTGCTCTATCCAACTGAGCTACAGCCCCGCACTTCCTTTTACGACAATAAACGATTTTCTCACACTCAGCGAGAACCTTCTTTCTTATCGACCGTTATGGATACTGGTTTTTGGCACCCTTGGTTCAGATAGAGGCAGTTCATAACGGCTACCTCATTAGCAGAAGTCGGTGAGCTCAAATCAATAGTGGCAATCGCATCGGCATACTCACATCCCTGCCGCTTCGTTTCGATCTTCTTCCAGTCTTGTTGAGACGTGAATTGAATGCATGTGTCACCCGTTGCCGGGTCAAATCGAAATGTGCGAGCTCCGATTTGGCGAAGTTCATAGTGGTGCTCAGACTTTGTCACCGGTTTCTTCGAGGCCTCATAGATTGCACTGCCAAGACCGTTTGCGGTATCAGTGATGCGTTTGTCCACCGCCCGAATTTGCTTCTGAAGTCTGAGGTTCCAACTCGCTAAGCCGACGAGCGCCACCAGCATCAACAGACTTAAATAACGCATAGCGCCAGTATTGTACGCCTGTGAGGGAACTACGCGCCTATTCCGTCGCGCCCGAACAGCTCTCGCGGCCTTATCCGTCCCTCGCGTTCCAACTCGTGCAGTGCTGCCCAAATGTCGGCGCTCGGCACATCGTGAAGTGCTTTGTGCATCGCTATGTCTGACATTTCGGCTTCCTGCAATAGCTTGAATATTCTCTCCTTCAGCGATCCCTCCATTGTGGGCGTCTCCTAATTGCCAACCTTAGCACGTGGCACGCTGTGCGGAAAACCGCTGTTCAGATTGAAAAAATCCTGTGCATGGCTTGTGCATAAACCAGCCCCGAAATCACTACAAATCCACACAAATTGAAACAAATATGCACAAATCTAACTTATTGAAAGTAAAAAGACATAACGCACTACTTGCTATTTAGGAAACCGGTGCTCTATCCTTTTGAGCTACGGGGCCGAGACGACGTAACCTCGCGATCTTACATCAGTTTACAGAATCAGCGCCTAACTTCACTATAATCAATGAGTCAAATCGCCTATTAACAGAAATTGACCTGCCGTTCGCCAGCCACGTGGACTCATCACCGAAATCTCTTGCCTGCGGGGTTATAATTCGTGCCGCACGGCAGGAGGATTTATGAAGCCGCCCTCGCGTCTGCCCAAGCTTTCCAGCCTTTTTCCCTTCACCCTGATGTTCGTTGCATGTTTGTTTCTTTCTGGCGTGTCCAGCGCGGCACCCTCCATCACCCTCTCCAAGACCAGCGGTCCGCCCACTACGAGGATTCTCGTCTCCGGCCGCGGCTTTGAGCCCAACGTCGGAGTGGACATTTACTTCGGCACGCATGATGAAGCGCTCATCGTCACCGACGGTCACGGTGATTTCAAGAACGCGGGAATTCGCGCTCCACGCAGCGCGCCTCCCGGCAAGCATTGGGTCACCGCGCTGGAGCGCGACAATGATAAAGGTGCGCAAGAACTGTTCTTGGTGCAGACTAACTGGAGCCAGTTCCACTTTACTGCCGATGGCACGCGCTTGAACCCGTATGAGAATGTATTGAACCCGCGAAACGTCACCGACCTGGGCCTGAAGTGGATTTTCTCGGAAGGCGGGGACTGCACTGTCGCGGTCGCGGACGGAGTCGTCTACATGAGGGGTGGTTCGTATGACAACACTCTGTATGCGGTTGATGCCCAGACAGGCACTCAGCGGTGGAGCTACGCGGTATCCGGGGGAGGCCGGATCAATGAATTGCCCGCGGTGGCGGATGGTGTGGTTTACTTCGGCGCGGACAACGGGAGTCTGTATGCGCTGAACGCCCACACCGGAGCGCTGCTATGGACCTATACCACCGGACGCCCTGTATACTCTTCTCCCGCCGTTGCGAACAACGTGGTTTACATAACCTCTGAGGACGGCAATCTCTACGCGCTTAGCGCCCATAGCGGCGCGAAGGTGTGGAGTTACCCGGCCGGCGGCGACTCCACAGCTGTGGTGGCCAATGGAGTGGTTTATTTTGGCTCCTCGGATCACAGCGTGTACGCACTGAAATCCGAGAACGGGTCTCTTTTGTGGAGCTATCAAACCGGATCGTCGGCGGGAGATCTTACCGTGACCGGCGGGGTGGTTTATGCCACGTCACAAGACGACAGCGTGTATGCCTTGAATGCCTCCAACGGGGAGAAGTTGTGGAGCTACAAGACAAACAGCATGATTCTCTATGCCCCGGCAGTCGCCGACGGCGTGGTTTATGTCGGTTCGGGGAATCTCGATGCCCTTAACACCCTTACCGGCCGTCTGCTGTGGAGTTTTGGGTACAGCAACAGCAACCCCTCGTCTCCCGCAGTTGCGAATGGGGTGGTTTATTTCTTTACCTCGAACGACGGCGTTCTGTACGGCCTGAATGCGCGCAATGGCTCCGCACTGTGGAGTTACAATTTTGGCCTGCCAGGATCTTCCTCTACCACCATCACGAATGGAGTGCTGTATCTTGCCTCTTACGCGTTCGGCCTGCCCAGGTATGACGAGCAGAAGAACGAGGACTTGGGTCTGCCCGACTTGAAGACACTTCACCCCGACCTCAGCCTCAAGGCGTCCAATCAGAGTGCAGCAGCGCAGACTCCTTGAAAGGCCATGCTCGCCTGGTTAGGAACGAGTCGCCCAGCGTAGCAGATTGCTAACTGTTGCAAAATCGCCTTATCACTCATTGACCTGGATTGTGAGCGCAACTGCCTGCCGCAAGGGGCGCGACGCGACACCCACCCCATCATGCCAAGAACGGTGTTGGGGCAAACTGCACCCGCCGCGGAAACTGCGTGCGAATCATCCTCGTCTCGTGTAGACTCAGCCAAATCAATTTGGGGGTGAGGTATGGGACTCAATCGTCGTGATCTTCTGGCGAAGTGTATGGCCGTGGGGGTGCTCTCGACCACGGCCCGGCTGTCGCCGCTCGGGGTGGCGGAGGCGTGGGCGGAAGCAGCCAAAGCGCGCCGCGCGCCAACTCCAATGGCAGAGTTAGGACCTTTTTATAAGAGGCTCGCTCCGAGCTCCAGGCGTATGCAGGCGCCCGGCGATCCCGGGATGCCGCTCGCGGTCAGCGGAAAAATCTTCGATACCCGTGGAGAAGCCATCCCCGAAGCTGTGGTCGAAGTCTGGCAGACCGACCACCTCGGACTCTACGATCTGGACGGCTACCGGTATCGCGCCAAGCTGACCACCAATGCGGAAGGCGCCTACGATTTTTCCTCCGTCATGCCGGGACATTATCCGGCGCGGGTCTGCCAACACATTCATTATCTGGTCACCGCAGCCGGGCATAAGCCGATGATCACGCAGCTTTACTTCGCCACCGACCCGGTGTTTGAAGGAGATCCGGACAAGAACTTCAAGAAAGATCCGCTGATCACCAGCCGCGAATTAGTTCGCCCGGTAACGCTGGTGGGAGATCCCAAGGACTCCATCCACGCGGCCGTGCAATTTGAATTGACCATGGAGGTTCTGTGAGACGGTTGACAAGCAGTCTGGCGATGTTGACAGTCGCAGCGGCGATGACAGCACAAGCGCAGGATGCTCCCGTGCCTGTCGCACAACTGACCAGCATTGCCACCCCGGCCCGGATTCAGGCGGTTTCGCTGTGCGGCTCGAGCGGGCTGGTTGCGGGACTGTCGCGAGACGGAGCAGTGTATGTGTGGCGCATGCCTTCCGGGCAACTGGCCGCCAGCCGCGCCGCGGAAGAAGGAATCCGGTCCCTGGCCTGCTCACCCGATGGCAAGTGGCTCGCCCTTGGCCGGGGTGACGGTTCCGTCACGATTACCGACTCTTCCGGAAAAACTGCCGGCCGGCTCGCGGCTTCCGGCGGAGATATCAACGACCTTGCCTTTTCCCCCGATGGCTCGCTGCTGGCAGTGAACCCGCATGAGGGCCCGGTGCAACTGTGGAATGTAGCCAAAAGGGAACGGGTTGCCGCGTTGCAAACTGATTTCAGCGGCAGCGCCGCCATGACCTTTTCCCCCGACAGCTCGCGGTTCGCCACCGCCGATGCCGACACCCGCGTCAGGATTTACGACCGCACCGGCAAGTTGCAGGCCACCTACACCGGCTTCCTGCTGGAGCCCTTCGCCATCAGCTTCACCCACGACAGCAAGCAGATCGTCGTGGGCGGCGCCGATTGCATGTTGACTATCCTGGATGCCGTCGATGGGCATATGATACGGCAACTGGCCAAGCAACCCGATCCGGTCTTTTGGGCCGCCGCCCTGCCCAACAGTGCGTCGCTGGTAAGTCTCCACATTGATGCCGCTGGGCTCGGCACCTACACCACCCTGCTCTGGGACATTCCCGCCGGCACATCGCGAAAGCTCGCGTTTGACGCCAAACACATGGTCGGCTTCGGGATTTCCACCGGCGAGAAGCCTCTTTTCCTTACCGCCGACTCCGACACCAGCTTGACCGCGTGGCTGCTTTCGAATTAGCTGTCTCACTGGGCGTGCGGCGTGAACCGCCGGTCCCGCGGCCCACTCGTGTCCGCAAACACCAACGGGCCCGTGCGCCGTCTCTCGCCCGAGCCCTTCGGTGTCGGTTTAGTTCCACCTCGAATGTCGCCAGTCTACTGACTTGAACACACGGAAAGGTGTCACTCAGGTTAATTTCCGGTGAAAACCCGGCGAAGTTCTCCACAGTCCCGGCGGACGCTCTCACGCAGACGTTATGATGGTGCAGAGTTCACGGGCGAGCGTAGTAGCCCCGCACATGACCACCATGAAAAAACTTTTGATCGCAACTTCCAACCCTGGCAAGCTGCGCGACCTCGCCGGTGCGGCGGCGTTTTCCGCAATCCAGATCGTGGCCATCCCAAATTTCTCGTCGCTCCCCGCCGTGGTCGAGGACGGTCTCACCTTTGAGGCGAATGCCATCAAGAAAGCGACGGCTTACAGTCTCTGCGTCCCGGGCGAGATCGTGCTGGCCGACGACTCGGGTCTGGAAGTGGACGCGCTTGCCGGGGCCCCCGGCGTTCACTCCGCACGCTATGCCGCGGACGATCCCCAGCAGGCGGATGCCAATACCGACGACGCAGCCAACAACGCGCGCCTCCTCCGCGAACTCAAAGATGCTCCACTCGAAAAGCGTTCTGCGCGCTTTGTGTGTGTGATCGCGGCGGCTCGTGACGGAAAAACCTTGCGCACGTTTCGCGGCGCCGCAGAAGGCAACATTCTCACTGCGCCACGGGGGTCGCAGGGATTCGGTTATGATCCGCTATTTTATTTCCCCTCGATCGGGAAAACCTTCGCCGAGCTCAGCCCCGAGGAGAAGGCAAAGCACAGCCATCGCGGGGCGGCGTTCCGAAAAGTGCTGGACTGGCTGGGCAAAGCCGGCTCGACCTGCACCGCCCCTACCTGCATCCAGTAGGGGCGCAAAGTGCCGCAGGTTAGAGTTCACAGTAAACGGGAACGGTCAGTGAGAAATGCCCGGGGAGGCGCGGCAAGGTGTACACTTGGGGTGCCGTTCGTGGAATCGGCGAAGGGGGTTCGTGACCAAATGAACACCTCGGCAGCGCCACCGAAACCGAAGCTGACCTACATTGCCTCCCAGCCTTTTAGCCTGAAGTCCCATCCAGGTTTTGACGAAAGCTGGCTTGAAAGGCAGATTGTTGAGCACCCGGAAATCCTAGAACTCGGCGCGACCAAGGTCGTGCGCTCCCAGACGCTCCAAAAGAGCGGTGGAAGAGTCGACCTGCTCCTGAAAGATGAGGATAATGAAGTCTTCTACACCGTCGAACTAATGCTCGGCACCCTCGACGCAAGCCACGTAGTTCGCGCTCTCGACTACTTCCTACGTGAGCGAACCCGAACTGAAACTGAGGACTGGACACACGTCGCCGTCTTAGTTGCCGAGGATATTCGCACCAGTCGTTTCTTGGACGTGGTCAGATATCTCAGCACGCTGATGCCCCTCATCGTCATCGAACTCAGCGCATTACGAGTCGGTGAGAATCTCACCCTCAAGGGTACACGTCTCTTCGACGGAACTACGGAACCAGAAGGCGAAATAGAGCAGCAGGAGGATTACACCCGCGAATATTGGCTCAAGAACTCCTCGAGCGCTTCCATCGAGCTCGTCGAAGAATTCTTCCCGATTTTGCAAAAACTAGCGGCTGATCTCCGGCAGACCTACAAGAAGTACTTTATTGGGATAGCCATTGGAAATCGCCCCGAGAACTTCGTTTACTTTAGCCCGAAGAGAGACTTCGTCCGTGTGACCGCACAGATTAGCGATCCACCGCACTGGAAAAAACGAATTGGCGATGCCGGATTTAAGTTGCTGGAAAGCGGCAAGGGCGTGCGCTTCCGTGTGTCGCCCGAGCAGTTTGAGCAACACCGTGACTTATTCGTGGAACTATTCGATCAGAGCTACCGCGAATGGTTCGAGTAGCCAGGCGTGTCCCTCGAGACTCGGATATCGCCTCAAACTTGCCCGACGCAACCGGCCCAAATCTCAGTTGCTGCTGTCGTCGCGCCGCTTGAGCGTCGGATGATCGTCCGGCGGATTCTGCGTGTCTTGACCGTCTGTGGTGCTGGTCTTGTTGGACCGGCGCAAACTGGGCTTGTTCGCGTCCTTGGTGTCGGTGACTTTGCGCCGGTTCTCCAGGGACGCCAGCCGGGCCTTCACGTCGTCGAATTCTGAAGTTGTAACCGTGTATTCCGGCCGCGCGGGAAGAATCGTGGCGATTTCCTTTTGCGATTCCTGAATGCGATCCGGCGTCTGGGGATGGGTCGCGAAGGCCTTGGCTATGGTGCCGGGTTTACGCTTCTCCTGCGCCTGGATCTTTTCAAAAAAACTGATGAACGCCTGCGGATCGTATCCCGCCTTGTATTGGTATTGCAGACCGAGATAGTCGGCTTCGGCCTCGAACCCGCGCTGGAACGCGAGGAAGGTCATGGGAAGTCCGAGTCCGGCCGCCTCGTAGGCGGCATAGCCGATTCCCCCGCCCACAAAAATCAGCGGAATGGTCGCCAGGTTGGCCATCTGGGAGCGCGTCATCTGGCGCGTGGCATGACGGGCGCAAACGTGCGCGATTTCATGCGCCATCACTCCGGCCAGTTCGGCTTCTTCGTCGGCCGCCAGGATCGTCCCCGTGTTGACGTACACGAAGCCGCCGGGCAGGGAGAAAGCGTTGATCGCGTCGGCGTCAATCACTTTGAACGTAAACGGAACTTGCGCGTCGGAGTTGCGCACCAGATTCTGCCCCAGGCGATTCACGTACTCTGTGATCACCGGATCCGAGATCAGCTTGGAGCTCGCTTCCACCTGCTGGGCATACGACTTGCCCATCTTGATGTCGGTCTCAATCGAGTACCAGTTGCCCAGCCCCCGTCCGCCAATCTTGCGGTTGCCTACGGCATCCACGTCGTCCTTGCCCCCGCCATGCTTCACTTTGCTGGGATCGGCAGGCTCCACCACCGTATCCTGGGGGGCGGTCTGCGCCGCATTGTCGGATCCAGTCTGGCTGGCGGGCGCACTGCTGTCCCCGCCACCTTTGGCGCTGCCGGGCGCATCGCTCTGTGCGTCACCCGCAGAAGCCGTGCCGCTCTGACTGCTCGGCGCACTCGTGCCGGCCGCCGGAGGATTGCTGGGGCTGCTGCCCGAGTTCTGCGTCCAACTGAAAGGCACTGCGTAGCACATTGCAAAAATCGCGGCGAGTAACAAGCTTCGAGACTTCATAAGAAACTCCGTGTTTGTTCGGCGGGCTGACCTGATTATACGCCGGAACAAAAGCCACTCCCTGGTAGATTATCCCTAGTTGTTGGACGCAGTTAGCACCAATAAGGTTACCTGCCTCTCTCCGTCTTGAAGCTTGGACGGCACCCCCTGAAGTCTCCGCCTCAGGCACCATTTCTCGCCGAAAGAACCTCCGAGGCTTGCCACGGCGCACCGCGGGTCGTAACATGAGCGGTTCCAATCATCCAGGGGGATACCCGTATATGGATCGTCGCCGTTTTCTTACCGTCGGCACCAGTCTCATAGCTGCTCAAGCCCTGCGCAGCAGTGTTTTCGCCCAACTCGACAAAGCTCCGGCAGCGCTTCCCAACTCTTCCCTATACAACACCGCCCCGGACGATTACTGGGCCCAAATCCGCCAGCAGTTCCTCATCCCCGAGGACGAGGTCTACCTCAACAACGGCACCGTCGGATCAAGCCCCGCTCCGGTCCTCCGCGCGATCTTTGACGCCTACACGGTCACCGAGAAAATGGACCAGCAGGACCCGGAAGACTATCCCATCTGGGGCTACGCCGCCTGGAACCAGTTCCGCGATCCCCTGGCGGCCTTCGTGGGCTGCAAGCGCGACGAACTTGCCCTGCTGCGCAACGCCACTGAAGCCAACAGCTACATGGCCAACGGAATCGACCTCAAGGCCGGCGACGAAGTCCTGATGACCGACCAGGAGCATCCCGGCGGCGAGCAACCCTTCCACCTGCGCGCCAAGCGCTACGGAATTGTCGTCAAAAAGATCACGCTGCCCAAGCCAGTAAAAGACGCGGCGCAGGTCCTGAACTTGTTCAACGACGCGATTACACCGCGCACCCGAGTAATTTTCTTCAGCCACATCACCACCGTGACCGGCGTGGTTCTGCCCGCCAAGGAAATTTGCGCCCTCGCGCGCTCCAAAAACATTCTCTCCGCCGTCGACGGCGCCCACGTCGTCGGCATGATGCCGCTGAACATCCATGACCTCGGTTGCGATCTCTATTCTTCCAGCCCGCACAAGTGGCTGCAGGCGCCCAAGGGTTCAGGATTTCTTTACGTGCGCGACGAAGTCATCGACCGCATCTGGAACACCATCGCCACCGAAGGCTGGGAAGACTCCAAGTTGCGCGCCGAACGTTTCCAGCGCATTGGCTCGTCGAACGTGCCTTCGCTGTGGGGAATGCTGGCCGCGCTCCAGTTCTCCAGTGAAATCGGCATGGACCGCATCGAGCGCCGTCACCGCGAGCTTTGCGACTACATCCTGGCCGAGATGATCAAGCGCGGCGCCGAGTCCTGGACCTCGCCCGATCCCGCATTGCGCTGCGCCATTGCCACGGTAAACGTGCCGCCGATGCAGCGCATGGAGATGGAACAGTGGATGTGGACCAAACACAAAATCCGCATCCGAGGCGGAGATCCGTCAAAGCTGCGCTTGTCCACCCCATATTATTTGCAGAAAAAAGAAATCGACCACTTCCTGGAAAAGTTCGACCTGTATAAGCGGGAGAAGAACCTGGCATAACGCATATGTAGACGGCAAGAATGAACTGCTCTATCCTCAGACGGAGCTGGGATGAGCCTCGTTCCTGCCGTAGCCGAGCTCAGATTTCGTCCTTAGTCCTAGTAGTTGGTATGGGCCGGGTGCCCCACCCTTTTTCGCGTTCTTCGCGAAAAGGGTGGGAAAGATGCGATCTGTCCGGCGGCCCAGCCTACCGTGTGTTCTTGGCGGGATTGGGGCACTTAAACAGACTGATGACGAGCCCCGCGCTTCTTCAGTCTGGGCTCGTCGGATTGCCCTCTCAACGCTTGTGGATAGAGCATCCTGAAACTGAATTCATCCCCGCACTAAGCAGTGACATCGACCAGCGGGCGGAGCGAGGCCAGCGGGTCAATGAGCGAAATCGAGATTTTTCACTTGTTGAGCCACTGCGATTAGGATAAGAGGCGTTCCACCAGCGAATTACTTGCTTGCGAGCGCGAACCTGCCCAGCGTGGCCAGCTGTCGTGTCTGGCTCCGGGACAACTACATCCCGCGCTATGGTTTTGGCGGTGATGACGGGCTTGTTCGGGATCGTTCTCGTAGGCGTATTCAGTCAGCTGCGCTTTGACCGGGAAATGTTTCCGATTTTGCCCATCAGTAGTGGCCTGGTTAATCGGGCGCCGACGGGGTGGCCGGTGGCCTGGGTACCTTGAGGCTAAAGTCGGGGCGAAGCATCGTTGTGTCGGGCCGATCGGAAACCCTGTCTGGCTCCCCTTGATCCCTGTCAGGCAGGCTGAAGGCATACACGTTGCCGCCGTCGGAACCGACGTACATAGCTCCATTAACTACAGCGGGAGAGGAATCGACCTCGCCAGGGTAGCTCCATAGCAGGCCGCCGGTGCGAGCGTTCAGGGCGATCACGGCCCCGTTCTCGTAGCCCGTCAAGCCCACGTAAACCACTCCGTTCGCGACTGCAGGAGATGAATCCACGCCCCAATCGAAGGGGTAGCTCCACAGGAAAGCGCCGGTGCTAGCATTCAGAGCATAGACACCGCCGTAGGGCGCGTCCCCCACGCCAACGTAAACTACCCCATTGGCCACTGCGGCGGAGGAGAATACGGGGTCTACAAAGGAATAGCTCCACAGTAGATTGCCGGTGCGAGCATTCAGCGCGTACAGGCCCCCGTTCTCGGAGCCGATATAAATCACTCCGTTCGCCACCACGGGCGAGGAAATAATCATGTCGTTGGTGGAATAGCCCCAGAGCAGATCACCGTTGCGAGCGCGCAATGCATAGAGATTGCCATCCCATGAGGTAACGTAGACCACTCCATCGAATGCCGCGGGCGAGGAACCCACGTACCAGCCAGTCCTGTAGGTCCACAGCTTTGCTCCAGTGCGAGCGTTGAGTGCGTACACGTTGAAGTCCCAGGAGCCGATGTAGACAATCCCGTCCACCACGGTGGGGTCGGAGACCACGTAGTCGCCGGTGGTGAATGTCCACAGCAGCGCGCCAGTGCGAGCATTAAGCGCGTACACATTGTTGTCCCGCGAGCCGGCATAGACTACGCCGTTCACCACGGCAGGCGAGGTTCCCACCGCGTCGCCAGCCGTAAAGCTCCACAGCTTGGCACCAGTACGGGCATTCAAGGCATATAGGTGGTCATCGTTCGATCCGACGTACACCACTCCATCAACCACTGCGGGCGAGAATACAACGCCCCCGGTGGGGTAGCTCCACTTCAACTGGATATTCCCCACATTCTTGGCGTCGAGTACGTTCTCATACGGGTTCACGCGCGTGCCCTCGGCGTCGAAGCGAAACTGGCTCCAATTGGTCTGTACCAGAAACGGCCTCTGCGCGCCCTTGTCGTTGTTGCGCTCCAGCGCCGTCACCCAATGCTTGCCGGGAGGCGACGTGCGTGGAGCGCGAATTCCGGCGTTCTTGAACCCGCCGTGGCCGTCCGTGACGATGAGCGCTTCATCGTGTGTGCCGAAGTAGATGTCCACACCCACGTTGGGCTCGAATCCGCGTCCGGAGACGAGAATCCTCGTGGTCGGCGGCCCGCTGTTCTTAGAGAGGGTAATGGAAGGCGCGGCACTGGACACGCCAGAAAGTAGCAAACACGCAACGAACATCAGGGTGAAGGAAAAAAGGCTGGAAAGCTTGGGCAGACGCGAAGGCGGCTTCATAAATCCTCCTGCCGTGCGGTCCACATTATATACCCGTAGGACAAGGGTTTTATGTGACGGGCCGCGTGATGCCGCATCTGAACCGATCAACTGACGAAACCAGCGATTGCGCGCATTGACACCGTTCATCTCTGCTCGGGTCGGAGGAAATGGCTAGGCCCGGGATTGCGTCCTGAGCCTATGGCCCGCCAATCGTTTCTGCATTTTCGCCCGAACTCGCCATGAACGAATAGGGCCAAAATGATACCGAACCATCCCTCCACTTTTTCCTTGACCCCAGACCGGCAAAGCGGCATCATCGGGTATATCACATAGAGAAGTTAGAGTTACGACGTATAACTCGTTAGGAATCTAGATTTTACCTCTAAGCCCAGTCGAATCTAGATCTTGCCGGGGAAATGTCCGTAACTTCATGATTCCACTAGACCGGTGGGGGGGGGTATACCCAGGATTCACCCCATCGGCGAGACGCGAGATTAAGGAGGTAACTGCGGCCGGGGTGGCGAAAACGCCAGGCCGGCAAAGCGGCATCATCGATGTATATCCTGTAGAGAACGCTAAGTTACGGCGTATAACTCATTAAGAATCTAGATTTTACCCGTAGGCCCTTTGCACTCTAGATTTTGCGGGCCAAAAGTCCGTAACTTCATGATTCTGCTATACCGGTGAGGAGGGGGTATACCCCGAATTTGACCTGATCGGCGAGAACAAAATTAGCCGCGAAGCGGAGCCAGAGTGAAGCCCACGGCCCAAGCCGTGGGTCTCAGCGGGAAATGAACCAGCCCCGGAGGGGCGAAAGAAGAGGTTCACCGGCCCATGGAGCCACCGTGGAAGAGCGGCCCTTTAGGGCCGCGTCACGGAACAGAAATGATTTACGCGCTTTAGCGCCTGAAGGCTGGCCTCAGTCGTAGTATTCCAGCCCCAAGTGAGTGATCAGTTCTTCGCCACGCAGGTGGCGGAGGGTGTTCTTCAGCTTCATCAGTTGGATGAACAGATCGTGCTCGGGATAGAGGCCGGGGGCGGTCATCGGCGACTTGAAATAAAAGCTCAGCCACTCCTGGATGCCGATGCCGCGCAGCTCCGAGGTACGCTGGGCCAAGTCGTTGAACAGCACCAGATCAAGGACGATGGGCGCCGCCAAAATCGAATCGCGGCACAAAAAATCAACTTTGATCTGCATCGGATAGCCGAGCCATCCGAAGATATCGATGTTGTCCCAACCCTCTTTGTTATCACCACGCGGCGGATAATAGTTAATGCGAACCTTGTGGGTAAATTTGCCGTAAAGATCGGGATAAAGTTCAGGCTGCAAGATGTGCTCTAGAACCGACAGCTTCGATTCTTCCTTGGTCTTGAACGATCCCGGATCATCCAGCACTTCCCCGTCGCGATTCCCCAGAATGTTAGTCGAGAACCAGCCGTCAAGTCCCAACAGACGCGCCTTGAAGCCAGGAGCAAGGATGGTCTTCATCAGCGTCTGCCCGGTCTTGAAATCCTTGCCGCAAATCGGCGCCTCGTTTCTGCGTGACAGCTCGTGCATCGCGGGAATGTCCACCGTGAGGTTGGGCGCGCCGTTGGCGAATGGCACGCCTTCCGACAGCGACGCGTAGGCGTAAACCATCGACGGCGCAATGTTCTCATCATTCTGAGTCAACGCCTTCTCGAACGCCTTCACCGACTGGTGCGCCGCGCTGGGCTCAATAAACGTTTCCGTCGACGCACACCAAACTGTGACCAGCCGCGACGCACCGGACGTTTTCCGGAACTCGCGAATGTCGTCGCGAAGCTGCTCGGCCAGTTCCATCTTGTTCTTGCCCTTCTTGACGTTGGGTCCGTCGATCTTCTTGACGTAGTTGTGATCGAACACCGCCTTGCGCGGACGAATGGAGCTGAGAAATGGCTTGACCTTGTCGAGCAGTTCGCGCTGCAGCACGCCGGCTTTGCTGGCCGCGGTGTACATGTCGTCCTCGAAAATGTCCCATCCGGTGAAGACCAGGTCGTCGAGCCCGGCGAGCGGAACGAATTCCTTGACCTTGGGCGAGCGCGCGTCCGTGCGCTTGCCCAGTCGGACGGTGCCCATCTGGGTAAGCGAGCCGATGGGCTTGGCAAATCCCTTGCGTATGGCTTCGACGCCCGCCACGAACGTAGTGGCGACGGCGCCCATGCCGGGAATCATGATGCCTAACTTGCCCTTGGCTGGTTGAATTTTGCTGGTGCTGGAACCTTGAGCTTCAGGTTTTACGTGCTTCTGCCGCGTCGCCATAATGGGCGCTTCCTTAGGAGTGCTGGAGTATGTAAGGCAAACGAATATGTTCTCGTATTGCGAGGGGAAAATGCAACCGTTGAATCATTTGCATCATTGGCTCATTGAGTCATTCACCCACGGAACCAATGCTTCAATGAATCCATGAGCCAATTCCTCACTTCCCTTCCAAATCGACGGTCTTGATCGGCAGGTCCCAGTGCGCATCGAGAATCTCGAAGCGCCGCTGCTCTTCTTGCGTGTAGGTTTGCTGATCGGGAAACAATTGCTTCTTGAGCGCATCTTCGTCGAAGGGTTCGTTGGCCACCGTGGCGTTCTTGAAGACGATGGTCACCCGGTAATCCCAGCGGCCGTCTTCGGTGGTGTGATAGCGCGGCTGGTCCATCCAGACCTTGAGCAAGCGGCCCATCTCGACTTCTTTCTTCAGCAGCGGGTAATGGTTCTTCTTGAACAGCTTGAGGAATTCATCGGCATGTCCCCACTTGGCCTTGTAGTAGTACTCGACGGTGAAGGGCTGGCCGGATGGAGCTGGCGATTGTGCAAAGCCTAAGCTCATGCCGAGGGATAGTGCGACGAGAGTGCAAATCAGGTGTTTCATGATGTCTCTCCTTCCATGAGGGTTCTACCCCTCGGCGCTGATGCGGTTCTGCCAGTGCGACCAGGCGAACCAGATGATCCCCAGCGCCAGCACCACACCGATGGCCGCATCGAACTTATGGAAATACTTCCCCAGTTCGCGCCAGTTCTCACCCAGCTTCAGGCCGAGCCATGCCAGACCAAAGCACCACGGCCAAGACCCGAGAAACGTGTAAATATGAAAGCGGCCGCGGGGCATGCGAGCGATTCCGGCGGGTAATGCAATAAATGTCCGGATGACGGGCAACAGGCGTGCGATAAACACCGCGAGATAGCCCCAGCGCGCGAAGAAACGGTCGGCCCAGTCGAGTTCGCGGTGGCTGAGCAGAATCCAGCGGCCATATTTCTCCACGAGCGGGCGGCCGCCGTAACAGCCGATTTCGTACGCCACCAGCGATCCGAGGTTGCATCCGATAGCGCCGGCGGTCGCTACCCACACCAGCCTCATGGCGCCTTCAAACACCAGGTAGCCCGCGAACGGCATGATCAGTTCGGATGGCAGGGGGATGCAGGCGGACTCAATTGCCATCAGCACCGCCAGCCCGCCGTACCCCGTGGTTGCGATGACCGACTTGATGAATACGAAAAGAATAGCGAGGATTTTTTCTGTCATGCGGTGATTGGCCAAAAGTCCTGGAAACACAGCCGGCTGCGTCTTCGATCGTGAGACGTCTCGCAAGCAACGTCTCCAAAAGAACCTAGAACGAACCCTCCTGGGTAAAGGTGAATCCGGGCAGAGCGACACCGCTGGTGTCCTTCGAGACCTTCACTCGCACCGCCGGAGCTTCGGGCGCATTCACCTCCGCCAGCCGCAAAACCGCGTACTGGCTGAAGACCTCGCTGTACACCTTGGTGACAAGATAATCCTGACCGCTGGCATCCTGCCGCCACACCTGACCAAGCCTGATGGACTTCACTGCCATAATAATTTTGTAGAATCCACCTTCAGACTACCTACCGGACGAGATGGCGTCAATTGCCAGCAATGTTCTGCTAACATTTAGGTCTCGTTGCAACCTCAGGAGATGAACTGATGCCACGCGGGGTAGTTCCACGACAACCGGCCAAGACCGGACGCCATGAAAAAGCACGAGTGGCGCGGACACCCATATCCGCGAAGGGCACCGGGAGCGTCACTCGCGGAAAGACGCGAGTGCCCGTCTCTGCTCCGCCGCGCAAGAACGCCAAACCAGTTCGAGGTGCGGAATCGAAGGGCTACAACCCGCTTGCCCAGGAGCGGATCACGGAAATTCTCGGGCGCCTCGATGAACTTTATCCCAATGCGACCTGCGCGCTCACTCACCAGAGTCCATGGGAACTGCTGGTGGCGACGATTCTTTCCGCCCAATCGACCGACGCAACCGTAAATCGAGTGACTCCGGAGCTGTTCAGGAAATATCCAACGGTGAAGGATTTTGCCGCGCTGACACCTGAACAGCTTGAACCGGATATTTACTCCACCGGGTTTTTTCGCAACAAAGCGAAGTCGGTTGTCGGTGCGGCAAAGAAAATTGTCAGCGAGTTTCGCGGCGAGATTCCGGACGAGATGGACAAGCTGCTCACCTTGCCCGGGGTGGCGCGAAAGACTGCCAATGTCCTGCTGGGAACATGGTTCGGGCAAGGCATCGGCATCGTGGTCGATACGCACGTCACGCGCATCTCGCGCCGGCTTGAGCTGACCAGGAATACTGACCCGTCGAAGATTGAGCAGGACCTGATGAAGGTGATTCCGCCCGGAAAGTGGATTCTGTTTGCGCATCAGATCATCTGGCACGGGCGTCAGCTGTGCATCGCGCGCAAGCCAAAATGCGCCGATTGCCCTCTGGAGAACCTCTGCCACGCCGCCGACAAGACGTGGAGCACGGTAGAGATTCACAAGCGGGCGAAGTAATCCCCGCGGACGCACATCCTGCAAGGCCTCTGCTAGACTTTTCTTTGAAAGCTCGTCAAACAGATTTCAGAATGAATTCCAGGCCCTCATGCGCACTCTGATTCCATTTGCTATCGTCATATGCATGACCACGCTGGCCCAAGCCCAGACTTTGCCTGTTCCCGAGGCCATTACCGACCCCAGGCAGATTACGAGCAAACCGAACCCGGACGTAGAGCAGTTCCAGCAGAACCTGTCGATCGAGCGGTTGTACATGACTCGGCAGGTGGGATCGGCAGCGTGGTCGCCGGACGGGAGAACCGTGGTGTTTGTAAGTAACATCAGCGGGCGGAACAACCTCTGGTTGGTGCCGTCGGACGGCGGTTGGCCAACCCAGTTAACCATTAGCGACCAGCGGCAAACCCAGCCGGTGTGGTCGCCGGACGGCAAGTGGATCGCTTACATGTCGGATTACGACGGCGACGAGCAGTGGGACATTTTTCTCGTTTCCCCGAAAGATGGCCGCATCGTCAACCTGACCCACACCCGGGAAATCGCTGAGGAATCGCCGCGCTGGTCGCCGGACGGTCGCTACCTCGCCTACACCGTGAAGCCGAAGACCTCATCGGTGTACGAAATTGATGTCTATGACATGCTGATGCGCGATGTAAAGCACCTCACCCTGGGCACGCCGGCGGACAAGCTGAACGAATATCCGATCTGGTCACGTGACGGCAAGTGGATTGCCTACACCCAGGAGCAGGCCAAAGGTACCGACTCCAACATTTTTATCGCTGATGTAGCCGCGGCCCAAAGCCGGCTGCTGACGCCTCACGACGGCGAAGCGCTTTACCGCGCCAACGACATCTCGCCCGATGGAACCAAACTGCTCATCACCTCCAATGCGGACGGGCATGACAACGTCGGGTTACTCGACATTCCTACCAAGAAGATCTCCTGGCTGACCAGGGACAAATGGGAGATTATCGGAGCCAACTTCTCACCCGATGGCAGGTACCTGACCTGGTCGGCGAACGTGGAGGGTGACACCGATATTTATCTGCACGAACTCGCGAGTGGGACGAATGTGCGGCTTCCCTTGGGTAAGGGGGTGAGTGAGCCACACGGCACGCCCTCCGCCTTCAGCAAGGACGGCACCCGCCTGCTCTACTATCACACGGGGCCGACCGCGCCAGGCGATCTGTGGACTTACCAGCTTGCAACCAATAAGGCGCAGCCGCTCACAAACTCGCTGGTGGGCGGCGTGCGCTCGGAAGCTATGGTTGAACCTTTCCTGGTTCACTACCCCAGCCGCGACGGCAAGTGGACGATTCCGGCCTTTGTATACGTTCCCTTCAACATGATCCGCAACGGCAAGAATGCTGCCGTGGTCTATGTGCACGGCGGGCCGACGGCACAGACGGTGAATTCGTTTAACCGGTTCGTCCAGCACATTGTGAACCAGGGTTACATGGTGATTGCCCCAAACTATCGCGGATCGACCGGCTACGGCAAGGATTTCCAGCAGGCCAACCTGTTCGATATGGGCGGCGGGGACTTGCAGGACGTGCTGGCTGCGGCTGACTTCATCAAGCAAACCGGATATCCCGATCCCGGCAAGATTGTGCTCATGGGCGGAAGCTATGGGGGTTACCTGACGATGATGGGCGTTACCAAGGCTTCGGATGTGTGGGCGGCCGGCGTGCCCATCGTTCCATTCGTGAACTGGTTCACCGAAATTCAGCATGAAGACCCGGTGCTGCAGCAGTCGGACCTGGCGACCATGGGCGACCCGGAGAAAAACAAGGAACGGTATCGGGACCGCTCCCCGATTTTCTTTGTCGACCAGATCAAGGCGCCGCTGCTGCTGCTGGCTGGCGCACATGATCCGCGTTGCCCGGATGAAGAATCTCAACAGGTGGTGGATTCAATCCAAAAACGTGGCGGCAAGGTTGAACTCAAAGTGTACGAAAACGAAGGTCACGGTTTCGCCAAGGTAGAGAATCAGATCGACGCCTACAAACGGGTTTCGGAGTTCCTACGGGCCCACGTACCTCCGGCGGACTGTGGCTGCTCGCTGACGGAGTAGGAAGCTCCGCTTCGTCTGCAGCGCCGGATTCATCGAGTTACTTTAGCGGCGCGGACGATGGCCGCAACCAGGCCGGAAATCGTGTATTCGCGGGCTTCGATGTCGACCGGCAGACCCAACTCGCGAAGCGTGGAAGAGGTTACCGGACCAATCGAAGCGAATCTCACTCCGTCAAACCCGCTGCCATAGCCGGGTTGCTGCTGCAGAGCCTTGCCCACGAGGAGCGCAAGAAAATTTCGCACGGTGGAAGAACTGGTAAACGTGATCACATCGGGACGGCGTTCCGGAGTTTTCAATACGGCGCGCAGGCGACGGCGGGAAGAAACCGGGATTACCGTTTCATAGGCCTCCACCACATCGACTTGTGCGCCCAGCTTATGCAATTCCAGCGGAATCACGTCGCGGGCAACCTTGGCGCGCGCCAGCAGCACACGCTTTCCTTGTACCCGATTCCGCAAGCTGGCAACCACCGATTCGGCCACGTACTCTTCGGGAATCACATCGACTTTCAGCCCGCGCTTCTCGATGGCTTTTCTGGTAGCTGGACCGATGGCGGCAATCTTCAGGTGATTCAGGTGCTTCCCAGTGAGATGAAGCTCTCGGAGCCGGTCCCAGAGGGCGACGACACCGTTCGCGCTGGTAAGGATGAGCCAATCGTATCCGGCCAGATTCTTTAGAGCTGTATCGAGCGGCTGGTAAGAACCTGGCTTGCGAATTTCGATGAAGGGTATCTCAATGACCTCGGCGCCCAGCTTGCGAAGGCCCGAAGAAAGCGCTCCTGCCTGGTGGCGGGCGCGGCCAACCAGGATGCGGAGACCGGAGAGAGACTTTTCGGGGTTCTTCATCTGTCGAATTCTTGCCCACGCGGGCGAGGGCACCCGCGCCACACGTGTCCGCGCCACACGTTACGGTTGCTGCGGAACCGCTATTCCCTTCCCGTAGACTTCTTCCAGAATGGCCTCGCCGCCGCGTTGCAGCAAAGTTTCGCCGACCGCTTCGCCGAGTGTGACCGGATCCACGCCGTCGCGGGATTCCCGCAACACTGTCGACCCGTCGGGATGAGCCACAACGGCGTTCAGATACAGGCGACCACCTCGCACTTCGGCAAATGCTCCGATCGGGACCTGACAGCCTCCGCCCAGTTTGTTCAGCAACGCTCGCTCGCAGGTGGTGGAGGTGCGCGCGGCAGCATCATCGAGGAAGGTCAGATGCTGCCGGATGGCCGCATCGCCGGCGCGAATTTCGATTCCCAGCGCACCTTGGCCGGCCGCAGGGCACATCACCTCCGCTGCAATCACCTGCTTGACCAGTTCGGTCTTGCCCAGGCGGTTCAAACCGGCGGCAGCCAGAATAATCGCGTCGTATTCGCCTTGTTCCAGCTTGCGAAGACGAGTATCGACATTTCCGCGGAGCGGATGAATCAAGAGGTCGGGACGCAGCGCCTTCAATTGCGCCTGGCGGCGAAGACTGCTGGTGCCGACCCGCGCTTCCTGCGGCAAATCCTCAATGCGGGCGTAGCGGACGGAGCAGAACACGTCGCGAGGATTTTCACGCGAAGTAATGGCGGCGATCTCGAAACCGGGCGAAAGTTCCGTCGGCAGATCCTTAAGGCTATGCACCGCAAGATCGACACGGCCCTCAGCGAGCGCCTCTTCGATCTCCTTGGTGAACATCCCCTTGGTGCCCACTTTGGCGAGGGCAACCTCGAGAATCTTGTCGCCGGTCGTTTTGATGATTTCCAGTTCGACTTCGTGGCCCTGCCCACGCAGCCGATCGCTGATGTGGTGGGCTTGCCAGAGCGCAAGTTGCGATCCGCGGGAACCAATGCGCAGAGGGGCCATCAGTTGCGGCCTCCGGGGCCCGGACCGTCGGACGCATTCTTCTGTTGCAAATTGAAGAGCCGGCGGACGACGTCCACCACGGTGGTGGCTTCGGACTCGCGGGCGGCCGTTTTCAGGGTGCTGATGGGAGTGTGCATGATCTTGTTCACGATGCCGCGGGTAAGGGCTTCCACGGCGAGTTGCTGCTCGGGAGAAAGTTGGCCCAGACGCCCGCGCACGCGGTCGATTTCCGCCTGCCGAATGGTCTCCAGGTGGTCTTGCAGGGAAACGATCGTGGGAACCACATCGAGCGTCTGCAGGCGAGCCTGGAAGCGTTCGACTTCGGTGTTGATGATCTGGTCCGCCCGCTCCGCTTCCTTCTTGCGGTCGGCTACGTGGCTGGCGACGCCCTGCTGCAAGTCGTCGATGTCGTAGACAAAAATGCCGTCCAGCTTATTCATCTCCGGATCGACATCACGCGGCACGGCGATATCGATGAAGAACATGGGACGGTTCTTTCGGCGGCTGAGGAACTGCTCGCCATGCTCGCGGCGGAAGATGGCGTGCGGCGCGCCGGTGGAAGTGATCACGATGTCGGCGCGGTCGCAGGTGTCGTACAACCGGCTGAACTCGATGGCCTGGCCGTTGAACTTCTGGGCCAACCGGATAGCGCGGTCGTAAGTCCGATTGGCGACAAAAATCGATCCGGCGCCATGAGCCAGCAGATGGCGGGCGGCAAGTTCCGTCATCTTGCCAGCGCCCACCAGGTACACATTCTTGCCCTGGAGCGAGCCGAAAATCTTTTTGGCGAGTTCCACGGCGACCGAAGCCACCGAAACCGCGGAGGAGCCCACCGCTGTTTCCGTACGCACTCTCTTGGCAACCGCGAAGGCGCGCGTCATCAGTTGATCCAATTGGGAATGAAGGGCGCCCACAGCCCGCGCCGTGGCGTAGGCTTCCTTGACCTGGCCGAGAATCTGTGCCTCGCCGATCACCATGGAATCGAGACTGGAGGTTACCCGGAACAAATGCCGAACCGCATCCTGTTCCCGATATTCATAGAGGTGAGGATCAATCTGTGCGCGGTCCATCTGGAAATAATCGCCCAGAAACTGGCGGAGGTCCGCGCCGCCGTTCTGCGCCCGGGCTAACAGTTCGACACGGTTGCATGTGCTCACGATCATTGCCTCATTGACCCCGGGATGATGGATGAGCCGCTTCAAGGCGTCCGGCAGGTGCGACTCGGGAATGGCAAGGCGTTCCCGAACTTCGACCGGCGCACTCTTGTGGTTCACCCCAATGAGCTGAAAGGTCATGAGCGTGCGAACCTGTGAATGGCGCTGAAATAGTTGGCGAACCAGGCAATCAGGGCGAAGACAAACGCTCCGGCGGCCAGATAGGCAGCGCGGCGGCCCCGCCAGCCAGCGCTCCAGCGGGTGTAGAGCAGCACCAGATACACCGCCCACATCAGCAGCGAAAGCATGATTTTCGGATCCAGGAGATCGACGCGGCCGAATTTCGCCTGCGCCACGATTGAGCCCGCGATCAATCCCAGTGTCATAAACGGGAAACCCAACAGCAGCGAGCGGAACCCGATCTCGTCGATGGTCTCCAGCGCCGGCAGCAGCGCGAGAATGCCAGCCGACCGTTTCGATTTCAGGGAGCGTTCCTGGATCAGGTAAAGTACGCTGGCGCAGAAACTGAGGATCAAGGCAGCGTAGCCGGTAAAGATCAACGCAATGTGCGCAAACAGCCAGCCGTAGTGAAGACCGGAGGAGGTTACTAAGAACGGCTTCTCGCCGGTGGCGGAGATAAACGTCAACAGGAAAACCACCGGAAACACGAAAATGCCGGGAGCCGTCGTCTTGTACACCCCATACACCAGCATGAACACAATCATGATGAGAAAGCCCAGCACCGATTCCGCGTTGTGGGCAGAGGCCAAAGCAACCTTGCTCGAACTGACGAAGGCTTCGGCCAATGAAACAAAATGGAAGACCATGCCCAGGTAGGCGGCGTGCAAAGCCAGGCGGCTCAGGAGATCGCTAACGCGGGTCAGCGCCACCAGCGCATACAGCAGGCCGACCGCATAACAGCCCAGCGCCACTCGCAGCCAAAGTATAGACATGATGTAGCTTGTCGCTTTCCGGGGTGTTGCTTCCCCCACCGTGTGATTATAGTCTGCCGTTTCGCGCGGCAGAAGGCAGCGGGCATTATCACTGGGCAGTGTGATGAAGATCACAATGAGCCTGATCCCGGTCCTTCGCCGAGCGAACCCAAGCAATTCCCCGCAGCGTGTGCGGAGCGGACTCAGTCAATGCCCAGACTCGCCAGCGCCTGGGCCAGAGCCTCACCGTCCACAAATAAGCGCCGGCCTTGGGTGATCATGTCCTCGATTTCGTCAAATGCCTGGAAAAGCCTCATCTTCACGGCCCCGTACTGTTCGGCGTCGCCAAGCATCCGGCCATGTGCTGCCGTCCAGGACTTCACAGCTTGGTCCACCAGGAAAACGCTGACTGCGAACTTGATCTTGCGGTCGGTGCTCACGTCGAAGATGTATTCGGTGGCCGTGGACTCCGAGTCGCCAGGAAGCGCGGGACGCTTTCCCACGAAATAGTATTCGTACACGTAACCCTGACTGCCGGTGTAGTTCTTGATGCGTCGCAGATTCATGGATCATTCAAGCAGCAGCGTCCAGGCTGCTAGGAATCGATTCTGGCCTCGCGCAAACGCTTGGCGGCCGTCTCCGAGCTGATGGGTGAGTAATACACCTCCTTGAAGGTGTACGACTTTGCCTTCGATCCCACAACCGGCAGAATTTCGATGTGCCAGTGATAATCATCCTCCAGGGTCTTCCAGTATCCCAAAGTGCCAGAGCCGTGCAGACTGTTCGGCGAGGTGTGCAAGACCAGGTGAAAATCCTCGGTAAGGCTGCGAATCCGCTGCAAAGTGCGGCGCAAAAGGGCTCCCAGATCCTGCAGGGTTCCGGACCGGTTCACGCCGGAGCGCTCAAAAGAAGATTCGTGCGTCCGGGGCAGAATCCAGGTTTCGTAGGGAACGCGAGGAGCATAGGGACACGTGGCGATGAAATCCCCACGCACCTCGACCAGCCGCAAATCCTGGCGCATTTCCTGCGCGATGATGTCGCAGAAAACGCAACGTTCCTTCCCCTCAAAGTACTCGCGTCCGGCGCGCAGTTCATAGAGCACCCGCCGTGGAACAAAGGTAGTACCGGTAAGCTGAAAGTGGGGGTGTTCGAACTCCTGGCCCGCGTTGCTGCCGTGGTTCTTGAAAACGCTGACGTACTTGAGTCTGGAGTCTTTCTTCAGATCTTGAATGCGCTGGGCGACGAGCAACAGAAATTGCTCGATTTCCGGATCACTGGCATTCCACAAATGGCGGTCATGCCGCGGGTTCTCTACCAGCACTTCGTGGGCGCCGATGGGCCGCATGCGGTCGTAGATGCCGTCGCCGCGCCGGGAGGCTTCTCCTTCCACGTGGTAGAGCGCATGAGGATGTACCACCGCGCGAGCGGACCACGGCGTGCCCGGTGGGCCGGCCAAACTGGAGATGACCTGCAACGGGTTGGCGGAATCCCCGCAGAACGGGCAAGCAATATCGGAACTTGGGGCGGTCTCGGAAACATCATCCCCCGTAATAACCCAGGAACGGGTGATCGGATCTTTGCGAAGCTCCATAGCGAGTAGGAAACCACCTTAGGCGGAAACCGTCAACTGGGGTGTGCTCCGACGCGGAAACGCACCCCGGCGTTTGCTATAATCCGCGCAACGCCGCCCGAAATGACTGAGCCCTCTACTCCGTTGATGCGGCAATACGCTGCCATCAAGAAAGAACATCCCACGGCCTTGCTGTTCTTCCGGCTGGGCGATTTTTACGAGCTTTTCTTCGAGGATGCGGTGCTGGCCGCGCGCGAGTTGCAGATCACTCTGACCTCACGCAACAAGGAGAAAGGAATCGCGGTCCCCATGTGTGGCGTGCCCTACCATGCCGCGGAGGGATACATCACAAAACTCATCCGCAGGGGATTCAAGGTCGCAGTCTGCGATCAGGTGGAAGACCCGCGGCTGGCCAAGAAGTTGGTGCGCCGTGAGGTCACCCGGGTGATCACGCCTGGGACGGCGGCGGATTCCTCGCTGAGTTCCGAAGAGAACAATTTTCTGGCAGCGCTGGCGCAAACCGGTGACCGGGTGGGATTCGCGGCCCTGGACCTTTCCACGGGGGAGTTCCGCGCTACCGAGTTTCATGGCCAGGATGCGGCACTGCGAATTCAGGAGGAACTGCAGCAACTCAAGCCCAAGGAACTGATCTACGGCTCGGCAGCCCCTTTGTTTGAGAGGCAAGGTCCGGCAGAAAGGAGCGC
The DNA here is from genome assembly GCA_963715675.1 of uncultured Acidobacteriota bacterium. Classification (GTDB taxonomy): domain Bacteria; phylum Acidobacteriota; class Terriglobia; order Terriglobales; family Acidobacteriaceae; genus DASVWZ01. The sequence goes on from OY970265.1 coordinate 1,585,150, forward strand.
AGTTCAGCCCGCTCGTCCGACGGCAACCGCTGTGCTCGGCTTTGCTGAAACCCCGCTCGATGATTGGATCTTCGCCCCAGATCATGCCATCCCCCTCCTGGAGAACCACTTTGGCGTGCTCTCCCTCGAAGGCTTTGGACTCGCCGGCAAGCCGGCGGCAGCCGCAGCGGCGGGAGCGATCCTTTACTACGTGCGCTCCACTCAGCGTGGGACACTGGATCACGTGGATCGCATCGGCTTCTACGAACGCCACGATTGCCTGGTACTGGACGCCGTCACGGTGCGCAACCTCGAGCTGATGGATCCTCTTTTCGCAGCTACGGATGGCGGCGTTCCGCTGTTCCGCTCGGTGGACGCCACCGAAACGCCGATGGGCAAGCGCCTGCTGCGGTCCTGGATGTTACGCCCATCGATTGACTTGACGGAGATCAACGCCCGTCTGGATGCGGTCGAAGCACAAATTCGCGACACGGTTGCGCGGGAGGAGTTGCGGCGCGCGCTCGATGGCATCCTCGATCTTGAACGGCTTCTCAGCCGCGTCACTCTCGAAACCGCGAACCCTCGGGACGTGCTGGCACTCTCTGCATCGCTGCGAAAACTGCCCGGCCTCCGCGGGGCTTTGGGGCGTTTTGGCGTGGAGCGACTACGGAGGTTGCATGGCAGCATCGACGAGCTCGCCGATCTGCGGGACCGAATCGACCACACGATCGTGCCCGAGCCCCCGATCTCGCTCAGCGATGGCGGCGTAATTCTAAGCGGCGTGGATAAGGAACTGGACGAACTGCGCGACCTGAGCCGCAACAGCAAGCAATTTCTGGCGCAGATTGAGCAGCGGGAGCGGCAGAGGACCGGCATTACGTCGCTGAAAGTGAAGTTCAATTCGATTTTCGGCTACTACCTCGAGATTTCGAAACCCAACTTGCATCTGGCGCCGGCGGACTATGAGCGCAAGCAGACGCTGGTAAATGCCGAGCGATTCACCACTCCGGAACTCAAAGAATATGAATCGAGAATTCTGGATGCCCAGGAAAAGATTGTCGCGATCGAACGGCGGCTTTTCACCGGACTTCGGACCGGGATAGCGGGGGAAGCGAAACGCATTCGGCAAACCGCGCTGGCGCTGGCGGAAGCGGATGTGCTCGCCGCCTTGGCCCAGGTTGCGGCGCTGCGGAATTACTGCCGTCCGAAGTTCGACGACTCGGCGGACATCGAGATGATCGGTGGACGCCATCCGGTAATTGAGCAGCAGGACGCGGGCGGAGTCGGAGACCGGTTTGTCCCCAACGATCTCTACTTGAACTCGACAACCCATACGGTGTTGGTGCTTACCGGACCGAACATGGGAGGCAAATCGACGTACTTGCGGCAGGCGGCGCTGATGGTGATTCTGGCGCAGATGGGTTCGTTTGTCCCGGCAACTTCGGCACGGCTGGGGCTAGTGGATCGAGTGTTCACGCGCATCGGCGCCAGCGACAATCTGGCCCGCGGCCGGTCAACTTTCATGGTGGAGATGACGGAAACCGCGGCGATTTTGCATACCGCGACTCCGCGCTCATTGATCCTGCTCGATGAAGTGGGGCGCGGTACCTCGACCTATGACGGATTGGCCATCGCGTGGGCTGCGGTCGAGTACATCCATGCCCGCACCCGGGCCAAAACGCTGTTTGCCACCCACTACTTTGAACTTACGGAACTGGCGGAGCGCCTGTCGGGCGTAAAGAACTATCACGTATCGGTAAAAGAGACGGCGGGCGGAATTGTGTTTCTGCGCAAAGTAGAGGCGGGCGCGGCCGACCGTAGTTACGGGATCGAAGTCGCGAAGCTGGCAGGATTGCCCAGTGAGGTCATTGAGCGGGCCCGCGAGGTGCTGACCGAACATGAAAATGCGGAGCAGCGCTTGACCGATCAACTGGCAAGCGATGAACTGCGTCCACGGCGGCCGGCCCAGTTGACGATCTTTACGCCGATTTCGCAGCCGGTGCTGGAACGTCTGCGGGAAGTTGACCTGAACCGGATCACGCCCCTGGAGGCGCTGAATTTGCTGGCAGAGTTGAAAAAGGAAGTCTAATCGCATCGTGCGCACACCTGGCACCATCGAGAAGATCGGCCAACTCCTGATCGTTGGCTTTGACGCGACCGCGGTGACGCCCCGGCTCCAGGCTCTTCTGGAGGGGGTGCAACCCGCGGGGGTCATCCTGTTTTCTCGAAACATCGTCACACCGCAGCAAACCCACAAGCTGCTGCGCGAGTGCCGTGCGATCTCGACGCTGCCGCTGTTCACCTGCGTCGACATGGAGGGCGGATCGGTTGACCGGTTCCGCAACGTGATTGGCCCGGGGCCGTCGGCGGCTGAAGTTTTTTCCACCGGCGACCGCAGGCTCTTTAAAAAGCACGGAAAGGTGATCGGCGAGTCATGCCGGGCGATGGGCTTCAATGTCGACTTGGCGCCAGTGGTGGACTTGGCATTTCCGGCGTCGCAGAAGGTGATGAGTTCGCGGGCAGTCGCCGCGGATCCCAAATCAGCCGCGCTTTACGCCCGAGAGTTCCTCGCTGGACTGCGCTCCGCTGGAGTGCTGGGAGCGCTCAAGCATTTCCCGGGCTTGGGCGAAGCGAACCTGGATACCCACCATGGGCTGCCGAGCGTGAACCAACCTTGGAAGAAATTGTGGGCGGAGGATCTAGCTCCCTATCGCATCTTGCGCCGGGATGCACCGCTGGTGCTGGTTGGGCACGCAGCTTATCCCGCGGTCACGCGAAACTCCGTTCCCGCGTCTCTTTCCAGAAAGTGGATCACTGACATTCTTCGCAGGAAAATTGGGTTTCCTGGACTGGTGCTTTCCGACGATCTCGAAATGGGCGGAGTGCTCAAAGCCGCGCCGATCGAACAGGCAGCGGTCGAGCACATCCGCGCCGGAGGAGATCTTTGCCTGATCTGCCATCAGGCAGAGTACGTCGTCCGGGCATACGAAGCGCTCATCCATGAGGCGCAACGCGACCGAGGATTTGCCAGGCGAGTCCAAGAATCAGCCCGGCGCGTACTGGCATTCAAGGAAAAAAGCGCAGAAGTGAAGCGGAACGTGCCGTCTCCCAGTACAGAGAAGGTCGACAAACTCGCGCGCCGGCTGTGGGAATTCAGCGAGCAAGTGCGGCTTGAGACCATCCAGCGGCAGGCGGAAGCATGATCGTTGCCGGAGTCATGAGTGGAACCTCGGCGGACGGCATCAACGTGGCGCTGGTACAAATCACGCCGCCGCGCGGCCGCCGCACGGGCTGGCCCCAGTTTCAATTTCTGGGTCACGCCGAGTTCCCTTACCCTGAAGACGTACGCCGCTTTGTGCTCACCGCCATGAACTCGAGACGGGCCAGCGTCGCCGATCTGGCGAGGCTGAACTTCCTGCTGGCGGAGCTATACGCTGATGCCGTCCTTGCCACGCAGAAGCGGTTCCGGATTAAAGCGGAGCTCGTGGGCTGCCACGGACAGACGATCTACCATCAAGGGGATCCCGCCAGGTTTCTGGGAAAAGACCTGGCTGTCACCTGGCAGACCGGCGACGGATCTCTACTGGCTGCCCGAGTCGGAGTGCCGGTGGTTTCCGATTTTCGTCCCGCCGACATGGCGGCTGGGGGCAAAGGCGCACCCCTGGTCCCCTTTCTCGATTTTCTCTTGTATCGCGACCCCCGGATCGGCCGTGTCGTGCAGAACATCGGAGGAATTGCCAATCTCACAGCGATTCCCGCCGCGGCCTCCGCCAACCAGATTGTGGCCTTTGACACTGGCCCCGGCAACATGGTCATCGACGCGGTCATGGAGCGGCTGTACGGCGTACGTTACGACCAGGACGGGAGAACGGCGGCTTCGGGCAACCTGATCGACCGGGTGCTGCTGCAAGCCTTGCGCCACCCGTTCTTTCATCGCAAGCCTCCGAAGACTGCGGGGCGCGAAGAGTTTGGCCGCGAATTCGCCCATGACTTTATCCGGCAGTGCGGTCGAACCGATCCCAGGAACATAGTCACCACCGCGACCGCGCTCACGGCACAGTCGGTCGCACAAGCCCTGCGGACTTTCGTGTTGAAGCGACGCGCAAGTTTTAAGGAATTCATTGTTTCCGGGGGCGGCGCGAAAAATCCCACCTTGTTGGCTATGCTGGTGAATGAGTTAAAGCCGATGGGACTCGAAGTGCGCTTGTCGGACGAATTCGGATTGCCCGCCGAAGCCAAAGAAGCGGCAGCCTTCGCCTTGCTGGCTTACCAGACATGGAACCGCAAGCCGTCGAATCTCCCGTCTACCACCGGCGCAAGAAGGCCGGCGATCCTGGGAAAGATTTCCTATGCCTGATCGGCATTTCAGATGTATCCCGCGGGGGCCCCGCCCTTTTCGCGTTTTGTGCGAAAGGCTGGGGGTATTCTGTTTTTCTTTACCGCTCGCGACCTGCATACTTCTTACCTCTTGCGCACGTCCTCCCGATCCGAACCCGCTGGTCATGATCATCGAGAGCAGCCCCACCAACCTTGATCCCCGTGTGGGACTCGACGCGCAATCCTACAGAATCGACGATCTGATATTCGACGACCTGCTCACTCGCGACGAGCATTTCAATGTTCAGCCTGGATTAGCCGAGCGCTGGGAAGTCCCTGACCCCAAGACGTACGTCTTCCGCCTTCGTCACGGCGTGAAGTTTCATGACGGCCGCCCATTAACCTCCCGCGATGTGAAGTGGACGTTCGATTCCCTATTGCAAGGAACCATTCGCAGCACCAAGGCCGCCACCTACCGTTATGTGGACCGCATCGATGCTCCCGACGATTTCACCGTCGTTTTCCATCTCAAAGAGCCCTTCGCGACTTTGCTGTGGAATCTTTCCGACGGAGCGATGGGGATCGTGCCCTACGGGAGCAAAGATGAAATCAGCCAGCATCCCGTAGGGTCAGGTCCATTCCGATTTGTCAGCGCGGAACTGGACAAAGAGGTTATTGTTGAACGCAATGACAGCTATTGGGGCGCAGTCCCGCGCGTGAAGCGGGTGCGCTTCTCGGTGGTCCCTGACGCCACAACCCGGGCGCTGGAACTGCGCAAGGGCAGCGCGGATATCGCCATCAACGCGTTCACTGGAGACATGGTGCTGGCGTTGGAGCGAGATCCCAGTCTGCGGGTGCTGCATGCCCCCGGCACCGTGCTGGCCTATCTGGCCATGAACACGCGCGACCCCATTCTTAAAGATGTGCGAGTGCGGCAGGCGCTGGCTTATGCCATCGATCGGGAGCCGATCATCCATTACTTGCTGCGTGACTTCGCCCGGCCGGCATATAGCTTGCTGCCGCCGGAGAGTTGGGCATACGACGGCGATGTCCTGCACTACCAGCACGATCCGGAACGTGCCCGCCAATTGCTGGATGCTGCCGGATATCACGCCGCAAATGGCGTCCGCTTTCATTTGACCATGAAAACTTCCACCGAGGAAAGCACCCGGCTTATGGTCGCGGTTTTGCAGCAGCAGTTGCGCGACGTAGGCATCGCGCTGGACATCCGCACTTTCGAGTTCGCGACCTTCTTTGCCGATGTCACCCGGGGAGAGTACCAGTTGCATTCCCTGCGCTGGGTCGGAGGCAACGAAGATCCCGACATCTTCGAGTATGTGTTTCATTCATCGAAATTCTCGCCCCACGGAGCGAATCGGACGTTTTATGCGGATCCGCGGGTGGATGAGCTCATTGATCGAGCCCGAACCGAGATCGACCTCAACACTCGCAAACAGCTCTACGCAGAAATTCAACAGCGGTTGGCTGAGGAAGTGCCCTACATCAATCTGTGGTATATCGACAACGTGATGGTGGCGACCAGGCGCGTGCACAATCTGGCGCTGAATCCACCAGGCAATTACGACTTCCTGAAAACCGCTGAGTTGACCCGCTGACCTCAACCTGTTCCCGTTCGCCCGCGTTCGGCACTCCAGCGTGCGTGTTACCATCGAAACTTCGGCTCCAGGACAGGAACCGCCTGCGAGCGATGAATGGATCCGGCGTGCGCATACTGTTTATCGGCGACATTTTCGGCAGCCCGGGGCGAACCATCGTGAAGGATCGTCTGCCAGGCCTTGTGAGAGAGCATCAGATCGACCTCATCATTGCCAACGGAGAAAACGCAGCCGCGGGGTTCGGCATCACCCCGGCGCTGGCGGAAGATCTGTTCGAGTTGGGCATCGACGTCATCACCACCGGAAATCACGTTTGGGACAAACGGGAACTGGCGGAGTACTTCGAGGCGGAAGTCGGCAATCCCCACGGTCAGGCTCGGAGACTGCTGCGGCCCGCCAACTATCCGCCGGGAACGGCGGGATGGGGCATTTTTGAGGGCACAAAAGCTAACATCCCCTATGCTGTGGTGAATTTGCAGGGGCGTATCTTCATGGGGTCGAATGACGATCCGTTTCGGATCGCCGACGAATTGCTGAAAGAAATCAAGGCCAAGATCGTCCTGGTGGATTTCCACGCCGAGGCCACATCGGAAAAAATGGCCATGGGATGGTACCTGGATGGGCGCGTCGCCCTCGTAGTCGGCACGCACACCCATGTTCCCACCGCCGACGAACGGGTCTTGCCCGGCGGTACGGCCTATATCACGGACGTGGGAATGACTGGGCCTTACGAGAGCGTGATCGGGGTGAAGAAAGAAATCGTCATCGCAAAGTTCCTGAACAACATGCCGGCACGCTTTGAGCCTGCCAGCGGAGACGTACGTCTGTGTGCCGTCGTGGTGGATTGCGATGAGTCGAGCGGCCGCGCGCGCAGTATTCGGAGATTGATGCTGAGCCCGGCGTAGCCTTCAGGAGTCTGGCGCTGACCCAGGCTCGTTGCTCGGCCGTTCTCGATTAACCCGGCAGAACACTCTGCAACTGCTTCCGCCGCCCCACGGGCAAATACCGCAGCGCTGATCGGGCAAGCGAAACATAAACTTCCCTAGCCTCGGGCACTTTCTTCAGCGCCTTAAGATGCATCCGCACAACTTCCGTATCGCCGCGCACCAGCGGACCACTGAAAGCTCCCGCCGGACCGAGCGCCGCATAGTTGGCAAGGGTCTGGCGCACGATCGGCATCATCTTCTTGCGAGCTTCCGGAGCCGACAGGCCCGCCGCTCGCGCCACCTGTTCGGAGGTCACCAGAGCCGCCACCAGCAGCGGCGATAGGAACGCTCCCCAGGCATGGTAAGCCGGTTTAGCTTCTTTGCGCAGAACAAACGATTCGCCGCCCAAATCGCGCGCGATCCTACGCGCCATTCTCAGCGCCACAAGATTCCCCTCCAATGCCCAAGGCACTCCCTGGAACGACGGCAAAGATCCACGAACGAACGTCATCATGGGATGAACCGATGCAACTGCCGCGCCACGCTTGCGCAGCGCACTGAGTTCGTCGCTCGGAAGGGCGCCGCTGCAATGAAAGGCGATTTTGCCCTGAAGTGTCTTAGTTGCCAGCTCGCGCGCTACGGCGGAGATTTCTCGGTCAGGCACGCACAACCAGAGCAAATCCGCTTTCAGTTGGACATCCTGAAGCACCACGGTTGCAGCCCCAACTTCTTTGGCAAGTTCGCGGGCCTTTTTCACGGCTGCCGGACCATTCCGCGTGACGATCTCTTTGACCGGATAGTCAGCCTTCGCCAGCGCCAACCCCAGCGCCCTGCCAAGGCGTCCGGGGCCAATGATCGCAATGCTAGGCTTAGCGGCCATCGCGGGAAGAATAACAGAGAATCGGGTGATCTGATGATCGGTTATCGGGTGATTGGCGATCCAATCCCCCAGACGTCACGCTGTCCAATCACTCAATTGGCCAATTATATTGGTGACATGGCAAAACCCTCGCGCAATCGCGGTAAAGCCCGTTTGCTTTCCTCCAAAGAGGTCTATCGCGGCCCCGCCTTCTGGGTCACTACCGATTACGTGTTGGAACCGTCCGGCATTCAGGGCCGACGCGACATCGTGCGGCATACCGGCTCCGTGGTCATCATGGCCGTGGAAGAGAGCCGCTCGGAACCCCGGGTGGTGCTCGTCCGCCAGTACCGGCACGCCGCCAAACAGCATCTCTGGGAGCTCTGCGCCGGACGCATCGATAGGGGCGAAAACGAACTGGCCGCGGCCAAGCGGGAGCTTTTGGAGGAAACCGGCTACTCCGCCCGGCGCTGGAAGCGCATTCTCCGCTTTTATGCCAGCCCCGGCTTTGTTGCTGAAACTATGGCTATTTACCTGGCGACGGGCCTGCGAGCCGGCAGCGCGCAGCCGGAGGAAGACGAGGCCATCGAGACCCGTTTGTTTCCTCTGAGCCAAGCGGTTGGGCTGGTTATGACGGGCAAGATTATGGATGCGAAGACCATCTGTGGTCTCCTCTGGCTGAACGAAACCACCCGCCGGCCCAAAAAAATAACACTCCGGTTGTGACGTACTTCCTTGACAGTCCCGGAATTACAATCGGAAACTTTCCCAGACGAGGCATGACTGGCTTTGAAAGACCTGCCTCAGGGGGGCGTGTACGTGGAACGTTTGAAAGGGACGGTTAAGTGGTTTAACAACTCAAAAGGGTATGGATTCATAGGACGGGACGACGGCGCCGATGTGTTCGTCCATTACAGCGCCATCACCCAGGAGGGTTACAAGAGCCTGCAAGAGGGCGACACCGTAGAGTTTGAGATCACCCAGGGCCCGAAAGGTCCACAGGCCGCCAACGTAACCAAGCCTTCATAGCGTCGGAAGTTGCCGGCGACCCATTCACGATTCAGGCTGGTCCCCACAAGCCAGGGTCGTATTCCGTCTGAATCTTTTCGTCTTAATTCTGGACCATCCGCTTCCTCTCCGCCGCAAACTTCGCTAAGCTGGGTTCCGCATGGACAACAAAGCCATTGCCGGACTCCTGCACGAAACCGCCAGCCTGCTGGAGATTGACGGCCAGGATTCGTTCCGCATCCGTTCCTACCGCAATGCCGCCGAAGCCATCGAAGCATTGCCGCAGCAGATTTCTGAACTGATCCAGGAACCCAAGAAGGTGCTGGAAATCCCCGGAATCGGCAAAGGCATGCTGCTGAACCTGCAGGAAATATTTAGAGACGGCCGGCTGTCGGTACACGCTGACCTGCTCAAGAAATACCGCCCCACCATTCTTGACCTGCTCAAAATCCAGGGGCTGGGGCCGAAAACGATTGCGCTGATTTGGAGCGCCTACCAGGTATGCGATGTGGAAGGCGTGGAGAAACTGGCCCGCGAAGGCAAGATTCGCCAACTCCCGCGCATGGGGGAAAAGCAGGAGCAGAAGCTGCTTAAGGCCATCGAAGATTACCGCCGGATTGGCGGACGATTCCTGCTCGACGCAGCCGAAATCCAGGCCAGAGGCATTGTGGACCACCTGAAAAATTATCCCGGCGTCGAAAAGGTAACCCCGGCGGGCTCGCTGCGCCGGGGGCGGGAGACAGTGGGCGATCTTGACATTCTGGTTACAGGTCAAGCCTGCTGCGACGATGAGGAGCGGCAGAAGCTGATCGACCACATCATCACGATGCCCGGACTCATGGACATCATCGCTCGCGGCGAAAACAAAGTGAGCTTCCGCCTGCGCGGCGGCATGCAGGTGGACGTGCGCCTGCTGGCTCCGGCGTCATTCGGCGCAGCCATGCAGTATTTCACCGGCAGTAAAGCGCACAACGTCGCGCTGCGCCAGCGTGCTCTCAAGATGGGCTACACGTTAAGCGAGTACAGCCTGTCTCGCCTCGACAACGAAAAAGTGGTCGCCGCCAAAACCGAGGAAGAGATTTACTCCAAGCTGAAGCTGGCCTACATTCCGCCGGAACTGCGCGAGAACCTCGGAGAAATCGATGCAGCGGAACACGGCACCCTGCCGGAGCTGATTTCGCAGTCCGACCTGCAGGGCGACGTTCACATGCACACCGTCGAAACCGATGGACGCAATTCGATCGAAGAAATGGCCGAGGCCGCCCGCGCCCACGGATATAAATACATGGCCATCACCGACCACTCCAAGAACCTCGCATTCGCCAACGGCCTCGATGATAAGCGTGCGGTCGAGCACATCAAGCGCATCCGCGCGGTGAACGATGAGACTGAGGGCATTCGAATTCTTGCCGGAATCGAAGTGGATATTCTGGCGGACGGATCACTCGATCTATCGGATTCAGTCCTCGAACAAATGGACCTGGTAATCGCCAGCGTCCATTCACATTTCAATCAAACCCCGGCGGAGATGACGGACCGGTTGCTCCAGGCAGTCCACAATCCCAACACATCGATCATCGGACATCCTACCGGCCGCCTGCTGCTGCGCCGCGATGCCTATCAGTTCGACGTAGACGCTGTGCTCAAGGCGGCCGCGGAAAAGAAAGTCGCGATGGAACTGAATTCCTATCCCGATCGCCTGGATCTGTGCGACCGCCATCTCCGTCTCGCCAAGCAGTATGGCGGAAAGATTATCATCAACACCGATTCCCACCACACTTCGCATCTCGACAAGATTCGCTACGGAGTGCTGCAAGCCCGTCGCGCCTGGCTGACGAAGCAGGACGTGCTGAACACGCTGCCCCTCCCAAAGTTCGCCAAAGCCATGAAGCACGCGTGGCCATCGATGTAGGCGCGAGTATCCCCGCTCGTGCAGGGGTTGGTAGATTATCACCGACCGGGGGCTGTCCTTTGCGCGTTCTTGGCGCAAATGGTGGGATTCCACGGATCTCAACCCCTTGGGATTCTGGTCCCGATGCAAAGCGCGTAGAATAGCTCGCGACTGGAGTCCGCAATGCCCGAAGAGACACCGCCGCCTGCACCTCCAACCCCGTCCGCATCCTTAGCTGCAACCGTGCCCGCCACTGACTTCGACATCGCCGAGGAATTCGGCACGGCCAAGAAGAACCTGCCGCCGGTCAAGATTCTGGCCATCGCACTCGCGGCGGTCGCGATCATTGCGGCGATCTTCGCGCTTACTGAGCGGTCGACTTCGGCTGCGACCGGGGCAATAACCGACGTTGCATCGGTTGAAGTTCCGAACCAGAATCTGGTGATGGTCGCGGTGAACGTTGCGATCACCAATCGAGGTGAGAAACCCTATTGGATTCACACCATGGAGGCCACGCTCGAAACCGCCACCGGCAACTTCACCGACCAAGCGGCCTCCGCCGTCGACGTCGACCGCTATCTACAGGCTTTTCCGGAGTTGAAGAAACACGCGCTCCCGCCGCTCGCGCTTGAGACCAAGATCGAACCCGGCGGCCAGGCTACCGGAACCATCCTCGTAACGTTTCCGGTTACGCCGGAGGTTTTCTCCGGCCGCAAGTCGCTGACGGTGAAAATCCAGCCCTATGACCAACCCGTGCCGCTGGTGCTGACGAAGTGAGAGGCTGCTTCTTGAGGACAGTAATCCGAAGACCCCGCGCTTTCTCCAGCGGGGCGAGGGATCTGGCGTGCACCTCGATAAACCGCAATAGCGTTTAAGGGTCACAAACGTCCGCGCTGCTCGGGTCGTAGAAATACCAGCATGATTGATAGCCCGCGCCAGAAGGTCGGCTGAATACGCCGACGTTCGGGATGACGTCATCGTCGAAGGGATTCGGTACTCGTAGAGCGCCGCCCGCTTCTGGCGGACAAGAGTGTCCGCCCCACACGGGCCCACTAATGCTTCTGGATAAACCTTCTGCGAGCCAGATGCGTGCCTGCATCGGGCTTGATCTCGTCATACTTCAGGAAGCTGATGGAGCCGTCGACCTCCAGCACCGCCAGCGCTACGTCGTGCATCGTCGCGATGCCGTGCTCACGCATGGCAGTGTGCAGTTGATCCATACCGATGTGTTCCCGCGCCAGATGAGAAGGAATGGCTTGACCGTCGTGAACCAGCAGGCTGGGCTGGCCTTCGACAAATTTTCGGAATCTCCGGTTCGCTCCGGCAACTTCCGCGATCAGGTAATTCATCAGCAGCAGAGTAGCGGCGGCAACCACGCCGCCCGCGAGCGACGTGTCCGGGCCGGTCATGGCGTTCTGCACTGAGTTGCTGATCAGGAGCAGAAGCGTGAGGTCAAAGGGCGTCATCTGCCCGACCTCGCGTTTGCCGCTCAGGCGCACGCCCGCCAGCACGACCACATACACCACCAGCGTGCGCAGCATGATGCCCAGAAGAACGTGCGCGCCGGGCATCATTACTGGCCCGGCGTGACCGGAACGGGTGCGCCTTTGGGAGTGCTGAGGTAGCCCACCGCCTTGTTCTTGTCCACCGTCCAGACCACCAGCTCAAACAACAGGTGGTCCTTGCCGCTGTAGAACTGGATCGGCTCGGAAATATTTCTGTCTTTCTTTTCGATGGTCTTGTCGTCGGAGGTGACGTTCAGCGTGAACTTGCCTTTTTTTACGTCGGTTTTCTTCAGCTGCAAGCTAATCGTGGAAACCGGCTGTGGCTGCGCGCCCTTCGTCAGGGTGAACTCGTAATAGTTGCGGTCTCCTTTGTGTTTGAGGAGCTCGAGGTCGTCCCGGGTGTGAGCAATCAATCCGCTCTGTACGCCGAGATCGCCGATCGCGCTCTGTAGCTTGGCTTCGGTGGCGGCAAGTTCCGTCTTAGTCGAGGCAACGTCGGTTTTCACTCCGCCCACGTCGCCTTTCACATTGGCGAGCTCGCCGCTGACCTGGCCGATTTGTTTCTTCTGTTCCGCCGAAAGTTTCTCCACTGCGGCCCGCTGTTGGCGCTGCAGTTCTTCGGAGCGATCGGCCAATTCCTTTTTCGTCATGCCAAGTTGCGTAGCCAAGGTTTCGGTGGCGGCGTCCGCGGTTTGAAGCCGTTGGCCAAGTTGCGCAATCTGCGCATTGCTCAAGTCCTGATCATTCGCCAGCTTGTCGATGCGCGTCCTTAAGGTAAGCATGAAATAAAGAGAGCCAGCGACATAGAGGATCGCCAGCAGGATTGCAACCCACTTCCAGGCACTCCCTTCGGCTTCAGGAATATGTTCAACTTCGTGAATCGGTTCGGGAATCGGGGCTGATTCATCTGTCATAGGTTTTCTCCGCGCGCGCTGAGTTTCGCCTTATTGTTGTTGCAGCGGGGCAGGTCTGTCAATTGCTGCCGGAGAGACTCGCAGTTCGTGCGGATACCGATTGGTTTGCTCGACCGTCTATGGATTACGCTCTACGGGAAGAACTTGGTGCGTGGCGCGCCCCGCGCATCCCTTGCCGAAGACCGAGCTCAAACATTCGAGGAACACGATGATCCAGAAAGTGATGTCTGCGCTGTTGATTCTCACATTTTTGGGGGACACGGGTGTCCTCGCGGCCCAACAGGCAAGTCCTGCGACACGTCAGGACCCGGACGGCTGGACGCTCGTGTCCCCGGACGCGGAGGGGATTTCCACCGCACGCTTGAAGGCGATGGAAGCCTTGATCGCCGCAGGGGAGTTCGAGAAGATCACGAGCGTGTTGATTGCGCGCCACGGAAAACTTGCGTACGAAGGATACTTCTCCGGCGCCGGCCAAAATATGCTGATGAACACTCGGTCGGCCACGAAATCCATCACCAGCATGCTGATTGGAATCGCTGTCGATCAACACCTGCTGGCAGGAGTGGACACTCCTATCCTACCCTTCTTTGGCGACAAACAGCCACTACAGAACCCCGACCCGCGCAAGCAGAAGATCACCGTCGAAGACCTCCTCACCATGAGTTCCCTGCTGGAATGCGATGACTGGAACGACTTCTCGCGGGGCAATGAGGAACGGATGTACCTGGTCGAGGATTGGACCAAGTTTGCCCTGGATCTGCCGATCAAGGGATTCGCGCCCTGGGCAACCAAACCGAAAGACTCTCCGTATGGGCGCAGTTTCAGTTACTGCACAGCCGGAGCCTTTCTCCTGGGAAGAGTGTTGGAACGCTCAGCAAAGGTGCCCGCCCCGGAATTCGCGCAAAAGAACCTGTTCGATCCGCTGGGGATCGAAAAAATCGATTGGCCGCTCTCCCCTTTGGGCGAGGCGCAGACGGGAGGAGGGTTGGCGCTCCGGAGCCGCGACCTGCTCAAGTTGGCGCAACTGTATGCCAATGGCGGGGTCTGGAATGGCAACCGTGTGGTGTCGGAAAGTTGGGTGAAGACTTCGACGCAACCGCATGTCCAGATCGACGATCAGACGCTGTATGGCTATCTGTGGTGGTTAAAGACGTTCAAGTCGAGCGGCAGGATCTACCCTGCGTATTTTATGTCGGGCAATGGCGGCAACAAAGTAGTGGTCATTCCCTCGCTGGATATGGCGGTGGTCATCACGAGCACGAACTACAACAGCAAGGGAATGCACGAACAGACTGAGAAACTGCTGACAGACTACGTCCTGGCGGCGGTGGAGTAATAGCGGACATTTCACCGTGGCAGACAGGATGAGAAAACCGCGCGGCACGGCTCGCGGATCACACGCGGGCCATGCTGGAGCTCGTTCTTCTCACAGGTTCACTTTCCTCAGCCGTAGCGAGTTGGTGATCACCGACACCGAACTGAAGCTCATGGCCGCCGCCGCCAAAATCGGGCTCAGCAGCCAGCCAAAGAATGGATACAGGACGCCCGCCGCGATCGGCACACCGACCGAGTTGTAGATAAAAGCGAAGAACAGGTTCTGCCGGATGTTGCGCATCGTGGCCTGACTCAGCCGGCGTGCCCGTACAATGCCGGACAAGTCACCCTTTACCAGCGTGACTCCGCCGCTTTCCATGGCGATATCCGTGCCGGTGCCGATGGCGATGCCGACGTTGGCCTGCGCGAGCGCCGGCGCGTCGTTGATACCGTCTCCGGCCATGGCCACGGTTCGTCCTTGCTGCTGCAGGCGTTTCACAACCTCGGCTTTTCTGTCAGGCAAGACTTCGGCTTCAAATTCCTCGATGCCCAACTGGCGCGCAACCGCCTCGGCGGTGCTGCGGCTGTCCCCAGTGAGCATTACGAGGCGAAGGCCGCAGTCCTTCAGATCGCGGACCGCCTGCAGGGTGGACGGTTTGATGGGGTCGGCGATGCCCAGAACGCCTGCGGGCCGACCATCGATGGCTGCAAAAATCACAGTCTGGCCGTTGCGGCGAAGTTCGTCGGCGTTTGGCGCAACCGGATCTGGTGAGATGCCCTGCGTGCGCAGGAACGGTTCGTTTCCCACCACAACGATCTTGCCGTCCACTGTGCCGGAAATCCCGCGTCCGGCGGAAGACTGGAAGTTCGACGTATTTCTGAGCGCGATCCCATTCGCCTTGGCCGCCGCCGCGATCGCAGACGCCAGCGGGTGCTCGCTTCCCTGCTCCAGGCTGGCGACCATGCTCACCAGTTCGCTCTCACTCATGCCCGGAGCCGCAACCACCGACTCCAAGGATGGCTTGCCTTCGGTCAACGTGCCCGTCTTGTCGATGACCAGCGTGTCAACTTTTTCCAGAATTTCGAGCGCTTCCGCGTTCCTGATGAGCACCCCGGCATGCGCCCCGCGTCCCATGCCGACCATGATCGCCATGGGAGTCGCCAGGCCTAAGGCGCAGGGGCAGGCGATGATGAGCACGGCTACCGCGTTGATCACCGCATGGGCCAGGCGTGGCTCTGGTCCAAATACGCTCCATGCGGCAAACGTCAGGAACGCCGCGCCGATCACCGCCGGAACAAAATATCCGGCAACCCGGTCGGCCACCCGCTGGATCGGCGCCCGGCTGCGCTGCGCCTGACTGACCATTCGCACGATCTGGGCGAGCAGTGTTTCGTCGCCAACGTGCTCGGCGCGCATGATGAACGACCCGCTGCCGTTCACGGTGGCGCCGATCAGTCGGCTACCTGGGACCTTTTCGAGCGGAATCGATTCGCCGGTCACCATGGATTCGTTTATCGAACTCGTCCCTTCAACGACGACACCGTCGACCGGAATCTTCCCGCCGGGACGCACTCGCAGACGATCGCCGGGCTTAACCTGATCGAGAGGGATGTCCTCTTCTCTTCCATCCCGCACGATGCGCGCGGTCTTCGGACTCAAGTCGAGCAAGGCGCGAATTGCGGCCCCGGTACGGCTGCGGGCGCGGAGTTCCAAAACCTGCCCTAGGAGCACCAGGGTAACGATCGCCGCCGCGGCTTCGAAGTAAACCGGAGGGGTACCACCCATGTCGCGAAACGACGCCGGAAAAATGCCCGGCGCGATGGTAGCCACCAGACTGTACCCAAATGCCACGCCGGTGCCCATCGCAATCAGCGTAAACATGTTGGTGGAGCGGTGGACGATCGAGGTCCAGCCGCGCTGGAAAAATGGCAGCCCTCCCCAAAGCATGACGGGAGTAGCCAGGACGAGCTCCAGCCACGGCAACCACCCCGCCGGGAGCGCGTGCTGCACCGGCATTCCGGGCAACATGTCGGCCATGGCGGTGGCCAGCAAGGGAGCGGTCAGAGCCAGACTTACCCAGAAGCGACGAGCCATGTCGCGTAGCTCGGGATTGTCGTCTGCCTTGGCGGTTACCGTGCGCGGTTCCAGCGCCATGCCACAGATCGGGCATGACCCCGGCCCAGGCCGCACCACCTCCGGATGCATGGGGCAGGTGTACTCGGTGCGAGTTGCAGCCACCGCCATTTCCGGCTCGAGCGCCATGCCGCAGGTAGGACACGGTCCAGGTTTGCTCTCTCGAACCTCCGGGCACATAGGGCAAACGTAGTTGCCCTGGGTCGGAGCCGCGGGCTTGCTTGAAGGTGCAGACAACGGTAGAGAGATCTGTACGACCTGACCTGCCGGAGCCGGAGACTTTGCTGACAAATACTGCGCCGGATTCGCACGAAACTTCCCCCGGCAAGTCCCACAGCAGAAGTAATAAGGTTTGCCCGCGTGCTCCGTGCGATACCTGGCGGATGCAGGATCGACATCCATGCCGCAGACCGGGTCTTTGACTTTCACCTCCGCCGCCGAATTGGCCGTACGCGGCACCGGCAACATCACCAGCCCCGAAGACGGTTTGGCTGGGCGGAGATACTTCTGGGGATCGGCCTTGAACTTCTCAGCGCACTGCGCGCAACAGAAGTGGTAGATCTTCCCGGCGTGCTCAGCGTTGTAGTGGGACGTAGCCGGATTCACGTTCATCCCGCAGACCGGATCTTTCACGAGCGTGGCAGGGCTCTCCATATGCGTGAGACACAAGCTGCTGATTAGATTATCCCAAGCCGCCAATCGATTGTTGTATCTTTGAAGTGGAGGTGCGAAAGCGCTTATGACCCAGATGGAACTCGCCTACCGGTATGGCGCCGTCCCCGGCGAAGCAGAAATGCGCGCGCTCGACAATGTGCGTGAGGTGTATGGAATCCGCCGCCTCCGTTTTGATCAGGAGCAACGCATCGTGCGAGTCGAATACGACGCTTCCAGAATGAAAGAGCCGGTGATTGCCGGACTGCTGCGAAGAGCGGGGATCGATATCCTGGAGAAGCTGGGGTCAGCGTGACAAGCAGCTCCGGGGAGGGCTGAGATCGGCCAGTTAATCGCAAGACTTCGGCAGGAAATGCAAGGGGCGTTCAAGGAAACCTCTGGCCGAAGTACTCTCCTGAACGCCCCGTTGCGCGCCACTTCGTCTGTCACTAGTTGTAGCACTCTCTGTGCCATTATTAAAGCCAATAAAATCCTAGTCCGTCGGTGACTCCACAGGTAGGATTTGCCACCCTCTGGGAAAGAATTACAGGCGTCGAGACATGGGCAGGTCTGTTGCCTAAGTGGTGGTCGGCGAAAGTAGTTAGTGCCGAACGATCACGGTTCCCGTCCTAAACTCAGACAAAGTGACTCCTTCCAGGATCATCCCCCCTAACGCGCCTCGGTCCTCTGGAACAATGCTGCCGTGCTGTCTTCATGCACCGCCTGCCACTGTGGCGTCAGTCTCAGGATGTTGGCCAGTGGCGACTCCGGCGGCATGAGTACCCAGTTGACGTGATCTTCCTCCAAAACCTCGTTCCATCCAGGCTGGGCCAGGGTCACGTTCAGATATCTCTTGATCAGCGCATCTTCGTAGAAGTCATGCCGGTCATCGATAAACACCTTGGTCTGCGGGGCCAGGCGATAAATCAGGTACCCGCCCCAGCGGTCCAGGCTGAAGATCGGCTGGTGAATCCCGCGCTGCTCGATCAGTTCGACGGCCTCAACGGGCAATCGCTGGGGATCGAAATAAGCGTTGATCAGTTGCTCCGAACCCAGCCGCCCGCCGTGCCCACACGCCCACAAGCCTGCCAGGAACGCCGCCACCAGACACAGATGCCCTCGAAAATGCGTTTCGAGCCTCTGCATACGCGAACCGAAACTGACGACCCATGAGCAACAACCGCGCATCCACCCGGCCACAGTTGCCGAAGCGGAGGCCGCGGCCATGGTTTCGCTCAGTGCCGGAGCCACGACCAGCACCAGCAGCAGCGAACCCACGGGAAGGTTCCGGGTGGCGAACAGTCCGCCGTAAACGGCAAACAGAACGACCAGTATTTGCGCCGGGTGCAGTCGCCTTCTTGCGCTGGCCAGGGCAAGGATGGTGATCATGATCAGGAAAGCGAAGCACTGTTGTGCCGGACTGTGAAAGTTCGGCGAAAGAAACTCGCTGATGCGGTTGATCAGGAAACGATCCGTCAGGTAGCGGTACACATGCCCCTGCAACTTGTAGCCATAGGGGTTGCCTAGGCTGGCTACTGCGCACAATACCGTCACCACGCCCAGCCGCTTCAGAACCTGGGCTGACTCCGTGCGCCGCTCAGGCTCAGAGAAATGCTGGATTCCCATGCCAGCAAGGTACGCGCCCAGCAGAACGAAGCCCAGCAGAAATCCCCCGTGCAGATTGACCCAGAGGAGCATCAGCGCGGGAAGCCAGAACAGCCGGCCGTAGGTTTTGCGGCTTGGCGTCATGACAGCACAATCGACGACCTCAAACCAGATCACCGCCAGCAGCCAGCTCACCACATGCGGCCGGGCAAGGAAGTGCACTGCCGAAGCCCCCAGCGCCAAGATCAGCAGGAACAGCGTGATAGGCAAATTCGCCCCGCGGCCCAGCGCAAAGTGGAATGTGACTACAAAACTCGCGGCAATGACCGCTGCCGAGTAGAACACCACTCCGTTCAATCCCAGCGTCTGATGGACGGCCGCAATCAGGAGGTCGTACAGCCACTCCCAGGCATACCAGGGTTTCCCATCCAGGCTGGCCGAGAAGGAATCCGTGCGAGGGATGGCATGGGTCATCAGAATCTGCTGGCCGTTGCGGATGTGCCACCCGGTGTCGGCATCGCGCAACAAAATCCTTCCCAGCGCTCCGGCGCTTAACCCAAAAAGCAGCGCAACGAACAGCAGATCGGTCACCGAAGGCATGAGCCAGCGGAAGAGCCTCGAACCAAGGCCCAGGGCCGTGCTCTGCGCCCCCGGCGCATGGCCTACGGCATCCGACGATGATTCGGTTGGAAACGGTTTTGAACGCAACGTCAACTCGCTCTGTCCCGGCCATGTTATCCGATGAGCGGTCGTGGCAGCGAGTGACCTACGGATGGTACGCCAGATAGCCGATGCCTACCCGCATGTGGTGCATCAGGCTGTCGGGAAGGCGGGCGGCGATGGTCAATCCGAGCATGGCATGCACCACGCCGATAGGAACCAGGTTGCGGTAGCGGTGAAATAGTTCACAGAAAAGCAGAGCGCCGGCAAAGGCGAGAGCTGTCAGAACCGGGCTTGGGAGGTGCGCCACCGCAAACAACGCGGCCGCAAAACCGGCGGCACGCCTGTGTCCGAGCACCGATTTCAGCCGCAGATTAAAGAACGACTGCAGAATGAACTCCTGAACCAACGCCCAGATCGCATACTGCCAGGCACGGTCCATCGGTACTGCCTGCGAGGGTCCCATGGCCAGCTTCATAAACGACCCGCTGGCCGCGATCATCAGCGCCAGAACGATTCCAAGGGAAAGCGTGATCAGCGTTCCACTGGTGAGTGAGGACAATCCCAGTTCGCGCATTGAATACGGGCTGCGGCTGGTGAAGAATAGAATGCAGCCCACCGCTGACACGCAGGCCACGGTGTTCACAATTCCCGGACGCGTCCATACCGCGGTCATGATCAGCGCAAATACCACGCCGACCTCAAGCTAGACAGCCAGGATTGGTGAAACCCGTGCGGGAGCTTGCTGGGCTTTACCGGTTAACTTGAGGGCAACTTGGCCCTGGGGCTCGACTGCAAAAGTATTCAACCTGCCATCCATCCTCCGAATCTATTGAACTGAGATGCTCCCCAGTCCCCGATTCGACTGGGGAGGATTTTATTACGCTGCCAGATGCACAGCAATCAAATTCCGCGAGTAGTGATCGTGGGCGCCGGCTTTGGCGGCCTGCAGGCGTCACTTGCCTTGGCTCGCCAGCCGGTGCGAGTAACCTTGATGGACCGCACCAATCACCACACCTTTCAGCCGCTGCTATATCAGGTGGCGACCGCCGGGCTGTCCCCGGCCGAGATCGCCGCCCCCATTCGATGGATCGTGCGCGGCCGGCGGAACACCGAAGTCCTCTTGGGCGAAGTGCAAGACTTTGATCTGGAGCGGCGGGTCGTTCGTCTTGCTGATCTCGAGGTTCCGTACGACTACCTGATCGTCGCCGCGGGCGCTGGCCACTCCTATTTCGGCCATGATTCCTGGGAACCTTTTGCTCCCGGCCTAAAGACGATCGAAGATGCGCTGGAAATTCGCCGCCGCGTTCTGCTGGCCTTTGAACTGGCCGAGCGCCAGGCGGCCAGCGGCGAAACTGCCATGGACCTGAATTTCGTAATCGTAGGCGGAGGCCCCACCGGCGCCGAGTTGGCCGGCACGCTGGCGGAGATTTCCCGGCACGTCCTGCGAAACGAATTTAACAGGATCGATCCCAAGCGAACCCGCGTCGTTCTTCTGGAAGGTGGGCCACGCCTTTTGCCGACATATTCCGAAGATCTTTCCCGCAGCGCGGAGGAACAGCTGACAAGACTCGGCGTCGAGGTGCACACCTCAGCCCTGGTGACCGGGGTCGAACCTGCCGCGGTCTGGATGGGAGAAACCCGCATCCCCGCCGCTGTGGTTCTGTGGGCTGCGGGAGTTGCAGCGTCCCCGCTGGGCAAAAGGCTGGGCGTGCAGGTCGACCGCGCCGGGCGCGTCCTGGTCAATCCTGACTTGAGCATTCCTGGACATCCGGAAGTCTTCGTCATCGGCGATCTGGCCGCGCTCAAAGATGAAAACGGAAAATGGCTGCCGGGAGTGGCGCCCGTCGCCATCCAGCAAGGTGCTGCTACCGCGCGCAACGTTCTACGGGATTTGCGGGATCAGCCACGCATGTATTTTCATTACCGCGATAAAGGCAGTCTAGCCACGATCGGACGTGCCGCGGGAATTGCCCAATTCGGCAAAGTGCATATTTCTGGCTTCATGGCGTGGCTGGCCTGGCTGTTCATCCACATCTTCTTTCTGATCGGATTCCGCAACCGCATCATCGTTCTCATTCAGTGGGCGTGGTCGTACCTTACCTACGAACGCGGCGCACGGTTGATCACCGGCGACCAGACTCTGCCGAGTTGGGTGGCTACGCACGGGGACAGCGAAGGAACGTCCGAGAAGCACCGGATCGCCTAGTATTTAAAGATTTGTGAGTGGCCTCGTTGGCTAGGCCATGTGTCAGGACGCATGCTCGCGATACAGGCGGGATTGGCAACGGAAAATCGGGGCGAGCAGAACTTTGGAAGAAAGCGTAGGAGTAAGATAGTGGCGTGATCTCATGCTACTAGAGTTCGTAAAGGGCCTCGGGTTTGCAGTACGATTGTCCTCGTCGCAATTCTCTGGGTGGTTCCCAATCCTATCGCGAAGGCTGTAGAGTTGTGGCGCTTCTTCCGAGGGGAATAAGTGTTCAACGTCAACGAGCTGGACCCTTTCTCGCACGTCCCAATTCTTACCCCCCAGACTCGCTATAATCTCCTTAGCTTGAGCCTGCGCTTCATTTCAGTTCTGGTTTTGACCGGCGTATTATCCGCCGCAGCAGCGGCACAAGTCTCACCCACCGCCGGACAGACCCTCCTCGTGGTTCCGTTTGACAACGAATCGAAGGCTCCGGGCCTGGAATGGATCGGCGATTCTTTCCCAGAGCTCCTGCGCGAGCGGCTCGATTCGCCGACGCTGTACGTGCTCTCCCGCGAAGACCGCATGCGAGCGTATGACCGCCTGGGTATTCCGCTGGAGCTGCATCCTTCGCGGGCGACGGTTTACCGCATCGCCGAGCAGCTCGATGTGGACTATGCCCTGCTCGGCAGCTACCGTTTCGACGGCCGCATCTTTCAGGCCACTGCGCAATTGCTGGACATGCGCGGCCAGCGGCTTCTGCCTGCGTCGACTGAGTCCGGACCGCTGACCAGCCTCATCAACGCGGAGACTTTGTTGGCTTGGGATCTGCTGCGCACGCTGCGTCCCACGGTTTCCATCACTCGCGAGGCTTACCTGGATTTGGCATCTCCCATCCGGCTCGATGCGTTTGAGAACTTCATCCGCGGAATTACGGCGGCCACCAGCGCAGAGCAGATTCAGCGCTTCCGCGAAGCCCTGCGGCTGAATCCGAATTATCCCGAAGCCATGCTTTCTCTGGGCAAGACGTACTATCGCGAGCGCCAGTACGAGCAGGCGGTCTCCTGGCTGGCGCATGTGCCGCAAGACCATCCCCAGGCACGCGAAGCCAATTTTTATCTCGGATTAGCCGCCTATTCTCAGGGTGACTTCTCCCGGTCCGAGACGGCTTTTGCCTTTGTGGCTGAGCGTCTACCCCTGGCCGAGGTCTACAACAACCTGGGAGTGGTCACGTCCCGGCGTGACCGCAAGAACGCAGCGGATTATTTTCGCAAGGCTGTCGAGGATGATCCCAGCGATCCCGACTACCGCTTCAACCTGGCCCTGGAACTTTACCGCCAGGGAGATTTGGCTGGCGCGTCGCGCCAACTGCGTGAAGCTGGCAATCTTTGGCCAGGCGATGTAGAAGCCCGGTCGTTGCTGGAAGCCATTTCCGCCCAGAGCAATCCCGCGGCGCCGCGCGGCGTGGTTCCCGCCAGTTCCAAGGTGCCGCTGCCGCGCATTCGCACCGCTTACGACGAAAGCTCCTTCCGCCAATTGGCGCTGGGAATCGAAGCCGTGGCCGAGCAGCGCCTGGCGAAAACGGATCCCAGCACCCATGCCCAATTTCACGCCGACCGTGGCCACGAACTGCTTCGCCAGGGTTTTGTAAGCGAGGCCGAGCGGGAATTTCGCGAGGCGCTTGCACTCAACACTTTCAATGCGGATGCTCACGCCGGTCTGGCCGGCGTTCTCGAAGCCAACCATGACGATGATGGGGCCCGCTTGGAAGCCGAGCAAGCCCTGCGTCTTCGCGAATTTTCGGAACCGCTTTTGCTGTTAGCTTGGCTCGATTTGCGAGACAATAAGGTTGAGACGGCGTCTGCGGAAGTGGACCACGCGCTCCGACTGGATCCCTCCAACCCTGCCGCCCTGGCGCTCAAACGAGCCCTCGCAGCCAAGCTGGCGCAGGAAGCGCAGCCGCTGCCCAATCCATGAAACGCCGTTTTGTTCGACCCGTATTGCTCACCCTTCTGGCGATGTTGCCATTGCTGGCCGTACCCTCCACAGCCGAAGTTCTGAAGATCGTGGTGAACGACACCATTCAGCCGATTACCGAGGAGTACATCGGCCGGGCCATCGTCGAAGCCGAACGCAATCACGACCAGGCATTGCTGATCGAGCTGAACACTCCGGGCGGACTGCTGGACTCGACTCGCGAGATCATCGAAAAGATCGTCGCATCTCCGGTGCCGGTGATTGTCTATATCACGCCCAGCGGCAGCCGCGCAGCCTCGGCTGGCTTTTTCATTCTTGAGAGTGCCGATGTAGCTGCCGCCGCGCCCGGAACCAACACTGGTGCAGCGCATCCTGTCTCCGCGTTTGGCGGCAAGATGGATGACGTCATGAAAGAGAAGATCGAGAACGACTCCGCCGCTTTCATGCGTTCGTTCGTCTCCAAGCGTGGCCGCAATGTCGAACTCGCCGAAAGCGCCATTCGCCAATCCAAGTCCTGGACCGACCAGGAAGCGTTGTCCCAGCATCTGCTCGATTATGTTGCCGCCAACCAGGACGATCTTTTCAGGCAACTGCAAGGCAAGCCAATCAAGCGTTTCAACGGACAGACCGTCACGCTGAACCTCGTGGGCGAGCCGGTTCGAGATTTCGATATGACGCTGCGCCAGCGGGTCCTGGATTTTTTCATGGATCCCAATATGGCCTTCATCCTGCTGGCCATCGGTGCCCTGGCGCTCTATCTGGAGTTCAATCATCCCGGCGCCGTGGTGCCGGGAATGGTTGGGGTGGTCTTCATTTTGCTGGCTGCCTTCGCGTTTAATCTGCTTCCCACGCGCTTTGCGGCGGTGATTCTGATTCTTCTTTCTTTTGCTCTGTTCGCGCTGGAGGCGAAATTCGCCACTCATGGCGTGCTGGGCATCGGCGGGATCGTCACCCTGACGCTCGGCGGCCTGCTGCTGGTTGACGCCCCCATTCCAGAAATGCGGGTTCACCTGCTGACCGCGCTGGCGGTGAGCATTCCTCTCGGCGTGATCACCGTCTTTCTAATGAACATTGCCTTGAAGGCTCGCGCTAACAAGGTCGTAACCGGCGCGCAAGGACTCATTGGAGAAGTCGGCCTCACCCAGACGGCGCTTTCCCCACAGGGCAAGGTCTTCATTCACGGTGAACTTTGGGATGCGACTGCGTCATCTCCCGTCGATGCCGGTCAGCGCGTTGTGGTGCGAAAGATCGACGGATTGGAGTTGAAAGTAGATCCGGCGCCGGCGTCATCTCTGGGCTGACAATGCGGGCGCGAGCATCCCCGCTCGTGCCGGTTAGCTGCCTGGCACCGCACGGGCGAGGGTGCCCCCGCCCACATCGGATGCTTCTCTCGGTATCTCGCGAAATAACCCCGTTCCCGTCGAATCACCGCGCGCGCCCGTCCAACTGCGATACAATCCGCCTCGTAGGCATCCCTTACAAGCAGCGCGGAGGATGTGATGGAAGTCGCAGGGATCGGTTTCACCACCATCGCCATTATTGTGGTCGCCTTGTACGTTCTCAGCTCAATCAAGATTCTGGCCGAGTACGAACGCGGCGTCATTTTTCGTCTCGGCCGCCTGCTGGGAACGGCCAAAGGACCGGGCATCATCCTGGTGTTTTCGCCCATCGACCGCATGGTGCGCGTTTCGCTGCGCCAGGAGGCGCTCGAAGTTCCTCCCCAGGACATCATCACCCGTGACAACGTCACCCTGAAAGTGAACGCCGTCATTTTCCTGCGCGTGATCGATCCGAACAAAGCCGTGGTCGAGGTTTCCAATTACGTTTACCAGACCTCGCAGTTTGCCCAGACCACCCTACGCTCGGTGCTTGGTGAACAGGAACTGGACGAATTGTTGGCGCATCGCGAGAAAATCAACCTGCGCTTGCAGAGTATTCTGGATACCCACACCGCGCCTTGGGGCGTGAAGGTCGCCAACGTCGAAGTCAAACAGGTCGACATGCCCGAGTCAATGCTGCGCGCCATGGCCAAGCAGGCGGAAGCAGAACGAGAAAAGCGATCAAAGATCATCCATGCGGAAGGCGAGTTCTCTGCCGCACAGCGACTGGTGGACGCGGCCAAATTGCTGGCCACCGAGCCGGTCAGCGTGCAGTTGCGCTACCTGCAAACGCTGACCGAGATCGGCGTGGAGAAGAACACTACCGTGGTATTCCCTGTGCCGGTGGACTTCTTTTCCGGAATTCAGAAACTCTTGGGTAAACCCGCTGAAACAGATGCCAAGGCGGGATAAGTAAAGTCATACTCGTACCTGAGGCAAGAAATGGCGTCGTCTAAGTCGGAAGATACGGAAATCACCCTGGGCGTCGGCAAGATGCTGTTTTTGTTCTTTGGGCTGGTGGCTCTTTGTGGCGTGTTCTTTGGATTGGGTTACTCCATCGCAAAGAACTCCACCAAGCCTTCCGGCATCGACCCTTCCCAGTCCGCAGCCACCGTCTCTTCCAGCGCGCGCCCCTGCGCGCAGAAGACGAATGACACCCAGAATCCCCCGTCGAATCTGACGTTCTACAAGGCCGTCGGAGACAAGGACGCAAACGGCCAGCTGACCGCAAAGGACTCCGGCAACCCTCCTGACACGACGGCGCCTCCACCTGCCGATGAAGCCAGGCCAACTTCCCCTGATCAAGCCATTACTCTACCGACCAATGGTTACTTCGTGCAGGTGGCGGCCGTCAGCAAACAGGAAGATGCCGACTCCCTGGTCGATGCGTTAAAGAAAAAGCAGTATCCCGCGGTGATCGCCAGTGTGCCCACCGACAAGCTGTTTCACGTGCAGGTCGGCCCTTACACCGACGTTAAAGATGCCGAAGCCATGCGCACCAAGCTGGTCAACGACGGCTACAACCCGATTTTGAAAAGGTAGGCGCTACGGAACCATATTGACAGCCGTCGATCCCTTGACCGAAGCTGTTGGCCATGGGAGAGTTCGAGAAGGCCCTTGATCGCACCCTGAACGCCATCGCCGACCCCACTCGGCGCAGAATTCTTCAAGCCTTGAAAGAACGCGGCGGCTGTTCGATTGGCAAGGAGTCCGGGCTATGCGCCTCAGACATCGAGCTGCGCATTCGTCTCTCTCAGCCGACCATCTCACACCACATGGCGGTCCTGCGGCGCGCCGGGCTCGTTGAAGTCACCAAAGTTGGCCAGTGGATGTGGTATCGCCGCAACGAGTTGGCGCTGCGTGAGTTGACGACCAATCTGAAAGATAGCCTGTAGAACCGGGCGGGTGCCCCGTCCTTTTCGCGCTCTTTGCGAAAGGGCGGGAATTTTCTACTCCCCAGTCAGAAATTTGTACTGTGCCGGCGTCAGCGGCACCACGCTTAGCCTTCCCTGCCTCACCAGCGGCGACTCGGCGAATTGATGGTTGGATTTCACTTCGGCCAGCGTCACCGGCTTGGGGATCGCCTTGCCCGCTTTGATCTTCACCTGCGGGTTCTTAGGGTCTGCGACTTCAACGGAAACGACTGTCGCCGTTCCGACGGCGCTCTTGTGGTCGCCGGTTTCGTAGATCACCAGGCGGTCTCCCGCCTTCGTCCCGCGCAGATTCTTCAGCGCGACCGGGTTCGAAACTCCATCCCAGATGGTGGTCTGATCTCGCTGCAAGTCAGCAAAAGAATATTCAGAAGGTTCGGTTTTGAGTAGGTAGTCCATAGATTTCGTCGTACGTCTTTGGCCCTTGGTCCTTCGTCGTACGCCGTCAGCGTTACTCTAGCATCAACTGCTTCTTCGTTAGCCGGTTTTGGCGTGCGACGAACGACCAATGACCAACGACCTACTGCGGTTTCTGCGGCTCCGGCTTCTTCTCCGCCGGATGCTCGTCGTAAATCGAGTATTGTCCCCCCGGCCGTTTGAGCTTGATGGTGATGTCCTGGGTTGACTGGTTCACATCGAAATCATCGCCGAAGGTCTGAAACCCCGTTGCCAGCACCTGCACTCGCAGCTTCCCGTACGGGATGCCGTCGATTCCGCACTTGCCCTCGGCATCCGTCTTCAATTCGAGGCCGCCGCGTTCCTGTTTGTCCTTGCTGTTGACCTGGTGCATCACCACGGAAGCGTTGCGCACCGGTTTTCCGTTGTCGTCCTTGAGGATCACAAAGTTCAGCGTCGCCGTGGGCCCTTGGTCCTGGACCTTCTTTCGGGCGGCCGCCGGCAATGGCGCCACCGCAAGAAGAGTGGCCAGAATTGCAATCTCCTTCACATTTGCCCTGCAAAACCGAGACGCGGATTCTGTCGTAAAATATCCAGTAAGTCGTTTATAGTAAACACTATACACAGTATCCTGACCTCCAGCGCTTGACATCAGGCCACTCAACCAGCTAACATTAGCACTCGTTGGCAGAGAGTGCTACCAATCAAGGCAGTCCCTGCACTTCAACCCTAAATCTTAACCGAATCGAACGAAAGGAGTTTCGAATTATGGCCAAGTTTACTCCACTCCATGACCGCATCCTCATCCGCCGTGTGGAAGAGGCGGAAACCTCCCGTGGTGGCATTATCATCCCGGACAGCGCCAAGGACAAGCCGCAGGAAGGCGAAGTCATTGCCGTCGGCAAAGGCAAGATCAACGAAGAGGGCAAGGTTCGGCCGCTCGACGTTAAAGAAGGAGACCGCATCCTGTTCGGCAAGTACTCCGGCACCGAGATCAAGCTGGATGGCGAAGACTACGTCATCATGCGTGAAGAGGAAGTACTCGGAATTCTGAGCGGCGCCGCCAAGAAGGAAACCGCTGGAAGCAGAAGGTAGCTAGCAGCTAGCAGCTGCCACCAAGTCATTTTCGCAGGCCCAGCCTGCGTACAAATTCAGAAATCTTAGGAGACAAGCACTATGGCAAAGCAAATCGTACACGGAGAAGAGTCGCGCCAGGCGATCCTGCGCGGCGTCAACATTCTCGCCGATGCGGTGAAGGTCACCCTCGGCCCCAAAGGCCGCAACGTTGTAATTGAAAAGAAATTCGGTTCGCCGACCATCACCAAGGACGGCGTTACCGTGGCCAAGGAAATCGAACTGGCCAACGCGCAGGAAAACATGGGCGCGCAGATGGTGCGCGAAGTGGCCTCCAAGACCAGCGACATTGCCGGCGACGGCACCACCACCGCAACCGTTCTCGCGCAAGCGATCTACCGCGAAGGCGTGAAGACCGTGGCTGCTGGCGCCAACCCGATGGCCATGAAGCGCGGCATCGAGAAGGCCGTCACCGCCATTTGCGGCAGCCTCGACAAAGACGGCAACCGCATCAAGGGCGAACTCGACAAATTCTCGAAGCCGGTCACCGGCGAAATGATTGCCCAGGTGGGCACGATTTCCGCCAACAATGACGAGACCATCGGACACATCATTGCCGAAGCCATGAAGAAAGTCGGCAAGGATGGCGTCATCACCGTGGAAGAGTCCAAGACACTCGAGACCCAACTCGAAGTGGTCGAAGGAATGCAGTTCGACCGCGGTTATCTCTCCCCTTACTTCGTCACCGATCCGGAACGCATGGAAGCCATCCAGGAGAACGCCTACATCCTGATCCACGAAAAGAAGATCAGCTCGATGAAGGACCTGCTCCCGCTGCTCGAGCAGATCGCCAAGAGCGGCAAGCCTCTGCTCATCATTGCGGAAGATGTTGAGGGTGAAGCTCTGGCAACGCTCGTAGTCAACAAGCTCCGTGGCACGCTGCAAGTCGCGGCCGTTAAAGCTCCTGGCTTCGGCGATCGCCGCAAAGCCATGTTGCAGGATATTGCCACCCTCACCGGCGGCAAGGCCATCACCGAAGATCTCGGCATCAAGCTGGAGAACGTTCAGGTTGCCGATCTCGGACAAGCCAAGAAAATCACCATCGACAAGGACAACACCACCATCGTCGAAGGCAAAGGCAAGCCCGGAGATGTTCAGGGCCGTGTGAAGGAAATTCGTGGCCAGATCGACAAGACCACCAGCGACTACGACCGCGAGAAGTTGCAGGAGCGGTTGGCGAAGCTGGTCGGTGGCGTAGCCGTCATTAAAGTCGGCGCCGCAACCGAAACCGAAATGAAGGAAAAGAAAGCCCGTGTCGAAGACGCGATGCATGCTACCCGCGCGGCCGTGGAAGAAGGCATTGTCCCCGGCGGCGGCGTAGCGTTGGCCCGCACTGTGAAGGCGCTCGACAACCTCAAGGTTGACGGAGACGAGCAGATCGGCGTCAACATCGTGAAGCGCGCCATCACCGAGCCGTTGCGCATGATCGCCGTGAACGCTGGCGAAGAAGGCGCAATCGTCCTCGGCAAGGTCAACGACTCAAAGGACAACAACTACGGCTACAACGCTCTCACCGGCGACTACGAAGATCTGGTCAAGGCAGGCGTGCTCGATCCTACCAAGGTCGTGCGCACCGCACTGCAGAATGCCGGATCGATTGCGTCGCTGATGTTGACCACCGAAGCCCTGGTCGCGGAGATTCCGGAAGAAAAGAAGAATGCTCCGATGCCTGGCGGCCACGGCGGCGGCATGGGAGATATGTACTAAGAAGCTGTCAGCTACCAGCCGTCAGCTTTCAGCTGTGAGAACCAGAGGGTGCCCCATCCTAGCGCGTAATGTGCGCTAGGGTGGGGATTTTTGTTTGTGTGGCGCGGAAACATCCGGTCCCGGAGGGACCACCGACAATAGCCCGGCGTTTCAACGCTCAATTTGGTCTTTCTAGGCTCCCGGCCGTTAGGGTGCAAACTACCCTGTCCTCCCTGACTACTCGAGGCAGGCTTAAGGACGGCTGACAAATTCGGGCCAGCGCAGTTCGGCGGGCTTCTGTGGCGGGTGTACAATAAGCCCCGCTGGTGAAGTCAGAACGGAGATTTGCCGTGAGCCGTCATTCAGCCCTGCTGCCTACCCTCGCCATAGCATTTTGGTTGGTCATCGTCCAATCGGCCTCGCCGCAAGCCTTGCCGGCAAGAGGGCGAACCGTCGCTCCTCCCAGCACCGTTGGAATGCTTGGCATCGCACGCACCTCGGTGCTCCTGTTCATTCCGGATGACACTACCCTGCCGCTGACCCAGCCTGCGGGCGAGACTCCCGCCTCGATCGCCTGCATTTATGGGCTGACAAAGCCGGTGCAGGGCTGCCCAATCGTTGGCACCACCGCAGTCCCCACCGGCGGCTCTAGGGCCATCGCCGTGGTTGAGTATGGTCACTACCCGCAAGCACAGAGTGACTTGAACGCGTTCTCTCAGCAATTTGGGCTGCCCACGGCGAACTTCGAGGAGGTTTGCATCGACAAGGGCGGTTGCCCGGACAGCTCCGGCACCGGAGCCGATCTGGAAATGGCGCTCGACATCCAGTGGGCCCATGCCATGGCGCCGAACGCCAAGATCTATGCCGTCGAGACGGGCTCTGCTTTCCTTGTCGCCAACCGAAAGGCGGGCGAACTCGTTGCCGGCAATGGCGGCGGGGAAGTCGCCAATACCTGGTTGGACCTCAACGAACCGCCGCACGAACAGCAATATGACAAGTACTTCAAGCACAAAGGCGTCGTCTACCTGGTTTCCGCTGGCGACTGGATGGCTGTGCCACGCTACCCCGGCACCTCGCCGTCCGTGGTTTCGGTCGGAGGGACCACGATCGAAAGAGACGGCTCAGGGAACTTCACCGGAGAAACCTGCTGGTGGCGCAGTGGAGGCGGCATGAGCGCGGAAGAAGCACGCCCCTCCTACCAGGGCATCATCAAGAAACTCGTTGGCAATTTCCGGGGCATTCCGGACATTTCTTTCGATGGCGACCCCAATACTGGCGTCGCCGTCTACAGCACCAGCTATTGCGGAGGCTGGTGCATCACCGGAGGAACCAGCATTGGCGCACCGGCCTTGGCTGGCGTTATGAACTCAGCCGGCAAGTTTTCTTCGTCGACCGCCGTCGAACTCACCAGAATCTACAAGGAGTACGCCGACAAGAAGGAATACGACCAGTGGTTCCGTGACATCACCACCGGGAGCAATTGGATTCAGCTGCTAGGAGCGAAAAAAGGTTGGGACGAGTGCACCGGCGTCGGCAGCGTCGTGACTTACCAGGGGAAGTAATCAAGCGGCCGCACAACGTCCCTGCATCACCCGGCAAGTGTGTGCTGGTGTCATTACGATGGTACGCCACTTCCATGCGCCCCAGCCTCGATGGCCATGACAAAGACCTCCACTCCGGTGCCTGAAACCATCCTGGACGCGGCGCGAACCACGGTCGCCACGGTCGCTTCCCTGCTGCTGGCTCGCACTCTGAAACTCCCCGAATTTTACTGGGCGCCGATTTCCGCCATCGTAATCATTCAATCCACGATCAATCCGCGCACCGTGGCGTGGCAAAGATTTGCCGGGACAGCTTTGGGCGCGGCGCTGGGGGCTTTGATCGCCACATTTTTCAGCGCCGGCGTGCTGGTCTATGCAGCTTCGATATTTTTGTGCGGGGCGGTGTGCACACTCCTTAGACTGCGCGGCGCCTACCGTTTTGCGGCGATTACCCTGAGCATCATTTTATTGATCGCGCACAACCGCCCCGGGTGGATCGTCGCCCTGCATCGCTTTATCGAAGTCTCGCTGGGCATCGCGGTGGCGCTGGCCATCACTCAGCTGTGGCCTGATCGATCTCAGAAGTAAGTAACTTACCCACCCGAACGTCGAAAGCGCGACGTCAGGATGGGGCACTCTTGAGGTTATGGGCCGCTCAATCTCCGAATCGCTCGGCGGCGCGAGCTTTCGCCTTGGCTGCTTCTTCTTCCCGGTTCTTCGGCGGCGCAGTGGTTTCGAGAGAACGCAGAAGTCGCATCGAGACGCCGGCTACTTCATCGACCGCAGCCAGAAACGCGTCTTCGTTTGCCTTTGATGGCTTGCTAAACCCGGTAATTTTTCTCACGAACTGCATCGACGCCGCGCGAACCTCGTCGTCCGTGACCGGCGGATCGAAGTTAAACAGGGTTTTGATATTGCGACACATTTCCCACAACCTCAAAATCCGAAGATCCTATGAAACGCTTCGGACAAGTCTTCTGTCTGATCTTAACAGTCCGGGACCCTATCGGTTCCATCCGAGAGCATTGCGCACCGTCGGAATTCGCCATGCGCTCACGTCTTAGAGCTCCTCAATCTTTTAGAACACCTCAATCCGCGTGGTGTGGCCGGACGCCGAGGCCAGGTGGGCGTCACGCGTAATCAAGGTCGCGTCCAACTGCTCGGCTAGCACAACGTACGCCGCGTCATAGGCCGAAAGATTATGCCGCAGTTGCCAAATCCGGGGCAACAGCACGAAGTGGGGATAGCGCCTGACTTGCAGGTCCTGCAAATCCTGGATTGCCTCCTCGGCGCGCCGGAACGAAATCGCCGATTCCCGCGCCAACCGCCGCAGCACCTGCGCCACCTCAAGATCCACAAGATGCGGCGCGTGCAGAGACTCGTTATGGGCGAAGATTCGCTTGTCAATCTGCCGGCCAGCCGGGGTTTGAAGCAGCCAGTCGATCGCCGCAGAAGCGTCGAGAACGATCACCGCGCCGCACGCTCTTCCCGCACTAGGCGGGCGGTGTCAATCCCGGCTGCGACCGCCTGCCGTTGCTGCATGCGCTCCCGCAACTCGGAGAGCGTGGGCCGCTCGGCAATCTCTTTGACCTCTGCGATCAGGTAGTCCGACAACGACATCCCCGCCATTGCCGCCCGTGCCTTCAACCTGCGATGGAGGGTGTCAGGGACATTGCGCAGCTGGATCATCTTTGACATGTAGACATGATAATTACATGTGTATCACATGTCAACCTGCGACGTGGCTCCGCCAAGCAGAATCTCACAGCGGACGGGGTTGAGGATCTCGTCGCGTGAGCATGAGGACAACAGGTCGAAATTCCGAGGCTCGCAGGAATGGGACGCCGGTGAGCCTAGGTAGGTAGCCAAGGCTCGGGCTCGGCATCAAGGGGCCGTATCCCTTCCTTATGCATCTGAACGTAAATTGGCCGGAGCCTGCGGTAGACCTCGTTAACTATGGTGACGAAATCTCTCCTGATTTTTCGGAAATCTTGTCTGTTGCGCTCTGGGACTTGCCCGTCCAGGCTGTCGAAGGCAGCGATTCGATCAGCCGCAGCGGGGTGCAATCTTTGCGGCTGCAGTGTGTCATCTCCTGTGAGGAGTATTTGCCGAACACGCCTCACGCACTCTAGGAGTTTCAAGATTAGCGCGGCGGCGGCACCAGCGGCCGAGCACAAATTTGGCGGCGTATCACAGTATCCAATGTGGCGGTCAAGAGTGAGGGCGAACAGATCCGCTTCGATCTCCTCGTTTATCGCATCAGTGTCTTCTCCGACTCCGATGATCTCCCGCCTTCCGTGTTTTGCAATGTGGTGTGCATACTCGTGGGCTAACGAAAAGCGCTCCATGGCGAAGAGAAGCTGGGCCCTGGTGATAGACATGGGATACGGGACCAGCCTGCGTTCGACGTTAAAGGGCCCCGAGCCGAACGCGTAAGCGCCGATGATTTTCGCCCAGTAATGTTTCACATCTTCGCTCGTCCCGATTCGGGCGAGAACCAGTTTGGGATCAAACGAGACTGTGAGCTTGCCATCGCGGACCTCGTGCGGCAGGCTTAGCGAAAGTACCTAACTGACATGGCTACAGAATGTGATGAACCCGGAACTGAGAGAGACAACGCTCGCGTCAGTTAGTGGAACCGCGTATCGCTCCGCGGCTATTTCCAGAGCGGGGGTAGCTCCGTATGCTATCCCGCTGCCGAGCGACACGCCGAGAGCCTTGCATGCGCCCTCGATTTGTTCACAGAGCATTTGCATCAGCGAGTGAGTAAGGGGATCATCGTTAGGGCTTGGTAGGTAGGCACTCTCCAGTCGGTTCTTGAGGTCGGAGAAGGAAAGCCTGCTGTGCGCGCCCCACGCCGCATCCGCAAACTCCCTGAACAGGGACTCATTCTCGTTGACCCAGTGCAGTCGCTCCTCGCGGCTCGGGAACTCGCCTCCACCCGCCAACCGCTCCTGCAGTTGTCTCCGATAGTCCTCTGCCGCCTGCTTTTCTTCGTGCTCCGTCCGTTCTCCTTTGGCTACCATATGGACCCCACGATGCGAACGCGGTTATCTGAATCTTACTTCCTCTTAGGCTATCGTCGCATCTTCGACGCCGCCATCCGCATCTAAACATTGACAATGATTCACTCAGGTCTTAGCATAGGACAAAGCGCAATCGTCAGATATTGATTATAAAGCACTTATAGGCATCGAAAGGAGCCACTTATGGCTAAAACAATCGGAATTGACCTCGGCACTACCAACTCCTGCGTCGCTGTCATGGAGGGCGGTGAGCCCAAGGTTATTGCTAATGAAGAAGGAGGCCGGACCACCCCGTCGGTAGTGGGCTTTACCAAGACCGGCGAGCGGCTGGTGGGACAGGTGGCGAAACGTCAGGCCATCACCAATCCGGAAAACACAATTTACTCGATCAAGCGCTTCATGGGACGGCGCTATGACGAAGTCAGCGAAGAAATGAAGATGGTTCCCTACAAAGTAGTGCGCCAGGGCGATCACGTCGCGGTACTGGCGCAAGGAAAGGAATATACTCCGCCCGAGATTTCGGCGTTGATCCTGCAAAAGCTCAAGAAGGCAGCGGAAGACTACCTAGGCGAAAAGATCACCGACGCGGTCATCACCGTTCCGGCATACTTCAACGACGCCCAGCGGCAAGCGACTAAAGACGCTGGAAGGATCGCGGGGCTGGACGTAAAACGCATCATCAACGAGCCCACCGCGGCGGCGTTGGCCTACGGTCTCGACAAGCAGAAGGACGAGACCATTGCGGTATACGACTTCGGCGGCGGCACCTTCGACATTTCCATCCTGGAAGTCGGCGAAGGCGTGATCGAGGTGAAAGCCACCAATGGCGATACCCACCTGGGCGGCGACAACATCGACCAACGGCTGGTGGATTGGTTGATTGACGAGTTCAAGAAAGACGAAGGCCTCGACCTGCGCGCCAAGGGTAACGAGATGGCGTTGCAACGTCTGCGGGACGCGGCCGAGCGCGCCAAAATCGAGCTTTCGACCACCATGGAGCACGAGATCAATCTGCCGTTCATCACGGCGGACGCGAGCGGGCCAAAGCACCTGGTCAAGAAGCTGACCCGGGCCAAGCTGGAGTCGATGGTGGAAGACATCATTCAGCGTTCGGTAGGTCCGTGCAAACAGTGCATGAAGGATGCTGGAATTGACGCCAGCAAAATTAACGAAGTCGTGCTCGTAGGCGGGCAGACTCGCATGCCGCGCATTCAGGCATTGGTTAAGGAACTATTCGGCAGAGAGCCGCACAAGGGCGTGAACCCGGATGAAGTAGTAGCTATTGGCGCGGGGATTCAAGGCGGAGTGCTCAAGGGTGAAGTAAAAGATCTGTTGCTGCTCGACGTGACTCCGCTGACCCTGGCGATTGAAACGCTGGGCGGGGTGGCCACGCCGATGATCCCGCGCAATACGACGATTCCGACGCGCAAGACGGAAACGTTTTCCACCGCGGCGGACAATCAGACTTCGGTCGAAGTTCACGTGCTGCAAGGCGAACGGCCGATGGCGGGACAGAACCGCACCCTGGGCAAGTTTCATCTGACCGGAATTCCGCCGGCGCCACGCGGTTTGCCGCAGATCGAGGTGACGTTTGACATCGATGCCAACGGCATCCTGAACGTGACTGCCAAGGATACGGCCACGCAGAAGGACCAGAAGATCACCATTACGTCGTCTTCCGGGCTGAGCAAAGAAGAAATCGATCGCATGGCCAAGGAAGCCGATTCACATTCGGCCGAGGACAAGGCCCAACGCGAAGTCATCGAGGCCAAGAACCAGCTCGATTCCATGGTTTACAGCGTGGAAAAGATGCTGCGCGAGCATGGCGATAAGATCTCCGGCTCGGAGCGTGGTGACGTCGAAAGTGCCGTAGCCGATGCCAAGAAGACGCTCGAAAGTGGCGACAAGTCGGCCATGGACCATGCACGCGAAAACCTGACCAAAGCCTCGCACAAGCTGGCGGAGCAGATGTACAAAGCCGCGCAGTCGCAGGCTGGGCCAGCACCGGGCGCAGGTCCGAGTGCGGGTCCGTCGGAAGGCGGCAACGGCGCCAGTCAGAAGAAAGACGAAGGAGTCATCGACGCCGAGTACGTGGATGTGGAAGATAAGAAATAAGCTATTGGCCGTTAGCTTTTGGCCCTTGGCTTGAACCATGGGTGGACGGGCGCCCTCGCCCGTCCAGGCCCAGCGCGGCTCGTGAGCGATTAGCGAAACTTGGCCACGGCGTGGGCTGGAGA
The DNA here is from genome assembly GCA_963715675.1 of uncultured Acidobacteriota bacterium. Classification (GTDB taxonomy): domain Bacteria; phylum Acidobacteriota; class Terriglobia; order Terriglobales; family Acidobacteriaceae; genus DASVWZ01. Next base: position 1,622,024 of record OY970265.1, read on the forward strand.
ATTTTCGAATGACCGGAGACCTGAATGAGAGATCCGACGACAACTGAGGCTATCAAGTATTTCCACGTGAAGTTGCTGGGCATGGTTCGCGCTCTCAGCGGTCATGGGGACCAGAGGACGCGCCTCGATACTGCTTACCACGACTTCCGCTCCTCAGTGACGCCAGGGGTATGGCCCAGTCGCTTGCCCAAAGACTTGCAATCCGAAGTGAGAGCAATCAGCGAGACCTACGGTCAGCTGCGGGCGAACCGGCTGGACGAAGCTGGCGTTAGCGAGCTGGCGGAAAGAATCATTACGCTCTACGCCAAGGCCTCGTACCTTGACGGCGCCAGTCTTCCGGCCGCATGACCTTTTTGCCTTGAACGAAGGCTCAAAAATTAGGAGATGACATCGGTCGTTTCAGTCCCGGAAATCTTGGCAAGGGTTCTGTGTGTTGCCCGCGCGGCCGCACCCGCCATCTACGCTATCGGCGGAGTGCTGCTTGGCGGCTGGATGGCACGTTCCAATCAACAGAGGCAATGGGTCTGGGATAACAAAGCCCGCGAATACCGCGAATTGGTCGACGGCTTGTTTCGCTCAACCGAGGCGATCCTGGGAGCTCGGCTGAACGCCGACACCCCGATAACTGATGCGCTGGCAGATGCGGTCTGGAGCGGCACTCGATTGACTCAAAACCGAATCTTTGTTGCCCGAGCAATCGAAAAGGCTGGGATAGCCTCTGATTGGCAAAGGATATCGAATGTCGCCCTTTGGCAGCCCGGACAGATTGAGATAGATGTAAAGGGCGCGAAGTGCGGCTACATGCGCTCGGCTATCATTATCCTCCGAACTGACCTGGAGAAGAAGTTGCTAGGACTTGTCCACGAGGATCTGAAGCTGCTGTCCTGAGCGAAAGGGCTCCTTTGCGGAGTGCGGGAAATAGATGCCCACCACTACCAAGAAAGACTACTACGACATCCTCGGGGTGAAAAAGTCCGCCTCGTCGGAGGATATTCGCAAAGCGTTCCGCAAGCTTGCCCGCAAGTATCATCCTGACGTCAATCCCGGAGACAAGTCTGCCGAGGAGAAGTTCAAATCGCTCTCGGAGGCCAACGACGTCCTCAGCGATCCCAAGAAGCGCAAGGTCTACGACCAGGTCGGTTTCTACTCCGATAACATCGATCCCGCAACTGCCGAGGCCTATGCACGCGCCGGAGCCACGGGCGGCGGATTTCCCGGTGCTGGATTTCCCCAAGGCGACCAGCCAGGCGCCGGAGGGCAAGGCGTCCATTTCGATTTCGGCGGCTTCGACTTTTCTGATTTATTCGAGGGTGGCAGCGGACGCGGCGGAAAAGCATCCTCCGGCCGCGGCTTCCGAGACGTTTTCTCCGGCATGTTCGGCGGAGGGCGCGGCGCGGCTGCGCAGCAAGGACCTGAGCCCGGCACCGACCTCGAATACCAGGTTAACGTTCCCTTCTGGACGGCAATTCGCGGCGGCGTCATGCGGCTGAACATCGCCCGCCGGGATGTTTGTACGAACTGCCGCGGACAGGGCTTTGTCGAGGGGCCAGGAAAGTGCCCCGAGTGCAACGGAGCCGGCCAAGTCACCCAGACCGGCGGCCGCATGAAGTTCAATGTTCCCTGCCCCCGCTGCCACGGCACGGGAAAAAACCTCTCGACCTGCGCGGCTTGCCACGGCGAAGGCACAGTAGACCATTCCGAGCCGCTGGAAGTCCGAATCAAGGCCGGAACCCGTGACGGGCAGCGCATTCGAATAGCCGGCAAGGGCAACGCCGGTCTCCAGGGCGCACCCGGAGGCGACCTCTACGTCATCATTCGAACCGGCGACCACCCCGTGTTTCACCGCGAGGCGGACGACATCCACCTGACCGTGCCGATTACAGTCAGCGAAGCAGCCTTGGGCGCCAAGGTTGAAGTTCCCACCATTGATGGCCGTGCCCAGCTGCGGATTCCGCCGGGAACCCAGTCCGGCCAGAAGCTCCGCCTTCGAGAAAAGGGCGTGCCCTCGGCGACCAAAGACGGCGTCCGCGGAGATGAAATCGTCGAAGTCAAGATCAGCGTTCCCATGCCGCACGACGAAAAGACCAAAGAGCTTCTCCGCGAACTGGCAAAGCTCAACCCTGAGGATCCCAGGGCTGAGCTTTGGAAAAACCTGTAGTCCAACCGGGCCAGTTCACCGTCCGCCGATCTCCTGCCTATTTCTTGCTGGGATCGTCGGAGGGATTCACATAGTTAAACTGCAACGGGGACATGCCGTGCACCTGGACCACAGTAGGTACCGAGGCCATGGCGTAGTGGTGCATGTCGGGATCCAGATAGGCAAAACTACCGGCGGGAAAGCTGGTCATCTTGGTGAGGTCGAACTTGTCCCCCATTCCAACTTTGAAGCTGCCGGAAATCACGGTGACATTCTCCCGCTTCGGATGCCAATGCGGAGCGATCTTGTAACCGGCCGGCATCTTTAGCCGGATCGTGAAATCGCCGGAGCTGGCGGTTGGGTCGCCTTCAAGGACCGCCAGCTGTGCGCCGGCTGCCACGAACGGCGGAGCTGGACCCCACTTGATCTGCGCCGGCGTGAACGCGTTCTGCGGCTTCCCGGATTGCGCAAACAGCAGCATGCTGGACAGAACAACCATCAGTGTTGTTTTCATGCTTTCCTCTCCTGGGAGAAATGGCCTTGCCCACATCTTCGCAAAGCATATATGAGAAGAGCGATCTGGCAAAGAACTTGTGGTGATCCCGAGTCCAACGTTGGGCATGTGGCCCCGGTTGGCTTGGCAGCCTGCTATTCAAGAACTGCGGCGTTACCTATGTACCCGCCAGGGGTGACAGAAATTTTCAAAATAATTGTTGCATCTGTGAAAATTTCCCGTAATCTCTTACCTGCGAACTAACTTCGCCGAAATGCCCGGAATCGCATTCACCGGGAGCCCCGCCACGGGAGAGGGGGTGGCTGAGAGTGATTCGCCCAGAGGAGGAAGCCACCGAAATTGGCAACCGCTAGCGCTGTCCGTCAACCGACTCAGCCGCCCACGCTCGTTCCCCGCCGGAAGAAATCCGTCCGCCTCACCCTTTGGCCACTGGTTGCTGCGACCTTCTTTATGGTTTCAGGTGGAACCTATGGCACGGAAGACATCGTCCACGGGGCGGGTTATGGCAAGGCCATACTGATCCTGTTGCTCACTCCCGTTCTCTGGAGCCTGCCGACCGCCTTCATGATCGGCGAACTTTCCAGTGCTTTGCCCCACGAAGGCGGCTACTACGCCTGGGTGCGGCGCGCGATGGGCAACTTTTGGGGATTTCAGGAAGCCTGGCTTTCGCTGGTTGCCTCGATTTTCGATATGGCGATCTATCCCACGCTGTTCGTCCTTTATCTTGACCGCCTATTTCCCTGGTTTGCCGAGGGACATCGCGGCGTAACGGTTGCGCTGGGCGTGGTGACGGTGTGCGCTCTACTGAACATCGCCGGAGTGCATGCGGTTTCGACCACGTCGCTGTGGCTGTTCTTCCTTCTGTCGGCGCCGTTTCTTGCCATTGCGGTGATTGCACCGCTCAAGTTTGGAGCCTTGGCGCATGCGGCGGCCAAGCCGTCCGCTTCCGGGGTCGGCATCCTCACCGGGCTGCTGATCTGCATGTGGAACTACATGGGCTGGGACAACGCCTCAACCATTGCCACCGAGGTGGAGCGCCCGCAGCGGACCTATCCGCGAGCCATGCTGTGGGCGGTGGCGATTGTGAGCATCAGCTATGTTCTCCCGGTTGCCGCCATGTGGATGACCGGACTTCCCTCCAGCGCGTGGGAAACCGGCTTCTGGGCGGATATAGCCGGCCTCATGGGCGGCCCACTGCTCAGAATTGGACTGGCGTTGGGCGGTATGATCAGCGGCTTCGGAATGTTCAATGCCCTGGTGATGAGCTATTCCCGCCTGCCACTGGCCATGGCGGAAGATGGCATGCTGCCTAAGTTCTTCGGCAAGCTTCATCCGCGGACGAGGGCGCCCTGGGTCGCGATTATCGCTTTGGCGATTTGCTGGGCGATGTGCCTCGGACTCGGCTTTGAGCGCCTGGTGACCCTCGACATTCTTCTTTACGGTGGAAGCCTGGGATTGGAGTTTCTGGCGCTGATCTGGCTGCGCTTCCGCGAGCCCGAGTTGGCCCGGCCGTTCCGCGTCCCGGGAGGCATCTTCGGCGCCATCGCGATTGGCATTGCACCCATGCTTTTACTGGGCTTCTCGGTCGTGAGAAGCGAGACCGAACAGGTGCTGGGCATGAGTTCATTTGCCTTTGGCATGATCCTGATCGGCGCAGGCGCGGTGGCGTATTTCATCAACCATGCGCTCAAGCCCGGTGGATGGACGGGGCAGGTTCAGGAAAAACCGGAACCGGCAGCATAGAGGCTACGTATGGGCCGGAACCATCTCCTTAACCTGTCAGAAACCCTGTGATTACAGCTACATCGAGCGAAAAGAGCACCGCTCGGAGGAAAAAAATTTGCAGAATGCATCGCGCCCGTGCATTTGTGTTTTAATATTTCCAGAATGACCAAACGGAAATCCAAGGGCACGTATATGATTTCCGCAGTCGCTGAAATGTGGAGCCGTGTTGCGGACGTGAGCGTAGCGGAAAACTGGAGGCGAAACCCCGAGTGCAGCGAAGGATCTCTGTGACCAAACGCAAAGCGAAGGGCGCGTACATGATTTCTGCAGTCGCCGAAATGTACGGGATCCATCCTCAGACCTTGCGCCTGTATGAGCGCGAAGGGCTGCTGAAGCCTTCCCGAACCGAGGGCAATACCCGTCTTTACACCGACGAGGATCTGCAGCGTCTGGAGTTCATTCTCTCTCTGGCCCGAGATCTGGGGGTGAACATCAGCGGGATGGCGATCATCCTGCAAATGCGCGAGCGCATGGAGGAAATGCAGCGTCAGATCCAGGAGTTCGTGCAATACATCCAGGGTGAGGTGCTCAACCGGGCCAACGCGGCTACCGACCCGTCGCGAGGAGCCATTGTTCCGATCCGGCGCCCCATGGTTGCGCCCGTCAACTCAGCCCGAAGGAAGTAGTCGGCACCCGCTCACGCCCACATTCGGCCATCGCGCCAACCATTTCTGTACAATCATCCTTTCCGTCTGCCCTTTATGCGAAACAGCCCGCCCAGGAAAGGAGCCTCCATTCCACTCGTCCAATACGTGTGCCTGGCGCTTCTTTTTACCGGTGCGATGCTGTTTCAAGTCCGCTACGCCCAGGACATCTGGTGTGCCGAGCAAATAGACCTGGCCTTCGTTTCTCCCGCCACCGCCAGCGCATACCTAGAGATCGTACGGCCGGAAGCTGAGAAGTTGGGCCTGCACGCCGGCGATAGCCTCGTGTCCATCAATGGGCAGAAGTACACCGGGACCGCGGTCCTGTCGGAGGCCTACGCCAAAGCACGCCCCGGAGATCAGATCGAACTCACCGTGGAGTCCACGTCGGGCAGACATTCTGTAGTTCTCCCCGTGACTCCGGGAACCACTCCCTGGAGCCAGGTGCTCTTCGATGTGCTGCTGAATATTGTGGCTCCGATCGGCTGCGTCCTGCTCGGCGCCTGGGTCGTGCTGATCCGGCCACGCGACAAGCTGGCATGGATTCTGCTCGGGCTGATGTTCTGTTTTTCGCAGATGTTGAGTTCGTTCAAAATTGAGAGCTGGGGCCAGGGTTACCGCCAGGTCGCGATGGCTTACCGCAGCGCTTTCGCGGCCGGGTGGCCGATTTTCATGTTTCTGTTTGGCTTCTTTTTCCCGGAGCCCTTTCCGTTCTACTCCCGGATGCGGGCCTGGCGGAAATGGATTCCGGTGCTGGTCATCGTTCCGATTCTTGTGAATGTCTTCTTCTACGTCGCGATATCGATCACGCAGATGACGGATTACGTCCGCGCCCACCAGATTCTTCAGCAGTTCCACCCCCTCGAAACGCCTCTGCGGATTTACCTGTACTGCGTCGTGGGATTTGGCTTCTTCAGCTCGATCTTCACCAAGTCGTCGATGGCAATCTCACACGACGCCAAGCGGCGGCTTCGCTTGCTCTACTGGGGCGCGACGGTTGCCCTGTTCCCTCTGTTTGTGATTGAACTGGTCTCGCTGATTCGCGGGAAATCCATCTATCACATATTCCCCGACTGGCTGATCGGAATTGGACTGATCCTGACCACGATTTTTCCTTTGACGTTGGCCTACGTGATCGTGGTGCAGCGGGCCATGGACGTGCGGGTGGCCCTGCGGCAGGGACTGCAGTATGGGCTGGCGAAAAGTGGAATCCGTGCGCTCCAGTTGGGCATGATTGTTGCCATTACGCTCACCGCGACTTCGTGGATTGCACAGAGCCAGCACCGGCCGATGAAGATGATCCTCATCGCAGCCACTTTCCTGGTGGGAGTCAGCATAACCCGAGGCGCGAACCGCCTGCGAAACTGGACTGACAGGAAATTTTTCCGCGAAGCCTACAACACCGAGCAAGTCCTCAGCGAGTTGAGCGATCAGGTGCGCAGCATGGTCGAGACCAGGCCTCTGATCGAGACGGTGGCGGCTCGAATTTCCGACACGCTCCATATTCCGCGGGTCGCGGTGTTGCTGGGCGGTGGCGGACCTTTTCGCCCGGCCTATGCGTTGGGCTATGGGGCCACGCCGGAGGTTACCTTCCCCCGCAGCGGAGGGACCGTGAAAGCCCTGGAGAAGCAGAAAGAACCGGCGCGGGTGTATCTCGACGACCCCAATTCCTGGCTGTATCGCGAGCCGGAAGTCGGCGAAGAAGATCGCGCGAAACTCGCCCAACTGCAAAGCGAGTTGCTGCTGCCGCTGAGCGCGCGTGACCAACTGCTTGGCTTCATCAGCCTGGGCCCGAAGTTGTCCGACGAGCCTTACTCGGGAACGGATGTCCGCCTGCTGAAGTCAGTGGCGGCACAAACCGGCCTGGCGCTCGAAAACGCGCGCCTCATGTCCGCCATTGCGGACGAAGTTGCGCATCGCGAACGGTTGAACCGCGAAGTGGAGATTGCGCGCGAGGTGCAAGAGCGGCTTTTTCCCCAGACGCTCCCGCCGATTATCGGGATCGATTATTCCGGCGCGTGCCGCCCCGCACTTGGTGTCGGCGGCGATTACTACGATTTTCTGGCTCTCCCGAACGGACAGCTTGGCATTGCCATCGGTGACGTCTCTGGCAAAGGCATCGCAGCCGCATTGATGATGGCCAGTTTGCAGGCATCGTTGCGGGGCGAGGCCACTCGAGCTCCGGAAAATCTCGCCGCGTTGATCAGCAACGTAAACCGCCTGGTGTACGAGGCTTCCTCCTCAAACCGTTACGCGACTTTTTTTTATGGACAATACAATCCGGCAACCCGGCGGCTCACCTACGTCAATGCCGGACACAATCCGCCCATGCTGTTTCACCGTTCAGCGCAAGACTGGCAGATCGGCCGCCTTGACGTCGGAGGCGCAGTGGTCGGGTTGCTGGAGAGCTTTCCTTATGAACAAGCGGCTGTGACAATTCATCCCGGGGACGTTTTGATTGCCTTTACCGACGGCATCAGCGAGGCTATGAACAACGCCGACGAAGAATGGGGTGAGCAAAAGTTGATCGAAACCGTGGACAGTTGCTCCGGCCTGAGTCCCTCGGAAATCATTGCCCGCATCATGCAAGCCGCCGACACTTTTGTTGCCGGCGCCAAGCAGCACGATGACATGACGCTGGTGGTCCTTTGTGCCCAACTCGAAAAGCCAACGATGTAGGGACGGGCCAAGCTGGGCGCACCATTTCTCCCGTTCTGTGCGAGAAGTGCGTAGGGTTGCGGATATGCCCTGGCACCGGGCGGACAATTGCCGGAACGAAACGACTATTCTTCAGGCTCGTTGGGCTGGCCCGTCGTCTGCGGAGGCTGCGCTGGTTGGTTCGGCTGCCCTCCCGGCTGGTTGGGCTGCATTCCCGGTTGCCCCGGCTGGCCGGAAGTTCCTCCCGGCGCACCTGGAGCCCCGGGTGCGCCCGGCTGCGTCGCTCCCGCGCCTTGCAGCGAAGGCGTATTGGGTGTGGTCAGCAGCCCGCCTCGATCCATGGAGGGGTCATAGATGAACTGCCACTCATTGTAACGATCCTTCTTATTAAAAACGCGGATCGTCTTATCCTTGCTGATGCTGGCCACGCCCACAACCGGCCCGCCGCCAAATACCTGGTTATTATTGGAGGAGCCGAAGCCGCTCGAGGCTGTTCCTCCAGCCCCGGGTCCTCCGGTCCCGGTCGCTCCGCCTGGCGCATTCGAACCTCCCGGCCCGCTTCCAGAGCCTGCGTCGCCTGAGTCCTCTGCGTTTTGCGACCCTTGGTTCGTAACCCCTATCGAACCTCCCGCGCTACCCCCTGTGCCACCCCCAAAACCGCTCTGATTGGATCCCCCTGGTCCCGCACCCCCGCCAAAGCCCGGCTGCACCGGCTGCAAGATGTTGGGGTTGCCGCCTGCTGAGTTCCCCTGATTGGGCGCGAAACCGACATTGGTGAAGGGCCCGTTATTGACCCCGCCGCTTCCGGGCGCGCCTGCCCCGACGCCGCCGAGTCCCGCGTTGACGGACATTTGCACGTCCTGCAGGTGGAGGAGCTTGAAGTCCTTCCCGGTAACCGGATCCTTATAGCGCCGGCGCAGGAAGCGAACCTGATTGGTGTTCTCCAGGTCTTCAAGCCGCGTCGGGTACCTTCCGAACTTCTTGTAATAATGCTGGATCGCCCGTGTGTACTGCATTCCCCGGTGAATGAGTTCTTCTTCCCGGTCCCGCTTCAGTTCAAATGCGAACGTGGGTGCCATGGCTACCGCCGCAATCGCCAGCAGGGCGACAAACAGAATGAGCGTGATCAGGACATACCCCTGTTCGGAGTCACGAGCGCGGATTGGACGGGAACCGAGCATAAGGAAATTAGGCAATTTGGAAATTGGGTGATTGAAGAGCACTTGCCGCGGATTGTTTCAATTACTCAATTACACAATTGCCCGATTACACCATCAGTTCTACCCTTGTGTCAGCGGGATGCTCTGCCGGTGGTTGTTCATCTCGTCTTCGATTTCCACCGACATGGGCGAGATTTGTACGACCTTGTAACGGCGATCCACGATTTCCCCTTCGCGCGCGATGAAGACGTCCTCGCCTTGAGACAGGAACACCTTCTTGGGTTCGCCCGGCTTGCTGGCAAATCCGAAAAATTTCAGGGTAATGGGCGGTGGCGGAGGAGGTTCCGGCGGACCCTCGTCCTCAGCTTTCTCCTTGCCCGTAGCTCCAGTCCCCTCGGGTTCTGGAATCGCCGCCTGTACTTTGAAAATATTGCGGCCGACACCCCCGTATTTGGTATCTTCGCTGGCCTTCAACCAGTCATAGCGCAGTTGCGGATCCAGTGATCGCGGGGCCGCGCCGGCCCGCTTGGCCGCGGCTTTGCCTCGCGCCGCAGCTTTGTTGTGCGGCGTAGTTACGGGAGTTGGCACCACCACTGAGACGGCAGGCGTGGATGGAGCGGAACCGCCGAAGCTGAAGAACGCCCGCGCCAACAGCACCACGGCCAGCCCGCCCAGCACGGCGGCCGCGATCAGCTTGTTCCGGTTTTCTGTTGTGATCTTCATCAGGCTGCGCCCGTGCCCGTTCTGATGAATGTCTCCATTTTCAATTCCAGCTTTACCACACCGCCCTGCTCTCCACCCAGCACGACGCTGTTGACCAGAAAAAAGAGCTGGTCCCGTTCCAGCGAATTGATGAACCGCACCAGTTGCAGGTAGTCGCCCGACAGGCTGGCTTCAATCAGTACCGGCCTTATGCCGACGGGTTCCGGGTCTTTCCCAACGTATTTCACGTTCCCAATCCGCACCCCGCTCTGCTGGGCGAGCTTCCCGATTTCCGCCGAAATCGTCGATTCCTCGGAGGGCAGCCGTTCTTTGTAAAAATCATCGATTTGCTTGCGCGCCACCGGAATCTTCTTGTCCAATCCGCGCAGTGGCTCGACTTCCTGGGTCTTCTGCTGCAACTCTGCCCAGAGCTGGCTCAGTTGCTCGCCGCGCGACCGTTGCGACCCGACCAGCGGCGAGAAGTACACTCCCAGAGCAACCACATCCAGCAACACCAGCGCTGCCAGCGTCAGCTTCACATGCTTTCGGGTTTGTCGAAGATCCGGCATTCAGCGGGTGCTCCTGGCGGTGGCGCTGCCCGCCTCCGGCACATAAAGCGCGCTCAGCATAAATGTCACGTTGTCTCCCGGCGCCGCGCTGGCGCCCATTTCCGAGACTTCCTGGTCAATCTCGGTCTGCTGGAACCTCTGCGAGCCTTCCATCCGGCGCACCATTTCGAGCGCCCGCTCCCGCGACTCCCCTGCCACCACCAGTTTGATCGAGAGGTCATTCTCGGGCGTAATATCGGGATGGATCGAAATCACATGCAGGCCGGGTGGCATCACTTGCTCCAGGTCCTCGAAAACCTTCGTCCAGGAAAACGCCTTGCGGTAGAAAAGATCATTTAGCGATTGCGAGCGGTCGCGCGTGCTGCTGTTCTGGGGCAGGTTCATCAGCGCCTGAGCGTTGGCTTTCTCCTGGTCACGCTCCGCAATCTGCTCGCGATACTGTTGCATCAGCTTGCGGTCTTTGCCCGCGCTCACCCAATCCCTGGCGGTCACGAAAATCAGCAGAATGGTGAACACCGTAAGCAGTGCGAGGCCGCTGCCCCAACGCAGCCAGAACTGCCCTGCATCCTCGTAGGGCTGTGTCGCCAGATTGATATCAACGCGCATCAGGAAACCAGTGCCCCCACCACTCCGGCCATTCGCCATCTCGGAATCGAGCCGACGCTCGGACCCAGTTTCGCCGAACTGACCAGTTCTTTCACCTCGGCTCCGGTCTGCGCTCGCAGGGCCGGCACCGCACCGCCGGAGTCTGCCAGTCCAGCCACAAAGATCTGTCCGATATTCAAATTGTATGTGTCCTGAAAGAACACCACCGAGGGATAGATCTCTTCCGCCAGTTGCTCCCCGCTGATCGTCACCCCGCGCGAGTTCTCCAGCGTGCGGAACAACAGCAACTGGTCCTTGTCGAGAATGGCGATGCTGGTCGTGCGGGCATCCACTTTTACGACCAGTGTCGGCTGATCGGTATCCGCGGCACCCAGGGCCGCCAGCATCGACGGGATGACCACGCCCGAAGTGTATCCGGCTTCCTGGAACACCGATTCGTATTCCTCCACGACGCTGTTCAGTGCTACCGCCGCTACCACCCTGACTCCGCTTGCGGCAGGCTGCGCATGATAGGAAACTTTGGCCTTATCCACGTCAAACGGCAGCGACTTCTTGAGCCGGAACCGCACTACCCCTTCGGCTTCCTCGCGCTTGGCCGGCAGTCTCTCGAAATCCAGCAACATCACCCGCACCGCCGCGTCGGGAAGAATCGCGATCACGTCGTGCGAACGTCCCCCCACACTGGCCAGCGCTTCCTTCACCCGCTCGAGTACCCCGGTGCGCTCCCGCAGATTCACTTCCGTGAGGTCAGGCACCACGCTGCCCGGAGCCAGTTCGCCCGCCGCGCACATCTCCACCACACCGCCGTGGTCGGACACCCGTCCCGCCAGCACCCGGTCGGATGCGATCTCACACGCCAATTTCGGCTTCGATCTGGAACTGAAACCAGAACTCATCGTCCGACACTTCTCCCTGTACCTGCCTAACTTATGAAACTCTCAGAAACTCTTAAAAGCAATATCTGGAAGGGCACTGCCTGCATGGAACCAACGGGCAGTCGCGGCCTTCTCAAAGTAGCGCCGCCATCCTGGCAGCGGTCCGGCGGGCCTCCCCGCTCGCCGTCGCCGAGTGCTCTATCGGCTGGTCTCAATGAACGTGACCTTGTTGATCTCTTTCAACGTGGTCAACCCCAGCCGGACCTTGTCCAGCGCCGACTCACGCAGGAACCGCATGCCTTCTTCCCGCGCCGCGCGCCGGATTTCCGAGGTGGGCTTCTTCAGCAGAATCATTTCCCGCACCCGGTCGCTCAGGTCCAGCAATTCGTGAATGGCGGTTCGCCCGCGGAAGCCTGTTCCCGCGCACTCAATGCAGCCCTGGCCTTCGTAGAAGGTCACCTTCGACCACTGCTCCGGATCCAGTCCGCTGGCTTCCAGTTCCTCGGGCGTGTGTTTCTTTTCCGCCCGGCACGACTCACAGATCAGACGCACCAGCCGCTGCGCCAGAATGCAGTTCAGGGCCGACACAAAATTGTACGGCTCCACGCCCATGTTCAGGAATCGCCCGATTACGTCCACCACGTTGTTGGCGTGCACCGTGGTAAACACCAGGTGTCCGGTCAGGGCCGATTGAATGGCGATCTGCGCCGTCTCCGAGTCGCGGATTTCGCCCACCATGATCTTGTCCGGGTCGTGCCGCAAAATCGATCGCAGTCCGCGGGCGAAGGTCAGCCCCTTCTTTTCGTTCACCGGAATCTGGGTGATGCCGCGAATCTGATACTCCACCGGATCTTCAATCGTGATGATCTTGTCTTCGTCGGTCTTGATTTCATTGACCGCCGCATACAGCGTCGTCGTTTTGCCGCTGCCGGTCGGCCCGGTCACCAGCACCATGCCGTACGGCTCCAGAATGTAGCGCCGGAACCGGCGCAAGTCTTCTTCGTCAAAGCCCACCACATCCAGCGTCAATTTGTGGAACTTCTCGCTCATGGACTCTTTGTCCAGGACGCGAAGCACCGCGTCTTCGCCGTGGATCGAAGGCATGATGGAAACACGGAAGTCGATGGGACGTTCCGGGCTTCCGTACTTCACCCGAAAACGGCCGTCCTGCGGCACGCGCCGCTCCGAGATGTCCAGCTCACTCATTACCTTGATGCGCGAAATGATGGTGGAGTGATGTTCCTTCGCGATCGGCGGCATGGCCTGGGTCAGCACGCCGTCAATGCGGAACTTGATGCACACCGAATCGTCGCGGGTTTCGATGTGGATATCGCTGGCTCGCCGCTGCAGGGCTGTGAAGATCGTGGTATCCACCAGGCGGATGATCGGACTGGTATCGCCCTGCGCCGTCAGCCGGTCGATTGAGATGCTCTCGTCGCCGGCCCCTTCCTCTTCGTGCACGACGTTCAGCGCAAAGCCTTCGCTGGCGTCTTCCAGAACGCGTTTCGACTGTTCCGTCTTCTTGAGGATTTCGCTGATCTGCCCCAGCGTCGCTACCTTGGTGACAATGCGTTTGCCCAGCAGCAGGCTGATCTCGTCGATCATCATCAGCTGGCTGGGATCGGCAATGGCCACGATCAGCCGTCCGTCGTCAGTTTCCTCCAGCGGAACGAAACTGTACCGGAACATCAGGTGCGGAGAGATCTTCTTGAATAAATCGTGGTGTAACTGGAAATTGTGCAGGTCCACAAATTGGCAACGATACCGCCGCGCAATATCCTGCGCCTTTTCCATTTCCTCTTGCTGGGCTCCGGCCTTGCCGCCGTTCACCGGATTTACCACAGCTGCTTTGTTGTCCGCCATACTCGCCATTTTCTTCCCGCCTACTAATTAATTGTCATCCTGAGATCGCCGCTTTTGCGACCGCAGGACCTGGGCGAGCCGCGCGTTGTGTCGCGTCCTTTGCCACACAAAAACCGCGCGTTGGGCTCGCTTCCTTATCACGTGGCACCACGCTGGCTCCTAATGAATATGCGATCCAATGGTGAAAATGGGCAGATACAGCGAGATCAGAATTCCGCCCACGAACACCGCCATCACGATGAGGATGATGGGTTCAATCAACGCCATCGCCGCGCTCAGCGCGGTCTGCACGTCTTCCTCGTAAAACTCCGCCACCGAATTCAGCATGGCCGGCAAAGCTCCCGTCGATTCCCCCACCTCGATCATTTCCACCGACAATTCGGGAAACATCTTTTGGTCCTCAAGGCTCTTGGCCAACCCTTGTCCTTCCCTCACCCGGATCGCCGCTTCCGTAATACCGTTTAAGATGCGCCGGCTGCTCATCGAAGCTCCCGCGGTTTCCATCGAAGGCACCAGCGGCATGCCCCCGGCCAGCAGCGTGGAAAGCATGCGCGAGAAGTTCGCCACCTGGTATTTCAGCCAGATATCCCCCAGCATCGGCAGACTCAGTATCGTCCGGTCGATGCGTTCCGATCCGCGATCCGTCTTCTTCCATTGCCATAGCGACAGCATGCCAACCACCAGCACCACCGCTGCCGCCGGGGCATACGCTCGTGCGTGGTTCCCGATTTCCAGCATTACCACTGTCACCGTCGGAAGCTGCGCGTCCATGTCCTCGTACAGCTTGGCAAACTGCGGCACCACGTAGGTGACCAGAAACACCGAAATGCAGGTCATGACCGAAACTAGCAGAACCGGGTAGACCAGCGATACGGCCAGCTTTTTCTTGAAGGTCAGCGCCAGCCGCTGAAACGCAATGTAGCGGCTCAATACTTCCTCCAGGTTGCCGCTCTTCTCCCCCGCCAGAAGCGTGGTGGTGTAAATTTTCGGAAACGTCCTCTGCGCGGCAAACGCGTCCGAAAGCAGTTCCCCACCCTTCACCCGCTCACGAACGTTCTGCAAAAGCAAACCCAGATACGGATCCTTCTGCCGCTTGATCAGCAAGTCCAGCGAGTTCAGGATCGGCAGTCCCGCCTTGATCAAGGTCAGAAACTGCTGATTGAAAATCAGAAACTGGGTTGGCTTCACCCGGCGGGCCCGCGCCAGCGAGAAATCCCCGGACATGATGCCACGCGGCTTGACCCAGTACACCAGGTAGCCCTGTTGCTGGAACCGGTCGCGCACCTCGGCTTCCGAGTACCCGTTCTCGGTCTGCTGAACCAGGTTCCCTTTTTCGTCCGCTACTTTGATCAGGAATTCTGCCACGCTGTAGCCCGCTTACCTGTTACCGCCAATGTAGATGCAGGGCGTCCCCGCCGGTGCAGGACCCCAGTCCAATCCACGCTTACCCAGAGTCTCTCTAAGTCTAACATTCCAAATTTCCTGAAGGTCGCCAATTGGCCGTCGATTGGTGCCTTGGGTAACCTTCACCCGCCCCACTCCACGAAGGCGTCATTCCGAAGCCCCGCGCTTTCTCCAGCGAGGCGAGGAATCTGGCGCGCAGCACCGCCCAACCCCGAGAGGTGAACCAGCTATTTAAGTGATTATACGTGAATCGCTTACGGTTCAATTCCCCCACCGATTACCTCAACTCCCGCCGGCACCCGGAACTCAAACCGCTGGTCCTCCACTTCTACATCTGCCCTCTGATCACTAAAGCGATATTCCGTGGTCGAACCGTCCACTTCCTCGATCACAATCCGCCGAATCCATCGCTCCGGAGTAAGCTCCAGAATGATCTCGCTTACTCGATCCGCTATCGCCCGCGGCACCCCTCGCAAAACCCGATCTCCGGCTTCGAGCCCGGCCATATCCGGAGCATCGGACAACCCTTGCAACTCCTTCTCCAGCTTCGTTTTGCCCAGCAGAAACGCGATGGGCGACCGTAAATCCTCCAGATGCTTCAGTTGCGTCCGTTGCACCTGATGCTGGCCGGGAATCCAGAACCACGCATTGCTGCCGTCGCTCAAAAAGAGCTTCTCCTTGGGAGAACGGTACTCCCATCGCATCTTGCCAGGTTTTTTCAGCCAAAGCGTGCCCGATTCCGTCCGCTCCATCCCCGCCCCCCGGTAGATCTCGGTAAACTCCGCCTGCAAGGTGTGCAGATGGTTGTATTTTTCATCTACGCCGCGGGCGACGGCGTGAACATCGGGCGCGGGGCCGGCAGCCGCCATAGCAGTAGCCAGCCCCAAGAAAACGACGACAAAGTTGCCGAGAATAGAGCGCAGCCTCACCCAACTAGTTTCTCACGAACCGAGACTATTGCTCGTGTAGGGCGGACATTCCTGTCCGCCGCCGTTGACCTTGGCGTTTCTTTGCAGTTATGGGGAGGCACGCAGCGATCTGTACCCGGGCGAGTGGTTCTCGCCCAAACAACGGACGCGAACCTGGGGCGCCAGCCGGGTCAATCCATCACATCGATCTGTGATAACGGGCTATTGCCAAGATTAGCCAACAGGGCTATATTTTGCGCGACAAGTCGTTTCGTCTCTCCGAAGAGACGCCCCGCCCCTTGAGACGCCCCACTCCCTGAGACGCCCCACTCCCTGAGACGAATGACCTGAACGACCGGGAAACGTATTTACGGCAGACCAATTTATCTGGTGGAGGTTCGTTATGAAACGAATCAGCATCTTGGTTTTCATTCTCTGTGCATGCTTCGTGTCCGTGGCATGGGGGCAGCAGCCCGCGGGCAAGTGCATTAACGACTGGAGCGAGTTCCACCGCACCAACATGAAGCGCTGGAACCCGTGTGAAAAGGTGCTTAACGTCAACAATGTCGGGAACCTCGCCCCGCTGTGGAGCTACACGACTGGCAACTATGTGTTTTCCTCGCCCGCCGTAGTGAATGGGGTGGTTTATGTCACAAGCGATAACGTCTACGCACTGAACGCCAGCACCGGCGCCTTGCTGTGGAGCTACACCACCGGCGGCGGAGTGTGGTCCTCGCCCGCCGTGGCGAATGGGGTAGTGTATGTCGGCTCGGCGGACAACAACGTGTACTCGCTGAATGCCAAGACCGGCAAGAAGCTGTGGAGCTACACCACCGGCAGCGCGGTGTATTCCTCGCCCACCGTGGTGAATGGGGTGGTTTATGTCGGCTCGGATGACAACAACGTGTACTCGCTGAATGCCAAAACCGGCAAGAAGCTGTGGAGCTACCCCACCGGCAACGTTGTGTATTCCTCGCCCGCCGTGGCGAATGGGGTGGTTTATATCGGCTCGGACAAGGTGTACGCTCTGAACACCACCACCGGTGCCAAGCTGTGGAGCCACACGACCGGAGGCGGCGCGGGATCACCCGCCGTGGCGAATGGGGTGGTCTATGTCGGCGGGGGTGACTCCAAAGTGTACGCGCTGAATGCCAAGACCGGCGCCCTGCTGTGGAGCTACAACGTCGGCTATAGGCACCGCGGACCCGGCGACCCCGCCGTGGCGAATGGGGTGGTGTACGTCAGCTCCGGTTCTGCTTATTTTGGCGGTGCTGTGTACGCGCTGAATGCCAAGACCGGTGCCCTGCTGTGGAGCTACGACGACGGCACTGCTTCGGAGGTCGCAGTGGCGAATGGGGTGGTTTATGTCTCGGCCCCCGACGTGATGGCGCTGAACGCCAAGACCGGCGCCTTCCTGTGGGGCTACGGCACGGATGGCGGTGTGGCCGTCGTGGCGAACGGGGTGGTGTATGTCGGCGCGGGTGGGGATACCTACGTGTACGCCTTCGGCCTGAAGAAGGGGAGGAAGTAACGAACCGAACGACCCGCTTGCGCCTAGACAGGCCTGAGCGGGTTTTCTGTTGGCCCTTCCCGGTGACGCGGATCGCCGTCGCCTGAATCCCAGGGGCTAGAGCACTTCTACGATTCCTGCACCCCGTAGCCACGGGATCGCCAGCGCCCACTCGGAGGCGTCATCCCGAAACTCGGCGTACTTCAGCCGAGTGAGGGATCTCGCGCGAACCATGGCGGACTCACCGACACCACACGCCAGATCCCTCGCCCCGCTGGTGAAAGCGCGGGGCGTCGGGGTGACGCCCGACCCCATCGATGACGTCATTCCGAAACTCGGCGCAGTTCAGCCGAGTGAGGGAATCTGGCGTGGGGCGCCACCAACCTCGGGTTGATAGGTTTGTCCAATGTGCGCGCCAGATTCCCATTCGACTCCCCCTCGTCGCTTCGCTCCTCAGGCTCGCTCAGGGCAGGCCCTCGCCCCGCTGGTGAAAGCGCGGGGCGTCGGGATGACGCCCGACCCCACCGATGACGTCATTCCGAAACTCGGCGCAGTTCAGCCGAGTGAGGGAATCTGGCGTGGGGCGCCACCAACCTCGGGTTGGTATTGTTCCGCCCAGTGTTCCGCCAGATCATACCAGCGAGGATTCATGGACTCGATCAGGCGAATCTTCTTGCTGCGCCGCCAGCCCTTGATCTCCTTTTCGCGGTCGATGGCCAAATCGGGGTAAGCAAAGGACTCGTAATAAGCAAGGCGCGTGAGGTTGTAACGGCTGGTGAAGCCAGGAACCAGCTTGTTCTTATGCTCAAAAACGCGCCGTGGGAGGTTTCCGGTAATGCCCGTGTACAAGATATGAGAGCGCGGGCGGTTGGTCATGATGTAGACATAGAAGCGCTTGGGTTTTCGCATGCCACTTAGTCTTCATGCAAATGTGCGATGCGTCTGTGAGGAATGAACATGCATGCCATGTTGGTTGTGCGCGCCACATCCCTCACTCTCGGCTGGCGGGACATCCTCGCTTCACTTTCCCCTTGACTCCACCCCGGCAAACTGCCATCCTCGATGTATATCTTATGGAGAACACGTAAAACACACGTATAACTCGTTAGGAATCTAGATTTTACCTATAACCCCAATGTGCTCTAGATTTTGCGGACCAAAAGTCCGTAACCTGATGATTCTGCTAGACCGGTGAGGAGGGGGTATACCCCATTTTCACCTCACCGGCCAGAACGAAAATTAAGGAGGCAACCGCAGCCAGAAGGAGGAGACTCCAGACCAGCAAAGCGCCATCATCGGCGTATATCCGGTAGAGAATGTTAGGTAACGATGTATAACTCGTTAAGAATCTAGATTTTACCTCTAAGCTCAATCGAATCTAGATTTTGCGGGCCAAATCTCCGTAACCTGATGATTGCACTAGACCGAGGGGGAGGGGGTATAGCACGATTTTGAGCGGGGCAGATGCTCCGACTCAGCTAGCGATCGAAGCAAAGACCGAATACTGATGCGTCCCGGCGATCTTCTTGAAGACCGCGCTTCGCGCCAGCACATGCTCCAGCAGCGGATTGTGGTACAGCACATAGACCGCCCGGGGATGCTCGCGCAAAGAAATTTCCAAATTGCCCAGCATCTCGATCAGCCCCGGCTCCGGCAGCGGATTGAACAGGTACAAGACAGTCGGCTCCGGCGGAAATTCAAAGCGGCGCGCATCGGTGCACAACGATTCAATCGCCCGGCACTGCTGCGAGTCGCTTTTGTAATTTCGAATATTTTCTTCCGCCACGCGATGCAACGCAGCAAACAATTCGACTCCTAGAATCCGGCGAAAAGGATAATCCGCTGCCATCAGCAGCACGCGTCCTTTACCCGAACCAATGTCGATAAACGTGAAGTTGCGGAAATCGATCTTCAGCTCCGCCAGAATCTCGCGAAACAGCGCGGGATCGGTCGGCTGATACGGAGAATGAAACCGCCCGAGCAGTCGCTCGCGCCAGCCCACAGTCGCGCTGGTCGTGTCGACGCGGAAATCCCAGTCGTAATCCACATCGCCATAGCGCTGCCGCCGTTGCGACGGCGTGGATTCACGAACGAATTGCCAGAGCAGAAAGGAAAGGCGCCCCAGCATTCGCCTGAAGCCTGCGCGTGCCGCTTCCTCGCGGCACCACTCAAGCAACGCGCCTGTCACACTGGGTTGGTCAACGGAACCTGTGGGCATTTCTCGCGGCGCTCCCACGTTACAGCGGCTTGGTCATCCTGATCAAGTGGCAAGGCATCTTCAGTCTCGCGTCGGTAATGAACGGTTCAGTTCCGTCGTCTACGTAGCCGCGCTTCCGGTAGTAGTCGGGCAATTCTCTTCGCAGGTTCACCAGGGTCAGGTCCATAAAGCGGCAACCGGCCGCGCGGCAGTGCTCTTCAGCCGCGGTGACCAGCCGGGACCCGTGGCCCGAGCGCTGCAGCGCCGGATCCACCGCCAACATCCCGAAGTATCCGCGTTCGCCGCGTACTTCCACATAGACACAGCCCACGAGCGCGCCGGCTTCCTCGGCCAGCAGAAATGCGCCTTTCTGCAAGAGCTTTCGCACGCTCTCTGGATCGGTGCGATCATCCTCCGTGAAGAAGCGCTCCCGCCGGAACGCCAGGTTGACCAACCGCGCAACGTTTTCCGCGTCGTCGGGTTCTGCTTTGCGGATGCCAATCCAGTCCATGGCGCACTTTCCTCAACTTATCTTAGTGAGTGGGACGTCAACGGTTGCGCGTAAAATGGGGCGGAAAGAGAAATACGCTCTTGGCCTCGTTTACCTAATGTTCGAACTGGCTCTCTTGCAAGCCGCGATCCAGATTCCCATCGCTATGATTCACTTCGCAGACCAAAGTGGTAGGGGAAGCGCCTTCTTCGAGGCGTGGACGCTGCTCCTCTGGCTGTTGTCGATGGTCTATTACCGGAAAAGGCGCGAACTGCTCACATAAAGAAATACGCTAGCGGCTGAGCGCCTGACTGCTTTCAGTTTCGTCAGTTATTAAAGTCGGGCCTTACTCCATCTATCTCATGCCGTTAGACTCGCTTGCGATCGCTTCTAATCTGTAGGCAAGAACTTCGGTGGCGGCGCGATGTACCCTGGAGGCATACCTTTCTGGATGAACGGCAGGTCGTCGGGAACACGCACTTCGACGTGTCCGTCCGCCATGAGTTTGTAAGCATGGCCCAGCGGATCGACCGGCATTCCCCGAATCATGCCTGCCGCCTCCAGATCCGCAAAACTTGCCGGAAGATGTCCGGTTCTCTCGCGGAACTGCGCAGCCAGTTTCTCCAGCGCGGTCACATCCTCATCCACCTGCAAAGCCCGCAGATGGGCTGCTGCATTGGCGCGCACATTCCGGTCATTGGTCGTCTGGTAGGTGGTCGTCCACATCAGGCGAGCGGTCTCAAGGTCTCCCGCATGCTCGGCCATCAGGGCCGCCAACAACTTCAGCCAGGGATGGGCCCCCGGTATCTTTGATCCTTGCGCGAACGCCTCGGCGGCCTTGGGGTAATCCTTAAGATCCATGTAGTAAATGAAGCCGAGATCGTAGTCGAGTTGCCATTCGTTGGGATTGTTGCGGATGCCGAACTCGGCCAACTGAATCGCCCGCTCCGGCATGCCGCCGCCATTGGGTGGCTTCGGCGCCAGAAAATTCGCGCCAAACTCATAGGCAACTACCAGATGAGGATCCAGCGCGGTGGCGATTTCAAGCAGCGGAGCCAGCAGGGCGTATTTCTGCGCTCCCTGATAGTGTTTGTTTCCGAAGTATTGTACGGCCCGGGTCCAATACACGTCGGCCAGCAATCCCTCATAACCAAGGCTCAGCCGCTTGAGCACCTTTGGAGAAGTGATGTAAAGCACTTCTTCCAAGGTTGCTCCTGTCCGGATGCGGTCGATTCTGTGCAGGACGATTGACGACGCGATCATGCAGAGCACCAGCAGGATGCTGGCGATTCTCGTAACCTGCGACAAGGGTTTCATTTCAGATTGCGGTGTTCGAAGATCAGCACCGCTCCGCAGAGCACCATCCCCGCGTAAAGTAACGCGTAGGCCGTGTTGGCGACGATCAATTGCGCCGCGACCGGCTGCTCGTGCGCCACCGAGCTGATCACATTCAGCGCCGAGAGATTCGGCACAAGATAGGCTGCGCCGGTGGCCAGCCACTTGGTGACACCGTGGGCCATGGCGGCGAATCCGCGCAAGTCTTCGGCAAAGCTGCCCACCACGAACAAGGCAAACGCCAGCACGGCCGACTCGACCGGAGTCGAGAACGCGGAAAACAGGAGCGCCAAGGCAGTGATGATCAGGAATTGCAAGATGATAAAGTACACCGCCACCAGCAGCCAGCCGTCGCTGCGCTGGAAATGATGAGAAACGTATAGCAGCGAAGCAAATACTCCGACTGCCATGAAGAACGTGTTGACCACCAGCGTGCCGGCTAGCCCGAAAAACTTGCCGACAATGAATTCCCACCGCCGCACCGGCCGCGAAAGCACCGTGTACAAGGTTTTTCTGTCGATTTCCTTGGACACCAGTCCAATCCCGACCAGAATTGCGATCACTACTCCAAACAGGGATACCGCGGTCAGTCCCAGGTTCACCACCACCAGCCGCTCAATGCCAATCGAAATCTGCCCCACCAAAATGGCTGCGCCGGACATGAGCAGGGCAAAGGCAACCAGGTTGTAGAGCACGCGGTCGCGCACTGCTTCCCGAAAAGTATTCGACGCAATGTGCCGGACGCGCATGTTCATGACCGCACTCCCGCTGCCGCTTCCGAGGGTTTCAGCTTTCGCAGGTAGTATTCCTCGAGCGAGGTTCGCACCGGCGTGACTGAGACAATTCTCAATCGCTCCCGCCGGAGGCCATCGATGACGGTTTCCTGATCGCGTTCCGCGATAACCGCGCGAACCGTGTCGCCGGCCAAATGGCACTCCGCGTCCAGTGCCTTGATCCACGCCAGCACCATATTTCCCTGCCAGACGATTTCCACCTTTCCTTCGACGCTGGAAGTGAGATCGGCAACCGCCCCGATGCCGCGCAACTCTCCCTGGTGAATCACCGCTACGCGATCG
The DNA here is from genome assembly GCA_963715675.1 of uncultured Acidobacteriota bacterium. GTDB lineage: Bacteria > Acidobacteriota > Terriglobia > Terriglobales > Acidobacteriaceae > DASVWZ01. The sequence goes on from OY970265.1 coordinate 1,644,457, forward strand.
CAGAGTGTCTCCGCGTCAGAAAGAATGTGAGTTGAAAAGAAGACCGTTTTCCCTTCATGTTTGAGCTGGTCCATCAGGTCCCGGACTTCGCGGCGACCCATGGGGTCCAGTCCGGACATCGGTTCGTCAAAGAACAAGAGCTTCGGTTCGTGGACGATGGCTTGGGCGATGCCGACGCGCTGCAACATGCCCTTGGAAAACTTCCTCAGTTGCAGACTCGCCGCGTCACCGAGTCCCACGCGATGAAGCACTTGCTCGACTTTGCCGGATCGCGCTTTTGCGTCCACGCCGGAGAGTTGCGCATAGTACTCCAGCAGTTCCCGCGCGGTGAGATAGTCGTAGAAATAGGGCTGCTCGGGCAGGAATCCAATCTGCGCTTTGACCGTGGGATCGTTGATATCTCGTCCCAGGATTCTGGCCGAACCCGCAGAGGGGAACACTAGTCCGACGAGAAGCTTCAGAGTCGTGGTTTTGCCCGCGCCATTGGGACCGAGAAAGCCGAAGATCTCCCCTTCCGCCACGCTCAAATGCAGCGGCTTCAGCGCGCATTTCGGCCTGCTGCGCCAAAAACCTGCCTTATAAGTTTTTGCCAAACCCAGGATCTCGATGGCTGCCATGATGGGAGATTCTGAAAAAAAGTCCGGTTCGCCTGGACACGCCCATTATATGCAAGCGCAGTGCGTGGGTTTGGGTGGGGCAGGAGGCTCCGCATTACCAAAGTAAAACCATGACGGCGCCCGTCGCAGTATTGCACCGCTCAAAAAAACAAAGGGAGCAGCGGATCGCGCCGCTGCTCCCTGGCTTGTACCCTCCCCCAGGTACTTCGCCAAGTCCACTACTGCATCGTGGTCCAGCCATAGCAAGTAGCCGCGGTCGTCTGCGGGGCAGCGTTCCAGCTCGCGTTGAAGTGCAGCACGAAATCTTCATTGGAGCAGAAGCCGCGCACGCCGGTGGTGTTGAACGTCGCTGCCGAGCCACCGAACGTGTAGTTGGTGTTCAAGCCCTGGTTGGCAACCGCGGCGATACCAAAGTAGTACCCGCTCTTGGCGGTACCGGCAGTGGTCGCACTCGCCAACACGTTGTCAATTAAGCAAGCCGCAGCCGAAGTCGGACCACCAGCCGGGCAGCTAGCTGCGCCGGGGCCCAATTCCGCCATCGTGCTGGCATATCCCACCGTCGGGAATGTCGACTGGTACGCTGCCTGGGCGGTGTTCATGGTACGAATCGAGCTGACCGCCGAGGATTCGTTGGCTGCAATACGCGCACGCAGCAGGTTCGGAATTGCGATGGCGGCGATGATCAGAATAATCGCTACCACGATCAACAACTCAATCAGTGAGAAACCCTTCTGTTTCCGCATTTCGTTTTCCCTCTTCTCCGTCATCAAAGTGTGGTCTTAGTAGACCCAGTTGCCGAATATGTTCGCATTTTAGCGGCCAGAAGCCGAAGTTACCAAAGGGGGGAGTTCCTCTCGGGCACGCGGTTTGTTTTCAATCATGCGGCAATCTTTGGTAATTCCCAGCGTACCCTAAGCCCTAGGTGAAGAACGACGCTCCTGTCAGTTTTTGTCGAGGAAATGACAAGTTGTGTCATTTCAGGACTGCCGGTGAGACAATTCCCTGACCGTTGCCCGGATAGCACTCTGTAGGGTGGCGGCGGATCGTCCCATTGCTGCTGGCCTGTACCCTCCCCCGATTGCTCGGCAAATCAAGTTACTGCATGGTGGTCCAGCCGAAGCAAGTGGCCGAAGTTGTCTGCGGGGCTGCGTTCCAGCTTGCGTTGAAGTGCAGCACGAAATCTTCGTTAGAGCAGAAGCCGCGTACCCCGGTGGTGTTGAACGTGGCCGCCGCACCACCAAAGGTGTAGCTGGTGTTCAAGGTGTTGTTGGCCACCGCAGCCAGGTCAAAGTAGTACCCACTCTTCGCCGTGCCCGCCGTGGTCGCAGACGCCAGGGTGTTGTCAATCAAGCAAGCTGCCGCTGAAGTCGGGCCGCCAGCCGGGCAACTGGCCCCGCCCGGCCCCAGTTCCGCAATGGTGCTGGCATACCCCACCAGCGGAAATGTCGACTGATAGGCCGCTTGGGCAGTGTTCATAGAGCGGATCGAGCTGACCGCCGACGATTCATTGGCGGCAATGCGCGCCCGCAATAAATTCGGAATCGCAATCGCTGCAATGATCAGGATAATGGCTACCACGATCAACAACTCAATCAGTGAAAAACCCCTCTGTTTCCGCATCTCGTTTTCCCTTCTTTTTCGTTATGAAGTGTGGCCTCGGCGGAGCCAAGTGCCGGCGGTTTGATGGGCAGCTTAGCGGCCAGAAGCCGACATTCGCCGGCTGCTCTTACCGGGAAAAAGGACGGCCTGTATCATTTTGGAACTGAGGTGAGAAAAAGGACTCTTGGAGGCTTTCTCGATGAGAAATGGGCCTTGGAAACAGAATGGAGCAGCGGATCGCTCCCGCTGCTCCTCAAATTCGGGCCTTTCCGGGCACTTCCGGAACCCTAGATCACTGCAAGGTCGTCCAGCCCGCGCATGTAGCGGATGTGGTCTGCGGAGCAGCGTTCCAGCTCGCGTTAAAGTGCAGCACCATATCCTCTTTGGAACAGAATCCGCGCACTCCAGTTGAGTTGAAAGTTGCCGCCGAGCCCCCAAAGGTGTAGGTGGTGTTCAGACCGCCGCTGGCCACCGCGGCGACGCCAAAGTAGTACCCGCTCTTGGCGGTGCCGGCTGTACTTGCACTGGCCAGCACATTGTCAATCAGGCACGACGCGGCTGAGGTCGGGCCGCCCGCCGGACAACTGGCCGCGCCCGGTCCCAATTCCGCCATGGTGCTGGCAAACCCCACCGTCGGAAATGTCGACTGGTACGCTGCCTGGGCGGTATTCATCGTACGAATTGAGCTGACCGCCGAGGCTTCGTTGGCTGCAATACGCGCGCGCAGCAGGTTCGGGATTGCGATGGCGGCGATGATCAGAATAATAGCCACCACGATCAATAATTCGATCAGAGAAAAACCCCTCTGTTTCTTCATGTGACCCTGTTTCTCCTCTTCACGATAAGTTCTAGGCTTCCCAAATTGCAATTTGAGTACCATTACGGGACCCTTGGCTGTGTCCACTTCAGCTTTCACTTAACCCTCGCATTTATAACGTGGGCAGACTTTGCCCGGTTTCCACGGTGACCGGCAAGATGGGGCATGGTAGCCACACGAAATTGCTTCCGATGACAAAATCCGTCACTTTGACGACGCTTTTGTTAGTTCCCCGATCCGGAGCCAATCGGTGCGAGCCGTGCCGTCTCGGGTCCGACGGCTCTCACCAGGAGGCAAGTCACATCGTCATGCTGCGGGGTCGCGGCCACGAAAACGTCCAGACAATTCATGATGCGCTTCAGCATGAGGCTCGGAGTGGTATTGAGATTTGCTTTGAGGACCTCCAGCAGCCGCTGCTCGCCGTATTCTTCCCCTTGAGCGTTCACCGCTTCGACCAACCCATCGGTGAAGACCACCAGCCAATCGCCAGGTTCCAGCAAAACGGAGCCTGTTTGATACACGGCGTCGGCCTGAATGCCCAATGGAAGGCCGCCCGTGGCGAGCCGCTCCACCGTCCCCGAATTTCGCAGCACGATCGGGTGGTTGTGCCCGGCGTTGATGTAGGCCAGCCCGCGGCTCATGGAATCAAACTCACCCAGAAATGCGGTGGTAAAGCGCAGCCCGCTTTGGCTGTTGGTGCACGCGTAGCGGTTCATTAAGGCGACCAATTCCGGTAGCGTGCTCGGCGTCGACGAAAGTGTCTTCAGACTTGCCTGAAACGTCGCCATCAGCAAGGCTGCGGGGATGCTCTTGCCGGCGACATCGGCAACCGCCAGCAAATAGCGTGGCCCGTCTGCGTTTGCTCCGGGACGGGCAAACACATCGTAATAGTCGCCGGCCACGGTGTTTGCCGGACGGGTGGCGAAGGCGATCTCGAGTCCGGGCACTGGCGGCGCCTCGGCGGGCAGCAGCCAGCGCTGTATGTCGCGGGCGATCTCCAGGTCACGCTTCATCACCACGCGGTCGGCCACTTCGAGCAGCAACAGAAGCAGCAGCACCATGCCGCCGACGAAGTGAAAGTCAAACTCCATGATCTCGATCCCGCCAGCCTTGCTGTGATAACTGAAGCTGGTCGCGGGAATTAGCAGCATCACTACGCCGAGCAGCAGCAGCACGCGCCGCGCCGGCGTGAGTTTCCCGAGCAGCGCCCAGGCGAACTCCTGCGCGGTATGGAAGAAATCCCGCTTGCGCGTACCCTGCGGAACCCGGGCATCAAAGTCCTTCTGATAAAGGCGATAGCTGGCGCGAGCATCGCTGCTGAATTGCTGCCAGAGCTGGCTGAGTTCCAGCCCTTCGGTCACGCGCTGCCAGAACTTATCGAGTTTCTCGACGATTTCATGACGCGGCCTCAAAGGGGGAGGAACAGGTCGAGGCGGCGGATTGGGCGCGGCTTGAGATCGAGGAGCGTTCATAAGACTTGCGCAGAGAGAGTCATTATTGCAGATTTGACGGCGCGCGAAATTGGCGTTCGTCGCGGACTCGCTGGCATGCGATGAGATGAGGGTTGCTGAGGAAGGCAGGTTAGCGATGACTGGAAAATCGAAAATTGAGGGTATACCCCCTCCCCACCGGTCTAGTGGAATCATCAGGTTACGGAGATTTGGTCCGCAAAATCTAGATTCGATTGGGGTTAGAGGTAAAATCTAGATTCTTAAAGGGTTATATATGTCTTTTGCATGTTCTCCTTATGATATACACATGATGCGTGTCGGTCTGCTGGGATGGCTCAATGCGCCAGTTGCCAGTTTCCGGTTCTGAGTTTCCGGTCGATGCGGAGCTGTTTACTTTTTGATACCCCCCTCCCCCACCGGTCTAGTGGAATCATGAAGTTGCGAATATTTTCCCGGCAAAACCTTAATTCGATTGGGCTTACGGGTAAAATCTAGATTCGTAAGGAGTTATACTAGTAATTATTAGTTTAGTCCTCAGCTATAGGCCATGATGGCTCTTTACGGTTGGGGAAGTCAAGGAGAAACTGGATGGCTGGGAGCAGGGCGGAAGAATTTCCTGAATGACCACCTGCTACCCCAGCCTTCGCGAAGAACGCGAAAGGCTGGGGCGCCCGCGCTCGGGGTGGGCGGGACGCCGACCCGACAGACGGCGGCGTTACGGGGTGATTTCGAAGGCGACGCCCAGGTTGTATTTGCCGCCGTTCATGGTGGTGCCGAAGATGTTCCCTTTGTCGTCGAGCACGACACCGTAGGGGTAAGCGCCGTCGGCGCCGGTGAATTTATGCACCACGCTGTATTTCCAGGTGCCGTTCTTCTGCGGGCTGAACTTGAAGACGGTGCCGCAGTCGTAACCGCAGTGGTTGCCGCCAGCCCCGGAGCTATAAAAATTCCCGGCTTTGTCAGACACGAGAGTATAGGCTGGCCCGCAACCATTGGCGCAGTTTGGAAATTCGTACAGGATCGTTTCCTTCCATGGGCCCTTCTCTGTAGGCGTCAGCTTGTAGAAGGTACCGTTGCCGTACTTGCCGCCCGCCGAGGTGAGGCCATAGGCGTTACCGGAGCCATCGACGGTCAGCCCAGCGTAGGAGTAATAGCCGTCGTTTTTGAATGCGGCGAAGCGATGCAGGACGTGGTAGGTCCAGGTGCCGTCGCCGTTGTTGGCCAGTTGGAAGGCTACGCCGCAGCCGCCGCTGCCGGGGCAAAGTGGCGGCACGTTGCCGCCGAATAGTGTGGTGCCGTAGAGGTCGCCGTGCGAATCCCAGGTCAGGGGAGCCACCGGGGAGTCTCCGTCATAACAGGGTGAGTTGCAGTCCGAGTAGTAGATGTCGGTGTAGGTCCACCCATTGGGGCCTGGTGAGAGCTCGCCGATCATGCCGGAACCGAAGCAGCCATAGAGGTTTCCGGTTTGATCAAGTACCAGGCAGTCGCCGCCAGGGTAGATCATGTCGAAGGTCCATCTCCCGCCGCCCCTTACCAGCTCGTAAATTCCGGTGTCGCCTAGGCCAGCGTCGCCCGCCAAGGTGCCGAACAAATCTCCCGAGCCACTGAATAGCACGTGCTGGGGAAAAGCGCCGTCTTCGCCGCCCAGAAAATCATAGGCGATGGTGAACTTCCAACCACCTCTGTCGGGCGCGAGCCGGTAAATTACACCGCAGCCATAGCCAGCGCAGCCAGTTCCTCCCCCTGCGCCGCCGTACAATCTGCCGGAGCTGTCGAGTGCGGGTGAGCCGCCGGGCGGTCCAATTTGGGCCTGAGTACCGTAGTTGAAGTTGTGCAGGACCTTGTATTTGGGCGCGGGCCCTGCCGACGCCACAAGGGCGAGGCAGGAGGCGCACGCCAGCAGGGAGATTAATGCCTGCCGTCTCATCGGTACCTCGCTTTCCGGGCCGGTGGCCCGCCGTTACATCTCTTGGTCAATCGCTGCGGCCGGCTGGTCAGCTTGACCCGCGGGCCGCAGCTCTCCAAAGTTACCGACCCGGCCTCGATCAGTACGAGTCCGGGGGGCTGGCCTGCCAGCCGACGGCTAGCGGGCATGTGTCGCCGTTCACGCTCGCGTGCAAAGTGAAGCACGTGGAGGGGTGCGGCGTACTAATGAGGGTGAACGGCTGCCCCGCTCCGGGCCAGTTAAAGAAGTCCGACAGCGGGACCTGCCCCTGGGGACCCCAGTCTGGCGCATTCGAGTCGGCATATTCCGTTGTGTTCGGGTATATCTGGCCGATCCCGAAGTTCCACTCGGTGTACGCCAAGATGCTGCCGAAGTCGTGCACGTACTGATGAGGGAAGTTCTGCGGGCCAAAGTACGGGCAATTGCCGTTCTGCGTTACGGTGCCGCAGGCGCCGGAAACGTAGCCAAGCCCGGTCTGCGGGTTATAGGTGTACTCAGAGACTACCAGCAGCGGCACGCGGAATCCATCCGTATAGCCGCAGCCCCACTGCGTGGTCGGATCGCAGTCGGTGAATCCGGTGCCCCCGCCTTTCCGCCGGGCGATCCAAGGCGAGATGTGGTCGTACCAGCCGCCCCAGTCGTCCCAGACGACAAAGATGGCCGGAGGCTCGATGTGCTGTGCCGTTGTGCTGGTGCCCCAGTAGTCGCACACACCACCGCTGTTGGAGGCGCTCTGGCCGATGGCGTCGACTATGTCTCCGACCCAGGAGGGCCCGATAGCGGTGCTGCCTGCATTTCCCCCGTCTCCGGGCCAGTAGGGGTGGTCCGAGTACGCCTGGTCGGGAACGACCCAGCTAATGGCCGGCAGGTTGCAGTTCGTGATGTCGTCGAAGATCGGCGCCCAACTGTAGCCGTTCGACTGGGGATTGCGGACATGGTTGTTCCATTCGGGGCCGGTACAGGGGTATCCCAGCCCCGGGCTGGTGGTCTGCCCGTAACAGGACTCCGGGATCCACGCCGGGGCGTCCCAGATCGAGAAGCCAGGGGACTGGGTGGAGTAATCCGGGGGCTCCGTGTAATACGCCCAACTCGGAGCCGTGCTCCGATTGCAGTTGTTGTTCGGGCAGTCGTTGGCGTCGGTGACCAGGCTGTCGTGGGTGTAGCATTCGCTCGGCGGGTTGGTCTTAGAGCCGACCCGCGGATCGGTGATTTCCACGCCCGTTTGCTGGGCCCAGTTCGGCCAAGATTTGCTGTTGTCCGGCTGCCCGGGATTGTAGGGACAGCCGCCGGGGTAGCCTTGGTTGATGGCGAGCTCAGCGGCAAAATCTATGTCGTAACCTGTCGAGTCGCCCGGTTTCACGGGCGCTGACGTTCCGGTAAACAGGAACTGGTGTGCCTCCATGCTCGGTCCTTGGTTGGACTGAAACATGTAGTTGGCGAAGCCGTACGCGGTCGCGATGTCGAAGTAGGGCTGCACGTCCGACTTTTGCACATAGGAATACTGAGGGCAATCGGGGTAGGTATACCCGTGGCAGAAGCCGTCCATGGCTCCGTAATTGTAGTCTGCCACCCAGCCCGAGTCCCCGCTTTTTTGTCGCAACTGGCCGTCGTAGGTGTGGTCGGGGTCAATCGATACGTTGTGGCTGGCGTCCCAGCCGTTCAGCGGCAGCGAGCCGTAACACTCCAGCCTGTCATTCCCGTTTACGTTCACCTGACCGCCCTTGACGATATCTACGCCCGGCTCGAAGTCGTCTGTGCTACCGCATGCAGTGATGGGTGCGCCGGCCCCAAAAAGATTGTCGGGCGTTCGGTTCTCTTGCACGATGATAATGATGTGTTTGAAGGGTCCCGTTTGAGCGGCGGCGGGGTTTGCGGAAAGCATGGAGAACACTGCACACAGCACGGGAAGCGCTATGAAGATTCTACCGACTGACTTTATCTTCTCCTTGCGTTTTTTCATTCTGTTTCCTCCGAAACGTCGTCTCCCGGTGGGGGAGTGGGTTGATCGTGCGTTAACGTCTGTCGAGCATTAACGAAGGACGACGGGCAAAGGGAGGTCCGACTTGCGCGGATAAGCTAACAGGATTCAGGGGATGCTGTCAGTGACCGAAGGCACAGATCGACGTGACAGGTTTCCGGGGTGGGCGGGGTTTGCGGCGGTGGCCGGGGCTGGCCCTGGGCTTTCCCGGCTATAAGTAAGAACTGGGGTTGCCCCATCCTTGTCTCCCGTTCTGTGCCGGACAGGATGGGAATACAGTATGAGTCGCCGTGAGCGCTTCCCAGCCTTCGCCCAGAGAACAGGCGAAAGGGTGGGACAACCCTGATGAAACAATCTGACCAGAAACGGTGGGCCAGCCCCCAAGAGGGTCCGGCCCTTAGTGACTCTCCCCGGGGCGGAAAATCGGGGGCGAGCGGAACTGACCCCAATTATTTCCTGTCGGTATGCGCTGCCTCAAACTAATTAGGCGGTTGGCCCAGCCGCCGTCAAATACACAGATCCTTCGTCGGGAACTTTCGCTTCGCGAATGTTCCACTTCCTCAAGGATGACAGCTGTGATGGACGGCGCGAAGACGAGAACGGGCGGTTGGGAGATTTCGTCCAGCGATCGACTGCCCCACTCAAGCCAAGACGGGCTGGAGTGTCCACCGGCCGCTCCGGCTCGACCCCGCGCGGCCCGTCGCTCCCACTTGATATCACAAGAGCAGGTCCCCATCGGCAAGCTCAGGGCAGGCTCTCCGCTCCGCAGGTCATCACTTCGTGATGATCTGCTCCGGTCGGGATGACACACCTGGGGCGGGATATCAGAGTTGTGGGCCGGGACGTCTTGCCCACCCCTGCACAGAACGCAGGAGTGGGGCAACCATGGTTTTGATTCGTAGCTGTAGGAGAGTTTGGACCAGCCACGAGCGAGTCGGATCGCGCAGGAACGAAAAAGCCTCATCCCTGGGGACGAGGCTTTTCAATTTCGGCAAATTGGCAGGAGCAAATTACACGTTGAACGACGATCCGCAGCCGCAGGTGCTTTTCACGTTGGGGTTCTCGAACTTGAAGCCGGCGCCTTCGAGCGTCTCCACATAATCGACGATGCAGCCGTCGAGATACATGACCGAGGTGGCATCGACAAACACCTTGAGGCCGCCCATGTCGAAAACCTTGTCCATCATGCCGGCGGCGTTTTCAAACGACATGGAATAGGAGAAGCCCGAGCAGCCGCCTCCTACCACTCCCACCCGCAGTCCAGCAGGCGTGGGATTCTGTTGCGCCATGATTTCCTTTACCTTCGCCACCGCGTTCGGGGTCAGGCTAATGGGCGCGGCTTTCGGTTTCGATTCCGCGGGTTTCACTTCCGGAGTAGTCGTCGTGGCCATTCGTATCTCCTTTTACTCGCCAAATTATAGCAGAGCCGGCCTGGAGGTCAGGCAAACCTAGCCCTGTCCAGCCGCTGTTCTTTCGATGACACAGGGATGAAAGAAGATACAGGAAAATCCGGAGCCCGGCACGGCCCAGCCGCTCGGCCGCGGAAAAACCACGACACCCGCGACCAAGGCAGGCTCTCTCCTGTGATCCAAATCCTTCTGGCTTTTGGCCGGGAGGTATATAATCGCGGCTTGACGAGAACCCGACCGCGTGGCGGGCAGCCAAACGTCCACAAGGTCAGGATTTCGCAGTCGTGCCCAAGACAGGCTTGAGGTGCTTATGGAAAATCTTATGTGGCCTCTGGTGGCGTGGGGTGTACTCACCGGGATTCTGATCGTTCTTCTCATTTACCGCAGTACCCTCGTCATGCACGAAGACGATCAACTGTTCCTGGACGAATCCGAATCGCACATGGAGAAGGAACAGATCGAACTGATGAAGAAGGTGGACAAGATCACACCCCTGGTGAAATGGCTGGGAGCGCTTTCGGGCGTGATGATCCTGGTGATCGCCGGAGTGGCGATCTACCAGCGGCTGCAGCAGTTTCAATAGCCCGAGGCCGAGGAGAGGGGCGGATCACGCACGCCACAAGATGAGTGCGCCGGTTCGCTCCGGGCTTTGGCGGGACCAGCGTCTCCGCTCGCGATCTATCTTGGGTAAGTGGCTTGTGGTGCCGGGAACAGGACTCGAACCTGCACGCCTTGCGGCACTGGATCCTAAGTCCAGCGCGTCTGCCAATTCCGCCATCCCGGCCAATCCCTGGCGACAAAACGGTGATGTTATTGTAGCGGAAGTCCTGGGAACATTGAGCCACTAAGAAGCACCCCGAAGACTTAGTGCTTCAATGACTCAATCTGTCAGTGCTTCAATGACTCAATTCTCGCGCTTCCCTTGAGCAAAACTCCGGGAAGTGTCCTGTTCGCCCGTTGCTACTTCCCTGGGCGCCCGGCCGATCCTTGGGCGAGCCGCCCGAGGCTGGCAGGCTGGAACTGTGCGTTGTCCGAATCTCTCGTCTGGCCCGTGACGATGGGTTTGTTCGGAATGCTCTCGTAGGCATAGCCGGTTAGCGTCGTTTGTCGGAGGCTGGCATTCAGTCGCGCCCACCCGAAATGCGTTTCTCCCTTGATGTAGAACTGCAATCCGAGATAGCGATCCTGGACATACGCCCAGGGACCCCATGGGTTCGTTTTGCTGCCCGTCTGGGTGCCTTGACCACAGGAAAAACAATATGCAAACATGAGGTTGTTTGCAGGGCTGAACTTCACAGTATTTGTACCCACGCTAACGCCAGAACTCAAAGCCGAGGCGGCCCGACCATGTGCTGTGACGGTGCCCCAAATCGCATTCTTGGGAATCCTTGCCGTTTTCATTCTTGACAGTGGATTTTCAACCCAAAGACCACCTGGATTCGTCCAGTAGGGTTTTATGTGACTATTGAACGAGATTCGAAAATCCACAATGCCGTCGTGGTTGAGGTCGAGCTTTAAACACAACTTAGGGTTGGCGGCGCAGTTCGGGAGAATCTTGTTCGCCGGGGTGTAAATGATCTCCCCTTCTGCTGGCTGAGCCAAGGCCAGCATGCCTACTCCGGCCGCACTGGCTGCGAGCGCATACATGCTGAGACGGCGATGAACTGGATCGGATAACCTGGCGGCGCTGCGAAGTCGGGAAGATGGTTGCATGATGTCCTCCTTGAATGGTCGGATTCTCTAGTGATTGGCGACTGACTCATTCCTACGCCAAGCTGACGTGGCCGATGCGCCTCGCGCCAGATGGCCGAGCGATGCAGGCCGAACCGTGATCACATCTGGTCCCTTCGTTTTGCCGGTCACGATTGGCTTATTTGCAACCGCCTCATAGGCGTAGCCAGTTAGAATCGCATCGAGTGGATGGCGGAAGGTAATCCGGGCCCAGCCGTAGTGATCCTTTCCGCTGATCACGAATTTGAAGCCGAGATACCGGTTCTTGACACCCTTTCCTTTATTTTCCCACGGGCCAAAGTAGTGACGCGTCCTACCATAATCGCCGAACGTTGTTGCGGCCATTTCACTACTGGCCCCAAAGCGTTGTCCGGGTACTCCGACTCGAACTCCCGCATGGAGCGGAGCAGGCCATGTGCCGCCAGAAGCCAGCACCCCCCACGGCGGCCCGTAAAAACGGTTGTCGAAGCGTTCATGGAGCTGGAGAAGGTATCCACCTCTTGAGTCCCATTCAACAAACAGGTTAATCCAACTAAACATGAAATCGGCCTTACCGTCGTTGTTGACATCGAGAAGGAACGGCTCATTGAACCCAATTTCCTGGTGCGCAGAAGTGTACACAATCTTCGACTCGGCAGGCTTCGCCATGGCCAGCACTCCCACCCCCGCCGCGCTTGCGGCAAGAGCATACATGTTGAGTTGGCGATGAACTGAATCGGAAAGTTTGGCGGCGCTACGAAGTCGGGAAGATGCTTCCATGATGCCCTCCTCGAATGGGCCTATTCTCTATTGATTGACGGCTGATTCGTTCTCACGCCAAGCTGACATAGCCGATGCACCTCGCGCTAGATGACCGAGCGACGCGGGTTGAACCGTGATAGCATTCGAATCCTTCGTCTTGCCCGCAACGATTGCCTTCTTGGGCACAGTCTCGTAGGCGTAGCCGGTCAGGGTTCCTACAATCCCATTCTTATGATCCCAGCTAACGTTGAGGCGAGCCCAGCCGTAATGGGTGCTGCTTCCAATGCGGAACTTCAGTCCTATATAGCGATTGCTGACGTTGATCCAATTACCCCTGGAATCAACGATATGCCCCGAGTACGTCCAATATAAGCCGGCCATCGTGGCCGAGCTTTGATATTTCGGGAAAGGGGCGTTGGGCCCAATGACCGCATCTTGGTGGAGTGCAACGACCAAACCCGACCGCTGTTCAAAGCGGTTATTTGGCCGCGCATCATCGAACGAGAGCCAGTTGCCGCATAATGGCGATCTGCAGTTGTCAAAGGTCTGGAAAACAAAATCCGTCACCCCATTATTTCGGAGCTCCAGGGGCGTACCTTGATGGACGACCGTGTTAGTTTTCGTGTAGACGATCTTTGCTTCTGCTGGCTGAGCCAACGCCAGCATTCCCACTCCAGCCGCGCTCGCAGCAAGAGCGTAGACGTTGAGTTGGTAATGAACCGAATCGGATAGCCGGGAAGGCGTTCTAGGCGGCTGCACAGACGGTTTCATACATCCCTCCGCCGAACGCCACCATTGTAACTCAGGCAAGAAATCTTTCTGTGACGCCGCTCACACCTCGTTGGTCACAAATCAGAGTGTTCGGACACAACCGGTCCCGCAGGAGTTTCCAACTCTCCACAGCTTTCTGCGATATACTGCGCTCAAGTTCTTATCTCAGGAAGGAGCGCAATCATGTCCGTGAAATTGGCCGACGACGTGTCTGCCCAGGTGCCCGCCGACGAATTTCAGGCGCTGGAACAGAAGATCTACCGTACCATCGAGCTGTACAAGGCAGCGCGGGAAGCCCGGTCGGCAGCCGAACGTGACGCCCAGCGTCTGCGCGGACAACTGGAAGAGCGCGAAGAGGAAGTGGAAAACCTTCGCCGTGAATTGGTGCAATTACGGCGAGATCGCGAAGAAATTCGTGGCCGCGTCGAGAAGATGCTGCAACAAATTGGCGCCATTGGCGAGGAGCAAGCGGCCAGTTAGGGAAGCGAGCCAAACGCGCGATTATTGTGTCGCAGAGAACGCCACACATTGCGCGGCTCGCCCAGATCCTTCGCGGCGCAAAGAACGCTTGCTCAGGATGACACTCAAAGGCTGCCATTAGCCGGATTCCGCTTCCATCCGGCGGCAAGACGTAGCAGAATAAAGTTATGGCAACAGCCACCAAACAGCCCGCCGCGCAGGATCCAGCTCAGAACAGCGTTCGCGTGGAAATTTTCGACCAGGTTTACAACCTGCGCGGGTCGGATCCCGAATACATCATCAAGCTGGCGGAATACGTCGACGCCAAGATGCGCGCCGTGGCGGAGCAGACCCAGACCATCGACACCGCCCGCCTGGCGGTGCTGGCCGCGCTGAATGTCGCAGACGAATACCAGTTGCTGAAGCGCAAGCTCGAGAACTCAGGCCCGGACTATCTGGAGCGCGCCCATCATCTCGCCAACGTTCTCGACGAAGTGCTGGAAGACAAGCGGCGCGCGGGGTAAGTGTGGCAAAGAGGCACCCTGAGGGCTAAACCCCGCATCTTAGAAGCACAGTAGCGGCGCGGCTCAAGCCGAGCCCTTTCAAACCTGTGACACCTTGCCCGACTCAGAATCGGCTTATGAAACCAGTGCTGCTCCTGGTTGTTTTCGTCTTCGGCGTCGCATTCGCTCAGGAGCCCACCTTCCACAGTGAGACCAATGCAGTCCTGGTTCCGGCATTGGTGCGAGACGAGAAGGACCACGCCGTCTACGGGCTGCAAGCGAAGGATTTCGTAGTTGAGGACGATGGCGTCGCTCAGGCGGTCCACCTCGACGAGACCGCCGACGCGCAACCCATTTCGCTGGTTGTCGTGGTACAACGCGGAGGCCGCGCCAATTACGAATTTCCCCGACTGCGCGGCCTGAGCAGCATGCTGGAGCCGATCCTGAACGGAGGCAATGCGGAAATTGCGCTCATCGAATTCGACAGCGGCGTCGACCTGATACGCGATTTCACTCACGACGCCGGCAAGATCGACCAGGATCTCAAAAAATTAGAGCCCGGCGATGACGGCGCGGCTATCCTCGATGCGGTTTTTCTGTCGGAAAGTCTTCTGCGAGATCGTCCCAAGGAAAACCAGAAGATGCTGCTGCTGGTCAGCGAAACTCGAGATCACGGCAGTATAGAAAAGATTGACAATGTAGTTGGCGCGGTGGGAAACGCCAACACTCTGGTGTACGCTCTCGCCTTTTCCCCGGCTGTGTCCAACGTGCTGGATACGATGCGCGGCAACAATATCGACGAAATGCACCCTATGCCGGACTTGCTTGCAGTTTTGGGATTGGCCCGGGAGGCTATGCAAAAGAACGTGCCCAAAACCATTGCCTCAATGACTGGCGGCGAATACGCACTGTTCGCCACCCGTGAAGGCTTTGAGACGCGCATGAACGAATTTGATAATCACTTGCGTAGCCGCTATCTGCTGAGTTTTCAGCCGAAAGATCCTCATCCCGGCTTACACCAGATTCATGTGGAACTGAAAGCGCCCAGCGGCAGAACGGTGCTGGCCAGGAGCAGTTACTGGGCAGGCGCGCCGCCCGAGTGACGAAAGTCGCTGGCAAATGGAGTGCCAACTATTTGCTCCCACCCCCTTGCGAATCTTGCCGGGTTTGCCTAGCATCCAAAAGTGAAAGCCGACCTGCTCAGTTGGTGATGGTAGCAACCGATTTTTGAACCAATGCCGAATGAACGGGGACTCGACTCGAAATACGATCCGGTGTGCCATGCTCCGCCAGTCGGAGACGCCTAATGGGTCGCGGCGGGTTCCCACCGTCTAAGACGGGTTCATTTTCGGCCTACCACACGGCCCCTGCGGGTCGGCTTATTTCCTTTTGCCGACAAGCTCTGGTCGATGGTTCGCGGAATTATCTTCGAATACCCAGGTGGCTCACCCCACCGTCGTTGAACAACCCCACGATCCGGAGTTGAATCGCCTGCGATGCTGCTGAGTCCTACGATGCCCGTTTACAGAGTCGAGTAACGGTCGGCAGCAATTCCCTGATCGCTTCACTTTTAGGCACGACCGCATCGACCAACTCGTAAGTCTCTTGGGGGACTTCGCTGGCAGAAAATATGATCACTTTAGCGTGAGGCCTACTGCGTCTTATTTCCAGAGCGAGCTGGTGCCCGCTCATTTCAGGCATCTGGTAATCCAGAAGGACGACGTCAAAGTCAGCGATCGTGGCAAGTCTCAACCCTTCTCGCGCGGACGATGCGGTGACCACCATGTATCCCGATCTTTCAAACAGCGATCTCTCGTACTCCAGGACTCCATAACTGTCATCGACACAGAGCAGCATCCTCCTGGGTCCGCGGTATGCCTGACTCATCGCAACCTCCAACAAAAATGGGCAATCCGGCCATTGTGGGGAAGATGATATGAACGTATTCAAGCAGGCCGGATTGCCCTTTTCTTTCCGGAGAGCTGACCCAAACCAAACTGCGGCTCTCGATCCCCACAGCCTTTGTTGGTGACTTTGCCAGAGGCTGGCGGGCTGTGTCTGTTCAAAATTGCACACACGTAGACAATTAGCCAAGAGAAGTGCCCAAAGAGCACCGCTTCGTTGTGCTGGAATGCGTGGTCCTGCCGGAGCACTCTCATTTGCTCATGAGCTTCCGGCAACTGGGAACCCCGTCGACCGCGATGCAGCGCGTGAAACAACGTTTGCGCAGGGAGCGGTTCCAAGAAGCAGACATGAGTCGGCCCTTGCAAAAACGGCAAGGAGCGCGGCGCCCATTTCCGTCGTCTGTCCGAGCGCGCTAGGCGGTTGGCTGGACCATGTGCTCGCCGGCAGGCGCCAGGAGCGCGAGCGGCTCTTCGGGCATGACGATCCAGGCGATCACGTAGCCGAACAGGCCGATCACCGTGGGAATGAAAATGGCAACCAGCCACAACACCCGGACCAGGGTTACGTCCAGATCAAAATACTCGGCGAAGCCCGCGCAGACTCCCGCGATCTTTCGTCCGGTACGGGGACGCACCAACCGCTTCCGGGCCAATACCGAACCCACCCGGGTACCACAAAAGGCGCAGATATTGGCCTCGTCCTGGATCACTTTGCCACAGTAGTTGCAATACATGGCTGCCTCCAACTCGCTTCCACTACTATTACGATACGCTGATGGAGCGGAAAAGGTTTCAGGGAAGCGGTAGTCGATCGCTAGTCGCTCGTAGAACGACTCCTGGCGACCTAACTACCAGCTACGGCCGACTCACTGAACCAAAAGGGTCAATGGGCTTTGGTTTTGGCGGGTGAAAGCCTGGGGCGCGGCAGGCATAATGAGGATGCGCAATGATTGCCGATCCACAGGTAATTCTTGCTTCGCGGTCCGCGGTCGCGGGCACCCCAGTTCGTGCCATTCCAACAACTTGCGTTTCCTGCGGCTTTGGCGACTGGCTTGCCTCAATTTCCATGGCGGAGTTTCTCCAATGTCAGAAGTAATTCCGAATCAGCCTCAGGAGTTCTGGCGGCCACCCGCGGCGTCCGCTGCAGCGAACGCTTCGCCCATGGCCGAAGCCTGCAGCCGCTGCGCAACCGAGTTCATGGTAGGTGCAAAGTTCTGCCATGCGTGCGGGGCTGACCGGCCGCTGCAGCCCGGGTCCGCCGAATCCCTTTGGACTCGCTGGATCAAGGTTCTGAAGGCACTCGAACTGCAAAGGCTCAAGGAATCGCTCGGCCTGTCTGTCCCGTCGCTGGTTGCCTTGTTTGCCGGTGTCGGATGCATTCTGGCTGCGCTCGCTGTAGGACTGATTTACACCGCCCAGAGTGTCGCTGATTTCCAGGCGATCCAGCTATGGCGCATCCAGTGGCTGATGGGAGCGATGGTGGCTTTCGTCGTCGGAATTCTTCTGAAAAAAGCCGGATCCGCCAAGCCGTAGCAGAGCCGGGTCTTCCGGGCAACTACGGACCTCCGCTCCGCTGGGACAGACTGAGACATCCGTCCCTATTGCAACCGCTCTGACGCAGGTACAAATCTATTTCTGGTTCGATCTGTGAGTCAGAGCCTGAAACCCCGACTCCAGCACCGGCTCCGGATCGCCTCCGATTACCCGCTTCTGCTGCTGCATGCGGTACAGATGATGCACGGGACCGGTTCCTTTGCCCAAGGGATGAGCATTGGTGATCGCCGCCGTCACATAGGCCTTAGCCAGCAGAACCGCCTCTGGCAGGCTGCGTCCCGCGGCCAGATGACAGGCGATCGAGGTGGCAAAAGCACAGCCGGTTCCGTGCGTCGAATTCGAGCGCAGCCGGACCGATTTGAAGACTTCCTGCTCAATGCCTCGCTTGGCCGTGAAACTGAGCAGGTCGAGAGCCTTCTCCAGATGGCCTCCGGTGACCACCACCCCGGATGCGCCCATTTGGTGCAAGCGATTGGCTGCAGCCCGCATTTGCTCGGGATTGGTGACGGCAAGCCCCGTCATGGCCGAAGCCTCGTCAAGGTTGGGAGTCACCACGGTCGCCATGGGCAACAACCTCTCCACCAGGAGGCCCGCCCCATCCGCGTCCAGCAGGTCTGCCCCGGACGAGCTTTTCAGGATGGGATCCAGCACCACGTTCGTTTGCTGGCGGGCCGCCAGGAAGTCGGCCACCACCCCAACCACCTTGCCCGAGCCCAGCATCCCCAGGTGAACGGCAGCAATCTCCATATCCGCCGCCAGTTCCTCGAGGGTATCCGCTATCATCTCGGCGGCCACCGGTTCAACCCGGCGCACCCCGGCCGTGGATTGCACCGTCAGGGCGGTGATGCAGGCCACCCCATAACAGCCATGGGCGGCGATGGTCTTAACGTCCGCCGTGACTCCAGCCCCGGACGAAGGGTCGAAGCCAGCAACCGTAAGAACTACCGGGGGCGTGGGGCTCATACTCTGCACTGTAAACCAAACCTTCGCGGATTGACATTTAGCTCGCCTGAGAGCCAGCTTGTTTCCTCAGCGGACGTTGGACGACCAGTCATCAGGACTCACAAGACATGTAACCCTATGATTTCAATAGAAAAAACGAACATATAAGTCTAAGTCCATGAAAACATGGTAGAAGCAAATATTTCACGGTACTGCAAACTTTGGTTATATACTATAAAGTAAACATGTAAGTTACTCCTGCACAGTGACATATATGGAGTACGTCAAGGTATGCAATATGTTACGTGAGATATACATAACTATCTGGTCATCTTGCTACCGCAAATTCCGCATTGACAGACCCGCCGCAGCCCGGTAGCATTTCAAGAACATTACCGGTGATGGTTTTTGGAGGTCGACTTTATCGAGATGCGAGGTGACTGAATGCGAGGAACGATTGCTCATGGACTGGCGAGCGTGTTAGTGGTCGTCAGCCTGGGAGCGGCTCAGGGGCCAACCAGCTCAGGGTCGAACGACACCCAGAAGAAAACACCGTTACAGGATACGAGACCCAAACCAGGGTCTGTGACTCAATCCAAAAAACACCGTCCGCCTTACCAGGTAGGAACTGCCTCCTGGTACGGGGAGGAGTTTGAGGGAAAACAGACTGCAAGCGGCGAGCCGTACGACATGTACGACCTGACGGCCGCCCATCCCACGTTGCCACTGGGAAGCTGGGTCCGGGTTACGAACCTCCGGAACGGGCAGGCTGTCCATGTCCGGATCAACGACCGCGGCCCCATAATACCGGGCCGGATCATTGACCTTTCCTACGGCGCCGCCCAGGCGCTGAAGTTCCGAAACCAAGGTCTGCAACGGGTTCGCGTGGACCTAATCGAGCCGGAGGAAATTGCCATGCTCGAACCAGTGACAAATTAACCCTCCTCGTTCTACACTCTCTAAGAATGCGCGATCCGCGCCAGCGTCTGATCGTCGCTCTGGATGTTTCGACCGCGGCCGCCGCCCACAACATTGTGGCGGCCGTGGGTGACTCTGCGTCTCACTACAAGGTAGGGATGCAGCTCTACACGGCCGAGGGACCCAGTGTGGTCCGCGAGCTGGTGGCCTCGGGACACCGTGCGTTTCTTGATCTGAAATATCACGACATCCCCAACACCGTGGCCTCCGCGGTCACCGAAGCGGGCCGGCTCGGGGTAAGCATGCTCACCGTGCACGCCTCGGGAGGCGGCAAGATGCTGCGGGCGGCAGTTGAAGCTGGCCGCAGCACTAATCCTGCCATGATGATTCTGGCGGTCACCGTGCTTACCAGCCTGGGCGACAACGATCTGGAGCGCATCGGAGTTCGCGGCCGGGTACAGGACCAGGTGATCCGGCTGGCTGCCCTGGCCCTGGCCGACGGATGTCATGGCGTGGTCGCATCCGCTCGGGAAGCGGCGCAATTGCGCAGCGAACTGGGTCCGGACTTTGCCATCGTCACGCCGGGAGTTCGGCCTGCCGGCGCCGAGCATGGCGACCAGGCCCGGGTGGTCACTCCCGCGGAGGCCATCGCCGCCGGAGCCACTTACATCGTCGTGGGACGCCCCATCACCTCCGCCGCCGACCCCGCTAGCGAAGCTCGCGAGATTCTGGCCGAGATCAGCGCGTAGCTGCTCGCCCTTGGCTTTTGGCTCTTGGGTCTTAGCTCCCGGTTCGGATTTGAGGCCGGATTATCCTTTGATATTTCTGGGGTCTGGCGTAGTATTTCTTGCTTATGAGGCGCCGGGGCGGGCGCGCTCGGCCAACCTCGGGCCTGGCAGGGGGACACCATGAGGAAGACGCTCTTCGCACTCGCTTTGATCGCAACGCTGGTTCCCCTCGCAATGGCGCAGGACGGCAGGGCTCCGCTGCTGGTCGCTCTCAGGGGAAACACCCCGATCTTATCTGCTCAGCCGGGCGCCGAGCCAGCGGTGAAGAGCGATTCGTATTACCCGCCATTCTGCCCGCCCAAGACGTGCTTGTACTACGCCGGTGACTTCGATTCCAACAACATCAATACGAACGGCCTGTTCAATGCGAACTACAACAACGGTCAACTCGAGGGCCAAACATGGGTGGGAGTGAAACCCGATCAGGACGCGACCGTGACCGGTGTTACGTTTGTTCAGAGCTTCACTCAAGGCTTCACAAGCACGAACCCGACTCCCTTTGCCGTCCAAGTCGGAATCAAGCCCGGACAGGCTGGCCAAACGATCTGCGCCGCCGACGGCAATGCCACATATAAGCTATTGGGATACTTCTACGAAATACCGTTTTATAGCGTCACCATCAAGAAACTCTCAAATGCTTGCAGGCTTAAGAGGGGTAGGGTGTACTACGTGAACTTGCTGCCGACTTCCACGAACGGGTACGGTTGGTTGGTCAACGTGGTCGATGCGAGGCCAAAAGACCACCACGGATGGAAGAATGACCTCAACGATTGCTACTTTAACGGCACCGGATTCGGAGAAAACTACGACTACGTCACTTGCAACAGTCAGGGCACCTTCCCCGAGTTTTCGATCGCTCTGACCGGCAAGGAGAAACAATAGATAAGCCGGTCGCCAAGGACGCGAGATGGATGTCTCGAGTGTCCTGAGTCAGAGGTTCGCAGCCTAAAAAACTCGACCGACAGCGCGCAGCTGCTGAAGAAGCTGGTCCCTCCACTCCGATGCGCTCCGGTGGCGATGACAGAATCATGCATGAATTCTCGACTCAGGACACTCTAGCTGTGAGAGAGCATTCGGTGCGTTTAGCGGCTCGAGATTTTACATTCCTTTCATGTAAAGCGGAGTATGATGGGGGCCCGAACGGTAATCCACGTCCGGGAGGCCGTTATGAAGCACCTTTCTCAGCTGTGCAAGCCCTCTTTTCGCCTTCCTGATTTCGATCATCGGCTCAGCGCATACGCATTGGCGGCCAGCGCCGCCGGCGTGGGCATGCTGGCGCTGGCGCAACCGGCGGAAGGCAAGATCGTCTACACCAGAGCCAACAAGTACCTCACCCCGAATACGACATTGCATCTCGATCTCAACCATGACGGCATCGCCGATTTTGACCTCAAGGACACCTACAGCACGTGGTTCTACTCCTCCGCAGGATTGCTTTCCGCTCTGCCGCACCAGCAGAAGAACGCGATCTGGGGACACGTAGTTCAGCGGTCCGCTTACGCCTCTGCTCTGTTGGCCAACGTGGACGTGGGCCCGAAGGGGCAATTTCTGGCGGGTGCGGGAGGAATGGCGAACGAATCGTTCCTGGGGGGCAAGGACCGACCGGACTTCCTTTACGGTTATGGCCCCTGGGCCAATGTGACAAACCGCTATCTGGGCTTGAAGTTCGTGATTAAAGGAAAAACACATTTCGGCTGGGCCCGACTCAACGTGACCCTGGGAACCAACAATAGCCAGGTGACCGGCTTGCTTACCGGCTATGCGTACGAAACCGTGGCCAACCGGCCAATTCTCACCGGCAAGGAGAAAGAGTCGGATAACCCGGACAACTTAACGCCGGTGGTCGCTCCCTCAGCCACGCTGGGGCAACTCGCCCGAGGAAGCAAAAGCAGGCGTCATAACGAGTGAGCGTCCACATAAGGAGGACGTGTTCCATGCAACATTCTCAGTTCTCTGCTCTATACCGTTGTTTCATTTTCCTAGGAGTTACCGTGGCTCTGGTGCTCACCCCGGCCGCAGGGGCTACCGCCCACGAAAAAGTTCTTTACAGGTTCACGGGCGGCGCGGACGGGGCGATCCCTTCGTCCAGCTTGCTCATGGATGCTTCCGGCCACCTCTACGGCACAGCTTCCGCCGGCGGCAACACGAACGCGTGCACCAGTTACGACAGCCAAGGCTGCGGGGTGGTTTTTGAGTTGACCTCCTCCAATGGAAAGTGGCAGGAAAGTGTGCTTTACGCGTTCCAGGGCGGAACGGATGGCTGGTACCCCAGCGGCAACCTTCTTCTCGACAAGTCCGGCAACCTCTATGGTACGACGCTTTATGGGGGGACGGGCACCACCTGCAGCAACAACGGATGCGGCACGGTCTTCGAGTTGTCCCCGAACGGGGACGGAACCTGGACGGAAACCGTATTACACAGCTTCGAGTATGGAACCGATGGCGGGGCATCTCCGGCTGGCTTGGCAGCAGACGCCTCTGGCGACCTGTTCGGCGACACTACCTCCATAGTTTACGAGCTATCGCCGTCTCAGGGTGGCGCCTGGAAAGAAGCCACGCTCTGCTCGACCAATTCGTCCAATTCAGGCCTCACTTTTGCCGGCAAGGACAATTGGTACTTCACGGAAAGCGGTGGCTACTCCGATAGTGGCAGCGTGATGGAGGTCAAGCGTATCGGCAAACTCTGGCATGAAACCGATCTCTATGATTTTCAGGGCGGCGGGAATGGAGGCCAACCCCTGACCGGAGTGGTTCTGGACCGCAAGGGATACATGTACGGGACCGGGAATGTGGGCGGAAATGACTACGGTATCGCGTTTGAGCTGAAGCGCTCCGGGAGCCAATGGAAAGAGTCGATGCTGTACAACTTCTGCAGCCGGAATAATTGCGCCGACGGCGCTCGCCCGCAGGCCCCGCTGGTTTTCGATAAAGCGGGCAATCTATATGGGACAACCATGAACGGGGGGGCGGGATGCTCTCTCCAGCAAGGGTGTGGGGTAGTGTTCAAGCTGGCGCACACCAAGGCTGGATGGGTAGAGACCGTACTGCACAACTTTAAAGGTTCGCCGGACGGGGGATGGCCCATCGAAGGCTTGACCGTCGCAAAAGGCAGCCTCTTTGGTACAACCCCGCATGGGGGGACTGGCGACGATAACGGATATGGCACGGTATTCGAGGTGACACCGTAGATTTCGGGGTTGATTGGCCGGGTGCCCGTTCTAAATTTCGCGGCCTCTATGAAATTCAGGGTGGGGATGTTCACCGGGGCTTCGGCTTGCTCTTGCCCTTGAGATTGAGCGCCACCGCCGCGCGGATGAGATCCTTCAATGCCGCCTCATCGATCTTGTCGCCTTCGTGAAGGTCGATGGCGCGCCTGACATTCCCTTCGAGGCTGGAGTTGAATAGACCGGAAGGGTCCGGCAACGCCGCTCCCTTGGCGAATGTCATCTTGACGACGTTCTTGTACGTCTCTCCCGTGCAGACGATGCCGCCGTGGGAAAACACGGGCGTCCCCGGCGATGTCGCCCTGACCCACTTCCGCTCTTCGACGATCTCAGGGTCTGCCTCGTGGATGATTGCGCGGATTTTCGCGAGCATCTTCCCGCGCCAGTCTCCAAGTTCCTTGATCTTTTGGTCTATGAATGCAGAGGCAGATTCCACCGGGTCGGGCTTTTTCATGGTCATCTCCCACTCTCGAACTTAATTTAGCTGCACTCCGCGAAACCTGCAACCTCACCAGTGGAAGCCGCTTGTGGTTCGATCGCAGTTCGGAGGGATGGCGGTAACCCGCTCTAACGATGATGAGTCGCGAGCTCATAAATCATCATCGCGATAAAAGCAATTGTGCCGAGCAGAACAATCGCGAAAATAATTGCCAGAGGCCAAAAAAACCAGGACCATGATTGCCTTTTTCTGATCTGTTGTATGGCGTGGAGCAATGAGAGCGCCGTAGTGATTGCTCCAACCGGAATAAGAAAGAAGGCGGGCATAAAAGCGTCGCCTTCCGGTCCCCTGCATCCATGGCGGAGACAGTAAATAGAAGGCAGCAGAATCGACAAGGTGTAAACGCTGGCGATGAAATAAACAATTGCAAGGCCTAGCTTGCGCAACATAGACCGATCTTCAACTCCTGTTCTCGTTGCCGTACCGATAGCCACGTTAGCACAGGTGGCCATTCTTGAAACCCACCCTAATGAGGGAAGCTACGATGAAATGCGGTCTCATAAATTACCCACGCGATAAGAGCAATTGCGCCGAGCACAACAATCGCGAAAATAATTGCCAGGGGCCAGAAAACCCAGGACCACGATTGTCTTTTTCTGATCTGTTGTATGGCGTTGCGCAGAGAGAAAGCCGCAGCGATTGCGCCAGCCGGAGTCAAACCGAAGGCGGGCATAAAAGCATCGAGTTCACCCGGCCCCTTGCATCCATGCTGGAGACAGTAAACACAAGGCCACAGAATCGACAAGACGTAAACGCTGGCAATGAAATACGCAATTGCGAGGCCTAGCTTGCGTAACATCGACCTATCCTCAAGTCTTATTCCCGTTGCCGTACAGATAGCCACGTTAGCACACGAGGCGCCTTAGCCGGGTGCCGGGTGCCCCATCCTAACGTCGCGGGAATAGTCCGATCCCAACCCCACCTTGGTTTTGCGACGGCAGGGTGGGGAGTTTGACTTTTGACCTGTCCAATCGCCCGCTATCGGCAGTTAAGGTAGAATTGCGCACACTCTCCACGCCGCGTGCCGTCGGGTATCTAGGCCGCCATCTCACCTGGGTGGAGAAGAAGTGGACTCTGGAGGAACCATGATGTCGGAGCAATACGATCTGATCGTAGTGGGTGGAGGTTTGGGAGGCTCCAGTCTCGCCGCTTCGCTAGCGAAACACGGAGCGCGAGTGCTGCTGCTTGAGCGAGAGCAGCAGTTTAAAGACCGCGTGCGCGGCGAGTGCGTATTTCCCTGGGGTGTCGCCGAAGCCATCCAACTGGACGTACTCGAATTGCTGCGCGGCCGGTGCGCGCACGAACTCCCCTGGATGGATTTCTATTCAAGCGATGTTCTGACGGCACATCGCCCCGTGGCGGCTACCACGCCACAACAACTTCCCTGTATTACGTTTTACCATCCCACCATGCAGGAGCTGCTGGTTGGTGCGGCAGCAAGCGCCGGGACGTGGGTGCGTCGTGGAGTTTCGGTGAAGGAGGTTCGTCCGGGAAACCCGGCAACCGTCATCGTGGGAGACAATGGCCACGATGAGGAGATTCGCGCGAGGTTGGTGGTCGGCGCCGACGGGCGATCTTCCTGCGCACGATCGTCAGCCGGTTTCCAGCTTCGCCGCGATCCTGAAAACCTGCTGTTGGCCGGTGTTTTGCTCGACGACATTGCAGCGCCGGAAGACACCGGCCAGATCGTATTCAACTATAGCTCTGGAGAGCTCGCCATATTGCTCCCTCAAGGGGGCGGGCGCGCCCGAACTTACTTTGGCTTTCACGCCGGCGCCCAGCCTCGCTATCAGGGCACAGCAGACTTTCCCAGATACCTCGAGAGCTTCAAGAGAGCCGGGATGAACCCGGAGTTTTATGCCGGCGCGAAGGCGGCCGGGCCGCTCGCGACATTCGATGGAGCGGAAGCCTGGGTCGAGCATCCCTACCAGGCGGGCGTGGCTCTTATCGGAGACGCCGCCGCGGCGAGCGACCCCACCTGGGGCCAGGGCTTGTCGCTGACTCTGCGCGATGCCCGCGTATTGCGCGATCAATTGCTTGGCACGGAAGACTGGGAAACCGCTGGTCACGCCTACGCCAGAGAGCACCAGCGCTACACCGAAGTGAACCATGCCGTGAACCTCTGGTTCTCAGAGCTTTACCTGGAAACGGGGCCTCAGGCCGACGCCCGTCGCGCCCGAGCCTTGCCTTTGATTGCCCAGGATCCCACCCGCCAACCGGACGCGGGCTTCTCTGGGCCCGACATACCCGTGAACCAGGCCGTTAAGAATCGATTCTTCGCGGAAGACTGACAAGGAAGTGGGTGAGATAACCGACCGGTGGCCCACTCAAGCCCGGTTCAGAGTTTTCCGAAAAAGCTCAGGCGCACTGGTCGCGCCAGTCGATGATCTCTTTGAGGCCTTCGCCGCGGGTCAACTCGAACAGGCGGACGCGATGACGGGTGTGTTCAAATTCGTGAATGTCGGCCCAGACTTCGGCTTGCCAGGATTCATCATGCAGGGCGGTCTCTCCGCAGGTGGCGCAGCGGGTGTGCAGTTTGCGCGGGCTTCGCGCCACCGCGACCGGCCCTTCCGGCAGCTCAATGAACACGCAACGAACTTCCTGGATGTCGTCGTCGCTCCCAATGAGGTGCTCGTAGCGCAGCAAAAAGCCAAACCCGAGCTTCCGCGCTTCCCCTTCGGCTTCCTCGCGGGTATGAAACGGACCATACTCCGCCCGCAGTTGCTCGGTTGAGTCGCAAGCCATCCAGAAGGTCTCCCTGCGCGTCGTCATACGATTCTGCCTTCGATTCGCGGTCTCGAACGGGGCAAACCGGTCGCCCCCGGTGTGAAGTGCAATTGTCATGCCTTCCCCAAGGCTGCAAAATGCTGGAGAAATTGGCGGTTGCATCCGCCCAGTGAAGCAGATAGAACTATGGGTGCAAGGTTTTGCATGGTTTTGCCTGTGGTGGGCAGGCGGTTCGGGTACCGCTCGTAAAAGAGCAGGCCGAGGTGCAGCGCGGTTTTGGGCCCGGCCGTCTGTTGGCGATAGAAAGAGCCGCCTGGATTCATGGCTAAGCGTCGAGAGCCGCGTAAGGAAGTCAAGCTGCCCGTGCGTATCTTCGGCACCGATTCGGGCGGCCAGGTCTTTTCGGAGAAGGTGTTCACCGCCAACGTCAGCCGCCACGGTGTCCAGTTGACCGGAGTTCCCATCCAGTTGAATCTGGAGGAAATCATCGGGCTCACCTACAACGCCACCAAGGCGAACTTCCGGGTCAAATGGGCGGGGAGACCCAACACGCCCATGGCCGGACACGTAGGATTGCTCAACCTTGCTCCGGAAAAAGCATTTTGGGATTTCCCCCTGCCGGAGCCTACCGAAGACGGTTGGCGCGACACCCGCGACCGCCGCGCCCATCCACGGGTGAAGTGCACCTGCTCCCTGGAACTCTACGCGGAGGGTGAGTCCACCCCAACTCGCGCCCGCACCACCGATCTCAGCATGGGTGGCTGTTACATCGAAATGCCGCTTCCTTTGAACAAGGGTACTGTCGTCAGAGTCGGCCTTTGGATCAAGGAAACCAAGGTCTGGGCAAGCGGCAAAGTCGTCACCAGCACGCCGGGGTTTGGCATCGGTGTCCAATTCACCGAGATGTCCAATACCGAGAAGGAATTGCTGCGTGAGTTTCTGCGCAGCCTGACCCGCTTGCCGATTTGAATCCCACTTGGCACTGCGGCCACCCGGTTCAAGTTCGAGCAGCGGTGCGGGCGCAGTTCCAGGCCGGTATGTCCTGCGGTTGGGCTTTCCTCGCAGTCTCCTTATCGGCAGGCGGCCTACGGAGTGAGGGCTTCCGTTGCTACAATCTTGACGTGGTAGTGAACGTCAGTCCCAACCCACCAGTAGTAAGCATTGATGAACTGGTCGCCGGTGCTTGGGGAGAGTATTTCCCAACGCTGGCTGCGGAAGCCGTTCCTGGTTAGAGAAAATGGCATCCCCAGGCAAAAGGGCCCGTTGTCCACCAGTTGTTCTACCTGGCCAACGGGGAGCGACCAGGAAGCAGAACTCGCGCAGGGAGAGAATGCGAGGGTTGGTGCTTGGACGAAGCAGTTTCCGTTCACATCGTGGTCACACTCAACCTCGACGACGATCTTATCCCCACGGTTGGCCCCGACATTGGAAACCAGCCCGTATCCGCCGTGATTCCTGACCTGCACCACGCTGGTGATTAACGTTGCCGCTTGCGGGAACGCCATGGCGGACAGAAGAACAAAACATATGCCGACGTGAATCATTGGCGTCCAGAGGTGGTGCTTCATGCTTTCCGCCGGTTCCGGCTGAACCCCGTCAGGCTCTCTCCAATGCGCGCCGCCATGATTCGCTACGTACAGCGCCAACTCCAGCCGGCTCCACACCCCAAGTTTGTCGAACGTGTTGCGCAAGTAGTTCTTCACCACCTGTTCGGTGGTACCAATTGCTTTCGCGATCTCCCGGTTGGTTAATCCCTCCCAAACCAGAACCGCGACTTGAGTTTCCTTCTCCGTCAGCCGGTCACAGGGTTGCATGAGACTCTCCTTTTTCTCTTTGAAACATGGCGGTTGCCAGCTTCACTCGTTTGCGGCCTTCCCGAATGCCGGCACGCAAAAACAAGGTGCGCAGATGCTGCTTTACGGTGCGCGGGCTGATTTGCAGGTGCTCGGCGATTTCCTTGTTGCTGCATCCCTGCACCAGCAGTTGCAGCACTTCCTCATCCCGTGGCGTAATTTTGATAGCGTTTAGATCGAACATGAATTCTCCTTGCCAAAGCGTTCTGCAATCTTGGGCTGCATTCGTCCGGCAACAACAGCAAGGGGAAAAGCAACTCGTTCGCCAAAAATTCGCCCAGGCACACCGAAGACTCAAGACCTTTGTGTTCCGCCACTTGTGAAATCCCCGCGCGCGCCCGCCGCAATTTCCGAGACCACTTTTGGGACTGTCTCTTCCAAAACGGTCCACGATGGAAGCCCGAACCCTCCTGGCATTTCCGCTGCGAGTTTGCGCCGACTCAGGCTCGCCGGCCATCCCCATGCGGAACGGACCGGGCAAGTCCCAGACGAGGGGAGCTGGACAAGACGGGCAATTTCTATGGCACTACGACTCACCGATCACCTCGACAAGTCGCGAGACATCGCGCAAGAATCCGGGAGGAGTGCGCCAAGAAACTCCGGCTATTTCTCAGGGCCGCCCGGGGGACGCGAATCTTCCAGGATTTGGCGCAGAGTGCAAACATTTGCATACTAATTCGCGTCGCTCGGAGTTCTGGCAAACCGGGGTATTCTGCAGCGGTGCCTTGAAACCCCGCCCCGGCCTCAAGGCACACAATCCACACCAGACAAAGCCATACTTATCAATGACTTACTGAGTACGTCGCAGCTATGGCAAGGCTTGACTGGGGCTGGTAGAATCGAGCCCAGGGAAGCACGCACGCCAGCTTTTGGATAACCAATTGCACCAATTCCTATGCGCCGTCTGGCAAAACGTGTTACCGGGGAGTTCGTGCCCACATGGAGTCGCAGGTCTTGGACACCCTAGAAAAGCCGTTTCTGGATGAAGATGCTTTCCAGCAGCTTCTGGCGGCGGCCTACGTCTTGCAGCAGCAGAACGATTTTGAGAGGCTGCAGCAGCGGCTCGCTCCGACTTCGCCGAAACCAAGACCCAACCCGGAAAAGACGCTGGCCATTATTGCGGAGACTCAGCATCTGCTGCGGACCCAGAGCCATGACCGGACTGGTGCGGCACAGCTGATCGCGGAGCGATTGCAGAAGATCATACCGGTTGAAGGCGTGGCCATTGCTCTGGCACACGATGGCAGGATGGAATACTGCGCCGCGCTCGGCAGCACATCGGACCTTGCCGGCTCCAGTATTCCCATGCCGGCCGAGACCGCCGATGTATCTGCCGCGGCCAATGCGGACCCGGCAAGCTCCTGGAATGCCGCTCTCGCCTGGGACCGACCCGCCGGCGAGCACAACTCGATTGCACTGCCGCTGGGTTTCGATGGAAAGCTCGCAGGCATTCTGGAAGTACGCTTCAAGAATGCGGACGCGATCGACCAGCACGAAGTGCACATCTGCCAGTTGATGGCGGGACTGATGATCGAAGCGCTGGCGCGCTCCGCCGACCTCGAATGGAAACAAGCTTTGGCCGCCGAGCGCGCCAACATGGTCGAGGCCCTGGAACGCATCCAGCCTCAGCTTGAGCGTCTGGCCGCCGAAACGCCCGAAGCTACCGCATCCATCGCAAGCGAAATGGCCTCCGCCAAACATTTTGCCGCCGGGCCGCCGGGATCTTCCGCACAGGAAGAACTCCCTGCTCTGCCATTCACCCTACCGGTCGATTTCTGCGTGTGCGGCTACAAGTTCGGTCCGGCAGAGCGATTCTGCGGAAAGTGCGGCAAACCTCGCCCGGCGGGTATTCCGGTCGTCCCGGATGACGCCGGAGCCAATGGCCACGGCAGATCGGCAACCGCTGAAGATTTTCCGTCCGGCGAACCAACCGGCCCTGCGGACGAGGCAGAGATTGACACGGCAGCGGATGCGCCGCTCGCCCTACTCCCTGCTCGACCCGAGACTTTAGCGATTCGCGGATTCAACTACGAAACGGATTCTCCCTGGTCGTCGTCCCGCAAGACCCGGCTGTGGCTGGAAGCGCTGCAGGCGGATACTCCGGCGCGGCGCTGGTTTCAACGTCATCGCGCTAATCTCTACATTACCGTGGCGGTGATGCTGCTGATGATCGCCATATGGGGGATCCGCAGTCCACAGTCGGCTCCGTCCAAGAATCCGCCGCAGCCGACGCTCAGCTTGGTCGATGAAATCCTGGTGGACCTGGGCGTGGCCGAGCCTCCACCGGCTCCCGTGTCCACGGGCAATCCCAGCGCCCAGGTCTGGGTCGATATGCATACCGCGCTCTACTACTGCGCCGGCGCCGATCTTTACGGCAAGACTCCGGGCGGGAAGTACACCACACAGCGCGACGCGCAAATCGATCAGTTCCAGCCCGCTGGACAACGCACCTGCAATTAGGCCGGTTGCCAGTTCTCAGTTCTTCGTTCCTCTTTCCCGGTTCTCTGTCCCGGTTCCTTATTCCAGGGCTAGGGGCTGCGAACACGAGTTCTACCTTTCTCTACGATTGTTCCAAAATGGGACGAGGTTTACTGTTTAGTATCGGGCACCCCCTCCCCACCGGCCTAGTGGAATCATGGAGTTACGGACTTTTTACCCGCAAAATCTAGAGCCCATTGGGCTTAGAGGTAAAATCTAGATTCCTAAGCAGTTATACGCTATAAATCAATATTAAGTAAAGGCTATACATTGATGATGGCGGTTTGGCAGGTGGGAGTCAAGGGGAAAGTGTTCGATGCGGCCGATGCGAGAAACCCCGCCCAAGCGGAGCTTGGACGGGGCGCCCTCAAGGCGGTTGAGATGCACAAGCCGGTTAGACTGCCGCGGTTTTAGCACAAAAACAGGCCCTTATTTCGAGGAGTTAGCCATGAAGAAGTCCCGGCCCCGCGCGACTCGCGAACTCTCCGCGTCATTGGTTCACCAACTCAACATGTATGCCTTGGCCGCCAGCGCAGCCGGTGTCGCGGTGCTGGCGCTGGCAACTCCGGCTGAGGCGAAGATTGTCTACACAAGGGCCCACAAGAGGCTGGCGCCTAACAGTCATTTTTCTCTGGACCTGAACCACGACGGAATCGTCGATTTCAAGTTCTACCGGGGTTCATTCATTTATCGCTCCAGTGGAGGCGGGCCTTCAATATTCATTGATGATGTTGGTGTAAATGGAGCGATCTCGGGCAATGGGGCGGCCGGGTATTCGCCTTGTAGTAGCTGTGCGTCCGCATCCGCACTTCCAGCCGGCACATCGGTAGCTCAGGGGCGTCGTTTTGGATTCACTCACATGGCAGGCCGAGCCATCTTGCCAAGCTCGATTGATTGCTTCGGCCCCTGGGCCTTTGTAAAGAATCGCTACCTCGGCTTCCAGTTCTCGATTCAAGGGTCAATGCACTACGGCTGGGCCCGATTGAACGTGGGCTGTACGCTCAGGGGCGTCAACGCGCTCCTAACTGGCTACGCCTACGAGACTATCGCGAACAAGCCGATTATCACGGGCCGAACCAAGGGTACCGATTCCATCGCAATGGAACCTGCAACCCTCGGTCACTTGGCGCGAGGTGTACCGCCCGTGCGGATGCGGCGACTGAGGCAGGTCTTCCGACCGCTTACCACGCCCTGAGCGCGCTGCAATCCTTGTTCGAGGCAAATGACGACGGTCGGAGCAAGAGAGGAAGGGCGAACACGACATGCCAAGCGTAAGGATCGATTCAACAATATTCAGACGTCAAGTTTTGCCGGCATGCTTCACGGTTTTGGTGCTGGCAACATTGTGCCTTGGCCAGAGTCCGGACTCGCGCTCCTCCTCCACAGCCGGCCGACATACGGCCAAGGTCTCGGCGGATTGGACCGAGTTCCACAGGGCCAACATGGAACGCTGGAATCCCTTTGAGAAGGTGCTGAATGTTCACAACGTCGGGAACCTTATCATGAAATGGAAGTACGCCACCGACGGTGATGTGCTCTCCTCCCCCGCCGTGGTGAAGGGGGTGGTCTATGTTGCCTCGGACGACTACAACGTGTACGCGCTGAACGCCGGTTCCGGAGCCATGCTGTGGAGCTACAAAACCGAGTACGAAGTGCAGTCTTCGCCCGCGGTTGCGAATGGAATCGTCTATGAGGCCTCGGAGGACACCAATGTATACGCGCTGAATGCCCGTACCGGCACCCTACTCTGGACCTTTAACGCGTTTAATCACACGTCTACCTCGCCTGCGGTTGCGAATGGAGTCGTATACGTTACCGACACAGGCGCCGGCGAGTTGGACGCACTAGACGCACGCACAGGCGACGAACTGTGGAGCTACCAAGCCATCGACATTGTGGATTGCTCGCCCTCGGTGTCAAATGGGGTGGTCTATTTCGGCGCATACTACGGATACGTGTACGCCTTGAATGCCCGCACCGGCGTCCTGCTCTGGAAGTACCGCGCCGGCGGCAATGTGGCCTCCTCCGCTGCCGTGGCGGATGGCGTGGTCTATTTCGGCTCGTGGGACGGCAACGTGTATGCATTGAACGCCAAAACGGGTGCGCTACTGTGGAGCCACGGAACCGGCTACTACGTGGCTTCCTCGCCCGCGGTGGCGAATGGCGTGGTCTATATCGGCTCCGATGATGACAACGTATATGCGCTGAACGCTAAGACTGGAGCCAAAATCTGGAAGTACAAGACCGGCGGCTATGTGGCATCCTCGCCGGCGGTAGCCAATGGGGTAGTGTATGTCGGGTCGTTCGACGGCAAGATCTACGCGCTAAATGCAAAGACCGGTGCCAAGCTGTGGAACTATCCCACGGGATGGTATATCTATTCGTCACCCGCGGTGGTGGATGGCGTGGTCTACGTCGGATCGCTGACGGCAAAGTTTACGCCTTCGGGCTGAAGTAGAATGGCTCGGTGGCGGGTGGCCTCGGGGTTTTGCGTCTAGGGTTTACGTCAAACGCCTTTCAGTTGCTCCTCACTCATTCCAAAATAATGACCGAGTTCATGGATGACGGTCAGGCGGATTTGTTGGCGGACTTCGTCCTCGCTGGAGCAGACCGCTTCAATATTTTTCTGATAAAGGATGATGTGATCGGGGCCCATCGGCATATCAAAGACGCTCTTCCGGGTGGTGGGCACGCCATGAAAGAGTCCCAGAAGCAGATGCCTGGGCTGTCCCGGCTGCGGCGGTGACTGGTGCGGTGGCACATCTTCGACGAGCACGGCCACGTTACGAATGCGGCTGCGAAACTCGCGAGGGAGCGAGTCGAGCGCCTCTTCGACTGCTTTGACGAAATCTTCACGCTTCATCGTTCATCCACGGAAATGAATAAGGGCGCTCTCATTCCGAG
This sequence comes from uncultured Acidobacteriota bacterium, assembly GCA_963715675.1. Classification (GTDB taxonomy): domain Bacteria; phylum Acidobacteriota; class Terriglobia; order Terriglobales; family Acidobacteriaceae; genus DASVWZ01. The sequence goes on from OY970265.1 coordinate 1,678,269, forward strand.
TAGCCGTCGTTTTGATCGTCGTCGCCGTCGTCTTGCCTGCGGTCGTCTTCCTGCTCGTCGTCATCGTCATCCTCTTCGTTGGGCTCTTGTCGAAGTAGGACATCGGACGTTAGCGACCGATCAGGAGGGTCTGGGCGGGGACATTGCGGGCGCATTCTGCTCATGCTTCATGGTACGCCCAAGCGGCCGTGACCGACTTGCTCAGGTTGCGGAAAAACTCTGGGGCCGGAAGCGCGGGTCGATAAGGAAGGCGGTGCGCAGGAGTGGGGACGCTCGCGCCTACATCGACGACTCAATTCGCGCGGGAATCGACGACTCAATTTACGCCTATTCGAGGAGTGAATCAGAGGCGTCAGGCATGGCCGACACCACTTCCGGCCTCGTGCTGGCGGGCTTCATACCACAGGGCGAGTTCGACGCGGTTCCAGAGTCCGAGCTTGTCATAGACTACGCGAAGGTAGTTCTTGACGACGTGCTCGGTGGTTCCCATGGCGGCAGCGATTTCACGGTTCTTGAGTCCTTGGGCAACAAGGGCAATGAGTTGCTGCTCTCGCTCGCTTGGAACGCGCGTTCCGTACCTCTGTCCTCCAGACATAGCTGTCTCCGATATAAGAGTGTCGCCAGTTTGACTCGCTTGATGCCACTGGTAATGCCGAATCGGAGGAAAAGCCGGTTGAAGTGAGCCTTAACCGTACGGCGCGCCATGTTCAGCTGCTTGGCGATTTCATCGTTGTCGCAGCCTTGCAGCAGTAACTCGGCGATCTGCTGCTCTTTCGGCCCTAACTGAACAGACCCATCCCGCATGCTCTCCCCCCTGGGTGATTCCGCTGCGCGATGCCAGCAGACTGGCGACGCACGAAACGCCGCATCGGACGCGCGGTACCCGCTGATCCCCGTTCACGACGTTAGCTGAATTCTACAAGAATTCATAGCACTCTGTCTGCCATGCGGGAGAGTTTTTTGCATGTTTTCTGGCAAACTTTTTCCTCATTCCGGCTACCTGACTTTATCCGCAGCGACCCCTTCCGTTGTTCCTCGAAACTCGCGTTTTCGCAACGGGCGCATCACCTTGCGACTGATCTAACCCCTGCGATTACAACGGGAAAGCCGAAAACGGGCGTTTGGCATTCACCTCGCCGCCGCCGCCCGCCTTGTGGATAACTTGTGTATCCTTACTAACTCGGCAATCACTGCCGACCCGGCGGCACGGAGTTTTCCACTGCTGCGCCAACTTCGCGACCGGGCTCCGGCACGGGTGCAAGCACCGCACGTCAAAATTCCTCAATCGAATGGCAGGAATTACATCTTTGCGGTGTCGACATTTCGCTGCAAGCCCGCGACGCAACCACCCAGGTGGGGGGACTGCTGCAAAATGACCCTCATGCTTTACACTGGAGCCGCGCGGGCAGGGACGCCCGCGCCTGCATGGGCAAACTTGATATGAAGATTTCCATCGTCATGCCGGTCTACAACGAGCGCGCCACTCTGCGCCAGGTGATCGAGCGGGTCCTGGCCGTTTCCCTGCCGCTCGAACTGCTCTGCGTGGACGACGGCTCGCAGGACGGCTCGTGTGAAATTCTCGCGCAAATGCAGGAACAGTTCTCACAAATACGGGTCCTGCTCCAGCCACGCAACCTAGGCAAAGGAGCTGCGCTGCGGCGGGGCATTCAGGAGGCTACGGGAGACTACGTCATTATTCAGGATGCTGACCTGGAATACGATCCCTCCGACTACCCGCGTCTTCTGGAGCCACTCCTCCAGGACAAGGCCGATGTGGTCTACGGCTCGCGGTTTCTGGGAGCCGCTCCGCATCGCGTGCTCTATTTCTGGCATTCGGTCGGCAACCGGATTCTCACTTTGCTTTCCAACTGCCTGACCAACATCAATCTCACCGACATGGAGACCTGTTACAAGGCGTTCCGGCGCGAGCTGCTCCAGTCCATCCCGCTGGAGGAAAACCGCTTCGGCTTCGAACCGGAAATCACCGTCAAAATCGCCAAGCGCAGGCTGCGCATTTACGAAGTTGGCATCAGCTACTGGGGACGCACTTACGAAGAAGGCAAGAAGATTGGATGGAAAGATGGGCTGCGCGCTGTCTGGTGCCTGCTGAAGTACTCGCTAAAGGAACCCGCGGTCACGCGGCAACCAGGCGGCCGCGCCGAGAAGATTCTGTAAGTAGCGGCAAGACTTTGCTGAGTTGAACCAGGAAGAACCGCATGAAAGACATACCCATTTTCTGGCCCTCTGTCTTCATGTCCGTAGTGTTGTCCTTGTCCGCAAGCGGAGTCGACCGACGTGGGGCGACGCGCACCGCCGATCTGTCGACAGCAGCGCAGCCTGGGATATCCGTGGCCATGGGCAAAATGTACCAGGACGCTGCATATCTGTTTCCGGGCGGGGTTTCGTTTGACGGCGTGGACGTAATACCGCAGGACGGCGGCCAGCCGTCCAAGATGGACGTTGATCCCAACGGCGCGGTGGGCACCAAGCAGTACCTGGAGTGGACGAACGCGAGCGTCACCCAGGGTGGCATGCAGGCATGGGACAAGGTCACGGGCGTCCCGGTGTGGTCGCAGTACCAGAATATTGCTTCTCCGTGGATTGAAAACGGACTGACGGATTGCGAGACGGTACGGGGGGACGGCCAGATCATTTTTGACAGTCTGGAGTCGCGCTGGATCATCGGCGCACACAACTCAACCCCAGGCAAGGCCGGTCCGTACTTCTACTGCGTGGCCGTTTCCAGCAGCGACGATCTGACGACCTCAACATGGTACGCGTACGAGTTTCCCCTGGACCAATATCTGGGAACGAGCCCCAAGACCGGGAAGCCGAATTTCCCCGATTGGCCGAAAATCAGCACCTGGTGGAACGCTTATTTCGTGGCCATCGACGTTCTGGACCCGGATAACCTGGGAAGCAACGTGGGGGCTTTCATGCCTCTGGGCGTTATCGTTTGTGCCCTGGATCGCACCGACATGCTGCTGGATCATGCAGCGACCTACCAGTGCTTTACCGACCCGAATCCGATTCCTTCCAACCCAACCGCCGCCAACTTGTACTTGAGGCACAGCGTGATCCCGGCGGACGTCGACGGCACCAGCGCGCCTCCCGCCAATCGGGACGAGTTCCTGGTGAGCATCCAGAACCCGCCGAATGATCGGAAGACCACGACGTCCAAGACGATTAACCTCTGGACATTTCATCTGGACTGGTCCAACTCCCAGAACTCGAGCCTGAAAGTGGAGTCTCTGACGGTGCCTGCTTACAGTCCGGGCTGCTACACGGCAGCACACCCATTGGCTACGATTTGTATTCCGGACAAGCGCCTGGACAGTGTCGGCGACCGGCTTATGCCGCGCCTGGCCTACCGGACTTTTGGCGCGTATGAGTCCTTCCTGATCAGCCACGCGGTTCAGACTGGTACGAACCGGCAGACTGGACTGCGGTGGTACGAGTTGCGAGACAACGGGTCGGGGAATCCGTCGCTGTATCAGAGTGGCACGGTAAACTATGACAAGAGGAATTGGCGCTGGGTACCCAGCCTCGACCAAGACCAGACCGGAAACGCGGCCATGGGTTACAGCTTGGCGAGCAAGACGAGGCGTCCGAGCATTTACGCCTCCTCGTGGAGCCTGAACGGGAAAACCAAGCCCCGTGAATTCAAGCTTTATGGCGGGTCTGGAGATTTGGAGAGTTCCAGCCGCTGGGGTTCCTACACCAGCATGACGGTGGATCCGGTGGACGGCTGCACCTTCTGGTATGTCAACCAGTACTTACGGTCGAATCAGTTTGGAAGCACGGTGAACTGGAACACCCGGATCAGTAACTTCAAGCTTCCGAGCTGTCAGTAGGATGGCTGTGCCGAAGTAACCGGGCAGCGAAACGACATCACATCTTGTAGCGGCCCAAGTCCTCGTCGTTGAGACCTTCCAGCCATTTGCGGAGTTCTTCGCTGGTAACGCGATCGGCGTTGCTGGCGCTCTGCTTGGAATTTTTCAGAACTTCGTCTTCGACGAAAATCGGGCAGTCCATACGCAGCGCCAGAGCCAGCGCGTCCGAGGGCCGCGAATCAACGCTCACGATTTGCCCGCTCCGCTCCAGCCAGATCACGGCGTAAAACGTGTCTTCGCGGAGTTCCGTTACCACCACCTTGTGAACCTGCGTCTCCAGCCCGGTCAGCACGTTCTTGATCAGGTCGTGGGTCATAGGCCGGGGCGTGGCGACTTTCTCAATTTCCAGAGCAATGGCATTCGCCTCATAGATTCCGACCCAGATGGGCAACACCGTGTCGCTGCCCGCATCCTTCAGGATCACGATCGGCATGTTGGTGACTGGGTCCATCATGAGCCCGCGAATTTTCATTTCCACTTCCATCATGATCTCCGCAACTTCTGCGCCCTTTATACCACCATTTCGCCTGCCAGGCTGTTGGGAAACGACGCGGTCGTGACCACGGTCACGTAACTTCCGGGCGTAGGAGTCACGTTCTGCGGGACAGTGAAGTTCATGACCTTACTATCCGACGTGCGGCCGCTCCACTGGCCGCGCGCTTCGTTCTTGCCCTCGACCATCACTTCGAGCTTTTTCCCAAGAAATCTCTGATAGCGCCGTCTCTGAATCTCGCGTTGTCGGTCGTCGAGCACCGCCAGGCGGCGGACTTTTTCTTCATCGGGGATCGCGTCGTTCAGCTTCAGCGCGGGGGTATTCGGCCTGGGCGAATACTTGAAGCCAAAAATCGCGTCATACTCGACTGTATCCAGCAGAGTTAGGGTTTCCTGAAAATCGGCTTCGCTTTCGCCCGGAAATCCCACGATCATGTCGGAGGTAATGCTGATTTCGCGCTTGGCTGCCTTGATCCAGGTGATGCGCTCCAGGTACTGCTCGGGCGTGTAGAGGCGCTGCATGCCGTCCAGCACCCGGGCCGAGCCGCTTTGCACCGGCAGATGGACGTGGTTGCAAAGCGTGGGCACGGCGTCGATGGCATCGACGATGTCGCGTCCAAAGTCACGCGGGTGCGACGTAGTGAACCGCACTCGCCTGATCCCCGTCACTTCTGCCACGGCCACGAGGAGCTCCGCAAAGGTCCTTTTTTCAGCAGGATCCTTATAAGAGTTCACGTTCTGGCCGAGCAATTGGACCTCGGTGTATCCCAACTCCGCCATCTGAAGGGCTTCCGCCAGGACTGAATCGGAAGTCCGGCTGCGCTCCTTGCCGCGGGTAAATGGAACCACGCAGTAGGCGCAGAACTTGTCGCATCCTTCGATGATGGTGATGTATCCGCGATGCGGGTTGGTGCGGGCGGTGAACTCGGTTTCAAAGCAGGCATCGGTCCGGCGGTCGTCGAGTCCGGTGACGCGCGACTCGCCGGCTTCGATCTGCACCAGCATCTCCGGCAGATTGCGGTACGAGGCCGATCCGCAGACCATGGAAACATACGGAGCGCGCTCGAAGATTTTCTCACCTTCCTGCTGCGCCACGCAGCCCAGAACTCCGAATTTCTTGCCTTGCTTCCGGAGCTTCTTGTAATCGTTGAGGCGATTGAAGACTTTCTGCTCGGCTTTGTCGCGGATGGAGCAGGTGTTGTAGAGGACCAGTCCGGCTTCTTCGACCGTGGGCACCTGGCGATAGCCTTCGGAGATGAGGGTGCCGACTACCTTTTCGGAGTCATGCGCGTTCATCTGACAGCCGAAGGTTTCGAGGTAGAACGTCTTTTGCGGAGCGGCAGCCATCCGCATCAAGTATAACGCAGGCCGGAAGCGCATTCTCGGTTCACTGCCGGCTGTCGCTTGGGGGAATGGTCGCCAACCCTTCCGCACGTTGCTAAAACGCTTTGCGTGTCTCCACGGTTTCGCCCTTTTCCAGCAACGCCTGAATCCATCCCAGGATTGCCGGCCAACCCCGGTAACTCTGGGCAAGTCCGGGGTGCGCAGCAAGGCCGCTGTGCCGGATGCGGACCAGTGTCCCGCCGTCTTTCGGTTCCAACTCCCAGCGGACGGTAGTTTTCGCGTCGCCTGTCCAGCTGGCGATCCAAGTGTAGACGAGCAATCGTGGAGGATCGATTTCGATGTACTCGCCGCTAACTTCGAAAGGTTTGCCTTCCAGGCCAGTGCCAGCGCTATGCCACCGCCCACCGGGACGCAGGTCGGCGTCGAACTCGGTGCCGACGTACATACCTTTCTGGCCCCACCATTGCAGCACTTGACGGGGATCTACGAGCGCCTGGAACACGCGTTCGGGTTCAGCTGTGATGTGAATCTCACTGACGATTTGGTCCTGGTCGCGAGTAAGAGTCATTGTTGCCATGTTCCGCCGCCTATCTCCGAAAGTTGTTGTATATCGAATAGCCCTCCGTGAAACTCCGCGTTCTTTGCAGCTATAGACGTTTCTGTTCACCCCCAAGGACACGAAGCAGCACGAAGGAAGCCGATCGTTCTCGATCGCTTAGCCTTCCACAAACTTCTTGAGTTGTTCGACCACACCGGGCCAGCCGCCGCTGTAGTCGCGCCGTGCGGTGTTCTCCTGCGCCAAGCCACTGTGCGTTACCTTGACCTTCGTGCCATTCCCGGCCGCTGACAATTCCCACCGCACCACTGTTCGCCGTTTCTTGTCATCGTGCCAGTTGGCGATCCAGGTATAGGTGAGCATCCGCGGTGGATCGTACTCCAGCACTTCGCCTTCGCAGTGAAACTTGCTGACGCCGTTCACGTTCATCGCGCTCTGCCCGGTGTCGTATTGCCAGCGACCGCCAGCGCGGGCCTCCATGGAAAAGGCGTCAATCTGGCACTGCTCGCTGGTCCACCACCGCATCACCTGCTTGGGGTCGATGAGCGCCTGGAACACTCGCTCGGGCGGGGCGGCAATGTGGGTCTCGGTGACGACAGCGTCGTTGTCAGGACTGACAAAGGCTGAAGGCGCGGCATTGCTCTTCGCTGGTTTTTCAGCGTGGTTCTTGACAGCTTCGAGGAACCCGGGCCAGCCGCCGGCGTAATCTGCGCGAGACTTTGGCTCGAGCTTGAGTCCGCTATGTGTGACTTTGAGATGCGTGCCGGTAGCGGTGGAAGTGAGGTTCCAGCGCACGACGGTCTTGCGCGATGGGTCGTCGTGGAAGTTGGTGATCCAGGTGTAGACGAGGAGCCGGGGAGGATCAATCGCGAGGATTTCGCCGTGATGATCGAACTCGTCGACATTGTACTTGTTGGCCTGACCGGTGGTCTCTTTGCAGAGGAAGCGCCATTTGCCGCCGGGGCGCGTATCCATTTCCCAAATCTTCAGCTCGACCTGCGGACTGTTTGCCCACTGTTTCACCTCCTCGGTATCGGTGAGAGCTTTGAACACTCGCTCGGGCGGGGCGGCAATATCGATTTCAGCAGTGATGGAATCCTGGTCGGGACTGATGATGGAAGTGGGCATGATGGCTCCTAGTTCGTTATGGCTTGGTCATTGATTGACGGCGCGGGCAGCGGCGTCCTTAGCGACGTGCGCCAGGTACGGCTCGCCCTTGCCCGTTTCCAGATAGTTCTTAAGACTGGTTTTCAGCACGTGGCTCCAGCCGTCGGTACACACGCCGTAACAGCCTCCCGTGTCTTTCCAGTCAGTGTGAGCAAAATCAATCTCGGTGCCTCCGCGGCTGTCGGGAACAAGCACGAATCGAATGGTCGTTCCGATCCAATCGTTGACGCCTTGAAAATCCTGTTCCAGACACCTCCACTCAACCAGCTTGCCCGGGACGAGCTTCTCGATGCGCACCCGGGAGTAGCCATCGAGTTTGCCGGTGGCACCTTTGAATTCAAACTTCGCGTATCCGCCAATGTTGCGGTCGGCGGTGCAGTCGGGGGTCCACCACTCGGCGATGTGCTTAGACTCGGTGAGCGCTTCATACACTCTCTGCGGCGTGGCGTTGATGGTGAACTTGTATGCGATTTCAGGCATTTTCGTTTGTCCTTTATATGTCGACCCTCCCACTCATTCGCACAAGACGCGGATAAATGAGGCACCCGCACCCGCCCGGGTCCGTGATCAAAACGGACGTCTCAACTCTACTTTGCGCGCTGCAGATCGAATACTTCTTGCATCTTCTGCCCGCCGTTTGCAGCAAACTCCCAGCTTTCGGTGTGATGGTTGGCATCCACGATGTTGATGACCAAGTGCTCCATGTGTCCGGGCTGCGAAGCGAGCACGTTGGTGGCGTCAAGGAAGTCAAATGTGATGGACTTCCCGTCGGGCGACACCTTTCCAATCATGCGCGGCTGATTTCCGGCGCCGCAATAATGGGTCATCATCAGGCGATCACCGTCCATGTGGAACATGCTGATCATGTCTTCGTGCCCGGTAATCTCGCTCATCAGCGCTGACCCGTTCGAAGTCTCGCGGAAAGAAACCTGCACCGCCTTACCGTCGGAGGCTTTGCCCTGCCATGACCCGGTCAGGGTTTTGAGTTTGTCGAAAGACTTCTGCGCGTCGGATTGCGCGAAGCTCAAGGTTGCTGCCAAAACTGTGAGGACGGCGACTAACATGCGAAGCGATTTCATTTCTGATCTCCTTTGAGTGATTTCCTTTTGCTGTGATGTGCAGATGTTTCTTTCGCGTATTCGAGTTCTACAAACGATTTTAGGCTGGCCAGATTGGCGCTCCAGAAAGAACGATAGTGTTCCAGCCAGGAATCGACGGCCCGCAGTGGCTCGGGATTGAGCTGGTAAAGCCGGTGCCGGCCTTGGCGCCGCTCCTCCACCAGATGCGCCCGCCGCAGCAGGCGCAGGTGCTTAGAAACTGCCGGACGGGAAATCGAAAAGGCTTGTGCAACTTTTCCCGCCGGCTGGCTTCCCTGTCGCAGCAGGTCAAGAACGGCCCGGCGTGTGGGATCGGCCAGGGCGCTGAAGGTGGCCTCCGGCGAATATGTAACCGAACGGTGACGCATAATGTGTAACTGTACGGTTACGCGACTGAGGTTGTCAAGAGTTTTGTGGATTCTTACCTTATGCTATAATGTAAGCTATGTCACGTCAGATAACCACCGTAAGCACGAAAGGGCAATTCGTGATTCCTTCCGAGATGAGAACCGCCTTGGGCATCAAGCCAGGCACTCGCATCGCCATCACTCTGCAGGAATCCCGCCTCATCCTCCAACCGGTTTCAGAGAAATTGGTGGACGAAACCTGCGGAATGCTGGCTGGCGGCCCCTCGTTGTCGAAGCTTCTGAAGAAGGAACGCGACAAGGACAGATGGTGACCTACGCGTTCGATTCCAGCGCAGTTCTTCGCTATCTCGACCGCGAGGCTGGAGCAGTACGGGTAGCGGAGATCATTAAAGGCCACCTGGCCGGACGGCACAAAGTAATCATCTCAGCGATTCATTGGGGAGAAGTGGCGCTCATAACCGCTAAAGGACACGGGCGCCAGGCGGTCGAGTTGGTCCTTGCCCGGCTATCGTCGTTTGGATTTGAGATTGTGCCGGCCACCGCGGACCGGGCAGTGCGGGCGTCTCTGATCAAGTTCAAACGCGATATTCCCTATGCGGATGCGTTTGGTGTCGAGCTGGTGTCCGATTCAGCCGACCACGTCCTGGTGACTGCCGACTTCGACCTTAAAGCCGCCAGCCGCGATGTGACGATTGAGTTTCTGCCGGTGAAATGAGGTTCGATTACCTCTTCGTTCCGTTTCTAACCAGCTCAAGGAAGGCGCGGTGCACGCGTGTGTCAGCCGACAGCTCCGGGTGAAATGTTGCAGCCATGACCTTTCCCTGGCGGACGGCCACCGGATCGTGGCCTTCGGTGGCGATGACTTCCACTCCCGGGCCGACGCGATCGATTTTGGGCGCGCGGATAAAGACCATCTCGGCGGGCTCGCCGCGGAATTTGCCTTCGCGGATCGAGCTGTCAACCTGGCGACCGTAAGCATTGCGGCGAATGCCGATATCGAGCACGCCCAGTCCGGCCTGTCTAGGGTTATCAACTTCATTGGCCAGCAGGATCGCGCCAGCGCAGGTGCCGAAGGTGGGCTTTACATGGACGAACTGTTTCAGCTTTTCGAATCCGGCTTCGCCGAGCAGCTTGAGAAATGTGCTGGATTCGCCGCCGGGAATCACCAGGCCGTCAATCTCGTCGAGTTGTTCAGGCTTTCTGACGAGCACAACTTCCGCGCCCAGCTCTTCGAGCCGTTTGCGGTGCGCGTCGAAATCGCCTTGCAGGGCTAGAACTCCGATTTTCATTTTCGCCGTTGGTCGTTGGCCGTTCGTCAGGCCAGGAGCAATCAGCACTCAGCCGTCAGCATTCAGCCCGTGGCCGTTCAGACCTTCCAAGCGGATCTGGCGCGTCTGCATTCAAGGTCCGGTTTCCAACGCTCGGAGGCTGAGTGCCAAATGCTAGGTGCCCAACGCTAGATACGGTTCCTCACCATCCCCTGGTCTGCAGCATGTGCGCCTCGTCTATCCCGGCTACGGCCAGCCCTTTCATCGCTCCGGCGAGATCTTCGCTGACTTCAAGTAATACTTTAGGGTCCTGATAGTGGGTGGCTGCTTGCACGATGGCGCGAGCCCGTTTGGCGGCTTCCTGCGGATCGGCAAAACTGGTCGAGTCTTTCATGAAGATGCCCGAGCCCACGAACACCGCTTCGGCACCCAACTGCATGACCAGGGACGCGTCGGCAGGCGTAGCGATGCCGCCAGCCGAGAAATTCGGCACCGGCAGCTTCCCTTCCTTGGCGACCATCTTCACGAGTTCGTACGGCGCGCCGTGTTCTTTGGCTTTGGCGTACAGTTCCTGGTCGCTGAGCACGGTGAGAATTTTCATCTCCTGCACAATCTGCCGGATATGCTTCACCGCGTGAACTACATCGCCGGTACCCGCTTCACCCTTGGTGCGAATCATGGCTGCACCTTCGGCGATGCGCCGCAAAGCCTCGCCCAGGTTGCGCGCGCCGCAGACGAATGGAACGCTGAACGCGTGCTTGTCCACATGATGCGCTTCGTCGGCCGGCGTGAGGACTTCGGATTCGTCAATGTAGTCGACGCCGAGTTCCTGCAGAATCTGCGCCTCGGCAAAGTGGCCGATACGGCACTTGGCCATGACCGGGATCGAGACGGCGGCCATGATCTCGCGAATTATCTTCGGGGAAGCCATGCGGGCCACTCCGCCTTCGGCGCGGATCTGCGCCGGGACGCGCTCCAGCGCCATGACCGCCACCGCGCCGGCTTTCTCGGCGATTTCGGCTTGCGCGGCATTGGTGACGTCCATAATCACGCCGCCCTTCAGCATTTCCGCTAGACCGGTCTTCAGACGCAGGCTGGTGGAATTTCCATTGTTTTGTGACATACGTGCGATCTCCTTGTTGAACTATCATCAGGATAGTTCACGAATGGCTATCCAGAAATGTCCATTTAGTATATTCTTACCATACCATTTAGAATGGCCAAGAAATCCACCAGCCTGCCGCTGAACCTGTGCCAGCCGGGGTCGGGAACTCCACTCTATCGCTGGCTGTATGAAGAATTGCGTTCGGCGATTCTTGCCGGGCACTTGCGGCCCGGGGTTCGCCTGCCCGCCAGCCGCGATCTTGCTGGACAATATCGTCTTTCACGCCCCACGATTGTGGCGGCTTTCGAGCAGTTGCGTTCCGAGGGATACGTGGAAGGCCGAGTCGGCTCGGGGACTTATGTCAGCCAGACTCTTCCCGATGATCTGCTGCAAGCGCCGCGGACTGCGCCCAAGGCGAAGGCGCGGCAGCGCCGAGTGCGGCTTTCCGACTATGCGCGGCGGCTTTGGCCGCTGCCGCGTGCGGAGTATCGTCCGGCGCGAGCCTTTCGGGCCCACCAACCGGCGCTGGATGAGTTTCCCGCAACGCTGTGGGCGCAAGTGGCGGCCCGGCGGTTGCGACGAGTTTCGGCGCAACTGCTGGCCGGTGGCGAAGCGCTGGGCTTTCGTCCGCTGCGTGAGGCCGTCGCCGACTACCTGAACAGTTCGCGCGGCGTAAAGTGCTCTGCGGATCAGGTGCTGATTATTTCCGGAGTACAGCAAGCACTGGATCGGACGGCGCATCTTCTTCTCAATCCCGGCGACCGGGTGTGGATGGAAGAGCCCGGATATCCGGGAGCTGCGGCCGCGTTTCGCGCGGTCGGCGCCAGCCTTTGCCCGGTGGCGGTGGATGCGGAGGGCTTCAACCTCGACGCGGGAAAAAAGCGCTGGCCCGTGCCACGGCTGGTCTACGTGACTCCGGCGCACCAGTTCCCGCTCGGCGTCACCATGAGTTTACGACGGCGATTGTCCCTGCTGGAGTGGGCGCGAAAGTCGGGAACCATCATTTTCGAAGACGACTATGACAGCGAATACCGTTACGCCGGGCGCCCCATTCCCGCGTTGCAGGGACTCGACCGCTCGCAGGCAGTCATTTTTGCCGGCAGTTTCAGCGACGTGCTGTTCCCCGCGTTGCGGCTGGGATACATGGTCGTGCCTGCCGGGCTGGTGGAAATGTTTGCCGCGGCGGAAGCGGTAAGCACGCACCATCCTCCGCTGATTGATCAGGCGATTCTCGGTGATTTTATCCGTGAAGGTCACTTTGCCCGGCATCTGCGGCGAATGCGCGAGTTATATGCGGAGAGACTGTCGGTGCTGCTCGAGGCCGCTGAAGAAAAACTTGCAGGATTGCTGGATATTCCGACGGTCGAAGCGGGATTGCGCACGGTGGGATGGTTGCGTGATGGAATCTCCGCAGAGCAAATCGCCAAAGCTGCGGCCCGACGCGACGTTGAGGTGGTTCCGCTCAGCCGGTACGCCTATGGGAAGTCACGCCGGAACGGGCTGGTGCTGGGCTTTGCCGCCGTCGATGGCCGGGAGTTGAGGCGAGGGGTAGAGGAGTTGGCGAAGGTGCTCGACAAGGTAAGGGCTGGACACCGGTAGTAGAATGGTGCGTGAGGTTACCGGGCTGCACGTCGCCCCTCCTATGCCTCACAGGGAACGCTCCCCAAGGAGTTTTTCATGCAAGGCACGCCCGGTAGACCGAAAAACAAATTCAAGCATCCGGAACTGGAAAGTCTTCTCTGCGCTTATTGTCTGTCTGCGGCCGCGGCAGGAGTAGGAATGCTGGCACTGTCTCAGCCCAGCGAGGGCAAGATCATCTACACTCCGGCTCACAAGCACATCGGCCCCAATACTTTGGTTAAGCTTGGTCTCACCCACGACCGGATCGCTGACTTCGAACTTAAGGACACGCACCGCACAAGCTCGGGCGGCAGCGGTCAATCCGGGCAGTTATCTGTGCTTCCGGCTCGGCAGCAGAACCAGGTCTGGGGGCATAGGACCGGCAACCGATACTTTGCTTCTGCGCTTCTCAGCGGTGTGCGGGTGGGGCCCAAGGGCCAGTTCTTCGACGGTGGGGGAAGGATGGCATCGATTGCATCAAGCGTGAAGCCCGAGGCAATCGGCGTTTGTACCGGGCCCTGGGCTTACGTCAACAACCGTTATCTCGGGCTGAAGTTCATCATCAAAAGAAAAGCGCATTTCGGTTGGGCCCGGCTGAACGTGACCTGCTCCCTTGGAGCCGCAACGGTTACCGGTACATTGAGCGGGTATGCGTACGAGACGGTGCCGGACCGGCCCATCGTCACAGGAAAAAAAAAGCAGCCGACGAAATCGAGAAACTTGGTGAGCGGGATGCAGCGATGCCCTTGGTCTCGCAGCCAACCAGTCTGGGCCGGTTAGCCCAGGGAGCGCAGCGTTTATCGACACGAAGAGGGCAGTAAAGACAGGAACAGCGTTGGGGCCGGGTCCAACGGAGGTGCATTGTATGCAGCGACGCCGATTGCTTATCCCTCTGGCTTTTGCTCTGAGCTTGCTGCTGGTGGGCAGCGCGGAGGCCCGATCCAAAAAGACGGTTTTGTACACGTTCTCCGGCGGAGGCGACGGCGGCGGACCGTCCTCCGATCCAATCTTTGATGCCTCTGGCAACCTCTATGGCACTACTTTCGATGGCGGCGATCTAGGATGCGGTGAGTACGGTCCTGGCTGCGGCGTGGTTTTCGAGCTCATGCCGTCGACCAACGGCCAATGGCAGGAAAAGGTGCTGTACGCCTTCCAAGGCGGCCCGGACGGCTACCAGCCCAGTGGCAATTTGATTTTGGATACAGCAGGCAACCTGTATGGTACTACCTTTGGGGGTGGAAACGAGACCAACTGCCAGAATGGTTTTGATCACGGCTGTGGCACGGTATTCGAGTTGTCACCCAATCCCGACGGATCCTGGACTAAGACCACCCTGTATAGTTTCCAGGGGGGCAAGGCCGACGCGGCCAACCCCAGTGGCCTCATCATGGACCCCGAGGGCCAGCTCTATGGCGCAACCTTCGACTCGCGGGAAGATCAGTCTACGATCTTTGAGCTGACGCCGCCGATTCCTCCCAACGACTCCTGGACCGAAACAGTTCTGTACAACTTCACCGGCCCGTTCAACGGCGATGGCTGGGGCCCTAATGGCGCTCTGGTGTTCGATAACCACTACAACCTCTATGGCACGACGCAATACGGCGGCATTTCCCAACACTGTATTTTGAACTGCGGCACCGTTTTTGAGTTGAAGCACGCCGGCCAAGGATGGAAAGATAAGATCCTCTACGACTTTCGTGGAGGTGGGAACGGCTATCAGCCCTGGGCGGGAGTGGTCTTCGACAAGGAAGGCAACCTCTATGGTACGACAGTGTCAGGCGGAAATAACGAAGGCATCGCTTTTGAGCTCAAGCATGTAAATGGGCGATGGAAGGAGCAAATGCTCTACAACTTCTGCTCTCGCAATTACTGCGCCGATGGGTTCCGGCCTAACGGCTTGACCATGGACAGGGACGAGATCTTATACGGCACCACGGAAGGACCCGGGGGCGGTCTGATATTCAGGCTGGGGAAAAGCAAGAACGGGTGGAAGGAAACGGTACTCTACACCTTCAAAATCAAATTAGATGGCTGGGGGCCCTCAGATATGGTGCTTAGAAAAGGCGTCTTCTATGGCACAACTGGCAGCGGAGGGATTGGCTGCGTGCCCGGGGGCTGCGGCACGGTGTTTGAGTTCACGCCGTAGCGCCCGTGGATGAAACGGTGCAACTCGGCGGTGCCTACCGATCCACAAACTTCGCAAACATGCGGTGGGGATCGATAGCAATGAACAGTCCTTTACTGCGGGCCAGCGCTTCGCCGTTCTGGTTGAGGATTTCCGCCATGTTGATGTGTTCCCTGCCCTTCACCTTGACCTCACGGGATTCCACGCGCAGGGGCTTATTGAGCGGCACCGGCCTCAGATAGTCCACCGTAATCTGTGAGGTCAGGGCAACCACGTGCCGCAGTTTGTTCACCTTGCCCATGGCTTCGTCGAGGATGGTGGCGATGATCCCGCCGTGGGCATGGCCCGGCGGCCCGGTGTAGCGTTTGCTTAATCGAAAGCGGCAGACAAAGCAGTCGCGGTCCTCATCGTAGGTAAACTTGAGGCGCATGCCTTCGGGATTGTTCTTGCCGCAGGCGAAACAGTAATTCTTCTGCAAGCGGACGAAGCGAGTGTTGTGACCGTGGGCAGAGGGTTTCTTGGGCATACGTTAGGATTCTAGGCCGGTTTCAGCGAAAGTGCAGCCCTTTGCGTTCTTGGCGGCGTGCTTTGGCGTCCTTTGCGGTGAGATGGTTTTATTCGTGATGGCAAACCAATCGACCGTGAGGTAGTCGCGAAGAGCGCAAAGACGGGCCGGTGGCCCGACCGGCTTCAGCAGTCCAACTCCACAGTGCAGTGTGTGATGATAGGAATGTGTTTCCAGACCTGAAAGCCATCTTCTTCGACGTCGGCAATACGCTTCTGTTCCCCGACTGGTTCGTCATTCTGGCGCCGCTCTACCAGCGGAATATTGTTCCCACAATCGAACAATGGCACGCCATTGAGCGCAGGACAAAGAAAGAATTTGACGCCATGATGGAGCGGGAGGGTCATGCCGACCACTCCTTCTGGTTTCTTTTCTACTCTCATCTGGTTGACGAGTTGCAAATCAACGATGACGCGATCCGCGATTCTTTGGTGGCGGCGACGCGTGTCTCCGCCAATTGGGGCAACGTGCGACCGGGAACGCGGGACATTCTGCAGCGGCTCGGGCGCCGATACCGGGTCGCGGTGATTTCCAATGCCGACGGGAAGATCGATGCTGTGCTGGCGCGGAACGGAATCGTTGATTGTTTCGAGACTATCACCGATTCGGGAATCGTCGGCCACGAGAAACCTCATCCAGTCATCTTTGAGGCAGCTCTGCGTGGCCTGGGCGTGGCGGCGAATGAGAGCCTGTACGTGGGCGATGTCCACTCGGTGGACTACCTGGGAGCGACGCTGGTGGGCATGCAGGCGATCCTGTTCGACGTCGCGGGCGCATACCGCGACGCTGGTCTTCCCCGGGTAGCGTCACTCGAAGAACTCGAACTCTGGCTGACGAAGGAAGCTTGAGGGACTTCGGAACGTTCCGTTCCGATGAATCCGCAATCAGCTAAGCGAGATCAGTTGATGGTCAAGGCAATCGGGTTGGATGGTCTCGTACACTTCGCGGAGTAAGTGGGGACCACGGTGGGCCAGGAAATACACCCCGCCAATCTCGCGCTCCTGCAGGACGCCGTTGGGATAAAGCGCGTTAATGAGAAAGTTCGCGTGGCGGCCAATGATCTCGGATCTCTGCAACTCAGCGCGGGCCGCGCGGGCTCGCAGCTTGCTTAGCTGGTAGCGCATCTTGGACCCGGAGATTGTCGCCGATCCCACCAGGGTTGAATCAAGCCGCGCCAGTGCGCCTTGAACTTCCGCAAGCGATGTCTCCAATGAGGTTTCCGCCTTCAGGAAGGCAGCCTGCAAATCACCGGGCAAGGTGCGCTGAGCCAACTGCTGGCGCAACGCTTCCGGTCCGTGGAACAGGCCTGTCAACTGCAAATGGTATTGATCCAGCAAGGATTGCGCTTTCGGCTCCAGGAGGGTGGCGGAGAAACGAGGGACTACCGGCGTCACCCGGCCCAGCAGCGCTTCATAGATGACCGCGGCCTGAGCGAAGTAGGCGACCTCGGCCGCACCCCCGGCGTAAGCGAGGGTGGGAAGCAGGTAATCCTGAATGACCGGACGCAGCAGGACATTGGCGCTGAAACCCTGCGGCGCTTCGTCGATTCGCCTCAGCAAAGCTGCCTGCGATACTGCTTCTTTCCCGATCAGGAAATCGCCGCCTTCGGCGTGGCCATTGGAGCGGCGATGCACCACCACGCGACTGCCTGATTCCATCGAGAACAGCAAAGTAGACGAGGGAGTGACTTTCACCTGCTGGTGATATCCTGCTGCCTCTAACGCTTTGCCACGTGAAAGCAGAGCACTGTCCAATTCCTCCGCACGCTCCGACGCTGCCCGATAAATCGGCCGGGCGATGCGATGAAGCTCAGGGTCCGCAGCGTCCAACAGAATGACGCCCCACTCGGCGAAGATGCCGGCAAAAAGCCGGGCAAAGGCGCTGCCGAATGTCTCTCCCGGACGATAGGCCTGCCGGAGAGTCTCCAGTACCTCGGCATCTCCAAGGAGTTCGGCAGCTTCATTCACCACCGGTTGAATCTCGCCTCCGAACACCAGGCTGCCGACCGGCGCGCCTGCAACCCCATGGGGCACAACGGAAACCTTGCGCAGAAGACCATCCGCGCCGGGCAGAGAAACATGATTCACCTCGGCCACGTCATGGTCTTCCGTGGCCAGCCAGAACACGGGCACACAGTCCACTCCGGCTTTGGTTGCTTCGTCGGAGAGGCGCAGCACGGTGAGCGCCTTCAAGATCGAAAACAGCGGCCCCCCGAACAACCCGACTTGCTGGCCTGTAACCACCGCGGCGGCGCCGGCGCGCAAACGACCCAGGTTTTCAAACGTCTTGTGGGAAGCACCCCACGAGCGGTTCTGACGCTCCAGCACTGCAACCACCTGCTCACGCCGAGCGGCATCGTAGCGTACCTTTGCAGCCTCTTCGTGCAGCCACGACTTGAATTGTGCTGACCTGGGGTAGAAGTGCGCAACTTTGGAGTGACTGGAAAGGTAATCGGCGAAGAGCTTGGTGGTGTGCGGGATTTGGCTAAAAGGCAGACACTCCGATTTCAACTCTGGCTCCCCTGACCGCCTTGGACGTATCCCGTCATGCGAAGTCAACGGACATTCTACAAGGCCCATGGGTCATCAGATGCCCAAATCGGCAGAGCGATGCAGACAGCAATGTCGTTTCGTTGCTGGTGAGAACCGGCACGAGGTTGACGGTGACTCGCCGGGAACACTGGCCTGAGCTGTGAAAGCAACGAAGGGTTCACTTCCCTTCAGAGTACATTTGACTCCAGCCCGGCGATGAACTGAATTCCGGGAATCACTTTGCCGACGAGTTTGGCGTCATTGGTCAGGAAAAGATCTGTGCCAGCGCGTGCTGCGCAAGCCAAGTGGATCGCGTCGGCCGGGGCGATACCCAACTTCCCCCTAATACGAGCATAGTGGTCGGCGGTTTCGATGGTGAAGGGTACGACTTCTGCGACTACGCTCAGTAGCTGGGCCCGTGACTCCTCGGCTAGTTGCACGGCGCCACGGCGATGGACCCCGGCCAGCACCTCGCCGAAGGTGAAAGCTCCGGTAATCAATTCGTCCTGGCGCTCCGCCATTCGGGAACGGATCGCATCGACTCTGTTGGCAAAGCGCGGATGGTCTTCCAGCCAATAGATGAAGAGCATCGTATCCCAATAGATGCGGCTCACTTGTTCTCCTGTGGTGGATAGAAACTGTCGCGTTCGTTACGCAGGTAGGCTTCGCCCCCGCCTAGTTCCGCGAAGACATCTTTCAATGCCCCGCGCAGCCGAGTCCAAGCATCCTTCTGCCCAGCGGGCGAAGGCTGGGCATCAAGGAACTCGTAGGTGTACATGACCGTTGTGCTTTGACCAGAGGGCGGCCCGGTTCGGGAGATCAGCCTGAGGCCGTGTGCCCGCAAGAATTTCTCTGACTTCAGCGCTTGGCACACCAATGAGACGCGATTCTGCAAGCCCACGCCCTTCTGAACTTGGCCCACATTTATCGTAACTGTTTTGTCTCGGCGACGACGGGCGGGGCTTATATACGTTTCCCGCGCATATTCCCGAACCAAATCAGAATGGGACTTTAAGGCGACTGTATTCATTTGATTCCTCTCTAATCCCCGTTGTTCGTGTTGCATGCTTATGCTTGCATATAATGCTTATGCTTGTCAATATTAGAATTCCGCATAGAATATCCTGAGTGTGCACGAACACTGCGGGCAGGAACTTGGCTCTCTTCATCGACGAGCAAACCGTTGCCCGCGCGCGAAACAAGGCTGAGGCCCAAGGCAAGGGCCTGAATCAACTGATCCGCGATTACCTCCAGAAGCTGGTCGGGGCGATGATCCGGAGAAGAGTATCGAAGAGTTCAGGCGCCTGTCCAGACAAGGCCACTCGCGCGGCTGGCGGTTCAATCGGGACGAGATTCATGAACGCTCGCAGTTTCTTCGAAACCAACGTGGTGGTGTACGCAGATGATAAGGCCCCACCAACCAAGCAGCATCCTTCTGGGATACCCTGATTCTGCGCGCCGCGCATCAGGCGGGATGCACTGTGCTCTTTTCGGAGGACATGCAGAAGGTGCGGGAAATTGATGGGGTCCGGATTGTGAATCCTTGTCGCTAGTGCTTCCCATGCTGGACTTTCGTCATCTAATCAGGGGTTTGACTTCCGGCTGGGCACCTCCTAGTCTGGAAGTAGTTCTTTGAATGGTCCATCCCACACTGGGGGCGTCACGGTTTCGACGGAGATGCTTGCGGCCAAGAGGCATGCCGGGGTGCACACACCCGTAATCGCGTGCAAAATGATAATTGCCAATCAACAGATGGCATACGCAGCCTAATTCGTTAGGCAGCCGTTCTCCGCAGCTTCGCCCCTGGGCTGCGAGCGAACGTCACACAGAGGGCTGCTCTTTTCAGCTACGTCTGGGCTGAGAGGTTAAGATCTCAGGCTAGCGGGACGCGTTTCTTGTCCGTTCTGAGCGCGGGCCGCGAACGTCCCAGGGTAATGCCTGGGGCATGAACGCGAATAAGCATGTAGTCTCTTGACCAGTAACATTTTCGGACGCGGGTTCGACTCCCGCCGCCTCCACCAAGCAAGCGGTTCATTCTCAATATTGTACTGACAATACTCGGCCGTCTCCTCCGTCCTTTCCACGACATCGTGGATTTCAAGGCGCACTCGCCGGGCGCGCTGGGCTCAGGCTAGGTCGTAGCGATCAAGGTTCATTACCTTGTTCCAGGCAGCCACGAAGTCCTTCACAAACGTCTTCTTCGAGTCGCGACACGCATAAACTTCCGCGATTGCCCGCAGCTGCGAGTTCGAACCGAACACAAGGTCGGCACGCGTGCCGGTCCACTTGATCTTGCCCGTCGCGCGATCGCGCCCCGCATACCCGCCTTCGGATGTCGAGGAGGGCTCCCACTTCGTATTCATGTCGAGCAGGTTGACGAAGAAATCATTCGTCAGCGTCTCGGGCCGGTTGGTGAACACCCCGTGTTTGGAATGCCCGAAGTTGGCGTTCAGGGCGCGCATGCCGCCGACGAGAACCGTCATCTCGGGAGCAGTCAGGGTCAGCAACTGCGCCCGGTCCACCAGCAACTCTTCCGCCGGCATTTGGTGCCCGCTCCGGAGGTAGTTGCGGAACCCGTCCGCGATCGGCTCCATTACGGCGAATGAGTGCACGTCGGTCTGCTTCTGCGAAGCATCCGTGCGCCCCGGCGAGAAAGGAATCTTCACCTTGTGCCCGGCCCTTTTCGCAGCTTCTTCGACGGCTGCGCAGCCGCCCAGAACGATCAGGTCAGCCAGCGAGACCTTCTTCCCGCCCGACTTCGAGCTGTTGAAGTCCTTTTGGATCGCCTCCAGCTTCCGCAGTACCTTCGCCAGTTCGGCCGGCTGGTTCACTTCCCAGTTCTTTTGCGGCTCGAGGCGAATGCGCGCCCCGTTCGCGCCACCGCGCTTGTCGGAGCCGCGGAACGACGCCGCCGATGCCCAGGCAGTTGTGACCAGTTGGGAGATCGACAGTCCGGATTTGAGGATCTTCGTCTTCAGAGCAGCAATATCCTTCTCGCCGATTAATTTATGATCCACGGCGGGAACAGGGTCTTGCCACAGCTGTGGCTCCTTCGGAACGAGCGAGCCAAGGTAGCGCGAGATCGGTCCCATGTCGCGGTGCGTCAGCTTGAACCACGCCCGCGCAAACGCGTCGGCGAACTGATCCGGATGCTCATAGAAGCGCCGGGAAATCTTTTCGTAAGCAGGGTCGAACCGCAAGGACAGGTCCGTGGTCAGCATGGACGGCGAGTGGCGCTTTAAGGGATCGTGCGCATCCGGCACCGTACCGTTGCCTGCGCCATTTTTCGGTCTCCACTGCTGCGCACCGGCCGGGCTCCTGGTCAGTTCCCATTCGTAGCTGAACAGGTTCGCGAAGAAGTTGTTGCTCCACTTCGTAGGCGTCGTGGTCCAAATCACTTCCAGACCGCTGCCGATTGTGTCATCGCCTTTGCCCGTGCCAAATTTGTTCTTCCAGCCAAGGCCCTGCTCCTCGATGTCGGCAGCCTCGGGTTCGGGGCCGACATATTCAGTGGGAACCGCAGCGCCGTGGGTCTTGCCGAAGGTGTGCCCGCCGGCAATCAGCGCAACCGTCTCCTCGTCATTCATCGCCATGCGGGCAAACGTTTCGCGAATATCCTTGGCCGCCGCGATGGGATCCGGATTTCCATTCGGCCCTTCCGGATTCACATAGATCAGGCCCATCTGCACGGCAGCGAGCGGATTCGCAAGATCACGGTCGCCGCTGTAGCGCTCGTCCGCCAGCCACTTGCCCTCAGGGCCCCAGAAAATGTCCTCTTCGGGTTCCCAGACGTCCTCGCGCCCGCCGCCAAAACCGAACGTCTTAAAGCCCATCGACTCCAGGGCGACGTTGCCTGCCAGAATCATGAGGTCGGCCCAGGAGAGCTTGCAGCCATACTTCTGCTTGATCGGCCATAGCAGCCGGCGCGCCTTGTCGAGGTTCACGTTGTCCGGCCAGCTATTGAGCGGCGCGAAACGTTGCTGACCGGCTCCGGCACCTCCGCGGCCGTCGCCGATGCGGTACGTGCCCGCGCTGTGCCACGCCATGCGAATGAAAAGAGGCCCATAGTGGCCAAAATCGGCCGGCCACCAATCCTGCGAGTCCGTCATCACGGCATGCAGGTCCTTGATCACGGCCTTCAGGTCGAGGCTCTTGAACTCTTTCGCGTAATTGAACTCCTTGTCCATCGGATCGGACAGGGGCGAGTGCTGGTGCAGGATTTTCAAGTTCAGCTGATTCGGCCACCAGTCGGCATTCGTTGCGGCTCCAGCTGCGGTGTGTGTGAATGGGCACTTTGCTTCGGTTGACATAATTGCTCCTTCTTTCAAATAAATTATGCCGCACTTACGAGCGCATCCTGACTCTCCATTCCCGCAAATCTGTTATGCGGCGTTTGGTTCGTCATGATGGAAATAAAAGAGGTTCCCGTCCAGATCCTCTACGGTGAATTGCCGCAATCCCCAGGGCTTTTTTTCCAGAGGATCCACGATGTTCGCGCCTAAAGACTTCAGTTCCTGGTACCACACATCGATATCTTCGGCGAACACCCAGTGAACGGCCGGTTCGAACGGCGGCTTCCGCTTCCGAAAAAATATTGGCCCCATATCACCGTGTGACGCGGCCCCAATTTCTTTGCCCGGGTAAAGCCATCCGATCTCAAAGCCGAGTGCGTCTCTGTAATGTTGTTGTGCGCGTTCGACATCAGCAACCGGCAATTCCGGCACCGGCCGGCCAATGGAGCTCAATTTCTCTTTTGTGTCCACAGAGCTTCTCCTTCATCCGACGAACCGCCCACGCGTCAAGTTTTTGTACGGCAGCGGCGGCACAGGCCAAAGACCTCGATCAAGGGTTGCGTCAGATCAAAACCGGCCGGCGCGTGCCGGGACAGCCGTTTGAAATCGATGAACTCTCCTGCAATGTCCTGCACCGATTTGCAGCGCGAGCAAACCAGGTGGTGATGCGGTTTGAGATTGCCGTCCACGCGCAACGTGGCCGCATGAGGAGTAACCTCTCGCAGCAACCCACACGCGATGAAAAGCCGCAGATTGTTGTAGACCGTGGCGAGTGAAATGGATGGAATGCGGCGCCGGACCGCGGCGTAAATGTCTTCCGGGGAATAGTGTCCATAGGAAGCGATGACGGCCTCATAGACTACCTGCCGCTGGTGCGTGACCGCCAAACCGTGCTCCGCGGCCAGTTCACGGAACTGCTCATGGGTGAGACGCATAATTATCGGATGAGAATTATTATAAAATAACCCAGAACGGTGTCAACCGAAATCTTTCCTTTGACCTCGAAGACGGCGGCCGGCAGCAAGCTCAGCTGCCACGACCGGCATCGGGCCCTTCTGGACGGATTGCCGGCACCTCCCGGATTTCCTGAATCGGTGACGTGACAATCGGTGTCGGGTATTCCGGATGACAAAACTCCAGGTGCATGCCTCGACCGACGAAGCGCCGTTTCAGCATGGAACCTCCCCAGGTTGAACCCGCAATGGCCACCAGGATTGGTTCTGGGCAGTACTGAGGATGTCCGGAAATAAACGCGTTGTTATCGCTCAAAAAGACCACCAGGTAACAGTGGTGCCGTGTTTGAATCTCCAGCACAGTGGCGGGTGGAAGTTGGTTGAGGAACACGCCCCCTTCAATTTCCGACTGCGCGATGTTGCGATTCACTTCATCGCTGAGGTTGGGATGACACCGGGATCGATGTAGACAAGTAGACAAGATAGGCCCCACTCCCGTTCCGTTGAGTGTAGCACCGAGTGTCGCGGGCCCCAACCTGGCTCAGTAAAAAAAGCTGCATTTTCCTGCGTGCGGGTGCTTGAACGGAAGCGACCGTCCGCTCTGACATACTGTAAGTTTCATTGCAGTTTCGGACTCAGCTGAGAGCGCCGAGCCTGCTCCGTCGAGCGCGAGCGGACATCGCCCTCTGCACTGATCCATTCTCTTGCGTCACCCCTGTATAATTCCACCATTCCAGTGTTCGAGACAGCTTGGAATGACAAACAATCGCCGCTCTTTCATCGCACTGATGGGGTTGCTCTTCGCCAGCCTGGCGGGTGGGGCGCAACCGACCAACTACGATTTTGTGATCACGGGAGCCCGCATCGTTGATGGCACCGGCGCCCCCTGGTTTGTCGGCGACATCGGAATTCTCGGCGACCGCATTGCCGTGATCGGAGATCTGCGCAATGCCGTAGCGAAGAAGCGGATCGATGGCACTGGACTGGTGGCCTCGCCCGGTTTCATTGATGTGCAGGGCCAGTCGGAATTCAATGTGCTGGTGGACAACCGCGCAGCCAGCAAAATCTCCCCGGGTGTGACTACAGAAATTACTGGTGAGGGGACTTCCATCGCGCCGCTCAATGACCGGCTGCTGGAGGACCTGCACGACAGCGCCAGGAAATATGGCGTGGCGCTGGATTGGCGTACGCTCGATGAGTATTTGCGTCGCTTTGAGCGTGCCCGGCCGGCGATCAACCTGGGTACGTTTGTGGGCGCAGGCGGGTTGCGGGAGTACGTAATCGGCAAGGACAACCGTCCACCAGCACCCGCGGAACTCGAGCAAATGCGCCAATTGGCCGCGCAGGCCATGGAGCAAGGCGCGTTCGGGGTAAGTTCAGCGCTGCAGTATGTGCCGGATTCCTTTGCCTCGACCGACGAGATCGTCGAGCTGGCGAAGGTTGCGCGGCGATACGGAGGAGTTTACTTCACGCACCAGCGTTCGGAAGGCGACCGGATTTTTCAGTCGCTGGATGAAGTATTTGATATCGCGCAACGTTCGGGTATTTCGGCCACGATCTGGCACCTGAAAACCGCTTATCGCGAGAACTGGGGCAAAATGCCCGAGGTTCTGAGCAGGATCGAAGCGGCCCGCGCCCGCGGGATTGATGTGGCTGCGAGTGTTTATCCTTACACCCGCGCCTCGAACGAGCTGATCGCATGTTTCCCGAGCTGGCTTTCGGAAGGCGGGACGGACAAAATGATCCAGCGGTTGAAGGATCCCGCTCAGCGCGCCCGCGCAGCGAAGGAAATGGACGAGCCGAGCGCTACGTGGGAGAACCAGTGGCGTGGATCCGGCGGCGGTTCCGGAGTGACGTTAATTCAGGTGCTGAATCCCGAGTTGCAGAAGTATGAAGGCCTGAACTTCGAAGAAATCGGCCACGCGATGAGCAAAGACCCGAAAGACGCCGCCATGGACATCGCCATCGCCGATCGTGGCCAGAGCTACGTTGTCATTTCCATCATGCAGGAGGCGGATGTCCGCGCTGCAGTCTCGAGTCCGTTGGTGACCTACGGTTCGGATTCTCCGGCGCAGGCGGAAGATGGACCTCTGAGCACGAACAAAGCCCATCCCAGGGCGTTCGGGACTTTCCCTCGCGTCGTGGCGGAATATGTCCGCACCGAGCACACCATGGCTCTGGAAGAAGCCGTGCGCAAGATGACATCCCAGGCCGCAAGCAGGGTCGGAATCATGGATCGCGGAATCCTGCATCCGGGAATGATGGCCGACATTGTGCTCTTTGACCCGGCGGCGATTCAGGACCTTTCCACTTACAAAGATCCTCTTCGTTACTCGGTGGGAACGAAAGATGTTTTCGTCAATGGCCGGCCGGTCTTGCTCGATGGAAAGATCACCAAGGAGCGTCCCGGAAGAGCCTTGCGCGGTCCGGGATACAAGCCGGCGCAATAGCTCCGAAGCGCATAGCGGACCACCGGCCAATGGAAGTCGGGTTCTTGCCGATAACTTAACGTTTTCCCGTCTACAAACCGCAAAGGACTTTCAGTCCTCGTCCTTGGGTACCCCGGGCAAATATTCTCACAGATCGAGGCCGCTATTTTGAATTTCATTAGATTGTGAAAATGGCGAAGAGTCCTATTGTCGACTCTGGAGCTGCTTTACATACTCGAAGAACCGGCCGCATTAGACCCGCCACGACTCTCCGGCTCTCTGCTACCATTTCCGCACGATGAGCCACCAGCCAAATCGTTTCACCGCCGAGCCTGCCCTGGTAATTGGAGTGGACATCGGCGGCACCAAGATCGCTGCCGGCCTCGTCGACCAACGCGGAACGATCTTGCATCAGACCCGCGTCCCCATGGTTTGTGATCGCGGAGCTGCCGTGGCGCTGGCGGGGGTGCGCAGCGCCATTGATTCTGTTGTCTCCAACGCCAAACTTCAGCCAGCGGCGCATGGCGTCATCGGCGCCATCGGCATCTGCTGTCCCGGGCCGCTCAATCCTCATACGGGAACTGTAATCAACCCGCCCAATCTGCCTTGCTGGCGCGACTTTCCGCTCACCAAGGAAATCTCCCGGGCTTACGGTGTGAAAGTCAGACTCGACAATGATGCCAACGCTGCGGCTCTGGCTGAGGCTCTTTGGGGAGCGGGCCGTGACTATCGCAACGTGTTCTTAGCCACGATTGGTACCGGCATTGGCACCGGGATCGTGATGGAAGGGCAGATCTATCACGGACGAACCGGGGCGGCTGGAGAAGGCGGACACGTAAGTATCGATTATCGGGGTCCGCGTTGCGGATGCGGCAAGTTGGGATGCATCGAGGCGCTGGCCTCCGGCCCGGCAATCGCAAACCGGGCTCGGACCAAACTCGCCGGTACACCCGGCTTGAGCCCTGCGCTGCTGGATCTCTGCAGCGGCAATGTTGAGCTTGTTACCAGTGAAATGGTCGGCCAGGCCTGCGCCGATGGCGATCCGGTGGCCAAGCAGGTCGTGGAGGAAACGGTTGAGTTGCTCTCGGTTTGGCTGGGAAACATCATTGACCTTCTGGAGCCGGACGTAATCATCATGGGCGGCGGCTGCGCTTCCCTGCTGCAGTCGTTCCTCCCGCAAATCCAGTCCCGGTTGCCCGCGTGCTGCGTGAATTCACGATGCCGGGAAATCCCGCTGGTGATGGCGCATTTCGGGGCCGACGCCGGCATTGTGGGAGGCGCGGCGCTGTGCGCACAGAATCTGGCAATCCGCGCGTGAGCGTTCCACGCGCCCGAGAAGAGCCAAGAATTCTTACCACAGAGACACAGAGTCACAGAGAATCCTATTCTGTTTTTCTCTGTGCCTCTGTCGTAAAGGTTAAAGCGCTTCCTGCACATTCAAGGCAAGGTCAGATCTTCGCTTCCATGCGTTTTTGCATGGCTTCCAGAGAAACCCCTTTGGTCTCCGGATAGATCAGCAACACCACAACGAACTGCACCACCATCATCATTGAGAAAAACATAAACGGATACGCGCCTGAGGAAGCCGCCAACAGAGGAAACGTTCCGGAAATGAGGGTGTTCATCGCCCAGTGGGTGAAGCTCCCCAAACTCTGCCCCTTGGCGCGGACGCGAGTAGGAAACACTTCGCTGAGGTAGACCCAGATGACGGCGCCCTGGGAAACCGCAAAGCAGGCGATGAAGCCCACCAGAAGCCAAACCAGCAGGTTCTGGTGGTGGTGCGTAGCAAAAATGAAGGCCACGCCGCCCAGGCACGCAGCCGTACCCAAGGCTCCGATGAGCAGCAGGATCTTGCGTCCGGCCTTGTCGATAATGGACATCCCCAGAAGCGTAAAGAGCAGGTTGGTCGCGCCGATTGCTACAGCTTGCAAATCGCTGGACATCTTGCTGAAACCGGCGTGGGCAAAAATGTCATTCAGGTAGTAGAGGATGGCATTGATGCCGGTCAACTGGTTGAACATGCCAATCGTGATCGCCAGAAAGATCGGCAGGGCGTAACGCCGCTGAAACAGCGGCTCATTCTCCTGGCCGTGTTCCAGATCAATCGAAGCAACGATTTCCTGGAGCTGTTTGACGACATCAACTTCTCCGGTGCGTTCGAGCACGTTGCGCGCTTCCGCAACGCGTCCTTTTTCCGCCAGCCAGCGAGGACTGCGCGGAATGCCAAACAACATCAGAAAAAATAACGCGGACGGGATCGCGCACACCCCGAACTTCCAGC
Organism: uncultured Acidobacteriota bacterium; assembly: GCA_963715675.1. GTDB lineage: Bacteria > Acidobacteriota > Terriglobia > Terriglobales > Acidobacteriaceae > DASVWZ01. Next base: position 1,706,355 of record OY970265.1, read on the forward strand.
GCCACTCGATGCCGCCCAATGCGGCAAGACCGATCAGGTAGTTGGAACAATAGGCCAGCAGAATGCCGATCACGATGTTGATCTGAAAACATCCGACCAAACGGCCTCGCAGACGGGCCGGGGCGATTTCCGCGATGTACATGGGGCCGAGCACCGACGATGCCCCGATGCCAATGCCTCCGACGAAGCGGAAGAACAGCAAGGCGTACCAGTTCCATGCCAGGGCGCTGCCCAACGCGGAAACCAGATAGAGGATTGCGATCCCACGCAGGCTGTCCCGGCGCCCAAAGCGTTCGCCGGGCATGCCGGCAAACATCGCGCCCACGGTCGTGCCCACCAGCGCGATTAGCACCGTAAAGCCCAGGGAACCGGGCGTCAGCTGGTAGAGTTCCGTGAGGGCGTGCGTCGTGCCCGAAATCACCGCCGTGTCAAAACCGAAAAGCAAACCTCCCAGGGCAGCCACTATGGTGCTTTTTACCAACACGGCATTCATTCGCATAAGGAACTCGTGAGCCAGTCCTGTGAAGCAGATGAAAGGGAAACGGACTCTGGACAAACCCGGTTCCGCGTTCCAACACTTCGGGGCCAGTATCCGATCATACCGAAGATGCGCTGGAACGTTCTGGCCTGGATGCAAGGTTTTGGCATCAGCCCGGGGACGAGGGTAGCGGCGGCCAACATAGTTCAATGGGGGATCAATTCAAGATCACGCTCTGCCTCCACGCGCTCGACGGATACCGCCTCGGCGATCGGCTTCTGTTCGGGAGGCGGCGCCGCCGCGGCGGGTCTGCCATGCTTCCGATAGCGCAGCAGCAAGACCAGGGGCAGCATCAGCAGAAACACCAAGCCCATAATCCAGAACGCTTCCACGAATGCCAGCATGGAAGCCTGGCTTTGCACCATGCCGTATAGAGCGCCTAACGCCTGGCGTGAGGCAGTGTAGTTGTCGGCGCCATGCGCGTGGAAAAACGCCCGCAGCCCTTGCAGGATGCTGAGGGTGCGCGTGTCTCCGCCGGTGATCTTTTCCACCAGCCGGCTCTGGTGGAGTTGGCTGCGGCGGGCCAGAAACGTGGTCATGAGGGCGATGCCGATGCTGCCGCCGATATTGCGCATCAGGTTAAAGATGCTGGTCGCGTTTCCCATTTTCTCTTGTGAAATTTCCGCCATGGTCAGCGCCATCAGCGGAACAAACAGGAAGCTCAACGCCACACCCTGCAAAACCTGTGGCCACAGGATGTCCCAATAGCCGGCGTTCAGGTTCAGGCCCGACAGGCTGAACATGGTGATCGAACCCAGCACCAGTCCAAAGCCCAGCAGCCTCCGCGGGTCGGTCTTGCTGGTGAGATAGCCGGCGATGGGCGTGAAAATCAGCGCCCCGATTCCTCGCGGGGAAAGTGCCAGCCCGGAGTTGTATGCGGGATACCCCAGCAGCGTCTGTAGATAAATCGGCAGCAGCACAAGGCTGGCATAGAGAATAAAGCCCAGCATGCCGATCAGAAGCACCCCGGTGCGGAAGGAACGATTGGCCAGGGCGCGCAAGTCCACCACCGGCTCACGGGCGCGCAACTCCCGGATCACCAGCGCTGCCAAGCCGCCGATGCACAGCACCAGGAAGAAACGAATGTAGTGCGATGCCAGCCAGTCCTTGCGTTGCCCGGTGTCCAGGATCACCTGCAGCGAGCCAATGCCCACCGCCAGAAAACCAATTCCCCACAGGTCGATGCGTCCAGCGTTGCCCCGGCGGATGTAGGGCGGGTCATGGACAAAGCGGTTCATCATCATCAAGGAGAAGATTCCCACTGGCAGATTCAAGTAAAAAATCCAGCGCCAGGTATAGTTGTCCGTGATCCACCCGCCGAGCGTCGGACCCAGGATCGGCGCCAGCAGCACGCCGAGTCCAAACGCCGCCATGGCCTGACCATGCTTGCGGCGCGGAAACGTCTCCAGCAGAATCGCCTGGGCCAGCGGTTGCAGGCCACCCCCGGTCAGCCCTTGCAGTACCCGGAAGAAAATCAGCGCGGGCAGCGAGGTCGCGAGCCCGCAAAACAGCGACGTAACCGTAAATCCCGCCACACAGGTAAGCAACAACCGTTTGCGGCCCATGTAGCGCGCCAGCCATCCCGAGATCGGCAAGATAACCGCGTTGGACACCAGATAGGAGGTAACCACCCATGTTCCCTCCTCCAACGTGGCTCCGAGGTTCCCGGAAATATGCGGGATGGCCACGTTGACCACCGTGGTGTCAAGGACCTCCATGAAGGTCGCCAGCATCACGGAAAATGTGATGACCCACGGATTGATCCGCGGCCGCTCCATGCCATCGGCGTCCATCAGATTCGTTTCCGACAAGAGACCGGCCCTGCAACGCCTCAGTTTCTATATATCGGAATCTCAGCGGTAGCGACGTGACCGCGGTCACACCACCGCTTGACAGCCGTGCGGGGTAACTGCGAGTCTGAATGCACGCCAAGCCCACCCGCTGAAGTCAACCACAGGAACGAAAAACCATGCGCTGGATGTTGAGGTCGAAAATACACAAAGCAACGGTCACGGACGCGGATCTTGCCTACGAAGGAAGTATTACGATCGACGAAGACCTGATCGACACGGTGGGATTGCTTCCTGGCGAAAAAGTGCTGGTGGTGAGCAATACTTCGGGTAGCAGATTGGAGACCTACGTCATCGTGGGCGCCCGTGGATCGGGTGTGATCTGCATGAACGGAGCCGCCTCTCACCTGATTAAGACCGGCGAAGAAATCATCATCATGGGGTTTGAATTGTCCGACGGGCCGGTCGTCCCCAGGATGGTATTGCTGGGGCCAGAGAACAAGATTCTGAGGTGGTTGTAGAAATCAAGAATCGGTGTGGCTAGGGCAAGGTAGCTGTGCCCCACCCTAGGTCGAAAGTGGCAGGGTGACGCGGAGTTCTTTTCCTTTTCGCTTGTTCAGCTTAACCCTGCATCGAACCTCGTTGAAGCAGCACTGCTTCGTGATGAAACGCAAGAAATAGATATTCTGGTTCGAAACAGGCGGGAGCGACCACCGCCCTTCCGCATCTGTTCTCGTACTCCGCAATATCGTCTTCCAATCTGACGTGACCTCGATGACCTGAACGTCTCGAAGAGGAGAATCGATTGGGTCTACGACTGTGCCGCCTAGAGTCTTAGATAACTGCACATTACTGATCTCGACCGTCTCCTCTCCTGCGAAGCATGGCAACAATAACAGCAGGGCGAAACTAGCAAGCAACGCAACTCTGTGGGACATCAAGTTCGGATTTGGGGCGTGTTTCACGTGAACAACTGTACGCCGAAGCATCTCGCAATTTCCAGCGTCCGTGCGTTCTGACCCCGCCATGTGGGGGGCTAACGGCTTCTGGCACCAGTCCCAAGAACTCTTTCAGGGGATAGGCGGGCGAACCTGATGGTTGCCGCTCGGAACCTTTCTCAAACTAGGCTTTACCGCCCCTGCAGTCTACGAACGTCCAGCGTCGAATTCGCCAAGATGACCGACTGATGAGCAATCCTCAGCAGGTCCTCGCTCTGGAGGACGTCCCGGATTGCGATAGCCACCACGCCCTCCGCGAATTTCTGCGGGTCCCAGGCCTTCAACTGGATTTCGTTGACTGAATCCATGCGCACAAACTGGTCGCTCTCGGCGCCCAGCAGTAGCCGGAACCTGGGTTGCAAATGCGGAGGCTTGTCCGGGCGGACGGTTCGCGCCACCAGATCACAGGCGGACAGGTAGATACGTCCAGCCTCCTCGGACGACCAGTGCTTCCCCTGAGGATTCTGCACCTCGAAAGGCAACGGCCTGGGTGCCTGGGCTGTCGCCAGCGAAGCGGCAATCCCGATCAGGAGAACTACGGAAATAACCTCTCGAACGACCATCTGCAAAGTCTTGATCGGCACGGTATGACGGCCGGGCTCAGGTTTGGAACTCATGGCTGCATCGTCGCGCCCCTGACTTCGCCGGAACAAGATACCTTAGGTAATCGCCGGGAGCTCTGCGCCAGTCAATCGGACGACAAACGGAGCCATGATGTCCCCGCTTGCGTTTACACTTTCTTCATGTCCCAGAAGCGATCAAGAAACTGGAAGACCAAGCTGATTCACTCCGATGTGCGCGTACCCGAAGGATTTCGTTCCCTTGCTCCGCCGGTATTTCGTGGCTCGACGGTTCTCTTCCCCGACGCCGCCTCCGTCACCGACAACTGGAACCAGTACGAAGCCGGATACACCTACGGCCTGTACGGCACTCCCACGGTGCTCGAACTCGCCGGAAAAGTCTGCGAGTTGGAAAATGGGTTTCGCACGTTGATCACGCCGGGCGGGCAGGCGGCAATTTCGCTCATCCATTTGGCGGTCCTGAGAGCCGGCGACCACATCCTTGTGCCGGAAAGCATCTACACCCCAAACCGCAAGTTTGCCAGCCAGATTCTGAAACGCTTTGGAGTGGAGGTAACGTTTTATCCTCCAACCATCGCGGAGCCCGGAGGCGCCGCGCCTGGCCTGCAGGCTCTATTTCGCAAGAATACCCGCATGGTGTGGTGCGAGAGTCCGGGGTCAATCACGATGGAAGTGCAGGACGTGCCTGCCATTTCTGAGGCTGCGCACCTGGCTGGCGCGCTGGTCGCGCTCGATAACACCTGGGCGGCGGGAGTGTACTTTGACGCCTTTGCGCATGGCGTCGATATCACCATGCAGGCGCTGACGAAGTATGTGGGCGGGCACAGCGATCTTCTGCTGGGCTCGATCACGGTGCGCGATGCTAAGCTTTATGACCGACTGGGCGCCACCCACCAACTGGTGGGCTGCGCCGCTTCCCCTGACGATTGCAACCTGGCGCTGCGCGGCATGAAAACCATGGCGGTGCGCCTGAAGGCAATTGAGCAGGCTGCACTCGATATCGCGGGCTGGCTCGCCGCACGGGACGAGATCGAACTGGTCCTGCATCCCGCTCTCGCGTCCTGCCCCGGTCACAAATTATGGAAGCGGGACTTCACCGGATCAGCAGGAGTGTTCTCCATTGTCTTCCAGCCCCACTACACCAAGGAACAGGTCCAAGCATTTGTGAATGCGCTCGAACTGTTCAAGATCGGCTACAGCTGGGGCGGAGTCACCAGCCTGGCGGTAGCGTATGATTTTCATTCCACCCCCAACCGGCCCGACTATGGCCATCGCATTGTACGGCTGAACATCGGTCTGGAAGATGTGGATGATCTCAAAGCCGACATAGGGCAGGCGTTAGAGAGCATGAGATAGCATTTCGCATTCAGAAGGGGTTAGCTTTGGAGTACGTCAAGCCAAAGTCCCCGCGTTTTCTCCAGCGGGGCGAGGAATCTCGGGTGCGGCACGTGCAATGTGCGCAATCGTTGGGACATGATGGCATTGAATCGGTCTCATCCCAGGCCCGAAAGTGACCGGGATATCCGCGCGAGATCTTCCACTCGGCTGAAAAACGCCGAGTTCCGGGATGACTGCCTCCTTACGGGGGATGGCATACTGCGAATCGGAGAAAACCGCTGCAGCGCTTGTGCGAGATTGAAACACTCACCGCACACCGAATTCCACACCGTGTTACACTAACGCGTTTTGTTCAGGAGAGCCGTCATGAAAAAGCCAAGCACATCAAGACTGATTCACCTCGCCATCTTTTTTCTTGTATTGGCAGCCGGGCAGGCTGCCCTCACCCAGGAACTCCCGCCCGACGTACGCCAGAAGATCGACGACGTGGCTCAGGATGTTCTCAGCAAGACCGGCGTGCCCAGCGCTTCGATAGCCGTTGTGAAAGACGGCAGGATCGCCTACCTGCAAGCCTATGGGATGGCCCGGCTTGACCCGGCGACGCCCGCCACTCCCAACATGCGCTACTGCATCGGCTCGATCAGCAAGCAGTTCACCGCCGCGGCCATCCTGTTACTGGAGGAGCAAGGCAAGCTTTCACTCGAAGACCAGGTCAGCAAGTTCGTTCCCGATCTCACCCGCGCCAGCGAAGTCACGATCCGCCAACTGCTTTCGCATACCTCCGGCTATCAGGACTTCTGGCCGCAGGACTACGTGATGCCGCGCATCCTTCTTCCCGTGACCGCGCGGGAGATCTTGGACACCTGGGCGAAAAAGCCACTGGATTACGATCCCGGCGCCAAGTGGCAGTACAGCAATACAAATTACGTGATTGCGGGCGTGATTGTCGAAAGAGCCAGCGGAATGCCCTTGCTCGAGTTTCTCAGCAAACACGTATTCACTCCGCTGCACATGCAGAGCGTGGCCGACATCGACGAGGAAAAGCTTGGCCAGACCGATCCCACCGGCTATTTGCGTTACGCACTCGGACCGCCGCGCCTGGCGCCCAAAGAAGGCAAGGGATGGATGTTTGCGGCAGGTGAGTTGGCCATGACCGCCGAGGACCTGGCGAAGTGGGATATCTCGATCATCGACCGGGAGTTGCTGAAACCGGCTTCGTACCGGAACTTTGAGACTGAAGTCGTTCTGAGTGACGGCGTCGGAACCGAATATGCGCTGGGAATCTCGGTGAAAGACGATAATGGGCGCCGTCAGCTTGAGCACAACGGCGAGGTCTCGGGATTTACTGCTGAAAACATCGTTTATCCGGATGAACGGGTTGCGATCGTCGTGCTTAGCAATCAGGATGCGGCCTCCGCTGCCGGCCAGATCGGGCGAGGCATCAGCCCGCTGTTGTTCCAGACTGCCGATGCGGCGACTCCACAGAAACTCACGCAGGCACGTAAGATTTTCGAAGCCTTGCAGCACGGCCAGATCGACCGCTCGCTGTTCACCTCCAACGCCAACTTCTATTTCACCGACCAGGCGCTGCAGGATTTCGCCAGCAGCCTGGGGCCTCTGGGCACCCCGGAGGAATTTTTGCAGACTCGCCAGGCACTGCGCGGAGGCATGACACTGCGCGTGTACCGCATCAAGTTCCCGCAAAAGACGCTTCGCGCCTGGACCTACGAAATGCCGGACGGGAAGCTGGAACAATACCAGGTGTCGGCAGCGGCCAACTGACTAAGGCTGCGATGAGTCCTTGATCAAGACGACATCACGCGTAACCTGGCCACGTGAAATTGCGAGTTGTTTGCCGTCGCGGGACCACGCGTGATCGAACACTTCCAACGTCTTAAAATCGGTGATTTCCCGGGGTGCGCCACCACGGAGCGGTTGTTCCCAGATATTTTCCACTCCCTGCGCATCTCTCACCGGATAGCTGATCGCTTGGGAGTCTGCAGTAAATCGAAAACTCGATCCATAGTTGTGCGGCAGTTCGTATTCGTGCAGCGGCGCGCCACCGGTAGCGGGTATCACCGCCAGCTTCACCTGAAAATTGCTGGCATCGCCTTGCCCATAGGTAAACGCGACCAATTTTCCATCCGGGGAAATGACCGGACGGGAATCGATTCCCTTATCGAACAGTTGCATCGCCGAACTTCCATCCAGCGACACCCGCCACGGTTTCGCTGATCCTGGCTCCGAAGCGTTGAAATAAACCAGCCACTTTCCGTCCGGCGAACAGGTGGGATATTGATCGAGCGTACCGTGTGTAATCTGCTGGAGATTGCCTCCGGTGGCGTCAATTCCCCAAACATTAATTGTTTTTTGACTGCGAAGCGATCCAAACACTACGTGACGGCCATCGCCGCACACCGAGGGAGATTGTCCGATCCAATCGTCCTGCCACAATCGGACCTTACCCGACCCATCCGCGTTGTACAGATCCAATTCGAAGCCGTTGCTGTGGGGCACGCTCAAAATGTGCCCATCCGGGGTCCAATCCAACTCCGCAGCTTCGGCTTCGCCCGAAGTGATCTGCATCGCCTGCTGGGCATTTTCCCTGGCGGGCATGACCCAGATATTGTTCGCCGGCTCTGCGGACACGGCAACAATGGATTTACCATCGCCGGTCGCACTGATCGATTCCGCATAGTGATTCAGATCGTTCGTCACGCGGTGAAATTCACCCGCGGGATAGGTCAAATACCCGATCTGACGGTCCCAACGCGTACTTTGGCTCACATAAGCGATCAGCAAACCGGAGCCATCCGGCATCCAGGCTGCGTCATTCGCAATACCGATGCGAGAGACCGGAGCAATTTCCTTCATTGCCGCGTCGTTCGCATCCACCGCAACCACGGCGCCCAGGTCTCCCTTGAATGCAATGTGCATGACCGAGATCACTTTGCCATCCGGAGACCAATTGGGTGAACCCTGGAAGACCGCCGGCAAAGTTGAACCCGCCAGTTTGCGCTCATTGCTGCCATCCGCCTCAGCGATGAGCATGGTGCTGGTGCCATGCTGGCTATCGCCGCGCAGAAAAACGAAGCGCTTGCCATCGGGAGAGAAACTGACACGGGTATCCACATCGGTGGCAATGTGCTTGGGAGAACCGCCCAGCACGGGAATCGAATATAGCAGCCCAATTGCCGCGTGAGGCTGCTCATAGCGCAAGAAATAGATGTAGTTGCCGTCTGGCGTAAACGTGACTCCGTGATAGTAGCCGTCGGCCGGCGGGACAATCTGCGTATTGCTTCCGGTTGCGATGTGGCGAATCCATAGGCTCTGCTTTCCCGCCTCCTCCGAGACATGCGCCACATACTTGCCGTCGGGAGAAATGGCAGCCATGAAAGCGTGCCCCGTGTCGGTGAGTTTGCTGATGTTGATGCTCTGAAAGGGTGTCGGATGGGCACGATGGAGCAGCGCATAGACCCCGTACCCTGCCGCCGCGACGACCAGCAACGCCGCCAGAGTGAAAAATCCAGCGCCGAATTTGTTCTGCCGCGCACCGGCGGCAATCCGCGTCGCGCGCGAGGATGGCGGCGAAGTCGGAGTCGCCGCCGGCACCTCCGCGAAACCAGAAGCAGCGCTGACGCGGGTAGAATCCGTATCGCGCCTCAGCCTCTTCAGGTCGCTGCGCAGTTCGGCGGCATTCTGGTAGCGCAGGTCGCGGTCTTTCTCCAGCAGCTTCGAGATAATCCGCTCCAACTCAGCCGGCAGGTCGGGATTCAGACGAACCGGGGAAACCGGCGCCTTGTGCAGAATGGCGTCGAACAGCGCCGCAGAAGTATTTCCACGGAACGGCAGGGCTCCCGATGCCATCTCGTAGAGAACTGCGCCGAAGGAGAATAGATCAGTCCGCTGATCCAGTTCTTCGCCCAGGGCTTGCTCGGGCGACATATAGGCAACCGTTCCCACCGCCATGCCCGGGCTCGTCAGCCGCTGTGTAGAGAGGGTCGCGGCGGTGGGACCGGCCGTTTCCAGTTCCCTCTTGTCCGCCACCACCTTCGCCAATCCGAAATCCAGAATCTTGGCTTGGCCGCGATCGGTCACGAAAAGATTCGCCGGCTTGATGTCCCGGTGAAGAATGCGCTTGGCATGGGCGGCATCCAGTGCGTCGGCGATCTGTATCCCAAGATCGAGAATCTGCCCCAGCGGCACAGCTCTCCCGCCCATCTTCTGGTCGAGCGGCTTGCCTTCCAGCAGTTCCATGGCAATGAAGTGCTGGCCCTGGAACTCGTCGATTTCGTAAATCGTGCAGATGTTGGGGTGGTTGAGAGCCGATGCCGAACGCGCTTCGCGCTGCAGACGGTCCAGGGCCTGCCGGTCGTTCTCTAAGTCTCTGGGAAGAAATTTGAGAGCCACACGCCGTCCGAGTTTGAGGTCTTCGGCGTCATACACCACGCCCATGCCGCCGCTGCCCAGAGCGCCAACGATTTTGTAATGGGAAACAACTTCTCCAACCATGAGGGAGTCCTAGCTGAAATCGTATGGGTGGAGAGAAGGCGTGTCAAACACAGGTCTCCGGATCCTTGGTTGGCACAGGCTTACGTCCCCAACCTGCCGCGCGAAGGCCTCAGCTAATAGCCCTTACGTTTGTCGACGATGCCGATGAGTTCCTGACCCGAAAGATAACGCCGCAGGTTTTCCGCGTACAAGGTGTACTGCCGCTCCCAAAGCTTATCGGTAAGGCTCGCCGTGTGCGGTGTGATAAGCAGATTGTCGAGGTTCCACAGGGGAGAGTCGGCCGGCAGTGGTTCTTTCTCGAAAACATCCAGCGCGGCACCGCCGATTCCGTGGTTCTGCAGAGCCTGGATGAGCGCACACTCGTCGATCAGCGGTCCACGGCCTACATTGATGAGGCAAGCATCGGGCTTCATCTTCGCCATGCGCGCCGCATTCATGATCCCCTGCGTGGCCGGAGTCACCGGTACGCACAGGACGATGTAGTCCGACAGGGAAAGCAATTCGTCGAGCTGCGATGCGGCAAACACCTGTGCAACTCCGGGTGGAGTTCCCTTCTCCGGATGTTCGCGCATTGCAATCACTCTCATGCCGAGAGCCGTAGCCCGCCGTGCGACCTCGCGGCCGATGCTGCCCACTCCCACCAAGCCCACGGTCGCGCCGGCCAGTTCCCGGGGCGGCGGAAATGACTCCCACATTTGGAGTTGCGCCCAGACGTGCTTTTCCTGGAAATGGACTGCGCCGGGGATTCGCTTGGCCAGCGCAAACATCAGCGCCATAACGTGTTCCGCCACTACCGGTCCGTGGACCTCGCGGGCGTTGGTGAGAATGACGCCGCTGGCGATCAGTTCCGGGAACATCAACTGATGCACTGCGGCTGCCGTGGAGTGAATCCAACGCAGCTTTTTCGCCAGCCGGAACTGCTCTGGGCGAAACGACCATCCAATGGCAATGTCGGCGTCCGGAAGCTGCTGCTCGATTCCCTCGTATCCATTGAGGTGAACGACGTCCAGATCAGGAAAGTCTCGCCGGAGCCTTTCGGCAAACCACGGCGGAGCGTTCCAGAGATCAAAGCGATGGTGGATGGCGATGAGTAACTTCATCGGGTCATCTGACGATCTGGCCGTCGGGTGATCAACTCTTTTTCATTACGCGTAAATCGTGTCCCGTCATCTCCTTCGGCTCGTCCAGGCCCAGCATCCCCAGGATGGTCGGCGAAATGTCCCGCAGCGAGCCATCGGGCTGGAGCGAGAACTGCTTGCTGTTTTCCGCGACTACGATGAATGGCACGGGATTGGTGGTATGAGCGGTGTGCGGGCCACCGGTCGCCGGATCAATCATCATCTCGGCGTTGCCATGGTCAGCGGTGATGAGCATGGCGCCACCTTTTGCGCGGATAGCAGGTTCAATTCGCCTCAGGCAGGCGTCCACGGTTTCGACGGCTTTGATCGTCGGTTCGATCTTGCCGGAGTGCCCCACCATGTCGGCGTTGGCGAAGTTCACGATGATCACATCGAAGGTTCCGTCGTTGACGGCCTTCACCACCACGTCCGCGATGCCCGCTGCGGACATTTCCGGCTTCAAGTCATAGGTGGCCACTTTCGGCGAAGGAACCAGGATGCGGTCTTCTCCGGGAAACGGCTGCTCCACGCCACCGTTGAAGAAGTAAGTGACGTGGGCATATTTCTCCGTTTCGGCCACGCGAAGATTTCGCATGTTGAGCCCGCCCATGACGTTGGCCAGAATGTTCGCCATGGATTCGGGCGGAATCACCACCGGCAAGCTGAAATTCTTGTCGTACTGCGTCATGCAGACGTAATGCAGATTCTTCGGGACGCCATCGCGGGGGATGGTCGTATCCAGGTCATCGGCGCCGGGCAGGTCCCGGCCGCCTTTCTCGTTGAGGCCGCTGTTTCGCGTGAGCGCGCGAGTAATCTGGCGCACGCGATCGGCGCGAAAGTTGAAGCAGATGGAGGAATCTTCGTCGCGAATCGTGGAAGCGCGGACGTCCTCGGCCGTGCTCTTAGGATCTGCGCAAACGAAGGGCACAATAAATTCGTCGGTCACGCCCTTGTTGTAGGACTCCTTCACCCCCTGCACCGGCTCGGCGTATTTGCCGCCTTCGGCCTCTCCGAACACCATGGCGTTGTACGCCTTGGCGATACGCTCCCAGCGGCGGTCGCGGTCCATGGCGTAATAGCGGCCGTTGACGCTGGCGATCTTGCCGCAGTTGTATTCACGCATCTTCTGCTGCAGTTGCTCGATGTACCCACCGCCGTTGGTGGGCAAGGTGTCGCGGCCGTCCATGAAAGCGTGCACGAGCACACGATCGACCCCATTCTGCTTCGCCATCTTCAGCAGCGCGTAGAGATGGGTGTTGCGGGAATGCACGCCCCCGTCGGACAACAGACCGAACAGATGCAGCTTGCGGCCCTGGACGCGAGCGTGCTTCATGGCGGCGAGCAGCACGGGATGGGTGAAGAACTCGCCATTCTGAATCATCAGGTCGATGCGCGTAATGTCCATGTGCACGATGCGCCCGGCGCCAATATTGAGATGGCCGACTTCGCTGTTGCCCATCTGCCCGTCGGGCAAGCCGACAAAGTGACCGCTGGTGTGAATCAGGGTGTTGGGATACTCGCGCAGCAGGCGATCGTAAGTGGGCTTGCGGGCGAGCGCGATGGCATTAGCTTTGGTTTCGGCGCGGTAGCCCCAGCCATCAAGAATGATGAGGACGAGCGGTTTGGGACGGGACATGATTCTTGTAGACCTCGGGATTGGTTATGAAGAGGAACCCTACAAGATTATCAGATCAACTCGGTCGGATAGCGTCTGCGGAGCGGCTGTGGGTTATCGCGAATTACTTGCTGGTGAAGAACGATTGCACCTACATGTACATATCAGGGTTCAATGGCCAGAACCAGGACTACGGGCGCCTCATAACTGGACTAAGTCAATCATGGAAATGTGACATCTTCTGGCCGTCGGCCCTCAGCCGTCAGGTCAGCGGAAGGTTTTTGCGCAGCGGTGAATACTCGACGCCGAGCTTGCGCCTTCCCGCCTTTACCAGCGCGTCGAAGCAATCGAGCAGCTCTTTTCGCCCCCGGCAAAGCTGGTCCACAACTTGGTGATAGCGTTTTGGCTGCTTGTAGTGCCACTCCGGAGGTAGCTCATTTTGATCGTCATGGGGCTTCGTGCACGGAAACGTATTTTGCCCGAGTAACGCATGAAAGTTGAACGCGGCCTTCGCGACGGCTGTCCGAATCGCGTCGAGGTCGGCATCCATGAACTCCGCGTCAGGCCGCTCGCAGAATCGCCAAAAGGTCGGCAGATCATCGAGCTCCTTGAAGCAGAACGGAGTCTCGACGTTCAGTTCACTAACAAAAGCCATGGAGCCAGCAATGGGAAGAATCTCAGAGATTCTCGCAAACAGCCTTCGATCGAGATGGAGGTGGGCATCGCTCGCGGTGGGTCCGCCGCTCGCTGCTACTTTAGCGTACCAAGCCTCTCGGTGCCCGCGGAGTTCAGCAACTGTGTACTTCTTTCCTCGCGGGTGCGACTTGTTGTAATGTCCGATATCCGCGTGGCAGTCGAAGCAAACTGGGATGCAGTTATCGAGCGTGTCGGGCCCGCCAGCGGCGTCCTGAATAATGTGATTCAACTCTATCTTTCCGCCGCAGAACTTGTGACATAGGCAACAGCAGCGCCCACAGGCGACAAGGGCTTTGTCTGCAACTGACGACGGAAAAGACAATAGGACCTCCTATTTTAATGCTCCTTGTAATTCAGCGCTTTCACTCCCAAGAACCTCGCCGCCCCGCCCAACTCCTCCTCAATCCGCAGCAACTGGTTGTACTTCGCAATGCGATCGGTTCGCGACGCCGAACCGGTCTTGATCTGGCCTGCTCCCGTCGCCACGGCGAAATCGGCGATGAACGTATCTTCCGTTTCTCCCGAACGGTGCGAGATCACCGACGTATATCCATTCCGCCGGCCCAGATCAATCGCGTCCAGCGTTTCGCTTACCGTGCCAATCTGATTCAGTTTGATCAAGATTGAATTCGCAATTCCCTTCTCGATCCCGCGTTCAAAGATTTCGATATTCGTTACAAAAATGTCGTCGCCGACGAGCTGAATTTTCCCGCCCAGTTCCCTGGTCAAATTCTGCCAGCCGTCCCAATCGTCTTCGGCCAAGCCATCTTCGAGCGAGACAATGGGATAATCCTTCACCCACTTCGCCCAGTAGCGCACCATCTCTTCGGACGTCTTCGCCGACTTGTCGGATTTTTTGAACACGTACTTTCCATCCTGATAAAACTCGCTGGCCGCCGGATCGAGCGCAATCGCGATCTGCGATCCCGGTTTGTATCCGGCCTGCTGAATCGCTTCGAGCACCACTTCAATGGCTTCGACATTCGATTTCACCGACGGCGCGAATCCGCCTTCATCGCCGACCGCGGTGTTGTAGCCGCGCTTCTTCAGAACGCCTTTCAATGTGTGAAACACTTCGACGCCCCAGCGCAGTGCTTCCGAGAACGACTCCGCCCCAACCGGCATGACCATGAATTCCTGAAAATCGACGTTGTTGTCGGCATGCGCGCCGCCGTTCAGGATGTTCATCATGGGGACCGGTAGAGTATTCGCTCCGGCCCCGCCCAGATAGCGATACAGCGGCAAAGAAAAGGACGACGCGGCAGCGCGAGCCACCGCCATCGACACGGCCAGAATCGCATTCGCCCCGAGCCGGCCCTTATTGTTGGTTCCGTCCAGCTCGATAAGCTTTTGATCGAGGCCGCGCTGCTGGGCGGCGTCAAAGTCGTCGAGGGCTTCTGCAATCTCGCCGTTTACATTTTGCACGGCTTTCAGCACGCCTTTGCCAACAAAACGTTTCTTGTCGCCATCGCGTAGTTCGACGGCTTCGTGTTCCCCGGTAGATGCGCCGCTGGGCACAATGGCACGGCCGTGCGAGCCATCGCCCAGAATGACTTCAGCTTCGACGGTCGGGTTCCCGCGTGAATCGAGCACCTCGCGGGCGTGGATATCAACAATGTTTGTGATTGGCATGATCGCGTCCTTTTCCTGGAAAGTAAATCCGAACGCCAGGGTCTTGCCGTTTTCAGAATTCCGAGAACCTTACCAACTAAGAAACATGAAGGTTCGAGAAGAACAATGACCCTGAGCACAGAAAGACGCGATTATAAATCACTGACGGGATAAGAACGGTGACGAATCCCCTAAACCGGCGGTGCAAAGCTGTCCAAGCCCATCCAGGAAGACGCCCAAGGCAGGCTCGCATTTTACCCGGCTCTTGTGCCGCGCGCCCGCTCTTCCTGCGGCAGCAAGCTGGCATAGAGATAGCGCATCGCCGGAGTGGCAACTCCGCCCGCTTCGCCAAAGCGCACCACCGCGCCGACGATCGCTTCCAGTTCCGACGGCTTTCCATCTGCGATGTCGCGTTGCATCGAGGCCGTCCCGCCGGACGGCAGCGAATCCACAAACGTCAGGGTGCGAGATACCACGTCAGCAGCCAGATGAATGTTTTGTCCGTGAGCCACGGCGGCAACTTCCTCCATCAACTGCCGCACTAACTCGCGGGTGGGTTGGGCTTGCCGAAGTTCTCCAACCGTGGCCCTTGCCACCGCGCCCGCGCCGCTGAGGGCAGCAATGAACAGCAGCTTTTCCCACAGGGCGGCGCGCATGTCGGATGGGGTCTCCACTTTCATCCCCGCGTCCGCAAGGGCTTTCGCCAGAATCTCCGCCGACGGCGACAGTGCCGATCCATCGAACTCGCCGAGCGCAACCGCCGGCTGCAGGCCAGCATGGCGGATCAGGCCAGGCCCCTCGACCGCGCTGATGATGCGGCACAGGCCGATCAACGTGTGCTCGCCCCCGAGGATCTGCGCTACCTGGTCGGGGCCTTCAACGCCGTTCTCCAGAGGAAGTACCTTGGTACCGGATTTCAGCAGGGGACGAATCGTCTTTGCGGCCTCGCTGACTTGCCACGCCTTGACCGCCAGGATGACGGCGTCCACCGGACCAATCTCTTCGGGATGATCGGTGGCCTGCGCCGGTGCGACCGTAAAGGCGTCCTTCAGCCCCTGGACCCGCAACCCGTTCTGGCGTATCGCCTCCAGGTGCTTCCCGCGGGCCACCACTGCGGTCCAATAGCCGGCTCGCGTCAGCACGCCGGTAAAATAGCCGCCCACGCCTCCGGCTCCCAAAACTGCCAACCTTGGCTTAGACATTCGCTTTGGCCATTACCGCGTTTACATGAATTCGCGCCGTATCCAGAAATGGAATACCGCAATCGGGAGCATCGCGCAGGATCAGCGGCAGCTCAGTTCCGCCCAGAATCAAGCCTTGAATCTGTTTCTGCTCTTTCATTCGATGAACGATCCGCAACAATCCGTCCCGCGTCTCCTGCAGGAAGATGCCCTTCACCAGTTCATCCATGTAGTGATTGTGAATCCAGGTCTGGTCGTCAGGATCAGGCACGGCCAGCTCGATTCCGCGCCGCGAAAACACATCGGGGAAGAACCTGCCCTGCATGGTAAAGCGCGAGCCAAACAGGCCCAGCTTCTTCAGCCCCGCGGCGTATGCGGCTTCGCAGGCCGCTTCAACAATGCTGACCAGCGGAATGGCCGAGCGGCGGCTGAGTTCATCAAAAACGATGTGCGGCGTGTTCGACGACAGCAATCCGATCTCGGCCCCCGCATTGGCCAGTTTCTGGATCTCCGCCACCAGCCGGTCGGTCATCCGCTCGAGATGATTCGCCTCCAGCAATCCGACCATCTCTTTCAAATCGATGCTGTTGATCACGATCCGCGGGTAACTGTCATCCGGGACGCGCTCGCGATATGTCGCAATCAGGAGCCGGTAATAGTCAACGGTCGATTCCGGCCCCACCCCGCCGATCATGCCAATGATTTTCATGGCTTTCATTTTCTCAAGCAGCCAGAATCTGATCCCGCATTCCGCCGTAGGCGATGGTTTTCACCATCTCCCGTTGGTAGAAATCATAGGGGAAGCCGAGTTCAATTGCGCTGGCCTCGTTCAGCACAGACAACTGATCCGCCGTCAACTCCAGCGTCAGGCTATCCAGGTTATCCTGCAGCTGCGAAATCCGCCGCGCTCCGATGATCGGAATCACCGGAATATCCCGATCCCTCAGCCAAGCCAGCGCCACCTGAGCAAGCGATCGTCCGGTCTCTTCGCTGACTGCTTTCAGCGCGGAGACGACCCGGTCTGGCCGCTCTCCGGTCCGAAGAAACGCCTTGCCCATTTCCGTCGTATAGCGGGCGCCGCTCGCCTCGTTCGAATGATACTTGCCGCTGAGCAGGCCACCCGCTAGAGGAGACCACGCCACCAGGCCAAGGTTGAAAGCCTTTGCCATGGGGATCAATTCCCGCTCGACCGTCCGTTCGATCAGCGAGTATTCAATTTGAAGCCCGACAAACTTTGTCCAGCCGCGCAAGTCCGCCATGGTGTTCGCCTGCGCGATCCACCACGCCGGTGCGTCCGAGACTCCTATGTAGAGCACCTTCCCCTGGCTGACCAGATCATCGAAAGCGCGCATGACCTCCTCGACTGGAGTCATCTGGTCCCAAATATGCAGCCAATAAAGATCGATGTAATCAGTCTTCAGACGCCGCAGCGACGCTTCCAGCGCCTGGACCATATTCTTGCGCTGATTGCCGCTGGCGTTGGGATCGTTTCCCGGGAACGCATTCGTGTACTTGGTCGCCAGTACCACTTCCTGCCGGTGACCTTGCATGAACTCGCCCAGCAATATTTCACTCGTTCCGTTGGTGTAAACGTTGGCGGTATCGATGAAATTGCCGCCGGCACTGCGATACGAGTCATACACTCTTCGAGACTCGTCCTTTGACGAGCCCCAACCCCAATCTTCGCCAAAAGTCATCGTCCCCAACGACATCTCAGCAACCCTCAGACCGCTATTTCCAAGAAGCCGATATTTCACGTCCGTACCCTCCCGTCGAAGCTTTTGATTTTGCTTGGATTCCCGCCCGTCGTGCGGTGATTCAAAATTGCCCCCGTCGCTCGGACGACATACACGCGCGCGCGGCAGCGATGAGCCCCCCCTCTAGACGTATCTACGCTGGTTCTCTCCAGCCTTCGTCCCTTGTTCTCCCGCTTCGGGTGCCCTAGAGTTGCCATTAGGATCCACACGGAGCCAGATTCAGGAGGAGCCATGAAAAAGCCCATAGCATTGCTTTGCACACTGTTGATCGCCGTGGCGGCGACCGCTCAGACCAATCTTTCCCTTCCCGAAGGGACCGCCCTGAAAGTGAAGCTGGAAACCACTATCGCTACCTTTTCCAGTAAGAGCGGGGATCCGTTCTCGGGTCGAGTCATGGAGCCGGTCCTGCTTGACGGCAAAACCGTGATTCCCCTTGGAGCCACTCTCGAAGGCAGAGTCACGCGCGCTACCGAGCCGCGGCGCATTGCCGGACGTCCCACCATCGGCATTTTCCCCGAGGCCATCATTCTTCCCAATGGCGAACGTCTGGTGCTGAACGCGACCTTGGTCGATACCAGCGTGCGCAAGGGCACCGACGTCAACGATGAAGGCCAGTTCAAGGGCAAGGGTCACGACGGCAAAGACATGACCGAGATTGGCATGGGCACCGGCGGAGGCATGCTGGTCGGCGGATTGATCGGCGGCGGCAAAGGCGTACTCATCGGCGGCGCGATCGGCGCAACCGCGACCGTGGCGCATTGGCTGGGAAAACACAATTCCGCCATGCTCCCCGCCGGAACCGAGCTTGACATGGAACTGAGCCGTCCCCTGGTCCTGAGTTCCACCGCTGCGGCGGGACAATAGGTTGAGCAGCGCTGCCCGCCGGAGCGTAGCGGATCGTCCGGCCAGGCCCGATCTCAGCGTTAGGGCGTGATCTCGAACACGACGCCGTAATAGCCGGAACCGCCTTGGGTCGTGGTGCCGTAGATGTTGCCTTTCTTGTCCACGGTCACCCCCGCCTCAGGGCCGACACCGTCCGGCCCGGAAAACCGGTGCAGCACCGTGTATTTCCACCGGCCGTTGCCGCTGGGCGTCATCTTGAATACAGCCCCGCAGCCTCCTGCACAGACTTTCGCGCCGGCGCCACCGCCCGCTGTGGTGCCATAGAGGTTTCCGGACTTGTCAAAGGTCAGCGTCCCTAGGAGGTTGTTGAAAAAACACTGCCCATCCTCGGTGGTGGTGTGGTAAGAAGCAAGGATGCGAGGCGACGATCAGCAACGGCAAACGGGGATGTTCAGTTATGTGGCATTGGAGGATCGGATTCCAGCCGATCATCCGCTGCGCGGGGTGAGGAAGCTGGTGGATGTGGTCTTGGCCGGGATGTCGAAAGATTTCGACGGACTGTACGCGCAGGGGGGGCGGCCGTCGATTGCGCCGGAGTGGTTACTGCGAGCGCTGTTGCTGCAGGTGTTCTATTCGGTACGCAGCGAGCGGCTGTTGATGGAGCAACTCAACTACAACTTGCTGTTTCGCTGGTTCGTGGGCTTGGAGATCGACGATGCGGTATGGAACCACGCGGTGTTCAGCAAGAATCGCGAGCGCCTGTTGAACCAGGATCTGGCGCAGAAGTTTTTCGCCCATGTAAAAGAGCAGGCGTCGGGGCTGATGTCGGACGAACACTTCACGGTGGATGGCACGCTGATCGAAGCTTGGGCGGGACACAAGAGCTTTCGCCGCAAGGACGACGGCGGGTCCGGGAGCGGAGGAGATTTTCACGGCGAGCCACGGAGCAACCAGACGCACGCTTCGAGCACGGACCCGGAAGCACGACTCTATAAGAAGTCGGCGGGGCAGGAAGCCAAGCTGAGTTATCTGGGCCACACCTTGGTGGAGAACCGGAACGGGTTGATCGCGGCGGCCATGACCACGCAGGCCGATGGCAGGGCGGAGCGCGATGCGGCTTTATTAATGTTGTACGAGTTGACCCGGAAGCGAAGCGGTCGGATCACGACCGGAGCCGACAAAGCCTATGACACGCGCGACTTCGTCAGCACGGTGCGCGAGTTGGGCGTGACGCCGCACGTGGCCCGCCGACAGCACGGCGCAATCGACCAACGGACGAGCCGGCATCCGGGATACGCGATCAGTTTAAGCAAGCGCTGGTTGGTGGAGAAGCCGTTTGGATGGCTGAAGCAGATCGGCCCCCTGAAGAAGGTGAAACTCCGCGGACTGGCGAAGGTGGATTGGTTGTTCGTGTTCAGCTGCGCGGCCTTCAACCTGATCCGTATTCCGAAACTGCGGGCGCAGAGCGCATGAAGAAGCAAGGGACCCGACCTTCGATTGCCAGACGAGCCTCGGGGGCAGATCGGAAGCAGCAACAACAAGAATCAGTCTGAGCGTGCGCTTCTTAGAATGATCCACACGCTGCGTGAAGGAAATTTTCAACAAGCTCCTAGAGGACTAAACCCTCCCTTGAACGTGGGGAAGCGGTGCAGGATGGTCTCTGTCCAGCCGCCTTGGCCGTCCGGGGTCAGCTTATAGATCGTGCCACATCCCTGAGGGCAGGTCTGATTGACTGTGCCGCCGCCCTCAGTAGCGCCGTACAGGTTGCCGGACTTGTCAAACACCAACCCAGCGTAGGGCTGTTGCCCATCGCCGTTAAATGCCGGAAAGCTGTGCAAAATATGCTCAGTCCACTCCCCCGTCGGGCTGCGCTTGACGGGTGAGACCTGGAATACGTTCCCGGCGCCGCCGGTGCCGCCGTCCAGGGTCGTGCCATACAGATTACCGCGTTGGTCGAAGATTAGAGGGTTGTCCGTGATGAACCCATCGCCCTTCTGCGGATCGAAGCTGTAGAGGTCGGCATATGTCCAACCGTCGGATCCGGGAGACCACTCGGACACCACCCCGGCGTTGTACCTCCCAGGACCAGTTATGCCGTAAAGGCCTCCTGCCGCGTCTAGGACGAGGCAGCAGGACGCGGTCTCGTACAGCACCTTGTCGTTCCAGCCGCCACCGCCGAGGCTGAGCTCAAACATCACCCCGTGGCCGCGGCTCCCGCCTGAGCCAGCTCCGCCATAGAGGTTGCGCGATGAGTCAAATACCAGGGGGCCAAGGGGGTCTTCTCCATCCGTACAGCCATTGCCCTGCGTGCAGAAGTTATATAGGATCGCTTCCTCCCACTGGCCGCTCGAAGTGCTCAGCTCAAATGCCGTGCCGCAGCCGTAGTCGTTGCACCCGGTTCCGCCCCCCGCAGTGACGCCATAGAGGTTGCCAGCGCTGTCCAGGACGAGCGGGCTGTACAACCCGCCACCGTCGTGATCGCTGCCGAAGTTGTGCAGCACCTTGAACTTCGGCAGCGCCCACGCCCCGCCAGCCAGCATGAAGGCAAGGCCGCAGACTGCAAATAGCTGGATCGGAAAGGAAACCAGGAATCTTGGCGCCATAAGGCACCTCCCGTTGAAGTCCGAGGGCATGAGGGGCAGGCAACCCACGCCAGCCCTTGCGGCATTATACTCTCAGATTCTGTTTGGCCACGGCGGGCGCGCAACGTGCCCGCCGTAGCGTCTGGTTCATGGCAGCGCGGGTGTTGGTCACTCGCTGTCGTTGGCGTCCGGACCCATCAGGGTACCGTTCGTCTGAAAGTGGTTGACATCGTAGGGCAACGGCCCAATGGGCGTGAAGGAACGCCAGGAGGATGGCGAGTTGCCAAAAAACTCCTGGAGCGGAATGTTCCCGTTCTTATTGTCTGGCGCGTTTACGTCCGCAAAGGGCTCGCCCGGGGGGCCAATTCCGGCAAAGGGCAGGCTGAAGTTCTTCTCAGTCAAGGCCAAGATGCTCCCGAAGTCGTGGACATAGGGAAACTGCTGGTTCGGACAGTTCCCGGTGCAAGCGCCGGAGACGGTCCCCGCCGCGGTAAACGGCGAGACGACCAGCAGCGGCACGCGGAAGCCGTAGGTGTAGAATGCTCCCCACTTTCCCTCAGTGGTGTTGACCCCCGGATAGTGGTTAGTGTCGGGAGACCCTCTCGCTCTTCACCGGGGAAGCGCATCCAGAAACCGCCTCAGCTTCGCCAGGTCCTCAGCCGACATATCGAAAAACTCCATCCCGTTTCCGAAGCCCGGGTGATGCGTGGCGATGACTGCGTTCGCCATCAGTTTCTGGTCGTTGATCCAAAGCTCCACTCGCAGCCTTGCCCCTACTGCCAGCGTAAAGTTGGATTCGACATAACACCCTTTCATGGCGAGTTCAGAGGTCTGGGTGCGAGAAGGCACGTTCGACCCTTCCGGCATCAAGGTAATTGGGACAGTTGCCTTGAACCGGGGGAATCTCCGGCGCTCTACGAAACGCTTCTCCGTTGATTGGTCTCCAGGCCCCGCCATCACGTCCTTTCCATGTCGCTCTTACCCCGCTTTTGGGCTCAAAATGCCAGCGCCGTGAGTTCGTCTTCGCTCAGCAGGCTAAGCTCAATCCAGCCTTCCAGAGGCAGCGCATCGACTGGCAGCCGGTTCTGCCAGATGCTGAATCGCAGCCGCACCTTGGTGGCGACCGGGGAAATGTTTTTCCCCGAAGCTCCTGCCATCACTCCCGGCACCGGCTTGGCGAACAACCATTCCAGCGCAACTTTGAATTCGAAGTTGCGGCCTAAGGCAAGCTTCACGTCCGGGCTCGGTTTCGCCGAGCTGGCAAGCGGCTCCTTGCTGTTTACTGCGCTTAGCTGCCAGTGCTTGATACTCCCTGCCTCCACTTCGACGTCCAGCCGCAGCGCTCGCCGTGGACGCTGCGACTCCGCCGCCCAAGATTCCAGGTTCACCACCAGCCCACAATCCGCTTCTGGAGGCTTACCCACGAAATCCAGCCGGCCATACACGTAGGCGTCGTCAATTCCGGCGTGCACCGAATCCACCAGGAACCGCTTGCCGTGCATCGCCCCGGCGCGGTGGTCGGCGGTATACATGGCCGCTCCCATCCATTCGAAGTAGCGCACCATGTCGCCCGTAATCCGCGGATGGATGTAGGAACTCTGCGGGGTGAATTCCGGACGCGCAATCGCCCCGGTGATCGGCTGGGCCAGATGGTCGGGCGGAGTCGCCCCCAGCGCCTGGTACACGTTCGACAGATGCTTGCGGTACAGTTCGTCGAATTCGCGGTCATTCGCCGAGTGATGTTCCGGACCGTACCACCAGTTCCAGTCGCTGCCTTCGGCAATCAGCAACTCCTCGAACGCCAGCTTGCGTTGCGCCTCGCTGGCATGCTCAGCCGCCTGGTCATAGAAAGTGCGGGCGTTGCAGAGATAGTCCCACGACTTGTTGTCCTCCGGCGCGCCAATCCAGACGTTAAAGTTCGCATTGATCCATGAACCGGGCACCAGCGATGTAAGTTTCGGAAACTCGCGCTGCCGGGCAATGGCTTCCGACATCGTGACCGCCTCCACTCCCGGCGTGCGTTGCAGCGCATCATAGAAACGGCGCAAAAACTCGCGTCCGGATTGGGGATAGTATTCCCACGCATTTTCGCCGTCCAGAATCACCGGAATCACCGCGTCCTTGCCGTGGTGCAGTACCGGCTCCGCCGCCCGCTGGATGTTCTCCATGAGATGGTGGGCGGCATCCTGCGGCGGCATTCCCGAGTACACGAATCCCACCAGGTCGGAAATCGTGTGATCGCGGAAGATCATGTGCATCTGGGTCGCATCCTTCTCAAAACGATGGATGGTGTAGAGCTTCTCGGCGGCAGGGTCGGACAGACGGCCACTTCCATCCCGGCCAAAATTCACCCCGAGGCTGCGGCCCAGAACGCCTTCGTCCGTGGCCATCCAGCGAACTCCCAAATCCTGCGCGATGGTCAGGACTTCCTCGGAAACGCTGCCCTCCGATGGCCAAACCCCCTGCGGCCGCAATCCGAATACCTTCTCATGCAAATCGAGGCCGCGCAGCAATTGCTCGCGCGCATCTTCGGGATACCGGAAACGGTTCTGCGGCAGCGCCAGTCCGGGCGAAGACGCCGCGCCCTGGTTCGTGTCACAAACCAGCGGCAGGATGGGATGATAGAACGGCGAGGTTGAGATTTCGATTCTTCCCTCTTTCGCCGCCTCGGCATGGGCGGGCAAGACCTTGTCCACCAGTTCGCGCTGCTGCGCTATTACGAAGTGCTGGTCCTCCAGAGAAAAGCCGCGGCCTTTCTTAACCAGAGCAGCAATCTCTGGGTCCTCCAGAAAGAATTCGTCGAACCAGGCAATCTGGGACAGCACCTGCAGATCGGTGAAATCCTGTCCCGCAAAATGCCTGGCTGCACGCTCCGGATTATCGCCCGCGCTGCGATACCGGTCCCAAAGCTCCCGATAACGCGGGTAGCGCCCGATCATGTTCACCGGATTTGCCTGGAACAGATATTGCAGGGCAAACCGCTGTTCTTCCGGCGTAAGATCCCTCGCGGGCTTGGCTGCGACCTGCAGAAACGGATCCTGCGCCGTTCCGGAAACGTAGTCCTGAATTTGGGTGATCAGCGACGGCACCAGGTTAAACGTCTGATGAACCTTGGGAAACTCGTCCAGCAGTTTGACCATGCCGTAATAATCCTTGAGGGCGTGCAGGCGCACCCACGGCAGCCGATATTCCCCGGTCACCAGGTCCTTGTAGAAAGGCTGGTGCTGGTGCCATAAAACGATGACACGGGTCACAGGCATGAGCAAGAATTTGGTTTAAGTCTAGCATGTGCCCGGCGGTCTCCTTTCCCCCACCAGGGTTCCGAAAGACCTAGGTTTGCCCCAAAACGGGAAGTTCGACGCACCGGTGCCTTCACCCATAGAATCCTGTCGCTGCATTTGAACCTGACGGACACTTTGCCTCGTTTTTCCTCTCACTCGCCAACAACAAACATGTCACCGTTATTCAAGGTATAGATCTTTCCATTCCGGCCAATCGACGCCGGCGTGTAAGCCGCGCCCACGGCCTCTTCCAGAACAATCTGCCCCGCCAGCGTGCCTCCCTGGTTGATTACGTACAGGTCTCCGTCTTCGCTGTCGGCGTAAACCAAACCGTTTCCGTCGACAGCTGGGGCATTCACGCACCACTCGTAGTTGTCCGTGCTCTCGTAGCTCCATTCCGGGACAAGGTCCGAGTCCAACTGTGTGATGTAATAAGGCCCGCCGCCGTAATAATTATTCTTAGTGATCACCGAGTAGGTTCCGTCGTGAGAATAGACGGCAGGTGTGTCGTCCCACCCGAAATCGAACGACGTCAGGTATTGTCCGGACGGAGTGAACTTCAGCATAGCGCCGCGCGAGCTGTCGGGCACCAGGACCCCATACACTACATTGCCATCCGGAAGCACCACCGGCGTAGCAGAAGATTGATCCAAGATGATGCCGGTGACCCCATTCGCCAGGTTGCTGAGCGATGTGTGCCACTGCGGTGTCAAGTCGGAATTCACTGCGATCAGGTATGCGTCGTAGTCTGCGAAATGGGCCACGCTGGAGGTGTAGAGCGTCTTGCCATCAGCGGAAATCGCCGGCGAAACATTCACGCCCGGACGTTGTGAACCGTCGTTGCCTCCCGTCGCCGTCAGTTTGGAGTAGCTCACCTTCCTCACTTGGCCGGCTGGGGTGATTTTTACCAGCCATGAGTTCTTAACGTTCACGCTCCACGGATTTTGCGCGTCCAGCTGCAACACGTTGTAGTAGACGTTGCCGGACGAATCGATCGTGAGTGGTCCGGAGACGTAGCGGTTGGGATTGACGGACCCAAACGGGTTGTAATGCGCGACCAGCTTCCCGTCCGCTTGGTTGACTTTGTAGATCGTTCCGCCCAGGCCGGGGACCAGCACGTGTCCCTTCCAGAGCGCGGCGTGAAACACCGGTTCCCAGCCAAAAAGGCCGTCTTGATTCTGGCCACCAAAGTCCGTGTTAGGTTCGGGTTTCCAGTCGGACCGGAAGTCCCAGGCTTTGACGAGGGAGCCA
Source organism: uncultured Acidobacteriota bacterium (assembly GCA_963715675.1). Taxonomy (GTDB): domain Bacteria; phylum Acidobacteriota; class Terriglobia; order Terriglobales; family Acidobacteriaceae; genus DASVWZ01. Next base: position 1,732,047 of record OY970265.1, read on the forward strand.
TTCTTCCAGGTGAAGGCTCGCTCATTCCAGATTTCGGTATTCCAGTTATCCGGTCCGCAGGGATACGGCTGGCCTGAGCCCGGTGGATTGCAGGAGACGTACTTTCCCGTCTTGAATTCCAGGAACACAAAATTACCGTCGACCAGGGGCACCTGGTAGTGCGCCAGCAAATCTCCATAAGACTCTGCCTTTTCTTGGCTCACGAAGGGGTCGTAGGTGATGTCGGCCAGTTTCGCTTCGGGACTTTGCCCTAACGCATGGGTCGTACTGGTGTGCCTGGAACTACGTGCCCACTGGGACCAGTCAGGAACGGACTCCGTCGCATGATCTGCTGCATGAACGAGAGTTGCGGCAGTTAAGGCCAGACCGGCACAAAAAACAAGGAGAGGAATCCTCGGGGTCATACTGCCCACCTTTCAAGCTTCGACAATCAAAGCCACAGTGTACAACACCTATTTCGCCGGTCCGAACGGACCGAAAGGACCGCAGGCCCGCTTGGTTGACCCGATTTGCAACCTACGTGAAAACTGTTGGCGAATAGCCCAACGCATCTTAGCCAGTCTGGAGGCTTCCCCGCTCACGCTCCGCCTGGGCGGGGTCTTCGCATGAAGCCGCACAATCACGCTCCACTTTTCCCTTGACACGCAACCCGGCAAACCGACATCCTCGATGTATATCTTATGGACAATAACCAACATATTGATATAACTTCTTAGGAATCTAGATTTTACCTGTAACTCCTTTGGCGTCTAGATTGTACCGGGAAAATGTCCGTAACTTCATGATTCCGCTAGACCGGTGGGGAGGGGTATACCCCCAAAAAGTGACGCGAACAGCCAATGGCTAAGAGCTAGAGGCTAGAAGCTGGCAGCGGAAAAGCTCAGATCACTTGGCCGCACCGCTCAGTCGCGCGTGGTTCCCCGCAACTTCCACCTGTCGTTCTTCCAGCATCTTCACCCCTTGGGCAAAGGTGAGATTCGCCGGAACCGGACGAAAATCGCTCAAGAGCTGGATCGAGTGGATTTTCAGATTCTTGAGAATCAGAATCTTGCCGGTGAAGTCAAGACTCATGCGGCTGATTTCCCACCTTCCATCCCCCAGATCGGCTTGTTGCACCAGGAAATGACCACCCTTATCCAGATGCCCGAGGATGCCCCAGCCGAAATTGACGTCTTTGATGAGCGTGCCGTCAATCCGCGCAATCCGGTGCTCCGTAGCGTCGACCAGAACCACCCCCCGCATGCCGGCGAGAACCTGCTCGACGCGGCTTGGCGGTTGGTAGTTTGGGTTCGGACGAAACTTCAGCCGCACCAGTTCGGCGCCGGGTTTGCCCACTCCTGTTTCTCCAGATTCCTTTCCATCGGCTTCATAAAGGAAGGCGTCGGGCATCGCCTTGACGATTTTCGTAGTGCGCTCCGCGTCATCCTTTTCTGCCCTTTGCTTCTTTCTGATCTCCTCGGGATGATCCAGCATCCCTTGCAGCCGGGCCTCTTCAGCTTGACGCTGCTGCGGAGTCAGGGGCTTGCCATCCAAAGCGACCAGCATGCTGGCAGTCGCCTGAGTGGTCTCAACCGCCAGCCTGGTACTGGAGCCGTGGTCGTCCTCTTTGCGATCGAGATACATGAACCTAGCGTCTTGGTCATTGGCGGCAACTTCGTTGTTGACTGCCGCTCGTATGAGTTCGGCAGGTGATGGGGTGCCCGTTTGCGCCGCCGAGCCACCGCCCGCGGCGGCAATCACCGTCGCGGCAAGCAACAGTACGCGGTTTAATCGGGATGAAATGACTTCCATAATCTGTTCGTTCAATCAGCCCCCAATACCGTCCCGGCCGAGGTCTGCAAGAGCCTCCCCGGACAACATACCCACCCCGGCATCCCACTTCACCCTTCATTCTAGGCTGAAGTATTCTGAAGCGAAACCAGCGTAACCCTGATAAATGGTTTAGAATCATGTATTCTCTGCTTCGCTGGTGCAGTGGACATGGCGGGAGGAGGCTGTAGACGTGGATTCATTGAAACTCGAAGGGTTTGCCCATATCGGGAAGTCGGTTGTCATCAAAGGAGAGCTTTCCGGCAGTGAGGACCTGTACGTCGATGGAACGGTGGAAGGCACGATCGAGCTTTCCTCCAACAGCTTGATCATCGGGCCCAACGGCAACGTGCGGGCCAAGGTGAACGCCAAGAGTGTGACCGTGCAGGGGAAGATGGAAGGCAACATCCGTGCACTCGAGCGGGTGGAACTCCGCAAGTCCGCGGTGCTGTCCGGGGACATCACGACGCAACGTATCGCCATCGAGGAGGGAGCGTATTTCAAGGGGAAAGTGGACACCAATTCCAGTGGAGCAAAATCCGGCCCGGCATCGCCGTAGGCCGAGGCAATGCCGTCTCTGGGACTCGCACCCCCAGCGGGACGGCCCCGAATACTTCCGTAACCGAAGGTGAATGTTTCCAGCCCGGCTCGCACTGCCCTCCCGCGCTATATTTAGAATGGCAGGAGTAAGTGAATCCGGACGCCGAGTTTGAGAATTATGGCATCCGTTACCCAGAACTTCATGAGATTCTTTCGTGGTTCATCGGCCGATTCCGGCCAGGAGTCCAGGGCGGCACAGTCAACCCAGAAGTTGACCCGGCATTCCAGGGGGCTCGCGGAAATCTCCCGCTTGTTCGAAGCGGAAGAACCGCTTTGTATTCTTGACATCGGTTCCACATCGGCCTCCAACATCCGTCATCTGACCGAACGCGGTCACCACATCTATAGCGAGGACCTGCTCGAAGCCTCCACCGATCCCGCCTTGATCGCGCATGACGAACAGGGCAACGCAATTCTCGACAGCAAATCTTTTCTGGCGGACAACCTGGTTTATCCCAACGCCCATTTTGACGTGGTGCTGTGCTGGAACCTGGCCGACTACCTGGACGAAAGCCTGGTCAAACCGGTGATGGGGCGGCTGTGGTCCACCATGAAACCGGATGGTGTGTTGCTGGCATTTTTCCATACCCGCGAGGCCGGGCCGGACGCGCCCTGCTACCGCTACCACATCCTCGGCAACGACATGCTGGAGATGCAACACATCGTCTCCCGGAGAGATCTGCGGAAAGGGCCGACCGGAGCGCTTCACAGTGCCATCGAGAGGAGTTTCCGTTTGCAGCGCGTTTTCAATAACCGGCATATCGAGAACTTGTTCCGCGATTTCGGATCCATCAAGTTCTTCCTCACCCGCGACAACATCCGCGAAGTGCTGGTGGTCCGGTAGGATCGGGAGCGCATGGCAGTGCTCCCGGAAAGCCTAGGAATTACCCTGCTCCGCCACTCGACGGTGTACAATGCTTCAGCCGCCGGGGATGCGGCTTTGGCCCCACCATGGCGCCCGGCAATTTTGTTCACCACGGAGTAATCTCATGAGACGCGCCACATTACTGTTCCTTCTGACCCTGCTTCTCGCAGTCCTGCCACTCGCAACGAGCGCATGGGCTGCCAGCGAAAAAGTCCTGTATTCGTTTCAAGGCAGCACCGACGGCGGGGTTCCGATTGACCACGGGCTTTTGGTCCGCGATAGCGCTGGTAATCTGTATGGCACGACGGAGGTGGGTGGTAGTTGCGGTTACGATTACGGTACCGTTTTCCAGGTGTCAAGCGACGGCACGGAAACCGTGCTCCATAATTTTTGCGGCACAGATGGAGCGGGTCCCTATGGCGGCCTGATCCGCGATGCACAAGGTAACTTCTACGGAACAACCTACGCTGGCGGAAGCAGCGATGCCGGCACCGTGTTTGAGCTTTCCGGGGCAACCCTGACAACCCTCTACAGCTTCACTGGCGGACGCGACGGAACCTATCCGCAGGCGGGCGTTGTACGCGACAACAATGGAAACCTCTACGGCACAACCCCATTCGGTGGTAACGCGAATGGTGCTGGGGTCGTTTACGAAGTTTCGGCCTCCGGAAAGTTCAGCGTGCTGTACAGATTCTGCTCCACTGGCGGTTGCCCCGATGGGGCCGATCCAGTTGGCGGTTTAGCAATCGACCAGCAGGGTAATCTCTATGGGACCACGGTGTACGGCGGCGCCCGCGACTACGGGACCCTGTACGAGCTCTCACCGCGCTCCGGCGGAGGTTGGAAGTATTCTGTGCTTCACAGCTTTGCGCGCAGCGACGGTTCTTTCCCTTACGGCGGTGTAACCCTGAGCACGCTGAAAATAGGAAATAAACGGCAAACCGTGATTTTGGGTACGGCGTGCTGTGGCGGAGGCCCTGCCAACGCAGGAACTGCCTTCGAGATGACCAAATCGAAGAACGGCTACAAACTGACGGTGCTGCACACCTTCATCAATGCATACGGGGATGGGGGAGATCCGCAGTGCACACTTACCGTGCTCAATGGGAGGATATTCGGCACCACAGTTCAGGGCGGCGCCAACTCCAGGAAGGCGGGCACCGTCTTCGAGTTGACTCACTCCAAGACGTGGACCGAGAAAGTTCTTTATAGCTTCGGCGGTCCAGATGGTAGTTCCCCTTACACCGGGGTCGTGGCTGATTCGATGGGCAACCTGTATGGGGCGACGCAAGAGGGCGGAAACAGCGAAGGCTACGGCTATGGTACCGTGTATGAAGTTACTCAGTGACGTTCGCCTTCGCCACGGGTTCCTTTCACAGCAATGACTTGAGCTGAGAAAATAGTCCCATGAAGGCCGCTCTCCTTACCTCGCCCCAGCCCGCCTCCAAGCATCCTCTAACAATCGGGGACGTTCCCCAACCTGTGCTCAAGCCCGGTCACGTTCTGCTGCGAGTACGCGCATGCGGCGTCTGCCGGACCGATCTGCACATCGTCGAGGGCGAGTTGCCGTCGCGTCGCTCGCCACTGATTCCCGGTCACCAGATCGTCGGCGAGATTATCGACGGAGCTACCGCGGACTTCCCTGCTGGAACTCGCGTTGGCGTCTCCTGGATGAGCGGCGTCGACGGAACCTGCTGGTATTGCCGGCACGGCTGGGAGAACCTCTGCGACTCTCCCACCTACACCGGATATACCACGGATGGCGGTTACGCGGAGTACACCCTGGTGCGCGCTGACTTTGTGTTTCCACTACCGGGCGCACTTGATGACTTACAGGCCGCACCGCTTCTGTGTGCGGGCATCATCGGCTTTCGCAGCCTTCGCGTGGCAGGCGTCGAACCCGGCGACCGCGTCGGGTTGTTCGGCTTTGGCGCCTCTGCGCATCTTGCGATCGCCGTGCTGCAAGCCTGGGAGTGCGAGGTCTATGTCTCCACCCGTGGAGCTTCTCATCGTCAACTGGCTGCCTCGCTCGGAGCAAAATGGGTCGGCGCGGAAACCGACAAGCCTCCGGTTGGGCTTGATCGCGCCATCACATTTGCGCCAAGTGGAGACGTGGTGGTCGCAGCCCTGGCCAGCCTGCGTAAAGGAGGCGTTGTCGCGATCAATGCGATTCACCTCGACCGCATTCCGCAGTTTGACTATGATCGGTTGCTCTGGGGAGAGCGCCAGATCCGCAGCGTCTCGAATATGACTCGCGCCGATGCACGGGATTTCTTGCAAATCGCGGCGGAGATCAAGCTTCGTCCCAAGGTCACGGTATTTCCGCTTGATCGCGCTAACGAAGCGTTGGCCGCATTGAAAGCCGACGCGATCGACGGCGCGGCAGTGATCGTTCCGTAAGGGTCAAAGGAAAAGGGGTCCGGTCCGCCGGGGGCGTTCAGCCCATCGCAGCCGTCATCACCTTCAAATCCGGCGTGGCCGGGCGCTCCATTTCCGGAATCATGGCGGGCAGCTTCATCGCCCATACGATCGACACCGTCGAAGACGCCGCTACGAGCAACCAGGGTACGGACGCGTCGATCATCATCAGGGGAAAGCCGAACCTGCCAATCGCGAGCCAGGCCAGAAACAGCGCGCACCCGCATACCACAGGAAGCCATCTTCGGCGGTCCCGTAGGCTCACGGTGCGGGCCATCAACGCCTGCATCCACAGCGTGAACGGCAGAGCCACGACGAGATCGAACAAGTAATGTTCTCCGCTGGCCAGCGTGTCAAACACGGTCGCCAGCACGAGCGCCAAGGCTGCGGACCGAGCCCACCGGGGCAGGCCTCGCGAGTTTAGCCAGATCAACAGCGCCCAGGTCATGTGCAACGACGGCACGCCATTGCGCGGAAACACCGGCGGCACGGAAACCCACGCCAGCGCAAACTGATGAAACGCTGCATACGGAACGATCACCTTCGGGAAGTCCTGCCCAAAGGCGTATCGCGGGCCACACACCGGGAAAATGCTGAAGAAGGCATAGCCAACCATTGCCGAGGCAAACAGCACTTCGATGAGTTCCCAGATCGGCTTCTCCCTCCGCCGCATGAAGCCGGCATACAGTGCGGCCATGGCCAAAAGAATGCCTTCGTAGCTCACTTTCACCAGCGGAAACAGCCACGCTTTGGAATTCAGAAAGCGTCCCAGAATAAAGCTGGGTTCCAGTCCGAGGCTCCCATCGAAGGCGAACGCGTAAGCATCAAGAGTCTTCTGATGAAGCAGCGAAGCCATGTTCAGCGAGTACTGCGCACCCAGGACCAGGAACGCCAGAACTACTGACGGCAGCAGCGCACGGTACGCCTCGGGTTCGCTCTCGCGGCCGTTCCACAGAACGACGCAACTCAACAGCAGCAGGCTGGCCAGGCCGAATGCGCCAATCACTTGCACCAGCAGCGCTGCCAGATCCTCATAGTGTCCCCAAACCACCCAGGCGGTGAGGACGGTGCCCGCCACTCCGAGCATCGCCAGTCGCTTTGCCACGCGCTCAGCGGCTATATAGAGGAGGAAGGCCCCGCCGAAACCGTATCCAATGAAAGGCTGCCGGAAATCCAGGCGCGTGCCCGCCGCCAGCACAACCACGCCGAGCAGAACGCACAAGGGCGCTCGAACCAGAAAGGGCAGACCGGTTTCGCGGATTGCATTGGCGCGGGACATAACCAGGGAACCCCCAAGCTATCACGGCCATGGAGCGGCCACAATGTGCGCCGAGGTACGAGCGGGTTACCGTTGTAATCGCGATGGAGCCTGCTTTTGCTTGCAGATGGGCGACTTTCAGATCTCGATCTTCTGATCCGGATGGCGGCGTAGATACCAGCAGGGTTGATATCCAAGGTGCGGAAACAACGAATGCACGCAAGTAGCAGGCGCGGGCGGGTTGTAATCGAACTCCGTCTTGCCGTTTTTCTCGTGGATCTCGTAGTGTGACTCCACGGTCACGACGCCGAACTGGGCCCGGCGAAGGCGAAGGAAAGTATAATCTCCGGCGTAGATCAGGCCAAACAGCAGAACGGTCGCACCTGCGCTGCGAAGCACGATGCGCTGGATGGTAGCGAACTCCGGCATCTCGGTTTCCCTGCGAGCTAAGTCCAGCCGTGTGGGGCGGACACTCCTGCCCGCCAGCGCCGGCGGCTTCCGGTTGTCAGCGGCTGGGGGGGTGCCCATCCTCAAGCCACAAAATACTTGGCCGCGGGATGGTGCACGACAATTGCCGACGTCGACTGCTCCGGCTCCAGCAGAAAGCCGCTCGTCAGCCGCACGCCGACGTTCTCCTCCGGATGCAGCAGCGCGAACAATTTTGTCTGATCTTCCAGGTTCGGACATGCCGGATAGCCGAATGAGAACCGCGAACCCTGATATTTCTGATGAAACAAATCGCGGATGTGGGGCGAGTCATCGCCTGCGATCCCCAATTCCTCGCGAATTTTCTTATGGACGTACTCCGCCAACGCCTCGGCAGTTTCCACGCTCAGGCCGTGCAGGTAGAGATACTTGGTGTACTCTCCGCCTTCGAACAGGCGCTGCGTTTCCTGCGACGCCTTATCTCCGACCGTGACCAGCGACAAACCAATCACGTCCATCTTGCCGGATGATCTCGCGGCGAAGAAGTCCGAAATGCACAGCCTGCGGCCCTCCTTCTGACGCGGGAAAGTGAAACGCAGCAGTTCCTTCACAGGTCCCCTGGGGTTGCCTTCCCGCGGCTCATACACAACCACATCATTTCCATCGCCCTGCGCCGGGAAATATCCCCATACCGCCTTCGGCTCCAACAGGCCGCTGACCAGAACTTCTTTCTCCAAGTGCTTCTTGATCGGACGGAACTTCTGCTCCACCAGCCGCGCGTAATCTTCCTGCGATGCCGTTTTCAATTGCCACTGGTTCTTGAACAGCGCGGTGTCGTTGATGTACTGGAACACTTCTTTCAGGTCGAAATCCTTGCGCACCCGAACCCCCCAAAACGGGGGCACGGGAATGTTCGGCGCATCGCCGACCACCGGGCTGCGCTCGGCGAATACTGGCCCGGTCTCTTCGTCCACAGCGACAGCTTTGGCGTACTCTTTGACCGTGCGCCCTTCCTGCAGGCGCGAGTCACGCTTTCCATCTTCGGAAACCAGGTCCTGCATCACGTGCAACCCGGAAAACGCGTCGTCCGCATAAAACACCGCGTTCGAGTACTCCCGGCGCAAATCATCCTCCACGTATTTGCGGGTAAGCGCCGCCCCGCCGCAGATCACGGGATATTGCAGTTTGCGCCGCTCCAGGTCCTGGATCACGTACTTCATCTCCAGCGTGGATTTCACCAGCAGTCCGCTCAGCCCGATGGCGTCCGCCTGCTGTTCGAGCGCGGCTCGGATGATGGAGTCGCCCGGCTGCTTGATGCCCAGGTTGACCACCTTAAATCCGTTGTTGGAGAGGATGATGTCCACGAGATTTTTGCCGATGTCGTGCACATCTCCCTTCACCGTCGCCAGAACAATCGTGCCTTTCTGCGATCCCGTTTTTTTCTCCATCTTGGGCTCGAGATAGGCCACCGCCTGCTTCATCACGCCAGCAGAATCGAGCACCGACGGCAGTTGCATCTTGCGCGCGCCAAACAGATCGCCCACCGTCTTCATGCCATCGAGCAGCACGGTGTTGATCAACTCCAGCGGGGAATATTGCGCCAACGCCTCTTCCAGCAGATCCTCCAGCGCCTTTTTGTAGGCTCCCTCGCCAACGGCCTTTTCGCCGTTGATGATGGCAAATTTCAGTTTGTCCTCGATCGACAGTGTCTCGACATGTGCCGTGGTGGTTGCCTCGCTCCGCCCCTTTATGCCGGAGAAGTGCCGCATGTAGCCCTGCAGCGGATCGCCAGTCGACTGGTCGCGGAAGATCAGGTTGCGAGCCAGATCCACTTCTTCCTGCGGAATCTTGTACAGCGGATAAATCTTGGTGTAGTTGACGATGGCCATGTCGAGGCCATGGTCCACCGCCTCGTGCATGAACACCGAATTCAGTACGCGCCGCGGATACGCGTCCAGCCCGAAAGAAATGTTGCTCACTCCGAGGATCGTCTTTACGTCGGGCAACTCCTGCTTGATCCGGCGGATCGCGTTCAGCGTCTCCATCCCCGCGCTTCGGTACTCTTCCTGTCCGGTGGAAATCGGCAGGGTCAGCGCATCGAAAATCAGATCCACCGGCCGAATGCCATACTTGTTCACCGCCAGATCATAGATGCGCTTGGCGATGGCAGTTTTCTTTTCCGCCGTCAGGGCCATGCCGTCCTCGTCGATGGTGAGCGCGATGACGGCGGCGCCCAGTCGCTTCGCCATAGGCAGGACCTTCGAGGTGCGCTTTTCGCCGTCTTCCAGATTGATCGAGTTGATGATGGCTTTCCCAGGGATCCGTTTCAGAGCCTCTTCCACCACGTCCGCTTCGGTCGAATCCACCAGAACCGGCGCCGGCACACGGGTCGCGACCTTTTCCAGGATGGAGGTGATGTATCCTTTCTCATCTTCGCCGACGATGGCACAGCACAAGTCCAGCATGTGCGATCCCTCGTTCACCAATTTCTTGGCGAGCGCGAGAATGTCGTCGTACTTTTTGCCGCGCACCAGGTTGCGGAAGTGCTCGACCCGCGTCGTGGTGTTCATTTCTTCCGCAACGATCAGCGGCTTCGGCTCCAGGTCCAGCGGGACGGAAGTGTAGGCGCTGGAGGCAGCCGCCTGCGGCTTCACTTCGCGTCGAGCGGGCTCGACTCCGGAGACGGCATCCACCACGGCCTTCAGATGCTCCGGCCCGGTACCGCAACAGCCGCCCACAATGCGCACCCCGTAGTCCTGGACAAAATGTTTGTGGTACTTGGCCAGTTCGTGCGGCGTCAGCTTGTAAACCGCGTGCCCGCCTTCGTTCTGCGGCAATCCGGCGTTGGGCAGGACCGAAATGTATTTTGTCGAGTTCAGCCCCAGATATGCGACCGCATCGTTCATCTCGACCGGGCCCGTCGCGCAGTTCAACCCGATCACATCCACGTCGAAGACTTCCAGAGCCGTCAGCGCCGCGCCGATCTCGGTGCCGAGCAGCATGGTTCCCGATTCCTGCAGCGTCACCTGAACCGTGACCGGCAGCCGCTTTCCCGCCTTCTGCATGGCGTCGAATACTCCGACCACCGCGGCTTTAGCTTGAAGCAGGTCCTGCGCCGTTTCGATCAGCAGAACATCCACACCGCCTTCCATCAGCGCCAGCGCCTGTTCTTCATACGCGGCCGCCATATCGTCGAAACGGATGTGCCCGAGCGACGGCAACTTCGTCGTCGGCCCCATCGATCCGGCGACGAACCGCGGCTTGTCTTTGGTAGAGAACTGCTGGGCCGCTTCCCGCGCCAGTTTCACCGCCGCAAGATTGATTTCCCGCACCCGGTCGGCAAGCTCGAACTCCGTCAGCACCACCCGCGTGCCACCGAACGTATTGGTTTCGACCACGTCGCATCCCACGCGCAGGAAATCCGCATGGATGTCGCGGATGATGTCCGGCCGGCTCAGCACTAGTACTTCGCTGCAATTTTCTTTGCCCCAGTAGTCATCCAGGGTGGGATTCCTCTTCTGAATGTTCGTCCCCATGGCGCCGTCGTAGACCACGACGCGTTCCTTCACGGTTTGGAGAAACTTGGACATTGGTAATTTGTCGTTCGTCCTACCTCGTTCGTCGACCGCCTTTTTTGGCACTTCGCCGTTAGCCTTTCGCCCTCGGCTACAGGCAAACAGATTCTTTGCCGGCCAACGGCTTAGGCCCAGAGGCTCAGAGCCCGTTCCCATGCACAAACGCCGGCCCGCTGGGACCGGCGTCCAATGGCAATCCGATCAGTTGAATTTCAGCCCGCCTGTCCTGACGGAGCCGTACCCGTTGCCACTTCCGCCTGATTGAACACCGCATTGGCTCCCATGTGTGCCGGCCGGGGGGCCAGCATCTGCTCTTTGCGGTAAATCAGGTTGGTGACGTTGAACGTGGCCAGCTCAAAACCGTGGCCATGAGTGATGGCGTCAGTCGGACAAGCCTCCACACAATACCCGCAGAAAATGCAGCGATTGTAGTCGATGTTATAAACCTTGGCGTAACGCTCCGCGCCGCTCACCCGATGCTCGGCCGTATTCTCCGCCGCTTCGATATAAATGCAATTCGACGGGCAGTAGGCCGCGCACAAAAAACAGGCCACACACTTCTCCAAGCCGTTTTCATCGCGCTGCAAAACGTGCGCTCCTCGAAAACGCTCTTGAAACTTTGCGCCCTTCAGCGGCCCCGGCCCATCCGGATAGTTTTCCACCTGGGTGGGCTGGAACATCTCCATAAAGGTGATGCTCATGCCTTTGGCAATGGCCGCAATATTTTTCACGATCGCCATACGTTCTTAGTATAGCGAAACTTCGCGCCGCAGGCAGGTCAGTACAGCGAACTGGCAGATCCATGCGTCGAACTGCCAGGTTGAGCGCCTGACCGGGCTTTACGGCAAAAAACCAGCAGAAAGTCGGAGGCCCGACATGCAGGTCCATGTCGCATCCCCTCACCTTTGTAACTGGCGTAAACAACGGGACGGCTGCCATTATCAGCAAAGCCCGTTGGGAGGCCGCAATGCTACGCACGTCATCGCTCCGAATTCTGTTGGTCGCACTTATATTCGTTTCTGCTCATGCTCTGCCGATGCCGCAGACGGCGCGGCAGGCGCTCATCGAAATGTTCTTCAGCAAGGCCGCCGGCTCGTTTGAAAAGCATCTGCCGGAAGCAACGGTTACGGCCATGCATCAGGCCGCACCCGGCTCAACTGTTTCGATGATCGCGGGCTTTTCAGCGCTCAGCACTCAGATGCAGAGCCATGGCCAGTTCCAATCCTTCGAAGCCGGCCCGATCCTGTTCACCGCTGAAGATCCGCAGGCCAAGTCCAAGTTGGAGGTCCTGGTCGTGCGCGATGATCTACGCGGGGAGGCGGACGAAATTGAGGTTTCGTTCAAAGCCTATAAAGATGGCGAGTCGCAGACCGGCGGCATCATTCCGCGCTTGATTTTCGCCATGCAGCAGGAGAAAGGAATCTGGCGCCTGCATGACATTACCCTCTCAGTGGGAGTCTCACTAACCGACCCCACTTTCCTGAAAGCGCTCACTACGCCGATTAAACCGACTATCACCACCACATCATCCTCTTCGGGGCCCCTATCATCTTCCACTCCCCTTTCGTCGAACGCGCCCGCCAGCTTCGGCGCCTTCTCCGGCAACAACGAAGCATCGGCGACGGCGGGAATTCGCGCCATCAACACCGCCGAAGTCACCTACGCTGCCATGTACCCCGCCCATGGCTTCGCCTGTTCTCTGGCCGATTTGGGAGGAATGGGTGGAGGCGGCTCCCCGGACGAGCATCATGCCATGCTACTTGACCCCAGGCTCTCAAATGGAAGGAAGAACGGTTACGTGTTCCAGATCTTGAACTGCAACGGAGCTCCCGCATCGACGTACAGCGTCACCGCGGCTCCCGCCGGCCCAAGCTCAGGAACTCGCGTCTTCTGCAGCGATCAATCCGCAGTAGTCCGCTCTTCTCCGGATGGAAATCCTACCTCGTGCCTGAGGACTGGCCAGCCCGTGCAATAGCGTCGCCAATATACCCGACTCATTCACGAAGAAGTCATCCCGGAGCCCCGCGCTTTCACCAGCGGGGCGAGGGATCTGGCGTGGAGCGTCCTCGTAGTGCGGGCTGGCCACCGAGCGGTGGGCGCTTGAACCGACGCCGAAGGACACCGGGCGCCCACGCTAGAATCCCTCCCTTGGCTGAACTATGCCGAAGTTCGGCATAGGGCCTCTGAATTGCCAGAGTGCAGTCGAGGTCCAACTTCGTCTATCACCTGATCTCGGCCACTCCCGGCATGGGATTGGGGAACTTCGCGAAGACCGCCGGATCGTGCCCGGGAACGATAAGTCCCGGTCGAGCCGCGATTTGCTTCATGCGATCCTGCGCCCGCAGATTCGACGCGGCATCGAGAGTAGCCGCGATCGGCGCATGCCGTTCCAGGTTCTCATACAGGTACATATTGTCGCTGGCCAGCACCACCGTTCCTGCGACCGTTTGCACGCCTACATACTGCGATTGATACGTGTGTTTGCCGCCGGTGTAGCAGGTTATTCCGGGAATGACCTCCTGGGCATCGCCATTCACCAGACCGACGCGCCCCTGCGTATTCAGCTTCACCAAAGTGAGCACGTCATCTTCATCAATGCCACCATGCGTGTCCTTCGACTGCCACGCTTCTCCGGCGTAGTACTCGAGCTCGTCTTTCTGGATCCAGATGCGGGCGTTGGGAAACAGATCCATGCCATCGGCATGGTCCCAGTGCATGTGGGTAATGATGACGTCGGTAATGTCCTCGGGTTTCAGGCCAACCCGCTTGAGCGTGTCGGAAGGTTTGGTGAAGTCGTTCACATGCCAGGCTTTGAAGAAGCGGTCGTGATAGAACCCGGAATCAACAAGGATATTGTGGCCATTTCCCCGGACCAGCCAGATCATCATGGCGATGTCAAGCTTACGGGCAGGCTCAGCGCCCGCCACCAATTCCGCAACCGGGAAGCCGGTAGCGTCGCGTAACGGATCGCGTAAATTTCGTAGTTGAGTTTTGATTGCGCGACGGCTGTGAGTGCCGTGGCGAAAAGAAACGCTAGGGGAACGATTTTCATGAGCGGAGGAAAAACGGATTTAGGCATAGGAGCGATCCCAAGTTAATTCACTTGCGGGGAACGAGCTGTTACGAAACCTTGTCCAAAAACTTCTGTTCGACCCAGATTGTTTCGCCAACGCTACCGGTCATGGATTCAATCAGCAACTTAGCCCACCCTAGCTCGTTGAAACCTGCCACGGCGAACTCGCGCCCAAGACACTTCTTGAACACGGCCTTCGTTGGGAGATCGGCGTCGCCGGCAGGGACATCGGGTGGAAGCGCAATCAACCGGACCTTATCGCCGATCCTCATTTACACCGATCCTACGCCCTTCCTCTTAAGGTGAGAGCAGCCAACCGGCCAAATGCGAAAGGACGTTTACCCAGGAACTTTGTGCCAGCTCTGGCCGGTTTGCAGCAGGTAAGCCATGTAGACAACGATGGCCGCGTTGATCAGCAGCACGCCCGCGTGAAACCAGTTCACGCGGTGCACCAGCTTGTAGATTTCAAATGGCAGATACATCGCGCCGGAGATCAACGCGATCCACTCCGCCCAGGCCTTGGCGTACCAGAGGCCATAAGCTTCCAGAAACCGCAGAAAAGAGTAGGCCGCGGCCACCGCCGCCACGGCATACAACCTCGCGTCTGTCAGGGTATCTGCCCAGTCCAGGAAAAGCTGAGCAAAGTGGCTATCCGGGCTGATGTGCAGCAGGCGCAGCAAACTATCTGCGATGTCCCAGGGGTCTTCCCGGTGAACCAGTAAGGCAACGCCAATCGCGGCCAGCAGTACAACCAGACCTTTGGCCAGCTCGAAAGTGGCGATGCTCCTCAGGACGGGCAGTTCGCCGGGATGCTCGTGCCCGGCTGCCGCCTTGGTATGCACAGTGCCACTCACCTTTCCATTATCTCCCGCCTTGCAAAATTAATTGTTGCGCCGGAGTGAAGATTCGGGTGCGAATCAACATGGTACTCACCAGGGCAGTAAGCCCGGAGGCCGCAAAAATCATGGCCAGGACCACAAACT
Organism: uncultured Acidobacteriota bacterium; assembly: GCA_963715675.1. Classification (GTDB taxonomy): domain Bacteria; phylum Acidobacteriota; class Terriglobia; order Terriglobales; family Acidobacteriaceae; genus DASVWZ01. The sequence continues at coordinate 1,747,054 of OY970265.1, forward strand.
GATAAATCGCCGCGTACACCGGACGGGCCCCGGAAAGCAACATTCCCGCCATCAGCCCGGGAATCCAGACAATGCCCAGGGAACGCAACGAATCGATGGCCGGAATCAGGCTGGCTTCAAACGAAGCCTGCACGTATGGCGAAACGCTTACGTTGGCTTCCGCCCCCAGCGCCAGTGCGCTTTCAACTTCGCCCACGTGGGCCAGAACATCAGATCGCAAACGGTTCAGCGCCAGCCCGTTGGTGTTCATCGCGTTCGCGATCAGCATACTACCCACGGGCACCAACGACGTAATCGCAGTATCGATCACCCCGAGCCAAGTCATCAGGGCAATCACCGAACCAGCCCCGCAGGCGATCGCCCAGATCGAAACCCGAAACGCATCCGGCATCCCCTTGGCGCGCCGGGCGGAGATGGATCCCGCAGCCACGATCATCGAGGCCAGCAGGAGAACGCTGGTCCAGCGCGGCCCGCCGAGCAGAAGCAGCAGGATCGATCCCACCGCGATGATCTGGACGATCCCGCGAACCATGGCAATCACCGTTTCTCCTTCCAGATGAATGCCGCGTCTGCGGGCCAGCATCACCACCAGCAGGGCCGCTAGGGCAGCGATGGCAGCCTGAGCCAGTCCAAGCTGAACTTGACCACCGATCCAGACTTTAAGCATGAAGCACCTCACTTGCCGGGCCAACCCGCACAATTCGCCCCGCCTGCAGCAGCAAAGCGCGCTGCGCCAGTCGCTCGGCTTGCGCCCTGTCGTGCGTCACGATAACGCAGGTAAGTGTTTGTTCGCGCACAATTTTCTGGATCAGCAGCTCAACCTCCCGCTTGGAAGCATCGTCCAAGGCCGACGTAGGCTCATCGAGCAGCAGAACCAGCGGAGAATTTGCCAAGGTGCGCGCCACCGAGATCTTTTGCGCCTCTCCGCCGGAAAGGTTCGCCACGTTGCGGCGGGCATAGCCTGTCAGTCCGACCCGAATCAGCAGGTCCTCCACCAATGCCGTCGAGAACGCCGTCCCCTGCTGACGCGGTCCGAAGCGCAGATTCTCTTCGACGGTACCAGGAAACAAAAATGGGCGTTGCATGACCATCCCCAATTTCCGGCGCAGCTCACGTGGCGGAATCTCCCGGTAGTCGGTTCCCTCTACGTAGACGGTCCCATTGGTAGGTTCGTCGAGACGGTTTAGCAGCCTCAACAAGGAGGTCTTTCCTGCCCCGCTCGGGCCCACTAAGGCAAGAACCTCTCCGGCGATGACATCGAATGAAGCGTCTTCGATCAGGACCTTACTTTGGACGGTGCGTCCCAGATGTTCCGCGCGCAGGATCGCCGGAGGGGATGTCGGAGGCGTGCTCACGTGCACTCATCAGCCTAGCATGAGTGCAGTATCTATGTGGGACGGGCGCCCTCGCCCGTCCCGGCAGAGCGAAGCTCCGCAGCTCATTCCACGCTACCCGGCCCCTACTTCGTAACCCGCCCCAGTAATGCCGAAGCCTTCCAAAACCACGGACGCTCCCGGCGGCGCAAGTATCCCGGCATGGTAGGCTTCTTCTCGAGAATGCGCTGCGCCCACTGCCGCGCCTCCTGGTTGCGTCCTTGCGAAAGCAGGAAGGTTGCATAGTTGTAGTACGTCTCAGATGCGGTGGAAATCTTGACCACTTCCTGAAACAAGTCCGCCGCTTTCTGTGGCTGGCCAGTATTGGCGTAAGCATGGGCCAACAGTGCCGCGGCAAGATGGAAATCATACTTCGCGTCCTGCGCCACCACGCGTTCCAGGTCGGGCACGGCGGCGGCGAAGTCTCCCATGTGAATCTCGGCGATACCGCGACGATAGAACGGGTCGGGCGAATCGGTACGCGAGGAAATCGCCTTATCGAAACATTGCCGGGCCCGCGCGTACTTCCCTTCTTCCAGGTAAAGATCGGCGAGTTCTTCGTAGTTTCCCGCCGAAGGATTGTCGAGCACCGCCGCTTCCAGTTCGTGAATGCGCCGGCGCCGGGGAAAAGTCTTGAACGACTGCCGCATCAGGCCGGCATCCGGGATGACCTCGGCAGCAATGTACACCAGCGCACCCAGCCAGCCGCCAATCAGAATGATGAACAGCCAAAATGTATCGGGACGCCGCCGGATGAAATGAACGATAGCAAACCCCTGCAGCAGGATGCCCCACCACGAGAAGGCAAAGTAAAGTAGTCCCATGCGCTCAAGCGAACTATAGCACGGGGAGCAGAGTGAACACTCCCCTCCGCCAACCAGACCGCGTAATTCCGGAATAATTTGGGGTGTTTACCGGGGCGAGTGTTCGAGCCTCTCCTTGGTCTTCGTCACCTTTAGGCCGAAGTCACATTTTGCTTCACATTCTTGCCCGCAGGTGTTCCTACCCAGCCCGGATTTCCGATCAGCTTCTGGTCCTGATCGAATAGTTGGACGGTGAAGGTGACGCACGTGTGATCGCTGCATTGAACAAAGTCCCAAGGTAAGATTGCAGCGCTGAATACCCAATTCCAGACCTGTCCTTCAGCGGAAGTCTTCGCCAGCGTTGTCTTCTCTTTTGTGGTCTTGTCCTCGCTCACCGTTGTACGGAGCGAAGGCTGCGACTTAACGCTTGAAGTAAGAAGTTAGGTGTAGCAAGAATGGGCCGCATGGCTCTATCTCGGCGGTGCAGGTGCGGATCGCAAACTGATCCTGTGCATTCCAGATGAAAGTCTTTTCACAGTGTTGCAAGAAGGGAGAGGGACGTACAACGGCTTGTAAATTACGAATTACCCGATTGTTCAATTACCAACCCTGTCGAATGTTAGAATCGATTGTGGCATCTCCTTCCATACGGCTGCTGGCCGCGGATATCGACGGCACCTTGCTCAACTCCCAATTCCAAATCTCAGCAACGGACCTGGCCGCGCTGCGCCGGGCGCATGCCGAGGGCGTGGAAATCATCCTGGTAACCGGGCGGCGGCATACCTTCGCGCTGCCCATCGCCGAACAACTGGGCTTCGATCTGTGGCTGATCAGCTCCAATGGCGCGATCACCCGTTCGCTTTCCGGAGAGACCTTCCATCGCGACCTGCTTCCGGCCGAAACTTGCCTAAAGCTGTGCCATGCCATGCGTGAGTTTCGCGGCAACACCGTCCTGACCTTCGACAAAGATGCCAAGGGCGCCATCGTCCTCGAACACATGGGTGAGCTGAACGGCAGCATTCAGCGATGGCTGGAGAAGAATCTCGAATTCATCGATTTCGTCATCCCGGTCGAGAACGCTTTGACGACGGACCCCGTGCAGGCGATGCTGTGTGGCCGCATCGAGCGGATGCATATAGCGCTGGGCAAGCTGGCATCATGCGACTTTGCCAAGGACATCACCGTGTTGCGCACTGAGTACTCTAAACGCGATCTTTCCATTGTCGACATCCTGAACCAGGGATGCTCCAAGGGCCACGCCCTGGAACGTTGGGCCAATTACCGGGGCATAGCCCGCGAACAGGTCATGGCCATTGGTGATAACTACAACGACATTGAAATGCTTGCCTTTGCCGGCCAGCCTTTTATCATGGGAAATGCGTCGGAAGAATTGCGGGGACGCGGCTGGGCGGTCACCGGCTCGAACGATGAACATGGGGTGGCCGCGGCGATTGAGCGAGCATTGGGCGTACGGATCGAAGCGTAGCCGCGGGATTATGCAAGTTTGTTGCCCGCGCTCGTTCTGGATCTACATGAGGCTTTGGACCAGACTTCTCTTAGCGATTGGCCTGCTGGGCTTGTCCTTGAGCTCGCAAGCCACCGACGTTGCCGTGCTGACCAATGGCTTCTCCATTCGGCATGAGCGGCGCGAGGTGACGGGTCCGGTCACGCGGCTGTATGTGAACGCGGATAGCAGCAGCTACGTCGACGTTCCCACCAGCGAAATCGAGCGCTTTGAAAAAGACCTTACTCCCACGCCTGTGAGCAGGAGAAACACGGCGGGTTCCGCGAAACTTCCCGATCTGATCAGCGACGTCAGCAGCCGTCATCACCTGGATCCGGACCTGGTCAACAGTGTGATTTACGCGGAGAGCGCCTTTAACCCGCAAGCCGTCTCGCGTAAAGGTGCGCAGGGCTTGATGCAACTCATGCCGCAAACCGCTTCCCGGCTTGGCGTCCAGAATGCGTTTGATCCTGGAGCCAACGTCGAAGGCGGCGCGCGCTACCTGCGGGAATTGCTGGAACGCTATGACTTCGACCTGATCAAGGCGCTGGCCGCTTACAACGCGGGTCCTCAGAGGGTCGAGCAGTATCATGGCGTGCCGCCATATTATGAAACTCAGGCCTACGTCGCGCGGATCGTCCGCGACTACAACCGCAAGAAGATCGCCGAACGAAAGGCGGCAGCAGCAAAGAGCGCGGCGGTCAAGCAGCAGCATGTCCGCGCATCCGCAACCAAGCCGACAACTAAACCGGACAATGCCGATGCCGCCGCCCGCATCGCTCGGATCGCCACCGCCGTCCCCTAAGTTCAGCAATGTAGGCGCGAGCGTCCTCGCCCGTGCGGCCTGAACAACCGAATCCACCACGGAGGCACAGAGAAATCCATTAGGCAAAACTCTTCACAAGCAATTCCCCAGCAGGTTTCTCCGTGCCTTAGTGCCTCTGTGGTGGATTTTTGCCCTGACTGTCATTTAAGGTGAAGGATTACCTCTCGTGCCAGGACTGCGTCTCGGCAGAGCCCATTCATGAACAAAAATCGCAATCTGATCTACGGCGTCGTTTTGGCCGTGCTCGCGGCCCTGGTCTACATGCAGTTCCGGCAATGGCGGAACTTCGACTGGAGCAAGTTCCTGGAACATACGCGGGAGGTCAGGTGGCTCCACGTTTTCTATGCGACGGCGCTGATTTACTTTGCCTACATTCTTCGGGCGGTCAGATGGAAGCTATTTCTGCGTCCGGTCCGCAAGGACGCGTCGCTGGCCAGCCTCACTTCGCTGAATGTGGTCGGCTTCACCGCGCTGGCGCTGCTGGGGCGGCCGGGCGAACTCATCCGTCCCTACTTGATTGCGCGGCGGATGAACCTCAGCCTGTCGTCCCAACTGGCCGTATGGACGGTGGAACGCATTTTCGACATTGCGGCCTTTACCGTGATGATGGTCGCCGCGATTTTCCTGCCCGGCAAGCTACGCGATTTTGCCGCTGTGCAGCCGGCGTACGGTCACTGGCTGCATTTGGCCGGGTATCTCCTCACCGCTCTAGTGCTGGGATTACTCAGCGTGGCCGTGGCCATCAACTATCACGGACCGGCTATGGCCGACTGGATGGAAGAACGCTTTTCTCATCTTGCCCGGAATCTGGGCCACCGCACCGCGCAGCGCATCCGCGAGTTTGCCGCAGGTTTGAACACCATTCACAGCCCGCTTTCGTTCGTGACGATTTCGGCTGTTTCGCTTTTCATGTGGTGTTGCATCGCGGTCACCTATATCGAAGTGACGTGCGCCTACGGATCGTACATGCAGGACATGGGAACGCAAGTGCTGTTGCTGATGGGTTCGAGCATGGTGGGTTCCATGTTGCAGCTCCCTGGGGTGGGCGGAGGGTCGCAATTGGCTACCATCGAAGCGTTGGACAAAGTCTTTCATGTCCCCAGCGAGGTAGCGGTCAGTTGCGGAATTCTGCTGTGGCTGGTCTGCTTCATGGCGGTTGTGCCGGTGGGATTGCTGCTGGCACATCGCGAACGCATCTCGTTGCGGAAGGCGTCGGAAGAAAGCCAGCACGAGCAGGCGATCGCCGCAAGCTGAGGAGTGACATTAGTCTGCTTCGTGTAACTTGGTGTCTCCTTTGTGCTTTATGATACATAGCTCTCGACCGAACGCCTTTGCCCAAAAGGCCTTCTTCGTGTCTCTATGCCTCTGTGGTGGATTTCAATGTTAAGACCCGCACGTGCGCGGGCGCTCGCGTCCACATCGTCCCTGCGTACCATTGACATCCGCCGCCGCGAAGCTCTATCGTTCGCACCGGACCATGAACATCATCAAGGCAACCCGGCGCTTTGAACAATGGCTCGGCCGGCATACCACCATCGTTCGGCCGGATCTCCGGCTGAAGCATCAGCGCATGGCGGAGTCGGCGTTTCCATTTCTGCGAGCCACCTTCTATCGCTGGATGCAGGTCTGGCCCGAGGTGTGTCCGGACCTGGCGAAAGCGCCGAGATTGCTGGCCGTCGGCGATCTGCACGTGGAGAATTTCGGCACCTGGCGCGACCTTGAAGGCCGCCTAGTTTGGGGCGTTAATGATTTTGACGAAGCGGCCGTGTTGCCCTACACGGTCGACCTGGTTCGGCTGGCGGCGAGCGCCGCACTAGCGATCAACGAAGGACATCTGAATCTGAAAGTGAAAGACACCTGCGAAGCGATTCTGCAGGGATATCGGGAAGCGTTGGTTAAGGGCGGCCGGCCGTTTGTGCTCGAGGAGCAACACCCTTTGTTGCGTGAAATGGCGACCGGGGAGTTACGCGACCCGGTTCACTTCTGGGAAAAGATGGACAGCTTGCCCAGATTCTCCGGGAAAATTCCAGGCAGCGCCCAAAAGGCGTTGGAGCGGGTCATGCCGGAGCGTGGCGTCAGCTATCGCCTGGTGCGGCGCGTAGCCGGTCTCGGCAGCCTGGGCCATGTGCGCCTGGTAGCCGTTGCAGAGTGCCACGGGGCAAAGGTCGCGCGCGAAGCCAAGGCCCTGGTTCCATCGTCGGTGTACTGGGCCGAGGGACGCGAGTGTTCGCACGAAATCCTGTATCAGAAAATCATCGCTCGGGCGGTGCGCTGTCCAGATGCGTTTGTGGAGTTGCGGGGCGACTGGATCGTGCGGCGGCTGTCGCCGCACTGCTCGCGAATCGAACTCAGCATGCTGCCCGCCAGGCGGGACGAGCTTCACCTGCTGCATGCCATGGGATGGGAAACGGCCAACATTCACCTCGGCAACCCGAAGGCGCGAAAGGAGGTCCGCCGCCATCTTGACCAAATGAAACCAGGGTGGCTGCTCGGAGCAACGCAGGACATGGTGAATGCCGTAAGCCAGGATTGGAACGCGTGGAAAAAGTCAGGAGTTACTGGCGTCGAGTAACTGTTTCGGCGTTAGCTTTCAAGCATTCGCGGGTTAAGCACCCGTCAGGAGCGAATGGCGGAGCTGCTGCAACCTACGTCTACGTATGGTGGACGAGGCTTCCGGAAGATCCTCCAGAACCGTCCCGGTGGGTCGCGACTCGATGGACTGCTCCAGCGCGTCGTGGAGCTCTTCCAGTATCACATTCAGCCGGGCTGGGGTTTGGAGCAGAATTCGGCTGACGGAGTCCCGGTCAATGGCCAGTTCGCCGATTGGCGCGGCACGACTGGCGAAAACTTTTTCGCAGTTCAAGGACCGTGCTGGATAAGGCATTGCGGGCTTCCGCCGGGAACCTGAGTCCGCGAATGGGTGGTCCAGATTTCCGGTGACCATCCAATGGATCACCAGATCTCTCACATGAGCGGAGCAGCAAGCGCCGTGAACCCCGTCTGGGCCAGCTAGGTCTTCCCGGTGAAAGACTCTGACTCTGTCTTCGATTCGGCTCTGTGTGACCGCAAACGATTTCCGGCCGGCAGGCATTTTCTCGCCGCAAATGGTACAGGACCATTCTGCAACCTGGTCCACGGTCTCACGCTCCCTTCAAATAGCCGAGTTCGCTCTCCATTTTGTCCCGCGTCAGCGGACAGGGCAAGGGTTCTGGCGTGGCAGGTTTTTTGAGCCCGGACCTGTCCAGAGGAATGGCCACCACGCCTCGGCCCCGTTCGTAAGTCAGCGTCAGACTCGGGGCACACTGATCGCAGAGCCAGTAATGTTCAATGCGGCGGTGGTTTGCCCTTTTCCAGTCTGCCTGCGGCGGGGAAACAGCAAGCTCATCGGTTTCCACCAAGAAAAGCTTGCCTTGGGTCAATTTGCGGAATGCGTTCTGGCACGCCGGATTCGCACATTTGTGAAGCATGCGAGACTCTCCTTCTCGAGACCCAGTGCGTTCTGAGGTGAATGCAATCCAGCAGGTTGGCTGCCAACTCTAGATTCTTGGCGGGACGGCTATTGATACCCATTCAAGGCTGTGGGGGGAGCGATTGAGACTTGGCTGCAGTGCCGACCGGCGGTCAAGGGTGACGAAACTTCGTCGCATCTATGCAAAATCCGCAGCTGCGGAAGACACGGGCAGACGCCTAGCTTTGCCCCGCTCGGGCCCTTCGGCATCCCTCAGAGCAGGCTCGGGACGAGACGCCCGCCCCTAATTTCGTCACAATTCCATTTCCTTCATACTTTCAAGACACTTTCCGGATTTTTTCCGGGAGCCCACCCGGGGCCGCCTGGGCGTCGAGTTCCGTTTTCATCTGGTGCCAGGCGTGCTTGGCTTCTTCCACTGAGCCTTCATCCTCTATGGTGGTGATGTCGCCCGGATTGCGATCCTGGGTGACTGCCTTGAGCACGCGCCGCATGATCTTACCGCTGCGCGTTTTGGGCAGCATGTCGACAAAGTTCAATTCGCCGATCACGGCCACCGGCCCCAGTTCATGCCGCACCTGGTCGAGCAGACTGTGCTTGAGTTCGTCCGACGGAGTGAAGCCTTGCCTAAGCACCACAAAAGCTGAGATCACTTCGCCACGCAGTTCGTCGGGACGGCCAATCACGCCCGATTCCGCAACCGCAGAATGGGTGAGCAGAGCAGTTTCGACTTCGATGGTGCCAATACGGTGTCCGGCGATCTTGATGATCTCGTCGGCCCGTCCGGCAAACCATACATAGCCGTCATCGTCGATCTGCGCCGAGTCTCCGCTATAGTACACGTCCGGAATGATGCTCCAGTAATCGCGGCCGTAGCGCTCCGGTTCGCCCCACAGCGCTGGAGTCAAGCCGGGGAACGGGCGCTTGATCACCATGATGCCTTTTTCGTTTCTGGCACAGGGTTTGCCGTCCAAGGTGACGACCTCGGCGTCTATGCCTGGCATCGGAATCGCCGAGGATCCGGGCTTGATCGGCAGCATCCCTATCCCATAGGGGTTGCCGAACACAGGGCCGCTGGTTTCGGTCTGCCACATGTGATCGATCACCGGAATCCTGTCCTTGAAAATCCTTTTCTGGAGCCATTCCCAGGCCGGCGCATTCAAGACTTCCCCGGCGCAGAATACGCGTTCGAGGTAAGAGTGATCAACTTTGAGAAGAGGAGCATCGCCGTAGCGCATCAGCAATCGGACCGCGGTGGGCGAGGTGAAAATACCGGTGACCCGATACTCCTCGATCAGCGTTCTCCAATTGGTTTCCGGAGCCGGGTAATCGAGCGCGCCTTCGAAGGCGACCGTGGTGGCGCCCGCAATCAAGGGCGCGTATACGATATAGCTGTGACCGACGATCCAGCCGATGTCGGAGGTTGACCACCACACGTCAGTCGGCTTTAGGGCAAATAGCCACTTGCCCATGCTGTGGATGTGGACTTGATATCCGCCGTGGGTATGAATCGCCAGCTTAGGCGTGGCAGTGGTGCCGGAAGTAGCGAGGATGAATGCCGGTTCATTGGACTCCATCTCGACATGCCTGCCGTCCTGATCCTTCGAGAGCGAGAGGAAGTCCTCCCATAGCAGGTCGCGCTCGGGACGCATCGGAGTATCCGCTGTCGACCGTTTCAGCAGGATGACATGCTCCACGCCGTCCCCCGCATTCTGCAGCGCATCATCGACGATGTCTTTGAGGCGGGTATCTTTGCCCTTGCGATAGGTCACATCCGCGGTGAAGACCCAGCGCGAACCACTGGCCCGAACGCGGTCCCCCAGCGCCTTGGCGCCGAAACCTGCGAAGACCACGGAATGAATCGCGCCGATGCGGACCGTCGCCAGCATAAGGATGATGGCTTCCGGGCAAGTGGGCATGTACACGGTGAGGCGATCGCCCTTCTTGACTCCCAGGCCGCGCAGCGCCGCCGCCACCCGCTGCACCTCGTAGAGCAGATTCGCATAAGTGAAGATGCGCCGCTCGCCCCGTTCGTTGAGGTAGATCAGCGCGGTGTGCCCGCCCCAACCCCGATTCACGTGATGGTCCAGGGCGTTGTAAGCCAGGTTCGTGTGAGCCCCAACGAACCACTTGAAGGTGGGCGGATCCAGTCCAGCACGCGATCCCACTTACGGAACCACGGGAGTTGCTCCGCCGCGCGTCCCCAGAATGCCTCGGGGGAGTCCTTGGCATCGTCGACCCACTTTTGCACCACCGGATTGACCAGACTCATTCTCTTCTCCTTCTATAGTTCCGCCGCTCAGGTTTCGCCGAACCGGGCCTGGCACCCGACCAGAGACGCGTTCTTGGCAAAGCTCGGGACCGCGCACACTTGCGGAATTGAGCGATTCTGCTTCCCCGCAAACTGGAACGCAGTGATGCACATCACACATGCATGTAGCACCGTAAAAAAGAATTATTTTTGGCAGGGAACGCACGAGGTGACCTGGCGCATGCATGAATGCAGGCGTAGGGCCGAGTTTGCCCATGGATTCTCGGTCCGTGAAGTAAACCGCGGGCGGCGAATAAATTCCCGTTTCGGCCGTTTCTTGAAACTATCACTCTAATATGTGATCGGCGTCACAGATTCGTTTTCAAAAACCACGTAGCGTGCGCCCCATGTTCTGTGTAAGGCCTAAGCCCAGCGGAACGAGGAGGCATCATCTATGTTGAAGTTGAAAAAGTTGTTGCCGAGCTTGCTAGTGCTCGCCATCACGGCTTTGCCCGTCATGGCGGGAAGCAACGACGCGAAGACGGCGAATGAAAATGCAACGAATGCAACCAGCACGGCAGCTACCCCAACTGGAGCAAGCCCGAGCCTGGCGTCGTCTGCGGGCGATGCGAATGTCACGGCATTGCTCGGTGTGCTGGTAATGAAGGGAGTTCTCGCGCCTTCGGAAGCGAAAGCCATTCAGGGCGCATCTGCCGGCGCCGAATTTCAGCAACTGGTCGACGTCCTCAGTCGCAAGGGTCTGTTGACCGCAGCCGATTTGTCCGCAGCCTCGGTGCCAAAACCCTCCACCCCCGCCGCAGGTCCGGCTGCGGAAACCGTCTCGGCAGCCCTGTCAACTCCGACCGTTCCGTCCCCGCAGCAGGCCCCGGCGACGCAACTGGCACCCGCACCTAAACCGGTCGGCCCATCGGTGGTTCCGGCGATTGCCCCTATACGGGTCCTGCCGGTGGATCCGCCAGTCAAGGACGGTCTGAACGCCGCCTTTAAGATGGGCGCGGTGAAGATGACCCCGTACGGTTTTGTCAAAGCCACGGCGGTTCACGATACCAGTAATCCCAATGGCGATGACATGCCATTTCCGGGGTTGTTCCTGTCGTCGACGTCGATTCTGAACACCGGCCCCACGCAGGACCCTGAATTTCATTTAAAGGCGCGCTCGGCGCGTATCGGTGCAAACTTCGAATGGCCAGACATCTCAAGCAAGATTGTGCTGACCGGCCGGATCGAAGGAGACTACGAAGGCAATTTCAGCGAGGTCGACAACCGCGACGTGTCATCCCTTCGCAGCAGCATGTTCTCGTTTCGACAGGCTTGGGTGCGTATGGACTATGCTGCCAGCGAGAAGACGGATATTTACTTCGAGGGCGGACAGGATTGGACCCTGTTCGGATCCAGCGCGCTGCCCAATCTTCTGGAAACCACAGCCTTGGGGTACTGGTACGGCGACATCTACGAGCGCTCTCCACAATTCCAGTTCGGACTGGTGCAGAAGCTCGGTGGCTCGCGCAATTTCAAACTTTCACCCACATTCGCGATCATGATGCCGAGCACCGGTCAAATCGAAAAGCTCGGGTCCCTGGGGCTTCAGGGCCAAATTGCACAGGCGGAGCGCGAGGGCGCCGACTCCGGCCGGCCGGAGTTGGAAGCCAGACTGGTCTTGCAGTTCCAGCTCGACAAAGCTCCCGCGGTTGCCCCGGCCCAAATCATCTGGAGCGGATTTGACGCCAGCCGCAAATCGATTGTTACCAACAGCGCCTATACCTCGACACCGAAGTTTTGTACTGCGAACCCAATTCAATGCACCTATCAGGCGGCCTTCCCCAATGGCTTTACCACTTCCAGCACACTGTACGGCAACCAGGTTGCCATACAGTTGCCCACCCGCTGGGCCACGCTGGTGGCCAGCGCTTATTTCGGAGGCGACCTGCGCTTCTTCTTTGGCGGTCAGGTCAACTCGTTCTACACCGACACCGCCGGGCTGTCGAACCCGGTGGCGTTTAACAGCGTCGACGGCGGACCGCTTGCCGCGGCGGGTGCGCCGACTCTGGCCACCAACGCAGCAGGTCAGGTCGTGGTCGCTCCCCAACGGCCGATTCGCGCCTTCGGCGGATTCGTGAATCTGGGTTTGCCGCTCTCCCGGTGGTTTAACGCCAATCCCAAGGGCCACAACGCCGGCTGGCAGCTTTATCTGCACATGGGCAAGGACCAGGTGGTAAAAGGTGACCTGACCACACCTAATGCCGGCGCCGCAGCCAACGTTCTGTCTCCCTTGCCGCTTTTGATGGGCAAATTGGCTGCCGCGACCCTGTACTACAAGTTGAACCAATGGTGCTCATTCGGTTTCGAGCAGTCGGTATATGCTACCCGACTCGTGCCGGGGGCTACCTACACCATTGCTGGACGAGCGGACAACGAATGGCAAGATCATCGCACCGAACTCGGGCCAATCTTCACGTTCTAGGCTGACCCGGATTTTGCCGAAGTAGCTGGCGGCGGTCGACGCCAGCGGATGCCAAGAACGGGGGACGGACGGCTTTGGACGACAACCCGAAGCCGAGTCTGCCCCCCAAGCCTCCACTAAAGAACTTGTTGCAGGAGGTAAGTTAAAGGATCACAATGTAGCGAATCTGCAAGACCAGCTTCAAGAATCGTCTCTGCAGACCGGGCATGCAATGGTTGAATCAGCAGTATTTGGGAGGAGTTTTTTCATGAGTAAGCGCAGAATAGCCGCTCTGCAGGTAGGTTTTCTGCTTGTGGCCGTGTTCGCAAACGCCGCTTCGAAGAGCACCGCGATGCGCATCAAGGTTCTGGATTCAGAAACTCACTCCGTCATTCTTGATGACAGCGGCGTCGCCAAGAATTGCGACCAACTGAATTACGACGCGTATTGCCACTCCAGCAAGACCGAGCAAGTAACGAACACCCTGCTGGTTCAGGTAGACAACGGAGTTCCCTTCCGGGTGGCTTGCACCATTGAATCAAAGTGGTCCAAATGCATACCGCTGCCCAAGGGAGAAACCTTCGACGCAAGAAGAGAGAAGCGCGGCATCACCGTGTATTACCAGGATGACGATGGCAAGCCACGAAAGCAGTTATACGCTTTGGTAGAGGCGGACGGAAAGGCCAGCCCGGACGCAAGGGCACTGGCGGATACGGCGCAGCCCGCAGCGGCTCCAGGTCAAAGTGCTCCCCCGCCTCCAGCCCGAAATGCCGCACCCGCCCCGGCTGCGGCGGTCGCAGTCAGCGACCTGCGAGAAACCGTCAAATGCAGTTTCAGCTCGACTCCCCCGGGGGCAGAAGTCACCGTTGACGGCAGATATATGGGCAACACGCCATCCGAAATCGGGCTTAGCGCCGGGACGCATGTCGTCGTCTTTTCCATGCCGGGCTTTGCCCAGTGGAAGCGAGAGCTTACCGTAGTCGCGGATTCAGTGGTGAATGTAACGGCTAGCTTGCAAAAAACACAGCCGTGAACCGGATCGCGGTTGCCAGACAGAGTTGAGCAACGGCGGCGGGTGATCCGGTCCAGTTCGAAAATGTGTTCGGTTGAAAGAGTCAGCACGCAGATGCCGTACGGGAGTTAAGGGCAGTCGTGGAGAAGGTCGGGCTCCCGGTCTTCATTTCATTTTATGTAAAGGAGAAAAACTGTGGCTAATGCAAATATAGGATCCAACTCTGGCACCGACGGCATCAGTCGTTGGTGGCGTGTGGTCGGTGGGATGTCCATGAACCTGGCGCTGGGCACGTTGTATGCCTGGAGTGTGTTTGTGGCCCCGCTGGAGAAGGAATTTGGCTGGAAGCGAGCACAAACATCCAACGTGTTCACCATCGCAGTGGTCGTGTTCGCTCTCACGTTTATCTTGGCGGGACGGCTGCAGGACAAGTTTGGCCCATTCTGGGTATCACTGACGGGCGGCGTTCTGGTCAGCCTGGGCTTCTTCCTGTGCGCCTACACGCAGAGCTTGAACTACCTGTATGTGTGTTTCGGGGTGATAGGCGGGCTGGGCAACGGATTCGGCTACGCCACACCGATCCCGGTCATGGCGAAATGGTTCCCGGACAAGCGCGGGTTGGCCGTGGGGCTGGCGGTAGGCGGATATGGCGGGGGATCGGCAATTTTCGGGCCCTTGGCCAACTTGGTGCTGATTCCCAGGTACGGGGTGCACAACACATTCATGATCTTGGGAGTAATTTTCCTGTTCATGACCACGTTTGGCGCCTTCCTGCTGCATAATCCGCCGGTCGGATACAAGCCCGCCGGATGGACGCCGGCGCCGGCGGCAAAGGCCGCCGCGACGACCTACGAATTCAGCCCGGGCGAGGTGTTGCAGACACCGGCGTTTTACTTCATGTGGGTTGCGTATGCGTTGGGTTGCTCGGCTGGACTGATGGTGATCAGCCAGTTGGTTCCATTTGCCAAGAGCGTGGGCATTCCGGGCACGGCGCTGGCCACGATGGGTTTGGTCGTTGGCGCAATCGGCAACGCCTCGGGTCGCATCCTGTCCGGCTGGATGTCAGATACACTCGGCCGGTTGAACACACTCCGACTGATGATCGCCATCTCAATGATTGCCATGCCCATCCTCTACCAGGTGGGCGGCAATGTGGCGCTGCTGTATGCAGTGGTGTTCGTCGTGTACTGGTGCTACGGAACCCAGCTTTCGGTGAATGGCTCGACCGCGTCGGATTTCTGGGGAACCAAGAACGCCGGTATCAACTACGGAATGCTGTTCACCGCGTGGGGTGTGGCCGGCATCATCGGTCCTAGAATCGCCGGTGTGCTATTCGACAAATACAAGAACTACCAAATGGCGTTCTACACGGCGGCGGTTCTGGCGGGAGTTGCTCTGCTCTGCGAACTCGCAGCCCGACGTCCGGCGGCACCGGAAGGAGGGCTGGCGTCCAAGAAAGTGGTGGTCGCAGCCTAGCTCTTAGTGAACATGGCAGTCCCCAGGCGGTTCCCATCGCGAGCAATCGCCTGGGTGCATCACAAATTTCAGCAATCTTAGGGGGTTAACAAATATGGCTCAGGTTCTTCCGAAACAGAATGTAGTGAGCGAGACCACCGAGGCTCAGATCGCAGTCCATTGGCGGGAGGAGGAATACTACTATCCTTCCGCAAAATTTATCGGCCAGGCGAATCTGACCGATCCTAACATCCTCGAACGCTTCAGCGAGGACAATTTTCCGGAATGCTTCCGTGAATACGCCGACCTGTTGAGCTGGGACCAGTACTGGCACACCACGCTCGACACCAGTGATCCACCCTTCTGGAAGTGGTTCGTGGGCGGCAAAATCAACGCTTCCTACAACTGCGTGGACCGGCACCTGGCCAAGTACAAGAACAAAGCGGCATTGATTTTTGTGCCCGAGCCGGAAAATGAAGCGCCCGTATCCGTCACCTATCGCGAACTGTACGTGAGAGTGAATGAATTCGCCGCGCTGCTCCGCGAGTTCTGCGGCCTGAAGAGCGGAGACCGGGTCACCATTCATATGCCAATGGTCCCCGAGTTGCCCATCACCATGCTGGCTTGTGCCCGCTTGGGGGTAATTCACTCGGTGGTGTTTGGCGGCTTCAGCGGCGAAGCTTGCGGCGCCCGCGCGGCCGATTCCAGCAGCCACGTGTTGATCACCATGGATGGCTACTATCGCAACGGCAAGCTGCTCGACCACAAAGCCGGTGCGGACATCGCGCTCGAAACCGCCAAAAAGGAAGGCCATGTGGTGGACAAGGTCCTGGTCTGGCGGCGTCACGCCGGCCAGAATGCGTCCGCTTCCCCGTTTGTAAAGGGCCGTGATTTCTGGGTGGACGAAGTGCTCCCCAATTACGCCGGCGAACTGGTTCCTCCCGTCTCCATGGATACCGAGGCTCCCCTGTTCCTGATGTACACCAGCGGCAGCACCGGAAAACCCAAAGGCTGCCAGCACCGCACCGGCGGTTACCTTGCCTACGTCGCCGGCACCTCCAAGTACATTCAGGACATTCATCCTGAAGACGTGTACTGGTGCATGGCCGATATCGGCTGGATCACGGGCCACTCCTATATTGTCTACGGTCCGCTGGCGCTGGCTGCGACCAGTGTGATCTACGAAGGTGTGCCGACCTATCCCGACGCCGGCCGGGTGTGGCGAATCGCTGAACGCCTGGATGTCAACATCTTCCACACCTCGCCCACGGCCATTCGCATGTTACGCAAGGCCGGTCACGATGAGCCCCCCAAGTACAACTACCATTTTAAGCACATGACCACGGTGGGAGAGCCCATCGAGCCCGAGGTCTGGCGATGGTACTACGAAACTGTCGGCAAGCGCGAGGCTGTCATTGTCGACACCTGGTGGCAAACCGAAAACGGCGGCTTCCTGTGCAGCACCAAGCCGGCGCTGGATCCGATGAAACCGGGCAGCGCGGGCCCCGGAATGCCGGGAATCTTCCCCGAAATTAAGGACGAAACCGGACAGGTGGTTCAGGCCGGTTCAGGAAAGGCGGGCAACATCTGCATTCGCAATCCCTGGCCAGGGATCATGCAAACCATCTGGGGAGATCGCGACCGCTTCGTCAATCAGTACTACAGAAAATACTGCAAGAATCCCAACAGCAAGGACTGGCGCGACTGGCCGTACTTTGCCGCGGACGGAGCCATGCTGGCCGTGGACGGCTATTTCCGGATCCTCGGACGGGTGGACGACGTCATCAACGTGGCTGGCCACCGCCTGGGCACCAAGGAAATCGAGTCGGCGTGCCTGACGGTTTCCGAAGTGGCAGAAGCGGCAGTGGTGCCCGTAGTGGACGAGATCAAAGGCCGTGTGCCCGAGGTCTATATCGCCTTGCAGCCGGGTCTCCAGGCCACCCCGGAGATCGTGGATAAAGTCAACAAGGCAATTGAAACCATGATTGGCAAGATTGCCCGTCCCAAGCACATCCACGTCGTTCCGGATATGCCCAAAACCCGTTCCGGCAAACTGATGCGTCGTGTGCTTGCCGCTATTTCCAACCGCATGACTACCGGAGATATCACCACCTTGGCGAATCCTGACGTGGTCGAGAAAGTCCGGGAAATGGTGCAAGGCAAAGAACCGGTCACAGTCAAGGAAGGACCGGAGGACCTGAAGCAATTCGGGACCGTGGACTAAGACAGATGGACGAACTCAAGACACCTCGGCGGGTTGGCTCGCATTTAGCTGCCCGCCGAGGGCCTTCAGCCTTTGGCTGGATTTGTAAAGGACGGTAGTCCCTTTCTTTTGGTCCGAGAGTGGTGTGGCGGACAGTCTTTTCCCGCTGCTTTGACTTTGCGGCTGGGCCGTGTGCCCCCACGTCACTGATTCGCTTCACTGCGCGTCCACAATCTTTAGCGTCGTCACTTGCCGAACCCATCGCGCCATTCTTTTCTCACTTGGTATTACGACGCGATATGGTCCTTCTTTGCCGTCCAGCGGTTTCCCGTCTTTCAGGAAAGCCAGAACGACCGGTTTATCATTGAACGCGGGGTCTATCTCGGGCAGCGCAATCACGACTCGATATCCATCCGCAGCTTCTACCAGCAAGCATGAAGCCAGGCGCTTTCCCTTCAAAGTCTCCCCAAACCCAATTCCCGCTTTCTCCAGCACGGCCCTCAAGGGGACACCCTCGAACGTCACAGACCCGCCAGACGCATCAGTGGATACCTTGATCCGCGGCAAGGCACCGATGTCAGCTTGTAACAAAACAGTTTTCTTCCCATCCTCCGTTTGAATCGTTATCTGCTGAGACGGTGCGAGCGCGCTTTGCAGCATCACCGCGAATAGCACAACCGGGAACCACCGTCGATTTCTCATGTCACACTCCGGAGTTAGACTTCGGCCAGCTCTTCTTCCAATAGCTGCTTGTTGTACAAATCGGTGTAGTAGCCGTTGCGCGCGATCAGTTCGTCATGCGTGCCCAGCTCGACGACACGGCCGCGGTGAAGGACCGCGATCCGGTCTGCATTGCGGACGGTGGAGACGCGGTGCGAGATGAAAATGGTGGTGCGGCCCTGCATGATCTCGCGCAGGTGGTTGAGGATTTTGTCTTCGGTCTGGGTGTCGACGCTGGAGAGCGCGTCGTCGAGAATCAGGATGCGGGGATTGCGAATCAGGGCGCGGGCGATGGCAGTACGCTGCTTCTGCCCGCCGGAGAGCGTCAGGCCGCGTTCGCCGACCAGCGTCCGGTACTGCTCGGGAAAACCCTCGATATCGTCGGCGATGCTGGCACCCTGGGCGGCGGCGCGGACGTCCTCGTCACTTGCATTAGCGACGCCGAAGGCGATGTTTTCGCGCACGCTCTCGCTGAACAGAAACGTTTCCTGCGGAACAAAGCCGATGTTCTGCCGCAGGAATTCCAGCGGATACTCGCGGATGGGCCGGCCGTCAATCAAGACCCTTGCCGGAGCCGCGTCGTAGATACGCGGAATCAGGCTCACCAGCGTCGTCTTGCCAGAGCCGGTGGGCCCGACGATCGCCAGACTGCTCCCGGCCGGGATGCGTAGATTGATGTCGTCGAGAACAGGAGTGTCGTTGTAGGCGAAATTCAGGTTGCGGAATTCGACTTCGCCTTCGATAGCGCGGACGGCGTTGGCGTCAATCTTCAACTCTTCGCTGTCTGAGATTTCCGGTTTCTCTGTCAGGATCTGGTTGATGCGGCCCATGGAAGCCGTGCCGCGCTGGAAAATATTGATCACCCAGCCGAGCGCGATCACCGGCCAGGTAAGCTGCACCATGTAGGTGTTGAATGCCACGAACTCGCCGACCGTAATGCGATGGGCGATCACTTCGCGCCCGCCCAGCCACAGCACCAGGACAATGGCGAAGCCGAGCAAGGTTTCCAGGGTTGGCCAGAGCATGCCCATGAGGCGAACCAGCTTCAGGCTGCGGCCAATGTATTCGCGGTTGGCGGTCTCAAACAGCGAAATTTCCGACTCTTCCTGCACGTAGGCGCGGATGACGCGGGCTCCGGAAAAATTCTCCTGAGCGCGGGCGGAGATATCGGAGAACATCGCCTGAATTCGTTCGAAGCGCTCATGGATTTTCCGTCCGAAGTGCTGCACCACGATGCTGACGACGGGCAGAGGCAGAAAGGCGTAGAACGTCAGTTTCGGACTGATGGAAAGCATGAACACCAGCGCGCCCGCGGTGAAAACGATGGTATTGGCCGAGTACATGATCGCCGGGCCCAGCAGCATGCGGACAGCGTTCAGATCGTTGGTGGCGCGGGCCATGATGTCGCCGGTGCGGGTGCGCTGATAGTAAGAATAGGAGAGGCTCTCGAGGTGACGGAAGAGGTCGTTGCGCAGATCAAACTCGATTTCGCGCGAAATTCCAATCATGATCCAGCGCGTCAGGAATTGAAAAATTCCTTTGGTAGCCGCCACCGCCAGCAGCAGCAGAGCATAGGTCAACAGCTTGTGCCGGGTTACGCCCAGATGCAGGTCATCGATGGCGCGGCGAATGACTTGCGGGAAAAGGATCCATATCCCGTTATTGAAGAACACGCACAGCGTCCCCACCACAAAGCTGCGGCGGTATTTCTTCATGTACGGAAGCAGAGGGCGCAGGCTCTTAGGCAGCATGGACTGGTAGATGTGATTCTAACAGCGTGGGTTCAGATTTCGGGAGGCGTGGGCAAGGGGGTAGTGTCCGACTCTAGCCACGGAGGACACCCGGAACACAGCCTTAGTCGTGGCCCTTGTTTTCCATTGGTCGGACTGTCGGGGCGGCAGCCACATCCTGGCGGAACGCCCGGAGGCCGGCGCCTAACAACAACAGCATCCAAGCGGACAGGAAGAACCAAGTGGAGTCCATCACCCAGGAGTACATTACGTCAAAGCTCATATGGAAGATCCTGATGGCCCGAGCTGCAATTGGCCATCTCTCAATGCTCGGTTTCTAGTGCGGGCGACCTTCCAGCTTGGTCTTGCCGGTCAAGGTCTTGTATTTCTCCAAGATGTCCCGGACCGCGTTTAACCTGCCGAGGCTGGTCAACTGAGCGTCGGTCAGAGCACGCTCGACTTGTGCCATCCAGCAATCGACAGCCCGTTCCACACCGCAAGCCATTTCTGCGGCAACCACATCCGCAAAGCTGATGTCGCTAGCAATACTGGCCAAGTGCTTTCTCCTTCCGTCGTCCTGACTTCAGTTTGGAAACTCTTCTATAAGAGTGGGTGGCTGAGCACGCTTCCGGGCCAGCAGCGCCGACCAGCAGACAAAAGAGCAAGCCCTCGGCCGCGCCGTGCTCCCTTGACCCCACCGCTACGCCCAGCCACCTTTCGTCACTCTCATCCCCACACGCGGTGTTCGATCTGCTCTACTCCGAATCAGGCTTCTGACCCATGTGTTCTTGCATGTGCTCCTGCATACGCTGTTCGCGCTTTGCCATGAACTGGGTCAGCTTGGTTTTCTGCTCGGCGGTCAAGACCTGGTAGGCCTGGGAAACGGTGCGAGCGTGTTCCACTTCCAACTGGATATGCGCTTGAGCCGCCTGCTGCGCGAGCGTCTGCGCTTTGGCTTCGTCAAAGTTGCCGCTCATGGCCAACTGCATCAACGCCTTCTTGTTCTGCATCTCCTGCCGGAACAGAGGCTCCATGGTTGGCCGGGATGCCTGCATGATCTGCTTGATTTGTGACTGCTGCGCATCCGAAAGGTTCAGCATGTCAGCAAAGAAATCCAGTGAGTGCTCGCCGAAGAAACCGCCTTCATGCGGCCGTCCCATCGGAGGACCTTGTGCGATCGCAACTGAGCCCAATAACGCAACTGCGAGGGCTACGGACAGAACTCTCGAACTGCTAATCTTCATGACTTCTCCTTCGTGTTCTTGCTTCTCGGGCAATCCCAAGTGCTTCCCTCATGTAAACACTTTCTGGCCAGCGGCGTGGTAAAAAGACGGTCAACTGAAGTAAAGTTTTGTCAATGAGCTAAGCGCTGGTTTGACAATTCTTTACGCCTGCTTTCCACAGGGTGTTATAGAACTGTGATGAGAACCTTGGACCGCATCCTGATCATCGACGACGACATGGAACTTTCCGGCCTGGTGGCAGAATACCTGGAACCGGAGGGCTTTCAATTGGAAGCGGTGCACGACGGCAATCGTGGCCTGCAGCGCGCCTTGAGCGGCGATCACCTGCTGGTGGTGCTCGATGTCATGCTTCCGGGATTGAACGGCTTCGATGTTCTGCGACGCCTGCGCGCCACTTCCCGCATTCCGGTTTTGCTGCTGACCGCGAGGGGAGAGGACGTAGACCGGATCGTGGGCCTCGAGATCGGCGCCGATGACTATTTGCCGAAGCCCTTCAATCCCAGAGAACTGGTAGCCCGGATTCGAGCCATCCTCCGCCGCACCCAGAATAGCGGCAAGCCGGGCGAAGCCATTCCGGACGTGGTTCGGGTGGGTGATATTGAACTGGATCCGGCGACCCGCGTCGTTCTCCAGAATGGAAAACCGGTGGAACTCACCTCGGTGGAATTCAACCTGCTGCACGTATTGTTGCAGGAGGCTGGGCGGGTAGTGACGCGGGACCGGCTGGTCGACGCCGTGCTTGGCCGCAAGTTCTCTCCCTTCGACCGCAGCATCGATATGCACGTGAGCAAAGTTCGCAAGAAGCTGGGCGACTCTGACTCCGCCACCGACCACATCAAGACGGTGCGCGGCGTCGGCTACATCTTTGCCCATCCGCGCGACCAGGCAAGGAGCGGAGCGGAATGAGAAGCTTGTTTGTCCGCATCTTTCTCTCCTACTGGGTGGCGCAGGCATTAGTGCTGGTCGCGGCCATTCTGCTGACTCTGACTTCGCGGCCTTCGGCGGAGATTGCCTCACTTGAGGCACAGGAGACGAAATTCCTGACCGAAGGCGTGCAGGCCTATCAATCCGGCGGAGAGGATGGATTGTGGCGGTATTTTCGCGGGGTTCACGATTCCCAGAATGTACGGGTTCACATCTTCGATCAGCGCGGTCAAAGTCTTCTGGGGGGACGCAGGCTACCTCCTCCGGTGGTCGAAGCCGCACAGGGTAAAGGCTATGCCGCCGATACTCTGCTGGGACGGTTCCGCCCAGCTCCATTTCTGCGTGAGACCGCCACCGGACCCGACGGCCGCCCCTACACCCTCATCCTCGAACTGCCGGAGCGGCACGGATGGTTCGGTCCGCATGGCGTACCCGGGGTCGGGCTGCTGATTGCCATTCTCTCCTCCGGCCTGGTCTGCTACATTCTGGCGCGGTATCTGACCTCGCCGGTGGTGCGCCTGCGAGCGGCGACCCAGAAGCTGGCGTCGGGCGATCTCAGTGCCCGCGCCGGGATGCCCTCGCCACGGCGGCGGGATGAGATTGCGGAACTGGTCCGCGATTTCGACCGGATGGCGGAGCGCATCGAGAACCTGGTGCATGCTCAAAACCGCCTGCTGACCGACATCTCGCACGAACTACGCTCTCCGCTGGCACGCCTGAGCGTAGCCCTGGAGCTTGCCCGGCAGCGCAGCGGGCCGGACGCCGGAAGCGCGCTCGATCGGATCGATCGGGAGACCTTCCGCCTGAACGAACTCATCCAGCGACTGCTCACCATTGCGCGCCTGGAAGGCAACGACGAGGCGATGGCAAGGTCTCCGGTGGACCTCGGAGAACTGATTCGCGAGATCGCCAAGGACGCCGCTTTTGAAGCCCAGCGCCGCAATTGCAAGGTCGAAGTCTCGGCCCCCCGCCGTTGCGAGGTGGTCGGAAGCCCATCTCTGCTGCACAGCGCCATCGAAAATGTGGTGCGGAATGCGACCCGCTATTCCCGGGAGGGAACCACGGTTGAGGTGGGCCTGGAAGAAGCTCAGGGAGCGGATGGTCTTCAGGCGGTGGTGCGAGTGATGGATTCGGGGCCGGGCGTGCCAGAAGACTCACTCTCGAAGCTGTTCCAGCCGTTCTACCGCATTGACGACGCCCGGGAAAGGCAGACTGGCGGCGTCGGACTGGGTCTCGCCATCACGGATCGGGCCGTGCGCCTGCACGGGGGAACGGTTCTGGCCTCGAATCGTCCGCAAGGCGGGTTGATGGTCGAGATTCGTTTGCCCCTCGAGCCCTCCGGATCACGGGTGCTTTCTTCTGCTTCGGTTCCCGGCGGTGCCTCCGAGGACCGCTGAAGTCAGGCAACGTTCCGCGCGGGCGCGGGTTCCAATCAGTGGAGCAGTTTGCTCTTCCGGTTTATTCCTGATACACAAGTGAGTGCAGTTCTGGGTGGTTGCCGGAAACGCTGTCGGTAGATCTTCCCACTTGCGGGTCCGAAATCAATAACAGGAGAGAGAATAGGGATGAAGTTCCGTTTCATGGGCTGGGCGGCGGTCTTGGTGTTGATCGTGCTTACGTTATCCTGCGGCAACAACAACAGCGCGATTTCCTCAGGTACAGGGATCTTGTTCGTCGCCGAGCAAGGCAACTTGACTCTCTCCAGCTACCAGATCACGTTGAGTTCGGGCGGGCTTGCCGGGATCAACGCGGTGGCAACCGGAGCCAGTCCCTCCGCCATCGCGATCACTCCCAAAGTGGATGCACTTTTCGTATCGAACACGGCTGCCAACTTCGTCACCGGCTACCAGATCGGCTCTGCCGGGACACTCAAAGTGGGGTCGAATACCAAGACAGGTCAGAATCCGACGGGGCTGGCGGTGGATCCGGCCGGAAAATTTCTCTTTGTCGCCAATCAAGGGACTTTTACCGATCCGAAGTCGGGCAGTATCTCGGTGTTCTCGATCAGCGGAACCGCTCTGAAGGCGGTCTCCGGCTCACCATTTCTTACTGAACTGCCGACCGACACGACCGGTACAGGCCCGGTTTCGGTGGCCGTTCCTCCCGCCGGGAATTACGTGTATGTCGCCAATCAGTTTACCAACACAGTGTCAGCATTCAGTTTTGATGGCACGACGGGAGTGCTGACCGCGGTGCCCGGGTCTCCTTTTGCTTCGTGCAACTTGCCAAACACCAATTGCACGGCGCCGTCGGCGGTTGCGATCTCACCGAACGGCGCCTTTCTCCTGGTGGCCAATTCGGGATCGAACAACCTCAGCAGCTTTGCGATTTGCGTGGTTCTATCCGCGACGTGCAGCACGCCGAATGGCACGATGACGGCGGTGACGGGTTCGCCTTTCGCCGCGGGGATAGGGCCGGTGGCCATTGCCTTTGACCCAGCCTTCAATTTTGTTTATGTGGCCGATCAGCACTCCAACGATGTCTTCCAGTATTCGTTCGGCCCCGGGACCGGGGTATTGGCCTCGCTTTCGCCGCCATCGGTCTCTACGGGAACGACGCCGGTTTCCCTTGCCGTCCGCTCCGGTGCAACTGGCACCGACGTGGGAAACAGCACTACGAATCTCACCGACTACCTGTACGTAGCGAACATCGGCGGGACTTCGCTGTCGATTTTTTCCCTGACCACAGGCACCGGTTTGCTCGGTTTGCCTGCGACCTTCACCACCGTCGCGGGCCAGCCCTCGGCGGTGGCGGTCAAGTAGAGGGCGTTCCCACGCGAATGCCCGCTCGGAAGCTTCTCGTCCGTGCCTCTTGAGGTGGTATACCCCCTCCCCCTCGGTATAGTGGAATCATGAAGTTGCGGAGATTTGACCCGCAAAATCTAGATTCGATTGGGGTTAGGGGTATAATCTAGATTCCTAAGGAGTTATATACTGTTTATTACGGTTCTCCCTAAGGTATACCTCTAAGCATGTCGATCTGCCGGGATGGCTAAAGGCGCCAGTTGCCAGTTCCCGGTTGCCAGTTCTCGGTCGATCCGCTGGTGTTTACTTTCTAATATCCCCTCCCCCTGCGGTCTAGTGGAATCATGAAGTTACGGACATTTTCCCGGCAAAATCTAGACGCCAAAGGGGTTACAGGTAAAATCTAGATTCCTAAGGAGTTATATGCATTTTTTATTTGTTCTCCATAAGATATACATCAAGGATGGCAGTTTGCCGGGTAGGTGTCAAGGGGGAAGTGGAGCACAGGCCTACGTTGTTTTCGCCGCCGGTGTTCTATTGCTTCCCGAGGCGCCCGGCCGACCCTTGGGCGAGCTGCCCGAGGCTGCCGGGGTCCACGGTGATGACATCCGGCCCTTTGGTCTTGCCTGCGATAATGGGCTTGTTGGGGATGGTTTCGTAGGCGTAGCCGGTGAGGAGGCCGGTAATCTTTTTTCTGGGGTGAGGTTCGAAACTGACGTTGAGCCGCGCCCAGCCGAAATGCGTTTTCCCGTGAATCTGGAACTTCAGCCCAAGATAGCGATGTTTGACGTCGATCCAAGGGCCGACACAACCGACTGTAGTAGTATTGTCGTTGCCCCCACAGACACCCATATCTGCTTGGTTTTCGGTGCCGAGCTTAGGACCGATACGAACACCCGAATTTAATGCCGAGGCGTAAGTCCGCGTGGCATACCATCCAACGACTCCGTTCTTTGATCCGCCCGAGACCCAGAGCACGTCGGTCCAGAACGCCGAGCTAATATGCTGAGTATCCGTGAAAACGAAATCAACTCTACTGTCGTGATTGAGGTCCAGACCTATTTTTTTGTTCGCACCGATGTGTTTGTGGGCGGGCGTATAGACAATCTTGCCCTCGGTCGGCTGGCTCAACGCCAACATTCCCACTCCCGCAGCGCTCGCCGCCAGCGCGTAGGCGTTGAGGTGCCGTTGCAGTGACTCCGAAAGTCTGGAAGGCTTCCTAATTTGCTTCACTAAATCTCCTCGATTAGCGGCTCCCAGTATGCTCCGGCGATGGGCAGGGGTCAATTTCTGAAAACAGGCAATAGCACAAGTTTGCGCCGTCTATTCGCCCTTTTTCGGGAGTTTTGAGCGTAAAGGAGATGTTTCAACAGTTATGAACTGTTAAAGAGCCTGAGTACCAGGCGTGTTGCTACTTTCTTCCGGCTGCCAGGGCTCCGAGGCTGCCCGCTTCCGCCCTGATCACATCCGGCCCTTTCGTCTTGCCGGTGATGATCGGCTTATTCGGAATCGTTTCGTAGGCGTAGCCGGTTATCTTGGCAACGATGCTCTTCTGGAGGCTGCACGATACGGTCAGGCGCGCCCAGCCATAGTGGGTGTGACCCGCGATATCAAATTTGAGCCCCAGATAGCGATTCCGAACGTTGTCCCAATTTCCACCGCAATACGTAGAGCCATTCACCACCTCATAAGCCATCAATCCCCGACCCGAGTGGGTGCCTTGAAACGAATCCCTGGGTCCGAGAACCTTGCCCACGTGTAAGGCAGATGCAACGCCGCCGCCCTTCTGGTCGCCCGCCACGGCAGCTTTCCCTCGCGCTCTAGTAAGCAACACTCTGTCGGACCAGGAGCCAGTGACTGGGTAAGTGGCGATGCTCAGCTCGAAATGATGTGTGTGGCCCACGGGAATGGGGAGCGTGCTGTTCCGCGTCAGTGTTTTGGAGGTTGGCGTATATATGATGCGGGCCATCGCTGCCGGAGTTAACGCCAACAGTCCGATACCCGCCGTACCCGCAGCGAGCGCATAGGAATTGAGCCGATGATGAAGTGAGCCGGATAGCTCGGCGGGTTTTCTGGACGTGTGCGGCATGGTTCGCTCCAAAAGCTGGCGGCATCCAGTATCCTCCCGCGAAGGACCAGAGTCAATTTCTGAAATCAGCAATTTCACAAGCTTGCGCCGTCTGTTCGCCCCTTCTCGGGGATTTTGAGCGTAATGGCGCTCTTGTTCGAGTGCATGCTGCAGTGTGCTCAAAAAGTGCTTGACGCCGCCGACATTGTTAGAGAGGAGATTTTACGACAGTTATGCGACCACAAAAAGCCGGGTGGGCTCCCTGCTACCTTCTTCCCGCTGCCAACGCCCCGAGGCTGCCGGGTTCTAGCGTGATGACATCCGGCCCCTTGGTTTTGCCTGTGATGATGGGCTTGCCGGGGATGGTCTCGTAGGCGTAGCCGGTCAAGTGGGCTTCCAGTCCCCCGACCTCGAAGTGAACCGACAGTCTCGCCCAGCCGTAGTGGGTCTGGCCGTAAATCTGGAACTTAAGCCCCAGATACCGGCGGGTAACCCCCTTGCCACCGTTCGCCCACGAGTCAAAAAAAGTGTCATGACTTCTCTTTGCCATTTGTGCTGCGTTGATAAACGGGTCATGGGGTCCTACAATCTTTCCCGACTGGAGGGCGGCGGCACCGGCTCTGTGGCCGTAACCGACCCCCTCGACGATCTCGTTCTTCCTAAGATCGCCGCCCAGGCCGAGCCGACTTGAATCGTATCCGTTGCCGCTGAAAGTAGTATCGTAAAGGCGGAAATCAGTGCGTCCATCATTATTAAGGTCGAGTTCAAGCCCGCCATTACGCTCAATCTTGATATTCGCGGGCGTGTAAATAATTATCGCCTCGACCGGCTGTGCCAGCGCCAGTATTCCCACTCCCGCCGCACTCGCCGCTATCGCGTAGGCGTTCAGGTGCCGTTGCAGTGAGTTTGAAAGGTTGGAAGGCTTCCTCGAAGTGCGCTTCATAAATTCCTCCAGCTTCTCTTAATTCCTTCCCCTCTGGAGTCGCGACGCTCCCGCTGCCAAAGCTCCGAGGCTGCCGGGTTCCAGGGTGATGAGATCCGGCCCTTTGGTCTTGCCTGCGATGATGGGCTTGTTCGGCATGGTTTCGTAGGCGTAGCCGGTTAGGACCACCTTGATTCCCTTCCCTCGGGGGGCCTTGGTGTCGCAAGATTCATTGAATCTCGCCCAGCCATAGTGCGATTGCCCTATGCTGTCCGCGATCACGAACGTCAGGCCCAAGTAGCGCCCTCTGACGTTGTTCCAACGCCCACTGCAATGCCACCGGTTTTCTCCTTTTGCTCGGAATCTTTGTGCCATGAAGCCGCGACCCCAAAAATGAAGCTTCGGTCCAACCTGGCGACCCGCTGGAAGGGCGTAAGCACTAAAAAAGGCGCTCCTCGAACTCGTTCCGACAACCAGGTATCCGTCGACCCCGTTTGATGCCGCGGTAGCCCACGCATTGAGTCCGGTTGTGTAAATTTGATGACGATATGTGCCAGTCGTATACTTTTCGACGTAGAAGTCCGCAAGGCCATCGTGATTGAGGTCGATCGAAACCCGCTGGTCATTTGGGAGCCTTCGGTGGGCCGGAGTGTAAACAATCCTTGCCTCGGCAGGCTGCGCCAATGCAAGTGCTCCCACTCCCGCCGCACTCGCCGCCAGCGCGTAGGCGTTCAGGTGGCGTTGCAATGATCCCGAAAGCGTGGCGGTCTGCCTCGAAGCTCGCTTCATAAAATCCCTCCAGCTTCTCTTAATTCCTTCCCCTCTGGAGTCGCGACGCTCCCGCTGCCAAAGCTCCGAGGCTGCCGGGTTCCACAGTGACAACATCCGGCCCCTTGGTCTTGCCCGCGATGATCGCTTTGTTGGGAATTGTTTCGTAGGCGTAGCCGGTCAGCAAAGCATCAAATACCGGATAGCGCTTGTTCACTTTCACGTCCAGTCGCGCCCAGCCGTAGTGCTTCTCACCTTTGATCTGGAACGCAAGACCGAGATAGTGCCGTTTGACATTGATCCACTGTCCGGTAGTGCTGTTGATGCTGCTCTTGCTGTTGGTTGCGTGCAGCCCGCGTACCAGGAATCCGAAGGTGTTGGAAATGTGGTTGGGTCCGATCCGGTCGCCAGCTTTCAAGGCGCGGGCCAGCGAAAATTTGCCGTTCTTGGACTTGGCGCCCGCCATCACGTTGGGTGAGCGAAAGGGAAGGCCGGCTGCAAGGATCTCCCAGGTACTGAACGACGCAAGGCCAGTGGAGTATCCCACCGAGAGTGCGAAGTCGTTGATCCCATCGTGGTTAAGGTCTATCGGGTACCCGGTCCAACCAATCAGCTTTACGTGAGCGGGCGTATAGATGATTTTGGCTTCGGCAGGTTGCGCCATGGCTAGAGCGCCCACTCCGGCGGCCGAAGCTCCCAGTGCGTAAAGGTTCAGGTTTCGAACGAAAGACTCGGGAAGAGAGGCGATACTACGGGATTTGCGTTGCATGAATGGTCCTCCTTGGGGCTACGAATTAACGGTCGTGGTTCCATCGGTTGCCGGCGTATCGGTGTGTGAAATCGTTTCCTCCATCCGAGCGGTGGCGCGCCGAGCGCCAAATACCCGAAGGCCACCTCGAAGTGCGATTCATAGTTCTTCCAACTTGTCCTAATTATCTTCTCTGCTGCGACGCTGCCGCTGCCAAAGCTCCGAGGCTGCCAGGTTCCAACGTGATTACATCCGGGCCCTTGGTTTTGCCCGTGATAATCGGCTTGTTGGGGATAGTTTCGTAGGCGTAGCCGGTAAGAAGTGCTTTCACGCCGTTCATGCCAGTCTTCATGCAGGATTCATTCAGTCGCGCCCACCCATAATGCACCTGCCCCTTGATCAAGAATTCCAGACCTAGATACCGCCTCTTGACATCGTTCCATTTCCCCCAACACACTCCCGAGCTTTGGCCCTTAAGTGTTCGTCCCGCCATAATGCCACCACCCGACACGAACGCCACACCCGAGCCAACGTCCACGCCCCGCAGGAGTGCATACGCCAGCACATAGCTGTGGCCCCATCCCCCGGTCTCGTACCCTGCCACCCGATCGCCCGGAACGGGCACAGCAGAGAGCCAGGTAGTGGCGTAGTTGAACTCCATGGCGACCTTGAAATCAACCTTACCATCGTGATTCAAGTCGATGTTCACAAAGCTGCCGTGTTTATGAACGGACTCATTGGTTTTCGTGTAAACAATCTTCGCCTCAGTAGGTTGAGCCAGCACCAGCATCCCCACTCCCGCCGCGCTTGCGGCCAGCGCGTACTGGCTGAGCTGGCGGGTGAGAGATGCTGAGAGTTGAGCGGCATCGCGGGTCCGAGCAGGTCCTTTCACTGGAATCCTCCTGAAATCGAGCGCGAGGCAAAGGGGAGGAGTTCAGTATCGAAGCTGGCTTGGTTGAAGTCAAGATGAAAACTTCTGCAATCGACCTGCCTCCCCATTCCACCTACCGGGGTGTCGACGCGCCCGCCGCCAAGACTCCGAGGCTGCCGGGGGCCAGTGTGATGACATCCGGCCCCTTGGTTTTGCCTGCGACGATCGGTTTGTTGGGGACAGTCTCATAGGCATAACCGGTCAGAAGGGCACGGGCACCCGTCCCCTTCTTGCCGTCCGGATTGCACCATGTGCTGAGCCGCGCCCAGCCGTAATGGGTACTTCCCCTGATCTGGAACTGTAAGCCCAGATAGCGATCCTTGACATTAAACCACCACGGTCCCTGACAATGTCTCCTTGGACGCCACAGGTTGACCATCCACCCACCGGAGAAAGGGTTCGGGGGCCCGATCTGCTTTCCGTCGTGAAACGCAGTTGTAAACTGGTAGAAAGAACTGAACACAGAAGTAGTCTCAGTGTATCCCGCAACGCGGTTGTGGTTCCTCCCATCGATTCCAAGATGTGTGAGGGATGTTCCACCGGTCACGATAAAACGCCTGCCAATCTTGAAATCAACAATGCCGTCATGGTTGAGATCCAGCGAAAGTGTGCGCTTGAAGGGAACGTGCTGGTGGGCGGGCGTGTAGACAATCTTCGCCTCGGCAGGATGGGACAACGCCAGCATCCCCACTCCCGCCGCGCTCGCCGCCAGCGCGTAGGCGTTCAGGTGCCGTTGCAGTGAATCCGAAAGTCTGAAAGGCTTTCTCGAAGTTCGCTTCATAAAGTCCTCCGACTTAAATTACTTCCCGCTGTGAAGTCTCGACGCGCCCGCTGCCAAGGCTCCGAGGCTGCCGGGGTCCAGCGTGACGACATCCGGCCCTTTGGTCTTGCCGGCGATGATTGGCTTGTTGGGGATGGTTTCGTAGGCGTAGCCGGTTGCTTCCGCCTTAGGTCCTTCCCTCGGGCGAACATGCCCTACCCGCATCCATCCATAGTGAGTCTGCCCGTTAATCTGGAAGCCTACGCCAAGATAGGCTTCATCCGTAACAAACCGCCAAGGGCAGCCTGAGCCCTTGTGTCCGTCTGTCGTACTCGAGATGAAGAACATCCACTCTCTCCCGGCTGCCCATGGACGTTTTGGGCCAACTCTGTTTCCTTTGGGCAGCGCTGCGGCGCAGTGGGCGTTATTGCTAATTACGGACACCACTTGATTGCCCGCCAATGGGCTCGCATAGAAGCCGAAAGCGAACTTGAAACTTCCCCTCAGCGAAAGGGTGAAATCGATCAGGCCATCGTGATTGAGATCGAAATGGACAGGATGGTTGATCGGAATCCATTTGTGGGCTGGCGTGTAAACGATTTTGGCCTCCGCTGGCTGCGCCAACGCCAACATCCCGACTCCGGCAGCGCTCGCTGCGAGCGCGTACATGTTGAGTTGGTGATGAACTGAATCGGAAAGACTGGAAGGCGTTCTGGGCGATTGCGAGGACGGTTTCATACATACCCTCCCGTCGAACATGACCCGTTGCATTGCTACTTCCCCAAGCGCCCAGCCGCGAGTCCCACCGAACCCAGGGCGAGCCGACCGAGGGTGCCGGGTTCCAGCGTGATGACATCCGGCCCCTTGGTCTTGCCTGCGATGATGGGCTTGTTGGGGACGGTTTCGTAGGCGTCGCCGGTGAGGAGAGCCCTCATGCCTCCTCTGGGTGGTTTCGAGTTGCACGACTCGCTGAGCCGTGCCCAGCCGTAGTGCGTCTTGCCTTTGATCTGAAACGAAAACCCTAGGTAACGGTTCTTGCGGTTATTCCAGGTCCCGAAACACCTCCACTCGGTGTTTCCGACTATGCGGGTGCGTGCAGCCATGAAGGCGTTTCCGTAGAAATGAAGCCCAGGGCCGATCTGCCGTCCGGCGGGGAGCGCATACGCACCATTGCCATAGGTAGTATGGGACCCAGCGACGCCATTGCCTTGCCGACCCGAGAGGTACAGGGCAGTGTCAGAAAAGCTGTTGTAGGTTGTGTTGGCCATGCCAGAGAGTAGATGTAGGCGAAAGTCCCAAATGCCATGTTGATTGAGATCGAGGTAGTAGTAGTGATTGATTGGAAGCCACCGATGCGCCGGCGTGTAAATGATCTTGGCTTCGGCTGGCTGCGCCAACGCCAGCATTCCCACTCCCGCTGCACTGGCTGCCAGCGCGTAGGCGTTCAGGTGACGTTGCAGTGAGTCCGAAAGTCTGAAAGGCTTTCTCGAAGTTCGCTTCATGAATTTTCCCGCCTTCTCGTGGTTACTTTCCGCTGTGGGGTCTCGGCGCGCCTGCTGCCAAGGCTCCGAGGCTGCCGGGCTGAAACGTCATCACGTCCGGCCCCTTGGTCTTGCCTGCGATGATTGGCTTGTTGGGGATGGTTTCATAGGCGTAGCCGGTCAGAAGGCCGTGCAGTTTAGGTTTGCAGTGAACGTTGAGGCGCGCCCAGCCGTAATGGACTTGCCCGTTGATCCCGAACCTCAGGCCTAAGTACCGCTCGGTGACTTCATGCCAGGGGCCGTTGCAAGCTGTCGTGTGGCCTCCTGGAGTGCCTGCCCGGGCAGCCATAAACTCGCCGCTGTAGGGGCCGAAGCGAAGGTCGGGCCCAATCTGCCGTCCGGCCCGAAGTGCATATGCCAATCCACCGGAGCCCGGATGTGGCGGGTGTCCCGCAACCCGATTTCCGGCGTCACCCCTCATGGTCATCCATGTGTCCCTCCCGGTTCTCGAAGAGGATTCAAAGCGAGACATCCTTAAGCTGAAATCATGGCCATCGTGGTGATCGAGGTCGAGGAAGTGGAGGTACCTTCCATACCTCCCATTGCCGGCGATAGAAATTTTGACGTGGGCATGTGTGTAGATGATCTCGCCCATACTCGGCTGCGCCAGCGCCAGCACCCCTACTCCCGCAGCACTGGCCGCGAGCGCATACATGTTGAGTTGGTGATGAACTGAATCGGAAAGCCTAGAAGGCGTTCTGGGCGACTGCGAGGACGATTTCATGCATACCTCCCTTCGAACATAATCCCTTGCGTTCCTACTTTTTCAAGCATCCGGCCGATCCTTGGGCGAGCTGCCCGAGGCTGCCGGGGTCCAGCGTGACGACATCCGGCCCCTTGGTCTTGCCTGCGATGATGGCTTTGTTCGCAACCGTTTCGTAGGCGTAGCCAGTCAGAGTGGCGCCAGCAGGGTTGGGGAAATTCAGCCGCGCCCACCCGTAATGGCTTTTTCCTTTGATCGCAAACTCCAGGCCAAGGTAGCGGTTTGTCACGCCCCGACCCCCGTTCTCCCATGGGCCGCTAACGGAGAGACCAAGCGACACGCTGCCCATCAATAGCTCTCCGGCAAAAGGCGCTTTCGGACCAACCCGCACTCCCGCGCGCAGGGCCGCGGCGCCGTTGCCCTTCACGTCCCACCAAATTGCATTTCTCGGCGAGGCCGGGGCGATGCGCATGGAACTCAGGACGAGGCGAGACGCCGGAGCGATACCCAAACCGCCCTCGGTGTAGGAACAGGAAAAACCCACAAACCTGAAGTCCGCCTTCCCATCGTTGTTGAGGTCGAGAGGAAACCCCGGATAGACCTCGAATACGTCAAGGTTGGTTTTGGTGTAAATGATCTTTGCCTCCGCGGACGGCGACAGGGCTATAACCCCCACTCCCGCTGCGCTGGCCGCCAGAGCATAGAGGCCGAGGTGATGATGAACTGAATCGGAAAGACTGGAAGGCGTTCTGGGCGACTGCGAGGACGATTTCATGCATACCTCCCGTCGAACATGATCCGTTGCATTGCTACTTCCTTAAGCGCCCAGCCGATCCTTGGGCGAGCCGCCCGAGGCTGCCGGGTTCTAGCGTGATGACGTCCGGCCCCTTGGTCTTGCCCGTGATGATCGGTTTGTTGGGGATCGACTCGTAGGCGTAGCCGGTCAGCGTGGCTGTTATGCCGGCAAAGCTTTTCACCTTAACCGACAAACGTGCCCAGCCGTAGTGGGTCTTCCCATGAACTTTGAACCTCAACCCAAGGTAGCGGTTGGTGACGTTCCTCCATTGACCTAGTGTCCCGCAGGAAGTGTCGGTACACGAACTAAGGACCATTATTTCTCCGTAGCCGCTGCTCGTTAGGAAGCGCTGGCTGCGGCCGATCCGTGCGCCCCGTTCCAGCGCTGCGGCCAAGCGGGCGCCCCTAGCAAAGCTGCCCTCAACGGCGTTGCCCGGCGCCTCGTTGCCCGGCACACCCCTTACACGAAGCGCGTTATAGTCAAAAGTCTGGGTGCCACGGTTCCGGAGAACAAAGTCAATAATTCGATCATGGTTAAGGTCGAGCTTGTAGAGGTCGTTGGTTCCGATGACTTGGTGGGTCTTCGTATAGACGATCTTCGCCTCGGCGGGATGGGCCAACGCCAGCATCCCCACTCCCGATGCCGTCGCTGCGAGAGCATACATGTTGAGTTGGTGATGAACTGAAGCGGAAAGCCTGGAAGACGTTCTGGGCGACTGCGAGGACGGTTTCATAAATCCCTCCCGTCGAACATGATCGGTTGCATTGCTACTTCCCCAAGCACCCAGCCGCGAGTCCCACCGAACCCAGGGCGAGCCGCCCGAGGCTGCCGGGTACCAGCGTGATGACATCCGGCCCCTTGGTCTTGCCTGCGACGATCGGTTTGTTGGGGATGGTCTCGTAGGCGTAGCCGGTGAGGGTAAGGGGTGGATATCCCCATTCAACATACACCCGTGCCCAACCATAGTGGGCTTTGCCCTCGATGTAAAACTTCAGGCCAAGGTAGCTCGAATAGGGGCAACAGCTACCTGCCCTCCATTGGCCCCATGACCCCCCGTCCCGGCTGAAGCCATAGAGTGCGGCAGCACGGTAGAACTTTCCACCGCTCTGACCAATTTTGGCCCCAGAATTCAGCTCCTGAGCAAAAGCCTTCTGCAAGGTGTAGGAAAATATTCCCCGCACTGCGTTCTTGGTCTTGGGCGCCCCCTTAATTCCTACGCTGGCATAAGTGCGAAATGATCCGGTGCCATGGCTGACTGACGTGAAAGTGAAGTCAATGGTGTTGTCGTGGTTCAGGTCAAGTTTGAGGCACAGCCTCGGGTGGCCGCTGCACCGAGGTACCATCTTGTTTGCGGGCGTATAGACGATTTTGGCCTCGGCTGGTTGGGCCAGCGCCAGCATCCCGACTCCCGCTGCGCTGGCTGCCAGTGCGTACTGGCTGATCTGGCGGTGAACTGAATCGGAAAGCCTGGAAGGCGTTCTGGGCGACTGCGAGGACGGTTTCATAAACTCCTCCCGCCGAACGCCACCATTGTACGCCCGGCAGCAAGTCCTTCCGTGACGAGCCTCACACGCCGTTGGTCGCAATGAGGTCCTACGGAACCCGCCGTGTAGGATGGGGCAGCCGCAATATCGACGGCGGCGGACAGGAATGTCCGCGCTACACAAGCTATGTCGGCACTTTCAGAATCAAGTACCCACCCACCAGGGCGAAGATCAGATCCGGCGACCAGGCGGCCAGCACGGGAGGAAGTTGGCTGATGTTGCCCATGGCTTCAAACAGGCCGGAGACAGTCCAGTAGACGACCGCGATGCCCACGGCGGTGGCGACTCCAGCGATGGCGCCGCGGCGTCCGGAGGAGAGAGCAAACGGAATGGCCAGCACCGCCATCACCAGCGTGATGACGGGAAAGGCGAACTTCTTGGCCAGTTGTACCCGCAGTCTGACCACGTCAAAGCCGCTCTGCTGCAAATCGCGGATGTAGCGTCCCAGTTCCTGGTAGCCCATTTCCGACGACTGCTTCACCTCTTTCTTGAAATAAGTCGGGGGTTCGCTGACCGCGGGGAAGGTGTCGACCACGAAAGTGCGGTAATCCTCCATCGCAGACCCGCGCAGCGTCCGTACCCAGCCCTGGGTGCACACCCAGCGATGCACGCTGTCCTCCCAGTGCGCCCGGTCGGCGTAAATGCGCCGGGTCAGTTGAAAGGTTGCCGGGTCGAACTGAAACACGGAAAGACGGCCGAATTGATCGCGGTCGGAATCGAACAACTGGTAGTAGTAGATATTGAAATGCTGGCCGACGATCCACTTGCGTTCGGGATTCAGGTAGGTCTGCGGCGGCTTGCCCTTGATCGAGTTGCGCAGCGCGTCCTGGCGCTGGTTGGCGTGCGGCAGGTAGAACTGATCAAAGAAAAACAGCGCGGCCGCCAGCACAGCAGCCGTGGCCAGCACCGGCACGATGAGCCGGTAAATGCTGATGCCGGTGGCCTTCATGGCGGTGATTTCGTTCGACCGCTGCATTACTCCAAGCGTGATCAGGACGGCCAACAGAACACTGAGCGGTGTGATGTTGTAAAGGAAGTAGGGTGTCACCGCCAGCAGGTATTCTCCAACGATCAGGGGAGAAACCTGATTGCGCAGGATGTCTTGCAGCAACTCAAACAGCGTGAACACCAGCAGCAGCAGCAGGAACGTGCCCAGCACCATGGCCAGGTTCATAAAGAAGTCGCGCAGCACGTAGTCGTCGAGAATCATGGGAAAGCGCGCGCTCAGAACCCGCCGGCGTGAAGACGCCCGCTGGAAGGCATTCCCGCTGCGGATGGAGCGGTGCCGCACGCCGCCGTTGGCCGGGGCGGTCTGTGGCTTCCACCATTCGCGAATCGACCAGACCTGAAGCGGCCGGCGTTCCGCCCGCCAGAGCAGAAACGCGCCAGCCAGAAAGAAAACGACATCCGCCAGCCAAACCCCGAGCCCGGGAGAAACCCTGCCTTGCCGGGCGAGAGAGACGCCCACCAGAGAAACAAAATAATAGGCGAACACCAGGAGGATGGTGAGCACAAAGCCGCTCGATTTGCCGCCTTTCTTGGAGGACAGTCCCAGCGGGATTCCCACCAACGCCAGGACCAGGCATGCGGTCGGCAGGGCCAACCGGCGATGAAATTCAATCAGCGCCCAAGTCCCCATCGGGGTGTTCCGGGCAGAGTGGCCCTTGCGCCAGAGATCGGCCGTACTGAGCTGGGTCACCGGCGGGGCTTCCTGGTCTTTCGCAGAATCGGCCGGCGGTATGGCGATCGGTATATCCGTCTGCTCGAACGTCGAGACCTGATAACGGCTGGGATCCTGGGGATCGAGCTCATGAGTGGAGCCGTTGGTGAGATGAAGGTGCAAGGTGGCGGCTCCCTCGCTGATCAGAATTCCCTGCTGCGCCAGGGTGATGCGAGGATATTGGGGATTGCTGGTATCAGCGATAAAGACGCCCTTCCAGATGGCCGCCCCTTGCGCCGCTTGCACGTTCTCGACGTAAAGCACGAGCTGGGGAAAACCTTCGTAGAAAACCCGGGGCTGCACTTCAAACGACACTTGTGAAGACTTGAGCTGGTCTTGGAGGTGCGCCATTGCCGCCTGGGATCGCGGCGCCAGGTAGACCCCGTTGGCCAGAGCCAGGATCCAGGCGGACACGGCAAAAATAGAAATGATGCGAAGGAAGGTCCAAACCCCGAGGCCGCTGGCGCGCATGGCCGTGATTTCGCTGTCAGCGGCCAGGCGGCTGAGCCCAATGAGGATTCCCACCAGAGCCCCCGCCGGAATACTGATGGTGAGGGTAAGGGGAACGATATAGAAGAAGATCTCGGCCACGCTGGGCAGAGGAGCGCTGTTGCGCACCACCAGTTCCAGCATCTGTCCCAGATCGCGGGTGAAGAGCACGAAAGTGAATACCGCCACCCCGATCAGGGCATGGGCGGTCACTTCGCGCAGAATGTAGCGGGTCAGAATCCGCATGAGCTGGAGATCCCCAGCAGTCTAGCACGCTGATTCTGGTTTGGCATTCCGTTTGCAGATCCCATGATGCGCCGATCTTTGTGACAAGAAAGGCAAATTCCGTCTCATGAGAGATTTTGTGGTGTTGTGCGTCGATGACGACCCGGGAATGCGCGAACTGTACCAAGCCATGCTCAGCCGGAACGGCTATGAGGCCATCGCCGTGAGCGACGCTTTTCAGGCACTTACCGTCTGCCAGTTCACCGGGAATATCGATATTGTTGTGGTCGATCTGGAGATGCCGGGGATGAACGGCTACGAGCTCGCCGAGCGCCTGAAGACGCTGAATCCACTGCTTCCGGTCGTGATGGTTTCCAGTAGCGACCCGGAACTGGAGGAGATGTCCCCGTTCGTCGATGCCGCAATCCGGAAAGGAGTGCCAATTCGGAACATCCTGGATCGCATCGAACTTCTGCTGGCCGAGCGTGAGGATCCCCCGGTCGAGCTGCATCTGCCCTGTTAGCTGAATGCCGTCGAGCGAGAGCCGGGGTCCTGTGACATTTGCGGAACTCCTTGTGCCCAGGTGTGGGCGGTCTGCCGATCACTCGGCTTTCAGGAACAATACCGCCAAAGGAGGCAACGTCAGGCTGAGCGAATAGGGGCGTCCATGAATAGGTTTCTCTTCCGCTTGCACTCCGCCGAGATTGCCCATGCCGCTTCCGCCGTATTCTTTGGCGTCACTGTTCAGGATTTCCCGCCAGAAGCCTGCACAAGGAACTCCTAACTGGTACTCCAGCCGGGGCACCGGAGTGAAGTTACAAACCACCACCACCTGCTGTTTCGCGGACTTGCCTTTGCGCAGAACGGAGATCGTGCTGCTGGGGCTGTCGTTGCAGTCAATCCACTCGAAGCCCGCAGGTTCCGTGTCCAGTTCGTGCAACGCAGGATGTTCGCGGTAAACCCGGTTCAATTGTTCGACCCAGGTCTGCAAACCTTTGTGCAGAGGATACTGCAGGACTGACCATTCCAATCCCCACTCATGGGTCCACTCGCGCACCTGGCCGAACTCGCCGCCCATGAACAACAGCTTCTTGCCGGACTGGGCAAACATGTAGCCGAACAGGGAGCGCAGATTGGCAAACCGCTGCCACTCGTCGCCCGGCATTTTGCCGATCAGCGAACCCTTGCCGTGAACCACCTCATCATGGGAAAGGGGAAGAACAAAATTCTCGGCAAATCCGTAAAGCATGCGGAAGGTCAACTTCTGGTGGTGATACTTGCGATGGATCGGGTCGCGCTCGAAATACTCCAGGGTGTCGTGCATCCAGCCCATGTCCCACTTGAACCCAAACCCCAGGCCGCCGACGTAAGGGGGGCGGGAGACCATGGGCCAGGCGGTGGATTCCTCGGCAAACGTCTGGATGCCCGGGTATTGACCATAGGCCTCCTGATTAAACTCGCGCAGGAAATCGATGGCCTCCAGGTTCTCGCGTCCGCCGTACTGGTTGGGCAGCCAGTCCCCCTCCTTGCGGGAGTAATCGAGATAAAGCATGGAAGCCACGGCGTCCACGCGAAGCCCGTCCGCGTGATACTTATCGAGCCAGAACAGGCCGCTGGAAAGCAGAAAGCTGCGGACTTCGGTGCGCCCGTAATTAAAAATGTGGGTCTTCCAATCGGGATGAAATCCCTTGCGGGAATCGGAGTGCTCGAACAGATGCGTGCCGTCAAAGTAGGCCAGCCCGTGCGCGTCGGAGGGAAAGTGGGACGGCACCCAGTCGAGGATCACGCCAATCCCATGCTGATGCAGGTAGTCCACCAGGTACATGAAATCCTGGGGCGTGCCGTAGCGGGAAGTTGGCGCGAAGTAGCCGGTGGTCTGATATCCCCACGAACCGTAGAAGGGGTGCTCCATCACCGGCAAGAACTCCACATGGGTAAAGCCGGTCCGCTGAATGTGCTCCGCCAGGCGCGGCCCCAGCTCGCGATAGGTAAGTGGGCGGTTATGCTCCTCCGCGATCCGCATCCAGGAGCCGAGATGGACTTCATAAATCGAAATCGGGGCGTTGAGCGAGTTCTTTGCTTTACGGTTCTGCATCCATTCGTGATCGCCCCACTGGTAGTCCAGATCCCAGATCACCGAGGCGGTGCGCGGCGGCTTTTCGTGAAGCAAGCCGAAGGGGTCGGCCTTGTCCACCACATGCCCATGGTGATGAGAGCGGATATGGAATTTGTACAGGTCGCCTTTCTTGGCGCCGGGAATAAAACCTTCCCAGATTCCCGAGCTCTGGCGCGGAAACAGGGGATGCGCGCGCCGGTCCCAGCCATTGAAGCTGGCGAGAACACTGACTTCGCGGGCATTGGGCGCCCAGACGCTGAAACACGCCCCGGGCTCGTCACGATCGGTGAGCAGATGCGCTCCCAGTTTCTGGTAGGCCCGGTAATGGCGGCCTTCGTTAAACAAGTGCAAATCTTCCGGAGTCAGCAAGCTGATGTCGGAGCGGGAGGCGGATAGAGTTGGCATGTCGGTCATTGGGTGACGAGAATCATGGGTTCGGTGATGGGAACATGCTCTAGTCTACCGGAATCGGCGGGTTCGAAGAAGGGAGGGGAGCCGCAGGTAGGGCGCGGCTTGAGATTTCAGAGGACTGGCCCTTGGCTTCGCTTCGCCTGGGTGATATTCTTCTGCGGAGCACGCTGGACCCTGCATTCTCCCCTTGCAGCTTCCCCGGAACGAACCGCCAATCGGGCAAAGGAGGCTTGAATCGTGACTCGCAGATCGTATGTAATGGCATTCCTGGTCATGCTTGGGTTGGCAGCTATGGCACAAGCCCAGACTTTCACCGTGCTCTACAACTTTACTGGTGGTTCG
Organism: uncultured Acidobacteriota bacterium; assembly: GCA_963715675.1. GTDB lineage: Bacteria > Acidobacteriota > Terriglobia > Terriglobales > Acidobacteriaceae > DASVWZ01. The sequence continues at coordinate 1,787,854 of OY970265.1, forward strand.
GACGGCGGTGATCCCGTTGCGGGTGTAATTCAGGACCCAGACGGCAACCTGTATGGGACCACATACTCCGGCGGCGTCTACAGGGCTGGCGTGGCTTACGAGATTGACACAGCCGGTACGGAAACGGTGCTGCACAGCTTCTCGGGCCCTGACGGAGATCTGCCCATCACCCCGCTGCTGCGGGATAGTGCGGGAAACCTCTATGGGACTGCTTTCGACGGGGGCTCCGGCGATTGCGGCACCGTTTTCAAGATCGACACTGCTGGGAAATTTACGGTCCTGCACACGTTCGTGGGCGGGTCGGACGGGTGCTATCCAGAGCAAGGCTTGGTCATGGGCAAGTCTGGTATTTTCTTTGGCACTACCCGCCTAGCCGGGCATACCCGAAGGGGGACGGCGGGTAGGGGAACGATATTCAAGGTTGACAGCGCCGGAAACTTTACCGTCCTCTACACCTTCGTTCAGTCCCCGGACGGTGGACGACCCTCCGACGGGCATCTGATGAGAGATAAGTCCGGTAACCTCTATGGCGTGGCCGCAGGTGGCACCCGTCACAATAATGGGGTGTTGTACAAGCTGACTGAAAGTGGAACGTTTTTCTTGCTACACAGCTTCAAAGGCGGCACGGAGGACGGCTGCACTCCGCTCGGGTCAGTGGAGCAGGACCAAGCCGGAAACCTATATGGGACCACCGCCGCCTGCGGTTCAGATGGCTTCGGGACTATATGGAAAGTGAGCAAGAAAGGCAAAGAGACCATCTTACACAACTTTGCCGGGGGTACGGCGGACGGGTGCAATCCGCCGGGCGGCGTGATTTCGGACTCGAATGGCAATCTGTATGGGGCAGCTATTAAGTGCGGCGCATACGGCTACGGAGCGTTGTACGAGTTGAATGCCAGCGGCACGTTCACTCTACTGCACAGTTTTGACGATCCGGACGGTACCTCTCCGAATGGCGAAGTGCTGCGGACTACCAACGGCACGCTGTTCGGCACCACCGAGATAGATAACTACAACAACGGGACGGTGTGGTCGTACGTGCCCTAAGCCGCCGCTGAAGCGATCCGGTCGAACTGACTGAGGTGATTCAGGTCGTGGCCAGCCATGGTTTCGACCAGCATGCGAAACGTCATCTGGCCGCGCTCGGGATGGCTGACCGGCTTGGGAAAAACCTCCGGCGGGACATTCTTCAAGAGATTCAGGTTCCATTTGCGTACCGCGGTAAAGGTTTCAAGCGCAGACTCGGCGGTGAAATCCGCAGAAGAATAGCTGCGCGACCATGCGTCCTGATCAAAGGGTTGAATCACATGGTGAGGCTCGGCAAGCGCTTGGCGCAAGCGGAAGGCGAACGCCAGTTCGGTGTCCGCGAGGTGGCACAGAATCAGACGCGCCGGCCACTTTCCAGGAGAGTAGCTGCGCTCCATGCCGGCCCGGCCGAGGGATTTCACATGTCCGGCAAGCTTACCCGGCGTGGCGGGAATGACTTCCAAAGGATCACGGGTTCCGAGGAATGATGCGTAGGGATTCATGGCGATTTATGGTATCAAACTCGGGCGGGAAGGTTGTCAGGCCGGGACTATGGGTCTTGTGGAGTCTGATAAGGAAGCGAGCCAAACGCGCGATTGTTGTGTCGCAGAGAACGCGACACTCCGCGCGGCTCGCCCAGATCCTTCGCCAAGCAAAGAACGCTTGCTCAGGATGACAATCAAACTGTAAAACCGCTCGGTTACGAGTCTAGCTTGATCGTCTCTTTGCGCAGGGTCAGTTTCTCGATCCGGTCCTCGAGAACCCGGTAGCCGGTGCCGGGTTCATCGCGGACGACAATCGTGCCCTGGGGCGTGACTTCGATTTCGGGTTCAATGATGTCCTCCTTCCAATAGCGTTTGGAAGCGGATACATCGCCTGGAAGGCTGAAATTGTCGAGAGTCGACAGCGCGATATTGTGGGAGCGGCCGATGCCGGATTCGAGCATGCCTCCGCACCAGACAGGCACTTTGTAGGCGGCACAGACGTCATGAACCTTCTTGGCCTCGGTGAAGCCCCCAACGCGGCCGACTTTGACGTTGACGATGCGGCAAGCTCCGGTTTCCACCGCCTGAGCGGCGTCGCGGGCGTGGTGGATGGATTCATCCAGGCAAATCGCGGTGCGCAGTTGCTTCTGCAAGCGGGAATGATAATAAATGTCGTCATCCCATAGGGGCTGCTCGATCATAAGCAGATTGAATTGATCGAACTCGCGGAGATGCTCGACCTCATCGAGGGTATATGCGGAGTTCGCATCGCAACTCAGGGTAATGTCCGGCCAGCGCGAGCGAATGCGTTCGAGAACGTTGATGTCCCAGCCCGGTTTTACTTTGACCTTGATGCGGCGGTACCCTGCGGCCAGCTCGATCTGGATGCGCTCGAGCAGCTGCTCCACCGAGTCCTGGATCCCGATCGACACCCCGCAGGAAATTTCCTTCCGCGTGCCGCCCAGCAGCTTCCACAGGGGCAGGTTGCGCTGTCGGGCTTCGATGTCCCACAGGGCATTTTCAATGGCCGCCTTCGCCATGCGATGCCCGCGAATTTTCGCCATCAACGGGGCGACTTCGCGGGCGGCGGTGAAGGCGTGCCCCAGAACTGCCGGAGCCAGATAGCGCTGGAGGGTGATCCACGCGGAGTCAAACCACTCCGTACTGTAGAAAGGCGCTCCGTCGCTGACACACTCTCCCCAGCCGTTCATTCCGTCACAATGCACGGTCACCAGCAAGAGCCGGCGGTCGTAGACGCGCCCAAAGCTGGTCTCGAAGAAACGGACGAGCGCCATGCGTACTTCCCGCAGCGTGATGGCTTCAACTCTCATAGTTCAACTGTCGTGGCGAAGCGCGCGAGATCCCTCCGTCGGCTGAAGTACGCCGACGTTCGGGATGACGTCAGAAGACTACACATTCGCCTCATCCCACTGCCCGAGCAAAAATGTCCCGCTTCCCTGCTGGTCGCGCTCATACCCCAGGACGGCCCGCCGTTTCTCAAATGCCCGCAAAAAAAGCTCACGATTGCGATTCTGTAATTCCTGTGCCTGGCCCCGCGTGGAAGGCGACGCTTTCCATTCGTAAATCTGCGCCGGCACCGAAATCTTCTCGATGATCTTCACTGCAGGGCGCTTGCCGGTGTTCAACAAAGTCTCCACGCGGTTGGATTTCAACCACCACTCGGCCACCAGCCGGTCACTGGGCAAACCTCCCTGCAACGGCGAGGAAGTGATTCCGTACTGATTCACGTTGTAGCGCCGAGCAATCGCGCCGAGTTTCTCCAAGTTCAGGTAGGCATTCTTTATTTCCAGCGGATCGAAGGTCCATTCGATCAGTTCGAATCCACGGCCCAGAGCATCCTGACGCTGAAACAATTTCATACTGCGGCCCAGCCCGGCATTGCGAAACTCCTTGCGCACCCCCAGCATGTGGGAATGCAAATAGCAGCGGCCGTCGCGAACCCCCGGAATGGCCAGCAGGAAGGCAATCAGTTCCTTGCCTTCAAACGCGCCGATGACCTGACCGCCGATCTTGGCCGCGAGCACGAACATGCGCAGCGGCACCAGTTCGATATCGGTAAAGTTCCAGACTTCTTTCTGCAGGGCCAGGCAAGCCTGCATTTCCGCGAGTTGCTGACAGATGCGGATCTGGATGGAGTCGCGGCTCACTGTCCCGTCGGTTCCTTTTGCTTGGCCTGCTGCCACAATGACTCCAGCTCATCCATGGTTGCCTGCTGCGGGGTGCGGCCCGCGCTCTTCAGTTGCTGCTCCATCCACTGGAATCGTCGCTTGAACTTGCGATTGGTTTTCCGGAGTGAAGACTCGGGATCGAGCGAGAGGTAGCGCGCAATATTCACCAGCACAAAGAACAAATCTCCCACTTCGCCTTCGAGGCGATGGCGCAATTCATCACTGATCTGCGGGCGGCCGGATCCGGCCACGCCGCGGCCCTGGGGCTGCGGTCCGGGTGCGGGAAACTCCGCCAAGTGCTCCCGCAGCTCTTCCGTTTCTTCTTTCAACTTCTCGAACAGTCCCTCGATGCTGGCCCAGTCAAAGCCGACGTGAGCGGCACGCGAACTCAGCTTGTGGGCTTCCAGCAAAGCCGGCATGGCGGAAGAAACTCCCGCCAGCACCGATTCCGGCGGCTCGTCCTGCTTGGCGGACTTGCCACCACCCGCCTCCAGCCGCTTCTTTTTTTCCTCGGCCTTCAGCGCTTCCCAGTTGCGCAGCACGTCGGACGAGGTTTCCGCCTTGACCCCGCCAAACACATGGGGATGACGGTCCACCAGCTTGTTGGAGAGGCGGTCGAGCACATCGTCGATCGAAAACGTCTGCTGCTCCTGGGCCATCTGGGCGTAGAAAAGCACCTGCAGCAACAGGTCGCCCAGTTCGCCCTTCAGTTCGTCCCAGTCACGGTTATCGATGGCTTCGAGGACTTCGTAGGTCTCTTCCAGGGTGTAGGGTTTGATGGAATCGAAGGTCTGTTCGCGGTCCCAGGGACAGCCACCCGGAGCACGCAGCCGGGTCATGATAGCGACAGCGCGTTCAAAGCGTTCTCCGGTGGTTGGCATGGGGCGCATCCACTGTAAATGAGGCGCGCCGGTGTGGGCAATGACGTGGCCTTCAGAACTTTAGGGGAGGCTCTGAATCGGCATGAATTTCAACCCGGGGCGCGCACGGGCGAGGACGCCCGCGCCTACATCGGCGGCTTAGTTAGAGGCTTCCCGGAAGGTGCGCACCATCAGCTCGGTTTTATCGGAGATGAGGCCGTCGACACCCCAATCCCGGAATCGCAGCATGGCATCGCGGTCATTCACCGTCCAGACGAATGACAGTTTGCCCGCATCGCGGATCTGGCCAAACAATTCCCGGCGCGCAAGAGAATGATGCAGGATTACGTACTGCACCGGTAATTCCCGCCAGCCTGCCAGTTGCGAAGCTTCTTCGCAGATCAACCCCAGCGGAACGATCCCGCTGCGTAGCCGCAATGCCTTCAGCACTTCAGGCAGAAACGAAGAAACGACATGGCCCTTTTCGGGCGGGTTGGCCGCCAAGGCTACCAATAGCTCCGACTCCAAGCCTGGTACCTTCAGTTCGATGTCGAGGAAGGCCCGCTTGGCGTAGCGGCGGAGGACAGCTTCAAGCTGGAGCAAGCCGGGAAGTTCCTCCTTGGTCGCGAACGAGACCGTAACGCCGGCAACTTTAGGATCGTGGCAGACCACAGGGCAGCCACAGCGGGTCAGGCGCACATCGAATTCAAACCCATCGCAACCATGCTGGAGAGCAGCGTCGAAAGACTGGATGGTGTTTTCGGGAGGGCTGGCGCCTGCTCCCTCGCCACGATGGCCGAGAAGCCACGGAGGTTTGAACATGCGCCGATTCTACTGCACACGCGGCGCAGCACAAGATGCCGGAAATACACGGTCTCAGGAATTCTCAGCTGCGGGCATAGAGGTCCTCACCGCCGCCCTGAACACCTTTCCCGGAAAGAAGGGCTAATCCAAGTCAAAGTCCCGGATGGGCTTGCCGGTGTCAGGCGATTCCTTGGCTTTGCGGACCGCCTCCTGGAACTTCTTCTCCAGCAGGTCGGAGGCGTGTTTTTGCGCTTCCACCGACTGGCGGAAGATGGACTCGCGGCGGTTGTCCTGCTCTTTCATGGCGCGCGCAGCCTCTTCCATATCGTTGAACATCTTCGGCTTCACGGCGGCAGTGTGCCCGATGACCGCGCGCGTTTCCGGGTCGATCTTCAGCAGGGCGTTGCAACAGGGACAAGTGACGTCGAACGCTGCAGGCTTTTTCGCCATGTTGAAATGATACCGCAAAGGAGTCAGCGTGGCGCCAACTTGATGGGCAGGACGTGGAAGAGGTAGAGCATCTCCGAGGCAAGCAGGAACACCGAAACCACCACCACGCAGATGGCGAGGATCTCGCTGAAATGCAGATTGGAGCGGCGAGGTTCCATACGCCGGGTAATCATTCCCAGGATGTTCAGGGTGGCGAATCCGAACACGACCACCCAGAGAATGTTGTAGAAGCTGGCCTGCTTGCCGGAAAAGTAGGAGGAATACTGGACCACGAGCAGCAGCAAAGATTGCAGGGACACAACACTGCCGAGAACGACCGGCTTGCCGGCCCGGAACAATGCCACAGTTAGATTGAATGCCATGGGCACGCGGTATCCGCTTCCAAGTTGCAGGTATGAAACGTTAGATCATAACCCTTTTCAGGTCGGGAAGTCAGGGCGGAAGGGGGGTGAGTAAGAAACGCGCGGTCCCGCCGAGCGTCCGCCCGCGCTTTGTTGCGTCTTCCGTGCCTTGCTCTCCCGAGGGTCCAGCCGATCCTTGGGCGAGATGACCGAGGCTGCCGGGTTCCAGGGTGATGACATCCAGCCCTTTGGCCTTGCCAGCGATGATAGCGGTACTGAATCGAGTGAATGCGTGATCAGCTTAGGGAGTGATCTTAAACAAGATGCCGCAGCCATCTGGGACGCAACTGGAGTCACCTCCTGACGCCCCTCCGTACAGGTTGCCCGCCGCGTCCATGATCACGCCGCCTGGAAACTCCCCGCCCTTCCCGCCGGTGAAGCTGTGGAGAACCGTCTCTTTCCCGCTCGTATCCAGCTTGAAGACGACTCCGCACCCGCTTCCAAAACAGGAAGAGCTGCCGCCGTAGACAGTCGTGCCGTACAGGTTCCCAGACGCATCTCGAAACAGAGGACTGAAAGGTGCTGCTCCGTCGGCGCAGAGTCCTGCGCCGGAACAGAAGATGTAAAGCGTGCTCTCCGTCCAGCTTCCGTCGGAATTGGGCGACAGTTTGAAGACTGTGCCGCATCCGACGACTTCGTTAAAAGTACAATTGCCATTTCCGCCAGATTCGGCCTCGCCGTACAGATTGCCCGCCGGGTCCATGATGAGGCTTTCGGCTGGAAACGCTCCGCCGGACCCCAATTCGAAGTTGTGCAGCACGGTTTCTGTACCCGTCGAATCCACCTTGTACACGGTTCCGCAACCTTGGCCCCAGCAGCTAAGGTCGCCACCCTCGCTGGTTGTGCCATACAGATTACCTGCCGAATCCATGATGACACCGGAATTGGGATAACCACCGTCAGTTCCACAGGTGAAGGTGTACAACACGGTTTCCTTGCCATTCTGAGCCACTTTGAACACGACTCCGCAGCTCATCCCTCCGTAGTAAGTCGTGCCGTAAAGGTTTCCGGCCGAATCCTCCACTGGAGCTACGAGTTCGGGATTGCCGCCGTCCGATCCCCCGGTGAACCTATATAGTGGCCTCTCTTTCTTGCCATTCCGGTCGAGCTTGAAGACAGTGCCACAGCCATACTTCTTGTACGGGTCACAGTAACCGCCGCCGAAAAATGTGGTCCCAAACAGATTCCCCGCTGCGTCGCGCAGCAACCCCCCATAGGGGCCGCTCCCGCTCGCTCCTGTGAAGCTGTATAGCCAGACCTGCTTACCGTTCTTGTCCAACTTGAACACCGTTCCACAGTAGCCGCAATGATCCCTGGTCCCGCCTGAGCTTGTGGCACCGTATATGTTGCCTGAGGCATCCCTGACCAATTCGCTGGGGCCATCGCCATTACGACCATGAAAGGCGTGCAGCACTTTGAATTTCTGCGCCTGTGCCGATTGTGAAGCAAAACCGAAAATCAGAAGGTAGAATGCGAGCAACGTCAAAGCTGTTGTGGTAGGGAAGCCGATTGTTGAGGTCCGCATCCGAATATTCTCCCGGCAGCCGATTCGTCTGCCCCGGTTGATGGGAGCTGAGCGCTGTGAACCACATTGCAGCGAAGGCATTTCAGGCGAGTACGAAGACGGTTTCATACATCCCTCCGTCGAACGCCACTATTGTACGCTGCGAAGCAAGTCCTTTTGACCGTTTTTCCAGGGGTTTCCGCAATCTGAGGACTGCCAATTTTCCATTTCCGCGAGCGGCCAATGCGGAGTTCCCCCACGCTCCGTTTGAAAGGAGAGACGGTGGCCGTGCCCAGTGATGCAGCCCCGGTGGGCACTCTGCCGGTGCTTTATAATAGAAAGATTCGGCAGCGCTCCTGAACACCTCCAGAGGAGCGGCGGCAGGGAAAATTGGCATGGCAGGCGGATTTTTGGGGGCAGATTCCGGGTACTGATGTCGACGGAAACCATTGTTGTTCGCGGCGCACGCGTTCACAACCTGAAAAACATCGATTTTGAGATTCCGCACAACTCTCTGACGGTGGTGACGGGGGTGTCTGGGTCCGGCAAGTCGTCGCTGGCTTTCGACACCATTTATGCCGAGGGGCAGCGGCGGTATGTGGAATCGCTTTCGGCGTATGCCCGCCAGTTTCTGGAGCGGATTGAGAAACCGGATGCCGATGTGATCGATGGGATCGCCCCGGCGGTCGCGATTCGCCAGAAGAACTCGACCCGCAATCCGCGGTCCACGGTCGGCACGGCAACCGAAATCTACGATTACTTGCGTCTTCTGTTCGCCCGCATCGGACGCACGTTCTGCCAGCAATGCGGCCGCGAGGTCAAGAAAGATACAGTCGACGAAGTTGCCGCCGCCATTCTCGCCCTGGGCGAAGGCACGCGCTTGCATGTGCTCTTCCCTCTGCGCACTTCTTTAGTTCCAGCCGCCAGCCCTCCAACCGAAACCAGCCGCGGTCGATCCAAGAAGAAAGCGAAGACCGTGCAATCCGCGGCACTTTCCGATGCGCTGAAGGGACGGCTGCTCGATTTGCGCACGCGGGGCTTCAACCGTCTGTATCAGAACGGGCAGATCTACGAATTCTCTACTCCGGAATCTCTGCTGGATGTCAACTTCGCCGAGCCGGTGTTTGTTCTGGTGGATCGGCTGGTGGTCGCGGCGGATGGCAGGCCGCGCATCGTCGATGCTACCGAGATCAGCTATCGGGAGTCGGGCGAAGTGATCTTTGAGACCGCGCCGCGAGAGGGGCAAGAACCTGAGAGGCTGCGATTCTCGCAGCGATTCGAATGCAAGAATGATGGGCTTCGCTACGAAGAGCCTGAACCGCGCCTGTTCTCGTTTAACAACCCGTACGGCGCCTGCCCGCGTTGCCAAGGGTTTGGAAACACGATTGATTTCGATCTCGACCTGGTCATTCCGGACAAGAGTAAGACCCTGAACGAGGGCGCCATCGAGCCCTGGACCAAGCCCAAGTACCGGACGCTGTTCACGGAAGTGAAGCGCTTCGCCAAGCAGACGGAAATTCCACTCGACGTTCCATGGGCCGAGCTTGACGCCGAGCAACAGCGGTTGGTCATTGAGGGCGAAGGACGATTCCCGGGAGTGCGCGGCTTTTTCCGGCACTTGGAGCGGAAAAAGTACAAGCTGCACGTGCGCGTGTTCCTGAGCCGCTACCGCGGGTACTCCGTCTGCTCCACCTGCAACGGGGCCCGGCTGCGGGGGGAAGCGCGGCAGGTGAAGATTAACGGCAAAAGTATCTGTGACGTATGTTCCATGACTGTGGAACAGGCAGGCCAGTTCTTCCAGGGGCTGCAATTGACGGATCAGGAAGCGGGGGTGGCGGACCGGCTCCTGCAGGAAATCCAGGAGCGTTTGCGATTCCTGAATGAGGTGGGGCTGGAATATCTCACCCTGGACCGGCTGTCGTCGACGCTTTCCGGCGGCGAAGCGCAGCGCATTCAGCTTGCCACTTCACTAGGTTCGCGGCTGGTGGGAACGCTGTACGTGCTGGACGAGCCTTCCATCGGCCTGCACACCCGGGACACGCACCGGCTGATTCACATTTTGCACGATCTGCGCGACTTGGGAAACACCATCCTGGTGGTGGAGCACGATCCGGACATCATGCGGGCTTCCGATACGATTCTGGATTTGGGCCCAGGCGCCGGGGAAAACGGCGGCAGGGTAATCGCCGCCGGAACCTATGAACAGATCCAAAGGAGTCCCGAATCTCTCACCGGACGCTACCTGGCAAATGATCTTCGCATCCAGTTACCCAGCGGGCGGCGCAAGCCGGGCACGCAGCAGCTCAAGATCCTGGGCGCGCGGGCGCACAACCTGAAGAGGATCGACTTAACAGTGCCATTGCGCATGCTGGTGGCAATCACCGGCGTTTCCGGCTCCGGCAAATCGTCCTTGCTGCACAACGTGCTCCACCAGGCGCTGGCCGCGGCGAAGAGGCAGCCGGACGCAACCACGCCCGCCGCCGCAGCATGGGACGGATTGCAGGGCGCCGAGTTTATCGACGAAGTCGTGCTGGTCGATCAGTCTCCGATTGGCCGCACGCCGCGGTCGAATCCGGTCACCTATACCAAGGCATTCGACGGCATCCGGGAGCTGTTCGCTTCCCTGCCCGAGGCGAAAAAGCGCGGACTGAGCGCGGGCCACTTTTCCTTCAACATTCCCGGTGGACGGTGTGAAACCTGCCAGGGCAATGGCACGGTCACAGTCGAAATGCAGTTCCTTGCCGATGTCGAACTGATCTGCGAGGAGTGCAAGGGCGCGCGCTACAAGCCGGAGGTCCTGGGAATCCGCTACAAAGGCAAGAACATGCACGAGGTCCTGAACCTGACCGTAAAGGAATCGCTGCAGTTCTTCTCGGGGGTACGCAAGATCGTCGACAAGCTGCGAGTGCTGGAGGAGGTCGGACTGGGATACCTGCGGCTGGGGCAGTCGGCGACCACCCTTTCCGGAGGCGAGGCGCAGCGAATGAAGCTGGCAGCCCACCTGCAACCCGCGGCCCACGAAATGCTGCGGTCGGCCCCGGAAGAGAGCCGCCGGAAGCGCCGCCTGCTCTATATCTTTGACGAACCCACCACGGGATTGCATTTTGACGATATCAGCAAACTGCTTTCCGCTTTTCGCCGTCTAATCGATGCAGGGGGGTCGATTCTGGTCATCGAGCATAATCTTGAGGTCATCAAGACCGCCGATTGGGTGATTGATCTTGGACCGGAAGGCGGCGAACGGGGCGGCTACGTGGTGGGCTGCGGTCCGCCGGAAGCCATCGCCAAGCTGCCGAACTCCTACACCGGGAAGTTTTTGGCGCAGGTTTTGAACGGGAATGGATTTTCGCGGAATGGAAGCGAGTAGCCCAATCCGGTTGCTGTGCGGCGTCGCGCTGCTCGCAGCAGCGGCGTTGGCTCAATCCAGCGGGCAGACGGTGCGTCATCACCAGATCGCAGAGGCTTCGTCCGTCCCACCTGAACTGACACAGGCTGAAGATGCGATCGAAAAGAGAGACTACTCGACCGCCGCACCGCTGCTCGAAAAAGTTGTCGTCGCGGACCCGGTCAACTTCCAGGCGTGGTTCGATTTGGGTTTTGTCGACAACGCTCTGGGGAAAACTCAGGAATCCATCGCCGCCTACCGCAAGTCCGTCGCAGCGAAGCCGGACGTGTTTGAGTCGAACCTGAATCTGGGCCTGATGCTGGCAAAGACCGGTCAGCCCGATGCCGCGCAGTATCTGCGGGCCGCAACCACGCTGAAGCCTACCGCGAATGTTGACGAAGGTCACGCCCGCGCCTGGCTGTCTCTGGCCCATGTTCTGGAAACCAGCAGGCCCGATCAGGCGATTGCGGCATACCAGCAGGCGGCTGTGCTGGAACCAAACGATGTTGAGCCACATCTGTCGGCTGGCCAGCTTCTCGAAACTCAAAACCGTTTCGCCGACGCCGAGCAGGAATACAAGCAGGCGCTGGCCATCGATCCCGCTTCCGGGGAGGGGCTCACTGGACTCGCCAATTTGTACATGCGCGGGCAGCGATTCGCCGACGCCGAAGAGGCCCTCCGTAAGCTCGTGGGTTTGCGTCCCAACGACGCGGCGGCGCACACGCAACTCGGACGCGTGCTAGCCGCCGCCGGCCACAACGACGATGCCCTGCAGGAACTGCAAACCGCAAGCCAGCTGGCGCCTGCCGATGCGTCCGTGAAGCGTGACCTCGCGGACCTGTACACGGCGGACAAGAAGTATGACCTGGCCGAAACGCAATATCGGGCCCTGCTGGCCGCAAACCCGAACGACGCTGTGCTGCATCACAGCATGGGGATGGCCCTGCTCAGGCAAAACAAGTACGGGGACGCGCAACAGGAATTTCTGGTTGCCGTAAAGCTCAAGCCCGATTTCGGAGCGGCGTACGGAGATCTCGCGGTGGCCGCCGACGGAAACAAGAATTATGAGCTGGCAATCAAGGCCACCGATGCCCGGGCCCGCTTTCTGCCCGAGATTCCGGTGAGCTACTTCCTTCGCGCTACGGCATACGATCATCTGCGCGATTACAAGCATGCCGCGGAGAATTATCATAAATTTCTGGAGGTCGCGAGCGGCCAGTATCCAGATCAGGAGTGGCAGGCACGTCACCGCCTGATCGCGATCGAGCCAAAGAAATAACATGGGACGCCGCATCACACTGACGGCAATTCTTCTGCTCGCTTCGGCGTTGCCAGGTCTGGGTTCGAAAGAGCCTGCGGTGCAGGAGCTGGCAGCCAAGGCAGAGGCGGCCCGGCTGGAGGACCGTCCGCGGCTGTATCTGGACATCGCGCAACGTCAGCTCCTCTCCGCCAATGAGAGTTACCGGGCGGGCCGGAGCGAGGAAGGCCGGGCAGCGGTGGACGACGTCGTCCTGTACACCGGGAAGGCCCGGGATGCGGCTATCCAGTCGGGCAGGAAGTTGAAAGACACAGAGATCATCGTGCGCAAGATGGCGGACAAGCTTCGCGACCTCAAGCGCACCCTGAATTTTGACGACCAAGCGCCGGTGCAGAATGCCGCCGACCAACTGGAAACCATGCGGACCGAGCTGCTTTCGCACATGTTTGGCAAAGGCAAATCATGATGCGGGCTGCCCAGACCCTGGCGTGCGTTGTCTGCGGTCTGCTTTTTTGTTCGATGGGATGGACGCAAGCCCGCCGGGATCCGCTTAGCCCCGATGAAATCGACGTTCTGCGCGATGCCGCGCAGGACCCGGAACAGCGCCTGCGAGCGTTTATCACGTTTGCCCGCACCCGGCTCACTGCCCTGGAGTCGGTACAGGCTGATCCCAAGGCAACCGACCGCGCCGGGCAGATTCGCGGCAAACTGCAGGATTTTGTCGATATCTATGACGAACTGAACGACAACATCGACACGTTTCTGGGACGCAAGGCCGACTTGCGCAAATCCCTGAAGCTGGTGATCGAGGCCGATACCGAATTTCAGGCCAAGCTGCGCGCCCTGAAAGCTGCCGCTGACAGCAAGCCGTCCGAGGCTTCGCGGTACGAATTCCTTCTCAGCACGGCGGTGGACACGGTCGATTCCAGCATTCAGGACCACCGGCGGCTGCTCACCGAACAGGAGGAAGCCGCCAAACACAAGAAGAAGACAGGGCCTTGAAGGCACACCCACCTCGAGGGCCCGATGGCGCACTTTGCAGCCCGGGACTTTGTTGCTAATCTAGCCGCAAGGTGAGAGACGGACTGCTCGACATTTTCCAGGAAGGCTACCGCGAACTGCGCCCGCACGCGCCTATCCCCGACCTCGAAATCGGGTTCTTCGCTTTCGCCAACCTCAACCACACCATCCGCCTGCGGGAAGGCAAACTGATCGTGCGCCTCTCCGACCTTTTGGAGGGCGCTCCGGAACCGGTGCTGCGGGCCATCGCTCACATCCTTCTTGCCAAGATGTATCGCAAGCGGATCGAACGGGAACACGCCACCCGCTATCGCCGCTATGTTTCCAGCCACGACGTGAGCAAGAAAGCGCACCTGGTGCGGCAGATACGCGGCCGGAAGCGGATCGGAGCCGCCCAGGGACAGACCTACGACCTGAACCAGGTTTTCGACGAGCTCAACCGCCGCTATTTCTACGGCCTGCTGGCCCGTCCGCAGATGACCTGGAGCCGCGGCCACGCCCGCAACAGCCTCGGCCACTACGACCCAGCCCACAACGCTATCGTGGTCAGCCGCATCTTCGACGGCCCGGGCGTGCCCTCGTATGCGGTGGAGTACATCGTCTACCACGAGATGCTGCACCTCAAGCATCCCGTCAAGCTGCGCGGCAGCCGCCGCTGCGTGCATTCGGCGGAGTTTCAAGCCGAGGAGAAGTTGTTCCCCGAACTGGCGAGGGCAAAGGCCTTTCTGAAGCGAATCTGAGGGTTTTCCGGTCTGCCGGTCCGCTCCCTGCCTGGAATCGCCGTGTGATGCAAATCACAGCCACTCGTGACCTGCCGCGTTGACGCGGGCGGAGCGGCCAGACTATCCTTATAGTTGAAATTGAAATTCATTTTCAACATTGTTGAGGCGCTTTTCTAGCATGCTACAGGCTTTTATCGTTACCCTTCGCGAGGGGGTTGAAGCGGCCCTGATCGTGGGCATTACCCTTGCCTACCTGGCGAAGATCGGCCGGCCCGATCTGCGAAAAACGGTCTACGCCGCCCTGGTTTCCGCCTTTCTGGCCAGCATTGGCGTCGCTGTCATTCTTTCCCGGACGCATTTCAACGAGGACATTTTTGAAGGCTGGATCATGCTGGCCGCGGCTTTTTTCGTGGTCACCATGATCATCTTCATGATGAAGACCGGGCGCAAGCTCAAGGGCCAGATCGAAGGCAAAGTCGGCTTGCTGGCGGGCGAGGACGCCTGGCTGGGCCTGTTCGTCTTCGTATTTCTGATGGTGCTGCGCGAGGGCGCGGAGACCGTGCTGATCCTGTCCGCCGTGTCGTTGAATTCCAATGAATTACTCAGTTTCCTGGGGACGCTGCTGGGCGTGGCCGCCGCGGTGCTGTTTGGGGTCATGTTCGTCAAGGGCAGCGTCCGCATCAACCTGCAGAAGTTTTTCAAGATCACCACCGTGATCCTGTTTTTTGTAGCGGCGCAGCTGATTATCTCCGGCCTGCACGAGCTCTCGGAAAACGGGGTGCTTCCCTCTTCCAAGCGCGAGATGGGCATCGTCGGTCCGATCGTGCGGAATGATGTTTTCTTTTTTGTGACGATCCTGGCGCTGGCCGCTCTGATGGTGCTGTTCGAGTTCAAGCGGCGTGAGCCCGGACCGGCTCCCACTTCGGCGGCCGAGCGTCGTAAGGCCGCATGGAGCGCGCGGCGCGAACACCTTTGGATGACTTCGGTCTATGCCAGTTCCTTCGTGTTCATCGTCCTGATCACCGCGGAGTTCATCTACGCCAAGAGTGTAAACGCGTTGTCTCCCTCCACCGAGGTCACTTTCATCCATGGTCAGGTCAGCATTCCCCTCAACCAGGTCATGGACGGCGACCTGCACCGTTATGAGGCGAAGGAAAACGGCGTGGAAGTCCGCTTCTGGCTGTATCAGAAACCAGATGGAAAGATCGCCACTGTCCTGGATGCCTGCGAAATCTGCGGGGCGGTTGGGTTTTACAAGAGCGCCGGCGGGGTGATCTGCAAGAACTGCGCTGGCCCGATCAACGCGCAATCGGTCGGCATGCCGGGAGGCTGCAACCCGATCCCGCTGGAAGCGGAGACGACCGCGGATGCCGTCATCATCAAAGAGGCAGATCTTGCGGCGCACAGCAAGGTGTTCGAGAAATAGCCCATGTTCGTGCGGATGGTCTACGAATCGTTCCGACGGCAAAAGCGCCGAAAGCTGCTAGCGGGTGTGGCGATTACCCTGGGCGTAGGGGTGGCCACGGCCATGATCGCGGTGGCCACCGATATCGGCGACAAGATCAGCCATGAGCTTCGCACCTTTGGCGCGAACCTGATTGTGACCCCGCAGGAAGACACGCTGGATCTGCAGATCGGCGGTGTGGACCTGAAGCCACCCAGCGACGGCACGTATCTCAGCGAAGCCGACCTTCCCAAAATCCGCGGCACTTTCTGGCACCACAACATCGTGGGATTTTCTCCCATGCTGCCGGTCGCGGTCCGCCTCGATTCTGGCGGAGAATCTAACGTCACGCTGCTGGGAACTTACTTTTCCAGGACACTCACCTTTGGCAAGGAAGACTTCGTTACCGGCGTGCGCATCACACATCCGTGGTGGAAAGTGCAGGGTGCATGGCCGGACGACAATTCTCAAGATGTGCTGCTGGGTGAAACCCTGGCCACAAAGCTGGGCCGCAAAGCAGGTGACGAGATCGACATCGCCGGCGTGCCGCATCGCGTCAGCGGCGTGCTCTCCTCGGGAGGCACAGAAGACAGCCAGATTGTGGCGCCGCTTGGCCTGGCGCAGCAGATTCTGGGCAAACCCGGCGCGGTGCGGCGGCTCTACGTGAGTGCATTGACCAAGCCCGAAGACGCCCTTGCCCGGCGCGATCCCAAAACCATGAATGCGGAACTGTTCGACCGCTGGTATTGCTCTCCGTATGTGCAGTCGATCGCCTACCAGTTGCAGGAAGCGATTCCGCACTCGCACGCCGAGCAGATTCGCCAAGTTGCGCAGAATGAAGGCACAGTACTCTCGCGGATCAAGGGCTTGATGCTGCTCATTACATTCGCCGCGCTGCTGGCGTCCGCGCTGGCGGTTTCTGCGGCCATGGCCACCACGATCTTTGAACGGCGAAACGAGGTTGGGCTGATGAAAGCCCTGGGCGCAGGCGATCCATCGGTCGCGGCGTTGTTCTTCGCGGAAGCCGCGCTGCTGGCCCTGATGGGCGGCGTGGTGGGCTTTGTGGGAGGCGCACTATTGGCCCGCCAGATTGGCCGCTCGATTTTCGATTCCCAAATCACGATTCAGCCGGTGCTCTTCCCTATTATTCTGGCCATTGCCGTCCTGGTGACGTTTGGCGGAAGCGCTTTCGCCATTCGCCGGGCAGTCAAACTTGATCCGGTGTACGCACTGAAGGGAGAGGCATGAGCTCGCGGCCAATTACGGAACTTGCCCGCCGCCGGGCCGGCGCTCCGCACACCTCGATGTTCCTGCGTTTGCTGTTGCGGGCCGCGGTGCTGCGTCGCGGGCGCGCCGCCTCTGCTCTGCTTGCCATGGTGGTAGCTGCGGCGGTTGCGACAGCGATGCTGAACCTGTACGTCGATGTGCAGGCCAAGTTGCGCAAGGAATTTCGCAATTACGGGGCGAACGTTGTGGTGGTCGGCAAGGATGGGCAAGCCTTGCCCTCCGGCGCGCTGCTGCAGGTGCAATCGGTAGTGGCAGGACATGGCATGGCGGTTCCGTTTGCTTATGTCGTGGCGCGCACCTCGGACGGTCAATCGGTGGTGATTGCCGGAACCGATTTCGATCAGGTCAAGAAACTTGATCGCTGGTGGTCGGTCACCGCCTGGCCGGAGGCCGCTCCGGAAGCGCTGCTTGGCGTGCGGGCTGCCGCAGTTGTGAGTCCCGGGAGCAAACCTTTCGACCTGAGCTTTCAAGGCCGTGTGATTCACTTGACGGCCGCAGGACAACTGAGCACGGGCGCCGCCGAAGACAGCCGCGTATATCTTTCGCTGGACGATTTCACAAAATGGAGCGGCGTGCAGCCCTCCACCATCGAAATCGCGGCCACGGGATCCGCCGAGGAAGTAGGCGCACTGATTCGGAAGCTGGCGGGAGCCATCCCATCCGCGGATGTCCGTCCGGTACGCCAGATCATGGAAGGCGAAGCCCGGGTGCTAGGGAAAATGCGCGCCACGCTGCTGGCGGCAGCGGTCCTCATCATCCTGACTTCGGCGTTGTGCGTGCTTTCCACCTTGATGGGATGGGTCTTGGACCGGCGCCGCGACTTCGCCATCATGAAAGCGCTGGGCGCCTCCGAGCGGCTGATCAGCAGTTTCTTTGCCGCTGAAGCTGCCGCACTGGGTGCAGTTGGGGCGGTGCTGGGTTTCGCGATTGGCGTTGGCGTAGCCGCCTGGATCGGGCGCGCGAATTTTCATGCGCCAGTCGAGCTGCGCTTCGCGGTGCTGCCGCTGATTCTCGTGGGCAGCGTGGCCGTGGCGTTGCTTTCGGCGGCGGTTCCCATGTCTCTGCTGCGGCGCGTGGAACCCGCTATGATCTTGAGGGGAGAGTGAGATGATCAAGCTGAATCATGTCAGCCGGGTATATCCCGCGAAAGCCGAAGCCAACGGCGGCGTCATTCGTGCCCTGGACGATTTCTCCCTCAAAGTCGATCCGGGCGAGTGGATCGCGATCATGGGGCCTTCAGGGTCGGGGAAGTCGACGCTGGTGAACCTGATCGGCTGCCTGGATCGCCCAAGTTCCGGCGAGATCTGGCTGGACAGCGAAAACGTGGCCAGCATCTCGGCCTCCGAACTCAATCGCGTGCGCGCAGAGAAAATCGGGTTCGTGTTCCAGCAGTTCCACCTGATTCCCTATCTCACCTCGGTGGAAAACGTGATGCTGGCGCAGTATTTCCATAGCATGACCGACGAGCAGGAGGCCCTGGAAGCGCTGCAGCGGGTGGGATTGAAGGAGCGTGCGCATCACCTCCCTTCGCAGCTTTCCGGCGGCGAACAGCAACGGGTTTGCATTGCGCGGGCGCTGATCAACGATCCCAAGATCGTTCTGGCGGACGAGCCGACCGGCAATCTGGACGCGGTCAACGAAGAAATCGTGTTGCGCCTGCTGCGGGAACTGCACCAACAAGGGCGCACCATCGTGATGGTGACCCACGATCCCGTGGTCGCCCGCCTGGCGGACCGGCGAATCGAATTGCACCACGGCAAGATCGCGGCGCAGGAAGTGTTCGCCATGGCGGACGAAGAGCAGTTCGACGAGGTGCTCGAAGAACTCTTTGTGCTGACCGAAAATGGCGAGATTGCCGAAATTGGACGCATGGAAGTGCACGGAGCGTTGCCAGTGAGCATCGCAGTCGAAAAAATGAGCGCCATGGGTCTGGTCACCTGCGCCCCACATCCGCCCGAGGCGCACGATCACAAGTCGTTTGTGAATCCTTGCCACGACGCCCTGAAACCGGCCGGCGTTTCAGTCGGGGACGGCAGCGCGATCGTCGAACTGACCGCGCGCGGGCGCCGGCGCGCCGCCGACATCATCCGCCGCCACCGCCTGGCAGAGCGCTTGTTTACGGACAGCCTTGCCATGGACAGCGAATCCGAAATCGAGCAGCAAGCCTGCAAGTTCGAGCACATTCTCTCGCCCGAGGCCACCGACAAGATTTGCGCGTTCCTGGGCCACCCTCGGACTTGCCCGCATGGAGCGTCGATTCCTCCGGGGCCATGCTGCGGCAAGACGGCGGAGTTGGCTGGCGCGGGAGCCACAAAATCTGAGAGACTTGCCTAGCAGATGACCACCCGCAGAACCTGTATCGGAGTTTTCGACTCCGGCTTTGGGGGCCTGACGGTCCTTAAAGCTTTACTTGAACGAATCCCCGGAGCTGATTATCTCTACTTCGGCGACACCGCCCGCCTTCCCTATGGTTCAAAGTCCGTAGAAACGGTCTCACGGTATGCGGTCGAAGCGGCGCGTTACCTGGAGCAGCAGGGCGCAGAGACGCTGGTAATCGCCTGCAACACGGCGACGGCGCTGTCGCTCGACAAAATTAAGACAGCGGCCAGCGTTCCGGTGATTGGCGTGGTTGAGCCTGGCGCCGAGCGTGCCGCCGCAGTGAGCGAAAAGCGGAAAGTCGTGGTCATTGGCACGGAAGCCACCATCAGCAGCCATGCCTATCGCAAGGCGCTCGAGGCGCGCGGCGTTGAGGCACGGGAGAAAGCGTGTCCCTTGCTGGTTCCGCTGGTCGAAGAAGGATGGATCGAGCATCCCGTCACCGAACAGGTGGCTCGCATCTATCTCAGCGAAGCGTTTGCCGACGGATTTGAATCCGCCGACGTGCTGGTGCTGGGCTGCACGCATTACCCTTTGATCAAGCCGCTTCTGCACCGGGTCGCGCCGCCGCATGTGGAGATTGTCGATTCCGCGGATTCGACCGCTGATGCGGTTTGCCGGGCGCTTCGGCGGACGGCTCTGCCGGATTCCGAGGAAGCAGAACGCGGACATTTACCTCGGCTGAAATTCTTCGCCACTGATTCGGTTGAGAAATTCCGCCGCCTCGGAGCGATGTTTCTGGGACACTCGACCGAAGATGTTCAGCACGTGGATTTGAAGGAGTAGGTTCGTCGCTCGTCTTACGTAGTACAACGGAAGCCCTACGGGACCCCGCACGGGCGGGGACGCTCGCGCCTACGTCGTTCTCAAAGCAAGAGCCGCAGCCTACTCTGAGGATCCTAAATCCACTTCCCCGGTAAAAACGCTGGCGTGCAAGCGGTACTTCCCTGGCCCGTGCTGCTGAAACGAGCGGAACATCCCGCCCTTCGATACGTCGAAGGCGGCGGCTTCGATGGCACCCATCGTGACTGAGGCGTCGCGGTGGCCATATTCTTCAGGATGGGGAATCTCAATTTCGATCTGGCCAGCCAGCACCTCCACGTCTTTGTCGCCTTCGAGGGCTTCCACTTTCAGTTCACCGGCAGTCAGTCGTCCCCACAGGTTCGAGCGGCGGGGAACCTCGATGGTGGCCCGGAAGTGGTTCTGCGGCGTGTCTTCGACGTAGACGTCGGCGTTCGATCCGGCTGGCTTGATGGCAACCTTCAGGCGCCTGAGCTGTTCGGTGGAGCGGGTACGACAGGTCACGACGATGCTCTCCGCGTCGCTGGGCACAATGGTGTATCCGCCTGCGCTCAGGTGCAACCGGATGGTGCCACCCGAGGCGAACTTCTGTTGCATCGATCCTTCGAATCGGTTCGTCTGTCCATGAAATACGCCGACCGCGAGCAAAATAAACAGTGCTACTGGCGACCGCTTCATACGCACCTCTTCCCTCAGGTTGGTACAAAGGGTAACTGCAGGAAGTTCCGGGAATCGGCGAGTCGCAGGGAGGATGCCGCGCCCACGTCAAGAAAGGAGAATTGGTCATCTGGGAGTACAAGACCGTGGAGCCTGAGATCCTTCGGCCCGCGAAGAGAAGCGCGGGCTCTCAGGATGACGTCCTAACTGCTTGTGTCGTTTGAATTAGTGCAACACGCGGGCGAGGGCGCCCGCGCCACACTGGAATTGAAACCGGATCAGTACAGGTGGAAAGTGACTTCGACGCTGATCTGCACGGCGACGGGCTTGCCGTCTTTCATGGCAGGCTCGAACTTCCACTGCTTCACTGCTTCCATCGCCTTCTCGTCGAGACCGAGGCCCAGGGTGCGGGAGACATGGATGTCGCGCGGCCGGCCATCCGGACCGACCACCAGCCAGAGAACACAGGTTCCCTGATACTTCGCCTTGCGAGCTTCCTCGGAATAGTCGGGATCGGGCGCGAAAATCGCGCGTGGGGCCGAAACGCCGCCACCCACGTGGAACACGCCGCCGCCCGTACCGCCGCCTTCTCCGGGACCAAAACCCGGACCTCTGCCGCTGCCTACCCCGCCACCCGATCCGGAACCAATCCCGCCGCCATAGCCGGTGCCGTTCGACGGCGGTCCCGGCAGATGGGACAAGGGATCACCCAGGTTCGGAAGGTTGGGCATGCTCAGCTTGACCTGAGGAGGAATTACGATGGTGGGATCGACCGCCAGCTTAGGGTTGGGGTTACGAACCACCACCATGGGCGGAGTAATCTGCTCCATGGATAACTTGGGCAGCTTACCCTTGGAAGCCTGCAGCTTATCGCGATCGCCGCCACCGCCTCCGCCGCCGGACTGGGTTTTGGAGGGTTGCAAGGTCGGAAGTTCGTCGCTGGTGAGGAAGGTAACGGTCTCCGGCGGCTTGGTTATTTGACTCACAATCCGCCGTCCCAGGATCGTGCCCCCGATAATCGCTGACAGAAGAATGATGTGCGCAATCGTCGAACCCAGCGCGCCATTCTTCTTGTAGTTGTAAAAGCCCCAAATATCCTTGACCGGGATCGGCTTCGACGTCAGAACCAGCGGCGGCAGTTTCTTGGGGAAAAAGAAGTCCTCGAAGTTCTGGACCAGGGACTTCCACATCGGCTGCTCGAAGGTGGTGTTCGGCAGCAGCAGATTCAGTTCGGGTTCCGGCTGGCTCAAGCTGGGTTTGGTTTGTTCTAATGTCGCCATAACTGATCTGGGTCAAATCATAGTGGAGACAAGCCAACATCCCCACCCTTAGTCTTGATGAGCATCCAGCTCGCCAAGTTGCTTGGAAAACGTCAGTTAGTCGTCGCAAGCCACTCAACCAACTCTGCCGTCTCTACAACCCTGAATTAGATGCTCCTACTCAAGAAACGTCACTTTAGCGAAATTGTACACCTACTTGCAGAATTTTCCCTCTGTTTTCCGACACCAAAGTGACAATTGGCGAGCGCATAGACGTACCCAGCGTTGCTCCCTATATAATGAAGAATCAATTATTTGGGAGAACTGTTCGCGTGCCGCTCGAGCTGAAGTCCACCATCAACCTGCCCAAGACCGACTTTCCCATGAAAGCCAACTTACCCCAGAACGAGCCCAAGATCCTGGCTCGGTGGGAAGAGATGAGGATTTATCAGCGCATTCGCGAAGCTCGCCGCGGAGCCCCTGCCTACCTGTTGCATGACGGGCCGCCGTACACCAGTGGTCCGATCCATCTGGGTACCGCTCTCAACAAGTCTCTCAAGGATTTCGTGGTCAAGTCCAAGACGATGGCTGGATTCGATGCACCCTATGTGCCGGGCTGGGATTGCCATGGCCTCCCCATAGAAATCAAGGTGGACCAGCAACTTGGCGGCAAGAAGCTGCAAATGAGGCCGCAGGACGTCCGCCTGGAGTGCCGTAAGTACGCCCAGAAATTTCTCGACTTGCAGCGCCAGCAATTCAAGCGGATTGGAGTATTCGGCCGCTTCGACCAGCCATACGCCACGATGACTCCGCAATACGAGTCGGTGGTACTGCAGACCTTCTACACCTTCTACGAAAACAATTTCGTCTACAAAGGGCTGCGAGCGGTGTACTGGTGCATGCATGACGAAACGGCCCTGGCGGAAGCGGAAGTCGAATACGAGAACGACGTCAGCCCGTCGTTATGGGTGAAGTACGCGCTGAGCGACGACCCCGCGAAGATCGATCCTGGGCTTAAGGGCAAGAAAGTTTCGACCATCATCTGGACCACTACACCCTGGACGCTGCCAGCGTCCATGGCGGTTGCATTCCATCCGAATGAGGAATATGTCGCGATGGAATCTGGCGCCGACGTGTATCTGGTTGCGGCAAAACTGGCCGCCGACGCCGCGGCCAAGTGTGGTTTTACAGGGGCGCGCGAGCTGGCGCGCTTTCCAGGACGCAAGCTGGAACGGCTGAACTTTCAGCATCCTTTTCTCGACCGCAAGGTGCTGGGCGTACTAGCGGACTATGTCGTCATGGACACCGGAACCGGCGTGGTCCACACCGCGCCTTCGCATGGCGCGGAGGACTTTGCCACGGGCCAGAAATATGGCCTGGACGCTACCAGCACCGTCGATGGAAAAGGAATCCTGTGCAATGGCCTGCCGGAATATAACGGCCTGAAGGTCTGGGACGCCAATGCTCCGATCATGGAGTTGCTCAAGAGGCGCGGCGCACTGCTGCATTCGGAAAAGCTCGCACACTCGTATCCGCACTGCTGGCGCTGCCATCATCCCATCATCTTCCGTGCCACCGAGCAGTGGTTCATCTCCATGGAAGCGCCCATGCCCGGGGGCGGAACCCTGCGCAGCCTGACGCTGGAGAAAATCAATGACGTGAAATGGGACCCGGCCTGGGGCAAAGAACGCATGTCCAACATGATCTCCACCCGGCCAGACTGGTGCATCTCGCGGCAACGTGTCTGGGGCGTGCCCATCGCGGTTTTTTTGTGCGAGAGCTGCGGCAAGCCGCTGAATGATCCCGCCATCAATCGCAAAGTGGTGGAGCTTTTCGCCCGCTCTGGCGCCGACTCCTGGTACACGCCGGAAGCCGATGCCGTCCTGCCTGCCGGAACCAAGTGCGCGCATTGCAGCGGAACCAGGTTCGAGAAAGAAATGGACATTTTCGACGTCTGGCTGGAGTCCGGAGCCAGCTATCTGGCACTGTGCGCGGCCGAGCCGGAGTATCCGTGGCCCTCAGATCTGTATCTGGAGGGCGGAGACCAGTACCGCGGCTGGTTCCAGTCTGCGCTGCTCTGCGCCATGGGGGCTCACGGCAGCCCGCCGTATCGCATGGTTGTCACGCCGGGTTGGACCCTGGACGAAACGGGTCAGGCCATGTCCAAGTCCCGCGGCAACGATGTGGACCCGGTCGACATCGCCGGCCGCCTGGGCGGGGAAATCGTGCGACTGTGGGTGGCTTCGGTCGATTTCCGCGAAGACGTGGTTGGGTCGGAACGGTTGATGCAGGGCATCGCCGAAATCTATCGAAAGATCCGCAATACCTTTCGCTACATCCTGGGAAATCTGGGTGGCTTTGACCCGCAGAGAGACGCTGTCGATTTCAACGACATGGAGTCGATCGACCAGTACATGTTGCGCCAGACCTGCTCCTTTGCAGCCGACGTGCAAAAGTGGTACGACGAATTCGCGTTCCATAAGATTTACCAGCGGGTGAATAACTTCTGCATCGTGGACTTGAGTGCCTTTTATTTCGACGTCCTCAAGGATAGGCTCTACACCTTCGCGCCGAAGTCGCAGGCTCGCCGCTCCGCGCAGACTGCGGTCTGGCGTATCGGTGAGGCGCTGGTTCGTCTGCTCGCGCCCATCATGAGTTTTACCTGTGAAGAGATATGGCGGTATCTGCCGGAAATGGAGGGCCGTCCCGACAGCGTGCATGTAGCGCAGTTCCCCAAGAGCAACGACATTCTCGGCGGCCCGACTGACCTGATCACCCCAGTCGACTCTGCCCAGCATAACGACTGGAGTAACCTGCGCTCCCTCCGCGATGAAGTGCTGAAGAAACTGGAAGAAGCGCGCAACAGCAAGCTGATCGGGACGGGGTTGGAGGCGCAAGCCACCATCACTGCGGCGGATCCCCTGTTTTCGCTGCTTACACGGTACGCGGATCAACTCCGCTACCTGTTCATTGTGTCGGCTGTCACCTTGGAACCGGCCGCTTCGGGCAACGGGGCCGCCGCCCTCAGTGTGCAGGTGGAAAAGGCGGCCGGACAGAAATGCGAGCGCTGCTGGAATTACTCAACCCACGTCGGCGAGGACCCGGCATACCCAACCGTTTGTGAGCGCTGTAGCGCGGTGCTGAAAGAGATCGAACGCGTCCAGGGATGAGGTTGGCGTGTTTTGCAGGAGCTTTGCCGCCTTTGCTGTTGTCGATTTTGCACGCGCGAAGCTCGAAGCCCTGTTGCGGCATCGTAGTCTAGAGAAGAGCGATTCGTCACCATGGCAGAACCACACGTTATGCGCAGATATCATTTCCTGATTGCCCTGCTGGTTGTACTTCTGGACCGGGCCAGCAAATGGGTGGTGGCGAAGAACATTTCTGTTCACGACGGGATCCAAATTATTCCCGGGTTTTTCCGCCTTACCCATGTCGAAAACCGGGGCGCCGCTTTCGGTCTGTTCGCCGACTCACCCGCGCAGTGGAAAATCGCCCTGCTGGTTTCGTTCTCGATTATTGCCATGGTCGTGGTGTCGGCGCTGCTGTGGCGCAACAGCCACGCCATGACCAGCACCGGCATTGGGTTGGCCCTGATCCTGGGCGGGGCTATCGGCAATTTGTGGGATCGCCTGCTGAACGGCCGCGTGGTCGATTTCCTGTTGTTCTACGTCGGACAGTATCAGTGGCCGGCGTTCAACGTCGCCGATAGCGCCATCGTCTGCGGAGCCGGTCTGCTGGCCATCGAAATCCTGTTCACGAAGGCGCCTGCTGGAGAGAGAGCAAACCGGTAACTGCTAGGCTCGTTTCTGCGCTGGAGCGCTCAAGACTAAAGACTCCATCTGTTCGACTCTTGCCTTCCAGTAGCGGTGAGCCGATAATGCGGTGCGCGGCTAGCGGCCGTGGGATGTCGCTGGCTTGGAGGGAAGTTTCGTGTACAAAAAGCTGTTTCTGTTGTTCGCCGTCACGCTGTCCATGTGCGCTGGTGGTTCGGCTCAATCTTACCCGCACATCGTGAAGCGCTTCCATTTGTACAACCAAACTGGAGCCATCGGGCCAGTCACCGTCTACACGCCAAAGCGTGGTGGAATGTTTCGAGCTAACGTGTTCATCGTGATAACTGTTGGCAATGGAGGCAACGACTCGTTCTTCTGCGGCCTCGTTGGTTATACGACTAGATTTGGCGTGAGCGACGGCAGTCCGCTCAATCATTGCCCGCCGACAACCAACGCCGGAAATAGCGGCGAAGGGACAATTCCGATTGCTGACGAAAGCGGACAACCGCTTACCTTCTCGCTTTCGACGGTAGGGGACGTATCTGGCGCGAAATGCGACGTGACCATCATTGTCGAGGAACTATAGCTCACGCTGGGATTCTTTGCGGGGCCTGCCGCGGCACGGGAGAGGACGCCCGCGCCTACATCGAGCAGTCATTTCCACGACGGGCGGGACGCCTGTACTCTACTGCCCGTCTAGAGAGATTTTTCCGGAGGCTAGGTCTCGGACCAGCGTCGCATCGGCTTCCAGGAAATCAAACGAGGGTAATTCGGCGCAGGCGGACCAGCAAATCTCGCGAAAGATCTTGTTTTCGATTTCTCCGCGGTACGCCTGGACGAGGTAGAAACGAAGCTCTACCGCGCCTCCTCCGGGATACTCGTGGCGGAAGCGAGCGACTTCCTCTCCGATCGCGGCGTCGATGCCGAGTTCTTCGTCCAGTTCACGGCGAAGCGCATCGCGCGGCTGCTCGCCTTCTTCAATCTTGCCGCCGGGAAATTCCCACTTCAGCGGCATGGTCTGATGCCGGGTACGCTGGCACACCAGCAGCTTGCCATCCTTGAGAATCAGCGCGGCTACAACTTGTTTCATGCCGGGGATTTTCCCAGATACTTGCCGACGAGTTCGGCGCAGAATTCGACGAGTTCGCGGTCGTCAGGTTTGAAGGCCGCATGGAAATGGCTGTCGATGTCCAGTTCGCCAACCACTTTGCCACGGACGAACACCGGAACCACGATCTCCGACTTGGTTTCCAGGGAGCAGGCAAGGTAGCGAACGTCACTGGCAACATCATCCACGACAACCGTCTTGCCGCTGGAGGCGGCGGCGCCACAGATGCCCTGATGCAACGGGATGCGGGTATGGGGAGTCATGGCGCCTTCAAACGCTCCCAGCACCAGCATGGACGGTTCGCCGGCGCTCTTCTCCAGCATGTAAAAGCCCACCCAGTTGTACTTGAGCATGCGCGTGTGCAGCGCCTGCACGACCCGGGACATCAATTCTTCAGCGGACTTGGCCGACTCAGCAGCCTGCTCCAGTTCCCTTTTCACTTCGTCGGTTTGGACCATAGTAGACATGGTAAGAATGTTAAACCACATTCCCCGACAATGACGGTGATTTCGTAAGGCAGGTCAGCCCGCCCGTCGCTGAAAAAAGCTCAGGGTGGATGGCAGCGGCGAGGGCATGCAACCCGCCGATCATGGTAGGCGCGGGCGTGTTTAGAAGTTCGTCGCGGATGCAGAACACTCGGCCTGCCTTCGCGGCGGCGAGCTCAGCCCAACCCCGGTCTTTGACAATCTTTTCCAGAGGGACCCGGTCACCGGCTCCGCACCAGGCGGCGATGATTACGCCGGGACTGGCGGAGGCAACGGCTTGTGCGGAGATCTGCGCGCCGGGTGTGCCAATGAATTCTCCGCCCGCGGCCTCGACCAGTTCTGCCACCCAGGGTTGCGAGGCTATGAGCGGCTTGCCCCATTCTTCGCAGAAGACCCGTGGGCGGGGCGCATGTTGCGTCCGCTTGCGCACGAAGTCGATCTCCTCCTGCATTTTGGCGACGACGTTCTTACCGGGATCGGCTGCGTCGACGATGCCGGCGATCGCTGCGATGTCGGTGTAGATATCCTGCAGAGTCCTGGGAGCAAGCCCCAGGAAGCGCGCGCCGGATTTCAAGATCTGGCTGACTGCTTTTTCCTGATAAGGGACGGCGGCAATCACCAGGTCGGGCTTGGCGGCCATGATCTGGGCGGTATCCGCAGTCCAGGAATCGTGCACGATGGTCACGCCGAGGTGGGCGATCTCCGGACAGACATCTGCGCAGTACCTGGTGCAGGCAACCACGCGATCGAGTCTTCCGACGGCGGCGAGGATCACCGTGGCACTGGGCTGAAGAGACACGATGCGGCGGGGAGTGTGATCCGAAAGCATGAAAGGATTGGAGCACGTATAGAATCGTATGCATTGTAGCTGACGGCTGCCAATGTATTCTGTCCAGGTTCTGGATCATTTCGAGCATCCTCGCAACACGGGAGAAGTCGACGACGCCGATGCGTCGGCGCAAGTGGAGAATCCGGCGTGCGGCGACATTCTGCAACTCAGCCTGAAACTCGCCGGGGACCGGATCAGCGAGATTCGGTTTCGCGCCAAAGGATGCGTGGCGGCGATGGCATGTGGTTCCGCGCTCACGGAGTTAGTGTGCGGGAAAAGAGTTGGCGAGGCTCGAGGCTTGCGCCGGGAAGAGTTGGTGGAGTTGGTCGGCGGCTTGCCCGAGGCCTCCGGCCATGCCAGCTATCTTGCCATGGACGCGCTGGCGGCGGCGCTGGAAAAGCTAAAGACCTAGCACGGATCGACACGGATTCCACGGGTGATCGCCTCCGAGTTGACGCCCCGCTATCCGGCCAAGCTATCAGGGTTGTAGATCGTCCACCCGCGGGCAGTGGCGGTTTGCTTCAGGTCGGGATTGGGGTTGACTGCAAATGCGGCCTTGGACATGGCCAGCATTTCCATATCCCAACGCGAATTGCCAAAGGCAGCGTCGGGGGTTCGGCGGATCACTTCCCGAATGACGCGCGGTTTGCTCTCGCCGGTGGGTACGCGAATAAGGCGGTCGGTCACGCGTCCGTCTTCAATTGCCGCGGTTGCCGCCAGAATCTTCTTCTCATCAATGCCAAAATGTTTTGCGCAGGCGCGGATGATCCACAGGTTGCTCGACGACACTGCCCAGACTTCGCATCCAGATTGCTGCAAGCGGGCGATCAGTTCGCGCATCTCAGGAAAAATATTGGGCAGGAAAACGCCGTCGAAGTACTCCTGCGCGGTTCGCTGAACGTCGGCTTGGCTTAACCCACGATGCATGGTAACCATCTCGCCGCACATGGTCTCTTCATCGACCTTGCCGGCTTTGTAGTCGGAGTAGCGGGGACGCGCCCAGCGCACGATGTCGTCAGAAACCAAGCCCCGCTTGAGTTCCCAGTCAAAGAAGCCTTCGCCGGCGTCGCCGCTCCAGAGCGTGCCGTCACAGTCGAATGTCGCCAGCTGGGGATGAAGATGCAAGACGGTATCGATAAACTCAGTGGCTTTGGCAGAGAGGGGATTGGTCATGTCGTTTGTCGTGTTGCCTGATCATGTCGAGCGCGAAGGTCCCGTGGCAAGCGCCGCATATTCTTCCTGAGTGTTGACATTCAGCGCGACCGTCGGATCGTCGATCGCGACGTACTGAATGTGCTGCTGGTACTGGTGCTCGATGTCCCATGCCGTAGTGGTTGCTGGAGCTTTCAGGAACACGTCGATGATTTCGCGTCCCAGGAACACGGGATGACCGTGCTTGCCCTGATGTTCGGGGATGACAGCCCAGACTCCCATGGGGGCGGCCAGGAACGCCGCAGTGAGTGCCGTCAGCGTTGCCGCCCTGGGCGGAGGCCGGTCGACGAGCGTGACGATAGCGGCATCGCGTCCATGATCCATGACGGCCTGCAATCCAACCTGGAGTGAGCTGAACTGGCCGCGCTCCGGAGCCGGGTTGCGAACCAGGAAAGCGCCGTTGGCATAAGCCACAGGCGCGAGGTTCGCTTCATTCTTGCCGGCGATCACCATCACCATCTCACTGAACGGCGAGAGAGAGCGGATTGCGGACGAAAGAAATGTCTGCCCCGTGCCCGCGCCGGGCGGACCGGGAGGCCAGGGCAGCAAGGCCTTGTCCGTGCCCATGCGAGTAGACTCGCCGGCGGCAAGGATCACCGCGCACAGGTTAGGCGAACGGGTCATGAGAGGAAGATAGCAGAAAGGGAGCGGGAAGTCTGTGCGCGAGAGACACTTCTGCGGCTTGGCCTAATCGGGCTGCGCTAAGTCTTCGGGGACGGCGGCAGGAGCTTTTTCATCCTGGCGGCGGTGGAACCAGCTCATGTGGGGCAAGGAGCGCTCGGCGTGGCGGCGCACGGCGATCAGTTCCGCGGTGATCGCGACGGCGATTTCCTCGGGAGTAATCGCTCCGATGTCCAAGCCGACCGGAGCGTGAACCTTCTCAAACAGCTGCTCGGGAATCCCTTCGGCCGTCAGCTCGCGGAAGATGGTGATGGTCTTGCGCTTGGAGCCGATCATACCGATGTAGCGGGCCCGTGTTTGCACGGCCCAGCGCAGCACGCGCATGTCGTCGCGATGGCCGCGGGTGACGATCACGATGTAGGACAGTTCTCCCGGCGTGACGCGCGCCATCGCTTGATCGAAATCCTCCGCGATTACGTCGCGGGCTTGCGGGAAACGTTCGCGGCTGGCGTAAGCCTCGCGGTCATCAATGACGGTGACATCAAAACCGGCGCGGCGCGCGACCTCATAAAGGTTCAACGAAACGTGACCTGCGCCAAAGATGTAGAGTGACGCCGCAGGCAGCACCGGCTCGATGAAAATGTCGAGCGTACCGCCGCAGACCAGGCCGGTGTCGTATTTCGGATCCTGATTGAGGTTGAAGGTCATGCTGCGCGGCTTCTCGCTTTCCATGACCTCGCGGGCGGCTTGCCAGACCTCGGCTTCGACGCAGCCTCCGCCAATGGTGCCGAAGATGGAACCATCGTCCCGCACCAGCATCTTGGCGGTCTCAAACGAAGGGATTGAGCCCCGCACATTGACGATGGTGGCGACGGCGCCCCGGCGGCCCTCCTGGCGAAGCTTGACGATCTCCTCGTAGATGTCCATCCCGTTTCGATTATTGAGGTTTGGCTGGGGACGAGTCAATGGGCTGACGGGCGAACCTTCGGTGTGCCTCACGGGACGCGGGCAGGGGCAAAAGACTCCAACGATGGCCGGATTGACCATCCGGCCTGCAGGGAGTAAAGTCGGATGTCCCGCTTCCGGAGCCGGGTTTGGGCCACGGAGGGGGTCAGGAGGGTCTCATGAAATCAAAATTGGTATACATTGCAGCCGTAATTTTGTGCCTCACGATCGCCTCGACGGCGTGGGGACAGTGGTCGTCTGATCCGATGAAAAACCTGGCGCTGGCGGACAAGAACGGGGATGACCAGGTGCAGCCGAAGGTGAAAGCGCTGCCGAACAACGGATGGTATGTAAGCTGGTTTGACGGCGATGGGGCTGGGTATGACGTGTATTATCAGCGGCTCAATCCGGGTGGAGATGAGCAATTTAAGCACGATGGCGCAATCGTTGCCGAGCTAAGCAATAGTTCGACCGAAGATTACGGGCTTGATTTCGATAAGGCAGGTAATGCGCTGCTGGCGTTCCTTGACACTCGCGAAGGCTCGAATCAGCAAGTTACCGCAGCGAAGATGAGCCCTGCCGGAAAACCGTTGTGGGGAAAACGTGGCGTGCAACTGACCAAAGGAAGTTCGCAGTCGAATGCAGTTCCGAAGATTGCGGGCACGAGCGACGGCAATGTGGTGGTTGGCTGGACCAGCAATACGAATGTTGTCCTTCAAAAACTCGACCCCAAGGGTCATCCGCTGTGG
Source organism: uncultured Acidobacteriota bacterium (assembly GCA_963715675.1). Lineage (GTDB taxonomy): Bacteria > Acidobacteriota > Terriglobia > Terriglobales > Acidobacteriaceae > DASVWZ01. The sequence continues at coordinate 1,819,504 of OY970265.1, forward strand.
GGCAAGGGAGTTGTGTTCAGCGAGTCCGGCTACAGCTACGTGCTGTCGGACCTGCACGCGGCGGACAACGGAAGCGTGATCATTTCCTGGGTGCGGGGCAAGGGGTACGGAAGCGATCAGCAACTTCGCGCCAATAAGCTCTCGCAGCAAGGGAAGGTTCTGTGGGGCAAGAAGAACGTGACGATTTTCGATCAGGGTTCGCTGCAGTTCGGCGAATTCCCTTACTTCATCCCGGATGGAAAGGGCGGCGCGCTGTTTGCGTGGTATACGAACAGTCCGGCTCTGCAGTGCTTCGCGCAACATATCCTCGCGAACGGCAAGGAGGCATTCCCGCATAACGGCTCGGCCGCTTCGACGGATGCGGTGAATGTGCGGGTGGACCCGTCGGTTTCTTACCGGGCAAAAACGGACGAGACGTTTCTGGTTTGGACCGAGGAGGACGGTAACCAGGTGACGAACGGCATTTACGCCCAGAAGTTCAACAGTAAAGGCGGGCGGAAGTGGGGAGGCACGGGCTTAGTGGTGGTGCCGCTGGGCTCGGACCAGCAGATCGACGCGCAGAATGTGCAGATTGGCAGCGGGGTTTTGGCGTTCTGGGTGGACCAGGTGACCTACGGATCGGCGACGATTCAGGCTGCCAAGCTGGACGGGAACGGCAAGACCGTATGCGCGCAGTTCCCGGTTTCCTCCTACTCGGCAGACAAGGCCAGGCTGGCAGCTGGCATCGCTCCGTCCGGGCTTGCAGCAGTGGCGTTTGAGGATGATCGCATCGGCAACAATGGTATCTATATTCAGAATGTGAACTCGGATTGTTCGCTGGGGCAGAAGTAAAAATGAAAGCCGTTCGCCTTCACGAATTCGGCGGTCCGGAAGTGCTGCGCTACGAGGAGGTGCCTGATCCGCACCCGAGGAAAGACCAGGTGCTGGTGCGGATTCGGGCTTGCGCATTGAATCATCTGGATCTCTGGGTGCGGGGCGGGATTCCGGGGGTGAAGCTGCCGCACATTCTGGGCAGCGATATCGCCGGGGAAATTGCCGAAGTCGGCGAGTATGTAACCGGATTTCGGGTGGGCCAGCGAGTTTTGCTGGCCCCCATGTACTTCTGCAATCACTGTGAGTACTGTGCTGCGGGAAATCACAACCTGTGTCGCGAATTCACCGCTCTGGGCAACGGCGTGGATGGCGGAAACTGCGAGCTGATCGCGATCCCGGCGATCAACGTGATCCCGATCCCCGAGCACCTCAGCTTTGACCAGGCGGCCAGCGCTCCGCTGGTATTTCTGACGGCGTGGCACATGCTGGTGGCTCGATCCGGCATCCGGCAGGGTCAGACGGTTCTGGTGCTGGGTGCGGGATCAGGCGTAGGCATTGCCGCCATCCAGATCGCGAAATTGTTCCATGCCCGCGTCATCACCACCGCCGGGGACGCAAAGAAACTGGAGAAAGCGGCTGCACTTGGAGCGGACTTCGGGATCAACCATTATCAGCAGAAGATCTCGCAGGAAGTTCGCCGGATTACCGACAAAGAAGGTGTGGATATTGTCGTGGAGCACGTGGGTGAGGCAACCTGGGGAGAGAGCATGAAGTCGCTGAAGCCAGGAGGCATCATCGTGACCTGTGGCGCCACCACCGGGCCGAACATCGGATTCGACTTGCGCTTTCTGTTTGCCCGGCAGCTTTCCTTTCTCGGCTCGTACATGGGGACCATGGGCGACTTGCATCAGGCTATGAAGTTTGTGTTTGACGGCACGTTCCAAACCGTGGTGGACTGCACGTTCCCGCTGGCCGAGACACGCGCCGCGCACGAATATATGCAGTCCAGCCAGATGTTCGGCAAGATCGTGCTGGAGCTGTAGCGGCTATTCTTTGGATCTTGGACAGGGTCGCAAGCGACGAAGTAAAATTGTTCTATGGATGGCGGTCGCAATTTCGGTCCCTATGTAACTGTCGAGAAGGGTAAGCGAGTCGTCAAGGACCTGACTTACGGGAATCCCACTCCCGAAGGTGTGGTTCTGACCACACTCGACCAGGCGGTGAACTGGACGCGCAAGAACTCGCTTTGGCCGATGACGTTCGGCTTGGCTTGTTGCGCAATCGAAATGATGTCGATGGGCGCCTCCCGCTTCGACATCGCCCGCTTTGGCGCAGAAGTATTCCGCCCGTCGCCACGGCAATCGGACCTCATTATTATTGCCGGACGCGTCTCTAATAAAATGGCCCCGGTCATCCGCCAGCTCTGGGAACAGATGCCGGAACCGAAATGGGTGATCTCCATGGGCGCCTGCGCGACCTCGGGCGGCGTGTTTCAGAACTATGCCCTGGTGCAGAGTGTGAACCAGGTGATTCCTGTTGATGTCTATGTGCCCGGATGCCCTCCGCGGCCGGAGCAACTGATCTACGCCATTACCCTGCTGCAAGAGAAGATTCAGAGGGAACGCGGCACGATCAAGCGGGCGTTCAATTTGACCACCTAGCTTTCGATCGGGCGCGCACCCCGCTTGTGCCAAGGTTCACACGTCTGCTCCTGTAAAATCACGCATCATGTCCTCCTTGCAAGTGTCACCAGCTGCTTTCCGCCTCCTTGCCGAACAAGTTGCCGGATTGGCAGCTGAATATCTGAGCAGCCTGGATTCGCGCTCCACATTTCCCGCCACCAGCGGCGTTGAGGCCGAGCGGCTGTTCCATACGCCGCTCCCCGAGGAAGGCCTGGGCGCAGAGGCTCTGTCCGCTTTGCGTGATGTGATTGCGCACTCTCGTGCGCAGAATGGGCGTTTCTTCGGCTATGTGCTAGGCTCCGGCGAACCGGTAGGCGCAGTTGCTGATTTGCTGGCAAGCGTCCTCAATCAGAATGTGACGGCATGGCGCTCTGGTCCAGCCGCAGTGACGATCGAACGCACCGTCGTGGGTTGGCTGGCCCAGGCGATCGGCTGCCCCGGTTTTCATGGAAGCCTGACCGGCGGCGGGTCGTCCGCCAATCTCATGGCGCTGGCAATGGCTCGCGAGGCCAAGGCGTCAGCCAACGAGTCCGGGTTGGCGACCGAGGCCCAGGGAGTGGTCTATGCCTCCGAGCAAGTTCACATGTCGATTGCCAAGAGCATCGCTTTGCTGGGAATTGGCAGAAAGAATCTCCGGCTGATCCCCACCGACGAAACGTTCCGCATGATTCCCGCGGAGCTTGAGGCAGCGATCCGGGCCGACAAGGCTGCGAGGAAGACGCCGATCGCGGTGGTTGCCTCGGCAGGCACAGTGGCCACGGGGTCAATTGACCCGCTGCCGGAAATTGCCGCTATCGCGCGTGATCACAATCTGTGGCTGCACGTCGACGGAGCCTATGGTGCGCTGGCCGCCATCGCTGCGCCCGGAAAGTTTGCCGGGCTGCAGCTGGTCGACTCGCTTTCTCTCGATCCGCATAAGTGGCTGTATCAGCCGCTGGATTGCGGCTGCCTGCTGTATCGTGACCCGAAACCGGCACAGGCCGCGTTCTCTCACACCGGCGATTACGCAAAAGTTCTGAGCGACGATCCGATTGAAGGCTTTGCCTTTTTTGAGGAAACGATCGAGCTGTCGCGGAGATTTCGCGCGCTGCGGCTATGGTTGTCGCTTCGCTACCACGGGTTGCAGGCGTTTCGCGAGGCGATTCAGAAGGATCTGGATCTGGCGAAGTATTTGGCCGGGGAGATCGCGGGGCATCCGGAGTTGGAGGTGCTGGCTCCGGTTGAACTGAGCGCGATTTGTTTCCGGCACAAAGGGACGGGGAGTTTGTCGGAAGAGGAGTTGAACCGGCGGAACGCGGCGATCCTCCAACGGGTGGTGCAGCGAGGCCGCGTGTATCTTTCCAACGCGAGCCTGCGCGGCAGGTTCTGCCTGCGGGCGTGCCTGGTCAATCACCGTGCCACGCAGGCCGATGTGGATAGCGTGATTCCCGAGGTTCAGGGCGCGGTCAAAGACCTCGGCCTATAAGGGCACCGTGGTACAAACATTACATGGGAAAAACAGGCGCTGCGGTTGGCGGGCGCACCATCACCGCTCAGGCGCCCTGCCGCGCTGATCTGGCGGGCGGGACTATCGATCTGTGGCCGTTATATTTGTTTCACCCCGGCGCGGTGACGCTGAATTTCGCCGTCAACATTCAAACTACCTGCCGCATTACTCCGCTGGCTGGCAAACAGATTCGCGTGCGATCAGTGGATACGAGGCGCGAAGAGAACTTTCCCAGCTTTGAGGCGTTGAGGAAAGCCCAGCGATTCCGATTGCCCCTGGCAGCGAAGCTCATTCAGTTTTTCGCACCACGCGAAGGATTCATCATCGAGACCAACTCCGAATCTCCCGCCGGGGCGGGGATTTCGGGATCGTCTGCGCTAATGATTGCCTCCACGGCCGCGCTGGCGCGATTCACCGAGCGCCATCTTTCACTGGAACAGATGCGAGTGATCGCGCAGAATGTCGAGGCGCAGGTCATCCGGGTGCCAACCGGTTGCCAGGACTACTATCCGGCGTTATACGGCGGAGTGAACGCGATTCATCTGGATATTGACGGGATCTATCGGGAAGAGGTCCCGGTTGCCGCGGAGGAAATTGAATCGCGCTTCGTGCTTGCTTATACCGGGGCGCCACGGCAGTCGGGCATCAACAATTGGCAGGTCTTCAAGTCCCATATTGACGGCGACCGGCACGTGTTCCGCAACTTTGAACGCATTGCCGCGATTGCGCGGTCCATGCACCAGGCGCTTCTGCGGGGAGAGTGGGACGAAGTGGCGCGGCTTCTGCGGGAAGAATGGAAGCTGCGGCGGACCAATGCTCCGGGAATCGCCACACCTCTGATCGACAAACTGATTAAGGTTGCGGGCAAAAATGGCGGGCGAGCAGCGAAAGTTTGCGGCGCGGGCGGCGGCGGGTGCGCGATCTTCCTGGTGGAAAAAGGGGCGGCGAGCCGGGTGGCTACGGCGCTGGGCGAGAATGGCGGGCGGGTTCTGCCCCTGCAAGTGGCCAGGGATGGCGTGCGGGTGACATAGCCCGCTGATAACCGCACGGGCGGGCAAGCCCGCACCTGCATCGAAGATTTTCGGCGTTGTGCTGGCGATCCTGGCTATGCTGGTTTGGCGGCGCTGCCGTCCAGCCCCAACTGCTCTGCTATCGCCTTCATGGCTTCGATGCAGAAGGCGATGTGCGTTTCGAGGTCCACGCCCAGGTCGGCAGCCCCGTTCACGATGTCGTTGCGGTTGACGCTGCGAGCGAAGGCTTTGTCTTTCATTTTCTTTCTGACCGACTTGGCATCGACTTCCGCCAGCGATTTCCCCGGCTTCACCAGCGCGACCGCCGTGATCAGTCCGGCCAACTCGTCGCAGGCGAACAAAGTCTTCTCCATGGGGCTCTCGGGCTTCACGCCAGTGTAGTCGGCGTGGGACAGGATGGCGCGGCGAATCTCATTCGAGTAGCCACGTTCTTTCAGAATCTCGTTGCCACGGTAGGGATGATCCTCGGCGCTGGGATATTTCTCGTAATCAAAATCGTGGATCAATCCGACCACGCCCCAAAGCTCTTCCTGTTCGCTGGATCCTGGCGCCAGTTTTCTGGCGTACGCGCGCATGCACGCTTCCACCGCCAAGGCATGTTTGCGCAAACTTTCCGACTGGGTGAACTCAGTTAGTAAACACCACGCCGATTCGCGATCGAACATCATTTCTCCCCTGTTTTCGCTGGCTTTAGCCGGTTTATTCCCGTTCTGGGTCAAGTTTATACGCTTGAACCACAGATTCTACTTGACTTCCACAGGCTGTCTCCCGCAAAGTACGCAGCAGGTTTGGAACCAAGTACCTAGTTTGGTTCCAGGGAAGCCTTGCTCTGGCACTCCCAACACCTAAATGGCTGCTACGACTCTTGCCCCGGTAGATTCACGGGAAGTCGTTCGTTGTGATTCTTGTCTTCTGGTTCAATTCCGAACCACCAACAATCTTTGCCGCCGCTGCCACGGATCGCTCGACGAGGACGAACCGGAAATCGTCGTCCAGGCGCCGCCGCCCGCAGTGATCCCGATGAACGGGCGCCCCGGGCATTTGAACCTGGCGGCTTCCATTCGTTCGATGCGGCTGCGCAACGGCCTTAGCCAACGTCAACTGGCGGCACGGATGTCCGTGCCCCGAACCTACGTGTCCAAAATCGAAAATGAAAAAGCTACGCCGACTCTTTCCTCACTGGAGCGGCTGGCAAAAGCGCTCGAGGCCACGGTGCCGGACTTGCTCAGCGGGGGCGAACGCAACCGCGAAGAGGAAGTCCGCGAACTGATGCAGGATCCGTTCGTCGCGGAAATGCTGCCCTTCGTCAATCAACTGAACGGTATGCAGATGTCGAGCATCCTGACCCAGGTGCGGGATTTGACGGTGCGGCCAAGAAGGAGCGCGTAGTTTTGTCGTCGGTCGGCAGTCGTTAGTCGACGGTCGGCAGTCGTTAGTCGACGGTCGGCAGTCGCGGGTCGTCAGTTTTCCATGCTTCGGGTGTCTGACGCGATTGCGAACGACTAACGACCGCAGACCGACGACCACGGTTTTTATCCGGGCGAACCTAGCCAACTGCACAGCCGGGACCGAAAGGCCCCGGCTTTCTTATGTCTCCAGCTTGAATCGGGTTTCCGCCAGACCGTACATTCTCCGCCAGACCAGGCGATTCACGGTGACGACCACTGCCGCCATCACGATGGTAGAGGCGATCAGCAGATCGTAGTTGCCGCTGTCGCTGGCCTGGCTGATCGTGGCGCCAAGTCCGATGGTGGAAATGGTCTCGCCTTTGAAGTGGAAATACTCTGCCACAATGCTGGCGTTCCACGCGCCGCCGGATGCCGTCACCAGACCCGTGACCAGGTAAGGAAAGATTCCCGGCAGAATCAGCTTGCGCCAGCGTTCCCACCCCCGAATACGGCAAACCGTGCAGACCTCCTTCAAGTCGGTGGGAATCGCGATCGCGCCGGCAATGACGTTGAACAGGATGTACCACTGGGTACCGAGCAGCAGTAGCATGATCGAGCCCACGCCCAGTCCTCCACCGAGGCGAATAAGGATCAGCAGAACCACGGGAAATAGCGCCGTTGCCGGAACCGAGGCTGCGATCTGGGCGAGGGGTTGCGCCACCCGGGCCAACCGCGGGTTGAATCCGATTTTGACTCCGACGGGAATCGTCCAAAGCGCACCGATCAGCAGCGCCACATTCACTCGCAGAAAGGTTGCGCCCAGGCCGAGTCCAATCTCTTTGGCCTCCGGACTGGTAAGTCCAGAGAGCAGAATGCCCACGCGCACCAGTGCGTATCCAACTGCGCCCAGAGCCGCAACGCCGACCACCCGGGCGGTCCAAAGTTTCCACGATGCTAGGGGTTCGCTGTCTGGCTGGGCGGTTTCCCGCTGCGAAAAATAATGCATGAGCTTTTCTCGCAGCGGAAACACTGCCCGCTTGCGAAGCTGCGCCAGGCCGCGGGAATGCTGCATCAGATTGAGCACCCACGAGCGCGGAATGTTGCTGCTTTCCACCTGCTCGACTTTGAATTTTTCCGCCCAGGCAATCACCGGCCGCCACACAAACTGATCCAGCAGGACGATTACGGCAATCATGGTGGCCACGCCCCAGAGGATGGAAGCGGTGTCTCCGGCGCTGGCCGCGGTCTGCAGGTAGGAACCCAGCCCGGGCAGGCGGAAGTCGCGCGAGCCGAGCACGAACATCTCGCAAGCCATCAGGAAGAACCAGCCGCCGGCCACCGACATCATGGAATTCCACACCAGGCCGATCACGGCAAACGGCAGCTCGACCTCGGTGAATCGCTGCCACCAGCTGAAGCGGTAGATCCTGGCTGCCTCCCGCATTTCGCGTGGGATGTTCTTCAGCGAGGCGTAGAAGCTGAAGGCCATATTCCAGACCTGGCCGGTGAAAATCAGCAGGATGGCGCCCAGTTCGACTCCCATCTGCCTGCTGGGAAAAAGCGCCACCATGGCCAGCATCACCCCTGGCAAGAAACTCAGCACAGGAATGGACTGCAATACGTCGAGCAGCGGCACCATGAAGCGCTCGGCTATCGCGTTGTAGGCTGCGATATAGCCATAGACCAACGTGAACAGCAGGCTGAGCACGTAAGCAATCGTGATGCGCAGCAGCGATAATGCCGCGTAGCCCGGAAGCGCCAACGGGCTGCGCGAGATTTCCACAAAGGGCGTAAACGGTCCGAGCCAGGTTCGCCCCACCATTAAGGTGCCGTAAAAGAGTGACAGGCCCGCTGCAAACATCAGCAGATCGGGCAGGTACGAAGTCTCAATGCGTGGCAGGACCGACCACAGCCGGTACGGAGAAAAGGTGGCGAGGCTTCCCGGCCTTTTCATGGCTTGCCTGCTGCGAGCGATGCATTGGCCTCAGAAACATGGTCGGTAAGCACCAACCGGCCTTTTTCAGGATCGTGGTCGAAGATTTCGGCGTATCGTCCCCAGTTCATGGCGGTATCAAACTGGCGCTCGACTTCGTCCTGACTGAAGTGCTCGTCGAGGATGTCGTGAAAGAATTCGTCAGGGATCGAGTGATCCGACTTCGCTTTCAGCACGCTGTCGATGCACTGGAGGATCGCAATATGCTTCAGGGCGGCATCACGAAACAAAGTTTTGCGCTCCAATATCTCGGCCGTCGCGAAGGCAGTTCCCTGCAGGGTGATTTCGACGTCGCCTTCCTGTAACGTAGCGAAGCCCAGCATGGTACAGGCTTCGACAATGGGCAAAAGATCATCTACGTCCATCGATAGCTCATCGGCCAGCCGGTAAAGGTCATCGCGCCCGCCATGATCGTGGAGGAGTTCGAGCAATCCGGCAATGCCGCCGGGGCGAGCATGCGGCAACATCTGATACTTCTCTTTCGGCCCGCGGGCAGGTCGCGCGGCTCCGGCGGCCGCGGGCAAAGCGTGTTCCAGATCCGGCTGGGTCATGATCTTGTAGATGAAATCCACATATTCCACAAAGCGCGGGGCTTTGCGATCCCGCGGATGTGGAATGGCAATTTCGAAGTCGGAGCGAATCCGTCCCGGATTTTTCCCCAGCACAATCACCCGGTCGGCCAGCAGCACGGCTTCTTCAATATTGTGCGTGACCACGAAGATTGCAGTGGTCGGTATTCTCTTGCTCAGCCACAGCTCCAGCAGTTCACCGCGCAGGTTTTCGGCGGTCAGCACGTCGAGCGCAGAAAAAGGCTCGTCCATGAACAGAACCTCTGGCTCTACGACGAGCGCGCGGGCGAATCCGACGCGCTGCTTCATGCCGCCGGAGAGTTCCTTGGGATAGGCGGTCTCGAAACCATCGAGGCCGACAGTGTCGACCATTTTCAGCGCCCGCTTGCGCCGTTCGATGGCCCCGACGCCACGGGCCTCCAGCGGGGCCTCAACATTCTCGAGGACGTTGAGCCAGGGAAAAAGCGCGAAGCTCTGGAAAACGATGGCGACGTTGGGAGGCTGATTGCTTACCGGCTTGCCGTGCCAGAGAACCTCTCCCGAGGAGGGGGTCGAAAGGCCGGTCAGCATTCGCAACAACGTGGACTTGCCCGAACCCGAGGGGCCGAGCAGAGTAACGATCTTGCCGGGGTAGACTTCCAGATCGGTTGGAGCAATGACTTCAATGCGATTGCCGTCGGGCTGGAGGTAGAACTTTTCGACGGCGCGCGCCTGGATGATCGCATTCTCCACGGGGATTCACTCCGAACCTCACATCCATCTATACACGATTCTGGGGCGACGCTCAAAGGGGACGAGCTGTGCCATAACCGTTGCGCCGATTTTGAGCAACGGGCTTTGGGACATATCACGGAATATGCTTGACCACCGGGCGTACAATGGTGGCGCTCGACGGAGGGATGTATGAAACCGTCTTCGCAGCCGCCTAGAACGCCTTCAAGACTTTCCGAACCAATCCATCACCAACTCTGCATGTATGCGCTGGCGGCCAGTGCAGCGGGAGTGGGGATGCTGGCCTTGGCGCAGCCTGCCGAGGCAAAGATCGTTTACACCAAGACCCACCATGTGATCGGGCCCGATGGAACCTATCATCTTAGCCTCAACCATAAAGGTACCGACTTCGTCATCTACGAGCTCGGTTCGTGGCACGGTTCGTACGGAATTGCCACCCTTGCTGTGGAAGGACTTGGCAATAACGCGGTTGGAGGGGTCAGTTTTGGATTTGAAAGTGCGGCCGGCAGGCTGTCCGGAGACTCTGTCGTCAGCTCCAAGCAGAGCTTCGTCGGAAACAAAAAAGGGGCGATTATGGCCCGGTACTCCTGTAGCTCGGGTTGTGGTGATACGTGGGGGGCCTGGGCATACGGCGGCAGTGGCTACCTCGGACTGAAATTTACAATCGGCAAGCAAGTCCACTACGGGTGGGCGCGGCTGGCTGTTCATAAGTCCGGCCATTACGCCTTCAAAGCCGTCCTGACGGGCTATGCGTACGAGACCATCCCCAACAAGCCCATTTTCACCAAGGTGCCGGGTGTCATCACGCTGGAACCCGGCAGCCTGGGGCGGCTCGCCCAAGGATCGGCTGGGCGCTTGAAATAGCAATGCGCTCAGGACCCCGCGCGACGTGGACGCGTTGGGATCGGCATTTCTGCTATCCTTTGCTTTCATCGAACGTCTCGTATATTTGGTTTCACTCCCGATCTGGAACCTTCCTTCGGAGTTGCATATGATTTCCAAATCCATGAAGTTTTTCGCGTACGCTGCCGTTTTCGCATTGATTGCGCTTTCTTTGCCCTCCGCGCCGGCGTACGACCTGCCGAAGCAAGACGTTCACGGTATTGCGGTCACCAACATGGACCTTGCAGCGGTTCCGGGGGACGATTTTTTCCAATATGCCAACGGCGCATGGCTCAAGCGCACGGAACTTCCGCCGGATCGAGCCGGGATCAATGTATTTACGCTTCTTGCCGATCTGACCGACAAGCGCACGGCCTCGCTGATTGAGGAAACTGCCAAGGCCAGCGCGCCGGCGGGTTCCGCCGCGCGCAAAATCGCTGATCTTTACAACTCTTACATGGACGAGGCGACGATCGAACGCAAAGGCCTCGCGCCCCTGCGCCCGCATCTGAACGCTATCGCGGCTATACAAAACAAGCGCGAACTGGCACGCGCACTGGGCGAAACCTTGCGCGCGGACGTTGATGCCCTAAACGCTGGCAACTTCCACACTTCCAACCTTTTTGGACTTTGGGTGGCTCCCGGTTTCAACGATTCCGAGCATTATGCGGCCTACCTGATGCAGGGCGGCTTGGTTATGCCGGACCGGGAATATTACCTGGCGGAGGACGAGAGCACGCGCAGTCAGCGAACCAAGTATCAGGCATACATCTCCAATTCGCTGAAGCTTGCCGGATTCACGGACACCGACACTCGGGCGGCCGCAATTTTCGAGCTGGAACATGCCATCGCCAAAGCGCATCTCAGCCTGGCGGAAAGCGAAGATATCCATAAGGCGAACAACACGTGGGAGCAGGCTGACTTTGTTAAAAGAGCGCCCGGGCTGGACTGGGCAGAGTACTTTCGCGGCGCCGGTCTCAGCCATCAGAAGAGCTTCATGGTGTGGCAGCCCACGGCATTCACCGGCGAGTCGGCGCTGGTCACCTCGACTTCGCTGAGCACATGGAAGGACTGGCTGGCGTTTCACCTGATTGATCACTATGCCCAGGTGCTGCCGAAATCGTTGGAGGATGAACACTTCGCCTTCGCCGGTACCGCGCTGTCTGGTACAACTCAGCAGCGGCCCCGCTGGTGGCGCGGGGTACAACTGGTCGACGTTCTGCTCGGCGACGACGTTGGAAAAATCTACGCGCAACGCTACTTCCCGCCTGAAGCCAAAGCGGCGGCCCAGGAGATGGTGGCGAATATTATTGCCGCTTTCCGAAAACGCATCGAGGCGCTCTCGTGGATGGCCCCGGAAACCAAGGCGGAGGCCCAGGCCAAGCTCACGACGCTTTATGTGGGCATCGGCTATCCGGAGACCTGGCGGGATTATTCAACTTATGGAGTCCAAGCCAAGGACGTTTTTGGCAACGTCTGGCGCGGTGAGCTTTACGAGTATCATCGCCAAGTCGCGCGCCTGGGAGGGAAGGTCGACCGCAGGGAATGGTGCATGGAGCCGCAGACCGTGAATGCGGTGAATCTGCCGCTGCAAAACGCGCTGAACTTTCCGGCAGCGATCCTGCAGCCACCCTTCTTTGACGCACAGGCTCCGGCCGCGTTCAACTATGGCGCGATTGGCTCGGTGATTGGCCACGAGATCAGCCACACCTTTGACACCGAAGGCAGCGCTTTCGATTCCAAGGGCCGGGTGCGCAACTGGTGGAGCGACGCCGATTTGGCACACTTTGAAGCTGCGACCGCCCGACTGGCGGCCCAGTATGACACCTACCAGCCGTTCCCGGACCTTTCGGTGAATGGCAAGCAGACACTCGGGGAGAACATCGCCGACGTCGCTGGCATCGCCGCTGCCTACGACGGCTACCGCGCTTCCCTAAAAGGCGGATCAGCACCCTCTCACGATGGATTCTCGGGCGACCAGCAGTTCTTCATCGCCTTCGGCCAGAACTGGGGATCGAAAATGCGGGAGGCGTTGCTTCGCCAGCGGGTCATGACTGACGGGCACTCCCCGGCTCAGTATCGAGCAGCCACGGTGCGCAATATCGACGCCTGGTATGCGGCGTTCGACGTCAAGCCTGGAGAGAAACTCTACCTTGCACCGGCGGACCGGGTGCAGATCTGGTAGAGCGAGGCCGCATCCCTTACGCCGCAAACTCCTCGTCGGGCGGAACGGGCAGCGGCTGCGGCAGGCGGTCCGTAACTTCGGCGACGCTCGCCAGTTTTGCGGCCAAGGCGGGCGTGAGCGAGCCCGGCTGTATGCGCCAGTGATAGTTTCCGCCCAGCACGCTGGGCGTGTTCATGCGCGCCTCACTTCCCAGCCCCAGCACATCCTGGAGCGGTACCACGGAGAACCCGGCCACCGAGGCCTGCGCGGCGCGGATCAGGGCCCAATTGATACCATCCTCAGCCGCGCCCACGTAGGCCAGTGCGGAGCGCTTTTCGTATTCCGTCGCAGTCGAGTTCCACCAGCCCAGAGTCGTGTCGTTGTCGTGCGTGCCGGTATAGACGACGCGATCCGCCGTGAGGCGATGCGGCAGGTGCACGTGTGCGCCGGGATCGCCAAAGCCGAATTGCAGCACTGCCATTCCGGGTATCTGGTGGTTTTCGCGCAACTGATGCACGTCCGGCGTGATGTAGCCGAGATCTTCGGCGAAGAACGGCAGCCCACCGAGCTCCTGCTTCAGCTTCTGAAAGAACTCGTCGCGAGGACCGTCTACCCAGCGGCCGTTGATGGCCGTTTCCTCGTGCGCCGGAATTTCCCAAAACTGCGCGAAGCCGCGAAAATGATCGAGGCGGATGAAGTCGCAGGTTTGGGTGGCCCAGCGCAGCCGCTGGATCCACCATTCATAGCCACTGGCCCGCATGGCATCCCAGTTGTACAGCGGATTGCCCCAGCGTTGCCCGGTCTTGCTGAACGCGTCCGGGGGGACGCCCGAAACGGCTTCCGGCTCAAGATCCTCTTGCAGCCGCCAGAGTTCACGGTGCACCCACACGTCAGCGCTGTCATAATCCACAAAAATGGCGATGTCCCCCACCACGCGAACGGATTTCCGCGCGCAATAGGCCCGCAGCGCGCGCCACTGCTCGTGAAAGAAAAACTGGATAACCCGACGGACCGCCATTTCCGATGCCAACTCGCTGCGGGCGGCTTTCAAGGCGGCCGGTTCGCGCCGCGCCAAATCCCTCGGCCACTGCTTCCAGGAAACTTGTTGGCAGCGCTCCAGCAACGCGTCGTAGAGCACGAAATCTTCCAGCCACCAGAGGTTTTCCGAGACGAAGCTGTCAAATCGCGCCTTCGCGCCCGCCTGGGAAGAACTCAGAAACTGGTTCGCCGCATCCAGCAGCAAGGGCGCCTTGAAGCGGCGCACCCTTTCGTAGTCGACCGGGCCGACGGCAGTTGAGAACCGGCCGAGGCGCACACCGTCGATCCAGCCGTGCTCTGCCAGCCGTTCCAGGCTGATCAACAGGGGATTGCCGGCAAATGCGGAGGTGGAGGAGTACGGCGAATTGCCAGTGGCGGGAGGGCCCAGGGGCAACACCTGCCAAAGTGCCTGCTTCGCAGAAGCCAGAAAATCGACAAACTCGTAGGCGCCCGCGCCGAAGTCTCCAATTCCGCCCTGCGAGGGCAGCGAAGTGGGATGGAGGAGGATTCCCGTGAGGCGAGGGAAAAGCATAGTTAAGTGGCTACGGTTCCATTTTGCTGAACGGTGACTCGTTTGATTTTGGACGCTTGGAAAGCTATGGCACCTTCATGGTTGCTTCGGCTCGCTTCTTTTTGCGCCCTTGGCGAAAACTTAGCGCACTTTGCGGTTGATCCCTCACTGCCGAGTCAAGAATCCTTGACCGCAAAGGAGGCCGCTAACAGCGCAAAGGAGCCACAGTTCCTATGAAACCGCTTGATGCCTGAGAGCAAGTCTCCGTGGGCTCTCGCGCGCCGAGTACTTCCCAGCCTACTCGCCCTCGTCCTCTTCGCTCGGCCGCTTGGTGAGCGCTTTCAGTTCTTGCTCGTTGATCTTGATCTTCCCGGACTTCTCCATCTGCTGCCGCACATTCTCGACGAACAATCCGAAAAGCTCGGATTGGCGCTGCTGCAGCAGACCGTTGCGAATCTCGTCGCGCTTGGCCGCAAAGTCCTGTTCGGTGGGCTCCTGCCTTTCCAGCAAGGAGAGCACCACTCCGGAGTTGGCGCTTTCAATCGGACCGCTGATCTCTCCCGGCTTCAGGGTGAAGGCAACCGATGCTTGTCCAGTCATGGATCCGATATCGGGAACCTGGCCGTCGGGGAGCACAAAATCACTGGTCTTCATGGCAGCCCCCAGCTCCTTTGCCGCCTTTTTCAGATCATGATCGGCCTTGGCACGATCGGAAAGTTCCCGGGTTTTCTGGGCCAGCAAGGTTGCGGCCCGATCGTTCTTGAACTCGGTCTCCACCCGGTTGCGGATGTCTTCGAACGCCGGGGTGGCCGGCGGCTGGATGGCCAACAACTGGTAAATCACGAAACCCTGCGGCGTCTCCGCCTCATCGGGCGGAGATTTCTCGGCGGCATTGAACACGGCATCCATGAACTGCGGTGCCGTACCGATCCCGGGCAAAGTATCCGTGCGGCTGATGAAGTCCGTGGTCACCACCGGCAGCCCCTTCGTGGCAGCCGCCTTGTCAAGACCTCCGGTGCGGGCCTGCGACACCAACGCGTTCGCCTGACCTTCGGCAACCTGGGCAGATTTCTGTTGCTTGAGGATAAGTTCGATCTCCGCTTTGACCTCGCTCAGGGGCTTAAGATGCGCATCCTGTTTGTCGTCCACGCGAACGATGTCGAACCCTGAGCCCGTCGCGATCACATCGCTGGTACCACCCTTGGCAAGCGCAAACACGACCTTGTCCTCGTCAGGCGAACCAAATCGTCCGTGCTGTATCCATCCCAGAGAACCACCGTCTTTGGCGCTGGCCGAATCCTGGGAATACTTCTTGGCGAGACCGGCAAAATCCCCTCCTGTTTTTACCTGACTCAAGAGGTCTTGCGCCTTCTGACGGGCCGCGTCGACAGCCTTCTGGTCGATTTTGCCATCCGGTCCGGGCAGCGGAGTCTTGATCAAAATGTGGCGGACGTTCACCTGCTCGGGCATACGGTACTCGTCCTGATGCTCGCCGTAATAGGCTTGCAGTTCCGGCTGGGTGACCTGCACCTGCCCCTGGACCTTGGCCTTGTCCACCAGCAGGTAACTGATTTTCCGCTTCTCCGGAATGGAGTTGTTGTATTTCGCCTTGTTCTGGTCGTAGTAAGCTTTCAACTCGGCGTCTGCCGGATGGAGGCCCTTGAGAATGTCCTCTTTCTTCAGCACCGCGTAGTCGAACTTGACCTTGGTGTTCTCTTTCTTGAACGTGTCGCGTATTTCCGCTTCCGTAACCGTTGCGCTGCCCGCCACCAGGCTGCGGATCTTGTCGAAGAGAATCTGGTCTTTTACCCCGTTTTCAAATTCATCCACGGTCACGTTGGATTGGGCCAGCCGTTGCTCATAGACGTCCTGCCCGACAAACTTGCCGTTGGGAAAGAACGCGGGAGCGTACTGGCCATGTTGGATTTCGTCACGCACATCGTCGTCCGTGGCACGCAATCCCAGGCGGCGCGCTTCCCCGGTGATCACCTTCTCGTTGATCAGCTGTTGAGCCGCCTGCGAAGCAAAAAATGGCATCAGCATGGAAGCCTGGCCGGGATTCCGCTGAAATTGCTGCTCGATCATCCTCCGGGCGACCTTCTGGACTTCCAGCGTCGTCACGTCGCTGCCGTCTATCGTGGCGATTACGCCGCGGGCGGGGGTTCCGCCGCCGAAATAGTTGGAACTGCCGAAACCAGGCACCAGCGTGATCACCATGAACACGCACACAATCGTCAGCAGGCCGCCCAGCAACACCTTCTTAATCGGCCCAGGGGTTTGCAAAAATCGAATCATATTCTCATCACTCCGGAAAATGCGGAAGCAACGATTATAAACTACCCAGGGTTTCGCGCAGGGGGAGCTCCAAGTTTGGCAGGAAGACCAACATCTGCCACCGAGGCACCGAGACCCGGAGGACAACACGAGAAACCATGGGATTTCTCCCTGCCTCGGAGTCTCTGTGGTGAAAGGTTCGTGCTGAAGCGCACACATCAGGCGCGGACAGGAGAGCCTCTACTGGCCCGTCTTCCCCCGCCAACCAGATCCGATATTATCGGGCCGCCGCTTTGGCAACCCAGCGCTGCAGGGGCGGCAGCAGCACCCGCACCGCATTCTCGCGATTCGGCCCATATTGCGCCAGCCAGCTCTTCAAGTACTTTCGCGACTGCGGCGTGAGTTCGGAGAAGAACACTCCGGCGCGCCCGTCCGGCTCTGCCCAAATGACCGCACAGGTAGCTTCCACCTTGTGATGAGTGCCGGGCAGAATGAAACGCAAACCCACATTCTGCACGCACGGCAAAGGTTCCGGAGCCTGCAAGGCCACCCCGTGCTCGCTGACGTCCCGAGCCAGCGCCGGTAACGATCGTCCTTCAAACTCCAGATGCACCAGCGCTTCCAACCTGGATCGCGGCGCGCCCCGGCGGTTGGTCCGCATGGACTTCTTGCAGGCATTCAAACACCGCACTACTTCTTCCACGCACAGCGGCTTGTGCAGCACGAAGTTGAGGCCCGCCTGAAACGTCCCGCTCACCGGGCTGGAAAACCCCATCATGGCGCCGATCAGCGGCTGCCGCTCTCCGGTGGCGATGTGCGCCATCCGCGCCACCTGCCCTGCCTGCGGCACATCGCAATCCAGCAGCAACGCCGAATAATCCCCGTGCACCACCGCATCAATCGCTTCCTCCGACGAGTAGCACACCTGCGAGTCGATTTCGAGCACATCGAGAGTCGTCTGCAGCAGGAGCAGGGCTGCACGGTCTCGGGATACGAGCAATGCAGAAGGTTTCATGCCCCTGAGCCTAGAACGTGGGCAGGTACTCGTCAAAGTCTCACCCGTAATAGAGTCTTGGGTTACCGATGAGGGGGATTGGAGGCCTGTTTCCGTGATGAATTGGCGAGGTAATCGCGGGCGTCGCCGCCGGTGCGGCGTCCGGTTGGAAGAACAGCAAGAAGGGCTTCAGGGAGATTCCGGTTAAGTATGGGGCGTAACGCGACCCCCGTAGGCTAAGGACTCTCCCCCGTTCTATCGAACCGCCTGATACGAGGCCCCTACGGGGTGATCTTGAAAACCACGCCACAGCCCCAGACTGGGTGGCAGGCAAAATCTCCGCCGTAATAGGTGGTGCCGTAAAGGTTCCCGGCCGCGTCCTGCACCAGGTTTGAAAACGGGTAGGCTCCGTCGGCGTTTACAAAGCTGTGCAGGATGGTCATTTTGCGATGTTGGTCCAGCTTGAACACGGTTCCATAACCAAATGCGCCGCCGACGCTGGTGGTGCCATAGAGGCTGCCATGCCGGTCGCGGAGCAGGCTCGCGCTGGGAAAAGCTCCGTCCGCGCCCGTAAACATGTACAGAACGGCCTCTTTGCCGCCAGGGGCTGCCCTGTACACTACTCCGCAGCCGCCTCCCTGACCGTAGGTGCAGTTAGGATCGCCACCCGCAAAAGTCGTGCCGTAAAGATTACCCCGAGTGTCGCGGGCCAGACCTCCGCGGGGAACTTCCCCGCCTGCTCCCCCCTTGAAGGTGTGCAGCGTCCGGGCTTTGCTCTTGCTCAACTCGAAGATCGTCCCAAGGCAGCAGTAGCCGTTTCCCGACGTGATGCCATAAAGACGGCCAGCCGCATCCATGGTCAAGCTCTGGGTGGGATATTCGGCGGGAGGCTGAAAGCTGAGCAATACCGTTTCGCTGCCGCTTTTGTCCAGCTTGAACACAGTTCCACACCCGCCCCAGCACTGAGCGTCCCCGCCGTCCTGGGTGGTACCATAAATAACCCCGTCTTGGTCCAGGACGAGGCCTCCGAAGGGATACTGCCCGCTCGCCGAGCTATCGAACGAGTAGAGTACGGTTTCCGCGCCGGAGGGGGCCACCTTGAACACCGTTCCATAGCTTGAGGCGCCGCCATCCTCGGTTGTGCCATAGAGGTTGCCGTCTGCATCCATGGTCACTCCGTCGTCGGGAGTTGCCCCGTCGTCCGGGTATCCCGTGAACTGGTGAAGCACGGTCTTGCTCCCGCGGGGTCCAACTTGAACACCGTACCGCACCCCGGGCCGATCGTGCCGCAGTTATCGGAGGCTCCTCCGGCCAGCGTGGTGCCGTATAGGTTGCCGGCACCGTCCAGGATCACACCGGCCTGGGGGTACTGCCCGTCCGCCTTGCCGGCGAACATATAGAGCACGGTGAAAGTTTGGGCGCGCAACGGCAGAGTCAGCGCAAACGCCAGTGCAAGCAATACGCCGCCTCCCGCCCATGCCGCGGGCATGCGCGGGACCCGAACACGAGATTGAGCCCCGTTCGTCATATCATCCTCCGTCCGCAGGCCGGCGGGCCCGTACCCGGGCGCCAGCCTCACTCCCTGCCGGTCAGACCGATGTCGAGCACGGAAAAAGGCCCCCGGCTGTCGCAGGGGACGTAGTCGAGCCCGAGGCCGTTGAAGTAGCAATCGTCGGGATCGTTCTTCCATCCATGGTGATTCTGTGGCCTCGCATCCTCGACGTTGGCTAAGTAGCCGTACCCCGTGTCGGAGGTTGGCAGCAAGTTCACGTAGTACACGTTGCCCTTCTTCAGCTTGCATGGCTTCGAGAGCTTCTTGATGGTGAAGCTGTAAGTACTTGCAATTTCGCTATACTGGTATAGCGAAACCGTCGCGTTGCCGCTGGTGCTGCAGATCGTCTTACCGGCCTGACCTGGCCTGACACCGACCTGAATCGCGAACGGAGTGGGGTTTATGAGCGTGTAGCCGCTGCTAGCGAACTGAACAAACGTAGCGCCGGTTACGGTCGCGTCCCGGTTCGGTTTCACTCCCACCCATACCTGACCTAGCAGGCCGCCTGATTCGTAGTTCGCGTTGAACAGGCCGTTGGCATCGGAGTTGGCTGAGTTGAAGTCACCGGCGTAGTACAGGCACGTTCGAGGCGGGCAGAACGGTGGCTCGTACGACGAATCATTGTCTACGCCCGGCCGGGTGGAAACGGCATGGGCGTTGCCCCTCATGGTGACCGGAGCCAGAAGCGTTGTGTCCTGCGCCGGCGTCGACGGAACGAGCGTCGCCATCAGCACAAGCGCGAAGAACGTCCTTGTCATCGCAACCTCCGTACCCCACCTGGAATCTCGGTTAGCGCGGGCGCCGCGCCCTACCCAGACGGGCCCCTGTGCGCCAACATCCCACGACCCGGACTCGATCCTACAATTGGGCCATCCACTATTTCAAGAGAAATGGAAACGATACGCGGGCGGCCCAGCCCCGGCTAGTGGCAATATGCTTTGCCGCTGTCCTGAAAGCTCGTCCCATTACTCCAGGACGTGCCATTTCCCAAGATTTGATGCCTCCTGAAAAAAACTGCTCACGGCCTGAGATTCCGGAAATCTAGCACCCCCCGGCTATTGAGGAGAACTTTCGGGGAATTTATTACGAAATCAGAACAATCGGGAGGGGACGCTGCACCACATGGCCTCTATCTGCTTGAAAGTACGAGCAACCAAGGGCGCGAACCGCCGCATCGGGAAAACCGCCTACTATAGCACACCCCCGCCCTCGTGCATTCCGCCTTTCTATTTTTTTCCAAAACCCGAACAGCCCCACGGCGACCGGTCCCCTCCGTTCGCATCCTGGGCGAATGAGTCGGGGGCCTGGCTCACCCTTTCCACTCCCAAATCTTTAACCATGGCTGCCCCACCCTCCCCGGGGCCCGGTCGTTACTAGCAGGAAAATCTCCGCCTCGTTCCACCCTCCACTTTTTCCCTTGACACCCGAACCGGCAAACTGACACCCTTGACGTATATCTCATGGAGAACTTCTGAACAAAGAATATAACTCCTTAGGAATCTAGATTTTACCTCTAACTCCTTTGGCGTCTAGATTTTGGCGTGACAAAGTCCGTAACTTCATGATTCCACTAGACCGGTGGGGAGGGGGTATATCACCTCAAAAGGTACGGACCGGGGGCATCCCTGACAAAACAGACCGGGAGCATTCCTGACACTGCGCAATGGCCGGCGCGCTACAACAGAGCGCATGCCATGGAAAGTGAGCAGTGCAATGGAAGAGAAGCTACGGTTCATCTTTGAGTATGAACGGGATGAGCACACCATGACGGAACTGTGCCAGCTCTACGGGATCGCGCGCGAGACCGGGTACGTGTGGCTGCGGCGGTATCGGCAAGTGGGAGCGGAAGGGCTGGGGGAACGAAAGCGGTCGGCAGAGCGGCATGCCAACCAGACGCCGGCGGCGATCGAGCAAGCGGTTTTGGAGCTGCGGCAAGCGCACATGCGGTGGGGACCGCGGAAGTTGAAGCGGGTGCTGGAACGAGACCAACCGGGACGGCGATGGCCGGCGGCCAGCACCATCGGCGGGCTGCTGAAGCGGGAAGGGCTGGTAGTGGGGCGGAAGAAACGGCGGAAGACGGCGCCCTACACCGAACCGTTGGCGCACGCCGACGGGCCGAACCGGGTGTGGTGCGCAGATTTCAAAGGCTGGTTCGGCACCGGCAACGGGGAGCGCATCGATCCTTTGACGATTTCCGATGCGTACAGCCGCTACTTGCTGCGCTGCCAGGCGGTGGAGAAGACGGACACTGAGCGGGTGCGGGCGATCTTCGAGGCGGCGTTTTCGGGAGTATGGCTTGCCGCAGGCCATCCGCACCGACAATGGAACGCCGTTCGCCTCGCTGGCGCTGGGCGGGCTGTCGCGGCTGGCGGTGTGGTGGATCAAGCTGGGGATTGTGCCGGAGCGGATCGAGGCGGGACATCCCGAGCAGAACGGGCGGCACGAGCGCCTGCACCGCACCCTGAAGCAGGAAGTGGCCATGCCGCCAGAAAAGGACCGGCGAGCGCAACAGCGGGCGCTGCACGGCTTCCGCTGGGAATACAACGAAGTGCGACCGCACGAAGCGCTGGCGATGCAGACCCCGGCCAGTGTCTACGTGCCGTCGGGACGAGAGTATCCGGTACGGGTGCCGGAGCCGGAGTATCCCTCGACCATGCTGGTGTGCAGCGTGCGCTCGCATGGGCATTTCCGCTGGAAGCAGCGGCACGACGTGTTCTTGAGCGAGGTGCTATGGGGCGAGCGGGTGGGGCTGTTGCCGGTCGATGAGCGCTGGTACACGATTTACTTCGCGCACCTGTCCATCGGACGTTTTGATAGCTGGCAACGGCGCGTGGTACCGTTGCCCAAGGCAGCCCGCTTCGACCAAGCTGCGGCCAGGGAAGGGGATGCATCCCCTTCCCCGGCACCCCATCCCCTCGAGAGAGAGGAAGAAAAAGTGTCAGGTATGTGCCCGGTCTAAAATGTCAGGGATGCCCCCGGCCGTTCAAAAAAATGAACTGCGGGCCGATCGGCTCCGCGGGAGCGTTGGTATAGGGGCGATTGCTGGGTTCGAATTTCAGCTTGGACTTGCACGAGCGGGGACGCTCGCGCCTACACCGAACAGTCTGGGAATTCAAAGTTGTGGAGACCGAGATCCTTCGGCCCGCGAAGAAAAACGCGGGCCCTCAGGATGACTTCACGCGCAGAAACGAGCGTCAAGAGCTCGGGCTCTCAGAACGACGTCGCTGGGGTGATGAGATATGGTCTCAGGTCGCGCACGAAGGAAGATGCTCGCGCCTGCATCGAAGACTTTGATCAGAGGCTCCTACGTGCCGACCAGTCTTTCCAAACCGGCCTTGTTGCGGATCAGCAAGGTCGAGCCGCGCAACTGGGCCAGTTCCTTCTCGCGAAACTCGCCGAGAACGCGGGTGACGGTCTCGCGCGAAGTTCCAATGAGTTGGGCCATCTCCTCGTGGGTAAGAGAGACCTTGATGCGGATACCTTCCTTGGTGTGTTCGCCGTCGGTTGCCCATTCCAGCAGTAGGCGGGCCAGTTTCTCCGATACGGAGTGGGAAAGCCCCAGCGAGCGGATCATTTCGTAAGCGGTGTGACAACTCTGGCTGAGATGCATGGCCGCGTTGAGACAGGCGTCGGCGTGGTTCTGCAGGAAGTGCAGGAAGTCGTCGCGCTTGATGAAGTCGAGTTGGCAGGGCTGGAGGGTTTCGGCCGTGAGTTCGTAGGGCTTGCCGGAAACGCTGGCATGAAGCCCGAGCACTTCCCCAGCCTGGGCGATGCGCAAAATCAGGGTCTTGCCGTCGCGCGAGGTGGTCGAAAGCTTGACGCGTCCGCTGCAGATGATATACACGCCGCGGGCCGACTGCCCTTCCAGAAATAGAACGGCGCCTTGGGGAAAGGCGCTGGCATACTTGATTCTCTCCAGTTCCTCAAGCGGGCCGGGGGGAAGCTGGCAGAAGAAACCGCTTTGCCGCAGTTTGCAGATCAGGCAGTTTTCGGCAATCTGCAGCCCGTAGGGAACGCTCATACGAAGGTCTTTCCTCTAAGGGACTATATCACCTCGGCTGGTGATTTTCAGCCCAGGGGTTCCGGACCCGTACCCTCCCCCGGTGCGCCGGCCCCTCCGGACGCTGGATCCGAGACGGGCTTTGCGGTAAGGGCAGCACGGGCAACCGGCGGCAAGAAGGCGCAAAACGCCATAGAACCAGAGCTAGTTACGCTTCTATTGGCGGATGCCGAACGCCCGGTGGTGAGGGGGCCACACGGCAGATCGAACGCCTGCTTTCGTAATCTCCCCGGCGGGGCGGCAGAGTGCGATAGTAGAAGCCGGTATGGACAGAACTCTGCACAGGGACGCCAAACCACGCCCTCCCCGCGTCAAACTGGTTGGGACGGTACTATCCATGCTACGGCTGGAAAACGGCCGCCATGTCCGAGGCAAGCTGCACATGCTCTCCACGACGGGCGGGTTGCTGCACCTGCAGAACGCACTCGACGAAGCCATCCGAGTCGAGGTCCTGTTCCACGTGGGCCGGTGCACGGTACGCAATCCAGCCAGGATGTTGTTTCCGATGTGGGCGACCCAAGGCTGCCTGCAGCCGTTTGAATTCCTGGAATTGCCAGAGCAGGAGCGTACGCGGCTGGACTCCGAAATTGACGCCATGATCGCCAGCCGAACCGCACAGGTGGCCGCCACGGAGCGGCCTGAACCGTCCCTGCTGACACCAGCCGCTGCGCAAGAGCCCGCCAGCGACCAGCCGCCTTCTGGCGGCGACTCTGCTCAAGATCGGCTTGCTTCGTCTTCAATATAGGATCTTGCCCACAGAGACACACTTTTTGTTTCTTCTTTTCTGCGTCTCTGTGACTCTGTGGTAGATGTTCCTCCCACTCCTCTTCAGAGCAATAGTAGAATGTGATAGTTGGGTTTTTGTTCAACAATTCCGATGGAGTGAACCCCACTGATGGCACACCAGCATCCGCCTCGCTTTCTGAACATTGTTGACGACGCCAAGACCCGGATTCAGCAAACCACCGTCGACGCGGTCAAGGCAAAGCTCGACCGGGGAGAGAAATTCCTGCTAGTCGATGTGCGCGAAGAGAGTGAGTTCGCGAAGGATCACCTGCCCTCTGCCGTTCATCTGGGAAAAGGAATTATCGAGCGGGATATCGAGGGGCGCGTGCCCGAACTCAACACTCCCATGATCCTGTACTGCGGCGGCGGGTTCCGTTCCGCGCTGGCGGCCGACAATCTGCAGAAAATGGGATATACCAATGTGATCTCGATGGATGGCGGCATCCGCGAGTGGCGGGAGAAAAGCTACCCGCTGGTGAAGGATTAGGGCGGTTTCAGGCTACAGCTGCGGGCCCTACCCAGAGGAGATACGGCCAGGCTTTTCTCAAGTGCCTCTGGGTCTCTGGTGGTGAAAATGTTACGTTGAGGATTCTGCTCGCAAGTGTTTCCCGTACCGCGGTCACCGCCGGCATCCAACCCTGGGTACCACGGTAACTTGCCGGAGAGGTTACGAAACGGCAGTATGTCAGCATGGCTTGGCACCAGGAAAGATTGTGTCCAGCACTCGTGCAAAGGTGATATGCAGAGCAACCCAAATTCCGGCCAGCGCGGAGCGGCGGCAGGAGCGGCGGTCGCCCCCAAAGGGTCAGTGGAGCAGGTACTGGCTCACTCCGGCAACGCCCATGAGTTTTGCGCGGCGCTGGCCAAACTATTTGGCGTGCGGATCACCGAGGTAGCCTTGTTGCGCGCCGACAAGGGCCTTTTGAAGTTTGTTTTCCCGGAAGAGTTGAAAACCGCCGGCGCGATTCCGGTCTCCAGTTCTTCGGCGATCGCAGCTCACACCGCAAGCACCAAGAAAGTCGAACTCTTCAATACCTTCGCCAAGATCAAGCACGCTCGGGTATTCGAGACGGTCCGGCTGGCCAGCAAGGAAGACTCGGAAAAGTCGGAGCACTCGCAGATTCAGAAGCTGATGTCGGCGCCGATTCTGGATCTGGAGCGCAGAGTGGTGGGGGTCATCCAGATCTGCCGCAAGGGATTTGACCTGGGCTCAGCCGGTCCCGACTTCACCCCCCGTGACCTCCAACAACTGGAAACGGCCAGCGTCGTGGCCGCCGACATGCCGTTCATGAAGGAAAACGGCTAGCTCGAGAACCTACCACGGAGCCACAGTCAGACAGATGGGAACAAGGCAGGAAACACGGTCTTTATCTCTGTGTCTCTGAAGTGAAAATGTTCCGCTGAAGACAGCCGAGATTGTCTCACGCCAAGATCACCAAATTGATTTGTATTCTTATTGAATCGGATTCTTAACGTATCTTTTTATTGATTTTCGACAGGTCTTGCCATCACGCCGATGAGTTCCGGGGCGGCGCGCCGGATGGAACTGTTCGTTTTCTCCGATGGAGGATCTGACCAACGGATAGCGATCCCTCGCCCACTATCAGAAGAAACAGACAGCCCAGGACCATGGTGTAGTCAACACGCGCCTCGTGGGCCATTGCCCAAAAGCCGCTCTTCACAAAGATGGGGATTTTCGTGGTGAGGATGGCCACAGCCATGTCAATGAGCAAAGGAATGGCCGCCCACCGGGTGAAGAGCCCGAGGACGAGCAGCAACCCGCAGATGACCTCGACCATTCCAACCAAGGGCGCGCTCAGACCGGGAATCGGGATCCCGATCTTGGCGAAGCGGCCGAAACCCAACTCTTCCGGAAAAAGGAATTTCTGAATCCCTTCGGAAAGAAAAACTCCACCCACTGCGAGTCGTACCAACAGCACAGATGCGAGAAACCTGGAATTCATAGCGTACTCCGTCGAGGCTGTTCTTGACTCCGTTCCATCTCCTGTTTCAACATCTTCATTTCATCGCCGGTGAGCGGCCGCGAAGCGGCCTTCGGCAGTTGCCCTAACTGCAGTGATCCGACGGCCACACGGACCAGGCGCAACACTTCGAGATTGAGTTGCTCACAGATGCGGCGGATGTGCCGGTTCCTGCCCTGATCCAGAACGATCTCAATCCATGTATTTTTTGCTCCGCCGCGAAGAACGGAGGCGCGCTTTGCCCGCAGCCGTTCCCCGCCGGTGGAGATGCCATGCACCATGGATTGGATTGTGTCCTCGGTTGGCACTCCCCTCACCTGCACATGATAAGTCTTCTCCAGGTGGGTTTCCGGGGCCAGGATGCGGTCTGCCCATTCCGGATCGTTGGCGAAAAGCAGCAGCCCTTCGCTGGCCTTGTCCAACCTGCCGACGGGAGCGATCCATCGCAGGTTTTCAGGCAAACAATCGTAGACGGTGGTCCGTCCTTTTTCGTCGGACGCGGTCGTGACCAGGCCGCGCGGCTTGTTCAGCATCAGGTAAACCTTCTCGCATTCCTCCAGCGTCCGGCCGTCCACGGCAATGCGGTCACGGCCAAGACGCACCGGACTTTCAGGATCGCGGCGCAGCCGCCCGTTCAGTGCCACGCGACCGGAGCGAATCAATTCCGAGGCCCGCGAGCGGGAGCAATAGCCGAGCTTGGAAATCGCCCGCGCCAAGCCGATGCGACGCTCAGAGTTCAGGCCGGTCACTCCGCCATGCTAAATCATGACTGGCTTTTTCTAACCCTAGGCTCGTTGTAGAATGCCGCATGCCGGAAACCCACCATTTTGTGGTCTTCCTGACGGCGGCAACTCTGCTGGCGATTGCGCCGGGCCCTGGGTTGCTCTACGTGCTCGCTCGCACGCTGGCCGGCGGCCGACGCGAAGGAGCCCTGTCCTCACTGGGAACGTTCCTGGGAGGCCTGGTACACGTGGTAGCCGCCGCGACCGGCTTGTCGCTCTTACTGGCAACTTCCGCCGTGGCTTTCGGAATCGTCAAATATGCGGGTGCTGCCTATCTGATTTACCTTGGCATTCGCATGGTCGTCTCCTCGCGCGAGGATCTTCCACTGGAAGCGGTTAGCAACAAAAAGGCC
This sequence comes from uncultured Acidobacteriota bacterium, assembly GCA_963715675.1. Taxonomy (GTDB): domain Bacteria; phylum Acidobacteriota; class Terriglobia; order Terriglobales; family Acidobacteriaceae; genus DASVWZ01. The sequence goes on from OY970265.1 coordinate 1,846,576, forward strand.
AAAAGCCCCTTCTGGCAGGGGATTGCAACGGAGGTTCTGAATCCAAAAACGGCCATTTTCTTTCTGGCATTTATCCCTCAGTTTGTGAATCGATCGGGCCGAACCGTGTTCTGGCAGTTTCTGCTTCTTGGGGGCATCTCGGTGACCTTAAACACCTCCGCCGATCTGCTGGTTACGTTGCTGGCGGCGCCGATTGGAGCACACCTACGGTCGTCGGCGGTCATTCGAAAACGTCAGCGCGCCGCAACTGGGCTCACTTTGATCGGACTAGGCGCTTATGTGGCGCTATCAGACTCGCGATAGTTGCACAATACCGCACTTTGTTTGATATGCTCTGCCAGTCCATGAATTCTCCCAGGGAACGCCGCTCCCACAAGCGCCTTCCGGCGCGCGTGCCGGTTTCGGTTCGATCGGCAGGCGGCCACACGTGCAGCGGGGAGACCCGAGACCTGAGCACAGCCGGAATTTTTCTATACACCGCAAGCCGCGTCCAGAATGGCAACCTGCTGGAGTTGGTCCTCACTCTGCCGCCGGAATTTACCGGGGGGAGGAAGCACTGGGTGTGCTGCCAAGCCGAGGTTGTACGGGTGGAAGAAAGCGGCACGGGGGGCTTTGGCATCGCCGCCAGCATACGCAGCCTGGAACCGCTTCCCGAGATCCCCGGCTGAGGGGTTTGTCGGCCAGTTTTGCATTTTTTGCTTTCCTTGCATCAAATTTGGTGCAATAATTCGTGGCCTGTCGATTGCTACGCTTCCAGGTGATCGAGACTGTAATAGGCTCAGGTGATCCAGCCATGTGGATGGAAAAGCTATCCGAAGGAGTGTTGCGGGTGCTGACTCCTTTGGGACCCCGTTATGTCAAACCTACTTGCTTGCAGCGAATTTACCTGCTGTGGGTGTTCCGGAACTTTCACACTCTCCCGGTCAGTGTACTAAGCACGGGTCAGAAAAGACGTATCGAAAGGATGTGCCGGAGGTACGGATTTCTTTCCCAGCTTGGGCCCAACGAAGTGGCGGATTTTGCCGTTTTGGGGACCCTGGAGCAGCGCCCCACCGTGGAAGAAAGTTTGCCGCCGCGCCGCCCGGCTGCCAGTGTTCGCGACTCAGTTGCGCCTTTTGCCGCCGACGTACAGCAGAGGTCCTAACCGGGCCCGCGGAGGATGGCTCATCCCCTTGGATCGGGCAAGTTTCATGGACTGCCCTGTCGACTCTTCTTTTTCTTCCGCATTGGTTGGCTTAGCCCGGTTCATACTGGGCTAGTGCTACCAGACTCGGCAGGCGTTTTGCGCTCACCATCGTCCGGCGTTGCAGCCCCAAGCCTGCTGGAATTCGGACATGTTCTTAACAACGCCCTTGGCCGGTTTCTGGCGTATCTTCGACTACACCACGATTAAACCCATTTAGCCGGGGAACTGGCGGCGGCCAAGAGTGTCCTCGAACCGTGAGGCATTCGTTCACTCCGCCTCACTGAAGGTCTGAGGCAGGGACCTGCGGCCGACGCTTGCCGACCCTCGTGCACCCTTGCCCTTAAGACGGTGCGGCAGTTTGGCCTGGGGTATGTGAGCTGATTGGTGTGATACACTCTTTCAGTTGTTGATGGTTGTTTCTCACCGCGGTTTGCCGACTGCATTGCCGGCAGATTTCTCCGCAGATAACCGCCGGGCGCGTAGCTCAATTGGCAGAGCAACTGACTCTTAATGGGTCGTAGCCCCAGCGCCCGCCTTATTTTTCAGCACTTTACCTATCGAAAGTTATAGAAAGTTGCAGGCATTTTCGGGGTATAAGTGAAAATTCAGTGAAAATTTCCTCGTATTTTCACTTACCCAAAGTTCCCACGCGCCCGGTTTAGCCAAATCCCCGCCCGCGCCAAAGTACCTGTCCGGTTGCCCGGCAGCCCCAACAGTGTCGTGCCCGCCGTACCGTTTCCAGCCGCCTACTGCCCGGCCTAAAGTTTGAATCGTTCAAACTTTCAGGAGGCCGAACATGCCACGCAAACCAAGCCCGAACGCAATTCATTTTTCCCGGAAGCAACTCGGAAAGAAAAAACACGTTTACACAGCCCAAGAAATTGCTCGGCTGAAATCGCACGCCCTCCGGCTTTGGAAGGCTGATAACAGCCACGCGATTGAGCTGGGCAATGCACTACTGGCAGTGCGTAGGGCCTTACGGGGCCAGCACGGCGCGTTCAAGGAATGGTGGGATGAGAGGAACCATTTAACGCAATCCCGAGTTTCGTACTGTATGGACCTTGCAAGCGGGAAGCATGGAAAGCGACGAAAGAAATCAAAGTCAACGGAGCTAGTTCATGCAGCCCGCGCAACACAGTTCGTAAACTCGAAGCTCAATAAACTGTTCAAAACGTGTGCGAGCCCATATGATGCGCTGCATTCGTCTGGCATCCCTCAGCAGTTGCGCGAGGCCATAGGCGCTACGCTTACGCAAGCAGCGAAGCTGGCCGGTTGGGAACTCAACAAACCTGAGGTTAAACAGGCAGCAGAAGCGGTGGACAAAGCAATCGCGACGTTGATTTCGACCTTATCCCCGCCTTCGGCAGCAGGTACCGTAACGGAATCGCTCACAAAGGCGGCCAGCGCCGAATGACGAAGCCCGTAGAAAAACCGGCCCCGTCCTCCCTGTTTGACATCTTAACCAATGACGACAGCGGGGCCGATAAGCAGGAGACCAGAACCCGCCACAAATCAGAAAACGGGCACGAAGAATTCCTCGAACTCCAGCAGCAGCGGATGACAAGCGGCACGTCGTTGGCCGACCGCTTTATTGTTCCGCCTTTTTCCATTCTGGAAGCCGAACAGGGCTACTGGCAAGAAAAGCAGACGCGATGGATTCCAGCATTCGACCCATTGCTTTGTGAGATTGTGTACGGCTGGCACTTGGCCAAGAACGGAGGCCACGTCCTCGACCCGTTTGGAGATTCAACCCGTGCAATCGTGGCTGGGTGTCTCGGTTATGACTACACAGGTTTCGAGCCGAATCGAAAGAAAATGACGGCATACGCGCGCCGGGCGGCGCTTATCCAAACAAAATTTCCAGAGATGAGATTGCCTAAATGGATTTGTGCTGACCCTACCCATTTAGAAGAGCACTTGCCCACAGACGAGCAATACGACCTCATCTTTACCGACCTGCCGATTTACTCCATCAGGGAGCTTAACGGCGACTATGAAACGCGATTCAAGAAGATATTCGGGCAAGCCGTCGCCCGGCTGAAGCAAAATCACTTTGTGGTTTTCATAGCACGCGGGGTGCATGACGGAGCCTTTATTCGATTCACGCCCGTTCAGGCAGTGAGTTGGCTGGAAGATTGCGACGCACACTATTACAACGAAGGCCACCTAGTCATGTCTGGCAACACACGCCAAGCTCTATTGACCTTTTTCAAAGGCGATAGCGCCAAGGACATACCCAAAGAATTGGGGCTGGTCGACTTGGAAACGGAGTAGACCAGCAAGCCCCTAACAGCGCCCTGCAACTTCGGGACATTTCTTTCGCCCCGGTAGGGGCAAACCTACCCAACCAACCTAAGCGCCGGGGAATCCGGCGCTCAAATTTGCCCCTTGCAATGAAATTTCCTGTTCTTCAGCTATGACCTTGGAGCCTCCGGTTGTCCAGGAATGAGACACGCCTACGATCAAAGATCAAAATCTTGTGCAAAACTCGAAAATCCTGTTGACAGGAGAAATCCTTCAACGATAATTTCTGTGACTGCGTATCCGAGCGATTTCACCCCGAATCACAGCCAACCCATAAATCAATTTCTTATAAGGAGGGCCCTCCCCCATGAAAACCGCAGCCAAGCTGCTATTGCTGATTTCCCTGACCGCGACCTTCGCTGTCGCCCAGATTTCGCAGGGAACGTTCAAACACATCATCATCGTCGTGCAGGAGAATCGCACGCCTGACAATCTGTTCGGCGCGGCTCCATCCCAAGCTAGATGCGGGGTGGAGGACCCGTTTGAAAACGGCGTCGACATCTGGAACGGCGGCTACGCCAACAAAATAGGCCAGGAGGTCTGCAACCAGTCCTTGCCCCTCAGTTCGTGGGACGCGGATACGGGAGTGCAGAGAATTATCGACCCAAATCACTCGTACGAGAACGGCTGGGCTCCGGACTACCGCAGCGGCCACGTGGACGGCTTTTGCCACGAATACGGTAATTCGAACTGGCCTCACCCCTGCCCGTCGTACTCGTATGTACAGAAGTCGGACGTGCAGCCGTACTTCGACATTGCTACGAATTACGGCTTCGCCAATTACATGTTCCAGACCAACGAGGGGCCCAGCTACGAGGCGCACCAGTTCCTCTTCACCGGAACCTCAGCCCCGACCGCTCCTCACGACTCCAACAACTATTACCTGGACTTCGTCGCTGACCTCACAAGCTCTTCCGACTACGGCTGCCCCTACAGCGTCACGGGCCCGAAGTGGGTCCACCCAGACCGCACCGTGTTCGGCATGAACAGCTACCCGGAGTGCTACAGTCACGACAGCCTGGTCACCGCCGCTGCCGACTGCAACGGCGGCAACAACCCCTGCGACAAGGGCTTCAGCTGGGGGTACTACCTGCCTTTGGACCGCGCCATCTGGGACGCGCCCTCGTCTATTCCCGAAGTCTGCTATGGCCAAAACAACACCAACAATGTCGGCAGCGCATGTACGTCGAGCGAGTGGACGAACCACGTCCACCTCGCCGGTGCGACTCCTTACAGCGGCGCACCAATCTTCGACGATCTCTACAAATGCAACCTGCCGCAGATCAGTTGGGTGATTCCGGACTTTGTATGGTCGGACCACCCCCAAGACGGTGGAAACGCAAGCACCTCAGTCTACGGACCCTCCTGGGTCGGGGACATCATTGACGCCGTGGGCGGAGGGATGCAGGGGAGCGCCTGCAATCCGCTCTCCTCAACAAACGCCAAATACTGGGTGCAGGAACCGACTGCCATCTTCGTGGTTTGGGACGACTGGGGCGGCTGGTTCGATCACGTTGCCCCATGGGCCTACTATACCGGGCAGTACCAAAACGGGGTGTACTCCTGCAGCAGCACCAATAATGCCCCCAATGGATGGGGGTGTGGCTACACCTCCGGCTTCCGCGTACCCCTGCTAGTGGTGTCCCCCTATACGGGCACGTATAACCAGCAGGCCCAGACCTACAGCGGCTATGTCTCGGGTGCCTGTGGTGCCTCGCCACTGCCGAGTTGCCCGAACAACGTCTACCCCTACGTGCACGACTTCGGCAGCATCTTGGCGTTCACGGAGTGGAACTTCAAGTTCAACCCGCAATTCATCGATGGGCCCGACAAGGGCTATTCAGACTACAACGCCCCGGATTGGGACGCGAATCACACAATCCCGCCGCTGTCGGACTTCTTTGGACTGTCCCAAACGCGGTCGTTTATGTCGATTACGACCTCGGAGCCGTTCAGCTTCTTTCAGCAGTACTATCAAAACGGAGGCACCCCGACCGGCCCGGACGATGACGCCGACTCGGACTAGCCTCAGAAACCCATAGCGGGCTGGCGCTGCGGGCCGGGCGTCGGAAAAAGACGTCTGCTGCGGCGCTCCCGTGGTACAATGCGGGGCAGACGACGTAACACTCGCCGCTGCCCTCAAACTGGGCTAATCGAAACCCTGGGAGGTTGGGTTCCATGAAACTCCCGCATCCTTTCCTCCGACTGGCAGTGCTTCTGCTGCTGTTGGTGCCATCGCTCCCGGTTTGGGGAGCAGCCAAATACAGGGTTCTACATAATTTCGGAGCCAGCGGGGACGGAGAGGTACCCTCCGGGCCGCTTGCCCTTGATGCCGCAGGCGACCTTTACGGGGTAACCAACGGCGGCCCGGGCTACTATGGCACTGGGGTCGTATTCGTGCTCGCGCCGTCCACTAACGGCCACTGGAAGGAGACACTGCTTCACGAGTTTTCCGGAAACGCCACGTCTCCATGGGGCAGCCTGGCCTTCGACGCCGCAGGCAACCTATATGGCACATTGCTGGGCCAGGGAAGTGGCGTGTTTGAGTTGAGTCCCGGTTCTGGCGGCTGGAACTTTAGCGTGCCTTACAGCGACGGGGCTGGCCCAGGCGTGCTGATCGATAGCCTCGGCAACCTCTACGGGGACATGGGGCCTGGGCGGTACAAATACTATGGCGCAATCGCCGAGCTGTCGCCCAGTTCCGGCGGCTGGACGTACAACGCCCTGTACAGCTTCTGCGGCCAGTACAAGTGCCCCGACGGCTATGACCTCGCCCCCGCTCCGATCTGGGACGGAAAGGGCAACATGTTCGGCGCTACCCTCTATGGCGGGGTGGGCCAGCCTGCTTGCTGGATTGCGTTCGGCTGCGGCGTGGTCTTTGAAATGACCCCCAACGGCGACGGCACCTGGACCTATACCGTCCTGCACCGTTTCTTGGAGACGTATCTGAAGGACGGCCAAACTCCGGACGGTGGGCTGGCGATGGACGCATCAGGCAACCTCTATGGAGTTACTGTGTACGGCGGAGCACACGACACCGGCATGGTGTTCAAGCTGACCAATTCCGGCGGCCATTGGAACGAGACCGTCCTCTACGACTTTCCTGACTGCTCGGTCGGCTGCCTGCCCGGCGGGACTCTGGTGTTCGACAAGGCAGGCAGCCTCTATGGTGAAGCCAGCGGGGGCCTCGGAGACTGCGGCGAAACCTGCGGCGTGGTCTTCAAGATGTCACCGCACAAAGGCGGCAAGTGGAAATATGGCGTCCTGCACAAATTCACCGGTAAGGACGGCGGCTTCCCCGGCTACGGCCTGATCATCGACGACAAAGGCAGCCTCTTCGGCGTCACCACCAGCTTCGGCAAATACGGTTACGGCGTCGCCTTCAAGATCACGCCTTAGGGACGGCAGAGTTTGTGATACTCGCCCTGGCCGGGCCCCCACTTTGCGAGAAGATTTCTCATCGGGCGAACTCCACAGTTTCAACGGCGAGGACGAGGGCTTTCCCAAAGGCGGGGCTTGTCTTCGACGTTTTCTTTGCTTGGCACGGCGGCACAATCGGCCAGCGTTTTCTTTCAGCCGCGCTTTCCAAGGCTGCTTCAAATTCGCGCATTCTGCGGTTGTAAAGTTTTCGCGCTTCACGGCGCGATAACCCGGTTTCTTCTAGGCGGGCGATGGCCTTCGAGGCAAATGCAGGTAAACCCCGGCCTGCCGGATTTGCTTCGCTCATTGGCCAACCACGGCTGCCTCAGGGGCGAGCCCACGCGATACCGCGTCCACGACCTGAAGGATTGCGCGCGGGCGGAACACTTGCGCCCGATTCAAAGCGCGGAGTAGCTCCTGCGTGCAAGGAATGCCCCGGAACTTGCAGGCGCGGTCAACCATTGGCTTAAGCTCTTGGATATTCAGCGGCCCCAGCCGAATGTGCGCGCACCTGTCGCGGATGGATTTTTCAAGCTGGGCCGGGTCTTGTGTGACCAGGACCAAGGTTAAATCAGGGCGCTGCGGGATAACTTTGAGCTTTGACTGCTGGCGTTTTTCCAGAAGGTCTTGCGCCTCATCGACAATCAGAAAAGTCGGAATCCGTTGGAAGAAGAAATTGCGCTCGCGCAACAGGTCTAAATCAAAGTTGGCCGCGTGCATGTGTTCGAGGTAGCACTCGTCCATTTTGTAAATGGTTTGCTGCTCTTGCAAAGCTACGCCGAAGCGTTCCAAGCACCACGCCAGTGCAAGGCTGGTTTTGCCGCAGCCAATCGGCCCGCTGATTAGAACGAAACCGGATTCAATCATGCGCAACTGCATAATGGCATCTTCGGCTCCTATGAATTCGTCAAACGTTTTCGGGCGTAGTTGCTGATAAAGTTGTCCGCTCATTTTGGTGGTTCCTGCCTTTCGTTTTTCGACCAGCTCCGCCACTTGACCGTATTCTGATAGCACTGCTCGCAAGTTCGCCGCCCCGGTAATAGTGGATTCTTGCCGCACGTGCCGCACAAACCGGCCTTCACATTTTCGGCGCGCTTATCCTGATTCTTTTCCGTCTGCGTTTTCAAATGGCCGTGTTCCTCAAGCCACTGGCGCAGAATGCCAGCCACAAAATACCCAAACTGTTTCCTGCCATGCCCGGCCAGCGCAAGCAGGGCTTCGTAGAGCTCCTGACGCACGGGCACGGAAAGTCTGAACCATTCAGCGTTAGGTCTTTTCTGCTGGTGTTTTTCGGCAAGCTCGGCAAGCTGCTGGCAGGTAAGACCCAAATCGACGGCCATTTGCAGCAATTCGTCAGCGGCGTCCGCTGGCAGGCTGCAAACCTCATAATGATGCTGAAACGAAAGTTCCGGGCGGCGGCGCTCCGGCGCAAAGCTGTTAGCAACGACTTTGATTTGCTTTAGGTTTGCGCGGTCCTTGCCCGTGGCCTGCACGGCCAAATCGTATGCTGTGCGCTTTCCATAAACGTTACAGCCGTAAAGGAGAAAATCTCCTATCCACCACTTGCTCGCACTGGACACATGGCTGATTGCCCGGCCCAACTGCATCCAATCTTTTTCCGAAATCCCGCTGTCAACGATAAGTTGCGTGGGGTTGAAACGTGCGCCGCGAATCTGATATTCCGCCAATGTGCGCACGCGCTTGTCTGGCGACAGAATGGTCACGCCGTCCTTGGTTTTGCGGCGGTGGCTGCAAGTATCCACAAACTGTTCGCGTGCGGATTGGCGGCGTGTCAGGGCAGTGCTTGGCATATTCACAGTAGCCACGGGCTGTAAGGGGCGGGCCATTCGTGGGTTGACGAAACGGCCCGCTCTAGCGACGCCGGAAGGATAGCCGACGATTTCGCCGTATGTTAATGGCCCTTCCCGAGGGGTGGATGGCACACGGCGCGATTCCCCATCCTGAGAAACCTTTAATGCGATAGCCTTTCAAAATCCTGTTGAATGCTTTGCAAATGTATTTCAAGGTGCCGTTTTACTTGGGCATTCTTGATACCGTCGAGTCTGTCGATTAACCCGGCAAGGATTGCCGCACGCTGCCGCACAATTTCTGCACGCAATTTCTTAATCTCAGCAGCCATTTCCTCGGGACCAACGTAAAGAATTTCGGCGCGTGGTCCCTGCTCCCCACGTGGACCGGGTACACCGTGCAAACCCTGTGGACCTGCCGGACCAGTTAATCCTCGCTCACCGCGCGGACCCATCGGGCCGGTAATACTTTTGCCATCCACACCAGCGGGTCCAGTAGCGCCCGGACTCCCATCCGTCCCTCGCTCTCCACGCTGGCCAGTTAAACCAATCGGGCCGGGCGCTCCAGTTGCTCCAATTTCGCCTTGCGGGCCGACCGTGCGCACGTGTGGCACTGCGCCGGAAAATAAATCTGCAACGTTCAGCAGACTGCCATCCCCAACCGCAAGGAACAAATCTTTGCTGTCGGTGCAGAAGTACACGTCGCCGGGCGTGGCCTTACTCGGCAGGCGGTGCAGCTTTGTGCTGAATAGCTTTGCCATGTTTGTTCCCCTTACAGAACCGTGACGCCGCGCGATTCGCCGCCACGCAACATTGCGTTTTCATGTACGGCTGCGGGCTTGACCAATTCCGCATCGCCACGCATTAACGCCGCAAGTGCGTTTTCAAAGCCAATGCGAAGTATCTGGCCAGATGCTTTCATCTTGATAACCACGGCGTCCCCGTGGCCCGGATACAGCGCGCGGATTTCTTGCGAGATTCGCGTTTCCCGGTGGGCTTCTTCTTGGCGCTGTACAACGCTGTTGTATGCCAACGGATTTTCACGCCGCATTACTTCCAGTTCTTTTCGTGTGTTCGGAGTTGCCATTTTGTTGCTCCTTTACCGTCTGAATGTGCGGCCCGATTCCGCAGCCATGCGCTGCACAAAGGCCACCTTGCTCTTGGCTTCCAGCAGCGTTAGGCTCCGTGTCGGATAGCTGGCGCTGCTTATCTCCGGCTCCCCAAAGGAAACGCGGTCGTCATCGCGGCTGTACGGAATGCAGCAAAAGGACATTTCGTCCTCGTTCATATCGCAGGCAACCACGTGGTTGCTGTGTGTTTCGGTCACGATGTAGCGCGGCACAATGCCATTCCGCGCCATGCCAAAGCGGGCGGTGACCAAATCCTGCATATCGTCCTCTTCGGTTTCGTCCACAGCGGCCCCGGCGCGCGTGGCCATCTGCGTGCCAAATCGTGCAGCCCGTGCGCGTAGTTCCTCAGTCGTGGGAGGTTCTGTCACGGGTTTGGTCTGCATGGCAGCATTCAGCCGGGCCAGCGCTTGTGTGCGCCACGCTTCGGTAGAAAGAGCCACGTAGTCCGCGCTGCGCGCTCCCACATTCGTGGATGGGTACGCCGGAAAGGAAACCGAGGAAACCTCCATCAAGTCGATGTTTCGCAGTGTGCGCCGCATGAACTTGTTGCCGCGCTCGTCCACGCTTTCTTCCCACTGGTCACCACCGTCCGGTACCGTAAACATAAACGAACACTCATCCACGTCGCCGCGTTTCACAGCCGCATAAACATCGCGGGCCAGCGCCGAATTCTTGTCCAGCGCGCAGCGGAATTTCAGGCCGCGCTCATCGGTCGAAACTTGCAGGGTGCCGTTTTTTGTGCGGCCAAGTACCTTTCCGGCATCGTGCTGAAACAAGCACTTCACATCAGCGCCAGATTCCAGCGTGCGGTTGAAAGCAGTGGGCGCAATCATTTCTCGGAATCCGCCAAGGTCGGAGCTAAGGCAATTGAACGTTGCGGCGTAACCGGCCAAGGCCATTTCGTCTCCCTGCGATTCGGCCCGCAGCTCTGCGCCCCGAAACGAGCGCCCGCGCTTGTCGATTTCATTGATGTTTGCTGGTTTGTTCATAAATCTTTCCTCCCTAGAATCGTTTGCAAAATGTCTTCCAGCGGCGGATAAGTAATGACCGCCACGCCGTTCAATCGCAAAAAGAAAATCAGTTCGCCAACGCCGTCCTCTTTGTGCCAGCCAAGCGCTGCTTCGCGCTCCAAGTAATCCAAATCTGTCACAGGCGCAATCAGCGCCGGTAACTTCATGCTCGGCACCGGGCACGAAAGAAGAAAACGTTCGAGGTCGCTGTACATGCTTTCGGCCATGTGTTACTCCTCAGCGCGCGCGCTGGCGGGCGTCCACGGCGGCCCACTGCTTGATGATTTCTGGCGGGCAATCCGGCCACTGCGCTGTGACCTTTTCAGGCGGCCCAGCGTAAAATTCCGACGTATTGCACACGCGTCGGACTATCGCCATTGCGCCGGTAACCGAACTGGTAACGCCCACGAAATAGTGCGGCGTTAAGTCCGGTTTTGCGTTGACGGTTTGCACCCGACCCGCGTGTGAAAAAGCTTCCGGGAACGCTTCTTGCAGAAGCAGCGCTACGCCGTTGTCGATTCCCCAAAAGATTTTGCCGGTTGAATTGACGCGAATATCGGCCACGCTACACCTCCGCCAGTTCAAGGCACGCGGCGCGCAAAGCCTTGCGTGCGTTTTCGTATTCCAAAACAGTGAGCACATCCCCACGCGGCCCGTGCGTAGCGCCCGCACGGCGCGCCAACACAGCTTCGGCCTCCGGTTTCAAATCAGCAACGCGCTGACGAAGCCTATGAATATCCGCAAACTGCTCACCAACTTTTTCGCTGTCTAACATGATTGTTTTCTCCTTAACCGCTCGGGGCGGCCCTAAGCGCAATGTGCGCCCAAAAGATTGGCAGCGCAGGCCGGGCAGGTTCGCCAACAGCCTTGCTGTCTCATTTGCAGGCTGCTGTTACGGGGTACGCAGCGCCGGGGCCGGGCTGGAATTCTGGTAACACGCGCCGGTAAATGTGCAGGAGCTTGTGAAGGAACAGGCGACGATAGCTGAGGGCGATAGCCCAAAAGCACGCAGGAACGTGCGCAAGTACGGCGAATGGCCGGAATCTGGAAACAGAAACCGGCCATTTTTGTTCCAGAAAATCCACGCAGTTCCCGACTGCGGAGTTTGAAAGTTCCCGTAGGGCGGAACTGCGCCACTTCCGGACGCTGAGACGCGCACGTAAAGTCGGCTAAAGGAGCGCGCTATTCACTTAATGGCAACCCCATCGCCGCTAAAGGCGGTCCCAGCCCGTCGAAATTTCAATTCGCGGTCATACACGCGCGTGGGGCGCACGGTACGTGGAGGCTTGCTAAATCACTTTTACCTCCCCCTACCCCTATGAGACGACATGACTTAGCACGGAGCCCTGACGAGGCCTCCGTGTGTTGATTGCACGGCAGATACAAAGCACGTGCAGAAAGAGTTCCGCAGCCATGCCGTTGCTACCATTCGCTGTGTGAACGGCAGGAATCAGGCTGGGCGCGGCACACGGCACAGCGCTGGGTTAACTACTGCATGGCTTGGGTCTTAGCGGCCAAAACGCACCGTGAGTGCATGATTGCCGTTTTCAGGTTTTCAGCAGCGCATGGCAAGGTTTGCAGGATACCGGGCGGCCCGGCTGTAGGGCGCTGTCCGGGGCTGTCCGGAGCCGGAAGGTACTTGCGGGCCGCCAAGGGTAGTGAGCGCAAGCTGGGCGGCCACGGCGCTGGGTTTATGCCGGGCTGTGTGTATTGGTGTGAGTGGAGTGAGCGTTGGGTTTTGCCGTTGGTTGTTTCGACAGCGTTTCCCGGGGTGTGCGTGCAGGTGAGGACTCGTCCACGTTGCTTAAACTTTGGAGTACATTTAGACTTTGCGTCATGCGTTGGCGAAAGGAACACCACAAATGACAAACATCTCGAAATCCGGACGCCGTGAATTTCTGACCGGCGCGGGCACTCTGGTCGCAGGTCTCGCGGGGTGGTGCATGTATGGCCGTGCCGAAGCCGCAGATGCGAATAATGGGGCAACACGAAATGTCTTACTCAAGGCAACCCTGAAAAAAACAGGACTCACCTGCGGTTCGGGTAACTGGGAGGTTGACATATTCATGGCTTGGGCATACGCACCGGGAAGGATTATCGGTTTGTACACCCCGAAGCCTACGCCGGGGAATATTCCGGGCGAGTGGGCAAGCCCCACCAACCATGTATGGATTCCCGAAAACCCCGACAAGCCCGTATATTTCTCGGACATCACAGGTCTTCATGAACTCAGTGACGGCGATTGTATTTGGCGTACAGCGAAGAAGTTTTTCAACATTGATACGAAGACAAATCCTTTTTGGAAAGATAATTTCATTCTGATTAGCACAGGCAAGGACGGCGGGTCTCCCATGGTGGATGTTTGGTTTCCAGTCGTGTGTGAGACTAAGCCGTTTCCACAAGAAACGGTAACTCTGCAACACCAGTTGCCATGAGACACGACACACACAGAAGGGTTTGTCCGTTGCCTGCCTTTCAAACTCCTCAGCGTAACGTGAGTGTGTTCGGGCTGTACTTACTACCGGCCTGCTTCTTTCGCTTCCAGTATGGCGATTGCACGTCTGCTTTGCGATAGGGTTTTGGTCTGTATCTGCCGGGCTGGTTTGCTTTGCGGGGTGGCGACCAATCGACTTGCGATGCGTCGAGGTCTTGGGGAAGCGCCATGCTGAACTTTATCGGGTTAGTCATTTCAGATTCCAAGCAGTGTGTTTACGTTTGTCGCACAGTGGCGATTCGCAGCGAATTTTCAACCGCATATTGCGCTCCTCAACAGTCCCATACAGGTAAGCAGTCGGACGCCATCCACAGCGCGCCAGAATGCAGTACGGCCCGTTGCCGACGACTGCCGGTTTCAGCGCTGGCCATTTTTCTGCAACGGCTGTGTTGTAGTTTTCTGCCATGTTGTATCTGCCGCGTGTTACTGCTTTCGTTTTTGTTCCCGTTCGAGCAGATATTCCTTGTGCTCTTTCTTCATCAGAAATAAATCACTACCCTCTGCAAGCCAGCACGACCAGCGACCATATTCGCGGTGAGCAATCGGCGGGCTTCTGTTTTCTGCCCATTCAGAAATGCCGTCGGCCAGCAATTCGTAATCGCCATGTAGCTGTTCCAACTGCTGCAAAATTGCAAGGCGTTCCCTATCGTCTTTCGGTATGGCATAAGCCATCGCTTCGGGCAGGCTTTCTAAGGCTGCTTTTATGAAATCGTTGAACAGTGCTGTTGGGGTTGGTTTTGCCGTTGCCCTTGGTTGCGAGACCTTATCCGTAACCCCACCGCCCGCCTGCCTGCCACCCGGCCTTGTTTCTGGCAGGCTGGCAGGCTGGAGGGGTGTGTCAAGCTGGGGTGTGTCAGGCTGAAATAACAGGCTTGCCACAGGGTCTCCTGTGGCGGCTAACGGGTTTTCCTGTGGCGGCTGAACGGGTTTTCCTGTGGCGGCCCGGCACAGGTTTTCCTGTGGCGGCTGGGATTCCACGGGCACAGGGATTCCTGTGTCGGCTACCGCCACAGGATTTCCTGTATCAGCCTTTTCGACAAGCATTTCCCTGACTGCATCCGCCCAGCAATCTGGCATCTCCGCAAGCCGGGCCATTTTCCTGATGTTGTAGCGCCCGAGCGCCGTGGTCGCTTCGCCGGGTTTCAACTTTTCGCCGGTTGCCGGGTCGTATCGCAGAGCCGGGCAAGATTTGGGATGTGATGAAACATATTCATCGTGCTCAAGCACGCGGTACTCTGCTGTGCTGAAAATCCCGCGCCGCTGTCGCCGCTGGGCAAGTGGATGAAGGTCTACAATCCAACCATCGTTTTCTAATTTTCGGAGCGCACCACGTACCTGTTCCATGCTGCGGTCAATCATGTTGGCCAACGTGTAGGTTTTGGCATAGCACGTGGGAAGTGGAGCGCCTTCTTTCTGATTGGCTTTGCAAATCGCAAGCATCGCATCGTACACACGGAACTCCGCATCCATGTGGCGGCGTGCCACACAGGTAAAGACCTTGGGCTGGTTATCTGCTGTAGGGTTGCCCATGACGGTTATTCTCCTCATCCAGCTTTTCAGTTTTTGCAGAGCGCAGGATTACCGGCTCCCCAGCACGGAACTCGATTTCGATATTCCCGTACAATCGCTGGCGAATCGCGTCGTCAATTGCACCTTCCAATTTCTTGAGCAGTGCATTCTTTGTCATCTGCGTCTCCTTCTCTTAAGCGCGCGCCGGTACTTTCTGCCCGTCGATAAACGCATCGAGGTCTTTCCGCTCGAAATAGATTTTTGTTTTGAGCTTGCTATCGCCAAGGCGCACGTGAGGAATCTTGGCATCCCATACGAGCTTTCGCAGAAACCACATTTGCAGCCCGGTATAGGCCACAGCGGCTTTCAGATTCAGTAAGCGAGGTAAAGCGGAAGGGGTCTCAACCGCTACGGTTTTCTTCGGCATCTCAAGACATCCCAGCTTCAGGATTCCTTGCCTTGATGCCAGCCCCGTAGGGTGCCTCGGTAGTGTACGCCACCGGAATGCGTTCGCCGGTATGGCCGCTATCGCGGCTGGCAAGATACCGGGTTGTCATTATAGTAACCTATCCGGGGTTACGAAAGCAACTCCAAACTTTAGTTAGCTCTACAACTTTCACTTAAAGCAATAGATTTGTAAGTGAAAGGGGAACCACTATGCCACGTCGGGCCAAGGGCGAAGGAAGTTTGCTGTTGATGCGGGGCTGCACGGTCTACTACGCACAGTATTACCAGAATGGAAAACAGATTCGCGTCTCAACCGGCAAGCGCGTGAAGCAAGAAGCGTTGGGTGTGCTGCGTGTTTTGCTGGGCAAGGCCGACCGTGGGGAAACGCCAATCACGGAGCTGCGCAAGATTCCATACGGTGACCTACGCGCCCGGCTCATTTCCAACTATCAGGACAAGGGAAACCGCACACTGGAAACGCGCGCCGACGGCACAGAGACAATTGTTGGCTTGCCGCAGTTGGACAAGTTTTTCGGATTCAGCGACAAGTCGCAGGGCTGGCCGGTAACGCGCATCAATACGGCGTCCGCCAACGATTTCGTCAAAGCCCGGCGCGCCGAATCCGCTGGCCCCGCCATGATAAACCGCAGCTTGGCTTGCCTGCGACGAATGCTTAACATCGCATACGAGGACGGGCTGATAAACAAAGTGCCCAAGATTCGATTGCTTAAGGAGCCGGGCGCGCGGAAGGGTTTCCTTGAGGAAGAAAAATTCAATGAGCTGTTGGCGCTGCTGCCCACAAACTTGCGGCCCCTGATTCTGTTTCTGTATTGGTGCGGCGTGCGTAAGGGCGAAGCGCTGCAAATCGAATGGTCGCAAGTGGATTTGGACGCCCGGCTGATTCGCTTGGAGGAGGAACAGACCAAGAACGCGGAGCCACGTGTGATACCATTACCAAGCGTGGTTGTTGACGCCCTGCGTGGATTGACACCCAAACTTGGCCGGGTTTTCAGCGATACAAACCTCAGGACAGAATGGGAACGCGCCTGTGCAGCTTGCGGGCTGGGCATCCGTGAAAAGATTGAGGGGCCAGAGTACACGTGGCACAAATACAGCGGCCTTATCGTTCACGATTTGCGTCGCAGCGCCGTGCGGAATCTGCGCCGGGCTGGCGTAAGTGAAAACGTGATTATGAAGATTTCGGGGCACAAGACGGCTGATGTTTTTCGCAGGTACAATATCGTTTCCACGGACGATGTATCGGCGGCCATGCAGCAATTGGAAACTGCCAACTTGGGAAAATCAGTTGCCCCGGTAAGTGAAAGATTAGTGAAAAAGCCGTCTCGTGGAATCCGCAAATTGCCGCAAGTTGTTGAATCTAAATAGCGGGCGCGTAGCTCAATTGGCAGAGCAACTGACTCTTAATCAGTAGGTTGTAGGTTCGATTCCTACCGCGCTCACCATCTCTCTATTTTCCAACGGCTTGCACGTCTCGGACTCAGGCCGCTGGAGCCAATTTCGTAACATTTCGTAACAACTCTCCTGCAACTTGCTCAAGCGGTTGCCTGAAGTCTTCCGCGTCCGCGTGATCGTAAGTCTCCATCGCAAGAGCAACCCCACTGTGGCCGAGGATCCCGGAGATCACCTTCGGATGCACTCCGCTCCGTCTCATGGTGGTTGTCACCGTGTGCCGGAAGTCATGCCATCCCCCGATGGAGATCTTCAGCTCCTCAGCGGCCGGACGCACATACCGCTTGAGCGCGTTCCCTGGATTGACGGGTGTCCCATCCCTGGAGCGGAAGATCCACTCGCCATCCCCAAGCTGCCTCATCCGCGAGATTAGATCCTCGGGAATCGGCAAGCTACGAGCCGAGCCTTCCGTCTTCACTGTGTCCACATCACCGTTACAGATCCTTCGAGTGACGAGGAGCACGGTGCCATCGAAGTCAGACCACTTGATTGCGATGGCCTCTCCGATGCGGAGCCCGGTGATTGCAAGGAACAACACCAACGTTGCATACGGCTCTTCGAGCTGCCCGGCAATGGCGATTACCTGCTCGGGTTTCAGGATCGTGCGTACAACTCTCCTTCCCGCACAATTTGAGGCCCGAGGCAGCTTCACTCCAGCACAAGGGTTCTTCTGGATCCATTCGCAGGAGACAGCCCAAGACATCACCAAGCTGAGGGAAACCCTCATGCTCCGGAGTGTGCTCCGGCTGTACTTCTTCGATTGCTGTGCTAGGAACGTCTCCACATCGAAGCGGCCGATGGTGGAGATCTTCCGCTTGCCGAAGGCCGGGACAATATAAGCCCGAAGCGCATTCTGGTAGTGCTCCGCTGTGGTGGGTTTCAGCGTTGGCACCGCAACGGCTTGCCAACGATCTGACAGCTCACCGAAGTTCATCTCCACGGAGGGATTGGAACTCCTGAGATGATCGGTGAGCTTGTTTCGTGCGGCTGCTTTGGTGGGGAGTTCGGCCGAGGTGCCGAGCCGGACGTTGCGTTGCCGTCTGACAATGCGGCCGTCCGGTTGAGGAACATCTTCCCGAAACATCCCGTACCACGTCTTCACTTTGCTTCCTGTCTGATACACGTAGCCTCGTTGATACCGAGAAAGCATTGGCGTCCTTTCCGGTTTCAACGATTTCCCGTCTGCCATTGTGCCTTGCGGCTCGCGGGAAAGCAATGAAGAATCGAAGCGGATGGCCCGGCCGAAGCGGACAACAGGCAGCTCCGCAACGTGACGGCGCACCCAAGACTCCGAGAACCCGAGCACCTTGGCCGCTTCTTCGACAGTCACGAGCTGTGGAGAGGTGTTCATCAGAACATCTCCCTCTGCTCATCCTTCTCCGGGATGAACCACGCACTAGCTTTCCCGTTGCCCGTGGTGTCGATTCCTGCGAGCTTGCGGATTCTCCAGGGATCCAGATCCGCATAGCCGCTGTTGCTCAAGTGATCCTTGCATTCCTTGACACTCTTCTTCCCGGCCGAGAGGAAGCTACGCAATGATTTTGCAGCCTCCGCATACTTCCCCTGCTCGTTGCGGGACACAGGATCAACCGCATCTTCGGCCGATGCCTCGGACTTGCCATCCCACACCACGCGAACCACTTCCTTGATGTTGTGCTTCGGAGAATCTTCCGTGGCGGTGTGGTACTTCAAGCTCGCCAAACCATTGTTGCGAGCCGGAGACATGATGTGTGAATACTTGGAAGTAGCAGCGGGATCGGGCCCAAAGACATAGACAGCGCGAGCAACTCCGTGCATCGCGGCCGCTCCCATCATGCGATGCAGAGGATCGGTTCCCTTTTCCCTTCGGTTCAAGTGACCGATGGTGATGGCAAGGATCTTGAGTTCCTCGGCCAATGATGCAATCGGACGGAGGATATTGCGAAGCTCTACCTCACCATTCATCTGTTTGGAACTTGTCAGGTAGTTGGTGATCGGATCAAAACCCACAGCACCAAGATCGGGAATCGAGCGGGCTAGACTCGCAAGAGCTTGCATGTCCCGCTCAAAGGCGAATTGCACCTCCACGGGGTTCTCTTTTTCCCAAACTTTGGTTGCTTTGATGTAATAGATTTTGGAGTCATCACCTCCGGCAAGATCGAAGTGGGGAAGGATGATCTCGTTGTAATCGTCTTCCTCATTGAGCAGGATCACGCTTCGTGCTCCGAGTTCGTTGAGAGAGCCGTCCGGCCACTGTGCCGAGGCTGTGATGCGAGCGAACAAGTCAACGAGCACAGGAGATTTCGCTTGACTGGAGATGCCTCCGAAATGGATCAGCTTGCCGAGAGGCAAGTAGGGCTTCCAGGCATATACGGTCTGCGTCCGTTCCTGCTGATCCCCACGAAGAACAACCAACTCACGCTTGTGGTTTTGCCCGTCTTCACTCTTCAGAGCCTTCGCTATGGTTGATGTGCGATAGTCTTCCCGCTCCCACTTCTCGCGCATCAATCCCGATTGGCGGAAGATCCAGTCAATCACGCGAGGATCATTGTTGTACAAGCGAGCGAGATGGCCGCACAGAGCAAGATCGGCTTCGCTGTCTCCGGTTGGATCAGTGAACCCGGCTTCCACGATCTTGCCTTCCATGAGCAGATCGAATTGATTCTTGCCGGAGGGCTTGCCTTGCCGGGCTTCCAGCAACGGAGCGGCTTTGTGCAACGGATCGAGCGTCTCCACTGAGCCGTAGAACCCGTCCGGGATCTCGTTCACAGTTGCGGGGAGCGATGGCTCCCGTAATCCTGTGGCAGTGAAGTACCGTCCCGAGGCATACAACTCAACCCGGCCCTTGCGCTTCCCTGAGCCGCTGACTTTCCCGTAACACCACGCATGGAACCCGGTTCCCGATGGTGACAACTCCGTGTAGGTGTTCAGCCGCTTGATGGCCTCCCATGCCCACGTCTCAACTTCACCTGTCTTGGGATCCCGCACATGGTCAAAATCCACGGCCACGTAGGGATCGGAGATCATGCAGCCAACTCCCTCGAAGTTGTTTCCAGGAGCTTCGGAGGCTGCGATTGCCTCAGCAAACGCGCACCACGTTGCCGGATTGTTGGACTCAGCGGGTTGGCCGCTCACCTGGAAGGGGAGTTTTGTTTGTTTGCCATTGCGCGGTACATACTTCCACAGCACCCAACGCGTTGAACGCTTCAGCTCTTCGGGGAATTGGAGGAGTTGTGTGGCCTTCATGCTGGCACCTCCGAAGCCCGTTTCTTTTTCTTGGCTTCGAGGTGCTGTCTGCTGCGATAGAACTTCTCCCTCCAGACCACACCCACAACTTTTTTCCGGAACCCGGCCGCAACCATCAGAGCGCGGATGTCCGCGTACAGGTATTGCGGGTTCTCTGCGATGAGTCCCTGAATGACAGTTTCGACAGCAGCGAGTTGCTTCTTGTCCAGCAGCGCAGCGCGGAACTCAGCGGCATTGTCCCGCTGAGCTTGCTCAAAGCAGTAACGGAAAGCGTTGCGGCTGAGCTTCAGTTCACGGCGAAGCAACTCCGGAGAAGTGTGTCCGGACTCTTTGAGACGGGCTTTGATGTGATCGTAAGCGGATTGCAGTGCGATGAGATCGAGTGGCATGGTTCGGCTCCTGAAGTTGCTTCGTTGGAGCCTCGGACGATCCCGGCCAACTCGATCCCGCATTGGGCGGGCTTCCAGGTTTCCGATGCCTCAGTAGGTGTAGCCCATGCTCTTGCTTCGGGATTAACCAGAGGGACGGGCCGAACCAAGGCCGTCCCCCTCAGATGTCATCACTGACAACTCCAGGCAAGATCAGAATATCACGAGAGGTTCAGGATCTCAACTGCTCGATCCGGCAAACGCCGTGCTGGACGCTGGGTTCAGGGTTCGAGTCACAGGAAGGTGCAGATTGGTGTTCTTTGTACTATCCAATATAAAGTAGATTAACTGTGTTAGTTTCATTCACTTGGAATGAACACCAATGAACACACACCAATGTACACAACGTGTGTGGAATCGGGTGTAGATTGCCCTACCCCACTCGTCGCCGTGGAAAAGCTCAATGACAATGCCTTTAAGTTTCTCAAGATCAATGGTTTGTCACTGCTGTCTTTGCCATACATAGCAGCTTTTTATAATATAGGCATAATCTTACGTTCTTAGTCGCCTGGATCGTGGAACTTCGCTCCGGCTTCGCTTTTCACAGCTCGCGGCCGGGGATCCAGGCGAAGGCACCCCGCCACTTGAGAATAGGGTTTTTGGCAAAAAGCCTTCTTCCCACCCTCACATACCGCAACCAAAATCCCGGCCATAGTGCTACAAAAGAACTTTCCAGCAGTGCTACTTATGTTTTATAATAGCAGTATGAAGAAACATCGCAGTCCGATCATGAAGCTCGCGCACCTCACACGCGGACAGCTTCTCCGGCTCCTGAAGGCCGCAAAAAATTCCAAGGATCTTCACGCGGAGAGGAACTGGTTGATGATCCTCGTGGGTTACTGGCATGGCCTTCGCACAGGTGAAGTCATCCAACTGCGGGGAACGGACATCAGGGACGGGTACATCACGATCCGGAGACAGAAGGGCTCGCTTCTCACTACGCAAAAGATCATCCGGCACTCGAACCCGCTGCTCAACGAGTTCTCAGCTCTCGTCAAAGCCGCGAGCGCGGCCGGAGAGAAGCGAATCTTTGACATCGAGCAGACACAGGTGAGGAACATCTTCCGGTACTACGCGGAGATTGCCGGGATCCCGAAGCCGTATCAGCACTTTCACACCCTCAAGCATTCCCTCGCCATGCATCAGATTGAGGCCGGGGTGGGACTCCAGAACATCCGGCAATCGCTCGGCCACAAGAGCTTGAGTTCCACTGGCATGTACCTCCGGGCCACAGATGAGCAAGCGAGCGATGCTCTGATTGCGGCTCTTGTGAAAGGTAAACGATCATGAACGATGAACTTCCCCAAGAACAAGCCGAGATGAAGGCCCGCCAAGAGCTGAAGACTGCCGAGGAGAGCATCAACTTCGGCATCGAGCAAGCGTTGGAACGGATCGAGCCCTCTCCTGTGATGAGCGCGGCCGAGGTGAAGCGGCTCTCACGCAACGCGCTCCACGATGTTTATATGCGAATTCCGGATGACGATGAACTCACCGGGGTGCTTGCAAAGTACAAGAAAGCTGGATTCACAGTCTTCGGCCTCATGCACGCGGTTGCGGCCGAGTACATGCTCAAGGGAATGAATCCTCCTGGAGTGGCCTACCTTAACCTCATCACCGCGAGGCTGAGCGGCAAGGTTGCGCTCCCGTTGATGCGAACCTCCGATGATCGGGAGGATGAGGACGAGAGCGGCCTCAGCAGAGACGAGATCAGAAAGCTGTTGGAGGACTGACATGATCGAGCAATACGAAGTGATGAATGAGAATCTGCGTTCCGGTTGGAACAGCTTCACCTTGCCGGAGTTCATTGAAGCTGTGCGCGTGTACTTCACGGAAGATGGTGTCACCCGAGAACAACTCGAACTCGCGGCCTCGGAATGGTCGCATCGTGTCCAGGATCAGGGGAATCGCACGGCCAAGGCGGGCTTGTTGCTCAAGCTGTCCTCCCGGCCATCCACCTCCATAGAGAACATGAACGAGCACCACGAGATGCTCTCAAAGTGTTGCCGGATGACGGCCGAGATTCTGGTGGAACAACGTGCGGAGTGGGAAGCCGGAGGACGCATCGGAGAGCCTCCGGAGTGGGCTTAGCCTCACTTCTCTGTCTTTGGCTCGAAGCTCTCATCCAGGATCTTCATTGTGACAAGATCTTCCGGCTTCTTGATCGTTCCCAAGCCCGCTAAGATCAGCGCGGACAGTATCTCGTTGATCCGGATGTCAAAGGACTTGCTCATGCTGCGAACCATCCGGCTCTCTTTCTTGGGGAGCCTTACCATAAACCGGGGATGCTGCTCGGGAAACTTGTAAGGCATATACCCTCCACAACATCATTTTACATCAATAGACATGGGGGTGCAACTCCCTACCCTCAAACCGCCCAAAGATTTTTCCTCTGTGTTGTAATTAAAGAGTGGTGAAAAGCATTCTCCCAACAAACCGTGCTATGGTGCCGGAGGGAAGCTCCGGACGGCTGTTTGCAGCTCATGAAACACACGGTGAACTTTGAAAAGTGAGGACTCTTATGAATACAACCGATGACTTCAACCCGGCCGCGAATCAAGGCTTCAGCGGCAATGATCGTTTTGGGAGCGAGAAGACTCAGCCCGCTCCATATGCACAGCCGCAACCGATGCGGCCTTCCAGCCCTCTTGGATCTAGCGGCCCGGTTCTCCCGGCCGCACCGCGAGGTGGAGGATTGGCGCGAGAGTAATTGTTCAGTCGGTGTACGACACAGACAAGCTCGGAGGTAATTACTATGGCACCAAACTACATTCAAACGTTCATCGCATCGGGACAACTCCCGGATCTCTCGAAGTTGAATCACGGCGAGCTGGAATCGCTCCTGATCGACATTGAAACAGTCGCGGCTCGTGCCAGAGCAATGACTCGCTCCACTGTGACGAAGAGCGCGGCAACCTCGATGCTCGAACGGTGCGAGTCTGCAACCAAGCGGATCTCGGCCGCGCACAAAGCTGCTCGGAGGTAAGTCATGGAACACTACATCCAAAAGTTTGCCGATGGTTCTAGCTGTGAGATGGTCAGAGCTTTTGCGTCCATTCCCTTCATTGTGAAGGGTGCGGGCATGTCGGATGAGGAGTTCTCGGAGCTGATCGAATCCTCACCGATGACGGAGCGTGATCTCCAGCTCGCGGAGTACCGCGAGGCCGTAAGACGGCTCTAAAAAGTTCTCGATTACACCGCTTCCGGACTGTTGCGGTGCTGAATCGTCCGCCTGTCCCGCTTGGTGATGGGCGGTCAAAAACCCAAGCAAAGGAGCAACACAATGAGTTCACTGACAACGCTCAACCTTGATTCCCACGCAAGCTCTCCTGTGGATTCCCGCGAGCGTACCATCTCGCGGATCCGTCTCGTCCTAAGTCTCGTCCAGGTCAATCATGCAGCCTTCGAGGAGTGCGGCTTCGGGCCGGATTGCAAACCTGTGCGCGAGCTTCGGGAAAAACTTGCGAAGCTCACGGCTGTTGGAGATGGCTCCGGCAACCTCACGGTTAAGAGTTCACCGGGCAATGCGCGGATTGCAACCGTCCCGTGTGGAACCACAGTGATTGGATCGTCCCTCGTCTTCGGAGAAAAGCGAGACATCGTGCATCCTGTGCGCGGATGAAGGAAGGTTCTATGAAGCAAGCAAACTTCGATGACGTTCCTAAAGCATCCGTGATTGCGCTGATCCTGGAGCCGGACTCTGGAGAGCCAAGCTCGGGAACTTGCACGATCACACAGAATGGGCCGCTCTACTACTCGGATGGAAGTTGTATTCCGGATGGCAACACGGTTGGGCCAATTCAGATCGTTGAAGGCGTGCTCGCTTTGATGCTCCCGCTCACGCTTGGTGGTTCGCAGAACTCCACACTTGGGCTCCAGAACTATTCCGTGGTTTTCACGCTGGAATCGGGTACGTATGAGGAAACCTGGAGCCTTCCAATCGAGGTGTTCCCCAATGGTTCCCGGCTGTCTCGGGATCAAGTTGTAACCGGAAGCTGTCCGGCTTTCTGAGGAGAATTATGAAAGCTCCAACCCAACCCGTAAGAGTTACTCCAGCTCAGATCGCTGTGCTGAACGCAGCGCAACGCACCAAAAGCGTGGCTCGGAAGGCTGAGCTGGAAGCGTCTCTGAAGAAGCACTTCGCTGAGGTTGCCACGGGGATCCCCAAGCATCACGGATGCCGGAAGGTTGAAGCGGCTCCCAAGCCAATCACTGTGGTGCCGGAGCCACGGCCTGAGACAAAGGCTGATCGTGTTGCGCGGGCCGCTGCGAAGGTTCGGAGGCTCCTGAACCGTGGGTGAACTGTCCAGATCTCAGCGTGAAGCAGCCGCAAGAGCGGCCGCGAAGCGTGGGGAGCGGACATTGCTCTCCAAGCTCGCGGGCTTCAGGATCCGGCTTGCCATACTCCACGAAGCACAATACCGGGACAACATGGAGCCGGAAGAGTGGGCCGAGCAAGTCCAGGCCGCACAGAACAGTTTGGCGGATCTCCAGGCCCAATTGGCAAGGTGCTCAGGCATCACCCGAGGCTCAAACGTGGCTCTGAGGGCCGCATAACGCAAAGTTTTATGGCAAAGTTCAACCAAACCGATTCGCTCGTGCTCAAGCGGCTCCGGACACGTCCTCCGCTCAAGAACCGAGCCTATTGGACTTCCAGGGAGCTGGCAATCGCCACAGGAAGGGACATCTCCACTGTGCTGCGTTCTCTGCGAAGGTTCCGCGCTCTCGGGATGCTCTTCGAGCCGGAACCGGGTTTGTACTCTTCAGCGAACTGGGAAGCCGTGATTCCAGATGGGAAATGATTCAACCCTACAACTCACTTGTGAAGTCTCGCTCCCGCTGCTAACGCTCCGAGGCTGCCGGGTTCCAGCGTGACGACATCCGGCCCTTTGGTCTTGCCGGTGATGATCGGCTTGTTGGGGATGGTTTCATAGGCGTAGCCGGTGAGGACCGCTCGAATGGATGGGGTGAAGTGCGATGGGGTGATGTGCACATTCAGCCTCGCCCAGCCATAGTGAACCGCCCCATCTGTCACAAATTTTAGGCCGAGATACCTGTTCTGTGCATTCTGCCAAAGCCCCGTCTTGCTTTTGACCGAACCATTTGAATACCATGATACCCCTGCCATCGAGTTGTAGATGGCAAATACGAACCTCGCATTGGGACCGACCTCGATACCGGCTCGCAGCGCCGAGGCGACCTGGTACTGACCGTGAGCCTCGGTGCCCAACACTTCATTGGAGCCTTTGCCCTTATAAGTGGCCGGACTTACCCAGAACCATGATCCACTGCCGGAGAAACTCCAGTGCCAGAAGGTGAAGTCAACGACCCCGTCGTTGTTGAGATCGAGCGGAAAGTCCTTAGTCTCCCTTGGAATTACTTTATGCACAGGGGTGTAAGCGATCTTCGCTTCAGCCGGTTGTGCCAACGCCAATATCCCCACTCCCGCAGCACTCGCGGCCAGCGCGTAGGCGTTCAGGTGCCGTTGCAGTGATTCCGAAAGGGTGGATGGCTTCCTCGAAGTTCGCTTCATAAATCTCCCTCGACTAGCGGCCTCAAGTATCATCCCCTCTGGAGGCAGAGTCAACAGCCAAGTGGAGCCTCGTTCATCGTAACAACTTTCATAACAACCGGGCCTAAAACTGCCCATTTCTGCCCACTCAGTGCTTCGGGAAATCGTTGAAACCATTTGTATTTAGCTGCTGATGAGGAATCAGTAGGTTGTAGGTTCGATTCCTACCGCGCTCACCACTCAACCTCAGGCGGCTAAGATACATGAAGGCTGTCCCCCAATCGGTGAAAAGGGGGAAGCTGGTCACCGAGGCTGGTCACCCGCCGATAAATCCTGACAGCGCTCATTGATTGAGAGCGATCAACTCTCCATTACTGGAATGGCGTCCAATGGTCCTAAGCCAGTTCACTCCAGAATAGAGTTGCCGTTCCCACCCGCAGTCGGGGATGACTCACAACTCTTCCCGCCGAAACCAGGTTTTCGTCAATCCATCACATCGAAGGGTGATATATAGCATTGCCAAGATTAGCCAAAGGAGTAGACTTCCTTCCGAGAAACTACACTGGCAAGACGCGACAGACAGGAGTGTATGTTCTTTCTTCCCTCCCTTCGAGTGGGTTCGTACTCTTGTGTCCAACAACGCAACTCTCACAACGCAACGGGCAGGAGCATACTGCCAAGGAGTCCTCATCATGAAGAAGTTGGCTCTGTTTTCGTTCTGCATCGCATTTTCAATCCTTGCCTGGTCCCAACAAAACACAGGAACGATCAATGGCTCAATTTTTGATTCCCAAGGCGCGGCGATTGCCAAGGCACAGATAACCGTCAGCAACCCAGAGACTGGAATCTCGCACCCCGCGGTCTCCGGGGATACCGGCAATTACAGCCTGCCATTTCTTCCGCCCGGCACATACAACCTCAAAGTCCAGGCTCCTGGCTTTTCCACGCTCGAGCACAAAGGGATCGTGCTCCTGGTTGGCCAAGCCTTGACCATCAACGAAACCCTGAAGCCGGGAGGCGCCTCTGAAGTAGTGGAAGTCTCCGGTGCTGCGCCCCTCATCGAAACCTCGAGCTCCCAGGTTGTGGGGTCAGTTTCACCGACCGAAGTGTCGTCTCTCCCCATTCTTGACCGCAATTTTGCCGGACTCGAAACCCTGATTCCCGGCGTCCGCCAAGCGGAAGGATTTGATCCGACCAAGACTCGCGTCGGCAATATCAGCGTCAACGGCGGAGATGGCCGCCAGGTAGACACCAACGTGGATGGCGGTGACAACAAGGACCTGGTCGTCGGCGGCCTGGTTCAAAACTTCACCATGGAAGGCATTCAGGAGTTCAGCGTGATCACCGACCACTACACTGCCGAGGCTGGTCACTCGGTTGCGGCCGTGGTCAATGTTGTGAGCAAGTCGGGCACCAACACTCTGCATGGTTCGCTGTTCGGGTTATTTCAGAACAGCGCTCTGAATAAAAACGACTACTTCACGTTAAAGGGGTGTGAGTCCCAGAACATTTCCGACAGCAACTGTCCCAAGCCATTGCTCCATCAGTATCACTACGGCGGTTCCGTCGGAGGGCCCGTCATCAAAGACAAGTTTTTCTTTTTCGGCGCCTTTGAGCAGAAGCGCGAGCCCGGTTCGCTGACCGTCAATCCTCCGGCGTTCAGCGACTTAACGACCTTCGCAACTCTGACGCAGGCTCTGCCCGGAGGTCCCTATGCATTTCCGGTCAATACTCTTCCTTCGCCGTACATCGACGATCTGGCGACGATCAAACTGGATTACAAAATCAACGACCGGCAGAACATGTTTCTTCGCTATGGGCGGCAGAAATGGACCGCACCCAACGACCAGTTGGGGACCATCTTCAACACCGACGGTACCCAGTCGAATTCCGACATCAACAACTTCCACGATCTGAGCATTGGGCACAACTGGACCGTGGCGCCGAACAAAGTAAACTCCCTGAACATTCACTTCCAGGATATGGTCAACATCATTCCCGCCTCGCCGCTCCACACCTTTACGTATCCGGTGGCGGGTGGCGGCACGGTGACCAATCCTAATATCTCCTTCGCGGACGGATCGAATGTGGGCATCAACGCCAATGTCCCCCAGGAAACGCTCATCCGGAAATACCAGTTCCGCGATGATTTCAACTGGACCCACGGCAAGCACAATATGAAGTTTGGCGGAAACGAAATCTACTTCGCCAAGATGGGAGGCTACTTCTACTCGCAACTGGGTTACACCCTGACCTTCTGGGACAACCCAGCTTGCATTGCCACGAATACCTGCGCTACTGGAGGCAGCGGCGGCCTGTACCCGGCAGGCTTGGAAACCCCAGGGGCCCTGAAGGAAATTCTGTTGAATGGCGGCAGTGGTTCGACCGCGCAACCTCCCTGGAGCTCGCTGGGGCTCTATTTCCAGGACGACTACAAACTGACTCCACGCTTGACCCTGAACCTGGGGCTGCGATGGGATGGCAACCTCAACTTCCTGCGATCGCAACTGGGAAACAGCCTGACCGATAGCAATAAGGGAATTTGGGACCTTCGCCAGGTGATGGCGAGTCCCGCCTTCCCAGCCGATGACCCCGGGGCACAGCGGATCGCGCAAATCGTGGGCAATACCAGCGATTTGCAGCGGACAACCTCCTCCCTGAAGGAATTTCAACCGCGTCTGGGCTTTGCCTGGGATGTGACAGGAGCGGGCAAACACGTGATCCGTGGCGGTTACGGAATTTCACGGGACCAGATCTTCCAGAACATCACGCTCTGGTCGATCCAACAATCCCAAGCAACCATCTACCAAGCGGTGTTCGATGCGACGGGCTCGGCTGCTCCCGGACTCGGGTGCACCAACACCGGGACAGGTCCGGTCAGCACCTGCACCTTCCGTTTCGGTGTCGATCCCCTGCCAGTGCCACCTCCACCAACGGTGGACCTCGCCTTCGGCGCGACACCGCGAATCACCAATCCCAAGATCACCGATCCGTGGTCGCAACAGATGTCATTCGGCTATGCGTGGCAAGTTTCCCCCGACTATGTCGTTTCGGTGGACTATCATCACATCCTGGGCACTGACGAAGAGCGGGTGCTGAACATGAATCCGACGATCGGGTCGGTTTGTGACCCAGCCTTCGGCGGAAATCCCACCAATCCGAGATGCGTGGCGGGAACGAGCACGCGCCTGATGGATTACACCTTCAGTCTCACCGGCGTGCCGTGCGTGGGCGATCCGAGTTGCCCGGGCGGGGTCGGTGGCCCGGGACGATTCAATAAACTCTACGACTACAGCACCAACAACCGGTCCATGTACGACGGGATCAACATTCAGATCCGGCGCCGCATGACCCATCACTTTACCTTCCAGGCCAGCGATGTGATCTCCTGGTCGCGGTCCTGGGGCGGGTTCCCGGTTGCATCCTACGGGGGAAGCGGCCTGGCCATTACTCCCGAGCAGCAATTCCAACCCAATGAGTTCAACCGCACCAACTTTGACGAGCGTAACCGGTTCGTCTTGAGCGGCGTCTTCCAGCTTCCGTACGGAATTGGATTGGCGCCGATCTTCCAGGCTGCCTCTCCTCGTCCCTACAGCTTCCTGGCTGGAACCGACATCAACGGGGACGGCCGGGTCGTCATTGACAGGGTTTGCGAAGGCAGCACTTTGGCGGATCCGATCACAACCCCTGGTTGCACGATGATCAAGCCCAACACCCTGACGGGTAAGTCTTACGTCGAGATGGACCTCCGCATCGACAAGTCGTTCAAACTCGGCGAGCGGGCCAGTTTGGCCATTGATTGGGAATTCTACAACCTGTTCAACCGTGCCAACTTCTGCAATAGCTATGAAGAAAGCGTTTCGGCGGGTGTCCCGCCGAACGGCACGTTCAACACGCCGCAGTCGTATTGCAACGGTCCCAGCAATGCGGCATTTGGCGGCATTTCCGGCTACACTGCGGCAGCCGTCAAGTCGCTCAGCAGCCAGTTCGGCTTCCGGTTCCAATTCTGACTTCTGGATTCGGATTGGCTTTCAGGGCGCTCTCACGAGCGCCCTTTCCTGTTACCCAAAGACCACACCACAAGGCGGCGGCATATGAGAACTCCAGTGAAATTGCTTCCGGTCCTGCTCTTGTCCTGTTGTTTGACTTCGGCCCAAATGGGCCATCACGATCCCACCCCCCAAGACAGAAGCGCCAACCCCGATCGTCAACTAGCGCCGAGGCCGGCGGTTGATCCGGCGCAACTCAGGAAGGAGGCGGACGAACTCGCGCAACTTGCCAGCACCGTGCCGACGGAGGTGTCCAAGGCCGCCAATGGAATTCTGGACAAGGATCTGCAAGACCGGCTCAGGAAAATAGAGAAGCTCTCCAAACGGCTTCGCAACGAGCTTGCGCTGCGATAGAGAGTGTACAGGTTGTTGCCGGCTAAACAACTGCGTTTACGTGTTTGGGCTGAGTGAAGCATGGGTTGGGACAAGTGGGACAGCTTTCAACCGCCCGCCTGAAGATGGGTGTGAAGAGACTTGGGATTCGATAACCAGGGAGCGGCCTGCAACGGGAGGGCCAGAGCGGCCTTACGAAGGAACCTGCCCGAACGCTCACCAGAAAGTGGGCAGCTTGCCTCTGCAGTGTTGCGCAGAGCATCGTCGATTGCTGGCGTTACATCGCGATTGCACGCATTGACTGGCCTGCCCCGGTGCCGGGAGTTGGGGGGACACTTTCAGGGCGAGACTTCCTTAGCCAACAGGGCCCCGCGAGAAAAGCGTTCTTTTTCGACTGCCCCCACCGCCGGGGGATTCCGGGGGCCATTCTTCGCCGGGACGGGTTGCCTAGCGGTTGACTCCTGCCCATCGAAGGGGGATACTTGGGTGCTGCCAGTTGGGGGAATCATGCCACGCACGCCTGGGAAACCAAGTCCTATAGGTCACTCCATCAACGGCTCGTCAACAACACATGCCAATTCACGTCAAAGGAAACTCAAATGACTCGATTGTTACCCAGGTTTTCCCAAGGAAGTCGCAGTCTGGTGTTGCCGTTATTTCAGCTTGTAACCTGCCTCCTAATTCTCGGGTTGTCGGCCTCGGCACAGACTTCGTTGGAACAAATCTCCACGCCCGCTCCGAAGGGGTTTACAGGAATATTTGGTGGAGGCCCGTTTTATAAGACTGCGAATTTCAATGTCCCGAAGGACATTGCCGAAATTGAACACTCTGGTTTTTCCGAAGCCATCGTCTGGAGCGTTGAAGTCAAGAGCAATGGCGACTTGAATTTCAACGGCGAGTTTCCGTTGACTTCCAATGGCGTCTATGTCGGCAATCAGACTTATCCGGACTTTCCCGCCGATATGGCCACTCTAAAGAAGGCAGGAATTGTTAAAAGAGTCACGTTCAGCATCGGTTCCTCAAACTACGGAGACTGGGAGGACATCGCTGCTTTGGTCAAGTCGCAAGGCGTCGGGCCGAAGAGCATTCTGTACAAGGATTTTAAGGCCCTGAAAAAAGCGATCCCGGCACTGGATGCCCTCGATTTTGATGACGAAAATAGCTACGATCTCGACACTACGGTCAAGTTCGGGGTCATGGTGGGCAAACTCGGCTATCACGTCTTGCCGGATCCTTATGTCAACGCCAGCTATTGGCAGAGTGTGGTTTCAGGAATCAACAAAAAACGCCCGGGCACGGTGGATGGAGTGCACCTTCAGGCCTATGCCGGCGGTGGAGGAAACAATCCGTGCTCGGGTTGGGACTTTGGAAAGGTGCCGGTTTTCCCGGGCCTATGGGACAAGAACGACACTCCCAGCCAAGTGAAAAGCATCATGGGCGGCTGGCACAAGGAATGCGGCATTATCGGCGGGTTCATGTGGATCTACGACGACTTTGTGGGCAATGGCCTTGCCAAAAAGTACGCTAGCGCGATCAACAAGGGCGTCAAGTAGAACGGTCGCACCTGCACCATGGCTGGGAGAAGAGTCCGTCCTTAGTAGACCGACTGGGTATGCTTTCGAACCATCCCCAATAAACCCATCATCGCCAGCAAGACAAAAAAGCCGGACCTGGTCACGATGCAACCCGACGGCCTCGGTGGGCTCGCCCGAGGATCGGCTGGGCACTTAGGGAAGCAGCAACGCGCTCGCGGTCAGCGTTGGAGGACGGAGCACCCTCTTTATTGGTTGCGCATGCGGCAGGCGGCCTAGAAAGCATCGGGCGGAAGGACCCGGGACCGGATCCATTTCCGCCCGCTGCATTCTTGATCAGAGTCTCATCTGCTCTGAACCGGTGGTTGCTGTTCGGAAGCCGGAATAGGCCGCTGGTGGTCGTCATCGTAGAACTTGCGCACCCACCTGCGGGAAGCGACTCGTTTCTCCCCCCTCGAACTAAACCGAGGCTCGTCGGGAGATACCACGAGAGGAGCGCTGGTCGTGTACATGGCCTCATTGAGCTTGCTACCGGGGACCTTTCCCACGGCGAAAACTCCGTACGGCTGACCGTTCGAAAAATCGACCCCCATGTAATCTCCCACCATCTGTCCATTATCGGAAGGGGCAATCCAACTCAGCTGCATCGGTCCGGCCAGATTTTTCCCCGCAGTCCAAGTGTTCCCCCCATCCTGTGAAACCGT
Source organism: uncultured Acidobacteriota bacterium (assembly GCA_963715675.1). GTDB lineage: Bacteria > Acidobacteriota > Terriglobia > Terriglobales > Acidobacteriaceae > DASVWZ01. Next base: position 1,879,134 of record OY970265.1, read on the forward strand.
GAAGCCGACCTCAAGTTTGCAGGAACTGTTGCACTGCGCAACCGGGTAATAGTAATAGGTCATGGCCAAGTGCGCTGTTTTGCCGGAAGTGGCGCGATCCACGCCCAGGCCGGGAATAAAGTGATCGACCGTGCTCTTGGTCGAATCAATCGGAATGCGAGTCACCTTGCTCCACTTCGTTCCGTTGGTGGATGTGCTCATGACAATATCGTTGGACGAGCATCCGCTCCGAAATCTGCAGTCGCCCCAAACCACATAGACCGTTCCTGCGCCATCCACTCGGGCCGATGGCAGCGGGCCGCTGCGAATACCGCCGTCGTCATTGGCATAGTCGATCCCGGAAATGGAAACGAGGCTGCTCCAGCTTTTGCCGCCGTTAGTGGAAGTGAAAGCGCTGATGCCGACGCCCGCTTCGATAGGCACAACGACGGTCCCATTGGGTTGCACCACCGGCTGGCCACCGATTCCGCCTGCCCCGTCAGCGGTTCCCTTGGCTGCTCCCCAAGTCTTACCGCCGTCCTTAGAAACGCTCATTTGGATTTGCCCGGTGCTGAAGCCCTGATCCCATTCCACGTAACAGTTGCCGTAATAAGGACTGGTGGAAGTATTGTCGCAAGTAATCCAGTTCTTGTCGTCGACACCCGACTTGTCAACCAGTACGGGGTTGCTCCAGTTAATGCCGTCCGGGGAGCTGCTTACACCCACGTCCACGGCTTGCTCGTTGGTTGTAATGGGGACATAGTTGATCAACCACACGGCGTGCTTGGCGTCGTAAGCCACTACGGGATCACTCGCCGTGTAATAGCTGCCGCCTTTGTAATTCTGGGTCAGGCCCGGGAGATAGCCATGCTGCCAGGTTTTACCCCCGTCTGTGGAGGTGGCAAATCCGATGTCGGCGCCACCGCCGTTATACCAGCGGGCCACCTGGAAGGTACTCACGATCGTGGATCCGTAAGCGTAGGTGTGCGGTTCAACTTCCGTTCTGTGCTCGCTGTAGCTGTTATTGAACGTATCAGTGCTTAATTTTTGCAGCTTCGTCGACGCATGCGCGCTGCTCAAACCGGCGGAAACCGCCAGCAACAGCGCCATCACGCAAATTGCCGCACAATCGCGGAAAGCCAACCTGCCACTTCTTGAACTCATTAGAATCTCCTTTAGCCATTTAAGAAACAGCAACAATTGTATGCCATTCTCCCTTGAACAGTGCTACTGACCGCCTTTTGGAGGGTATTGCCACCAGCCTTGTGGCTATTTCCGGTACCGGGAAACCCTTCATGCAAACCACCGTGCGATCCGCCTCCTCGGACCTTGGGTGGGAAAATCCAAGGTTGGCTGTGCGCGGAACATCTGAAAGTCTCCTTCAACGGTTCTTGGTGGAGGGAGGTGCTACGCGCATCTGATACTACACCCGATTAGCGGCTTATGAGGAGGAAAATCTGGTCAGAGCCAGTATCCACATACCGGCTCCGTGCGCTCCAGATGAAAATCTTTTCACAGTGTTGCAATCGGACGATGTGATATAGACTCAAGACCGCTCTTGATGTCGAGAAGGAGGAGATTCGTGATGAGAGCTCCTACCCAGATTGCCATACTCCTGATTGTGTTGAGCGGACTCGCTCAGGCCCAACAGTTTCCGCTGCCTCTCATCTACCAGCCGCTGATTCCGGCGAGCGTCGAACCTGGCCACAAGGCATTTACATTGACGGTAAACGGGACCGGCTTTGCGCCGACTGCTTCGCTGGACTGGAACGGCAGCCCGCGGGTGACGGAGGTTTTCTCCAGCAGCATGCTGCAGGCCAAGATTACGGCCGAAGACGTGAAGAAAGCGGGCACGGCGGCGATCACCGTTCTCAATCCCGGTTCCAGGGTCGAGCGCTCTAACGTGGTTTACCTTCCTATACGAACGCCCGCGAAGTCGGTTCGCATGGCAGTCAAGAGTTTCACCCTCCGACCAAGTATTGTCGGAGGTCCCCTCGATTCCGCCGGAACCATCGCCGTGGGCGACTTTGACGGCGATGGCAAACTTGATGTCGCGGTTGGCGTCAACGTCAATAACGGCCAGTCCGGCGCAATTGAGGTCTATCTCGGAAATGGTGAGGGCAAATTCAGGGCACCGGTGCGGACGACAACCTCTTTTGTGCCGTCTGCCATGCTGGTTGCCGACTTCAATGGAGACGGCAGGCAGGACTTGGCAATCTGCACCGAGCCCTCCGACTATGTTGAATGTACCATTTTGCTGGGGAATGGAGACGGCACCTTCAATGCTGTTTCCGCGAGCATAGCGAACATCGCGGCCGTCGGCGACTTCAATGGAGATGGAATCCTGGACGTGGTGGTCAACGATTACGATGGACCCGATGTGGCAATCCTCCTGGGGAACGGGGATGGCACTTTTCAACAAGCCTATTGGTTCGAGGAAACATCTGGGGTTCCTGCGGTTGGCGACTTTAACGGCGATGGGATTCTGGACTTGGCATTTTCCTATGACACGGTCGACATTTTCCTGGGCAACGGCGACGGAACGTTCCAAGAGACGGCCTCATATCGGGTAGATCAAGGAGGCTATCTGCAAACCGCAGATGTAAACGGTGATGGCAAGCTGGATCTGATCACCAACGGGGTGACGGTGCTGCTCGGCAACGGCGACGGGACCTTTCAGGTCGGATCGTCGTTCTACGTTGGAGGCTACTATACGTGGACGATTGCCGACTTCAATGGCGATGGGAAACTGGACCTTGCGATTCCGGTGATCCCTTATAACAGCGATGGGCTGGGCCTGGAGATATTTCTGGGCGATGGGCAAGGTAACTTTCAGAAGCCGATTGTCATTCCGGCCGGAAATCAGATCGGGCTCGACCCGGGCTTCGGCATCGGCGATTTCAATGGCGACGGCAAACTCGACGCTGTGCTCAGCACCAGCATCAGCAATAACGGCGGTTGGCAAGCCACCCCTCCCGTGCTGCTGTTGCAGAAAAAGAAACAGCGGGAAGCCGACGAACCGAGCAGAGCTGCGCAGTAGCCGCCACCGATGGCTGCGGAGAAACCGAAGGAGTACGACTTTGAGGAATACATTGTTCATCTGTGTGTTTCTGACCCTCGCCGGCGTGATGGGGATGGCGGATTCGAATCCCAATCCTATTCCGTTTGTGAACCAGCTTCTTCCTGAAAGCGCCTCGCCCGGGAGCAAAGGATTCATATTGACCATCGAGGGCGCGGGCTTCGCGCCAGGTGCGGTGGTGAAATGGAACGGTTCTCCACGAACCACCGAGGTGGTCTCCGATGATTTGATTAAGGCGGACATCAAGGCCTCTGACGTGTCTGAGATCGGCACTGCTCGAGTGACAGTGTCCAACCCGCGTCCGGGTGGTGGGGCCTCCAGCGCGTTTTATTTTCCGATCCGCTACCCGCTTTCGAAAGTCGCCCTGGCTCCTCACAACAGCATTCCCACCTCGGGTCGGGTCGCGTATGGCGACTTCAACAACGACGGCATACTCGACGTCGCTGTCGGAGGACTAACCGACAATCAAGGAACGATTTCGGTTTTTCTCGGCAACGGAGACGGCACATTCCAAAAACCGGTCGTGACGAATCTCAGGTACTATCCAGGCGTAATCCTGGCTGCTGACTTCAACGGCGATGGAAAGCTCGACTTAGTTGCCGGACAAGAGTCGGGGGACGGCTGTGGCGGCTATCTTCTGACCTTTTACTTCGGCAAAGGCGATGGACACTTTAAGACTGGACCCGATCCGGACTCCGTCGGTGGAACTCCGACTTCCGTAGCCGATTTCAATGGAGACGGAAAGCTTGATCTGCTCACCACCGGCTACAGCTACGATTGCGGCGGGGAATACGCCGACATATGGCTCGGAAAGGGAGACGGTACCTTCACAGATGTTCAGACGCTCGACGATTTGTATGGAATGACGACTCCAGCGATTGGTGATTTCAATGGAGATGGGACACTGGATTTGGCGACGACATTTGAATATTCCCGCGAAGGCAATTCGGTTGCGATTTACCTGGGCAACGGAGACGGAACCTTCCAAAACCCCGTTGATTATCCGACCCAGAACTCGGGGAGCGCGGCAGTCGCCTTCGACGTCAATGGCGACGGAAATCTCGATGTGGTCACCAACGGAATTTCTGTGTTGCTGGGAAAGGGCGACGGCACCTTCACCGTCACTGACAGCACTTCGATCAGCGGCAACGGACTTGCTCTGGGCGACATGAACGGCGACGGCAAGGTGGATGTCGCCAGCAGTTCGGCCGGCAACATTGTAGCCGTGCTGGGCAATGGTGATGGCACTTTCCAAAATCCCATTGTGGGGGCGAGCGGCAGTGATGTACTCGGCCTCGGGGACTTTAACCTCGACGGCAGGCTGGACGTCCTCAGTTCCACACCCCTGCTCCATCTGGGGACAACCGCCGGCGTTTCTCCCACCAGCGTTGCCTTCGGCAATCAGAATGTCGGTGTCGGCAGTCAGCCCCAGGCCATCACCCTCAGCAACATCGGGACCAAGAAACTTGCGATTACCAGCATCCGAATCGGCGGAGTCGATCCCCAGGATTTCAGCCAGACCGACAATTGCGGCAAGTCGATTCCGGCGCAGGGAAGTTGCCAGATTCAGGTTGTTTTTGATCCCACGGTCGTCGGGCCCAGATTAGCCGAAGTCGCCATCCATTATCGCGATTCGGGCAGCCCGCAAACCGTGCCCCTCAGCGGCAAGGGAATTACCACCACCGTCTCACTGACGCCTTCCAGCATGACTTTCGCCACCCAACTGATCAACACCGCCAGTTCACCTCAGGTCGCCACTCTGACCAACACGGGAACGTACCAGGTAAACATCTCCACCATTTCGGCTCCCGCGCCCTTCAGCCAGACGAATAATTGCCCGTTCACGTTATATTCCGGTCAAAGCTGCGATACCAAAGTTGTCTTTACTCCACAGAACGCGGGCACGGCAAATGGGACACTTTCCGTGACGGACGACGCCACCGGGAGCCCGCAGACCGTCGCTTTGTCCGGCACTGGCACGGTGGTCAAACTATCTCCCATCGGAATCAATTTCGGAGACCAGAAAGTGGGTACTCGGAGTGCCCCGGTTCCTGTAACTTTGACCAACCAAGGCAACACTTCGCTATCCATCAGCCAGATCACGATTACCGGGAATAACGCGGGAGATTTCAGCCAGAAAAACAACTGCGGTTCCAGGCTCCCGGCAGGCGGGCATTGCACCATTAAGGTGACTTTTGCCCCTCAGGCGCAAGGCCAGCGATTGGCCGCCGTGAGCATCAGTGACAACGGAGGAGGGAGCCCGCAAACCGTGCAACTTTTGGGAAACGGGACGTAGCGGTTGCTCTTAGTCGAGATATTTCGTTATCGCTTGAAGCCCCAACGGGGCGGAGACCAGAATGAAACGTAAAGAACGTTTACCCTCGCAACTCTCTGAGTCGTTGGACAAGCGACTCACGGCGTATGCGCTCGCCGCCAGTGCCGCCAGACCCGCGAAAGCGGAGGAGCACCCTCTTGCCCTTTTTCACTATGCCGCCGGCACAGCGGGACTGGGATTGCTGGCCCTCGCCCAGCCCGCCCAGGCGAAAGTGGTGTACACGCGGGCAAATGTGGTCATTGGCAGTTATGTGCCTCTGGATCTCAATCATGACGGGAAAAGTGATTTCTCTCTCAACCGGGGAATGGCCACCTACTGCCGCGATTCTTACCGTGACTGCTATGGCGCGGAGTGGTTACAGGTTTCAGCCGCCAGCTTTCAAGGCCGCAACCGCATTTTGGGGAAGTCCGGCATAGCGTCCGTCCTTCCTGCGGGAATGAGCGTAGGGCCCAAGAACCAATTTTCGAAGGCGGACTATTTCATGGGTAGCCTGCGATTCCATCGCAGTTCCCGCACACAAGCCTACAAGTATTATGGTCCCTGGATCAACGATGGGAAGGGAGTTAAGAATCAGTATCTCGGCCTGAGGTTTCTGATCAAAGGCAAACCCCACTATGGCTGGGCCCGTCTGACGGTTAGCGGTTCCAAGGGGAGCATTCAGGCAAGCTTGTCGGGCTATGCTTACGAGACGATTGCGAACAAGGCGATTGTGACCGGCAAGACCAGAGGACCGGAAATCGTTCCCATGGGGCCTGCCACGCTTGGCCATTTGGCGCGGGGCGCCTCCGCAGTTTCAGTTTGGCGCAGACGGCAAACCCCGGCAGCTTCGCAATAATTTGCGATGTGGATGTAAGAGATCTTTGTTTTGATGGTTGCGCCGGGCCAGGGTGAGCCCCGTCCCGCGCCAACCCTATTGAGTTCTGGAGCGGTTATGAAAATGCGTTGCGTCCTCTCTGTCGGCTTCCTTCTTATAAGCGCAATTGCTTTTGCGAAGTCCGACCCCGTACCGCTAATCAACCAGCCCTTGGTCCCGCCCAGCGCCGCTCCGGGCAGCCAGGGATTCACTCTGACGGTAAACGGCACGGGCTTCGTATCGGGCGCCGTGGTGGAATGGAATGGGCAGCCGCGCTCCACCCAGTTCATCTCCGACACCAGCCTGCAGGCCACCATCAATTCCAGCGACGTCAGTAAAGCCGGCACTGCATCGGTGAAGGTAGTGAATCCGGGTAAACACAAGCCGGCTTCTACCGTGGTCTACTTCCCTATTCGAGATACGTTCGGCACGGTGGCCTACGCGCCTCACAGCAACCTCACCGCAAACGGGCCTCTAGCCGTGGGCGACTACAATGGCGACGGCAAGCTTGACGTCGCCATCGGTCAGGCTAACAGCGACGGCAAGACTGGAACCATCCAGATTTTTCTGGGCAACGGCGATGGCACGTTTGGATCACCGGTCGCGACCCAGCTGGACTACGTCCCTATCGAACTGTTCTCCGCCGATTTCAATAACGACGGAAAAACCGATCTGGCCGCTACGTATCTCTACAGCTATCTCAATGAGGATGAGACGGACATCTTTCTCGCCACCGGCGGCGGACAACTGGGAACGGGACGAACTCTCGGCCCCGCCATTCCGCAGGCGGCGGGCGACTTCAACGGGGACGGGAAAACAGATTTGATCGCGATCAACATCTCGAACGGTAGTTGGGATGGGTACGACGTCTATGTAGGCAAGGGGAATGGAGAATTCGGCATGTCCCAGAGGGCATTCGGCTACGCCTCAACCAGCTTCAACGCAGCCGTCGGTGACTTCAATGGCGACGGCAAACTCGACTTCGCAGCCTGCAACGGCGGTACCGTGGAGGTATTTCTAGGCAACGGCGATGGGACGTTCCCAACCAACCCCGTTACCTACCGGACCCAACAGGGCGGCTCTGCGGCAGCAGTCGCGGATGTAAACGGCGATGGAAAGCTGGACATCGTCACCAACGGCGTTTCCGTGTTGCTGGGAAACGGAGATGGAACCTTCACTTCCGATGGAGGGGTTTACGTTGGCGGATACCCGCCGGACATCGCAGTCGGGGACTTCAATGGTGACGGTAAGCTGGACATCCTTGCCATCACGACCAACTACTATACCGTGCAGACCGTAGTGGTGCTGCTGGGCAATGGCGACGGCACATTTCAAAACCCGATTGCCACGTCGATCGGCGCCTACACGGGCCCTCCAGGTTTCGGCACGGGCGATTTCAACAGCGACGGGTTGCTGGATGCGGTCGTGACCACCAACACCACAAACGGCTACAATCCGCCGCCGGGCAACCCAGTCCTGGTTCTCCAGACGGTTGCTTCCGCCACTCCGAACAGCCTCAATTTCGGTCATCAGAACCTGAACACAACGACTCCGGCGCAAACCGTTACCATCACCAACATCAGTAACCAGAACCTGACCATCCAAGGCCTGACGATCACGGGCGCCAATGCGGGAGATTTCGCTGAAAGCAATAATTGTCCGCAGAGCCTCGCACCCAACGGAACCTGCCAGAGCCAGGTGACTTTCACCCCAACTCAGGTGGGAGCAAGGTCCGCCACGCTGGTGGTGAGCTACCCGGGCAGCACTGGTCCGCAACTCGTATCCCTCAGCGGCAACGGAGAGAATCTGACGACCTCGCTGATCCCGTCTCATCTGACGTTCCCCGCACAACTGATCGACACCGACAGTAACACCCAGATCGCCACGCTGACCAACACCGGAACCTATCAGATCACGATCTCGAACATTTCCGACACGCAGATCTTCCAACAGACCAACAATTGCCCCAGTACTTTACAGGTGAAGCAAGGGTGCGATCTCTCGGTGCGATTCCGGCCAACCGGCAAGGGCCCGGTGCACAGAACCATCTCTATCACGATGCAAAATGGCGCACCCAAACAGACGCTCAAACTCTCCGGAACTGGAACCGTTGTGTACCTATCGGCAGAGAGTGTGAACTTTGGCGATCAGCATGTGCATACTTCGAGTCCTCCGTTCCCCCTCCAGCTTACGAATGAGGGATCAACTGCGCTCTCCATCAGCAAGATCGGAATTACAGGCAGAGACGCGTCAGACTTCAGTGAATCGAACAATTGCGGCCACAAACTGCCCGCGAAAGGCAGTTGCACAATCAAGGTCACGTTCAAGCCTCGCGCCACGGGCCATCGTTCAGCCCGGCTCGAAGTCCAGGATAACGGAGGTGGAGGCCCTCAGAGCGTCAGCCTGACCGGTACCGGAACTTAAGCGGCACGAGCCTCCGACTAAGCCGTTGACGTAGGCGGAGGAACATCGCTTTGGGGCTGATAAAAGCAAGCCCCGCTTAGAACCCTCTAACCCGTACCTAGTGTCATGCTGGCAACCCGCAGACGGCCTGCCGTTCCAATCCTGCGGCATGGGAGCCGTCGCAATGGGCAACCTGAGAATCAAGCTGAAGTATCGTCACCGAGTGCTTCGGTCGCAGATCTGGATCATTGCAAATTGGCAGGGCGCCACCGCCGAGGCGCACCAGCCTCGCGCCACGAAATAGTCCTGTCGAGTGAAGTCTTGCCTGGTGTAAGCTAACAGGATTCCGAAAGGGGTGCTCCAATGGTCAGGCTAGAACCCAGCATTAAGCTAAAGAATCTCGGTTTTTCGATCACATGTGCAGTAATACTTTGCGCTTTGCAGTCATTGCTTGTAGCCCAAACAGACCAGGGATTGGTCAGTGGGGTTGCGCAAAAAGTCATCAGCAATGCGGGACCGTCCGATCAAGCTTGCCAGATGCGAGTCAACGACACTCCGGAAAACCTCCTTGAGTGCATTCGACCGTCTGGGCTCTGGGAACATCTTTCCCATTTTCAGCAGATCGCCAACAACCATAAAATCAATGGCCATGGCTATCGGGACACCGGAACGCCGGGTTACAAAGCGTCGGTGGACTATGTGGCGGGTCTGGTGCGACAGGCGGGCTACAAGGTGACCATTCAGACCTATCAATACCAGGCTACCGAAGTCGTTGGCATACCCAGACTCAGTGCGTCGGGCGAGGACTACGTCTGGATGCGCGACTGGTATGTCGCCAGGCTTTCCGGAGGAGGAACCGTGACGGCCCCGGTTGAGCCTGCGGGCGGTTCCGGTAGTGGGTGTCTTCCGAGTGATTTTGCCGGATTCATACCCAACAATATTGCCTTGCTCGAGCGAGGAGCGTGCAGCTACGACGTGCAGGTGGCCAACTCTCAAGCGGCAGACGCATCTGCTGTCATTATCTATGACACGGAGGACGCGGGGGAAGATCCAGTCAGCCAGTTAGCGGACCACGGCCCGGGTCACGGCACCGTTTTCCCGGCACGACTTACTCGCCAGGCGAGCATACCAGTGATCGGTGTTGCCTCTTACCGCGTAGGCTCGGAATTGCAGCGACGATACTCATCCGGGCGCGCACCCCAGGTACACATTGATATTCGCACGCAGCGCAAAGCCGGGGAGGACTACAACTTGATTGCTGAGTCGCCCTTCGGAGATTCCAAACACACGGTCATCGTTGAGGGGCACTTAGACTCAATCTACGGAGCCGGCATGCTGGACAACGCCTCAGGATCGACAACCATTCTGGAGATTGCGCTCAACATGGCAAAGACTTCCACACGTAATCAACTGCGCTATATCTGGTTTGGTGGCGAAGAACTCGGGCTGCTCGGCTCCGCGTATTACACGCAGCACTTGAGTTCTGCCCAGCGCAAGCGCATCGCCTTCGACATTGACGCGGATGTCACCGCAACTCCCAACTTCGACATTTGGGTTGCCGATCCCGCGACCGCGTGCAATTCCGGACAATTCCCTAAGAACGTGATCCCGCAATCGAAGATGGGCACGAAATTGTGGACCGACTACTTTAATTCCATCGGAGTTGTCTCCCAATCCGCCCCGTTCGGAAACTGCGGGACCGATTCGAATTCCTTTGCCTTGATCGGTATTCCGGATACCGGCATTCTAACCATGCAGGATTGCTGTAAGTCTCAATCGGAGGTGGATATCTGGGGCGGATTCCTGGATAACTACGAAGGCAACATACCCGGATCTGACGGTGGATGCTGCGATTATCCTAACCGGTGGTGTGACAATCTCAATAATAACGACCCGTTTGTCTTTGGCTTGGTATCCAAGGCTACAGCGTACGTGACCCTCAAGCTTGCCAACCATCCATTCAGGTGATTGGAGAAGGGCGAAGGGGGCACAGGCACGGACGCAGTTAGTGTTTTGGACTTTTGGGTGTAGGAATTTTCCCAGTCCGTATAGCTATCCGCTTGTGGCAGTTGACCTCGTGCAGCCCACGGCCTAACATTAGCCCCGGAGCAGATGTGCGTTCCTATGGTCGGCCAGACGGTCTCCCACTATCGCATCCTGGGAAAACTCGGCGGCGGAGGCATGGGGGTCGTCTATGAGGCGGAAGACACACGCCTAGGCCGCCACGTTGCCCTGAAATTCGTTCCCGACAATCTGCTGGGCGACCGCAAGTCTCTGGATCGGTTCGAGCGCGAAGCCCGCGCTGCTTCCCAACTGAGTCATCCCAACATTTGCACGATTCACGACATCGAAGATAACGATGGCCATCCGTTCATCGTGATGGAGAAGCTCGACGGGGAGAGCCTGAAGCAGCGAATCAAGGGAAAGCCACTGCCACTGGAAGAGTTGGTCGACATCGCGATCCAGGTGGCGGACGCGCTGGCCGCCTTGCACGCCAAGAACATCATTCATCGCGATATCAAGCCGGGAAACATTTTTATCACCCAGAGCGGGCAGGTCAAACTGCTGGACTTTGGGCTGGCGAAGCTGGTGCAGGACCGCGAGAACGAGGCCAGTGACCAGGCTTACCGCGAGTCGCTGACCCAGGCCGGAGTGGTACCGGGCACCGCCGTTTATATGGCGCCGGAACAGGCGCGCGGCGAGGAACTGGATGCGCGCAGCGATCTTTTCTCATTCGGAGTCGTGCTCTACGAGATGGCCACCGGGAAGAAACCATTCCAGGGAAAGAATGTCGTGGCCATGCTCGACACCATGCTGCATCAGAAGCCTCCAGCGCCGCGGACGCTGAACCCTGCGATCCCCCCTGAACTGGAAGGCATCATCGGCAAGGTGATTGAAAAGGATCGCGACAAGCGGTATCAGAGCGCGGCGCAACTCAAGGCCGACCTGCAACGGCTGAAACGCGAGACCGACTTAGGGTTAATCCGGGCGGGAACGGACACCGGTTTGCGGTTGCCCAGCCGGAGCTTTCAGGATTCGTGGCAATGGCAGAGATACCTGGTGATCGGCATGGCAGGGTTAATGGTCACGGTGCTGGGTGCCGTGGGCGCGTGGTGGTTCAAGGCAAGGTCCGCTGCGGCCGCTCCGGGAAAAAACACCATTGCGGTCTTGCCGCTGCAAAACATCAACGGTGATTCCAGTTCGGATTACCTGCGCTTCGCGCTGGCCGATGAAATGGCCAGCGTGCTGACCTACAGCCGGACCTTGGATGTGCGTCCCACATCCCTCACCCGGAAGTACGTGAGTTCAGACTTGGATCCGCAGAAAGCCGGACGTGAACTGCACGTGGCGACCATCCTAGCTGGTCACTTCATGAGGCAAGGCGACCGCACGCTGGTCACGCTGGAAGCAACCGACGTGAAGAGCGACCGGTTGCTGTGGGAAACCAACTTCAATGCACCCAGTCAAGACCTGATCTCCCTGCAAGGCCAGCTTGCGGGTCAGTTGCGTCAGGGGTTGTTGCCGGTTCTAGGTGCAGCCGCTGGCCTTCTCAATGCCGGCACACGGCCCAAGAACCAGGAAGCCTACGATCTCTATCTGCGCAGCCTGGCGATGTCCCACGATCCGCAGCCCAATAAGCAGGCGCTGGCCATGCTGGAACAGGCTGTTTCCCTGGATCCCAGTTACGCGCCGGCGTGGGAGGCTCTGGGACCTCGCTATTACTACGACTCCACGTATTCCGGAGGCGGCGATAAGGAGTTTCAAAAGTCGAACGAGGCATGCGAGCGCGCGCTGGCGCTCGATCCCAACCGGATCCAGGCGGCGAGCCAGTTGATTACGAATCGAGTGGAGCGCGGCGAGCTGTCGAAGGCGTACAACTCCGCCGAGACCATGGCGAAAAACCGTCCGGAAAGCGCGCAGGTTCATTTCACGCTGAGCTATGTATTGCGCTACGCCGGAATGCAGGAGCAGGCAACCCGAGAGTGCGAAGCCGCATTGGCTTTAGATCCCGGAAACTATCAGTTCCGGTCTTGCGCCTGGGCGTTCCTGGAACTGGGCCAGACCCAGCGCGCGGTGGATTTTGTTCAACTGGACGCAGGTTCGGAATGGGTAGCATACATTACACCATCGATTCTGCTCCGCGAGAACAAGATTGCGGAGGCACGAGAAGCGGTGAAGCACATGTCGGCCAATCCGCGCTATCACCGGGACTTACTGGAAGCCTGCCTGGAGCCCGGTCACACCGCCGACCTGGATCGCATCGCGCACGACATGCTCACCAATTTTCCCGTCGAAATGGATCCCGAGCCTTGGTACACGCAGGGAACTATCCTGGCATTCTGCGGCAAGAAGGACGCTGCTCTGCATCTGCTAAGCGCGGCGGTACAGCAGAACTACTGCGCGTATTCCGCACTGTTAGCCGATCCTCTGCTGGCAAAACTGCGAAGCAGCGCGGAGTTCGACAAGGTCCTGACGGCGGCGCACCAATGTCAGCAGAGCGTCCCCAATCCTCAAGGTCAGTAGTTTCACCAGGCCGTTGTCACTTGAGTTCGTAGGCGCTTCACCCCACCGCGGAGCGAGCCTTGCCGTCGGGCGGTATACTGGACCGGCAATCAGAGGGCAGTACCAGGCTTGGTGGGACGTTCATCCTGGAAGCCGGGCAGAACTCGAATTTGAGAAAAATCTTGCTTCCCATCGTCGAGAATATCCATCTCTATAGATTCATGCCAGTTAAACTTCGTAGCCGATCCTTTTGCGTGCCCCGTCCAAACTCCGCGAGGAGGGGAGGGGTGGGCTTTGCGACCCAAGTCCTGTTCTGGGTGTGCTTAGCCAGCGTCGCTTTCGCCCAGATCAAACCGCAGCCATCACCAACCCAGCCGCTGCCCCAGGACTCCGGCGTGCTGGGCCTGAAGCAGATGCTGCTCCGGCTCCAGACCACGGCTCGCCTGATGCAGACGGTCGCCCATCCGGACGACGAAGATGGCGGCATGCTCACGCTGGAATCGCGCGGAAGGGGCGCATCGGTCGTGCTGCTTACGCTGAATCGGGGCGAGGGCGGACAGAACAAGGTTGGGAGCAATCTCTTCGATGTGCTGGGCGTAGTGCGCACCCTGGAACTTACCGCCGCGGACCGCTATTACGGAGTGGAACAGCGCTTCACGCGAGTAGCCGATTTCGGCTTCTCCAAGACTCCCGAAGAGACTTTTCAGAAGTGGCAAGGACACGACATTGCTCTGGGGGACATGGTGCGCGTGATTCGTACGTTCCGCCCCGATGTGCTGGTGGCGCGCTTCAGCGGCACCGATCGGGATGGGCACGGCCATCACCAGGCTTCGGCGATTCTCACCAAAGAAGCATTCCGCGCCGCCGCCGATCCGAATCGCTTCCCCGAGCAAGTCAAGGACGGACTGCAACCGTGGCAGGCGAAGAAGCTCTATCTCGGAAATATATGTGGCTTCGGGGCCAGCAGCTGTTCGGATGCGAATTTCACGGTGAAGCTAAACACCGGTCAGTCTGATCCTGCCTTGGGCATGTCTTACGCGCAGTTCGCCATGGAAGGCTTGCGGCATCAACTCTCGCAAGGCGCTGGGGCCTGGAATATCGATCCCGGTGACCGCTTCACCTTCTACAAGCTGGTGGATTCGGTCTTGCCATCGACCACGGACAAGAATGGACACGAGAAAGATTTCTTTGACGGGATTGACACCAGCCTAGCCGGGCTGACGTCGCGGTTGGGAGCAGAGGTTGGCAAGGTTCCGTTTCTTTCCAGTGCGCTGGCGGAGCTTCAGCAGCACATCGTGCAGGCCGTGGCCGCAGCCGACCGCGATCCCTCCGCCGCTGCCATGCCATTGCTGGAAGGATGGCACGGTACCGGCAATCTGATCGATCGAGTTATGAATTCCGCTTTGTCTCCGGCGGCAAAGAACGATCTGATTACCGAACTGTTCACGAAGGAAGATCAATTCGAGAAGGCCGCGAACCTCGCCGCCGGCGTTCAATTGCAGGTCGTGGCCGATGTTGCCGTCGGAAAAAACGCCGACGATGCCTTCATGGCGGTGCCGGGACAAAGTTTCAATATCACGGCCCACTTCTCAAGCCAGCTGCCAGTCGAAGTGGAGAAGATCGACCTCGACCTGCCTCCCGGATGGAAAGCTGAAACCCTTAGTGGCGTGCGAGGTTCAGAGGAATCGAAGAATGTGACCACGTTTCGCGTAACTGTCTCCCAAAACACGCAGTACACCCGACCCTACTGGCACCGGGACGACCCGGAGCGGGATGCCATCAACCTGATCGACAATCCGCAAGACGTGACGCTTCCCTTCTCGTCTCCACCGGTGCGGGCGCATGCGGATTACGCGCTCGGTCGGCGGCAAGGCGTCGTTCACGCGATCGCCATGGTGAAGTACCTGGGCGAAGACGAACGCGAGTTGGAACGGGCTGTGGCAGTGGCGCCGGCCTTCTCCGTGATGCTGGAACCGGGAGAACAGGTGATCAACACCCAGGGCGACCCGGGATGTAAGGTCAAAGTTTCTGTTTTCAGCAATTCGCCGGGTGCTACGAAGGGAACGCTGCATCTTGAAATACCCGCTGGGTGGCGAGTTGAGCCGGCAAGTCTTCCCCTAGAATTTCATGAACGCGGTGAAAAGCGCGAGTCGGAGTTCACGGTTTTTCCCGCAAGTCTAAGCGAAGGACGCACCGAGATCCGGGCGGTATTCGATTCGGGGGGCAAGGAAATCGGTGAAGGTTACAGCGTCGTTACCAGGGACGACCTCGACACCTTTTACTACTATCAACCGGCCATGCAGCGAGTCAGCATCGCGGATGTGAAACTCCCGAAAAGCCTGAAAGTCGGATACATCATGGGCGCAGGCGATGACATTCCAACCGTGCTGATGCAGATCGGGATGAACGTAACGATGCTTCCGGCTGAGCAACTGGCAAGCGCGGACCTCAGCCCCTACGGAACCATCGTTCTCGGAATTCGCGCCTACGATACCCAAAAAGATGTGGCGGCAAGTAACCAGAAGCTGCTCGACTGGGTCTCCGCCGGAGGCACGCTCGTGGTCCAGTACAACACTGGTGTTGCCGATTTCAATAAGGGTAGCTTCACCCCATACTCAGCCACCCTCAGCCGCGCCCGCGTTTCTGTGGAAGACACCACCGTCGAGGTGCTTGCCCCGGACGACAGTATTTTCAACACTCCGAACAAGATTACGGAAAAGGACTTTGAAGGATGGGTCCAGGAGCGTGGTTTGTACTTTATGGATCACTGGGACGATCATTTCAAACCCTTGCTGGCATGCCACGATCCGGGCGAGCCTGCGCAGAAAGGCGGCCTGTTGCGGGCGCAGTATGGGAAAGGAACCTACATCTACACCGGCTATGCGTTCTTTCGGCAACTGCCGGCAGGCGTCCCAGGCGCGATCCGGCTATATGTGAATGTGCTCAGTGCGGGACATCGGTAGTCAAGAGTCAGGAGTCGGTGGTCAGCGGCGTTTGCTGGCTACTGACTCCTGACTGCCTCTTCTTGCGTGCAGCCTTCTTCACAATCCGGCGGCCGTGAAAGTCCTCCGCAACTCATTCGCGGCATCGGGCTGGGCAGCGCTACCGCGCTCAACATGATCGACATGATCGGGGTGGGACCGTTCATTACCATCCCACTGATCGTGAGCGCCATGGGTGGCCCGCAGGCCATGCTGGGCTGGGTGCTCGGTGCCATCTTCGCGGTTTGTGACGGCCTAGTCTGGGCGGAGTTGGGCGCGGCCATGCCAGGTTCGGGTGGGTCCTACCGCTACCTGCGCGAAATCTACGGAGCCAGCACGTTCGGGCGGCTCGTCTCTTTTCTGTTCATCTGGCAACTCTCGTTCAGCGCACCCTTGTCCGTTGCATCCGGTGCGATTGGGCTGGCCGGGTATGCCTCGTACTTCTGGCCGGGACTCGAACATCAGTATGCCGCTCACACCTGGAATGTTCCCATACCGCTCATTGGCTCGATGGATATCCACTGGCTGGTTTCCCGGGCAACGTTGGTTGCCATCGGAGTGGTCATTCTGGCAACTACGCTTCTCTATCGCAAGATCACCCGCATTGGATGGATTTCCAAGCTGCTGCTCGCCGGCGTGCTCCTCACCATGGGCTGGATCATCGTTGCCGGGCTCACACACTTCAACAGGGCGCAGGCGTTTAGTTTTCCTGCGGGCGCATTTCATCTTTCGTCCGCGTTTTTTCTGGGGCTCGGATCGTCCATGTTGATTGGTACGTACGACTACTGGGGCTATTACAACGTTTGCTTCCTCGGGGACGAGGTCAAAGATCCGGGCAAGACCATCCCGCGCGCCTTGCTGCTATCCATTCTCCTAGTGGGATGTCTATATGTGGTGATGAACGTCAGCATCTTGGGCGTCGTGCCGTGGCAGGAAATGACGGGAGCGGGACAGCCGAACCGCGGGTTGTATGTGGTGTCCATCTTCATGCAACGGATCTACGGGAACTGGGCTGCGAACGTGGTGACCGGGCTGGTGATGTGGACTGCTTTTGCTTCGATTTTCTCGCTGCTGCTGGGATATTCGCGTGTGCCTTACGCCGCGGCGCTCGACGGAAACTACTTCAGGGCTTTCGCTCGCCTGCATCCCGGTGGGCGGTTCCCCTACGTATCGCTGGTTGCGCTGGGAACCGTGGCCGCGTTGTTTTGCTTCTTGTCGTTGGCCGACGCCATTGCGGGCCTAGTGGTGATCCGCATTACGCTGCAGTTTCTGGTGCAGTCGATTGGGCTGGTGGTTCTGCGGATACGACGTCCGGACCTGCCGCGGCCGTTCCGCATGTGGCTGTATCCGCTCCCCGCTTTGATTTCGGTGGGGGGATTCTTATTTATCGTGATTTCCCGGGCGAACTCCGGCATCCAGATTCGCTATGCGCTCTTGATCCTGATCACTGGCATTGCTCTTTATTTGATCCGAGCCTGGCGGCATCACGATTGGCCCTTTGGAGCACATCCGGCAGCGGCCGACGGATATGCAGACCGCTAGCATGGCCCACATCGTGAACTCGTCCCTGCCGCAAGAGCTGCCGACTCGCGACTTTTCAGCATGGGCCCCATTGCGCGAGCCGCTGTTCCGTTCGCTATGGGGAGCCGCGGTGATCTCTTACACCGGAACCTGGATGCAGAATGTGGGCGCCGGCTGGCTGATGACCCAGTTGACCATGTCTCCGCTGATGGTGGGCCTGGTGCAAGCAGCGGCGACTTTGCCGGTCTTTCTTGTGATTCTTCCGGCGGGCGCGCTGGCAGACATGGTGGATCGCAGACGGCTTCTCCTGATCAGCCAAGCCTGGATGGTCGCGGCGGCCGCTCTGCTGGGCGTTTTTACTCTATTGGGGCACATAACCCCGTGGAGCCTGCTCGGGTTTACCTTCGTACTCGGCTTGGGTGCCGTAATGAACGATCCCGCATGGCAGGCGATCACTCCAGAAATCGTTTCCCCCAAGCAGAACGCGCCCGCAGTCGCGCTGAATTCGGTCGGCTTCAACGTAGCGCGAGCAGTTGGGCCGGCGCTGGGCGGAGCCGTCATCGCGGCGACGAGTTCGGGTGTGGCGTTCCTTCTAAATGCAGTTTCGTTTTTCGGCGTGATCCTGTTCTTGTATCGCTGGAAGCGGCCCCGTCATGAAAACGCGGAAACGGGTAAAGTCTCGGCTGCGATTCTGGCCGGACTGCGCTATGTGCGCTCGGCGCCCACGGTGCGTTGCGTCTTGATCCGCACTGGCGCATTCAGTCTTGGGGCGAGTTCCCTGCTCGCGTTGCTTCCGCTCATTGCACGCCCTCATGGCGCCGACGGATATGGGCTACTGTTGGGATCATTTGGATTGGGTGCTTTGGCCGGAGGAGCTGTGCTGCCACGCCTGCGCAGCCAGCTATCGGTCGATGGGCTGGTGGCGTTTGCCATGGTGCTGTTCGGCGTCATGACCCTGGCCGCCGGGCGCGTGCAGTCCTTTGGCTGGTTGAGCTTGGCGCTGTTCATCAGCGGCGGCGCCTGGATCGGCATTCTGGCTTGCCTCAACGTGGCGGCACAAACCATGTCGCCAGCCGGCTTGCGGGCTCGAGCTTTATCGGTCTACCTGCTGGTCTTGCAGGGAGGCATGGCAGTCGGCAGCGCGGTGTGGGGCGCGCTGGCAAGCCGTGTAGGAGTACCTTCGGCGCTGTTGTGTTCGGCGGTAGCTTTGTTCGTGGGACTGATCGCGGTTCGGAGCTATCCTTTGGGCGCACAACAATTGCGCTACGCGCCCTCGGTAGTACGGGATTGAGGATCTGCGATTTTCTCCTCCGCTCCCGCAAGCAGCAATCCGGTATCATGCATAAATCAGGGAGTCTCTGGAGAGAACACCATGAATAGGATGAAGTGGACGTACACATTTCTGCTCTTGCTCACCGCAGTTGGCGTTGCCTTCGGGCAGGCCGCTAAGTCGACTGAACCACAAACCATGGCGCAAGTGTTGGACAAGCGCGTGTCGAGCGTGGAGGGCGAACTTGTTTCGGCCGCCGACGCCATGCCGGAAGACAAATACAACTTTGCTCCGACCAGCGGCGAGTTCAAAGGCGTACGAACGTTTGCACAACAAGTAAAGCATGTGGCGGCAGTGAATTACTGGCTCGCCTCTACCATTTTGGGAGAGAAGTCTCCGGTAGCCATTGGGAGTGAAAATGGTCCCGATTCAATCACTTCCAAGGAAGACATCATGAAGTTCCTGAAGGATTCCTATGCCTACTTTCACAAGGCTACCGCCAGCATCAACGACAGGAATTCCGTGGAGCCGATCAAGAACCCATTTGGAGAAGGAACGACCACGCGTCTGGGGCTGGCAGTTCTGAATGTCGGACACAACTTCGATCACTACGGGCAAATGGTGGAGTACCTACGAATGAACAGCATCATTCCCCCGGCAAGCCGCTAACACCGGAAATTCTCGAGGACCGCAGCCGCTGCGGTCCTCTTTTCCACACCCGGCATCTGGAATAGCACAGGCGGGCCATTTACGATTTCCGGGCACAGTACTAATGTCGAACTCTCCCCGAACAACAAAGAGAAATAGAACCCAGGTTTGCCGGTCACCGGAGCGCTCGCTAGTTTGCACGTCGGATATCGGCAATCCAGCCAACCCAGGGGGATACGATGACAGCGAAAGGACACGACACAGTGATTTCGGTTCCCGGAAGAACCCAGGACGAAGAGATGCAGCACGCAATTGATAATTTTATGCGTGCGCTGCAGACGTATCCGGATCGCGCGGCTTGCGAACCGGGGCTCAGTTTTGAGCAGCACTTCTTCCAGATCGCGGCGGAAGGACTGCATCCTTTGCCCCCTCAAGAAGCCCGCGTGCATTAGGCAAACCTCAGACGCGCCGCTGACGCCCGCCTTTGCGCGTAACGGCAGCCGGCAGCAGTTGCGCCTGCGTCCAGAGCTTATTTTCTCCCTCGAAGGTATTGATCCGTCTTGTTGATCCAATCGGCGCGCGGCGGATTGAATACGTCGAGGTCGACCGTATCTTCCAGGGCTTCGGCTTTGTGCGGCATGTGCGGCGGGATGGTGAGCACATGGCCGGCGCTGACGACCACCACTTTCCCGTCAATCCAGAACTTTAACGCACCTTCCAGGACGTAGGTGATTTGCTCGTTGTGATGGCTGTGCTCCGGCACGACGCAGCCTTTCTTCAGCAGCACCCGCGCCAGCATCATGTTTTGTCCGACGATGAAATGGCGCTGCAGTAGGGGATTCAGGTCCTCAAATTCAACCGAATCCCAGGCAATGTGCTTCAGTTCGGGTTTGGCGGCCGGTTGATGCACCCTTTTGGGACGCGCTACAGCCTTCTTGTTGCTCGCTTGCTTCTTTTTCGCCGCCTTTGGCATTTGATGGAACCTCGTTTCTCGTGCTTGATCTCACAAACCTCTGTATGCGCCACCATCCGCCAGGATAGTCTGGCCGGTGACATACGATGCACGCTCCGACGCCAGCCAAACGATCACGTCCGCAATTTCTTTCGGGTCTCCAAGGCGTTTCAAAGGCACATCGGCGCTGAACCCATCAAGCACCTCTTCCTTTGTCTTACCGGAGGCCGTGGACCGCGCCTGGGCCAACGCCTTGAGGCGGTCGGTCGCGGTGTATCCCGGACCGACGTTGTTTACCAGAATTCCATCTTTGCCGAATTCGTTGGCCAGACTCTTCACCAGGCCAACCACCGCCGTCCGCACTGCATTGGACAGCACGAGATCCGGCACCGGTTGCTAGGTGGTAATCGAGGTCAAGGTGATAATCCGGCCCCAGCGCTTGCGTTGCATGTGGGGAATGACTTCCCTGGCGAAATAAACTGCACTCAGGAAATTCGCGTTAATCGCATTCCGCCAATCGTCCAGGGTCGTAGCCAGGAACCCCTTCGCGGGCGGGCCACCGGCGCTGGTCACGCAAATATCGACGCCGCCAAAGGTGGCTACCGTTTCCGCGACGAACTCCCTCACCGCCGCCGGATCGGTCACGTCGAGCGGCGACGCCAACACTTCCCCACCATGTTGCGTCCTGATCTGTTCGGCAGCTTCGCGCAGGGGTTCCGGGTTACGGGCGCACATTGCGACCTTGCAACCTTCGGCGGCAAAGGTCTCAGCCGTAGCGCGCCCGATCCCCTGGCTCGAAGCAGCCACGATGGCGACACGGTTCTTGAGCCCTGAATCCATACGGTTGAAATTATAGGCGACGGTTGTGTTGGGAGGTTGCCAGTTTGCGAAGGCTTGCTCCCTTTTCACGGGAACGATAGTCTTATCTCAAACGCGCGGCCCACGCAGACCCAGCATATTCGCGCATGGAGTCAAGATGAAGCCACATGAATACCATCCGGAAACTCAAGCCGTTCGTGGGGGCACCGACCTCGACAAGAAAAATGGCCCGCTGTCAACTCCCATTTACCAGACTTCGACCTTCGAAGTGACCGACAACGAAGAACAGTTGCGGGTTAGCCCGACCGACCAGTTCTATACGCGCTACGGAAACCCGACCAACACGGTAGCGGAGAAGGCCATTGCGGAACTGGAAGGCGCGGACGCCGCTTTGCTGTTTTCCGCCGGAATGTGCGCCATCACGACGACGGTCCTTGCATTGCTGAAAGGCGGCGATCACGTTGTGGCGCAGCGCGATATCTACGGCGGGGCCTCAAAGTTTTTCGGCCACTGGCTACCCAAACTGGGCATCGAAACCACCTTGGTCGATACCAACGATTTCGAGCAGCATGCCCGCGCGATTCGTCCCAGCACGCGGCTCCTCTACCTGGAGTCGCCTACTAACCCGACTCTGCGGGTGGTCGACCTGCGCAAGGCTGCGGTACTGGCCAGGGAACACCATCTCATCTCCATGGTCGATAGCACCTTTGCCACACCCATCAATACCCGGCCCGCCGAGTACGGAGTTGATCTGGTCATGCACTCGGGAACCAAGTTCTTTGGCGGACATTCGGACTTGATTTGCGGTGTAATCGCCGGTCGTGCGGACTTGATCGCCAAGATCCATGAAACTCGGACCACGCTGGGGGGTGTCATGGACCCGCACGCCGCGTGGCTTTTGCTTCGCGGCATCAGAACGTTGGCCGTAAGGGTACAACGGCAGAATGACAGCGCCCTGCGAATCGCGCACTTTCTTGCGAAGCATCCAAAGGTACGGCGCGTGCACTATCCGTTCTTGGAAAGCCATCCCGAGCGTGCTATTGCGGTGGAACAAATGAAAGGTGGCGGCGGCGTGTTGAGCTTTGAAGTGGACGGCACGGGTGACGATGCGCGGCGCGTGTCCGAAGCTTTGCGCCTGTTCACTCTGGCTCCCAGCCTCGGTGGCGTCGATTCGCTGGTCTGTATGCCGGTGCTGACGTCTCATGCCATGATAGCCGCCGAGCAGCGAGCGAAGATGGGAATCACCGAGCAACTAGTACGCCTCTCCACTGGAATCGAGAATGCCGACGACCTGATCGCGGATCTCGAGCAAGCGCTGGAGGCAGTCAAGCCCGCGCGGGATCACGCTCAGGTGGGATGAGGACCGTCGTGAGCCTATGGATGCGACCTTGAGCGCGAAGCTTTCCGGGATTGTACTGTCGGACTCCGACGGGCACCAGGTCCGATTGGGTACGCTGTGGGCCACCTCACCGTGCGTGGTTGCGTTTCTCCGGCACTACGGTTGAGTCTTCTGCCGCGAGCATGTCGCGCAGTTGCGCGAACGAGAAAAAGGCTTCCAACTCAAAGGCGCCCGGATTGCCGCCATCGGACTCGGCGACGTGGAGTACGCTCGCATCTTCCGCCAGGACACCGGCATTACTTTCCCGCTCCTGATCGACTCGGATCGAATCGCCTACCGCGCCATCGATCTCCGCGTCGCTTCTGTGCTCCACCTTCTGCGCGCCGATAACTACGCCGCGCGGACACGCGCGAAGGCTGCCGGCCACCGGCAACACAAGCTCGGCAGGAACCCATTCCAGTTGGGGGGGACCTTCATCTTCGCTCCCGGCAACGTGGACCTTTATGCCTACGTGAGCGCAACCTTTGGCGATAGCGCCCCAATGACGGACTTGCTGGCAGCCTTGCCCTAGTGAGGTATCCCGTGAGTTCGGCATCAGAAAACTGTTACCGCTTCGATTTCAACCCGGAACTCACGCCGAAATCTCAATAAACCGAACCGATTTTGGTAAACTGGCTTGACTTGCGAAACTTCCTGATCGGTGACTTAGGGAGCGAAACCAGGCCGTGGCCTAAAAGGAGGACCCGTGATATGAAAACCGTTCTGAAGATTGTTGGCATTCTCATCGCAGTTGTCATCGTTGTGCTGATTGCCCTTCCTTTCATCATTGACGTGAACGTCTTCCGCCCGCAGATCGAGTCGGAACTAAGCGACGCTTTGGGCCGCCAGGTGAAAATCGGGAATCTGAGCCTTTCCTTGATTGGGGGTAGCGTATCGGCCGACGACCTTTCCATTGCCGACGATCCCGCCTTTAGCCACCAGCCCTTTGTCAAAGCCAAGTCGCTGGCGGTGGGTGTGGAGATGATGCCGTTGATAATGTCCAAGAAACTGAACGTGACGAATCTGACGATCGATCAGCCGCAAGTGGCGTTGATCAGCCGTCCGCCGGGAAAATGGAATTTTTCGAGCATTGGCGGCTCCCATCCGGCCCCGCACAGCACGGGCCCGTCTTCCAACCCGGATCTTTCGGTTGCGAAGCTGAGCATCAAAAACGGCAGCGTGTCGGTGGTCAAGGAGGGCTCCTCAGCAAAGCCGCAGGTGTATCAGAATGTAGATATCACCGTGAAGGGCTTTTCTTTCACTTCACAGTTCCCTTTCACTTTGTCGGCTTCGCTTCCGGGCGGCGGCAACGTGAAGCTGGACGGCAAGACGGGGCCAATCGCTCCGACGGACGCGGCCGAAACCCCGCTTGAGGCCAGCATCAGCGTGAAGCAGATGGACCTGGCGGCCTCGGGCTTTGTTGAGCCATCCACGGGAATCGGCGGCATTGCCAACTTTGATGGAAAACTCAGCTCGAACGGTCATGAACTGCACAGCAGTGGAACCGCTACTGCCGACAAACTCAAGCTCTCTCCCAAGGGATCACCCGCGCCGAAGGCCGTCAACATCAAGTATGCGACGGTGTTTGAGATGCAGAAGCAAGCGGGGCAACTGACGCAGGGCGATGTCATTCTTGGGCAGGCTGTGGCGCACCTCACTGGCAGTTACCAGATTGAACCGAACATCGCCGTCGTGAACATGAAGCTGAACGCGGACAACATGCCGGTGAACGATCTGGAGAGCATGCTGCCGGCGCTGGGGATAGTCCTGCCGAAGGGGTCTTCGCTGCAGGGCGGGACGCTGTCGGCGGACCTGGCGATCAGCGGCCCGGCAGACAAGTTGGTGATCACTGGCCCGGTCAAGATGGCCAACACGAAACTGGCGGGATTTGACTTCACTTCGAAGCTGGCAGAGATTTCCAAGTTCACTGGCGGTGGCGGCGGATCGAGTCCTGATACTACAGTTCAGAACTTCAGCGCCGATGTTCATGCCGCGCCGGAGGGAATCACGACTCAGAACGTGAATCTCAACGTGCCTTCTCTCGGCGTAATCACCGGCAATGGCACCATCAGCCCGCAAAATGCTCTGGATTACACCATGAATGCGAAACTGGGCGGCGCTGCGGGAGCGCTGGCCCAGGGAGGGCTGCCTTTCTTCATTCAGGGAACCACTGCGGACCCGAAGTTTGTACCGAATGTGAAGGGGATGCTGACCAATCAACTCGGCGCCCTGGGCCTCGGCAAGGGGCAGCAGAATCCCGCGAACTCTGTCATGCAAGGGCTAGGCGGGCTGCTGGGGAAGAAGAAACAGTAGTGTCGGGACGGCCGGCGGGGCTTAGTGCGCCATCACAGCCCCGCGCTGTTTCGGCCTGCGCATAAGGAAGATCAGCGGAAACATCACCAGAAACATAAGTCCCAGGAAGCGGAACGTGTCGTTGTAGGAGAGCATCGCTGCCTGACGTTGCACAATCCCCCACACGGCGGCGTAGGAGTGGCGCGTCGCGTCGGTCGTGCTTTGTCCTTGCGATATGAAAAGCCCTTGTATGCCGTTGATTGTCCGGCTCGCCTGTGGGTTTCCGGGCGTGACGTATTTGCCCAGCACGTTGATGTGGAACTGCATCTTGCGGAACTGCATCGTCTCCACCATTGAAATGCCGATGCTGGCGCCGATGTTGCGCATCAGGTTGTAGATACTGGTGGCATTTCCGATGCGTTCTTTAGGTATGGAATCATTTGTGGTTGTGGTCAGCGGCACAAAGATCAGACCGAGTGCCGCGCCCTGGATGGTGAGTGGTCCCCAGAAAGTCCAGAAGCCGGCATCCAGGCTGAAAAGAGAGAGCTGGTACATGGCGAGGGCTGAGGTCAGGAACCCCGCCGCCAGCAGCTTACGCGAGTCGACCTTACCCGTCAGATAACCAATCAACGGCATTGCCAGAAAGGAAGCCATGCCGCGCGGCAGGTTGGTCACACCCGCATGAGTCGCCGTGTACCCCAGCAATTCCTGCATGAGCAGGGGCAACAATACTGTGCTGCCGTACAGCACGAAACCCACCACAGTAATCAGGAATGTGCCGATCGCGAAGGAACGGTATTTGAACACGCTGAGATCGATGATGGGATGTTTCGCCTTGAGTTCGCGAACGATCAGGCCGCCCAAGCCGACCACCGTGAGCACCGCCAAGGTGACGATGAAATGCGACGAGAACCAGTCTTCTTCCTGTCCCTTGTCGAGCATGATCTGCAGGGAACCGATACCCAGAACCAGCAGCCCGATACCCCAGTAATCAATCCCCTTGGACTCTTTGCGCAGATACGGCGGGTCGAAGACAAACGCCTGAGTGAGCAGAAGCGCGATCACGCCGATGGGGACATTGATGTAGAACACCCAGCGCCAGCTGTAATTGTCGGTGAGCCAGCCTCCGGCAACCGGTCCCAGCATGGGGGCGACCACGATCCCCAGCGCCCAGAAACCCATGGCCTGCCCCCGTTTTTCCGGAGGGAACGATTCCAGCAGAATGGCCTGCGAAAGCGGCTGCAACCCCCCGCCGCACGCCCCCTGCACAATGCGACAAGCAATTAGAAATGGCAGAGACGGCGCCAGGCCACAAAAAAACGAGGCCACCGTGAAACCCGTGACTGACGCCATCAGCAGGCGCTTGCGCCCGAAGCGGCTCGCCAGCCAGCCGGTCATGGGCAAAATGATCGCGTTGGCGACCAGGTACGAAGTCAGAGTCCAAGTCGCTTCATCAGTGCTGGCAGACAGGTTCCCCGCAATGTGTGGAAGCGACACGTTGACGACGGTCGTGTCCAGCACCTCCATGAAGGTGCTGGACATGACCGCTACCGCGATCAGCCAGGGATTGATTGCCCGTCCGGGATTTTCCGTCACCACGGTAGGCTTTCTCCCGGGCAGACGCGAAGGCGCGGCGGGAACTGGTAGTCCCGGAACCACTCTCCGTTACAAGAGGGCGGCCAACAGAATTCTCTGGTTTCTTTCCCCACCATGCGGAATTAGACTTCTGCAGCCGGTACTAAGATTCCAATTTGTAGGCGGCAGATCCACCGGCGCGAGAAAGCAGGAACTTCGGCTGGCAGGGCTGCGTATCTTTCATTGCGGGAAGTGACCCGGCCGGGCTCACGGACAACAGGTTTCTGTGCTTGCATCCGCGCGATAACAAGTCAAGGCCCAGCGAAACAGACCGCGGCGAGTCCTTTCACTTGTGGCTGGCACTGGTGTCATTGCCGCTTTCGGCAAGTGGAACGACAATGGCCTGAATCTTCTGATCCGCCACCATCTTCTCAAACGCCATAAGATCGGTACTGCGAATTTGCGACCAGCGGGCCATGGCATCGTCCGACTGCCGCTTGAGCTTCTCGAAAACCTGGTCCTCGGCTTCCGTTGGGGCGGAATCGGTGCCTTCCCCAACCGCGATCGCCAGCCCGGCCAGTTTGCTGTCCACGCGCTGCGGATAGGCCAGCGAATCCTCGTTGGCCCGGATTTGCATCTGGACCAGATCGTCACGGACGGCAAGCAGCTTCTGATCAAGACTTGCGGCCGCGCTGAAGATGGGTTTCGTGCCTTCGTTTTCGGGCAAGCGCTTCTGGAGACCGCTCACCTGCGAGCGCACATCCTGAAGCTGGTTTACGGTGTCATAGATGTGGCTGAGCTGATCGCGGATTTGCATGAGGAGATGAAACTGCTTCTGCAGGTCAGCCGCCGAGACATTCACTCGCGGATCGAGAGTTACATCCAATGCAGCCGTCTGCGTTTCCCCATCGACAGTCAGGCGAACCTGGTATTTGCCCGGAAGTACCAGCGGCCCCTTGGCGCCGGACTTGTATTCCCACAGGTAGTAATCCGGAACGTGGCTTGCACTCTCGTAGCGCAAATCCCAGACCAGGCGGTTCATACCGGATTCGGGCTTGATCTGGGCTTCCGGCTTCTTGTCTTCGCTATCGAGCGGTTCGTCCAGATCTTCGATCTTGTTGCTGGAGAATTTTCGAATCACGCTGCCGGAGGCATCCAGAATCTCCAGCTTAATCTCCCCCTTGGGCTTCTCCTTCAGGAAGAAACAAATGATTGCCCCAGGCGGCGGATTCTGTCCGGAAGTAACGGCCTTCTTCGCAGTCTCGCTTTCATTCTGGAAGCGGTAGGCGGTTCCCGGAGCATAGAGATGGACGGTTGACTTCGCGATTGCATCGCTGTACTGGCGCAGCGGGGACACATCATCGAGGATCCAGAAGGCGCGGCCATGAGTCGCCAGCACCAGGTCATCGTTCTTGACGACTAGATCATGCACCGGAACGGTAGGCAGGTTCAGTTGCAGGGATCGCCAGTTCTGGCCATCGTTGAAGGAAACAAACACTCCCGTTTCCGTTCCCGCATACAGCAGCCCTCGGCGCTTCGGGTCTTCGCGCACGGCGCGGACAAAGGTAGTGTCGGGGATGCCGTTGGTGATCTTGGTCCAACTCTTGCCGTAATCACTCGTCTTGTAAATCCAGGGATGCAGGTCGTCCATTTGATGGCGGTCGATTGCGACGTAGGCCGTACCCGCGTCGAACGGAGAGGCGTCGATCTGACTGATCCGGCTCCAGTCGGGCAAATCATGCGGAGTGATGTTGGTCCAGGTCTGGCCTCCGTCGCGAGTGATGTGAATGAGTCCGTCGTCGGTACCCGCCCAGAGGAGATCCTTCGCCACTGGTGATTCGGCCAGGGCAAAAATCGTGTCGTAGTACTCGGTGCCGGCATCGTCCTTGTCGATAGGGCCGCCCGAGACCTGCTGCTTCGCCTTGTCATTGCGGGTGAGGTCCGGACTGATGGCTTCCCAGTGCATGCCGCCATCGGTGGTCTTGAACAAACGCTCACCGGCATGGTAAAGCGTGTTGGGATCGTGAGGAGAAACCAGGGTCGGTGCGGTCCACTGGAACCGATGCTCGAGCAGAATTGCGCCGCCGCCGTCACTGATCTCAGGCTGCACCGCAATGTTCTTGACCTGGCGGGTTCGCTTGTCGAAGCGCGTGATCACACCTTCGTATTCGCCGGCATAAACGATGTTCGGGTCGAGGGGATACGGAGCAATGTAACCCGCTTCCCCGCCGCCCACGTCATACCAGTCCGAGCGGTCGATCGAGCCTTCGTCACTGCGGCTGAGGATGGCAACGCTTCCGTTATCCTGCTGCGCGCCGTATACGCGGTAGGGCTGTGCGGCGTCGGTGGTGACGTGGTAGAACTGCGCGGTCGGCTGATTGTTCTCGCGCGACCAGTTCTTCCCTCCGTCCAGGCTGACGGTCACCCCGCCATCGTTGGTGACAATCATGCGTTTTGAATCTCGCGGATCGATCCACATGCCATGGTTGTCGCCGTGCGGCACTTTTACTTTGTTAAAGGTGCGGCCGGCGTCTGTCGATTTGTAGAAATCTACGTTGGCGATGTAAACCGTACTGGCTTCTTGCGGATCCGTGAAAACGTGCATGTAATACCAGGACCGTTGCCACAACGAGCGGTCGTTGTTGACCAACTCCCAGGTGTCGCCACCATCGTCGGAGCGGTAGAGACCGCCTTCATGAGCCTCGATCAGCGCATAGATGCGATCGGAATCGGAAGCAACGGCAATACCGATGCGGCCATACGAACCTTTTGGCAAGCCGTGTTCTACCAGGCGCTTCCAGGTCGTTCCTCCGTCGTTCGATCGGTACAGGCCGCTGCCGGGGCCGCCGCTGGATAGGCTCCAGGGCGTACGGCGCGCCTCCCACAGCGACGCGAAAAGAATGTGGGAATTGTGAGGATCGAAGGCAACATCAATGCCGCCGGTGTTTTCATCTTTGTAGAGAACTTTCTCCCAGGTCTTGCCGCCGTCCACTGTGCGGAAGACGCCGCGTTCGGAATTCGCACCGAAGGGATGCCCCAAAGCCGCGACGAACACAACATCTGCGCTCCTGGGATCGACGATGACTTTGCCGATAGCGCGTGAATCGTGCAGGCCGACATTCTTCCAGGTCTTGCCGCCGTCCACCGACTTGTAAACCCCGTCACCATGCGAGATGTTGCCCCGAATGCAAGCCTCGCCCGTGCCCACGTAGATGACGTTAGGGTCGGAAGGAGCAACTGCCAGGCTGCCGATCGACGACACAGCTTCCTTGTCGAAAATCGGAGACCAGGTCATGGCCCCGTCGGTCGACTTCCACACGCCGCCGCCCGTTCCGCCAAAATAGTACGTGGTAGGATCGCCGGGAACCCCGGCTGCGGTGAGCGAACGGCCACCACGGAAGGGACCGATCAGCCGGTACTCCATTCCCTTGAACTCGGGGTCCTCGTTACTCTTGTCCTGGTCGGTTTGAGCGGCGGCAGGCTGGCTGGCAGCCTGCTGCTCAACCGGCTTGTGTTCTCTTTCAGTCTTGCTCTGAGCTAATGCGCCGCCGAGTGCGCTCAGCAGCCACAAACACACGACAATCTGTCTTAGATTCGTTTTCACTGAAGTCCTTGTGTTCCACATCTGCGGGATAGGTCCTTTAATCTTACCGCCAGCGAGGATTCGGCGAAAGAGCCGCATTAGGACTGGCGCCGGAGTCGAGCAACCGGCGATGCGGCTCCAGGCACTTCCCTACGCGTTGCTTTTACTCAGAATCTTCCGGGCGGCCTGCAACTGCTTTTGCCTGTCCGGGTCCACTTTCGGGTACGAGGGGTTTAGCTCTTCGAGGGTATCGACGATCGCGGCGGCGACCACGGCGCGGGTAAACCACTTATTGTCCGCCGGAACCACATACCACGGGGCAAGTTTGGTGGCCGTGTGGGCGATCATATCTTCGTAAGCCACCATGTAGTCGTCCCAGCATTCGCGCTCGCGGACATCGGCGTCTGAAAACTTCCAGTGCTTTTGCGGTTCGTCGAGCCGGGCAAGAAAGCGGCGCTTCTGTTCTTCCTTCGACAGGTTCAGGAAAAACTTGCGGATAACGATGCCATTGCGCGACAAGTAACGCTCGAAGGCGTTGATGTCCTGAAAACGCTCCTTCCAGATGTCCTGGCTAACCAGAGACTGGGGAATGCGTTCCTTCTCCAGCACGTCGGAATGGACGCGCACCACCAGTACTTCTTCGTAGTACGACCGGTTAAAAATGCCGATGTGACCGCGTTCCGGAACGTGCGGCATGATGCGCCAAAGATAATCGTGCTCAAGTTCTTCCGCCGAAGGCGCTTTGAAAGCGTGTGCTTCACAGCTTTGCGGATTCACGCCCGACATCACGTGTTTAATGGCTCCGTCCTTGCCAGCGGCGTCCATCGCCTGGAAAATGAGCAACACACCCCAAATGTGTTGGGCGTAAAGCCTTTCCTGAAGTTCCGCCATGGCCGCCACGCCGTGCTGTAAAAGTTCCTCCGCCTTCTTCTTGGAATCGATATGGCCAACGTCGGCGGGATCGAAATCCTTGAGGCGAAATTTCTTGTCGCCTTCGACACGGTAGGGTTTCGACAATTTCTTTGCCCAACTCATGCAACCCTCCACTCTCGCTGTGAACCCCGAAGTCTATCGCCTCTGCGCTACGTTCCATCATAGCGAAGGTAGCCCAAGAAAGGCGCAGCCCGCCTCCGGGCTTCTTGCAGTGTTTTCACACTAGGCCGGGGGAGGACTCCCATCGACCACAGTCCCGCGCCCTCCACATCTCACAGCTTGATCATCACCACGTCAGCGATTACGTTTCACCGGCGTGGCCATCCCAAAGAGGAGGCACAATTCCTTGCTTCGCGTGTCCCGCCAGGATCTTTGCCAGTTCTTCCCGCAGGCGATTGCCGGTCATGTGCTGTCCGGCATAAACCAGGGTTTGCTCGACGCCGGTGCGGTTCCCAATGCGCTCTCAGCAGCGGAGCAACCCTCATGAAATGAGGCGCTGCACCAACGACACGAGAATGTGTGACATCACTCGGATTATGCGGACGCAGAACAGGCTTCGATAAAGGCGCAGGTGTCGATAGTCGAGGATCGTCTCGTGGTGCGCGATTCCGCAGCGCGCAGTGTGGTCAAGGTTGTGCTCACGATGTCGGCGAACGGAATCGGAGATTCTAGTCCGTCGCGAATCGCATCGAAGAAGCTTTCAACTTCCGCCCGGTGGCCCTTGTCTTGACGAAAACGCGCCCCGACCGTTTTCCTCTGGCCGTGGCGTACCAGTTCCAATCGCCGGAAATCTTCAAGCACCGCAACGGTGCCCCCTCCGAATACCTCGACTCGCTCCTTGGAATACAGGCGGTCGCCGTCGACTAGATAGCTGATAGTGGCGTGGGAACCATCAGCGAACTCAAGCTGGACCAGCGTGTTTTGTCCAGAAGATTGGCAGGAAGCCGCAACGTCGCTGGCCTGCACCTCAACCGGATGTGCGTCAGCCAGAAAACTTACGAAATCGATGAAGTGGCAAACTTCGCCCAAAAACCTTCCGCCACCCTGCTCGGCATCGTTCACCCAATGATCGGGCGGAACAAAACCGGCGTTCACCCGGTAATGCATCGTGAACGGTCCCCCCGCCTGTTTGAGGAAAGTCTTCATGCGAATGGCCATGGGAGCGAAGCGGCGATTGAACCCGACCATCAGCGTCGGAGACCTTCGAAGCGCCTGCCGGCTGTATGCCCGAACGATTTCAGCCAGGTCCGTTTCAGTGAGGCAGAGAGGCTTCTCACAGAACACGTGCTTTGCCTCTGCGAGCGCCGCCAGGACTTGCCTGACATGCAAATGATGACGTGTGGCGATGACGACTGTGTTCACATCCGGGTCGTGCAGAATGGCTTCTTCGTCGGTCGAGCAGTAGTTGAAGCCGAACTTTTCCGCGCCCATTCGGGCGTGCGGACCGGTTCCAGCGCAAATGCCCACCAATCTCACGCCGCGCACTCGCTTCATCGCCGGCAAGAGCGTGCTCATGGCGAACGTTCCCGCTCCCAGAACTCCCAGACTTACTGGTTTGGGACTGCACTTGGGTAACGCTGTTTTCTTTACCAGTTGCAGCTTGCGTTCCGCTTCCCCCTGATCGGGGTAGACGATCAGCACTCCCAGGAACGCTCCTCTCCCTTCGCTATTGATCACATCATAGGCAGCGCCTGCGTCCGCGATACCAAAGCGGTGAGTGATGAGCGACTTTACGTCGAGCTTACCGTCCGAAAGGAGCCGGATAAAAGCGTCCATATTCCGCGTTTCGGTCCAGCGCACATAACCGATCGGATAGTCGCGCCCCTTCTGCTCGTAGGCGGAGTCATAGCGGCCAGGACCGTAGGAACGTGCAACGCGAAAATCCAGCTCTTTCTCGTAATATCCACGCCGTTCGAGGTCCATGCCAACCGTACCAACTGCGACGACGGTCCCACGATCGCGGGCGACCCTGCTGGCCAGGTTTACCGGTTCGCTGCTGCTCGTCGCCGCCGTAATCAACACTGCGTCTGCGCCGTTCCCCGCGGAATGCCTCAGGCACAGATCTTCGAAGTGTTTCCCACAGACGCCGACCGCATCGGCGCCCAGCCGCAAAGCCAATTCGGCACGCGCCGCATCAATGTCCATCCCAATCACATGACAGCCAGCTGCCTTGAGCATTTGCACGGTCAACTGGCCAAGCAGCCCGAGGCCAATGACGGCCACCACATCACCCAGCTTGGCCTCGGCGGTTCTCACACCATGCAAAGCGACGGCTCCCACTGTCGTAAAGGCAGCTTCCTCGGGTGTTATTGACGACTCCGAGGGCACCTTTGCGACCAAGAGTCGGGGAACACAAGCAAACTCAGCGTGCACGGCGTAGCCCACTCCCGAGCAGGCAACGTGATCGCCCACGCTCAGATCGGAGATGTCTTCGGCGATACCGGTAATCGTGCCAGAACAGCTATAGCCCAGGGCGTTGGGCTGGTCGAGGCGGCTGCGGACCGTAGCAGCGGCGGAGAACACACCGTCCCGTCGCACCTTGGCCAGGACTTCACGAACCAGGTCGGGTCGTGCTTTTGCTTTCTGCAACAGGTTCTTCCCGGCAAATTCGGACGCCGCACGCTCCGTACCGGACGAAACCAGGGATGCCGCAATCCGCACCAGAACACATCCGGGGAGTAACTGGGGAACCGGAACGTCCACGACCGTAATTTTGCCAGTACGCACTTGTTGCAGCACTTGCTTCATGCCGTGGCCACCTGGGGCATCCTTGCCGGCACCACATTCTCGCGCCGGCCTGCGCCATCGAGAAATGTCCGCATCCAGATCTCGAGCGTGAGGAACTGCCAGAGTTGCGCGGACCAGTCTTGCGCTCCACCGCGATGCGCCTCGACGTAGGCCCGGACAACCTGGGGCCGGAACAGGCCGCGTTCGCGAATCTGCGCCTCGGACAACAGATCGTCCACCATCTCTCCGAGGTCGTGAGCCAGCCAGTAGTCGATCGGGGCGGCGAAACCGGCCTTCGGCTGCTTCAATACCTCGGCGGGTAAAACATCTTTCATCGCCTCGCGGAAAATGTACTTGGTTGTGGGCCTGAAAAAGCCCTTCAGTTTCAAACCGGGCGGTGTATTCCAAGCGGCGAATTCCACGAGTTCCCGATCCAGAAAAGGTACGCGAACCTCGACTGATGAAGCCATGCTCATCTTGTCGTTGTAGTTCAAGTTGAGGCTCGGCATGAAGACCTTTGTATCGAGATAGAGCATCTGGTTCAGGAAATCGGCATTTTGCACAAGCCCAAAACTGTTCCAGTGGCGGAGGCAAGGATCGGAGTCGCTAACCGCATGCAACATTTCTGCCGTGTACAGCGCCGACTTCTGATCCGCGTCAAGGTAGGTGCAATTCATCACGAAGCGTTCGACCGCTTCGAGCTTGGCGCTTCGCGCCATTTTTTTCGCCAGGCGGACCCTTCCCTTCCAGGCCGTTCCGCGCAAGGCCGGCATGCCATCGATCCCCTGCTCCATCAGGCGTCGAAGTCCGCTGGGTATTCTCCGGTAAGCCTCTGCCCAACCATGCGCAGCGTGTTTGCGATACCCGGCAAACAGCTCGTCGCCTCCGATGCCCGACAACAGCACAGTGGACTGCTTGCGCGCCTCGCGACAAACCAGATACGCAGCAATGACCGCGGGATCAGCCACCGGATCATCCATGTGCCAAATCAGTTTGGGCAACAGAAGGGCCACATCCGGCTCGACGACAATCTGCTGATTCTCCACTCCGAGATGGTGGGCGAGCCGGGTAACGACCTCCGGATGATCGAGCGTATTTTCACCAACGCGGTATTTGGGAGGAAACGTAATGGTGTAAGTTCGGACCGGTTGCCGCCGCGTTCGCGACATCATTGCCACGATGCTGGAGGAATCCAGGCCTGCACTGAGGAATGCCCCCACCGGAACGTCGCTGACCATCTGAGCTTCCACCGAATGCTGGAAACGCTGCCGAATTCCCTCAGTCAGGTCTTCTTCCGAACAAGGATAGTCGGCCCCAGCCGGTGGAAAGCTCAGGTCCCAGTATTTCGTGACCGCGAATCGGCCATCGCGGAAGACCGCATAATGCCCGGCCGGAAGCTTGTAGATCCCGCGAAACATGGTTCGGGGCTCGGGAACCCACAGGAATGTCAGATACTGATGGAGGGCTTCCGGGTCCAGTTCGGACTCGATGCTTGGCACTTCCAGCAGTGCTTTGATCTCGGAGGCAAAGGCGAAACGCCGGCCGAAGTGAGCGTAGTAGAGAGGCTTAACTCCGAAATGATCACGCGCCAGAAACAATTCGGGCGCGCCCGAACGCAGATCGCATACGGCCAAAGCGAACATGCCATTCAATCGCTTTACACATTCAACGCCTTCTTCTTCGTACAGATGAAGTACAACCTCTGTGTCCGTGTGAGAAGCGAAGCGGTGGCCTTTTTGCTCGAGCTCGTGGCGTAGTTCCCGGAAGTTGTAGATTTCTCCGTTATAGGTGATCCAGACAGTCCGGCTTTCGTTGCACATGGGCATGTGCCCGCTGAAGGACAGATCGAGAATGGCTAGCCGACGGCTGCCCAGGCCAACGTAGGCACCGTCGGGGAAATGCCGGTCCCATAAGCCCGAGTCATCCGGCCCACGGTGCGCCTGTACCGCGGTCATGCGCGCCAGGGTTTCACGATCTCCGCAATTGGAAAGACCAGCTATACCGCACATGTTTGGGTGTTCGGTCGCTTCCGCACGATCAGCTCTGTGGCACGAATCACCTGCTCAATATTACCCGGAAGTTTCACGCGACCCTATGACAGAGTAGGCACATTTGCGTCCAGTGGCCGCTCGTCAATGGGCGTTGGACGGTTAGTGGAAAACCTTGCGACAGGTCCTCATGACAGCAGCTACTCCGCTTCACCGCACAAAGCTCCATACCGACGACGAGCACAGCGCCCGTCCTGACGACTTGCAACCCCGGCAAATACAGCCCGGCTGGGGTTTGTCACTGCACAATCACTTTCAGGGTTGTCTTGCTGATTAAGTTTCCCGAGGTCGCGGTCACCGTGACACTGTAGAAGATATCTCGGCAAAACCCTCTGATCCATTCCCTTTTTGTCGAAATTGCCTGTCACGGCATTGGTGGCGGCAATCCGCAGCCCGCCCGCGATGCCAAAGTGAGTCAGTGCTGAATTGTTTTCAAACCGCCCCGGACACACGCGTAGCCCCGTCGTGTTTGAGGAGGTCTGCAGAAGGGCTAAGACGCTTTGAGGCTAACCGCAATATCGGTTGTGCAATGGCCGTTGAAATCGCCAAGGTAATCAGATTAATGCCATTTCCCACGCTGTAGGAAACCCCAGGGGCAAATGTGCCATCCCTTTAGCTTATGAAACGGCTGTCGCTGTTGATGCTGACGCTGCTAAGCGCCTGTGGACCGGCTTTTCAGGGCACACCCTTTCTGACTCGGGCTGACATAATCG
The DNA here is from genome assembly GCA_963715675.1 of uncultured Acidobacteriota bacterium. Lineage (GTDB taxonomy): Bacteria > Acidobacteriota > Terriglobia > Terriglobales > Acidobacteriaceae > DASVWZ01. Next base: position 1,915,726 of record OY970265.1, read on the forward strand.
TGGCCGAACTGGCTAAACCAAGCGCTCCATATGTTGTGGGAGATACCAGCACCCAGACCCACCATATGCCCTTCTTCGAAGACTCATATGGTGTACGAGCACTGTGCGGAGCCTACTACGTCACCCGCAACCGTGCGTATCTGGCTGCTGCCCAAGCGTGGACCAACCGGATCGTTGCGGATCAGGCGCGGATGATGCCACACGGAGCCTACTACATGAATTACAGCTCCTTGCGGCAGCCTGGGGAAACTGAAGGGGATTGGTACGTAGCAGACAGCAGCAGCATCGCTCAGGGGGTTCTTTGTACCGCACAGTTTACGGAGGGCTCAGATCAAGCTCGTTACCTGGCGTCGGCTCAGCAATTCTTCTCTTTGGTCCAAGGCAACTACGCCAACCCGGATGGTGGGACGAGTAATGGAATTTGGGGGGACTATCGAGCAAGCTGGTGGACATCGACAGCGATTTTCGGGGCTTTCGCGTTTGAGATGTACAAAGAAACGGGGGCACCTGTCTACCTTGAGCGCGGGCTAGAATCTTTCGACTGGCTGTCCACCGCCGGCGTGATGAACTTTGTGCGCCCCTCATTCGCCGAAGCGGCACCGGCTATCATCCTCTACACTGGTGAGTTTTATGTTCGAGCTTGGCCCTATGTGCGCGGCACGGACCGAGAACCCATCACCCTAAAGGAATTGAGGTTTGTTTTCGATTGGATGGACGCCAATCAAAAGAGCAAGAACCCGAATTCTCCAATCGATTATGCTGCGTCTGGCAACACCTACATGGCGGGCCTGCCTTACTTAAGCTACACCATGCAAGTCGGGGGCGCCGATGCGGAACTTAATTACTTACGCACATTGATGGCCAGCGAGACTGACCTTGAGGACCCAGTCGTCTGGTCACTCACAACCTGGCTGGCATGGTCAGAGTCCGCGCAGTTGCTGAGCAAACCCCAGTAGCCGCTCGCGTTTGCGAGCAGAGCCTGTTGTCTGAGGTCTAAATCCTAAATGGTCTGAACGCCTGCAACGATAGCGCCGCATCCACGGTCATCTCCAGATCAGAGTCCCCGAGGCGGGAGCTGTGCTCGGCTACTGAGGCACGCTGGCTTTCATCGTCCCAACTGTCCGTCCGTCGTTTTCCGACTTGTGATTCGCCGTCGAGGGTGTAACCAGAAGTTCCAGGCACTCTAGTGTCAAGCCGACAAAATCCGGGATGACATTGTCGGCGCCTGCCTGCCGGAGTACCTCGCACCGGGAATTGCTGGCGATACCCAGGCACTTCATTCCAGCAGACTTGGCGGCCCGGACTCCCGAGACCGAATCCTCAATCACCGCGACATGCTCCGGACAAACCCCCACCTGCTGAGCAGCCAGATGGTAAATGGCGGGGTCCGGTTTGCCTCTGAGAACGTCTTTAGCGGTGACAATGGCAGCAAAGTGTCGGGTAAGTTGCAACTGATCCAGTGTGAACCGAGTGCGTTTATCGCTCGCCGAAGTGGCAACCGCTTTGCGAATCCCCAACCGTTGGAGGTGATCGAGGAATTCGCACAAACCTGAAACGGGTTTTATCGGGACTCCTACCCGCTGGAAGAATTCGTCTTTGCGGTTCCCGTACTCCACAATCTGCGCCTCGCTAAGATCGCCCAGGAAATGGCGCAGAATGTCTTCCCGTCTCCAGCCTTCGAGGATGCAGTCGAGGTCCGTCTCCGGAACATGCCTACCCAATGTACGCAGAAACTTCTGCCATGCTTCTCTGTGAACAGGATGGCTATCGATGATCACCCCATCCATGTCAAAAATGATTGCTTGCAGCATTGGGTTTCTCGCGGTCCTCCAGAAGCCCGGGCCAACTGGCCTGGGCTAAGCGGTAATTTTCCATGGTCCCTACGTCCAGAAGATAATCGTACACCGGATAGGCAAGCATTTGACCCACCAGGCGGGGCAGAACGTCAAAACCGAGGTCCGCGGGTTGGTAAGTTGGGATGGCGTCAAGCAATTCAGGCGTGCCGATCATGATTCCAGAAAACGCCCAATGACTCACAGGACTAGCCGGCTTTTCGACGAACTCGCGGACAATGCCAGCTTCGTCGAACTGGACTACTCCGCAGCGTCGCGGGTCAGGAACGCGGTATAAACCCAGCGTAGCAGTCGGTTTCCGAAGCTGGTGAAACTCCAGCATCCGCGATAGATCCGCGGTAGTCAGAACATCCGCATACAAAATCCAAAAGCACGGTTGCCCCTGCACCCAATCGCGATTAGCCCGAAGCGTCCCTGCACTGCCCAAGAGGACCGACTCGTGTGACAGGTGTACTTTTACACCTGAGCCGTTGCCCCGCACGAACTCCTGAACCAGTTCGGAGTGCGAATGCAGATTGACCAAGACCTCGTCAATCCCGAAACGGCGGCAGAGTTCCAACCAGATACCCAGAACAGGCACATCCCGTATCGGGACAAGACACTTAGGCATGCTGTCAGTGAGGGGCCGCAAGCGCGTGCCCTGTCCGGCGGCAAGCAGAAAGGCCTTCACCCAATCCTCGTGGATTGCTGGCGGAAGCTGGATGAAGCGTTCAGGCAGCTGTCTCCGGAGAACGAACAGGAACATAAGTCCAGCGCGCCCCACCCTGCGTGTCGCCATCTATGAAAGGATCGTTGACGATCACCTGGGCTCCCTGGAAGTCGAAGCCTAAAGTCATCTCGTGGATACCTTCGGCAGCCATTGCATTTCGTACCGCATCCTGACAGGATGGCTCGCAATAGAGCAACAAGAAGCCGCCTCCACCGGCACCAGTGATCTTGCCGCCCGAAGCGCCGTGCTGGCGAGCCATGGCGTAAAGCTGGTCTATCCGTGCATTGGAGATCTTACTGGAGAGTCTCTTCTTGGCATGCCAGGCCTCATCCAGCAGCGCCCCAAACCTGGACAATTCGCTCTTGAGCAGCGCCTCGCGCATACGCTCTGCCAGGAAACGTACTTCGTGCAGGGCATCAATCGTGGAACCCGTATGCTTCCGGGTTAATTGCTCCTGTTCCTCCAGAATTGACCAAGAGTGGTGGGAAGACCCCGTAAAGAAGAGTCTGAGATTAGACTGGAGTTGGTTCATGACCTGTGGATCGAGGTCCAGAGGCTCGACTTGCACCGAGCCATCGCGGTCGAAGGTGACGAAGTTCAAGCCCCCAAAAGCGGCCGCATATTCGTCTTGCTTCCCGACATGACGCCCCAGCGTGCTGCGGGCAATCTGGAAGGCGCGCTCGGCAAGCTCGTACTTGGAGATCGGCATCTGCAAGTACGATGTCAATGTTTTCAAAATGTTGACGCAGACACTCGCCGAGGAACCCAACCCTGTGCCGGGTGGAATTTCGGAAGCCAGGAAAAGATCGACTGAGATTCTGCGTCCCAGGTCTTTCAAAGTAGCCAGTGGGATTTCGAGCCCACTGCCCTTCACTTCCATGTTGGCAATATCTGACCAGTTTTCGAAAATCCGCAGATCAGATGAAATCACCTGGATGCGACCGTCAGTACGCTTGCCCAGAATGGTATAGAAGTACTTATCAATGGCAGCATTGAGCACGACGCCGCCAAATTCCTGATAGTACGCCGGAAGATCGGTGCCTCCGCCGGCGAAGCTAATCCGCACTGGACTGCGAACTATGAACACCTTGCAGGGTCTCCTGGAGGAACGGCGATGTAATTTCGAATGCCAACTCCGTTGACGATGTCGTGGCGGCGGGGGAGAGTCGCGAGTAACGCATGAGCCGGATGGCCAGAGTCCAAAGGGTTTGCAGTAGCAGAGAAACGTCGGTGAGCGGTGACGGATTCAGAAGATACTGAAGATCAAAGCGAGATTTCTCCTCTGAAGAACTTTGCTCGCGCAGGCCATGCACCTGAGCCAGCCCGGTGATTCCCGGCTTGACAATCAGGCGTTGCCGCTGCCACTCGGAGTAACACTGGACACGCTTCGGGGATTCGGGACGTGGTCCAACCAAAGCCATTTCGCCACGCACCACGTTCCACAGTTGGGGCAATTCCGTCAAGCTCAGCTTTTCCAAGACATTTTCGAACCGGGATGCGTGGTTGGCCGGACGATCTACATTCAGGCGCAGCATCGAAAATGGCTGACCATGCTGGCCGCAGCGCGTCTCCATGCGAAGCGCTTTACCTTTAATCCAGCGAAGACCGATCATTGCAGGCAACAAAATAGGCGTCGCAAAAACCAGCAAGAGTGAACTTAGGGCGATGTCCGCCCCCCGCTTCCAGTATCTCCAAAACGCATAGGACAGGGCTGGATCCTGCAATTGCAGCAAGGGAAGTCCATCCACATCGAGCAGGTGAAGCTTCGAAAGATACAGCTCATACGGCTCGGGGACAAAGCTGACATTAATTCCCTGCTCGCGGCACTGCCCCGCCAAATTAAGGATCTCAGGCCACGCCGGCTTGGCCAAGGCCAATATGAGTTCATCAATCTGCTGAGCGCGAAGCAACTCTACCACCCCTAAGGTTGGGACAGTTGTGCTGGCCTTCGCAGTTTCTGGCGTCACGTTCAGATGCACGCCGTCGTCTTCCGGGAATAGGAAACCGACGACCTTGCATAACATCTCAGGATGACGCTCGATCTTGATGGCTAGTTCGCGGGCTACCCTCCCGGTTCCAACAATCGCAACCCTACGCACGTCGCCGGCGAGATATCGTGCCCGGAGCAACGAACGGGCAAGATACCGAATCACCAGGAACCCCACATACAGCAGAATACCAACGTAAGCCAAAGCTAGCCGGGACACGAACCGTTGTGCCAAATAGCCCGCTCCCAGTAGTAGCCCCATCAAACCACAAATCGCCAGAAAGACATGCGACGCTACCGCGGGAAAGCGCCAGCCCCCGCTGGAACAGTCCAGTTTCATCCAGGAAGACAGGACTGTCCAGAGAATCCAGGTCGCCAGAAGAAATGGCAATAAGCGTTGAGCCCCAGCACGATCCGTTGCATTCCAAGTGACGCCATAGCGCAGAACCTGAGCGCAACCAAACGCTATTGATGCCCAGCAGAGATCTGCCAGAAGAATCCAGCGATTCAGATGACGTGTCTTCATGAATGCTCGTGTGAGGAGATTCTATCTCTCCTGCAGAAAATCAGGCAACTGCGCCAGCCGCGTGACAGATCTTTGCCTTGATGGTGGTGAACAAAGCATGCGCCGAGCACACATGCAGGTCTTCGATGATCTGCATGTTGTCAGAAGGAACAACCAGGCACACATCGCACAGTTCCTTCATTTTACCGCCCTGGAAGCCACTGAGTCCCACCGTAATTGCGCCGGCGTCGCGAGCGACGGCCAAAGCACGCAGGACGTTCGGTGAATTTCCGCTTCCGCTGATGGCGAAAGCAACATCGCCCTGGCAAACCAGGTTCGCCAGTTGTTCGGCAAAGACATCCTCGTATCCGGAGTCATTGGCCCATGCGGTCATCAAGGGAACATTATCCGTAAGGGCCAGCACCCGAAAACGTTTTCCGGTGCCGTTCAATGTGCCCTTGCCCAAGTCGCACGCAAAGTGCGAGGCCAGGGCTGCACTGCCGCCGTTGCCGAAGAGATACACCATGTGGCCATCACGATACGCATCCAGAAGGACACTGGCGATTTGCTCGATGGTCTCCACTGGAAGCCTTTTCGTCGTCAGCGAGAGGCTCGCAAAGTAGCTGTTGACATCGTGGATCATCCCGGTCATGTCGGTTCCCCGATTTGGACTGAACTGTAATGAGCGTTGAAAACTCAGCTGACGCTCAGCACCACACCGGCGCTCCGCATGTGCGCGTCAGCGTCGTAGATTTGCTCGGGCACACCACCAATGCTCTCAACCCACGCGAGGAAATCATCCATGATCGTGGACAGATCCCTGCGGGCTTGCCACCCCAGGTGGCGCAACTTCTGGATGCTGGAAACACTGTGCCGGTTGTCCCCACAGCGATACTCCCCGGAAATCTTCACACCGGCCGCAGAGGGTACCTTGCGGAGAACGGCTTCGGCGTAATCGATCACGCTGGTTGGATTCCCACTACCGACATTAAACGTCTGAAAATTGGCTTCGTCCTTTTCCAACACCAACATGTTGGCTTCCACAACATCTTGGACATGGACAAAATCCCGGGTCTGTCGACCGTCCTCATAGATAATCAACGGCCGGCGTTGCATGGCGCGGCTGAAGAATATCCGGCATATTCCCGAATAGTGGTTATACAGCGATTGCCGCGCCCCTTGGGTGATTGAATAGCGGAGCGCAACCGTGGGAATTCCATGCAGCCAGCCCAGCCCGAGGGCGGACTTCTCTCCTGCCAGCTTGGAAACGGCGTACTGGTTGTAAGGGTTGTTGTGTTCTTCTTGCAGGGGCAGGGGATTCGCTTTCCGCCCGCACTGCGGGCAGTTTACTTCCCAGTCTCCCCAGGTCAGTTGTTGCTGCGATCGTGGCTGCGGCGAAATGAAACCATCTTGTGGACACGCGTACTGCCCTTCCCCGTATACCGACTGCGAGGATGCCACAATTACCTTCTTGACGGGAAGTCGATGTTGCACAACGAGCTCATAAATCAAGGCAGTACTTACCGCATTCACCTGAAGAAACTGCGAAAAGTCCGGCATGTAATCTTGGTAGGCTGCCTGGTGAGAAATCACATCAACACCCTGCAGAGCATTCCTGAGAGTCTCCCGGTCAGTCACGTCGCCGTGTACGAATTCAATCCCACCCGGTAGATACGCGGGCCGTCCATGCGGGTGGACCTTGGAGTGCAAACTGTCCAGCACGCGGACCTGAAATCCGTCTTGCAGGAAGCGGTCAACGAGGTGAGATCCGATAAAACCTGCTCCGCCAGTTATCAGCACACGCATCAGAAAAACTCCTGAAAGAAGCAAGGGAACCGTTTCCGGAACGCGATCCTCGGGACCGGCACTCGGGCGGTAAGTAAGCTCCGAAGACTGTTACCTCCCAGACGCACCAATCACCTCTTTCACCGTTCTTATTAGGATTTTAAAATCCAGATAAAGAGACCAACTACGGATATACTCCAGATCTAACCCAACCCAGTCATCAAAGTTGCTCACCTGATTTCGACCGCCCACTTGCCATAGACAGGTGATACCAGGTTTTACCAAGAGCTTCTGTTTCTGGAATTCGGTAAATTCCGCGTATTCGGTAACCAGCGGCGGCCGAGGCCCCACCAGGCTCATGTCTCCCTTGAGCACACTGTAGAGTTGAGGTAGTTCATCCAGGCTATAGCGCCGCATCCAAGACCCAATCCTGGTCACGCGTGGATCGTTGCTCATTTTGAAGACCGGCCCATGCATTTCGTTGAGTGCCGCCAACTGGGGGCGGAGAGACTCGGCATTGGCTACCATGGAGCGGAACTTGTAGCCGACAAAGGGCCGGCCAGACTGCCCAACCACTTTCCACCGATAAAAGATCGGACCGGGAGAAGTGGCTTTGACCGCGATTGCCAGAACTAAGAGAACCGGGGACAGCAGCAACAACAAAAAAGCTGAACCCACGGCATCGACGTAACGTTTGACGGCCAAATGGACTGGGCTACCCCACGCGGGCGACAAACGCAATTGCTGAACCGGACTTGGCGGAGCTATCACAGTTAGGTGAAAGACGGACAACTTTACATTCAATTTACACCCACATCGGCATCTCATGTTAGCCGATGATGTGTACGCCTGAATCATAGAATCGCAAACCCACGAACCAAGAAACCTAACTCGATAATGGGCGATTCTGACTAGGCTACGGAAACGAGCTTCAATAGCTCCTGTTCAAATCTTCGCAACACCACATTCCGCTCCAGATCCGATACTGCGTAGGCACGGGCATTCCGTCCAAGTTTTTCCCGTAGCGAAGGATGGCTCGCCAGTTGGTCGATGGCCCACGCGAAAGCTGAAGCGTCCCCGGGAGGCACAACCACGCCACAGCCCTCCACAACCTGGGCAAGTTGCGTGCCCTGCGCTGCGCTGGCGACCACCGGTCTGCCACTAGCGAGCATGCCCGTCAGCTTGGAGGGCATTACCAGGTCCGCAGCATTCGCCCGTTGCGGCAGCAGGTGGATGTCGGCAAGATTGAGCAAATCGTTCAAACGTTCGAAAGGTTGGAGAGGCAGGAAGTGGACATTCTTCATTTGGGCTACCAAAGCTGTCAGCGCCGGCTTAGCCGGCCCATCGCCGCAAAGCACGAAGTGCAGTTCATTCCGCGAACCCAACTGGTGAACAGCCTCCGCCAGCACGTCGAGTCCTTGCTTGTGCGCCATCGTTCCAGAGTATAGGGACACAATCGCCTCATTGGGAATGCATAATTCCCTGCGCAGCGGGCTAGATTCCTGCATTGGGAAAATGGTTCCTGTGTCTACCCAATTGGGAAACAGCACATAGCGAGACGACTCGACCCCCTTTTCAGCCAAGCGCAGCCCCATTTTCTGAGAGATCGTTGAGATCCGATCAAAACCCTGCATGCATTTTATTTCCATCGCCAGGACGAACCGTCGCAGCTGCGAGGAAGTCAAGAGGCCGAGTTCGAAAGCCGCGTCCGCCTCGAAGTCCTGAATATGAAACCAGCTCTTCGCTCCCGACAGGCGGGCCGTCAGCCAGGCGTTGGGAGCACACAACAATGTCGGCTCAAGGACCAACACCACTTGGGGACGCCAGGGAACTTGGCGTAGCATGCTCCAGAAGCTGCTGAGCGCGAAGCTCGCCAAGTGCAACACCCTTTTCCCAGCCGAAGGAGTTCGCGGAACATACAAGGGGCAGCGGAAGACAGAGAGCTGGCCAACTTGCGCGGTTTCACTTCGCAAACCCGCTTCCGAGACGAGTATCCCACCCTCTGGAGTAGCCGATGCCGTCCCAGAACTTACCGGCGATGCATGGGCAGCTCTGAGATAACAGTTGTCGGACTGGATCGAGTTCTGATCCGAAACATCTGCGGTCCGGGCGTAAAGGCGGTCTTCCCGCCGGTAGAGCCACGTCGAAAACTCTGGAAACACTTTCGCCGCCGGATTAAAGGGTGGCGCCGTGACTACCCGAACGTCATGTCCGTTCTCGGCCAACCATTCCGCCATCTCCCCGGTGAATTTGCCCACCCCGACCAGTTCCGGCGCGAAATTGAGGCCGTGGATCAGTATACGCACAGGGTCAATTTTCCTATGTCCCAACTTCAAGGGCCGGCCTCGCGGCGAGGTGGGAGCAGAAATCCTTATAGGTTTCCTGCAGGCCTTCGCGCAGGCTGGTTCGTGGCTTCCATCCGAGGGAGGTCAGGCGGTCGGTGTTCATCAGCTTGCGCGGTGTTCCATCCGGTTTTGTGGGATCAAAAGTGAGGGGCCGGTCTAGGCCGACCACTTTCGCGACGAGTTCCGCAACTTCTCGGATTGTCATGTCCTGCCCCCAACCGACATTCACCAAAGGCGGGTACTCTACACGGCCTAGCAGGTCGGTAAACCGCTCCTCAGACAAATTGAGGAGGAAAATGCAGGCATCGGCGGCGTCATCACTGTAGAGAAACTCCCGCCGAGGTGTACCGGTACCCCAGACCACTGCTTGCTCCCCGTTCGCCTTGGCTTCATGCATCTTGCGAATCAAGGCCGGAATAAGATGGGAGTTACTGGGATGGTAGTTGTCTCCGGGTCCATAGAGATTCGTAAGCATTCCAGCCAGAAATTGGGTTTTGTACTGGCGGTTATAGGCCCAGCACATTTCTATGCCGGCGATCTTTGCCACCGCGTAAGGTCGATTTGTAAACTCCAAAGGACCGGTGAGCAGAGAATCCTCGGACAAGGGCTGGGGAGCGAGTTTCGGGTAGATACAACTGGAACCGGCAAAGAACAGCCGTTCCACCCCATTACGATAAGCTTCGTGAATGACGTTGGTCTGGATGCGGAGGTTCTCGAAGATAAAATTCGCCGGGAACGAGCTGTTTGCCAGGATACCCCCGACTTTGGCAGCCGCAAGAAATGCGAATTGCGGGCGTTCCCGCGCAAAGAACTGTTGCACGGCCACCGAATCGGTGAGATCCAGATCGCGGTGCTTGGGCAGCAGAAGGTTGTTGTACCCCAGGGCCCGCAGGCGCCGGACTAGCGCCGAACCAAGCAGGCCGGTGTGGCCAGCCACGTAAATGCTGTCAGAGGTGTGCATGCTTCAATCGCGGTACTCGTACACTTTGTAGCCCGAGGCTTTAACCAGTTGATCGCGCTCGGCGCCTTGGAGATCGGAAGCTACCATTTCCCGCACCAGTTGCTGGAAATTGACCCGGGGCTGCCAGCCGAGTTTGACTCTGGCCTTGCTGGCATCCCCCACTAAGGAATCGACTTCTGCGGGACGAAAATAGCGAGGGTCGACCTGCACAACGCAGTTTCCCTGGGCGTCGTAACCCTTCTCGTCAACTCCCGATCCCACCCAGGAGAGCGAAATACCCAATTCCGCGGCCGCGGTATTCACGAACTCGCGCACAGAGTGTTGTTCGCCGGTGGCAATCACAAAGTCTTCGGGCTCATTCTGTTGCAGCATGAGCCACTGCATCTCGACGTAATCTCTGGCGTGGCCCCAGTCCCTCTTAGCATCGAGGTTACCAAGGTAGAGGCAATCCTGAAGCCCCACTTTCACGCGGGCCAGATCGCGGGTGATCTTCCGGGTAACAAACGTCTCGCCGCGGATCGGTGACTCGTGATTGAACAGAATACCGTTGCTGGCATACATGCCGTACGCTTCGCGGTAGTTCACCGTAATCCAAAAAGCGTAGAGCTTGGCCACCGCGTAAGGGGAACGAGGATGAAACGGTGTGCTTTCGCTCTGTGGACTCTGGCGAATCAGGCCATAGAGTTCGGAACTGGATGCCTGGTAGAAGCGGACCCTGTCCTGCATGCCCAGAATGCGGATGCCTTCCAAAAGGCGCAGTGTGCCCAGCGCATCGGTGTTAGCAGTGAACTCCGGCTGTTCGAAGGAAACTGCTACGTGGCTTTGCGCAGCCAGGTTGTAGACCTCATCGGGTTGCACTTTTTGCAGCACGCGGATGAGGCTGTTCGAATCCGTCATATCCCCGTAGTGAAGGAAAAAGCGGCGATCGAGCACGTGTGGATCCTGATAGAGATGGTCCACGCGTTCGGTATTAAGCAGCGAAGTACGCCGCTTAATGCCGTGCACTTCGTATTCCTTGCCGAGCAGAAACTCGGCGAGATACGAACCGTCTTGTCCGGTGATACCGGTAATCAGTGCTTTCTTCATGGGTCAATCAACCGTATATCTGTTAACTCATGCCCTGACCAGCTTAAAGCAAGAACGGCATCCCGAGAAGCACCCGGAGGTGACAACTCATTCTTCCAACTCACCCTCGGGACATTATGGGAACACTCGCGGTCACCACCAGACAATCTCCCCGCCCCATCCGGTTCCCCAGGTAGAGCAGCGGAAACAGTACCGCCCTTGCGAAACAGATGAGCCCCAGGATTAATACAGGATTCCTGAGTTGCCTGGTTGGTCTGGCGGCACGCGAAAACATGTGCGTGATGGTCGAAGAAGCGACCCACAGGGCTGGAGTAATCTGCAGGATCTTCACCTCCGTGAAGCCAGTTTCCAGCAGCAGCCTTCGCAGCGTTGACGGCGAAAAATGAACAATATGGAAAGGAACGTGCCAGTTAATCCACGAACGGCCAAACACCCTCCGCAGCCAACTCTCGCTATTGGGGCAGCTGATCCAAACTTGGCCTCCTGGTTTCAGAATGCGCGTTACATCCCGGAGCATGTGTTCGGGATCAAGAGAGTGCTCCACCACGTTGGAAAGCACCACTACATCGTAGGCGTTGTCTGGGTGGAAGTCTTCCAACAATGCTTCGTACACCTTAAATCCCGCGGATCGAGCAAGTTCCGCCGCCTTCGGATTCAGTTCCAGCCCCTCTGGGGAAAAGCCATTACTCCGATAGATCTTGAGTCCGCGACCTTCGTTACACCCTATGTCCAGCAACCTACCGCTGCCCTTCCGGGTGTGGAATGAGCCGTCTCCGTCCACCACGAGCCACACGCGATACAGCCACGACGCAAAAAACCACTCCCGCAGGCGGGTGTAGGTAGTTCCTCGTTCTCCTCCGAAGTTATAGTAGGTTTCATAGAGCTGCTTCAGATCATCCGGCAGCGGACGCGGTAAGGTTTGTTCTAGTCCGCATACTGAGCATCGACAAATGACATACTCGCCGGGAACGCCGAAGCGGGTGTCTATGACTTGGGGCAGAATCGCCGTGGTCCCCTCGCCGCAGATGACGCACGCTCGTCCGGCGACCTGAGCCACCGACATTATTGCAGCCGCGGAGGTTTCTTGACCTTGGTATCGCATATCAGTGCGAATTCGCGCGGGGCAGGCGGTCAAACGAGAGCCGCCGGACTCGGGCACAATTCATCCAGAAGGGTCTCCAGATCGTGGCTGTAGCTTTCACGCTGCCGGAGGAATTCCTTCGCAGCAGCGTCCGGCATTCCAGCAAATCCCGCGGGATCATGCCGCCATTTCAGTAGCTGATCCACAGCAACCGCCACAAAATCCTGATCGCGTCGCACAACGAGTCCCGCCGTCGGCGGCACCATATCAGACAAACATCCTCTCTCCCAAGCGATTACGGGTATACCGTGCGCCATGGCTTCGTATACCACCAAAGGCGCAGTCTCATTTTTATACGTCGATGGAAACAGCAACACATCAATCAGTTCCAGATAGGAATCCTTCTCGGATCCGTACCGTGGGCCCAGGTATTTTATGGTGTGCAGATGTGCCGCCGCTCGCTGGACAGCGTTTGCAACTGCATCATTTTCGAACGGACCGGCGATGTACACTTCAAACCCGGCACCCTGACCTTCAAGTCGATCCGCAATCGCAAGAACTTCCATGATGCCTTTTTCGCGCGAGATGTTCCCGAGAAAGCCAATTTTTTCGACGCCGTTTCGCGTCCGAAACCTTGTTCCCACCTCGGGACACATGATCGCAGCATTCGACACAACTCTTGTCCGAGAAACTGTGGGATAGCATTCTCTAAGTTTCCGGCCCTGCCGCTTACATATCACAATGTGTGTGGCGGATGGACCTGCCAGCCCCACCAGCAAACGCCCCGGTAGTGTTTTTCGATCCAGGTAGGCGAAACTGTGGTGATGCAGGAAGATTTTGGCGTGTCGCAGGCGCGCCATGGCCACAAACAGGGCTTCATACATTTGACCCCATCCGCCTGAGAGTCCGACATACAAAGTGGTTCCGCCCCCACTGAGATCACGCAGGTACCGCACGAATGCCTTTGCCACATTCGGAATGCGGCCTAACCGATTGAACAAGTTCCGTTTTAACGATACAGGAGCCAAGTCCAATCTAAGGGGCGCGACGCCGCGACTGCAGAGATGCTCATACATCGCGGCATTAACCATTGCCATGCCGTGCACTGGCGGAGGAAACGCGCCGACCATGCATATACCAGACTCGCGCTCTGTCAGCGGCTTTCGCCACCTGACGTCAGGGTGGCTCTCGGCTGGGCTGCCTGCACATTCTCCCCGTCCGGCAGGAAGACCTCTGCCCCCCTCTTGTTCGCCCCCCGCGCGATTGCACGGCGCGTTGGTCGGATTCGGACAGTCAACGTTTCTCATCTACGGGTCATGCCTGTGGATCTTGCATCGACGAACATACCGGACCAAGCAGTCACGAATCCAACTTCGGATGTGGGATTGAGACTCGGCTCGTTGCCAAGGCCAGCAACCGATCCTTGGCCTTCCGAGGCCAGTCTCTGTCCATACAGGGTCGCTCGATCAGCAGAAAATACATACCGCAAACGGCGAGCACCACCGGCAGAATTACGCATGCTTGCAGGAAAAGGTACGCGCTGAGGCTCTCTCCAAGATGCCACGGCTTTGACACCTTTGCCACTGACGAAATGACCAGCAAGTGAAACAGATACAGGCTGTAACACATTCCACCGATGTCGGTAATGATGTGATTGCTGAACAGTGCCGAAGAGATGCGTCCCCGAAACGCTGTGATATAAAGCAGCACAATGATGAATGGAAGCAACAAGTGACCCGATGCAGCGCCCAGGTACCATACCAGTGGCCAACCGCAGAGCGCTACAACATCCCACGCAATCGATTGTTTCCACTCTGCTCGAGTCACGTACAAATCGCTCAAAAGAAGCCCCGCCAGAAAGAATGGCAGGTAGAAAGCAATCGAGGCGTGTGTGCGCACTTGAGAAAATCCCAGGCTCAGTGCAGAAGAAGCGAGCATGAGCGCCATGATCGCGCCACGACGGGTCCACGCATCTCGAATTGCAAACATCAGCGCCAATAAGGGGACAAGAACATAGAACTGAACTTCCACCTCCAACGACCATGTGACGCCATTGATCGTACTATCGCTGTTGTAAATGAGGTTGTGAAGATAGACCATGCTTGCCATCAGGTGCGGAATAATCTCGCGCGCGCTGCGATGCAAGAGAACCGCTAAAACCGCTGCCCACACAAGCAAATTCAGGATATAGGGCGGCTCAAGGCGGGTCAGCCTTCTCATGAAGTATTTCTTCAAGTTGACTTTCGGGGCATTGCAGAGATAGCTGGACGCAAAAGGCACCCCGAGGATGAATCCGCTAATCGCGAAAAACAGTTCGACGCCGCGCTTGGTTAACACAAGCAACTGCGCGTCGAGCGCCGGAACTGCGACCGCCCCGTTGTGAGTCAGAGAACCGTAAAGATGAAACAGAATGACCGATGCGATCGCAACGAAACGGAGCCCATCGATTTGTGGAATGAAGTTCTTCTGTGTAGTGATGCGCCTAAAACTGAACATAGGCCATGTCCTCTAGGCGGAAGGGGGAACGGGGCCATCCCGCCCTGCTTGGCCTGCGCTCGCTTTGTCGCGAACCCAACTTTGTCATTCGGAAGCTCTCGTGCACACCAGCGAAGAATGGTAGGAAAAAAGCGCGCAAGCCAAGGGCTCTGACGCCGCAAGGAGAAACTGCTTGATCATGTATTTCGGAATACCTTTGCGGCCATATTGGTATTCGTACATTGCCCGCGAGGGATTGGTGACGACCTGAGACAACACGCGGAACCCGCAGGTTTGTGCCAAATGCCTGATGGCCTTCCGGGAGTAAAAGTTGATATGCCCCACCGAATCCAGGACAAAGTCCGGTTTCAATCTTATCGTGTCTTCCAGCGGAACTTCTATGAACACGTAATCGGCCACTCGATCAGATTCGTAGAGCAACTTCCGCGGATACTCCGCATGTTCCAGGACATGACTTAGAATCGCGAGGTCAAACTTGCGAGACTCATAGGGAAGGTTGTACCCATCGAAGCGCCGGCATTCTTGAGCACGCGCGATATTTCTAGCATTTACCGCTCTCACCCCAGTTTCGGATATTTCGACAGAATAGAGTTCGTCCCCGAAGTTCAAGTCGGAGAGACGTTTCAGGATGGCGCCTTCCCCGCAGCCAATCTCCAGAATCCTGCGGTGGGGGAGAGCCTGGCAAAGGGCCATGACATTTTTGGCTTTGCCGACCGCGCCCAACGCCCGCCAAGCAGACTCTCCGTCGTAGTATGAGTCGTAGTTATTTTTGAGGCTGTCGCTAAGAGCGATGGCACCCGCAGGTTCTGACGTTAACCTTATTCCTGTGACGGGAGCGTCCTTAATGATCCCTCGGGTCGAACTCGGGTCAACCTGGTCGTCGTCGAGTCGCATGGCTGTCGTTTTGCTGTTCTCCACGGCGCGTTCTCGCGTACTGCTTCGGGCGTTGCACTTGCACCGCAGATGATCATTCGTTGCGAAGTCACTTTACCCTGGTGGGCTCGCCAGAATTTCCGCTCTGCCTTCCTCCGCTTGTCCAATGACGCGAAGTTCATAATTCCATGACCGAAGAAGGTCGCAGCACTCTTTGTGCACCTCGCTGCCGTGAGTGGCCAGGAACAGCACCGGTTTGTGCCTCCGGAAACACCCCTGGGCACCGGTCAGTGCTTTGAGTTCCGCACCTTCGATGTCCATTTTGATGTAGTTGGGAGGAGCGATTTTCTGTTCTTGTAGTAGCGAGTCCAGAGTGGCCGTGGCCACCCGGAGACTCCCCTCGGCTTGAAGACGACCCATGGCCCCGGTTCCTTCCTGCTCGAAGGGCGAGGAGCCCACCTGGTCACAAATTGCCAGTTCGAACACTTCGACATTCTTAATAGCGTTCAACCTGAGATGTCGGTAAAGAAAGGCAACATTAGCCGGCAGCGGCTCGAAGGCAATCACTTTTCCCGGGCCAACCAGAGCAGATGCGAGCAGCGAATAAAACCCCACATTCGCCCCCACATCGTAGAACACTCCACCCGGTTTCACTACCTGCGCGATGACCTTCTGCATATGGGGCTCATAGCTCCCCAGCCAGAACGCATGGCGTTGGGACCCGACGATCCACTTCCTGCCTCTCAGCGGACCTTGCAGGATTGGGACTACCATGGTCGCCGGCAAGATCCTGAGGGGATAACGGGAGATCTTTCCTAGCAAACTTGTATTGGGTAATGCTGACAGATCTATCAGGATTGATCTCCTTCTCGAGTGGTCTAATCAACTTTTCCGAACAGCTCGTTGGGAACAGCATTCTTTCTGGATGGGCGTCGCCTGCAGAGGGCGGCCTGATAATCCCGGATCCGACGTTTGGCCATCGACTCCCAGCTGAATTCCCGTTCCATTTTTTGTGCACCGAAGGAACCCAGCCGCAGCCTGGTCTGCGGGTCGCGGAGTTGAAGCAACACTCGAATCAAATCCTCCCGCTCATTGAGCCAATAAAACAAACCGTTCCCGTCAATGCGCTCCTTTGCCGTCATCGTGTGGTTCGCAACAACCGGAAGCCCACAAGCGGCAGCATCTAGCATGGACAGGGATTCCTGTGCCGGCCAAACTCCGATGTCGGCAGCCCGAAACAGATCGCCCAACTCGTGAACGGGCACGAAAGCATGAGTCGTACAACCTGCGCACGATTGGATTGCCTGGCCCTGTGTGCCCTTTCCCACAAAGAGGCCCCGGAAAGGCTCCCCCTGGTTGGCAAGATGAGCTACGGACTGTGCTAACAGCAGCGGATTCTTATCCTCTCCGAACCGCCCCGTGTAGATGCAGACAATGTCGGATTCGGCAAAGCCCAGCCGTTTGCGCAACTTCAGTCTTGCCTCTCCATCCTTCCTGGTCGAGGCTGGCCTGAACAGTTCGGTGTCCACGCCTAGAGAGCAGATCTCGATTTTCTTCCGCGGAATACCAAAAAACCGCACTGCCACATCGGCGCAGTCCGGTGCGATTGCATAACACTTTTCGGTCAACAGGCTTACCGCCCATCCAGGCAGGGTTCTGCTGATCGTGCATCGCAGGCGGTCGGCGCTCCACCAAGACAGCGATTTGCTGGCCAAGGGGAAGACAGATGCATGGTAATGATTGCCGGAGAACAACCGGTACCCGAGATAACACTTGCACAGCGCTGCGTCCAGTGGAATCCAGCCGATGACGGCGGAACACTGCACAATATCGGGACGGATCGTTGTTAACTTCTCGCGCAGACCCACCATCCGCATGTAGCCCGCAATCTTCTTGTGCCCGAGAATATGCAGGGTATAACCTTCCAGATCTTCAATCGTCCCCGCCTGGTTCTGTCCCGAGAAATCCCCGTATGTCTCTTGAGACTCGGGCATCCAATAGTAAGGCGGAAGATCCATGGCTACCACATGGGTTTCGATTCCTGCGCGGGCAAGATATCGGGGTAACATGTTCTCCAAATACCCCATTTTCCTGCAAAACGCAGAAGCCAGCAGGACTACTCGCATGGCAATGCCCTCACCGGATGCCTGGCTCTCAACGGTCCGTTCACAGAGCGGAGACCCTAACGGTTGTCGCAAGTATCCGCCCGTAACCGGCCGGTGTTGCAAATGTATGGCGTAGCGTAGCCTTGCACCTTATTGTTAAAAATCCGGTTGCCCTCGCTGTACATCGGGGCCGCGAGATTGGGGGCATCCATGACGTCAATGCCTCTGGAATTCTGGGTCCCTCCGCTGCAAGAATTTTCAGTGATCGTCAAGCGATAACCACCGCGCGAAAAAATGCAACTTGCGCCACTCCCAAAGGTCACCAGGCCACAGCTATTCCCCTTGACGATGGTGTCGTGGACACCGGGAGACACACTAATGCACACTTGCTTGCTCGGGCCGATCACATTGTCCGTGATGCTGCTAAAGCCTGTGCCGAAATCCACCTCCAGTCCCCCGCTAGTCGGCGGCCCGAGCAGGGCCAGAACATTGCCAGGCTCGTTGAACCGGTTGTCCGCGATGACCGTATCAATCTCGGCCGCGAATTCTGCGTAAACACTCTCATTGATATTGTTGTGCTGGAAAGTCAGGCCTTGATCCATGTAGCCGGCGAAGCAATTCCCCGACGCGTCCTGACAGTTAATGTGGTCGATGACGGTGCCACGCGAGTCCCGGCATGCAATTCCGACAATGCCGTGGGGGTCCTTGATTTTCGGGATGACGATGGTGATGTCATGAATCTCGACGTTTGAGGTAATTGGTCCGGCCTTGCGGAAGCTTAGGCCCCAGTAACTCGGTGGACCTGACCAGGGACGCGCGTTTGGAAACGCCATACGGAATGGCTTCGTGGTGTGCACGACCGCGCCGTCAACACTTTCAACTTGCATCCAATCCGCGTACACATGATCTCTCACCGTGGAATCCCTCTCCGCAATAATCACCCAGTCTCCGGCAGAAAGACCGGCGGCATCGGCAGAATCCTGTGCAGTGAAGGAAGTTGCCCCCTTGGCGATCGCCCCAGACGCGATCTTCATGGGGCGCGTTTCCTGGGATGAAATGTAGAACAGTCTGTCGTTTCCGACCAAGGTTCCCTGCGGCGCGAAGATAATTTTTCCTTTACCATCGATGACGCCTTTCGGGATGGGGTTACTCCCCGCACCGAATGGAGCGATCATGCTCGCCGTATTGCTCACCATAAACGTGAGGCCATCAGTGATCGTGCACACCCCTCCCTTCGCGGTTCCCTTGTACACGCAAGCACGGATGGCGGCGGTGTCATCCGTAGCGTAGTAGGAAATTACGCCAGTCACCGTGGTTTCGGCATTGGCCGCTAATGTAACCTCGTGGGGGGAGACAACGCTCTGGATTTTGGTCACCAAGGCCCCACCCTCGTTGCCCGCACCGGTAACGACCATCGGTTTCCCTACATCGGCCGGAGCAAAAGCTGCGGAACGAGACTGAAAGGAGGCGCTACCCGCATTGATGGCACCGTCTCGTAAGAACACCACATCGGCCTTGGCACCGAAGTCTTTGGGGGTCACCGCGTATGCGCCGTTGGTAGCCGCTTGCACAAGGGCCGCGATGGTGATCGCGGTCAGCTTCAAAAGCATTGTTGACATGGCAGATGGTCTCATTGGTCCTCCTTTCAACTGCATAGCAAAATTGCAAACGAAATGTGGGCGAGAAAAGCAGTCCAGAACAATCAGAGTTCCAGCAGACTGATTTGGAATTCAGCGCTGCAACTGACAACACCTAAACTAGTTCGTCATAGGCTTACGCGCACAGACCAGAACGTGGGCAGAGAGGCCCGTCAAATTCAGGCGACTGATCCCCCACTCGTAGACGAGAACCGCCAGCGCCAGCGGCAAGAAAAAATTAAAGTAGCTCGACTGCGAATACGCTACCCTCACATCCACTGAGGTAAAACCCTCCGATTCCAGCAGGCGACGGAAAGACCCGGGGGAACAGTGCTCGTAGTAGGCGGGAAAAATCCCGAACTCCGCGGCCTGCTCCTTCAGCGCGTAAGCCACCCGGCGGGCGACAGAGACAGGGAGAACTCGATTGATCAGACTAAACGGAGCGTACTTATTGGGAAACAGAGTAATGAAGACTCCGCCTGGTTTCAAAACCCGGTAAGCCTCACGGGCAAAGCGATCGACGCCCTTTAGATGCTCCAGCACATATCTCGAAGAGACGATGTCGGAAGAACTGTCCGGGACCGGAATTTGCTGGGTAACGTCAGCGACCTTACATTCGGACACATCGTGGTTCTTTTCCAGTTCGGAGGCGGAGATGTCAACCGCAATGATATACGACCCGGTACACTCTTTCGCGAATGCACACCTGGCCCCCCCGCCGACATCCACAATGACTCCCCCCGTCGCAAAGCCTCCGACAACAGCCGGGTAGGTCGAAGCCACATTGGACTCCACATGATGCGGAAAATACTGCCGCAAACGGTAATACAGGCGGCGATTGACATTTACCATCCGCATCAGGGCCATCCGCCAGCGCCGACCTTGATCCACTTCAATCTGTCCTTGAGTTACGGTTCCCATTCTAGTGGCTGCCTCCGTTACCGCAATCACGCATCGCCGCGGGTACTCTTAAAGCTGTATTCTTCCCCACTGGGTGAGATACTGAATATCCGATAGCCGGCTTGGTTAAGGCCTCGGATCGCTTTACGGGTCTGTTCCGATCCTACTTCGGGCCAGCGGTGGTGGAACTCCACCAATATCTGTTGCGGCCTGACTTCACTGGCCAGCAAGTCTGCAAGTACGCCGTATTCGGCTCCTTCGATATCCATCTTCAGAAGATCGATCCTGCTGTGTCCGAGCATCTTCATGATCGTGGCCAGGCGATAAACCGGGACTTCGATGGCCGGCCAGGGGGTCTGCCGCCGCAGAATCGTGTGCGAAACATGCCTGGAATCCTCGGGAGGGAGGAAGTCGCAGGTACCGTCGAAATCTGCCACGCCATACGCATGAAATGCAAACTCCCGCGGGAGGGTTTGTGACTGCACCCACTGAATCGAGCGGGGAGTGGGATCGAATGCATGCACCCGGATGCCGAATCGGCTGATCAGCTCCAAATCGAAGGAGATTTCTTCGCCAACACCCAGGCAGTAGGCCACGCTGGTCTCTGACAATCCTTCGGGACAAAGGCACCAACGTGCGCCTTTATTCCCCAGAGAAACCGTGGCGCATCTTAGCTGCACGCCCCGCCACAGATCCAGCCCACGCAGAGCGCGGACGATCCGCCGGACATGCTGGTACGACTGTTGCAGCCCAGTCGGACTGGTGTTAGCTCCAGACATGGTTATCCTGTCCCATACGATGGCGAGGTGCGCGGTACGGCTGCAAGCCCTCTGGCTTTGGATGGCGAACGAGCGAACTCCATCCCGGGTCGTGGCGGCAGCAGATAAAGAAACAGAATCAGGAGGACCAATCCCCCCGAGAACAAAGTCGTAAAGATAGAAATGTTGGCAAAGTTGTAAGCCGCATACGTCGCGATCAGCGCGGCTAACCGCGGATCGTGGCGCTTTGCCGCCGAATCAAGAAGCCAGAAAATCAGCCCGCAAAAAACAGAAATCAGCAGCACTCCGGACAGCCCCATCGCTTCCAAACCGTCCGTGGCCCAAAAATGAGCGGTGGCATCGAGGTCAGACCCAGACTGGTAGAAAGATCCAATTTCGAGACCGATGAAGTTCGCGTAGGGATAGTGCACAAACCAATTCACTCCCGTGACATGGGAGTAGTAGGTGAACGGATTTTGTTGGAAGAAGTTGTAGTACCAGGCAGTTACCAGACCGCCCATAGGGATGGTGCGCATTAATATTACGAACAAAATCAGAAAATGAATCGGGCTAGGATCGTACCCCGCAATCACGAGAGAAAGACAAGATCCGGCCAAAGCCAGGAGAAATCCGAAGGTCATTTTCAGGCCAAAAGGGCTTCGCCCTATCCTCAACACAGCGTAGACGCCGGGAATGAATACTATAGAGAGGATCGAACCCTTGGTGCCGATGGCGCTGTAGACCAGAAGCTGACCCAGAATCCCAATGATCAACAACCAGTAGCGCCGATAGTAGAGTCCGCAGCCCATGAGGAAAGGATTAATCGCACCCGTCAGCCCCATGAGAGCATAGCTGACCGCGGTGCCTTCGTTCAGGTCATTGGTTGCAAGGCGCTGGTCGTATATATTCGCAAACGAAACGATGTGCAAGTGACTGTGGAGAACCGCGATTACCCAGATCACCAACGTACTTGCCGCGCATCCAAAGATTATCCAGAACGCTTTCGGAGACATTCTCACGATACGAAGTGGCAGCACAGGAAACAGGTAGCTGAACCCCGCTAATGCAAAGCCCACGAAGAACACCAGCATGAGCAAGCTAATTTCCGTCGGAGGGTTAATATTTGCGAAAAGGGGAACAAACATCGAAGGGATGATCACGGTTATATACAACACCCAATAAGCCAGGTGCGACGGCCGGGTCAGCTCGATTGGCATCCAAAGACTGGGTAGCAAACTCAGGACCCAGGCTAACACCACATACTTCTGGGAGGGAGGATAGTAGTCAAACCCGAAATAAGCCCAGGTCGGATCCAGATAGTGGATATACATCCATTGGAAACATCCGACGTAGGCGGTCATGCCGCACACCAGCAGAATCCGCTGCCTACCTTGGTTTCTCCATTTACTCATCTTGGCTACCGACAAAGGTAACGTTTTCTGCTTCCGGTGTTCCATCAGAGACAAACCAGGCGGACACCGAGTTCATCGCGTTCGCGCTGTCTATTCCCCGTCCGCACGCCGCACTCATCTGGGAATGGAAGGACAGAAATCCGATCCCCAAGGTAGCGGTGTAGGCAGCAGCCGATACCAGCATGCCGTACACGGCACCCCGCAGCCCAAAATGAATCACCAGTGGAATTCCCGCTGCGAACGTCGTAGCACCGCTGGCCAGATAGGCGTAAAGAACCATGTTCGGTCTCTCCACGGATTTCATGGCGCCGTTCATGGTGTTGCCGATGGCCATCAGAAGAGGAAGGAGAGCTAGAGTACCCAGCAGCGCCGAAACGTCGTCGAACTTGCCTCCATAAATGCGATGCACCACCGGCTTCCCGAATAGCACCACGAGCAGAACAAAGCCTCCACTGACCAGAACGAAACCCAGCAGATACTTTTTCCACAACGAAAAGAACTCATTTACTTGTTTCGCAGCATAGCGATGGGCCAGCATCGGCAAAACCAGGAAGGTAATCGCAGTCAAGACCTGATCCACCGGCGACACCAGCAGGTAGATGGCTCGCAGCTCCGCGACCTCTTTCAGAGAGAGAAACGCCGCAACCACCCAGTAATACCCCTGGTTCGTGAGTTGAAACACAAGCGCAGTAGCCAGGATCCAACGGGCGTACTTCCAATGCTCTGACCGATGGTTCGGCTGTGCCTCGGTGAAGCCTGCCATAGAGACTTTCCGTGGCAGTTCCCGAATGATGGAAATTCCTCCTGCGATCCATCCCAGCGCGACAATCAGAAATACTGACAACCCATTCAGCAGGCCAGCCCTCATCGTGAGCCACAACAGAATCAGCAATGTCACGAAGAAGACGAGCGACAGCCTCGCGACAACCTCCGGCTTTCTCTGCACGTACAACATCCGACGCACCAGAGCTGCGGTCAGAAGTATGCCGCTGCCTAAGGCCAAGCCCAACAGTGACCGCAACGGCAAACTCGGAGCCGTCCACGAGAACACTTTCCAGACCAGCAGCAACAATACCGTCAGGACAATCCCAAGTCCTGCGTTGTTGCGCCACACCAGCCATCGATACTCCTGACCATGACTGCGATATCGGCCGGCGCCGTAGACGGTGTAAGTTTCTAGGATGGCGGCGTTGTGCAATCCGTTCAAGAAGATGAACCCCGAATACACCAGCGCAAACATGCCGTATTCTTCTTTGCTGACCGTGCGGGCCAGAGCTACGTTGGCAATAAACATCCCCCCGACCGAAAATGCCTGGTCGGCGATGCTGAAAGCGACCTGATTCAGTCGGGTCCAGGGAAATAACGTCCGCCATGGGGATGCATGCAGCCAGCGGTTCAGTGGATTCATTCTTGGGACTCGTTCGCCTTATCCGTCACGTCAGGATTTCCCTGTTGTGGACGCCGAGCCAACCGAATCCAAGCCTGATGGGTCATCGCATGCAAACGTGACCCGTTCGGAGTGCTCCAGGGCATCTTTGCGTTGACCGATTGCAAAATCTCGACTGCCAACACCTTTCCGGGATCGTTCGGATCGGTCCGTTGCCAGCGGTTGCGCACGAACACCCAGCACACGCCCCCGGCCAGAGTGAATAATGCAAACAATGCAGTAACCAACGAGCGTGGGGGGAATGATTTCTTTTCCGGCAGGTTCGCCGCATCCAGAACTTTTACACTGGGAGTATTCTTGACCTCCTCAAGCTTTTCCATCTCGTACTGTGCTGTCAAGGTTTCGTACACCGCTTCTTGAACCTTGACGTTGCGATAAAGATCATAGTAAGTCACACCCAGAACAGGAAGTTGGCGGATGGAAGGATACAAATCCCCATTCTGGACGGACTGGCCAGGCACTCCTCCCCCCAGCTTTTCGAGTTGGGCGCGCAGTTCTGCAACGCTGCTCTTGGCGGACTGCACGCGCGGGTTGTTGGCGGTATAGATCTGCTCCAATCCCTTTAAGTCCGACTCCGCGGCAATTAATTGTCCCTGGACGCTGGCCGCCGCTTCCACCATCGCTTTTCCTTGCTCGTCAATGTCGATCGCGGTGTTCTTGCTGGCGAACTGGCTGAACGCCAAGGAGGCAGCGTCCAGATCCTGCTTAACGTTTCGCAGACGCTCCTCAAGAAAGATGCGCTGACGATGGGCGGACGAGTTGTTAATCTCTGCCATCAGGCGGTTCAACTCGTCGACGTAGCCTTGACCAATGGCCGCGGCGCGTTGCCGGTTCTTGTCAGTGATCTCAATGGTAATAATGCCGCTTTTCCGGTCCTCTGAGATGCCGCTGTTGTCCGACAGGTCCTTGCATGCGTCCTCCTTGTACCTGTCCCCGTACACCTTCTGGAGGTCGAACCGGTCAACCAGCCTCTCCTGGATGGTGTGGCTTTTCAGAACACCGACGTACTCTGCACCCACGTTCTTTAGACCCAAGAGATCTCCCGCAATCGCTCCCAACCCACTGCTGCCGCCGCCACCGCCACCTCCTCCACTTCCTCCCGACTTTCCTCCTCCTGTTCCCCCTCCTGTCATCAACGCGGTCATCATTCCCATGGCCGTGCCTTCTGACTCGGGAGGCATCAGTTGCACAGTGGAGGCATAATGGTTCGGAATCAGGATCGCCACGACAAGGCCCAGTACAATTCCTACCCCGATTACCTTCCCCAGAAATCGGCGTTCGTCCCAAAGAAGGCGCCAACGTTCAATGGACTTATCGCGGGACACAATGGCGCCGCCTGGACCCTCCATCTCTTCCAGCGTGCGTGCAGTGAAGTTCTCTTCGTGTTGTGTTGGAGTCAGCTGTGACATGTCTCTCATTTCTTGAGCCGCCATTTTGGATACAACGTCAGCTGAAGTGATGCAATGAAATTCGATTGCCCACCGGACGCGAGCACCGGGAACTTCCACTGTTCCTCTTGGAGCAACCCGGAGAGGGCAAGATTGCGCTTGACCATGAATTCACTGCGTACCGAGTAATCAGCCAGCCGGCCACCTCCGATAAAGTCGGGGGCCACGGTCTGCAGGCGGTAGCCGAACTGCAACGTATTGCGCGGAGAAAACCAGTAGGTCAACCACCCCTGTACGCCTCGGCCCTCCCGGCCTATCCAACTCCCCATCAAGGTACCGTCGTTCGTATACCCCGAGCGAAACCGATCCCCATTGTAGTAAATGGTGCCCTTCAACACATGGTTCCGAGATTCGTTGATTCCCTCCGCACGAAATTCCATTTTAGGGACCTTCGGGATCTGGGGCATGTAAATGCCAGGGTTTACGTTGGCACGCGTCGAACCGATCGGTGAAATCTCGTCCCACACCATCGAGTCCATGTAAAGCGTCAACCAATTCCTTAGACCGGGTATCCGGTATGCAAAATCGGCGGCCGAAACCCGCTTGCCGGGATTCTTCGCCAAGTTCGTCGTGTGTACATGGTAGGAATCAAAGAAAGTGCCAAATGTGACAGGCAGGCCGGGCCCTCCGAACATGGCGGTGATCCCCATGCCGAATTCAAGATTGGGAGTGGGCTGAAAGCTGATCTTTTCCCCATGCATGAAAGGCTGCGGCGAGATTACCGGGCCAACGATCCCAGGATATCCCGGAAAAGACTGGCAACTCGGCACCACACATCGCTCCCACTCCTGCCCCGAAAGCTGCCCGATGAAGAACTCTGTGCGGAAAGGTCCGAGCAAGCGGGACAAACCCGGTATCGGATGCGGCATGACATCGTCAATTCTAACCATCGGAAAGGGAGCAGCGTTGTCGCTCATCAGCAGCGGCCCTGACTCCCCGGGGCCGAGCCAGACACTTTGGTCTCCAATAGAAATCTGGACATTGTTGAGGTTGACCGAAGCCATGCTGCTGAGCAGATTGAATTGGTTCGCCTCCGCAGTTCCATTGGCCAAGGGAGGATTCGCATCGGCCGCCGCCGTAGCGGCCAGGACCTGCGGCGGACTGGTCGGCATGGCAGGTGCATGCTGATATTCACCTTGCAAAGAAAAGGCCACGGGCCCCGCCTCGGCGTCCGCAGTTAGGCCTGTGACGTTATTGAAACCTGCCCAGTAGGGCCGGCCGTAATCATTGATTACAGTTTGTCCAAAGTGATATGCGTCGCGGAGAGGTGTGCCGGAAATCCCCATCGACCGCGTGTACAACGATTCCACGCGTGCCCCGACATTGGAAGCACCGTTCAACCGGGCGATCTCCGGCTTGAATTCTTCGCCCAAGGCTCTATAGAGATTGCCCGCTGGGCCCTCAGCCATCCCGGCGTCTGGAAGTTTGGCGGCCGCATCGTCCAGCAGCCGGGCGCATTGCATTCGCGTCCAAGGGCGCATACCAAGGATCGGTGACTGCAGGTAGCCCATGCCAATGAGGCGCTGAAGCGCGGGGTAGATCCAGCTGTCCAGCGGAACGTAGGGGGAGGCCATGTAATTCGGATTGCGAGGCTTCTCTCCCGTGCTTTCTCCAATCGGACTTCCCCAGCCAGATCCACCGACTTCGGGATCGTGGTGCGCCCGATAGACTTGGCGGCCGAAATACCAACCCAACGCACTGCCGATGATCACGTCGGAGGGAAAATGCTGTTTGGCGGTTACACGGGTGACCGTGATTGTCGATGCCAGCCCGTAAGCCGCCACCTGGCTGAACCACCCTGGGTATTCATGCGCCCAGACGCTGGCCATTGACCACGCGATAGCAGAATGTTCTGAAGGAAACGACGCGCCGCCTCGGAAAAAATCTCCATGGCCATTGCCTTCCATCGGGCGCTGCCTTTGACTGATCTCCTTTAGCAAATACGCGATGCCGGTGCTATTGATGGCGGCCTCTCCACCCAAGAGCCCCGTCTCTTGCAAGTGGTCGTTTCCGGTCATATATCCGAGAGCCAACGAGACACCACCCAATCCGATCAGCGAATATGTGCCATAATCGGAAACTGTCTTGCTGGTCGAGATGTGGCTGGCAGGAACCTGATTCGCCCACCAACTATCGCTCGCTACGAACGCACTCACCACACTAACTGACGGCACAATCCACTTGAGATCTTTCACCTGAAGTCTCGTCGGAGCTGTCCAGAAGTCTTTTTGGTCCGCAACAATATGCTTGAGAAACGGCGACACCAGACGATTCTCAGGATCCTGTCCCGGTTGCAGCCAGCCGCGATTCTCGTCGTTTGCGCTGGTGCTAGGGGAATTCTGCGACGAGGCAGCGGTTGCTCGCCCCGTTTTGCCCGCGGTTGCATCGGCCGGCCCCTGAGCCCCCGCGGCAAGAGAACAAAGAAGCAAAATTCCTGAGACATACCATTTCTCCATGAAATGCATCCGCCCTAGAACTTGGCGAAATAGTAGGTCGCAATGCCTGCCGATGCCGCCAACTGCGCGGCCTGCAAGATGGTCTTGAACTTGGTGCTGAAAGAGTAGGTTTGCTCCGGAACGACCACCATGTCACCCGGCCGCAGTTCCGCGCTTTGCACGCCGCCACTAAACATACCACCAGCCCCCCCCGCCACTGAGCCATCCGCCCGGACAACGAATATCGCCCGCTTGTCGGCCAAATCCGTGGGACCGCCCGCTTGTCTCAGGTACCAACCTGCACTCTTGCCAGGCTTATAGGTGATGGCGGTCGGGTTATAGACGGCGCCGTCCACCAGGACAATGCCTGGTCTCTTCGGAATGAAAATCACATCCCCAGCGCGCACCTGAATGTCGGCTGAGGTATTCGCCCATTTCTTAACATCAGAGGAGATATGGATCACCAGGCGCCCCACTGGCGGGGTATTTTGCAACTGT
This sequence comes from uncultured Acidobacteriota bacterium, assembly GCA_963715675.1. Lineage (GTDB taxonomy): Bacteria > Acidobacteriota > Terriglobia > Terriglobales > Acidobacteriaceae > DASVWZ01. Next base: position 1,944,047 of record OY970265.1, read on the forward strand.
TCGATGGTCTTCTGGTACTGCAGGACCGCCGCTTTGGCTTGGACCTGCTCAGTCTGGTCCATCCCTGGCAGAAGCTTCACTTGCATCGCTTCGACTTGGACTCGCTGAATCAGGTCAGCACGGTTCTTCTCTTCCATCTCTCTGACATGGACTCTCTCAAGGATCGCACCATAGGCGTAGGCATTGGGGAGGAAACCTCCAGCGCGAGCGATGATAGAACTCAGACGCTCGCCCGGCTGAATACCATAACCGCCCGGATGTGCCACCTCACCCTTGACCTGGATGGTCGCGCCCAGATCCTGCCATCCCGACAATTCCCGGATAGTCAGAACATCGCCATCGTGCAGGCGCACGTCGGTATCAGGTTCGCCTTCGAGAGCCTTGGCGATCTGAACCTTCCGATGATCGGAGATCACCTTGCTCCCGTGCTCGACCATATAACTTGTCAGGTCGGCTTCATCGCCATAAGCACCGCGCTTCAGGCCCCCAGCAAATCGAACCAAATCTGCCGCCGTCATCTCCTCGCCCAGTGCATACTTTCCGGGGCGCCCCACCTCTCCCTCGATTGAGACCGTCGGGGGATCGACCTTGTTGAGATCTTTGTGCACAAAGATGCGGTCTTTCGGCTCCAGCACGATGTTGTCCTTGGGATCGCCATCCAAGGCTCCCCGCAAGTTGACGCTAAACACCTTCAGTTTGCCATTGGCCGTTTTGCGGAAGATCTGAGCGTCGCTGTACGAAGCGTCGGGCGAGGTCCCTCCCGCCAGATAAACCGCATCTCGCAAATACGCGGTGCCGTTTGTGATGTGATCGCCGGGATCTCTGACCGCTCCCGTCACTGTGACCACCGGAGTATCCTCGAAATCAAACCGGCCGAACACGCGCACCGTGTCGAATGGCTGCAGCATCAAGTCCTGGTCATTTCCCGCCATAGCCTCTCCGAGGTTGAAAGCCAGAACCTCGGGGGCATTGTCGGGCTTCTTCAGGCGGATAATCTCGGCGTGCTGCGTGTAAGGCTCTGGTAGCAGGTCTTTGTAGGACTTAATAAGATCCGTTACTTTCATGCCGTCGTTGTAGGCAAACTTCCCTGGCCGGAAGACGTGGCCCTCCAGGTAAACGGTCTTGTCGGCATATGGCAGGATCGGCGAAATCTTGATCTTGTCCCCATCCTGGATCTGGAAATCCTGCAAAGCCTTCGTGACATCCGCCGCATTGTTGTTTTCTGGAATGTCCAGCCGCAGCATGGAGCGGGTATCATGAGCCACCGTGCGTTCCACGTCCACATGACGCAGCGTCCCCGACGGCATCACGCCCCCGGCGATCTCCAGCACCTCCGCCAGGGTCTTTTCTTGGTTGAGCTCATACATGGCGGGCCTCCGGACCATCCCTTCCACAGTGACTTGGGCGCCAAGCGGAGGCACGAGTACGGTGTCGCCTGATTCCAGTCTGTGCATGCCTGCAGGAACGCCATGCAGCAACAGATTGTAGACGTCTACCTCCTCAATAAGGTCCGTGCCACGATAGTGCTTGAAGATACGCAGGCTGCCACCCGAGGTGGGGCCTCCAGCTTCGTAAACCGCATTCAAGGGAGTGGAGACTGAGCTGACGTCATAGGGTCCCGGTCGCTCGACATCGCCCACGACATACACCCGTACAGTACGAACACGGGCCAGCGAGAGGTCAATACGAACGTCCCGATATTGGGTACGAAGCTCGGTCTGGACGACTCGCTGGGCGTCGCCCAAAGTCTTGCCCGCAACCTGCAAGGCTCCGTACTCCGGAAGCACTACTCGTCCCTCGCGGTCGACAACCCGCTGCATGTGGTCCGAAACTCCTCCGGTCAACTCAATGCTAAGGTCATCTCCGGGACCCAAAACGTAATCCGGCCCCACCGGCATGTCCATGGGGAGCTCATCAAAGTTGCCCGTGCCGTTCTGGAATACATCGATGCCGAACCGATCGAGCGTCGGTGAGATTCGTGAGTATTGCTGATAGAGATCATAAAGGGCAGGAATGTCAGCGTATGGGTTAGGTCGGCGGGTTATCGGCGGCTGCTTCGGAATATCCAGGGATGAATAGAGAAATGGATTTGTTCCGTAAGTCGGTGGCAGCTGAGGAATCTGACCCGTATTTAAACTAGCCTGCTGCGGGAGTTGCGCGGCCCCCCCAAAAAGGCCGGACCCACCTCCCAGACCTCCTAGACCTCCCAGGCCAGACGTCACTCCGCCAAAGGGAGAAGATAATCCGCCTTGCCCAAAGCTGCCCATGCCGGAACGACTGCCGAAAGGGGAACTCTGATTCCCTGACATCGATCCGCCCAAGCCCCCATTCATGCCCCCGCCACCCCCGCTACTCAGACGTGCACTCAGGAGAGATGATGTCTGGCCCGATCCCGTGCCCAGCAATGCGCTCGGACTATTAGAATCGTAATAGTCCCCAAAGGCTCCGGATGATTGCGCCTGCAGGAGCGAACGGCGTGGATCATAACCTCCCTGGCCCTGCGGGGTGTTTTGCATTGGATTTTGCTGCGAAGGCCCAGTCGCGGGAACTGAGTTGAGACCCGGGGAAGCTCCGGGGGTTCCAGAGCTCGGTGTTGCTCCCGGCGTGTTAGGCTGCACGGACCCTAGACCCGTTAAGAACGGGTTCGGGGTTCGCAGCAGATCATCTTCGTGTCGTAACCAATACAAATCCTCCTGGCTCGGAGGTTTGCCCTGGAGATTCAGGTTCTGGGCATTGGCGGCAGACGCTGCGCTGCTCACGGCGCTGGACGAGGTATTCGGCCCGGTTACTGGAACCAGACCCGCCATCCAGTTTTGCTGCAGTTCTTCTTTGGTAGGTTTGGCGTGGATGTAGTTACGGTCCGAGATTTCCTGGGTAAACATGCTTCGGACATTCTCATCCTCCCGAACCAGGTTGAACACTGCATCGTCGGTGATATCTTCCTTGGTTAGCAATCGTCCCTGCTCGAACGCGGTTCTAACCAACAGCTTTTTGCATTCCAAAAGCAACCCAGGTTCCTGTGTGAGGAGGGATATGATCTTGTCCGCTGACAGCGAGACCAGCCGGTCGGCCTCCTGTTCAGCGCGAGACTGATCGCGGGGAACTGCTTTCGTCCGATCGTAGTAGATGTTCGCCGACGATTTGTCGTAAGAGTGCGTGAAGGGCTGGTCTTGCTGGGAAGTCTGGCCTTGCGCCGGCAGCGACCCAACTGCAACCGTGAGCAGGAAAGCAACAAAAAGGATTACGGCCGAACCCGCCGGTAGCGTATTGGACAATCGGACTTTCATACGACCTCCACGACCTCCCCAACGCAGTGCTCGCTTGCCTCTACCGAGATCTCTAAGCAGCCAGAACCGCAGGTTTGCATTGTATTGGAATCACTTTTCCGACACCGAACCAAACACGACAAAGAATCCCCAGGGCAACAGGTTCGCCCGACCAGGCTTAACCGGCTTCGACATCCACCTCGTCCACTTCCACGGCTACCGAGCGCATGATGAGATCGATTGAAAGCACCAGGCGAAATTTGTCTTTTCTCCGCACCACTATCCCTTGTGCACCTGCCAAGGGTCCGGACCGTACCCGCGCACGATGCCCGACTTTCAAATACGGATGCGGCTCGGCGTGAATCCCGCTCGCCAAGTCGCTGCTGAGGACTTCGATCTCGGTGTCCGGCAATGGCGCCGGATCTCCGTTGAAACTCACGAACCGCACCACGCCCGTCAACTGCAAGATCCGCAACCGATCACGCAAATCGGTACGTACAAACACGTATCCAGGAAACAAGACCAGGTCCAATTTCTTTGCGCCGGTCTTTCCAGCGCCGCACGCTGCGGTACACCGGCACGAAACAATCTACCTTCTGTTCCAGCAACTGCGACATGACATGCTTTTCATGGCGCGAACACACGTAGGCGGCGTACCCCTGAACTTGCTGCAAAGTCCCCGATTGTACCACCGGATTGCGAGGATCGAGGGCAAGCCAGCCTTGACTTCTCCGAGTTGTCTCAAGCAATTCGGTCACGCCTGCTTGCCACAGCTTCGCCCTCTCACTTACAGGGCGTTCGTGAGCTAACCCACTAACATCTCAGAGACTTGCAGAACACGTTGCGAAGCACGCGATAAACCAGATCGCGAACACTCAGCAACTCGTCAAAGCAAATTTCTCTACCCCCAAACCCTCTTCCACGCACAAAGTCGCGGGGCACCATTCCTCAGGTCCATTTTTTCGCGAGGGGCAGACTCTCCATCGGCCGCCATACTCAGTTCGAAGACTGATCCCCTGGAATCGAGTGCCCGCGTATGCCGCCAAATCAACTCAACTCGCGACTTCCATCGCTGATGCGTCGCCTGGCACCAGCGCCGAGGGCTCCACCCTCACAGCCAGCAGCAACCTTTCCCGTCCGGCTTCCATGCCGGCCATGGTAACTGTCAGTCTGGGTGTGGCCGCGCACACCCTCCGGAACCACGCACAAGTCGGAAAGAGCAACGGCTGCCGAATCGGAGAGCAAGACATCCGGGGCAACATGGGCGACTGGCACACGACATCGGACGCGAACGCCGAAGCTCCTGCGACGCGTATGTCGTTCTTGTTACACAGAATGCGTGTAGGAGCTTCTCCTGGCAAGCAATTTTCAGCTAACCTGAAGACTCGTATTGCATCAACTGCCAAAACCATTGAGGAATCCTGCACCTTCGCATGCGCCCCCACGCAATGTTAGTAGTGCAAGTGAACTTTCAAGCTTTTTGTTGGGTACCAGCATAAACGGTTTTGCTCGAAAATGCGAGCCGTACTCGGTTCTGCTTCAATGGGATGCAAGCGTAGGGACGGGATTGGGTTGACCGGAATTTGGACGCATACTATGCCAGTCTCTCAAGCAGAAGAAACGGGATGAAGTTGCAGGAAAAACCTGAGATCAGAAACGCCGATTGCCCTGGCCTAGGTGGAATAATCCGCGTTGATGCGGACGTACTCCTCCGTCAAGTCCGTCGTCGTAAACCCCGCAACCCCAGGACCACGGCCGAGTCGCACTGCAATCTCGCACTGCGGCTGAGACAGATCGCTGTGAGCTCTGGCTTCGTCGAAGCGGCAACCTACACCACTCCGGCAGACCATCTGCGTTCCGATGTGGATGCTTATGCGGTTCGGATCAACGGGAACCCCACAGGCCCCCACCGCGGCCAGAATGCGTCCCCAGTTAGGGTCTGCCCCCGCCCAGGCGGTCTTCACCAGCAAGGAGTGGGCAATGGCCCGCGCCACCCGCAGCGCCTCCTGGCGGTTCTTCGCCTGCTCGACCGAGAGGTGAATCACATGACGGGATCCCTCGCCATCGGAAACAATCTGCTCGGCCAAAGATCGGCACACGGCCAGCAAGCCTTGCGTGAAGGGCTTTCTCACCGCAGTGTCCGAAAGTCGAACTCCACTCTCGCCCGAGGCCAGCAGCAGAACCGTATCGTTGGTGGACATATCTCCGTCCACCGACATACAACTGAAAGTCTGGTCGCAAGCTGTCGCCAAATGATGCGTCAATTCCTCTGGACAGGCGGCGATATCGGTGAAGATATACACCAGCATGGTTGCCAATTGCGGATGTATCATTCCTGAACCCTTGGCGATCCCCAACAGACTGACCTCGGATCTTCCTGACGAGAATCGTGCCGTTGCCATCTTCCGCCGGGTGTCCGTCGTCATAATGGCCTGGGCGAACTGGTATATCCCTTCATGCGTTTCTTCCCGACCTGCTGCCAGCTCCGGCAGTTTCGCGATAATTTTGTCGGCGGGAAGAGGCACCCCGATAATTCCCGTGGAAGACGGAAACACTTCCTCTGGTCTGATGCCCAGTATGCGCGCAGTCGCGCGGCAGACGCTCTCGCAGGCTCGCAGCCCTGATTTCCCGGTAGCACAGTTTGCATTACCGGAGTTGACAATGATCGCCCGCATCCCGCCGCGCGTTTTCGCCAGATGGTCCCGGCCAACTTCCACCGGCGCTGCGACGACTCGGTTCTTAGTAAAAACAGCGGCGGCGGCGGTTGCGGGAGACGCCTCGACAAGCGCAAGATCGAGTCTTCCACTAACTTTAATTCCGGCGGAAAGCGCCGAGAAACTGAAGCCCTTCGGTAAGCAAATTGTATTTTGCAGTTCGAGCGGCGGGCTCATACTTGCAACTTCACCAGCCAGCTTGAGGGTTCCGGCAGAATCGCGAATTTCGGCAGTTCACCGCGTACCATCGCGACTTCGTCACAATGATGAAATCTGGGACACACCCAGCAGTCTTTGTGGATTTTGTCCGGCAGATCCTCCCGTTGTGCCGCCTCGAAGCCAAGCCTGGCAAAAAAATCGGGAGTTCGCGTAAACAGGCAGATACAGCTGACGCGGTGTTTTCTTGCCTCCCCCAGCAATGCCTTGACCAGCCGACCGCCTCCGCCATTTCGCTGCCGCCAGGGCGCGACCGTGATCGATCGAATTTCGGCGAGGTGCGGGCCATATAGATGAAGCGCACCGCACCCGATAATACGATCTTCATTTTCCAACACCACAAAATCGCGCACGTTCTCGCAAATCTCGGCCAGGGTTCGAGGCAGGAGTGTACCGTCCCCAGAATACGCCGCGATCAGGTCATGAATCTGCTGCGCGTCCGGCAGAACGGCCTTACGCGTGCGCATGGAGATCCTCGGAAATAGCTTCGACCCTATGCTTAGCATCCGCCAACGCCTGTCGGACCCTGCAGGGTGCCGTTCCTCCGGGCACGTCGTGGATGGAGAGCACCGCGTTGAGAGACAAGCAATCGTAGAAAACCTGCTCGAACTCTGAATTGAATGCCCGTAACTCCTCCAACGACAGATCCTGCAGTTCGCACCCTTTCTGCATGCACAACTGAACCGCTTTGCCGACTTGCTCGTGTGCCAACCGGGACGGTACTCCGCGGCCTACCAGGTACGTAGCCGCGGCCCACGCATTCATGAATCCCGTTTGCGCCGCTTGCTGCATGCGTTCGTCGTTGAATTCGACGGCTTTCATCCAGCCGGTGACCAGCGGAAGCAGGCTAAGAACGGTTTCGGCGGCATCAAAGAACGGCTCCTGCGTTTCTTGCAGGTCCTTGTTATAGGCGAGTGGTAGTCCCTTCAACGCAACCAGCAGGGTCGTCGCGCTTCCGATCACGCGCGCCGCTTTTCCACGGGTCAATTCCAGCAGGTCCGGATTCTTCTTTTGCGGCATGGCACTGCTGCCGGTCGAGTAGGCTTCCGGCAGATGCACGAAACCGGATTCCTCCGAGGAAAAAATAATCATCTCTTCCGCCCAGCGGCTCAAGTGCAGGGCGAGCAGTGAAAGAGCGTTCACAAACTCCAGAACGAAATCCCGATCGCTGGTCGCGTCCATGCTGTTGGCGGTGAATCCGTCGAAAGCCAGATCAGCCGCCATGGCTCGGCGGTCAATTTGCAAGGTGGCGCCGGCGACTGCACCCGATCCCAGCGGACACACATTCAGCCGCTTGCGGCAATCGGCAAGCCGCTCCGCATCGCGCAAACACATCTCAACGTAAGCCAGCAGCCAATGTGAAACTAACACGGGCTCCGCACGTTGCAGATGGGTATAGGCCGGCATGGCAGCGTCCCCAGCGTCATCGGCCCGAGACAGCAGTACCCGCGCGAACTCGGCGAGATCGGTCCGCAGTTGATCAATCGCGGTCCTCCCATATAAACGAAGGTCGGTCGCAATTTGCTCATTCCGACTGCGTCCGCTGTGCAGTTTGTGCCCTGACTCTCCGACCAGCGCTACCAGATGCTTCTCGACAAAGTGATGCACATCTTCGGCTTCGCTGTCCTCGAGAAATGTCGGGGACGTTGTCGCCAGGTCTCCAATTTTCTCCAAGCCTTGCAGAATCGTGATCAGTTCATCGGACGACAACACCCCAGCAGTCTGCAATGCGCGCGCATGGGCGCCACTCGCCGCGATTTCATACTTCAAGAGCCGGCGGTCGAACTCAAAAGATCTCTGCCAACGCTCGAACTCGGGATCGAGCGACTGCCGGAAGCGCCCCGACCACATCTTCATCGCGCCACCTCAGTGCGGGCTCGCGCTCGCGAACGGGATGGAAGCCCGAGGATGCGAATGAAACCCGCCGCATCCTGCTGGTTGTAGCTCTCCCCCATGGTGAACGAGGACAAATCGGTGTTGTACAGTGAGTACTCCGACTGGCGGCTCACCACAGACACGTTGCCCTTATATAAGGACAGCGTAATCGTCCCGGTCATATCTTTCTGGGTGGTTTCGACGAATGCATCGAGCGCCTCCCGTAGCGGCGTGAACCACATTCCGAAATACGCCAGTTCCGCGTACTTCAGCCCGATGTGCTGCCTGAAGTGCACCACATCACGTTCCAAACAGAGAGACTCGAGTTCCCGGTGCGCGGCAACCAGGAGGGTTCCCCCAGGGGTTTCGTAACATCCGCGGGACTTGATTCCCACAAAGCGATTCTCCACCAGATCCACCCGGCCGACCGCGTTGCGTGCTCCGATTTCATTCAGCAACTCGACCAGCGATACTGGATCCAATTTCACGGCGTTCACTGAAATTGGAGCTCCCTTTTCGAAACCGATCTGTACCTGCTCTTCGCGATCCGGTGCCTGCTGAGGCGAGAGAGTGAACTGCCAAGTGCCCGGCGAAGGCGCGTTGCCTGCGTCCTCAAGTTCTCCACCCTCGTGGCTGACGTGCCAAAGATTGCGGTCGCGGCTGTGAATCTTCTCCCGGCTGGCTTCCACGGAAATGCCGCGCTGTTCGGCGTAGTCGAGGCAATCCTCGCGCGACTTTAACGACCACTCGCGCCAGGGCGCAATCACTTTCAACTCCGGCGCTAACGCCTGATAGGCCAGTTCAAAGCGTACCTGGTCATTGCCCTTGCCGGTGCATCCGTGCGCCACCGCGGTGGCGCCCTCCCGCAGTGCTACCTCCGCCTGGTGCTTCGCGATAACCGGACGAGCCAGCGATGTGCCCAGCAGATACTTGTGCTCGTACACTGCGCCAGCTTTCAAAGCTGGGAACACATATCCGGTAAGGAATTCCTCGCGCAAATCCTCCACCACCACGTGGCTGGCACCGGTTGCATAGGCTTTCTGGACGACGGCCTCGATGTCGTCTCCCTGTCCGACGTCTCCCACCATGGCGATCACATCGTAGTCGTAGTTCTCTTTCAACCAAGGAATGATGATTGATGTGTCTAACCCTCCGGAATATGCAAGCACGACTTTCTCACGCATGCGCGCTCCTGGCTGGCAGTTTGCTTTCCCCGCCGAGCAACAAGTAAAGAATGGCTTTCTGCACGTGCAGGCGATTCTCAGCCTGATCGAAGACAACCGACCGTTCCGAGTCCATCACGTCATCCGTAACCTCCTGACCGCGATGGGCTGGCAGGCAATGCATGAACACGGCGTGCGGAGCGGCGTCCGCCGCCAGGTCAGTGTTCACCTGATACGACTGAAAGATCTCTGCCCGTTCATCCGCCTCGTGCTCCTGCCCCATGCTGGTCCACGCATCGGTATAGACAGCGTCGACACCGGCAACAGCCTCCCGCGGGTCTGAAAGAAGCTCGATCCCCGCTCCCGTCTGTCGTGCGATCTCTTCCGCATCCGCAACAATTTGCGGATCGGGACGGTAGCCTGCTGGTGTAGCAACACGAATCCTCGAGCCTAAACACGCGCAGGTGAGCAGCAAAGAGTGCGCCACGTTGTTGCCATCCCCAACGTACGCCACACAGATTTTCCTAAGATCGCCGAAGCGTTCTTGCAGAGTCAAGTAGTCGGCCAGGGCCTGGCAGGGATGTTCCAGATCGCTCAGCGCATTAATGACCGGGATCGAAGCATGCTCGGCCATCTCCTCAATCGTCTGCTGGACGAAGGTGCGCAGCACAATGACGTCCACCCAGCGCTCCAGGTTATGAGCGACATCGCTCAGTTTCTCGCGGGCATCAATCCGGCTGTGGGTCTGGTCGACAAAATAGGCCGCCCCCCCCAAGCTCACAATACCTGCTTCAAAAGTGAGCCGCGTCCGCAAAGATGGCTTCTCAAAAAACATCACCATCTGCTTACCAGCGAGCACCTGCCGGAAGTCTGCGGGACGCGACTTCATCAGTCCAGCAAGCTGAAGAACGGCTTGGACGCCATCTGGTCCAAGATCGCGCGTCGATAGCAGATCGCGCCCCAACAATTCGCCTGAAGCTCGCGATGGCATCGCGGGCTTTGGGTTCAGTAACTGGCTGTTCAATTCTTGCTCCTTGCTGTGGAGTTTTGAGCTTTGCCGATCGCCGCGAACGAGATGCTGGAAGACAAGGCTGCATCCAGTTCCCGGATCACGCGATCGACGTGTTTTCGCTCGATGATGTAAGGCGGCAGAAAACGCAGCACGGTCTCGTGGGTGCGATTGATGAGAACTCCGTGTTGCATCAACTGGCTGACGATGAATTTTGCCGCGTCGGCTGAGTCCATTTCCATGCCGAGCATCAGGCCCATGCCGCGAACCTCGCGGATACAACTGTGCTTGCTTTGCAGCGACTCCAGCTGTCCGCGGAAATAGCTTCCAACCTCGCGAACCTGCGGCAGCAACTTCTCGATCATCCGCAACGCTTCGATCGCCACCGCACAAGCCAGCGGCCCTCCCCCGAACGTCGTTCCATGCATGCCCGGGTGCATGGCGGTGGCAACCTGGTTCGCCGCAAGAATTGCCCCCAGAGGCAACCCTGCCGCGAGCGGCTTGGCCACCGTGACGATGTCGGGACTCACGCCATAATGTTGATAAGCAAAATGCCGTCCGGTGCGGCCCAGACCACATTGGATCTCGTCGAGAATCAGCAAGGCGCCGCTGCTCTCCGACAGCTTTCGCGCAAGTTGCAAAAACTCCCGGCTGACCGGACGAACTCCGCCCTCCCCTTGAATTGTCTCGATGCAGATCGCGCATACGCGGCCGTCAAACTTCCGCCCGAGATCGTCGCCATCATTGAACCGAACAAAACTTACCCCAGGCAGAAGCGGCGCGAAAGGATCGCGGTACTTCGCCTGCCCTGTGGTTGCCAAGGAACCGAACGTCCGGCCATGAAATGAGTTGTCGAGAGCGAGAATGCGCCACTTCGGTTTGTGACCGTTGGTGTTTTGCACGCGGGCATAAAGACGGGCAAACTTCAGCGCCCCCTCCCACGCCTCCGTTCCGCTGTTGCAGAAGAAAGCACGATCTAGCCCTGAAATCTGCGTCAACCGTTTGGCAAGTTCCGCCTGGTGCTCGTGAAAGAACAGATTTGAAACGTGGATCAGACGGGATGCCTGGCGCTTGAGCGTCTTTTGGATCGTGGGGTGCCCATGGCCGAGCGCATTCACTCCAATTCCGCTCAGAAAATCGAGATAGCGACGACCGCGTGAATCCCACAGGTAGACGCCGCGTCCGCGCTCAAACAGGATCTTGTGACGATCGTAGGTCGGAAGCAGCAGTTTCTGTTCAGAATGAATGACTGACGCCAGGTTCATGCGCAGATCACCTCGGTTCCGCAGGAAACCTTGGCGAGATGGAATTGGGACAACACTTCGGCGTGTGCGGCCGGCAAGATACGCACTCTTCCCACACCTTCTTGCAAGGCATGGCGGCAGGCGTCGAGCTTGGGTAACATTCCGCCCGCGACCACGGCATCGGCCACCAGAACTCCCGCTTCTTTCGTGCTGAGACGAGGAATCACCGCTCCCGCCGCGTCCTTCACCCCAGCCACATCCGTCAGGAAGAAGAGCGTATCCGCGTGGCATGCGGCCGCACACGCCGCGGCCATCTCGTCGGCATTGATGTTGTAGTACTCGCCGTCCGCGCCCAACGCTACTGACGACAACACCGGAATTCCACCTTCGCCCCAGATCGCTTCCATCCACCGCGGCTCGACCGAACAGATCTCCCCCACAAAACCCAGATCGTGTCCAGGCGTTTGCTTCTTGCGGGCGCGGAAAGCCATGCCGTCTCCTCCGCAGAGGCCGACGGCCGGCAACCCCGCTGCGCCCAATGCCGCCACCAGGCTTTTGTTCACCATCCCCGCCAATACCATCAGGGCTATGTCCCGCGTCTCCGCATCCGTCACGCGCAGACCATTGATGAACTCGCTTTTCTTGTCCAGCAGCTTGAGCGCCCGGGTAAGCGCGCTTCCGCCGCCGTGCACCACAGCCACGTGATGGCCGTCCCCGGTCAACTCAACGATCGACCCCACGCACTTCCCCAGCGTCGATGGATCTTCCAGCGCCGCTCCACCGATTTTCACGACGATCTTCACTGCAGGCCTTCCTCCTCGTTCCACCCGCACATCAGGTTCATGTTCTGGACCGCTTGTCCGGCCGCGCCTTTGAGCAGGTTGTCCACACAGGAAATCAGCACCAGGCGCTGGCCGTCCTCCGCCAGACAAAAGCCGAGGTCGCAGTAGTTGGTGTGCAGAGAAAACTGGATTTGCGGAAGCTGTGGAGTCGCAAACACCCGCACCCAGCGCTTGTCGGAATAGAAGCTGCGGAAACAGCATTCGACTTCCGCCGCCTTCATCGGGCGATTCAAGTACACATACACCGTCGAAAGAATTCCTCGCGGAATGGGAAGCAGATGGGGAGTGAAAATCAACTCGCGGGACTCCAAGTTGAGCTGCTCAAGCATCTCGCCCACATGACGATGACCGAAAACCGAGTACGCGGAAAGATTGTCCGCCACCGACACAAAATGGGTGCGTGAACTCGGCTCTTTCCCCGCCCCGGATACGCCGGACTTCGAGTCAGAGATGATTCCACGCTCACGGTCGACCATGCCCGCATGAAGCAGCGGCGCTAGAGCCAGAATCACCGAAGTCGCGTAGCAACCCGGATTCGCCACCAGAGCCGCGTCTGGAATCTGGTCACGGTTCAACTCCGGCAGGCCGTACACCGCCTTCTCCGTCAGTTCAGCGGCGCTCACGGAGTCGGCATCCTGAAATTTGTAAATCGCCCGGTTCTGCGCCTGCTTTAACCGCCAGGCGCCGCTCAAATCAATCACGCGAAGACCTTCCGCCAAAGCTTCGGGGGCTAGAGCACGGGAGGTCTCGTGCGGCGTAGCTAGAAACAGCAACTCCACTCCCAGTCGCCTCACTTCCGGCCAGGAAAAAGGTTGCAGCGGATAGCCTCCGTGTCCCGACAAAGCGGGAAATACGTCGGCCTGATTCACCCTCTCGTGATCGCTGTTGGTGCGGCCCAGCAGGACCGGCTTCTCCAGCCGCGGATGCCGGGAGAGAATCCGCGTGAGTTCAAGGCCGGAATAGCCGGTCGCACCCAGAATTGCTGTTTGAATTTTCCCCACCATCAGGCAAGCATCTCCTGGATGCGAGCCGCCAGCTTGTGCGCCCCTTTATTGTCTGGACAAACAATCAGAATCGTGTCATCTCCCGCCACCGTACCGATGGCTTCCGGCCATTCCTTCTCATCCAGCGCCGCCGCCACGGGCTGGGCACTCCCCACACTGGTTTTGATGACCAGCAGGTTCTGGGCTGGACGCACATCCAGCACGAACTCGCGGACCAGGCGCGAGACCGGCGGCAGCGCCGGAGTTGGACTCTCGATCGCAGCCACCGCGTAGCCGTTGGACGTCTTAACCAGCCGCATGTCGTGGATGTCCCGTGACAATGTCGCCTGCCCCACTTTGAACCCCCGCTTGCGCAACAACCGCTGCAAGTCCTGCTGGCTGGCAACCGGCTCCTGCTTCAGCAATCCCAGGATGGCCCGTTGGCGCAAGGTCTTATTCATAATGAATACTTATCCATAATGATGGATAAGTATTCGCCTATAGTAAAGGGTTTCCAAAACCTGTCAAGCAGAAAACGAGGTGGGTCACGCCTCTGCCACCGGAGGAACTCAGGTTGCCGTGTGACCAGGCAGCGCAAAGCCAAGCGGAACGGTCGCCCATCCCGCCAACGCTGGAGCCGTGAACTGATATATTGCTTTCAAGCGCTGCATGCCCGCCCGGGTGGCGAAACTGGCAGACGCACGGGACTTAAAATCCCGGGTTCCGAAAGGAACGTACCGGTTCAATTCCGGTCCCGGGCACCATGGTTTGAATCATTCACACACTCAGGCGAGGGCTCTGCCGATAGGGCTTCTTGCCTTAACGTCCGTGAGCCGTGCCGGTTGAATTGCCTCTTGCGAGTATGCCTTCGCGTGAACAGCAGTTCCCGCCGCCCGGATCGAGCGGCGGGCCTCCGCTGGCTCAGACAGGTCCGATGTTAGTCTGTGCCGTTGCATGCCGGACCGTTCACCCTCTGGTGGTGGGAAATCGCGATCCCACCATTACTGGTCAGTGCCTTGCCGCGAAAGATCCGGCCGTTGAGCTTGATGTCACTCAGCGCCAGGATCTTTCCAACAAAATTGTTGCCGGTCCCAATCGTGGCGGAGGAAGCAACCTGCCAGTACACATTGCACCCTCTTTCTCCGCTTTTCCAGAGTGGCAGCGCCCCGTGTCCCAGAAGCATGACCACCTTGGAGTTCGGGGAAGTCGTTAGAGTACTGCCGATCTGGAAAACCCACTGCGAAGCGGGATTTCCCTGAGCGTCCAGTGTCAAAGTGCCGGTCAATTGGGCGGACGACGAAAAGCAGTAAACTCCAGGCCCGAGTCTCATTCCGCCCAGGTTCTTTCCGCTGAGGTCGGTGTCGCACGTCGCGCCCGCCGCCTCACTGTATGCCGTAGTCAGATCCTGCTGCGCCTGCTCCGTCAAAGAGTTGCAATCGAGGAACAAGTCGCCCTTCACTTGAGATTGCGTGAGTCCGGACACAGTGCATGTTGGATAACTACCTACATCGCCAATGATGTAAGTCTCTCGGCTGACGTTGGTGATGCCGGAGGCGCCCAACAAGGCGAAATTGTCAGCTGCTCCCAGATTAATGTTCACTTGGGCATAAGCGCCAATTCCCAACATCGACAGAACCACGAAACAAACTGCAACGGCTTTCATGACATTTCCTTTCAATTGAGTTTTCCGGCCGGAGTGAACTGAGCTTATCACTTGGCAGAATCCATCAACAGCATTCTTCGCACGGCTGTGCAATATTGATCACCAGCCTTCGGAAACTTCTGGAATTGTTGCCGGGCGCCATTTGGATCCAGGTGTTGGATCCTGGCTGAGTTAGAGGCCGGCGGCGGCGGCGGACACAGCCGGGGCTGGGGGTGCGCCGCGCTGGCGGCGCAATTCCCCGAGAAACGTCTCGGGCGAAAGGTGATGCTGGTTGCGGAAAAGGTCCAGTAACGGATCGTGCTCGTTCCCGCCGTCCGAGGCAGGTGCAGACACTCCAGTCGGAGCAGCGCCCATGCCCTCGGGTTGCACCTCCAGCTCAGGGATGCCTGCTTTGCGGTTCACCAGGGTCTGAATGAATTGCTCCACATGTTGCCGCTGCGCGTCGGTAGAGCGGGCAAACTCCACGCCCATGCCGGTTTGCGGATGCGTCACTCGAACCTCACCTTCGACTTCCACCCGCACTTCGCCGGCTCGCATGGCCAGTGTGACTCGGGTGCGCACCGGAAACGGCTCCATGATTTCGACGTAGCAGCCTCCCAGGCTTAGGTCAGTCAGCTTGCACGTGGCCGGCGGGTCCGGGCTCTCCTCTTCCAGCAGATGCTTGGCCAGCCAGGTTCTCAGAAGACCACGCTGCTCACCGCTCAGATCCACAAAGCGAAGGCCAGCTTGGCTGGAGTTGTTTTCCCAGGCCACTTCCGCGCTGCATTCCATCCCATGATCGCTTCCGGGCAGCGTAAAATTCACCCGCAGCGGGCCAGTATTCTGGCTTCGATGCGCCCAACGAATTGCGATTCCGCCCTCGCTGAGGTCACAACTGGTGGCTTTTTGATGGGTTTTGCCGCCGGGGGCCGAGAGCGTGACCGGCAGTTCGATCGGCACCCGAAGGTTGCGGCGGCGCTCGCATTTCATCAGAGCTCGAGCCGCGCGGAAGCTACTCTTGGCACGCTCGGCCAGGATCGGCTTGTACAGGACGAAGTGGGCGCCCAGGGTAAAGGCGCTTCTCACCGCCCTCTTCCCGTCAATCATGGCCACCGCGACAGCATGCTTGTTACAGGGCGCAGAGCGCACGCTCTTCAACACGCTGGTCGCCGCTTCTTCCTGGTCACAATCCACGATGACCGCTTCAAAGCGCTGCCGGGTAAGTCTTCGGACGGCGGCATCGGCGGTTGCGCAATGCTCCATGTCGATCTCCAGATCGCTCAGCACGCGCCGCAGCACGCGCAGGATCTGTTCATCGGGACACAGTACGAGGGCTCGCAGATTCATGACGGAACTTCCCTGCTATCGGCCTCAGTTGCCGGCGGAAGCGGCTTGCGCCTCGGATTCGTCCTCGGTCAGCAAATGGGCCACATTGCGCAGCTGGTCAGCGGCGCTCTGCAGCGCCTCAATCTGCTTCCCCAGCTGGGCTTGCTCAGCTTGCTTCTTGCGCAGTACTTCGTAGATGTCTCTCACTGGAAACTGTCTCCCTAGGCCAACTGTAGGTTGGCACCTTGGGTGCGTCAATTCACAGTCCTTAAGCGCGATTACTGCCGTAATCCGGTCTTGGAACAAGAACCGACCTGAAGCCATTTTGAGCTTGGTGATCCTTAACCGTACCCAGTAGCGCAGATAGACATAAACCAAGCACCATGAATAAGTTACGACGATTTCTCGACTTCCAGCCTAAGTTTTCTGATTGACTATCGCCCAAAAATGGGCTACAGTCGGTGGCCTCCAGACGGTATAAAAGCGTGGTTCAGGCTGCAGTTCAAGTCTGTGGTCGAGCCTGAGCTTGTGCACCTTCGGAGAGGTTTCAACAATCTAACTATCTACTGAGCCGAGAGTTTCTATTCTAGGCAAGAGGCGTACTACTCATGGCGAAACGACGTGGAAATCCTAACTGGGGCAAGCCGGAGCCTATTGGCCCTATCGTGCCGACCGTAACCGAGTTTGAACAGGTGGTAAAGGAGTACAAGCTTACCCCCGACCAGTACCTGCGCTCGACCCGGTTGCGCGAGTGGGCACGGCGCAACAAGAACTCTAAGTACATCCCGGAACCGCTCCTGGAAGCTTGGGGGTTTGAGATCGAATCAACCCTATAACTCCGGGGGTCGCGGAACATGGGCCGCCCGGCGGGCGGCCCTTTGCTTTTGTTGGCGCAGCCATTGGCCTTTGCCTCCAGCTAAAACCCAATGGCTGCCAGAGACGCTTTTGCTAGAATCATCTCATCATGCCGTCGAACTCCCCATTTACCGATGTTCCCACCGCCGTTGACGAAATCCGTGCTGGCCGCATGATCGTGGTCGTCGACGATGAAGACCGCGAAAACGAAGGCGACCTGACCCTCGCCGCCGAAAAAGTCACTCCCGAGGCCATCAATTTCATGGCCAAGTACGGCCGCGGGCTGGTCTGCCTGGCGATGACCGAGGAACGGCTCGATCATCTTCATATCGGCCCCATGACTGCCGAAAATACCTCGAACTACGGCACCGCATTTTGCGAGGGCATCGACGCCCGTCAGGGGGTCACCACCGGAATCTCGGCTTACGATCGCGCCCGTACCATCCAGGTCGCCATCGATCCCGCAACTCGCCCCGCCGACCTGGCGCGTCCCGGACACGTGTTCCCTCTCCAAGCCCGCAAAGGCGGCGTCCTGTTGCGCGCCGGACAAACCGAAGCGTCAGTCGATCTCGCACGCATGGCCGGATTGATTCCCGCCGGCGTGATCTGCGAAATCATGCGGGAAGACGGCAGCATGGCCCGCGTACCCGACCTGATCGACTTCTGCCAGACGCATAGCATGAAAATGCTTACCGTCGCCGAACTCATCCGCTACCGGATGCAGCACGAGCGCTACGTTCACCGCGTCGGCGAGGCCCTCATCGGCACGCCCTACGGCGAATTCCGCCTGATCGCCTACGAGAGTGAAGTCGACGGCGGCGAGTCCCACGTTGCCCTGGTGCGCGGCGATATTGAGCATGGTGAAGAACCGGTGCTGGTCCGCATGCATGCGCACTGCGTTCTGGGTGACGTATTTGGCTCGACCGGTTGCGACTGCCACGCCACCATTGCCGGATCGATGCAGGCGATTGCGCATGAAGGCCGGGGCGCGCTGATTTATTTGCACCAGACGTCGAAAGGATTCTCCGTCGATCAGATCGGCGAGCGAAAAGTGCTCACCTTCCACCGCGACAAGCGACTCCCCGCTCTGCCAGAAAGTGAGCGCAAGACGCAGCGTGAAATCGGCATGGGGGCGCAGATTCTATCCGACTTGAATTTGCGGCGAATCCGGCTGCTCACCAACCATCCCAGAAAAGTTCCCGCCCTCGAAGGCTTCAATATCGAAATCGTCGAGCAGGTGCCAGTGGCACTGGAGCGGGCGAGAGTAGGGAAGCGCTAACGGTCACGGCCGTCGACCGTCCCCAGGGGGAACAAGCATCCCGGCGACTAGGCGTTTACTTTGCCCCTCCCCCACCCCCCGTTCTGGCATTTTACAAACTATAGAAAACAAGCCGCTTGTCGCTTTGACGCTCCGTAAAGTCTAGAAAACAAACATCGTTGAGGAGGCCATTTCATGCCCTTTTCACCCCTGTTTCTGCACTAACCGCCGCAAAATATAGATTACAAATGACTTATATCATAATATAGAAAACAAATGGCTTAGCGGGTCTGACTTCGGCCTCGTTGCTGCCTTCGTTCACTCCCCAGCATCTTGCTGCGCCGGTCCTCCTGATGGGTGCGTTCTACGAGATAACTTATTATTCTATCTAATATCTTTTGGATATTGTGCGCCCGAGAGGTGGGGTTGTCAAGGAGGAGCGTCACGGAAGGCGCGTGTCGGGCTGCCCCGCGGAAAGCCCCGGCCCTCGCAGAGTGCGCGGAAGGCCCGGGTGTTCGCCATGCTATACTTTCCGGCAGATGCGGCCTAGTTTCTCCCCTCCCCCCGGCCCGCCGATTGAAACGAGGTGACGGATATGCAATCCCGGAAGTCGCATCCAGCAGAGAAGGCAATTTTCGCCATCTGCCTAGCTTTATTGCTGGTGCTGGCAATCGGCGCCCGACCGGCGCAGGCGCAGAACTACAAGTTTAGGGTGCTGCACACGTTTCACGGCAAGGACGGCTTCGGCCCTCTCGGCCAGTTGACCAGGGACGCGCAGGGCAACTTCTACAGCACGACCGCCCAGGGTGGTTCAGGCAGCTGCATCAACGTCAGCTGCGGGACGGTATTCAAGATGGACAAAACCGGCAAGCTGATATGGTCGTACAGTTTCCACGGCAAAGACGGCTTCGAGCCGGAGGCGGGTCTGCTCCGGGACGCCAAAGGAAACCTCTATGGGACAACGGTGTGGGGCGGCACAGTCCCGGCGAACAATAATTTCGGCTACGGAGTAGTGTTCAAATTGGACGCGTCCCGGAAAGAGACCGTGCTTCATCGCTTCAAGGGCTGCAACCTCAACGGGCCGCAGGACGGGGAGCTGCCCGATTCGCTCCTGGTAATGGACGCGGCCGGCACGTTGTATGGCACAACCCTGCAGGGCGGACACGTCTTCACGTGCCAGGGAACAGCGTTCGCAATGGCCAGTACTGGCAAGCAAACAATTCTGCACCGATTCACCGGAGGCTCGGACGGGGGCAATCCTTGCTGTGGGCTCATCCTGCTTGGAGTTGGTGGCCTCTACGGATTGGCCGCCAGCGGCGGCAGCGGCAGCGGAGGCCTTGCGTTCCAGATGAGCGCCAAGGGCGGCGAGACCGTGCTGTACAACTTCCCGGGTGGAGGCGCCAATGGCAGTCCCGAATCGGTCCTAACCGCCGACAGCGCGGGAAACTTATATGGGACAACCGCCCTAGGTGGCACCAACTGCGGTGGCGATTGCGGTACCGTGTTCGAACTATCGCCGAATGGCAGCGGTTGGAGCCAGAAAACCCTTTACACCTTTTGCCAGAAATCGCAATGTGCGGATGGCCGAGAACCCCGCTCGGGGCCGCTGGTGCTGGATGCGGTGGGAAACATTTACGGTACCACTTACTTCGGCGGCGATACGAATGGCGGCAACTGCCGGGCGGGCTGTGGAGTGGTGTTCAAAGTCGACCCAAGCGGCAATGAAACAGTGCTGTACAGCTTCGCTGGCAGCACTGACGGAGCAAATCCCAGCGCGGGCTTGTACATCGACGATCAGGGTGACCTATTTGGCACCGCGGCCGGCGGCGGCGACCTGAAATGCCCGGCGGGCAACGGCCAGGGTTGCGGGGTGGTTTTCGAGCTTTCGCCCCAAACCGGCTCCAACTAGCCCCGGCGCTCCTCATTTCGAGCGGACCCGAAACCTCGTGGCCGGTATTGCGAATTCCCCGCAGCTTCAGTTTTCCCTATTCTGTGCTTCAAGGGCAGTCCGTACCACTCTAGCTACTTGGCAAAGGGGGGGCGAAGCGGAATCGTAGATTTGCGGCCAACCCGCCGCCGCAAAATCACTCGGCCTGAGGTGACGACGATGAAACGGCCCTTGTGTCTTCTTTTCCTCTTGACCTTGCCTGCCTCCGCGACGATCTCTTACGTACGCTCCGCTGCGAACTGGACTGGTACCAGCTCAACCTCGTGCAACGTTTCTCTTGGGACGACAGGCGCCGGGGATATGCTCGCCGTTTGGGCCGAATGGCAGACGAGCAGTGGCCCCAACACGGTGACGATTACAACGACGACGGATACCCGTTCCGATCCGCTCTACAGCGCCGTGGGACCAACGGTGCAGTCGGCTTCGAAGACGGCGGGGCAAATTCTATACGTTAAGAGTATTCCCAGCTTGGGCGATGGGGTCAACTTGAGCTTCAGTGGAAATGTTGGCTCCTCAGCCTGCGTGATCGTCGAATACAGCGGCGCGGACATAAACTATCCGCTGGACAGCGTCTCGGAGGCCGTCAGCAGCGCGGTGGGTAACGCGTTCGACAGTGGAACCGCTTCTCCGGCCAACGCGAACCTTCTGGTCTTCGGAGCGGGGATCGTCGATAGCGGTTCCGGCGCGATCATTCCGGGCACAGGGTTCACCAACGTTCAATCAAGCGCCATCGGCACTGCAAGCGCCATCACTGAACAGAACACTAGCGCAATCACTACGAATAGCGTTCTACAGCGAGCGACGGCGTGTCTGGGCGGCGGCCTGTCCTGCAATACAAACACTGGTAACTGGCTCATGCAGATGGCGGTATTCCGAGCGGCGTCTTGGACCTACGCCAATGGCTCCAGTTCGACTCGCCTTCACAACGTCATATACGCCGACCAACTTCCCGGGATTGACATCGGCGACCAAGTCAACCATGCGTACGCGGCACTGCCTGCGAACGGAGGACATATTATTATCTCTGGACAAGCGGACGGAAGCTGCTACAGCTTCTCGACCCCGATTGTCCTCAACGCTGCGGGAAAGTACGTCCTGCTTGAATACGCGGGTTCTGGAGGGGTGATCACCAATGGAGCCATCGGCGTGTGGTCGGGGTGCTTGAACTACACGGGGACGGGTGCAGCGATCACCCTGGATTATGCGACCTCAGTGACCGACTCTCTCAGCCCCATCCACGGGCTAAAGAACATTGTCCTCGTCAACAACTTCTGCGCCAAGACCGGGTGCACCAGTTCAGCCACTGGGATCTTGATCTGCGGAAGTGGCATTAGTGGATGCACCAGCAGCAATCGTGGTATCCAAAGCGCAACGATGGAGAACGTTTCGGTGTCCGGGTTCTCCGTGGGGTACCAGACGCAAAATTTCTACTCCGATCCCGTCCTGTGGATCAATCCGCATTTCTTTGGAAATGGCACCGCCTGGGTGGTTGGAAATGTCTCCACCCAGACCGTTTATGGCGGTTTCTTCACCGGGAATGCGAAAGCCCTTGCTACTCCAACCAGCCCCGGCAACTACGACTCAGAGATATCGTTCTACGGCACAACGTTCGTCGACAACAGCTCCTGGGACTTCGATTACGGCGACGGTTCCACCTATGGAAACAACGTGTGCTGCGCGAAGCTGGACTTATTCGGCGTGCATCTTGAGCAGTACATGGCGGCAGGCACGATGTCGACACCGGGGACGCACATCCTGCAAGGCAGCGTTGACTTCCTGATGGGGGGCGGCGTCGCGGAGGATGACAGGGGTCTGTGCATGATGATGAATTGCCCGGACTACTGGTTCAACGCCCAAGGCGGCAAGCTTACGCTGGAGAACGTAGAGATTGTGGGACCCAAGAACCTGCCCACTGTAGGGATCGTTCAAGATAGCGCTAGTCCCGCGACGCGAGTTAAAGTGAGCGGCTACGTCAAGCTTCCGGCGGGGTTGCCCTGTAGCAGCGTTGTCGGCGGTACGGGAGCCTCAACTGCTACCGTGACGATCTCAGAGGGTGACACCAGCACTCCTCCGTGCACTTGGGTGTATGAGAGCCCACAGCAGTTCACGGACGGCATATCGGTCAGTGGGACCGCCGCCACTATGACATCCGGCGGCGGGCTTCCTAATTCCCCGTGCGCAACCGGAAGCATATACACCGACACGGCCGCCGGTTCGAAATCAGCAGTGCTGTACGTCTGCCACGCGAGCTCTTGGTACGCGGTGTCAGTGCCCTAAAATTGGGACTGGCACATGCTCCGCGTTCGCTGCGGACGAATTGAGGCAGCACAGCAACCCCCTTCTTTCAACCCGCCTCGACGTCAAACGCCCCATCCTCTGCACGATTCTAGAACGGCTTCCTCAGCACCACTTCACTGTCCTGAATGAAAAACTGGGCGGAGCACTGGCTAGAGCCACAGATGACCGGCAGCAGACCGGCAAGTTGTTTACGGGTGATCAGGCCGAGGGTGCCGCACTCGGGACAGGCCAGCACCGCCCAATAGGGGTCGTCCTTTTCGCCGACCCGGCCGGCGTTTTGCAGCACGAAGATCGTACCGGGAAGCATTTGTTCGGGAATCCATTCGCTGAGCACGTCGAGTTCGCCAACCATGCTGCCTCCTCTGTTGGAACTGTTAGCCCAGTGTCAAGCAAATGCTCTGTGAAAAAGGAGTACTTAGAGGAGTTCCCGGAGGTTTAGGGTTCCGGCAGCAGCCCAGGCCGGCATAAAGTGGCGATGTAGACGCGGGCGTCCTCGCCGGTGCGGGCCAGAACATGAATCCATACTCCATCAGGATTTCTTGGAACCCCGTGCCCAGCCGCGATTCAATCAGGGCATGCCTTCAGGCATGCTGCAAGGGCGTCGTCAGGAAAGCGCCTTCAGGCGCTGGATTCTGAAAATCGGTTGCGCCGACTTTCACGCCCGGCCTTACCCGCCGCCGACAAAATGAACGATCTCCAGACGATCACCTTCCGCCAACCCGGTTTCGAGCCACCGCTCGCGCGGAACAATCTCACGGTTCAGTTCTACCGCGACGCGTCCGGCTTTCATCCCCAGGCCGTCCAGCAGGGCAGCCAATGACAATGGCGAACTGAACTCGCGGTCTTCACCATTAATGTGCAGTTTCATCAGCAAGATTCTCTCAGTGTGCTGCGAGCGGAGGCAAGCTCGGGCCCGTAAGCTTGCCTGTAAGTTGCGCGACCTCCCTACCGCCCGTTCCACACCCCCAAACGTGGCCCCTTACGCTCCCCTTTTCGTTTTCAGATCCGCCAGCAACTGCTCGATGCGATCTTCCTTCTCGAGCGCAGCCAGGCGATCGTCAAGATTGTCGGCGGCCATCTCGGACTTGGCCTGGGCCGTGGCCGAGGAATGCTCGACTTTGCGTTTCATGCGGTCGAAGGCCGCAGCGCTGGAGCCGTTGCCGCCGCCAGCTTTTGCATCGCTGGCTTTGGCCACTGCCCGCGCCCGGCGATGCTGCGCGATCAGCAGATCGGCTTTGGCCTGCGCTTCGGTCAGCTTCTGCTCTAATTGGCGCAGGGCGGTCTTCAGGTTCTCCACCTGCGCTTTCTGGTCGATGACTTGCTGCGCGAAGCCGTCGCTCAACTCGCGGTAGCTTTCCACGCGCTGCAAGGCGGCGCGCGCCAGGTCATCCTGCTTCTTGTCGACTGCCAGTTCCGCTTTGCGCATCCATTCCGCCACCTTGTCTTCGTTTTCTTTCTGCTTTTTTTCGAGCAAGTGCTGGTCGGCGATGGCGATCGCGACCTGGGTCTTGACCTGCAGAAGCTGGTTCTGCATGTCGAGAATGACTTGCTTGATCATCTTCTCCGGGTGTTCGGCCTTGTCGATCAGGTCGTTGAGATTGGCCCGGACCAGTGTGGAAACCCTCTCTAGTAATGCCATGGTGATACTCCTTTTCTTTAGTCGTTCGTGGTTAGTCCCTTCGCCGTTCGGCTCAGGGCAGGCTGTTGGTCGTTCGCCCGAAAGGAACCTGTGCGTGACATAGCGGCACCGAGGGCGATGCCGACAACGATCCCGATTGCCAGCCAGAAGCCGCCGCTGCCCAGCAGGAGCGCCACGGCGGCTCCAAGTCCAGTTCCAACCGCAATGCCGAGTCCGATTTGCATGAATGGTCGCTTCATAATTCGTACCTCGGGGTTGCCCCACCCTTCGCGGTTTTCGAAGGGTGGGTGCAAGCATCCTTATTTCGACGGCGGCAGCACGTCCGGCTTGGGCGACTTGTCGCCGATGGCGCGTACTTTCGAGAACAGCTCGCCCATCTTCATACCGGACAGCGTTTCGAACAGCGCCGGTATTTGCGCCGCCATCATGGTCAGATCGCCGGTAATCTTGTGCATGCCGGCAGCGTCGCCGTTGCCGGTTGAAACCACGGTGATCTTGTCCACGTTGGCCAGCGGACTGGCCAGCGCTCTTACCACTTCCGGCAAACCCGTCAGTAGTTTGTCGATCACGGCTGCCTGGTTGTACTCCTGGAACGCCTCGGCTTTCACGTTCATGGCTCGGGCTTCGGCATCGCCCTTCTTGAAAATGATTTCGGCTTCGGCTTCGCCCTGGGCACGAATCGACGAGGCGTGGCCCTCGGCTTCCGCAATCAGACGCTGCTTCTCGGCCGCCGCCAGCGTTTCAATTCGCTGGCGCTCAATCTCCGCGCCCTTCAGCACCGTCGCAATCAGCTCTTTCTCGCGGCGGTTGATCTCGGCTTCCTGCACCTTGACCTGCTGCTCTTTTTCGACCTGCTGCACCTTGACCTGCTCCGCCACCACCTGCTGCTGCATGATGTTGGTCTGGATGTCGTAAGCCTTGTCGGCCTGCGCCTGCTGCTTCTTGCTCACTTCCAGGTATTGCGCACGCTTGACTTCGAGATCGCGTTGCGCTTCGGCTTGCTTGGCCAGCGAGAGATTCTCCGCCAGCACGCGTTCCTGATCCGCTTGCGCCCGTGCCACCGCCGCTTCCCGCGTCGCCAGGGCCCGCCGGATCGCCGTATCCCGCTCGGCTTCGGCCGTGGCTACGTCGGCATCGCGCTTGATGCGCGCCACGTCCGGCTTGCCCATGTTGATGATGTATTCGTTCTTGTCCCGCACTTCCTTGATGGTGAACGAAATGACTTCGAGCCCCATCTTGTTCATGTCGTCGGCGCAGGTGGAGCGCATGCGGTCACCCACCATCTCCGGTTGCTTGACGATCTCTTCCACGGTGAGCTGTCCGATGATGCCGCGCAGGTGGCCTTCCATCACCAGCTTGATCAGCCCTTCGCGCTCCTGGTCGCTCTTGGTAAGGAATTGCTCCGACGCGGTCAGGATCGATTCCGTGTCCGACTTCACTTTGATCTGCGCCACCGCTTCCACCGTCACCGCAACCCCCTGCTTGGTATAAAGATCCTGCTGCGGCGCCACGTCGAACAACATCAGTTCGAGCGAAAGGTCGCGACAGTTTTCGATCATGGGGAAAATCACCGTGCCCCGCCCCTTGACCACGCGGGTTCCGCGAAACCCGTACACCACCAGGGCTTCATGAGGCCCCGCTTTCCGATACAGCCTTGCCAGCATCCCCATCAGGAACATCATGGCCAGGACCGTCAGGCCCACGATGATCCATATCTCAACAAATGTTCCACCCAACATATCTCCTCCTGTTAGAAGTGCTTTGAACGAAATCGATTTCCAGAACTCGTCGACATAGACGCAGGCGTCTCCGCCCGAGCGCGTCTGCTTACTGAACCAGTTGCCGCATCATGTCCAAATCGCGCACCACCCGCTGCGGCTCATCATGCCCCAGGAACACATCGCCCTCCGCCGTCCGGATGTGCACCACCTGGTTGCCCAGGACATAGGCGCGGCTGGCTCCAATGCCGCGAATCCCGTATCCCCGCAGCAGGCTCCAGCTTTCCACCGTGTACTCGCGAATCTCCGCCGCTGGAATCGAGCGCAGGCGAAAGCCCAGCGCGCGAATCTCGACGCCTCCCTGGGTGAAGCGGTAGTGAAACCCGCTCCACGCGAAAGCGGCACACGCGGCAAACACCAACGCCAGCATGATGGATGGAATGAACACCGCCTTACCTGGTACTTGGGTCGCGATCGCAAGCTCGATGCCCAGTAAGATCAGAAAAATGAAGCCCATCATCAACGATGCGTGCGTTTCTTCTGCCAGCGGCGCAGATTCCGGCAACGGGGACCCCCGCTTCGAGCCCAGGTAAACCGTGGTAAACACGATCACCGCCGGCACCAGGATCAGCGGACCGAACACCGAGACCGGACGCCCCGTCAGGTTGTAAGCGATGATGCCGTTGTTCGCCTGGTAGATCATTCCCACCACCAGGGCCAGAAGCCCGGTCAGTGACCACGCCACCGGAGCCGGCGCCTTCTGCTTCTGCATGACGTAAGACATGATGGTGAAGATCAGCAGCACAAATGCTGTGAGCCCCAGACCGTATTCGAGCGCCACTTCCCGCGTCATCCATCCGTTGGCCTGGCCCGCGGCGTTGAAGTGCGTGGCCATGCGCGCCGGCAGACGGTCCCACACCCACCAGTAGCGCAGCGCGGTCAGCGGAAGCGCCAGCCACATCAACCCCGTCACGGCTTGCATTCTGCGGTTCATCAGGTTCCTCGCAATCAGTTCTCAGCTAAGAGTCTTCCCCACTCCTTACTGGCCTTCGCTTTCCTCTCCAGCCATCTCCGTCCACAACCGGATGTAGGCAATTCCCTTTTCATAGCGCGTTACCACCACTTCCACGCCCTTGGCCACGGCGTTTCCGTCTTCCGCCCGCGCCCCGCAAGTCCGCCGCGTGCCGGCTTGCGAATAAATAATCTCGCCCGTCCCACCCTGCCGTATCGGCATCGAGACATGACCCAGCACGCCCGTCATTTCAAAGTCGGCGGGATCAAGGTTCTCGTCCTCCGCCGTCAGCACGCGGCTGAGAAACAGATAGATGATTCCGGCCCCAGTCACCCCGCTCAGCAACGCAATCCCCAATCCCACGACAAACCACAAAGTGGAAAAGCGGGTGAGCAGATAGCCAATCCCGCCAAACCACGCCAGAAACGCCGCCAGCGTGACCGGGTTGAGCACCGAGCTCGCCGACCCGCGAGCGTGTCCTCCATGTGCCACATGCATGTGAGCCCCGGCGTGCAGGTGCCCGCCCAGGCCGTGCGGCAAATTTCCGTGCAGCCCTCCCAGCAGAAACGACAGCATGCTGAAGCTGAACCCCAGCGCGAAGCAGATCAGATAAAACGTGGCCCACGTCATTGCGTGCACCTCCTGCCCGTCACTACGTTCTGCGGCGCCCGCGCCGCTTCCGGCTTCAGGGCTTCGAGTAGACGCTCGGCCAGCCCCGGCGTGTCCAGAATCGCTCCCAGCAAAATCAGGCAGCGGCGAGTGTCTTTCTCCCGCGCCACTTTGATCAGCACGTCCCCCACCTCCGGATCGCTGGCAAACCGCTCCGAGCCTTGCAGCAGCCACACGTCCAGCTTCCCTTCCGTGGTTCGCAGGTCGGAGGTCAAATCCGTGTGATAGCCCTTGGGATCATCCACCAGGAATCCCGGATGCACCTTGAAAAACTTCGCCAGCAGCGTGCGTGTCGATTGCGTCATGTGCGGCCGGCTCCCGCCTTCGATCTGCGAAATGTAGGACTGGCTGATCGGCTTGCCCAGTTCCTTGCGGATGGCCCGCACCAGTTCCTGCTGAGTCATCGGCCGGTTCATGCCGCGCAGCGAGCCCTCGACTTCGCGCAGGTAGCGGATTTTCTCGCCCAGGGTCATATTGCTAATAGAGATATTTATATTGCAATATGTGATTTATGTCAAGAACTGGATCTGGCCTGTTTACAGAGGGTTACCGTGGAGACGCTAGGAAATCTCGCGCGAAGATCATTACAGGGCGAGTTGGACCGCTCGGCTGGGAGTACAATGGAGTACAATCAGGAACCACGGACGAAGGAATTCTTGTTCGAGTAAAGGGGCGCGCTTGTGATCACGCTTAACGACCTGCTCGAATCGGAGCACATCGAGCCAAGGACGGTTCTCGTACTTCGCCATACGCCGAAGGAACCACAACTAAATCGGGCGCTGGGTAGCTTGGCGGCCGAACACCCGGGGTTATTTAATTGCTACCAGCAAACACAGAGTGCAACAGCAGAAAAGCAAATGAAGCGCGCGAAATACGTTGCAAGTTTCATAGGGCAAAAACCCGGAAAGGCCTTATTTGTCGGCCTCTATCAGGTCGGCGAGACCAAGATCCTTACCCGCGAACAGTACTGGGAGGTGCCGGAGCATATCCAACTAAGGGACAGGTTCGGGATGAAGGGATTTATCCCCGAGAAGGACGATCGTTCTTCTATTCTCTGGTTCGACCTGGAGCTGATGAAGATCTACGCAACTTGGAAAGGGAAACTCATCATAACCTGGCCGCCGCCCGAGCGCTCATGGTCCCGCTGGGCGCACGGCAATAAAATGCCGGTACTCGCAATTCTCGAAGAGAGCGCCCTCGAACGGCCTATGCCCAGATGGAACGAGATCGATCTCCCTTGGGGGGACCTGAAGCTCCTCCAGGATAGCTGGAGGGCTAAGCTTTGCGAGTGGAAAGCAATCTACTATATTTTCGACGTTTCTGACGGGAAAGGCTACGTCGGCTCCGCGTACGGAGAGGACAATCTTGACGGGAGATGGCAGGTCTATGCCACTAGCGGACACGGCGGAAATCGGTTGCTCCGCGACCGCGACCCCACGAATTTCCGCTTCACGATTCTACAGAGGGTCTCGCCAGACATGGATGCTGAGGATGTTGTTGGTCTGGAGGATACCTGGAAGACGCGACTTCACACGCGCTCTCCGCTCGGTCTGAATGACAATTGAGCCGCGTGTCGGTCACCGACGGGGTGGCCTGGCCTTCCGCGCCCCTTCGGAGGCTGGGGCAGTTTGGTCGCATCACCCTGAAAATCCCCGCCCTGTCTCTCCAAAAAGCGGAGAGACCAGGACGGGGCACCCTCCCCATCTTTGCGCGTTCAGTGCACAAAGGTGGGATCGTGACGAGCTAACGCCGTTGACAGCCTAGACTCACGCCCCTACACTGGCAGGCATGGAAGTCCATTTCACCCCCGAGCAGGAAGCGCAGCTATCTCAAATCGCCAGCCATGCCGGTACAGACACCGAGCGATTGGTAAAGGACGCCGTCTTGCGCCTCCTTGAACAAGACGCCCGTTTTCGCGCCGCCGTGCGGGAGGGTATTGCCCAGGCCGACCGGGGGGAATTTATCGAAGAGGAAGAGATGGACGCACGTATCGAGCGGATGCTTAACTCCTGATGCGTATCCGCTGGACGCCCACCGCTGCAGCGGACCTGCAAGGCATCTACGATTACCTGAAAGAACACGAGCCTCACTTAGCACGGCCCACCGTCATTGAAATCCGCAAATCCGCCCGCTCGCTCAAAAAGTTTCCCATGCGTGGACGCAAGGGACGCGAAGAAGGCACCCGTGAACTGCTGCATCGGAGGTTGCCGCATATCATCGCCTACCGCGTCAAACACGATGCCGTTGAAATCCTGCACGTATGGCACCCGGCCCAAGACAGGTAACTCGCAGTAATACGGCGCGGTACGGGATTGGAGAGTCAGTGATTGGAACGCTTTGCGGGTGAAACAGCGGCAGTTCTGTCGCCCACGCTATTGGCAATCTTTGCCAATCATGCTACGATGAGCTTGAAACATCGTCCATTGAAAGGGCCCGTCGCCATGCCTACCCGTAACGTGAATTTGACTGACGAACTCGACCACTTTGTCGCCAAGAAGGTCAAGAGCGGGCGTTACGAAAACGCCAGTGAGGTGGTGCGCGCCGGATTGCGGACTTTGGAGCGCGAGGAGCAGGAGTATGAAGCCAAGCTGGCCGCGCTACGGGCGGCGATTGACGAAGGCGACGCCAGCGGTATCGCAGAAGACAAGGTCTTCGGCCGCGTCCGTAAGGCCCTAAGAGCTTGTTGAAAATTTCCTTCACGCAGCGTGTGGATCATTCTAAGAAGCGCACGCTCAGACTGATTCTTGTTGTTGCTGCTTCCGATCTGCCCCCGAGGCTCGTCTGGCAACCGAAGGTCGGGTCCCTTGCTTCTTCATGCGCTCTGCGCCCGCAGTTTCGGAATACGGATCAGATTGAAGGCCGCGCAGCTAAACACGAACAACCAATCCACCTTCGCCAGTCCGCGGAGTTTCACCTTCTTCAGGGGGCCAATCTGCTTCAGCCATCCGAACGGTTTCTCCACCAACCAGCGTTTGCTTAAACTGATCGCGTATCCCGGATGCCGGCTCGTCCGTTCGTCGATCGCGCCGTGCTGTCGGCGGGCCACGTGCGGCGTCACGCCCAACTCGCGCACTGTGCTGACGAAATCGCGCGTGTCATAGGCTTTGTCGGCTCCGGTCGTGATCCGACCGCTTCGCTTCCGGGTCAACTCGTACAACATTAATAAAGCCGCATCGCGCTCCGCCCGGCCATCGGCCTGCGTGGTCATCGCCGCCGCGATCAGCCCGTTCCGGTTCTCCACCAAGGTGTGGCCCAGATAACTCAGCTTGGCTTCCTGCCCCGCCGACTTCTTATAGAGTCGCGCTTCCGGATCCGTGCTCGAAGCGTGCGTCTGGTTGCTCCGTGGCTCGCCGTGAAAATCTCCTCCGCTCCCAGACCCGCCGTCGTCCTTGCGGCGAAAGCTCTTTTGTCCCGCCCATGCCTCGATCAGCGTCCCATCCACCGTGAAGTGCTCGTCCGACATCAGCCCCGACGCCTGCTCTTTTACATGGGCGAAAAACTTCTGCGCCAGATCCTGGTTCAACAGCCGCTCGCGATTCTTGCTGAACACCGCGTGGTTCCATACCCCATCGTCGATCTCCAAGCCCACGAACCAGCGAAATAGCAAGTTGTAGTTGAGCTGCTCCATCAGCAGCCGCTCGCTGCGCACCGAATAGAACACCTGCAGCAGCAGCGCTCGCAGTAACCGCTCCGGCGCAATCGACGGCCGCCCCCCCTGCGCGTACAGTCCGTCGA
This sequence comes from uncultured Acidobacteriota bacterium, assembly GCA_963715675.1. Taxonomy (GTDB): domain Bacteria; phylum Acidobacteriota; class Terriglobia; order Terriglobales; family Acidobacteriaceae; genus DASVWZ01. The sequence goes on from OY970265.1 coordinate 1,975,459, forward strand.
AATCTTTCGACATCCCGGCCAAGACCACATCCACCAGCTTCCTCACCCCGCGCAGCGGATGGTCGGCTGGAATCCGATCCTCCAATGCCACATAACTGAACATCCCCGTTTGCCGTTGCTGATCGTCGCCTCGCATTCCTGCTTCTTACCACACCACCACCGAGGATGGGCAGTGGTTTTTCAACAACCTCCTAAAGCTCCCCGTGTCGCGCTAGGCCGTGGCTAACTTTCGATTTTCGCGCCGCGCGGAGGCCGACCTGCTTAGCATCGGCAACTACACCCTTCAGAGATGGGGCCAAGCCCAAGCCGCCCGTTACCTCGGCGAACTTGAGGTTTGTTGCCAGGCGCTTGCCGACAATCCGGCGCTAGGCCGACTCTGTGAGGACGTTCGCCCCGGCTTGCGACGTCATGAGCATGGCAAACACGTGCTGTTCTACCGTCAAGAGCGTGATGGCATTTTAGTTTCTCGCGTCCTGCACCAGCGCATGCTGCCCGACAGGCACGCCATCGACGATCAAGACGATAAGTTGTGACAATTCCGGATGCCACTTGACCCTGGCAAGCGGCCCGCCGATGCCACTCGATCCGACGGACTGGACAACACCTCGTAGCGCATCACTTTCGGCCCACGTTCCAGCAGGAATCTGTTGTCCTCGGGATAGAACACGGCTTTCTCCGGATCGGGGCCAGCAAACGCTTTGATCGCTCCCCACGAATCCCAGAGCGTAATCAGCGTGAACTCCGCTTTGCCGTCGGCGACGCGGCGCAGCGTCCAGACACCGCGGTTGCCGGGAATGGACGCGTACTCCTTCAGCCCGGTCTTTTGCAGGTATTGGAAGTAGATGTCCTTGTCAGATTCCCGTGTAACCCCTCGCCAGATGCGTGCAATCATCGCTTCCTCTCCTCGCCCTTGTGACGTTGGTCATTGACAGCGCCACTCAATCCATTCCACAATAGCACGTAGATATTGATGATCTTTGATAATTAGCTTATCGACGAGACAGCGCCACCCTTTGCTGGTTGACCCACCCTTGCGACGTCATCCTGAGAGCCCGCGCTTTTCTTCACGGGCCGAAGGATCTCAGTCGCTACGGCCCTCAGGGGGGATCGATTCCTGCTCGACACCGGCAGACCCCGGGGGTCACGCGAACGCCCTTGTCGGGAACCACCGTTAAGTCCTTTGGTTTCTAGATTATAGTATAAGCCATTTGGAATCAATATTTTGCAGTCACTACCGCAGAATCGCATGAAAAACGCATGAAAATGGCGCTCTAAACGCTCTGTGTTTTCAGCGAGTTACGGAGCAGCGAAACGCTAACTCCCACGTTTTCTGCAACTTATAAAACGGCCAAAAGGGGGGAGGGGGCATGAGCCAGGACGCGGCTACAGCCCCGCTTCAATCCGCGCCCTCGGATCGAGAAAATCGCGCAGGGCGTCGCCAATAAAATTGAACGACAGTACCGCCAGCATCACCGCCGCCGCGGGAAACAGCACCAGATGCGGCGAATCAAAAAGATGAGCGCGGCTGTCGTTCAGCATCGATCCCCAGCTCGCGGTCGGTGGAGGCACGCCAAGACCGAGAAAACTCATGGTGGCCTCGGCCAGGATCGCGCCCGCCATGCCGATGGCCGCCTGCACGATCACCGGCTGAATAATGTTGGGCAGGATGTGGCGGACGATCACGCGGAGATCGCTGGCGCCCAGGGCCCGGGCGGCCTCGACAAATTCGCGTTCCCGCGCCGCCAGCACCTGCCCGCGGACCAGCCGGGCGTATCCGACCCATCCGCCGAGGGAAAGCGCCAGCACTAGATTGAAAATTCCGGGCCCCCGAAAAGCGACAAACGCGATCGCCAGAAGAATTCCGGGGAAAGAAAGGAAAGCGTTCATGACCACGACGTTCACGAAGCGGTCAATGCGGCCGCCGTAATAGCCGGCAATCGATCCAATGATCAGCCCGAGCCCGAGCGAGCATGCCACCACGCAACTGCCGACGAGCATGGAGATACGCGCCCCGTAGATCAGGCGGGAGCAGATGTCGCGGCCCAGTTCGTCGGTACCGCACCAGTGGGTCGAGGACGGCGGCGAGAGGCGCGATGGCAGGTCGATGAATGCCGGATCTTGAGGAGTAATCCACGGAGCGAAAAGTGCGAAGACGACGAAGACCACAATCAGCACGACGCCAATCGCCGCCAGCGGATTATGCCGGGCGGCCCGAGGCAGCGAGATCGTAGCGGTGGACATAGTCAAATTTCTTTCCCGCAGAGAATGCCAAGCGGCTGCAAGCCTTCTTGGCGAACGTTGGTGGTTTTCTTCGCGTCCTTCGCGGTGAAACCTTTCACTGTCGTATCCTCGGGTTCGCCACCGAATACAGCAGATCCGTCAGGAAATTCACGGCGACGTACGTCAATCCAATGGCCAAAATGCAGCCCTGCACCAGATAGTAATCGCGATTGCCGATGGCCTGGATCGTCAGCCGGCCGATTCCGGGCCAGGAGAAAATCGTCTCGGTCACGATGGCTCCGGCGAGCAATGCGCCGAATTGCAGCCCCAGCACAGTAATGACCGGAATCATGGCATTGCGCAAGGCATGGCGATAAACGACAGTCCGTTCCGGCAAGCCTTTGGCGCGGGCGGTGCGGATGTATTCCTGATTCAGTTCTTCAAGCATCGAGGTGCGCACCATGCGGGTCAGAATCGCCGCCAGTGCACCGCCCATGGTGATACCCGGCAAGATAAGATGCGCAAACGTTCCGGAACCCGACACCGGAAGCCAGCCGAGCTTGACGGCAAATAACAGAATAAGGATGGGGCCGAGCGCAAAGTTGGGGAACGACAGCCCGAAGAGGCTAACAACGCTCAACAGCCGGTCGTCCCAGCGATTGCGGCGTTGCGCCGAGCGCACGCCCGCCGGGACCGAAAGCAGCACGGCCACGATCAATGCTGCCAGGGTCAACTCCAGCGTATACGGATAGCGCTGCGCGATCAGCGTGGCAACGTTCTGGTTGAATCGCAGGGACGGACCAAGATCGCCGTGCAGCACGCCATTCCAATAATGTAAGTATTGCTGACCCAGCGGCACATCCAGCCCGAAAGCGTGGCGGGCGGCCTGAATGTCGGTGGCGGGCGCGCCTTCGCCCAGCATCTGCAGAATGGGATCGCCAGGGACAAGGTGAATCAGAAGGAAGACGACCGAAACCACCAGCCAGACTACCGGCAGGGTATACAGCACGCGTTGAGAGAGGTAGCGAAGCATTTGAAATTGGGTAATTTGGTAATTGAGTAATTGAGGAAGTTCAACTGCCCGCTCTCCTGCGATCTTGCGGTTTTCAATTACCCAATTGCTCAATTACGCAATTACTCAATAACGTCAGTCTCCCGCTTTTCTCGCCGCCTTCGGCTGCACTCTCTCAATCTTCACCCTGGCGATGCGGTGGGCTTCCATCTCCTCGACGGTGAAACGGTGGCCTTCGTAGATAACTGATTCTCCCACTTGTGGAATCTTCTGCAGATGGGCGAGTACGAATCCGGCCAGGGTTTCAAAACCGGCATCGCGCGGAAGCTCCAGTTCGTATTGTGATTCAAGATCACGAATGCCCACCGACCCTTCCAGCACCAGCGGAACATTGTCGGCGAGCGCTGGCTGTTGCGGCAAACCAACGTCAAACTCGTCCTCGATCTCGCCCACCAGTTGCTCGAGAATATCTTCAACCGTGACTACGCCTGCGGTGGAACCGAATTCGTCCACCACCACCGCCAAGTGACGCTTGCGGTCCTTGAACTCCTCCAGGAGTTCGGTCAGCACCTTGGTTTCCGGCACCACCAGCACGTCGCGCACGATCTGGTTGATCTTCATGCTCGAGATTCTGGCGGCGGTGACCGACGCGCCCGGGTTGGAGGTGAACCGCAGGCGCATCCAGCGCATCAGATCTTTCGCATAAAGCACGCCCACAATGTGCTCGGGCCCGCTCTGCGGATCATACACGGGGATTCGTGAATGCTGTTCTTCCACAATGCGGGACAGCGCCTCGTCCAAACTCAGGTTGCCGGGAAGCGAAAATATGTCGGGCCGGGGAACCATCACCTCGCGCACGGTGATGTTTTCCAGTTCCAGTGCATGGTGAATCATTTCCTCCTGGAACGGCGGAATCTGGCCGAACTGCCGGCTGGCGGTGACGATCAGTTTGAGTTCGTCCGGCGAGTGCACCGGCCCCTGGCGCAACTTGCGTGATCCGAACATCCGGAGCACTGAGCCGGCCGCCGTGTTCATCACGAAGATGAACGGGCGAGTCAGGGTGAGAAAAACATCCATCGGGGCGGCCACTGCCAGCGCCACCTGCTCTCCTCGCTGCAGGGCAAGCGACTTCGGCACCAGTTCGCCCAGGATGACGTGCAGGCAGGTGATCAGAACAAAGGCCACCACGATGGCAATGCCGTGGGCGTAAAGCCGGGCATAAGGCACCTGGCCTATTGATGCCTCCACGATCTGGGCAAGCAACGGTTCGCCAACCCAGCCAAGGGTAAGGCTTACTACCGTGATTCCCAACTGGACGCCGTTGACTACCTCGTCGAGATTGCGGTGAAGTCTCTGAACCGTGCGGGCGCCGATGCGATGGGCCTCAATCAGCTGCTGAATACGGGTATCGCGCACGCTGACCAGCGCAAACTCCGCCGCGGCAAAGAAGGCGTTCGCCGCAACCAGCAGCAGGATCAGAAACACCCGCAGCAGCACCAGGGCGATCATGGATGGCTAATTCTAACATTTCAAAGGAGGAAGCCGTTCTCCAAGTCAACCTGGGGTAGAATTAAGGGTAACCTTGGAAAAGTGTTCTCTGGCCTTCGGGCGTTCCGTGGGCCATTCTCAGAAGTTCAGAGCAGGCTTTGCTTCCATTTTGCGTCCTCGTCGGTCTAAGGCAATGAGCACCCGGGATTTGTCCTGGGCAAGGTTTGTCACAGCAATCCGGAACAAATTGTGTAGCAATTGCGTAGTAGAGGTTGATGAGCAAGAACCAGCTTTTGCAGGAGGCAGCAGTGAACGGCAATGGGAACGGAAAGAAGAAGCGGCGCAAGCGGATTATCATCGTCAGCGTAGTGGCGGCAGTGGTATTGGTCGGCGCGGTTGCTCTCTATGCATTCAGCCGCGGCGGCACCAAGATCGATCCTTCCAAGCTGGCCAAGGTTGAAAAGGGTGACCTGGCGAAGAGCGTAGTCGCCACCGGCAAAGTAACGCCCATCACCAAGGTTGAGGTCAAGTCCAAAGCCAGCGGCATCGTGAAAAAGCTGTACGTGGAGTATGGCGACACGGTCAAGAAGGGACAACTGTTGGCGCAGTTGGACAAGGTCGAGATCGAGGCCCAGGTCGAGCAGTCGAGGGCCGCACTCCAGGCCTCTGAAGCCAACTTGACCAGTTCACAAGCCGACTATGAGCGCGCTAAAGTGGATGCCGAGGGACCCGACGTGCCTTTGTTGAAGCGCGAATATGACCGGGCGATTCAGATGGCGCAGGATGGCGTGGTCTCTCAAACCGCCCTCGATGATGCCGACAAGAATTACAAGATGGCGCTGAACAAGCAGAACGTTTCCAAAGCACAGGTGACTGTTCTGAAAGCCAAGATCGCTCAATCGCAAGCCGAAATGGCGCGCGACCAGGCAAACCTGAAGCAACTGGAAGAGCAGCTGAGTTACACCGACATCGTGTCGCCGATTGACGGCATCGTGCTCTCGCGCGACGTTGAGATGGGAGACGCAGTCAGCTCGATTCTCGTGCTCGGTTCTTCCGCAACTCTGGTGATGACCCTGGGTGACACCAGCGAGGTATACGTCAAGGGCAAGGTCGATGAGAGCGATATCGGCAAGGTGTACCTCGGACAGCCGGCCCGAATCAAGGTTGAGTCCTTCAAGGACAAGACGTTCAACGGCAAAGTCACCAAGATCTCACCCATGGGAGTTGAGAAGGACAACGTGACCACATTCGAGGTGCGCGTGTCCATCAATAATCCCGGCGGAGAATTGAAGGCGGAGATGACTGCTAACGCGGAGATCATTCTGGAAGAACACAAGAATGTGCTGCAGATTCCCGAAGGCGCGCTCATCTACGACAAGGACAAGAAGGCCTCGGTGGAGATCCCTGACCCGAAGGCCAAGGATGGTAAGACGAAGCTGGCGGTGAACATTGGCATCTCCAACGGCGCCAAGACCGAGGTTCTCAGCGGACTGGAAGAAGGCGACCAGGTCGTTCTGCAGTAAATCGCATAGTTCCAACAAGGAGAGGGCACGGACAGGCGTCCGTGCCCTTTTCGTTCTGGACCAACTTTGATCCCTCACCCTATCGTGTCTGGCGCGTCTATTGTTATGTTGGCGCTGACGGTTTCTGCCGTTTTGGTCAGGGCTTCGACCGGCTCCGATTTCCGGAACTGCCAGCAGCAACATCTCGTACCCCTAACAGGAGGACCGATTGAGGCAACCGATTCGATTCACCGCTGTATATCGCTCTTCGATGCTGATTCTTGCCGTTTTCCTTGGTGCGATCCCAGCTTTCGCTTCCATCCAGGGGAGTTTTCAGCGGACGTACCAAGTGACCGGCCCGGTAGACCTCGAGGCGTTGACGCGGTCCGGGGACATCAGCATTCGGAGCGGGCCCGCAGGGACAGTCGTCATCAGCGGAAAGATTCATGTCGAGGACCATTGGCTGGTGGGCGACCGCCATGCCGCAGTCAGCGAGATTGAGCAGAATCCCCCAATTCACCAGTCGGGCAACAGCATCCGGATTGATTATGTTAATGTGCGCGAGATCTCGGTGGATTACGAAATCACGGTCCCGGCGGACACGGTTGTCCGCACCCAAACCGGCTCTGGCGACCAACGCGTGGAAGACTTACATGGCAAGTTGGACCTGGAAAGCGGCTCGGGCGACATGCGTCTGCGCAACATCACCGCGGAGATTCACCTGCACGCCGGATCGGGCGATGTCGAAGCCTACGATGTCTCTGGCCCGGTGACTGCCGAAACTGGGAGCGGCGATGTTCGGGTGGATGCCAAAGGACCCGGGGATGTTCACGTGAGCACCGGTTCTGGCACGATCGAGCTGCGGAATGTGAAGGGCGGGTTGGGGGTGCAAACGGGTAGCGGCGACGTGACCGTCAAAGGCGAGCAGACCGCGGCATGGGGGATCAAGACGAGTTCGGGTAATGTGGATCTTGAGCTTCCCGTGAATGCGGCCTTCGATCTGGACGCCAGCACTGGATCCGGGGAGATTGAGACCAGCCGCCAGGTCGTGGCAATTGTTCAAGGCAAAATCGGCGGGTCGCGCAGCAAGATCACCGGTAAAGCCAACGGCGGTGGGCCAGAGTTGAGGGTTCACACGGGCTCGGGCGACATCCGCATCAACTAAGGAGCTTATGATGAAATTCCTCACCGGATACCACGTTCTCTCCGCCGTTCTTCTACTGGCGACATCGATTCCTGCGCTGGCCTCGGCAGAAGGTTCGTTTCAGCGAACACTTCAGGTTTCCGGGCCGGTCAATCTCGACATTTCTACAGGTTCGGGCAATATCCAGGTTCGCACTGGCGGATCGGGACAGGTCGAGGTCACTGGGCGCATCAAGGTGACCAACTGGTTCGGTCATGATTCCGAAGACCGGGTGCGCCGGATTGAGGCGAACCCGCCCATTCAGCAGAGCGGAAACACCATCCGCATCGGCCATATCGACGATCCCGAACTTCGCCGGAACATCTCCATCAGCTATGACGTGACCGTGCCTGCGGAAACGCAACTGCGCTCGCAGTCCGGTTCCGGCAATCAGACCATTCAGGGCATTCACGGAATGGCGGAAGTCGAAGCTGGCTCGGGCAATCTTAAGATTTCTGATATCGGCAGCGAGGTCCGGGCAGACACCGGATCCGGCGAGATCGAGATCGAGCATGTGAAGGGCAATGTCCATGCCAAGGCCGGGAGCGGCGACATTCACGCCATCGATATTGCCGGAGGATTCGAGGCTCATACTGGCAGCGGCCACATCAGTCTCGAACAGACGGCGACTGGCTCGGTCAGTGTCGACACCGGTTCCGGAGGCATGGACCTGCAGGGAGTGCACGGCACGCTGGAGGCAACGGCCGGGAGCGGCGATATTCGCGCCGAAGGTGAACCCACCGGGGGATGGACGGTGCACACCGGGTCTGGCACAGTTCATTTGAAGTTGGGGTCGAGCACGGCCTTTGATCTGGATGCGCGGACCAGTTCAGGATCAATCTCCGTCGCCCAGCCCGTGACCGTGCAGGGATCGATGGGACGCAAGGAAATTCACGGCAAGGTGAACGGCGGCGGCGTGCCGATCCGAGTGGAAACCGGATCGGGGAGTATTGAGGTTCAGTAGTAGCGGACGGCTGGTGCTTAAAGCGGTTCCATGGCGCGTCTGCTTCCAGAGGTTTGCCGATAAGGCTTTCAGGACGTCATCCTGTCAAAGCCCCGCGCTTTCACCAGAGGGGCGAGGGATCTGCGTGCAGCGTCCTCGCAGTTTGCAACAGACGCAAACCGGCGGACTCTTGAACTGGCACTCCCGAGTCCGAAAGTGATCAGGAACTGCGCGAGAGATCCCTCACGCCGAGTTTCGGGATGGCCGCTCCCGGGGGTTAGTAATCGAACTACATAATAAATCCCGCCCACATGAGCGGGATCTCTCGCAATCGAACCTGCACCTATACGTTAATAACGGCACACAGCTCTTTCACGCTGGCTGCGCTCTTGTTCAACGCGGCCTGTTCGTCGGCGGTGAGTTTGATCTCGATGATCTTCTCGATCCCCTTGGCACCCAACTTCACGGGCACACCTACAAACAGCCCCGTGATGCCGTACTCGCCCTCGAGATAAGCGGCGCAAGGCAGGATCTTCTTCTTGTCTTTGAGAATGGCCTCGGTCATCTCGGTGGCGGCAGCCGATGGCGCGTAGTAAGCGCTGCCGGTCTTGAGATATTTTACGATCTCAGCCCCGCCGTCGCGGGTACGCTTCACCAGCCGTTCGATGGTGGCAGCGTCCATCAACTCCGTGATCGGAATCCCAGCCACCGTCGAGTAGCGGGGCAGCGGCACCATGGTGTCGCCGTGCCCGCCCAACACGAACGCGGTCACATTCTCCACACTCACTTTCAATTCGTCGGCAATGAAGGCCCGGAAGCGCGCCGAATCCAGAATGCCGGCCATGCCGATCACCCGCTCACGCGGAAACTTGCTCAGCTTGAATGCTGTCTGCGCCATGGCATCCAGAGGGTTGGAGACAATAATCAGGATGCAGTTGGGCGAGTCCTTGATGGCCTTCTCGACCACATCACTCATGATCTTGTAGTTGATGTTCAGCAGATCATCGCGGCTCATGCCCGGCTTACGCGGAACGCCGGCGGTAATGATGACGATGTCGGAGTTTGCCGTGTCCGCATAATCGTTCGTGCCGATCACATGGGAGTCGCGCTTCTCAATCGGCATGGCTTGCAGAAGATCCAGACCCTTGCCCTGCGGCACACCTTCAATGATGTCGATCAGCACCACGTCCGCCAGTTCCTTGGAGGCGATCCAGTGGGCCGCCGTGGCGCCTACGTTTCCAGAACCTACCACTGTGACTTTCTTGCGCATAATGTCCTCTTTTCTATGTATGTTTCTTGAAAACGCTTTTGGCCGTTAGCCATTAGCTTGCAGCCCCGCTTCGCTGATGTTCGGAGTACTGCCCAGCGAAACAAAAGCTAGAAGCCAAGGGCTAGGAGCCAATACCCAAAGCCTTCATTTCTCAGTCGGCAGCGTTCGCTTTCATCGCACCCATATTCTCAATGATGTGGCTGGCAAATTCGCTGGTCTTCACCTTGGTCGCGCCTTCCAGCATACGCTCGAAGTCGTAGGTGACCGTCTTCCGCTCAATGGTACGCTCCATGCCCTTCTCGATCAGGTCCGCGGCCTCGTTCCAGCCCAGGAAGCGGAACATCATCACTCCCGACAGAATCACCGAACCCGGGTTGATGACATCCTTGTCCGCATACTTCGGAGCGGTACCGTGGGTGGCTTCGAAGAACGCATAGCCATCGCCGATATTGGCTCCGGGTGCAATCCCCAATCCGCCCACCTGCGCGGCGCAGGCATCGGAAATGTAGTCGCCGTTCAGATTGGGCGTGGCCAGTACGGAATATTCATCGGCCCGGGTGACCACCTGCTGGAAAATGGAATCGGCAATGCGATCGTTGATCATCAACTTCTTTTTCCATGCGCCTTTGCCGTGGGTCGCGTAGATCGCATCAAGCACGCTGCGCACCTCTTTGTAGACGGATTGCCGGAACATTTCGGTGGCAAACTCCAGGCCCGGCTCGGTCAGGTTAGCGTTCTCTTCGATGGAGAGGTTCGGATTCCTGTCCTTGTTGTCGATGATCCAACTTTCGCGCTCGGTCACGACGGCATCGCGGAACTCCTGCGTGGCCAGATCATAGCCCCACTTGCGGAAGGCACCTTCCGTGAACTTCTGGATGTTGCCTTTATGCACCAGGGTGACGGATTTGCGCCCACTGTCCAGGGCATACTGGATGGCCATGCGCACCAGGCGCTTGGTGCCGGTCACGGACATCGGCTTGATGCCGATGCCGGAGTCGAGCCGCACCTGCTTCTTGCCGCCCTTGAGCATGTCCTTGTTCAAGAACTCGATCAGCTTGGCCACTTCGGGCGTGCCCTGCTCCCACTCAATGCCGGCGTAAACATCTTCGGTGTTCTCGCGGTAGATCACGATGTCCATGCGCTCCGGGTGCTTGACCGGCGAAGGCGTCCCTTTGTAGTACCGCACCGGGCGGACGCAAGCATACAGATCGAGAATCTGCCGCAGAGCGACATTGAGTGATCGAATTCCGCCACCGACGGGGGTAGTGAGCGGTCCCTTGATGGCTACACGAAATTCGCGGGCGGCTTCGACCGTGTCATCGGGAAGCCAGTTCTTGAACTTCGCAAAGGCTTTCTCCCCGGCGAAAATCTCATACCAGGCGACTCGCCGCTTGCCACGGTATGCCTTCTCCACCCCGGCATCGAATACCCGCACGGAAGCTTTCCAGATGTCGCGGCCCGTGCCGTCACCCTCAATGAATGGGATGATGGGGTTGTCAGGCACCTGGTAGCGCCCACTGCTGTAAGTGATTCGCGCTCCGTTTGATGGCACTGGAACGCCGTTGTAAGAAACCGCCATGATATGTCCTCCGGAAGGTAAGAAGAAAACTTTTAATTATATAGCAGCCCGTGGTGAAACACTGAATTAGCTGACTGCTGGTAGTGGGCTATTTCAGCGACGGGAAGCACCTCGTGCACGGGTGGAGATTTGCCGGTTACTTCAGTGGCCAAATTAGCGGGAAAACCGCAAGACCAACCGACCGCCTCAGGGTAGAATGCGGAAATGCGTCGGCGTGTGATGGGGCTACATCAGTGGATTGGCTTGTTAAGCAGCATCGGCGCCTGGTGCTTGTTTTGCACTCTGGCGCAGGCCCAGATGGTCTCTTCGCGAACTTCGTCCGATGGTGCGATCGATACGCCGGGCGTGGGGTCCTCCGGTTCTCCGGCCACCCCTGTGGTGGCATTGTCATCCCAACCGAAACCGGATACTCCCCATGCGTTTTGGGACCGTACGAACATCGAGTTATTCTCCGCGACGGCGATGCTCCGGGGGCTGGATTACGCCTCCACCCGCAATTTTCAGGCACGCGGCCGCAAAGAGATCCTGATTCCCCAGGACGTGGTGAACAATTCCGCCGGCTTTGCCAGCCTGGAAGCCGCCGCGACCGTGACTTCTGTCGGCGTCGCCTACTTGTTTCATCGCACGGGACACCACAAGCTCGAGCGCTGGATTTCCCTCAGCCACGCCAGCGTCACCGCGTTTGGGGATGCGCGCAATTACGCGCTGAAGACCAGACAGCGGTAGCGCCGCCTCACCATCTCCGCGTCCCAAAGTACTTGCGAACACCGATTGCGTTGTAGCGTCCCCAGGGACCGTTGGTGCCAAGGTCCGCGGGACCGAGATTGTGGCCGCGCTCGCCGAATCGATCGAAGAGGAAATGCTGGGTAAACCGGGCCTCAAATCCTTTCCCGATGTAGACCGCCGCACCCCAGGAGTGCTCCAATCCAATGGGCTGCATGGACCAGGTGTAAAGCGTCCTTGGCAGGTTTCTGCCGAACAGGAATGAAGGGTCGTCAAACAGCATGAACCGGCGAAGTTGCCCGCGGCCAAAGGGGCGGAACTCCACTGTGCCCGACAACATGTAGCGGGCGAATAGCGTGCACGGCGCATTCACGCCGCCATATGAGCCGGAATTGCCGGCGCACAGGTTGGGATCGATTTCGTTGTGCGGCGGGGCAAGCTCAAATTGCCCATATCCCCAGAGCATGTCGTGGGGGAAAAACATTCGCTCGCCCGGCGATGCCTTTAAAACATCCTGAGCTTGCAAGACGCCGGAACACATGCCGATTACAAAGATCCATAGCCACATCCGCCTCATGAAGCCTCCGGGAAACTCCCTTTTTCACAACCGGGGCAGTATAACCGACCAGCAGACGGATTTCGTGGCAGACGCTTACGAACCGCGGCGCTTCAGGACGACAGTGACTCCTTGATTCGGCTGAGATGATCTCTGCAATGCAAGGCTGCTGAAGAAGTAGTCGCGCAGGACGAAAGGCTGCGTTCGCTGACCCTGATGACAACTGAACTGCCCTGAGGTCGTGAAGAAAAAATCGAGATTTGAGGGTATATACCCCCTCCCCCTCGGTCTAGCAGAATCATCAGGTTACGGAGATTTGGCCCGCAAAATCTAGATTCGATTGGGGTTAGAGGTAAAATCTAGATTCTTAAGGAGTTATATGCGTGTTTCTTTAGTTCTCCATAAGATATACATCGAGGATGTCAGTTTGCCGGGTGGGTGTCAAGGAAAAAAGGGGAGGGTGGGGTCGTGCTGTTTTCGCCGCCGGTGTTGTGCTACCTCCCCGAGCGCCCAGCCGATCCTTGGGCGAGCCGACCGAGGAGTCAACGAGTGTAATCGCGATTTATCGCCAATTGACCTAGGCCAGTCCATCCAGCATAGAGTTGCCGTTCCCACGCGCAGTCGCGGACAGGCTCGTAGCTCCGGCCACTGAAACGGGGTTTCGCCAACCCATCACATCGAATTGTGATGCCTGCCATTGCAAAGACTAGCCAAACGACTAGACTTTCTCCGACAAATCGTTTCGTCTCTCCGAAGAGCACTTCCTGCCAGTGAGACGCCCACCCCCTGAGACGAATGCAAGAAAGCTCACTTCATGGAGGGAAATTATGAAACCTATCAGCATTGTGCTGTTGGTTTTCTGCATGTCTTTTGCTTTAGCAGCCTGGCCGCAAGCACAGGCACAAGGAAAGCAAAAATTATTACCTTTAACGCTCCGGACGCGGGCACAGGCGTCGGGCCAGGACACCCCAGAGAGCTATAAGTTTGTCCGCAAGTGGGGCGCTCTCGCCCCGCCGGGGACGTTCAACTCGCCCGTTTGTGTCGCAGTGGATGCACAGGGCAACATCTTTGTCGCAGACCTGCAAAACTCCCGGATCGAGAAATTTGACAAGACAGGCAAGTTCTTGCTGAAGTGGGGCAGCTTGGGACATAAGAACGGAAAATTATGGCTGCCCCAAGGCGTGGCCGTGGACGCCGCCGGTAATGTATTCGTGGCGGATACCTATAACAATCGCATTCAAGTATTCGCGAACGATGGCAGCTTCATCAGGGGGTGGGGGACTCAGGGATCGGGTGATGGCGAGTTCGAGCTCCCTCTTCCTCTTGCGCTGGATTCGCACGGCAACGTGTTCGTGGCGGATGCCCTAAACGGTCGAATTCAAAAGTTTACTCACGACGGCACATTCATTACCAAGTGGGGAATCAGCCTTCCCGAGGGCGTAGCTGTGGATGCGAGTGGAAACGTATTCGTGTCGGACACTGGCAACAACCGCATCGAAAAATTCACAAACGACGGTACTTTCATCACCGCCTGGGGGAGCTTTGGTTCCGGCAATGGACAGTTTAACTCTCCCACCACCGTGGCAGTGGATGCAAATGGAAACGTGTTTGTCTCGGACACTGGCAACAACCGCGTCGAAAAATTCACAAACGATGGCACTTTCATCACCACCTGGGGCAGCTATGGCGCAGGCGATGGACAGTTCAATTACAATTACGGCGTGGCGGTGGATACGAACGGCAACGTGTACGCGGCGGACTATTTTGGCGCGCGGATTGAGAAGTTCACCAACAGCGGCACGTTCATCAGCAAATTCGGGAAGCCAGGCGCAAGGCATGGCGAATTTTGGTATCCCCGGGGTGTGGCACTGGATGCGAGCGGCCATATCTTCGTCGTAGACGGGGGCAACACACGGGTACAGGAGTTCACGCATGACGGCGCCTTCATCAGGACCTGGGGCAGGCAGGGTACTGGTAAAGGGCAATTTGGCGGGTTTGGCGGATTTTCGGGCGGGCCCGGCGGCGTGGCGGTGGACTCAAATGGCAACGTATTCGTGGCGGATACCGACAACAATCGCATGGAAGAGTTCACCAACGACGGCACGTTCATTAGGGCCTGGGGGAGCTTTGGTTCGGGCAAGGGGCAGTTCAACATTCCCGAAGGTGTGGCCGTGGACGCAGCCGGACGTGTATTCGTGGCGGATGTCTATAACAATCGCATTCAAGTATTCGCGAACGATGGCAGCTTCGTCAAAGCCTGGGGGAGTCCTGGTTCAGGCAAGGGGCAATTCAACTTACCGTATGGCGTAGCGGTGGACTACACCGGTAATGTGTTCGTGGCGGATACCCACAACAGTCGCATTCAAAAGTTCACGAATGGTGGCAAGTTCCTGACCACTTGGGGTACCCCAGGGGCTGGCAGGGGACAGATGCAGAATCCCTACGGCCTCGGTGTGGATGCGAGCGGAAACGTTTTCGTGTCCGATACGGGGGATGAGGGTATTGAGATTGACAACGACAACAACCGCGTCGAAAAATTCACAAACGATGGCACTTTCATCACCAACTGGGGCAGTTATGGCACAGGCGATGGACAGTTCGACACTCCCTTCGACATCGCAGTGGACCCGAGTGGGAACGTGTTCGTAGTTGATGAAGACAACAATCGGATTCAAGAGTTCGCTCCCTGAGGGGAAGCAGAGGAGGGCTGCGAAGGTAACGCTGGGGGCCAGCCGCCACGAAGATGACCTAGTCGGCAGGAGCTAGCTCCAAAGACTCTCAACACCCAAGCCGCCCGATGGTGGGCGGCTTTCTTTTTGCATCAGGAGGAAGGTGGGAGCGATAACTGTCGAGAACAGGCGATAGCACAAGATTGCGCCGTCTGTTCGCCCTTTCTTGGGGATTTTGAGTGTAAAGGAGATTTTGCGACAGTTACGCGTCCGAAAAGAAGTATATACGGCTGCGCCAACACTCCCACTCCCGCCGCACTGGCTGCGACGGCATACATGCTAAGTTGGCGATGAACTGAATCGGAAAGCCTAGGAGAGGCGTTCTGGGGACTGCGAGGACGGTTTCATACATTCCTCCCGTCGAACGCCACCATTGTACGCCCCGCAGCAAGCCCTGCTGTGACGAGGCTCACACTTCGTTGGTCTCGCCAGTAAACTCTCGGCATTTGACCCGGCTCATGCGAGGAAGGCCACGGAAGAACGCCGCCATCGAAAATCACCCCTGGGGACCGTCCGCTGCTGGGAATCATGGCGGCGAGACCTCGAACACGGAGCCGCAGCCACCCTGACAAAACTGCCCATCTCCGCCCCACTCAGTCGTGCCATACAGGTGGCCCGTTTCGTGGAAAACCAAATCACCTGTGGGATTATTTCCGTCCGGGGCACCGGTGAAGTTATAAAGAGCAGAAAACGACCACGAGTTGCCCTGTTTCGGTGGTTTCAGTCGGAAGACGAGGCCTTTGTTGGTTTGCCCCCCGAGAGCTGTACCATAGAGGTAACCGGAGGCGTCGAACACAAGACCATTGCCGGGATCGAGTCCATCACCGCGCCCTGTAAAGCTGTAGAGGACGGTCTCCCTCCACCTCCCGTGACCAACATTCGCTAGTCGGAAGACAACTCCGCTCTGCCAGCTACCCCCTCCAGCAGTACCGTAGAGCTGCCCCTTTGCGTCGAAGATCAAGTTGCCGCGAGGGCCTGCGCCGTCATTTCCGGGATACTTGAAGCGGTCAAGAATTGTTTCGATCCACGCTCCGCCCTCCTTCTTCGGCGGAGCCAGCTCAAACACGATCCCACAGCCGAGGTTGCCATTCCCGAAGTTACACTGCTGGTTGCCACCAATTGACGTGGTGCCGTAGATCGCATCCCTGGCGCCGAGTACCAATCCACCATTTGGCATTGCTCCGTCAGTGCCACCCCCAAAACTATGGAGGACCTGCTCGGTCCATTGCCCGCCATTCTTCTTCGGTAGGCTCAACTCGAACACAGTCCCACAATTGCCGCCATAGTAAGCGTTACAGGTGTTCCCCTTTCCTCCTCCGAATTGGGTTGCTCCGTATAGATTCCCTGCCTTATCGAATGTCAGATTGCCCCAGGGATAGTACCCGTCGTGGCCACTCTTAAAGCTATACAGGATTGTTTCGGTCCACTGGCCGCCCTTTTGCTTCGGTGGCGAGAGCTCATATACCGTTCCACATCCCGCCTTCGTTCCTAAAAGCACGCAATCGCCTGTTCCACCATAAGCCGTCACGCCATACAAATTCCCCGAGCTGTCGATAATCAAGCCTCCCGAGGGGAGCGAGGCATCATCCGACTCCTTGCCTTTGAACTGGATAATGATGCTCTCAGCCCATGGATCGCCCTTCTTCGCTGGGGGCGACAATTGGTAGACCAGGCCACACAGATTGGCGTCGGGAGCACACGAGGCTGTTCCCGCGCCGGTGGTCGCACCATACAGGTTTCCAGTCTTGTCGAACACCACGCCACCGGCGGGCCAGAACCCGTCGCTGCTGCCTCCCTGAAAGCTGTACAGCACTTGCTCCCTCCACTGGGCGGCGAGGGCGACGGAAGCGAATGCGAGAACGAAGGCAAGAATCAATCCGGGGCGACTCGCGGGGTTAGAGCAGACTTATGGCCCATGACTCGGCTCTCTGCTGACCTGCTGCCGGGGGAGTGGCAGACTGCGTAGCAAAGCGATGTTACACCCGATTTGACCGGAAATCCACGGAAAGGAGCATTTGGCGCCTGTTTTGCGGTTTTCTGTTTTGTTTCGCCCCACTCATCCGCAAAGTGCGCGAATGAATGAGCCACCCACTGTTTGCAACTATGAGTGAACGCCCCCAGCCTCCGCAAAGAACCCGGAAGGCTGGGGCGCCCGCACTCAGCCTGAGGCCAAAACCAGAGATATTTGAGTTCGTCAAGAGCGATCCAGTGATGTAAGATGGTGTGGCCATTGAAGAGGTTCCGCATCAGCAGCCCCGTCCGATCAGCCGCTGCACAAGCCAAGAGTGGGATTCTCCTTGAGGGGCACCGAATCGTTCGAGACTCATACTACGAGCATCTGGAGAAGGAAACATGAAATCTATACGCTTAGCAACTCCGCCGTTCGCAATGCTGGCCGTTCTCTTCACCCTTTGGACACTCCCGTCCTTCTCCCAAGAGGTGCAAACCGACCCCATGGTCAGATCTGACGCCAAACACGATGTTTCCTTGCCGCTTCGCGACATGGCAAGAAACGCTCCGCGGCAAGCCTCGGGTGCGGTGATGATCGAGCCCGAACGAAACCTGGGTTTGACGGTGGGAGTACCGGGCGAAGATACGGTTGTGCAGGACGCCTATCTTCCGGCGATTCACACCAAGCAGTTGATGAGCCTGGAGGGCACGCGGGAGGACCAGGGCAACGCGCAGGTGCCCGACACCAACGGCGCCATCGGGGCAACTCAGTTTGTGGAGATCACCAATTTTGACTATGAGGTGTTCGATAAGACCACCGGCAAGGTCATTTTGAAACCGACCAATACCAACACCATTTTCAAGGGTTTCGGTGGATTGTGCGAGGGCACAAACCCCGGCGACCCAGACGTACTCTGGGACCATCTCGCGTCGCGGTGGATGGTTTCTTACCTCAATTATTCCGGAAACTATGCCCTGTGCATCGCGGTATCGACCTCCGGAGATGCGACCGGCAGTTACAACCGCTACGAATTCGATTACGGAAGCACGCTGCCCGACTATCCCAAGTATGCGGTCTGGCCGGACGCGTATTACGGAACGGCGAATGCATTCGGCAGCGGCGCGGCGGAACCGTGTGCCTACAACCGCACCGCGATGCTGGCAGGGACGAAAGCGATCGCCATTTGCTTCGCGCCGAATAACAATAACTACAGCTTCCTTCCGTCGGACCTGGATGGCGCGACCTTGCCTCCTACTGGCGCACCGAACCATTATGTTGAGCTGGGAAACACCAGCAACCAACTGTCCGAATACGATTTTCACGTGGACTTCACGCATCCCAAGAAATCGACTTTCACCGGGCCGAACAACATCACGGTCCCTTCTTTTTCGCTGGCCTGCGGCGGAGGCGACTGCATTCCGCAACCGTCTCCTGGCGAGCAAGTGGAATCTCTCGGAGATCGCCTGCTTTTCCGTCTGGCGTACCGCAACTTTGGGGATCACGAGTCCATGGTGCTGACGCACGCCGTCACGCCCGGCAAGAACTCCACAGCGGTATCAGCCATGCGCTGGTATGAATTGCGGTCCACGCCTTCCGGCGGCACTTTCTCGCTTTATCAGTCAGGGACATTCCAAACGAGCTTGTGGATGGGAGCCGTGGGCATGGATAAGGCCGGCAACATGGCTCTGGGGATGAGCGCCTCCAGCACCACGGTGAAGCCGAGCGTCTGGTACACGGGACGTCTGGCGACCGATCCTCTGGGCAAGCTGGAAACCCCGGTCATCGCGATCAAAGGCACAGCGGTGCAGATCGGTGACTCGGCACGCTGGGGCGATTACAGCAGCATGAGCATTGATCCCGCTGACGACTGCACCTTCTGGTACAGCCAGATGTATTACAACAAGAAGCACGGCGGCGCTTCCAGCGGCGACTGGAGCACGCGGATACTCGCGTTCAAGTTTGATAGTTGCCAATAGCACAAGAAAGGCCCGGCTTGTACCGGGCCTTTTGCTAACTCGTGACTCCTGACGCCCGACTCCTAAATGTCGTAGTACAGCGCAAACTCATACGGATGTGGGCGCAGGCGTATGGCGTCCACTTCTTTGGCGCGTTTGTAATCGATGTAGGTGCTGAGCAGCTCTTCGGTGAAGACGTCGCCTTTTAGCAGGAAAGCGTGATCTTTCTCCAGTGCGGTGAGCGCATCTTCGAGCGATCCCGGCATGGACGGCACTTTGGCGAGTTCCTCCGGTTCGAGTTCGTAAATATCTTTGTCGAGCGGCTGGCCTGGATCGATTTTGTTCTCCATGCCATCCAGCCCGGCCATCAGCATGGCGGCGAATGCCATGTACGGATTGCAACTTGGGTCCGGCGGGCGGAATTCCACCCGCTTGGCTTTGGGCGACGCCGAATACATAGGAATGCGGCATGCCGCCGAACGGTTACGCCGCGAGTAGGCCAGGTTCACGGGAGCTTCGAAACCGGGCACCAGCCGCTTATAGGAGTTAGTGGTGGGGGCAATGATGGCGGAAAGCGCCGGCCCGTGCTTGATCAGGCCTCCGATGTAGTGAAGCGCCATCTGCGACAGTCCGGCGTAGCCGTCGCCGGCAAACAACGGCTTGCCGCTCTTCCACAGTGACTGGTGAGTGTGCATGCCGCTGCCGTTGTCCTGGAAGATCGGCTTCGGCATGAATGTGACCGTCTTGCCGTACTGGTTGGCGACGTTCTTGGTGATGTATTTGTAGAGCATCATGTGGTCGGCGGAGCGCACCAGGGAGTCGTATTTCAGATCGATTTCGGTTTGCCCGCCGGTTGCCACTTCGTGATGATGGCATTCCACATCCATGCCGCAGTTCTGCATGGTGAGCACCATCTCGCTGCGCAGGTCCTGGTAATGGTCGGTGGGAGGAACGGGGAAATAGCCTTCTTTGAAGCGCGGGCGGTATCCCAGGTTGTCTTCCTTGCGCCCGGAGTTCCAGCGCCCTTCTTCGGCGTCGATGAAGTAAAACCCATACTGCTCGCGCTGGTCGAAACGCACATTATCGAAAATGAAGAACTCGGCCTCGGCGCCGAAGCAGGCCGTATCGGCGACCCCGATTGAATTCAGATAAAGTTCGGCTTTTCTGGCGATGAAGCGCGGGTCGCGGTCATAGCGCTGCTTGGTCACCGGATCGATGACATCACACACCATCACCAGGGTCGGCACCTCGGTAAACGGGTCGAGAAGATGGGTATTCGGGTCGGGGATCAGCAGCATATCGCTTTCGTGAATCGCCGCCCAGCCGCGGATGGACGATCCATCCATGCCGAAGCCTTCTTCAAACGAAGCCTCGGTCAACTGGTGGATGGGATACGACACGTGATGCTGCAGACCGGGCAGGTCGGTGAAACGGAGATCGAGGATCTTAATCGCGTGCTGCTTGACGAATTCCAGGACCGTTTTCGAGTCAGCCATGAATTGCTCTCCTTAGGTAATGTATGAAACCGGGCTTCCGGTGTGGATCTGTGCGCGCTTCGTGGATAGTCTCTCATCGTTCCGCCCTGGTTGAATGTGATGGAACGCACATCGGCTTGCGATCCGCCCCGGTGGTTCGCCCATGCTCCGGATACGTGGCCTGCTGCAATTTCCGGCATTGGCGGGCAGATCAGTGTAGGAGTCTGCCGCCGGCGCGCGGAAATTGATTGTTTCTATGGGCGGGATAAGCGGGAGTTATTGGATGGAAGGCTGGACGTGAGGGGAGCCAGCCAGGGAATTTCTCGGTAGTGTCTCAGTTTGAAGAGACGCTACCGATTTCTCACTCCAGAAGTTTTCTACTTCGTTCCCAGGACGCCTGCCGAAAACCGGTCGCAACCGAGTCCGCGGCATGCGCCGGACGAACCCCAGGTGGGGTCGAAGAACGTGCTATAGGATTTCGAGCTCCAGAACGAATCGTCCCAAGGCTCAAGGGGACCGACATAATTGTGAGGAGGAACATCCTCCACATCCACCAGGAAATAGTCGTTGCCGCCGTCACAGCTGGATCCCTTGCACTGCGGCACCACCGCCAGCCAGTATCGACCGGACGGAAGCGACACTTTGATTCCTTTCATTACCAGTCCAAAACAAAAAACCGCAATGCCGCCGCAATTGAACTGTCCCCCATAGCTCGAGTTCGCAACCCCGGAGGCGATGAGCGTTCCGCCGCTCCCTGCCTCCACGCCCTTGCGGATCTCCCAGCTGACCTGCGAGGGCGCTATGTTCGTCTCACTCAAAAGGTTCACGAAAAGGCCGGTCACGCGCCACTTCTGTTGCTTCGGGACATGAAACGGAACGTAGACCTCACCGTCCGCGGATGAATTGACTTCATTGAATACGGCGTTCTCGTCGGAGTTATTGACGTCAAAATCGCCGCCGTAGAAAAGGCATGGGCTGCAGTACTTTGGTGGTGTGGGCGTCTTATGCGCAGGCCCCTGTGCCACCAACGACGCGCTCAGCAGAGTAACCAGCGCGGCAAGCCGTGCCATCCAACGGAAAATAGGTTTGGCCACATTGCCTCCTTTTGGGGCTGGAACGGAAAGGGCGGAATTTCTCACCCCGAGAACCTGCCGCAGTATACATCGAATCCGGAACCCTCGGACGGACAAAATATTCCCAGGGGAGGGCTGAAACAAGGACTGGCAGCCGCTTTGGGTGATCTTCGCCTTGCCCCGTTAGCAAGACCGGCAGGCCGGAAACGATCCCCTCGCTTTGCGGTGGGCGGCCAAGTATGATCGTGGAAACACGCCTGGGTACAGGAGTTGCGGTTCCCATGGACTTCGATCAACTTGAAACATTTCTTGAGGTTGCGCGGCTATTGAACTTTTCGCGGGCGGCGGAGAAACGGTTCCGCACGCAGCCTGCAATCTCGTCGCAAGTCCGGGCCCTGGAGGAAGAAGTAGGCGCCCGGCTTCTGGACCGCTCCGGGGGCAAGGTCTCGGTCACGGCATCCGGCAAACTGTTTCAGCGGTTTGCCGAAGAGATGATCGAGTTGCGCCGGGCTATGATGACGGCCATCGCCGAAACCGAGCGTGTGCCTCGGGGCGAACTGGTGGTGGGGGCGAACGAAGGCACTTGCCTGCACATCCTTCCAGAGGTGTTCGCCGAGTTCAAGAAGCAATATCCGGACGTCAACATCAGTATCAGCCGGGCCGACTATGCCAAGATTCTGGAGTCGGTCATCGACAATTCGGTGGACTTCGGGGTGGTTTCGCTGCCGGTGAACGATACCCGGCTGACGGTGGTGCTGATCCACCGCGACGAGTTGGTGATTATCGCGCCGCCCGAGCATCCGCTGGCGAGATCGAAGTCGGCTGCCCTCGAACAAGCCGCCAAGTTCCCGTTGATCGTGCCCAAGGCCGGGCATACCCGTGACGCGCTGGAAAATCTCTTCTACGAACGCAAGCTCAAGCCGCGCTATACCATGGAACTGGACTCGAGCGAACTGTTGAAGCGCTTTGTGGCGGCAGATGCGGGAATCGGATTCATTGCCAGTTCCCAGGTACAGGAGGATGTTCGGGCCAAGGCGCTGGCGACGATTGCGATCGCCGATGCCAAGATCCGGCGCGACCTGGCCCTGGTGTTTCGCAAGGATAAGGCCCTGAGCCGCGCTGCGCTGGCGTTTATCGATATCGCAGTCAAGATCAAGGGAGCGGACGCGATCCGGTCCGCCAGCCGGTGACGCCGATTCTCACGGCTTGGCGCGGCGGAGCCGGGATAGATAATGTGTAACTTTTTTTGTTTTTGCGAGTCTTGTAATCGAACTACCGTCTGCCCCTCAAGTGCGCTTTTGAATTAGAGACCGGCGGCGGAAATCCATTTTCAGGAGCGGACCCCATGAATCGTGGTTTGAAGAAATGCCTATGTTCCCTGGCGGTGGCGGTTTTGAGTGCCAGCCTGATTGTTCCAGCCGCTTTCGCGGCCTCAGCTAAGACCTACACCGGCACGGTCACTGACGCCATGTGCGGGGCCAAGCACATGATGGAGGGCGACAACGTCCGCTGCCTGCGGGCCTGCGTGCAGAAGGGTTCGAAATACGCTTTGGTGGTCGGCGACGAGGTTTACACGCTCGACACTACCGACAAAACCGCCCTCGCCACCCTGGATAGCCTTGCCGACAAGAAGGCGAGCGTCAAGGGCGAGGCCAACGGTGACACCATTGAGGTCAGTTCGGTCATGGCCGCCAAGTGAACCGGGGGCTTCCAAGCCGGCGGGGACCTCAACCGGGCCCCCGCCAAATTTTTTCCTCAAGTCACCGAATTTTCATATTCTTGTCATGTTCCTGTGTGTTAGATTTTGACCGTCATTACGCAAACTTCTTAAGGAGACAGAGAATTGGGCAGAGACATGGTCCCGAAGCGGATCTTTTTCACCAAGGGAGTGGGAAAACATCGCGAACGTCTGACATCTTTCGAGCTGGCGCTGCGGGACGCCGGCATCGCCGCGCAAAACCTGGTGCGGGTATCTTCGATCTTCCCCCCGAACTGCAAGTTAATCCCCCGCACTCAGGGGTTGAAGTACCTGAGTCCGGGCGAGGTGGTGTTCGCGGTGGTGGCGGAGAATTCCACGCGCGAGCCGCACCGCCTGCTGGCGTCGAGCATCGGCGTGGCGATCCCCGCCGACCGCAATACCTACGGCTACCTGAGCGAGCACCACTCGTTTGGAGAAACCGACAACTCGGCGGGCGACTATGCGGAAGAGCTGGCGGCTGAGATGCTTGCGACCACGCTGAATGTGGAGTTCGATCCCGACCGCTCCTGGGACGAGAAGAAGGAAATCTACCGGATTTCGAACAAAATCGTGCGTACGGCGAACGTAACCCAGTCGGCGGTAGGAGACAAACGCGGGCTATGGACGACGGTCATCGCTTCGGCGGTTCTGATCTTCGATTAATTGCCGGGATTAGGTCTGCGGGCCACCGTCGGGATGAACCAACGTGGCCCGCGCTCAGGAGGTGTAAATCTGACTTAGAGTCGGCAGCTCATTCGCCGTCGTCGACGCTGGCGCCCCACATTACGCTACTGCTCCAGTCTCCGCTGGCGCCCCACATCACACTGTTGCTCCAGATGGTCGAGAAGCCCGAATCGGCGCTCGCGCCCCACATCACTGACGAACCCCACAGGGCACCGGCTCCCCACATAACCGACGAGCCCTGATTGGTTCCCGCTCCCCACATCACAGAATTGTTAGCGACGAACTGCGAACTACCCCACACTGCAGGCCCGGACCACGCCGCCGAAGTGCCCCAAACCGAAGACGGGTCGCTGGAAAGCGTTACGTTGCCGGTCGAGGAATTGTAAATCGCAGTCGGCGACATCGCGGTTCCATTGGCCACGGCATTGCTCGCCAGAGCTGCCGCTAAATCCAGGTAGCCAGCCCCGACGGTGAAAACGTCGTATTGATCGGTGTAAGTGTTTCCGCTGATTGGATCGTAAACGCTGCTGGTTTGCGGAAATGTTTTGTACGCCGTCTTCATCAGGCGTGCTTTGACCTGGTCGGGCGTCAGCCGAGGCTGTGCCTGGAGCAGGTCGGCAACCGCTCCGCTCACTACCCCGGTCGCCATGCTGGTGCCACTCAACGTGAAGTAGTTACGACGAAGGCGATGCATTGCCTCCGTAAACGTATGAGCTATACGGAACCAGGTTGCTGGCCTCGGTATTGTAAAGAGTGGTTCCCGGAGTTTCGGTGGAGATCAGCAAGTTGCCCGGAGCCACGATGTCCGGCTTGACGATGTGGTCGATCAGCGTCGGTCCTTTGGAACTGTAGCTGGCGATCAGATCATCTGCGCGCGTCGGGGTTCCCATGGGCTTCATAGCGCCCACCGTGATCACATAGGGATCGTTGCCCGGAGAAGTTACGGTCGCATATCCGGAAGTCGGCAGATAGCGGCCGTAATTTCCGGCAGCTACAACGACGACGATTCCCTTCTTCCAGGCCTGCTCCACCGCCTGACACAGCGGATCCATTTGGTAGCCCTCGAACACGGCGCGGCCGAGCGAGAGATTCATCACTCGGATGTTGTAGGCCGATTTCATTGAGATTGCCTGGCTGATGGCGGCAATCACCTCACTGTCGGTGGCAGCGCCGTTGGCATCGAGGACGCGCAGGTTGACGATTTTGGCTCCCGGCGCGATTCCTTTAAACGTCTGGCTGAACAGAAGGCCTGTGGAACTCAGGCCGTCGCCGGCGATCAGTCCGGCGATGTGAGTTCCGTGACCATAGTCGTCGCCTGCACCGGAATCTCCGGGCACGAAAGACTGGTTGTACACGACTCGCGAAAGGGGAAGAATCCCGGTGTAGAAATCCGGGTGCTGATTCACTCCACTGTCGATGAGCGCTACGCCGATGCCGGAGCCGGTGTAATTCGATTGTAGGGCGACTTGGGCATTGATCGCCGCGGCCGCGTTGTTGTCCAGCGGCTGCAAGGAGCGGTCCGGACTGATGTAGACGACATTCGCCTGATTCGAAAGGCTGACGATCCCGGGGCCATCGAGCACCGCGACCACGCCGTTAATCAGTGGCAACTGGCCAAGGACCGAACCTCCGAGCTTTTCGACGTCGTTCAGTACGCAACCTACCAAGCCCAGCAAACCACTACAACTGATCTGCGTTCCCGGCGCGTACTGCACCACCACCTGGACCTGCTGATTGGACTGATATCCCTGCAGGTCGGGAGAAATTTTCGAATTGTCGGCCCAGGAAGAGATGGGCAAGGCGAACAGTAGAGCCAGAACCAGCACAAGGCGCGTCTTCATAGGTCTTTCCATAGAGACAGAACTGAGGCTTCACCCCAAGCGAACAATTGCACGGGAGAGGCCAAAACCCGACCGCGATAAACCCTTTCGATTCTGTTGGATTAGCCTGCTGCTCCGGACGAGGATGAGGCCATCGGGGACAGACTGGCGCGGACGGGACAAAATGGCTCGCCCCAGGCTGGCTTTTGTGGTGAAACTCAGCGGTCTCAGGTTACTTAGGTTCTCTTTCCTTCCCGGCCCATCCAAAGAACAATCAAATCAAGGGGCGGCCCGCAGGGCCGAAGATGGCGGAAGTTCCTACCAAAGCGAAGCCGTTTGTTGCCGCAGTGTGCGCCGGGGGCCTGGTGTGCCTGTTGTGGGGTGCGATTTCCTGGCAGAGCAGCGACGGCCTGAAATTTGCCTGCTATGTGGCGCTCACGGCAATCGCATCGGGATTCAAGGCAGTTTTGCCTGGCTTTGAGAGCACGGTCTCGGTAAATTTTGTCTTTTTTCCACTGGGCATCTGTAACATGACGCTGCCGGAAACCCTGGTGTTGGGAATTACGGCTGCGGTCGTGCAGTGTTACTGGAGAGCCACCAAGCGGTTGCACGCCATTCATTTTCTCTTCAATCTCTCCCAGGTTGCGATTGCCATCACGGGCGCCTATTGGATGTATCGTGCGAGTTCCTGGCTGCTGCACGGGCGGAGCGCAATCGCCCTGCTGTTGGCGGCCATCACTTTTTTCTTGCTGAACACGCTTCCGGTGGCCACCGTTGTGGCCCTGGTGGAAGAAAAGCCGGTCGTCAAGAAATGGCGGGAGAGTTACGCGTGGCCATTTCCTTACTACCTGATCGGTGCGGCAATCGCCGGGATCATCCAGCTGGTCAATCGCATGGCCGGCTGGGAGATGTCGATTCTGTTGCTGCCCGCTCTGTATGCCATCTACCGGTCTTACCGTTTGTACCTGGGCCGGTGGGAGGACGAAAAGCGGCATCTGCAAGACATCGCCTCGTTGCACATGCGCACCATTGAAACGCTGGCGCTGGCGATCGAGGCCAAGGATCACACCACCGGGGACCACCTGCAGCGGGTGCGCGTCTACGCTCTGGAGTTGGCCAAGGATCTGGGGTTGTCCGAAGACGAGACGGAGGCTCTGAAAGCCGCTTCGGTGCTGCACGACATCGGCAAGTTGGCGGTGCCTGAACATATCATCTCGAAGCCGGGAAAGCTGACTCCGGAGGAATTCGAGAGGATGAAAGTTCATCCCATCGTGGGCTCCGAGATTGTTCAACAGGTTCGCTTTCCCTATCCCGTGGCCCCGGTCGTTCGTTCCCATCACGAGAAATGGGATGGCAGCGGATATCCGGACGGCCTGGCCGGAGAGAAAATTCCGATCGGCGCCCGCATTCTCGCGGCGGTCGATTGCCTCGATGCTCTGGCATCGGACCGGCAATACCGGCGCGCGTTGCCTCTGGATGAGGCCATGTCGCGGGTGGAGCAGGAAGCAGGAAAGAGTTTTGATCCGCGGGTAGTTGCCGTTCTCAAAGCCCGTTATAAAGAACTGGAGCAACAAGCGCGGACCCACGAACCCGAGGAGCGGACGAAGCTTTCCACCGATGTGAAGGTCGAGCGCGGAGCGGCGCCGGCCGCCGGATTTGCTTCGGAGACAGCAGTGGCAACCATAGGGTCCCAGGGAGATTCGCCCAAGCAACCAGTTCGCGCGGCCAGTTCCAGCGAGTCTGCAGAGTCCTCAATGAGTCTGCAGGAAATCCTTTCCGCCGTCGCAATTCGGCTGCGGCACTCGATCCCGTACGATGCCCTGGTCGTGTTTGGGATCGGTGGAGACGTTCTGGTTCCGCATTTTGCCCTCGGCGAGAACTTCCGCCAGCTCTCGTCCCTCCGTGTCAAAATGGGCCAGGGGCTCGCTGGATGGGTGGCGGAAACCGGCAAACCCATGGTGAACGGCAACCCATCAGTGGAGCCGGGGTACGCAGAGGGGCCGAACTCGATCGCCCTTCAGTCGGCGCTGGCAGTTCCGGTGCAGGGTGCAACCCAGACCGTTGCCGTCCTGGCTCTTTACCATGGTCAGCCGGAAGCATTTTCTTCCGAACATCTTCGGGTATTGGAAAAACAGGGCGCAGAGATTGGAACACTGGTTGAGAAGTGCATGGATCAGGAGCAGCAGTATTCGATGCAACTGAACCCGCTCACCGGGAACCCCCAACGCGCCCGCTGGCACGCTGTGAGTTAAGTGCGGCCGCACGGAGCGGGGCGCGGACCGCCTCATTCCGCTACTTTCTTGCGGCCCCACCTGTTTTCTTCTTGGCGGGAGCGGCCCTCTTCCCTAAACGCTCAAATACCGCTGCCACAATCAGCGGCAAACCGACGGTCGCATCCAGGAAGACTTCACCGAACCTTCCGCCTTCGGCCGGAGGCACAAACTTCCCCCAGGAAATGGCCTCGCTGTAGGGACTCCCCGACAACCCGCCCCAGTACACCGGTTCCGGACAGATACGCACGCCATAGTGATAGCGCTTCAAGGGAACGTTCTCGCCCAGCCGCCGGTGACGCAGCTCGCAGAAGGGCCCAAACTGCTGCGACCAGTTTCGCGGCACCCCGCCGCCAATGGTGAAAATTCCCAGTTTCTTCTGCCGCAACAGCGTGGCGGCAAAATGTTCCAGGTCCTGGAAGGGATCGAAGCGCAGCTTGTGGCGACCGGTGGACTCGCGCAGACGGTTGTTCAGAGCCACGTCCAGGCCCAGTTCCGAGTCCGTAAAGGCCGGCACAAAGACCGGCACGCCTTTCTGGTAAGCCGATTTGAGAATTCCGCGTTGGTCCTTTGTCGTCTTCGCCAGGTAGGCCCCGATCGCGTGGTTCAGTTTGTAGGAGCACATCACCTCGTTGTGGTCCCAGTTCTCCAAAATCTCCGACATGACTTCTTCCACATCGTCGAGGTTCTGCTCCGGCTCCAGCGTGTCGTAAACGCGGTTGTAGCCCTGCTCGTAGAGTTCGGTGTCGGAGACATCCGGGTTGTAGCGAAAATGGGCGCGCCCCGTCGCCTCCACCAATCCATGGGCCATGAGCGCTCCGGTCGAGACGATCGCATTCACGATTCCGCGATCAATGAGTTCGGCGATAATCAGGCTCTGCTTGGCGACCGTCATGGCGCCCGCCAGGGTCATGACCACAAAGCAATCCTGGTCGCGGGCCATGGCCTCCAGCACGTCGGCAGCTTCGCCAACCTGACGCCCGGTAAACGCCGTTTTTGCCATGGCACGCACCAGGCTGTCGACCGTGCGAACTTGATTTAAATCCAAAGACTCCAGCGGAATCAGCCTATCTTCGACCGGATCGTGAAGCTTGCGGTCGATGCCTGATCCGTCATGATTGCCATGCTTCATTTGTTCTCTCCGAACATTTTTTCTCGAAGCACTACTGTACTACGAAGTGGCGGGAGAAATGAATTGTGGGAAAGCGAGGCAGCTTCGGCGGACGCTCCGCCGACTCGGGCCGGATCTTCGGAAACGCTTGCTGCGCGTGCTTCCCTAGCCTCGGTCCAGAGACACCAACTTGATCTCAACCGGAATCGTGATCTTGTCGTTGGCGCGGCTGATCTGGATGTCATAGTGCTCACCCTCATGCGCGAGTTGCTCGCGTAACTCGCCCACGGTGAACTGCGCCGCAGACTTTCCGTTCATCGCTGCAATGACGTCTGCCTTCCTGAATCCGTCCTTTTCGGCTTGGGATCCCGGACGCACCGCGGTCACGGTGTAGGTGTGCAGATCGGCTCCAGACGCGATGAGGGTCAGGCCGTAGGTTTTCCGCTCGGGGAAAGGCGATTGAGCCTCGGCGGTCGGCTCGAAAATAATGCGATTCCGGGCGTAGTCAAGAAATACATGGTAGCGGCGGTAGATGCTCTCGCCGATGGTTCCGGAAAAATTCGTGCTGGCGTAGGCGCCCTTGGTGTTGACCGACAGGTTCACCGGTATGGACTGAGCAGTCAGCTTTCCCAGCACCAGCCGGTCGACATGGCCGCGAACATTGTTTTGCGAAAAGAACTGATTCTCCAATCCGGCGGGACGGTTTACGTTGGCATTGGTCTGCGCCAGGCGCACCAGGTCATTGGCCTTGACGAATGGGGAGGTCAAGGTCATGGTGTCGGCTGCGCCGAAGTCGAGCACGAAATACGCCGGGATACTGGGCTTCGTAGCTACGGAGATCGTCGCATCGGCAAAGGGAATCCCATTGTCGAAGGTCACTGGAACCACATACCCGTTGCCGGAGTAGCTCCATGTTTTCGGGTCATGCAGGGTGAGCAACTTCTTCTGATAATCGATTTCGACCACGAAACGGCTGATGAAATCGTAGCCGAGAATGCCCCCCAGCGGTATGCCCAAGGCGCGCTCCAGACCGGTTTGATCCAGCACGGCCACGTGCTGATTGCGCAACTCCACACCTGGCAGCTTGAAGGTCGCTCCGGCTGCGTAGTCATACTCGGCGGAGCCTCCCCCTCCAGTTGCCATCGTCTTGCCATAGGTCTTGAGACCGAAATCCGCTAGCCGAGGTGTGTTGATCACGTTCTCGTCGGCGCCGGTGTCGAGCAGGAAGCCGATCGGTTCGCGCCCATTCAGCTGGACTTTGAAAACGATATGGCTGGCTTCAAGTGTAAAGGGTATCGGCGGTGCGTCAGGCTGGAGAAAGGCGTCGGCCGGCCCGGACTTGGGAGCATCGAAAGTTCCACGCGCGATGTGTTTTTCGAATCGCAGGGAGGCTTGCTGGACTTGGTAGTCCGGCTTGTCCGTTTCGCTGACATTGACTCGGTGCGGAGTTGAAATCTCGCCCGTCGGAAGCCAGTCTTCATAGGTGGTGGTGATTTCGCTGTCGTCCCCAGGCCGCACCGACTTCACTGGCAGCCAGGTGGTTGTGTCCACATACCAGGTCATGGGCGCGCCGCCGGGAGGCGTGGTTCGAAGCAGGTACAACTTCTTGTCGTCGCTTTGCGAAACCTCGGTGCCCGGCATCTGGGTTGGCGGACCGAAGGTGATTACGCTCTTCTCGAACATTTCCGTACGCAGGCGGCTGATTTCCTTTCCCTGTACATCGCGAACGAAGCCGTTCCAGTCGCGCAGTTTTGCAAACTGTGGCGTCACGGCCAACTCCGTTTCGTCGTAATCGCGTTTCGCCGTGCAGCGATACTCGCCTGACGGAGAGATCCATTCTTGGACCTTTCCAGCGATGCCATCCTGGTTCGAATCGCTGGCCAGCACTGCAAGCTTCGAGTGCGTGCTCTTCGCTGCGTGGACGGCGTTTCGCCACTTGGCCACAATCTCCTGCGCGCTGAGATTCCCAGCCGATCGGTTCTGCGAAGCGACGAAAGTCGTAAATGCGATCAGGGCCAGGAGCGAGAAGAAAATACGACGCTGCATAGACTGGAATTTCCTTTCTGACGGAGGCTACAGCAAAGCACTACTTTACTGGAACTGGGGGGAGAAATGAATCGCAGGAAGTCGAGGCGCAGCGGGTCTGCCGGAACAGCGCCGTTCTGGCCGCGATTGCAAGAGCTTTTTTTCAGAAACGCCGGACAGAATCAGCTAAAATGCTCGTAGGTTGGATTGCCCGGTGAAGTTGATCACTGCACTGCCGATAGGAATGGTGGCCGCATGGATGGCGACGCGGACAGACGGAACGTGGACGCCGACCCGTTATATTGGCTTGTTTCTCATCCTGGCCGGGCTGGGGTGGTTAACCGCTGCGCGTATCCAGCTTGAGACGGCACGCTCCAAACAGATCCCTCTGGCAACCCACGGATTGTACCGCCGCGTGCGCCATCCCATCTACTTGTCCTCTTTTGTTGCCTTTGCTGGGTTGCTCCTCTACCTCGACAAAGCATGGGGAGTGCCCTTTCTCCTGCCCATCCATCTCGTCCATTCTCACCTTGTACACCGCGAGGAGCGGGAACTGGAGGCATGCTACGGCGAGCGCTATCGCCAATACAAACAGCGAACCTGGTTCTAGAGGCGTGGTCGTGGCTAAGAGCGGGAGCGCGGGCGCACTTATCGCAGCGCCCTCCCTTGGCAGGTGGTTGAGAAGCCAAAGCTGATATCCTGATTTTTCACTTTCCTGGAGGGACACGATTTGCCGCCGGAGAACTTCACAGTCGGACTCATCCAGATGTCGATGACGTCTGATCCTGACAACAATTTGCAACACGCCATCGATCTGGTGCGCGACGCCGCCGGTCGCGGCGCGCAGGTGGTCTGCCTGCCGGAGCTTTTTCAGACTCAGTATTTTTGCCAGCGTGAAGATGCGGCGCTGTTCGACCTGGCCGAACCAATTCCGGGGCTGACTTCGCAGAAACTTTCGGAAGTGGCGAAGCAAGTTCGCATTGTGCTGGTGGCATCGCTTTTCGAAAAGCGAGCTCCCGGCGTATACCACAACACGGCGGCAATTTTCGAGGCGGATGGCACGCTGCGTGGTTTGTACCGCAAGATGCACATTCCTGATGATCCCCTGTATTACGAGAAGTACTACTTCACGCCGGGGGACCTGGGATACCGCGCGTTCGATACCAAGGTGGGCCGCATCGGCACGCTGGTGTGCTGGGACCAGTGGTATCCGGAGGGCGCACGCCTGACGGCGCTACAGGGAGCGAGCATTCTTTTTTATCCGACGGCCATCGGCTGGCATCCGGCGGAGAAAGCCGAGTTTGGCACCGCCCAGCATGATGCGTGGCGGACCATCCAGCGGGCCCACGCCATCGCCAACGGCATTTACGTGGGAGTGGTCAACCGGGTGGGATTTGAAACCGGCGATATTCGTGGCAAGTCGGCTCCCGGCGCCGGGCTGGAATTCTGGGGCGGATCGTTCTTGTGTGATCCTTTCGGCCGGGTGGTCACGGAAGCGTCCCACGATCAAGAAGAGATATTGGTCGGAGAAGTCGATCTGCGCTTGATCGAAGAGACACGCCGCAACTGGCCGTTTTTGCGTGACCGCCGCATCGACAGCTACGCCGGGATTACGAACCGGATGATTGACTAGGACCACCATGGGCTCCAGTTCACGCCACACTTCAAGACTGGGTGCCCCATCCTTTGCGCTCTTTGCCAAGGGTGGGATCGGGACTCCATGAAGCACGCTGCCGCCAAAGCTCCGCGCAACTGTTTCCGCATGCCCGCCGAATGGGATCCGCACGCCGCCACCTGGCTGGCGTGGCCGCATTTCAAGGAAGACTGGCCGGGCAAGTTCGAGCCGATCCCCTGGGTGTATGCGGAGATCATCCGCCACCTGGCCCGGCACGAGCGAGTGGAACTGATCGTAAACGATGCGGCCTCAGAAAAGCGTGCCCGCAGAGTTCTCGACCGCGCCCATGCTCTAAGTGACAACATCCGGTTTCACCGCTGGCCCACCAACCGCGTCTGGACGCGTGATTCCGGCTGCACGTTTGTTGTCGAAGCACCTGGGGACACTCTCGCCGCCATGCCTTGGCGCTTCAACGCCTGGGCAAAATATCCGAACTATCAGCATGACGCGAAGCTCGGCGCCCTGATAGCGCAGACCGCCAAGGCCCGCGAAGTGCAACCCATGTTCGGCAAACAGCGTGTGGTTCTCGAGGGCGGATCGATCGAAGTGAACGGCCGAGGCACGCTGCTGACCACGGAAGAGTGCCTGCTAAGCAAGGTCCAGCAGAGGAACCCTGGCATGGCCCGCAAGGATTACGAAAAAGTTTTCGCGGAGTACTTGGGAATCTCAAATGTGATCTGGCTGGGCTCAGGCATCTCCGGCGACGACACCCACGGCCACGTCGACGACATCACGCGCTTCGTCGCGCCAGACACGGTTGTGACCGCGGTGGAAGCGGAGACCAGCGATCCCAACTACGAGCCGCTGCGGGAAAACATTCGCCGTCTGCGCGCCGCCTTTGACCAGGACGGAAATGAACTGGCGATTATCGAGTTGCCGATGCCCTCCCCTGTAATCTTTGAAGGCCGCCGCCTGCCGGCCAGCTATGCCAATTTCTACGTTGCGAACGACATTGTGCTGGTGCCGGTGTTTAACGATCCGAATGATCGCGTCGCGCTTGACACCATCGCCGACCTCTTCCCGGATCGCGATGTGGTGGGAGTTTATTCCGGCGATCTGATCTGGGGATTCGGCGCGATGCACTGCATGACCCAACAGCAACCGGCAATTTAGCCGTTAGCTGTTAGCCTTTAGCCTTGGGCTTTCAGTTTTTGGCCTTTCGCTATTGGCTGGTAGTTCTCGGTTCCGGTTCTCAGTTATCAGGATGAGGTCGGCGGGCCGGACGGCGGGGTCCCTCGGGGTGAAGCCAAAGGCTAAGAGCGAGCGGCTATTTCTTATACACCGTCGGCTGCGGACCTTTTTCCAGCATTTCGCGGTCCCAGATGGCGCCTTCGCGACTGTAGGCGGAGAGTTCGAAGTCCTGCGTAAGCTCGAGCGCATCCACCGGACACGCATCCTCGCACAGCCCGCAGAACATGCAACGGCTCAGGTCGTAGGTGAAGTTGGTCAGTTCCTTGCGGCGGGTGGTTTCGTTGCGCTGGCTGGAAACCACAATCAGATTTTCCGGGCAGGCCACCGCGCACAGATCGCACGCGATGCACATGGTCTCATTGGTATCGGGGTTCACGTTCAGCCGCGGCGCGCCACGGAACCGTTCGGCAATCTGTGGCCGTTCCAGCGGATACTGCTCGGTATAGATCTCTTTCGGATCCTGGTAACGGAAAGTGACCCGCATCCCCTTCAACAGGTCAACAAAGAAAACTTTGCGCAGCAGAGTGGGAATCCCCATAACCCGATAAGCATATCATTAGGTGGGCTGGACCATGAAGTGTGGGTGCCCAGTTTTTGAAGGCAAGAGATGACGCTATGATCAAGACGATGGCACGGTTGTTCGCGACCGCTAATTTGAACGAAGCCGAACCTGGCCCGGAGCCGATCGGGCAGCAACCGCCAGGCCGCAATCCAACTCCCGTTTCCGACGAACTCTGGATGGAGGAGGCCCTTCGGGCGGCACAACGGGCGCAGGAAGCCGGAGAAGTGCCGGTGGGCGCAATCGTCGTGTGCGAGGGCAAGATCGTGGGCCTGGGATGGAACCGCAACATTGCCGACTCCGATCCAACCGCCCATGCGGAGGTGGTCGCCCTGCGCGAGGCGGGAAGAAACGCCGGCAATCACCGTCTGGCAGACTGTGAGCTGTTTGTTACAATTGAACCTTGTGCGATGTGTGCCGGTGCCCTGGTGCAGGCCCGACTCAAGCGCCTGGTTTATGGGGCGGATGATCCCAAGGCCGGGGCAGTTCATTCCGTGGTGCAGGTCCTGAATCATCCGCAACTGAATCACCAGATGGAAGTTCAGGGCGGGATCCTCGCAGGCCGATGCGCGGAACTGTTGCAGGCGTTCTTCAGGAGTAAACGAGTAGCTGGAAGCTAGTAGCTAGTTAAACGCGCAGTCCCAGCTACGAACTACTGATTTGTCGCGGAGAGGTGCGTGAGCGGTTGAAACGATCCGCCTCGAAAGCGGACATACCTTAACGGGTATCGTGGGTTCAAATCCCACCCTCTCCGCCATTACCTTTGTTATCTAGCAGATGCAGGCACTGATATTACGCACTGATATCAAAGGAGCCTGCTATGAACCGCACCGTCAGCGTAACCAAGCGAGTATCCACCGCAGGAGGTCTCCGCTACTGCCCCATCGTCGAAAGCGCCAACGGGCGCATCCGGCAAGACATCGTGATCGTCGATGGGAAGGAAGAGCGCCACCCCGAGGGCGCGTACTATGTTTCGTGGTATCTGGGAAAGAAACTGAACCGGGTCTCAGTCGGCAAGAACGCGGCTGACGCCGATGTCCAGCGCCGCCGTAAAGAGGCTGAATTGAATGCGGCCAACAACAGCGTCATTGTGGTGCCCGAGAATGGCGACAACGGGCACCGCCCACTAACGGCAGCAGTCGCTGAGTTCCTAGAGGAGACCAAGCTCAGCAAGAAACCAAGAAGCTATTCGGCTTACGCCACCGCGCTGAATTATTTCACTGAATCCTGCCCAAAGCGCTTTCTCGAAGACATCAACCGCAAGGACTTGCTCAGGTTCTCCGCATTCTTGCGAGACGAGAAGGATCAGTCCCCGCGCAGCGTCTACAACAAATTTGAAATCATGATGACGTTTCTGAAGGCACACGGGATTCGCGGCTTGGTGGGCAAGAACGATTGGCCCCGCTATACGGAGGAAGAACCCGAAGTCTACGATCAGGAAGACCTCGACAAGCTCTTTGCAGCATGCGATGGCGAGGAACGGCTCTGGTACGAGTTCTTCCTGATGACGGGGATGAGAGAACAGGAAGTGATGTACACGTACTGGAGGGATGTGAATCTCCCCTCCCACACCGTCCGGGTCAGCCACAAGCCCGACCGGGGATGGTCGCCGAAGGCATACAAGGAACGCGAGATTCCCATTCCGGAGAAGCTGGCAAAGAGCCTGAGGATGCGGAAAGCAACGTCGGACAAGACGTGCAGCCTAGTGTTCCCTACTGCCGGATGCAACCCCAAGCTAGACTTTCTCGACTGCCTGAAGGCCGTGGCGGAACGAGCGAAGCTCGACAAGGATGGCTTCTGGCTTCACAAGTTCCGGGCGACGTTCGCAACGTGGAGCCTGTGGGCAGGAGTCGATCTGCGCACCGTGCAACAATGGCTGGGTCACTCCGACATGGAGAGCACGATGCGATACCTGAAGCCGTCTCGGAGTCAACAGGTACGCGAGAAGATGAACGAGATTTTCGGGGGAACCAATGGTTGATTTCACGGCGCAAGAACTGGCCGAGGTGGAAAGGCTGATTAGAACGCCGCTGACGGTCACACAAAAAATTGCTCGAGATTGCAACACGGGAGCAATGACGGCTAAAGAACTGGCCGAGATGCTGAATATCAGCCCGAAAACCATTTTTAAGTTGGCCCGAGCAGGCCGGATACCGTCGTTCCGGATTGGTACGGCGGTACGTTTTGACAGGCGATTAGTGATCGACTGGCTCCGGCAACAGCGAACAGGATGTCTGCCTCAAAAAGTGCGCTCAAAATAGAGCAATCGGCATTTATCCTCAAGTTGCCGGAGGCCCACTTGACTTTGTATGTCTTGCAGTGAGACTAGGTACCGCTACGGCTATCGCTCGCTCAAGTGCTGACTCGTTATCGACTGACGGCCGATCAGCCGGACTCTTCCCTAATCACCCCGATTTTGCTGGTCTCTGATGAGATGTGTGCAAACAGTGTGCCTGGTTCCAGGTTAAATATCGGGTTCAACGCCTTGGGAAAGCCTTGCCTCGACCACCACCAGCCCGCTTGTTGTGGGGTTGTGTGGGGTTGAGGAGCTGTAAAGGTTCCCGAGGGAGCGGAGTTGAACCACCGATCTTTGGGTTATGAGTTCGTCGCTAAACGAAGTAGGAACGGGTTACGCGGTGTGATGGGTGCTGTATCGGGGCGCTTTAGGGTACTACGATGGACCTGATGTGGGGTTGAAGTGGAGTTTTCCGTTCTCGAAAGAAGGCCGTTGGTGGAACTCACGGTGGGGGACATGATCTGTAGCCTTGGAAGCGGAGGCTCCATGTCTACAACCGACTTAATTCTTGGGATCGATTACGGCTGTGAACCCGGATCCGGCGCTTCGTGCGCATTGTTCAGGTGCATATGGGAGAGCAGGGAGTGGGGTCCGCTATAGAGGAACTCCAGTGCGATGTTTCCGCCCACATATCCCAGCAGGCTGTAGTTGCCCATCCGCAGCGCATCCTTGGCGTCGTAGCGGCCGGGGTACCAACCGTAGACGGCCGTCATGGTGCCTGCGTATGGCGCGACCACTGCAGAGAAAGAGAAGGCGCGGTGGCCGTCGTCGCCATGGCGGGCCGTAAAGGTCGAGATCACGGCATGGCTCAGCCGCGGAAACAGGCCTTCGCACTCACAGCGGTAGTACAGCGTGTCTTCCTTGAAAGCCTCTGCCAGCGCATAACGCGTAGTGGTGGTTACCGCTGCGATGCCGAAGTCGGACCCGAATCGCTTGCCATAACCCTCGGCGCCTTGTTTCCACTCCGGCGGGGTATTATCTGCCTGGTTAATACCAGCCGCGAGTGCGGCGCCGACGATGGGATACGGGCCGAACGAGTCGAAGAAGTAATTGTGGAGCTTGGTGGTCTGCGTCGGACGCGCGTAAGTCAGGTCTGGCAGCGCCGGGGTTGTGATCGCAACCGGGCCCGAGGAGCCTCCGGTCCCGGTCAGCAATTGCGCACTTCCCTGCACGGGCAGGACTGTGATTACCAGCAACAAGAACATAACTCCGCGCATTCTCACGTCGGGACTCTCCTTGGCCAATCTAGGTCGCCTCTGTAGACCAGGTAATTCCGTTCTTCACACGGTAAGCGGGCAAGTTCCATGGTCGCACTGGCACGCAATCTCGACCTCGTTAGCTCCCGCTTCTCTACAGGTCTGACCGCAATATTTGTCGCCCGGTTGCGCCACGCACCGGCACGGCAGGTGCGCGCACTTGCTCTGTTCATTTGTCGTCATCACTTGTTCTCCTTTTCGAACCCGCCTCTCGAGTATTGTGGCGGCTGTGAGTTGCTACGCAGTGGACTCTACCGGACAACCGGCTTTTGGTCCGCGGGAATCGCCGTTGCTTCTGATGGCGTCAGGCGAGAGCGGTCGCAGTAGCCGTAGCCTTTCACACAAGCCGTGTAATTCCGCTGTTGTTCGGCATCGGCCAACATCTTGGCCTCGGGTGGAGTCAGTTTCGAGTAGTCGCAGGTTTCCTCGCCCCCCTTACACTCGGAAATATTGCGCTGATGTTCTGCGGCGGCGGTTTGACTCGCTTCCCCGGGATTTAGCCTGGAGTGGTCGCAATTGTCCCAGCCATTCTTGCAATTCTGCGCGTTGCGCTCATGTTCTGCCGTCGCCACGTCTCCGGCTTCCGAAGGAGTGAGCTTGGAAGGATCGCAGAGGCCGGCGCCATTCTTACAATCGGAGACGTTGAGTTGGTGCCTGGCGGTGTCCACTGCCGCCGCTTCCGACGGACTCAATTTGGAACGATCGCAACTGCCAACCCCGTCCTTGCAGTCGTTGAGATTGCGCCACTGATCGGCTGCCGCCACCTGGCTGGCCTCGGACTGGGTCAGTTTGGAGCGGTCGCAAGACCCGATATTCTCACGGCAGTCGGAGACATTACGCTGGTGGTCGGCTACCGCCAAGGCTGTGGCTTCGGGTTCGGTCAGTTTCGAGCGATCACAGGAATCATACCCATCCCTACAGTTCGCAACGTTACGACTATGGCTGGCGAGCGCAACATCCGCCAGTTGCAAAGGGTTCAGTTTGGAACGATCACAGGCCTCGCGTCCGGCTTTGCAAGCCTCCAGATGTTGCGCGGAATCAGCGGACTGAGCGAATGCCAGGATAGGCCAAAGAATGAGACAGGCTATCTGCATCCGAAGGGATTTCTGTATGCTGACTTTCATATGCTGTCGGCTTTCGAGCGATGAATCACATCCGTGACGGAGCGCTCTGTTATGCAAAGTTGTGTAGCGCTGACCGGAACCGCTACACGGTCCCGGTCAACAGAAATCCTGTCTCGCAGGCACGATCCTTATCTGGCTACTTCTTGTCAGCTGTTACTTCCGCAATGTGCGCCTGTTGGCCTGCATTTGATACTGCCTTCATGAACGCGTCCGCACTTTTCGGGGTTGCCACCTTGCCTGAGAGGATGTTGCGGAACATCATGTTCTTGCCGTAGATAGCATGCGTTGAGTCATTGTCCTGTTCCACCACCGCACCTTCCAGAGTCAGACCAGCGAATACACCTTTGGAACGCGAGTAGGTAAGCATCTCAGTATTCATCTTCCAGTCAGTTCCCGCGGAGGCGTGACGGCCAACCGGACCTGCTGCAACCGATCCCTCGCCGGTGAGTTCGAACTTGCTCGAGAGCAGATGCTGGAAGCCCTGGTCGTTCATGACCAGCATCACCAGGTCCACCCCTTCGACTCCGATCTGCAATCCCCAACTTCCTCCACCGACGGAGACGAATGCCGGCGCGCTCCAGCCATCGGAGGTGCGGCAGCTGGCCACGCCACGTCCGTGCTTGCCGCCAAAGATGAAGCCACCTTTAATCAGGTCCGGAACTACCAGAATGCACTTGGCGCTGCTCAGCACTTCTTCCGGGATGCCTTTGTCCGGAGTCGCCATAATGGAATGCAGAACATCTACGGACGATTGCAAACGCGCCTGGGTGTCTTCGCGGGCCGAGCCTGCCCAAGCGTAGGTTCCAACCAGACCTAGAAAGCCCATCAATAGCACCGACATTATCTTTTTCATGAATTGTTCCTTTCGGATCTACGGAGCTAAGAGGAGAAAGCTTCAGATGAGCTGACTTAGTTCAGAGAACCTGAAAGAGAGAGAAGAAGTGCTCGTCTCTACCTTCATGATCGCTCAGGCCATCAACAATAGCTGGTCTGAATTGCTCACTATCCGCCTGGTTGTCGAGGCGAAGCTGATCGATATTCACACAGGGTTCTTGCCCGATGTGAGCAATCCTGCACAGAATCGTAAGCCTTGGCCTGTCATGATTAACTCATTGAAGGACGAAACGTGGCGTTTTTCCGATCTCTCCGGCCTCTCACCCGAGTGACGGGCAGTCCCCCGACCAAGAGAGAAAGGCGAAGGTAGATCGATGGAACCCAGCTCTTATCCGTTCCGCAGTCGGCTCCGCCGACGGCTAGCTCATCTCACTGATTCGTTCAGAAAGCGGCTGGCGATGCTGAGACCGCAGGTTCGGGAAGTCCGATCGCAAAGAATGTGCCCGTTTTGCGGGCTGATCACGTCACGCCGCATGGCATGGTGCATGGAGTGCGGCAAATCTCTCAAACCTGCCTAGAGCGCCGCCAGTTCGCTTAAAATCGATGCGCTTGCACCACGAACCGCTTCGGCGCCGGACCGACAAAATAGAACGGGTAGCAGGTCACAAGAGTAAGTAAGGATTCGGGTGAGGGCGCCAGGACACTGACGTCGTCGGAGGCAACCACGCCCACCCAATCAACCTCATAGCGGAATAGACCGGTCGCCGTTTGAAGCTGGATCTCATCCTTTTGGCGGATATCCTTCAGGTCGCGGAAGAAGGTGTCGCGGTGTCCGGCAACTCCGCTGTTCCCGGCTTCTCCGGGAAGCGGAGTCCCTTCAATATGTCCCACACCGAGGCGCAGGACGCGCGACTTTGTCCCTTGTAGAACTGCGACAGACAATCCGAGCCTGGGGACGTCGATGAGGCCAAGAACGTCACCCTCCTTGACAGCACGTTTAGGCTGGAAGACCTTAGGCTCCCTTCCGGTTTTCTCCACTTGGACGATCTGGGTTTCCAGGGATCGTTTTGCAGACGCCTGGTATATCCTGGCGTCGAGCAGAATGAACCCGACGTAGCCGAGCGCAAGGACGCCAGTGATAAGAAAGAGATATCGACTCCCACGCAGCAACCATCGCATCGGAATAGATGTCTGCTGCTTAATTATGAGCTTCATGGCCGCTCGCCTTTGCTGGCGGTGATGGAGGTGTCGACGGCGCGTAATAGCCGGTTCGGGTGCGAACGGACAAACGTCTCCGGCCTGGCGCGCTTGCCTTCACCTGTATGACCCGGTAGGTGCCGTCGCGCTTTCTGTTTGTAGGGACATAGGCCAGGGTGTACTGGTTACGGATATCACGGGCGATCCCTTCGCAGATGGGGACTATGTCCTTCAATGATTCCAACAAAAACGCCTCGCCACCTGTATCCTTGGCAAGCTGTTTCAGCACACCGGGTTTTCGGTCGTCATCTTGCTCATCGAAGATGCCAATGGTATAGATAATTGCGTCAGGCCGCCCTGCCAGCATCATGATGTCGGTCAACTTATGTTTACTGGCGTTGTCGCCTCCATCGCTGATTACGATGAGCACTTTCTTGTCGCGATTACCCTTCTTCAGGTGCTCGAGAGCGACCGCGACCGCGTCGTACAATGCCGTCTCACCATCGGCGGCGATTCTGGACAGGGCAACCTCCAGCTGAGCCACCTGGTCTGTGAACGGTGTGTTCTCTGGGAGTCCAAACGAAACCTTTTCGTTGAACTTGACCACGAACATCTGGTCCTGCGGGTTGCTGGAACGGGCAAAGGCCAGTGCCGCTGCATTTACTTCAAGGTGCTTCGATCTCATGCTTCCACTGTTATCGACGACCAAGCCGACCGTGACCGGGATATCCTCGTGGTTAAAGTACTTGATCGGTTGAAGCACTCCATCTTCGTAAATCTGAAAATCGTCTTTGGCGAGTCCGGAAACCAGTGTGCCTTTGTGGTCCTGCGCGGTTGCATGCAAGACCACCATGTCCACATTTACTCCAATGGTGTAAAGGTCTCCCTCGCGGCTTTGTGAAGGCGGGGATTCCTGGGGACGGGCGAGACTCGGAGAAAGCAGAACGATGAGCGCAGCCAGACATTGGAGCGTGTACAGTTTTCTCATTTGTCCGATCCTTACCGCGCAATCTGACAGAGCCCGCCGATCGTGTGCTCGGTCGTCGGAAAAAAGGGAAAGGGGAAGTACTCGCGTATCATCCCCTTCGCAAACTGACGCCTGGTCAAACCGTCCGAGGGCGGGCGGTCAGGCCTTGATTCGGCTTAAGCAACTCGCTTCGACAAACCCGAGAGACCTAAACCTGCGCCCAGTGACAGCAGCCCAAGCAGTGCAATCAACGGCAATGGACTGGCTGTGTGCGGCAGAGCATCGGGGGTAACCATCGGCGGCGGTTCGACAAGCTGGGCTAGTTCAACCGGTTCGCCTTTAGGATCAACCGCCTCGACCGGCGCGGTTTTCAAAGCCTCGATGGGAGCTGCGGCCAGTTCGATCGGGGTCGCGAGCACTGGCTCATTGACTTCTTTGGCCAGTTGGACGGCCCTCGTCTTTGCATATACAAATTCCTCGCCCCACTCACGCCCAGGGTAAAACCATGCCCTCAGAGCTTCCGGCTGTCCGGCGGGCCGCTCGCGAAACGTGATGACCGTTTTGTCAGTCGCCTTCAAGCGGTAGTTCGGGATTGCGAGAATGGTTGTGAAGACGTGAGTTTCGTCCTGGTTGAAGATCTGGACAATGTGGCGGTCGGATTGCGAATCCAGAATCTTGAAGACATACGTGCCCGCCGGCAGGGTTTGAGCGCCCACGCCCGGAACTTCGACGGGACCGCTGAAGGTAATGACAGTTTTCCTGTTCAAGTCGTCAGCCGTTACTGTCGGCACAACGAGCATGCAGAGCGCAACGAGGCAGAATATGGTTGAAAACGTCTTAAGCAATTTCATGGTGTCTCCTGATAGTTTTCTCCGACTAGCTCGCACGGCGGTGGTTATTCTGAAAGATCTCTTGATGCTGTCGGATCACAAGAGATTGTTTCAACCCGTCGAGAATTATTCGATGTCTCAGTATCAGGTCCCGGCCTTGGGATTACTGGTCAATTTTGACCGGAGTGCCTTTTTGCGCATTCTGATGCGATCAGGGTTGGCGAGGGCTGTGAGCAATAGTGAGCATCTTTGTCATGGTTCGTGTGCTTAGCTGTGAGGTTCACTGACTGGAGCGCAAATCTCATGGCCCAAAAAAGACTTGACTTCAATCCGAAAACCTTCCTCTCAACGGTTGGCGCCGGCAGAAAGATGATGTCTTTCCGGCGCGGACAAACTATCTATGCTCAGGGGGACGCGACTGATGCTTTGTTTGTAATCCAAAAAGGACGGGTAAAACTCAGCGTCAAATCTCAAGCCGGAAGGGAAGCAACGCTCGACATATTGGGTGAAGAGGATTTTGTTGGCAAAGATTCCATAGCCGGTCACTCTTCCCGCACGGCGTCAGCCAGGGCAATGACCGACTGTAGTCTTCTGCGAATTACGAAAAAGGCCATGATGCTGGCGCTGACAAGGCAAGTGAAGTTGGCAAACATGTTCTGGGCATATGTGTTGGCGAGGAATATCCGCTACCAGCAGGATTTAGTGGACCAACGTTGCAGTCCGAGCGAGAAAAGACTTGCGCGTATTCTTTCGCTGCTTGCCCACTTTGATGCGCATGGATCAGCCGAGACCGAGATCCCGAGGATCAGTCATGAGACGCTGGCGGAAATGGTTGGGACCACGCGGTCGCGCGTTTGCTTTTTCATGAGGAAGTTCAGGGAATCTGGCTTCATTTATTACGCCCCCAAGAGCAAACTGTTGCGAATTCATCAGACACTGCTTGCCTTCTGCGCCCAGTGACCGCTTATCTCTATCGTAATGGAAGAATG
The DNA here is from genome assembly GCA_963715675.1 of uncultured Acidobacteriota bacterium. GTDB lineage: Bacteria > Acidobacteriota > Terriglobia > Terriglobales > Acidobacteriaceae > DASVWZ01. The sequence continues at coordinate 2,019,684 of OY970265.1, forward strand.
CGGGAGTTGATCATGCAGCACGACACCGAGCAGCGATCGGCGACGGTCGCTTCAGTTTTTTGACTGCCGGCCACGCGCGCCGGCAATGGTCAGCGCAATTCCGCCAGCGATGAGCACCGCACTAATGATTGGCGATACACGTTCACTGTGACTGGTTTGTACGCCGATGTTCGTATCCCCAATTTTGATGCCTTGCGTCTCGCTGCGAGGAATCGGCACGACCAGAGATGCGATGCCGAGCACCACCAGGAGCAGGCCTGCAAACAGCAGCATTTTCATAAAGGTCCCTCCATTGTCCTATGCCATTGTCCTATGCCATGTTCATCGGAAGGTCAGCGTGCATGAGGGACACATCCGCATGATGTAATTGCGCAATCGCCGGCAACAACTGGCTGGCCAGACGATCCTTGGGGATGAAGGCGTCCACCAGATTCAAGGCCTCCTCCGGAACATCCAGTGCTCCGGAGAGCATGATGATGGGCGCTTGCGGCCTGAGTCGCCTCATTCGGATGGCAACCTCTTCCCCGTTCATTTCGGGCATGAAGTAGTCAACAATGACAACGTCGAACGAGTAGATGGCGGCGAGTTCCAATCCCTTGCCGCCGCTGGGAGCGGTCAGAACCGAATACCCGAAACTTTCGAGGAACGACTTCTCGCATTCCAGCACTTCCTCGTTATCGTCAATGCAAAGCAGCACTCCGCTTTGGCGTTCCGGAATAGCCGACATGGACATGATTCACCTCCGATCCCAATTTTCAACACACAGGTTTCAGGAGGCTGTTCAATATTGCTCAGGTTGTCCTTTTTGGTAATGATCTTGCGAGGCGATGGTCCGGTCGGCCTGATGAAAGGAGTCAGAGCGGGCCACAGCCCGCTCCAATGCTTCCCTTATTTACTAAGCGCCACAGGCCGGACCAACAACCGTTTCCTGGGTAGACATCGTGATCGCACCATTGCTGGCCAGCGACTTACCCCGAAGGGTCCCGCCATTTAGCGTGACGCTGGTATGCGCCAGAATCTTTCCCACGAAAGCGCTGCCTTTCCCGACCGTAGCTGAGGAACCGACCTGCCAGTACACATTGCACCCTCTTCCGCCCTTGCCGCTAAGGTTCAGAGTCACCTTGGAATTCTTGGCAGTCGTCAGAGTTGTGCCCATCTGGAAGATCCACTGCGCGTTCGAATTCCCTTGTGCGTCAAGCGTTAGAGTTCCGGTCAATTGCGCGCCTGCCGCAAAGCAATAGACTCCCGGAATGAGCTTCATTCCGCCCAGGTCTTCGCCGGTGAGGATGGTGCCGCACTGGGCTCCCTTCGCTTGATTGTATGCCGTTGTCAGATCCTTCTGGGCCTGCGCCGTCACCGGGCTGGACTTGAGATACAAGTGGCCTTTCACTTGTCCGGGCTTGATTCCTTTTACTTTGGGAGTCGGAGAGCTGCCTACGTCTCCAGTTATCAAAGTGCGGGAGCTGACGTTGGTGATGCCAGAACCGCCCAGCAGAGCAAACTTGTCAGCCGTTCCAAGATTGATTTTCACCGCGCCCGGATCGGTTTGAGCGACAGCGGCAATTCCCAACAACGACAAGACGATCAAAGAAATCGTAAGCACCTTCATATATGTTCCCTTCTGTTTCGTGAATCTGCGAGCTGAGTTTCCTCGACTTGACGGACATTATCAGGCGCATTGTTTGCGGGTCTGCTCACTATTGCTCATTCCCCGTTTCAACGAGTTCGAGCCTGGCCGCGCGAACGGGTTCACTCGGGCAGCCGATCGCAAAGAGCGCACAATGCAACGCACACTTCAGGTGGGAGAGAACCTCGGCGTCACCCAAGGTTATTTTCAGAAAAGTATAAAATTGAACAGTTATGGAAGCCGGTAACACCTATTGTGTATGAGTACGGAGCCCGGAACGTGGTCATGGGTTAGTGTTGGGAATCCCGACGTTGGACCCCGGTTAGTGTCGGAAATCGCGACGTTGGACCCGGGTTAGTGTCGGAAACATTCGGACCCTCACGACCGTGTTGCAAACGGAACCCGATACGCGCGTTTGAGGCCGGACTCACACGAGTTCGGCCTTTTTCCTGCCTGACGCCAGCAGGACCCGACGCGCCCGATCTGACAGAAGTAAGGGGACTCGCCTTCCCGGCAAACCTTAAAGCACCTGCCGATTGCCAAGAGAGATTCCGTGTCGACTGTTCTGGAAGCATGCAAAGGCTAGTCGTGGAGAACAATGTTGAGCAGCGAGCTGTGGACCTGCAATCCGCCATCTTCGCCGCCCGCGTAGTGAATAAAGCCGAGTTTCCTGAACCGGTTCATGAAAAAGCTGACTCGCGAACGAGTTGTTCCGACCATGTCGGCCAGGGTTTCCTGACTGATCTTGGGGACCACAGTTTCCGGAATGCCCTCCTTGCCGAAATGAGCGAGCAATAGAAGGACGCGGGCCAGCCTCTTTTCGCTCGAGTTGAACAACTGATCGACCAGGTCCTCTTCGTACCGAATATTCCGCCCCAGCAAATACGCCACGAACATATCGGAAAACGCATGTTCGCGGTGCAGCGCACCCATCATCGCTTTCTTTTCCACCCGCAGAAGTTCGCAATCGCTCATTGCCGCCGCAGATCCCATGCGCAGAACCTGACCGGCCAGCGCTCCTTCGCCAAAGAAATTCCCTTCGCCCACGATGGCAATGGTGGCTTCCTTGCCGATCTTGGAGACTACGGTAAGTCTCACCCTGCCCTTTTGCACATAAAAGACAGCGTCCGCCGCATCGCCTTGTGCAAATATGGTTTGCTTTTTAGGAACAGACAAGATCTTCCTGCCCTCGCCGATGGTCGCGAGGAAAGTGTTGGGGTCGAACTCGCCGTTCTTCTTGGTTACCGCAGCCACCTTCATACACGCTGATTATAGCGCCAGGGGGTTTCCGGAAGTGAGCAGTTCTGCACAGTATTTCGAAAGGAATTCTTCGACTCTATAGATGCCTCCAGAGACCAGTGGATCTGTCAAACCAGGCGGCCTGCCTCTAGAGGCAGTAGCTTGTCCAGACCAGGCGGGTCCCGGGCCATTGCCGGATCTTCATCCGCCGGAATCCGCAACCGAGCCGCCTTGCGGTGGAAGGCACCTCGTGAGAACTGGCCACGATGGTACTCCTCCGCGAGGAGGGAGAATAAAATGCACCCGGAAGATGTAATGAAGTCTGACCTGTTCAGCCAACTGGTGCTGCTGGGAAGCGGCGGGCTCATATTCGTTTCACTGTTGCTGATCGTAGCGGCTGCACTTATGCGAGGCTGATCGCGCGGCCACACTTCTCTGGAGAGGTCGATGCCACAATCTGTTCAAGTCGCTGCCATTCTGATTGAAAACTCGCCCCTGATGACGAAACTCTTTGGGCTGGAGAGTCGGCCTTATTTAAAGAACTGGGGAGTGGTCGAATCTCACGACAGCTTCGGCGTCGATCGCAAGATCCGTGCCGCGAAATGGAACTTCTTCTTCATGGCGGCTGAAGTCAAGGTAATGTTCTTCGGCGCTCTTCACGCGCACAAGATCCAGAACGCATTGCAACGAATCCTGGCGAAGGTGAGGCCTCAGAACTTCAACAGCCTCGAAGTGACTAGAATCGTTGCCAAGAGCTTCTTCGGTATTCCCTATGCGGTGGTTTCAGCCCACTCGCGCCATATCCAGGAAAAGCTGCTGCCTGGATAGCGAAGAAACCCGGCGAGTGTCCCGGCGCGACGCAGAATGGGCCAGAGGTTGAGCGCGTTTCCGCCGCGCGGTGGCCGGTTCAGAGGAAGCAAGACCTACTTCTCCGCAGCCACCAGACGACGATCCCGGTGGGGTTCGGTACGCGGCTGTCCTGTACCAAGCTCACATTTTTCTCCGCGTTTCGCCCCGCAGGTGGGACACCGCACTGCCAACGCTTGTTTTTCGGTGACCTTCATGGCCACATCATGCATGTTTACCCAGCGGAAAGATGTTCACTTTTGACCAGTCCTTCTCTCCCGATAAACCGATACTAGAGATTCCGGTACTGCCTGCGAAGCGGCGCATCGCTGCGAGCAACCGGAATACTGATGTCAGTCATTGGAACAGCACCTTCGAACCAAACACTCGAACTGGTCAGTCGCCGCCCTGTGGCATACCATCGAGCCGCCACGGCCTCGATTCGGCCGCAATCGCGAGCAGGCCTGCCGAGCCGTATCGCCGTCGTCGGCAATTACCTCCCGCGGCAATGTGGGATTGCGACTTTCACCACTGATTTGTGTGACGCAATTTCTACTGAGTGCGGCGCGGCACGGCTATTCGCCGTGCCGGTCAATGACACGGAATCGGGGTATGCGTACCCGGAGCGAGTAAGGCTCGCGCTTGACCAGGACGACTTATCTTCGTATGAGCGAACCGCTCAATTCCTCAACTTTAACAATGTCGATATGGTCTGCCTGCAGCATGAGTATGGAATCTTCGGCGGTCCAGCCGGGAGCCACATTTTGCATCTGCTGCGTGACTTGAAGATGCCCGTGGTCACTACCCTGCACACGGTTCTCCGCGAGCCAAGTTCTGACCAGATGCTGGTCATGCAAGAGACTGCGGAGCTTTCGGACCGCCTCATCGTGATGAGCGAATTGTCCTCTCAGTTCTTGCAGGAAATCTTCAAAGTCCCGGGCAGCAAAATCGACATGGTACCTCATGGCGTTCCAGACCTGCCGTTCCTGGATCCCAATTTCTACAAAGACCGGTTCGGCGTGGAAGGCAAAGCGGTGCTCCTCACCTTCGGTCTGCTTTCCCCGAATAAGGGAATTGAAAACGTCATCCAGGCGCTGCCGAACATTCTGTCAAAACATAAGAATGTTGTTTACATAGTCGCCGGCGCGACCCACCCTCACATTCTTCGCCGCGAGGGCGATCACTATCGATCGTACTTACAAGCGTTAGCCAAGGAGGTGGGAGTGGAGTCACAGGTGATCTTCCACAACCGCTTCGTGAGTCCCGAAGAGATGGTTGAATTCATTGGCGCGGCAGACATTTACATCACCCCGTACCGCCATGAGGCGCAGGTGGTCTCGGGGACGCTCGCGTATGCTCTCGGTGCGGGCAAAGCAATCATCTCAACTCCTTACTGGCACGCCATCGAGTTGTTGGACGACCGCCGCGGCGCGCTGGTCCCCTTTCAAAATCCCGGCGCCATTGCCCAAAAGACGATCGAACTTCTGGATACGCCCGCGATACGCCATGCCATGCGGAAACGAGCTTATCTGTTTGCTCGGGAGATGATCTGGAAAAGAGTAGCGCAGGGTTATATGGGAAGCTTCGCGCGGGTGCGCAGCGACCGTATGGAAAGTCCAAAACTTCAGTTCTCGGCCCGCGTTATCACGAAATCGTTGAATCGGCTGCCGGAATTGAAACTGAATCACTTGCACAGAATGACCGACGACACTGGAATGCTGCAGCACTCGATCTTCACAATCCCCAACCGCAGGGAGGGATACACCACGGACGACAATGCTCGCGCACTCGTTTTCGCAGTGCTGCTGAAGCAACTGGGTAAGGAACAAGTTCTGAAACACAACTCGGCGATTCCCGGTTCTGCCGTCGAAGATTTCGCCCCCCGATACTTGGCCTTCCTGGAGCATGCCTTCAATCCTGCGAACGGTAGATTCAGAAATTTTCTCGGCTATGATCGCCGATGGAACGAAGCTGAAGGCTCGGAAGATTGTCATGGGCGCGCAGTATGGGCTCTGGGAACGGTTCTAGGCCGGTCGGAGGACCAGGGCCTGAGGTGCGCTGCGGGACGCTTGTTCGAGTCCTCGCTTCCGGCGGTTGTCGATTTCCGCAGTCCACGCGCCTGGGCGTACACCCTGCTCGGAATTCAAGAGTATCTCGACTCCTACCCTGGAGACCGCGACGCGCAAAAAGCAAGATCCACACTCAGTCGGCGATTGCTCGAAATGTATGAATCGGTCCGAAGCCCGGATTGGAGCTGGTTTGAAGATGTTTTAGCCTACGGAAACGCGAGATTGCCCCAAGCCCTGCTAGTGGTGGGCTCAATTTGCCCGGATGACCGTATGATTTCCGCCGGTCTCGAATCCCTGGACTGGCTGTTGAAAATGCAGCATTGCGAAACGAACGGCCACTTCGTACCGATCGGGTCGCAAGGTTTCTATCGCAAGAACGGAGAAAAGGCCCGCTTTGATCAGCAGCCGATTGAAGCCGCCGGCGCGGTTTCTGCGTGTGTGCAAGCATATCGGATAACCAGTGACAACCGCTGGCAACGCGAAGCCTGGTCGGCTTTCAACTGGTTCCTGGGCGACAACGATCTGCAACTTCCTCTTTATGATTCGGTTTCGGGCGGCTGCCGGGACGGCCTGCATCCCGACCGCGCCAATGAAAACCAGGGAGCGGAATCGACGCTGTCGTTCTGGATGGCCCTCCTGGAAATGCACTCGCTGCAAAAATCTGAACAAAGGGAAATCCCATCGTGACCATCCCCGCCCAAGCTCCTGTGAGCATTCTGACTTCTCGCTACGAGCCGCTGCTCCTTCGGCATCCTGGCAACCCAATCCTCACCAGCAAGGATTGGCCATACTCCATTAATAGTGTGTTCAATGCGGGTGCAACGCTGCTCGCGGACGGCTCAACCCTGCTGCTTTGCCGCGTGGAAGATCGACGCGGCCTGTCGCACCTTTGCGCCGCACGCTCTCTAAATGGAGTAGATGGATGGCAAATTGATAGCGAACCAACCTTAATGCCCAGACCCACCGAGTATCCGGAGGAAATCTGGGGCATTGAGGATTCTCGCATTACTTTTGTGCCCGAGTTGCAGCAGTACGTCGTCACTTACACCTCGTACTCGCGCGGCGGTCCCGGAGTGTCTCTGGCACTGACCAAAGACTTCCGAAGTTTCGAGCGGTACGGCGTCATCATGCCCCCGGATGACAAAGACTCCGCACTTCTGCCGCGGAGAATTGACGGCTACTGGGCGCTGATCCATCGACCCATGACGCCGCTCGGGTCCCATATGTGGATTTCCTATTCTCCTGACCTGCGCCATTGGGGCAGGCATAGGCTCATATTGGAAGCACGGCGCGGCGCCTGGTGGGACGCAAACAAGATCGGCTTGTCGCCGCCGCCCATCGAGACCTCCAGAGGTTGGCTGGTGCTCTACCACGGAGTGCGACACACGCCGTCTGGCTGCCTTTATCGACTGGGCCTGGCTCTGTTCGACCTTGAGAATCCAGAAAAGTGCTTGCTGCGGGGCGACTCGTGGATCTTCGGGCCAGAGGCCGACTACGAGCGGAATGGCGACGTCAACGATGTTGTGTTCCCGTGCGGATATACGATGAATCCTGATGGCGACACGATCAACATCTACTACGGAGCTGCTGACTGCGCGATTGCTCTAGCTCGGGCTAGCGTTCGCTCACTACTAACCTGGCTGAACGCCAATGGAAGTTGCGAGCGAAGGCGAGAGCGTGACCAGTGAACCCGCTGCTCTGGATTTTCCAATTTACCTTTGGGTGCCGTCACCGTCACATGAGTCGCGTGTTCACGATCAAACATCGCACGCACCAAGTCTGCTTTGATTGTGGAGGGGAATTCGAGTTGCCGGATGGGACCAGCCGGCTCACAGGCGCCATCCAGCAAGCATCCTGATCCCGCCTCATATGAGCTGGTCTCCCGGATTTGTCGAACATCCATCTCGCACCCCCGATTCCTCACATGTGAGCTATCTTGCTCAGACACGAAAGTCTAGACCTGTCATTCTTTATTCTCCTGAGTGTGTCGAGAGAGCGACGACCGCTGATTCGCAGCTCCCATTCTTAGGTTGCGACGGGTGAGGTTCTAAACATTCACATCGAAGCGACCACATCCAGTTCATTGGCTTGCTTCGTTCGTGTCAGCCGGGGAGTTTCATGGCAACACGATTCGATCTTAGAAGCTCTCGAAGTTATGGCAACACCTCCCAACGGATGGAGGGTGTCAGCCCCCAAAGAAAGGTCAAAGATTATGCCTTTAATTCAATTACTGGAAGTTCTCATCGTGGTGGGTGTTCTCCTGTGGCTGGTGAACCGGTTCATTCCAATGCAGGCATCCATTAAGTCAATCTTGAACGGCGTCGTGGTCATCGCTGTCGTTTTATGGCTGCTGAATGTTTTTGGGCTGTTCCACGCTCTTTCCGGTATCCATATCGGGAAAGGATGAGGTGTGGCAAGGCCTCATAGAAGAACATCGGGGCACGAAACTCGAATCTAGATGAAGCAAGACGGCAGACATCTGCCAGAAGGAGATCCTTTGAAGGTAAAGCTGTTGTTAACACTCCCCGTGGTATTGAGCCTGGCTGCACTGGCTCAGACCAATTCTCAAACCACCATGGCCGCCGAACCCATGAGTGCAACGCCGACATTCCACGTCGATGTAGTCAGCCGCACGGTCCAGGCGGTCAACTATCAGCATCGAAGCGGGAGCACCAAGCTGGATTTCGCGGGCACGAATCTTATGCCTTCCGCCAATGGAGAAGCCAAGATTAATAGTAAGCGTGGATCCATTGAGATCGAAGTGGAATTTGGGAACTTGCAGAAACCCACGGCTTTCGGTAACGAATATCTCACTTACATCTTGTGGGCGATTTCACCCGAGGGCCGGGCAGTCAACCTGGGAGAAGTGTTAGTCGGCGGCAACCATCGCAGCAAAGTGGCCGTGACCACCGATCTGCAGGCGTTCGCCTTGATTGTCACCGCGGAACCGTACTATGCGGTTCGGCAGCCCAGCAACGTAGTCATCCTCGAGAACGTAGTTCGCGCCGACACCAAGGGAACTACCGAGGCGGTGAATGCGAAGTATGAGCTCATGGAGCGGGGCGGCTACATTCCCACCGGCTACAAGTTCGATCCGGTGGTCCTGAATGCCAAGTTGCCATTGGAGTTCTTCGAGGCACGAAACGCGCTGCGAATCGCCCAATCCGAAGGAGCTGAGCAGTACGCCAGCGACAGCTATCAGCATGCTGTTCAGTTAATGAACAACGCCGATGAATATGCAACAAGAAAGAACATCGATAGAAAGCCGCTGATCGCAGTTTCCCGTGAGGAAGTACAAACTGCCGAAGACGCGCGGGCGATCGCGGTCAAGAACATGGACGTGGAGCGCCAAGCCAACGAACGCCAGGCTTCGACCGACGCGCAGGCCCAGGCGCAAGCCCAGACCGACGACGCAACCCGGCAGAAGGAACAGGCCCAGGCGGACGCCGCAAAGGCGCAATCCGACATGGCCGCAAATCAAGCGGCCTCAGCATCGGCGGTCGCCGCGGCTCAGTCCGATGCCGACCAGTCTCGTTTAGCGGCCCAGCAAGCGCAACAGAACGCGCTGCAAGCCGAGAACGATAAAGCGGCCATGCGGGCGCGATTGTCGGATCAATTGAATTCCATTTTGCAGACTCACGATAGCGCTCGCGGGCTGATCGTCAGCATGTCCGATGTGTTGTTTGACACCGGCAAATACTCCTTGAAGCCGGGCGCTCGGGAGAAGTTGGCGAAAGTCGCCGGCATTCTGCTCGCCTACCCAGGACTCAACATTGAAGTCGGCGGCTACACCGATAACGTCGGCAGCGACGAAATGAATCAAACACTGTCTGAGCATCGTGCCGGATCGGTGCGTGATTATTTGGTCGAACAAGGCGTGTCGACAAACTCCCTTTCAGCCAAAGGATTCGGCAACACCCTGCCAGTCGCCTCAAACGATAACTCCGCCGGACGGCAAGAGAACCGCAGAGTGGAACTGGTCGTGTCGGGCGATGCAATCGGCAATCAGATCACAACCACAGGAAGCTTGCAGTAAAGCAAGCGCACGTAATCAATCGACCATGGAGGCAACACCTATGAAACTATTTGGAATGATCAGCACAGCAACTCTGTCTTTGATCCTCGGAATCGCCGCTCCGGTGTATGCACAGGAGCAGCACGACCAGGAAGAACAGAAAGCCAAGCCTGCACAGCAGGAAGAGAAGCAGGTAAAGCAAGAGCAGAAAACCGCACAGCAGCAGGATAAGAATGCCAAGCAGGAAGAAAAGACCGCGCAGCAACAAGACAAGAACGCCAAGCAGGAAGAGCGCACAACCCAGCAACAGACCAAGGAAGCCAGGACGGAACAGGTGCATTACAATGGCCGCATTCCGGAAGAGCATTTTCGGGCCAACTTCGGCCGTGAACATGTTTTCGTCATCAACCAGCCTGTGATTTTCGAGGGGCGTCCGCGCTTCCAGTATGGCGGCTATTGGTTTGGATTCGGCGAGCCGTGGCCGGTAGGCTGGGCCTACTCGAACAACGTCTACGTCGACTACATCGACGGAGGGTATTACTTGTACAACCCGGTGCATCCTGGCATTCGCATCGTAGTCAACGTGTTCTAACAAGCGATGAAAGCGGGCTGCCGACCCTTGCAACCGGCTTGGCCTTTATCGGCGCGAGTCCACGCTATGGCTCGCGCCGCTTTCTTTTCAGGCCGCCAAGGTCATCTCAAGAAAATCTGCTCCAGCACGCTTAATTGCGGCGTTGACGAAAAGTGAGCCGTAGTGCTCAGACTTGGCAGGGCAACTGTGGAATCCTCACCTAGGACGCCCTTTCCATCCACGCAACCCGCAGCAGCAGAGCATCACCGGGCAAGCGAAGGATGAGGGCAAAAGGAAACACAATGCGTATCATCCCCACCATTCGTTCGTTGTTGTTCGTGCTCGTAATACTGGCCATGTCGGGGGCATCGTTCGCCCAAATCGGCATATCCGTCAGAATCGGCCCGCCTGCGCTGCCCGTCTACGAGCAGCCCCCGTGCCCGGCCGAGGGCTATATCTGGACACCTGGGTACTGGGCCTACGCCGACGACGGTTACTACTGGGTGCCGGGTACATGGGTGATGGCTCCGGAAGTCGGTTTCCTCTGGACCCCAGGTTATTGGGGTTGGGGCGGCAGCGGATTTTTCTTCCATACAGGCTGGTGGGGGCCGCACATAGGTTTTTACGGCGGAATCAATTACGGCTTCGGGTACTTCGGACACGGCTATGAAGGCGGGCGATGGGACAACGGACACTTCTTCTACAACCGGTCCGTAAACAACGTGAACATCACCAACATTCACAACACCTATAACACCACGGTGATCAACAACACCAACGTGAATCGGGTCAGCTACAACGGCGGTGAGGGTGGAATCAACGAGCGCGCCAGGCCTGAGGAAGAAACCGCTGCGCAGGAGAGACACATCTTGCCTGTCGCTGCTCAAACTCAACACGAGGAGGCTGCTCGCGCTAACCTAGAGCAACGGGCTTCCGTCAACCATGGTAAGCCGCCGGTCGCAGCCACTCCCAGACCAGGAGCACTGAACGACCGCGAGGCCGTACCGGCCAAAGAAGCAGGAGCGCCAGCCAATCGTGGCGAGACTGAGCAGCAGGGCAAGGAGCAGGCAGCCCGTCCGGAGAACAATGTTCCTCGTCCTCCTATTGATGATTGAATAATATAGTGACATTCTGATGATCTTGTGCTACTCTCCGGTTATGGGAAACCCGGCGGGAGTACGGCGAGATTTTCAGAAGTTGGAGGAGCGGCGATTGCTAGGGGCGCGGTTGTTGCGTCAGGGAGTGCATCCTTCCGAAGTCGCTCGTCAGGTGGGAGTACACCGGCAATCGGTGAGTCGCTGGGCCGCGCAACTGAAGGAGGGCGGGATACGGGCTTTGAAAAAGGCTGGGCACGCCGGACGGCGCGCCCGCTTACGCCCCGAAGATCTGCGGCGCATTGAGGGTGGCTTGAAACGCGGACCGCAGGCGCTGGGGTACGAAACCAGTTTGTGGACTTCGTGGCGAGTCGCCCACCTGATCGAGCAGGAATGCGGAGTGAAGTATCACCCTTCGCAAGCGTGGCGCATCCTGCGGCAGCTGGGATGGAGTTGCCAGCGTCCAGTCGGACGGGCGCTGGAGCGCGATGAAGATAAGATCCGGCGGTGGAAGCAGCAGCGCTGGCCGGAGATTAAAAAAAAGCCCAAAAAGAAGGCCGCACCATCGTCTTCATCGACGAAAGCGGATTGAGCGAACGCCCGCACCGTTGCCGCACCTGGGCGCCGCGCGGACAAACGCCGGTGCTGCAATATCACTTCAACTGGAAGACGCTGTCGGCCATGGCGGGGGTGACGTGGTGGAACTTCTATTTCCGGCTGTTTCCTGGGACCATTCGCAGCCCGCAAATCATCGAGTTCCTCGGGCACTTGCTGCGCCACATCCCCGGCAAGCTGCTCATTGTCTGGGACGGATTGACTGGCCATCGCAGCCGCATGACCTGGGAGTTCATCCGCCAACAGCGCGGGCGGTTGTGGGTGGAGTTTCTTCCCGGATATGCGCCCGATCTGAATCCGGTCGAGTATCTCTGGTCGCATTGGAAGCAACACGAGCTACCGAACTTCTGCCCGCAGAACTTTGGCCAGTTAAGCCACTACGCCCGCAAGGCTTTGCGCCGGATGCGGAAGCGACCCACGTTGGTCATTGCCTTCTGGCGGCAGGCCGAACTGTTTCCGTTGTAACTATATTATGCAAAGTTCAATAATGCAGTTCATGCGAAGGACCTTCCGCCGCATCCACTCCCCACTCCTCCAAACACCGGGGACCCGAAACTGGACCAGAAATACCAGCAACAGCAGCAGAAGCTGATTGCGAATCAGAACAAGGAGCACGAGAAGCTCCAGCAGAAGCAAGAGCAGGAGCACCAGCAACTGGCCAAACAAAATGCCAATGAAGCGAGGACGCAGCAGATCGAGCAGAAGCACCAGCAACAGACGCAGCAAATGGAGCAAAAGCACGCACAGCAGCAGCAGAAGTTGCAGGGAAGAATACAGCCCGCGAGCCGGAATCAGCCTCGGAAGTAGGACTGTCAGATACAGGGAGACAAGGGCGGGGCACCCGGCAGCACCAGAACATGCCCCGAAGGTGAAGAACATCCTCGTCGGTCACGGCTTGACTTATTGTGGCCGGCTGCTCGATGTATGAGAAACTTTGATTACATCTTACTTGGTGCGGGTCCCCTCCTTGGGCTCGCGCCATTTCCTTTTTGCCGGACGCAGCGATCGAGATGATGTGCAACGCCGCAAAAGATGCGACCCACCTGCTGTGATCATCACCCGCATCTCAACCAGAGCATGCGCCCTTCGATCATATTCCTCACATTGAGCAGTTTTGACCATTAAGAAACCAGCGGAACGCCTATAACCGAAGCTGGCTCTCCCTCAATACGGGAGTGACATTGAACGTCGTCTTCAGCCAAGGAATAAAGGAGCGAAATATGCTTGGAACTATATTAATTGTGTTTTTGGTTTTAGCACTCTTTGGTGCATTACCAAGATGGTCACACAGCAGAGACTGGGGTTATGCCCCGAGCGGGGGAGTAGGAACAATCCTCTTGATTGTGGTCGTTCTTATCGTGCTCGGTAGGATTTGAACCATGTACCACCCACCGACATCGCCAGGCGCCATAGCCAAGAGGTGTCGCCTGCTTTCTATCCGTGCGACGGCGCTTCTTCTGGTAGTGCTGATGTGCGGCGGCGGCTCGTCCGCATACTCAGTTTTAACCCACGAGGAAATCGTAGACTTGCTCTGGGCCGATGAGATCCAGCCCCTCCTCCTCAAGCGATTTCCGGATCTTTCGGAAGATCAGATCAGGGAGGCTCATGCCTACGCCTATGGCGGCGCCGTCATCCAGGATCTTGGTTATTACCCGTTCGGCAGTAGAGAATTCAGTAACCTGGTGCATTACGTTCGCAGCGGAGACTTTGTTCGCGAGCTGTTGCTCGAAAGCCAAGATGCTAACGAGTACGCCTTCGCCCTGGGTGCACTGTCGCACTATGCGTCGGACATCGCCGGTCATCCGGCGGTCAATCAGTCCGTCGCGATCGAGTATCCCAAACTTCGGGCGAAGTTCGGCAAGTCCGTCCGGTATGCCCAGGACAAGACGGCGCATTTGAAAACGGAGTTCGGGTTCGACACGCTGCAGGTCGCAAAGAATCGTTACGCCTCACAGCAGTACCATGATTTCATCGGATTCCAGGTGTCCAAACCCCTGTTGGAACGGGCCTTTCCCGTGGTGTACGGAGTCGAGTTGAAAGATGTACTTACCCACGAGGATCTGGCGGTGGGCTCCTATCGTTTCGCTGTCAGCCGGTTGATTCCGCAAATGACCCGAGTCGCGCTGCAAACCCATAAGAAAGACCTGATGCGCGAGACCCCAGATTTCGCGAAAAAGAAGTTCCTGTATCGCCTTTCACGGTCGGATTACGAAAAGCAGTGGGGAAAGGACTACGTGAAGCCAGGCGTGGGCACGCGCATCCTTTCAACACTCCTGCGATACATGCCGAAAATTGGTCCCTTCAAAGGGCTGGCATTCAACAACCCAACTCCACAAACCGAAGATCTGTATATCAAAAGCATCAACACGACCGTCGATCAATACCGGGCCTTTCTCGAAGAAGTGCCCAATGACACGCTGGTGCTGCCCAACTGCGATCTTGATAGCGGCCAGGCAACCAAAGCAACGGAATACTCGCTGACCGACGACACCTACGCGAAATTGCTGGCTCAATTGTCAGAGCGGAAGTTCTATCAAACATCGCCAGCGCTGCGCGATAACATCCTGCAGTTCTATTCCGACCTCTCGGTACCGATCGAAACGAAGAAGGACCAGGTTCGCTGGCAAGGCGTGCTGACTGCGCTGGACCAGTTGAAGAATGTCGCGCCGGTGCCGACCGTCGCTAGCAACCCCGCACAGTGATTCCGTGGCCGGTACGCCACGATGCCCTGTATCTCCCATCTAGATCCTTTTGCACGAGACCTTAGCGTTCTGAAGTCAAAGGTCGACAATGCGAATACGCGGACTGACTGTCGGTCAGCCCTGCCATTGTATTTGCACGTTGGTTGGGACTGAACTGTCTGCTTGATGTGTGCTGCAGGGAGAGTTCAGGGAATTAGCTCGGACCCAGGCGGACAAATCTCGAGTCGCCGATGATGTCAGAACTGGCAATGCGCTCCGACATCCCAGCCAACTGGAGATCCTCACTTCCCCGAAGCCGACTTGAACTAAGCCGCTTATGCGGCGGACGCATTCGCGTGTTGGGGAGCCGACGGTCGGGAACGCGGCTCCGGGACACGTCGCGTTGTCGAAATGGCCTTGCAGAAGCATGGCGTGAAGATCAAGCATCTGAGTCCGGCGATGGAGTTTGATTCAACCGAAGGCATCATTACTGCAGTTGAAGCTGGACTCGGAATCGGATTTGCCTCGCTCTGGTGCATCAGCAAAGAGCTGCAGGCAGGCTCGCTTCGAGTCGTACCGATCCACGGAGTTCGGATCATGCGGCCACTCAGCGTGGCGTATCCGCATGGCCAGGAGCCCCAGGGAATTACGCTCGCATTCCTCCATTTTCTGCGCTCCCGCCATAAAGTGATGAGCCTAACCACCCCGAAGACCCGCTCCGCCGCTCGATCGTCAGACGTCTAATCCCCTCCAGCTAGCGACACCTCCCAGTAGCTCGCAAACCAGTTGGGTATCGTCTCCGTGCAGGCGATAAGCGGTGCGCATGAGCAATAAGAATTACTGCTTGGACACGCAGCTGCTGGTCCAGTGACACTGAAGTTTGACGAACAGCAAGAATATCTTCTTCGTTGGCCTGGTGGTGGCTGCCAGTGGCCTCATCTCGACCCCCTTGGCGTTGCTGGCTGGGCTGATCTACGGCTTGTCGTTCTCCCACCCCTATCACCTCGATGCCAAGAAACTCTCCGCGTTTCTCCTGCAGGCATCCATCGTTGGCCTGGGCTTTGGGATGAACCTGCACGAGGTTGTGCGGGCCGGCAGGAGCGGGTTCGAGTACACCGCGATCAGCATAAGTATGGCTAGCTCCTCGGTCTGGGAATTGGGCGCTTGTTCAATGTTCAAAAGATTCCGTCGCTCCTGATCAGCGCGGGTACCGCCATCTGCGGCGGGAGTGCCATTGCCGCTGTGGGACCAGTCGTGAACGCAGGCGAAGAGGAGATGGCCGTATCACTCGGGACCGTCTTCATGTTGAATTCCGTCGCCCTGTTTCTTTTTCCGGTCGTTGGCTACGGCCTTCACCTCACACAAGCTCAATTCGGATTGTGGTCCGCGCTTGCCATCCACGACACCAGTTCGGTGGTGGGCGCAACGGCAAAATACGGTCCGCAGGCATTAATGATCGGGACCACTATCAAGCTGGCTAGAGCGCTGTGGATCGTTCCGGTAGCATTCGCAGTGGCAGTCTTGAAGAAAAGCAAGACCCGGATCAAGTGGCCTTGGTTTATCTTGCTCTTTTGCCTGGCTGCTGTTGCTGGCACGTATTTGCCGTGGTTCGGCCCGCTGTATCCCAAACTCAGCACCCTGGGAAAAACCGGGTTGACGGTTACTCTCTACCTGATCGGCACTGGGATTTCGAAGGCAACCCTGAAACAAGTGGGGGTGCGTCCCCTGCTGCAGGGAATCTTGCTTTGGGCAATCGTGGCGATCTCCTCCCTTGCTCTCATCCGCTTCGGATTGATCGCACTCTAGGGCGCCCTGAAATGGCCTGGTAATACCTTGCGGGTCCACCAATCAACCGCTGATAATGCCAAGGAGGGGAAATGAAACCTTCATCAATGAAACGTGCGATCACTGCTGTTCTGGTTGGAGCTGCACTAAGTACGACAGTTTCCATTTGGGCCGTTCGGGCGAATTCGAAAAGTCTTTTAGGCGGTGCGAACGGGGTGATGTTTCCCGCTTATCAGGCAAGCCTCATCCCGTCCTCACGGCTAATCAGCCCGGAAGACCTGGTCAAGATACTTCAGTCGGCCAAGGGTGAGAAACCGCTGATGATTCAAGTGGGTTCCCGCGTCCTCTACACTCAGGCGCACATTCCCGGCTCGGAATACATTGGCCCAGCCTCCAGTGAAGGCGGCCTGCAGGCCTTGCGGAAACGCGTGGAGTCCTTGCCAAGAAAAAAGTTCATCGTCCTTTATTGCGGATGTTGTCCGTGGAACCACTGCCCAAATGTCATGCCCGCCGACGATGCGCTGCATGCCATGGGCTTTACCAATGTCAAGGTTCTTTATATTCCGGGCAACTTTGGGATGGATTGGGTAGAGAAGGGCTATCCGATTGCCAAGGGAGATTAGCGATCTGAACGCTTCCCTGCTGGGGTCGGCATGAAGAAATGGATCTTCCGCTGTGTGGCGCTGCTCGTATTCATGGCGGGAGTCTATTTCATGATCCGTCATCAGCGCGTGCCCGCTGGAGTAACGGGGACGGGTATCGGCGCCCTGGCCCCCGAATTCTCGCTTGCCGACTTGGCCGGACGAAAACTCGCTCTTTCATCCTATCGGGGTAAGGTCGTTCTTCTGGACTTCTGGGCAACCTGGTGCGACCCTTGTCGCGACGAGGTCCCGCATTTCGTCGAACTGCAAAACAAGTACGGGCATCAGGGCCTGCAGATCATCGGCGTTTCAATGGATGATGGTCCGGAACCGGTGCGCGAGTTCTACCAGCGCTTCACAATGAACTACCCGGTGGTGATGGGCAATGCAAAGACGGGTGAACTCTATGGAGGAGTGCTCGGATTACCGATCGCGTTCCTGATCGGGCGGGACGGCCGGATCAGTGCCAAGCATATTGGCGCAACCGACCTCTCTGTCTTTGAAAAAGAGATCAAAAACCTGCTGTGAAGCAGTCCCGCTCCTAGCTATCCAGACTCGTAGCCATCGACTACGGATTTACGTTTTTCGCGACCAAGCGTTCGTAATCAGCGAGTACCTTCATGCGTAGGTCGGCCGCTTTCTCGCGGTCGGGGCTTTCCGTAGGTGATCTGCGACACTGCTCGACCGTTGCCTGGAGACTAGCGAGGAATGCCTTGCATGGTTCGCAGCCGTTCAGGTGGCGCTCCAGTTCTTCACACAGCGAATCGTCCAACTGCTCGTCGAGATAGTTCGAGAGCTCCGCAAACATGGCCTTGCAGCGGGCAGGTCTGGGTTGTTCGTCGCTTACCTGTTCTTGAGAAGACGCCCGCGAAGCGACGGCCGCTCTCCTCAAGCGGGGTTTCAGCCCTTTCATCAATTCCTTCCGGACAAACAACCTCGCCCGGTGTAGACGAACCCGCACCGTTCCAGAACGTAGCCCTGTGATCTCGGCCACTTCTTCGTCGGCTAGCCCTTCCATATCGCGCAGCACCAAAACAATGCGGTATTGTGGCGGCAGCCGCTGAATGGCGTCTCGCAACCGTCCCGCTTCCTGACTCCGGATAGCGAACGCTTCGGGATTGATGTTGCCGTCGGTCGGCACTTGCTCAAGTTCCTTCCGATTGGGCATGAGTTCTTCTAGGGAGAGGTCTGGCTTGGGAGCAAACCTGCTGCGGCGCCGACTCATCAGGCAGCGGTTCTTCGCCACTTTATAGAGCCACACCACGAGCGCTTTGGGACTATCGAATTTGGGTAGGTGGGGAACCGACTTGAGCAGTACCTCTTGCATGGTGTCTTCTGCATCCTCACGCTGGCCGCAAACACGCATGCTGAAAGAGAACACAGTGTTCTGGAGCAGCGCCAGGGCCTGCTCCAAAGCGGCCTCGTCACCCCGTTGCAAGAGTCGCACCGCTTGTTCTATCTCAGAACGCATTGCTTTGAACGTAGCACTCTGTCGCTTGGCTCCACCAATCGTCGAAAACCATCTTCACTCCTCACCTCCGTCGCTTGGGTTCATGAACGCCGGGCGGCCCACACACCAAGAGTAAGATCTGGAAGGCACCTGATCGGGAGATCGGCAAGCCCGGGGAGAATCGTGGAAAAGTAATCGCGCACCGGGACTTCCAGTCTCCGGCAGCTTTCCACCACCGAGAGAATCTCCGCAATCTTAGGACCCGCCTGTGGACTGCCGATATGTATCCAGTTCTTTCGACCGAGAGCCACTGGACGCATCGAATTCTCCGAAAGGTTATTGCTCAGCTCAAGTTCCGGATATTCCAGGAATCTTGTAAGTTTCCTCCAAAGCGTGAGCCCGTACTGGCAGGCCTTGCTAGGTGCGCTGGAAGGCAAAGCAGCGGACTGCGCTTCAAAATTAGGATGTACCTCGATCCGGAGCCCACCCGGCAGCAACACAGCCAGCCCACAACTCGGTTCGTGCTGAGCTGGCGATTTCATGGCCGACAACTCCACCGGCACCAAGCGGCCAGCCGTAGAAACTGGTTGACGCCTTCTCTTCCAACGCCGCTTTTTCAGATGGCGATCCAGCGTGCTGAAGCTCAAACCTCGACTCTGGCAAAACTCGCTCCGCCGCATACCGCTCCTCATGAATTCCGTCACCCAAGCCCGGACTTCAGCGCGTGTCCGTCGTTTGGGTGCTGACAACCTATGTTCTACGGTCATCCACCTACCTCAACACAGACAGGTCTTCGCGAACAGGTGTGTTGGTCAGACGCTTACTTTCGATTGATCCTGTGAAACGCGTTTGTGGCCACCGAAACTATCAACGTCTATTGATTGGCCAGAAACGGGCTTGTGGGACATCAATAGCGATTTCCCCGAAGCCGACTTGAACTAAGCCGCTTTGCGGCGGACGTATTCGCGTGTTGCTGAGCCGACGGTCGAGGTGATCTGAGCTAGTTTGTGGCGCAGAGGAGGAACTCTCTGTGACCCATCTACGTCAGATCATGCTTGAGGAGTTACGGCGGCGCAACTACGCCGAGTCCACCATCGACACTTACATCCACACGGTTGAACATTTCAGTCGGCACTTCCATCGTTCACCCGATCAGCTTGGCCCCGAGCATATTCGCCAGTATCAGGCCGCGCTGTTCACGCGCTGGAAGTTGGCTCCCAACACCGTAATCCAGCGCTTGGCCGCTTTGCGTTTCTTCTATGTGCAGGTGTTGAAGCGCGGCTGGAGCGTTGCCGAGACACCGTATCCGAAGAAGGTTTTGCACCTGCCGCAGGTGCTGAGCCAGGAAGAAGTCGCGCGTCTGATCGACGGGGCAGAGTTTCTTTTTCATCGCATTCTGCTAATGACGCTCTATGCCACGGGCGCACGTCGTGCCGAAGTGGCGCACCTGAAGATCAGCGACATCGACAGCCAACGGATGGTCATTCATGTCCGGGGAGGCAAGGGACGTAAGGACCGCGATGTCATGCTCAGCCCCAAGTTGCTCGATGCCCTGCGCGTCTACTGGCGCGGGTTGAAGCACAAGCCCTCAACGTGGTTGTTTCCTGGTGGGCGCTGGCATACCGAGAGTCGCCCGATCACGACCAAGGTTCTCTGGCAGGCCTGCCAGCAGGCCGCCCAACACGCCGGCCTCCAGCACAAGCGCATCCATCCCCATACTCTGCGTCACTGCTTTGCCACGCATCTGCTCGAAGCCGGTGCCGACCTGCGCACCATTCAGTTGCTGCTGGGACATCGCGACCTAGAGGAAACCACGATCTATCTGCACCTCTCCCGACGGCATCTCAGCGCCACCGGCAGTCCGCTGGATGCACTCCCGATCCGAGGAGAAGGAGGGCCGACACAGAGCGCATGAACCGGCCTCCTCTGGAGGTGGCCGATATCGTTCGCTGTGCCGGGCAGTCGTTCGTTGAGCGCAGTCGCAAGTGGATCAACGGCCAACACGAAAAAGTGTTGCTGGCCATCACACGCTGCCGCACTGCCGCGTTAGGTGGACATCGCGATCAGTGCTCAGACTGCGGACATACTGCCATCTCGTACAACTCGTGCCGAAACCGGCACTGCCCCAAGTGTCAGGGCAACGCCCGCCTGCGCTGGCTGCAAGCGCGGGAGCGAGAGTTGCTACCCACCCGCTACGTGCACGTCGTCTTCACGCTGCCGCGGGAACTGGCTCCGCTCGCCTTGCAGAATAAACGGCGGATCTATAACCTGCTGTTTCACGCCAGCGCTGCCACTCTGCTGGAGATCGCTCGCGATCCTCGTCACCTCGGTGCGGAGATCGGCTTCTTCAGCGTGCTCCATGCCTGGGACCAGCGACTACAGCATCATCCTCATGTTCACTGTGTGCTGGCCGCTGGCGGCCTCGCTCCGAATCACTCTCGCTGGATCTCCTCGCGCCGATCCTTCTTCCTTCCCGTCAAAGTGCTCGGCCGTGTCTTCCGCGGTAAGTTCGTCGCTGGACTCAAGGCCGCCTTTCAGACAGGCGCGCTCCAGTTCCACGGACATCTCTCATCGCTTGCGGAACCCCGCGCCTTCGCCTCCTGGCTGCGACTACTATTCCGTCACGACTGGGTCGTCTACTCCAAACCGCCTTTCGGCGGGCCAGAACACGTGCTGCGCTATCTCGGCGCCTACACCCACCGCGTTGCCATTTCCAACAGCAGGTTGGTTGCTCTCTCCGAGGGCAATGTAACCTTTCGCTGGCGAGACTCCGCTCACGGCAACAAGAAGAGGATGGTGACTCTGACTGTCGATGAGTTCCTGCGCCGCTTCCTCCTGCACCTGCTGCCGCGCGGCTTTATACGCATCCGCAACTTCGGCTCCCTCGCTAACCGGAGGCGAGCAGAACTTCTTCCGCTTTGTTTCCGGTTGCTCCAGCCAGATCAGCCGACAGTATGTGCCGCTTCGCCGACCACGCTCCCCGCTCACTCAACATGGAACTGTCCGCTCTGCGGCGGGACCATGCAGGTTGTCGAGCGTCTCTCCGCCGCGCAACTCCTCCTCCGATCTCCGCCTCAGCTCAGCCCGTGCGCAGCATGAATCCACAACTCCAACGTCGAATCTCGCTCGTGCTTGGGCACGCACACTGGTTCTGCGTCTCGCATTTGTCAGAATGCAGTAAGCTGGCACGATTCAGACTCTCCGATACGCCGCCCCATGCCCATTCTCTCTGCGATCCGCTACTAAAACCCAAGCGTGCTGACCGCAGCGGCAAACTCGCAAACGATCAAGACCGACTCATCCAAATACAAATCCCATAGTCCCGCGGGGCGGCTTCCTTCAAGTCGCTGTATCTGAAGCGCCCCTTCACAGCGCCGCGGAACAACCGATCTTCCCTCGTGGCGCTTCAGATACAGCACTAAGACTTCTGTACAACGTCGTCGGAGTCCGGCTGAAAACGTAACTTCCGCTTAGCGCCTGACTCGAGAGCAACGCGGTAGTGTTGAGCTTGCACGAAGCTCAAATGAGTGCGTTTGGCGATTGTGAGTCAACCGGGGATGTATTCTGTTGTCCAGATTTCAGAGTCGCCACCTAGGCACTTTGCCTCGATCCGCCGTTTGCCAAATTGATTCGGGGTAGCTGGTTTGCTAAGGTCGTCCCATGTCCGAACGTGTCATGTCCGAGCGTTCCACCGAGCAGATACGCGAATTGCTTGACTCCCTTTATCGCGTGGATTCGGGGCGGATCCTGGCGACTCTGATCCGCTTGCTCGGTGATTTTGATCTTGCCGAGGAGGCGATGCACGAAGCCTTTGCGGCTGCGCTGAGCCTGTGGCCGAGCAGTGGAGTACCCGGCAACCCGCGGCCATGGTTGATTTCGACGGCCCGATTCAAAGCCATCGATACTTTGCGTCGACGGGCAAGGTTTGATGCGTCTCAAGACGAACTCGTGCGATATCTCGAAGCGCAATGGAGTTCGGCGGAAAGGTCCAATCAAGAGGACAGCCTTGAGGATGACTCCCTTGAGGATGATCGGCTGCGCCTGATTTTTACCTGCTGTCATCCATCTCTGGCGCCGGAAGCGCGCGTTGCGCTGACCTTGCGTGAGGTGTGCGGGCTCACCACCGAGGAGATAGCCAAGGCCTTCCTCACCACTCCGCGTACGCTGGCGCAGCGCATTGTGCGCGCCAAGGCAAAGATTCGAGAGACACCGATTCCGTACGAGGTGCCGACGCCGGAGGAATTGCCGGAGCGACTGGGCGCGGTGCTTCAGGTCATCTATCTCGTCTTTAACGAGGGCTATTCGGCTGCGGCAGGAGCCGAGGTAACGCGGGCCGAGCTAACCGGCGAGGCGATTCGACTGGGCCGGTTGCTGATGGAACTCCGGCCAGAGCCGGAAGTCATGGGTCCGGAAATCATGGGACTGCTTTCCCTGATGTTGCTGCAGGAATCCCGTCACGCCGCGAGAACCTCTCCGGCCGGAGAGCTGATTTTGCTGGAGAACCAGGATCGATCGCTCTGGAACCGGGAGCAGATCGCCGAGGGAGTGGCATTGCTGGAGAAAGCCCTGAAGTCCCGCCGCTTCGGCGCTTACACACTGCAGGCTGCGATTGCGGCCGTTCATGCGGAGGCGGAATCGGTCGCTGTGACCGACTGGCGGCAGATTGTTGCGCTTTACGACCAACTGCTACAAATTCAGCCTTCGCCGGTTGTACAGCTCAATCGTGCTGTGGCCATTGCAATGCGCGATGGTCCAGAGGCCGGTCTGGCGCATATCGACGCGGTGTTAGAACACGGCGAATTAGCCAATTATTACCTGGCGCATTCCGCCCGCGCCGATATGTACCGCAGGCTGGGCAGGACAGCCGAGGCTCGTGCTTCGTATGAGAAGGCTCTGGCGCTGACCCAACAGGAACCAGAGCGGCAATTCCTGCAAGAGCGGATTCGGCAGCTGAAATAAAAGCTCGACGACTTGTCGAATTCCCTCCGGCGGTTCGACTATATCGTGAAAGCGGGGTAACCGGCCCGCCAGAAAGTGTTTTCCGGGGATACGCTACGCAAAAATCTGCACATCGCGTGTCGATTCCCCGCCACCCGTTCGACTGGTAAGTGGAGCCGCACCGCGCACCCGGCGCCTGGCAACTTTCGAGGCCCAGCGCGGTCCAAGCTCTTATATAAAAGTAGCGGCCCTGATAGGGTGTCCGCGCAACACTCGATACGCATTACCCAAGGAGAAAACGATGCGCTTCATGATGATCATGTTTCCGAAAGACTACGAAAACGCAAAACCCGGCTGGGTACCCGACCTCAAAGGCATGGAGGTAATGGGCAAGTACAACGAGCAACTCCAGAAAGCCGGCGTGCTGCTCGCGCTCGACGGGCTGACCCCGCCCTCGACGATGAGCGCGCGCGTCACCTTCAAAAGCGGAAAATCGAAAGTTACCGACGGTCCGTTTACCGAAACGAAGGAAGTGGTCGGCGGCTACTGGATCATCCAGGTGAAGTCACGCGAAGAGGCGCTGGAATGGGCCTCGCGCATCCCCGGAAAGGATAACGAAATGGTGGAAGTTCGCCGGATGTTTGAGCTAACCGACTTCGATCCCGAGACCCAAAAGGAGATCCGAAAGAAGTTCGGCGACGCCGTCGCGGATGAGATGGGCCAGCAGTAGAAAAACTCTCCGCACTTTGTCGATTTCGCCACAGAACGATGAGCTACGGCTCTGAGTTACAGGAAACAAGTCACAGAAAACAAGGAGAAGTCATGCCCCAGTATCTAGTTGCTGTCTACCACCCCGACAACTACGACCCGTCGGTCGAAACCGAAGCGATGATGGAGAAGATCCACGCGCTTAACCGCGAAATGATCGCTGCCGGCGCCAGGAAGTTCGCCTGCGGCCTTTCCCCGGTCGACAAGGCCAAGTCGCTGCGGCCCCAGCCCGACGGCAAGGTGCTCGTCACCGACGGGCCGTACACCGAGACCAAGGAGCACATGGGCGGTTTCTGGATACTGGAAGCTGCCGATATGGACGAGGCGCTGGCATGGGCGCGCAAGGGTGCCGTCACCTGCCGTGCCTCGGGCGAGGTGCGCGAGATTCTTTTCAACCCGGACCCGAAGCGATCCACGGAATAGTCTGGCCGCCGCGACTTCGGAATAGGCACCGTCTTGACCATAGGATGAAGCACCCCACAGACGAAGACCTGTCCGCGGGGGCCCCGCAACGAGCCAGCGCGAAGCTACGCCGCTGGCTCCCACCCGGAAGGAAGAGGAGAAGAACAGTGAAATATCTCTGTTTTGGCTACTACGACAAAGGCAAATTCGATGGCATGACTGCGAGCGAGCGAAACGCCATGTTCGATACATGCTTTGAATATGACGACCATCTTCGCGCCAGCGGGCACTGGGCCGGTGGAGAAGCGCTTCAGGGGCCGGAGACCGCCCTGACCCTGTATTGGAAGAACGGCAAGGTGGCAACGACCGACGGCCCCTATGCCGAAACCAAAGAACAACTCGGCGGCATTCTCGTCCTTGAGGCGAGGGACATGAATCATGCTGTACAGCTCATCGGCCAGCATCCGGGTCTGATGTATGGCAACATTTTCGAGATTCGGCCGGTCGGGGACATGAACGAAATCATCAAGGCAAGTGAGCAGCGCCGGCGACAGAACACTGCACGCTGAACACGGCGTAACAGAAAGAGGAGGCGACATGAGCCGAGAATCTGAACTCACGATTGGCTTTGAGGCCTGCCGCCCCCCCAAGCAGAGCTTGGACGGGGCACCCTCGAGAGTCGCGTGATAGGATTTTTGCCCCGGCCCAGCCCCTAAAATTTCTTGGTACGACTTGTCGAATTCCCATCCGGCCGTTCGACTATACAGTGAAGGCAGGGCAACCCGCCCGCCCCAAGACCTGCAGGAAGAACGCCGTCACAGGAAGATGACCGTTACAGGAGAAGGAGAAATTATGCCGATGCGGAAAAAGAAGGTTAGCGCAATCAAAAGCTTTGCACTGCTGGTGGTGCTCGTTACGGCGTGCTTTGCTACGGCGCACCAGGCGATGGCACAGGACGCCGTGACACCATATCCTAAGATGGCTCCAATCGACCAATACCTCATGACGGATCAGAGTGCGGAAATAGCCTTGGCGCGAAGCGCTGCGCCGGAGTCCATTTCCCGCGATGCAGAGGTTCTGGTTCTTGGACCTCATGGCTTCGAAACCGCGGTCAAAGGCAAGAACGGCTTCGTGTGTATCGTGGGACGGGGGTGGACATCCGCGGCTGACCCTGACTTTTGGAATCCGAAGGTGCGGGTTCCCATGTGTGTGAATGCGGCAGCCGCGCGTTCTTACCTTCTGCGGCTCACCAAAGAGACCGAGTGGGGACTGGCGGGGCGTACGCCAGCTCAGATGACCGAGTCCATCACCGCCGCCATCGCCAAGAAAGAACTGCCGGCGATGGAATCCGGAGCGATGTGCTACATGATGTCGAAGCAGGGATACGGCGGCGACAGCGCACCGCACTGGCCTTCCCACCTCATGTTTTTCTATTCAGACACCGACCCCGCAATTTGGGGAGCGAATCTGCCGGGTTCCCCCGTCGTTGGTATGAACGACCCCGTGGAGCACCTGACGCAGTTCGTGATTCCTGTCGAACGGTGGTCAGACGGAACGGAAGTTCGTTAACCCGAATTAAGCAGAGGGCGAACAAGCGCTGGCATATAAGAAAGAACAATCAAATGAGAAATCTAATCTTCGCAATCAACACGACCATGGATGGCTGCTGCGACCACACCAAATTCAGTCCCGATGAAGAAACGTTCGAGTATTTTACGCGCCTCACGCGAGACGCTGACACATTCCTCTACGGGCGTAAAACTTATCAATTGATGGTTCCTTATTGGCCCGATGTGGCGAAAAACCCCTCCGAGCAGACAAAAGCGGATTACGAATTTGCCCAGGCATTTGACGCCATCAACAAGATTATTGTTTTCTCACGATCATTAGACAGCCCTGAAGGGGAAAAAACGAGAATCGTTCATACCAGCCTTCGCGACGAAGTACTTAGATTGAAGCAAGAAGCAGGCAAAAATATTTTTACCGGTGGTGTAACCATCCCTGCACAACTGGTGGAACTTGGTCTGATTGACGAATATCATTTTGTGGTTCACCCGATAGTTTCAGGAGAAGGGAGACGGTTGTTTGACGGAATCAACCTGCAAGAGAAGTTGCAACTAAAACTCGTTGAGTCAAAGAGTTTTAAATCAGGATGTGTTGCGCTTCGCTACCTGAAACGGTGACAGGAGACCCTATCTTTTCGAAGGGAACCCCGTCACGCGAACTCGCGGGTTGCATCGTCCCTGTGAGTCGGCTGGTCACATCCGGCAACTCGAATTCCCCTCCACAATCAAAACAGACCTGGTACGTGCGGTCCTTGATCGTAAACACGCGACTCATGTGACGGTGACGGCTCTCGGTGTCGTGCGTGATTAGGCCCCGCATTCTTCCATTACGATAGAGCGAAGGGTTATTGGGCGCAGAAGGCACAAAGTGTCCGATGAACTCGCAACTGTTTGCTCTTGGGCGCGTAATAAATAAAGCCAGACTCCCTGAACTTCCTCATGAAAAAACAAACACGGGACCGCGTGGTTCCCACCATTTCCGCCAATGTCTCATGACTGATCCTCGGAATCTCGATCTCGGCGGACCCATGCGCATCAAAGTGGGCCAGCAGCAAAAGGATACGGGCAAGTCTTTTCTCGCTCAGACTGCAACGTTGGTCCACTAAATCCTGCTGGTATCGGATATTCCTCGCCAGCACATATACCCAAAACATGTTGGCCAGCTTCACTTGCCTCGTTAGTGCCAGCATCATGGCCTTTTTTTCAATCCGGAGGAGGCTACAGTCGGTCATTGCGCTGGCCGACGCCGTGCGGGAAGAGTGACCGGCTATGGAATCTTTGCCGACAAAATCCTCATCACCCAATATGTCGAGCGTTGCTTCCTTTCCGGCCTGGGATTTAACGCTGAGTTTTACCCGGCCCTTTTGAATGACGAACAACGCATCCGTCGCATCCCCCTGAGCATAGATTGTCTGCCCGCGCCGGAAAGACATCATCTTCCGGCCGGCGCCACCGGTGGAGAGGAAGGCTTTCAGATTGAAGGTACGTCTTTTGTTAGCCATGAGGTTTACGCCCCCGATTCAAAGAACCTCCCATCTAAGCACACGACCGATGACAAAGATGCTCACTATTGCTCACTGCCTTCCAGAGACCGGGGTGAGGACGTACTCAGGGTTAGTGGGTCGGAGCCCCGCCGAAAGCCGCAATAAGGTCAATATTGACCTCTAATCCAAAGGCCAAGGCCTGATCCTGGGAATGGACCAACCCACGCTACAGATCATCCCGAGTTGAAGTCCTCTCCCAATGACTTAAGTTGTGCCGCAAGACCCATCAGGCGCAACCGCCGAATAACAATAAGTCTGACCTGCACCTACTTAGACTTACGCCGCCTTCCGGGACCTGCAAGTTGTTAAACACTCCGGACTGAGTTCCACCTGCGCCGCATACCTGAAGTTCAGTTCACGGTGAACGTTCCTGGAGCGGTAGAGCTGCCGCCCTTGGTGAAGACCGTGATTTTGCCGGTCTTGGCGCCGGCTGGTACCGTCGCTGTCACCTGGGTATCGGAGTTCACAGTGAACTTCTTCGCTTTGACTCCACCGAAGGTCACGCTGGTGGTCTGCGTCAGACTCATTCCGGTGATCGCAACTGGAGTTCCCACAGGTCCGCTTTTCGGAGAGAATTTCAAGGCCTGGGGAGTGACCCTGAACACTTGCGGCGTGACCAGTTTGCCGCCCGCTTCCACCACAGTCACGTTGCCGGTGGTAGCCCCGGCGGCCACGGTCGCCACCATGTAAGTGTCGCTGACAACCGTGAACGTACCCGCCCCCGATCCAAATTTCACGCCGCTGGCACTGCTAAAACCTTGTCCGAGGATTCCGACCTGCGTCCCCACCTTGCCCGACCAGATCACGACCAGCGAGGCAAAGGGCTTCAAGTTGTTATTGAAGCTGTAGAGCACGCCGTAGCCCGTATTCGGACTTCCACCATGTTGCGTAAGGCCGTAAATTATTCCGTTGGTATGGAGCATGGGAGTTGCGAAAGGGGTATCGCCCGTCGTGGTGTCGAAGTCGTGAAGGACGGCAAAACTCTTTCCAGTCGTACTGACTTTGAATAAGGTGCCCACTGAGTTGGCGCCGCCACGAGCCGCCACGCCATAGAGAAACTTGTCACTTCCCTGAACCAGCCCGGCGTAGGGATTCGTACCGTCCGACCCCTGGAAGCTGTGGAGCACCTTGTAACCTGCACCGCTGGTCGTCATCACGAAAACGGTCCCCTGGTCGGCTGTTCCTCGCCAAACCGTTGTGCCATAGAGCTTGCCGTCCACTCCTTGCATAACTGGACCAGAGGGATTCGTCCCGTCTTTCCCGTCCGTGCTGAAGCTGTGGATGATTTTAAGTTTCCCCTTGAGCGTCAGCTGGAACACTGTGCCTTCGTTATACTTGCCACCCTCTGGCGTCGTACCGTACAGATTACCGTCTGAGCCCAGAATCAACGGAGCGATGGTTTCCGACGGAGCGGTGCCAATGGTGGAAAACGCGCCGTTGGGAGTAATTCTATAGATCTTGCCGGGATGGCTGCCGTTGTTCGTGATGCCATATACATCTCCGTCGGGCGCTTGGATGGGGGTCGCCCACGGATACGCCCCATCCGAGCCATCGGAGAAGCTATGGAACGAAGTCAACCCGCCGCTTCCAAAGCTGTAAACTGTGCCCATTTTCGAGCCTCCTCCCGTTTCTGTCGACCCGTAAAAGTTCCCATCAAATCCGAGGCTGAGTCCTGACTGAGGCGTGTTCCCGTCAGGGCCTTGAAAACTGTAAAGGGTGGTCACGTCGCCGGCTACGGTAGAAAGGAAGATTGTCCCATCGGAGTCAAGCTCAGTTGGCAGCGTGCCATAGAGATTCCCATCCTGGCCCTGCGCCAGCAGTGCCGGGTTATTAGGATTAGACCCTTCCTTGCTCCAAACAAAATTGTGGATTTGGGTATAAACTTGCGCCTGGGCCAGAGCCGACAACGCCACCAGCACAACGATACCGAGAGATTGAGACACACTGAAATTCTTCATAATTCTCCTCCTGAAGCTTGGAATTGCTTTCTCATCGCGCCCTGTCGTTAGAGAGGCGAGCCGGAAACGGGTGGAGGCGACTCCCCGAAGTCGCCCCTTCTCCGCAACGAACCATGCGGCTTTCACCGAGCGCGGAGGATTTGGTCAGTTCCCTTGATCAACCACCGAGACTAGCAAATCCGGTCCGAGTTCGATCCCTACTCAGTAATGTGAGAAAGAGAGGCAAATTGGCTCAAGGGGCGAGAAATAATTATTCAGGAAGCGGTGAATGGGTTTAATAACTCTTGTGTTTTCAGTGATTGACAAGAAAAAGTGAAACCGATAAGCTTGCGCCCCAGCGTGCTTGGTGGCGCGTCGGCGGTGAAGGGATTGCATAGCGAGGCTTCGAACCCGGTTACGGAGATGCTCGTTCGCTGGCGGGGAGGAGACCGCGAAGCCCTGGAGCAGTTGATGCCGCTGGTTTATACCGAACTGCGTCGGCTGGCACATCATTACTTAAGCCAGGAACGCAGCGGCCACACCTTACAAAGTACCGCGTTAGTCCACGAGGCCTACCTTCGACTGGCCGGGCAAAATCCTCCCCAGTGGCAAAACCGGGCGCATTTTTTTGGAATCGCGGCCCGCATCATGCGGCAAATCCTGGTGGAGTATGCCCGTGGCCGGGGCACCGCGAAGCGCGGTGGAAACGCGCTCACGCTTACCCTGGATGAAGCGGTAGCCAATCCGCAGCAACTGGATGTCGATATCGTCGCACTCGACAAGGCTTTGTCCGAGCTTTCCGAACTGGATTCGCAGCAGGGCCGGATCGTCGAGCTGCGCTTTTTTGCGGGGCTAACCATCAAGGACACTTCAGAAGTGCTGGGGATTTCTCCGGCCACCGTAAAGCGTGACTGGATTACTGCGCGGGCCTGGCTGTATCGCGCCATGACCGGAGAGTCGCCGCCATGAACTCCGAACGCTGGCAGCAGGTAAAGCATCTTCTCGACGAGGTGATTGCTCTCGACCCGGCGGAGCGTTCCCTGCATCTGGACCGGTCTTGCGGCAGTGACGCCGAACTCCGGAGGGAAGTCGAATCACTGCTGGCTTCTCATGAAAAAGCCGGAACTGGCTTTTTGAGGAAACCTGCCGTCGAACTCAAGGCCGCTTATCCTTCTCCTCGCAACCGGACCGGTCGCCGTATCGGCGTGTACCAGATCATCGGCAAGATCGGCGACGGTGGAATGGGCGAGGTGTATCGCGCGGTCCGTGCCGATGGCCAGTACACCAAAGAAGTCGCGATTAAGCTCGTCCGCGGCGGTTTCGACAGCGATGCGGTAATCGAACGCTTTCGCAACGAGCGCCAAATCCTGGCCTCGCTCGACCATCCTAACATTGCCCGCCTACTCGACGGTGGCACAAGCGACGATGGGGTGCCGTACCTGGTGATGGAGCTAATCGAGGGCGAACGGATCGACTCATATTGCGATCAACACAAGCTGTCGATCCGCGAGCGCTTGCAACTGTTCCGGCAGGTCTGCGCGGCGGTTCAATACGCCCATCAGCGTCTGGTCATTCATCGCGACATCAAGCCCAGCAACCTACTGGTAACAAAAGAAGGCCTGCCGAAGCTGCTCGATTTTGGGATCGCGAAGATTCTGGATCCAGTGCAAGGCGAAACGGCACCGACAGTGCATACGCCGATGACGCCGGAGTACGCCAGCCCGGAGCAAATCCGGGGAATGACGATTACTACCGCTACGGACGTCTATTCCCTGGGCGTCGTGCTCTATCAATTGCTGACCGGCCAGTCGCCGTACCAGATTGGCGCAGGCACTCCGCACGAGCTCTCGTGCGCGATTACCGAAGTCGAGCCGCTGCGGCCGAGTACCGTTGTGCTAAAGCCCAACGTGGTGCCGCAGGGCAACAACCGCGAGCCGTCGCGAACCCAGCCATTGATCACTCGACGTGAAGACTCACCGGCCAAGCTCCGGCGCAGACTGCAGGGGGATATCGACAACATTCTGCTGATGGCTCTGCGTAAAGAGCCGCAGCGGCGATACGCGTCGGTGGAACAATTCGCGGAGGATATTCGTCGCCACCTGGAGGGCTTGCCGGTAACCGCGGCGAAAGACTCGTGGCGCTACCGGGCGGGAAAATTTGTGCGTCGGCACCGGACCGGGGTGGTCGCGGCGGGACTGGCCTTGGTTGCGTTGATTGTCGGAGCCGGTCTGATCCTGCGCGAAGCCCGGATTGCTCACGCCGAGCGCCAGCGGGCTGATGAGCGGTTCAACGATGTCCGGAAGCTGGCCAACTCCCTGATATTTGAACTGCATGACTCGATAGCGGATCTGCCGGGTTCTACGGCGGCGCGAAAATTACTCGTCACCCGCGCCCTGGAGTATCTGGACAGTCTGGCACGACAGGCGAAGGGCGACGCATCCTTACAGAGGGAGCTGGCCACAGCTTATGAGAGAGTAGGCGACGTTTTAGGATATCCCTACCTGGCGAATCTGGGTGACCCCGCAAGCGCGCTGCAAAGTTATCGGAAAGCGCTGGCCATTCGTGAGCTGTTGGCGAACAGTCGGCCAGAGGACGCGCAACTGCAAGGCGAATTGGTCGAGAACTATTTTCGGATCGCCAATGTGCTGGAATCCACAGGCGATTTCGCAGGAGCACTGGAAACCGTCCGCAAAGCGCTGCCGATTACTCAGAAGATGGCGGCTGGGGCGGTTGATCCGACGATCGCCGATCATCTGGCCGGAAGTTATTACTACACCGCCCGTTTGCTCGGCCAGACCGGAGACCCGGGAGGAGCTCTGGAGAATTATCGAAAAGCCGCAGCGATCCGCGAAACGGCATTGCAACTCGACCGAACGAACCTGCCCCTGAATACGCACAAGGCAGCCGACTATGAGGGGATGGCCCAGTCGATGAAGCAGACGGGCGACCTGATCAACGGCATCCAGATGCAAGCCAAGGCTGTCGAAACGCTGGCACAGATTTCAAACGCGTACCCGGCCAATACCACGCTGCGTGAGTTTCTGGCGGAAGCTACCAATCGATTGGGCACGTTCCAGCTCGCTCACGGCGATGCGTCGGCAGCCCTGGCGACTCTACGGCACGCGCATCAGATCTTTGCGGAATTGGTTGCGGCCGACCCAAAGAACTCCTTGGCGAGATCAAACTTCGGCTTTAGCGACAATGGGATCGCTGAGTGTCTGGTCGCGCTGGGCAAGCCCGCTTCCGCCTTGGAAGTTTACCGGGAAGCCGTAGCTACGTTCGAATCGATGTCTCCAAGCACATCGGGCAACCGTTACCGGCGGACGGGATTGGCCTCGGCCTATTCCGGGATGGGCGATGCGTATTCCGCAATGGCTACCCAGTCGCGGACATCCGCCAGCCAGGTGCGCGAGCGCTGGCTCGCCGCTCGGACCTGGTATGAGAAGAGCAATGCGCTCTGGGCCGACAAACAGAAGCGCGGTGAATTGGAAAGCGACGAGCATGCAGATTTGAAATCGGTCGCAGAGGCCATCGCCAGATGCAATGCGGCGCTTGATGGCGCCATGCCCGCTCGCATTCGCCAGTAGTCCTGCGCCCTTGGGAATGAAGAACTCCATTCGATACTCGTTATCCGGGTGACCGGGCTGGCGCTCCACCGCAGGCGTGATTCACAAGAGGTTGAAAATATGGCGGAGAGGGTGGGATTTTACCGCCGCCTTTTCTAGCAAATGCTGAGCACTTAACAACTTGAACGATTATTACCTTGTTTCCAGATGCTTGCAAGCGAAAAGTTCTTGGGCATACAGTCTCGGTAGTCTCCCGCATACCCTGTGGTGGAACCCGAAAAGCGTCAAAAATAATATCAATCATATCAGTGCCACCGGGCGAGTCCACCGGCCGCCAAACTGCGTAGCGTGTCGCGTCTATGCCCGGAGATCAGCTCGACCGCAACAGAGTGCCGCGTTTGCTTTGTGTCAACCAGAATTTGCGTCACCAGTGTGTTGAGGTTCGTTTCACTTAGCGGCCAGGGTAGAGTCGGTGTGAGGTACCTCGCCATCGTGATTACTTGATGATTCACACCGCTTACATACACGGTCTGCGAGCATCCGAGGTCGTCGGGCTGACGACCACGAACGTACGCGACGGCTTCCTGATTCTACAGAGGCTCAAGGGGAGTCTGAAGACCGTGCAGCCCGCGTCCCCAGTCCTGATCGATTTTGTGTCCAAGCTTGAGCCGGGCGAGAGGATCTTCCCCCTTACTCGGCGGCAGTTTCAACGGGTCGTGCACAAGTACGGCCGGCTGTCGGGCATCCCCGATCATAAATGTCATCCGCACGTACTCAAGCGCTCGATTGCCATGCATACGATCAAGCAAGCCGGCATCGAGAACGTGCGGCAGTACCTGGGGCATCGGAGCCTGGCGAGCACCGGCGCATATCTGAAGGTGTCTGACGAAGCAGCCAGCCGGGCAGTGGCGTCGGCCCTGGCAGGATCGATAGCATAAGAGACGTCCACGTCTTTGTCGTACACCACTACACCACGAGGAGTGTGGTATACAGGACGCGTTGGCGTGGTTCACTTCCCACAAGCCCGTTTCTGGCTAGCTTCGGTATTGCGGCCAAACTAGCCCGGGTCGATGAGTGTAATCGTGCTGCGAACTGCCGATGGCACACTGTTCGGCACCACGACGGGACGGTGTGGAAGTACGTGCCTTGAGCCACTGCGACAACTAAGCGGCGATTAGTGCGGGCCTGCTTTCCGGGGCAGGCCCGCATCTTCTGCGTAGTTGTTGAAACATCACCTCGCCCAGCTCGGCTGATCCCCGCAGCCAACTCGGGACTCAGCAAGCCAGAGTCGGCGGCTTCGTGGGCGAGCCTTCGGACTGCTGCCAGTTGTTGGTTGTTGGTGTTGGCGGCCAAGCCGCGTGATTCTTAGGAACATTTTACTCTATCGAGAGACGCTGGCTATCCCGTTGGTCTCGACCTCCAGCGTCCGCAGCAGCCAGGGGATGATTACCTGCTTGAAAATGACAGGATCGGGCCACACCTTGACTTGGCGGCCTAAATGGCCGCCTTGGGGATTGATCCAGGCAGTCTTGGGCGTGTCGCCCTTATTCAACAGTAAGTAAATATCCGAGATCGGAACCTGCGTGTCGAGCACTCCAGCCAAGATCAGCATGGGAGTGGTCGGTTTGCCGAGCAGACCTTGTTTCACCAGGGACATTCGCGCGAGGTGTGCGGCCAGGTCATCAAGCGTCGTGACGCCATCAAAGATGTTCATTAGAGCGGGCACCTGATCGAACAGATACTCCCGGTTTCCCAAGAGGGAGTTCATCAGGAAGTCCTTCTGAAAGAACGTATCCACCGGCGGAGATTGGGCGCTCGCGCCCTTGATCCGGGCACGTTCCACAATCGCGAGCTTGGTCGCCCAGTACGCCCCCCAACTGACGCCATGCACGGCGATTCTGGTCTTGTCGACCTCCTGCCGGGTTTCAAGGTAGTCGAGGACGCGCGACAACATTCGCTCTGCATTTTCGCTGACCTTGATCGGCGCTTGCCCTGTGCCGGGGCCATCCACTGCGAGGAAACCGACCCCATAGGGCAGGATAGCGGAGAAGCTCTCCGAAAGGTCTTCTTTTCGGCTGTCCAGGCCGTTGACGGCGATCACGAGAGGTGCCGGCTGCTGTCTGGCGGTCTTGGGCAGACGCAGATAGGCGATAATCTCGGCCCCTTCAAAAGGGATGTGAACGACTTCGAGCGGCGGATCCCAGAAACGAGCGTGGGCGAGGAATGCCTCGATCGCTTTGGCGTAGGCCCGCTGTTTTCCCGGAGATGCCGGAATAGGCCAGCGCCCGAATGAGTAGAGCCGCCAAGCACGGATGTAATCGGCGTTGGCGGCGACAGGGTCTTTGGCTTCGAGGGCCTTGGCTTCCGTCATGTAGCGATCGGCAACACCCATGAAGGCAGCCGCCCATTCATCTTTGTCGCGTGTCTTGATGGAGGCAAAGGCTTCCTTCACGTCGGATGGATCAAGTCCGATGAGCGGGTACATTCCGTTCTCCGCCCGGTGAATGGCTTCCGTCTTGATCTCGTCGAGGGTACGTTCGGAGCGCTGCCGAGCCAAGGCAGCGCCGGTCATCACAACAGTAAAAATCAACAATTGCAGTAATGTTGTTCTCATCTTCTGCAGCTCCTTCTTCTCAATGTAAAAATCGTGACTAGCTCCAGATGCGAAAGGGCCGAACGCTTGCGTCCGGCCCTCCCCTCCCCTAAAAGCCCCCGCGGTGGTTGCTGGCGGCAGCTAGAACGAAAGTTTCAAACCCAACTGCACCGAGCGGGGACCACCTGAGCCCACTGCCGGATTGGCAGCTGCTATGTCGGGCGTAGCGCACCCGCAGCCAAAGTTCGGCCCTGCGGGATCGTTCAGCCCATAACCGTTCTGTCCCCCATAGGGATTGGCGAAGTTGGGATGGTTCAAAATGTTAAAGAACTCGGCGCGGAACTGGGCATGGACGCGCTCACCAAAATGCCAGTTCTTGGCCAGTGAGAAATCCAGGTTCCTGAAGCCTGAATCGGGGAACATGTTGCGATGCATGGTTCCAAACTGCCCGTAGGCCGGCGGAATCATAATCGACTTTCCCTTGGCATAGCAGCCAAAGGTCCCCAAGGCTTGCTGATATGGCAATTGGGGGTTCGTGACCCCGCCATCAAGGCTGACGGCCTCGGCAAGACAGGCGGGGTTGGATGTACCGGCAAAAAATGGGATCGCCTGAGGTCCAGACTTGAAGTCGGAGGGACTGCCAAAAAAGTCCCAGCGCTGAGGCGTGCCCTGTGGCGGGCTCACCGGCAGACCACCCAGACCGGTGAGGTCGCTGGTCAAATCGATGGGTCCCCAGAATTGCGGACTCGCGAGGGTGACGATCGAATTAATCTCCCAGCCTTCCAGCGCTTGCGCGTAGCCTTTCTTGCTGGGAATGGCGTAGGTCAGCGACAGGGTCAATCGGTGGCGAACGTCGAAATCGCTGTTTGCGTATTCTGCACCGGGATTCAGGGAATTCTGGGGAAGGCCGTAACCGGCGCCGAAGTCCCAGTTTGCGCTCACGTCGTCAAGGGAGTGGGAGTAAGTGTAGCCAGCAACCAGGCTCAGTCCATGATAATTTCGCGCGGTCAGCGTCGTTTGCAAACCGTTGTAGTTTGACCGGTAGAAGTTCCCCATCTGGAAGATGTTGCTCAAGTAGGGGAACTTCCCGTTAAAGGGTCGGGTCGCCTGCGAGTCGGTGCCCGGCTTCTCCTGGTTAATGTCGCGGATTCCAACCAGATTCGCGCCATGGTTGCCCACGTAGCCAACCTCCAACGTCAGGTTGGGTGCGAAGGCGTGCTGAACGTTCACGTCCCAGTTCCAAACGTAAGGAGTGGTCAGATTGCGATCGACTCCCATGATGGCGCAAGGACCCGCGCCATTAGGGTCACAGTTAATTGTGCTGCTGCTGAGGTTGCCGTAGAGAGGCGTAGCACGATCCCATTGATAATGTGCTGGGGGGGAAAGGGGCGGGATTGTCAGGTTGCCCGCGGTGATGGTGCCGCCGGCGGTGACGGGATTGGCGGTGCCGGTACCGGATATGACAGCTCCGGTGGGAATGCTGGGCAATCCGAAACTGTTATTAAAAGCCAGGAAACTTTCCCAGTTCACGAACTCATAGATCAGGCCGCCGCCACCGCGAACGACCGTTTTCCCCTTGCCGGTTACATCCCAGGCAAAGCCGAAGCGAGGACCGAAGTTCTTGGGATCGGAGTTATAGGCGCTGCCAATCTGCTTGCCCACCTGCACAATTCCGAGGGCTGGATCGAAGTTCCCCAGCAGATTGTGGGACTCCTTGATCACCGAGTTGAACTCATAACGCAGCCCCAGGTTCAGGGTCAGCGTCCGGGTTACCCGCCAATCATCCTGAACGAACCCGGCATAGGACCAACTGTGTGACTGCCGCGTGGGATCGCCCGTGAGCACGGACGCCTTAAAAGGATCCCCAGCGAAGAAGTCTTCCAATTGGGTGGAGTTCGGCAACGCGACTCCCCCTAGAAAGGTGATGCTGCCCCTGGCGTTGCCGAATGCACCACCGCTCACGTAGTTCCGACGGATCTCGCCGCCAAACTTCATCGCATGTTTGCCGGCAGTATAGGAGATCTGGTCAATGAACTGGGTGAGCGTGTCAGGCCCTTGAAACTTGGGCCACTTGAAACCACCGAGTCCAGGGAAAAAGAATCCAGCAAAACCGATGCGCGGTAATCCTCCTGAGTCAGGACCGCTCACCCCAGTATTCAGACCATAACTGGATGCTGGCGTATTGAGGTCGCCGGGCAGAGTTGGCTGGTAGAGGCGGTTGTATCCGAATCGGGCTTCATTGACCCAGCGCGCGCTTGGGGTGAAAATCCAGTTTCCTCCGACCACCTGGGCGCGGGTGTGGATCTTTGATCGCCACCTATCCTGTAGTTCGGGGAAATCCTCTACCGTTCCCGAGTTGTTGCCGAAAAAATACATGCCGCTCACGCTGTGGCGCGGGGTGATGTTGTAATCGAGCTTGGCCACCACATTGTCGACGCCCACCTGATTGGGAAACCCGTTGACAATGTTGATGGTCGGACTGTTGTTGAGAGGAAACCCGGTGCCGTTGCAGGTAACCGAACCGCTCGCGGAAACTGTACAACCCGAGATCAGTTGGCTGGCCTTGCTGATCGGAATGTTGTTCGCCAGCAAGTCAGCAATCGCATTCGGAATACTGCTGGCACAGTCACCCGAGACCGAGGGAGAAGTGCAGTTGACCGTTGCCGGCGCGGACATGGGCACCATCGACGGGCTAGTCACGCCGCCGAATGAATTGCCCACGTCATATCGCTGTCCTTCATACGCTCCGAAGAAAAACGCCTTGTCCTTGATGATCGGCCCACCGACCGAGCCTCCAAATTGCTCCAGGGTACGGGGATTCTTTGGGGCTGGGGACTGACTGAAGGCGCATGGGTTATTCGCGCAGTTGAAGTAGTTGCGTGCATCCATCGCTCCGTCACGGCCAAACGCGAATGCGGTGCCATGAAGACCGTTGGTGCCGGACTTGAGGCCAACATTGACGATCGCTCCAGGCTTCCAACCGTATTCTGCCGGAGGATTCTCCAGCAAGTTGAATTCCTGGATTGCATCGATGGGCAAAATAGTCGCGGAGTCTCCTGCAATGCCAGCGCCGTTGATGATGCCTTGTCCCGAGAAGGGTTCGCTGTTATAAAGGCCGCCTATTACGTAGGCGTTGTCCTCGGCTCGAAGTCCGTTGGTGCTGGTGGTGGAGAAACCGCCCCCTGGATAACGCACCACGCCGGGGCGCAGTTGCAGCAGATTCTCATAGTTGCGGCCGTTCAACGGGAGGTCGTTGATGACTTCGTTACTTAGCGTTCCGCCCAAGGTGGCGGAGGTTGTGTCCACTAGGGGAACTTCCCCGCTGACGACTACCGTTTCGGAAATCTGGCCAGGTTGGAGAGTAAGGTCAATGCGCGCGTCTTTGGCGACCTCCAACAGGATGTCCGTCCGTTCCACCGACTTGAACCCCACGGCCCCGATACGAACCTTGTACACGCCGGGAGAAAGATCAGGCGCCGCGTACTCTCCGGCTTGGTCCGTCGTGAGAGTGCGAGTGCTTCCTCTCTGCACATCCGTGATGGTCACCGTCGCCCCGGTTACGGCAGCACCGCTCTGGTCGGTGATGGTGCCGAGAATGCGGCCAGTAGGAGTTTGTGCGAGCAGAGGGGTCAGTAAAAGGAAAAACCCGAGGATCGAACCCAGCAGCCGAACGGCTTTCAGAAAACGCACATGGCCTCCGAAGGTGTATGGTTTTGCAAAAACTCGCCCCAGTTCATGCGGCGAAGTGTGGCGCGGGATAGCCAGCTCCGGCTTGCAAAAGGCCGCTAAACTTGTTCGTCGTGAGTCGGAGCTCCGCAGGTACACAAAAAACCCGCAATTACTGGTTGGACAGCTGTACCACCTTACAGTATGTCGTGTCAAGAAAAATTGAAGATTCCATTGACTAAGCTGGTGTGCGTGGTATAGTGGTCTGACCAGTTGCAGTGGTATTTCCTGTAACCGATAGCTCAGGTTCAAGGATAACCGTCCCGGTGTACAAAGCGATTCGCACATCACGGCTGTACGAACAAATCGTTCAGCAGATTGAAGAGTCCATCCTCAAGGGGGCACTCAAGCCCGGGGACCAGTTGCCAGCCGAACGGGAACTCGCCCAGACTTTCGGCGTGAGCCGTACCGCAGTACGAGAGGCCGTGAAAGCGCTACGCGAGAAGGGGCTAGTGGAAGCATATTCCGGGCGCGGCACCTTCATTACCGACGGGACTTCGCAGGTGATTCGACAATCGCTTGGACTGGTCGCCCGGATCGGCCAACAGGAAGGTTCGGTGCAACTGGCCGAAGTACGCGCCATTATCGAGCCGGAGATTGCAGCCCTGGCGGCCACGCGCATTCAGGAGCAGCATCTGGCGCTGATGCGCGAGGCGGTCGCGACCATGGATCGGCAATACGATAATCCCGATGCTTTCATCGAGGCTGATCTCGACTTCCATCTGGCCTTGGCCGAGGCGGCGGGAAATCCCTTGATCCTGTCGTTGCTGGATTCCATCGTCGGCTTGCTCCGGGAGCAGCGCACGCGCATTTTCCAGGTCGAGGGCGGTCCGAGTCGCGGTCAGTATCACCACAAACGGATTCTGGAAGCCGTCGAGCAACGCAACCCCGAAAAGGCGCGCGACGCAATGCGCGCCCACTTGCTGCAGGTTCGTGAGGATTCGAAAGCGAGCGAAGCTCACCCGGCGCTCGCGAAGCCCACTTCGTAGACTGAAAAGGATCGACGCATGGCGAATCTTGGTTTTGTCGGCTTGGGAGTGATGGGCGGTCAGATGGTGAACCGTCTGCTCAGTAAAGGGCATCAGGTTACCGGATACAACCGCACTCGTTCCAAAGCGCAATGGCTGATTGATCAAGGGATGAAGTGGGCGGATTCGCCTCGGGTTGTCGCCGCCGCGGCGAATGTCACCTTCGCGATGGTCACAAACGCGGCAGCGATTGCGTCGATCACTGACGGTCCCGAGGGGATCCTGGCAGGATTGGAAGCCGGCAAGGTGTTCATTGATATGAGCACGGTCAGCCCCAATGTGAGCCGCGCCCTGGCCGCCAAGGTAAGAGAAAAGGGCGCGGACATGGTGGACTCGCCAGTGTCTGGGAGTGTGGTCACTCTTCGGGAAGGCAGGCTGTCGGTGATGGTGGGCGGGCGTCGTGAAACCTTCGACCGCATCAAGCCGTTGCTCCTCGACATTGGTCCTAAGGTGACCTATGTTGGCGACAACGGGCTGGCCCTGGCGATGAAGATCGCGGTCAATCTGAGCCTGGCCACCCAGATGATGGCTTTCTCCGAAGGTGTCTTATTAGCTGAGAAGAGCGGGATTTCGCGAGAGACTGCGGTGGACGTGCTTACCCATAGCGCGGTGGCCTCGCCGATGGTTCAATATCGCGGACCATTTGTGCTACATCAGCCGGACGAGGCCTGGTTCGATTGCAACATGATGCAGAAAGACATGCTGCTGGCATTGGAACTTGGACGTCAGCTAGATGTGCCGTTACCGACCACGGCCGTCAGCAACGAGTTTCTGACCGCGGCCCGCGGCATGGGATGGGCCAAGCTGGACTTCGCGGTGATGTTTGACGTGTTGGCGGCCATGTCGGGCGTGGCGACGCCGGTAACCGAGGGAGCCGCGAAATGACGATGGTGAAGGACCGGTCAGAGGCGAACTCGAGCACCGCGGTCGAACTGTGGCTGCGCATGTATCGGCGCATGGTGTCGATCCGGCGCTTCGAGGAGCAAGTCAATGATCTCTACACCCGCGCGCTGATGCCTGGTCTCGCTCATCTGTATATCGGCGAAGAAGCGGTCGCGGTGGGAATCTGTGAGGCCTTGCGCGCCGATGATTACATCACCAGCACTCACCGCGGCCATGGACATTGTCTGGCGAAGGGCGCTTCGCCAGACCGCATGTTTGCCGAGCTGCTGGGCAAGGCGGCGGGATACTGCAAAGGGAAGGGCGGCTCAATGCATATTGCCGACCCGGCGACCGGGAATCTGGGGGCGAACGCTATCGTCGCCGGAAGCGTGGGAATCGCCACCGGCGCGGCGCTGGCCGCCAAGCGTCTGAAAAACGGGCGGGTCGCGGTGTGTTTCTTCGGTGAAGGTGCGCTAGGCCAGGGCGTTCTTTATGAGGTGATGAACCTGGCGCAGTTGCAAAAGCTGCCAGTGATTTACGTTTGCGAAAACAATTTCTACACCGAGTACACCCATTACTCCGAGACGACTGCAGGCGATATTCCCATGCGGGCGGCAGCCTTTGGATTGCAGACAGAACGCGTGGACGGGCAGGACGTGCGAGCAGTCCATGCCACGGCCAGCCGCCTGGTCGAACGTGCCCGGCGGGGAGATGGCGCCTCATTTCTGGTGTGCGATACCTATCGTTACACCGGCCACCACGTAGGCGATATCAACCGCGAGTACTACCGTTCCAAGGAAGAGGAGAAACACTGGAAGACTGAGCGCGATCCCCTCAAGTTGCTGGCGGATTGGCTCACCGGCCAAGGTCTGGCGGATTCCGCCAAGTTAAGCCTGATTCACGCCGAAGTCGATGCGGAGATGAAAAAAGCGGTCGAGTTTGCGCTGGCAGCTCCGTATCCGCGAGTGGAGGAAGTGGGGCAAGACGTGTATGCCTGAAACGAGCGTCCGCGAACTGACCTTCGGACAAGCGGTGCGGGAAGCGCTGGCGGAAGAAATGCGCCGCGATCCTACGGTCTGCATCTTTGGCGAAGATGTGGCCGAGGCGGGTACACCGTTCAAAGTGCTTTCCGGACTGGTCGAAGAGTTCGGCACCGAGCGGGTGCTCGACACGCCGATTTCAGAAGCCGGGTTCACCGGGATCGCAGTCGGCGCTGCGATGACCGGGCTGCGCCCGGTGGTCGACATCATGTTTGGAGACTTCATCACCCTCACCATGGACCAGATGGTGAACCAGGCCGCCAAGGTGCACTACATGTCAGGTGGAGCCTGGAAAGTGCCGATGGTGATGCGGACCACGCTGGGCGCCACGCGCCGGTCGGCTGCGCAGCATTCGCAATCGCTGCATGCCTGGTTCAGTCATGTTCCCGGATTGAGAGTCGTGTTGCCTTCAACGCCCTACGACGCCAAGGGACTGCTGAAGACTGCGATCCGGGATGAAAATCCGGTTGTGTTCTTTGAAGACAAGATGATGTATGCGAAGTTGAAAGGCCCGGTGCCCCAGGAGGATTACACCATCCCATTCGGCGTGGCCGATGTGAAGCGGATGGGCAGCGATATCACGCTGGTGGGCACCAGCAGCATGGTGCAGGTTGCGTTGGGCGCAGCCGAGTTGCTGGAGAAGATTGGAGTCAGTGCCGAAGTGGTGGACCCGCGAACCATGTGGCCGCTCGACGAAAAGACGCTGATCGAATCGGCGAAGAAAACATCGCGCGTCATCGTAGTTGATGAAGGATATGAACGATACGGGGTGACGGCGGAAATTGCCGCCGTGATCGCAGCCGGCGCGTTCTATGATCTGGATGCGCCGGTTAGACGGATGGGAGCGATGCACGTGCCGATTCCGTTTGCCCCTACGCTGGAAGACGCCACCGTGCCGACCGAACAATCGGTATTCGAAGTGGCGCGCGGCATGTGTAAACGATCTTAAGAAGTTGCGGCCGGCATCCCTTCGTTCGCTCAGGGCAGGTTTTGCCGGCTGTGGAGGCGAGGGTGCCTCCACGACAGCCGCCGGGACGGCGGCGCTACAAAGAGAGGAAGTGCATCATGGCTTTACCGACTCATGGGACGATGGCGGTTGATTGGGAACAGCGAGTGGACTTTGACCGCTTGCGCCGGGAGCGTTTGGCCCGTGCCAAGGAGTTGCTCGCGAAATCCGAAATGGGAGCGCTGTTGTGCTTCGACATGAACAACGTGCGCTATCTGACCTCGACGCACATTGGAA
The DNA here is from genome assembly GCA_963715675.1 of uncultured Acidobacteriota bacterium. GTDB lineage: Bacteria > Acidobacteriota > Terriglobia > Terriglobales > Acidobacteriaceae > DASVWZ01. The sequence goes on from OY970265.1 coordinate 2,063,549, forward strand.
GCTGGGCGCAGGACAAATGCAACCGCTTCACGTTGCTGCCGCAGAATGATGAACCGATTCTCTGGGATTTCGGATCGGCGGCCAAGCATCACCAGCTTCACTGTCCCTGGCTGGGCGAGCGGTCGCGGCCGGGCATCTCGATGCTGCGGGGCGCGATGTCCCCGGAGATGGGCCGGGCCGAGGATGTTGCCAAGAAGATCCGCGTCGAACTGGAAATGCGGGGGCTGCACAAGGAACCGCTGGGGATTGACATCATTGAGCCGCCGGTTTTGTTCGCCCTGCAGCGGGAGGGGATCAAGGTGGTGGACGGTCAACAGCTCATGTCCGATGCCCGCGTGATCAAAACCCAGGATGAAATTTCGCTGCTCAATACGTCAGCCATGATGGTCGACGCGGCGTACGACGAACTTTATCGCGCCATGAAGCCGGGGATGCGTGAGAACGAGGCAGTCGGGCTGGTGAGCAAGGTTCTTTACGACCTGGGCTCCGAGTATGTCGAAGCGGTCAACGCGATCTCCGGTGAGCGCTGCAATCCGCATCCGCATGTCTTTTCCGACCGCGTGCTGCGCCCTGGAGATCCGGTTTACTACGACATTCTGCATTCGTACATGGGATACCGCACCTGTTACTACAGGTGCTTTACCGTCGGCTGCGCCTCGCATGCCATGGTGGACGCATACAAACGATGCCGAGAGTATCTGGATGCGGCGATTGAACTGGTACGCCCGGGCCGAACGACTGCGGAGATAGCCGCCGTGTGGCCGAAGGCGCAGGAATTCGGCTTCCCCAACGAGGAGGCTTGCTTCGCGCTGCAATACGGCCACGGGATTGGCCTTGCTATCTGGGAAAAGCCGGTGATCAGCCGCCTGGTGTCGTTCGAACATCCGCATGAGATCAAGCCGGGAATGGTTTTTGCGTTGGAGACGTTCTGGCCTTCCACGGATGGCTGGAGTGCGGCGCGCATTGAAGAAGAAATTGTGGTGACGCCAACCGGTCACGAAGTGATTACTCGCTTCCCGGCAGAAGAATTGCTGGTTGCCGGAGCCCATTACTTCACTGTGAATGGGCCTCTGCCCACTACGCGGGAAACTGAGAACGCTCCTAGCCGGCGGGTGCTGGACATGATTGAAGCCAGCGCCAAGAGTGAGCGCGTTGGCGTGTCGGATTAGACGATTCGTGAAGGAGACAGGAAGCAAGCTTTATGGCGGTTAGCGTGGTCATGCCCGCTCTGGAAATGGCGCAGGAAACCGGCAAGCTGGTGGCCTGGCGGAAGAAAGAGGGGGAGACCGTCTCGAAAGGCGAAATTCTCCTCGAGATAGAAACTGACAAGGCGGTGATGGAAGTCGAAGCCTCGGCCGATGGCGTTCTTGCCGGCGTAAAGGAGTTGGCGGGAGCGGTCGTGCCGGTGGGCAAAACCATCGCCTGGATTGTTCGCCCGGGTGAAAACCCTCCCCTAGAGACGGCGTCGCCTTTGGCTCCCAGAGAGGCGATTGCCGAACCCGCGCGACCCGCGCCGGTTGCTCCGGCTTCAACTGGACAACCGGCGCGCTCAAGTATCAAGATCTCGCCCAAGGCTCGACGTTTAGCCCTGGAACGAGGCGTGGACACCGCTCGCCTCCGAGGATCCGGACCGGACGGAGAGATTCTAGCTTCCGATGTTCTGGCGGCGGCCGAGGCGATTTCCTCCGCCCCTACGAAGCCTGCTCCACAGAGCTCGGATCTAGTGACGCCCGGCGCAATCGGACGGCTTATGGCCGAACGCACTACGCAGAGCTGGACCACGGTCCCTCATTTTTTCGTGACCCGGGAGGTCGATGCCAGCGCACTGGTGGAAGCGCGGAATCAGCTGGGATCGGCTATTGAGCAGGGCCTGGGGGTCAAACCTACTTACACCGATTTTCTGGTCGCGATTCTCTCGCGCGTCCTGCGAAAGCATCCCCGGTTGAACGCCAGTTGGATGGGCGTCGGCATTCGCTTGAATCCCGAAGTCAACATTGCCGTGGCAATAGCCGTCGACGATGGTGTGGTGGCGGCAGTCGTGCGAAACACCAACCGCGCCACCGTCGCCGAAATTGCGCTACAACTCCGCGAACTCACCGAGCGCGCCAGGGCAGGCCGGTTGCATCCGGCTGACATTACCGGAGCCACGTTCACCATCAGCAACCTTGGCATGTACCAAGTGGATGCATTCAGCGCCATCATCACTCCGCCCCAGGCCGCGATTCTCGCGGTGGGCAGCATCACCGACCGGGTGGTGGCGTTTGATGGGAAGCCGGCAATCCGCCCCATGATGACCTTGACTCTCTCCTGTGACCATCGCGTGGTCGACGGAGCGGGAGCCGCCGCCTTTATGAACGAGGTGGCTGAAGCCCTTCGCGACCCGCGGAAATGGCTGGAATGATCAGTTAAGACGGAAGGCTCGTCGGCGGAGAGTGAGGAGGGAAGGCTGCTGATCAAGGAGAACACTTTTCCGTTCGCGCTCGTTTGCGAGACAGCGTGTTGTGTCCGATCGACACGGCTCCGGCGTTCTTGGCGGATGACGGGCAAATCCCGGGAGTTTTCTTCCGGGCCCGAAGTCTTAGTGCTGTATCTGAAGCGCCACGAGGGAAGATCGGTCGTTCCGCGGCGCTGTGAAGGGGCGCTTCAGATACAGCGACTTGAAGGAAGCCGCCCCGCGGGACTATGGGATTTGTATTTGGATGAGTCGGTCTTGATCGTTTGCGAGTTTGCCGCTGCGGTCAGCACGCTTGGGTTTTAGTAGCGGATCGCAGAGAGAATGGGCATGGGGCGGCGTATCGGAGAGTCTGAATCGTGCCAGCTTACTGCATTCTGACAAATGCGAGACGCAGAACCAGTGTGCGTGCCCAAGCACGAGCGAGATTCGACGTTGGAGTTGTGGATTCATGCTGCGCACGGGCTGAGCTGAGGCGGAGATCGGAGGAGGAGTTGCGCGGCGGAGAGACGCTCGACAACCTGCATGGTCCCGCCGCAGAGCGGACAGTTCCATGTTGAGTGAGCGGGGAGCGTGGTCGGCGAAGCGGCACATACTGTCGGCTGATCTGGCTGGAGCAACCGGAAACAAAGCGGAAGAAGTTCTGCTCGCCTCCGGTTAGCGAGGGAGCCGAAGTTGCGGATGCGTATAAAGCCGCGCGGCAGCAGGTGCAGGAGGAAGCGGCGCAGGAACTCATCGACAGTCAGAGTCACCATCCTCTTCTTGTTGCCGTGAGCGGAGTCTCGCCAGCGAAAGGTTACATTGCCCTCGGAGAGAGCAACCAACCTGCTGTTGGAAATGGCAACGCGGTGGGTGTAGGCGCCGAGATAGCGCAGCACGTGTTCTGGCCCGCCGAAAGGCGGTTTGGAGTAGACGACCCAGTCGTGACGGAATAGTAGTCGCAGCCAGGAGGCGAAGGCGCGGGGTTCCGCAAGCGATGAGAGATGTCCGTGGAACTGGAGCGCGCCTGTCTGAAAGGCGGCCTTGAGTCCAGCGACGAACTTACCGCGGAAGACACGGCCGAGCACTTTGACGGGAAGGAAGAAGGATCGGCGCGAGGAGATCCAGCGAGAGTGATTCGGAGCGAGGCCGCCAGCGGCCAGCACACAGTGAACATGAGGATGATGCTGTAGTCGCTGGTCCCAGGCATGGAGCACGCTGAAGAAGCCGATCTCCGCACCGAGGTGACGAGGATCGCGAGCGATCTCCAGCAGAGTGGCAGCGCTGGCGTGAAACAGCAGGTTATAGATCCGCCGTTTATTCTGCAAGGCGAGCGGAGCCAGTTCCCGCGGCAGCGTGAAGACGACGTGCACGTAGCGGGTGGGTAGCAACTCTCGCTCCCGCGCTTGCAGCCAGCGCAGGCGGGCGTTGCCCTGACACTTGGGGCAGTGCCGGTTTCGGCACGAGTTGTACGAGATGGCAGTATGTCCGCAGTCTGAGCACTGATCGCGATGTCCACCTAACGCGGCAGTGCGGCAGCGTGTGATGGCCAGCAACACTTTTTCGTGTTGGCCGTTGATCCACTTGCGACTGCGCTCAACGAACGACTGCCCGGCACAGCGAACGATATCGGCCACCTCCAGAGGAGGCCGGTTCATGCGCTCTGTGTCGGCCCTCCTTCTCCTCGGATCGGGAGTGCATCCAGCGGACTGCCGGTGGCGCTGAGATGCCGTCGGGAGAGGTGCAGATAGATCGTGGTTTCCTCTAGGTCGCGATGTCCCAGCAGCAACTGAATGGTGCGCAGGTCGGCACCGGCTTCGAGCAGATGCGTGGCAAAGCAGTGACGCAGAGTATGGGGATGGATGCGCTTGTGCTGGAGGCCGGCGTGTTGGGCGGCCTGCTGGCAGGCCTGCCAGAGAACCTTGGTCGTGATCGGGCGACTCTCGGTATGCCAGCGCCCACCAGGAAACAACCACGTTGAGGGCTTGTGCTTCAACCCGCGCCAGTAGACGCGCAGGGCATCGAGCAACTTGGGGCTGAGCATGACATCGCGGTCCTTACGTCCCTTGCCTCCCCGGACATGAATGACCATCCGTTGGCTGTCGATGTCGCTGATCTTCAGGTGCGCCACTTCGGCACGACGTGCGCCCGTGGCATAGAGCGTCATTAGCAGAATGCGATGAAAAAGAAACTCTGCCCCGTCGATCAGACGCGCGACTTCTTCCTGGCTCAGCACCTGCGGCAGGTGCAAAACCTTCTTCGGATACGGTGTCTCGGCAACGCTCCAGCCGCGCTTCAACACCTGCACATAGAAGAAACGCAAAGCGGCCAAGCGCTGGATTACGGTGTTGGGAGCCAACTTCCAGCGCGTGAACAGCGCGGCCTGATACTGGCGAATATGCTCGGGGCCAAGCTGATCGGGTGAACGATGGAAGTGCCGACTGAAATGTTCAACCGTGTGGATGTAAGTGTCGATGGTGGACTCGGCGTAGTTGCGCCGCCGTAACTCCTCAAGCATGATCTGACGTAGATGGGTCACAGAGAGTTCCTCCTCTGCGCCACAAACTAGCTCAGATCACCTCGACCGTCGGCTCAGCAACACGCGAATACGTCCGCCGCAAAGCGGCTTAGTTCAAGTCGGCTTCGGGGACGGTCCACAGGAAACACTTCATCCCAGTAGGCGTGGGTGACCGACCGCGGCCAGATTCGTTCCCTATAGCCCGTTACTCGGGTGAAACCGTGACGTTCGTGACTCGGTATATGCGTGGCGTCATCGCAGATGAAGGTCTCAAAGGTTAACTTCCGGAGGTTATCGACTAGTGCAGGGCCGAAATTGTAGATAATTGCGGATTATGAAACCGAGATGGTGGCCAGGGACGGAGTTGAACCGCCGACGCCAGCCTTTTCAGGGCTGCGCTCTACCACCTGAGCTACCTGGCCACGCTTTGAAACCCTCTTTGGCTGCCAAGTTCTGCGAGTCCTTGGACGGCACCCAACTTTCAGCGGAAGTACCGGGAACTGCGGGCAGTCAAAACACCGGGAACGTCTGCGACATCAAGGATTATAGCAATCCAATTCAAATCGCTCAACGCGGACATCATCGCGGACTTCATCAACGAGAGAGCCTGAGGGTAATGGCCCACTTTCAGGTTTAATCACAAAGGACACAAAGTCACACGAAGCAATCCCTCGGAGCCTAACTCCTTCGTGATACTTCGTGTCCTTTGTGGTTGTGGCCTTCTCTCCTCGATCGTGAAACCGGTCCGCGTCCAGCTTAGATACCGCCGGACGCCGGCAAAACGCCGCGGTTTCTCTCACCGCGCGCCAGTTCCCTCCGACGTCGACTGCCCAGAATCCGGCTGCGCGCCAAGCCACGTGGCCAGTTGGGGCGACTGCCGCTCTTTCATGTCCACACAGTAGCCGATCTGCTCCAGCGACTGCTTGAGCGTGCGTTCTGCCGAAGGCGTCGAATGCGCGGCAAAGAACTCCTTCACTTCATTGCCCATTTGCGCATCGCAGAAGCTTCCGGTCGCGTTCACAATCGCGCCCCCGGCAAAGGCGCCGCCCAGTTTGTCGATCTCGGCCCAGTGGGCTCGCACGAAGTCCCAAGCCTGCCTGGAAGTCGCCGGTCTCTTAACTAATTGGCCCAGCATGTAGGGGCTGTCCTGGGAGCGCACTTCGGGGGACATCGCGAATTCCAGGGTTCTCTGCACCAGTCTGGGGTCGGTAAATTCGGTCAGCAGTCGCCGGTAGATGTAAGTCTCTTCGGGACTCCTGGCGTTCTTCACATGGTCCAGCACCGTGTTATAGAAGGTTTCGTCCCCGTCGCGCGCCGCGATGCGAAGTGCTACAGCGGCCAGATCGTGATCGACCGAGGCGGGATTTTCAAGGGCCTGCTCCGCCAGTTTGTGGGCCATGGCCACGGCCTGCGGATCACGAGCGGTATAGCCCAACCCGAACAGCAACCGGACTCGCACAGACTTCACATCACCCGTCTCCCCAGGTTTCGGCTCCCATCCAACGGCCTTTGCAGCTGGATTCAGAAGTTGCCGTACCCACTGCTCGTAGGAGCCTCGGTCAGCATCGCTGACCAGGTAGTCCCCGATGTGTGTCAGATGTTCTACCAGCAGGTCCAGCACGGCCGGGGTTCGCTCGCCTTGCAGCCCCTGCGCAATCTCCAGGTAATCACCGATTTTGGCGCGATCCACACGCACTGCGGCGGACGCGTCCGAGAGCAACACCATTTGCTCGGCCGGGCTCAGAGCGGTTTGTTCGTCCCGGGCCAGCGCCCGCATCGTCTGCGGCTCATAAACAGAGTAATAGTAGCCTTTCGCTCCTGCGTTTCCGTAGACCCACGAGGAACAACCTTTCAGCGAAGGATTCTGCTGCTTTTGCGTCAGCAGTGCACACGTTGCCCCCTGCTGCGGTGCAGATCCGCTTTGCTTCATGCAGACCGGAATCTGCCAGATTTCGGAATTGCCTGCCTCTAACTTGGACCGGTCGATGAAATAACGCCGCTGTTCGATGGTGGCAGTCTGCGATTTTCCGGAACACCGCGTCGTGATGCTCACCATCGGAATGCCTGGCTGATTCACGAACGTCGGCATGATCTGGTCGACCGGCTTCTTGGAAGCTTGCGTCTGGGCGCGCCAGAAATCCGCTGCGGTTGCATTGGCGTATGCATGTTCTTTCAGGTACGCATTCACCCCAGCCCGGAACGTATCCGGCCCCAGGTAGGTTTCGAGCATACGCAGAACGGCCGCGGTTTTACTGTAGGTAATCGTGTCGGCGAGTTCCAGAATCTCTCCCGGGGTTTGCGCATTCTGATGGATGGGATGCGTGTTGTTCAGCGAATCTTCTCCCATGGCCGCGGTCGCGTCATGAACGTCATCCAACTGGACATTCCATTCCGGCTTCCAGGCGGCGACCGGTTTGCTTGACATCCAGGTAGCGAACCCCTCGTTCAGCCAAGTATCGTCCCACCATTGCATGGTGACCAGGTCGCCGAACCACTGGTGCGCCATCTCGTGTGCCAGCACCGACGCAATCGTCTTCCGCAGGTCAAGCGAGGAGTTCTTTTCATCGGCCAGAAGGAGAAGTTCTCGGAACGTAATGCAGCCGGTGTTTTCCATGGCTCCGGCGGAAAAATCCGCCAACCCCACCAAGTCCAGCTTGCCGTACGGATACTTGATCCCGAAGTAGCGGTTGTAATACCGCATAATGTTTTCCGCTGCATCGAGTGCAAAGGCGCCGAGCTGCTTCTTGCCCGGACTGGTGTACACACGAATCGGGATCCCATCCGCCGAGCCCTCGATGTACTCAAAATTCCCTACCACCATCGCCACCAGATAAGACGACATTTTCGGCGTAGTGGCAAAACGGACAGTCCGTTTCGCGCCATCGGCACTTGGGGCATCAGAAACTACTCTGCTGTTGGAGATAACCGCCATACCCTTGTCCGCAACCACGGTGATATCGAATGTCGCTTTGTACGCGGGTTCGTCGAAGGACGGAAACGCGCGGCGCGCATCGGTGGCTTCGAATTGGGTCGCCGCATATTTTCGGCCCTGCTGGTCCTTGCCCAGATAAAATCCGCGCAGCTCGTTGTTGAGAATCCCGGTGTATCGAACCTGGATCGTGGCAGCCCCCGCGGGAATGGCCCTGGCGACTGTAAGCGTGGCCGTCTCGTTCTTCTCGTCCAGTTTGACCGCGGCTTGCTGCGCGCCGTTTCCGCTGGTGATGGTCACATCCTGAAAATCGATCTGCGCCGCATTCAGCACGATCTGCGCCGTCGGCTCTGGCACGCGTACTGAGATGGTCTCTTCCCCGGCGAAGGTATCGCGGCTGAAGTCGGGGGTGAACGTGAGCTTGTAATTGTCAGGGATGGCGGTCTCCGGCAGGCGCTGGGCGGCCGCCATTGAAATCAGCACTGGGATGCAAAGAAGCAGCAGAATTCGTTTCATATTGTCCTCAATTGACATGGAATGAGCGGACGAAGCGGCCTCAGGCGAAGCGAACCCCGCCTGACGTGGTCCCACACAATCCCGCTCCGAGTGATACGCAGACGCCGGCCCCGAAGTTCACCCCAAACTGTCAGGCCCCATGGAAGCTATAACCTCACCATTCAGTACCGCAAACGCACATCGGTTCACCCCGAACCAGTACGGAATCTCTCGATAATCTTCGACATCGAAAATGGCCAGATCCGCGTCTTTCCCCGGCTCAATCGACCCCTTGCGATCCTGCAAACGCAGCGCCCACGCGCCATTGACCGTGGCGGCCGCAATCGCCTCCTCTGGCGACATCTTCATCTGCGTACAGGCCAGGGAGAACACGAACGGCATGCTGGGCGTGGGAGACGATCCTGGATTGTAGTCCGTGGCCAGCGCCACCGGCACCCCAGCGTCGATCAGCGTCCGCGCGGGCGGAAACTTCTCCGTATTCAAAAAGTAATTGGCGCCCGGTACGAACGTCGCTACCGTGTTATGTTGAGCCAAGGCCCGCACGTCCGCGTCGCACACATGGTCCACGTGATCGAACGACGCCGGATGAAAGCGCAACAATGGCTGCAAAGCGGTTTCCGATAGCTGGCAAACATGTGCTCGCAATGCCAAGCCGTGCTTTTCGGCTGCGACAAAGATCTTCTCCGTGTCCTCCAGTGAAAAAGCTCCCCGGTCTGTAAAGACATCCACAAATTGCGCCAGCTTCCGCTTCGCAACTTGGGGGATCATCTCTGTACAGACGAGTTCAACATATTTTGGTGAGCGCCCTCGGAACTCATGGGGAACGACGTGGGCTCCGAGAAGAGTTGCAACGACCGTCCCCGGCCACGATCGAGCAGCCTGGCGGATGGCCTCAAGCGATTTCAGTTCCGATTCGAGCGTGAGGCCGTAGCCGGATTTGGCCTCGACCGTCGTGGTCCCAAACTCGGCCATCTCATGCAGCGCCTGCAGAACCTTCTCGGCCAGCAAGCTCTTCCCTGCTTTCCGGACCGCCTCTACGCTCGACCGAATCCCGCCTCCGGCCCCGGCAATCTGCTCGTAACTCGCTCCCGAAATGCGCTTCTCGAAATCCACCAGTCGAGGGCTGACAAACGCAGGATGAGTGTGCGAGTCGACGAATCCCGGCAAAACCACCTGCCGTTCGCAGTCGATCTCGACAACTTTCTTGCGATTCTTCTTCAGCCATGGATCGCGTAGGGCGTCTTTTGCTTTACCCACAGAAACGATCTTGCCGCCCAGGCAGAGCACGGCCGCGTCTTCGATCACGCCCAGTTCGCGCAGCTCCGGCCCGCGGCGTGGGCCAGCGCTCCCGGAAGTCGAGCGCAGTGTGAGAAGTTGGCCAATGTTAACCAGCAAGAGTGGCCGCACTGGCTGTTTCGATTTTGGGGAGGGTAGCACGCTCAAAGCTTAACAGCTACCAGCACAAGGATGGGCTGGCGCTGGCGAGCTCTGATTGCCTGAATGTCAGGCATTTGGTATAATCAGGCATCACGAAGGGAGCCCGAATGGAATCGGCAAGGGTCGGAAAGCGCGGCGCGATCATCGTGCCGGCCAGGCTGCGTAAGCGTTTTGGCATCGAAGAGGGCAGCATGGTAGTCGCCGAGGAGAAAGATGACGGCATCCTGATTCGTCCCGCGATCATTCTTCCCGTCGAGCGGTATACCCCCGAGCGCAAGGCGGAATTCCTCCTGTCCAACGCGGTCGACGCCGCCGACTACCGCAAAGCCCGGAAAGAGGTTCGGAAACTGGGCCTTGACCCGGATTCGATTCCACATCTGCAACCCGAATAATATGGATCGGCTGTTTCTTGACGCCAACGTTCTATTTTCTGCCGCGTACAAGGTTGACACACGACTTTTCGAGCTCTGGAACCTCACAAACGTTACGTTGTGCAGCTCACGCTATGCCTTGGAGGAAGCCAGGCTCAATCTTTCGGAAGGTGAGCAGCAGAGGCGACTGAACAGGCTGTCAGAGACGGTTCACTTGTTCGGTGCGGCACAACGTGAACTTCCTCATGGAATCTTGCTGCCGGAGAAAGATGCGCCGATCATTCTTGCCGCCATCGAAGCCCAATGCACTCATCTGCTCACCGGCGACGCTCGGCACTTCGGCCCATATTTCGGCAAGAAGATTGAGGGTGTCTCGATTGTCCCGCCGGGAGAATACCTCAGGAATCGAAAGGCTTGAGATTCCGCTAGTTCTTTATACGTCGCCAAGGCTTGCCACGATCAATCTCGTCAGTAGCTTCCGCCCGAATCGTCTCGACAAGTCGAGCTAACTCCCCCGACAGCGGGCAATAGAGTAGCTTGATGTCTCGCGAGAGTTTCTCGCTCATCTTTTTTGAGAGCAGTTGATAGAACTCGTCATCGGTCAAAACAAGGAAACGTTGCTCGGCATCCACTCCCGCGAGAAAGTACAGTTCTTGGTAGGCACTCGCGATTTTGCCTGATGGATTCTTGCCGCCGCTAGTGGCTCCAGATGAGCTTTTTATCCCGCATACAATCTTTCGGTCAGACGAGACAGCATCAAACTCGTGAAAGCCACAGTAGCCCACGAGCCGTAGGGACTCGCGTGTAAATGTTTGCGAGTATCGCAGTGAGAGCCACTCGCGCACATATGGCTCGACTCCAGTTTTTAGCAGATTAGTGTTGGCTATTCTAGCCTACCTCATCGGGACCTTCACGCCCGCATTCTTCGCGAACTCCTTCGCTTCCTCATACCCGGCATCCACATGGCGGATAATTCCCATACCCGGATCAGTGGTCAGCACACGCTCGATGCGTTTGGCCATCGCCTCGGTGCCATCGGCGACCGTAACTTGCCCGGCGTGCAGCGAATAGCCAATGCCCACGCCGCCGCCATTGTGAATCGACACCCATGAAGCCCCCGCGGCAGTATTCAACAGAGCGTTGAGCAAGGGCCAGTCAGCCACCGCGTCGCTGCCATCTTTCATGCTTTCGGTCTCGCGGAACGGCGACGCCACCGAGCCGCAATCCAGATGATCGCGGCCAATCACGATCGGCGCTTTGATTTTTCCTTTCTTCACCAGATCATTCATCGCCAGCCCAAACTGCGCGCGCTCGCCATATCCCAACCAGCAGATGCGCGCCGGCAATCCCTGAAACTTGATGCGCTTGCGCGCCAGGTCAATCCAGCGCCGCAGAATGCGGTTCTGCGGAAAAAGCTCCAACACCAGATCATCGGTGACGTGAATATCACAAGCCTCGCCCGATAGAGCAACCCAGCGAAATGGCCCGCGCCCTTCACAGAACAACGGACGAATATACGTCGGCACAAAACCAGGAAAGTCATAGGCATTCTTCACGCCTCGCTGAAAGGCAAAGGTGCGGATGTTGTTGCCGTAGTCGAACGTCACCGCGCCCATTTTCTGCAGCCGCAGCATGCCTTCCACGTGCCGCGCCATCGCATCGAGCGATTTCTCCTCGTAGGCCTTCGGATCGCTCCGGCGCAGTTCCAGCGCTTCTTCCAAAGTCATCCCGTTGGGCACGTAACCATTCAGCGGATCGTGCGCCGAAGTCTGATCGGTAAGAATGTCGGGCACAACCCCGCGTTCAGCGAGTTCGGGGATGATGTCCGCACAGTTCCCCACCAACCCAACCGAAACGTTTTCTTTCTTGCGCACCGCATTCTTCAGGATGCGCAATGCTTCATCGAGCGTCGTGACCATGAAGTCGCAGTAGCCGGTTTTCAGCCGCTTCTTGATGCGCTCAGGATCGACGTCAATTCCCAGAAACGCCGCACCTGTCATGGTGGCTGCCAGTGGCTGAGCGCCACCCATACCGCCCATGCCGCCGCTGACAATCAACTTGCCCGCCAGATCGCCGCCGAAATGTTTCTCGCCCGCCGCCGCGAATGTCTCGAACGTACCTTGCACGATTCCCTGCGAGCCGATATAGATCCACGAACCAGCGGTCATTTGCCCATACATCATCAGACCGGCGCGCTCCAGTTCGTTGAACTTCTCCCAGTTTGACCAATGCCCGACCAGGTTCGAATTGGCGATCAGCACTCGCGGCGAGTATTCGTGGGTCTTGAAGATTCCCACAGGCTTGCCCGATTGCACCAGCAGAGTCTCATCGTTTTCGAGATTCTTCAGCGACGCCACAATGGCGTGGAACGCTTCCCAACTGCGCGCGGCGCGGCCGGTACCACCATAGACGACCAAATCGCGCGGCCGCTCGCCGACTTCCTCGTCGAGATTGTTCATGATCATGCGCATGGCGGCTTCCTGCTGCCAGCTCTTGCAGGAGATGACGGTGCCGCGTGGGGCCCGAACGGGCGTATAAGTGGCGGGCGAGATTTCAGTTTCGACAGGCATGAGTAGATGGTAGTGCTTTTGGCAGGAAGTGTTCAAACGCGCGAAGATCAATGCTGAGAGCCGAGAGCTGACAGCTGGCGGCGCTCTACCAGGTGTTATACGCGGTGCCGTCGCTGCCTACGCCGCTTGAACCGCTGTGCACATCGACGATGCCGCCCTCGCCTTGCTGGTCCACCGACATGATTTCGTCCTGCGCCTGCTCCACGGTCCAGGTGTCGTTCTTGCCGGTTGCGGGATCGGTGGGAATCGTCTTCAGGTAGCCCGCGGTGATCAAGTCTTCCAGAGCCTGCGGCGCCTTCTGTTTGTCGAGCGTGTACTGAGAGATGACCGAGCGCAGCGTGAACAGATTCTGCCGCAGCACCGATTCGCGGGCCCGCAGGATCGACTGGTTGTATGCCGGAAGCGCCACCGACACCAGGATCAGGATGATGCTGATTACGATCATCAGCTCAATCAGGGTAAAGCCCCGGCTTTGTTTTTTTCGAAGCGTCCCCATTACCAGTCCTTGTATTTGGTGCCATCCAGCGCGGTGTCTGTCGATTTGGTGTGAACGTCAAAAACGTTCTGTTCCCCCCAGGAATCCGAATCCGGATCGTCCTGCATCGAGCGCAATCCCCATTCCGTGTTTCCCGTCATGGGATCGATGGGAATTTTCCGCAGGAACTTCAGCTTCTTCCCCTGTACATCGACACCCTTCACCAGCGTTTCCAGGTCCGGAGGATAGTTTTCCGAACCCACTTTTGTCTGAAAGCCGCCGCGGTCCGCTGCGTCCTTGTAACGGTCGATGGCGTCGCGCATCTGCCACAATGCCTGGCGCAAATCGTGTTCCTTCTGCCGTTTGATCGTAACCCGCGCCAGCGGAATCGCCAGGCTGGTCAGAATGACCAGAATGGCCGTCGCCACGATCAGTTCGATCAGGGTAAAACCACCCATCGCCCGGACGGATCGTTGCTGCGACACTCCTGATCTCATATCCAACTCGAAACCTTCACCGAATGCATCTTCATGGAAAACCCAGCCGAGGGGGACTTCGGCAAGCGGGCCTACTGCACCGTAATCACCGACGATGCTCCCGCCACCGGAATGGCCTGCATCCCTGGATCGCGCACTCCTCCTTTTCCAATCACTAGCACCGACTGGCCGGCTGCCTTGGCCATGAAGGTCAGGGTCACGACCGTACCCTGCCCGGACACGCCGCCCGCACCCGGCGGGCGCGTGGCCGTCACCTGCAGGGTTCCGGTGGAGTCATCGTCGCGGTGAACCACTGCCACCGCTTGCCCATCCTGCGACAGAAAATTTCCGTTCGAGACGTTGACCACCTGCAGGACTTTGGGGTCATAGCTCAGTTGCAGCGGCACCGAATATGCGTTCTGTGCCGCAGTCAGCACCACGTTCACCGCAAACGTGGAGCCCGCCTTTTGGCTTGAACTCGGCGGATCGAAACCAAAGCTCGCCGCCCCCGCCTGCCCTGCCGGCGGAGTTGCCGGGGGCGTGCGCGGCATCGCCGGCGCGGCCGGATTCGGCATGGGCGCATTCTGAGCTGGCGGCGTCGCCGGGATCGGCGGTTGCGAAGCCGGGGTCTGCACCGGAGCGGTACCGGGCTTTTCCGTCGCGCTTGCGCTGTGAGTCACGCGCCGCAGTTCGATAGAGCTGGCGGTTCCGACATCCAGGACTTCCTGATTTACCTGGGTGACGTCCACTCCGCGCACGATGTGCGGAATCAGCACAAAGACAATTTCGTTCTCCGAATGGTCGGTACTGGTCTGCCCAAACAGGTATTTCAGGATCGGAATCTGGGCCAGGCCGGGAATCCCGGTCAGCGACTTGGTTTGCGAGTCCTCCAGCATGCCGCCCATCACGTTCACTTCACCTTCCCGCAGACGGATTTCATGCTCGATTTTCCGTTGTCCAATCACCGGTTGACTGATTCCTCCGATGTTAGAGGTCCCGGTCACGGAAGAGATATCCATGCTGATCTTTAACGTCACTTCCCCGTTCGCATGCACCTTGGGCGTGATGTCGATGTTCACCCCAACGTCAAGGTACTGAAATTGAGTGTTGACCAGCGGGTTGATGCCCACTCCGCCGATTCCCGGCTGAAAGGATCCAGTGGCTACCGGCACCCGATCCCCGATCTTCAGTGACGCTTTCTGGCCGTCTACGGCGCGGATCTGCGGCTTCTGAATCAGCTTCGTGCTGTTGTCGGTGAACAGAGCGGTCGCCGAAGCCGGCGGAATCGTGACCGTGAAATCGGTGGCGTTCAGGTTGCCGATACGGTTCAAGTTGATCTGGTTGGGAGTTCCCGAAGTGGTTGAACTGTTGTTGCTTGTCGAACCGATCGTTCCCACCCCATTGCTGGTGGTAACCGAGTTGTTGAAATTATTCTGCAATGCGATGGTCGCGCTGGTGGGCGGACTGATGCCCAGAGTCTTGGCTTTGTCGCGGCTGATCTGCATCACCGCAACATCCACGATCACTTCCGGCTTGGCCTTATCCAGGTCCGTGACCAGTTTCTGCGCCAAAGCAACCTGGGCAGGGGTACCGCGGATCACCAGCGCTCCCTGGGAAGGCAGCGGCTGGATGCGGGCGATTTCCAGAATCTGCCGCATGGCATTCACCACGTCCTGTAACTCCGTGGGCTGCGACAGGTTGGCCAAGTAGAAAGTCTTGATGACACTTTGCTCGATGTCTTTGCGTTTTGCCGGATTGTCCGCGGCAGCGAAAATCGTGTTGGGCGTGACCGGGCGCCAGAACGTCTTCGACTCCATGGCAATGATCTGGAGCGCTTCCTGCAGTGACACGTTGTTGAGTTCAATCTTGATCCGGCGCGAGGTATAATCCGGATCAAACAGCACATTGATGCCCGCCAGTTTGCCCACGGTTTCGTAGATCACCTTGGCATCTTCGGTGATCTTCAAGTTGATCGGAACATTCGATATCGGGGCCAGTTCGACCGGTCCCGCCGCTTCTTCCAGCCATTTCTGCAATCCTACCGGGGGTTTGGTCGAGGATTGAGGTGCGGAGGGTGTTTTCGCCGCATCCATCATCTTCTGCGTCCGGTTCACCTCCTGCCGGGCAATGGCGCTGGAAGGATCGATCTCGCACGCCTTCTGGAACTCCGCCAGCGCGGTATCTAGTTGACCGGTTTCCCGGATCAGTTGTCCGCGGTGCACGTGCGAGGCTCCAGCCAGAAATCGCAGCCGCTCGAAGGCGGCCCGGTAGGACAGATCGGTCGGTTTCAGGTCGTAAGCTTGCTTATAAAAGTCGTAGGCCAGCTCATAGTTTTGCCGCGCCTCCGCCTCTTTCCCCTTGGCGTATAGAGGCTTGGCTTTGTCCGCAGCGGCAGCAGAGAAGATGATGGCCCCGATCAGCAGAACCACCGCCGCCGGGCGAACCAACCGTTTCGTCACAGGTCCCTCGCAAACAGAATTCTCCCGCTGGTCACCATTGACCCCGGGAACGGGCTATCAGATTTCTTAGTAGAAAACGTATGCATGGCGATTATAACATCGCCCAAACCGCTCGAAGTGACTGCTCTGCCGGTAGTTACACTCTTTAGTCACTACCCCGCCGGCTTCACAAATCGGTTTGGGTAGGGTAACGCCCGCTGCGAAAGGGCCAGCCTTCCAGCCCTGACGGAGCAGCCTCCAGCCCCCAACAATCCATATCCGCAAAATGCGCCCTACCCTTCAGGAATCCTCGCAGCCTCCTTAAAACGACGGGGTCAACCGGCGTTTCCGATTGGCCCCGCTCGCTTTGCTCAACGCGCACCCGCCTCACTGAGTTACTCTAGTGGACGACATGCCGCGCCAGCCCGCACACGCAACCAAACCAAATCAGGAGAAAAACCCGCGTCGCGATCCCACTGCCTCGGGCCAGCGCAACGCCGCTGTTAATAGGATCGCTTCCCATAACTATTTCTTGCTGGAAAAATTTGAGACCGGCATCGCCCTCACCGGGACCGAAGTCAAGTCGGTCCGCTCCGGCCTGGCCAATCTCAAGGACTCCTACGGCTTGATCAAAGACGGAGAACTGTGGCTGCTCAATTGCCACATCGGGCCCTACGAGCATGGAGGCTACGCCAACCACGCTCCGCTCCGCACCCGTAAACTCCTGGTGCACGCCGAAGAAATCCGCAAACTGATTGGCAAGACCAATCAGAAAGGCCTGACCCTGATTCCCACCCGCCTGTACTTCAAGAACGGCAGGGTCAAGGTCGAACTGGCCATCGCCAAGGGCAAGCAACTCTGGGACAAGCGCGAAACCGAGCGCCGCCGCACCGCTGACAAAGAAGCCCGCGAAGCGATATCGCGCAGCCGCCGAAATTAGTAGGTCTGCACAGCGGATTGCACCAGACCGTGTGGGCCGGACACTCTTATCCGCAATCCCGGCCCACCCGACGCCAATTTAGCGAGACTTCTCTTGTGAAAGCGGCGGCAGGCCCACTTCCGCTCTCGGTTCGGCTATCACTGGGCGGACCGCCTCTATACCCGCGCCCTGCGGGTCTCGGGCTACACCCAATTCACGCACTGATCGGGCCCGGCAGTTGGAGGATATAAAGTCTGCCCCCAGAAGTGACCCGGCTCCTGATCACCTCCGGCAGCCGCCCGATTCCGGCGTAGAATAGAGACAACTGCATGCGCCGGGTTTATTTCGACAATAATGCCACCACGCCCCTGTTGCCCGAGATTTTCGAGGCGATGAAGCCTTATTTCTCCGAGCGCTTCGGCAACGCCTCGTCCATCCACCATCATGGACAGGAGACACGGGCGGCGGTGGAGCGGGCCCGCGAATCGGTCGCAGTGCTGCTTGGATGCCGCGCTTCCGAGGTCGTCTTCACCAGCGGCGGCACAGAAGCGGACAATCTGGCGCTTTCCGGCTTGGCTCAAGCGGGCGACCACATCATCAGCTCGACCATCGAACATCACGCCGTCCTGAATTCCTGCAAGCATCTGCAATCTTCCGGATGCGAAGTCACCTTGGTGCCCGTGGATGGCCGCGGGTTGGTGAATCCCGAAGACGTCCGCCGGGCCCTCCGGCCCAACACCAGGCTGATCAGCATCATGATGGCGAACAACGAAACCGGTGTCGTGCAGCCGGTCGATGAGATCGGCAAGATCGCGGCTGAATCCGATGTCTATTTCCATACCGACGCGGTCCAGGCGGCAGGCAAAGTTCCCGTCGATGTAAATCGCATCGGCTGCGACCTGCTGTCGATCTCGGGACACAAGATGCACGCCCCGCAAGGCGTGGGCGCCTTATACGTTCGCAAGGGAACAATCTTGCAGCCGATGCTCCACGGTGGAAGTCACGAACGGTCGCGCCGCGCGGGCACGGAGAATGTTGCAGGAATCGTAGGCCTGGGCCGGGCGGCTGAGATCGCGAAGCATGCTCTGGACGCAGGAGATCTGGCGCGCATGGCGGACATGCGGGACCGTCTGGAGCAGGCAATTCTTGCGTCGGTCGAAGCCGTTGGAGTAAACGGCGCGGGCGCTCCCCGCGTCCCGAATACAACGAACCTATATTTCGATTACGTCGAGGGTGAAGCGCTGGTGATTGCGCTCGACCTCAAAGGACTGGCTGTTTCTACTGGGGCGGCCTGCTCTTCCGGCGCGATCGAACCTTCCCACGTGCTCACCGCAATGGGGTTACCTGCAGATCGGGCCCGCGCCAGCTTGCGCTTCAGTCTGGGCAAACAAAACACGCCGGAAGAGATCGATTTCGCAGTTGAAGTCGTGCCTCAAGTCGTGGCGCGACTCCGCGAACTGTCGCCGGTTTACAATAGAAAATGACCTATTAGCACTTAGCCGTCAGCAGACCCCTCGTTTCTGGCGCAGCTTCGTCCCCCGTGAACTAAGCTAAAGGCCAAGAGCTAAAAGCCAAAAGCGAATCGCCCAATGCCGCCTTCTACCATCGCCGTTGCCATGTCGGGTGGAGTCGATTCCTCCACCGTTGCGGCCATGCTGCGCGCCGACGGGCACAACGTCATCGGGCTGACCATGCAGCTGTGGAACCAGCGCCGGCTGGCGGGACATCCTGGTATGCCGGAGGCAGTGCAAGGCCGCTGCTGCTCGCTCGACGATGTTTACGACGCCCGCCGCGTCGCCGAAACCCTGGGCATTCCCTACTACGTCGTCAATCACGAGGAGCGTTTCGAGCGCGAAGTGGTGCGGCCATTCGTCGAGGAATACCTTTCCGGGCGGACGCCGATTCCTTGCAGCCTTTGCAACAACCATCTCAAGTTCGACCAGTTGCTGATCGTGGCCAAGCAAATCGGCGCCGACGCGCTGGCGACCGGCCACTACGCTCGCGTCGAATTCGATAAGGCGCGCGGCCGCTGGCTGCTCAAGCGGGCAGCGGATCCATCCAAGGACCAGACCTACTTTCTCTTTGGCCTGACCCAGGAGCAGCTCAGCCGAACCGTATTTCCCCTGGGCGAGATGACCAAGCCCGAAGTCCGCGAGCTTGCCCGGCATCACGGGCTGGCTCTGGCCGAGAAGCCCGACTCGCAGGAAATCTGCTTTGTCCCGGGCGGCGACTACAAGAATTTCCTCGATGCCTACCTCGCCGAAAAGGGCGAGGCGCTGCCCGATACCGCTGGCGACCTGGTTACGGCCAACGGCAAGGTTATCGGCGAGCACCGCGGCATCCACAATTTTACAGTGGGCCAGCGCAAGGGCCTGGGCGTCGCCACCGGCTCGCCGCTGTATGTCATCCAGATCAAGGGAGACGCGCGCCAGGTCGTGGTCGGAGGCCAGGACGACCTGTATTCCAATACTCTCCGTGCCCGCCGGATCAACCTGATTGCGGTCGGGGACCTCTCTGCGCCGATGCGCGTCGCGGTGAAGATTCGACACCGCCATGAGGCTGCGCCCGCGGTCATTGAGAAGTCTGGCCCGGACGAGATAACCGTGACGTTTGACGAACCGCAACGCGCTATCACCCCCGGCCAGGCTGCCGTGTTCTATGACGGCGACATCGTGGTGGGCGGCGGCTGGATCGCGTAACCACTCCCCGCTGCCCGGGCCAGAGCCTGCCCGTTCCAGACCCGCGTTGACATTCCGACCGGGAAAGGAGAAACTACCGCCTTCGCCAGATTTGCGGTTGGGTTGGCACCTGGGGCGGGATCAACCGGTGCCAGGCATGGCGAAGAGGCGTGTCCAAAGGCTTGCTTCATGAATTGGCAGCCATGACCGAACACCGGGAATCCTATACGCTGGATTCGACGCTGGAAACTGTCGATAATGCTGAGCAGGCCGCCAGCCGGGTTGCGGCCGCCGCCGGCTTTGACGAAGACCAGGTCATGCAGATTTCCATGGCGGTGCGGGAAGCGGCCGTCAATGCCGTACTCCATGGCAACGCCTACGACCCGGCAAAGAAGGTAAGACTCGAATTTGAGCAGAGCGGCGCGGACCTGGTGATTACCATCCGGGACCAGGGCAAGGGTTTGGACTTGGCCAAGATTCCCGACCCGCTGGCGCCGGAAAATCTGCTGAAAACCTCGGGTCGAGGGATTTTTCTTATCCGCTCGTTTATGGACGATGTACAGATTCACCCGTCTCAGACGGGCACCGAAATCAAACTCGTAAAGCGCGTCCCTGGGGTATCCGGGGGCGGCAAGGAGGCTTCCCAGTGACCATGAAAACCAGTACACGCCAGCTCGACGGCGTGGCGATTGTGGATTGCAGCGGCCGGATCACCCTCGGCGAAGGCAGCGTCACCCTGCGGGATACCGTACGCGACCTGCTTTCCAAAGGCCAGAAGAAGATTCTGCTCAACCTCGCGGACGTAACTTACATTGACAGCTCGGGCATTGGCGAGTTGGTCAGCGCATTCACCACCGTGCGCAACCAAGGCGGCGATCTCAAACTGCTCCACTTGACCAAGAAGGTCCACGACCTGCTGCAGATCACCAAGCTGTACACCGTCTTCGACGTGAAGGACGACGAAGCGACTGCAATTAAGTCGTTCAAATAATCCTGATTTCTTCACAGGACAAGGGCCGCCCGCCGCAGGGCTGGCCCTTGTTCCGCTGTGTCCTTTTGGGAAGCTAACGCTTTTTTTCTGGATGCTTGCCGGCCCGTCCTGCCTGTTCCTTTCTACAATTGTCATATGGCAGTTCGGCTGCTTACGCTCGCCGTGCTTTTTCCTGCCTTGGCCTTGGCAGACTGCATTCCCGTTTCTCAGGCTCGCGAGCACCTTGGCGAAGACCGATGCGTCACCGGGAAAGTATTTCGCGTAAAGCACGGCGGCCGCGGCATCACTTACTTCGACTTTTGCGAAGACTTCCGCGTGTGTCCATTCACCGTAGTGATCTTTCCCGGACACTTAAAAGACATCGGTGATGTCCGCCAACTGCAGGACCGCGTGATTGAAGTCCACGGAACGCTGAAGGAGTACGATGGCCGCGCCGAAATCGTGCTGCAAAACGCGCGCCAGCTCACCGGAGACGCGGCGCGAATCCCGCGCCTGCCCAAAAATTACGACGTGGAGAATAAGGGCCACTACAGCGCCGGCACCTTCAGCCTGCCAAAAGCCCCGCGTCCGACTTACAAAAAGAAACAGCTTCCGACCCTTCCCATCGAACTCCCGGACGATGATGCAACTATCCCCGCGCCCGCCAAGGATTCCGCGACCCAGCGATAACTCTGTCGTATTTGGGAAAGTGGAACCAACGATTGTGCCGTCGGTGCCCTCTCTCGCGATGTCATCCTGAGAGCCCGCGCTTTTCTTCGCGGGCCGAAGGATCTCAGTCTCCACAGCCTTCAGGGGATCACGTTCCGGCTTGAACGCGACCGGCTTGGAGCCCAATTCAAGTGGTATACCCCCTCCCCCCTCGGTCTAGTGGAATCATCAGCTTACGGAGATTTGGTCCGCAAAATCTAGACGCCAAAGGAGTTGCAGGTAAAATCTAGATTCTTAACGAGTTATATGCATGTTTTAGTAGTTCTCCATAAGATATATATCTCATGGTGTCAGTTTCGCGATCTGCGTGTCAAGGGCAAAGTGAGGCGGGGATGTCGGGCGGAGCGACGCGACCCCCACGCTCAGCGATAGTGCGCGCCGGATCCCCTTCGACTTCCTCCTCGACTTCGCTCGGAGCTTCGGCAAAACAGGGCAGGCTCTCGCCCCGCTGGTGAAAGCGCGGGGACTTCGGGCTGACTTCTTCATGGGCTGGATATACGCTTCTGAGGAAGAATCGAGCCGCGACGAGGCGCCGGTTGACTCCATTTGCCCCTCCCCGGAGACGTCATCCCGAAACTCGGCGCAGCTCAGCCGAGTGAGGGATCTCGCGCGGACTACCGGCGGCCTCCGGTCGGTACTGTTCCCCCCAGCGTCGCGCCAGATCGTACCAATGAGGATTCGCCGACTCGATCAGGCAAACCTTCTTGCTGCGCCGCCAGCCCTTGATCTCCTTCTCGCGATCGATGGCTAAGTCGGGGTAGGCGAAGGATTCGTAGTACACGAGACGGGAGAGGTTGTAGCGACTGGTAAAGCCAGGAACCAGCTTGTTTTTATGCTGGAAAACGCGCCGTGGAAGATCTCCGGTGACACCGGTGTACAACACGTGGGAGCGCGGGCCGTTTGTCATGATGTACACATAAAAGCGCTTGGGGCCTCGCATGTCATTCAGTGTTGACGCAAGTATGGGATGCGTCTGTGACGGGTGAACATTTCAGGTTGTGAATAGTCCGCGCCAGATCCCTCGCCCCGCTGGTGAAAGCGCGGGGACTTCGGGATGACTTCCTTGCGGGAGGGTTAGTTTGCCGAGGTGGGCGTCAAGGGAAAAGCGAAGCGGGGCGTCGGACGCCAGCCGTTATGTGTCCCCAAGTTAGCGTCAAAGAGCGGCCGCGAACCTGGGGCGCCCGACAAGTTGGGTGTTGACCCTTTGTTCTGACAACCAAAAGTGATTCAATAGAGTTTCCTTGGGTTTACCAGCATTTATTTCACCTCGCGGCAGGAGTTTCGCTATGCAAAGGCTCCTTTTGTTTTTTTTCGGGATATCTGTTGCA
Organism: uncultured Acidobacteriota bacterium; assembly: GCA_963715675.1. Classification (GTDB taxonomy): domain Bacteria; phylum Acidobacteriota; class Terriglobia; order Terriglobales; family Acidobacteriaceae; genus DASVWZ01. The sequence continues at coordinate 2,086,334 of OY970265.1, forward strand.
GCGTAATGCCAGCTTCACCAACAACCACTTACCCAAGTTGACATCTGCCGAATCTCTAGAGATTCGGTGGTACAAATCGACACCGATGTGATGCACGGGACTGGCTTTATAGTCGATAGTGATGGTTGGATTTTGACGGCCTTCCATGTTGTCGCCGACCGACAAACCAGAATCCCCTACCCAAACATTAAAGTCAGCATACATGGCGTCAAAATCCCGATTGACGCGAAGATCATCTCTCCCCTTGATGAGATCCCAGCTTTGCGAGATTTCTCGGTCCTCAAAATCAACAAAGGCGGATTGCAATATCTAAGAATCGGGGATGAATCCGAGATCGAAGACGGGTCTCCCATCTACATAGTTGGATTCCCGATCAGTGCTATATTCCCTTTCACCTTTAGTTCTATTCCCAGGTTTTGTCTCGGTGGTACAGTGGCGGCGCAAGTTGCGCTCCCAATCAGAAATCTTGAGTTCTTGCACACCATTTACTTCCAAGGTGTATCCATAAAGGGCATATCAGGTGCACCAATCATTTCCCCAAAAGGAGATGTTGTTGGCATTGTCACAACGAAAATGACAGGTATCACGCGCGACCTCGAGACGATGAGAAGTAGTCTGGTTGGTATGGGCGGAGGTTCCGGAATTGGATTCGGCGGTATACCCGATATTGGTGTTTTTGTCAGGCAGACTGTTGATATCTTGGACAATCAGTTGGCTAATGGGCTGGGTTCGGGAACTGGTGCAGGCGATGCCAAACGAGTTCTGGCGGAGTGTAAGAAGAAATACAATGCTAAGTAAAAGCGTGCAGAAACGCCCGTTGCACAAAAACCTTACATCCTGCACTCAAATTCTGCGGAATGAACGGTTAAATGCGAATTGTTGTGCAAAGCCGAGCGGTATACCACATAAAATGAGCGCTCACTCGGCGGAACGACCAACGGCGCGGTTTCTACACCATGCCCTTCCTGAGCTCTTCCAGCGGATAGAACGTGCCGCGCCAGGTCACGCCGCCGCTCGCCAGGGTCAGGAACATGGAACGCAGCAGGGTGTAAGCGAACAGCGTCGTGCCCACCGGATGCAGCACGAAGTAATACGGCGGCACATCGGATTTCCACGACATGCCTACGTACATCCCAAAGATGCAGGTCAGCGCAACGGCATATGGGATTCGCGCCCAGCCGTGCGCCAAAACAATTCCAAGAAACGGCATGAGGTTCAGGAACATTAAAACGACAATGCAGGCCACGGTGCGCGGCCACTGAAAGGAAAGAACGGCAAAGAAATTTTTGGTGAGATTCTGGATCACGCCGAATGCGCCTTTCGCCCAGCGGATGGAAATCAGGTCGTTGCCAAATGCAACGCGCTGCATGTAGCCGGCATTTTTGACCAGCTTGCCCAGTTTCATATCGTCGAGCACTTCGAAGCGCAGCGCCTGATAGGTTCCGACCCCGTTGTAAGCGCTGCGGCGGATCATGTTGAACGCGCCCACTCCCACGTGATCTTTGGTTTTGGGATCCGCCGTCTTCCACGGACGATGTCCAAACACAAACAGCGTCTGAAAGAAAGCCAGCATCATGGTCTCGCCCACTTGCTTCATGATCAGGCGAGGCAACACCACAAGATGGTCAGAAGAGCTCCATTCGGCATAAGCCAGTGCGCGGCGCAAGGTTTGCGGTTCGAACATCACGTCGGCGTCAGTAAACAGCAACCAGTCCCCGGTCGCGGCGTTGGCCGCGGTCCACATGGCGTGCGCTTTTCCCAGCCAGCGAGGGGGCAACTGCTCAATGTGGATTACTTTCAGCTGTCCGTGAGCTGCCGGCATTGCAGCCACTCGATCCATCGCATCACCGGTGCGATCCGTGGAACGATCGTTGACAGCGATGACTTCGTAGTTGTCGTAGTCCAGTTGCAGCAACTTCGTCAGCGTCTGCGCGATGTGGTCTTCCTCATTGCGAGCGGGCACGATGACGCTGACGCGAGGCTTCGCGTTGGGGCTTCGGTCCCATTCCGCAAGCGAGAGATCGACGATCTTGGGCACGCCCAGCGCAGCATCCACCAGGTGAAACAGCCATACCAGTCCGAGAAAACCGCCAGCAATCCAGTGGAAATAAGTCATCCTGCGTGGCGCTCCGGCAAGCTGGCATTCGCTGAGAGTTCGACGCGCGGCGCAAATCGCATTCCGTAGAACAGTATGGCAGATGAAACTGCCATTGCGATCACCGGCAGAATGAAAGCGGCTTCGAGCGAACGCCGGTCGGCCACATAGCCCATGAGCGTCGGCGACGGTACGTCTCCCAGCAGATGGAAGATGAAGATATTCACCGCAATCGCGGTCGCGCGGATGTGCGCCCCGACTGCATTCACCAGCGCTGTGTTAAGAGGTGAAGTATTGAGCAGAAGTAGAAACGCGGCCACAGCGATGGCAGGAATCATGACGGGCCCGCGCAGAAACAGCGCAGCGATCATGACCGGCACGCCGAGTCCCATGCTGATCGCCGAGACGAAGTAGTACGAGCCTTTCATGCGGCGCAGCAGGAGATCGCCGAGCCAACCGCCCGCCAGCGAGGCCACAATGCCATCGACCACGATGATGGCGCCGAACGTCAGGTTTGCCGACTCCAGAGTGTAGCCACGCGCCTGCGAGAGAAAGGTCGGCATCCATACCTGAATTCCGCCCAAGGCAAAGGTCATTGCAGCCATACCAAAAGTTACAGCCCAGAACGCCGAATTGTGCATCAGGGCCAACACTCGTCGCAGGTACTCAATGATGGTTCCGCGTTCCGGAGTTTCCTTGAGCGAGTCGAACTGGCCGCGTTCGGGTTCCGGAACAAACATCATCAAGAGCGCAAGCAGAAAGCCAGGCGCGGCCGCGAGGTAGAAAGGAAATCTCCAGCCAAAGCTCGGACCGAGTTTGCCTCCGAGCAAGTAGCCCGCAGCCGTGCCCACCGGAATCGCCAGATAGAAGATGCCAAAGATGCGGCCGCGCTTCTCCTCGGGAAACAGGTCGGCGACAAAGGTCGGCGCGATCGTAACGAACGTCGCCTCGCCGATGCCGACCAGAGTGTGCCGGACGAGCAGTTCCCAGTAGGTGTGAGTAACAGCCGTGAGCAGCGTCAGCCCGCTCCAGAAGATTGCGCCCAACACGATGATCTTCTTGCGCGAGTAGCGGTCCGCCAGCGGTCCGGTGAACGGTGCGGCGATCATGTAAAAGCCCAGGAACGCGCTGGTCAGGTAACCGACCTGTGTGTTGGTCAGATGGAATTCGGTCTGCACCAACGGCTGCACCGCAAACAACACCGAGCGGTCGATGTAGTTGAGCAGGTTCAGCGCGGTGAGCACGGCCAGCGCAGTGCGGGGATAGAGTTTGGTTGGAGTCACTTGGCGAAAAGGAATATATCACGGGGAGGTTTGTGCAAAGATGCGGGGTCGCCTCCCCAAGCGTTGCACATCAAAGAAGACGCGCGGCACCGATTCCTATTCTTCCTGCAGCCCCGCCTCAAACGTGGGGTCGAAGAACCGGATGGGGACAACTCCCGCAGATTCGCAGGATACAAGATTGTAGGCTTTCAGAGTAATGGAACCCACCGGACAGCGAAGAGCACAAAGGCCGCACCGAATGCAACGCGACTCGTCCTTGATCATGGCGGTGCCGCGGCTCTGGCCAGACGCCTCCGCACTGTTGGTCTTCAGTTCAAGCCCATTGAGTCTCAGGTCGTGGTGCAACTGGGCCTGCAAATCAGGTTCGAACTCAACTCGCTCCAGCGGCATCAGCGTCAGGCAGTCTTCGGGGCAAACATCGACACAACCGCCGCACAGAGTGCACTCGGTGCGATCGGGTGCGCCCTCGAAGACCATTCTGATCCTGCAACGCAGGCAGCGTCGCGCTTCTTCTATGGCGCTCTGCTCGTCATAGGCAATCTCGACCTGGGCCGCACCTGGGCGCCGCTCGATCGGTGTCCTGTGGGCCGGTGGCCGTGACAATGTCACAGCTTCGGCCATGCCGTAAGGGCTGAGAGTCTCAATCTCGATTCGCGCTTCCGAGCGCTGGGGCCCGCGCAAGTACTCATCAATGCCCAAGGCCGCGCGCTTGCCGTCGCTGATGCCGTCAACGATAAAGCTGAAATCCTCGTCCTCGATCTTCGACTCTTCCCCGTTTTGGAGGCGCAGGTACTCATCGCTCTCGTCAACCGTGCCCCTGTTGCCGCCTGGACTGTGAATGAAGTGGCGCGGTGCGAATGCACAATCGCCACCAGCAAAAATCCCGGGTGCCGAAGTCATCAGATTCCCGGGGTCGACAACAACGAGGCCACGGGGCGAGATCTGCACACCATCCTCAGGGCGCAGAAACTCCAGGTTCGGCGTCTGCCCGATCGCGATGATGATGGTGTCGCATTCCACGACTCTCTCGCTGCCTTCGCGGAAAGTCGGACGGAAGCGACCGTATGGATCGAACACTCTTTGGGTATCGAGGGTCTCCAGGCCGATGACCCTGTCCCGCTGACCGAGCACTCTCTTAGGGCCGAAGCCGGCGTGAATGATGATGCCTTCCCGCTCGGCTTCCTCGATTTCGTCCGGAGTCGCGGGCATTTCGTGGCGGGGCTCCAGACAGACTATGTTCACTTCCAAAGTGCTCCCGCGTATGCAAGGGGTCCCATCCCCGTTCACGCGGTGTGCACGCAACACCTCGCGCAGGGTCGTACGGGCCACGTCCATGGCGACGTTGCCGCCGCCGATAACTACGACTCGCGTGCCGATTTCGAGCCGGTAGCCAAGGTTCACGCTGCGCAGAAAGTCGATTCCGCGGTGTACCCCGTCCAGTTCCGCGCCAGGAATGTTGAGGTCGCGGCTGTGGTGAGCGCCGACGGCGAGCAACACGGCGTCGAATCCCTGCTGGCGCAACTCGCCCAGAGTGAAGTCGCGACCAGCCACACAGTTCAGTTTCAGAGCAATGTCACCGGCGCCCAGGATCTCGCGCACCTGAGCTTCGACGGTCTCGCGCGGCAAACGGTACTTGGGGATGCCGAGATGGAGCATGCCGCCAGCGACCGGGGCCGCCTCAAAGATGGTGAGCGAGTATCCCATCAGCGCCAGGTCATGGGCTGCGGAAAGGCCGACCGGACCGCTGCCCATGATTGCCACCTTGAACGGAAGCCTTGTTGCCGACTTGAGCGTCTCCACCGGATGCCGTGATTCCGGCCCATGGCGCTCTGTCAGGAAGCGCTTTAAGGCGCGAATCGCAACCGGCTTGTCGATTTGCCCGCGACGGCACGCAGTCTCACAGGGACGGGTGCAGACACGGCCGCAGACAGAGGCCAAAGGGTTGGGACCGCGCGCCACCCGGTATGCCTCCTCAAAACGTCCTTCGGCAATCAACGTGACATACCGGCCCGCGTCGGTGTGCACGGGGCACGCCATCAGACAGGGGAACCTCGTCTTCAGCCAGTCCCTATTCATCTCGATCACCACGCAGGACCATGGGACCGGATAAGAACAGAACCAACCGTACCAGTGACGTTGGTTGGTCTCCAGGCCATCAGACACCTTGGGGGCCCAGAAGAGATGGGCCCCTGCAAAGTGCGACGATCACTTCCCCAGAAAGTCCAACAACGCTTTGTTGAACTGCTCGGGCTTTTCGATCGGTGGGAAATGACCGCATTGATCGAGGACGACGAGCTTGGCGCCTGCAATGCCTTGCTGATATCCCTCACCGACTGACAAGGGAATGAACTGGTCATCGCGGCCCCAGACGACCAGCGTCGGGGCTTTGATGGAGACAAGTTTCCCATCCTCGCGCTGCTCGCCTCTGGGCAGGCCCTCGATGAATCTCTCGATTGCGTACCCGTCGCCGTTGCTTAGATGGTCCTCAAAATGCTGCCGTACCAGGGCGTCGGTGACCATCTGCTTGTTGTAGAAGGCGAGTTCCAGGATTTTCCGGGTACCGGCCAGTGATGAGAGTGAGTCGGCGATCGCAGCCGAAGGCGCTTCTTCAGCGCGCAGTCCGGCCGCGTCCACGAGCACCAATTTGTCGACCATATCCGGATGTTGCGCGGCAAAATCGGCCACGATCCAGCCCCCGAGCGACTCTCCGACCAGCGTCGCCCTGGGAATCTCGAGCTCTTGCATGAAACCATGCAGGAATTCCACGAAGGTTTGAATCCGGTACTCGACGAGCGGCTTATCGGAGTGGCCATGGCCGATTTGGTCGAGCGCGTAAACGTGAAACTTCCGGGAAAGTGGACCGAGGTTGGCGGCCCAGTCGCGGGACTGCCCTCCCAACCCGTGTACAAAAATCAGGGCTGGACCCTGACCCACGTCGGCGTAACGAATGTGCTGGCCGAAGACATTCACCAGCTTTTCGGCCGGCATCGACTGCGCCGCGGCAGCCACCGACAACAACAGCCAGCCCAGGACCAGACTCAAGAAACACTGCGCAGAACATTTCCTCAAACGCATTCAAGCCTCCATGTCACGAAGTTGCCTTCTGGCAACCACTGATACGGCGCGACATCCCGGAGGAACCGCGCCCGAAGTCGCGAAATAGCCGCGACCGCCTGCTCTCCGGAGCCACAGTCCAGCGCGCGCACCGCAATGCGCGCTAGAAAGTGAGGTAGAGAAGCAGGTAGAGCGTATTGTTGTTCGACCCGTTCCGGCCCGAGCCGTCGTAGTTCTTGTCTGTCCCGTTGAAGTCCACGTAGCCCGTGTATTGGGCGGTCAGCATGACGTTCTGAACCGGCCAATAGGAGAACTGCGCAAGGAAGCCGTTGCTCTTGGGGTTTCCATTGGCGCTGCCGGTGACCGAATTAGGCGCGAACAGCGTTGGGTCGGCAGTTCCGTTGTTGGCAAATCCGCCGAACGTGGCTCCATACTTGTTCCCGAAGTGATAGGTTCCGTCTGCCCGGAGGGTGTTGAAGTGATGTTGGGCAAAGGACGCGCCGCCGGCGTCAAACGTGGCATGGAGATCGGAGCTCTGGTGAATGTAGGTGCCGTGGATTGTCAGCTCATCTCGCTGTCGGAGTGGCCGTTCATACTGGAAGTCTGCCGCCACGTCGGTGTAATCGTCTTCGGGACCGGTCACAGCGCCGGGAGTTGAGTTCATGTGCATTCCGTAAGTACCGACCTCGAAGTAATTCTTTCCCACGTCCTGCTGCCAAGCCACACGCCAATACGGTGCAGCCCCCCGGATGTTGTATGCGTAACCGCTCCCCGTCGGAGGTTGGGGACTGTTCACGTGCATGGAACGATAGAGCGTGAAATCCCCGTAGAGGTGGTTATTCCACAGGGTGTACCCGCCAAATCCCCCCACGTCTCGAGACAAGACGCCGGAGATGATGGGCGTTCCCGCGGATGTGGGGGCGGAGTCCGGACCCACCCAGGGAAAACCCCAGGCCGGCGTGCCATGCCACAGGTCTTCTTCCGTCGGGTTGTTGTCAAGGTTGAAACCCCAACGGAAATCCTTGCCGGCAAGTTTAGTTCGATTGGCGTACCGGAAGTCTGAATTGTCGATACTCAGGTGGTCGCTCTCGGGCGAGTAGGTGATCTGGAGATCGGCGCCGGCGTGACTCCAAATGGCGCTGGTCAAATACAGATTGATCGCTTGCGGGAATTCGACGTTCCAGTTCTGCGTGCCCGGCTGAGGTTTGTTCGTGGCCGTATCGGCGATGCGGAAGATGATCGAAGCCGGCAGGGTCTTCAGAAATTGCATCCCCGATTCGGAATTGTGACTGGATTTCGCCTTGATCTGCTCCATGCCCGTCAGGGTATAGCCGTTCAGTTTGAAATCACGCCCGAACCGCGTGAGTTCTGGGAATGTGTAGTGACAACTGGAACACGCCAGACCGGTCTGCCGAGAGAAACCGGGCATCCCCAGTGCTGGGCCGCAAAACAAAAGTGAGAACAATGCAATCAGGATGAGCGCGCGGCCTGCTGCACTCATGTTTCGCAAAAAGTAATTTAGCTTTATCATTAGAGCTCCTAGGATGAAATTGCTCGAGCGCCCGCTCCATGAAGAACTCAGGCGCCCAGAGCGCACCACACGATCGGACAAAACAACTCCCTTGCTGTTTGGAAAAACGTAACTGACTCTCTTAAGTGCCCTGGAAGTGGAGTGGGGTCGATGCGAGCCGCGTGAAGCTTCTTACTTTCTCGCAGCGATGGCACAGTACAAGCATCTGTGCGGCACAGCATTCGGGGAGCCGCGTCACTTCGCTCAAAGCATAGGAGCGGCGGGCATTCTGAGTATGTGATTCAGTTCACAGAAGAGAGTGAGCGACTTGCAAATGAATGGCCAGCACTAGCAACGGTAGTACTACTGACGTACGTCGTGATGCGCTTGCATTCCGCGAAAACTCGGCGGTTCGATTCTGTCGCGTGAGCAGGAGCGAGAGTAACGTACCTCACTTGGATCTCGACAAAAATTTGTTACGCCTCGGACGAGGCCAGCGCGCCACCACTATGGTCGAAAGTCCGCCACGCGGCCGGAAGTCGCCCTTCACCTCCGCCCACACCGGACGTGCCCAGCGCACGACGTCTTCGAGCACGCGATTCACAATATTCTCTTGGAAAATCCCTAAGTTCCGGTAACCGTGCAGATACTCTTTCAGCGACTTTAATTCCAGGCAGCGCTGGGCCGGCATATAGCGAATGGTGAGAACGCCAAAGTCGGGCAGCCCGGTCTTTGGACAGACCGAAGTGAACTCAGGGTCGTCCACTACAATTTCATAACCGGGAAATTGGTTTGGCCAGGTTTCAATTTCCGGAAGCTGTGCCCGCAGTCCCGCCTCGGCATGTTCCTTGGTGTATCTTGGTTGTTTCAGCATACTTCGATTGTACCGAGCCCTAGGTGGAAATCACCAAATATGCCGATCCGTCGTGGGCCTTCATGGCAATCGGTCGCATCCAACCTTAAAGCGATTCTTCAGCTTCTGGAGACTTTCCAGGTGGTACATTAGTTAGTTCCGCCTTTCATGTCACCGACAGAAAATCGCGCGGGCTTCGTGGCTCGCAATCGCTGGCTGATCTGGACCGCCGGGATCATCGCCGCGGTGATCATTCTCGCCTCCTTCATGTCGCGAGGCGACGTTGCCTTGGTGCGCGCGGCGACCGCCCAGCGCAGCACCATTCGCAGCGTGGTTTCTACCAACGGCAAGGTCGAACCCCTGGAGAATTTTGAAGCGCACTCGCCGATTGCAACCACCGTCAAGAAGCTCTACGTCAAGGAAGGCGACCTGGTCCGGAAAGGACAACTGCTGGCGCAACTGGACGACGCCGAGGCCCGCAGCCAGGCGGCCCGGGCCCTGGCTCGAATTCGCGCTTCCGAGGCCGATCTGAGTGCGGTCGAGTCGGGGGGGAATCGTGAGGAATTGCTGACCCTGCAATCGGATTTGGCAAAAGCTCGCACGGAGCGCGACGCGGCGCAGCACAATCTTGATGCGGTGGAGCGGCTTCAGAAACAAGGCGCTGCCTCTCCCGGCGAAGTGTTGAATGCACAAAACCGGATGGAGCGAGCCGGCACCGACGTAACCCTGCTGGAGCAAAAGCAGAAGAGCCGCTATTCCACGCCGGAAATCGCTCGCGTCCAGGCCCAGAAATCGGAAGCGGAGGCGGCCTATGCCGCAGCCGAGGATGCGCTCGGACAGTTGCACATTACCGCGTCCTTTGATGGCACTGTCTATTCACTGCCCGTCCTGCAGGGAGCGTACCTGAATGCCGGGGATCTGGTTTTGGAGGTGGCGGACCTTTCCCAGGTCCGGGTCCGCGCGTTTGTGGACGAACCCGACATAGGCCGCCTGTCGTCCGGCGACAAGATCGTAGTGACCTGGGATGCGGTTCGTAACCGGACGTGGCAAGGCACAGTCAATACCGTACCCACGGTCATCAAACTCCATGGCACCCGCAATGTGGGAGAGACCACGTGCGTGGTTGACAACCACGATTTGAAACTTCTCCCAGGCGTCAACGTCGGAGTCAATATCATCACGGGTGAACATCCCGATGTACTGACGGTTCCCCGAGAAGCGATTCATCAGGAAGACAGCAGGACCTTCGTCTACCAGATTGTGAATAACGAATTGCAGCGGCGCTACATTCAAATCGCGATTTCGAACCTGACCCAGGTCGAAGTGACCTCCGGCCTTCCCGAAAATGCCCTGGTGGCATTGTCGCTGCTCAATTCCAAGCCGTTGCACGATGGCCTGGCCGTGAAGGTGGTGCATTAGGAATGTCCTTCGCCAAGAAATTCATTCTTCTGGCTGGACTTGCGCTGCTCCCTCTACGGATGCCGGCGGCGGGCGCGGAACCGGCTGACAAGTTGCTGGCGGCGGGGCGCGTCGACGAGGTGATCGCTTCACTGCAAGATAAGGTCCACAACACGCCTGATGATGCCGCAGCGTACAACCTGCTTTGCCGGGCCTATTTCACCCTCAGTGACTGGGACGCCGGGATCAAGTCCTGTGAGAAGGCGGTATTTCTCGACCCGGGGAACAGCCGGTACCATCTTTGGCTGGGCCGCATCTACGGCGAAAAGGCAGACCACGCGAATTTCTGGAGTGCCGCGGGCCTGGCCGGGAAAGTCCGCGAAGCCTTCGAGACCGCAGTGCGCCTGGACCCGAACAGCGCGGATGCCCGCACCGACCTGGCGGAGTTCTACCTGGAAGCCCCGGGAATCGTGGGCGGAGGTAAAGACAAAGCCGAGGCGCAGGCTAAGCAACTGGCGCCGCTCGATGCGGTAAAGGCTTACTGGGTGACGGGCCGCATCGCCGAGAGACGAAAGGATCTGACGACCGCCGAGAGTGAGTACCGCAAGGCGATTCAGGTGAGCAATGGTCGAAACGACGCTTGGCTGAACCTGGCGCTTTTCTATCGGCACGTTGAACACTTCGACCAGATGGAAGACGCGATTCGGCACATCGGCACCACCTCGACGGGTCAGCCCGAGGTTATGATGGAAGCCGCTGAAATGTTGATTCGGGCGGGCCGCAATACAACGGGGGCGGCGGACTTTCTGCGCCGGTATCTTTCCAATCCCACGGTTGAGGAAGCTCCGGCGTTCAAAGCACACTACCTTCTGGGCACGCTGCTGGAAAAGCAAGGTGATAAGCAGGCCGCCGCGCAGGAATACCGGACCTCGCTGTCACTCGCCGGAAGTTACTCGCTTGCACGGAGCGCGCTGAATCGGTTGAATCCGCGCGGACAGGGCGGTTAGCAGTTCGGTGGCGCCCGCATTCTGCAGGGCGGTGCGCAAGAGCGGCGCGGGTTTCAGGGTTGGTGCGCCCTGCTGCCGTACAGCAGCGCCAGTTCCGATTTCACAAATCCTTCCTCGAAGGTGAACAGATGACACGAAATTCAAGGTACGTCCAGCGGTCCTTTTTCCTGTTGCTGGCATGTCTGGTCTGCGCAGTCCCACTGAACGCGGAGAATCTGCCGCTCAAGCGGGCGGTGGAATTGGCGCTCGGTCACAGCACGGCCATGGTCTCCGCTCACGCGGACGAGCAGCGCGCATTCGCCTCTTATCTGCAGACGCGCGACCAGTATATTCCGCAGATGGCGGTGGGATCAGGACTGGGCAAAGCCTGGGGATATCCGCTGTCGCTCGAAGGCTCGGCGCCCTCGATTGTGAATACCACCGCCCAATCCGCCGTCTTGAACCCGGCGCTGCGCGAGTTCGTGCGGGCCGCGCGCACGGAATATCAGGAGAGCACGCTGCAAACCAAGGATCAGCGGGACCAGGTGATCCAGGATACGGTGCTGAGCTACGCCGAACTCTGCAAGTGGCAAAGCGTAATCACCCATGCCAGCCGCGAATACGGCGATGCGCTCAAGATGGAACAGCGGGTGAACCAACGAATCCAGGAGGGAGTCGACAGCTCGCTTGCCCGGAACCAGGCGAGACTGGTGACGGCCCGCGTGTATCTCCGGATTTCTCAAGCCCAGGGAGCAATCGACGTTTTGCGGAACCGCCTCTCGCAATTGACCGGCCTGCCCGCCAGTTCGATCGAGGCCGACGCGGATTCCATACCCCAGCTGCCCGAGGTGAAGCAGGAGGACAATCTGGTGAGCAAAGCGGAGCAATCCAGTCCTCTGGTGCAGGTTGCGGATCTTCGCGCCACCGCCCTGGATTTTCGCGCCCGCGGTGAACATCGATCCCTGTGGCCGACCCTGGATTTCGCCGCCCAGTACGCCTTGCTGGCCAGGTTCAACAACTACCAGAATTATTTCCAACCCGGCAGTTTCCAGCAGCACAACGCGACGGTGGGCGTAGTGATTCGCTTCCCTTTCCTGAATCTTTCGCAGCACGCCCGGGCACAGGCAGCCGATGCGGACGCGCTGCATGCCAGAAAAGATATGGATGCCACCAAGGACCGCCTGTCCGAGCAGACCTTGAAACTGCAGCGATCGGTGGAACAACTCGCAGCCGCAGACCAAGTGGTGGACCTGGAATACCAGATCGCAAAATCGAATCTGGACGCGATCCAGATCCGAATGGATTCGGGCAGCGCCACCTGGCACGACGCGGAGGACGCGCGAGTCCAGGCCAACGAACGTTACGGCGCGCTAGAGGACGCGAACTTTGAGCTGGAGCGAGCACGCATCACGCTTCTGCGGGTTACCGGAGAATTGGGGAACTGGGTCGGAGTGGCCCCGTAAGGCGAAGTGCCTTTGCTGAGTAGTTCCCCAAAGCAGCCCCGCAGGAGGTCCTTTTTCCCCGCTCAGGGCGTCCCCTAGCCCATTCGCCGTAAACCCTTTGAGAATGCTGCGATAAAAGGTAAACTGTAATCAAAACTAGTGGGGAAATTTCTGTTCAAACGGCTTTCGATGTGCCGGGTTGTGTACCCTGGGCACGGGGAGAAGCACATCGGAAGTGTTACCATGAAATGATTGACTCTATGCCATTAAAAACATTGTTCCTGAATCCGCCTTCGTTCGAGAATTTCGACGGGGGAGCCGGGTCCCGCTGGCCCGCCACGCGCGAAATTGAATCCTATTGGTATCCGGTGTGGCTGGCCTATCCGGCAGGCATGATCGAGGGAGCGCGGCTTCTGGATGCCCCTCCGCACCACATTTCGGCGGAGGAAACCATCCAGATTGCGCGCGACTACGAGTTCCTGGTGCTGTTTACCAGCACTCCGGGATTCCCCGGCGATATCCGCATTGCGCAGAAGATCAAAGAAGTGAATCCCGGGATCAAGATCGCCTTCGTCGGACCGCACGTTAGCGTGCTTCCGGAGAAGTCTCTGAAAGCCAGCCCGGTGATCGACTTTGTGGTGCGCAAGGAATTCGACCACGCGGTGGCAGACTTCGCTCACGGGAAGCCGGTAGAAGAGATTCCGGGGGCCTCCTATTTCAAGAACGGGGCCGTCGTGCACAATGCCGACAGCGCGCAGATTCAGGACCTGGATTCTCTGCCGCACGTCACCGACGTCTACAAGCGCGATTTGGATGTGACCAAGTACAACGTTCCGTTCCTGCTCTACCCGTTTGTATCGCTGTATACCACGCGTGGCTGTCCGGCGCAGTGCACATTTTGCCTGTGGCCACAAACCCTCAGCGGGCATCCCTGGCGCAAACGTTCCGCCGACGACGTGGCGCGCGAAATGGCGAAGGCCAAAGAGTACTGGCCGAACGTGCGGGAGTTTTTCTTCGACGACGACACCTTCAACATTCAGAAGGCCCGGACCATTGAGCTTTGCGGCAAGCTCAAACCCCTGAATCTCACCTGGTCCTGCACCTCGCGGGTCACCACGGATTACGAAACCTTGAAAGCCATGAAGGAGGCCGGCTGCCGCCTGCTGATCGTCGGCTATGAATCCGGAGACCCGCAGATCCTGAAGAACATCAAGAAGGGCGCTACGATTGAGCGCGCCCGGCAGTTCACCCAGGACTGTCACAAGCTGGGGTTAGTGGTTCACGGCGACTTTATTCTGGGTTTGCCCGGTGAAACTCGCGAGACCATTAACAACACGATCAAGTTTGCCAAGGAGTTGGACGTGGAAACCATTCAGGTTTCTGTCGCCCACGCCTATCCTGGTACGGAGTTGTACGATTACGCGGTCAGCAACGGCTTCATGGTGGGGGACGAAAAAATGCTCGACGAGGCCGGCCATCAACTCGCTCAGATCCAGTACCCCGGCCTGCCGGCCGACGAGATCCTGTCCGCCGTTCATCGCTTTTACGATGAGTACTACTTCCGCCCGAAGGCGGCGTTCCGCATCCTGAGAAAAGCGGCGTTCAACGGTGTCGAACGGCGGCGGTTGTACAAAGAGGCTAGAACCTTCCTGAAGACTCGCGCCATGCGCAATAAGTGGGTAAAGGCAAAGCGCGAGGAGCATGAGTCGGCGACCGCCACGGAGCCGGCAAAGGCCTAGGAGGCCGGTGACTTTTCGTAAGTACTGGGTTCTCGCCGGAGTGACGCTGTTCTCCACTGTGGGGGACACTTTGCTTTCCCGCGGCATGAAAGAGGCGGGCAGCATCTCGCTGCAGCACCTCAGCAGCGTTTTTCTGATGGTGCTTCATCCCGGAATCGCGCTGGGAATTTTTTTTCTGCTGGCGTTTTTCGCCTGCTACATGACCGCCCTCTCCTGGGCGGATCTGACGTACGTTCTGCCGGCGACTTCGCTGAGCTACGTGCTGTTGACCATCATCGCCCGCGTTCTGCTGCACGAGAATGTGAGCCTGGGCCGCTGGCTTGGCGTGTTGCTGATCTCGGCCGGCGTGGGATTCGTGACGCAGGGCCCGGCGCTTACCCATAAGCGGTGCGCGGCAGAACCGCAACGCCATCCCGCCGAATCGCTCATCACCGAGGTGCCGCAATGAGCCAGATCTACGCTTGGTGCGCCGTGGCCGCGATTGTCCTGACTTCGACCACCGGAGATGTGCTGCTGTCGCGCGCCATGAAGCAGGTCGGCGACGTGCACGAACTCTGGAAGCATCACGGCCCGCTTGCCATTGTGAAGCGCATCCTGGGCACTCCTACGTTTTTTCTTGGAATCCTTGCCATGGCGATCGCGTTCTACAGCCTGCTGTTCGGCCTTTCCTGGGGAGACGTGAGTTTGGTCGTGCCCGCTTCGGCTTCGCTCACGTTCGTCACGAATGCCATTGCGGCAAAGATATTTCTTCATGAGCATGTCGATCGGCGAAGGTGGATTGCGGCGGTGCTGGTGGCGGGCGGCGTGGTGCTGTTGGCGGTGTAGCCAGCGCAACTTCAGCGTTTCGCCCTCTTCAGGAACGAAATACTCGCATGAAACCAGCGGCCGGCAAATCTGGAACAAGAAACTTCGCGCTCTTGCCGGCAGCCTGCGACAGAGCCTCCGCCGCAAGATAACCACTGCGCACCGCTCCTTCCATGGTGGCGGGCCATCCGGTGGCAATCCAGTCCCCCGCCAGAAAGACTCGCGGCCAGGCGGTCTGCGGCATGGGCCGGTACTGATCGATTCCCGGCCTCGGCGAATACGTCGCGTGGACTTCCTTGATTACCGTCGATTTCACCAGATTCGCATCCCGCGCACCGGGGAAGAATTCGCGCAGTTCGGCCAGCGCCAGATCGATAATCTCCGGCTTCGATTTGTCCACTAAGTGGTGCGATGAGCTCACGACCAATTCCACGTAGCTGCCGTTCCCCATAGGCTGCTTCAGCAACATGGATTTGTGGAACATCCATTGGATGGTGCGATCCAACAGAACAGCGTGTTCGAGGTCGGTGATCTGGCGGTCAAACCACAGATGAATCCCGGTGATGGGGGAAGTGGAAAACTGAGCCAGAGTTTTACGAAGCGTTTCGGCAGTTCGATCTTCCGGCAGGATGCGAGAGAGTACGTCAAAAGGGACGGCGAACACGGCATAGTCGAACTTCTCGGCTTGTCCTCCCACTTGCAACTGAACGCCGTCCGTCCCGGACACGAATGATTCAACGCTGTTGCGCAATCGGAGTTGGCCGCCTCGCGCCGTGATGTAGTCTCCTGCCACGCTGTACAGGTCAGTGAGTGGGACCGTGGGCACTCCCATGCTTCCGGCAGCGGCCGACTTCAGAAACGATTCGCGCACCACCTGGGCCGCATAGGGAACGGAAACTTGGTCGAGGTCCTCGTTCAAGGCACTGACCAGGATCGTCTTCCAGAAACGGTCGATCGCCCGCCCGGTTTGACCATGCTGACGAAGCCAGCGCAGAAAGGTCTGGTCATCGTCCCGTGGCGTCGCCGGAGCGAGAGCCATCATGGCAGCGGCGATGGCCAGTTTGTCGGAAATGTTCAGGCACGCCGTCCGCAAGAACGAAGGCGCAGTGTGGAGGGGCGCGGGCAGCGAAGACGGCCCAATCACCGAGGCGCGGCCACCGGGTTCCAGAAAGGTCAAGCGGTCAAACCAGCGGATTTTGTCCTGCACCCCGATCCGCTCATAGAACTGCACCAGATTGGTGCAGCAACCCAGCAACACGTGTTGGCAGTTGTCCACCACTTCGCCGGTGCCGGGATGCTGATAGGAGGAGGCGCGGCCGCCGAGATACGGACGGCGCTCGAACAAGGTCACCTGAAAGCCACTGCCGGCCAGAGCGCAGCCAGCGGCCAGCCCTGCCAGGCCGCCTCCCACCACGGCAACTTGCTTTGTGGAGGACGGTTTCATCACAGCAGGCGCTTCAGAAACCCCTTCCCCAGAACGGTGAGCTTCTCGCGGACGCTGAGACTGACCTTGCCGTGAAATACGTCATATTGCCGCGCGGCGATCTTCTCGAGCAGGTTTCGGTAAATGGTCAGCAACACCCAAAGCGCTGCCTGGCTGTCTTCCTCCACTAATGGGATCAGATCTTCTCCGGCTTGGTAGTACTCCCGGGCCCGAGCCGCTTCCAGTTCGAGCAACGGTCGAAAACGGGCAGCATCGGTGGTGACCGCCAATTCCGATGCGGAGATGCCGAACCTCGCCAAGTCTTCTCCGGGCAGATAGACGCGGTTCATGGCGGCATCTTCTTTCACATCCCGAATGATGTTGGTGAGTTGAAAGGCGAGGCCGCAGCGCTCGGCCAGGGGCTCGGCGCCAGGGTCGCGGTAGCCGAAGATGCGAATGCAGACCAGCCCCACCACGGAAGCGACCCGATAGCAGTACATTCGCAGGTCGTCGAAAGTGCGGTAGCGCACCTCAGAAACCGTGTCCAGGCCGGGAACCGGGCTTTCCGTCTCCAAGTCCATGGCGGTGCCGTAGGCGAGCTGGTCGAGCAACTCCGTACTGATCTTGTAACGGCGCTGCGCATCGGCGAGGGCCAGCAGCACTGGTTCATCGGTCGGATATCCAGCAAGCGCCCGGTGAACCGAGTCCAGCCACGCCGCCAGTTTCTGCCGTTTCTCGGGCAGGGGCAAAGCGGGGTCGTCCGCAATGTCATCACAGCCGCGCATGAATGCGTAGACGGCGCACAATGCTTGACGCTTGGGCTGGGGAAGCACCAGGAACGCGTAATAAAAGTTCCTGGCCGCGGTTCGGGAGATCCCGCGGCAAACGGAATAGGCCACCGCCAACTGGGAATCGGTTGGGACGAAGGGCATCGGGGCCGGCTGCACCGCGGTACTCACAGCATCTTTCCCCAAGCGGCCCGCGCCACCAGGGCGAGCTTCCTGAGTTGGGAAATCTTCGGCCGCCGTCCCAGTACGTTGTATCCCTGAGACTCGATGGCGCTCAGGATTTCCTGGCCGCCACGGCTGAACAGTGCAAGATCAATGGCAAGTTCGCGATCGACCTTTTCAATCAGAGGCAGTCCCCGGTCGAACCAGTCGCGCGCACGATCCACTTCGAAACGCATCAGGTCGCAGAATTGCGCAGTGTTGCGCCCGGCGGCGATATCTTCCTCGGACACGCTGAATCGCCGAAGATCCTCGAGCGGAAGATAGATGCGCCCCTTTTCGTAGTCGACACTGACGTCCTGCCAGAAATTCGCCAGCTGCAAGGCGGTGCAGGTGGAATCCGCAAGAGCCTGCCGCTCCGCATCGCGATAGCCGCAAAGATAAAGCACGAGATGGCCCACCGGATTGGCGGAGTATCGGCAGTATCCGACAACATCCTCAAACGTTTCGTACCGCGTGACTCGCTGATCCTGGCGAAAGGCGGCCAACAGATCGGCGAAGGTCTGCCGCGGAATGTCAAATTTCTCGACCGTTTCCGCCAGCGCAACAAACACCGGATGCCGCGGACTCCCGCTGTAGCACGCGTCCAGCTCGGCTTCCCACTGGTCGAGCAGTTGGAGAGCAACGTTGGCATTCCCAACTTCATCTCCAAGATCGTCCGAGATCCGGCAGTAGGCATAAACGTTGTAGAAGTGCTGGCGCAGCCGCTCCGGAAGAAACCAGGTCGCAACCGAAAAATTCTCGTAATGGGTGCGCGCCAGCCGGCGGCAGTAGCCCTGCGCCCGCATCAGGCTGGGAGCCTGCTGCGGAATGGCATACTCGGGCGGAAGGTTGCTCCAGTCGGCAATCGCCGCGGAAGTGGAGAGGACCGCGGAGTCGTTGCTGGCAATGAATGACATGGTCAGTTCCGTCCTCCCGGATGCAGTTCGCGAACCCTGGTCAGAATTCTGGCCGCCCTAGTGTCCAGGTATGATGGCGGTCTTGATATCGCCGTTGCGGTTCAGCATGTGATGCAAGACCTGCTGCAGGCGCGAGAGCGGCGCCTCGCCGGTAATGTAGTCCGTGGAGCGAACCTTCTTTTCCGCGATCAGCGCAAACGCCCGGCGTACCGTCTCCGGCGTGTGATGGAAGGTCGCCTTGAGCGTGACTTCAGAATAGTGCAGCCGGTTGGTATCCAATTGCACCTTGGTTCCGCTGGCACATCCGCCAAAGAAATTCACCGTGCCGCCCTTGCGCACCATGTCGATGGCCCACTCCCAGGCCTCGGTTCGCCCGACCGCTTCGATGACCACGTCCCCTCCTCGTTTTTCGGGGGACAGCATCCGCACCGCTTCGACGGGATCCTTCACTTTCGTGAACTGCACCACTTCTTGTGCACCCATGTGTTTGGCAGCAGTGGCTTGGGAATCGCGCTTGACCACGGCAATCACATTGCACCCCACCGCCCGGGCGACCTGCACAAACATCAGGCCGATCGGACCTCCGCCAATCACGGTTACGGTATCTCCGATCTCTACTCCCGTTTCATGCAAGCCGCGCAGCACGCAGGCCAGCGGCTCGACCATGGCGGCTTCTTCGAAACTGACATGCGGCGGAATGGCGAGCATGTTGGTTTCCACAATGCGCCGCGGCACGCGGATGTATTCCGCATACGCGCCGTTGTTGAACAACAGGTCCTCGCACAGGTTCTCCTGGTGCTTGGAGCAGTAAAAGCACATGCCGCAGGGGGCAGAATTCAAGGCCACCACGCGCATCCCCCTGCGGAATCCGCGCACCCCCGATCCCACTTCCTCAATCACCCCCGCTAATTCGTGACCGAACAGGGCGGGCGGCACGATCATGCGCGCGTGATACCCCCGCTGATAGACCTTCAGGTCGGTTCCACAGGTCAAGGCCACTTGCACCTTCACCAGAACTTCCCCGTCTCCCACCCGGGGAATCGGAACTCTTTCAATCTTCACATCCTCTTTGCCATAGAGGACTGCTGCGGTCATCTTCCCGTTCACTCTGGACTCCTTCCCCACGTGCTGCCCGCCTGAATCACGACCTTCATCGAATCCGGTTGGGGATGGGCAGCCAAGTTTAGGGCTTCCACACTGCTGGACAAGGGAAAACGGTGGCTGATCAGCCGTTCCAACTGTATTTCACGGTTCATGACGAGCCGCACCGAGTCCTCTTGGAGCTCTACGGAAGCGCTATAAGACCCCAACAATGTTTTCTCGTCTACGCAAATCGCGGCGGGATCGATCGTGGCCTCGCCGCGGGCCGTCTGCGCAAATAGCAAAACCCGTCCACCCGGACGCGCTGCCTCCATCGCAGTCCGGATCAGGCCGTTGCCTCCCACAGCCAGAATCACTGCGTCGGCGCCTCGGCCCTCAGTCTGCCCCCGCACAGCTTTCACCGTGTCCATGCCAGAGGCATCAATGACATTCGTCAAATCGAATGATTTAGCTATTGTAAGCCTCTGGGGATACAAATCGGAAGTGATCACCTTAGCTCCCGCCCGTTTGGCCAATGTACTCAGCAGGATGCCGATCGGTCCCTGGCCAATCACCAGCACCGTTTCGCCGGGAGTGAGGCGCAACGTCTCAATCCCCTTGATGCAGGTGTTCACCGGTTCGACGAAGCAGGCCTGTTCGTAGGAGACATCATCGGGAATTCGCACCGTTCCCTGGCGAACGATCCAGTCCATGACCCGCACGTATTCCGCGAAACCACCGCCTGAAGGCTCAAATCCAGCCGTGCATCCCACCTTCTTGTAGGTTTCGCACTGCGCGAAGGTGTGGTGCCGGCAATAGAAGCACTCGCGACACGGGATATGATGAAAGAAGACAACCCGGTCGCCCGGCCGGAACTGGCTTGCGCCCTCGCCCACGGCAGCCACCATGCCCGCCGTCTCATGCCCAAAGATCCGCGGCGCAGAATGGGACCCGGTCGCGATTTTCTTGAGATCGGTACCGCAGATGCCACACGTGTGCACCCGAACCAGAAGCTCACCCTTGCCGATCCTGGGCACGGGCACAGTTTCCAGGCGAACGTCGTTCGTGCCGCGATACACGGCGGCCTGCATAGTGGCAGGGATCGAATCCCGCATCTCTTCCAGCGAAGTCTGCCCAGCGAGTGCCATGAGTTCCATTTATTTAAGCCCTTGAAATTGTGCGCAGTTCCTCAGCGACCGGCGTGCTGTCCTAGATATACCGTTCCAGTTCACGACAAAGAGCGCGCGACGCTTTGGCACTGTCTCGTCCCAGCCGAATCAGACGCGGCCACAGCCAGGGACGCACGGCCACGTACCCGGCAAAGGCTGCTCTTCGAAACCGCCCGTCACCAGCCACAAATTGCTCCATCCGTGGCATCTCGAAGTTACTCTCGTCCGAAATGGCCTTCACGGCTGCGAACCCAATCCCGTGAATCTCGGCGACACGGGCCACCGTCGCTGCTTCCATATCCACGGCCTGGGCGTCGTACGCTCTCGCGAGCTTTGCTTTCTGCTCGATGCCCGCGATCGACGCAGCACTCACCAGGATGCCTTGCCCGAGGGCAATCTCTCGGCTGCTGCTGTCTTTGGCATCAATCACCCGGCCCGGAAGGCAAATTTGCCCGACTCTTAGCCTGGTGTTGAGTGCGCCCGCAAATCCCGCGGACACTAACAACTCAGGCTGACAGATCGCAACCACCGCTTCGGCGGCCCGCCGTGCCGCCTCCGGCCCGATTCCGCCGCAAACCAGAACGGCATTCCCGCTCTCAAAGAATTTGAATTTCCAATTCTCATGCGCCCGCTCAGCCACTCGCCAGTTCTGCACGAAGGCGTGGACTTCGCGCTCCAGCGCGGCCACGATGGCGACTTTCGTTAAGCCCGGCAAAGGAAACCCTGGCGAGCCCGGCTCGGCGTTGACGGGCATGGAGGTCCGCCCCTCCATGGAGAATGCCAACCGAATCCGGGTCTAAGCATATCCGTTCCCCCGGAACCAATCCACCGCCCGCTGCAGTGCCCCATCGACGGGGACAGTCTTCCATCCCAGTTCTCGCCCGGATTTCGCGCAGGAAACGAACATTTTCTTTCGCCCCATGCGCACCGCATCAATGGTAGCGCGCGGCTCCCGGCCGAGAATGCGCCCCGTAACTACTTCGTCCACAACCCCGGTCGCCAGCGCCACCACGTAGGGCACTTTGACCTTCGGCGAAGGCAATCCGGTGATCGCCGCCAGTTTGTCGAGAATCTGCTTCAGCGTCAGATTTTCGCCGCCCAGGATGTAGCGTTCCCCTGTTCTTCCCTTCTCCAGCGCGGCCACATGCCCCCGTGCACATTCTCTTACGTCGACCAGGTTCAGGCCGGTGTCAACATATGCCGGAAACTTCTTCTTCAGGAAATCCACCACGATGCGTCCGGTTGGCGTGGGCTTGATATCGCGCTCACCTACCGGGGTGGTCGGGTTCACCACGACCGCGTTCATTCCGCCGCGCCCGGCTGCGATCACCAACTCTTCGGCCATGAATTTCGACCGTTTATAAGGACCAATCATGGCACTCAGCGAAACCGGCGAATCTTCGTCCGCCGGATGACCGTTGGAGGCAAAACCCATCGTCGCCACGCTGGATGTGTAAACCAGCCTTCGGACGCCGCTTCTTCGGGTCGCCTCAAGCAGGCTACGGGTGCCTTCCACGTTCGCCCGATACATCTGTTCGGGATCGCGGACCCACAGACGATAATCCGCGGCAACATGAAAGACTACGTCGCATCCGGCCATTGCCTTTTCGAACGAAGCCGGATCGCGCAGGTCGCCGACGACTTGCTCGGCGTTGAGCCCGGCAATATTTCTCCGATCGCTGCTGCTGCGAACCAGGAGACGAAGCTCCGCCCCCTGCTCGGCCAAAACTCTGGCGACATGGCTGCCCACAAATCCGGTCGCGCCTGTGACGAAAGCAAGCATTTAGCAGTCAGCATTCCGCCATCCGCCTTTATGGAACGGCTTCCAACGGGACGATGTCGACTGAATGCCGAGTGCTGACTGCTGAGTGCTACTCCGCTACTCCAGACTCTCCGGCTGCAGAGAGATCTCGGTTTCTCCCGCCGCTTTTTTCTCCCAATATTGCCGCACCCAGTTTTCCCAGCTCTTGCCTGCCGCCATGTCCCGGCCGCTAAAGGCCAAGGCTGCAATGTCGGCATAGCAAACGGAAGTCTTGGGGCCACCATCCTTGGGCAACACTCGAACCTTCGAGTCGGCCAGAGACTTCCCTGCCCGGCGGTCAAAAATGTAACCTTCGATCTTGCTCCCGTCTTTGCGGGTGATGGAGACGTCGCCACGGTAGTCGAACGCCTGTTCCAGCGCAGCGTAGAGTTCCGCAGCCGTTGCCAATTCCGGGATCCAGCCTTCCAGTTGCTCACGCGGAGCCCCGGGAACCACCTCGGCTGTATCCGGATCGATCCCTACCCCCGGCGAGCCCAGGGGCGCCCTGCCTGATTCTCTGCCGCTCAAACGGCGGTCTCCTCGGTGGTCCGGGCCTCGATCTGCACCAGAGGATTAAACGAGTGTAGCGGGCGGACGGGCTCATCCAGCAAGCGGAGCGCGGAAGGATCATCGTAGCCGCCGAACAGCGTCGCTTTCGCAGTGCTCCACAACCCGCGCAGGGAACCGAACGTGTCGTTGACCGCCGAGGCTTCGTAGCCACTGTGGACCATGCAATTGGCGCATTTAGGATTGCCCGACTCGGTGCCGTATCGCTCCCATTCGGTCGTCACCAACAATTCCTGGAAAGTGTCCGCATACCCGTCCTGCAACAGATAGCAGGGCTTCTGCCAGCCGAATACGTTGAACGTCGGCATCCCCCAGGGAGTGCAAGGGTAGTCGCGCTTGCCCATGAGGAACTCCAAAAACAGCGGCGACATGTTGAAACGCCAATTCGGCTTGCGGTTGGAAAGAATGGCCCGGAAGAGCCGGCGGGTACGGGCGCGACCCATGAAATGGTTCTGGTCGGGCGCTTTGTCGTAGGAGTAGCCGGGAGACAACATCATGCCTTCCAGACCTAGATCCATCATCTCGTCGAAAAATGCGCGGACGCTTTTGGGATCGGCGCCATCGAACAGCGTGGTATTGGTGGTAACGCGAAAGCCGCGGGCCAACGCTTCCTTGACGGCTTCCGCCGCCTTGTCATATCCGCCTTCCAGGCAGACCGAAAAATCGTGGTGCTCACGCTGGCCGTCCATGTGCACGGAGAACGTCAAGTACTTGCTCGGCTTGAACCAGTGAATCTTCTGCTTGAGCAACAGAGCGTTGGTGCAAAGGTAGATGTACTTCCTGCGAGCGACCAGGCCCTCGACAATCTCTCCGATCTGGGGATGAAGCAGCGGCTCCCCACCCGGGATGGCAACCGTGGGCGCGCCACACTCATCGACCGCGCGGAAACACTCTTCCGGTGTCAGCTGCATTTTCAGTACGTGGGCGGGATACTGGATTTTCCCGCAGCCCGCGCACGCCAGGTTGCAGCGGAACAGCGGCTCCAGCATCAGCACCAGAGGATACTGCTTACGCCCCTTGAGCTTCTGCCGTAGGACGTAACTGGCAACCGTCCAAGCTTGTGAAATGGGCACCGCCATTGATCTCTTTCTCCTAAGTGCCGCACTCGGCAATGAGCGTTTGGGCATCAGCGGACTGTGCCGGTACCCGGCACGACCCGCGTCGAACCAAGCGCGAAATGCCAATTGCTAAGTGCTAGATCTTCCCGCCATTACTTTCTTGTACGTCGTCAGCGCGACCAGCGGGAAGTACTCCCGGTACAGGTGATACGCCAGGTAGAACACGCGGGGGAAGCCCGTGCCGGTGTAATAGGGCTCATCCCACGAACCGTCTTTTTTCTGGGTGCGCAGCAAATAGGCAATCCCTCGGGCCACGCAATCGCTGCGGGTATCGCTGGCCGCGAGCAGTCCCATCACCGCCCATGCCGTCTGCGAAGGCGTGCTGGGCCCGACACCCTTTGCGGTCGGGTCGTCGTACGAAGCACAAGTCTCGCCCCAACCCCCATCCGGGTTTTGCATCATACGCAACCATTCCGCCGCCTGCTGGATGTATGGTTCGTGATGATCGACTCCCATCGCCTCCAGGCCGCGCAGCACCAGCATCGTGCCATAGATGTAGTTCACGCCCCAACGGCCAAACCACGATCCATCGGGCTCCTGCTGTTTGCGGATAAACTTGATGGCGCGCTTCACCGCCGGATGAGTCCGGTCGTAGCCGTAGGTGGCCAACATCTCCAGGATTCGGCCGGTGATATCCACCGTCGCCGGATCCAGCATTGCATTGTGGTCCGCGAACGGGATCTGCTGAAACACCATGCGGTCGTTATCTTTGTCGAACGAAGCCCACCCGCCGTCCTTGCACTGCATGGACAGAATCCAGTCGATCGCCCGCTGCACCGACTCGCGCTGATAGCGTCCGTTGGGATGTTCCACCTGGGCCAGGCCCAGACAAACCATGGCGCTGTCATCCACATCGGGATAAAACTCATTATTGAACTCGAAATACCAGCCGCCCGGTTGTCCTTTCCTGTTGTTCACTTTCCAGTCGCCCGGATTGCGAACCTGCTTCTGCAACAGCCAGTCGGCACACTTCACCATGCGCGGATCGGTTGCCGGAACCCCGGCATCCCCCAGGGCAAACAGCGCGTAGGCGGTATCCCACACCGGCGACTTCGTGGGCTGCATGCGGAAGGTGTCCTCCTCCTCGATGCCCAGCCTCTCAAACTCATCCAGCGCCCGAATCACCTGCGGATCGTCCACCGAGTAACCCAGACACCGCAGGGCGATAATCGCGTTCAGCATTGCCGGATAGATCGCGCCCAATCCGTCACTCATCTCGAAGCGTTCCAGCATCCACTTCTCCGCCTTCCTCAGAGCCACCGAACGCAGCGGCCGGATGTGCACTGCTTCAAACCAGTGGACCAGGCGATCCAAACACAGGAAGAAATTCCGCCAGGAAACCAGTTTCTTCGACCAGTGCAGGCGCATGCGCGATTTGTCGCGCCCTCCCAGGAAAAGTTCTTCCAGCCCCATCTCGTCGGGGATTTTCTTGAACGGTTTCTTGGCGTAGCAGATGGACAGCGGCACCAGGATCGCGCGCGACCACGAGGAAATCTCGTAAATGTTGAACCAGAACCAGTTGGGGAACAGCACGATCTCCGGCGGAATCGCCGGTACCGCGTCGTAGTCATACTGGCCGAGGAAGCACAGGTAGATCTTGGTGAAGGTGTTGACCTCGGTCACGCCACCCATGTCCAGGATCTTCTTGCGGGCGCGCTCCAGGGCCGGATGATCGGGTTTGTAGCCGGTCAGTTTCAGCGCAAAATAAGCCTTGACCGAAGCACTGATATTGGACGGGCCGGCAGCATAGATCGGCCAGCCTCCGTCCTGATTCTGGTGCCGCAGAATATAGTTGCAGCACTTCTGGAAGCGCTCCTGATCAACCGTACCCAGCAGCGTGCGCAGCAGGATGTAGTCGGACTCCAGGGTGGTGTCGGCTTCCAGTTCGCCGCACCAGTAGCCGTCTTGGTGCTGTTGCGAAAATAGACGTTTGCGCGCCCCATCCGTGGCGGCCGCAACCCGCTCAGTCAAGTCATCAATCTTCCCAAAGTGCAACTGTGGGGTCGACGCCGCGAACGAGGAGGAGGTTTCGTCCATGTAGTTTGTTACTCCGCAGTGACTCCGGCAGGGGCGGCTGCAATCGCCTCCACAATCTCGGGAGGCAATCCAAACCGCACGTTTTCTGGCATCACTTCCACTTCTTTGACCTTGTCGTAACCCGCGGAACCCAGGAATCTTACCACTTCTTCCACCAGAAACTCCGGAGCCGATGCCCCGGCCGTAAGCGCAATGGTTTTTACGCCCCCCAGCCAGTCCGGCTTGATATCCCGGCAGCTGTCAATGAGATGCGAACTCGTGCCTAAATTGCGCGCGACTTCCACCAGACGCTTGGAATTGGAGCTATTGTCGGATCCGACCACCAGCAGCAGATCCGCCTCGGAAGCCACTTCCTTCACCGCCACCTGCCGGTTTTCCGTGGCATAGCAGATGTCCTGGGCGGTCGGCCCTTGAATGTTCGGAAAACGCTGCCGCAGCGCCGCGATGATGTCTTTGGTCTCGTCCAAACTCAAAGTGGTTTGGGTCAGATACGCAACCCGGTTCGGATCAGGGACGGTAAGCCTCTCCACCTGCGCCGGTGAACCCACCACCTGAGTCACCAGCGGCGCTTCGCCAAGAGTCCCGATCACCTCGTCATGGTCGCGGTGACCAATCAGGATCAGGGAATAGCCTTCGCGGGCAAACTTCACTGCCTCCACGTGGACCTTGGTCACCAGCGGGCAGGTCGCGTCGATCACCCGCAGCCCGCGTGCCGTGCTCGCATCCCGCACTTCCGGAGAAACTCCGTGCGCGCTATAGATTACCCGTTCTCCATTGGGAACTTCGTCCACGCTGTCTACGAAAATCGCGCCTTTGCCCTGCAACTCCTCAACCACAAAACGGTTGTGCACAATCTCTTTGCGGACATAGATCGGGGGGCCAAAAGCCTCCAACGCGATGCGAACAATGTCGATCGCGCGCACCACCCCAGCACAGAAGCCTCTCGGTTTCAATAGGAGCAAAGTCTTGCCGTCGGTCATAGGCAGTTCAATTCCCTGTTCAGGGTACACTCCCCCACTATGGATTGATACATTAAGGCTATCGAAAAGCACCAATTTGGTCAATGTAAGCCACGGAGATTCAGAGGATTAGCAGCGGCTGGGGATATGGCGCAGCGAATGGGGAGCGTTACCCTAATGTGGAGTCATGCCACCCCTGCGTGCGGGACTTACCAAAGCCGTTTGACGTCGTACTGATCCAGCGTCCGGTCAGCGCTCAGAATCGGCACATTCAAGTCCTGGGCTTGAGCCACGAGCAAACGGTCAAAAGGGTCACGGTGACGTCTGGGAAGCAGCCCGGCCCGAACTGCTTGCCCAATGTTGATGGGTAGTTCGGTAAAGCCCTCCCGTGCCGTGTGGTTCGCCAGTTCTGAGATGAAGGACAGTGCATCAACCTTTCCGAGGTTCACCTTGATTGCCAATTCCCACGCCACCGCCGCGGAAATCAAAACAGTGTTCCCTGGGCTCCGCAGAATTGAGAAGGCCTTTGGAGAAAGCTTCGCAGGCTCATTGAACCACCAGATGAGCGCATGCGTGTCCAGCAGGATCTTCATTCAAAACCCAAGTCTTTGAGTTCCTGATCGGTCAAGGGATCGAAGGCATCCGCAGTGTAGGATATTTGCCCCTTCAGGGCGCCTGGAATGCGCTTCTTGCTTGCCGCGCCAATAGCTACCAGCCTGGCGACCGGCTTCTTTCCACGGGCAATGACAACTTCTTTGCCCGAGCAGGCTTCTTCCAACAGCCGTGAAAGGTTCGTCTTCGCCTGATGGACAGTGTATTCCATGGTTAGCTAAGTATATTAGCTAACCACAGTTTGTCAACAGGCTACCCATTCGCCTTGATCATCTGCTCGGCGTGCTTGCGGGAGGTGTCGGTCAGCTTGGCGCCGCTTAACATGCGGGCCACTTCTTCGGTCCGCTCTTCGCCTTCGATCCGCCGGACGGTGGTGCGGGCGCGTCCAGCGGATTGTTTCTTTTCGATCACGTAATGATGGTCGGCAAAAGTCGCGATCTGCGGCAGATGGGTGACGCAGAGCACCTGGTTGGCCCGCGCCAGCGCCTTGAGTTTCTTTCCGACGGCTTCGGCCGCGCGCCCGCCGATGCCAGTGTCGATTTCGTCGAAAACCATGGTTCTTTGGGTGCCCCATCCTTTGCGTTTCTTGCAAAGCGTGGGATCCGTTTCCACGCTGGCTTTCAGAGCCAGCATCACTCGCGAGAGCTCGCCGCCGGAAGCGATCTGCTCCAGCGGCCGCATGGGTTCGCCGGGATTAGTGGTAATTAAATAGACGACCTGGTCGAAGCCCGCCGCCGTCCAGTTTTTTTCTTCATCGCTGCCCTCGACCGCAACTTGAAACTGAGATTTCATCGCCAAATCATTAATCTCGGCTTCAACCAATCTCTCCAGCCGGAGAGCCGCTTCATCCCTGATTCTCGAGGCATCCCGCGCCAACCGCAGATATTCTTCCGCTGCCAGTGCCAGCTCGCTCCGCAACTGCGCCAGAATTTCGTCTTTGTTTTCCATTTCGGCCAGCTTGCGGGTCACCTCTTCGCCCTGCCGGATCACATCCTCGATCCCTGGCCCATACTTCCGCTTCAGCCGGTCAATCGTGGCCAACCGGTCTTCGACCTCCGCCAGATGCTCGGGCGAGGCCTGAATGCCGCCCGCATAGTCGCGAAGGCTCGCGCCTACGTCCTCCACGCTGATCCGCGCCGCGTCGATGGCGGCGAGTGCCTCCCGGAACCTGGGCTCATAGCGTGACAGCTCTTCAATATGCTTTTGCGCGGTGCGCAGCGACGAAGACGTGGAACCCTGCCCTTCGTAAAGCAGGTCAAAGGCATTCATCGCCGAGTTGTAGATCTTCTCGGCGTTGGCCAGAACCCGCTTCTCGGTTTCCAGGCGCTCGTCTTCGCCGGGCTGCAGCCGGGCGTCTTCGATTTCGCGCTTCTGAAAAGTCCACAGATCGAGCAGACGCAAGCGGTCGTGTTCGCCGTGTTGCAGTTCTTCGATTCGGGCCGCGATTCCCTTCCATTTGGCGAACCTCTCGCTGAGGGCCTCGGTCTGAATGTCGGCGAACGCGTCCAGCAATTTAAGCCGCGCGGAAGCATCGAACGAAAGCAGCGACTCGTTTTGCGCATGGATCACCGCCAGATGCGGCGCAAGCTGACGCAGCACAGCTACGGTCGCCGGCTGGTTATTTACGAAGACGCGTCCCTTGCCGCCGGACGCAATTTCCCGCCGCAGGATCAGGGCCTCATCTTCGGCGTCGAGTCCGTTGTCTTCCAGAATCTTCGCAACCGCCTTCTCCGCCCCGCCGTCCACTTCGAAAACGGCAGCCACCAGGGCCCGCTCCGCCCCGGAGCGGATGACGTCGGACGAAGCTTTGTCCCCGAGCAGCAGTGCCAGCGCATCGATCAGGATGGATTTCCCGGCGCCGGTTTCGCCGGTCAGCAGGTTCAGCCCGGGAGCGAACTCCACTGCCACGTTGTCGATCACCGCGTAGTTTTCAAGCCGCAGTTCGGAAAGCACCGCGCATCCTGGACAAAAGATTTGAGCGAAGCATAGCACGAACCGGCACGGTGCGAAGCACGATGATTGTGGATCGACGATTATGACGATCTAGGGACGCGCCGCGCCAGGCGTGGCAGCTTCACAGCGCGGCTGCTCAGTCCCAGGAATGACCGCACCCGTCAGAACCCCCTGGGGACAGCCGCCCTCGGTCCCCCTGAAGGGCGTGGGCCCCGTGCCAATTGCCCGAGGCTGCCGGGGTCCAGCGTGATGACATCCTGCCCTTTTGTCTTGCCGGTGATGATCGCGTTGTTTGGGATGGTTTGGTAGGCGTAGCCGGTAAGGGTTGCGACGGCGGTTCCACGGCGGACGCTAAGCCGCGCCCAACCATAGTGAATTGCTTTCTTGATTGTAAATTTGAAACCCAGGTAACGATTGGTGACGCCCTTGCCGCCGTTTGCCCACGGATCGCGGAAGGTCGACGTCCCCTTGCTGCTGTGACGCCATCGTTGCGCCATGGCAAAACCACGGAACTGCTTCTTGATGCTGATCTGCACTCCGGCGCCAAGCGCAGCGGCAGGGTAAGAACCGACGTTATTTCCAACGATCCCGCTGCTCTCGAAGTTGGAGGGAACCACACTCAAGAAAGAACCGCTGGCGCTGGTCAGATGAACCGACCCAAAGCAATACAAGGTGAAATCGCTGATCCCATCGTGGTTCAGATCGAGATGGAAGGAGCTATTCGGTTCGATCACATGGTGGGCGGGCGTATAGACGATTTTCGCTTCGCCGGGCTGGGCCATGGCCAGCACTCCCACCCCCGCTGCACTTGCCGCCATCGCATAGGCGTTCAGGTGCCGATGCAGCGATTCCGAGAGATTGGATGGCTCCCTCGATTTTCGCTTCATAATTCCCCCAACTCCTACTTCCGACGGTTGCGCCCCGACGCTCCCGCAGCTAAGGCTCCGAGACTGCCGGGGTCAAGGATGACGACATCCGGCCCTTTGGTCTTGCCCGTGATGATTGGCTTGTTCGGGATGGTCTCGTAGGCGTAGCCGGTCAGAAACTTGCCGGCGGTGGTGCTGAATCGTGCCCAGCCATGCGGAAAGACTGGAAGGCGTTCTAGGCGACTGCGAGGACGGTTTCATACATCCCTCCCCCCGGATGCAACTATTGTACCCCCGGCAGCAAGTCTTTCTGTTATGGGCCGGTTCGAGCCCCGGCTTTGGGTGCTAACCCGGGCTGATGAATGCTCGAAGGCGGCGATTGCGAAAAGCGCAAAATCCTTCTGCCCTCGTGACCCGCATCACTTGACAATCCCGAATGATTCAACCTATAATATCATAAAGATATTCTATGTTATATAATATTATCTTATGGCAAATATTGGTACCAGCCGTTCCCGCAGGCTCCCGCAGGACGCAGCAAAGTCACCGGCTCCGAGATTAAGTCCTTTGTTTTCTAGATTATGGTATAAGTTCCTTAGAAACAATAATTTGGCGGCACTAAAGCGCCAACCGTGCGAAAAACGGCAGTTTTTTGCTGAAAAAGGCCTAGTCAACGATCAATGTTTTCTATAGCTTGCGAGCAGACAAAACGGTAACCGGTTTGTTCTCAATATTTTGCAAAGGCAATAATATACTTGCAACAGTGTACTGAGTATGCTACCTTAGCAGTATGGCACCCGAACCTAAGACTCTAAAGCAAGCAGTTGAGTATTTCAGCGATCTTCAGAACTGCCACGATTTCCTAACCGCTCGCCGCTTCCCTGACGGTGTTACCTGCCCACGGTGCGGCTCTGACAAGGTGGGATTCATCAAAACCCGCCGTGTCTGGGAGTGCAAGAGCAAGCACCCCAAGCGGCAGTTCTCCGCGAAGATCAACACGGTATTCGAGGAGTCACCTATCCCTCTAGACAAATGGCTGATGGCTGTCTGGATGATTGCCAATTGCAAGAACGGTATCAGCAGCTACGAGATCGGGAAGGCCGTTGGCGTCACTCAGAAATCAGCGTGGTTCATGCTGCATCGAATCCGGCTGGCAATGCGCGTCAAAACTGAGCACCAGTTAGGCGATGGCCCTGAGGGTGAACACGAAGTCGAAATTGATGAGTCTTTCATTGGCGGAAAGATTAAGAACATGCACAGAGATCGTCGTATCCGCTATGCCAAAGCGCACGGCCATGTTAGCGGCTACACTGGCAAGACTGTAGTCATGGGGTTCTTGGATCGCCAGCGGGGCGAGGTTCGAGCCAAAGTCGTTCCCGATACTTCACGGCTCACTTTGCAGACCGAGGTCTTAAACGAAGTCCAGCACGGCTCCAACGTCTACACTGACAGCGCGACCGCGTATGACAAATTGCATCAGCAGTACGTCCATGAGCTTGTGAACCATGCTGAGACCTATGTCCGTGGCCGCGTCCACACGAACGGAATCGAGAACTTCTGGTCGCTGCTCAAGCGTGGATTGAATGGAACCTACGTTGCGGTTGAGCCGTTCCATTTGGACAGGTATATTGATGAGCAGGCGTTTCGCTATAACAATCGGGCGACTCGCGACAATCCATTGACCGATGCAGACCGCTTTGATTGGGTATTGCGGAACATCGTTGGGAAGCGGGTCACCTACAAGGAGCTTACCGGGAAGGAGGGAGAAACGGAGACCTTCTAATCCGTATCGTGGAAGGCGTGGCCCGAAGCGGCGCGTTTCCGCTTCGGCGTTCGGTTCCGTTTCTCGGCCTCTAGTTCGGCCTTGATCTTGGAGTGAGGCACAGACAAAAGTTTATCTAGCAGTCGCGTAAAGTTTCCAAATTCGCTCCTGTCATTCTTGGCGGAAGGCTCGGAGCGAGTTGGCTTTTGCGGCAAGTGCTGACCCTCTAGAAATGAGGGTACAGCAGTGGTGTGCGCGAGTCAATGGGTCTCAATCGGAAGTCTTTGCGCGGAGTGGCGTCTCGTGATGCTGGTTTATGGAGATGACGGCGGGGACGAGAAAAGGGCGCGCGTTACAGCCATTGGAGTAGTAGCTGGTTTTGAGGATTGGTGGCAGGCAACAGAGAAGCGATGGATTGACCGATGTGGCGGCGTACCGTTTCATGCCAAGGATTGCGAAAGCGATTTCGGAGACTACAAAGACAGGACACACGAACAGAACAAGGCCATGTACCGCGACTTAACTACTATTCTGGCGGAAAGCAGCTTAGGCGGAGTCGGAGTTGCGATAGACCTGATCGCGCACAAAGCGATTTTCCCGACTAGTTTGCATAATTCAGGACAGGTGGCATACCACAGGGCTTTGTTAGAGGTAATGAACAGGGTGGGCGCTTTGGCGGAAAACACTGGCGAAGTGGCCGAGATGACCTTTGATGTCAGCACGGAAAATGAGTACAACGCTGGCTTGATGTACACAGTGATAAGACAAGGCGAACCTGAATTACTGAAATGGCTTCATCCTAAAATCTCGTTCGTTGCCGCTTGCGAATCCCCTCGCGTACAAATGGCCGACCTCTTGACTTATGAGGCGTGGAAGGCTCTCGACCATACCGTAGGAGAGGTAAAGCGAAGGCGGAAGTCTTGGCAAGTTCTGCGAGAAACTGGCCGCTTCGAGACTCTGAGTTTTAGCACTCAATGGTTTTTGGATCTCAAGAAAGACATAGAATCGGGCAATCTGGAACGGAAGGTGCGATTCAACCAGGGCGATTACCAGCAATGGCTAAGGGACAAAAACCGTCATCACAACATGAGTAACATACTTCAATTCTTGGATTGGATTAGAAAAAGAGATGACAGCTAAAACGTCAATGCTCATTCTGTCTTGCGTGGCAGTCCTCGCAGGATGCAACCATCGACACAGGCCGCCGATGAAAACTGAGTATCAGCGATTCGTACCAATTCCAGCAGAAACCGTAATGACCGAGGGTGTTCCGTGGCATGGGTACTTTGCGTTGGACACCAAGACGGGCGTGCTATGCACGACGGTACACTATGATCTTCTTCCCAAGGGACCAGCCGACAACTTAGCGCACAGCCTTCTGAGTTGCGACAACATCCTTCAAGCTGAGAAGGAAGCAGCAAAACACTAGACTGAGGATCGCGTTTTATGAGCAACGAAGAAAGAAAACTCCTACTGCTTTCCCTTGAGACAATTCAAAACGGCCTCAACGATCTTGAATGGAAATCGCGGGCCGTTGAGAAGGCTCTGCGGAAGCATCCTGATCTTTATTCTGAGTACCAGTCATCTCTTGAAGCGTCACGGAAAGAGAAGCTAACCGTTGTCGCAGAAACCGTCGAAGCCCTTCGACGAAAACTGGATCAGATGGGGGATTAATCTCATTAGCTGGCATGGACGCACCTCAAGTGGTATAGTTTTGTGAGTGTCCACATCACCCG
This sequence comes from uncultured Acidobacteriota bacterium, assembly GCA_963715675.1. Taxonomy (GTDB): domain Bacteria; phylum Acidobacteriota; class Terriglobia; order Terriglobales; family Acidobacteriaceae; genus DASVWZ01. Next base: position 2,120,487 of record OY970265.1, read on the forward strand.
CCTGCCAGCGGGTTTTTCTATCTCAATCCTACCCTATCACGGTATCAACAACTTAGCATATTTACTGTTGCAAGTATATTAGTGCCTTTGCAAAACAGCAAGAAACGGGGGGAGGGGTGCCCGGTTAAGAGCCGATGGTGGCCTGGGGACGAACCGACCGGACCGAACCGGTAGTTCCGCCTGTTGGGAAGGCAAAAATCAATTCGCCGCCCTGCCCACCGATTCCGGTAGAAACACGGAGAACACCGTCCCGCTGGCGCCCGGCGTGGAACGGCTGCGGACCCGGATGCTGCCACCATGTTTCTGCACGATGGCCTGCGAAATCCATAGTCCCAGCCCGGTGCCGAGATCGGCTTTCGTGGTGTAGAACGGCTCGAAGATGCGCGGCATTTGGCTTGGCTGGATTCCTCTTCCGTTGTCAGCCACGGTGACCCGAACTCCCGGGCCTTGTCCGTTTCCCCAGGCATGCGCCCGGGCCACATGGATCACCAGCCGGCCCCCGGTGCCCATGGCGTCCACCGCATTCAGAATCAAATTGGAAAAAAGCTGGCGAAGCTCGCCGGCAAACCCGCTGATCTGCGGACTCCCGTCATAGTGCTTCTCCACTCGAATCCGCTTGTGGCTCAGTTTGTTGAGATAAAGCTGGAGCACCTCATCGATGTTCTCGGCCACGTTGAGAGAAGCGGGAACGCAGGGCTCGTGCACAAATCCCAACATCTGCTGTGCAACTACCGCGATGCGGTGGACTTCCTTGTCGGCCATGTCCAGGTACTCGGCGGCGCGGTCCGGGTACTGGCGAACCAGGTAGAGCAGGTTGGTGACACTCTCCAGCGGATTGTTGATTTCGTGGGCAACCGCTGCGGCCAGCCGTCCGGCGGTGGCCAGTTTCTCGTTGCGCCGCAGGGCCTCCTCGGCGCGGTGCTGCAGGGTGATGTCGTAACCGATGCTGCAGGCGCCGATCACCTCGCCGCGCTCATCGCGTACCGGGGAAAGACACAGGTCCACCAGGATGCGGGAGCCATCCTTGCGCACGCGCTCGGCAGCATGGTGCTCAATGGATTCCCCGCGCCATAGCCGGTCGAGAAATGCGTGAGTCTGATCGGGCTGGCCGGGGGGCACCAGCATGGAGACCTGTTGCCCGACCGCCTCCGCGCGAGAGTATCCATAAATCCGCTCAGCACCCGGATTCCAGCTGGTGATGATGCCGTTCTTGTCCTTGGTCAAAACCGCATCATCTGAGGATTCAACGATCGAGGCCATCCAGCGCTGAGTCTGTGCGGCGCGGGTTTCGGCTTGCTTGCGTTTTCGAGCCAGGCCAGCGGTGAGCACCGAGACCGTAACAAAGATGAAGACTCGCGCATAATCATGGGGCGCAAGAGCAAAGCTGAAGCGAGGTTCGAGGGCGAAGTAATCGATGGCAACACCGGAGAATGCGGTGCAGAACAGAGCTGGACCGAAACCGAAGAAACGAGCGGTAACAATGACTGCCGCAAGGAAAATGATGAAGGGGTCTTCATGCAGGATCGGCCAGAGGAACCAGGTGTAGAGAGCAATTGCTGTAAAGGCCAGAGCGGCGCTGTACCTCACCACCCGGCTGCGGAGCCAAAGGCGACCATTTGGCTTCGGGCTGTCCGTTTCCGGCATGGATGAAGAACCTCGGCACGCAGGCGGCGCGGTGGGGGCACCGGCTGCAGTTCAGGATGTTGCGCTGGCAGTAGAAGACTTTAGCAGAGGATGGGGACGGGCGCAATTTGGCACATCAACAGTCAGGTGTCAGTAGCCGGAGAAGACCAGATTCAGGTCCCCGACCACTGACTCCTGACTCCTAGCCCGAAGCTACTTGACCTGCAGGGATTCGATGTACTTGGTGAGATTGGCCGTACGTTGCTGCACTTCGCCTTCGTGACCATGGCTCATACCCCAGAACAACTGGCCCCAGATTGGCATCTCGCGTGTGCCATGCGCAGGCAGATTGCTCTCGCCGCGAATGCTCGAGACCACCTTCATGTCAGGGTATTTTCCACCGTTCTTCTTGCTCAGCATGGTGAGGTCGGTAGGTGGAACCTTGAGAGCCTCCGCCGCCGGCCCACCGCCTTTGCCGTCTTGGCCATGACAAACCGCGCAATACGCGGTGTACATTTCCTTGCCCGAGGTTGGAGACGTGTTCTTCACGGGTACGCTCTTGATGGCCGGCGGCGAGCTTTGTGCCGAGACCACCACTGCGAAAAAGACGACGAGTATCGACAGCCAGAGCACTTTGTTTCGTCGCATGATTCTCCTCCTATAACTGCGATTGAACGTCAATAATAACCGAAGATCCAGTGTAGCCGGGAACACCGGTTCTGACCGTGATATTGATCACTTTGAGGCGTGACCGAGAACGGAGAAACGGGCGCGGATGAACCGCGCCCGCAAGCAAGTAACTGATTGAAGCTACAGGCCCCCTAGCTTCTGACGTCCGGCGTCCGGACTTGGTGCGGGCAGCACCGAAACGGGTGCCTGAAGGGTGAAATTCAGCACCGTCTCCGAAGGCAGCTTGATCTGCTGGCCCTTGGTTGCGGCTTGCACACCGCCTCCCAAACCGCCCCCGGCCGCGGCGCCGATAGCGGCGCCTTTCCCACCGCCTGCAATCGCGCCAATAATGGCTCCAATGCCTGCGCCAGCGCCCACCTTTTCGGCCGTATTCGTGCCCCGCGAACTGCCCTGGCGAGTGTATTGGTCGGTCTGGACATTGTAGTAATTGTCCGCGGCCTTCAGCCGGTCAAGTTGCAGCACGAGCAGCGACTTACCGGCAAACCTGCCGGCGCTTTGTACCTGGACGACGTGGCCTTCCACCGGGTAGCCGGCCGGAATGACCACGTTACCATCGACCGCCAGTGGCGAATCCAGCGTGGCGTGAAAGGTCTGACCCTGAGTTGCAGTTTCGGAGTCAATCGGGTCAACCAAGCGCACGGCGAGTGTAGTGCCCGACGCGATCGTCACCTTCTGAGGCGGCGGAGGAGGAGGGGCAGGAGCGGCCGCGGGCGTCGGCACCGGCTCCGGGGCAGCCGCAGGCGGATTATTTTGAGCTACTTGTTCCGAGGTGTCATTGGAATTGTTCTCCCGCGACTTCGCGCTTCGACGACGCTGGGACGCCGGAGAAGGTTTGGGTTCAGGCGCGGTCTCAGCCTGAACCGGGGAGGGCGCGGCGGCTGGCCCAACCACCAGATTGTTGACGACCTGCTTTACCCCCGGAACACTGGCAGCGTAGCGGGCGGCTGCATCCCGCTGCGCATCGTTGTCGACGTTGCCCGAAAGCGTGACGGATCCATTGGCGGCTTGAACCCCCAGCTGCTTTCCGGCCAGTCCGGAATCAGCGCTCATCTTGGTCTGGACGTCGCTGGCAATCTGCGCATCATTGGGTGCCTTGCTGCATCCCAACGTTGCCGCCAAAAGGGTCAGAACCACCATCACGCCAGCGCAGACAGATACTTTCGCCTTCATGGAATCACTCCTCTTCCACTGTCGATACCAGTATGTCTAGTTTAGATGCACGCTTGAACAATTTCGCAGAAACTTGTTAGCAGAAACGGTTCTGTCTGAAGGAGGGCAAACTTCCGCGAGGCAAGGGCTGGGTCTGCCGTGTCACCGGTTAACTCTGGTGCAGAAACTTATAATCAAGAATGGTGGCAGCCAGCCCGCTGGTGTCCGCCTTCTCCGGTGTTTCCCGGCTGCGAGTAATGCGGCCCTGGCACAGCACGGAGCTGTTTTTCTGACCCGAGATCTCTTCCGGCATCTCAAAGACCATCTCCACCAGCGTATTGTTGGGGAAGCGCTGCGTGCCATGAAACAGGACGCCTGATTGACTCAGATTGTCGATCGTGCCCTCGTACCATGATCCCAGGTTCTTCACCCGGTAACGGACAGGCGCATCCAGTTTGAGGCGTCGTGCCCGAGGAACCCAGGTGGGTTTGCGGGAGTGCGAGCGGGTCCGTCGCAGTGCCGGCGTTTCCCCGGCGCTGGCGTGCTCAACCCGCTCGGTGCGCCGCATTGTCTTCCAGTCATACTTGTATTCGGCAGCACAAAGCAGGCAAACCTGGTAATAGTCGCCGTCAGCTGCGCGCCGCGGCCACGAAAACTCATGAGAGCAACGGCCTAGCATGAGAACGTCCAATAACTTCTGGGGCATGTTCGTCTTTCCGAATGCAACCCGGAAATCCCATCATCGTACGATCCGGCAAGTTTTGGTAGGTTACCGTAGTGTCGGTGCCACAAGGGCCTCAAGAATGATGTCGTTTGGCGGTCGGGTTGGCCCATGCGCCGGCGGTGCGGCGGGACGGTTTGGGAGCGGTGCTACATTGGTGTCGTGGTAGGGATCGATGACTGGCTGAAACATGAGCAATGCGACGGAAGCGCCGGTGGCCGGCTTTGTTCTTGCGGGTGGCCAAAGCACCCGCATGGGAGCTGATAAAGCGTTCCTGCAACTCGGCGGCGAGACGTTGCTGGCTCGCTCGTTGAAGCTGGCGAGCGCGGTTGCCGCCGAAGTACGGATCGTGGGTAGTGCCGCCAAGTTTGCCGCATACGGACCTGTGGTCGAAGACATTTATCTGCGACGCGGGCCCCTCGGTGGAATCCATGCTGCGCTGCAGCACACCAGAACCGACCTGAACCTGATGCTGGCGGTTGACTTGCCGTTCGTCGAAGTCCGGTTTCTTCACTACCTGGTCCGCCGGGCGCGCGTGTCCCGTGCCGCCGTCACGGTGCCCCGCGCGGGCGGACGCTGGCAACCACTCTGTGCCGTCTATCGGAGCGCCTTTTCCAGGGCTGCGGAGGAAGCCCTGCGCAACGGGCAGAACAAGATCGATGCTGTGTTCGCGGAGGTCGAGATCGGGACCGTCGAGCAAGGCGAATTGGTCGAAGCGGGATTCTCGCCCAGCATGTTCGGCAACCTCAATACTCCGGCCGACTGGGAACAAGCCCGGAATCGTTTATGATCTTGGCAACCGTGCGGCTGCTCCACGAGTCGCCGGCCCTCATCACGCATGGTCGCAGTCGGGCAAAACGTCGGGCCAAATGTCACGCCAAACAAGGCGTACATCGCATTTCAGGATGTTTCGAAATCGTTCGGCACCAAGCAGGTACTCGACGATGTCAGCTTCGACGTGATGCCGGGCGAGACCGTTTGCATCCTGGGACGCAGCGGGGTGGGCAAATCGGTAGCGCTGCATCACATCATGGGCTTTCTCAAGCCCGATTCGGGGCGCGTGATCGTGGCCCACGAAGATATCACCGGCTATGGGGAACAGGACCTGGAGCGTATCCGCAAGAAAGTCACCATGGTCTTTCAGAGCGGGGCATTGTTCGACTCCCTGACCGTGGCCGAGAACGTCGCGTTCCCGCTGCGCGAGCGCAGAGACTTGAACGAGCAGCAAATTCTCGAAATTGTCGGCGGCTTGCTCGAAATGGTCGGCGTAAAAGAGATGGCGGAAATGTTGCCGTCGGATCTTTCTACCGGCATGAAGCGTTCGGTGGCGATCGCGCGGGCGCTGGCCGCGCAGCCGGAGTGTGTGCTCTATGACGAGCCCACCACCATGGTTGATCCGCTGATGGCGCAATTGCTCGGCGATCTGATCCAGCGGCTCAAGAAGCAGTTGCACCTCACCAGCGTGGTCGTGACCCACGATATGCGCCTGGCCAAGAAACTCGCCGACCGGATTGTATTCCTCCATGAAGCCAAGGTGCTGTTCTTCGGAACTTATCCGGAGATGGAAAAGTGTGATGAGCCGATCGTGCAGGAGTTCCTGACACTGGACGAATTGGACATGGGCGCGAGCGCGTAGCGCCCATCACGCACCGGCGCGGAATCGTCGAAGGTACTCGGCAGCCCTGTGCAGCGCGACCGCATTTTCCCCTTGTGGATAACTCTGCCCTTGTCCCACCCGTTTCCCTATAGAATGGCGCAAACGTAAAATCAATAGAGGCCTATGTCGCAATTTGTCCATCTCCACCTGCACACCGACTACTCCATGCTCGACGGCGCATGCGACGTCGAGAAGCTTTGTCAGCGCGTCAAGGAACTGGGTATGCCGGCGGTCGCGATGACCGACCACGGCAATATTTTCGGCGCCGTCCATTTTGTGAACGCCGCCAAGCACGCTGGAGTGAAACCGATTCTGGGGTGCGAACTGTATGTGTGCAAAAAAGACGACCACAACATCGAACGCACTCCGCCCGAGGGCGACACCTACAACCATCTGATCGTGCTGGCGGAAAACGAAGAAGGCTATCGCAACCTGGCGAAGATCACCTCGGAGGCCTCCCTCCGCGGGTTCTATTACAAGCCCCGGGTCAGCAAGAAATTCCTGGCAGAGCACGCCCGGGGACTGATCGGTCTGTCGGGCTGCCTCAAAGGGGAAGTCGCGGAGCGCCTGGTGGAGGACAACTACGAAGCGGCGCGCGAGGCGGCGGCCTTTTACCGGGACTTGTTCGGCAAAGAGAATTTCTTTCTCGAGATCCAGGATCAGGGGCTGGAGCAGGAGAAGCGCATTCATCCCAACTTGTTCCGCCTGGAAAAAGACCTGGCCCTCCCCCTGGTGGCGACCAACGACAGCCACTACCTGTGCGAAGAGGATGCTCATGCCCAGGATGTGATGGTTTGCATTCAGACCGGGAAGTCCATCCATGACACCAACCGCATGAAGTTCCAGGGCGCCGGATTCTACGTGAAAAGCCATGGCGAAATGTCCGAGGTCTTCAAGGACGCGCCCGATGTACTCAGCCGTACCCTGGGCATTGCCGAGCGCTGCAATGTGCGGCTGGAGAAGGTCAGCAATCCTTTCCCGCATTTCGAGGTGCCCGAAGGCTACACGCTCGACAGCTACTTCGAACACATCACACGGACCGGCTTCGCGCGCCGGCAGGAGTCGTTGCGATCCCTGGAGGGCGCGGGACGTCTGAAGCGCAGCCTGGCCGAGTATGAGCAGCGGCTGGCACACGAACTGGCGATTATCCAGCAGATGAAGTTTTCCGGATACTTCCTGATCGTATGGGATTTCATTCGCTACGCCAGAGAGCACGCCATTCCGGTGGGACCGGGGCGCGGTTCGGCCGCCGGATCGCTGGTGTCGTATGCCATGGGGATCACCGATCTCGACCCCTTGCAACATGAGTTGCTGTTCGAGCGTTTTCTGAACCCTGAGCGGATTTCCATGCCCGACATCGACATTGATTTCTGCATGAACCGACGTGGCGAGGTGATCGACTACGTCACCAACAAGTACGGTCGGGAAAACGTGGCGCAGATCATCACGTTCGGCACCATGGCTGCCAAAGCCGCGATCAAGGACGTGGGCCGAACCATGGATATGCCCTACACCGATGTGGATCGCATCGCCAAGATGGTGCCCACCCAGATCAACATCACGATTGAGCAGGCCATCCAAGACTCCCCGGCGCTGCAGCAGGCCTACCAGAGCGAGCCCCAGATTCGCGAGTTGATTGACACGGCGCGCAAACTGGAAGGGTTGGTGCGGAATTCCGGCGTGCATGCCGCGGGGGTGGTGATTTCTCCCCGGCCGCTGATCGAACTCGTCCCGCTGCACAAGACCAAGAACGACGAAATCGTCACCGCCTTCGACATGGTGGCGATCGAGAAAATGGGCCTGCTGAAGATGGACTTTCTCGGGCTCACAACCCTGACCATCCTCGACGACACCCTGAAGCTGATCGCACAAACCAAGGGCGAGCGGATCACCCTGGATGGGATTCTGCTCACCGACGAAGCGACCTACCAGAAAGTGTTTCATAGCGGGCTGACCTCCGGAGTGTTCCAGTTTGAATCGCACGGCATGCGCGATGTGCTGCGGCGCTACCAGCCGAGGTCGATTGGCGACCTTACCGCGCTGAATGCGCTCTATCGTCCCGGCCCAATTCAAGGGGGAATGATTGACGACTTCATCGATCGCAAGCATGGCCGGAAGAAAGTCGAGTACGAATTGCCCGAGTTGAAAGAAGTGTTGGAGGAAACCCTTGGCGTCATCGTCTATCAGGAGCAGGTGATGCAGATTGCTAACCGCCTGGCTGGTTACTCGCTGGGGGAAGCCGACCTGTTGCGGCGCGCCATGGGCAAGAAAAAAGCAGAAGAGATGGCGCAGCAGCGCGAGCGCTTCGTCGAGGGCGCCGTGCAGCGCGGCTACCCGCCGAGAAAGATCGAGAAGATTTTCGACCTGATGGCCCAGTTCGCCGGTTACGGATTCAACAAGTCGCACTCCGCTGCTTACGCCCTGCTGGCGTTTCATACCGCGTATCTCAAGACCCACTACCCCATCGAGTTCATGGCCGCCCTGCTGACCTCGGTAACCGGGAGCACGGACGATGTGGTGAAGTACATCAATGAATGCCGAGAGATGGGAATTGCGGTTGAGCCGCCAGATATCAACGTGAGCGACGCCAACTTCACGCCGCATGGCCAGGCGATCCGCTTTGGTTTAGCCGCGGTGAAAAATGTCGGCCATAATGCGATCGAGTCGATTGTGGCTGGCCGCAAGGAGCACGGTCGCTATCGGTCAATCTTCGAATTTTGCGAAAAGGTTGACTTGCGCCTGCTGAACAAGCGCGTGCTGGAGTCCCTGATCAAGAGCGGCGCTATGGATTCGCTGGGGCGTCGGGCCCAGATCATGGCGGTGCTGGACAAGGCGATGGATCGGGCCGTCAAGACTCAGCGCGACGCCGAATCCGGTCAGCACGGGCTGTTCGGAGTATTCCTGCAGGAGGAAGCCGACACGGGTACGGAGAGGCTTCCCGACATTCCAGATTGGGACGAACACACCCGACTGGCTGCGGAAAAGGAAATCCTCGGCTTCTTCATCACCGGACATCCCCTGGAAAAATATCAGGAGAAGCTGCAGGATCTGCACGCCTTGAACACCAGCGACCTGGCCGCCGTGAAAGCCTCGACCGGAAAGGACGAGACCATCTGCACGGCGGGCATCATTACCGGCATTCGCGTGCTGAAATCCAAGCGAGGAGAGTTTTATGCCCAAGGTACGCTGGAAGACATGCTGGGCTCGGTCGAGATGATCGTTTTCCCCGAGGCATACCGCAAACTGGGTGATAAAGTGAAGATTGAGGTGCCGGTCCTGGTCCGGGGCGGGTTGCGCATCGAAGAAGGCGTGAATCCGAAACTTACCGCGAGCGAGATTACACCGCTGGAGGAGGTAAAGGTTCCGCTGCCGCGTTCGTTGCGGATTCGGATTCCTCTGGAAAGCGCAAACGCAACCACCATCGACCAACTGCACGAGCTTTTCCGCCAGCGTAAAGGCGAGGCGAAAGTGCTCTTTGATGTGGAGCGGCGCGGGGATTTCATGGTGGTGATGGAGGCAGAAGGCTATAATGTGCTGCCAGACCGCAGTTTCATGGCGCGCGTGGAAGAGCTATGCGGCCGGGGCGCGGTGCGAGTGATTAACTGAGCCAAGGCGGATGAGAGCTTCCACGAAAAAAAGAGTGATTGCGCTCCCACCCACCGCCCCGGCGGTGACGGATGGGGCGCTCGCACTGAACAGCGCGGATTTCCTGCTTTCCATGGTGGAGGCCAGGTGGGCCGCGAGGAATGGTGACGGAAGAACCATGGAGTCTCAACTCAGGGCGCAGCAGGAACTGGAAAAAATCGAGCAGCAGCTTTCCAAGCTGCGGGCGTTGCCGGGTCAGGATGAAGAGGTCCGCAGCCAGATTCAACAACTGCACGACCGCATTCACGCTCTGCGCGAGCAAGTGACCATTCACAGTTACGCCTGGGAAAAGACGGAACTGGCGCGTCATCCACAGCGCCCCCAGATGCTGGACTACCTCGAGCGTCTCTTTACCGACTTCAGCGAAATCCACGGCGACCGCGGATTCGGCGACGATCATGCCATCGTGGGCGGAATGGCGCGTTTCCACGGCCACGAAGTCATGGTGATCGGCACCCACAAGGGCCGGGACATGAAGCAAAGAGTGGTGCGCAACTTCGGCATGCCGCACCCCGAAGGGTATCGCAAGGCGCTGCGCATCATGAAGATTGCGGAGAAATTCGGCCGGCCGGTTTTTACCCTGGTGGACACCGACGGCGCGTACCCCGGCCTTCACGCCGAGGAACGGGGCCAGGCCGAAGCCATCGCGCGCAACCTCCGGGAAATGTCCCGGTTACGGGTGCCCATCCTGACCACGGTGATCGGCGTGGGCGGCAGTGGCGGTGCTTTGGCGATTGCCGTGGGCGACCGGGTGTTGATGATGGAGAATTCGGTCTACTCGGTGATTTCCCCCGAAGGCTGTGCTTCGATCATGTGGCGGGACGCGTCGAAGAAGATTCTGGCGGCGGAAGCCATGAAGATTACGGCGGCGGACTTGAGCGCCTTAGGGGCGATTGATGCCATCGTCCCGGAACCCGCGGGCGGGGCCCACGCCGACCCCGAAGCTGCCGCGGCTCTGCTGGATGCCGCACTGGTCAAGCATTTTGATCAACTGCGCAAGCTGCCGGTGGAGGAACTGGTCGCCTTACGCCACAGAAAGTTCCGCACCATGATGCAGTTCTTCCGGGTGGAGTAAAGAACGCCAGACGGCAGGTCTTGGTGACCCGCGGCGGGATGGCCGGACACCTGCTTTCTTCCCCCTTCCTGCCGTATAATCAATGAAAACCTTCAGTCCGAAACACTGGCTGGTCAAGCAATCCGCTTTCGATAAGGAAGGAGCACAATGGCTACCACCGATGTAGCGCTCCATGAGCATTCCGGACCCATGGGGCGACAGCGCGTCGTCAACAACATGAGTATTCAGGTGGCGACGGTGAATGGTTCGGGATCGCAGAGTTCGAACACAGTCCTGTTGCGCAGCATATTCCAGATGGGCGTCCCGGTTTCGGGCAAGAACCTGTTCCCGTCGAATATCGCGGGCCTGCCCACCTGGTATACCATCCGGGCCAACAAAGACGGCTACATTGCGCGCAAGAAGGAACTTGATTTCCTGGTGGCCATGAACCCAGAGACCGCGAAAGAAGACGTGCTGTCGCTGGCGCCAGGCGCGGCGGTTTTGTACGACGAGCCCCTGAACCTGAACCAACTGCGCACCGACCTGGTGTTCTATGCCGTTCCGTATGACAAGCTGGTGGCCGCGGTCTGCCCCGAAGCCAAGCTGCGGAAACTGGTGCGCAATATGATCTACGTCGGAGTCCTGGCCAAACTGCTGGACATCGACATGGCGGAAGTAGAAAAGGCGCTACGCAAGCAATTTGCCACCAAGGTGAAGGCAGCGAATCTGAATTTGGCAGCCGCGAAGTCCGGCTTCGATTATGCCTCTGCCAGCCTCACCAAGCAGGATCCGTACTTCATCCAGCGCATGGATAAGACCCAGGGCAAAATCATCATTGACGGTAATTCCGCAGCGGCGCTGGGCTGCATGTTTGCCGGAGTCACGGTCGTCACCTGGTACCCCATTACCCCGTCCTCGTCGCTGGTGGAAACGCTGATCGAATACATGAAGAGCTACCGCATCGGTCCCGACGGTAAGGCTACATTCGCCATTGTTCAGGCGGAGGACGAGCTGGCCGCCATCGGCATGGTGCTGGGCGCAGGCTGGGCGGGTGCTCGTTCGATGACGGCTACTGCCGGACCCGGCATTTCCCTGATGGCTGAATTTGCCGGCCTGGCATACTACGCCGAGGTGCCTGGAGTGGTTTGGGACATCCAGCGAGTGGGGCCCTCGACCGGACTGCCCACGCGCACCTCCCAGGGCGACATCCTTTCGACTGCGTTTCTTTCCCATGGCGATACCAAGCACATCATGCTGATTCCCAACTCGGTTTCGGAATGCTTCTCCATGGCGCAGGATGCATTCAATCTGGCCGAGCAATTTCAGACGCTGGTGTTTGTTATGTCCGATCTGGATCTGGGAATGAATAATTGGATGTCGGATCCGTTCGAATATCCGGCGACGCCCATCAAGCGCGGCAAGGTGCTGACCAAAGAAGACCTCAACCGCCTGGGCGGGTTCTCGCGTTACCAGGACGTGGATGGCGACGGGATCGGCTACCGCACTTTGCCGGGAACCGACCACCCAGCGGCGGCCTACTTCGCCCGCGGCAGCGGTCACAACGAGAAATCGCAATACAGCGAGCGGCCCGACGATTTCGAACGCAACATGGAACGCATTAACCGCAAGTTCGAAACGGCGCGGTCGTTCGTTCCCCGTCCCGAGGTAGCGACCACGGGGAAAGCAAAGGTTGGGATCATTGCCTACGGCACCACCCACTGGGCGATCCTAGAAGCCCGCGATCAGATGCGAAACGAATACAACCTCGAAACCGACTACCTGCGCCTCAAGGCGTATCCGTTCACCCGCGAAGTGCACGAGTTCATCGAGAACCACGATCGGGTCTACGTGGTGGAACAAAACCGCGATGCGCAGATGCTCAGTCTGTTGAAGCTCGATATAAAACCGGAGCTTGTGGTCCGGCTGCGCAGCATCGCGCACATTCACGGACTACCCGTGGATGCCCGCTCGGTCACCGACGAACTCACCAGCATGGAGGGCAAGTAAATGGCAACCACATCCAGCACACCGCCGCCCAAGACCAACCGCATCGGCCTTACCGTGATCGATTATCGCGGAGGCAAGACGACCCTTTGTGCCGGCTGCGGCCACAATGCCATCTCCGAACGAATCATCGACGCCATGTACGAAATGGGCATCCCGCCGGAGCGGGTCATCAAGCCCAGCGGCATCGGTTGCTCGTCGAAATCGCCGGCGTATTTCATGAGCCGCTCCCACAGTTTCAATGCCGTGCATGGCCGAATGCCTTCGATTACCACCGGAGCCGTATTGGCCAATCAAAAGCTGATCGCGCTGGGAGTAAGCGGAGACGGCGACACCGCTTCGATCGGGATTGGCCAATTCGTCCACCTTATGCGCCGCAATCTGCCCATCATTTACATTATCGAAGACAACGGTGTGTATGGCCTGACCAAGGGCCAGTTCTCGGCGACGGCCGACCTGGGTTCCAAGCTGAAAAGTGGCGTGATCAACGATCTGCCGCCGATCGATACTTGTGCGCTGGCCATCGAACTGGGAGCAACGTTCGTAGGCCGGTCGTTCTCGGGCGACAAAAAGCAGCTCCACAGCATGCTGAAGGCGGCGATTGCGCACGGTGGAACCGTGATGCTCGATGTTGTCTCCCCGTGCGTGACTTTCAATGACCATGAAGGTTCCACGAAATCCTACAAATACATGAAGGATCATGAGGAGCCGATCCAGGACATTAACTTCATTCCGGCGTTCGAGGAAATCGACGTCGAGTACGATCCCGGCTCGACTCTGGAAGTCACGATGCATGACGGCTCGCGGCTCCGGCTGCACAAACTGGAAGAAGACTACGATGCCACCGACCGGCTGCGCGCCATCGGCCGCTTGCACGAGGCTAAGGAAAAAGGCGAGATGCTCACCGGCGTCTTTTACGTTAACCCGAAAGCGTCAACCTTGATTGACATGTTGAACATGACCGACCAGCCGCTGGCCACGCTGCCCGAATCCGTAACCCGACCCAGCCGGGAAGCGCTGGAACAGGCGATGGAGGAGTTGAGATAGGTTGGTAGCCGATAGCTGGACCGGTTTCAGGGTCACCGTAAACTGTAGGCACGGTTGGGCAGGTCACGCCTGCAGCCGTGCCGGAACCCGGCATAACGAACTCCGGCTTCAGCCGCTGAGGGAAAGCAACAACGCAGGGCGTCTGAAATCCCGAGTTCTGGTGTATAGAGACGGATCGCTTCCTGATAGATGAAGCCATGATTAAGCGCGCTTTGCGGGTGCTGACGTTGATTTGCGGAATAGGCCCGTAAGCCTCCGGCCATGGGCATAGGGCCCTGAGCATAAGGCTCACAAGACCTCAAAACAATCATGTGAGCATCACCAAGGTGGGTAGAAGCTCTCAACCCCACGGCCAGAACCCGGATTTGTCAATTACGAACTATCCCTTCCCTGCGGGAACTCCCAACTTGCGCAGCCGATCCCTGGCCTGCAAGGCTTCGTTCGTCCGGGGATAGCGCTGGATCACGTGCCGCAGTTCGGTGACTCCGTCGTCGTTCTGGCCCATCTCAATCAGGCAGAACCCCTTTTTCAGGCTGGCCGACGCAGCCTTATTTCCGCTGGGAAAATTCTGTATGACCTGATCGTAGTTCTTCACCGCGTCGGCGTACTTTGCCTGGCGGAACTGTATCTCTGCCAGATAGAAATAGGAGTTACCGGCGAGATCGGTGTTCGGGTAAAACTTGATGTAATCAGAAAACTCCTGGATAGCAAGATCATTCTTGCCGCCGTTGTAGTCACGCAAAGCATTGTTATAGAGAACGTCGGGCGGCGGGGCCTGCGCCAGCGCCTGTTGCGCCGCCTGGTTGGCGGCAAGACTCTGCTGTGCGGCTTGCATGTCTTCCAATTGCTTGGCCACTTTGCTCAGCCGGGCCTTTAACTCATCCAGCGAATCATTCAGCGCCTGAATCTGGCCCGAAAGTTGATCCACCTTTCCACCGTTGTCGGTCTGCAGCTTCGCCAGCGTGGTCTGGAGCTGGGCCATGGATGCCACCACCTTGTTCATGCTTTCGGTGTTCTGGTCCATCTGGTTTTTCATGACGCCCATGTTCTGGTTGAAGGTCGTCTGCATCTGGGTCATCTGATCCTGCAGGGCTTGAACCTGGGTTTGTAATTGGATGATTTCCTTACTCACGGCCCAGGCGGGAGCCGTGCTAAAGGCAATCGTTAGAACGAAAATGCTCGAAATACGCTGAAGGTTCATAGTGATCCGTTGAGGTTCCAAGTTAGGGCGCGAGCTGGCAAGTACGCCGCAAGCTCACGGCTCCATTCTGCAGGATATCGCGTTGCAGCGGCAGTTGTCTCGCTGGATCCCCAGGTGCCCGGGTGTATCCATCGTCGAAGAAAATGAGGTGCGGAGACTTCCATCCCCGCACCTTGATGGGACTGTCAGTTACTTCTGATATACGAAATGGCCACGGCGGTTCTGCTGCCAGCAATCTTCCGTATGCTCGCTGCAGAACGGTTTTTCCTTGCCGTAGCTGATGGTCTTCATGTTGTCCGCTCCAACCCCGCCCTGAGTCAGGGCATTCTTCACCGAATTAGCGCGGTTGTCTCCCAATCCCAGGTTGTACTCGGTCGAGCCACGCTCGTCGCAGTGTCCCTCCACGATGAAATGAATGCTGGGATGCTGCTTCAGGAAGTCGATGTCTCCCTGCAGCGCGCTCTGCTGGTCGGCGCGAATGTCCGCCTTGTCGTAATCGAAGTAAACGTCCTTCACATTCTGCGAGAAGAGTTCTTCGTCGCTAGGAGCAGGTGGTGGCGGCGGCGGTGGCGGCGGCGGCGGTGTGGTCACGGTAACTCGTGCCGTGGCGGTCTGGGTTCCGCCGGCCCCCTTGGCAGTCAGAGTGTAGGTTGTGGAACTGGCCGGCGTGACCTGTTGCGATCCGCTGGCCTGGACGGCGCCGACAGCGTCAATGCTGACGTCGGTGGCGTTGCTGGTCTGCCAGGTCAGTGTCGTCGATTGACCCTGCTGGATTGTCTCCGGGTTGGCGCTCAAGGAAGCGGTGGGCGCGGCCGGCGGCGGTGGCGGCGGTGGTGGCGGCGGTGGCTGTTTCTTGTGACAGGCGCCCAAGAACATGATGGCGCCTAACGCGAGCGTGAGCGTAATCCATTTCATTCTTTGATGCTTCACTTTTCCTCCCTAGATGGTCGCGTTGTTTTCCCCCGACGCGACAGAAAACCGGAAAGACGGCGCTTGGCCCACCTCCCGGGCTAGTTGAACGAAAGACTTCGCGAACAGATCAAATTACTTCCAACTCCAGTTCGGTTGCGTATTGCTGCCTGAATTCGTCAGTGCATTCTGCTTCGTCCCATCCGCCAGCATGGTCCAGATTTGTTCCCCTCCAGAACGGCTGGACTGAAACACAATATGCCGTCCATCCGGTGACCAGGAAGGGAAATCGTTCCGCCCGCCGTCGTGGGTCAACTGCACCCATTGTTTGCTGGCGATATCCATGAGGTAGATATCCTGCGCGCCTGGTGCTCCGGGGCCATAATGGCGGATCCAGGAAAAAGCCAGAAATTGTCCATTGGGCGACCAGGACGGCGACACCGCATAGCCTTCGTCCGTCATGCGTTGTACGTTGGTACCGTCGCTCTCCATGGTGTAGATCTGGGGCAGCCCGGTGCGGCCGCTCACCCAGGCGATCTGCGCCCCCGTCTTAGGGTTCCAGACGGGCGAGACATCCGGCAGTTTCGAGACGGTCAGACGTTTCAGATTGCCGCCCGATTGATCCACTACATAAATCTCCGGATCCCCGGTGCGAGAAGAAGAAAAGGCCAGCTTGGAACCGTCCGCCGACCATGCCGGAGACAGGTTCGTGCCCCCGAATTTGGGGAACGCAACCAGCCGATTCAGGTCCATCGAGTACATCAGGATGTCCCATCCGGACTTGGTCATCGAACTGAACGCCAGCCGCGAGCCGTCTGGCGAGATGCGCGGCGACAGGGAAATCGAACCTTGATGCGTGACCTGGCGCTGGTTCTGGCCGTCGTAGTCCATGGCCCAGATCTCTTTGTGGCCGCTGCGGCTGCTCACGAAATAGATCTGACTTTCCGCGATACCCTGGATCCCGCCGCCCAGCCGGAAAATAATCTCATCGGCAAACTTGTGGGCAATGTGCCGCGCAGCATCGACCGTCGCCGTGTCAGTGTATTGCTTGCCCAGAACCTGCGGCGAAGTGCTGTTCTTTACGTCGTAAAGCCAGCCCTGCACCGTCAGGTTGTTGTCAGCTGCTCCCAGGCTGCCGAACGCCAGCATCGACGCATTGACCGGAGCCGTATTCCAAGCGTCGAACTTCACGTCGGTCGGATTGCCGACTGCGCCGAGCGGGTAGAAGCTTTTCGACACCATGTCGAAAATGCCGGCGTTCTGCAGATCATTCCATACCGTATCGTCGAAGGTTTTCAGCAGATCGGCGTTCTTGGGGTCTGGTGTCGAGGTCTTGAAATCGGGAACAGCAATGCGCACTTTCTCAACCCCCAATCCGGTGCCGGTTTTGATCCAGTCTTGGGCCGAAGAGGGAAGAACGAGGAACAACCCAGCGATAATGCAAAGCTCGACCGCGTGCCTGCGCAGCAAAAATCTGCGGTTCGAAGAGTCTGAGCGGTCCATCCGTCTTGAGGGAGCTGATTCGCTTTCTAAATTCATCGTATTACGAGAAATTTCAAAGTTCAAGTGAACCTGCCGGCCTCCCTTACGCATCCGCGAAACCAGACGCAGGAACTCCCCGTCGGAGGAGCCCAACGCTCAACTCGACTGTCTCTTGTAGTCGAACCAAAACTCAACCGAAACCTTGCTCCCCGAGTAATCCGGGGGCAACGGTCCAAAGGTATCAATGCGCTGCAAGGCCCGAACCGCGGACTGGTCGAGTGACGGCACCCCGCTGGACTGCTCCACCTGCACGTTCGATGGCCGTCCGTCGCGGGTGATATCGAAGGTCACGTAAACCCGGCGCGCTTCCGTAATGCGGGGATCGACTTCATACTTCATCCAGTTTTCGGACACTTTTTGCTGAACCACGCGCACGTACCAGGCGAAACGTGTGCCGAAGTCGCCGCCGCCCCCGGTAAAACCGAACCCTCCCTTGGCGCCGCCCGCGCTGAACAAGCCGTAAGGACCGCTGACCGGTCCGCCTTCGCCGAAAGGCACGACATTATTCGCTTCTTCCGCCGCTTCAGGCTCCGGCGTGCGCTGACTGGCGCTGGTTTGTGGCTTGGGCTTCTTCCTGGCGTTCTTGTCCGGGATGGGAATCGCGTCCGGTTCTTTCTCCACCGGTTTGGGCAGCGACTGGCTCAGTCCCTTCGATTCGTTAGCCAGCACATTCTGGGTTTGCGCCGGATTCGCCGGGAGCGGAACCGTGCTGGTCAGGGTGACTCCAATCGCGTCTCCGCCGCCGCCCGCGCCCCAATCGCTGCCGTGGCCACCGGGAATAACCACCGCGTAGAGTACGATGCACCCGGCAACCGCGAGATGGAACCCCGCCGACCAGGCTAGGTTCCGGCCCCATCGGTCGTGCTCGAAGAAGATCTCAGCGCTGGTTGCCATGGCTTTCGATGGGTTGGGTCACAATGCTGACGTTGCTGATTCCGGACCTCTTGACTGCGTCCATCACGGTGGCAAACGCGCCAAAGGGAACATCCTCATCGGCGCGCACAAAGATCGACTGGTGTTGCGGATCGCGAATCTTCTGCCGGAGTTTGGCTCCGATTTCGTTGATATTGACTGGATCGTTGCCCAGAAATACGCGCTGCTGCTTGTCGATAGTAATCACCATCCGCTCTTCGGTGATTTCCTTGACCGTGCGCGTCCTGGGCACATTGACTTCAATGCCCGATTGCAGTACCGGCGCGGTGACCATAAAGATGATCAGCAGCACCAGAACCACGTCCACCAGCGGTGTAATGTTGATGTCAGCCAGAGAAGTCTGGGTGCGTCCGTTGGCAGCCGTAAAGGCCATTACCGCCGCGCCTCCGGAGTTTCCAGGGGACGGGCAGCGAACGGCGGCTGAATCCGTTCGACGGCGTTCAGCATTTCCAGGGCAAAGTCGTCACCGCGCGCCGCAAACTCACGGATGGAACTCCCGATCAGGTTGTACGCGATGACCGCGGGAATGGCGGCGGCGAGGCCGGCTGCCGTGGTGATCAACGCTTCCGAGATGCCGGGCGCCACGGCGCGCAGAGTGGCGGCTCCGGCCGTGCCAAGGCCATGGAAGGCGTCAATAATCCCCCACACGGTGCCGAATAGCCCAATGAATGGCGTCACCGCACCGGTGATGGCCAGCCAGGGCAAGTTGCGCTCGAAGCGCGTCAGCCCCTCGGAGTTGGCAATCTGCATGGCCCGCTGGATGGCGGTGAGATTGGTGATGACACCGCTCGGATTCCCGCCCTGTCGCCGCAACTCCGCGTAGCCGCCTTCAAAGACGCCCACCAGAGGACTGGGCTGAAACTGGTCGGCCACGGCCGCGACGTCCTGCATACGCTGGGCCCTCCGGAAGGCGCGCACAAATCGGCCGCTCTGCACCCGCGCGCGGCGCAGCACACTCCACTTGGAGAGAATGATTGACCACGACACCACACTGAACAAGAGAAGAAGCAGCAGAACAGATTTGGCGACCGGACCGGTTTCAGCGACTAGGTCAACGATCTCGCCGCCGACGACGAGTGCGAGTAGTGAGTTGAGATGCATCAGATCCTGGAAAATCTCTGTTTTTGATTATAGACGAACCGTGAACGACGCTGGACGGAAGGGGCGGCAGCTTCTGCCCATGCGAAAGGCTCTGAGGAGCTGATTTAGTTGATATACCCCCTCCCCACCGGTCTAGTGGAATCATCAGGTTACGGACATTTTCCCGGCAAAATCTAGACGCCAAAGGAGTTGCAGGCAAAATCTAGAAAACATGGGGGTTATCCTTGGCTCCAGAGCTTCTGCCGCACTGCCCACCCTCTTCGCAAAGAACGCGAAGAAGAGTGGGGCAACCGCAGTCAACAGGAGCAAATTGTCAACGATCTGTGGTTCCCTTTTGGATAATGTATTCTGATGTAGGTTATCTCCCAGGAAACATACGGTCAAGAGGAAAATGGGCGGTGGGGGATTGGGCGCCGGAGAGGCAGTTGGGTACACCCCTCCGACAAGCCGATCGTCGCTCTTCCCACCCTTTTCGCAAAGAACGCGAAAAGGATGGGGCAGCCATGTTTGATGCTTGCTGGAGGAGGGGCTGGGCCAGCCCCCAAATGGCTTAGCCTCGGCCCCTGACCTCGGCCCCGGTGATTTCTCGCATCTGTCCGAGGACCTTGGCCCCTGCTCGAATCAGTCAGCATGATGTTCGTCATAAGCTAAGTTTTGCTAAACTATAATCTCTTTGAGATATTGCAAGTTGGGCAGTCCGGGGACTGTGCCCACTCTCGAAGATCGCGATGACTAGGCAGGGCGCACGGGCCTGTCGGGGTATTTGGCCCCTATTCTTGCCGCTGAAGGCGTGGTATAGTTCGGGCAACGGACGGTTGTGACGGCCTCCCCGGTCGCCGTCCGGACGAGGTGGGTTCTATGCTGCGAATGCGGTTTTTCTCCCGGTTACGTCGATGGCTAACCATTCTGGCAGTGGCGGCAACGCTGGCGCCAGTGGCGGCAGCCAAGCCGAAGTTCAAGGTCTTGGCCAATGTTCCCGGCGGACTGTGGGACGGGGTCAGCTTGGACTCCAAGGGTAATCTTTGGGGCGTCAGCCGGGGCGGCGCTTTCGGCTATGGGTCAGTCTTCGAGCTGATCCCGCGGCCCGGCGGCAACTGGAAGCTGATCACGATCCATAGCTTTTACAGTGGCGAGGAGGGGGACAGCCCTATCGGAAGGCTGATCTTCGACCCCGTCGGCAACGTCTATGGAACGACCCTCAATAGTCCTGCCGGCGGCGGCACGGTATATGAGCTGTCCCGCGGCACCGCGGGCTGGTCCGTTGCCGTGCTCCATGATTTTGAGATCGACGGCGTCGACGGGGACCATCCGTCGGGGCTGGTTATGGACGCCGCGGGCAATCTCTATGGTGTTGGCGGGGCGGGCTCCAACGGCGCGGGAGTGGTGTTTGAGCTGAGTCCCGGCTCCGGAGGATGGACCGAGCAAGTGCTCTATAACTTCGGCAATTACCCCTACGATGCCGAGTTCCCCTCCGGCATAGCTCTTGGCGGGGCAGGGGACGTCTATGGGGCGGCCACGACCGGGGGCAAGTATAGTTGGTATGGCGCAATCTTCGAGCTTGAGAAATCGAACTCCTGGGCTGAGAGCCTGCTGTGGCAGTTCGACGGAACCGACGGAGGGGGGGCGCAGCACGGGGTGGCTTTTGGTCGCCCGGGGAGCCTCTATGGTACGTCAGGAGGGGGACCCGCCAACAACGAATGTTACGGCTACCCCTGCGGGATCGCCTTCAAGTTGACGTGGCTCCGGCGCGGCCAGTGGAAGGAAGCCGTGCTCTACGATTTTTCCGACCCACTGGAAGGCTTTTCCCCCAGCAGCGGGCTTGTTCGCGCCAAGACGGGGGCCCTTTACGGCACGACCGGCGTCGGTGGCATCGGCAACTGCCCGGACGGCTGCGGCGTAGTCTACCAACT
Source organism: uncultured Acidobacteriota bacterium (assembly GCA_963715675.1). Lineage (GTDB taxonomy): Bacteria > Acidobacteriota > Terriglobia > Terriglobales > Acidobacteriaceae > DASVWZ01. The sequence goes on from OY970265.1 coordinate 2,141,673, forward strand.
CAGCCCCGGCGCGAAAGGAAAGTGGAAATACAACGCCCTGCACCGTTTCGATGTCTCGGACGGCTCCATGCCCGGCGGCAACTTAGCAATTGACGATAAGGGCAACGTCTACGGAACAGCATACGACGTTGTGTTTGAGGTTACGCCGTAGCACTGCCGACACGCCCGCAGGCGGCGGCTGGCCCATGTTCCGTGCCAGCCGCACGCCGCCATTTGCGAGCTAGTCGGTGTCCGGGTCCTTGGGATTTCCCTTATAGGTGATGAAGCACGCCGCGTCGCAGTGGCATGTCTGACCCTGCTGGCACGACGAGCATGTGCTAGAACTACATAGACTTGAGTCATCGTGCACCGTGATCGGGCCGGGAAATGTCTGGTACTGCGGCTGGAAAAAGTCTGACAGGTCGTCCGGGGTCAGCGAGTTGCCGCCGGCAAACGCGTCAGCGTAGGGGTAGGAGGGGTCGATCTCGCCCCAGAGGGTTCTTGGAAGGAACTCCTCCTCGATGAACCTCAGGATGCTGCCGAAGTCGTGGTAATAGATCGTGTTGCCGAGCGCGCCCGAGATGTATCGCTGTCTTGCGTAGGCCGAGACCACCAGCAGCGGCACGCGGAAGCCATAGACGTACGGCACTCCGTTGCCATTGCCGCCGGGGTAGCCGATATTATTTTGTCCGATTGTCGTAATTGGGTTGATGTGGTCGTACCAGCCGCCCCAATCATCCCAAACGACCAGGAGCACCGTGTTGCTCCAATTGGGCATGGGGCTGGGACAGCCCGAGCTTCTGCCCAGCAGGTTGACGATATTGGCAACCTAGTCCGGGCCGAGGCCGATATTGCCGCTGTTTGGCGCCTGACCCATGTGGTCTGACCACCTGCCGTCGGGAATTACCCACATCACTCCGCCCTGCCATTGGCTCTGCGGTTGGTCGAAGTAGTGGAACGTGCAGTTCAGCAGGTTGTCCATGAAGGGTGCGAGGGCGTTCTGAGCCTCGACCCCCACGTGTTTTGTGAAGTCGGCCCCGACACAGCTTCCTCCCCTGGCTCCGCATATATGGCTGATCGCGTTGGGCGCGGTCCAGATTGACGTGGCGTTGTCACCGTAGTAGAGCCAGCCAACGCCGTTAGCCTCGAGCCGGTCGGTGAGGGTCGGATGGTCAAAGCAGGGAGCTTGTGTCGTTCCCTCATCTCCCGACGGGCTGACCAGGTTAACTTTACCCGTACCTGCGCAGCCGGTGACGTTGTTGTTGGGATTTTCGGCGGCGAAGTAGCTGTAGTACGGGGTGTCGTTGTTCGGGGCGGAAGTTCCAGACAAAAGGAACTGATGAGCGGGGAAGCTAGGGCCCTGGTTCGTTTGGAACATGTAATTCGCGAAGCCAAACGTTTCGGCGATTTGCCAATACGGCCCCACAAATCCGTCGGAGTTGCTGACGTACTGATACGCAGGGCAGTAGAGGGTCTGTATGGGGGACGGGCAGGTGGGAACCGGGCAGGGATTCCAGATTTTTACCTGCTCGTTACATGCTCCGTCCATCTTCCCGCCGTCGTACATCTTGAGCCATGCGCCGCCCAAGCCGCCCGGAGTCCCGTGCGAGTGGTCGATATCGTAGCAGGTCGACAAGGTTACCGGCGTGAGCGGCACCTGAACGGAGCCACAGAGGCCGCTGGTTGCAAGGTCGGCCCCGGTTAGCCTTGGATCTTGAAACAGATTGTCTGGGGTGCGGTTCTCTTGGACAACGACAATTATGTTGGTTACGTTCGGTGGAAGTTGTGCGAGCCCGAACTGGGCCGCGACGCAGGCGAGCAGCAGAATTCTGGAAGCGAGCTTCATTGAAGTATCTCCTCGAATTGTCAAAATCGGATTCTTTCTGGACGGTTTTGTTGGGGCTCCTGTGGTTTTGGGATAGGCTTGAATTGCAGCCGCATGAATTATCCTCCGAGAAATTTTGGCCGTCAAAAAAGTAAGAAGAGTTCTCATTCTTGGACGGGAGTCACCGCGAGAGCGGGACTCAAACGTGACGGACAGGAGTGTCCGTCCCACACTGTCTCTGCTCGCGCGATCATTCGCGGGCGAGGGCGCCCGCGCCACACAGAACCAAGCATCGTCCCTACGGCCTCCTTATCGTCCTTCGGTACAGTGCCTTTGGTACCGTGCCGGGGGCTACGGCAAGCGCTTTATAATCAAGGCGTAACCTCTTAAATCCACAGGCGGCACGGTTAAACACAAGGGGAGTATTGGATCCTTCATTGGCAATTGCGATGTTCGCGCTGGGGCTGGCTTTCGGCAGCTTCCTGAATGTGTGCATCTATCGGCTGCCACGGGGGATAGGGGTTACGCTGCCGCGCTCGGCGTGCCCGGCGTGCCACCAACGGATTGCGGCTTACGACAACATCCCGGTTTTGAGCTGGCTGATTTTGCGGGGACGCTGCCGCCATTGCAAGGCCCCGATCTCGCCCCGTTATCTGGCGGTCGAAGTGCTGACCGGCCTGATGTTTCTCGCCTGCTTCGCCGAGTTCGGCTACACCCTGGCCATGGTGAAGTACTGCGCGCTGGGATTTCTGCTGCTGGGGCTGATCTTCATCGACGCGGAAACCCAACTTCTGCCGGATGAGATGACTCTGCCGGGGATCGTGCTGGGTCTGGTCTTCAGCGGGTTTGTTCCGGTCAACGACCTGGTTTCGCAGCTTTTCCCCATGTTGGTTTCTGTGCCGCTGCATCAGGTGTCGCGATGGCTTTCGGTGGGGGATTCGTTTGCGGGCGCGGTGGTGGGCGCCTCGTTCATCTATGGAGCGGGGGCGATTTACCTGCGCGCGCGTGGGGTTCACGGCATGGGATTCGGCGACGTGAAGCTGATGGCGATGGTAGGCGCGTTCCTGGGAACCAAGCTGACCATCTTCACGATTTTTGCCGGCTCGATTGTGGGATCGCTGGTGGGATTGTCGACTGTGCTGGCGGTTTGGCTGAAGCGCACCCAGCGGCGCATGGCGCGAAATCATGAAACGGCGGCGGTGGCGCGGCGTCACGCGTGGAATTCGGCAACGATCATGTTGCAACGATTCCCCATGCCGTTTGGAGTGTTTCTGGGCAGCATGGCGATTGTGGCGTTCCTGTTCGGCAACCAGTTTTTCCACTGGTACTGGAGGCTGCCATGAAACTGATGGCGAGTCCCCCGGTGCTGCTTGTGGCGCTGGCGTTCGCGGTGCTGGTGATGACCTTGTTCGCCGCCATCGCGCTGGTGCGCCGGGCGCGGCGGCAATTGATGGCGGAGGTGCTGATGGCCGAGGGAGCGCCTTCCCTGAACCAGTTGCCGATGCATACCTACAATGCGGTGATCCAGCAACTCAAGCAACAGAAACACGAACTGGTGGCACTGCAGCAGTCGGAGCGGCGGCAGGCGAAGACCTCGGAGAACCTCAGCGCGGCCGTGGTGTCGAACCTTTCCAGCGGAGTTCTGTTTTTCACGCCGAATGGACTGGTGCGCCGCACCAACGCGGCAGCCCGAAGCATTCTGGGATATGCGGCGCCCAGCGGAATGAATACGGCGGAGCTTTTCCGCGATGCCACTGTAATCTCGACCGGCGCGCCGCAGGACTTGTCAGCGGTGGTGCAGACCGCGGTACGCGAGCAGACGGATTCCCGCAGGCTGATGGCTCGCTACACGACTCCGGCGGGGGAACCCAGGAGTTTGGACCTCACCATCACCTGCGTGCGGGCGCATTCCGGCGAAGTACTGGGCGCCGCTTGCCTGATCAACGATCAAACGCAAGTGGAGCGGTGGCAAAAGCAGGAAGAATTGCGGGGGGAATTATCTTCGGAAATGGCGCTGGCGCTGCGCACTTCGCTGGCTGCGATTTCCGGATACGCCACCCAGTTGTCGGCCAGTCCTGATCCGCAGAGAATCCGGCAACTGGCGGCTGACATCGTTTCTGAAGCAGCAGAGTTGGACCGTACCATCGGCGGGTTCCTGGTCGGCGCAAAAGCCGCCGGGAAAGCCGCGGGAGCTTAATTCGAGCACACGGGAGTGAGTATGAAACGCATGGTGAATCTTTGGCTGGTAACGATTTTTCTGTTGGGGGCAACGGCGGTTGGATCGCAGGCCCAGACTTCCACGACGACGACCACGACGATGGCGACGGCGGCGCAGAGTTCGGGCGGAGCTCCGTCGACGCAGCCTTCGACGGCGGCAACCGATCAGTCCCTGGGGGACTATGCCCGCGCGGTGAAGAAGGACAAGAAGCCGACTTCCAAGACCTTTGACAACGATAATCTGCCGATGGAAGACAAACTGAGCGTGGTGGGGAAGACGACGGCGCCAGCTTCCGATGCGCAACAGGCAGCGCCCAACTCAGCCAATCCGGCTTTGGCGGGCAATGGCGGCGATCCTTCGGCTGCGGACAAAGCCGATGCCAAAAAGATGCCGACGGTGACTCCGGGAGAATCGCAGGAGGACCGGCAGAAAGTGTTTGGCCAGTGGCAGGACAAACTATCGGAGCAGAAGGGCAAGGTCGACTCGCTGTCTCAATCCATTGATGTGCTACAGCGTGAGTACCACCTGCGAGTCGCTGAGGTATATTACGATCCCACCAACCGCGCGCGGAACGACGCGACGTCCGACAAGCAGGCCGCCGACCTCAAGCGGGAAATCGAAGAAAAGCAACAAGCTCTGAACGACGCCAAGCAGGACATGGACAGCCTGCAGGAAGACGCCCGCAAAGCCGGCGTGCCGGAGTCGGTGCGGGATAATGCCGGGAACCAGCAGAAGTAGTCTGATACAAAAGCTGGCCCGTCTGGCCCAGGGGGAGCCCCTGATATAGGGCCAAATTTCGATTGCGCTCCCGCACGGGCGCGGACGCTCGCGCCGATATCGACCACTTCAGGGTTTCGACCTGGAACTTCTGCGCAATCTCATGATCTGCTTCGCATGGTGCCGTCCGTGAACCCGGTGGAACTTGCGCCACTGGTCACAAGTGAGGGGGCCGAGAATCGGGTGGTCGCGCACCAGCGCACGGCCGCCGAACCGAGCTTCGCATTGTGTGAGCAGGCCGTCCATCTCCAGAATTCTCGGGCCGATCTGCTGCAGGATTTCTTGCGGCGGCATTCCGCGAGGACGGGTGCGCTCCGGGGCAGTTCGCCCTTCGGGCAAGTGGCCGGCCTGTAGTACCCAGAATTTCTGCAGACGTTCTTTCAGAGTTGGAGTGCGCCCCAGCGGGCGGCCGGCCTCGAGGGTAAGCTCCATGGCTTTGATGGTTCCGACGTAGGTGTGAATCAGGTGCTCCAGAATCTCCGCCGTGGACCACTTCCCTTCCGGATGCCGCATCAATTCCTCAGGCGTCATGCCCCGGGTCGTAGAAGTAATCTCGTCGTGCAACCGTTCGAGATAAGAATGCATGCGAATCCTTATGCAGCTTTTAGTAGAATGAACCTCGAACTCCTAGTTCGCAAATTTATCACGCCTTACGAAAGGTGCTATGAAAAAGCTGCTGCTGGCGATGCTGGCACTTGCATTAATGGCGGGCTGTTCGTCAGAGACCTCGAAACCTGCGCAAACCGCGAAGCCGCAACCCAAGCCTGCTGAATTTCAAACCGGGCGTTACGCCTTTCAGAAAATGTATGTGGCCGCGCATGGCTGGGCGCGCGATGCGCAACCGTTCCGCCTGCAATCCGACATTACGACGGACTCCAAGGGAGAAGGCGGGAAATCCGCGGTATGGCGGGCGTGGTTTGCCTCGCCGGCCGGACGCGGCGTGAGGCCTTACATCTGGTCGGGCACGGACGTGGCGGATGCCCCGCAACGCGGCATCACTCCCGGCTCGGAAGACAGCTACAATCCGTCGAATTCCTCCACCACGGTTTTTGACATTGCGTACCTGAAGATGGACTCCGATCAGGTGCTGGACACGGCGAAGAAGCACGGCGGGGATAAACTGGTGGCTGGGGCGCCGGATACGCCGATCATGTATATGCTCGACTGGAGCAGTCCTACCAGCGAACTCATCTGGCACGTGATTTATGGCACCAGCCGCGATTCTGCCAAGCTGGTGGTAGATGTGAATGCCAGCACCGGAGAGTTCATTCGGGTGGAGAAGTAGCAAGATAGGGTGTCAACATACTTGACTCGTTCAAGAAGAAGTCATCCCGAAGCCCCGCGCTTCCACCAGTGGGGCGAGGGATCCGGCGTGCGCTATCGTTGCGTCTGCTGGCAGCGACACTCCGCGCGAGATCCCTCACTCGGCTGAACTGCGCCGAGGTTCGGGATGACGTCGCCTTAATGGGTCAAGTATATTGACGCCCGCTATAGGGTCTCATGAATGAGCCGACGCTCGCAGGGATAGTGGTTTGTCCGTGTGAAGGCTAGACCACAGAGGCTCCGATTCTTCGTGAAGAGATTGCTCGCCATTTTCTTCTTGTTTGTCCCGCCGCTTTTTTGCCAGAGCAATAGTGGCGAATTGCGGCTCAAAGTGACCGATCCGGCCGGTCTTGGCGTGAAAACGACAGTCCGGATCGTCAGCCAGGCAAATCAGTACCACAATACTCTGGCGACGAACGATCAGGGTCTGCTCGATGTGCAGCGTCTGCCTTACGGCATCTATCAACTGCAAATCAAGCAACCAGGGTTCGCGGAGGTATCGGAATTTCTCGACATTCACTCCTCGATTCCGACCGAACACAATATTCCACTCGTTCTGCCTACGGTGAAACAGTCAGTCACGGTGAATGCGGTCAACACCTTGATCGACCCGGATCAAGCAGGCGCGGTGAGCCGGATCGGTTCGGAGGATATCCAAAACCGTTTGGGTTCGATTCCGGGGCGCTCGTTGCAGGATTTGGTGAATTCGCAGCCGGGCTGGCTCTATGAGGGCAACGCCGTCCTGCATCCGCGGGGGTCCGAATATCAGACGCAGTTTGTGGTCGATGGCATCCCCCTGACGGACAATCGTTCGCCCAGTTTCGGACCGGCGATTGACGCGGACGACGTGCAATCGCTGAGCATTTACACCGCAGGGATTCCAGCGGAATATGGCCGAAAAATGGGAGGAGTAGTCGAGGTAAACACGCTGCAGGATTCGCAGCCGGGTTTTCACGGCCAGGTAGTGCTCTCCGGCGGAAGTTTTGATACGGCCGGGGCTTCCGCACAAGGGCAGTATGCCTGGGGCAAGAACACGGTCGGCGCCAGCGCCAGCGGCAGCATGACCGAGCACTATCTGAACCCGGTGGTTCCACAAAACTATACGAACACGGGGACGGTCGGGGATTTTGCGGTCAACTACGAGCGCGACCTGACGCCGAAGGATCGCGTGCGATTCATCGTTCGTCACGAGTTGTCACGCTACGACATTCCGAACGAGCAAGTACAGGAAGCCAACGGCCAGCTACAGACCGCTGACAACATTGAGACGATGGGGACCGCCTCTTATCGGCATACGTTCTCGTCCAATGCCGTGACCGATTTTCGGACGATGGTCCGGGACAACGAGATTGGATTCAACTCCAACCTGCATTCGACTCCCATTGAGGTCTTCCAGCAGAATTTCTTCCGCGAAGCATACTTTAAGGGGAGCGCAACCATGGATCGCGGCCGGAACGAATGGAAATTCGGCTTCGAATCGGACAACTTATTTCTGAACGAAAATTTCCGTTATCACATTACCGATCCAACACAATTTGACCCCGACACACCGATTGATTTCTCCTTCCTGGTAAATCGACCGGATTTGGAGCAATCCGTATTCATACAAGACCAGATTCGTCTGAAAAACTGGACGATCAACGCGGGGCTGCGATGGGATCACTACCAGCTTTTGCTGAATCGCCACGCGGTCGATCCGCGGTTTTCGATTTCGCGCTATTTCCCGTCGGCCGATCTACTGTTGCATTTCTCGTATGACAGAGTTTTCCAGACTCCGTCATTTGAAAACATCCTGCTTTCGAATTCCGTCCAAGTAGAGTCCATTGACCCGACGAGTTTTCTCCGGCTGCCAGTCGAACCCTCGGAAGGAAATTACTACGAGGCCGGCTTGACCAAGGTCTTTTCCGGGAAGGCCAAGGTTGACGTCAACTATTTCCGGCGGTTGGTGGCCAACTATGCGGACGACGATCAGATCGACAATACGACCGTCAGCTTTCCGATCGCGTTCCAGAAGGCCGTGATCTATGGCGCGGAGGCAAAAATTGATCTCCCCGACCGGCATCGTTTTTCGGGGTCCTTGAGCTATTCCTATACCGTCGGCCAAGCGTGGTATCCGGTGACGGGCGGTTTATTCCTGGGTGATGACGCGCAGGGAATACCGACCAGCGGCCATTTCCCTGATTCACAGGACCAGCGCAACACGGTTCGCGGACGGCTTCGCTATCAACTCAAACCGCGCTTTTGGATCGCTGGTGGAATTCAATACGATACCGGCCTGCCCTTCGAGTTTGAATGCGACCCAAGTTTAACGCTTCAACAATGTATCTACGGACCGGGGGGACCGGCCCAGACCTACGGACAGGCCGTCGTGAATCGCATCAATTTTGCCCGCGGACGCATCTACCCCGCCTTTCAGGTCAACGCTTCGGCGGGCTCGGATGTTTATAAATCGGACCGCATGAATGTACGCTTTCAGATCGACGGGCAGAATCTCACCAATGTTCTGGATGTGATTGACTTTGGCGGCCTTTTCTCGGGCAACGCCATCGGGCCGTCGCGCAGCGTCGCCATGCGACTCACGACCAACTTCTAGGAGTCGAGAGTACACTTAAACTTGCGTCATGCCGACCTTTGCCGCAGTTGATATCGGATCCAATTCTGTCCGCCTGAAGATTGCCCGGCTGGTGAAGCATCGCCTGAGCAAGGTTCTTGAAGACCGCGAAGTGACCCGGCTGGGCGAATCGGTGTTTCGCAGCGGATTTCTTTCGCCGGAAGCGATTGCCAACACGGTAAAAGTACTGCGGCGTTTTCATCGGACGGCGCAAAACGCCGGCGCAGATTCGGTGCGGGTAGTGGCGACCAGCGCACTGCGCGACGCGCGCAATTCGCAGGCGTTCTTGGAGTGGGTGCGTTCCGCGACCGGATGGGATGTGGAAATTATTTCCGGGCTGGAAGAAGCCCGGCTCATCCACCTTGGACTGGTTTCCAACCTGCGAGTTGCGGCTTCGCCTGTGCTGATGGTGGACCTGGGAGGCGGGAGTTGCGAACTGACGATTTCCGGCGACGGGCACATCCGCAGCACAGTAAGCCTGCCGCTGGGCGCGGTCCGGCTGACCCATGAATTCCTGCATCATGATCCGCCGCGCAAAGCGGAATTGCGGCAGATGGACGGCTTTATCGTGCGCGAGATCGACCGCACGGCCGACCGGATCAAGCGAGCCCGACCGAAGGTAGTGATCGCAACTTCGGGCACCGCCGAGTCTTTAGCGGCGGTGTGCCGCGGCATGTACAAGACCAAGGGAACGCGGGCGACGGTGGTCTCACGGGCACAGATGCGGCGCATTACCAAACTGCTGGCCCGACTGCGGCTGGAAGAACGAATGCAGCTTTCCGGTGTGGGTCCGCGACGCGCAGAAATCATCATCGCCGGAGCCGCGGCCTATTCCGGGCTGCTCGACCGCTGCCAGTTACCCGGCTTCCGCTTTTCTGCCCTGGGCTTGCGCGACGGCCTGCTGGCACAGATGGCGGCGGACTATGACCGCAGCACGCGCAGCGGGAAGCAAATCGAGTCGGAACGCTGGGATTCGATTTGCGCGGCGGTGGAGCACTACCGGATCGACATGAACCACGCGTTGCAGGTACGGAAACTGGCCATGCAGCTGTTTGCCGCGCTGAAGCCGGTGCATCATCTGCCGCCGGAATACGCAGAGTGGCTCTCGGCCGCAGCCATGTTGTACGAAGTCGGCGACTACGTGAATCGCAACGGACACCACCGACACACGTATTACATTATTTCTCACTCGGAGATCCTGGGGTACACGCCCGAACAGCGGCAGATCATCGCGGCGATCGCCCGCTATCTGGGAAAATCGAGGCCCACGCCCACCGATGGCCCCATCAAGGTTCTGCTGGCGGCTGACCAGGCATTGGCGCCGAAAGCCTCGGCCATTCTGCGTCTGGCCCGGGCGCTGAACCTGAGCCGCAGCGGGGCGATCCGGGGTGCGAAGGTGATGGTGCGTGACGGAGAAGTCCGGTTCACGCTGACGAAGAAACCGCGCAGCAGCGTTGACCTGGAGTTATGGGCCGTGGAAAAAGAGAAGACTTACTTCCGCGAGGTCTTTGGCCGCGAACTCTCCGCGGCCGCGCTATAGAGGACGCGCAAAATCCGGGGAGTAATACACCATTGCAGGACCGCCGAATTGCGGCCCATTTCCACCTTGGCGACCGCGCCCTTCTTTAATTCCACACCGGCCTCACAGCCGGGCTCGCTAATGGTCCGTCCCACGAACTCGCTCAGATTGGGATTGTGCCCCACCACCATGATGGCTTCCTGCTTGGCATACTTTTCCAGCAAGCGGTGAAAATCGGAAAACGAAGCGCCGGGGCGCAAGGCATCTTCCAGTTGCAGTTTGCCCTCATATCCCAACTCATTGCCCACCAGCGACGCGGTTTGCGCGGCCCGCTTCAGGGGACTGGAGATGATGATGTCCACCGTCGCATCCAACGCCACCAGGGCGCGGCCGACCGCGCCGCATTGCTCGATGCCATCATGATCAAGAGCGCGCTTCTCGTCCTTCTTAGGATTGCTCACCGGTTGCCCGGCATTGGCGTGCCGGAGAAAATAAATGATCATTGAGCGTTATCGTTCCTTTCCCACCGTGGTTCGCCGGGTGCGAGCAGCGGGGACGGCCGGAATCTCATCCAAGGACCGCTTCCCTTCCGCCAGACCGATCAGAAATTCCTGCGAGCTAAAAGCGGCCGCTCCTGCCGGAGGCTTGCGCTTTCCCTGGGCCCGCCAGGCGCGAATGTAGGTCCCATCCTTTTGCAGAATGCGGGCCTTGCGATTATCCGCCAGGTACGTTTCCAGAATCTCCTGCCGAATACGCTCGCGCAAAAGTGCGTCCTTGACGGGAAACAGGACTTCGACGCGGTCGTAAAGATTGCGAGGCATCCAATCGGCGCTGCCGAGGTAAATCTCCTCGTTGCCGCCGTTAGCAAAATAGTAAATGCGGCTGTGTTCCAGAAAACGGCCTACGATGCTGCGCACGCGGATGTGATCGCTGACTCCGCGAATCCCCGGACGCAGCGAGCAGATTCCGCGCACGATCAAGTCAATCTTCACGCCCGCCTGGGAAGCCCGGTACAGCGCCATCACCATGTTCTTGTCGAGCAAAGCGTTCATTTTGGCGATGATGTGCGCGGGACGGCCATGGCGGGCATGCTCGGCTTCGCGCGCGATCAGGGCAAGACAATGTTCCGCGAGGTCGAGCGGCGACACCAGCAGGGGCTCATAGTTGGGATGTTCCGCGTAGGCGGTCAAGAAACTGAACACATCATGCACGGCCCCGGTGATTTCAGGATCCGCGGTGAACAGGCTCAAGTCGGTATAGATTCTGGCGGTGGTGGCGTTGTAGTTTCCCGTACCCAGGTGGGCATAGCGCCGGGTGACTCCATCGGGATCATGCCGTACCAGCAGCAGCATCTTACAGTGGGTCTTCAGGCCGACCAGCCCGTGAAATACCTGCACCCCAGCATCTTCCAGATCCCGCGCCCAGCGGATGTTGGAAGCCTCATCGAAGCGAGCCTTGAGTTCCACCACCGCGGTGACTTCCTTTTCTTCCGCCGCCGACATGAGCGTCGGCACAATCAACGAGTGCTCGCTGGTACGGTAGAGGGTTTGCTTCATGGAAACCACTCTGTCATCCTCCGCCGCCGCTTCGATGAAGGAGAGCACGGCGTCGTAGGAGTCATAGGGATGGTGCAGCAGGATATCATGGCGGCGCAACTCTTCAAACAGATCCTGCGACTTGGCGGTGAGGCGAAGTTCACGCGGCTGAAACGGTTTATCTTTCAGTTCCGGACGATCGGTCTGGCCGTAGATATTGAACAAACGCGACAAGTTCACCGGGCCGTTCACCGGGAACACCTGCCAGGGCTCAATTTCGAAGTTCTTACGCAGACGTTCTACGATCTCCGGATCCGCCTCGGACTCGATTTCCAGGCGCACCGCATCGCCCTTGCGGCGATTGTGCAACTCGGTGCGAACCGAATCCAGCAGGCTCCGGGACTCTTCCTCCGCCAGGTACAAATTGCTGTTTCGGGTCACGCGGAACGCCGCCGCCGACACGATGTCATAGCCGTGGTACATGCGCGCAGCGTGATATGCGACCAGGTCCGCGAGAAAAATGAAGTCGGCGGTGCCCTCCGAAGGCAATCGCACCAATCTTGGCAGCGCCCGTGGAACGGTCACCACCCCGGTGTAGGTCATCGAAGAGCGCCGGCGCCGGCGCAACAGAAAAGCCAAACACAGCGCCTTGTTGATGACCCGGGGAAAGGGATGTGCCGGATCAACGGTGACGGGCGTCAGCAGCAGGTCCAGCTCTCGCTCGCAGTAATCTTCCACGAAGGCACGGGCTTGGGGGTCGAGTTCTTCGATTCCGAGGACGCGCACCCCGTTTTCCTTCAGCAGCGGGCGCAGCTGCTCGTTCCAGCAGCGATATTGGTCGTCGACAAACTCATGCGTCTCGGCGGAGAGGCGGTCGCGCTCCTGCATGAGAGTCAGCCCGTCGGGGCCGGCCTCGGTGTGGCCGTCTTCGATCTTCTGGACCAGCCCGGCAACCCGCACTTCGAAAAACTCGTCCAGATTGCTGGCGGTGATGGAAAGAAACTTCACCCGCTCCAGCACGGGATTGGCCGTATCCTGGGCTTCCTCGAGCACACGCCGGTTAAAGGCCAGCCAGGAAAGTTCCCGGTTGATGTAATACATCGAATTGTCGAGCGCGTTGCGAATCATGCTGTTTTAAGTTGAGAAATCACCCGGCAGAGGTTTCTTATTCCGGGCTCACTTGGCTAACCCACCTTCCTTGCCACAACCATCACTTGCCGTCAGGTCCTGGAGCGGGGGTTTTGTTTTCAACTTTCGGGACTAGAGTATGTTTCACGATGGCCAGTTCGACCTCGACTCCGCTCGGCTTTCGCAGGTACATATGATGACTGTCCACCCTCAGGTCGACCTCCGCGCCGGGCTGCCACTCTACCGGAAGAGTATCGTCTGCATGACGCGGAACATACTTCCCGAGATAGAGCGTGTTCTTCACCTGTACCGAGAGCTCGTAGTAGGGATCGTCCTTGGTAATCGGGGTATCGACCTGGTAGTACAGGATGCGGGTAGTGGTCTTCTGCTGCACATCGACAATCTTGCCCGTCTCATACTGCTTTTCGGCAGCCGACAGGCTCAGGGCGAGCGAACAGACTACCAACGAGGCGCGGAGGACGAAGCGGCTCAACATAAGACCATACAGTATAAGGCAGGTGCGGCTGGTTGTGCTTCGGGCCGCGTCTTTCACCAATCCTCAGTAATCACTGGCAATAACCAAGGGCCGGACCTTGCGAGTCCAGCCCTTGAGTTCGTGATCACCAAAATTTAGTGGATTGTGGGGGGAGCCTGCTTCCCGCGCCAAACCGAAACCGCCGATGCGCCTTGCGCTAGATGGCCCAGGGTTGGAGGCTGAATCGTAATGACATCCGGTCCCTTAGTTTTACCCGTGATGATGGGTTTATTGACGACCGTTTCGTAGGCGTAGCCGGTTAAGAGAGCCTGGCACTGATGATTTGCACAGCTTGTGGTGAGCCGAGCCCAGCCGTAATGCAGCTTGCCCCGGATCGCAAACTTAAGGCCCAAATAGCGGTTCTTAGCGTTCAGCCATGGACCCAAGGTTTCATTGCCGCTTGTGCCGCCGCTTTCGCTAATCGCCATCGTGGCATTGCAAGTTGACAATTCGCAAAGCTTGGGCAGGAATTTCTTCTTTCCCTGGATCTTAACGCCTGCGCGGAAAGCGGAGGCAAAGGACCCAAAAAGCGAGCCGCTGCTTCGAACGTAGCCCCTGACAAAATTGCCATGGGGAATCGCGACCCATATTTCCCCGGCCGAGCAGGGAAACCCCTGGCACGTGCCCTTGCCGGAATAGTTGAAAACCGTGAAATCCGCAATTCCGTCCTGATTGAGATCCAGGGCATAGTGGGTGTCAGGCGGAATTGGCTGATGGGTCTTGGTGTAAGCGATCTTTGCTTCGGCAGGGGAGGTCAGGGCAATCAAAGTTACTCCGGCTGCAATCGCCCCGAGGGCATACAGGTCGAGATTGTGATTGAGTGCTGCCGAGAGCTGTTGTGGTCTGGGTGGAAGCGTAACAGCTACGCTTCGTGTGGGGCGAAACGCGGTTGATTCCATTTCAATTCTCCTCCCACCCCAAACTTACGGAAATTCTCCTCCTTGGGAGGATACGAAGTCAATGATCATCGGGGCCTTCAACGAGAAAGGCCGAACCGGGTCAGTTCGGCCTGTGAACTAAATCTGCGAGGTATGGTTAGTGAGCGGTTGCCGGCTTGTTGCGCGACACCGCACCTAGCGCGAGATGCCCGAGACTAGCAGGCTGGACGGTGATGACATCCGGCCCCTTAGTTTTCCCGGTAATGATGGGCCTGTTGGCAATCGTCTCGTAGGCGTAGCCGGTTAGCTTCCACCCTCCGGTGTTCCGGGAACTCAGCCGGGCCCACCCGTAGTGGACCTTCCCTTTCACGCGAAACATCAAGCCAAGATACTTGTTCTGCGCGTACTGCCACTGGCCCCACTGTGTGCAATAGGACTCGCACCTGCCTTCGAACATCGCATTGTGATCCGGCTGGAACTTCACAGAATTAGCGCCGACAGTGACCCCAGAACTCAAGGCAGATGCCACGGGGTATTTGTTGCAAGTTTTGAACGAACATCGGGCAGTGGAGATTGTTCCCCAAATCTTGTTCTTTTGTTGCTTCGCACCTGGAAGGACTAACAAATTGGAGCTGTGACCGTAGCCTACCCACGGAATCGTGAAATCAATGACCTTGTCATTGTTGAGGTCGAGTTTGAAGCATTTGTTAGGGTGATAGTTGCAGTTAGGGACAACCTTGTTTGCGTGTGTGTAGACGATTTTCGCCTCTGCGGGTTGAGCCAGCGCCAGCATGCCCACTCCAGCCGCGCTCGCGGCAAGAGCGTACATGTTGAGTTGGTGATGAAGTGCGTCAGATAAATGGGAAGGCGCCCTGCGAGGGCGACCAGACTGTTTCATAAAAGTCCTCCTCGAACGAGCGGCCGAATTGTAGGTCTTGGAGATTAGCAAGTCAAAGGGCCGGACAGGCGAGTCCGGCCCTCTTCTTAAGTCTTTTACCGGTTCAAGCTTCTTACCGTACCTGTTTGATCTCGTCCTTCACCTTGGCAGCCACGCTGGCGGGAAGAGGGGCGTAGGTCAGTTCCGAGGTCATCTTCTGGCCGCTATCCACCATCCAGTTCAGAAAATCGTTCAAGATTTTGCCTTTGGCGGGATCTTTGGACTGGGCCGGAATCAGCAGCCAGGTGAAGCTGGAAATCGGATAGGCATTTTTACCGGGCGCGTTGGTGATCGACACCCGGAAATCGGCCGGCATACTCTTGACCGAGGCTGCGGCCGCGGTAACGCTGTCCAGGCTGGCTTTCACAAATTGCCCAGCCGCATTTCTCACATCACCGTAAGAAATTTTGTTCTGGACCGCATAAATCAGCTCGATGTATCCAATCGAGCCTTGCATTTGCCGGATCATGCCGGCCACGCCTTCATTGCCTTTGCCGCCGAGTCCAACCGGCCATTTTACGGATGTTCCGGTGCCCACCTGACTTTTCCAGTCCGGGCTCACCTTGGTGAGGTAGTCGGTCCAGATGTAGGTGGTTCCACTTCCGTCGGAACGATGGATGACGACGATCTGGTCGCCGGGCAGTTTCACGTCGGGATTGGCTTTCGCGATAGCGGGGTCATTCCAGACGGTGATCTTGCCCAGGAAAATACCCGCCAGAGCTTCTGGAGTAAACTTCAACTCTGCCGTGACCCCTGGGATGTTGTATGCCGGGACATCCGCGCCCAGCACTGTAGGCACGTGCAGAATCCTGGTCTTAGTTTGTGCCAGTTGCTCGTCCGTCATGGGGCCGTCGCTGGCGCCGAAATCAACCGTACCGGCCTGCACTTGACGGATTCCGCCGCCGCTTCCGATGGATTGGTAGTTGATTTCGACATCGGGATGAGCTTTGTGGTATTCACTGAACCACTTCTGATAAATCGGATTGGGGAAGGTTGCGCCTGCCCCGTTCAACCTGGTCTGCGCGAAAGCAGGTACGGCCAAAGCCAGACACAACAACGCCATGCGACGTATCACGCGATGATCCTCCTTAAAAGGTGGTAACCGTTATTTCTACGTTCACTTTGTTACAGAATTGTTACACAGCCGTGAATTTCAGGTGAATCAGCAAGAAGCAATTGGACTTAGAAACCCTGATTCACTGGTCAATGCCGGCGCGGGCTCCTCTGGAATTTTGCGCTAGGCCAGCGCCGCTGGTTCAGCCACCGGAGACGACGCAGGATTGACGATTCGGACTTGCACCTGCTCCCCGCGGTCGATGGCCGCCTTGATTTTAGGGAACAGCATGTTGAAAGCCAGGCGGGAATCCAGAACGGTCGCAGCCTCGCGGCGGCATCCCACCAGAATGCAACCTTCGGTATCGGCAGCGGTGTTTCCGGAATGCAGGCGTACCCCGGCAAAGCCAGGCACATCCAACAATTGCGGAAGCAACTTCTGGAAGCGATTCGACAGGTTGACCGCCAGGTTGTAAGTGCCGGAGGGAATCGCGGTCTCGGCAGGGATTTTCCAAGTCTCGACCGGCTGGCCGGGGATCTCGCGGACCACGTCTTCGAGGGTGAAGCACTCAAATCCGCCGTCGATGTAGAGAGACCCAAGCGTACAGCCATGAGCGCTCGGTTCCCGACGCACTTCGAGCAGCATATCGTTAGGCTCCAGAATTGCGCCGGCTAGCTGCTCACCTCGCGCAGCTGAAATTTGCGAGTGGCGGTGCGGCCGGAATAACTGGCCTGCACCAGCACGGCGGAATCCGGCAAGGCGGATTGGTCAACGTCGATAGTCATCTCGGCATCGCCACCCGCGCCGGTCATTACCTGGTTGTAAAAGGGAGCCGCACCGGAGCGGGAGAAGCGGACGGTAAGCCGGGCTCCGGCGACCGGGGTGCCACCATCGGTAACCCGCAATCGTAAAGAAATATGGCGCTCGGAGTGCACCGATCCGGAGTTCAGCCACTGCACATCCAACTCTTTGATGGCGGCCAAATCCTCGGGCGTGTCTTTTCTGTCGAGAGCGGACTCCAATTGACCGTCGCGCAGCGCATCCAGCACCATGCGATGCTGCTCGCGCAACATCAGCTCTTTTTGCAGGTCGGTAAACTCCGGCTCTCCGGCTTTGTCCGCATAGGAAATAGCGCGCTTGCCGATGCAACGTCCACGAACAAAGACTTGCGTCTGCAGCAGGAGCTCGTTCTCACGGGCTTCACTCTGCACGTGGTAGACGGTGCCGTCGAACTTTTCGTCCGTATTGAACCCAAAGATCATGCAGGCAACACGCTTTGCTTCCCTATTAGATCAATTCCTAATGTTCTTCGCCAGAACCATCTTGGCACGGTTGAGTTCGGGCCGGTCGGAGTTCTTTCCGTTGTCACAGTTCTTCAGCAGTTGCGCGTAGTAAGTATTTGCCTTGCTCGGCTGATGGGCGAGCTCAGCGGCCCGGGCGGCGCCGGCGAGGCCGTTAAAGCGGTTGGGATCCGTCTTCATGGACTTCTCGTATTCCGCCAGCGCCTCCTGCGGCTGGTCAAGCTCAAGCAGCATGTCAGCCAGCATCTCACGGGCGGGGATGTCGACCTCGCGCTTTCCCACTTTGTCTTGGGTGTCGGCCACTTCGCGCATCTGCCGCACCGCCTCGTCATTCTTCTTTTCGGCGAAGGCCAGCCATGCGTGTACCTCGCCGCGCGCAAAATTCGGGCCGTCCAGGACGTAGGCGTACTTGGTCTTGCGGGTGGCCTCTTCCAAATCGTCGAATTTCTGCGCGTTGCGCCGGGACGCTTCGACATCGCCCATGTGGGCGGAGGCAATCGTGCGCGCCCAATAGGTAATCGTCTGCAGGTGCGGAGGAGCGCCGGCCGCGGGCTCAAGCGCCGCCGCATCCGGCCAGTGCCGCATTTCCAGATTGAAAAGCGCCGGGAAATGGGCGGCGGCAAATCCGTAGTACTCCAGCATCCCAGCGTCGTCGCCTCCGCTGGGCGCGTCTGCCAGGATCTGTTTCGCCTGCTCCACCGTTTGTCTGGCCGCGTCGTCCTGGCCAGTCTGCACGTAGGCATAAATAAGGAAGTGCATGGCATGCAGCTCGTGCCCATGCATGTATACCTCACCCGAGGGATGCGCCATGGCCACCGACTTCAGGTTCGCCTGAATGTCCTCCTGCCAAAGCCCCAGCCGGGCAAAGATGTGCGAGGGCATGTGCACGGCGTGCACCGACGACGACGCAATGGCTGCATAACGGCGCGCGGCGTCGAGGCCCATGGGAGCCATCTGCGGCGAATCGCAGGCATGAATAATGTAGTGCGCCAGCCCAGGGTGGTCCGGCTGCTGCTGGAAGAGCTGATTGAGCACTTCGACAGCTTTCTTTTCGTTGGAGTGCGAGGTGTCGCCGGGCGCTGCCGAGGCTAACAGTGACAACCCGTAGAACGCGCCCGCCTCGACGTCCGTCGGATATTGCTGGTAGAGCTTGCCCATAGCCTCGGAATACGCGGTGGCCCGTTTCTGGTGGTCCAGAGTGGCGTAGTCCCGGTAGAACACAGCCAGAGCGGAAATGTAGCCGCGCTCGCGTTCGGTCTTGGCCCCGATCTTCTGCGCCTTTTCGATCTCGTCCGATCCTCGTTTCAAGGATGGCCCCTGTGGCCGCTCCCAGATTTGGTGAAACAAGTTCATGGCGATGCCCCAGTGGGCCATGGCGCAGGCTGGGTCTTTCTGCGCGATATCCGCAAACTGGGCTTCGGCCTCTTCATATCCGAACGAATGCAGCAGAGCAACGCCCCGCTCGAACGGCTTCTGGGAATCAGCCGAGCAGGAGATCGGGAACGATACTTTCCCGAGCTGTTCGTTGGCATCGTGGTGATGCGCGGGCATGTCATCGTCGAGCGCCAACGCGGGTAGACATAGGAGACAAGCGCACAAAAACATGCAGGCAACGGATTTCAGAAGACGCATCTCTCACCCCTTTAAGGAACGCTGGCTAATACTTTACAACGAAATGAATTCCGACGCCTGGCCAGCGGCTTTCCAAGAAACTCAGAACACCCAGATTCGAGACGCATCCGAAACCGGGCACCGAAACCACGCTTGCTTGACACTTTTCAGGTGCGAACTCTAATCTAGAAAGTCCTAACCTTTTTCAGGGCACGAATTTATATACATCTCTTGCTATGCCAGACAATTATTTCGTCCGTTACCTACCCCTGTTGATCCACCTCATGGTCGCAGGCGGATTGGCGGCCATTCTCGTCACCCTCTCGTGGATCATTGGCCAGCGCAAACCGACGGCGGCGAAACTGTCTCCTTATGAATGCGGCATGACGCCGATTGGCGACGCCCGCGAGCGCTTTTCGGTGAAGTTTTATCTGGTGGCCATGCTGTTCATTCTGTTCGACGTTGAAGCCATCTTCTTATATCCGTGGGCGGTGATCCTGCGAAAGCTCAAGATGTTCGGGTTCTGGGAGATGCTGGTGTACATCGGCATCGTGATGGTGGGCTTCTTCTACGTCTGGAAAAAGGGTGTGCTGGATTGGGGCGCGCCCTCGGCCAAGCGAGGTGCGGTGTAATGGCGCTGGCACCGGCAATCACGGATATCGAGCAACTCAAAGCTCATCCGGCCATTGCGCTGTTGCTTTCGCGGGGGCCCGGCGTGATTCAAGAAGTGAAGTTTGACCGCGATGAAATGACTATCTGGGTGGAGCGGTCCGCAATCCGCGAGGCCTGCGCCCTGCTCCGCGACGACGCCAACTGCCCATTCAACTACATTTCGGATGTGACCTGCGTGGACTGGCATCCTGCGGAGCCGCGTTTTGAAGTGGTGTATCACCTGCTGTCCATCTCCAAGAAAGAGCGGGTGCGGCTGAAGGTGCGCCTGAACGGCGACAGCCCGGCCCTGGAATCGGTGACCTCGGTCTGGCCGGGTGCCAATTATTTCGAGCGCGAAGTTTTCGATCTGTTCGGCATCCGGTTCACGGGGCATCCCTACCTGCGCCGCATTCAAATGCCCGAAAACTGGGAAGGCCATCCTTTGCGGAAAGACTATCCCGTGGAGGGCTACCGCTAGCCATGGCCCACCTCAGCCCGACCCCCGTGCTTGAACCCGGCCAGGATCGCACCATGATCCTGAACATGGGGCCGCAGCACCCGTCGACTCACGGGGTGTTGCGGGTGATCCTCGAAATTGACGGCGAGAACGTGGTGCGCATCATGCCCGACATCGGGTATCTGCACACCGGCATCGAGAAGACCTGCGAAGCCAAGTTCTACCAGCAGGTGGTGCCGCTGACCGACCGCATCGACTATCTCTGCCCCATGACCAACAACCTGTGCTACGTGCTGGCGGTGGAAAAGTTGTTGGGGCTGGAACTGCCTCCCAAGGCACAGTGGTTGCGGGTGCTGATGAACGAGTTGACGCGAATCAACTCGCACCTGGTCTGGCTGGGAACGCACGCCATGGATATTGGCGCGTTGACAGTATTCCTGTACTGCTTCCGCGAGCGGGAAGACGTTCTGCGGCTGTTTGAAGCAGTCAGCGGGCAGCGAATGATGACTTCGTATTTCCGCGTCGGCGGAGTTGCGCTGGAACCGCCGCTGGATTTCTTTGGCCGGGTGCGCGATTTTGCCAACCGTTTCCCGGCGAAAGTTGATGAGTACGAGAACCTGCTGACCGGCAATCCTATCTGGACGATGCGGACGAAAGGCGTTGCCACGATCAGTGCCGAAGATGCGGTTGCGCTCGGCGCGAGCGGGCCGACGCTGCGCGGCAGTGGCGTCGACATCGACTTGCGTCGCGACATGCCGTATTCGGGCTATGAGAATTTCAAGTTCAAGGTGCCGCTCCGCACCGAGGGCGACGTCTTCGCCCGTTACATGTGCCGGGTGGAGGAGTTGCGGGAGTCGAACCGCATCGTGCAACAGGCGCTCGACGGAATGCCGGAAGGGCCCATCAAGGCAGACGCGCCCCATGTAGTGCTTCCCGACCGCGAGAAGATGAAGACGCAGATGGAAGCGCTCATCTACCATTTCAAAATTATTACGGAAGGTTTTGCGGTGCCGGCGGGCGAGGTTTATCAGGCGGTCGAGTCGCCGCGCGGGGAGATGGGATACTACGTGGTCAGCGACGGCACCGCCAAGCCGTATCGGGTTCACATGCGATCCGCCTGCCTGGCGAATATGCAGACGCTGCCGAAAATGTGCGAAGGCCGCCTGCTGGCCGATGTGGTGGCGGCAATCGGAAGCATTGATATCGTGCTGGGGGAGATTGATCGATAGGAATCGGGTAATTGAGCAATTGAGTAATCGGGTAATTTAAAAATCGGTTGTGAGATGTGGCTTTGAGTACACAGCCCGAGCAGCTTAGAGATCGGACCAAGCAGTTTGCGTTACGGGTGATTCGCCTATTCCGATCGTTGCCGTACAAGCCCGATGCTCAGGTTCTCGGAAAGCAGTTGTTGCGATGCGGAACATCTGTGGCGGCGAACTATCGGGCGGTCTGCCGAGCAAGGACAAAAGCCGAGTTTGTAGCCAAGGTTGGAATCGTTGTTGAGGAGGCAGACGAAGCTGTTTTGTGGCTGGAGTTGTTGACGGAATCAGGAATTGTGCCAGAAGAGAAAGCTAAGGACCTTTTACTGGAAGCCCGGGAGTTGACGGCCATCTTTACTGCGTCGCAACGGACGGCTCGCAGCACGGTCTAGCTTTTTCAATTACACAATTACCCGATTACACAATTACTCAATCTGATATGAAGTTTTCTGATCAATTCGAAGCACGCTTCGCGGAGATGCTGACGCACTATCCGACGAAGCGCTCGGCGCTTGTCCCTACACTGCTCTATGCGCAGGACGAAGTTGGCTATCTGAGCGATGAGGTCATTTCTGAGATTGCGTCCCGGGTCGAGTTGACCGAACTGGAAGTCCGCAATGTGATCAGTTACTACTCCATGCTGACCACCAAGCCTCGCGGCAAGTACAACGTGCAGGTCTGCACCAACATTGCCTGCATGTTGCGCGGCGGCGAAGAACTTCTGGACCACTGCAAGAAAAAGCTGGGCATCAGCCACAAAGGCACAACGCCCGATGGATCGTTTTCACTAGAGGAAGGCGAGTGCATCGGCGCCTGCAGTTGGGCGCCGGCGGTGCAGGTAAACTATGACTTCCACGAGAATCTGACAGAAGAGAAGATGGATAGGGTTTTGGAAGAGTATCAGAAGAAAGGCACGTAACCGATTGAGCAATTGGGAATTGTGTAATTGAAAATAGGTTTTCAATTACTAAATTACCAAATTACTCAATTACCAATTTTTGAAATGGCTTCTCTCGTTTCCCATCCCGATGAAGTAAGGGTCGTCTCCAAGCGCTTTGGCCAGGGTGCGACCGAAATCGACCGCTACCTGGAACTCGATGGCTACAAGGCAGTCCAGAAGGCACTGGGCATGACGCCGGACGCGGTCGTTGGCCTTATCAAGGACTCGGGCTTGCGCGGCCGCGGCGGCGCGGGATTCAACACCGGACTGAAGTGGTCGTTCGTGCCCAAACAATCCGCTAAGCCTAAATACATTCTCTGCAACGGGGATGAGAGCGAGCCGGGCACGTGCAAGGACCGGTTGATTTTCGAGCATGATCCGCACGCGGTGATTGAAGGCGTAATCATCGCCGGGATCGCGGTGGGCGCGCACACCGGATATATCTACATTCGCGGCGAGTACCGATACTTGTCAGTGATCATGCAGAAGGCGATCAAGGACGCCTACGCAAAAGGGTTTCTGGGCAAGAACATTTTTGGCAGCGGCTACGACTTCGACGTTTATTGGCATGGCGGCGCGGGCGCGTATGAAGTGGGAGAAGAATCGGCGCTGATGGAATCGCTCGAGGGCAAGCGCGGCATTCCGCGGATTCGGCCGCCGTTTCCCGCGGTGGTGGGACTCTGGGGTGGGCCGACGGTCATTAATAATGCTGAGACGCTGGCCAGCGTGCCGCACATCATTCTTGGTGGGTCTGATTGGTATGCAAAACTGGGGACTGCGAGAAATGGCGGCACGCGCTTGTTTTGCCTGGCGGGTCATCTGGAGAAGCCCGGCGTATATGAACTGCCTATGGGATACAACCTCAAGAAGATGATTTACGAGGTGGGCGGCGGAATTCCCAACGGCCGGAGGTTGAAGGCTGTGGTGCCGGGCGGGTCAAGTACGCCGGTTCTGCTTCCGCAAGAAATCGATGTCCCCATGGATTTCGATGCGCTGATGAAGGCCGGGTCGATGCTGGGTTCCGGCGGCGTCGTGGTTCTGGACGATACGACTTGCATTGTGAAGTTCGCCTTGCGGACGATCAAGTTCTACCAGCATGAGAGTTGCGGTTGGTGCATTCCCTGCCGCGAAGGTACCGACTGGCTGAAGAAGACGCTCACGCGATTCCATGCGGGCGGCGGAATTCGGAAAGACATCGATAACATTCAGTATCTCTCGGAGAACATGCTGGGACGCACGTTCTGCCCGCTGGGCGACGCGGCGGCCATGCCGACAATTGCATTTGTGAAGAAGTTTCGCAAAGAGTTTGAAGATCATTTGGACGGCAAGCCGTGCCCGTTTGAGAAAGCTGGCGCGGAGCGGGTTCCGGCAATGGCTTGAGACAGATTTGGTAATTTGGTAATCGGGTAATTTTGTAATTTGAGAACATGGCGGTTTCGCAGCAGGAGCAGCTTCGCGATCGAACCAAAGCCTTCGCAGTTCGTGTCGTGAAGGTCTATAGAACCCTGCCTTACAGGACCGACGCGCAGGTATTGGGCAAGCAGTTGTTGCGGTGTGGGACAGCCGTGGCGGCGAACTACAGGGCTGCGTGCCGGGCCAGATCGAAGGCGGAATGGGTCGCGAAAATCGGCATTGTCGTGGAGGAGGCCGATGAAACGGTATTCTGGCTGGAGATGCTTGGCGACTGTGAGATTGTCTCACGAGAACGATTGATAGAACTAGCGGCGGAAGCCATGGAATTGAGTGCACTATTCACTGCATCGCAACACACGGCACGGTCGGGTCGTTGACTTTTAAATTGCAAAATTACCAAATTACTCAATTACGAAATTTCGTATGGCTGACGTAAACCTGACAGTCGATGGCAAGAAGATCACGGCTCCCGCTGGGACGCTACTGATCGAGGCATGCAAGAGCGTGGGCATTGAGGTGCCTTCGTTCTGCTATTACCCCAACTTGTCTTTGCAGGGCGCTTGCCGGATGTGTCTGGTGAAGGTCGAGAAGATGCCGAAGTTGCAGACGGCATGCACCACGGTCATCGGTGAGGGCATGATCGTCACCACCGACAGTCCGGAAATTCATCAGGCGCGCAAGTCGATGGTCGAACTGCTGCTGGGCAACCATCCACTGGATTGTCCGGTGTGCGATGCAGGCGGCGAATGCGAACTGCAGGACATGACGTTCTCCTACGGCGCAGCCGAGTCGAAGTTCATCGACATCAAAAACCACCGCGAAGAGCAGCAGTGGTCGCCGGTGGTCTATTTCGACCGGCCGCGCTGCATTCTGTGTTACCGCTGTGTACGAGTGTGCGGCGAAGCAATGGATGTGTGGGCCCTGGGGGTGCAGAATCGCGGAGTCAGTTCGATCATTGCGCCCAATCAGGACGATCACCTGGAATGCGAAGAGTGCGGCATGTGCATCGACATTTGCCCGGTCGGAGCGCTGACCTCGGGAGCGTATCGTTACAAGACGCGGCCGTGGGAGATGAAGCACGTCGGCACCACCTGCACGCACTGCGGCGACGGCTGCAAAACTACACTGGGGGTGCGCCGCTCCGACACCGGCATGGAGATCGTGCGCGGCGACAATCGCGACAAAAGCGGCATCAACGGGGATTTCCTCTGCATCAAGGGCCGCTACGCGTTCGATTTCGCGAACCACGAAGACCGGCTGGCGCAGCCGCTGATCCGCAGGAATGGCCGCTTAACGCCGGCCACGTGGGAGGAAGCTTTCGAACTGATCGGGAAGCGATTCAAAGAGATTCGCGACCAGGACGGCGGCCAGGCAATCGGCGTGGTCGGCTCGAATCGCACCACCAACGAAGAGAATTACCTGCTGCAGAAGTTCGCGCGCGTGGTGTTGCGCACGAATAACATCGACCATCACCGCACCGCCGACTACCCGGCTTTTGCCGCGGCATTGAGCGGCAAACCGGGCACGACCGCCAGCATGCGGGAGGTTTTCAACGCCTCGGCCATTCTGCTGATTGGCAACAATCCCACCGACCAGCATCCGCTGCTGGCCTGGCAGATTCGCAATAACGTTCGCCTGCATGGCGCGAGGCTTTACGTGATCAATGCGCAGCCGATCAAGCTGCAGAGGCAGGCAGCGAACTTTGTTCAGATTCCCGCTGGGAGTGAAGGCAAACTGGCTGCGTATTTGTCGGGGGACGATTCCGCGGTCGAGGCGATCGTGAGCGAAAAGACCGATCGCGATGCCTGGACGGCGCTGCGCGATAAACTGCGCGGTGAGCAGAACCTTGTTATTGCGTTCGGTTCGGAGATTCGCGGTAAGGACATCGCGGCGCTGGTGCAATTCGGTTCAGGGATCCCCGGCGCAAAGTTCATCTGCCTGAGCGACTATGCCAACTCGCGGGGAGCCGCCGACATGGGGCTGTATCCGGATTTGCTGGCAGGTTATCGGCCGATCTCGAATGCAGGCCTGTTCGAACAGGAGTGGGGCGGACTTCCGTCTGCGGCGGGGCTGACCCTGCCTGCAATGGCGGAGAGCGCGAAGAACGGCAAGCTGAAGGGGCTTTACGTGGTCGGCGCGAATCCTGTGGAACAGTATGCGATTGATCCGTACGTGTTCTCGCAGAGCTTTGTGGTGGTGCAAGACATGTTCCTCACTGAGACGGCCACCATCGCGGACGTGGTGTTGCCGGCGGCGAATGCCTACGAAAAAACCGGCACGTTTACCAACACTTGCGGCGATCTGCAGATCGTGAAGAAGGCAGGCGAGGTGACGGGCGCTAAATCAGATTTCGAAATGATCGTGCGGGTGGCGGATGCGATGGGCTTCGAGGTCCGCAAACTCGTGCCCTTCGGGCGCGGAGAGCCCATGGATATGGGGCAGTCGCGCGGCGCGCAATCCGGGGAAGCGGACCGTCATGCGGTGTGGCTGGAGGCGAATGGACTGGAACCCAAGATGAGCCCGCTCGATCCGATGGCGATCCTGGATGAGATTCAGCGGCTGGTGCCGGGATACGACGTTTCGCGCATGGATTTGCTGGCCGGAAACGATCAGCACACCCGTCTGTCGGCCAGCGGAACCGGAGCGTTGCACGATCCCGCGCTGGTTGTGCCGGCCAACGATGATCTTTTCAGTTCAGGGACGCTGGGCGGTTATTCGCGAACTTTGAATTCTGTGATGGAAAACCATCACGTGCAACCCAAGGAAGTAGCGGCCGACTGAAGGCCGACCGCGGGCATAGCAAGCGAGCATTTCGAAAAAGAGCCATACATTGAGCATTGGACTTTTCATACTCGTATCGCTGGTCAAGACCATCATTGCTATCGGAATCCTGCTGACCGGAGTGGCGTACAGCGTCTGGCTGGAACGAAAAGTGGTGGGTCATATCCAGAACCGATGGGGGCCCACGCGGGTCGGGCCGTTCGGCCTGCTGCAGCCGCTGGCGGACGGCGCCAAGCTGCTGTTCAAAGAAGATCTGCTTCCGCCGAACGTTTACAAGCCGCTTTACATTGCCGCGCCGATGATCGCCATCATGTGCGCGGTTTCATCGATTTCGGTGATCCCCATCGGGAACTGGATCACAGTGTTTGGCATCCGCACGCCGCTGGAGATCACCGACGTGAATATCGGGTTGCTGATTATCCTGGGGATTACTTCGCTGGGCGTTTATGGCGTTGCGTTGTCAGGATGGTCATCCAACAGCAAGTATTCGCTGCTGGGCGGGCTGCGCGCCAGCGCCCAAATGGTGAGTTATGAAATCGCGCTGGGCCTTTCGCTGGTCGGCATTTTGATCGTGACCGGCAGCTTCAGCCTGCGCGACATTGTGGATGCCCAGGGCGGGCACTTCTGGGGGTTCATCCCACGATGGAACATTTTCACCGGTCAGTTTTTCGCTTTCTTTATTTATCTGACTGCGGCCTATGCGGAAACCAACCGGATTCCGTTTGATCTTCCGGAAGCCGAGACGGAGCTGGTGGCGGGTTATCACACCGAGTACAGCGCCATGAAGTTTGCCATGTTCTTCATGGCCGAGTACGCCAACATGATCACGGTGGCGTGTCTGGCGTCGCTGCTGTTTCTGGGCGGATGGCATGGGCCGGTTTTCGGTCCGGCAATTTTGCAGGCGATTCTGCCGGTGTTCTGGTTTGTGGCCAAAGTATTCGCATTTATGTTCGTTTACATCTGGGTTCGCGGAACATTGCCGCGCTTCCGTTACGACCAGTTAATGGCGTTTGGCTGGAAGTTTCTGCTACCGCTGGCGATTGCAAATCTGGTGATTACGGCTTTGGTAGTCGCACTGAGAGCGTAAGCAAGAGTAGCCAGGAGTCGGCAGTCAGGAGTCGGCAGTCAGGAGTCGGATCAAGATCATGCTGACTCCTGACCCCGGACGGCTAAGAACTGCATGCTTCATCTGATCTTATTTTCGGTGTTTGGGCTGGTGTGCGTGGCGGGTGCGGTGAACCTGCTGGTGCAGCGGCATCCCATCAACAGCGCGCTGTCGCTGGTGGTGGTGATGGGATCGCTGGCGGTGGAGTATCTGCTGCTGGGCGCGGAGTTCGTGGCCGCGGTGCAGGTCATCGTCTATGCTGGCGCCATCATGGTGCTGTTTGTATTCGTCATCATGCTGCTGAATGCGGGCGAAGAAGCGCGAACCGGAGGCAGCAGAGTGGCGCTGCTGATCGGGATCCCGGGAATGCTGGCCGGAAGCGTCTTGATCGCATGGGTCATGGTGGCGCATTCCGGAACCCGGGCGGTCGAAGCGGGTGCACTCCCCGGCCCGCCGAAGGTTTTAGGGTGGCTTCTGTTTCACGATTTCCTGCTTCCGTTCGAAGTGACGTCGATTCTGGTGCTGATTGCGATCATGGGCGCCGTGGTATTGGCGGCGCGGCCCGACTCACCGTCGCAAACCAAGAGGGAGAACTGATGGTACCGCTATCCTTTTACCTGATCCTGAGCGGCATCTTGTTTGCGTGCGGCGTAACCGGATTCCTGATCAAGCGCAACATCATCACGATTTTCATGTCGATTGAGCTGATGCTCAACGGAGTAAACTTGTCATTCGTGGCCTTCGCCGCCCAATGGCATGCGCTCAGCGGACAGGTGTTTGTGTTCTTCGTCATGGTGGTAGCAGCGGCCGAGGCCGCAGTCGGGCTGGCCATCATCATCGCGGTATACCGCACGCGGGAAACTTTGAATGTCGATCAGGTGGACCTGCTCAAACTATGACGCCCAACCTGCATCTTTGGCTCATTCCGATTCTGCCGCTGATTGGCGCTGCCATCAATGGCTTGTTCGGGAAGCACTTTTCGCGGCAGACGGTCACCGCCGTGGCCTGGACTTTCTGCGGCGGGGCGTTCGCGATGGCGCTTTGGGTCGTCTATCAGTCGTCTGCCTTGATCAGCGGGCCCTACCTGGAAATGTTGGGGCATTGGATTCGCATTAGCGGCTTCCAGGCGGATTTTGCTTTCTATCTCGACCGTCTTTCCCTCGTGATGCTGCTGGTCGTCACCGGGGTCGGATTCCTCATCCACATCTATGCCGCCGGCTACATGTGGGAGGAGGGCGGATTCTACCGCTTCTTCAGCTACCTGAACCTGTTCATGTTTTTCATGCTGACGCTGATTCTGGCCGACAATTACCTGGTGATGTTTATCGGGTGGGAGGGCGTGGGCCTGGCATCGTATCTGCTGATTGGTTTCTGGTTTACCAAAGATTCGGCGGCGGCCGCGGGCAAAAAAGCGTTCATCGTAAACCGCATCGGCGACTTCGGATTTTTGATCGCGCTGTTTTTGCTGATTAAGCATTTTGGGACACTGAACTTCGAGCAACTGGCGGCGAGCATTTCGACGAGGGGAATGGAAACCGCCGGCACCGGCCTGCTCACTTCCATTGGCGTATTGCTAATGGTCGGGGCGTGCGGCAAGTCGGCCCAGATCCCCTTATACGTCTGGCTGCCGGACGCGATGGAAGGCCCAACGCCGGTTTCCGCGCTGATTCACGCCGCCACCATGGTGACCGCCGGGGTTTACATGGTGGCGCGTTCGCATTTCATCTTTGACCGGGCGCCGTCGGCGCTGCTGGTGGTAGCGATCATCGGAACGCTGACCGCTCTGTTCGCGGCGACGATTGGAATTACGCAAACCGACATCAAGAAAGTTCTCGCCTACTCCACGGTTTCGCAGCTGGGATACATGTTCATGGCTTGCGGCGTAGCCGCATATTCCGCCGGCATTTTCCATTTGATGACGCACGCCTTTTTCAAAGGTCTGCTGTTCCTGGCGGCAGGTTCGGTGATTCACTCCGTCGGCGGCGAGCAGGATATGCGCAAGATGGGTGGGTTGCGCACCAAAATTCCATGGACGTTCTGGACGATGACGATGGCAACTTTCGCCATCGCGGGAATTCCGCCGCTGGCAGGCTTTTTCAGCAAGGACGAAATTCTCTGGCAGGCATATTCCAGCCCCTATGGAAGCTGGGTGTACTGGCTGATCGGCGTCACTACGGCGTTTATCACTTCGTTCTACATGTTCCGGCTGTGGTTCATGACGTTCTTTGGCGAATACAGGGGAGAGGCGGAGGCTGGTCACCAGCATCGGCACGATGACCATTCGGGCCACAATTCGCGGGCGGGGGCACCCGCGCCACATGGCCATAACGGGATTCACGAAAGCCCGAAGGTGATGCTGATTCCGCTGGTGGTTCTGGCGGTACTTTCGGTGGTTGGCGGATGGGTGGGCATTCACAAGAATTTCGAGAACTTTCTCTCTCCGGTGTTTCATGCGGGCGTGACGTCTTACTCCCTCGGCACTGCTGCCGAAGCGGTTCAGCCGGCCGAACCACCACAGGAGGAAGGCGGCCCTGAAACGTTGTTGATGGGCGTTTCGATCGCAGCCGCGCTGGCGGGGTTATTTTTTGCGTGGCTTCTTTACTACCGCCGCCCCCAACTCCCGGCGCGGATTGCGAAAACTCTGGGGAGCCTGTATTTCGCCGTGCTCAATAAGTACTACGTGGATGAGTTGTATGCCGCAGTGTTGGTGAAGCCGCTGGTGGATGGCTCGACGAAAGTCCTGTGGCACGGGATCGACCGGGACGTGATTGACGCAACTCTGGATAACAGCGCTGATGGCGCGCGTGACGTTTCCGATGCGATCCGCCACATGCAATCCGGCAACATTCGTTCCTATGCGGGCTGGGTGGCGGCGGGAGCGGCGGTGGTGATCGGATACATGATCTGGATGGGCACACGATGAGTTCTGGGCTGGACAACTCGATCCTCACGCTGGTGACGTTCGTTCCGCTGGCGGGGGCGCTGCTGCTTCTGGTTTTGCCGAGGCGTGACCGTGATATTCGTATTTTCTCGCTGGTCATCGCGCTGCTCGATTTCGTTTTGTCCCTTCATTTGCCGGTGCACTTTCATCGCGCCGTGAGCGGCTTTCAGTACGAGATCGACCGGCCGTGGATCCCCAATCCGAACATCCACTACCACATGGCCGTGGACGGCATTTCCATGTGGTTGATCGTACTCACCACTTTCCTGACGCCGCTCTGCGTGCTGATCTCGTGGAAGTCGATCCACGAGCGGGTCAAGGAATTCTTCATCCTGCTTCTGATTCTTGAGACGGCGCTGATCGGCGTATTCATGGCGCTCGATCTCTTCCTGTTCTACTTCTTCTGGGAAGCCACGTTGATCCCGATGGCGCTGCTGATCGGCATGTACGGCCACGGGCGGCGGGTGTACGCGGCGGTGAAGTTCTTCATGTACACGATGATCGCCTCAGTCTTCATGCTGGCGGCGATCTTGTGGCTGTACGCGAAGACCGGTAGTTTTGATTTCACCACGATTCAAGCCGCGATTCACAGCGGGCGAGTAGAGAATTTCGCGGCTGCCGCGCCCTGGCTTTTCCTGGGATTCTTCCTGGCGTTCGCGGTCAAAGTGCCGCTCTTCCCGTTCCACACCTGGCTGCCGGACGCTCACGTGGAGGCGCCGACTGCCGGCTCCGTGCTGCTGGCCGGGGTCTTGCTGAAGATGGGCACCTACGGCATGTTGCGCTTCAACCTCGGACTGTTTCCGGTGCAATCGCGCAGCAATGCGCCGTGGATCATGGTTCTGGCGCTGATTGGTATTGTTTACGGCGCGCTGGTGGCCATGGTGCAGCCCAACATGAAAAAGCTGATCGCATACTCGTCGATCAGCCACCTGGGATTCGTGGTACTGGGAATTTTCAGTTTCACCCAGGCCGGACTTGATGGGGCAACGTTTGTGATGCTGGCGCACGGCGTGGCTACCGGTGGATTGTTCATGCTGGCGGGAATTATTTATGAACGGCGGCACACCTATGAAATCGCCGACTACGGTGGACTGGCAACGCCCATGCCGATGTACGCGTCCTTCTTTCTTTTTACGGTGCTCGCCTCGGTCGGGTTACCGCTGCTCAATGGCTTCATCGGTGAATTTCTGGTTCTGAGCGGAGCTTTCCGGGCGCACCCGATTTACGGGATTCTCGCTGCGACCGGCGTGATCTGGAGCGCCTGCTATCTGCTCTGGATGTACCAGCGGGTCTTCTTCGGCAAGGTGAGCCATGAAGTGAATCAAACTCTGCCCGACCTGAGCGGACGCGAACAAGCCACTCTGTGGCCGATTGCAGCCGCTGCGCTGGTGATGGGAGTGGCGCCGCTGATCTGGCTCAATGCGATTGATCCCGCCGTGCAAACCGTTCTCACGCCGTTCACGCAGTTGGCAAGCAAGGTGGTGGGCCAGTGAACCCAATCCCTGTCAGCACCCAGACCTTGCCCCAGGCGGCCGACTACATTCGCATCCTGCCGGAAATCGTGCTCTCCGTTTTCGGCATGATCATCATGCTGCTCGACCCGGTCATGGACGACCGCAGCAGCCAGAAAACGCTGGGCGGAGTTGCACTGGTCGGAGCGCTGGCAGCGCTTGCTTCGACGATCTACCAGGCGCAGTTCCCGGGCCTGGCTTTCTGGAACATGGTGCAGGTGGACTCGTTCAGCGTCTTCTTCCACTTCCTGGTGGCGGCGGTGACGGCGGTTGTCATTCTGACTTCTTTCGAATACATGAGAGTTCAGGAGATTCGCGCAGGCGAATATTACGCACTGCTATTGTTCGGCGCGGTCGGCATGAGCCTGATGTCGTCGGCGGTGGAACTGGTTCTCATTTTTATTGCCCTGGAAATCTCGTCCATCTCCACGTATGTTCTGGCGGGATTCCGGCGGCACGCGGCGATCAGCAGCGAATCGT
The DNA here is from genome assembly GCA_963715675.1 of uncultured Acidobacteriota bacterium. GTDB lineage: Bacteria > Acidobacteriota > Terriglobia > Terriglobales > Acidobacteriaceae > DASVWZ01. The sequence goes on from OY970265.1 coordinate 2,174,442, forward strand.
CGGTCAAGTACTTCCTGCTGGGTTCTTTTGCGACTGCGTTTTTCCTTTACGGTGTTGCCATGATGTTCGGCGCGACGGGATCGACCAGCATTTCGGCAATCGCCAATATTTTGCGGTCCGGACAGGTTCCGCTGCTCGCCTATGCCGGCGTCGCACTGATGTTTGTGGGCCTGGGATTCAAAGTGGCCGCGGCGCCGTTTCACGTTTGGACTCCCGATGTTTACGAGGGAGCACCGGCGCCGGTGGTTGGGTTTATGTCCACGGCGCCGAAGGCAGCCGTGTTCGCCGTTCTGTTGCGGATCATGTTTGAAGCCCATGCACCGGGGCGGATCGGGCTGATCTGGGTGGTGGCCGCGCTTTCCATGACGCTAGGCAACGTTGCCGCGCTGGTGCAGGACAATGTGAAGCGACTGCTGGCCTATTCGTCGATTGCTCACGCCGGATATTTACTGGTCGCATTTGCCGCGCTGCCCGACAATGGCATCCCGGCGGTGATGTTTTACACGGCTTCCTATGCCGCGATGAACGTGGGAGCGTTCGCCGTGGTCAGCCACTTTGCCGGCACCGGAGAGCGATATGTGACGCTGGAAGACTACTCGGGGCTGGGTCGGCGTTCTCCGATTCTCTCGGGCGCTCTGACAATTTTTCTGCTGTCTTTGATCGGGATTCCCGTAACCGGGGGCTTTTTCGCCAAGTTTTACGTGTTCAGCGCGGCTCTGCAGGCGAATCTGGTTTGGTTGGTGATTATCGGCGTGCTGAACAGCGCAATCGGGGCGTATTACTACCTGCGGATCATTGTCGTGATGTACATGAGGGAACCGCAGGTCGATGCGCCGACTACGCCGATCCCGATGGGATTGGGAGCAGCCCTCGCCATCAGCCTGGCGGCTACGATCTACCTCGGTGTGCTGCCGGGACGAGTTCTCGACTACGCCTCCCGATCGGTAGGCGCATTGCTGCGCTAGAGGGAATTCAGAAAGCGGCTGTCCCCACGACAAAGTCTGGCACAGCAACGGATCGATCTTGGACCACCGACGCAGAGCCGTCAAGCGTGCAGGAGGGTCCACGCGATGTATGCTTGCTGATCCGCTCACTGACCCGCTCCACGGATGCGGGTCCCAACGGGCATGGCGGACGAAGGAGTGAACCTGTAGGCACCCGACAGGAAATTTGGGTTTGACAAGTGAGGCCCGGCACCTCATGATGGGGCCACGCCATCGAATAGCGGAGGAAATATGGGTGAGTTGATTCACCGGTTCTGGTCGGACGAACAGGGGCAGGATATCGCGGAGTACGCGGTGATGTTGGCGGTGATCCTGGTTCTGGTGGTCGGAACCATACGGCTGATCGGGAGCAACGCCAACAACGCTTTCTCTTCGGTGGCTAGCTCCATCTCCCAGTAGCGGCGACCCTCTGCCGCGTCGTTTGGCAATTGTGATGCTGATTGGCCGGGTTGGCAGTCGTGCCCGAGCCCGCCAGATGGACTTTCGGCTGGGCTATTTCTTCAAGATTGCCTGCTCGTACTCAAGCGACGGCCGCCAGGCAAGCTGATTCCCCCCGTTCTCGACGCTTCCCCTTATATACAGCCGTCACTATGGCAATTCACACATCTTTAACCTGAAGGTCATACTCCTGACACGCAAGTTTTCTAACCTGCTGTCTCCACTGGCCAAAAAAGAGGTTTCTTGTAGACCTTCGGGTGAGTTGGCCGGAGGATGGAGGAGGATGGTATGTTCGACCAGATTCGCGCATTGGCTGCCCCCAGGAAGATGCTGGCTCTCGCGACCGCATTGACCACCGCCCTGGGACCGTGTGTTTCTCCCGCATTTGCCGCTTCAAACCCCACGCCGGGTTCCGTCAGGACGGCGACGCCCATCAAGCACCTGGTGGTGATTTTCCAGGAGAACGTTTCGTTTGATCACTACTTCGGGACCTACCCAGTTGCCCAGAATTCAAGCGGCGAGCCCCAGTTCCATGCCAGGCAGGGCACGCCGACGGTAAACGGACTGACCAACGCGCTATTGAACAATAACCCCAACCTGAACCCGGCAAATGGCACGGGAGCCACCAACCCATTCCGACTGGACCGCACCCAGGCAGTGACCAACGATCAAAACCACGATTACACAGCCGAGCAGCAAGCCTTCGATATGGGGGCGATGGATTTATTCCCCTACTATGCCGGCACAGCTGGTCCCCCCCCGTCGGGAGGCGGAGTGGTCGACACGAACGGTCTGAACCTGGGCTACTTCGACGGGAACACGGTCACGGCTCTTTGGAACTATGCTCAGCACTTCGCCATGAACGACAATTCCTTCAGCACGACGTTCGGCCCCTCTACCCCGGGCGTGATCAACCTGATGTCCGGCCAGACCAACGGCATCGCAAACTCAATCAATGGAACGGGCGGAGAAGTGAACGGCGGCGACAATTCACTGACCGTGATCGGCGATCCTGACCCGCTCAATGACGTCTGCTCGAATTCCACCGGGAACCAGGTCCAAATGGCCAGCAAGAACATCGGCGATCTGCTGAACACCGCCGGCGTCAGTTGGGGCTCCTTCATGGGCGGCTTCGACCTGACCATCAAGAACTCCAATGGCACCACGGGCTGCCAGAGAAGTTCCACCGGCCTCGCCGGAACCACAAACGACTACATTCCGCACCACGCCTTTGCCAATTACTGGGCATCGACCGCAAATCCCAACCACACGCGTCCGAAATCCGTTTCGGAAATCGGTCACGACGGTCCCGCCAACCACAACTACGATATTTTGGATTTCTTTGATGCCGTCAAGAAAGGCAACTTCCCGGCCGTGAGCTTCCTGAAGGCCGTCGGTATCCAGGACGGCCACGCCGGTTACTCTGATCCCCTCGACGAACAGACTTTCGTCGTTGATACCCTCAACTTCCTGCAAAAGCAAGATGCGTGGAAGGAAACCGCAGTGGTCATTTTGTACGATGACTCTGACGGCTGGTACGATCACCAGATGGGTCCAGTCGTGAACCAGTCGACCGGTCCGGCGGACGCCCTCACGGGCCCCAGCGCGTGCGGGACCGCTTCCAACTCTCTCCCGGGCGTTGATTCCGGGAATGCCCACGCGCTGGGCCGCTGCGGTTACGGCCCGCGCCAACCACTGTTGGTGATCTCACCTTACGCGCTGGAAAACTCCGTGGACCACACCGTGACCGATCAGACCTCGGTGATTCGATTCATCGAAGACAACTGGTTGGGCGGTCAACGCATCGGTCAGGGCTCGTTCGACTCGATTGCCAGCTCCATCGCGCAGATGTTTGACTTCAAACACAGAAGAGACAACGGAATTCTCTTCTTGAATCCGAACACCGGAGAACCCAAGTAAGCGGGTTGAATGGAAGAATCGCCGGTTGGGTTCATTCCACGCCGACGAGATTCAGGAACTGGACGGAGCAACGACAGGCATGCGAGACTGCTTCCTCGCATGCCTGTCGTGCTGCAAACGGATACAATTCTGGCCTCGGTCGCCATCCCCGGAGGGAATAGTCAGTGTCCATCACGCGACGGACGTTTCTGCGGCAGAGCAGCATGACGGCTGCTGCTCTGATGCTTCCGCATGGAGAATCTCGCCGCCAACCTGTCGTTCGCCCGACGCTCGATCCGAACTCTCTCACACCATTTGTTGATCCACTTCCAATTCCCGGGGTTGCGCGTTCCATAGAATTCCGGCCAAGCCCCGCCGATCCCACCACCAAAGTTCCATATTACCGTTTCGCGATGCGGCAGATCGAAAGCAAAGTCCACCGCGATGTGAAACCGACACGCTTTTGGGGAATCGGCGGATCGTGTCCTGGACTCACGCTGGAGACCCAGAGCGGCAGCGGGGTGCTGGTCGAGTGGGCGAATGAGTTGCCCACGACGCATTTCCTGCCGATCGACCATCGCCTGCACGGCGCCGAGTCTGACAAGCCTGATGTACGCACGGTGGTTCATGTGCACGGCGCAAAAGTTCCTCCGGACAGTGACGGATATCCGGAGAACTGGTACGTGCCGGGCAAGTCCGCAGTTTATTTCTATCCGAACCACCAGGATGCGGCTTTGCTCTGGTACCACGACCACGCGATGGGCATTAACCGTCTGAACGCATTCGCCGGGTTGCTGGGACTGTATATCGTCCGGGACAAGGTGGAGGATTCGCTGAACCTGCCTGGCGGGAAGCATGAGATTCCGCTCATTCTTTTCGACCGGATATTTGATCCCTCCGGCCAGCTCTACTACCCGGTATCGCCCTACCCGGACCAAACCTGGGTCCCGGAATTCTTTGGCAACACCATTCTGGTGAACGGAAAGATACTTCCATACTTAGAAGTCGAGCCGCGCAAATATCGCTTTCGAATCCTGAACGCCGCGAACGGCAGGTTCTTTCATCTGTCCTTGCCGAACGGGCAAGCGTTTTATCAGATCGGGACTGACCAGGGACTTCTGCCAGCGCCAGTCCCGCTGAAGCAGATTTCGCTTGCGCCGGCGGAGCGCGCGGACGTGGTTGTGGACTTCAGCGACCGGGCCGGAGAGCAGATTGTGTTGAAAAACGACTCGCTTCAGCCCGTCATGCAACTGCGGGTCGGACAATCCAGATCCAGCGACCCTAGTTCCCTGCCCTCAGTATTGCAGCCGGTTCGACGATTAGCCGAGTCCGAGGCGGTGAAGACCCGTACGCTTAGCCTGGGCGAAGTGGACGACCTGCGCGGGGATCCTGTGGTCATGCTGCTCAACAACACCCACTGGCAAATGCCGGTCACGGAAAATCCGGTCCTGAACTCAGTGGAGATTTGGGAACTGATGAACATGACCGACGACACGCACCCGATTCATCTTCACCTGGTGCGCTTCCAGATCCTGGACCGGCGGCGTTTTGATGCCTTCGCGTATCAGAACAAAGGCACCCTGCGTTACCGGGGCGACGCTACCCCACCCGACGCAAGCGAGGCGGGCTGGAAAGACACAGTGCGGGCTGACCCGGGCATGATCACGCGCATCATCATTCCGTTTGAAGGTTATGCCGGCCGCTACGTCTGGCATTGCCATATTCTGGAGCACGAAGACAACGAAATGATGCGCCCGTATGAAGTGGTAGCGAAGTAGCGGAAACAATGGCACTCCCGCTTTCGCGGATTCCTAAGAGATCAAATTAGCTGTACTAGCTTGAACTCGACCTTGCGGACAGGGCTGGCAAGGCTCCACGTATCGGACACAGACCGGTATCCGATTGGGGGACTTTGAGTGTAACGGAGATTTTTCGCCAACTACAACGTCTCGGACTCTACCTGCGCGGAAGGTTGCGCTCATTAGAAATCAGTGTTTTCTGACCAGAATGACGATCAAGTGCGGATTCGTCACGTTCAGCGGAGTGCCATCCTTGGTAAATTTCACTTCTACTACATACTTCTTGTCGGATTCACCCATGAACTTCCCGAGGAACTTGAACATGTACTCATCCGTGTATTCAGCATCGGCCTCAGTACGGTTCGAACCCTGAGCAAGGACGTGCTCACCATCCAGCACTCTCCAGTCAGCTTTAAGCACAGGTTCCTTACTGCATTCACCGGTCTCTAACGGTCCCGCAGTGAGCCCCATCATGCATTTCATATCGACATAAGGAAGACGCTTCTCTGCTTGAATCATGATGAAATATGCCTCATGCTTCACAGCGAACTCGGGCGTTCGCACCGTGCCCACGGCAAGCGATACGGGCATATCAATCTCGGAATACCTGTACTTGTGCACCTTGGGACCTCCAGCCGAAACACTTGGCCCAAGCAATAACACAGCCAGCATTCCCCTCGTAACGCCTTTCAACCGGCAACTGGACAGCCATTTCATAAATCACCCGAAACCATGGCCAGCGCGACTGGCAGGCAAATCAGGAACACGAGTCCGACAGTGCGACAAATGACAATCTCAGTGTTCACAGGCCCCTCGGCTTCATTATGCTCTGTTCGTCAACTGTTATGAACAGGCGATTGCACAAGCTTGCGCCTTTGTTTCGCCTTTTTGAAAGTCATTGAGTGAAATGGAGATGTTACAACAGCTATGATCTGCCAAAGAGGTCTGAGTACCAGACTGGGCTGCTACTTTCTTCCCGCTGCCAACGCTCCGAGACTGCCCTCCACGGTGATTACGTCCGGCCCTTTGGTCTTTCCGGCGATGATCGGCTTGTTGGCCACTGTCTCATAGGCGTAACCCGTAAGGGTGGGGGTAATCGTAGGGGGTCCCTGTGAAACGCGGACATCGAGTCTCGCCCAGCCGTAGTGGGTTGTGCCGTGGATCTGGAACTTCAATCCCAGGTAGCGGCCTTCGACGTTGACCCATGGTCCGTAATCGGCTCTTCGGTTCTGGAAAACCATCTCGTCGCCCCTGAGAAACGTGTGCCCACTTGGGATGCGCGCTCCCTTCTTCAGGGCCAGGGCAAAGTAATATTCTCCCGACATGCCCGCCACCACTCCATTCCCGGGAGCGCCCATAAGCCCAAGTACGTGCGACGACGAGGTCTGTGGGGAGTTGCTGATCTTGAAATCGGCCACCCCATCCCGATTCAGATCAAGGTGATAAATGGTACCTGGAGCGATCACCCGGTGGGTGCGGTGATAAATGATCTTGGCCTCGGCAGTGGGGGCCGAAGCTAGGACGATGCCGACTCCTGCCGCGCTCGCTGCCAGCGTATAGGCGTTGAGCTGGCGATGAACTGAATCTGAAAGTCTGGAAGGCATTCTAGGCGACTGCGAAGACGGTTTCATACATCCCTCCGTCGAACGCCAATATTGTACGCCCGGTGGTCAAGGAGATTCCGTGATACGGCGTGCGGAAAGATCAGTCAACTTCCGCTATCAGGCCTTTACACGTTTTGACAGTGTCAATGAGCGAAATGGAGATTTTGCGCCAACAACCACAAAGGACATTGTCAGAGACAGCCATCTAGCTTGTGATAGATAGTCACGTCTTTTAGCCTGTCGGAAGCCTCTGCCCTCGGAAGGGAATCTTTCTGCGAACCGAAAAACTGCAAGGCAATGTAGACATTGTTCTCGCTACAGAACCAAGGAACATCTTCTTGACCGATCTTCACCAGATCGTCGTACGTATTGTCGTACACACCTCTGGAGAATTCCTTAACACTAACGCAGCACAACTGGCGGACGGGGAGCTTTTTCGCGGAAAGGTACTCCTCCACCTGTTTGCGGCTCATCCCAGTTCTTAAGACTTCTGAGTACGAGCGCAGGGTGCCTTGATACTCGACTTCTCGCCTTTGCCGCGCTCGTTCTTGCAAGACGTGCCGTACGCCGAATGCAATCACCAGAACTGCAATCACGATGGCCAAATAAAGGTACCAACGCCTCATTTGCGGTGATTTTATCCTGTATTCCGAGGGATGAGTGTTGAAATCAGGCCTTAGCACAAGTTTGCGCCGTTTGTTCGCCCCTTCGTTGCGCCCAAGACTCCTGCTACGGCCTGATGGCAGCGGCCCTATCGGACAGCGTGGCGTGCAAGGTCAAGTCGTGGCCATTACAGATTAGTCCACGTGCTCGCCCTCTTCCGCAAAACCTAGCTCCGGTGGGGGCAGTTTGTCGCCGGGCCGGGCCCAAAACACGTACAGGGTAGGCCATAACACCACGCTGACGAATAACTCCACGATCAGACCGCCGACAATCACAATCGCAAACGGGCGCTGGGAGTCGGAGCCGATGTCATGCGACATGGCCGCCGGAAGCAACCCCAGGGTTGCCACCAGCATGGTCATCATGATGGGCCGCAGCCGCAGAGACGCGCCTTCTTTGGCCGCGTCCCTGGGATTCATGCCTCGGGTACGGAGTTGGTTGATGTACTCCACCATGATCACGCCAACCTCCACGGATACGCCGATCAGCGCCAGGAAACCAAGCCCGGAGGAAACTGAAAAGTGAGTGTGCGTGATCAGCAAGCTCAATAGCCCGCCCAGGGGAGAAAGCGCCACGACCGCCAAAATCATGGAAACCCACTTCCAGGAGCCAAACGCCAAGTGAAGGATAAAAGCCATCAACAGAAGCGTGACTGGCACGATGATCGCCAGGCGCCGGTTAGCGCGCTGCTGGCTTTCGTACTCACCCGTCCAGTCCAGGTGGTAGCCCTCGGGCAATTGAACCTTGTGATGAACTTCCTCAATTGCCTGGCGCACGGTACTTCCCAGGTCGCGGCCTCGAACGCTGTACTTGATTGCGATATAGCGCGAGTTCCCTTCCCGGTAAATTGAAGATGCGCCGTCCTCCAGCTTGATGTCACACAGTTGGCCCAGCGATACCCGTTCTCCAGAGGGCGCTACAAGACGAATGTTGGCAATATCGTCCACCGTCTTGCGAAACCCTTCCTGATACCGAACGGTGAGGTCATAGCGTTGCTCCTTGATCAGAATCTGGCTGACAGCCTTGCCACCCACGGCGGTTTCGACGGCATCCTGAACATCGCTGACATTGATTCCGAACCGGTCAGCGGCAGCGCGATTCACGATCAGGTTTACGTTGGGCTGGCCGCGCACCTGGAACGTCCCCAGGTCGGCGACGCCGGGAATCGTGCGCATGATGTCCTGCATCTCGTTAGCCTTGGCTTCCAGAGTCTTCAGTTCAGAGCCGAAAAGCTTGACGGCAAGTTCTCCTTTCACGCCGCTGACCGCTTCTTCGACGTTGTCGGAGATGGGCTGAGAGAAATTCCAGTCCACTCCCGGGAACCTGCTCAACTCCTTGTCCATCTCGGCAATCAACTCCTCCTTGGTAGCGAATTGGGGCCGCCACTTGGAGCGTGGAAGGAGATCGACAAAGAATTCGGTGTTGTAGAAGCCGCTGGCATCGCTGCCATCATCGGGACGTCCCACCTGACTGACCACCTGCTTCACCTCGGGGAAGTTGGCCAGCACGAGTCGTGCTTGCCGGGCAAAATCAATGCTCGACGAAGGGCCGGTACTGGGAGCCAGGGTGCCGCGCGCCCAGATCGCGCCTTCGTCCAGATGTGGAAGAAACTCGGAGCCGATGACGCCGCCAAATGCGAGAAACAGCATGACGGCGAGCCCGAAAATCCCCATCCCCAGCGTGAATTTAAGATGATCGAAGCACCATTCCAGTGTGCCGGCGTAACGTTCCTGCACAAAGTGCAGGACAGGGTTGCGCCATTCCTTGATGTCGTCCTTGAACAAAAACGTACAGAGCACCGGAGCAATCAGCAGCGCAAACAGCAATGCTCCGAGAAGAGCAAACGCCACCGTCCAAGCCATGGGACGGAACAGGCGTCCCTCGACGCGTTGCAAGGTAAAGATTGGCAGATACGAGACGATGATGATGATTCGGGCAAAGAAAACCGGCTTCTGGACCTCGTGCGCTGCCGTGGCAATCATTTCCAGAAGAGTCTTCTTTCCACGGCCTATCTCGGTATGCCGAAGAATATTCTCGACCATCACTACGGAACCATCCACCACCATTCCAAAATCGAGTGCGCCGAGGGAAAGCAGGTTGGCAGGAATATGGCTCAGATCGAGCAAAATGGCGGCCAACAGCAGAGAGAATGGAATCGTGATGGTCACGATCAAGGCGCTGCGGACATTTCCCAGAAAAAGGAACAGAATCAAAGTGACCAGCAATACCCCATCGGTCAGGTTGCGCAACACGGTGTGGGTCGTGTAGTGAACCAGGTCGCTGCGATCCAGGTGCGGAACCAGTTTCACTCCCGCCGGCAGCAGACCGTTATTCAGCTCCTCAATCTTTTTGTGCAAGGCGTCCAGCGTGGCGTCGGCTTCCGCTCCTTTCCGCAGCAACACAATTCCTTCCACCACGTCATCATCGTTGAGGAGAACCCCATTCTCGCGGCGGATGGCTTTGCCCAGCTGCCCGAGCCGCACCTTGGGGGCCTGCACGACGATTCCAAGATCGCGCACATGGATGGGGGTGCCGTTCTGTGCTTTGACGACCGTGGCTCCCACGTCATCGGTGGTCTGCATCAGCCCCACAGCACGCACGTTCAAAGCCTGTTCCCCCCGCTCGATGAAGCCGCCGCCCGCATTCAGATTGTTATTGGCCAGCGCTTGTTCAACCTGGTTCAGGGACAATCCGTACGACACGAGTTTCCCGGGATCCAGTTGAACCTGGTATTCACGAGTGGGTCCGCCGAAGATGTTTACATCCACGACGTTCGGCACGGACTTCAATTGGTTCAACACAAACCAATCCTGCAGCGCTTTGAGTTCCATCACGTTGTACTTCGGATTGGTGCTGGTCAGCGTGTAGAACATGATTTGCCCAGTCGGGCTGTAGTCGGGACCGAGTCCTGGATTGACGTTGGGCGGCATGGTGGCTTGTGCCAAACGATCGAGAACTTCCTGACGGGCGGCAAACGTGGTGATCTCGTCGTCGTAAATGATGGTGACCACCGAAAGTCCGGCCAGTGATACCGATCGCAAGTGGGTTTTGTGCGATACGCCATTCAATTGCACCTCGAGCGGCACGGTGATTTGCTGCTCCACTTCCTCGGCGGCGTGGCCGGGCCATTGGGTGATGATCTGCGTGTAGGTGTCGGCGACGTCGGGATAGGCTTCGATCGGCAGATTATGGAAGGAAATGATGCCCCAAATGAACAGAACGATGGCCAGGCTGAGCACCAGGATCCGGTTCCGCAGCGCGAAGTCAATAAGACCGCGAATCATTCTTTCTTCTCCGCCATTTCACTGGAGAACTCCAAAGCGTTGGCCACGACCTGGTCTCCCGCCTTCACTGCGCCGTCCTGAAGTTGCTGCATTCCGTTTTCCGTCGTGCCCCCGGAATGCACTTCGATTTGCCGGAAGCGATTCTGTCCTTCTTTGCGGAACACCCAGTCTTTGTCCTGCAGCCGCATGATAGCGGTGTCCGGCACCACGAGACGCGGCCGCAGTTGCCTTGATCGTAACCTCGCAACCGCATACATGCCGGTCCGCAAGGCCCCGTCGGAATTCGGCAAGACGATTCTGACTTTGGCGGACCTCAGGTTGGGATCGAGCAGGCGGGAGATATCGCCAACCGTGCCATGGTAGGTCTTGTCCGGGTAGGCGTTGAGTCGAATTTCCGCGGAGTCTCCCACCTGCACATCGCTCAGATCGTTTTCATATACATCGCACAGAACCCAAACCTGCGAGAGATCGGCGATGGTGAACAGGTTGGGACTGTTATCCAGGCTCTTGATGCCTTCGAATCCGGAAATATTCTGCTCTACGATGGTTCCGGAGACGGGTGCGCGCAGCTCGATGGTAGAACCCCGGTGTGCGGGATCGCCGCCCAGAATGCGGACATGCTGCTCGGTGTTGCCGACGTCAACCTGGGCTTTATCTTCGGCATCCTGCGCTTGTTCCAGGTCTTTCTCGGCCACTGCTCCATGGGAGTAAAGCAGTTGGGCGCGATCCAGAGTTTTCTTCGCCAGGCGCTCGTCGGCAAGGGCTTTCTGGTAATCGGAGAATGCCCCGGTCAGATCAGCGCTGTAAATGGACAACAGCAACTGACCCTTTTGCACGTAGTCGCCGAGTTTCACCTTCAGTTCTACGACGCGGCCGGATCCCAGTGAGGTCACGTGGATGGTGCGGTTTACGTCCGGGCTTACGCTGCCATTGGCGGTCAGCACTTTGGGTAACGGCTGCGCCTCGACACTGACCAGCTTGAACGTCCCGGGATGATCCACATCAAAAACCCCGGGCTCAAGGTTCACTTCGGCCTGGGTGGGCGCCGCCTTGGTTTCGTCGGAGCAGGCCGCGGAAAGCAGCAGCAAAGGTAGAATTACGGCTGCTGCAATGCTGCGGTGCAAAAGTTTGCTCATCATTGGACCACCTCCCGGCCCACGGCCAGATTCAATTGGGCCGCAGCCGTCAAGTAAGAGCCGACCAGATTCACGTAATTCAACTGCACGCTGCGGTACTCCGCCTGAGCGTTCAGGAAGTCGAGCAGGGATGCCCCGCCATGCTGATAAGAGAAGAAAATCGTGTCCCGCACCCGCACGGATTGCTGCAGGTACCTGGCCTTGCAAGGGCGTAGCAGAGTCACGTTGCTTTCCAGCGTGGCGTATCCGGAGTCGACATCGCCCAGCACGGCTGCTTCCGTGGCGTCGCGCAATTTTTCATTGCGTGTAATATCGAGTTGTGTGCGCAGCTTCTCTCCCTGGTTGCGGTCGAAGACGCGGAGGGGAATGCTGACACTGACGCCCAGGGTATTTACGCCAAACGGATTATTGTTGGATGAGTTGTGCGTGTACCATAGGCTCCAGGTCGGATCGGTTGAGCCATTGGCGATGGCGAGTTTGTGGTCGGTCTGGGCTTTGTCTACGGCTTCGCCAGCTGCCTTTAAGTCTGGCCGCGTTTCCAGGGCAATCTTCCGAAACTCGTCGCGCGGCATGAGTTGGTCGTTGAAATCGAACGGCCCAGACACGTCGAATTGTTCAATCGGGCTGCGATCGTTCAGCAGCGTGAGTAACTGAATTTTCGCGGTGCGCAGATTGACTTCAGCGGTTTGCGCGTCCGATTCGTACTGCACCCGCTGCAGTTCCAACCGGTCGAGATCGATTTGCGCGATGTCGCCGGCGCTGAAGCGGTCTCGGCTGATCTGGAGCACGTGATCGTAGTAGGCAAGGTTGTCTTGTGCCAACTGGAGCACCGCTTTCGCCTGCAAGGTTGCCACAAATGCGCCACGCAGGGTGAAGAGCAGACTTCTCTCCAGGTCGGTATGGCTGAACTCGGCAATCAGGGTTGCCTTTTTCGCGCTTTCCAGACGCAACCCTCGCTTATGCTGTCTCTCTTGCAGAAAGCTGATGCCGGGCGACTCAAACGTGCCGGCAAATGGCCGCCACACGCCTTTCTCAGGTGCGATTTGCGTCCCATCCGCCGTCAGACTGAAGGTCGGGTTGGGGCGCAGGAACGCCGTAATCTCTTCCGCCTTCGATTCGTCGATACTCAGCCGGTCTGCCAGCAAGGTTGGGTTGCTCTGCTCGAAGCGGTCGCGCACCTGTTGCCAGGTCATCGTCTGCTGGGCTCTGGCCGGCAAACCGGCAACCGCCAGCAACCAGATTGCGCAACTATGCGCCAATATTTTCTGCATCCGGAACTCCGCCACGTTGTTGGTTGAAGTCTATCGTCAGCCGGAGCATGGGCGGCAGTGCCGATGGAGTTTCGGGCGCTGCTGCAAGCCACCTTCGCCGAGCTGAAGAATTGCCGCAAGAGTTAGCGGCAAGCCAATGCAACTAAACGAGTTCGAGAAATGGAGGAGCGCGGCCGCATTCCACCTTGAGAGGACGGGACGAAGGTGTAGAAACTCGAACTACCGGTGCGAGGCTGGAGGTTTCGCGGTGCGCCAGGGCCATGCCGGCGGTCGTCAGCAGAGCCGGCACACTGGGGAACGGATTCCGCATCGAAGCGCCGGAGGCTTGCTTGAGGGCGCGGCGATTGGAGGCGGCATCCTCCATTTCAGGGCGCATGGCGTGCAAATCATCGGTCGCGGAAATGACCGGAAAAAGCAACGCCAGCAAACAGAAAAGCGCAATCAGATGGGCCCGCGACCTGGGGTCGTTTTGCCGGCGGCTCCATCGGCAAAATACCGACGCCGCCAACAACACCCACAACAGATTCAGTAGCAGTTCCATCAGCCATCCCGGTGTGCGGAATTGTGCACACACCTGTGAGTCGTGATCTCACAAATAACATAGCGGCCAACGCTGGTCAAACCTCCCGCACCAGCCAAACAGCCCTGTCCGACCGGGTTACCAGACCAGTTAGTAACTTCGGTCACCTGACCGGTCTTACCCCGGTAAGCCAAAAAGCCCACAAGGGCTATATACACCCAGAGAAGGTTCGGGCAAGCTGGATGCAGGATCGCAGCAAAATCGAAGCACGGCAAGCAGCGATTATGAAGAACATCTTGCATAGGATGTGTCTGGAAGAACAGGCCCAGGATGTCGCCGAATACGCGGTGATGCTGGCGGTCATCCTGATCATTGTGGTGGGTACGATCCGCTTGATCGGCACCAACGCCAACAATATATTCTCGGGCGTGGCGAGCTCGATTTCGATCTGAGTTCAAGCTGATCCATGTGGGCGCAACCTGAAGATGGTGGAGGCAATGCCTATGAAACATGCCATGGAAAACAATCTGAGTTCCTTGCGGTTGATCGAATTCACGGAGTATGCGGTAGTGTTCGGAGTCGCCCTGGTCTTCGCCTTTGGGCTGCTCCGGCTGGTTGGGCTGGTCCGTTAACAGGTCCGAGGATGTAGTTCTCCTTGTTCACCCATTGTTGCTCCAGTCCGTGCCCGAATCGCGGGTTGATCGCGCGTTCTTCTCACCCCACGCCACCGTACCGCGGTTGAAAGAACCTACCCAAAACGACAGACTCGCGGATTGAGGGGAACCAAGAGGCTGGGTTCGCCGTACCGCCATGCGGCGAGGTTCCCACAAACACCCGACCCGGCTGTCCTGCATGGGTTATCATCTTCTGTTACGCCTATTTATGACTGAGGTGCTACCAATGTCATCACGACAGAGGATGGTTGCGTGCTTGTTCGCCTCAATTCTGGCGCTACCAGTGATCGCTCAAGAACCGCCCTCCGCGCTCTCCATTCCTAACACAACTTCGGCGATCAACTCCTCAACCCCAATGTCACAACGGGTGGTGCACTACGAAATCGAAGCCAAATACGACCCGAAATCTCACACCTTGGACGCGACCGAAGTGCTGACCTACCACAACCTTACCGGCCGGGCCCAGGACACGTTCCCCTTCCATCTGTACCTGAACGGCTTTCAACCAAAGGCGACGTGGATCAAGGAAACCAAGCGGGATGGTACACGTGACGTGACCTTTGAGAAATGGGACAGCAAAAACTACGGCGCCGATGACATCAAGCGGTTTGAAGTGGTGGGACAAGGCGACTTGACCGCGCAGCTCCGGTTCATTCACCCCGACGACGACAATCAGGACGACAAATCCGTCGTGCAGGTGCACCTGCTCAAACCCATTCCTCCCGACGGCTACGTGCAATTCAAGATCGCCTTTCGCGACCAGTTTCCTGAGACGCTGGAACGCACCGGGTGGAAGCGCGATTTTCTGCTTGCCGGGCAGTGGTTTCCCAAGGTTGGGGTGTGGTGGCATGGCGCCTGGAATTGCCATCAGTTCCACGGCTCGACGGAATTCTTTGCCGATTTCGGTGTTTACGACGTGAAGATCACGGTACCGCAGAATGAGGTCGTGGGAGCGAGCGGCATCGAGGTCGGCAACGTCGACAATCCGGACGGAACCAAGACCGTCACCTACCACGCCGACGATATTCACGACTTCGCCTGGACTGCCAGCCCTCACTACAAGGTCTTCGTGGATCAGTTTGACGGCAGCATGGGCCCGGTCAAGATGAACATCATGATGCAACCCGCGCGGCTGAATCAGGAAGAGCGGCATGCGCGTATTTTGAAGCAGACGCTTGATCATTTCGAGCGCTGGTACGGTCCCTACCCGTACAAAACCTTGACCTTGGTGGATCCCGAGCGGGATTCCGCCGCGGAAGGAATGGAATACCCGACGTTCATTACCGGCGGCACTGCCTGGTGGATGCCGAAAGGCCTTTACTTGCCGGAGGAGGTCGTCGAGCACGAATTTGGACACCAGTATTGGTACGGAATGGTCGCCACCAACGAGTTCGAAGACGCGTGGATGGACGAAGGAATCAACAGCTATACCGAAGTTAAAGTCCTGGATGACATCCTGAAACCGCGCACTTCGGTGATGAATCAGTGGGGCATGGTGGCGGGCGAGCGGGAGTTGCAGAGAGGTTCCTACGCCTTCGTGGCCGACCTCGACCCTATCACCCGCAACGGCTGGGAGTATGCGAACTATAACTCGTACAGCGGCGTCACCTATGGGAAAACCGCAGCCACACTGCTCACCCTGGAGGCGGTCATCGGGGAAGAGACCTTGCAACGGGCGATGCATGTCTATTTCATGCGCTACCGTTTCACCCATCCAACAAAAGAAGACTTCTTGACAACCATCGAGGAAGTCTCCGGCCAAAACCTGCGCTGGTATTTCAATCAGGCGGTGTACGGTACGCCGGTTCTGGATTATGAAGTGCTCAAGGTGAAATCCATTCCCGTGGATTGGTACAAGGATAACCTCAAGGAGAAAAAGGGCGAGACCGAATATCAGTCCGAGGTACAGATTCACCGCAAGGGAGAGTTCGTTCTGCCGGTCGAGATCGAAGTCATTTTCGATAACGGCGACAGAGTCCGGGAACGCTGGGACGGACAAGACCGATGGATCCGTTACACCTACCAGAAGAAAGCCAAGGTGGTGTCCGTCGAGATCGATCCCGACCACAAAATCTGTATCGACCGCAACTACCTCAACAACAGCTATGTAGTGGAAGCCAATGGTAAAGCCACATCCAAGTTGAACAACTTTTGGATTTTCATCACACAATTCTTTGGCCAGCTTCTCGCAGGCTGGATGGTATAAGGGAAAATCGCGTATGACCGAGAAACCAAACATCCTTTCCAATGGCATGGCCATCGTCCGCAAAAGCAAACGATATGTTATCTGGTTCTATCTGCTGAATCTGACACTGGCCTGGATAGGCACCGGGACGTTCCGCCAGCAGGCCAGTTCGGTCCTGGATCACAGCCTTTATTCAAATGGCCTGCTACAGAGCTTCGACTATGGTGTGTTCGTCGAAATGGTGACACGGCCGGAGTTCGGCCCGACCCGCGCTACAACCGCCAGTGCTGGCGTGTTTGCCGGGATTTTCCTTCTGCTCACTATGATCTTCTTGCCGGGAGTGTTTCTGGGCTACGCTTCCGACCATCGCATCTCACGGGACGAGTTCTTCCGCACCTGCGGAAGGAACCTATGGCGGTTCGTGCGCCTGACCATTTTGTTTGGGATCATTGGCGGCATCGTCGCCGGAGTGCTGTTTGGCATCCAGCACGGGCTCATCAAAGCGGCCAGTACAACCTCCTACGAGACGTTGCCTTTCTACGTGCAGCTCACGAGTTTGGCGGTCATTTTCCTGATCATGACGGCCATTCGGATCTGGTTCGATCTGGCCGAGACCGACGTGGTGATTGCTGACCAGAGTGCGGTGCGCAAGTCGGTGGGCATGGCCTACCGCCAGGCCCGGGAGAGCTTCGTCAGCTTGCTCGGGAGCTACGTCGCAATTGCCGTTGTCGGAGCAGCGGTTCTGGCCCTGGGAATCTGGCTGTGGTATACGTTCGTGCCTCCGGCCAGCGTACTCGGGGCATTCCTCGTCAGCCAGGCAATCTTGTTCTCGCTGCTGGCGGTGCGATTCTGGCAGCGCGCCACCGTGGTGGCGTTCTACAACCAAAGCGCACTGGAGCAGACTGCGGTCCTCCCGCCGGTCGCAGCCTTGGAGCCTCTTCCCGCCCCAGTAGCGCCGCAACCAGCCGGGACGTAAACGCCTCGCGCTTTCGAGGGTGAAACCCGAGACACGCGCAGAGGGTGGGACTGCGCTGCAAGTGATCTTGTAATGTAGATCCCCCGCCGGTCCTCGCCAACGTCAGGCGGAAACTGCTCAATGCTTGTTCCCCCCTGCGTGCAAATATTAACGTCATATTCACATCCGCGTCACATACTACTCCTAGAATCCGGGGTTCTCTCAAAACAAAAAATACGAGCTCTTTGAGCCCTGATCACCGGCTGGAACGAGCTCCCAAGGAGCTCCCATGCTGCCGCCAGGACTGTCTATCCAAACTGCAAGGCGACGCGCCGTTTTGTTGGCGAGCGTCGGATTGCTGTTTATCGTGCACCTCAGTTCTGTAACTGGCTTTGCCCAAAGCGCGAAAGGCACGATTAGCGGCCGCGCCGTGGACACAGCCGGCGCCGTGCTTCAGGGGGCTCGAGTAGAGCTGCCTGTAGCCGCCCTATCCACCGTGTCCAACGAGCAAGGCGAATTCAGTTTCAGCGGCATGGCACCGGGGAGCTATAAGCTCACGATTTCATTCGTCGGGTTTTCCACTTTTGTCGGCGACGTCACTGTGAAGGCGGGACAGGTGACGCGGATTGAAGCAACTCTGGAGGTGGCTACGAAGAACGAAGAAATCATGGTCACCGGGGACCTGCCCCACGGCGAAGCCGAAGCCATCAACCGCCAGCGCACTGCGGACAACATTATTAATGTGCTGCCTTCCGACGTCATCCGAAGCTTGCCCAACGCAAATGTCGCGGATGCGGTAGGCCGGTTGCCCGGCGTGACTCTGGAGCGGGACGAGGGGGAAGGCAAGTACGTCCAGATTCGAGGCACCGAGCCTCGTCTGAACAATGTAACCATAGACGGAGTGAACGTTCCTGCGCCGGAAGACAACGTGCGCCAGGTGAAACTGGACACCATCCCGTCGGGAATCGTGGAGGCGGTGGAAGTGAACAAAACGCTGTCCGCCAATCAGGACGCCGATGCCATCGGGGGAACCGTGAATCTGCGCACCAAAACCGCCGGCGAACTGCCCACGCTGACCATCGAAGGCATTGGCGGATTTACTCCTATTGTTAACACCCGTTATGTTGGCGAAGTGACCGGAACCGTGGGCCAGCGTTTCGGCGCCCAAAAGCGATTGGGTGCGCTATTTTCCGGGAGCTACGATTACAACGGCCGCGGAATCGACGACATTGAGCCTCAGCCCGACCCAGGTCATTTGATTCCCTACTACGACAGCCTGGATCTGCGCGAGTACCGGTACAAGCGCAGGCGCTATGGCTTTGGCGGTTCACTCGACTACAAACTCTCGGACATCTCAGGGCTTTTCCTTCGCTATTTTGACTCTGATTTCAAAGATTATGGTGATAAGTGGGTCTACAGCCTGAACGATGGGGATGTTCCAAAATTCACCACTTCCAGTCGTCTGCCGGATTATGGAATCGCCAGTTTGGCGATTGGCGGCAAGCATGTTTTCAGCAGTTCGTGGTTAAGCTGGGAGCTCTCGGCTGCTCGGTCACGCCAATTGGCAGCCGCCGGAAACCCCGGAGCAACTTTCAAATACCTGGGCAATACCATCTGCAACTACGATCAATCTGCCACGACCAACATACACTTGCCCCAGTTCAACCCGGCTTGCGACGCGCCGGGCTCGCCAATCCTGGATCCGAGCCAATATTACTTCAACGAGTTCGACAGCACTTCCGGAGAAACCTCGCAAGTGAACCTGCAGGGTGCGGTGTCGGTGGGCAAGAACTACCAAGTCGGTTCACACTCCGCCACATTTGAGTTCGGCTTCAAAGTACGCAATGCGCACAAAGGGCAGGATGCTTTCTCGGGCGTCTATGACAACGTCGGCAACTACGGCAATACGGGCAATCCGCCCCTGATGAACCAGTTCCTGAGCGGCTTCCGTAATTCCAGCTACTACTCTGGAGCCTACAACCTCGGGCCGGTCACCGATTACAACAAGATCACGGCCTTTTTCAACGCCAACCCCCAGTTGTTTCCACTCGATGTGCCAGCGACAATCTTCGGTTCCGCTTCCAGTAACTTCGATTTAACCGAACGAGTTTCCGCGGGCTACGCAATGAATACGATCGAATTCGGGCGTTTTCGTCTGCAGACCGGCTTGCGCATCGAGGCGACGCAATTGAACATACTTGGTTATGTGGTGACCAACACCACCGATAGCCAGGGCAATCCTCTCGCAATCGTTACGCCACAGCCGGCGAGCTCATGGTATTGGGATCCCTTGCCGAGCATTCAGTTGCGCTACTCTCTGGCCGCGAACTCGGACATTCGCGCGGTTTACGGGCGCGGAATCTCGCGTCCGAATCCTTACGATCTGGTACCCTACGTGACCAAAGACGACACCACAAACCCCCTCAGCATCGGTGTCGGCAATCCCACCCTGAAGCCGGAGCACGCCAACAGCTACGACTTGCTCTTCGAGCAGTATTTGAAACCGTTTGGCTTGCTGCAAGCTGGCTTCTTCTATAAACAGCTCAGCGATCCGATCTACTACGTCAACAACCCGCTGGTCCCGGCCGGCCAGCCATACGCCGGTGATCAGCTCGCTTCAATTATCAACGGCTCCAGTGCGCAGCTGTATGGTTTTGAGGCGGCTTACATTCAGCACCTCGGTTTTTTGCCGGGAGCTTTGAGCGGGATCGGGATCTCGGCAAACTACAGCTGGACGGGGTCGAACGCCGGCCATTTGCCGCTTCGCCCGGACACGCCAGCGTTGCAGCGTCAGGCTCCGAGTACCTGGAACTTCAGCCCCACCTATGATCGCGGACGACTCTCGGCGCGGCTCGGTATGACCTATAATAGCGCGAGCATTTTCCAGTATCAGTACACCACTGCGCTGGACACGGCCAATCTGGGGACCCGCGGTCCGGCCGGTGACAACTACCTCTACTCACACCTGCAAGTGGACGCGCAGGCCAGCTTCCGCGTGCGGAAAGATCTCTCGGTTCTGGTCCAGGGTTTGAACTTGACGAATGAAGTTTTCGGTTTCTACAACGGCAGCCCGCAGTATGTCGTACAGCGCGAGTACTACAAATCCACTTATACGTTCGGCCTACGCTGGCAACCACGCCGGGAGGATTAAAAGCGATTCTGGATCGAAACTCACGTAGCTCTGAGGGCCCATGGACTGACAGTGGATGGCACCGGCAACCGAAATAGATGTTGCGAAAAGGGCTGGCCCATGCTGCTTGCGTTTTGCGTTCTAAACCTCAGGCCGGCCGGAATTCAGGTTGGCTTCCGGTTGGTAGAATTACCCTGCCTGCATGGCAGTCAATCAAGGTTTGTCGAAAGGATCGGTCTATGAAAGTCCTGTTTCCCACGATTGCTCGCAGACTGCTGCGGTTTTCCGTCGTCATTGTTGTAGGCGCAGCTCTATGCCTATCCGCGTCCGCGCAGAGCGGGTACAAAATCATCAAGAAAATCCCTATTCCCGGCCAGGGGGGATGGGACTACCTCACGGTGGATGAAGGCAATCGACGGTTGTATGTTTCCCACGGCACCCAGGTAGAAGTTCTCGATGTGGATTCGCTGGAGATCGTGGGCAAGATTCCGAACACTCCCGGCGTACACGGCATTGCCATCGCTCCGGAGCCGGGTCGCGGATTTGTGAGCAATGGCCAGGCTTCGACGGTCACCATCTTCGATTTGAAGAGTCTGAAGACTCTGGGCGAAGTTCCAACCGGGAAAAAGCCGGACGGGATCATCTACGATCCGGCGACGGCGCGGGTTTTTGCGTTTAACGGAGCGAGCAACAGTGCCACGGTGATTGAGGCGGCGGATGGCAAGGTCGCCGGAACCGTCGATCTGGGGGGCGGCCCTGAATTCGCGGCGGCGGACGGCGCCGGATATGTATTTAACAATCTGGAAGATGAAAGCCAGGTCTTGAAGATCGACTCGCGCAAACTCAAAGTCGATCAGCGCTGGCCCGCGGCGCCCTGTGAGTCGCCCAGCAGTATGGCGATTGACCGCGCCAACCACCGGCTGTTTGTGGGCTGCAGAAGCCACGTAATGGCCGTCGTCGATACGGAATCTGGTAAGGTGATTACGACGCTGCCCATCGGAGACCATGTCGATGCCAGCGCATACGATCCCGAGACCAAGCTTGTTTTTGACTCCTGTGGCGACGGAACGCTGGCCGTGTTTCATCAGGACAGCGCTGACAAATATTCGCTCGTCGAAACTGTGAAGACTGCCCCTAGGGCAAAAACCATGGCTCTGGATTCAAAGACCCATCGCGTATTTCTTTCGACGGCGGAAGATGGACAATTCGAAGTCTTGGTTCTGGAGAAAAACTAGGCAATCTCTATGAGAAAAAGTATTTGTTTGCTGGCTTGGGCGCTGAGCGGGCTCTGTGCATTGGCAAATGCACAAAGTGCGCCGGTGGAGTTGCAAACGCAGGTCACCGCGCCTTTCCGTTTCGTCGCTTACGGCGACACGCGGTTCACCGATCCCAAAGATACTGACGCCTCGAACCCCGAGGTGCGTCGCATTCTGGTTCGTGCCATCGCTGATGCTCACCCGGCTTTCATCTGTATTGGCGGGGATATTTCCTACAAGGGGTATGACGCCAGCGACTGGAAGATATGGGACGCCGAGACCGCGCTTTGGCGGGACCGGAAGATTCCCGTCTACCCCGCACTCGGCAATCATGATCTGAAGGGCGATGAGAAGACTGCCCTGGGCAACTACTTTCAGCGTTTTCCCGATCTGAAGAACAGCCGTTATTACTCCGTCCGCGCGGCCAATGTTCTTATACTGGCGCTGGACACTTCGCTCGACGAAACTGGCGGCCCGCAAGGCGACTGGCTGACCCGCAAGCTCGACACTCTGCCCCCCGACGTGGATTTTGTTTTCGTGGTCATGCACCATCCGCCCTACACCAGCTCTTCCGATATGAAGATGTTCGGAGGCGGCCACTCCGCGCGCTCCGAGGAACAGAAACTGGCCAGGATGCTGGAAGATCGGCAGCCCAAGATGCACGCGCGCCTGGTGGTTTTCAGCAGCCACGTCCATAACTACGAGCGCCATGAGCACGGCGGAATCACCTACTTTGTAACCGGGGGTGGCGGAGCTCATGCCTACCCGATCGACCGCGCAAAGGGAGATCCCTTCCAGAGCAAGGAAATCAACTATCACTACCTCCTGGTGGAAGTGGATCACGGCCAGGCCACGATCACCATGAACCGCCTCGTACTGAGCGGTGGGAAGGAAGTCTGGACCCAGCCGGATTCGACTAGGATCGTTGCGCCCGCGGCCGCGAAGGCTGGGGCAAAATAAGGGTTTGGCCGTCGACCGGGCCCGACTGTCGTACAATGACAGCGCTTGCCTGTGGCTGCTCAACTGGACCATCTGCGCGTGGTGCTGGTCTCTCCGCGCAATCCTCTCAACATCGGGGCCGCTGCGCGCGCCATGAGCAACTTCGGTTGCCTGCACCTGCGCCTGGTGAATCCCTACAAAGTCGCGTTTCGGGAAGCTCGGTCTGCTGTTGGCGCGACCGGCGTGCTTTCCGCGGCCGAAGAGTTTGAAAACGTAGCGGCGGCAGTGGCGGACTGCTCTTTGGTCGTGGGAACCACCGCAGTCCGTCACCGCGAGTTGCAGCATTCCCTCCGACGGCTGGAATACGGCGCCCGGCTCATCCGGAAACAACTTCCGTCGGCGCGCGTGGCGCTTTTGTTCGGCTCGGAAAAAACCGGCCTTTCGAACGAGGATCTCGGTCACTGTCACTGGCTCCTGCGCATACCTACGCGCGAAGAGCATATTTCGATGAACCTGGGACAGGCCGCAGCGGTTTGCCTGTATGAACTAATTCGGGATGCAAAGGTTAAACCCGAGCGGACGGAGATCAAGCCTGCCAGTTCAGGCGAACTGGAGCGAATCACCACTTCCTTGTTTGAATTGCTGCAGGTCAGCGGCTATACAAAGCCGCGCGTGGCCCAATCCGCTGAAATCAAAACTCGCCGCATGATTCGCCGGCTGCACTTGGGAAGCGATGACGCGGAAGTCTTGCAGGGAATGCTGCGGCAAGTCCTGTGGAAGTTGGGCGCGGCCGACCGAAAGGTCTGATTCTTCCCGGCCGGCTCATCCTGCCCGGCGGCAAAACCGATCGCAATCCGGCCTGACCGCCTTGTGTGACGTACATCACATCAGGACGTGACCGGAGACACAGCCCGGTGGTGCCCTTCTCCGCGAAAATCTTCCCCCAAGTGCCGTCGTAAGAGTTCAACCAACAAATCTGAACCGGGAGTCGATGAAATGCGTGTGTCTCATCGGGTGTCTGTTTTCGCGCTTGTAGGAGTATGCTGCCTCTTGCTGTCTGCCAGCAGCTATGCCATTCCGGCATTCTCGCGGCAATACGGCACCTCCTGTGCCACCTGCCACGTGGATTTTCCCAAGCTGAATGATTTCGGCAAAGCCTTCAAGGACGCCGGTTTCAAGTTTCCCAAGGATGACGAGAGCTTCCTCAAGATTCCTCCGGTCATGCTGGGCTCCCCGGCGCAAAAAGAACTCTGGCCGCACACCATTTTCCCCGGCCAGATTCCCGGAGCCATCCCCATCGGGCTGCGCTATAACCAGTTCTTTCAGGTCACCAGCGGCAACAGCAACCACTTTAACGCTCAACAGCCCCCGGGCACACCCTTCATCCCACAAACCGATTTTCAGACCGGCTTCTTCAGCATCTTCACCGCCGGAAACTTTGGCGACGACATCGCTTTCTGGGTCGACGACGACATCAGCGTCTCCGGCGCCAACGCCAACGGCGGGCTGGGCGACGCCTACCTGCGATTCGTGAACATCAGCCGGTTCCTGAAACTCCCCACCGACTCGGTCACCCTCAAAGTCGGACAGTTCGAACTCGATCTGCCTTTCACCCAGGCGCGCGCCTACGACATCAGTCCGTTTGACATTTATACCCAGGCCAACATCGGCACCCAGAACCCAGCCTTTAACCAGCAATTGGTCAACAACGGCTACACCCTGGCCGATGTCGGCAAAGGGATTGAGATCAGCGGCGGCCACCATTACGGCGGCTATCGCTATGCCCTCGCCATCATCGACCAGAACACCACCGGGACTTCGGCACCCGCCCCCAACGTGCCTTCCGCCACCGGAGGCAACAGTGATGGGGTAGGCTTCAACTCCGACGCCAACTTCAAAGATCTTTACGCCCGCTTCGCGTACCGGGCCAACCTGGAGCGCGATCCCGCCAGCCGCCACGACATTCAGGCCGCGGGCAAGAACGGACCGCAGACCCATAACTACCTCACCATTGGCTCCTACTATCTCTACGGACGTTCGGTGCAGCGCATCGCGGGCTTCACTGACATGACCGCCACCACACCGAACACCCTGCTCACCGCCCGCGAGCCCTTCTATCGAGTGGGCGGCGATTTCGATTTCAACCTGCACGACAAATTCGACATTTACGGGCTCTACATGTACGGCCACGATAACAGCCTGGCGCCGTTCACTCCGGCGGGCTTTGGCGGGCCGAGCGCGTTCCTGAGCGCCAGTCCGGCAACGTTTTCCGGCGGCTTCATGCAGGCCGATTACATGATCTATCCGTGGATGATGGCCATCATGCGCTGGGACCGGGTGAACTCGCGGGCCGATCTGCTGAACGGATATACCGCGGGCAGTTTGAATGAAATCGTCACGCCGTTCTTTTCGCCGTTCAGTTCGGTGCGCAACCGCTTTACGCCGGGCGCGCAATTCCTGATTCACGCCAACATCAAAGCGTCGTTTGAATATCAAATCAGACCCAAGCAGGTGGTCTACAACCCGAACTCGATCAGCGCCAGTGGAATTCCGGCGCAATTGACCAATCCGTTCCGCACCAATACCGCTACCGCTGCGTTGGAGTTTGTGTATTGAGTGTTCGTATACTGTTTGTTGGTGTGCCGGACGTTGTGCACTAAAACCTGGGGAGGCTCGCCTCCCCACACATTTTCTGAATCCTGAGGAGAACTCATGAAGCGCAATGTTCTACTGGCAGTACTTCTAACCATGGCTCTGAGCTTGTTCGCCCACGCTGGATCCATCACCGGCAAAGTTTCTGGAGTCAGCGGCGAGTCGGTCGTCTATGTGGAAGCGATCGCGGGAAAGACTTTCCCCGCCCCGACCCAACAACCTGTGATGGACCAGAAAGGTCTGATGTTTCAGCCCCACATCGTGGCCGTCCAACAGGGCACGACGGTGCAGTTCCTGAACAGCGACAGCGTTGCCCACAACGTTTTCTGGATCTCCATCGGCGGCAACAAGAAACTGGGACACAACCTGGGAACCTGGCCGCAGGGTGAAAAACGGCCGTTCAAGTTTGACAACCCCGGAGTCGTCTCGCTGCTGTGCAACGTGCATCCGGAGATGTCCGGCTACATTATCGTCTCTCCAACCCCGTACTTCGCGAAGAGTGATAAATCCGGCGAGTACAAGATCGAGAACGTTCCGGACGGCAGCTACGCCGTGACGGCCTGGCACGAAGGGGCAAAGAACCAGTCCAAACCGGTGACGGTTGCCGGTGATTCCAAAGCTGATTTTACCTTGAGCAAGTAAGCGGCCGGGGAGCGGATTGACCCTCCGTTTCCCCTGATTTCTTTGCCGATTTGCCGAGCAAGCTGGACTGCCTCCACGCCATCATGCTGAAACGCTACAAGAACAAGAAAGTCGACGCGGATTGGCTCAACACCAATTTCCCGTGCATGATGGCCTGCCCTGCTCACACTAATGCGGGGCGATACGTAGGACTGATTGCCGAAGGCCGGTTTGAAGAAGCCTACCGAATCGCCCGAGACCCGAACCCGTTGGCCAGCATCTGCGGCCGGGTCTGCGCCCACCCCTGCGAAACCGCTTGCCGCCGCGGAGAGATTGATCGTCCAATTTCGATTCGCGCACTGAAGAGATTCCTGACCGAGCGGTACGGGCCGGAGTCCAGGCGACCGGTCGACGTCAGCGTTGGCCGTGGACAAAAGAAACTCCCTTACAAGATCGCGGTCGTCGGTGGCGGACCGGTTGGCCTCGCTGCCGCCCACGATCTTGCTCTAATGGGCTATTCGGTCACCATCTTCGAAGCCGCGCCGGTGGCTGGAGGGATGCTCTATCTCGGCATCCCTGAGTACCGGTTGCCCCGCGACGTGGTGGAATCCCAGGTGCGTGAGATTCTCCAAACCGGCGACATCACGCTCAAACTCAACCACACTGCCGGACGCGACTTCATGATTTCCGACCTGCGACATCAGGGCTTCGACGCCGTGCTGATTGCCGTGGGGGCGCACCGGAGCCGCGATCTTACGATTCCGGGCGTGGACCTGGACGGAGTGTACAAGGGCATCGACTTCCTGCTCAACGTTAATTTGGGTTACAAGTTCACCATTGGAAAAAAGGTCATCGTGATCGGCGGCGGGAACGTGGCCATGGACGTGGCGCGGTCCGCAGCGCGCGAGGTGGTTCGCCAGCACGCGGCGGGCGTCGAGGATCTGGAGCCTTCCCAGGAAAACGTTGCCGCCGTGGCCACCCGCGAAATGGTGGACATTTCTCTTTCCGCGTTGCGCTTGGGAGCGACCGAGGTCGATCTGGTCTGCCTGGAAAAGCGCGAGGAGATGCCGGCCGCTCTTGAGGAAATCGAAGAGGCGGAGGGCGAAGGCATCATCATGTATCCGGGCCTCGGTCCGAAGCGGATGATCGGCAAAGAGGGCCGAGTCGTTGCTCTGGAAGCGTTGAAGACCAAGTGGGTGTTTGATGAGAACCGGCGATTCAACCCGGCGTTCTATGAAGGCAGCGAAACGGTGCTGGCTTGCGACACCATCATCATGGCGATCGGGCAGGCGCCTCGTCTGGACTTCCTGAAACCGGAAGACGGAGTCGAACTTTCGCCCCGCGGTCTGATCGCGATCAATCCCCAAACTTTGATGACCTCCGCTTCCGGCATTTTCGCGGGCGGTGATTGTGCCTTCGGCCCGCGCCTGATCATTGACAGCGTGGCTGACGGAAAGCGCGCCGCGGTTGGAATCGACGAATATCTCAGAGGCGGAAAGCACCCCGAGCCGATCATTGAAGTCGAAGTTTTCAAGCGACACAGCATGCCGCTGGAATTGCTCGATCTGGTGCGCCAGCCGGTTCCCATGCTTCCTCTGGAACGCCGCACCGGCGTGACCGAAGTGGAAGTCGGCTATGACGCCGATCGCGCGATCGAGGAAGCCCAGCGCTGCCTGCATTGCTGGGTAAACACGGTTTTCGAAGGCACTCCGGAAGATGGCAGCATGTGCATTCTGTGCGGCGGGTGCGTGGATGTCTGTCCGGAAAACTGTCTGGAACTGGTTTCGCTCGGCCGCATAGAGTTCGAGTCTGGCGTGGTGCAACAGATCCGCGACAATCAGGAGTTGTTCGGCGTCGAATTCGACGAAGTGCAAGCGGACGAACTCGGCGTGGTGACTGGCTCCGCCATGTTGAAGGATGAGACCCGCTGCATTCGTTGCGGCCTCTGCGCCATGCGCTGTCCGGTTGGAACGATCACCATGGAATCCTACAACTTGATTCCGGCCGAACCGACCGGATTGATTTCGATTGAAGCCATCGATGGCCCACTACGACCCAAAACGCAGGCCGTTGCAGGCGCGGGTCCGAGGTAAGCAATGTCCGAGGAGAAGAAAAATACGCCAGGAGAGGCAACCGAACTCAACCGCCGCGAGTTTTTCACCAAACTGGGGCTAGGTTCGCTGAGCATCGCCGCTGCCGGAACCGCGGTATTTTCCTACCAGCTTTTGTCGCCGAACGTGTTGTACGAGCCCTCCCCTATCGTCAACGCGGGCAAGCCGGAAAGCTACGCCCCGGATTCGGTGACCCTTGACGTGAACTCGGGAATTTACCTGGTTCACGCGAAAGAAGGTTTCTTTTCGCTCAGCGCGGTCTGCACTCATCTCGGCTGCCTGACCGCCTGGAAACCGGAACTGGGCATCATTGCCTGCCCGTGCCACGGCAGCAAGTTTCATCGCGAGGGTGACAAGATTGAAGGGCCCGCACCCAAGCCATTACCCTGGCTCCGCACCTGGGTCAGCGACGAGGGCGACTTGATGGTGGATCGTTCCATAACAATTGCTCCGATGCAGTTCGTGAGGGTGTAAGCCATGGCAAGAACGATTGACGGCTATTTCGATCGGCTGCGCACCACGCGCGCCTGGCGCTCGGTGTTCCGCGGCGGGACCGGATCCAGCACGCTGCGCCGGGCGCTGGCCATCCAGCAGAACATCTTTCTCCACCTGTTTCCCACCAAGACCCGGACGCGGGTGCTGGGCTTCCGCGCAACCTGGTACCTGGGAACGCTGACCTTGGGAACGTTTTTGATTCTGGTCATCACCGGTATTTTGCTGATGCTGTACTATCATCCCTCCGTCCCGCAGGCCTATGCGGACACCAAAGACCTGCAATTTGTAGTTTCCTCGGGATTGTTCTTGCGCAATCTGCACCGCTGGTCGGCGCATGCCATGGTGTTTCTGGTGTTCGCCCACATGTTCAAGGTGTTTTACCGGGGCGCCTACCGCGCGCCGCGGGAGTTCAACTGGGTCATCGGCATCATTTTGCTTCTGATCACATTGCTGCTCAGCTACACCGGCTACCTGCTGCCGTGGGATCAACTGGCCTACTGGGCGATTACAGTCGGATCAAATATCGCCAACGCCGTGCCCATCTTCGGCGCCAAGGTTCACTTCCTGATGCTGGGGGGGAACCTGGTGAACGCCAACGCCCTGCTTCGCTTTTACGTTTTGCACTGCATGATTCTGCCGTTGACCGCAATTTTCTTCATCGCCGTTCATTTCTGGCGGATTCGCAAGGATGGCGGCCTCTATCACCACCCCAGTGAGCCGAGAACCCTGGCTCAGCCGGCGGGAAGCACGGAGGGAGCGAAATGAGCGACCCCAAAGATTTCGTTGCGGGCATGGACTCGAACGCGCGCAAGACGCCGAGGCGCATCGCCTTCATCACTCGGCGCACCTCGGCCCAGGTAAAAGTGTTCGACGAGCAGCAGATACAGACCTATCCCGAGGTTTTGTTCCGCGCGATCGTGGCCATTGAAGTTCTGGCGATCGCGCTGGTATTGGTGGCGCTGTTGTTCAATGCTCCGCTGGAAGGATTGGCGGACCCGTCGCACACGCCCAATCCGGCCAAAGCGCCCTGGTACTTCCTGGGCCTACAGGAAATGCTCCACTACTTTCCGCCGGTGGTCGCTGGAGTGCTGGTGCCAACCCTGGTGGTGATTGCTTTGGTGGTGATTCCCTATTTCAACATCAACATCGAAGCGGAAGGACTGTTCCTGAAGGATCGACGGCGGCGCCTGCAGATTTTTTACTTTGCCACTGCCGCGCTTGCTCTTTTTTTGTTGCTGTTCGATGTCTATGTGGCACTGGTTCCGACGTTGATCGTCGCCGGATTCATGGTTCTGGCGGCGTACAGTTCGCCGGACTCGCCTTCGGCCTTCCGCCGATATCTTGCCGCCAAGCCGCTTTCTTACTGGGTTATGACCTGGTTTCTGGTCGAACTGGTCGTGCTCACCGCGATTGGCACCTTCTTTCGTGGCCCAGGCTGGTCCTGGGTCTGGCCCTGGAGGAGTTGAGTGCAACCGTCTAACAACAAGTCGCCGTCGCTATGGCAAACGCTCTTCGGCGATCCCGTCCGCGCTTTCGGCGTGGTCAGCGTACTTTTGCTGATCTCGCTGGCGATTGCGCCCGCCAAGAACTATTTCAGCGAATGGCGTCACTATCAGAACCAGTACCTGAAGCTGATCCGCACCCGCGGCGAAGCGGTCACTCTGCAGAGGCACTTTGAGGGCGGAATCCATCAGATCTGGCTGCCCGAGATGGGCGTGGTCGATCGCTGCACAACTTGCCATATCGGGATGAAGGAAGCCAGCCTGATTGACGTGAGTCTTCAGCCGTTTCGCCGCCACCCGGTAATTCCTCATCCCGTGGATCAGTTCGGCTGCACCGTTTGCCATCGCGGCCAGGGGCCTGCCACCACCGATTTGGAAGCGCATCGCAGCACGCTGGCCTGGGAGCAGCCCATTTTGCCGGCCCGCTACATCGAGAGTTCCTGCGGGCAATGCCACCGTGAAGCGCTGACCGGAACCCCGCAGCTCAATTTGGGACGCACTTTGCTCACCCGTTACGGATGCGTGCATTGCCACACCATCAAACTGCCCGAAGGCGGCACCATCAAGCCCACCGACGACCCGCCTTCACTGGAGCACATTGCCGACAAAACAACCCGCGAGTGGATTTATGCGTGGTTGAAAGATCCGCAAGCGTATGCGGTTTCCGCCACCATGCCGAACTTCAAATTCAGCGATCCCGATGCCCGCGATGTGTCGGCGTTCTTGATCGCGAACAGCACGCCCATGCCGGGAGACACCGCGCCGGTATCGGCTTCGCCAAAGCCGCCAGATCCAGCGGCGGGAGCGAGCTTGTACGGAGAGTCTTACTGTGCCTCCTGCCATGCGGTGCAAAATGCCGCCGGCAATGTGGTGGGCGGAGATGTCGGCCCCGAACTGACCCGCGTGGGCAGCAAAGTGAGACCGGAATGGCTGCAGGTCTGGGTACATAATCCTCGCATCTATGATGCCGGCACTGCCATGCCGCACTACCGCTTCAACGATCAGCAGATCTCGATTGTCAGCGCGTTTTTGCTGAGCAAAACTGACAGTGATCTGCTGGCCAACGTTCATCTCGATCCGGCCACGCCCGAGCAGATCGCTCACGGGAAGCGCCTGACCACTGAATCTGGCTGCGCTGCATGCCACGAGATCAACGGAATCAGGAAACCGGAGAACTTTGCCCCTGAATTGACTCGCATTGGGTCGAAACCGGTCACCCAGCTTGTGTTCCTGCCGGGAATGCAACACACTCTGCCGGACTACATTGAGGCCAAGATCAGGCAGCCGCGGGCCTTCGGATCAGCATTGAAGATGCCGCAGTTCACCTTCACACCTTCGCAGATCGACGCCCTTGCCACCGCATTGCTTTCTCTATCGGACCGTTCTCAGACGTTGCCGCCTAGTCTGACCGTTGCCGGCCGGGCGGAATCGACATACCAGCCCGCCGGCAAAGCAGGGCAGCTTATCAACGATCTGGCTTGCTTCAGTTGTCATCGCATCAACGGTCGTGGCGGAGACATGGCACCTGACCTGACGTGGGAAGGCAGTGCGGTGCAGCGGCCATGGCTCGAAGAATTCCTGAAGCGTCCCAACACGCTGCGTCCGGCGCTGATTCGCCGCATGCCCAAGTTCAATCTTTCCGATGACGACGCGAAAGAATTGGCCGACTACATCATGACGGTTTACCAGACCCCGGCGTTCGAACGGGATTCGATGCCGCTGAGCGGATATCCGTCCGCCCAGGTCGAACAGGGTAAGCAGTTGTTCTACTCCAAGTATGCTTGCCAGGGTTGCCACATCGTCGACACCAAAGCAGACAAGGGTTACATCGGACCCACTCTTACGCACGTTGGCTCACGGCTGAACGCAGCCTGGATCTACAACTGGCTCAAGAATCCACAAGCGCTGCGGCTGGGCACGCCCGAACCCAACCGCAACATGAGCGACGAGGATGCCCGCGCGCTGACCGCATTCCTGATGACCCAGAAGGGCTCCAGCCAAACGGAGGCAAAGAAATGAAATGTTCTCTGCTGACATTCGGGATCACGGTGGTGGCGATGGCCCTGAGTGGCTGCGCCCGCAAGAGTTCCTCGGCCTCAAATGCCGGTCCGACTGCCTTTGGCGCGGCCATCGTTGAATCCAGCGGCGGCAAGCAACTCGGCGCAACCGGCACGGCACTTGCCCAGCCGGTGGTAGTACAGGTGAACGACGACCAAGGCAACGCCATCCCCGGAGCTTTGGTTCAAATGAGCGGGCCTGCGGAAGTCGGCTTCACCCCTGTCACAGGGCTGACTGACTCCAGCGGTCAATTCACTACCAACGTCACTCTCGGCAGCATGGCCGGACGTTATCAGATCATCGCCAGCACCTTCACCAAGGCACAGAAAAAAGTCGACCTTAAGCTCGATGAAATTGCGCTTGGCTACCAGCAGCAAGTGGGATATCAACTCGACCAGACGTACTGCTCCCGCTGTCATGATCCCGAATCAACTCCGGAGCGGGTCTCCAACTACGACAATCTGGAAGTCAAGCCGCATCCCTTCACCGAGGGCGATACGCTGAACAAGATCAGCGACCTCGATCTCACCGCCATCATCAGCCATGGCGGCGCCGCGCTGAACAAGTCCCCGATCATGCCTCCTTACGGATATACTTTGAGCAAGCAAGAGATTCAGGCGCTGATTGCGTATATTCGCCTGGTCTCTGATCCGCCGTATCAAGCGTCCGGAATGGTCTATGCTCAAAGGTAGTGTCGTCTGCTGTGCTCTGGTTCTGCTGAGCGCCGCTTTTTCCTGTGCGCAAGTCGTGTTTCCAAACGAAATCAAGGACCCTGACTTACGCGCGCTGCAGGTACAGTACAACTACGATTTGACCGAGGTGGGAAAAGAAATTCTCGGGCTCAAATTTGATTACCCTTTTTATCTCAGCCGCAAGCTTGATCTCGACCAGGCCCAGCAGGAGCGCGCCGACCAGCGATCGATTCGTTTTGACCGTTACGGCGGCCAGGTCGTGGTGGCCATCACCGGCAACTACTACGCCGCCTACTCGGGCGAAAAGGTAACCAGCGACCAGCGGGCACACACTTCGTTCCTGAAAGTGGTCGTGCCGCTTCTGCAGGCGGCCGTTCCCCGGTTCCAGGGCAATCACGATGTCGAAGGATATGCGGTGGAGATTTCTCATCACGTGATTGGCCGGGCCATGGGAGTCACCATGGAACAGCCGGAAAACCTCATGGTTTTTCTGCCGCAGAAAGCCGCCGTGAAGTTGGTCGGCTCCAAAGACGAAACCGTGCAGCAAACGGCGCTGCTGGCGGGACAGGCTTTTATCAACGGTCAGCCCGTCACGCTGTGGATGAGCGGAGACGGTCCGCAGCTTGGATTGATTCCCCCAACCGCCGATTCAAAAGCGCGGTCTCCCGTGGACCAGACTGCTTCTGGCCAGGCGCAGACGCCTGCCGCCGCAACCCCCGCTCCTGCTCCGAAGCCGGTCGAGCCGCCTGCGCCACCACCACGAGACACTTCGCCAGAGGCATTGTCGGCGCTTGGGGCATCGAAGCAGGAAGTCATTGCCAAACTGGTGAAGGAACTCGATCCGCAGGCTCATTTCGTCAGTTATGCGGCTCCGAGTTTCGTCGCCTTTCGCCAGGGAATCTATCTTGAGCTGTCGCTGAACACGAATCTGCCAGAGTCGGCGGCGGGATCACGCTACAAAATCGCGGCCACCGCCTTTGATGACCACATTGCCCACCTGGTCCGTCCGGCCACGGCCTACTTCAAGGACGAATCTGCGTTCGACGGCATCAGCTTCAGCACCACCGTGAAAGTCGCAAGCAAAGCCAAGGCCAGCAGCACCTCCGAAGCGGTGGAATTCTTCTTCCTCTTCTCCGCTCTTCGCTGCTACGAGAAGTACGATTGCACCGGCCAGCAGTTAATCGACGGCGGGACTGTGCTGATTAACGGCGAGCGTGTCGCGTTGGATCTGCAAACGGCAGAGGCTGCCGCGGGACGTTAGTGAACCTATCGGCTTCCGAAAACGTAGGCTGCACCTGATTTAGTGGCGGCGGGAGCCCCGGCCACGACCGTACCACTGTTCGCGCCAACGGACAAGCCTAACTGCTGGCCCGGTTTCCCATGCGTAGCAGTCAGCTCGGCAGTCTGGGTCATGTTTTTCCAGCCGCTCGCGGGTTTAACGAACACGTAGGCTGCACCCTGCTGGTCATTCTTGTAGACCGCACCGGCGACCACGGTGTTACCGCGGATCGAGACGGAGTACCCCAGCCCGTCGTTGGGCTTCCCGTCCGAGGCGGTAAGTTCGGCCGTGTAATCCATGTTTGTCCATCCCCCCTGCGGCTCGACGTACACATAGGCCGCGCCCTGGTTCTGATTGGCACCAAGACCCCCGGTGACGATGGTCTTGCCGTCGATTGCCACGGGCCAGACTAGCGCATCCGAGTCCAGCGTAGCTGTAGGGCTTGTCGTGTTCATCCAACCGCTCGCTGGCTCGACGAAGACGTACGCGCGAGAGGCATCCGAGGCCACTACCGTGGCGGCGCTGATCGACACCGATGCGCCGAAGTCGGACCCGCCCGAAAGACTCAGCTTGGCCGTCTCGGTCATGTCTCTCCAGCCATTCGCTGGCCTAGCGAAGACGAACACGGCGCCCGCGTGAAGGTAACGTCCAACCTTTGCCCGAGGGGCTCCGACCGCAACGGTGCCGCCGCTAACCGAGATTGACGTTCCCAGCCGGATGCGGCTCACCCCGCCCGTTACGGTCAGCTTGGCGGTCTGGGTCATGTTCCTCCACCCGCCGCCCTTCGGCTTGACCCACACGTACGCCTCGCCCTGATATGGGAAGCCGGGGCTGGCATTCGGCGCACCCGCAACCACGGTGTCGCCATCGATTGAGACTGAGTAGCCCAGCCAATCGCTAGCTCCGGAGTCCGAGGCGGTCAACTCCGCCACTTGCTTCATGTTTCTCCAGCCGCTTTTCGGCTTAACGAATACGTACACAGCCCCGACGTTACTGGAGTACCTCTTGGGTGCCCCTACCACTACTGTATCGCCGCTAATCGCAACAGAAACGCCGAACTGGTCACTCTGCTGCCCATCCGACTCGGTCAATTCGGCCAACTGCTTCCACGAATCATGCCCCATGGCCGACAGGATGGTGGCCCGCGCCTCGGCGGGCAGACTCGATAGGCCATTGGCAGCGTGTCGCTCCGATGCCCCGGCCCACAACGACACGGCCAGGCAAGACGCAAGAACGAAACTCACGCACATGGTTTTCACGGGAGGACCTCCTAGAAAAAATACGGGCGACTCTGCGCCAGCCGCGTCCAGGGGGAGAACGGCGCAAAACTAAAGCTCTGCTAGTGTCCTCCGGTCCAGCGGCATGTGTCAAGCTCAAACGCTTGGTTTTCGCGGGGACTCTCCTCGGTGGGCCGTCGAGCGAACCAGCGAGGACCTCAGGTCTGCGGCACAACCGCCGCCGGAGATGCCTCCACACTGCGTTGGGCATACGCGTTTGCCAGGTACTGCTGCAACATGCGCTGGGTATTGAAAAACGCGCCGTTGAAGGCGATGGCCGACCGCATCACTTCACTGTAGCGCGCGGGCCGGCCGTAGTACATCGGCAAGATCTCGCGTTCCAGCTTGTCGTAGAGAGTCGCGGCGTCTTCTTCAGGATTTTCCGTGACCTCATCGCTGCCGATCGACCAGCCGGTAACGCCTTCAATGTGCCCTTCCGCCCACCAGCCATCCAAAACGCTGAAGCTGGGAACCCCATTCAGCGCCGCCTTCATCCCGCTGGTTCCAGAAGCTTCCTGCGGACGCAGCGGCGTGTTGAGCCACACGTCGACGCCGCTGGTGATCAAGCCGCCGCAATGCATATCGTAGTTTTCGATGTAGACCGAGCGGATCACGTCCGCCACCGCCGCTTCTCCCTCGAAAACGCTGCGGATGACGTCCTTTCCGCCGCCATCCCGAGGATGGGCTTTGCCGGCATACACCAACTGCAGCGGGCCAACCTCGCGGGCAATGCGCTTCAATCGTTCGCGATCGCTGAACAAAAGACCGGCGCGCTTGTAAGTGCTGGCGCGGCGGGCAAATCCGATGGTGAAAACCTCCGGGTCAAGCTTGATACCGTTGCGCTCCTGAATCAGGGTGAAAAGGTTCTGCCGGGCCAGCGCGTGGGCCTGCCGGATTTCCTCCAGCGGGATGCTAATTGCGTAGCGCAGGTAATTGTTGTCGGTGCGCCACCCCGGAATGTAGCGGTCAAACAACTCCCGGAACGGCTGCGAAGTCCAGGTAAGGGCATGGACGCCATTGGTAATGGCGCTGATGGAGTAGTTGGGGAACATGCCGCGCGAAACTTCGCCGTGTCGCATGGCCACCCCATTCACATATCCGGAGAAGCGCAGCGCCAGGTAAGTCATGTTCAGAAAATCGCCATGCCAGGCTTCGGCTTCATCCAGGCAAGTGACATGCTCCGGGGCCAAGACCTGCTCGGCCAACTTGCGGGGAAATTGATCGTGCCCTGCCGGAACCGGCGTGTGGGTGGTGAAGATGCACATCTTGCGGATGCCGTCGATGTCCAGCTTCTTGACCCGGCCCGCGAAGCTCTGATCGAGTCGTTTCTCCAGAAGCCGGAGGGCCAGCAACGCCGAATGGCCCTCATTCATGTGATACGACTGAATGCTGTTGTGCCCGAGCTTCTGCAACAGCTTGAACCCGCCGAATCCGAGTACGACCTCCTGGCAGAACCGGTAATGTTCATCTCCGCCATACAGCGAGTCGGTAATGGTGCGATCCCACTCGGAATTTTCCGGGAGATCGGTGTCGAGCAGGTACACTGGGATGGTGGC
The DNA here is from genome assembly GCA_963715675.1 of uncultured Acidobacteriota bacterium. Taxonomy (GTDB): domain Bacteria; phylum Acidobacteriota; class Terriglobia; order Terriglobales; family Acidobacteriaceae; genus DASVWZ01. Next base: position 2,211,442 of record OY970265.1, read on the forward strand.
GCCGGTCACGCCGTGGATGGTGTATTGCCAGCCCCGGATCCACACCTCGCGCTGCTCTACCCGCACGGAAACTCTCTCCTTTAGCTCTTTCAGCGTGTCCTGGGGCTGCCAGGGCTGCGGATGTTCCGACTGATTCCCTGTTTTATCCAGCGTCTGGCGAAAATATCCTTTGCGATAGACCAGCGTTACGGCCACTAGAGGGGCGGCCAAGTCAGCCGCGGAACGAAGCGTGTCGCCGGCGAGAATTCCCAGACCACCGCTATAGGTGGGCAGACTGGGATCTAAAGCAATCTCCATGGAAAAGTAGGCAACGGTAGGAGGACCAGATTTTAACTTCATCCCTTTGATTTTATTATGAAATCCGGCAGGATACTCAGGTGAATTAATCTCGGCGACGTTCCGTTACCTCTTTCAGCACTCGCGCCTTCACCGCTTCCCGCAACCGCGAGCTGGACAAAATCTCCCGAAGAAGGTTCAGAGAAAAACCCTGAGCGTATTCCAGCATCCGTAAAAGCGAGGTGTTTCCATTCCTCAGCAGCGCCACGCGGACCTCGCGGCGCAGCGACCACTTGGCATGGGCACACACGGCGTGGACAAAAGCAGTTCCGGCCGCGGGAGCCAGCAGGGCTTTGGCAACGTGGGCTTCGGTGAGTCTGGAATTGTCGAGTGCGGCGCGGCAGACCCCGGCATCTGCATCCAGCAGCAGAGCCGCAGCTACCCTTCCCGATGCGCGCCGCGCCAGAGATAGTCTTGCGCCGCAGGGGATTGTTTCCAGCCGGTTCAACAACGCCTCTTCCGCGGCTATTTTGACGTCGGCGGGAACCACCGGAGTGAGCGCCACCTGCATCAGTTCGAAGGTAAACATGTGCCGAATTAACACAATCGAAACATAACGAGGTGTCCTGGCGTGGCTCACCAGCGCTCGTCTCACCTTGCGGCTCTTGATCACGCTCTTCTTGCTGAGCAGATCCAGAAGCTCGGCCGGGATGTCCGTTCGCTTGAGCAGCGCCAGAGCCAAATCCTCGGTGAGCGCTGGATCGGAGATCGCCGCCTTGAGTTCATCGGCCTTCGCACCGTGAATGGCCGGATCGAGAGTGGCTAAATGCTCGGAAGAAACGCCGCCCGCCGCGGAATCACGAGAAGCCATACCTGAAAACTATGCCCCAGTCGCCCGTCGTGTAGCGCTCCTGGCCAGATCAAGCGCACCTAGCAGCGGTTCCACGACCTTTGGGTTGAGCGCCACCTCGGGATACTCCGAACGCAAACCATTGTAGAAAACTTGCCGTACCAGTGCGCTATTACGGAAGACACTGCCCGCCATGGCCACAGGGACGGTTTCGTCATGGGTAAAGATCCGGCGGATGACGATCTTCGCTATCCCGGACAACTCGGCTCCCGCTCGGGCCAGCACCGACCGGGCCGTCGAGTCTCCCGCCTCCGCTGCCGAGGCAACAACTGGAAACAGAGCTGCGAAATCTGGGGCCGGCGATGCATTCGCCGCCATGATGAATTTGTCGCGCGACTCCGCCGCCCAGGCTTTCATCAGGCGCTGCAGCAAGGCTGGGTTCTCTCCTTCGTCGTATGCCCGCAAGGCGTGCGAGATCGCACTGCGCCCAATCCAGTGCCCCGAGCCCTCATCGCCGATCGCATGCCCCCAGCCTCCGGCCCGCACCGTGCGCCGTCGTGAATTCCGGCCAAACGCGATCGAGCCAGTTCCCGCGATGACGATGACCCCGGCTTCGGTGCCGAAGGCGGCGTGCAGGGCAATTTCCATGTCACCAACCACTTCAATTTCTCCGGAGACAAATTCCGCGAGCATTCGCCGAACTGTCTCGGCGGTCTCCGGACGAGCCCCGCCGGAAAGGCCGACACACGTCTTCTTGATCTGGGCGGGCGTGATGTTCGCCGCAGCGCATGCCTGCTCGACCGCCTCATGCAACGCCCGCAGGGCCGCTTCCTGTCCACTGCGAACAACATTGCTGCCGCCCGCTGATCCTCTGCCCAACAGCGAAGTCTCGTCCCCGACCGCGCAGGAGGTCTTGCTGCCGCCTCCATCGATGGCAAGAAAGTGAGCCACGAGCAAGTTGTACCACAGAGCGTGAATTGCGGATCACATCTTTTCACACCCGTTGCATCGGCCCGTACACCGTCGAGACGAAACACCCCCAGACCTGATTCTGTTATAAAGACACCATTCCCATGCTGGACAAACTCGACCTTGCCATCATCGCGCTGTATCTCGCAGGGATCACGCTGTTTGGGCTGCGCTTTCGCAAGCGCCAGCGATCATTGCGCGACTACTTTCTGGCTGACCGAGACATCCCCTGGTGGGCGATTGCCCTTTCCATCGTGGCGGCCGAAACCAGCACTCTCACCATCATCAGCATTCCCGGGCTGGCTTACGACACCAATCTGGCATTTCTTCAGGTCGTTCTTGGATACCTCGTCGGACGCATCATCATCAGTTTTGTTCTTCTGCCCCACTATTTCCGTGGCGATCTCTTCACCGCCTATCAACTCATCGAGCGCCGTTTTGGCCAACGCCTCCGCTCATTGACTGCCGGACTTTTTCTGTTGACGCGCGCCGCCGCTGAAGGCGTTCGAGTCTACGCGGTTTCCATCGTCGTGTCGATTGCGCTTGGTACTGGTGAGGTTGCATCCATCGCGATCATCACCGCGCTCACCATGATCTACACCTTCGAGGGCGGATTGGCCGCCGTGATCTGGACCGACGTCGTCCAGACAATCATCTACACCACTGGTACGGTAGTCGGCCTGTTTACGATTGCTCACCTGGTGCCGGGCGGATGGACAACGATCCACAGCGTCGCCGCAGTCTCTGGCAAGCTTCACGTGTTCGATTTCTCTCCGAATTTCTGGCTGCCGTACACATTTTGGTCCGGGCTGATCGGTGGCGCCTTCCTGACCACCGCCAGCCACGGCACCGACCAACTCATCGTGCAGAGGCTGCTGGCGGCGCGCAGCCAGCGGCAATCCGTAGCCGCACTGCTGTCAAGCGGCGTCGCCATCCTGATCCAATTCGCGCTTTTTCTGATCGTCGGCGTCATGCTGTTCGCCTACTACCACTTGCCCTCCGTCGCGTTCGGACGCGCCGATCGCATCTATCCCACGTTTATCGTCAGCCGCGTGCCCCATGGAATCTCCGGCTTGCTGATCGCCGCCATCCTGGCCGCCGCCATGTCGAACCTGAGCGCCGCGCTCAATTCCCTGTCTTCGACCTCCATGGTCGATTTCTGCTTGCGGCTTAAGGAGAACATCGATGAGAAGCGTCAACTGCAGCTTTCGCGCATGATGACATTCTTCTGGGCGCTGATTCTGTTCGCGCTGGCAGTGTTGTCACTGCACAAGGTCGGTCGCGTGGTCGAAGTCGGCTTACAGATTGCCTCCATAGCCTACGGCGCTTTATTGGGAGTCTTCCTGCTGGGGGTGCTGACTCGAAGAGCCAATGAAAATGGCGCCATCATCGGCATGTTGTTTGGGTTTGTAGCCGAACTCTACCTCTGTCTGTACACTCGAGTGCCGTGGACATGGTGGGTCATGATCGGCACCGTCGTCACATTCTGCACGGGATATGCCGCCTCACGACTTTTCGTTGACTCCAACACACGGCCCGATCTTCTCCGCGAGCACTAAGATTCTCCAGTCTCGGGCTAGCAACCGGGGATCGTGCTCAGCGATTCTTTCGATCCGGGCTCCGCATCGGTGTACAATTGCTCCCACTGGGGTTTCCAAACGACAATTCAGAATAAGAAGTCTACGGGGCAACCTTTCGTTCCGCCGTCACTACTGCTCCCCCACGCGGTGACCCCACCTAGCCAAAAAGCGACTTCTGCATATGGAAAGAAGCCATGAGAATTCTGCTCTACAACCCCGACAATGGTGTGACCCGTAATTTCATGCCGCACTTATGGATGTTTCTTCTGCAGTCATTAACTCCCGCCGGCCACGAAGTATTGCTGATTGATGGCAATGCCCAGCCGGTGGATGAAGAGGGCATCGCGCGTTTTGTTCGTGAAGAGAACATAGGACTGGTCGGAATCGGCGCCATGACCAGAATGATTGCCAAAGCCTACCGTATGGCCGATGCAGTCCGCGCCGCGGGAGTGCCGGTGGTAATGGGCGGGCCTCACGTGACCGAGTTGGCTGATGAAGCTCTGGGTCGCGATGGCGGCCCCCGTCACGCCGACGCAGTCGCCCTTGGTGAAGCTGATGATACCTGGCCGATCATTGTCGAAGATGCCGCTCGCGGCCAACTCAAGGATATCTATGCGCCCGTGGATGAGGCTGGGAAGGACCGCAAACCTTCGCTCCAGGCGTATCCGGCGATCCCATGGGATACGATTGACCTCCGTCAATTCAATCTCCTTCCCAGGGTCGTTTATCCGCTGCTCAAGAATGTTGGCGAGGGCTGGGGCACATTTCGCATCGTTCCTGTCGAATCCGGCCGGGGTTGCCCTTATGGCTGCGAGTTCTGCACCGTCACCGGATTCTTCGGCGACTCCATCCGCTTCCGCACCAACGAGAGTGTGGTCAATGAACTGCTCTTGCTAAAGGCGCGTGCCCGCAAGGAAAAAGGCCAGATCGCGGTCTTCTTCATTGACGACAATTTCGCCATCAACGTGAAGCGTACCAAATCTCTACTGCGCGACATCATTGCCGCCGGCGCACAGGTGCACTGGGTTGCTCAGATCAGCGCTAACCTGCTGCGCGACGAGGAACTGGTCGACCTGATTGCGGCTTCCGGAGGCAAGTGGGTTTTCATCGGCATGGAATCCATCGACCCGGCCAATCTCAAAGATGTGAATAAGGGATTCAATAAACCCGGCGAATACGCAGCCGTGCTCGATCGTCTGGCCAAGCGAAATGTGTATGCCATCACGTCCTTTATTTTCGGCATGGACAACGACACGCCGGGCGTGGCCGAGCGAACGCTCGAACAGGTTCGGACCTGGCCGCCCGGGCTTCCTATCTTCGGCTTACTGACTCCGCTGCCTGCTACACCGCTTTACAAACGCCTGGAGGCTGCGGGCCGGCTTACACGCCCTAAGCACTGGCAGGAGTTCATTCCCTTCGCGATGGCGCACACGCCGTTGAAAATGTCGATTGAAGAAGCCCATGCCGAAGTAAAATACGGCTGGTCTCACTCCTACAGCCCGGAGGCGCTGGCCGACGCCGTGGATGCGCTTGATGACCAACCGCTCGGCTATCGCATCAACATCTTCCTGGCACGCCTCTGTTTCCATGGCATTTATTTCCCCATGATGGGCCGCCTGGCATGGGTGAAGTTGATTTTTCAAAACCGGCGAACCATCTTCAAGCTGATGCAGGAGGGATTCGGCGGGGGGCGCGGGGCCCTGTCGAGAACTCCCGTTGTCCTGCCATCCTACGCGGAGGCAATCGCACCATCCACGGAGGCGTGAGGCTTTCGCCCTTCGTGAATCCTTCGTGAACTTTGCAAACCGGGCCCTCCGTCCGGCTTCGCTTATACTTTCCACTCGCCCATGCTGACAAAAGGATCAGCCACGTCCCGTCCCGGCCTCTCCCGCGACCTTGGCGTCAGTCAGGCTTGCGCGGTCGTGGTGGGCACGATTATCGGCAGTGGCATTTTCCTGGTTCCCGCAGAAATGATGCAGGCGGTCGGCTCCGCCCGGCTGGTCTATCTGGCGTGGATCGTCGGAGGTGTGCTGTCGCTGTTTGGTGCGCTTACCTACGCCGAACTGGGCGCGATGAAGCCGCAAGCCGGCGGCGAATACGTCTATGTTCGGGACGCCTATGGACCGCTCGCCGGATTTCTCTACGCCTGGACCTGGTTTCTGATCGCCAAGCCCGCCTCCATTGCCACCGTTGCCACCGGACTGGTTCGCATCCTCGGGACGTTCTCGATGCTTTCTTTTTTCTCCAACCCGTTCGTGACCCAACCGTTTCCGGTCACCTACGGACAACTCGTGGCAATCGCTTCGGCTCTGCTGATCTCCTTCTTGAACTACCTCGGGATCAAGAAAGCCGGAGAGTTCCAGTTGATCTTCACCATCCTCAAAGTGGGCATCATCCTGGCCATTGTTTGGATCGGCTTCAGCTTCGGCGCAGGAACGTGGGCCCATTTCGCGGAGAGCTTCACCGGCGCTCGTGGAGGCATCGCCGGGTTTATGGCTGCCCTGGTGGCAGCGCTGTGGGCTTATGACGGCTGGAACGATCTGAACATGGTATCGGAAGAGATCCGGCATCCCGAGCGCAATATTCCCATCGCTCTCATTCTTGGAGTCGCCATTGTCGGCGCGCTTTACATGCTGGTCAACGCCGCCGTTCAGTTCGTGCTTCCAGCCGCAGCCATCGCCGCTTCGCCACGTCCCGCGTCCGACGCGATCGGCCTGGTGCGTGGCCCGTTGGGCGCCAGCATCGTCTCCGCGGCCATGGCGGTCTCCATGCTGGTTACGCTGAATGGAACCATCATGAGCGGAGCCCGTGTCCCTTTCGCCATGGCCCGGGATCGCTATTTCTTTTCTGCCCTCGCCAAAGTGCACCCGCGATTTCACACGCCTTCGGTCGCGATTGTGGTCCAGGCGATGCTAGCGGTGGCACTTTTGCTGATCGGCGGCAGCTTCCGGCAGTTCTTTTCGCTGGCTATTTTTGCGGAATGGCTCTTCTATATGATCGCCGGCAGCACTGTGTTTGTCTTCCGGCGGCGTGAACCCCAGACCGTCCGCCCTTACCGCGTTTGGGGATATCCGTTTGTGCCTGCTCTCTTCGTAGCAGCCTCGGCGCTGCTCCTTTATTACACCTTTACCGACAACCTGAGAAACTCCACCTTCGGTATGCTGGCGATTCTGGCTGGAATTCCGGTGTTCCTGGCATTTGCCCGGCGCCGGCAGTCTTGAGCCTGCAATTTTTGAGCTTTTGCTCTTTCTAGTCCCGATTTCCTATTCGGCACTCGGTTCGTTACCGAAGTACAGAGGCGAGGGACACGTTTACCCATCGTCCGTTCTCCCTTAGCTTAAAGACTCCACCCGCGCACCATCCCCGTGTCCGGGTCCCCTGGAGCCAAATGGATGCCTACGTCTGACGACTTTCAGCTGGGTCTGCTGCCAGAACGGCACATGGATTGGCGCACTCTTGCGTCGGCTTACGGCGCAATCGTTCTCCTCCTTCTGCTGTCGGTCAGCGTCGGCTTTCTGTTCCCTGACCAGCTCCGGTTCCGGCAGAAATTCACCGTCACGGAACTCGTCCCTCGGCCCGACCTGCAGCCCAAGCCACCGGCTCAGAAGAAATCCCCGCGTCACGAGCTAGTCGCGAAGCTTAAGCCCGTGGTGCCAGTCTTGGCAGCCAGGTTATTCGTGCCGAAGGACCTGGCACGGCAAAAGAAGAAAGAGGAAGAAAAGGAACCTCCAAAACTAGAGGCCAAGTTCGCAGCACCGGTCTTGCAGTCTGCCTCCAGCGCGATGCCGGCAAGAATTGTTTATACGGGATCGTTTGGCAGCTCGGCACCCGCCACCGTGAATGCTCCCATTCAGCAGGTACAGACCGGTGGATTCGGTGATCCCAACGGATTGAAGGGTCAAGGCAAAGAGGGTGCCCATCTGACCGCTGCCCAGGTGGGATCGTTCGATCTGCCGTCCGGTCCGGGGGTTGGTAACGGAGCCGGGGGAGCCAAGGGCATACCGGGCACCATAGCCAGCGCGGGATTTGGAAACGGCATTGCCCTGGGCAACAACAGCGGGGTTCACGGTTCCGTGCAGACTTCCGGATTCGGCTCGCAGGAAGTCTCTCACACCTCTGCTAAGACCATGCAGGCAGACACCGTGGCGTCCACCAGTCAGGTGGAAATTCTTTATAAGCCTCATCCGGTTTACACCGAGGAGGCGCGCGCACTGAAGATCGAGGGAGAAGTTCTGCTCGAAGTCATGTTCAGTGCCGCCGGACAATTACACGTGAATCGCACCGTGCGCGGGTTGGGACATGGTCTGGATGAGGCCGCCGTCGCCGCCGCCAACAAGATGCGCTTCAAGCCGGCCATGCAGAATGGTTCGCCCGTGGACTCCACGGCAATCGTACATGTGGTTTTCCAGTTGGCGTATTGAAGAAACAGAGAGGAACTTTGTTATGGTTACTTGGAAATCAATGCTCACCGGGTTTGTGCTGTTGCTCTCGCTGAGTGCGACTGCGCAGCAGACCGCGGATCAATCGCCGTCGGCCCCGCCGCAACCAGCGGTGTCGCAGGCGGCCACTTCGGCTTCTGCGCCTTCCACTCCGGCGCAGGCTTCCCAGGCTCCCCCGACCACCATGGACCAGGTCGTCGACCGCACCATCCAGCGCGAACATGCCCTGATGGGTTTCCTGAAGAACCGGACACCGCTGGTCGAAACTTACCTGCAGAACCTGAAACCCGATACCGAACTGGGCGCGGTGCCGAAGGAAGATCACTACTTCCTCGGCCGTCTGGATCTCGGTGAGGCGGTCGATCGCCGCGACTATCTTACCAAGGACACCAGCTTTGAAAAGAACCTGCTCGGCGGCGTGACCAAGATGTTCAAGTTCGAGTACAAGCCGATCGGGTTTTCCTGGATGATCTTCGCCGACCGCGAGGACTTCGACCGTGCACACTACGATTTCCGCTACAGCCGCCGCGAGTTTCTAGGGGACGTGCGCTGCATCGTCTTTGACGTCACTCCCAAGAAGAACTCCGGCAAGGGCCGCTTCGTAGGACGCATCTGGGTGGAGGACAAGGATTACAACATCGTCCGCTTGAACGGCACCTATGCGCCACGCCCCAAGAACGCCTACTTCTTCCACATGGACAGTTGGCGGCTGAACCTGATTCCCGGCTACTGGTTGCCCGCTTACATCTACAGCGAGGAAGGCGACTTCAGCTACGGTTCCAGGGATAAGATGGCCTTCAAGGCACAGAGCCGCATCTGGGGCTACGATTTGAAGAAATTCGGCAAAGAAGATGAACTCACCGACGTAAAGGTGGAGGCGGTAAAGGACGAAAGCCCCACCACTGCCGATGCTTCGCCGCTGGAGGCGCAGCGCGAATGGCAGCAGCAAGCCGAAGACAACGTGGTGCAGCGCCTGCAGGAAGCCGGACTCGTGGCTCCCGAAGGCGAAGTCGACAAAGTCCTCTCCACCGTCATCAACAACCTGATCGTCACCAACAATCTTGAACTGGCTCGCCCCGTTCGCGCCCGCGTCATGCTGACGTCTCCGCTGGAGACCTTCAGCGTCGGCAATACCATCATCGTCAGCCGTGGTTTGATCGATACCTTGCCCGACGAAGCCAGTCTGGCCGCGGTTCTTTCCCACGAACTGGCGCACATCGCACTGGGACACAACCTCGGCAGCAAGTTTGCCTTTAACGACCGCATGCTGTTCTCCGACGAATCCACTTACAATAACTTCGGGTTCCGCCACAATCCCGAGGAAGAGACGGCAGCGGACGCCAAAGCCATGGAACTGCTGAAGGCCTCTCCGTACGCGCAGAAACTGGATGTCGCTTCCCTGTACATGAAACAACTTTCCGCCCGCGCTCCCGAGATGTCGGCGCTGCTGACCGCGCACCTGGGCAACAGCTTCACCGACGACAAAGGTACACTCATACGTTTGAGTGCGCTGACCAGCACCGGCCCGGCTCTCGACATCAAGAAGCTTGATCAGATCGCTGCTCTGCCTTTGGGCGGACGCGTCAAGCTGAATGCCTGGGACGACAAAGTGGAGCTGAGCAAGTCCGCTCCCGTGGCAATCGTTACCGCCCGTGACAAAATGCCGTTTGAAGTTACGCCCTTTTTCCCGCGTCTCACTCGCGTGAATGCCACGGAGACTCCGGCCACCCAGACGGCGTCGGCCGCCACGCCTGGGGATCAAACCGTGGATCAAACTAACACCGCCAACCATGCGCCTCTCAATCCGGGGACGCGCTAGAGACGGAACAGCTTCACCGACGTTGCAGAAAGCGAGGCCGGGACCGGATGGAACTCCGGATTCCCGGCCTTCGTGTTTCTGCCCCCGGAAGTATGTTCCCTCTCGATGCGTCATCCCGAGCAAAGCCGCTCTTCAGGCGGAGCGAGGGATCTGGCGCGCACAGCTGGGCACCAATAGTACTCAAGGAACCTTGCAGTCCGCCGGTATTCAACTGAGAATTGAAGTCAGCCCTAGGGGGCAAATCCGCTGAGCTGAGAACGATTCATCTTGCGCACCTGGCTCTCCACCATCGCCCGGCTCTACTGGGGAACCTGCCTGGTTCTCGCCTCGGTGTATTGCCTGCTGGCATTTCTTCCCTACACCTATTTTGAGTTGATCCGGTCGCCTGCCTATGAATGGATGCCGTGGTTCGCCCATCATCAGGGGATCCTCTTTCTGGTGGGCCTCGCGGGCATTCTCCTGGCGGAGTGGCCGAAGCCCAGGGGCGCGGCAGATCTCGCCCTTGCCGGGATTCTACTGGGGTACGGTGTTTTTCTTCTGGCTCACCCGGTTTTGCCGCGGGTCGAGGATAATTGGAGCGCTTACTGCTGGAGCCTGGCCTCTCTTGCTCCACTGATCGTCGTTGCCGACTTTTCCGTCGCCCGGCGCTGGCCCAAGAACCAACTCCACCGCCTGAGACCGTTTCTGCTTCCCTACTCAACCGCGGCGTTAATTTCTACGACAGCGGCGCTGCTCTATGTCGCAGGCTTTCTGCTGCGCGCCTATCACGACGCTCACATGGTGACCTTTGGCTGGCGGGACGCCGAGTTGACCGCATGGAGCCTGATTTCGCATGCCGTCGTGGCGCTTCTCGTCTTCTCCATCTTGAATTTGATTTTCGTCGGCAGCCGGCGACTGCGGCAACCCGCCACGGCAACTCTGGCAGTGATCAGTCTGCTCGGGTTCGCCCTGCTGTGGACAATCCTCGCGCGGTTCCTGAACAGCGCATTCAGCCTGCGGGGCTGGACGGCGCAAACCTACGCCGCCACACTGGCGGCCGCGATCACCTTATGGACGGGCTGGATCGTTCTCTCGCTCAAGGCGGAGAAAAGAACGCATGCGACTCGAGAAGTGCCGGGTCGCTCCATCCCTGCAGTCGTTGCCGCTGGGATCTCGCTCTTTGCGGTCGCCTTGCCCACGCTAATCGACGGAAGCGACTGGAACGGCATCCTGCAAGGCACGTTCACCCTGATCTTCTGGATCACGTTGGGCGTCTGCTGCTGCCGTTTACGACCCTGGCGCGCAAATTATTCCATCCCGGCCATGCTCGCCGTCCTCCTGTTGAGCTTAGCTGCCTACAAAGGACTGCAAGTCACGGAGATATTCTGGGCCAAACCGCTGGGATCGACCGACGATGAGGTCGCCCGCGCTATGGAAGACTATGCCGCCCAGGACGCCTCCTTCCAACTCGCACACCACATCCTGGGGAATGCGCGAACCGAGCGCTGCGATGATTTCTGCCGCATCTTGCGCGAGTACACCAACATCCGCGATGCCGAAGCCAAGACTGATCTGCAACTGGTCGACGCACTCGCCGCGGCGCCCGGCTCTCGACCCAACATTTTCATTTTCGTGATTGACTCGCTGCGGCCCGACTACCTGGGTGCGTACAACCCCGGCGTGGATTTCACTCCGAACCTCGACGCCTTCGCGCACGACAGCGTGACCCTGCGCAACGTGTACACCCAGTACGCGGGAACCTCGCTTTCGGAACCCACCATCTGGGCCGGCGCAATGCTGTTGCACGCCCATTACATCCAGCCCTTTGCCAAGGTTAACAGCCTGGAGAAGCTCGCACGAGCCGACGGCTACCGGATGATGGTCAGTTACGACGAGGTTCTAAGCGAGTTGCTTTCCCCGTCCGAGGACCTGGTAAAGCTCGACACCGACAAAAAGCTTTGGAACCACTTCGAGGCCTGCTCCACCATTCAGCAGGCCGAGGCGCAGCTCGACGCCGGACGCTCGAAGCAGCCTCTCCTCTTCTACGCGCAGCCAAAAAACGTACATCAGTTCGCCAATAACAACATGCCGCCCCGAACTGAAAAGAACTGGCAAATGCGGCCCGGCTTCAACAATCGCATTGCCTACGAACTCCACCAGGTGGATGACTGTCTAGGCAAGTTCTTTTCTTATCTCAAAGCCCATCATCTTTACGACGACAGCATCATCATCGTCACTTCCGACCACGGCGACGCCACCGGCGAATTCGGGCGCACCAGCCATTCCCTGCTGATTTATCCGGAAATCATGCGGGTCCCGCTGCTGGTTCATCTCCCGCAGAAAATGCGTAAAGCGGTCGTCTACGACGACACCCACCTCTCCGCGCTCACCGACATTACGCCGTCGCTGTACTACCTGCTTGGACACCGCCCGATCCTGCATGGCCCCGTTCTCGGACATCCCCTGTTCGTTTCGCGACCCGAGGAATTGAAGGCGTACCAGCGTGACGAACTGTTCCTGGCTTCCGATGAGCGCGCGGTGTACGGACTGCTGACCGACAACGGCAGATTTCTGTATACCGCGTATGCCTCTCCGCCGGAAAGTTTCTTGTTCGATCTGAGCCGCGATCCCAACGCCCAGCACAACCTCGTGACCGACCCGCTCCAGCAGCGCTACGACGAGCAACTGATCGAGCATCTGCACATCCTGGCCGATTTCTATGGATACAAGCCGGGAGTGGGATCACTCTTAGCCACCGCGCACTAAAGCGGTTCTACGACTGCCGTATTCCGTTAGCCACAGGATCGTCAGCGCCCACTCCCGAAACTGTCATCCCGAAGCTCGGCGTATTTCAGCCGAGTGAGGGATCCGGCGCGAAACCGGGCCGCGAGTCTCATTGACACTCCGCGCCAAAGTGATAGGATGGTTGGCGTCCAACAGCGAGAGCGATCATGGCGGGCCCAGTGAGACATCGGAGCTGGATTTCCGTGATGCGCCGGACGGCGGCCGGTACCGCGCTGGTGCTGGCGGTCGTGCTGCTGCCTGCAGTTGTCAGGGCACCATGGGCGCAAGCACAGACCTTCAGCGTACTCTACACCCTTTCGGGCGCGGACGGGGAAAATCCTTATGCAGGGTTGGTCCGGGACGCGAAGGGAAACCTCTATGGCACCACCAATCAGGGCGGCGACCCCGCCTGCGAGATTTCTGGCTGCGGCACGGCCTTCAAACTGGATACGGCGCGCAAGTTGACCGTGCTGCACACATTTAAGGGAGTAGCGGACGGGGCAAATCCCATCGCAGGGCTGGTCCGAGACGAAGCGGGCAACCTGTATGGCACCACAGAGGCCGGTGGCGGGGGAAACTGCAACGGCGGCTGCGGAACAGTGTTCAAGCTGAATAAGACCGGCAGGGAGACAGTGCTGCACAGGTTCCGGGGTGGTAGAGACGGAGCAAATCCCATCGCAGGATTGATCCGGGATGCGGCGGGCAATCTCTACGGTACCACATTGCGTGGCGGCCTCTCCGGATGCTCCAGCTACGACTCCTGCGGAACCGTGTTCCGGTTGGACAGGACCGGCCGGGAGACCGTGCTGTACAGGTTCACCGGAGGGGCGGACGGATCAACTCCCGTCGCGGGTTTGCTTCGGGACGCAACGGGCAGTCTCTATGGCACCACCTACCTGGGAGGCAGCAACAACGCAGGGACCGTATTCGAGCTGGATGCGACCGGCAGGGAGACCGTGCTGTATACCTTCACAGGAGGGTCGGATGGGGCTCTACCCGGCGCGGGTCTGGTCCGGGACAAGGCAGGCAACTTTTACAGCACCACAGCCAGCGGCGGCTCCTCGGGCCACGGAGCAGTATTCAGGCTGGATACTACTGGAAAGCAGACTGTGCTGTACAGTTTCACCGGTGGGTCGGACGGAGGGACCCCTTACGCAGGCTTGGTGCAGGACAAAGCAGGCAGCTTCTATGGCACTACGTTTGAGGGCGGGCAGGGCCCGTACTACTACGGCGTGGTGTTCAAAGTGGATAGGAGCGGCGAGGATAGCGTACTGTACACGTCTACTGGAGGATCGGACGGAGGATATCCCTACGCAGGTTTAGTTCGCGACGCAGCGGGCGACCTGTACGGCGCCACAGTCGGCGGTCCCGGGACTAATGGAACGGTGTTCAGGGTCACTCCTTAGATTCTGAGGTCACGGTAGCGGGGGCTGGCCCACCCTTTCCCCTGGCAACGGACGGGCCTTCGCTGCCCCGTCCATCGCGGTCTTCGGTGGGTGGGTAGAGGCACGATTCGCTCCGACAAATCAGTCAAGCGATAAGATATCCGTCAAGATGAGCCGACCGCCGGGCCGTCTTTCCCCCTTTTCGCGGACTGCAGCGGAAAAAATGGGGGCCCGGCAAACCTTCTACTTCGACTTCAGGTTGGCGTCATTCAGTATCGCCGAGCAGGCGTCTTTCATGGCGTTGCCGAGATTGATGGCAGCTCCGCTATAAATCAGGTCGCCTGTTTGATTTGTGACCAGCACCACGTTCTTGTTTTGTCTAAAGCTCTTCGGAGTAAGCTGGACAAGATAGTCCGCCTTGCCCTTCGCGGTTGTAATCCGTGCCAGCGGGCAACGGTCGTTAAAGAGCTTAACGGCGTCCGCTTGGTGGTTTTCTCCCCTTGTCGCGGTAATGAAGACTCTTGTCCCCGACCGATCGGGGGTCGCCGCGCTCGGAGTGGCCTGGTTTTGCAAAGCGCCCGCCGAAAAGTCGGCGAGATCAAACGTCAGTTGGTCGGCACCGTGCCAGATGGCTGAAGCGCTGTCCTTCCCGGGAGCACAGGTCTGCGATTTTCTAGTGGGCTTGAGCACGAGTTGCAGAGGCTGAGACCCGGTCTTCACAAGAAAGTCGTATTCGCCCCCGGCGCTCTCACCCGGAAGCAGTTCCCGGACATCGAGCGCGTCGGGACCAAACGAAAAGTCGTGGTACTCGAGGCCGAAGCTGGCTTTCAGGGTTGCGCCGAAGGCAACGCAAAGGGCTTGCTTCCCGACGTTCTCCGCTTGGAACCGCACCGCTACAGGATAGCGATCGGCAGGGGTCCCCTCGCGCTCTGGCTTCTCTGCCCCGATTAAAGTTATGACCAGGTCCCCAATCCTCTGGGAGGTCTTCGGCTTCCCCGCACCAAAGCTGGGGTCGGTCAGCAGGCACAGGATCAGCACCGAAATGGCGGGCGAGCGCATTCTCATGAGCGAGATTCTACACCTCGAAACGAGGCCCGCCTACGGAATCATCTATCAGTCGGGCGCATGGGCACGCCCTGGCCCATTCTGCGCCCTTCACTTTTCCTCTTGACTTCCACACCGGCAAACCGTCATCATCATGTATATACCTTATAGATAACGTCATTTTATAGCATATAACTCCATACGAATCAAGATTTTACCTCTAACTCCTTTGGCGTCTAGATTTTGCGGGCCAAATCTCCGTAACCTGATGATTCCACTAGACCGAGGGGGAGGGGGTATATCACCCAAACTGGCAGTTTTTCCCAAATCAGCACCAGCACATCGATTGCACCAAAGCATTGCCGATTCATGCCCGATGCGTCCCACGCTAATCACCCTGCGAGCCGAAGAGGCCGTTCTTACTCTTGCTTCTTCTCTTTTCCCGGCAACCCCACCGGATTCTCATGGGTGCGCTCGCGAAAGCCGCCCTTCAACCCGGTGGCCAGGGTGACACTGGATTCGCCAAACCGGTCGCGCAAGCGGTCGGCAGCCGCCAAGGCCTGGTGCCAGCGTTGCCGGCGGCCGCCTTCGATCAGATCTCCCTGGGCCGGCTCTGTTTCAAAAGAAGACGCCTGCACGCCCAGCAACCGGATTTTGACTCCTTTGCGCCAATTCTTGTAAAAGAGCGCGCGCACCTGCTCGAAGATTTCCGTATCGAGTTGCGTCGCATCGGTAAGGCTATGCGCCCGAGTCCTGGTCTTGAAATCCTTGTCGCGAAGCTTGAGCTGAATCGTCCGGGCATAGAGCCCGTGTTCACGCAGGCGGCGTCCCACCATCTCGGAGAGGCGCATTAGCGTGGATTCCAGGCGTTCGGGATCGGCAGTGTCTTCGTTGTAAGTGTGCTCATGGCTGATCGACCTGGGATCGCTGTCGGCGCCGACTTCGCTGTCGAACCATCCTCCGGCATCTTCGCCGCGAGCTTTCCCCGCCAGCGCCAGCCCCCATTTCCCAAAGCGCTCCTGCAGAAACGATTCGTCAAAGCGGGAAAGATCGCCCACACGATGGATGCCCAGCGCATGCAGACTCTGCTCGGTGACTTTGCCAACCCCGGGAATGTCGCGGACATCGAGAGGCGCCAGCAATCGCGCCTCGCAGCCCGGAATTGCCCAGAGGATGCCATGCGGCTTGGCCTTGGCGGAGGCGACTTTCGCGACCAGGCGTGACGTGCCGATTCCGATCGAGCAGTTAAGCTGCGTCTCCGACTTCATGCGTTGGTGCAACGCGTGGGCCGCGCCGAGCGGCGGGCCGTGCAGCCGCCCGGTACCGGTCATGTCGAGATATGCTTCGTCGATGGACGCCATCTCGACCAGCGGCGAGAAGGAAGTCAAAACGCGATAGACGCCTTCCGAAGCTTCACGGTAGCGTCCGGAGTGGCCGTCTACGAAGATGGCCTGCGGGCAGAGCTTGGCGGCAGTGCGCAGTGGCATAGCCGAATGCACCCCGAACTTGCGGGCTTCATAGGAGGCAGCCGAGACCACGCCGCGTTCGTTCCGCTGGCCGCCGACTACGACTGCTTTGCCCTTGAGCGATGGGTCAAACAACTCCTCCACCGATACGAAGAACGCGTCCATATCGACGTGGAAGATGGTGCGGGACATACTGAAGATGCTTGGATTCTACCAGCCGCAAGGCGCAGGAAGTGTCAGCGACGATCCTAGCCGGGACCGCGAGAAGGCGCTACACAGTACCTCTACGCTCCGGCCAGTGCTGGAGCAGATCGCGAAAGCCGGACCCTCTCATAGATGCGCACGTATTCCTTGGCCGAGGCATTCCAGGAGAAATCCTTGGCCATGCCGTTCCGCATGAGCCGTTGCCACGAGGTCTGGTCGCGGAAAGCCCGCAGTGCTTCTTTGACGGTCAACAGCAAGGATTCTCCGCTGTACTCGGAGAATTTGAAGCCCGTGCCTTTGCCGGTGCGGGGGTCCCAGGGCTGAATGGTGTCATCCAGGCCGCCGGTGGCACGCACGATGGGAACCGTGCCGTATTTCAAACTGTAGATCTGGTTCAAACCGCAAGGTTCATAGCGGGAAGGCATCAGGAACATATCGCTGCCGGCTTCGATCTTGTGCGCCAGGGCATTATCGTAGGCGACCTTAACCGCAATCTTGCTGGGAAACTGTTTCTGCAGGCGAACAAACATCTCCTCGTAGGGCTTGTCGCCCGTACCCAGGGCAACCACGATCATCTCTTCACGCGCCAACCGGTCCATGACCTGAGAGATCAGGTCAAAGCCCTTCTGTGCGGCAAACCGCGAAACGATTCCGATCACCGGCAATTGAAGGTCGGGATTGCTGACTCCAAAGGCAGCCAGCAAATCCTGCTTGCACTTCGCCTTACCGCTCAGGTCCTGCGGAGTGTATTTGGCGAGGATGAACTTGTCGGTCTCGGGGCTCCACTCGTCATAGTCCACGCCGTTTAGAATTCCCGTCACCGTGGCGGCGCGGTCGCGCAGCACACCCTCCAGCCCGAAACCAAATTCCGTGGTTTGGATCTCCTGGCTGTACTTGCGGCTGACCGTAGTGATGAAGTCGGAGTACACCAGCGCGCCCTTCAGGAAGTTCACATTTCCGAAGAACTCCATCTTGGAGATGGTGAACAAGTCCCAGGGCAGCGTCAGCAAAGGGAGGGTATCGGGGGAGAACTGGCCCTGATATCCCATATTGTGAATGGTGAAGACGGTGGCCACGTCACGGAACGCAGGGTCTTCCGCGTACTGGGTGTGAAGCAGGATCGGAATCAGCGCCGATTGCCAGTCGTGGCAGTGAAACACCTGCGGCGTACCCAGAATTTTCGAGGCTTCCAACACCCCGCGCGAGAACAGCGCGAAGCGCTCGGCATTGTCGGGATAGTCGCCGCTCGCCCCCCCATATAACCCCTCACGATCAAAAAATGGCCGATAGTCGATGAAGTAGTAGCGGACCCCGGAACCGTTCCGTCCCGTTGCCAACGAGCAGAAGCGATACTGGTCGTCGAAAGGAATGGTAATGCTGCCCAGGACGGTCTGCAATTCGTTGCGCTTGGTCTGGCGATACAAGGGCAGGAACACGCTGACCTCGTGTCCCGCTGCTGCCAAGGCGCGCGGCAGGGCGCCCACCACATCGGCGAGCCCTCCGGTTTTTGAAAACGGGACGCACTCCGACGCAGCAAACGTAATGCGCATGAAAACCGCTCCTTCCTACCAAAACCCGCCGCGCTCCCGCTATGATAATGTCACTTTGCCAACCCTGCCGTAGCGACAAACTTGGGGTCAAAAGGCAAGTGTACTCATCCGGAAGAAAGAGGGTCAATGTGACGAAGGTGTCGGCCGCGCGTCCCAGTCGCAGAAAACCGAAACTTGGGCAGCACTTTCTCACCGACCATTCGGCTGCGGCGCGCATCGTGGAGGCGCTGGGGGATACCTCGCAAGCTACGGTGTTCGAGATCGGCCCGGGGCGCGGGGCCCTTACTTCCCTGCTGGCGCGCCGCACCCGCCGCCTCATCGCCATTGAGCTCGACCGCGTGCTCGCCGCCCAGCTCAGAATGAACTTCGCCTTGGCCCCGAATGTGGAAATCATCGAGGGCGACATTCTGGCCGTCGACTTCGATACCCTGTTCGGGCCCAAGCCCGGCAGCACCCGTCCCGGATTGAACCACCAGCCGGAGCGGGTTCGTGTGGTGGGCAACATCCCTTACTTCCTTACCTCGGACATCCTGCTGCGCCTGTTCGAGTATCGCAAATATTTCGAGACGATTCTGGTGATGGTGCAGCGCGAAGTGGCTGACCGCTTGGCTGCGAAGCCCGGAACCAGCGAATACGGCCTGCTTTCGGCAACTGCGCAACTCTATAGCAAGGTTGACAAGCTGTTCACCTTACCGCCCGGCGCGTTTTCGCCACCACCCAAAGTTCACTCCGCCGTGGTGCGTTTGACGATCTCTCCCCGCATCGGGACCCTGCAGGTGCCGGAGAAAGACTTCATCGCGTTTCTGAAGCAGTCGTTCGGTCAAAAACGAAAAACACTGTGGAACAATTTGAAGTCCGATTACGAGCCAGAGTTGCTGAGGAAAGCGCTGGCCAAAGCGGGTATCAAGCCAACGGTGCGGGCAGAAGAACTGAGTCTGGAAAAGAGCGCGGTGGTGTTCCGGACGTTGGCGAATAGGCAAGGATGAAAACTGGAATCACCGTGGCCAAAACCAACTTCAAATCCGTAGACGATTACATTGCGTCACAGCCGGACTCAATTCAAGGCATACTCAAGCTCGTGCGCAGCACCATCCGTAAGGCGCTGCCAAAAGCTGAAGAGGTGATCTCGTATAACATTCCCGCATACAAACTGCATGGCGGAGTCGTGCTCTATTTCGCTGGGTGGAAACAGCACTACTCGCTCTACCCCGCAGGGGAGCGCCTGGTTGCAGCGTTCAAGGAACTCGCATCGTACAAGATCAATAAGGGCACGATCCGTTTCCCGCTCTCCGAGCCGGTCCCTGTGAAGCTGATCGCAGGCATCGCGAAGTTCCGCGCGAAGGAAGCCGCCGATCGCAAGAAGGCGAAGGCGCCCGCGCGGAAAAAGCCGTAAGGCCGTTATGGAGCTTGAGCCCAGTTTAAATACCTCCATCACAGCGCAACTCTCCCCATCGGCGTAACATAGTCCCGTAAACCCATGAGCACGGTCCGCCATCCCGTTGTGGCCGGACGGTTTTATCCGCGAGACCGGGAAGCACTCGCCAGTGATGTCCAGTCCTACCTCACCCCTGGCGCTAAGCCGCTCCCGGCAATCGGGTGCATTGCGCCTCATGCGGGGTACATTTATTCGGGAGCCGTGGCTGGAGCCGTTTTCGCTTCCCTGGAAGTTCCTGACCGTTGTCTTGTGCTCTGCCCGAACCACACCGGCATGGGCGCGCCGCTTTCCATTATGAGCAACGGCACCTGGGAGACGCCGCTGGGCGCGATCGCAATCGACACGACACTGGCGCAGACCCTCAAAGAACGATTTCCCCGGCTCAGCGAAGACGCCGCAGCTCACCGTAACGAGCATGCCATCGAAGTGGAACTGCCCTTCCTGCAGGCCAGGAATGCCCGCCTGACTTTTGTCCCGATCGCTCTGGGAACGGGCCAGTTCGATGTTCTCCACGGATTAGGCGAAGCGGTCGCGGCAGCAGTGCAGTCGCAAGACGGCCCGGTTCTGATCGTGGCGTCAAGCGATATGAATCACTACGAGAGCGATCGCATCACGCGGATAAAAGATCACAAGGCCATCGAGCGCATCCTGGCGCTAGACCCACGCGGATTATTCGATGTCGTGATGAAAGAAGACATCAGCATGTGCGGCTTTGGCCCGGCGGTGGTGATGCTGACCGCGGCCAAGAAACTGGGGGCGAAGTCGGCGGAACTGATCAGGTACGCGACTTCGGGCGACGTTTCCGGCGACCGCGAACAGGTTGTAGGCTATGCAGGCGTGGTGGTGCGATAGCCCGGCAACCGCGTGTCCTTCACCGGTGTTCCACGCCAGAACGGTACGATGTTAACATTTGATTAAGCCAAAACCTTTCCCCACGCATCTTAATGAGAGACTTTCTTCGCCAATCTCTATGGATCATTTACTGGATCACATTGATTCCCCTTGGGACGTAAAGCGTTTGTCCGTTCCTGAACTCGAGCAACTGGCGGCGGAAATCCGCGAAGAGCTGATTGCCGTGCTTTCGAAGAACGGAGGCCATCTCGGACCTAACCTTGGCGTGGTCGAGCTCACCATCGCCATGCACTACGTTTTCAACACGCCAGAGGACCATTTCCTGTTCGACGTCAGCCACCAGGCGTACGTGCACAAACTCTTGACTGGGCGCAGGGGGCAATTCCACACCATCCGCACCCCCGGCGGGCTCAATGGGTTCATGCTGCGCACTGAAAGTCCGCACGATTGCTATGGAGCCGGCCACGCAGGTACTGCGCTCTCGGCGGCGCTCGGCATGGCGGTGGCACGCGACAAGATGGGCGGCAAGGAGCACGTGGTGGCGCTGGCCGGCGACGCCGCT
This sequence comes from uncultured Acidobacteriota bacterium, assembly GCA_963715675.1. Classification (GTDB taxonomy): domain Bacteria; phylum Acidobacteriota; class Terriglobia; order Terriglobales; family Acidobacteriaceae; genus DASVWZ01. The sequence goes on from OY970265.1 coordinate 2,232,636, forward strand.
TTCACCTGCGGCACGACCTACGAGGCATTGAACAACATCGCGCAGCAGACCCGGCGGCTGATTGTGGTGCTCAACGACAATGAATGGTCGATCGACAAGAATGTAGGGGCCATCGCCAGTTACCTGAACAAGATCGTGACTCACCCGAGGTACGATTTCCTGCACGACCGAGCGGCCGAGTTCGTGGAAAAAGTCGGCGGCAAGATCGCCCGGCAGATGGCCCGCAAGGCCGAAGGGGCGGCCAAGAGCATGTTGTGGCCGAGTGTGCCATTCGAAGAGCTCGGCTTGCGTTACTACGGCCCGATTGACGGCCACAATATTTCGACGCTGATCAATACGTTTGAATTCCTCAAAACCCAGGACCGTCCGGTCCTGCTGCACGTCCTGACGCAAAAGGGCAAGGGATTTCCTCCGGCGCTCGAAAAGCAGAAGAAGTTCCATGGTCTGGGGCCGTATGACCCCGAAACCGGTGAAACCAAGTCTCTGGCACAGCGCACCTATTCGGAAGTCTTCGCCGACACGCTGGTGAAACTGGCCGACAGCAATGACAAGGTCGTTGCCATTACTGCGGCCATGCCCAACGGCACCGGCCTGGATCGTTTCCGTGCCCGGCATCCGCAGAAGTATTTCGACGTTGGCATTGCGGAAGAGCACGCAGTGCTGTTTGCCGCGGGCATGGCAACCAAGGGATTGAAGCCGTTCTGCGCCATTTACTCGACGTTTCTGCAGCGCGCATTTGACCAGATCGTCCACGATGTCTGTCTGCAGGAACTGCCGGTGGTGTTCTGCATGGACCGCGGCGGACTCTCCGGCGACGACGGCCCCACCCATCACGGGCTGTTCGACATCAGCTACTTGCGCGGAATTCCCAACATCGTGCACATGATTCCCAAGGATGAAGATGAACTCGCCGACATGCTGTTCACCGCCATGTTGCACGACGGGCCGATTGCGGTGCGTTATCCGCGTGGAGTCGGACCGGGAACTCCGGTGAAAGATGTGCCGCGAGCCATTCCGATCGGCAAAGCCGAGGTTTTGCGGCACAGTGAAAATTGCCGCGTTGCCATCTTTGCCTTGGGGGCGCTGGTGCCGATGGGTCAAGTCATCACCCGCAGACTGGAAGGCGAAGGCATTTCGACTTCGCTGATCAATGCGCGATTCACCAAGCCACTCGACGCGGAGATGTTGGAGTTTTATGCGCGGAGCGTGGATGTGATTTTGACCTTGGAAGACCATGTGCTGAAGGGCGGCTTTGGCAGCGCTGTGCTGGAAGGGCTGAACGAGGTCGGATTGGCAACCCCGGTAGTGCGCATCGGCTGGCCTGATCAGTTCATTGAGCACGGCAATCCCGAGGCACTGCGAAAAAAGTACGGCATCAGCGTGGAGACCGCGCTGGAGAAATTGCGGCCGTATCTGAAAGCCAGGGAACCTGAAGCGAAGACCAGCTCCGTGAGCGCGGGGTAAACCAACCCCGGGTAGTTACTTCCCGCCGCTGCCAGTGTGCGCCAGCAGCCGCTGGGCGCGAGTGCGGGAGACATTCATGATTGTGGGGTCATCCGCGATCTTCCGCAGAATGGGCGCAGCCGCCGAAAGTTCCGACAGGCTGCCCGCGCCCGCCATCTCCTCCATGCGCTTCAGTTCCTGGTCCAGTGCAAGTTTCTGATAACGCAGGTCGTATTCGAGGCGGCGGACAAACTCCAGCGTCCCCGACAGACTCTGAAAAATCGCGGTGAGATCCTGGATGGATGGGATCGGAGAGTAATTATAGGATGCGTGCGTGCTGGTGCCGGGAGCTTTGTAACTCAGTGTCTTGGCGCCGGTCGAAGCCAAGTTTTTCTTCCCGGAGTCCAGTTCTTCCTCAAAATAGCGGGCGCGCTTGGCCAAGTCGAAGATCCGGCCGGCAGTGGATTGCGAAACAGCAAAATCCGCGCGATAGACTTCAGATTCTCCGGCGGAGTGCGAATCGGAAGCGTCTTCGGAATCAGGCGACGACCGAGGTTCGGAACGCGAACTGTAGGAGCCGTGCCCATCGGACGAAACCGTAACCTCGTAGTGCGCCGGCTCCGAGCCTGGAAAGTCGCAGGTGAATGTGACTGTGGGAGGGACCTGCTGTGCCTGAATCAGAGGCAGCCACTGCAAAGCCAGAAAAAAACAGATCGCCCAGACAGTGAGTCGGTACACACCAGCGCTACGGGAGACGCTCATGATCTCAACCGATTATGCCAGTTTGGGCAGTTCCTCTGCTGAACTTCTACTACTTCGCTGCCGCCTGTTGCCGTTCCTGAGTTGCGGAGGTATGCAGGTGGCAAATGGCGATGGCCAAGGCATCGGCGGCGTCATTGGGTTCGGGCGCCTCAGCCAGGTTTAGAAGCCGCATGACCATTTGCTGCACCTGTTGTTTCTCCGCCCTTCCGTAGCCCACCACCGCCGACTTTATGGACAGAGGTGAATACTCCGCCACTTTCAATCCGGCAGAGGATGCCGCCAGCATGGCGACTCCGCGCACCTGACCCAGCTTGATCGCCGACTTGGCATTGGCCGCGTAGAACACGTCTTCAATGGCTACGTTGTCCGGTTGGTGGTCCGCGATGACCGCGCCGAGCCTACTGAAAACAGTCGCAAGACGCCCGGCCATGGATTCGCGCGGGGAAAGCTTGATTGCCCCATAGCTCACACAAAGGAGTGTGCCGTCGTGGCCCAGTTCAACCACGCCGTAGCCTGTGCACTCCGTGCCGCAATCGATCCCGAGAACGCGCATCGAGAAAAGTGTACCGCTTCCGGTGGCCGACACCTAGTGTTTGCGTCCCCACGTCCGGACCCACTCAGCAGCATCTTGCGCGGGGCGTCCCCGCAGCCTCACGATCGCGCACAAACTTGGCATAACTCTCGCGGGAAGGCGCGGCTTGCCGTTGAACCAGAAACCTTTCATAGGCGGCTTCGTCGAAAATCTCTCGCAGCGCAGATCGAAGCAGCGCAACACCGCGGAGAAACCAGGATTGCCGGCCTTCTCTCATCCCTGTTCCTCCAGCGCGAAGCGCGATGTCACAAACGGCGCTTCCGTGACCACCGCCGGCTTGCGTCCCAACAGCACGCTCGCCCAAACCATCGCCGACTCGATCAGAATCATGGTCACCAGGCACACCAGCACTCCCGCAACCGCGGCATCCAGGCGGTCGTTAAAGATGAGGCGCGCGGTCTCAGGGCCCGGCGCAGAAGAAGTTGCCAGGAGGCGCGCATGCGCCAGAAATCCGATGCGGACATTCGCATCGAAAATCTTGTGCCACGCCGCAGTGAAGGTGACGGCGACCAGCCATACCAGGGGCATCAGGGTCACGGCGGCGTAGCGCTCGCGGCCCATCCTGATGATGATGGTCGTAGCCACGGACAGGGCAACCGTCGCCAGCAATTGATTGCAGATGCCGAACAACGGCCATAACGAATTGATTCCTCCAAGTGGATCCTTTACGCCCATCCAAAGGAAGTATCCCCAGGCCCCCACGATCAGCGCGCTCGTCGCCAGAATGCTGGGATACCAACTGGTTCGGCCCAGCGGCTTCCAGATGTGCCCCAGCGCTTCCTGTACCATGAAGCGGCCGACGCGAGTGCCGGCATCGAGCACCGTCAGAATGAACAGCGCCTCAAACATGATGGCGAAGTGATACCACACCGCCATTACGGCCTGGCCGCCGAGACTGTTGGAAAAGATGTTGGCCATCCCCACGGCAAAAGCCGGCGCTCCGCCGGTGCGATTGAACAGCGTCTGCTCGCCCACGGCCTGCGCCAGAGAATGCATCTGCGCCGCCGTGACCGGAAATCCCCATTGGCTGATCGTAGCCGCCGCTGCTTCCGGAGCTTGCCCGATCACACCCGCGGGGCTGTTAATGGCAAAGTACACTCCCGGCTGCAGAACACAGGCAGCAATCATCGCCATAATACCCACCAGCGACTCGCACATCATGGCGCCGTAACCGACCATGCGGGTTTCGCTTTCGCGGCGAATCAGCTTGGGCGAGGTGCCGCTGGAGATCAGGGAATGGAACCCGCTGATGGCTCCACAGGCAATCGTGATAAAGGCAAAAGGAAAGAGCTTTCCCGCAAACACCGGGCCGGTGCCATCGGTGAACCGGGTGAGCGGTGGCATGTGCAGGGCGGGGCGGAAAACAATGATCCCCGCAGCCAACACCCCGATGGTTCCCAGCTTCACGAAGGTGCTGAGGTAATCCCGGGGGGCCAGCAGCAGCCAAACCGGAAGAGCCGAAGCCGCAAATGCGTAGAAGATAATCAGAATTGCCAGTGCGGGCGCACTGTAGGTAAACATGCGCGCCAGCGACGGGCTTTGTGCGACCCATTGCCCACCGATCACCGCAGCGACCACCAGCACGAATCCGAGCAACGATGTCTCGATGACTTTGCCGGGGCGCAGGCGCCGTAAGTAGACGCCCATCAGTAGCGCAATCGGGATGGTCATCGCAATGGTGAAGGTGCCCCAGGGACTCGACTTCAGGGCGTTCACCACAATCAAGGCAGTCGCGCCGGACAGCACCACCAGGATGCTGATCACCGCAAGGTAAGCGACAAAACCGCCGACTTTCCCAATTTCCTGTCGCGCCATTGCCGTCACCGACTTGCCGTCGCGGCGTACCGAGAAAAGAAGAATGACGAAATCCTGCACACAACCGCCAAACACCGCGCCGACCAGAATCCAAAGCGTTCCCGGCAAATACCCGAACTGCGCAGCCAGCACCGGCCCTACCAGAGGCCCGGGGCCGGCGATGGCCGCGAAGTGGTGGCCGAACACCACCCACTTGTTGGTGGGGACAAAGTCGCGGCCGTTCTCCAGTCGCTCGGCCGGAGTAGCCCGCAACCCGTCGAGCGCCAGCACCTTCGCCGCAACAAACCTACTGTAGAACCGGTAGCCCAGCGCGTAGGAGCACACCGCCGCCACCACCAGCCACATCGCGCTGATCTGTTCGCCACGGTGCAGGGCGATCGTGCCCACGGCCAACGCGCCAAGCACTGCGATGGCGAACCACATGGAAAACCGGACGGACTGGGGCAGATTTTTCATCACTTCAAGGTTCCCGGTTCACCATCCCAATGTCATCGCCCGCATGCAACTCGCGCCAGCAGACCCGGTCGTGCACCGGTCCGCATGAATATACGAGAAAAAGCGGCAGATCGCGAGCCTGAACGCGGTACGTACCGGTTTCGACCTGGTAAACGTCGGCGTAGTCGCTCATCACAAACTCGTTTCCATCGGCTGCACGGATTCGGAATTGCCGGGATCCTGGCTCATAGTTTCCGTAGCTGAAGCAGTGTCCAATGCACGGGCGGTCAACGAAATGCCAAAGAGGGTTGGCGCGAGTGGAAGTGGTTAGAAATAATCCGATCACCCGGGACCCGGACGGGAAGGCTCTTACCGCCGCGTCCACTTGATCTTCCATCCGGTTTAACCTCCGCGCGTCGTGGAAGACAAAAGCAAAGAAAATGATCGCGGTCCCGACAAGAGCGACTTTCTCAACATTTCTAAGGAGTACCTGCGACAGCAGAGCGCATAACAGGATTCCGGCTGCCAGAGACAAGCGGGTAGTGATGTAGCTGAAGGGCCTGGCATATTGAGGAAATGCGACCGCGGCGGGGATCACTACTACTGCTGCCGCCGTAAGCACCCAAAGGTGAACGTAGATGTCCGAAAGCAAGTCTGCCCAGCTCCGTCTCTTCACGAAACGGCGCAAAAGCAACATCCAAAGGGTGAGCAGGAGCGCGAAAGGTAGCACATATTTGTCATCCAACAGCAGCGACTGGCTCGCGCCCGTCACAAAGACAAGCTGTCCAATTGACCAGAAAGTCTGGTAGTGATGGGCCAGAACAAAATGTCCAGCCCCTAGGGCGATTAGTCCCTCCACCAACAACCTGCCTCGCCGCCCGGACGGAAGACGCTCGGCGATGCAGGCATAGACGATTAAACCCAAGGCCCAGGCGACCGGAAGGGGATGGGCGATCCAGGCCAAAAGCAGTAAGGGCGCAAAAAGAACCCGGCAAAGCCAATCGGTCGACAGGAAGATCGCCAGATACCACAGACAGATTCCCATCGCGATCTGGAAGTTGAAGAAGCCAAGATGGAAAGTGAAGCCGTAGGCGAAGATCGCCACACAGGGGATCACGAGCCATGGATTCTGATTTCTGCCCCGAGAGATGAAGCGAATCGCTCCGGAAGCAAAGATCAGCACCGCAACCGCAACCGCCACGCGCTGCGCCGCAGCCATTCCAATGTGGGAGTAGAGAAACGTCAACAGCAGATCGAACAGCACGTTGTTCCACTGACGGGTGATCCACAGTCCAGGCAACAGGCCTTCGGAAATCCGCGAGGCCAGCCAGGCGTTATAGGCGTGGCTGGCAAGGTCCCCCGCCTGAATGCGGGACTGCCAGAAACAAGGAACCACCAGCAGCATTCCGATCAGCGCGATCCTCAGACTGCGCGGCAGACGGAGGGCTTTTGCCGGTCCAGGCTCGCGGAATTGGATCGCCGGGCGGTCAGTCATACTGGGGCAAGATCCTTGTCGCCCGCCGCAATTCCAGGCACGCGCAAACGAACAAGATGATTAAAGGGATACTGGTAAGACTGTAAAGGTGGCACGCACTTAAGATGATATGCAGGGGAGGCAGGAATAGGAATGCCGCACTGGCGATCATACAGTTTCGCAATGGGGCGGGCATGGCAGGAGTCACCAGGAGATGCTGCACGATCAAGGCCAAGGGGAACAACAGGAACGACAAGTCATGCGGGCTAAGGTGGTAACTTACGAGTGGCGCAGCCAACCAGAACGCAGCAACGATTAAATCAAGATGGTTGCCGGAGGTCCGGCCGGAGCCGAAGCACAGCCAGGCGGGTACCAGAACGGTTGTGATCGAGAGGACGATTATAACTATGAATCCAGCGGATCCACCGATCCCGCAAAGGGCCACCAATCCCCGAAGATTGGCCATTTGATCCGGGTGGATGCCGTTGAGGGGGAGTCCGCTGATCTCATTCAGGAAGCCCCGGTAGGAAGTCACGAAGTGCGGACCGCAGATGCCGACACAGGCGGCCAGCAAACCCAACGCACCACCGGCGAACGCCGACAGCGCTCGCGTTCTTCTCAGGCAAAAAAGCATAAGGACCAGGGTTAGCAGCAAATGGAACTTGAACAGCCCGCAAGCCAACAGGCAGCCTGCGCTAAGGTCGCTGTTGCGCCTGAGGGCAAGGATAGAACTCGTTGCCAGCACCAGCAAAAGCAGCGAATCCTGCCCCTGGAAGAAGTTGAGCATCACGGAAGGAAAAAGAAGCGGCAGCAGGGCCAGGAGCGGCCATCTCCACCGTTTCAATACGCTCCGGCTCAGCAGCACGGAGAACAGGGCCAGGAGTCCGGCATTCATTCCGCACCAGAGGGTGTAGGCCGCTTTCAGGGAAAATAGCGCGCCGGGCAGGTAAATCAGGGTTTCGTAGGCCGGGTGATAGAAGTACGTCCCCATCCGGCCGCAACATTGTTCTTGGAACAACTCCTGGGTCTGGCGATCGTAAAGCTGGTGGCCGTCTCCCTGGAGGACGATCCTGGCTGCCGCATAGAAGTCGGGGAAATCCGCGCCTTGCTGCCTGGCGGGAAAGCTTGCACTGAAGAAATGCACAACATATGCGAGGGCGAGGATCGACAGAATGCCGGGAATCCTCCGACGCCAAACCGGTTGCCCTTCCTCTCCAAGCATTTGTTCTGTAGTGTAATGGCGGGATAATTTTTACGCATTGCCTTGGCAGGAACATGAGCGTCTCGGACCATGATGCTGCCCTGGTTTGCCGTGCACCGGGAGGCTGATCGCAATCGCAACCACTTCAACGACGCGACGCCGCTGGCTATGGATCGTGTTTCTGGTCGAACTGGTAACGATCCACGCGGTGCTCTGGTGGAATACCCGCGAAGGACTGCGCGCGGGACATCAGGATTTCACTGCCTTCTACACGGCCGGGAGGCTGCTTTCCCAGGGTGAAGGCGCGCGGTTGTATGACAACGACGCGCAGCACCGAGCGCAGCAGGAGTTCGCGCCTCAGGTCCAGATCAGTACCGGGCCACTGCGCTACATCCACCCTCCGGCGGAGGCGGCGATCTTTATTCCATTCGCCAAGCTGCCTTACTTTGAAGGGTACCTGCTTTGGGCGCTCCTCAATCTCATTGTGCTGACGCTGTCTGTCCTCGTGTTACGCCAGCATTTGCCGGATCTTGGGGCCCAGCCGGCGGTTCTGTGGTGGCTGGCCGGACCGGCCTTTTTCCCGGCATTCCTGGCGCTCATGCAAGGACAGGATATCCTGCCGCTACTGTTGCTCTATGCGCTGGCCTGGGCCGCGATGAAACGGCGCGCGGACTTTGCCGCCGGCGGCTGGCTTGGACTGGGTTTGTTTCGCTTCCACCTGGTGCTGCCTTTTCTGTTTGTCCTCGCTCTGCAGAAGCGATGGCGACTGCTCGGCGGAGCCGCGGGTGCGGCAATCCTAATGGGTCTGCTCTCCGCTGCGGTGGTCGGCTGGAAGGAAGCGCTGGCGTATCCCGCGTTCGCGCTGCGCCTGGCGAACCAGGTGGGAACCGGGGTTAATACCCCGGAACATATGCCCAATCTTCGTGGGCTCGTGTATGTGTTATTGCCGCCTGGAATGTCTCATGTTCGCGGCTTCGCTGTCGTCGCACTATCTCTGGCACTGCTGGGGGGGACTGCGAGGCTTTGGAGATCCAGCAACGATCCACAATTATTTCCGCTGCAGTTCTCGCTCGCGTTAATTGCAGCACTGCTGGTGAGCTATCACGGGTACGACTATGACTTGAGTCTGGCGCTGATTCCGGTTTTCCTGATCCTGGACTACCTTCAGACGCATTCGACCCCTCGGAGTACCCAATGGCTGCTGCTGGCACCGGTGTTTCTGCTATTTCTGACGCCATTGCACATGGTCCTGTTGTTTCGATGGAGATATGCGTGTCTTTTGTCCATCGTGCTCTTGTTCTGGTCCTGCGCGGTTGCTCGGGAAATCCTGCGCGTCTCGAATCGAACCCGCTGGGGGCTGCCCAGGCCGAGCGAAGCTTGAGAGGTGCACACCTCCGAGCTAGAATGGGCGCGATCACAGGGCCATTTGCCCCAATGCGTAACCGCAGACGACGGGCATCCTTATAATGCGATGACCTGCGCCAGATCTGTCTCATGACTCGCTTCTGACTGAGGGGATGAGTTGTCAAAGGGAAGCCTATGGCCGAAAACTTTTCACTACTGGGTCAGCGCCCTCCTGGCCCTGGCCGCACTGCCTCTTTTGAAGCGCTCCCATTTGCCCATGCAGTTCGACTGGTTGAGCCTGGCTTTCCAGTACTGGGTGTTACTGGCGGAACGAGCCATCTTCGCAACCGTGATCTTGTGCCTGATTGGATTCCCGAGCACAGTCTGGATGCCAGCATTTCAACGGATATGGCAAGAGAAACTGCGCATTGTGATCCTGGGTTTATTTTTCCTGGGTCTGTGGTGGACGCTCGGTGGGGTTCATGGCCTGATACTGACCGTGGATACGGTTGCCATCCTCGAATTCCGTCAGCGCGCCAGAACCCACCGCCCTTGGCGAGCTACAGCGGATGTTCTGATTCCCGCGCTCTATCTGTTCTGCGGTCTCCTGCTGGTCTCTGCCTACAATGACATCATTGCTTCGTGTCGCTTCTTTGCGGCTGCCGATGCCATGTTCAATTCCATGGATCAATGGCTGCTCGTCGGCTTGACCGTCTCCCGCATCTGCCATTGGTCGCTGCGGGTATTACCTCTATCGTTCTTTCGATTCCTGGAATTCATTTATTTTGGGCTGTTTCCCCAAGTCGGGGCGGGAATGATTCTTACAGCCATCGCCTGCGGAAGAAGACGAGGACTGCAGTTTGTGGGTGCGGTGCTGACTGCTTATTATCTCGCGCTGGGGTTGTTCTATGTGTGGCCGAGCCAAGGCCCGTACTACTTGTGTCTGAACCACTTCTCTCAATTCCCGGCCCTATTGACGACCTACGCCGCCCAGAAGGGATCGATCGCGGGCGCGCAGGCTCGATGGAACCATGAACCGTTACACCGCATCGCTTTCGACTACTACATAGCTTTTCCCTGCATGCACATCGTCCAACCCCTGGTCGTGATGTGGTTTCTGCGACCATGGAAAAGAGTGGTTATCTTTCTGGCTGTTTACAATACGGCGCTGTTGGTGGCCATTGTGCTGCTGGAATGGCATTACATCGTCGATGTTCTGGCCGGGCTGGCCGTAGCGGCGATTGCGATCGCAGTCTCTGAGGGAAGCGCCCTGTGGCATGGCTCGACCGGGTCCGGCAACGCTTCTGCCCAACTCCACAAGTGAAGCTGTGCTACGCACTTCGAATCATTCGACGGCTCATCCCGACGCAGTTCCATAAGGCATAAACCGCCAGCAGAATCAGCACCGGTTCAATCGGATGGCGGTAGGTTGGGAAGGTGTGAGTGATGTAATAGACCATCGGAAACAACACCACTACGAAACCATAGGGGAAGGACGCCACAAACTGGCGGCGCAAGGCAAAGCCTAGTCCCACCCCAGCCAATACGCTGACCGCCAACCACCAGGAACCTTCGGGATCCATCCAGAAGTGGACGAAGCGGTGCCCGGAAAGGCGAACGAATTGACCCGGATGGGCGCGAATGAATTGCAGTGCTGCGTCGCGCTTGGTCTCCATGAATTGAAGCTCGCCCATCTGGTTGTACTCGGCAGGGTCGATCACGGGAAAAGCGCTGGGATATTGATGAGCGTTATCGCCGCCATCATGATTACCGATCCACAGCTCAAGGCCGAAGTTATCCCGCAGGGGAAGGATCCGGTCGAAGACGACATAGTTACGGGCGGTCCACGGAACCAGCGAAAGCAGAAACAAGGAGAAGGAAGCAGCCAACATTTTCCTGGGGACTTTGCGTGCCCAAAGCCAAGCATAAAAACACGGAAACATGGCCAGCATAGTGGTGTTCGTCTGCGCGGCCAGCCCTCCCAGCAAACCGAACACGCACCAATGCCACCTCTGGCCCGACTCAGCCAGACGCGGCAACCACCAGAGCGTGAGTGTGAGCAGGAGGGTGGTAAGCCCGCTTTCCCACAGGCGGACCGAGACAACAGCTTCATAAAGCCAGACCGCCCAAATCCACGATGCCAGAACGCCGACCGCATCCGAAAAATCACGTTTGCCGAGCCGGAGGATCACGACTGCAGTCACCGCCGCGAACAACGCATTCAGACTCACAGCAATCCACAGCGACGTCAGGCTGTAAGCGCCCGCCATTTTGAAAATGCCGGCAAGAAACAACGGGAACATGGGAGGCTGTTGCGCGGTGGGAGCAATCGGAGTGTGGGGCCATGGCGAACTGTAGCCGAGGCCCGAGACCAGCGCCCAGGCAATGCGGGAGGGTTCGTTGTATGGATAGAACTCGATCCAGGCGTGCTTCGGAAGAAGGTGAAACACGACGCTCAGCCGGACGACCAATGCGACCGCAAAAATGAGGGGCGCAGAATTGGCGAGACTCCTGGCGGCGCTGGCGAATCGCGCGAGGACCATGCTTGGAAATTGTAACAGTGGGCCTTGCGGAGGAGTTCAAGAACCGGCGGAGGTTGTGGTTTGGCTTGAGATCCCGGCACGGGTTTGACGCACTCTGCGGGCTTTGCTAGGTTGAGGAGTCTCCCACTGCGCTCGCCGTGGTGTTCGGCTGCGCAACAGAAAGAGAGTCCCATGGCGCTTGAGTTTCGGGGAGTTGATTTCATTGAATTCGACAGCCTGCTCAGCGACGACGAGCGTCTGGTCCGTGACACTGCCCGCCAGTTCATCGAAGACAACCTGGTTCCCATCATTGAGGAGTGCAACCGCGCGGGCCGCTTCCCGCGCGAGTTGGTCAAGCCCATGGGCGACCTTGGGTTCTTTGGATCCAGCCTCAAAGGCTACGGCTGTGCCGGCATGTCCAACGTGGAGTACGGCCTGGTCATGCAGGAACTGGAGCGGGGCGACTCCGGCGTGCGCTCGTTTGTCAGCGTGCAGTCGGCGCTGGTGATGTATCCCATCTACGCCTTCGGCACCGATGAGCAGAAGCAGCAATGGCTGCCCGGTTTGCAGTCGGGCGAGAAGCTGGGTTGCTTTGGGCTCACCGAGCCGGATTTCGGCTCCAACCCCGGCGGCATGCGCACCCGCGCCCGCAAGTCCGGCGAGGAATACGTCTTGAATGGCGAGAAGATGTGGATCACTTCCGGGTCAATCGCGGATGTGGCGATTATCTGGGCCAAGCTGGAAGACGAAAACAATACCATCCGCGGCTTTCTGGTCGAGACCGACCGTCCCGGCTTCCGCGCCCAGGACATTCATGGCAAGTGGTCGCTGCGCGCGTCCGTGACTTCGGGGCTCTCCATGCAGGATGTGCGCATCCCGGAATCGAATCTTCTACCCAAGACCGGCGGCTTGAAATCTCCGCTGATGTGTCTAAACCAGGCGCGATATGGCATCGCCTGGGGAGCGCTCGGCGCTGCGATGGCCTGCTACGATTGTGCGCTGCAGTATGCGCAACTGCGCAAACAGTTTCACGATAAACCCATTGCTTCTCACCAACTTATACAGGAAAAGCTCACCTGGATGATTAACGAGATCACCAAGGCCCAGTTGCTGGTTCTGCAGGTGGGGCGGCTCAAGGATCAGAACAAAGTCCAGCATCAGCACATCTCGATGGCCAAGCGCAACAACGTCTGGATGGCCCTGGAATGCGCCCGCATGGCGCGTGACATTCTGGGCGCCAACGGCATCGCCGACGAATATCCGCTCATGCGTCACATGATGAACTTGGAATCGGTAAAAACCTATGAGGGCACCCACGACATCCACACCCTGATTATCGGGTCGAGCGTGACCGGGATTGATGCGTTCTAGTTGGCGAGCTTCGACGAACAGGACCCGCCCCTGTCTCTCGACCGATTGCAGACAGGGACGGAGCCCCACTTCAAATTCAACTCACCCCTTCGCGCTGGCCGCCATCTTCTGCGCCTTGATGCGGATGAAGGCATAGGGCAATTGTGGCAATGAATTGAACGCCGCCGCCTGCGTCAGCCAGTCATGGGCTTCGGTCGAGTTCCCCTTGCCCTGATATGCCTGCGCGATGCGATAAAGATTGCGCGGGTCTTGCTGGTTTGCCTGCTGTAGTTCCACGATGGCCTTGTCGTAGTCTTTCTCCGCCAGCGCGATCCGGCCCACCAGTTCGTGCTCGAACCTTATCTGCACCGGGTTCTTGGTAAGTTCTGCGCTTTGCCGGAACTCGTCCGCATGAGTCTTCGCTGCCGCGAGGTCGTTCCTGGCAATGGCAAGTGCCGCCATATTGTAGTGATGCAGCCGACTGGCGTTGTCCTTGATCTCCTGCGACAGGTTCGACCCCTGAATCAGTTCCAGCGATCGATCGAACTGCTGCTTGGCATCATCATACTTCGGGATCTCAGCGAGAATGTTGCCCTTGGCTTGCAGATCGGCGGCCATCGATGCCACGTCGCTTGTCTTCTGGGCCACGGCAAACTCTTTGTCCATGGCCTGAAGCGCCTGCTCGAATCTTGCGCTGTCCGCCGCGACCACTGCCATCCCGAAGTATGCAGTGCGCAGTTCGCCGTCATTGCGAGCCTGCTTCGCCATGTCCTGCAGTTCAGCGTTGGCCGCCTGCGGCTTGCCTGAGTACATCAGGTCGGCGGAAATTCCAAAGTGTGACGGCGTAAAATGCGGATCGACCGACAGCGCCTTGCGGTATTGCGCGATGGATTCATCAAACTTCCCTTCCTTCAGCAGCAACTCGGCGTAGGAGTCGTATGGATTCGGATCGTTTGGAATCAGCTCGATGTACTTTCGGAACGCCTGCTCGGCGCTTGGATAGTTTCCCTGCTGGCGGTACGTGTACCCGAGAATGTTGTAGACCGGAGAAAAATTCGGGGCCAGCTCCGCCGTCTTGGTGTATTGCTCAATTGCTTCCCCCAGATCCTGCTGCCCAAACGCGTAGTTGCCCAGCGCGAAGTGTGCTCGCTCGTCGTTCGGATACGCCGCTACCAGTTCGTCGAGATACTCCTTCTGCTTCGCGGCATCGCCATTCGCTCCAGCTTCATTCGCCTGGATCAACAACTTTTCGCCCGCCGACGCTTTATCTTCAAGGCTGACCGCATTTTTCAAATGATCGAAGAACTCTTTCGCGGTGGGCGAAGAGTTGGCCCGCGCCATTTCCGCTGAAGCGAAGCCGGGATCAAGCGCAATGGCTTTGTCAAAGTGCTGCAAGGACTCCTGGGCCTGTAACCGGTCGGCCAGATCCTGGCCTTGCAAAAATTCTTTCTTCGCTTCCTCTGACTTGGTTGTGATGGGAATCTTGCCGCTATCGGCCGAGGCTGTGACCGATGGGCTGTTTGCGCTCGTGGTGTTGCACGCGGTTAGAACGCCGGCGCTCAACGCCAAACTTGCTGTCCATACAATACGAAACGTCCGGTTGAAACGCATGGAATTTCCCTCCTTGGGATGGGACTAAACCCACGGCCGCTTGTCGCTCTTTGTTTGTAAGTGGCCGTCCTGTTTCTGCTAGACAGCAGCGGCAAGGGTTTGGATAGCGACGCGGAAAAATTCAATGATTCGGGAAGCACAATACGAGGCAACACTGTTTGTTATGCACACAGAGCACTCACGTCGTGACGGCTACCATCGGTGTTACGGGTGCAATGGCGATTCTCGCGGCAGCTATAATTCAGGGACTCTGTGATTCGGGCTTATTTGCTGCTTCAACCGCTCGCAGGCACGTTAGTGCGAGTTCGCCGCCTGTCGCCTTAAGTTGTCTCCGAACTCGCTGCAAATCTTTCGCCGCCATTCCGCTGCCATCCCCTGCCGCAGACAACTCGCACAACCGCCTTTGTGTTTCGGGCTTGAATCGCCGAATCGTTTCGAGGAAGTCAATCGGATTGTTGCTCAGGACATCGGAGTAGAAGCTCCCGAGCATCTCTGCAAGGGACGCTGAATAGCTGTCTTTGCCCAACAGCATCAGTGGTTCCAATACGTCTCCATGTCCGCGCTCATACAGGGCGATCAGGAAGGCACCAACATCTTCGTTGCAACCAAACTTGATGGAGGGGCTGGTGCAACCGCTTAAAACGTGCACGAGGTAGTCGCGGTTCTTCTCGTAATCGGAGTCGAAAACCGCGAGTAGGAACGCCACTTCCTGCGACCGCTTTCCAGTCGCTCGTTCCTGGGCTGATCGGAGGCGCTTCACGGCGTCGATCTTCTCCGCGGGATTGAGGCTCATGAGGCGACGGGGGTTACCATCTGGCAAAAGCTTTGCTACGATGTCCCGATTACTATCCTGTTGCCCCACCCCAATAGCGGCCATACCCGCCAACACGACGAACTGGACGCTTAGTCGCATCACACCATCATGGTACGCCCGAACTGTGCCTAAGCTCGATAGTCCATGTGAACCCGGTGCTTGCTCTAAGGCTCATCTCTGGTTTGCGCCACTTGTCAGTCGCGCCTGGTTTGGTAGTTTAGAGAGTGCCCGCGCTCGACAGAATCGTCAATTCTTCAACCGTACTTTCCAGTGGCAGCATCAGTGCGTTCACCACGGCGCGCGCCACCGTCTTCGGCGACATCATTTTCTTTCGCGGCGCTTCGGGCCACAACGTCTTCCAGATCGCCGTGTCGGTCGCGCCGGGCAATAGCGCAATCACGCGAATCCCCTGTCCCCGCAGTTCCTCGCGCAGAGTGTCGGTGAAACCCAGGGCTCCGTGCTTCGAGGCGTTGTAGGCCGACGATCCCGGAAATACACGCCTTGCGGCAATGGAGAGATTATTCACGATCGTACTGCCCCGTTTCATTAGCGGCAAAGCAGCGCGGGTAACCAGAAAAGTGCCGGTCAGGTTGGTGCCGATGACATCGTTCCAGGCTTTGACCGGAAGTTTGGTCACCGGCACATTCGAGTGCCCGGTGCCCGCATTGTTGATCAGGATATCCAGCCGATGAAAACGTCCCTTTACGGCGGCGAACAGAGCTTTAACTGCATGTGGATCGCGAACATCGCAAGCGATCGGCAGGATGCCAGATCCATGCTTGGTCAGTTGTGTAGCTGCTTGCCGCAAAGTGGATGGATTGCGGCCGGTGATAATCAGGTTGCATTGTTCGGCAGCCAGAGCGTGCGCGACAGACAGGCCAATCCCCCGACTTGCGCCCGTAATGAGAGCGACTTTGCCACGCATGCTGAACTTCGAGCTTTCGGTCCGGGCAGCAACCGTGCCAAGTTCCGCTCGACCGGACAGCCGGGGGCGGCTGTCCCCACGTAATCCTTTACGCTCCATTGGCCCGGTTGTGAATCAGCGCCAGGAATTCTGTACGCGTCTCCTGCTCCTCGCGGAAGCAACCCAGCATGGAGGAAGTGACTGCGGCCGAGTGTTGTTTTTCCACGCCACGCATCATCATGCACAAGTGGCGCGCCTCGATGACCACGCCGACTCCCTGCGGCTGAATCGCTTTCTGGATCGTTTCCGCGATCTGCGTGGTCAGCCGCTCCTGAATCTGCAAGCGGCGGGAGAATATCTCAATCAGCCGCGGGATTTTGCTCAGCCCGATTACCTTGCCGTTCGGGATGTAGGCGACGTGAACTTTGCCGAAAAACGGCAGTATGTGGTGCTCGCACAGGCTGAACATTTCGACGTCTTTCACGATCACCATCTCGTCATAGGTGACGGTGAACAGGGCTTTCTTCAGCATCGCTTCGGCATCTTCCTTGTAACCCTTCACCAGGTGCTCGTAGGTGCGATGGACGCGGTCTGGTGTGCGTGTCAGGCCTTCGCGAGTGGGGTCCTCGCCCAGACGAACGATCATTTCGCGAACCAAATCCTCGAAACTAGCGCTGGCCAATGTCGGGATTTCAATAGACGTTTTCATAAGATTGAGTTTGTGTAATGGAGTAATTTTCCTGCCGCCCGGTTCCGTTCGTTTTCAATTACTCAATTACCAAATTACACAATTGCGAATTCTTCTCCTGCTCCCGCGTATTCAAAGGAGTTCATCATGGTTTCTTCGATCCGCACTTTGTCAAGATGAGCGCAGGTGAATCCGCGCCGCAATATCTTATAGGCTGCGATACAGAGATTCTCGGTGGTGGGCACGGTTCCGGCAAACTCTGGCAGCAGGTTCAGGTTCTGGTGGTCAAAGCGATCCACGATTTCGCGCTCCACGAAGCCATCCAGGTCCGTCAGGTCGCACACCATTCCCGTGCGATCGTCTACCGGGCCGCTGACGGTGACTTCTAGCATGTAGTTATGTCCATGGCCATGGGGGTTGTTGCACTTGCCGTATATTGCGGAATTCTCTTTTTCCGACATCTCCTCGCTGTGCAGTCGGTGCGAAGCCGAGATCATATACCGCCGGGTTAAATGCGCTTTCATGCTTCCCCGTAGAAATCCACGAACAGGTCCGGAGTTTCGTACACGCGTACCCGGTGCAGCTGCGCATTGGTCAACTTCGGTGCCAGCCGCTGCCAGATTGCGATCGCCAGATTTTCAGTAGTCGGGATTCGGGTCAGAAATTCCGGCACTTCTTTGTTGAGGAACCGGTGATCCATCGCATCCAGAACCTCGTGGTTCAGGATTTCCTTCAACTGCTTGAGATCGACCACAAACCCGGAACGCGGATCAACCTCGCCCTTCACGGTCACTTCCAGCGTGTAGTTGTGCCCGTGGCCGTTCGGGTTGTTGCACTTGCCAAAAATGCGGCGATTCTCCTCCGGCGTGAATTCCGGATTGTGATAATAGTGCGAAGCGGAGAATTCAGCCTTGCGCGTGAGATAAACCATGCTTGTCCTTGGACCTGAAATCTTATGTTACGGGATGTGGCTGCTCACCACGCTCGGAGCCGTGGGAACATATTCCCTGCCCTTCCAACGCACCTTCCCTCGTTTGTGAAACACCCACGAGCGCAGCAACAAACAGGAAAACACCGGCAGGCCGGCCAGCGCCAGCAAGTTTGCGTCCCATGAAAAATGCGCTTTGCGAATTCTCCCGAGAAAAACACCATACGATCCGATCGCGGCCAGCGCGGCAATGATGGACTGCTCCGTATGTCCGCTCCATCGTGATGCAACCGCCAAAACCGCCGCCGAGACGATCGCAAGAAATTCCACCGAACGCCAGGCCGCCAGCAGCACGGGCGAGTGAAACAGCAGCGCCAGGTTTTTGGTCCAGCCTTCGCGCAACTGGGCAAAACTGCGGTACATGCGGGCCCGCACCGCATCCCCGCCAAAGCGAAAGAAAATCCTGCGGCCCGAAGCCTTCACCAGTTTCGCCAGGGCAACATCTTCCAGTAGCGTCGTGGCAACCGCGGCGTGTCCGCCGACCGCATCGTAGGCATCGCGCTTGACCAGGATGTACTGCCCGTTGGCGGCCGCCGCCGGAGATGCCGGATCGCTCACCTCGGACGGCCGGAAAGTCGACGCCAGTTCCGCAAAAATCACGGGCATGACCGCCTTCTCCCAAAATCCGCGCACTTCCTGCGCCGGAGAATACGACAGCAGCGCCGCGCCTTCCCGTTTCGCTTCGGCCAGACTGCAAGCAAGAGATCCCGGAAGATGCACGGTGTCCGCATCGGTAAACAGCAACCATTCGCCCAGCGCAGTCCTGGCCCCGGCCACGACCGCGTTACTCTTACCGCTCCAACCCGGCGGCAGCGGGCCAGGCTCGATCACGCAAACGCCGGGAAACGATGCAGCGATTGCGGGGGTACGATCGGTCGAGCCGTCATCGACCACAATAATCTCGAAACTCACGCCGCGCTGGCCTGCCAGCGATTCCAGGCATGCGCCCAAACAGGCTTCTTCATTCCGCGCCGGCACGATGACCGACACGGCTGGCCGCGGCGACTCAGGATCGGGCGCGATCATAGGCGGATTTTTGTATTATAGCTGTGTGCGACGCACCCCGGTCCTTCTCCTACTGCTGATGCTGCTGGCTGGCTGCTATGGTGGCTCGCGCCCTCCGCGCATCGGCACTGCCGCTCCCAATTTCACCGTGCAGGACTCCGACCGCAAAGTTACCCTCAGCGATTTGCAGGGCAAGGTCGTGGTGCTGAATTTCTGGGCCACCTGGTGCCCGCCCTGTGTCGAGGAGATGCCCTCCCTGATTCAGATGTCGCAAAAAATGAAGGACAAGGGAGTGGTGGTGCTGGGAGTCAGTATGGACGTCGATGGCGACGCTTATCACAAGTTTCTAACCGACCACAAAGTCGATTTTCTCACCGTCCGCGATGCCGATCAGAAGAGCAACAATCTATATGGCACGTTCAAGTTCCCCGAAACTTACATCATCGACCGCAGCGGCTTGGTGCGACGGAAATTCATCGGCGCCACCGACTGGACCTCTCCCGAGATCATCGACTTCCTCACCAAGCTCTAGCGATTTCGATCTTTGCTCGAAGGCTTTCGCTCACCTGTAAAAGTGCAGATCTGAACCCTCAGGAAATTCATCAGAACTTAACAACGGCGAAACATCCGCGCAATGAAGGTCCGCTACTCTCATGGCGAATCGCAGGCACGTTTTTGTGTCACGCGGAAACGCCGGGGGCGTGAATCGATTCAGGCTCCCGGTCTTTAGCCAACCGCTGGCCGCTATATGGCCGGGAAGTTTAGGGGGAGATTTATGCACCTCTACGACGACCGTCGCAAAGTTCTGCTGGTCGATGAAAACTCAAGAACGCAAAAGCTGCGGGCCACCATGCTGAGGAGCCGAGAGATCGAAGTCCACGCGGCGAAAAGTATTGCCCACGCGGAATCGCTCTGGAGGACGCAATCCTACGATCTGGTATTGCTGGCTGCGGGAGACTTCGGCCAGTCCTGTTTGCTGTCGGCCCAGATTCGGCAGGTAAAGCCACAACAGCGGATTGCCCTGCTGGTAGGCCCTCCCGTGTACGTTTGCGAGGTGTCCCGGGTCGCCACTAAGGCACCCAAGCCCAGCGACGTGCAAGCTACGCCACCTGCAACGCTGCCGGCCACTATCCGTGACCCGGAAACGCCTCCCCAGTGGCAGCACATCGTCCAGAAAGTTGTGGCCGATTGGTATTCGGCAAAGATACTGTCGTGGTGATGTCAGAAGCGAACGAGCATCTCGCCCTCTTCAACTGCAATAGTTCGACCTCGACCCTGCGGACAGGGTTGGCAAGGCTCCCGTATCGGACACAGACCGGTATCCGACACGGGGGTTTTGAGTGAAATCGAGATGTTACGTCAACAACCGCTGACACCCATTTCTTCTTGCTCCTAAATGTCATCGGTTCGCCGAGAGGCCCCCCCAAGATGTAAAATCCGCCAAGAGCCTTGAAATGAAATCACAGTCGAGGAACGGCGGTCTTCAGGGCCGAATTGGCCTCACGGTATATTACGGCTTTGTTTGTGCGCTTGCGGTTCGTCGGTGCGCTTCGATCTCTTCGAGGCGAGAGGTCGTGGATCAGTTGTCCTACTGGCATATGGCTTTGTATGCTTCTTTTGCTTTGTCGAGTTGGTGGCTGATAGGAAGCTTCCGTCGGACAAGTGATCGTATCGCAGCCTTGCTCTATGGCCTTTTCTACGCTATCAGAATCGGAGCGCATTTCTTAAAATGTGCTGACAGATTGCTGCTAGCGGGGACAGAGTGCGCTATCATCTCGGCTGGGATGATTGCCATGATGGTCGGCATGATGCACGCAATCTCGCGGCAATAGTTGTGGAGACCTCCAAGGTCAACTGGCGCAACCAGGCCATTGCACAACTTTGCGCCTTTTGTTCGCCAAAAGACGCGACAATGAGCGTAAAGGAGATGTTTCATCAACTGACAAATCGTTTTCAAATGCGTTACCTGATAGCGATAAAAAGAGCATAATTTGCCTATGACGCAGGAGCGTGCATTCTGGGAAGCTGTCGCCACAGTCTCGATTCCCTCTCTCATAATCTGGGGCGTGCTCCTCTACGTCGTACGGGCGAATGCGACGGCTGACGAATGGCTGCTCTACGTTATCTTCATCGCCCTGCCACTTCCTCTCATTTTTCCCATCTATAAGCGGTACTTGCGCGGTCCGGTTGCGAAGCTAGAGAATCCACGAACCCTTTTTGTCTTGGCCGTGGGCTCTGCCGCGCTTGGATCGGCGTACGTGATCTCTACGTTACAGCGTCACCGAGACAACTCTGATCTGTTTTTTCATCTCGTCATAGGGTCTGGATGGCTCTTGATCGGCGGCGAGAAACTACGACGAGCCCTCAGAGTTAGGAAGAATCTCGCCAGCTAGCATGCGTAGTTGCTGAAAGCAGGCCTTTACACAAGCTTGCGCCGTTTGTTCGCCCTTCAGCCATTACGCTCAAAAACCCTGTTACGGCCTGACAGTAGCGACCCCATCCGGCAGCGCGGTGTGCAGCGCCGAATCCTGGCGATCACACTTCAACCCCTGGCGTCGCCGCCGCTTCCTATTTCAGCTGACCAACCACGCTCCTCGCGGCCTCGAGAATCTCGCCATCCTTCGCGGCTTTCGCGAGAGTATTGATGTCTTCATGCAAAGGACGGTCTTCCTCCAGCGTTTTAACGTGCTTGCGGATCGCCTGATACGCGGCCTGGGTAGCGGGGGAAGGCTTCGCAGGAGCGCGGAAGTCGAAGGCTTGCGCCGCTGCCATGAGTTCGATGGCCACTACGTACCAGGCATTCTCGATAATTTGCCGGGTCTTGATGGCGGTGGTCATTCCCATCGACACAAAGTCTTCCTGATCGGCGGCGGCTGGAATCGACCCGGTCGCGGCAGGATGGCTCAACACGCGATTCTCGCAAACCAGCGCGCCCGCCGTGTATTGGGTGAGCATCAGCCCGGAGAACATCCCGGCGCCTTTGGTCAGGAACGCGGGCAAACCCGCCGAGAGGTGGGGATTCAGCAGCCGGTTCAGTCTGCGCTCAGACAGCGCAGCGACCGTGGTCACCGACATGCCCAGCATCTCCAGCGCAAACGCCATGGGGGTGCCCTGGAAGTTCGCGCCGTTCAGCACGAGGTCCTCGTCGGGAAAGAACGTGGGGTTGTCGGCGGCGTGGTTGAGTTCGATCTCCAGCATGTACCGGATCCACTTGAAGGCCTCGCGAGCTGCCCCGATCACCTGCGGGCTAGAACGCATGGAATACGCATCCTGCACCTTCTTGCCGGGGCGTTCGAGCAATTCCGATCCCTCGGTCAGATTGCGGAGGTTCTCGGCACATTCCTGCGCGCCCGGATAGCCGCGGACCACATGAATCCGGGCATCGTAGGCCTTCATGTTGGCGTTCAGAGCTTCCAGGGTCATCGCCAGGGCGACTTCCTGCGTCCTGAGCCAGCACTCGGCGTCATAGAGTTCCAGGCAACCCATCCCGGAAATGAAGTTGGAACCATTAATGGCCGCCAGCCCATCCCGTTCGCGGAAAACGATGGTCGGAATGCCCGCCTCCGCCATACCTTCGCGCGCCGGTAATCGTTTGCCCTGATAGAACACCTCGCCGTCACCCATGAGCGTGATGGCCATCTGTGCCATGGGAGAAAGATCCCCGCAGGCGCCCACCGAGCCTTTCTGACACACCACCGGAGTTACCCCCCGGTTCAGCATCTCCATTTGGGTTTGCACGACTTCCAACCTGATTCCCGAATGGCCCCAACAATGGGTGTTAAGGCGCGAGAGCATCGCGGCCCGCACATTCTCTTCGCTGCAGGGTTCTCCGCAGCCGGCGGCGTGGGAATAAAGAAGATACTTCTGATATTGCGCAACCTGCTCGGGGGTAAGGACCACCTCGGAGAGTTCGCCAATGCCGGTATTTACCCCATACATGATCTCGCGGGATTGGATCTTGCGCTCGAGTAAATTCCGGCATTTGTTGATGCGGCTGATCGCATCCGGATGAAACGCGACTTTCTGGCGGTTGCGCGCGATCGCGGCGACGTCCTCAATGGTCAAGGAATGACCGTCCAACCGGAACGTGCCGTTTGCATTTCTGGCGTCGCGCGCGGAACTTGGTTCGGATAGTACTGCCATATGCCCCCCGAAAACAGGAATTCAATTCTCAGACCTCACCCTATTCTCGATTGCGCGGTTTGGGTATGACGGGTGTCACCTTGGGAGGTGACCTGCGTCTTGCATCAGGGAAAAGGAGGTGGCTGCCGATCGGCCGGGCGATCGAGGAGGTCCGACTTGCCTTGTGCCGCATTCGCGGGACTTAGCTCACCGCGCTACCTGACCTTTCGATCCCACCGGAGGAGCATCAGACTGCTTTTTCTTCGCCCGCATTCGTTTGCCCGGTCCTGGACCTTCCGCAATGTCTGCCAGGGTGGTGTTCTCCAGGATGCGGGCTGCCGCGTCGCGCAAATCGAGGAATACTCGATAGAGCGCGCGATGCTCTGCGTCCCGGGCAATCAGGCCTCGCAGTTGATCAGCATCCCCAAAAGGCGCCAGCGGGCCGTCCACCAGACGAATAATTTCACTGAGCTGGATCTCCGCCGGCGCACGCCGGAGCTTGTACCCGCCCTTGGCTCCGCGCACACTTTCCACCATGCGGGCATTCTTGAGTTCGAGCAGAATCAACTCCAGAAACTTCTCGGGCAGGTTCTGGTCGTAAGCGATGTCCCGAATTTTGATGGCGCCCTGCTGGTATCGTTGCGCCAGCGTCATCATGGCCTGAAGCGCGTAGAGTCCTTTTTGCGAGATCTTCAATCTCGACTCCTTTCGAGTAGCGTCGGTTGTGCCAGCCAGTAAGGAGGCATCGGCCAGAAGGTCCTGCCCGGATGTTTCTTTCGAACTTGAAACCAGCCGGCGCTCTTAGTGAGCCTCAGCCCTCTGCCGTCGTGGGATCGATCACCGATTTGATTTCAGCGACCTGATTCGCAGGAAATTGACCCCGCCGGGCATGCTCGCGGATGATCTCGGCATTGGGCGCGATATAGACGCAGTAGATCTTGTCGTCCGTGACATAACTGTGAACCCACTGGATCTGAGGTCCCAGGCTCTGAAGAACCCCGCACGAAGTTTGAGAAATTGCTTTGAGTTGCGCTGCGGTGAGTTTCCCCGCTCCGGGCAGTTCACGTTCAATCACATACTTCGGCACTGGTTGCCTCCTGTGAAAGCCCTTGATTGCCAGAATCGGGTTCTGGAGTCAACCGGAAAAGGGCCAGGTATCGCCTCAGGATTGTAGTTCAGGCGGGTTTCGGAAGTCACGCGGTTTTTCCGGCAGACCCGACGCCTTCCCCATTGCGGTCCGTCAGGCACGAGAAGTCAGGCCACCGCAGACCACATCCGACTCCGGCTGGTCGTGGAAAGACGAGTCGAGGATTTCCGATTCGAAGTCCGCCGAGACCACGCTGAACCAGCGAAGGATGACCACCACCGCAAGTGCCCACCACAGAAACCAGGTTTTCCCGATGAACTGGACCATGAGTCGTTCTCCCGCTCTGTTGTTTTCGCCTCGCCGTCGTCTTCGGCGGGATCGGACCGGCCGGTCAGATTTTCCGATCTGCCCTACAATATACCATCAACCACATTGTATTACTAGAGATTCGTTTCCATCTCGAGATTCGGACACCCCAAGGTCTCAAAGCCTGCGACCAGCAAACTTATGCCCGGGGGCAGGCCGCGTGCAGTACCCCGGTTCACAAAAAATGAAAGAGTTTTGCAGCCTTTGGGATCTTCCCGCCGCCGGAATCGGCTACAATCGCATCCGGCGCTGCGGCTTGGTTCGGGCCCGAGGATTGGCATAATGATTGCTATGTCTATTTGTATACTTGTATATTCGGGACCCGGTGTTCCAAGCCTCCAATTTCAGGTTCCGTTCAGAGGATGACAACCATGTACTTCGAACAGTTTTACCTGGGCTGTTTGGCCCACGCTTCCTATATGCTGGCCTCCGATGGCGAGGCTGTTGTTGTCGATCCCCAGCGTGACGTCGACATTTACCTGAAGGCCGCGGAAGAGCATGGAGTCCAGATCCGCCACATCTTTGAAACCCACCTGCACGCCGACTTCGTCTCTGGACACAAGGAATTAGCCGCGCGTACCGGCGCCAAAATCTACATCGGCCCCAGCAGCCGGGCCACGGTGCCGCATGTCGAGGTGCGCGACGGCTTCGAACTGCGAGTGGGGAGGGTCAAGATGAAGGTGCTGGAAACGCCCGGGCATACCATCGAGAGCATTTCTCTTCTGGTAACGGATGAGGAGAAATCGCCCGAACCGGTGGCAGTTCTGACCGGCGACACGTTGTTCGTTGGGGATGTGGGCCGGCCCGATTTGCCAAAGTCGCACAGCCCGCAGGTTTTGGCAGGATTGTTATATGACAGCCTGCATGGCAAACTGCTCACCCTGGCCGACGAAGTCGTCGTCTATCCGGGGCACGGTGCTGGTTCGCTGTGCGGAAAAAATCTGGGCTCGGCGCGTTCCACGACCATTCGCACCGAGCGACTCACCAATTACGCGTTGCAGATCAAGAGCAAGGAAGAGTTCATCCAGCAGTTGACCACCCACCTGCCGCCGCGTCCCGAGTACTTTCCTCAGGATGCGCAAATCAATCGCGAAGGTGCGCCAGCCCTGTCCGAATTGCCCGAGCTGGCGCC
The DNA here is from genome assembly GCA_963715675.1 of uncultured Acidobacteriota bacterium. Classification (GTDB taxonomy): domain Bacteria; phylum Acidobacteriota; class Terriglobia; order Terriglobales; family Acidobacteriaceae; genus DASVWZ01. The sequence continues at coordinate 2,258,291 of OY970265.1, forward strand.
GATTTCGGCAAGCGAGCTGAAGTCTTTACTGGATCAGGGAGTCTTGGTCGTGGACGTCCGTTCGGGCGACCAATTTGCCTCCGGGCACGTCCCCGGCTCGATCAGCATCCCGCTCGTGGGAGAGTTCGCTTCGTGGGCGGGGATCGTGCTGGGATTATCTTCCCGGCCCGTCCTGATCGCGGAATCACAGGAGCAATTGGCGGAAGCGCGGACCCGGATGGCTCGCGTGGGAATCGATGACCTCCGCGGATACCTGCAAGGCGGCGTCGAGACATGGACCGGAGCGAGTTTCGCCTTGGCGAAATTGCCAGTTGTGAACGTGCACATGCTCAGCCGGCGCTTGCAGGGCCAACCGTCCCACGTGCTTGATGTACGCCGCAAGCCTGAGTGGGATGCCGGTCATATCGAAGGCGCGGTATGGCGGGCTCTGGACGATTTCAACGCGGGCCTACCCGAACTGGACCGCGATGCCGAGATTGCGGTTCATTGCAAAGGTGGCTATCGCAGCCTGATTGCTTGCAGCCTGCTGCAACGTGCCGGATTTCAAAATGTGGTCAATGTGAGTGGAGGGTTCGTCGCCTGGGAGAAAGCCGGATTCCCGGTGGTAGCCGAGTCGCCGGTCGCAGTTTAAGCGTCCAAGCGCTACGGCCAGGTTGCGGCGGGCTTCCGCCCCCGATTCACGCCTGGCGGGTTGGCAGCGCTGCTGCGCATCCAGGCCGGACGCGGCCATCGCAAGCTCTAACCCCGGCGGGATGGGAACCCATCCCGCCCGTTTCCCCTTACTTTTCGATCATCCAACGCAGCTTCCGCTCCCCCTCAGCGGCGCGGTTGACCGGCTGCCGCCGCCCTTGCCGGACACCGGGATATCTGTCCGAAACGCCCGTCCACACCTGGCTCCGGAGCAATGGATATGCGCCTGGGAACTTCCGGGCACCCCTGAAGCCCGGCGGGATTCCCGGTAAACGCTCACAGGGGCATGTGATCCCCGACACAGAACCGATGTTCAGTCTCTGCCAGCATATGGGCTGGCTGCTGCGGACCGGGCTTTTTCCGGTCACAGCCTGCCTCTTGGCGGGTAACGCTTGGCAGTGGACTTGCCCCGCGAATGGGCTCAAAATAGGTTTATACGTGGGGTCCTGAAAACGCCGGGTGCGCCGATCGGTCGGGTCGTAAACGAAATCATATCAAAGGAAGGAGACGTCCATGGCAAACGAAGTCCTGAGTATCCTGGACAAGCGTACCAACGCTAGTTACGATGTCCCACTTTTCAAAGGGACTATTCGTACGGCGGATTTGAAGAAGATCAAAACCGGCCCCGAGGATTTCGGGGTCATGGGCTATGATCCCGCGTTCTTGAACACGGCGTCATGCCAGAGCGCAATCACATTCATCGATGGCGACAAGGGGATCCTGTGGTATCGCGGCTATCCCATCGAACAACTGGCGGAGAAGTGCAGCTTCCTCGAAGTGGCTTACCTCGTCCTGTTTGGCGAACTGCCCACTGCCGAGCAATTGAAAAGCTTTGTCACCAACATCACCTACCACACCATGATCCACGAAACCTCCAAGAAGTTTCTTGAGGGGTTCCGGTATAACGCACATCCCATGGGCATGTTCATCAGCACGGTTTCGGCGCTTTCGACCGTGTACCCCGAAAGTCGGAATGTGCATGACCCGGAAAACCGCAGGCTGCAAATCTATCGCCTGATCGGCAAGGTGCCGACCATCGCCGCTAACATTTACCGTCATAGCGTCGGCTTCCCGTATGTCTATCCCGACAATGACCTCAGCTATGCCGAGAACTTCATGAGCATGCTGTGGAAGATGGCGGAGCCCAAATACCAGCCCAATCCGGTCATCGCCCGGGCGCTGGACATTCTGTTCATCCTGCACGCCGATCACGAGCAGAACTGTAGCGCCAACGTGATGCGGGCGGTGGGCAGCTCGCAAGCCGATCCTTTTGTTTCCGTCGCCGCCGCCGCGGCAGCACTCTCCGGCCCGCTGCATGGGGGCGCCAATGAGGAGGTGCTGAAAATGCTCGACGACATCGGCACCAAGGATCGCATCCCAGCCTACATTGAACGGGTCAAGACGGGGAAAGGGAAGCTGATGGGATTCGGCCATCGCATCTACAAGAACTACGATCCTCGCGCCCGTATCATCAAATGGGCCGCGGACCAGGTATTCCAGGTCACGGGCAGAAATCCCAAGCTGGAGATCGCTCTGGAACTGGAGCGCATCGCGTTGGAAGACGAGTACTTCATCAAGCGCAAACTCTATCCCAATGTCGATTTCTACTCGGGCATCATGTATCAGGCCATGGGCTTCAAGCCGGAGATGTTCACCGTGCTGTTTGCCATTCCTCGTACCGTGGGATGGCTCGCCCAGTGGCAGGAAATGCTGGAGGATCCGGAGCAGAAGATTACGCGTCCTCGGCAGATCTATACCGGCTCCGCGGCGCGAGATGTGGTTCCCATCGAGCAGCGGAAAGCCGAAGTCGCAGTTTGAGCGGGAGCATTTCAGGCACAGGGAACCCCTCCGCGAGGGGCGGAGGGGTTTTCTTGCCCGCAACCGAGGCAACCCTGGCGAACCGGCTGTCCACCGGGCTTTCTCAGCCTTGGACGATACAACCGCCAGGCCAGATCATCCTCTTCTTCCGTGCTGCGAAAAGCCCTAAAACGTGCTACCATAGCCCGCCACGGGGCTTTTCGAGATGTCTGTAACTACCACCTGGGCGGGCTCAGTCTCGGGCGCAGGAGCGAGCACCGCAATTGTCGAAATCACGCGGGATGGAACTCGCATTGAGGGTCAGTTGCGCCTTTTCGAGCCATCCACCGGACAGATGCATGCCCGCCTGGTCGGGGAATGGGACGACGACAACAAGCTGTCGGCCAGACTTGAGAAGTTCATGGGGAATTTCAACACCGAGATGACTCTGCCCGAAAGCGGCAGCCTCGACTGTGTCTTTGACCCCGATGAAAACGCGCTCCGCGGACACTGGAAAACCGATGCTGGCACGGAAGGCGACCTTTGGTGGGTTTGTGTGGCCAATCAGCCGCCGGTGCAGGCCCTCACCCCCGTCGCGGACCTTGCCCCGGCCGAGCAAACTTCGCCACGGCGCTCCGGCCGCGTCCGGCGCTTCTTCACCAAGCCGGGTCGCGACGGCCAGGGAAAACGAAGAACGCGCTGGTTGGCGATCGTAGTGGGAGTGGGCGTGGCCGCGATTGCCGGCTATTTTCTGATGAGCTTTCTGCTGGATGCGCTGACGAATGGTTAAGTCTTGTGCTTCTCCGGCGGTCGCGAGTCACAGCTTGCCTTTGCCGCGCGCAGCGGCATGCTATAATTCTCATCTTAGTCGCCGCAACCGGCTGACGGAGGAATCGTATCGATAAACGTTTTATCCGCACGAACGAGCGCGTTCGGGCACGCGAAATTCGCGTGATTGATGATGAAGGCCAACAGGTTGGAGTCATGCCTCCGTACGAAGCGCTCAAGATGGCCCGCGAACGCAACCTTGACCTGGTAGAGATTTCGCCGACCGCGCAGCCTCCCGTATGCCGCATCATGGATTACGGGAAGTTTCTCTATCAGCAGGAGAAGAAGGAGCGCGAGGCCAAAAAGCACCAGAAAACGATCACGGTCAAAGAGGTCAAGTTCCGCATCAATGTGGACGACCACGATTACGAGACCAAGAAGAATCATGTGCTGCGTTTTCTGGACGACGGCGACAAGGTCAAGGCGACCATCTTCTTCCGCGGTCGAGAAATGACCCGGCAGAGCCTGGGACGTCAGATTCTCGAGCGCCTGATCAAGGATATTGGCGAACGAGGCATCGTGGAATTCAGGCCGCGGCAGGAAGGCAACACCCTGCACGCCATCCTGGCCCCGAAGAAGGACGCGGGGCAAAAAGAAGCCGGGCACAAGCCGGCCGCGCAGCAGCAGAAACCAGCACCCGCGCCGCAGAAAACCGCGCCGGAGCCACCGGCCGCGACCAGCGCAAAGCAGGCGTAGGAAGACAGTTTTTCAGCGCTCAGGCGTGCTGCCCTTCGGTGGCTCGACCGCGCTTGTGTACGGCTGAAAGCTGAGTGCTTATTTAGAGGAATTATGCCGAAACTGAAAACACACAAAGGCGCCGCCAAGCGCTTCAAGAAAACCGCAACCGGAAAGGTGAAGCGCGGACATTCGCATCTGCGCCATATCCTGACTTCGAAGTCCAAGAAGCGCAAGAGCAAGCTGCGTAAGTCCGTGCTGGTAAGCGACGCCGATACGCCCAAAGTCAAGCGAATGATTCCGTACTAGAGTTGTGTGGCGCGGGCATTCCTGCCCGCGCCGGCGTGTGAAGAGGTCGAACAGACTGCCTTCAGTCTCCTACCTCCAGCCGCCGTAAAACGAAATTAAAAAGGAGCCGTCATGCCTCGTGTAAAACGTGGAACCAAACGCCGCGCCAAGCGCAAGAAGATATTAGACCGCGCAAGCGGTTACTTCCTGACAAAATCCAAACTGTACCGTTCCGCCAAGGAAGCGGTGGAGCGCGGGCTGAAATTCGCCTATTCCGGCCGCAAGCAGCGCAAGCGCCAGTACCGCTCGCTGTGGATCGTGCGCATCGGAGCCGCCGCCAAACTCAATGGCATGAGCTATAACCAGTTCATCCATGGCTTGAAGCTGGGCGGCATCGAACTGGATCGCAAGATCCTGGCCGATCTGGCGGTGAAGGACGCAGCCGCCTTCAAGAGCCTCGCCGAGCAGGCGAAAGGCGCGCTCGGCGGGGCCGCGTAGTAGCCGTCAGCTTTCAGCACTCAGCATTCAGCCAACATTGAGGGGGAAGGGCATGACTTGAGTCATGCCAATGCGACACTTCCTTTACTATTGTCATTCCGAGCCGTTCGCAGGCGCGCGAAGCACGCCGAGAGCGAGCGAGGAATCTGCTGTTGGTTCGCAGCCGAATGAGAAATACCGGTGCGTTGCTTGAGCAGCTGCGGCATTGAAGGGGCGTGGCTTCAGCCACGCCGCATCGGCTCTTTATGATTTGTCATTCCGAGCCGCCCGCAGGCGGCGCGTAGCGACGCTGAGGGCGTGTCGAGGAACCTGCTCTTGCCGAGAGTGATCACGAAGCAGGATGAATTCCCTGATGCGCCGGTGAACTAGCACGGGGTCCTTCGACTCCGCTTCAGCTTTGCTCATCGCAAAGCTGGCGCTCCGCTCAGGATGACAGATTAAGTGGTGACTTCGACATTGTGACCTACACCGTCCCCAAATTAACGGACTATTCGACGGCGGCGCTCGACACCGCCGTGAGACAACTGCTCTCCGCCTTAGACGGCGAGGCGGCGAAGGTCACCAGCGAGGAGGAATGGAAACCGTTCCGCGATCGCTGGCTGGGCCGGAAGAACGGTATTCTCCCCCAGGTCAATGATCTATGGCTGAAACCGGCTCCCAGGGAGGCGAAAGCAGCGGTCGGCCAGAAAGTCAACTGGCTCAAGGAACACGTCGAAGACATAGTTGAGAAAATCGTAAAAAAGAAGGTCCTCTTCGACGGATTGCCGAATTTCGAGCCGAACGCAAGCGCCGAGGTTGCGGGTGCTCTCGTCGACCTCTACGAGAAGGAGTACAAGAGGCTACAAACCGTTGGCGATTCCCTCGACCTCACCCTCCCCGGCATTCGCCGGCCCATCGGCGCCGAGCATCCCGTCATCAAGACGATGAACGAGATCGTCTCCGTCTTTCGCAATCTTGGCTACTCCGTGCAGGAAGGCCCGATCATCGAGACCGATTACTACAACTTCGAGGCGCTGAACTTTCCGCCGGATCATCCGGCGCGCGACACTCAGGACACACTCTTCATCGCCAACCAGGAATCCAAGCCGCTGCGCGAGCGGCTGCTGCTGCGCACGCACACTTCTCCAGTGCAGATTCGCACCATGGAGCAGATGAAGCCGCCGATCCGTATCGTGATTCCAGGCAAAGTGCACCGCAACGATCCGCCCGATGCCAGCCATTCGCCGATGTTTCATCAGGTCGAAGGCCTGGCAGTCGATACCAACATCACTTTCGGCGATCTGAAGGGCACACTCGATCACGCCATGAAAGCGCTGTTCGGATCGAGTGTGAAAACTCATTTCCGGCCGTCGTTCTTCCCCTTCACCGAGCCGAGCGCGGAAATGTACGTGAGTTGCTTCATCTGCGGAGGCAGCGGCAAGCGCGGCAGTGAACCCTGCCGTCCCTGCAAGCAGACGGGATGGATCGAGATTCTAGGCTGCGGCATGGTTGATCCGAACGTCTACAGCTTTGTGAAGGACAATGGCTACGACCCTGAGAAAGTTTCCGGATTCGCCTTCGGCATGGGCGCCGACCGCATCGCCATTCTGAAATACGGCGTCGATGACATTCAGCTGTTCTTTCAGGGCGACGTCAGATTTTTGCAGCAGTTTGGATAGAAGCTCTTAGCTGTTAGCTTTTGGCCATTAGCTAACCCGTGTTAAGCCAAGAGCTAAAGGCTAAGCGCCAAAGGCTGGATCATGAAGCTTTCTCCACAATGGATTCGCGATTTCGTCGACCTGACGGTGGACAACCACCGTCTCGCCGAAGATCTGACCGCTGCCGGGATCGCGGTCGAAGGCGTTACCGGCCAAGGTGAGAACACCGTATGGGAAATGGAGATCGGCACCAACCGTCCCGACGCCATGAATCATTACGGCGTGGCCCGCGAAGCTGCTTCGATTTACGATCTGCCGCTTAAGCCGATCGAACCCAAGCTGCCATCGCCCTCCCAGCCGCAAGCCGATTTGCCGATCGAGATTGAGGATCAAGAAGGCTGCGCCCGCTTCACCGCTCGCATCCTTCGCAATGTCGACATCAAGCCTTCACCAGAAAACATCGCGCATCGCTTGCAACTGCTCGACCAGCGGCCCATCAACAATGCCGTCGACGCCACCAATTACGTGCTTTGGGAAATCGGCAAGCCCACCCACGTATTCGATCTTGATCTGATCGAAGGCGGTAAGCTCATCATCCGTCGCGCCCGAAACGGAGAAACGCTGAAGACTCTCGACGGCGTTGAACGCAAGCTCACCTCGGAAGATTTAGTCGTAGCCGACGGCCGCAAACCCGTCGGACTGGCCGGAACCATGGGCGGATTCGGCACTATGATCACGGAGAAAACTCGTAACATCCTGATCGAATCCGCCTGGTGGGACCCGGCCACGGTGCGCGCTATGTCCCGGCGCCATGGCCTCCATACCGATGCGTCGCATCGCTTCGAGCGCGGCGCCGATTTCGAATCCACGATTCTGTCCTGTGATCGAGTCGCGGAGTTGATTGTCCAATCCGGCGGTGGCGAAGTGGTCGGCAACGTCATCGACAAAATCGCCCGGCACGTCGACCAGGCGCCGATAATTTTCAGGCTTTCCGAAGTTCGCCGCATCCTGGGCGGGGATCTGGACCCGAACCATGTATTCCGCATTCTGAAGAAGCTGGGCTTCGAACTCCTCCCCGAAGGAAACGAGGAGTCCGAGTTTGCCGTGCGCATTCCAAGCTGGCGGCTCGATGTGGAGCGTGAAATTGATTTGATCGAAGAGATCGCCCGCCTGCACGGTTACGACAAGTTCCCCAACACGCTGCCGGCATTTGTTGGGTCGGTGATCGAAACAGCCGACGCCAGAAAAGACGAGAAGCTGCGCACTTCCTTGCTCGCGCTCGGCTACAACGAAGCGGTTTCGTTGACCTTCATTTCGCATGAAGACGCCGAGATATTCTCCGACGCGCCGGTGATTGAGCTGGCCAATCCTCAGAGCGAAGAAGCTTCCGTCATGCGCACCTCGCTGGTTCCGGGTATGCTGAACATGGTCGCCTACAACCTGAACCGAGGCGTCAGCAACGTGAGGCTATTCGAAGCAGGAGCGGTCTTTCAACGGGACGATGGGCAAGCGGCGGAAATCAAGCACATCTGCCTGGGCGCCACTGGAAGTGTAGTCACTCCGAGCGTGCATCACCCCGGCCAGCCATTTTCTTTCTTCGATCTGAAGGGGGATCTCGAAACCCTGCTGCAAACCTTTCAGCATGGCGGACTAGCATGCCAGGCCAGTGCCGCCGATTATTACCATCCCGGCCGGTCGGCGCGGATCATCATGGACGGCGCGGTCGTGGCCCAGTTTGGCCAACTCCATCCGGATGTCGCCACTGCCCGCAAGCTCCGCCAGGACATCTTCCTCGCCGAACTCTTCCTGGATCGACTGTACCGCCATCCTCTGCGCGAAATCCGTTATCAGCCCTCGCCGAAGTATCCGGCAGTGGAACGGGATTTTTCCTTCATTTTCGACGATTCGGTTGTCTTTGATACCATACAGCGCTCCGTCGCCGATCTTCACCTCGGAGAGGTGCGCGATTTCGTTCCCGTCGAAACCTTCCGCGGCGGCTCCATCCCGCTCGGCAAACACTCCCTGCTGCTGAGGGCAACATTTCAGTCGCACCAGCGGACCCTGCGCGACGATGAGGTTGCCGCATGGTCAGCAAAGATTGTCGCTGCACTCGAAGCCCTGGGAGGCGTGCAGCGGGCGTAACCTGTCAGTGGCCTTGCCTCTGTGGCTGTGTGCGGCACACTCCCGCCTCGCACTACCTCTTTTTATTCCACACGTTTCTCGCTACACTGAGGGTCTTATGACCATTCCAGCACAGCCCAACATTAAACTGATCCAGGATCCCGAATATCGTGAACATTACGCCAACAGCGTGCAAGTCCGGGTAAACGTGTGGGACTTCTTTCTGGTCTTTGGCACCCTTCAACAGCAGACCGAGAGCCAGGTCGAGGTGAAGAACTTCCAGGGCATCTACCTCAGCCCGCAACAGGCCAAGGCGCTCATGGCGATTCTGCAGCAGAACGTCACCGGATACGAGAACGCGTTCGGCGAAATCAAACTCGATCCGCGCATGGTGCCGACCGGGCCAGTGCATTAAACCCGCCGTTGACTCACCCGACCACATCCCGAACCATGGCGCTGTGGTTCGTGCTGGGATTCGCCCTGCTGGCGCTGCTGCATGCTCCGCTTCTGGGCCTGCCCTACTACTGGGATGAAGCCGGCTACTACGTCCCTGCCGCCCGCGATCTTCTGCTCAACGGAGCGCTGATTCCGCACTCGGTCGTCTCCAATGCGCACCCGCCGCTGGTGATGGCGTATCTCGCGCTAATCTGGAAGATTGCTGGCTGCAAACCCGTTGTGACCCGCTTGGCGATGCTGGCGATAGCAGCGTTTGCGCTGGCGGGCCTGTTCCAGTTGGCAAAAAAGATTGCGAACCGTGAGGTCGCCGTAGCCTCGACAGTCTGCACGGCGCTTTATCCGGTGTTCTTCGCACAAAGCACCATGGCGCACGTAGACCTGGCAGCCGCTGGATTCAGTTTTTGGGCACTGCTCGCCTATGTCGACGATCGCCGAGGGCGCGCCGCTCTCTGGTTCTCGCTGGCAGCCTTGGCGAAGGAAACCGCAGTCCTGATTCCGCTGGTATTGTTCGGCTGGGAATGGCTGGGGCGGCTGCCGGGGCTGAACCGATCACAGATTTTCGGCAAGGCCCGCGGATTCACAGCGTCCCATCCGCTTCTCGTTCCCGTGATCCCGCTTGGGCCCTGGTACTGGTTCCATTACTCGCGAACCGGATTCGTCTTCGGGAATCCGGAGTTCTTCCGGTACAACGTGCAAGCCACTCTGCAACCGCTGCGAATTGTATTGGCGCTCGGTTTGCGTTTATGGCAATTGCTGGGGTATATGAATCTGATTCTGCTGACCGCCACTGCGCTCATCGCGATGTGGCTTCCGCCGTTGCCCGACAAAAACGGCGAACGCCCGCGGATTGCGCTGCCCACCCAATTTGCGCTTTACGCAGTAATTGTGGTCTACACCTTGGTGATGGCGTTCATCGGCGGCGCGGTACTGGCCCGCTACATGCTGCCGGTGGTTCCGCTGGTGATCATCGTCTGCGTTTCGACCCTCTGGCGGCGGGTTTGGATCTGGCGCGGCATACTCGCAGTAGTTGTGGTCAGCTTTGTGGCAGCGCTGTTCATCAATCCTCCGTACGGGTTTTCCATGGAGGACAATCTCGCCTATCGCGACTACATTGCACTGCATCAGCGAGCCGAGCGGTTCGTCGAAACCCATTACCCTCACGCCCGAGTGCTAACCGCATGGCCCGCCAGCGACGAACTGACCCGTCCATACCTGGGCTATGTCTCCCACCCGATTGGCGTGGTTCGGATCGAAGACTTCACCGTTGAGCAACTTATGTCCGCCGCAGAAATGCGACCTCAGTGGGATGTCGCTCTGGTTTTTTCAACCAAGTATGAGCCGGCGTATTCCTGGTTTCAGCGCTGGCGAACCTGGCAGGAATGGAAAATGCGGTTTTTCGGCTATCACCACGACCTGCCTCCCGTCGCAGCAGCACAGATCCTCGGAGGCCAGATCGTCTACCATGCCGAAAAACGCGGCCAGTGGATAGGAGTCATCGAGCTGACGCAAATCGAGGAAGCCAGGACTGGGATGATGACCAGCCTTCAGATCCCCGCCATCAAGTGACACGAGTGCGTCTTCACGATCAGCCACACTTCCCGACCAGGCTGCAAGCGAAGATCATCGCGCGCGGCCAGGGTTAGCTTAACCTCCATCGGCACACCGCAATCGACGACCGCCGCTACGATCATGTCCCGCTGCTCCAGCGATACTACGCGTCCAGGAATGATGTTCCGCGCGCTCAGTCCCGCGGGCTGAACCGAAGCCAAGAGGATGTCGCCCGCGCCAATGCCCACCCGCAAAGTCGTTCCCACCTCGGCCCGCACCAGCGGCGTCTCCAACTCCAACTTGCTCTGGGCGATCCGGCAGCTCATGGAGCCGCGTCCCGGGTGGATGGAAACCACTTCCGCAGCGAAAATGTTCTCAAATCCCGCCAGCTGCGCAACCGTCTCCTGGTGCGGCACGGTCATCACCTCATGTGGAGTGCCCTGCGCCACAATCCGGCCGGCTTCCACGACCAGAACGCGTTCGCCAAGCGCGAATACTTCTTCGCGCGTATGGGTGACGTAAAGAATAGGAATCCGATGCGCCCGATTCCAATCCCGGAGATCGTCGATAATTGCCGACTTCGTGGGCAAGTCCAGGGCGGAAAGCGGTTCATCAAGCAGCAGCACACAAGGGTCAGTCACCAGCGCGCGGGCCAGGGCCACGCGTTGACGCTCGCCTCCCGAGATTTGCCGCGGCTTGCGATGGCGAAGATGTGAAATGCGGAACGACTCGAGCGTCCGTGTGATCCGATCGTCGCGTTGGCTCTTCGAAAAAGAGCCCAGTCCGTACGCCAGATTTTCCTCTACGCTAAGATGCGGGAACAGCGCAAGATCCTGAAACACGTAGCCGACGCCGCGATGGTGCACCGGAACATTCGCGTGCGTATCGCGATCAAACCAGACACGTCCTCCGGCGCGAATTTTGCCGGAATCTGGCGTCGTGAGACCGGCAATGCAATCGAGCAACGTGGTCTTCCCTGCCCCTGACGCGCCAAACAAGATGGTGAACCCGGCGGCAACTTCAAAGGACACATCGATGGTGAATGCCGCACTATCGCGGGACAAAGTCTTGCGAAGTTCGACAGAAAGCAGTCCGGCGTTCTCCGGACTTGGGACGTCCGTGGCGTCACGCCCAGAAGCGGCTTCCGGACTTCCCCTCGTCCCTACGGCCATAGCGTCCATATTCTTCGATTTACGCCGTAGACCAGGCACAACACCGCGAAAGAAATCAGCAACAACACCAGCGCGGTCTGGTTGGCCCCGGAGTAGTTCAACGCCTGCGTCTGATCATAAATTTCAATCGAAACTGTGCGGGTCACACCGGGGATATTGCCGCCAACCATCAACACCACTCCGAACTCGCCCATGGTGTGCGCAAAACTCAAGGCCAAGCCGGTGACTAGTCCCGGCACCGACAGCGGGAGAATCACGCGGAAAAAAGTTCGCGCCGCCGATGCCCCAAGTGTCGAAGAAGCCGCCATCAACTTGGGATCAATATGGGCAAATGATGTCGCGAACGGCTGCACCGCAAACGGCAGGCTATAAATAATGGAGCCAATCACCAGGCCTCCGAAAGTAAACGCCAAAGTGTGCCCGGTCAGCGATTGCCACCAGCGTCCGAGCGGGCTGCGCGATCCCAGCGCGAGCAGGACATAAAATCCCAGCACGGTGGGTGGAAGCACCAGGGGCAAAGCCACCACCGCTTCCACCAAGAATTTCCAGCGCCAGCGGGAGAAGCTGATCCAATAAGCCATGGGCAATCCCAGCAGCAGCAAGATTCCTGCCACCAGCCCTGCCAAGCGAAACGTCAGCCAGAATGCCTGCCAATCCATAGGAGTCGGGAAGCCGAAGTCAGTATAGACAAAGTGCCGGCGACAATGTGAGAGCCGAAACCAAGCTTCGGGTTGGGGAGCGCGGCCCGCGCAACTGCGGTCAGTTCCAAACTGGGGCAGGCTCTTTTGGAAATGGTCATTGGTCACAAAGCTAGAATCCGGTGCAGTGCCAACATGGTTCTTTCGGGAAGCCTATTCAGGGTCCCTGGTTTTCTTGTCATCCCGAGCAAGGCGAGGGATCTGCAGCTTCTCGACGTTGCTCACCGACCCCCAGCGGGTCAAGGAGGCACTGAATTGGACATCGAAGAAGCCCTCAGGATCACTCACGCCCTGGCCGATGGGCTGAATCCCGCAACCGGAGAGCCATGTGCGACCGACTCAGTTTTGCGCAACCCGCAGGTCGTGATTGCCTTGCATCGTGCCATCGGCGCGTTGGAATCTTTGGCGGAGCGAGAAAAAAGCAGGCAGGCTCAAGCCGCGAACGCCGGTCGATACTGGTCGAAACCGGAAGATGCTCAAGTTTGCGAAGAACTGCGCCAAGGCCTCGACTTTCAGCAAATCGCCAGGAAGCACAATCGCAGCGTGCCCTCGATCGTGGCACGGCTGATCAAGTTGGGGAAGATCGTGCCCAAGTCCGCCCCGCTGTTTCCGGAGAAAGCGGCATCGTGAAAGCAGCGCGTTGGCACCGCATTGTATTTCCTCAACCCTGCTTTGGATGGCTTCGAATTCTCCTGCCCTGGTTGCTGGTCTCCGGGTGCTTGCTTTGGGCGCAGAGCGAACCCAGCCCTTTGCCAGCACGTTCGGCATCCGAACGGCGCGCACAAACGGCCAAGCAGGAAGGGTGGTTTTTGCGTGGGCGCACCGGGACTGGCGAGTCCTCGGCCGCTTTGCGCTATCGGTCATACCGTCAGAAGCTGCGCCAGCACGAACTGCGGAGGCAATCGAACGGCAGACGTTCCTTGCCTGCCAACCCTTGGACGCCTCTCGGTCCGTCGCCGCTTGCATCGGACGCGAGCGGCGACGGACAGCAAGACTACAACTGGGTTTCGGGCAGAGCGACGTCAGTCGTCGCGGACCCCGCCGACCCAACCGGGAACACGGTCTTTGTCGGTGGCGCCTACGGCGGCCTCTGGAAATCGACCAATGCCGGGCCGCTGACCCAGGGTCATCCTGAAAATATTGTCTGGACTCCACTGATCGACGATCAACCAACGCTGGCGGTGGGAGCAATCGCAATTCAACCCGGCGGCAGCGGCGTGGTTCTGGTCGGCACCGGGGAAGCCAACAGTTCCACTGATTCCTACTACGGATTGGGCATCTTAAGGTCTGCGGACGCTGGCAGTACATGGACGCTGATTTCATTCGACAGCACGGGCACGCGGCCGTTCGCTGGAATGGGCTTTAGCAGGATCGCCTTCAGCACGGCCGCGCCAAACCTCGTAGTAGCAGCCACCGCCGCCACTTCGGAGGGAATCATCGAGGGGCTGGAAAACCCGGTCACCTCCAACCTGGGACTCTACGTTTCGACCGACGGCGGCAACACCTGGAACTACGCCAACGTAAGCGATAGCGGCACGGCCGTCTCGCCTGGGTCCGCCACTTCAGTCGTCTACAACGCAGCCACCGGCATTTTCTATGCTGTCCTGCGCTATCACGGCTTCTACGCTTCCGCGGACGGCGCCAACTGGAGCCGCTTGGTCAATCAGCCCGGAAGCGGATTGACCACAACCGTGTGTCCGCCGCAAAGCACTTCGCCCAGCTTCTGTCCTATTTACCGTGGGGAAATTGCGGCTCTAGCCGATCCCACCCACCCCAACCGCAATGAGCTGTATGTCTGGTATGTCGACGCCAACGACAATGATCAGGGCATCTGGGTGTCCGCCGATGGGGGCAACAGCTGGAACCAGCTCGATGAAACCGGCATCACCAATTGTGGCGATCAATTCGGATGCGGAACCGAACAAGGCGCCTACAACCTGACGCTCGCGGCCGTGGCCGACGGTACCACTACCGACCTCTACGCCGGAGCCCTCAATCTCTACAAGTGCACCGTGACCGGCGTTCCCTTGCAGTGCTTCAGCCCTTTTCTGAACCTCACCCACGTCTACGGATGTCCGCCGGACTTCGGCTCGATCGCTCACGTCCATCCCGCGCAACATGCCATCGCATCGTTGATCAACACCAACACGCAGGACGTCATGTACTTCGCCAACGACGGCGGAATCTATCGCGCGCTGAACGCCTATACCGGATTGACCAGCGGGACCTGCGGCACTCCCAACGCCTTCGATAGTCTGAACCAAACGCTGGGATCGATGACCCAACTGGTCTCGGTCGCGCAATCGGCGATGGATCCCAATGTCCTGCTGGCCGGTTCCCAGGGGAATGGAGCCGCGGCCACCGCCTTAGCCCTCATACCGGGCAGTCCCTGGCAAAGCGTCAACTTCGGTGACAACGGATACAGCTTGATCAGCCCCGCGAACGAAGAACTGTGGTTCGTCTCCAACCCTCCCGAGTCGATTTCCGGGGTGAACATCTTTAGCTGTGCCAACGGAATCACTTGCCATTTTCAGGATTTCCAGAACGACCAGGTGGTGAGCAGCGCGACGGTCGGCGGCGACACCGGCCGTTACTATCCGCCATTCATCTTCGATCCCGGCGGTCCCTCTCAGCTCATCGTGGGCACCTGCCGGGTGTGGCGCGGCCCGAGCGCCGGCGGCACCTACACCGTGCTGAGCCACAGTTTTGAAACCGGCGGGGACGGCATCTGCACCGGCAGCGAGGTGAATCTGGTGCGATCGCTCGCCGCCGCTGTGGATCTCAATGGCTTCACCGCCATGTATGCCGGCACCGACGGCTTCGGACCGCTGATCCCTACCACGCCCCCCGGAGGACATATATGGGTCAGCCCCAACGTTGCCAACGGGCCTTCCAGTTGGGTGAATCAGACTGGCCCCATCAATCCCAATAACCTTCCCATCTCTGGGATTGCAATTGACCGCTCGGACCGATCAGCCCAGACCGCTTACGCCAGCATTATGGGCTTCCACGTTTCCCATGTATGGCGGACGACCGACGGCGGCGCGTCCTGGACAGATTTCACGGGCACCCCGCCATTGCCCGACGCGCCGGCAAACGCGGTCCTGGTGGACAGCGGAATCGTGTACGCGGCAACCGACGTGGGCGTGTTTTACAGCAGCACAGCCGCTGCAAGCTGGACCGAGGTCGGAACGCCCGGTGGATACCTGCCCAATGTCCCGGTAACCGCGCTGGCCATGTACAACGATGGCAGCGATCAGGAACTGCGGGCATCCACCTACGGACGTGGCGTCTGGCGGTTCCCCATCATCACTGCTTCCTACTACGCGCTGACAATCAAGCCCGACACCATGACGGTGTTCGGAGGCCAGCCTGCCGTTTTCCAGGGTAAAGCGATCGCCATGAACGGGTATCAGGGCCAGATTACGCTGAGCTGCGGCGGAACCAACCCGCCTTCCACCTGTTCCTTCTCGCCCAATCCGGTCGCAGCTTCAAGCTCCGGTACGGACTTCACTCTGACCGCCAGCGGCGCGGATGGCGATTACAGCTTCAAAATCAATGGCATTGACTCGAACAACCTGCAATATGATTTCCCGCTCACTTTGCACGTGATCGACTTTGCTCTGACCGCGCCTTCCCCCGCCAGCGTCACCATCAATGAGCCGGCGACCTCACCTCCCATTAAGTTTCAGGTGAAAGCGTTCGGAGCATTTAGCGCCATCGTGGATCTCTCGTGCGGCGGTCTTCCCAGCGATGCCACCTGCAGTTTTCAGCCGGCGAGTTCAGTCGATCCCACGTCCAGCAACCCCATCAATGTCACAATGACCATCACTGCGACCGCCCAAACGCCCACCGGCACCTTCCCGCTCAAAATTACCGGCACAACGTCCGGCGGCCCCCAAGAGACGCAAGACCTCTCGCTGACTGTCACCAACCTCGCCACTTACACTTTGGCCGTCACCCCAAAGTCCCAAACCGTTCCCGTAAAGGCAGTGGCCGTGTTCAGCGGGACACTGACTTCCTCGAACGGATACAGCAGTCCGGTGAACTTGACCTGCGCTGCGGGAAGCACCCAGCCACCACCGTGCATCTTCGCTCCCTCCAGTGCGATTACCCCGACGGCCAGTGGCGTCCCGTTCACCGTCTCGGTCAAAAGTGACCTTGTCCAAGCGTTCAACTTCAAAATTGCGGCCACCGGAACCGATCCATCCAAAATTCAGAAGTCCGTCGATGTTTCTTTCTCCACAACCTTCTTGTTCCAGCTCGGCAGCACGCCGACCTCGGCGACGGTCGCGGCTGGACAAACCGCCACCTATGACTTGGACTTGTTGCCCGAGGGAAGCACATTCCCGCATGCCGTCGGCCTGAGCTGCTCGGGACTTCCAGCGGAGAGCGCCTGCAATTTCAGTCCGCCGCAGGTGGCGCCGGGCAGCGGAGAGACTCATCCCACACTCAATCTCACGACCACTGCAGCTACTCTGTCGCGCAATGAACCGGCCGGAACCCGCAAGCTCCTCATGTATGCCGCGTGGCTGCCGCTGGCCGGCATTCTGCTGGCATGGCCAGGAAGACGGAAGCGGGTTCGGGCCAGGGCGGTAAAAGCCGCCTTGATCGCCATGGTGTTAGCCGTCGCCATCGAACTGGCTTGCTCGGGCGTTAGTTCAGGCGGGGGGGGGGGTGGAGGCGGGTCTGGTAGCGGCGGCACACCTCCCAATACCTACCAAATCACGGTCGTTGCGACCATGGGATCCCAAAAGAACACACTGCCGGTCCAGTTGACCGTGAACTAACCTCCGATCCGCCCTTTGGGCCGGAACAATGCGGGCCCCGGGCATCCCTTCGCCTTCTCTCAGGGCATCCTCTCTGGCTCGTCTTCAAGCGCCCCCGAACCGCTGTCCCAATCTTTTCATTTGACCTTTCTCCGGGAGAACGTGATACTCTGCCTGAGTCCCAAACCGGGCTAAGGACGCCCGTTCCGACCAATTCCCGCAAGGAGGAATGTTCCGATGTTTTCCAGGATGACCCGCGTTTCCGCGCTGCTTCTTACCACCGTTCTTGTGCTTGTTGCAGGCCTGTCGGCGCAGCCCGTTGGCGTGCATGCCAGGCCGGCGAAAACGCTCACCATCACGATCAACGGTACGCTGGGCCCGGTCCTGTCGGGTTCCGATCCTCTCGGGGCGAACGGCCAGGGCGGAACCTTGACGGTCATGGCTAGCGAATCGCTGTCTCCCAAGAAGCACACCCCCAACTCAGCCACCTACATCCTTCCGCCGGGTGCAATGACCATCACCGTGGGAAGCAACCAGTTCAAGACCAAGACCAACTCTACGATGATGGTGAAGCTGACCAATTCAGCCGATATTTTGACCCTGATTGCCAGCGGCTCGATTGATGGGATCAACCTGCAAGTTACGGGCACAGCCTATCTTAAGGCCGGCAGTTGGAAGAAATCCGTGCTGAAACATCCTACAAAGTTCAGCCCGTCTCCCCAGAACCTGACTTCGGCCCAGAAGTCGAACGGACCGGGCAGCAAGGTCAAGTACACCGTGTTTGGATCGAGCACCGTCCTTGGCCTGTCAGGAACGGCTTCCGACAGTGACGCTGCGGACGCGTTCTTCTTCGGCGACGACATCGAGTAGTCGAGAGGATAGCGCCGGCCTCGGCTCGTGTCCTACAGAAGCCCCGCCTCTGGGCGGGGCTTTTTATTTGTACGTGTGGCGCGGGCGCCCTCGCCCGCGAATCGCCGCCAGCTATCCGAGGTCCTTGCGCGAACCCTGTCGTTTGCGGTTATCTTGAGAGCGGTGGTTCGGTATCCACCGACAAGGACTACGGCCTCATATGCCCGACCGGCAATTTGATCTCATCGTAATCGGAGGCGGAGTGGTTGGCCTCTCCACCGCGCTCAATACCCTGCGTACCTTCCCAAAGCTGCGCCTGCTGCTCGTCGAAAAAGAAGACGGTGTCGCCCGCCACCAGAGCGGACACAACAGCGGCGTAATCCACTCGGGAATTTACTACAAGCCGGGATCGCTCAAAGCCAAACTGTGCGTGGCGGGACGCGAAGCCATGGTAGCGTTCTGCGCCGAACATGGAATCCCACACCAGATTTGCGGCAAGCTGATCGTGGCCGTCACTCAGGAAGAGGTCCCACGACTGGAGATGTTGCGGCAACGCGGCGAGGCCAACGGCCTCTCTGGATTGAGAATGTTGTCGGCGAGCGAAGCTCGCGAGATTGAGCCGAACGTTGGTGGGGTAGCGTGGCTGCTGGTGCCCAGCACCGGAATCACCGACTACGCTACGGTTTGTGAGAAGTACGCCGAACTGATCGGCAAGCAAGGCGGAACGGTCCGGACGGGAACCGAAGTCCGGAAAATCGTTCGCCGAGGCGGAGGGACGGTCGTCGAGACCATCCGCGGGAGTTTCGGCGCGCGATTCATCATCAATTGCGCGGGCTTGCACAGCGACCGGGTAACCCTGATGGCAGGCAAGAAGCCGGAGGTGAAGATCGTTCCCTTTCGCGGCGAGTACTACGATCTGGCTCCGGAAAGCCAGCACCTGGTGAAGCATCTGATCTATCCCGTGCCGGATTTGCGTTTCCCTTTTCTTGGCGTGCACTTCACCCGCCGGGTTCGGGGCGGAGTCGATGCCGGCCCGAACGCCGTCCTCGCATTCAAACGGGAAGGCTATCGGCGAACCGATTTCAGTTTGCGGGATATGGCCGGAACCTTCACCTATCCGGGATTCTGGCGCATGGCCTGGAAATACTGGCAAGCCGGAATGGGCGAGTTCCACCGCTCCACCAACAAGCCTGCGTTCGTGCGCGCCTTACAAAGACTTGTGCCGACGTTGAAAGACCCTGACCTCGTCCCCGACGGATCTGGGGTGCGGGCGCAAGCCCTGCGCCGCGACGGTTCGCTGGTAGATGACTTCCAGTTCATCGCCTCCGACAACATGCTGCACGTGTGGAATGTTCCGTCGCCGGCGGCCACCGCCTCGCTCGCCATCGGCAGCGAAATCGTGGCCATGGCACAACGCGAATTGGGGCTGGGATCGAGCTAGTCCCGAGTCGGAAACTCCATCCATAATCCTGTCATACCGACCGGAGCGAAGCGGAGTGGAGGGACCTGCTTTTTCAGCGGCGAATGGAGTGTGCTTCGTCAACCCCCACCGGGCCCGGCGGATGGGGCAGCGTGACACCTGACCGACCCTAGTTTAGTATATGCCCCTGGAGCGGACGAGGCCGGCGCGACCGCCCAGAGAGCTCTTAAGGGGGGCTCCATGAAGAGGACGGCGTTCGTACTCAGTTTGATCTCAATAGGCATTACCTCTGCTGCGGCACAGGAAGGGAGGACACGACCGCCGGCCACCCTGAAACCGAACGCTCAGATCGAGTCTATCCGGCCGGGAGGAGAAGCGGCGACAGCAGCAAGCTCGTACTACCCGCCATTTTGCCCACCCACGACTTGCCTGTACTATGCCGGTGACTTCGAGAGCACCTACTCACAGGCCAACGGCCTATACAACGCCAACGATGGAGGCATACCCGCCGAAGCTCAGGTGTGGGTAGGGGTAAAACCGGATCGGGATGCAACCGTGACCGGCGTTACCTTTGTTCAGGATTTCGCGGAGGGCGGAGTGGGCACGAACCCGACCCCGTTCGCCGTGCGGGTCGGCATCAAACCGGGGCAGGCGGGCAAGACGATCTGCAGCACCAGCGGCACCGCTACCGTGTCGGTATACGGGGATTTCCCCGAAGAAAGCTACACCATCAAGAAGCTTTCAAAGCCTTGCAAGCTGAGGAAAGCCACGGTTTATTACGTGAACCTGCTGCCGACCTTCAAGGATAACTACGGATATCTTATGAACGTCCAACCCAATTCCCCGCCGAATCACCATGGCTGGAAGAACGAGCTCAATCATTGCTACTGGAACAGCCCCAGTTTCGGGGTAAACTACGTCGCCTGCAACGGCTACGACGGGC
Source organism: uncultured Acidobacteriota bacterium (assembly GCA_963715675.1). Taxonomy (GTDB): domain Bacteria; phylum Acidobacteriota; class Terriglobia; order Terriglobales; family Acidobacteriaceae; genus DASVWZ01. The sequence goes on from OY970265.1 coordinate 2,278,680, forward strand.
TCACGTTTAACGAGTTCTCGATCGCCCTTACCGGCAAGGAGTGAGCCGGGCCTGCCCCAGCGGGTGGCCACTCAAGCCTGCTTTTGCTCTTGCTTGCGTGGGGCAGTTCCGCTCCCATCCTCGGTCGTAAGATGCGGGTCGCTGCTCTCCACCACTATCAACTGTAGTAGTTCCATGCAGTTAGCCCCATCGGAATCTGAAAATTCCATTTTGTCTGGCACTGTCGTGCCATTTACACTAATGGGACAGGAGAATAAAGTCTCATAGACGGGGTTCTGAGATTGCACTGATAGCATGCAGGCAATCTCTCCCGGTTTAGTGGTGGGCCTGCCTCAAGGTGTTTCCCAAGAAGTAGGCTGCTGGGTTTCTCGAAGCTAAGTGCCATCTTTACGGGGAAAGCCCCCGGTCCCGCGAAGTTGGTCCAAGGTTTGGACAATCCGAAGGGTCTTCAACCTGGGAACTGTTGGGTCTTGATTTATGGCATACGCTGTTGCATTACCTGAAGTCTCCGATGTGATCCGGGTGCTGGCCGCGGACAGCACTCGCATGAACAGCCAACTGCTGGCTGCGGTTTTAGAGCGGGACAAGCGTTTCCAGGTGCTGGAGCCGGTTTCCGACTCGCAGGCGATTGCGGCAACCGTCATGAAGGAAAAGCCGGCGGTAGTGCTGATCAGCGCGGAACTGGATGGCGACCCCCGAAAGGGCTTCCAGACTACACGAGAACTGGTCGCCACACTGCCGCAGACTCGCATCGTTATGTTGCTGGACACTTCCGAACGCTATCTGGTAGTGGAGGCGTTTCGCGCCGGCGTGCGTGGAGTGTTCTGCCGCAGCGAGTCGTTGAAAGCTCTGGCGAAATGCATACACTGCGTCAGCACCGGCCAGGTCTGGGCCAACAGCATGGAATTGCGCTACCTCCTGGAAGCTCTGGGTGAGGCGCTGCCGTTGCGGGCGATTGATGTGCGCGGAGCCGCCTTGCTCTCACGGCGCGAGCAGGAAGTTGTCGGGTGCGTGGCGGAAGGGTTGTCGAATCGCGAGATCGCACAACGCCTGTCTCTGACCGAACACACCATTAAGAACTATCTGTTCCGGATTTTCGATAAGCTCGGGGTTTCCAAGCGGGTGGAAGTCGTATTGTTCGCCTACAGCCGGGGGAATGGCGGGTTGACGAATTCCGGCCCTTGCGACCAGCACGCAAGTCAGGCTTCCCCATCCCGGTCCAAGCCGGCGGCCACTTCCGCCATGGTCCGTTTCCCATCTACGGGTGTCTGCGGATAATCTCAGGACTTTGAGTCGTCGTTCCGGCTGGTGACATGCTGCGACCGCGGCGAGGACGTGGGAGTCTTACGCGCCGGATTCTGCAAACTTTTCAGTTTCAGCGCGAGTTGCTGCATATACGCCTTGGCTTCCGCCGGGCTCAGGGTCTGAGGAGCCTGCCTCGGCATGGCGGCGGGTAGCGGAGGCGCCGGGGGCGCGGCTGCGGGCAGGCTCACTTTGGCGATATACTCTTCCTCCGCGGGACCGGAAACCAGGCGTGAGATGTCCATGTCCGATATGACTTCCCTGACCACATCCATATTCACCGGCTTCTCGCGCAGCGCGCACGCCAGCGACAACGCATTGAAACAGAAATTGTTCACATTTCTCGGGATGCCCGAAGTAAATCTTGCGATCTCCTCGTAGGTCTCGGGCGTGAACAGCGACTCTCCCTCATAACCGGCCACGCGCAGCCGATGTTCGATGTAATTCTTGACCTCCCAGGAAGGCAGCGGCTCCAGACCATGCATGATGGAAAGACGCTGGCGCAATTGCGCCAAGCCCGGCCGGGCAAGCTTGTCCGCCAGTTCGGGCTGGCCGGAAAGAATGATGTGCATTAACTTGGCCTGCGGCGTTTCGAAATCCGAGAGCAAGCGCACGGTCTCCAGCACCGACGGTTCCAGGTTCTGGGCTTCGTCGATCACCACGATCAGGCGGTTCCCCGCCTGGGCCTCCTGCAGCAGACGCCGGTTGAACTCGTCATGCATGCGAACGAAATCCTGGCCATCGTCATCGTAGCCCAGTTCGGCCAGAAGAAACCGCATGAACTCACGGGAGTTGCACTGGGTCTGAAAAATGAAGGCGGTCCGGGCGGAAGAACGAAATCTCTCGAGCAGATGAAACAGGAGTGTCGTCTTGCCCATCCCCGGCCTGGCAATGAGTCCCAGAAACCCGCGGCCCGCTTCAATGCCGTAGTACAAAGAAGCCAGCGCCTCACGATGGGCGGCGCTGAGGTACAGAAAACGAGGATCGGGCGTCACGCCGAAGGGCTCTTCGCGCAGGCCAAAGTAGCTCAGATACATTGCAGGCTCCCCGCGTGCTCAACCGACCGGTAGTTCATCCCAGCAATAGCCCTCAAAACCATCCCGCCGGGCACCCGGCCCGGAAGCGTGGAGGTTGATAACATTGACGGTGCTTCATCTTGACATCTTTTTCAGTAACTTCTTCGGGGGAGGAAAATCCGAAGACGGCGAGAAGCAGACACTCTCTTCTGCACTGTGCCTGAGGATCGCCTCCAAAGGCAAGAAGATGTTAGCCACAGAGCCGATAGTCTCTATTCATAAAATACCACAATTGCCGGTATTTGCAGCCGCCCCAGTAACGCCTCAGTGACCCAGCGAGGGTTACCACGTGGTGGACCCGTAGTCCTTCCAGAGACATTCGGCTCCTTGCCTGAGCAGGCCTTTCAGCCTTACACTGTTGACACGCCTCCCCAGGATTGGTGTGAATCTCCCGTGAACCCATTGTCCGAATCCGAACCGCAAATTCGCGTACTGGTGGCGGACGCGCTCCTCATGAGCGGCCAGCTCCTGGCGGAAGGACTGTGCGGCACCGGACAGTTCGGCGCGGCGGCAGCCTCCACGAGTGAGCAGGCTTACGAACTCATGGCTTCGGGACGATTCGACGCTCTGCTGGTCACTCCGAATTTCTCGGGAAATCATGCTTCCGGCTTGCGCTTTGTGCGCGAAGCCCACGGGTTGCATCCCGAGCTCGGCATCGTCGTGTTGCTGGACGCGTTGGAGAGACCGGCGGTGGTGGAAGCATTCCGTGCGGGTGCGCGGGGCATTCTCACCCGGTCTGATTCATTGGGCACTCTTTGCAAGTGTCTCGCGCGCGTCCATGAAGGACAGGTGTGGGCTGGCGCGCACGAATTGGTATACCTGCTGGAAGCGCTGGCTGAGCCCCTCCCCATGGAAAACCGCGGCGTACCGTCTGCCCGCCAACTCAGCCGGCGCGAGCAGGAGATCGCCCAGTTGGTGGCGGAAGGCTGCAGCAACCGCCAGATCTCAGAGCGGTTGAAACTGAGCGAACACACCATCAAGAACTACCTGTTCCGGGTGTTCGAGAAACTGGGGGTCTCAACCCGGGTAGAGCTCACACTGTACACGCTCAATGGTGGGAACTTCTTTCGCTCCGAACCAGCTTCTCCACGTCCCGCTCTGTCGGCTGGCCCGGAACCTCTGGAGAGTAAACGTTCGGGGTAATCACCCTCTCCAGGCTTGGGCGTTGCGGCACGTCTGAAGTATGCGTTTTCTCGGCCCCCTCCAACATTCGGTGGGATCCAACCTTACGGCAAACGGAAGATGACGGTTACCTCCGTCTGAAACTCCTGCGGCACACCACTTCTTAGGAGCGGCTTGAATCGCCACTGCTGCACTGCAGTGCTGGCGGCGGCGGCCAATTGGGAATCGCCCTGCAATGTCCGCACTGTCTTCACCGATCCATTCTTGTCGACAGTCACCTTGAGCGTCACCGGCCCCTGCACGTGCCGCTGCCGGGCCTGCTCTGGATATTCAGGCTCAACGCGATAAGTCACGTACTGGTTTGCGGTGTCCGGAGATGTCAACATCGCAGGCTCCCCGCCACCCTGCGCCGTAGCGGATGATGCGAGCCCTGATGAGTTCTGGGCCGATACAGCCTCCGGCGGAGCAGACTGACGGTAAATCACTTTGCCATTCTGGGAAACGACCAGATTGCTGCGGCTCAGTTCTTCCGGATTCACAGTCTTCGGCTCGGGTGTGGACTTCGCAATGAATGGAGTCTGAGCCGGAGTGGAAGCAGGAACTGAAGCAGCGACCACTGAACTCGGAGCTGATGGAGTCGGAACTGCTCGCGTCGCAGCGGTTGGTGTTACACTCCGATTCGCCTTCCGCGCCGCACTCATCGAGGCTCGCTGCACTCCCAGTCCGAGCAACCACCCGAGCGCCAGGGCTGAAACGATCACGACGAAGGTCAGGACCGTGGTCCAATAATCTTCTTGCAGAACTGCCGGCTCGCGCGCCGGAGGCTCAAGACTTTCGGAGGGCGGCAACACCGCGGGATCCGGCTCTTCAACCGGCGCAACTTCCGAAGCCGGCGAGGAAACAGTATCCGACCGGATCGCGACCTGAGTGAGATACACCAGGTTATTTGCAATGAGGCGCGACAGGGACTGCAGCGCACGAATATCGGCGAACGCGTTCGGCTTGGGAGAGAAGACTTCCACCACTCCGAGCAATTCATCCTGAAGCAGTATGGGAAAAACCAGAATCGAGCGGATTCCCATGTGGCGGCACAGCGCAGCATCGACACGGGTATCAATCTCGCTATCGTCACACCGTTGGAAGGTCCTGCTCTTCACACAAGCGCCGGACAACCCGGAATCCGAACTCAGCCGGCTATCCAGGGCAGGAGCACTGGCACCGCTGGTAGCCCGGCACAGAATTTCATCTTTCTGTCGCAAGGCGAGCGCCGCAGCCGAAGCGCCCGTGACACGCCGGGCTTCTTCGATCATCTCCTTCAGGGCGGGATCTTCGGAGGGAACGCCGGAATCATGGACCGAATCAGCCGGGTTCCCGTCCAAAGTGGGTTCAGAATCCGGGATGTCGGTCAGGCGGTGCGAGTCGAGCGGGTCGAATTGCGACAGGGAGCGCGGGGCCACGGAACCCTCCGGATGCTCTACGTGGTGAACGTTACACGAATCCTTGGGCGAAGTTTCCCCCCAAACGACCGCCTTGTCAACTACCGGCAATAAATTACTTGACTCATCCACGGCGTTAGGCCGATGATGGCTCAGGGATTTATTTGCCAGTGAAAGGAATTCACTGTGCAATTGCCCTACCCGGAAATCATACGAGGTCAGTGGATGGCCCACGTTCACTTGTTTTGCGATGAAAGTGGAAAGGTGCATAGCTCGGACTATGTTACGTTCTGCGGCTATTTGGGGAACGGTGAGCAGTGGGACAGTTTCAGATCGGGGTGGTCACAACTGCGTGCCCAGAGAGCTGTTCCTCCTATTCACGTAAGCCTCATGCGCCGACCAGAAAAAGATGAGCAGTGGTCGATGGTCAAGAAGAGGTGGGGTTCGGAATATGACGAGAGATGTGACTTGCTGCTAGATGAATGTGCATTGTTGATACACGATGCGAAACTCATCTGCGTTGGAACCATTGTAGATTGCAATGCATTTAAGTCTGGCAGCGTTCCAAAGCTTAAGAAAGCAACATATGACGACCCGCATTATCTAGCGTTTCAATGGACCGTCTTGCGCTCGCTGGAGCGGGTAGAGTGGGGTGACACAGATGCCCTGCTAGGGCTGCTATTAGACGACGATTACGAAAAGGCGATCCACTGCTATCAATTGTTGAGAAGTTTAAAGGAACAACATCCAGAATCTAAAAAGAGAATATCGGGAATTTGTTTTTGCAGCGATGATAAGTATCCCGGTGTGCAAGCAGCGGACATAATCGCCCATGAGGCAAGGCGGTTGGCCACAGAAAAAGCACCTGAACCGTCTAAAAGATTCCGTCTCTTGACGCAAAATCTATCTAATCAACCTCATATGTTCGACGAAAAAGCCTTACTGAGGCTGGAGGATGAATTCAAATGAGCGAGCATGAATTTGAGAAGTTTGACAGTGTGGTGAAGAAGGTTCTCTCTGTGTCGCATGAGGAGCTAATACGACGAGAGAAGGAGTGGAAAAAGAAACGAGTGCAAAGAAAGCGGGCTAAGACTTCGCCCGCCTCCCGCGCTTCAGTTTCCAAGGCTTAGTTAATCGTGGTGGCTCCCACCTTGCCAGTGAGTTCTGCGAAGGTGAGGCGCTTCCCGAGTATCTGCGAAACCGCGAGATTGAAACGGCCAGCGTCATCAAGGTCTTTGCGGTTGTTGAAGCGGAACATCTGTTCGTCAAGGTAACGAAACAAATGAAACGGCTCCACGCTAACGTAGGTTCCCGAAATCCCGCGCTTGAGAAGCGACCAGAAGTTCTCAAGGCCGTTAGTGTGTACGCGACCGTCGACGTATTCGGTCGCATGATCTACAACCTGATGCGCGTAGTCCACTTCAAGACCGCTGTAAGACTTGAGCGCATCAGAGTACAGCGCAGAACCCGCAGTAACATGCTTGCGGACTTGTTCCTGCAATGCCGCCCGCTTGCGATTAGGAACGACCGCTGCACGAACCTTCCCGCCGCGCTCAAGAATTCCCATGACTGCGGTTTTATCCTTGGTGCCAGTTGCGGTAATGCGGCGCTTGCGCTCACTCATGTGCATGTTCCGCGCCTTGCCACCGATGAAGGTTTCGTCTACTTCGACTTCTCCGCCCAACTTGGAACCGAAGAAATCGTCCTGCATTGCGAGTCGGATGCGGTGAAGCATGAACCATGCCGACTTCTGCGTAACCTTCACGTCTCGCGCAATCTCATAACTGCTGACACCATTCTTGCAATTGGTGACCAGCCACATTGCCATGAGCCACTTATCCAGAGTGATAGGCGAATCTTCCATGATGGTTCGGACCTTCACGGAGAATTGGCGCTTGGTGTGATGGCTGCTGCATTGCCACAAGCGCCGAGCAGGATTGAACTTCACCTTGTCAGAGCCGCATGTTGGGCAGGTAACACCGTTAGGCCAGCGACGTATCGCAAGGTAGTCGATGCAGTTGTCAGGGTTCGCGAAAAATACAACCGCCTCTTGCAGGCTCTTTGGTTCGGTCATGGCCTTGTTCTCCATGCACCGAATATACAGAAACTATGTGGATGAGTCAACTATATTATTGCCCAACTACCCATTCGGGCCATTGTCTACCCCTTGGCGTTAACTCCTTTCGTTCCTTCCCCGGCTCAAAACGCCACCCCCTCCAGCATTCCGGGCTGGATTCCCATTCCAAGTCGCCCAGGGTATGCCCAGGAGCCATCGCGCGTGCGAGCCAAATCAACAGTGCAAAATTCGTCATTTCTGTGACGGCACCCTACCAGGCAGCCTCCTCTGCGGCAGCGACTATAATGGTGCGAACGGATGACCCTCACCTCTGGCACAAAACTCGGCCCCTATGAAATCCAATCGCCTCTCGGTGCCGGCGGCATGGGTGAGGTCTACCGCGCTCGGGACACGCGCCTCGACCGAAGTGTTGCAATTAAGATCCTTCCTGCAGCTTTTTCTTCCGACACAGATCGTCGGCAGCGCTTTCAGCAGGAAGCGCGAGTTCTCAGTTCGCTCAGCCATCCCAATCTTCTCGCTATTTTCGATGTTGGAGAGCAGAACAATTTCCACTTCCTGGTTTCTGAGCTGCTCGAAGGCGAAAGCCTTCGCGAGCGACTGAATGCGGGACCCTTGCCGCTTCGCAAGGCGGTGGACTACGGGGTTCAGATGGCAAACGGCCTGGGCGCCGCGCACGAAAAAGGAATCGTGCACCGCGACCTGAAGCCGGACAATATCTTTATCACAAAAGACGGCCGAGTTAAGATCCTCGATTTTGGCTTGGCGAAAACGGCCCCGGAAACGGATGGAAACGCCGCTACGATGGCGGGAACAGCCACCCTGCCAGGCATGGTTCTGGGTACGGCCGGCTACATGTCTCCCGAACAGGTTCTCGGGAAAACGGCGGACGTTCGCTCCGATATTTTCAGCTTCGGAGCCATTCTGTACGAGATAGTGGCAGGGCAGCGTGCGTTCCGCGGTGGCTCTTCGGTTGAGACGATGAATGCCATCCTGAAGGACGACCCGCCGGAAATTTCTACGGCGACGAAGAACATTTCTCCCGCCATGGAAAGACTGATTCGCCGCTGTCTGGAGAAAGCGCCGGAAGAACGGTTCCAATCGGCACGCGACCTTGCTTTCGCTCTCGATGCCCTGTCTGGAATATCCGGCACTGCGGCAGCGCAGGTGGCAAGTGCACGCTCCCCCCGCAAACTGCGCCTCGTTTTGCTGTTCTCGCTTGCGGCGCTGGTGGCCTTGGGGCTGGGATTTCTTGCCGGCATGCGGGCCAGAACACCCAACCACCCCATATTTCATCAGCTCATTTTTGGACGCGGTTTCATCGAGACGGCCCGCTTTACGCCGGATGGACAGAACGTGCTCTACGGGGCAACCTGGAACAATGGGCCGTTTGAAATCTTCAGCACCCGGCTCGAGGGACTGGAGTCACGCCGCCTCGGCATGCCCTCGGGAAACATCCTGGGAATCGCTCCCAACGGACAGATGGCGCTTGGGCTGGGATGGCGCCACACTCTGAACTGGATGACCACGGGAACCCTGGGCGAGGCATCTCTGAGTGGAGGCGAGCCCCGCTCGGTATTGGAAAAGGTTTGCGACGGCGATATCTCTCCGGATGGAAGACAATTCGCCATTGTTCGCTGCATTGGAGGCGAGCAGACGCTGGAGTTTCCTGTCGGGAAAGTGCTTTACCGCACCAACGGCTACATCAGCCATGTGCGCATCTCGCCACAGGCAGACGTGATTGCTTTCTGTGATCATCCCGTCCGGGGTGACGACCGGGGGTTCGTCGCCATAGTTGATCTCGCAGGGAAGATCACCAGGCTCACCCAAGAATGGGGCTCGCTGCGCGGGTTGGCATGGCCTGCTTCCGGAGAGGAAATTTGGTTCACGGCCAGCCGCGTCGAAGATCCACAAAGTCTGATGGCGGTGTCGCGCGCGGGACGGCAGCGGGTCATCCAGGTTTCGCCGTCCTATATGTGGCTGCAGGACATCAGCGCCGACGGCAAAGTGCTTCTCGGAGACTCGCAGGAGGGTGGTGTCGTCGCCATTCATCGCGAAGGCGCGGCTCCGGATAAGATCATTGATATCGCCAGTGAAAGCACGACCCTCTCAGGCATTTCAGACGATGGTTCTCTGGTCGCTGTGGATTACAGTGGAGCGGGTTCTGGTCCGGACTATGCCGCGTATCTGGCGAAAACGGACGGCTCGGGTCCGGTACGTCTGGGAGACGGCTCGTCCATGGGAATGTCGCCCGATGGAAAGTGGATCGCGGCCACCCTGCCTTCGACACATTCCGCCTTTCGCTTGCTTCCGACCGGCGCGGGAGAAACCCGGAGTTTCGAAATCAGCCCGGTTCGTGTACTCGATTACTACGGCAGTTGGGTTCGAGACGGTTCCAAGTTCGCCTTTTCAGGAGCAGCAACCGGAAAACCAGCAAGAACCTACTTGTTGGATACGAAAACCGGCAAGACATTCCCAGTAACCCCAGAGGGGACTACGGACCCTTTGATTTCGCCAGATGGAAAGGTCGTTGTGGCGCGTGACCAGCAGCAGAGGTTTCGGCGCTACCCCGTGGACGGAGGTGAAGCCCAGGAGATGAAGGGGCTCAAGGATGGAGAGATTCCGATTCAGTGGGACACTTCGGGTACGAAGTTATATGTCTGGGATGGCACTTTCCCCGCGCACATTTTCCTCGTGGACTTGAAAACCGGCGCGCGTCATCCCTGGACCACTCTCGTCCCCATCGACTCAGCCGGCGTGCTGTACGGCAATATTGTGATGACGCCTGATGGAAAAACGTCGGTCTACCGCTACCGTCGAATTATGACAACTCTATTTCTTGCGGAAGGGTTAAAGTGACTCTTCCCTGCTCCACCGCAAGGTACAAGGTCAATTCTGGCTGGTTAAGCAATGCGCCGACACAGCGTCCTCCCATTTTGCATTCTGCTTCTGATATTTCTTCCCGGTAGCGCGGGCCGCGCCGCTGGAACTGGTAAACTAAGTTCTTTTACTGGAGAATGCTTCAGTTGAAAGCTGGTTTGGGGGGCGAGTTTTCATGCGGATTGCTGTGGTCGGGTCAGGATACGTGGGATTGGTGGCGGGCGCCTGCTTTTCGGAACTCGGCCATGACGTCATCGTGGTGGACAACGATGAACAGAAGCTTGCCGCTTTGCAGGCCGGGCAGGTGCCCATCCACGAGAATTTTCTGCCTGAACTGCTGCAGCGCCACCGCGGGCAGCGGCTGACCTTCTCTGGAGATTTACATCAAGCAGCCAAGGACAGCTCCGCCATCTTCATTGCGGTTGGCACACCTCCAACCGAGCAGGGCGAGGCCGACCTTTCCTACGTAGAGTCGGTGGCCCGCAGCATCTCTGCCGCCATTCATGGATATAAAGTGGTAGTGGAAAAGAGCACGGTGCCCGTGTACACCAGTGAATGGGTCCGCCGGGTGATTCTGCGCAATGCCGCCGCGCCCGACATGTTTGATGTGGCCTCAAACCCTGAATTTCTGCGGGAAGGAACCGCGGTCACGGACTTTCTCTATCCCGACCGCATCGTCGTCGGGGCTAACAACGAGCGTTGCGCCGGGGTGCTTCGCGAAATCTACGCGCCTTTGACCGATGGCAGCTACTACCGGCGGCCGAATGCGATTCCCCAACCCGGCCAGGTTCCGATTCCACCCAGGTTGATTGTGACCAGCACGCAGAGCGCCGAGTTGATCAAACATGCTTCCAATGCGTTTCTGGCAATGAAGATCTCCTTTATTAACGCAGTGGCTTCGGTATGCGAATCCGTCGGAGCGGACGTGAAACAGGTATGCCAGGGAATCGGCAGTGACAGCCGGATCGGATCGCGCTTTTTCAACCCGGGAATCGGTTATGGCGGGTCCTGCTTCCCCAAAGACCTGAAAGCGTTTCGCGCGGTGGCGCGAGAGTGCGGATATGAATTCCGCTTGCTGGACGAAGTCATGCGCATCAATGAAGAGCAACGCGAACGCTTTCTGCGCAAGGTCCGCGGCGCGTTATGGACGCTGCGGGGCAAGCGCTTGGCGGTGCTCGGCCTGGCATTCAAGGGGGGGACCGACGACATCCGCGAATCGCCCGCCATCTTCCTGGTGGAAACTCTGCTGCAGGAGGGCTGCCAGATCGCGGCCTACGACCCGGCTGCCCAGGAACGGGCCAAAGAAGTTCTGGGCTCCGGGGTAAATTTTGCGGCAGATGCCTACGAAGCGGCCTGCGGCGCGGATGCGCTGCTGATCCTGACGGAATGGGACGAATTCGCCAATCTCGACTTGAAACGAATCTACAGCCAGCTCAAGTATCCCATCGTGATTGATGGCCGGAACCTTTACGATGCCGGAATCATGGCGGAACACGGATTCACGTATTATAGTGTGGGGCGTCCGGCGGTCATTCCGGAAAACACGCCGGTTGCCGCGGCCCCGGCAAGGACGCGAAAAAATTCATGAGCCAACCACGGGCGCTGGTCACCGGAGGAGCCGGCTTCCTGGGATCCCATCTCTGTGACGCGCTACTCGCTGAAGGATACTCCGTGATTGCCGTCGACAATCTGCTGACCGGACGGCTCGGCAATCTGCAGCACCTGCGCAACGAACCTCGCTTTGAGTTCCGCCAGATCAACATCAACCAGCCCTTCGACTGCGGCCCGGTTGCCTACGTCTTCCATTTCGCCTGTCCTGCTAGTCCGGTCGATTACATGCAGCATGGCATTGAAACTCTCAAAGTCGGATCGGCGGGAACTCTTCATGCCCTGGAGATCGCGCACAAGTATGGTGCAAAATACCTCACTTCTTCCACCTCCGAGTGCTACGGCGATCCCCTCGAACACCCGCAAAAAGAAACCTATTGGGGAAACGTAAACCCGATCGGACCGCGCTCGGTTTACGACGAGGCCAAGCGCTTCAGCGAAGCCTTGACCATGGCCTACCACCGATATCACAGAACCGATACCCGCATTGCACGCATTTTCAACACCTACGGCCCACGGATGCAGCTGAATGATGGCCGGGTGGTACCGAACTTCATGAAACAGGCGATGCGTGGCGAGGATCTGACGGTGTATGGCAACGGCAGCCAGACCCGGAGCTTCTGCTACGTAAGCGATGAGATTGATGGATTCATCCGCTTGTCAAAATCTGCGGAACACCTGCCGGTGAACATCGGCAATCCCACCGAGTTCACCATTCTGGAATGTGCCCAATTAGTGCTCACGGTCACCGGTTCGAAAAGTAAAATCGGATACGAACCATTGCCGGTAGACGACCCCAAGCAGCGACGTCCCGACATTACCAAAGCCAGAAACCTGCTCCTCTGGGAACCCAGGATCAATCTCGAGACGGGCTTGCGAAAGTCGCTGGACTATTTTCAGAAGGCTGTGGCCGAGGAGATGTCCGCTCCCAAGTAGACGGCGCGGCGGTAGACCCCGCGCGTCTACTCTCTACAGCAACAGCTTGGGCTCCTCCCGCACGCATTCCACCAGCTGTTCCACGTGTTTGCGTTCCTCATCCGTCCGCTGAACGAACCGTACACCCATGCCAAATCCGGGGTTCGTGCTTTGGACGGTGCCTGCAATCGTGAACTTAAGGCCCTGCGCCCACGTCACGATTTCCACCAGCGTGCCCACCGGGTGCGGCTCGGTAGTTTCGACATAACCCCCTCCGGCGCTCACATCGGTAAGATTGCAGCGGTGCGGAACATTGCTGTTTACGTAATAGACTTCCGCTCCCAGGCAGCACGTCTGGCGGGAGCGGCCCCGGCGGTCGGACGGGGATGCGGACAGCAATCCCAGGTTGGCGGAGAGTTGCGTGGGCGCCGTTTCCTGTCGAGGCTCCGCCTCGGGCACGATCTCGGGCGTAGCTTCAGGCACTGTCTCGATCACCGGCCGCGTGGCTGGTGTAGCCGCCGGAAGCGCCGTCCGTAGCCAGTCTTCCAGAATGCGCCGCGAAGTCTGGGGCACATGGACCAGGCGGAGTCCCACTTTGCCGGCTCCGTCCTGCCACATCACTTCGCCGGACAAGCGGACCAATTTGGCGTTTCCCGGAACCGAGAACTGAAAGTACACCTTGCAACAAGGCGGCAAGTGGCGACTGGAGTGAAACCCAATCCCCGTTTCGCTCAAGTCCGAGAGTTCCGCGGACACTTCTTCTGTACCGGCATAATCGATGGTAGCCCACACTGGTAGCGGGATGCGGGGATGAATACGCCGCTCCCGCTCGACCAGATCGCGTACGGCGCGCAGACTGCCGGAGGCGCGCTCCCTCGATACGGGCTTGTACAGGACGAAATTCGCGCCGGCGACGAACACTTCGCGCACCCGGTTCCTCAGGTTCACCATCGCGATGATGATGGCTGGGCCGTTCGCCGCGGAACCGCGGGCACACGCAATCAATTGCAGAGCGCGGGCTTCATGGTGGCAATCGAACAATAGGACATCAAAAGCAACCGCGTCGATTCGTGTCTGCGCGGCTCCGGGATCCGCACAATATTCTGCCTGGATGCTCAATTCCTGAAAGACGCTTTTGAGCACCTGGACCGCTTCGGCATCCGCGCACACCAAAAGGCATGTGAGGGCCATGCCCCGGATAGTAGGACGAGAGTGTAAGTCCCACAAATTACAGAAGTCACAGGCGGTCTTCGCGGTCCCTAACCTTAGTCATCTGAAGTCACCTCTGCCGGACGCACTAGGTTCGCAGAAGCCACGGACAGCATTAGGCCCGGCTCTGTCGGACCCCGGATAGGCACGAGGAGGAAAGCAATTTGTGTGCCAAGCACTCACTGGCCGTACCTTGCATCGTGAATTCGGCTGGGATTTGTCGGAACTGTCCTGATTCGTACCCTAACCCGCGTTCCTGTGCGGATGCGCGCACGGCACGAAACGTTGGCACGACCAGAGCGGGAACCCCTTAAGTGCCAAGGGCGGGAGGCGCCTGGACCGAGCGGATGACTGCTCCCTGCATTGCCAAAGTGACGAAAGTTACCGTCGCCCATTACGTTACGTTCGTCCAAGTCTTTCCGGTTGTCTTTAGTACTTTGACGCTCTGTTCCCCACTCCATACGATTGGCTTTGAAGCCGGGTGAGTCAGAGGCATCGTGGCAAGGTTGCCTTCTTGGCATCTTGCCCAGGCCACAGACTCCCCAATTCGGCCAGGAGAATCATTTTGTGAACGGCTGCCCAGACAGACGCCGTGCAGCCACTCCCCAACGGAAGGAAACGCGCATGAGATCGAACAAAACCCGGGGTTTCACGCTGGTTGAACTGATCGTCGCTCTGACCGTCTTCCTGATCGCCTGCGCCATCATGTTGATGGGCGTCCAGTCATCGCTTCGGGAATCGCGGGTGGGCGCGGCTTACAACACGACCCTGAATGTGCTCCGGCAAGCCCGCGACATTTCCATCGGCCAGCGCCAGACCTACTCCGTCACGTTTAATCACATTGGCAACCCCTTAAATCCGGACAACATGGTGGTCACCAACGCTCTGACCGGCAACGTGGTCAACACCTACTTCCTGCCCACCGACGTGTACTACATGGTTCTGGCGAACTTCCCCAAGTCCCCGGTGAACTTTCCTACGACTCCAGACGGCTTCGGCGTGGGCGCCACCGCGATTGATTTCGACCAAGGGGTCGCCGGAGGGGTTCAAAACGTAGTCTACTTCCAGCCTGACGGTTCGGCACAAGATGCCAACGGCAATGTCAACAACGGGGTGGTCTACATTGTGCGGACGGGTGACTACTACAGCGCACGCGCCATCACCCTGTGGGGAGCCACCGGGCGGCTGCGCGGCTGGCGCATGGATCAAGCGCCCGGAAACGGCACCTATTATTGGGGGCAGATGTGAACAATTCCAAAAGCTTGTTTTCCCAATCAACCCGCCGAGTCAGAGAACAAGGCTTCACTTTGATCGAAGTGATGATTTCCATGGTAGTGCTGACCGTCGGAATGGTGAGCTTGCTGGGCGTAATGGGCCTGGCGATGACCTTCACCGAGGGGTCAAAAGACCTTGCCATCTCTAAGCAAATGGCCAACGAAGCGATGGAAGGCATTCTCACCGCGCGCGAAACTGCCAACATTCCCTGGTCGTCAATCCAGAACCAGGGAAATGGCGGCATCTTTGTCTCCGGCTTGCAGCCGCTCTATAACGCCGGCTTGGACGGGATCATCGGCACTGCGGACGATGCCAATGCTGGTGAGCAAACCCTGCAGTTGCCCGGACCGGACGGCGTTTTTGGAACCGCGGACGACGTTTTTCTTCCCCTTACCAACTACAAGCGCCAGATCGATATTGAGCCGGTCGTGGTAAATGGCAACACGCTCGCCAATCTGCGATCCGTCACGATCACGGTCCAGTATATGCATCCGCGGTTCAAGGTCCCCCAGAATTACATCCTCACGACTTTCATCTCGCCGTACCAGTAGAGAGGAACCATGAATATCGTCCCGGCCAAATCGACGCGCGGCTTCACCCTGGTGGAAATGTTGGTGGCCCTGGCTCTGGGTATGATCATGCTGGCCTCGGCCGTGTCGATCTTCACCCAGGGTGTGGACGCGACTTGGGTCACATCGCAAAGAGCGGAAATGCAGCAGGACCTCCGTGCCACCTCTGACCTGCTGCTGAAGGACATCAGCCTGGCCGGCGCCGGACTGCCTCTCGGACAGGGCATCCAATTGCCCACCAACACCGGCACCCGCCCCATCTACGGCTGCGATCAGGGCAACAACTGTCCTCCCAATGGAGCGGTCTCCTACCCCTGCGCCTCCAACGCCGGACCGTGTGTGCCGACCCTGTTCGGGATAATTCCTGGATTTCAACTCGGCATTAAGCCCCCGGGAAGTAACACCACAACCGACCTCATCACGGTCGCATACACCGACACCACTTTCGCGCTGCCTTGCTACACGGTGACATTTCCGGCTGGTGGCGGAGTCAATCCCGTCACGTTCACGGCGCCCAACAACCCGCCGCCTTCCAGCTGTGTTCTGCCTCCGGGCATAAACTTTCCTCAAGCTGTCACCAACCCGGTCGTCGGATTGAAGGCGGGTGACCTGTTACTGTTCCAGAACACGCTGAACACCGCGATCGTTCAGGCCATTGCCGAGGTGTCCAACGCAAACGGAAACCCCAACGGCGGCCCCAATAGTGTTTTCACGGTCAACTTTCTCAACGGCGATCCCCTCAAGCTGAACCAGAGTGGCGCGGCTTCCGGAGATCTGGCCAACATCCTCAAAGGCGCGGGCACAACCGCTACTCGCCTGCTCGTCATCACCTACTATCTCAAGATGCAGCCCAACCCGGTCGGCGTGGGAGTGGGCACACCGGTGTTGATGCGGCAGGTCAACGGACAGCCGGCCGTGCCGCTGGCGGAAAATGTGGTCAACCTGCAGTTCACCTATGACACGTACAACTCCGACGGCGTGTTGCTGAATCAAGTCGGGGATGCCGGCTATTCGGTCGGGACATCGTTCAATCTGATACGCAAAACCAACATCATCCATTTGTCCATGCGCAGCCAGCTCCCCGGCACCCGCTCTGCGCTGATGGCGACCAAGGGATACCAGAGTTTTGATTTCCAGACTTCAATCAGTGCTCGCAACCTGAGCTATCAGAACCGGTACTAAATGAGGGATCTTTCGATGATGAGCCTTACCTCCCCAGTTCCAAGGCAAGAGGAAAGCACGATAGCAATGAGGAGTCACACCATGGCTAGGAATGATCGATCGAGAGGGTTTACGCTGATTGCGTCCCTGTTGCTTTTGCTGATTCTTTCGGGGGTCGCCATCGGCCTGCTCATGATGGTCGACACCGAAGTCAGGGTCAACACGCACGACGTGCAGAACAACATGACCTTCCACAGCGCGGAAGGCGCAATTGAGCACATGACCGCGGACTTGGCGAACATCTTCCAGACGATCGAGTCGCCTACGGTGTCCGAGATTGAAGGACTGAGCGCTCTGGCCCCGGCCAATACTGCCATGATGAGCTATCCGCTCTATTCGCTGACGCCGGCCATCAACCCCTTAACCCAACAACCCGCAACTTCGTTCGGACCGATTATCGCGGGGCCCTATCAGGGGCTTTTCGCTTCGCTGCTTCCGGTGACTCTGCAAGCTACCGCCCAGGGCCCTTTGGGCGACGAAGTGAATATGTCCCGCACCGTTGAAGTCGCTCTGATCCCGGTGTTTCAATTCGGTGTGTTTTCCGACAGTGATCTGGGGTTCTTTAGCAGCCCGAACTTGGATTTTGCCGGCCGCGTCCACACCAACGGAGATCTTTACATCGGCGTCGCCAACTGCTGTACTTTGACCTTCCACGACAAGCTCAGCGCGTATGGCAACGTGATTCGCGCGGTTCTTCCCAACGGCTTGGCGGCCAATGCTTTCAATGATAGCGGCGCCGTCATGATTCCCCAGGCGCCGGCGGGGTGCGACGGCGGACAGCTCGCCTGCCTCCAGATGGGCGCAGCCTGGGGCAGTGTGACCGGTGCGGGCGGCAATCCTCCCGGTTCCCCATACAATGGAGGTTCGGGTGGTACCTGTGCGGCTGGTGCCCCGAGCTGGCAAACCATCTCTCTGAACAGCGGTTGCTACGGCGGCATGATCGAGGACGGGGACTGGGGTAATACCACCCTCGGCACCGGCGCCTCCAACCTCACCCTGCCGTTCGTCGGTGGCACCACCGGCACCACCACCGGCCCCCAACCCTATGAGATCGTTCGCCGGCCCCCCACCGGGGAGTCCCCCGTCGGGCTGCTGGGTGCGTCGCGTCTCTACAACGAGGCTTCCATTCGCATTCTGCTCTCCGACACTCCCGCGGACCTGCCGGGTGGCGTGGGCGACGCCAATAACATTCGCCTGGCCAACGTCGGCAACTACGCCACCGGCGTCCAGACTTCAGTGCCGGTCGGTCTTGCGGCTCTGCCCGGCGGCCACCATTACACGACTTACTTCGCAGCCGCCTCAACCGGAGTGCCGGATTCGTCGCAGTACGTTCAGAGCTACCATAACCCCACTCTGATCACCGATTGGCCCTACGTGCCGCTGGCTCCTCCGGCTGGCGACGTTACTCTTTTCGATGCCAATGCCCCAGTCATGACCTATGCCGGTGATGGCAGCGGCTTGACTGCGACTCCCGCTCAACTGACGCTCTCCGTCTGCAATCCATCGACACCGCAGTCAGTCGGGCCGCCGGTTTGCCCTGGAGTTGCCGCCTACCCCTACTACACTCCTTTGGCCTATCCAATCGTTCCGGTAAACACCGCAAACTGGAACCTGCTGGATGGCTACATTCGCGTGGAATATCGGAACGCCGCTGGAAACTACACCCCTGTCACCCAAGAGTGGCTGCAGCTGGGCTTCGCGCGCTGGACTCTACCGCCCGCCACTCCCGGATCCAATCCGGTCAACCCCAACGCCATCCTGCTTTTCCAGGAACCCGCAGATCGCAACGGTGACGGCGCCATTGACCTCAACGGCGCCCCTCCCTGGTACAACACAAGCATCAGTCACGGCGTCACCACCTATACCCCCTATCCCGGCAAACCGCCCGAGGCCACCAAGGACCCGATCACCGGCTACGCCTGGTGGGCAGATAGCGCGCAGGGGGTTGGACAGAGCGCCACCATGTACAACTGGTATCCCATCAACTTCTATGACGCCCGCGAAGGCGAACCGCGTGACACCCAGTATTCCAACGACACCTGCACTACAAATGGCGTCATGAACGCGGTCGAACTCGACGTGGGTAACCTGCAGCGCTGGCTCGCGGGACAAACCGGCACCAGCGGAGGCTCAGTCGATTTCCTCAGCCAGAACGGCTACGTGCTGTACTTCTCCGACCGGCGGGGCATGCTCCCCAATCCCAACGGGACCCAGGTCGGCGCGGCCAACACGAAGACGGGCGACTCTGGACTCGAAGACTCCATTAACCGCAACAACGCAGCCGGTGTGCCGGACGGCGCGCTCGACGGAATTCCTGCCGGAAAAACCGTCTCTCCTGAGGATGTCAACCTCAACGGCAAACTGGACAATTTCGGAGCGCAGAACCTCGGCCTCGGCCTGGGCTACCTCAGCAATAATTACAACGCCGCCTTCAGTGTCAACCACTCGATCATTAACGCTGCCACGGCACCTAACCCCTATTTGCGCTTGCCGGCCTGCACCATCGCCCAGTCGAACTGGGTCAGCGGAGCTCGCCACGTTCTTAAACTGGTCGATGGGCAACTGGGGAATCTGCCCGTCCGGCCGGACAACAATGCAGGTGGCTTCACCGTCGGGTCCGAAAACCCGGTCTACATTCTGGGCAATTACAACACCAGCGCGGCCGACCCCATTTGGACGGGTGGTGGCGACCGGCCCCACTCCGCCGCCGGCATCGTCGCCGATGCCGTTACCGTGCTGTCCAACAACTGGAGCGACCTGGGCAGCATCATGACTAACCCCACCCACCCCGAGCTTTACCGCTTGGGCACAACCACGTACTACCGCGTGGCCATCGCAGCCGGCAAGAACATCAACTTCCCCTTCCCCGGATGGGAAAATGCCACCGACTACGGCTTTGGCACCGATGGTGGCGTACATAACTTCCTGCGCTACATCGAAGACTGGCAGGACCCGAATGCAACCTTGAACTATGAAGGCTCCCTGGTCAGCCTCTACTATTCCACATACGCCACCGGCACTTTCAAGTGCTGCCAGTACTCGGTCTATCAGCCTCCGATACGAAACTACGTTTTCGATCCGGATTTCACTCAACCTCAGAACTTGCCCCCGGCTACGCCGTTGTTCCGGGATATCGACAACCTGAGCTATCGCCAGACCATAACGGCGTGCACCAACGTGAATTCGACCACCGGCTTGTGCACCCAGTAGGCGAGCCGACAACCTGAACTCGTAAACCGGCCTCGATCCTGCAACCCAGGATCGGGGCCTTCGCTTTCGCCATTGCTCAGCATTCAGCACTCAGCCATGCCGTCCTGGTGAGAAGTTGAGCGCGCAATCCGGGACAGCGTGGGCCAACCCCTAATTGCCAAGTGCCAACTGCCGAATGCTAAATACTGAATGACGCACGCTCCCTGACTCCTGACTTGCATTATCATTTTTCCCGGAGGACATTCGTGACCAAGATCAGCGCGATTTTCTGGGATGTCGGAGGCGTTCTTCTCACCAACGCGTGGGACCGGGAGCAGCGCGACAAAACCCTCGCCCACTTCGGACTTGACCCGGTGGAATTCGCCGACCGCCATGACATGTTGGTGTCTTCCTTCGAGCGCGGCAAGATCACCCTGGATGAGTACTTGCGCTGCACGGTTTTCTTCCGCCCGCGTCCTTTCACTGCGCAAGCCTTCACGGACTACATGTTCTCCCTGTCACAGCCGCAGCCGGACGTGCTCCAACTCGCGCAGGCGCTTAAGAATTCCAGCAAGTATCTCATGGCCACGATCAACAATGAATCACGGGAGTTGAATCGCTACCGGATTCAAACCTATGGCCTGGGCAACATCTTCGACCTGTTCGTCAGTTCCTGCTTTGTCGGGCTGCGCAAGCCCGAGGAAGGCATTTACAAGCTGGCCCTCGAGATCACCCAGAGGCCGCCGGAAGAATGCTGTTTTGTCGATGACCGTCCGCTGAACGTGGACGCCGCCGCGCGGACCGGAATCCATGCCATTCGCATGGAAAATGCGGCGCAGCTAAGAAGCGCGTTCCAGAAGCTGGGAGTCGTTGCGTAACGGGCTAGGAGATCTGCGGTCCAAAATGGAGCGAACGCGTATGTCTGCGTGGCCACGGCGGATTCCGGCTTTCGCACGGAGCGCCCACGGCCCCCGTGAAGTCCGTGGGCCGTTCATCCGTCATCGGACCACGAGAATTCCACCTCGCCCCTCCCACCCCGCACTTTCTCCTTGACTCCGACCCGGCAAACCGACTCACGCACAAGGAAGTCATCCCGAAGCCCCCGCGCTTTCACCAGCGGGGCGAGGGATCTGGCGCGCAGCACCAGCACCCTTCGCTGATCGTGGGGTTGCTCGATTCATCCCCAAGGACAATTTCCGCCGACCCTTTTCCCCGCCTCACTTTCCCCTTGACTCCACCCCAGCAAACTGACATCCTCGATGTATATCTTATGGAGAACGCACAAAACAGACGTATAACTCGTTAAGAATCTAGATTTTACCTCTAACCCCAATGGGCTCTAGATTTTGCGGGCCAAATCTCCGTAACTTCATGATTCCGCTAGACCGAGGGGAGGGGGGTATACCACTCAAATAAGGGCTTGTCGAAAAAATGCAGCGCCGAGCGCTGTGTCCGCCCGAGGTCAAAAAGAAGCCGCCTGACCGCTGGCTGAGGAAACTCCGATTCCGAGCCTGGTATAACATCAACTCATGCCCGCATTCATAGAGGCTCGCGAACTGCGCAAGACCTACCACGTCGGCAAAGTCGAAGTGCAGGCGCTGCGCGGTATTTCCTTTGGCATTGAGCGCGGCGAGTTCGTCAGCGTGGTCGGTCCCTCGGGCAGCGGCAAGTCCACTCTCTTTTACCTTCTGGGCGGCCTCACCCGGGCCGATTCCGGCTCCGTGATCATCGATGGCGCGGATTTCGCGCAACTCTCCGACGCCGAACGCACCCGCATGCGCAAGCGCAAGATCGGATTCGTGTTCCAGAAGTTCAATCTTCTCCCCACCCTCGATGCCCGATCCAACATCAATATCGCGATCGACATCGCGGGCGCGGACGGAGGACGCGACGCCGCTCATTTCGACAAGATCGTGAGCCTTCTGGGACTGGAGAAGCGTCTTCCGCATCGCCCTTCCGAACTTTCCGGCGGCGAACAGCAGCGCGTGGCCCTGGCCCGCGCCCTGATCAACAAACCGGCCATCGTGCTGGCCGATGAACCCACCGGCAACCTGGACTCGAAAAACTCCGAGATCGTGTTGAACATGCTGCGCCATTCCAACCGCGAGCTGGGACAAACCGTGCTGATGATCACTCACAACCCCGAAGCCGCCCGCTATGGCGATCGCATTATCCACATGCGCGACGGCGAAATCGTCACCCCCGAGAAGGACCCCCAGTGGACGGGAGCGCCTCGGTAGCGACGCTAGCGGAAGGCAAGACGTTGGATGAACTGAAGAACGTAGTGATTGACATTGCTGTGGACATGCAAAAGTAGGTGCCTCCGGACACGGTGTGGCTGTCGGGAGAAGTTCTAGCCGGAGCTTCCGACGACCAGGGATTCGCAACTGTGACCAGCCAAAAGGTGAGCGGCCTCACGGCTTATGAGTGGCGGCCGGGTGTCAGCAGCCCCACGATCGGCAACCCCAGCTCTGTCTGGAACGCAAGCTGAGCGGCGGGGGCTGGTAAGAATCTTCGGCAAGAGGTTGACCTGGGTTCTCTTTCAGATGTCAGGGCCATGCTGATCAGGCTTTTCCGTTAGCACGGAACGATTTGCGACCAAGCCTCGTATACGATTACAGAGTGGACCGTACAGACCCTACAACGACGGAAACCTCGGCTCTGTGGGAGAGCGTCCGGAAGTTCAACGTCTCGCGAGTCGGGGAACAACTCAGGCGTCATGGCACCGTTTTTCGCGACCCGGCGGTCGAGGCTCTGGCAGCATTACGGGCACACAAGCTGCGTTCCGCACTGACGCTGCTGGGCGTTACACTGTCGGTGTCGGTGCTCGTCCTGGTCGTGTCGATTATCACCGGGGCGAACCTTTACGTTGAGCAGCGCGTTGCCAATCTCGGGTCCAACGTCTTTCTCGTGCTCCGCTTCCCCATCATCACAAACCAGGAAGATTTCCTGAAAGCGGTGAGGCGCAACCGCTATGTCACATGGGAGGACTTCGAGGCTCTGCGCGACGGCATGAAACTGCCTCAGGCCGTAGGCCTGGAGACGCGAACCAACGGCAAGGTTCGCCTGGGAACACAGGCTTTGGACGACATCAATATTCGCGGGGTCACGGCCAACATTGCCGACATGGATGTGGAGGAACCCGAAACTGGCCGCTACATCACCGACGCCGACAATGACAGCCGGGCAGAGGTCGCCTTCATCGGACAAGAAGTGGCTGGAAAGCTGTTTCCCACGGTCGATCCCATTGGCAAGACGCTCTATGTCGACGGCCGGGCCTTTGAGGTGGTCGGAGTGGCCAAGCCGATTGGGACTGTGTTCGGACAATCCCAGGATAATTTTGTCTACATTCCGATTCGAACATTCTTAAAGCGCTATGGAGCACACGGCCAGGGCTTGGATTTGGCCATCAACATTAAGGCGCGCGGCCCGGAGTGGATGCGCCAGACCGAAGATGAAGCCCGCACCATGATGCGCGGCCGCCGCCACCTGGATCCCAAGGCCGATGACAATTTCGGTATTTTGGCGTCTGACACAATTATGGGTTTATGGAAGAACCTGACTGGCGCCATCGCCGCCACCATGGTCGGAGTGGTTTCAGTGTTCCTGGTCATCGGCGGCGTGGTGATCATGAATGTGATGCTGGCCAGTGTGACCGAGCGCACTCGGGAGATTGGAGTGCGAAAATCGATGGGAGCGCGAAGGCGCGACATCATGATGCAGTTCCTCGTGGAATCTGTGGTGATGGCAGCTGTGGGCGGCGCGGCAGGCATTGCCATTGCCTATCTTCTCTCCACGCTGGTGAGGGTGCTCACGCCTGTGCCCTCCCAGGTGCCAATCGGCGCGGTGATTTTGTCGCTTGCGGTGTCGACGGTCGTGGGATTGTTCTTTGGGTTGTACCCCGCGCACCGGGCTTCGAAGCTGGATCCCATCGAGGCTCTGCGCTTTGAGACTTAGGGGCTGCTGAAAAAGAGGTTCCAACGTGCGGATTGAAATCAACGAAAGCACCCGCCTGGCGTTTGACTCTCTTCGCCAGCACAAGGCGAGGTCGCTGTTGACTGTCTTGGGCGTGGTCATCGGGATCATGGCCATCGTGGCCGTAGCCTCTATCATGGTGGGCTTGGACCGGGACATTCGCGGATTTCTCGATCAGTATGGCACCGACACGCTGTTCGTTTTTCGCTGGGACTTCGGGTTTCGAGGCACGCTCACCGCCGAAGAACGCAACCGTAAACCCCTGACCTATGAAGACACCATGGCGATCCTCGCGGAGTGCCCCGACGTGAAGGATGTGACCGTGGAGGTCTCCCCGCGGCTGGAGCCAGGCCAGCCAATCACCGTGTTGCCGGCGCGCTACAAGCGCAACGAAGTCTACGGGATTCAATTTACCGGCACCATTCCATCCTACGAATGGGTCTACAACGCCAACCCGGAGAAAGGGCGCTTCTTTAGCGAAGCGGAAAACCTGCATCACATGGATGTGGCCGTCATCGGTCACGACTTGGCGGAGGGACTGTTCCACGAGGAAGACCCGTTGGGCAAGTCGATCGAGGTTGGAGGCGCTTTCTACCAGGTCGTCGGCGTCCTGGAGAAACGAAAAGGGCAGTTCTTCAAGGATGAATCGGCCGACAAAGTTGTGGTTGTGCCCTACGCGGCTTATCGCAAACACAATCCCCAGGACGACGAACACTTTATTGGCGCGCAAGCGTATCCAGGGAGAAAGGCCCAGGCGGAGGACGAGATCATCGGCCTGATGCGCCGGCGTCGAGCGGTTGCCATCGATAAGCCGAATAATTTCGCGATTTCCAGTTCAGAGGAACTTGCCCGCCAATTCCGGCAGATCACCGGAGCCATTGCCATTGCAGTGGTGGTGATCAGTTCCATCGGACTGCTGATCGGCGGAGTTGGCGTGATGAACATCATGCTCATGTCAGTCACCGAACGCACCCGTGAAATTGGGGTGCGCAAAGCCATCGGCGCCCGGCGCCGGGACATCATCCGCCAGTTCCTCATCGAAGCCGTCACCCTGACGGGCACAGGTGGAATCATCGGAGTCTCGCTGGGAGCGGGAATCAGCTTCGCGATCAACAAACTGTTGCCGAGTTTGCCGTCGGCGGTACCGTTATGGTCGATCTTCGCGGCGGTAACGGCTTCAATGAGCGTCGGGCTGTTCTTTGGTATTTATCCTGCGATGAAAGCCTCGCGACTCGATCCGGTGGAGGCGCTGCGCTACGAGTGAACGGCGGGCCATGGACACCTGTCGTATGCGCCTCTTGGGGTAATGCTTTTCGCAGAGGCCGGGCTTGCGGAATACAACAATCACCACCCTGGTCACCGTCCTGCCAGAGTGACGATCCCGGAAGTTGTTGGTTAACCCTTCACCAGAATGACGCTGGCGTCATCGCGCAGACCGGAACCGTCCGCGAACCAGCGAACGTCATCGATGAGGCTTTCTGCGGAGGCGTCGGTTCGCAAAAAATGCTCCTGCAGACGCGCCCACCCGTACTCTTCGCCCGCAGGATTTTCCGCCTCGGTGATTCCGTCGCTGTAAAACACCAAGCGGCAACCCGGGGTCAGATTCACTTCCACCTCAGAGAAATCGCCTGGTCCCAGTCCCAGGGGAATCCCTCGCTCCACGTCGAGGAACTGGGCCGAGCTACCGGTCATCAACAGCGGTTGCAGGTGCCCTGCATTGGCGAAGGTCAGAGTCCGCTTAGCAGGATCAAGCACGGCATATACCATGGTCACAAAACGGCCGGCGGGAAAGTCCTCGACCAGAAGGCGATTCAGTTTCGTCAACACTTCCCCCGGAGTGCAGGCGGCCTCGACCAGGGATCGCAAGATGCCACGAGTGGCGGACATGAGCAGCGCGGCAGCAGTCCCCTTGCCGGAAACGTCGGCCAGCACCAGCCCCCAACGGCCTTGGTCCATGGGAATGAAGTCGTACCAGTCGCCGCCCACCGCACCCACGGGAATGGAAAGCCCGGATACTGCAAAACCGGGGATGGAGGGGGCCGCCTTGGGAAGCAGTGCTTGTTGAATGGCGCGCGCCTCCCTGGCTTCGCGAGTCATTTGCTCCCGTTGTCGCTGTTCCTGTTGAAATCGGCGGGCGTTGTGGACGGCCACCGCCACATCGCTGCACAAGGCCTGGAGCAGCCGCAGTTGGCAGGGGTTGAAGGCATCCAGGTCGGTGTGGGAGGCGGTGAATACTCCCACCAATTGCCCTTCTACGTGGAGGGGAATCGCAACTTCTGAGAGCGTGGATTCTTCACAGCCAATGTAATAAGGATCCTGTCGCACATCGGGCGCGTAGTGCATCTGACCAGTCGATGCGACGTATCCGACCATGCCTTTCCCGATCTTCAGGCTGTGGCCCGGGCCGTGGAGGTCGCAGCCAGTGCAGCCATGGGCGCACACCAGCAACAGTTCGCCGCGCTCCTGGTTGTGCAGATAGATGTCGGAATCCAGACATCCGAAGGAACGGGCGATCTCGTTCACGACCTTATCAACCAGTTGGTCGAGATCAAGGATGGAGCTGATTTTCTGAGCCGCTTTTTGCAGCTTGAGGAGATCCTCCACCTGATCGAGATTAAGGGGCGGAGGGCTCGACGGACGCGCTGCCGTTAGGTTTGGACTGCCTGCCATGGGTCTGTTCCAAGAAACGAAGGCTTACTCATGAATGATGATTGATTCGTCGGTTAAGACTCTTTTTCGCAACACCAACGGGCCACCTGGAGTTTGGCACCGGACAATCCTGCTTGCACGGAATCACCGTGTTCTTCGTGATGAATCGGATGGTTCGCAACTAGTCCTTCACCGCGCCCGGGTGGCAGGCAACCCGAAAATACCCCAAAGTTGAAAAGTTGCGGACAACCCACTCAGAATCGCCGTACCTTCTCCACCGTGCTGCGCAGACTATGATTACCCCACCCATGGCTTTGACCTCTGGCACGAAACCCGGCCCTTGGGAAGCCCTCGCTCCGCAACCTGACCTGCTGATTTTCGACCTCGATCAGCAGGTCTGGCCGCCCTGGGAGGTGACCACTTTACTTGCACTCCACGACTACCTTCGCCGGTTCAGAAGTCACATCCGTGTTGCCGCTGCGGACACGAAGACTCTGCCACACTTCGCTGGCACGTCCGGGCGCACCGAGGTTCCATTCCTCAAAGACGACCCGGTGCTGCTCTGCCGGGTTGGTGACATGCACCACGTGCTTTTCGCCCTTTGCGCCATCGCTACGCTCCCATTGATAGTTATAGGTCATGGGGACGCGGTCGACGTAGATGTTGCCGGCAAATCGCAAATGGGCCGGACAAGTGCCCCGATAATGGGAGTAGTTCACGCCCACCTTGACCGATCGGATTATGTCCTGGGCCTGGACGTTGCGTGGAACTGCCAGCCAGACGGCGATTCCGATGAGAAGGCAATATAAAGAGCGACGAAACATGATGAATATCCTCCTTGGTTGAAATGGCGTCCTGGAGTTCTGCAAAATTTGGACTCCAAGACTTGTTGTCAGTCCGCCTAAGTCTCCTGCAGCTTTACTGCTCCAAGCCTAACTGGTCATTCTTAAAAACGATCTTGACCGCTGTCTGTTGCGCCAACACTACCTTCACGTGTTGCGCTGTCAGATTTGTTGTACCCGCATTCACTACGACGCTGTATTCGCCAGGAGGTAGTTGCTCCGGCTCTCCGCCAGCTTCGCCTGCAGCCACCTGTTTGCCCGCCCCGTCATAAACGGTATAGGGAAAACGATCGACGGCTGCGAGCTGCAACGCTTGAGCCAGTGCCGCTCCGTTTTGTGCGGCATAGAAACGCCCTCCTGTGGATTGAGCAAAACTTGCCAGTTGCTTCTGTGCCTGTTGCCCTGTAATCGTGAATCCCACGATGTTCAGAGTAATATCGACCCCCGAGGCCTTCAGTTGTGCAGCCGCCTTCTGCGGGTCGCCCTTGCAACTTTCCTCGCCATCCGTGATAACGATGACCGTGCCGCCCCCGACCGCCTTCAGGTCGTCTGGCGCCTGAAGCACGGAGTAGACCAGCGGCGTCTCGCCTCTCGGCTTCACCGCCTCGGCAGCAGAGAGGATCGCCGATTGATCCAGCTTCTGGATGGGAACCACCAGTTCACTGTCGGTGCACGTCTTCGGCGAGCGCGAACTTTCCCGATGACCGTAGATGCGCAGTCCGACGTTGAAATCACCGGGCAGAGTGCCGAGAACCTGGCTGAGCACATCGTGGGCCGTTGTCCACCGGCTCTTCTTCCCAAGTGGCAGCTTCATGGATCCCGAGGCATCAAGAATGATTTCGAGGTTCTTTCCCGTCTTGGAGGGATGAAGCGTGCTCACGACCGATAGTTCGCCGGTTCGCGGCTGTACCAGTTGCAGACAAAGAGTGTTCGTCTTGCCGGCTGCATCCGCGCCTTTCACCTGCAGCGCTTGGGGTGTCGACGGCGCGTTCGCTGGGAGCGTCACGGAAAGCTTGGCCTCCGCCAGGCCGTCAAGATTCACCGAGGAAGGATTGAAGCTGGCCTGCATTCCCGGCACCCCCGGAGAAGCGCTCGATGACAGGCTGATGGTTCCCTTGTACCCCTGGTTCGACAGCAAGCTCAGCGGGTAGTCGTAGCTACGGCCGGGCGCGACGGGCCGCTCCATCAGGCGTGTGTCCGTCGTCACCACGAAGTCGCCGATGCGCGCCGCGCACGGCAAGTTGTCAGGGTCAAACCCCTGAGCAAGTTCCCGGGAGATCACCAGATCGTATCCCGTTGTGCTCTTCATGTCGATATCGAAACCGTCGTAGATGATCAGGCCCCTGCCATAGTGGGCATAGGTAGAAACGAAGCCGAATATGTTGTTCACATTACGCACGACCATCTGCCCACACCAGTGGGGATCCCATCCGGTCAGTGTGTTGGAGTCGCCGAGTTCGTTGCGGTATTCCTCGTCGCTGTTCTCCCAGGCGCTCAGGTTGATATACCCTGGGCGGCCCTGATGGCTGTGCAACATCCAGTTTTCTTCTGTGAAGCGCAGAAAATCACCTGACGCCCCTTGAGCTCCTGGGTTGTTCGTCTTGAACAAATACGGTAGCCAACCGTAGTCCGGACCGGGTGAGCAGTTGTCGGCGTCGTGAATAATCAACTTGTGCCCCTCGGCAACCCAAGGCGCCAGCACCGGCTTGAAATCCGGCCTCATGGGAGTGGGTTGTCCTTCGCAGACCTGCTCCAGCACGACTGTGTCGTATCCATTTTTGGGACCGAGCATCCAAGGTCGGGCCCGGCTTGCGGCGACCACGGTAAAGTCCGCGCGGTCGTTGATCGACAGATCTTCGTTGCGCCCGTGCCGGATGTTGGAGTGATTCTTCAGAAAGACCCCTGCGTATGCGTCCTCCGGATTCCATGGAGCCGGCGCCAGCACGAGCACGTGTTTGCTTTCGCCATGGCCCGGTTGAGCCGGGCTGGGTTCGGGAACACATGCGGGGACAGCACCCGCAACCGTCGTCGGAACTGTATTTTGAGCTGGGGAGGGACCGCTTACATCCGGTCGGCGCGCCATCAACGATGTGTACCCGTTGCGATGGGCCTCCATTACTTTGATCTCTTGTATGGCGAACGTCGTGCTCTCTGCGAAATTGCGCAGCAGACGCACTTGCACGTATTTTGCTTCGACCGGAGCAAAGCTGATGGTGTTTTCGCCCGTCCCGCGCAGCGTTGAGGTTCCCACCCGCGTGAAACCCTCCTTGGGCCCGGTGCTGGATACCCATACTTCGGCGTCCCGCGGCGTAGCGTCCGGTTGGGTATCGTCACTGACCGCGATGATCACGTGATCGATCAGAACCGATTCGTGATCGTAGAACGACAAAACGATGTTTTTCGGCCCGGGATCCTCGTTCGATTTCCAAATGGTGTCCGGATCATTGTCGATCAGGTTGAGAAGATCATTCAGATCGGACCGGTTGTCCCCGGTGACACCCGTGGCGCTCTCTGCGTTGCCGCCCCACTGAAGGGCTGCCACGTTGCCGTCAAATTGCGGCTGAGGGACCTTTTCAGGCGCAGCCGGAGTTCCCGAGTCCGACGGAGCTTGCCCACTCGCTTCTTGCGTTCCCGTTGCACGCTCTGAGCCGGAAGCCGGTGTCAATTGCGTTGTAGAAGCCCTCCGGGCAAACCATCCCTGGTGGTACCCCACCCCGGCAACAACCAGCACGATCACTACTCCGATTGCGATACCAACCATCTTCTTCATGAATCCTCCCAAGTCCGTGTCTGGGCGCTAGCCACCTCAAGTTCTGCTGCGGTTGCGTTCTGCACCGCCTTGGCGCCGGAACAAGTGCGTGTCTGCCTGCTTTACTTCAACGCCAACGGGTGCTTCTCCTCGCGATTGAACCCGCGGTAGTAAAGAGTCAGCTTTGTGACCGCGACTGGCACCTGATAGGCAACTTCAAACCGGCCCTGGGCGTGAGCAGGCACGACACTGTTCTCAATCAGCCCGTGGGGAAGCCCTCCCATCGAATTCGCGTCTACCAGGATTTCTTCGTCGCCATTCAGAAGTTTCAGTTGCTCCTCGGTCTGGAATTCAATTCCCTGGTCCGCCTTGTTGACCAAGGTGAGGTCAAGGACCACAAATCGTTTTCCGTCGTCCGGCTGCGTGCTGCCCAAGCTGCCCGCAGTATGCACTTCGTGCACCTGAACATCGAGAGTGTCCCCGTCTGGAATGGTGAAGAGCACGGCCGGTGGCTTTGGTGCTGCTGCATTGCCCGACCCCGTATTCGGCAAATTCAATTCGAGTGGCGCATAACCCGGCAGGGTCACGACCACCGTCAAAGCACCGTGCTGTTCCGGTACTTGAAAGGCCAACAGCCCGCGCTGCGGTGTCTTTGGAAGAAACTGCACCATGCCTTGGAACTGCCCAGGCAGGCTCACATCTTGCGCGGCAGGGTAGGCGAACCCCTGCGAGTCATGGAGGGATGCATAGTTTGCCAGTTCCAGGCGCACCAGAGCGCCCTCCGCCTTTCCCGTGAACCCCAATTGCACGACGGCATATTTCTGGCCGGAAGGCGCAGTCTTTCCGCCTGCTTGGACAAGTTCCTGCACCCCGTAAGCCTTCATTTCCAGAACGTCATTGGCCACCGGACCTGCAATCGCGGGCCCTTCCGCCGGCGGCTTGCCATAGATCTGCACATCAAAGCTTCCCATCGAGGTATCGAGAAACCGGAACAGCACGCTCGATACGCCGCTGGCCGGAATCTCGTAAACCAGTTGCCCCCGTACTTCATCGTTGAGCTTGGCTATGACAATCTCGTCCGTGGGAAGTGGATGCGCCGCCGCAGTTTGCGCATCACTGATTACAGCCGTGTCTTGTCCGTTAATCACAACGAAAGCGTGGTCTTTCACCGCGGGTATGACATAAGGAGTGGGTTTCATTTCATAGTCGTCAGGGTTTTCTTTTTCTTGTGCTTGGCCTGCGCCGAAACCCACTCCGCCCGCGCCGTTGGTAGAGTCTTGGTTGTCTGAGTGCTTTGAAACTTTAGTAAGCGGGATGATGTTCTTCCAGATGGTGTCAATGACCAGAAAAACCTTGCCCGTAGGCGCGGTGTGCGCGCCGAGCGTATTGGCAACACTGAAAGTTGGAAGGGAAAACTCCACCGCACCATTCGCCGCCCGTCCTGCCGGACTGTAATTCTTCACTTCAAGAAACGGGCCGGCCGTGAGTGCGACTCCCGGGGTCCCCGCTTCCGTTGTTCCGGAAGAGTGATGACAGCCGGTGCAAGCAGATGAAAATGCGACAGACAGTGCAATCAGGCCCGTGAATAGCAACCGGATAATCCTTGTCATACCGGCACCCCAGGCGTCCGGGCGCCAGCCGCAGGTCACTCTCAGTGTCCACACGCAGGCCTCTATTCTCCGCGCCCAGCCCGTTCTTCGCAGGCCTTGGCTACGCTCCATTTGGCTGCCCCCTCCGCGATCTGTTCTTCTGCCCATTCCTCGATGATTTTCCTCAGAGGACGAATTTCCGCTTCTGCTTCTTCGGCAAACGCCGGGGAGACAGCCGCTTCGGCGATGATGTCAGCAATGGCATCGCAGGTGGCCGAGATCACACACTCCGCAAGTTCACTGTCGGGTATCGGATTCAGGTCATTCATAGCCTCGATCCCGCTGCCGATGGCCTGCATGTAGCACTGCAGAAGACCGCCGTAAAACTTGGTGAAGATCTCTGTCCACTTCTCGATGCGTTCATTCAACTCGGTGGTTTCTGTCATGGCCTGGGCGCCGCCCAGTTCCATCTTTCCCAGTGCCATGCCGGTGGCCGGGTCGACGCTCCACCAACCAAACGTCTGTACCTCGTTGAGTTTGACGAGCCGCGAGGGCAGGATCAGCATCTGGCCTTGAGCCAGCTCCGCCGCCAGGGCGTTCTTGATTGCCGACGGAATTGCCATGCCATCGACCGTCGATTTCTGGTCCGGAGTAATCGTGAGAATCGAGACATCTTGATCAGACGCCGCTGCAAACAGCGGAATCGTGTTAAAGCTTCGATCCGGCTGAACCGTCAAACGCTCCAGAGCTGTGTCAACGATGCCAGCCTCCATTGCCAACTGCTGTGCATCGTCGGCGGTGCCCACAAATTGAAAGGGAGAGTTGAGCAGATCGATGCCTTGTGCGAAGCGATATTCGCTCTTCGCTCTGCCCCAGTCGGCAACTACAAACCCATGGCGGAAAAAAGCCAGGCGGGGGCGCTCGTAATATGACTTGGCTTTGGCGCCGTGGTGCTGGGCGATGAGAAACCGGTCCACATCGCTGGAGAAGTAATAATCGATGAGTTGGGGTGAGAGCATCGGCCCCGGCAGATCGTCCACGCTAAAAGTCTGGCCAAGGTATAAACGGGCGCGCGCCTTCTCCTCGATTGCCTGCTGCGCCTTCGCGGTGGCAAGACGGGTTGCCAGTACAAAAACCGGGCTGGTGCTGCCCACGGAAACCGCACCATCCCACGCCTGCGCAAGAAGGGCTCGTACCGCCCGGTCTTCGGTGAGCGCAGGTGCGATTCGGAGCTTTGCGGAGGAAGCCTCCAATCGGTCCAGGATAACCCGCTGGTAATGCGTCTCCGCAAGGTGGGGACCGGCGCTGGTCACATCCAGAGACAAGCGGGCAAGGACCACGCCATTGCCCACCGGCTTCGCTTTCGCTTGGGGCTTTGCAGCAGGGGTTTGATCTTCGTCGCCACCCAACCCGCCAAGCAAACCACCGGAGGCCCCAGCCGCCCCTGTATCGGCGCCGCTGGTTCCATCGGACGATCCCCCCTGAATTTCGCTGGATGACTCGCTGAGGCGGAATGCGTCGCCGTCGGTGCGGTCGTCATCCACCAGGAGCACTCCCTTGAACTTGGCTTCACTTGCCTTGGCGGACGTGGCTTCGATTGCCAGCCGAATGTTCTTGCCGAAAAGATCCGCTGCGTTGATCTGCTTCGAAAGCAGTTCTTTGCTTTGCAGAGTTCCGCTGTCCAGAAATTCACCCACCAGCCGGAATTGGACATGCTGGAAGAGTGTGTCCGCGGGAGAGTCCGGGTCGAACGTTTCTACCGGATCGGTGAGCCTCTGGTTGGCGCTTGCGCTCTTCAGGCTGGGATCGAGGTCGATCGCTTGATCATCCACCGTGGCTTGCACCCAGTAGTGGTCTTCCAAGGCCTCCAACTGGCGGCTAGTCGCGTCGCTCGGCAAACCAGCCTTCTTCAGCGCCGACTGGACGAGCGGGAGGTTCTTCTTCACCGCCTCAAGCAGTGCGCTGCCCGATTGTTCTCCCCGCTGGTCGAGACTCTTGCCGAACTCCCGCTGGTGATCGGTGAGCCCCGTGGAGGGCGCGCTGTTGCTCAACGACTGCAGGACTTGCTCGACCGATCCCGGCTCCGTGGCAATCTGCTGCAGTAGCTTCTGTGCCTGCTCGGGCGATAAATTTCCATGCGCGATCTTGACCGACACGCCATTTTGTTTGAGCAGTGCCGCCAGCAACAGCGCCCTCTCAAGAGAGTTCCCGCCACGCGTGATGAGAGTCGCGCGCACCCCCTTCATGATTCCCGGATAAGGCTCCAACGCCACGTGGTCGCGGACAAACTCAAATGCCGCCTGGGGCGTGGTGAGGATCTGCCCCAGCGCTTCCACGTCGGTCAGCGCCCTTGGAAATCCATCCAGGTAAGCCTGTAACCGGCCCAGGCGGCTCGCGATCGCCTCGACTTCGTCTTTGTAGGCCTGCTGCCTTTGTTCCGGAGAAAGCGCTGCTACCGACGTCGCCAGACCGAGCGAGTCGCTGCCGGAATGATTCGATCCAGCTTTAGCCAGAAAGCCATGCTTGGCGACGTACAACCCGATGCCGGCTACCACAGCAATCAGAACCAAGACCAGCGATGCCCAAAGCACCACCCGGAACCCGGTTTTTATTGGTGAAGGCGAGGATGAGTCCCCCGAGGGGGAGTCGGCTGAATGAGTGGGTGTACCCATGGGCAACTGTCCCTTCTAGCCGGGCCTGGAGGTCATGCGTCATGTGCACTTGCCGAGAGCGCCGGAAAAAGTGCGACTCGCACGGCCCGGGAATGAACTCCCAAAGAACCCATACTCATAATAGTGAGGAATGGCGCTTCTTCAGTGACGCCTGCACGCGTTGACTGTGATATGCGCGCGCCTGCTGGGGTTGCAGAAGGCAATTGTCAGCAAAATAGTAAGTGCTGTAGAATGAGAGAACGAGCGGGAGTAACTCAGTGGTAGAGTGCGACCTTGCCAATTCTCCCATATCTAATACTTTCAACAACTTAACAGGCTTGCGGGGACTGCCAAGTACTTGAAAATACGTGGTAGACGTTTGTCTGAGCGGGTGCGAGTGCGGGTGCTTCGGAAAAGCACGAAGTCGCACTCTAGAGTCCGACCCAACTTGGTTCGCACTCTCCACAACAGAAACACCCGCTCCCTTGCAAAGGGAGGCCCGCCGATGACAGCGGGCCTCGTGGTGATGTGATCTTCGTTAGTCGCCCATCGTCGATACCTCCAAAGAGATCGAGTTTGAAGGAATCGGCAACGGGAAGAACTGTTCAAACCCATCGCATTCGACGCACACGTTCGAGGCCGCGCTCGGCGTCGGAGGAGTCTCGGCCTTCTTCGGAATCGCTGCCAAGTTTAGTCTCTTGCGCTTCTTGTAAGCCTTCCTCTGCCTCGGCACTGGATTCCCGCTGAGAAGACTGTCAGCCAGCAGATGCAGACGATTGTGCGTTCGAGTGAATTGGCTGTCTGTCATACCGAGGGAATCGGCAGTCGTTCCCTGAGACCCCGCTACAAGCAGCATTTCGATTGCTGGTGCGGAACTTGGGTCTTCTCGCCGCACAAAATCGACAAATTGCCTGAGAAAAGCCCTATCTCGATCTCGCTTTTCGGAAGTATTTGCGGCCCTTCGCAAGTATTCCGAATGGGAATGGCAATACTCATCATCGACAGAACAGGGGTCGTTCCATTCCGTTTGTGTATCGAGCGACAAGTTTCTTGGGTTCGACAGCGCATCTTTCATGCGCTTCGAGTGGAGACTCCTGAACTTGTTGGAGAGGCAAAGATTGATGTAGTTCTGGAACCGAGCTTGGTTCGCGCCGTAGTGCTTGTGCGGATCGAACGTCTGCACGATGTCCTTCTTGCCAGCCACTCGGTGCTTGGAAGTCGGCGGCAGGTGTTGCAGTTGGATCAGGAGGTCCTGCGTCCAATCCTCCAAGTCCTCCTTCTGGGCGGACGCACTCGCGTGCCTCCTGACCCAATTTCGGACGTACTGCGGAAACCGCTCGTGGAATTCATCGAAGTCTTTCGGAACAACGAACCCGTCGTGACCGATGAGCCGACCGTCTCTGATCGTAAAGGGATCGGACTGGCGCGGCAGGTTTTCAACAGAAAAATTGGAAAAATTGATGGGTTGATTTTCGACTGCGGCGGTATTGCTCTGCATGGAGACATCTCCTTAGAGAGGATTTGAACTACATGCGAGCAAGCGTAGGAGGTCGAGACGAACTGGCGACAAGGGTTCAGCGGGCGTTGATGCTGCCGTCGAAGAAGCAAGCCGAGCAAATCGTGCACGTGGTGATCGACAGCTTGGAAGTCACCCTGCT
Source organism: uncultured Acidobacteriota bacterium (assembly GCA_963715675.1). Taxonomy (GTDB): domain Bacteria; phylum Acidobacteriota; class Terriglobia; order Terriglobales; family Acidobacteriaceae; genus DASVWZ01. The sequence goes on from OY970265.1 coordinate 2,314,669, forward strand.
CAGCAATCTCGGAACCAACGGGTTCACGCTGAAACTTGGCAGCTTTGGCAAGTTTTCAGTCCGGCACAAGCCGGGGATTCTCAGGAAAATCCCCTTCACAGGCGAGACGATACTGACGAAGGAAAAGCGGCAGGTCAGGTTCGTCAGCTTGGGGGCGCTGCGCCAACACGAAAGAGTTGGCTGAATGAAAGACCGCCATCAAAGTCCCAGACCCTAACGATTTCACGAAGTGGAGTCAAAGCTGGGTCATAATTACCGGATTGCAGGAATGAGCACCATGGAGGAGTCGGGCAAGTCCGTTGTGCTGGATCGCGAACTCGACAAAGAGAAGAGCTTCGGTCCTTCCGCCCCGCGCATCCGCTGCCCCCTCTGCGGCTGGTCGCCCCGAAAGGAAGACAAATGGTTCTGCACCTGCGGCTATGAATGGAACACCTTCGACACGGGAGGCATATGCCCCGCTTGCCTTTACCAGTGGGCTGAAACCCAGTGCCTCTCGTGTAGCCGATGGTCGCCGCATTCGGATTGGTATGTGGAATAGCACCAGAAAAGCAGGCGCATTTCGACAGCCAACTATTTTCGGGGAGATTTTGATGAAAATGGCGGTCCGACTGTATATAGCTCTATGACAAACAACTTCCCAACCGATGCTCTGAATTCCAGTGGGTCCGAAGACGTTCTTGACCCTATCTACCTGCCCTTCTCGGCTGCCACCCTAGCCAAACATTTTGCTCCGGTCGGCGTTTCCGTTAACACGCCGGAAGACTACCTGCGCTATTACCAAGAGAGCGCCGACAGATACCGCACTTTCTTGCTTACTGATGCGGAACAGAAGCCATTACCCCTCACCTCCCTTCGGGCTCCGTGTCAGATCGAAAAGGACGAGCGATTTTGGACGGCAGCGTGTTGGCTACACATTTTCTATGCCCCGAACCGGGTTGAAACACTCACGCGACTGATGACCGATTGCTTTGGTTCGCAACCTCCCGTCGCGACCCTGCGGTCATGGGAGGAATGTTTCGAAGGCGACTTGCGTCTCTACTTTGAGGCGCACCTACCCTCTCCGGTCAGTTACAAAAAGTGGCTGCGAGAGAATCTGCGGCAGCGAAACCTGATTCCTTATGTGCTTCGGGCAGCAACACGCGCCGGAAATAGGGATTTTGAAGGCGCGACCCACGTCGATGCCTTGCTCTTGAACGCGAGCAATGGCTTTGCACTGCTGGTCGAGGCGAAGGTGCTGTCGGATATTTCATATCACGTGTCGTTTGATGTGGCTCGAAATCAGCTTGCCCGGAACATTGACGTAATGCTCGAACAGAATCCTCTGCTGGAGCCGCCGCTGCGGGACCGCGACCCTGAGAAGACCTTGTTCGTGTTCCAAAGCCCCGCGATGTTCAAGACGAACCCACATGTTCGGCTCTATGGGTGGTTGTTGCAGGATTACAAGAATCCCCGTGCCATTGCTCGCGACCTGCCGCATCGGGGAGAACGTGATTGGAAATCCGTTGCCTCACGCATTGGATGGCTGACTTGGGACGACTGTAACGCTGTGCTTCCGGGAAGTTGCAAATGGTTAGCGATGGAGGCGAGTACACCTATCGAACGGAACGCGCCTCCGCAACGACCGCAACCAGCATCATCAACGAATCTCCCGTATACGCTTGACCCAAACTTCGACCAGCCCCGGTTGGAAAAGCTTGTTGCTGAATTTGAATCCTCAGCAAAAAGAGGAATCGACCGCAGTCTCGCGTTGAAGCTACGAAACGAATTGCTTGAAAGCGAGACACCATATGTAAGTCGGCCCACCGTTCTCCAGCTAGCGAAATGGTGTAAGACGAACAGCCCTCTGTACTGGGGCGGGATGGACGTGGCTCGCCGAATCAGCCAACTTTTATTCGGATGTGTTGTGGACAGGGACAGTCTGAACGTTTGAGCCGCGCCTATTCCGGCAGTTGAAATACAGGAGCCTCAGGCCGACAACATACACCGTAGCTCTGCCAGAGCCGGAACCACGGGCTATGCGCAAGCATTTCATCGTGCCGCCGATTCGCAGCCGAGAGGTCGCTTGCGCTCAGCGGTCTGATGTCCGGCGCTTCGAACATTTCCTGTAGCTGCTCGATGTCGTCAATGATGCGTTCAACGTCCATGCGTCACAATCATCTAAGAGAAGGCGGGGAGGGGTCAACCTGAAACGGCAACTAGCCCGAAATCCCTCGGTTTGTGACCAGATAAACCGCAAGGCTTCCCAGTCAATGACACCGCCCTCGCACACCGACGCTAGAATATGGATTGATGTTTAAAGTCGCTAGCTGGAATTTGAATTCTGTTCGCTCTCGGCTGACCCATGTCACGACATGGCTGAAAGCTCGCGAACCGGATGTGTTGTTGCTGCAAGAATTGAAGGGAACGGAATTCCCGTTCGAAGCCTTTAGGTCGCTCGGTTATGAGAGTGTTGCGGTGACGCAGAAAGCCTATAACGGGGTTGCGATTTTGTCGCGACATCCGATGGAGACGGTTGCGAAGGCTCTCGTCGGAGACGATTCCGATAGCCATGCGCGGTTCTTGGAGGTAATCATCAAGGGCACCCGCATCGTCAATATTTATCTTCCCAATGGCAATCCGGTAGGGAGTGACAAGTTTGCGTACAAGTTAGCTTGGATGGATCGGCTGACTCAGCAAATGCTTAGATGGAAACAGGACGATGTGCCAACGCTAATAGGCGGCGACTTCAACGTGATTCCTGAGGACATCGACTGTCACAAGCCGTCTTCATGGGAGCACGATGCTTTGTTTCAGCCGGAGCCGCGAGCCCGCTATCGTGCGATGTTGGGTATGGGTTACACGGATGCGTTCCGGTCGTTGCACGCGGGCGAAATAGGACATTTCACTTTTTGGGATTACTTTCGGCAGGCGTTCCAAAACAATCGAGGCATCCGAATCGATCACTTCTTATTATCTCCGACGCTGGCAGATCGACTGGAAAGCTGCGAAATCGATAAGGGACCTCGGGGGCAGGAAAAGCCCTCTGACCACACCCCCATAATCATCGCGCTATCCGATCTGCCATAATCTCCCTCCATGTGCGGTCGCTACCGATTGTCGCGGAGGAAACAGCTTGTCGAAGAATACTTCGATAGCGTTTCCGACGAACCCGACTGGACTCCGCGCTTCAACATTGCACCGACCCAGCCGATCCCAGTCATCCGCCAGCATCCCAAGGAACCCGTCCGCGAATTGTCGGTTGTGCGTTGGGGACTGATTCCATCATGGGCAAAAGACGCTTCGGGTGCGGCAAGAATGATAAACGCGAGGTCGGAAACGGCAAGCTCGAAGCCCGCGTTCCGCGATTCGCTGAAATCTCGCAGGTGCTTGATTCCCGCTGACGGATTTTACGAGTGGGTGCGGACGGAGAAAGCCAAGCAGCCGTACTGCTTCGAAGTGAATGAAGGCGACTTGTTTGCTTTTGCAGGTCTGTGGGATCGCTGGAAGGACCCTAGTGGCAATTGGATCAAGACCTGTTCGATCCTAACCACTATCACAAATGCTGTGACCGCACCTGTCCACGACCGAATGCCCGTCATCCTCGATGCAGACAGCTATGACCTCTGGCTTGATCCGGGAATGCAGAACGTCGCGGCGATCTCCGACCTGTTGAAGCCCTACGACGCCCAGCCGATGCGCTCTTATCCGGTGAATGCCAGACTCAATCACGTGGCGAATGACGATGAGGAATGCGCACGACCTGTTGAGATCACAGAGGCTCAGACTCACCTATTCTCGTAGTTAGGGGTGTGGAGCCTCAAGCGCCCGGTAGCACGTTGGAGCCATTCCGCGTGACGGCAAGCCAGACTAGCTTGTGCTTGAGCAGTTTTCGGGGGAGGGCTGTTCCGAGAGCGTCCCGTGACTCAATCGAGTCTGGGGCGCTTTCGTTTGGGCGGTCTTAACCTATTCTATTTAACCCACTCCAGCCACGCCCATCCCACGATCAACGTCATCACAGTAATCGGCAGCCCGACGCGGAAATATTCCCAGAAACCGATCTTCGTCTCCGGCTTGGCGCTCTCGACCACAATGATGTTCGCCATACTCCCCGTGATCGTCAAGTTCCCCGCCAGCGTCGAAGCCATCGCCAGCACCAGCCACGCAGTATGCGGATTCGCAAAGTTCGGCACCAGCGACTTTAGGAGCATCACGGCAGGCACATTGCTCACAATATTGCTCAGCAACGACACCGCAACCGTGAAGACCCCCAGCTTGTGCAGATTCCAATGCTCTGCGATCCCCAGAAACTTCCCGACAATGCCAGCATTTTGCGCTCCGCCTACAATCAGGAACAGCCCGACGAAAAACACTAGAAGCCCCCAATCCACTTCCTCGTACAGCTTTCGCGGTTCGAACGTTCGGGTAATTAGCAACACCGCTGCGCCCAAAGCTGCTGCCATCGCTGGAGGCACACCTGCAAAAAACGCGATCACAACTGCGGTTACCACAATCGCTGGTTTCGTGAGCCGTGAAAGATCGAGCGGCGGCAGTGGAATCCCATCGTTCGCTTCTCCCGCATGCTTCACCTTCCGCATGTGCATCCAGTGCAGCACCATCCAATCTAGGAACAAACCCACCACCGCTACCGGACCCAGATGTAGGAGGAAGTCACGATAAGCAATGCCGGAGAACGACCCGATCAGCATGTTCTGCGGGTTCCCCGTGATACTCGCCACGCTGCCAATATTCGATGCCGTCGCCACCGCCAGCAAATACGGCAATGGTTCCAGTCGCAGCCTGCGGGTGATGCTCGACACTAACGGCACCATCACGAGGCAAACAATATCGTTCACGAAAAATGCGGAAAGCACTCCCGACGTAAAGACTACCGCAGGCAACAACCGCGACGGCTTCAGCCGCCGTAGCACCATCTCCGCATTCCATTCAAAGAATCCCACCAGATGAAGAACGCCAACAATCAGCATCATCGAGAACAGCAGCACCAGCGTTGGGAAATCGATGAAACGCAACGTGTCGGCTGGCTGCACAATCCGGAAGGCCACCATTCCGACAGCGCCGATGATCGCCGCGCCCGGACGGTCAATTTTTAGTCCGGGGAATTTTCCCAGTGCAAAGACTAGATAGCTCGCGAGAAAGATGACGTAAGCGGCCAGAGTTTGAACGTCGGAAACTGTCGTCGGCGAGAGGTGAGTCATGCTGTTCACAGCCTCGGATTGGGACATTCAGGGATGCGATAATACTCACCCAGATGGCTTCGGTGCTGCAAATCGCTCCTCCAGACGCTATCCGGCGAATCCGAAGGGTGCAAGCAGTCACAATCGCTTGGATGAGCGTGGAGGCTGCGGTATCTCTGTTCGCCGCGTGGCGGGCGAGTAGCCCCGCACTCCTTGCCTTCGGTGGGGACAGTGCCATCGAACTTTTCTCGGCGGGAGTGGTGCTGTGGAGATTTCGTGCAAGTGCCGCTCACGGGGACGCGGAAAGGCGGGCTGCCCTTGTCGCGGGGGCTCTGCTGTTCGCGCTGGCTGCCTTTGTAGCGGTCACTTCGGCCACGAGTCTGCTCGGCTATAGCGAACCCAAACCAACGTTTCTGGGGGTTGTAATTTTAGTCGCAGCCGCCGTCGTCATGCCGTGGCTAGCGAAAGAAAAACGGCGACTGTCAGGAGCCACAGGCAGTGGTGCGTTGAGGGCGGACGCCGCTCAGTCGGCGCTGTGTGCTTACCTCTCGCTCATCGCCTTGGCGGGACTGGCGATCAACGCCATCTGGCACGTCAAGTGGGCTGACCCCGCTGCGGCTTTAGCGATTGTCCCGCTCGTTCTTTTGGAAGGCCGAGAAGCCATGAGCGGGAAGACGTGCGGCTGTTGCTAGTTCCGCCCCACGTCCACCCGATCTACCATAATCCCCCACCTAGTGGTTAGGCTATGGACGATGACTGGCGTAATCACTTGTATAGCTTGCCACGGATTCAGGGTTCGCTATAATTGATTTCGTCACAACGGTGAAGGAGTTCACCGCTAACCGCTGATCCCACCTTTTAGCCGGGACAGATGATGACTCCTGACAGGGCTCCTGTCGGAGTCAGTTTTCCGGCGCGATCCCGACAAACATTGATGGCTGGAGTTTTCCCGTGGAGAACGTGTGGGGGTTAGCATCGCTTTGGGTTGGACTGGCTCTGGTTGCCACCCTGCTCGCCATCTGGCTGAAACTCTCCACTGCTCTGTCCGAGATTGTTGTTGGCACCGTCGCGCAGCTTGTCATCGGTGCGTTTTTTATTCAAGGCGGGCTCGGTGCAAAGACAAACTGGATTTCCTTCCTCGCTGGGACTGGAGCGATTGTTCTGACGTTCCTCGCAGGCGCAGAACTCGATCCTGTGATCTTTCGGATGAAGTGGAAGGAAGCCACGGTGGTGGGTCTTGTTGGGTTCTTCGGCCCGTTCCTCGGCTGCACGGCAATTGCCCACTTCATCTTAGGATGGGGTCCACGCCCAAGTTGGCTGGCAGGGGTGGCTCTCTCCACAACCTCTGTGGCAGTGGTCTATGCAGTGATGCTCGAACTCGGCTTCAATACGACTGAGTTCGGCAAAGCGATCCTCGCAGCTTGCTTTATCAACGACCTTGGAACGGTCATTGCGCTCGGTCTGATCTTTTCTCCATTTACATCTCGAACGCTGGCGTTCGTTGTTATTTCGGTGGCGGTCTTTGTTGGTCTTCCATTTCTGACGCCTTGGTTCTTTCGCCATTACGGTGGCAGAGTGTCTGAGTTGGAGGCGAAGTACATTCTCTTCTGTCTCTTCGCGATGGGCGGGTTGGCTGTCTGGTCAGGCAGTGAAGCTGTACTGCCCGCGTACATGATCGGCATGGTGTTGGCGGGCACGGTTGGCAAAGACCACGTCCTCATCCGTCGCCTGCGAACCCTCACTTTCGGGTTGTTGACCCCGTTTTACTTCATCCGGGCTGGGTCTTTCGTATCCGTACCCGCATTGGTGGGAGCACCACTGGTCTTCGTTATCTTATTCTTCGCCAAGATGGTGTCAAAAATTGTGGGGCTCCTGCCGACAGTGAAAGCATTCAGATACGAACGGAACGAAGGTCTCTACTACACCTTGATGATGTCCACGGGCTTAACGTTCGGGACGATCTCGGCTCTCTTTGGATTGAACCACGGGATCATCAGCCAAGCACAATATTCTTTCTTGGTCGCCACCGTGATCGGAAGTGCTGTCATTCCCACGATGATTGCCAACTCGTTCTTCATGCCGAAACATCTGCTGAAGAGACGGGCAGAGCAAGAAATCCCGATGCCACTTTCGGAGCCGTCATCAACTCCCGCAGATTGAAACCATGAAAGCTCTCATCATTTCCGACTTGCACGGTAACTATGACGCACTTTCGGGGCTGCCAGAAGACTTCGACGAACTCTGGGTGTTGGGCGATTTGGTCAACTACGGACCCGAACCTGCTGCGGTCGTTGATTTCGTCCAAAACAAAGCGACGTTCGCCGTTCGAGGAAACCACGACCATGCGGTTGGATATAGCAAAGACCCCCGCTGTACACCACGCTACGCAGTGATGGCGGCTGCGACACAAAAGATCAGCGAGGCACAGTTGAACGCCGAACAGTTTCACTTTCTCCGGGAACTCCCTGTGCGGAAGGAATTCGAGCGTGACAATAGGCGGGTTTATTGTTGCCATGCAAAACCCTCAAACCTCCTGTATGGATACTGCCCAGCGGACTCCCCAGATTGGGAATCAGAAATTCAGGAGGTCGAGGCTGACATAATTCTTGTCGGTCATACCCATACTCCGTTCGTCCGACGCTTCGGAAGCAAAACTCTGGTGAATCCCGGCAGCTTAGGGCAGCCGAAGACTGGAAAGCCGGATGCCTGTTATGCGGTATGGCAGGGAGGCAAAGTAGAACTCAAGTACTATCGGTATCCCTACGAGGAGACGATCAAGAAAATTGAGGCACAGTCATTGGAATCACAGATCAGGGTGGACTTAGTCACAGTGTTGAAGACGGGTTCTGTTTCATAATCAGTTCAATCTGCGAATGAGGGAGTCTTAAATATGACGGAAATCAAGGATGTGAATGCTCTCGAAATACTCGATTCGCGAGGTAATCCAACCATACAGGTCACCTTGACCCTTGAAAGCGGGTACTCTGGAACCGCCAAAGTCCCGTCCGGTGCTTCCACCGGGAAGAACGAAGCTGTTGAGCTTCGCGACGGCGATCCTGACCGATACAAAGGCAAAGGGGTTCTCAAAGCTGTCTCAAACGTCGAACAAATTATCAAGCCTGTTGTTCTTGGCTTTGATGCTGCGGATCAAGCAGGTCTCGATCAGAAGCTTATCGCGCTCGACGGAACGCCCAACAAAGCGCATCTGGGGGCGAATGCAATTCTTGGTGTTTCGGTCGCAGCAGCAAAAGCAGTCGCCGTTGAGAAACACGTTCCGCTATATCGACATTTGAATCCCAGTGGAACGTACTTGCTGCCCGTGCCGATGCTGAACGTGCTCAACGGGGGAGCGCACGCAGACAACAATGTTGATTTTCAAGAGTTCATGATCGCTCCATTTGGTGCGCCCAGCTTCCACGAGGCTCTCCGCGCAGCTTCCGAAACGTTCCACAGCCTAAAAGGTCTCCTGAAGAAGAAGGGCTATGAAACGAGCGTCGGTGATGAGGGTGGCTTTGCTCCTCGGCTGCGCTCGAACGAAGAAGCTATGGAACTGCTCCAGAGTGCAATCGTGAATGCAGGTTACAAAGTTGGCGTTGAGATTGGAATCAATCTCGATCCGGCAGCGAGCGAGTTTTTCGAGGACGGTTCTTACGTATTCCGAAAGTCTGATCGGTCGAAGCGATCTTCGAAGGACATGATCTCGCTGTGGTCATCTTGGCTGAAGAAGTATCCAGAAATCCTCTCTCTCGAAGATGGCTTGGCAGAAGACGACTGGTCTGGCTGGGCAAACCTGACGAAGGAGCTTGGTGACATGATTCAGTTAGTCGGAGACGACATCTTCGTGACAAACCCGGCGATATTCGAAAAGGGCATCAAAAGAGGGATTGCGAACTCAATCTTGATAAAGCTGAACCAGATCGGAACCATAACGGAGACTCTACGCTGTATCGAACTGGCGCGTCAGAACGGCTACACAGCAGTTGTTTCTCACCGTTCAGGTGAGACCGACGATACGACAATCGCTGACTTCACGGTCGCGACTGGCGTTGGACAAATCAAAACCGGATCGGCGTCCCGTGGAGAGCGCATAGCCAAGTACAACCGCCTGCTCGAAATCGAGAAGGAGCTTGGGAGTTCGGCAAAATACGCCGGAACCTCTGTGTACTCGAAATGGACGGCGAAGCGGGAAGAATTCAAAGCTCTGGTCTGAGGAAGAAGAAGTCATCTCATGGTGGGCGAAGAGGATGGCTCCTTCGCCCCAGATTGACTTTCGGAAAAGCGAATCACATAATCAAAGTTGTTGGGTGTTGGAGTTCACCCTTAACCGCCCCGCCTTTGGGGAAGATGACTCCTACCAGAGGATTCCTCTCGGCGGGAGCTTGCTACTTCCCGGTTGTCTCACCGAGAAAATCCCGATTTGTTCAAGCTCAGAAAGCGGCAGCGCGTAGCCTTGTTTTGCGCTGCTCAGAAAGGTCTGGACGGTGGGCAAGTTCTTCGTCGTAGGCATTGGCGGATTCATGGGTTCTATACTCCGCTTCTGGTTGGCAACGTATATCGGACAGCGGATGGGAACCCGCTTTCCCTACGGGACCTTCCTCATCAATATAACTGGTTCCTTTCTGATCGGCTTTGTCATGACCGTGCTCACAGAGAAGACTCATCTGAGTCCCAACTGGCGTTACCTCATTCCGATTGGCTTTATCGGCGGCTACACCACTTTCTCAACATTCGAATTCGAAACCTTGCGAGCGATTCAGGACGGTCAATTCACCATCGGCACGCTCAACGTTGTATCCAGCGTGCTCGTTGGCTTCCTGATGGTGTGGATGGGCGCGATGGTGGGAAAGACGGTCGCATGAGGCTCAGCAAACCCATCGAGATTCGTGGCGTATCGCAAACCTTGGCAAAGGGCAATTGTCCAGTCTGCGCGTTTCTTCGGAATTCACAGTCGGCCTTGTTACAGGGTGGTTTACAACCTCAAGAAGTGAGCGGAATCTGCAATTTTCATGCATGGGCACTCGCAGCCGCCGTCAATGTCATGAATGCTGCGAAAGTATTCCAAAATCTGCTGCGGGTTGGTTGCGATGGTTCTCAGCAGTGTTCATTCTGCGAACGCCTGAGAGATGCGGAACAGGCACAACTGAAGGAACTGCTTGAGCAGATGGATCGGCAGCTTGTACTCGATTGGATGAAGCACCACGGCTTTTTGTGCCGACCTCATGCCAGATGTATTCGCAAGATCGCACCTGTGCGGCTGCATGGAGCATTCGAAGAGGTTGATCGCCGTACCATTTCAGAACTTGATTCCGAGTTGCAGGACTTGATGAGCCGTTCTGCAACAGGCGAAAAAGCAGGGGCGGGAGTGCTTGGACGAGTCGCAGAGTTTCTCATGTCGCAGCGCGGGATTCGGGAATAGGAGGGCTTTGTGCTGAAAGCGGGAGCAGCGAAGAAAGTTTGCATCTATGTTGGGGAAGATCAGCAATATCACGGGCACAGCGCATACGCAGCCATTCTGGATTTTCTCTTTTACCGGGGCGTCTCTGGCGCAACGATCATGCGCGGCATCGCCGGGTTCGGAGCAGATCATCACATTCACACCACAAGGCTCGTGGAGCTAGCCGAAAATCTTCCCGTTAAAGTCGAATTCGTGGAAACGCCTGAACGGGTTCAAGAACTCCTGCCGAAGTTGCAGGAGCTTGCCGGGACAGGGCTGATCGAGATTCAGGACACGACCGTCGTCAAACCTGCTCAAACCTCAAAACGACAGCCGCAGCCGAATGTTATTCACCCGCTCAAGAGCGAGGGCAAGGCGAAGTTGATGCGCATCTTTTTCGGCGAAAACGATAAATGGCACGACAAACCATTGCGGGATGCTCTGGTCGAAGCACTTCGCGCCAATGACATCGCCGGGGTGACGGTGTACCGGGGCATTCTCGGCTACGGCGCGAATCGCAGAATCCACAAAGACAAAACGCTGGGGCTATCGCACGACTGTCCGATCATGATGGCTGTTATCGACACGGAAGCGAAGCTAACGGCGTTTACGCCGATCCTCGACCAGATGTTGCAGCAAGGTCTGGTTGTTCTCTCGGATGTCGATGTTATCAAGTACACGCACGACTACACCGAAACGGATCGACGGCAGGAGGTACGCAAGTGAAACTCGAAGGGAAAGCCAAGATGCTCCGCATTCATTTCGGCGAGGACGACAAGTGGCAGGGCAAACCTCTCTACCGTGCAATCGTGGAGAAGTGCCGTGAACTCGATATAGCTGGCGCGACCGTCTACCGGGGAATCGAAGGATATGGAGCCAGCACTCTCATCCATCGTCCTCACCTGCTTTCGTTTTCCTCTGACGCCCCTATCATGGTTTCAATCGTGGACACGGATGACAAAATTAAGACGCTGATCCCAACCCTCGATCAGATGGTCGATGAAGGGCTGATCGCCATCTCGGATGTCGAAGTAATTAAGTATGTGCACCAAGAGGGAGTTCGCTCAGAGTCGCGATGAGTTCCGATTATCAGAGAAACGATGGGACGCGCCTTGCAGACTCAGAAGAGGCGAGGCTCTCTAGTGCTCGGCACGGCTTGAAATCATCCGTCGTCGCATTGGAAGTGGACAATCTGGTGCGGATCGCCACTCTTGCTGAGGAGTTCAATAACAACCAGATTAGGGATGACGCCCGTTCTGCGGCAGAGCGGATCGCGGAAGGCCGCTTTTACATGGCCTGTGTGGGTCAGTTCAAGCGCGGCAAGTCTACGCTTTTGAACGCATTGATCGGCGAGTCCATCCTACCCAGTGCAGTGATCCCCGTAACGGCTGTTCCTACCATACTGAGATTTGGGAAAAGCCGCCAAGCACGGGTTCGCCTACGAGACGGTGAATGGACCGACATCGGGGTAGGTGATATTGAGGAGTACGTCGCCGAAGCGCGGAACCCAGAAAACAGGAAAGGGGTTGCTGCGCTGGAGGTATTTGTGCCGAGTCCGCTGCTTCGAGAAGGTATGTGCTTCGTCGATACGCCGGGACTCGGTTCTGTCTTTAGTGGAAACACCGCTGCTACGCACGCATTCCTCCCGCACATTGACGCCGCTATTGTGGTGATCGGTGCCGACCCTCCGATAGCAGGAGACGAACTCGCACTGGTCGAGAGCGTTGCCAAGGAAGTTCCCGACATCCTGTTCGTCTTGAACAAAGCAGACCGGGTTACCGAGCACGAACGGAATGCAGCGGTCTCGTTTGCCAGACGAGTCCTCGAAGAGAGGATTCAGCGTCCCGTTCAGTCAATCTTAGAAATCAGTGCGCTCGAACAACTCGACAGGGGTGGTTCTCAGAGGGATTGGCGTCAACTGATCGATTGTCTTGAACAACTCGTTCAGCGATCCGGCCAGCAACTTGTCCGCGATGCAGCAGATCGTTCGCTTCGGCGGCTATCCGCGCAACTTCTGACCGTGGTGCATGAGGAGCGCGATGCACTGACCCGTCCCTTTGAGGAATCGGAACAGCGGATCAAGCAACTGCGAGGGGTTGTTTCGCAAGCCGAGCAATCGCTTAACGATCTCGGTTTCCTGTTCTCAGGAGAGCAGCAACATCTTTCGCGGATGTTTGGCGACCGTCGCGATGGCTTCCTCACATCTGTGCGTGCGACCGCGCATGAGGAGCTTAGGGCTGCCCTTACCTGCCTACCCCGAACTCGCGGCCCTCGTTATCGCCGATCTGTGATGCAAGCTGCTCAAGAAGTCGCTCGGCGTCACACTTTGCCGTGGCTCGAAGGTGAAGAAAAGAACGCTGAGAACGCCTACTGCCAGATCACGAAGAGATTCACGGAGTTGGCAAACGACTTCTTGGCGAAAGCCCGTCACCTTGGCAGCGCGGATATGGCATATCTGCCAGAAGAGTTGGAATCGGAGCAAGACTTTCGCGTGCGCTCTGAATTCCGCTTTTACGAATATCGCGAATTGGTGAGTCCTGCGTCTCCAGTTCGCTATGTGGCCGATCTAATTCTAGGAATTCTATGGGCTCACCGCGTGATTGCTGCCGAGGCGCACGAGTTCCTAGATCGTCTATTGGAGACCAACAGCGAACGTGTCCGCAACGACCTTGAGAACCGAGTAACGGAAAGCCGCCGTCGTCTGGAAGCGGAGATACGCGCCATGCTGCGTGAACTGACTGCGACTGCGGAGCGGGCTCTGGCTCGCGCACGAAGTGCACATGCAACAGGTACGGCAACGGTCGAAATGTCGTTGAAGAGATTAGCCGCCATCGAGGACGAGCTTCTGCGCATCAGTGATACCTCTGATCTGGGGACTACATGAAGCCGCCTTCCATCTATGGAAGAGATAAGGAGCTTGAGGAACTACGCCAGCTTGTCTCTTGGCATCGTTCCTTCCTACTCCATGGTCCAGCAGGAGTCGGCAAGACGCTGCTGTTGAAGCATCTGGCGAGGGAAGCTCCGGCGATGCTCTGTTGCATTGAATCTTCGACCAGCCAGATGGTCTTTCGAACTCTTGCCGCTGAGCTTCTGGTCAAACAGAACCGCCACCTACTCAAAATCTGCGGGAAAAACGGGTTAAATGCCCTCAAGGATAAATCCGCCGTCTCGCTTCGCGGCATCGTGACGGAGGCACTGCGGGAGGACGGTTATTGGATGGTTCTCGACCACGTTCAGTCTCCATCTCAATCGTATGCTAGTGCCCTGAACGACGTGTGCAGTTGGACAGAGACTCCTCTGATCGCCGTCGCTCGCTCGGCACACATGGAAGATGTCGGATTCCTGCTGCCGATTTTCGCCGACCGCTCGGCGAAATTTGCCCTTCGAAATTTCGATCCTGAGACTGCAAAATCATTCGCTCTGCAAGTCGCAAGTGCGATAGCAATACAAGCAGTGAACCGTGATGAAGCCATTCAGAAGATTGTGGGCTTCAGCAAGGGAAATCCCGGCGCGATTGTGGCAATGCTCCAGATGGCAGCGAACCCGAAGTACGTTGCGCAGCAACACGTCAAGCTCTCGCCTCTGTACATCGACTTTAGGCTCAGTTTTGGAGCGACTCATGGATGACGGCTTAGGCGAGAGCCATCGCAGAGTGGTCGGCAGCGGCATGCTGATCGTAGATTCCGCTGCCGTCCGCATCCTCGACCTGCTTGAACACCGCAACACTCCTGCGGCTGTGAAGGTCGTTGAAGGCTCCGTTGGTGAGGACGAGAGAAACGAAATTAAGGCGCAACTCCACCAACTTCAGGGACTCATTGCTTCTCTCTTGCGGAAGTACGAAATTGAACCGTCCAAGAAAAACCTCCGTCGCATCTTGGCGTCTGATGTATCCCAGATATGGGTGTCTCTGGAGGACAGTCGCCCCGCCCGAATCAGAGGCTACGGTGCAATGGCCGCATCAACCGCTGAGGCGCTGGAGGCAGACTTGCAGCAGATGTTGCAGATAGCGCACAGACTTAGGGCGCTATTGAATTCGTGACGCCAGCATTTCGGCGGGCGAAGCTCCGGTCAGGGCAGAAAGAATCCGTAACGCAAGCACGCAATGGATACTAGCAACTCGAATCCGGGGAACTCACCGCAACTGAAACCCTTGCAAACCGCCAATTCGATCCAGCGAAATTGGGTGACGCCCACTGTCATCGGCATCATTCTCGCTACGTTCTTTTCCGATGTTAGCCACGAGATGGCGACCGCCGTCCTTCCCCTCTACCTAGCCGCTGTCGGTTTCGGCCCAGCCGCACTTGGAATTACGGAGGGTATTGCTGATTTTCTCTTCAGCCTATCGAAGTTGGCAGGAGGAGTTCTCGGTCATCACGTGCACAGAAAACGACCGTGGGCGTCGGCTGGATACCTGCTCACCGCTATTTCCACGGCTGGTATGGGCCTCACGAACCGTTTGAGCGCATTGGTTTCGTTGAGAGGAAGCGCATGGCTGGGGCGTGGCTTTCGAAGTCCATTGCGTGATTATCTTCTCGCCGATGCAGTCGAACCGACTCATTTCGGGCGTGCTTACGGTCTGGAAAGAGCAGGAGACATGCTCGGAGCCGTTGTCGGCCCGTTGATAGCGACTCTTCTGGTGTGGTCGGGACTTCGCTTCAACACCATTATTCGTTGGACGGTCTTGCCGGGCCTCGTCGCCGCTAGCTGTATGTTTTTCCTCACCAAAGATCGGGAAAATCCGCCAACGGAACAAAACGTCCCACTCCGACGAAATGAGTCGAAGCTGCCACGAACGTTCTGGCTTTTTCTGGTGGGCGTGTCCTTCTTCGGTGTTGGAGACTTTTCTCGAACGTTCTTGATCTGGTTAGCGGCTGGGGCACTCGGCGGCGGCTTTAAGAATGGATCGTCAGCATCCATTGCTGTCCTGCTCTACACAGTGCACAACCTCGTAAGCGCACTGGCAGCTTATCCCATAGGGCGACGTGGCGACCGCACGCCCAAGATCAAACTGCTCGTATCCGGTTATTGGCTCGGCGTTGTTACGAACGTTGTGTTAGCTCTGTTTGGGCGTTCTATTCATTGGCTAATACTCGTGATTCTCCTCTCCGGTGTTTACATTGCAGCGGAGGAGACGTTGGAAAAGGCTGTCGTCGCTGAGATGCTGCCACGTGATCTACGCAGCCTTGGTTTTGGGTTTCTGGCGTTCGCTAATGCCATAGGAGATATGGCAGCGAGTCTGTATGTCGGGTTCCTGCTGCAAAAGGGCCAGTCCCAAACAGCATTTACTATTGCTGCTGCTTTCGGCTTAGCGGGAACTTTGTGGACGACAGTTCTGACGAGGCGGATGAAAAAAGGGTCTTAAATGTTCCACACACGCCGATACATCAACATTTCAGAAGGTATACCGGGCGAACCATGTCCACGGACGCGAAACAGAGGGCGAAAGGCCGCGAAAAATGAGGCTCCGGCGAACACCCTTTTGAAACGCGCAGTCGAGTCGCCGCTTTGGACAGGTTTTTCTCAGTGCCTACCCACACGCGCTACGGTCTGGATGAAGATGCAGCGAGGGAAGGTAGATACATGAGCTATCATGCTGGGCGGTACGTGGCGAGGTCTGAATGGCAGAACTGCTTCTCCATGGCAAACATGTTAGGAGCGTATTCCATCTCCTTGGTGAACACGAGAACGACCTGACATATAGCCTTGCTTGGGCTCTCTCTCAATCCCCGGAATTTCTTAATGCCTTCCTGCGACGCACCCTAGACATCCACCCCAGTCTGGAGAACGTTACGATCCGCCTCCAGCATCCGGAAAAGGACGCCGGGATAACAGATATCGAAATCGACTCGCCCGGTCAGTTCTTCGTCCTCGTTGAGGCGAAGCGCGGTTGGAACTTGCCCGGCAGGGAACAACTGGAAAAGTACGCATTCCGAAAGGCGTTCTGTGCGAACGAGAAGTTTCCTCGCAAGATTTTCGTTCTGAGCGAATGCAGTCGCGAATTTGCGCTCATGCACTTGGCGGCTACGACAATCAATGGAGTTGAAATAGTTCCAATTTCTTGGAAGAACGTCGCTGATATCGCCAGTCGTGCTCGACGGGGGGCAACCCATGCGGAAAAACGACTCCTGACCGAACTGCTAATTTATTTTCGAGGATTGATGACAATGCAGAACACTGATTCTAATTGGGTGTTTGTGGTTTCCCTTGGGAGCAACACACCCGAAGGCTGGAAACTTTCTTGGATTGATATCGTTGAGAAAAGGCGAAGATATTTCCACCCGGTCGGCGGGGGCGGTTGGCCGAAGGAACCTCCGAACTATATTGCGTTCCGCTATCACGGAAGGCTTCAGTCCATTCATCACATCGAGACCTACACCGTGTTCGATGATCCCCACGATGAGTTCCCGGAGATTCCCAGCGTCAAGTGGGAACCACATTTCCTCTATACGCTCAGTCCATCTTTCGCCCCAGCACACGAAGTCAAGACCGGAAATATCTACCCGAATGGGAGGGTCTGGTGCATGCTGGACACGCTTTTCTTAGCAAAGACCATTTCAGAGGCGAGGGATATTTCCAAGAAGCGTTCGGAACAGCATTAGTGTAAAGCGGAAATGGAGTGTTCGCTCAGCAAATATCGATCACGCCAGCCGATTCCAGCAACGCTAGGCATTCTCTGGTGCTCATCCGCTGCCAACCCTTGTTCGGCAGGTATCGGCGCTCATTCGGCGGAATGGTTGCGTCCCTTACTTCGAGGGTGAAGCGCGTCAGCGCGGGATCAGCAAGTCCGTCGTTGTCGTCAATGGCGAACTCACCGAGCTTTTCATCGCACGCGACGAGTTCCCAATGATCTGTGGCGGCGTCGATCACGACTGGGCGCACATTCATGTGCGTGATGACGACACCGTTCAAACGGAACTGGAAACTCGTCACAGTCGTCTTCTCTTGGTTCACGCTATTTCCTCGATTGATCGCTAGTTTGCGTTTGAGGCGGACGGGTAGCAGATCTTCTTCGAGTGCTCGTATGAGGCTTCCCTAGAGAAGGCTCGCTCACAAATCAGGCACTTCCTTATGTCCTCGCCCGTGACGATGAAAACCTTGGCAACCCGCTCGTCAACGACCGTTCCGCTCTGCTTGCCTGTGGTCTCCCGAATCATTGTCCGGCTCCAGCCCGCTGTGCGAGTTCAACGACAGCATTGAGGACTCCGGGAACGGGGTTCTCGGTTGATTCTTTCATCAGCCGACAAACGCTCGCACGAGAGATGCTGTGCTTTTTCGCAACCTGCGTCAGGGACATCCCGGAGCGTCGGTCGATGACGATTTGCTCTCGATCCACATCCAGCCGCGCACGCCCGATTTGGCGTCCTTCAAGAGCCGCCCTTCTCATGCCGCTTTTGACCCTCTCCACCACGAGCGACCGCTCCAGTTCCGCAATTGCCGAAATAATAGTCACGAAAAGACGCCCCATGGCGTCTCCCGTTGCCACACCCTCTCTACGAGAAATGAATTCGATTTCCAAACTCTCCAACTCATCGATCACTTGGAGGAAATTCCGAGTGCTCCTCGCAATGCGGTCGAAGGCAGCCACCAAAACGGTGGAGAACTTTTTCCGTCGCGCATCAGCCATGAGAGCATCAAGACCCGGACGCCGTGCCTTCTTTCCACAAACACCACGATCCTCGTATTCGTGTACAACCTCGAATCCTCTCTGTGCGGCCAACTCTCGAAGATCGTACAACTGAGATTCAACGTGCTGGTCGGGGGTCGAAACACGGACATAGATTGCGGCTTTTTTCATCGGTTGTGATTCTCCCTTGTGGTTTTGACAACGGAGGAGGAATTGCGGAGGCGCACGGTAGCGGCTCGGCAGATGGTTAGTTCAGGGCTAAGAACATCCATCACGTTCCAGACATGGTCAAACAACAACTGCCCGATTGCTTCATCGGGGAGAACGGAAAGGCATTCTCGCAAACGCGCAGCCATGAGGAGGGAGCCCACGACCCGCTCAAATGGTTTCGGGGAGACCGAGCATCTGCGCTGTGCCTCGATGAGTTTTTCCACGCTGCTGCCTTGCATTGTGTCATCTTCGCGCAATGAAGCCCCCGTATTCATGTTCTACCAACCCGGCCTCGAAAAAAGGTAGAAACGAGCGAAAAAAGTTGATGTAACCACACGAAATTGTGACTGTCGTGCCATGCCCGCGAAATATTTCGCTGAATCACTACCTTTTTTTCGATTGCGATTGGTAGAACGTAAGTGGAGGACAAATGTCACTGACCAAGACCTACGTGCGTGACGGAAATCGCAAGATCATCGCGAGCGTTACATCCGGATTCTCAGATGAAACCGAGATCGTCCGTGATGGCGAGAACCACGTTGTTGGCAAGGTCAACCACCACTTTGAAAACACGCGAGACGCTCGCGGCAACCTAGTCAGCGTTGATACTGCCGATCCGGGGCTTTTGATCGGCAGGCGCAAATAGCAATCCAGCGCACCCACCCTGTTTTTCGTTTCCGAATCCTCTGGAGGTCAACATGCACGCACCGACTGAGACAATTGACTGCCCGTTGTGCTTGGGAGTTGGAAACCTAAGACGTTCTGAGGTTTTGGATCGCCTTGGAGTCAAAGACCTCGCTAGGGTCGCCCAACTCTCCGCAGAGGAAGCATTCCGCCTTTTTCAGCAGAAGCACGGCAATGACAGCCAGCAGACTTGGTTACGGTTCGAGTCAGAACTGACGAGACGGACCGCCGAGATCGAACTGAGGCATCGGAGCGAACTCCAAGCCCTCACAGTTCAGAACACAACCCTGACCCACCGAGTCGAAGACCACTTGCGTGAGGTCGCCCAGCTACGCGAGCAGAATCAGGAGTTAGAGGCCGAGATGTCGAAGGTTGCTCGCATCGGTGCCCGTGAGGAGGCGGATTTTGTGCAGGAAGCTCGGACATGGGCTGGAATCTGTGTGAGCGAAAAGCTTGCACGAAATGGGGACTTTATCTTGGCTTACCGCGATTCGAGCGGTGCGCCCGTCGAGCCGCGAATGTTGGTCGATAACAAGGACAAGGCAATCGTGGGCGAAAATGATGTGGATAAGCTGGTGCGGGATGCGCGTGAGCGATCCATCCCTGTCGCCGTGCTCGTCGCTCGCACCGAAGAGCAGCTTCGACAAGTAGACAAAGAGAGTCGGTGGAGTCGGAAGGACGGGGTCTGGATATTGAGAACAACCCGGCAATGGCTACCCCGCGATCTCGATATTCTCAAGCCCCTTTTCGAGCGAATGCGGCTTCACGGCTCTGATTTCTTGGAGACAAATACAGTCGTTACCGACGAAGTCCGGCGCACTTTCGCCGATCTTGATCGGATCGAAGGTGAATTGAAAAAGGCGACGAAGGCGATCACGTCTGCATCCGGGCTGGTGTCAAAGTACCGAAGCAGGTTGCAGGAATTGTGCGAAAGTGCCGTTGGAAGGAAAATGCCGAAAGGATGCAACCTGCCCGCAGCGAGGGTCGGGTATTGAGGGTCGAGGTTGAGCGCGGAGCCATTATCGCCGATGACGAAGGACGCTTGTGGCGTGTGCTGGAAGTTAGCGATGAGGGAGTGTTTCTGCTTATGCTTCCGGAGCGTCGAGATATAGTCCACACCCGAATCCTTAAGTGGCGGGATTTTGTGGAATGTGGGTTCGACCTAAAATTCCCGTGATGTGCTTCTTTATCCCAGCCCGCTAGCTTGAGACTTCAGCGTAGACGGAGGAATGTTAGATGACAAAACCCGTAAAGCGCACTCGGAAGGAATCCAAGCCAACAGCCAAGCCTCGCCTCGGCATTTTCTGGCTCGTTGATGGGAAACTATTGATTGATAGTGTCCCGCTGAGCGAGCGCGAACACTACGGAGATCACCTGAACTATCCGGGCAGCCACATCCGCGTGTGGGAACACTGGCAGAAGGTCGGCAAGGCTCCAGTTGAATCCGAGTATGAAGAGTACGCTCGCGGCAGGGTGATGTGCGATACGAAGGCCAAGCGGTTCACCCTACTTGCCGACAGGTGCATCCTGAACCGGAAGGAACTGATCGCAGAGATCAAGAAGGCATTGCGCCTGCCCAAGCAAACCTCGCTGGGGACAGACTCTCATTATCGCTGTTTCCACTGCTTGCACGGCAACGCGGACGATGAGGAGTAGCGAATTGGCGGTCACAATCACAAAGTCGAAGTTTGTGGCGGGCGGGCAGTGCCTCAAGCGGCTCTATCTGCTGGTGAAGTCGCCTGAGCTTGGTACAGGGAAGAGCGCATCGGATTTTGCGCTGCTGGAGCAAGGCCGTGAAGTCGGTAAACTCGCTCAACGGCTTTTCCCCGGTGGCGTTTTGGTCAGGACGGGCGATCCAGAAGAGGCGATCCGCACCACCCAAGAGTTGATTGCGAACCGTGACATTCCGGCCATCTTTGAGGCGGCGTTCGAACACGAAAGCGTATTCGTTCGTGTGGACATATTGCACCGCCGCCTTGATGGGCGGTGGAGGCTGATAGAAGTCAAGTCATCAGCCTCTAGGAAAGAAGAGCATCTTGATGACGTGGCGATCCAGTATCGCGTTGCCTCGAACTGCGGACTGGATGTCGCTTCATGCCATCTAGCTCACGTCAACAGAAATTCCGTCTTTTCGGGCGTCTCCATCGATCCTTGGCGATTCTTCCGGATCAAGAACCTGACGCGGCAAGTTGAGCGACTACAGCCGAAGCTCACTTTTCAGCTTCGGAGTGAGCTTCGGGTACTTGCAATGTCTCAGGCTCCCGACCTCCCTGTTGGGCGGCATTGCACGAATCCTGTCACCTGCGAATTCTTCGACCACTGCAACGCACCGCGACCAGATAACCATATCGGTTACCTTCCGTATATCCATGCGAGCGCCGTCGAGGAGTTGGCGGAAATGGGCGTCGAGTCCATAGGCGACATTCCTGATGACTTCGAGTTGACAGAAATTCAGCGGCGAGCGGCAACAAGCGTGCAGACCGGGACGCCTTGGTTCAGCCCCGACCTTGGCAAGCAACTGGAATCGCTCCACTATCCGCTCTCGTTCATGGATTTCGAGACCGTGAATCCCGCAATCCCCCGCTTTCCGGGCATGCGCCCCTACGACCACTTACCGTTCCAATGGTCGGTTCATGTGCAGAGGGAGCCCGGTGCAAAGCCTGAGCATAACGAATTCCTTGCTGCGGATCGAAGCGATCCTCGACGCGAGTTCATTGGCTCGTTATGCGATGCGCTCGGAGAGGGAGGCAGCATCGTTGTGTACAACGCGGCGTTCGAGTCGCAGCGGCTTTCTGAGCTAGCCGCGTGGCTGCCGGAATTCGCCGAGTGGAGTAAGAACATTCAGGCTCGTCTCTGGGATTTGCTACCAGTGGTTCGAAAACATTGTTATCACCCGGCGTTCGCCGGGTCGTACTCGCTGAAAGCGGTTCTGCCCGCGCTTGTGCCTGAAATGACGTATGAAGGTATGCAGATTGCGAACGGACAGGACGCGGGCTCCGCATGGGAATTGCTGATAAGAGGCTGGGTGGATCAAGCCGAACACGAAGACATCAAAAAGGCTCTTTTGGCCTACTGCTCTCAAGATACGGTAGCACTCGTCAAACTGTTAGGAACACTGCTCGCAGAATCAGGTTCAATCTATTATCCGCGTCATTAGAAGCCACCAGTCAATCCCTCACGCGCTCGCAATGACCTTGAGAGGAATATCAGACGTTTCCTTTAGGTAAAGTTCGGTACTTGCGAGCAGGCGTAGCTGCTCGACAGTTGCTTTAGACTTCGATAGCCCCGGCTGGACAATCCAGATCGTGAACTCCGGCTCCAGATTCGATGCCTTCGAAGTGATCTTGCCGAGAGTCTTCAAGTCACCCTTTTCGAAACGGCTGTTCTTGCCGTCACTAATGCGCTTTTGTTCCCGTACACGCAGATGTTTGCACAGCCGTGAAGGGTCTGGCTTCCAGTGAACGCTACGTTGAGCCTGTCCGCACACGACATAAAGGTCTTCTACACGGCCTCCCGGAGTCAGTTCCGTCGAAAACTTGCAATGGATGAGATCAACCTTCAGTTTTTGTTCTACGATCTTAATTGCAACAACATCTGCTGCCTCGTAGCCGTTATCATCGTCGAAGATAACGTCATAAGCCACATTAGCGTCGAGTTCGAGTAGACGCTTTATCACTCGGAACTGAATGGAATCTGCCCGCTTGTCTTCTTTCTGAGACTCATGTTTGAGGTTCACTCCCGTCCAGTCCCACGTATCGATCTTGTCTAGCTGAAACGGCTTTTGCTGCGCAAGGCTTCGCTCGAACAGTTGGTCATCAGTCGAATGCGCACCCGACTCGTAGCGAATCGTCGGCCACTCGCGTTTGAACCAATCCGACAAAAGGAGCTGTTTCCTTAGACCCGGCCCACTGAGAATCTGCACGAACTTCGCTGAGGTCGGCGAATACTCGACTCCAGACGCACTGAACTTCACTTCATATTCGGCACTTTCCGTTTCTGCGGTCACACGAAATCTGATTGGCTCCGTTCGTGTCTCCGAGGTCAACTCCAGACTAGCCTCAAAGAACGGCACCCGTTTCCCTTGGATTTCTACATAGATGCTCTCTTCGTTTCGCTCATAGAATTCATCAGGCCACTCAATCGCCAGAGGGATAAGAGTCGGACGGGATACCAACTGTTTTGGGATCAGAGCATTGCTGAGCAGATCAATCGGCGTGGCATCGAGCAATTTTGTGCCGACACCTGCGCACCAATCGAGCCATTCGGAGATGTCGTGGGCAATCTTGTGAGACCAAATCCTTCCCTTCTTCGAGGCTCCAACACTCGCTCTGGCTCCCCCTTCGTAGCCATAGCCAAAGAGATTTGTCTTAATCTTGTCACTCGTCTGCGCATCGCTCAATCCGGGATAAACATCGGCACCGACGTACATCGTGAACCGGACTCGTCGGCTTATCGAATGCGTCAGCCCCAGATTCATTAGGATCAGGCGACTCAAGCCGCGAAACGACCGGAACACATCTTCACCCTTGATGAGTTCAACGTCGGAACCAGCGACACACTTGGCGAGGCCTTCGTGCATGCTGTCGTTGTTCGAACTATTTATGAAAAGGAGGCCTCGTGCTTGATCCCAATGCGCTATGTACAAATCCCATGATTCGTTTTCAAGCTCCTTAACATCCCCCCATTCGACTGGCTCAACAACATGGTTAATGAACACCAATACCCGAAACTTTCCGCTGATCTTCGGTTTACCGACAATAGTCTTCTCGAAGGTCTTCTGAATTTTTGAAGGCTGCCAACTCGAACATTTCGTCCGATAGACAACCGTACTCATTTTAGGAAGAATCGTCCGCAGTGGAATTTCTCCCGGAGACTTGGCAAAGCTCTCTAAGAATTCGGATCGCTTTGCGTATTGTCCAGTTGCCCCTTCACTCAGTTCTCCGAGCAGAGTGTTCCAGTCGGAGTCCTCCGCGTAGAGCGCACGCAGGGAATCTTCAACTTCCGAGTTAGCAATATTGGCGACCACGGTGGCATCACCCAGATTCTTCTTCGTTCGGGTAAAGCGTCCTGTGAATTGCAGAGTAACGGCCAAGCTTTTATGAACATCATGCAGGGCGGCGATCTTTAGTTCGGGCAGGTCAAAACCCTCCCCTAACATGTCAACGCAGACGACGATTCGGGTCTTCCGATCATTGAGCATCTGCATCGCCGCTCGGCGTTCCTCTATAGATTGCCCGCTATGAACAAGAATTGGCACGAAGTCGGGTGCGAGTCGAGAATAAATCTCGTGTACTTCTTTGGCTCTTTCGATATTGTCCGCACGAGCCATGACGACGTGATCGAAAGAGTTACCACGATCCTTTTTCAATTGGTCTATTGCAGCAGCGGCTATCGTTTCATCCTCAACGGTAAAGTCCCACTCCTCAACAGGTCGGAACCACACTTTGCGGAAATAGCCCTCTGATTGAGCTTTTCGCAGCGGATAGCCAAAGATAAGCTTTCCATCAACGTGCTGACCGTCTCGACGAAATGGTGTCGCTGTAAATTGGAGGATCGGTCTGGACAGGAAGTTCTGCTTTACTCCGTTCCAAGTTGGCGCTGCGATATGGTGAGCTTCATCGATGAACAAATGGCTGCACGAATCAGCCATCGCCTTTTGCAGGGAGTCCTTGCAGCCCCCAGCGACTGCCATTGTCGTAACGACAACGTTGCAGGCGCTGAGGAATCGTCTTGCTTCATCGACAGTCCGAGGCCTATGTCGGAGCGTGCCGACCACTGGAAATAGGGCTGCGGAACCGACCACACCAAATTCCTTAAGAACTCCAAAATTGAGGAACTTTCTTGCGATCTGGTCACGCAGAGCATTCGTGGGCACGATGACAAGCAGTCTTTCGAAGCATTCCTTACCTAGAAGAGCCAGCATCGTCTCGGTTTTCCCAGTTCCCGTGGGCATGACGATGGTTGCGGGTTCTTCCGTCACCTTCCAGTGTGCTAGCGTTGCGTACAATGCACCAACCTGAGGGGACCGCAGCCCAGTCTCGACGTTCCCGTCCGGGAGGGTTCTCTCTTCTCGAAAGAAAAATTGCCCGAGCCACGAAGCTCGCGCTTTCTTGCAAATAGAAGAGAGTTCCAATTCAAGAGCAGCGTCTTTCACGAGGGGAGTGGGCTTGATCCATCGGCCCTTTTCGACATCATCTCCTGAGGTGAGTACGACTTCATTAAAGGCATCCAAATTGGCTGGTTTGTTTGTCGTCAACAAAACTGTGGTGCCGTTGTCTACCTTCAGCAAGCGGCGTCTTTCTGAGAGAACTTCGACCGTAGCGGTGACAGTTAGTGCAGGTCTAAGTAACTGCTGTATTGGGTTTCCGAATAGCCGGGTGCTGACAGCGTATTGAGCAGGTAATCTCGACGCTTTTGCAAGGCTCTGTGTCGCCAACTGCGCACCTGTCGCGCACACATCAGCCAGCGAAAAAGATCGAGTGGCGCGTTATCACTAATTCTTACGATTGTACTCACGGACGGCTTCATCAGAGAAGTGATTCGTTTGTTTTTGTTATAGTTAGCGGTTCCCCAAGGCGCGACCAATCTCCATCGACCTCTGGCAGCAGATCGCTCCACTTCAGGGCTTAACGAATGCTTTTGGAACAATTAAAACCGAACATCATCGTGCGTGGGCCGATCTTCCCGGAGCCTGTGCAGGTGATCGTGGCGATCCCGATGGGCACGTCGGTAAAGCTCGTCGGGAAGGGGCTGAACACCAATCAGGTTCACGAGCCGATCCTGAGTGCCGAGCAACTGGCTCAATTGCAATCGACCCCTGAGAAGGAGCCGTTCGATGGCGATCCGGTGCGCTTCCGACTCGGCATCGAGGCTCTTCGGCTCGGTCTCGCCTACGAATACGATCCATACTTTTCGCTCTCCATCGCCCGTGTGGACCCACTTCCGCACCAGCTTGAGGCGGTCTACGACTATTTCCTCACGATGCCTCGAATTCGCTTCCTGCTGGCCGATGATCCGGGGGCGGGAAAAACGATCATGGCGGGTCTCCTGCTCAAAGAGTTGAAGATTCGCGGGCTGGTCAAGCGAACGCTCATCATCACGCCTGCTAGCCTGTCGTTCCAGTGGCAGCGCGAAATGAAGGAAAAGTTTCGGGAACAGTTTGAAGTGATCCGTAGCGACGTGCTTCGTGCCAACTACGGCATGAATCCGTGGCAAGAACGGAATCAGGTCGTAACTTCAATTTCATGGGTCTCCCGAATCGATGACGCCAAGGACAGTCTTCTGCGCAGTCGTTGGGACTTAATCATCGTGGACGAAGCGCACAAGATGGCTGCGTACAGCGCGGACAAGAAGACCCTCGCTTATCGGCTGGGGGAATCGCTGTCTGGCATGACAGATCATTTTCTGTTAATGACGGCGACTCCGCACAAAGGCGATCCAGAGAACTTCTGTCTTTTCCTCGAACTGCTAGATCGCGACGTTTACGGCAACGTCAAGAGCCTCGAAGAGGCCATGCGGCGGAACTACGCGCCTTTCTATCTCCGGCGCACAAAAGAGGCGCTGGTTTCTTTCCCCGACCCGGAGACCGGGCAGGTGAAGAAGCTTTTCACCGACCGATTCGTGCACACCGCTTCATTCGATCTTGACGGAGAGGAATACGACTTCTACGACGCCCTCACCCGGTACGTCGAAGATCAGTCGATCAAAGCCGCTCAGGAGGATTCCCCTCGCAGCCGTGCCCTAAGTTTCACGATGGCGATGTTACAGCGGCGGTTTGCGTCGAGCGTCTACGCAGTCCGTCGCAGCCTTGAGCGCATGCGGGACAAGCGGAGGAAGATTCTCGATGATCCTCGCGACTATCTGCGTAAGCAGATGGAGGTTCCAGACGATCTTGACGACCTGCCTGAAGAGGAACGGGAAGACTACATCGAGCAGATTGAAAATGCGGCGATCAGTTTTGATCCGACGCTGCTCAAAGAAGAAATTCTTCAGATCGGCAGACTGATCGATCAGGCTAGGGCGCTCGAACACCGGGAAATCGAATCCAAGCTGGTGAAGCTCAAGAAGGTGCTGGCGGAACAGGAAATCTTCTCGAACCCTAGCATGAAGCTACTTGTCTTCACTGAACACAAGGACACGCTCGATTACCTCGCCGGAGACGGAGAAGACGGACGCCCGCTCGGTAAGCTACGGGAATGGGGTCTCAAAGTCACCCAGATTCACGGTGGGATGAAGATTGGAGACCGAGATACACCCGGCACTCGAATCTACGCTGAACGCGAGTTCAGAGAAGAGGCGCAGATTCTAGTCGCAACCGAGGCCGCAGGCGAAGGTATCAACCTGCAATTCTGCTGGCTGATGATTAACTACGACATCCCGTGGAACCCCGTCCGGCTCGAACAGCGGATGGGTCGCATCCATCGTTACGGGCAAGAACACAATTGCCTCATCTTCAATTTCGCCGCTCTCAACACACGAGAAGGTCGAGTACTCCAGAAATTGCTCGAACGGTTGGCGGAGATTCGAAGGGAGCTAGGCACTGACCATGTGTTCGATGTAGTCGGTGAAGTCTTTCCATCTAATCTCCTCGAAAAGCTCTTTCGCGACATGTACGCGAGGAGAACTGACCTCCCCAACATCGAAGCTCGGATCGTTCGGGATGTCGATGCCAATCGCTTCCGCGAGATCACAGAATCAACGCTAGAGGGGTTGGCAAAGCGCGAGTTGAACCTTGGGGCGATTGTTGGCAAGTCGGCGGAGGCTCGTGAACGTCGCCTCATACCAGAGGTGATCGAGGACTTTTTCACACAAGCAGCACCAATTTCGGGAGTTAACCCGCGACCTATTCAGAAGGATGGGCACGTCTACCGTATCGGTAGAATCCCCCGTACCTTATATCCGATTGGCGAACGGCTCGAAGGCAGGTTCGGGAAGCTTGGACACGAGTATCAGAAGGTCGTATTCGACAAAGCCCTTTTGCCTCAAGACGCAACTCTGGAATGGGTCACACCGGGCCATCCGCTGTTTGAGACGGTCAGAGAGGACGTTGGCGAGCGGGTCAGTGATGACTTGCGCAGAGGGACGGTATTCTACGATCTGCACACGAAATTGCCCTACCGACTGGACGTATTCTCGGCTTCCATCCGGGACGGGCGGGCTAACTGCATCCATCGGCGTTTGTTCATTGTTGAAGCGACAATGGATGGGCAACTCACGATCAAGCAGCCCACACTTCTGCTGGACATTTCTCCAGCCCCGAAGGGAACCACCGTTCCCGATGACGGCAGCCTTCCCGACCGTTCAGCAGTCGAGCACAGACTGGTTGACGCCGCATTGAAGCCCTTCCTAGATGAGGTCGCGGCTCAACGTGCCAAAGAAGTGGATACGATCTCCCGCCACATGGAAATTTCCCTTGGAGAGCTAATCAACCGCCAGAACCTACAACTCGCGGAACTCGTCGGGCGTCAGCAATCTGGTGTCACGGTACCGGGGCTAGATGGGAACATCTCATTGGCTGAGTCGCACCTAGACGAGTTGAACAATCGACTTGAAAACCGCCGCGCTGAGTTGAGAAATGAAAAGCAGTGCACCATCGGAGACATTCAGCACCTTGGACGGGCGTGGGTTCTGCCTCATCCCGAACGTAATGCACCGGGCATCGCGTTCATGGTGCGTGACGAAGAGATCGAGCGGATCGCAATCGAAGAGGCAAAGAAGTACGAGATCAGTCGAGGCTGGGAGGTTGAGAGTGTCGAGGCCGACAATCGCGGCTTCGATCTGATTTCCCGAAAACCCCATCCGCATGATCCGAGGACGTTCACCGACGTTCGCTTCATCGAGGTCAAGGGGCGCGTTGCGATTGGCGAGGTCGCGCTAAGCTTCAACGAGTACAAGACCGCTGAGCGGCTGAAGCGCGACTACTGGCTCTACGCGGTATTCAATTGCGGATCGAAGCCCGAACTTCATCCCGTGCAAGACCCGGCAAGGCTGGGCTGGGAACCTATCGTGAAGATCGACCACTATCACACCAGTGCTGAGCAAATTATTGGTGGTGAGTCGAGATGACCGCTGCCTTGCCGAAGCGACTGATCGAAGTTGACCTCCCCATCAAGCGCATCTCGGCTCATGCCCGACGTGAGAAGAGCATTCGACATGGGCATATCTCGACATTGCACATCTGGTGGGCGAGAAGACCCCTTGCAGCATGTCGCGCCGTTCTGTGTGCGTCCTTGTGGCCTGATCCAGCAGACCCGTTGTGTCCGGATGAGTTCCGTCAGATCGCTCGGTTGTGGATGACACGGTGGTCAACCTCCTATCTGAAATCATTGGGGCGTGAAAGCTACGAACGGTTCGTAAGGTTCCAAAACGATCCAGCCAAGTTGGACAACAACGAGGAACTGCGCCACGCGCTTCTCGACTTCATCGCTGATTTCGCAAACTGGGACAATGCGGGTGCCATTGAGTATCTGGAGACGAGCCGCGCATTGACGCAAGCCGCTCACAAAGCACTTGGAGGAAGCGTCGGCACCCGGCCACTAGTCGTAGACCCATTTGCCGGGGGAGGGTCCATTCCGTTAGAAGCATTGCGGGTCGGGGCAGATGCCTTCGCAAGCGATCTGAATCCGATCCCCGTATTACTCAACCGTGTGGTTCTAGAGTACGTCCCGAAATTCGGTCACTCCCTTGCTGATGAAGTCCGGAGATGGGGAGAATGGATAAGAAAAGAGGCGGAAAAAGAACTAGCCTCTTTCTATCCCACTGACCCAGACGGCGCGACACCCATCGCTTACCTTTGGGCAAGGACGATCAATTGCGAGGGGCCAAACTGCGGAGCTGAGGTACCGCTTATCCGTTCCCTTTGGCTTGCAAAGAAGCCACATCGGTCTGTCGCCTTGCAGTTGCTCCCCAATACCCGTTCAAAACGTATCGACATTCGAGTCATAACTAAGCATGTGAACAAATGGGTGGATTCAGCCGATCCCAAAGTCGTATTCGACAACCCAAAGCTAGAAGGTACGGTAAAAGGGGGAGCCGCTACGTGTCCCTGCTGTGGCTATACAACGCCAGTTGCAAGAGTGCGAGAGCAGCTAAGACAGCGCCGAGGCGGGGCACGAGATGCAACCCTCATCTGTGTTGTTACCACGCGAACAGGTCAGATCGGGCGTTCGTATCGGGTCGCCACGCTGGTGGATAGTGAAGTGGTGAAAAGGGCTGTCATTGCGCTCGCGAAACTCGAATCAGAATCCACTGCTGTCCCGCCAATTCCAAATGAGCCGCTTCCGATCAAGGGCACGTTGGGATTTCGCGTGCAGAACTATGGCATTTTGAACTGGGGAGATATCTACACCGCAAGGCAGGCGCTCACTCTAGCAACGATTGCTAGACTCGTTCGAGAGGCTGGGAAACGCGCTTCAGGCGAAACCAGCAAAGAGCAGGGTACAACTTACCAAGCAATTCTCGCGCTGTGCCTGAGTAGGCTGATTGGCAGAGTCAATGCACTGTGCTGGTGGAGGTCCCAAGCAGATCAAGAAAAAATCGAGGTCGCTTTCTCAGGTCAGACTGTGCCAATGAAGTGGGATTTTGCTGAAGCTTGTCCACTTACTACAGGGACCGCAGGCTGGGATGACGCATACAAGCCTCCCATTGAGGTAATCGACGGTCTGGCAGGAATCAAATTGCATCAGGGAACTGTCGCACAGGGCGATGCCTCTAGCCATCCGCTCCCGAATGACGCGGCGGACGCTTTTGTAACTGATCCGCCTTATTACGACGCCGTTCCCTATAGTGCCCTGTCTGATTTTTTTTATGTATGGTTCAAGCGAAGCTTGCCGCCTTCTGTAGCTTCAGCGTTTTCTAGTTCCGTTGCACCAAAAGATCAGGAATGTATTGTTGATGAAGCAAGCGGAAAAGATCGGGCATATTTCGAGCGCAGCATGCGACAAGCAATGGCCGAGGGTCGCCGCATCTTGTCGCCTAGCGGCGTTGGCGTCGTAGTCTTCGCTCACAAATCCACATCCGGGTGGGAAGCTCAGCTTCAAGCGATGATAGACGCTGGTTGGATAGTGACTGGTTCTTGGCCCATAGACACCGAGATGGTCACTCGTCTGCGTGCGCGAGATTCAGCGGCACTCGCCTCCTCGGTTCACATCGTCTGTCGCCCTCGCGAAGTAGACACCAGTCAACCCGACCACGTCGGTGATTGGCGAGAAGTATTACAGCAGCTACCTCAGCGTATGCATCAATGGCTGCCACGGTTGGCTGAGGAAGGTGTTGTGGGCGCGGATGCCATCTTCGCATGTCTGGGGCCAGCCCTCGAAATCTTCTCCCGCTACTCCCGCGTCGAAAAAGCAAGTGGCGAAACGGTCACGCTGCGCGATTATCTGGAACATGTTTGGGCTGCCGTTTCCAAGGAAGCATTGGCGATGGTATTCAAAGGAGCCGACGCCAGTGGATTCGAGGAAGACGCACGGCTCACCGCCA
Organism: uncultured Acidobacteriota bacterium; assembly: GCA_963715675.1. Classification (GTDB taxonomy): domain Bacteria; phylum Acidobacteriota; class Terriglobia; order Terriglobales; family Acidobacteriaceae; genus DASVWZ01. The sequence continues at coordinate 2,346,275 of OY970265.1, forward strand.
TGTGGTTGTGGACTCTTTCGGCAGGCCAAAACGAAAACGGCGAAACAGACGATGCGAACACAGACGAGGATGAGGAGCCAAACGGCACTCCTGTTGCCGCTAAGGGGTACGTGCTGGAGTACGATGCGGCGAGAAAAATCGCTCAAGGTTTAGGAGCACATCTCGAATCCTTGACTTCCTTGGTCGAAGTCAAAGGCGAGATAGCCAGATTGCTGCCTGTTGCAGAACGCACCCGCAGGCTGTTCGGCAAGGATGAGGCGGAATCCCGGACGACAACGCGGAAAAAGAGAACATCCCAGCTTCAGTTAGGGTTCGTCGCAGAGTTAGAGCAGGCTGAAGAAGCTGGGAGTTGGGGCAGCAAAGGTGCCCCAGACCTCGGTGTTACCGTTCTAGATCGAGTCCACCAGTCCATGATTCTCTTCGCCGCTGGAAGGGGCGAGGCGCTGCGCCGTTTTCTGGTGGAGGAAGGTGTTGGCAGAGACCAACGATTCTGGAGCTTGGCGCAGGTTCTTTCTTATCTGTATCCGAAGACGAGCGATGAAAAGAGATGGATCGATGGTGTCCTTGCTCGCAAGAAGGGTCTCGGTTTCTGATGCCCGACTCGTTGGCTCCGGTCTGGTACGGGAAGTTCATGGACATCCTCCAGCACCACGAGTCGTCGGCTCTTTTGAAGGATGCGGCGATCCGTGGGCAGCTAGGGAAGTGGACAACCGCCCTCACTGGAGTTGTCTGCTCAACCTGTGAAGCGATGGGATGGAAAGCTGCCGCGAAGGGAAACCTCTCGACGTTGCTGCCCGAGGCCCGTCAAGAGTATCTAGCTCTTGATGTTGTTGCGTTCGAGCCAGCAGGAGACCGTCGCTGGCGATTCCCGATTGCTGCTATTGAATTGGAGAACAGCCGAGAAGATGATCGGGTTGCATATTCGCTCTGGAAAGTTCTTTGCACCCGTGCGGAGCTTCGGATTGTGTTCTGCTATCGGAAGGATGCAGCGGAAGGCAATACGCTCGTTCGCCATTTGTCCGAGCAGGTCGCACAAGCGATGGGAATACAGGAGAGGACTCGGATCGGCGGGGAAACCATGTTAATTGTGGGATCGAGGAACGAATCCGGAACGTTTCCCTATGGGTTTTTCAAGGACTGGCACTACGACGTTAATTTAGGGCGATTTGGACGCGCCTGAATTAGAGAAGAGATGTCCCTATGGCACTCAAGCCTTGGTACAAAGTTGTTACTCCTCGGGAAGACCTGCGGGATGGTCGCCCGCTCGATGCCTCCGAATTTGCAGTTCATCTGGATCACGTTCGAGATCATCGGGCTCCCGCCGACTATCAGGAGCCAGCCCGATTCTTTGACCGCACGTTTCTGACGGCGAATCTGACCGAATTGGCTGTTAGCACCGTCAGACGACTCTCCGGCATCAAGGTCGAAACCTCGGCTGTGTTCAATCTCACGACGCAGTTTGGCGGCGGCAAGACACACGCGCTCACGCTCCTGTATCACTTGGCAAAAGGTGGGCCGGAGGCGTTGGCGTGGAAGGGCGTTCCCAGCATTCTGTCGGATGCCGGGGTGAAGACGATACCAGCCTCGGCAGTGGCGGTCTTTGTAGGAACAGAATTCGATTCGCTGACGGGGCGTGGCGGAAAAGACGGCACTCCATTGCGAAAGACTCCTTGGGGCGAGATCGCATTCCAGCTTGGCGGCAAAGATGCATTTGGGACAGTGGCGAAGCACGACCAAGAGCTAACAGCGCCATCTAGTGAAGTGATCCGTTCGTTCCTCCCCAAAGATAACCCTGCTCTGATTCTGATGGACGAGCTATTGAACTACATGGGGCGCAACCGCAAGTCTGGTCTCACGAACCAACTGTATTCATTCGTGCAGAACCTATCAGAGGAGGCAAGGGCTCAGGATCGAGTCGTGCTCGCAGTGTCACTGCCCTCATTGCTGGACGAAATGACCCCCGAAGATGAAGGGGACTTTGACCGTTTCCAGAAGCTCCTTGATCGTCTCGGTAAGGCGATGATTATGTCGGCTGAAACGGAGACTTCTGAGATCATCCGACGCCGTCTGTTCGAGTGGGGCGGCATTCCCGACGAGGGTAAGAAGACTGCTCAAGAGTATGGCGAATTCATTCTCGCTAACCGAACGCAAATTCCAAATTGGTTCCCCGCAGATAACGCCAAGGAACAGTTTGCAGCAAGCTACCCGTTCCATCCGACATTGTTGTCGGTCTTTGAGCGCAAGTGGCAACAACTGCCGCGCTTCCAGCAGACTCGCGGCATTCTGCGGCTATTGGCGCTCTGGGTCTCCCACGCTTATCAGGCTGGGTTCAAAGGGGCACACAAGGACGCCCTGATCGTGATGGGAACGGCCCCTCTTGATGACCCCATGTTTCGGTCAGCCGCTTTTGAGCAATTGGGCGGTGCGAAGCTTGAGGGCGCAGTCACGACCGACATCTGCGGGAAAAAAGAATCGCACGCTGTTCGTTTGGATAAGGAGGCAGTGGATAGCATAAAAAAGGCTCGCCTCCATCAGAAAGTGGCAACGTCGATATTCTTCGAGTCGAACGGCGGGCAGTCCAAGACGGAAGCCACTCTTCCAGAGATCAGGCTCGCCGTCGCCGAGCCCGACATCGATATAGGAAACATCGAGACTGTTCTGGAGACGTTGGCGACCACCTGCTATTTCTTGTCGTCCGAGAAGAGTCGTTACCGATTCAGCTTGTCGCCGAACCTCAACAAACTTCTTGCGGATCGCCGAGCCAGCGTCCAGCCGAAGAAGATCGAGGACACCCTGCGGGCTGAAGTTCAGCGGGTCTTCACAAAAGGAACCGGAGTGGACAGGGTCTATTTCCCGGAAAAGAGTGGACAGATCACAGACCGCCCGGTGCTTTCACTGGTAGTGATGCCGCCAGAGCAATCGATCTCGGAGAAGGCGACCCGTGCCTTTATCGAGAGCGCCACGAAAGAGAGCGGCACTTCTGGAAGAACCTACAAGAGCGGGTTGGTGTGGGCAGTTCCTGATTCCCCCGATTCTCTGCGTGACGAGGCTCGAAAAGTCCTTGCGTGGGCAGATATTGAGGACGAAGCGGACGATCTCCGGTTAGATGAAGCACAAAAGAAGCAACTTTCCGCGAACAAGGCAAAGGCCGACCGCGACCTAACCGAATCTGTATGGCGCACATACAAGAATCTGATGCTGCTCGCGAAAGACAACAGTTGGAAGACCGTTGATCTGGGTTTAGTGCATTCGAGTGCGGCTACTTCCATTGTGGAATTGATCTTGAATCGCCTTCGTCAGGACGGTGACATTGAAGACGCCGTAAGCCCCAGTTTTCTGGATAGGAACTGGCCCCCCGCATTCAAAGAATGGAGCACCAAGTCCGTCCGTGACGCGTTCTTCGCATCTCCACAATTCCCTCGGCTGCTGAATTCCGAAAGCCTCAAAGACACAATCGCCAGAGGCGTTGAGACCGGGATGCTCGGATACGTTGGCAGGAAGCCCGATGGCAGCTACGCTCCGTTCCAGTGGAAGTCGTCGCTCACCCCGTTTGATGTCGAACTGTCAGATGACATGTACATCATCCAACGTGCGACGGCTGAAGCGTATCTCGCAGGAAAGTCAGCGCCCGTCCCGACTCTTGTGCTGAGCCCACCGGAAACCCCAGTGGAAGGGGCATCCGAGTCGCCGAAACCCGGCTCCCTACCCGTTCAGGTTCCCCCGGCTGCGGGGATTAGCCGGGTGACTTGGCAGGGTGACGTGCCCCCGCAGAAGTGGATGAACTTCTATACCAAGGTACTTTCGAAATTTGCTACCCAGAGTGGGTTGAAGATCGGCTTGAATGTGCAGATTGCGCCGGATGGAGGCGTTTCCAACCAGAAGGTTGACGAGATCAAGGTAGCGTTGCGGGAATTGGGGCTTTCCGATGATGTTTCTACAGATTGAAGGTGATTCAAATGTCGATAACAACAAAGGTCAGAAAAACTGGTCAGCTATTTCAGGCAACGAACGAATGGGAAGAGCCAGACGGTATTCTCGGTCGCGATGCTCACCGTTTAGAGCAGGGTAAGCGTTATGCCGGACATTTGTTCGACGCTTACGTAGTGCCGGGCGCAACCGTAATTGAGTTTAGCAAGGCGGAATGGGCAACGTTCGCAGCAGATGAACTGGAAGAACTGAACTTCGACAGTTTGCACGTGCGTCGTCGCCGTCAGACTTCGGAAGGAGAATCTGCCGACCCGAAAACTCACTTGGCGGGCGAGCGAGGATTGACCTTGTGCGGCAGGTCGTCAGCAAATTTCGTCAAGGAACATCCAACTTGTGAAGCATGCAGGAGACTAGACGACGAGCGCAGAGCCAAATTCAACCAGATACAGCCACAGACTGATAAACCTTGGGGACAGAACAGACCCCAAACTCGGAGAGACACTAACAAGCGTCACAGGTAATGACCTGAGACGAGGCGACAAACTCGCTCTAACCCAGCAAATCCCTCACTATGCTAAGCCACTCGGCATCCAGCGGCTCGCGGCAGACGAGCTTACCTGCGCGTCCATACCAGTAGGCTGCGTTGCCCTGATCGCCTTCCTTGCGATGAAGGTACGCATGAACCCACGACCCGTCCTTGCCCTCGTCCTGCTGCGCGGATTCGTGCGCCCGCGTCCAATCGCCCTTTGCGTCCCACCACAATCCGGCGAGGGCGAGAGAAAGTCCGGCAGGCGGTTCGGTCGCTATGAGGGATTGTCGAAATTCGTCCAAGGTCATCCTGATCTTCGCCTCCCGATGTTGTGGTCGATCATGCAGTCCCAGCCGTCCCTCCTTATCTTCGAGCATTTTTCTACAAATAGATGAACGGCACTCCGTCGCGTTTGAGACGCTCAAGCTCGGAGCCCATGAATGCCAATCGGAACCATCCCGTTTCCTTGTTCATGCTCCAGCGTTGGTCAAATGGGCCAACAAACACATCGCGTGGGAACGCAACCTTGGCGTAGGGATTCTCAAGGACTACAGTTCGGAGCGTTCCATCATACGAATAGTCCGCAGTGCCGTCCGGCGAGAGTTGCTGAAGCAGGTCAAACTGATCGGATGTCTCGACTATCTCTCCTCGCCGCCTCTTGGCTTCCAACATCCTCCAGACCTCAAGCCACAAATGGTTCAATCGGTAGGGAGCCAAAACGACAATTGCGCTGAATCTCGTGTTGCAGTCGGGTCTCAGTTCTGCTCGCCCCGAAAAGTGATAACTGCTGGGCTCGGCTCCGAGAGGGCTACGGTTTTCACGAACGTACTCTCCGAAGGCTGCGGATAGGACAACCTGCGGTATAACGTTCCGATAGAAATTCGTGTTCCAGAAGATCAATGCGCAACAATCACTTTTGTAGTTCTTGAATTGCTTGGCTGCTGTGTGAATCTTCTCTCGGATGGGAGGACAAGGGCTGAATCCGCCTGATGGCCTCGCGGCGGGGTCGTCAAACTCTTTGACTTCGAAGACACAAGTCGTCGCGCCGTGCTCAATTTTGTAGTCCGGCTGCTTCTGATCCGAAGTGGGAAGGCGCATCCAATTCAGGCCATGAAACTCAAGGTATTGCTCAAATACCGTCTCGGACTCCGTTTTCGAAGGTGCACGAAATGCTTTGCTACTTACCGGATTCATTTCCTCCCGCCTTGGACGGACTTGGGTCGTGACGAACATCTTTTGGCTGTTGCTCTCTAATCAAGCTTAGAGCGAGCAGACTGTGGAACACGCGATCCGCGATCTGCGCATTGAAAGCATTCGGCGGCAAGAGTCCGTGGGCTATGTCGTTTCGGAGATTGAGCCCACCCTTCTTTTCTATGTAAAGCACGGTCAGATACCTCCACAAATCTTCCGTGAGCACCTGACGCATGCGTTCATCGTTCAAAATGTCGTTCATACTCTTGGCATCCATGATTCCGGGATGGTTCCGCACAGTCTTGACCGTGGGAATACCCAGCACTCCCAGAAAAGTGCGTAAAGTGTGCTCAATCTGAGGCACCAGAACATGGATAGCCTTCACGAAATCCTCTTTCTCGTATGCTTCCAGCCCATCCCGCAGCAGACCCTTCTCGGCGTCCACAAAAAGCGGTGATTCGTGCAAGAATTTCAAGATGTCATCAATCGAAGGTTTGTACTTCTCCCGCAATCTTTCTAGCGTTAGCGCGAGGAACGGCTGATAGAAGCCTATGGTTTGACCCAACTGCCTGTGGAGCCTGCCATCGGGGTCTTCATCGAGTGAGCCGATCTTCGCGCTGGTGTGACCGTCCTTCTCGATGATGCCGAGATTGAACATGCTCAACAGGGGCGCTTCTGTCCGCATTTGTTCCAAGAATCTTCGAGCTTGAGCCACTCTGGGTATGAAAGCTTTCGCGACATTCACCAGCGACGTGTTGAGATCACCGCTTCCGATTAGACGCTCGATCTCCTTCTCAATATCTTCCTTCTTGATCTCGACTGACGCGGAGTACTCTTTAAGATCAGATGCGATATTCTTGCCTTTCTCCGCGTGCATCAACTGAAGGCGCTCGGCCTCCTGCTTGAGTCCCTCTTGTTCGTATCTTTCGATCACAGGTTGCAGCCATGCCGTCGCAAGCATGGGACTGGCGTCCTTGGACAGTCGCTCAAATGCCGAACCGTACATTCTTATGACTCGCTCGACATTCGCTTGATCGTTCTGACGCTTGTAATGTTGAGCCAGCCGCTCGGCTGCGGCTTGAGCGCCGTGGGGTTCGAATTCTTCAGGTTTTCCTGACGATGTCCTTGTCAGCATTGACTCCAAGTCGGTGATAATTTTTGTTTCATGCTCTGGGGTCAGCAAGTCTTTCCTACCGTAGAGCGTGTCAAACGGGAAAATCCATACGCCCGCCTTCTGTGGACTCGCGACTTCGTCGTAGAACTCGAACATGCGAGCAACGACCAGCTTTGTGCGCTCCGTATCGCGAATGCTTAGAGACAGGCTCAACGCACGCTTGAGCCTGTTAACGCCTTCAATCTCCATCGTATACAGTCGCTCACGACTCGCCACTAGATATGCGTCAATTGCGATCTGCGCAAATTCATGGGAAGGCCGTTCATTGGTGATAGCTTGTTTCAAGTCCCAAACGGCATCCGCGTATCGCGCCCGCATAACGGGGTCTTTCGCAGACCGGGCTCGCGCTTCCCAATGCGCTACGACTTCGGCATCCAGTTCTTTGATGTCGGGCACTCGAACTTCCGACCCATCAGTTCTGGTCAGAACCGCCATTGGCCCGAAGTAAGTCTCCCAGACACTATCCCTGTCAGCGTGTCCCCTAAAGAAGAATACCGACCTCTCCGCAACGTATCCTTTGAAATCTTCATCAGACAAGTCGCCGTGGGCTTTTCGAACACGGTCAAGTTCGTCTGCGATCTGCAACTCGCTATGAGCTTCTTTCTTCTGATCGAAACTTGCCAGAACTTCCTGCACCCAATCTGGAACTCTCATTCAAGAAACTCCTCACTTCGCTACTGAAGGCCATCTGCTGTCGATCCTCGCCATGATCCGCTCGGCGATTGTGATGGCGTCCGCGATGGCGGACTCTAATGCTGGAGAGGGACGCCCATCCCAATGGGCGAGCTTCCGAGCGGCAAGGATGCTCGCCGCGATCAGCAGCACTCGTTTGCGCCCCTCATCCACGTGGACATTCTAACACTTTCGTCTTTTGTTCGCTTAGTGATACCATCGCTTTGGGAAGATTACCATGTGGAATTTCATCGATGACTCCGGATCGTTTTCTTGGGGGAACAACAAAGGCAAATCCCTGTTTTGTGGTGTCACGGTATCCGACGCAGAATTACCGGAACTGGAGAAACGTTTTGTCGCATGGAAAGGAACCATCGTCGGGAACAGCGGTCAAGAGTTGAAGGGGAGCCAACTCACAGCGAACCAATTAGTGTCCTTCGCAGCGAAGGTCTTGCCGCCGTCGAGCAATGTCGTCTTGACAGTCGTGGGAGGCGACACAAGCGTGACCGCTGAATCCTTTGTCGAGAAGATGCGGGATCAATCCGCTGAGCTATTCCGATTGTCGTCAGAACTGTGCGCCAGATACACGAGCGAGACAAACAGGAATGAGAAGATCGTTGAGTTTTATCGGCAAATGAGTGGCTGGGTTAGGAAACGCAGCACGCCAAATTGCTTGTGGATAATAGTTCTCTTGCAGACGATCTTTGACACCTTGCAACACGGGATCGTCCGCTTCGCCGAACCTGAATTCAGTCGCGAATTCGAGAACATCGAATTTGTGATCGACAAGAGTTTCATCCAGAGGGATGAACACCTTCAATTTTGGAAGGAATGGCTCCGTGCTGATTTGATGAAATCAAGTCGCGAATCCATCATGACCATCAAAGAATGGCCCCCTGACCATCCCTACAAGAAGAAATACATGATGCATAAGGGACTGTACGATTACAGAGACCTCTTTCACGAGCACACAGTGTTCTGCGATTCGAAGTCGGCAATTGGATTACAGGTTGCCGACATTTGCGCGAATATTTGTTACCGATTCTACCGTGACGACCGCAAGGACATTCGTGCCTATACGTTGCTTTGGCGAAGGATAATGTGCAAGGGCGGGGCGGAAATTCATGTAATAACGGTTGACGACAGAAGCCTCCATAAGGGAGACCTTCACGAGTTAGTAGGCGTGCTGGACGTGGATGAATACAAACGGCTGGCTGAGGAAAAAGATAAAGCTGTCAAAGCAGAGATGAAATATGAATGAGTTCGTTACTTCAGACATCGTCACCGACCGGGAGGCGCTGTTTGCTCTAACCGGACTTCTGACGTGTGATTATTTCACGAAATGCCGGGAGGGATATTACGCGGCCAGAGAAGCAGGCTGCCTCAACCGCTATCGGAACTACATAACATTGCTGGAAAACTTGAACGACATTCATGACTACAATGAGCAACACGCGAAATCCTACGCCAAGCGGTTTCGCGATGCGTCAAAAGACTGGCGAAACTGCGAAGCAATATTTTCAGAAGTGATCGTATACCGTGCTTACATTCGGGGCGTATACGAAGGTCTGATACGCGGGATTCATCTTCAAGAAGCCGAGTCTGACATCATCGTGGAACGACTCAATGGTTCAAAGATGTTTCTGGAAGTGTTTTGCGTGATGCCAGATTTCCCGTTGCCTGAGGACGGGAAATTCAGCGTTTATGATGTTAAGACTCACAGTCAAACGGCAATGGCTTCGATCCGGCAGAAACTGCTTCGCAAGATTTCGAAACAGAAGCAACTCAGTAAGGCAAGGGAGAATTTCGCTGTCATAGAACTGAACGACGTAAGCATAGCGGGAGATTTCGCAATCCTGTCATCGCTTTCTGGCGGATATAAGTTGAACTTGGATGTGCAAAGCCATAGAGTTGTTTCGAGCGGATACGATTGGTCGAACTCGGTCTTTAACGATCCGAGCACAGAGTTTCTCAAGGGGATTATCTACTTCAGCTTGGGTGACTATGAATCTCGAAAGTTCCTTTTCAATCCCAAGTTCGTCCAACGCGCTTAGTCGGCCCCTGCGGAACGTCGCTGGGTTGGTCACAAAGGCTGCCAGCACTTCTGAAACGACCCAGCCGACCTGAACCCTCCCGGCAAGCCCAAATGCCCAAAACGGAGCCCTCCCGCCAATCCGCAGAGACAGGACAGGCAACTTCCCTCACTCAAACTGAGCGACAATCAGTATTGAAGTTCAGTCGATCCATACGGAGAAATCCACACCGTGGCACAAGTGGCAACCTACTATTCATACGGCACAGTGACCGGAACGCCGAGCACACTCGCGGAATTCCGCGCCGAGTTGCAGCCGTACTCTCGCGACCAGATGGTTTATCTGTGCAGCGCGATGAACGTGCTGATACGAAGCTGGCTACGTGGAATTCCCGATCCTGCTAGTCACGAGTCGCTCGTCAAAATGCTTCTCGACGACTCCACAGCCGAGAAGCTTCTGAAAGGGAGCAAGGCACAAGAGCCTCTCTTCGTTTTTCACAGAGAGCAGCTTCTATTCGTCGCCAAAGAAGCCATCTCGTTCTGTCCCGAAGGAGGTCTCAATCCGCTCGGCCAGCCTCGGGGCGCAATGACTCGACTATTCCTGATGGCAAACGACCACTTCTATGCCGCTCAGCCGGAGACCAACGACTATGAACAAAAGCTACTGAATCTGCTCGCTAACCTCATCCCGAGCGTCGAGTATTCCGCTCCGCACGCATTTCGCAATGCGGTAGCTCGTTCGCATCTCATGTACGGACGGTTCGCAGAGGAACTTAGAAATGACGTTGATTACCTCAACACGAACGAGCGGTTGCAGAAGCTGGTTGGCCTCACAACTGACGAATTCTTGGGCCTGTGCTTCGGTCTTTTGTCCAAGTACATGAATGCAACCATCCAATCTTTTGCGGCACAACCAGATTCCCTTTTTGTGCGAGACGAATATTTCCAGCAAACAGCGATAGATGCAGAAAAAATCAGCAAGTTCAAGAAAGAATTGACTGCAATGCCACAGGAGTTAAAGAAGGTTTTCGAGAAGAAACTTACCGGGCCAAGCGACTTCACGTTGTTTCGGGCTAAGCCTCTGTATCCGAGTGGTGCTCGCCTCTTTTGTGTCGATCCCGGATTTCTCGCCGAAAAGCTCGAAACTGGTCCGTTCTGGCGAACGATGCTGTCCATCGACACAAAAGAGAAACGAGACGCATTCCTAGCATTTTCGGGCAGAGTGTTCGAGAGGTATCTGAATTGGCTCCTGCTTGAGTCAATCGGCAACAACAATAGACACCACAGATTCTTCCCATCCCCTAAATACGAGGCAGACGGAAGCGAGGTTTGTGACGGGCTACTGCTGTGTGGTTCTGACGTACTGTTCATGGAATACAAAGGGGCCGTGTTCACAGCAGCAGCGAAGTACGGGCGAAATCCCGAAAAGCTATCTCACGAAATTGAAGACAAGCTCATTCGAAATCCCGAAGGCAAACGCAAAGGGATCGAACAATTGGCCGAAGCAATACGTCGCACTTGCCGCAAGAAGGAAGCCGACCGAATCAATGGTGTCGATCTTTCTGCGGTCAGACGAGTCTTCCCGCTCTTGATCCTGCGGGACGGTATCGGGGATGCCCCGATGATGAATGCGTTCTTGAAAAACAGGTTCGAGGCTATCCCGACCCTTTCGTCGAAGACGATTCGTCCGAAAATTCTGACGCCGCTCTTCTGCATGGCTACCGACACGCTGGAGTACATTTCAGCGTTTCTAAGAGATACCGGTCTGAGCGACATCTTGGATGCGCGATACCGTGGCAACAAGGGTATGGGAACTCCATTCTTGGCCGTTGATAACGATGTACTGGATCGTCTGGGCGAAAAGAGGAATCCTGTTATGGAAAATGCCTTTCACACTTCCGTAGAGCCGCTCGTGAAGGCGCTGTTTCCGACTGAATTCGCAGAACAAGGATTACCGCAACCGGGCGAAATCCTTTAGATTAAGGCTCATTGCGCTCGTGACGAATAGCCCTCGAACGGCATCGCTATTACCGCAAAACCGAGGGTACCTGCATAGACTTCTCTTTGCCCTTGCAATCGGGAGCCCGAGTTAATTTCGAAATCAAGTACACCGAATCTGAGTTTGGCTCTGCGAAAGCCGATAATGCGCACTTAGCCAAGTTTGAGACGATCTACAGACCCCGACTGGCTGGGCGATTCGAAGAATCCTTCTGTTGCGCAGCGAAGTTCTTAGAGCATTACCAAATCGCAAGGAATATCTGGCACCCAAACGAGGCGGCTGATGACATTGCCGTCTTCCTCTTCCCCAAGGCGAACACATGCTTGAGGCAGCAGGAAACGATCATCAGGACTTGTGCGCTTGAGCCATTTCGATCCCGCATTCGGATCGTATACTTGGAAGATCTTGTTGCCGGACTCCGCGAAAACTTGAGCCCGGCTGAAACAGCACGGCGGCAGCACCTTCAAGAGTTCCGGTTGAAGTATTTTCCGAATTTGACCGCAAGTTGAACCTTCTCTACCAATCTCTGAAAACATGGCATGATTTTCTGGTTTTGAACGGCTTCTTCACAGTGTCCTAGAAGGTCATCGAAGCGCCCGTCGATTGGACATCGCCTTCTGGCAGAACCTCGGCGATGACTGGAACAGGTGCGACCTGAGCTTCCTCCGGCTCAGATTCCACCATTGCTGTCTGCTGGGCAGGCTTGACCACGACTATTCCTTCCTCCGTGTCCTTACGATCCAGCGCGAACGAGATCGTCAGCAGATCGAGGAAGCGATAGACGCTCACGCGAGTCCTCAGCACCCGGCGAAGTTTCGGGGCGACCTTATCGAGCAGGCTCCGGATTTCCTGATCGGTCGGCTCGAAAATTGACTCATTGAGGCAATTTGCATCCGGATTGAGAGAGCGTTCAAATTTGAGCGCCAAACGATCTGCGGTCGCACGAGCAATCTTGTGCTGCTTCAGCCAAGAACTCCATTGCCCACTCCGACCCGGTTTTGCGAGCAACGCTTTCATCTGATGCAGGAGCTTTCCCAGTTCGCTGCGAAGGGTACGAAGGTTTTCTGTTTGGTTTTTGATCGAGCCCTTGTAATCGGTGTGCAGCCGCCAAAGCTCGCTGATCTCGGCAGTCAGAGCGGCTTCGTCCTGCGCTGCATCCTCCGGCGCTGGAGTCTCTGGTTCTGGGGATTGCGCCGGAAGGTCCGGCGTTGGAAATTCTACGTGAATCGGGGTCTGAATCTGATCGGGTGTTTCTAACATGATGACCTCACAATTTCGAGTTGATATGGGTAGCAAATTGCACGCCCGTGGGCGCGTGTTGCTCCTACCTATGCAATTCGAAATTGGGAAAACGTGAGGACTGGCGATCTAAATTGCTTTGCGGGACATTAAACGAGGCTAAAAAGGAAGAGCGGCGATACAGCGGTCTCCGTCTATGATCCGCAAGCCGCCAGATTCGCGGCCCGGAGTGCACAACGAAGCGTGGATTCGGCGCGGGACTCACTCGATGCCATAGAACCCACACTTCTCGCAGTCTTGCGTGCCGTGGTCACAGTTACAGTTGCAAGAGTCGTTGCTATGTTCGAGTAGCTCCCGTTGGAGCAAGGAAAGCTCCAGCCTTAATTCAGCGATGCGGTGACGAATCAGTTGTTCACGGTTGGTCATCAGTTTCATAAATCCTCCAGTTCAATCTCAGAGACATCGAAACCCTTGGCTTGAGGGTCGGCGGCGGAACGGGCCATGGTATCCAGTGCTGAGCCCACAGCAGATGCGACTCCATCGGGCGCACGCTTGGGTTCAGCGGCTTCGCCCGCTTCCTTCTTCGGGGCCGGGAGCCTACCCTGCATGGCAGCATTCCAGAGAATGCGGCACTCTTCCTGTCCAGCGATAGTCATGGCCTGATCGAACAGGGAGTCAAAATTCTCAACTATGGGTTTGGCACGTTTGTAATACTTCTGGTTGCGGGGCAACTGAGAGTAGGCAAGGACAAGTTGAAGCTCAGCATAGGTGTGAGTCTTGAGTGCGGCCCGGAAATCCTTCAGCCAGAACTTCTCATAAGAGGCAGGAATCTCAACTTCATCCTTGCGCTGACTTAAAAGCTTGTGTAGACCCCTGACAAGTTTCTGAGCGTCATCGTCCCGATCCAGTCCAGTCAGTGTCGGCGTAGCGGCGAAGCCGCTCCCTGCCGAATGAGATGGAGTTGTTCGACTCGCATCATTGTCATTGATCCGTGTCGATGTTCTTTGTTCGTCTGATCTACTCTGATCCAATCTCATCTTATCTACTCTGATCTGTTCAACGTGCGCTGAACGTGCGTTCAACGGGGGTACGTCAGTCAATGTCGGTGCGGCGGCGGATTTGGCACGGCGTGAAGCGGCAGATGCTTTTCCCAAGTCGCTGAATCTACTGTACGAATCTGTGGCTTTCTGTAACTCTTCCACGATGCGGGGATGGGTGTAACCCTGCTCAGACTTGGTGAACATCGCCAAGACGGGAGTCTTGTTTTCAGTCCATACGTCATCTGGCACGTCGGCGAGAAGCGCAAGGTCGGCGTCCTCGGTCGGCAAGTATGGCCGGGTTTCGCAGAAGCACGCCTCAAGGCAGAGGCGCAGATAGATATGGCGCTGTAGCCAGTCGAGGCGGCGGTTCACCCGGTTGGAGCCCATGAAGGCGTCCCGGTGATAGGCGATGTATTTCGGAATCGGTTTGTCGTTCATTTAGTCTCCAAAGTACGGCGGTGGGTGACTGCTTTGGATCAGTCACCCGACCCACCGACCATTTGCGACCCCTCCGTTCAAGAGCGGTGCAAAATTCGCATACCCTTTAATACTCAATTCTGCGGCGACTTCGATCACAAATCTTCAATGTCGTCCATGAAGTGTTTGCGGAACCATGCGAGGCATCCCTTGCAGTCCGGCTTCGTGCAGTTCGGCACGCGGTAGAGGGTCATGTGCTCTTCCCATTGCTCCGGGTCAACATCGGCGGGATCGCATTCAAAGTTCACGTTTTTGATGGTGGGCGGTTCTGTTGGAGTTGCGGCATGGTAAATGGTCATGCGCTTTTCATACTCTTCCGGGGTCTCGAACCCACCTTCAGCCTCAATCTCCTTCACTATTGCTTTGTAGCGTTCAGACGGTGGAGTTGCAGCCCGCATACTTTCCCGGTCGTGCGGAGTGTCCTCGATCTTCTCGTTAAGCATTTGCTTTTTTCTCCTCTGGTGGAATGTAGTTGCCGTGCTCATCGAACTGAGCCGGGTTGAGTTTCGTAACCGTAACGGCCTGACCGGGCGGGTACTCATCGAACGCCCGGTTAAAATCGGTCGTGGCCTTGTCGTACTCGGCCTGAAATTCTTTTTCTGTCTTAGGCAGGCGGCACGTCGGCGTCGGCGGCGTCCATGGATAGCCATCCTCGCCGCTCCACAGATTGAGCAGGTGGGCGTAGTCACGACCCACGGCGCTCAGTTCGTCCATCATGCCGCAGTAGAATTTCGCCAGACACTTGGCGTCCCGGAACCGCTTAAGCAATGCCTTCCGGGGATCGATGACCCGGATTTTCCTTACCTTCTTGATCGGGGGCAGCGCCTTCGCAGCACCCTCGTTACGATTCTCTTCGCACGCTTCCTTGATAGCCTGCTTGCGCTCTGCCGGGGGGAGGTTGGCAGTCTTGTTGAACAGGGCACGAGCTTCGACGGGACTGAGTTTCGCCTTGAAGCGGCGGTCTGGTTTCGTAACCGTAACGGGCTTCGG
The DNA here is from genome assembly GCA_963715675.1 of uncultured Acidobacteriota bacterium. GTDB lineage: Bacteria > Acidobacteriota > Terriglobia > Terriglobales > Acidobacteriaceae > DASVWZ01. Next base: position 2,361,545 of record OY970265.1, read on the forward strand.
CTCCTCGATCACTTCGAGGATGGCCGTGGCGAACTTGCGCCCTTTGTACTCGCCGCCCCGGTGTGTGTGAAAGTCCCCGTCTCCCTCCGGCAGGTTGTCGATGCGGAAGCGCATGGGGACCTGCATTTCCTTACCGTCTTTCTCAATCCAAAATTTGCTGATGGTGAAAACCTGACCTACCTTCAACTCCGGGGCAGGCGTTACGGTTGGCGTTACATTTCCGCCGAGCGCCTCAAGGATCGCTTTCTTCGCCTTGGAAAGATTGTGCTCGTTGTCCCGCAGCATCTCTTCCATGGTCGTGTTCCATGGTTTGTTGGGAGCGCCACAACACCCGGCAGCTTTCCATTTTCGTTGACGCTCGGCATCCTGCTCACACACGAAGGCGACTTTGGTGATCCGGCTGATGTCGTTCATCGACAGTGGCAGCAAGTACCTACAACTGAAAATTTCGAGGGTCGTAGGAGCAGGCGTTAAGTTTGGTGTTACCTTTCGTTTGACCGGGGCCTTCCCCGCCGCCAAGTCTCCGAGCGTCATCGGCTCAAAGTCAGAAGGCTGTGATGTTGCTCGTGCCACAGCTTTATCTATGCGCTCTCGATAAGTCTGCAATGATTCGTTCACCGGAGCGGGCGTTACGGTTGTCCCGGCTTTGCGTGCCCGGTATTCCGGCACCGTGAGACCGAGCTTCTTGGCTTCACGGTAGGCCCGCATCCGGGCGGCGACATCGACGTAGATTTTAGGACGTGGCATGGGCATCCTTTTTCTCTTGCTCCAGTTTCATTCATCCGTGCGGGGCTCGATCCACGCGTCGTTTACTTTGCAGGCCACGTTGATCCTGAAGCCACGGTACTCCCCTCGGGTGACATGAACCAGTCACGAAACCTGTCACCACAAGGCTGACTGCATGGAGATTTTAGGTAGGAGGGAGCTAATTGTCTGAAAAGAAAAGAAAAAGCCAGTGCACCAAAGGGTATTTTGATTCGGTTAGCGATTGGGTGGGATGTCGCGCAGGCCTTCTCTATATCTCTCCTGTGCGGCGGCGTGCGCACAACCCGTGTCGCAGAATTTCCGCTTGTGCCTGCTCGTTACCTGAAAGGGTTTGCGACACCGTTCGCAGAACCCATACTCTACTTCACCAAGTAGACGATTAACCGCGATGACCCTATAGCAAAGCGGCTCGGACGCTCTAGTCCACTGTTCTCCATAGTAAGTTCCGCCCTCGTGGACTACCTCTATCTTAAAGCTAGTCAGATTGAAGGCCCACTTAAATTCAGGACGCCGGAGCAGTTTAGCGACTGGCAAACGCATCGCATCCCTCAAGTTCATTTGAAGTCTCTGGAAGTCACTCCAGCGAAACGGAACCTTTCTTCTGTGGTACTCCTCTTCAAGCGGGCACTCTACAACCTCATCGAACGGACACCCGTTGACATTTATAAACACCGCAAGGTCTCTTGGTTTTTCAATGCCCAACAAAAGCTCAACGTACTTGCTGCCAGCGTAATCTTTGCCCTTTACGCGCAGCAACCGGGCGGGAATCGGCGTTTTAGCGTTGTACTGGTCTGAATAAGGCCAGCTACACTGGAATACCCAATCATTTTCCTCTTTGGTGACTTCCCACCTGAAGAATGGCTTTGCTCTAAACCTGATATCTATGGGAAGTGTCGGCAACAATGGTGGGCGGGATCGCTTGGGTGACATGGTTCGTGACTGTTTCATGTATCTGTTGTTCGGTATTCTACAGCACGAACAAGGGGACATGGCATCATGGCGGATTGGGAAAAAGCTAAAGCAAGACCAGAGCCATACGTAACAGCCGACGACGTGGCCGAGCACCTGAAGATCACCCGCCGTCAGGCGCTCGAAATGACACGCAGGGGACTCCTCCCAGCATCTCCGCTGGGGGTAGGCGAGCATCGTAGGGTATGGCGTTACAAGCTCAGCGAAGTCGAAGCCGCCATAGCCTCGGGTGTTCGCAAACCTTCCGCGTCAAATGAAGACCGGAGTTTGGCTGGAACGCCAACGCCACGTACAATGCCTGACGGCAGTCCCCGCAGCCAGAAGGGGAAACTCTAGTGGCAAAGGGATGGTTTCGCAGGAAGAAAGGCAAGCTGGTGTACTGCTGGTACAACGCGAACGGCGATGAACGCTCGAAGGTTGTGGGGCTGAACACCATGACTGACGAGGAGGGTTGGCTGGAAATTGGCACTCTAGGGTTGGACAAACTCGTCAACCAGCCAGACCCAGCGAAGGTGACGTTCGGCGAAGTGCTGCAACATTACCTCACTTATGGCAAGAAGAAGACGGGCGAGGACAAGGCTCACTCCAGCAAGAACACGGATGGTCGCAACGCACGGCTTCACTTAACCCACTGGTCGGAGTACGTAGCCAAGGACATCGAGCCACTCGAAATTCAGGAGTGGATCGACGGGATGTCCAAAGGATTACGATCCAAACTCAGGAACATGATGTCGGCGGTCTACAGCCACGGACAGAAGTTCCGCATGATCCCACGAACTGAGGAATCCAATCCGATGAAGTGGGTGAGTGCAACGACGGTCTCGGATTACGAGGCAATCAGCCTGAGCCCAGAAGAGTCTTTCGCGATACTGGAACGGATCGGTGATCCTTTGGTACGGGTGCTGGTCATTGTGGTAGCAGTCACCGCCACTCGTATCGGGGAAGCTCTCGGACTGATGTGGTCGGATATTGATTGGAGAAAACTGAAGATCAACATCCGACGCGATTGGGTGGATGGCGAACTGGGGCGTCCGAAGTCGAGGGCGTCTAAGGCTCCAGTCGAGATGCACGAGACGCTTGCTGCCCTATTGCAGGCGTGGCGTCAACAGACTCCGTACAGCAAGGACTCGGATTTTTTGTTCCCCTCGTTCAAGCTGCACGGCAAGCAGCCTCGAATCGGCAGCATGATCGTACAGGACTACGTCAGACCTGCGGCTGTCGCTGCTAGAGTAATCCCTGAGGATTGCCCGAGGTTTGGGTTTCACAACCTGAGGCACGGACTTTCCACATTCCTCATCGAAAACGGACACGACCCTGTGGTGGTTCAGCGTATGCTTCGCCAGTCGCATGTGGACATGACGATGCATTACGTGCACAACCGCCACAAGGCAAGGGACGCCCAAGCTCAGTTCATCGAGCGTTTCCTGCCGAACGGTGGTACTGTAGCCGATGTGGAAGAGCCGCATGACGAAAAGCGGGTGCGAGTGCGGGTGCAGTGAATTGTCAGGAAATGCGCAAGTACAGTAGAATGAGAGAACGAGCGGGAGTAACTCAGTGGTAGAGTGCGACCTTGCCAAGGTCGAAGTCGCGGGTTCAAATCCCGTCTCCCGCTCCAGAATATCTCTGCAGCCCGCGAATGGCGGGCTTTTGTACAGCGGCGCGGTACCCAAGTGGTAAGGGAGAGGTCTGCAAAACCTTTATGCGTCGGTTCGATTCCGACCCGCGCCTCCAACCTTTCCTGCTAGTCGGGTGATTTCACTCCACTTCGGCTTTTCTCTGGTTTTGCGGTCGTTGCCCCCGCCCTCCGAAGTGGGCAATCTATGGATCAGGGGTGGGTAAAATAAGCGTGAGTGGCATCTCAGCGTTGCCAGGCTATTGCAAACTGCCGGGCGCAGCGCCTACCCCCAGCGTCTAGTCGGCAATCACCAAGCAGGAATTGACAGGAACTTCTCCTCCATCCGGCGGAGCATTCGGAGGAACTACGCCCGGTCTCTTTGTTTGCCGTAGCGGAACGCCATACCCATTCCCAGCGTCATGAATCCCAAAACGGGCACCAGCAAGACCAGGATTCCACGGCTGATGGCACGTTGTCCATCTTTGCTGGTGCCGGCGGCATTGCTGTAACACATGGAGCAACCCTGGCCGAACGCGGGACCGGCGAACAGCAGCGTGAACAACGCGAGGGTAACCAATCGCAGTTTCATTTCACTCCCAATTGCAGGATGCGCGCTGCATCCGCGAAAAACACGCACATCAGGCACAAACACGCGCACACCGCCACCATCATCACCCACTTCATGGCGGCGATCTCGTACTTCAAGTGCATAAACCAGCCGATAATCAGCGCCGATTTAATGACGGAGAGGATCATCAGGGCGATCAGCATCCGGACAGGCTGGAACACCTGCCGATAGGCAAGCACCACCTCTACTGCGGTCAATAGCAACAGGACGCCCCATACCCAAAAATATTGGGATTTACCTTCGTCGTGATGTGCGGCAACCGTATGCATGGTTCAGTCGTCTCCTCTTATCCCTGTACCCGGGTTGACATCAGATACACCAGCGGGAAAATGAACATCCACACCAGATCGACGAAGTGCCAGTACAGACCGGCAATCTCGACATCATGCGCGTCGTAATCTTTTGGCTTCAGGAACAAAATCACGGCCGCGACCACCAGGGCGATCAGCAGTACGTGTACCGCTATATGAAAGAAACTGTCTGCCGGAGTCGCGAAGAACACGATTCCCCAAATCACCAGCAGGACTGGCAGGAACGCCTTTCGCATCGAAACCACGCCCAGATAGATCACTCCAATGGTGACGTGCAGCATGTGCATGCCGGTGAGGGTGAAGAACGTTCCGCCAAATTGCGGAACCGCCGCGGCCCACGGATTCTTCCAGGGCCACATTCCCTCCCCCATCAACTTTGTCCATTCCATGCCGTGCAACACTACGAAAGCCGAGCCGAACAGCATGGTGCCCAGAATCCAGTTCCGGGTCCAACTGCGGTCGCCACGCCGCGCTGCCAGCACTGCCAGCACCATGGTGAGCGAACTGGACAGCAGGCATGCCGTCATGATGGTGGCGTTGATGATGCTCTCTTTGTGGAACGGCGTGGGCCAGTCCGGATTGGATATCCGGTTGTAGCTGTAAGCAAACAGCAGCGCTCCAAACGTCAGCGTATCGGAGAGCAGAAACAACCACATCCCAATCTTCTTTGAGTAGGTGCCGAACAGCGACGGCTCGTACGCATCCGCCATCCCGTGTTGCACCGCAATATCGGCCATCTTCTGGGTCTCCTGATCTAAGTTCTGATGTGCTGCCTGACCGCCTTCGTGCTGCTGGGTGTCCTTTGTGCTCTCGCGGGCTACCGCATGAACCACAACAACGCAAAGATTCCTATCCACAACACGAACATGAAATGCCAGTACCACGCGGTAACGTCCACCACAATGCGCCGAGCTTCCACCGGCCGGTGCAGTAGAGAAACTGCGACCGCATAGAGCAGCACCAGCACACCTCCCGCGAGATGAACTCCGTGCGCCGCCGTCAGCAGATATACAAACGAACTGCTGGCGCTGGTGGCCAAATAGAAACCGCGAGCCGCTAACTCTTGCCAAGCCAGCCATTGGCCGGTCAGGAAGCCGCACCCCAGCACCACCGTGACCGCCAGCCAGGGGAAACCGGACTCCTGCCCAAGCGACACCCCTGGAATCGAGCGCACCGGGGCCAGCGCGGCTTGCCGCGTAATCTGCCGTCGCGCCAGTTCGGCGGTAATGCTGCCCGCCAGCAACAATACCGTGTTGATCAGCAGAAGCCGGATCGGCAGCGCCACCGGAATCCAGTCGTGAACGTAGGTGCTGGTGCGCTCGTCGAAAGTGGGCAATCCCTGGCGCACAACGTAGGCGCTGGTGAGGGAAATAAACAGCATGGCGATTGGCGCCACCGCAACCGCCAGGCCCAATCGTGCCCGCCGCAACCGCTGCCCGTAATCCGGGAAACCTTCCCCGCGACTGCGGTCGCCGTCGCCTCCTCCGCCATAGGATGGAGGACGGACGCCGCTTCCCCCGCCCTTTTGCGGCCGCACTCCTACAGTTGAACTCATGGTTGCCATGATTCCCGTTAGTGTGCCCCTGCCGTTGCCGGATCGGTCTGCATCACATAGTCACGCGGAGCCCCCGGCACGCTGTACTCATAGGGCCCGTGGTTGACCACCGGCGTGCGTCCCCCAAAATTGTCGTGCGGAGGCGGTGTCGCCGTAATCCATTCCAGCGTCGTCGATTCCCACGGGTTGTCGCTTGCCTTCGGCCCCTTGAATAAGCTCCAGAACAGGTTGACGATGAAAATCAACTGGGCCCCTACCGTGACAAACGCCGCATACGTCATGAACGTGTTCAGGGGAATCAGGTTGTGCAGGTAAGCCACCTCCGTCAGGGATGAGTAGCGCCGGGGCTGGCCCGCCATTCCCAAATAATGCATCGGCATGAAGATCGAGTAGGTTCCGATCAGCGTAATGAAGAAATGGATTTTCCCCAAAGTCTCATTCATCATGCGCCCGAACATCTTCGGAAACCAGTAGTAGGTCGCGCCGAAAATGCCGAAGATCGAGGCCACGCCCATGATCAGGTGGAAATGCCCCGGCACGTAGGCCGTGTCGTGCAGCGGAATGTCGAGCACCGGTTGCGCCAGGAATGGTCCGCTCAATCCGCCGGAGACAAATAGCGAAACGAAACCGATGGCAAATAGCATCGGAGTGTGAAAGCGTACTCGCCCCTTGTAAATTGTGCCCAGCCAGTTAAACGTCTTGATCGCCGACGGCACCCCGATGCACATGGTCATGATGGAAAAAGCAAACGCGGAGTACGGACTCATGCCGCTCATGAACATGTGGTGTCCCCACACCACGAAGCCCAGGATGCCGATGGCCATGATGGCGTACACCATCGCCTTGTACCCAAAGATGGGCTTGCGCGAGAACGTGGAGAGCAGCTGCGAAGCCACTCCCATGCTCGGCAAAATCGCGATGTACACCTCGGGATGTCCAAAGAACCAGAACAGATGTTGCCACAGCAGCGGCGAACCACCTTTGTGTCCCGCGATTTTCCCGCTCACGGCTACCAGGGGAACATAGAAGCTGGTGCCCAGATTGCGGTCCATCAGCAGCAGAATTCCGGCGGAGAGCAGAACCCCGAAAGCCAGCAAGCCCAGAATTGCGGTGATGAACCAAGTCCAGCAGGTCAGCGGCATGCGCATCATACTCATGCCCTTGGCCCGCATATCCAGCGTGGTGGTAATGAAATTCAGCGCGCCCATGAGGGATGCCACGCAGAAGATCGCGATGCTGGTGATCCATAAATCCGCGCCCAGTTGCTCTCCCGGCCCGGAATTGGTGAGCGCGCTCAGCGGCGCGTATCCCGTCCAGCCGTGCAGCGGAGCCCCGCCTGGCACCACAAACGCTGCCAGCATCACCACGAAAGCCACGAACGTGGTCCAGAACGAAAGCATGTTCAGCACCGGGAAGGCCATGTCCGGCGCGCCGATCTGGATCGGCAGGAAGTAGTTGCCAAAACCGCTCTGCGGCGCCGTCGTCAGGACAAAAAACACCATGATGGTACCGTGCATGGTGACCAGCGTCAGGTAGGTTTCGGGCTGAATCAAGCCGACCAGAGGCAGGCTCACTGTAGGCCAGATCAGGTGAATCCGCATCAGCAGTGAAAGCACCATGCCAACCACCACCGCCGCTAATGCCAGGAAGTAATACTGAATCCCGATGACCTTGTGGTCCAGGCTGAAGACGTATTTCCGGATGAACCCGTGAGGGGCTGCGTGTGCGTGTACTGGAGCTGTGGTCGCCATTATTGTTTTTCCGCCTCCCGTGCGGCCAGCCATTTCTCAAAATCTTCCTGGCTGACCACGTGCACCATGCCGTGCATGTTGTAGTGACCAAGCCCGCAAAGCTCGGCACAAGCAATCTCGTAGTCCCCCACTTCGGTGGGGGTGATATGCATGTGGATCGCCAGTCCGGGCACCGCGTCCTGCTTGAAGCGAAACGAAGGAACAAAGAAGCTGTGGATGACGTCGAACGCGCGCAAGGTGAGATCGACCTGGCGATTCACCGGAACATACATGGCGCCCGTTACCACATCATCTTTTGCCGCCGGGTCGGAAGGATCGAGGCCGATGGCAGCGTCATTGCCCGACGATGGGTCCATCAGCTTGAGGTCGGTCCGTCCGAACTTGCCGTCGGGTCCCGGATAGCGGAAGTACCAGGCAAATTGCATGCCCGTGACTTCTACCTGCACTGCTCCGGCCTCAGCTGGAGCAAAGCGTTCGCTCGCCCATACATGGCTCCCCATTAGGTTCAGGCCAATGAAGAGGATGGCGGTCACGGTCGTCCACAGCAGTTCCAGTGTTGTGTTACCGTGCGAATACTCTACCGGCTTCGCTGCGGGCCCGTCTCGGTATTTCCAGACCACCCAGCCCAACGCCCCCTGCGCGGCTACGAAGATGACGCCCATCAGCAGGTAGGTCAATCCGAATTGGTGATCAATCCAGGGCGCGGCCGTGGAAACGCCGTGTGGCAACCACCAGGTTTTCGCGGCAAAAAAATAGGTGCTGACAAACGTAATCAGCCACAGAACCACGAGCAGTGCTAGGCCCATCTACACAGACCTCCGGGTCGGACGGATTTTCTTCCCCCACCTCAGCCGCTTCAAGAACTGAAGACCGGCAGCTTGCACGGCAGTCTATCACAGGTGTGTGTGACATCTGCAAGTTTCGGCGTCTGGCAGCCGAAACTTTTTTTCGCCGAGCGAGAGTGATAAAGGATGTGTTATCTTTTATCGGAAATGCAACCAACCCAGGCAGACTGAGCATGCTGCCGGGTCTCACCGCGGTTGGTAACAGGGGAACATGGCGACAACTCAGGGAATTACAGATCCGCGTTTCGCGCAGGCCACGTTGGCTCGGCTGCGCGACTACCTCACGCTCACCAAGCCTGAGGTTAACCTGCTGATCCTCATGACGACTTCGGCGGGCTATTATCTCGCTGCGCAAGGCCCCGTGCGGCTTTCCGGCCTGGTCCATACCCTGATCGGAACCCTTCTGGTAGCCAGCGGAACCGCAACCCTGAATCAATGGATGGAACGCCGCTGGGACGGACAAATGCGGCGCACCGCCGGCCGCCCGCTGCCTTCCGGCAGAATTCGTGCCTCCGAAGCTCTGCTCCTCGGATTAGCGATGAGCATCCTCGGCGCCGCGTACCTGGCGTTCACAGTCAATTTCTTGTCCGCTTTTCTAGCCACCTCGACCCTGCTCTCGTATTTGCTGATCTACACTCCGCTGAAGCGCAAGACGCCGCTCTGCACTTTGCTGGGCGCATTCCCCGGAGCCATGCCGACACTGATCGGATGGGCTGGCGCGGCGGGTAAGATCGACCGCCAGGCATGGTTCCTGTTCGCCTTACTTTTTCTCTGGCAATTCCCTCATTTTCTTGCCATCGCCCTGATGTACCGCGAGGATTACTCGCGCGCCGGTTACAGAATGCTGCCGGACTTTGACGCGGATTCGCGGTTCACGCGGGCCGAAATCGTGGGCTTTACCGCAGTCCTGATCGTGGTCACGATGCTACCCATGACGGGCTCGGTTGGCCCGGTTTATTGGGCAGGCATGAGCCTGGCCGGAGCTTTCATGATGTACCACGCGATCAAATTGGCGGGGGCAGCAACGCGCGCCAAAGCGAGCAACGTCTTGCACGCCTCAGTGCTGTATTTGCCAGTGGTGCTCGGATTAATGGTCGCCTGGAAGAAGTAATCGGCTTGGCGGATTCCCGATGCCGCCGCGAGCGTCCCCGCTCGTGCTCACCAGGACGGTCTGAATCCCAGGTGCAACCTCAGAGTGCCGCCCCAGCTCCGTGCATGGGGTAGTGCAAACCCAGCATGGTCACCTGACGCGTCATCTGCTCGTAACGTTCGGCAATCCGCATCACAGAGATGTGGCGGCCCGGCAAGATCATTCCCAGATAGAGAACCGTCAGCGCCTGGAGCGCATACAACCGGAGCCTCAGGGCAGTATCGACCAGCTGTTGGGCCAAAGCCGCAGTCTCCGGATTGGAACTCGCGCGAGCCCCCTCCCCCACGCGCAGCAGGATGGCCGCGTTCTTGGCAACGGCCGAGACGTATTCGGCCGCGGCGCGCAGTCGTTCCCGCTGAACCCGGCGGAACTCCTCCGGCGACAGATTTGCCCGCAAGAATTCTTCCTCCGCGGGATCAATGAGGTTGCGGAAAGCTTCCACATCCACCGACCGAAGATGTTCGGAGGCATTGTCCAACTGCTCCGCTCTCAGAGCGCGGCCTTTCGCCAGTTGAAACAGAAAAACCAGAACTAAGCCAGATACCAGGACGAGAAGAATCGGAAGGATCATTGTCGTGAGAGCCTCCGCAACTCCCTGTTCCAAGGCTCGAGGTCGGGTTGAGTAAGGTCCCGGAAGGCTCGGTTTCCGCCGGACGGGTCCGGCATGAACAGGTAGAAAACCCAGAGTAACACACTCAGGTTTGCGCTCCCTAGCGTCATGAGGTTCAAATAAACGTTCCCGGACAATCCGAAGTACCCTTTGATCGCCGCCGCCGCCATGTTCACAGCCGCGTCCGACCCCATCCCCAAAGCGATTCCGAAAAGGAAGCTTCTCCAGGAAAGTCCAAAAAAGGCCGAGAAAATAAACAGAGATCCCAGCAAGCCCACCAGCAGGATGCTCGCCGTCTGTTGCAGCAGGTGCAAAACCGCCATGGTGTGATAAGCCTCATGACCGCGGGTGAGGGCTGCCGCGGCAATCCCCGCCAAAAAGAACGCTACCAGCGCAGTTCGAAAAAGCGGCTTCCCAAAACGATTCAAAACGGAATAAGTCTTGAAGATGTGGTCAAACACCTCCCAAACTACGCCGAACTGCATGGCCGCAGTCAGAGCAAGCCGCGGAAGGTAAACCCGAACCCACAACGCGCCCGGCACCACCAGCACCCTGGCCATCACAAACATGATCGCCGTGAGGCATGCGTCCGCCGTGACGTAGGCAAAGAAGAACGGAAACCGCGCCGGGACGTTGCGGCGCAGCATTGCGACCACCAGTACCGACTCCAGCACCGCTGACAGTATCCAGAGTCCGTCCATCATCTGGCGAAGTGAGAGCATCAGGCCACCGCGCGCACTATAACGCGTTTCGCGGTGACCCTCAACTCCAAAAAGCAACAACTCCAGCCTGCTCTACCTGTGGGCAAGAGATTGTGGCGCTGGGGGTGGCGGCGCCTGACCCGGCAGACAAGTCGGGCAAGGGGGTTCGGGGTCGGTGGCCATCAAGGTGGTTGGAACCGCGATCACAGCCAATAACAGAACTGCAGCGAGCCATTTCGTAGTCTTTTTCACGGTACAAAGTCCTTTCAAAGCGAGATGTTCCGTGATAATGTACTGACCGACGCCCCACCGCCCGGAATGCGCCAATAAATTCCTTGTTCCAAAAGCGTAACGGCATATGATTTTTTCTTCCGCGCTGCAGGACATCCAGGAAACAACCCTCAAAGCAGTTCGCGGGCTGCTGCGAAAGTTGGAATACCTCGCCGCGCTTCATGACGAGCGAGGAAGCTATTCCCACTGGGGAGTGAGCCGGATCTATGGGGAGTTTTCGGCGCGGCGCGCCATGGCCCAGGCGCACCGCGCGATACTCTCGCGCATCCTCGCCACGCCGATCAGGAACCTGCTGGAAGATGTTGAGAAATCAAGCGAAACGGCTGGAACGGCGCCCCAGGCTTACGTGGAAAGGCTCTCTGGCGCAGGCCCTCGTCTACTGCCGGCAGAGCCGGGGGCCGGCTCCGCCCGCCACCTCAATTCAGTGCTTCAGGCGCTCTCGTACTTGCTAAGGGCTCGAAGGCCGAACGCCAACTCCCCAACTTCATGGCCACTCCAACCACCTGGCCAATCACCTCCGCGTCCTGGGGATAGCGCAAGGCCCGCGCCGCAACCGGTGAGAGCGGATGGGGCGTCAGAATGATGGAGTCCTCCGCCATCGTGCACCAACAGCAGTTGTGGCCCCGTCGGGTTTCGACGAAATAAATCGGACGTTCGTACTCGGATCGCCAGCCCCCTTCTTCGACCTTCTTCTTCGACTCATCAATCTGGATGAAGGTACCCGGGGGCAGAATCGGATACATGGTCAGGTCTTCACTGCCGATGTAGCCGTAAGTGTAATTGCATGATGCGAATTGCGCCAAATAGGACAACGGCACCATGCCCCACGCTTCCACCATTCTGCCGATATTTGCGGTCTCTCGCTCATCAAAGCTAGGATCCAGTTTGATTGGGACCTGAACTGCCGACAGGCCGGCGAGTACGCCGGCTATATGGGATTTGGGTGGAAGCACGAAATCCATGTCGGCGGCCGCTCCGTTGAGGTCGATGTCATACCAGGAAAGCAATTCCCGGACATCCCGCCGATAAACCACCGCCAGCGAGTACAGCCGGTAGATACTCGGCAGGAGGTCTTTTGTCTCCATTTCGGAAAGCCGGCTCGGCGGAATCAGAAACTCGTCATTCCGGTGTTTCTGCGCGATGCGCGCCGTGGCGTTTTCCACATCGCGCATCGTCAAGCCTAACTGCTCCCGCAACGCTCTCAGTCTGCGTCCTCCGGAGAACATTTTCACCCCCTGATTCAAGAATAACCGTACTCAGAACAACTGAGAGCGCCTCTCAACGAATCATGGGAGAATACATCGCCAATGAAGAGAAGAAAAGCTCTATTATGAAGGGCTCGTTCTCGTTCCGAATGCGTAACAGCATTTTTCCACAATCAGCCGATAATATCCACAAGTTTTCCAATCGCCGGAACCGGTTCCGACTCTGCACCGTGGCCACCATCAGTCGAAAAGTCCGCAAAATTCACCGCGGGAGCCTGCGGAAGAACTTCCGTTTCACGACCGATTCTAGGTAGCGTAGCCCTTCAGTGTTGCCGCGGCTGGATTGCTTTCATCTCCGGTTTCAGCCGCTGAGGTCGGCACTCTACATCCTCACCAGAGCCGCCCTGGAGCTTTGCTTTGCGTCTCGTCTCTTATGGGACGCGTCTGCCCGTTTCAAGAATACCCGGGCTCCTGTATCTGCTTTCATTTTTTCTGTCCCTTGAAAATCGAAGAGGTGCCCGCAGCCGCTAAAATCATCAGGGTATCGTTTGAACTCTCCGGGCCAAATCTCGTCTCTAGTCAAGGAAGCGGCGCGGCACGCCGGTTTCGAGCTTGCCGGAATTGCTCCGGTCCGCGACTTCCCCGAACTGCATTACTTTGAACAATGGATTGCCGCCGGCCACGCCGCGGAGATGAAGTACATGGAAGCCCGCAGCGAAACCGGCGGACTAAAGCGGGCATCCTTGCATTCGGCTGCGCCCTGGGCGCGCTCGGTGATTGTCTGCGCCATCAACTACAACACTGCGCATCCGTACTCGGTGTACTCCGATGATCCCGATCGCGGGTGGATCTCGCGTTACGCCTGGAGCCAGCAGGACTATCACGACGCGGTGATGCGCCGGCTGCGCATCGTTGAAACGAAACTCAGAGAAGCCGCCGCTGCTCCTGGCAGCTGGACCACCCGTTGCTTTGTCGATACTGGACCGCTGGTCGAGCGGGTCTACGCCAAATATGCCGGTGTCGGCTGGATCGGCAAGAATACCTGCATTCTCAATCAACAGCTGGGGTCGTGGCTTTTTCTCGGCGTGATCCTCACCTCTCTGGAACTTCCGCCTGATCTTCCCGCCCCTGACCGCTGCGGTACCTGCACACGCTGCATTAATGCTTGCCCTACCGATGCGCTCATCGCCCCGTATCAACTCGATTCCAACCAGTGCATCTCGTACCTGACGATTGAAAAGCGCGGCACGATTCCCGACGAAGCCCGTGCTGGGATCGGCCGCCACGTCTTCGGTTGCGACATCTGTCAGGACGTGTGTCCCTGGAACCGCAAAGCCCCGGCGACCGAAGCTTTGGAATTCCAGCCGCGACAAGGCCTGGTGAATCCCGCGCTGGAATGGCTGGCCGATATGACCGCGGAAGAGTTCCGCGAGAAGTTCCGCGGCTCACCGATTCGCCGCGCCAAGCGTTCCGGCCTGCGGCGCAACGCGGTAATCGCCATTGGCAACAGCGGCCAGCGGCGTTTCATTCCGCTGCTCGAGAAACTCACCGCCGATGATGACGCCGTTGTCTCTGAAAACGCCCGCTGGGCCTTGCGGAAGCTTCTGTCATCGTAGCGTGATAGCATTTTTCTGGGACTCTTATGCTTCCCGCTCGCGCTTCATTCCGCCGGCTCCTTCTGTCGCTATGCTCTGCGTGGCTGCTTGTCCTTTCTTCTGCGGCTCACGCTGCCGAGCCGCGCTGGATCCGCCTCAACTCTAGCCACTTCTCCGTGGTCACGAATGGCAGCCTGAAACAGGGACAGGAAGTCATCGCTCGCTTCGAGCAAATGCGGTCCGCCTTCGGCCAGTTGCTGACGCGGTCCCGCGTGAACCTGCCAGTACCGATGGAGATCATCGCTCTCGCCAGCGAAGAGGATTACTCCGCCGTGGTTCCCGGGCGGCAAAGTCCATTGCTCTCCGACGCCTTTTTCGTTCCTGGTGAGGACCGCTGCTATTTCGTCCTGAATCTCTCCCGGAACGAGAGCTGGCGCGCCGTTTCCTATGACTTCGCCACAGTGCTCCTGAATTACAACTATCCCCCGGCGCAGCCCTGGTTCGACGAGGGATTTGCCCAATATTTTTCCAGCTTGCGCCTGGGACGAACGGTCCAGATTGGCGGCGAACCTGAATCCATGGCAGACCGATCCAGCCCTTTCCTCCCGCTGCTGAGCTCCCAACCCTGGATCCCGGTGCCACAACTTTTTGCCGCACCGCCACAAGCCCACGGAAATGCGCCAACCTCACAGGATGCTCTGTTCGCCGCTCAGTCCTGGTTGGTTACGCATCTCCTGATCAACCAGAACAAGCTGGAACAGACCGGCAATTATCTTGATCTGGTACAGAACCAGAAACTCCCCGCCGAACAAGCCCTCCAGCAAGCCTATGCGATGAGCGCGACCCAATTCGACCAGGCGGTGAAGAGCTACTGGCAGTCGCTCATACTGCGGCTCCAGGCGCCCAACCCGCCGGGTAAGAACGAACCGGCCCCACAACCGGCGGGACAGGCGCCCACGGTAGCTTCCGACGACGAAATCGGCTCCAGCCCGCAAGAGCTCCCAGAAGCTGTGGGGCAGGCTCTGGTCGCCGAGATGGCCATCCGACTTCCCGAACACCGCAATCACGCGATCGATCAACTGCACTCGCTGGCGAACCAGCCCAAACTGGACAACGCAGTGGCGCACCGGGCACTGGCTTTCGCATCTCTTCAGCAGAATCAGTTCATTGAAGCGGCGGACGAATTTTCCAGGGCGGCGGCGATGGATGCCCGGGATCCCTGGCTTCACTTCTATGCGGCTCTGATCAAGTATCACCAGGGGCAGGCCAGCGGACACGAAATCGAGGGCCTCGCCAACATGATGCAGGATCTGCATGCGGTACTGGACTGGTACCCGGAGTTTGCCGAAGGGTACAACATGCTCGGTCTGGCACGGGCGGAAGGTGGCGGCATCAATTCCGCCATGCAGACCATGCGCACCGCCATGCAACTCAGCCCGCGCAACCAGCAGTATCAGTTCAACATGGCCAAGATCTACATCGCGGCCAGGAAATTTGACGCCGCCAATGCCATGCTGATACGGCTAACCACCAGTTCCGATCCTAAGATTTCGCAACTGGCGCGCCAACAGCTTTCCGATCTGCCCGCCCTGGAAAAGTACGGCGTAGCGCCGCAGCCCGGCGCTGCGGCGCCGGTGACTTCGCCGTCAAGCTCGTCTTCCAAGCCGGTCCCTTCCTGGGCCGGCTCCGCGCCGCTGCCAAGGGATTCGGCAACGCAGGCATCCACTCATCCCGTCGAAGCGGCTCCCGCCAGTCCGCCCAGCGACGACGATTCCGGTCTGCCGCCGCAGCCTCAAATTGACAAGCGCCCGCTGCTGTACCTGAAAGGCCGGCTAATTTCCGTGGATTGTTCTCACGCGCCCATGGCGATCCTGACCTTGTCCGCAGGCACGAAACGAATGAACCTGCGAACTGAGGACTACAAGTCCCTCACCCTGATTGGCGTGGACGAGTTCTCCTGCGGTTGGGCCAATCGGGTTGCCTCCGCCAACTACCGCGCCGGCGGCATGTCCGACGGCGACCTGGTTTCGCTGGAACTGTATTAAGAGAAAATCTGATCAAATGTGGCGCGGGCGCCCTCGCCCGCGTTTAGCACGCGAGCCAGTTCACCCTCCCGCAATCGCTCCGAGGACAATGAACGGCTCCGCGCCAGACGCAACCGCCTCCGGTAGCAGAGCGTCCGGCGGTTCGTGGGACAGATCCTGCTCGCAGGCAAAGAAACGCAAGAATGCCCGGCGCTGCAGCGTGCCGTGATCGCGGATGGTGCCGCGCAGCATCGGGTAGCGGGCCTCGAGCGCGTCAAGAACCGAGCGCTGCGTGATTGGGCCCTCGATTTCGAGTTCCACGTCGCCGGCAACGCCCGCCAGCGTTCGCAAATGTGGCGGAAGGATGAGTCGGATCATGTTGGCCTGATCGTGTCCGTGTGAGTCACACCGCCGGCAGTTCCTGCACAATAGAATTGCAGTTGTCTCCCGCTATCCGCCGGGGCATACAGCTGCTTGCGATCGTGCCGAAATACACTCCGCTCTCATCCGAGGAGTCCGGCCATCGCGTTGCACCACATTCACGCAGCAGTCTCTCCGGCGTAAGCCTTCTTTAAGTCTTCGATGACGATTTTGTCCATCTTGAGCATGGCCTGCATCACTGCCTTCGACTTTTCAGGATCCGGGTCGCTCATTAGCTGCAGCAGGGCTTTCGGGATGATCTGCCACCACAGGCCAAACTTGTCCTTCAGCCAGCCACACCTGCCTTTCTCTCCGGCGGCGGAAAGCTTCTCCCATAATTCATCGACTTCTTCCTGGGTCTCGCAGTTCACAAAAAGCGATATGGCTTCTGTGAACTTGAACCGCGGGCCTCCATTCAAGCCCATGAATTGCTGGCCTTCCAACTCGAACGTGACCGACAGTACCTTCCCGTTTGCTCGGTGCAGGCTGAGAACCCTTGCGTTCTTGAAAATCGAGACGTAGTACTGCATTGCCTCTTCGGCCTGATCGTCGAACCACAGGAACGGCGTGATTTTTGCCATGGCCATGGGCATCGTTGGCTCCTCTTGGGCTATCCCAGTGTCTGAACCTCCACCGACAGCACAGCCGGCAAATCCCGCACAATCGGATTCCAGCTATCCCCCGCATCCGCCGATGCGTAAACCTGCCCGCCGGTCGTCCCGAAATAGACCCCGCACTTGTCGAGCGTGTCGACGGCCATCGCATCGCGCAGCACGTTCACATAGCAATTGCTCTGCGGCAAACCTTTGGTGAGCGCTTCCCACTCGTTTCCACCGGTGCGGCTACGGAACACACGCAGCTTGCCATCGGGCGGAAAGTGCTCTCCGTCGCTCTTGATGGGAACAACGAAGATCGTCTCCGGTTCGTGCGCGTGCACGTCGATCACGAAGCCGAAATCCGTCGGCAAGTTTCCGCTGATTTCTGTCCAGGAATCGCCGGCGTTGTCGCTGCGCATGACGTCCCAATGCTTCTGCATGAACAGCACACCCGGCCGCGACGGATGCATCGCGACGTGGTGAACACAGTGGCCGATCTCGGCATTCGGGTCAGGGATATATTGCGACTTCAGTCCGCGATTGATCGGCTTCCACGATTTGCCGCCGTCGTCCGTGCGGAACGCACCCGCCGCCGAGATGGCGATCCACATCCGCTGGGGATTGCTGGGATCGAGAATGATGGTGTGCAGGCACATGCCGCCCGCGCCCGGCTGCCACTTGGGGCCGGTGCCATGGCCACGCAGTCCGGGGAGTTCCTTCCAGTTCTCTCCGCCGTCCGTCGAACGGAAAATGGCGGCGTCTTCGACCCCGGCGTACACCGTATCCGGATCGGTCAGCGCCGGCTCCACATGCCACACTCGCTTGAACTCCCACGGATGCTGCGTCCCGTCGTAAAACTGGTGGGTGGTGAGTGCTTTGCCGGTTTCCGCCGACGTGTCGTACACGAACTTATTGCTGACGGCCTTCGGGGGACCTGCAACCACCGGTTCTCCGGGCGGTGTCCCCGGCTGATGCCATGTCTTGCCGCCATCGTCGGAGCGCTGAATGATCTGCCCAAACCAGCCGCTCGTCTGCGAGACGTAAATGCGATTCGGATCGGCGGGCGAACCCTTCAGGTGATACATCTCCCAACCTGCAAAGTGCGGCCCGCTGACATCCCATTGATCGCGCTTGCCGTCCGCGGTCAGGACGAACGCGCCCTTGCGCGTACCCACCAGAACCCTTACCTTGCCCATGACTCACCCCTTTCTGAGTTCCCGCCTGCACCCGTTAGACGATGAATCCGCCCGTTCGACAACGCCGCATCCCTTGCAGGCCAATCGACGGCGCAGCGGGATCGGCGCACCCATCGCCGTTCATCACGAAAAATCGCTGGCGGATCAGATATGCCCCTGAGGGCGATTTCGAATTACCATACCTAAACGGAGTGAAGCAGATCAACGGAAAACGGACTCAGACTGCAGTACCCGGTTGAAATTCAATACCTGGTCGCAGTCCCGCCCTGCCGCGGCAATTGCGGTAATTAGGGTTTCGTGCCGTATTAGCGGCATCGCGCAAAGAATCCGTAAAAACGCGCTAAATCAATTGAAATAAAAGCAGATCGAACAAAACAGGGCCGGCAATCGCCGGCCCTGCCGCCATTCCGGCCCTCCCAACTCCTAGTCGGCTGCCGCTGAAGATTCTCGCGCTTCCACCAGTGGCATGTTCACCAAGTGCTCGCTGATGAACCAGGATTGCAGTTCGTTGGTCCGCAATACATCGCTCACCGCCAGATCGTTGGTGCCGTCATCTCCCAGTGCATCCGCAAGCTTTGCCAGTTCGCGGCACTGCCGGATGATGATCAGATGCGCATCCAGCAGCCGTGACAGCTGCACCGGAACCTCTTCCCTGCCCCTCGGCGGCCGCTCGATCTGCGTTGTTTCCGCAACATCGTGCGCCATGGCAAGCGCCAAGCCGCCCAGCAATTGGACCCGCTCGGCGATGGTGTCCACAATCTCTCCCTGCTCGCCAAAGTGCTTGTCGAAGAGCAGGTGTAGTTGATAAAAGGTCGGTCCAGCCACCTGCCAATGGTGTTTTTTGTACATGTCACGAAGCGTCATCGTGTCCGCCAGCAACTGGTTGAGGCGTTCCGTTATTTCCAGGCGGACTGGTTCTTCCAGCTCAAGCGGCAACGCGTGGGTCACAGTTCCATATTCTTGAATCTCCGCAGCCCGCTGGTGGATACGAGGCTGCGCATTCAACTTCGAAGGAATCCCGGATGCAGTCTTTTTTGCCATTGCCTTTCTCCTGTTCGACTCTGGTTTTCTGATCGGTACTGTATAGCTCCATTGCGACTTCGCCGTCGAGATCGAAATCTGGCAATCCCGATCCAAGCGGGGTACACCCTCACTAGTGTCACTATGGATGATCGGGAATACAAAAGGGATTCCCCCAATTTCCCGCGGCCCAACCCCTACCGCTCCACCATTGCAATTGCGGATTCCCTTCCAGCAGAATTCTTTCTGATTGTCTATGATGGATAGACCCCCACCAGAGGATGGAGAACCACCAACTTGGCTGAGACAAAGACCGACGGACTGGAAGTCCTCGAAACCCGGGAGTGGCTGGACTCGCTGGACTATGTGCTGTCCAAAGGCGGCCCCGACCGCGCCGGACGGCTCCTGCAACAGCTTTCGCTCCACGCGCGCCGGGCCGCCGGAATCAACCTGCCGTTTACCGCGACCACCCCTTACCAGAACACGATTCCTTCCATTCAGCAGCCGCCCTTTCCCGGCAGCCAGGAGATGGAACGGCGCATCAAAAGCCTGGTCCGCTGGAACGCCCTGGCCATGGTTGTCCGCGCCAACAAGATCCAGGAAGGCATCGGCGGCCACATTTCTACCTTCGCCTCCGCCGCTACCTTATATGAAGTCGCCTTCAACCACTTCTTGCGCGCCCGGACGGAAACCGGCGATCGCGATATCGTTTATTTCCAGGGCCACGCCGCACCGGGAATTTATGGCCGGGCTTACCTCGAAGGGCGAATCCCCAAAGAAAAGCTGCAGAACTTTCGCCGTGAATTAAAGCCCGGTGGAGGCCTCAGTTCTTACCCTCATCCCTGGCTGATGCCCGATTTCTGGGAGTTCCCTACCGTCTCCATGGGTCTCGGCCCCATCCAGGCCATCTATCAGGCGCGGTTTGCCCGCTATCTCGAGAACCGCGGCCTCAAGCAGGCCACCGGCGGAAAAGTCTGGGCGTTCCTCGGCGACGGCGAGATGGACGAACCGGAATCGCTCGGCTCTATTACTCTGGCCTCTCGCGAACGCCTCGATAACCTGATCTTCGTAGTGAACTGCAATCTCCAGCGGCTCGACGGGCCGGTGCGCGGTAATGGAAAAATCATTCAGGAGCTCGAAGCCATTTTTCGCGGCGCGGGATGGAACGTGATCAAAGTGATCTGGGGCGGAGACTGGGACAGCCTCATTCGCTCCGACCGCGACGGATTGCTGGTGCGCCGCATGGGCGAAATCAGCGACGGACAGTATCAGAAGTATTTCGTCGAAAGCGGCGCGTATTTCCGCCATAACTTCTTCGGCACCGATCCGCGCTTGCTTAAAATGGTCGAACACCTCTCCGACGAGCAACTGGCGCGCATGCGACTGGGCGGCCACGATCCCATCAAGGTCCATGCAGCGTACAAGGCGGCGGTGGACCACACCGGTTCACCGACCATCATTCTTGCCAAGACGATCAAGGGCTACGGACTGGGGGAAGCCGGCGAGGGCAAGAACATCACCCACCAGCAGAAGAAGCTGAACGACGATGAATTACGCATGTTCCGCTCGCGCTTCGGGATTCCGATTCCCGACGATGAGTTGCATGATGCGCCGTTCTACCGCCCCGCCGATGACAGCCCCGAAGTCCGCTACATGCAGGAGCGCCGCAAACAACTCGGCGGCTACCTGCCCGAGCGTAAAGTCCGCTCCCAACCTATCTCGCCGGTTTCGGATTCGCACTTCGAGGAGTTTTACAAAGGCACCGAAGGGCGTGAAGCATCAACCACCATGGTCTTTGTACGTTTGCTGGCCAAGCTGCTGCGCGACCCGGAGATCGGGAAGTTGATCGTGCCCATCGTCCCCGACGAAGCCCGCACCTTCGGCATGGAAGCGCTTTTCCGCCAAGTCGGCATCTATTCCAGCGTCGGCCAGGTCTATGAACCCGTCGACATGGACACGCTCCTCTATTACAAAGAAGCCACCAACGGTCAGATTCTTGAAGAGGGCATCACCGAAGCGGGATCAATGTGTTCTTTCATCGCCGCCGGCACTGCGTATGCCACGCACGGCATCAACACCATCCCCTTTTTCATTTACTACTCCATGTTCGGCTTTCAGCGCATTGGCGACCTCATCTGGGCCGCAGCTGACATGCGCACCCGCGGTTTCCTGATCGGGGGCACTGCCGGACGCACCACTCTCGCTGGCGAAGGTCTGCAGCACCAGGACGGTCACAGTCACGTGCTGGCGCTTTCCGTACCAAATCTTCTTGCTTACGATCCGGCGTTCGCCTACGAAATTGCCGTCATTATTCAGGATGGCATCAAGCGAATGTACGTCGATCAGGAGTCCATCTTTTATTACCTGACGGTCACCAACGAGCCGCTCTCCATGCCTGAAATGCCGCACGGGGAGCACGTCCGTGATGGCATTCTGAAGGGGCTATACCGGTTCAAGGCTTCGGAGAACAACCATCCCAAACTGCAAGCCCAGTTGTTGGGCAGTGGAACCATCATGTATGAAGTGCTGAAGGCGCAGCAGATTCTGGAGGAAACCTATGGCGTGGCTGCGGACGTTTGGAGCGTCACCAGCTACAAGAATCTCTACCGCGATGCCACCGATTGCGAACGCTGGAACATGCTGCATCCCGGGCAAACTCCGCGCGTGCCCTACGTGACACAGTGTTTGAAAGGTGCAGCCGGCGTCTTCGTGGCCGCATCCGATTACATGAAGGTGTTGCCCGAGTCGATCGCCAAGTGGGTACCGCGGCCGCTGGTTGCGCTGGGAACCGATGGTTTCGGCCGCAGCGAAAATCGCGTGGCGTTGCGCGACTTTTTTGAAGTGGATGCGAAACACATTGTGCTCGCCACATTGACTGCGCTGGCGCGCGAAAAGCAGTTGAAGCCGGAAGAATTGCAGAAGGCAATCAAAGACCTGGGGATCAATCCAGACAAACCGAACCCGGCGGTGAGTTAGGCAGTCGTTCCAATGCCGGCTCGACCTCGCTCGGACCGTCTTGAGCTTGTGGAATTGATGGACCATTAAGAAGGAAAATCGTCAGGGCGATAGCATGAGCACATTCGACGAGATATTCTCGGGCAATGTAACGCTCGTAATGAAAAAAGAGGTGGCTCTGGTTCTTTTCGACATGCTCTCCGATGTTGAGCAGGAATCGGCTGTGCCGATTCGAGATGCTGCTGAACTTCAAGCAATATGGAACCTGGTGGGACTCTTTGAGAGCGCCTTAGTAGAGCCATTCATGCCCAATTACAGCGCCGTCACGGCAGAGGCTAAGAAAAGGCTGGCCCCGTAAAAAACCAAAAAAAGGACTTGCATTGACAGAATTCAAACTACCGGAACTCGGCGAAAACATCGACCAGGGCGACCTGGTCCGCCTGATGATTTCGCCCGGCGCGACCATCACTGAAGGCCAACCAGTGATGGAACTGGAAACTGACAAAGCCGTGGTCGAAGTTCCTTCGTCGGTCACCGGAACCGTTAAAGATATCCGCGTCAAGGAAGGCGAGAAGATCAAAGTCGGTCAGGTAATTTTCACCGTCGATGACGGTGCCGGGCGAAAGCCGAATCCACCGCAAGAATCGCCGTCTGAGCGCTTCGCCCCTGCCGCAGCCGGGGCCGCGACTGCTCCCAAGCAAGCCAGAGCCGAAGGTGAACCCGCACCACCCATACCGGCTGCGCCCGCGCCTGCCCGCCGCGCAACTGACGACCCGATTCCCGCCGAATTCAGATTGCCTGAGCTGGGAGAGAACATCTCGCAAGGCGACCTGGTTCGATTGATGATTTCCCCGGGAACGAAAGTTTCCGAAGGCCAACCGGTGATGGAACTCGAAACCGACAAAGCCGTCGTCGAAGTCCCTTCCTCGGTCAGCGGCGTGGTGAAGGAAATTCGCGTCCAGCAAGGCGATAAAGTCAAAGTTGGGCAAGTCATCTTCACTCTCGAAGGCGGCGTAGCGCCAACTCCACAGAAACCCAAGCATGTGCCCGTCGAGCATCTCTCCGGGCAACATGCCGCGCGGCTGGCCTTCCAGGCAGCGATTCGGGCCGAAGGCAAAACTGAAGAGCAGGCTCTCCCGCCAGATCAGCCGTTGCCTTCAGCACCTGCACCCTTCATCATGCCGGCACAGTTGGGCAAAGTGGCTGGCACGGACCATCGCGACCCAGTTCCCGCCGCTCCACATGTGCGCCGATTGGCGCGCGAACTCGGCATCGACATCCACAGCGTAAAAGGGACCGGCCCCGGCGGACGCATCAGCGAAGACGATGTCAAATTACACTCGAAACTTCTGCTGGCTTCCGTTGCCGCGGCTGCGCAAGCTCCTCGCACTGCGGCGTTCGCCTCGCCCGACCTTCCAGATTTCGCCAAGTGGGGCAAAATCGAGCGGGTTTCGATGCGTGGGGTGCGGCGAAAAACTGCCGAGCATCTTTGGCAAGCCTGGACCACCGTTCCCCACGTCACCCAGAATGACCAAGCCGACATTACAGAACTCGAGCACCTGCGCGCACGCTTTGCGCCAAAGGCGGAAGAAGCCGGCGGCAAAATGACCGTCACCGCCATCGCGTTGAAGGTCTGCGCTTCGGCGCTTAAAATCTTTCCCCAATTTAACGCCAGCATCGACCTCGCCAAGGAAGAAATTGTTTACAAGCAGTACATCAATATCGGCGTGGCTGTGGACACCGATCGCGGCTTGCTGGTTCCCGTCATCCGCGACGTGGACAAGAAGAACATCGTCGAGTTGGCTGCGGAATTGACTCAGCTCTCGAAGAAAGCTCGCGACAAAAAACTCGCTCCCGCCGAGATGGAAGGCGGAACTTTTACTATCACGAATCTCGGCGGCATTGGCGGGACCGGGTTTTCACCGATCGTGAACTACCCGGAGGTCGCGATTCTGGGTCTTTCCCGCTCCGGCATGGAGCCGGTCTGGCTGAACGGAAAGTTCGAGCCGCGGCTGGTGCTGCCGCTATCGCTTTCTTACGATCATCGCTTGATCGACGGCGCCGACGCAGCCCGCTTCCTGCGCTGGGTTGCGGAAGCGTTCGAACAACCATTCCTGCTTTCGGTTCAGGGATGAACACGCGGATCCGTTTTTGTAAGGGTACGGCTTCAGCCGTGACGCAATACATGGAGGGTTCATCGCCGATCTGGGCGTCATTTATCAGAGCAGCCTCTGGAGGAATTCAGACTTGTTTTCTGTGATCTCTGTGCCTCTGTGGTAAAAAGTTTTTTTAGCGACATCTTCGCGCCTTTTGCGGTTTAGAGCTTCTTCTACAACATGCCCGACGCCTCCAACTTGCGCATCGCCGTGATCGGGGCCGGCCCAGGCGGCTACGCTGCCGCTTTCCTTGCCGCCGATCTGGGCATGAAAGTTACGCTGATTGACCCGGAACTCAATCCCGGCGGAGTCTGCCTTTACCACGGATGCATTCCGTCAAAAGCCTTGCTCCACGTGGCCAAGCTGATCGACGAATCTCACCAGGCAAGGAACTGGGGTGTCGAGTTCTCCGAGCCAAAGATTAATCTCGTGCAATTGCGCGCCTGGAAAGAAAGCGTGGTCAAGAAGCTGACCGGCGGCCTCGGCCAGCTCTCGAAACAAAGAAAAGTCGAATACATCCAGGGCCGCGCGGAGTTCGAAAATTCAAATACCGTGCGCGTTTCAAAGGCCAATGGCGACGAAGAGACCGTCACCTTCGACCACATCATCATCGCTACCGGCTCGCGCCCTGCAATCATCCCCACCCTGAAGCTCGACACTCCGCGGATGATGGATTCCACCTCGGCTCTCGATCTGGGCAGTGTACCCGCCACGCTGCTGGTCATCGGCGGAGGTTACATCGGATTGGAACTGGGCACGGTGTACGCTGCCCTGGGATCGAAAGTTTCCGTAGTCGAAATGCTGCCGGGATTGCTGCCCGGCGCCGATCGCGATCTGGTGTTGCCGCTCCACAAGCGAATCGAAAAGAGTTTTGATTCTATTCTGTTGAACGCCACCGTGGCCGCAATCAAAGAAGAAACCCAGGGTATCCGCGTCACCTTCGAGGGTTCCGAAGTAAAAGACAAAGTGCGCGTCTTCGAGAAAGTCCTGGTTTCCGTCGGGCGCAAGCCGAACTCCGATATCCCCGGCCTCCACAAAACGCGGGTGCAACTCGGTGAGCGCGGATTCCTTCACGTGAACCACCAGTTGCAAACCGACGATCCTTCCATTTCTGCCATCGGCGACGTGGTCGGCGAACCCATGCTCGCGCACAAAGCGTCCCACCAGGGCCGGATTGCGGTCGAGGCGATTGCCGGACACAAAGTCGCTTTCGAGCCGAACGCGATTCCGGCCGTCGTCTTCACTGATCCGGAAATTGCCTGGGCCGGACTCACCGAAACCCAGGCACAAAAAGAAAATCGTGAAATCAAGGTCGCGAAATTTCCCTGGGGAGCTTCCGGCCGTGCCATGACCCTCGACCGCACCGAGGGAATGACCAAGCTCCTCATCGATCCCCAAACTGAGCGTGTGCTGGGCGTCGGCATCGTCGGCGCCGGAGCCGGAGAACTGATCGCCGAGAGCGTCCTCGCCATCGAGATGGGCGCACTCGCCGAGGATCTCGCCCGCACCATCCATCCTCATCCCACGCTGTCCGAAACCATAATGGAGTCCGCCGAAGTCTTCTTCGGGGCCAGCACCCACGTTTACCGGCCAAAGCGTTTAGGTGGAAGTTAAGCACTATCACCCCACAAGCCCCCGCCGCCGGGCTATACTACTTGCTTTCCTTTCCAGTTCAGAAGCGGAGGCACGATCATGCACAAAGTTCTTCTCGTCTCATTCATTTGCGCGGTAGCAGTCCTATCCCCCGGAGCCCAGGAGCAGTCAATGCAAAGTTCGAAGTCCAATGGCGGCGCGGTTGCCGCAGCCAGCATCCAGCCGTCATGGATACATACCTCGGCTGAAAAGCTTGAGAACGAGCTGGTCATCAAATATGGTGAGCCGCAACGCTCGCGGATTCGCCTCGGCCTTCATCAAACTGCCGAATTCTGGCGCGTCGATGACGGCGACGCCGCCGTCTACGAAGATTTCGTCCGCACCAACTTTGCCGGCGATGCCGAGACCCTGAAGGCCATGTTCACCCGCTACCAGCGCCTGCTCGAACAACTCGACGGCCACATGCACGAAATCAACCGCGAATTCCGCCAGCAACAGGACCTCGATCTCGGTCCGGTTCTCCCCTTCGACGAGGCGTTCGGCGGATATGACCCCTCGGCCCATGTGGTCGACGACTTCTTTGCCAACAAGCTGGCTTTCACCATCCTGCTGAATTTTTCCTTGACCACTCTCGATCAGCGTTTGGAACACGGCAAAGACTGGTCTCGTCTGCAATGGGCCCAGGTGCGCCTGGCGCAACGTTTTGACAAGCGCATTCCCGCCGAAGTCAATCTCGCCATCGCCCAGGCGGAAGGCGAATCCGGTTCCTACATCGCGCAATACAACATCTGGATGCACCACCTCGTCGATGCGAACGGCCAGCGCCTTTTCCCGCCCAAGATGCGCCTGCTCAGCCACTGGAACCTGCGGGATGAAATCAAGTCGGAATACGCCGAAGGCCCCAGCGGTCTGCCCAAGCAGCGCACCATCCAGCAGCTGATGGAGCGCATCGTCACCCAAACTATTCCCCAGGCAGTCGTTGATAATCCCGGCGTTGACTGGAATCCGTACACCAACGAAGTGAAGCCCGCCGCTGTGCAGGATGCGGACGCTTCTGCCGTGAAGACCGGCGTCGCCGCCAGCAATACCCGCGAGCCCGACACGCGCTACGCCATGCTGCTGAAAGATTTTCTTGCCTGCAAGAAAGCCGACCCGTACTCTCCCACGGCTCCCACCCTGATCGATCGCCGTTTTGACGAAGATCGCGAAATTCCTGAGCAGCGCCTGAAAGCCATGCTCGAGCAGGTGCTCACTTCCCCGCTGGTTGCACAAACCGCCAAACTGATCCAAACCCGCCTCGGACGCCCGCTTGAGCCTTTTGACGTCTGGTACAACGGATTCCGGCCGGGCAGCAAATACTCCGGCGCGGAACTCGATGCCATCGTCGCCAAGAAATATCCGACCGCCGAGGCCTACCAGAAAGATATTCCCAATCTGCTGATGAAGCTGGGATTCGCGCCCGACCGCGCCCAATACGTCGCTGCCAACATCATCGTCGATCCGGCGCGCGGCTCAGGTCACGCCATGGGATCTCAGATGCGGTCAGAGAAAGCCCATCTCCGCACCCGCGTCGAAAAGACCGGCATGAATTACAAAGGCTTCAACATCGCGGTTCACGAGATGGGCCACAACGTTGAGCAGACTTTTTCGCTCAACGATGTGGACTATACCCTGCTGCAAGGCGTGCCCAACACGGCGTTCACCGAGGCTTTGGCCTTTGTGTTCCAGGGACACGACCTCGAACTGCTCGGCCTGCCCGCGCCCGACGCCACCGCGCAGGCGGAGAAAACTTTGAACGATTTCTGGGGGACCTACGAAATCGCCGGCGTCGCCCTGGTCGATATGAGCGTGTGGCACTGGATGTATGACCACCCGCAAGCCACCCCGCAGGAGCTCAACCAGGCGACCGTGCAGATCGCGAAGGATGTCTGGAATCGCTACTTCGCTCCGGTGTTCAACCAGAAAGATGTCGTGCTGCTCGGCATCTACTCGCACATGATCGATTCGTTTCTGTATCTGCCGGATTATCCGATCGGCCACCTGATCGCGTTCCAGATCGAAGAGCAGATGAAAAAGGCAGGCGCCATCGGACCAGAGTTTGAGCGCATGGCAAAGCTGGGCCGCATCACGCCCGACCTCTGGATGGAAAAAGCCACCGGCCGCCCGGTAGGCCCCGACGCGCTCCTCGAAGCCACCCAGCGCGCCCTGAACCACGTCCTGACCACGGCAAAGTAGTCCGCTCATTGGAAGCACGGCCGGTCTTACAGATCGGTTTTGAAAGGGCGCGGCTTCAGCCGCGCCGCTCGCCTACCGGAAGAAATGCGGGCTTTGCCCCTGATTCAACTTTGCGTACTCCGCCTTGGCTTCAGGATGGGAACGTCGGGATTCCCGCGTGGTGACACTGCGCCGCTACCAGCGCCCTGACAATAGAGCCAAGGACTCAAGCGGGCAGGCGCATCTTCTTCAGGAAGGCGGCGTAGCGCGGGTCGCGCCCCAGATTCTTCAGGAGCGGGTCGCCTTTTACGTCGGTGAGCCCGGCGTCGCGTTGCGCGTAAGCGCGCTCCAGCCAAATAAAGGCCGCGTCAACCTCTCCACGGAAGGCGTATACCTCGGCGATCTGGAACGCCGAATCCATTTGACTCTTCGCGATCAGCTCTGCCAAGGCTCGATCCGATTCCGGCTTCCGAGCTAACGCATGGTAGGCGAGAGCCAAACCTTGCAGACGCGCCTCAGGTTTCGTGTCGCTTTCTGCCTCGGCCAAGGCTTCTCGCGGTCGCGACCGCGCCAGGTACACGCGGCAGAGCACCGTGTGCATCCACGGAAACTGGGGGTCGAGTTCCAATCCCTTCCGGACTGCTGCTTCAGCTTCGTCCAACCGGCCTGCCTGCCATGCGACGAATGCAAGATCATGCTGCGCCGCTGCCCGGAGTGGGTCGAGTTCTACAACCCGGCGTTCCAATACGAGGGCTTCCTCAAAACGGCCCAGGGTCGCAGCGAGACCTGCCGCACCTTGGAGAGTTCCGGTGTTCCCCGGCTCTAAGTCTAGCGCCCGCTGGTAGCTGGCTTCCGCGCCAGCCCAGTCCCAATCGTAGTTTCGCTTGATCATTCCCATGACCACGTATGCTCCCGCCAGGTTCGGATCGAGCACCAGCGCTCGCTCCGCCGCCGCGCGCGCCCCGCTGAATTCCTGGGCCCGACCGTAAGCGCCGGCCTGAAAACTTCGAGCCCCGGAGAGCCCAGCCCACGCCGGAGCATAGCCGGGAGCCAGGCTGATTGCACGCTCATAGTAAGCGATCGCTTTCTCCAGGTTCTCCTGGGTAGGCCGCGCAGAGAAGTAATTCCCCTTGAGATAAGCGTTGTATGCTTCTACGCTTGCGGTTTGCCGCGAGGGCGCCGCTTTCTCCCCCAGCAACGTCACCCTCAGGGAGGCCGCCACTGCACGCGCAATGTCCTCCTGCACCGCGAAGACATCGTTCAGGTCCCGGTCGTAGGCCTCCGACCATAGGTGAAAGCCGTCCGAGGTCTGGATCAGTTGGGCGCTGATCCGCACCCGCTGGCCTTGCTTGCGGACGCTGCCTTCCAGTACGGTGGCCACGTTCAGTTTCTGCCCAATCACCCGAAGGTCTTCGTTCTTCCCCTTGAATTGGAAGGAAGATGTCCGGGCGACTACGTGCAAACCCTGGATCTTGACCAGACTGTTGAGCAACTCATCCGCCAAACCGTCGGAAAAGTATTCCTGGTCTTTGTCTTGGCTCAAATCCGCAAAGGGAAGCACGGCGATGGAGGGCGGGATTAGTGCGATCTCGGGAGATTTCCTCGTCCGTGTAAGCCACATGGCCGCAACCAGCAGCAGCACCATGACGATGCCAGCTACCGCCGCGAACATGGCCTTGTGTCGAAGGATGAAGGCTAGGCGCGGTGCAGTCGGGGCTTCCGCAGCGAGGTATCCCGACTCCTTGTCCCGCGCCAACCGCTGCAGGTCTACCGCCAATTCCTTCGCCGACTGGTACCGGTTTTCTGCCTCCTTCTCCAGACACTTCCCGATGATTCGCTCCAACTCTGGCGATACCTGCGGGTTGAGAACGGTGGGTCGTCGTGGTGGCCGGTGCAGAATGGCACCGATCAGTTGCGCGTGCTCCACCTCAGCGAACGGGCGTTGCCTCGTCGCCATTTCATAAAGGACCGACCCGGCGGCATGAAGGTCAGTGCGAGCGTCTATCTCTCCGCCCAGCAACTGCTCCGGCGCCATATAGGGCAGAGTCCCCGCCATTCCTTGCGTCTCGCCGACACTCTCCGTCGCGGCACTCGCTGTGACCGGAAGCCGTAGTTTGGCCAGCCCGAAGTCCAGAATCTTCAGCCGCCCGTCGCTCGTGACCCGCAAGTTGCCCGGTTTGAGGTCACGATGAACAACCCCGTGGTCATGCGCCGCGGCCAAGCCTTCCGCGAGTTGCACGCCCAGGCGGAGGATCTCCTTCTCCGGTAGTGGTCCGGCAGCTACCTTCTCGCTGAGTGTGATTCCGGGGATGTACTCCATCACCAGGAAGTCCACACCCTGCTGCGTGTCGAAGTCGTGAATGGTGGCGATATTCGGATGATTGAGCTGCGAGAGAATCAGAGCTTCTTTGTGGAAATGCTTGCGTGCGGTTTCGTCGGTTAGCGTACCAGCAGGAAGAACCTTTATGGCGACATCGCGGGAGAGGTGCTGGTCATGGGCGCGATAAACCTCTCCCATTCCGCCGGCGCCGACCTTCTCGACGATGCGGTAGTGGCCCAACTCCATGCCGACGAGAGAATCTTGTCCGAGCGCCCGAACGCCCACGGGGAAAATAGCTCCTTCCCCCTCACCTCAACGAACTATTCTAGGCCGTTGGCGCAAAGGAATCGACAAGAAACCGCAGGGGGGCCTGGCTCAGCCTTTTCTCACCCTCCCACTCCGCAGGTTGCCCTCCATTCTTGCGGGCTTTCCTCTTGACCGCATGTTTCCTCAGAGATAATCTATGGTAGCTACATTCTCTATAAGAGAACCATCGATCTTTGACAATTTGCTTCCCCCAATGCAGTGACGTCTCGCCCGCACTCCGAAATGCCGGGACTACGGCCCTCCGCCAAGACGTCATCCCGAACCTCGGCGAATTTCAGCTGAGGGAGGGATCTCGCGCGGATCTCCCACGCCCTCCGGCTTCCGGATGAACCGACCCTGAAGATCGCGATTGCGGGAGTCGGCCCAGTTCCAAAACGGGAACGCACGCTTCATCACCAACACTCGCAACTCCCATGTTTTCTGGATTTTGCCTATAACTCCTTTGGCGTCTAGATTTTGCGGGCCAAATCTCCGTAACCTGATGATTCCACTAGACCGGTGGGGAGGGGGTATACCAAGTACCAAGGGTACGGGCCGGGCGCGGGTGCTCCGTTCATTTCATTTCATTCGCGTTTCTTGCGAATGAGTGAACTAACGAACCACCTCCGCAACAGCAGGTGCGTAGGCCAGTAAACGAAGAGGGGTACCACGATGAGATAGCCGGCTAGAAATATCCATCCCGGAACGACGTGCTGTTCGCGAAAAAACAAACCGCGTGCCCAGTTCACGTCCACTTCTGGATGCCAGAAGTAATTGATGGGCACCACGATCCACGCGGTCAGCGTCTGCAGCTTCCATCCGCGCTCATCGTATCCCAGGCGCGCGATCGCCCAAAGCAAAAGCAGCGGCGTCACCACATGAAACAGGCTGAGCACCCGGATCAGCAGCGGCAGGTGCGCATCGAACATGTATTCGGTCCCGCCGACCAGGTGCCGGCCGCTCACCAGGGCTCCCGCCAGATCAACGGTATAAAGGCTCTGAAACAGCAGCAGCCCGGTGGCCTGCCAGGAAAAAATCACAGGCGACTCCATCCACAGCGCCAGCCCAATCAGGATGTTGCCCAAGTCGCAAAAAAACAGAAAGTTCTGCGGCCCATACTGCCGCCAGTAGAGCGGCGCCCACAGCAGCAGCCAAACCGTCCAACCGATCTTCAGCCAAAGTGGCAGGCGCATGTTTCGCATTGTAAGTCCCACAGGGGCATTCCTTGGCCCCACAAATCGAGACTCATATGAGGCCTGGCAAACCAGGACGCCTGCTGGAAGCGGTGTGACGGCTATTACCTCTGTAACCTTGCTGGTGGGCACCGCAGTGCCTAGGATTTGGCTATGAGTTATCGGGCTCTCCTGTTCTGTCCCGAACCGAAAATTGCCGAGGTGATCACGCAGATCCTTGGCGATCTGGACTTCCAGGTTGAGCCTTGCCATGAGCCGGTTGTAGCCGTCCAGAAGTTGACGGAAGCGCATTGGGACGCTGTGCTGGCCGACTGCGCTGACGATCAGAACGCGGCGTTGCTGTTTAAGCAGGCGCGGAGTTCGGGATCCAATCCGCCAACCCTCGCGGTGGCCGTGGTGGACGGCAAGAGCGGCATCGCTGTGGCATTCCGTCTGGGCGCGAATCTGGTGCTGACCAAACCAATCAGCATCGAGCAATCGAAAAGCACCCTGCGGGTGGCTCGCCGGTTGCTCGGAGGAAATGGCGCCGCCAAACCCGCGACCACAGCCACCCCGCCGAGTCCGCTCACAAACCCGATTGAGCATTCGACGAAAGATTCCGCGGTCCCAGCGTCCGCGGCACCGTTCGCCGGCAAGTTTCCGCCATCGCCAACCGAGCTTCCGTCCTGGTCTCCGTCAGCGTCGTTGCCCGAGCTTGAACAAGAGCCTCAGCCCGAACCCGCCACAGCGGCATTGTACGAATCTGGCGCGCCGCAGACGGCGGAGTCAACCGATACGGTAAACCTGGCAGCTCCGGCAATCAGCCTGCATTCTTCCGCACCGGTCGCCGCGAAAACGGGAGCTGAAAAGCTGCTTTCCGCGCAAGCTTCCGGCGGGCACACCAGTTCCGCAGCCGGGGCCGCAGCCGCTCCCGCACTCGCCAAGGAAGCCGATGCTGGCGAAATAGAGGAGCGGGCAGTTCCCGCGGAACCGCCGGCAACCTCCGTGCGTGTTGCGAAACCAAAGAGGCGCAAATCCGGCAACACGATTCCGATCGTGGTGCTTATCACGTTGCTGATTGCCGCTGCGGCGGTGGGCTATGTGCAATGGAGAAACATGCATCGGGCCGCCACTGCGGCTCCAATGGTCAAGCCGGTTGCTCCGGCGCAGCCCGCGGCGGCAACCCAGCTTTTGCCTTCAACCGGTGCTGCCGTTCAGCCTTCAACTTCGCCAACCGTTTCGGGTCAGGCTTCGACTGCTCCGGCAGTTCCGGCTTCCACCCCGCCGCAAAGCGGAGAGGCAACCCCCGGGGCACCTCAGTCTGCCGCCAAGGGAGCCGATAGCCAACCGGCTCCTGACAAAACCGCCCCAGCGCAAGCCACACCTGCACCAAAGGGCAAGGCCGCTGGTGCAGCAGCGAACCCGGGCCAGCCTTCCCCCGGAGCCAAGCCCGAATAGTCGAACCGATCGTAATCTGTCGACCAGCCCGTTCTTGCGACCGCTTCCCGAACCATCTTAAAAGCCAAGCACTTGGGTAACCTTGCTGCTGGGCACGACCGCACCTACGATTCGGGTATGAGCTACAACGCCCTCCTTTTCTGTCCCGAGGAAAAGACTGCCCTGGTGGTAACGCAGGTTCTGACCGAATTGGATTTTCAGGCCGAACGATGCAACGAGGTGTTTACCGCGGTCAAGAAGCTCACGTCGGCGCACTTTGATGCCATCGTGGTGGACTGTGACAACGAGCAGAACGCCGGCTTACTCTTCAAGAGTGCACTGCACTCCGGTTCCAACCAGCAGTCGCTTGCGGTGGCAGTGGTCGAGGACCAGAACGGGGTAGCAGCAGCGTTCCGGCTGGGCGCGAATCTCGTACTCACCAAACCGATCAGCCTCGAACAATCCAGGAGCACACTGCGGGTCGCGCGGGGTCTGCTGCGCAAGCACGAAGGCGTCAAACCATCGCCCCCTCCATTTTCAGTCACCAGCATCGCCTCGCACGACCCGGCGGACGTGGCAGACCTGGTTGCAGCGAAACCCACGCCTGTAATCCCGTCCACTCCGCTTTTTCCCGCCGCCGTGACTCCCGCAGCGTCTGTTTTCGAGGTGGACAAAGAACCAGAGCCGGCCCTGGAACCCGGAGAAGCGGCTTTACTGGAGTCGATGCCGGACCCCCTCGTTGGAAGAACGTTTGCCCGGGAACCCGCGGCCGAAAAAGGGTCTCCGTGGCCAGCAGCGCCCAGACCTGCCGACCCGGGGACCTCTGCCCGGGCCCGCACCCCGGGAGCGCCTGCCAAGACAGAAGTCGTATCCCCTGGCCCGGTGTTGTCAGCGCCGGCGGTCGGGGAAAAACCACCAAAGAAGTCCACGGTTGCAGTTTCCAGTTCAGGATTTGCCCCGGGTTCCGCAGCGGCTCCTGCGCGCGCGAAGGAACCCGCCCGCATCGAGGAACCAGAAACCAAGATCGAACCGCCAACGTTTTCTTCCCTCGGCATGGACCAGGGGGAAGGACGATTTGGCGGTGAAGGAAGCCGGAAGCTGCTGTGGATTGCAGCGAGTGTCCTGGTGGTTGCCATTGCCGGCTATGCCGGATGGACGAAACTGCACTCGGCACCCAGTGAACCGAAGGCGCCCGCGCTGGCAGGGCCGTCACCAGCCGCCGTCACGGTTCAGCCCGACGTTTCATCGCCGGTAACTACCGGCACGAATGTCTCCAAGTCTCCGCCGACGGCCAAGGCAACCCGCATGGAACTGGCGCCTGACATTACCCTCTCGACCGAGGAAGCGCCAGCTCCGAAGAACAAGGCCACCCGTACTCCGGCTGCGCAGGTTCCAGTCAAGTCTGCGCCTGCGGCGCAGCCGCCGGACATTCTGGTGGTGACGAACCCAACCTCCAAGCCCGCGCCACCTCCGGCGCCAGCCGCTGAGCCGGATACGCCTGCTCCAGATGCTTCGGAGATTGCGTCGAACTCGGGAGAACAGGCAATCTCCGGCATTATGGCTTCGTCCACCGCCGGCGCGGTTGAGCCGGCACATTCGATTCAGCTTTCGCAAGGCATCGCGCAAGGCCTGCTGATCAAACAAGTGCAGCCCACCTATCCGGAGGCGGCTCACCGTTTACGCCTGCAGGGAGCGGTGGAGCTCCTGGCCAACATCAGCAAAGACGGAAGCATTACCAACCTCAAGCAATTGAGCGGCGACCGCATACTGGGACGCGCTGCCATGGACGCGGTGAAGCAGTGGAAGTACAAACCTTATCTGCTGGACGGACAGCCAGTCGAAATTCAGACCCAGATCACCGTCAATTTCAAGATGCCCTAGACCTCCTGTAATGTGTCTGAACCGGCGTGAGGGATTTCTCCTCACGCTTTTGTTTTTTTGGGGTATACCCCCCTCCCCCCGGTCTAGTGGAATCATGGAGTTACGGGCTTTGTGCCCGCAAAATCTAGATTCCATTGGGGTTAGAGGTATAATCTAGATTCTTAAAGAGTTATATATCAACTAATTTACTTTTCTACAAGATATATCTCTGATGATGACGGTTTGCCAGGGTGGGCGTCAAGGGAAAAGTGGGGGGCCGAAGGGATCAATGCGAAAGACCCCGGCCAAGTGGAGCTTGGAGGGGCACCCTCCAAACTAGCTGGGGTGCGCTGTCCCGGGTCGCCCACCGATTACGCTCAGAACCCGGTCAATAAGTGAAATCGAGATGTTTCGCCAGTTGAGAAGATCGCCATCGCCGCGATTCAAACTCAGCGGAGTGCTTCTCTGTAAAACGCAGTCAATTCCAGGGGCGGTGGTGTGTGCCCCATCGCCCTCAGAAAACCGGAGGCCTGGCCACGGTGATGAGTGGCGTGATTCACAACATGCAGCACAATTTGCCAGGTCGGGGTTACAAACGCATCGCCCTTTGCACTCTTGTAGGAGACATTTCTGTGAATGGAGTCTTCGGTCAGCAGGGCACCCCATTGCTTCCACCGTTCGAGCAACGTAGGCCAGTCACTCCTAAGCACCGCCAAGTGCATATCCTGCTCCGGAATCATGAAATGCGCCGGCGGATTTCCTTCGATTCGGCCAAGCCAGACTCGATCAGCAGCGTAGACGTGCACTAGGGTGCCAAGGACATTGTGATCGGCTGTGGCAAAGTCTCTCATCAACTCCTCAGGAGTCAGCGCACTGGCAGCGTCAACCAATCGGCCGCTGGCCCAAGCGGTGTAGTTCAGATGATTTCGGAGTACGTCCGCTAACGTTGCCATGAGTACGCACAAGTGTACACCTGCATCAGGCTCCGAAAATGAGTGGTCTCTCGACGCGAAGCAACTGGGCCCCATCCGTGCGGCCAGGAATGCTTACCGTCGGTTACGGAGCGCCGCCGCAATCAGCGTCTAAAACACACTACCCAAGGTTGATGAGTGAAATAGAGATGTTTCAAAAGTTATGGGCCTCTGACAGTGGCAGTACCCTGTTCAACCTAGCCGATCTTGGGAAGCGGACCGGAGTTCAGGACGTTCCGTCAGCCTCGCGATCTCGCTTACTTCGTTTCCTTGCCGGTCAGAGCAATCGAGAACTCGTCGAACACGCCTTGAGTGTTACAGCTCTGGTAGTAGCCGCCGATGCCCGTTTGAAAAGGCTCCGAAAGAAACCAGCAATCGTCGAGATCATTTTTCCATCCGCGGTGGTTCTTTGGGTTCGTGTCCTCAACATTCACCAGGTAGCCATCACCGTTGGTTAATTGCGGATAGAGGTTGACGTAGATAGAGGGTGCCTTTTTCGAAGGTTTCGGGATCCTGCACCGCGTCGCCAGCTTCTTTACCGTATAGCTGTATTGAACAAGTCCGAAGTCGGATTCCCCATACTGCTTGAGCGTAGCATTGCCTGTGGTATTGCATACGATCGTGCCACCGTTGTTTTGACCGGCTAAGATATTGGTCTGAGCCGCGAAGGGAGTGGGATTCGTACCTGTGAAACCTGCAGTAAAGAATTGGTTAAATGTGACGCCAGTCACGATAACCGCCTTTGGCGGTTTTATACCTACCCACACAGAAGCCCAAAGGCCAGCGCCTTCATCGTTGGCATTGAACAAACCGTTAGCATTAGAGTTGGCAGAATCGAAATCGCCGGCGTAATACAAGCAAGTCTTCGGCGGGCAGAATGGCAGGTTGGACGACGTACTGCTCGGTATTTGCTTGCCATCCGGCCGGGCGGAGACGGCCTGAGGGTTCTCGCGCGCGGTCAGGGAAACCCTGCCGTTCTGCGCAACAGCGAAGAGACCGAGCGTCGCGAGTAGGGTGAGCACGAAGAACATCTTGATCACAGGGGTCCTCCTGTAAGCCTTTGGCGGAAATCTGCCCCACCGAGCGCCATCATTATAATCCGGTGGGCGGCGGGGCAAAGGCTATTCCGCGATAAACGTGCGGAA
Organism: uncultured Acidobacteriota bacterium; assembly: GCA_963715675.1. Lineage (GTDB taxonomy): Bacteria > Acidobacteriota > Terriglobia > Terriglobales > Acidobacteriaceae > DASVWZ01. The sequence goes on from OY970265.1 coordinate 2,398,921, forward strand.
GATCGCTCAACTTCAGGAAACAGGCCATTGCACAAGCTTGCGCCTCTGTTTCGCCTTTTTGAGAGTCATTGAGTGAAATGGAGATGTTTCACCAACTGACGAAAGTTGCTACTTTTCCCCAGCGCCAAGTGGTATAGACTCGTCAGGTTCCTCCGATTGAACTAGCGACAGACCGGGAGTATGTTGTTTTCTTTCTCCAAGCCAAGGCTTCCGCCGGGGGACGTGTTCCTCCCGTACCGTGCGAAGCAGCCGTGCCTATGCCGAGTGTAATCGCCCTTTTCACTTTTTCGGCTTGGCGATGAACCCGGCGATGCTCCCGTGGCGTCCCACGATTTCCACTTTGTCGTTGATCCCGTCACCCTTGGTGCTGCCGCCGTTGGGATCGTCGTATTCGTAATACTTGTCTCCGGTAAAGAAAGTCATGTGTACATTGGCGTTGGAGTCGAAATAGGTTCCGACAATTTCGCCTGCGTTGTTGGGAGTGTGGATGATCGTCGATGTTGCCTTAGGGTCGGAAAAACTCGTCCAGTGCTTCCCTTCATCCTTGGTGTAGAACGAGCCCGAGCCCCCGAAGGCCGTGATTAGACCGTGATTGTTGATGCCCCAAGCGACAGTACCCCCGCCGCCCGGCACATCCAGAGTGATGAGCTTCGCGCCTGCGAGCAAGAATCCGTGCTCCGCACCCGACGAGTCGACGTAGTAGCCCACCACCTCATCTTTGTCATTCACCCCGTTGGCCGAAACCGACGTCGCTCCGGGAATGCTGATATCGGTGAACTTACCCTTGGAGTAAGTGAAGCCGATGTAAACGCCGGACGCGTTCTGGCACCAGCCAGCCGCTTTGTTCTTGTTGTTGAGACCGTAGAAAGTGACGCCGACACCGGGGGTCGTTGAACAATCACTCCTATCTGCTGTGACCAGCTTCCTACCTTCGAGCAGCATACCGTGTTGAGCCCCGGAGCTGTCGAGGTAATCCCCGGCGATTACATCGCTGTTGTTAATCGCATAGGTGTCCGTCTCGGATGCTCCTGGCGCGGTCACGTCCGTGAAACCAAGGGTTGCGCCCGTATCGCAATTACACTCCCTGGCTGGATGCTCATAGCAGAAGCCGCCGGCGGCCTCGCACTTCGATCCTTTGCTTACACATCCTGTCCCAGACCCCCACTTGGCACACAGCGGGGACTGTTTCAAGGGGCTCACCTCCGAGCAATCTTGCGAGGCGGACAGAATGGTCCAGCCCACCACAAAGAAAATTCCAAGCCTTAACAGCATTGTGTCCCTCAAATGCGTCGACATGGCAAAGCTCCTTCTCTGCTGCGGAGACGGTTTCATACACCCTACCGTGCGGCACGCATTGTAACCCCGACGGGCAAGGGTTTTCTGTGATGGGCCAACACGCGGGGCGGACGACGGAGCCGTCAATTTACGCTATCAGAATTTCACTCAAAACCCCGGTCGCAGGGTCAATGCAGTGCGATAGAGATGTTACGTTCAACCACCGGTGTCAAACGCGTTTCTAAGCCTCTCCCATGGTATAGTTCCGAGCCGTTGGGGAGGCATTGACGGTGAAGAAGATGCGGATTCCTCTACGGGCGATACCAAGCCAGTTCGAGAGCTCATGAGCGATCTGGAAAGGGTGAATCCCGGCGAATCTTGAGGCGAACCGATTCCCCATTCGAATGGAAACTTATGTATAATCCGCCGATGCAAGCAATACGGTGGAGCACAATTGCGCTGGGCTCGCTGCTGCTGATCTCGGCCGGCTCAATAGGAGGACAGGAAGTGAAATCTCCGCAAGCTGAAAAGTCGAACCCGCCGGTCAAAGTGGAGCAGCGCGGGCGCATCCTTGGAATCGGCGGTGTCTTCTTCAAATCCGCGAATCGTGATCAGATGCGCGAATGGTATGCGAAGCATCTTGGACTCGCTGACCAAGGCCAGGGCGTGATGCTTCCGTGGCGCGAACACGACGACCCGCAAAAGGAACAGGTTACCGTTTGGACTGTTTTTCCCGCCTCCAGTAAGTATTTCGATCCCAGCCCCGCGCCGTTCATGATCAACTACATCGTGGACGACATGGATGCTTTGCTGGACCGCTTAAAACAAGAGGGAGTCAAGATTGACGCCAAACGAATGGATGAATCTTACGGCCGCTTTGCGTGGATCTATGACTCGGATGGGAATAAGATTGAGCTCTGGCAGCCGCTGCCCGCAAAGCCCTAAGGCAATGAGAGTCTCCATATCTCGCCCTGCCAGAATCATGATTGCTTGGGCGAACCAGTCCCGTCGAACCGGCTGCGATTTTCATCCGCAGTTTATAAAGGATTGCAAATGAACTATTCCCGTCTCGGGCTGGCGGCGCTTGGTGGCACGGTCGCGTATTTTGCCTTTGGTTTCTTAGTGGTTTGGCTGGTGCCGGCTTTGATCAATGAATCCCGCAAGTACCCGGAGGTATTCCGCCCTAAGGAAAAAATGATGACCGTGATGCCAGTTGGAATGGTCGCAATTTTGATAGCGATCCTGGTTGTCGCGACAATTTTCGCAATGCTACATCAGGGCGGATCGGGCACTACGGAAGGTGCGCGCTTGGGCGTTCTCATTGGCACTTTCGTGGTTTGCGCATTTGTGCTCCACAACTACGTGAACCTGAACATCGGGCTGAAACTCGCTCTGGGACAGGCTGTGGTTTACTTCGTCCAGTGGACGATCGTCGGCATGGTCATCGGTCTTATTTACAAACCCCTCGCGATACCATAATCGTGAATCTATCTGTGGTGGTTTTGGCGGGTGGGCCGCCTTGGCTTTTCGTTGGCCCCATTTGAACTGGGGGTGCCCCAGTCGGGCGCGGTTCAGAGCATCCCTTCATGTTTACTTGTCAGTGATGGAGGCGCTCTGGGAAGCCCTCCTTCCCTCCTATCCCCCGCCCGGTTTGACGGGGTTAGAGAGAGGAAGCGAGTTAGTTCCCCATCTCCATATCTTCTTGGGTCGGCCCGCCCAGCATGGCAATTTCATCCCTGTTCTGAAAATGTCTGGTATTGATAAAGCGGAATTGCTTATGATTGCTCGGGATCGAAGGAGGGCATCCCGCAGGCTTGATTCAGCTTACCAATTTGCGCAAAGAGTTCGACAACCTGACGGCTGTCTGCGACCTCACTCTTGAGATTCCCAAAGCCGAAATCTATGGCTTGATAGGTCCGAACGGTGCTGGGAAGACGACTACAATCCGCATGGCTTGCGGACTCCTAACGCCAACAACCGGAACCGTCCGTGTTTCCGGAATCGATGTGGTCAAAGAGCCGGAACGAGCCCAGCAATATATTGGATATTTGTCGGATTTCTTTTCTGTGTACGAGGATTTAAAGGTCTGGGAATACCTGGACTACTTTGCGCACGCGTACAAGATGGCAGAGGCTGACATTGCCCATCGCATAACGGAGGTCATTTCTCAGACAGGGCTTGAGGTGAAACGTGACGCTCTGATCCGAGGACTATCAAGAGGCATGAAACAACGGCTGGGCATCGCCCGCGCCATCATACACCGACCCGATGCATTGCTGCTTGATGAGCCAGCGTCCGGCCTCGATCCCAAGGCTCGATTTGATTTGCGCAACCTGCTGCGTTTGCTCAGCGGGCAAGGCACCACGATTTTAGTGTCCTCACACATCCTTACGGAGTTGGAGGGTTTCTGTACATCCATCGGAATCATGGAAAAAGGAAAACTTGTGCGCAGTGGTCGCATTGAGGAAATCGCTGCGACAGGTTCTGGACGTTACATCCATTTTGATTGGATCGGCGAATTTGCCAATGTCGTACATTCACTACTGCAAAAGCACATTAATGTCTTAAATCCCCAGGTTGACGGTAATGAAGGAACTTTCGAATTCACGGGCAACAACGAAGAACTTTCGAAGGTCTTGTCTGATCTGGTGACGGTCGGTGTCCCGGTAGTATCTTTCAAGGAACGAAAACAGTCAGTAGAGGACATCTATCTGAAAATCTCACACCACGAGGTGATGTGAAATCGTGAACCTCTGGCGGAATCCTGAATTTGTTCGGCATCTAAGATCAGAACTTCGTCGAAGACGAGCCCTGACAATACTCACGATCGTAATTGTTATCTCTGTACTCGTTGGTCTTGCTTGTTGGAATTCTGAACAAAATAGCTTGGAAACAACACGTCGTGAGGCTGCTCAGTTCGATGGGCATTGGAATCAGCGACTGTCTGAAATGGAGCAGCGTATCCTAATTGACTTCTGGCAACTCTTTTATCACGTCTTGATGTTCATTCAAGCCGGAGTTCTGACGTTTTGGTCCTTACTCTCTTGCGCACAGTCCATCTCGGGGGAGCGTGAGCGCAAGACCTGGGACTTCCAACGCACAACCAGGTTGACGCCGTTCGCGCTGATGGTTGGGAAAGTTTTCGGAGAACCCATCCTCGCATACTTCATTGCGTTGTGCTGCTTGCCAATTGCGGTTATCGCTGGTCTGGCCGCTAGAGTTTCGATACTCAATATTCTCTGGGCCTATGCGCTGATCGCCACTAGCGCCTTGTTTATTGGCTTGGCCGGACTTTGGCTATCGAGCCTACTGGAAAGCCGCAGCCGCGGGATAGGAATAATCGGAGCCCTCGGTTTATATGTTCTGATTGCGTTCTCATACGGCTTCCGTGATTCCAACTTCCCGGGTCTAGGTGCATTCAGCCCTATAACCAGCCTGTTTTCGCTATTCGGTTATCGGTCCGAACCACCCGCTGAAGCAAGATTGTTTGGTGTTGAAGTATCGTGGCCAGCAATGAGCATCTTGTTATACGTAGCATTCGGGAGTTGGCTAGTTGTAATGATCGTGGATAACATCAAGCGCGATTACGATGAGGTACGTCCGCTCACCCGCTGGCAGGCGGTCGGGTGCGCTACCTTTCTCAATTTCATCCTGTGCATTGCGTTTTACCCCAACCCGGAAAGAATGTTTTTATTTCGAAAGGGGGCTGACTCACCAATACGAATCTTCGATGCTCACAACTTTGCCACGACAATGCTGTCCATAAACGCGGTGATCTTGTTTGCCGTAGGACTGGCCACTCTTACACCCTTCGAACAGCTCAAGGCATGGTGGCGCGGACGATTGGAAAGGCAAACAAACTTGTTTTCCGAAGGTGGCCTTCCGTGGCCCTGGCTTGTGCTTTCTGCATTGACTGCATATGCCGTGCTTTCCTTGGGCCTATTCGTTTGGCGCAGAGAACTTCCGATCGATGCTACGTTTTTGGGAACGGTCGCCATTCAATCACTTGTGGTGTGCGTGTTCGTCGTGAGGGATGTTCTTTTTGTTCAATGGTGCAGACTTACCCGCCTGCGCTCTCCAGTCATAAAAGGGTTTCTCTATCTTTGCCTGTATTATGCAGCTTCCGTCATCGTGGCAGGAGTGTTTGCGTTCAGTTCTTACGCGCAGTCACAACAAGTTCTCAACATCTTCACACCGCAAAGTATCTTTAGTTCGCAGGAATATGGACCTGGACTCTCACGTAGTGTCGCAGCGGGCTTGGTTTTGCAGTTGATCGTCATCGGAATTCTGCTGCGCGCGATTAACGTCCGGTTAAAGCTCTCTGTCACGACCACTAGCGCAATTACCGCATGAGTCCGGGGCACTGGGCGGGCCGACTCAAGGGATATGGAGATGGGGAACTAACCTGCTTCCTCTCTCTATCCCCCGCCCGGTTTGACGGGGTATAAGGAGCCGAGGGGATTTTGCTACACCCCCCGTCCATGAGGGCCTCGGTTGGGGAAAACAGTGTGGAGAGGGGGGCGTCGGCGGGGGGGGAACGCGGCGAACAGCGGCGAGTTCAGATGATCGCGGTCAGATACCTCTGTGGCTCCAGGCCGCGAGGAAGAGAGCGGCAAGACCATGAAGACACACCTGACTCGGATCAAGGGTAGAGCGTGCGATGAACCGGACCGTAAACATAATGCTTGTGACCCATCAGCTCGATCCGACGTTCCTCAGGTTTGCGGCTTGTCGTTTTTATCAAGCCTGAATGGACCCACTCCAGCGTGTACTGGATCGTGTAAAGCCGAAAATAAAGCTCTTTGTCTTCAGGAAGCGGTTCCCCGTCCCTCTTTTCCAGGGTCTTCAACGCTTCACAGACTCTCCGATATTCTTTGCGTATCGCGGTTGCGGTTCTCATTTGATCTCGTTCGGCGCGCTGTCCCACTTCTTTTCCACTTCTGGATGACACCCATTTCTGGTAGAAGGTTGATCTATCTCTTCCCCCTCAGTTTGTTCTTTTCTTCGAGAACTTCCTCAGCTTCCTCCTTCGTAAAGGGGCCATAGAGAGAGCCAAACGGTGCTTGCACATACGGGTTGCCGTCAGGGTCGGTTACAACAGGCATCTGATCGTCATGAATGATGTATCCTCCAAACATGTCGAAAACAACATAATAATCAAGCTTTCGACAACACTCCGGGCAATACCAGTCGTCATCCAGATTCAAAATCTTGCCACACGAGCATTTTTCCCGACCGCGAACACCCCAATCCTGTTCAGCTTGTGACTCTTCTTGCGGTTGTGGCAGGGACTTGGCCAGCCAACCATCATATTCCCGGCGTTTCTCTAGATCGGTTAGTGTTTGGTAAGCGAAATCAGTGATCAGAGTCTTCCTAGTGAGCAGTCGATAGGAATCCCTTATGTGATTAATACCTGCTCCAGTGGGGACACCAAGAATGTCGTAATATGTCTTTGCTCTGGTCCGGTTTGACGACTCTCCTTCCGACATCATGTTCTTATTCCCTTATTGCTGCCACTGATTACCACAACGAGCACACACCCAACGTCTGTCCCAATTCGCTTGAGCACTCGCGAGCTGATCTGAAGACTTCCTCACGCCGATACCACCCATCAATACGAAGAAACTGACGATTCCAATGACAAGAGCGAAGCCCCCAGCCGTCCGGTCCACGGAGCTGATCCAGGCCGCGAACGCGATACCACAGATGCCAAGGAAGATTAAGGTATACGCGACACCGTTTGAAGGCCGCGAAGGAAGGCTCGAAACGAAGTCAGACTTGTACGTGCTCGACGATCCCCATATCGAACGCCTCGAAATACCCACTGTTTTCCGGCGACGAGTCCCGGTGGACGTGGCGACGGACAGCGGCTTCGTCCGTCCCGATCCGCATTGTGGACACTTGAAGTTATCAACCATTTGCCGCCCATAGTGTACCTCGGGTTTCACCCAAAATAAATCGCGCCAAGTTGGACTGTGGCGCGACAGTTGACACTTTTCGGGTGACCACAGATGCCTTGGAAGTTGAGAGGCGAGCCTATAAGTCACCAGGACGCGAAATTCATCCGGCCCGATGGCGGTTAGGGTGTGATCTCAAACACCACGCCGCAAGCTGCGTTCGCTCCGAGCGGCGATACTCCGAAGTTTGAAGTGCAACCGCTACAAACAAACGAGAACGCCAGATCAAAGTCGTTGACGCCGTCGTGATCGAGATCGAGAAGGTAAGAATTCAGGTCTATGACGACATCCGCTTTGGTGTAAACGATCTTCGCTTCTGCTGGCTGCGCCAACGCCAACATCCCCACTCCCGCCGCACTCGCAGCCAGCGTGTAGGCGTTCAGATGCCATTGCAGTGATTCTGAAAGTTTGGATGGCTTCCTCGAAGTTCGGTTCATGATCCCCCCACTAGCGGCCTCAAGGATACTCCCGCCTGCCTCGGCGGGGGGTCAACGAGGTGACACTACTGACACTGTTTTTCGGGGTTTTCGGTGAAACCAGCCTGACCGCCTGAAACATTGGAAACGATAGAAAAGGTCTTGCAACCCGCATGAAAACACTGTGTATTATCGCTATCTGTAAGCGGCGTCGTGACTTGCTGGAAATGGCGGTAACCGAATCCCACCCTCTCCGCCAAGAGGCTCTGCGAACATCTGGCTCAGCCCGCTGAAACACCAGCCAACTGCGCGACGATCTGCCAATGCCTTGGATGCGGGCGGCGTCGGCCCGCGCGGATATCGGCAGCGTAGGGTTCCGAAACGCCGAGCGCGGAGGCTAGAGCGGAGATCGTAACCGCCGCGAGTCGAGGTTGAATCTGCTTGACAAAGGTTTGTTCGTCGGGCCAATCTGGTTTCGGGGACGAACGCCACGCTCGTTTCGCGGCCTCGTGCTGCCGTTGAGTTTCTGACCGCCGCTTGTGCGCTTGCGGACCCTGTGCCACAACCCGGCCAACTTTCGCAAGTTCAGTTAACTTTTCTCCAGATATTTCCCGCCCACACTTTGGACAATGACGACCTCCCCGAGTCGTGGTGCCACAACCATCGCAAACCCTATCAGGTTTCGGAGGCTTGACCGGTGGAACTTCACTTCCCTTTACTGAACGTCTCCGACTTTGAGTAAGGCGAGTTGCAATCGTGTGCCGCGCAAGCTCGGATGTGGCGGTTGGTTTTGACACGGAAGACCAAGTCCGTTGCGCGACATCTTCTGCTACCGGAGCCACCAGTCTGCGCCATGTGTCCGAAGTCTCGCAAAGCTTGATTGCCAACGATGACCCGATACGGCAGTTCCCATTGCGATCTTCCCAGAAGTCCGACTTGCGAAGAGGCTCGCTCTGAAGCCAATGAAGTACGAAGGCGTCACATTTTGGGCGTATCGGTTCCATGATGTCGCAAGCAAGGGAATCCCTATTAGGCGTGTCTACGTGAAGGTAGCCGATACCTGGATCAAGGCCCATTGCAGCGGCAGAAAGGCGCGATTCGCTTTCCAAAAGTGCATATAGAAGATTGAGCAGGGCATTCGGCGGACTGGAGGCCAGACGTGGGCTGTGGGTCAACGGCGAGATGCGAGAGCCGAAGCGCTTCCAATGTTCGGGTACGCGATCTCCTTCCTTTCGCGGCCAGCGAATCGGCACGTTACTCCAGGATTGCCAGTAGCAGCGAGCAGCTTGCGATTCGATTAGCCGCACAGATTCTATACAGTCCGTGCTCGGTAACTCGGCTCTGAATCGAGAAATCGCGTCTGCTGTGGTAGAGTCGTTCAGCATATCCCGCGCCAGTAGCTCCTGCCCGGCAAGCTTCTGCGAAATGAGTTCTTTGGAAATTCTCAACGCAGTCCCATTGCCGAGTGCGAGCGACTGCGATCTGCGGAGCTTGGCATCGGATGGAGAGACCGGGCCAGTGACAGCGAGGACTTTGCCTCTGCGGTCAAGCATCACGAACGCTGCGCCTTGATCCGCAAGCCAGCGTAGCGCTTCAAGGGTGATGAAGCCGTCGCTCCCGATCATCACCAGCCTCTTTAGGCCATGATTTACGCGGGGCAGGCGGATGGTCCGACGCTCATCGGCTATCCCATCATGCAAGAGCAAATGACCGGCGTTCACCTCGACGCGAATGCCGAAACCATTCAAAACGAGAACGCCAGATTTGCGGATGGCGTGCGAGTGCGGTAGGGTGTGCGAAGCTGCCATTGGAGCTAATCCCTCTTAATGGTGGTCAGGGCTGTTTCGTCTGCTCTAACAGGCGGACAGCCCGCTTAAACTATGTAGATTCTATAAGTTAGACCTGTATGGCGCAATGGCACGAAAGCGCTGGAGTGTATATCAACCGATTTTGGGCCAAAGGTGGGCGAGATACGACCGGGTTTCACACAAGGCTGGTTTAACATGCAGAAGTCGGAAATTTGGCGTTAAACGTACCGCAGAATGCGTCTATTTCTCAGCCTATTCCACTGCGACTCTGAGGGAGGCAATCGAGCTTACGAGGACCTCTTCCAGCGCTGGCTTTTTGTTTCAAGAGAGGGTGAGAACCTAGCGTTGGTCGGGCAACCTGATCTAACGGGGATGATTGAAAGTGCCAAGCACAACCCATACGACCATGAAAGACTAATAGACTTGGCAAATGTGTTGGGCAGCTCTCTGAACCGCAAATCCTATGATCTCTTTCTCAAAGAGTTTGCGCCGATAACCCACCTTATCTTCTACGAGGATTCGATAGCGACGCCGGACGGATTCACTGATTTCGAGCGTACGAATGACTCTCACTATCCAAAATACTGCCTGTTCAGGTTTGCCAGTTTTTTGGACCTTCTTCGTCCTGGCTATATTCATTGGCACATCCGGGCGGAGTCAGATTCCATGAAATGGGCTAGCGTTGGTTTGCGGAAGTTTCAGAATGCTGACCTCCATGAGCGTGCCTCAATTCTTTCTCGCTGGATCAAGCAGCCCGGCCCGGCAGCCTTTTCCGAAAAGAGGTCGAAGAAATTGCAGGAAATGCTGAGTCGCGCAGCATACTTGCTGTCTCTTTCAGATCGTTTAGGAGCAGAACTTGTCGCAAAGCATCTTGACGAAAGAAAGCCCAAGACCCCCGGCGGAACATACACTTCTTACACGGAATGGCACCGGAAGAATCCCAAATCCTTCGCCGCGTGGCTGAGCAAACAGCGCAAAGACGCTATGAAGTTGGTGCCGAGGGGCGTTCCGAAGATTACGAGTTAAATTGAGTTAACAGAAATCCTCTCCCGCTCCGCCGCTCGCTAACTGCTTTCCCTCCCTACACTTGGGCACGATCGTTGCCACAGGCCGAAAGGCAGCTTTGTGTATGGTTTCTCCTTGTCGTGATCTAACTGAGTAGAGGGCGGAGTCATCAGCCCAGAAAGCGGACGGAAGGGGTGCTGCGACGGTGGCGAGAAGACACAAGGCAATTTCACGAAGTGAAAGTCGGGCGCGAGGCCGCTCCCGCACTCTGCCTGTGCCACTCTCCCGCCTACCACGGCGCTCATCTGAGGCTCGGACTAAAGCCCTGCACGTCAAGGCTGCAATGGTCCGCGACCCTAAACTAAAACTCTACTCCACCGCCCGTTCGTTTGGCGTCAAGCCATCTGTGGTCAAGAAGTACCTTGGATCGGCACTTAATAAGGTTGATGGTAGCTGGCGCGTAAGCAAGTCGGACAGGTTCCGCGAGACCATGTACGTTCCCGACGAACGCGGAAATCCGGTTCCAGTACCAACCACAAATTCCAAGCAGCGGGCGAAAGTTAGTGCCTTCCTGCGGGATATCGGTAGGTTCTATCGAGGCAATAAATCAGCGCTGGCTAAATGGCATGGAAAGCGCATCGCGGGGGTTGAACTGGTGACTGCCTCGCGCACATTGATGGGTATCGAGTCGCAACTTTCGGATTTCGCAATCTACCGTGCGTTCAACGGCGGTGCCGGGTGAGCACGATTCGTCCAAACCGCCGTCGCAACTTCAGACCGCGCTCACGCAAATCGCACTGCGTTGTCTGCGGAAGTACCGACCAAGTGCAACGACACCACATAGGTGGGGAGAACCATGTTGTTTGGATCACTGCTTCATTCTGCCTAAAGCATCACGACGAATTCCACCTTCGGCTCCGGCTGGGCGAGAGCGAAGTATTGTATTACACGAGTGATGAACAAGAGCGACATAGACGGGCAAGGCAAGTCATACTCGCGGTTTTGGCGATGTTGGAGCACCACCGCAAAGATCGGAAGCCTTGCAAACGGAAAGGTAGGGCGACATGACTGAAACTCACGATATTTTTCTTCGGGCGCACACGGTGGTTCTCGATAGGGAACCAAAGAAAAACGGAAAGAACGGAATCGCGAAAGAAGCGCCGTGGCCGGATTACATACTCTGTTACGACTGTGAAACTTTGACCGATGCTTCTCAGAAGCTCACCTTTGGCACATACAGGAAATGCAAGCTGGTGGACGGGCGCTACCTCTGCGAAGAAGAAGGTCTCTTCTACCGTGATGATCTATCTGAGAAACAGCGCAAGGTGCTGGAAGCATACGTTAGGGATGAATACGCCGACATTGAAGTGAAATCCTTCACGCCGAAGATCAATCTCATGTTGCGTCCGCGCTCTGAGTTTGCAGAGAAGGTGTTCTTCAAGGCGATACTCGATAAAGCTATGATCGTGGGCTTCAACCTGCCTTTCGACTTGGCCCGTATCGCTGAAGATTGGGGAGTAGCAGAGGATGGCGGATGGTCGCTCATTCTTGCGCAATGGCGCAACCCCAAAACGAGATTGCCCGGAACTCCGTTGAAAGTTAGCGACTCTCGACCGTCATAGGTTACGCAACCTTTCCTTGCTCGGCAACCGTCTTCTTAGAAACCGCGTTGGCTAGCGCAGTCAATAGCTGGGGAATCTCCCGATATCCCTGCACTTTGCGGAACTGGCGCTCGGCCACCAGCAGGCCCGAGCCGACCCAACGCTCGATGTGGTCTCCCGCCCGCCAGCGTTTCACGTTGCGGCAAACCGTTTCCACGATGGAGAAAGCTGACTCGATCACGTTGGTGCTCGCCAGGGTGCGGCGCAACTGCGCGGGCACGCGCAAACGGTGCACGGTGAGCGTCTCGTCCATGCCTTCCTCCAGGCTGCGGGCGGCGCTCGGATTCAGCTCCATCAGTTCGCGATGCAGCCGCTCCAGAGCGCGCCTGGCGTCGGTGTATTCGCTCATGGCGTAGGCGTTCTGCAGCTTCTTCTTGACCGCTGGCTTGTGTTCTTCGGGTAAGTGGTCCACCACATTACGCCGCTTGTGCACCTGGCAACGCTGGATGAACGCCGCCTCGCCGGCATGACGCCGCACCGCCGCCGCCAGCGCCTTGCCTCCGTCGAGCACATACAGACGCGGCACGCTGAAGTCCAGCCCGCGCGCCGCCAGATCGCCGAGTAACTCACTCACCACGGCGGCATTCTCGGTCGCTCCTTCGCGCAGGCCCAACACCGTTTTGCGCCCGTCGCTATTGATGCCCAGGGCCACGATCATTTGCCGGTCGCGGAACGGCGTGCCGTCGATCAGCACCGCACACAACCGTAACTCGCCCAGCGGACGCTCCATCAACTCCTGCAGCTTCTCCCGGCTGGAGGCGATGAAGTTGTCGCTCACCGCCGACTTCTCCACCCCGTAGGCTTCGCGAAAATCTTTTACCACCGCCCCGTAGTTGCGCGTCGACAGCCCGCGCATCATCTTGTCCCACACCGCGTGCTCCAGCGGTCCGCTGCGCTGGAACAACTCGTAACTTCCCAGCCGTTGCTCACGATTTTCCGGGTTGCGCAGACGCGTTCTCTGGATCGGCACCTTCTGCCCGTCCACCACGCAGTAACCGGCTTCTTTTCCCCAGCGGTGGGCGCGCCGCGCCGGATGCTGCTCATGCCGCTCCCCGGCCAGGTGCCGCACTTCTTCCTCCATCACCAGGCTCATCAACGCCAACCCGGCTTCGCGCATGAGGTGGCCCACCCCTTCGTGCAGCAGACCGACGACCTCGGTCATCGGAAACATCATCTGCAGGTTGGGATTTTCTTCGCGGGCCAACTGTCGGAATTCTTGCACCGCTCGTTGCTGGTCGATCTGGTATCGTCTCTTCATAGCGACTCTCTCCTTTTTCTTGGCAGAAAAACTACCCTCGGCCATTATGACCGGGGTCGAGAGTCGCTACTTTCTACGAATTAACGGGCATCCTCCCCCAAAACTGGCCAGCTTGAAGAGAACACATATTACCCCCGTGTAGTCTACAAAGCGCTTAACAGCAAGACGGCTCTCATCCATTCGACACAGGTGCGCAAATCGCGCGATGGTGAGGTTACGTTCTGGTGGCCATATGGCCGTTTCTTGGATGTGCGCACGCTGCTTTGGGCGCTTCGCAATGTGTCATATTCGCTGAAATCGGCTGGCAAAGAGTTCAAGGTCAAGCATCAGAAAATACATCACGACCCTACAGGTGCTGTCACGAAAGAGGAAATCAAATATTGCCGTGGTGACGTGAAATCCACGATGGAAATCTTGAACGATGTCGCAAAATCCGAATACGATCTACACCCAGTTGACAAGCGGCCCGATCAACTGTTTTCACCTGCATCCCTGGCCAAAGCCTACCTCGAAGAATTGCAGGTCGTTTACCCAAATAAGAAGTTCAAACATAGGGACCGGGCCTTCGGGATTGCGATGTCCGCCTATTACGGCGGACGGGCCGAGTGCCGCATACGCAAATCTGAAGTGCCGGTGGTTCCGGTTGACTTCATGTCGCAATACCCTACCGTGAACGAATTGCTCGGCAATTGGCAGGTCCTAACCGCTGAAAGCATATCTTTCGAGGATGCGACAGACGAAGTGCGCGAACTTCTGAAGCGGATCACATCCGAACAATGCTTTGACCGCAAGCTGTGGCCGAAGTTCAAGTTCTTTGCGCTCGTAAAACCACACGAGGATATATTGCCCGTTCGGACTGTTTACAATGGTGTGACCCAGAACATCGGGATCAACCATCTCACATCTGCACAGCCAATCTGGTTTGCTGGGCCGGACATAATTTCAGCAATCATTCTGTCTGATGGAAAGGTGCCGCATATCGAAAAAGCCTATCGTGTAGTGCGGCACAGCAAACAAGCCGGTCTAGGGATCACCAATCTGCGGGGCATGGTCAAAGTGGACGGCAATATAGATAGCCTGTTCAAACATGTAATTGAGCAACGTGCCGCGAACGAATCCAATAAGCCGCTTCACTACTGGCTCAAGATTCTTGCGAACAGCGGCTCCTATGGTCTGTTTGTCGAACTCAATCCAACAGACGGCAACGCAACAAGAATAAAGGTATTCTCGGGCGATGAACCGTTTGAAACAACGTCGGACGTAATCGAAGAAGCTGGGGATTGGTATGCGCCTCCCATAGCGTCTTTGATAACGTCTGGTGGCAGATTGCTTTTGGCCATGCTCGAAACCGCAGTAAGAAAGGCGGGAGGCACATACTTATTCTGTGATACCGATTCCCTCGCAATCGTAGCTTCTAAGCATGGTGGGGCGCTCAACATTCCAGGGATCAATGGCGAGCGAGTGCTCTCATGGAATGAAGTGAATGCAATCGTCAAGCGCTTTGAGAGCCTCAATCCCTACAGCCAAAAGATTGTTCTGGGGTCCATCCTTAAGGTTCATAAACTGAACTGGAATGAGAAGAAAGAGCGCCGCCAGTTGTACGGATACAGCATTGCAGCCAAAAGGTATGCGATTTATGAGAAGAAACAGGCCAAGATGGAAATCATCGAACCCAAGGCGCATGGCTTAGGGTACTTTCATCCGCCCAAGGATTCGCCCGGAGGATGGGGGCACGATCACGATGTACCCCAGTGGATATTCGAGACCTGGGATTACATCATGCGTGGCACTCTGAAATTGAAGCGCAAGAAGCCATCGTGGTTCGGTCTCCCGGTCATGATGAAGTTAACTCTCAGCACCCCACATCACGTTTTGCAAAACCTTGGAAAATGCGACCTCACCCGCCCGCACAATTTCATGATGATGCCGAAAATAGCGCCGTTTGGATATCCCCCCGGTGTGAATCCTGCCAACCCAAACTTCACGCTGATAACTCGATTCGCATCCGAACGGAAAAATTGGATTAACTCGAAGTGCATCAACATTCATGATTGCGATTCTCCTACGTACCGGCTGAAGTTCGACTATACCGACGATGGCATCTCGGTTTCTCCGGTCAATTTTTATCAGCTTGTGGAGTCCTATCAGAACCATCCTGAAGCCAAGAGCCTGGGACCAGACGGTAAGCTGTGCGAGTTCGACACAAATGGACTGCTCCGGCGAGCACACATCATAGCGGGCGAGCACATCCCTATCGGTAAAGAATCCGACCGCCATTGGGAGCAAAGCGAAGATATCAGTCTGCTCGAATTCAAGGCAATTCAGTACAAACGTCGTGGAGCGATTGCTGCGACAGACGAGCAGTTGCAGCGTATCGCGAAGGTTCCCAAGCGAGAGTTCATTCGCCGCGGGATCAATCAGCACACCCTAGAGAAAATCTGTAGGAAAGAACCTGTACGGGTGTCGAAGCTGGCCCTAGTTTTGAAAGTGCTTCAGCAATGGGAATCAGAACAGGAGGGAGGCCAAACGCGGACGGGTCGTACATGACCGCATCACAGAGAACCGGATATGCTCGCAACAATCGTTAAAAAGCTGACTAAGAAAATGCACGACCCGGAAAGGAAACGGTGAATATCTATGTCCTATAAGAACCCGGAAGATAAGCAGCAATGGGAACGAGAACACCGCGAACAGCGAGATGCAAGGCGGAGGAGGCAGAAAATGGGACCGATGGTTCCGGGATCATCGCCCGACCCGACGCCCGACCCAACGTTTCAGAAAGGTGTGATTTCTGCTCTAGCTCTAAGTGCGGAAACGGGGCCGGAGCAGCGAAGCCAGCTAGAAGCGGCCTACGTTCTGGCAGTGCTCGTGGTTTTCTTCGTTGGGTTTGGTCTGGTAGTGTACTTCGCCCGCGCAGACAAAACCACAACCAACATACAGTCCGACCCGACCCCAGCTAAAGAACCGACAGATTGCTAAGGAAAATGCACGACCCGGAAGGGGCGGGCGACCGGGGCAGCGGGCCCGAAGCGGCCTGACAATGCAGAACTGCGCTTCGTACCTTACCGCCTTCGGATGTTCATCAACCACCAAAGGTTAGGCACTACCCTGCTGCGCTCTTGCTAGGCTGACTACTTTGTGATCTGCCACACCGTTCCGTTGTGGCCACTGCCCCCGAACTCGGTGGTGCCGTACAGGTTGCCTTTATGGTCCCGGACCAGCAAGCCTGCCCATGGCGCCTGCCCGTCCGAGCCATCGAAGCTGTGGAGCAGGGTCAGCTTCCCCTTCCTATTCAGTTCATACACCGTTCCGTACCCGGAAGTACCGCCGCCCGAGGTTTGGCCATAGAGGTTCCCCTTTGCGTCCAGAATCACACCGGCGAAGGGACTTGCCCCGTCCGACGAGCCGCCAGCGAAGTTGTGCAGTACGGTCTCGACACCCTTTTTGCTCACCTTCCACACAATTCCTGCGCTGGAGGAACCCTCTATTTTGGTGGTCCCATAGAGGTTGCCATCCTTGTCTGCAACCGGCCCCCCGAGAGGCAAACCCCCGTCCCCCGTCCCCCCGAAGCTGTGCAGCAGGGTCTCTTTGCCACTCTTGCTCAACTCAAACAGCGTTCCCAGGCTGTAAGCCCCGCCCGTATCGGTGATACCATAGAGGTTGCCCTCTTCGTCCATGATCAAAGCCCCGTAGTACGGATACTGTCCGTCCGACGATCCCCCGGCGAAGCTGTGCAGCACGGTCTCTTTGCCACTCTTGGTCAGCTTAAAGACCGTTCCGTAATTGGAAGCGCCGCATTCCCCGGTAGTGCCGTAGAGGGTACCAGCCTTGTCCCGGAGCAAGGGTGCGCCGGGACCACACCCATCGGTTGTCCCCCCCTTGAAGCTATATAGCACGGTCTCCTTGCCACTCGTATCCACTTTGAACACAACGCCATTGCGGGAAGAGCCGCCGGCGACGGTAATGCCATAGAGGTTCCCGGCTGTATCCCGGATCACTCCGGCGTAGGGATATGCCCCGTCGGTCCCGCCAGTGAAGGTATACAGCACAGTCTCGGTGCCGCTCGTGTCCACCTTGAACACCACTCCGAAGCCTCTGCCACCGAGGTAGGTAGCGCCATAGAGCTTGCCTGTCTTGTCCTGGAGCAATCCGCCGAGGAGGGTTCCCCCGTCCGGACCACCGGTGAAGTTGTAAAGGTCACTGAAAGTTTGCGCCTGCGCCGCTGGGGTCGCAGCGACCCCGAGCATAAGCACGAACAGTAACGGCAGCGCGGCAGTGGCCGCCCACCGGTGTATTTTAGAAATGCAACTGCGATGTTGCGTGATGGTCGTCAAAACAAATCCTCCTTGTCAACTGTCTGCCGCTGTCCCGGCAGTTGGGTATTTGCATCTATGGGAAGGAAGTGTAGCCGACTGTTGTTAGTGAATGGCTGCGAAGATGGTGTGTTGCCAGGAAGCTTTTTGGAGGTTTCCCCTAATACGGGACGCAACGCGTCGATTTAGCGCTGGTGGCACGGTCGCCAGAGTTTTACGAGCTAGTCACCCAAAAGTCCTGTGTCCGTTTCGTGGGCGGTCTCCGGGCCCGCCCAGGGGCCTGGCCCGGGAAGACTTAAACCCCGGTTAGGGCGTGACCTCAAAGGCGGTGCCGTCGCTGTTAGTGCCGCCCGCAAGACTTGTGCCATACAAGTTCCCAAACGCGTCGCAGATCGGGCCGGGCGAGGTGGCAGACTCCGGGGTACACTCCCCGAAAGTACCGCTAGAGCGGGATTCGCCTAGGCCCACAGCATCTCCAAAAACTCGAATCCCGCCCATATTTACGCCAAAGCACGACTACCACGCACTATACGTTGCCTCTTGCTATCCCACCTACTTTTTTGTGAGCTTGAACACGGTGCCGCAACCTCCGGGATAATTCCCGCACGCGGTGGAGGTCCCACCCTGTCCTGAAGCGCCATAGAGGTTGCCCTTCGCGTCCCGCACCAGACCCAAGGGGAATGCCGCGTCCGGAGGCCCAGTAAAGGTGTGAAGCACGGTTTCCGTGCCCTTGTTGCTCAGTTCGAACGCGACTCCGCAGCCATACGGGGCCTCGCAATTTGAATCACCGCCGTGGCCGGTTGTGCCATAGAGGTTGCCCTTCGCGTCCCGCAGCAAAGCTGAGCCCGGCTGTGTCCCGTCCGGACTTCCAGTAAAGTTGTAAAGTGTTGTTTCCACGCCTTTCCTACTCACCTTGAACACTGTTCCGTCCCCATCCGTGCCGCCGAGCACGGCTGCGCCGTACAGGTTGCCCTTCGCATCCCGCAGCAAAGGTGTAACGGGGTATTGCCCGTCCGGCGTCCCCTGGAAGCTGTAGAGCACGGTCTCTATGCCTTTGCTGCTCACTTCGAAAACGGTGCCGCAACCCTGCTGCCCGCAGTTGGTGGAGGTGCCTCCGTGTTCGGTCGTTCCGTAGAGGTTGCCCTTCGCATCTCGGATCAGTCCCCCCAGAGGGAAATCGCCGTCCGGACTTCCAGTAAAGCTGTGAAGTATTTTGATGATACCGTTGCTACGCAGCTCGAATACGGTTCCGAATCCCGCGGTTCCGCCGCCAATGGTTGTACCGTAGGGGTTGCCCTTCGCGTCCCGCACCACAGCTCCATAGGGATTCTGCCCGTCCGTCTGCTGGAAGCTGTAGAGCAGGGTCTCTTCGCCTTTGCTGCTCACTTCGAAGATTGTGCCGCAACCGCCCAGCCCGCAGTTGGTGGATTTGCCGCCGTACTGGGTTGTGCCGTAGAGGGTGCCCTTAGCATTCCGCACCACAGCCGCATCGGGACTCCACCCGTCTGGCGTCCCCTGGAAGCTGTAAAGCACGGTCTCTTTGCCTTTGCTGCTCACTTCGAAGACGGTGCCGCAACCGCCCGAGCAGTTGGTGGAAGTGCCTCCCGCGACGGTGGTCCCATAGAGGCTTTTCGAACTCATGGCCATACTTTCATAGAAGTTGGGATACCACCCGTCCGGAGGCCCGGTGAAGCTGTAAAGTACTGTTTCAGTGTAAGTCTGCGCTTGAGCCGATGGGGTCGCAGCGACCGCCAGCACAAGCAGGAACGCTAACGCCAGGGCGGCAGGTGCCGCGCGCCGGTATATTTTAGAAATGGAACTCTGATGTTGCCTGGTGCTCGTCATAAGAATCCTCCTTGCCAAACGTCTGCCGCTCCGGGCAGTTGGGTATTTACACCGGCAGCAAATATAGGCGACTGTTGCTAGGGAATGGCTGCAAAGATGTTAGGTTGCCAGGAGCTTATTGGAGGTTTCCGCTAATACGGGACGCATTGCGGGGATTTAGTGCTGTTTGATTCTGCGTGTTCGTTGTTGGCGGTTTTTGTTAGGTTATGCTGTTGTGCTTTGTTAATTGTTCAAGAGGAGGAGCCCTATTGAACTTTGCATAATATAGTTACAACGGAAACAGTTCGGCCTGCCGCCAGAAGGCAATGACCAACGTGGGTCGCTTCCGCATCCGGCGCAAAGCCTTGCGGGCGTAGTGGCTTAACTGGCCAAAGTTCTGCGGGCAGAAGTTCGGTAGCTCGTGTTGCTTCCAATGCGACCAGAGATACTCGACCGGATTCAGATCGGGCGCATATCCGGGAAGAAACTCCACCCACAACCGCCCGCGCTGTTGGCGGATGAACTCCCAGGTCATGCGGCTGCGATGGCCAGTCAATCCGTCCCAGACAATGAGCAGCTTGCCGGGGATGTGGCGCAGCAAGTGCCCGAGGAACTCGATGATTTGCGGGCTGCGAATGGTCCCAGGAAACAGCCGGAAATAGAAGTTCCACCACGTCACCCCCGCCATGGCCGACAGCGTCTTCCAGTTGAAGTGATATTGCAGCACCGGCGTTTGTCCGCGCGGCGCCCAGGTGCGGCAACGGTGCGGGCGTTCGCTCAATCCGCTTTCGTCGATGAAGACGATGGTGCGGCCTTCTTTTTGGGCTTTTTTTTAATCTCCGGCCAGCGCTGCTGCTTCCACCGCCGGATCTTATCTTCATCGCGCTCCAGCGCCCGTCCGACTGGACGCTGGCAACTCCATCCCAGCTGCCGCAGGATGCGCCACGCTTGCGAAGGGTGATACTTCACTCCGCATTCCTGCTCGATCAGGTGGGCGACTCGCCACGAAGTCCACAAACTGGTTTCGTACCCCAGCGCCTGCGGTCCGCGTTTCAAGCCACCCTCAATGCGCCGCAGATCTTCGGGGCGTAAGCGGGCGCGCCGTCCGGCGTGCCCAGCCTTTTTCAAAGCCCGTATCCCGCCCTCCTTCAGTTGCGCGGCCCAGCGACTCACCGATTGCCGGTGTACTCCCACCTGACGAGCGACTTCGGAAGGATGCACTCCCTGACGCAACAACCGCGCCCCTAGCAATCGCCGCTCCTCCAACTTCTGAAAATCTCGCCGTACTCCCGCCGGGTTTCCCATAACCGGAGAGTAGCACAAGATCATCAGAATGTCACTATATTATTCAATCATCAATAGGTGAAATTGGACGAAATTGATCTTCGTATCCTGCAGACTTTACAAGACAACGCCCGGATTCCGATCCTGGATATGGCTGAGCGTGTGGGTCTCTCGCCGACACCCTGCTCGCGCAGGCTACGGCGGCTGGAGGACGAGGCAATCATCAAGAAGTATGTCGCTGTGCTAAACCCTAAGTTCATGGACCTTGACATAACCGCCTTTGTGAGCGTCCGGGCTAAGCACGTCCCAGAGATGCTCGCGAAGTTCAAAACAGCGATGCTGCAAATGGCAAACGTCCGGGGATGCTATGCTGTCACCGGAGATTACGACTATTTGTTGTGGGCCAATGCGAAAGACATGCAGAGCCTTTCGCGGTGGGTTCTGGAGGAAGTACACCGCATTCCCTCGGTCCTGCACACGCACACCAGCATCGTTCTGGAATCAATTAAGGATGATCCATCATTTCTTTTGCGGAGTTTATCGGTACTGGAGGGTCAAAGCGCGGAGAAAAAGCAGGCTCGTTAGATAACCGCGTGCTCCCATCGACCGAGTAGACTTGGCTTTGGCAGGACGTTCGAACGATGCAGGGGTCTGTTTGCTTTCCGGGTCGGGCCGCTCCCTGGTGTGGACACCTTGTCCCCCCCGCCCCACCTGCGCCCGGCTCTGCTCCCGCGCTCGGAAGGCAACGGGGCGTAGCATTTTTCCCTCGGCTCCTTATACCCCCCGCCCGGTTTGACGGGAGGAGGGAAGGAGGGCCTCTCAGAGCGCCCCGTAACTAACAAGTAAACGTGTGACGCGCCATCGCCCGACAATTTAGCGCTCACTCTTTTATCGCGGGAATCGGAGTGTGTTTTTGCGCCGGGCGAGCTGTGGTCTACGTGCGGCGTGCGAGCGAGCGGGGCTTTACAACGGTGGAGTCGTCTTTTCGATCACCGGCGGCGGGGAAAGCGTGATCCACCACTTTGGGCGGAACAGCGCCGACGGGACCAATCCATATGCAAGCCTGATCCTGTACAAGGGAAATTTCTACGGCACTACCCTGTAGGGCGGAACGGCGAACGGCGGCGTGGTATTCAAGATCACTCCGAGCGGCACGAAGACGGTCCTCCACAGTTTCGCCGGAGGAGCAGATGGTTATAACCCCTATTCAGCCTTGGTTCTGGGTGCGAGCAATGCGTTCTACAGCACGACTCTTCAGGGAGGGACATCCAACCTCGGCACGGTTTTCAAATTGACTCCATAAGTTCTTCCTCCAGAGAGCAAGAGTTGCCCGTACTCAAGCGATTGAGCAGGGGCTGCGATTGGCTCCGGCAACAGCGAACAGGATGCCTGCCTCAAAAAATGCGCCCAAAATAAGAGCAGCCGTATTCAGTACGGGGTTACAATAGCTCATTCAGCATGATGGCTGACACTCTCGATTAGGGGTGTTAGCATGTACGACTCGTATCTAGTTGGGATTGCCAAAGCAGACGTAAGCCAGATGATCGCCGGTTGTGCCCGAAAACGTCACGCTGGAGGCGGTCGGGGCCGACTGCACCGCATTTGGTCCATTCTGATCGGTCGCAACACAGACAGGTATGTGCTGAAATGCGGGAACGAAGGTGACTGGCGCACAACTAGTTGCTCCGACCTGACAAATCCCGGCTACCTTGCTAGCGGTTCCGAACCCAAGTGGACTCTCGTAGGTCCAGACGCAGGCCGTGTTCCCGGTGTTTCCATCCGACATCTCCTGCGTCACCTTGCCCAGGCCAGAGCCAGCCACGATGTTCGCGCAGCCCAGGCTCAGTGGCGACTTGATGAATCCGTTAACCTTGATGCGGGTACTGGTATTGGCCTCCACCACGGCCACACTGGGCGTGTTGGTGTGCGCCTGTATCTCCACGTTTTCAATCGTGAACTTGTCGCCCGAGGCGTTGAACCAGTAGTCGGGACAGGCTGGCTGACCACCGCCGCCGCACGCACCCTGATCATCCTCAACTACGCCACCAGACATCAGGAAGTCAACCTTCCCTTGCAAAACGCGCTGCGCAGTCGGTGGGGTTCCGCCAGCCCCGTACATAAACTGTTCAAGATGCACGCCGTACAGGCCTAACGACGCGCAGCACACGTTGTTTCCATAGGTAGAACCGTCGCCGTAATCGAAGTCCCAGGAGCCGTTGTCGACGAACGTCGTGCCATAGAACGACATCTCGGAGTCGTAGTTTCCGAGCGTGAGGTTCGCTGGCGTTCCAAAGCTCGAAATCGCCGTAGCGTTGCCCGTAAAGAAACCGCCGTAGACTGCCTGTGTTGACACATTGCCAATCGCCCAGCCTGTCGTGTTTCCGAAGAAATGCGGGTTGAACCAGTTGACTGGATCAGAGTAGAAATTTTGGGTCTGGTACCCCACGGAGAACCCCGACACCGAAACGTCCTCCATCGTCGCGCTTTGGATACCGCGATTGGTCGAGCCGATCAAAACACCAGTGGCTGAACTCGTGCACCCGGTTTGCCCGCAGAAGTTGTTGACGAGGACTATGTTCTTTAGTCCGTGGATCGGGCTGAGGGAGTCAGTCGCTGAGGTCGCATAATCCAGGGTGATCGCTGCACCTATCCCCGTGTAATTCAAGCACCCCGACCACACGCCGCTCGCTCCATTGGTGATCAACCCCCCGGAACCCAAGTACTCAAGCAGGACGTACTTTCCCGCAGTGTTAAGGACAATCGGGGTGGAGAAGCTGTAGCAGCTTCCGTCCGTTTTTCCGGAGATAATAATGTGTCCCCCGTTCAGCGGCAGGGCCGCGTATGCATGATTGACTTGGTCTCCAATGTCTATGCCGGGAACCTGGTCCGCGTATATGACGTTGTGAAGGCGAGTCGAACTCGACCCCGTGGCTACTGTCCAAGACGCGGCCCGGAAGACCGCCATCTGCATCACCCAGTTGCCCGAGGACGTGGAGGTTGCCGTCGCCCGCTGAAGAGCACCGTTGCCCGATATGATCTGCTGCTCCGTCATGCTACCGCCGCTGCTTTGGACTACGGTCCACGGAGGGGTGATGGTACCTAACGTCCCGCCATCCGTGTTCCCCCCGCCGAACAACAGCAGGCCCGCGTTCGCTGGGGATGCGGTGCCGCTGTCGAGGGCGGTGCCCGCCGCGCTTGAATTGCTGATGGCCTCCGAGACGCTGTCCAGCGGATAGCTCTGATCCGCGCCGCTGTATTCGACGATCACGCAATTGGACGTGCTCGGAGCCGAACTGAAGGTCACCGTGACAGTGTCGGGGTGGCCCCCGTTGATATTCGCGGCGTAGAAAATCTGCGCGGCGATGGGGTTACTCGCAGCCGATTGCACCGTCGGCCCCACCGCGTTCGGGAAGAGGTGGGTGATCGTGTCTCCGTTGTTCAGCGTGTCTTTGACCGTAGCAGTAACATTGTTCGGGCCACTGGTCGTCCATGAAGTCCATACAGCGATTAGGTTTCCTCCGGTCGGATTCGAGGGGAAGGCAACCGCACAAGTTGTCCCGGAACCGCTCCAATTATGCTGGGATTGAACCTGTGAGATTGTCGCGGATGCTGGCGAGACCAATAGCAGGACAGCGCAGTAAAGAAGCTTTTTCACCCTTCACCTCTTGGGTTGCGACTCGGCTTTGGGGATGAAACGAAAGAGTAGCCCCACGCGTTGACCGTAGCGCGCTCTCAATCCTCGGTCAATTGGCAAAGAATGTTCGCGGCGGTTTGTCGCGCAAGATGCGGACCCGAAAGGCAGACGAGGCTGAAGAGGCCCGAGAGAGTCTACGGAGTGATCTTGAATACGACCCCACAGCCGTGGGGAGCGTAGCACTTAGTGTCGCCGCCTTCTCCGGCAACGCCATAGAGGATGTCGGCGCTGTCCATGGTCAGGCCTGCCCACGGGTTGGCTCCGTCCTTCCCGCCCGTGAAGCTATGCAGGACCGTCTCTTTGCCATTGATGTCCACCTTGAAGACGACTCCGCAGCCATCTCCGTTACAATTCCGATATGAGCCGCCGAAGTAGGTAGTCCCGTATAGGTTTCCAGCGGCGTCCCGAACCAGAGGCCCCGCAATGGGTTCTTCACCGTCGGTACAGTTGGAAAGGGAGCAAAAGACGTAAAGCACGCTTTCCGTCCAGCTTCCATCCGAATGTGGCGAGAGTTCAAACACAACGCCACAGCCCGAGCCACCGCACTCCCCATTACCGCCCCCGGTGGTCGTCCCGTAGAGGTTTCCTGAGGGGTCTGCGACCAAGACCGAGTCCGGACCGCCGCCGTCCGAACCTCCTGTAAAGTTGTACAGCACTGTTTCTCTGTCAGCGCTGTCCAATTCGTATACCACGCCCGCGCCGTAGGCACCGCCAGCACCAGTAACCCCGTAAAGATCACCTGCCGAGTCCCGGATTACGCTTGGGTAAGGGGTATTGCCGTCGGCACAGTTTGACAAGGAACAAAAGCTGTACAGAACAGTCTCGTTGCCTTTGCGATCGACCTTAAACACCGTTCCCGCGTTATCGGAGGTTCCCCCTGAGTAAGTGGTGCCGTAGAGGTCTCCTGCTGCATCCCCGACCAAGAGTGCCTCGGGGAAGTAGGCATCAGGAATCCCGGCGAAACTGTACAGCAGAGTCTCCTTACCCGTCTTGTTTAGTTTGAAGACGGTGCCGCAACCGGGGAAGCCCATTCCGTAGCAGCGAGTGCCGCCCTCGACCGTGGTCCCGTAGAGATTTCCCGCCGAATCCCGTAACAGGCCTGCGTAGGGATACTGGCCGTTCTTGCCACTGAAACTGTGCAGCCAGACCAGTTTGCCGTTCTCGTCCAGCTTGAAAGCTGTGCCGCAGCCGCCATTGCATTTTCCCGTTCCGCCCTGAGCAGTCGTGCCGTAGAAGTTTCCAGCCGAATCCCGGATGAGCGCACCGAGCGGCCCGTCGCCGTCCGCCGGAGAGCCATGAAACGTGTGCAGCACCTTGAACTTCTGCGCCCGCGCCGGTTGGGTAGTAATTGCCAACACCAGCAAGAACGTTGTGAAGACGGCAAGAACTGCGTTTGCTGCCGGGCGGGGCTTCTTGCATTGCATGGTCGCTACCTCGCTTCAAGCGTTGGGGCTGGGGAGGAAAGGGGGAAGTCTAAGTCCTCACCTGGCGGATAGTATAGCATGTAAACTCGGCCTCCTCAGGGCGAATCACGCGCCTTCGGGCACTCAAAGAACATCCGATTGCGCTCTCGTCCGTAGTGGCAACGGTGCCGAAGTGGAAATTCAGACCTTACGTCGTGCATGGAATGCCGCCACCCGTCCTCGGGCGACTAAGCGTGCCCTATGATCTTAAGGAGCAGGCTGCAGGTTTACCAAGCGCCAACAGAAGTCCCTGAACGGCAACCTTTTAGGTATCCGCCGAGACTCCGACCAGTTCCGCCAGCGCCTGCCAGTGCCTTGGATGCGGACAATGTCGGCCCGCGCGGATGTCAGCAGCATAGGGTTCCGAGACTCCGAGTGTCGAGGCCAGGATAGAGATCGTAACCGCCGCGAGGCGAGGTTGAATCTCTTTGAGATAGGTTTTGTTATTGAGCCAAGCTGGTTGACTGGATGGCAGCCATCTGCGTCGGGCTAGCTCGTGACGGCGCTTCGTTGCTGACCGCCGTTTCTGCGCTTGCGGACTCTGAGCGGCTGCTCGGCCAATCTTCGCAAGTTCTGTTAACTTTTTTCCGGATATTTCGCGCCCACACTTGGGACAGTGCTGACCTTGCCGGGTCGTGGCACCACAACCACGGCAAACCCTATCAGGTTTCGGGATCTTGACCGATGGAACTTCACTTCCTTTTACTGAACGTCTCCGGCTTTGAGTCAGGCGAGTGGCGATCCGTTGCCGAGCAAGCTCGGGTGCAGAGGTTGACTTGGATACAGAAGACCATATCTCTTGCGTGACATATTCTGCGACCGGAGCCACCAGTCTGCGCCACGTCTCCGAAGTCTCGCAAAGCTTGATGGCCAGCGATGACCCGATGCGGCAGTTTCCATTGCGATCCTCCCAGAAGTCTGACTTGCGAAGGGGCTCGCTCTGAAGCCAATGAAGTAAGAAGGCGTCACACTTTGGGCGACAGACTTCCATCAGGTCGCAGCTTAAGGAATTTCTGTTAGGTGCGTCGGCATGGAGCAGGCCGATTTCGGGCAGAAGGCCCATTGCAGATGCCGCTAGAGTCGCTTGTGCCTCCAAGAGCGAGTACAAAAAGTTCGCCAGGGCGTTGGGCGGGTTGCAAGCCAGGCGCGGGCTGTGTGTCAGAGGCGAGATGCGGGAACCGAAGCGCTTCCAATGCTCAGGTATGCGTTGCTCGTCCTTGCGTGGCCAGCGAATCGGCAAGTCAGACCATACCTGCCAGTATAGCTTCGCAGCTTGACTCTCTATGAGCCTTACACTTTCGGTGCTCACCGCGCCCGGTAGTTCGGCTCTGAATCGACCAATTGCGTCTGCCGTCGCAGAATCGTGCAACATGTCGCGAACGAGTAGCTCCTGCCCAGCGAGTTTCTGAGAGATGAGTTCTTTCGAGATTCGGAGAGCTACGCCATTACCCAAGCTGAGGCTCTGCGCTCTGCGTAATTTGCTGTCGGACGGAGAGGCAGGCCCGCAGACCATGAGCGCCTTCCCGCGTTTATCGAGCATCAAGAAGGCCGCCCCAACATCGGAAATGAATCGCAAGGCTTCGAGGGTGCAGTAACCATCTGAGCCGATGAGCACAACCCTACGCAGCTTATGACCTTCAACACGCGAGAGTCGGGCTTGGTATCGCTCGGAGCCGATACCCCATTCAGCGAACAGGTGTCGGCGATCTACTCTGACCTTGATCCCAAAGCCGTGCAGGACTAGGACACCATGCTTGGAAATTTGCCGGATCGCAGGTGAGTACGGTAGGGTGTGCGAAGCTGCCATCGGAGCTATACCTCCTTTTGGTGGTCAGGGCTTGTCGCTTGCTAGTAACAAGCGGCAGGCCCGTTATGTTTTCACACGCTTTCAGAAACAACTCGATACGATTATTGGCTAGGGATAAATTCCCGAACCAAGTGGAAGCTCTATTCTTGCTTTACATCTCCGGCACCCGGAATCCAGCGCTGGACCTTTGTAACCGCAAGAACATTCCACGTAAAACTCATACCGAATAATGTGGTGAGCACGCTTTGTTCGTGCACGTTCTTCAGCGCAGATGTCGCGGGAGCGCCGTGGGCTAACGTTGGGTATTCCGGCGATTGAATCAGCTATGAAGTTTGCGCGCGCCTTGCTGCGCTTCGGAAAACGCTTTTCCTTCAGAATGCCGAGAATGGCTGCTGCCCACGGCACAAACTCCCGGTCGTACGGACGTGCATTCTCCAGCGCCTTGATTATGTCTTCTGGACTTTGCGCCCCAGAGAGCGACGGCCAAACCGAATTCCAAATTTGCTGCAATATCCACCGATAGTTGTCTGCTCGCCCCAGAACCGTGGTCGGCTCGATTTGCCGACGCGGTCCCCGACGTTTTGGCGAATTGATGTCAAGGCTTTTTTTCGCTTCCATTCCCATACTTTCCCGCCTAGTCATAATGGACGGTAACTCCCGCCAACCCAAATCATATTATACGTGCAGATCGTATATTATTGCGGTAAATATGCGGTGATATTTTCGCGATATGTCGACATATGACCTTGCAAATAAAAGTCTTACAAGAATTCCCGTGGCATAATGTGGCTGTTCGCCAATGTGCGTGCATAACGGACAAAGTTACGCAATATTGTAAACGGCTCCTTTTGCGTGGCTTCCCCGGCTTAGCACAAAGAGGAGGTTCACAAAATGAGTCGCCTGCGTTCTAGTTCCCGGAGAAGAGAGCCTTCGCGGCAAAAAGCAAAACCACGTTCATCGAGCCATTCACGCGTAACCGCGCGCGAGAAAGCCACACTCGAACGCGCTCTCGCGCTGCTCTCCGACCTGCGTCGTCGGGTGGGTTCATACAGCGAATTATTGAAGAAGCACCACCTTCATGGTCGTACGGCCCGCAAATACTTAGGTCGCGATCTGATCGGCGGCACGCGTGGTAAACGAGTGCACGCGAGCAAGTCGGACCGACGTGTACGTCAAGTCCTCTTCCCGACTTCTATCGGCGACATCCTCATACGCACGCGCAATTCGCTGGATGCAACCAAGCTCTCCGAATACTTCCACGACCGCGACATGCTCCTGCGCGGCAAGCTTCTCGCCTACGACTTTGAAGCCAAGTGGAGGGGCGTGCATGTTGCCGGTCGGGAGCTTTTCGCAGACGCGAACGGAATATTTCAGATGGCTGACGCCGATGTGTTGAAGGTTGAACATTTGTACGCCAGCACTGTCGGTGAGCAATGATTGGGCGTACGGCCAAAACTGTTCTTCGAGAGTCCCGTCGGCAGCTACGTCCGCCGAGGGAGGTTTGTCCCCTTTGCCTTGAGGCCGATCATATCGGCGGACGCAACCATGTGCCTCACTTGACCGTAGCTTTGTGCGAACTTCATCACGCTCAGCTCACGGAAGAGCGTCTGGCAGCCGGTGCAGAAATGAAAAAGCAAACCGACACCATCATCTCCGTCGAGATGGCGCTGCGCTCGCTCGCGGTTACGGGGCACGCTATCGCTTGGGCTGTCGACAAGCTCTCCGAGGCACTGGAATTCTGCGCTGAAAAATTGAGGAGAACACGGATTTAGCGACTGGAATCAACATGGAGGACCGACTTGATCTGTATTTTCGTGCTCACACGACTCCTGTGGATGGCGAAAAAGAAGATTGGAAAACCAGGCGCATAAAACAGCCGGGGCATGCGCTGATCTTTCGCTGTGCAACAACGAACGATGAAAAGCAGGACCTGCTCTTTGGAGGGTATATCAGTGCCCACTTGAAAAATGGCCAGTTCTTCGCAGAGGAAATTGGGCTGTTCTACGGCGACGGCCACCCTGACGGGTTGCGCGTGCTGAAGCGCTTTACCAAGGACAGTGCTTTTGAGCTCGGAAATATACAAGAATTCCGCCGCAAGGTTTTCCTGAAGTACCTCAAAGCTGGGTCACTCATAGTCGCCTACGATGCACCGTTCGAGATCAGCCGGATTGCGGTCAAGTGGAATAAATCCCTGAAGCGACGGCATGCCTTCTCGTTCTATTTCCGCATGTTCAAGGACAAGAAAACAGGCAAGACACGACCCAGCGGCTTCGAACCCGGGCTTTCGATTGAGAGCCTGGACGCCTCAAAAGCCATCTATCGGCTGATCAAGTATAGGTTTCACGAAAAGGATTCGGACGGAGAAGAAGAGCAACAGCTCTCAGACATTCACATTCTCGACTTGAAGACCCTGACAGGCGTTATTACCGGAGAGGCATACGCCCTCTCGTCTGCCTGTGAAATTTTTGGAGCCCCAGCAAGCAGGGCCTGGAAATTTCGCTCGCGCGTAACCAAACCCGCAATTGAATGCCTGTTGAAGAATGTGACCGGAGAACTAGAACTGCTGAATCGTCTAAGGCTCGAATGCGAGCGACATCCGGTCGATCTAGTTCCCGAACGCTGCTACTCGCCAGCGACGCTGGCTAAAGAGCATTGGTCTGCCATGGGAATAACGCCACCGAAGGAAAAATTCAACATTCCGGACAGAATCAACGGCATAGCGATGCAGGCGCTTGTTGCCGGACGTGCGGAATGCGTGATCAGGCGTACGCCCTTACCTGTCACCTATGTCGATTTCCATGCTCAGTTCCCGGCGGTTAGCAAGCTGCTCAATTGCCGAGAGATTTTGTGCGCCGAGAGCTTGGAATTCCGCGACTTCACAGCCCAGGCACGTGAAATACTGGAACGCACAACTCGGGATGGTTGTTTCCGATCAGCATTCTGGAAGCAACTTCGCTGGTACGCACTCGTAGAGCCTCAGGAAGATGTCGTGCCCATACGCGCGAAATTTGGCCAGCGCGAAGACTTCGATCCAACCATAGGATGGAATTTTCTCACCTCAAAACAGCCCGTTTGGATGACAGGGCCAGACGTAATCGCTGCAAAACTGATGACCGGGAAGCCGATCAAGGTCCTAGAAGCCATCGAAGTTATTCCGCGTGGAATGCAACCTGGATTAATGTCCGTGAAACTCTACCGCCAATTAGAAGTCGACCCGCGTCGTGACGATCTGGCCGTGAAGTTGATTGAATTGCGCAATTCTCTGAAAACCAAAGATCCCGAGATTGCAAGTGGATTGAAAGTGGCAGCTAACAGTGCCGCGTTCGGATTGCTCTGCCAGCTAAACATCAAGGACTTAGATTCGCCTTCTTCCTTACATGTTTTTTCCGGCCAGACGAGCTACAGGACTCCACCAGCTAAAGTTTGGGAAGAGCCAGCCGAATTTTTTTGCCCGGTGATCGCTTCCCTCGTGACCGGCGGGTCACATTTGCTGTGCGCCATGCTGGAGTGTGCGGTGCGAGACAGGAGAGGTCATATCGCCGCGATGGACACTGATAGCGCCATGATCGTTTCAACCAACGATGGCGAATTCGTTCCATGTGCGGGCGGGCCACGTAGGCTGAAAAACTACCGAGTATCAAGCGGACCCGCTGCC
Source organism: uncultured Acidobacteriota bacterium (assembly GCA_963715675.1). Lineage (GTDB taxonomy): Bacteria > Acidobacteriota > Terriglobia > Terriglobales > Acidobacteriaceae > DASVWZ01. The sequence continues at coordinate 2,430,341 of OY970265.1, forward strand.
ATCCGGGCGTTGTCCTTTGCTGAAGTGAATCGTATTCGTGAGCAGTTCGAACCTCTGAATCCGTGGCGAGGAACGCTCAAGGTTCCGTTTCTCAAGTTGGAAGAAGAAAACTTCACTTGGGATGGCGAACGCCACCAACTATACGCGTACTGCCTCTCGGCGAAGTTGTACTGCCTTTTCAGCCGCGACGGAAACACGCTGCTGGTCCGTAAACCTTCCGGACACGGGTTGGGATTCCTGCAGGCGCCCTACAGCATTGCGGACTGGCAGCGAAAAACAGACCGGAAATGGAAAGAAGACTTGCCACCATGGATCTTTGAGGCCTGGCACTTCATCGTCGCACGAGAGCTGGGTATTCCGCATAGACCGCCACGCTGGTTGAAGCAGCCAGCGGTCATGGCGGTACCTGTCACAACACCTCAAGTGCTGGAACGGCTCGGCTGTTTCAAGGATGATCTTCGCCCATTCACCGTCATCGCAGTACCGTTTCCCGTAAAGGAGACAAGTGTGCTATGGACTGGGTACTTCGTAATGCCCTACAGAGAAAAACTCAATGATATGCACGGACGTCCGATGGTCAATGTCGTCAGCGGCGGAACCTTCTACATTTACGACAAGACTTCATCCACTTCACCTAAGACTTCGGGCTGGGTTTCTATCAAGACGATGGAAGACGAGATCAATCAACTTCTGTCCCGAGCCGAATCGAAGTTTTGTACTCCCAACGGCGGCACATGCACGAGCGAGACAGTCGGCCTGCTCATGCGGAGGTATATCGTCTCGGGTGAGTTTCATTACATCGGCAAAGAGGCATCTACGCGCTGGGCGGGCGGCCCCGATCTCTCTATGATGGTCGAAGCAGGAGCGCTGGACTCGACGCATGAAACTTCCCGCGAGTACGAAAGAGTAGTTGACCCGAAATATCTCGACGAAATCCGAGAGCAAGCAAAACAATTTTCCACCAAGCGTCTCTCTCGCCACTCCAGAGCTGCCGAGTGCGCAATAAGATGCTTTAAGAACGGAAAAAATACCATCAAGCCTCGCTCTCTCCGAAAGCTGACAATGGCCATCCATGATCTGCAAAACAAAAAGATGAAGAATTGAAAATGAAGCTCATCGAGGCCCTCCTTCCCTCCTCTCGTCATTTGCTTGACGGGAGTTTAAGGGAGACCGTGACACGCTGCCCCTGCTCACTTTTCTCACGTGCGTTCTAAGCAGTGTTTATGATGGTCCGAGCGCTATACGACGATCATGAAAAGTATCGGAGAACGATAGTACGAGAAAGCGCGCGAGCGAAGCGCGCGTGTTGAACGAACTGCGCGTAGATGTCCATGGTGGCCGAATTGCGCGAATGCCGCATCTGTCCTTGCACGGCCTTTGAGTTTTGCGCCCGCTTCCACCAAGCACGTCGCACACGACCTACGCAAACATAACCAGTTCACTCCACTGGGGTCACGAAGACGAGGCTGGCACCTTCGTGCTTTGTCGCGCCCCAAGGAAGACATCAAGCAGATGCCCGCGGGGTCTCGTTTTTTTGACACTATCACTGCGGCCTGTGCCAGCCATCACTGACAGCCTCTCCTGAATCCTGCTAATTTGCCCGCGCAAGCCGAATCTCCCTCTACCCGTCGTCCTTCGTTAATTGCTAGACGAACCCTAACGCAAGACCAACCGCTCCCCCACCGGGGCGACATTTAGGAGAGAGGAAATGAAAATCGCGGTCAACATGAAGCGCGGTAGAACGATCTTACTGTTGCTGTGCGCCACACTCGCGGCAGGGCTGGCCCTTGCCCAAACACAAAATACTCCCAACACAGCATTCACCCACATAATCATCATCGTGCAGGAAAACCGCACGCCGGACAACTTGTTTGGGAGCGATGCCTTCGCGACCACCAAGCAACTGCCCGGTGCGGACCTCACGCAGGGGGGCCCTGCGAGCAGGACCCCTTCCTGATCACCCTGCAGCGCACCAGCCTCGGAAGCCAGTGTGACCCGAAACACGGCCACGCAGACGCGTGGAAGCCCACGTGGAACTACGGCGCCATGAACGGCGCCTGCACGATCGGAATCGGAGCGGGCAACTGCAACGGCATCAATCATCCCCAGTACACCTACGTCCAGGCATCCGACGTGTCAACGTATTTCCAACTTGCGCAGCAATATGGCTACGCCAACTACATGTTTCAGACGAACCAGGGGCCAAGCTTTCCGGCCCATCAGTTTCTGTTCTCTGGAACGTCGGCACCAGACCAGATCGGCGACGCCGATGACTGCTCGAAGGACGGCGACGGCGCCCCGTGCCACGAGTGGTTCGCTGCCGAACTCGCCGATCCATTGTCATACGTTTACGGGTGCCCCGCAACATCCACGACCGTGAAAGACATCGACCCCGACGGCGACGAGGACTACGCTTACGGGACCCCGCTTGGCTATCCCTGCTACGATCATCCCACGCTCGCCACCCTGCTCGATCATCCGCAGAACGGTGCCCAGCAGATCACCTGGAAATATTACTCACACGCGGCGACTACCGCGGCCGGTTCGCCGGCCACCGGCCTCTGGACCGCACCCAACGCAATCCAGGGCGTCTGCTTACCGCTCGACAAGGTCTCAGGCAAATGCTCCGGTCCGGACTGGCGCAACGACGTGGTTAGCGTCCTCCCCAATGCGCCCGGCTACCGCAACAGCTTTTCGCCCATCCTTACCGACCTCGGGGCCGACCCCGGCCAGCAGCAATGCGAACTTCCGGGCGTCAGTTGGGTCATCCCCGACGGCCACTGGTCCGACCACGCGGGAGCCGGGCAGGACACCTCCGGCCACGGCCCCGACTGGGTAGCGGCCATCGTCAACGCCGTCGGCGGTTACTACTACGACGCCAACGGCCAAAAGCAGCAGACCTCTTGCTGGAGCAACGGCCAACCCGTGTACTGGGGCAACACCGCGATCATCATCACCTGGGACGACTGGGGCGGCTTCTACGACCACATCCCGCCGTGGAACTGCAACACCTCCACCGGTGTCTGCCAAGGCTACAACGACGGTCACAGCGGAGGTTACACCTACGGCTTCCGCGTGCCGCTAATCGTCGTCTCGGCCTACACCGGCACATACAACGGCAAGACCTGGACCGGCGGCTATCTTTCGGGCGCTTGCGGCACGTCGAGCACCCCGCCTTGCCCGAACTATGGCCCGAGTGGCACGAGCGAGTACGTCCACGACTTCGGCAGCATCCTCAACTTCATCGAATATGCTCTCGGGGTGAACGGGAAACCAATCGGCCCCCTCCAGGGAGGGATCAACCCCAACTATCCGTACGCGGACTGGTACGCGCCCGACGGTCACAACGAGTATCCGTCAAACCCATGGGCGCTCTACGACTTCTTCCAGTACGGCTTTCTGAACAACTGGCTGAACCCACGCGGGTTCACACCGATCAACGCAACCTACGGAGCGGGGTGCTTCACAAACCCCGCTACCGCAAACTGCTGGGGGTTGTTTTTTCAACCCGTGGACCCCGACGACGACAATGCTGACTAGGGCCAAAATGCCCTGCAAAGCGCACCGGGCGCCGGAAACATACCGGCGCCCGCTGTTGACACGAGTGCTAAGCTGGTGATGCGGGGAATATCGCCCACCGCTGGCAGACAGAGAGGGGGCTCGCAATGCCGCAGAAATGGCCGATTACCAACGCCACCCAGATCCTTGCCGCCCTTCTGATTATGGCCAGCATGGCCGTGGCCGCACCCAAATACCAGGTGCTGCACAACTTCGGTGCCTCCGGGGATGGCTCAGGGCTCTGGGGCGGGCTCGCACTCGACAGCCAAGGCAACGTCTATGGCACCGCCGTCACCGCCGGCCCAAACGGCGACGGCATTGTCTTCGAACTAACGCCCGGACGCAGCGGCAAATGGAATGAGATCATTCTGCACAGTTTTCCCTCCTTCTACGACGATGGCGCGGGGCCCGGGGGAAGCCTGGTCCTGGACGCCGCAGGCAACGTGTACGGCACGGCCGGTGGCGGCGGGACGCACGGCGACAGTGGCATCGCCTTCGAACTGACTCATGGCTCTTGGGACGAGACCGTGCTTTACAACTTCTGCGCCAAGTCCGGATGCAGCGACGGGGGCTCGCCCTCGGCCGGCATTATCGCCGACGGGGCGGGCAACCTCTATGGAGCTGCCTGGGTGGTCTTCGAACTCTCGCCCGGATCGAACGGCTGGACCGAGACCACGCTCTACGGCTTTTGCCGCTATGACGGCGACGGCTGCCAGCCCACCGGCGTGGTCATGGACGCCTCGGGCAACATCTACGGCACCACCGTGCACGGGGGGACCGACCACAGCTGCGACGCGGGCTGCGGGACCGCATACCAGTTGTACCCGGTTGCCGGCGGCCATTGGAAGGAGCACATCCTGCACGACTTCGGCAACGGCGACGACGGCATGGCGCTTCCCAACGGCGTGCTCACCGTGGATGGCGCGGGCAACCTTTATGGCGTGGATGGAATCGGCGGATCCACCGGCAACGGCGTCGTCTACCGCCTTAGTCGCGACTCCCGCGGCCACTGGCGGGCAACCATCCTGTACAGGTTCGCCGGGGGGGCCGATGGGTCCTACCCGGTCGGGCTCGTCTTGGACAAATCGGGAATCCTCTACGGCGTAACCGCCGCCGACGGCGACCCCAACTGCGATTGCGGCGTGGTTTTCAAGATGGCGCCCAGGGGTGGGAATAAGGGGAACAAGTGGAAGTACACTGTGCTGCACACCTTCATCGGTTCCGACGGCTGGACACCCGAGGCCGCCTTGATCCTCGACAGCAAGGGAAACATCTACGGCACCACGGTCCTCGGCGGCACCTACGGTGGCGGCGTCGCCTTCAAAATCATTCCATAACCGAGCAGACGTCAACCGGCGAGTGGCCCACTCAATCCCGGTTTTGGCAGGGTGTCCCAACCGGGCACAGTTCAGATTCATCCCTTCACGTTTACTTGTTAGTTACGGGGCGCTCTGAGAGGCCCTCCTTCCCTCCTCCCCCGCCCGGTTTGACGGGATAGGAGCTAGAGCAGTTTAAAACTGCACTATCTAGTAACTAAGTAGTAATAATAAGGAGAAAAGAGCGCGAGCGCGCGGGGAGGGGGAATTCGGGGGAAATCAGCGAGCGAACTGGGAGGGGAGGAGAATCAGAGCCGCTCCGCTTTTCTCGGGGATTATGAGTGTAATGGAGATGTTTCACTCGTTGAGCCGTCGCAGCTAGGACAAGTGCTCTTTTACCAGTGGGTTACTTTCTCCCCGCAGCCAAGGCCCCGAGGCTACCGGGTTCCAGTGTGATTACATCCGGCCCCGTGGTCTTGCCTGCGATGATTGGCTTGTTGGGAACCGTCCCCGCCCAGGGTCACATTCACCACGATCGGATCAGCTGACCCGGAAGGTTCGACCTGAAAGCCCGAATAAGCCCGGCACGTTAGTGCCGGGACAGCGAAAATGGAGCAAACCGAGTCCGCTTCAGCGGACGGCACGAGTTTCGTAACAGGCTCCAGGCATGGGCACCACTGACCCCCTCCGGGCTGACCGTCACAGCCTTGTATGCCAGCCGTCACTGACAGCATCCCCTGAATCCTGTTAACTTATCCGCGCAAGCCGGGCCTCCCTTAACCCGTCGTCCTTCGTTAATGCTCGACAAACGTTAACGCACGATCAACCCACTCCCCCACCGGGAGACGACGTTTCGGAGGAAACAGAATGAAAAAACGCAAGCAGAAAGGCAAAGTCAGTCAGTCAGTCAGTAGAATCCTCATAGCGCTTGCCATGTGCATGGTATTTCCCGTGCTTTCAGCAACCCAGGCCGCCGCTCAAACTAACAACATCCCATTTCAGCACGTAATCATAGTGATGCAAGAAAACCGCACGCCGGACCAACTATTCGGCAGCGACGCATTCAACTCCGAGCCGAAGCTGCCCGGCGCAGACCTCACCCAGACCGGGCCATGCGAATGGGTCCCGGCCTATGTTACTCTTCAGTCCACAACCCTCGGAACCTACTGCGATCCCAAGCACGACCACCAGGCATCATGGCGAAACACTTACCACAAGGGCCTGATGGACGGCGCCTGCTCGGTCCAACTCGGGAGCGGAAGTGGCAATTGCAAGATGGCCGATCCCCAATACACCTACGTTCAGGAGCCCGACGTCGATCCGTATTTTACGATCGCGCAAACCTACGGATACGGCAATTACATGTTTCAAACAAACCAGGGGCCAAGCTTCGAGGCCCACCAATTCCTGTTCTCTGGAACCTCGGCGCCGGATCAGATCGGCGACGACTATGACGAAAGCTGCCAGCAATACTGTAATGGCGGAAGCTGCCCCCTGTGCCACTTTTGGTTCGCCGCAGAGCTTGAGCAATACCCCAACAACACCTACGGATGCCCCGGCACGACCAAGACGCTGATGCAGATCGAACCCCTCGACAATAACGAGTACGCCGGCTACAAAGGCAAAAAATACCAAGCCGGCTACCCCTGCTACAACCACCCCTCACTGCCCACTCTTCTCGACGCGCAGAAGATTACCTGGGGGTACTACACGCACCATGACAGATCCGGCTTCCCCGCGGCCACCAGCTTGTGGACAGCGCCCAACGCCATATCAGCGATCTGCGGGACCCTGGACCAGAACAATAACTGCACCGGGCAGGACTGGACCAACTACGTGTCCAAGTACTTCCCGAACACGTCGCCCAATTACACCAACAGCTACTCGCCAATTCTCACCGATCTGGGAGCGGACCCGTACGACCCGCCGCAGTGTGCCCTTCCAGCCGTGAGCTGGGTGGTTCCCGATGGGGCCTGGTCCGACCACGGCGGCGCGGGTCAAGCCACGACCGCAGGAGGCCCCTCTTGGGTAGCAGCCATCGTGAACGCGGTCGGTGGCTGGTACCTGGACGGCACCAACACCTGGAAGCAGACCGCCTGCCACAACCCCGACGGCTCACCGATGTACTGGGGCAACACCGCCATCATTGTCACTTGGGACGACTGGGGCGGTTGGTACGACCACGTCTTGCCTTGGCACTGCAACGTCACCGGCCAATGCAGCGGCTATGGCGACAACGAGAGCGGCGACTACACCTACGGCTTCCGCGTCCCCCTGCTCGTCGTGTCGGCATACACCGGCACCTGGAACGGCACGACCTGGACGGGAGGCTACCTCTCGGGTGCGTGCACCCCGTCGACCACGCCCTGCCCGAACTACGGCCAGGCCGACCAGTACGTGCATGACTTTGGCAGCATCCTCAACTTCGTCGAATATGTATTCGGAATCGCCCAGCCCGGAGGCATCTACCCAAGTTACCCCTACGCCGACTTCTACGCCCAGGACGGGCCTAACTCCCTCTGCGGCCCGGTAGCATGCCCCTTCGGTCTTTCAGACTTCTTCCACTTTGGGGCTAAGGCGCGACCGTTCACTCTAAACAACGTCATCGGGCAACCGATACCAACCACCTGTTTTTTGAATCCTTACCAATCCCTGTGCCCATGGACGCAGCCCTTTACCCCGTCCGACCCGGACCAGGACGCCGTTGACAGCGATTGAGGGGACAACGCAACCATGGGACGCCGGAGCTCAGGCTCCGGCGTTCCCACTCGAAATGAGGCTAGAACCATCCCGGACGGTCGTCGGGCCGTCCGGGCTACATCGGGAGCAAGGAGAATATTTATATGTCGCCCAAACTTCGATTCTCACTCACCACCGTAACCACCATCCTCGCCGTGATTTTGCTCGCGGCTGGCGGAGCCCGGGCTGGCTCCAAACTCAAGGTGCTTCACTCTTTCGGAGGCCAGGGCGACGGAACAGGCCTGTGGGGCGGCCTGGCCCTTGATGCCGAGGGCAATGTGTACGGTACCACGGACGCCGGGGGCGCCTACAGCTACGGCACGGTGTACCAACTCGCCCCGCAGCCGAGCGGCACGTGGAAGGAATCGATCCTGCACAGCTTCACCCGGTACCCGGACGACGGGCAGTTGCCTATGGGTACCCCGGCCCTCGACTTGGCAGGCAACCTGTATGCGACCACCAACGGCGGCGGCGGGCCGCACACCTACGGGACCGTGTTCGAGATGACGCCCGGCGAAAAGGGGTGGACGTTCATCGTAATCTACCGTTTCGGCCCAAATAGTGGGAACGCGGGCAGCCCCAAGGGGCCGCTGATCATGGACGGGGCGAGCAACCTCTATGGAACAGCCACCCACCCCTTCGAGCTTTCCCGCGCCGGTCCCGAGCCCTGGACCTTTACCCTCCTGCAGAATTCTGGGCCAGGCAGTAACGGCGGCCTCGCCAGGGACCAGGTAGGGAACCTTTATGGCAGCACCTTGCTTGGCGGGGGTAGCAAGGGTTGCGGCGGAGGTTGCGGCACCGCCTACCAGCTTCATCGCGATGCCAAGGGCAACTGGAACACATACATCCTGCACGACTTCGATCCCGTCAAAGACGGGCTGTCATTCCCCAACGGGGCGCTTGCTGTGGACAAACATGGCAACGTCTACGGCGTGGCAGCCGGCGGAGCCTACAGCGACACCGCCCTCTACGAACTGACCCCCGGCCCCGACCTGGCCGGCAGTTGGAAGGTGACCATCCTGCACAGCTTCGGGGGCAGCGGAGATGGCTATGGAGCCGTCACCGGCCCGGTCTTCGACAAGGCCGGAAACATGTATGGTATGACAACGGGCGGGGGCGACTCGAGCTGCGGCGTCATCTACAAAATGACGCACGGTCCCAGCGCGAGCTGGACCTATACCGTGCTGCACAACTTCGTCGCCGCCACCGAGGGATGCCAGCCCGAAGACCGCCCGACCCTTGATGATAAAGGCAATATCTACGGCACTACCATCGCGGGCGGCGCCTACTGGGCCGGCACCGCCTTCGAGTTCACCCCGTGAGGCGCATCGGAAGGACATGGCGGGCTGGCTGGTGGTCCAGGTTCGCGTCCGCGCATTTCGGACGCTAACCTGGGGACGCATAACGGCTGGGCCGACACCCCCACTTCGCTTTTTCCTTGTCACCCGGAACCGAAAACTAACATCCTTGAGATATAACTCATGGGGAACATGTAACATCAGGGCCGGTGACCCCGGCCCTTTTCTCCTCCCGACGGTGACATCTGCTAGTTTTGGCAGGATCCAGTGTCTTTTCGTCGCCGAGAACCGACGGATGGGGTAACTTCTGTTATCAGGCCTTAGCACAAGCTTGCGCCGTCTGTTCGCCTCGTTTACGACGAAACTGAGACGCCAACCATTTCCGCCAGCGCCTGCCAATGCCTCGGATGCGGGCGGTGTTGGCCCGCGCGGATGTCGGCGGCGTAAGGTTCTGAGACTCCAAGCGCCAACCCGATGCCTTACTTGAAGAGGCGGCTCACCGGGATTTTGAAGGTATTCGCCAGCTTTACGAGGGTGCTTAGGCGCAGGTCCTTCTCACCTCGCTCAATGGCCCCTGTGAAGGAACGGGCAAGGCTGCTCCGGTGGGCTAGTTCTTCCTGAGACCATTTCCGCTTCTCGCGGAGTTGCCGAACCCGCCGGCCAATTTGTTTTCTGAGCGCAATTGCCTCTTGCATCCTTCATACAATCGAGCTATCCTCGGCCGTCGTCCACGCTCTACCGTAGGACGCTCTGTCGTAGGCGAAATGTGCCGCGTCTTTTCGACCCACACCGGAATGAGGGTACAAGTGTCTGCGGCAAATCTCTTTGGCAGGAAAGGAACACTATGAACAAGAAACCAAAAGTATGGGTCGGTGTGTTATGTGTTCTGCTCGCGACCGGAGCGATGCGTGCAAGCGCCCAGGAACAGGCATTCAACCTCACGTTGCTCAAAACTTTCGTCCGAACCGAGAACAATACTCTTAACCTATCGCAGAGCGGCACGCAGGCTTTTCTGCCCACAACGGTGAACTGCCCCACAACCGCGAAAAAGGGATGCGTATTGAAGATCGAGGTCTCCAGCGAGTTTAGCAATATGAACCAGAACGGGGCTTCTATCACAGTGACAGTTAGCGACGGCTCGGGCTTGCCGGGGATTGATCCCAATGCCAGCATCCCATCCTGCAATGAGTGCGGAGCGGATAACCGGACGTTTCAGTGGATGCAAAGGAGCTTACCAGCCCGGACTAAAGCGACTGTGAAGGTTGAATTTTCACAGATCGATAATCAGGGACAGGCTTCGAATCGCACCGAGACCATTGAATTGTTCAAGAATTAACGCGCCCACTTGCTATGCATTTGGCGACCGAGTGAGTCCTGCCATACGCGCTCGGGGAAACTCCAACGAGGTTCGCCAGTAGCTGCCAGTGCCTCGGATGCGGACGGTGTCGGCCTGCGCGGATGTCGGCTGCGTAGGATTCGGAGACTCTGAGCGCTGACGATAGAGCAGAGACCGTAATCGCCGCGAGTCGAGGCTGAATCTCTTTGAGATAGGTTTCGTCATTGAGCCAAGCTGGTTGACTGGATGGCAGCCAACTCTTTCGGGCCAGGTCGTGACGGCGCTTCGTTTCTGAACGCTGCTTTTGCGCTTGCGGACTCTGCGCTGCGACTCGACCGATCTTCGCAAGTTCGGTTAGTTTTTCTCCGGATATTTCGCGACCGCACTTCGGACAATGCCGACCGCCCCGTGTCGTGGTGCCGCAACCGGGACAAATCTTGTCAGGGTATGGAGCAGGCTTGATATCAAGAATGAACTCCTTTCCCCTGCCTTCGCTTCTTCGGCGCTGGGTCAGCGGAGTTGGCAGCGTCTCATCTCGGTGAGTAGGTTTGCGTGCGGAGGTCGAAAAGCTCTGTGCGACCCACTCAGCAATTGGTGCCACCGCGCGAGCCCAGGTCGGAGCGGTTTCAGAGAGCCGAGATGCAAGCGATGCCATCAACCGACAGTTGCCATTGCGCTGCTCGAAAAACCATTCCCGCCTGAGCGGTTCGCGCGTTACCCAATCGATCAAGAAAGCGTCAACCTGTGGGCGGACGGCTTCCATGAGGTCACAGGCAAGGCTGTCACGAGCCGGGGTGTCGACGTGAAGCACTCCGATACCAGGATCGAGTCCAAGAGCGGCAGCTGCCAGACGAGACTCGGATTCGAGAACAGCGTAAAGGTAGTTCAGTATTGCATTGGGTGGGTTCGTAGCGAGACGCGGGGAGCCAGTTAAAGATGAAACACGAGCCGCAAAGACCCGCCAGTGTGCGGGCACCCGTGCCTCATCCTTCCTTGGAAAAGTAATCGGCAAGGTACGCCATGCGGCCCAGTATGCACCAGCCGCTTGCGACTCGATCAGGCGAATGCTGGCGGGTGTCTCGGCATTGGCCAATTCTGCCCGGTATCGGGAAATTGTGTCGGCGGTCGCGGTTGTAAACAGTTTGTGACGCGCAACCCGCTCTTGGCCTGCCAGCTTGTGGTCGATGAGCTTACGCGCAATTGCGAGGGCAGCTCCCGATTGACTCGAAAGGGCCTGGGCGCGACGCAACCGCGCATCCGAAGGGCGAACCGGTCCAGTTGTGGCGAGGACAGAGCCATCGCGCTCCAGCATGACGAAGGCTGCTTTTTGATCCGCCAACCATCGGAGCGCGGCGAGTGAAACCATTCCGGCCGAGCCAATTACAACTAATCTTCGTAATCCATGCCCGACCCGAGGGAAGCGGTATCGGCAGCGATCAGTGCCGATCCCATCTTCTAGCAGAAGGTGATTGCGATCGACCCGAACCTGGATGCCGTAGCCGAAAAGGGTCACGACGCCGTGGCGGGGTATGGCTGAATTGTGGGATTGCGGGCGTTGATGTACGGTTTTCGTAGCTGCCATAGGAGCACTCCTCCGTTGGTGGTCAGGGCTTGTCGGCTGCTCGTAACAGTCGGCAGGCCCGCTTTATAGTTTCTTGCTCAAATTCCTTTTATAGTAGCGGCGCATGTAGTTTCGCCGATGAGCTTTCCATGCATCGCTCCGCGTATAGTACTTCTGCTGACACTTCAGTGAACAAAAAGTTTGGTGCCGAAACCTCGCGTACAGCCAGTGTTTGCAATTGCCACAGCGCCGAAGACGAGTAAGGTCGCCAACCTGCGTCAGCTTCAGAATCATTTCCAGCGCTTCACTAGCACCCATTCCGAGGTGCTTTTCCGGCCTTGCACCCAAATCGCCTTTCCACCATACGGCCCATTCGCTCGGACCATGCCCACCGCTACCCATAGCCACTTCTGCGCGAGGGGTGAACCGGTACTTGGATAGTTCTCCCTGAAGCATCGCTCCGCGCTTCTCGATTTCCCAATGGACCTGATATTTCTTGGGGTCGGTTCTTTCCCACTCTATGGCAGCGATCATCGGCTCCTCGGGCCTGATGGGCTTAGTCATCTCTTCAAGCTCCAGCATCTTTTCGAGAATCATTACAATCTTTTTCCCACGGGATGTCCTGGTCTGGTTAAGAAACTTGATCAAGTCATCGAGCAGGGTTAGTGATGGAGGAAGCCCTCCGGCTATGCTCGTCTTCTCCAACCGTTCCAGCGTCCGTCGATCTCTCTCTAGTTCTAACATATGGCTGTTTAACCTTTTCATAGTTCTAATTATAGTTGTCCGAACCGACGAGGTCAATGTACGCTTTTTCTCGGGAGGGCTCATAATGAAACGCAAACACCAACGAACAAACCGCTCAGTAAGTAAGAAGCCTTGGCCCACTCGATCGGCAAGAAAGTTTGTGGAGCCACAAACCATCGAACAGTTCTATGCGTTGCCAAAACGGTATCAGGACCTTTGGGCAGACGTCGGCCAGATCGCCACGGAAGTCAGACTGGGTACTTCGTTTTCCAAGTCGGCGCGAAAGTTTGGCCATGACCCACGTACGGTCCGGCGGCTCGCGCCGTCAGCGTTCCGGAAGCTCGGGAATGGCCGCTATGCAGCGAAGGCCCATGATCGCCTCTTGCGCGTCCTCGTTATTCCAACGCGCAAGGGCCGGCGCGACATTGGGGTACGCGACTCCCGTCAGGCAAGCTTGCTCGGAAAATATTCGGCTGCTGTAGAGCGCTACCTCCAAATCGGCGATGACTCGGCACTCCGGAAATTTCGCGGCAAGTCCATCACCGATGCGAGTGGCGCAAAACTTCCGCTACTCACTGACCTGGAAGAATTGGACCGCTTGGGTTCCGCTGGAGACCTGTCATTTGAATCGCTCTATGCGAGGAGTACCTGAAATGCCCAGGAAACTACCATTGCGCGACCCGAGCGCTGCATACCAGCGTGTGGTCACGGCTGCGCGGCGCGTCGGGGCGGGGAGCCAGTGCGCGTGCGGCGAAAACAGACCAGAGGCTCTGATTGCGGGTAGCAAGCCGATTATGTGCGCAGCCTGTAGCCGAAAGAAACAGGGGCGCAGAACCTCAGACGACCACCACGTCGCTGGCAGAGCGAACAGCCCGATCACCGTATCCGTGCCGGTGAACGACCATCGGGCAGTCCTGAGCGTTGCTCAGAAGGATTGGCCGAAGGAAACGCTGGAAAACTCGGACGGTAGTCCCTTACTCGCCGGTGCTGCTCGTATACGCGGATTCGTCGATACGGTTCGCTATCTTCTCGAAGAACTCTGTCGGATCGCCGTGATGATCGAAGAACTCCACGAATACTTGGTCAAACACCTGGGGTCGAGATGGTGGGTCAGGTCGTGGCCGTTCGGATCGAAGCGCTAATCGGAGATGTCCAACCGTGAACCCAAGTCGCTGCCCGTCGCCGTTCGCGTCTATCCCAAGCCCGATAAGATCGAGCGAGAGAACCGTTGGCAGAAGTCGGGGTGTTGTCCAGAGGGGATGCTCGTTTTTGACACGGAAGCGCGAATGGATGCGGCGCAGCGCCTGACATTTGGAAGCTACCGATTTATCGTGGCTGGGCAGTGTCTGGAGGAAGGTTTGTTTTATGGCGACGATCTGCCAGATAGAGATCGGCAGGTTCTCGAAGACTACGTTACTACGCATGGTGCGGAAACGGACGGAGACAGTCGCCCGTTACTTCTGCTATCGCGTAACGAATTCCTCAAGAAGCTCTACCAGACCGTCTACAAGTCACGCTGCCTTCTCGTCGGATTCAACCTCCCTTTCGACCTATCGCGAATTGCACACGATTCCAAGAATGCGCGGGGCCCTTTCGCAGGTGGCTTCTCGCTGGGCATTTGGTCGTATGTTGACCACAGCGGCCGCGAGCGCCCCAACCGATATCGGCCCAGAATTCGCGTCAAACAGATCAACAATAAGCGCGCGCTCATAGGCTTCACGGCACGGAAGAACCCTGACAAGACAGACCTCATTCCTGAAAACTCCCCGACCGGAAAACCAAAGAAAGGCTACAAGTTTCGCGGTCATTTTTTGGACCTGCGTACTCTTGCATTTGCGCTGACCGACAGAGGCTACTCCCTGGAAGCAGCCTGTGAAGCATTCGACGTTGAACATGGAAAGCACCGCGCCGTACGACATGGCGCCGTCACGGAAGAGTACATCGACTACAATCGGCGCGACGTTTTGGCGACATCGGAATTAGCGGCAAAGCTGCTTGAGGAACATGACAAGCATCCAATAGACCTCCAAGCTACGAAAGCGTATTCGCCCGCCTCTATCGGAAAAGCATACCTGCGAGCGATGGGAATCAAGCCGATTCTTGAGCGTCAGCCTGACTTCCCTCCTGAGTATCTCGGATACGCGGAGTCGGCATTCTTCGGTGGGCGAACCAGCGTTCACATTCGAAAACTTGTGATCCCGGTCGTGTACACCGATTTTCTTTCCATGTACACCACGGTCAACGGCCTGATGGGTCTGTGGCGTTACGTCATTGCCCGCAAGATCGAGGTCGTGGAGCACTGCGAGGCAGAAATCGAGCCATTCCTAAGAGGGTTGACTCTTGACGACCTCTTTAAGCCAACGACGTGGAAGCGGATGGCGGGATTCGTTCAGATCATCCCAGAGGGTGACATTTTACCTGCTCGGAGCAAATACAGCGTGTCGAGCAACGATTGGCAAGTGGGAATCAATCATCTTTATGCCGGGAACGACAACGCCCTCTGGTACTCAATTCCGGATGTTGTCGCGTCGGTACTTCTAAGCGGGCGCATCCCGCAAATTATCGACGCGTTCCGCATTGAACCGCACGGCACGCTGATGGGACTGAAACCAACCAAACTGCGGGGAGCGATAGAGATTGATCCGAGAAGCCAGGACTTCTTCAAGGTGGTGGTCGAGGAACGGCAGCGTTTGTCGTCACGCACCGAACTATCGGATAAGGAACGGGGAAGACTCGATAAAGCGCTCAAAATTCTAGCAAGTGCCGCCAGCTACGGCATCTACGCGGAAATGAATCGCAATGAGCCCCAGCGGAAGATCCGGGTGACGTGCCATGGCATCGACCCGGAACCGTTCACATGCCGAATTGCGCACCCCGAGCTGCCGGGTGAATATTGTTTCCCCCCGTTCGCCTCTTTAATCACCGGTGCGGCACGCCTCATGCTGGCGCTGCTGGAGCATTGCGTTTGCCAGATGGGCGGTACCTACGTCATGGAAGACACCGACTCCATGGCAATCGTTGCCACAGAGCGCGGAGGGATGTTTACGTGCCCCGGAGGTCTGTTCGGAACGAGTAAAGGCAACAGCGCGGTCAAGGCATTGTCACGAGAACAGGTGGAGCAGATATCCGCGAGGTTTGCCGCGCTCAGCCCATACGGGCGTGATGCCGTACCAGGCTCCATTCTGAAAATCGAGGAAGACAACTTCGACCCCACGAGCGGCAGGCCCCGGCAACTTTACTGCTTCGCGATCTCGGCCAAGCGGTACGCTCTCTTTTTGCGGGATGAAAATGACGATCCTGTCCTGCTTAGAAAGGGTCTTAACAACAAGGAAAACCGATGGTCCGAGCACGGTCTCGGTCATCTCGGAAATCCAATCGACCCTGAGAGCGAGGATCGTGATTGGATTCCGCAAGCGTGGCTTGACATCGTCCGTAAGGCCATGGGTTTGCCGACACAAAGCGTGTGGTTCGAGCAATCACCAGCGATGGGGCGTGTAACGATCAGCAGCCCCGCCGTCCTGCGACCTTTTGCGAACCTCAACGACGGGAAACCATACGCCGACCAAATCAAGCCCTTCAACTTCCTGTCATCGTGTCACGTAAAGCAGTTCGGCCACCCCGCAGGTGTCGATCCAGAGCGCTTTCACCTTGTCGCACCGTATGAATCAGACCCGAGACGATGGCTTGAACAAGATTGGATCGACCAATACACGGGTCAGCACTATCGCATCACTACGGAGGGCCATTTCGGTACGCACCAGACTGTGCGGGTGAAAACGTATGGTGACATTCTGACCGAGTACGAGTTTCATCCCGGATCAAAATGCGCCGATGCGACCGGAAGACCTTCAGGAAAGCAGACGATTGGCTTGCTGCAACGACGGCATATTCGAGTCCAGCAAATCAAATACATCGGCAAAGAATCCAACAGCTTCGAAGAGGTTGGCTCCAGCATGATTCACTCCGCGCAGAGCGTCTATACCGAATATCCCGACCCGCGACGCGATGAATGGCGAACCAGGATACTGCCAGCTTTGAAACACTTGCCCTTGCGCTTTCTTGAAATGAAGAGTGGCAAATCCCGCCGGATGCTCATCGATGCACTAGGCGGCCGCAGCAGACCACATCCGAAGAACCAAGCGCTGCTGGCGGGAATCGTCCGAGACTTTGGACTAATCTAGAATGTTGACCCATGCGCTACGCGGCTGACATCCGCGCGGACCGACGCCGCCCGCATCCGAGGCACTGGCAGCTACTGGCGAACCTCGTTGGAGTTTCCCCGAGCGCGTAAGGCGGGACTCACTCGGTCGCCAAATGCATAGCAAGTGGACCTGTTAGGTTACGTCTCTCTGCGCCCTGCTGCAAGATGCCTCTCGGATTTGGATAGAAGAAGAAAAAATCACAGAATTTTCATTTACCCCTCTTGACAGAGTTTCCCGGCGAGGTTTAATTTTCACGCTACATTCGAGCAATGTGAGAGCTTGGTTTTATGATTCCAGAAGGTACAGGTAAACTACACCCAATACACCCAATACACCCAACAAACCAACTTTGGGTGTAGCGGAATCGGCGAATTTGGTCCCACGAGCGTGTATCTCCCTTCCAGCATCACGCTACCTACCGGGGGGCAGTACACGATCACTTACGAAACCACGCCCAACGACGCCCACAATCCGCACTACGTGACTGGACGCTTAGCCAAACTTACCCTGCCATCGGGCGGCTATGTCTCCTACGCATACTCGGGTGGCAGTTACGGAATTGTAATGCACCCCTGTGAAACTGGACAGGATCATAAGGTATGATTCAGGGCCTCCGCCAGGAGGCGAGATGCCAAGAAAAGCGCAAGTGCAGAGAAGTGCCGAAGAGAAGTTTGCCATCGTGATCGAGGGTCTGAAGAGCGGCAACATTGCTGAGACCTGTCGCACCCACCAGATCGCCGCCACGCTCTATTACCGCTGGAAAGAGGAAGCCGAAAAAGCGGCGGTAGCCGCGTTGGGCGGGAAAGCCGCTGCGCCCCATGGCGGCGAGGAACAGCGCAAGCGCATCCGCGAACTGGAGCGCAGCCTGGGCAAGGCCCACGTGCAGATCGACATACTAAAAAACGTTCTGGGCGAATGAGCTGTGGCCAGGTTCATTCGCAAGCCCACCAGTTGGTGGCCGCAGGACAAACCGCCCAACTGGTGGCGGAGACCTTGGAGATCAGCCGCTCCAGTCTGTATTATCGCCGGCAGGCACGCAGGTCGCGCGCCGATCGCCGCTACGACGAACGCATCGTCGAGGTCTGCGGCGAAAAGCCAGTGTATGGCTATCGCCGGGTGCAATGGTGGCTGGAACAGGTGAGTGGGTTGAAGCTGAACCGCAAGCGGGTATTGCGCGTGATGCGCGAACGCGGCCTGCTGGTACGCAGCCGCCGTCTCCGGGTGACGCGCAGAAAAGACTGGAGCACGGTGAACGTCTCGCGACCGGACCAGGTGTGGCAGATGGACATGACCAAGGTGTGGGCCGGTCCTGCGACCGGCTGGGCGTATCTGGTCTCGGCGCTGGACTGCTGCACCCGCGAAATCGTGGGCTGGGACTTGAGCCTGCGCTGCCGCACCCAGGACGCTCTGGCCGCGCTCCACCGCGCCCTGCGAGAGGTTTTGCCTTGCGATCCTAGTAGAAAGGGTTTGACTTTGACGACCGACAACGGCACCCAGTTCACCAGTGCCCGCTTCATCGCTACCCTGGGGCAGCTCGGCATCACTCATCGCCGAACCGCCTACAACCATCCCGAAGGCAACGGACGTATCGAGCGTTTCCACCGCTCGCTCAAGGAAGAGGAGGTTTGGCTCAACGAATACCAGTCGCTCGATCAGGCCCGCGATTCCATCGCCCGCTGGATCCACCAGTACAATCATCAGCGGCCTCATCAGTCACTCAAGAACCGAACGCCCGCCGCGACCCGGCTGGTGCTCACTCAACCGCAACCCCTAACTTATATCGAGGCCCTTTGTGTCTAGTTTAGGAGGGTGCATTACAGAATCAATTGCACCTCCATGGTCGTTCCGACGATCACCCGTACGGTCAATGACAATAATGGCAACAGCGGTACCTGGACATACGTCAACAGCAACAGCATCTCTCAAACCACGTGTGTAGCGGGCCACGGTCCTTGCAATTACACAGTCACGGAAACCGATCCCGCAGGCAACCAGACCGTCCACGGACAGATTGCGACCTAGTGGATTGGGCTCCTGCGAGAAGATAGGCTCGGACAGGTCAGAAATCTGCTTCGGGATCGCGAAGTCGATCAATTAGCGTAGGGTGCCTGTCCACTGCCTCCATCATTCGATGCTCTGTCATTTTACAAAAACGGAAGGCTTTTCAGTGGAGGTGCGAGCCAGCCGGAGATTTGGCGCGCGTATCTCGCTGAAATCACGTGCCTGCCGATGCTCTGTTCTTTTCCCGTAACAGAATCCAGTTTATTGTGTCACTCAGGCTTAACCGGAGTATTATTTCTCCACCTCATACCGTCTCCAGGAAGCCACTTCGCGCAAAGCGTGGTCTGCCATTTCTGCCTTTGCGGGTCCGTCGGAGAGGTTGCTGTATGGACCGGCGTGTCGCCAAGCTTGTTGAAGCCATCAACGGCCATAGCGGAGCTATGGACTGGAACCTGGAACACGCCTGCCGAGAACTCCATCTAGGCATTTCTCCGGCTTACGCCGCGCGGCTCTTCAAACGTAATATCGGATGGGGTGTGAGGGAGTATGCGAAGAAGAGGCGTTTACTGACAGCCATTGAGCGGTTAATCGCAACGAGCCTCCCTATGAAAACCATCGCTGCTGAGTTGGGATACAGAAAACCGTTCGATTTCGCCCGCCTGTTCAAGAAGCAGTTTGGCTTGAGCCCAACTAGATTTCGACAAGCCAACCAGCCGCCTCTCCGGTGGTAGCGAGTATATCGGGCCTCTTTCTTTGGAGAGTTTCGGCCTCCATGCACAGAAAGCATTCAAAAAGCAGAAAATGCTGCCTCTTAGCAGAAAATGCTGCTCGTTTGTGGTTGACGGCCGGTCTGCAGGCAGACTATCACTGCCAACAGCGGGCAATTTGCGTTCTTGCCCTACTAATAACAAATCGAAAAGGAGGTTTTATGAAACGCGTACTGTTCTTTTCTCTGTTTCTCGTTGCCCTGTCCGGCTTGGCGGTCGGGCAGTCCGCTCTCCCAGTGCCGAACTTGGTTGACCATCAGACCACGAACGACTTCGGGGGCCAGTCGTACCAGTTCACGGAGAACATCGCGTCAGCTTACAATATTCTCATTCTCGTGGTCACGTGCGACTGGACGCACTATCAAGGGCCGGGCGACTACACGCTCGGCTGCGGAGCCTCTAGCGCTCCCGCAGACTCGAACAACATCACCTTCACGCCCATCGAGCATCATGGCAACAGTGCGAACAAATGGGCGGAGCAAGAGTACTACGCGATAATCCCACAGACGGGTAGCGACACAATCACCTTTTACCCCATAATGACCTGTACCCCATCCTGTACATTTAAGGCGATGATCGAACAGGTGCAGGGGATCGGAGCCGACAACTAGCCGCAAGGCTTCCGGTTGCGGGGCCGAAGCTACCGGGTCCGGCCCCGCCGACCCCTCAGGGATGTGACCTCAAATATCGTCCCATAGTTGGACGCCCCGCCCCCGCCCGTCGTACCGTAGAGGGTTCCCTTGTTCGCATCAAGGCTCAGGAGGCCGGGCCCGTCCCCATCGCTTCCCTTGAACTTGTGCAGTATGGTGAACTTGCCCGTAGTGTCGAACTTGTACACAAGCCCGCATCCCGCTTCACATTTGGAACTCCCGCCCAGCGCCGACCCATACACATTGCCTGACGCGTCCGCGATCACATCCTGGGGCGATTCTCCGTCGCTATAGGCGAATCTGTGCAGCACCGTAAACTTACCGTTTACATCCAGCTTGTACAATGTGCCGCACCCGGCCTCGCACTTGGGGTTTCCCCCGAAAGTGGCGACCCCATAGAGGTTACCCTGCCCGTCTATAGCCAAAGCCCGCGCTATGCGCCCGTCCGCGCCGTCGAGGCTGTAGAGCATGCTCTCCGTCCAGGTGCCATCGGAATTGGGCGACAACTTAAAAATGGCTCCACAGTTCCAGCCATAGTTATCCCCAAGGCCGCCGCAGACCGCTCCTGGATAGGAACCGCCTCCAAAGGTGGTCCCATACAGGTTCCCTTGTGCGTCCTCGACCAGGCTTCCAAGGGGCCCCCAGCCATCGTATGGGCTTGCCAGGAAGTTGTAAATGACCACCTCGTTTCCAGCGGTGTCCATCGTGAACGCGATGCCACAGAACCCCTGAATGCCGTAAACGCATACGCCATCGCCCCCCTCGAATGCGACTCCGTAGAAAAGGCCGGAAGGGCCAGGGACCAGCGTGGTGAACATCGGCAATGCTCCGTCATTCGGAGAACCTTGGAAGTTGTGTAGCACAGTTTCCTTACCAGCGGGCGTCAGCTTGAACACCACGCCGCAGCCGGTTCCGCCGCACCCATTCCCGCCGTAGAAAGTTAAACCGTAAAAATTACCTTCAGCGTCCCGGACCAAACCAGCGGTGGGATTTGCTCCGCTGCTGCCATTGCCGCCCTGTCCGGGGAAGGTGTACAACACGGTCAGTCTTCCGCTTTTGCTCAACTTGAAGATTGTGCCGTTGCCGATACCGCCTTGGTCACTCCCAGCTGTGCCGTATAGGTTTGCGCTTTTGTCCCATATTAAGGGCCCGTTCGGAGCCACGCCGTCACTCCCGCCCGTGAATGAATAAAGTGATTTGAAGGTTTGTGCCCGCGCTGACAGCGGCGCAATCGCCACCGACGAAAGCACCCAGGCCACTGCAATCCATGTAAACCACCAGCATTGTCTCAAAGTCCCCTGCTTCGGTATCCCGCTCATTTTCGCACTCCACGGAAAGCCCACGCCATCGTACTCCCGCGCGGCAACACGAAACAAGAGACTTTTGGCCCCTCGGGCGGCCTTCGCAGCGAGTTTGTCACCTGAATACCCACACCACATGCTCTTCGCTGAGTTTGTTGTTCGAGACTATGTTAGCTCGTGGATTGTCTACCTTCATTACGCAGTTCTTCTGGGGCCGCCGGCGTCGTGCTGATGACATATTGCTGGAGAATAACAAGCTTCTACGCAAATTCACGCCCCCTAAGAGACCGTCTGTCGCAGTAATGTGTCGTGACAGCGGGCCAACATCTCTCCAGCCGTTTTTTCGGATCACTGACTGCAGCGCTTCTTTGTCCAGACTGAGATCCGCTACCAGCTTCCGCAGCTTCGTGTTCTCATCCCGCAACTGCTTCGCTTCCTGCGCCCGGGCAGCGGCAATGGTGAGGGTGCCCCGTCCTTGCGTTCTGTGCAAGGGCGGGAAGCAGTGCCCTCGCCCACGAGACTCTACTACCCCGCACGGTCGCGGAATGAAATCTCCGCCCAGCCTTCATTCACTCGCACCGGCCCTCGCATCGCGCAGCATCTCCTGTGATTCTCCCCCGCTCCCCGCGCTCTTTTCTGCTCATTATTACTACTTAGTTACTAGATAGTGCAGTTTTAAACTGCTCTAGCTCCTATCCCCCGCCCGGTTTGACACCTGCTCGGCTGACTCCCTAGACTGGAGAGCCATACCTGTATATGATCGCGGTCACAGGCTTACGCCGCGGCGGGGAGTATTCTGGCTAGTGGTTTGCGGGCTTTGAGGTCATCTATGTCTTGGCTGCAAAACAAGTTTGAGAAGAACTTCCTGATCACCACGGTGGATTACGTGTTCAACTGGGCGCGGAAATCCGCGCTGTGGCCCATGACGTTCGGGCTGGCCTGCTGCGCCATCGAGATGATTGCCTCCTCCACGGCGCGTTTCGACATTGCCCGCTTTGGCGCGGAAGTGTTCCGGCCCAGCCCACGGCAGTCCGACCTGATGATCGTCTCCGGAACGGTCACGCTGAAGATGGCGACGGTGGTGCAACGCATCTATGCGCAAATGCCGGAACCCAAGTGGGTGATCTCCATGGGCGCATGCTCATCGGTAGGCGGCCCCTTCAATACGTATGCCGTGCTGCAAGGCGTGGACCGGGTGGTGCCGGTGGACATTTACATGATCGGATGCCCACCCCGTCCCGAGGCGCTGTTCTACGGTCTGCTCAAACTGCAGGACAAGATCGATACCATGACCCTGGCCAAGAAGCCGACCGAAGTTCGCCTGGCAGAAAACATGGTGGAGGACTTCAAGCGCCGGGTCATGGTGGCGCAGACGGCGCAGCCGCGATAGCAGTCCGCCATCAGCACTCAGCTTTCCGTCCAGTCAGCGCGCTTCGCACAAAATCCGCGATCTCCGCAGTCACATACCCCGGCGGAGTGATGGAGAACACGGGACGGCCGGCCACAGGCTTGAGCGAGATCCCCTTCCACTGGTTGCGATCGCCATGCCGATGCAGAATCACCGCGTCGGCGCGGTCCAGAAATTCCTGCGCGGAGCGCTTGAAATCGGCCGTCGCCGGATCGAGCACTGTCAGATAAAGATCCGGACGCACAAACTTCAGCACGCTGTTCGATTCCAGAATTGCGTTCTCTGACTCTTCCAGTTTTTTCCGAACCGCGGGCATGGCCTCAGCCAGACGCCCTTGTTCGGTCCGCACCCACCAGACCCGGTCGGCGCCGGCGGCTAGAAAGCGGGCGGTGTCGGAGCCGCCGGACCGGTCGGTTTCTTCGGAGATCGCCCAGCTATGATCCTCGGTGGCGCACTGGCAGGGTTCGCCATCGAGCGAACACACTCCGTGGCCATGCTGCGTGATCTTGAACGCGGTCCAGTGGTATTCGGGCAAGGCGGCGATCAGCCCAGCCACCACGCTGGTCTTTCCCACGCTCCGGGAATGCCCGCCAATCACCACCAACGCCATAAGGCTTCCGCTGAACCCACCGCACCCACCACCAGCATTTCACTACAGGGGTGGCGTGTAACTCAAGCAGCGACCGACGGAGAGGCACATTCTGCAAAAACCTGTCCCCCCTCGCCCGCCCTGGGCCATACCAGAGGGCACAAAAAAAGCGCCCACCGTAGCGGGCGCCTATGAACATCCAGGTAAGCGTGCCAGTTTATTTGAAGACGTTCTCGCACTCGGCGGGTACGTTCCCGTTGCGGCTCTTGCTGGTCAATTCCAACATCTCCTGCATGGCAAATTCCTTGGTGCCGACGACGTTGGTGTAAAAGTGACCGTTCTTGTCCTTGTTGACGGTGCCGAACAGCCAGGCGCAGCAATCACCGGACTCGCCGCAGAAGTTGCCGGCCCAGGCGGTGCTCAGGTTGACTTCCGGATCGCTCGACGACTCAGAGAACTCGTGCCACATGATGGCCACGGTCCCATCGGCGCCGGGATCGTTGTTGGGGCTGCTGGGATCGCCCAGGATGTGGCTGGTTTCGCAACCCGAAGGGCACTGGTCAGGATCGCCAACGATGGAGTACTTGATGATGTCGCCCTTCACGATGCCAGTCGACGGACTGTGGTATCCGCACCACTGGGTGCAGAAGCCGGGGGTGGTCACGTCCTTGTAGGTCAAAAGGAAATAGATCCCGTTCTTATCGGCGGGCAGGTGCTTGCCCTTGATCGCCTTGGCGATGATCTTCTGAATTTGCGCGTCCCCTCCTGAGAGGTTCTTTCCCAGGGAGTAATTGTCGTGATAGTCATTCTTCGCCGAGTGGTTCACGGCGTTCGGAATGAAGTTGCCGCTGCTGTCGCTGTAGGTGGTGTTGATCTGCTCCTGGGTCGAGCCCCCGAGGTGCGCAAAGTAGTAGTCGATGATGCTCTTGTCCTTTTTCGTCCAGTTGCCGTACCAGACGATGTACACGGTGGGAGCGGTCTCAAAAACCGGCCCGCCATTGTAGTTGATGTCGCAGGGATTACCATTACAGTTGCTTGTCGGCAGGTTATTGTCGTCGTGAACTCGCAGCGCTTGCGTGCCGGGGTTCAGTTGGGCGAATGCCGCACCTGCCAGGCACACGACCAGAGCAATACCGAGATACTTCTTCATCTGCTTTATCCTCATTTTTCTGATTTGTGTTGGAGCACTGTCCCAGACCCCACTCTGAAAGACGGACATCCGATTTTCCACACAGTTCAAACCTGAGTCAAGATGAAAGAGTTTGCACAGTCAGTGCTCAAGAAGATCTCGGCGACCGGAAACGCGTTGAGAAGGAGGCTGCCTCGTCCCTAATCATAGGGACTTAAGTTGTGAGATAAAAGTCCATATCACGGTTCTTGCGGGTTAGCTGCGGTTTGAGCTAAAGCCCAGGAAACCCTTACTCTTCTTCCTTCTTGGCCAGCCGCATCAGCAGCGCTAACTCTTTCAAATACAGGCGTATAGGCTTTGCCGGGGTGCCCCAGAAGGCGATTCCCTTGCCGCGCAGCACCTTGTGCGGCAGCACGCCTGCCTGCCCGCCCAGCATCACTCCCTCTTCGATGCGGGCATGTTCGCCGATGCCGACCTGGCCGCCGAGCACAACGTCTTTTTCTATCGTGATGCTGCCCGAGAGCCCGGTTTGGGCGGCGATGACTACGTTTTCTCCCAGTTGGCAGTTATGGCCGATGTGCACCAGGTTGTCGATCTTGGTTCCCCGGCGAATGCGGGTGGTCTCCAGAGCCCCGCGGTCAATCGTGGTGTTCGCGCCGATTTCAACCTCGTCTTCAATTTCAAGCCGCCCAACTTGGGGAAACTTCTCATACCGGCCAGTGGCAGGGTCCCGGACATATCCGAAACCGTCGCTGCCCAGCACCGCGCCGGCGTGGAGTATGACGTGGCTTCCGATGCTGACCCCGGGATAGATGGTCACATGGGGATAGACTTCGCAGTCCCGGCCAATCCTGGCGCGCGCCGAAACGACCGTTCCGGCGCCAATCCAGCTACCCGCGCCAATCTCCACGCCTTCGCCGATCACGGCCCGTTCGTCAACCCTGACTCTTTCTCCGAGAATCGCCGAAGGGTGCACCACCGCGGAGGGATGAATTCCCGCCACGCGATCCGGCTTGGGGCAAAGCAACTGAGCGGCCCGGGCAAAGGCGAGGCGAGGATGGGACGACAGGAGCAGTGGCTTGGAGGTCGGGACGGCAGCTGCAAAATCTCCGGCCATTACAGCCGAAGCCTGGCAGCCGAGCGCCGCCTGCAGATGCTTCTCACTTTCCACAAACACCAGCTCACCTGCCGACGCCCCGGCCACGCTGGCGATTCCGGTCAGTTCCACCGATCCGTCGCCGGACACACGGGCCTTCACGAATTCAGCAACCTCCCTGAGGGTGCGCTTCATGGCACATTTGTATATGTTTGCCATGGGAAAGAAAAGCCGGCATTACAATGAGCGCATGGAGCGAAAGGTTTTCTGGATCAGCTTCATCGTCCTTGGCCTGGTTGCCGACTTTGTTTTGCCGCTGTGGTGGGCCCTGGCCGCGACCATTCCCATTGCCTATGTGAGTTGGTGGGTGGCGTACCGGAGTGACTGGTTTTAGAAGTGCAGTAGCTAGTGGCTAGTAGCTAGGTGTCAATACAAACTCTTCTCTCCCTCCGGTCGCGTTTTCCACCGGCGATGCACCCACAACCACTGCTCCGGATACTTGCGCACGTAATCTTCGATGATCTTCGTAAACCGCTGAGTATTGGTCACGGCGTCCGCGTCGTCGTCGCCGGTGCGCACCAGTTCCACCGGCGGGTCGAAGCGCAGGCGATATTTGCGCAGCACCGGATCCCAGATGGTGAATCCGGGCACGACGGCAGCATCCGTACGCAGCGCAATGCGCGCCAGGCCGCTGGCCGTACACGCCGGGATACCGAAAAAATCCACGAACACGCCTTGCGGCGGAGTCATATTGGTGTCCATCAGGATGCCCACCGTCTCGCCGTTTTTCATCGCCGTCAGCAGGGCACGCGCCGAATCGTCCTTTTCGATCATGGAATTGCCATGCAGGGTGCGGTAGCGGCGAGTCAGGCGGTCCAGATACACGTTGTCAAGCGGGCGCATCACCACGTGCAGCGGATGTCCGTGGAGCGAATGGGCAAACGCGGACAGTTCCCATCCGCCCAGATGTCCGGTCAGGAACAGTACCCCCTTACCGCGCGCCACGGTCCGCTCAAAATTCTCAAAGCCGTCATAGACGACAACTTTGCTCACATTCTCGCGGGTGTACTTGGGAAACAGGCAGACTTCGGCCAACTGGCGCCCCATGGAAGTGAATTCGCCGCGCAAGATTTTGGCGCGGCGGCGATGGCTCATCTCCGGGAAGGCCAGCGCCAGGTTGCGCATGCCCACCCGGCGCAACCGCACGTGCAGCAGGTAAATCTTCCAGGCCAGCCAAATACCCGCCACACGGGCCAGCGGGCGAGGCAATGCCCCGATCGTCTTAGTGATGAACCAGGCAAGCGCGTACTCGAGTCGCCTTCGCATGTGGAAGAAAGCGTGACACTAGCACCCGCGAAATTTCCCTGTCAAACGGATGCGGCGTCCGCCCTCTCCATTTTAGTTCTTCAGTTTCGGCCGCTGGCACGCATCCACGATTTTCGTCGGATCAATCGCATCCTTGTCGATCTGCTCCTCCAGAATCTTGCCATCTTTTCCGATCAGAAAATTGATCCGTCGTGCGGCCTTGTACTTATCCAGATAGATGCCGTATTTGCGGGTGACGTCCCCGCCCCAGTCACTGAGCAGCGGAAAGGTCACCCCAATTTGGTCGGCGAAGGCTTTATTGGCGAAAGGACTATCCATACTCACACCCAGGACCTGGGTGTCGGCAGCTTCCAGCTTTTGCAGGTTCTGCTGGAAGTTTTTCATTTGCTGGGTTCAACCGCCGGTAAAGGCAAAGATGTAAAACGCCAGCACGACATTCTTCTTGCCGCGATACTGGCTCAAAGTGACATCCTTCAGATCGCTGCCATCGAAATACTGCAACTTGAACTCCGGAGCCACATCTCCAACTTTCAAAGCCGGCGGAGGAGTTGCCGGCTTGTCCGCCGCGCTCGCCTTCCCCGCCATGCCCAATGCCAGCAGCAACGCCGCCAGCGCTATCCCATGCGTTTTCATGGACTCACCCCCTTGTGAGTTACCAGTATCCATTGTCTCAGTAAAGCCCCCGGTAAGGCCAGAGTTTCAGCGTTGCCTATCTTCTGCGAAAGCATTACATTTACTCCGAGGACGCAACTTGTTCCGCAATCGGAAGTTGGCACTTTACGTCCGACTCGCTCCAATTTCCTGGCGGAGATGAGTCTGTTCCCGGCGGGCATCACATGTCGCGGCCAAAGCTACGAACGCTGAACGACGTCTTCTTCGCCATTGCGGAACGCAATGATCGTGTGGCGATGATGTACCGCCAGCCTATCCAGTGGGTCTCGATCTCATCGCAGGAGTTCTACCGCAACGTGGTGGGCGTCGCTCGTGAGCTTTGCCGGTGGGGTGTGCACAAGGGCGATCGCATTGCCATCCTGAGCGAGAACCGCCCGGAGTGGGCCATCGCGGATTTCGCCTGCTTGCTGCTGGGCGCGGTCGTGGTGCCGATTTATACCACGCTCACCGGCGAGCAGACCGCATACATTCTGCGGGACTCGGGCGCACGAACCGTGTTCGTTTCCAGCGAGAAGCAACTCCAGAAAGTGTCCGGGATTCAATCCCAGACTTCCGCCGGGAAAATTATCCTGATGGACGCGGTGCAGACCGCGCACGCTTTCCACATGCAACGCCTGATGTTCGACGGCCCCACCGAACGGGATGCGCAGTTCGACTCGCTCGCCCGCGCGGCCGCTCCCGACGACCTGGCCACCATCATCTATACCTCGGGCACCACCGGCATTCCGAAGGGGGCCATGCTGACGCACGGGAATATGGCCTCCAACATCAATTGCTCACTTTCCGATTTCTCAGTCGGCCCCAGCGAACTCAGCGTTTCTTTCCTGCCCCTTTCCCACGTCACCGCGCGGCACGTCGATTTCGCCCTGCTTTACCACGGCGTGACGCTGGCGTATGTGCCTTTCATTGACCAGCTTCCGCAGGCACTCCGGGAAGTGCGTCCTACCATCTTTGTGGGCGTGCCCCGCGTCTATGAAAAAGTCCACGCCCAGGTTGATACCAAGGCGAAAGGCGTTCCCAGAAGATGGATCTACCAATGGGCGCTTTCCGTCGGCCGCACCCACCGGAGCGACATACTGGCCGGCCGGACTCCCACTTCCCTCCGGTGGAAGGTCGCCGACCGTTTGCTGTATTCCAAGATTCGTTCCGGCATGGGAGATCGCGTCGGACTTTACATTTCCGGCGGAGCGCCGCTGGGCCGCCAGCTCGCCGAATGGTATGCGGACATCGGCATCCGCATCCACGAAGGCTATGGCCTGACCGAAACCTCACCAGTGATTGCCGTCAACAGTCCCCGGGCGCACAAATTGGGCGCGGTGGGCAAACCGCTGTCCAATGTGCAGGTGCGGATCGCGGACGACGGCGAGATTCAAGTGCGCGGGCCTTCGGTCTTTCTCGGCTATTGGAACCGGACGGAAGAAACCGCCAACGCCTTCATCGACGGCTGGTTCAAAACCGGAGATATCGGGCATCTCGATGCGGAAGGCTTCCTGTCGGTCACCGACCGCAAGAAGGACCTGATCAAGACATCGGGAGGAAAGTTGATCGCGCCCCAGCCGCTGGAAAATTCCCTGAAACATAATGCCCTGATCGCCGAAGCGCTGATCGTCGGCGACAAGCGGAAGTTTCCCGCTGTTCTCATCGCTCCCCACTTTCCTCTGCTGGAGGACTGGGCGCGCGCCAATCACCTCCCGTTCACTTCCCGCCAGGAGCTGATTTCGCTCCCCAAGGTTCGGGAGCTGTATGAGGGAATCGTCGCCGACTTGAACCGCGACCTCGCCCGCTTCGAGCAGTTGAAGAAAGTAGTGCTGATTGCCGAGGAACTCTCCCAGGAAACCGGCACTCTGACCGCCAGCATGAAGGTGCGACGCCGCGCTGTGGAAGAGCGCTACCGCAAAGCGATCGAAGAGATGTACCTCCAAGCCGAGGCCAGCGGGCGGGAACCTTCCTGACGGCGGACCTTCATCGACTCGTCGCGTAAGCTCGCTACTGAGCGTTTGAAATCCACGGGGCTTCCAGAGGAACGTTCGGCATTACGCTTGAGACTCTTGGCCAACAGCTCACATGCAGCTGTGACCAAATCCATTGACATCACTCCTTTGCAGGCGGACTATTATTACGTTCCGTCTCCCCGAAGAACAGCCCCCACCGGAATGACAGCACCCCGGGGCGAATGACCCGAATTCACGGGAAATGTAGTCCGTCAGACAAGTTCTTTCTTGGAGGTTCGTCATGAAACGAATCAGCATCTTGGTATTGATTCTCTGCGCGTGCTTCGTGTCCGCCGCATGGGGCCAGCAGCCGACGAGCAAGTGCAGCAACAACTGGACCGAGTTCCACCGCACCAACATGATGCGCTGGAACCCATGTGAGAAGGTGCTGAACGTCCACAATGTTGGGAGCATGGTCGCGAAGTGGAGCTACGTCATCGGCACCGATTATTATTCCTCGCCCGCCGTGGCGAATGGGGCGGTTTATGTCGGGTCGACGGACGACAACGTGTATGCGCTGAACCCTCACACCGGTGCCAAGCTCTGGAGCTACACCACTGGCGATATTGTGTTTTCTTCGCCCGCCGTCGTGAATGGAGTAGTTTATGTCGGCTCGGAAGACAAGAATGTGTACGCGCTGAGCGCCAGCACTGGCGCCAAGCTGTGGAGGTACACGACCGCCTGGGGCGTGGAGTCCTCGCCGACTGTTTCGCATGGGGTGGTTTACATTGGCTCGGAAGACGGCAGTGTATACGCGCTGAACGCCAGTACCGGCATCCTGCTGTGGAGCTACGCGACTTGCGGGTGGGTGACTTCCTCGCCCGCTGTTGCCGATGGGGTGGTTTATGTCGGCTCGGACGACTACAACGTGTACGCGCTCAACGCCAGCACCGGCGCCAAGCTGTGGAGTTACCCCACCGGCAGCTATGTGTTGTCCGCACCCGCCGTGGCCAATGGGGTGGTCTATATCGGCTCAGCGGACGGCAACCTGTACGCGCTGAGCGCCAGTACCGGCACCGAGCTGTGGAGTTACACCACCGGCAGCGATGTGTGGCCCTCGCCCGCTGTAGCGCATGGGGTGGTCTATGTGGGCTCCTGGGACAACAACGTGTACGCGCTGAACGCCAGCACCGGTGCTCTGCTGTGGAGCTACAGCACCAACGGGCCAGTGTGGTCCTCGCCGGCCGTGGCGAATGGAGTGGTTTATGTCGGCTCGTGGGATTACAACGTGTACGCGCTGAACGCCAACACGGGAGCCAAGCTGTGGCGCCACAGAACGGGTAGGTTTGTGGCCACCTCGCCTGCGGTCGCGAATGGCATGGTTTATGTCGGCTCGTATGACGGCAAGCTTTACGCCTTCGGCCTGAAGAAGGGCCGGAAGTAACGTTCGTGTAGCACCATGAGCCCTCGCCTCCCCGAAGAGAGTCCCCACCGGGACGCAACACCCCCTGAGGCGAATGACCCGAATTCCCGGGGAACGTAATTCCGTCAGAAAAACTCATTTTCAGGAGGTCCGTCATGAAACCTATTACGCATCTATGGCTTGGACGTTTGGTCCGCATTACCTTTTGTGTCTGGTTGTCCAGCGGCCTTTATGCCCAGGGCCAGACCTTTTCCGCACCGGCCGCGCATGATTCCTGGACACTCGGAAAGCCCATGCCGACGGCCCGCTCTGGGATGGCTACCGGAGTCATTAACGGGAAGGTATACGTTGTTGGCGGGGCCACCAGCAAAGCAGTAATCAAGGTCAACGAAGTCTACGACCCTGCCAACGACCAGTGGACGAAAGCCGCGGCCATGCCGACGGCGCGTTTCGTTCCCGCCTCGGCTGTGGTCAACAATATTCTTTACGTCATCGGCGGCTGTAATGGCGGCGGGTGTGTCGGAGGCTGGGGAATAACTGTCGTGGAAGCCTACGATCCCGTGAGCAACGCGTGGTCCAGGAAAGCTCCGTTGCCAGTGGCGACCGACAGCATGTACGCGGTTGCGGAGAAAGGCATCATCTACGTCATTGGCGGCTATGTCCACCGTCGTAAAAGGGTCGCGGCCGTCTGGAGCTATGATCCGGTTGCGGATCACTGGACCAAGAAGGCTCCTCTGAAGGTCGGAAAGTCCTTGCCAGCGGTAGGGCTGCTGGGATCAACCATCGTGGCTGCCGGAGGGTTGGCCAACCGCGGCGTCGTAGCCGATAACGAAGGCTACAATGCGGTCAAGAATTTGTGGAGAAAGCTCGCTTCCGATCCTACTGCCCGGCAAGGCGGCTGTGCATGGGGAATCTCTGGGCAGTTGTACTTTGCCGGCGGCGGCGCCAGCCCCGGTGGAGACCCGCTCAGCGTTCTCGAAGCTTACAATCTGAAGAAAAACTCATGGATCACTTCGCTGGCTTCGATGCCGAACGCGGTTGTAAACCCGGGTTCCGCTTATGTCGGCAACCAGTTGTTCTGCTTCGGAGGGTCCGACTACGGGAACCCGTTCACAGGAACCAATTACGACTACGTGCAGATCTATCAGCCGTAGTGCTTGCGGTGGTCACGATTGTGGGTTCCGGCCACTTCTGCGAAGAGGGGAACAGCCGTTCCCCGCTTTCATTACAATGGAAGCATGACGGACTCCTTCATTATTGCCGGACGTGAGTTCCGTTCCCGCCTGATCGTGGGAACGGGCAAGTACAAATCCTTTCAGGAAACCGCGCGAGCGCTGGAAGCCAGCGGCGCGGAGATGGTCACGGTCGCCGTGCGTCGCGTGAACCTTGACCGCAGCAAAGAATCGCTGCTCGACTTCATCGATCCCAAGAAATACTTTTTGCTGCCGAACACCGCCGGTTGCTACACCGCCGACGAAGCCATTCGCGCCGCTCGCCTGGGCCGCGAAGTGGGTCTCTCGGATTGGGTCAAAATCGAAGTAATCGGCGACCAGGCAACCCTGTATCCCGATGTCCACGCCACGGTCGAAGCCACGCGGGTGCTGGTGAAAGAAGGCTTCACCGTGCTTCCTTATACCTCGGACGACATCGTGTTTGCCAAGCGCCTGCTCGATGCCGGAGCCAGCGCCATCATGCCGCTGGGCGCGCCGATCGGCAGCGGCCTGGGCATTCAGAACGCCGCCAACATCCGCATTCTGCGCGAAATGATCACCAGCGTCCCGCTGATCCTGGATGCCGGCGTCGGCACCGCTTCCGACGCGGTCATTGCTCTCGAACTGGGCGCGGACGCGGTCCTGATGAACACCGGCATCGCCGCCGCGCAAGACCCAGTCCTGATGGCGGAAGCGATGAAACACGCAGTGGTTGCCGGACGCGAAGCCTATCTCGCCGGACGCATGGCCAAGAAGCTTTACGCTACGGCCAGCTCTCCGCTGGAAGGCGTCGTGCGCTAGGCTTGATTTGCAGCTCTCTCGAACCCGGGATCACGCAATCGCAATGCAGCCAGTGGCCGGTTCGCGTTGCCCACACAGGATGCGCGGAACTCACCGGCCACCGGACTTAGTGAACCTCTACAGCATCTTGACGCTGTCGACGTGAATCGAGTCGCCTTTCACTTCGCCGGTCGCAGCGATGTGATGGCCCTCATGTCCCTTCAGAGCGTCGGGATTGTCAACCGTCAGCACTTTTTGGTCCCCGTCGGTCACGATGACCGCCTTGGCGCCCTTGGTCAGACATTTCTTCATGCAGTCCGCGTGACTAGTGCTGGCGCCCTTCGCGCCGCACATAGAGTCGCTCACGTATCCATTCACCACCGTCGAGTCCGCAGCGGCCCCGAGTCCAGCCATCAGGAAAAGAACACAAATCCCTACGCCCACAAGCAGCATTTTTTTCATAACAACCTCTCTTTTGCGGAAATATCCGCGGATTGTAACCCACATCACAGGAATTTTCCTGCACTATAACACAGCAAAATGGGCGTGTGTCACCAACTCGAGGTGATGCGACAAACCGCCATTCCCGATTCCGGAGACGAGCAGCGCATTCGAGTCGAAGGGGCTTACTTTCGGGCGGAGTTCCTCTCCGGCGGCGGAGGCGGCGCCGGGGGTGGCGGAGAGACATACACAACTTCGCCGTGACGGGTGTAATGCAACTGCTCCCGGGCTTCCTTCTCGATCATTTTCGGGTCGGTCTGGAGGGAATTGATCTGCTGGGTGTACCGTTCGTTCTCTTTCGTCAGGCTGTCGATGTCGTTCTGCAGGCTCTGATATTCCATTTTCTTCTGGCGATAAACCACCATGCCGTTGGCGCCGAACATGACGTGCAGAAACAGCCACATGGTGAACACCGCCACCGCGCCGGTGGCCACGCGACGGCGAACCCCATACAGCATGGCCAGCGTCGGCCGGAACTTCTCCAGCATCTGCTCGGCCCAGGCTTCCGCCTGCGGAGCTCGTTCGACGAGGCTGCGCAGCCCTTCTTCCGGGTCGGGCAGGACCCGCAATTTCGCGCGTTTCACTCGAAAATCCATTGCTTCGCCGCCGCGCCCAACTTGCCCAACTCTCCCTCGCTGCCCGCCTCTGAGTACACTCGAACCACCGGCTCCGTGCCCGACAGCCGGTAACAAACCCAGGAGCCATCCTGGAAGATCAGCTTCAGACCGTCCGTCCGAACCACGTCTTGCACCTTGCGGCCAAAGAAGTCGCGGGGATTTTCCCCCAGCTTCTCAGTGAAATTCCGTTTCACTTCCGCCGTCAAGCGAAAATTCTCCCGTTGCGGATAGAAGGAACCAACTTTGACAAACAGATCCTGCAATTGCCGGCCCAGCGGCTTTCCTCGGCGCGCCACCATCTCGCAGCACAGCAGTCCCGCCAGAATTCCGTCTTTCTCCGGCACGTGATGCCGGATCGAGAGCCCGGCGCTCTCTTCTCCGCCCATCACGATCTTGTCCTGCTTGATCAGTTCGCCGATGTACTTGAACCCCACCGGCGTCTCATGCAGTTCGACATGATGGTGCCGGGCAAGCGCATTAATGAGGTTGGTCGTGGCCACCGACTTCCCTACCCCGTTCCTCCACCCGCGGCTTTCCACCAGGTAGTCGAACAGCAGGGCAATGATGTAATTCGGCTGAAAAAATGTGCCGTCTTCATCCACAATGCCAAACCGGTCGGCGTCTCCGTCGGTCGCAATGCCGATGTGCGCCCTGGTTTCGCGCATCCTCAGGCAAAGATCGTTGAGCAGATGCCCGTCTGGTTCAGGCGCGTGTCCTCCAAAAAGCACGTCCCGGTAGTCATGGACAGTTGAGACCTCGACTCCGGCTTCGCGCAAGACTGCGTCCGGATAACCCCGCCCCGCTCCCCAAAACGGATCGAACACCACCCGCAGCCCGGCTTTCTTGATTACGCCAAAATCGATCGTCTCCTGCAGCCTGGCCAAATACGTACCCCGGGGATCAAGCGCCTGCGCCGCTGCGTGCGAACCAGTCCGGGTTTCTCCCTTTCCGTCATAAGCCAGAATCTCCGCTTCAATCGCCTTGGTGACTTCCGGCAGCGCCGGCGCTCCGTCAGAAGTTGAAAACTTGATTCCGTTGTATTCCGGCGGATTGTGCGACGCCGTGAAGTTGATCGCCCCGTCCGCCCGCTCGCGGATCACCGCGTAGGAAATTGCCGGCGTCGGCGCAGCTTCGGCAATCGCCAGCGGCGTGATGCCATAACTTCCCAGAACTTCAGCAGTGATCGCGCAAAACGTCTCGCCCAGAAAGCGCGGATCGCGCCCGACGATAATCCGCGCCGACGGTTTCTGGGACGCCACGAACCGGGCGATCCCATGCACTGCCCGGCGCACGTTGGCGAAGGTGAACTCCTCCGCCATGACAGCGCGCCATCCTGAGGTCCCGAACTTAATTTGCGTAGCCATTTTCATGAGATTTTCTGAAGTGCGGCTCCGCGTTGCCTTAAACTGAGGGCAACGACTGCCAACTGTGGAAAGTTGATTTTATATGACTGACAAGAGGCTCGTCCTCACCACTGCCGGATCGACCGATGAAGCCCGCCACCTCGCCGAGTTACTGGTGGAACGCAAGCTCGCAGCGTGCGTCAATATTGTTCCGAAAGTTGTCTCGATCTACCGCTGGAAGGGCAAGACCGAAGAGTCCGAAGAGTGGCAACTCTGGATCAAGACGACCGAGGCGGCTTTCGAACGCGTGCGAAACACCATCCAGGAAGTGCATTCGTACGAACTGCCGGAGTGCTTGTGCCTGGCGATTGAAGACGGAAGCGAGGAATACTTGCGATGGATTCAGGAATCGGTGGACTAACCGCCGGCATGGAGATCCTTCTGCACCCCATCGGCTGGGTCTGCTCTGCCGAGCGGGGCCCGCGTGAGGATTACTGGGGCGATATCGTTTCCGAAATTCGCCTGGACGAAAAGCGGTTCACGGCGGATGCGCTGGCAGGACTGGCTGAGTTTTCCCACGTCGAGGCACTGTTCTATCTGCATGGTGTCGCCGAAAATGCCGTGGTGACCGGCCGCAGGCATCCGCGCGGCAATCCGGACTGGCCCCAGGTCGGGATATTCGCGCAACGGGGGAAAGCCCGGCCCAATAGAATCGCCGCCACCATCTGCCGCTTGCTTTCGGTGGATGGGCTGAGCATCAAGGTTCAGGGGCTCGACGCTCTGGACGGCTCGCCGGTTCTGGATATTAAGCCGGTGTTCGCGGAGTTCATTCCGGAGCGGGCGGCCGTGCGCCAGCCCAAGTGGTCGCATGAAATGATGGCGCAGTATTTTGCGCCGGAGAAAGGCTGAACATCTGGCAAGACACGGGGCGCGCTTTGGGCGCACCCCGCAGCCTCGCATTGCGTTACACCGCCCTTGCCATCACTGGGTCTGCTTCTGGGCAGCCGGTTCACCCGCCTTCGCCTTGGGCTTTGCAGGAGCCATGGCCGCTTTCGGTTGCCAATAGTCAGGCGCCGCTGCCATGATCTGTTCCGCGGGATTGCTGAGCTCGGGCGAGAACCGCAGAATCATCGACTCTGTCTTCTCCACCGAGTCCGCTGACGCCTGCAGGAACTTTTTGTACCCTTCCTCGCCCAGAATCTCCTTTGTGCTGGGATTATTGTCGAACCCGCCCAGAGAACCGCGCAAAGCCGTGATATAGAAGACGGTCCCGTTCCCCCCCTCAATCACCTGGGAAACTAACATGGGCTGGGTATTGGGATTGCTTTCGCCCGCCGCCTTGAGATCTTTTAGCAAAGCTTCAAAATCCGCCACGTGTCCCGGGCGCACATGCACCGCCGTGGTGCGCAGGACCCGCGAAGCGCCGATCAGCTTTGCATAGTCCGCCGCGCTGCCCGGCACCTTCCGGGACAAATCGAAACGTCGCTTGCGTAGTTCGGTGCGCGACCATAACATATCATTGTCCAGATCGTGCAGCATTTTTTCGGCGGCTTCTTTGCCGTATGCCTTGTTCAGCGCGCCCAGGAAGGCATCGGTACCCTTGTCGATGTTCGCATAATCAGGACGGCTGCTGACAAACGCGTAGATGTAGCCATCGCCATAAAGTACCTCTTCTGCCAGCCAGTGATCACCGTTGTTCTTGCGATTGGCGGCTGCGATTTTCTTGGCAAGCACCTCGAAATCCGCGTTCTTTTCCGGCTTGACGCGAACGATGGTCAGATCGAGGTATTGGTCCTGAGCTTGCACGAGCAGGGGTGCAACGAAACATAAAGCGACTACCACGGCACACAGAGCTTTCCGCAACATACAACGCCCTCCTTGGTTTCGGGAAATTCAGATTGAATTGACGGGGCGAACTTTACACTTTTCCTGAGGAGGCGTCAACCGTAATCACCTGCCATGCTTGCACCGAAGCTCGGGAGCCGCCATCGGCGCC
The DNA here is from genome assembly GCA_963715675.1 of uncultured Acidobacteriota bacterium. Taxonomy (GTDB): domain Bacteria; phylum Acidobacteriota; class Terriglobia; order Terriglobales; family Acidobacteriaceae; genus DASVWZ01. The sequence continues at coordinate 2,467,836 of OY970265.1, forward strand.
CCCGGAGCTAAATGGCCGCCAAGGCCTGATCCAGGTCGGAGAGGATGTCTTCGACGTCTTCAACACCCACCGAGATTCGCACCATGCCGTCGGTGATGCCGATCGCCTTTCTTCCCTTTTCTCCAAGGGCGGCGTGCGTCATGGTTGCGGGATGGGAAATCAGCGTCTCCACCCCACCCAGCGACTCTCCCAGCGAGCAGACGCGAACCTTGCGCAGCATCTTGTTGGCATTGGACAGGGAGCCGGTCTCGAACGTAATCATGCCGCCAAACCCGCTCATCTGACGCTTTGCCAACTCGTGCTGCGGATGATCCGGCAATCCGGGATAAAACACCTTCTTGATTTTCTTGTGCTTCGCCAGGAATTCGGCGACCTGGCGGCCGCTGCGGTCGTGCTGTTCCATGCGGATTGCCAGCGTTTTGACTCCCCGCAACACCAGCCAGCATTCAAATGGCGACAGGATCGCGCCCGCAGCCTTCTGCACAAATCCCAACCGCTCGGCCTGTTCTGGCTGGGTGCATACCACGACCCCGCCCAGCCCGTCGCTGTGCCCATTCAGAAATTTTGTGGTCGAGTGCACCACCATATCCGCGCCCAATGCAACCGGCTGCTGAAAGTACGGCGACATGAATGTGTTGTCAACCACCAGGTCGACCTTCTTGCGGCGGCACACTTCACTGATCGCTCGGATGTCGCTCAGTCCCATCAGCGGATTGGTCGGCGTTTCCACGTAGGCCATGCGCGTCTTCTTGCGAATGGCGCGCTCCACGTTCTCCACCGCGGTGGTGTCCACGTAGGTGAATTCCATGCCGTAGCCGGTCAGCACCTGGTTGAACAACCGCGGCGTTCCGCCGTAGAGATTATTTCCGCAGACCACGTGGTCGCCCGACTTGAACATGGTGCAGATGGCATTGATGGCCGCCATGCCGCTGGCAAAAACCCGCGAGGCAACTCCGCCCTCCAGCGATGCCAGATTCGTTTCCAATCGGGTGCGCGTCGGGTTCGACACCCGGGCATACTCATAGCCCTTGTGTTTCCCGATCTCCTGCTGCACATAGGTCGAGGTGGCGTAAATGGGGACGGTCACCGCGCCGGTTTCGGCGTCAGGTTCCTGGCCCACGTGGATGGCGCGAGTGGAAAAGCCGGCCTGTTTGATGGTTGCCATGGTATTTATGAGATCACTTGATGATCTCATCCCGGCGGGTTCGCGGGCAAACAGAACCGCGCTCCTTCCAACCACGGGAAGCAGCGCGGGCGGAAACCGCGAATCATTCGAACCATCAGTTCACAGTGATGCTGACCGCCTTGGACGGAATGCCGTTGGCCACCACCACCAACTTGCTGGCTCCGGTCTCCATTTTGGCGGGGACATCGAAGTTCGTAAACACGATGGTGGTCCCGGTCGCAACGCCCATGGTGCTGTGGTCGTGGGTCTTGGCATAAAACACGTGCCCCGTAGCGCTGTTGGTAATCCGTACCAGCGGATAGTTCGTGGCCGTCTCCAGTTCGTCCCCAAAAGCCGCTGCTTGAGACAGACCATTGAACTGCTGGCCGGAGATCTTGTACGTGCTGCCGCGAGTCACGCTCGACGGAGCGCTGGTAATTTTCGGAGCCCACGCAGCGGAGTAGGTTCCTTTGGTCGCGTACAGCGCGGAGCCGCCGACAATCATCTGGCCGGTGGGAAGCATAATCAAGCTATCGTAGCCGGCGCCGGCATACGGGCCGGCGGTCAACGTCTTCCCGTTGAATTCATACAGGGTTCCGGACTCGCCCAGCACCAGCACATTGCCGTTGGTCAACAGCCCGGCATACGAGTCTCCAGCATTGTCATTGTTAGGGAAGTCGGGGCCAACTGCCCATTTGCCGGTGGAGGTGTCGTAAACCGCGGTGTGCCCGGGACCGCTGCCGCCATTGGAAGCCGCACCCGTGGCCAGCACCGTCCCGTCGGGGCGCAGGATACCCGGGCCAACCTCGCCAGGCGGGTTATAACAGCCGCCGCCGTACGGGATGCAGCCCCCCTGGTGCGGAGTATGTAAATCCACCATCGTGCTGCCCGCACTCACCCATTTGCCTTCTGAAGCAATGTACCTCTCCGAGTGCGGCGCATTCTTTACGTCCCAGGTAAGGAAGGAGCCATCCGCCAGCAGCGTCCAGCCTTCTTCCGCGTTGAAGTCGCTTTTCCCTTTCGAACTCAACGCAGTCCATTTCATCGTGGAAGGATCCAGGGCCGCCATCTGCTTGGTGAGTTTGTCGCCTACCACGAACCTGCCGTCCGGGAGCACAACACACGGCGAGTCTCCAATATACTTCCAGCCTTTCGGCGGATTCAGCGAGGTCCAGGTATCTGCCTTCGGATCGTAAACCGCGCCCTGGTTGGTGAGAGCGAAATTGAGGTTGTTGTACTCTCCGCCTTCGATGACCACCCGGCCGTCCGCCAGCACAGCGGAGGCAAAGTAGAGCGGCACGTAGCCAGAGGGAAGACTGGCAGCCTGCGTCCAGGTTCCGTTGAGGTAGCTGCTCTTCTTGTCCGGGGTGAGCTTCCACCAGTCCGACATGCTGTCCCCCTGAAAGAGCACGGTCCCGTCGGTCAGCAGAAATCCGATACCTGCGCCGTCGGGCGGTTGATGGGTCAAGTTGGTGAGCGACTGCGCAAATGAGATGCCACAGACGACAAGCAGCAAAATCGTTACCGCGAGAGCGAGTTTGATTCGCAAGATGGTCACCTTTTCTGAGAGAAATACCACTGCAGCCCGAAGACTGAATTCCTTGTCACCCCTCCGCCCCACTGCGGGAGGTCGAATTGTATAGACGAGTCGGGGAACTCGTTTGCTAGCCATGATACGGGAGTTTTTCAGATATGAGAAGGGCCAGTTTCTAGATTCCGCCCTCAAAGATCTTCTTGGAAAGATAGCGTTCGGCCGAGTCGGGAATGAGGGTCACGACTCTCTTGCCAATGCCCAGACGGCGTGCTATCTCAAGCGAGGCAAAGACATTGGCCCCAGCGCTGGATCCCGCCAGCACACCCTCCCGGGCGGCCAACTGCTTCACCGTGGCAAAAGCGTCGAGATCAGTCACCGCGATGACCTCATCGCACACCGACGCGTCAAACGTCTTGGGAATAAAACTGGATCCGATCCCCTCCACCTTGTGCGGCCCCGCCTTACCCCCTCCCAGAACCGATCCCTGCGTCGTCACCGCCACCGCCAGCACCTTCGGCAGACTTTTCTTCATATAGCGGGCCACGCCGGTGAACGTTCCCGCGGTTCCGGCGCCGATAACGATGGCGTCGAGATCCCCCTCCATTTGTTCGAAGATCTCAACCGCCGTGGTGGCGAAGTGGAAGTCAGGATTGGCGGGATTCTCGAACTGCCCGGCCATAAAGGCTCCGGGATGGCTGGCGGCGAGATCTTTGGCTCGGCGAATGGCCCCTTCCATGCCCTCGGACTCCGGAGTGCGCGTGACCTCCGCTCCGAGGGCGCGCATGATGATCACCTTTTCCTCGGAAAATCTCTCCGGCACAAACAGCTCGACCCTGTAGCCGCGGTTCACCCCGATCAGGGCCAGCCCGATCCCGGTGTTTCCGGCGGTGGCCTCGACGATCATTCCGCCCGGCTTGAGCAGCCCGTCCTGCTCTGCCCGGCTGATGATCCCGATCGCGGCGCGGTCCTTCAGGCTGCCGCCGGGATTCAGGTATTCCAGCTTGGCATACACCTCGGCCGAGCCGCGAGGAACGAGTCGTTTCAGCTTCAGAATCGGGGTATCGCCGACCAGTTGGATAATGTCGTCGGCCACCCGCGGGTGAGTCCGTTCAATGGTTTTTTGCACTAATCAGGTTACGGAAATTAACCACAAGGCGTCAATGACCCGAAGTCACCTCAACGGCCCATTGCCCCGGTTGAGCCAACCGCAGTCCAGCCACAATGGCCCTGCACAGTCAGCCACGGGGAATGGGCTACTTTCATGCAAAGTAGCCCACTCCCCAACGACTCGCCGACTTGACTCTACCTGAGGTGGGATGGCTGCTGTCTCGGCTGCTGTTTCTGCTGCAAGTGCTGCTGCTGCTGCACATGCTTTTGCTGCAATTGCTGCGTCTGTTGCTGGTGCCTCTGCTCCAGTTGCTGCTGTCTCGCGTCATTGGCACGCTGCTGGATCAGCCGCTGGTGGTCCTGCTCCTGCTTCTGCTCGAGTTTCTGCCGTTCCTTTTCCTGGTTGGCGTATAGCTTTTCCTGCTGTTGCTGGTATTTCTGGTCCAGCTTCGGGTTTCCGGTGTTGGGAGAAGCCGGGCGCACTATCGGTGGAAGGTCCTTGGCATGATACGCATTGGGCGGACGAGGGACATTGTTCGCCGTGTGGCCACCCTCCGGATTCCCGGGACCGCCTGCCGGGTGGTAGGGCGCTCCCGCCTCTTTGGCCGGTACGGCGGCATGGCTGTGCAAGTCTCCCGGCTTGGGAGTAGCTGCCACCGCCGGCCTGCCATGATTCACGGAAGCTCGCTGCTGTGGATCACTGCGGGCCGATTGCTCATGTTGAGTTTGAACCGCTACCGGCGCGAGGTGCTGTTCATGTACCGCGTTTTCTTCTTCACGCGTCGGGCGCGAGTTGATGCCACCCTCTCCGCCGTTGTAGCTGACCCGGTTGATGGTGGTGTTGTTGATCACCGTGGTGTTGTAGGTGTTGTGAATGTTGGTGACATTCACATTGTTCACGGTCCGGTTGTAATAGAACTCGCCGCCTTGCCAGCGTCCACCCTCATAGCCCGACCCGAAGTAGCCGAATCCGTAGTTGATTCCGCCGTAAAACCCGATATGCGGGCCCCAGTAGCCTTCATGAAAAATAAATGCGCCGCCGCCCCATCCCCACCAGCCCGGGGTCCAGAGAAAACCGACTCGGGGTGCCAGCACCCATGTGCCCGGCACCCAGTAATAGTCACCGATGTCGTAGTCGTACGCCCAATATCCCGGTGTCCAGATGTAACCCATGGCAGGACAAGGAGGCTGCTCGTAAACCGGAATGGCAGGCGGGCCGATCCTGATGGAAATGCCAATCTGGGCGAACGAAGCTGCCGAAACCGCCAGCACGAAAAGTGTGAGCAACAGAGAACGAACGGGGGGAACAATTCGCATTGCGCTTCCTTTTGCCTGCCATCCTTCGCTTGCCCGGTGTTGCTGGTACTGCTCCGGGTTGCGTGGATGGAGAGGCGAACCTTCCGGTCCAGAACATCCAAATTTGATTCTCCGAAAATCCTACCCCTTTTACTTCGGGGCAGGCAAGGACGGTAGCTGCATAATAAATAGATGACGGAGAAAAATCTCTTTGACGACCTGTTCCCTGACCTCTGCCGATCACCCTGGATTACACTCACACAGATATGTCGGACCCGCCGAAGCAATCCACCGCCAAGCCATCGACGATGGCGAATATCCTGCACCAGCGCTGCCCGCGCTGCCGGGCGGGGCAGATCTTTCGTGCCTCACTCTTCCGCGGCTTTCCCAGGATGCATGAGCGCTGTCCGGTTTGCGATCTGAAATTCGAGCGCGAACCCGGCTACTTCCTGGGCGCAATGTACATCAGCTACGCGATCGCGCTGGTCACCATCGTCCTGGTCGCGGCACTCTTGTGGAGCCTCACCGGATGGTCGATCATGAAGGCCACTGGCTGGGCGATGGTTCTGTTCCTGCCGTTCGCGCCCAGCATCACGTTGTTTGCGCGCGTGCTCTGGATTTACCTGGATCAGGCCGTTGATCCGGATCGGACGGGCGGCTCGGGCTAGTATCCAGGAACGGACGCGAACTGGACACGATTAAGGGCCAAAAGTCTCTTGTTCCGTGTTTTCGCGTGGGGGTACGATGGCCTGGGGTTTCTGCGGAGGGCAAGAATGAGCGCGATACCGAAGCAGCGGACTTTGAGGCAATGCCGGTGGTTCACATGGATTGCAGCGGCCTTGGTGCTTTCATTGGTGGCGATTGCGCCGCTGTCAGCGCGGGCACAAACTTTCAAGTCACTCTATTCGTTCACGGGCGGGAACGACGGGGGATTTCCAGGAGGGCCCCTTGCGGTGGACGCGGGGGGTAACCTCTACGGCGTCGCCGCCTCCAGCCAAAACGGTGTCGGCTACGGGACGGTGTTCAAACTAAGCCCGGCCGGGAACCTCACGGTCCTGCACAGTTTCGGAGGCGGAAATGACGGCGACGGGGCTTATGGCACCAGCGGCGTAATTCGCGACGCGGCGGGGAACCTCTATGGGACCACCTGGGGCGGCGGCATCGGGAATCAGGGCGTGGTCTTCAAGGTGAGTAAGACCGGTAAGGAGCGCGTGCTATACCGTTTCGCCGGGGGGAACGACGGGGAGGAGCCTACCGCCGGGCTGGTGCGCGACGAGGTTGGCAATCTCTATGGGACAACCGGGGCTTCCGGGCTTTGCGTCGGCTGTGGCACGGTGTTCCGGCTGAGTTCGGCTGGCAAGGAGACGGTGATACGCCGTTTCAAGGGGCCGCCGGACGCGGCTCACGTCCTAACCGGGAACTTGGTTCTGGACGCGAAAGGCAGGCTTTACGGCGTCTCGTATTTCGGCGGCCTGACGAGCGGCTGTGCTGTTCCCCAACAGGGTTGTGGCACGTTCTTCGAGCTGTCGCCGAATCGCAAGGGCAGCTGGAGCGAGAAGGTGCTGTACAAGTTCAAAGGGGGGACGGACGGGGCATACCCCTATTCCGGCCTGCTCAGCGACGGAAAAGGCACTTTCTATGGCACTACGGAGTGGGGTGGCAACTCGGGGTGCGAGGGTTTGGGCTGCGGCACGTTGTTCAAGCTCGATTCAGCCGGGAAGGAAACTGTGCTGTATAGATTCACTGGCGGGAAGGACGGGGCGGCCCCTGGCCAGCAGCTAGCCCTGGACACGGAGGGCAACTTGTACGGCACCGCTTCGGAAGGAGGCAGCAGCGCATGCCCCGATGGCGGCTGTGGAGCGGCGTTCAAGCTGGATACAAGCGGCAAGCTGACCGTGCTGCACGCGTTCGGCGGCACCGACGGCGCTTACCCCGGGACCTTGTTGCGTGACGCGGCGGGAAATCTTTACGGCGCAACCTGGAAGGGCGGCGCCTCTGGCTGGGGAACGATATTCGAGATCACACCCTAGTGTCTCGGCCCGCAATTTAGCTACGTGAGTGGAGTTGCCACCCTGAGCAAAGCGAAGGATCTGTGCATTTCAAATCAAACGCGTAGATCCTTTTCGATTGAAAAACGCCCTGTTTCCGTAGAATTCTCGACCGGCTGAGCCCTACTGGCCCGTCTCTTGCCCGGGATAGTATCCGCTGCGGGTGCGGACGTTGAGTTTGCCACGGCCTTTCACTTTGGCTTCGACCCGCACCGCCCGGTAGCCTCCGCTGCTCTTTGGGGTGGTCGGTTTGTAGGCCATGGTGTACTGGTTGCGGATGTCGTGGGCAACCGTTCGGCTGATCTCGTCCACTTCATCCAGGGTCTTGGGCAGGAACGCGATGCCGCCGGTCCGCGTCGCGATAGTTTCCAGTGCGCGCCGCGCCCGATGAGCCTTTTCCTCTCCCAGCAGCCCGATCACATATACCGTAGGCCCGCTTTCTGTCTGCAATGTCTGTACGGTTTGCTCCAGGCTCTCCCGGCTGGCATTGTCCTCGCCGTCGGTGACCACGAACAGCACTTCCCGGTTACGCCGCGCGTATTTCTTTTCGTAATCGGCCGAGGCCACCAGCGCGTCATAGAACGCAGTTCCACCCCTGGCCTCGACTTTTTCAAGAGCCTCCCGCAATTTGTTGAGGTCGTTGGTAAAGGCCTGATCCAGGTAGTATTCGTCGTTGAAATTCACCACGAACACCTGGTCCTGGGGATTGCTGGAACGCACCAGATTCAGTGCCGCCTTGTTCACTTTCTCACGCTTCTCCCGCATTGATCCGGAGTTGTCGATCACAATCCCCATGGCCACGGGAATGTCTTCGTGCCGGAACGAAGTGATGGTTTGCGGTTGGTTGTTCTCGTAAATAGTGAATGCACTTTTATCGAGATCGGTGACCAGCCGGTTCCGGTCGTCCATTACCGTGGCGTGCACCACCACTTCTTCGACATCTTTCCGGAAGACAAATACGCCAGCCTCTTCATCTCCTTCGGTTGTCTTCTGCCCGGAAGATGCCCCCGAGGGCGTTTGCGCGGCTGGCGTGGATTGAGACTTGTTCTGCGCTCGTGCCTGCCCGGTTTGGCTTTGGCTGCCGCTTGCGGAGGCCGTTCCCGGCGGCGGCGAAACGACGGCTCCTTTGCCCGGGCCAGGATTGGGTGGGGCGGAGTTCTGCGGCGGCCCGTTTTGTGTCCAGCCCGCTAAGCTGATGACAAGTAGGGTGAACAGCCGAAACAGAATGCGGCTATTCGGAAGGCGCATAGTACCCGGTCTTGGCATAGACACGAAGTGGCGGCAGCCCCTTGGGCGGAATCAGTTTCACCTTTATCTTACGCCACTTGCCGTCGTGTGCGGCGGCCTTTGGACGGTACGCCAGGACATACTGGTTGCGCAGTTCGATTCCGATCTTGGTGGCGACATCCGCCAAGTCGTTGGGATTATCAATGGTAAACGCCCGCCCCCCGGTGAGTTCGCTGATCTCACTCAGCAAGGCCGGTCCGAGACTCTCCTCTGTAGTTTGGAAATAGTGGTCGTAGATGCCAATGGCATAGACGATCGCATCCGCCTCTTTCACCATGGCTTTGATCTCACCCTCGGTGTAGCGGCTGTGATTGTCGCCGCCGTCGGAGATGATCAGCAGGGCTTTCTTGGTGTACTTCGCCTGCCGCATCTTGCTGACGCCCAGGTAAATGGCATCGAGCAAGGCTGTCCTCCCTTTGGGCACGGTGTACACCAGCTTGCCCTGAATGTCCTCTACCGAGGAGGTAAAATCGGACACTTCCTCGGGCTTATCCGCGAACGCAATCATGAAGAACTCATCTTGCGGATTCGCCGTCTTGAAGAACTCCACCACCGCCTCGCGGGCCCGCTCGATCTTGCTGGCCATGCTGCCGCTCATGTCGAAAATCACGCCGATCGACACCGGAGCATCTTCGCTCGAGAAATGCCGGATCTCCTGCTCTTCCTTGTCCTCAAACACCTGGAAGTTTTCCTTGTCCAGTCCGGTCACCAGCCGGTTCATCGGATCCGTAATCGTCACCGGCACCAGAACCAGGGGAACGTCGACCTTCATCGGCTTCTCGCGCGGCCGCAAGGACGGGTCAATGTCCTTCAAAGGATCATCTTTGGGAGGTTCGACCCTTGGCGTGATGTGAACGTCCGGGACTGAAACCTGGGCCAGCCCTGCTGTCCCCAGGCACAGGCAGAGCAACAGCGCAACTGCGAAACTCCCCAGAGGAAACGACTTTGCTGCCGGATACCCAAGGCACATAAAGTCTCTCGCGGTCCGGGGAAGGGCCAGCTTCGAGATCCGAGTTAAAGCTTGGGGGCGAGAAGACCCGCTCCCATCCCGGCGGGTCAAAAAACTACTCCTTGGGCTGATCCTATCACAGCTTTTGCAGTGTGGTGTCAAGCTTTTTGACAGGACGAGGCCTCAGCGTTGGCGCTGGGATGCTCCTGCTATGGGGTACGCAGTTGGAGTACTCCCAGAGGCGTCAACGCCCGGGTGCCACGATTCGCCAGGCTCCAACCCAGGCCGGAGCGCTCCATCCTGTACAATTTTCTTTGCCATGGCTTACGTCGCGCCCTTTCGTGCCTTGCGCTACGATCCCTCGCGGGTCGAACTCAAGCAGGTAGTCACCCAGCCCTACGACAAGATCACGCCCGAAATGCAGGACCGCTATTATGCGGCCAGCCCTTACAACCTGGTGCGTATTGTCCTCGGCAAGCCGCAGCCCGGCGATCAGCCTGGCCAAAACGTCTACAGCCGCGCGGCGGCATCCTTCCAGGATTGGCGGCGCCAGGGTATCTTCCTGCAAGACCCCGAGCCGTCTCTCTACAGCTACGTCCAGCATTTTACCGGCCCGAATGCGGGCGCCGAACTGGAACGCCGCGGCTTCATCGCCCTGGGTCGAGTCGAGGACTACGCCGCCAATGTTGTTTTCCGCCACGAACAGGCGCTGGCTAAACCCAAGGCCGATCGCCTGGAACTCCTCCGCACCGCCCGCGCCCACTTCGGACAGATCTTCATGCTCTACAGCGATCCCGCCGGCGAGATCGAGGGACTGCTCCGCACCGGCGATGAACCCCTGATCCGCATTCGAGATGAGCACGGCGTCCTGCATCAGGTCGCCCGCGTTTCCTCTCCCGGCCTGATCGAACTGGTTCGCAGCAAGATGCGCGACAAGAAGCTGATCATCGCCGACGGGCACCATCGCTATGAAGCTGCCTTGAATTACCGGGACGAACGCCGGAACGCGGCCGTTCCCGGCGCCGCCATTCCGCCCGACTCCACGACCGCCGAGTTTCCGCCCCCCGCCGCATCCGCCGAACTCGCTCCCTACGAACTGGTCATGATGACATTCATCAACATGGACAGTCCGGGCCTCCTGATCCTGCCCACGCACCGCGTCGTGCACGGCCTGGCGTCGTTCTCCCCGGACGACTTCCGCAATCGCGCAAGCGAATATTTCAGTGTCGAGGAGGTCGATCCGGCCATCGATGCCCATCGCGCCACCGGGCTCTTGCGTGCCGCCGGGCAAGCCGGGACCGCGCTGTTGGCGGTCACCGCCGACCGTGCCTTTCTTCTGGATACACCCAGGGCTGCCGGATCGAAACGGCTGGAAGGCTTCTCCTTGCGCCAGCAGTTACTCGATGTCGTCCAGTTGCACCGCTGTCTGCTCGAAGGCGTGCTGGAAATTTCCCAAGAGGCCATCCGCGACCAGCAGAACATCCGCTACGTTCGCGACGCTGCCGACGCGCTATCCCGGGTGCGCTCGGGCGGCGCCAACGTTGCCTTCCTCATGAACCCGGTGCGCCTGCGGCAAGTGCGGGACCTCGCGTTCGCAGGAGAAGTGCTCCCCCAAAAATCGACGGACTTTTATCCCAAGCTCTTAAGCGGCTTGACGATCTATGCCCTGGAGTAGCACCACCATCGCCCGGCGGCTGCGTTCGCTTCTGCCCCTATTCGCATTCGTTCTGTGGGCCAGCGGATCGCCGGACGACCGCCGGCTCTCGATTTACTCCAACGCGGCCAACTACTCGCTCGCCGTTCTGGATCGCAACGGCGTCGACTACGTCGGCCTCCTCGAGTCGCTCGAACCTCTGGGGACCGTGAGCGCCAAGGGGAGCGGCCCCCACTGGAAGTTCCGTTGCAACGACGTCGAAGCAGAGTTCACCGCCGGAAAAACTCGTGTCAGGATACGCGGCTCCAATTTCGATTTGCCGGCGAGTTTTCTCCTGGAGAATGGCCGCGGACTGGTACCGCTTTCCTCCCTGAGCATACTTTTCCCTCGCTTTCTCGGCGGACCGGTCACCTGGCATGAAGCCGCCCGACGCCTCTTTATCGGCGACGTTGCCGTCCACTTTACGGTTCAGCTCGCCAACACCGTCCCACCCACTCTGATGATCAACTTCACCTCCCCGGTCAACCCTTCCATCGCCACCGAGTCGGGCCAGGTTCGCATGACGTTCACTCACGAGCCGCTGGTTTGGCCGGGTTCACCAACCCTCACTTTCAACCACCCGGCGATCCGCTCGGTCACGTTTCAGGAGGAGAACGGCGCAGCCGAACTGGCGGTTTCCGGGGCCGTTCCTCTGATGGCCAGCTTCAGCAACGGCAATCGTACCATAACCATTACCCAGCCTCCTGTCTCCACCGCGTCCGAACCGCCCCGGACGGAACCACAGTCCGCCGCCTCTCCGGCTCCAGCCTTCAGTCCGGCTGTCACCCCGCACCGCTACTTCGCGGTGATTGATCCCAGTCATGGCGGCAGCGAATCCGGCGCCCAACTCGGCGATCAACTCCTGGAGAAAGACGTCACCCTGGCCGTCGCCCGCGACCTGCGCCAGGAACTCCTCGCCCGCCACCTCACCGCCCTGCTGCTCCGCGAGAACGATGCCGCCCTGCCCACCGACCAGCGTGCCAGCTTGACCAACGCCGCTCATCCCGCAATCTACATCTGCATCCACGCTTCGTCCCAGGGTACCGGCGTTCGTATCTTCACCTCGCTCGTTCAATCCGCGCCCAACAACGCCGGGCCGTTTCTCGATTGGGACAGCGCCCAGAAAACTTTTCTTCCCTCCAGCCAGAAAGCCGCAGCCAACCTGGCTTCCGCCCTGCAAAGCCTGAAGATTCCCGTGCGTACCCTGTCGGCTCCCCTGCGGCCTCTCAACAGCATCACCACGCCGGCTTTGGCGATTGAAATTGCGCCTCCCTCCGACAAGACATCGCAACTCGGATCACCCATCTACCAGGAGGCCATCGCCAACCTGGTCGCCATCGGCTTGGCGGCGGCGCATGACGATCTGGAGGCTGGCCGATGATTCCGCGTCATCTGCTGATCGCGGTGGTTGTCATGCTGGTGGCCGCACTGGGTATGAGCTTGTTCCTGTGGCGCATGCATGTGGCGGGCCCGGCTCAGTCCGTTAACAGCGCGCGCCCCGTTGCGCCACCGGTCTCCGGCCCCACCGAGCCGGTCACACTGTACGTCGCCTATGACGACCCCGGTGTGCTGCGCGCCCGCTCCGCCCGCATCCCGCTGCCCTCCGGCCGCCAGCAGCGCGGCGAAGAACTGCTGCGCGCCCTGCTCAATGTGTACGAAGACACGCCTTCGCCTCACGAACTGGGCCCCGGCTCCGAAGTTCGTGACCTTTATCTCGTCGAGCCCGACTTAGCCGTCATCGACCTCAACAGCGCCTTCGCCGACGGACACCGCTCCGGCATTCTGGTCGAAGAACTCACCATCGCCTCGCTGGCCAAAACCCTCTCTGCGAACCTCCCCGGCATCACCCGCATCAAGTTTCTGGTCGACGGCAAAGACCGCGACACCTTAGCCGGCCACGCCGATCTCTCCACCACTTACGACGCCTCCGCGGTAAATCAGCTCGTGACGCAGTTGCAGGGCGCAGAGTAGCGCGCATGTAGGGCGGACATTCCTGTCCGCCGCCTTTGACTTTTTCGGATCAACTCAAATCGGGGTGGCCCACTCAAGCCCGCTTTTGGCTTGACTGGGGGAAAGACATGCACAACCTGCCGTGTCCATTCACCACAATTGGGCAAGCCCACCCAAACATCACAATGTGACCAACTTCACTGACAAAGCTGTTCCGATCGTGGATTATTATTACGTCCCGCCTCCCCGAAGAGAGTCCCCACCGGGACGCAGCACCCCCTGAGGCGAATGACCCGAATTCTCGGGAAACGTACTCCGTCAAGACAAGTTCATTTTCAGGAGGGTCGTCATGAAATACATCCGTATCCTGGCTTGGATTCTCTGTGCGTGTTTCGCATCCGTGGCATGGGGACAGCAGCCCGCGGCCAAGTGCAACAACAACTGGACGGAGTTCCACCGAACCAACATGATGCGCTGGAACCCGTGTGAGAAGACGCTTGGCATCCACAATGTTGGCAACCTCCGCTTGAAGTGGAGCTACCAGACCAACAGCAATGCCGATTCCTCGCCTGCGGTCGTAAACGGGGTGGTTTACGTCGGCTGCGACTGGAGCGTGTGCGCCCTGAATGCCAGTACCGGCGCCACACTTTGGAGCTACAACACCGGCAACCTCGTGTTTCCCTCACCTGCCGTGGCAAATGGGGTAGTTTGCCTTGGCGCGGCTTCCGGCTACGTCTACGCGCTGAACGCGAGCACTGGCGCCCTGCTGTGGAGCTATGCCACTGGCTGGGTGGACTCCTCGCCCGCCGTTGCAAATGGGGTGGTTTATGACGCCTCGTACGACGGCAACCTGTACGCGCTGGACGCCAGCACCGGTGCCCTGCTGTGGAGCTACGCCACCGGTGGCAATGTGTATTCCTCGCCCGCCGTGGCGAACGGGGTGGTGTATATTGGATCGCTCGACAGCAAGGTATACGCGCTGGACGCCAATACCGGCGCCACAATTTGGAGCTCCAACACCGGTAGCAACGTCAAGTCCTCGCCCGCAGTGGCGAATGGAGTGGTGTACGTCGGCTCGAACCGCGACAAGGTGTACGCGCTAAAGGCCAGTACCGGTGTCAAGTTGTGGAGCTACAAGACCAACGGGTCAGTGTGGTCCTCGCCCGCAGTCGTGAATGGGATGGTTTATGTCGGGTCGGATGACAATAAGGTGTACGCGCTGAACGCCCGCACCGGTGCCAAGGTATGGAGCTACACCACCGGCTGGAGGGTGGAATCCTCGCCCGCCCTGGCGAATGGGGTGGTGTATGTCGGTTCGGGCGACGGCGCCGTCTACGCGCTGGACGCCAGCACCGGTGCCAAGCTGTGGAGCTACACCACCGGCGACAACGTCTGGGGCTCGCCCGCGGTGGCGAACGGGATGGTGTATGTCGGCTCGGTCGACGGCAAAGTTTACGCCTTCGGCCTGAGGAAAGGCTCGAAGTAACGTTCGTGCAGCATCAGTAACTCTCGCCTCCCCGAAGAGAGTCCCCACTGGGACGCAGCACCCCCTGAGGCGAATGACCCGAATTCCCGGGAAACGCAGTCGGTCAAACAAACTTGTTTTCAGGAGTTTCACTATGAAACGAATCAATATCTCGGTCTTCATTCTGTGTGCGTGCCTGGTGTCCGTGGCCTGGGGCCAGCAGCCAGCGGACAACACGAATTTTGGTCCAATCTCAGTGCCCGGCGCATCCGTAATTTTTGATCCCGACCATGTGCTAAGCCACTCCCAGCTCGCCAAGCTGGGTTCCAATGGTTCTTATGGTGCAACGCCCGCGGTACAAGCGTTGACTTTCGGCGCAGGGGCCAAGCAGACATTTACATTCTCGGCGTCCGGCCTGATTGGTTGTTGTGGTTCGGCAGACATTGGGCCAGACGGCTACAGCAGCAGCCATTCGAACATCAATAAGCTCAAAAGCATCTCCGGATTCCGCACACCCCGAGCAGTGCCATTAGTTGGGGTTTTTACCAACGGTAAGCCGAAGGGCGCCGCTCCCCCGGATTACAGCTACAAGAAGGGCATTGGACAGCTGTCATTCTCTCCCCGACTCAATCAGGTGTTCTTCATCGGAGACGGATTGACCGGCACAGGTTCAGGATCGACGCAGACGTTTCATGTGCCACCCACCGCAACCCAGCTTTGGCTCGGCTTCGCAGATGCGAATGGTTTTCATGGCCCGCCGGGGTACTATGGCGACAACCCGGGCAGCCTTACCGTATCCGGCACTCTCAGCACGCCTTCAGAATAATTCTCTGTGTTGGTGGCCCAGGTTCACGTCCGTTCTTTGGACGTTAACCTGGGCCGAGGAACCAAACTTTGGCGTCAGCACACTCTATCCGATCCCGCTGACCAAAACCGCGGTTGCCATGGTTTGGTTCGTAGCGATGGCTAGGCTGGGCCAGCCCCCTATGTCGCGAGTGGTGTGTGAGCGGTTGAAACGATCCGCCTCGAAAGCGGACATACCTTAACCGGGTCTCGTGGGTTACAAATCCCACCTCTCCGCCAGAAATTCGACCCGGCAAGGACGGTCTGGTGCTAACCCTACTTCGACCGTGATTTCGACGCTCCTGCCGCCAACACCCCGAGGCTGCCGGGTGCCACTGTGATGACATCCGACCCTTTGGTCTTACCCGCGATGATCGGCTTATTGGGGATGGTTTCGTATGCGTAGCCGGTCAACGTGGTCCTCATCAACGGATTTTTCCCGGCATCGATTTTCGTGGTCAATCGCGCCCAGCCAAAATGATCCTGGTTGTGGATCGTGAACTTCAGCCCCAGATAGCGGTCCTTGACGCCCTTCCCTCCATTGACCCACTTCCCGAAAAAAAATACTTGGTTCTGGCTTTTCACATCCACCACCGCCCCCATGAAGTTCGCGTTAGCGGCGAATGGCCCGCCCGGTCCGATTTTGGCGCCTGCCTTTAGCACCGACGCGTAGGGATATGCCCCCCCATCTGGGCCGCTCCATTCCGATAGTTGGTCCCTGGAAAAACTGCGCGCGATGAGGCCGACCGGTCGATTGAGCTGTATCTGGAACCGTTCAAAATGAAGTTGGCGTTCCCTTTGTGGGTCAGGTCGATCTGGTACGTGTCCTTTCCCTGGAGCCTCACCTTCGCGGGGGTGTAAACCACCTTCGCCTCGGCGGACCTCGCTAGCGCCAGCAAGCCCACTCCCGCCGCGCTCGCCGCGAGCGCATACATGTTAAGCCGCTGATGCAGTGAGTCGGTAAGCTCAGACGGCTTTCTGGATGTGCGTTTCATCGTTCCTCCAAAAATGGCAGCTCCGAGTATCCTCCCGACGTCGCAGCAGAGTCAAAGGAAATCCTAGACCCCCTCCCCTCTTCCACACACCTTGAGTGACACGACTGGCACCGCCCGAGCCTACCTGATGGTGATCGCCCGCGATCCCGCCAGCGTGCAAGCCGCCCTGGAAGATTAACTCCGCCGGAGCCCCGGCCACCTTTAAGGATGTCATCCTGAGAACCCGCGTTTTGCTTCGCGGGCCGAAGGATCTCGGACGGCACTGACTCCGCCCGCACGAGAGCAAAGCTGCGCGCCCGACCCACTTCGCGTCCATCCTCTGGACACCTGGTGGCCCAGGTTCACGTCCGTTCTTTGGACGTTACCCTGGGCTGACGAAGTCGCATTCCCGATTCGCATCCTCCGCGAACTGGGGAAAAACGGCTGCCCCACACTTCGCGGTTTCGAAGAACGGGTAACGATGCCGCAGACTACCCCTGAAACTTGCGTGTCGACACACTCTATCCATCCCTGCTGACCAAAACCGCGGTTGCCCCACTCCTGCGCTCTGTGCAGGGGTGGGCAAGTTCACCCGTCACATCCAAGACAAAGCCCTAGCGCTAGGATCTCCCCATGCCCACGGGTCTGCAACGCTATTACGATGCTGATTACGTCCACTTTATTACCTTCAGTTGCTACCAGCGCCGACCGCTTCTCGGTAACGCACGCCGACGCGACTGGTTTCTCGACATTCTCGAGCAAACCCGGCACGCGTACCGCTTTGTAGTCGTGGGATACGTGGTAATGCCCGAGCATGTTCATCTGCTGATCGACGAACCGGAGCGTGCGGACCCTTCCGTCGTGATCCAGGTCGTCAAGCAACGCTTCGCGCAGAACGCTATCGATGCGTGGCGCACCGAACATGCTGACCAGCAGTGGCCGTGGAAGGATTCAATGAACGAATCTCACTTTTGGCAACGCCGCTTTTATGACTTCGTGGTCTGGACCGAAAAGAAAAGAGTCGAGAAGTTGAACTACATTCACCAGAACCCCGTAAAGCGCGGCTTGGTCGCGAACCCGGAGGATTGGCGCTGGGGTAGCGCCCCGCATTATGCCTATGATGAGGCTGGACCGGTGCTGGTGAATGAGCAACTGCCCGCAAAGTTGAAAACCACGAACCGCCAGACTTGGGGCAACTACCAAAACCGGATCATATCGTAGTGTGCGGGCTCGCCGTTCAGCCATGGTCTGGTTCGTGGTGATGGCGAGGGTGGGCCAACGCCCACGTCAACCCTATCATCCCGAGGGGCCGGCACACTCTATCCATCCCTGCTGACCAAAACCGCGGTTGCCCCACTCCTGCGCTTTTTGCAGGGGTGGGCAAGCCCACAGGTGCAAGCTGAGGGACGGAGAGATCGTAGCGCCCACGCCTTTCTCAAGGGAAGATCGTGTCCTAGTGGACGGGGATTGCCTTGCCCACAGGTGCAAGCTGAGGGACGGAGAGATCGTAGCGCCGACGCCTTTCTCAAGGGAAGATCGTGTCCTGGTGTCGTGCCCCAGAGATTCGCAACATAAGTCGGAGCGGCTTTGAAAGGGTGCGCCTTCAGGCGCGCCGCTCATCGCGATTGAGACTGCGGGCTTTAGCCCCCGAGGGCTTGGCTCAAGTCATTCTTGCGCATCGTCGAAATACTAAGCGAATTTATGGGGCACCATACTGGCAGGCTGCGGATCGCCCTGCCCACCCCTGCACAGGACGCAGGAGTGGGGCAGCCATGGTTTGGTTCGTAGCGGTGGCGAGGGTGGGCCAGCCCCCTTCCCCATTCCCCTCGGCACGCTGCGCGATTGGGAACAGGGACGCGCCGTCCCAGACCAGCCCGCCCGAGCCTACCTGATGGTAATCGCCCGCGACCCCGCCAGCGTGCAAGCCGCGCTGGAAGATTAGATCGGTTGGGCCGCCACCGTTTATAATTCTTCTGTCTTCTTGACGTCACCATGTATAGAAGGTCGTTGCAAAACGGCCCTGTATACGACCGTGTAGCTCAGCAGGATAGAGCGCCCGGTTGCTAACCGGGAGGTCGGGGGTTCGATTCCCCCCACGCACTTATAGAACATGCCCCAATGTCCCGACCAACGGACGGCGGGGCATACTCATATATGGAGAGAATCGGCTACGACCTATTCCTAGAGACGATTGCCAGACTTGACGATTGGCTAGTCTCGCTCGGAGTTCCTGTCAAGAAGGACCGCTGGCACGAGGCAGTATCGATGGTGCGTAGGGCGAGGGACCAGAGGGAAGGACTGGAACGCGGAACTCCCTTTCGTCCAATTCCGAACTACGTTCCAGCCCTATTCGAGGCGCTAGAGGTCCTAACGGTATTTCGGGCATT
Organism: uncultured Acidobacteriota bacterium; assembly: GCA_963715675.1. GTDB lineage: Bacteria > Acidobacteriota > Terriglobia > Terriglobales > Acidobacteriaceae > DASVWZ01. Next base: position 2,486,534 of record OY970265.1, read on the forward strand.
CTCCGGCGAATCATCCCTGATCCTCAAGGAAAAGCTGGCACGAGCATTGTCTGGGCCCGCCTCGCCGTCGCGGGAGACACCCAAGAACAGCGGAGCACGAAATACGATGTTCGAGCTCGTCTTGGCCTCCGACTGGAAGAACGCGGGTGCTGTCGTGGAACTAGGCGAGCCCGATATTCGTGTCGCGTTTGAGGGGACTACCTTTCTCGTCGAATGCAAGCGCCCCTTCTCGGCAAAAAGTGTGCGGCGGAACATCGAAGAAGCCGCCGCGCAGCTGGGAACAACCCTTGAGACACCAGAGCAAGCTGATTCTTTCGGATTGGTAGCGGTCTCGATCAGTCGTCTTTTCCCACTCGGCGACCGACCCTTTCTGGCCCCTGAGCACGGCGGGCGGAAAGCCCTAAACGATGCTCTGATCCAGATGATTGAAGACCACAAGCACGAGTGGAGGTGGGACACTAACAGGTTTCACAGGCGTATCGCTTCCGTTATGTTTCAGCTGGCAGTGCCTTGGGATATAAATCGGGAGCGGCTCATTCATTTGTCAACCACGAAGTTCTTTGGCCAGGGGAAATGCCCAGCTGGATTCCGGATTCTGCAAGAGAACATGGGAGCACTTTACGCCGCCTGACCTTCGGCTCTGAGCACGTTGGACGATGGCCCACCCAAGCGGCCCCTTCACGCGGCACGTTTGAGTCCCCTTTTCATTTGGCGTAACTCCTCCCTGCTGACATTCAGTCCCAAATCGCGTCGACTCGGATGGTACATTTCAAGCGTGCCAACGCCATTGCGAAGAAGAAAGTTCACGCTCGCCAGCACGAAGTCCTCAAACTGCCTGGCCCACCATTTTCCGGCTCTTCTTCGCCGCTCAGCGATATACGGCCTGAGAATGAGCCAGAGGAGCGCGACGCTCTGTGGAAACCACTGGAAAATCGATTCGTTACGCACAACCCAACTGATCGGGCGCGGAGTTAGGAGGTGCCCGAGCCTGTTAAACAGGACGATCTGGCGGTCACATTTCTCACGCAACTCAGGATTTTCCCAAAGCGAGTCGCAGAACGCCTTGCTCTTAGCCTCCAGGGTTGATCCCTCCGACTCGAGGAACACACTGTAGATCTGAACCCTCTCCTTGAACGGCTCAATTCTGGACGCTTCCTCCAGAAAGCTAGATCGACGGTGTTGCTCAACTTCATACAAGATTACGAACGCGACTGCGCCCTCGGCGAAGGCACTTACCCATATCCCGACGGCCGACCAATCAACCGAGTCTTTCAGAATCCAACACGCTGCGCTCATGGTTTAATCCTCAGCCACATCACATCTCTGCGATTGTACTCCGGTTTTCCCGTGGCACTACAATCCGGCACATGGAGACATCGAAGTCAGGATGTTGCGAGTGTTGCGGCAGTTCTGGCTTGCCAGTGAGGATTATCGTCATACTGCGGGGCATACTTGCCACGAATGCGGGGGAAGTCAGGCGCAAGTAAGCAGCCTCCGCCAACATGAAGAAACTCCCTCTCTCGGCTCTCCAGAGCCTCGCGTTAACGGCGGCGAATACATGGTTCGAAAGTAGCCTGGTGCCAGGTCCGCGCCCGCCGTCTGGACGCAGGCATGGACTAGGGGCCGCCACTTTTCCCTTGACTCCGCTCCCGCAAACCGCCATCATCAAGGTATAACTTTTACCTAATATAAACGTAACACGTATAACTCCTTAGGAATCTAGATTTTGCCTCTAAGTCCAATCGAATCTGGATTTTGCGGACCAAATCTCCGCAACCTGATGATTCCACTAGACCGAGGGGGAGGGGGTGGGATTATCGAAAAAGTAAATGCCGGCGCAATTCACGTGCCAATTGAGCTTGATTGTCATCCTGAGCAAGCGTCCTTTGCACCGCGAAGAGCCTGTCCCGAGCGAAGCCGAGGGAATCTGAGCGAGCCGCGCGTCGTGCCGCGTTCTTCGCGACACAGTTATCGCGCGCTTGGCTCGCCTCCATTTCGCCCCAAGCCTCAGCCACTCTCACAATCAATTACAATCGCGGCCTATGGTTTTTCGCTCCGACAATCGTGCTGCCGACCAGCTTCGCCCCATCAACATCGTCCCGGACTACATCAATACGGCCGAAGGATCGGTTCTCATCGAGGTTGGAAACACTCGCGTCATCTGCACCGCCTCCATCGAAGAAACCGTGCCGCAGTTCATGCGCAACACCGGCAAAGGCTGGATCACCGCCGAATACGCCATGCTTCCCCGCTCCACCCTGACCCGCACCCCGCGTGAAGTCACCAAAGGCCGCGCCAGCGGCCGCACCCATGAGATCCAACGCCTGGTCGGACGTTCGCTGCGCGCGGTTGTGGATTTGGCGCGCCTGGGAGAACGCACGCTGTGGATTGATTGCGACGTCATCCAGGCCGACGGAGGCACGCGCACTGCATCCATCACCGGCGCATTTGTCGCGCTGGGCTTGGCTCTGCAGAAGCTAGTCGCAGCGGGCACTCTGGCTGCCTTGCCGCTGCGTGATTATGTGGCTGCGGTCAGCGTCGGCATCGTGGATGGTGAAATCCTGCTCGACCTCTGCTACGAGGAAGATTCCCGCGCCGAGGTCGATATGAACTTCGTCATGACTGCCCAGCGCAAACTGGTCGAAGTCCAGGCCACCGCCGAACGGCAAGTCTTCGACGAGGCCCAGCTGCAACGCATGATCACCCTGGCCGGGCAGGGCGTGCAGGCGCTAATTGCCAAACAGCAGGCCGTTTTGGGTGGGCTGAGCCCGCGCCCGTAGCGGCGGGAAACCGCGCCGGCTTATGCCGGGTTCCATGGACATTTCGTGTGACCTTGATCACAAGCGACGGTGATTCGGGCTACACCCAATCCCACCCGGCCTGTTAAGCTAGAGTTGTCTGGTTTGCTGGGCGTCGCGGAGAATTCCGCCGCCTCTGGAGGATTTACATGGGTGAGGGTCTGTTTCAACCGATGCACCTGCTGGTGATCGCGTTCATTGCGCTACTGGTTTTTGGCCCCAAGAAGTTACCTGAACTGGGGAAGGGGCTGGGCGACGGTATCCGCGCCTTCAAGGATGGAATGAAAGATCCCGAGAAGCCATCCGCGGAAGCACCCAAGAACGCCGACACCAAGCAGTCGTAATCCGCAGAACACGTTCCAGCCATCTGGCTGCTAACCGTGCGCCCCAGCACCTTTGGCCTGCGGCTTGAAATGACTGCGCAGAAGCTGTTCTGTAGCCTGTGGATCCACCGGTTTGCCGAAAAAGTATCCTTGCGCCAGTTCGCAACCTAAGCCCCTGAGTTGGTTCACCTGGTTTTCGTTCTCCGTTCCTTCCGCAATGACGGTAAGGCCGAGATTATGTGCCAGCATGATGATAATGCGCACAATCTCAGGATCGCTCTCCATCTTTGAGACGAAGGTACGGTCAATCTTCAACGTGTCCACCGGGAACTGCTGCAAGCGGCTGAGGGATGAATACCCCGTGCCAAAATCATCGATGCTCAGACGGACTCCCAGGGCCTTCAACTCGGAGAGCACCGAGCGGGACCTTTCCGGGTCAGACATCGCGATCTGTTCCGTAATCTCCAGTTCGACGTTGGCCGGATCAATACCGGCCTGGTCAAGGATCGCGCCAATTTGTTTGGCCAGGTCAGGCTGAGCGAACTGCTTGGGGGCGATATTCGCGCTGACGCAGAGGGGCGGATTGGGTCCAAACTGGGCCTGCCATGACAAGACCTGCTGGCAGGCCTCACCAAGGAGCGCCCGATTAATGGACAGAATGACACCAATTTCGTCGGCCACGGCGATAAAGTCTCCCGGCATGACGATGCCTTCGGGCCTTTGCCAGCGGCTGAGAGTTTCGAAGTTGACAATCTTGCCGCTCTGCAACGAAACGATCGGCTGGTAGTAGACCCGGAATTCTCCCAACTCGAGAGCTTTGCGAAGATCGGCTTCGAGCGTCAACCGTTTCACCGCGCCAACATACATTTCATTGTCGAAAACCGCATACCGCGCCTTGCCTGCCCGTTTGGCCCGGTACATCGCGATCTCGGCATCGCGAAGCAGATCCTCCGCCTTGGTATACGAGAGTGCGCTGAACGCACTGCCGATGCTGGCGGTAACGACGGCCTCATGGTTGTCCACCACCAGCGGAACCGATAGTCTCGCCTGAATCCGCTCTGCCACTCGCATGGCATCACTCGAATTTCGAATATCCTCCAGCAGGATGGTGAATTCGTCTCCGCCGGGTCGGGCTAAGGTGTTGACGCCGGACATGGAATCCACCGGGTCCTTGATCGCGGAGCGCGAAATGGAGTCCAGTCCTCGGACCGATGCTGCCAGGCGCCCTGCGATTTGCACCAGCAGCGCATCTCCCGCGGTGTGGCCCAGGCTGTCGTTCAACAACTTGAAATCGTCGATGTCGATGGACAACACTGCGGACTTGAAGCTCGGATCGCGCATACCGTGCGCCAGAGCGCGCTGCAGGCGATCCAGGAAAAGAGCCCGGTTGGGAAGGTTGGTCAGGCTGTCGTGGAGCGCGTTGTGTTCCAGCATCTCCTCGGCCCGTTTGCGTTCCGTGATGTCGCGGTTGACGATGACCAGCCTGGTGGTTCGGCCCTTTCGATCGCGAATCGCGCTTGCCGTCGACTCCAGAATGCGCCAGGAGCCGTCCTTGTGGCGCATGCGGTATTCCAGGCGCTTTCCCTGCCCGCTGGATCGGGTTCGCTCGGCCGCGTCAACCACCAGATGGCGGTCGTCGGGATGAATTTGTTCGAGCGGCGGACTGGCCGCAAGCTCCTGCGCGGAATACCCCAGCACCTTCTGATAAGCGGGACTGTTGTAGAGTCGATTGCCATCGACATCCACCACCGCGATCATGTCCGCGGCATTCTCGGTAATGAGCTGAAACAGTTGGTCCCGCTCCGCTAATTGCCGCCGGATTCTCTGAAGTTGTAAATGCTGGTAGATGGTATAGATGTCGAACAACAGCACCAGTCCGGCGAGTCCCCGAACCCACTCCTTGAGATTGAACCATTCGGATTCGTCGTTGATGAGCCGCGGCGTTGGCAGGGTGAGTGAAATGACGCCGACGGTCAATACCAGCGTCACCACCACTGCGAACGTCCACAGCCACCAGTCCCGCTGGTCAACCTGTCGAATACCGAGTGGAACTACCGGCTCGCTATCCGGGTTCTCGTGCTGGCGATTCATGCACTGTCGTTTCTGAGGAAGGTAAGATGTTGGCCGCGACGGTTGTGCCGGATGTATCGGTCACTTTGGAGTGCTGGTCCCAATGCGAACCAAATTCCTTTAAGAATGGCCCTCTGTGATTTCTCATGTTCAGTATGCAACGTTGTGGGGATGAGTTCAGCGGTCCGATTCGGTTCGGCAATTACGGAAGTCACGTCGCTCGGTAAAGTGTCTGGGCTTCACCATCCCAGGGGGAAGCGGGAGGAAAGGAATCAGGGCAGGATGACTCGCCGCGTTGCGTCATGGTTACCCGCCGTTCGCACCTTGGTCACCTTGTCGCAACTCGGCCGTTGCCGCATGCTGAAGCAGGGAGTCAGCGTGCCCCCCACCGTCTTGCTATGCACACGGCTAAACCTGCACTTGCCGGGTCCGATTGGACGAGCCTTCTCAATGATCCCGCCATCGCCAGCCATCTTGGCGATCTGTTGCGGGCTTACCGCGAGGCACGGCCGGAGGAGCGCGAACACGCATTGCTCGAAGCCATGCGCAAGATCAAGGGCGGCGAGATGCCGGGCCGAGTCGCCGCGCCCTGCCCCTCCTCAGCACTCGCGGTCACCGCCTCCGCGGCTCCACCTTTTGCACCAGATTTGTTTTCGCCGACCCATGGGATGGACCGGCGGCGATTCCCCCGCATGAAGTGCTTCGTTGCTGTCGAACTGCGTACCGAGGAGTCCGCCACTCCGATCTGGGGAACCCTGTCCAACATCAGCCCCGGCGGATGTTTTGTCGAGGCGCCCACGCTTTTCGGCCCCGGCATCAAACTGGACATCGGCCTCTGGATCGCAAACGGGAAGCTCTGGGTCAAAGGCCTGGTCCTCAACGGTGTCGTAACCAGCTTCAACCCCTCTTCCGGCAGCCGCATCCGGTTCGCCGACCTGGAACCTTCCGGGCGCGAAGCCCTCCGGCAATTCCTCGACTATGTGGTGGAGACCACCAGGAATCAGGAACAGCGGCAAAGCTATCTGACCCAGATGAAGCGGTAGCCTGCCACTCTGCCAAGTACAACGTTTTCCTCCTTCGTCGCGAATCCTTTCACACCCCAATTCATCCTAATTAGCGAAGAGATTTCAAAGGTGGGGACGGGCCTCTGCTTTGGCCTGTGGAATTTCGCACGGCGGTTCGACCCGCATCCCGCGAGAACTTGATAAACTGCGGGCGACGGCTTTTTCTCTGCGCGCACGTTGCCGCGGCAGGTACGCCGGGCGACGAATCGAATCCGCAGGCGGGGAGAACGTTTCTTATGGTAGCGAGTGAGTCGATCCTGCTGACAGGCGAGCAACTGGATACGCTCAGTATCAACACGATTCGCACCCTGGCCATCGATGCGGTTCAGCAGGCCAACTCCGGCCATCCCGGCGCTCCCATGGGCCTGGCCCCGGTCGCTTACTGTCTCTGGCGGCAATTCCTGCGCTACGATCCCGCCGATCCTCTATGGCCCAACCGGGACCGCTTCATTCTTTCCAACGGGCACGCCTCCATGTTGCTTTACGCCATGTTGTATCTGGCGGGCGTGCGCGCGGTCGGTCCGCAGTCGAGAGTATTGGCCGAACCCGCAGTTTCCCTGGATGACATCAAGAGGTTTCGCCAGATCGACAGCAGGACTCCTGGCCACCCCGAGTATGGCCTGACCACTGGAGTTGAAACCACCACCGGTCCGCTGGGCCAGGGCGTGGGCAACAGTGTCGGTATGGCAATCGCCGCCAAGTGGCTGGCCGCGCACTTCAACCGGCCGGGCCTGGAGATTTTCAACTACAACATCTATGCCTTCTGCGGCGACGGCGACATGATGGAAGGCGTCAGCTGTGAAGCCGCCTCGCTCGCCGGGCATCTCAAGCTCTCGAACCTGTGCTGGATTTACGATAACAACCACGTCACGCTCGACGGCCCGGCCAGCGCTTCATTCTCCGAGGATGTGGGCGCGCGTTTCCAGGCTTATGACTGGAACGTCACTCACGTCTCCGATGCCAACGACCTGCATGCTCTAGCCAACGCTTACCAACAGTTCCTTCAGTCAAGCGATGCTCCAACCTTGATCGTGGTCAACAGCCACATTGGCTATGGATCCCCCCACAAACAGGACACGAATGCAGCTCATGGCGAACCGCTCGGCGAAGAGGAAGTTCGCCTGGTGAAGAAGTTCTACGGCTGGCCGGAAGACGCCAAGTTCCTTGTTCCCGAAGGCGTCCTCAAGAACTTTCAGGAGGCTTTCGGCAAGCGCGGTCAAGGCCTGCGCGAACAGTGGACAGAGTTGGTTGCTGCGTACTCCAAGAAGTATCCCGACCTTGCCACCCAGATCAATCAAATGGAACACGGCGACTTGCCGGATGGGTGGGATAAAAACCTACCCAGCTTTCCTGCTGACCCGAAGGGCCTCGCCACCCGCGAGAGTTCCGGCAAAGTTCTCAACGCGCTGGCGCAGAACATTCCGTGGCTCATCGGTGGGTCTGCCGATTTGGCTACCTCGAACAAGACAACCCTGAAGTTTGACGGCGCGGGCGACTTCCAGGCGAGCCACTATGGCGGACGCAACTTGCACTTCGGAGTCCGCGAACACGCCATGGCAGCGGCCTTGAGCGGGATGGCGCTGAGCAAGCTGCGCGCTTTCGGCGGCACCTTCTTCAACTTCAGCGACTACATGAAGCCTTCGATTCGCCTGGCCGCGCTGATGAAACTTCCGGTAATTTACGTGTTCACCCACGATTCGATCGGCGTCGGCGAAGACGGTCCCACCCACCAGCCCATTGAGCAACTGGCCTCGCTGCGCGCAGTTCCCGGGCTTGTGGTTCTGCGTCCGGCCGATGCCAACGAGGTGGCCGAAGCCTGGAAAGTGGTCCTGCAGCTGAAGCATGAGCCCGTAGCCCTCGTCCTGAGCCGCCAGGCGCTGCCCACGTTTGACCGTACTCAGAATGCTCCGGCTAGCGGCGTGGCCAGGGGTGCGTATGTTCTCGTCGGCGGCGAGGATGCCAAACCCGACGTGATTCTCATGGCTACCGGCAGTGAAGTTTCGCTTTGCGTTGCCGCCTGCGAGCAACTGAAGACCGAAGGCATCCGGGCGCGCGTAGTCAGCATGCCGTCGTGGGAGATTTTCGAGAAGCAGGATGAGGCATACCGGAATCAGGTTCTTCCGCCCGAGGTGAAGGCCCGCGTTTCGGTCGAACAGGCTTCGACCTTCGGCTGGTCGCGCTATGTTGGTCCGGCGGGCAGAATGGTCGGCATGCACAGCTTCGGCGCTTCGGCGCCTCTGAAAGATCTTTTGAAGAAGTTCGGATTCACGCCTGACAAGGTCGTGGAAGCGGCGCGCGAAGCGATCGCTCAAGCCAGGAAGAATGGAACGATCGAAGCTCGTAAATATTCATAGATTGTGAGGTCCTATGCAGCCTACTGGAATCCTTGAAACGTCAAAAGCGGTGAACCACCTCAGAGAGCTCCTGGACTACGGCCAGTCAGTTTGGCTGGATTACATTCGCCGGGACCTGCTCACCACCGGAGAGCTGAAGCGCATGATCGCGCAGGACGGATTACGCGGGATGACCTCGAATCCGGCCATCTTCGAGAAAGCCATTGCCGGCAGCGGCGACTACGACGACATCCTGCACTCGCTCGCCTCCCGGACGGATCTGGACGCGAAGGCGCGTTACGAACTTCTCGCGATTCGCGACATTCAGGATGCCACCGACGCCCTCCGCCCGGTCTACGATTCGAGCCGGCGGCGCGACGGCTACGTCAGCCTCGAAGTCTCTCCGTATCTGGCTCGCGACACCCAGGGCACGCTCGAAGAAGCCCGCCGCTTATGGAATTCGGTCCATCGTGAAAACCTGATGATCAAGGTCCCCGGAACCGAACAGGGGATCCCCGCGTTCCAGCAGTTGATCAGCGAAGGGATCAACGTCAATGTAACGTTGCTGTTTGCCCAGGACGTTTACCAACGCGTGGCGGAAGCGTACATCGCCGGTCTGGGCCAGCTCGCGGCCCGTGGAGGCGACGTCGGCAAAATTGCCAGCGTTGCCAGTTTCTTTATCAGCCGCATCGATAACTCCATCGACGCCATCGTTGCCGCCCGCCTGAAGGCTCCCAAGAGCGCGCAGGAGCAGGAACAACTCAAGAGTCTGCTCGGCAAGGTCGCCATCGCCAACGGAAAACAGACTTACGCGAGTTACCAGAAGATATTCAGCGGCGCGCGCTGGCAGGCGCTCGCCGCCAAGGGGGCACAGACACAGCGCGTTCTATGGGCCAGCACCAGTACGAAAAACCCGAATTATCGCGACGTTCTCTACGTCGAAGAACTCATCGGGCCGGACACCGTAAACACCATTCCGCCCGCCACGTTCGACGCATTCCGCGACCACGGGCAGGCGCGCGCCAGCCTCACCGAAGACGTCGCGGCTGCCGACAAAATCATGCGCACCGTTGCCGACCTCGGCATTTCCATGAAGGAAGTCACGGACAAGCTTACCGACGACGGGGTTCGCCTCTTCGCCGATGCTTTTGACAAGCTGCTCGAAGCGGTAGAAAACAAGTCCAGGCCGCAGACGGTTTCGAAGGTCGGCAAGCTTACCTTCAAACTCCCCGACATGCTGGCGAATGCAGTCAAATCGAACCTGAACGACTGGCGTGCCGCGGGCAAGGTCCGCCGCTTGTGGCAGGGTGATGCCTCTCTTTGGACCGGCACCGACGAGTCCAGTTGGCTCGGCTGGCTCGGCGTCGTGGAAGACCAGATCCGCCGCCGCGATTCTCTGCAGAAAGTTGCCGATGAGATCAAGCACGAAGAATTTACCGACATTCTTCTGCTTGGCATGGGCGGCTCCAGCCTCTGCCCCGAAGTTCTGGCGAAGACCTTCGGCCGGGTTGCCGGATTCCCGAAACTCCATGTGCTCGACTCCACGGATCCCGCCCAGGTGAAAGCGTTGGAGAGCCAAATCGATCTTGTGAGAACTTTGTTCATCGTCTCCAGCAAGTCGGGATCGACCCTTGAACCCAACATCTTCAAGCAGTATTGGTTCGAGCGTGTGAAACAGGCCGTCGGCGCTGCCAAAGCCGGCAGCCATTTCATGGCGATTACCGATCCCGGCTCGAAAATGCAGCAGGTCGCCGAAGGCGATCATTTCCGTCACATCTTCTACGGCTTGCCCAGCATTGGCGGCCGTTATTCGGCGCTCTCCAATTTCGGCATGGTTCCGGCCGCGGGGATGGGCCTCGACGTTGCCAGATTCCTGGATCGCACCCAGGAGATGGTCCAAGCCTGCGCTGCCTCAACTCCGGTGCAGGAGAACCCCGGTGCCATGCTCGGGATCATCCTCGGTTCCGCAGCCAGGAATCATCGCGACAAGGTGACCATCATCACTTCCCCCGGGATCTCTGATCTCGGAGCGTGGTTGGAGCAGTTGCTCGCCGAATCCACCGGCAAACAAGGACTTGGCATCATTCCCGTTGATCGGGAAGAGTTGGGTCCGTCCGCCATTTACGGCAATGACCGGGTTTTCGTTTATCTGCGCCTCGACTCCGCGCCGGACTCCCGGCAGGATACCAACCTTGCCGCCCTCGAACAGGCCGGCCAGCCTGTCGTCCGCATCTCGCTCAGCGACGTATATGGTCTTGGCCAGGAATTCTTCCGCTGGGAGATTGCCACCGCGGTTGCCGGTTCCATCATCGGCATTAACGCGTTCAACCAACCGGATGTGGAAGCCAGCAAAATCGCGACCCGCAACCTCACCGCGGAATATGAAAAGACCGGTTCGCTCCCTGCAGAGCGGCCGATCTTGGAAGATGGCGGCATTAAACTTTTTGCCGATCCGGAAAACGCGGACGCGCTTGCCCACGCCGCGGCCAGCGACCGCTCGCTGGTCGGACATCTGCGCGCGCATCTCAACCGCATCGACGATGGCGATTACTTCGCTTTGCTCAGCTACATCGCGATGACCGACGAGCATGAAGCGAGTTTGCAGCAGATCCGTCATGCCTTGCGCGACAAGAAACATGTCGCGACTTGTCTGGGCTTTGGCCCGCGCTTCCTGCATTCGACTGGTCAGGCATACAAAGGTGGACCGAACTCCGGAGTCTTCCTGCAGATCACGTGCGACGATGCCGTCGACCTTGCGGTTCCCGGGCAGAAATACACTTTCGGAGTGGTCAAGGCCGCGCAAGCCCGTGGAGATTTCCAGGTCCTGGCCGAACGCGGCCGGCGCGCATTGCGGGTGCATCTCGGCAGCGACCTGAATGCGGGCCTGGCAAAGTTACGGGACGCGTTCCGCCAGGCACTAATCTGAAGCTCTTGACGGCGTGCGGTTTCCACTTTCGATTCGCCGCGGCTGGCGTGAAGTAGAAAACTGTCTTGATACGGGAGTCTTATGAAACTGGGGATGGTCGGCCTGGGCAGGATGGGCGCCAACATGACCCGCCGCTTGCTGCGCGGAGGCCACGAACTCGTTGTCAGCGACCTCAGTGCCGACAACGTTAGACAGATCGCAACTGAAGGCGCCGTTGCTTCCAGTTCTCTCGACGATTTCGTCAGCAAACTCGGCAAGCCGCGCGTTGCATGGCTCATGGTTCCAGCCGGAGGCCCCACCGAGCAAACCGTGCAAGCCCTTGCCCAACGCATGCAACCCGGCGACGTTCTGATTGATGGCGGCAATTCGTATTTCAAAGATGACATCCGCCGCTCCCAACAACTGAAGGAAAAAGGTATCCACTACCTCGATGTCGGCACCAGTGGCGGCGTCTGGGGCCTGGAACGCGGGTATTGCATGATGATCGGCGGCCCAAAGGAAGCGGTGCAGCAACTCGATCCCATCTTCAAAACCCTGGCGCCAGGACGCGGTGACATTCCCCGCACCCCGGGCCGCGAGAAAATGTCCGGCACCGCCGAAGATGGTTACATCTATTGCGGCCCGTCCGGAGCTGGTCACTTCGTCAAGATGATCCACAACGGAATCGAGTATGGGCTGATGCAGGCCTACGCGGAAGGCTTCGACATCTTTCGCAACGCCGGCAGTAAGGAACTGCCGGAGGAGCAGCGCTACGATCTCAACCTGCCAGACATCGCGGAGGTCTGGAGGCGCGGCAGCGTGGTAAGTTCCTGGCTGCTGGATCTGACCGCTGCGGCCTTGGCTGAGAATCCGACCCTCTCGGAATACAGCGGCTTCGTGCAGGATTCCGGCGAGGGCCGCTGGACTATCCAGGCGGCCATGGACGAAGCGGTGCCGGTCGGCGTGCTGTCGGCTGCCCTTTTTACCCGCTTCCGCTCCCGCCAGGAGCACACCTTCGCGGAGAAGGTTCTTTCCGCCATGCGGCAAAAATTCGGCGGTCACGTGGAACCCATCACCAGCAAGAAAACAGCCTAGGGAAACAGATGCTAGATACGGAACGGAAGATCGCGCCAGCAGAAGCAACGCCCGGCACTCCGAAGCGCACCGGCAAACCCGCCGACCCGTGCGTCATGGTCATTTTCGGCGCGGCTGGCGACCTCACCAGCCGGAAGCTTCTTCCCGCCCTTTACAACCTGGCAAGAGCTGAATTGCTTTCCCGGGAATTTGCCGTGGTCGGAGTTTCGCATGGGAACCTGTCTACGGAAGCTTTTCGGCAGAAGGTGGCCGGGGACATCAAACACTACGCCGGGGCAACCGCCGACAGCGATATCATCGAATGGTTCCTGCGCCGTGTTTACTACATTCCCGGCGATTTCGCCGATGCCAACATCTATGCGCAGCTGAAAACCTTTCTGGAGAAGGTCAACCAGGATCATTCCACCCACGGTAATTTCTTCTTCTACCTGGCAACCGCCCCCACTTTTTTTGGACCGATTGTGGAGAGCCTGTCCTCGGCCGGGCTGATGGAGGAAGCCAACCAGCACTGGCGCCGCGTCATCATCGAGAAGCCTTTCGGGCATGATCTGGACTCCGCGAAGACCCTCAATCAGCAATTGCTGAAAGTCGTCAAGGAAAACCAGATCTACCGCATCGATCACTATCTCGGCAAAGAAACCGTCCAGAATATTCTGGCGTTCCGCTTTGCCAATGGCATCTTCGAGCCGATCTGGAACCGCCGCTACATCGATCATGTCCAGATCTCGGTGGCGGAAACTGTCGGCGTGGAGCAGCGCGGCTCTTACTATGACCATGCCGGGGCCTTGCGCGACATGGTCCCCAACCACATCATGCAGCTCATCAGCCTGACTGCGATGGAGCCGCCGATTTCCTTCCACGCGGATGCCGTCCGTGATGAGCAGGCCAAGATCCTGCACGCCATTCAACCCCTGAGTTCCGAAGAGGTTCTCAGCAGGACGGTGCGCGGCCAGTACGGCGCAGGCACGGTCAATGGGCAGCGCGTTCCCGGATACCGGGAGGAAAGCGATGTCGATCCTCAGTCAAGAACTGAAACCTTCGTCGCCATGAAGTTGCTGATCGACAATTGGCGTTGGGCCGACGTGCCGTTCTATCTGCGTACTGGCAAGGCGTTGCCGGCGCAGAACACCCACATCGTGATTCAGTTCCGCCGGGCGCCGTTCGTGCTCTTCCGCGACACCGAGGTGGAAAACCTGATGCCCAATCAACTGGTGCTGCACATTCAGCCGGAAGAAGGGATTTCCCTGCGGTTTGCGGCCAAGGTTCCTGGTCCCATCATGCATCTCGGCGCGGTCGACATGAATTTTGAATACGCCGACTACTTTGGCGCCCAGCCCAGCACCGGCTACGAGCGGCTTCTTCATGACTGCATGATCGGCGACGCTACTCTGTTTCAGCGCGCCGATATGGTGGAGGCCGGATGGTCGGTGGTCAGTCCCGCGCTCGACGTCTGGAAGGCCCTCCCGCCGCGCAATTTCCCCAATTATGCCGCCGGTACCTGGGGACCGAAGGAAGCCGATGACTTGCTGGAACGCGATGACCGGCGCTGGAGGAACTTCGAGAAATGATTCTGGCAGGCGACATCGGAGGCACCAACTCCCGGCTGGCCTTCTTCGATGTTGCCGACGGCCGCTTCCGACTGGTTTCCGCTTCTGTTTTTCCCAGCCGTGAATTTCGCAGTCTCAATGAAGTCGTCACCCGGTTCGTCAGTTCGTCGCAAATTCGTCCCGAATCCGCCTGCTTTGGGGCCGCTGGCCCCGTGCGCAACGGCCGAGTTGCAACGACCAATCTCCCATGGATCATTGAGGCACAAGCGTTGGCCGATGGACTTCAACTGAAGAAGGTCGTTCTCCTCAATGACCTCGAAGCCAACGCCTGGGGAATTGCCAAGCTCAAACCCGAGGACTTCGTCACCATAAATCCGGTCAAAGGAAATCCCACCGGCAATCGGGCGGTAATCGCTGCCGGCACCGGTTTGGGAGAGGCGGGCATGTACTGGGACGGCCAACGCCATCACGTCTTCGCTACCGAAGGTGGCCACGGCGATTTCGCTCCCCGCAATGAACTGGAAGCCGAATTGCTTCGCTACCTGGCCACCCGCTTCAGCCATGTGAGCTACGAACGTGTGGTTTCCGGTCCCGGCCTCGTGAATGTTTTCCAATTTCTCCGCGATTCCGGCCGGGGCGACGAACCCCAGTGGCTCACCGACGAGATGCGCCGCACCGATCCAGCCGCCGCGATCTCCCGCGCTGCCATGGCGGGCCAGTGCCTGCTCTGCGAGCAGGCTCTGGATCTTTTCATCTCCGTCTACGCCGCCGAAGCCGGCAATCTTGCTCTTAAACTCATGGCGACCGGCGGTGTCTTCTTAAGCGGAGGCATTGCTCCAAAACTTTTGCCCAGGCTGGCCGGTCCCCGGTTCATGCAGGACTTCGCTGCCAAGGGACGCCTGCAGCCACTTCTGGAATCCATGCCTGTACAGGTCATCATCAACGATCAAGCCGCACTCCTCGGCGCTGCTTGTTGCGCCCAGGTTACGTTCGCTTCCCACGCCCCATGACTCTACAATCGGAAATCCGTATCCTCAACGACTCCGCTGGACTCTTCAAGGCTGCCGCCAAAGAGTTCGCTTTGCTCGCTTCGAGCGCAGTGCTCAGCAAGGGGAGCTTCTGCGTGGCGCTGTCCGGAGGTTCCACGCCCAAAGGTCTTTACACCTTGCTGGCCAGCAAAGAAGCTCCGTCCGTGCCCTGGGCGCAGACCTTCTTCTTCTTCAGCGACGAGCGCTATGTCCCGCCCAGTCATCCCGACAGCAATTTCCGCATGGCTGACGAAGCCCTGCTCTCCAGGCTGCGGCTGCCACCTCAGAACGTTTTCCGCGTCCCCACCGAACAACCAACCCCCGGGGCAGCAGCCCAGAAATATGAACAGGTCATCCAGACCTACTTCGCGCTCAGCTCCGGCCAATTCCCTCGTTTCGACCTGATTCTGCTTGGGCTCGGTCCGGACGGCCACGTTGCTTCCCTTTTTCCAGGCACTCCCGCTCTCGCGGAGAAAAGCCGCCTTGTCACTTCCAACCGGGTGGAAAAACTCTCCGCTGACCGCATCACGTTCACCTACCCGGTGATCAACCATGCGGCTTGCGTTGTATTTCTGATTAGCGGGAAGGAAAAAGCCGGCATCCTGCGCCAGGTATTCGAGGATGACGAGGCCGCCTTGCCCGCGCAGAAGGTGCGACCAGCCAATGGCAAACTGCTGTGGCTGATCGATCGAGCGGCTGCTAGTTCGCTGTCCGGCGAGAACCTCTGACTTAAGCGGAAAAGGGGCACGAAAGAAATCGTCAGCTGGAACTCGTCAGAAAACCGGAACCAGATTGTGTTTCTTCTGGTACATCTTGCGGTCCACCGTCCGCAGCACGTCCGCCAGTTCGGTTCCAATCACGTAAGAAGCGACTCCCCAGCTGAACGCCAACTCGTACCTCTTATCGCTCGCTGCATTCCATTGTTCTACGCCCTGCATCAGGCGATGCAATGGCACTTCGACATCGGTTTCTGTCGTGTCCGGCATGACTACCAGAAATTCATCCCCGGCAAGGCGGAAAACCAGGTCGCCACCCCGGAAGGTGCGGTTGAGCAGCCCGGCAAAATCGCGCAGGATCAGGTTCCCCTCCAGCGTCCCGAATTTTGCGTTGATGGAACGAAACTCGATCAGGTCCATAGCCAGAAACGTTAATGGGTTGCTCAGGCGGTTTGCCCGGGCAATTTCCCGCGGGATCAGTTCGTTCAGCGCGCGCCGGTTCAGCAACTGCGTCAGCGGGTCGATCAACGACAGGCTCTCTAAACGCTCGTTCAGCACCAGTTCGCTGATCAGTTTACGACGGGTGTTATTCAGTGTCAGTTTCTGCCCAATGAAATAGATGTTGGAAAGCACAATCAGCGAGATCAGCCCATAGAACACTTGGGGCAGATAAACCGGCTCCAGCCGAACCAGATGTTGTGCCCAAACCAGATTGGGTAATACCAGCGCCAGCACCCCAAGCGTAAGCACCACGATGATCAGCAATCCGATCGACCACAATTGCAGGTCGCGCTCGGAAAGTTGTTGAATCTGCTGCTGGATCTGTTCCGCCCGCACCAGCATCGAAGACTGGTCCGCTTGCTGTTCTCTCCCCTGCCGCATTTCTTCTCCCGGCGTTGCGGGGCAATCCCCCTACAGACCACTGCCTACAACAGATTTTCTCTTGGGACGAGAAACCGGAGCTAGCGGCAAATGACCGCCGCAGGGTACGGAAGTAACACGGGAAAACGGCTCTGGAGTGCGTTCGAGGGGTTGGGCACGGTCCTTAAAATCACACTCGGCGAACCGAGCCCCGCGAGAAAAAACGCCGCCCTACAGCTTCTCAAAAAACTCGCACGCCGAACACGAAATAAAGATCCCGCCGGGCGTTCCCCGTTCGCGATCTTTCACCCGCTTCACAATGCGGGTGGGCTTGCCACACTTTGGGCAATCCGTGCTCTTGGTCGTATCCATCACTTTCTTGCGGTCTGCGGTCTTGGCAATCTTGGGCATTCTCGCCTCCTGGCAAAAGCCGCAGCATCGCTTGCGGCTTAACAATTTCGAAATAGGATTTCGGGAGTAACTCTAAGGCTGGTTCGCGGCAGCCGAAAAAATGTCTGTCTCTGTACTCCGCACTCGATTTTACATGAACGCGGCGGCGCTGTCTTGCCGCGGAGCTGGCCACGACAGGGCTGCCCACATGCCATCCCAACAAAGAACTCTACTTGGACACAGCCGCGAACAAATCGGAGTGCAGCAGCGACTGGAACTGCTTGTCGTCGGCCTTGAAGTGCATCTGCAAGTTCGAACTGTCCGAGTTGACCGAAACATTCTCCAGCGCAACCTTCTCGATCGGCGTGGCCGTCATCTTGCGGTAGAGCACCCCGGCCTTCACCAGCGACGACAGCGTGGCCGCGGTCATGGAATCGGAAGTGACAATGTCCAAATCGAAGTTCACCCCGCTCTGAAAGTTCATGGTGTACCGCGAACCCAGAACACGCTTCTTGACGGTGTTGAAATCGGCCAGTTTCCCGGCATCGCCCAGGGCGGACAGCAGCATGTTCTGCGTTCCCTGCTGGTCCAGAACACTCCACACCGTCCCCGATTCCACCGCCCCGATCATGTCCGCAACCTGGCTGTTCGAATCCAGCGTGGTGCTGTATCCGTCGCGGGCATCCAGTGCGCCCCGCAGGGCCGCGCCATCGCCGAACAGCAGCGTGTTCTCATCCAGAAAACTCATCTCCATGCCGCCCGACATCGGATAGACGTCGCTATCCCGATACTTCTTGGGTTTCGTTTTATTCAACTTCATCTTCTTCACGAAGGCCTTCTCTGAAAACGATCCCTGGGCCACCCCAACGACTTTGAGCCCCTGCTTTTCCATGCGGTAGGAGGCAAAGGTCAGCAGATCGACATCCTTCTCCGGATTGATTCCCACGCCCTTCAGCGAGGTCTCGAACTCCTTCAAACTGGGCGGCAACACCTGATCCTTCAGCGCCATCGCCGTGCTGCTGTTTTTCAGCGTGCGATAGTCCACTGTAATCAATTGCTGAATGTCGCCGGGAATCACGCTCCGCGCCGCTCCTCCCATCGGAGCAGCCCACGCCGCCGCCATCGCCAGCAATACCGCGCAACCCATCCACTTCATTGTTTTCATAAAAGAACGCCTCGGAGGCACAGTTATTTCGATGCCGAACTACGGACTCGCAGCCAGCTACACCACTTATTTTATTCTATTCCAGGTAGCCCGTTCCGGCACCAAACCAAAGTCCAATGCTCGAGGGATCACCCAGACACGCGCGGCACACCCCGCGGAGATGTCTTCTTCCCCTGTTTGAAACCCGGTCCCGGCGTATTTCTCTCGGAGAAAGTCTTTCATTCCGGCAGGCCGTGAAAAACTAACTCTTTACCGCCGCCGACTTCCTCTTGATCTCGTTCACGAACGCGGCATCTTTGATCGATTCCACATTGATCTCGACATTGGCCAGCGCTCCTTCGATCGCCGCATGGGCCAGCGCGATCGCGGTGGTGAGATCAGATTTCATGTTCGGATTCGTAATTGGCCGCAACTTCCCGGCAATCCCCGCCACTTCCCTTGCCCGCTCCGCTACACCCAAAGGCACGCTGGTTGCCTGTTTCAGGGCGGCATCGATAATCTGATCTCCACCCGCCGATTCTTTCGCTTGTTTGTAGGCCTTCATCACCACGTTGAACGATTCGGCGTCGGCATCGATGGCAGCCTTCAAGTCTTCGCGAAGCTGCGACAACCGCGCAATCGCCTCGCTCAATTCGCGTTCGTACCCCACATACGCTTTCTTGCCCCGGGACATGGAAGCGACCATAGCCGCCAATCCCGCTGCCATGGCGCCGCTGGCCGCTGCGGCACTGCCGCCGCCTGGAGTCGCCGTCGGCGCTGCAAGTTGCTCGACAAACGGCTCAACTCCCGCACGCAACCCACCCACTGCCATCTTGCCGCCCATCACCGATGCCAGCCGGTTTTCCAGAATCAGCGATGAATCGAAATTCTCCACCTGCAGGAACCACTCGGCGGCGGATTCCAGCGCCTTTTTCGGAATCAGCCCTACGATTTCGCTGGAGACCGGTATAACGCCGTAGCGTTCCGCTTCCCGTTTCACCAGCTCGAACGCGCGATGGATCGGGGTCTGCTCGAAATCCGTGAGGTTCATGGAAACCTGGGCCATCCCGCGCACCAGAAACCCCGCGCCCTTCACGAACCGCAGTCCGCCATTCGAGAAGCGAACTGCCTTGGCGATGTTCTTCGCAATCTGGACATCCGGCGTGCTGAGAAACACGTTGTAGGCGATCAGAAACTTTCGCGCGCCCACCACGGTTGCCCCAGCCGTCGGATGTACTTCAGGATCGCCGAAGTCAGGCTTTCTTGCGGGATTTGTCGCAATGTCCGCCCGGATTCCCTCGAACTGCCCGCGGCGAATGTTCTCCAGATTCTGCCGCTCCGGAATCGTTGCCGCAGCTTCATACAGGTATACCGGGATGTGATGGCGCTTCCAGATTTCCGCCCCGACATGACGCGCCATGGCGACGCAATCTTCAATCGTCACCCCTTCAATGGGAATGAATGGCACCACATCGGTTGCGCCCATCCGCGGATGCGCCCCCTGATGCACATTCAGATCGATCAGTTCGGCCGCCTTGCCCACGCCGCGGATCGCCGCTTCTTGAATGGCCTCGCGTTCTCCAACCAGCGTAATCACGCAGCGGTTATGATCGGCGTCCATTTCGCGGTCGAGCAGGTACACGCCACTGATCTTCATGGCGTCGATGATTGCGTCTACTTTGGCTTTATCGCGCCCTTCGGAGAAATTCGGTACACATTCGACAATGGTTGACATGACCCTGAAGAATAGCTGGCGAGGTTAGCGGACTGCAACCTCCTGCCGGTCATAGGGCGGCGGTGGGTCAGTGATCGGAAACGGATCAGGGCATCTCTCCAAGCAAGGCTCGTTCCATACACCGGGAATTCCCTTGAGTGTGTAGAGCTCGCCGACTGGGAATTCGGCTTTATATGACTCGGTTCGCTCTCCCATTCTGGAACCTCCCATAGCACTCTGCGTACTCGGCGTACTCGGCGGTTCAGGATTGGAGTTAGTGATGCCAGAACTTCCCGATTCCCAGCCTCACCTGCACCGTATTCATCCCCGGATTCAGGTTGGACAATCCTGCGTTCGAGATGTGCATGTAGCGGGCTTCCAGACTCCACGCCCAGCGGTTCCCCAGCAAATGCACCCCGAATGCAGCGGCATCAGTGAAGTTGACCGCCGAAGTTCCCGTTGGCACGTCGTGATTGGTAAACAGCGTTCCGCCGTTCAACTCAAAATAGGGTTCGACCCGTCCGCGCGCGGCAAAATCCCACTTGAGTCCCAGCGGGCTAAACCCCGCCCCGTAAGCCGTATTGGCGCGCTGCGCCACCAGGACGATCGGGGTCGCGTCCAGCACGTATTCGAATCTTCCTTTCAGAAATCCCGGGCCGTGCGGGCGCGTCAAAATCCAGCCGTAGCGCACGCCTGCATTCCACACATTGGTGTCTGAGGTTCCGCCGGGGACAGAAGGGCCGCCGCCCGTCCAAACCTGAAATTCATGCCCGCCATCCTCCGGACGGCTCTGGGCCCAGGCCGGGACCGAACCCAGCCAGACACCAAGTAAACCCGCGATAAGAAGTTTTTTCATTGCGATCGCCAGAGCCTCAACTTACAACCCCAGCCCGCCGGCCACTGCCAGAACCTGCCCGGTGATGAAATGCGGAGCCGTGGCAAAGAACAAGACCGCGGTGGCAATTTCGTCTCCCGTTCCATTTCGCCGCATGGGAGTCTCTTTCGCCATTTTTTTCATGAACGCTGCCGCCGCCTTCTCTCCCAGATCAATCATTCCGGGCGCCACGCAGTTCACCGCGATCTCCGGCGCCAAGGCTTTCGCCATCACTTTGGTCAGCATATGGACCGCAGCTTTCGATGAACAGTAATGAGCGTGGCTCGCCCAGGGTCGCAAACCGCCAAGCGAACCCATGTTGATGATTTTTCCCCGCCGCTGCCGCAGAAATTTCAGGCACTCCCGCGACACCAGAAACGGACCGCGCGTATTCGACGCGAACATGGCGTCCCACTGTTTCACGGTCAGCCGGTCGAATTCGACCGTCTCATAGTTTGCCGCATTGTTGATCAGGATATCGATGCCGCCAAACTCCTTGGCTGCGTCCTTCACCGCAGCCTTCACACTTTTCTCATCCGTCACGTCGCAACGCAGCGCCACGGCGCGCACCCCAAAGCCGCCGAGGTCAATGACGGTGTGCTGCGCGTCACGCGCCGAATGCAGAAACGTGATCGCAACATCCGCCCCAGCCTTGGCCAGGGCCAGAGCGCTGGCGCGCCCCAGTCGCCGCGCGCCCCCGGTGATCAGCGCACATTTCCCCGTGAGCGGTTTTTGAGAAAGTTGAGCCACGCAGAGATTGTATCCGGTCAGGGCGAGACGGGCGATGGCCGTAAGCGAACCTGCGGCAGGATCACTTCCGAGTGCCTCGGGACACGATCGGAATCCGCCCCGCGCTCGTGAGTGTATTCGCCCGCTTTCTAAATTGACAGGCTTTCGGACATGCCCTCAGCACCGAAATCCTTGCCCGGCAGGGCTATAATGCGTGCCGGGGCCCACGATGGAAGGCTGTCCGCTCTGGAGGGACCATGAAATCCAAGACGATCTCGGTCTGTGTTGTGCTGATAGTCCTTATTCCGCTCGGCTTCGGGCAATCCCAGGGAACGGGCTCTAAGCAGATTCTGACAAACTGGACCGAATTTCACTTCAGGCACTACGGCACGCGCTTCAATCCCTTCGAGACATTCCTTACTGTGAACGACGTTAAGAACCTCGGGTTGAAGTGGAGCTACGCCACTGGAAACGCGGTGTACTCGTCGCCCGTGGTTGCGGATGGAGTAGTGTACATCGGGACGGGAAACAACTTGGATGCGTTGGACAGCCACACCGGAGCCTTGCTCTGGACCTATGCCGCCAACGGTGAGGTCCTTTCTGCGGCCGCGGTTGCCGACGGGTTGGTTTACTTCGGCACCTACCGCAATGATGATCCGGGCCCCCTAGACCCTCAGAACGTGTATGCGCTGGATGCCCGCACGGGGGCGTTGGTATGGACATTTCCCACCGGCAGAAGCATCGTCTCCGACCCTGCGATCGCCAATGGCATTCTCTACATTGGCTCCTTCGATGGCAACCTCTACGCGCTGAATGCTCGCACCGGTGCCAAGATCTGGAGCTTTGACACTGGCTTTCCAGTTTCCTCACCCATGGTCACTGACGGTGTAGTGTTTGCCGGATCAAATGATGGCTATCTCCACGCGTGGAATGCCCACACCGGAGCGGAGTTGTGGAGGTGCTGCGGCGACTACTATGGTGTGGGCACGCCGGTGGTGGCGAACGGAATCGCGTATGCCGAAGCCGCCGAATCGATCTTTGCGGTCAACGCAAAGACCGGCAAGTTCCTTTGGGGTTACAGCACCCCCAACCCGATACGCGCCTCTGCTGCCGTGGCAAACGGGGTGGTTTACGTAGGATCGGACGATTCCGACCTCTACGCATTGGACGCTCGCACGGGGGCCGTGCTGTGGGCATACCGGACCGGCAATGAGGTAGAGACTTCACCTGCCGTGGCGAACGGTGTTGTGTATTTCGGCTCTTGGGATCACAACGTCTACGCCCTCAACGCCCGTACCGGTAAGTTGCTGTGGAGCTACGCAACCAATGACTGGGTGCAATCTTCACCATCCGTCGTGAACGGAGTGGTTTACATCGGCTCGAACGACGGCACCGTCTACGCCTTCAGCCTGAAGCACGGCACGAACTAAGTCCAACTTTTAAATGGTGGGGCTGCCTGGATTGTCGACCCTCCTCGGTTCCCTCTGGAAAAACTGTCCGTCGGCTTGTTACACTTCGCCCATGCCTGCCTTGCGCGAAGTCGTCGTCTATTCCCGCAAGGGATGCCACTTGTGCGAAATCGTGAAGGAGTCGCTGGCCAAACTGGAGCGTCGCGGCGGCTTTACGTGGCGGGAGGTGGACGTCGACGCCGACGACCGGCTCCGCCATCAGTTCAGCGACGAAGTTCCCGTCGTGTTCATCGACGGACGCAAACAATTCAAATACCGCATGGACGAACAGGAGTTCTTGCGCAGGATTGGGTAATTGAGCAATCGGGTATCGGGTAATTGTGTAATTTGCAACCTCGTCGCTGCGTAAGATTACTCAATTACACAATTGCCCGACCCAATTCCTGAATTACAATCTCTTCCGCATGCTCAGGACCCAACTCTACGCCGATCCGCAGGGACGGTTTCTGCATGATCTCATTCTGGAAAGCTGCCGCCGGTTTCCCCAGAAAACCGCGATCATCGATACCTCCTGCGATCGCCGTCTGACCTACTCTGAATACGGCGAGATCGTTGAGAACCTCGCACGCGGATTGGTTTCCGCCGGTGTGCAACCCGGCGAAGTCATTGCCATCTACCTGCCCAACTGTTGGGAGTTCTGCGCGGCCTACCATGCTGCCACCCTCGCCGGGGCCATCCCGACGCCGCTGAATCCAAGCTACCGCGAGCGAGAAGTCCTGCACCAACTGGAAAACTCCGGCGCAACCATTCTGATCACTGACGGCCCACTGCTTGAGGGCGTGAACCTTTCGGGCCTTCCCTTGCGGCGTATCTACTCGACCCGCCAGCCGTGGCCAGGGACCGAACCCTTCGCCAGCCTATGGTCACCATCATCAGCCATCTTGCCTCAACCCGGCGAATCTCCCGAGCGAGCCTTGGCAGCGCTTCCTTTCTCCAGCGGCACCACCGGGCTGCCGAAGGGCGTTATGCTGTCCCACTACAATCTGGTGGCAAATGTCTATCAGACCATCGGACCGCGCGCCGCCCAGCTCTGCCATGACGATGTAATGCTCTGCTTTCTCCCCCTTTGCCATATTTACGGATTGAACGTGGCCTTGAACCCTTGCCTGACGCTGGGCGCCACCATTGTCCTCTTGCCGCGGTTCAAAGTGCCGCAACTGGTCAGCTTACTCGCGTCGGAAAGCGTGACCATGATGCCGGTCGTTCCTCCGGCGCTGAATGCCCTGGCCCAGGCGGCAGCGGCGGGACAATTTCCGAAAGAACATCGGGTTCGCTGGGTGAAATGCGGCGCCGCACCGCTCGCCCCGGAACTGGCCCGGCGGTTCAGAGAAACTACCGGGATCCCTGTGTGCCAGGGTTATGGCATGACCGAAGCCTCACCCGTAACCCACATCGGATATCTTGAGCCGGAACTGTACCGGCCTGATTCCATCGGCCAGCCTTTATGTAAAACGGAGTGCCGCGTCGTCGATGAACGCGGAAACGAGGCGGCCACCGGCGAACCCGGCGAGCTAGTCATGCGCGGTCCGCAGTTCATGCTCGGCTACTGGAAAGATCCGCAGGCAACGGCGGCAGCGCTTCGCGACGGCTGGTACTGGTCAGGAGACATCGTCATTCGCGACGACAAGGATTTCTTTCATGTGATTGATCGCCGCAAGGAAATGATCAAGTACAAAGGATTCCCGGTCGCGCCCGCGGAGATAGAGGCAACGCTGCTTGAGCATCCGGCGGTTCGCGATTGTGGCGTGGCGGCCCGCCCGGATGCCGACGCCGGCGAAATCCCGGTGGCATTTGTGGTCCTGCGCGACGGGTTTGTCCCCACGAAAACTCTGGAGGAAGAACTCAGCTCGTTTGTGGCAGAGCGCCTGACCCGCTACAAGCAGCCTCGTGAGGTTCGTTTCGTCGAATCGGTTCCGAAGACGCTCTCCGGAAAAATCCTGCGCCGGGAACTGCGCAATGTTCTCATCTCTTCATAGAGAGACGGTTGCCGGGAATCTGTATCGGAGCATTGCCGGAGAAGGAAGCCGCGCTAATCAGCTCCGGCAGCTTGCGCTTTTTGCAGCAGGCGGCGCACCTGCGAGATGAGGTCGGCCACCTCAAAGGGCTTTACCAGGGCAGGCACGTTCTTCTCCTGCAGGAAGCTGCGAATTTCCGGTTCGGCCAGGCTGAAGAAGGTAAATAGCAGCCGTTTCTCCATTCCGGCGCAGTTCTCGCTGATCCAGCGATGGATCTCCTTTGGCGCGCACCCGTTGGGCATCTGGCCCTCCATGATGATCGCTCCGAATGATTGTGACTTCAGCAGTGATTTCATGGTCTGCTCATCCATCGGCACCACCACTTCCGCCCCGGCCCCGGCCAGCACGTCACGTTCGAACTCCAGGACCGCCCCTTCGGTTTCGAGCAGCAGGATTCTTCCTTCCAAAGCCAAGTCGTACCGCGGAGCCGCGGGCGTCTCCTCGGCGTCCATACTCTGCGCTGCGGCCGGCAGACAAACATCGATCATCGCCCCGCCGTCGGCTGCGTTGCTGGCGGTGATCGTTCCGCCATGTTCCTGAATGATCCCGTAGCAGATGCTGAGCCCCAGCCCCGTACCCTTGCCGCTGCCTTTCGTGGTGTAAAACGGTTCAAAGATGCGGCTCGGCTCGGTGATGCCCGGGCCCGAATCATGAAACTCCGCGTGCACCTTTCCGCTCTGGGCGTAGAGCCTCACTTGGAGCAGTCCGCCACCCTGTCCCTGCTCCAGCATGGCGTCCACACCGTTGTTGATGATGTTCAGGAACACCTGCTCTAACTGATGCGGATCGGCGGTAATCACCGGCAAGGACTCGCTGACTTCGCGTTCCAGCTTGATATTATTGACTCGCAGATCGTAATCGCGCAGCGCCAGCGTGTCGTCGAGTACTCTGGCAATGTCCACCGGTTGACGCTGCGGCTTCCGTTGCCGCGCGAAGGACAAGAGGTTCTGCACCACGCGGTGGGTGCGCTGCGCCTGCTTGAACAACTTGTTCACGAAGTCGCTGGCCCGATCGTTCAGCCCTTCGCTTTCCAGCAGCTGGGCATACCCCAGAATCGCCGTCAGAGGATTATTCAGCTCATGGGCCACTCCGGCAATCAGTTGGCCGACCGCCGACATTTTCTCGCTTTGCAGCAACTGTTCCTGGGTGCGCCGCAGGTCTTCGTACGCCCGGGAGGTTTCCTCATACAGCCGGACTTTTTCAATCGTGGTTGCCAGTTGCCGGCTTACGGCGACCAGCAGATTCTCATCGTTGCTGGTGTAGTCGCGCTTTTCGCGGTTACTGAGCCCCATCATGCCGATGGGCTTGTCCTTGCTCCACAGCAGCACCCAGATCCAGGAATTCAGGCCGTCCGCCTGAAGAAATTCAGCCACCACCGGAGGCAAATGCGGCAGGTATTCCGCCGTCAGGACCTCGGTGCGGGAGCGCGTGACCAGGTCGCCAAACCCCTGCCCGATCTCGACCTCGGAGAGCCGCGCCCGATCGCTGCTGCGCTCTCCCCATCCGGCGCGCCGGCGGAAGGTCGTTCCGCTGGTGTCGGCAAGATAGATGGAGCCGGTTTCCGCTCCGAACAGCGAGATCATCTGCCGCAGGGTCAGGTTCAGGATTTCATCCAGGTCGAACGACTGCGCGGCCACCACCGCCATCGCGTTCAGTGCGTTCAGCTCCCGGTTGCGCCGCCGGATCTCATCCTCGGCACGCTTCTTTTCCGTAATGTCCAGCAGGAATCCCTGATAGCGCTCTATGTTGCCTGCCGAATTCCGGGTGGCGAAGCTGCTCTCCAGCGCGGTAATGACCGTGCCATCCTTGCGCCGCATCATGACCTCGAAATTCCGCACGTAGTTGTTCAGTTCCACTTCCCGGCGAAATGCCTCGCGCTGCGGCGGCGACGCGTAGAGTTGCGTCTCCAGATCCATGGACATCAGATCGTCCCGGCTGGCATATCCCAGCATCCGCACAAAGGCGTCATTGCAATCCAGCAGCTTGCCGGAGTGGGTCGCCACGAACACCCCTTCTTGCGCCTGCTCGAAAATCAGGCGGTACTTTTCTTCCGCGATTCGCCGGTCGGTGTTGTCGCGTACAACGTGAATGGTCCCTTTCTGCTGGCTTCCCTGCTCGGTGTATGTGGAGGTCGATACCATGGCGTACCCTCCAAAACATGGGTCTGCCGCCTCGTAAAATCCGTCCGTATTGTCCCGGCAATATGGACATTGGCGCCATTCCGCCACCTTGGGGAGCATGTCTTCGCAGCGCTGGCCGGCTACCTCCGCGGGCGACTGCCCCAGCCTTTGCAGCAGAGCGCGATTGGCCTTCATCACCCGGAACTCCGAGTCGTGCAGCAGTACCAGATCCTGGATCGAATCAAAGGTGTTCGCCCACTGGCGATGCGAGCGCAGAATCTGCTCGACCAATTTCAGGTTCTCCACCGCCAGCCCCAACTGGTGCGCTGTCGTGGTCAGAAACTCGGTGTCATCGGGGGTGTGGGAGAACCTATGGCGGCTGCCCAAAGACAGCGTTCCAATCGACGACTTCTTGCCCAACACCGGCAGCGTAATGATGTGGTTGAGATGTTCCCGCTTGAGATACGGCTGGACCACCGCCGCGACTTCCGCCGTCGCCACCGGCTTGGGGCTGCCATCCGCGAGAATCTGTTTCCAGATGTCGTCCATCGGGACCGAGGTGCGCTCCTGTACAAATTCCGGCGACAGTCCGATCTGCTGAGTCATCACCAGATTGTCACCTTCCAGCAAACGGAACCATGCGGCCTGGGCGCCCATCAGGTTTTTCAGTTCGCCCAGCGCGGTTTCCATCATCGGACCATAGTGCTGGGCCCGCATGATCGTGGTGGTCAGCGCGTTCAGCACGCCCAGCCGCCGGGTGCGGATCTTCGAATCATCGAAAACCACCAGCACCATGCTGAAACCAAACACCAGGTCGGCGCCCAGCGTGAAATCCGCCGGCAGATGTCTGCTGACCGGTTCCCAGTCCAGATGGATCAGCAACAGACTGATCCCCAGCAGCCAGTGGCCCATCTCCCAGCGTGCCCAGCGGAAGCGGATCAACGCAATTGCCGCCGTCAACGTAATCAACCGGTAAGCGACTTCCAGTCCCACTCTCAGGGAAAAGGAATCAGGCCATAGGATCGCCCGCGCCGCCGCGTATGCCATGAGGGCGATGCAGAACACCATCAGGGGCAGCAACAGTCTGCGGGCGTGGCAGTAGACGAAGACTGCCGCCGAAAACAGTGACACTGCCAATACGAACTGCGCCTGCGCGATCGCCGCCAGATAGCTCGGAGCGGAACCGGCATGCACCCCATGCAGAGTCCAGCCAGCCACCAGGTAGGCCAGCCACCCCAGAATCCAGGTGAGCAGATAACGCTCACGGAACGTGCGGAATACGAGCAGGCTGGCCGCAAGAATGACAAGGGTGGCTGATTCCACCGCCATCAGCCTCGGAAAGGCCAGATCGCCGAGAGTCCACCAGGCGTACCATGCACAGGTATTCATCGCGATTGAGGGTGTAGTGCTCAATTGTTGATACCATGCCGCAAGGTGAGCCGGCTTGAGTTTGCCCGGTGGGGGCATTACTTTAGGAACTGAGTCCTGGGAAGCGAACTGCGATACACTGTGGTAACCATGGCATCCGAGCGCATCCTTGTGGTGGACGATGAGGAACCGATCCGTGAGATTGTCTGTTCCATGCTGACCACCGCTCACTATAAGTGCACCCAGGCATCTTCCGGGATGAAAGCGCTGGAAGTGCTCGGTACCGAAGCCGAGTTCGAACTGATCCTCTCCGACCTGATGATGGCCGATCTCGACGGCATCGGGCTGCTGGAGCGCACCAAAGAGCGGTTTCCCGACATGCCGGTGGTCATGGTGACCGCAGTCCACGATATTTCCATCGCTCTGTCCGCCATCCGCAACGGCGCCTACGATTACCTTCTGAAACCCTTTGAGCGGGAGCAGTTGCTGGCCACCGTGCGCCGCGCTTTGGAGAACCGCCGCCTGAAGTTGGAGAACCGCGAGTACCAAACCCAGTTGGAAAAGCTGGTGGATGCGCGTACCTCCCAGTTAAAGTCGGCCTTGGGAGAGTTGGAGCGTTCCTATGACATTCTCCTGGAAGCTCTGGGCGATGCTCTGGACATGAAGGATGCCGAGACGGAAGGCCATTCCCGACGCGTCACGGCGTTTACTATGGCCATTGCGCACAAGATGGGCGTACCCAAGGATAAGATCACGGTCATCGCTCGAGGCGCGTTTCTCCACGATATTGGCAAGATGGCAATTCCGGACGCCATTCTGCGGAAACCCGGTGCGCTCACACCCGGCGAAGTTGACATCATGCGCGAGCACTGCTACCGCGGCTATCAGATTGTGAAGAAGATTCCCTTTCTTGCGGAGGCCGCCGAGATCGTCTTCTCCCATCAGGAAAAATATGACGGTACAGGCTATCCCCGAGGCCTGAAAGGCGAAGAGATTCATTTGGGCGCGCGCCTGTTCTCGGTGGCCGACACGCTCGATGCCATCACTTCCGACCGTCCTTATCGTCCCGCCCAATCGATCAGCGCCGCGCGCGCAGAGATCCAGCTCTGGTCCGGCCGCCAGTTCGATCCCGAAGTCGTCGAAGTCTTCCTGTCCATACGAGAGGATTTCTGGGCTGAACTACGCAGGGACGTCGACTCCAAGATCGACCGTTTCGCCTACGCCACCGCCAAAAGCTAGATCTGACCTCTTGGCACCTTCGGCGTGCTTCCCTTGCCGTTCAGTCCTTCGCGCAAGTTTCCTTCTTCGCCGCGTTCTTTCTATATCGGCCAGGCAGGCATATAAGATTGAACTAGCTCATTCCAGGAGAATAATCATGAAGAAAGCAGCGTTCTGGCTTGCTGGGTTACTTTGTGTGGCAGCCGTTGCGGCCGCGCAAGATCGTCCGCTCATGGCCCCCAACACCGTCTACGTCGGTGCGGACGGCAAGTTTGAAGCGAATCCCGATACCGCCCTCATCCAGTTCAACATCGCAGCGCAACAAAGCACGGCGCACGGCGCTTACGACCGTGCCTCCAGAGCCGCGGAGCAGGTTCGCGAGATCCTGCGCTCCAACGGCATTGAACCCAAGGCGGCAGAGATCGGCTACTACTCTATTGAACCAGTGCAGGAATACCGCAACAATCAGGAAAAATTGGTCGGATACCGGGTCAGCACCAGCGTCTCGCTGAAACTGAAAGACTTTTCCAAGATCGCACCCATCGTGCAGCAACTGGCAGACGCCGATATTACCGACAACAATTCCGTCAGCTACACCCTGGATGACATCGACACGGCAAAAACCAAGGCGGTGCAGGACGCCTATCGCCGCGTTCACCAGTCGGCCGAGGCTATCGCTACCGCCGGAGGCCGCGTCCTGGGAGAGTTGTCCTCGGCTTCCGTGGATATCGCGGAAAATGTCCGCGTACTCCCCATGGGGCAGCCGATGCGAATGAGCGCCATGCAGGCCGCTCCGGCGCCGACCCAGGAATTCTCGCCGCAAACCGTCTCCGTTACGGCGCACGTGAACGCGACGTTTACCTTGAAATAGTCAGAGCGTATTTCCGCTGATCTATTCCGGCATCGCCGCGGTTCTCGTCGTCGCCGGCACCCGGCTCGCATCGAGCACAACATCGCGCTGGATCACCATCTCCACCGTGGTCCCGGCGTCCATTTTGACGTCGTTCCCGCGGGTCAGCATCGCGATCGCCGTTCCCACCGCACCACCGATTCCCGCTCCGATCAGCGCACCCTTGCCTCCATTCGTTGCTGCGCCGATGACTGCGCCGGTCGCGCCAGTGCCCGCAATCTCCCCAACTTTCTCCGGGGTCTGGCTGTCGGCGCGGATGGTGCCTTCCTTGTCACTCACCTTCGTCTTGTCCACTCCCGGCGCATTTTCCAGCCCACCCGGCAACATCACCGTGTATCCGCTGGGATAGATCAGGGTGGTGAAATGCATCTGGACTTCGGCCCGCCCTTTGACTCTTCCCGCCCTCTGAATGCGGCTGATGCGCCCCTGCACGTAAGTGCCGGCAGGGATCAACACCCGGCCGTTGGCAACCACCGGGAAGGTAGTCTCGGCGTACACCGCATCGCCGTCCCGCGAACCCCGGGTCGAAATGGCATGTTTCAGCGCCAGTGGGACTTTCGTGCCCGCAGCGATGGTCAATTGCTCAGCTTTCGCAGCCGTCGTGGGTTTGGCGTCCTGCGTCGGTGCGGATTGGGTCTGCGCCGAAACCAGCATTCCCAGTAGACAAATAGCCAAGACTGAGCGCATCGAATAGCCCCAAACACAGCTCCTGTTGGATCCAGCCAGCATACCGCCAGTATAAGCTCCCTTCGACAGAAAGTGAGATGCGGGCAAGAGCTTCGGCGTGCGATTTGGCTTCACACAAAAAAACCCGCTCCTTGCGGAGCGGGTTACCCCATGGGGGAGGGTATAAAACCTATTTGCCGAACAATGCGTTATCCACTCCCACGCCGGTGCACAAGTCATAGCCCTTGCCTGCGCTATGCGTGCCGCAACTGCCGGAAGTAATGTCGGTAAAGTCGGAGGTGTTGGTCATGTTGCCGTAAATCTCGGTGTTCTCCGCGTTGCTGCTGCCATTGAAGGTCCCGGCATTGTTGATGACACCGGCCAGCGATGGTGCCGCCACGCTGGTCCCATACACCTGCAGCCAACCGCCGTAGCAGCTGGAGTTATAAACCGCCACCGGCGAGCCGCCACTGGCGTCAAAAGAAAGGTCCGGCGTACCGCGATGGCTGCCCACAACCCCGGAAACGCCACTCTGAAACGACGGCCGGGACTCGTATCTGCTCGTGCCTCCTCCGCCACTGCTCCAGGCAGTCTGGTTGGTGTAATTCCCACCACTCCGATTCACCTGCGTGCCGCCCGCCGAGACCACATTCACCGAGGAGCTGGGATAGATCACTCCGGGAGAATCGCCGGACGAAGCAAAGTACACCACGCCTGACTGCGTGAAATAGTGGTCCGAACCGGTCTCGCTGCGGCTCTCACCCCCGCCCCAGCTCATGGAAACTTCACCTCTGCCGCCGTGAGCTGCAATATAAGCATTCGCTGCCGTCACCGCCGAGTACAGGGCGCTGTTCGACGCCGAAGTCGCTTCCATCAGTACGATCTGGGCATTGGGCGCCATGGCATGAGCCCACTCAATGTCGAGCGACTCCTCCAGTTCCCACCCCGGACCGCAGCCATTCGACGGTTTGCCGTTGGCGTACAGCACCGAAAAATTCGCCTGCGGCAAACCAAACTCAGTGGAGAAGGCCGCCAGGTCGGCTGCCGCGCTGGGATAGTCGTACGCGTCCACGATCACAATCACGCCGCTGCCCCCCGTCGGGACCTGCGTGGTCCCGGCGATCGGACAACCGCTTACCGGGTTGGAAACCAGGTTGTACACGCAGCCCAGCGAGGCTGGCGTCTCTCCCCCGGGATTCGCCGCTGGCCGGATTACACCGTCGGGAGCATAGATGATGTAGTTAGTGTGCATTCTTACGCCAGCGTCCCCGGGCTTCTCGATGCTCGAATCCGGAACAATGCCGTTGCCTCGCCGTACTTCCGCGGAGACCAGGCATGCGCCCACCAGCATGGCGATGGTCAAGATCATCCCTTTACGCATTTCATCCTCCTCCTAAGTGTTTTTCGTAACCGTGATGCGGGAGACAACTCCTCACCTTCAGAGTCCCCGCCCCATCCGCAGCAACCCCATGCCGCAGAGAGTAAAACCCCGCGATTCTAAGCTGGCTTACGACCTCGAGTCAACGGCAAATGTATTCCAGCAGGCGGCCGCTCAGTCCAGGAGCATGCCAGCAGAAAGCGGGATGCGGCCAAGAAAATTCGACCGTCACCGCGACGGAGACTGGCCAGCCGCCTTCAGCTGATTCTGCAGAATATTCCCCATAAACTGGGATTGCAGCTTCTGGGCGCATAACTCGCCGCACACGTGGAGCGTCCCCTCCCGCACCGCCAATTCTTCATCCCACGACGACAAATACAACACCGGGCGGTCAAACTCGCCGAATGATGTCCACATGAGCCACCAGCGATCGTTGGAACGCTTCAGCAGGCCGCAGTTCGGGCCCGCGCAGCGCTGGAAGGAGAGAACGGGATTATGTGTCGGCATGAAAGCTCCAGTTTCGGGACAACAGCCTATCACAACAGACGCAGGGAAAGGTAGAAGCGTTTCTCGGTGAAACCCTTCAAGGTGAGCGCAACTCACTTGTACAGCAGATACTTCTGCCGCAGCTGCTCAAAACGCTGCAAGGGCTCCCGCCAATCTTCGCTAATTCTTCGTGGGTCTTCGCTATTTACAATCGCATCGAAACTTACCTGGTTGGCAAGGATGTCCGCAATCTTCTCCAGCTGAAACTGCTCCGGATACAACTTGTGCAGCGCCGACGCCAGTTCCACTCCCAGTTCCGGCGCGTCGAAGCCATTGCGCTCCACCAATATCACGTTGACCCCTTCGCACAACTGCCCGGAATAAGCGCTGGCGGAAGGCGTGAAGCTGGTGGCCACGAAACGCACGCCGGAAATTTCCCGCGCGTTCAAATATTGTGCCAGGTCGCGTCCCTTGATCCAGGGAGCTCCGATCACTTCAAACGGCGCATCCGTCCCGCGCCCCACAGAAACATTGGTGCCTTCGATCAAAGCCACGCCGGGATACAAAACCGCCTCCGTCAAGCTGCGCAAGTTGGGAGACGGATTGACCCACATCAGCACGGTCGCGTCGAACCAGTCGCCCCGCATCCATCCCTGCAAAGGAATCACCCGCAGACGAGCATTGATGTTGCGTTCCGCGTTGAACAGCCTTGCCAGTTCTCCCAGCGTCATGCCATGGCGCACCGGAACCGGAAAGTAGTTGGTGAAGCTTTCGTGCCCCGGATCTGAGATCGGCCCTTGCACAAATGAGCCGGTGATCGGATTCGGCCGATCCAGCACAAACACCTCGATCCCGGCTTTTGCGGCAGCTTCCAGAAAGTATCCCGAGGTCGTTTCGTAGGTATAGAAGCGAGCGCCGGCATCCTGAAGATCGATCACCACCGCATCCAGCTTGCTTAGCACTTCCGCCGCCGGCCGGCGAGCCGCGTCCGTCGCGCCATATACGCTGTAGACTGGGATTCCCGTCACGGCATCGCGCGAGTTGCCGATCTGCGTCGTATCCAGCGCGCCCGTTACGCCGTGCTCTGGACTGAAAATCGCTTCCAGCGAAATCCCCGGAGCGTTGGCCAAAACGTCAATCGTGCGCCGGCCGCTTGAATCCACCCCGGTCTGATTCGTCAGCAGGCCGATCTTCTTTTTGCCATCAGCGGCGCGTATGGGATCGAAGTTGCTGGCTTCCAAAACATCAATCCCTGTCTGGACCGAACCATTGCGGTCAGCCAGCCTCCGCGCTGCGGTTTGAGCCTCGTTGTAGCCGGTCAGGCTCTTCCACTTCATCTCGTCTTCAGGGCTCACGGTCAGCGACAAGGCAGCAGCAACCGCGGTTGCCACTTTCGAGCGCAGCGCCACCGCATTCCCCTTGCCGCGCGGATGAACCGCATTGGTGAGCAGGACAATAAATGTCCGCGTCGTCGGATCGATCCACAACGAGGTCCCGGTAAAGCCGGTGTGCCCGTAGGAACCCACGGGCAGCAGTTCTCCGCGATTGCTCGAATACGGTGAATCGATATCCCATCCGAAACCGCGCAGAACGCTGGAGGTCGGAGGCTGTTGCGGCGTCGTCATCTTCTCGATTGCCAGCGGCGAGAGCACCGGACCGCCGTTCAGCAGAAACTCTGCAAACTTTGCCAGATCGTCCGCCGTGGAAAACACCCCGGCATGGCCCGCCACGCCTCCCATGCGGCGCGCCGTGGGATCATGCACCGTACCATGCAGCATCTGGTCATGTTCATCAAACTGGGTTGGCGCAATCTTCGGCAACCACGCCGCAGGCGGAAGATACCGCGTGTGCTCCATCTGCAGCGGGACAAAAATCTTCTGCTGGCAGTACTCATCCAGAGACATCCCCGACACCCGCTCGATCAGCGCTCCCAGCACGATGAAATTAATGTCGCTATAGAGGAACCGAGCGCCCGGCGGGCCAACCGACTTCTCCGCAAACGCCATGCGGTAGGCAGTCTCTTTTCCCTGCCACGCCTCGGTCCGGTCGAGGTCCTCGCGCAATCCTGAATAATGGGTCAGCAGCTCGCGTATAGTGACCTCTTCTTTGCCATTCTGCGCGAACTCCGGAATGTACTTCGCCACCGCATCGTTCATCCGAATCTTGCCCTGCTCCTCCAGTTGCATCACGGCGATGGTGGTTGCCACCACCTTGGTCAGCGACGCAATATCAAAGATGGTGTCGGCGGTCATGGGTGCGCGCCGCGGCTCAATCGACCGGTCGCCGAAAGCCTTGCGGTAAACTACCTGCCCGTCGTGCCAGACCAGAAGCACCGCTCCCGGCGTCTGGCCGTCGCGAATCGCATCCTGGACAATCGAGTCCAGCACGTCGAGTTGAGGAGTTGTAGCGGGGGCCTTATCAGCCGTGTCAGAAGCGGCCGAGCAAAGTGAGCTTGCCAGCAGCGCCGCCACAGCTGCGATCCGCAGGAGCCGGTTCCAATTCATTGCCGTAAGCACGTGGATGCCTTGACTCTACACAAATTGGACGCCGCGCCTCAAGAAACTCAACGCTGGGGGTGCCATCTGTGCCATCGGACAAGGACGGCGGCGTACAAATGGCTGTGGTGTGGTGTTTGAGATTACCCCGGAGCGTCACCACCTCGCCCTACACCCCCGCCGCCATCTCCAGCTTTACCTCACGAAGAAATTCTGCCGCGGATTCCGGGGGCACCGTATTGATGAACATTCCCGACCCCAGTTCGAAGCCGGCCACCCGCGTCAGGCGCGGAATGATGCTGACGTACCAGTGGAAGTACTTGGCTCCCACCGACTCCGCCGGAGCGCTGCGCAAGGTGTAGTTGAAATCCGGATTGCCCAGACCGTAGTGCAGTTTTGCCAGAACCGTCCGCAGAGTTTGGGCCAGATCGGTGATTTCGGCCGCGCTGATGTCGCCAAAGCTGGCCATGTGGCGTCTGGGGATAATGTGCGTGCAGAACGGAGTTCCCGAGGCAAACGGCTCCAGCGCCACAAAGAATTCTGACGCCAGCACCACACGGCACTGCTCGGCGATCTCTTCTTCAATCATCTGGCAAAACATGCACTGGCCGAAGTCGTCATAGTGTTGCAGCGCGACCTGGAAGCGGGTTCGCACCTGGCTGGAGATGATCGGCGTAGCCACCAGTTGGGAGTGAGGGTGCTCCAGGCTGGTTCCCGCGTCGATGCCGTGGTTCTTGAAAATCGTAATGTGCGCGATGCGCGGATCGAGGCTCAGATGGTCATAGCGCGACTTGTAGGCGCGCAGAATGTCGGCCACTTGAGCGTCGGACATCAGCGCCGTCGACTGCGCGTGGTCAGGCGTTTCGACGATGACGTCATGCACTCCAAACCCTTCGATAGTTCTCCGCGTACGGTGAATAACGCGATTCGGCTGGCATTCCCGGCTCAAGGCAGCAAACTTGTTCGGGATCACCCGAACCTGCCACGGCCCGTTGCCGCTGGCTGGAACGCGCAAAACCTCGGGCGGGGTTTTGTCCTCGTTCCCCGCGCAAAACGGGCAACTGTCCACATGGCTGGCAATGGGCTTAGCCGCAGGTGGACGAGCCAGATCTTTTGGCCGCTTGGCCCGTTCCGTCGCAATAATGACCCATTCCTTGGTGAAAAAGTTCTGACGCAGCTCCGGCATATTCACTCCTAATAAAGGACCTTATCGGCACAAAGGCACTCCCGGCTGAGGCCGATCGAGCGCAAAACTCATCGTTTTCCGCCCCAAGCTGCACTCTGGTACCTGGCCGGCAGAACCCCACTTTCCGTCCATAACCGCCGCCTGATGTAAAATTCAAAGGACTTATGCAAAAGAAAATCCCGATTGGAATCCTGGGCGCAACCGGCATCGTCGGCCAGCGCTTTGTGCAAATGTTGGAGAACCATCCCTGGTTCGAGGTGGCCTGGCTGGCCGCTTCCGACCGCTCCGAAGGCCGTCTGTACCGCGAGGCCGCCCGCTGGCGGATGAAGACTCCGCTGCCCTCGCGGGTGGGGGAGATGCACGTCTCCCCGGCCAAGCCGGGAGGCGCTCCCAAGGTCATTTTTGCCGCGCTCGATTCCTCCATTGCCGCCGAACTCGAACCCCGCTTTGCCGATGCGGGCTGCGCCGTTGTCTCCAATTCCAGCGCGCTCCGCATGCAAAGCGACGTGCCGCTGGTCATTCCCGAGGTCAACCCCGACCACATCAAGCTGATCGACATTCAGTCCTGGCGCAAGAAATCCGGCGGGTTTGTGGTCACCAATTCCAATTGTTCCGCCATGGGCCTGGTGCTGGCGCTGGCCCCATTGCACCAGCATTTCGGACTCGAAACCGTGATGGCCGTCACCATGCAAGCGGTCAGCGGCGCCGGATATCCGGGAGTCGCCTCGCTCGATATTCTCGGCAACGTCATCCCCTACATCGCAAAAGAAGAAGAGAAGATGGAGGAGGAGACGCTCAAGCTGCTGGGCAAGTTGGACGGCTCGAAGATTACCCCGGCCGGATTCACCATGAGCGCGCACTGCAATCGCGTGCCGGTCGAGGATGGACACACCGAATCCGTGTCAATCAAGCTCAAGAAGAAGGCAAAGCCGGAAGAGATCATCCAAGCATGGACCGAATTTCCCTGCGTGCCGCAGGATTGGCACCTGCCCACCGCACCCCAGCACCCCGTGCGCTATCTGCACGCGCACGACCGGCCGCAGCCCAGATTCGACGTCGACGCCGGCCACGGCATGACCACCTCCGTGGGACGGCTTCGTCCCTGCGGCGTGCTCGACTGGAAATTCACTGTACTTTCCCACAACACCATCCGCGGCGCCGCCGGGGCGGCCTTGCTCAACGCTGAATTCCTGAAGGTGCGGGGATACCTGGCGTGATTTCCTGCGAAGCGCCGGCTCTCAGCGACTCCACCCGAGGTTGTCGCCGATGATTGTCATGAAATTCGGCGGAACCTCGGTGCAGGATTCGGCGGCCATCGACCGCGTCGCGGCCATCGTCAAGGACCGGCTTCCGCAAAAACCGGCCGTCGTGGTCAGTGCCATGGCCAAGGTCACCGACCAGTTGCTGGCCACCGCCCGCGCAGCCGGCAATGGAGATCGCAAAACCGCTCTCGAACTTTCCCGCGCTCTGCGGGAACGTCATTACACCACCGCCGGAGAACTCCTTGGAACCGGAGTGTTCACCGAAATCCACAGCGAGTTGGAAGCGGCGTTTGAGGCCTTGGATGACCTGCTGCGCGGCATCGTTGCCGTCGGTGAGGTTACCGCCCGCACCACCGATCACGTTGCTGCCTACGGTGAGTTACTTTCCAGCAAGATGGTCGCCGCCGCATTTTCGGTTCGCGGGCTCGACGCCGCGTTTGTGGATTCCCGGCAGTGCATCGTCACCGATAACACCTTCATGAAGGCCACTCCGCTCATGGAAGAAACCAATGAGCGCCTGAAGAGCACGCTCCCGCCCCTGCTTGAAGCCGGCAAGGTTCCGGTGATGGGCGGGTTCATCGGCGCCACCAGGGCGGGAATCACCACCACCATCGGCCGCGGCGGTTCCGATTACTCCGCCGCAATCGTGGGAGCAGGGCTGGGTGCGGAGCGCATCGACATCTGGACCGACGTCGACGGCATGATGACCACCGACCCGAATCTGTGCCCCGACGCTCGCCGGATCAAAGTGATCAGCTTCGATGAAGCGGCCGAGTTGGCCTACTTCGGAGCCAAGGTCCTGCACCCTTCGACGGTACTGCCGGCGGTGCAGAAAAACATCCCCGTCTACATCCTGAATTCGCGAAATCCGGGGTGCGAGGGCACCCGCATTGCCGCTCGGGTGCCTCCGTGCCGGAATTTTTTCAAGGCAATCGCGGCCAAGAAAAGAATTACCATCATCGATGTCGCGGCCACGCGCATGCTGTTGGCCCACGGTTTCTTGAAGTCTATTTTCGAGATTTTCGACCGCCATCGCGTGTCCGTCGATGTCGTTTCCACTTCGGAAGTCAGCGTTTCACTTACGGTGGATTCGAATGAATCGATCCCGGCTCTGGCAGCCGACTTGGCCAAGCTGGCGGACGTAAAATACGAAGGACGCAAGGCGATCGTTTGCGTCGTGGGAGAGAGCTTGCGCGAAAAGCCGGGAGTGGCCGCCCGCGTGTTTGGAGAATTATCCGACGTGAAGATTCGCATGATTTCCCAGGGCGCATCGGAGATCAATCTGACTTTTGTCATCGAAGAAGATGACGTGCCGCAGGTGGTGAAACGCCTGCATTCGACGTTTTTTGCTGAGCTCGATCCAGAGGTATTCGCGTAACGCCAGACTTTTGTCATCCAGCCCGCGACCTGCACTGCGGGCGAGAGGGTTCACCATGAAAATTGCTGTGCTGGGTCTCGGAAAAACCGGATCGCTGGTAGCGGAAGTGGCGCGCCAGCGCGGGCACGAGGTCGAAGGCCTCGACATCGCGGAGAATCCCCACGGATCGGCGCTGACCAAGTCCCGCCTCGCCGACACCGCCGTCGTGATCGACTTTACCACTCCCGACGCGGTGCTGGAGAACATCGAGGGCTGCGCCGGCGCGGGAAAAAACCTGGTCGTGGGCACCACCGGATGGTATGGGCAGATTCCCAAAGTGCGCCAACTGGTGGAAAAAACCGGCATCGGCTTCCTTTATGCCGCCAACTTCTCGGTTGGCGTGAACCTGTTTTTTGAGATCGCCAAGACCGCTGCGGCCGCGCTGCGGCACGAGTATTCCGGACAGATTCTTGAGCGCCACCACACTTCCAAAAAAGACGCACCTTCGGGTACCGCGGTCGCCCTGCAGAAGATTGTGCGGAACGCCTCGGGATCCGAACTGGAGATCACCTCGTTCCGGGAAGGCGATGTGGTCGGACTGCATGAACTTGTATTTAACTCTCCCGCCGACCGGATTTATCTGTGCCACGATGCCAAATCACGCCAGGGTTTTGCCGAAGGCGCCGTCCGCGCCGCCGAATGGCTGGTGGGCAGGAAGGGCTTCTACGACTTCAAGGATGTGTGGCGCGAGCTGTAAGGGAAAAACTCCCGATGGCGACCGCTACATCGCACGCACGAGAACACGGCTATGCTCAAGACTCTAGTGATCTTGTTTCTTTCGGTAATGGTCCACGGAAAAGCCTGGGCACTGGATGAGTTTGAAGGGATCAAATGCGGGGGCGACATCCCCAAGACTCTGATTGGGAAACGCGACTCAAACGAACCAGTGGTCGCGCTCGAAGAACGGCACAAAGATTTGGGTCTTAAGGATTTGGGTGGGACGGAGATTTCTGATCGCTTGTTCCTGGTTTCATGGCAGATTTGCGGAAGCGAGTACGAACTGCTCGTGAATACGAATAGAAGGCTTATTCGTGACGTGCTTCCATTCCCCTCTCATTCGGCGACCTCGCCCCAGTTCATTGGCGCATGTCAAGCTGA
The DNA here is from genome assembly GCA_963715675.1 of uncultured Acidobacteriota bacterium. Taxonomy (GTDB): domain Bacteria; phylum Acidobacteriota; class Terriglobia; order Terriglobales; family Acidobacteriaceae; genus DASVWZ01. The sequence continues at coordinate 2,527,213 of OY970265.1, forward strand.
TGGAAACGATATTCCCGAGGCCATCATCGCACTGCTGGACAACAGCGCAAGATACAACGCAAGAGATGGAAAGCTGGCCAAGACTGCGCTCAAGGCCACTGTTGCATGGAAGATCGATGAGACCAAAGAGAAGTTTGCTAAGCAATCGGCGGACAACCTCAGATGCCCATTAGGCGGGATCGCTACGTTGGATGGCGGTCCCTAAGACATTATGGCTGGGGAACTGGCGCTGGATTCTAGTGCAGTGAATCAGCTTGCGATAAATCGGCTTATGACTTACCAGGGGGTTGTGAGCCACAACGCCCAGCACTGGCTTCCTGCCGCGCCTCCCAGCCAGCGGAACCTCTGCTTCCGGTTTCGACGCATTTTGAAACCGGGCCCGTTCGCGCTATCTTAGTTCCATGCAACTCCGTGGATGCGGTACAGCTCTGGTAACCCCGTTCCACCAGGACGGCTCAATCGACGACGCGGCTCTGCGTGCGCTGGTGGCGTGGCAGATCGAATCCGGAATCGATTTTCTGGTTCCTTGCGGCACCACCGGCGAGACCCCGACGCTCTCTCACGACGAGTGGTTGCACGTGATCGACACGACCATTGAAGTCGCGGCTGGGCGTGTACCCATTCTGGCCGGAGCTACTTCGAACTCGACCCAGGATGCGGTCGCCAAGGCCAAGGAAGTGGCCTCGCGGCCGGGCGTGGACGCGATCCTGACTGCCTCGCCTTACTACAACAAGCCCACCCAGGAAGGTCAATACCGGCATTTCCGTGCGATCGCCGAGGCGGTCGACAAGCCGATCATCCTGTACAACGTGCCCGGACGCACCGGCGCCAATCTTGAACCGGCTACCGTGGCGCGCCTCGCCGAGACGCCAAACATCGCCGGCGTGAAGGAAGCTAGTGGCAACATGACCCAGATCGCCGAGGTCTGCACCTCGGTTCCGGAGCGCTTCCTGGTGTTCTCGGGAGATGATGCGGTTACGCTGCCGGTCATCGCGCTGGGAGGCGTGGGCATCATCTCGGTGTGCTCGAACGAAATTCCCCACGAGATGTCCGGGTTGACTCGGGCGGCGCTGAATAACGACTGGCAGAAGGCCCGGACGCTGCAACACAAGTACTTGCCGCTGATGCAGGCCAACTTCATCGAGTCCAGCCCGCTGCCGGTGAAGGCGGTGTTGGCGATGATGGGAAAAATCGAAGAAGTGTACCGTCTGCCCCTGCTGCCCATGAAGCGCGACACGCGATCCAAGCTGCAGAGAATCGCGGCCGAGGCCGGTTTGATCGCCCGGCCTACCGTCGCCGCGCCGGAGGCGATTCAGTTTTTCATTTATGAGAACTGGCTGGCCGGCCCGCACAAGATCGTGCTTCATCGTTCCACCTGCGGCCAGTGCAATCACGGAAAAGGCCGGCCCACCGGACATGATCCCAACCATGCCCGCTGGCACGGCCCCTACACGACGCTGGCCGAGGCCCGCGAAGCTTCGCACAATATGGCGAACGTCCTGATCCGCAGCGAGTGCAAGTGCGTTTGAAGGCAGAAGTAAGAATGTAGAACTGCACCGTCTGATGGTGCTTCTCAAGTCTGCATTCTCACTTCTGGCTTCTGCGTTTCCTTTATACTTTCCAGCAATGAAGTCCCTACAAACTGCCATCGAGCGCCTGGCTTCGCTGGGCGAGATAGAAAGCAACCCCGAGGCCCGTGAGACCTTTCTCGAGTTTCGCGAGCAACTGACCCAGGGTGTCATTCGCGCCGCCGAAAAAGTTGACGGACAGTGGCGAGTGAATGTCTGGGTGAAACAGGGCATCCTGCTTGGCTTCCGGTTGGGTGAACTCAGCCAGATGGGCAACGATCCCCTGTCCTTTGTCGACAAGGACACATTTCCCATCCGCCGCTTTACAGTCGATGACAAGGTGCGCGTCGTGCCCGGAGGCTCGTCGGTGCGCGTGGGCTCCTATGTCGCCCCCGGCGTCATCTGCATGCCTCCCATGTTTATTAACGTAGGCGCCTACGTCGATGAGGGAACCATGGTGGACTCGCACGCTCTGGTCGGTTCCTGCGCGCAGGTCGGCAAGCGGGTTCACATCAGCGCTGCCGCCCAGGTTGGCGGAGTCCTTGAACCGGTCAACGCCGCTCCGGTGATTATTGAAGATGACGTGCTCATCGGCGGCAATTGCGGCATCTATGAAGGCACTCTGGTGCGCAGCCGCGCCGTGCTGGGTGCGGGAACGATTCTGACTCGCTCCACTCCGCTGTACGATCTGGTGCGGGGCGAGGTGTACCGCGCCACCGCCGAAAAGTCGCTGGAAGTCCCAGAGAACGCCGTGGTGGTGCCGGGATCGAGAGCCGTAAAGCGCGGCCCCGCAGCAGAATGGAACCTATCGCTCTACACTCCGGTGATTGTGAAGTATCGGGACGAAAAGACCGCCCGCGGAATCGAACTGGAAGACTGGCTGCGATAGGGTTGGTTCCTGAGGCCGCTCCGTGAGCATTGCTGAGAAAGCGCAGAAATTGCAATGAAACACAGTTTCCTGTCTCACTTTACTTTATGCTACAATGTAAAGCGATGACAGAAGCTACTCTTTCCGCAAAGAACCAGATCGTAATTCCGCGTGAGGCTCGCCAGGCTCTGGGCCTAAAACCCGGCGACAAGATTCTTGTGCTGGTGCGGGGCGGGAAGGTCTTGGTCCTGCAAAAACCGAAGTCTTATCATGCTGCTATTCGTGGGTTAGCGCACGGCACGTATCCAAAGGATTATGTGAAAAAGGAACGCCAGAGTTGGGAGTAGAGCGACTCCGCGCGTTTCTCCGCCGTCACCACCGAATCGCTCTGGACACGAGCATCTTCATTTATCAGTTAGAGGCGAACCCAAAGTACCTCGCATTTACTGACCCTGTCTTTCGGTGGCTTGAGCAACCGGGTTCTGCCGCGATCACATCCACAATCACGATGACGGAATTGCTGGTCCTGCCGTACCGCGAAGGCGACGAACAGCGGGCAAATGACTGCTACGGCTTACTTGCCAGCTATCCCAACCTGGACCGGGTCGCACCGAATCTTGAGATCGCCGATCTGGCGGCACGTCTTCGCGCTCTCCATCGCCTGCGGACTCCCGACGCTTTGCAGGCGGCGACCGCCCTACACGCTCAGAGCAGCGGATTGATCACCAACGATACAGTCTTCGAGCGTGTGGAAGACTTGGAAACCCTGGTTCTGGACAAGCTCGTCTGAACCCCGCGGTCTTGTCCCGTCGCGGCGTTAGTAGTTACGACAACCGTGCCGCAGGTACACCCGGAAGTTTCGCTTGTTCCTCCGCAAGCCTCCGCCGCACTTCCAGATGCCGCTGCCGAAAGTGCGCCCGCGCCCGTTCTCCCCACGCCCGGACGAAATAGTAGTTCAGGCCTGCGCCAATCACCGAACTCGTGAGCGGAATCACCCGTCCTGACCACTTTTCAACAACTTCCCGGCTGGCTTGCACCGCGATCCTCTCAATCACCTTGGGAACAAAACGGTTCACTACTTCCTTCTCCAGCAATTCCCGGCTGATGTCCACCCCCGCGGCACTGGCTGCGGCGATCCAAAGTTCGGCAGTTTCTTCGTCGGTGTTGAACTCGAATCCGTAAACCAGGCTCAGTTTCTGAATCGTCCGCATCGTGATTCCGGCGAGGATACTCAGGTCCGGAACGATGGTCATCAAGCCACCCAGGCCAAATCCCGCGCCTTCCGCCGCAGCCATCTTGCAGCCGCTGCGGATGATCTGGCCGGCAATGTCGTCAACCGCCCGAAGGTCGACGGAATACATTCCCCGGAAGCTGGTCACCGGCACTCCATAGGCAGTGCGCAATTGCAGCAGAAAACTTTCCGGGCGGACACGGACGGTTTTGTACGCACGCTGAAAGCCACGCCGCAAAGCGCCTTCGAAACCCCGCCGCATCCAGGATTTTCGCATCAGCTCCGCCATCCGTCTCAATTATCTCAGATGCCGTTGGCGCGCTTTGGGATCGATGTCGACAAGTAATGCAGTTTGGACAAGATGATTTTTTGTCGGCGTCATCCCGAGCAGAGCCGTTCTTCAGGCGGAGCCAGAGCCTGCCCTGAGCAAGCGCAGCGCGCCGAGGGGGATCTCGCGCGCATCGTCACACCCGCAAAACGAGCATCGCGCAAATAACGCTCTCTCTCCACCTGTGCTAGCATCATAGGTTCCCGATGCCAACTGGAAAACTTCACATTGTGCCGCTGGGCGGGCTGGGCGAGTTCGGCATGAACTGCATGGCCATCCGCTGGCACGACGATATCATCGTCATCGACGCCGGACTGATGTTCCCCGAAGCCGAGTTGCTGGGCGTCGACATTGTTGTCCCGGACATCTCTTACCTCATCGAAAACCGGGAACGCGTCCGGGCCATCATCCTCACCCACGGCCACGAGGATCACATCGGCGGCCTGCCCTGGATTCTTTCCGAGCTCAACGTGCCAGTGTGGGCAACTGAGTTCACGCTGGCTTACGTCGAAGACAAGCTGGAAGAACATGGTTTGCTGGATGCCGCCAAGCTCAACGAAATCCGCCCCGGAGAGCGCTTTAAGGTCGGTCCCTTCACCATTCATCCCATCCAGGTCACGCATAGCCTGGTGGACTGCGTTGCCCTCGCCATCCATACGCCCCTGGGCGTGCTGATTCACACCGGCGACTTCAAAGTCGATCCCACGCCGACCGACAACCGTCTCTTCGATCTTCATTCTTTCGCCGAGTACGGCAAAAACGGCGTGCTGGCCCTTTTCCAGGATTCCACTAACGTCGAACGTAAGGGCTACACCCCGAGTGAGCGCGCCGTGCGCCGCAAGTTCGACGAAGTGTTTGCCCGCACCGAGCGCCGGCTGTTCATCTCCTGTTTTTCGTCCTCCATTCACCGCATCAAGCTCGCCGTCGAACTCGCCTGGCAGCATGGCCGCAAAGTGGCGTTCATCGGGCGTTCCATGACCAGTTCCGCCGAGATCGCCGAAGACCTCGGCTACGTTCAGATTCCCGATGGTGTCCTGATCCATCCCGGAGAGATGAGGAATTATCCGCCGGAAAAGGTCTGCGTCATGATCAGCGGCACCCAGGGCGAACCCATGTCCGCCATGTCGCGCGCCGCCGTGGACAATCACAAACACGCCAAAATCGAGAAAGGCGACACGGTCGTATTGTCGTCGCGCATCATCCCCGGCAACGAGAAGGCGATCTACCGCATGATCGACCACCTCTTCCGGCGCCAGGCTCACGTCATTTACGACGACGGTTCCTACCCGCCCGTCCATGTCAGCGGGCACGCCAGCCAGGAAGAACTCAAGCTGATCATCAACCTGGTCAAGCCGAAATATTTCATTCCCATTCACGGCGAATACCGTCAGCTCAAGCTGCATGCCGAACTGGCTGCTTCCATGCACGGTTCCGTGGGTCAGGTCATCCTGATTGAAAGTGGAGACATTCTGGAATTCGACGACTTGGGCGCCAGAAAAGCGGGTCGCGTGAATGTGGGCCGCGTGTGCATTGATTCCGGCTCGCGCACCGATGTGGTCGAAGACCTGATTATCAAGGATCGCCGGCATTTGGGCGAAGACGGCATCGTGCTCCCCATCATCGCCATCAACAAGCTGACCGGCGTGGTGGAGACTTCGCCGGAAATTGTGACCCGAGGCTTCGAGCCCGGAGAGGACGGCTTCATCGCTGGCGCCCGCCAGTTGGTCCTGCAGACTCTGGAAGTCTCCAGCGACGAAGAAAAAGCCGACTACGGCGTAATCAAAGAAAAAATCCGCGCCGACCTGAAACGCTACATCTCCAAGCAAACCCAGAAACGCCCGCTAATCATGCCGGTGATACTGGAAATTTAGCCACCCGATGTCATCCCATCCACTTCATTGTCATCCTGAGCGGAGTAGCTGACCCGCCCCGCGGGTCGGCTGCGGAGTCGAAGGATCCCTACCGGGCAGGTTGGACCGGGAGCGTTGCAAGGAATTCTTTCCGTGCACTTCAGGAATCAGGGGAAATCCCAAGGGTGGGCGACCGGCGTTTTTATACACCGATTGCGTTTAGAAGGTCAGATCATGACAAACGCGGCACGTGACCACGAAAAGAAGGTCGCTTCCGAACTGTTCAATCGTACCGTCGGACAGACTCTGAAGGTTTGGCGGTTAATCTGGAGCCTCCAGACGTATATGCAATACGGCTCGTCCTCCGCTCACGAGCAGATTCTCAGCGCAACCTACAGAACAGCAACTGAGATGATAGCGCGGCCAGATTATGGAACTCCGGAAGAACGAAAATCAGTCGCCCAGACGCTGCCCGCCAAGGTTGCGGCGGCGGCATCTGGCACGATCCAAGACGCTCACGCTGCTGCCAACGCGGCATGCATTGTCTTCGCTCATTCCATGCTCGATGGAGCGATTGAAGATTATTGCAAGGTAAGCACGCTGCTCAGCCCGAACGATTGGGATGAGTTTGTGCTTCAGGAGAAGGTCACGCTCTGTGAGGTCCGCAACGCAACACCTGATGAACTGTTGCGAAATGTGGTTTCGGATTACCTGAAAAGGTTCGGCAGCAAATCACTGCCGAACAAGGTGGAGGTGCTGCAAAGCATCTGCAAACCTGGCACAGCCAAAATACTCAAGAATTACCGGTTTGATGGCGACCGAATTCGCCGATTTGATCTCCTCCGGCATGACATCATACACAAAGAAGGATTTGGGTCAGCCATCGAGAATCTTGAGGGAGACCTTCAATATATTGAGCGGACAAATATCTATCTTTCCGCGTTGATTACGCACCGATACGGCCTTCTAATTGGACCTGGGGCGATGAATGTATTGCTTACGTGACCACTTCAGCCGCTGAGGTAGGTCGTGCCCCAGCGGCTAAAACCGAGTGTCTATGGCCTTCCGACGGCGCGACTGGAAGTCGTGCCCTTTCCCTCGTCGCGCCATCGCCTCCGAGCCTACGCCAGGGGGTTCGTCGAGCCCAGTCTCGGAAAGCGCACAACCCAGCAATTTCGACGCTGCCGCCTCCCTTTGCCAGTTGACCGAAGCCCGGTCTGGCGGTAGGGTTGAGACAGAATAGCTGTCGCAGGCAACCCATGACCATCCAAATAAACCGTCCCGAAATTGAAGCGCTCATTCAGCAGCGGCTGCATAGCGGTGCGTTCCAGAGCGTGGAAGACGTCCTCTTCGACGCCCTGGAAATACAAGCCGAACGCGAGGCCTGGCTTCAGGAAAACAAAGAGGCTATCAACGCTAAAATCGAGCGCGGTCTGGCCCAACTCGATCGCGGCGAAGGCTCGCCGGGGGATGCACTGCGCAAGCGTCTTGACGACGACAAGGCCGCGTGGCTAGCGGACCGCTCTGGATCGTGAAACCTTATCTCGTCGCTCCCGAGGCTGAGGGCGATCTTCAGCAAATTTGGCGTTACCTGCTCGGAGAGGCGGGCCTGGAAGTCGCCAACCGGATTCAGGGCGAACTGGTGGACGCCTTCGAGTCCTTGGCCGATGCTCCCGGCAAAGGCCATAAGCGCCCCGACCTGACCAGCCGGGGCGTCCTTTTCTTCAGCGTATATCAGTACATGATCGTCTACCGCCGAGCAGCGATGGTAGAGATCGTTGCCGTCCTACACGGCAAACGCGACGTGAAGCAGATCCTCCGAACCAGAGCGTCGCGATGACCCCAGCATAAGGTGCGGCCCGCGAAGCCGAAGCACGTGCCTCTCTAACTAAACGGGTTCCTCCACCGCAGTCCTAGTCGCACCATTTCCTCCGATCTTACCCCAGCGGATTCACCCACCGCAGTCCCGGAAAGCGTGCGAAATCCCGGTCTGCCGTATGCAATACGCCGCCATGCTCGATCGTCAGTGCGGCAATCTGCGCATCGTTCGCCAGCGCTCCTGCGGCTTGGCCTTCGGTCAACATGCTTCTTAGTAGCGGCCAGTGATGTTCTCCGGGCGCCAGCGTGCGGACGTTCGGCTGTTCCAGCCACTGATCCACGATCTGAGACGCCTGCTCCAAACTGAACCTCGATCCCGGCAGCCGTTTGTTCGTCATGATGCGCAGGAAAGCGGTAATGGCATGCCATGGAAGCCCCACCAATTCGTCACCCGAAAAGGTATTCTCCACCCACTCGCGCGCCTTGGTGTGATAACTGGAACCGCCATCGTAAGCGTAAATGAGAAGGTTCGCGTCGAAGACAATCACCGGTGGTCCGGTCCTTCCAGAGATTCGAGCAAGTCTTCGGCCTTGTCGTAGTGAGGAAGTCCAAGGTTGATCGGCGTCACCTTGAAGGGTTTCCGGCGCGACTGCTTCACCGTCAGTCCAAGTCGCAGGAAATGGTTGACCACCTGCTTGAATGAAGCACCGGACCGCCGAGTTTCTTTATCCAGCAGATGGGCAACGTCGTCATCGAGAGAAAGAGTAGTCCGCACATCATGATGTTATATGTATTGACATCATGATGTCAATCTGGGATGATGCTTTATTTTCAACAGTTTATATCGCATTTCTTCACCAATACTTCCGCCCTTGCAATAAAACGCAAGTACAGGCATTCTCGATTGTGGCTCGGACTCTTCCGGCAAAACCCGGATGCGATCCGTCCGATCACTCAGGAAAGGCCCCCATCGTCACCCTCGACGACATTCGCGAAGCTCAAGCCCGCTTGCGTGGGATTGCCACTCGCACCGAGCTAATCGAGTCGCACATCCACCAAAACGGCGCCCAGCCCGACGACCGCCAACTCTACCTGAAGCCGGAAAATCTGCAGCCCATCGGCTCATTCAAGCTGCGCGGAGCCTACAACAAGGTCGCCTCGCTCACTCCGGAAGAACGCGGCCGGGGCGTAATTTCCTACTCCAGCGGCAACCACGGGCAAGGTGTGGCGTACGCGGCGCGGGCGCTGGGCGTGAAGGCCGTGATTGTGATGCCCAGCAACTCTCCCGCGATCAAGCGGGAAGCAACCGCCGCCCTAGGGGCCGAGATTGTCCTGGTCGGTCCCGGCAGCGAGGAGCGCAAGGCCAAAGCGGAAGAGCTCTCAGCTCAGCACGGCTACGCGCTTGTTCCGCCGTACAACGACGAGAAAATCATCGCCGGCCAGGGTACCATTGGCCTCGAAATTCTGGAAGATCTTCCGGCGGTCAGGACCGTGCTCGTGCCGGTCGGTGGTGGAGGAATGATCAGCGGCATTGCCGCCGCCATTAAGCTGACTAACCCAAATATTAAAGTGATCGGAGCTGAGCCGGAGCTGGCAGCCGATGCCCAGGCCAGCCTGCGCTCCGGCCATCTTACGCACCTCCCCGCCGAGCAGGTAACCCGCACGATTGCCGACGGCTTACGCACCCAAAGTATTGGCCCGATCAACTTTGAGCACCTCCGAGCGTACGTGGACGACATTGTGACTGTCAGCGAGTACGAGATGCGGCAAGCCATGCGCCGCCTCGCCTCCCATCCGAAGACGGTCGCCGAGCCGAGCGGCGCCGTCGCGGTGGCTGTATTCCTGTTCCACCGCGGCCAATTGCCGAAAACGAAATTCAACGTCGCCGTCATTAGCGGCGGCAACATCGAGCCCCATGTTCTCAAGGAGCTTCGTGGGGAATCGGATTAAACCGGAAGCCCTGCCCGACCCCGCGCCTCCACCCAACATTCCTTCTGAATTAGAATAAAACCCATGAGGTTGTATCGCAGCGCCCTTGTCACCATTCTTGTCTCCGGTTCGCTCTGCATGGCGGATGTGTTGCGCGGTGCGATTCTCCACCCGACCAGGATCTACGTCTCCCCGGATGCCACTTCAGCGAAGCTGGCAGATCTGGAACGCGGCCGGGAACTGGTGGTGCTGGAAACCAGCCGCGAGTGGACCCACGTTGAGGCGAACGTGACCGAGGAGCGGACGGTCACCGGATGGATCAGCGATAAGGATGTGATCAAAGCCTCGACCCCCGACGGGGACAAGATCCTTTTCGGCGAAGCGGTGGATTCCGAAGATCAGGCAAGCCGGCGCCACGGCCGAAAAGATGCCGCTCAGGATGCCATGCGCCTGTATTACGAGGTGTCGGAATTGTTCCCGAGTTCGCCTCTGGCGGGCGAGGGCCTGTATCGCTCAGGCGATATTCGATGGCAGATTGACAAAGAAGATGTGATGTCGCGTCCCTCCGCCAAAGAGCGGGAGGCTTACCTGCGCGGAGGCATGAACGAAGACTTGATGAAGCAGGTGATAAAGAAGTTCCCCGGCACCAAGTGGGCCGACCTGGCGTCATTTCATCTGATCGAGAACAAGCTGTGTGGGGATTGGGAGGCACAATCCAAGTGTCCCGCCAAAGAAGCGGAGATGTACGAGCACTACGCGAAAGATCATCCGAATTCACCCGCGCTCGCCGAAGCGTTATATGACGCCGCCTGGCGTTGGTCGGCCCTGATCGAGATCTACAAGTCGGAAGATCAGCAGAAGAAGTCGGAAGCTTCCAAAGTGAAAGCCACAGACCTGGCGCAGAGAGCGGCCGGCCAATCTCCCCAGAGCGACTGGGGAACCCGGGCGCGACTGCTGTTGTACCTGGTCGAGCGGAACATTCCAACCTACGGAAACGAACAAAACTAAACGCGCGACCTGCAACCCGCGCCTGGTCGCTGCCTGGCCTCCCTGGCCCTTGCGACGCCATTTCTGAGATACTTTCACTTCCCTTGGAGGAACCTTGAACGACTATTTGCTGTCCGTAGTGCTGGGAATCGTAGAAGGACTGACCGAGTTTCTGCCGGTGAGTTCCACCGCGCACCTGCGCATTTCCGAGGCGCTGTTTCACATCAGTCTCGGCGATGGCTACTGGAAGATGTACACCATCGTGATCCAATTGGGCGCAATTCTCTGCCTTCCGGTTTATTTTCGCCATCGTATCGCGAAGTTTCTCGCCACCTTTCCCGGCGGCGAAAAAGGGGACCGCACCGCACTTACGCATCCTTTGGGGCTCACGATGGTGGCTTTCGTGGTGACGGCGATTCCCGCTTTTCTGCTGCTGACCAAGGTAATTGGCAAGCACCTGGAAAGCCTTCACATCATGGGAATGTCGCTGCTGATCGGCGGGGTGGTCATGTGGATTGTCGATGCCGTGCACGCGCGCTCGGAAGCCGCCGGCCCGGGCGCCAAAGACAGCCGCATCCATACCTGGTCGATGGAGGCGATGAGCCTCGGCCAGGCCATTTGGATCGGTGCTTGCCAGATCCTCTCCGCCGTGTTCCCGGGAACCTCCCGTTCTATGTCGACCATCGCTGCCGGACAGGTGGCTGGCATGTCGCGCGCCTCGGCGTTGGAGTTTTCTTTCTTTCTGTCGATTCCCACCATGGTCGTGGCCACCTGCTACGACTTACTCAAATCGCTCCGCGGCAAGGGAATGGCCAATCCCATTGGGGTCTCCCAGATCGACACCCATGGCTGGGTCGTTCTGGCCATCGGCTTCGTAGTTTCCTTCGTGGTCGCCTATGGATCCGTGGCCTGGTTCATGGCCTGGGTGCGGAAACATGGATTCGTTCCGTTTGCTGTCTACCGCATCATCGTGGGCACACTGGTGCTGGTATTTGCTGCCAGACTCGTAGCATAGCTTGTGTTTGTCACTCTGGATACCACCGCCAGTCTGGGATTGTAGGCTTGGCCGATTCTTGTCATAATCAAGAGGCTCTGGCGTAGATCTGGCACTGAGGAGGTGTGTGCCTCCACAAAGTGGCAGTGCGCCCACATGAAGCGTCTTTCCCGGATCTTTACACCGACCAGCAACCCACGGCTCAACGAGCTGATTGGGTTCATTTTGTGCGCCTCCGCGCTCCTCCTTTTCCTTGCTCTCGCCTCCTATTCCCCGCTTGATCCCTCTCTCAACAGCGCCTCGATTCTGACCGGATCACGGGGCGCCCGGAATTGGGTTGGCGTGGTCGGAGCCATGACCTCCGATCTGGTGCTGCAAACCTTCGGAGTTGGCGCGTTCCTGCTGCCGTTTTTTTCCATGATGCTGGGAGTCCGCTGGTTCCGCTCCCGCAAGGTTCCTTCGCCCCTGGCCAAGGCCTTGGGAGCATCGTTCCTACTGGTCTTCGTACCCGCGCTTCTTGCCTTGCTGCCTGGACATCTGCGCTGGATGGGGGCGATCCCTCTGGAGGGTCTCCTGGGCCGCATCGTCGGCGATTTCCTGATCCATTACTTCAACCTGGCGGGCGCCTACATCGTTTGCGCCACGGTCCTGGCTGCTGCCCTGTATGTTGCGACCGCGTTCTCGTTTTCGGCATTGCAGCTCTGGGCGCCCACCCGCTTCGCTTTCGTGATCGCTTTGCGGGAACGCTGGAAGGACTGGCAGGAAGAGCGTGCCAAACGCCGCATGCAAAAGGAACTGGACAAACGCCGTGCTGCCCCTAAGCCCGTGATCACCGCACAATTGGTCCCGGCAAAGCCTGCGCCCCCGGTTCGTCCTGAGCCCGTGAAAACCGGCATTGAGCGGACCCTTGAGGAGGAAGCGCAGCAGTCGCAGCCGCAAGCAGTTCAGCCTGAGCCCGGGCTTCCCGCTCCGGAAGTCACGGAACGCGCTGACAGCGATCATAAGCCCAGGACCACCATGCCGCGCATCGCTCACGGCTTCAAACTTCCCCCCAGTTCCCTGCTGCAGCGGCCGGAAGGCCAGCAAGCCGTGGATGCGGACGAACTCAAGCTCACTGCCCAGGTTCTCACCGCCAAGTATGCCGAGTTCGAAGTGCACGGGCAGGTGACTCAGATCAACCCCGGTCCGGTGGTCACAACCTTTGAATTCAAGCCTGAAGCCGGCATCAAGTACAGCCGTATCACCGGGCTCACCGACGATCTTTGCCTGGCGCTAAAAGCGGAAAGCATTCTCATCGAGCGGATGGCCGGAAAGTCCACGGTGGGAATTCAGGTGCCCAATCACGAGCGCGAGATCATCTGGCTGCGTGAAAGTATCGAGTCCACGGAGTTCCTGGGCAGCAAGTCGAAGTTGACGGTCGCGCTGGGCAAGGACATTAACGGACGCATCGTAACCGCCGACCTGACGGGCATGCCGCACCTGCTCATCGCGGGTTCCACCGGCGCCGGCAAGAGCGTCGCCATCAACGCGATGATCATGTCGATCCTCTACAAGTCGACCCCCGAGGAAGTGCGCCTGATCCTGGTCGACCCCAAACGCCTGGAACTCGGCAACTATGAAGGCGTCCCCCACTTGTACACGCCGATCATCACCGAGCCCAAACTGGCGGCCAATGCCCTGCGCAACGCGGTGCGCGAGATGGAGCGCCGTTTGAAACTGCTCGCCGCCAAAGGCGTCCGCAATATCGCGCAATACAACAAACGGTTTGACGAGGGCCACACGCCGAGCCTGTTTGGCGAAGCGGGCGACGAATCCCCGCTGCCCTACATCGTGATTATCATCGACGAGCTGGCCGACTTGATGATGCTCGATGCCGGCAACGTGGAAGAATCCGTCACGCGCCTGGCCCAGATGGCGCGGGCGGTTGGCATTCATTTGGTTCTGGCAACCCAGCGGCCGTCGGTGGACGTGATCACCGGCCTGATCAAAGCCAATTTCCCGTCGCGGATTTCTTTCCGCGTGGCCACCAAAGTCGATTCCCGCACCATTCTCGATGCCAACGGAGCCGAAGCCCTGTTAGGGAAAGGCGATATGCTCTATCTGCCGTCCGGCTCCGCCCGGGTTCACCGGTTGCACGCGCCGTTCGTGACCGAGAAAGAGATAGCCGCTGTCGTGGAATTCTGGCGCGCCCAAGGGCTCGCCGAGTACCAGGAGGAATTCCTGCAGGCTCCGCGGGAAGACCGCGAAGACGCTGCCGCCGGAGATGCAGGCGAGGACGGCGAGGAAGAACACGACCCGCTCTTCGAAGATGCGGTCCGGCTGGTGGTCGAGTTCGGCAAGGCGTCTACTTCCCTGCTTCAGCGCAGGTTGAGAATCGGCTATGGACGCGCCGCCCACCTCATCGACCTGATGGAACGCGACGGCATCGTGGGCGCCGCCGACGGCCCCAAGCCGCGCGAACTCCTGAAACGCCCCGATTGGATCTCCGAAGTGGAAGAGAGCCTGAGATGAGCAGCATGACCAGATGCCGCAGTCGCCTCGCGCCTTAGCGCGGCCCCTCTGATTAGGACGTTTCCTGTCTCCGCCAGGATCTCAAATTCAGGCCGCACATGACGATGCAGAACAAGTTGGCGGGGATGAATCCCATCTGCGCGGTCTTCCACCCGATGAAGCAGAGGATTACGCTATTGATCCCTGCCAGAATCCAGCCTTCCCAGCATCTCCGGCCCACCAGAATGGTGGAAACAACCGTCAGCACACAGGATACGTAATCGAGTCTCAGCACAGCAATGAAAGCCTCCTGCAACAAGGTAGGAGCAGGTCGGCGAAACTTGCTGTGATCCAGGTGTGCGGAACACGTTACCTTAGTATTAGACATTCGGAGCTGAACACCGCAAACTTCCTGCGCTACCGGAGGAGCATTCCCTATGAAATTTCTCACCGAATACCTGACGTTTCACACCAAGACCCATCGAGCCTACGTGCACATCACGCCTCAGGTGGACGCGCTGGTGAAAAAGAGCGGCGTGCAGGAAGGCATGGTCCTGGTTTCCGCCATGCACATCACAGCCGGCGTGTACGTGAATGACAACGAATCCGGCTTGATTGAAGACATTGACCAATGGCTGGAAAAGCTGGCGCCTTTCAACCCGGATTACCAGCATCACCAGACAGGCGAGGACAACGGAGACTCTCACCTCAAGGCAATCCTCGTCCACCATCAGGTGATCGTGCCCATCACCGCGGGCAAACTCGATCTCGGACGATGGCAGCGCATCTTCTACGCCGAGTTCGATGGTCAACGTGACAAGCGTGTAATTGTCAAAGTGATGGGGGAGTGATACCCGCTCCCCGCCGATCTCCTGTCGCAAGAAAAAAGGCGGCCTCAAACCGAGGCCGCCCGGAGAACTGACAAGACTGTCAGGAGCTAGAAGATGACCTTCGCTTGCAACTGAATCAGCCTGCCAGACACGCCGGCGCCCTGATAAGCGCCGTACGGAGTGGTGGGTGGAACTGCCGTGCTGAAGATTTGCCCAAATGCCCCGCCCGCCACGTTGTTGTTCGGCGCGAAGAAGTTGGGATGATTCAGAACGTTGAACATGTTGGCGGCCAGTTGGAACCGTGCCCGCTCGCTGATGGAGAAGTTCTTCATCACCGTGAAATCAGTGTCGAAGTAACCGGGCCCGCGGAAGGCGTTGCGCCGGACATTGCCGAATCCGTTTTGTCCGCCATCATTGGGCGCCGAAAACTGCGAGGCTTGCAGGCAAAGATGCGGGTTGTTGACTGGATCTGATCCCGGGCTGCCGCACGAACCCGTGGAGCCACCCAGGAAGTTCGCCAGGAAAACCCCGTTGGTGTTCTGGATCTGGTTTTCCGTGGTCAGCACCGAGTACGGGAAAGCGCTGTGGGCATAGAAAGTGCCCGCAAAGCCCCATCCTCCCAACGCCTCCTCCAGCATCCTGCTCTGGAACTTATGCGGCAGGTTCCAGACATAGTTTGCCGTGAAGTTGTGGCGTGCGTCGGCGTCAGAGTTCCCGTAGTTGCTGCTCTGCAGATTAAACGGGTTGACCTGGCGCACCAGGCTGGTGATGACGTTGAATGGCGTTCCGGGGTTCGTGCTCGTCAGGTCGTCCAACGCATGGGAAAACGTGTAGTTGGCGCTCACCTGGAAGCCATAGGACATCCTCCGCGTGAACGAGGCTACCAGGCCGTTATAGTTGGAGCGGCCCACGCTTCCCAGATCGTCGATGGTGCTGAAGCGCGCGTCAGGAACCGTGCTGGGGACCTGTCCGAACGGATGACTTCCCGGGGCCAGGAACGAGTTCAGTCCGGGGTTCTGAATCAGAATGTTGTAGCCATGCGTTCCCACGTAATCCAAACTAACGGACATCTTGGGACCGATCGCTTGTTGAAGTTCCAGATTCCACTCCACATACTTGGGGTTGTTGATCTGGTTAGCCACCGAGAAGAAATTCGGAGGCGCGAATACTCCGCCCACGTTCTGAACCGCCTGCGATATCTGTGCCAGGGTCTGGCCAGCGCCAAAACCGTTCAGAAAAGCCGTGTTCGATGCGGCTGCGATTGCAGCGGCGCTGCCGGCCAAGGTCGGGGTCAGAGGCGCCGGAGAACTACCCGGCAGACCGTCGTTGGGTTGTACCAGGAATATGTTGTTGCGGGGAGAGTTGCCGATCAAACTGTCCATCAAAATACCCTGGTAGAGATCAGAGAACAGGCCGACCCCGCCACGCAGGACGGTGTCCGTGTGCCCCATCGGGCTCCAGGTGAACCCGAGGCGCGGCTGGAACACCACCTTCTCGATGTTGGGGAAAGCACTATGCAGATTGGTGGAAATCGCCGCGTTGTAAGGAATTGACGCATCGTGACTCATCGATCCAAACGGAGCGTTGAGCCGCGAGTAGCAGTCGGTCTGGCAGACCGCGTTCGAGTTGCGATCGGCGCGCAGCGCCAGCGTCAGCTTCAGGTTCGTCTTCAGCCGATACTCATCCTGGAAGTACAACCCTAGGCTGTAGAAGGCGATTGGCACGTTGCCGTTCTGGGTGAACGCCTGCTGGAAGAAATCCCCGTTCTGCACGTTGAGCAGGCCGTTGTAGAAGTCGGTGATGCTGTTGAAATTGGCAACCCCGGCGGTGAAGCTTTGGGCATCAATATCCGAGACATCGTCCCGCCGGAAGTTGATCCCCATCTTGAGCGTGTGCTGACCACGGGTAATCGAAAGATCATCCGTGACCTGCCCCATGGTCGAGTTGCGCCCTTGAGGGAAGATGAACAGAGGCGCGTTGGCCGACGTGCCTCCCAAGGTGGAGAGTTTGTTCGGCCCGAACAGAATCGTGCTCATCCCCAAACTCGAGAGCACGGCCGACTGCCCGCTATCCGGGAAGAATTCCGCCGAATACCACAATCCCGATATGATCAGGTTGTTTACGATGGTCGGCGAAAAAACGTGCGTTTCGTTGATCTGCCCTTCGTATTCCGGCTGGGTGCTCTGGGTGCTGAACACCTTCGGATCCACCAGATCGGTGGAGCTCGGCTGCTCCCCACGGTCCATTTTGTAGCGGCCGAACAGTTTGTCGTTGTTGGAAATGTTGTAGTCGATACGGGTTGTGAGCAGCCACTCCTTGTTGTGGTTCACGCCGTTGGCAAACAAGGTTTGCAGGCACGGAGTTCCCCCCGGCCCAAACAGCGTGCCTCCAACGGTGGTTCCCGCAAAGTCTCCGCACCCCAACCCGGAGTCCTGCCCTAGAGTGACTGGACTTGCCAGGTTATAGCTCGGAGCATTCTTGTACAGGTTCATCAGGCTGGTGTAGTAGGGAAGCTGTGTTGCTCAAAATCGCCGAAGAAAATGCCGGCGTCGGGAAAAACACCTGCTGCACGCTGGGCACCGCATACCGCAAGCCTTCCTGATCCGCGTAGAAGAACAACTTGTCCTTCTTGATCGGGCCCCCTACCGAACCCGCCCATTGGTTGGCCACCGCGAACACCGATTCATTCGGTTGCCCGCTCGCGATCTGGCTGCTCTTGCTGAACCAGTCGTTGGCATTGAAGCCGCTGCTGTTGAACCAGTAGGACGCATTGCCATGCCAGTTATTGCTGCCCGATCGGGTGGTGTAGTCGACCTGCACGCCGGCTTGCCGGCCATACTGGCCGGTATAGCCATTGCTCACCACCGCAACTTCCTGCAGTTCGTTTTGTCCCAGCAGCAGATTGCTCGAGCCCGAGTTGTTCAGATTCAGAAAAGGATCGTTTTGATCGTTCCCGTTCAAGGTAAACAGGTTGGAAGTCCCCGGCAGGCCAAACGCCGTGAAATTGCCGTAGCCAAACCCCGCGCCACTGTTCATGACCACTCCAGGAGCGGTCTGGGCATAGGCGGTGATGTCCCCCCCCGGATTCGGCAGCTGTTCTACCTGTGCCTGACTGAAGGTTGTACTGATGTTGGCATCTTCGGTTTGCAGCAGCGGAACCTGCCCTGTAACTTCGATCGTCTCCGCGGCGTTGCCCACCGCGAGTTTAATGTTGGCGGTGGAAACCTGCGCCAGTTGCACATCCACCGTTTCATTAACGGTCCGGAAACCGGTTTGCGAAACGCTGACCGTGTACGATCCCGGCTTCAGCAAAGGAAAGGTGTAGGAACCCGACGAATTCGTTGACACCGTCTGGCTTTCCCCCGTGGTGTTGCTCTTCAGGGAAACCTTGGCGTCGGCGATTACCGCGCCGCTCGGATCGGCAACCGTGCCGGAAATCCCGCCCGTCACGATGTTCTGCGCCAGGATTCCGGAGGGAATCAACAAAACACTCGCCACCAGCACTGCGAATATTTTGCACAACAGTCTGGATTGCATTGTTTTCTCCATTCTTCTTCTGAGTCTTGTGGATGCTGCGGCGCGCCTGCGACTTTGTGCGGCGGCCGCGATTGCACTCAACCTGGCACGATGCCTGCCGGGAAGCAGGCGCGGGCGTGCCGCCTGTGACGAATCACCGGCGATTCGGCATGAAACATGCACTCTTCGGTGTGAATGGTGCTCCGCCGCGGCGGAAGCATCGGCTGATCTTTAAGGATGGGCCGTCAAACTACTTGAATCTGTATAAAACCCTGCAGGAACTCTACAACTTTCTGGAGTTCGCGAGTTGAGAGCCACTGCCAGAGCTGTGAGCCTCGGCTGAACGCCTGTTTTCTGTCTGTGTTTGCGTGAGCGCGACCCTGTCTCTCCGCGTGGATGCGTTACGAGTCGAGTGCTTTCTGATGTGACTTCATCCAATCCTGAAAGAACTCGCCAGAAAACCATTTCGCATTTCTGTGCGTCTATGTCCTACATGAACTGGTTTCCTCAGATTGACAATTCTCTGCATGGAATCGACATGCCGTACACCATCCGCACCATCATCGCGGATCAAGAGGCCGCGACCAGAGAACGGTTGAGAATGCTGTTAGGTTCGGAACCTGGGCTCGAAGTCGTCGAGGAATGTCAGAGTGGGGCTGAGACCCTGGGCGCAATCCGGCTCTTGAAACCTGACCTGCTTTTGCTTGGCATTCAGATGTCCGACTGCGATGGATTTCAATTGCTCCGCAGTATTTTTCCAGAAGACATGCCGATCGTCATCCTCACCAGTCCCGAGGACCGCCACGCCCTGCGCGCCTTCGAAGCGCAGGCCCTTGATTTCCTGGTCAAGCCGTTCGACCAACACCGTTTCGCTGCCGCCATCGAGCGGGTCCGCATGGAGCGCCTCCATCTTCGAGATCGCTCCTTGACCCATCGGCTTCTCCATCTTCTGACGGAGGTTCAGCGTCAACCGGTTTCCGACCCGCGCCTGGCGGTCAAAGTCGAAGGTCGTGTCTTGCTTCTGGAACTCGACCAGATCGACTGGATTCAAGCCGACGGCAACTACGTCCGGATCAAGGCCGGTACAGAATCCTACTCGCTCCGCGAAGCGATCAGCCGGATTGGTCGGAGGTTGGATCCGAAACGGTTCGTACGGATTCATCGCTCCATCATTGTCAACGTGCGGCGTATCCGCGAACTGCAGCCTTGCAACAGCGGGGAGTACATGGTCGTTTTGAAGGATGGGAAAGAACTCTCATGCAGCCGGGGCTATCGAGCCGGTCTGCGACAGCTTTTTGCCGCGCAGTGATGGAGAGCGGGCGTCCTCCCCCGAGCGACGATCCGGTTGAAATTCACCGCCCAACCCCAAGTTGCCTAGAACGAGAATAAGGCTTGCAAGTCGATGCGGCGGTTGGCCGAGCCCGACGAGAAAGGTCCGCCCGCAATCGCGATCGATTCTCCGAACAGCGGTGACGCCAGGTTGCCGATGGGAGTTGCCAGGTTTACGCGGTTCAGCAGGTTTCTTGCAGACACGCTGAACGTCAGATTGTAGCGGCGGTTCGTGGTCGCGCCGCCGAACATCCCTCCGCCGCCGCCTGCGCCGGTGAGTCCACGGCCGCCGAGTCCGCCGCCCGGCCCGCCCGGACCTCGTCCACCTCTTCCGCCACCCGGGCCGCCGGGACCGCCGCCAGTTCCGGCGCCCTTTCTTTCTGGACCGAAAGCGAAGGTCTTGCTGAGTCGCAAATTGAAGGTGAACTGCATCGGGCCCGTTTCGGAATCGATCGGGACAATGGGACCGCCGGTCTCCAGCAGGTTAAACGTGCCGTAGGGGGTGCAGGCATTGTTTCCAGTGACCACCTTGCCCGCACAAGTTGCGCCGGAGATGACCGCCGGACGGTCATTGAAGATGGAATCCCCATTCAAGTCCTGGCCGACCGTGATGCTGAATGGCGCGCCCGAATTGACAATCACAAACGGGTTCAGCTGGAACGCTTTGGGCAGAGAAATCGTCCCGCCCAGCAGGAACCGGTTGCGCACATCAAACGCTGCCCGGCCGTAATCGGCGATCGGATCATATTGGTGGGTGAGGAAGCTTGGGCTCCCGGAACCTCCGCCCGCATTGCTGTTGGCATAACTGAGCGTGTAGAACCCGAACAGAGACACCTTGGTGCCGGCATTGACGCGGAAGTTGGCGATGATTTGATTCTGCCGGAACACGCCTTCGGAGTCGTATTGGTAGATGTTGGCGGTTCCTCCGAACGGGCGGATTCCGTTGTCAGGAGCATTGGCATTCCGCAGAAATAGTTGATGCTCTCCCAACGAATTCAAGTAGGTAACCGAAACCGTTGCCATTTTGGAAATCTGTCTTTCCACACTGGCGCCGCTCTGCACCGTATAGGGAGCGCGCAGGTGGGAAGCAATCTGGTATATCGTAGGCGAAACCTGAACATTCGGATTGGGACATGGCTGGTTGATGTCCGGATAGAAACCAGGATTTGTGTAGATGCATTGCTGCTGCGTAATTCCATTCAGCCGTTCCGCCTGCAAGACCAAATTCGATTGGAAGCGGTCGTAGAACATGCCGGAACCTCCGCGTACCACGGTTTTGGGGGCCGACTTCTTTCCCCCTCCGATTCCCCAGGCAAACGCCACCCGCGGCGCGACATCGGCATGATCGCTGATCTGGTTCTGGGTTTCGAAGCGCAGACCATAGCTCAGTGTAAAGTTGGGCCGCACCCGCCAGGTGTCGTCGGCAAATACTCCGACGTCAACCAGATTCACTGAGGAAACAGCCTGCCCCACAACCTGCGAGAACTGGCTGGGGCCGCAGGTCGAGGTCGGCCCGCCGGGACAGCCCGTCAGTAACTGGTTCTGGTAGGCGGTCAGTGACGAGAACGTCCACACGCCGTTGAAGCCGGCATTGGAAGTATTGGTGTCGGCACCTACCCGCAGCCGCCCTCCAAACTTGATCAAGTGCGCTCCGTGCGTCATCGACGTGTAGTTCTGCAGTTCGTAGTGATCCTGGGTATCGCTGGAGTTCCCTTGCTGGTTCCCGCCTCCGGTGAAAGCACCTAACACCGAAATCGTCGCCGGGTTCGGGGAGTTCTGCACATTCTGGGTGTTGTTTTCGTGCAAGTACTGAAAGCGAGTTTCATTGATCAGGGTCGAACTGAGAACCTGGGTATCGCTGATCTGCAGGGTATGCTCGGTGGAACTGGAATTGTAGGCCTGCGAAGGAAGCGAGAACTGCCCAACGCCTTGGTTGTTCTCGTTGTTCAGATAGTACTGGTAGCGCGCGGTCAGCGTGTTGTTCGGAGTCAACTGGAAGTCGAAGCGCGGACTAAGCTCGGTGCGCGTTCTGGAGTTCGGGACCGCTTCGATCAGTTGGCTTGAGGCACAGTTCGTAACCGTGCAATCAGACGAAACCACCGTGGCATTCACCACGCTGGCGTCGCTGATGTTTCGCCGCTCGGCATTGAAGAAGAACGATGATTTCTTGTTCATCGGGCCCCCGACCGTACCATCGAAGAACTCCGAGTGATATGGCGGCACTTCGGTGATGAACGGGTTCAGTGAGTTGAACGCAGAATCGTTTCCGTTCACCAGAAGCTGCCCGTGGTACTGATCCGTGCCCGGTTTAGTGAGAATCTCGATCCGTCCGTAGCCCAGTTTGTCGTACTCCGCGGAAAACGGATCCTGGTTGACGCGAACCTCTCGGATCGACGACTTGGGCGGAAGCTGCCCTGCGGTAAATCCGTCGATGTAGATCTGCCCGCCATTCGGGCCGGCCGACGGGCCTGCCAGTGCCTCCAGTTCCGATTGCAGTTCGTCGGGATCATCGGAAAGCGCATCCAGGTCCTTGCCCTTGATAATCAGAGCACTGGCATTTTCCGACGTGCTTACGCTGACACCACTTGGCTGTTCTTCGACGTTGACCTTCTCTTGCGGAACCGCGATCGTAAGGCCGATATCGAATTGCTGCGCCTGTCCCGCCACGATCACAATCCCCTGTTCGGTGTCCGGCGAGAAGCCCGGGGCCACGGTCGTTACCGTGTAAGTTCCCGGCGCGAGGCCGTTGATCTCATAGTTTCCCTGGCCGTTCGTGGTCGCAACGGCTTGCTTTCCACTTGCGCTCGTTACCGTAATGGTTGCCTTGGGAAGGACCGCGCCGGAGGGGTCGGTGACCCGGCCTCGCAAGGTCCCGGTTGAGGTTTGCCCCGCCAGCGACATCGTCATGCACAAAAGCACCAGCGCTCCCGCCATCCAGCGCTTCTTGTCGGATCGGCCTGATTTCATCGGACATCTCATGATCCTTGGACTTCTCCCCGGCACTATGGGTTCGCTCCTCCGCCGGCATCCCCGGCGCCGCCGGCCCCACCCAGGTTCCAGGGAGACAGCAGCATCGCTGCGCGCCCGCTGTCGGGCGAAGCCGTCAGAATCGGCTCCACTCCAGTAAGCAGCGTCACCGCCTTCGGCGGGACGTTTGCGCTGCCTTCCGTCGTCACCATCATCACCCCGTCGCCTTTCTGCAACTCGTTGAGCGCAACCGCCGGCATGTGGCCCAGCATCTGCTGAAAATCAGGTGGGCCGCCGCTTCGTCCGTTACCGCCTTCGCCGCCTGGTGCCCCCCCGTTCGGGGCCGCCATTCCAGACGGGCTGGAAGCTCCCGCGCCCGGTCTGCCGCTTTCCGTCGCCCCGCCCTTCAGTCTCATCGCCACGCGCTGCGCAATCATGGTCGGCAGCTTGCGCATTTGCGAATCTGCGGTAATCGTAAGCACCACAGGTTTCTTGGTCGCCAGGTCTGTCACGGTAAGCGTGCCCCGGGTCGCATCGGTGGAAACCACCGTTCCTGCGATGTTGCGAAAGGTTCCAAAAACCACCTCCTGCGCTGCCAGTTCGCTGCGATCCACGCTGCGGTCGCCGCGGGCACGCAGTTGATCGCCGGGCTTGACCTCCGTCACTGTTGCGACCCGGGCATCGTCAAACTTGATGGAGTCCGGGGCATAGCGGCGTACGATCGTACTCTTCGTCACATGGATCTTGAGCGTCTTGGTTTCCCCGAAACCGGACACTGTGATCGTGATCGTCTCGCTGGCAGCATCGACGGTGCTTACCAGACCGCCCACTCCCCGCTGTTTCCAGTCTTCACGGCCGCGCTCCTGCTTGGCAGACACATCTTCGGCCTTCATCAGCACAATCGTCGACGCGACCATCGGGTTGCCTTCTGCGGAGACTTCGCCCCGCACCAGCAAACGATCGCCGGGACGAATTTCCTGCAATTGGACGGGCGCTGCGGTCTTAAGATCTTTCTGTCCGGGTTCCACACGCAGCAGCCGGGTTGCCTCACCGGCTTGGACGCTCATGTCGGTTCCCGCGTCCGTGGTCAGCGTAATCACATTGCCCGCCACGGCTTTCACTTTCCCCACGGCTTTATTCGGCGCACTGCTGGCCGCCGCTGGCTGGGACTCCTGTTGAGGAATCAACCGCGCATGGCCGAAACCCCCGCACAGCAGCCCCAGCACGGCCAGCGCCGCGATCTCCAGGATACTTAGTCGCACAATGACTTTTGCTCCCATCCGCCGGTTGTTGCCATCCCTTGGTTTTGCTTTCGGGTGAAACCTGGGTTCTGCAGTTCCTCGAGGCCACGCACCATCACAAATCGGAGGAGGTTCGATTCCTACACTTCATTCGACCATAAACCGGAAGAATCGAAAAGTAAAGAAAGGTCAAGCGCATGTAAAGATTGGTACTTAGCGCAAATCTGGAAGGTGTACGTCAGGCCGATCGCCCGGCAAGCCTGGATGCGGTTTCTGGGCATGTCTTTGCCGGATGTCTATGTAACCGTCGCGGAGCAACGGGAAGGGGTGTGTTCTAGGCAATCCAGCGAACCAGCCATTCCGTGAGTTCGTGCATGCTGCTCAGTATCGTGCCATACGTTGCCACCAGACAGAGCACCATTACAATCACCGGAACTCCATAGGACCACCGGTGGCCGGCACGTTTTGTGTTCTGCGCATCGTTCCATGCGAAAAGTCGCCGGATACGCTTGGTGAGAGCGGTTGAACTGTGAAGCAGCGCTGTGCTGATCTCAGCCGTGGCGCCGCAACCCAGGCGGGAAACTTTGATTAACGCCGACGCCAGATCCAGGGCATCCCCAATACTGGACACCGCCGCATCATCCGCGGCCAATTCCGTCTGCTCTGCCCACGCCGCTTCCAGCAGAGTGTTTCCCGGAAACCACGCCACCCGGAAGATCAGCTTTTTCAGATTGTCATAGCGGCGCACGTGGGCGATCTCGTGCCGCAAAGCAGTCCGCAGTTCCGCTGGAGTCAGGACCGAGGCGGCATCCTCGGATACAATCACCATCGGCGCGCGAACTCCTGCGACCGTCAGGGTTGGCGCATGTTGATTGGAGCGGAACACCGGCACCGGTATCTCGGAATCAATCCGGATTGAACCCTGCAGCCATTGTTCAATCGACCGGGAAGTCCGGCGCTGGGCCCGCACCGCCCGAAAAATCCCCCATCCCACCAGCGTCAGAAACGCCGTGGCCAGCGCCACCGGAATCGTGCCTACCGCTTCATCCGTGGCGCGCGGTTCCAGCAGCAAAAAAGAAGGTAAGGTAACCCCGAGTGTGACCATCGACGCAACCACCAGCGGCGAAATACGAACCGCGAACAGCAAGTCGGCCGTACCCCGTGCCGAAGCAGGTTTCAGCAGCCGCAGAAGCAGCCGCCAGCCGCCGGAGACTCCCAGCGAGCACAGCAGGGAGACCAGCACGAAGACCGCGAGCGATACTCCGGCACATCGCGCCGCAAACATCAGTGCTTCTCCTTCTCCTTGCCCGGCAGATCGCGGTTGCGCAGCTCGCGCCGCTTGCGGTCCAGCAGTTGTTGCAATTCATCCAGCAGCCGGACGTCATGCTCGCTCACCGCTTCCACCAGATACGACAGTGGCAGCGACGGCGTGGCCTCCGAACCCAGCAACTGCCGGATCGTTTCTCCGGCCGCGGCCCGCTCCAGTTCTTCCTTCGTATGGCATGGCGTGTAGCGGAACGCCCGCCCTTCCGGAACCCGATCCAGCAACTGTTTCTTGTAAAGCCGGTCGAGGGTGGTCATCACCGTGGTATAGGCCAGCGTGACGCTGCCGTCGGCCAGTAGTTCCCGCACCGTGGCGCTTCCCCGCAGCCACAAGGCGGCGAGCATCTGTTGCTCCAGCGGACCAAGCCGCACGGCAGAGGATTGAAAAAGACGCATAATTCGATTCATTTACGGAACCTTGGGGTGGTTCGGCGAAAGGCCAAATACCCTGCACGAACGACCCCTTACAGTACTGCGAATCCGCCCGGAAGGCAAGCAGAATGGCTGTCGGGTAGTGTATCAGTTTGAATAACTGATACATTACCGGCTGTCGGGATAGGGGTTTTCAATCAAAGTAGCCGCACTACCAACGCCGGATTTGGTTGAAGACGGCCTAGCACCGAACGTCTCGAGAAGGAAGCCCTGTTCCGGGCCCTGGCAGTGAGCCCTTTACACCGTTCCCGCGGCTGCACGGATCACCGGCGCCCGTTTGACTTCCCTGCCCAGCGCCAGCTCCACCGTCACCCGCGCCCCGCGCGGTGAGAGATTCTCCACCCGAATCTCGCCTTCATGTTCCTTGATGATCCCGTAGCAAATGCTCAGTCCCAGCCCGGTCCCTTTGCCGACCGGCTTGGTGGTATAGAAAGGATCCAGCGCCCGATTCAGGTCGGCAAAACCGGGGCCGGTATCTTCCACCTGAACAATGGCCCGCCCGCCTCGCGGAAAACCGCGCACCGTAATTCGCCGCGGCGGTTCCGCCGTCTCCACCGCGTCAATCGCGTTGTTGATCAGATTCAGCAGGATCTGCTTGAACTGGTCTTCGTCCACTGCCACCTGAGGCATGTCGGGATGAATGTCCACCACCGCCTCAAGACCGTGGGTGCGCATGTAGTATTGCCGCAACGCAAGCACGTCCTGCACCAGCGGAGCCAGGTTCACCGACCGGCAGTCGACCGTGTTCTGCCGCGAAAAGCGCAGCAGGTTCTCCACGATCTTTTTCATTCGCCGCCCTTCGTTGGCCAGTTTGTCAACCCGTTCGCGCAGCGGTCCCGAGGGAATATCTTCGCTCAGTAACTCGCCGTATCCCATCACGGCAGTCAGAGGATTGTTGAGTTCATGCGCCACCCCGGCGACCAGTTGTCCCAGTGCCGCCAGCTTCTCCGAACGCACCAGCTGGCCATGCAAGGATCGCAGTTCGATGGCCACCGCCAGATCGGCTGCCAGCAGCTCAATGCGCGATAATTCCCGCGGGTTCACGGCTTCGACGTCGCGCGGGTCGTCCAGCGCGATGCACCCCAGATACAGGCCGCGAGGAGAGCACAGAGGAATCAGCAGCTCGTCGCCACTGTTCCAGTGCGCATTCGGCTCATAATCCAATTGGCTCTTCAGGGGCGCATACCTTGCCGCCTCCTCGGCCGAGAGCACGAAGGAATTCTGGCCGACTTTTCGGCCCCGCGCGCAGAAGTCTTTGACTGTGTCCGTGCTCCAGCTCTCGGCCCGCCGTTGCAAGTCCAATAGAAGGTCCGGTCGCAGCCCGGATGCTCCCGCCACGTGCAGGCCGTGAGTGGGGCTGCCCAGGTTGATCGCCGCCACCCGAAATGTGCTGGTTTCGGTAATGGCAGTGGCAATCTGGCCACAAAGCAAGTCTGCGTCGGCGCCGCTCAGCAACTGCGACGTGATCGCCGAAAAACGCTCCAACTGCTGGTTCAGCGCGTGCTGTTTCCGCTGCATCGCGTCAATGGATTCCGATTTGTCCTCCACCACCGTCAGGATCATGCCGAAAGCGACGAACAGTTTTGGCAGGTTCCACAAATCGGCGGGAAGATGCAGATTGGGAGCAACCTGCTGCAACAGCATGGCCGCGGGAAACACCCCGCCCCAGCAAAAGAAGCCGACCGCTACCGTCATAATCCCCGCGGACGGACGCCAATGGTTGCGGCAGATGAAGATTCCCGGCAGCACGAAACCCATTCCCAGCACCGCCGTCACGCCCTCGTCGTACGAGCCCTGCGCCGCGGCCCGAATCGCCCAGGCGCCCACCACAATCACCAGACCTGTGACCGACGCCACATAAGGAGAAACTTCCCGCCTCACCCACAAAAAGAAAACCACCCCGCTCACAAAGCTCGTGCTCAGGCATAGCACATAGGGCCAGCGCGCATGCACGTCGTAGCAGGCAATCACCAGATACGCCAATGCCGCCGCCCCGGTCGTCGAAAACATTACCGTCCGCCGGAACTTGTCCTCTGCCACGGAGGACAATGAGGCCACGAACACCGCCGCCGCTGCCAGAAGAGCTCCCAGGTCGATCGCCAGCAGCCTGGGCGGAACCTCTCCGCTGGCCGGCTCCAGACATTGCGCCACAAAATGGACGAACGTGAACGACCACGCCACCAGCCAAAGCTGCAGACGCGCCGACCGGCTGTGGCGTTTCAACCCGGCAAAAATCGCCAGTAGCACCGCGGCCGTGATGACCGTCGGCATTTTTTCCAGTGGGGTCATAAACCATCGGGCAGACACGCAGACGTACCGTGTCTTATGATCTGCCCAACCGTAAGCAGCTTACCGAAACCACTACGAAAGGACACGTCACTAAAGTAACCAGACACCGCAACTCTGGCCGCCCGGTCGGGTTTGACTGTGGCGACCCCGAAACTGCTGGTTCCTGCAGTCGGCCTTTCGCAAGTACGGATTGCAAATGTTTCGAAAGCTCCTCAACTTGCTGACAATAAATGTGTTGGCTCCGTGTGATCCCGCCCCGGCCAGGCCCGCATCCAACTCCGCAGCCCCACCGCACATCGTACCGTTCAACTACACTTCATTGGGAGAGAACACTTTGAAAAAACTAACCTTGATCACCGCGGTCTTCGCTCTCGGTTTCATCGGAGCGGTTGCTCACGCTCAGCAACTCGACGCTGCTTTTGGCTTCGGCGGTTTTACCGCGCCTTCTTCCACCACTTCCAATGGGCTGCTTTTCCCTTCATTGAAAGGCGGAGGCTACCCGGTTTTCAGCGCCGACTTCCTGCTGCGGCATCGGATCGGCGTGGAAGGGGAACTCGCCTGGCGCGCCAGCCAGGCCAACTACGGCGGCAACCAGCCCTACCGCCCGATTTTCTGGGCGTTCAATGGCATCTGGGCCCCAAGGTTATCCAAGTACTTCACGGCGGAGATGGTGGCCGGCATCGGCGGTGAGGATATCAGATTTTACGGAATTACCAGTTGCAACTACGTGGTGGGCTGCACCAATTATTCCAGCAGCAACCACTTCATGGGAGACTTCGGCGGAGGCCTGCGCGCCTACCTCTGGCACGACCTGTTCATCCGGCCCGAAGCGCGCCTCTACCTGGTGAACAACAACCTCGAGTTCAGTTCCAGTCGCGCCGCTCGCTACGGAGTCTCGCTCGGATACAGCTTCGGCGGAAAATAAGCGATCGGTGGTTACAACCTGTCGCGGAGACGGCGTTACCGCGAAACCGGAAGACTTGTCATCCTGAGCGGAGCAACCGCTTCGCACCGCGAAGCGGTTGCGGAGTCGAAGGACCCCTACCAGCTCAAATTCGCCAGCCGTGCGTCAGGGAATCCTAACACGCTCATGCTAACGAATTCACTGCGACAGCCCACTAGCTCTCACGTACGCCCGTTGCCCTGTCGCGCCGTGCCTCGATTGAGACCAAAAAAGGCGGCCCCAACATCGGGGCCGCCAAGGAAAGACTTTTCCAAAAACCTAGAACGTCACCTTCGCATTCACTTGCATGATGCGACCATTCAACGGCACACCGAAGAACGCTCCATACGGGTTGGTGTTGGTGCCGATGGTGGAAAGGATGCTGCCGAACGCGCCGCTGCTGTCAAGGTTGTACGGCAGATCGAAGTTCTGGTGGTTCAGGATATCGAAAATGTTGGCTCCGATCCCGAACTTAATGCGCTCCGTGATATCAAAGTTCTTCGTAATGGAAAGATCCGTATCGAAGAACCCTGGTCCACGTTGCGAGTTACGAGCTGCGTTGCCGAATCCCAGCGTACCGATCGCAAACGCATCCCCAGTGATACAAGGTACTCCGGTAGCGATCCCGGCTCCTGACTGGGCTGCCTTCGTACCGCAATTCGGATGCGGTACCACGCCACCGGCATAAGTAGCCAGCGGAGTTCCGTTGCGAAGTCCGGTCACGTTTTCGAGATTCGCCCTCGAATGCGTATCCACTGGGCTCCAGGGGATACCGGTGTGATAGAACAACGTGCCGCCAAATACCCAGCCGCCCAGCGCATACTTCTCGGCTTTGTTGGACCAGCTATTCGGGGTCTGGTACACGTAGTTCAGGTTGAAGTTGTGCCGCACATCGTAATCCGAGTTGCCGTAAGCTCGACCCGGAATCACAGGTGATACCTGGTAGCGGAGGCTGACATCGGTGTTAGCCACATACGGCTCCACGCAGTTGTTGGAGCAGATATCCAAACCATGGCTCCAGGTGTAGTTCACGTTCCCGGAGAACCCATGGACTGGCTGCATCTTGAAGGTGGCCGTCAAGCCATTGTAGTTGGAGTAGCCCTGGTTGTTCAGGTCCACCATTTCGCCGAACCGCTGATCTGCCGGCGTAGTGCCGATCAGGCCGCCGTACTGCTGCCCGGGATTGCACCCGACGCAAGCCGCATTCAGGAACGGGTTAATCGACATGGTGTCATAGCCGTGGTTCCCGGCGTAATTCAATCCAATGCTGTACCGGGCTCCAAGGGATTGCTGAAGTTCCAGGTTCCACTCAGCGAACTTGGGGTTCAGCAGATTGGTGCCCATCGAGTAGTAGTTGAAGCCGTGTCCCAGTCCGGCAAATGTGATGCCGTTCTTGAACTGGCTCTGGAACGTCGCATTGGCGGTATTAGCAGTTGCGAAAATACTTCCCGGAACCGGTGCCAGGAGTTGCCCTGCTACCGAGGGGTCCCCGTTTCCAATCGTGAAGTTGTTCACGTTCGGCGAGTTGGTGAGGAACCTGTCCACCAGGACCGAGGGGAACAGATCATCAAAGATTCCAAAGCCGCCGCGGATCACCGTGTTGGGCTTGATGTTGTAAGCAAACCCAAACCGCGGCGACGCCACCGCTTTCTCCACGTCCGGGAAGGCGTGGCTGATGTTGGTTTGGATCGCTTGGTTATAGGGCACATTCACATCGTGGCTGAGGTTGGCGAACGGTGAAATCAGCCGGGCAAAGCAATCCTGCTTGCAAGTCGGATTGGCGTTGCGGTCGATGCGCAGTGCGAAGGTCAGGTTCAACTTGCTGGTGACCTTCCACTGGTCCTGGATATAAGTACCCAGGCTGTACAGCTTGAGTTGGACCGCTCCAACGTTGGCGTAGTTCGCGGTGTAAGACGACAATCCGCCCGGGCCTTCCATTCCATTCGCAAACTCCGTCATCGAGTTGATGACCAGATTGCCGGCCGTGCCCGACAGCGCCGAGTAGTCGCTGACCAGGTTGCGGCGGAAGTTGACCCCGACTTTGATGTCGTGCGCGCCCCAGCTCTTGGAGAAGTCATCCGTGACCTGGTATTGCGTCACGATACGACCCTGCGGATAGCCATAGGTTGGGGCGAGTTGGGTGTAGGGGGCCCCATCGTTGAACGACAAATCAGTGGGGAACAGCGCAATGGCCGCGCTGTAAGACGGCGGGCCAAACAGTGCCTTGTACCACGTTCCCGACAGAATGAAGTTGTTGATGGTGGTCGAGTTGAATACGTGGGTTTCGTTCAACTGCCCATCATATTCGGGCTGGATACTGGTCGCATTGAACACCGGGTTGATCGGATCTGTACCGGTGGCCTGAACTCCGCGATCCATGTGGTAGCGGCCGAACAGCGTGTCGCTGGAATTGATCTTGAAATCGACGCGTGCCGCCAGGATCCACTCCGTGATCAGGTTGTTCGCTGCACTGAAGAATTGATCGGCGCAAGGTGTTCCGCCGGCGCCAAATCCCGCTGTTCCGCTGAAATCTCCGCATCCCAGATTCGGGTCCGTGGCTGCTGCGATCGGGGACCTGGCCCCCACCGCACCGGCATACAGACCGAAAGCGTTCTGGTAGAAGGGCAATGCCGCGGCGGGTACGTTGCCTTCAACGTACGTTGCGAAGGCGGCGCTGGGGACGTAGTTCGTGCCCGAAACGCCCGGCAGTACCATTCGCAGACCTTCCTGGTCGACGAAGAAGAACAGCTTGTTCTTCATAATCGGGCCGCCCACTGACCACGCCCATTGGCGGTTCACTGCCTTGGGCCGTTCATTCGGCTGACCCGCAAGCTCTTCACCAGCAATGGAGAACCAGTCGTTTGCGTTCAAAATGCTGCTGTTATAGTTGAAAATGGCGTTGCCGTGAATCGCGTTCGATCCCGACTTGGTCGAGGCGTTCTCCTGCAACCCGGCTTGACGCCCGTATTGCGCCGTGTAGCCATTGGAGACCACCGCGATTTCCTGCAACTCGTTCGATCCCAGAGTCAGGTTGCTGGCTCCGGAGTTGTTCAAGTTCAGGAACGGGTCCATGTTGTCGTTGCCGTTCGTGGTAAACAGGTTGGCCGTGCTCGGCAAACCAAACGCCGAGAAGTTGCCGTAGCCTGCACCGTTGCTCACCACTACCCCGGGGGCGGTGTACGCATACGAGGTAATATCTCCGCCTGGCGCCGGCAGAATGGAAAGCTGGCTCTGGGTATAACTGGTCGCGATGTTAGCGTCTTCCGTTTGGATCAGCGGCGCAGCGCCCGTGACTTCCACCGTTTCGGATCCTTGTCCGATTTGCAGTTGAAGGTTCAGGGTGTTGACCTGCCCGATCTCAATCGCTACCTGGCTGACCGTGGTCCGGAAGCCGGATTGACTCACGGAAACCTTGTAGTTTCCCGGCTTCATCAGCGGAAATCTGTAAAATCCGGTTGAGTTCGTTTTGGTGGTTTGTGCGGCGTTGGTGTCGACGCTTGTGAGCGTTACTGTCGCTCCCGACACCACCGCATTTGAGGGGTCGGTAATCGTTCCGGCAAGATCACCGGTCACGATACTTTGCGCCATCATGCCGACGGCAAACAAAGCGACCGCCAGCAACGCGGTTAGCTTGAAAAACGAAGTAAATCGCATAGTCTTCATCTCCACTTTGTAGTTTTGAAGTACCTTGCAAGTTTTAGCGTGCCTGGGAGACGCCGAAACACTTGACGCTCACACAACTACGCCAGTACACACAACAATTGGAACGCCTTTGTAATGCACCCCGGATGCCAACAGTCTGTTGATTACAAGCACTGTGTTTACAATTGTTTACACAAACATAACCCGCCAGTTTTCCAGAATCTATGGTTTATGGAATTTAGCTGCCGCCAAACCATCCATAAACTCATATGTTTTCAGCCGTCTACATGGGTTTTCTTGCCCGCTTTTCCGGGCTTTTCCCTTGCCCCGGGCACTCCCTGTTTCGACGCGAGGTGGCTGGTTAGCTTATGCTGTCTGGTTCTGCACATAACGTCTGCAACAACCGGGAGCGCATTCATGAAGCATTTCTCCGCCGTTTGCCTGTTGACCACTTTGATTCTGGCTTCCGGAGCGCTCGCGCAGGATGCTGCGCGACCCTCCGAGTCCCCTGATCCCTATCGTCAAACCGTCGACCACCTCTCTTCCCTCACCACCCTCCTGCTGCCCGACTGGCGAGTTCACCCTGACCTTCCGCACCCCGAAGATTCCTCGCTGGACGACTCGGCATGGGAAATGATCCAGGCTCCGGCCCGTTGGACGACCGGCTCCCGCATCCTGCGGCGCTGGATTGAAATCCCCGAAAAAATTAACGGCTACGCGACCCAAGGTTCCCGCGTCAAACTCGATCTCGTCTTTCGCAGCGATCAGGCAATCACCATCTCCCTGTTCAGCAATGGCTCGCTGGTGTTTCGCGGCGATGAAGACATGCAGGAACCGCTCCTGCTCACCGCCAACGCCCAGCCCGGCCAGAAATTTCTGATTGCCGTTCGTCTTGACGCGACCGAGGCCCCGACCTCTCTCGACCATGCGCAGCTCGTTGTTGAACCTCCGGCGAACCGCCCCGACCCAGCCCTCTTGCGCATGGAAATCCTGGCCGCCACTCCGCTGATTGCGGCGTATGCGGACGGCAAAGCTCAGCGCGAGCAAACCTTGTCCGCGGCTGTGAATGCCATCGACTTCCCCGCGCTGGATCGCGGGGATTCTGCGGCTTTTGATTCCTCTCTGCGAAAAGCGCAAACCGCTCTGCAGTCGCTCAATCCGTGGATGAAACAGTTCACCATCCAGGCTGTCGGCAACTCGCACATCGACATGGCGTGGCTCTGGCCCTGGACCGAAACTGTCGAAGTGGTTCGCAACACCTTCCAGAGCGTGCTGGACCTGATGCGCGAATACCCCGACCTCAAGTTCACCATGTCGTCCGCCCGCACTTACGAGTGGATGCAGGAAAAATATCCCGACCTGTTCCAGCAGATTCAACAGCGCGTCAAAGAAGGACGCTGGGAAGTGGTCGGCGGCATGTGGGTCGAGCCCGACTTGAACATGCCGGCCGGCGAATCGTTGGTGCGTCAGATTCTCGTCGGCAAGCGCTACTTCCAGAAAAATTTCGGCGTCGACATCAAGATCGGCTGGAACCCCGATTCCTTCGGCTACAACTGGCAACTACCGCAAATCTACAAGAAGTCCGGCATTGATTACTTCGTCACCAGCAAGCTGCTCTGGGCCACCGATTACACCAAGTTTCCCTACCGCCTTTTCTGGTGGGAAGCCCCCGACGGCAGCCGCCTGCTGGCCTATTTTCCACATGAATATGCCAACGACTTCGATCCCAAACAGATTGCGCAGGATCTTTCGCTCTATGCGCCGCTGATCTACGGTCCGCATCCCGAGGCCAAACCTGGGATGCTTTACCTCTACGGCATCGGCGACCACGGCGGCGGCCCCACCCGCACCATGCTTGATCTCGCCGACCGCCTGCGCTCCCCGGACACGCTATTCCCGGCGATTCAATTCACCACCGCCACGGACTTTTTCTCCGGCCTGCAAAGCCAGCTCCCAAATCTGCAAGTGCCCACCTGGAAAGATGAGCTGTACTTCGAATACCACCGCGGCGTCTACACCACGCAGTCGGACACCAAACAACGCATCCGGCGCGACGAACAGCTCATGCTCGACGCGGAAAAATATGCCTCCATCGCTTCCCTGTTCGGCCAGGCCTACCCACAAGCCGACCTCAACCTCGCTTGGAAGAACCTGCTGTTCGATCATTTTCACGACATCATGCCCGGCTCCGGCATCGCCGTGAACTATCTTGACGCGAAGCGCAATCTGGAAGAAGTTGCCCGCAGCGCCGGAGAAGTTCGCGACCAGTCACTCAAAGAAATCGCTGCCCACATCAACACCCTGGGCAACGGCGTTCCAATCGTCATCTCCAATTCGCTTTCCTGGCAGCGCACCGAGGTGGTCGAAGTCGAGGCTCAACTCCCCCGCTCCGCCAAGTACCTCGAAGTTCTCGATCCCGCCGGAACAATCGTTCCGTCGGAATTGCTCTCCCTCGAACCCGGCACCAGTCGCGCTCACCTGCTGATTCTGGCGCAAGTCCCGCCGCTCGGATATCAGACCTACTTTGTTCGCGCCAGCGAAAAACCAACGCCGGCGAAAGCCGCCGTGAAAGCAACTTCCGACTCCCTGGAGAACGAATATCTCCGCCTCAAAATCGATCCCCAAACCGGCTGCATGACCAGCCTGCTCGACAAGCGAACCAACACCGAAGCGCTCGCCCCGTCCGAAACCAACACCGGTGGCCCCAAAAATTCCATCTGCGGCAACCTGCTGCAAGCCTTCTACGACAAGCCCAAGCGCTGGGATGCCTGGAATATTGACGCCGATTTCGAAAAGCAGCACTGGGACCTCGACCAGGCCGACCAAGTCAGGCTCATCGAGACCGGCCCGCTGCGCGCCGTCATCCGCGTCAAGAACCGCTTCCAGAATTCAACCTTCGTTCGCGACATCATCGTCTACGCCGGCGTGCCGCGCGTCGACGTCAAAATGTCCGCCGACTGGCACGAGAAACACATCCTGCTCAAAGTCGCTTTCCCTCTCAGCGCGCACAACGACAAGGCTACGTTCGAAATTCCCTACGGCTCCATCGAACGCCCGACCACCCGCAACACTCCCGCCGAGCAGGCCAAGTTCGAGGTGCCCGCGCAGCGCTGGGCCGATCTTTCCGACGCCCGCCACGGCTTCAGCCTGCTTAACGACAGCAAGTACGGATACGACGCCAAAGGCAACGTGCTGCGTCTCTCACTCCTGCGTTCGCCCGAGTGGCCCGATCCCCACGCCGACGAAGGTCACCACGAGTTCACCTATTCGCTCTATCCGCACGCCGGCTCCTGGCGCGACGCTCAGACCGTCCGCCGCGGATACGAATTGAATGAGCCGCCGCTGGCCATGCAGACCGAATCGCATGAGGGCCCACTGCCCGCCCAGCACGCCTTTCTGCAGGTTGCGCAGAACAACGACAACGTCGTCGTCACCGCCGTCAAAAAGTCCGAGGACGACAACTCGCTGGTAGTCCGCTTCTACGAGTGGGCGGGCAAGGATTCCGATGTCACTATTCACCTGCCGCCCGGAGCCGAGTCCGCATTCGAGACCGATCTGATGGAACGCCCGCTGCAATCGCTCCCGTTGCAATCAAACGCGGTCACCGTCCACACCAAGCCCTACGAGATCAAGACGGTAAAAGTGCAATTCGCGCCAGCGCAGCAAACGCAAGCGGCAGCGCCATGATCGCTCGTCGTTAATTTGATTGTCATCCCAGAGGATGCGGAGTCGTTCGCTCGCGAACGACTCCCGACGAAAGACCTCTACATTTGCTTTGGCTCGGGTTGGCCGTAAAGCCGGCACCCGCCAAGCGAGTGGAATAACAATTTCTCGCACCCCATGTAAGAAACCTGCCCCGGCCAGAGACTATCCTCATGTAATCAACTTAGGACCGTGAATCGGGACCTCCAAGACGCAACCTACCTCGAGATAAGTTCCGCGCACGGTGCGGCCATTCGCCGGCTCGCCCGAGCCTATGAGGCCGACCCCGACAAGCAGCGCGACCTCCTCCAGGAAATGCACTTGGAGCTGTGGTTGAGCCTTAGGTCCTTTCATGGCCGTTGCAGTTTGCGGACTTGGGTCTATCGCATTGCTCACAATGTCGGGGCTTCCCACATTATGCGACGCCGGCGCTCGGCCGCCCGGCTCGTGGACTTGGAGACACTGGAAACAGGAATTCCCGTGATCGACGGTCACGCCGAAGTCCATCGCTCGTCTTCGTTGTCGATCCTTCTGGATTTGATTCACCGGCTCAAGCCCCTGGACCGTCAAGTCATCCTGCTCCACCTTGAAGGAGAAACGGCGGAGTCGATAGCCGAGGTTACCGGCCTGTCCGCCGTAAACGTTGCCACCAAGATTCACCGAATCAAACGACTGCTCAAGCAGATGTACCTCGAAGGAGTTTCCCATGTCCGAAACTGAGGAACCACGCGACACCTTAACGCCTGAGAGTGTGTGGTTATCGCTGGAGAAAAAGGAGCAAGAAAATATGCAAATCGCACTGACTCCCGGCCAATTATCCGCTATGGCTCGTTCGCGGGAGAAGCTGAACGCCTTCCTCAATCCTGCCATAGCAGGTGTTGCAGTGGCGCTCGCTGCCGCACTGCTTTACAACGTGTACAAGATCGACCAACCCTGGATCAGGGCTGGACAGGCCTGGACGCTCGGCGTCATTGTTTACCTGTTTGCCACTGAATTCGAACACCGGCTTGGCCGCAAGGGCATCAACGAACCGTGCGCTCGCTTTCTTGTACGGCAGCATGAAGAGAGAAGCAGCGGCTACCTGCGGATCAGGCGGCGATTGTTCTGGCTTATCCCCGGCATCGTGGCGTGCTGGTTGGGACGCCTGTCACTCCTCAGAGCCGAAGCCGGGGGTCTCCATCGTTTCTCCTGGCTATTTAAGTTCGACTCTGGCTTTTGGCTGTTCCCGATTACCGGCATCGCCCTGGCCCTCGTCTGGCTCGGGTTTGGGAAAGCAGCCCAAAAGGCAATGCGTGACCGTGACGACCTTTTCCGGAGCATTGGAACATAGGACACGTTGTGCCTTGGAAATGGACCACGGCAATTAGTTCAGGACGAGTGGGCCCTCGATAAGAGCGCGGGTGGCCCATTCATTCGCGTTCTTTGTGTCCAGTCCCATGACATGCTTTACAGTTTGTCCCGGGACATCCTTTACAGTTTTGGTTCGGGATGGGACCGGGAAAACCAACGTTCGACCGCGGTCGAACGTTGGGTGCTCAGATCCAGTTTCCGGACCAGGGTCCGACAGTAATACACCAACACCCGTCGTTCCACGGGTTCCAGCTGCACCCATTCTCCACGCAAAGCCCGACTGATTTTCCAGCGATTCCCTTGGAAATCGAGTTTTCCCTGGCAGTCCACCTTCGGCACCTTCGATCCGGTTGGGTATTCCCAGCGCGGGGGATGCGGATCGTAACGGCGCTCGCTCTTATGCCAGACGCTGGCCGGGGTTTGCATGCCCAAGGCTTCGTGCGGTCGCACATGGTTATGCTCCCAGCGATAGGCATCCAGCCAGGGCTGCGGTTGGGCTCGCGGCGCTCCCCGTGCCCACAGCGCTCGTTCCAAGGCACCATGAAAACGCTCCACCTTGCCTTGCGTCTGCGGGTGCCGAAACCCGCTCCAATGGAGCTGGATCCCTTGTTTCATCAGCCACACCGTTAACCCCGTGGCTCCGGTCGGCGCGTTGGCGCTCCACCACGGAATGCCGTGATCCATCAGCATCGCTTCCGGAACCCCACCGCTGGCAAATGCCGTTTCCAGTTGCTCCCGCACCAACTCGGCGTGGGTACTCCATACCGCGTGCAACACCAGCAAATAACGGCTGTGATCATCCAGCACCGACAACGGACCGACGGCTGCGTTCCAGCCTTTCGGACTCTTAAAGTCCATCTGCCATAGCTCGTTGGGAGCGCTCCGCTCAAAGCGGCGGGTGGCTGGGGAATGCCGGGCGCGATCGTGCACCAGATCGCGGCGCAACAGAATGCGATGAATGGTGCTGCGGGTCAACTCCACTCCCGCCCGCGCCAGTAGCACTTGCAGCTTGCGAGCTCCCCAGTCGGGATAGCGTTGCCGCACCTCCGCCACCCGCTGTTCCCACTCCGCCGGGGTTCGGGTGGGACTCTGCTGCGGACGCCGGCTGCGCTCTGCGATCCCGGCCAGACCCGCTTCCTGATAACGCTTTCGCCAGAGGCACCCCGTGGGACGAGAGATGCCGAACTCCTGGCACAAGGCGGTCAGCGACTTCTCCTGCCGCGTCGCCGCCACTACGAACCTGACTTTCTGCTCTTGGACATCCATCGTCTTCCACGCCATCCTTTACACTCCTGCGCTCGCTTCGCTCGCGCAGGAGTGTAAAGGATGTCCCGAGACGCTTTGTAAAGGATGTCATGAAACCAAACACGTTCTGTGCGAATGAGTGGGGCGCGTTGCAGCCGGCAGCCTCCGAAGGTTTCCCGCGGACACGGCTTGATCTCCAGCGGCCACTCCTGGAAGCTCACCCGCACCCCGCCAATCTCGCCATACGCATAAGAGCGGAAACTGCTCCATAGCCATTGCTCCGGCTGGCTCACGAGCCCGCACTTGACCGGCTTCCACCCCAGCAAGCCAAAACCGGGCTTGCTGGGAGCCCCGGATTGCGGTGCATGTAGCGCAGTTTCTCGATGCGCTCCGTCCATACGTTGAAGTTGGGGCGATTAGCGGGCGTCTGAGCCCGCTGCCGAAATCCTGAGCCAAGCCGAAGGATCATAAAACCGCCTCCGCCACACGCCCCCCGGTTCAGCCCCGGGCTGGCCTGTACACGCCTCCTTGACAAGGCCGCGCCCTGGAGCGCACAATACTATATAGATAATCAATAACGTATTTGGTTCTCTTATAGAATATGAACGACCCGCCAACTATGGACAGTACATCGAAGTTCGGGGGACAGAAATCAACCAGAACACCGCCCCTAACTCCTTTGCTTTCTGTATTATGATATAAAGCCTTTGTAATCTATATTTTGCGGCTGTTAGTGCAGAAACAGGGGTCAAAAGGCACAAAATGGCATTCTCAACCACGTTTGTTTTCTAGACTTTACGAAGCACCAAAACGGCAAGCCGCTTGTTTTCTATGGTTTGACAAAATGCCGAAACAGGGGGAGGGGGGTACTGCCAGAGTCGCCGCAGAGGGGGCAGGCTAAGCGCCCGAACTCGAATTCAACCGCCTCACCCGAAACCCGGTCTGACTGCCGCGATCGGACTTCAAAAAACCGGGTTGTATCCCCTGATTCTCGCCGAAATCGGCCTCACAAGCTGTTCCTGACTGCGTGCTAGAATGCGGCGTTCCCTCCCCTTGACGCAACGCTTCTGGTTCAGGAGACCGGATGAGATTGCTGTGGATGCTGTTCGGAGCCCTCGCCCTATCGCCGATGGCGGCCACTGCTCAAAGCAATCCCTGGTGGGAGGTCTTCACCGGATACCAGTTCGGGCGCGCCGACTTCGTTAACGGCCCGCAAAACCTGGCGAATTCTATCACCGTTCCCGCTGGCTTGCCCACTGTAAACGCCGGTCCCACCCTGAATACCAACGGCTTCGACGTCTCGTTGCAAGAGAATTCAAGGCGGTGGTGGGGCGGCATCGCCGATTTCAGCGGAAACTACGGAGTCAGAAACATCGATCTATCGAATCTGGCTCAGACTCTGGGATTGGTCCCGCCAGGAACAAGGGCTATCGCCCACTTTCACCCATCGGCGTATACCCTGGCCTATGGGGCGCAATTCACCCACCGTGGCTGGGGTCGGATCGAAGGATTTGCCCGGGTCATGGCCGGGGGGGCCCGGTCCTGTCTGTCCCCGGACACTTTTTCTCGAAAAGCTCTGCTGCTGGCCGCGCCCCGCTTCCATCCGACCGACACGTCCTTTGCCCTGATCGCCGGTGCCGGCCTCGACTACCCCTGGAAACACCGCCTCACCTTCCGCGTCGCCGAGGACTACCTCCGGACGTTCCTTTACAACGACGGGCAAAACAATTTCCGGCTCTCGGCTGGAATCGACTTCCGCTTCGGGCGTAGGTAGCCTCAGATCGCGGGTTCCCGCCCGTATCAGGGAGTGTGGTTACCATCGTGCCTCACACATCGGGGCCATTTTCCTCTCCTGTGTTCCGTTGCATACTGGATACATAAAAACCAATGAAATCGGCAATCAAAAACACAGATAAGCGGCAGCAAGAGCGGATTCGCGCCGTGCTGCCGGTACGGCTCTGGGGCACCGACGAAGCCGGCAAGCCCTTTGAGCAGATCGCACACACCCTGGACATCGCGCCGTCTGGCGGCAGGCTTGGGTCGATTCATCGCCCCTTGCGCGCCCTGGATCGGATCACCGTGCAATACCGGCAACACAAAATGGAATTCCGTGTGGTTTGGACCAAACTGCTCGAAAACTCGCGCGAATATCAGGTGGGTCTGCAGGCAGTCGAGACCGAGAAGGCAGCCTGGGGGTTGAGCCTCAGCCCGCAGAGCGCCTCATTCCCTAACTCACCGGTTGCCGCCAGCACCCAAGGTGCAGCCTAGCGGGTGGATGGGATTCTGAG
Organism: uncultured Acidobacteriota bacterium; assembly: GCA_963715675.1. Lineage (GTDB taxonomy): Bacteria > Acidobacteriota > Terriglobia > Terriglobales > Acidobacteriaceae > DASVWZ01. Next base: position 2,568,373 of record OY970265.1, read on the forward strand.
ACTGAGTGGATCGCCGCTCCGTGGGTCGGCAGACCTCTCCGCTTACTCCAAAGCAGCATACGACTTCGAGCTAGGGCCCTCGCCGGGCCGCCACTTCCTTTGCCCCCAGGGCCAACCGGCCCAGGTTCGCGGCGTCGGTCGCAGCTGGATCAATTTCCGCCGGACCCTTCGTCTTCCCCGTCACGGTCGGCTTGTTGGCAATGGTCTCATACGCATAAGCCGGTCAAGACCGCGGTCACTTTGGGCGCATTGCAGGTCACGTTCAGGCGGGCCCACCCGAAATGAGTTTTCCCTTTTATGGAGAACTGCAGTCCCAGATAACCGTTCGAAACGTTGCTCCACTTGCCTTCGCAGTACAGGGAATCACCTTCCTGGATTCCGTATGCCATGGATCTGGGGCCGCTCGAGAACTTTCCCCCCGGTCCGACTTTGACGCCAGCCTTCAGAACCGAGGCATAATGCCCGCCGATGCTGTTCTTGTGCCCCCATATCTCATTCGCCGCCTGCGGGAGGATGGACAATCTGCCGGAGTGAAAGAAACTGGCGCTGGTCGTGCTCAAGGTATCTCGGAAGCTGAAATCCGCGTGGCCGTCGTGATTGAGATCCAAAGGGACAGTATGCACGGGCGCGATCTTGACGTGCGCCGGCCTGTAAATGATCTTTGCCCCCGCTGGGTACACCAACGCCAGTACACTCACTCCCGCCGCGCCGCCTGCCAGTGCATACGAATTCAGGCGGTGGTTTAGAGACTCGGGAAACTCGTTTAACTGGGAGCGCCGTTGCGGCGTGGGGTTGGTATCAGAAGCTGAATGCATAACTCCTCCAACTGCGGTCCCGGCATTATGGATTCGCGGCGACCGGATGTCAATGGTGGGCGGGAGCATCACAAGATCACGACATCCGCATCCGAATGTGGTCGGGATATCGACTGCTGTCACTTTCCCTTGAAAGTGAAATCAGCTATAGCCGCTTTGCCGGCGGCCACCGTGACGGTTTGCGTCTGGGTGCCGTAAGCCTCCTGCCAGGCGCTCAGCGCGTAAGTGCCGGGAGCTACGTTGTCGAGCTTGAAGGAGCCGCTGCGGTCGCTGACCCCTGAGGGACCTCTCACGACCGCAATAAAGCCGCGCATCCAGGGATGAACATTGCACTTCACCGGAATGGCTACTTCCTCGTTCGCCCAGGTTACGTCGAGCGGCGGGGCGCCTGGCATTTGGGACTTGTTCCACGGCCGGTTGCGGCCGTCGGGGTTCGGGTCGGGATGGATATTGTGATAGGTTTTGTCGCTATTGGTGAACGCCAGGTGCTGGCCGACATTCAGCGCCACCACGTGCGGAACGTACTGGCATCCCTTCTGGTTCATGGTCACCACTTGCGTCGACGCCGCTTCATTACCGGTCAGACCCTGCGAGATGTAGACCACAACATTGGCCAGCCCGCCGCCTGCGCCCGCCACAACGTTTTCCGTGGTTGCCGGCGCGTTTCCCCGAGCTTCGGCGCAAGCCGGATCCTTCGACAAGTCAATCACCTTCGGTTTCGGCGCCGGTCCGGCAAGCTTGACCGTTCCGACAATCCGGCCAACGCCGCCAGCATCGACACCTGGTGTTGAGCACAGAACACCCGACGCAAGAAACAGCAGCGACAAAATCGCGGTTGCGATCCGGGGGCAAGTCATCAGGAAATAGTCTACTTCTCGCCGTGCAGTTGCTGCGAGAGGTAAACCTCGATGCCCATCTCTTCGATGGCATGCAGTTGCGCATCAAGGAAGTCGGCGTGCCCTTCCTCGTCGTGCAACAGGCTCTCAAACAGCTGGCGGGAGCCATTGTCCTCGGCTGCGGCACACACCTTCATGGCCGCGTTGTACTGGCGCACCGCATCGAGTTCGTCCTTGAGATCCGCCTCCAGTTGCGGCTTTACCTTGGCGCCGATGACGGGAGCAATGCTGACCTTCACTTCGGGGACAGAATCGAAAAAGACAATCCGCTCAATCAAGCCTTCGGCGTGGTGCATTTCCTCGATGGCCCGTTTTTTCAGGTACTCACCCAGCCGAACGTATCCCCAATTCTGGCAGGTTTCCGATTGCACCATGTACTGAACAATTGCCGCCAACTCTGATTTGAGAGCCGCATTCAATTCCTTGATCACCTTTTCATTGCCTTGCATGGACCAGCCTCCTTGTACGCAGTTCCTGTGCGGAACAGTTCGAGCTTACGAATCCCGGCAGGCGGTGTGCGGTGACGCACGTCACGGAGGGATGGAACACGGGGGAAACTCAAGAACCGTGATAGGAACTCGGCGGCAGGCCGGTGATGCGGATTCCGGCGTGACCTTTGTGGCGGATATTCAGCCCGATCAACAAGGCAGTGATCTGTTCGATGATGCGCGCATTCTCCAGCCTCCCGCAGTCGATGCCGCGGACACCGGGAATCCTGGCCGCCAGTTCGATCACCTGTCGGGTAGCACCGGCATCGTCACTGCAGACCAGCACATCACACTCGACCGGGCCATCTCCATTCATCGCGTCCGCCGAGCAGTTTTGGAATGCGGCCACGACGGTCACACCTTCCGGCACCAGTTCAGCGCTTTGCTGTGCGGCCGATCCTTGCCACACGCCCAGCATGCGGCTGGCTCGGCCGCCGACGCTCGAGGCCAGAGGAACCGTCGCATCGATCAAGATACTGCCCGCCTTGAACGCCGGCTTCAGTTGCTTGAGCAGCGCTGCCTGGCCTTCGAAGGGAACCGTGAGCACAAGCAGATCGCTGCCAGCACAGGCCATGGCGTTTTCCAGTCCAGTTACCTTGGAACCTGCTCCTGCTCGTTCTCGGATTCGGGCGGCAGCTTCCTGGGCTCGTTCGGCGCTGCGCGATCCGAGGATCACCGTTTCCCCGGCCCGCGCCCACCGCAGCGCCAGCCCCATGCCCGCCGGCCCGGTACCGCCCAGAATGGCAATGGGACCGCTCACGCAAACTCCGCAGCCATCGCCTGCCCCATGGTGATGTCATCGAGCGGCAACTTGATACGGATCCGCGAATAGGTGGTGTTGCGCTCGGCGGGAATGCGCCCCGCTTCCAGGATCAGCGATTGGAATTCCTCCGGGCTGGTATATTCTCCGGCAGTTGCTCCGGCCTCCCTCGAAATACTCTCCTCCATCAGGGTGCCGCCGTAGTCATTCGCGCCGGCATTCAAACACAGCTGGCACAGTTTGCGGCTGAGTTTCACCCAGGAGATCTGAATATTATTGATCGACCCGGCAAGCAGGACGCGAGCCAGCGCGTGAATTCTCAAATGTTCTGCCAGCGTCGGGCCGGAGCGCGCCAGGCCTTGCTGGAACAAGATCGTGTTCTGGTGGACAAAGCCGAGAGGAACGAACTCGGTGAAGCCTCCGGTCTGCCGCTGAATCTCGCGGAACATCAGAATCTGGTTCACCCAGTGCGCAGGGGTCTCGCTGTGGCCGTACATGAGGGTAGATGTCGTGCGAATGCCCAGCCGATGCGCGGTAGTGATCACTTCCTTCCACTGGCTGGAATGCAGCTTGTTGCGCGAGACCACGAACCGCACCTCGTCGTCAAGAATTTCAGCGGCCGTGCCGGGAATGGTATCGAGCCCGTTCTCCCGCAGCATCATGAGGTAATCGGGGAGCGGCATGCCGGTGAGCTCCACCCCGTAGACGATCTCCATCGGCGAAAACGCATGGCAGTGCATGCCGGGGACAGCCCGCTTCACCGCCCGAAGAATGTCACGATAATAAAATGGCGGCAAGTCGCGGGGCAGGCCGCCTTGGATGCAAACTTCGGTGGCTCCCAGCTTCCGCGCTTCAACCACCTTTTCGGCGATCTCGTCCTGGCTCAGAAAATAAGTATCGTGCTCACGCGGTCCGCGGCTGAAGGCGCAAAACTTGCACCCGACGAAACAAACGTTGGTGAAGTTGATGTTGCGGTTGACCACATAAGTGACCAGGTTGCCGCAAAGTTCAGAACGCAGATCATTGGCCGCCACCAGCAATCCGAGCAGGTCGTCGCCGTCGCAGTGCGCCAGCGCCAGGCACTCCTCGCCAGACAGGGCTCCGCCATCCTGCGTCTCCAGCACCTTTTCGATCGCCGCGCGGATCGCTGGCGTCAGCCGGCCAACCACGTCATTCCAGCCCATGCTTGAGAAGTTTTCGAGTTCCGGACTCACCGTAGCGCAGTTCAAGACTGCCTCCATTCTGAGAAGTCTACTAAAACGCTTCCGGGGCCCGCACTCCGGAGCGGCAGCTCATTTGACGGCCAAGGACACAAAGTAACACGAAGGGAACCTTTGAGGGTTTCTGCCGTCGTGCGCCTTCGTGTCCTTTGTGCTTTGCGAAGCTATGACGCTATCCCTCTAGAACGCGTTTGACAAGTGTGAACCGTAAGGAGAAACTCTCACCTTGCATTCTCAAGGCTCTGCGCCAGCGCCACCGACTCATGCCCCTGACTTCGACTGACTGGATTGTCATCTTCGGCTACTTGCTGATCAATCTCCTGATCAGCATTTACTACCGGCGCCGTGCCAGCGGCAATACGGAAGAGTTCTTCATTTCCGGACGCGATGTTTCGTGGTGGCTGGCGGGCACGTCGATGGTCGCCACCACCTTCGCCGCGGACACACCGCTGTTGGTCTGTGGCCTCGTAGCCAAGTCCGGCATCGCGGGCAATTGGATCTGGTGGGGCTTGTGCGTCGGCGGCATGCTGACCGTGTTCTTTTTCGCGCGCTACTGGCGGCGCGCAGAAATACTGACGGACGTGCAATTCGTCGAAATCCGCTATGGAGGAAAGCCGGCCGCATTTCTTCGCGGATTTAAAGCTGTCTATCTCGGCCTGTTCATGAACTGCTTCATACTGGCCTGGGTAACCCAGGCGATGATCAACATCATCACTGTGCTGCTTGGGGACATGATTGCCGAGGGACGCGTGTTGCAGTTCACCGTCGCTGGCCACACCTTTCAGCACACTCTGGGGAATCCTCACACCACTTCCCTGCTGATTTGCATCTTCCTCATCATTCCATTCACCGGGCTGTACACATTCATCGGAGGACTGTGGGGAGTTCTGGTCACTGACCTGTTCCAGTTCATCCTGAAGATGACGATGATTATTGTGTTGGCCTGGGTGGCGGTCGCCAAGATTGGCGGCATGCAGGCGTTGCAGGTTCAGCTCCGTGTAGTCGAAAACAGCGTTCGCCAGACCGGCGGTGCGACCTCGGACCCGGTCGCCTTCTTGCCGGACTTTCATCTCGGCTGGACCAGCGATGCCCTCTGGACACTGCCCCTGCTCACGTTCTTCGTCTATCTGTGCATGCAATGGTGGCTGGCGTGGTATCCTGGCGCCGAGCCCGGCGGCGGAGGCTATGTCGCGCAGCGCATGTTCAGCGCGAAAGACGAGAAGAACTCGCTCGGTGCGACGCTTTGGTTCAACATCGCCCATTACGCGCTGCGGCCTTGGCCATGGATCGTCACTGGCCTGGTGGCCGTTGCGGTTTACTCGCCGAACGGCGGACTCCATCCCAGCGCTGCGTTTGCTCAGAATCCCGAGCAGGGCTACGTGATGGTGCTGCGCGACTATCTGCCTCCGGCGTTGCGTGGTCTGATGGTCGCGGCATTTCTCGCGGCTTTCATGTCGACCGTTGGAACCCAGCTCAACTGGGGATGCTCATATCTGGTCAACGACCTTTACAAACGATTTCTCGTGCGGAACTCCACCGAGAAGCACTACGTGCTGATGAGCAAGCTTTTCACCGTGCTGCTGGTGCTGGTAAGCGGATACGCCGCCATGCAATTGACTTCCATCAAGCAAGGCTGGGAACTGGTGCTGAACATTGGCTTTGGCACGGGCGCCGTCTACATCCTGCGCTGGTACTGGTGGCGGATCAATGCCTGGAGCGAAATTTCCGCCATGATGGCCGCGGCGATCGTCACTTTCGCTCTGCACCGAGTGCAGTTCGCGGGAAACAGCTCGGTGGTCTATGCCAAGAGCGCTCTCATCACGGGCGGAATCACGACTGTTGTCTGGCTGATCGCTACGTTTGTCACAAACCCAGAATCCGACCAGACTTTGCTGGCATTCTATCGCAGGGTATTGCCTACGGTGCACGGCTGGAAGCCGATCGCGACGCTAGCGCCAGAGTTGCCTGAAGTCCGGGATATAGCCAGCAACGCGTTCGATTGGGTCATGGGCGTGATTCTGGTTTATGGATGTTTGTTCGGAATCGGCAAGCTGGTGTTTCAGCAGTGGGCGTGGGGCATTCTGTTGTTGCTCAGCGCTGCTGTGGCGGGCTACCTGATCTTCTGGGATCTTTCCCGGCGCGGCTGGGCAACCTTATCGGGAACGTCGGTTCCTGTTCCCGACCCGAAATCTGCGGGAACCTGACCGTAGTATCGAGGCTGACCGCCTATTGCTGGAAAGCCTGCTTCACGCTGGGTTTTACGCCGACTGCCGCAATGCTGCTCTCATCCCAGCCGCCGCCCAGTGCCTTGACCAATAGAACCGAGGTCACCATTCGCTGCCCCAGAATCTGCTCGGCAAGCCGCTCGTTCGTAAGTACCTGCTCCTGGGCCGTGATCACATCCAGGTAGGTGACCAAGCCCCCCGTGTAGCGTGCGTTCGCGAGACTCAGCGACCGGCCGGCATCTTCCACCGCCTTCTGCTGCGAGGTGCCGGCGGACGCGAGCGCATTCAGACCGCTCAGGGCATCTTCAACCTGCTGAAACGCGACCAGCGCGGATTCCCGGTAGTTCGCAACGTCCTCATCGTAGACCGCCCTTGCATTCTCAAGCGTCGCGCGATTGCGGCCGCCGTTGAGGATCGGCTCCAGAACAGATAATCCGATCGACCAGAACATGCTTGGCGCGTTCAGCAAGCTGGTGATATCGCGGCTTTCCGCACCACCCGATCCGCCCAGCATAATACTGGGAAAGAATGCGGCTTTGGCCACTCCGATCTGCGCGTTGGCAGCCGCCACGTCGCGTTCGGCCGTGGCAATGTCTGGCCGGCGCTGCAGCAACTCCGCCGGCAGCGAAAGAGGAATCGGTGGGGGTTCCGCAGTCAGCGCGCGCACCGGGGCTTTGAAAGTCGATGCCGGCAAACCTTGGAGTGCGGCGATCGCATGCTCAAACTGGGATCGCTGCTGTTGCAGCAGGGCAAGCTGCGTGATGGTCGAATCCAGCACCGTCTGTTGCTGGGCCACGTCGAGACCGGAAGCTGCTCCGCCGTTGTGGCGGTTTTCGACCAGCTTGAGCCCCGCCTGTTCGAAGTCGATGGCGGATTGTACGTCCGCCATCTCAGCGTCCAGTTCGCGCAATTGAAAGAAGTCCGCCGCCAGATCCGAAGTCAGCATCAATCGGACATTCTCCAAATCCGCGGCTGACGCCTGGTACGAAGCGTTTGCCGCTTCCACGCTGCGTCGTACGCTGCCAAATAAATCCACTTCATAGTTCAGGACGAAGGGAATCTGGAAAGTACTTTCAGTATCCGGAGTAACTGTCGAGGACGTAGCGCCCAGCAATGGACGATTGCCCGACTCGCGCTGGCGGGAGGCTGCGAACCCGCCATTCAGTTGCGGGTATAGCGCTGCGGACTGAACCCGGGCGAACGAACGCGCTTCCGTCAAACGCGCGACCGCGGCCTTGAGTGTTTGATTGTTTACCAGAGCCTGTTGTTCGTATCCGTTTAGTTCGGGATCGTTGAACAGCGCCCACCAGTCGCCCTTTGGAATGGAGTCTTTCGGGCTGGCCTGATGCCACGGCGGAGGCGCTTGCCAGTCTTGTGGAACAATCACATCCGGCTTCTTATACTTCGGTCCGACCCCGTATGCGGCAACCGTCGCGATCAGCAGAGTGCACGCCACACGACCCGCGTTCATCAGTTTCCTCCCTGCTTGGCAACCTGCACCGGTTGTCCATCTTCCAGTGAATCGCTGGGATTCAACACAATGGAATCCGTAGCCCGCAATCCACCCAGGATTTCCACCTCAAGTCCGTAGTCCCGCCCAATGACGACTGGGGTCAGGCGAACCTTCCCATCGTCGCCCACAACTGCGGCGCGCATTCCTTCCGATCGAAATAACAGCGCGTTGACCGGAAGCGAAAGGCGCGGCACATCGATCTTCAGTTCAAAGTGCACCTGGGCATAGGATCCGGGCAGCAGTACACCTTTCGGATTGGGCACATCGATTTCCGTGAGCAGGGTTCTCGTGCCCGGGTCGATCGCGTCGGCGGTGCGCACCACGTCTCCTTCAAACCGCTGGCCGACGAGGGACGGCAGTTCGATGCCCGCGCGCACTCCCGGACGAATCGACGGAGCGTAGATCTCCGGTACATTGACGTAGACACGGATTGGATCAATTCGTGCCATGTCGAACAACTCCTGGTTCATGCCGGTGTTGCCGGCATTGATCAGTGCGCCGATATCAATATTGCGCTTGGTAATCACGCCGGCGAACGGGGCGTAGACATGCTTGAACGATTCGAGTTGTTCCAGGCGGCGCACATTCGCGGTGGACGCCGCAAGGTTTGCCTGGGCCTGAGTCAGCGCGCTCGATCGTTCATCGGTTTCCTGTTGCGTCACCGCGTCCATTTTTTGCAGCGCCACCCAGCGCTGGGCCGAAGTCTGCGCAATCTCCAGCTGAGCGGCCGCCTGATCCCGGGTCGCGCGCGCCTGCATGAGCTCCTGGTCGATCTCGGGCGTGTCGATCTCGGCCAACAATTCACCCTTCCCCACCCGGCTGCCGATGTCTTTGTACCACTTCGCCAGGTACCCGTTGGTGCGTGCGTAGATGGGAGATTCGGTGTAGGCCTGCAACGTCGAAGGCAGCCTCAATTCCTGCTGGGGCGGCTCGACCTTGGGATGGATCACGGCGACCGTCGGAACCGCCAGAATTTCTGTCTCCTTCGCCAAAGCGCGGCGCTCGCTGAACCGCAGGCTCAGACCTATGACAGCTCCGGCAACAAACAAAACCGCCAGCGCCACGAGAACAAAATATCCCCGATGCTTGTTGCGAGAGGCAGTGCCTGCCGCCCCCTCCGCTGCCTCGGTTTTGATCGCATCATCCATATATGAAAACCTCAAAAAGTTCCACGTTGTGACCTTCCTTACAAGCCGGTTGCCGATGGCGACAACGCGCGTTCCGCCCGCCACGCATGAATCATACTGAACACGACCGGCACAAGAAGTAATGTCGCGACGGTCGCTAGCGCCAAGCCGCCAATGACCGCTCGTCCCAGAGGCGCATTCTGCTCCCCGCCTTCGCCGAACCCCAAGGCCATCGGCAGCATGCCAATCACCATCGCCAAAGCCGTCATAATCACCGGGCGCATGCGCGTGTAACCAGCCTCAATCGAGGCCCGCACCGGATCCATCCCTTCCTGCATGCGTTCCCGGGCGAACGAAATCATCAGGATGCTGTTTGCCGTGGCTACTCCCATACACATCACCGCTCCCGTCAATGCCGGCACGCTGAGCGTCGTATGGGTCAAGAAGAGCATCCAGACAATCCCGGCCAAAGCTCCCGGAAGCGCGGTGATGATGATGAAGGGATCAAGCCAGGACTGGAAGTTCACCACAATCAGCAGGTAGACCAGCACAATCGACATTACCAGGCCGATGGACAAACCGGAGAACGACGAAGTCATCGTCTGGACCTGCCCGCGCACAATCAATTGGGTCCCCCGTGGCAATTTACCGTAGAAGGGAGCCAGCACCTTCCGCGCGTCGTCGGCCACTCCGCCAAGGTCGCGCCCGTCCACGCTGGCGTACACATCCACCACCGGCAGGACATTGAAGTGCGTGACCACTGCCGGACTCATCAACGGGGTCACCGTCGCCAGGTTGGCCAACACCTGCGGTGTGGTCGCATTCGGGCTGTCGATCGGCGTGTTCATCAGAGCTTGCAGGGAATCCACCCGATACTGCGGCGTCATGACCGCCAGGTTGTAGCTGACTCCGTTCTTGGGATCAAGAAAGAAGGTCGGAGAAGTCTGTGAACTCGAACTCAACGAGATGAGCAGGTTGTTGGCCACATCCCGTTCGCTCAACCCGACCTGCTGGGCCCGTACCCGGTCAACATCCAGATGAAGCGTGGGATCATTCATCAACTGCTGCACATGCACGTCCACCGCTCCCGGCACATGCCGCAACCGGTTCGCAATTTGCTGGGCGATCAGGTAATTTTGCGAATAACTCGGCCCGATCAGCTGAATATCCACCGGCGCCGGCAAACCGAAGTTGAGAATCTGGGTCACGATGTCCGCGGGTTGAAAGTAGAACTCCACCCCGGGAAATCGCCGCGGCAGCACTTCTCTCAACCGGCTGATGTATCCCGCCGTGGAAGAACGCTCTTGGCTCAGGTTGACCAGAATCTCCGCGTCGGACGTGCCAATCGTTCCCGAGTTACTGTAGGAGGTGTTGATTCCGCTGTAGGGCAAACCAATGTTGTCGAGGATCGTGGTGATCTCCCGCCGGGGGACTTCGCGGCGGATCTCCTGCTCGACTTCGTCCACCAGGCGGGCTGTCTCTTCAATCCGCAAACCCGCCCGGGCGCGGAGATGCAGCCTCATTTGTCCGGCATCGACACTGGGAAAGAAATCCCGCCCCAGGAAGAAGGTCAGTCCGCTGGACGCGACACAGAAAAGCAGAAACGCGGTCACGAATGCGCGCTGGTGCAGCATGAGCGCTTCCAGCGTGCGGCGGTAGGACTGGCGTAGCTGCTCAAACCGCCGTTCGAAGCCTTTCTGAAAGCGTCCGAGAAACGTCCTGGGTGGCTGGTGCGTATCCAGTTCGTGCCCGCGGAACAGGTACATGACCAGGGTGGGAATCAGAGTTCTTGAAAGCAGATACGAGGCCAGCATGGCGAACACCACCGCTTCAGCCATGGGAACAAACAGGTAACGCGCCACGCCGGTCAGGAAAAACATCGGCACAAACACAATGCAGATGGACAAAGTCGAAACAAATGCCGGCACCGCAATCTGCTGCGCACCGTCCAGAATCGCGTGCTTCAGCTCTTTCTGCATGCCCAGATTGCGCTCGATGTTCTCGATCTCGACCGTGGCGTCGTCCACCAGGATGCCGACCGCCAGCGCCAGCCCTCCCAGGGTCATGATGTTGAAAGTCTCGCCGAGCGCGCTCAGCACGATCACCGAAGTCAAAATCGATAACGGAATCGAGATCGCGATAATCAACGTACCTCGCCAATTCCCCAGAAACAGCAGAATCATCCCCGCGGTAAGGCAGGCCGCGGTCAGCGCTTCCCGCAACACACCCTGAATGGCCGCTCGCACGAACAACGACTGATCAAACAACAGCCGCACATCCAGTCCCGGCGGCAGCGTCGCCTGGATCTGCGGCATCAAACCGCGAATGTTCTTGACGATGTCGAGAGTCGACGCACCACCATTTTTCAAAACGCTCAGCAATGCCCCACGCACCCCATCCTGGCGAACGATGTTGGTTTGCGGCGAGAATCCGTCCCGCACGTGGGCCACGTCGCGCATGTAGATCGTGGCCCCATTCACGGTTCTTACCGGCAAGTCATTCAGTTCGGAGATCGTCTTTGGAGCTGCGTTCAGTTCGACCTGGTATTCCAGCGGCCCCAGTTTGGCGGTTCCGGAAGGCAGGATGAGGTTCTGCGCGCTGATTGCGTTCACCACGTCGACCGGCGTCAGGTGCTTTGCCTGCAGCGCCATGGTGTCGATATCAACTTGAATCTGCCTCTGCTTGCCGCCATACGGCCACGGAATTGCCGTGCCCTGCACGGTCACCAGTTGGGTACGGATGAAATTCACCCCCAGATCGAACAGCGACTGCTCGGGCAAAGTCTTGCTGCTCAGTCCGATTTGCACAATGGGCACGCTGGAGGCGGAATACTGGATGATCAGCGGCGGAGTCGCCCCCGGCGGCAATTGCCGCAGCGAGGTCTGGCAAATCGCCGTCGTCTGCGCCAGCGCGGTTTGAATATTCGCCTCCGGCCGGAAAAACACCTTGATCACCGCAATTCCGCTGAGCGATTGCGATTCAATGTGATCGATGTTGTCCACCAGCGTGGTGAGTCCTCGTTCGCTGATGGTGGTAATGCGGTTCGCCATCTCCTGCGGGGCCAGTCCCTGGTAGCCCCACACAATGCTGATCACAGGAATGTTGATGTTGGGAAAGATGTCGGTCGGAGTACGAAGAATGGCGATGGGGCTGAGAATTAGCAACAGCAGCGCCATCACGATGAACGTATAAGGCCGGCGGAGCGCTAACGCTACAATCCACATGGATCGATTCCTTGCCAAATCTCCGCTGTGCGCCCACGGCTGGCATGCGGAGTTGCTCTCTTGGCGATTTTAGATTCAGGTGCGGCCCAGGAAGTCGAAATAAAACTTCGCGAACTCGCTGCAGGGGGAACTGATGCCTCCAATACATAACAGCTCCCCTGCTGATAACCGCCTGGCATTACAATGATAAGCCATGGAACTGCGCCAGTTGCGTTATTTCGTGGCGGTTGCCGAGGAACTGCATTTCGGCCACGCCTCAGCCCGGCTCCGCGTCGCCCAACCCGCGCTCAGCCGCCAGATCCAGGCTCTGGAAGAGGAACTTCATCTCCAGTTGCTGCTGCGCAACCGCCGCCGCGTTCAATTGACCCCGGCGGGACAGGTATTTCTGGAGCGATGCCGCCTCCTCCTCGCCCGCGTCGAAGACGCTGTCCTGGCTGCCCGCTCCGCTGGCGGCAGCGGAGTCAGTGGCTCGCTCAGCCTGGGTTTTGTTGGCTCCGCCACCTATCAGGCCCTGCCGGCCATATTGCGCGCTTTTCGCAAGATCGCACCCCGGGTAGAACTGACCTTGTCCGAAATGACCGTCCACATGCAATTGGAGGCCCTGACCGAAAAACGCATTGATGTGGGTCTCCTCCGCCTCCCCCCGAAGAGCGAAGGCTTGGTCTTTCGGCCCATCTCCCGCGAGGCCCTGATGGTCGCCTTGCCCAGCGCTCACCGCCTGGCTCAACTCCCTGCTCTTCGCCTGGCTGCCCTGGCCGGAGAACCTTTCGTTCTTTACCCGGATAATCCGCGGCCCAGTTGGACGCAATTCATCGTGGGCCTGTGCCAGCAGGCCGGCTTTCAGCCCATCATCGTGCAGCGTACGGTGGAGATTCAGACTGCCCTGAGCCTGGTGGCGGCCGGCATCGGGCTTTCCATCGTGCCTGCTGGCGTCAGCAGCATTTCCCGCAAGGACGTTGTCTTCCGCCGCCTCACCGACGTCCGCGCCCGCACCGAGTTGCTCGTAGCCTACCGCGACCAGGCTCTCTCTCCGGGCGTGCGTGCATTCCTGAAGGTCATCCGGCAGACGTTACGCCTCGGCGCTCAGCCCAAGGCTGAGACCTAACTAGCCTTGCAACCAACTGCCCCAGCGCCGCGTTTGACGCAGGTAGATGACTTCGCTACCATTGATGGAACGTCTTGATGGGTTGCGGTTTGTGCCGCGATTGGTCGGAGTACCAAGCCGCGGCGGGAGGCCTGCGGCAACCGTCAAGCCGCTAAGTGATTGACCGATGCGCCCTTAGCTCAGTTGGATAGAGCGTCTGGCTACGAACCAGAAGGTCGGGAGTTCGAATCTCTCAGGGCGCACCATCTCCCGCCGCCCCTTACGCGAGGTAGACGGGAGCTTCGCTGCAACCGTCGGCAAACTGCCCTGCTTTTCTCCTACTGGCAGCCACTGAATTTGAACGACACCAGATGGCTGGTCCAATCGTTGCTCCGGACCCCGCCGTTCTTCTTGTTGTAGTACTCCTGGGCATACCAGAAGGTGCAGTCGTCGCTCGGATCAATGCTCATGCTGCTGTAATCTCCCCAGCGATTGCCGCCATTCACCTGCACCGCGCTGCCTTTCACCACCACCGTGGGCGTCTCCATTTTGCCCAGCGGATCGGTGGGCACCCGCCCCGTGTACCACACGCTGGTATCCAGGCTGGAGTTGGAGTCGGTGCTCATGCCCATGGCGATGTTGCCCTGCTTGTCCATGGCGATGCTGGCCATCCACAGGTTGTCGGTCTTGCTCTGGAAAGTGCCCGATTGGTACAGGGAAAACTGTCCTCCCGACGGGGAACGCAATTCATACCAGCGGCTTGCCACCGTCGCCTTCGACCCCGTCCCCGGCGCCACCGCATGCGCCACCACCATCGCTTCATGGTCGCCGAAGTTCCGGTAGGCGAGGCGGAACATCAACAGTCCGGACAACGAGTCCACCCTTTCTCCCGGGTTCGGTTGCGGCACGCAGGCGAAGTTTCCCCCATCGTTGCACAGCAGCACAAAAGTGGGCACCGGGATCACATGCGGGCCCTTGAAAGTGGATTTCTTCGGATGGGCAAAGTCGACGTGGAACTCAAATTCCTTCAACTCGTTGGTCAGGTTGCCGATCTCCAGATAATGATTGGGGGCTCCGCTGGGAGGCGGCGTGCCGCCGTCCAGGTCCGAGGGAAGGAAGCCGAAGTTGGAGGGATCGGGCTTAATGCAAATGGCCGTGGCTTTCTTCCCGCTCACCATCGCGGCCCGGTTGAAGGCGCACGGTTCTGCTCCAAGAAAAGAGCGTGTCCCATACAGGTTGTGCGTCCCATAGTACGCATCCGGCCAGACCGAATACTTGGGATAGTCGGGGAAGTTGGTGCCCGTGCTGAATGCATACCGGTGATAGCTGCCGGTGGCGTCGGAAGTCGCGGATACCGCCAGGCAGAGGGCCGCCTCGGTGTCGTTGTATGCCAGTTGCGACACGAACCAGCGCTGCGCCAGCTTGTCCCACAGAACTACCGGATCTCCGCCGTTGGTGCTCTCGCACAAGCCGCCAAATCCTTTCCAGATCGCATTGATAAGGGTTGGAGCCAGCACAACCTGGCCGGTCGTCTTGTCGAAAACCTCAAAGACCACGTTCGTGATCTCCACAAACTGCGTGCTTCCCACCGACCCGTTGGTGTCCGGCGGAATGGCTTGCCCTTGGCTGCCGGTGATGGCATCGAAACTCAAAAGCTGGGTCGTGGAAACCGCCGGCAGGTATTCGCTCTGCACCACCGTATCGCTTCCTGGAGCCTGACGGAAATAACCTCGCGGCGCCCTGCCCTCGGGTTTTTCATAGAGCACCCGTTTTCCCGGCAAGGCCGTGCGCGCCATTTCGCGCAGGGGCAGTGAGACATCGTGTTTCAATTCGTGGACAACCCTCGGGCTGTTGGCCGCCCCCGCAGCCACCGTCGGGGCCACCGTCAACATCAAGCCAGCCATTAAAATGGGATACACGCCGTTTCCGCGCAGATTCTTCATGGATTCTCCTCGGGAGAGGTGCCCGCAGCCTGCTTCAGGACGATGTCAGGCCGTGACGAATTGTATCAGTATCTCCACTCGCCCCGTCGTCAAGCTTCGACAGTGGAGGTGGAGAACGTGTGATATGCAAAGACGGCGCGCCAGTTTTTGGCCGGCGCGCCGCGATCATTCTTTACAGATAAGCCACCCTACGTTCTTTCCTTACTGGCAGCCGTTGAACTTGAAGGACACAGCATGAGATTGCCAGTTGTATCCGCCGTCGCTGTATTCTTGTGTGTACCAGAACGTGCAATCGTCGACGGGATCGATGCTCATGTTGCTGTAGTCACCCCAACGATTGACGCTCCCCTGGTATGCGGTCCCCTTGTGAATCACCTTGGTGCTTTCCATCTTGTTCAGAGGATCGGTGGATATGCGGCCGGTAATCCAGATGCTGGGATCCAGTTTCGTGCTGTTGTCAACACTGAAGCCCAACGCAATGTCGCCGGCTTTATCCATGGCGATGCTGCCCATCCAGTAGTTGTCGGTCTTGTTCTGGAGGGTTCCAGCCTGGTAGACCGAGAAACCGCTTCCCGTTGAGCGCAGTTCGTACCAGCGCTCGGCCGCGGTGGCTTTGGAGCCTTTGCCCGGGGCTACGGAATGAGAGAACACCAGCGCCTCGTGGTCCCCGAAGTTGCGATACGCATTGCGGAACATCATGCGGTCGCCCAGCGCGTCCAGCAATCCTCCGCCCGGAGGCTCGGGAACGCAGGCCCCACCGCCGCCGCCACAGAGTTCCGAGTACGCCGGCACGGTAATGGTGTTCGGTCCCTTGAAGGTGGATTTCTTGGGGTGCACAAAGTCCACGTGGAACTCATACTCCTTGAGCGTGGTGTTGGAATTGCCCAGCTCAATGTAGTGGTTGGGCTCTCCCGTGGGGGGCGCGGTAGCGCCGTCAAGGTCGGAAGGCAGGAAGCCCATATCCGAAGAGTTGGGATTGAAACAAATCAGAGCCGGGTTCTTCTTCCCCGCCAGCATGGCGGCGCGATTCCAGGCGCAGGGCTCGCCGTCGCCCGGGCCGAAGAAGTTAAAGGCAAGGTAATAGGCATCCGGCCAAACCCCGAGTTTCGGGTAGTCGGTCAGGCCACTGGAAAATGTATACGCATACAGGTTCCACTTGCCGGTCGCATCGTCGGTTTGCGACACCGCAATGCAGATTTGGTAGCTGGAGAAATACTCCAGCTGTTCGATCAGCCAGCGGTTGGCCAGGTGGTCGTACAGCACAACCGGGTCGCCGCCATCTTGCGTTCCGCACTGCCCGCCAAAGTTGCCCCAGAGGGTGTGAATGTACGCGGGTCCCAACTCGCTCTTCCCCGTCGTTTTGTCGTAAATCTGGAAGGCGAAGTTGGTCATCATAAAGTATTGCTTGTCGCCGACGGCTCCGTTGGTGTCCGGCGGAATCACGCCTCCGGCCGCTTGCCCGTCCACACCGTCAAAATTGAGACCGATGGTCACACCCAACGTCGCCGGGTTTTCAAAGCTGTCCTGAATGACCGGATCCGGCAGGTCATAAATTTTGGTCATGTGGTTTGGAGTTTCGTGCTCTTTGCGCACAATCCAACCGTGAAATTGCGGGGGCGGACTTTTCTTGACCAGTTCGCTGAGCGGCTCCGAAACCATGAACTTGTCAGCATTAATCACAAACGGTTCGCGCTTTTGGCCGGCAAACGCCGGGACAATCAGTAGTAATAGCCATGCTCCTAACAGCAAGCTAGAGAAGCTCGCTGCACGTGTCATCTTCATACCGTCCTCCTGGGAAATAAGTGAAACGCCACCGGCTACCCGGGACGCTGCGTTCGAATATCTATGCCCTTCAGCTTGGATTTGCTGGCTCCGCCCGCGAACTTGCTTTTGGTCGAACGGCCCGTGCCAATCTAAACAGCCTAGGAATGCGGCCTTGGGAGAAAGGCCCCAAGTAAGCCGCACCTACTATGCTTCATAGTTGCATAGCTGTCAATAAGGAAGTTCGGCCCTAGTGCAAAACCTATGACCTCACGCCAGGCGCGGGAGTGGTCGGCCTTCGCGGGATGGTATTCGAACCCCGGTTCCGGGCCCGGATTGCTCCCGAAACCTGGCCTGCCCCCCTGATTTTCGGGAGATTGTGGCCTGATTTTGCATATCCTGGGATTCTCGGAACGCTTCAAAGCTGCTAGGCTGGGCTTATCCAGAGCGCGGACCCGTAGCTCAACTGGATAGAGCAATGCGCTTCGAACGCAGAGGTTGGGAGTTCAAGTCTCTCCGGGTCCGCCAGTTACCTGTCAGATCCTCCGCCAAGAACGCTCAGGATTTCGGCTGCGGGCTCCCCCTTCGCTCACGCTCGCAAATCGCCTCAAGTTCAACGTCCGCCGCAAGTCGCAGGGTTCTTGAAGCGTCGGTAAGTTGCTTCCGGGCAGCCGACCACGGGGACGTATGATTAGGTCGAGGAGTCGGGAGCCGTGACGCGTCCACTCAAAGTTCACACTCAACTCGATCATGCCGCAGTTCAGATTTTTGCCGCCAATGACCGCATGAACCAGATTCTTATCCAACATCTTGACCCTGCCGCCTGGAATGCCAAACCGCCTGGCAAGGTCCGTACCATTGCCGCCATCTTTACCCACATGCACAATGTCCGCTGCAAGTGGGTCAGGCTTACAGCTCCGCACCTGAAGACTCCAAGACAGCTCAACCGCACACACTGCACGCCGCGGCAGGCCCGCGCGGGATTGGCCGAGAGTGCCGCTCGCTGCGCGGAGATGCTCGCCGAAGCGCTTGGCGGTCCCGGAGGGCGCGTCGAAAAGTTTCGCAGAGACGGCTGGGGTCAGCCTTGGCCGGTTGGCCCCGAAATGCTGTGCTACATGCTTTCTCATGAGGCCCACCATCGCGGGCAGGTGTGCATGCTGACGCATCAGCTCGGGTTCCCGCTGCCGTCTAAGATGACGTCAAGGATATGGAATTGGGAAAAGCTGTGGAAAGAGTGCGGGGCGCCCGGCGGCCCCGGCCACGATTCTTGAGGAAACTCTCACCAAGTCGTCGATGGAGGCGTGGGCGTCCCCGCCCGTGCAGGGTTCGGAAGACGGGCCCCGGCAACCAGGGCCCGCCGTTCACACTAAGGCTGCACCGGATTCGTGCTCTTGATGATGCCCTGCCCAAACGTCGAGAGATACAGGTAGCCCTGACCATCCCAGGCTGCACCAATGAAGTGGTGTGAGATCGAGGTTTTATCGATCCGCGCCCACGTTGTTCCCAGATCGCTCGACAGGAACGCCCCAAAGCGCGTGGTCACCACCACTGCCGGGTCGCCGCTCTGCGGTTTGGGGTTGAACACCACGCGATTTCCGTAAAACCGGGTGGCGTAGTAGAAAGAGTCCTTGCTCGGATTTTTCTCTTCCTTCGGAAGCAGCAGGTTCGGCCAGTGCCGCTGCGGCGTTGGCTGCACGAACGTGTGTACACGGGTGAAGCTCTGCCCGCCATCGCTGCTGCGGTACAGCAGCACGTTGTCGGTCTTCGGATCGTGATCGGCCAACAGCACCGTCCCGGCATCCTGCGAATCGAAGGCAGCGTAAAAGCGGTGCGTGGGAAAGTAGATTTGCTCAGGCGACACCACTTGCGTTTTTGGCAATCCGCTGGATCGCTTCCAGGTTTTCCCCCCATCATGGCTGTAGAACAGCTTCGAGGGGCCAGTGGACGTTCCGGTCGCCACCACGATGCTTTTGTCATCGCTCGGCGCCATCGCCACCTGGTAAGGGTTCGTGAACTTCCACCCGGCAGCTTTCCATGTGAGCCCCTTGTCCACGCTCTTCGAAACCTGGTTCGCGCCGATGTCTACTACATACAGCGTTTTCGCGTTGGCAGGGTCGAAGGTGAGTGATTCGGGGAGGATGCTCGCAGATGAGAATGTTGCGCAGCCGTCTTTCGAGACATACAGCGCCTCGTCAGGATGAGCGATGTAGCAGTACCCGGAATTGTCCGGGTGATACCTGGCCTCTCCCCCCTCGCCGGCAGGGCCGCTCACTGGCCACGACGTACCCCCGTTCTGGCTGGAAGTTGAACTGTTGTCTTGCAGCGGCGCCTCCACGTTCTTGCCGTCTGGCGACACCGCGACATCGTACACCAGGGTGACGTCCACGCCCGTGCTCAGTTCGGTCACGCCTCCCGAACTGCAAGTCGGGGCAAGGTACACCCCTTGGTCCTCCAGAATGTAGCAGGCGTCGTCGGACTTCTTTTTTCCCGGCACCGGCACGATGTATCTCACATCAACCGTTCCGTAAGCGCCTCGAGAGATCGTTGGGTTGGAATTTCCGTCGGCCTTAAGGTAAAGGACCGACCCGCTTCCGTCATCGCCCAGGAACAGCCGGTCTTTGGTCACATTGCTGAACGCAATCGCCTGCGCGCCGATCGAGCAGTTGCAGTTGACCGCGGTCCACGTGTTCCCGCCGTCGATCGAACCATAAAGGTCCTGGTTCCAGGCGGCCTTGTCATCCACGCTGGCATAGACCACCTGCGTGTTAAACGGATCCACGGCAAGATCGTGAATCGCGCCCGTTCCCGGGTGTCCCAGCTTCGTCCACGAGGACCCGGACAACTGATAGACATCTCCGCTGGTCGATCCCGCAAACGTGGCTCCGGCCGCCGTTACCACGGTCGTCGCGCCTTCCTTCAAAGCCAGCGAAACTGCCCACGTGCCGCCGTCATCCGTGGATTGCAACACTCCCTTTCGGCTGGCCAGATACAAAACCGTACCGGCTTGCGAGAACCGCGTTGCTTCCGCACGGTCCACGTTGTTCCAGGTTGTCCCGCCGTCGGTGGACTGGAACGTCCCTCCAAATTCGGTGGACGCCAGCACCACCGATGGATTCGCCTGGTCCAGCCATAAGCTGTTGATGACCGATGAGATCGTTCCATCCGGATTGGTGAGCCCCTGGTTTGCCGCCGTCCAGTGTGCTCCGCCATCTGTGGTGCGGTAGACTCCCGATTGCGATGGCGACTCGCGCGGCGTGTTGCCCCATCCGGCGCCGATATACATGACCTGAGAATTGCTCTTTACATAGGCAAAAGCGTTGATCTTGCCGCCGTAGCCTCCCGCATCGCGGGGACCGATCGAAGACCAACTGATCGGCGATGCGGCAATTTCAGTGTTATCCACAGTGGCGGATTGCCGGGCCGCCCCCAGGATTACCGGAAGAAAAATGGACAAAATGAACAGCGCAGCCAGAATCGGCGTCCTGCGGTGGGAGAACTTGTGCGCAATATCTTTAAGAGCGAATTTTTTAAGAGCGAATTTTTTGAGCAACATAGGCACCTTTCCAAAACTACTCCTATAACGACACGGCGAATGGTAGCACGGATTCTTGGCAGTTTCCGCATCATCATTGAGCTTGACTCTGCGCCAGTCGAGCCGCACGGCTTCCTCCGGCGGTTCCCGGAAGCACATGGAGACGCCGTTCCTCTACAATTCATGGCGTGACCTGGGACGTAATTATTGCGGGCGGCGGCATTATCGGGTTATCGCTGGCCATTGCATTGCGCAAGCGCGGTCTGACGGTTCTGGTGATTGAGCGAGGGCAGCCGGGACACGAAGCTTCCCACGCGGCGGCCGGAATGCTGGCCAATTGCGGTTCAGAAACTCCGGCGCCCCTTGGCGAACTGGCCGCGGCCAGTGCAGCCCTGTATCCGGAGTTCGTGCTGGAATTGCAGGACGAGTCCGGAGTTCACATCGATCTGCGGGACCAAGGCACCATCCTCTTTCAATTGTTGGAGCGGCACGACCACCCGTCCGGCCAGTTATTCGTAGCGGAGAAACTCAGCCCCCAGCGTCTCCAGCAACTGGAACCCGGACTGAGCGAAGTAAGGTATGCGGCTGCTTATCTGAAAGAGCGCAGCGTCGATCCGCGGGCACTGGCGTCGGCTGCCTTGAAGGCGGCGAAACACCGGGGCGTAGACGTTTCTTCCGGAACTTCGGTGACGGCCGTGTCCGTGACGAATGGCCGCGCCTGCGGTGTGACCTCCGACAAGACCAGCTACTCCAGTTCTTCCGTCGTGAACTGCGCCGGAGCGTGGGCGGGCCAGTTCCCTCCCCATCATTTCCCTACTCGGCCGGTCAAGGGTCAAATGCTCTCGGTCGTGGGCACACCACACGCCCTGCAACACGAGGTTCGCTCGCCCGAAGTGTATTTGGTGCCGCGCAGCGACGGACGCATCCTGATCGGCGCCACCGGCGAAGAAGCCGGATACGACAAGCGGACGGTACCCGACACCATCCAGCGCATGCAGCAGGCTGCACTGCATCTGTTGCCCGCCCTCCGCCAGGCTCGAATGCTGGAAGCGTGGGCCGGGCTGCGGCCCGGAACCCCTGACAATCTGCCGATTCTGGGCGCGACTTCGACACCGGGATACTTCGTCGCCACCGGCCATTTCCGCGATGGAATTCTTCTCGCGCCGGTAACGGCTCAGGCGATGGCGCAGGTCATTTCCGGCGCAAAACTCGATTACGACTTATCGGCGTTTTCGCCCGCGCGGTTTCGAAATTAACGGACCTCGGCCCCCCGTGCATCTGAACTTCTGTTGGCTGTCTTGCGTTTAGTCCTGTAGTACGACGTGTTGCGGAGGCACTCTTGAAGCTTGTCATCGACAGTGTAAGCAAGCGCTACGGGCGCACGCATTGGGCATTGCGTGGGTTCAGTCTCGAACTGGGGCCGGGCGTGCTCGGACTGCTGGGTCCAAACGGCGCTGGCAAAACCACCCTGATGACCATTCTCGCCACGATCACCCGCCCGACTGAGGGACGCGTTATCTGGAACGGCACAGAACTGGCAGCAAACCCCAACGCCTTGAGGTCCGTTCTCGGTTATCTTCCCCAGGATTTTGGCGTGTATCCCAACCTCAACGCCGTAGAGTTCCTCGAGTATCTCGCAGCGGTGAAGGGGCTGGATGGCGCCCCGGCGAAGAAGCGCATCGGCGAACTCCTCGACCTGGTGAATTTGACCGACGTGCGTCAACGCCCGCTGGGGAGCTACTCCGGAGGCATGAAGCAGCGGGTTGGCATTGCCCAGGCCTTGTTGAATGATCCTCAGTTGCTCATTGTGGATGAACCTACGGCCGGTCTTGATCCCGAGGAGCGGGTACGCTTTCGCAATCTGCTTTCCGATCTGGCCGGCGAGCGCATCGTCATCCTTTCCACCCACATTGTCTCCGACGTGGAAGCCACCGCGACGGAGATTGCCCTGATTTCTCAGGGGGTCTTGGTCGTGCATGCATCGCCCGAGGAACTCTTGCGGAAGGTCGAGGGCAAAGTGTGGGAATGGGTGCTTCCCAGCGCACAACTGAACGCGGCCAAGCAGAAGTACCTGATTAGCAGCACCACCCGGCGCAGTGACGGCGTGCATGCCCGGGTGCTGGGTCCCGAAGCGCCGGCTGGCGCCGCGCCAGTCTTGCCCAATCTTGAGGACGCATATCTGTATTGCCTCTCCAACCACCGTGCGGGAGCGGCGGCATGAATCCGCTGCGTGTGCTGTACCACTTGGGGAAAGCCGACTTTTTGGAACGGGTGCGCCGCTACAGTTTCCTGCTGACCCTGGGGATTTCGGTCTACTTCGGATATCTCGCGGCCACCGGCCAACTCATGTTGCGCATGGGCAACCTCCGCGGCATTTACAACTCGGCATGGATTGGCGCCTTAATGTCACTGGTCGCGACCTGCTTCCTGTCGCTGGCCGGCTTCTACATCGTGAAGAACACGGTCCAACGCGACCGCGACAGCCGCGTAGGCCGCATTCTGGCAGCGACTCCGATGACCAAGGCCCAGTACGTGCTGGGAAAGACAATCAGCAATTTTGCTGTGCTGGCAGCCATGGTTGTGGTTTTGGCAATCTCGGGGATCGGCATGCAGTTCTGGCGCGGGGAGGATCCGCATGTGGAACTTTGGAAGCTGCTGGCTCCGTTCCTGTTCCTGGCATTGCCGATGATGACGCTCGTCGCAGCCGTAGCGGTGTTGTTCGAGGCCATTTCATGGTTGAGCGGCGGGTTCGGAAACGTTCTCTACTTCTTCGTGTGGAGTGCGGGCTTGACCCTGCCGCTGGCCACGGACTTGCGGGTTCTCGATCCCAGCGGCATCTACGTCTTGGCGAACAGCATGCTTACCGCTGCCAATCTTTCGTGGAAAACGGGAAGCTTCTCCCTTTCGCTGGACTTTGGAGCTTTCGGCTTCGTCGTTTCGCGCTTTCGCTGGGAAGGAGTTCACTGGACTGGGGAGATTATTCTTCTACGGTTGCTCTGGGTAGCGGTTGCGCTGCTTCTTGCCGGCATAAGTGCACTTCTGTTTGACCGCTTTGACTCCGCCGGGAAGGCCCTGCCAGAGAAGAGTTCGGTCGTCACAGAGGATGGTCAGGAACACACTGCCGCGTATCCCCGAGACTATCGGCCACTATCGCCGTTGCCGTCCCACACTCCCAAGCTTCGTTTCGCCGCCATGGTGGCTGCCGAACTTCGATTGATGCTCAAAGGGCGATCCTGGTGGTGGTATCTGGTGGCGGCTGGATTGCTGATTGCGTGTCTCGCATCTCCGCTCGAAGCATCTCGCGGAGGGGTGCTGATCGCCGCCTGGATTTGGCCAATTCTATTGTGGTCGCAAATGGGAGCGCGAGAGGCGCGCAACAACACCGAGTCGCTCATCTTCGCCTCCGCCCACGCACTGACGCGACAACTATCTGCGGCGTGGTGTGCGGGAGCGCTGCTGGCGGCTCTCACCGGTGGAGGGGTCGCGCTTCGCCTGCTGATCGCTGCCGATTGGCGCGGGCTGGCAGCATGGCTCACCGGCGTTCTGTTCATTCCCTCGCTCGCCCTTGCCTTTGGCGTGTGGAGCGGAACACCCAAGTTATTCGAGGCAGTGTATACCGTCTGGTGGTATGTTGGGCCGGCGCACCACACCGCGGGGATCGACTTCGCCGGCACGACGGCAGCATCCAGCAGTCCCGTACGGTATCTTTTCCTGGCGGCCGTGCTTCTCGCTTCTGCCTGCCTGGGGCGGCGTTCGCGTCTGGCCTACGCTTAAGCCCGGCTATTTCTCGTTTTCGTTTTGGACTGGCCCTACCACCGCGGCCGCCCGCCTCAGGTATACTGATTGGTTTCACACATCACTTGATCGCGGAAATTCGCGTTCCCACGCGAGAAAGAGGCTCACCCAATGGCTTCCCCGGCAGTTGACTACGCTCGTCAAAACCAGCAACGCTTCTTAAACGAACTCAAAGATCTGCTCCGTATTCCCAGCGTCAGCACCGCACCCGAACATAAGGACGATGTGCAGAAGGCCGCCGATTTTGTGGCGGCAGAGCTGCGACGGATCGGCATGGAAAACGTGGAAGTGATCCCCACTCCGGGCCATCCATTGATTTATGCCGACTGGCTGCACGCGCCCGGCAAGCCCACCGTGCTCTGCTACGCCCACTACGATGTGCAGCCGCCCGACCCGCTGGAGGAATGGCATACGCCGCCGTTCGAGCCGACCGAGCGCAACAACAACATCTATGCGCGCGGTGCCGTCGACGACAAAGGCCAGCTCTGGATGGAGGTCAAGGCCATCGAAGCCCTGATGCAAGGCCACAACAACAGACTGCCGCTGAATGTGAAGTTTATTCTTGAAGGCGAAGAAGAAGTGGGCGGCGAATCCATCGCGGAATATGTCCGCAAACAAAAACAGAAACTGAAGGCCGACTTTGCCCTGGTGTGCGACACCGAGCTGTTTGCGCCCGATCTCCCAACTCTCTGCGTAGGCTTGCGCGGGTTGGTGTACACCGAGATCGAAGCCTGCGGAGCCAAGACCGACTTGCACTCCGGCGTGTATGGGGGCGCGGCCCCGAATCCATTCTTCGCGCTGATCGAGATCATCAGCAAGCTGAAAGACTCCAAGGGCAAGATCCTGATCCCGGGCTTCTACTCCAAAGTGAAAAAACCCACCGACGCTGAACTGAAAGCCTGGAAGAAGCTTCCCTTCAACCAGGAGCACTACCGCAAGACCGAAGTTGGCTCCAAGGTCCTCACCGGCGAGCCGGGGTTCTCGGTTCTCTATCGCACCTGGGCGCGCCCTACGCTCGAAGTCCATGGCATGCCCGGCGGCTTTACCGCTCCCGGCGCCAAGACGGTCATTCCGGCCAAGGCTGCGGCTAAAGTTTCCATGCGCCTGGTGCCCAACCAGGATCCGGACGACATCCTGAAGCGCTTTACCAACTACGTGAAGAAGCTCACGCCCAAAGGCATCGAAACCAAAATCAAAGTCTGGAGTAAGGGTCCGGCCTGCGTGGTCGGCACCGACAACAAGTTCGTGAAGGCTTCCACCGAAGCAATGCACGATGTGTTCAAGAAAGATACGGTGTTCATCCGCTCCGGCGGCTCGATTCCCATTGTGACCGATTTTCAGGACGTGCTGAAGATTCCCAGCGTCATGATGGGCTTCGGTCTGCCCGACGACAATCTGCACGCCCCCAATGAGAAGTTCCACATTCCGAACTTCCATCGCGGAATCGAATCGCTCTGCCTGTTCTTCGAGAAGCTGGGCGCGTAAGAAAAAAACACGTGGGGACAGCCGGCCCTCGGCTGTCCCTGGCAAGCAAGATCAGTAAGGGGCAATCCCACAAGCCTCAGGCACCCGCCTGAGGCTCTTTCTTTTCCATGCTAGATCACCTGTCCTTGCGACGCTTGTGCTAGCGCTACCCCCTCCCCCTCTTCTGGCTATTTGTTAAGCTATAGAAAACAGGCAGCTTGCCGTTTTGGCGCTCCGTAAAGTCTAGAAAACAAACGTCGTCGAGAAAACGATTTTCACGCCTTTTCGACCCTATTTTTGCATTAATCGCCGCAAAATATAGATTGCAAAGGACTTATTATATAATATAGAAAGCAAAGGAATTAGCGGCCTTGATCTTGGCTTGCTTACTGTTCCTGAATCTCTCCCCCACGATCTTGCTGCGCCGGTCCGACTGGTGGGATCCTGCCCTATGAGATAAACACATAGTATATTGAATATCTTGTGGGTATTGTGCGCCCGGGGTGTGGCGTTGTCAAGAAGGGCGTCACGGAGCGCGTACCGGGCCGCCCAGCGAAAAGCCCGGCCTCCGCAAGGTGCGCGGAAGGCTCGGGTGTTCGCCATGCTATACTTTGCGGCAGATGCGGGCCTAGATTCCCCCTCCCTCCGCGGCCCGCCGCTTGAAACGAGATAACGAGCCATGCGACTAAAGAGATCCAACTCCGCAACGAGGGCAATTGCCATATCTATTACCCTCTTGCTGGCATCAGCAATCGCTGCGCAGGCGCAGACATTCAAGGTGCTGCACACGTTTCACGGCAAGGACGGCGCGAACCCCTATGGGCAGTTCCTGTGGGATAAGAACGGAAACCTAATCAGCGCCACAGCCAACGGAGGAACGGGAAATTGCAGCCCACACGCCGGCTGCGGGACGGTGTTCAAGATGAACACATCCGGCAAAATCCTCTGGTCTTACAGCCTGAAGAACTTTAGCGAGGGCTTCGCGCCCAATGAGGGCCTCTACAAGGACGCTGCCGGGAACCTTTATGGTACGACACTTTACGGCGGGGTGATCCCTTGCTGGCAAGGCGACACCTTGGGCTGCGGCATCTTATTCAAGCTAGACACCGCCCGAAAGGAAACCGTGCTTTACCGGTTTAAAGGCTCGACTAACGGCGGTCATGACGGGTACTACCCGGTCGGGTTTCCGATCGGGGACCCGGCGGCAAATTTGTACGGGAGCACCCAAAATGGAGGAACTGGCGATAACGGTGGAATCGTATTCCGCATCAATCAGGCTGGCAAGGAGGCCATTGTGTACAACTTTCCGGGGCCACCCTGTCAACCTGCGGGGGGTGGCCCCGCTGGTGCGTTAATCCTGCGCCCAGGCGACAAACGGCTTTACGGCGGAGCCTGTGGCGGAGGAACCTATGGCGAGGGAACGGCATTCCGCATGACTACCTCGGGGAAGCTGACCGTCTTCTACGACTTCACCGGCCAACCTGGCCCCAGTAACGGGGGAGCCTTCACTCCTAACGGCGGAAACCTTTATGGCATTAGCGCCTACGGTGGGAACGGCAACTGCGGGACGGGCGGCTGCGGAACGCTGTTTGAACTCTCGCCCAATGGCGGCACCTGGACTGAGAAAACTCTGTACCTCTTCTGCCAGATTTCCGGGTGCAAAGATGGAGAGTCTCCGGACAGCCAGCTCGTCATAGACTCCGCCGGAAATATTTACGGCACGACGATTTTTGGCGGCGACGACCAACAATGCTACAACGGTGGCAGCTGTGGCGTAGTTTTCAAGCTGGATACGGCCGGCAACGAGACGGTGCTGCACAGCTTCAGCGGTAGCGACGGGGCCTTCCCGTTGGGGGTGGTCATGGATTCCAAAGGCAACCTCTACGGCGCTACCGGACAGGGTGGAGACCCGAAGTGTCTCGGGAGCAACGGCCATGGCTGCGGCGTGGTGTTTGAGATTACTCCCTAACGGGCAAAGAGCCATCTTTCGAACCGTGGATCGCCGCGGTGCGAAACCTTCCCGATCACACGAACATTCTCGGGCACTTGTGGCAATTGTCGAGCTAGGTAAACCTAGGGGCGTGCCGTCGCTTGAACGATGCCATTAGGCTTTGATTCGAGCCGCCAATGGAGTGCGCGTGAAACGACTTCTTCTGTGCGTCATCATCTCTACTTTGTCTCTGTCGGCCTCGGCCACGATCTCACAAGTCCAATCCAAGCCCAATTGGGCGTGTTCTGGCACGTCGTGCGCGGCTACATTTACGTCGAACCCGGCATCGCGCGACTTGGTGGCCGTCTGGACGTTCTGGCAGTCAACGGGCTCATTTACAGCGTCGGCGGCAGACAATCTTATATGTGTGGGGGGCTTGCCGTGCAACACTTACCTAAGCGCGGTCGGCCCGACGCTGCAGCCGAGCGCGAGCACGCCGACCAGCGCCCAGATCTTCTACGCCAAGAACTTTCGAAACCCCAGCGGCCTTTCCGTGACGGTGACGGTTACATTCAGTGGCAGTGTCACCTCCGCCGGCATGGTGATCGTCGAATACAGCGGCCTGGACATTTACTACCCGCTGGACAGCGCCTCTGCGGGCTACAGCACCAGCGGCAACCAAACCGGCCTGCTGGACAGCGGCACTGTTGCTCCGGCGAATGCGAACTTGCTCGTTTTTGGAGGGGGTAACAGCGACACGGGAAGCGTGATTGTGGGCAGCGGCTTCACGTTGGTTCAGGGCAATGGCGGCAGCATCACCGAGCAGATGGTTGTGTCGGGGAACAATACTCTCCAGCGGGCGACGGCGTGCATTGGATCTGGTATGGCGTGTTCGACCACCACCACCGGTAACTGGGTGATGCAAACGGCGGTCTTCCGGGATGCGTCGTGGACCGTCGGCGGCGGATGGAACCCACCGCGATTCGCGCAAATCCTCGACGCAAGCCAGTTTCCCGGTGCAGACATCGGGGACCAAGTCAATCATGCCTATGCCGCTCTGACAGCAAATGGGGGACACATCGTCATCCCCGGAAAAGCGGACGGGAGTTGCTACAGCTTCTCGACCCCTATTATCCTCAACACCTCTGGAAAGTACGTCCTGCTCGAGTACGTGGGTTCCGGGGGGTTGATCACCAGTGGGTCCGGTGGTGTTTGGTCAGGATGCTTGAACTACACGGGGACGGGTGCAGCGATCACCTTGGACTATGCGACCTCAGCGACCGACTCTCTCAGCCCTATCCACGGACTAAAGAACATAGTCCTCGTCAACAACTTCTGCGGGCAAACCGGGTGCACGAGTTCAGCCACCGGGATCTTAATCTGTGGAAGTAGCATCGGTGGATGCACCAGCGCCAATCGTGGTATTCAGAGCGCGACGATGGAGAACGTTTCGGTGTCGGGGTTTTCTGTGGGATACCAGACCCAAAATTTCTACTCCGATCCGGTCTTGTGGCTCAACCCGCATTTCTTTGCAAACGGGACCGCATGGGTTGTTGGGGATGTCTCTACCCAAACCGTTTATGGCGGCTATTTCACCGGCAACGCCACGGCGGTAGCCGCGCCAGGCGTTTCGGGACCGAGTCAGTGCAACGATCCCACTCATAATGTCTACTATTGCTACCCGTCGGAGATATCATTTTACGGGACTAGTTTTGTGGACAACTCGTCGTGGGTGTTCGATTACTCCAACAACCAGGTGTGCTGCGCCAAGCTCGATCTGTTCGGGGTACATCTTGAACAGTATATGTGTAGTGCGACCGGGAACTGCCCCAGCGCCCAGCGGATTCTCCAAGGTAAAGTAGACTTTCTTCAATCGGGAGGCGTAGCCGAAGACGATAACGGTGCTAGCTCCTGCGGCGGGATGGCCTGCAACAGCGATTATTGGTACAACGCTCAAGGCAGCAAATTTACCTTGGACAATGTTGAGTACGTGTCTGGGACAGATACGCCAAGCGTGGGTGTCGTGAAAGACAGCACCAGCACGCGGGTGAAGGTTAGTGGCTTCGTGAAGACTCCGACGTCGCTGCCCTGCGCGAGCCTCGTCGGGGGGACCGGAGCGGCGGCGGCCACGGTTCAAGTTTCAGAGGGTAACACTGGTACATCGCCTTGCACATGGGTTTACGAGAGCCCGATATCGGTGAGTGGAACCACCGCGACCATGGCGTCGGGCGCTGGCTCGCCGGTCGGAAACTGTACGGTTGGAAGCACCTACACCAACACGAGTGCCACATCGACGTCGAACCTGTTTTATGTCTGTTACCCGGCGAACACCTGGAACGCCCATTGATTGTCTGGTGGCCCACATTGCTTCTCTTCTCTCGTCGGTGCCCCGCATCTACTGTCGCTGGCAGCGGGTCACGCTCGCCCGATAAGCTGCGCAAACTTGTCCAGATCAATGTTGCCTCCCGACACGATGGCCACCACCTTGCCGGAACAGGCGCGCCTCGAAAGCGCGGCTGCGATGGCGCAGGCTGAAGCGCCTTCAACGGGCGCGTAGATTTTTTGGGCGATATTTGTGGGGACGGGCGGCGTCGCCCGTCCCTCCGGGATGAAAGTATCCCGACGACACAACCTGACTTTTCCTTATCCCCCACCCCCCCGCAGTCGGTCCCAACGGCCAGCGGGGTAACGTTCTCTGGCACAAGCGGC
This sequence comes from uncultured Acidobacteriota bacterium, assembly GCA_963715675.1. Taxonomy (GTDB): domain Bacteria; phylum Acidobacteriota; class Terriglobia; order Terriglobales; family Acidobacteriaceae; genus DASVWZ01. The sequence continues at coordinate 2,598,859 of OY970265.1, forward strand.
GATTATCTGGCCTACGTCTGCTTTGGAAATCCCAACTAGACGCCGAGCGCGTGAGTCGGACTTCGGCCGCTTTGCTCGTGCGACTGCGGTGTCGACGTTTCCCTGCGGAGCCCGCACCAGGCCCGCAGCCGAGACGGGTTTCGCGTTGCTGGTCGCCAGGGAGTAGAATTGTGGGCTCCGCAACCGATTGTTTTCCTCCGGCTGTTGCGCCACCGAGCGGGTCTTTTTCTGGATTCCTCGGCGCCTTTTCTTGGGAGGTGGCCATGAGATCCGTCCGCTTTGTCGTCTTCTTCTTGTTAGTGATCCTTAGCAGCACAACATTAGCCGCACAGATATGCAGCGCATATAATCCCGATCCGCTGGCCGCGCGCAACGGGTCCAGCGCTTCGCTGGAGACTGGCCCGAAAATTCAAGACAGGATTCTGGAGAGTTACGGCAATCTTCCTCTTAGTTTTGAGACCAACCGGGGCCAGACTGATGCCCAAGTGAAGTTTTTTTCGCGCGCCAGTGGTTATACGCTGTTCCTGACCGATGACGCGGCCATTTTCTCAGTGACCGGGGAGCAGGCCGGGAGGGATCTGGACGACGCATTCCCCCCTGATTCTCAGTTGAGACCTGCCACTCTCCCGGCGGCCAGCGCCGTGCTGCAGATGAAGCTGGTGGAAGCCAACTCGGCTGCCCAGGTGAGCGGCGAAGACCAACTTCCCGGCAAGAGCAACTATTTCATCGGTAACGATCCAACCAAGTGGCGCAGCCGCGTCCCAACCTACGCCAAGGTAAAGTACGCGGGAGTGTATTCCGGCGTGGACTTGGTGTACTACGGGAATCAGCGGCAGCTTGAGTACGACTTTATCGTCGCGCCGGGTGCTGACCCGCATCGCATCCAGTTCGAGGTCCGTGGGGCCAGGAGCGTGAGACAAGACCCACATGGAGACTTGGTGCTCGATCTGGGGGATGGCGAGGTGCGCTGGCGCAAGCCGGTTGTTTATCAGAAGAAGGACGGAATCAGGCAAGAGATCGCGGCGGATTATGTGATCAACGACAAGGGCCGGGTAGGATTCGAGGTGGCCGATTACGATCCAGGAAGGCCCTTATTCATCGATCCCCTGGTTTACTCCACCTACCTGGGCGGCAGCCTATGCAACCAAGGCTTGGCGATCGCCGCCGACAGCTCGGGCAACGCTTATGTGACTGGAATTACCAGTTCAACCAACTTTCCGACGATGAATCCCTTGCAGCCTGCCAATGCGGGCAACTCCGACGTCTTCGTAACCAAGATCAATCCCACGGGATCGGCGTTGGTTTATTCCACCTACCTTGGCGGCGGCGGGGATGACTGGGGCCGGGGAATCGCGGTGGACAGTTCCGGAAATGCATACGTCACCGGCGCAACCAGTTCGGGCAACTTTCCCACCATGAATCCTCTGCAGCCTGCCTACGGTGGCGGCTACCGCGACGCCTTTGTACTCGAACTCGATGCCTCCGGGTCGGCTCTGGTTTACTCCACCTTTCTTGGCGGCAACGACGATGACCATGGCTACGGCATCGCCGTGGACGCCTCGGGAGCCGCCTACGTAGCGGGAGGCACCTACTCCACCAACTTTCCCACCATGAACCCGGTGCAGCCCGCCTATGGCGGGAATGCGGATGCCTTCGTGGCTAAACTCAACCCCGGAGGTTCGGCTTTTACTTATTCGACCTACCTTGGTGGCGACTGGCAAGACTGGGGTGTTGGCATCGCCGTCGACAACTCGGGCAACGCCTACGTGACGGGGGAGACATTCTCCTACAACTTTCCCACCCTGAACCCTTTGCAGCCAACGATTGGCGGCTATTTCGACGCCTTCGTATCCGTACTCAACCCCTCGGGATCAGCTTTTGTTTACTCCACCTATCTTGGCGGAAATGGTTTTGACATTGGCCACGGTATTGCGGTGGACTCCTCGGGGAACGCTTACGTTGTTGGCGCGACCGCTTCCTCCAACTTCCCCACCCTGAACCCCTTGCAGCCATCGCCTAACGGCGGCTATTTCGACGCCTTCGTATCCGTACTCAACCCCTCGGGATCGGCGTTTGTTTATTCCACCTACCTTGGTGGCAGTGGTTATGAACAGGGTTATGGCATCGCCGTGGACAGCTCCGGCAACGCTTATGTGACCGGCCAAACCAGCTCGGGCGATTTTCCCACCATGAATCCCTTGCAGCTTTCCAATGCCGGCTCTTTCGACGCCTTTGTATCCGAACTCAATCCCTCCGGATCGGCTTTTGTTTATTCCACCTACCTTGGCGGCAAGGGGGCGGATTGGGGCTACGGCATCGCCGTGGACAGCTCCGGCAACGCTTACATCAACGGAATAACCCGCTCAGCCAACTTTCCGACAATAAATCCCCTTCAGTCAAAGCTCAGTGGCGACCCCGACGGCTGGGTAGTGAAGATTGCACAGCCGTCGCCTTTTGGAATGCTGGTTCCCTCCAATCTCGACTTTGGCAATCAGACCGAAGGCATCACCAGCGCCCCGCAACACTCAACCTTCACCAATCGCGGTGAATTTACACTGACAATCGTATCCATTCTGGTGACGGGACCAAATAGCAGCGACTTTGCCGAGAGCAACAACTGCGGCAATAGTCTGCCCCCACGTGGCACCTGCCAGATCAGCGTCAGATTCACACCCCCTGCCACCGGCGCCAGAGCTGCGGCGGTTACCATCACCGACAACGCGCCCGATAGTCCGCAGACGCTTCCGCTAAGCGGTACCGGCACGCTGCCGGCCGTGACGCTCTCGCCTCCGAGCCCGACCTTCGCGGGGCAAGTCATTGGCACAACCAGCCAGCCGCAAGCGGTCCAACTCAGCGCCAGCGGAGCGATCTCGATCACCTCCATCGCCGCCAGCGCTGATTTTGGCCAGACGAATAACTGCGGCAAGGGTCTGCCCGTGGGGGGAAAGTGCCAAATCAGCCTTACCTTCACGCCCAAAGCTTCTGGACCTCGGAATGGAACATTGACCATCACCGATAGCGGCGCTGACAGCCCGCAGACGGCTCCGCTTTCTGGTACCGGCCAGGATTTCTCGCTCGCCGTGAGTTCCCCGACGAGTATGACCATCACGGCAGGACAGGCGGCCAACTATAGCGTCGTGGTCTCTCCCCTCGATGGATTCAACCAGGTTGTGACGCTCAGTTGCAGCGGAATTCCGGCGCAATCGACCTGCAGTGTGTCGCCTGCTTCGGTTGTGCTTGACGGATCGCACCCGGCCAAGGTCGACCTGGCGGTAGTGACCAGGCGGGTGTCGGCGGGCCTGGCGCAACCAGTTGGCGCCCCACCCGGCAACAACCGGTTCGCATTTTGGGTAGCATTCGGCGGCGTGCTGGGTTTGGCGTTGTCGATGAGGGTGGGTCGACGTCATGGCAAACGGCGTTCCCCGTTGCTCTGCGCACTGACGTTGCTTTGCCTGCTTTCCATCGGCGTCGCGATGCCGGCGTGCGGTGGGAAAGGCGGCGCGGGAACGCCGGCGGGCACGTACACCCCAGCCGTGACCGGCACCTTCGCTTCCAGTTCGGCCAAGTTGACGCACACCATCGAAGTTACTCTGATCGTGGCGCAGTAAAGTGCGGCGGTATCGGCCGGCGCCCGCTCTGGATAGCCAGGTTTCAGTTGCTATGCCGGGGGTCTTGCGCTAGGCTTATCTGGCTCTCGCGGTTCTTGCCTCCTTCTTCCCTCACCTGACAAATCACGCCTGCTTGCTGCATTATGTGTGCAAAATGACGTGGTTGTGCAAAAGGACCCCCTATATATGGTGTTTTCATACTTGACCCCGAGGCATTTTGACGGTTACAGTAGCTGCAATCTGTGCCTGCTCTATCCAGCCGAGGGACGAAGTGTGAATGCAGCGCCAGGGAGGCACCTGATTGGTAAACATGGATCGAAAAGCAGGCCTTCGACGAGCGCCGGGCAGGCTCACGATTCCGGGTGCGAGTTCGCGAGCGAATTGGAACGCACCCCTCGGGATGACAGGGTTGCTCTCGACACGGCAGCCAAGGAGTAAGCGTTGCTCAAACTGAAGAAGCTCCAAATACTCGGCTTCAAGTCGTTTTGCGACCGCACCGAACTGAAGTTCCACGGTGACGGGATCGCGGCCATCATCGGCCCCAACGGTTGCGGAAAATCGAATATCGCCGATGCCATCTCCTGGGTGCTGGGCGAACAGTCGGCCAAGACCCTGCGCGGTTCGCGCATGGAGGACGTCATCTTTGCCGGCACGCGCGATCGAAAACCCACTGGCATGGCCGAGGTTGCGCTGACCCTGATCGATCCCCAAGTCTACGATGGCCCCGACGCGGGCAATCCGACGGAAGTGGACATTCGCGACGACATGCCGGAAGGGTTCGAAAACTGGGACGAAGCCGAGGTGCGCGCCAGAGCTGCGGAAGAAGTCGATCGCCTGACCGAGGAAGCGCAGCCTGGAAAAGTGGACGAGGTCGAGGCCAGTTCGGTTGCCGGCGTTTCTCCGGAAACCGAGGCTGCGGCGTTGCCACGCCCCGCCGCCGAAGGAACCGCTCCGGTTGCGGAAACTTCTGCCGGACCGCAGGTGGTGCTGAAGATCCGCCGGCGCAAGTTTCAGCAGCAGTTCCGTGCCGGGGAAATCGTGGTCACACGCCGCCTGTTCCGCTCCGGCGACAGCGAATATTTGCTGAACGGAAAACTCTGCCGCCTGCGCGACATTCAGGAATTGTTCATGGGCACCGGACTCGGGCCGGAGTCCTATGCGCTCATTGAGCAGGGACGCATTGGGCAGATTCTCAGCAGCCGCCCGACCGACCGCCGGGCCATCATCGAAGAAGCCGCCGGAATCACGAAATTCAAGACCAGGAAGCGGCTGGCCGAGGCCCGCCTGGAAGACGCCAAGCTAAACCTGGCGCGCATTAACGACATTTTTGAAGAAGTCACCCGGCAGATGAATTCGCTGAAGCGGCAAGCCTCCAAGGCCGAGCGCTATGCCCGGCTGCGCGAGGAAATGCGCGCCAAGCTGAAGCTGGTGCTGGCCAGTAAGTTCGGACAACTGGACCACGAAAGCACCGAGTTCGACGGCCAGATGAACGCTCTCTCGGAAGATCTGCATCACCAGGCAGAACAGGTTCAGCAGTTCGAAGCCGAACAGGGCGAGCGCACCCAGCGCGGCTATGCCATCGAGACCGAGTTGCGGGAAAACCGCGAGCGGCTGAGCCAGATCAAGCTGGAAACCGACCGCGCCCACGCCAAACACCGCCACAATGAAGAACGCTGCGCGGAGTTGGTGGTGCGTTCCGCAGCGTCCGAGGCGGAACTGGCACAGGCCCGCTACCGGCTGGCGGGAGTTGAATCCGAACGGGAATCGAATCTGCAAGTCTTGGCGTCAGCCGCCGCGGATCTGGCGTCGGCGCAGCAGGAACTGGCGCAGAGCCAGCAGGAAGCCAGCGCCGCCGCGGACGCGCTCACACGGTTGGAGCTGGAACAGGAGCAGTCGCGTACCGCCATCATGGAGGCGGCGGCCGCCGCCTCCGATTTGAGAAATCATTTGACCCAGGCGGAGGAGCGCCTGGCTTCCATCGACCGCGAGGCGCAACGGCTTCAACTCGAGATCGCAACCGCGGATTCGCAGGTGCAAGCCTTTGGCGGCCAGCGCGGTCAGATCGCCCTTGAGTTTGAAACCGTCTCGCAGCGGGTCGCGGGGCTGACGGAGGAGCTCGCACAAGCCCGTCAGACTTTGGAGTCGAAACGCCGGGAGGAATCCGAAACCAAGAATCATCTGGACGGGTTGCGTGCCGAGTACGCGTCCGCGTTGGGCAAGAAAGGATCGATGGAAGCCATGATCGCCGAGCACGGCTACTCGACCGATTCGGTGCGGCGGCTTTTCCAGTCGGGCGCGTTCCATGCCGGGCTCGCTCCCGCCGGTGTGCTGGCTGACTTCCTTGAAGTCGAACCCCAGTACGAAAGCGTGGTGGAGGATTTTCTGCGGGATGAGTTGAACTACATTGTAGTGAAGTCCTGGGATGCGGCCGATGAAGGCTTGCGGCTGTTGCGCACCGATGTGGATGGCCGGGCGACGTTCCTGGTCCATCCCGAAGATTCGCAGGCCCGGTTCTCGTTCGCGGTGGACGAGGCGGCCAGAATGGATACGCCCAGCCACGCGCCCATCGTTCCTCTGAAGAGCGCGATCCGTGTGCTCAACGGTTTTGGCCGGTCGCTGGAAGTCATCCTGCCGAAGTTGCGCGACGGCTACATTGTCCCTGACCCCGCCGCCGCTCGCGACCTGGCTTTGGAAAATCCGGATGCGTTTTTTCTGTCGCGGTCCGGCGAGTGTTTCCGGAACGTCACCGTGACCGGGGGCAAATCGACCTCCGAAGGCCCGCTCTCCATGAAGCGCGAGTTGCGCGATCTGATGCGGCTGCTGGCTGATCTGGAAGCCGCTCTGCGCAATGAAGAAATGCGCGTACTCACCTTGGGACGCGAACTCAAGGAGCTCACGTTCCTGCTCGACCGCCTGGAAAATGAAAAACGCGAAGCCGAAAAGCAGGCGATGACTTCCGGCCACCTGCTGCAGCAGCTGGATTCGGAAATGGCGCGAGTTGCGCAAAGGTTGCAGGTGGCGCGTCAGGAACTGCATCGGCTGGGGTTGGAACGTGGCGAACACGAAGCACGGATTAGTGCGCGCCAAGCTGAGCTGATCGTCTGGCAACAGAAACGGGATGAATTGGAGCGCCTGGCAGCAACCGCCATCGCGCATCTGGCCGGGCTCCGGCAGCAGCGGGATGCGTCCGCGCAAAACGCTTCCCAGCATCTGGCGCAGGTTGCCACGCTCGAGGAACGGCACCGGTCGGCCGCTGCCGTATTGGAACGGATCGAGTCGCTGGTGAACGATATGCGGGAGCGGGTCGGCTCGCTGAGTTCGCAGATCGAATCGTCAGCAGCGGAAACGCGGCAGCGCCAAGCCGAAAATGAGCAACTGGCAACCCTGGTCGGCGACCTTGATGCCGAGCGCAATGCGAGTGAGACCCGGGACGGCCTGCTGCAGTTTGAGTCGGAGCAGGTGCGGGCACGACTGGCCGAGATTGAAACCGCCCTGCGCCATGCTCGTCAGTTACTGGATCAGTTGCGCGACCGGCGCGGTGAACTGTCCGCCGCCATGGCAAAACTCCAGGCGGACGCTCAATACATGGCGGAAACCTGCCTCAACGAACTTGGCCTGCAGCGGCAGGAACTGATCGCCGACCCAGCGATCTCGCCGGTTGCCGGGGAGCCACTGGCTGCCGAGGAGCAGGCGTATCGGGAAATGCGCTCGCGTCTGGATGCCATGGGACCGGTGAACATGATGGCGCTGGAAGAATACAAGGAGACCGCCGAGCGCCATGGATTCCTCGAAACCCAGCGCAAGGACCTCATGGAGTCGATCGAGAACACCCAGGCTACGATCAAGGAGATCGATACCGTGTCCCGCCAGAAATTCGAGGAGGCGTTCCACAAAATCAACGAGAATTTTCAGACCACCTTCAAGAAGCTATTTGGAGGCGGACACGCCTTCATGCGCTTGACCGACGAGGAGAACACGGCGGAAAGCGGCATTGACGTGGTCGCTTCGCCTCCGGGCAAGAAGCTGCAAAATGTTCTGCTGCTCTCGGGCGGAGAAAAAGCATTGACTGCCTTGTCCCTGCTGGTGGGAATTTTTAAGTATCAGCCCAGCCCGTTCTGCATTCTCGATGAGGTCGACGCCCCCCTGGATGAGGCGAACATCGGCCGGTTCACCGAACTGGTCAAGGAAATGAGCGTGCAGACCCAGTTCGTGCTGATCACCCACAGCAAGAAGACGATGGGCATTGCCCCGGTTCTCTATGGCGTGACCATGCAGGAGCCCGGCGTATCGAAACTCGTGTCGGTGAGGTTCGCAGCCACGGCCTAACTGTTTCTCTACTGAATATGTTCGGCATTTTCTTCTCACTTTTGGTTGTCATTGCGCTGCTCAGCATCTGCGGCGAGTTTGTTATGAGGGCTCGCCTCACCCGAAGGGAAACTTCGCAGGACAAACTGGTGTGGTGGAGACGCGGCGGTGACGACGTAACTGCTGCCTATAAGGAACTCTTTCCACGCAGCCGGCTCCCGTTTTTCAGGAGCTTCGTTTTTTGGGCCTTCCTAGTGTCGTCTGCACTTCTCCTTCTCTCAATACTTTGGAAAAGACACTGACCTGCCGCCAGAATGCGGCTGTTTACAATCGCATACATATGATGTAGCTTGTAATACAGGAGCTTGTATGGCGGAATCATCGGTTCTAACCCTGCGCCTCAGTCCCAAGTTGAAAAAGGAACTTGACCGGCTTTCCAAGGCGATGCGCCGGAGCCGGTCGTTTGTTGCGGCGGAAGCCATTCGAGAGTATGTTGCGCTGAACGACTGGCAGATCGAAGAAATCAAGAAGAGCGTAGCCGAGGCGGACCAAGGCGAGTTCGCCAGCGACAAAGACGTCGAGCGAACGCTCCGCAAGTGGACGCGCCGTGCGGATTAGGTGGCTGCGCACGGCATTGGTAAACCTGGATGCCGAGGCGGAGCACATCGCACGGGATAACCCTGCGGCAGCCTCCCGCGTCGTAGCCTCTATCGTTGACGCCGTGAAGCGGTTGCGAAACTTTCCGGCCAGCGGACGTCCCGGACGAGTACCGGGTACCCGGGAATTAGTGATCCCCGGCACACCCTACATTGTGCCCTACCGGGTGCGCGGCGATACGCTGGAGATTTTGCGCGTCTTTCACGCCGCTCGCAGATGGCCGAATCATTTCTGATCTCCTGAAAAGGTCGCGGACCGGCGGATCAGGTTCAGGCGCCGGCCATATCGCAGGGCTGACGGCGCACCATTTATTCACATCACGACTCCACGCCAATATTTCTCGCGTCCTGAATATCCTCTGCTCTCCTCAGTTTTTCCACAAATCCAATGCTGTAAAACCCTTGCTGCCAGAGGAGTTTCATACTTCTCCAGCCTGTCAATAGTTTTTCTCTCCGGAATCACAAAAGTCTTCCGAAGTTGGTGATGTAAGTCGTTGACAAATTTTTCTGGCAGGTTAGAATACGCAACGTTTCTAAATTAAAATCTGAAGATGAACTCCGAACTTCTTGACGCCGTTTTACTCCGCACTGACTTCCGCGATCTCACCCTGCACGCCAGCGGGAAAGTCCGCGACGTCTACACCCTGGATGATGCGCATTTGCTGTTCATCGCCACCGACCGGATCTCAGCCTTCGACTACGTTCTGGCAACCGGCATTCCCCACAAGGGGCGGGTGCTGACCCAGATCTCTCTCTTCTGGTTTGATTTTCTTCGCGATATCGTGCCCAACCACCTGGTGACCGCCGATGTCGAAAAGTATCCCGCAGCGGTGCGGCAATATGCGGACTTGTTGCGGGGACGCTCGATGCTCGTGCGGCGGGCCGACATGGTGCCGGTGGAGTGTGTGGTGCGCGGCTACATCTCCGGATCGGCCTGGAAAGAGTACCGATCCACCGGCAAGGTCTGTGGGATTGAGTTGCCCAAAGGCCTGCAGGAATCGGACAAGTTGCCGGCGCCGATTTTCACCCCCGCCACCAAGGCGACCAGCGGCCACGACGAGAATATTCCGTTCGAAGAGATGGTTCGCATCGTAGGACCGGAACGAAGCCGCGAACTGCGCGATCTCACCCTGAAGATCTACACCAGGGCGGCCGACTATGCCCGGCAGAAAGGCATTATCATCGCCGATACCAAGTTCGAATTCGGCATCACCCCGCAGGGCATCATCCTGGCGGACGAAGTGCTGACCCCGGATTCTTCTCGCTTCTGGCCGGCGGACAAGTATCAGCCAGGCCGGGCGCAGGAATCCTATGACAAGCAGTATGTACGCGATTATCTGGAGCAGATTCGCTGGAATAAACAGCCGCCCGCGCCGGCCCTCCCCCCGGACGTGGCTGGCAGGACCAGCGCAAAGTATTTGGAGGCGTATCAGCGGCTCACAGGACGCGAGCTGGATGTCCGGTAATTCTGAAAACTCGAGGAGAAGAAGTTGACGGCTGCCGACTGGATCATCGCGGCGGTGATTGTATTGTCCGTGGTCGGAGCTGCCAGCGCCGGCTTCTTTCAGGAGGCCTTCGGAATCGCCGGATTAGTCTTCGGGTACCTGCTGGCCGCTTGGCAGTACCGTGAGTTGGCGCAGCACTTCGCGCCTTTCGTTAGTTCGTTGTGGTTTGCCGAGATCGTTGCGTTCTTGATGATTTTCATCGCCGTGATGATCTTGGCCGGCATCACCGGCCGGATTGCCCGCTGGGCGATGAAAGAAGCCGGGCTTAGTTTTGTTGACCGGTTGCTGGGTGGAGCGCTGGGACTGCTGCGCGGCTGCCTGCTGGTTGCGGTAGTCCTGGTAAGCATGGCGGCGTTCAACCCGGGTTCGAAGTGGCTGCAAGGTTCAGAAATGGCGCCGTATTTTCTGGTGGTGGGGCGGGCCGTAATTTGGGTTGCCCCCTCGGAATTGCGGGCCCGTTTTTATCAGGGACTCGACTTGCTGCGGCACGAGCAGCATCGGATGTAGCGGACCGGCAGCGGGTGGTGTCCCGGCAAGTATCTGCGCCAGGCCAAAAGCGCGGGGTCGCGTTTTTGCGGAAAAGAGAGAGACCGTGAAAGATCAGCTCGAAGCCCTTATCCTGCAGATGTACAAAAGCAATATCCTGTATTCCGAGGCGGTTCGCGAATTCAAGAAGCGGTTTATTCTGACCGTGCTTCAGGAGAACAACGGCAACCAATGCCGCGCCGCCCGCCAGCTCGGCATGCACCGCAACACCCTGAGCCGAACCATCTCGGAATTGAAGATCGATGTCCGGCAACTGCGGGCCGGCGTCAAGCGCCCGCCCCGCAGCGCGCGGCTGGCGGCTTACGACAAGAAAGCCTTCCGCTAGATCCCGGCACTGTTCTTTCTGCCCACAACAACCAAGGGCAGCCTTGCGGCTGCCCCGTGGTTTGAAGTTGAACCGCGCCTAGTTGCCCGGCCGCCGATGCACGGGGGGTTTCTTGGGCGGTGGGGCTTTGGTCAGCAAAGCGCCTTTTTCCATCGTCATCACGAACGGATTCGCGGTGTAGGAAACCGGTGTTCCCTCGAAGTCGAGCGTGGCTCCTTCTTGCGGCATCAGCTTCGGCGGAATCGTGCCATCCATGGTCAGGGTGATATCCGCCCGCTTGGCGTCGATGTCGTCCTGGCTCGCGGCAATGTCCAACTGCGTGGGAGCCGCCTTCAGCACGGTTGCTTCCATCTGCAGCTTCACCCCCTGAATGACGCTCCACACCGCTTTTTGATCCTCTGGAGAGCCCTGGGAAAGTACCAGCTGCCACTCCGCGAAACTGAGCTTCTTGAGATCGGCGGGAGTCTTGTCCTTCACCAGATCATGCGCCTGTTCGGCCGGGGTGGGAGGAACGTATTGCGTGATGGTAAAGCCCTGAGGCGGCAGCGGGTTGGTCTTGGTGGTTGCCATTACGTCGCTCCAACCCTGATCCGAACCGTGATATTTCTTGTACTTGCTCTTTCCGTAGGACTCAATCTGTCCCTGTCCAGGTGAGCCCGCAGCCAAATTCGCCGCCCGCGCGATGAAGAAGAGTCCGTTGACGTAGTCGGGCGGCGCGGCCTCAAGGTACGATAAAGCCAGAGGATAGACATTCTGTATATCGTTGGGTTCGCCTTCCACTGCGGCCCGCAGGTTCTTCTGCGCGGTGGCGTAGTCCTTGCCCTGCAGCGCCGCCATCCCCGCGGTGCCGTTAAAGATCACGCTCATCTGTTTTTTCAGTTTGTCAAAGTCGGCGTCAGGCATCCCGTCGGGTTTGGGCGCTGTCTTCAGAGCCTCCAGCCCGCGGTTGGCATACTGGGCGCCTTCGGCAAGGCTTTGCGCATTGCCCTTGGCGCGGTCGATGTAGGAGAACAATGCTAAGGCGCGAAGGTTGTTGGGGTTCGCCTGCAGCAGGCGCTGCACCGCATCCATCATCTTGGCCTGATCGCCGGTCTGCTGGTACGCGCCCAGCAGCAGTTCCAGCGCGTCCTCCTTCATCACGCTGTTGGGATATTGGGTCAGAAAGGCTTCCAGGCCGCTGATTTCGGCTTTGGGGTCCTTTTGCTGCACCGCGCCGACGTATGCGTTGTACTCGTTGGGATCCTTGATTTCCTTCTTCTGCGCTGGCGCTGGCGCGGCAGGTTGCGGTTGAGATGGGGTGTTCTGTGCCGCTGGTTGTTGTGCCGCGGTTTGCGGTTGCGGCGTGGCTGTCTGCAAGCCAGAAGCAATTCCAGCATATGCGAGCACAATCGCCACTAAGATCGTCTTCATTTTCAAAAGGCTCCTTAAACGTCGGGAAATGACAATCTAAAGGAAATCAACGAAATCCTGCCCCGCGCACACTGACTAGCAAAGAGGGCGCCTTCGAGCATGGCCTCATCCGTCGTTGCGACAAACTCAGAATACTTTAAGACGTCTCTAACATCAACGAAGCCAAGGCGATATCCCAATGTGCCGGACTAGCGGATTATAAGTATGTATCTCACTTAAGGCAAGCACGCTTTCTGACAGTCCCGGGCTTGTTAAGATGCAGCTTGTGTCAACTGCGATCAGTTTCGCAGCGCTAAGCCAGACAGGAGAGATTGGACCCATATGACAGCCGAAAATGAAACTCTGAGAAACCAGGTTGCCGTCGTTACCGGAGCCGGTCGGGGCATCGGCGCGGCGATTGCCAAAAAACTGGCGGCTCTGGGCGCGACGACCGTGCTCTGCGGACGCACTCGGCAGACCCTGCAAGCCACGGCAGATTCGATCTCGGAAGCCGCCGGCCATGCCGAAATGGCTGAGTGCGACGTCACGGATCTACGTTCGGTCGAGGCCCTCGCGGCTCAGGTGCGCACTCGCTTCGGGCGAACCGATATTCTGGTCAACAACGCCGGCGTGGGCACATTCGGAAGTCCCCTGCATCAGATGCCGCCGCAAGCCTGGGACAACGTGCTGAACACCAACCTGCGCGGCGTCTACTACTGCATTCGCAGTTTTGCCGACATGATGATTCGCGCGGGCCAGGGCCACATCATCAATATCTCATCGCTGGCCGGCAAGAATGCGTTGCCCAACGGCGCAGCGTATGCGGCATCGAAGTGGGGCCTGAACGGACTGACGTATTCCGTAGCGGAGGAATTGCGCGGACACGGAATCCGGGTTTCGGTGATTTGCCCAGGATCGGTGGACACCGATTTCGGCGCGCCCCGAGCCGGAAGAAACACCAGCAAGATGCTGCAACCGGACGACGTTGCCCATGTCGTAGCCATGCTGGTAACGCAGGCGCCTCAATCGTTCGCCAGTGAGATCCTGCTAAGACCAACACAAAAGCCGTAAGGGTGGTCGGGTTGACGGCCACTCCGAACGCCCAGCACGAAACGCGGACGCGTCGTGGAACGGCACGACTTTGTTTGGGGTTATTGGTGCTACGGGGATTTATCGCCAATTGACCCAAGCCAGTCCATTCCAGGGCAACAGTTGCGGCTCCCCCGCGCAGCCGCGGACAGGTTTGGCAACCCCGGCCATCCAAAACCGGGTTTTGCCAACTCATCACATCGAACTGTGACAGCAGGTATTGCAAAAGACTAGCCGAAGGATTAAGAGTTTGCACAACAGCTCGGTTCGTCTCTCCGAAGAGACGCCCCGCCATTTGAGACGCCCACCCCCTGAGACGAATGACCCAATCTATCGGGAAATGCATTTCCATCAGATAGAAAGGAGACTTCGAAATGAAATCCAAAAAAATGAAAAAGTACAGATCGATAACGTCCATGTTGGCGTTTGTGCTGCTGTTCATCGTCGCGGCGGCAACTGCGGCAGATGCGCCACAATTGAAATTCAAGTTCAGTAAAAGTAATGTGCCCGGGGCAATGTACACCAATCCTAACGGGATCAACAACGCAGGTGTGACGGTCGGGCAATACCAAGATAAGAAGGGCGTCATACACGGGTACATTCTCAACGGCAAGAAGTTAACCACGCTGGATCATCCGAACGGCAGGAACACTTGGGCTGTTGGTCTCCCTTACAACGGCGTGGCCCCGGTTGTAGGTGTAATGCACCCCTGTGAAACTGGACAGGATCATAAGGTATGATTCAGGGCCTCCGCCAGGAGGCGAGATGCCAAGAAAAGCGCAAGTGCAGAGAAGTGCCGAAGAGAAGTTTGCCATCGTGATCGAGGGTCTGAAGAGCGGCAACATTGCTGAGACCTGTCGCACCCACCAGATCGCCGCCACGCTCTATTACCGCTGGAAAGAGGAAGCCGAAAAAGCGGCGGTAGCCGCGTTGGGCGGGAAAGCCGCTGCGCCCCATGGCGGCGAGGAACAGCGCAAGCGCATCCGCGAACTGGAGCGCAGCCTGGGCAAGGCCCACGTGCAGATCGACATACTAAAAAACGTTCTGGGCGAATGAGCTGTGGCCAGGTTCATTCGCAAGCCCACCAGTTGGTGGCCGCAGGACAAACCGCCCAACTGGTGGCGGAGACCTTGGAGATCAGCCGCTCCAGTCTGTATTATCGCCGGCAGGCACGCAGGTCGCGCGCCGATCGCCGCTACGACGAACGCATCGTCGAGGTCTGCGGCGAAAAGCCAGTGTATGGCTATCGCCGGGTGCAATGGTGGCTGGAACAGGTGAGTGGGTTGAAGCTGAACCGCAAGCGGGTATTGCGCGTGATGCGCGAACGCGGCCTGCTGGTACGCAGCCGCCGTCTCCGGGTGACGCGCAGAAAAGACTGGAGCACGGTGAACGTCTCGCGACCGGACCAGGTGTGGCAGATGGACATGACCAAGGTGTGGGCCGGTCCTGCGACCGGCTGGGCGTATCTGGTCTCGGCGCTGGACTGCTGCACCCGCGAAATCGTGGGCTGGGACTTGAGCCTGCGCTGCCGCACCCAGGACGCTCTGGCCGCGCTCCACCGCGCCCTGCGAGAGGTTTTGCCTTGCGATCCTAGTAGAAAGGGTTTGACTTTGACGACCGACAACGGCACCCAGTTCACCAGTGCCCGCTTCATCGCTACCCTGGGGCAGCTCGGCATCACTCATCGCCGAACCGCCTACAACCATCCCGAAGGCAACGGACGTATCGAGCGTTTCCACCGCTCGCTCAAGGAAGAGGAGGTTTGGCTCAACGAATACCAGTCGCTCGATCAGGCCCGCGATTCCATCGCCCGCTGGATCCACCAGTACAATCATCAGCGGCCTCATCAGTCACTCAAGAACCGAACGCCCGCCGCGACCCGGCTGGTGCTCACTCAACCGCAACCCCTAACTTATATCGAGGCCCTTTGTGTCTAGTTTAGGAGGGTGCATTACATAGGGTACTACACGAATTCTGCTGACTACTCTGAGGGATTTCTGTACCGGAAAGGAACGTTTACGGACATCCCTGGCCCCACTGGGGCCATTGGCTCGGCGGTTTTAGGGATAAACGATAAGGAGGAGATCGTCGGGCAATACGTAGACTCAAGCTTCGTCTGGCATGGGTTTCTGTTGAAAGGAACAGAGTACACGACTCTGGACCCGCCTGGCGCTACTTACACTCAGGCTGATGGCATCAATGACAAGGGCGACATCGTCTTCGGTTGGGACGATTCGAGCGGTGTTGAACATGGGTCTATCCTGAAAGGGAAAAAGTACACGACTCTGGACGTGCCTGGCGCCGCGGATTCACAAGCCAGTGGCATTAACAACGAGGGCGATATCGTTTTTGTGTGGAAGGAATCCAGCGGTCTGTACCACGGTGCACTGCTCCAGGGCGGGACATATTACAAGTTTGACTACCCCAACGCCTACCAAACCTACGGTTGGGGGATCAATGACAAACACACCATCTCAGGAGGGTACTGGCCCACGAAAGGCAGCTTTGAATCGGGCTACAAAGCGACCTTCAAGTAACCAACACCGCCCATCGAACCGCATAACCCGCTTGAGTCTGAACAGGCTTGAGCGGGTTTCCTGATGGTCCTTCCCGGTGACGCAGATCGTCGTCGCCAGAATTTCGGGGCCAAAACTGTACAGCATCTCGATGGCGCACCGGCGGTCAACTTCCGCTAACAGCCGATTACACTTGTAACCGTTTGGTTACGAGTTTAGTGTCCGGCTGTGCGACAGCTGATTCGCCGCGCCGATGGAAGCTCTGTCGGGCAGTGCTCATCGGCCCAGATCGTTAGGCCTACTTCACTAATTTGCGGGACACGGGCGCAGAACAGCGTTCCTCCGCCGCCGGTTCTATTTCTTGAACAGCTTTTCAAACGCCTGGCGGGCATCCTGTGGCGTCGCCGCGACTGGAGTCGAGGTCTCCTTCTCCACCCGCACTCGCATCGAGTAAAACGTGCACGAGTTGCGTTCGTCCTTGCGCGCAATCCGCTCCGGGATCGGCTGGCTGCATTCGAAGCGGGTGGAAGTGTCGAAGTAGGTGCACTGCCGGCAGGAATGCAGATCGAAGCCGCACTTCGGGCACTGGCCGGTGGTCTCCGCCCCTGCACTCAGCAGCGTTCCGCACTGCGCGCAACGCGACACCGTGTGGGTACCCGGCATCTGCAGTGGACGCGGGCCAAAGGTGTCCTTCTTGACCGGCCTCTCGCCAGACTGCTTTGGCCGTTCTTCGTCTTTGCCGCGGTCCTGATAACCGTGTTGGCGATATTTCCGGTCCGACACGAAAACCTCCTGGGGGGTGATATTCGATTCTCTCTCTTGGCCGGGCAGCGTACAACCTTGCACCCTCAAAAAGCAAGAGGCAGTCTGTAAAATTTCACCGCCCGCTGCCCGGCAGAATTGTATTTCGGGAAACCGGGTGCTACCATCCGGTTAGTCGAGAGAGTTTGGAGGACAGTCGTTATGGCAGACAGCGATAGCAATAGTTTTCTTTGGTTTCTTGCGGGTCTGGGCATTGGCGCAATCGCCGGTGTTTTGTATGCGCCGCGGTCGGGAGACGAGACCCGGCAGGCCTTGCGCTCCAAGGCGGAGGAAGGCCGCGACTTTGTGCGCGACCGCGCCCGGCAGGCGCGCGAACAGGCCGCGCAGTGGGCGGAGCAGGGGCGCGATGTGCTGACTCAGCAGAAGGAGCAGTTCCGCTCAGCCTTCGAGGCGGGACGGCAGGCGTACCAGGAGGCCACGCGCCCGGAGAGCACCACGGCACCGAACAAACCGTGATCCCGTGATCTCCGTCAGCCAAGCGGAGCAACCCCTATGGAGAATGCAAATCTTCTGATCCTGTTTGTCGCCCTGACTGCGGTCGCGGTTGTCATCCAGGCCGGCATGCTGATTGGCATGTATCTGGCCCTGCGCAAGACCAGCGCCCAGGTGGAAGCGCTGGCCGTGGACGTCAAAACCAAAGTCCTGCCTACCGCGGAAATGGCGCACTCCATGCTGACCGAGCTCCGGCCGAAAATCGACACCCTCGTGAGCAACGCCAGCGAGGCCAGCACCATCGTGCGCACCCAAATGCAGCGTCTGGATGCGGCCCTCAGCGATATTCTCGACCGCACCCGGTTGCAGGTCATCCGCGCCGATGAGCTTCTCAGCCGCACTCTGGATCGAGTCGAGACAACCACCGAAATGGTCCATCAGACCGTGGTTTCGCCGGTGCGGCAGCTCTCCGGTTTGGTGCAGGGCTTGACCGCGGGATTGGAGTTCCTGATCGGCGGCAAGCGAGGCCGCAACGGCACCCCCACTCCGCAGGACGAGATGTTTATCTAGAACGCCTTTGACTAAGGTGTCCATGTAGGCCCGTCCTCGCCCGTGCGGGACTACCGTTTGAATTCAGGCTGGCTGGGCCGGACCGTCCGACTCCGTGGCGTTCTCTCTCCAACACCCTTCTGGATTCCTGACCGCTCTTTGAGTATGCTCAGGGACGATGTCCACGCGCGCCCTCACCGAACTGCTAGGTTTGCCCGTCATTGACACCGGCGGAACTCAGTGTGGACGGGTGCGTGAGCTCGCGCTCACTCCTCAAGAAGACCGCTCGCGCGTGACCATGGCGATTGTCCGCACCAAGGCCGGAGATCGCCTGCTTCCCTTCAGCGCCGTCACATCGATCAACGGGGGGCTTCGCACCAGCAGCGCCGCGTCCAGTTGGCAGCCTACCAACGGCACGGAAGGACTTTTTCTCCTCGGCCGCGATCTTCTCGACCAGCAAATCATTGATGTCCACGGCCGCAAAGTGGTCCGGGTGAATGACGTTGACCTGCACCAGGACACGGGCACGCCGCATCCCGTCTTGCGAGTCGGTTCCGTGGATGTGGGCGCACGCGGCGCGATTCGCCGCCTCCTCAAGGGCGTGGTGCCGCTGCTCGCGCTGCAGGCTCTGTTGCGGCAGATTCCGGCGCGTGCCATTCCCTGGGAGTTCGTCGATCTCATCGAAACCGATCCGGCGCGGCGGGTCAAGCTCAAGATCTCCCACGAGCGTCTGGCCAAACTGCACCCGGCCGATATCGCCGACATTGTCGAAGATCTTGCCCCCGATGAGCGCGAAGCAGTGTTCGAAACTCTGGACGAGGAAGTTGCCGCCGAAGCCCTGGAAGAAGTCGAGCCCAGGGTACAGAAGTCGATCGTGGAATCGCTCGACTCCGACCGCGCCGCCGACATCGTCGAAGAGATGGATCCCGACGCCGCCGCCGACCTGCTGGCCGACCTCCCCGAAGAGCGTACTTCGGAAATTCTTCTGGAAATGGCTCCCGAAGAGCGCAAGGAAGTCGCCGACCTGCTCGAGTTCAAAGAGAACACCGCCGCCGGGCGCATGAACACTCAGTACATCGCGCTGCCCATATCATCCACCGTGCGCGACGCGGTCGGGGCTTTGCGGCAATTCGAGGGCGGTGTCGAATCCGTGAGCACCATTTACATGATTGACTCGCGTGGCACCTTGGCGGGCGCTGTTCCATTGGCTAAGATTGTGCTGGCCTCGCCGGAAGCCCCTCTGCTTTCGCTCACCCAGGAGCCTCTCATCTCCTGCGCGGAGGGGGCCCGCGAGAAAGAATTTGCGGAGCTGTTCGATAAGTACAACCTTCAGACCCTTCCCGTAATCGATGAGCAGAACAAGCTTACCGGCGTGATCACCGCCGACGACGTCATCAGCATGCTGCGCGACCAGCTGTGACCGCAGGGGAGAACACGCTTGTCCGCCAAGAGCCAGGTCTGCTCGTTGATTGAGGTCCGGTCGCCTGCTCACAATTCCGAGGGTCCGCAAAACAATTTCTCATTTTTGCTTGTTCAGATTTCCACTTCGCGTTTATTCTGTTTGATCGCCTTACTATTTTTGCCATCTATGCCAGCGAATTGCGCCAATGAGATTCCTGAGACGTCAGAAGACCCGTATCCTGCTGTTTTTTGCCGTAGTCGGGCCGGGCTTTATTACCGCCAACGTCGACAACGATGCTAACGGCATCTACACCTACTCGGCTGCCGGCGCGCAGTTCGGGCACCTGCTGCTTTGGACCCTCATTCCCATCACCGTCGCTCTCATCGTGGTCCAGGAAATCAGCGCCCGCATGGGCGCCGTCACCGGCAAAGGCCTGAGCGACCTCATCCGCGAGGAATTCGGCTTCCGCATCACCTTCCTCATGATGATCGGAATCCTCATCATCAATTTCGGCAACGTAGTCGGCGAGTTTGCCGGCATCGCCGGCAGCCTCGAACTGTTTGGCCTTTCCAAATATGTCACGGTGCCCATCTGCGCCGTGATCGTCTGGCTGATCGTGGTCAAAGGCCAGTACAAGAGCGTGGAAAAGGTTTTCCTCGCGGCATCGTTTTTCTACGTCACCTACATTTTCGGCGGATTTTTCGCCAAGCCCGCCTGGATCGATGCCCTGGTTCTTACCATAAAGCCGCCGCCCAGGTCGGCATTCTTCCTGCCGGGCTACCTGTACATGGCGATCGGCGTGGTCGGTACCACCATCGCCCCCTGGATGCAGTTCTACCTGCAATCCTCCATCGTGGAAAAGGGCGTCACCAAGCGCCAGTACAAGGCTTCGCAACTGGACGTCATTTCGGGCTGCATCTTCACCGACGTGGTGGCCTGGTTCATCATCGTGGCCTGCGCCGCGACGTTGTATGTCCACGGATACCACAACATTGCCGACGCCGCCGACGCCGCCCAGGCCTTGCGCCCCCTGGCCGGCAACTATGCCTATATTCTTTTTGCCGTGGGATTGTTCAACGCTTCCCTGTTCGCCGCTTCCATCCTGCCGCTGTCCACCGCCTATACGGTTTGCGAAGGCCTGGGATTCGAGTCCGGCGTGGGAAAAAAATTCGGCGAAGCCCCAGTCTTCTATTGGCTGTATACCATTCTGATCATCGCCGGAGCCGGCGTCATCCTGATCCCCGATCTGCCACTGGTCAAGATTGCGATTCTTTCCCAGGTGGTAAATGGGATCGCCATTCCTCCCGTGCTGATCTTCATGCTGCTGCTGGTCAACAAAAAAGACTTGATGGGCGAATACACCAACTCCCGCGTCTACGATGTCATCGCCTGGGCCACCACGATCATCATGACCCTGCTGAGCATCGCCTACATCTGGACCCTCCGCCCCGGTGCAGGATGAGCCCGCACCTGACTCTCACCCCAAGTCCATTGTCATCCTGAAAGAGTTGTCGCCCTGAGGAAGCGGAATCCATCGCGAAGCGGAGAATTCCCAACGAAGAGCCTGCCCTGAGCCGAATGGCGAAGGGATCAATGCATTCCGCCCTCACCCGTAGCAAACTTCCGCATCCCGGGGACATGCCCTTCAACAGATGCTAATATGTGTCTCACGTATTTTTGCAGGTTGAAAAACATGCTAAAACGCCCACCCGTAGCCTCATTCGCCGTCTTGCTGCTGGCCAGCCTTGCCGCTTTCGCGCAAGCCGACAAGAACTCAATCATCACCATCAACGGTGGAACCACAGCGGTTTACATGAAGCCTCTGCAACCGCCCTTTGCCCCGGCCGCATCACATTCCGCCAAACTCGCCACCATCTACAGCAACTTCGGCCCCAAGGGTAGCACCTACGACGGCTCGTCTGGCTACGGCATCCTCGGACCAGACGCCGGGCAGCCCTGGCCCGAATCCGTCGGCTGCGGATTCAAGCCCAAAGCCAACCACGTCGTCACCGAAATTCAGGTGGGCGTGACCTACGTCCAGGGAACCAACACCATGATTCTCAGTCTGCGCCAGGACCACAACCAGCGGCCCGGCAAGATCCTCCACAGCTGGCATTTTTCCAATTTGCCCAACTTTGGAACCTGCTGCACCCTGCAGACCGCCAAGTATGCCAAAGGAATTCCGGTGACCAAGGGAAAGATGTACTGGGTGGTGGTTGCGCCCGATCCCAAATACACCGACACCTACGACGTGTGGGACAACGCCTACAACGACCCGTCCGGCGCCTTCTCCAACAACATCGGCTCCGGCTGGACCCAACAGAGCTACCAGACGCTAACCAACTTCGGCGTCTTCGGCAAGTAAGCGTCGGACAACCGAAAATTGGGGCGGGGAGATCACCAATCTCCTTTGACATTGTCATCTTGAGCGGAGCGAGGGGATTCGCTCGCGAAGCCCTTCGCGGAGTCGAAAGATCCCGTGTCTGCTTGTGGCGACCCGCCCCCTGAAAGGGAATTTTCACCCCGAACCCTGCCGGTTGAGACCAGAGCAGAGAACTCCCTCCCATGGCGTTGCTGGGTACCGGCAACTCCGGGATCCCTCCCCTCCGCATAACCGTCCTTCGGACGATCCTTCTCCGCTCGGGATGACACGGTAGGAATGACGCACAGTGCGCGTTCTGAAAAAACGCTTTGAAAGGGCGTGGCTTCAGCCATGCCGCTGGAACCCTCTGCGACGACTAAGTTCCCGTCCCCGTCAGCCCGACTTTCTGCGGGCTACCTCCTCCGTCGTCGCTGACGGAAACATCTGCCGTCCGCTTGCCCTTCATCACCGGCTTAAACGTAACTTTGATGAAGCAGTGTACGCCCGATGCCAGATGCTTGCCGCAAGTATTGGTTTCGGCAAAGTCTCCCGCGTCAGTTCCAGTTATCGAGATGCCCGTAAAGGTCACCGTAGAGTTGCCTTTGTTAGTCAGCGTGATTGTCTTTGGGACGCTTCTGGTTCCGACCGGCTGAGTCCCGAAGCGCACATTCGCGGGGAGAAGTTGCACAAAGGTCCCGGTGCCCGTCAGCGGTACCTGTTGTGGGCTGCCGGGAGCGTTATCCGCAACGTTTACCGAGCCATTTTGGACACCCTTATTCTTGGGATGGAACTTGACGCTGATTGTGCAGTATCCGTTGGGGTTGAGGCTGCTCGGGCAGTTGTTTGTCTGGCTAAATGGGCCGGTCATAGTGATCTGGTTGATAGTCAGGACGCCAGCGCCGGTGTTTGTCAACATCACCTTCTGAGCCGGGCTGCTAGTAAAGACGACTTGGATCTGGAACGTGAGGCTGGCGGGCGAGAATGTCACTGCGGGCAACACGCCGACGCCGGTTAACGGCAGCGACTGCGGGCTATTAGGAGCATTGTCCGTAATGGTCACAGCGGCGTTTTCGGCGCCCGTCCCCGAAGGCGTGAAGGTCACGCTGATTTGGCAACTCTTGGTCGGGGCAAGGGAACTTGGACAGTTATTCTTCTCGGCAAAATCACTGCTGTTGGTTCCCGTTACCTGAATTGATGTAATAGTGAGCGCGAGTTCACCGATGTTGGTCAGAGTTGAAACTAGCGGACTACTGGTAATCCCCACCGTCTGGTCCCCAAAATTGAGATTGGGGGGAGACAGCGATACGGCTGCCGATGGCGTTATGTTAAGTTTGGCCACCCAGGCGTCAGTGCTGCCGCCGTTGGCTGGCTGCAAGGGATTCATCGTGGGGAAATTGGTTGATGTAGTGGACCCCGTGATGTAGCCGTTGTCCGAACTGTCTGCGGCGATGCCGAAGCCCCAGTCATATCCGCTTCCGCCAAGATAGGTCGAATAGAGCAAAGCCGATCCTGCAGGGTTGAGCTTGGATATGAAGGCGTCTTGGCCGCCGCCGTTGGCCGGCTGCAGGGGGTTCATTGTCGGAAAGTTGGTTGAGGTGGTGTTCCCGGTGACATAAGCGTTGCCTGAGCTGTCCACGGCAATGCCCTCGCCCTCCTCCTGCCCGCTTCCGCCAAGATATGTAGAGTAAACGAAAGCCGATCCCTCGGGGTTGATCTTGGATACGAAGGCGTCTTGACCGCCGCCGTTGGCTGGCTGCAAGGGATTCATCGTCGGAAAGTTGGTTGAGCTGGTGACGCCAGTGACATAAGCATTGCCTGAGCCGTCCACCGCAATGCTAGAGCCGTCATCACTATCACTGCCACCTAGATACGTCGAATAAACCAAGGCCGACCCTGCAGGGTTGAGTTGGGACACGAAAGCGTCAACGCTCCCACCGTTGCTGGGCTGTAAGGGATTCTTTGTTGGAAAGTCGGTTGACGTGGTGGCCCCCGTGACATAGGCATTGCCAGAGCCGTCCACGGCAATACCATGGCCATAGTCACCCCCGCTTCCGCCAAGGTACGTAGAGTAAAGCAAGGCCGAGCCCGTGGGGTTGATTTCGGACACGAAGGCGTCGCTGTCGCCACCGTACGTAGGTTGCAGGGGATTCATGGTGGGAAAGTTAGTCGAACCGGTGTAGCCAGTAATGTAGGCATCGCCAGAGCTGTCCACAGCAATGCCGGTCCCGACATCACCCCCGCTTCCACCAAGATAGGTCGAATAAACTAAAGCCGATCCCGAGGGATTAATCTGTGCCACGAAGGCGTCTTGGCTGCCGCCATTCGTTGCCTGCAAGGGATTCATCGTCGGAAAGTCGGTTGAGTCGGTGTAACCTGTGACATAGGCATTGCCCGAGCTGTCTGCAGCGATGCCGAAGCCCTGGTCAGCCCCGCTGCCGCCAAGATAAGTGGAATAAACCAAGGCCGATCCTGCGGGGTTGATCTTGGATACGTAAGCGTCCCAGTTGCCGCCGCCGTAGGCTGACTGCAAGGGGTTCATCGTCGGAAAGTTGGTTGACGTGGTATCTCCGGCGACGTAAGCGTTGCCTGCGCTGTCGACGGCGATGCGGACACCGTCGTCATCCCCACTTCCGCCAAGGTAGGTAGAGTAAACCAACGGGTCGATGAACAGCGGCCTTCGCGAGTCATAATCAGCGACCTCGAATCCTATCCGGCTCTTATCCTTGATGGCATAGTGTGCGGCGATCTCATGCCTTGTCCCGTCCTTCTCCTGGTACACAACCGGATTGCGCCAGCGTACCTCGCCCTCCGCCATTTCGAGCACCAGTTCTCCGCGCGAGTCCTGGTTGATATTCTTGGCCCCCTGGACATTGAACTGGATGCGATGCGGGTCGGCACCGGGCGCGACGATAAAGTCATACTCAAGCTGCCGCTGGTTGCCGTAGTAAACCAGGTCAACACCGGAATAAATCCGTTCGTATCTCACCTTGGCGTAGGTCGGGACGTTGCTGCGCCACTTCTTTGGATCGTTGCCAATGAAGTAGTTGCTCTTCCCCCGCAGTTCCTCTTCGCCAGTGACTGTGGCAGCAGGGTTGGCTTTCACCAACCTCATCCGCACAACGTCGGCTCTTGCCACGACCGTTGGTTTCAGCCGAGGACTGGCGGGCAGTGCCTCACCATCTACCTTGCGCCCCCGCAGCGAGAAGACTGCTTCATCGCCGGTCAGGAAAAGCGTGTAGCCACTGCCGCGTGACAGAAACCTTACCTGGGCGTCAGCCTGGCCCTGGTTCGCCTCAAAGCTGAGCGGCAGCTTGCCGTAACTTTCAAGAATCCTGTTTTCGTTTTTCGGGGCAGGTTTGAGTGTTGCACTGGATGCCTTGCCACTGGCTGGCTGATTGGTGAGTCGAAATGGGTTAGATTGCGCGGCCAACACGACGCTGCCGAAGACTACGAAGAAGCAGACGACGAAGCGGACGGATTGCATTGTCCCTCCAGAGAAATCACTGGGCGTTTCGAGAAACGGACCTGCTTGGCGGTGTTGTGGCAGGGGAGATACTCGGTTGCCAAGCGTCCCAATTGTACTCCCGCGCAGCCAGCCGTGCGAACTCGCGTTCGGATAGTGGACAAACCGGTCGTGAGGACCAATCAAAATCCCCACCCGGCCCCCCGTCCACTTTCCCCTTGACACCCACCCCGGCAAACTGACATCCTCAGATGTATGCCTTATGGATAATCAATGAATACAATATATAACTCCTTGGGAATCTAGATTTTACCTCTAACTCCAATGGGCTCTAGATTTTGCGGGCCAAAAGTCCGTAACCTGATGATTCCACTAGACCGGTGGGGAGGGGGATAATTAAAAGGTAAACAGCGTCCGATCGACCGGGAACTGGGAACCGGCTACTGACAACTGGCGCCTCTAGCCATCCCGGCAGATCGACCAGCTCAGATGTATATCTTATGGAGAACCGTAATAAACGTCATATAACTCGTTAAGAATCTAGATTTTACCTCTAACCCCAATCGAATCTAGATTTTGCGGGGGTAATTATCCCTTGACAGTAGGTAAGGGTGAAAGATTATCCTTTGGTCTGGAGAGATCACAGATATGCTGGCAGCGAACAAGTGTGGCTCCAGCCACCGAAGGATGCCTTTGTGCGAGTCCCAGACCAAATTCTAAAGAGTGCCGTATTCCTCGGGAAGGACGAGGCCACGGGGAGAGTTTATGGCGGAACGGGCTACATCGTCTCCGTGGATTATGGCCCCGGCTATACCTTTACCAACGAAGCTGAAGGTATTACCAACACTCTTCGCTTTCCTTTGATGTTCCTAGTCACTGCCGCTCACGTCGCGGATAAACTTAACGGTTTTGACTTCTACATCCGCGCCAACTACAAGAACGGCTCACTGGCCGAAATCAAGCAGGACTGCTCTACGCGCTGGTGGTATCACCCAGAGGAAAGAGAATGGGTGGATGCCGCGCTAATGCTGCTTCCCGTGAAAGAGATACTGGAACTCGATATTGCGCCAATTCCCGTGACCATGTTTACCAGTGAAGAGATCATACGGACTCGCCACTTGGGGATCGGCGATGAGGTGTTTGTGGTGGGTTTGTTCAAGAACGCGAAGGGGAGATTGAGGAACATCCCCATTATCCGCATCGGGAATGTGGCGATGATGCCGGGGGAGGGGGAGAAAATATCCTTCCCAACAGAAGAGCACCCAAACCAACGGTTGTACGCTGACCTATTGGAATCGCGTTCGATTGGCGGTCTTAGTGGAAGCCCGGTGTTCATCAGGGAAACCGTGAAGATAAGCGCTGGGGTTAGGATGCAGCCCGGTTTCACCTTGAACAACGTGAATAGTCCGACCCCGGACATACCTGGAATAGAGACGGTAGAACTCGCAGGAGTTGGACGCATTCACTTCTTTGGTTCTATGATTGGCCATTGGCGCGTCACAGTCGGATTCAGCACTACTCAAGAGGAAGCCGTCAATATGGGGATCGCGCCGATGGTGCCAGCGCACAAGATTCTGGAGATATTGCGGCAGCCGGAATTGATAAACGTTATGAACACACTCCACGCTAAGACGCGCGAAAAAGTGCTGCACGAAGATGGGATCGCCGTTGCCGATGATTGCTTCGGCAAGACGAAAGATCATCCATTGACGAAAGAGGAGTTTGAGGCCGTGTTGAAAAAGGTATCCCGCAGGAAGTCCGACCCAGCCTAGCCAGTCAGAACGGCTCCGCCGCCATCACAGGTTCGCGGCGCACGACCGCATCTCGCTTTGCAATCTGCTGTAGGAAGCTAGCGAACATCGGCTGCTCATCGAATCGCCGATTGTAGCGGAAGCTGTACTCATTCAAATAGGTTTGCAGATAGTGACGGCCAACCGAGTGGTACACGCCCTTGATCCCATTTTTTACCAGCGACCAGAAGCCTTCGATGGTTTGCGTGTGAACGTCGCCAGCAACGTAGACTTTCTCGCTGTGCCGGATGCGCCGATGGTAGTAGTTGTACTGAGTACCAGCGAGGCCGTCATACGCCGGATAGTCGTCGGTGAACACGAGGTTCGATGGGAGAACGTGTTCTTTAATCAGCCCGTGCAAGGTGTCCTTCTTCACATCGGCAGTGACGAATGCACGGACGCTGCCTTTGCGCTGGACGAGTCCGACAACCGGAGTCTTGGCTTTCTTGTCCGCCGTGCAAGCGCGGCCCTGCATTCTCTGTTTCCCACCAAAATACATTTCGTCAACCTCTACGGGCTTCTGACTTCCGCCCAACTTTGGCGCGTTCTCTGTTTCATCGAGCATGGAGCGAATCTGTTTGAACATGCGCCACGCGGTCTTGTAAGTAACGCCCGTCTCCCGCTGAATCTGTTTCGCGGAGATGCCGCACCGCGTCTGGGCCATGAGGTAGATCGCGTAGAACCAAGTGGTAAGCGGAGTGGGAGACTTGTGGAAGATCGTGCCAGCGGTCGGGTGAACGTGGTGGCCGCAATGGTCGCAAGAGTAAGACGGACGACTGAGAACGCGGTGGTGCTTTGTAACCGCCTCGCACGTCTCGCAATAGATGCCGTCCGGGTAGAGTGAATTGCGAAGCCACTCAAGGCAGGTCGCATCATCGGGGAACTGTTTCTGGAAGTCTTTCAGCGTGTACGGCAGCATCTTCGGCTTGCGGTTATTGTGGGCCATGATCTTACCTACTCTCAGGTAAAAGCATAGCAATATTACGTACCTACTGTCAAGGGATAATTACCTTTGCGGGCCAAAAGTCCGTAACCTGATGATTCTGCTAGACCGGGGGAGGGGGGGGTATACCCCATACGCGGCCACCTAGCAGTCTTCCTGGACGCACCGGAATCATCGGAGAATCGGTAGCTTCCAGCCCACGAACAATTTTTTACGGAGCCCCGTAGAGTTGGCGGTAGAGGTTGGCGTTGCGCAGGATGGCTTGCACGTACTCGCGAGTTTCGGTGAATGGAATGGATTCCACAAACTCCTGCGGGTCGCGATACTTCCCGGCTGCCAGCCACTCGTCCACGCGGTCGGTTCCGGCGTTGTAGGCGGCGAGAGCGTACTCGGCCGCGCCGAACTTGTCCACGTCGCCACGAAAGTAGCGCGTGCCCAGTTGCAGGTTGATGGCAGGGGTAAATAACTGGCTGGTGGCAAAGTGCCGCAGCTTCTCCTGCCGGGCAACCGCGCTGCCGACTTTGGGCAGCAACTGCATCAGGCCGACGGCGTTGGCCCGCGACACCGCGTTGGGATTGAACTCTGACTCCTGCCGGATCAGCGAAGCCACCAGGTATGGATCGAGTCCGCGGCTGGCGGAAAACCGCTTCAGATCGTACCAGTAAGGCTTGGGAAACAGCCCCTCCCAGTACGACCGAGGCAGGCTGGGCAGGTCGACCGCGAAATAGTTGGGGGCGGTACGCTTGAGGACCTCAATGGCCATATCATACCGGCCGGCATCCTGATACATGCGGACCAACTCCGGCGCCAGCCAGTTTCCTTTTTCTTCTTCGGCCGCGCCTTTCAGTTCCCGCGCCGCGAAGTCCAGCAACGCTCCATTGGCCAGTAATTGCGCTTTCTGGATGCGCAGATTGTCGGTCGGCAGCGGATCGTCGGTGATCTTCGTCCCATTGTCCAACGGCGTGACCCGATCCAGCAGCGCGTAATGCTGCGGAGTCGCATCGCCTTTGATCTGCGCCAGCCGCTGCCGCGCCAGCACACCGTAGTAGAAATTCCGGAAGCGCAGGGAAACGGTTTGGTAGTAAGCCCGCGCCATGGCGGAATCGTTCTCTTCCTCGGCCAGCCGCGCCCGCCAATAAAGCGCCGCCGGAACCTCCCCGGATGATGGATACAGTCCGATCTGGTCGTCGAACGCCTTCTTGGCATCGGCATTGCGTCCCACCCGAAAGCTCAGCCAAGCCACTTTCCAGTGCGCATAGTCGGCACGGGCTCCGTTGGGAAAACGCACCTGGCATTCGCGATAGGACTCGATGGCGTGGTCGTAGTCCCGCCGCAGAAGATAGATATTTCCCGCCGAGAGCAACGCCTGCTCCAGCCACGGGCTTGCCGGAGCGGCCAGCCGCAACTGATCCAGGTTGCGGAGAAAACCGTCGTCATCATCAGCACCGCGCTCGATCTCGCCCAGTTCGAAGATCCGCTGGGCATTGATCTCCGGAGGCGAGGTTGGAACCGAGTCCAGAACTTTCCGGGCATCTTTACCTTTGCCGCCGTGCCGCATGGCTTCGACCATCGCCAATTGCAATGTTGGACGTTCCGCTGGGCTTACTTCATCCAGCAAGTCGCGATATTCGCTCTCCGCTTCGGCAAATTGCTTGCCTTTTGCCAGCAGGTCGGCGCGAGTTCGGCGCTCCGCCAGCGAGATCGGCGGCAAGGTCACCCCGCCCGCCAGCTTTCTCAGCTCCGCCTGAGCTTCATTGGCTTCCGAGGCCAGCGGCATGGTGTAGTAAATATTCCGGAAAATGCCGGCAGCCTTGGCGGGATACCCAGACGCCACATACGCCCGGCCGAGCACGAATTCCAGGTCGGCGCGTACTGGCTGGCGGTTCTTCTCCAGCAGATCGGCCGCCTCCTTCGAGCGTCCATTCGCCAGCAGCGCCTCGGCGTACAGAACCTGCGCGTCCCGAACCAGGAGCGATCGCGGAAAGGATTTGTCAAAACCGCTGAGGGCCGCGATCGCCTCTGTAGGCTTTCCCGTCTGGAGGTACGACATGCCGAGATAGAAGTCGACGTAGTCGCCGAAATCGCCCGCATGGGCACTGGCTCGGATAAGCGGAGG
Source organism: uncultured Acidobacteriota bacterium (assembly GCA_963715675.1). Taxonomy (GTDB): domain Bacteria; phylum Acidobacteriota; class Terriglobia; order Terriglobales; family Acidobacteriaceae; genus DASVWZ01. The sequence continues at coordinate 2,628,677 of OY970265.1, forward strand.
GATCGCCTTGGCATAGTCCTTGTCCAGCACATGGGCGTACCCGAGCACCAACCCGGCCAGGGCGCCGGCGTCCGATTTGTGGAGGCGGGCATAGGACTCAACTCCCGCGTACGCCGCAAGCGTGCGATCCTGCAGAAGTTGCCGCGCCATGGGCTTGAGGGTGGTGGACGCCACGAAGGCCTGGCGCATCCGGCGCAGGCGCGGAGAAGGTCGCTTGTGCTTGCTGCGGGCGCTTTTCTTCCCCGGCTTTTTCGTGGTCGATTGGTGAGCGGACGCGGACAACTGTGTGGTGGCGCGCGCTGCCGGAAGCCAACAGCAGCTCGCGACCGCCACCACCAGAACCCGGAAGAAATGCCAACGAGGGACTATCAATCTTCTATCTTAAATACTGGAAACGTTTTCGGCGATGCCTCTACGGGTATCTGTTTTGATCAGCGGTGATAATTGGGGCCCAGGAGCGAAACATCGTCCTCAGCCAGGCTGCGGACGAGTTCCTGGTGGAAGTAGTCGGCGCTTCCGGCGGCGGTGTGGCCATATCGCTTGCTGTAGGCGGAGCGGCTCTTTTCGATGTCATCCTTCAGGCGATCATACAGATCCTTGTTCTTTCGGCCTTCGGCGACCTTGGCCTGATTGTAGAGTTTTACCTCATCCATCAGCAGCCGGGCAAAGCGTTGCGCCTTGCGATGGGTGTCCGCATCTTCGGGTGACATCTGGGCGAATGCATCCGCGGCCCGGGCCGGGGCGGCTGCTCCGCCTCCCGCCGGCATCGTCTCGACACTTGCCGCCGCGGCAGGGATCTCGGCCTGCGAGGCCGCTGCCGCATGATTGGGAACATGTCCGGCAAAAGGATCGGGATACGAGGAAACGGCTTGTACGGGAACTGCAGCGGCATCCAACTGCTCGCCCGTAGAGCTGCTGGCTTCCTCCTTCGCCGCCTGCTTGCGCAGTGAGGCCACCTCGAGCCAGGCACTGGTCGCGGCCACCAGTAACTCGAGGGCCGCGGAGTCCAGCTTCCCGGCGGCGTTCTGGCCTGCGTCGGCGTAGACCAGCGCCGCCACCTTATCTCTGAGATGCAGCGGGAGCAACATAATCTCGCCCTGCACGGGCGCTCCGAACTGTGCAATGAATTGCGGGTCCATGTCTGCGACCGGCGACTTGACCGGCGATCGCAGGTCCATCGCCTTCGAAGGAGCATTGCTGGCTAAGTCGAGAACAAAATCCTTGATGCTGGCGTGGTTGTCGAATCCGCATCCTTGCCACCCCGTGGCCGTCCCGGACTTCACTACAAACAACGCCGAGCGCCCACTGTACCGGACCGTATTCTCCAGCAACGCGCGCAGCACTTCCTTCTGGGTGGTCCCGGCATGAATCGCCGAAACCGCCAGCAGCAAGTCCGCAGCCCCGGCCCCCTCGGAGGCCCCTGCGCCCGCCATCTCACCCTGCACTTCTTCGAGAACCCGATGAACGAGTTCTTCACGGATTTGCGGGACGTGCTTGTCCAATACCTGCGAGACCACTTTCTCGACGAGCTGAGCAATGAGGGTTTTTTCTGCCATTGTTGCCCTGAAAACTTCCGGCGCGGGCGTCTTTGGCCCGCTGATTCCGCCAAACAGCTTCGATTATAGGACCAGGCGGCGCAGTCTTCAGCGTGACGTTAGTAACTGCTCCCACCCCGGAATACCCCCGTTATCCCCCAACGGTGCTCCCGGGGGCACAGAGTCATTCGGGGGGAATCTACCCATGCTCCAAACTCTTCCCACTGCCGCAGGGAAGGCGAAGCAGCCGATCCCGGACCATCGATAATACATCGGCTCGCGCTGCGAATCCTCGCACGCACAACATCACCGACATGTCACCCCCGGGTGGACTAGACTGTGGTCTCCTGGCAATGTGGAATCCGGGCGTGAATGTGGTCCGCAGCCCAGGGAAACAAACTAGTGATCTGGAGGTAGGTACATGCGAAGCGGCACATCCATGGTTATCTTCTTACTCTGCTCAGTGCTTTTGCTGACCCTGACGTTGGGAGCTGGAGCGAGAGCGCAGGGCCAGGAACAGGCTCTGTATGCGTTTCAGGGTGGTCCGAATGACGGTGCCAACCCATTCAGCCGTCCGGTGTTCGATAAGGCGGGGAATTTGTACGCAACCACCCTGGCCGGTGGCAACACCTACTGGGCCGGCGCCATTCTGGAGTTGACACCTTCCAGCGGCGGCTGGACCGAAACCATGATTCATTCGTTTGGCTCAACCGGCGATGGGACGCAGCCCGAGGCTGGCTTGATCATCGACAAACAAGGCAACCTTTATGGAACTACTGCGGGCGGTGGCGCGTTGAATTTCGGCACTGTCTTTGAACTCACGTTCTCCGGCGGCAATTGGACCGAACAGGTCATTTACAGCTTCCACGGCAGCACCGACGGTGAGACCCCATACCTCGGCGACCTGACATTTGACAAAGCCGGAAACCTGTACGGCGCCACGAAAAGCGGGGGACCGCACAATGGCGGCACGGTGTTCAAACTCACCCATACCAAAACTGGCTGGAAAGAGAAAACGCTCTATGCCTTCGCCGGCGGCAAGGATGCAAATTGGCCCAACGAAAGCCTGGTCTTTGACACGGCCGGCAACCTGTATGGCGCATCCTACCAGGGTGGCGGGGCTGGCTGTGGCGGGTACGGTTGCGGCACAGTCTTCCAGCTTACCCCCTCAAGGACAGGATGGAAGGAGAAGCTGCTGTATGCCTTTACCGGAGGCAAGGATGGTGGCCAACCCTACGAAAGCGTGATTCTCGACAAAGCAGGAAACCTCTACGGGACCACCTTCGCCGGCGGCGACGCGAATGGAGATGGTGTCGTTTTTGAATTGATCCACTCGAAAGGCACGTGGAAAGAGAAGGTCCTCTATACGTTCACCGGCGGCGACGATGGAGCCAACCCTTACGTGAATGTAATTTTCGGCAAGGGCGGGGCTCTCTATGGCGCAACCGATCAAGCGGGAGCGCACCAGAACGGTGTCCTGTTCAAACTCACGCCCTCCCACGGCAAGTGGAAACAAACGGTTCTTTACGCCTTTACGGGCGGTACGGACGGCGGCCTTCCGCTTTCTGCATTAACCTTCGACAAAGCAGGTCACATTTTCGGCACCACGGTCCAAGGCGGCAACCTCAACGTCTGTGGACAAGGATGTGGCACGGTGTATGAATTCATCCCCTAGCTGGCAGAATTGGGCCGCCTATCGATCACCCGGGATCCGGCGGCCCGGCTTTTCCGGGTCATCCTGGTTGACAGTGTCCCCGCACAGCGCTCCTCAAAACTGGTAGAATCTGCCGAGAGTCACAGAGAAATCGCGCGGCAAGTCGGCCCTCCGTCTCCGCCGCTTGCCGTCAAAATTGTTGCATCGGATGCAGAATGGGAACCATCCAACCAAAAATAGGTGAGCCTGTCAGTGATGAACTGGCGCTGGTTCAGGCCGCCAAAGCGGGCGATGTCGGCGCGTTCGAGGACCTGGTTCGACGTTACGATCGCAACGTTTTTCGGATCGCCCAGCACATCACACAGAACCGCGAAGATGCGGAAGATGTGGTGCAGGACGCGTTCTTGAAGGCCTACCGGAACTTGAGCCAGTTCCAGGGGCAGTCGAAGTTTTACACCTGGCTGGTGCGGATCGCGGTAAACGAGGCGCTGATGAAGCTGCGCCGTCGTCGTCCGGAACGCACGGTTTCTTTGGATGAAGACGTTAAGACGGAAGAGGACTCGGTCCCGCGCGAAGTCGCTGACTGGAGTCCGAATCCAGAGCAGCAATACAACCAGGCGGAGCTGCGAGACATTTTGACGCGCACTGTGCAGGGATTGCCGGCGAGTTTCCGGACGGTGTTCGTGTTGCGGGACGTGGAAGGTCTGTCGACGGAGGAGACGGCGGAGGCTCTGGATCTCAGTATTCCAGCGGTCAAGTCACGTCTGCTGCGGGCACGTTTGCAGTTGCGCGAGCGGCTCAGCCGTTACTTTCGAAGACCGGAAGGAACAAATGGGAGAGAGAACCGTGACCCAGGAGATGGCAACCCGTGAAGTGCTCTGAGTTTCTGCAGGAGCTCACCAATTACCTGGACGGCGTGATCGATGCCCGTACCAAAGCCGAACTGGAAGACCATCTCGCCTGGTGCCACAACTGCTACGTGGTTTGCGATACCACCAAGAAGACCATCGAAATCTACCGCGACTCCCAACTCTACGAACTGCCCGAGGATCTGCGCGACCGCCTGCGATCGGCCATCGTGTCCAAGTGCCACGCCCAGAAAAGAGCCGGCCCTGAGAAGGTCTGATCTGCCGACTTGTGCAACCTGATCCGCCAATCCTCTTCCAAGGCGCGCTCTGGCCCGATGCAATAAGAGTCCTACCGGGTCAGTGATGGTTCCGCCACAACTCCCTGCTAATTCCTGTGTTTACATAACTCACGGGCGTTTGATGCTCGAAACCAGAACCGTACTAGCTTGGCCGATTGAGGAACCTTTTTGCGGGGTAGTTGAATCTAACTGAGTGGTAGGAGTCAGGCCCGGCGGAGCAGGCCGGAGCCTGGCACTGTGGGGGTATTTTCTATGTTAGGCAAACTCTTCGACGCGGTTTTTGGCTGCTGGCATCATCACTATAGTTTCCCAATCACTGTCCCTTCCGGAAAGCGCCGGAATTCGGCGGCTCACCTCACCGGAACCTACGTGGTCTGCCTGGACTGCGGGACAGAATTACCCTATGACTGGAGCGAAATGCGGGTGATCGACTCGGCTTCCGAGCGCCGTCACTATGTGCAGTCACTGGCAACCAAGCAAGCCGCATAGGCCGCCGTTTGCTTGCCCTAGTGTTCAGAAGAAGACCAATGCGCCGCGATGGGCTGTCGCGGCGCATTTCTTGTCGGCGTGAAGTGCTTCGGCGCCGTTCACCTCTTGGTGCAGATTTCCGGACAGTGCGGTTCGGGGCAGGCGTAGGTGACAGTATTGCGCTGGCGGTCCAGGCTGGCGATGAACATCGGCCGGCCGTGTTTCTCGCAGCGAGGTTGTTCCGGCTGCACAACTGGCGGGCCCTCTCGTTTCGGCAGCGCATATCCCAATCTTTCGCAGAAGCAGCGGCCGCAGAACTTCTCTGAGCAGCGAAAGAACTCGATGGAGTAATCCTCGTGGAACGGCGCAATGCAGAACTCCATGGTACGGAAATGCAGGTCGCACAGAGGAAGGATGTCAGACCTCATCGCAGGCAAGAGTCTAGCACTCGCCGGGCTTCGGGGTTTGTTCCCTGCTGGCTGGAGGCACTTCGGCCGACGTTAATCGTCCCCTGAAACCTCATCCTGGTTCTGCGCCTGCAGGCGATTCTTCAGCATAATGGAAACCGTGGTGATGGCGGTGACCATGGCGGCGATCAGTATCATCCACGGCCAATATTGCGCAGGATGGCGAAGCACCCGGATCAGGTGCCGTCCGTACAGATCCGCAATGATGGCGATGGCGGAGTAGCGCACTCCGCGACCCAGCGTCACCACCACGACAAACTCGTTGATGGAGTATCCACTCACGCCCGCTGCCGCAAACAGCACGCTGGTGGGGAACGGAAACGGAACTGCCGTAGAGATGGCCAGCGCCGGCGTTCCCCAGCGTTCAAAATACTGGGTGTAGGCGCTGCGCTTCCCGAATTTCTGCCGCAGGTAATCCGCGCCCGCGTGCTTTGCCAGATAGTAGGTGATGCAGGCGCCGATCACCCCTCCCGCCGTGGCCACAGCGGCATACTCATACCACGGATTGCGGTGAGCAGCGGAGAGGATGGCGATGAGAATGTCCGGCCCTCCGAAGGTCGGGATCGGAGAACCGTCCAGCACGGCAAGGGAAAACAACCCCAGTGCGCCCAGATGCCGGAAGAACGCGGCAAATCCAGGCGGACGCGGTGGGGCTCTGCGAACTGGCGCGAACATTGAATTCTCAGTGTACAATGCCCCGAGCCGCCTACCGGATCACCGCGGCCCCGCCGGCGGGTCGCACTCCGCCGAGTCCGGTTCTACGCTCTATTGTTTTGCTTGAGTTGGATCCGCGGACTCATTGTTTTCCGCCGCGCCCAGCCGTTCCAGCGCTTTCCTGGCTTCCTTCGAGAGCGGCCCCTGCGGCAGGATTTTCAGATATTCCTTGTAATGGGTGACGGCTTCGGCGGGCTGGTTCAACTTTTCATAGCATTGCGCCATGCCGAAGTTGGCCGCCGCGTCGTGTTGCTTAAAGGCCAAGGCATCCTGGTAGCGAGCCAACGCCGCGCGGTAATTCTTCCGCTTCAGGTAGAAGTCCGCAACCTCGTCGTCTTTGAGCGCCCGGTAGGGGTTCCAGGGGTGCATCTCATGCACGTCTCCGACATCGTCCTCGGGATTGCTATCGGAAACTCCGCTATTGGGATGATCCTTGACATCGTTCTTGGGCGGGCTTAGATCAATGCGCGTGTCCCGGCTGGAACTCTCGTGAGCTTCCGTGTCGCGATCTTTCTCCTGCTCCGGGTCGGAGCGCGGCGCAGCCTGACCGGGGCCGGGGCCCGGACTGCCCTGCTGCCGGGCGAAAGCCCAGGGTCCGAACCAGAGAAGCGCCGCCAGCCCACAAACACAAACACGCATAGCTAGATTCTACCGAAGTTCGCGAACGGGAGCCTGCTCCTGCGGTAGAATTAGGCGCTCGGCAACCGAACCTCTCCCGCTTGTTGCGCCGCCGAGCAAGTCTGTTTCTCGATCAGCGACCGCCTTGGAGGGCCAACCATGAAATCCGTCCGCTTCGTTTGTTTATTCGCGATTCTCGTCAGCGTGTTGGTACTGGCGCAGTCGAGCCCTGCTGCGCTCGGAAGTGAGGAAAACAGGATGATGGCGCATCGGCGCGGACATTTGCCAATGTCGGGCCTCAACTTTGTGAAGGCTGTAACATACAACTCCGGAGGGTGGGCTACCAATTCGGTAGCGGTGGCGGATTTGAACGGGGATAGCAAGCCTGACCTTGTGGTAGCGAACCCGTGTGCGAGAAGCAGCAACTGTGGAAAGGCTACGGTCGGTGTGTTGCTGGGAAATGGAGACGGGAAGTTCCGGCCGGTCGTAGCCTACGACCCAGGCGGGTACGATACCTTTGAGGCGGTGGTGGGGGACGTGAACGGAGATGGCAAGCCTGATTTACTAGTGGCGAATGGTTGTGCCAATTCTAGGCATAGACATTGTACGAATGGCTCAGTCGGCGTGCTCTTGGGTAACGGTGACGGCACTTTCAAGGCGGTGGTTCCCTACGGCTCAGGTGGCTTGACTGCCGACGCAGCGGCGGTAGCCGACGTGAACGGGGATGGCAAGCCCGACCTGATTGTGGCCAATAGGTGCGCCAGCGCCGGCAAGTGCGAGAACGGCGGAGTGGTCGGCGTGCTGCTCAATAAGGGCGATGGCACCTTCAAAGCAGCGGTGTCCTACCACACGGGAGGGTACGGTGCCTATTCGGCGGCGGTGGCGGATGTGAACGGGGATGGCAAGCCCGACCTGATTGTGGCGAACTACTGCACTAGCAACAGCAAGTGTAGCGGAGGTAATGACGGGAGGATAAGCGTCCTACTGGGTAACGGCGACGGCACCTTCCAAAAGGCGGTGACTTACGCCTCGGGAGGAGACGGAGCCGATTCAGTGACGGCGGCGGACGTAAACGGGATGGCAAGCCCGATTTGGTTGTGGCGAACTGCGGCACTGAAGACTGTGATAATGACCACGGCAATGTCGGCGTGCTGCTCAACAACGGTGACGGAACCTTCCAGACGGCGGTCACCTACGACTCGGGTGGCATCTTGGCTGGGTCGGCGGCGGTCGAAGACGTGAACGGCGATGGCAAGGTTGACTTGCTCGTGGCGAACGCTTGTGGGAACCCCAAATGTATCGGATCGGTGGGCGTGTTCTTGGGAAACGGTGACGGAACCTTCCAGGCGGTGGTGACCTTCGGCTCAGGCGGGCGCGGTGCGTATTCGGTCGCCGCGGCGGATGTGAACGGCGACAATAAGCTCGATCTGCTTGTGGCGAACTCGGTTATTTCGTGTGGAGGAAAACGCTGTACGCATGGCTCAGTCGGCGTACTCATTAATGCCGGCGGTGTCGGTCCGATTTACTCAGACCAGCAACCTGCCCTGATTCAGTCGGGAAGTGACCTCGTAAGCCACTAGGTAAAAAGTCAGGCCACTCTGGGGGAAGAGTGGCCTGTTGGCGAAGTCCTCCGGGGAGGAGGGAAAAATTATTGTCCGGTGGGGGTTTGCCCGGTAGCTGCCGGCGCCTGCGCGGGGGTGGTGGCTCCCTCGGTGTTGGTCATGAGGCGAACCTCCACGCGGCGGTTCTTGGCGCGGCCTTCTCGGGTCTTATTCGACTCTACCGGCTTGTCCTTGCCCAACCCGATCAAGTAGATCTTGTATGCAGGCACGCTGTGCTGGGCGGCCAGGTACTGGATGACTGCGTCCGCACGGCGCTGGCTGAGCGCATAGTTGTAGTCACTGCTGCCGACCGAGTCCGTGCCTCCTTCCACCGCGATAATGTAGCCCTTGGTGTTGGAGACGTTAGTGGCAAGCTGATCCAGTGCGGCCTTGGCTTCTGCCGTCAGTGTATCTTTGTTAAAACCGAAGAGCACAGCGGTCTCGGTAACCACGTGAAAGTTGTCGAGATTGGCGACCATGTTCTGCAGCGTATCCACGCGATGCACCGCGTTGTTCGCCAGATCCTGGGCCTGACCGGCCTGCTGCCCGGCGGCCAGCGCCTTTTGATCCACTTCGGCCGTCTTGGCGTTCACTTGTTGCAGACCAGCCTGCGTACGGGCGTCGACGTCCTTGATGTCGCGCGAGTTCTTCGCGGTCATGTCGTCAAGTTCGTTGGTCTTGTTGATCAGCGGAGTACTTTGTTCACGTACATAGTTCTTACTGGCGCAGCCAATGGTGGCTGCCATCATCATCGCCATACCTGCTATTAACAGAGTGCGGTTCATCTTCAAAGGGCTCCTTCCCCTATCAGAACGGGTACTACAAAACATCCTACCTGGGTAGTGCATAACTTGGGTGCAACCTGGGTGCTTCACGCTCGAAGTCGCGGGGCCAGACTTACCCGTCCGACAACCTGTAGGTGTGCACGAGGGTTGCCAATTGTCGGCGCCTTGCAAGGAAATGATAACTCGTTGTCTCCGCGCAGGTTAAGGTAGCAGTCTCTCACCTACGGTGTAGTCTATCGCGGCTCAAAGCGATATGGGCAGAGGAAATTTTATACGGTCACCCGGTACGGGGGATTTCGAGCCACGGAGGGCCGCACATGGCAGACTTGCCGCTTGGCGACGGATTAGCCCCGGTTTTCGCCGCGCCTCCGGAAGTTGGCACACGAGATGCTCACTGCTCGCTTGCCCGGCCGCTCTGAGGAACGCTGGCGAACTCTTCCCCCATCCATTTCTGGAAGGCAGTCATATTCTGCGGGCGTCCCAGGAAGTTCTTTACCAGATCGTTAGCGGACATCGATCCGCCCGGCGCAAGCACCACACGCCGGTAGCGCATGGGAGTTTCTCCGGCGAGCAGATTCTCCTGGTCAAATTGCTGAAAAAAATCCTCGGCGATGACTTTGTCCCACATGTAGGTGTAGTAAGCGGAAGAGTAGCCGGCCAGGTGCCCAAACGAAGCATACACGTGCGCGTCGGCGGCAACCGGTGTCATCAAGGTGTAGTGCCGGAAATCATCGAGCGGGACGGTATCCACATCGACTCTTTCCGGATTGTCTTTGTAAATATCGTAGGAAATCGCAGAGAGGGCGTTTTGCGTGGCGATGTAATTTGCCCGGCCGAAGGCGGAAGCGCGGTTCATGCGTTCCACCAGTTCGGCGGGAATCGGCTCGCCGGTCTTGTAGTGATGTGCGAACGAGGCCAGCACCTGCGGGCTGTGCATCCATTCTTCGAGCATCTGCGAAGGGGCTTCCACAAAGTCCGATTCCATGGTGATCCCGCTGATGCCCGCCCACTGCTCCTGCCCGCCAAGAATGTGATGCACCAAGTGGCCGAACTCGTGGAAGAAAGTCACGACCTCGCTATATTCCATGAGCCCGGGGTCCGCCGCGCTTGGCTGGGGAAAATTGCACACCAAAATGGCCTCCGGCAATTGCTTGCCGCGAACCCCGTCGAGTACGGGCACCATCTGCGCATGGCTGTATTTGCCCGGCCGGGGATGCATGTCGAGATAAAACCGGCCAATGGCTCTGCCATTGTCGATCACATCCCAGGTTTCCACCGCAGGATCCCACGCCGGCGCATTCGGTTCCTGACGGAAGCTGACGTGGAAAAGGGTCGCGGCAGTATCCATGATGCCCTGCCGCACCTGGTTGAAGGGCAGGTAGGGGCGCACGCTTTGTGAATCGAAGTCGTAATTCGAGCGGCGCACCAACTCGGAGAAGCGAAAGCCTTCATAATCCCACAGCTCCGTTGCCCCGGAATCGGTTTTCCGCTTTTCTGCCAGGAGCGTGGCGAACTCCCGTTGGGCCAGCGGGCGAGCAGCCGCATCCAGCTGTTCGATGAACTTTGCGATGTTGGCTCCCTTGCCGATCATCTTGTCCGCCGCATTGTAATCCGCCCAGGATGAGTAGCCCAGCAAGGTCGCGATCTCATAACGCGTCCGCATCATATCCAGCAGCACATCGTGGTTTTTGGGATAAGCCCGGGAACGAAAAGTTTCCCAGAGACGGCGGCGCAGCGCGTCACTTTTGGCGAACGTCAGAACCGGGAACAGGTCGGGATAGTTGGTCGTGATGTGAATTTTCCCGTCGGCGCCAGGCTTGTGATGGTCAATGTAATCCTGCGGCAACCCATCCAGTTCGGACGCATCGGTGACCTCGACAACCCTCTGATCGTCTGAGATGTTGCGGTCAAACATTGACTGATCTTCGGTCAGCTGGTCTTGAAGCTTCCTGAGCTTCGCCCGAGTCGCATCATCTTTGTCCACCCCCGCCAGCCGGAATTCCAGCAGCTGCCGCTGAACATAGTAGCGGGTCGCTGGATCGGACTTGGACACGTCCACACTTGATAACGCCTGGTACACGGCCTGATTCAGCGAGAGCGCTGTTTGCGCGCCGCTGACCTTGGTGGTCATGGCGGTCGCATGGTCGCGGAAGGCCACGTCGGGATGCACCTGCTGCATCAGGCTGGAAAAGTACATCGCTGCATCCAGCTGCCGGACAGCTTCGTCGTATGGGACGAGAGTGTTCTCGATCGTCTTTGAACCCGTGACCGCAACGATTTGATCAACCCAGCGCTGCGCCGCGGCCAGACGCTCGTTCTCCATCTTTTCGAAGGCGGGAATGTCGGGCTTGGCGCTCCAAAGAGGCGGTTGATCCTTGGAAATCTCCTGGGCAGCGAGCGTTGAGGCAAGGAGCAGAAGGAGCGCGATTACGTGCGCACGGATGGATACGATTGACATGATGTCCTCTTAGACGATGAAACCCGTCATTGGGTATGCGGATTTTCAGCGGTGCCATTCACGGGGCAGCCAGAATTCTAATACTCGCCGACATTCTGCTCAACATCGGGCCTTGAAACCCAAGCACAAATCAAATAGAGATCGGTTCGCCCCATACCCCAGCGTCTCTTACTCGAATAAAATAGTCGTATCCGCCCCATGGACCTTCTGCAAAAAGTCCGCAGCCTGCCCACCTCGGCGGGCGTGTATCTGTACAAGAATGCGGAAGGCGAAGTCATCTATGTCGGCAAGGCGAAGAATTTGCGCAGCCGGGTCGGTTCCTACTTCCACGAGAACCGGCTTTACGACGCCAAGACGGGCACCCTCGTCCGCGAGGCGGTCGACGTTGACTACATCGTTGTCGCTAACAACAAAGAAGCGCTGGCGCTCGAAAATCACCTCATCAAGCAGAAGCAGCCGCGCTTCAACATCCTGCTGCGGGACGACAAGACTTATCCCTATGTAAAGCTCACGCTGGCCGAGCGATTCCCGCGAGTGTATGTGACTCGCCGCCTGCGCAAGGACGGCAGCGCGTACTACGGGCCTTACTTTCCTGCCAACCTGGCGTATCGTATTGTGGATTTGATTCACCGCCACTTTCTGGTTCCCTCGTGCAAGGTTGACCTGAATCACTTTCATCCCCGGCCATGTTTGCAGTACTACATCGGACGCTGCCTGGGGCCATGCGTAGAAGGACTGACCACGCCGGATGCGTATCAGGAGGCGGTGCGCGACGTGAAGCTGTTTCTGGAGGGACGCCCGACCGATCTCGCGCAGTCACTGCGGGCACGAATGGGTAGAGCTGCTGAGTCCGAGGAGTACGAGCGCGCCGCCAAATATCGCGACCTGATCTCAACCGTGGAACAACTGCAGGAGAAGCAGCGCATTGCCGCGGCCGAAGGCGATGACGCTGACGTGTTCGGGTATCACTACGAAAATACGATGCTCGCGGTGAACCTGTTTCACATGCGTGGCGGACGGGTTCTGGATCGGCGGGAGTTTTTCTGGGAAGAGTTGCCGGAATTTGAATCCCCGGAGAACGGCGCTGGAGACGCCCACTCGATTTCGGGCGGGGCGGGGCAGAGACCCGCCACCGCGCAGGCATCGGCGTCCTTTCATCCCGGCGAATTCTTCTCTTCCCTGCTTACCCAGCTCTACATCGGACAGCCGTATGTACCACGAAACATCTACGTGCCCGTGGATTTTGAGGATCGTGAGGCGCTTGAGGATCTGCTCTCCGAGCAACTCGCGGACAAGGGCGCCCGCGCCACCCGGGTCAATATTTTCGTTCCGCAGCGCGGAGACAAGCGATCGTTGATCGATCTTGCGGGCAACAACGCCAAGCAATCCTATGATCAGCGTTTTCGCGTAATGAAGCCCAACCAGCGCCAGATTCAGGAAGCGCTTCAGGACGCGCTCGGGTTGCCCGAACTGCCCCGGCGCATTGAGTGCTTTGACATCTCACACATTCAGGGCGCGGAGACGGTCGCCTCGATGGTGGTCTGGGAAGACGGCAAGATGAAAAAGTCGGACTACCGTAAGTTCATCATCAAGTCGGTCGAAGGCGTGGACGACTTCGCTTCCATGCGCGAGGTGATCACCCGGCGATACAAGCGCATTCAGGAAGAAAAGAAAGCCCTGCCGAGCCTGGTGCTGATCGACGGCGGCCTGGGGCAGTTGCACGCGGCCGCCGAAGCCCTGACCGCGCTGGAAATCATCAACCAGCCGCTGGCTTCAATCGCCAAGCGGGAAGAGATTATCTATGTGTTCGGGCAGGAAAACGAGCCGGTGGTTCTGGATCATCACTCTCCTGTGCTGCACCTGGTTCAGTTGATCCGCGATGAAGCGCATCGCTTTGCTGTCACTTTTCATCGCAAACGTCGCCAGATGCGCGACCGGTCAACCGAGCTGCTGCAGATTCCAGGGGTGGGCGCCAGTACAACGCGCCGACTGCTGGAACATTTCGGCAGCCTGCAAGCGGTCAAGCAAGCCGATGCGTCGGCGTTGTCGGCGGTCGTCACCCGGGCGCAAGCGGACGCGATCCTAAGTCACTTCCGGAATTGAGTTCTTCGTTGTGACGCTCGCAAGATACAAGCGATTCTCATCAGGGCTTCGGCGTGGCCGACGAATTTCCCATGTCCAGAACCACTTTCCAGCTCCCGTCTTTCTGCTTCTTCCAGATGCTGGTGTACTTGCCGTGCTCAGCAACCGGCTTTCCGTCTTTGTCCGTGGATGTGAAAACGTAGGTACCGTAGGTATACCCGAGATCGCCTGAGGCCGCCATGTCCGCGAATTCCGGAGTCCAGGTGAGCTTGTTGCCAGCCTTATCCAAAAAACCCATGGTCTTCGCGATTTCGTCTTTTCCCTGGATCGCATCCGCCCCGTTCGGCAACTCCACTGCACGCTCCGCGTAATAGGACATGTAGCCTTGCGAGCCGTGCTCGGCGGCAGACTTCATGAATTCGGCTTCCATGCGTTTGAGTGTTTCCGCGCCATCTTTCTGGCTGGCCGATGCCTGCCTCAGGCTGACGACTGCGCTGGCTGCAACCAGCAAAATAACAAGAACCCCAACATAGTCTTTCTTCACAAAACACCTCCTCCTGCTGATAGACATCATCTTAAGCGATCGGTTTGACGGGACGGGGAACTGCACTCCCTTTGCTCCCCTTGCAAGTTCCCATTGCGCCCTTCGCAGTTATAGACTTTGAATTTCCGGTCCTTTGCTGAGACAATGCCACGAACATGAAAAATCTGACCCTCCTCCTGCTCGCTGTCATCAGCTTCCTCGCGCCCGCCGGGGCGCAGACCGCCGCTCCCCCGGACCTCGCCACGCCGCAGGAAAAGCATCTGCGCAACGTACGCCAGCTGACTTTCGGCGGCCAGAATGCCGAAGCGTATTTTTCTGCCGACGGCAAGAAGTTGATTTTCCAATCCACCCGCGACAACCTGCAATGCGACCAGGAGTTCACCATGAATGTGGACGGCTCCGACCTCCGAATGATTTCTAACGGCAAAGGCCGCACTACTTGCGGGTTCTTCTATCCAAACGGGAAAACGATTCTGTATTCTTCGACGTATCTGACGGACGAGCATTGCCCCCCGCGCCCGGACTATTCCAAGGGATACGTCTGGGGAATCTATCCCGGATACGAGATCTTCACCGCCAATCCGGACGGCTCCGGACTGATGCAGCTCACCAATTCTCCGGGCTACGATGCCGAAGCCACGATTTCCGAAGACGGCAAGAAAATTGTTTTTACCTCGTTGCGCAATGGCGACCTCGATATCTACACCATGGACGCCGACGGCAGACAGGTGAAGCAGCTTACTCACGAACTCGGCTACGACGGTGGCCCAGTCTTTTCGCCCGATCGAAAATGGATCGTGTATCGCGCCTATCATCCCACTTCTCGAAATGAGATTGCCGAGTACAAAGAGCTGCTGGCACAAGACCTTATACGGCCAACCTCTCTGGAATTGTGGCTCATGAAGGCCAATGGGAACCACAAACGGCAGATCACGCACCTGGGCGCAGCCAGCTTTGCTCCGGCGTTTTTTCCCCGCGGCAAGCGGATCATCTTTTCCTCCAATCAAGGCTCGACCGGGGGGATGGGCAATTTTGAGCTTTACGCGGTGGATCGCGACGGCAGCAACCTGGAGCAGATCACCTACAGCCCGGGGTTTGATGGTTTCCCCATGTTCAGTCGCGATGGCAAGAATCTGGTTTGGGCGTCCAACCGCAACGCCAAAGCCCCGCACGAGACTAACATCTTTATCGCGGACTGGGTGCCGTAATGGCGGAAAAAGTTCCTCGGCGTGGCATGATCATCACGTCTCGTCAATGGCTGGCTGCGCTGGGATTGTTGATCCTGATAGTAGCGGCCCTGGTTGGGTCATTTCTGACCCGTGAAATGGCGGTGTCCGCGCCATCGCAGAATCCGCGAAGCGCGACGGGCAAGGCTCCGCTGGTGGATGAGCAACCGCTGCTGACGGCACGTGCCATGGGCAAGTTGGCATCCGACCCGGACGAACAACGAATCGCGGACCAGGCCGAACAATCCGCCGACAATGAGGTTGATCTTGCATTCCACGACGGCTTGCGGGATGCCGCAGACCATCCTCCCCAAGCCAAGGCTGCGTTGCGTCCGCTCTATGAGCGTGCCAGCCAGGCGGAAACGCAGGTTCAGGCAGACCAGGACAGTGTGGCCCGGCTGAAAAAACAGTTGGCGTCGGTTAGCGTCACCCATCAGGACAGTTTGCAGGAGCAGCTGGATGTCGCCCAGGCCCAGCTCGAACTCGACCAGGATGATTTGAGTGATGCCAAAGAGGACCTGATCAACTCCGGCGCCGATCCCGGAAGTTTGATTCAGCGCCAGTTCGACGAACACCAGGCGCGGGAGCACGGAACCGAACCAAACCCTGCCCAAGCCGCCAGCGCCATCGCGGAACTGAATTATGACGCCGGCAGTCTTTTCGGCAAGGTCACCACCTGGCGCGAATTGAGCAGCAAAGCGGTCCAGCTAACGCGAGCGCGCGATGAAGCGGTCCAGGCCGCTGCCGCACTCGGCCGAAGCCGCGACGCTTTGCAGAAGCAGATCAACTCCGAAAAGGCCAGCAGCCATGCGACTCGGCCCGGCGCCGGCGCTCATGATGTTCAGGCTCTCACGGGGAGTGCCGGCGCGACGGTCAAGACGTTGCACGTCATTTCCGATGACCAGAAGAATCTGGTTGATCTGAGCCGGCGCATGCAGGACGAACAGGATCTGCAGAATACGTATCTCGCCTGGATCGGACTCGTCCGCGCTCACCAGCGGACGATGCTGCATGGCATGACCCAGTCGGCCCTTTGGATTCTGCTGATCCTGTTGCTGGTATATCTGGCCGACCGGACCGTCGATCATTACCTCGTCGAACTTGGCGAAACCCGCACCCGCCTGCATACGCTGCGCGCCGTGATTCGTTTCGCGGTGCAAGGCGTGGGCGCGCTGCTGATTCTTCTGGTAGTCTTCGGCGCCCCTCGACAACTGCCGACGATCATCGGCTTTGCCGGCGCCGGCTTGACCGTGGCGCTGAAAGATTTCATCGTGGCCTTCTTCGGTTGGTTCGTTTTGATGGGCAAGAACGGCATGCGCGTGGGAGATTGGGTGGAAATCAACGGGGTCGCCGGGGAAGTCCTGGAAATCAACTTGCTGCGCACGGTCCTGCTGGAAACCGGGAACTGGACTGACACTGGCCACCCCACCGGCCGGAAAGTATCCTTCGTAAACAGCTACGCCATTGAAGGGCACTTCTTCAACTTCACCACCAGCGGGCAGTGGCTATGGGATGAGCTTCGGATTCCGCTTCCCGCGGGCCCGGACCCCTACTTGTTGATTGACGGCATCCAGGCAGCGGTGACCAAGGAGACCGAAGTCAATGCCCGCGCCGCGGAAAAGGAATGGGAGGGCCTGACCGGCCGCTACCGGGTGCGTTCGGTGTCGGCCGTTCCGGCAGTCAATCTGCGGCCGGCGGCTACGGGTGTGGAGTTATACGTCCGCTACATTACCCGCGCCAACGAGCGGTTTGCCATGCGTACGCGCCTGAACCACACGCTGGTGCAACTGCTGCGGCAAAGCGGAGAAGCCGGGGTCTCGCCTGCGGCAAAGTAAAGCCAGGGCATAGCATTCTGCCTGCGAGACTGAATTCCGCCCTCGCCGCGCGGCACCAGAAGCAAGATGTTATCCTAGTTGCGGTCACGCCATAAGGAATCTGCAACCTCCCATGTCCAATCCAAACACTCCAGAATCGCAACCCGTTGCCGAATCTACCGAGTCATTCGGCGAGCTTCTTTCCCAGTATGAGCAGAGCCATTCCCGCAAGGGTGAGGGCGGCAATCCACGCATCGAAGGCACGGTGATTGCCGTCTCCGTCGACTCCGTGTTTCTCGACATCGGATACAAGAGCGAAGGAATTCTGCCGCTGGCGGTGTTCCAGAGCGCCGGTGAAACCGTAAAACCCGGCGACAAGATGATGGTCACGGTGAAAGGTCGCGGTCCGGAAGGCTATTACGAGCTTTCTCGCGGCAAGGTGGAGCGTCCCAAGGACTGGTCCGCGCTGGAGAAAGCCTTCGCGGAGAAGGCCACGATTCTGGGCACGGTGACCGGCGTCGTTAAAGGCGGACTCACGGTGGATGTGGGAGTACGAGCGTTCCTCCCGGCCTCCCGCAGCGGAACCCGCGATGCCGCCGAAATGGAAAAGTTGGTGGGACAGGAAATCCGCTGCCGCATTACCAAGCTCGACGTAACCGACGAAGACCTGGTGGTGGATCGCCGCGCGATTGCCGAAGAGGAAGAACAAGCCGAAAAAGATCGCCGATTCTCGCAGATCAAGGAAGGCTTGATCCTCAGCGGTACCGTCCGCAGCCTGGCCGATTACGGCGCGTTCGTCGACCTGGGCGGAGTCGACGCCCTGCTCCATGTCTCGGACATCTCGTGGGGCCGCGTCAACAAACCGGCGGACGTGCTCTCGCCCGGGCAGCAAGTCGAAGTGACGGTCCTCAAAATCACCAACGAGGGTGAGAAGCGCCGCATTTCAGTGGGCATGAAGCAACTCCAACCGCATCCCTGGGATGCGGTGGCCCAAAAATACAAGACGGGCGAGCGGGTGCGCGGCGCCGTCACCCGCCTCGTCGACTTTGGAGCGTTTGTGGAACTGGAGCCTGGGATTGAAGGCCTGGTCCACATCTCCGAGATGTCCTGGGCCAAGAGAGTGCGGACTCCCGGCGATGTGGTGAAACCCGGGGAAACTGTGGAAGCGGTCATTCTGGGCGTGAACCCGGGCGAGCGTCGCATTTCCCTGGGCCTGAAGCAGACCCTGGGAGATCCATGGGCAGAAGTGGAACAGAAGTTTTCGGTGGGATCGGTGATCGAGGGACCGGTCACCAACATTATGAAGTTCGGCGCATTCGTGCAGTTGTCCGAAGGGGTCGAGGGTATGGTTCACGTCAGCGAAATCAGCGCCGAGAAGCGTATTAATCACCCGCAGGACGAACTGAAGATCGGACAACGGGTCCGCGCCCAGATCCTGGCCATCGATACAGAAAAACGGCAGTTGCGGTTGAGCATGAAGCAACTGCTTCCCAGCGGCCTGGATGAATACTTGGCCGGACATCAGGAAGGCGATGTGGTCACCGGTCGCATCATCGAGGCTTCGGGCGAACCAGCGCGCGTGGAGTTGGGCGAAGCCATTCACGCCATCTGTCGAATCTCCTCCCAGGGCTCGACCAAGACACCGGAAGAGAAAGAACCGCCCGCCAAGAAAGCGGATTTGTCATCCCTGGGCTCTATGCTGCAGGCCCGCTGGAAAAGCGGCGCCGTCAGCAACCCATCGGAGCCGGAAGCCCTTCGCGCTGGGCAGATTCGCAGCTTTCGAATTGTGAAACTGGATCAGGCTGCCAAGAAAATTGAGTTGGAGTTGGCGTGATAGGCTGAGGCTTCTTGCGGCACGGTATCCGGTCCCATCGCGGCGCGAGTAAGGATCCCGACCGTGATTCCGGTGTGCCTGCTCGTCGCGGCCCCCGGTCTTCCTGGGTACGTCCTGGCATCTCATTCTCCCTGCATGACTTAACCCCGCTTACAAACATTCTACGAATCCTTTATTCAATCCTTACGGGGTTCTTTATCCAATCAGGTGAGGTTGGATCAGATGCTGTGGGGAGGGCCGTTTACGAAGCACAGTTCCCGTATTGACCCGGCAAGGAAGAGGCTAATTTCGACGCGTGGGCTGGCATCCTCACTTATTTGGCTGCCTGCCGCTGCCATGCTGGTTGTACTCAGCACAATCTCGGCACCCGGGCAGGTGGACTCAGAAGTCTGGCACCCTGCAGCGCACGGGGAACCCGAAGCGCAGACTCTCACCGGAATGGTGAGCTGCGAGTGGCAGGTTATTGGCCGTTACAACTGCCGTATGCGCGCACTCCAAGATTGTGTGCAGGAGTGCGTCCGCCTCGGGTCGGCTTACGTCCTGGTAGCGGACAGACGGATGTATTGGCTTTCTGGCAAGCCATCCGAACTTGGCAGGTTTGCCGGCGGTATGGCCCTGGTGACTGGGACCGTAGAGGGGACGAAGGCTAGCGTACTCTCCATCGCTGACGGGGAAAAACATCGCCGCCTCGGTTCCTGGAAATCAAGGGCAAAAGAGAATTCTGGTCTGTGTCAGTAATTTCGCAGAAAGGCAGGAAAGTGATGTCGATTCAGGAAGTAACAGCAGAAGAACTTGCAAAGTTGTTTCACCATTACCAGGAAGCTCTCTCTGAGGATTTCCATGGCCTTGCCAGGCAAGATGCCTCGTTGTCGTGGGACCGGGCGCCGCAGAATGAGCGCAAACTCATGATCGCAGCCGCGCGCCTGGCGCTGCTGGAACTGGCGGACACCACCCGTGAACCCGAACGCCCATACTATGCCAAGCCGGGTGAGGCCGATTGGGGCTGCTGACCGGAGGCGACTGCCTTTGCGCGACCACCGCTTCACGCACATGGCCAGGTTGGGCGATAACAGGACCGGCACTCTTTACAGATTCCTTACGGATTCTTAACCCCACTTTTACGCCTGATCCTGTCAAATCAGATGGGTAACCTTCCGTGACAAGTGTGTCTTCAACAACAGCCATTCAAATCGGCACGGCAGTCCTGGGTGCCGGGGCGGTCACTTTCTTCCTCAGTGTTCTGGTGATATTGCTGCGAGAAAGAAGAACCCGCCCAAGTGTGATGACGATGTATATGACGAAATTCAAACCACCAAAGCGAAATGGAGAACTCATTGTGATGAATCCTGAGATTCGCGAACGCAAGTTTCCAAGCAGGGCCGCCAACCGGGCAGCTCTCATCGTGTTGGCCCCGATCCTGTTGACGCCCCTGATGCACGGTCAACAGCGGGTAGACGGGGCAAACTCTGGCGGCTCGCCAACCCCTGACCAACAAGTCAAAGCCGGCAATCCCCAAGTGCCGCAAGCCGTCTTACAGGAACTCGATGCCATGAAAAAGCGCATCGAGCAACTCGAAATCGAACTTAAGAACGAGCGCACGCAATCGCAACCGATTGTCCCCACTGCCGAGGTGGCGACTAAAGCCGATCCCGCCGCCAGCGCTCCAGCGGTTCCGGTGCAAACCGTGACCGAAACCACCCCACCTCCCGCGAAACCCGTTAAGGAGGAACCGTTTGTGTTTGCCGACTGGACGTGGCTCAACGGGAATGCACGGACTAAAGACAGTCCCATGGACACGAAATTCTTCACCCCGGAGATCCGTAGCGACGTGGATTACATCGTCGATTTCGCGCATCCCAAGGACCACACGATCGGCGGATCGAGTGAGGTGTTTCGGTCGGGCGAAGTGCAGCTCACCCAGCTCGGGGTGGGCGGCGATTTCCATTTTGACAATGTGCGCGCTCGGCTGATGACGCAATTTGGCATGTATTCCACCACCACGCCGCGCAACGACGCCAGTACGGCGGTCGGTCAATGGAACCTCGCCGATGCCTATCGCTACGTTTCTGAAGCGTACGGCGGGTATCACTTCAATGCGCTGCACGGCATCAATGTCGACGCCGGTATTTTCATGTCATACATCGGCCTGTTCAGTTACTACAACTTTGACAACTGGGCGTACCAGCCGTCCTATGTCTCGTCGAACACTCCGTGGTTCTTCAATGGGCTTCGACTTCAGATTTTCCCGACGGCCAAGCTGAAGATCGAACCATGGTTCATCAACGGGTGGCAGTCGTACGGCAAGTTCAACCACCGGCCAGGGGCGGGCGGCCAAGTTCTGTGGCGTCCGAACGCGATGGTTTCCATCGTGTCCAACAATTACGGGTTGGGCACAGATGCACTGGGAATTCCGAACCGTTCGCGCTATCACACCGACGACAGCATTGAAGTGAAGTACTACGACCGGCCAGGCAAGTTCCTCGACAAAATGGCGTTTTCATTGACCGGAGACGCGGGTTGCGAAAGCGGGGGAGGAGTGAACTGCACCGGCAACAGCCGCAACGCCGCCGGCCAGATCATCGCCTACAAGCAGAGCTTCCTGGGATACATGGTGTACAACCGCTTCTGGTTCCACAAGGATTTGTATGGCTTCACACTGGGGGGCGGCAAGATTAACAACCCCGGACGCTACCTGGTGTTGCTGCCTCCAATCAATGGCGCAACCGCCGCTTCAGGTACTCCGTATTTCACGGAGAATCCCGGCGATCCGTACAAAGCCTGGGATGCCTCGGCTACCTTCGACTACATGCCCAGCCAGTACATCACGTTCCGCTGGGAATATGATCATCGCGCGGCCAGCGTCCCGTATTTTTCCGGACCCGGCGGAATCACGCCGCCCGGCGGCAACACAGGCGCGCTTGGATCAACGGTGTCCGGCTGGGCTCCGGATCTGGTGAAGGACGAGAACCGGCTGGACTTGGCGATTCTGGTCAAGTTCTGAGGCAACAACGAAGTTTCTCCTTGTCATCACGGATGAGTTGACGTATGCGCTGGGCGGGCGAGAGCGCCCGCCCCACGCAGTCAGATGCTAAACTCCATCCGTGGCCACAATCGCATACCTGGAATGCACAAAATGCGGCGAGCGTCTGACCGCCGATCCGCCGCGGACGGTTTGTCCCAAAGACGGCGGCGTCCTTTACGTCCGCTACGACCTGGCGACGTTGAAGCGTAGTTTCACCCGGGAGTCGCTTGCCGCGCGTCCTGCCACCATGTGGCGCTATGCGGACGTTTTTCCTGACGCCGTGCCGGTCACTTTAGGCGAAGGCTTTACGCCTATGCTGCCGAGCCGCGAGTTTTCCAGCGTGTACATCAAGGACGAAGGTCTGAACCCAACCGGTTCGTTCAAGGCGCGCGGCCTTTCCGCCGCCGTGACCATGGCGAAGCACTTTGGACTGAACAAGCTGGCCATCCCCTCGGCGGGCAATGCCGCGAGCGCGCTCGCGGCTTATGCTGCGGCTGCCGGGATTGAAGCGTATCTCTTCATGCCGAAAGACGTTCCCCTCGCCAATCGCGTGGAGTGCGAGAGCTACGGCGCCCACGTCACGTTGGTGAATGGCCTGATCAGCGATTGTGCCCGGATGGTTGCCGAGCAAAAAGAAAAGGAAGGCTGGTTCGATATTTCCACTCTGAAAGAACCCTATCGCGTTGAAGGCAAGAAGACGATGGGGTACGAAGTCGCCGAGCAGTTGGGATGGCAACTGCCCCAGGGCATTATTTATCCCACCGGTGGCGGCGTCGGGTTACTGGGAATGTGGAAGGCGTTTGATGAGATGCAGGAACTCGGCTGGATCGGTGCAGAGCGGCCGCAGATGATCGCCGTGCAATCGTCGGGTTGCGCTCCGATCGCGAGAGCATGGGATGCGGGCACACCCACTTCCGAATTCTGGCCGCACGCCTCCACCCTGGCTGCTGGCCTCCGCGTGCCCAAGGCTTACGGGGACTACCTGATTCTCGATATTCTGAAAAAGAGCGGCGGGGTTGCCCTGGCGGTAAGTGATGCGCAAATCATGGATGCCCTGCGCCACTGGGCGCGCGTGGAAGGCGTGTTTGCTGCGCCGGAAGGCGCGGCTTCACTGGCGGCGTACCGGGAGCTGCGTGCTCGCGGATTTTTTGGCCCCGACGATTCGGTCGTTTTGTTTAACACCGGCTCCGGCTTGAAGTACCTCGAAGTGATCGACGGGCATGGGAAGCCAGCGCAGGAGCCCGCCTCACGCCAGATTGGCGGGATTATTGGGCCGTACTAGGCTTAGGGTGAGAGTCCTTTTGTAGCGCGCACGGCGTTACCAGAAAATGCGTTTTCATGACCGATCATCTCTATTACCACGACTCGTTGCTGTACGAGTTCGATGCTGGCGTCATCGAAATTCGGATGCCGGCCCCTCCGGAATCCCGCTCGACGCTCATTTTGGATCGCACAGCCTTCTACCCCACCAGTGGCGGGCAGGTCTTTGATACCGGTTGGATCGCACTCTCATCGAATCCCGATCTCAAGGTACGGGTCGAAGAAGTTTCCGAGCAGGACGACGGAACCATTCTGCACTTGGTGACCGGCAGCGTGCCTCTTGAAAGGGGGGCCCGCGTGCACGGATCGATCGACCATGGCCGCCGTCTCGATCACATGCAGCAACACTCCGGGCAGCACGTGCTGTCAGCAGCATTTGTGCGGCTCTTCAACATGCCCACGGTTTCTTTTCACATGGGCGCCGAATCGTGTTCCATCGACCTGGATACCAGGAACCTGACTTCCCCACAGGTCGAAGCCGCCGAGACGCTCGCCAATGATGTCATCACGCAGAATCGCGCCGTCAACATCCGTTTTGTCGCGCTGGAGGAAGCCAAAGATCTGGGGCTGCGCAAACTTCCGCCGGTTGAGCACGAAAAGTTGCGCCTGATCGACATCCCGGATTTTGATCTGACCGCGTGCGGCGGCA
This sequence comes from uncultured Acidobacteriota bacterium, assembly GCA_963715675.1. GTDB lineage: Bacteria > Acidobacteriota > Terriglobia > Terriglobales > Acidobacteriaceae > DASVWZ01. The sequence goes on from OY970265.1 coordinate 2,652,615, forward strand.
CGCACGTCACAGCCACCGGCCAGATCGGCTGCATCCTGCTGCGGAAGGTGGAAAAAGTCCGCCAGGGATATCGCGTGGAATTTGTCAGCGGGAAACGCGCCATCGCCACGGCTCGCCGCGACTATTCGACGCTCACCGAGGCGGCGGGGCTTTCTTCCGGACACATCTGGGAACTGCCGCAACAAATCCGCAAACTTCAGGAAGACCTCAGAGGCTTACGCAAATCGCGGGAGCAACTTCTCGAGGAACTTGCCGAACTTCACGCTGCACAATTACTGGCCACGACTGCCCCGAGCGGCCCGCGAAAGGTCGTGGTCCGCAGCTATCCCGACCGCGATCTGACCTTCATCAAGCTGCTGGCACAACGCCTAACCCGGCAGGATACCGCCGTGGTCGCATTGCCGGCGAGCACCTCGGTGCCGGCGGCGCTGGTGTTTGCCCAGTCGGCAGATCAGCCTTTCGATCTGAATCAGATGATGAAAGCGGCGCTGGCGCGCTTGGGTGGGCGCGGTGGCGGAAGCAAGGACATGGCCCAGGGCGGCCCGGAACATATTGAGCAACTCGACGCCGTGCTGGCTGAACTGGCCGGCAAGCTACGGAGTTGAGAATCGAGTTGCAGGCAGCACGACCCCTGCTTCGTGCTACAGTGCTTTGAGTAGTCTCCGTCGCTCGGCCGAAAAATGGAACCGCGTCTCATCCTCCTCAATCTTCTGTTGAAGCTCGGCGTGGCCGCCGCCGTGGCCAGTGCACTGGTTCGCTCGGTTGAATTCAAGTCTCTGCTGTTTCGTGAAGAGCGCTCGCTTCGGCAGCGGATGTATCTGGTCCTGTGGATTGGTATTCCGCTGGGGATCGGAGTGTGGGTCCGGTTCATCCAGAAGAGTTTTGTGGCGGGAGACCTGTCTTTCGAGACCTCGATCCTGTTCGGCGTGGTGGCCGGCCGGTTTACGGGAATGCTGGGAGGCGCGTTCATCGCCTTGCCCGCCTTGTTACACGGAGAGTGGGCCACTCTGCCCTTCAACATTTTGTGCGGGCTGGTGGCCGGACAACTTCGCATCATGGCTCCTGACCGGGAAGATATTTGGTCGTTCTCCCCGTTTGTGGACCAGAGCATCTATCGCATGATCCGCCGCAACCTGCCCACGCCGAAGCTGTTTGACTGGCAGGTGATGTTCTTCGCCGCGATCGTGGCGCTGCGCTTTGTGCAGACCGAACTCTCACGCTTTCTGCCGCGCTCCACTTTCAGCCTTGACAGTCCCAACCTCTGGGTGGAAGTTGCCAGCTACGCCACGTCCATTATCGTCATCGGCTCGGTACTGAAGATCTGGAACAGCGTGCGGCTGCAGATCAAGTTGGAGGAGCAGGAGCGTTTGCTGCTGCAGGCCCGCATGGAGGCGCTGCAGAACCAGATCAATCCGCACTTCCTGTTTAACACCTTGAATTCGGTGTCCTCGCTGGTTCGCTTCGATCCCGACACGGCTCGCGATTTGATCATCAAGCTGGCTACCATTCTTCGCCGCCTGCTCAACAGCAGCGACGCCTTTGTTCCACTGCGCGAGGAAGTGGAATTCATCGACAACTATCTGGACATCGAAGTCGTCCGCTTTGGCCGCGACAAGCTGCGTGTGGTCAAGCAGCTTGATCCCGTTTCTCTCGATATCATGGTGCCCGCCATGCTCTTGCAGCCGCTGGTGGAAAATTCCATCAAACACGGCTTGGCTTCGAAGATTGACGGTGGCAGTATTTTCTTGCGAAGCCGGATTAGCAAGTCGAAACTGCTGATTGAAGTGGAAGACGACGGTGTGGGAATGGGAGCGGCTCACCTGCTGGAAAAACCCACGGGCCTGGGCGGCACGGGTATCGGAATGGCCAACGTAGCGGAGCGCTTGAAGGTGCTCTACGGGGAGTCGGCCCGTATGACCATCGACAGCCGCGAGGGAAGAGGAACGCTGGTCCGGCTGCGCATCCCGATCCTGCCGGGTGACCGGCCCGGTCCGGAACAGCTTTACGAAGAACGCTCCAGCACCCGCCGGTAGAAATCTTCGTACTGCGGGATGATTCGGGAGGCGCAAAATCTGGACTGTGCCACGCCCCGGCACGCCTTGCCCATTGCGCGCAGGCGGCTTTCATCTCCCAGCAGGTCGATTGCATAGCGCGCCATGCTGTCCACGTCTCCAACATCGGCGAGGTAGCCGCTCTTCCCATGTTCAATCAATTCGGGGATTCCGCCCACGCGAGTGGCCACGGGTACAACCTGACAGGCCATGGCTTCCAGGGCGGCCAGACCGAACGACTCCAGTTCGCTGGGCATCAGCAGCAAATCGGCGATCGCCAGTTTTTCCCCGACGTTGTCCTGCTTGCCCAGGAACAGCACGTCGTTATGGATGCCTTTTTGAACCGCCAGCCATTCGGCCCTTGAGCGGTCGGGCCCGTCCCCCATCAACAGCAGTTTGGCCGGCATCTGCTTGCGCACGCGATCGAAAATTTCTACCGCGTCCGTCACCCGCTTCACCGGACGGAAGTTGGACAGATGCACCAGAATTCGCTCCTCATCCTTCGCGAATTCGCGTCTTTTTTCCGGCGTCCCCGTGCTACGGCAGTACAGGTCGCAGTTTACAAAGTTGTAGATGACCTGAATCTGATTCTTGATGTCAAACTCGCGCAGCGTACGCTCGCGCAGGTAATTGGAAATTGCAGTGACACCGTCGCTTTGTTCGATGGAGAAGCGGGTAATGGGCAGGTAAGAGCGGTCCAGACCAACCAGGGTGATGTCGGTGCCGTGAAGTGTGGTGACGAAAGGGAGCCGTTGCTTTTGCGGCTTGGCTGCCAGCATCTGCCGCGCCAGCAACGCGCTCACCGAATGCGGGATGGCGTAATGCACGTGCAACAGGTCGAGGGCGTACAACTCGGAAACTTCCGCCATGCGCGTGGCCAGAGCCAGGTCGTACGGAGGGTACTCGAACAGCGGGTACCGCGAAACATCGACTTCGTGATAGTGAATGTTAGGATGCAGTTCGGTAAGCCGGATAGGCTGCGCGTAGGAGATGAAGTGAATTTCATGCCCGCGCTGGGCCAGTTCGAGCCCCAGTTCGGTGGCCACCACTCCGCTGCCGCCATACGTCGGATAACAGGTGATCCCAATCTTCATCGCAGTCGAGCGCTCCCGCCGGAATATGTGGCTTGCTCGATTCGATGGTAACTCAATAGGCGGGATTCAGTTTTTGGAGGCTGGCGCGGGCTCGAAAAGAGTCCCCCCGCGGAATGTCACGGAGCAGGCCGCACAGCTCCAACCCTTCAGGTGGCAGGAATTCAGCTTCAGTCCGCGGTGCTGGCGCCCTTGGCGGTACCCCCGGTCAAGCCCTCATTCAGTTTGTCCAAGTGCCGCTGCAAGGTCTCCTGGATCTGGACGTCGAGTTCGGTGAATTCGATTCCCATCCCGACTCCCGGATCGCTGGCTCGGACCACGCCAGTGGTCTGAATCTTTTCTGAGTCGATCCAGAACGTCAGAGTCACCTTAGTGGCGAGCGGAAGCGGAAGCAGGGTTTCTACATAACATCCCCGCCCCCCAATGTCTGTGGCTTTGGTGTGCAGGTGGGTGCGGCGGGAATCCTCAAATCCGACGGTGATGGGGAAGTGGATTTTGTGACGGGTAAAGCGGCGCCGGTTCTTGCCCGATGGTTGTTTCTCCCCTTGGTCGGCTAACTCCAGCCAGGGGGTACGTTGCCCATGGATGACCTGCACCCCAGCGTCGATTTTGCGCACCTTGCCTTTGTCCATCACCCAGATGACCTTGAACCGGGCTTTGCGCTCTCCGTATTGCACGCCGATCACATCGCCGGCTTTCAGCGGGTGGCTGATGCCCGCCAGCAAGGCTCCCTCACTGTTGATGTTGCTGGCTTTGACGTTCTGGAAAAAAGGATGGCCGTCCGAATCCATACCCCAGACTCGGACTGTGATTTGGGCTTCGACGCGAGGTTCTGGTCGCTTATCCATGGATTGCGAAACCTGACAGCTCTCTAGGTAACGGATTCATCATACCCCGCGACTTGCCCGGTTGGTGCCTCTGAGCAGGTTACTACCGGATATCTAAAGGCCGTGTACGCTCGGTTGGCAGTATCAACCGGACAGCCCTAGATCCCGGTATGAGATCAGCCGAATTCCACGATTCGCCAGCAGCCCCCGCGTCTCCGGCGAAGTGAGCATCTGCAACTCCTCGCTTCGGGACTCCCGCAGCCGGGTCTTCACCTTGGCCAAATCAGCATCGTTGTAGCCAGGGTGGCACACCATTTCCCACGTACCCTCAGGAAGCGACTCGATCATATGCCGGAGAAGATCTTGATCGAGGAATCCGGTGGTCACCAGGCCGATCGTGCCGTCACACGTTACCATACCTGCCGCGGCAACTTCCTTGAGAAACGGCCGGGTCAGGCAACTGAGTGACCTGACCAGCCCATATTGTTTCCAGAGGCGAAGGTGCCCGGAGAGCAGAGAAATGCGCACCGGCTCAAACGGATTGCGCACCGCCCGGACTCCGCAAGCCCGCGCCGCCCGCAGCAGTGGCCGCAAGACCTGCGGCAGAACATGGGTGTGCTTGTGGGTGTCGACGTGACACACAGCCATGCCTGCTGCCTGTAACTTCCGTATTTGTGCTGCCGCCTCGGCCTCGATCTGTACGGCCTTGATTTGCCCTGCAACCACGCGACCTGTGAAGCGGCCAAGAGCCTGATGGAATTCTCCGCCGGAGCCCGCGTCGATAAGGCTGGAAACTGTCTCGGCCGCCAGTACCGGTCGTCCGTCCACCAGCACCACGTGGCACCCGATCCCGAGTTGTGGGTTTGAACGAGCCAGAGCAGCGGCCTCGTCAAACGCCGCGCTATTCGCCATTAGAGTTGCGGAGGTCACAACGCCATTGCGGTGTGCCTCGACGATGGCGCGGTTTACGCCTGGGGTGAGCCCGAAGTCGTCCGCATTGACGATGAGCCTGCGCAAGGCGACAGTCTAGCAGGAAGGCAGCGGGTAGCTCCCAGCTTCCAGCTTTGAGCCCGTCGATATGCTCAGCCTTTGCTCGACCAAACTCGCGCCAAGTCCAGCAGCCAGGGGCTGCTTTTTCCACGTATACTGGAAACTGTTCTTCGTGGAGATACCCATTTCCTTCGCGAGGATCCCAATGTCCGGAATGTCGGGGACGAGGGGCGGTTAGCTCAGCTGGTTAGAGCGCCTGCCTTACAAGCAGGAGGTCGCAGGTTCGAGTCCTGCACTGCCCACCAGTTCTTTCAGACATTTGCAGACCTGGTCGCCTTCTTCCTGGCGCGTTTGCCAGCTGGAAGGAAGCCCCGACGAGCCCCCGGGGGCGGACCATTCATCTGTTGAAGGCCAGGTAAGAGCCACCCAGGAAGTGGTTTGCACTTTTTGGTAGATTCGTCTATTGCTTGTACCGGAGCCTATGGTACAGACTCTCCGCTGCCTTCGTTGTAACACCGACCTGCCCGCAACCGCGAAGCAGTGTCCGGCATGTGGCACGCCCACCGGCCCGCACTATACAACGACCGCCGACTCGGATGCTGCCACGCTCGACGATTCACCATCCCGGCGCCGGAATCTGCTGGACACTCCACCCCTGGATGAAGGGCGTTTTGTTCCGGGGCAAATTCTGGCCGAGAGATATCGGATCGTAGCCTTGCTCGGCAAGGGCGGCATGGGCGAGGTCTATCGTGCAGAAGACTTGCGCCTGGGCCAGCCCGTTGCCCTGAAGTTCCTGCCGGAGGCGGTATCCCAAGATGGCGCGGCTCTAGCCAGGTTTCATCGTGAGGTACGCCTGGCGCGGCAGGTTTCTCATCCCAATGTCTGCCGCGTCTTTGACATCGGCGAGACTTCCAGCCTGCCGTTTCTCACCATGGAGTATGTCGATGGTGAGGATCTGGCCTCGTTGCTGCGCCGGATTGGACGGCTCCCGCAGGATAAAGCGGTGGAAATCTCCCGGCAATTATGCGCGGGATTGGCAGCCGCCCACGAGGCCGGCGTCCTCCACCGTGATCTCAAGCCGGCCAACGTGATGCTCGACAAGCGCGGTAAAGTCCGCATCACCGACTTTGGCCTGGCGGGATTGGCAGGCCTGGGCGACGATCAGATCCGCGCCGGCACTCCCGCCTACATGGCCCCGGAACAACTTGCCGGCAAGCCCGCTGCCGCTCTGAGCGACATCTACTCGCTCGGTCTGGTGCTGTACGAAATCTTTACCGGGAAGCGGGCGTTTGAGGCTTCAACTCTGGCGGAGTTGATCCGGAAACACGAGAGCACCACCCCCACCAGCCCGACCAAGCTGGTGGAGGGCCTGGATCCGTTGATCGAACGCGTGATCCTGCGCTGCCTGGAGGCGGAGCCGCACAGCCGCCCCACTTCCGCATTGCAGGTGGCAGCGGCGCTGCCCGGCGGAGATCCGCTGGCAGCCGCGCTGGCGGCGGGCGAGACCCCGTCACCCGAGATGGTAGCGGCAGCTGGAGGCGAGGGAGCCTTGCCGCTCCCCGCAGCTTGGGCCATGTTGCTGGCAACTCTGGTGATCGCCGCCGTGATCGTGCTGCTTACGCCTTATTCCACTGACTTGGGGATGGCACCGCAACGCAAGACTTTGACCGAACTGGAAGTTCGAGCTCAAGAGATCATCGAAAAGGCCGGTTACACCGACCCGCCGGCGGACCGCGCTTCCTGGTTTGAGCGCAATTACGAGTTTCTCCACTACCGCGTCACCCATATGCCGACTCCCCAAGCCAGCCGCGGGTTGGTCCACGCACCACAGGGGGTCCTGGGCTTCTATTATCGGCAGAGCCCCCGGGCATTGGCGCCATTGAATGCCGGGATGAGGATCAACGGCTTGGATCCCCCCTACGAAGTGTCGGGCATGGTCACCGTCTACCTCGGCTCCGACGGACGGCTGGTTGCATTTCTGGCTGTGCCTCCGCAAGTCGAGCCCGTCTCGGCGCCAGCCGCGGATCCCAACTGGAGTGACATGCTCGCCGCAACCGGAATCGATCCGGCCAGCTTGAAGGCAGCGGAACCAACCTGGCTTTCCCCGGTAGGATGTGATCGGCGCTTCGGTTGGCATGGGTTTTACCGGGAAGACCCCAAGACCGAAATGGAGATCAGCGCCGCCAGTTACCATGGAAAACCCGTGTACTTCCACGTAGTTGGTCCGTGGTCCCGTCCCTGGCGTATGGAGGTGCAACAACCGCTCACCCGGTCGAGCGTGGTCCGCAACAGCACGTTCGTGGCCGGCGGGTTCGTTACGTTGATTCTGGCTGCGCTGTTTGCCCGGCGTAACATTCGGCTCGGCCGCGGGGATCGCAGAGGCGCATTCCGCATCTCTGCATTCATGTTTTCCACTGCCATGATCTCCGGAATGCTCACCGCCCATCACGTTTCTGACCTGGGCGAGGAGTGGCAGCTGTTTGTCCGCATGATCAGTCTGGCCCTCTTTGTTCCCGCTTTGGTTTGGCTGTACTATTTGGCGCTCGAACCCTACGTTCGCAGGCAGATGCCGGAGTTGCTGATTTCCTGGAGCCGGCTGCTGTCCGGCAAGTTTCGCGACCCCCTGATCGGGCGTGATCTGCTGGCCGGCACGCTGCTCGGCAGCGGGGTTGCACTGGGCACCTACATTGCCAATTCCCTTCCTTTCTGGCACAACATCCCCGGCGAGACCGGTATCCCGGCCAATCCCATGGCACTGAGCTCGCCGCGCGATGTGTTGGGGTTTCTCTTTTCCCTTCTGCTGGCCAATGGAATTTTTCCCGCGTTTGCGGTGACCTTCATCTTGTTCCTGGTGCGGTCCTTAGTGCGCAACTATTGGCTCAGCGTGGCCGTAACCGGAATCGTGGCTCTGCTCATCAATCTTGGCGGAGAAAATTTCCGGGTGGAAATACCGTTCGTGATCCTGACGACCGTCCTCAGCATGTTCGCCCTGTTGCGGCTCGGCATTCTCGCTCTGGCTGTGGTGGTATTCGTAGGGAACTTGTGGACTGCCTGGCCCGTCACGGTCGACTTTTCCCAGTGGTACTCCGCCCATTCGCTCTTTATGTTCGCGGTTCTACTCACGCTTCTGTTTTACGGCTTTCGCGTGGCTCTAGGAAATAAACCGTTGCTCGAAGAATGATGACTGACGCGCTAATCGGATGGTTTCCCGGCTAGCTCAAGGTTGAGCTCCAGCACGTTGACTGTGGGCTCGCCGAAGATGCTGAACTGCCTGCCGCGAATGTGTTTCCTCACCAGTTGCTTCAGCCTTTCTTCATTCATTCCCCGCTCCTTCGCGACACGAGGCACCTGGAACCATGCTGCGGCTGGCGATATATCAGGGTCCAGGCCCGATCCCGAGGTTGTGACCAAGTCCACCGGAACCGGCGAAGTCGGATTCTCCGCTTGAAGACGTGCGGTGTCGGCGGTCACGCGGTCGATCAACTTCTGGTTTGTAGGCCCCAGATTGGATCCGGAGGAATTCGCCGCGTCATAGCCATCGCCGGCGGCGGAAGGACGCGAATGGAAGTACCCCGGCCCGGTGAATGGCTGGCCGATGATCCGGGAGCCGACCAGTTGACCGTTTTGTTTTATCAACTGCCCGTTGGCTTTGTCCGGAAAAAGCACCTGCGCAATGCCGGTAACGACGAGCGGGTAAGCCAAGCCAAGCAGAACCGTCGTCACGATGGTCATCAGAATCGCTGTAATCAGATCTTTTTTCATAAATCTTTCCTACGCCAGCCCGACGGACCGAATCAGCAGGTCAAGCAACTTGATGCCGACGAACGGAGCAACAATCCCCCCCAGCCCATAGATCAGCAGGTTCTCGCGCAACAGTGCTTCCGCATTCATGGGGCGATAGCGCACGCCGCGCAACGCCAGCGGAATCAGAGCGACGATGATCAGCGCATTGAAGATGACCGCCGACAGCACCGCCGATTGGGGCGTGGCAAGGTGCATGATGTTCAGTGCGTTGAGCACTGGGAACGTGCCGGCGAACATGGCCGGAATAATGGCGAAATACTTGGCGACGTCGTTGGCTATGGAAAAGGTCGTCAGAGCGCCGCGGGTCATCAACAGCTGCTTGCCGATCTCCACGATTTCGATGAGCTTTGTCGGATTCGAATCCAGATCGACCATGTTGCCGGCTTCCTTGGCGGCCTGGGTCCCGGTATTCATGGCGACCCCGACGTCGGCCTGCGCCAGAGCTGGCGCGTCATTGGTGCCGTCTCCGGTCATGGCCACAAGTTTGCCGTCCGACTGCTCGCGGCGGATCAGGTCCATCTTGTCTTTGGGTGTGGCCTGTGCGAGATAATCGTCCACTCCCGCCTCGCGAGCAATGGCGGCAGCGGTGAGCGGATTGTCGCCGGTAATCATCACCGTCTTGATGCCCATCGAGCGCAACTGGTTAAAGCGGTCGCGTATGCCGCCTTTCACGATGTCCTTGAGATGGATCACGCCCAGGGCACGATGTTTTTCCGCAACTACCAGGGGTGTTCCTCCGGAACGCGCAACCCGGTCGACGACTTCCTGCAACTCCTTGGGCACGGCGACGTCGTGCAGTTGCAGATAACGCGCAATGGCGTCGGAAGCGCCCTTGCGGATCTCGTTGTCGCCCAGGTTGACGCCAGACATTCGCGTCTGGGCGGTAAACGGGACAAACACCACATCGCGCGACGCCAGTTCCCGTCCCCGCAAGCCATACTTCTCCTTGGCCAGAACCACAATAGAACGGCCCTCGGGAGTCTCGTCGGCAAGCGAGGAAAGCTGGGCCGCATCGGCCATTTCCGCGGCGGTGACGCCGGGTGCGGGAATGAACTCCGCAGCCTGCCGGTTGCCCAGCGTAATGGTTCCCGTCTTGTCGAGCAAAAGAGTATTGACGTCTCCGGCAGCCTCGACCGCGCGCCCCGACATCGCCAGAACGTTGTGCTGAATCAGGCGGTCCATGCCCGCAATTCCGATGGCCGACAGCAGTCCACCGATGGTGGTGGGAATCAGGCACACCAGCAACGACACCAGCACGAATACGGTCTGGGGCGAACCGGCATAGATCGCGAAAGGCTGAAGCGTAACCACCGCCAACAAGAAGATGATGGTCAGTCCGGCAAGCAGAATGTTGAGGGCGATTTCGTTGGGCGTCTTGTGGCGTTCCGCTCCTTCGACCAGAGCAATCATCCGGTCGAGGAACGTTTCCCCCGGATTCGAGGTGATGCGAACCTTGATCCAGTCGGATAGCACACGGGTGCCGCCGGTTACGGCGGACCGGTCGCCTCCCGCTTCGCGAATGACCGGGGCCGATTCGCCGGTGATGGCGGACTCGTCGACCGACGCTACCCCTTCAATGATGTCTCCATCTCCGGGAATGAACTCGCCCGCGGAAACCCGCACCCGATCACCGGTCCGCAGCTTGGAACTCGGCACCACTTCCATCTGGCCGTTGTCCAGGAGACGATTCGCTTGCGTCTCGGAACGCGCTTTCCGCAGGGCATCTGCCTGGGCTTTGCCGCGCCCCTCGGCCATGGCCTCGGCAAAATTGGCGAACAATACCGTGAACCACAGCCAGAGCGTGATCTGCAGATTAAAGCCAAAGGTCTCCCGTGGCGCGCGAAACAGCAGCGCGCTGGTGACCACGCTCCCCACTTCCACCACGAACATCACCGGATTGCGCATCATGGTGCGGGGATTGAGTTTCAACACGGAATCCCATATGGCGCCGCGTACGATGCGCGCCTCCCAGACCGCCCGTTTCGATTTGTTTGGTTTACTCATGGAGTTAGAACGTCTTGCCTGCCTGCAACAGCAGGTGCTCGAGAATTGGACCGAGGCTCAGCGCCGGAAAGAACGTCAGGGCGCCGACAATCAGAATCACGGATACCAGCAAAACCGTAAACAGTGGCGTGGTCACGGGAAAAGTTCCCGGCGACGGCGGCACGGGTTTCTTGCGCGCCAGATTTCCCGCGATCGCCAGCATGGGAATGATCATGAGGAACCGGCCGATCAGGGTGTTGAGCCCAAGGCTCGTGTTGTACCAGAGGGTATTCCCACTCAAACCGGCAAAGGCGGATCCGTTGTTTCCCGCGGTGGAGACGAATGCATACAGAACTTCTGAGAACCCGTGGGGCCCGGGATTCGTGATCGCGGACGTGCCAAATCCGTGCAGAACGGAGACTGCGGTGAACACCAGGATGGCAAACGGAAAGACCAGAGTGGTCAGCATTGCCATCTTGACGTCATAGGCTTCGATCTTCTTGCCCAGGTACTCCGGGGTGCGGCCCACCATCAGCCCGGCGATAAAAACCGCGAGCACAACATAGATCAGAACGCCGTACAGTCCGGCACCCACTCCGCCGAACACCACTTCGCTGAGCATAATGTCGACCAGAGGAACCATGCCGCCCAGCGGTGTGAATGAATCGTGCACAGAGTTGACCGCCCCGCAACTGGCGTCGGTGGTGACGGTCGCGAAAAGAGCGGACCCGGCGATGCCGAACCTGACTTCCTTCCCTTCCATGTTGCCGCCCGACTGGGTGACGCTCGGACGCTGGTCGACTCCTTTGAGCAGGGGGTTGCCCTGGGCCTCTGCCCAGTAGGCAGTCACCACGCCCGCGGCAAACAGCAACGCCATCGCGCTCCAGACCGCCCAGCCATGACGACGGGATCCGGTCATCTTGCCCAGCGTGAAGGTAAGACCGGCCGGAATGGCGAAGATCGACAGCATCTGCAGAAAATTGGAGAGTGGCGTGGGATTCTCAAATGGGTGCGCGCTGTTCGCATTGAAGAATCCACCTCCGTTGGTGCCCAGCATCTTGATGGCTTCCTGCGAGGCCACCGGGCCTTGTGCAATGAGTTGCTCGGTAACTTGCTTCGTCGCGGGTTTGCCATCCGCGCCAGTTGTTTGTACCGTCTGTGGCTCAACCAGTTTGACGGTATCGTAAGGCCGGAGGTTCTGAACCGCGCCTTGCGAGATCAGGGCCAACGAGTACAAGATGCAGAGCGGAAGCAAAATCCACAGCGTCGCCCGGGTCATGTCGACCCAGAAATTGCCCAGCGTATCTTTTTCGCGGCGCGCGATGCCGCGGATAAACGCAACTGCCAAGGCGATCCCGACGGCCGCCGAAATAAAATTGTGATAAGCGAGTCCCGCCATCTGGGTGAAGTAGCTCATGGTGGTCTCGCCGGAATAGTTCTGCCAGTTGGTATTGGTGGTAAAGGACGCGGCCGTGTTGAACGCCAAGTCGGGCGCCACCGCTGGAAAATTCTGCGGATTCCACTTGAGAAATTGCTGCACCCGCTGCATCCCGTAGAGCACCAACTGCGAGACCGCGCTGAACAGCAGCATGCTGACCGCGTATTGCGTCCACTTCATCTCGTGATCCTGATCGACCCCGGTCAGACGGTAGATCAGCCGTTCCGCGGGCCTCAGCACCGGATCCAGAAATGTCCGCTCTCCACTGAACACGCGGGCCATGAAAGCACCGAGCGGCTTCGTAATTGCCAGAATAATGCCGAGAAACAGCAGAATCTGGAACCATCCATTCGCGGTCATCGCTAGAAATCCTCAGGGCGCAAGAGCGCCCATACCAGGTAGGCGGTCAGCATTAAGCAAATTCCTAACATCACAATGGATTCGACATTCATGGTGTTCTCCTCAACGGAGACGATTGCACGCGTACACGTAGGCGATTGCGATCACGAAGAACATCACGGTAATTCCGATGAACACCAAGTCGCGCACGGACTTCTCCTCGTAGCAAGAAAATGCAAACTCCGCCCATGCAAGGAATCAGCAATCTCCACTGCGCGTCCTTGCCTTCACGCTACGTATACCACCGATTGGATCATCTCTACCGTAAAGCCGGGGTAAGCAATCCATAAAGAGTTTGTAAAGATGCAGGAGGCCTGCACGGAGACACACCGCGGGGCTAACTTCGTGAATTTGTGGGCCCAGGCTCAAAACGATAGCCAATCCAGGGGTCCGTGAGGATGTAACGAGGTGACGAGGAGTCAGGTTCGATCTTCTTGCGCAGTTGTCCGATGAAGACCCGCAGGTACTCTGGTTGTTCCGTGCTGTTACTGCCCCACACCGCGGAGAGCAACACCCGGTGGGTGATCACCTTGCCCGGATGGCGGGCAAAATATGTGATGAGTTCAAACTCCTTCGGCGTGAGCTTGACCTCGCGGCCGCAGACTGTGACCGCATGCGCGTCCAGGTCGATGCGGAAGTCCCCATCCTCAATGACGCCTCCCGGTTCTGGCTGGGATGCGGGAAGTCGTCTCAGGTTGGCACGGACTCTGGCTGATAGCTCGCTCATGCCAAACGGCTTGGTCACGTAGTCGTCGGCCCCGGCGTCAAGCGCCTGCACCTTCGTCCGTTCCTGGCCCTTGACGGAGAGAACAATAATCGGCACCTGCGACTTGATGCGCAACTGGCGGCACAACTCCAGGCCATCCATGTTGGGCATCGACAAATCCGTAATGACCAGGTCCGGCGTCCAGTCCTTGGCGATTTCAAGGGCGGTTTCCCCATCATTCGCAACCCGGATGTCGTAGCCCTGGGAGGCGAGCGAAGTCCTCAGCACGCGGGTGATCTGCGGTTCATCGTCCACCACCAGGATGTGCCGGTGTTCAATGGTCACTTTGCCTCCTGAGTCACAATGTGGACGTCGACTGCCGGAGCGTCTCGCAGAAATCTCTGGATGACATTGAGATACAGGTACTTGCGCCAGCCTTCGGCGGCCGACCGGCCGAAGATAATTTGCGTGATGTGTTTCTCGCGGACAAATTCTGCCACCCGCGCTGCGACGCCGCCGCGCTGCAAGCGGACCACCGTGGCCCCGAGATTCTCGGCAAAGCGAATATTTTCCGCCAGCGAGCGGCGGTTCTCGTCGGGTTCGTCCGCGGCACTGTCCACATACACCACGTAGAACTCGGCGTCCATGGCGTGGGCCATGCGTCCGCCGCGGGCGATCAGGTACTGGGCAACCGGATTGGAACTGACACACACCGCAATCCGTTCGCGGACCCGGACACTGGGCTCGAAATGTTCTCTTGCCTGATGCGCTTCCAGGGTCTCGTCGACCACTTGCGCCACCTGTCGCAAGGCCAATTCGCGCAGCGCAATGAGGTTTCCTCGCCGAAAGAAATTCCCGATAGCGCGCTCCGCCCGATCGATCGGATAAATGTCCCCTCTCCGCATACGCGTCTGCAGAGCCTCGGGAGTCAGATCAGCCATGACGATTTCCCCGGCACGCTGAACCACCCAGTCCGGCACCGTCTCACGGACGTGCACTCCCGTGATCCGCTCAATCATGGGCGTAAGACTCTCGATGTGTTGGACATTCATGGTCGAGATCACATCAATTTTGGCATCCAACAGATCGATCACGTCCTGATATCGTTTGGGGTGTTTGCTGCCTTCGATATTGGTATGCGCCAGCTCATCCACCAGAACGACCGCTGGGTTGCGCCGCAAAATAGCCTCGGCGTCCATCTCCTCGAAAACGGTTCCCTTGTATTCGAGTTTGCGCCTGGGAATGGTTTCGAGCCGGTCCGCCAACTCTTTGATCGGCCGCCGGCCGTGGGTCTCAATGACGCCGATCACCACGTCTTCGCCGCGGCTGTGCCGCCGGACCGCCTCGCTGAGCATGCCGTAGGTTTTGCCGACACCGGGCGCGTACCCAAGGAACAGCTTGAACACGCCCTCTCTCTTTTCGGGCGCCGCTTCCTCCAGCCATTGTTCGGGTGTCCTCTGCACAGCCCCCATTTTCATCGAGCAAGTCAGGATTGTCGATAGGGGGTAAAATGCAGCCGTGAAGCATCCTGCCTCGAAAGCCGCCGTGCGATTGGTGACCTGCATTCTCATTGTGGCCGTTGTCGTTCTTGTATACGGCCGCGTGGCTCCGGTGAATCCCACCACCGTGGCGCTTACTTTCCTTGTAGCGGTGCTTGTAGTCTCTGCGTTTTGGGGACTGCATTACTCGGTTTTCCTGGCGGTTTTGGCCACACTTGCTTTCAACTACTATTTCCTGCCTCCGGTGGGAACCTTGACGGTCGCGGACCCGCAAAACTGGATCGCGCTTCTGGCCTTCCTCACCACCGCCATTGTTGCGAGCCAGTTGTCGGACCGGGCTCGACGACGGACCATCGAGGCCCAGCAGCGCCGGAAGGAGATCGAGCGCCTCTACGGATTCAGCCAGCAACTCCTGACCACGGAGAACATTCCGGAACTGTTGAATGTGGTGCCGCGCTTTGTCGTGGAAGATTTCGGGGCCGGCGCCGCAGCGGTGTTTGTCCCCGGACGAGAAGACATCTACCGCTCCGGCCCGGACACGCGAGAGATCGACGCCGAGCGTCTGAAGTCGGTGGCCGCCCGCGGAGAACCAACCATCGACTCCGATCATGGGCTTTGTTTCGCCCCCTTGCGGCTTGGCATGAAGTCCGCAGGCGCCATCGGGATTTCCCGGGCGACGCTTTCCCGCGAGACCCTCGAAGCCCTCGGCACCCTGATTGCCATTGCCATCGAGCGCACCGGAGCGGTCGAGAAGCTGAGTAAGGCCGAAGCCGGCCGGGAAAGTGAAAAACTGCGTTCCGCCATTCTCGACTCGGTGACCCACGAATTCCGCACCCCCTTGACTGGCATCAAGGCGTCGGTCACCACCATGCTGGCCGACCCCGATCTTGACTTAAGCCAGCGCAACGAATTGCTCACCGTGATCAACGAGGAAACCGACCGGCTCAATCACCTGGTGGGCGAAGCCGCTGAAATGGCGCAACTCGATGCCAATCAAGTCGAACTGCATCGGGAGCCGCACCCGGTCCACGAGGTCATTGCACGCGCCATGGAGGAATCCAAGCAGCGGCTCGCGGACCATCCGGTTGAGGTCATCGCTCCGGCTGGTCTGCCACTGGTCTCGATCGATCTTGATCGGATCGCCGCCGTACTGGTGCAGTTGCTCGAAAATGCCGGGAAATATTCCCCCTCGGCGTCGCCGATTCGGATCACGGCCGAAGAAAACAGCGGCAAGGTCACCATCAGTGTGGCCGACCGCGGCCCCGGGATCGACGATTTCGAGCAGGCGCTCATCTTCGACAAGTTCTATCGCGGCAAGAACGAACGCTACCGTGTCCAGGGCACCGGACTGGGTCTGGCGATCGCCAAAGCTGTGGTGGAAGCCCACGGGGGCGCCATCGGCGTCACCAGTCAACCGGGGCATGGCTCGGTGTTCTATTTCACCCTGCCGACCGCAAAAGGGTTTTGACCGGCTCTGTCTTCTATCGGTCTAAAATAAGCGGATGAGGGTCAGGCCAAGCGGAAGACGCCAGGAAAGAAGGCTTGGACCCAGGGGCCGATGCTGGTGCCATTTTGACGCTTGGCGGAACGCAGGAATCTAAGGAGAATTCCGTGAATGGGAAAATTCTCAGAATGTTTGCATTAGGTAGCTGGGCGCTGGTTGCTATGCTGGCCGCAGCGTGGCAGGCGAATGCACAGGATGCCAAAGCATCGTATCCGCGCATGGCTCCGCTTGATCAATACCTGATGGAGCGAAATGCCGAGATAGCACTGGCGCGCTCCGCTGCCCCGCAGTCCATCTCACAGGATGCTGAAATCATGGTGCTCGGACAGCACGGCTACGAAACCGCGGTCAAAGGCAAGAACGGTTTCGTGTGCATCGTCTGGCGATCTTGGGCCGCTGCAACCGACGATCCCGATTTTTGGAATCCCAAACTGCGGGCCCCCGTCTGTTTCAACACGCTGGCTGCGCGATCCCAAGTTCCACTCACGCTCAAGAAAACCGGGGTCATATTGGCTTCGCGATCCAAAGACCAGATGGCCGAGGCCGTCAAGACCGCTTTCGACAGAAAGGAATTGGCGACGCCGGAAACCGGCGCGATGTGCTACATGATGTCAAAGCAGGGATACCTAGGCGATCGTAACGGTCACTGGCATCCCCACCTGATGTTTTTCCTTCCACTCACAGACCCTGCAGTTTGGGGCGCAGGCCCGCCAGACTCCCCGGTTCTAGGAGTTCAGTCCACGCTGGACCGACTGACCCTGTTTCTGATTCCAATCGGCCAATGGTCGGATGGCACGGCCGATGCCGTGGGTGAACACTGACTTGCCAGTGAATTGAGAATCACCAGGGATTTTCATGATGACGAACTCAGGAAATCGAAACCGGGAGCCCCACACCTTTGCCGGTCCCAAAGGTGGCAATGGTGCAACCGTCTGAACCACGTCAGGTTCTTGTCTCAGATGCCTCGGCCAGGACTTTAGATTGCTCGCCAGGTAAGGGACAAGTAGACTGGTTTTTCTGTCCGGTGCCGATGTGCCTCTCCCTTCGGCACCCACCATCTCTCAGGAGCCATGTTCATGATGCTGCGCTCAGTGTGTTGGCTTGTGCTTGCCATCGTTCCCTTGATGGCGGCCCAATCGAAATCAGAACCCGCCGTCACGCCGGATGGCACTGCTCATCTGGTGGGATATACCTCGGACGCTTCGTCGCTCGAGCGCTCATGGGAAAAGAAGCTTCAGGAAGGTGTTGTGCCGGGGAATATTCGCGAGAACATGCGCCGCTTGAGTGCACGTCCGCACCACGTGGGATCGCCATACGATAAAGACAATGCGGAATGGATTCTCGCGAAATTTAAGGAATGGGGATTCGAGGCCAGGATCGAGACCTTCAATGTTTTGTTTCCTACTCCCAAGGAGCGCGTCCTGGAACTCGTGGAACCGACAAAGTTCCGGGCAAAGCTGCAGGAGCCGGCGCTAGCTTTCGATCCCACCTCGAACCAGGCCACGGAACAACTGCCCACCTACAACGCGTATTCGGCCGACGGAGACGTAACCGCTCCGCTGGTGTACGTGAATCACGGCAATCGCGAGGACTACGAACAGCTCGACCGTTTGGGGATTTCGGTGAAGGGCGCAATCGTGATCACCCGATACGGCCAGGGCTGGCGCGGCATCAAGCCGAAAGTCGCCGCCGAGCACGGAGCGGTTGGATGCATCATCTACACAGATCCCAAGGGCGATGGATTCTTTGAAGGCGACGATTATCCCTCCGGAGGCTGGCGCCCGCGCGATGGCGTGCAACGCGGCAGCGTGATGGACACGGATTATCCCGGCGATCCCCTCACCCCCGGAGTCGGCGCGACCGCCGACGCCAAGCGGCTTTCCATCCAAGAAGCCAAGACGATTACCAGGATTCCCGTTCTTCCAATTTCGTATGCGGATGCCCTGCCACTACTGTCCGCGCTCAAAGGCCCAGTCGCTCCCGAGAGTTGGCGCGGAGCCCTGACCATCACCTATCACCTCGGTCCCGGACCAGCTCGGGTTCACTTGAAGGTCGCTTCCAACTGGGACCTCAAACCGGTGTATGACGTGATTGGCACTCTGCGCGGCGCCGACGGCGGGCAGTGGGTGATTCGCGGCAATCATCACGACGCCTGGGTGAACGGCGCCGACGATCCGATTTCCGGCCAAGCCGCAATGCTGGAAGAGGCCCGCTTGTTGGGTGAGTTGCATCGCCAGGGGTGGACTCCGAAACGGACCATCATCTATTGCGCCTGGGACGGCGAGGAGCCCGGTCTGCTCGGTTCCGTGGAATGGGTGGAAACCCATCTCCAGGAACTGCAGCAGCACGCTGTGGCCTACATCAATTCAGACAGCAACGAACGCGGGTACTTCTTTCCAGGCGGAACACAGGACTTGCAGAATTTCGTGAGCGGCGTGGCTCGCGATATCGAGGATCCGGAGACCCACATGTCGGTCTTTCAGCGCTCGCATCTGGTCAGCATCGCGAAAGCTAAGGACGCGGAAGAGCGCACCGATCTCCGAAAACGCAACGACTTGCTGGTGACAGCCTTGGGAGACGGATCCGACTATACCGCGTTCCAGGACTTTGCTGGAATACCGACCTTAAGCATTGACTTCGGTGACGAGGAGGATGGCGATCAGTACCATTCGATCTACGACGATTTCTATTGGTATACCCATTTCATTGACACTGATTTTGCCTACGGGCGCGCCTTGGCGCAGACCGGCGGCACCGCCATGATGCGTCTTGCGGACGCAGACTTGGTCCCTTACGATTATTCTCCACAAGCGGAAGCCATCGCAAAGTACGAAGAGGAACTGGAAAAGCTTCTGAAGGACAAGCAAGACGAATTCACCGAGCGCAATCTACAGTTAAAGGAAGGCGTATTCACGGCCACCGCAGATCCGCGAAAGCCCTCTGTACCGCCGCCGGTCGAGACCGTGCCGCCTTACATGAGTTTTGCGCCGCTGAAGAATGCGATTGATTTGCTCAAGAAAAATTCGGAGCGTTACTCGAAAGTCCTGGCGGACTGGCAGGCCAAGGGTTCACCTTCGCTTTCCGCACATGATCTGGAGTCGATCAACGCAGACTTGCTCAAGATCTCTCGTTCGTTCTTGACCGAGAAAGGTCTCCCCGAACGTCCGTGGTTCAAGAACCAGATTTACGCGCCGGGAGCCTACACCGGTTACGGAGCCAAGCCGATCGCGGCAGTCCGCGAATATATGGACGAGAAGAAGTGGAAACAAGCGGACGCGCAGATTCCGCAGGTTGCCCAAGTCATCGAAAATGTCGCTGCGGGAATCAGCCGGGCAGCGGATGATCTGGAAAAGGCGGTAGCGCAGTCCCGCTGAACGCATTCTGGATGGCGGTGCGCCCGCCCGTTCGATTCGCTCAGTCGCGGGTCGTGCCGCGCTGCCTTTGTCCTCGCGTGCTTGTACTGCTCGACGCTGCCTCGACCAAGTCTCTGCTCAAGCTGAGGTTAACCGCTCCGTACAATCGCGAAACAGACTGGGTGTCTGCCTCGCCGACGATGAAAGGCAAGTAACCGCTTTGGCCAGAAACCCTCCGGCAACGATACGGACGACCGGCAGTCAAGGCCGCAGACATCCAGAAGCGGGTCGGGTTCCACACCTTCCGGCACACCTACACAACTTTGCTGACTCAGAACAACGGGGAAGTGAAGGCGGTACAGGAACTCCTACGTCATGCGAATAGTCGCATCACGCTGGATCTTTACGCTCAGGCCGGTATGCCGAACAAGCGGCTGGCACAAAGCAAACTGGTTCGGATGGTGCTCAACAAGGGAGAAGCACTGGCCTAACTGGACCAAATTGGACCAAATTGGACCATGACGCAAATCGCCAATTCCTTGCAAGTGCTTGAAAGAATGGCGGGGACGACGGGACTCGAACCCGCGGCCTCTGCCGTGACAGGGCAGCGTTCTAACCAACTGAACTACGTCCCCCAAGAACATTGATCTTAACACAAGCGGGCGATCTGGTGATTTCCCAGCGATCTAACAGTGTTGCCGGCAGACTAGAGATTACAGGTATGGGGCTGTGTACTTCATGGTTAGATACGTGCCGATCCAAAACGCCGTGCAGACGATCAGCCAGAACAGCGGGGAATGCAGCACGTGACTGTGCCACAAACCTATCCCAATCGCGGTATTCTTTGGTCCACTAACGAAGAACCCTATGGCATATACAAAAATGGACATGAAAGCCAGCAGCGATCCAACCAGCACACTGCGCAGGTAAAGCCACACCCACGGCATGAACATAGATACTCCTTTTCACCTCTAAGAGACAACGGTCTGCTTACCTGCTGGCTGGCACGGTTGCTCCGATTTCGGTCCGAATACCCGCTTTTCTGAAATCAACTTGGCATCCGCGCCATTGCAGCGAGCACGCCCGTGAAGGCCAACTTACTTTCCGGGTTCTTATGGCCGACTCCATGATGGGCTGGGCTGGTGGAAAGCCCTCAATCACGCTTCACGGAACGTACAGGTGCGACTCATCCAGCATTTCCCTTGTCCTTTGATTCGTTGTGCGGCGCTTCGGCGTCATCGCCGTCACGAGTCTCGGCACATTCGCCCTTTTCGTCGTAATCACAGGCTTGTCCTGGGTGGGACTGTTTGCACTTCTGACAGAATTCAGTCGCCATGATTCCACCTCTCCCCAACATCGCATGATCTCACTTCCGAGTTCCCAAGTAGACGGCATTGTACACCCGGCTCTCACCCGGTCTGCCATGGAAGTTCCATGGCTGGCCAATCCGGGAATGCCCCACCGCGTCCTGCTTCGATGCATATAAGTTTGTGCCGGTCGGGCTTTCTTTTGCGGCGGGCGATTCGCCGGACCTGGGCTGCGAATCCCCAAGGGGTCCTCTTGGTAACCGCGCTGAGCTTTTTCTTTGGCGGAGGAAGTGCATGGTATCAACCGTCATTGCGGTCACACATTAGCCGGCTCTTAATTCCCCGCAACCATGGCCGCATTAAAGTCTCGTCGCACACGACCGATGAAGAGCTATGCAGTTGGCCCTCGGGAATCAAGCGGAGGCGAGGAAAGCAGCGCACCGATTGCTTCCTGCCTCATTCGAACGAGCCTCGGGAGCAGGGCATAACGGAACGGGGAAAAAAGAACGAGGAGTGAGCCGCCGAAAGGGTACCCCCCGATGAGCGATGTGGAAATCGTTAAAGAATTCTTAGTTGAGAGTTACGAAAACCTCGATCGCCTCGACCGGGACCTGATTGCGTTGGAAAAGGACCCCGGCAACCGGGAGATTCTGGCCAGCGTTTTCCGCACCATTCACACCATCAAAGGAACCTCGGGTTTTCTGGCCTTCAACCAGATGGGGGCCGTGACGCATGTGGGGGAAAGCCTGTTGGCGCGATTGCGCGATGGCTTGCTCACCCTGAATGCTGAAATCACCACCGCCTTGCTGGCCATGGTGGATGCGGTTCGCCAGATGCTGGGAAGCATTGAAGCCAGCGGCAACGAAGGACAGCGGAACGACCAGGAACTGATCGCCACCTTGACGCGGCTGCTGCAGACAAAGGCGGAAGCGGAACCGTCCCCCGGCCCGGCGCCGGCCCAAGCGGAGGCCGGGCCCACCGATTTGCTACAGCCCGCACCGAATGTCGGCGACATCCTCATCAAGCGGGGCGCGGCCAGGGTAAGCCAGGTGTACGAGGCGGTGGAGCAGCAAAAGGACGGAGACCCGCGGCACGTCGGCGAAATTCTGGTGGAAAAGGGAGCGGTGAAGCCGCAGGATGTGCTCGACGCCCTGAACGTTCAGCAGCAGGGCCGGCAAAGCGCCAGCGACAGCACCATTCGCGTCGACGTAAGCCAACTCGACCGGCTGATGAACCGGGTCGGCGAACTGGTCCTGCTCCGCAACCAGATCGTGCAGTTTACCAGTTCCACCGAGGACAGCGGACTGTTGGCCACCAGCCAGCGGCTCAACCTCATTACCACCGAGCTTCAGGAAGGCGTCATGAAGACCCGCATGCAGCCCATCGGCAACATCTGGAGCAAGTTCCCGCGCACCGTGCGGGATGTGGCGCTGGGCTGCGGCAAACAAGTCCGCATCGAGATGGAAGGCAAGGAAACCGAGCTCGACAAGACCATCATCGAGGCCATCAAGGACCCGCTCACCCACCTCGTGCGCAACTCCGTGGACCACGGCATCGAAAGTCCCGAGGCGCGGACCGCGGCGGGCAAGCACCCCGAGGGCCTCTTGTTCCTGCGCGCTTTTCACGAGGGCGGGCAAGTCAACATTGAAATCACCGACGACGGCGCCGGACTGGACTACGAGAGAATCCGCAACAAGGCCATCCAGAAAGGAATGATCACCGCCGACCAGGCGGCCCGGATGACCGAGCGTGAGATCACCAACCTGATCTGGCTGCCAGGCTTCTCCACTGCGGAAAAAGTCACCAACGTTTCCGGCCGGGGCGTGGGCATGGATGTGGTCAAGACCAACATCGAAAAAATCGGCGGCACCGTCGACCTGCAGTCCAAGCCGGGACAGGGTTCCACCGTGCGCATGAAGATCCCGCTCACCCTGGCGATCATTCCCGCCTTGATCGTCACCACCGCCGGAGACCGCTACGCCATCCCGCAGGTCAGTCTGCTCGAACTGGTGCGCCTGGAAGGAGAACAGGTGCGCCAGGGCATTGAACGGGTCAACGGCGCGCCGGTCCACCGGCTGCGGGGACACCTCCTCCCCCTGGTGTATCTGAACCGCGAGCTGAAAATCGACACTCCCGTGCGGGAGGCTGCAGCCTTGCCGGCAACGTCCAGTTCCAGCGCGGAGATCCAGAACGCCAACATCGTCGTGCTGCGGGCGGATGACCAGCAGTTCGGGTTGGTGGTGGACGAGATCAACGACACCGAGGAAATCGTGGTCAAGCCGCTCAGCAAACAGTTGAAGAGCGTCAACACCTACGCCGGGGCCACCATCATGGGCGACGGCAAGGTGGCCCTGATCCTCGATGTGCTCGGCCTGGCGCAGCGCGCCAACGTGGTCAGTGAAGTCCGGGACCGGGCCTTGACCGAAAAAGACGGGAAACAGACGCTCGGATCGGCCTGCGGAAATCAGCGTAACGCCGTGCTGCTGTTCCAGTACGGGGAAAACGGGCGAATGGCCATCGACCTCTCCCTGGTGGCGCGCCTGGAGGAATTTCCCCGCCACACCATCGAGGTCGCCGGGGACCACGAGGTGGTGCAGTACCGGGGACAGATCATGCCCCTGGTCCGGGTTTCCGAAGCGCTCGAGAGCAAGCGCCGAAAGGCAGCGGAGGCCGGCCAGGAATCGCTGCATGTGGTGGTCTATGCGGATCAAGGGCGAAGCGTGGGGCTGGTGGTGGACCGCATTCTGGACATCGTCGAGGAATCGTTTGTCATGCAACCCCGAACCGAACGGAAGGGAGTGATGGGCTCGGCCGTGATCCAGAAACGCGTGACCGACATTCTCGATGTGCCGGGCCTGATCGCGGCGGCCGATGGCAGCCCGGGGTCAGCCGCGATTCAGACGTAAGGAGGAAGAACGCTCGTGGCGAACATACAGCAATTTTGCACATTTTTCCTCAGAGACCAGTTCTTCGGCGTGCCCGTGCAGCAGGTGCAGGAGGTGATCCGCTACCAGGAGATGACCCGCGTACCCCTGATGCCCCAGGTCATTCGCGGACTCATCAATTTGCGGGGACAGATCGTGCTGGCGGTGGATTTGCGCCGGCGCTTTGGCATGGAGGGCCGTCCGGAGTCGGAACTGCCCATGAATGTGGTGGTGCGCACTGATGATGGAGCCGTCAGCCTCCTGGTGGATGAGATCGGAGATGTGCTGGAAGTGGACGAAGAGAGTTTTGAAAGGCCCCCGGAAACGGTGCAGGGACAAACCCGCGAACTGGTGCGCGGCGTCTACAAGCTGCGGGAGCGGCTGATGCTGGTGCTGGACACGGAGCGCGCAGTCAGCGGCGAAGACCCGGGTGTCCATAACGCCAATTAGGGTGGCCTGAGGTTCAGTTTTGCGACCGTCAAGCATGCCGGTCAGTGCAATATTCAGTGCAATATTAAGGAGACTCGGAAATGGCTTCTGCTGCAAGACCTGCGATGATTCCCGCGACCCTGCCCAGGGTCGCCAACCCCGCTCCGCTAGGGCTCGCCGCTTTCGGAGTGACAACGGTGGTCCTGAGTTGCATCCATGCGGGCCTCCTCCCGGCGGAGGCGACCCCGGCTGTGGTACCGCTCGCCTTTGCCTTTGGGGGGCTGACCCAGCTGATTACCGGCGTACTGGAATACGCCAATGGCAACACGTTCGGTACGGTCGCATTCACCTCCTATGGGTCGTTCTGGCTGTGGTATGCCTCGCTGGTGTGGACCGTGGGCGCGGGTTGGTTGAAGCCGCCCGCGGCCGTCGGCGTGGCGACCGTTCTGCTCATGTGGGGCGTGTTCACGCTTTACATGTGGATCTGTACATTCAAGGCCAGCAAGTGCATGTTCGCGACCTTTCTGCTGTTGTCGGCGACTTTTTTCCTGCTGGCTGCGGGCGACTACGGCTGGGCACCCGGAAAGCACATGGGCGGAATCGCAGGTCTGGTCACGGCCGCTTTTGCGCTCTACGTCTCTTTCGCCGTAGTCATGAACGGCACGTTTGGGAGGGATGTGTTGCCTCTGGGCAAGCCTCTCGTCAGCTGAGGGAGCGGAGAAAGAGTTCGGTCGAGAAATCGGCCATAGGTTACAAAACAGCGCGGCTCGGCCGCGACTAAGGAGACTTGGAAATGTCAGCAACTTCAGCCCGAAAGAAAGCCGCAGGATCGGAGAAGCACCCACGGGGACAGGAAGGTGTGCTCTTTCAGCAGATGGCGGAACACTCGCCGATCAACCTGATGCGGGCCGATACCGATTTCATCATCCGCTACATCAACCAGGCGTCCAGGAAAACGTTCGCCACGATTGCCCATCTGTTGCCCTGCAAGCTGGAAGAGATTGTCGGCAGCTCGATCGACATTTTTCACAAAAACCCCGCCCAGGTGCGCCGCCTGCTCAGCGATCCCAAGAACCTGCCCCATCAGGCCCATATCCAGTTGGGCCCGGAAACTCTGAGTCTGCTGGCCAGCCCTCTCTACGACGATCAGCAGCACTATCTGGGTGCCATGGTGACCTGGGATGTCATCACCGAGAGGCTGCGGCTCGAAGCGCAAAACCAGGACTACGTCGACGACAACACCGCCCTCCGCAAGGCGATGACGTTCAGCGTGTACGCGCCGGACGGCACCGTCCAGTTCGTGAACGAGAACTTCGAAAAACTGCTGGGCTACAAGCCGGGAGAACTGGTGGGCAAGAATAACAGCATTTTTGCGGACGATGCCACGCGACAGACAGCGGCGTACCAGGAGACCTGGGCGAAGCTGCTGCGCGGGGAGGTGCAACAAGGAGAAGCCAAGCGCATCACCAAGGACGGAAGAGAACTCTGGCTGCGGTACTCCTACAACCCGGTCGTGGACGCCAGCGGCAAGGTAAAAAAGATCCTGAACTACTTCGTGGACATCACCTCCGAGATGCTGAAGAACGCCGATTTCATCGGCCAGATGAATGCCATCCACCGGGCACAACCGGTCAGCGAGTACAGCATGGACGGAACGGTTCTCGCGGTAAATGAGAACTTCGAGAAACTCCTGGGGTACAGTCGCGCCGAACTGCTGGGCAAGAACGTCAGCGTCTTTGTGGATCAGGCCACCCGCGAAAGCGCGGAGTACCAGGTGGCATTCAGGGACCTGTGGGCAGCGCTCAACCGCGGCGAGTTTCAGATGGGTGAAGCCAAGCGGACCGCCAAAGACGGAAGAGAGGTCTGGATTCAGTATTCGTACAACCCCATCTTCGATCTGAATGGCAAACCGTACAAAGTGGTGAACTACTTCACCGACGTCACCCCGCAGAAGCTGGCACTGAACGCGATGCTGGCCGACGCGGCCCTGCTGACGAAGGCGGCGGTCGAAGGCAAACTGGCGACGCGGGCCGACGCCACCAGGCACCAGGGCGATTTCCGCAAGGTCGTCGAGGGCGTCAACGCCACCCTGGACGCCGTGATCGGGCCGCTGAACGTGGCCGCCGACTACGTCGACAAGATCTCCAAGGGCAACATCCCGGCTAAGATCACGGACACCTACAACGGAGATTTCAACACCCTCAGGAACAACCTGAACGCCTGCATCGATGGGCTGGCCGCCCTGCGGGAGGCAACGGCCGTTACCCAAAGGATGGCGTCCAACGACTACACCAAAGGGGTGGACGGAAACTATGTGGGAATCTTCGCCGACCTGGCAGGGGGCATCAACGGCGCGCAGGAACGAGTCCGCCACTTGACCAGCACCATCAAGAAGGTTTCGCAAGGCAACTTGGAGGATCTGCCGGAATACAGGAAGATCGGACGCAGGTCCGAGAATGACGAAGTGGTTCCATCATTGATCGCACTGATGGCAAGTCTCGAAGCGCTGGTAGCCGACGCCGTCATGCTGTCGCGGGCGGCGGTGGAGGGCAAACTGGCGACGCGCGCCGACGCGGGCAAGCACCAGGGCGACTACCGCAAAGTCG
The DNA here is from genome assembly GCA_963715675.1 of uncultured Acidobacteriota bacterium. Classification (GTDB taxonomy): domain Bacteria; phylum Acidobacteriota; class Terriglobia; order Terriglobales; family Acidobacteriaceae; genus DASVWZ01. Next base: position 2,679,526 of record OY970265.1, read on the forward strand.
TCGAGGGGGTCAACGCCACCCTGGACGCGGTGATTAAGCCGGTGCAGGAAGCCGGGGCCGTCCTCAAGAAGATTGCCGGCGGGGACCTGACGGCCCAGGTCACCGGCGAGTACCAGGGCGATCATGCCGAGATCAAGAACAACATCAACGCCATGACCGACGGGCTGCGGGCCAGCATGCAGTCGATCACCCAGAATGCCCAGTCGCTGGCCAGCGCCTCGGAAGAACTGACGGCCACCAGCCAGCAGATGAGCGCCAACGCCGAAGAAACATCCGCGCAGGCCAACGTGGTGGCGGCTGGAGCCGAGCAAGTCAACCGGAACCTGCAGACCGTGGCCACCGGCACCGAAGAAATGAGCGCCAGCATCAAGGAAATCGCCAAGAACGCTCATGAATCGGCCAAGGTCGCCACCGGCGCGGTCAGGGTGGCGGAAGACACCAACCAGATTGTGGGCAAACTGGGCGATTCCTCGACCGAGATTGGGCAGGTCATCAAGGTCATCACCTCGATTGCCCAGCAGACCAATCTGCTGGCCTTGAATGCCACCATCGAAGCCGCCCGCGCCGGCGAAGCCGGCAAGGGTTTCGCCGTGGTGGCCAACGAGGTCAAGGAACTGGCCAAGCAGACCGCCAAGGCGACCGAGGACATCAGCCGCAAGATCGAAGCCATCCAGGGCGACACCAAGAACGCGGTCGGCGCCATCGGGCAGATCAGCGAAGTCATCAAGCAGGTCAACGACATTTCCAATACCATCGCCACGGCCGTGGAAGAGCAGAACGCCACCACCAACGAGATGGCACGCAATGTCGGCGAGGCGGCGAAAGGCTCGGGTGAAATCACCAAGAACATCGCCGGAGTCGCCGACGCGGCCAAGAGCACCACCCAGGGCTCGGAAGATTCCCTGAAGGCCGCCCAGGCTCTGTCCAGGATGTCCAGCGATTTACAGAACATGGTTGCGCAATTCAAGATCGACGATGCGCATTCCGGGCATCCGGCGAAGCCGCCAGCGAAGGCGATGGGCGCCCGGGCCGGTTCGTAAGCTGGGATCATTTCCCATGCAACCAGCGGATGCTGCACCTGGAACGCGGCATCCGCGAATGAAAAGAGTGAAACACCCCATGCTGCCGGTTCGGGTTCTGATCGTCGACGATTCCGTGGTCGTCCGCAAGTTGCTGTGCGAAGCCCTCGCCTCCAGCCCGGAAGTCGAAGTGGCCGGGATCGCTTCCAGCGGGGCGATCGCTTTGGCCAAGATTCCTCAACTGAACCCTGATGTCCTCACGCTGGACATCGAAATGCCCGGTCTGAATGGGATTCAGACCCTGGTAGAGATTCGCAGGCTCTACCCCAAGCTGCCGGTGATCATGTTCAGCACCCTGACGGAACGGGGAGCCGCCATCACGCTGGAAGCGTTGTCACTGGGTGCTTCCGATTATGCAACCAAGCCGACCAATCGCGACAGTCTGGCCGGGGCAATGGAACAGGTACGGCAGGAGTTGGTCGCCAAGATCACTTCCCTGGTCGACCGGCGCGGTCAGCCGGTGCAGGTGCCGGCCCTGTCTCCGCCCAGAAGGAAACCGACGGGCCAGCGGATCGACATTCTCGCCATCGGCACTTCCACCGGCGGGCCTAACGCGTTGGCGGCGGTGATTCCTCACCTTCCTCGGGACTTTCCCGTGCCCGTGGTGGTGGTGCAACACATGCCGCCGGTGTTCACCCGGCTATTGGCGGAGCGGCTGAATTCTTGCTCTCCGCTTTCGGTGCATGAAGGAGAAAACGACAAAACGCTGGAGTCTGGACAGGTTTGGATTGCGCGCGGCGACTATCACTTGACTGTCGCGCGCAAAGCAAGCGGGGTGGTGCTGAAGCTGAATCAGGAGCCCCCGGAGAACTCCTGCCGTCCGGCGGTGGATGTGCTGTTTCGTTCCGTGGCCCAGGTTTACGGCCCGAACGCACTGGGAGTAGTCATGACCGGAATGGGGTCGGACGGTGCCCGCGGCGCCATGCATATCCGGGAAGCCGGCGGCGCGATCGTGGTGCAGGATGAAGCATCTTCGGTAGTGTGGGGGATGCCGGGCGCGGTGGTCGGCGCGGGCGCGGTGGACAAAATCTGCCCACTGTCGGAGATCAGCCAGGAAATTATCCGTCGGGTCACTTCCAGCCGGGTGCGAGCCTCCGGATTGCCCGCAACTCTGGGACACGCGATCTAACCAGAGAGTAGGCCCCACAGCGGTGTGGGATGACATCATGCAAGTGGTTACAGCCAGGCCGGAGATGGAGTCCGAGGATCTGCACGATCCCGCGTACCTGAAGATCCGCGATGTGATCTACCAGGTCTCGGGCATCTACCAGCCGGAAGAAAAACTCTATCTGCTGGCTTCCCGTTGCGCGCGGCGCATGAGCGCGGTGAATGCGAAGGCCCCAGCGGAATATCTGGAGCATCTCACCGCCCGCGGAAACCGGGAAGCGGAGTTGCGCCTGCTTTTGAACGAAATCACCATTGGGGAAACTTACATGTTTCGCAGCCCGCCCCAACTGGAGGCGCTGAGCAACGTGATTCTTCCCCAGATTTTACGAGCCAAGAGCGCCATGGGGTTCAAGCGTCTCCACCTCTGGAGCGCCGGGTGCTCGACCGGAGAAGAGCCTTACACGCTCGCCATGTTCCTGCTTGAAGAAAGCGAAAAGATGCTGGCGGGTTGGACCTTTGACATTCTGGCCACCGACTTGAACGACAGGTCTCTGGCGGCAGCCAAGACCGGGATCTACGGAGAATACGCGCTGCGCAGCACCGCCGACCTTCTGAGAACAAAGTACTTTCGGCCCCATGATGAAAAGCGGCTGCAAGCCACTGACCAACTCAAGTCGCTGATCCGGTTTGAGCGCGTCAATCTCAACGACGACAGCAAGATGACCTTCCTGAAAGGCATGGACATTATCTTCTGCTGCAATGTGCTCATCTATTTTGATCTGGGCTCGAAGCGCAAGGTCATCCAGCACTTATATTCCAATCTGTTGCCCGGCGGCTATTTGTTCATGGGTCATGCAGAGTCCCTGTACCAAGTGGACAATCGATTTCACCTGGTGCACTTTCCCGGAGCCATCGGGTACTGGAAACCGCCTCTTGGCTATACCGGTGGAGGCAAGCCATGAACGCTCACCGACTCGAGGAAATCCGACCAGGAATCGAAGCCCTGGAAGCCATGCCGACGATCCAGGTGATCGTCCAGCCGCTGGCTTCCCTGCTCCGCCTACCGGCGGATCAGGTGGATCTGGAAAGGGTAGTCGAACTAGTGTCTTACGACGGAACCATCGCAGCCCACTGCTTGCGGATGGCGAACTCTCCTCTGTTCGGGCGACGGAACACCGAAACGGTACGCAGCGCGGTGATGGCTCTTGGTCTGAAGCGAGTGGAGGCAATCCTGCTGGGCTGTAGCCTGAACAACATTGTGCCATCCGACCAATGGGTTCTGGATGCGGTGACGTTTTGGCGTCACTCCCTGGGCTGTGCCTTGGTGAGCCGGAAGATGGCAAGGTTGATCGGATATCCAGATCCTGAAAAAGCCTACCTTGCCGGCCTGCTGCACGACCTCGGAATACTGGTCAACACGCTCGCGTGTCCGGAGGATTTTCGCCGCTGCATCCTGGCAGCCCACGCGGGGCACTTGGCCCTCCACCGGATCGAGCAGGAACATCTGGGATTCACCCACTCCCAAAGCGGGAAGATCTTGGCCGAACAATGGCACTTTTCTGAGGATGTGACGGAAGTGATCGAATTTCACCACGACCTGATGGCGACCTCAACCGTCCGGCCCCTGGTATCGTTGATCCATCTCAGTGATTTGTTGTGCAGGTTGCGCGACTTAGGATACGGATACTACGAAGCCATGGGCGTGGATTTGGCCGGGGACGCCGCCTGGGCAACCCTGGTCGAACACTACCCCGCCCTTGCCAACATGGACTTGGCGCGTCTCACCATGGACATCGATGGTGCGATGGAAGAGATCGTCGCTGTTGTGGATGAGGTTTTCAAGACGCAGCCATCCGCAGCGCGGTGAGCGCCACGCCAGATTCCCAATTCCACCCTCATTCGTGCACGTCGTCGAGAAGCAGCCTCAGATCGCGGGAGCGTGAGGGGTGACGTAGCTTGCGCAGCGCCTTGGCTTCGATCTGGCGTATGCGCTCGCGGGTCACGTCGAACGACCGGCCTACCTCTTCCAGGGTGCGTTCCGAGCCATCTTCCAGACCAAAGCGCATCTTGATGATCTTCTCTTCCCGCGGACTCAGAGTGCGCAGCACGTGCTCGGTCCGTTCCTTGAGGTTCACGCTCAAAATCGCCTCGGCCGGCGAGATCCCGGCGCGATCTTCGATGAGGTCTCCCAGATGAGAATCCCCCTCTTCGCCGATCGGCGTCTCCAGTGAGATCGGCGTCCGCATGATCTTGAGCACCTTGCGCACCAGGGCCGCGGGGATGTCCATCTGCTGCGCGATCTCGGCGGACGTGGGTTCGCGCCCCAAAGCCTGCACCAGTCGCCGCGAAGTGCGGATCAGCTTGTTGACGGTTTCGATCATGTGCACCGGAAGGCGGATGGTCCGCGCCTGATCCGCAAGCGCCCGGCTGATCGCCTGTCGAATCCACCATGTGGCATAGGTGGAAAACTTGTAGCCGCGCCGGTACTCGAACTTATCCACCGCCTTCATCAGCCCGACGTTGCCCTCCTGGATCAAGTCCAGGAACTGGAGCCCGCGATTGCCGTACTTCTTGGCGATGGAAACAACCAGGCGCAGGTTGGCTTCGATGAGCTCGTGCTTGGCCCGCTCCGCATCCATCCCCCCCTGAATGATCTGGCGATGCGTGCGGCTCAGTTCCGGGAACGTAACGCCGTTCTCGATTTCCAGTCGTTTCATGTCGGCGCGATGCTGCCGCTGTGTAGTGCGGCAGTCTTTCCTGAGTTCCGCGCTGCGCGTACTCGCTATCTTCTTTTCCAGGGTGGTGATCTGGCGGTCCAGCGACTGCATGATCTCCATGGTTCGAGTTACCCGCTCCGCCAGGCGCCGGCGCTCCGAGTTGCTGAGACCGAGGCTGCGAATGATGAGGGAAATGCGAACCATCTCGCGGCCAAGCTGGTACCGGCAGCGCCGGTATTCGCGCGGTTTCTTTTTGGTCGAAACCGAGGCCAGCCGTTCGGCTAGCCGTCCCGCGGTTTTGTAATGTTTGTGGAGCTCATCGATGCGGCGCGTGATATCCTTCTGCCGCTCCTGCAGAATCTCCTCGGTAATCTCTTCCTCGTCAAAGACCACCGTTTTCTGAATGGAGCGCAGCCCACTTTTCAGGTCCTCCCCAATCGCCAGAACCTGCTGGATCGCAATGGGGGAACGCGAAAGCGCTTTCAGCGCGCACAGGTGCCCGCGTTCTATGCGTTTGGCAATCTCCACTTCCCCTTCGCGGGTCAGGAGAGGCGAGGCGCCCATCTCGCGCAGATAGACCCGCACCGGATCGCTGCCGGTATCCGGAGCTGCTGGATTCAGGTCAAGATCAACGTCGTCCGCTTCTTTGGCATGCTTTTCTTCCAGAGTCGGTCGCGCCTGCAGAGGATCTGCATCCAGCACGTCAAGACCCCACGCACGAATGGTGGTGAGCAAATCCTCGGTGTCCTGTGGAGAATGCACGTCGTCCGGAGCCGGGTCTATGACTTCGCTGTCAGGGAGATAACCCTTTTGTTTTCCAGCACCGATGATCTTGCTAATGTCATGCATAGCCATGCGGAGTTCCTTTTCGGTGCCGGTCTGCATGGAGAGAAGGAAGCCTGACAGAGCTGCAGCGGCAACTTCAACAGAAAATGCAAAAATTCAGGCTATATCATATTAGCACGGCGGCCCGGCATTTCCTATCTTTCCGTCATGATCAGAGGTTAACGAGCCTTGCACGATCGGCAGCCACTTGTCCCGGTCGCTTGGTGAGGCGTATACTACGCCCGGTTGCGAGAAGGTAAGTCCAGGCAAGAAGAAAGTGAGGTCCAACACCTCATGAACTGGAAAAGCAAATTAGTCCTAGGTATGCTCACCGCTCTGGCAATGATGTTCCTTACCTATGCCCTACCCAGGGGAGGTTCGATGCGCGATGCAACCCTGGTGCAATTTCCGGTCACCGTCGGAGTGGGTCTGTGTAAGGTGACGGCAAAATGCTCCCTCCCTACCTTCCGAGTTACCCCCTATGTACTCAAGAGTAACGTGCGCGGGGTGTGCGAGGGGGAGATTGCAGATTGAGCGGAGCAGCGGGCCGCGACGCTGCAATTTGTTGCGTATTGACAATCCAAGGGATGCGGACAACAATGGTCGCTGGCTGAGTACCGCTCCCTCTCCCCCCGTCTCAACGGTACTTGAGCTACATCTCGCAAGTCGATTCGACGTTCTTTACTACGGTGAAGACCCTTGGCTGTTATCGTTTGGGTGCACTTCTGGAAGGATTCGCGAATCGTCCGAAAGGAAGCCAGCAAATGGCGCGCATAGCAAAGATGGATTCAACGAGGGGGAAGCGGTTGGGGTTGGGGTTGGAGTTCGTCGCAGTTTTCTTGCTCGCAGGATTCTGCTTTGGCAAGGCATCGGTGTCACTTTCACCCACTAGCGGTCCTCCGACGATTGGAATCCATGTTTCCGGCAGTGGTTTCAAACACAACGCCGCGGTTGACATTTATTTCGACAAAACGTACGAGAAACTGGTCATTGCAGACGGCTCAGGTTCGTTCAAAGATGCCCTCATTCACGTTCCTCGCAATGCGAAGCCGGGCACACATCAGGTAAGCGCTATTCAGCGTTCGGGACACACTGGCGCACAAACGCCATTCCAGGTTCAAACTGATTGGAACCAATTTCACTACACGCCCAGCGGAACGCGCTTGAATCCCTACGAGAATGTGCTTAGTCCGAAGACAGTCGGAGGACTCGGCGTAAAGTGGCTTTACGCTAGCAGGTCTGTACAGACGTCGGCAACAGTGGCTAACGGGGTGGTCTATATCGGCACAGCCAGTACACTTGATGCGCTGAATGCCAGCACCGGCTCCGGGCTTTGGAGCTATGGCACGGGCGACAAGCTGTTTTTTGGGTCAGCAGTGGTGAGCGGGATAGTCTATATCGGCTCTTGGGACGACAACGTGTACGCGCTGAACGCTAGCACCGGCGCCAAGCTCTGGAGCTACCCCACGAATGACCGTGTGTATTCCGCGCCCGCAGTTGCAAATGGGGTCGTGTATTTCGGGTCGTACGACAACAACGTCTACGCAGTGAAGGCCAGCACCGGCGAGTTCCTGTGGAAATATAACACCGGGGTTCCTGTGTATTCTTCACCGACGGTGGTGAACAATGTTGTCTACGTGGCAAGCGAATTTGGGCTGTATGCGCTGGACGCCAGCACCGGCACAAAGCTGTGGAGCTATATCACCAACTATCAGACCTTTTCGGCGCCCACAGTTGCGAATGGGGTGGTCTATTTCGCTTCGGACGGCAACGGTACCACGTACGCGCTCAACGCCAGCACCGGCAACCTACTCTGGAGTTATTTTACCGGGTCAGGCTATTTTTCCTCCCCGGCGGTGGCGAATGGGGTGGTGTACATCGGCGGGAACGACAGTGTGTACGCGCTGAATGCCAGCACCGGCACCCTGCTATGGAGCTACACCACTGGCGGCCAGGTGGAGTCCTCGCCTGCCGTGGCGAACGGGGTGGTTTATGTCGGCTCGGACGACAATAGCGTGTACGCGCTGAATGCCAGAACCGGAGCTAAGCTTTGGAGCTACGCCACCGGCGGCCAAGTGTATGTTGCCTCGCCCACGGTGGCAAATGGGGTAGTTTATTTCGGCTCCTACGACGGCCTGTACGCATTCGGACTGAAATGAGGCAACGTTTGGGAGAAAAGCAGAGGCAGCTTCCAAATGCCCCGGCCCAAGCAAAGATGTCTCAGCGACACTTAACTGTTGGAGGAAAATATGCAATGCACTGAAAAGATGATTTCGAGTGATTCCGGGCGAATCGGGTTGGCGTGCGTCGCAATTCTGCTGCTGACGGGGCTCTGCTTTGGCCAACCCTCGGTGTCCCTTTCACCCACTAGCGGTCCTCCGACGACTGGAATCCATGTTTCCGGCAGCGGTTTCAAACCCCACGTCGCGATTGACATCTATTTCGACAAAAAGCACGAGAAAATGGTTGTTTCGGACGGCTCAGGCTCGTTTAAAGACGTTCTCATTCGCGCTCCTCGCAATGCGAAGCCCGGAACACATCAGGTTAGTGCCATTCAGCGTTCTGGAAAAACGGGGGCACAGGCGCCGTTCCTGGTTCAAACTGATTGGAACCAATTTCACTACACGGCCAGCGGGACGCGCTTGAATCCGCATGAGAACGTGCTCAGTCCGAACACAGTCGGAAGACTCACCGTAAAGTGGACTTACACTAACGGGTCCCAACATTGGGTACAGTCGTCGGCAACGGTAGTTAATGGGGTGGTATATATCAGCACGTACAACACACTTTATGCTCTGAATGCCAACGCCGGTACAGTGCTTTGGGGCTATGGCACGGGCGACATGGTGTTTTTTGGGTCAGCAGTGGCGAACGGGATAGTCTATATCGGTTCTTGGGACGGCAACGTGTACGCGCTGAACGCTAGCACCGGCGCCAAGCTTTGGAGCTACCCCACGAATGACCGTGTGTATTCCGTGCCTGCAGTTGCAAATGGGGTCGTCTATTTCGGGTCGTACGACAACAACGTGTACGCAGTGAAGGCCAGCACGGGCGAGTTCTTGTGGAAATATAACACCGGGGTTCCTGTGTATTCTTCACCGACGGTGGTGAACAATGTTGTCTACGTGGCAAGCGAATTTGGGCTGTATGCGCTGGACGCCAGCACCGGCACAAAGCTGTGGAGCTATATCACCAACTATCAGACCTTTTCGGCGCCCACAGTTGCGAATGGGGTGGTCTATTTCGCTTCGGACGGCAACGGTACCACGTACGCGCTCAACGCCAGCACCGGCAACCTACTCTGGAGTTATTTTACCGGGTCAGGCTATTTTTCCTCCCCGGCGGTGGCGAATGGGGTGGTGTACATCGGCGGGAACGACAGTGTGTACGCGCTGAATGCCAGCACCGGCACCCTGCTATGGAGCTACACCACTGGCGGCCAGGTGGAGTCCTCGCCTGCCGTGGCGAACGGGGTGGTTTATGTCGGCTCGGACGACAATAGCGTGTACGCGCTGAATGCCAGCACCGGTGCTAAACTGTGGAGCTACGCCACTGGCAGCGGCGTGTATATCTCCTCGCCCACAGTCACAAACGGGGTGGTTTATGTCGGCTCGAACGATAAGAATCTGTACGCCTTCGGCCTGAAATAATCGTTGGGGGGCAAGCAGGCCAAAAAGATGCCTCAGCGACACGTACTCCAGAGGGACAACATGCAACGCGCAAGAAAGATGATTCTGAGTAATTCCGGGCTGCGAATCGGCTTGCCGTGCGTCGCAGTTTTCCTGCTCGCAGGATTCTGCTTTGGCCAGCCCTCGGTGTCACTTTCACCCACTAGCGGTCCTCCGACGACTGGAATCCATGTTTCCGGCAGTGGTTTCAAACCTCACGCCGCGATAGACATCTATTTCGACAAGAAGCACGAGAAACTGGTCATTTCGGACGGCTCCGGCTCGTTCAAGGACGTTCTCATTCACGCTCCTCGCAATGCGAAGCCGGGAACACATCAGGTTAGCGCCATTCAGCGTTCGGGAAAAACGGGGGCGCAGGCGCCATTCCTGGTTCAAACTGATTGGAATCAATTTCACTACACGGCCAGCGGCACCCGCCTGAACCCGTACGAGAACGTCCTTAGTCCGAAGACAGTCGGGAGACTCGTCTTAAAGTGGAGTTATGCTGGCGTCGGGGGGGAGTCGTCGGCAACAGTGGCTAATGGAATGGTCTTTGTCACCGAGGCTACCGATTTTGAGGCCTGGAACGCCAGCACTGGCGCCGGGATTTGGACCTACTACACGGGCGACTTTGCGTTTTTTGGGTCAGCAGTGGCTGACGGGATAGTCTACTTCGGTTGTTGGGACGACAACGTGTACGCGCTGAACGCCAGCACCGGTGCCAAGGTCTGGAGCTACCCCACGAATGACCGGGTGTACTCCGTGCCCGCGGTTGTAAATGGGGCCGTTTATTTCGCCTCCCGCGACAACAATGTGTACGCAGTCAAGGCCAGCAACGGCGAGTACCTATGGAAGTATAACACTGGGTCCCCTGTGTTTTCTTCACCGACGGTGGTGAACAATGTTGTCTACGTGGCAAACGACGTTGCGTTGTACGCGCTGGACGCCAGCGCTGGCACTGAGCTTTGGAGCTATAGCGCCTATCAAACCTTTTCCTCCCCGACAGTTGCGAATGGGGTGGTCTATTTCGCCTCGGATGGCAGCGGTACCACGTACGCGCTGAACGCCAGCACCGGTGGCTTGGTCTGGAGCTACTTTACCGGATCAGGCAGTTCTTCCTCGCCGGCAGTGGCAAATGGGGCCGTGTACATCGGCGGCAACAACAACGTGTCCGCGCTGAATGCCAGCACCGGCACCCTGCTATGGAGCTACACCACTGGCGGCCAGGTGACTTCCTCGCCTGCCGTTGCAAACGGGGTAGTTTATGTCGGCTCGAACGACAATAACGTGTATGCGCTGAATGCCAAGACCGGCGCTAAGCTGTGGAGCTACCTCATCGGCCACTTTGTGGATATTTCCTCACCCATAGTCGTGAATGGGATGGTCTATGTCGGCTCCGACGACGGCAAACTGTACGCCTTCGGCCTCAAGTGAAGCATGGTCGGGATTAGGCAGGTAGCTTCCAAACCCCCGGCCTGAGGATTCTTCGCTGAGTCTTCAAGCTTCACGCTTGTTCCCGCTGAAGCCAGCGCACGAATTCGTTGTACGAGTTGCGCTTTACCGGTAAACCACGAGCCAATTTCCTAATAAAGTTCTTGCGATCAAATCCGCTCTCGCGTGCGCATCTATTGATACCAATTTTCGCGATTGCGCTCTTCACTTCTTCGCTCGCGACTACCCTGGTCGCCCTCCCGTATTCGGTGGTCTTAAACTCCAAGACGCTGATATCGTCGCCTTCCCCCCATTTGAGGTCTGTTTCCTTGCCCACATAGCGGAACTCTCCCGCAATGACGTGGGCACGCTGTAGTAGCCCGCTCGTGTCGGGCTTGCATGGGGTACCATCGGGCGCGAGGCTTTTTGCTTCAGGATGCTCTTGGTATTGAACCAAGAGACGTGCGAATTGCGAAGGAAAGACCACGTTCTCGGGTGGACTCTTTTCTTTGGTGCAGTCAACCATTTTGTATTTCTTCCCGCTATGGACGTTCACGCACTCCGCTCCAAGCCAGCGCTCTTGCTTGGATGAAAACGGGAATACCAGCAAAACCTTCTCGTTAGTTCGTCTATTGAACGCATATCCGAATGTTGGATCAACCATCGGCAGGAGGAGAAAGTTGTACGGGCGGGCAATTTCCCATTCTCCGAGCATCTCCAGGACGTTATATGTGGTGATAGTGAGGCGCATCATCTGCGGAATATCGAGCCAAGATGGTGATTTCCGTTTCATGTTCAAAGCGCCCCGCACGATGTAACCCCACATCTCATAAACCCATTGCGGTACTTCTTCGTCCCAATCGTCTGGGGAATTCTTTGGTGGATACAGGAAACCAATGCCATGCGCCTTGGGATCGATGATTTTAATATCTGTGTTCCCGCCTTTCTCGTACAAAGCGTAACGCTTTGCCGCAATGCTGTATCCGTACAGCTGCCGTTGTGGTTTTTCCGGATCGGAGTCAACGTAATTAGCATCCACAAGATTCAGAATCGAGCCTTTCACAGCGCTGGGGTTGTAAGGATTCAGCGTAGCGAATCTGTTAACGATGTTTTGCACTTCCTCCCACGATAGAATCCTGATGCCGTCACTCCCTGGAATGCCGAGAGGTCCCCCGCTCTTGGAGCTTACGACTGCAAGGGAATCGGTATCGCAGAACAGGTAGGTGCCCCGCTTTTGCTCTACGCACGCCTCTGTCATCGCGAGCAATAGGCGCCCGGCGGACGTGATAAGCGAAGCCAGCGGCGGGAAAAACCATTTCCCCTCATTCTCAAGCGTGTGCGAAGCGTCGATAAACTTCTTGTCACCTGAGAACACCTTCACCGGCACTTTCTTCTTCATGTTTTCCGGTATCAGTTCAACGAAGAAGCCATAGATTGAATTAGCCAGAATCTTAAGCCAGTAGGAAAGAGCTTCGTCTGATTTGTGCAGCTTGCGTTGCTCAATCACCTTGCAAAAGAGATCATCCTTGTACGGATTGATCTCAACCATGCTTCCCCGAAGATTCACACTCCTCATTCGCGCCTGCTTGCCCTGTGGTACCATGCGAATCGCCCGAATGATATGCGGAACCTTGCCCTTCCCCCGAATCATAGATGCAATCAGGTCGCAGCCCGTAAACCAGAGCGGGGTGTCAGAGGTGAGATAGTTGTTGCCGATGTTTTGAGTCACTCCGTCGTAAACCGTCCGTACCGGCAGAATGTCGCCATCCGGTTGCACCAACGCGAAGAACTTGAATCGCTTCCAAATCGAGGGTTTGAAGCAAGTTTCAAGAGAGATTCTTCTGAGCAAACGACGGGTGTTTTGCGTGTCATCTTCAAACGTCACACGGTGCGCAGTGAGAACATCGAACAGACCTAACAATGCACAGCAAGTCGGATATTCACTGGTGAAATCGACGGGAACTACGGGGACTTCAGCACGACGCACGCGCGTTTCAGATCGTCCGCCATAATAGCTCTGCATGGCGATGCCGAGTTGCTTTTCGGAGATCTTGAACTTCTTTGCTGGGGTGATGATCCCCATTGCTTCCAGATAACTCTTGGCTACGCTCGCGGGAGAATATGCCTGATAGGGCTTCAGGTTGATCGGGTGCTTATCGAATTCCAGCTTAAGTGCGTTGAGCGCATCCAGGTTACAGCGACCATCTTGCCGAGCATATTCAATTTCTTCGCGAGTGACTTTGCCCGTGGGTTCATGGTCTTTTTTCTTCTGATGCTTGGTCTTGAGCTGCTCGCAAAGAGTCTTCAGTGAAAATGATTGATTGAATAACGCCCATCCGAGGGTTCGCAGGTCGAGGAAATGCGCCTTGCCCTCATTTCTCCATTCTCTTGCATTCCATGGTCTTGCCAGTCCGATGAATGCCTTCTTGCTATCTATCGGGGTGATATGAATGCGAGGGCGATTCCGATTCTCAGCCCCGTTGGGATATTGCGACATTGTGAGCGACCATTCGTCCTTGTTACCTCGGTTCCAAGCCAATGCCAAACGGGCGAGATCAAAGGGAACATTCAGGCCACAGATCAAAGCACCATCTCGTTTGATTGCGGGCCAGAATATCCTGCGCATGAATTCAGAGCGGGAGTACAGCGGGAATTGGGGTGGGAAGGACGGTATGTCCTGAATCGCAGTTCGCTGGTAGGTTGTGAGGACCGTTCGCTCTCTTGCGGGGAGGTCGTCGGCGTAGAAGATGCCTTCCTGTGCGAGTTTGTATTCACCACCTACGAGTTCGCAGAGGCGATACACGCCAAAAGTCAGTGATTGATCTGCGGCAATGCGGGTCTCAGTATCAAACACCAGCGCTTGCTCGGGCCACTTGGGGTCATGCTGTTTCTTGGACGTGCGCTTGCGTTTCTTCTTCCGGTCTGCTCGAACTGCATAGGCGCGGAGAAAGATGTCATGGACTAATGTCATTCGCTATAGTCATGGATCATAGTTCATCTGTTGCCTCGGTTGTGCCTCCTCATCAAGGAACCACAAACAAACGTATATTGCTCGCCGTGCGCGCCTCAGCCGCTCAGCAACATCGCTCGTGTACCGCATATCGATTCCTGCCCGGCGAAGTGCAATGGTGAGCGCAGAGTGATGCTCTTGACACAGCGGGATCATGAACCATGCGACATGATTACGCCCGCCTATATGGTGCCACTCCACGCTATCGGAGCTTCCGCACTTTGCGCATCGCAAGCGCTTTTGAGGCAAAGTGCGCGAAGACGTTGCGGGTGATGCCGTCACACCGCACCGCCGGAGAGTGAGCGGTAGAGAGCGTAGGGCAGCAGCCCCTTGTCGGCTTGGTCAACGAGAACGTCCCCGTCTGTGATTAGCTCGACTCCCGCAATCCTCTTCCCATGCCAGTCAGCGAGGGCATTCCGATCACCGCGAAGAAACCGATTGACGGCAGCTTTGTAATTTGCAACCTTACTTGCTGCTTTTGATCCGTGAACCGATATTTCTATCGGCCCGTTCGGGCCCGGAATTAGCAGGTAACGAACCAGGTTGTCGCTTTTTGTCGCACGGATAGGTTTACCTCGACGATCTTGCACGAGTTCTGAGCCCGCATATCGCTCGATGGTTCGAGGACTGACGCCATTCTCGCGGGCTGCGCGAGAGATTGATATGCCATTCCGGATTGCGGCGAGTGCATGCAAAGCGCGGTCACGTGCGGCCTGGCTGCGTTCAGGCAGTTTGGTAACAACAAGGTTTCGTGAACGTACGTCATGTGATTGCCGTTGTTTTCTCCGAACCGTCCGCTTTATCATCGCAGTGCCCTCTTTGCGATGAATGTCTCATGGGGTCAAGGGACAATCGGGAAGTGGCAAAACATTTTGGTGCGATAACGCCGCCGTCATCGGCGACCAAGGTACATTTTGGTGCGATAACGGCGCAACGCGATGGAATGGAGTTCCTTTTTGTGTCGAAAGTTGACTTGACAGCTGTTTAAGCTCTATGCCCGAGAAGACCAAACGGCAAAAGCTCGGAAGAGATGAGCTTATCAGTACCAAGAAGCTGGTAGATAGGTACAATGCACTAAAACAATTCTTCGAAAACAGTTGGGGTCGAATCGGCCTAGAGCTCCAACGCGTTCGGAAGCCCGATGACGTGCAGGTGGTCCTCAGACTGATACCGGGAGTCGAGTGGTGTCAGCCGTTTCGCGAAGAAAAACCATTGGGATGCTTGCTGAAGGATGGAAGCACTGAGGTCGGATGGCGCGAAGTTCGCCTGACACGCCAACAATATAAGAATGCCATGGAGAGCGAACATCTCCTCTCCTCCGAACACCACCCCGCACGACAAAAGGCTGAGGACGCTACGACGGCGCTGAATGTCCTCATATCCCAATTCGTGAGTGCGCCCCCATCTTTCAAGTCTTTCTTTGCGGTCGCGGTAGCAGCTGAAGAGTTGGGTGTCCTGGAATTACGAAGTAAAGCAAATCAAATGGAAGAAGTCCTCCAGCAAGCGCGGGAACAGCGGCAATCACTCGGGAATCGGCTTTCTGCTCAAGCGGCTTGGTATGCGCGGAACGAAGTGGTCAATTTCGTGCAGAGCCAACGCCACACTGTGACACCCAGGAATATTGCCAAGGCCATGGCAGGTCTTCCCGAGTACGGATGGATCCAGTCTTTTCGGAGGTTAGATTCAATCAAAGACGAATCCCCTGCTACGTTCGACTACCAACTCTTTGATCTTCTGAAATCAATCGTGCAGGAAACAAAACGGCTCAATCTGGATAAGATTGAATCGAAATTGCGGGAGAAGTTGATACACAAGGACTGCGACCCTAGTCTCAGGTCTCATGTCAAACCACATTGGGGCTACATGAAGCAAGCATTTGCTGAACACCGGGGGACACGATTTACGCGCCGTGACTTGCCCTACAGGATAATGGGAAGCTACTTCGATAACATCGTCCGACCCAAATCAATTCCAGAAATTGAACTGGCAAAACGGTCTGAATTGGCTTGATAGGCAAATATCGTAAGTAGTAGAATTATAAGTAGTTAAGCGGGCCTGCCGCCTGTTATCAGCAGACGACAAGCCCTAACCACCACAGGAGGTATCACTCCAATGGCAGCTTGGCACAACCTACCGCAAGTCTCGAATTCCAGCAAATCCCCCATCAACAAAAGCGGTGTGCTCACGATCCACGGTTTCGGTGTGCGTGTGCGTATGCAGTCCGGTCATCTTGAAATTGAAGACGGCGTGGGCCAGGAGCGCAGAAGGTTTCGGCTTGCCCGCGTTGGCCACGGGTTGCGCCGATTGGTTTGCATCTCGGAGGATGGATTCTTCACATTAGACGCTTTGAAGTGGCTCGGCGATCAACAGGCATCGCTCATCATGCTTGACCGGTCGGGCAAAGTCTCGTTGGTTACCGGACCTACTGCGCCGTCCGATGCCCGACTAAGGCGGGCGCAAGCGTTGGCACATCACAGCGGGGCGGCACTCGAAATCATGCGCGAGCTTATGCGAGCAAAGCTCAACGGTCAGCAACAATTGGTGAGGGGTAAGCTCGCCGATGCAGCCTCAGCCGATGTTATTGCGAAATTGCAAGAATGTTTATCCGGTGCTGAAAGTCTGGACACAGTTGCACAACTCGAAGCACAGGCAGCCAATGCCTATTGGTCAGCATGGAGCGCGATCCGGATCAGTTTCCCGCGCCAGGACATGGCACGTGTGCCTGACCACTGGTGTACTTTTGGGACCCGGAAATCCACAATCACAGGATCGCCTAGACTTGCGACCAACCCCCCGAATGCAATTCTCAATTATTGCTATGCTCTGCTTGAGTGCGAGGCGCGTCTGGCATCAGCAGCACTCGGACTTGATCCCGGTATGGGAATGCTGCACGTTGACACTCCAAAGCGCGACAGCCTAGCTTGCGACATCATGGAAGCTGTGCGTCCATCCGTTGACGCGTGGCTGCTCGATTGGATCACGCGAGAACCCTTCCGGCGATCAGATTTCTTCGAGGAACCAAACGGAAATTGCCGCCTTTTGCGGACACTTACGGCGAAGCTGAGTGAGACTGCACCCATTTGGGGCAAGCTGGCCGCACCGTGGGCCGAATACGTTGCCCATGAACTTTGGGCTAGCATTCGACATCCGAAAAGTGATCGCCCGGTCGCCACGCGCCTAACACAGCAGCATCGAAGGGAAGCTAAGGGGCAACCATCTTCCCCGATAGTCGAAACACCGAAACCAGACTGCCTTTGTCGTTGGTGTGGTAGCCACATTCAGCAAGGCAAGACCTATTGTGTAGAATGTGCTCCGCTCATCAGCCGTGAGAATTTCGATTCTGTAATGCACCCTCCTAAACTAGACACAAAGGGCCTCGATATAAGTTAGGGGTTGCGGTTGAGTGAGCACCAGCCGGGTCGCGGCGGGCGTTCGGTTCTTGAGTGACTGATGAGGCCGCTGATGATTGTACTGGTGGATCCAGCGGGCGATGGAATCGCGGGCCTGATCGAGCGACTGGTATTCGTTGAGCCAAACCTCCTCTTCCTTGAGCGAGCGGTGGAAACGCTCGATACGTCCGTTGCCTTCGGGATGGTTGTAGGCGGTTCGGCGATGAGTGATGCCGAGCTGCCCCAGGGTAGCGATGAAGCGGGCACTGGTGAACTGGGTGCCGTTGTCGGTCGTCAAAGTCAAACCCTTTCTACTAGGATCGCAAGGCAAAACCTCTCGCAGGGCGCGGTGGAGCGCGGCCAGAGCGTCCTGGGTGCGGCAGCGCAGGCTCAAGTCCCAGCCCACGATTTCGCGGGTGCAGCAGTCCAGCGCCGAGACCAGATACGCCCAGCCGGTCGCAGGACCGGCCCACACCTTGGTCATGTCCATCTGCCACACCTGGTCCGGTCGCGAGACGTTCACCGTGCTCCAGTCTTTTCTGCGCGTCACCCGGAGACGGCGGCTGCGTACCAGCAGGCCGCGTTCGCGCATCACGCGCAATACCCGCTTGCGGTTCAGCTTCAACCCACTCACCTGTTCCAGCCACCATTGCACCCGGCGATAGCCATACACTGGCTTTTCGCCGCAGACCTCGACGATGCGTTCGTCGTAGCGGCGATCGGCGCGCGACCTGCGTGCCTGCCGGCGATAATACAGACTGGAGCGGCTGATCTCCAAGGTCTCCGCCACCAGTTGGGCGGTTTGTCCTGCGGCCACCAACTGGTGGGCTTGCGAATGAACCTGGCCACAGCTCATTCGCCCAGAACGTTTTTTAGTATGTCGATCTGCACGTGGGCCTTGCCCAGGCTGCGCTCCAGTTCGCGGATGCGCTTGCGCTGTTCCTCGCCGCCATGGGGCGCAGCGGCTTTCCCGCCCAACGCGGCTACCGCCGCTTTTTCGGCTTCCTCTTTCCAGCGGTAATAGAGCGTGGCGGCGATCTGGTGGGTGCGACAGGTCTCAGCAATGTTGCCGCTCTTCAGACCCTCGATCACGATGGCAAACTTCTCTTCGGCACTTCTCTGCACTTGCGCTTTTCTTGGCATCTCGCCTCCTGGCGGAGGCCCTGAATCATACCTTATGATCCTGTCCAGTTTCACAGGGGTGCATTACACGTTGGCAAACTTGATCGGAGTGCTCACCCTCATGCTGAGTTTCGTTTGCACTGCTGCGGCTGAATGGAATGAGCAGGTGCTGTACAGCTTTCAGGGCGGCACAAGTGACGGGTTTTGGCCAGCGGGGGGCGTGGTGTTCGACAAAGCCGGGAATCTATATGGGGCAACCGAAGGTGCGGGTCCAAGCTCCTGTTATCCCGATGCCAATTTGTGCGGTTTGGTCTATGAATTGTCTCCGCCAGCTAAGAAGGGCAATCCTTGGACCGAAACCATTCTTATTCAGTTCAAGGGCAAGCAGTCGAACGATGTTTCGCTCCCTAGCAGCGGACTAATCATGGATGTTTCGGGGAACCTGTACGGGGTCTCAGCATATGGCGGAACCGGAGATTGTGTTATTTTGGGCACCCCGGCTGGATGCGGGACGGTGTACGAGCTATCCCCGCCGAAGCAGAAAGGTGATCCGTGGACGGAGGCCATTCTGTACGGCTTCAACGGTGGTAACGACGGTTACTTTCCAGCGGGCAATCTGACGTTTGACAAGGCTGGGAACCTCTATGGCGCGACGAACTTTGGAGGTGGGAAGGGAAACACCTGCAACATTTTCTTCGGGGGCAATTGCGGCATCGTGTTCAAGCTGAGTCCGCCAAAACAGAAAGGTGGAGCATGGACCGAGCAAGTGCTGCACAGCTTTGCAGGTGGCACGGACGGCGCGATCCCTAACGGCGCGCTGGTGATCGCCAAAAGCGGGGTGATTTACGGCACGACCCCAGCAGGAGGTAACCAAGGCTGCAAGAACGATATTGGAGTCGGCTGTGGCACCGCCTTCAAGTTGACCCCAACCAAGAAGGGCACGGAATGGAAGGAGAAAATGCTCTATCGGTTTACGGGAAGTGATGATGGGGCGGCTCCAAATGGCGGGTTAGTCCTCGACCATAGCGGCACGCTTTTCGGCACGGCGGGAGGTGGCGGAGCCGGTAAAAGCGGCGTTGTTTTTCAGCTAAAGGTCAATGGTGGCGGGTCGGCAGAATCCGTATTGTACAGCTTCACCGGCAACGCAGGCGGCAATCCGACAGCAGGGCTGACCCTCAGCCAAGTTGGTGATCTTTACGGGGCAGCTCTCGGTGGGCAATACTTCCGAGGCGTTGTCTTTCGCATGCGGATGAAGGCAGGGGTCTGGGCATTCTCGGACGTTTACACTCTCAAAGGTGCCCCAGATGCGGGTTACCCAGAGGCTACCCTTGTCCGGAGTGCGTCCGGGAGCCTCTATGGCACAAGCCATGGTGGTGGCACTGGGCAAGCATGTCAAGGCGGCTGTGGAACTGTGTTTGAAGTCTTCCCTTAAGCCTCTAAGGGTTCGTGAGGAATTAAATGAAGTGAGTTTGACGCAAGTGACCTTCGTATGGAGAAATTTTCATGAAAAGCTACAGAGGTTTGAGAATTGCGCGCTGGATGAAGTACGTGGCCGTGGCCGCGCTGGTAGGTTGTTTCCATGTCTCATCTGTGCCTTCAGTCGCGCAAACACAAACTCAGGGGCAGAACGATGTGTACAACTCCGGGTTTGGTCAGGCGGGATCGTCCGCCTTCATTGATGCCGATACATTTCAAGGTGGTGGTCAAGGCTCCGACCTATGCGACACGATCTACAAGATTCTCACGGGGTCATTCGGCATTACATACCCTGCTCAAGGTGCCGTCGTTGACGCGCGCGGTATCAGTGGTGCAGCGTTGGCATGTACACAGGGAAGCCCGTGGTTCGAAACCGGCAAGAGCTATGCGAATGTCCCTTCGACCATCCTGCTTCCCGCAGGGATAATCTACATCTCCTTAGGCTGGATTCTGCCGGAAGGAACCAAGATCATCGGCGAAGGAGCCGGGGGCGTGACTACGACGACTGAAGCGTTTACGAGTGTGACGCGGCTGGTAGCCTGCACTACCGGTAATTCGTGCAACGCAGCATTCACAGGCAGCGCGATGATCCAGATGGGGAATTCTGGGTGCCAGAACAACACCTGCCATTCTGTTTCCATTGAGGATGTCGCTCTCGATGGTCAGGGCATTCCCAGTCTCGACGGCATCGATAATTCCAATTCGCAAGAGTTGAGTTATGTGAACCGGGTAAATCTGTATGGTGTCCTGGGATTCGGCCTGAAGCTCGGTTCAGGCGCACAGAACTCGGGACCATATTCAAACATCGTCTTTAACTCTGCCAGTGCTTCTGCTGCAGCGTGTGTTCAAATCCTGAATGTCAGCACACAGGGCGTTCACGGCCTGACATGCGAATCGAATCCCGATTCCCAAGTCGCAATATATTTGGATGGGTCGAACAATACGCTCGAAGATGTCCGCATCGTGGGTTTCTACGACGGAGTGCGTATTGGAAGTCAAGCTGTTGCGAAAAGCGATGTACTGCGCAATATCTTCGGCGATACAAGCCCGTCTGGCCCCACGACGCCTGTTCACGTGATACATATTACGCCCCAGCCTTTGAATGTGAGCGATCTGGTAATCATGGGCGTTGGAAATGCATTTGAAGGCTCCACGACCACCATATACGACCAGCTAACTTCTACGCCTGGTCTTACTCTTACAGATCACTACATAGGCATGTATGCCGTTGGAGAATCCGCACAGATTGGAAGCGGCAACCTCGCATATTCGCGTTTCACAACTAGCCCAAATGCCGCGACTTGGGGAGCGGGCAACGGAGACGAAAGCGGGAACTGTGCCGTCACGGGTAGCCTGTATTCCAATATGACTGCTGGGCAGCCTGGTAGCAACAACCCTTTGTGGCTTTGTGCAGGCGGCGGAACTTGGCAGGCGGTGCAACCACTTCCGTAAAGGATGTGACATAAATTGGAGTTGAGTTCCGAACCGTCCCGATTAGCTCGAACCACCCGCCCGCCTGTCCCATCGCATGGCGGTTTCGCAGTATCCCCCACCTTGTACCCCCAAAAGTCCGGCGGGGAGGGAGCATTTTGCCGTCGCCTTACACTGACCCGTCACCGTCGGAGTGTGGGCGATCTTCGTTCTTCTCTTCGTGAAACTGAAATAGGTATGCTCCCAGACCGCAATGCTCTGCTGGCCTGACGGCGGTTGACCCAAACCCGCCCTCGCACGACGGGTGAGCGCCAGAGCCTGATGACGACAGTGGACGTTCCGGCCTTCCCTCGCTGCTCAGCGACCGGTCATCTGCATCAGATGTTCGGGGTACCGCGCCCCTTGCACCGTGATCTTGGAGGCGGCGCTGTCGATCTCACGGAGATCATCGGACGTAAGCTGGATTGCCGCTGCTCCGATGTTCTCGTCGAGCCGCTCCAGCTTCCGAGTGCCTGGGATGGGAACGATCCAGGGCTTCTGGGCAAGCAGCCAGGCCAGCGCGATCTGCGCCGGGGTCGCCTTCTTCCCTTGTGCGATCTTGCCAAGCAGATCCACCAGGGCCTGATTCGCCTTCCGCGCTTCCGGCGTAAAGCGAGGGAGGCTGTTGCGGAAGTCGGAACCGTCGAACGCAGTATTTTCGTTGATCTTTCCCGTGAGGAAGCCCTTGCCCAGAGGACTATACGGAACGAAGCCGATTCCGAGTTCCTCGACCGTCGGCAGCACTTCTTTCTCATGATCGCGGAACCAAAGCGAATATTCGCTTTGCACCGCAGTGACCGCCTGGACTTTATGCGCGCGGCGAATCGTCTTTGCCCCAGCTTCCGAAAGTCCGAAGTGCTTCACCTTGCCTTCCCCAATCAGATCCTTCACCGCTCCCGCCACATCTTCGATGGGCACGTCCGGGTCAACCCGGTGTTGATAGAACAGATCGATAGCATCGATCTTGAGGCGCTTGAGCGAGCCCTCGGCGACCTGCTTGATGTGCTCTGGCCGGCTATCGAGGCCAATCCACTTCCCCCCTCCCTTGGGATCAAGTTTGAACCCGAACTTGGTGGCGATCACCACTTGGTCGCGTACCGGAGAGAGAGCTTCGCCAACCAGTTCCTCGTTCGTGAACGGACCATAGACCTCAGCCGTGTCGAAGAATGTTATGCCGCGTTCCACGGCGGCGCGCAGAACCGAGATCATCTCCCGCTTGTCTCCAGCCGGACCATAAGAAAAGCTCATTCCCATGCAGCCTAAGCCAAGAGCCGATACTTCCAGGTTGCTGTTTCCAAGTTTGCGTTTTTGCATTGTCTCGCCTCCGGGGTAAAGCTATAGTCTCCCACAATTCCAGTGGAACCGTGAATCGTCACAATTGATTGGCGTACTTTGATTTCAACATTCGTGTTTCCAGTAACGAACCATTGGGGTCTAATTGTCAGAACCATTACCGATCGGTGGCCTGCTCTTCGCGGTGATCCGCCGCCGCAAGTGGATGAATCTGCCGATGGCAACCTCATCGGACCGGTCGGTGCGGCATGTATTTCAATAGGTTGGCATCGCCTGGCCCTTGACAGAAAACTCAAAATGTATCAATATTCATTCGTTTTAATAAATCATTTTAATAGTGGCTGGTTCGGGAACGCAGCGCAACATGATCGGCGGAGTAGACATCGGGGGCACCAAGATTGCGGTGGGCGTGGTTGATCCGCAAGGCCGCATTCTAGCCAAGAATGAGTGCCCTACCGACGCGCCGCGCGGGTTCGATCACGCCATGCGACAGGTCACGGCGTTGCTTTCGCAGTGCGCCGAGCAGGCCGGAACCAAACTGCACGGCATTGGCATCGGGTGCGCCGGTCCGGTGGACGCGGTGACTGGCGCCCTGGGAAATGTAAACAATCTGCCGGGGTGGAAGGGCAATCCGGTGGAGGTGTTGGCACAGGAGTTTGGGGTGCCGACGGCGTTGGAAAACGATGCGGATGCAGCCGCTCTCGGTGAACTCTACTGGGGAGCCGGAGGGAAGAAGGTGCGCTTCCTCTATGTGACCGTAGGAACGGGCATTGGGGTAAGTGTAATTCTCGACGGCAAAGTATATCGCGGAGTCAACGGGTGCCATCCGGAGATTGGGCACCACATTATTGACGCTTCCGGCGGGCCGCCGTGCTCCTGCGGCGTGCGGGGTTGCTGGGAAAGTCTGGCAGCTGGGCCCGCGATGACCGCGTGGCTCAACCAGAATGCCCCCGCCAGTTACGGAAACCGCACTCTCAGCGCCCGGGAAATTTGTTCTCGAGCCCAAGACTCCGATCGCTGGGCGCAGCGTGCGGTAGAGCGCGAGGCCTATTTTCTGGGGCTCGGTCTGGCCAATCTGATCACCTTGTTCGCTCCCGAAGCGATTGTACTGGGCGGAAGTGTGATGAAGAGCGCACAATTGTTCCTGGATCGCATGCGTGAGGTGATCGCGCAGAATTGCCGGCTGGTTCCCACCAGCCAGGTGGAAATTACGTTGGCCTCTCTGGGCGCGGATGCTGGCTTGATCGGCGCCGCGCAGGTTTGGCACCATCGGCTCGAGCGCTGTGGGGGTAAGGTTGGGTACTAGCAACGATTCCATCGTCGAAGGCCCGTATCTGGGCGACATTCTGGACCAGCCGCGCGCCCTGGCGGCAACCCTGGAGCAGTTGGAGGTTTCCAAAGACATCGCCCTGCTCGCCGCACGCCTGCGGAAAGGCCAGATCAAACGTGTCATCCTGACTGGAATGGGGGCCTCGTTTTACGCTGTCCATCCCTTGTTCTTGCGGCTCAACGCGCACGGTTACACCGCGCTTGCCGTCGAGACCTCAGAACTCGTCCACAGCCTGCGACGCTGGTTCACGCCAGAAACACTGATCGTCGCGATTTCGCAGTCCGGACAAAGCGCGGAAGTGGTGCGCCTGCTCGAAGAAAACCATGGCCGGGCGGCCATCATAGCCGTAACCAATCAGGCCGAGAGCCCGCTGGCGCGGCGCGCTAATGCTCTGCTTCTGACCAGGGCCGGGAAGGAGTTTTCTGTCTCCTGCAAGACCTACCTGACCGCGTTAATGGCGCTGCGCCTGCTCGGCGGACTGCTGTGCGGAGCCGATGCCGGCCAGACGCGGGAGGAACTGGCACAAGCCGTGCCCGCGGTCGCATTGTACTTGCGCGGATGGAAAGGCCACGTCCGTGAGATGACGGGAACGCTGGGGCAAATTCGCCACTTGTTTCTGCTGGGACGCGGGAGTTCCCTGGCGGCGGCCGGGGAGGGCGCTCTGATCGTCAAGGAATCGGTCCGGATGCATGCAGAAGGCATGAGCAGCGCCGCTTTCCGCCACGGCCCGCTGGAGATGGTCAGCGGCGAAACCCTGGCGGTGATATTTGCGGGCGCCGAAGCAACCAGAGCCTTGCAGGTCAAGTTGCGGGACGATATACGCGCTGCCGGAAGCAAGACCGTCTGGATTGCGGAAGACGCCGGCGCGGGACCGTGGGACCTTCCCAAAGCCTCGCCGGGCGTGCGCCCGATGCTGGAGATTCTCCCCATTCAGATAATGACGCTGGCCTTGGCCGAACGGGCCGGCATCGAGGCGGGGCGGTTCGCGCGCATTCCGAAAATCACCACCACGGAATGAGATCACGGGGAGTTCGCCGCACGGCTCCCCTCCCCTGGCACGGGCGAGCCCCCCGCGCCTGTATTAGGAATCCTTGAAATCGATCGTCGCCGGGGCTCTGCGGAAGCCACCAGTCGCGATAGCCAAGTAGAGCACGCCCACGGCAAACCAGATCCCGCCAATCGTCTTGGCCAGGCTGTTGAGATTCCACCATATCAGGGAACAAAACAGGAATCCGATGGCGGGAAGGAAAGCATCCGCGATGATTCGCCGCTTGTAATCGGGACGGCGAAGTATAGTGAATTGCCAGAACGTCGCCAGATTGACTCCCATAAAAGCGAGGAATGCTCCGAAATTGAGAAGTTCTCCGGCATGTTCGTAGGCATTGCCAATGGAGTTCAGCAGGACTGCCCCGACAAATGTGAGACCCCCGATGATGAGGATGTTGTAGGTTGGCGTGGCGCTTCCCGGGCTGAGATGGCCGAAAACCCGGCGCGGCAGAACGTTGTCGCGGCCCATGCCGAACAGAAGCCGTGCTGCGCCCAGACCGCCGGTGAGCCCGCTGCCGAACGCGGCCAGGATCAGAATCGCGCCCATGGCGTTGAACAGCACGACTCCCCCGACCCGGCTGCAGATATCCATGAACGCCGTCTCGAGGTTGGGGAACGTCCGCCAGTTCGGCCAAATCAGATGTCCGAGGTAAACCTCGAGCCCTCCGAAAACCCCGGTAAACAGGCAAACCAGAACAGTTGCCAGAAGCACGTTGCGTTTCGGGTTCTTCACTTCCTCCGCGAGGGTGGTTACACCGTCGAACCCGATGTAGGTGAGCGCGGCAAAGGAAGTTGCCGTCCAGACTCGCTGCGAGTTAAAGGTTGCAGGATTATAAAAGGGTTGGATCGAAAACAACCCCGGCAAACCCTGCGACCGCAGAAGGAAGCGCACCGCCAGCACCAGAAATGCGCCGACTACCACAAACATGGAGAACAACAGTATCTTGTTGGCCCGCGCCGAAGATCGGATGCCGCGGAGGTTCAGCAGGGTGATGATGCCGGCGATGATGGCGGCCCAGGCAACGAATGGCACTTTGGGCATGTATCGCGCATGCAGAGCGGTGGAAATCCAGACTGTGTTGATCAGCGGCTGCAACAGGTAGTCCAGAAACATCGCCCAGCCCGCCAGGAAGCCAAGGTGCGGATTGAGTCCCTTGCCCACATAGGTGTAGGCCGAGCCGGCCGCGGGATAGAGCGCGGCCATCCGGCCGTAGCTGACCGCGGTAATCAACATGGCGAACATGGCAATGAGAATGGTCGTGAGAAAGTGCCCGTCGGAAAGCTTCTGGGCCACTCCGTAGAGCGGGACGGGAGCGATGGGCTGGATCAGGACGATCCCATAAAACACCAGGTCCCACAGCGTCAGCACACGTTTCAGGTGGGGCGCGTTAGGGTTGCCGCTCGGGACTGCTGTCGTCGATTCACTCATGGCATCTCCTGACTTTCCGTTTCAGCCGGAGAGACACATCGGACCCAAAAGGGCTGAGTATGACATGAGCGCAGCGAAAAAGCGAAAAGCCAAGCCCCGGTTTCTGGCGGCCGGGCAGGCTTGCGGCCGCACTTTCGGATTGTTTGTCCTTGACACCCGATGTATTTATACATCAATATTCATACGTTTTAATAAAACGTTTATGGCACAAACTGTCGAATTTGGCGCCATTGCAGATTCCGCGATAAGCGGCAATACTTCCTCACCCACTCCAGAACTCACTCCGGCATTTGACCCTCCGCGCTTTTTCCGCACCAGGTTTCGATTCGGATGGTTGGGGTTCGCGCTTTTATCATTTATGGCTGGGTGGGTCTGCGCTTGGGCCGGGAATCCGCGGCAGCCGGCATCTTCGAAAATTCCGCTGAGTCAGAATTGGCGGATTCAGTCTTCTTGCGATGTGCGGGCGGAAGGGCGGGAAATTTCCGCAGCTGGTTTTGGCGTGTCCGGTTGGCACAAAGCCAGCGTGCCCACCACGGTGGTTGCGGCGCTGGTCGCCGATGGCACGTACCACGACCCTTATTTTGGAATGAATCTGAAATCGTTCCCGGGGATGGACTACTCATCGGATTCGTTCTTTGCCAAACAGTCCATGCCGGCGGACAGCCCGTTCCGTTGCTCCTGGTGGTTTCGGACGGAGTTCCGGGTGCCGGCGGCTAAGGGAACCACCTGGCTGCATTTTGACGGGATCAACTACCGCGCGAACGTCTGGCTGAACGGCCAGAAGATTGGCGACGCTCAGGACGTCGCCGGCATGATGCGAGCGTTCGAATTTAACGCTGGCAAGCATCTGGCGGCCGGAAAACCGAACGCCTTGGCGGTTGAAGTCTTCGCGCCGGACCAGACCGCCTTAGGGATGACCTGGGTCGATTGGAACCCAACTCCCCCCGACAAGAACATGGGGTTGTGGAAAGACGTTTACCTCTCCGCGACGGGTGACGTTTCGCTGCGCCATCCTTTTATAACTTCCAAGTTGGATCCCGATTATAAAAAAGCGTCTCTGACGATTTCAGCCGAAGTGCACAATGCGGCTGCCCATCCCGGCACGAGCATCGTCCGCGCCGAAATCGAGGGGATTCAGGTCAGCCAGAAAGTCGAATTGGCTGCTGCGGAATCGAAGACGGTTGTTTTCGCGCCCGGCCAGTTTCCTCAACTCCGGCTCGCACCGCCCCGTCTGTGGTGGCCGTATCAGATGGGCAAACCCGAAATGTACACTGCCCGTCTGCAGGTCGAAGCCCGCGGGCTGCTATCCGATTCGGCGGTGGTGCATTTCGGCATTCGGGAAGTGACTTCGCAATTAACCGAGAGAGGCTATCGTCTGTTCAAAATCAATGGCCGCAAGTTGCTTGTCCGGGGAGCGGCCTGGACGCCGGATATGCTGCTGCGGTGGTCGCCCCAGCGGGCCGCGGCCGCCATGGATTACATCCGTGACATGCACTTGAACGCCATCCGCCTGGAAGGGCGCATGGAGCCGGATGCGTTCTTCGACATGGCCGATCGGCTTGGGATTCTGATCCTCCCGGGATGGACCTGCTGCGACTTCTGGGAGCAATGGGAAGAATGGACGCCGGAGACCACCAGGATTGCCACGGCATCACTTTCTGATCAGCTGATACGCCTGCGGAACCATCCCAGCGTTTTCGTTTGGCTCTATGGCAGCGATAATCCTCCGCCGGCCAGCATCGAGACGCAGTACGTGCAGGTCTTGAAAGACACGGATTGGCCCAACCCCTCGCTCTCCTCCGCGTCCGATACGCCAACCACAGTAACCGGCGCGTCAGGGGTGAAGATGACCGGTCCCTACGACTACGTTCCCCCAAATTACTGGCTCACCGACAAAGAAGCCGGCGGGGCATTCGGATTCAATACGGAGACCAGCCCAGGGCCGGTGATCCCGACGTTACCCACTCTGAAGCGATTTATTCCCCCCGGCCACCTTTGGCCGGTGGACCAATACTGGAACTACCACGCCGGCCTGGAACGCTTCACCACCATCGACAAATTTGTGAATGGCATGGATCAGCGCTACGGCCAGCCCACCACCCTGGAAGACTTCCTTCGCAAGTCGCAAGCCATGAACTACGAGGCGCAGCGCGCCATGTTCGAAGCATATGGGCGGAACAAGTACGAGTCCACCGGCGTGATTCAGTGGATGCTGAACAATGCCTGGCCTTCCGTCATCTGGAATCTCTACGATTACTACCTGGTCCCGTCCGGCGCCTACTTCGGGTCGAAAAAGGCGTGCGAGCCGCTGCACGTTCAGTACTCCTACGATGACAACTCGGTTGCGGTGGTAAATGCTTACGACCGCGCTTTTTCGGGCGTTCGCGTGGAAGCGGCGATCTATGACATTCATGCCAAACAGAGAGCATCCCGGAATGTGACGCTCGACATTCCGGCGGATAGCAGCCTCCGTGCCTTGCAACTGCCCCCAGTGGACGACATTTCGCCAACCTACTTTCTGAAACTCGAACTTCATGACACCTCCGGCAGGATGATGAGCGACAACTTCTATTGGCT
Organism: uncultured Acidobacteriota bacterium; assembly: GCA_963715675.1. Lineage (GTDB taxonomy): Bacteria > Acidobacteriota > Terriglobia > Terriglobales > Acidobacteriaceae > DASVWZ01. The sequence goes on from OY970265.1 coordinate 2,708,496, forward strand.
CTCCACCCAGCCCGACCTGCTCGACTGGGCAAAGAAGCTGGACACGGTTTACACGCCACAAAGCGCCTATGCTGACCTGAGCGGGTTGAATGCCTTGCCGCCGGTAAAGCTCGTGGTGCGCAGTTCGATGTCGCAGGCCGGGAAAGCGAGGATGGTTCGTGCTTTCCTGGAGAACTCAAGCTCGAACCTGGCCTTCATGGTCCATCTGCGAGTCGCGAAGGGCAGCAGTGGAGAGGACGTGGTGCCGATTTTCTGGGACGACAATTATTTCTCTCTGCTGCCAGGAGAGAAACGTCAGCTCAGCGCCCGTTTTGAGTCTGCCGCGGCGGGCGTCGGCAATCTCGTGCTGACCGTCGACGGCTGGAACGTGGTAGCAGCCAGCAGTCCACTTGCAGTTAAGGAGGAACACTGATGCGCAATCTTGTGGCGCTGTTCGCTGTACTCGTCTGGGCGGCACTCGCCGGGTCGCAAACCAAACTTTCTCCGCGTTGGGAAGAATTGACGGCGGAGGATTTCCGGACCGCGATCCAGCAGTCGCAGGGCACTTGCCTGTTGCCATTCGGCATTGTCGAAAAACACGGCCCGCACCTGCCCCTCGGGACCGACCTGATCAACGTCCGTCATGTGGTCCTGGCAGCGGTACAAACGGAATATGCCGTGGTGTTCCCGGAGTACTATTTTGGCCAGATTTTTGAGGCCCGGCATGAGCCCGGCACCATCGCCTACAGTACCTTCCTGCAAATGCAGCTCTTGCAGGAAACCACCGACGAGATGGCCCGCAATGGCTGCAAGAAAGTGCTCATCGTAAACGGCCACGGAGGCAACGAGCACCTTCTGCCGTATTTTGCCCAAACCCAGTTGGAAAAACAGCGCGACTACGTGGTTTACGTATTGCCCTTGTTTGACGCGCCCCCGGGCGGGCCGCCCAGGAAAACCACGAACGACATGCACGCCGGCGAGACCGAGACCTCAGAGATGCTGCTTGCCCGGCCCGATCTGGTGCATATCGACCGCGCCAACCGGGAATCGGGGGCGGATCTGGCCCGTCTCAAGTTGCCCGATCCGCTGTACACTGCCATCTGGTGGTACGCAAGCTTCCCGCTGCACTACTCGGGAGACGGCGCAACCGCAACCCGGGAACTCGGTCAGTATGATCTCAACGCCTGGATTTCAGCCATCCAAAAGGTAATTCGTGCAGTGAAAGCGGATCAGGAAAGCCTGCGCTTGCAGAACGAATTTTTTGAGAAAGCGAAGCATCCGCTGGATACCTCCCATTAGGAGTTTCGGGTATGGTCACGATTCGCGATGTGGCGAAGGAGAGCGGGTTTTCCTCCACCACCGTCTCCATTGTGCTGAACAACGCCCCCCTCGCCCGCTACATTCCCACCACCACCAAGAAGCGTATTGAAAGCGCCGCCAAGAACCTGGGCTACCGGCCGAACCTGTTTGCCCGCTCGCTCCGCAGCCGGCGTAGTCACACCGTCGGCGTGATGGTCTTCGACATGACGGATCCCTTCTGCACCCTGGTGCTGCGCGGCATTGAAAACTCGCTGTACCAAGCGTCGTATCTTCCCATCCTCACCGACGTTCTGAACGAGCGCGCCCGCTTCGAGCGCTACCTGGAAATGTTGCTGGACCGGCGCGTCGAAGCGCTCATTGTGCTGGCCAACTGGTTGTTCGTCAACATCGAAGTTCTCGGCGACCTGGAAAAGAGCAACATCCCTACCATGATGATTGGGCGGGAGTCGAAGAACGATTCGCTCAGCTCGGTCATCGTCGATAACGAACTCGGAGCTTATACCGCGGTGGAACATCTGTACTCGCTTGGCCACCGCAAGATTGCGTTTATTCGAGGCCCCAAGGCTTTGTCTGACAGCGCTCCCCGCTGGAAAGGCGTCCGTTCCTTCGCAAAAGGCCATGACTTGGATTTGGATCCGCGGTTGATTGTGGACTTGCCGGCGTCCCGCGACCCGATTTCCAGCTTCGAAGCCGGCTATCAATTGACCGAGGACATGCTCAAGACGAAGCGTCCTTTCACCGCGCTGATGGCGTTCGACGATATCACGGCATTTGGGGCCATCCGCGCCCTCACCAGGTCCGGACTGCGTGTGCCCGAGCAGTGCTCGGTAATCGGGTTTGACGATGTCGCGGCATCGAGCCTCTGTACCCCTTCCCTTACCACCATTCGGCAGCCCATGGAGGCGATGGGCGCAATGGCGGCCGGCATCGTGCTGGAGGGAATCAAAGCCATGCTGGAAAAACGCGACCTGCCGGCCGTGCACCGCAAGCTGGCCCCGGAACTGGCGGTGCGGGACTCCACCCGCCGCCCCGCATAAGTCCGGTCGTGGACTGCGGGTCTGCGGCCGATTTTTGGCTTGACTTGAAAATGGCAAAAGATGCAATATTCATACGTTTTAATAAAACGATTCTTCACGAGTCGTTGGCTGCCGGGCGGCCCGCCAAGGGCGCCTGCCCGCCAGGGCTGGAAGGAGTCCTGATATGAAATCCCGCCGCCTCGCATTCTGCTTCCTCCTGATGTCCTCTCCCCTGGCGCTGCTGGCACAGGATACTTCCTCCATCACCGGAACCGTCACCGATTCCAGCGGTGCCGCCATCGTGGGCGCTCAAGTGACCCTGGCCAGCCCGGAGCGCGGCCTGCACCGCGCCGTGCCCAGCAATGCCGCCGGGGAATATTTGTTTGGCGCCTTGCCCATTGGCGCCTACAACCTGACCGTAACCGCGACCGGTTTCAAGACCTATGAAGCGAAAGGCATCATCGTTCGGGTGGCGCAAAAGGCGCGCCTGGACGTTGCCCTGCAGGTGGGCGGTGCCAAGGAAGAAGTGACCGTGGAAGGCACCGCGGTCGCCCAGGTTGAGACCCAGAGCTCGGATCTCTCCGGCGTGGTCACCGGCAAAGAGATCACCCAGCTTCAGCTCAACGGCCGCTCCTTCACCCAACTTGCCACCCTGGTACCCGGCGTAAGCAATCAGTCGGGGCAGGACGAAGGTACCGTGGGCATTTACGGCAACGTTGCCTTCAGCATGAACGGAGGCCGCACCGAGTACAACAACTGGGAACTGGACGGCGGCGACAACATGGACAACGGCAGCAACACCTCGCTGAACGTGTATCCCAGCATCGATGCCATTGCCGAATTCCGCGTGCTGACTTCCAACTACGGCGCGCAATATGGCCGCAACGGTTCCGGCACCGTCGAAGTGGAAACCAAGTCGGGCACCAGCAGCTTTCATGGAGACGTCTACGAGTTCGTGCGCAATGACGCATTGAATGCCCGGAACTACTTTCAAACGTCGGTTCCCCCCTACAAGAAGAATGATTTTGGATACACCCTGGGAGGCCCCATTTACATCCCGGGCCACTACAACACCGACAAGCAAAAGACCTTCTTCTTCTGGTCGCAGGAGTGGCGCCGCGACCGGGTTCCGGGACAGGTTTTCAACGCACTGGTGCCGTCAGACGCGGAACGAACCGGGAATTTCAGCGATGTGTGTCCGGGCCCGGATTGCCCCACCGTCCCCGGTTCCGGGGGTGCACAATTTCCCGCTAACCAGGTTCCCGTGAACCCGGTTGGGCAGGCCCTGCTTGCCCTCATTCCGCCGCCCAATGCGGGTGTGCCGGGCGCTGCGTTGCATAACGCCTCGCCGGTACAGCCCACCAACTGGCGCGAGGAACTGATCCGTGTAGACCACAATTTCAGTTCCAAGCTGCGCGCCATGTTCCGCTACACCCATGACTCCTGGGACACCATCACCCCCACCCCGTTGTTTTCCGGCAGCGCTTTTCCCACGGTGCAAACCAACTTTAACGGCCCGGCGGTCAGTATCGTGGCGCGTTTGTCGGCCACGCTTTCCCCAACCCTTCTGAACGAGTTTACCTTCAGCTACACCACCGACCACATTTTCACCAGTTCGACCGGCTATCCCAATCCCAACGCTTGGCAACTTCCCCCCGGCCTGCCCCTGGGCTCCTTCTTCAGTAACGGTTTTGGAGGCAAGCTGCCGACCATCTCGCTGACCGGCAATGCTGCCTACGGCGGCGGTTTCTACCAGGATGTCAACGGGGAATGGCCGGAAGGAAAATACAACGCCAACCCCACCTACACCTACCGCGACAACGTGAACAAGATCATCGGACGCCACAATCTGCAGTTCGGGGCCTATTTCGTGGCGGCGCAAAAGAACGAGATGAGCGGTTTGTTTACCAATGGCTCGCTGGGCTTTGACGTTTCCTCCGCCGTCTCCACCGGCAATGCGTTCGCGGACCTGCTGATGGGACAAGTCGCCAACTACTCCCAGGGCAGCAATCAGATCACGTTTTACAATCGTTACAAAATCCTGGAACCGTATCTCCAGGATGACTGGCGCCTCACCGACCGGTTCACCTTGAACCTCGGCCTCCGCGTCAGCATGTTCGGCACCTATCGCGAGCGCTACCATCACGCTTATAACTGGAATCCGGCGCTTTATAACCCGGCCTCGGCGCCCCAGATTGATGTCAGTGGCTCGATTACCGGAAACGCCGGAGCTTTGATTCCTGGCTCCGGAAACCCCTTCGATGGCCTGCAGCAATGCGGAGTGAATGGTGTCCCGGCCGGCTGCATGAGCGGCCACCTGTTCAACCCAGCGCCCCGGATTGGATTCGCGTGGGACCCCCAAGGCAACGGAAAGACCGCCATTCGCGGCGGCTACGGTATTTTCTTCGAACATACCAACGGCAACGAAGCCAACACCGAAGGCATGGAAGGTCAGTCTTCCCCACTATTGAAGTCGCCCACCCAGTACAACGTCACCGGATACCAGAACCTGGGCACCGGTGTAGCTGGGGCCCCGGTCGAGTTTCCTCTGGCCTTCTACTCCATCCCGGCCAACGCCGTCTGGCCCTATGTGCAGCAGTGGCACCTGGACGTGCAACGGGAAGTGGCGAGGAACACCGTAGCCACACTGTCCTATGTGGGCAGCATGGGAACGCATTTGGGGCGCCAGCTTGACATGAACCAGATTGATCCGGTGCCGCTGAGTCTCAATCCCTACGCGGCCGGGCAACCCATCAGCTCAGCGGACTGCAACTCGGTAACGATCGATCCGGTGTCGGGGCAGGCGACCGCAATCGTAGACGGCGTTCAGAAAACCAGTGGTTGGGCAAACAACCTGGCGGTCGCGTGCGGCAACAATCCCGATCCCTACCGCCCCCACTATGGCCTCGGCAGTATCACACGGCTTGAGAACACCGCCTCGTCCACCTATCATGCCTTGCAAGGCTCCCTGCGAAAAAGCGTGGGCGCATTGCAGGTGAACGCTTCCTATACCTATAGTCACTCGATCGACGACGCCTCCAGCCGCTATGACGCCGGCTTCGTCAACTCCTACGACCCCAGCGCCAGCCGCGGCAACTCCTCCTTTGACATCCGCCACATGCTGAATGTGGGCTATATCTATGATTTGCCCTTCTTCAAATCACCCGGACGGATGCACACCTTCCTGGGCGGCTGGCAGTATTCCGGCATTGCCAGTTGGCAAACCGGCACCCCCTTTAGCGTGACCAATACCGCGAACTATCCTGACAACGCTGGCGTGGGCGGATCCGCCAACGTAGTCGCCGGTTCGTACGCAGACATTGTCGGAGATCCCAAATCCGGTATCCCTCCCGCCAGCCAGTCGGCCATCGCAGGGTATGCTTCACTGCTGTACAATCCCGCGGCCTTCGTTGCGCCTCGTGGTTTGACGTTTGGCGATTCGGGCAGGAATATTCTCAGCAATCCGGGCCGCACCAATTTCGACATGGCACTGTTCAAACACTTTGCCATTACAGAAAGCAAGGCGTTTGAGTTTCGGGCCGAAGCCTACAACGTTTTCAATCACACCGAGTTCGCGCCCATTGCGGGAGACGCTGGCTCCGCGACCTATAACGGCGGGCCGTCCTCGGGCACGAATATGGCGACTTGTTACGGCGGATCGAACAATTCGGCGGGGGATCCGAGTTGCCTGAGCAGCAGCAACTTCCTCCACATCGGTGCCGCGCATCCTGCTCGCATCTTGCAGTTAGGGATGAAGTTCATTTTCTAGTCCGCGAAGGGTTCCCGGTGGGCTTGGGGAAGGGGCAAATCGAAGCGCTGTTTCCTGACGCGCGGATGGTGTCGAGGAGATGATTTTCGAACTTTTCTGCTGTGCCAGCCTGTGGTGTCTCAACCTGAGATGTATCCTCGCCCTCAACGCGCGCAATAGAGATGTTACGCCATTTGACGTGGTCGGATTTCATCCCACGCAAAGCTGACGGGTGTTTACCAGACGTGCGGCATCAGGCGATACCGCACTCTCTGGCGATAGGCCTGGTATCCTTCCAGATCGCGTGCCAACAGCTTCTCCTCGCCAAAGATCCGCACCACGAGCAACAGGACCTCGGCCATGGCCACGAGCAGGCCACAGACGGAGCCGAGCAGCAACGCGCCACCGACGAACACTAGACTTCCTCCAAGATACATGGGGTGGCGAACAAAGCTGTAGACTCCTGTGTCGATGACGTGCTGCCCGCGCTCGGTCTGAATGCGCACCAACTGTGAGGCAAAGGTGTTATCGGTGAGCGCGCGGAACATAAAGAAACTACCTCCCAGCAACAACATACCTCCGCCGACCTCGCTCCACAGCGGCAGGCGCGGCATCCAACCGAAACGCACGTCCAACGGCGATAGGACGATCCAGGCTAGGAAGCCCACCTTCACCCCGATGAGGATAGCCACATCGGAGTGCGATTCCCCGCCGCTGCCGGGCATGCGCATGCGCTCGGCCAGCAGCGCAGGATCCTTGTAGTAAAGCCATAAGAGAATGCCGGCAACTAAGGATGCCCAGCAGACACCGAAGATCCAGCCCTCCACCCAGCGCCAATCGCCTGACAGCCATAGCAGCAGGGCCGTTGACCCCAGAACATAAGCCCCGGCGGCCACGCACACCAATCCGGTGATGATCCGTGTGGAGCGCATCAGAAGCCGAAAACATCATACTGCCGAACGTACTTGCCTTCCACCGTCGGAGTGGATTGCCGGCGTGGGTTTAAGAGGACTACAAGACTCCTCCGGGCGGAAAGTCAGGAGGTCTAACGCTGCACAGGTCCGTCCTGGACGGAAGCACTCAGGTTTGGCGCTTCATGCGGCGCGAAGCTCCCGGTTTGCCATGTGCACGATCATCAAGGGCACCCGGACTCGCCTTTGGTGTTTCGATTTCTTCTCAATCGCGTCCACAAAAACCAGCTCATCCCCCATGACGATTGGGTCGCTAACCAGATCAAACTCCTGTCCGTATAGCTTGAGCTGGTTCTCCTTACTAAAACCCATTCGCTTCAACCTTTCAGAGAGACTGGCCTGCTTCTTCGTCATCGGGAAACCTTAGCCTTGCGGTAGTAGGTAATAGGGCGGCTTGAACACTGCCACGAAGTATTCTACACCGGGCGCCCCGGACTTACTCTGTTGTGACCATGTATCTTACAAGGCCCCAGCATTTAGGAGTTGAACTTAGTTCGTGCCGTGCTTCAGGCTGAAGGCGTAGACGTTGCCATCGTTTGAGCCGACATATACCACCCCATTTCCCACGGACGGTGAAGATTGCACCCCGTCATTGGTTGCATTGCTCCACCGCAACTTACCGGTACGGGCGTTCAGCCCGTAGACGTTGTGATCCCACGTATCGCGAGTAGGGTCGAGAACAGGCGCAGTGGCTTTAGCCTCCCAACTCGGATTGGGTAGGGGGTACGGCCAACAACTGGATGATATACGTGACTGGTGTCATCCTAGATTCCTGTTCTGTCTCGGCGGTTCTGATCGGGGTCTCCATCATTAGAATGGTGGGGTCGCGCGCTGGTTGGCCAGCGCGCGCTGAGGTCCGCTACGCCGGCTTTCCCGATGCAAGTCTCAGGAGGAGACAGGATGCGAGTGTGCACATTCCGTCGGTTCGTTGTGGCGGCCGGGCTGCTCCTGCTGGGCATTCCGCTGGCGGGGCAGGCAGGCATGGAAAAGGCCTCACCGGCCGGCGCCAGCGGCGAACCATCCCACCTGGGGTATCCGCAGGACTGGAGTTCGCGGCACTTATTGATGCCGGGCATACGAGCCGAGAATGTACTGGCAGCGGGTGCGCGGGACCCGCGTTATGTTTACAACCTGGTGATGCGCCAGGCCGCACTGGAAAACGCTGGCGTCGGCGTGCAGCGGCATCGGCGCCGAATCAAAATCGACTGGGCTGTTTCGCTGGAGAACGGCTATGTGCCGCAGAACCAGTTTCCCGCCAAATACCAGTTTGGCATAGGCCAACAGAATTGCAATTCCGATTTCCTTCTGCTGGGGCTGACGGTGACTTCCGGGACTCAGGCCAATCTCGTCGGGATCAACAATCTGTACACCACAGGAACTACTCCGTGCAATGGCGCATCGCCGTGGGTCGCATTCGCTTACAGCACGGTGACGCAGACCGGCGGCCAGATTCGCACATCGCCGGTACTTTCGACCGATGGGACGAAAGTGGCGTTCGTGGAAAGCACCAGCGGCGCTTCGTACTTCCACGTGTTGGTGCTTCCAAATCCGATTCCGGCGCCGCCCTCGCAGGCCGGAACCGTGTTGATTCCTCTGACTCCTGCTTCGTGCACCATGCCGACGACCCCGGGCTGCATGACCACTCTCACCATCGAAAACAGCGCCACCAATTCGAATTCCTCACCTTGGGTGGACTACACTGCGGATACGGCATACGTAGGCGCCGACAATGGCGTGCTCTACAAGATCACGCCGGTATTCGGCGGTGGCGCGCCCGCGCTGGTCAATGATCCCACCAACTGGCCTGTCGCGGTCTCGACCAACGCGTACAACACGGTCTTGACCGCTCCGGTGGTTGATGACATTTCCGGCCTGATCTTTCTCGGAGACGGCGAGGGATACCTGTACTCCGTCAAACTGACCAGCCCGGGTAAGACGTTTGCAGCGCAGCAGACGATCGGGTGGGCCTACGACGGCAGCAATGATGGGAGCGGGAAACCCGGGACGGGGGTGGTTGACCCGCCCATTGCGGTCACGGATCCCGCCAATTCTGCAACCGACCAGGTTTTTGCCTTTACCGGATGCAGCTACGTGCTGGGCATCGGCGGGGCGGTCAGCCAGCTTCCGGCGAACTTCACCACCGGCGTGCCCACCACCAGCAACACCGTAGACCTTGGATCGGCGAGTGGGAACGGCGACTGCACCGGGAAGAACGTACACTCGGGGGCGTTTGATAACGCATTCTGGGTGAATGGGTCGACGTCGGGGCACTTGATCGTCTGCGGCTTCGTAAACAACGGAGGCGCACCCTCGGATCCAAAGATGTATTTCTTCCCCTTCGCGAGTCATGTCATTACCAGCACAGGCTCCTCCACCTTTGTGGTAAACAACACCAAAGGCGAAGAGTGTTCGCCGTTGACCGAGTTTTTCGACGGAACCACCGACCGGATGTTCTTCGGAATCGGCTCGACCGACGGATTCCTGGAGAGTTCGACGATTACTGGCTCATTGTCGGCGCCGAACTGCGCCAGCCCACCGACTTCCAGTTGTGTGACGGCCCCAAGCGCTCTCGGAGGAACCAGCGGGATCGTGATCGACAACCAGGTGTCAAACGGCGGGGCGAATATCTACTTCTCCACCTTGGCGGTGGGGTCGGTGAACGGCCAGAAGTGCAATGTATCCGGCGGAACCGCGAATCCCTACTGCGCGGTGAAGCTGACCCAATCGGGGCTGCAGTAACAATCGTGGATCGAATCAGCCTTGGCACTTACGGCCTGGCCAATACTTGCTGTGGCGATTTGGCAACCGCAATCACGCCGGACGGGCTCTCAACCGTGCGCCACGATCCCTGACAATCAGGAAAGGCCGAACCTTGGCAGTCCGGCCCTCGCCGATCAGAACATTCAGAACCTCCCTGATCCCCCTCGCGTAACCATGTACCCGCAATCGTCAGGCGCTGCTCTATAGAACAGGTCTGCGCTGCTCCTCCTGCACTCTAGCTCATGCAATTTACTTTGTCAGCTTCCACACCGTTCCGTACCCGTATGTGCCGCCCGCCGAAGTAGTACCATAGAGGTTACCCGTGCGGTCCCGGAGCAACACTCCGAGAGGATATTCCCCGTCGGAGCCGGCGAAGCTGTGCAGCACAGTGAGCACGCCCTTCTTGTTCAGTCGATACAATGTTCCGAGGCCGAACGCCCCGCCCTCCTCGGTGTCGCCATAGAGAGGGAGTGATCGGGACAGAATCACACCTGTCTGAGGATATGCGCCATCGGTCGGGCCTCCAGTGAAGTTGTACAAGACGGAACCCACCGTCCAGACGATTCCGTAGCCGCTGGCGCCGCACCCCTCGGTGGTGCCAAAGAGAAAGCCGGCTTCGTTCACCGCCGGAGTTCCGACCGGATAGCACCCGTCCGTCGTCCCACCCGCGAAGCTGTGCAGCACCGTCCACTTGCCCCTCTCGCTCAACTTGTACAACACTCCGTAGCCGGAAGCCCCGCCCTCTTCGGTGACGCCATAAAAGTTCGCCTTGACATGATGGTCCCTGAACAAACCTGTAAACATGGGATAGGCCCCATCCGTGGTCGCGCCAGCGAAGCTGTGCAGTACAGTCAACTTGCCCCACGGGGTCAGCTTGAACACGACTCCGTAGCCATAAGCGCCGCACCCGTAGGTGGTGCCATAGAGGGTGCCCTTGTTGCCGTACAACCCCTCCTCGAGCAAAGCGCCGGCGGGATTGCACCCGTCCTTTGCCCCCCCGGCGAAGTTGTGCAGCACGGTCTCGGTTCCCTGCTTGCTCACTTTGAACACGGTTCCCGCGTTGGAGGAGCCGCCTTGGTAGGTAGTGCCATAGAGATTGCCATTCCCGCTCCGGATCAACCCTGCATAGGGATATCCGCCGTCCGCACCCCCGGTGAAGCTGTGCAGCACGGTCAACTTGCCGCTCTTATCCAGCTTGAACACCACTCCGTAGCCATAAGCGCCGCCCTGGTACGTGGTGCCTAAGAGATTGCCCTTACGATCATCCCCCAGCAAGCCTGCATAGGGAGTTCCCCCGTCCGTCCCTCCGGTGAAGTTGTAAAGCACTGTGAAAGTCTGCGCTTGCGCCAACGGGGTGGTCACTATCCCTAGCCCAAGCACGACTACGAACGTCAACGTGGCACTGGCCGCCCCCAGACGGTTCCTCGAAATCCCTCGTTGCATTGTATTGGGCACAATCGTACCTCCATTTCCGTCGCAAACTGCTTTGGGCCCGGCTTGCACCCAGAAATAAGTCGAGACTCCCAAGGGATGGTTGTCAATGCTCTGCGTCACCAGGCGATGTGATCAAAGAAGCATGGTTGCATCAGACAACATCTAAGCCCTCGGGCTGATCAATGAGGGCTATGGCGATGGTTCCTCAGCCACGCGATCCGAGAGAGCTACCGGGTTGGCATGGTGGAGGTTAGGTTCGGTAGTGGACGTGCGCGAAAGTTCAGCGTACAGTGAAACAAGAGTGAGCATTTCCTCTCCTCTTTCAGATTCTCTGAACTAGGTCAGTCCATCTGAAGTACCTTCCTCTTAGTCGGCAACTCCCAGAAGGTTAACCATGATCGATGCTAAGGATCACAACCAACGGAAGCCAAAGATTGTCGTTGGCCCGAGAAACTCTCCGGGCCAGGTGGCGATGAGGCCAGATGCTGCCCCATCACAAGACCGCATTCGAGAGCGGGCCTATGAGCTGTATGATCGCCGTGGCCGCGAACCCGGCCAGGACCTTCAGGACTGGCTTCGTGCCGAGCGGGAGATCCTCAAACCGCAGCGGTAAAGGGACGACTCTCAACCGCCTCCCGTGCGTCTGCCGGAAAAGGCTGGAGGGATAGTCATGAATTGCTTAATCTGCAAAGATCTGGAACGAGCTTTTAAATCCAGGTGGAGCAAGTATATCGAGGCCCGTTCCGCCGCGTTTTATCGGGTTACCACCGAGCTTGCGGCCAAGAAAAACGTCGATATGGAGCGTGCCAGGAACGACCTGGAAGAACACCGGCTGGTATGCCGTCCGGGCGAAGTAATACGAATGCTGTGATGGCTCTCTGCTCGCGCAATCCCAATCGAGAGCTATCCCGGCCCGACAGCCCGTCCATAGGCGTCCCAGTTGCACTGGTACGGGAGGTATGCAATGCCAAGAAAACGCGGGAATCCTAACTGGTGCAGGCCAGCACAAGTGGGCAAGCTGGTTGTCAGTCCACCGACATTTGAATCCGTCGCCCAAGCCCTGGGGCTGGTCCCGGAGGAGTTCGAAGGGTCAATTGCACTCAGAGAGTGGGTGAACCGGAACAAAGACCACAAGTATGTCCCCCTCGATTTGCTGGAGGCGTGGGGATTGGAGCCGGACTTGGGCTTGTAAACTGACCCTGCGCCTCCCCAAAAAGGGCCGAGTGCTTCTGCCGGTGCACAAAGCGTCTCCCTCAGATTCGACCTCGGAATTCACGGCCTATCCTCATTACTGAGGTGATGGAAATTCTGCGGGGCGGTCAGCACGAAACATGGCTGGATCTGGTCTCCGTAGGGCACGGCCCCAGCCCTGCCATTCGGAACCAACAAAAATGCGGGCTTTCGCCCCTGAGGAACACCCAGCCGATGGGAAAGCCATTTATGAAACCGGTTCTAGCCAAATTCCCTGGACACTGCTGGATAGTTGAAAACCCGTCCCCTCGTCTGGCCGCTCAGCGCCTCTGGGTGCAGATGCGTCTGGCACCGCTCCAGCGCCCGTAGAGACTGGAGAGTCTCCTCAATGGCGCTTCGCTCCTGCTGATGATCTCCCGCAGTCTGGAACAGTTCATGGGCACGCGCCACCAATGCTTTCTTGGCTTCGTCAATCCGCTGCACCTTGCGCCCCTCGACCGTCTCAAACAGTGCGGCCACATAGAGGGCCCGCCAGGATGGTGATGCGCACAGATTGATGTGGCTCTCGCTGTCCCCAATCACTCTCCTCTTCAGGAATACGCGACTCCAGTTCGGAAGCAAGTGGCGAAATGATCGCATGATGGTACCTTCCTGGAACTGCTGTTCTCACTCACTGCATCGTCGCCATAGAAACCGTTGTGCTCATCGCTCCACCACGGAGTTCTACGCCGCCGAATTCTCTTCCATATCCGCCCGCGGTGCCGGCAATTGCGGCAGCGCGACACCCAACCACTGCCCCAGCCCACGAAAATGGCTGAGCCAGGCCTCATTCACGATCCCGGCCCCGTTGCCCGCGACCGCCTGGGAAAGCTCGTAATACGTGTTCTGCGACTTCCAGAGATTCAGCTCGAAAGGCTGGATTCGCGATAGCGCGATCACGTTTTCCACCTCTTCCAGAGTTTCCAGATTGCCGGGGTTCCGCATCCACCGGTCCATCAGCACGTTCAATCGCTGTCGCAGTGCGGATTCCAGGTTGGAGGCATCCAGGCTGAACTTGCTTCGCTGGACCATATCCAGAAGCGATCGCACCATCTCCAACTCTGTCCCTTGATCTGCCAAAGCGCGCCGCACCGCCGTGGACAGGACGAACTCGGTGGTCAGCCGCAAAATGGACGGCAGGGGGAACTGTAGCTCCGACAAGAAGCACATCAGAGGTGCGTGGTCTTCGTACACCCGCCGGTACAGTGCCTCTGCATCCCTCAGCGTCGAATCGATGACCTGGCTGACAATCCTTCGGCGTTCGTCTTGAAACAGCGATTTCAGCGAATAGGTGGAGCCGTAGAAGGAGCGGTCAATCAGGCGCAGGCACCCGGGGAGATCGGCTCCGGAAAACGCTTTACCGGCCTGCTCCACGAATTCTTCGAACCATAGGTCCTCCCCCAGCGGACGCACCCCCGCGCTCAGATTGTGATCGCCAAAGTGCAGCACTCCGAAACCCACGCGCAACGAAGTGTCCGTCGTATCCGAGGTCAACAGGGCCACCCCCGCCGCAAATTTCGTTTTGCCGGACTGCTGCACCTGCGACCTCTCCAGCGCAACTCGATAACAGAAGATGGAGCCCTGTCCGCGGTATCCCCCGAAAATCGAGCTGATGGCGTAATGCGCGCCTACGCCGACCAGATCGAGCATGGTGGGTTTCACGAACCGCTCGTAAACGTGTCGGCCATTCCCGCAACCCGGCACGTTGCTCCAGGCTTCCTGTAAGCGCTGCAGGAAGGACTCTTCCCGGTCCTGGCTGGTGACCTGCTGGCTCAACTGCAACGCACGGGCCGCGTACTGCAGGATCTGCAACGTGGCCGGACCCGTCAGTTCATCGAAAAACCAGCCGCAGCTCGTGTACATCAGCATGAGATGGCGCTGCATCTCCAGCAGCCGCAAAGCTTCCACCTGTTCCGCCTCGCGGAACGGCCGTAGGGCGTGTTGCGCGAAGAAGACGTCTTTGCTCTGGGAGGAACGATCCAGCACCACCTGGATGTAATCGTTGCGCGCCGCCCAGGGATCGACGAACAGCCGGACTCCCCTCGTCTCGTACACCGCGCTCAGTTCGTCGCGCAGCCAGTCCAGTGCATTCCGCAAAGGACGGCGCCATTGCTGATTCCATGAATTGCCCCCGCCCGATCGGCAGCCGCAATCGTTCCCCCAGCGCGCGATGCCGTGCACACAACTCCAGGAAGTCTTCTCCAGGATCTCCACCTCCTGGGCTGGCCCATGCAGGGCCAGGTACTCTCCATAGTTGGCGATTCGGGCAAGCCGGTTGCGTTCCAGGTAATCGAGGGCATAGGCCAAGGCCATCTCGCCACGCGGATGGTGATGCCCGTAGGTTTCGCCATCGGTGGCAATGTGCACAATCTGCGGCCATTGCCGGTCCGCGTTGAAACCGCTCAACAGCCGGTGCGCAAACCGTTCCCCATCCGTCAGCAGGTTTTCGAATGCCACCGCATGCGAGATTGGCCCGTCATAGAAAAACAGGCTGATCGTGCGCCCGGAAGGAAGGTAGCACTGGTAAGCCCGCGTCGGATCGATCTTGCCCCCTTCCATGCTCTGCCAATCTTCCCAAAGCCGGTTGCGCATCCGCCGGGCCTGGTAAGGAGCCAGAACGGTGAACTTGATTCCGGATTCGCTCAGCAGTTCGAGACTTTCCACGTCCACGGCCGTTTCCGGCAGCCACATGCCTTCCGGATCGCGTCCGAAGCGGCTCTGAAAGTCACGCATTCCCCAAATGATCTGCGTACGCTTATCGCGAGTGTTGGACAGCGGCAGGATCGTGTGGTTATACGCCTGGGCTAGCGCTGATCCGTGACCGGAAAAAAACTCCTGGCTTTGCCGGTCGGCCGCCAGGACCTGCTCATAAGCCTGGGGTGCGTTCTGCTCCATCCAGGAAAGCAGCGTCGGACCAAAGTTGAAGCTGATGCGGGCGTAGTTGTTGACGATTTTCGCGATTCTGGACTGTCCGTCCAGAATCCGCGCCGCCCCGTTGGGCAGGTAGCACTCCGCCGTGACCCGCTCGTTCCAATCATGGTAGGGAGAAGCGGAGTCTTGCAGTTCCACCGCTTCAAGCCACGGATTTTCCCGCGGCGGCTGATAAAAATGACAATGGATACAAACGTAACGCTGCATTGCGCCGAAGCTCCCGCGATCGGCCCACGCAATCTGCAGAATACGCTCTTGCCTGCGAGGCCTTGCTCGCACAACAAAAAAGGGGACAGACGGCTAAACGCCGCCTCCCCCACATAAGCAACAGTAGCGCGGCGTCGCCCCCAGGAATAGAGACATCTCTGGTACCCCCCTACCCCTGGGACAGCAAATCGCCAAGGCGAAGAGTGCAGCGATGAACCCGACAACAGCCTGAGGAACCAGAACTATGGTATGCATTCCGGGATACGGGGCAGGGGCGAGCCAAGGCTGGGCGGAGTTTTCATTCCCCAGCCGCGCACGGTAGCCGAGTCCGGGCATGCGAAGCACTGCTTCCCGCCCTTGCCCAGAACGCTACAACGGAACACCCTCACACACCGTGAACATGTTGACCGCGCGGGTGCAAATAATGCCGTGATTTCCACAGCCGGCTGCAACTCCCCCGCCGGACAGGTGAAAATCTTTTCAGTCTATGCGAGCCCGTCCGAAGGACGTTATACTCAGGACCATTCAGAACCAACAAAGTGGGGTTGAAGTCCCTTTTGCATTTTGATCGCGATTCAAATTCAGGAGGAAGTGTATGCGCAACAAAGCGCTCATGATGTTTGCCATCACCTTCATGCTGGCCGCCAGTGCCTGGGCCAGTTCGGAAACTGTTCTTTATAACTTCAACAGCGTAAGCGGCGGTACCGACGGCTACTACGCCTATGCCGGGGTAATTGCCGATAAGTCTGGTAATCTCTATGGCACGACCCACGGCGGTGGGAAAGGCTATGGAGTGGTCTACCAGTTGACCCTCTCCGGTGGCGTCTGGTCCGAAACCGTGCTCCACCCCTTTGCCGCGGGCGCCTCGGACGGGGCTTACCCGGACGGCGGCCTGGTGTTCGATAAGGCAGGCAATCTGTATGGCATGACCACTCAGGGCGGGACGAGCAATCTCGGCACCGTGTATGAGCTGAAAAAGTCGGGCGGGCAATGGAACTTCAGCGTGATTTACAGCTTCGCCGGCTCCTCCAAGGACGGCGAGTATCCCGATTCTTCCTCCCTGGTGTTCGACTCGAAAGGCAACCTCTATGGCACAACTGAATACGGCGGCGCCGATAACCTGGGAACCATTTTCCTGCTGAAGCCGTCGAAAGGCGCCTGGACCGAGCGCGTGCTGCACAGCTTTGCCGGCGCCGCCGACGGCGCGTATCCGGTCGCTGGCCTGACCGTCGGGAAGAATGGATATTTCTACGGTACCACCTACGCCGGCGGCCCTACCTACAACGTCGGCACCGCCTATGAACTGTTTCAGGCCCGCGGTCTGTGGGTCGAAAGGCCGATCTTTACCTTCTCCGGGGGCTCCTCCGGGACCCATCCCGAAGCTCCCCTCGCCTTGGATGCCACCGGTCATCTCTATGGCACTACGTATCAAGGCGGCAGCGCGAACGTCGGCATGGTCTATAAGCTGACGCTGGGGAAGAACAAGAAATGGACTCAATCCGTTCTCCACAACTTCGCCGGTGGCAGCACCGACGGTTCCTACCCCTACTACGGGGATGGCGTGATCCTCGATGCGAAGGACAATGTCTATGGCGCGACTTACCAGGGGGGCAGCACCAGTAACTATGGCATCGTTTACCAGTTGCAGCTTACCAACGGGAAGTATAAGGAAAACATACTTCACGCCTTCACCGGCGGTGCCACGGACGGCTGTTATACCCGGGCAGGGTTGCTCCTCTTGAAGGCCAATTTGTATGGCGCCACCTACGACTGCGGTGCTCATAGTGGCGGGGTCGTATTTGAGGTCAAACCGTAATCCGGCTTCGCGGGCTGGCATCTACGGTTGCCGGCCCGCGCGCCAACCTACCCTTCCTCCGCAAAACCTGGGCCACTCCCTGACTCATGGGCCACCGCCCGCCCCATCCCTTTACTTCAGAAAATCTGGAACGGCCTCCGGCTTTCTCGGCAACTCCCCGGTCATCGTCGCCAGCGCGTAGGAAAGCACCGCCACCGCCGCGGCATTCTCCCGCAGCTCGCGCGGATCGATTTTGTCCAGCGTGTCAGCGGCGGAGTGGTGATAGTCGAAATACGCGCGCACATCCTGGATCGGACTGAACGTCGGTACGCCGGCAACCTTGAGCGGAAGGATGTCGGCGCCGGTTTCGTCCGACGAACGCACGATCCCGGCACCGGCGGCTTGCAGCACATCCGCCACCGGCTGGAGCAGGCTGGTTACCGACTCGTCGCCGCCAACGTTGATGCCCAGCGGGTGTCCCGCCCCCAGATCGGTCTCAATCGCGGCGAAATGGTTGGCCAATTCGTTCGCGTGCTGCTTGGCATAGGCGCGCCCGCCGAAGATCCCCATTTCTTCCGCCATCCATGCCACCACTCGAATGGTACGTTTTGGCTGCCAATGCAACTGCTTTAGAAGTTGCGCGACTTCCATGGCGACGGCCACCCCGGCGGCATCGTCGAGGGCGCCGGTGCCCAGGTCCCACGAATCCAGGTGTCCGGAGACAATCACTACCTGATCGGCATGTTCGCTGCCCTTCAAGTCCGCGATCACGTTGTAGGACATCACATTCGGCAGCAACTGCGGTGTCAGCACCAGGTGCATCCGCACCCCACCCTCCGCGGAAAGCCGCGCCATCAGTTCCGCATCTTCGGCCGTAACCGCAGCCGCCGGAATGCTGGGCAGGTTTGGCTTGTAGCCGGTTTCGCCGGTGTGCGGCAGCCGGAATTCCGCACCCCCGGCCGAGCGCACCAGCACCGCCGCCGCGCCTTGTTTCGCGGCCGCTTCCCGCCCGTCCTCCCGATAGGCAACAGCTTCTCCGTAGGCGGCGAGCCCGAATCCCGCCGCAGCCATGCGGCGGTCGAAACGCTCGTTAAAAACCACGATTTTGCCGGCCACTTTCTCACGCGGCAGCGCGGCCAGTTCGTCGAAGCTGCTCACCACAACTATTTCCGCCGAGATCCCTTCCGGCGGAGTGGCGTTATTCACCGACGCCAAAGCGGTCACCACGATCTTCTGCTCGGTGCCCGGCGCCTGGCCAGGATAGCTGACCAGCGTTGCGCGCTCTTCCCCGCGAACCCAGTGCGGCACGCTGACCGGTTCCAAGGTCACTTCCAGGCCGAGCCGGCGCAATTCGTCTGCGACATATTCGACCGCCGCCCCTGCCTGTGGCGAGCCACTCAACCGGGGACCGATGTTGTCTGTCAGGTGCGCTGCCTGCTGGTACGCATAGTCGTCTTCCAGCGCAGCTTGTTGAAGGTGGGACAATTGTTGCAGCGTTTCCTGGTTCCACCGCGATGCCGGCTTCGCCTGTGCGGTCACCGAGACCCTTCCCAGCATCAACATCCCGATCCAGAGTGGAAGCAACCACGGCGATTGTAGCTTTGGCATAAGTTCTCTCAGCACTAAGCGAGCATCATAAATGGCGCGACACTTTGTGGGCCATCCAGCAGAACTGCACCCCTGCGGAGGATCCCCCATGTCACGCCTGTCGCGGAGTGGCCGGTGTGAGAACCCGCTCCTGCCTGGGCCCCAATGCCTTGCTGGCCAGGGGATTCAACCGCCTCCACTCACGATTTCTGCCTTGGCGCGTCTAAACCCTGTCCACAGGTGGAGGGATCAAATGAACCGGCAGAGAATCGCAACCTGGATAGGAACAGCCCTGGGAACCTTGTGCGCGCTGCTCCTGGTGGGATACGCACAGGCGTCCGGCTATCCCGGGAAAGTCAACGAGGAGTTCCATCACATCTACCCGATTTCGTCGAATGGCCGGGTGGAACTGGACAACATTAATGGCGACGTCCACATCACCGGATGGGACCGCAACGAGGTCAAGGTGGACGCGGTCAAGTATGCCGGCAGCAAGGACCAGCTTGACGATGCGCAAATCCAGGTCAATGCCGGCAGCGATTCCGTTTCCATCCACACCGAGTATCACAGCCACCGGCACTACTTTGGCACGGATCACGATTCTGCCAGCGTGGAATACACCCTGACCGTGCCCCGCGGCGCGCGCCTCGACCAGATCAAGCTGGTGAATGGCCCGCTTGATATTCATGGCGTCGCCGGCGAAGTTCATGCCTCGTGCGTGAACGGGAGGATCAACGCGGAAGGATTGCAGGGCCGGACCGAGATCTCCAGCGTAAATGGCCGCATGGAATTGCGATTCGACCAGCTTCCCGGCTCTCGCATCGAACTCTCTTCGGTCAACGGCAGCATCGAACTGGTTCTGCCGTCGGATGCAAAGGCGGTGATTGAAGCTTCCACGGTTTCCGGCGGCATTGAGAATGATTTCGGACTCCGCTCCAGCCATCATTGGGTGGGACACCACTTGCACGGTGAACTGGGCGGCGGCGGCACTCGCATTAACCTGTCGAATGTGAATGGCCACATCGAAATCCACCACGCCAACGACGGCAAGCCACTGAGCCCGGCCAGGGATTTGAAGCACAGGGACAGTGACGGCGATAACGACGACGAGATCTAGCGCTTCCTGGTTGCGAAGCTTGGCATGGTTCGCTGCCAGGCCCAGTGTTCGAAATCACACCCACACCGCCCCCGGCCTCATCACTGGTGCTTGGGGGGAGTTCCAAGGCGATCCTGCCCATACCAAATAATTCCTACGCAAAGCGAATCTCATTGTGATATATATCACCTCAGGCTGTGATTGGTTGTACGGAAACTGCGCAGCAGCTTCATTCAGATAGTGCCGACCGCTATGGGACTTGGGGTGGGTTGGCGGATCGGCCTGGAAAGCTGTGTTGTCTATGCGTGAGACGTTTTCCTACTCGGTAACGACCGTGCTCGATCGGGAGCGGGTGTGGGAGTTGCTGGAAGACATCGAGAACTGGCCGAAAGTGTCGGATGTGTATACGGCCGTAATGTGGTCCGGAGTGCCGTGGGAGCGGGGGAGTTGTGTCCTGGGGACCATCAACTATCCAGTGGCCATTCCGTTTCGATACGTTGTGGAGAGGTGTGAGCCTCCGTCCGTGATCAGTTACATGGGGCACAGCGTCGAGGCCGGATTTGCCACGCACCGAACCATCGAACTTGAGGAGACGAAGGGTGGAACCCTGATTAAAGTTACAGCCTACGCGCATGGCGAACCGATCATTTCACTTCCGGGCGGCACCATGGGGTTCCTGCAGAAACTCACCGAAAGATGGTTTCAGGATTTTGCCCGCTTTTGCGATAATTCGTGATGATGTCGAGCGAACCATTCCTTCCCAGCCGGGTGCCGGTGCACGGCCGGTGAGTTTTAGCGGCAACCCATCGTCACTTCGCCGGCAGCGGTGAGCGGAGGTCCGAAACCCTCCTGCGGCGCGGGGGCACCGTTCAGAACCGCCATCCAGCGTCGCGCCGCATCGAATACCACCAGAACCACGCCCACAATAAGAATGCTCATAAGAACGGAGTCCGGATAGCCGGTAAATACCTGCCACTTGCCGCGGACCAACGGGGAGAGAACCTCTGACCTGGTGTATGGGGAAACGGGCGTTGCCGCAATGAGAAAGCTGAGGGGGAAAAAGGTAAAGGCTGTGACATTGGTTATGCTCTAGCCGCCAACTCCTGCGAGGGAGCCAACAGCGTGGAGGCATGTACCGTCACAGCCCCTGATGCAATCACCGCTTTCGCAGTTCCAAACCCCAACTGCTCCTCGCAGAGCCGTCGGTTTTTTCGGGTTCGGTTGTCCGGCAGGTTACCCCGCCAGACTGATCACCCAATCTACTTTGGATTGGCCAACATGATTTGTACCAATCCTTTCGATCGTCGACGGACTCAACTTAGGCGCTTGCGGACAAATTGTCAATGCCGCTTTTCGGTGCATGCTGCACCATTGAGGGCGCCGAAAACAAGATCTGTAACTCCCCGCCCCGCAGATGCTTACCATGCCAAGTGCCAAACTTTGCACACCCTCTGCACAGCTTATTCAAGCGCCCCTCGTCGCAACATTCGAGATTGAACCACGCAAGTCTCTTGACTCTGGGAGAGATTTAACGCATGTTTGCAGACAGATGTCAGATTTGGTCGCCTACGTCGATGGTGGCTCCCGGGGAAATCCCGGATCATCCGGTATTGGGGTGGTAATCAACCGCTCTGATGGATCCCAAATCAAAATTGCCAGATGGATCGGGCGCCAGGACAACAATGTGGCCGAGTACATGGCGCTGCTGGAAGCTTTGCAACATGCTGTAGCTGCGGAAGCGAAGGCGCTCCACGTATTCTCGGACTCCGAGATTGTGGTCAAGCAAATGAAGGGCGAGTATGTCTGCCGCAGCCCCCGGCTCTATTCCTTGCACTGGATCTGCCGCAAGCTGGCCAAGTCCGTGAGTTTCTCTATCTCACACGTGCCACGTGACCACAACCAGGAAGCAAATCGGCTCGCCAACTCCGCTGCCCTGGAACAGGCTGGCACGACCGGCTGACCGACCCGTTGCGGCGGCGGAACTCGCCTAAGCGCCATCAGAATCCCCACTCCGGAACCGGCGGCCTTCGCATTCCGCAGAGCTTATTGCCGGGGTGGAGGACCGGGCTGGCCAGAGCCGCCGTCCGGCGGGCCCGGGCGGTGGTTTTGCATCCATTGCTCACGCTTGGCCTGCATTTCGTCCCACTTCTTCTGCTGAGTAGCGTCCAGGAGCGCGCGGATCTGGGCATCGGTGTCCTTGTGGATCTCCATCATTTTGGCGTGGCGATCCTGCGGCGAAGAATTGCTCTGGCGCAGGCTCTCCATCTGGGAGCGTTCGGCCTGGAAGATCTCCTGTACCTTGGTTTGCTGATCAGAGGTGAGGTTAAGTTGTTTGGTCAGTTCCCGGGTGCGCTGGGCGGGATCGGACGGGCCATGGCGCCCGTCGCCATTGTCCTGCGGTGGCGGGGATTGAGGAGCGTTGGCCGGGCTATCTTGGGCCGCCGCGAAAGGCATGGCGATCGAGATGAATCCGGCCGCCACAAGAACCAGCAGGCACTGCTTAAGCATTGGGAATCTCCTTTTCAAATCTGATCTGTCTACCTCTAGGAATGGCAATCATGAGCCGAAGTTGCGCGGAAAAACAGGATTCGGACAATCTTTTGCACAACTTTACAAAGTGTGCCTTGATCGAGACGCTTTGACCGGCCGAATGTGACCCCGGTCACGGAAGGGCTTGCCGCCGGGCGTATAATGGTGGCGCTCTGCGGGAGAAGAGTTATGGGGAATCCGTCCTTCACTCCGCTCCTGCTCGCCAAGGGGAATTAAGGAGGCAGCATGCCCAGCCCTCGAAAAGGTTTGCACCCCGTCGTCTTTTGCTCGTTCTTGCTGGCCGTAACCTACGGATTTCTCGCCGCAGCCTCCGTCTTTGCAGCCCCTCAGACCCGCGTCCTGCATCGTTTCCGCGGCAGTGACGGAGCATTTCCTTACTATGGCAACCTGGTTCTCGACGCTGCCGGAAACCTTTACGGCACCACCTACTCCGGTGGCGATTACGCTGGAGGCTGCGGGGACGGCTGCGGCACCGTCTTCAAGCTGACCCGGGGCAGCGGCCAATGGACTCAGACTGTGCTGCACCAGTTTCAGAACAATGGCCAGGACGGGTATTACCCTCTCGGCAGCCTGGCCATCGACCCGGCTGGGAACGTGTACGGCACAACCACGGAGGGTGGCGCGTATCGCGTCGGCGCCGTGTTCATGCTGGCCCCGAACGCCGACGGTGGCTACAGCGAGACCATCATTTACAGCTTTTGCTCCGTCGATGACTGTCTGGACGGCGAAGGCCCTGAGGCCGGCCTGGTCCTCGATGCGGCGGGCAGCCTCTATGGCACTACGTCCCAGGGCGGAGATGTTTACGGTGGTGTCGTGTTCAGGCTCACGCGGGACAAGTCCGGCCACTGGAAAGAAAAGGTGCTGTACAGCTTGGTCGGTGCCTACGAGGGCGGTTCCTACGCTGGCCTTACGTTTGACAAAGCGGGGAATCTGTATGGCACCACCAACGGTGGCTCGTGTATCGGGGGTGGCACCGTATTTAAACTGTCACCCCGCAAGCAAGACGATTGGTACTATACGTTGCTCTACCAGTTCAGTCAGGGCGGCAAAGACGGCGCCTGCCCTTCGGCTAGCGTGGTTTTCGACCCGGCAGGAAATCTCTACAGTACAACCCCTCAGGGCGGGGACTATGACGCCGGCGTCGTCTTTAAACTGGCCCCCCGCCCCCATGGGCAGTGGAAAGAGACCGTCCTCCACAGTTTTAACATCAATGAGGGCGCCCAGCCGTATGCCGGCTTAATTCGCGATGCGGCAGGAAATCTATACGGCACTTTGGCGTACGGTGGCAGGTATGGTTTAGGCAGCGTTTTCAAGCTGACGCCAACGAAACCCGATGGGGGCCTTGACTCCGCGACGGAGCAGTTGCTGCTCAGTTTCAGAGGCAAGGATGGGATTTATCCATTATCCGGCTTGGCCGTCGGCCCCACCGGCCACCTGTTTGGCGCGACGTACTATGGCGGCAACCTCAGCGACTGTAATTACACGGGCTGTGGCGCGATTTTTGAGATCACGCCGTGAACCAGCGTTCTGGGTCCCGGTCTGCGGCGCACCGCCGCGCGGCGGACCGAACCGCCTGCTTGGCAGCAAAGGGAGACGCAACCATGATGAGCACGGATCGGCTCCACAAGGCGACTGCAAAGACCCAACTGTGCGCGGTCAGCACACTATTGGCGTGGACGGTCCTGTGGCTGGTGCTTCCGGCGCCTCAGGCGGCGCAGGCACAAACCTTCACCGTGCTCTACAGCTTTCAGGGATCAGATGGAGACGAGCCGCGGGCTGGCGTCATCCGCGATTCGGCTGGCACTCTCTATGGCACTACCTATTCCGGCGGTGATTACGGGTATGGAGTTGTTTTCAAGATTGATAAACCCGGCAAGGAAACTGTACTGTACAGCTTCACCGGCGGCATGGACGGGGCAAATCCTTACGGAGGCCTCGTACTGGGCGCCGATGGCAACCTGTATGGGACCACTGAGACTGGCGGTTATCCGGACTGCATTCACGACTACGGTTGCGGGACCGTCTTCAAAATAGATACGCAAGGCCAGTACTCGGTCCTGTATCGCTTCGGAGCCATGCCCGACGGGTCCTTTCCCGACTATGTAACGCTGCTTCCCGATAATGCAGGGAACCTCTATGGGACGACCGCAAGCGGCGGCGATTCCAATTGCAACCCAGGCTGGGGTTGCGGAACCGTGTTCAAACTCGACAAGGCTGGGAGGGAGACAATCCTGCACACCTTCCGAGGGACGGAGCAGGTTGACGGCGCGTATCCGTATGCCGGTTTGGTCCCTGATAAATACGGTAACCTCTATGGCACAACCAGCGAGGGCGGAGCGCCTGGCTGCTCTCGCGGATGCGGAACAGTGTTCAAGGTGAATCGAGCAGGCAAGGAGACCGTGCTGCACCGCTTCAGTGGCTGGCCAATCTCGAGTGGGCCGGTCGCGGCAGTAATCCGGGACGATAACGGAAACCTGTACGGCGTATTAGGCGGGTACACACCTGGGAATGGGGAACTGTTCAAATTGAATAAACGTAACCAGGAGACGGTCCTCTATAGCTTTGCGTATGGGGACGGTTTTCCTGGATTTGGAGCAGGTCTGCTGCGGGATGCCAAAGGCAACCTTTACGGGACTACCATCGAAGGCAACAACTACGAAGGTACGGTCTTCAAGTTAGATAGGTCCGGGACGATGACCATCCTGCACGCCTTCAGCGGGCGGGCGGACGGCGGCTTCCCAATGGGAACCCTGATCATGGACGAGAAGGGAAACCTGTACGGCATCGCCCGGGACGGCGGGAATTCTGGCTGTTACAGCGGCTGCGGCGTGGTGTTTGAGATTACACCCTAGCCCTGGTATGGGTCTGTGGCTCGCCGTCGAAGGAAATAAGACGGCGTGCTCGGAAGGAGACGCGATCATGATCCGCATGAAATCAGTTTGTGCCCGGATCGTCGGGAACTTGAGCCAGATGACTGGCATCGGACTAATCCTGGCGTTCATGCTCATCTCGGCAGCTCCCGCAACCCAATCAGCACAAGCGCAGACTTTCACGGTTCTCTATACCTTCCAGGCTCCGCCCGACGGGAACACGCCGCTATCCGGTCTCACCCGCGATGCCGACGGAAACCTGTACGGCACCAACTATTACGGCGGTGCCTACGGGTACGGGACGGTGTTCAAGATTGACACAAACGGCAACGAAACCGTGCTTCACAGCTTTGCCGGCGGATCAGACGGAGAAAACCCAGCCGGCGGATTAGTGCGCGATGCCGCTGGAGCTCTTTACGGTACTACCGATGGCGGCGGCAATGCAGACTGCCCTCATGGATACACCTGCGGGACTGTCTACAGGGTCGACAGCCTGGGCAACGAGACGGTGCTGTATCGCTTCGGCAACTTGCCGGACGGACACTCTGCGGACTCCAGTCTTATTTTGGACAAAGCGGGGAATCTCTCTGGCACGACTGAGGCTGGCGGCGACAACGGTTGCAACCCCGGATATGGCTGCGGAACGGTGTTCAAGATCGACGTCCAGAAAAGGGAAATCATCCTGCATACCTTCACCGGGACCAGAGAGCTTGACGGCGCATTTCCCTACGCCGGATTGGTCGCGGGCGCCAAGGGCTATTTGTACGGCACCACCGCCTTGGGAGGAGCGCCCAGTTGTGCTCAGCAAGAGATTCCCCCAGGCGGCGACCTTCGCAAAGCCCGGCGGCAATCGAACACGGGCGGATGTGGAACCGTGTTCAGGATTGACAAGACCGGCACCGAGACCATTCTGCATCGCTTCAGTGCATGGGCAGGCGGGACTTCACCCTCTTTTCCCTTGACCCTGGACAATGTCGGCAATCTCTATAGCGTCGCGGGAGGCGGCAGTGGGTACAACGGAATCGTCTTCAAGCTGAACCGGCAGGGCCAGGAAAAAGTGCTCTATAACTTTTCCTATGACGAAGGCTACCCGTGCGCCGGCCTGCTGCGGGATAAAAAGGGAAACTTTTACAGCACCACCTGTGAAGGTAGCTATAGTTACGAAGGAACGGTTTATAAACTGGATAAGGCCGGCAAGAAAACCATCCTGCATGCCTTCAGTGGAGGTAGCGACGGCGGATTTCCTGAGGGAACGCTGATTATGGATGAGCACGGCAACCTGTATGGCACTGCCCGGGGCGGTGGCAATAGCGGCTGCTACGAGGGCTGTGGTGTGGTATTCAAGATCACTCCGTAACCATAAAGGGCGGGAACGTCATCGAGGAGGTATTACGCGAGGCGCAACAACATTGCTTCTTCTAGTCGCATCCCTGGTTGCGGGCTGCGTGTTTCCCGGTATGGTGCTTCCTGTCAGTGCCGCCGCCAAAGAAATTGTGCTGCACAGTTTTGGCAGGAACAGATTTGGACTCTGGCCCTACGGGCCGGTGATTTTCGGCGCTCATGGCGAGTTGTACGGCACCACGATTTCCGGGGGAGCGCATCAATCCGGGGTCGTGTTTCGACTGAAACCGGGCCGGAACGGCAAGTGGGTGGAAACAGTGCTGCATGGTTTCCAGAATAACGGCGAGGACGGATATTGGCCTTTTGCCGGCCTGATCTCTGACGCGCACGGGAACCTCTATGGCACAACCGCCAAAGGCGGCAGATATGATCAAGGCACCGTATTCGAATTGACTTCCTCGAGAGGCAGATGGACCGAGAAGGTGCTTTATCATTTTGTCGGCGGCACAGACGGGGCAATGCCCTACGCCAGCCTGATCTCCGATGCAGCCGGAAATCTCTATGGCACGACCTACCAGGGCGGGAACTCCGGCTGCCGTGGGATCGGCTGTGGGACGGTTTTCGAGTTGATGCCCGCCGCCGGGAAATGGAACGAGACCGTTTTGTACACCTTCCAGGATAACGGAGTCGACGGCCACCAGCCCTATGGCGGTCTGATACTCGACTCCGAAGGGAATCTCTATGGCACCACCGCCTACGGCCCGGTGTACGGATATTGGTATGACGGGCCGGGCACGGTCTTCGAATTGTCGCCCAACGGCAACGGCCAGTGGACTGAGACCGTTCTATTTACCTTTTGCCCTGGGAACGACTGCAGTGGCGGGGCCTGCCCTTTCAGCAACCTCATCTTCGATGCGTCAGGCAACATCTATGGCACTGCCGCTTTTGATGGTTTTCCGTACGGCATGGGCACCGTCTTTGAGCTGAGCCCCGGCGCCAACGGCCAATGGACTGAGAAAGCCCTGTATACCTTTTGTTCTCCGGATTCGTGTCAGGATGGCAATACCCCTTATGCCGGAGTGACCTTCGATGCCGATGGAAACTTGTACGGCACTACCACCGCGGGTACAACCAACCAATCCTATTGCGGGGGCCCAGGCTGCGGGATTGTGTTCAAGCTGGTGCCGGGAAATGGCGCCTGGACTGAGCAGGTCGTGCGCTCTTTCAGCGGCGAGGACGGCGGGATTCCCTACGCCGGACTCGTGTCTGATCGCTCCGGCAACTTGTGCGGTACGACTACCAGTGGCGGCGCTTATGGCAACGGCACCGTCTTCGAGATCACCCCGTAAGCGTGACCGGTTTGCGGACAGAGTGGACGGGGGCGACTTATAAGGAGTGAACTGGAAGCTGCGCCCTCCGGCAGGGTTCCGGCCCGGTAGAACACTCAGGGGAATATGGGGGATTGTATGAAGCGAAGTTCCAGGAAGCCAGTCAGAATTTCTGACTCATTGCAAAGGCAGCTGAACTCCTACGCGCTGGCGGCCAGCGCTGCCGGCGTGGGCATGCTGGCGCTGACCCAGCCGTCCGAGGCAAAAATTGTGTACACTCCCGCCCACCATGTCATTACCCGGGGCAGCCATTTCGCTCTCGACTTGAACCACGATGGGATCACGGATTTCTACATCAATCACCGGTCGGGCTGCTCGAGCGAAGGGTTCTGCACTGCTGCTCTCTATGCCTGGGGCGGGGTCTCCGGGGGGAACTACGTCGAGGGGCTTCGTAAGGTCTTCAACTTCGCGTATGCCCTGACGCGTCAACAGCGGGTCGGCTCGACCAAGCCGTTCATGGGCTTCGCCATGTACTACCGTTTTGGCGCCCAAGGCACGGGTGGCGCCTGCTCCGGCTCCTGGGCAGACGTCAAGGACCGCTATCTCGGCCTCAGATTTATCCTCAAAGGCGAAACCCATTTCGGATGGGCCCGGCTGAACGTGGCTTGCACCCAGGGTTCGAACAAAATTGGACTGCTGACCGGCTACGCCTATGAGACCCTCGCCAACAAGCCGATCATCACCGGCAAGACCAAAGGGCCCGATGTCATCACCTTTCCACTCCCAACCCTCGGGCATCTGGCGCGAGGCGCATCGGCAATGTCACTTGGCCCGGGAAACAAGCCCCCGCGACCACTCATTAAGCAGCAATAGCAAGGGCGACCCTTCATCGAGCTCTTCCCCAGCGGGTCGCCCGGGACCGTGGGTCAGCGGTACTGTGAAAGCGTTACTTGAATGACCACACCGCTCCGTAGCCGCCTTCCCCGTTGCCTTCGGTAGTGCCGTATAGGGCCCCCTTCGCGTTGCGCAAAATGGAGCCGAAGGGCGTTGCGCCGTCGGTGGACGAAAAACTATGCAGCAGGGTCAACTTGCCGGCTTTGCTCAGCTCATACAGGGTTCCGCTCAGGGAAGCGCCGCCCGTCGCCGTGCTGCCATACAGGTTGCCGCTGGTATCCATTGCCACACCTGCAAACGGATAGCCGCCGTCCGACTTCGTTCCCGTGAAGCTGTGCAATATTGTCTCAGCCCCTTTCGAACTCACCTTCCAGACGATTCCGTAGTCAGAAGAGCCGCATGTATCGGCGGTGCCATAGAAGTTGCCCGACTTGTCCACCGCCGGGGTCCCGTACGGATAGCACCCGTCCTTGGAACCGCCCGCGAAGCTGTGCAGCACGGTCACCTTCCCGGCGGCAGTCAGCTTGAACAGCACTCCAGAACTATTCGCGCCGCCGTATGACGTCAATCCCACAAGGGTGCCTCCAGACTGCATGAGCAGCCTTCCATAGTAGGGGGATGCACCGTCGGCCGCTCCTCCCGCGAAGCTGTGCAGGGTGGTCTCTTGCCCCCCCGTGGTCAGCTTGAACACGGTTCCGTTATTGGAGGCCCCGCAAGCGGAAGTAGTGCCATAGAGGTTACCGGTGGCGTCCTGGATCAGACCTCCGGCCGGGTAACAGCCGTCCGCGGTCCCGCCCTCAAAACTATAAAGGACGGTCTCTGCGCCGCTGCTATCGAGCTTGAACACGACCCCCAGGTTCGATCCGCCGCCGGAGTATGCTGTGCCATAGAGGTTACCCGATTTATCGAGGAGCAAGGGATCGTAGGGATAGGCCCCATCCGCGGTGCCGGTGAAACTGTAAAGTACGGTTTCCGTGCCGCTGCTGTTCACCTCGAACACCACCCCGGCGAACAAAGCACCGCCGTAGTAGGTGGTGCCATAGAGGTTCCCGGCAGAGTCCTGGATTAGGCCGGCGAACGGGTTTTGGCCGTCCGGCGTTCCCTTGAAGCTGTACAGTTTGGTGAATGTCTGACCCTGCGCCCCGGGAGCCGCGGCCACGCCCAGCACCAGCATCAGGAGGAACATCCGTAGGGTGCTCGCAGTGCCCGCACCTGGCTTCGAAACCGATTGTTGCAGTTTGTGGATCACGAGCAGACCTCCTTAAATTCGTTACCAATTCTTCATGGGAACAAACATCGACTTGCGAACCTGGATCGCATACCGTCGGACGGTGGGAGAGGGGCCGTACTCAGGCTGCGACTATTCTTGCCCGCCTCCCCTGCCTTGTCAAGGTTCTAGGGAAGTTAGGCGGACAACGAAATGGCGATCTTGTTGCAATACTTTTCATCTTGATCCCGCCTAAGCTTGATGTCATATTAAGATTTCCGTCCCAGGTGCACTTCCCAAACAACTACGGGCCTCGATAGGAGATCCAATGATCAAACGTATTCGACGATTGAACAATTTCTTCCCGGCTTGCGTGGCCGTTGCAGGAATGCTCTTGTTGTGTTCCGCGGGGTTAAGCGGACAAGCCGTGGACACTGGCGTTTCGGCACTCATGAACCGCCCGCCGAATGTTCCGGAAGAGTACGGAATCACTCCGTTCGGCTACTTCCATCCGTCCTGTGTCCATATGGTGGCGGAGGGGAACACCCTCTTGGCGGATGGACGGGTCGAGCATCCGGACGGCGCAATCGACGCCGCTCCGGTTTGCGATTATCCGCACTACACATCGACCGGACGACTGGTGCCTGTCGATGCCAAACAACGGAGGGAGATAAATCCCCTCACAATCAGCGGCTGGCTGCTGTCCGTATCGGCGACTACCAGTGAGTCCTACTACAAGATTGCCGCCACTTGGATCGTGCCGCCGGCGCCGGCCAGCAATGACAGACAGTGTGACTACTTCTTCCCCGGCTTTGAGGACAGCAACCATGTAATCAGTATTCTTCAGCCGGTGCTGCAATGGGGGGAAGGCTGCGGCTATATAGGCGGAGCCTACTGGCGGATCGCCAGCTGGAACTGCTGCATGCAGGGAACTACCTGGTACAGCACGCCGGTCGATGTCAGCGTGGGAGACACCATCCAAGGCACGATTGCCCCTACCTGTAAGCCGGGGAAGAAGTACTGCCCGACCTGGAACGTGGTGAGTAAGGATGTGACCACGGGAAAAAAGACAACCTTGGCGAAAACTCCTGCCGATGGGCAAATTTGGAATTGGGCATTCGGTGCAGTCAGCGAGGACTACGGCATTGTCCAGTGCAGCGATTTCCCCAACAACTCCGCGCTCACCTTCACCGTCCACCTGTATGACCAGCACCAGAAGGTGATCACCAATCCCAATTGGCAAGGCAAGCAGTGGATCTCGAATCCCGATCCAAGTTGCAACTACGGATGGAAGATCACCAAAACCAAGGAGATTGTTAAGTACTAAGCTAGTGGACAACTGAACAGAAGGGGGGGCGGTCTCTCGCTCCCCTTTTTATCTCGTAGCATTCGCTGTCGGCACTCTAGGATCGTGGGATGCCCTGCCAACGGAACCTGGCGCTGAATTGACGGAATTACGCGCGGCGGTAGAAAGGCTCGGTGTTTCCTCACAGCGGCGAGAACTGGCTCATAGAAGTCGCTGACAGCGTCAGTAGTGTCCCATCAGCGCGTTGCTGCTTCCCCAAGCGCCCCAGCCGATCCTTGGGCGAGCCGACCGCAGCAAGAACGAATCGCGCAAGGTCTCGCGATCCCGTTACTTCGTTTCCTTGCCGGTAAGAGCAATCGAGAATGCCTGGCAACCCGATCCGCAAACGTCCTGGCCGTTGCAGTTGGCGTAGTTCACTCCAAAATATGCGCCGTTGAAGTAGCAATCGTTGAGATCGTTCTTCCACCCGTGGTGATTCGAAGGCGACTGGGGCGGCACATCCATGACGTACCCGAAGCCGTCGTCGCTGATCGGCAGCAAGTTCACGTAGTACACCCTGCCCTTCTTCAATTTGCACGGCTTCGAGAGCTTCTCGATCGTGAAAGAATAGTCCTCACCAAAACCACCAAATTCCTGGTATACCTTGAGCGTTCCATTGCCGCTGGTACTGCAGACTGTCTTGCCGGCCTGCCCAGGCTTGATGCCGACTTGAACGACAAACGGACTCGGGTTTATGACTGTGAAGCCGCCGATCCACTCAACAAACGTAGCTCCGGTCACAGTGACGTCCCGATCCGGCTTCACGCCTACCCACGCTTGCCCTTCGAGTTGGCCTCTGTCCGTGACGTAGTCCGTATCGAACACGCCGTCAGCGTCCGAGTAGCTGGTCTCGAAGTCGCCCGCATAGTACAGGCAGGTCTTAGGCGGGCAAAATGGCGGGTAGTACGAGCCTTTGTTTTTCACCGCTTCTGTGCCCGGCTGGGCAAGAACAGCCTGAGTGTTCTCCCGCATGGTAACAGGCGGCAGGGTTCTGCTGTCCTGCGCGGCCGCGAATAGGCCAAGCATTGCGATCAACGTGACTGTGAAGACTGTCTTGCTCATGGGAGTCCTCCGGCAAGCCTTCGGCGAAGATCCGCCCGCCGAACACCACCATTCTAAACCCGGTGGTCAAGGACATTCCGGGATGAACGTGCGGAAGACCGGTCAGCTTCCGCTATCCGGCCATAGCATTCGCAACCAGGATTGCCTGCACTTGGATTGCGCCGCATCGCCGGCCATCGGCACCCTTCCTTAAGTCGGGCTCCAGGGCGATTCCCCGAACCCACGAAGCGCAGCCTTTCCAACCACTTAGCAACACCCCACCTGCGCGCCTGACCGAGCCTCCCAGTCCCACAACTTTCTGCGCAACTTTGCTGGCTTTCAGAGGTTCTAAGTAATAAGGGTTGCTGTATCTTGGGGGCGCCATGGCCAGGAATTCGGAGTATGATGGGCGGATGAAACGCCTGAATCAGGCTTCAGTAGCGGCTTTTGGGGTGGTGGTGGCGGCGGCTTTCCTGCTCTCCGCTGCCCGTGCGCAGGTCAACGGCACACCTCCCTCGGTTACTTCCCCGGGCTTTGGTGGCCAAAGTGGAAGCATCCACGGTACGGCTCCGAGTGTCACCTCGCTGGGACCGCATGGCTACACTCCCAATCACGGTTCTGTCACGAGTGGCGCGAGTTTGTTCGGCACAAACCGCGGCACCATCAATGGCCATCATCCTCACGGCCATTCTCACCCCCTTTGGGGCGGTTATTACGCCTACCCGGTTCCGTACTATGGCTACGATGACAGCGCCGATGCCGAACCTCCCGCCGAGGACCAGTACAACGGTGGTCCAACCATTTTTGATCGTCGCGGCCCCGGAACGCCTGCGTATCGGCCACCCGAGCCAACCAACTACGCCGGCAGTGACCGGCCAAGCGAGGCGCCGGCTCCCGAGCCCGCTCCTGCTTCCGACCAGCCTCAGACCGTTTTGATTTTCAAGGACGGCCATCAGCTTGAAGTTGCCAACTACGCCATCGTCGGTGACTCGCTGTTCGACCTGACCGAGGGGCACCGGCACAAGATCGCTCTGGCTGATCTGGATCTGACGGCAACCTCCAAGCAAAACGAAGACCGTGGAATCGACTTCCGCCTCCCTTCGAAGGCTGAGGCCAACTAGGCTCCCAGCCAGAAAAAGCCTCGTTAGTTCCCTGCCGTTGTCCGTCCCGAATGAAGTTGTCATCCGGCCCTCATCGCTCAATCCCTCGGGCTTCTGCGCGACTGTTTCAACTACCCCAATTCCTCTGGGGCCCCGGCTCGAAAGCCGGCCCTCCGGATAAACCCTGCGCCTTGCCCCTGCATGATTCTTTACCCAATCATTACAAGCTGATTACGACGTCACGTGCAGCGCGCGTTTCTAATGGGCTATCGCCGTTCGAAGACAATGACTTTCCCGGCGACCTATAGGAGTGCCCGATGAATAACGCAGCTGTACTTGTATTGACCGCCGCGCTGACCATGGCAAGCGTGTGGCCGATTGTGAAAACGGTTTCTGCCACCGGCCATGCCTCCCGCTTTGCCGTCAACCACTCAATGGACGCCGCCTATCGCGACGGTCTCTTTTTCGGTCGCCTGGATGCCGAGGCTGGCCGTCGTCCCTATCTGGCCATCGCCCGCTGGAACCAAGAATCCGACCGCAATTTGTTCCGCGCCGGTTACCATGCCGGATATTCGCAAGCAATTGCTATGGTTCAGTAAATCAAAGCACCGGGGGCGGGCACATTCGCCTGAGTTGGCGCCCGCCCCGGGCGCGCTCCCAAAACCGGGCATCGGGACCCAGGCGAGGGTGCTGCTTTCGCCACTAGCCCACCCCAGAACCCTCCCCCAAACCCACCGTTCCGTGTTATAATTTTTCTATCCGAAACAACAGCTAACATCCTTTAAATGCAATTATTTACACTCAAGCTGAGCGCGGAAACTAACAGCTAAACGCTAGGAGCCAGGAGCTTCTTATGCCTGACGACCAGAATCCTGAACTGCCCTTAACTCCTCCGTCCGGCGGCGGAGATGGCACCGGCATTCCCGGCGCCGCCAACATTCAGCCCGTCAACATAGAAGAGGAGATGCGGCGGTCGTATCTCGACTATTCCATGTCGGTGATCATCGGCCGCGCCCTGCCCGACGTGCGCGACGGATTGAAGCCCGTGCACCGCCGCATCTTGTACGCCATGTACGACATGAATTTGCTGCATAACCGTAAGCACAGCAAGTGCGCCGGCGTAGTCGGAGAGTTATTGAAGAAGTATCACCCGCATGGCGACAGCGCCGTGTACGACGCCTTGGTGCGGCTGGCCCAGCCCTGGAGCCTGCGTTATCCCCTGATCGACGGCCAGGGGAATTTCGGTTCGGTGGACGGCGATCCCCCTGCGGCCTATCGGTACACCGAGTGCCGCATGACCCGCATCGCCGAAGAAATGCTGGCCGATATCGACAAAGATGCGGTCGACTTCGTGCCCAACTTCGACGAGCAGACCAGCGAGCCCACAGTCCTGCCCACCCGCATTCCCAATCTGCTGATCAACGGCTCCAACGGAATCGCCGTCGGCATGGCCACCAACATTCCCCCGCACAATCTTACTGAGATCGTCGACGCCACCATCACCTTGGTAAACAATCCCCACACCCCGCTGCCCGAGATTCTGAAAATCGTCAAGGGCCCCGACTTCCCCACCGCCGGCATCATTCACGGCAAGTCCGGAATCCTGGAAGCCTACACCAACGGCCGCGGCCGTTTCATGATGCGCGCCCGCGCCGCCATCGAGAACATCAGCAAAGAGCGCCAGGCGATTGTCGTTACCGAAATTCCCTATCAGGTGAACAAGGCTCGGCTGGTCGAGCGCATCGCCCAGCTCGTCAACGACAAAATCGTGGACGACGTTTCTGACATTCGCGACGAGAGCGACCGCGACGGTATGCGCATCGTCGTCGAACTCAAACGCGGCGGCGAGCCGCAGCTCGTGCTCAACCAGCTCTTCAAGCACACCTCGATGCAGGAAGGTTTCAGCATGATCTTCCTCGCCGTGGTGAATGGGCAGCCCAAGGAAATGGGCCTGATCCAGGCCATCCAGCATTTCATCGATCATCGTGTCGACGTCGTCCGCCGCCGGACCGCATTCCTCCTGCAAAAAGCAAAAGATCGCGAGCACATCCTCGAAGGCTACCTCACCGCGCTCGATCACCTCGACAACGTAATCACCATCATCCGCGCCAGCGCCAACCGCGCCGACGCCCGCGATAACCTGGTAACTTATTTTGCCGGGAAGAAGATTGACATCAACACCACCGGTCGCGCGCCCAGGCTCAATCCCGAAAAGCCATTCACCACCATCCAGGCCGACGCCATTCTCGAACTGCAATTGCACCGCCTGACCCGGCTTTCGATCGACGAAATCTCGAAGGAACTAGGGGTTACCCGCGACAACATCGCCGAGTTCGAATCCATTCTCGGCTCCGAGAAAAAACTGCGCGGCGTCATCATCAAGGAACTCGAAGAAATCAAGAAGCTCTACGGCGACGAGCGCCGCACCGTGATCGAAGACGAGGCCGCCGAGATCAAGCTCGAAGACCTCATCGCCGACGAGCAGGTCGCCGTCACCGTAAGCCACGGCGGATATCTCAAGCGCACCCCGATCTCCACTTACCGCATGCAGCGCCGCGGAGGCACCGGTCGCACCGGCATGAAGACCCGCGACGAGGATTTCGTCGAGCATCTGTTCATCGCCTCCACCCACGCCTACATCCTCATTTTCACCAACACCGGCCGCGTGTTCTGGCTGAAAGTCTATGAAACTCCCGACGTGGCCGCCGCCGGCAAAGGCAAGCACGTGGGCAACCTGGTCGCCCTGCAACCCGGAGAAACCGTGCGCACCCTGCTGGTGGTGCGCGACCTCGAAGAAGAAGGCAAGTACATCTTTTTTGCCACCCGCAACGGCACCGTGAAAAAGACCGAATTGAAAGATTTTTCCCACGTCATGTCGCGCGGCATCATTGCCATCGGCATTGAGAAAGACGACGAACTGGTCGGCGTCACCCTGACCGACGGCAACCAGATCGTGTTTCTGGCTTCGCACGACGGCCAGGCCATCCGCTTCGATGAAGAGGCTGTGCGTCCCATGGGCCGGCCCGCCTTCGGCGTCCGCGGCATGAATCTCGAGGCCAAGGACTACATCGTCGGCATGGCAACCACCACCAAGCCGGACGTGGCAGCAGAGGCCGCTAAACAGAAGAAAGCCGACGATGCCGGCGAGGATCTCATCCCTGAAAAAGGCTCTCTGATTCTTTCGGTCACCGAGAACGGCTACGGCAAGCGCACTCCCGCGGACGAGTATCGTCTGACCAACCGCGGCGGCAAGGGCGTCATCAACGTCAAGACCACCGAACGCAACGGCAAAGTCGTCGGCATCGCGCAGGTCACGGAAGAATCCGAACTCATGCTGATCAGCCAGTACGGCAAAATCATCCGCATGGATAGCGGCACCATCCGCGAGTCTGGCCGCGCCGCCCAAGGCGTTCGCCTATTGCAGTTGGAGCCGGGAGACCGCGTAGCCGCCGCGGTAGTCATCCCACCCGAAGAAGAACCGAACGGCAACGGCACGCTGATACAGTAGCAGATGTGTGGGGCGGGCGCCCTCGCCCACCTAGTCGAAGCGAACTCGGCGCCCGCTCGTGCCCCGCTGGGGCGTCATGCCGGCACCGACAATACTTCCCAGGCGAACAGCCTCAGGGACTGATGAACGGGATGCACCAACCCCGCTCGACGACGCTCTACGCGGGTCGAGAGCCTTATTCGCGCAACCCGCTCAGCGATGACTTCGAACGACTCAATAAGAGGCGCGAGGTCAATCTGTGGGGGGGGGCGTGCTCATAGCCAATCACAGCTACCGCTTTTCGTTCGGATCCTGGCATCCTCGACAGCTTGTAACAGTCTCCAATCGTGCTCACGTTTCCGGCATACGGATGCAGGAGATTCACTGACCAGTTCTCTCCCTGGCATTGTCACCAAACGGACGCGCGATCTTGAACTCGACGGCCCACTCGTTCGGAATGAGAAGGTCAGGTGTTCTCCTTGTGCAGGCTGCACCGTGGTACTTAGGCACCCCGTTCAGAAACGTCGAGATGAGTTTCACCAGTTGGGGCTCGCCATACGGCCCAACCCCGGATTGGAACCCCCGGAACGGTACGCGAGACGCGTCGACGTGCACCAACGCATCCGCTACGTCCTCGATCAGTTCGTCCAGTTCCATCGAAAGAAATCTTCAGTCCGCCCCACTCCGGCCGCTCTTACCCGCTTCCAACGCCTGCACCCGGCTGTGTTTCTGACTATAGGTGAAGTACACTACCAATCCAATCCCCAGCCATCCGATCAACCGAATCCAATTCCACTTGCCCAGGTTGATCATCATGTACCCGTTCGAGATCACGCCAAGAATTGGGATCAGCGGCACCCACGGCGTGCGAAATGGCCGCGGTTGCGAGGGATTCGTATATCGCAGGACTATCACCGAAATCGAGACAATCACGAAGGCCAGCAGCGTACCGATGTTGACCATCTTCCCCAGGTCAGAAATTGGCGTTATGCTTCCCACGATCGCCGCCAGCAGGCCCACCAGAATCGTGTTCTTCCAGGGCGTGCGGAATTTTGGATGGATGTCAGCGAAAAACGTTTTTGGCAGAAGGCCGTCGTTCGCCATCGAATACAGCACCCGCGTCTGGCCCAGCAGCATTACCAGCATCACACTGGTCAGGCCGGCCAGCGCGCCCAGCGTAATAACGTCGGACGCCGTGGTTAAACCGCGGTCCAGGAAGGCGCGCGCCACCGGAGCCTCGATGTTGATTTGTTGCCAATGCACCATCCCCGTCAACACGCCAGCCACCGCGATGTATAACACGGTGCAGATCCCCAGCGAGGCGATCATGCCAATGGGCAGGTCTCGTTGCGGATTCTTCGCTTCCTGCGCCGTCGTCGAAACTGCGTCGAAACCAATGTAGGCGAAGAAAATGTAGGCTGCTCCCTGCCATACCCCACCCAGACCATGCGGCGCATACGTGTGCCAGTCCATACCCCAGTTTGCGCGATTGATGTAGTGAGATCCTAGCGCGATCACAAACAGCACCACTGACACCTTAATCACCACGATTGCCGTGTTGAACTCTGCGCTCTCCTTGATCCCTACAACCAGAACTGCGGTGATGATCAAAGCGATGAGGAACGCCGGCAAATTGAATCCGATTTCCATTCCGAACAGATGCGGCGCGCCCAGCAGATTGTGCGCCCGCTGCAACAACTCCGGAGACTGCGCGCTGATGATCCCTGATACCTTGTCAAGAAATGCTTGCGTGCCCGGCACCAACGAAGAGTCCGAGGCCAACGCCATTTGCCGCGCAATCACATTCTCCGCGGTTTTCAGCGCCGTCCAGTGATCGTACGACAGCCAGAGTGGCATCTGGACATGAAAGATTCTCAGCAGTTCGATGAAATGGTTCGACCACCCCGACGACACCGTGCTCGCGCCCATCGCGTATTCCAGGGTCAGGTCCCACCCGATGATCCACGCCAGCAACTCGCCTAAAGTGGCATAAGCATACGTGTAAGCGCTGCCCGCCAGCGGAATCATGGCGGCGAACTCGGCGTAACACAGGCCGGCAAATGCGCATCCCAGCCCGGATAGAACGAACGATAACGTCAGTCCGGGTCCCGCATACTGCGCCCCCAGCCCCACCATGACAAAAATCCCCGCGCCGATAATCGCGCCCACGCCCAGTGCCGTTAACTGGAAAACGCCGAGCGTTCGCTTCAGACTGTGCTCGCCCGTCTCGCGGGATTCTTCCATCAGCAGGTTCAGCGGCTTGGTTGCCAGCAGGTTCGCCATCCGATTGGTTTCTCCTTACCTTGGTTAAGCTGACCGCATCTGGCCACGCGAGTACCGTGACCAGGCAAAATACACTGGAATTCCCACTAACACAATGCCAAGCCCCGGCCACGTGTACTGCGGCTTGTAGCGCAATAGTACGACATCGATAAACAAAGCCATCACAATATAAATCGCGGGCAGCACGGGGTAGCCAACCGCTCGGTAAGGCCGTTCGGCATTCGGGTGCGTGCGGCGCAGCACGAAAAGGCCCAGAATTGTCAGAATGTAGAACACCAGCACCGCGAACACAATGTAGTCGAGCAGTTGGCCGTAGCTTCCCGAAACGCACAGTACGCAAGTCCAGACCATCTGCACCATCAGCGACACCGCCGGTGTCTTGTGCTTTGGATGCAACCTGGCCACGCTGCGGAAGAACAGGCCGTCCTTGGCCATGGCGTAATACACCCGCGCGCCTGACAAGATCAACCCGTTGTTGCACCCGAAGGCGGACAACATGATCGCCACCGCCATCAGGAACCCGCCCAGGCTGCCAAACATCTGGCTCAGCACCGCCGTAGCTACCCGGTCCTCCGTGGCATACTTGATGCCGCGCTCGAAAATCGTTGCCCCCGTGCGCGCGCCATCCAGTGGCAGCACATTCAGGTAAATCAGATTGCATCCGATGTAGAGTGCAATCACGACGCCCGTCCCCAGCGCCAGCGATAGCGGCAGGTTCCGGCTGGGGTTCTTGACCTCGCCTGCCGTAAACGTCACATTGTTCCAGGCGTCCGCTGAGAACAGCGAACCGACCTGCGCCACCGCGAGCACTGTCAATGTGCCAACCAGCGCGCCGCCGCCGATGTCGTGCAGAGATCCGAGTCCAGCGTTCCTCCAGAAGTTTCCCTGAAAGTTTGCCGCCAGAGCTGGCGCGTTGCGTCCCACGAAAACGCCAAGCAGCACCAACCCGAGAAGGGCGGCAACCTTGGCCGTAGTGAAAACATTCTGGATCAGCGCCCCGGTCTTGATGCCAAAGATGTTGATCACCGAGAGCGCTATCACGATCAGAATCGCCACCAGATTCTGGGTATTCAGGCCGACATCCATATTGCCCAGCACCATCGGCCCGATGTGGATCGCAGGCACTTTCCAGAAATGCACAACCCAGTTTGAGGAAGAAACCGAGGGAAAGAAGACGCCGAGAAACTTGCCGAACGCCACGCCCACCGCGGCAATCGTCCCCGTCTGAATGACCATGAAGAACGTCCAGCCATACAGAAATCCCCATAGCGGCCCCAGCGCTTCCCGCAGAAAAACATATTGTCCGCCCGCCCGGGGCATCATCGCCGCCAACTCGCCATAGCAAAGCGCGCCCACGATGGTCATGAAGCCCGTCACCATCCACGCCCCAATCAGCAACGCGGGCGAATTCACTTCTCTGGCAATCTCGGCGGAAACGATGAAGATCCCCGACCCGATCATCGATCCCATCACCAGCATCGTGGCGCTGGTCAGCCCGAGTCCTTTGACGAGTTCCTTGTCTTGATGGGTGTGAACGTCCCAGTCGGTCGTCGCGTTCGGAGGTTTGATGTCAGTACTCACTCTGATTTTGTAGCGCCGGCATCCTGCTGGCTGTCGGGCGCGTCCCGCACGCCCAGGGAACCGCCAAGGACAGCGAAGCTACTTTATCCTAAGATGCGCAAGAACTCCTCTGCTGATTTTCTGGGATCGGTTACCAGATCCGATATCACCGCCACCGAGTCCGCCCCAGCCTCCATCACCGACCGGCAATTCGCCCGCGTGATCCCGCCGATGGCCACCAGCGGCTTCCCCGTCAACTGTCTCGCCCGCCGCACTCCCTCCGGCCCAATCACCGGATCAGGATTCGCTTTGCTCGCGGTCGAAAACACCGGACCAATGGCAATGTAGTCGGCGGAACTTTGATCGGCCTCGCGCACCTGTTCCGGATTGTGCGTGGAAACTCCCACCCAGAGTTTGGGCCCAATCACCCTCCGCGCTCCCTCCGGCGAAAGATCATCCTGCCCCACGTGCACTCCATCGAAACCCGCTGCCAGCGCCAGATCCGCCCGGTCATTCATTATTAGTTGGACCGAACTTCCCAACCGTCGTTTCAGTTCGTTTGCGTCCTCCAGCATCTCCCGCGCATTTCCGCTCTTGTTGCGATACTGCAACAGCGTAACGCCCCCGCCCGCAAGCTCTCGCGCCGCCGCATATAAGGCTTCGCTGTCCAAAAAACAAGACCGGTCGAGAATCGCATAAAGCTTCGGCAGACGGCTCATGAGTTCTAGATTTCTCGGCGTCCTTGGCGTTCTCGGCGGTTGAAGTTTTTTGCTAGATCCTCGTCCGCCTCATATAAGTCTTCGCTGTCCAGAAAACAAGACCGGTCGAGAATCGCATAAAGCTTCGACAAACGGCTCATGAGTTCTAGATTTCTCGGCGTCCTTGGCGTTCTCGGCGGTTGAAAGTTTCTTGCTAGATCCTCGTCCGCCTCATATAAGTCTTCGCTGTCCAGAAAACAAGACCGGTCGAGAATCGCATAAAGCTTCGGCAGACGGCTCATGAGTTCTAGATTTCTCGGCGTCCTTGGCGTTCTCGGCGGTTGAAATTCTTGCTAGATCCTCGCCCCCATCTTCCCACCCTTCGTCAAGAATCGCTCAATGAACGTCGTATCGATCTTCCCCGCGCGAAAATCCGGGTCCGCCAGAATTCTCCGGTGCAGCGGAATCGTGGTAAAGATTCCCTCCACAATGAACATCTCCAGCGCCCGCGCCATCCGCGCCACCGTTTCGTCTCTATCCTTTCCGCGCACAATCAATTTCGCAATCAGCGAATCATAATACGGAGGAATCACTCCTTCCGCATACGCCGCGGTATCGATGCGCACCCCGGTTCCTCCCGGCGGATGAAACGCCGTGATCTTTCCCGCTGAAGGCGTGAACTTCTCCGGATGTTCGGCGTTGATCCGGCATTCCATCGCGTGCCCCCGGTGCACGATCGGGCCGTGCAGCACGGTTTCCATCCGCTCGCCGCAAGCCAGCAGAATCTGGCTCTTGACCAGGTCTACATCGGTCACCATCTCGGTCACCGGATGCTCCACCTGTATCCTCGTGTTCATCTCGATGAAGTACAGTCTCCGGTCTTCATCCATCAGGAACTCGATCGTGCCCGCGTTCACATATCCAATGTCGGAAAGTGATTTGACGATGACTTTCCCGATCTGCTCCCGCAGTTCCGGAGTAACTTGGGTCGAAGGTGACTCCTCCAGCAACTTCTGGTGCCGCCGTTGAATACTGCACTCCCGTTCGCCCAGGCTGACCACATTCCCGTACTGATCGGCCAGAATCTGGAATTCGATGTGCCGGGGCCGCTCCACATATTTCTCCATGTAGAGATCGCCGTTGCCGAACGCACCCGCCGCTTCCGACTGCGCAGTCTTAAATAGCGTCGGCAGTTCCTGCTCGCTGCGCACAATGCGCATGCCGCGTCCCCCGCCCCCGGCCGCGGCTTTCACAATCACCGGAAACCCGATCTGCTTCGCCCATTCGATCGCCTCATCCACGCTGGCAACAATCCCGTCCGAACCCGGCAGAATCGGCACGCCCGCCTTCTTCATGGCGGCGCGGGCTTTCTCCTTTTCGCCCATCAGCCGCATCACTTCCGGCGGCGGCCCGATGAACGTGATATTGCTGGTTTCCGTCACTTCCGCGAAATTCGCGTTTTCCGACAACAACCCATACCCGGGATGGATCGCGTCCGCATTGGAGATTTCCGCCGCGCTGATCACCGCCGGAATATTCAGGTAGCTCTGCGCAATCGGGGGTGGGCCGATGCAGATCGCTTCATCGGCAAATCGCACATGCAGCGAGTTGCGGTCCGCTTCGCTGTAAATCGCGACCGTGCGGATCCCCAGCTCTTTGCACGCGCATATGACTCGCAGGGCAATCTCCCCGCGATTGGCAACCAGGATCTTGTTAAACATTCAAGTTTCGTGTGGGGATTGTCATCCTGAGCAAGCGTTCTTTGCGCGGCGAAGGATCTGGGCGAGCCGCGCGACGTGTCGCGTTCTTTGCGACACAATCATCGCGCGTCTTGCTCGCTTCCTTGCTAAACTGCGCCACCACGCCATGCGCGCCCCGAAATCAATCTTTAAAACTCACCCCTTCGCCCGGATCAGGAACAGTTCCTGCCCATACTCGATCGGCTGCCCGTTCCCCACCAGCTTCTTTACGATTTCCCCCGCCGCATCGGCCTCGATCTCGTTCATCAGCTTCATCGCTTCCACAATGCACAGGATCTGCCCAACTTCCACCTGGTCTCCTGCCTTGACGAATGGCGGCGACCCCGGCGACGGCGACTCGTAGAACGTCCCCACAATCGGCGACCGCACCACGTGCAGGTTCTGGTCAGCGGCCAAAACCGCTTCTTCCGCTGCATCGTCTGAGATCGCCCTCACCGGCGTCGCGGCTAGTTCCAGGGCCGGCGGCGCTGCATGGGTCACAAAGTGTGGCGCGGTAACCGGCGCAGCCATCACCACTGGCTCCGCCGCTCGCTTGATGCGCACCTTCACGTCGCCGCGTTCCAGTTCAAATTCGGCGATGTCTTTTTCAATCAGGAATTCAATGAGTTCTTTCAGTTCTTTCTGATTCATCGTGTGTGGTGGGACTCGTTTCTGCCTCTCGGGCGCCAACCTGGAGAGGCGCAGGAGATGCCGGAAGTGTTTTCCACGCCCAGTCCAAAACGGTTAGGGTTCAAATCGCTATGAGTTCCTTGCCGGTTGGCGTCAG
The DNA here is from genome assembly GCA_963715675.1 of uncultured Acidobacteriota bacterium. Lineage (GTDB taxonomy): Bacteria > Acidobacteriota > Terriglobia > Terriglobales > Acidobacteriaceae > DASVWZ01. Next base: position 2,752,800 of record OY970265.1, read on the forward strand.
CACCTCACGCCCCCGCTCCGTGACCACGACCATGTCCTCGATCCGCACTCCGCCCTGCCCCGCAACATAAACCCCGGGTTCCACTGTGATCACCATTCCCGGCTGCAGAATCTCAGCCTGTCCGGCGGCCACCCGCGGCGCTTCATGGATCTCCAGGCCCACTCCATGCCCGGTCGAGTGGGTAAAGTAACGGGCTAACCCTTTCTTTTTTAACACATTGCGCGCAGCCCGGTCGACCTCGCCTACCCTGACTCCAGGCCTGACCGCGTCAACCCCCGCTTGCTGCGCCTCCCGAACCGCCTCGTACATCTCTCTTTCACCGCTCGTCGGACGGCCCACATACAAGGTACGAGTCATGTCAGAACAGTAGCCCGCGAGTATAACACCGAAGTCGCACACTACGAATCCCCGCTCCGGAATCGCTGCCGCCGACGCGCGGCCATGCGGCAGCGCCGAACGCTTTCCCGCAGCTATGATGGTATCAAACGACATTCCCTCGGCGCCGCCCTTCCGCGCCGCATATTCTATCTCCGCCGCAACCTCCGTCTCTTTCGTCCCCGGACGGATCGCCCGCAGCGCATCGTCAAAAAGGCTGGCGCCGAGATGGACCGCAGCTCTCAAACACTCGATCTCTTCCTCATCCTTCACCATCTTCAGCCGCTCCACCAGCGGACGCGCTTCCTTGAGCCGCAACTTCGTTCCCAGCACCTTCGCCAGCCGCGATCGCTCCGCCACTCGGAGATCTTCGCCTTCGACACCCACTGTTTTCCGCCCGGATTTCCCGGCTCTCGCCGCCAGCCACTCACCCGCAGCCATCACGGCGGGGTTCTTGCTGACCGTGACTTTCGCCCCTTTCACTTCTTCCCGTGCCTGCTCGGTATAACGCCCGTCGGTAAAGAACCGGTTCCCGCCTTCCGTGACCACCAGGGCCGCGGCGCTGCCCGTAAACCCGCACAGATACCGGACATTCGGCCCCGCAGTGATCAGCAGCGCATCGAGCCGCTCTCCCGCCAGAACGGACTGCAGCCTCTTCAATCGGCCTTTGTGATCCATTTGCTATCGAGTGTAGCAAACGGCAGCGGCTACCCCAGCCCGTGTGGCGAGGACGTCCCCGCCCGTGCGGGGGGCTGACAGGTGGACGAGGGCTGCCGCATCTTTCGCGGTTTCCGGGGTGGGCAGGCTCATCCGCCACATCGCGCCAGCCCGTGAGGAACGTACACCCCGGCCAACCCATCACATCGAACCGTGATAACGGCTATTGCAAATGATTAGCCGAAGGATTAGGAGTTTACGCGACAAGTCGTCTCGTCTCTCCGAAGAGCGGTTCCCGCCAGTTGAGACGCCCACCCCCTGAGACGAATGATCCAATCTGTCGAGAAATGCATTTCCATCAGATAGAAAGGAGACATCGAAATGAAATCCGAAAAACTGATGTGCATTTTCGCAATCGCTTTACTGGTTGCGCTGGCCATCCCAGTTTCGCTGGCCGCGCAGGACAATCCGCCAAGCAAGGATGGCAAGTTCACCACCTTCGACGTTCCGGGTGCGGGCACAGGCGCCGGTCAGGGCACGTGGGCCTACGACGTCAACCCGGCACGCACGATCACGGGAACGTACATTGACTCGAGCAACGTCCATCACGGCTTCGTGGGTACTCCCGGCAGCTTCACGACGTTTGACGTCCCGGGCGCGGGCACTGGCGCTGGCCAGGGTACCTATGGCGATGCCATCAACCCGAAAGGCTGGATCTCGGGAGGGTACTATGACTCCAGCAACGTCATGCACGGCTTCCTGCGCGACCCCAAAGACGGCACCGTCACGCCGATCGATGTTAAGGGCGCGGGCACTGGCTACCACCAAGGCACGTCAGCTTTGAACATCAACCCGGCGGGGACGATCTTCGGATACTACGTAGACGCGAGCAACGTCACGCACGACTTCCTGCGCTCTCCCACAGGCAAGCTCACCAAGATCAATGTTCCGGGCGCGGGCAAAGGCAGTGGCCAGGGCACCAACCCCGAATGGCCCGAAGGCATCAACCCGAAAGGCTGGATCACGGGAGGGTACGTGGACTCGGGCGGTGTGGGGCACGGCTTCCTGCGCTCTCCCACAGGCAAGTTCACGAAGTTCGATGTTGAGGGCGCGGGCAAGAAAGCCGGCCAGGGCACCAGCGTTTATGGCGGCATCAACGCGGCGGGATACATTTCGGGAATTTACATAGACGCGCACGGCCTCGTGCATAGCTTCCTGCGCGCTCCCGACGGAACCATCACGAAGTTCCATGTTAAGGGTAAGGGCGTTGGCGACACCTACAGTGACACCATCGATTCGGAACACGCGATCGCGGGATTCTACTACCTGAACGGGGGGATCTACGGCTTTCTGCGCCACCCCGACGGCAAGATCACGAAGTTAGACGCTCCGGGGGCGGGACTAGGCGGCACCTTCGCCAACGGCAGCAACCCGGCGGGCGCGATCGCCGGATACTACGAAGACCCGAACTTTGTGTATCACGGCTTCCTGTGGGTGCCGTAAAACGAATCGCAACCATCACCGAGCCGCCCGAAGTCTGGGCGGCTTGGTGGGTTTCCGAACCAGGAGGTACAAGAGAAAGCTCATTTCATGGAGGCGAGGAGAAAACCAATGAGGACAAATGCGGGGACAGACGGGACTGACCCCAATTATTTCCTCCCGAAATGGTCAGCCGGGAATGACGGGCGGAATTCTTACCTACGCAACGGCGAAGCGTATTTCAATCGCGCCGACAAGTTGGGAACTCCGCACCTGACCACGGATTACAATGGGGTGGTGCAGCGCACCGAGGGCGGGTGGCCCTCGATAAGATTCACTCGCACCCCAAAAATAAAACCGCCGGCGCTTACTGGCGCCGGCGGCTGATTCGCGTTTTTACCAGTCTACTAGGTCTGAATAATGCGCGGAGTGATGAAGAAAATCAGCTCCTGGTTCTGCGTGCTCACCGTGCTGTGCTTGAACAGGTTGCCCAGCCACGGAATGTTGCCCAGCAGCGGCACCTGGCTCACGGTGACCGAGTTGTTGGTCTGAATCACGCCGCCGATCACCACCGTTCCCCCGTCGGTGACCAGAACCTGCGTTGTCGCCTGCTGCGTGATCAACGTCGGGTTGCCCTGGATCGACTCGCCGAAGTCCGGTGTGGTGTTTTCCACGTCGACATTCAGGAAGATGGTCCCTTCCGAAGTGATCTGCGGAATCACCGTCAACCGCAGGAATGCGTCCACGTAAGTCACCGTCGGAGGTCCGCCCAACTGCGCCTGGGTGACGATGGGCACGCGCACCCCCTGCTTGACCAGTGCCTGAATATTGTTTTGCGTCACCACCCGCGGCCTGGACAGAATCTTCACCAGACCGCGAGACTCCGCCATGGTCAGCATTGCATCCAGGCGAACGTGCGCGCTCTTGGTGAGAAAGTCAATACCGCTGGTGGGTGAGGCCACACCCAGGTTGGTGAACAGCGGAATCTGCGCTCCCGTGGTGGTGCTGGGCGCGGAAGTTCCGATAATCGGGTAATAAGGAATAAATCCAAAGGTGGAAGTCGGCGTTACCCCAACCGAGGGGTTGCCTCCCACCGACGACCCGCTGTTTCCAAAGGCAAATCCAAGCTCGGTGCCGATATCTCGCGCAAAGCTCCGCGTGGCTGCCACCACTCGGGCTTCGATTTCCACCTGCTGGGTCTTACGGTCCAGTTGGGTCAGAAGCCGGTCGATATTGGGCACCACGGCGGGCACATCGGTCACAATGATGGCATTGGTGCGTTCATCGGCGATGACGTCCCCGCGCTGCGTGACGAACTTTTTCACCGTCATCACCAGGTCTTTGGCATGGGCGTAGCTCATGAAGCGGGTGAAGGTGACCTTGTCGACCGCCAACGCTTCCGCTTCACGCTCCGCGCGATGCGCTTCCGCTTCGTGACGCATGGTGTCGATGGTGGCAATCCGCAAAACATTGCCATCCAGTTGCCGCGACAGATCGTTGTTCTTCAGCACGATGTCCAGTGCCTGGTCCCACGGCACATCATCCAGCACGATGGTCAGGGTACCCTTGACGTTCGGATCCAGCACCACGTTCAGGCCGCTGATTTCGTGAATCAGGCGGAAGAAATCCTTCAAGTCCACGTCTTTCAGGTTGACCGAAATCGGCTCGCCGGTGTATTTCGGTTCGCTGTTCGCCGGCAGTTGCGCCGATTGCGCTTTCTGTTCCGCCGCCAGATTCACCGCCGGCGTTATGGTCGTGTTGGCGGTGGCTTCCCCGCTCTGCGCCTGCATGGAGGCGCTTGCCACCGGCAACAGATTGCCTTCCGGCTTTTCCACGAATTTCGCCGCCGCGTCCGTGGCCCGTGCCTGCAGGTTGGCCTCGGCAGGCTTCGCTTCGGCCGCCGTTTTCTGGTACGACGGTTCCACCATCACGAACTCGCTGGCCGAGGTACTGCCTGCGGCCGGCTGCTTCCCTTCCACTGCCGCGGTACCCGCCGGCTGCGCCGGCATTGCCGCCTGGGCCGCCGCCACCGGCGCGCTGGCCGGAACCGGCTGCGAATTCTTGGCCGTGGTTGCCGTGGGATGCAGTGTCACCACCAGCTTGTCGCCGGCCGGCGCAAATTCATACCGGCACGGCTTCAGCAGGTCGATCACCACGCTGGTCGTGGGCGGCGTGCGCCCGTCCATGCCGATGCGGACCCCCTTGATCCCGTCGCGTCCCACCGCAATGTGATTCTGCGGGGTTCCCGCCACGGTGTTGGGCAGGCTCATCAACACGCGCGATGGCGAGTCCAGTGTGGTCAGCGTGGGAGTCACGGCCCCGTGGGCAGAAACTTCCACCCGGATTCCGTCCCCCGCCTGCAGTACTTCCACCTTCTGCAGCGTGGCGTGGTTGCTTGCGCCGGTGCTCGTGCTCGGCGTCTCCGCGGTCGCGGCCAGGACCGGAACCAGCAGCAGTAGCGTTATCCCCAGCAGTTGCTTTCGCATTTCCCTTCTCCTCACGGGCTCGCGCTTGGCGCGCCTTGTACTCCCTGTCGAATTCGTTGCTTACGGACCAGCCTTGCTGGTCCGCTTTTACCCCGCGGTTATACCGCCGGGGTTGAAATCTTCTTGGTAACTTCCCGGGTAAACGGTTTGCCCAGCTTGTCCTCGATGGTTTCCTTGAAAATGATCGAGTCCCCGGTGATCTTCACCACATATCCGTTGAACACCGGATCGTTTTCCCGGAGGAAATAAGCCTTGTTCATGGCATTCACCACCACCGCGATCATTCCCGTGTCAGCTTTGACAACCCCAGTTAGCGCAATCTGATCCACCGCCAGACACCGCTTTCCGGTGCTGCAGCCGGAACCACCCGCAATATGACTCACCACCGGGCTGATGAACGGATCTCGCCGCGAGCCCATGCTCAGGCTCTTGGGTTCGTCCTTCTTGTCCGTCGAAGTCTTTTGGTCTTCCACCGCGACTTCCGGTTTCGCCTCCTCCGGTTTGGCCTGCTCCGGTTTGGCGGCAGCGCTCGCAGGCTGGGCCGGAGCTGTTGCCGCCTTGGCACTGGCCTGCGGCTTGCCATGGCCGTTCTTCTGCTCCTGGTTCGCCGCCGGAACTACGGTGACGGCCGGCAGCTTGGTGCCCGCATTCTGCGGCCCCGTGGCCGGAGTGTGCACCGCCGGTTTCGCGGAAGATGTCGCCGCCGCAGGCTTGGAAGCCGGTGCAGAAGCGTGGTTGCTGGCCGGCGCGGCCGCTGGTTTCGGCGTCCCCGACAGCGCCGCATCCGAGGCTGCGGCCTGCTGCTGTTGTACCGTGTTGAGTTTTGCCTTGGTGCTCTCGATGATGCTCGGGTTCTGCCCCCAGGCGGTCCCCAGGGCCAGGCCGGTTGCCAGGATTGCCGTGGTCAGCTTCATAGGGCTCCCTTCACTGTCCCGGGCGCGGTGCTGGGCGGCTCCAGGTCATGACTGAAGAATGTGGTCGCGCTGCAGGTCACCACAATGCTTTCATTGGGCGCGTACTGGTACGTATGTTTCACCTTCGCGTCGGTCGGCTTGTGGGTGCTTGCCATCAGCACCCCGGAAACGTTGACAATCCGCTCCAGTTTGCCCACCCGGTCAAAAAAGTTCAGCACCGAGTAGTACGGGCCGTCCAATTCCATCTCGAAGGGCAGTTCGCTGTAGAACTCTTTGGTGGAAGTCGGTTTCGCGGTGTAGCGCCGGATTTCCACGCCCGCCTTCAGCGCTTCCGCATCGATGGTCTTTATGAACCCGTCGACTTCCTTCTCGTCCGGAACGATCCTTCGTTCAATTTCCAGCTGCTGCTTCAGGTTCGCCAGCTGGCGGTCCATGTCCTTCAGCTTGGGTTGGTAGGCCTGCAGTTCGGCGTTCTCCCGCAGCTTGCTGTCCAGTGTCTGCTGGGCCTCCGCGTTGCCGTCGCGCTGCGACCTGAACAGCGTGAAGTACAGCCCGACCGTCACCAGCGCTCCCCCCAGCAGCAGGGCTCCCCATTGCTTCAGATTCGGTAGTTCGCTGAAGTTCTCCATAATTCCGTCCTAGGACTTGCCTTTCTCGCAGGTCAAGGTAAACTGAAACGCCTGCATCTCTTTGTAGGTTTCGTCCTGATAGGTTTCCTTGATCTCGATGTTGCGGAAATACCCCGTCTTCTGCAGGTTCTCGATCAGCGAGGCAACCGCATCGGTGCTTAACGCCATGCCTTCGATATCCACCGACGCGCCCTCGTCCTTCATCGTGCTCAGCCACACCGCTTCCGTGCTGTTGATGGTGTCGCCGATCGTGTTGAGCAGGTTCACCGGTCCGGCCTGGTTGGCCCGCAACTGGTCGATCACGTCCACCCGCCGCTTATAGTTGTTCGCCTGCCGCTGCCGCTCCAGGTACTTCTGCTTCACGTCCGCCAGTTTCCGGTTCGTCTCCTCGGCGGTTTGCGTCTTCGCCGCGATGTCTTTCTTCTGTTTGTCGAGCCGCATCCAGTACCCGGCATTCACCGCTCCCGCCAGCACCAGCACCAGCAGGATCTTGATCTTCGGAGAACTCGGTTCTCCCATCTCCAGCGTGACGGTGGGCAGTGCGCTCCGTTTGTTCTTCGGTTTCGGTGCTCCCAGCAGATTGATTCGGATCATAGGTTTTCAAAACTCCTTAACGCCAAACCTACCGCCACGGCCAGTTGGCCGGCGTTTTTCTCGATCAGTTCCGCTCCCGCCCCGTCCGTCGGAGGCGCAATCCTCTGGAAGGGATTGAAGATCTCCACCGGCAGCGAGAACTCCTGGCGCAGCGCTTCAATCAACCCGGGAACCTGCGACGATCCCCCCGCCAGGTAAATCTTTTCAATGTGCTCTCCGGCCGCGCTGGCCCGGAAGAAATCGAACGTCTTCTGGATTTCCAGCACGATGATCTCGGTCACCTGTTGCAGGATCGGGGTCTTTGCGTCTTCGCTCACCGTGCCGACCTTGTTGCCCAGCTTCAGCGACTCCGCATCCTCAAAGCTCAAATCCAGTTCCTTTTGCAGCGAGTCGGTGTACTGGTGCCCGCCCACGCTGACGTCGCGCGGGAACAGCGGCGTCGTCCCCTTCACAATGTTGATGTTCATCACGCTGGCGCCCAGGTTGAGCAACGCCACCACCTGTCCCGGCGCGGGCTCGTAGTTGTACTCGTAGCAGTTCTGCAGGGCCAGCGCGTCAATGTCCACGATCGCCGGAGTTTTCCCCGCCATCGAAAGCACGTTGGTGTAGTTGAGAATCTTGTCTTTCTTCACCGCCACCAGCAGCACGTCCATCTGCGGGTTCCCCACGTCTTCCGACAGAATCTGGTAGTCGAGGTTCACGTCCGCCAGATCGAAGGGGATGTGTTGCGCCGCTTCCTTCTGGATGGTGTCGGCAAGTTCCGCATCGCTCATCGACGGCAGCGAGATCTTCTTCACGATCACCGAGTGCCCGCTCACCGCCGTCGCCACCGCTTTGGTCTTGATCTGGTTGTCGGTGAACAGCTTGGTGATCGCGCTCGATACCGTGCCCGAATCCACGATCATCGAATCCACAACGATATCCGGCGCCAGAGGTTCCAATCCGAGGTGCACCACTTCCAGCCCACCTCGCCCCTTCTTCAGTTCGACCGCCTTGATGCTGGACGATCCCACGTCCAGCCCCACAATCGCCTTCGATCCGAATCCAAACATGTGCCCGCCTTTGCTTGTGTGGCGCGGACTTTCTTGTCCGCCGCCTTCTCCTAAACTTGCCCCGCGGCCTTTGCCGCCACCGACTTCTTCCCGCTTTTCGGCTCCATCTGGTTGGACTTCTCTTCCATCCACTGGTCCAGCTTCGACTTCTTGAACCGCCAGCGGTTCCCCAGCTTGAAGGCCGGAATCTTCTGCTCTCCAACGTACTTGTACAGCGTGTCCGGACTCACCCCCAGGTATTGCGCTGCCTGGCGAATGTTCATCACTTCACGCGGGTCGGCCATAGTTTCTTTTTCCTTTCCACAGAATCTTTTGGGAGAAGACTCGCTCGAACCACCATTCCCGTCCGAATGAATCTAAGTGTCCCGAGCATATATCAACCCGAAAAAGCACGAGGTCAAGGCCAATTTCCGAGTTTTTCAGGGTTTTATGCCTGTTTTCTGGAAAGTAACCAAGAGTAAGTTGCACATCGTCCCTATATATTGTGCTCTTTGCTCATACCCATACAACAGGGAGTACCGCTCTTGCGCCAGAACTTGCAGTTTTGCGCATCTCGTAACTAAGGTACTAGAGACGGTACGAAGGTAGCGGAACCTGCGGAAACTCCTGTGTTATCAACGCGTTTTTGGACCGTCCCCCTGCCCAGTTTGGGTCCTGCGAAGGCTCCCACCTCGAACCCTCCCGATCTCCTGGTCAGCCATCCGTGAACCTCCCTCGCCGGTCCGGCTATCTCCCTCAATACTTCCTCCATTTGCCGGCCCGGGTTAGTCTGGTTCCTTTGGAGGACCTTGCTTTGCGCTTTCTGGATCGGCTTCAACCCCTCGGCTTGCTGGTCTTGCGCCTGGTGCTGGGCGCCATCATGACCGTCCACGGATATCACAAGATCTTCGGCGGAATGTCCCATTTCGTCCCGACGGTCGCCCACCTCGGCCTCCCCGCCTGGATGGCCTACCTGTCCGCGGGAACCGAATTCTTTGGTGGGATTCTGCTCCTGGTCGGCCTTGTAACCCGCTGCGCCGCCCTGGCCGTAATGATCGACATGATTGTCGCATCTGGAAAGTTCACTGGCACAATGGCCTCATGGGTCAGGGAGGATACGAGTTCCCACTCAGCCTCGCCGCCATCGCTTTCGCCCTGATTTTTTTTGGCGGAGGCCCAATCGCGCTCGACGCCATCCGCCGCGGCGGAGGCGGAGTCTCCAAACCTCGAAAACCATAGCGAAGGCACTAATCTTTCAGGTTCCTCAGTGATCCGGAGCCTGCCCCTGAGCGAGTCGAAGGGTGTCCTCTGTGGACAAAAAGTCTCCTTCGTGACCCTTAGTGTCCTTGGTGGTTAGAATCGGCCCCCGCCATGCCACCCCCCAATTTGACTGCCCCCCAGCGCGCTAGGCTTCCTGCCGAGGGCAGTGGCCTCGCTTCATAAACCACCAAGGACACGAAGTTCCACCAAGGCACAATTTCCTCAGGTTTGTTTAGTTGTGATAGCCGAGACTTGACTTTGCACACCACGCTGTCGGATGGGGTCGCTATTGTCAGCCCGTAACAGGGATCTTGAGCGTAATGGCCGAAGGACGACCAAACGGCGCGAGCTGCTGAGAACGCCTGGTTTCGTCAGCTATCGCTCCTGTTCCTTGCAAAACGAGCCGAAAGTCTCTTTGCTGTGTAGTGGTTGAAGGATTAGGATCGTTGGTGCTTAGTTAGGAGAGGCAACATGAGTAACTCTCTGGAATGCCGCGTTTCGATGGCGCTGGCTGTCGTGCTTGGGTTGGCAGCTCTGGCACAAGCCCAGACTTTCACCGTACTTTACAACTTTTGCCCAGGGCGGTATTGCGCAGACGGCGCTGACCCCTACGCGGGTGTCATTCAGGACCCGTCAGGAAATCTGTACGGCACTACTTACGCTGGCGGCGAAGGCGGCTGCGATGGCCCGTGCGGCGTGGTCTACAAGGTGGACACAGCCGGGGCTGAAACCGTGCTTTACAGCTTCCCCGCCGGGGGCTCAGACGGGGCGAACCCGGTTGCGCCGCTGGCCTTGGACAAGGCTGGCAACCTGTATGGGACCACCTTTGACGGAGGCTCTTCAGTCGGCCACGGTGTGGTCTTCAAGATTGACACTGCGGGGAACGAAACGGTGCTGCACAGCTTCACCGGCGGTTCGGACGGCTGTGCTCCAATGCAAGGCTTGGTCGTGGGCAAATCCGGGGACTTGTACGGCACCGCCGCCGGATGCGGTTCTTCCAGAGCAGGGACGATATTCAAGATAGATACTGCGGGGACATTTACGCTTCTCCACAGCTTTTCCGGAGCCCCTTCCGATGCCTCAGGCCCCTATTACGGGCACCTCGCTGTGGACAGGTCCGGCAACCTCTATGGCGTAACTCTTTGGGGTGGCACTTATCGTCGGGGAGCACTCTACAGGCTGAGTAGCAACGGAAGCCTCACTCTGCTACACAGCTTCAGAGGGGGCAAAAGGGACGGTTGCCGCCCCTATGGGTCTGTGACACGGGATAAAGCTGGAAATCTGTACGGTACGAGCTACAAATGCGGCTCCAGCAACTACGGGACCATATGGAAGGTAAGTAGAACTGGCAAGGAAACCATCTTGCACAACTTCGCAGGAGGCTCGGCGGACGGCTGCTTCCCGTTTGCGGGCATGACTCTGGACTCGAAGGGCAACGGGTATGGGGTTACCTCGGGCTGCGGTCCTACCTCTGATGGGGTCCTGTATGAGCTGACGCGGAGGGGCACACTCACCGTACTGCACGCTTTTGACTACTCAGGTAACGGCGCACCGCCGTTGGGTGAAGTGTTGCGGAACGCCAACGGCGCTCTGTTCGGCACCGCCTTGGCGGGCGGGGATGGCAACTACAACGCCGGTACAGTGTGGTCGTACGCGCCCTAAGCCAATGCTCTAGGCAAAACCGTTTGACGCGGGGCCTCGCGGCGGCCTGTCCTCCCTGCACAACTGTCGTAAAATCTCCATCTCTAACAATGTCGGCGGCGTCAAGCACTTTTCGAGCACACTACAGCATGCGCTCCGAGAAGAGCGCCATTTCGCTCTCGTGGATGGTGTTGCTTTTGCCAATTACACTCAAAACCCCCAATTTGGATACCGGATCGGTCTCCGACACGTGGAACCTGCCGACCCCGGTCCGCAAGGTCGAGTTCAAACGAATACACCTTAGCGATCCGGGGCCTGCCCTGAGCGCAGTCGAAGGGTGTCCTCTGTGGTTAAGTTCGGACCCTGCCATGCCCCCCTCCATTTGACTGTCTCCGAGCGCTAAGCTAGCCTCAGAATTCCGCGAATTCCATGAAATATCACCGCCAGTTCCGGGCTGCACTGCTCACGGCGACCCTGCTCACCCAGGCCGCCCTGCTTCTCGCGGCGACCCAGCCGGTCCACGCTCTGCACGCAATTGTGGTAAGCCGTCACGAACTGGCTTCCCGCGCCGGAGTGGAAATCATGCGCGCCGGCGGCAATGCCATCGACGCCGCCGTGGCCACCGGATTCGCGCTGGCCGTCGTACATCCCCAGGCGGGCAATCTTGGCGGAGGCGGCTTCATGCTCATCCGCATGGCCGACGGCAAGACTCGTTTCATCGACTATCGCGAGAAGGCTCCCGCCGCGGCTTCGGCCAACATGTATCTGAACGCGCAAGGCGACGTCATTCCAGACGCCAGTGTCATAGGCTATCGCGCAATCGCGGTGCCCGGCTCGGTCGCCGGAATGGTCTATGCCGAAAAGAAATATGGCAAGCTGACTCTGGCTCAAGTCATCGCGCCTGCCATCAAGCTGGCTCGCGACGGCTATCCGCTGACTTGGTCGGACGCTCGGGATTTCAAAGACAAAGACCTGGCAAGATTTGCCGAGTCGCGCCGCATTTTTCAACGCGGCGGCAATTACTACAAACAGAATGAGATTTTCCGCCAACCCGAACTCGCCAGAACCCTCCAGAAAATCTCCGACCACCCCGATGACTTCTACCACGGCGCCATGGCACGCGACCTGGCGGCGGCCATCCAAAAAGGCGGCGGGCTGGTCACGCCCGAAGACCTCGCCAGTTACGAAGTCAAAGAGCGCGAACCGGTACACGGAACCTATCGCGGATACGACATCATCAGCGCCCCGCCGCCCTCGTCCGGCGGAGTCGCCTTGCTCGAAATTCTCAACATCCTGGAAGGCTACGACCTGGCACAGGCCGGCAGTGGTTCCGCCGACTCAATCCATTTGACCGCGGAAGCATTTCGGCGGGCCTTTTTTGATCGCGCCGAATTCCTGGGCGATCCGGATTTTTCCAAAATCCCCGTCGCCCAACTCATCGACAAAAGATACGGCGCAGCGTGGCGCGAGTCCATTGATCCCGCCCATGCCAGCCTCAGCAAAGACCTCAAGCGGCCTGCAATCTTCCACGAACTCGAGCAATACGCCGCCGCCCATCCTCAGCCGCTGGCAATCCGCGAGCCGCAGCATACCACCCACTATTCGGTCGTAGATGCCGACGGCAACGCCGTCTCCGTGACCACCACGCTGAACGACAGCTTCGGATCGCGGGTCACCGCCGAAGGTCTGGGCTTTCTGCTCAACGATGAAATGGACGATTTCGCCGCCAAGCAAGGTGTGCCGAATCTCTATGGACTGATCCAGGGACCCGCGAATGCGATCGGGCCGGCCAAACGGCCGCTTTCCGCCATGACCCCAACCATAGTCCTGAAAGACGGCAAACTGTTTCTGGTGTTGGGTTCGCCCGGCGGTCCAACCATCATTACCACCGTGGCCAATATACTATTGAGTGTGCTGGACTATGGAATGAACATCCAGGAGGCGGTCAACGCGCCCCGCTTCCACCAGCAGTGGCTGCCGGATGTGGTAAACGTGGAACAGTGGCTTTCCCCGGACACCGTGAAGGCGCTACAGAACATGGGCTATCAAATCAAGTTCGGCAGGGGTTCCGGCGATGACTGGGAACCCTATTGGGGCGACGCCGAGTGCATTGCCATCGATCTCAAAACCGGCGAACGCCTGGGCGCCAGCGATACCCGCAATGATGGAAAGGCAGTTGGTTACTGATGCTGAATGCAATCTCTACCTACGTCTATGTCAAGGAGCGGCTGCATCCGGGCCTGCTGGAGGGTCTGGTTCGCGGCGGCGCGCAATCCATCGAGATTTTCGCCGCGCGGCAGCACATTGATTACGCCAACCGCAAGCAGCACGTGCGCGAAATTGCCGACTGGTTCCGCGGCAGCGGTGTCCAGCTCAACTCCGTCCACGCTCCCCTCTACGCCGACTACGAGTGGGGCCGCACCGGTGCCCCGCCCGTGAACGTGACTTCCACCGACCGTGCCAGCCGCGTCGAGGCCATGGATGAAATCAAGCGCGCCCTGGAAATTGCCGAACAGATTCCATTCCGTTTTCTGATCCAACACCTGGGAAAGTCCGAGGAATCCTTCGCGGAGGCCAAGTTTGAAGCTGCCATGACCTCGGTCGAACATCTGCGCGCATTTGCCAAGCCGCTCGGCGTTTCCATCCTCCTGGAGAATATTCCCAATGAGTTGAGCACGCCCGAGCGGCTGGTGGAGTTCATCCACACCACCCGCATGGAGGATGTCGGCGTGTGTTTCGATTTCGGTCACGCCCACCTGATGGGCGGCGTGTCGCAGGCCTTTGAGACCGTGAAACAACACATTCGCTCGACCCATGTGCACGACAATTTAAAAGATCGCGATTCGCACCTGTGGCCGGGAGCGGGAACCATCGATTGGAAGCAGGCGATGGAATTGCTGCGCTCCGCCCCCCACTCTCCGCCGCTGATGCTCGAAATTGAGGAAGATGCAAAGATCAATCCCGTCGACAAGATGGGGGCAACGTTCGAAAAGCTCGAAGCAGCATAGGAATTTGGTAATTGGGTAATTTTGTAATTGAGTAATTTGAGACCACCGCTCCAGGGGTTTTCAATTACCAAATTACCCGATTACCCAATTACCCAATTACCAAAGTCTTGGGAAATACCAAGTCGAGAAATCATGTCTCCCATTACCACCATCGTCGAAGTCGGCAAGCACGAGGGCCAGACCGTCACCATCCGCGGCTGGCTCTACAATCTGCGTGAAAGCGGCAAGCTCCTCTTCCCACAATTTCGCGACGGCTCCGGCATCATCCAGGGAGTTGTGCCGAAAAACGCGGTCGCGCCCGAGGTCTTCGACGCCATCAAGGCGCTCACTCAGGAGTCCAGCGTGATCGTCGAAGGTAAAGTCCGCGCCGATAAGCGCGCCCCCGGCGGCTACGAGCTTGACGTTTCCGGCGTGCAGGTCGTCCAGCGCGTCTCCGAGTCAGACCCGTACCCCATCACTCCCAAGGAGCATGGCACCGATTTCCTGATGGAGCATCGCCATCTCTGGGTGCGTTCGCAGCGCCAGGCCTCCATCCTGCGAGTCCGCGCCGAGATCATCAAAGCGGCCCGCGATTTCTTCGATGACCGCGGATTCATCCTGACCGATCCGCCCATCATCACCCCGGCGGCCTGCGAAGGCACCACCACCCTGTTTCCGGTCGACTATTTTGACGAAGAGGCTTTCCTTACGCAGTCGGGGCAACTCTACGTCGAAGCCACCGCCATGGCACTGGGCAAGGTGTATTCTTTCGGGCCGACATTCCGGGCGGAAAAATCGAAAACTCGCCGTCACCTCACCGAGTTCTGGATGGTCGAGCCCGAAGTCGCCTTCGGACAGCTCGACGACATCATGGAATTGGCCGAAGAGATGATCAGTTTCCTGGTGAAACGCTGCCTGGAAAAACGCCGCCCCGACCTGCAAACCATCGGACGCGATCTCTCAAAGCTGGAAAAGATTGCCGCGCCCTTTCCCCGCATCAGTTACGACGAAGCCGTCAAAATGTTGCAGGAAGCCCACGCCAAAGGCGCCCTCGAACACAATTTCGAATGGGGAGGCGATCTCGGCTCGCCCGACGAAACCTACATCTCGTCGCGATTCGACAAGCCGGTCATGGTCCACCGTTATCCCGCCAAGGTGAAGGCCTTCTACATGGAACCTGATCCGCAGCGGCCGGATCTGGCTCTGTGTGTCGACGTGCTGGCGCCCGAGGGCTATGGCGAAATCATCGGCGGTTCGCAGCGTACCGCATCGCACGACTTGCTGTTGAAGCGCATCCATGAGCACAATTTGCCCGAAGAAGCCTTCAAGTGGTATCTGGATTTGCGAAAGTACGGCAGCGTGCCGCATGCCGGCTTCGGTATGGGCATCGAGCGCGCCGTAGCCTGGATCTGCGGCCTGGAGCACGTAAGGGAGACAATCCCGTTCCCCAGGATGTTGTATCGTTTATACCCGTAAAATGCTCACCGCCGAGTACGCAGAGTGCGCCGAGCAAAATGAATGACAAAGGCAAACTCGATCTGAAATTTCCTGACTCTGCGTTCTCCGCGACCTCGGCGGTAAATGACTTTCGTATAATTTTCCCCCGCCGAGCACCCTGAGGGACAAGGGACAGCGAGTATGAATGAAAAAGGCAAACTCGATTTGATCACTCGACGCATTATTGGCGCTGCGATCGAGGTACATAAGCATCTTGGGCCGGGGCTTTTGGAGTCGGCCTATGAGGTCTGTCTCGCGTATGAGCTACGACAGCTTGGCTTTAAAGTTGACCAGCAAGTCCCTCTGCCAGTCCTCTATAAGCATGTAAAACTCGATTGCGGATACCGCTTGGATTTGCTGGTCGAGGATTTGGTCATCGTCGAGGTGAAAGCCGTGGAGCATCTGGCTCCGATTCATGATGCTCAATTGCTTTCGTATCTGACGCTGTCAGGCAGGCACGTCGGGCTGTTGCTCAATTTTCATGTGCAGATAATGAAAAACGGTCTCAAAAGGATTGTGAATGAATTCCCTGACTCGGCGCTCTCGGCGAGCTCGGCGGTGAATGGATTTTGAGAAGTCCGCCAGGGCCACCGGGAATGGAAGAACCAAACATACTCGATTTGAATTGCTGAACTCGGCGTTCTCGGCGCACTCGGCGGTAGATGATTGAGAAACTGACTATGACGCCCAACAGATCTCACTCCAGCATCATTCCACGCAAGATTCGCGTGATCGGTGTTCCTCTCGACCTTGGGCAGTCGCGCCGCGGCGTCGACATGGGCCCTTCCGCCGTTCGCGTAGCCGGCCTCGAGGCGCGACTCGAAGCCCTCGGCCACATTGTCGAGGACGGCGGCAACATCGCCGTGGCCATCCCCGAACAGAAAAAAGAAGGCAATCCCAGCGCCAAATATTTGAAAGAGATTACCGCCACCTGCACCAAGCAAGCCGAGCTCGTGGCGAAAGCCCTCGAAGCCGGCCAGGTGCCCATCGTTTTAGGCGGCGATCATTCCATCGCCGTGGGAACGGTCACCGGCGTCGCCGAATTTTACCGGAAAAAAGACCAGAAAATCGGGCTCATCTGGATCGACGCGCACAGCGACATCAACACACCCGAGACTTCCCCCAGCGGCAACGTGCACGGCATGCCGCTCGCCGCGATCATGGGCCTGGGTCCCGCCGAACTGGGCAACATCTACAATTTTTCTCCCAAGGTGGATCCTGAAAACTGCGTGCTCGTCGGCATTCGCGACGTCGATTCCCACGAAAAAGAAAACATCCGCAAAGCCGGCGTGGAAGTCTTCACCATGCGCGACATCGATGAGCGCGGCATGCGCACCGTCATGGAAGAAGCCTTGCGCATGGCCGGCCGCGGAACCGCCGGATATCACGTCTCGCTCGACATGGACTGGATCGATCCCGAAGACGCGCCCGGCGTCGGCACACCCGTCTGGGGTGGTGCAACCTATCGCGAAGCTCACCTGGCAATGGAGATCATCGCCGACCACGGCCGCATGTTAAGCTTCGAAATCGTCGAAGTGAATCCGGTAATCGACGAGCGCAACCAGACTGCCGATCTGGCGGTAGAGTTGTCGCTCTCCGCCTTCGGCAAAAAAATTCTGTAAACCGATTCCCCCGTCGCGCCAATGCCTCCGCTGTGGCCCTGCAGGGGACAAGCTCCGCTCGTCGGGGCTTTCTGCCCGAGCCGCATCAGCCCCGTAGGAAAAATGCCCGTCTGCCCCCGTTGGCGCGCAATTTAACACTGTCATCCTGAGCGAAGCTATCGTTCGCAACGCGAACGACAGCGCAGTCGAAGGACCCCCAACATGAGGGGGCTGAGGTGAGCCCGGAGAGGCGTTCTCACGATGCGGTCGGGGCGCCCTCCCGGTGCTTGCGATGAAGAGACGTCAGAACAGTCCCCACGGTCGGCGTAGTTCGGCCGTCGTCAGGATGAAAACCCCCGCCCCGTCCCTCCAGAAACCGGAGGGACAAGGGCAGGGCACCCTCGGGAGTAAAATCAGAGAGAAAGGCCGGGCCAGCCCCCGGCACTTTGCACCGTAAGGAGTTAACTCCCATGTCGGCCAGATCTTCGGAACACTTGGCTCGGCTTGTCCTACTGGCAGCCCTGATTTTGGCAGCCCATGCCGCCGCCTCGGGCGTCTCAAAAGAGAAGCTCCTTCACAGCTTCACGGGCGACGGCGAGGGTGGTGCATTGGCCGCGCCAACCCTCGACGGCGCGGCACACCTTTATGGCACTGCGGGCTCCGTGTTCGAGATGACAAAGGGCAGGCGCCGCTGGTCCGAGAAGACGATCTTCAAATTCGATGTTCGCGGTGGCAGCGACCCCGCCGCGCCGCTGATTATCGACCAAGCCGGGAACCTCTATGGCACCACCGTGGGAGGGGGCAGCCAGGATGAGGGCGTAGTCTTCGAGCTGACCCCGGGATCCGACGGGTGGACAGAAAGCGTGCTTTACAATTTTTGCTCGCAGGGGCTCTATTGCACCGACGGCGAGCGCCCTTTTGCCGGCGTTGTAATGGACGCCGCAGGCAACCTTTATGGCGCCACCGTCTATGGGGGCCCCTATAATGGCGGGGTGGTTTTTGAACTCACGCCAAACTCGGGCGGTTGGGCATACAGCCTTGTTCACAGCTTCTGCTCCAAGCCCGACTGTGAAGATGGCGGCCAGCCCTACGTCACACCGGTCCTTGATGGGTCCGGCAACATGTATGGGACGGCACTGGCGTCAGGGCCGCCCCCGCTTTGCTCTAAGGGCTGCTATATTGTGTACGAGATCTCCCCGTCCTCGGGCGGCGGCTGGAACGAGCGCGTGCTGCACCGGTTCACCGGAGCCAACGGGTCGACTCTCGACGGGGTCGTCTTCGACCGTTCCGGCAATCTCTATGGCACGACCACTTATGGCGGCAAGAACGGCCATGGCAGGGTGTTCGAACTGTCGCCCTCGGCAAAGGGTTCCTGGAAGGCGACGGTGCTGTACAGCTTCCCGAAAGTCGCGGACGGCGGCTACCCCCAGGATACGCTGGCCATCGACAAGCGCGGGAACCTCTATGGCAACGCTGGCGGCGGCAACTCCTGCGGCGGAGGCGAAGGCTGCGGGGTAGCTTATAAACTTTCCCCGCAACCGCACGACAAGTGGAAGTACAGTGTGGTTTACAAGTTCAACGGCCCTGACGGACAGTGGCCCCAGGGCGGCTTGGTCCTCGACAAAGAGCAAAAACACCTATACGGCGCGACCGAATACGGCGGCGCCTACGGCTACGGCGTCGTCTTCGAACTCACCCCGTAGCTGCGCTGGCTAGTGATTCCCATCCTCTACTGCGTCACCGTTTTCACCGCATCCCCAACCTTGAAACCGTTACCCGAGACTGCGCTGCATACCGAAGACACGTCATCCACATCGGTGACCCGGACCACCCCCACGGGAGTGCTCAACCGGCGCAGCACCTGCCCCGTCGCAGGATCCTTGATTTCCTTGGTCACGCGCTCCACGTTGAGCGTGTCTCCGACCTTTACTCCATTCTTGGCTCCCACGTTCAGAACGATCTGCCCGCTGTCCACCGCCGCAACCAGACCGGACACCACAATGACCCGCGCCTGCAGTTTGTCCTTATCGGCGATCACCTCGACACTCATGGCCTCCACTGCCTTCCTCACCGCTTCGCCAATAATCGTGTTCTGGAAATCGCTGCTGCCGAAATCGACGTTGCCGCCGCCCCAACCGTGCCAGTTGCCCCCGCCCCCGAGCAGTGACGTGCTGTCGCGCTCCGACTCGCCCTTGCCTTCCGCCACCCCCAGAATCTCCGCCGTGTCGATGTCCACGATGCGTGCGTTCAGGGCCACGATGGCCTTGGATTTCTTGCGGCCCACGCCGCCGATGCCGAATCCACCCCAACCACCCCCGCCGCCGCCAATGTTCGTATTCTTGGTGTCGTTCCCGAATTGCGTGATACTGCCCACCAGCATGGCATCCACTCCCAAAATCTTGCCGATCTTGGCGGCCGAGTTCGGATTCGCCCGGTCGCTGTTGGAAAAGTTCTGCTCCGCCAGAATCTTGTCCAAAGCTTTCCGCTCAATAATGGAGTAACTGCCGTCCTTCACCAGGTAATTCACCAGCAGATCCGAGATGCCCTTGCCCACATCCACATTCGTGCCAAAAAGAGCGGAAGTGCCGCTTTGCACCGTTGCGTAGTCAAAATCCATGATGCAGATTCGCTTCTTGCGCCCAGTCGCCGCAGGCGCCTGCGCTCCAGGCGTAGCTTGTGCCGGACGAGGCGCGGCCATCGCAGCCGTCTCCAGCAGGCAAAACAATACTAACAACCCCACCAGGCATGACTTGTGCTTTTTCATGTCGACCCCTTTTCGACCAGAAGGATACGTGATCCCGCCACATTTTGCCAGAGGTTTAGCTCGGGGTGCAATGGTTGTCACCTCGAAACTTCCCGATCTGTGCAAGAATGGTCGGCGGAACGGACACCGGAAAAATGAAGAAGCTGCGCGTCGGAATCCTGTTTGGCGGGCGGAGCGGCGAGCACGAGGTTTCGCTGCTCTCCGCCGCTTCCGTATTTAACGCCATCGACAAAAGCAAGTTTGAAGTCGTGCCCATCGGCATCACCAAAGAAGGTCATTGGGTTACGGCCGCCGATGCCGAGCGGCTGTTGAAAGGCGAGCGTCCCAGCCACCAGGAGCGCCATCTCCGCGCCGGAAACCCGGAAGCCACGGCCGGCGCAGCCGTCCTGGCCAACGGCCAGGCAATCGTTGTCCCCCCCGAACCCCAGCAACACGAAAAGTCGCTCGCTCCCTTTCAAACCGATGCCACAGCCCTGTCCCGCCGCGCCGCCGATCGCGCCATCAATGTGGACGTCATCTTCCCCGTCCTGCACGGAACCTTCGGAGAAGACGGCACCATCCAGGGACTGCTCGAACTCGCTGACCTTCCCTACGTCGGGGCAGGCGTCCTCGGCTCCGCCGCCGGTATGGATAAAGACATCATGAAGTCGCTGTTTCGCGCTGCCGGCTTGCCCATGGTGAAGCATGTCACGGTTCTGCGCAGTGACTGGGAAGCCACCCCCAGGAAGGTCCACAAACTGGTGGAGAGCCAGCTGAAATATCCCGTCTTCGTCAAGCCTGCGAATCTGGGATCGTCCGTTGGAATTTCAAAGGCGCACGACCGCAAGGAACTGGGTCCGGCGATTGACGAAGCCGCCAGGTTCGACCGCAAGATTGTCATCGAGCAGGGCGTCGGTGGAAAGAAACAAAAAGCTCGCGAAATCGAATGTGCGGTCCTCGGCAACGACCAACCCGCCGCCTCGGTTCCCGGCGAGATCGTCCCCAGCAAGGAATTCTACGATTACGATGCGAAATATCTCGACGAAGGCTCCCAGCTGATTATCCCCGCAAAACTCTCGAAGGCGGAAGCGAAAAAAGTTCGGCAGTTGGCCATCGCTGCATTCAAAGCCGTCGATTGCTCCGGCCTGGCCCGTGTGGATTTCCTGATGGAACCTGGCCCGCAGAAGACCCGGAAGATCTTTCTCAACGAGATCAACACCATGCCCGGCTTCACCGCCATCAGCATGTACCCCAAGCTGTGGGCCGCCACCGGCGTTTCCTATCCGCGGCTCATTGAGAAGTTGATCGACCTTGGCCTCGAGCGCCACACCGACAAAAAGAAAAATCAGTACACCCGGTGACAAAGATCGGGTGATCGGCTGATCGGGCCATCGCCCGGTCGGTTTTCAATGACCCGACAGGTTCTTCGGCGGTCCTGAGAACGCGAGAGAGAAAGCCCCCCGGTTAAGGGTGTGATAACTCCACCGGAATGCCGGGCACGATTTCCGCGAAGGTTGAGCACCTCTTTGGCGCGCTTTTGGGCCCGGCACCCTGTCCGACATACCCGTCGAAGAACTCGACAAGGCAAGTTGTAATCACCTGGTGACCGCGTTCGGCCGTGGTTGTATTTCCTCCGAAGCGAGTAATGGCGTCCGGCATAACGAACGGAGCGTCGCTGAAACTGAAATGTCCTGTTCCCTGTACTGACCAGATTTCCACTTTGGTGGCGCCACTTTTCGCCTCGAACTCAGTCCATGTTTTGCGCGCCTCCTGACCCATCTTGTCCCATTGTTCGCGCGAGCGTCCATGCTTGCTGAGATCGGCATCCGAGTAAATGGGTTTACTGCGGAGAACCTGTACTGGAGCTACGGCGCCGCGAATGGATTCCCCAAAAGGAGCTCCGTCCAGATCGCCGGAAGCAACGAATCGTCGATCGAGGCGCGCGGCGGCGATCGCGGCAGCTCCGCCGATGGAATGTCCAACGATCCCGACTCGATCAAGCCGAACCCTGTCCGACCATTGTGAGCTTGCACTCAAAGCCTTGAGCGTGGCAACGGCCGCCTTCGCCATATCGTTTTCCATGGCCGCGAAGTCCTCATCACCATAGCTGCGCTTAGGCGCTTGTGAGGAAAAATAGTCCACCAGTGCCACTACATATCCGCGACTGGCAAACTCCTCGGCAAAGGCCGTGTACTGGAAACCGTAGACCCCCGCGCCGGGCAGGAAAATAAGCAGCGGTGCGCGGTCTGGGATTGCTTTGGCATTTTCGTAAGCGTGCGTCTTGACATTTGCCCACGACTGGATCGTGTTCGCGGATTGGTCATAATAGCCGGACTTCGCGATGCTGGCCAGAAGCGTCTTCGATGCGTAAGCGGCGAGGTTTCCCCTTTGCTGCGCCGGATACCACAAAATTACCGCCTCGCCGTCCGCGGCAAAACAAGATCGGCCGATCAGACGCGTTCCCGTGGGCGCCGGCAATGACGGGGTCTGCCGTCCCGCTAACAGGGTTGGAGACAGAATCAGCAAAAAGACAAGTCGGAGCATTCCAGTTGGACGCGCCACCTCCCTCGCTGTTAGCTGGAGGGTGTTCGGGCCGGCCTGTTCCGTGCGACGTTAAGGTGGGGATTTTTCTTCCTGAACCCGCGCCCGGCTCCGCGATTGATTCCACAGCCCCAATCCCCCTTGACGCATCCTTTCCGTTTCCCTATAATCTAACTAACCAGTTAATTAACTGAGAGAACCCATGAAACCGTCCACCTCCAAGTCGCGCCTGGGCTCCCGCGGCCAGCCCGAACAGAGCCGCGCCGCCATCCTGCAAGCCGCCATCCGCGAGTTTGCCCGGCAAGGCATGGCCGGCGCCCGAACTCATGCCATCGCGAAAACTGCCGGAGTCAACAAGGCGCTCCTTTATTACTACTTCAAAGACAAAGAAACCATGTACGGCGCCGCCCTCGACTACGCCTTCCAGCAGATGGGCCGCCACCTCATGGAAGTGCTCAACCGCGACCTTCCGCCGCGCCAGAAAGTCCTGACCTACGTGGGCGCCTATTTCGACTTCATCGCCAGCCACAGCTTCAATCGCGACCTGATTCAGATGGAAATGATGCGCGCCGGCCACGGCTCGCCGCACTTGAAGCGCATCGCCAAAGACTATTTCAAGCCGCTGTTTATCAGCTTAAGTGGCGTGATCCGCGAGGGAATCGCCGCAGGAGAGTTTCGCGCCATTGATCCGCAACAGTTCGTTCCCTCCATGGTTGCGCTCGTGGTCTTTTATTTCATCAGCGCGCCCATGATGAAGTCGGTCACCGGCCTGGATCCGCTGACCCCCGCAAAAATCGCAGAACGTCGGGCCGCCGTGCTGGATTTCATCTCTGTCGTATTGTTTCAGCGCGTCAACCAAAGGTCGCACCCAACGCCGCAAGGAGCAAGCCAATGAGCGTACGCAATCGTTTCCTGATCATTCTCGGCGTCATCCTCGCCATTGCGTCGGCCTACTACTTTATTTCTACGCCCAGCCATCGGGATCTCGTCCTGGTCGGCACCGTGGACTCGAATCAGGTGATTGTCAGCCCGCAGATGGAAGGACGTCTGCAGAAGTTGCTGGTGGAAGAGGGCACGCAGGTGAAGCAGGGCGACCTGATCGCGGTGCTCGATCCTTCCGAACTCGAAGCCGAAGAGCGTGCCGCCGCCGCCACCATTGACAGTCTGAAATACAAAGTTGCGGAAACCCAATCCACGCTCCAAGCCACGCAAGGCTCGACTACCAGCAGCGTAGCCAATGCCCAGGCCCGCCTCGCCTCGGTCCGGGCCCAGTTGCTGCAGGCCGAAGCGACCCTCGAGCGCACCGACAGCGACAGCCGCCGCTTGATCGAACTGGCGAAAGAAGGTGTGGCCTCCGACCAGGACCGCGTGCAGGCCGAAACCAACCTGACCGCGCAAAAAGCCGTGGTGCAGTCGTTGCAGGACCAGGTAAGCGCGGCCCAGGCTGACCTGAATACTGCCGTTGCCAACACTCACACTGCTCACGCCGCGCAACGTACCGTCGAATCCACCCAGGCCCAGCTTTCCAATGCGGAAAGTATGTTGAAGCAAGCTGAAGTTCGGCTCGGCTACACCAGGATTTATGCCCCGGTCACGGGCACGGTTTCCGTACGCGCCGCGCGTGAAGGCGAAGTGCTGAATTCCGGCCAGGCCATCGTCACCATCGTCGACCTTGCAGACACCTGGGTCCGCGCCGCCATTCCTGAAACCAATGCGGACCACATCGGCCTCGGGGACACGCTGCGCATTCGCTTGCCCGGCGGGTCGACCACCTCGGGAAAAGTTTTCTTCAAATCTGCCGAAGCTGACTTCGCCACCCAGCGCGACGTGAACCGGAGCAAGCGGGACATCAAGACCATCGTGTTGAAGGTTCGCCTCCAGAATCCCAAGGGTGCCTACGTTCCCGGCATGACGGCGGAAGTGCTCGTGTCGCCGGAGCAACTCAAGGGAACGGCATCCGATAACGCGTCCGCGGAGAAGCATTGATGGTCGCCGATCTCAAGCCGAACGCTGCGGCGAAAACCGGAACCTCCACAGATGCCGCCGTGCCCAATGCCATCGAAGTCAACCACATTGTCAAGAAGTACGGCGACTTTACCGCCGTGGATGACGTCACCTTCGCGGTGAAGGAAGGCGAAATTTTCGGGCTGCTGGGACCCAACGGCGCGGGCAAATCCACCCTGATCCGGATGATGACCACCCTGATTCCGATCACCGCCGGCAGTGCGCGCATTGCCGGACACGATGTGCGGAAAGAGCCGGATGCCGTGCGCCGGGCCATGGGAGTGATCCCGCAGGCGCTGACCAGCGATATCGATCTCACCATCGAGGAAAACCTTAGTATTTACGCCAAGCTTTACGACGTGCCGGCCAGAAAGCGGAAAGAAGCCATTAACGAACTCCTGGAACTGGTCGACCTCACCAGGTGGCGCAACGCCCAAACCAAGACGCTTTCCGGCGGCATGCGGCGGCGGCTGGAGATCGCTCGCGGTCTGGTGCACAGCCCGCAGATTTTCTTTCTGGATGAGCCCACCACCGGACTCGACCCGGTTTCCCGCGTTGCCGTCTGGGAGATGCTTACCAACATCAAGAGTCACCGCAAACTCACCATTCTGATTACCACCCACTACATGGACGAAGCGGACCGCTTATGTGACCGCATCGCCATCGTGGACCACGGCAAGTTGGTAGCCCTGGACACCCCCGCGACCTTGAAGGCCAGCGTGCCGGGATCCAATGTGATCGAAGCCCAGTTCGAGAATGCCCCGGCCGATTGGGAGCAGCGCCTGCACCAGCTGACCGGCGTCACCTCGGTGCAGCATGAAGGAGCCGGTATGTACCGCGTGCTGACCGGCAACGGATCCAAAACCACCACCGAGCTGGTCGAATCCGCGGTGGAAGCCGGAGTCACCGTGAAATCGCTTTCCGTACAGAACACCACCTTGGATGATGTTTTCGTCTACTACACCGGGCGGCAACTGCGCGACGAATTGCAAAAAGCCTATGCCTTCGTGATGCCGCCCAGTCCAGGACTGCGCCCATGAACCGCATGCTGGCCATTGCCGAGCGCGAGATGCGCAAGTTTTTTCGCTCCCCGACCCTGATGATGGTGTCCATGATCTTTCCCCTGGTGCAGTTGATTGTGCTGGGCAACGCTTTCGGCGGAAAGATCCGCGACGCAAAACTGGGTCTGGTGGATGAAGATGGCGGCACCCAAGCCCTCAAGGTTCGCGAAGCCTTTGACTCGGTCCGCGCCAACATGCGCACCTTTGAGCCCGTCTATTACCACGATGAACGCAAAGCCATGCAAGACGTGCGCAATGGCACCATTCAGGGTGCCGTCATTATTCCCCCACAGTACTCGCGCCGGGTCTATGAGCAGGACGGCCCGAAAATCGCCCTCATCGTCGATAACAGCGACAACTTCATGAGCTCGACCCTGGAAAGCGAACTCACCGACATCACCACCGCATTAAATCAGCCCACGGTTACGCCTCGCCTTCTGCAGCAAACCGTGTTGCAGATTGTCGAACTCTATCCCTACATCGAATACATGAAGTACCTGCTGCCCGGTTCGATCGTACTGGCGATGTTCGTTTCGGTGATGATTGGCGGCGGCATGCTCTATATCGACGACAAGGCGCGCGGCGTCCACGAAGGCTACCTGGTGACGCCGATCACCAAGGCGGAACTGGTGTTCGGATTGAATGGCGCAGGCGCCCTCAAGGCGGTGATGACCGGCGTGGTAATCACCATCATTGGCTCGCTGCTCGCCGGTGTGGGCACAGTGTTCCAACCGGGCACCGCCCTCGGCTTGCTGGTCATGATTCTGCTGACCTCGGTCGCCTTCAACGCCATGATGTTCCTCATGATGGTGCGCGTCGAAGACCCGCTGGTGCCGCGGGCCACGTTTGGCATTCTCAACACGCTCCTGTTTTTTCCCAGCGGCGCCATTTATCCGGTGCAGGCGTTTCCGTCCTGGTTGCGCGCAATCGCCTATATTGACCCGTTCACCTACGCGGTGCACGGTTTCAAAGCCCTGCTGCTGAAGGAAACCGGTCTGGGAGCCGTGGTGCCCGACATGGTCTATTTGTCCATCTTCGCGATCGTCGCCCTGTCGGTGGCCGTTCCCCTGTTCAAGAGAACCCTGTAGAAACTGAGCAATTGGGCAATTTGTGATAGCCCCGCCTTGACTTGCGCGCACGCTGCCCGATAAAGCCGCTGCCATCAGGCCTTACCAGGAGTCTTAGGCGCAACGAAGGGACGAACAAACGGCGCACGCTTGTACAATTGCCTGGTTAACAACAGTTGGTGTTGTGACGCGACAACCTTTTCGTGCGGAGAAGAGGAAAAACTCCGATTAACTTTAAGCACCGACCCGTCCGGGAGCCATTCGGAAGGATGACCTTACTTACTGGCAGTTGCAGCGCAGTTTTTTTGGATGAATCCAAACACGTCGTTAAACCAAATTGAACTTCCGAGCCACGTGAAGCTGTGACCATCAAAATTGGTTTTGCCATAAGGCGGATAAATCTTAATTTCGGCTGTCTTTCCTGCAGCAAGCATTTCCTTGTAGAGGACTTGACTTGGTTCAAGGGTATAGTCGTTCTCGGCTTGAAAAAAGAAAGTCGGTGACTTTGAAGACCGAGCATTCTCCTTCATGACTTCTTGAAGGGCTGGTTCTTCTTTCCAACTCATCGCTCCACCCGATGCATCGACGGCTGCGCAGAAGGAATAGCTGGCGGCACCAAGAATTGTTTCGATTCCGCCGAAAGACTGTCCGGCAACTGCGATCCGGTTTGGCTGCACAAATTTTTGCTGTTTCAGCCATGCGAGGGCCGCCAACTGATCACTCAGATGTTCTCCTCTCAGCAGGTCAATCATTGTTTTGACGGCGTCGTTGTGACCTCCCGATCTTTCAGCCGCTGCGATTTGATCTCCAATGTATGGACCTGCTTTGGCACTCAAGCCTTGTCCGCGTCGATAAGGCATAAAGTAGACCCACCCCTTAGCGGCATAAAGGGGACCCATGGCGGTGCTGGCAGCGTCACTGAGCATTCCTTCAGCGCTTCCATGGTTATAAAGAACTGCAGGAAAAGGACCTTCGCCCTTTGGCTTATACAATTCGCCACCTAATGTGAGCTTGCCACTCGGAAAGCGAATTACCTCGTAGGGCGTCGGTGGTTCAGCTGCAACAGAATTACCGACTCCCACAATGACGGCGACTATAAACAAAATAATACGCATACTGCCTCTCCTCTGCGCGAAAGTGGGACTATAGAGAATTTGACGCGAGACCTCAAGTACTCTTTTCGTCAGAGGAAGTAGCAATCGTGGATCGCGCTCGAGGATTCGGAATTCGTTTCGCGGGCAAGCTGATGATTGACGATAAATGGTCATTACACTCCGTCGAAAGTCGCGTGCAACCCGTTTGGAATCAATGAGCCTTAGCAACGAGCTTTCATCCCCAGGGGTGGGCCGCAGGCCCATGGGAACTCAAAATCCCCCAATTGGATACCGGATCGGTGTCCGATACATGGAACCTGCCAGCCCTGTCTGCAAGATCGAGCTCAACTACTACAGGTAATTTGCAATTGGGTAAACGGGGAATTAGCAAACCAGGTCTCCCGGAAAGTTCTTCAATTACTCAATTACAAAATTACCCAATTACTCAATTCCCGATCCGTTATGCTTATAGCAGCCATGACCCTACTGGATGCCAAGCAGTATGATGCCGCACCCGACCGGCGCCGCCGGAGAATCATTCTCATCCTGGTGATCCTGCTTGTCGTCGGAGCGTGGGCGGTCTACCACCTTCGCAATTACCCGGAGCGCAGCGCCGTAAATAAATTTTTCGCCGCCCTGCAGAAGCAGGACTACGAAACCGCTTACGGGATCTGGTTCCACGATCTGAACTGGCGCCAGCACCCGCAGAAATACTCCAACTACGAGTTCAACGACTTTTATCGCGATTGGGGGCCCGGCGGAGAGTGGGGACGAATCAAGTCGCACGCCATCGACTGCTCGCTGAGCCCTGGCAGCGGCGTGATTGTCCAGGTCACCGTAAACGATCGTGCCGAGCACCCCTATGTGTGGGTGCAGAAGTCGGACAAAACGCTGTCGTTCTCCCCCAGCGAAATCCAGTGCGGCAACTGGTGGGCCTGGCTCGTGGAGTAGAGCTTTTTGACTAACTAGTCGATGTAGGCTGCGGCCTCCTCGCAAGTCTGTCCAGGGCACGACCTCACAGGTTGCTGGACAACCCTAATTCGCGCAGAGTTTTGAAGGGGCGCGGCTTCAGCCGCGCCGTTAACTCATTAAAATTGAGTCCGCGCTTCAGCGCCTGGGGGAATTTCTGTTACGCGAACCAGCCGCGAGCCTAAGCCGTCACCGCCAACTGCTCCATCGTCTTCTGCAGCGACGCCACGTCCCCCACATTCACGCAGGTACTCGACCGGTCAATTTGACGCATCAGTCCGCACAACACTTTCCCGGGGCCGACCTCGATAAACGTCTGCACGCCCTGCGCGATCAACACGCGCATCGATTGTTCCCACTTCACCGCGCCCGTCACCTGCCGAATCAACGCATCCCGGCTCCGCCCGGCGTCGTCGAGCAACGCCGCATCAACATTGCAAACCACGGGGAAACTGGGGTTGTTGAAACTCAATGCGTTCAGGTCAACCGCCAGCCGGTCTTGCGCCGGCTTCATCAGCGCACAATGGAAAGGTGCGCTGACCGGAAGCCGTATGGCGCGTTTTGCGCCACGCTCTTGCGCAAGCTTGATCGCCCGCTCCACCGCCCCTGCGCTACCCGAAATCACCGTCTGGTCCGGTGAATTAATGTTCGCCGGTTCGCAGACTTCGCCTTGCGCAGCATCGCGGCAAACGGCGGCAAGATTCTCAAAATTCATTCCAAGAACGGCAGCCATCGCGCCCACGCCCACCGGAACCGCTTCCTGCATGTACTTGCCACGATTGCGCACGGTGCGCACCGCGTCGCCAAAACTGATCGTCCCGGCCGCCACATGCGCGGAATACTCCCCCAGGCTGTGTCCGGCCACAAAGTTCGGTTTCAGACCCTTTTCCTCCAGCACCCGCCACGCCGCCACCGAAGCCGTGAGAATGGCGGGCTGAGTAATCTCCGTCAGCCGCAGCTGATCTTCCGGCCCTTCGAAGCAAAGCTGCGAAAGCTTGTAGCCCAGCGCCGCGTCGGCCTCCTCGAAGGTCTGCCGCGCCACCGGGTATTTCTCGGCCAGTTCTTTGCCCATGCCCACGGCTTGGGAACCTTGTCCCGGAAAAAGAAACGCAATGTTGGTAGATGCCATTAGTTTTTCTGGTGTAATCCTTACAGACTCTGACAACCCTCTCTCACACGCTCACCACTGCTGCTGCCCGAATCCCTGCCAGCCCTTCTTCAATCCGCTCGTTGATGTGCCGTTCAGCGAACTCCGCGGCCACCCGGATCGCATTCTTGATGGCGTTCGAATTCGACGAGCCATGCGTGATGAAGCATACGCCCTTCACCCCCAGCAGCGGCGCACCGCCATATTCCGTATGATCCAGCCGCTTCTTGAAATCCGCAAACGCGCTGCGCGACAGTAGATATCCCACTTGCCGCGTAATCGTCGCTTTCAAAGTTTCCTTCAAAGTCGTGCGCACCAGGTTCGCCACGCCTTCCGAAATCTTCAACGCCACGTTCCCGACAAAACCATCCGCCACGATCACGTCGACCTGCCCGTTGTACAAATCGCGGCCTTCGACGTTCCCCACAAAATTCATCGGCAGAAGTTTCAGCAACTGAAAGGCCTCGCGGGTAAGATCATTCCCCTTGGTTTCTTCTTCGCCGATCGACAGCAGTCCCACGCGCGGCCGCGCCGTTCCAAACATGCTGCGGAAATACGTCTCCCCCATCACCGCAAACTGTTCCAGATTGTGCGCCTTGCAATCGACATTGGCGCCCACATCGAGCAGGCAGGCCGCCGTGCCCAGTGCCGTAGGGAATGCCGCTGCCAGGGCCGGACGATCCACGCCGGGCAGCGCTCCCAGCACCATCTTGGCCGTCGCCATCGCCGCGCCGGTATTGCCCGCGGTCAGAAAGCCGTCCGCGCGCCCGTCGCGCACCAGGCGCAATCCCACCCGCATGGAGGAATCGCGCTTGGCGCGGACCGCCTGTACCGCCTTGTCCTCCATGGTGATGACTTCGCTGGCGGGAACAATTTCAATCGGCAGGCTGGGCGCCGAGGAATATCTTGATAATTCCGCGTGCAGGATTTCTTGCGGGCCCACCAGCAGCACACGGATTCCATACTGCCGCGCCGCCTGGATCGCGCCTTCGATCTCCGGCTTGGGGCTGCGGTCGGTACCCATCGCGTCTACAGCAATGACGCTGGCCATGGGAGCGGGCTAGCTGGATTCCTCAATCGCCAGAACATCGCGGCCCTTGTAGTAGCCGCATTTGGTGCAGGCACGATGCGGCAGCTTGCGCTCGTGGCAGTTCGGACACTCCGACAGCGAGCGGGCCTTCAGCGAATCATGGGCCCGGCGGCTGCCGGTGCGCGCCTTGGAGTGGCGCCGTTTTGGATTAGGCATTTCGAGTCCTCTTTCGGCCAGCCGGACCAACCAGCGGCCTGAATTATTGGTCTGATCAGAATTCCCCGATCAGTGGTTCATCTTGCTGCGAATATCCTTCAGCGCCGACCACCGCGGATCCTCCTCCGGCTCGGCGCACGAGCACTCTCCCAGGTTCAGGTTCGCGCCGCAATGCGCGCAAAGTCCTTTGCAGGCTTCGCCGCAGATCACGCGCAGCGGCAGCGACAGCAGCACCTGCTCGCGGGCAAGATCTTCGAGCTCCAGCCCGCCCTCCTGATAATAGCTCACTTCCGCCTCGGCCCCGGTCACCGAAAGCTCCTCGCGGCCCGCATCCGCGCCTTGCGGCCGGTAAAGCAAGTCGAACTTGTGCTCCACCTTCTCGAGCACCGCTTCCAGACAGCGGGCGCAGGGCAGTTCAAGGCTGGTCGAAAGCTCACCGGCTATCCGTATGTCCTTGATAGTATTGCGCTTGCCGTGACGCTCTTCCACCAGTTGAGCGCGTCCGGCGACATGCAGCGGAGTCTTCTGCTGGATCTCAGATCCAAAATCGATGGCGCCGGGAGCAAACTCCACGTCGAAATCAATCGGATGGAGTTCCAGTTCCTGGATTTCAATACGCATCGCCATCCCCGCGCCCCGGCCCTGATGCCGCCAATCCGCAGCAGCACGCACAGAGGCGCAAACTCAGCAGGGCGCAATACTTAAGAATAAGGGCGCTTGGAGGACAGTGTCAAGGAATGGAGTGTGGAATGACAGTGTGACCGACGCTGGAATGACAGATGCCTGTAATGGTGCCGTTTGATTTCCACAAGCATGGGTAACTGTCAGCCAGGATGCGCTAGACTGCCTGTTGCCAAAAGAGAGAGTTGCGAATCGTTAAGAAATCTCCGCTCCCGGCCATCGGCGTATGCAAACGTTCCATGCGCAGTTTAGGTTCAGTCAGTCATTACAGGAAGACGCGGCACCCGAAGTAAGAGCACAGTTTGATGTCCACAAGTGCAAACTGGCCGATCCAAGCCAGAACGCGCTGCGGATTGTGCGAGAGGCTACTGAATCAGAATGAGCCTAGGCAACCTTGCGCATCATGTAGACTTGAGCCATTCCATACAAAGGGCCGCTGATGCAATCTAGGTTGACGTGTTGAATATCCTCGAAGTCGCCCAGTTTGCTGGTCCAATTCCCATTTTCCAGGCGGCGAGCAGCGTGCGTCGGTTGACCATTCCGAGTGTAGAGAACGATCTTCTCCACTCCAACTTCAGGCGCTCCATCCAGGCATCTGACGAAGCCAACCGAGGCGAAGGCTGCCACATACGCTTCAACTGTATAGTCCCGTACAACACCATCAGGCCAATAGTATTGGGAAAGAGGGTCCGGTTCCCACCATGCGCTTATGTCGGACGCAGCCCACGCGATGCAGTTGTATTGGCGCGTAGCATCGCTAACATCATCCGCGCAAAAATGGGGCCGTAAATTTGGGAACTGTTGACGAAATTCTGGCCTAGTGCTGAGAGTAAACCCACGATGCCAATCAGCCCAAATGAACATGCCCTGCTTTTTCTCCCCACTCCAGCCACGCCTTAGC
Source organism: uncultured Acidobacteriota bacterium (assembly GCA_963715675.1). Classification (GTDB taxonomy): domain Bacteria; phylum Acidobacteriota; class Terriglobia; order Terriglobales; family Acidobacteriaceae; genus DASVWZ01. The sequence continues at coordinate 2,785,405 of OY970265.1, forward strand.
CATTTCCCGCACTTTCCCACGACTTTCAGCAGGTACTGGATTATCATCTGCAATTGCGGCTAGTGCCCAGAACCAATGGTCCGGCTGATCGCCCTCAGATTGAAGTTGCGCAAGGATATGGGGAAGTACACTCCGACCCATCCCCATAATTTTCTGATATGCCGGTAACATAACCATCTCGGCTACAGATGATCTAGCACCCCGCATTTCTCGCCACTCTCTCCGCAAATCTTGAAACCTTGCCCAAGTCACGACACGAGCATCAGTGACAATTTCATAATCAGATTCGGGGATGACATACTCCTCACATGGCACTTCAGGCTGCACGCTGCTCTCCTCCACTGCTTCAGCGGGAACAGTTGATGCTACCGTCATTGCGGCGGCGAACAATGTCACACACCCAAGCAAAACAGCTTTGTTCTTATTGGTTGCTGCCGATAGATCGGTTGCCATGATTAGCTCCCCCTTCTAGTGAACTCCAGGCACCCCTTGGGGTCGCTTGAGGTTGGCGGGCGCACTAACCACCATTATTACCGGGTTCATCTTCATTGCATAGGCAGGATTGCCTTCGGGGTCAAATTCACCCGCCACTCTCGCGGCTCCAAGGATACTTAGTTTCACACGAAATATCGTTCCATCCTCAAGCGTTACTTCAGTCCACCGTTCGGTGGATTCCCTTACGCCCACCTCAACGGCGTCCCTCAATGGACTGTTTGGCATGGGAAACGGGATTCTAGTAGGACGTTCAGGCATGATGTCTTCCTCGCATTACTTATCGGTTTTTTGTTGTTTAGCTTTAGCCCAACGCGCCAATACAGCGTTTCTTGCACTCTCGCTGCGCTCAAGTGGGGTCATATTGGCCGCCCGCATACGACCACCTATGCGACCACCCTTACGACCCAACGCAACAGCATAAGGGTTTTTTCTCTTCTGTGCCATGCTTTTAATTATACGTAAGCGGTTACGAAAGTCAAACACCCTTTTCTGCTGACCTATACGCAAGCGGTAACGTAGCATAATCGCATCATAAATAGTCTGCCGATAGATAAACATCGCATCGTGAGCGCACTGGCCGAAGGCAACTCGATCAACGCAACGCGCGGATGTGGGAATGATGGTAGGCAGAACACGCACAACCCAAGTTTCGCAAGAGTCGCAGCACTGTGTGTTTTCCGACGCCCAACATCCGTGGCGCTACGAAATTAACTCATCCGCGGTGATTGCTTTTATCTGATTCCAGACGTGCTTAGGGAAGGCCATTGCAGTTCAAATTGACGCAACAGGGCCCCGGGAGGAACGGTCGGAACTTGTTCTTCCTTCAGGAGATCGCAATCAGGTCCGATGGGCAACGGGTCACCGTGTGCTGCCAGGGAATCTATGTACACAGTGGCCGCTTCCTGTGCTTTGCGTACCGCGTCCTCTACCGAATTTCCATCGACGTGTAGCCCCTTGAACGCAGGACAATACGCATGGTAGCTGTCATCGTCTCGCTCCACAACTACTGTGATTTTGAGCCTGATCTGCCGGACATCACTCGGCTCAGGAGAAGCATGGCGTGATTTAATGGCTGTCACGTGCATAGGATGCTCCTGATCACCCCGTAGCTGCCAGATAACCGCAGTGGAAAAGTAGACACCGGAGTGTAACCCACCTTGGTAACCACCCCAAGAATATCACGGGGACCAATCCGTCAGATGAGACGAAACAAGGAAAAAATCCGCCAGTCCCAAAACGGTCCGGACGTAATGACTCATCTCCCCCCACCAAACTCCCCCTTATACTCCTCCCACCGCTCCCGCACCCCGGCCATCACGCTCTGATACTCCGGATCACCGCGCAGGCTGTCATAATTCTTGTCTCGCTCGAACCACGGATAATTCGTGTCTCCGAGCGCAACCGCGCGTTTCAGCCAAACCAGGGCATGCGCCTTGTCTCCCAGCAGAGCGTAGATGCCTCCCGTCCAGTACGCGCCATCTCCATCAATCATCTGCTCGGGACGCGCTCGCAACAGCGCCGGATCGATTTTGTTTCTCTCGTTCCGCGAGGCGTACAAAAACCCCGCCATCTGCTGCGCGGTTTTGTCGCCCGAGTCGCGAGCCAGCGAAACTGCCCGCTCCAGATATGGTTCGGCTTCATCCAGCTTGCCTTCGTAATACAGCACACTGCCCAGGTAGGCCATGGCCTTATAGTGGTCCGGGACCCGGGCAACCACTTGCCGCATTTCCTGTTCCGCTTCCGGTGCTCTCCCCATATAGAGAAGCATCCGCGCGTGCATCCAGTGCGGCTGCAAGAGTGTGGGATTCAATTCGATGAGCCGCCGGTAGGCCTGCTCGGCCAGTTCATTCAGGCCCGCGTAGTAGTACGAATAACCCAGCATTTGCCAGGCGGTCTCATTGTTCGGCGCCCGCGCCACCGCCTCTCTGGCTGTGCGAACGGCGTCTTGCTCGCGCCCGCTCTCCGCGGAAGTGCCCGCTAGCGCAATCAATCCTTCCGTCGATTGCGGATTGATCCGCAAAGCGTTCTGTGCAGCCAGTTGGCCTTGCTTCAGGTTTGCCTCGGCATCGGGAATAAAGTTCGTCGCCTGCAGCGCATAAAGATTCCCCAGCAGCGCCCACGCGTCGGCAAAATTCTTGTCCAGGGAAATCGCCTGCTGCGCCAGGCGCCTACCTTTTTCCAGACTGTCCAGCCGTGAATATTGCAAGTACTCGTTCATGTAGAAACGCGCTTGCAGGTAATCGTTATAGGCATCCACATTGGTGGTGACCGGCTGTTGCATCATCTTGTGCTCCATGGGCGAAATTTCCACCTGGAGCCCTTCCACCACCTTGGTTGCAATCTGATCTTCAAAAGTCAAAATGTCGGCGTTGTGCAGATCGTAGCGCTGCGACCATTTCGTAGTTCCCGTGCGGCCATTGATCAACTGGACAGTCACCCGCGTGATTCCCGCAGACCGCTGATAGGTCCCTTCCAGAACGCTTTCCACGACCAGTTCTTTAGCCACTTCCGTCGGATCGGGCGTCTCCTTGGCATACTTCAAAACGCACGTAGTTGGCCGCACCGCCAGGTTCTGCAGAGAAGCCAGGCGGCTGATGATAGCGTCGGTAATTCCGATGGCCCAACTGTCACTCGCCGACGCCGATATGTCGCGGAATGGCAGCACGGCCATCGTCTGCGGCGCGGGCGCGGACGGAGCGCTGCTCACCGGCGCAGCATGCGACCGCGATTCATACACGCGGACCCCAACTACCGCCAGGCCTGCTACCAGCACAGCCGCCAAAACCCAGAGCGCGCCGCTGTTTCGGCCGGACGACCCTGGCGCTTCAGCCGCGGCGAGATGCAGCCGCTGCGACTCGCTGTCCCGCTTCACTCGCTTCAAGTCAGCTCTTAAATCCGTGGCCGACTGGTATCGAACCTCGCGATCTTTTTCCAGCGCCTTGCTGACTACGTCTTCCAGCTTGGCCGGAAGATCGGAATTCAACCGCAACGGAGCGACGGGAGTCTTATGGAGAATCGCATCGAAAATCGCTCCCGAACTGTCGCCCCGAAACGGCAGCGTGCCTGTCACCATTTCATACAGCACCACTCCGAACGAAAACAAGTCCGTGCGCGCATCCAGATCCTTGCCCAGCACCTGCTCCGGCGACATATACGCGACCGTCCCCATCGTGCTGCCCGGGCTGGTCAGGTGCTCCTCGGCCACCGTCACAGTGGCGTCCATCGTGACCGATTCCGCCTTGGGCGCCGTTACTTTGGCCAATCCAAAGTCGAGAATCTTAGCATGTCCTCGTTTGGTAACAAAAATATTCGCCGGCTTGATGTCCCGATGAACAATACCTTGCGCGTGCGCCACGTCGAGCGCATCCGCCATCTCCATGCCAATCTCCAGAACCCGCTCCAACTCCATCGGGCGATTGGCAATCAGGTGCTTCAGCGTCGTCCCGTCAAGAAATTCCATCACGATGAACGTCTGCCCGTTCTCCTCGTCAATTTCGTGAACCGTGCAGATGTTCGGATGATTTAACCCAGAAGCCGCCTTAGCCTCGCGCTGAAAGCGGCTCAAAGCTTGAGGATCTTTGGCTACGTCCTCGGGCAAAAACTTAAGCGCGACAAACCGATCCAGCTTGATGTCTTCGGCTTTATACACCACGCCCATGCCGCCGCCGCCCAGTTTCTCGACGATGCGGTAGTGCGAGATGGTTTGTCCAATCATGTCGCTCAGGCCTGCAATGTTAGGGGTCGTCAGAACCGGAAGTCAACGACAGCTCGGGTTGGTGCAAGGCAACGGCAAAATGCTCCCTCCCCCATTTGTGCCAAGGTCGGGTGCCGGGAGCCCTTGGCGTGATTGAGCTTGGAAGGGTCAATGAGTGAAATGGAGATGTTACGACAGTTATGCGACTACAGCGAGGTATGCGACTGACTTTGCTATTTTCTTCCCGCCGCCAACTGACCGAGACTACCGGGTTCCAGCGTGATGACATCCGGCCCTTTGGTTTTGCCGGTGATGATCGGCTTGTTGGCAATCGTCTCATAAGCGTAGCCCGTGAGAACGGCGGTGATGCCCACGTGGCTTATCGGGTGGCAAGACTCGTTCAGCCGCGCCCAGCCGTAGTGGGTTTGCCCTTTTACTTCGAACCTTAGACCCAAATACCGCTCCTTCACATTACTCCAAGGTCCATAGCACCTGCCGGACTTTCTGGAAAAGCGAAGTCTAGCTCCCATCCAAAGGTACTGGCCAAAGGGTAGGGAGTTACCGATCCGTCGGCCAGCGTGAAGAGCATATGCATAGTGGTTTAGGCCAGCAGCCGAAGAGTTTCCGGATAAGAGTGGACCCGCAACATCCAGATCAGTGAACCACATGACCTCACTTGAACTAAAGAAATATGTCACGAAGATGCTGAACTCCGTGATCCCGTCGTGGTTGAGGTCGAGTTTCAGCGGGTGTTCCCAACTAATCCTGACTTTCGCGGGTGTATAAACAATTTTCGCTTCTGCTGGCTGGGCTAAGGCCAGCATCCCGACTCCCGCTGCGCTCGCGGCGAGCACATATGAATTGAGTTGACGGTGAAGTGATTCGGGTAGGGTGGACGGTTGCCTGGAAGCACGTTTCACGTTTTCCTCCGAAGCTGACGACTCAGTATGCTCCTGAGATTGGCAGCGGTCAACGTTTGTTAACAGGCCTTTGCACAAGCTTGCGCCTTTGTTTCGCCTTTTTGAAAGTCATTGAGTGAAATGGAGATGTTTCAACAGTTGACCAGCAGCACGAGGTTCCGTGTCGCAGACAGATCGGGTTTTGTGCCCCTATAATTCTGCCTGTGAATAGGTTCTCCGGTTGCATTGCTGCGAGCGTTAAGCGTACCGTCCGTGGCGGGTGTATCGGTGTAATTCTGGTCCTAACAGTTTCATGTCGCGGGGCTTCGCCCGACTGGAGCGGCACCTGGAAGCTGGACCCGACCAGGAGCGATATTCCCGGACCGTCGATGGTGGTTTCCATTAGTCCGGATGGGATGTGGCATCACTCAGGCGCTGGCGGCGCCAACTTCCGGTGCGACGGCAAAGGGTATCAGGCGACGGACGTTCTCACGTGTATTTGCAAACAGGCGGACAGTTCGCACGTAGAAATCACCGTCTTCAAGGATGGATCGAAGGTGTCCACCGCGAATTGGGAATTGTCTTCCGACGGAAAGGTGCTATCGGTCAAATCAATCAGTTCTCAAACCGACGGGTCAGTAAAAGTGAAAGATCATCGGTTTTCACGCACATCCGGGTCGGTAGGTTTTGCTGGCGGGTGGAAGAATGTGAATCCCTTAGAAGCGATACCGTCGATTCGGCAGATAAGCCTGCGGGGGCATACACTGCATCAATCCATTCCGGAAAAGGGCATGTACATTGATGTCACTCTTGACGGCGCGGACGCAGTCATACACGGTCCTCTAAGCTCGCCAGAATCATCAATCGCGCTAGAAGAACGCGGCCCGCGAGAGTTCAGCGCGACAATGAAAATGCATGGCCAAATCGTCAGCGTCGGGTACTGGCGAATCAGCGCGGACGGGCACTCGCTGACAGACTCGTATTGGGTACCCAGCAGCCCGAACGAAAAGGCCGTGCTCGTGTACCAGAAACAATAGCGAGCAACGTCAATTGACCAAATCAGATGGGATGAGAAGGCCGGTCTCCGGCGGGATGCGATACGCTCCCAAGTTATCGACGCGCTCGAAGCGCAAGAGATAAAGGAGACCGGCAATGAAGAAGATTAGCACTGTAGGGGCAAGGCAGACGAGGAATTTTCGAGAGCAGAAGCTGACCATCGGGCTGGACCTGGGCGATCGGTCGAGCTGGTATTGCGTGTTGGGTGAAGCAGGAGAAGTGCTGCTGGAACAAAAGCTGAGCACGACTCCAAAAGCGATGAAGGAAGGGTTCGGGGCCATGCCGCGGAGTCGGATCGCGCTGGAGACCGGGATGCACTCGCCGTGGGTAAGTCGACTGCTCAGCGAGTTGGGGCACGAGGTGATCGTAGCGCATGCCCGGAATGTGCGGCTGATCGGAGAGAGTCGCAAGAAAGACGATCGGATGGATGCGCAGACCCTGGCTCGACTGGCCCGGATCGATCCCCAGTTGCTGAGTCCGGTGAAACATCGCAGCGCCAAAGCGCAGGCGGACTTGACGGTGATCCGGGCCCGAGCGGGTCTGGTGCGAGCCCGGACGGCGTTGGTGAACACGGTACGCGGGTTGGCCAAGAGTTACGGAGAACGGCTGCGCGGATGCAACGCGCGCAATATGAACCCGGAGAAAGCCGAAGGCTTGAGCCCAGAACTGCAGACCGCGCTGCAGCCGTTGCTGGCAGCCATCGAATCGCTGAGTGAACGCATCTGCGAGTACAACCAGCAGATTGAGCAGTTGGCGGAGAGTCGCTATCCGCAAGTGGCATTGCTGAAGCAGGTGAAGGGAGTCGGCACGCTGATCGCGCTGACCTTCCTGCTGACCCTGGAAGACGCGCAACGTTTCCGCAAGAGTCGCGACGTGGGCTGCTACCTTGGGCTGCAGCCGGGGCGCAGGAACTCCGGGCAGAGCGAACCGCAGATGCACATCAGCAAGGAAGGGGATCCCTATCTCCGAACCCTGTTGGTGCAGGGAGCGCAACATATCCTGGGACCGTTTGGTCCGGACTGTGATCTGCGGCGCTGGGGGTTGAAGCTGGCCGAGCGTGGGGGACGGAACGGGAAGAAACGGGCGATCATTGCCACGGCGCGAAAGCTGGCAGTGTTGCTGCATCACCTGTGGGTCAGTGGAGAAGTGTACGAACCGTTGCACAATAGCCATCAGGTACCAGTATCTGCAGCGGCGTAGTGTAGACAGAGGGAAGGAGTGCGAAAGGGAAACTTCAAGTCCCCGCGCCGAGTTTCGGTGACTGCGTTAATCGCCTGGCCCGACTCCATCATCGAGATGGAACGAGAGGTCGAAAATCAGGTGGCAGCACCGGCTGAAACGAGAACACCCAACTGGCACCGAGCGACGAAACGCTCACGAGAGTGCGGATGGAAGGGTGGCGGCAGTAGTGGCGGACGGGTCTTGGAGTCAACCTCGACTAGGCAGCGGAGTAAGGGTTTCTTTCTTCCCGGCGGGATGATCGCCGAGCGGTCCTCGCCGTCAAGGGTTCGCTGACGCCGCAAAGAACGCGCCCTTGACCGCTCCGGGCCGCTCGGCACACCGCTCCGCCATGAAGAAAGAAAGGAGAAAAACAACCAAGATTCCACTTGACACTGACCGGCCTTCTCATGGAAGGCATTTACACTCACTGACCCATGTGCGGCCCGGTCTGGCCCGCCCTGCCGTTCAAACGGGCCTTAGCCACTGTGGGTCCATCCCCGGCGCCACTACTGCAGCCGAAACCGTTCATTGATCAGCCGCTGCAGCCGCGGCTTGTAAAGAAGGTCGTAAGCCAATTCCTTGTCCGGAAACATGGCCAGCGCGGCGCGTCTGGCCCCCGCCACCAGTTCAGAGGCCTCTTCGATCGTCAGATTCGGATCCTGCCCGATCACCGACATCACCATGCTGATCATCATCTGCAGGCGGCGGATCTTGCGCGCCTCCTGTTCCCTTTCGCTGACCAACTGTCCCGCGCGTTCTGCACTGCTCATGAAGTCCCCACGCCCCGCCGCGACCACCCAACCCGGCCACTGTCCATTAGATGTGGCGCTGAGTGCCGGCGTTGCGCTTTTGCCGTATTCTCCCGGCAAACCGTGAACGCTGCAATGGCCTGTTGGTGCTGGCCTCCGGTCACAGGAGTGCGGATCAAAGTACATTCATGCTGGGACGGTCGGAAGGCGTCTCTGCTTACTCCCGGCCATGCTTCAGGCTGAAGGCGTAAATGTTGTGGTCCTCCGAACCCACATAAACCACTCCATTCACCACTGCGGGAGAGGATCCGTCAACCCGGGAGCCGGTGGCATAACTCCAGAGCTTGGCCCCGGTCCTGGCGTTCAGCGCGTACACATTGCTGTCGTTCGAGCCCACATAAACCACCCCGTTCGCCACCGCCGGCGACGAATCTACTCCGTTGCCTGTGGTATAGCTCCACAGCTTAGCGCCCGTGCGGGCGTTGAGCGCGAATACGTTATTGTTGTAGTAGCCCCCGCCGATATACACCACCCCGTGCGCCACCGCCGGCGAGGAGTCGATTAAGTGGCCGGTAGGATAACTCCATAGCACGGCGCCGGTTCTGGCGTCGAGGGCATATACGTTGTAGTCCCACGAGCCGGTATACACCACTCCATTCGCCACGGCCGGCGAGGCACTCACAACATCGCCGGTGGGGTAGCTCCATAGCTTAGCGCCGGTGTTGGCTTCCAGTGCGTACACGCTGCCGTCCGCCGAGCCGACATAAACCACCCCATCCGCCACTGCGGGAGAAGAATACACTTGATCACCTGTGCGGTAGCTCCACAGCAGGGCGCCGGTGCGGGCGTCCAGCGCATAGACATTGTGATCGAGCGAGCCGACATACACTGCTCCCTTCACGACTGTGAGCGAGGATCCCACCGGGTCGCCAGTGACATAGCTCCACAGCTTGGCGCCGGTGTGCGCGTTTAGCGCGTACACATTATCGCCGGCGCCAACATACACCACGCCGTTCGCAACTGCCGGCGATGTGGCCACCCAGGAAACGGTGGCATAGCTCCAGACCCTGGCGCCGGTGTGGGCGTTTACTGCATAAACATTCCTGTCGTCGGATCCGATATAAACTACCCCATCCACCACGACCGGCGAGGAATCCACAAAGTCGCCAGTAGTGTAGCTCCACTTCAATCCGAGTTTCCCAACATTGTTGATCGTCAGAAACTTCTCATAAGGATTGAAGCGCGTCATGTCGCGCCGGTGAAACTGATTCCAATTAGTGAGCACATGCGCTGCGGGCCGACCGACTTGGGACGACCCCGTACTCTGCCCAAAGCACAATCCCGCCAACACCAAAATCGCGCCACACACCAGAGTCGACCGCATCCCGGCCTTCGTCGAACCCATCCCGATTACGTGTGCCATGTGAGCTTCTTTTCGGGCGGTGCAAGCACCGTTGAAGTGACGCCAAACGGAGAGGTACGCCAACAACCCTGCGCATCATTCTTCTCCGCGCCCTCCACTCTGTCAATAGGGAAAACGTTGCACTGTCTATCGACCCTGAGCTGGTCTGGTTTTCAGGAAGTCATCCCGAAGTCCCCGCGCTTTCTCCAGCGGGGCGAGGGATCTGGCGTGGAGCGCCCAAGCAGCATGCGCTCTCCGTCGACCAGCCAACTGAACCGCTCCAACCCGCCAACCGCCCGCACGAGTTAAAATCAAATGCAGCGCGAACCGTTCCCCGGTTCGCCGGGGCAATACCTGGAGGAATTATGGCAGCGTCACAATCCGCGGGCGGGCCGTTGCGTCCGAACCCCAACGAAAAACTGGTGCGCGTGTTCGACACCGAACAGGAATCGGAAGCCATGGTGGTGCACGGCCTCCTCGAATCTGCCGGGATCGAATCCGACATCACCTCGCTGGATGCTCAGCAGGACATTCTGCCCGGAGTCGGCGGCACCGTCATTCTGGTGCGTGAAGAGGACGCCGCCAAGGCTCGGCAATTGATCGAGGAATATCGCCAGACCCCGGAGGAGATCGAAACCGCCGAGCTCAGCGAAGCTCCGCCTGAGGAATGACCCTTCTGCCGTCCAGATAGAAAGTCGTCGCGCCGTCCAGGTCGGTGCGATACGTACGGACTCCGGAGTCCGCCAGCCGCTCCAGCACCTGCCGCCGCGGATGTCCATACACATTCCGCGTCCCCACCGAAATCACCGCAAAACGCGGGTGCACCGCCGACAGAAACTCCGGGATGGTGGACGTAGCGCTGCCGTGATGTCCCACTTTCAGCAGATCAGCTTCGGGCTGCTCGCCGGCCATTCGGCGCTCCGTTTCTTTTTCAGCATCCCCTTCCAGGAGCGCGGACGTGCCACCATAACGCACCGTCATCACCAGCGAATCGTCATTGATCCGCCAAGAATGACTGATCGCATCTCTCGCCGGCGCCAGAACGCGAAATTCGATTCCGCCGCTCTCGAACCTGTCTCCGGCCTTTCGGCACACCACCGGAATGTGCAACTCCCTGGCCTCATGCAGCAGCTTGCTCAGCTCCGGGCTTGGCGTGTCTACCCCAATCCACAACTCACGCGGATGAAAATTCGCCAGCACCGCGCTCATGCCGCCAATGTGGTCGGCGTGCGCATGCGAAACCGCAACCGCGTCAAGCTGATGAAAGCCCCGCGACCAGAGATAAGGCGAGACCACATCCTCCCCAATGTCGAGTTCCGAGTGCATCCACTGCGGAACCCCGCCGGCATCCAGCAGCAGAGTTTTTCCCTGCGGCGAAATCAGCAGAATCGAATCGCCCTGCCCCACATCGATCGCTGTGACTTCCATCATTCCGGAATAAAACTGCGGACGCGGCGGTACAAAGCAAATCCACAGCGTACTGCAGAACAAAGCAACCAGCCCGGCCACCGCGAGCACGGCACGCCGGCGGGCCAGCAGCATCGCCAGCATAAGCACGGCGGTACAAAGCACGGCCACCAGCGGCCCCGGCGTAGGGATTCGAGCATCAGAAATCCGTAAAGCGCCAAGCCACCGGACCGAGCCCGCCATGGCCTGAGCAGCCACCCCTGCAACCAGCGCCGGGAGTTTGCTGATCGTAAGAGAAACATAGCTGAAGCCGATAGCCAGCATCGCGCCAATCATCACGGCTTCCGTCAGCGGCACCGCCAGAACATTAGCCGGAAGCGAAACCAGCGTGGCCCGATGAAAGTAGTAGGCCATCGGCAAGGCAAATCCCGCCTGCAACACCAGCGAAATGATCAGAAATTCGCAGCCGAAAAGCAGGAACCGTCCGCCGCAGGAAATCGCAAACGCCGGCAGGCGCTTTCCCACAAACCGCCGCAGGCGCTCCGCGATCATCCGCAGATCCAGCCGAAACTGCACCAGCCGCGGCGGCAGGGCAAAGTCATATCCCGCGGACTCCAGGTTTCGCAACGCGCTGATCAGAGGGCGGGTAGTGCGATCGAGAATCGGTGATCCGATGGCCGCAATGATCAGCACACACAAAAAGCTGAGCTGGTAACTGGCGCCGAACATGGCCGAGGGATCGGCGACCAGCAGCCCCATGGCCGCCGCACCGATCGTGTTGAGCACCGACCGGTCCCGGTACAGCAGCTTGGCAACCAGGTAAAGAGCCAGCATCAGCGTAGCCCGCCACACCGGCACGCCAACGTCCGTCAGCAGAGCATAGCCCATAGTCACAACAATGGCGACCACGCTCGCCGCCAGGTTCCCAATGCGCATCCGGCGCAAAGTCCAGAAAATGAACATCGCCAGAATTCCGACCTTCAGCCCGGAAATCACCAGCACGTGATAGGTCCCGGTCCGCTGAAAATCGGCCAGAAGCTGGCGGCCCACAAACTCGTTTTCCCCGATCAGCAACGCGTCGATCAGACCAGCCTGGTTGACAGGCCAGAGGAGCCGGATTCGGTTGAGGATACTTCCATACGCCCGCGCCCGCCAAAGTTTCAGCCGGTATCCTTCGAATCCGGGCAGCACCTCGATGTTCTCCGGCTTGGCCGAAGCCAGCCCCACGATTCCCTCATCGGCCAGAAAGCCGCGGTAATCGAATGCGCCCGGATTGCGAAAATTGCGCGGCGGAAACAGCCGGGTGGCGACGCGTAACCGCTCTCCATAATGAAAATGGCGTGTGGTCTCATCTCCGCCTGCCTCGCCCGATCCATCCCCCATCGTCTTGCCGTAGACATTCACCCGAACCTGCGAATGAATGAACAGCCGCTGACCTGCGCTTGTTACCTCCTCTGCGGCAAGATCAAAACTCTCCTGAAAACGGCCGGGAGACTCCGGCTTGGGATTTCCCTGCTTAATAATATGGCCGGTGATCAGCAAATCCCGCCCGTCGGCGAAACCCAGCAGCCCCGTGTCCAGGCCTTCATGGGTAGGGCGTAGTTCAGTGACCAGAGCACCGGCGAAGAACACGCTGACCAGAACCCCTGCAAACCCCGCCCGCGGACGCTCGCGCACCCAATATGCGGATGCCGCCGCAAAGATCACGCTCGCAACCAGCCACCACAGTCCCGGCCGCCAGAAATACACCCCAGCCACCAATCCAGCACTGTAGGCCAGAGCCGCCCGGAATAGGGGACAGCGTGCTGCCTTGCGAGAGGAACGATCTTCCGGAAGGGTTGGCTCCAGGTCTTGCTCTGGCCGTGCTGAAGTCGCTATCGCACTAGATGGAACACGCTCTCCACATGGAAGGTCTGTGGGAACAGATCCACCAGGTGTGCCCGCCCGATGTGATAGCCCGCCTCCAGCAAACCAGCCAGATCGCGAGAAACGGTAGCGGGGTCGCATGACACATACGTGAGCCGGGGAGACTGCAAGCTTGCCAGTTGGCGAACCACCCTGCCGCCCAGCCCGCTGCGCGGAGGATCAACCACAACCAGGTCTGGGTTTAGCCCGGCTCCCTTACGGCTCAGAAACTGCTCGGTCGCGGACTGGGCAGCCTTTACGCTCCCGGGAGAATTGTAGAGAAGGTCGGAGAACGAAATCGGTGACGGCTCCACTGCAATTACCTGTGCAAAACTCCCGGCGAGTGCTTTGGAAAACAGCCCCACCCCGGCATACAGATCAACTGCCATTTGCCCAGCCGCGCCGTCCGTAACCATCTTCGCGAGTTCATCAATCAAATAACGATTGGTCTGAAAGAAAGCTCCTCCACTCACCCGATAGCAATGCTGTCCCACGCTGTACGTCAGCCCTCCTGCCCCAACCGAGACAATCGGTTTGCCATCCGGGGGAGAGTGCGTTGCGGTCGACACCCGGAACGCGGCCACCGTGTCAGCCTGCGGCACTGCCGCCTTCAGTTCTTCGGCACATTCCCGGAGGCTGCGCCGGGGAGCGTCCGCATCGCAGTAGAGTTCAATCAGCAATCGCGCATCAGCCGAGTCAGCAAAGATCTCGATTTCTTGAATTTCCTTTGCCACATGGCCCGACCTGCCCAGATCCCACAACCCTGCAATCGCCTGATTGATCAGCGGCGAGCTGATCGGGCACTGCTCAACCGGCAACAATTCATGCGAGTTGAACTTGTAGTATCCCAGAGCGAACCCCGGCGCGGCTTGCACTTTCAGCCGGGTTCGGTTGCGGTAATTCCACGGCGGAGACGGATGAATTTCCAGCTCGGTTCCCAGTTCCAGCTTGGCCAAACGCCGCAGATTTTCTTTCAGGATCGCCGCTTTGATTTCCAGTTGATGCTCATAGCTCGAGTGCTGATAGTGGCACCCCCCACAGCCCTGAAAATATGGGCACCGCGAATCCACGCGATGCGCCGAAGATTCCAGTACGCCTTCGGCCTGGGCGCGGGCAAAGCTGGACTTCTGTTCAAGCAGCCTCGCCTCAACCTTTTCACCTTCCAGAACAAAGGGCAGGAAGACGGTTTTTCCCCGGCCGTGCTCATCCGCCGGAAGTCTCGCCAGACCGTCGCCGCCATAAACGAGTTTTTCGATCGTCAGCTGCAAGGAATATGGATTGTAGACGAGAACCGGCCTGCTGGATCACCTGATGGAATGACTTGCCGAACGGGCATGACTCGTTGAAAGGAATGAGTCGTGGCAGCGCACGACTTACAGGTGCGGAAAAAACTCCGGCCTCGCTCCAGATTTGAAGGGGCGCGGCTTCAGCCGCGCCGTTAACTCATTGAAATTGTGTACGCGCTTTAGCGCCCGTGGTGATCTTCTTCAACATCATCTACAAGGTCATTCCTACATATAGAACAAGCTCAGGCGCGGCAATCCGTATTTCTCCAGCAGACGTTTGTGTGCATACTGTTTCTGCAGATTCTCGATCTGCCCCGCCTGCATCTTGCGCCGGTACGGCGCCAGTTCGCGATCGGCCTCGGCCCGAACCGCGACAATCTGCTCGTCGGGAATGGCGGCGAGCAACACGGCAAACAACTTTTCTTCCGCCACTGTGAGCCGCCGTTCCAGGTCTTCCAGACTCGGCAGAGTTTTCCTGGCCTCCAGCTCGTTTGAAATCTCGCGCAACGTCCGCGCCGTTTCCTTTGCCAGCGGCCCGGGGGTGATACCGGCTCGCTCCGGCAATTTCGCCGATTCCATCTGATCGGCGTTGCGCCGCAAGAATCCGCAAATGTCGGCCACCTGAAATCCCGGCGGAGCCTCCGGCGTTCTCTGGTCCGGCGCTGCCCCCACCGCCGCTTCTTTCATTTCTTCCGCCGCCACCAGCACCGCCTGCGCGCACCAGGCCAGCCCATTGATCTTTCGCGTTTTCGAAGGCCTCCGCTCATATTTGTCGAACGCCTCGTCAATGCCGCGCAAAACCGCTTCCAGCGGGATGCCGGCGTCTTTCCACGTCTCTATCAACGCCCAATCAAAAGTCGAAAGCAGCAGGATGCCTCCCCGTCGCCGCTGGAAATGCTCCTCGATTTCGGTGAAATAGTTGAAATAATTTTCCACGACGGCTCGAAGCTGTCCTATAAATGGTTTTGGGCAGGTTTACAGGTTGCCGAAAAACCCCAACCTAAATCCTGATTTGAAAGGGCGCGGCTTCAGCCGTGCCGTAGAGTCCTACAAAACATTTCGGGCTTTAGCCCCTGAGGAAACGCTCATCTTATACCTTCAGAGCTTGTCAACGATTCTTGCTGGAGGATTTCGCCGGCGCTCGCTGCGACCCTCCACCATCCGCCGCATCCCCCTGGCGAGGCGGCTTCCCGCTCGCATTCCGTTCCCAGATGATGCGCAGCCCCTCCAGCGTGAGGAAGTCGTCGACGTGCTTGATGTGCTTTGAGCCGGTTCCGATGAGCCGCGCCAGCCCGCCGGTGGCGATTACCCTGGCTTCTGCTCCCACCTCCGGCGCCAGCAGATCCAAAATGCCATCCACCAGCCCAAGGTAGCCGTAGTAAAGTCCGGACTGCAGGCTGCCCACCGTGTTCGTGCCGATAATTCGCGCCGGCTTCCGAATGTCAACCCGCGGCAGCCGCGCCGTGCGCGAGAACAAAGCGTCCGCTGAAATCTTGATGCCCGGGCAAATCACCCCGCCCATGTATTCTCCCTTGCCGGTGACGCAGTCGAACGTGGTGGCCGTGCCGAAATCCACCACAATGCACGGCCCTCCATACTTTTCAAACGCCGCCACCGAGTTGACAATCCGATCGGCCCCCACCTCGGCGGGATTCTCATACAACACCGGCATCCCGGTCTTGATCCCGGGCCCGATGAACAGCGGTTTCACGTTGAAATACCGTTCGCAGACCTGCCGCAGCGTGGAATCCAGCGGCGGCACCACCGATGAAATCACAATGCCGTGAATCCCCTTTGCTTCCAGGTTGTCCATGGCAAAAAGATTGCGGAACAGTACGCCGTATTCGTCCACCGTGTGGTTGGCGATGGTGGCCACGCGCCAGTTGGCCACCAGCAGTTCATAGTGCGCCGCATCGCTCGCCGCCACCGCCGATTTTGCCGGCGGGATCTTCGCCACCTTGGCGAACACCCCCAGCACCGTATTCGTATTGCCGACGTCAAGGACTAGCAGCATATGAAAAACACGCGGGAAGAACTCTCTTGAACCGTCGATGTGGGCGCGGGCGTCCCCGCCCGTGCTGAGCCCCACGGCAAATTCATCTCGCTCGTACCGTGCCGCTCAGCACCGTCCGCAATCCCTGCGCCGTTCGAACCTGCAGAAACCCGCGCCCATCCAGCCCTTCCGTAACCCCTTCGAAACCGCCCTTCTCTTCCACTTGAACCTGCCGCCCCTGCACCGACGATGACCGTTCTTGAAAGCGCTGCAGAACGGAATTCCGCGCCTCCGGATTCTCCAGCAGGTTCCGGTATTCGCGATCCAGCGATTTTAACAAAGCGCCGCACAGTTCCACCCGCGACCATTCCGTGCCCGTCGCCATGCCCAGCGACGTCGCAATCGAAGCCAAATCCGGCGGAAAGTTCTTCTGGTTCACGTTGATTCCGAATCCCACCACCACGTGCTTCACCCGGGTCACCTCGGCGTGCATCTCGATCAGGATCCCGCACACTTTTTTCCCGGCAATCAGCACGTCGTTGGGCCATTTCAGGTCGACGTTGACTCGAGAATCGATTTCCTGCACCGCGGAGTGCACTGCCAGTCCACTCGCCAGTGCAAGCACCAGAACGTCGGAAGGCAGCAACGCGGGCCGCAACACGAGCGAACAATAAATTCCCGCCGAACGTGCCGAGTACCACTGGTTGGCGGCTCGGCCCCGGCCCGCGGTTTGCTGCTCCGCCACGAAGACGCTTCCCTCCGCCGCGCCCGCGGCGGCCGCCTCCATCGCCGCCGTGTTGGTCGATCCAACCTTGTAGTAATGATGGATGTGCTTGCTGAAGATCGTGCCTTGCACCAGCGGCCCAAGAATCTCCGGCAGCAGCAGGTCCGGCATCGACCGCAGTTGATACCCGGTCGCTGGGCGGCCGGCGATGTCCACTCCCAGTTCCCGCAGTTGCTGCACCAGGCGCCAGACTTCGAAGCGGCTGGTTCCGATCTCCGAAGCGATCTTGGTGCCGCTCACCACCACCGTCGCATACGAAGTCAGCAGCCGCACGATCCGCCCCAGGCGGGCATCCGTCTGCGCCGACGGCAGGTCTACCGGAGACTTTTTCCGGCTTCGAGTTTTCCGGCTTTTGTCGATGCGGAGATTATGAGGCAAAAAGGCCGCTGACTACAATGCAGCCCCTAAACTGGCTGCCGAAAAACTCGGGTTTGGGGTGGCGCAGCGCTTCAGCGCTGCGATAACTGTTTTCTTATCACCACGCGCTTTAGCGCCCGAGGCGAGCTTTTTAACCCCATCGACGATCTTTTCAGCAGCCTGATGACCAGCCCTGATTAACTCGTCGATGTAGGCGCGCGCGTCCCCGCCCGTGCGGGGCCCATCATACTGAAGCAGCAATCACTGATGCAGGGACAGTGCCGCCGCGTGGCTTCCCTTAATCCCCCCGGACGCTCGCCGCAGACTGGCAATCGGGGGAAAGCACTTACGCCGGACCAATCCGCATGCTCAAATCCACCGCCGGCGCCGAATGAGTCAGTGCACCCACGGAAATAAAGTTCACGCCCGTCTCCGCATAGCCGCGCACGTTCTCCAGATTCACCCCGCCCGACACTTCCAGAGGAATGCGGCGCCCTGCCGTGGAGCACCGTTGCACCGCCAGCTTCACGTGATCGACGGACATGTTGTCCAGCAGAATCGCCTCCGCCCCGTGCTCCAATGCCTCGTTGAGTTCCTCCAGCGTCCGCACTTCGATCTCGATGATCTGTGCCCCGCGCCGGTTCCGGACGGCCC
Source organism: uncultured Acidobacteriota bacterium (assembly GCA_963715675.1). Taxonomy (GTDB): domain Bacteria; phylum Acidobacteriota; class Terriglobia; order Terriglobales; family Acidobacteriaceae; genus DASVWZ01. The sequence continues at coordinate 2,803,307 of OY970265.1, forward strand.
GTTCCAGGGCCGGCACAACCCCGCCCGCCAGCGCGATGTGATTGTTCTTGATCAGGACTCCGTCGGAAAGATCCAGCCGATGGTTCTGCCCGCCTCCGCAGCGCACCGCATACTTGTCGAGCATCCGCAGTCCGGGCGCGGTTTTTCGCGTGTCCAGGATTCGCGCCTTCGTCCCCGATACCGCATCCACAAACTTGCGCGTGAGCGTAGCGATCCCGCTCAACCGCTGCATCAGGTTCAGAATCACCCGCTCGCAGGAAAGCAGCACCCGGGCATTGTGCCGAATCACCGCAACCGACTGCCCTTTGTGCAGCCGAACCCCATCGAAAATCTCAGGATGCGTGGTGACTTCATAATGCGAGGTTACCGCGCCATCGAGGGACGCATAGACATCGAGAATGCGCGCAATCCCGCCAATGCCGGCAAGAATGCACTCCTGCTTGGCCAGGATGGTGGCCGCTGCGAGTTGACCGGGATCAACGCAGGCGTAGCTCGTCGCATCGCGCGTCGCCCGGTCTTCCTGCAGCGCGTTTTCTAATACCGCGGTAATCCGTCGGCTATTCCAGTCCACAGTTCAATGTGAGGCGGGCACCCCCGCACAACTCTTACTTCGACAGTCTGTGTCTATCCTCACGAAGTTCCTTCAAAATGCTCAATAGATCGCTACCGGATGGCTTAGGGTCAGGATAATGGAAATTCACGAAAATCCAATGGCCATCGTGTTTTACAATTTCAGCAGTTACAGTCGGTTTCTGGACTGTAACGCCGGGACACTCGGCATTAACCTCCACAAAATAGCGGCCCTCCTTTCGAACAACGTCCCCGGCTTTGTAGGGAGCACAGGGATCTTGCCCGCTCAGGAAAGGGTCGAAGTCTAGGCCAACAATTTCTTTCGCTTTGGATTGGGCGTTCTCATCCTCCTTCAATGCACCGACAAGTTTCGTGTCAAAGCATGAGGCCCTTTTTTGCCAACCGAAATCCTTATTGCTTTCCGCAGCCTTCGTGGCTCCCGGTGCGTACCAATCGTAAAACGCCTGCACAAATTCGCGAGCAGAACCGTTGTCACTCGTTCTCTCTTGGGCACCAAGTGAGCTCGCCAAAATCATGAGAACGAAGGTAAAGGCCAGCGATTTGGAGTATCTCATTTGGCTAATCCATTTTTTCTTAACGACAGAGATTCTTCTTCAACCCAATTCCGTCAGCTTACTCACTGTCTTCTCTCGCAACACCGCTAACTCTTTTTGACGCTTGCGAATTCCCTCCACCACCTGCGCCGGAGCCTTTGCCAGAAACTGTTCGTTGGACAACTGTCGCTGGCCGTTCGCCATCTCTTTCTCAATCTTCTCCAACTCCTTGGTCAGCCGTTCCCGTTCGGCGGCAACATCGACCTTTCTCTCGTATATCACGTGAACATCGAATCGCGCAGTGTGCCGTGCCCCCGCGACCTTGGCTAATGACTCTTCAACGAACTTCACGCTCTCGACACTCCCCAACCGTTCCACCGCCGCCAGATTCCCCTCGATCAGCTTGCGAATCTCCGGCTCCGGCGCGTGCACCGCGATCGGCACTTTCACTTTCGGTTCCACTTTCAATTCGGCGCGGAGGTTCCTCACGCTCACAATCAGATCTTGCAGCACCGCCATTTCCCTCTCGGCCGCCAAGTCAATCTGCTTCTCATCGGCACTCGGATACGCCGCCAGCGCAATCGACTTCAGCGGAGGCTCGCCGGCATACACCGCATGCCACACTTCCTCGGTAATGAACGGCATCACCGGATGCAGCAGCCGCAACGCTCCATCAAAAAGATTCACCAGATTCGCGCAAGCCGCCCGTGAACTTTCCGTGCTCGCACTGTCGAGCAGCCGGGGCTTAATCAGTTCGAGATACCAGTCGCAAAACTCGCCCCAGAAGAAATCGTAGATGCGATTCGCCGCCTCATGAAATCGAAACGTCTCCAGAGATTCATTCACCTCCGCTGCCACCCGGTTGAACCGCGAAAGAATCCACCGGTCCTCCAGCGTCGCCGTCGTGAAACCGGAAATACCACCGCCCGTGTGGGGCGGACATTCCTGTCCGCCTCCGGGCCGAAGGCCCGGCTCCACCCGGTCCACATTCATGAACATGAACCGCGCCGCGTTCCAAATCTTGTTGGCAAACGCCCGATACCCATCCGTGCGGCTCTCATTGAACGCAATGTCCGTTCCCGGAGCCGCCATCGCTGCCAGCGTAAACCGCGTCGCATCCGTGCCGAATCGCTCAATCACCTCCAGTGGATCCACCACATTCCCCTTCGTCTTCGACATCTTCTGCCGCTCGGCATCCCGCACCAGCGCATGAATATAAACCTGCCGGAACGGCACGCTGTCATCTTTTTTCTCGCCCCAGCCGCTCGCCGCCTTCAGCTTCCGATCCTGCTCATGCCCACCCATGAAGTGGCAGCCAAACATAATCATGCGCGCCACCCAGAAAAACAGAATCTCGTAAGCCGTAATCAGCAGCGTCGTCGGATAAAACACTTCCAGATCCCGCGTCTTCTCCGGCCACCCCAGCGTGGTAAACGGCAGCAGCCCCGAAGAAAACCATGTATCCAGCACATCCCTATCCTGCTTCAATTCGCCGCCGCACTTCCCGCACTTCGCCGGAGCCTCCCGCGCCACAATAATTTCCCCGCAACCGCAATGCCACGCCGGAATCCGGTGCCCCCACCACAACTGCCGCGAGATGCACCAGTCGTGAATGTTATTCATCCAGTTCAGATAAATCTGCTTGTAGTTCTCCGGCGTGATCGTGATCTCGCCCCGCTCCACCACTTCAATTGCCTTCTGCGCCAGTGGCTGAATCCGGATGAACCACTGCGTCGAAAGCCGCGGCTCAACCACCGTCCCGCACCGGTCGCACTTCCCCAGCGCCACCGTGTAATCTTTCTCGCCCGCCAGAAATCCCTGCTCGCGCAAATCTTCCAGCACCCGCTCCCGCGCCGCATGTCGGCTCAATCCCGCATACGGCCCGGCATTCTGATTCATGTGCGCGTGCTCGTCGATCACCTCGATCTGCGCCAGATTGTGCCGTAACCCTGCCTGAAAATCGTTCGGATCATGTGCCGGCGTCACCTTCACCGCGCCCGTCCCAAACTCCGGCTGCGCCAGTTCATCCGGAATGATCGGAATCTCCCGCTTCATCAGCGGCAGCAAAACTTTCTTCCCCTGCAGATGCCTATAGCGCTCATCTTTCTCATTCACCGCGACCGCGCTGTCTCCCAGCATCGTCTCCGGCCGCGTCGTCGCCACCGTAATAAACTCATCCGCCCCAATCACCGGATACCGAATCTCCCACAGCTTCCCCGCCACTTCTTCATGCTTCACTTCCAGATCCGAAATCGCCGTCTCGCACCGCGGGCACCAGTTCACAATGTATTTGCCGCGATAGATCAGACCTTCCTCATGCAGCCGGACAAACACCTCCCGCACCGCATGCGAAAGGTTCTCATCCATCGTGAAATATTCGCGGTCCCAATCCACCGACGCGCCCAGCCGCTTCATCTGGTCGAGAATCGCCCCGCCATAATGCCGCTTCCACTCCCACACCCGCTCAATAAACTTCTCGCGTCCCAGATCGCGCCGCTTCTTGCCTTCCGTCGCCAGTTGCCGTTCCACCATCATCTGCGTCGCAATGCCCGCGTGGTCCGTTCCCGGCAGCCACAGCGTGAGGAATCCCCGCATCCGATGCCAGCGCACAATAATGTCCATCTGCGTCTGGTTGAGCATGTGGCCCATGTGCAGGCGTCCAGTCACATTCGGCGGCGGCAACAGCAAAGTGAACACCGGCCGCGTCTCGCCTGTGTGGGGCGGACATTCCTGTCCGCCTCTGTCTACTCCGCAACTCCCGCTTTCTGAGGTCGCCTGCCGCGGCGGGGTCTCCACATGAAAAATCTTCTCGCGGATCCAGTACTCCGCCCAGCGCGTTTCAATCGCGCCCGGATCGTAAGCTTTTGGCAGGTCGTGAGGCATGGAAAGTGCTCAGAACTCACCAGTCAGCGATCAGCCAGCCAGGGTGCGGGACGTCCCGAATCCTCCCTGACAGAATGCTGAGTGCTGAATGCTGAGTGCTATTTCGATCTTACAGTCCGCTGGAAAAACCGGCAAACCACCGGAGGGGTGAGAATACGACGGGATGGAATATGCACCCCCCCTCTCTCCAGGTGTAATATCCTGGCTGGGTGACCAAGAGTGTTCCCCGACAAGGAACGGCGCTGAATTGCCACGCAAGTTTCCTGGTCGGTGATACAAAACGCAGGATTTCGGGCGAGACGCATGGCAGAGATAGGAATTTCAGAGTTTATGTTTGGTTATGCGTTCTTGTACGAACAGACGCAGGCTAACTGGGGAAATCTTAAGGCCGCCCCTGTACTCCCCAGCCTACAGCAAGAAGCGCAAGTGGGATGGGATGCGCAACTTCCTTTGAACGGGACTGATTTCTATTATCAGTTCAAGTTAAGCGACTACCTTTGGCGTGGTAACGCCACATATATCCGGGATGCAACATACAGCAGCGCGTACTATCGATTATGGCTACACCGCCGCAATAATAACCAGCAGCACTATCGACTGAGACAACACTGCGTTGCAAACCCGAACACCTTCTACGTTGCCCCGGAATTCAACTCCATCGAGGAGTTCAATTCGCGGTTCCTTGCTCGCCAAATCACGTCAAACTGTCGCATCATTCCGCTGACCCTCTGTGATGACATTACCGACAGCGAGCAACATTGCATCACATTTCAAAGCGGTGATCCGACCTGGATTATTCACTCCGAACCCAGGCGGCGCGAGCGATCGTTCACAGGTCGAGAGCTGGAAGCGCTTTACAAAGGAAGTTTTCATCAGTGGCAACGCATTGATGTTGCTTTTGCCGAGCGACTTTTTGACAAGACACAGAAGATTGCAAGGCAGGTGGTCGCGGACGAAGAACCGGAACGCCTACCGCTGGTAAGTCCCCTTCTGGATGAGCCGGTCGTAGAACGTGATCGCGGCCACTTGCTTCTGCGAGTAGCGGATATTCTGTCCGTTACATTGGGGGTCACCCTCGTCCTAGTTGGTTCACGCGATTGAGCGTCGAACTATGCCCCCTCACCCTTCCGTCGATCTGCTATGTGGTGCACTTGGCTAAGAGGGCCTATTCGGTGTACGCTCATTCCGTCTGGCCAAACCGTGAAATTCCCCGTCGCGGCGAAAACTTTGCCAGCAGTTGGGGGATATATGTCTTCAGCCATTTCAGACGTAGCTCGCGAACTCGAACAACCGCAACTATCCGAAGAGCTTCAGAACGCCGCCGGGATTCTACGCCAAATTATTGAGCCTGATGCATACGTGGGGGAGGTCTTCTCCTTGGGTTATGAAGAGGCCCTGGTCCAAATCCACGACTTCTATCGTCGAAAGGTTGGAGGCATTCCGGCGCTATCTTTTCTAGCGGCGACCCGCATAATGCCGGGTCAGACCGTTGACATCCGCGAAGAAGACGCTTCCGTCATTTTGCTCCGTGTGATTGACCACGCCGATCTGCCAAATGCTCAGGAAGCGCTCCGGGTACGCGTCGAAAACGCACAGCGCGTTAGCGGTGAGTTAGACAAAACGTGGGATCACCGCGACGTGATGGACCCGACCACAAATAATCTGCTCGGTTATGCTGGTGTACGCTGCAGGGTTCTAGGGACATTTTACGTCGCCGACATCAAGGATGACACTAAAACAGCAAACTACGCCCTTTTCTTTGGGTCCGATCTCAGTAACTACTACCCGAATCGCGGTTTGAAAGTATTCAAACCCCGCGGCAGCTTCCTGGAGCAAATTGTCAACTACCGAGACCCGCGCCTCGGCAATGCCGCGACCAATGTAATGGTGAGCGTCGGCGAAGTCCGATATGCGTCTACTAACCGGCCTTTCCAACGAATTTCGGGTGTTCGGGTTGCTATTACCCCTACGGACTTGCTCGGGCAAAAGACGGCTCTCTTCGGGATGACCCGCTCAGGAAAGTCAAACACCACGAAAATAGTCCTAAAATCCATCTTCGAGTTGCGTTGGCACGCGAATCCGCAGCGTGTCGGGCAGATTGTGTTCGATCCAAACGGGGAGTATGCGAACGAAAACACGCAGGACAAAGACACGAACCGTAATCCCAACGCAATTAAGAATGTGTGGGCCTGTGCCCCGCACGGGCAAGAACAGAAGTTCAAGCAGGATATTGTTACCTACGGCATCCTGGCTCACCCCAACGACCCGGAGCGCCGTCTGATGCTGCTAAACTTTCACGTCGATAGTAACCTGCAGATCGGCAAGCAGATCATCGACGCCTCCCTAGAAAACACGGATAAATATGTAGTGAATTTCCGTGATGTTACCTTAGAAGCACCGGACCCAAGTGACCGATCTGCAATGACGCGCCATGCTCGGCGGGTGCTGTGTTATCGTGCGCTGCTCTTCAAGGCAGGCCTTCAACCTCCAACGAACCTAGCACTTGAACCGAAGGGCTTGTTTAGCAAGGAGATTCTGGCTGCGATGCGTGATAGCCAGGGGGACAATGCCGCAAGATACGTTAACTGCGCAACAATCCTTGCGAAGCCCAGCCCGACGTGGGGCGAGACCTCCCTTGCGTGCGACCTGCTGCGTGATTTCATTAACGATAAGGATTCTGGATTTGCAGCTTTCGACCAGACTTACGTCCAGAAGAGCGCGTCCGGGTCATGGGCAGATGATGACTTGAAGAAGATTCTTGAAATGTTCCACTATCCGAATGGCTCACGGCTAGTTGGCCGCGTGAGAGAGCAACACACACAAACAACCGATGCCGACTACGCAGATGAGATTTATGAACATCTAGCAGCCGGACGGCTGGTCATTGTTGATCAGTCGAGCGGTGATCCAGACCTCAACAAATCGTCTGCCGATCGCGTAATGCGGCGGATCTTTGAGAGCAATCGCGCCCGCTTCCGGAATGCTCAGCTACCACCTAACATTCTCGTGTACGTTGAGGAGGCGCACAACCTCCTGCCAGCGGGCACCGACATGGACTTGAAGGATATATGGGTGCGCACTGCCAAGGAAGGTGCAAAGTATTTGATTGGCCTCGTGTACGCCACTCAGGAAGTCAGTTCGATTCAGAAAAATATTCTGCGAAATACTGCAAACTGGTTCATTGGGCATCTGAACAACACGGATGAAACTAAGGAACTCAACAAGTTTTACGATTTCGCCGACTTTGAACGGAGTATTCTGCGTGCCCAAGATCGAGGCTTTATCCGCACAAAAACACTCTCCAACCCTTATGTGGTTCCGGTCCAAGTAGAACTGTTCAGCATTGATCCCAAGGAGAGCGTCAGTAATGCCGTATGAAGGTGAGTTTGCGGGGTACCGTCCCCTTCAGCGGATCGTTGAGACGGAGCGCGTTCAGGGTCTTCTCCGCAAGTCGCGTGTTTTTCAACCGAGTGCGGATGGGCCAAGTGTGGTATTGCCGAAACCGGCTCCACCGCCTGGACACGGTCTTCCAAGTTACGTCGTGGCTATCGACGGCAGCAACGCTGAAGTCGACGTGCGGAATGGCTATCCTGGGGCTAAGGTAGGTTATTGCACAGTCGCGAGCGTACTACTCAATCTTGCTGAAATGGCTCGCTTGGATGAACAGCGACCGGTTGATCCCCTTGAATTCCGCAAAACCGAGGAAGCCTCCACGGTGGATGCTGCATTACCAGGCAGCAATGTCGTTACACGAGACCACACATCGGCACGCGATTCCTTCCGTGAAAGTCTCTACGAGGTCTTACAGGACGTCATTGTGGATCAGGAAGATGGTACCCGCCTTCTGGATACCTATGAAGCCCTGCTCGCGCACAAGCCACAAGGACGGCAAGAGTGCCCGTATGCATCCGAAGGCTGCGATGAGCGAGTTGAGATTCCTGCCGGTCTTAGCAGTTGCGCATGCCCGAAGAAACATCCTCTCTTCTCGACTGACGCCCTGCGAATTCACGAGAATTTTCGTGACACCGGCACAAATGGAGAAGCGTTCGGCGAAGTACGTCAGATTTGGGAGCACACGTTGCTTGTTCACGTGCTCCGACTCTTCGAAAAGAAGCAGCTACTCGGTCGGATGGACCGGATGGCATTTGTCATGGACGGCCCCCTGGCTATCTTTGGGCATCCGGCATGGCTCAGCGCGGCCATTAGCAGGGAATTGAAGCGGCTGAACGGAGTCGTGAGAGCCAGCACGAACCGCGACCTTCTGATTCTAGGCGTTGAAAAAACCGGCACGTTCGTAATGCATTTTGATGAAATCGACAAGGCCGAAGACGGCGGTACGAATTTTTCAAGTCGTACCTTTATGCTGCCGACAGACAGGTACATCAAAGATCGAATAATCTTCTCAACGAGCACAAAACGCTATGGCATGGACACATATTTCGGCCGTAAATTGTTTTACAAAACGGCGTCTGGGGCACGAATCGTTGCTGACATCCCATTCCTAGACGACAAGCAAGATACCCTGGAAACGGATGACATTTCGCTTTACCGAGAGTTGGGGTCCGCCTGCGCCTTGCTCGACACGTTGGCGTCGTCACGCTATCCAAACTCGGTCTCACCCTTGATTTCGGCGCATGCCCAAGCTGCGATTCCTCTGCGGCTTGGTACGAAGGTGTTGCAGCAGCTGGCAAAAGCTCTAATGCGACAGGACTAACTAGATGCCAAGCCAAGGCACAAGATACGGTACTGCAGCTGGTCGTTGGGCAGGGGTCGGTCCCTACTACGCTATGTTTCCTGTTGCTTTTGCCGAGAAGGTGATAACCAGACATACCGCACCTGGAGATGTGGTGCTGGATCCTTTCGCCGGTCGCGGCACTGCTGTGTTCAGCGCCGCGGTTCATGGCCGGCGTGGGATAGGTATGGAAATAAATCCTGTGGGGTGGGTGTATTCCCAAGCCAAGCTCCAACCCGCTCGTCAGGAGTGCGTTGTCGAAAGATTTGCCGACATTGAGAAAATCTCCCACCGATACCGCGGAGCCGCAAGGAATGCCCCCCAATTCTTTCGCTGTTGCTTCCAAGAAACCGTTTTGCAGTTTCTGATCGCCGCACGCGCACATCTTGACTGGAGAAACCGCAAGGCTGACTGCACCGCGATGGCGTTTCTACTAGTGAACCTGCACGGTAAGAGAAACAATTCGCTTTCGAATCAGATGCGCCAGACGAAGTCGATGTCTCCGGCATATGCGATCAAATGGTGGCGAGAACGAAACATGCACCCTCCGGAAGTGGATCCACTGGAATTCCTCCTCAAGAGGACGGAATGGCGTTATGCGAAGGGCATCCCCGACTTGACGGATAGCAGAGTTTATTTGGGAGACAGCGTCAAGATTCTACCCCAAGTGCCGCGCTATTGGGCCAGCCGATACAAGCGCGCGCACCTGCTTCTGACCTCGCCTCCGTACTACGGTGTCACGAACTATCACTACGACCAGTGGCTACGCCTGTGGTTACTTGGTGGACCGCCCACGTCACGTCAAATCGGCGGCAAGCACAAAGGCAAGTTTGAGCATAAGCTGCAGTATCGGCAGCTTCTTCTCGATGTATTTGGTAGGTCAAAACGCTTGCTTCGGCGCGACGGGATAGTCTATGTGAGGACGGATCGCAGGGAAATAACCCGCAACACGACCAGAGAAGTGCTCCGCCAGATATTTCCCGACCATCAACTTCACTACACGAGTAGACCTTATGTCCGACCTACCCAAACCGGCCTGTTCGGTCATATCGAACCTAGAGTTGGCGAGATCGATCTCATGCTGACTCCGTGACGGCGTTTACGGCCTTGGCTCAAACACCTGCCATACTGCCCAACGATGATTCTATGCGGCTTCGGAAGAAATTCTCGGTCGCTTGATCTTGAAAATAGACGTAACAGCCCTTCATGCCTCGACTTAAGAGGACACGGTACGTATTTTTCACGTGTCGCATGAAATCGGCACGTGAACGGCGTACCACCGAGTCGGCAGAAACTGATGCGTTGCCTTTCCATCCCGCAGTAGCAGGATCGAATACCAGGTCAGTTCCAAAAATGACGCCGACGTAATCAAACTCAAACCCTTGTGCAGTGTAAATGCAGCCGACTTGATTCATTCCGCCGCTCTGATAGGCCCACAAGCTCTCGCGCGGGATTCCCGCGGCAAGATGGCCTGCATCCGATTTAGCATTCCATGGCCGTTCATAATCTCCGATCACAACGTCGTCAACCAGAGTGCCGTCCGGATGTGGATCAGACCACTTCCAACAGAATCCCGCTGTGATTCGGGCTGTGAATCCGTGCTCCGCCTTTTCGCGAATAGCAGCGTCGAGTGCTTGCGGCGAAGAACATATCCTGAAGTCGAACGTCCGATCATCGGCATTCCACAGTACGTTCGCGGTACGCTTGATCTGGAGTGTGTTGTTGATCCAGTTTACGAAGGCATCCGAGCCCGCACATCGGAACTGAGCCTCTAGCTCGTACTCGAAAACTGTGTAGCCGATCTGTTTTGCGTGAGCGTGGATGTAATCGGAGGAACCTATTTCGCCGGGTCTTACCACCTGATCGTCGTCGATGAAAAACACAACTATCTTGCTCGCGTTTATCAACTCAGCTATTTGCGGCCCCGTGCTTCGCCTCGCGCGTGGTGTGAACCGAGAATTGCTAGTCTCCCTAATTCTGTGCGCTTCATCGCAGACCATCACATCAATGTCGTTGTATCCCGCATTCGCGTATCCGTTGAAGTATTTGATCTGCTGCGATGCACGGCTGCCGACAATCTCCCGAATGGTGGTAGTAAATGCTCTTGATCCCGTCACATAATGCGTGTTCAATCCTTTGGCTGATAGATCTCCGAGCAAATTCATCGCGATGACTGACTTGCCAGTTCCAGGTCCACCTTTAACAATGATGAGAGTTTTCTTCTTTCCATCGACCCCGTCCGTCGCGGTTTGCAGAACGCGGTCGTACACGACGAGTTGCTCATCGAGCAAAACGTACTGCGAATTTCCTTTCACAACGGCACTAACGTGATCCAGGAGTTTTCGAGAAGCCTTGTACCGACTTTGTTCGATGGTCTTGACGATTTCGCCTTCATCGCCGTTGGCGACACGCAGGCGCAAGAAGTCGATAAGTTTGCCAACATCATCGCCGGTAAATAGCGGAAAGGATTCCAGCAGGCTCTTAAACCTGTCTGCAAGCAATACGTCAGAAGGCTCATACGAATAGTTGTGGAGATACGAACAGGCGTTCAGCTGAATTCCTGATTCGTTGTCAAATGCAGTGTGTGCATCTTCAAGATACGTCTTGTACTGGCCAACCTGAGCAGATGGGTGAAGCACATCGCGCATGCTACCTCCAACCCATGTTGCGAGTTCATTGCGTCCGCCGCCATCCTCGCATTTGTCCCATTGTTTGAGTTCGACTATGACGGCGTTCTCGCGAGTCCAATCATTTCGGCCAGTGACTAGGCAGTCGAGCCTGCGAGACGTGAGCGGAAGTTGAAACTCAAGAATGACGCCGTTGTTCAGTAGTTCGCCTTCTTGGAAGACCTGCGATACCGCACGAAGCGAGTTGCGCCACGAATTCACCTCACTGGGGGCAGGCCTAAAACGGAATTCATGAAAGAACGCATCACCCAGCTTTGTCGCAATTCTGTTTTGTGACGTGTCTTCAATCAGACTGGCGGTGGTTCCTGAATATAGTCGCATTGCGGGCTGTCCGTAATTCCTCTTGAGAGAGGACTCTCAAGGCTACTGCACAGCGGAGCGTGTGGGAAGAGGGTGATTTGTTACCTATTCGCAGTAATCCCAGCCAAATCCGCGAGTGCCTGCCAATGCCTCGGGTGCGGGAAGTAGCCTTCTCGGATTCGGCCTGCGTACCAACGCGAGACGCCAATTCGTGAGCAAATTGCGGATGTCGGAACTTTTCGGAGTAACGGCTGAATTTGTTGCCTGAACACTTCGTCGGTGAGCCAAGTTGGTTGCGTCGATGCGTCCCAGGCCGAGCATGCCTCTGCGTGCCGCCGCCGCGAGGCCACATGTTTGGCACGAGCTTCCGGGTTCCGCGCAGCTACGCGGCCAAGTTTCGCAGCGCCAATCAGGCGTTCCGTCGCTCCGCCAATGGCACACTCGCCACAGTTCGTACTCCCAATTTGAATGGTTTTTCCACACTCCCGACACAGATTCTCTCTGCGCGGCGGTGAAATTGGCGATGGCAGCGGCGACGCGCCTTTTGCCTCGCGTTTGTGACGCTGTGTTAAGCGGGTGGGTGGTGCGATATCACGGATTGGTTTCCGCGTTCGTGACCATAGTGTGCCAGCGACCCACTCGGCGATGGGTGCAACCGCGTTTCCCCAAGTTGGAGCGGTTTCAGAAAGCTTGGTTGCAATTTGAGCCATTAGGCGGCAATTCCCATCCCGTTGCTCAAGGAACCATTCTCGCTTCAGAGGTTCGCGTGTTATCCAATCGAGCAGAAATCCATCTACCTGGGGCCGAACGACCTCCATGAGATCGCAGGCAAGGCTATCACGTGCCGGTGTGTCCACATGGAGAACACCGATACCGGGATCGAGGCCAAGTGCGGCAGCCGCCAGCCTGGATTCGGATTCAAGCACCGCATAGAGATAGTTGAGCAGGGCATTCGGCGGGTTAACCGCTAGGCGAGGGGACCCGGTCAGAGGCGAGACCCGAGCACCAAAAACGCGCCAATGAGCGGGTACGCGTGGCTCATCTTTCCTCGGGAAAGTGATCGGTAAGGTGCGCCAAGCAGCCCAGTAAGCTGCAGCCGCTTGGGATTCAACTTGGCGAATAGCTTCGGGCGAGTCAGCTTTCACCAACTCCTCCCGGTAGCGAGAAATTGTGTCGGCTGTCCGTGTTGCAAGCAATTTGTGACGCGCAACTCTCTCTTGACCTGCCAACTTCTTTTCAATGAGCTCGCGTGCGATCTGGACAGCGATTCCAGATTGACCCGCCAGAGATTGAGCGCGTCGCAATCGAGCATCGGACGGGCGGACCGGTCCAGTAGTCGTCAGTACAGAGCCGTCTCGTTCCAGCATCACAAAAGCAGCATCTTGATCCGCGAGCCAGCGGAGCGCTGCGAGGGACACCATCCCGTCCGAGCCGATGACCACCAGACGTTTGAGCCCATGCCCCACTCGCGGGAATCTGGCCCGGTGACGATCAGAACCGATCCCGTCTTCCAGAACCAGGTGACCACGGTCAACTCCGACGTGAATCCCATACCCAGACAGAGTAACGACTCCCTGTTGCCCTGGATCGATATCAAAAATCGACACTTTGCTCGTGCTCATTGATTCCTCCGTATTCCACAATTGGAGCAACTCGGGAGAGGCTCAACGCTTCAATTCACGATAATGCGTTCTTCCTCCGCGAAGAGAACGTCCACGTTAGAAGGATGACTCTTGCGTCTGTCATATTCTTTTGCAATCGCATACGGCAGATCGCGCGAGCGCGTATGCGCTTCTAGCACAGTCTTGATAGACCATCGCAGATAGAACCAGTCTTTTTGGAGTTCGGACACACCATACGACTTGGACTTGGCACCAACCTGGGACCTCAGCCACATTTCAGCATGCCTAACCAAATCCGATTTTCGGACGCATGAGCGAACGATACTCTCTATCGTCTTGAAGATCTGCATCGCACCGCCATTAGCACCAGACGCTTCCACCTCTCTGCATCTTGCAATGGATCGTCTCCATCCGATAAACGGCAATCCGGCGAGTGCATTGGCCGTATTCAACGGCGTCAGTCGGTAACGTTTACTGCGGCAAAAATCAAGGAATTCCACGCGAGCGAAATACGCTTCGCCCTCCTCAAGAAGTCGTTCCATATCGCTCTGGCGATCGGTAGCCGCCCGAAGTTCCGCTTCCGCCTGTGCAAGTCTGTCGGCTCGCCTTGCTCTTTGTTCTTCAACCACCAATTTCTCGCCCTCCGAGAGTTGTGAACTGAAGGCACGCTCAGCCTTTTCGAGAGATTCGCGGCACTGCTCCTTGTACGCCCATGCCTTCATACGGATGGCGTTTAGATCACCTATTTGACGGCGAGTTCTGCTCAACGATTTTGACGTTGCTGGCTTGGACGACGGTCTCAATAAGGTCTTAACTATGTATTCCTGACTCCGCTCCTGCCAAACTTGCAACGTGGTACCTACGTCGTCGGGATTCCTGATTGACCAGAGTTTTCCTCCAACATCAAACCAGGTGGTTTCGGACAGCCAGACAAGGTGGTCTCGCGTTCTCCAAAGGTCTTCATCGTCAATGGCTCGCTTGCGACGACGCTTTGGGTTATCCTCGGGGTTTTCTTCCGTTTTTATTTCCGCCATATTTTCATAGACGGTAAATATTTCATTGCCATCTACTGTAGTCATCTGTAAACCTCATTGCCAACTTATTATACATTCTAAACATTCCAATGCAACATACATCTATAAACAATTCATAGTAAATAGGTTAGTATCTGCTAGCCAAAGGCTAGCGAGGTACTATTATATGCCAAATGGCAAACGCAAGCGTGGGAAAAGATCGGAAACGTCCAACCGTGCTCTGCACGTGCTGGCTCGAATGCGACGAACCGGTGCGAGCCTAACCGCCGCCGCGCGAGAAGAACACATTGATCCGCGCACCGTCCGGAAGTACGTTGGTGCTGAGCTCAAGGGGTTAAAGAAGAAACGGCGCACTCTTCCAACCAAAGCCGACCGGCGTCGTCGGGACATGCTGGTTCCCACTTCGCTTGGTGCAACTCCGGTCGTAATCCACGGATCAACGGAAGCCTCGCACCTTGGCCGCTACATGTCGGCTGTGGGCAAGTACCTGCGCACCGGTGATACTGACGCGCTGGGAGAATTCGAAGGACAATCCATCGCGGGCCATCTCCTCATTACCGATCCTGAACAGTTGAGTTCGCTCGCCCAAGCAGGTGCGCTCCAACTCGATCAAATCTATGCCCTGCCGGAGTCGTCGTCATGATCGATCAGACTCCGATCCAGACAGCCCGAAGGGTTGCCAGAAGAGCCGAGCAGAATCGCTGCCTTCAATGCGGGCGCAAGACAGGGATTGAGCAACACCACGTCGCCGGAAGAAATCACGACGCGGAGTTGACTGCTCCTCTTTGCCCAGCTTGCCACGCGCAAGCAACCGAAAACCTGCGGCGGGCGGATGTGGACATGCGACGCGCACCAAGTTCCGAGGAGCGAGTGAGAAGAGCACTGAAAGCTACCGCCGTTTTTCTGTGGATGCTGGCCGAGGCGCTGTGGCGTTGGGCGGAATCGTTGAAGCCACCAACAAGGGCAAGTGAACGGCTGAATTCAGTTGCAAAGGGTTTCGGGGAATCACCCCACAAATAAGGAGCAAAACAATGAGCCTGAGAACGATGCTAGATAGCCGCAGCACCGGCCAAGCCGGAGCGCTGCTCAACGGTTCCGACATTCCAGCCGGAACCAAATCGCTCACGATAGTAGTGGCGGACATTCGCGAATCCCCTGAGGGATTCAGTGCTCCCGCCATCATCGACCTAAGGAAACCTCTCCACGGCAAGTCAGCCTGGGCGGTGAATAAAACCAACATGAAAGCGCTGATCCGGCTGTTTGGAGAAGATGAAAAGAGGGTAATCGGCAAAAAGATCAAGCTGGAGGTCATCTCGGTTCGCAATCCGCAAACTGGAGAGATCGTCCCAAGCTTGGCTATCAACCCCAAACAGCAATAGGCGATGTGCAACGAGTGGCTACGAATCGATTGTCCCCTCGGCACCCCGAGGGGATTCGGTTCGGAGCAATCACGGTGAAATGGATGGATCACGAACTCTATTTGCGATGCCACACCCGAATTGTGGAAGACACTGCGAACGAGGGGCACGGTACTAGAAGAAAGTCGCCGTTCGCGAAACACGTGCTAGTGGTGGATACGGAGACCACCACCGATGCGCGGCTGAGTCTAAACTTTGGGGCTTACCAGTTCTGCGAAAAGGATTCACACGGCTATTACCATTGCCAGGAGGAGGGACTGTTTCACGCCGATGACCTAGACGCCAGTCAACTCGACCTCCTTCGCGCGTATGTCAGGAGTGCCAATCGTCGGAGTGCCAAAAAGCCAGACCGCAAGCTGAAGCTTCACAGCCGTGCCGCATTCGTTGAAAAAGTGATGTACACGGCCATTCAAGCGGAAGCGATCATCGTTGCTTTCAACCTTCCTTTTGATTTGTCGCGTATTGCTGTCGAATATCGCGTTGCGCGCGGAGCAGGCGGGCAAGGGTGGAGCTTCATAGTCTTCAGGTACCGCGATAAGAAAAATGGCAACTGGCGGCCAAACAGTTTCCGCCCCCGCATTCAGCTCAGGCCCAAGGATTCGAAGGCCGCATTCATCCGGTTGGCAAGCGGGGACATGAATCAGCCGTACCGCTTGGGAAGGTTCTTGGACCTGAAGACGTTGGTCTGGGCTCTCCGAAATCGCAGCCTCAGCCTTGATACGGCGTGCCACGAGTTTAAGGTTCCTGGGAAAAAAGGGGGTTACACCCCAAGCGGAACGGTGACACGTGACGAGATCGATTATTGCCGCCAGGATGTCTGTGCAACCGTTGGTTTGCTGAACGCGCTGCTGATCGAGTTTCGGCGCTACCCGCTCGGCAATCTTCCGCCAGAGAGGGCCTACTCTGCCGCTTCAATCGCAAAAGCGTTTCTAAGCAACATGGGGGTGGTTCCACCTGAACAAAAATTCCAAACTCGATGACGAAACGCTTGGCATTTGTATGCAGGCATACTATGGAGGCCGGGCCGAGATTCGTATCCGGCACACACCCGTCCCGGTGGTCTACACCGATTTCACTAGCCAATACCCCACCGTCAACACATTGCTGAAGTTGTGGCCTATGTTGATCGCAGCACGATTGAAAGTCCGCGATGTGACCCAGGAAGTCTCACAGCTCCTATTGAACTTTGCATAATATAGTTACAACGGAAACAGTTCGGCCTGCCGCCAGAAGGCAATGACCAACGTGGGTCGCTTCCGCATCCGGCGCAAAGCCTTGCGGGCGTAGTGGCTTAACTGGCCAAAGTTCTGCGGGCAGAAGTTCGGTAGCTCGTGTTGCTTCCAATGCGACCAGAGATACTCGACCGGATTCAGATCGGGCGCATATCCGGGAAGAAACTCCACCCACAACCGCCCGCGCTGTTG
Source organism: uncultured Acidobacteriota bacterium (assembly GCA_963715675.1). Lineage (GTDB taxonomy): Bacteria > Acidobacteriota > Terriglobia > Terriglobales > Acidobacteriaceae > DASVWZ01. Next base: position 2,820,531 of record OY970265.1, read on the forward strand.
GCGGATGAACTCCCAGGTCATGCGGCTGCGATGGCCAGTCAATCCGTCCCAGACAATGAGCAGCTTGCCGGGGATGTGGCGCAGCAAGTGCCCGAGGAACTCGATGATTTGCGGGCTGCGAATGGTCCCAGGAAACAGCCGGAAATAGAAGTTCCACCACGTCACCCCCGCCATGGCCGACAGCGTCTTCCAGTTGAAGTGATATTGCAGCACCGGCGTTTGTCCGCGCGGCGCCCAGGTGCGGCAACGGTGCGGGCGTTCGCTCAATCCGCTTTCGTCGATGAAGACGATGGTGCGGCCTTCTTTTTGGGCTTTTTTTTAATCTCCGGCCAGCGCTGCTGCTTCCACCGCCGGATCTTATCTTCATCGCGCTCCAGCGCCCGTCCGACTGGACGCTGGCAACTCCATCCCAGCTGCCGCAGGATGCGCCACGCTTGCGAAGGGTGATACTTCACTCCGCATTCCTGCTCGATCAGGTGGGCGACTCGCCACGAAGTCCACAAACTGGTTTCGTACCCCAGCGCCTGCGGTCCGCGTTTCAAGCCACCCTCAATGCGCCGCAGATCTTCGGGGCGTAAGCGGGCGCGCCGTCCGGCGTGCCCAGCCTTTTTCAAAGCCCGTATCCCGCCCTCCTTCAGTTGCGCGGCCCAGCGACTCACCGATTGCCGGTGTACTCCCACCTGACGAGCGACTTCGGAAGGATGCACTCCCTGACGCAACAACCGCGCCCCTAGCAATCGCCGCTCCTCCAACTTCTGAAAATCTCGCCGTACTCCCGCCGGGTTTCCCATAACCGGAGAGTAGCACAAGATCATCAGAATGTCACTATATTATTCAATCATCAATAGAATCTCTACACCCTCACGACCTTTACAACCAGAAGACGTGGCCCAAACTGGCGTTCTTTGCACTTGTCCAACCGGATGGTGACATTTTGCCCGTGCGCACCGTATATGGAGATCAGCAGGGCGAGCAAACCAACATCGGGCTCAATCCCTTGAGCTCGCAAAAACCAATATGGTTTGCCGGTCCGGATGTCGTTGGATCGCTATTGTTGAGCCGGAAGATACCGAAGATTTTGCGGGCAATCCGTTTTGTGCCGATTGGCGTTCAAGAAGGAATGAAATCGGTGAAGCTCGGCTCAGGCTCGATTGATCCCTACCATGATGATTTCTTTCGCAAGATCATCGAAGAGCGAAAGGGAAAGGACAAGACTGACCCGCTCTATTACTTCCTCAAGATACTTGCCAACGCCGGTTGCTACGGAATTTATGCCGAGGTCAATCGATTTCAGTTTGGTAAGAACGCACCCAAGAAAATTGAAATTTTCTCTGGCGAAGATCGGAGAATAGATCAAACCTGCACGGTCGAACGGCCAGGGCCGTGGTATTTCCCGCCAGTGGCGTTGATTCCAGCGGGTGGGCGTTTATTGCTTGCCATGCTGGAAAGGCTGGTCACTGGCGCTGGTGGGGCCTACCTGATGTGCGACACCGATTCGATGGCAATCGTCTCTTCCAAAGACGGAGGGTTGGTCGCTTGTAACGGCGGGTCGCATCGCACGCCTGATGGAAAAGATGCGATCAAAGCCCTATCTTGGAAAGACGTACGTGCGTTGGTGGATAGATTCGAGCCTCTGAATCCGTACAACCCCAAGATCGTTCCGGGCTCCGTTCTAAACATCGTCGAAGATATCAACTACGATTCAAACGGTCGCCAACGGCAAGTGTATGGGTATGGCATCTCTGCCAAACGCTACTCTCTGTATGTTCCGGACGGCTCGGACATACGACCCATCAAAGTCAGTGAACACGGGCTGGGCCTTTACTACAGGCCGAAAGAAGGGCGTGATGCCGAATGCGAGGTGGCCTCGTGGATCAAGGAAGGATGGCAGTGGATTCTAAACCAAGCGCTCGGAATCGCGAGCCCTAGGCCGGACTGGTTCGATCTGCCAGTCATGCGACGCATCGCCATCAGTACGCCCAACGTGATGGCTGCGCTGCGAAGGCTGAGTCGCGATCAAGCCCGACCGTACAATTTTGCCTTATCCCCGGTATTGGTCAACCTCTCCCAAACCCAAATTACGCTGCTTGGGCCATTTGAAAAGGATTCGGCACTCTGGGACAGAATGCTCTTCATCAACATCCATGATGGAACCACACACACTCTAAATCCACCATCTTTATTGGAGATGCCGCAGACCTTCGAGATGGTTTTCTCGCAGCATGTCCGCCACCCCGAATACAAGAGCCTCGCGCCCGATGGCACACTTTGCAGGGCCGATACCCAGGGATTGCTTGGGCGATACCCCGCCACCGCCACTGGTTTTCAATTTATCGGCAAGGAAACAGAGCATGGCTGGGAGCAGGCAGAAGACATCAGCACCTTAACACCGTCGCTCGTTCGTTACCAGCAGAACGCGGGCATGGCGAAACAAGCTCTGCGAGAGCGTTTGCAGCAAATTTCTCTCAATACTTTGGAAAAACAAACCGGCCTGAGCAGGCACACCATCCTGCGAGCGCGACGTGGTGAGCGGGTACACCCGAGATCGTTGCAACTCCTCCGGGTTGCAAACCGAACGATTCCAACTCGGAAACGATAATGATAGCCTCGGGTTAGGCCTTGGCCCGCCGCTGCTTAAATTTCTCGAACTTGGGCCGGAGTTCGTAGAGAATCTCCAAGATCGCTTGCAGGAAGTCTAGCGCTCCCGTCGCATCAAAGTAATCTACTCGTTCGTTTGTTGCGTGCGCACCAAGATTGCGAAGGACGCGCAGTTCGTTTGCCCAATCAAGGAGCTCTTGACTGATTAAGCCCTTGCTGTGCATGGACTTCAAGCCCTCAAAAACACTTCTTGTCGAAGATTCAAACTCTTTGCCAACGGCTTCTAGCGTGCGCCCCACCATCACGACGCATGCCATCCACGTTTTGGCCGACTCACAGCGAACTGCTTCCTCGTATGACTGGCGGACGATATCCGGCAAGTAATAGCCAATGTGACGCTCTTGAGCCGGATAGACGCGGTAATAACTATCTTTGTCGAAGCCGTCTCCCATGTCTTCTCGAACAAAGACGGCGGGTTTTGCACAACTATCGCAATGCGCGAACGTGTACTCCTGTGGCGGTCCTTCGTCTGGAAGCTTATGTACCATATCCACAATCAAAGTCTGTGGCTGCTCACAGGAATAGCAGATTGCTACAATGTGGGCCGGCGATCTCTTCTCGGATTTTTGCTTGGGCTTCGGCATATTATCAAAAAGCGCTTACCTTTGTTCAGTCATCATACGCCGCTCCGTGAGATAATTCCGGGCCGGGAATTACTGCCCAAACCGCGCGGATTCCAAAAGGAGGCGTTTAAGCCGACATACCGCGCTGAGAGCACGACGCGGGGGAGCGGGCACACCCGAAGTCAATTCAGATCCTTCGGAATGTCGCTGGGACAAACTTCAACTCCCGATACTGGGAATCCTCGATTCTAGTCGATAGATCGTTGGTGAACCCGCTGCTTGGAGAAGAAGGAATGAGTCGGCGGAGCCGATCATGCACTGCGTACGGTGGTATTGAGATGCTGTCCCAGAACCTGTCGAGGATAACTGTAGGGGGGACGGGTTCCCCGCGCTCCATTAGTAGGAGACGCTGAGTTTCACGTCTTAACTTAATCGAGTACTTGACGCGAAAACATTCCTCCAACGTGAACCATGAGTTCGCCAGGGCCCTGAGAAACGCAACGATCCGGTGATGCTTGCTCGCAACTGCCTCATGCCCTAGCTCAACCTTGCCAGACCATTGTGATGCCCCCTTTATCCACGTACCGTACTCCACAACATGAGAAGCTAGTTCACTCCCGAGCCAGAGCAAGCTATCAGTTGCGTCCGCCCGCATCACGGTCAAATCGAGTTCTTTCGTTTTTAGCCTAAAATTTTGGTCTCCGACACACAGGACGTCGATGTCCGAGTCAGGCCGCTGCAATCCAACAGACATTGAACCGAAGATTACAATCTCAAGCGACTCCTCGAAGTGCTTCACCCCGAAGGCCGTGGCACCAAGCCTCTCAACCACAATTTGGGCGAGGGAATCCCTATTTTGCATTCGAGTCATCCGTTATCGCTGCTATTCACGATCTCCTGAATTTCCAAGAACGTCTCGTGTGCTATGCGCATATCCTCTGGGGCAATCCAGCCAAAATATCCTTTTATGTACTCCTCAAAGCTCTGTGCTTTAGCGGTAATTTCGTGATCCTGACCGAATAATCTCCTGAAAACATCCGCAAAGGATGGTTCTTTGCCCGACTTGCTTTTGCGAATGATATTTGCGCGGAGCAGGGTCGAAAGAAACTCATCAATTGCAACCTCAATTTCTTCTCGGTCATAACCATCGGTGTATTCACCCTCATCGAAATCTTCGTCGCCATATTCCTCTTCCGCTTCTACAGGTTCTACGGGTTCCACGGCTTCCTCGGCAACCACTGCTTTCTCCGTCGTTGGCGCTGCGCTCTTTTGTGCAAATCCTGAGTTTTCAAAATAACCCGTTATCTCTTCCAGTCCCTGGGCGATTTCCTCAAGAACCCGCCTGCTTGGACGGCGCAATGCTGTTGATTGTTTAGCCATTGTTTATTTTGCCCAAAACCTGAATCACTCTGTCCCTGAACTCTCTCCACTGAGCGCGAATGGCGCGGTGGTGAGGCAACAAGGGGAGAATGGCTAAGAGAATGAGAAGAACATAAAATGCAACGTGTGCCTGCCTAAGAGAGTGCCATTTGTCTTCCCGTTCCTTTGACGGATCTCTCGGTTCGCGAGCTTCCGGGTTTCGGTCGAAAAATCCTTTGCGATGGCCCGCCAAAACCAGCTCATGCGCAGTATATGGAACTGGAAACGCTCTGCAGACCTCCTGCCCTTTGCCTCGACTGATTTTCTTGAAAGCATCTTCAAGCCGTCCTGCTCGATTGCCAAACAGTCTGCTCCACCTCACCTGCTCATGCTCCAGAAGAAAAAAGAAGACCAGCATCAACACAAGCCCCAAACTGATGGTGCAAACAGTAGACAGTCCCTTGCCGCTGCCTGCTGCCGAAGCCGCAATCACGGCAGTTATTGACCACCCTTTGATGGTGAATCTAAACGCGCCAATTTTGTCTATTTTGTCTTGCAAAAGTTTGTACTCATCCCACAAACGCGACTTGAAGTCCTCCTCGTCGTATAGAACCTTCGTCGAATCGCGCACCTGCGCGGTCGCACTCTGATTTTGGTCGGGTTTAACTGGCTCTATCATCATTAAGGAGTTGAGGGTACTAGAGCTATTCGTTTCATTCGAAGCCAGGCGTTCCTTGTGTCTTGTAAAACTCTCGGCTAGTGGTCTGAACCCTTCCAGCCGGGAGGGAACGTAACCTCATACCTATGCCGGTCATCAAAAAGAGAGAACCCATTCAGCCCAATCAAATCCTTCGTCAAGTACTCCGCCACAGCTTGCAGATACGTGCTTTGCTCTTCGTCTGTAGGATCATTTTTGAGAACATGTTTCAGATTTGCCTTCAACTTGATAGTGATTTGAGCGGTGTGTTTTGCGGGAATATAAACTGGGGTATCAAGGTCGGCGAATCTGTCAACGGGTCCGAGGGAGCCTAAATCACCCAGGATGAAGGCTAAATGAACGTCTTTAGAGCCGTCGATTCGATAATCTTCGTTCGTTGTATTTTCCAGGAAATACATGAACTCAATTGTGTTCTTATCGTGGCTGTTCCCGATTTTATTGTACGTTGCTTTTAGCTGATCCTTCCTCCATGGCTTGGGCGGTGAGGGGCGACCTTCGTACCACGTGAGAGTGAGCGCACCGATGACTACTGCAAGAATTGCGGCGACACCCACACCAAAACCCGCTGCCCTAAGGAAGATTCTTCTCCACGTAGGCATAATGTTAGCCACCACATAAACAGGTCTGTACGCCAGTGCCCATTGTAACTCGCTAGGACGCTTATCTTCGTCAGCACATGACATTCGCTCAGGGGGTGCATATTCCATCCCGTCGTATTCTCACCCCGGCAAACCACCGGAGGGGTGAGAATACGACGGGATGGAATATGCACCCCCGGTACGGCGTTGGTGAACTGGGATCAAAGCAGGTGTGGTGAGACAATTATCCTAAATGAAGCACCTCGACGCGGTCGGCACGACGTCGACCATCTGGGATGACCCTTCCTTCAAGCTTCACCTCTAGGCCTTCCTTCAGTTTGGACCACGCATTGGAAGGAATCACGCTTGTCTTATGAAAGAACCAGTCCTGGCCTTCACAATCTCTGATGAAGCCGTATGGCATTGATGGAGGAAGACTCTTGATTGTTCCATAGATCGGCGCGGCAGCCGCGCCAGGGAGAGCGTGAGGTTCGGCCCACCGCAAATCCAATCGCTTTGCTTGGGAAACAGGAAGAGAATCCTCTCCAAAACACTTTGCGAACATCTCATAGCTCAGCATGCGGAACTGGGTACATGTCGCAACGTGCTCAGCATCCGAAAGTGCCTGCAACATCTCGATCGCATACGGCTCGTCTCTACAAGACATCGCGAACGCAAGCCCATCCTCAATTATATTTGTATATAAGGAACCCATCCTCGAATCAAAATCGTTCGCGCCAAATGCGGCTTCAAGGATATGGCGACCCCTCTCAAGGTGTTTTTTCAACAGTTCACCATCGTTCATTATCCTGTCCTGCTCCGCCCAGCGTCTGTAACACTCGGCAGCTTGATCCTGAGTTGTGATCCTCCATTTCCGGGGTCTGGTGCATATGTTTATCAACATGCGCTCATATATTTCAGCAGCTTCTTTACACCGCCCGAGCCTGGTTAGCGCGAGAGCTCGGAGGGTCTCCAATGTCTCGTCGCCAGGATCTAAGGTCAACGTTTTATCCAGTTGGTTCAACGCTTGTTGTGAATCTTCCATGTCGTACAACATGAAACACGCTTTTTGATAGTGCGCGATTGCAGATTTCGAATCGTACTCTATTGCAGAATCTAATTGTTCGGCTGCCTTATATAGATCTCCTTTTTGGCTCTCAATCAGTGCACCGACCCGGTATGCTTCTGAATAAACTGGCAGCAAAGCTTTTGCCTTGTCGACCCTGTCACTGGCATCTTCCAATTTGCCTGCTCGCAGCAAATCCAGTGCTTGTTTCAGGTAACTGGTACAAATGCGCTCATCTCGTGTATTCGCTCGGACTGCATATAAGTCATACTTGTATATTGCTTGCTGAACGGCAGACTTCTCCACCATCTCCCGCAGTCGCTTGAGAGCAAGCTGTACTTTCTCGAAAAACTTTCGCTCGGGAGGAGCAAAGCGAGCTATGTATTCAGAAGCGACATCCGTCAGCGTAATCTGGCTTGTCGCATCGGTGCCTCTTAGGTCGGGCACCGTTCGTTTGAGCATACTGGAGTTGTGCAAAGTACTAAGTGTAGCTTCAAGTGCAAACTGATCTGTCTTGCCAATCTGCTGGATGAGAAACATCAGCTCCGTAACGGTAAGTGCACGACGTGTTATAGCCAAGACATGGAGTATTTCCTTTTCTGCATCGGTTAATCGCGAAAAAAGGTTTTCAAAACAATATCGGAGCGCTGTTTCAAACGCTTGACCACTCTTCGATATGGTTCGATCAGGATCTGCTCCGGATGCGACACTTTGCACAAACCACTTTATTAGAAGTGGGTTCTTGTGCAGCAATGTGCAATAGTTCTCCAAACGTGCTGGAGAAGCCGAGCTAAGCATCTCCACGTTTAACGATTTTGCAAAGCGTCTAGGAGCTGTGAGACTTCCTGGGTCACATCGCGGACTTTCAATCGTGCTGCGATCAACATAGGCCACAACTTCAGCAATGTGTTGACGGTGGGGTATTGGCTAGTGAAATCGGTGTAGACCACTGGGATGGGTGTGTGCCGGATACGAATCTCGGCCCGGCCTCCATAGTATGCCTGCATACAAATGCCAAGCGTTTCGTCATCGAGTTTGGAATTTTTGTTCAGGTGGAACCACCCCCATATTGCCGAGAAACGCTTTTGCGATTGAAGCGGCAGAGTAAGCCCTCTCTGGCGGAAGATTGCCGAGCGGGTAGCGCCGAAACTCGATCAGCAGCGCGTTCAGCAAACCAACGGTTGCACAGACATCCTGGCGGCAATAATCGATCTCGTCACGTGTCACCGTTCCGCTTGGGGTGTAACCCCCCTTTTTTCCAGGAACCTTAAACTCGTGGCACGCCGTATCAAGGCTGAGGCTGCGATTTCGGAGAGCCCAGACCAACGTCTTCAGGTCCAAGAACCTTCCCAAGCGGTACGGCTGATTCATGTCCCCGCTTGCCAACCGGATGAATGCGGCCTTCGAATCCTTGGGCCTGAGCTGAATGCGGGGGCGGAAACTGTTTGGCCGCCAGTTGCCATTTTTCTTATCGCGGTACCTGAAGACTATGAAGCTCCACCCTCGCCCGCCCGCTCCGCGCGCAACGCGATATTCGACAGCAATACGCGACAAATCAAAAGGAAGGTTGAAAGCAACGATGATCGCTTCCGCTTGGATGGCCGTGTACATCACTTTTTCAACGAACGCGGCACGGTTGTAAAGCTTCAGCTTGCGGTCTGGCTTCTTGGCACCCTGTCGATTGGCACTCGTGACATACGCGCGAAGGAGGTCGAGTTGACTGGCGTCTAGGTCATCGGCGTGAAACAGTCCCTCCTCCTGGCAATGGTAATAGCCGTGTGAATCTTTTTCACAGAACTGGTAAGCCCCAAAGTTTAGACTCAGCCGCGCATCGGTGGTGGTCTCCGTATCCACCACTAGCACGTGTTTCGCGAACGGTGACTTTCTTCTAGAACTGTGCCCCTTGTTCGCAGTGTCTTCCACAATTCGAGTGTGGCATCGCAAATAGAGTTCGTGATCCATCCATTTCTCCGTGATTGCTCCGAACCGAATCCCCTCGGGGTGCCGAGGGGACAATCGATTCGTAGCGACTCGTTGCACACCGCCTATTGCTGTTTGGGGTTGATAGCCAAGCTTGGGACGATCTCTCCAGTTTGCGGATTGCGAACCGAGATGACCTCCAGCTTGATCTTTTTGCCGATTACCCTCTTTTCATCCTCTCCAAACAGCCGGATCAGCGCTTTCATGTTGGTTTTATTCACCGCCCAGGCTGATTTGCCCTGGACAGGTTTCTTTAGGTCGACGATGGCGGGAGCACTGAATCCCTCAGGGGATTCGCGAATGTCCGCCACTACTATCGTGAGCGATTTGGTTCCGGCTGGAATGTCCGAACCGTTGAGCAGCGCTCCGGCTTGGCCGGTGCTGCGGCTATCTAGCATCGTTCTCAGACTCATTGTTTTGCTCCTTTTTATGGGGTGATTCCCCGAAACTCTTTGCCACTGAATTCAGCCGTTCACTTGCCCTTGTTGGTGACTTCAACGATTCCGCCCAACGCCACAGTGCCTCGGCCAGCATCCACAGAAAAACGGCGGTAGCTTTCAGTGCTCTTCTCACTCGCTCCTCGGAACTTGGTGCGCGTCGCATGTCCACATCCGCCCGCCGCAGGTTTTCGGTTGCTTGCGCGTGGCAAGCTGGGCAAAGAGGAGCAGTCAACTCCGCGTCGTGATTTCTTCCGGCGACGTGGTGTTGCTCGATCCCTGTCTTGCGCCCGCATTGAAGGCAGCGATTCTGCTCGGCTCTTCTGGCAACCCTACGGGCTGTCTGGATCGGAGTGTGATCAATCATGACGACGACTCCGGCAGGGCATAGATTTGATCGAGTTGGAGCGCGCCCGCTTGGGCGAGCGAACTCAACTGTTCAGGATCGGTAATGAGGAAATGGCCCGCGATGGACTGTCCTGCAAATTCTTCAAGCGCGTCGGTCTCGCCGGTTCGCAGGTACTTGCCGACAGCCGACATATAGCGGCCAAGCTGCGATGCTTCCGTTGATCCGTGGATTACAACCGGAGTGGCACCGCGCGAAGTGGGAACCAGCATGTCCCGGCGTCGCCGGTCAGCTTTGGTTGGCAGGGTGCGTCCTTGCTTTGCCAATCCCCTAAGTTCCGCACCCAGATACTTTCGGACAGTGCGAGGATCGATGTGTTCTTCACGCGCAGCAGCGGTTAGGCTCACGTCTGTTCGGCGCATGCGTGCCAGCACATGCAGAGCCCGATTGTACGTCTCCGCCTTTTTCCCTCGCTTCCGATTGCCGTTTGACATGCAATTATTCTCCTGCACCCTGGTTGATGCTTGATTTAAGCACAAGATATAAAACGGTTTAGATGGTACAGCTGAGCACAGTGTCTATTTATATGGCAATAGCTTAAAATAGCAGCATACATATGTGGCTATTAGTGGTATAATTGAATTGAATAATATGGCGGAAAATATTTCGTTCTTCGCTACTGAAAAACCAAAACTCGGGCGGGGTCGACGAACGGAAATCCAGGACGAGATCCTCTGGGGTGTTCGAGATTCGTTACTCGGGATTCTTGAAGCCACTTGGATGGACGTGGGTGACAAACTTCCGCAAATAAAAACGCCTGCTGATGTACTCGCCGCCTTGGGGATATGGGAGAGGGACAATTTTCACAATCGACAGTACGTGACACAGATTTTGCTAAGGCCATCCTCCAGCCCAGCGACAAGCAAGTCGTTGAACGATAAACGCCGTCGATGTCGTGCTTTGAATGAGTCCGCTCAAAGTGCACATGAGTCTATGGAGAAATGTTACAGGTCCTTCGAACCCGCGCTACGAATCTCCACCACGCAATATTCCGAGAGCGAGCGAGAGGTTATTGACGAGAAAATCAGGGAACGCGCCAGAGCGCTCGCGCACGCGGGGGCAGAGTACATCGCTATCAAAGCTCGACAAAAAGATATGGACCGGGAATTACAGGATTGCGAAGCTCACTTTGCACGCGCCGAATTCGTAAGATTTTGCAGGAATAATCGCTACCGGTTGACTACTCTGCATACAGCAAACGCTCTCGCCGGGTTGCCGTATATGGGCTGGAGACGATCTATCCAGAGATGCAGGACTGAGAAACCTGCAAGTTCAAACGGTGGTACGATTCAGGTTTTTAACACCATAAAGCGCATTGTCCAGTCCTGTCCTAGAAAATCTGGTTTGATCAAGCACGCCGAAAAGTATCTGAGGAATCCGGTTCGTGTTGGCTCCAATTCGTACGGGGTCTCCGAACTGCAACAAAAGTGGTTCTACCTGCGATGGTCCATCAAAACTGTGTTGGAAACAGGCATGCGCACGCGCGATTTGCCCTTCGCGATTGCAAGGGAGTATGACAAACGCAAGAATCACCCTTCTAACGTGGACTTACTTTTTGAAGGGGAAGAACGCATTGTGAGTTGAAGCCCTCTCCCGAGTTGCTCCAATTGTGGAATACGGAGGAATCAATGAACACGAGCAAAGTGTCGATTTCAGATATCGATCCAGGGCGACAGGGAGTCGTTACTCTGTCTGGGTACGGGATTCATGTCGGAGTTGACCGGGGTCACCTGCTTTTGGAAGACGGAATCGCTGCCGATCGCCACCGGGCCAGATTCCCGCGAGTAGGACATGGGCTCAAACGTCTGGTGGTCATCGGCTCGGACGGGATGGTGTCCCTCGCAGCACTCCGCTGGCTCGCCGATCAAGATGTTGCTTTCGCAATGTTAGAACGCAATGGCAAGACACTGTGTGTCACCGGTCCAGTTGGATCGTCTACTGCAAAATTGAGACGCGCTCAAGGTCTAGCCATCAGTAATGGTGTGGGGCTTGAAATCTGCCACAAACTGATCGACGCCAAACTACAAGGCCAAGAAAAAGTTCTACGGGAACGTCTGAATTGCCAGCCGACGGCGGACGCAATCGCTCGCTTTCGGAACAAGCTAGGTTCGGCAGAGAGTTTTGACGCGATCCGTAATCTCGAAGCGAACGCGGCCTCTGCGTATTTTCGTGAGTGGCGAGATCTTCCGGTGACCTGGCCGAAGGGTGATCTGCAACGAATCCCAGCACACTGGCGATCTGCGGGGAGTAGGCAATCTCCTCTTAGTGGCGGACCTCGCCTCGCCGTGACGCCTGTTCATGCCATCCTAAATTACTGCTTTGCCTTGGTTGAAGCCGAAACTAGACTAGCCCTCTCTGCGTTAGGTCTCGATTCGGGCTTGGGGGTAGGTCTGCACGCGGACACTGCCGATCGTGACTCTCTCGCTCTCGATGTTCTCGAACCCGTACGCCCCCAGATTGAGACGTGGTTACTTGATTGGGTTGCGAGGGAACCATTGCGCAGGGCCGATTTCTTCGAAACTGCGACCGGCAATTGTCGCCTCATGTCCCAGATATGCACCAAGCTGGGCGGGACCGCTCCAGTCTGGGGAAAGCTGGTTGCGCCGTGGGCTGAATACGTGGCCCGAACTCTCTGGACTGGAGCAAAATCTGGACGCACTCACAATTCAGTTCTTCCGACACGTCTCACCCAGCAGCGACGTACGGAAGCCAAGGGCAAGGTCTGGATAACCGCCATTGAACCGCCAAAGACGGATCATCTCTGTCGCGGGTGTGGAAAGACCGTCCAAACTGAGAGTACGAACTGTGGCGAGTGTGCCATTGGCGGAGCGACGGAACGCCTGATCAGCGCTGCGAAACTTGGCCGCGTGGCTGCACGGAGCCCGGAAGCTCGTGCCAAACATGTGGCCTCGCGGCGGCGGCACGCAGAGGCATGCTCGGCCTGGGACGCATCGACGCAACCAGCTTGGCTTACCAGCGAAGTGTTCACGCAACAAATACAGCCGCTGCTCGAAAAAGTCACCACGTCCGCTATTTGCTCACGAATTGGTGTCTCGCGTTGGTACGCAGGCCGAATTCGGCAAGGCTATCTGCCGCATCCGAGGCATTGGCAGGCGCTGGCGGATTTGGCTGGGAAGACCAATCCCCTCTTCCCACACGCTCCGCTATGCAGTAGCCTTGAGAGTCCTCTGTAATGCACCCCTGTGAAACTGGACAGGATCATAAGGTATGATTCAGGGCCTCCGCCAGGAGGCGAGATGCCAAGAAAAGCGCAAGTGCAGAGAAGTGCCGAAGAGAAGTTTGCCATCGTGATCGAGGGTCTGAAGAGCGGCAACATTGCTGAGACCTGTCGCACCCACCAGATCGCCGCCACGCTCTATTACCGCTGGAAAGAGGAAGCCGAAAAAGCGGCGGTAGCCGCGTTGGGCGGGAAAGCCGCTGCGCCCCATGGCGGCGAGGAACAGCGCAAGCGCATCCGCGAACTGGAGCGCAGCCTGGGCAAGGCCCACGTGCAGATCGACATACTAAAAAACGTTCTGGGCGAATGAGCTGTGGCCAGGTTCATTCGCAAGCCCACCAGTTGGTGGCCGCAGGACAAACCGCCCAACTGGTGGCGGAGACCTTGGAGATCAGCCGCTCCAGTCTGTATTATCGCCGGCAGGCACGCAGGTCGCGCGCCGATCGCCGCTACGACGAACGCATCGTCGAGGTCTGCGGCGAAAAGCCAGTGTATGGCTATCGCCGGGTGCAATGGTGGCTGGAACAGGTGAGTGGGTTGAAGCTGAACCGCAAGCGGGTATTGCGCGTGATGCGCGAACGCGGCCTGCTGGTACGCAGCCGCCGTCTCCGGGTGACGCGCAGAAAAGACTGGAGCACGGTGAACGTCTCGCGACCGGACCAGGTGTGGCAGATGGACATGACCAAGGTGTGGGCCGGTCCTGCGACCGGCTGGGCGTATCTGGTCTCGGCGCTGGACTGCTGCACCCGCGAAATCGTGGGCTGGGACTTGAGCCTGCGCTGCCGCACCCAGGACGCTCTGGCCGCGCTCCACCGCGCCCTGCGAGAGGTTTTGCCTTGCGATCCTAGTAGAAAGGGTTTGACTTTGACGACCGACAACGGCACCCAGTTCACCAGTGCCCGCTTCATCGCTACCCTGGGGCAGCTCGGCATCACTCATCGCCGAACCGCCTACAACCATCCCGAAGGCAACGGACGTATCGAGCGTTTCCACCGCTCGCTCAAGGAAGAGGAGGTTTGGCTCAACGAATACCAGTCGCTCGATCAGGCCCGCGATTCCATCGCCCGCTGGATCCACCAGTACAATCATCAGCGGCCTCATCAGTCACTCAAGAACCGAACGCCCGCCGCGACCCGGCTGGTGCTCACTCAACCGCAACCCCTAACTTATATCGAGGCCCTTTGTGTCTAGTTTAGGAGGGTGCATTACAGATCGTAATCATCGATTTGTCTCAGGGAAACCCAGAAATTCAAACGCTATATTCAGAGCGCATATGTCGGCATATCTTCACGGATGCGATGGCGCGGTTCATTACGAACAAGCCGAACAACTTCGTGCAATTCTACTTTGAAGAGGCCCACAATCTGTTCCCCAAAAAGGAAGACAAGGACCTCAGCCAAATTTACAATCGGCTCGCAAAAGAAGGAGCCAAGCTAAATCTCGGGTTGATATACGCAACCCAAGAGGTCTCCTCAATTAGTTCAAATATCCTGAAGAACACGCAAAACTGGTTCATCGCTCATTTGAACAATGAGGATGAAACGAAAGAAATAAAAAAGTGGCCAATCACCCCAGTTCTAGAATTCTTCAGAAGTTTGCCAAGCAAACGGTCGTGGGTACCCCCTGATGATCTCCACAAGAGAACGACCGGTGCAACTTTCGTATTCTACAGAGAGCGGTCGGATGTATTGTGGGTTGGCAGAGCGTTTTCTGTCGTCCGAAATTGCAAGCAGGTATCGCGGGAAGGTTCAACTTCTCTTCACCTCGCCCCCGTTTCCGCTAAATCGTAAAAAGAAGTATGGAAATCTGACCGGTCCCGAGTATCAGGAATGGCTTGCCGCCTTTGGGCCGTCTTTTCGCAAGATGCTAGCTCCTGGTGGTTCCATTGTCTTGGAGCTCGGCAACGCATGGGAACCAGGCAGACCGATAATGTCGACGCTGGCTCTTGAGGCCTTGCTGGCGTTTAGAGCGAAAGGGAATCTCCGACTGGTCCAACAATTCGTGGCCCACAATCCAGCCCGCCTCCCCAGCCCAGCTCAATGGGTTAACGTGGAGCGCATACGAGTGAAGGATTCCTTTACGCATCTGTGGTGGCTTGCGCCGTCCGACAGACCCTACGCTGATAATCGGTCTGTGCTCCAAGCGTATAGCGACTCCATGAAAGAGCTCCTTAGGTCCCGCCACTACAATTCAGGTAAGCGCCCGTCAGGGCACAAGGTTGGCAAAGAATCTTTTCTCCGAGACAACGGCGGTTCAATTCCATCAAATGTTCTTAATTTCTCCAACACTTCGTCGGCAGATGTCTATCAGGAGTATTGTCGTCGGAAAGAGCTAAAACCCCACCCTGCAAGAATGCAAATCGGTGTGGCAGAGTTTTTCATCAAATTCCTTACTCGAAGGGGCGACGTTGTTTTCGATCCCTTCGCGGGCAGCAACACCACAGGGGCGGCTGCTGAGGCGTTGGGACGGAAGTGGATTTCAGTGGAAGCGAATCTCGATTACATCAAGAGCTCGCGGGGACGGTTTAGTGGATGCGAGAGCCGCGTTCAGCCGGGAAAACACACATGAATCAGATGGGGTTGCGCCAGCTGTGCCTAGGGTAGACCGGGAGCTATGATTGCTCGCATTTACATTGCCGGACCGTACACAAACGGGGACGTTGCCGTCAACGTTCGAAATGCGTACGAAGCAGCAAACCGGCTTGCAGACTTAGGCTTCGCACCATTCGTGCCGCACGCGACTCATTTCTGGCACATGCTTTTTCCCCGTCCATACAAGTTTTGGCTCGAATTAGATAATCAGTTTCTACCATGCTGTGCGGCGGTTCTTCGTCTGCCCGGACCTTCGAAAGGTGCCGACGCGGAAGTCCAACTTGCGAAGAATCTTGGAATTCCGGTTTTCGAGGACATCGACAAATTAGTTGAGTTTTTCCGAAGCACCACAGCTAAGGAAAGGACCTGACGTATGAGCATCGAGCCGGACAAGGCGATCGAGCGATCTGTCGACCATGTTCAGAGAATCTATGCTGTAATTATCGCTCTCGCGATTTCCCAGGCGATTCAGAGCCTTTTGAAGAACCCTAATGACACGATCGGGGAGCTGAATCTCGCGCATATACCTGCTGGACTGCCAGCCTTTATAGCTTTCTTAGTAACTCTCGTACCCTTCTGGCAAGGGATGAATCGCCACCTTGATCGTTGTTATCTAGAGAAGAAAACAGTCGTTGTGCAGCGCGCTCTCCTGCTCGACTTCGCGGTTTTCTTTGTGGAGGCCATCTTCCTCTTCGGGGCAGGATGGTCGATCAAATCGGATATCAACACATTTTACTGGCTTGGTGGGTTGCTTTGCGTTGACATGATTTGGGCCATAGTCTCTCATTACATCCATTTTCCGGGAACAAAATCGCACGCGCTGAAATGGTCCGCTATTAACGTGTGCGCAATAGTCATTGCCATCTTGGTGGTCGAGTTTCCCTTTCAGCACAAGCAATTCGTCCTGACGGTAATAGCAGTCGGGAGGACAATAGCGGACTACGTGTTTTCAGGAGGCTTTTATTTTCCCAGCCCCCCAGTCGTAAGCCGCTAGTCTTGGCGGTGCGGTTGTTCAGGGGTGCATATTCCATCCCATTGTATTCTCACCCCGGCAAACCACCGGAGGCGCCGTTCTAAGATGGCCAGGCTCAACCAATATCTGGTCCCAAAATCTTTTCCCAGTGGTGCGAACCTGCCCCAGGCGTATACACTGGGTGCGTCGTTGGGAGTCAAGGAGATTCGTGTTTAGGGCAGTTTGAGGTGCTGGGGAATAAGTTTTGAAGCAGTTTGGTAGCAACCATGGATTTGCTCTTTCCACAGTGATCCGGCAAATTGCTCCCACTACGTCGCCAAATTCCTCTTCCAAGTCAACCCGACCCTGAAGGTCAACTCTAGTCATTCCAAAGCGGAGGATACACAAGTGAAAAAGACTCTGGTAGTTTGCCTGGCCCTGCTGGTGTTCGCTGGCTTGAGTGCGTTGGCCCAAGACAGTGGCTCCAGAACCATCACCATCAACGGCGGAACAACTTCGGTATATATGGGGACCACAGAGTCGCCCCACGGCGTAAATCGGGAAGCTTGCATCGGCTTCCATGACAACATCTGCGGCCTCGGCTATGTGGCAAAAATTGGCTGGACCGTTTCCGACGGCAGCCCACTCAACCTCGAATGGTCACCGGCCAACCAGTTCAAATCTGCGAAGTCCGGCACCACCAAAAAGATTAGCGTGGGCCTCGGCTTTATTCAGGGCACCAACACCACCCTCATTGAACTCGTCAAAGATTGCAACAATAAGCCATGCACCAATCCCGACGGCCTGCCGAAGAGCGCGCAACTGTGTCATGGAACGGTCAGGAACATGCCCACTTTCGGCACCACTGGGACCACCGTGGTCTCCTTCCCCTGCGTCGCGAAGCTTACCAAGGGCAAGAACTATTGGGTCCTGATGCAGTCGCCCGCCAACTCCTGGCTGGCGTGGAACACTTCCGACGCGGCCATGGGCCCGGGCTACTTTGGAGAAAATGACAGTTGGGTCAACGCCGGCACCCAACCGATGGGCGCACTCATAGTCCAGTAGTACCGCCTTCCTACCGACGGGTGCGGGTGCCCCTATAAACCCGCCAAACGATGGCGGGTTTATAGGAAACGGGGGGAAATGCTATACGCCTGGATGCCCGAAGCGGGATTTTGAGCGTAATGGACATTTTGCATCAACTATCAAAGTGTGATCTTGAAGACTATGTCGCAGCCCCAATTTGCTCAGGGAGCGTACTCCCACACCGTTCCTGCGTTATGGCTGCCGCCTTCATAGGTAGTGCCGAACAGCGCGCCGTTGGCGGTCAGCAGCAGTTCACCGATCGGAGCGGATCCGTCCGCGCCCGTAAAACTGTGCAACAGCGTAAACTTGCCTTTCGCGCTCAACTCGTACAAAACCC
Source organism: uncultured Acidobacteriota bacterium (assembly GCA_963715675.1). GTDB lineage: Bacteria > Acidobacteriota > Terriglobia > Terriglobales > Acidobacteriaceae > DASVWZ01. The sequence continues at coordinate 2,838,500 of OY970265.1, forward strand.
CAGCGTTGTGTGCACCGCACCCATAGGTGACACCATACAGATTGCCCTTTGCGTCCCGGACCATCCCCGCGAGCGGATTGCAGCCGTCCTTCCCACCCCCGGCAAACTTGTGCAGCAGGGTCTCGTTGCCTTTCTTGTTCAGTTTCCATATAGTCCCGAGGTTGTGAGGACCGCAGTCGCTAGTCGTCCCATAAAGGTTCCCGGACTCGTCCTGCACTAACGTCCCATGAGGATAGCAGCCATCTGTGGGCGCACCAGAAAAGTCGTACAGCACGCTTTCCACTCGGCGCGGGCTAACTTTGTACACGACTCCGGTCCCATCAACACCACCAAGTGTCGTGACGCCATAGAAGTTGCGACTCTTATCCATGATCAAATTCCCGTACTCCGGGGTGTCGCCGTCTAATCCCGAGAAGTCGTACAAAAGCTTGAAGTTCTTCGCGCCCTGCAGCTCAAAAATTGTCCCGTATGACTCTTCCGTGCCGCACCAACTCGCCGTGCCATAGAGGTTACCGGATTTGTCCAAACTCATGCCTTGGAACGGAAAGCAGCCGTCTGGAGAACGAGGAAAGTTGTATAGCACCGTCCCATTCCCCGCGGTGTCGATTTTGAAGATCGTCCCGCAGCCGACCGCATCGCCGAGGCAGTCGCCGTCGGTACCTCCCTCTGCGGTCGTCCCATAAAGGTTGTCGGCCTTGTCTCGCACGACCGGTGCATAGGGACGCGCGCCGTCGGAGGAGTATCCACTAAAGGCGTGCAGCACAGTTTCGGTGCCACCGGTATCCAGCTTGTAAACTACGCCACAACCAGACGGGAGGATGCCCGTTAATTCGTAGAAAGTAGCGACTCTCGACCCCGGTCATAATGGCCGAGGGTAGTTTTTCTGCCAAGAAAAAGGAGAGAGTCGCTATGAAGAGACGATACCAGATCGACCAGCAACGAGCGGTGCAAGAATTCCGACAGTTGGCCCGCGAAGAAAATCCCAACCTGCAGATGATGTTTCCGATGACCGAGGTCGTCGGTCTGCTGCACGAAGGGGTGGGCCACCTCATGCGCGAAGCCGGGTTGGCGTTGATGAGCCTGGTGATGGAGGAAGAAGTGCGGCACCTGGCCGGGGAGCGGCATGAGCAGCATCCGGCGCGGCGCGCCCACCGCTGGGGAAAAGAAGCCGGTTACTGCGTGGTGGACGGGCAGAAGGTGCCGATCCAGAGAACGCGTCTGCGCAACCCGGAAAATCGTGAGCAACGGCTGGGAAGTTACGAGTTGTTCCAGCGCAGCGGACCGCTGGAGCACGCGGTGTGGGACAAGATGATGCGCGGGCTGTCGACGCGCAACTACGGGGCGGTGGTAAAAGATTTTCGCGAAGCCTACGGGGTGGAGAAGTCGGCGGTGAGCGACAACTTCATCGCCTCCAGCCGGGAGAAGCTGCAGGAGTTGATGGAGCGTCCGCTGGGCGAGTTACGGTTGTGTGCGGTGCTGATCGACGGCACGCCGTTCCGCGACCGGCAAATGATCGTGGCCCTGGGCATCAATAGCGACGGGCGCAAAACGGTGTTGGGCCTGCGCGAAGGAGCGACCGAGAATGCCGCCGTGGTGAGTGAGTTACTCGGCGATCTGGCGGCGCGCGGGCTGGACTTCAGCGTGCCGCGTCTGTATGTGCTCGACGGAGGCAAGGCGCTGGCGGCGGCGGTGCGGCGTCATGCCGGCGAGGCGGCGTTCATCCAGCGTTGCCAGGTGCACAAGCGGCGTAATGTGGTGGACCACTTACCCGAAGAACACAAGCCAGCGGTCAAGAAGAAGCTGCAGAACGCCTACGCCATGAGCGAATACACCGACGCCAGGCGCGCTCTGGAGCGGCTGCATCGCGAACTGATGGAGCTGAATCCGAGCGCCGCCCGCAGCCTGGAGGAAGGCATGGACGAGACGCTCACCGTGCACCGTTTGCGCGTGCCCGCGCAGTTGCGCCGCACCCTGGCGAGCACCAACGTGATCGAGTCAGCTTTCTCCATCGTGGAAACGGTTTGCCGCAACGTGAAACGCTGGCGGGCGGGAGACCACATCGAGCGTTGGGTCGGCTCGGGCCTGCTGGTGGCCGAGCGCCAGTTCCGCAAAGTGCAGGGATATCGGGAGATTCCCCAGCTATTGACTGCGCTAGCCAACGCGGTTTCTAAGAAGACGGTTGCCGAGCAAGGAAAGGTTGCGTAACCTATGACGGTCGAGAGTCGCTAACTTTCAACGGAGTTCCGGGCAATCTCACCAGACGGGCCACTGTATGTCTTGCAGGTCAAGTCGCCGCCCGCCGTCGTAGCGCCATACAGGTTGCCCGATGAATCGTGGATTAACCCTGCATAGGGATAACCTCCGTCCGAGCCGCCGGTGAAGTTGTAAAGCGTGGTAAATGTCTGAGCTTGAGCGAGGCCTGCAACCACAAGCACAACGATTAGCGCGCGCGACATGACTCCCCCCCAAAGTGGCCGCTCAAAGTATCCTCCCGCACGGCACCGGAGTCAATTCCTGTAATCAGGCGTTTGCACAAGCTTGCGCCGTCTGTTCGCCCTTTTGGGGGCCGGTGGCCCACATCTCCACCTCGACTGGACGGCGCCCGGGAGTGCCACTCTCTCGGTATACCCCCGGACAGCCACCCCACTAGCCGCTTTTTGTTTGGTTTCATGACATCCTTTACAAAGCGTCTCGGGACATCCTTTACACTCCTGCGCGAGCGAAGCGAGCGCAGGAGTGTAAAGGATGGCGTGGAAGACGATGGATGTCCAAGAGCAGAAAGTCAGGTTCGTAGTGGCGGCGACGCGGCAGGAGAAGTCGCTGACCGCCTTGTGCCAGGAGTTCGGCATCTCTCGTCCCACGGGGTGCCTCTGGCGAAAGCGTTATCAGGAAGCGGGTCTGGCCGGGATCGCAGAGCGCAGCCGGCGTCCGCAGCAGAGTCCCACCCGAACCCCGGCGGAGTGGGAACAGCGGGTGGCGGAGGTGCGGCAACGCTATCCCGACTGGGGAGCTCGCAAGCTGCAAGTGCTACTGGCGCGGGCGGGAGTGGAGTTGACCCGCAGCACCATTCATCGCATTCTGTTGCGCCGCGATCTGGTGCACGATCGCGCCCGGCATTCCCCAGCCACCCGCCGCTTTGAGCGGAGCGCTCCCAACGAGCTATGGCAGATGGACTTTAAGAGTCCGAAAGGCTGGAACGCAGCCGTCGGTCCGTTGTCGGTGCTGGATGATCACAGCCGTTATTTGCTGGTGTTGCACGCGGTATGGAGTACCCACGCCGAGTTGGTGCGGGAGCAACTGGAAACGGCATTTGCGACCGCACGAAGCCTTGGGCATGCAAACCCCGGCCAGCGTCTGGCATAAGAGCGAGCGCCGTTACGATCCGCATCCCCCGCGCTGGGAATACCCAACCGGATCGAAGGTGCTGAAGGTGGACTGCCAGGGAAAACTCGATTTCCAAGGGAATCGCTGGAAAATCAGTCGGGCTTTGCGTGGAGAATGGGTGCAGCTGGAACCCGTGGAACGACGGGTGTTGGTGTATTACTGTCGGACCCTGGTCCGGAAACTGGATCTGAGCACCCGGTCCCATCCCGAACCAAAACTGTAAAGGATGTCCCGGGACAAACTGTAAAGCATGTCATGGGACTGGACACCGCTTTTGGTTTGGGTGGGGAAGTTCCTGTCCCATTTTGGAACTCACCCCCACTTTTCCCTTGACAACCCTCCCCAACTCTCCCAAACTATAGGTATATCTATAAGGCAGTAAATAACACGTACTACATATCCACGAGATATAACTCGAACCAAGCCCTGGGTGCCCCATCCTTCCGCGGGTTTTTCGCGGAGCGTGGGTCTTTTCACCCGAAAACGAAAACCAACCAGCGGTCCAAAGCCATAACCCGAACGACCAACGACGTAAAGCCTGCCCTGAGTCGAATGGCGAAGGGGCCAGCCACGCCCTTTGTTTTCAATATTTTGCCTCTAACCCCAATCCCCTCTAGATTTTGCCGACCAAATCTCCGTAACCCCATGATTCCACTAGACCCCTGGGGAGGGGGTATATACCCCAAAAAAAGCAAAGCGCCAGAAACCGAAAAGTCAGAACAACCCCTTAAAAGGTTGGCTAGAAGCCAGAAGCGAGAAGCGTACGACGAAGAGCCTGCCCTGAGCCGAATGGCGAAGGGACGAAAAGCCAACGACCAACGACCAAAACCGAAACGAAAAGGAGCCACAAACCATGCCAACCTACCCCAAACACATCCTCCGTTGCCAGCACATCAAGGTCAACGGCACCCAGTGCGGATCGCCCGCCCTCACCACCCAGCGCTTCTGTTTCTTTCATCAGGAGAACCGCCCGCGGCGTGTCCGCATCGGCCGCAAGGCCACGCAGGCCGCTGCCGCCGTCATGTTGCCTGTCCTCGAGGACGCCAACTCCATTCAGGTCGCAGTCATGCAGATCACCCGCCTGCTCCTGGGCGGTCAGATCGACCACAAGACCGCCGGCTTGACGCTGTACGCGCTGCAAATCGCCTCCAGCAATCTGGCCCGGATCACATTTGAAGCCGACCGCCCGACCCGCATCGTCATTGATCGCGCCCGCGTCGCCGAAACCCCGCTGGGACGCACTCCCTGGTCCGCCAGCGGAGTCGGCCACGACTCGGAGTGCGACGAGGAAGAGGAAAAGAGACATCACGGGGGACTCGCCCGGCTTCTGATGCGGAACCTCGGCCTCACCGACGAAGAGATCGACGAGCAAAAGCGCCAACTGGAAGCCGAGGAAAACGGGGAAGAGGAAGAAGAGGACAAGAACGACGAAGCCGAACCCACCGCCGAAGATTCCCCGGGCGGCCACGATATCCAGGCCTGCGTTGGCCCGGCCATGGTAGGGGCCAGTCCCGGCTTCTTCCGCTCAAACCGGGGGCCGGCCCGCCGCTATCTTTCCTGATTTTGTTTGAGCGAACGACGAAGGACGACGACCAACGACCGATCTGCGCCTACTTCTTGCGCTTCCCTTTGCCCATCTTCTGTGAAATTTCTTTCATCAGTTTGGGCTTCAGGTCGGCCAAAACGCTGTCCACAATACTGGCGATCTCCTCGGCATTTTCTGCGCCTTCTTCGGAGGCCTCGGCCCGGTCAGGTTCTACGGGCTCAGTTGGTTCGTGGCGCAACTCGCGGAACCCGCTGGTAGTGGTTTCAACAGCTTGAGAAGTGGATTCCGGACTGGTCACCGATTCCCGTACCTGCTTCCAACTTGCCCAGGCTGCCGCCAGTTCGTTGTCGTGTGGTTGTGGTACCGGCTCGGGAGCTGCGGGCGCCACCTCGGAGATCTCTTGCACCGGACCGGCATTCGCTTCGAGCACAGACCAAGCCGCGCCGCCGCTTGCCGACGCGACCGCATAGGCGGCTTTCTCCTCAGGTTCGGCTTCCACGGTCGCAGAGCTTGCCTCAACCACTGGCGGAACCGGTTCGGGTGGCAAATCAGCGACCACGATCGTGGGACTGCTGTCTTCCACGGGAATCGCAGGCGCTTCCACCTGGGGCGAAGCCTCGAATGTCGCCGGCGTATCCGACCCCTGCGACCCTGCTTCCTCAGTCGCAGCAGCCTCCTCATGCGCAGGTGCGTCAAAGTCCTCCACGCCGTGGTCCCCAACGATGCTGCGAGCGGCGTCCGCCGCGGCAAAGGCAGCGTACGTGCGCTGCATCTCCAACTCCAGAACCAGGGCGGATTCTTCCTGGGAAACCGGTACTTCTTCCGCAATCCATCGCGGGCCGGTAAGTTCGCCGGATACCCCTGCGGCCGCCATGGTGACAGGAACCGATTCACTGACCTCCGCGGATCGGTATTCGCCAATGGGAAAACCTGGATCGGCGTCCCTCGCACCTGGCAGCAATGCATCGAGCGCGGCCGCGACTTCTTCGTCGCCGGAGGGCCTGACGGGCTGGGAATCAGAGCTGGCAGCGGTCCCGGATGGCATCCCCTCCAGCTCAACTTCTGCCATCGCCTCTGGCACGCTTTGCACAGTCGTCTCGACGCGTTCGGCCTCCGCCGGTTCCTGCGGTGCGGGCGCAAAGCTGGAGCCGGCAAGGTCTTGCTCTGCACTCCACCCAGGCGCACTCGCCGGTTCCGTTTCCCTTGGCTCAGGGGCAGCCTCGCTCGGCTTCTCCGCGGCGGGTTCATCGGCGGATCGAGCATGTCCGGCAAGCAACGCGGCCGCAGCGGTGATGGCGGCGATCTCTTCTGGCGTGACGTCATGGGGCAGCGCTGCCACCGCCGGATCCGGCAGAATGGACGCCACATTCCCGGTCTGGGGTGGCGCAACTCGCTCTGCCGGCGGCGCCTCGGACACGACCGCACCCGGCTGTGGTTCGGTATGGGACGGGTGAGGCTTCGAATAGGGGGCGGGGATCTTCAGCCGGCTCTTCCACCCCGTGTCGGCATCCCCAAACTCGCGGGCCCCGCCGGCCGAGTTCTCAACCGCCGCAATCGCGCGTGCAAAACGGCCGCCCGAGAAGGGTTGCGCCGAGGGGACGATCTTGTCCTCCAGTTTGGTGAGCGCGGTAAGCAGTTCGCTGGCCTCGAACGGCTTGATCACGAACGCATCGGCGCGGACTCGCAGCGAATCCTCGGCCTTGAACGGCTCCAGCTTACCCACGGTCAGAAGAACCGGGATGCGCGCCAGTTCCGGAGTTTCGCGAATGCGCTGGCAGATTTCCAGTCCGCCGTACCCGGGCATGTACACGTCAAGCATGACAATGTCCGGCTTGATCTCGGCGATCTTCTTGATGGCAGCCGAGCCATTGTTGACGGTAATCACCTCGTAGCCGGAGTCAGTAAGGATCCTCCGGCCCATGTTCTGGGCGGTTACGCTGTCATCGGCAAGCAGTATTTTCCGCGCCAATAGGTCCTCTAAACTTCAGGGGGATATAGCGCGAAGTTAGCCTGTCCCGAAGGCTAAGTCAATGAAAGACGGTGGGTAACAGGTTACGAGCGGACAAGCACCAAGCGGAACCGGAGTGCCCCAGGCAAATCCCTGCTTTCCCAGCGGCGTCAGGCAACTATCCGGCTTTGGCGGGAGATCAGAAGGGAATGACCTTATGGATTCCCGTCTTCTTCTTCTTTTGCTTACTGGAGGCCATGTCCTGATCGGTGGCCAACTGATCGGAGGACGATCCCGCAGCGCTGCTACCGCTGGCTCCATTAGCGGGAGGCGCAGCCACCGATGACCCATCCCCTCCGCCCTGTATCTGGTTGACTTGTTGGGGCGGGGGTAGCGCCTGGCCGCCGTCATCGCCAACGTTGGGCTTCAGTTCGTTGGCGTCGGAACCGACGTTTGGCTTCAGTTCATTCGCGTCCGGCGGGGCTGCCGCAGGCGCGGAATTAGCCGGCGCAGTGCCGGCTGCGGGTGCGCCGTCGGCTGGAGGGTTTACGTCAGAACGCGGGGCGGGTTGATCCGCTGGAGGCGCACCCGTACCCACGGTTTCGACGGACACCGAATGCGTGCCGGACCCGGTGGAATCCGGGGTGACAGCCTGGGCCGCTTCCTGGACTACCTGACTCGCGCTGACTGGCTTGGGATCCACCAGCGTGGGTTCTCCGACTCTTGCCGCTTCCACGGTGTCAGGGTGCTTTTCGACAGTGCGAAGAACCTTGGAGAGCATGGTGGGTGATTTGCGGCTGTCTTCTTCTGCCCTGTTTTCGGCGACGGCCGCTTTCGTGGGCCGCGGGATGGGCTGGTGCAGTGCCGCCAGGCGCGCCTTGGCATCATCGGCACGATCCATCAGCGGATATCGCGTCAGAACCCGGTCATAGGCTTCCGCGGCGCCCTTGGTGAAATGCTCAATGGCATCGGCCTTTTGAGTTTCGAGCACGCATCCCGCCGGATGAAGAGGCGGCTGATTGCTGGTGCATGTAGGACGAGCCCGCAGCATCGCGACCTCGCCCTCGTAGCATTGGCCCAGCAAATATAGCGTCTCGTCCGCCTTGCTGTAGAGCGGGTACTTGTCGGCCAGCGACTTCAAGCGGGCAATGGAGGCCGGATACGACTGCCGCATAAAGTAGAAACGTCCCACTCGGAACTCGCGCTCGGCGATGACCTCCTGTACTTCCCGCAGCCGCTGCTTGGCTTGCGGTACCAGCTTGCTGTCCGGGAACTGCAGGATCAACTGCCGGTACTCCTCCTCGGCGCGCATGGCATGGGTGTAATCGCGGTCCGGCTTCTCCATCTGCTGAAAGTGGATGTTCGCGATTTTCATCTGCGCCTCCGCCGCTTCCGGCATGTTTGGAAAGAAGGTGATGAAATCCTTGTATTGGCTTTCGGCTTCCGCCAGCGAGGCGGAACCGCCTTCCCCGTACCAGGAATCGGCCACCGCCAGTTTGGCGCGCGCGATATATTCGGAATCCGGATAGGTGTTGATCATGGTCTGTAGCGTCAGCCGGGCCACATCGAAGTGGTTATGCTTCATGGCCTCCATGGCGCGGTCGAACAGGACCTTGTCGGGCTGTTTGGAGTCAACATTGGCGATCGGGTTCGAAACCTTCTTGTTGGTGCAGCCTACAAAGCCAAGCACGCCCAAGAGAACGATGATCGGAATACGACGTGACATAAGAAGTTCAGTTCCCAGTCGCCAGTTCTCAGTTTTCAATTTCCTTGCCGGGCAACTGAGAACTGGCAACTATTTCGATACTATACCTTCACCAATACAGCTTCCGCGGCAGCCTTCAACAACTGCCGCGCATTCATGGTTGGATCGCCTTTACCGAACACCGCGTTGCCTCCCACCAGAATTTCCGCTCCCGCCCGCACGATGTCGCCGACCGTGTCGAGGGCGACTCCTCCATCGATCTCGATCCGATAGCTCAAGCGCCGCTGAAGCCGCAGTTCGACAAGCTTGCGAACCTTGTGCAGCGTGGCGGGTATAAACTGCTGTGCCCCAAAACCAGGATTCACCGACATGACCAGCACGTAATCCACGATGTCAACGACCTCGCTGAGCGTTTCCACGGGAGTCGCCGGATTGATCACCACGCCCGCCCGCGCCCCGTGGCTGCGAATCAAGTGGAGGGTGCGGTTCAGGTGCCGGCAGGCCTCCTGATGAACGGAAATCCAGTCGGCGCCTGCTTCGGCGAAGTCCGGGATATACTGATCCGGGTTTTCGATCATCAGATGGCAATCCAGCGGCAGATTCGTGGCCTTGCGCAAGGATCGCACCACCGGTGGGCCGATAGTGATGTTGGGAACAAAATGCCCGTCCATGACATCGACGTGAATCAGCGTTCCGCCGCCCTCGGCTGCGGCGTGAACCTGTTCCGCAAGACGGGCAAAATCAGCCGACAAAATCGACGGTGCTAGTTCGATCAATTAGGCTCCTGGAATATAGAGATGCTTAACCAAAATTCTAGCACGCTATGGGCGCGGCGAACGCCCTTCTCATCTCATTTTCGTAGGTAGTGCTGTTCTCGTTCAGAATGATTGGTGACACTGTCAGGTAGAGTGTCAGGATGCAAGCTAAGAGCGGAAAACCACCCCGATCGGCACGGCTGGCGACCACCGGCGTGGAACTGAGCCGGGCGGCCCGCGTCCGCCTGGCCTGGATGGATTTCTATCGCCAGAATCAGAACGTGGCCCAGACCTGCCGTCACTTTGGCATCGCGCGGCAAACCTTTTACCGCTGGCAACGGCGCTACGACCCGCTGGATTTGACCAGCCTGGAAGAGCGCAGTCATTGTCCTCATCACCGGCGGCTACCGACTTGGTCGTTTCCCTTATTAGAAAAGGTTTTGACTTTGCGGTTGCAGTTTCCTCGCTGGGGCAAAGACAAACTGGTGGTGCTGCTGCGCCAGCACGGTCAGGCGATTTCGACCTCGATGGTGGGACGGATTCTGACTCATCTTACACAGCATGGCAGGATTGAGCCACCACCCCGCCGCGTGCCAGGATCGCGCCGGGCGCTGCGGCCCCGTCCCTATGCCGTGCGCAAACCCAAGCAGTACGCGGTGTCGGCCCCCGGCGATCTGGTTCAGGTCGATACCCTGGACGTGCGTCCGGTGCCCGGCGTGGTCTTCAAGCAGTTCACCGCTCGCGACGTGATCTCGCGCTGGGACGTGATTCAAGCTCACCCTCGCGCTACCGCTGCCAACGCCACCCAGTTCCTGGAAACTCTGTTGCACCGTATGCCGTTCCCCATCCGCGCCCTGCAGGTCGACGGCGGCAGCGAGTTCGCCGCCCAGTTCACCAACCGCACCCACACCGAGGAGTTTTATCAGGTCACTCCTTGCTCCCTGGAAATGAACAAGCTCAACCGCGAGCTGAGCGACTGGGAGCGCATCTACAATACCGTCCGCCCTCACCAGGCTTTGGGCTACTTAACCCCACGCCAGTTCTTGTCCCAATTCTCATCTCAACGAAAGGAATGAAAGTGTCACCTATCCACTGGACGAGTACGAGTGCTTGCGCCGCCCGCCGATATTGTCTATGCTGTTCTCGGCCTGGTGGAAGGCCGCCGGTCCGCGTAAAGGGCGTAGCCCACTCACTAGCAGTTTCAGTCCAACCTGACTTCCAGCCCGAAAACCGCGGACAGCGGGCGATCGAGGAAGGAAGGTTCTATGAGCGACACACCCAGTCGTTTTGTCCAGCCTGCGGGCAAACTTCCCGCCCGCGCAAATCTCGAACACGTAAGAAACGAAGCCAAGCAACGCCTCAAGACCATGCGTTCCGACAGTCCTGCCGTCCGGCTTTCCGAGGCGCAACTTCTGGTCGCACGCAGCTATGGGTTTCCAAGCTGGCGCAAGCTCAAGGCTTATGTCGACGCGCTGAGCGACTTTGGCCAGCAACTCATCAACGCGGTGCACGCCGGCGAACTGGAGACGATGCGGAAAATCCTGGACCGGCATCCTGAACTGGTGAATGCGAGTGCGGAGCAGCCTCGGATCGATAGGCCTAGCGATACGCTCAGCATGCGGTTGCTGCACCTGGCAATTGCGGAAGGCAAGGTCGACGTGTTGCGGCTCCTCATTGAACGTGGGGCGGACCTCAATGCGCGCAACGCCGATGGCCGATTGCCGTTACACGACTGCTTCGAGCTGAATCACGACGATTTCGCCAAAATCCTGCTGGACGCCGGGGCAGCGCCCGACGCGTGCACGACGGCAGCCTATGGGATGTACGACCAGCTCGAACAGATTCTGAAGGGCGATCCAGGGAATGCCAACGATCTGACGACTGGTAATTCTCCGTTGAGTTGGGCGGCCTATGGCCATCAACCAAAGTCGGCGGCCATCCTTTTTCAGCATGGCGCCGTTGCCGATCGCCCGCCGTACGACGCTTGCGCATGGGGGCCGGCGGCAATGGTCGCTTCTACCGATGTCGCACGGGTCCTGCTGGAACACGGAGCGAACCCGAACTGGCGGAATAAGGAAGGCAATACTCCGATTCATTGCGTCATCACCAGCCGCATCGTCCTGGATCCAGCAAAATTCGTACAACTTCTGCTCGATTTCGGCGCGGACGCAAGCCTTCGAAACCGCGAAGGTCGAACTCCCCTGGATGAGGCCGTTCTGCAGACGGGGAAAAATGCGGAGACCTACTTCCCAGTTCGACCGATAGCTCCGAAGCGGCTGGAGCAGACCATAGAGATTCTTCGCTCACGGTTGCGACCATCATGCTGAGCGCCTTGAAGCGGTTGGCTGTGCGCTCCCATGCCAGAGGGGTACTAGGGTTCTTGGCGTTGGCCGGCGAGCGGGAAACGGCCAGGCGCCACAATCCAGTACAATCGTCGTTCGACCTCCAGGCATCAGAAAGTGGCCGGAGACCATTCTCTTATGACTATGCGCGTTCGCAAAGCCGTGTTCCCCGCCGCCGGACTGGGCACCCGTTTCCTGCCCGCCACCAAGGCCCAACCCAAGGAGATGCTTCCGCTGGTCGATAAGCCGGTGATTCAGTACGGCGTGGAAGAGGCTATGGCCTCCGGTTGTGATCAGATCATCATTATTACTGGCCGCGGTAAGCAGGCGATTGAAGACCACTTCGACGTCAGCTACGAGTTGGAGAAGATGCTTGAGGAGCGCGGGAAGACTGACCTGCTCCAAATCGTGCGGCAGATCTCTGACATGATTCACGTCGCCTACGTCCGCCAGAAAGAAGCGATGGGGCTGGGGCATGCCGTGCTCATGGCGCGTGAATTAGTGGGAAACGAACCGTTCGCCGTGCTGTTGGCGGACGACGTTATTGATGCGCATCCTCCATGTCTGAAGCAGATGGTCGACGTCTTCAACCAGATGCAATGCTCCGTGATCGCCACCCAGATCGTGGAAGGCGAGGCCATTTCCGCGTACGGCGTGCTCGACGTCAAGCCGGTCCAGGGACGCGGCAACGGCAGGCTTTTCGAAATCCTGAACATGGTGGAGAAGCCGAAACTCAAGGACGCGCCGTCGAACAAGGCAATCATCGGGCGATACATTCTGACCCCCACCGTGTTTGAAACCCTGGCCGAAACGAAGCTGGGAACGGGAGGAGAACTACAGCTCACCGACGGCATGAAGCTCCTGCTGAAGCGCGAAAAGATGTACGCCTACGTCTACGAAGGCACCCGTCACGATACTGGCGACAAGCTGGGATTCTTGAAGGCAACCGTCGAGTTCGCCCTCAAACGGAAAGACCTGGGCGGACCCTTCCGGGAATATTTGAAGGGGCTCAAGCTGTAGCCGGTGCCGTAGAGGTTGTTCAGATTTCTAACTTCCCAGCGTGATCTTCAGTTTTCTGGACTTTTCTTCGACGCTGTTCGCTAACTGTTCTTTGTGCGCTTCCAGCTTCTTGGCCACGGCGGCACTGGCAAGGCCCAGAATCTGAGCGGCCAGGATTCCGGCGTTGGTCGCGCCGGGTTTTCCGATGGCGACAGTAGCAACGGGAATACCGGCCGGCATCTGAACCGTCGCCAGCAGTGAGTCGAGACCATTCAGAGCAGTCGAGGGAATCGGCACTCCGATCACGGGCACCGTCGTATGGGCGGCGATCACGCCGGCCAAATGCGCGGCGCCACCAGCACCGGCAATGATAACCTTGATGCCGTGGCCGCCCGCTTTGCGGGCAAACTCCGCAGTGCGCTCCGGGGAACGGTGTGCGGAAGTTACATCGATCTCGTAGGCGATCCCGAAATCCTCAAGCGCCTTTGCCGCCTCGCGCATGATGTCGAGATCGGAATCGCTGCCCATCACAATCGAAACCTGTGGCTTGCTCATAAGAGTTCACCTTCCCTGATCTTCAACTAGACCTTATTCACCACAGAAACACAGAGAAGACAAGAAACAATGAAGAGACTTCTGTGCCTCTGCGTCTCCGTGGTAGGGGTTAGCCTTTCTCGCCCGCTTACTTCTTCAGCGCCCGCACCGCAATGTCTTTCCGATAATGCGCGCCTTCGAAACTGATCCGCGCGACTGCCTCGTAGGCCCGATCGACCGCGGCTTTCAGTTCGGGTGCGCGGGCCGTGACTCCCAGGACGCGTCCGCCAGAAGTGAAATACGCTCCATCGCGCAGGGTTGTGCCGGCGTGAAACACTTTCACGCCCTCCAGGCTGTCCGCCGCGTCGATCCCCGCAATCTTCTTGCCTGCCTCAAACGTACCCGGATAACCGCCGGACGCCATCACCACGCAAACCGAGGCATCCGGGGACCAGTGGAAATCGCCCTCGCTGACCCGGCCTTCTACTGCCGCCTGCAGCGCATCCACTAGATCGCTTTCCAAGCGCATCAGGATGGGCTGAGTTTCCGGATCGCCAAAACGGCAGTTGAATTCCAGAACCATGGGGCCGCGAGCGGTCATCATGAGTCCACAGTAGAGAATGCCCTTGTATTCCGCACCTTCCGCCTTCATGCCGTCGACTACCGGGCGCGCAACATGCTGCAGCAGCCAATTCTGCATTTGGGGATCCAGCAGGGTCTCGGTGGAGTACGCTCCCATACCACCGGTGTTCGGCCCCGTGTCGTCATCGCCCACGCGCTTGTGGTCCTGCGCCGCAACCAGTGGCACCACGCGTTCACCGTCACTCACCACCAGGAATGAAAGCTCTTCGCCCTGCAGGCATTCCTCCAGCACCACTCGCGCGCCCGCCTCCCCGACCATCCTGCCACTTAGCATCTCACTGGCGATGCCGATCGCGTCATCTTTGGTTTTGCAGAGAACGACACCCTTTCCCGCCGCCAAACCATCCGCCTTCACCACAACCGGCATATGGAAGTGGGTTAGCGCGCGGTGGACTTGATCCATCGAGTCACAAATAGCGTAATGCGCGGTCGGAATCTGGTAGCGCTGCATGAACTCCTTGGCGAAGCTCTTGCTGGATTCCAATCGGGCCGCCGCCTGGGTTGGGCCAAAGACCGGCCAACCGTGACGACGGAATTCGTCCACCACACCCAGGGTCAAGGGCACCTCCGGGCCGATCACGGCGAGGTCCGGCTGAATCCGCTGGCCCAGTGCAACCAGCGCATCGACGTTCTTCAAGTCCACGGGCAGACACTCGGCTTCCGCCGCGATTCCTCCGTTGCCGGAAGCACAATAGAGTTTCGTGACGCGCGGAGACTGCCGCAGCTTCCAGACCAGCGCGTGTTCACGCCCCCCACTGCCAATGACTAGGACCTTCATAGCTCAGGAAAGACTTAAGGGTAGGGGGTCGAAAGAGGGATGTCAAACGGGGGCGGCGGAATTGACTCATTGAGTGATTGAATCATTGAATCATTGAATCAATGGAACCCGACTGCAAGCTCCACAAGAGCACCGTTCCATGATTCAATGATTCAATGATTCAATCCCTCAGTTCATTAACTACGCTTAACCTCTGACGTATAATCTTCCACAATGATCACCGGATCCAAGGAAGACTATCTCAAGGCAATTCTCGAGGCCGAGAGCGAAGGTGAAACCGTTATCTCGGCTATTTTGGCGCACCGGCTTTCGGTTTCACCGCCGGCGGTGACCATGGCCCTGCGCCGTCTGAAAAAAGACGGGCTGGTTCGAGTGCAAGCCGGTGGGCACGTGGAGCTCACCTCGGCGGGCCGCAAGATCGCGCGCAAGCTGGCGCTCCGGCACCACCTCATCGAGCGCATGCTCTCCGAGATTTTCGGCATGGAATGGTACAAGGTGCACGATGAAGCCGAGCGTCTGGAGCACGCGGTGTCATTTGACTTCGAGGCCAAATTACTGGCCAAACTGGGCAGTAGCGGCGCTTGTCCGCACGGCAACCTCAGCGAAATGGAGAGCCCGGCGAGCCGCCGTCGCCGAGGCTTGCTGTTGCTCGCTCAAGCCGAGGCGGGCAAGCACTTCAGGGTAAGCGGAATCTACGAGCGGGACCGGCGATTGCTCGAATTCCTCGAGGAGCGCGGCATACGGCCGGGGTCCCGGATTCGGGTTTCTGGGCGGAATTACGATCAAACCCTTACCCTTGCCACCGATGCTGGCACCGTCTCTGTTGGTCCAGCCGCAGCGGAGAAAGTTTGGGTGGTTGCCGACCACGCCAGGAAAGCGGTCAACCGCCCCTGAGTTTACCCTCTCCCACACTTTCCTCAGTTTTCGCTTTCCCCATTGCATTAACTATGGTTTACTAATCCATGTGTACTTACGCTAACCTGCAAAGATGATAGCAGCGGATGGCGCATTTCTCCAGGACGCTGAACGGCTTGGCTTCCATACCCGGCAACGACGCAGTCGTCATTACCCACGAAGACGTGGATCGGGCGCATGATCGCGTGCGGGTGTCGGCCGCACGGGCCCAACGGGGCTTCTTCTCCAGGGCGCGGTTGCTGTGGTTGCTGGTGGGGCCGGGGGTACTGGTCATGCTGGGAGAGAATGACGGGCCCAGCATGTTGTCCTACGCGGCCACCGGCGCAAAGTTTGGCGTCGGATTCTTCCTCCCTTTTGTCGCGCTGACGTTTTGCATGGCGATCGTGGTGCAGGAGATGACCGTCCGCCTGGGAGCCGCTACCCATCGCGGGCACGCCGAGCTGATCTTCGACCGCTTCGGGCCATTCTGGGGCTGGTTCTCGATGATCGACCTGGCCATCGGAAACTTCCTGACGCTCATCACGGAGTTCATTGCAATCCGCGCCGGCTTGGGGTTCTTCGGAGTGCGGCCCTGGGTAGCGATCGTGATTGCGCTTGTTATCCTCTACTCGGCCCTGGTGACTCACCGCTATTGGACATGGGAACGGATCACGCTGGCCGCCGCCGCATTCAACCTGGTGTTCATTCCGGTGGCGCTCATGACCCATCCGAACTGGCACGCGGTGCGCCACGCCATGATCACATGGCAACCGCTTCCCGGCTTCAACAAGGACACTCTACTGATCGTGCTGGCCGACATCGGCGCGACGGTCACACCCTGGATGCTGTTCTTCCAGCAGAGCGCCACCGTCGACAAAGGAATGACCAGGAAAGACATTCGCTTCGGCCGCATTGACACGGTATTGGGGGCGGCACTGGCAACCGCAGCAGCGGCGGCTACGATCCTGGCGACGGCACCGCTGTTCGTCCATAAGATGACAGCAGATAATTTCCAGGCGGCCGAGTTCGCCCAGGCGCTTCAGCCAATTATCGGGCGATTTGGCGCCTCCCTGTTTGCCCTGGGGATGGTCGAGGCTGGAATCGTCGCCATGATCACGATTTCCACCTCTTCGGCATATGCCTTCGGAGAGGTCACCCACAAACCGCACAGCCTGAATCTGCCCATGGGACAAGGCAAGGCTTTCTATGGAGTGCTGACTCTGTGCGCGGTGGCGGCGGCGGGAATTGTTCTGATTCCGGGGTTGCCGCTGGTCTATGTGGTGCTGGTGGTGAACGTGGTTGCAGTTCTGGCGATGCCGCCGGCGCTGGTGTTTCTGTTCATGCTGGTGAATGACAAGGAAGTCATGGGCGACCTGGTGAATCCGCTTTGGGCAAACATACTGTCCTCGGGTGTCGTATTTCTGTTGACCACAGCAGGCGTGCTTTTCGGGATCAGCGTAATTGCGCCGAATATTTTTGCGGCTTTGGGCGGGAATTAGGAGGACCGGGCTTATGGTGAAAAAAGAGGAAGCGCCAGTTTTGATCTCCAGTTCGGATCAGAACCTGGTTTTGTCGCTGCTGGAGCACGATCAGCTGGCGCGGGCAAAGAAGCACCTGATTCCGCGGCGGCACCTCAAGGGACCTGAACTGGTCGTCCTCTGGGCGCTGCGACTCTACCTTTTGTTCATGATGGCAGTGGTCGGATACCAGGTGTGGATCGCGGCGCGGTAGCGTTGCGTCCTTCCCGAATTGGGATGAAGTTTACTGTTTTGAACGGCCGGGGGCATCCCTGACATTTTAGACCGGGCACATACCTGACACTTTTTCTTCCTCTCTCTCGAGGGGATGGGGTGCCGGGGAAGGGGATGCATCCCCTTCCCTGGCCGCAGCTTGGTCGAAGCGGGCTGCCTTGGGCAACGGTACCACGCGCCGTTGCCAGCTATCAAAACGTCCGATGGACAGGTGCGCGAAGTAAATCGTGTACCAGCGCTCATCGACCGGCAACAGCCCCACCCGCTCGCCCCATAGCACCTCGCTCAAGAACACGTCGTGCCGCTGCTTCCAGCGGAAATGCCCATGCGAGCGCACGCTGCACACCAGCATGGTCGAGGGATACTCCGGCTCCGGCACCCGTACCGGATACTCTCGTCCCGACGGCACGTAGACACTGGCCGGGGTCTGCATCGCCAGCGCTTCGTGCGGTCGCACTTCGTTGTATTCCCAGCGGAAGCCGTGCAGCGCCCGCTGTTGCGCTCGCCGGTCCTTTTCTGGCGGCATGGCCACTTCCTGCTTCAGGGTGCGGTGCAGGCGCTCGTGCCGCCCGTTCTGCTCGGGATGTCCCGCCTCGATCCGCTCCGGCACAATCCCCAGCTTGATCCACCACACCGCCAGCCGCGACAGCCCGCCCAGCGCCAGCGAGGCGAACGGCGTTCCATTGTCGGTGCGGATGGCCTGCGGCAAGCCATACTCCCGAAACGCCGCCTCGAAGATCGCCCGCACCCGCTCAGTGTCCGTCTTCTCCACCGCCTGGCAGCGCAGCAAGTAGCGGCTGTACGCATCGGAAATCGTCAAAGGATCGATGCGCTCCCCGTTGCCGGTGCCGAACCAGCCTTTGAAATCTGCGCACCACACCCGGTTCGGCCCGTCGGCGTGCGCCAACGGTTCGGTGTAGGGCGCCGTCTTCCGCCGTTTCTTCCGCCCCACTACCAGCCCTTCCCGCTTCAGCAGCCCGCCGATGGTGCTGGCCGCCGGCCATCGCCGTCCCGGTTGGTCTCGTTCCAGCACCCGCTTCAACTTCCGCGGTCCCCACCGCATGTGCGCTTGCCGCAGCTCCAAAACCGCTTGCTCGATCGCCGCCGGCGTCTGGTTGGCATGCCGCTCTGCCGACCGCTTTCGTTCCCCCAGCCCTTCCGCTCCCACTTGCCGATACCGCCGCAGCCACACGTACCCGGTCTCGCGCGCGATCCCGTAGAGCTGGCACAGTTCCGTCATGGTGTGCTCATCCCGTTCATACTCAAAGATGAACCGTAGCTTCTCTTCCATTGCACTGCTCACTTTCCATGGCATGCGCTCTGTTGTAGCGCGCCGGCCATTGCGCAGTGTCAGGAATGCTCCCGGTCTGTTTTGTCAGGGATGCCCCCGGTCCGTACCTTTTGAGGTGATATACCCCCTCCCCACCGGTCTAGTGGAATCATCAGGTTACGGACATTTTCCCGGCAAAATCTAGATTCGATTGGGGTTATAGGCAAAATCTAGAAAAGACAGGAGTTATGGACCGTCTGCGACGGGGCGTAGGTTCCGTTTTGGAACTGGCTGCTCCGCAGTAGCGGTTCAAAGTTGGGTCATCCGGAAGCCAGAGCGCGGGGGAGATCCACGCGAGATCCCCCTCGACTTCGCTCAGGGCAGGTCTCCCTCGGCTGAAATGCGCCGAGGCTCGGGATGACGCCTCGGCAGAGAGCCGACAGTTCCGGCATCTCGAGGCGCGGGCGAGGCGTCCCCGCATTGCCCGGAGCAAATTGTCAAAGATCTTTAGTTCTCTTTTGGATAAGTCTTACAGGTAAAGATTATCTCGTTGGGGACAAGCGGGTCAAGGGGAAAGCGCGCGGCGCACGGACGGACGCTTCGCCCATACTGCCGGGCTTTGTCCGGCCGGACAGCCGGGAGCGGCTGTCCCTACACGGACGGATCAAGAGCGGCGGACAGGAATGTCCGCCCTACACAGGCGAGGCTCAGGGGTCGCATTCGCAGAATGCATAGATCCTTCGTCGGGAGTCCTTCGTAAGCGAAGGACTCCGCTTCTCAGGATGACAGACAAGGAAAACCAGGCGGGACGGACCCTGGAATCCCACCCTTGGCACGGAACCGTCGAGAATGGGAAACGAGGAGGCCTCCGCTGCGTGGAACCTCCAAAGCAAAGTCAAAGGCGGATAGGAGTGTCCGCCCCACACACACCATCTTTCATCCGGAGCGGGATGGAGGAAAAGCTGGGCAGCCCCAGCTCCGTATTTAGGACTCGTTATTTCTTTGCCCATTGATCCACCCAGTCGTTCACCGTTTTGTACCAGAGCTGGCTGTTCTGCAGTTTGAGCACCCAATGGCCTTCGTCGGGGAAGTAAAGCATCTTCGACGGCACGCCCAGCATTTGCAGGGTGGTGAAAAGCTGCAAGCCTTCTGAGACATCCAGCCGGTAGTCGAGCTGGCCGTGGATCACCAGCGTTGGCGTTTTGAAATTCTTGGCAGCCAGGTGCGGCGACCATTTGCGGTAGAGCTCGCGGTTGTCGTATAGCGGGCCTCTAAACTCCCAGTTGTTGAACCAGAGTTCCTCGGTTGTGCCCCAATCAGACTCGTTATTGAAAGTGCCGTCGTGGGAGACGATGCACTTGAAGCGGTCGGTGTGGCCGAGAATCCAGTTAGCCATGTAGCCACCGAAACTCGCTCCCAGCGCGCATTCGCGGTCCTTGTCGATGAACGGATAAGTTTTCTCGGCATAGTCGAGGCCCTTCATCAAGTCTTCAAACGGAGCTCCACCCCAGTCGCCGTTGATCGAATCGATGAACTTCTGCCCGTATCCGGTCGAGCCGTGGAAGTTGATCATAATGACAACGTATCCGTTGGCGGCGAAAAGTTCGGGATTCCAGCGGTAGCTCCAGTCGTCTCCCCAGGCGCCCTGCGGCCCGCCGTGTAGCAGGAATTTCACCGGATATTTCTTGTTGGGATCGAAGTTCGGCGGCTTGACCATGAAGCCTTCGACTTTGTCTTTGCTGGCACCCTCAAACCAGAACGATTCAAGGGGAGACATGGAGATATCCCAGAGCACTGACTCGTTTACGTGGGTGAGTTCCTCGGGCGTTGTTACGATTGAATAGCAACGCCGATCCGTAGGCTTCCCCGGAGCGTCGGTATTGTCTTCCTTGCAGAGGTGAACATGACTGAAGACAATCTCGTTTGGAGATTCCAGAGACATGTTGGTAAAAAGAAGGATGTCGTCCGACGTAACTACGAGATTATCGTCAAACCCTTTACTGCGACCTCCCAGAGGCAGAGGCCCGCTGGGGCCGTAGAAAAGAGGCATGCGGGTATTCATCTCGAGAATTGCTTCCTTCTTTCCAACTCCTTCTCGTAGAGGTTCCCAGGGATGGCCGATGTTGATCTTGAAGATTGGGGCTTCCCCTTGTAACTCGGCAACGAAGAAGATAAATGCTGATTCTGGGGACCACACAAATGTGTCTACCCAACTGTCGAATCCTTCGGTAAGATTCTTTTTCTCGCCCGTCTTGCGGTCGTACAGCATCAAGCGGAAGCGGTCGCTCTCGTATCCCGGGCGCTGCTGCGCGCAATAGGCGATGTACTTTCCATCCGGCGAATAGAGCGGGGACGAATCGCTCGCGGGATTGTCGGCGGTGATGTTCCTGGATGGTCCTCCATTCACCGAGACGATCCACAAATCGTTATTGGTGGAAGTGGCTTCGACCTTGTCGTGATTCGAGGTGTAGCAAATCTCCTGGCCATCAGGCGAGAAGGCATAGTCGTCTTGCCCACCTAGCGAGAACGGCGGCGCATCGTAATCGCCGGGAGTGAGGTCGCGGGCTGCGCCCGCCGGACAGCCGAGGGTGGCTGTCCCCACGCAGTCGGCGGGAATTACGAACAAGTGGCTGCGCTTGCCTTCTTTGTATGCGTTCCAGTGCCGGTAGAGGAGATGCTCGAAAACGAGGGCCTTGACCTTGGATTTCTCATGCTCTTCAACTTTCTTCGTGTTACAGGCCGCTTCCGCCTCGGGCGTGCCGTCGCACTCGGGATAGACATTCGAAACGAACAGAATGTTCTTCCCATCGGGCGACCAAAGCTCGCCGTCCGCTTCCGTGGCGATTGAGGTGAGCTTGTGAGCACCCGTTACCGTGCCCGCAGCGCCGTCAAAATCGGCGATCCAGACCTGCGATCCGCCCTCTTTTCCCGAAATGAACGCGAAGCGCTTGCCATCAGGCGCCCAGCGCGGCCGGTCGGCATCCTGATCGGCGATGATCTTCCGCTCCTGTCCGCCCGCGGTAGGCACAATCCAGATGTGCGGCGTCTTCTTGTTGGCGGCGAGATCGACATCGACAACGCTGAAAATCACCCACTTGCCATTCGGCGAAACCTCGGGCTCGCCGACGCGCTTGAGCGACATCATGTCTTCGAAAGTGAAGGGATGTTTGCTTTGGCTAAAACCGGAAACAGCCAGCGACATGAGAAAGAAGAGGAAAAAGGAACGGCGCATACTCGACCCTCCGTGAGAACGGGTAAGTGTAGAGTAAAACTCCTTTGACCGCCACCCCGACCTCTTTTCTTGAATTTCTACCCACTCGTTGGAAACTGGAGGTTCTGCCTCCGCCTTGCCGAGCGGCGGCTTCCTCGGGCCAGATACTGCTGATCGAGCGCCCCGTGCATGATCTTCGTTCCGATGGACCAACTGATCCAGCAGCAACATCCTCCGGAGTTCGGGTGGACGCAGAAGCCCGGACCAAGCGCCGGCGGACAGGAGTGTCCCCCTACACAGGGGGCGTCGCAGGCAAAAACTTGTGACGCGGAGAGGGCTATTTTCTGCAGGGGACCGTCTAAGGGAACCAGCGGCGTTTTTGAGCAGCTTATCCGAGGAGCTTTTCGAGGAGGATCGAACATGAACAAAATGTTTCTGACAGTATTGTTGCTTCTGGCGGGACTGAGTGCTGGGGTGGTTGGCGCGCGGGCGCAGAATTCCGATTCCGCGGCAACCGCGGACCACACGGCTCCCAGTTATGACATGAAGGGCCAGTCTCTGTTTGACTTGCAGGCGGTGCAGAAGAAGTTTGTGGACCTGGCCAACGCCCTCCCGGCCGACAAGTTCACATGGCGACCGTCGGCGGACTCGCGGTCTTTCGCGGAAGTCTTTCTGCACGTGGCAGGCGAGCGTTACGGAATTCTGGGACTGATGGGAGTTGAGCCTCCCGCGGGATTCGATGGAAAGACCCTTGAGAAGTCCACGACCGATCGTGAACGGATCGTCGAGGAATTGAACAAGTCTTGGGACTTTGCTCAGAAGGCGATCAACGGCATGAGCAACGCGGATTTCGCGAAGCTGCTGCCGAAGCTTGGACCGCAGGCGAATGCTGGAGACGTGGTGTACATTTTGGCCGCCGACGCACATGAGCACCTGGGACAGTCGGTGGCTTATGCGCGAGAGAACGGGATCGTCCCGCCGTGGACAGTGGAGGCGCAGAAGAAAGCCGCGGAGAAGAAAGCGGAGCAGAAGTAGGGCCGGCGTGTCGGCGTGTCGCGTCCGGAGAATGCATAGGTCCTTGGTCGGGAGTCCTCCGTGTACGAAGGACTCCATCTCCTCAGGGTCACAGACCGGGGCATCCGTAGAACTCGCTGCTTCCAATCACAAAAGCAATGTTCAAGGCGGCGGACAAGAATGTCCGCCCCACACGGGCGCAGGGACTTTTGGGCCAGGCTGGGAAGGTGATATAGAAGATGAGGATGGTTTGGATGACTGCCAGCAAATCAAGTCCGGGGCCGAACCGCGCGGGGGGAAATTGAGTCTTTCCGCCGGCAGCAGGCAGACGCTCTTCTGCAGCATTCTTCTGGCGGTGGTCGGGGCAGCCGTTTACACCCCGGTCGTGCGCAACCCGTTTACCGATTACGACGACACAATCTATGTCACAAACAACCGCCATGTGCAGGCGGGACTGACCTGGAACACCTTCACCTGGGCATGGACCACGACCGAGGCGGAAAACTGGCATCCGGTGACCTGGTTCTCTCACGCGCTGGATTGTCAACTGTTCGGACTGAGCGCCTCCGGACATCATCTAATGAGCGTCCTGCTGCATGTGATCAACGTCCTGCTCCTCTTCCTATTGCTGGCGCGGGTCACGGGGGCGACGGGGCGGAGCTTGCTGGTCGCGGTATTGTTTGCCGTTCATCCGCTCAACGTCGAGTCCGTAGTATGGGTAGCAGAGCGCAAGAATGTGTTGAGCACGCTGCTGTTGCTGCTGGCAGTGGGGTCATACGGGTGGTACGCGCGGCGGCCGAGCGTTCAACGCTATCTGGTGATGGCGGCGCTTTTTGGCTTGGGGCTGGCTGCGAAGCCCATGGTGATCACTCTGCCTTTTGTGCTTCTGCTGCTGGACTTCTGGCCGCTGCAGAGAATCGAGGGATGGGGCAAGCCGGCGCAGGCACTCCGTTCAACCGCACGCAAGAAACGCAAGGAACGATCCGAAGCACCGCATGCCGAAAGTGAACCGCGATTCTCTGTGCGCCAGGCTCCCTTCTCACGGCTGGTGCTGGAAAAGCTGCCGCTCCTGGCGTTTTGTGCGGGAAGCGCTGTAATCACCATCGTCGCCCAGCAAGCCAACGCGATCCGGACACTGGAGAAGTTTCCGTTGGGAGCGCGACTGGAAAACGCTGTGTATAGCTATGCGATGTATGCATGGAAGGCAGTCTGGCCGACACAGCTGGCGGTGTTCTATCCCCAAGTCGGAAGAACGCTCGTGGCCTGGCAGCTAGGACTGGCGGCACTGTTTCTGGCAGGGGTGAGCGTGGTGGTCTGGCAGCAGCGTTTCGCCCGGCGGTATCTGATGACCGGCTGGTTATGGTACCTGGGCACGCTGGTGCCGGTGATTGGACTGGTGCAGGTGGGCGACCAGGCGATGGCTGACCGCTATGCGTATGTGCCGCTGCTGGGAATCTTTGTGATGGCAGTTTGGGGGCTTGCAGACCTGGCGGACGCGCGAGCTATTGCTGTTCGATGGCGTGCCGGCCTCGCTGTGATCGTCGTAGCGGCGTTGTCATTCCTCACCTGGCGACAGGTCGGCTACTGGCGCAACGATTACGATCTGTGGTCGCATACCTTGCAAGTAACAAAGGAAAACGTGATCGCCGAGGAGAAGCTGAGTGTTGCGCTGGTGGTGCTCGGTCGCGACGAAGAGGCGGTGCCGGGCTTGGAGAAGGCAGCCATGCTGAACCCAGGAGACCCGATGAGACACATCCACCTGGGGGCGGAACTGGTCAAGGTGGGGCGCTGGAAGGATGCGCTGGTGGAGTATCAGAAGGCGGTAGAGATGGCTCCGAACCTCAGCATTTATCCGGCGTGGAAGGACGAAGCCGTGCGCAGCATCAAGGCCCGGTGTTACGAGAGCCTCGCGACGATCTACGACGAACTCGGCGACTACCCGCAGATGCGCGAAAGTTACCGGCGGTCCTTGGAGATTGACCCTCAACAAGGACCCGACATGATTGACCGGATCACCTCCTATGCTGAGAGTGAACCGTCGGGGAAACGCTACTTGCAGGTGGCAGTGCTGCTGCAGGAACTGGGCAGGCTGCCGGAAGCGCGGGGCGCATGCGAGCAGGCGCGGAAGCTGGACCCCTCGCTGGAGGAGGCCAAGAAATTGTTGAACACTCTGAAGCAAGACGAAAAGTGAGGTGCTTCCGCGGGGCGATGCTAGAACATCGGGTCATTTCCCGATGCAGAAAGTACTGAAGATGAGGTTCAGGATGTCGTCGGTGGTGGTGGCCCCGGTGATTTCATCGAGGGCGCGGAGGGAAGTATATAGATCCATCAGCACCATTTCGTGGGGGATGCGGTTTTCTACCGCGGATTTGGCCGCTTCCAAACCGGCAATGGACTCTTTGACCCGTTCCTGATGGCGCAGGTTGGTAAGGAAGCCGCCTTCGGATTGTGCGCCCGAGTGTCCGCCGATGTGGCGGAGGATTGCTGCGCGCAGGTGGGTGATTCCTTCGCCCGTGGTTGCAGAAGTGCGCAGGCACGGCGGGGCGGCGGACTGTTCATGGTTATCGAGTGACAGCTCGCGGCCGAGATCTGCCGGGCTTTGCCCGGCTGGGCGGACCCTTCGGCTTCGCTCAGGGCCGGCTTGGGCGGCTGTCCCCACGTGGGCCGTGAGGTCGCATTTGTTCTCGACTATGATGGCGGGGCGGGCGGACACCTGGACCAGCAGGTCCTGGTCTTCAGTGGTGATGGGCTGAGAGGAATCGACGACGACCAGCACCAGATCGGCGTCGGCCAGAGCTTCCATCGATTTGCGGATGCCGATGCTTTCGGCTTCGTCGAGGGCGCGGCGGATTCCGGCGGTGTCGACCAATCGGACCGGGATGCCTCCTATCGCGACTGTTTCGCTGACCAAGTCGCGCGTCGTGCCGGGCGTTGCAGTCACGATGGCTCGCTCACGCTCGACCAGACGGTTGAACAGGCTGGACTTGCCAACGTTCGGACGGCCCACGATGGCCAGGGTCAATCCTTCATGCACGATCTTGCCATAGGCGAATGAGCCTGCCAGGTCTTCGAGCGGGGCGCGAACAGCGGCGATGCGGGCGATGATCTGGTCGGCGGGAAGCACTGAGACGTCGTCCTCGGCGAAGTCGATTCCGGCTTCGAGCACGGCAATCAGCTCGACCAAGGCTTGCTTGATCGGCTGTAAACGGTGGGAGAGCGCGCCTCCGACTTGCTGGGCTGCGATCTTGGCCTGATAGAGAGTCTGGGAGTCGATCAGATCGCGAACGGCTTCGGCTTGCGTAAGATCGATCCGGCCGTTCAGAAAGGCTCGCATGGTGAATTCGCCGGGTTCGGCAAGGCGGGCGCCTCGGGCGAGGGCCAATTCGATGATGTGGCGCAGGACGACCGGAGAGCCGTGGGCGGAGATTTCGACGATGTCGTCGGTGGTATAGGAGTGAGGCTTGGCGAAGTAGGTGACGACGACTTCGTCGATGCGGGTTGCCGAGCTTTGCTCGGCGGGACAGCCGAAGGCGGCTGTCCCCACGTGGTCTATGGATGGAATCCGCGCGGGAGCGCGGACAGGAATGTCCGCGCCACACGGTTCGATGAGTTCACCGAATACTGCTCGTCCTGGATCGAGGTCATGTTTGAGGCGGAGCACGGGGAGGGCGATGGTTTTCGCGTCGGGACCGGCGAGGCGGACTACGCCGATTCCGCCGCGTCCGGGCGGAGTTGCGATGGAGACGATGGTGTCGTCAAGATTCACGGTTGAGTGGTGATGAGCGGTCCGAGATTAGCACTATAGATTGTTTCTGGGGCTTGAATCGAAAAAGTAGTCTTCGGTTAATACCTCTCTTAATATCCCCCTCCCCCTGGGTCTAGTGGAATCATCATGTTACGGAGTTTTGGTCGGCAAAATCTAGAGTCCATTGGGGTTATAGGTAAAATCTAGAAAGCATGGGAGTTATGGGCCGTCATTTCATCAGTTATATCATGTAGATATTATACACGGTTAATAGTATGCCAATAGTGTAGAATGGTTGGAGGGAGATGTCAAGGCCCGATTCGTCGGGATGCAAGGTGAGAGATGGACGAAGGAAATTCCCACGCTGCGACCCGGAGCAGGTGTTCTGTGGGTAGAGGTTCGAGTGCGTAGCGAGCAACCGACCTGCGAGCACAGCCACCGACAAGAGCATGCGGGTATGTATGAATCTCGTTCGAGTCATATTCTATTCTCCTCGTACCGCAAGAGTGCCAACTCTGCGCTATAACTGGCAATTTACTGGGAAACCTTGAACACTGTCCCGCAACCTCCTTGGCACGACTGTCCAGTACCCCCGTACTGAGTGGTCCCATATAGGTTCTCGGCAGCATCGATTGACAGAGCAGATGCGGGCTGGCCGCCGTCGGTCAGCATGTGGAAGCCGTACAAAACCGTGAGAGTCCATGGCCCAGGATTCCAGCTCGGTGCTGTCAACCGAACAACGTCGCCGTATTGTGACGTGCCTTGACCACGATACGCCGTGCCGTATAGGTTTCCCTGTGAATCAAGGGCTAGCCCTGCCATTGGGTTCGCGCCGTCGTTGCCGTCGGTAAAGCTGTGTAGCACTACTTCCGTCCAGAAGTGGCTCCCTCCTGGCGGTCTCTTAAGTTCGAACACTAGCCCGTAGGGTCCTGATCCAAACACGGTTGTGCCATAAAGGTTGCCAGCCTTGTCAACAATTACACCAGCGGCTGAGTTTGAGCCATCCTGGCCGTTGAATTCGTGGATGACCCTCTTCGTCCAGGTGCCGCCCTTGGTCACCGGTCGCAGGAGCTCGAAGGCAATACCGCACCCTGTTCCCCCGACACCTCCTTGGCATTTCCCTTTTACATTGTTGCCACCGAAGTAGGTCGTGCCGTATAAGTTGCCGCTTCTATCCGACACCAAGCCGCCATTCGGGTTAGCTCCGTCCCCAAACTGCTTTCCTTGGGCGACTCCCGCGAACGCCTGCAGCACATTCTCCGTCCACGCTCCACCCTTCTGTTTCGGGGGGCTTAGCTTAAACACCGTTCCGCAATTGCCCCCGTAGTACACGTCGCAGGTATTTCCTTTTCCCCCGCCAAATTGCGTTGCTCCGTAAAGGTTCCCAGCCTTATCGAATGTCAGGTTGCCCCATGGATAGTACCCGTCATTGCCGCTCTGGAAGCTGTAGAGGATCGTCTCGGTCCACTGTCCACCCTTTTGCTGTGGCGGCGATAGCTCGTACACCGTGCCGCAGCCGTACAGAATCCCCAACAGAATGCAGCCTCCGGTACCGCCATACGCGGTTGTGCCGTACAGATTGCCGGAACTGTCGATTACCAAGCCGCCGCTGGGCTGCAGGCCGTCGTTGTTGTTGCTCTTGCCCAGGAAAAGGTAGAGCACGGTTTCCGTCCAAGGGTCACCCTTCTTCGCTGGTGGCGCGAGCTGAAAGACGGTGCCTGTCTCAGTGGTCCCGTAGAGATTGCCTTGCTTATCGAAGACCACCCCGCCGGCAGGCGTTTGCCCGTCGCTGCCGCCCTGAAAGCTGTACAGCACTTGCTCGTTCCATTCCGCGGAGGCGTGGATGGTCAGGGAAAGAATAATGATCGCCAGGGCGGAAAGCATCTGAAGTCGGTTAAGGTTCACGGGTTGACTACTCCTCTTGGGGAGGGTCTGATCGGCCGCGTTCGAGGCTGATTCCCACCCTTTCGCAAAGAACGAACGCGAAAGAGCGGGGCACCCCGCGGAACCGCGCTGCCAGCGGTCATTTTAGTCCTGATTGCTGGCGGAAGCTATGAGAAGTTATGGGGTTGCTCAGCGCAGATGCAAGAAAATGCATAGGTCCTTCGTCGGGAACCTTCGCTTCGCGGAGGTTCCGCTTCCTCCAGGATGACAGATGGCGAGGGTTCTGCTTCCTCTGGGATGACAGCGGGGGAGGTTCGTTCCTCAGGATCACAGGGCGCTCTGGTCATGCATCACCGACATCACTCCTTACGGGTGTCATCCTGAGGGCGGTCTTCCAGCTTGCGAAGCAAGTGGAAGACCGCCGAAGGATCTATGTATTCGCGTCCGAAAGTCTACTACGTGTACATCATGACCAACCGCTCCAAGACGCTCTACACCGGTGTGACTAGCAAACTGGAGAACCGCGTTTTTGAGCACAAGCAGCACACACGGCCAGGGTTTACTTCCCGCTATCGGGTGGATCGCCTGGTGTATTTCGAGCGCTTCGGAGATGTTCACGCCGCGATTGCGCGGGAGAAACAGATCAAAGGGCTGCTGCGGATCAAAAAGATGGCCCTCGTTGTGTCGACGAACCCGGAGTGGAGAGACCTGAGCGAAGGGTGGTACGAGCGGCATCGGTATCAGCCGGAAAAGGCCGGATGAGAGTGGTCGGGCATCGCAGGTATCCGTGCAAGAAAATGCATAGGTCCCTTCGCCATTCGGCTCAAGGGCAGGCTCTTCGTCGGGAACCTTCGCTACGCGAAGGTTCCACTTCCTCGAGGATGACAGGGTGTGGGGTTGACGAGGGGAAATCCCGCGGACCCAAGGCAGAGGTGGAAACTCCCTTAGACGCCGCTGGTGGCACACGCTTGCATGGGGTCCCTCGCTTCGCTCGGGATGACAGTGCTATGCGAGGCAGCACGGGCGAGGAGGCCCACGCCTACATTGATCAGCTAATTAGGGGAGGGTTCGGCGCGTGGGCTTGGCGGACTGCTTGTAGTCCTTGGGATAAACGATCAGGCAGCGGTGCGGGCCTTCGCCCTGGCTTTCGGTGCGGAGGTCAGCGTGATCGCGGAGCACGAGATGCACGATGCGGCGCTCGCGCGACGACATGGGCGCGAACTCGTAGGGCATGGCAGTTTTGCGGACGCGGTCGGCGGCCACTCCGGCGGCGATGCGAAGCTCTTCGAGTCGCATCGCACGATGATTCATGCAATCGAAGCTGATCTTCTCGTGTTCGTTGCCGGGCAGGCGGAGCATCTCGATGGCGAGCAGTTCGATGGCGCGCAGGAGTTCGCCGCCGCGCTCGAGCAGAAGCGTGGAGTCGGGTCCGGAAAGCTGGACCAGAATCTCGGGCCGCTCCCACTCGCGCTCTTCGGCGAGCGGAGGGTCGACGGTGATGCGGTATTTCAGGTGCAGTCCGCCCAGGGTCACGAGGCTGGTGAGGAACTCGTTGATCTTGTTCGCGGCGGCGAGTTTGTCTGGAATTGGCATGGAAGCTGTCAGCTATCAACTATCAGCTTTCAGCAAAATATCCTGGCTGAAAGCTGACGGCGGATAACTTCATTTCTCTTTCTTTCTGGCACGCTTGGCGGCTAACTCCCGCATCTCCCGTCCCAGACTGGTGCGGTTCATGACGGCCTGCTGTGCAATCATAATCAAATTGCTTTCCGCATAGTACAGATTCAAGCCGGCCGCGAGGTTGAAGAAAATAAAACCCATCATCAGCGGCATCATCAGGTTCATCATCTTCTGCTGGGCCGGGTCCATGCCGGTTTGCGGGGTCATGCGCTGGGTGGCAATCATGCTCACGACCAGCAGAATCGGCAGCAGGAAATACGGATCGCGCGACGAAAGATCATGGATCCAGAGCCAGCGGGCATGGCGCAGATCGAGCGCCGACGCCAGCATGCTGTAGTAGGCGAACAGAAACGGCATCTGGATGATCAGGGGCAGGCAGCCGCCGACCGGGTTCACGCCCTCCTTTTTCATCAACTCGCCAATCTCGGTGTTCATCTCCTGGCGGCGGGGATCGCGCATGCCGTATTTCTTGTATTTCTCCTTGATGGAATTCATCTGCGGCTGAATCTTCTGCATCTTCAGCGCCGATTTCATGCTGGAGATGCGCAGCGGCAGCAAAGCCAGGGTGATGATGAGCGTCTGCAGGACGATGGCCCATCCCCAGTTGTGGACGTAGTCATGAGTCCAGCGCAGCCAGACGAAGAGCGGGCGGGCGATCAGGCTGAAACGGCCGAAGTCAACCAAGGCGCGCAAATCGCGGTCAGCGCCAGCGATGGTGGGAACGGAGGTCGCTTCCAGAGATTTCAGTTCTTTGGGGCCGACGTACATGCGCTGCGAAGTAGTGCCGCCGGGGCTGCCCACGGCCACACCGAGAACGTCCACTTTGACGGTCTCGCTCTGTTCTCCCTTGTGAACGTCTTTGGGGATTTCGAGTGGATTGCGCAGCGAGACTGCGGCAACGTCCTGCGGGTTGTCGGGAATGAAGACGGCGGCGAAATACTGGTCGGCCAGACCGGCCCAGTTGTAGGGACCGTGCAGGGTAGTGCCGCTGCTGACTTTTTTGAACGCGGTACGCTCGATGTTGCTGTTGTATTGCGTCTCGATGAGTCCAGCGGCGTAACCGGGGGTGGTGACCTGGTCGCCGAAACCGGACGGCCACGCGGGATACGCGGTGATAGGACTACCGTTGTAGAGCACGGAAGTTTCCACGTGCACCACGTAGCTGTGATCGAAACTGAAGCGCTTGCGGACCGACCAACCCTGCTCAGCGTATTCGAAAGTGACGTCGGCCGGGGCGGCCTGAGTGCCGGACGCCGAGGCGACGTAGAGCGCGGAGTTCAGCTGGTTGCGCTGAGTCTCGTCGTAGGTCCACAGAGAGAGCGGGTAGCCGTACTTGGCAGAGGCGACGCGGTTGACGAGGTCGAGCGGCTGGCCTTGATCATCGTCAAATTTTTTCAGGACCCAGGACTTCACTTGGGCGCCGCGGTTAGTAAAGGTGATGCGGTAAAGGCCGTTCTCGATGACGGTTTCTGATTCGGAGCTTGCAACCTTGGTGCCCACGGCCGGCAGGTTTTTCGGCGGACCCGCCGGGCTTACCTGGGCCAAGGCGTTGGGAGGGGGTACAGCCTGCGTCTGGCCTTGGGTCTGCGATGGCGCAGGAGCAGCGGGCGGCTGCGGCAAAAACTTTTTCAGAAACGGCTGAAACAGGACGATGACCAGAAAGGTGAGCGCAAACACCAGCAGCAGGCGGCGCTCCATGCCGGGTTCTTGTTGAGGATTTTTGAATTCGGCCAAAGGTTCTTTCTCAGTGACTGCAAACCCCGGTTGGGCTACACCCGACCGAGGCATCGGCGTTTCCGGCGACTCTCACCGGGTCGTATCCTGCGCGCGCAAAGGGATGGCAACGCAGCAACCGCCAGGCTGCCATCAAGCTTCCCCGGACCGCGCCATGGTGCGCAACCGCTTCCATGGCGTACTCGGAGCACGTCGGCACATAGCGGCAGGCCGGAGGAAACAGGGGCGAAATCGCCCACTTGTATCCGCGAAGCAGCGCGAGTGCGAGTTTTTGCGAAACATTCATCGTCTGTCCAGCGCCCCGCAAAAGGCGTACCGTGAAAGCGCTAACGCATCTTCAATCATTTCACGGCACGGCTGAAGGCGTGCCCTGATACGAATCGCACCCATACCAGGATTGCCACACACCTAGCTCGGATCCCGGGTCTGTTTCGCCGCAAGCTTCTGAACTACCTGGAACGCTTGCGCCACTTCCTTCCCGAGTTCAGAGAACTCGATCCCCAGCATCGACTTCTTGGGGTTGATCACCACGTCCATGGCAACGGCGGAGTCGGGCCAGTGTAAACGAACCGCCTCGCGCAACCGGCGTTTCATACGGTTGCGGTCGACCGCGCCACCCAGCACTCGTCCGACGGTAAACCCCACTCGCAAGCCTCCACCTTCCGCACGAGGCAGATAAAAGGCCGTGATATGAGCGGCAAAGTGACGCCGTCCTTTGCGGTACACCCGCTCAAAGTCCGAATGCCGCAACAATCGGGCGGTACGCGGGAAGGCACGCCGCTTCCGGGAAGCGCAGGGGCTGGTGGCGCCGTTAGGAGCGGTTCCGCTCACAGTAAAACGACCTGAACTCAGCTTTCGGAATTCCTTCTCATTCCGGGAAAGAAAATTCTACTCACGGAAACCGGGCTTTACCGAGACCCGCTTGCGCCCCTTGGCGCGCCGGCGCGAAATCACCGCACGGCCGCTCTTGGTCTTCATCCGCGTACGGAACCCGTGCGTCTTCGAGCGGTGACGGCGGTTCGGTTGGAAAGTGCGCTTAGGCATGAAACTTGGCTGCTCCTAACTCTATGGAATCGGTAATACCGGAATTTCAGCGAATCAAAAGTATAAATGAGGGACGTGATCCGAGCAAACCGGGGTGGGCCGGATGGCATCCACGATTCCGGAGACGGCAAAAGGACAGGAAGTTGCAGGAAGGCAGGAATGCGAAAGCGGCACGCCGGGCTTGGTCCGGGTCCTAAACTAAACCTCCGGGGAATACGGCGGGCGCGAACGAGAGAGAGGCTGCCGCACCCAGAACGAAGTCAGCCGAACATTGAGTTGTGAGTCCCATCACTGCGCGAGAAGAAATTGTGAGCCACCATAGCGTTTGCGTGGGATGCGCGAGAAGCGAAGCTGCACAACTCGCGCGGCAGTTACAAAGTCGCTACTTGACAGATTTCCGGACCCGCGTTTGCAATCGTCGTGATTGAAAAAATCTTTCATGAAGATTTCCGGAAAACAAATTTTTTTTGTGCTAGTATGCCGAACTGTTCCGCTTTTGAAATTTTTTGGGTCCAGCGAAAGGCACCCGCCATCGGGTTGACTTCGCCGGAAGGCATTCACTTTTGGCAGCAATGATATTCGGTCGCTAGTCGGCGACGTCACCAAGAATTCATATGTCAGTTCCAATACCAAGTCTTGCTCCCAACCCATGGCTGCGCGTTCTGGATGCGCTGGAAAAGAAGGTCAACCGGCCCGCCTACGATCGCTGGCTGAAGCCCACCCGCTATAGTCACGCCAGCGGGGGAGTGCTGTTCGTCCGGGTAGAGACCGAGGAAGCGCGACTGCAGAATGACAAGTACCTCGATCTGATCCAGGAAGCGCTCGACACGCTGGGCCTGGGATACCAGGACGTGCAGTTCGTGACCTCGCAGGAGGAAACGCCGGTCGCGCCGATGCGGCATAACGGAGGATTATCGGCCCAACCTGCTGGTGCGCAGGCACATCATCCCTCGCAGTCGCGATTCGATTGGGATGGCGCGGCGCAACTGAATCCGCGCTACACCTTCGATGCGTTTGTGATCGGCAGCGGCAACCAGTTTGCCCACGCCGCCTGCCAGGCGGTCGCCGAACGTCCTTCGAAAGCCTACAATCCGCTGTTCTTGTATGGCGGGGTCGGGATGGGCAAGACGCACCTGATGCAAGCCATCGGCCATGAAGTCAGCCGGCGGATGCCGCAGGCGGCGATCTGCTACGTCTCCAGCGACAAGTTCACCAACGAGATGATCAACTCGTTGCGGTATGACAAGATGACCAGCTTCCGCGACCGGTTTCGCAACATGGATGTGCTGCTGATCGATGACATCCAGTTCATTGCCCAGAAGGAGCGGACGCAGGAAGAATTTTTTCACACGTTCAATGCGCTGCACGAGTCGATGAAACAGATCGTGATTGCCAGCGACCGGTCACCCAAGGAACTGGCGGAGATTGAAGACCGGCTGCGCAGCCGGTTTGAATGGGGACTGATTGCCGACATCCAGCCCCCCGATCTGGAGACCAAAGTCGCCATCCTGCAGAAGAAGGCGGAGCAGGAGCGGGTGACGTTGCCGACGGACGTAGCGTTGTACATCGCATCCAATATCCGGTCCAACGTCCGCGAACTGGAGGGAGCGCTGATTCGGCTGGTGGCGCACTCGTCGCTGATTGGCGCGGAGATTACGCTGCCCTATACCCAGCAGGTGCTGAAGAACTTTATCGATTCGCAGGCGCGGCGGGTCACGATCGAATCCATTCAGAAGGCAGTGGCCGAGCAGTTCGGGCTGCGACTGGTCGAAATCAAGGCGAAGAACAACTCGCGGGCGATTGTGTATCCGCGGCAAATCGCCATGTATCTGGCGAAGCATTTGACAGAGGCATCGCTGCCGGAAATTGGGCGGCAATTCGGGGGCAAGCACCACACCACGGTGCTGCACTCCGTAGAGAAGATCGACACCGTACGACAGAAGGATAAGGACCTGAACCGCATGCTCAACAAGCTGACGGAGCAATTGGGCGGCTAGGGCACCCTTCGACTTCGCTCAGGGCAGGCTTGCGGGGATGCCCGCGTCTGCATCGACGATTCATCAGGGAATCGCAGGGCATTTTGCGGAACCTGCTTCGACTCGGGGGATCAGGGAATCCAGCCTCCTCATTCTCCCGCATCCCCAGTCGAGGAGAGGTTGGCAGTTTCAGTCTGAACCGTTGGGGGAAGGTTGCGGGATTTTCCCTGTTCCGGCGGATTGTGTCTGTTTTCGTGCTTTTTCTTTTGATATAAGTGGAGTAGCCAAAACACCACTCACGGCAAGGGAGCTGGGTCATGCCGGTAGAAGCGATCGCATCTGCAACGGGAACCACCACGATGGAGATCACAGTCAGCAAGTTCGAGCTGTTGCGGGAACTGACCGCGACGCAGGGCGTGGTCGAGCGCAAGACCACGATCCCGATTCTCTCCAACTATCTGTTTGAAGCAGGCGGCGACAAGCTGTCGCTGACGGCCACCGATCTCGACCTCAGCCTGCGCACCTCCTGTAACGCCAAGGTGAAGAAGGAAGGCGCCTGCACGGTTCCGGCCCGGAAGCTGTACGACTATGTGAAGCTGCTGCCCGATGCCGATATCTCGATCAAGCTGCTGGAGAACCACTGGGTGAGCATTCGCTGCGGCCGGTCGAATACCAAAATGGTGGGGATGGCGCGGGCCAATTTTCCCAGTCTGCCGGCTTTTCCGACGGCCGGCGTGGTGAAAATTCCGGCGCAGGTTCTGCGCGGAATGATTGCCAAGACCGGTTTTGCGATTGCCACGGAAGAGTCGCGCTATACCTTGAATGGCGCGCTCATGATGTTGAAGCCGGAATCGATCACCATGGTGGCGACGGACGGCCACCGATTGGCGCACATTGAGCGCGGTGGCGCCAAGTTTGAAGGGGTATCCGGAGAATTGAAAACGCTGGTTCCCAAGAAGGCCATGGACGAATTGAAGTCGCTGCTGGACGCCAGCGACGTGGAAGAAATCGAGTTTGCCAAAGATGAATCCACGCTGTTCTTCCGCATTGGGCCGCGCCTGCTGACCTCGCGGCAACTCACCGGGCAATTTCCGAACTTTGAAGCGGTGTTGCCCAAGGACAACAGCCGGTCGATCACGCTGCACGGTGACGAACTGGCGGGGGCGATCTCCCGGGTGGCGCAGTTTGCCGATGAGCGCTCCCGCGCGGTGAAGCTGCGGCTGGAGAAGGGCGAACTGAAATTGTCGGCTTCCTCGAGCGAAGCCGGGGAATCGGAAGACTCGCTGGAGACCGACTATGACGGCGAGGCGATAGCGATCGGCTTCAATGCCCAGTATCTACTGGATTTCCTGAAGGCAGCCGGCGGCGGAGAGGTGAAACTGGAACTGAAGGATGCTCAGTCGGCCGGGCAACTGCGTCCCGCAGAGGGCGAAGAATACAAGTACCGCTACATCGTGATGCCGATGCGAATCTGAGGAGGCTACGGGGAAAGTTGTCTCAGAGTAGAAGGGCTCTCAACCTTCTTCCTTGACAAAAGCCGCGCAACTGCATAGTCTGCGGGCAACTGCTGTAAATAAAGTCGTCCCAGGTGCCTAGACATGAAGAATGTTTACGAGGTTCTGCGACAAAAAGAGCTTGAACTGGCCAGACTGGAGAAAGAAGTGGAGGCGCTGCGAGTCGCCGCTCCACTGCTCTCCGAAGAGAAAGAGGCCGTGGCCGAGATTTCCGTCAGTAAACCAACCTTAACCGGCACGTCGGTGGCGCAGCAACCGATCCGGGTTCCGCAGCCGGCGGCGAATCCTTCGCCGCAACCGGCACGGGCGGTGGGTTGGGAAGATGGCGGGAAGCGCTGGCCGTAAGGCTGGCGGTTGTCCGACGGTTTTCGATCAGAGTGGCGAAGGGAGGGCCGGGTTCGCCGCCCGGATCCTGCTGCTCGGCTGAGATTGAGTAAGAATTTCAGCGGTAACGTCGCACGGGCGAGGACGCCCGCGCCTCCTCGGCGAGTTAATCAGAGCCGCTACTGGCTCTTTTTGACCTGAATCCCTAAGTCCCGCAACTGCGCGTCGCTGACCGGCGTCGGGGCGTCGACCATCAAGTCGACGGCTCGGGCGGTCTTGGGGAACGGAATCACTTCGCGCAGGCTGTCGGCCCCGGCCAGAATCATCACGATACGATCCAACCCCAGCGCAATGCCGCCATGCGGTGGCGTGCCGTATTCCAGCGCTTCGAGGAAAAATCCGAAACGGCTGCGAGCCTCTTCTTCCGTCATGCCGAGAGCGTGGAAAATCTTGCTCTGAATGTCCTGACGATGGATTCGGATGGATCCCGAGCCCAATTCGGTTCCGTTGAGCACCACGTCGTAGGCGAGCGCGCGGACGGCGGCCGGATCGGATTGGAGCTTGTCCATGTCATGCTCGTGGGGCGAAGTAAAGGGATGATGCGCGGCGGCCCAGCGCTGGCCTTCTTCGTCATACTCGAACATGGGGAAATCGGTCACCCAGAGGAAGCGATAGTCGTTGGCGGGGTCTCCGGTCTTGTGGAAGAGACCGTGCCGCTCGGAATACTTTTGTGCGAGCGCCAGGCGCAGCAAGCCGGCGGAAGTATACACGGCGTGGTCGTGCTGCTTGACCTCAGGCTTTACGCCGCCTTCGGATTTGTGTTCGGCAGGCTTGCCGTCTCCGGCGACGATGACCAGCAGATCGTCGGGTTGCGCGCCGGATTTCTGGCGAATTTTCGCGGCAGTGTCGGGGAAGCTCTTCTCCAGCCGCTTGAAATCTTCGAATAGCTTCGCGCCGCCCTTGGCGTTGAATAGCGGCTTGATCTCGTCGCGTTCCTTGCGGGAAAGTTCGCCAACCTTGGGAATGCGAATGGCGACGACCGGAAGATTTGCGCTTACTGCCAGGGTCGCAAGATTCTCAGGAGCGAAGGCGTCGCGGACGTCGACCATGGCGGGAAGGCGCATGTCCGGCTTGTCGCTGCCGTAGAGACGAATCGCTTCGTCGTAGCTCATGCGCGGGAACGGCGTCTTGATCAGGTGGCCGGCGGCTTTGAACGCGGCGGTGAGAAATCCTTCGACCACTTCCCACACGCGCTCCGGCTGCGGGTAAGACATCTCCAAGTCGATCTGGGTGAATTCGGGCTGGCGGTCGGCGCGGAGATCTTCATCGCGGAAGCAGCGCACGATTTGAAAATATTTGTCGAAGCCGGAAATCATCAAGATCTGCTTGAACAGTTGCGGCGATTGGGGCAGCGCATAGAAGCTGCCGGGCTGCACGCGGCTGGGCACAAGATAGTCGCGCGCGCCTTCGGGCGTGGAGCGGGTCATGAACGGAGTTTCGATCTCGAAGAAACCCTGTTGGGAAAGAGACTCCCGGATGGCGATTGAAACCTTGTGCCGCAGTTCGATGTTGCGCTGCATGGTCTCGCGGCGCAAGTCGATATAGCGGTACTTCAGGCGCATTTCCTCATTGGGCAGAGCGGTTTCGCCGGGCAGGAACGGCGGTAGCCGGGATTCGTTCAGGAGGCGCAGTTCGGCGGCGACCAGTTCGACTTCCCCGGTGGCGACGTTCTTGTTCACGGTGTCGTGGGCGCGGCGCTGGACGGTGCCGATGGCAGCGATGACGTACTCGTTGCGCAGCTGGCTGGCTTTTTCGTGCAGGGCGGGGTTGCGCTCCTTATCGAAGACGATCTGGGTGACGCCGGTGCGGTCGCGAACGTCAACAAAGACGAGGTTGCCGAGGTCGCGGCGCCGGTTGACCCAGCCCATCAGGACGGCCGTCTGGCCGGCGTCGGGGGCGCGCAGGGCGCCACACATGTGAGTCCGTCGTAAATCGCCTAGAAAATCGAGCAAGTTTCCCTCTCCGGGAGCACGTAGCGATTTGAATGAAAAATTATAAATGATAGGGCGATTCTGGCCGCTCCGAAGCGGATGGCGAACGGGTTGAAATCTGCGGCAGAAAGATGTTTTGCGATATTGCGATCGGGCGAAATAGGCATACTATGGTGCTGTTCTCGAGGCTAGGGGAAGCTCTGGCTTAGGAGGATTCTGATGAGTTTCGGGTGGGGTCCGGTGCGGGCAGGACGCCCGCACCTACATCAACGACTTAATCAGAAGCTCCTCAGGAGGAGACAATGGCAAGGACACGAATCCTAGTCTGCGTGGCTGGCCTGGTGCTCGTCAGTGTGATGGCAATGGCAGCTACCAAGCACGGGGTGGCCCCGAGTCCGGTTGGTCTCGCAACCATTTATTCGAACCTGGGACCGCCTACCGACCTCTACACAGCGGATCAGGACTGGAATGTTACTGGCTCGGGTTCTCCGCTTGGAGCCGAGTATTGGCTTGCAATGCCGTTTCGGACCAAGCAGGCTCACATTGTGAAGCAGATTGACGTCGCGGTTGGTTATGTTACGGGGACCAACCAGATTGTCGTGGGTCTGGCCGCGGACAAAGGTGGACTGCCAGGGAAGACACTCCATGCCTGGACATACAAGAACATGTACTCGCTAGGGACCTGCTGCACCCTGGATACGGTGAAGTACGCACCGGGAGTGAAGCTCGCCAAGGGGCGGTACTGGGTTACTGTGACCACCAATGCAAAGGACACAGACCTATGGGGCGGCTGGAATTTCACCTATAACCTGGCCGAAGGCGCGTTCGCAACGCAACCAGACGGGGGTGGCTGGCAGGCTCAGCACTCCTATGTATGTGCCTTCGACGTCCTCGGAGAGTAGAACCGCAGATCCCTCTAGTGCGGCGTCGTTCGCAGGGCGGACGGCAGTGCTTCGCTCGGGATGACCACTTCGATGAAGATGGGGACAGGCGTGGAGCCTGTCCCGTTGTCCGTTATTTCTTGGTGCCTTTGCCTTCCATGACGGTGTTCCAGGTGGTGCCGTCTGGGGACATTTCGAACTTGAAATTGTAGGACGTGGGCGAAAGCACCTTAACGGTGAATCGGCCATGCATGGTCTGTCCGCCCATTTTTTCCTGGTTGGCCCAGGTCCAGGTGTCGCCATCGACGTTGCCCTTGGAATGGTCGGATTCACCCATGGAGTTGAAGGAGTCGTAGGTATAGACCTTGTCGTTGGTGTCGTAGCCCATGTAGGACGTTTCGGTGCCGCTGCCCATGACACCCTTGAATTCGGAGTGGGTCACGAGGAAGAATCCACCCTCCATCCACTGGATGTGGTCTGTCCCGCTGAACTTGCCGCCCGGACCCATGGGCCCCGGCTTCATATCGCCTTCCGTGGTCCATGTGCCGGCGAAGTAGTCGAGTTTCTTCAGCTCGGGGCCGGGCTTAGGCATGTTCATCTGCGCCTGAACCGGCAGCGCGATCGCAAGCAGTACAGCAACGAAAGCGATCGTGGTGAATCGTAGTCTCATAGGGAAGTTGTCCTTTCGTAGGTTGAAATCGAAATTTGTGGTGCAGAGTTAACCGTCGAGGATAGTAGTGCGTCGGGAGCGGTGTGTCAAACGCGGGTTGTCTGCGCTCGGGTCAGCCAGTTCCTCAGGGGCTGACGCCCGCATTTTTTTCGGAGAACGCAAGGGCCCGGCTGAGGCCGTGCCGTTTGGGAGACTAAGCTGCTACTCGCTCGTCTTGAGGATAAGCTGCGGCAATTCCGTCCGGGGAACGGAGACTTGTTCACCGGTGGCGAGGTTTTTCAGAGCGAAGGAGCCAGCTTTGACTTCGT
Organism: uncultured Acidobacteriota bacterium; assembly: GCA_963715675.1. Classification (GTDB taxonomy): domain Bacteria; phylum Acidobacteriota; class Terriglobia; order Terriglobales; family Acidobacteriaceae; genus DASVWZ01. The sequence continues at coordinate 2,879,024 of OY970265.1, forward strand.
TTTCGCCCACGATCAGGATGAAGCGGGCGCCGGCCTTGGTGGCGAACTCGAAAGACTTTTTCAGCCGGAAGGTCTCGTCGCCGAGTTCGACCACGAGATCTTTATTCTTGCGGCGCAGCTCGCGAGCCAGGCGGGCCGCTTCGCGGTCCATGCCGGCGCCGAGCGGGGCGATGTAAACGTCGGGCTTGCGCTGAACTTCTCCGGCTGATTCTTGCAGGGCCAGCACCAGGCGATCCTCGCCGATGGCGAAACCGATGCCGGGAGCGCTGGGGCCTCCGAGCGATTCGGAGAGGCCGTCGTAGCGGCCGCCGCCAAGGATGGCATTTTGCGCGCCGAGCGCGCCGTGAGTGAATTCGAATGCGGTCCGGCTGTAGTAGTCGAGGCCGCGGACCAGGCGGTCGTTGAGGTTGAACGGTATTTCCAGGGCGCGCAGGATCTCCTGTAGTTCCCAAAAATGCTTATTGCAGGCCGCGTCAAGGTACGAACTCATAGTCGGCAGGCTGTTGATGATTGGTTGATCCTCGGGCACTTTGCAATCGAATACGCGAAGCGGATTCGTGACAGCGCGCCGTTGGCAATCGGCACACATCCTCGGCGCAACATCGCGCAGGGCGTCCTTTAATGCCTGAATGTAATCCGGCCGACAATTCAGGCAGGCCACCGAATTCAGCTGCAGCGTCCAGTCTTTGATGCCGAGGCGGTCGAGCAGCGTGGCGAGCAGTTCGAGGATTTCGGCGTCGCGCGCGGGCGATTCACTGCCGGCGGTCGTTGGGCCGATGACTTCGGCGCCAATCTGGTAGAACTGGCGGTAGCGGCCCTTCTGCGGACGCTCGTGGCGAAATTGCGGCCCGATGTAGTAGAGCTTGTTGAGACCTCGGTCCCAGAGTTTGTGCTCAATGTAGGCGCGCACGACACCGGCGGTGTTTTCGGGGCGCAGGGTGAGGGATTGGCCTTTTTCGCTTTCGGCCCGCGAACGATCCTCCCACGTGTACATTTCTTTCGAAACGATGTCGGTCTCTTCGCCGACGCTGCGAGCGAAGAGCTGCGTCTCCTCGAAGATCGGCGTGCGGATTTCGTGGAAGTTGTAGGCGCGGAACACATCGCGCACCGCCGACTCGACGAAGTTCCACAGCGCCGTGTCGGGCGGGAGAAGGTCGCGAGTTCCTCGGACGGCTTTAATCATGGTCGTCGGTCGATGGTCGTTCGTCGTTGGCTAAGGGCGCTCAGCATTCGACCCATTCAACACCGTGCGCTCAGAATGACAGTTTAAACCCCTAGTTGCCTTTCGACGGTTCGGGAATGATCGTCGCCTGCTCAAACTGTATCAGCCAATCGTGCTTGTGCCGGGTCCAGACGGTTGTTACCCGGAAGCGCCTGGGAAACGGCTGGCTCTTAAATGTCGCATCCACTTCCATGTTGCAGCTCAGATAAGCGGTATCGCTTGTCATCAGCTTGAAAATACAGTCCGACAGTTTGTAGTCTTTCAAGGTCATGTCGGACCAGCCCGCCTCGATGTCTGCACGGTGATACACGCCTCCGTCACCGGCAACTTCAGCAAAATCCTCCGCCAGATTGGATAAGACAAACTTCAGATCTTTCCGCTTTTCCGCCTCGAACATCTGCTGCAGAGTGCCGGTAATGTGCTTTTCGACGGCCGCTGGCTCTTCGGGGACCTGTCCCGCAGCCAGATCGCTTGACGAAAGGCAGAGCGCCGCAACTGCGAATACCGTTGCGACGCTCGTGCAAGCCATGGCTGACAGCTTCGCTTGCGGCACGGCTGAAACCTCCAGTGCAGACCGGAACTGACTGCTGATTGCTCAGTACGGCCTACTACTTCTCCCGCAAATACGACTCTTTGTATCCCAAATAATTGTTCGCGTAGCGCAGGATTGACGCCGTTTCTTTTTCGTCCAGTTTGCGGCGGAATTTGCCGGGCGAACCCATCCACAGCGATCCGGGCTCGACCACGGTTTTTTCGGGGATCAGCGTGCCCGCCGCAATGATTGAGCCGGCGCCGATCCGCGCACCATTCAAAATGATGCAACCCATTCCGATCAGGCAACGGTCCTCGACGGTGCAACCGTGCAGCGTGACCGAATGCCCGACCGTTACATATTCACCGATGAAAACTCCGTACTGCTCCTTCATGCCGTGGAGGACGCTGCAGTCCTGCACGTTGGAGTGAGCGCCGATACGGATGGCATAGACGTCGCCGCGCACCACCGCGTTCATCCAGACGCTGGCGTGCTCGCCGAGCACGACGTCGCCGATGATCTGAGCTGATTCATCAATGTAACAGGATTGGGGAATGGTTGGGGTGATGCCTTTATAGGAGCGGATCATAGATCAGCGTTGCTCTAGGTCGAGAGATTGAACATACCATGAGCGCGGGCCGGGGCGCGACCTCGGGCGCTCAAGCGCGTAATCGTCAAGGGCGGTTATCGCAGCACAGAAGCGTTGCGCCGTCCGAAAACCGGACCTTAACTCCGCACGGGCGGGGACGCCCGGCGCCCACATCGGCGATTTAGTCAGACGCTCGGTTTAGAAACAATGCGCTGGCCAGCACAATCACTACCGGATAGCACTCCAGGGTATAGCGAGACTCGGGGTTTTCCATGGTTCCCAGGAAAGCGGAGCGCAGAATCACGAACATGAGCAAGAGTCCCAGTTGGGGGGCGCTGCGCAGGCGAACCAGGCCCAGGCATGCGGCCGCGACATAGCCGAGATTGATCAGCCCCAGGACGATGGACAGGACCAGCCATCGGGTGGTGTCATCGAATTCCCACCAGCGCGGGTCGGAAGGCAGAAGGTCAGTGCGCGGCCGCAGCCACATGTCGGTGATCCGCAGGACGGGCAACCCTACGTAATAGCGCAGAGGCGCGGCGTGGATGCGCTGGTCGGCAAGCGCCCTGAATCGGGCGTCCAGATCGGGATCGATGCGGAGCAAGTGGTTGTAATCGTCCAGCAGTTGTTCGGTCTGATCCTGCTGCGCGGCGGAATCGAAAGCGCGGGAAGGCAGGTTTTCGGCGTCGATCGGGCTCCCTGGAACCATCCAGTAGACCTCTTCATTCGAGACCGAGTCGGCGATCCAGGTTTTGACCCAGCGGTTGAATCCCATCGGCAGGTAGAGGTTCTCTTCGTTGGCATAGCGCGGGGCCAGCGGCTGAAAGCGATGCAGCGTGTGCAAGTTGCGCAGCGTCCAGGGAACGAGCGGCGCGACGGCGGCGATAACGACGATAAGGGCAGCTTTCACGGCCGGGCTGACGGACTTTTGCCTGCGCAGCCGGCAGACTCCGGTCCAGGCGAGCCACACCAGGAGTGCAGCGAGCAGCAAGCCTCCATCCGGCCGCAGCAGCAGGCAGGCGCCGGTTGATAAGCCGCAGCCCAGCCAGATTTTCAGGCGGTTTTCCTCAAGAGCGGTGAGACCTGCTACTGCGAAGTCCATCGCAAGAGCCGTGAAGCAGATCTCCAGGGTCTCGGTCAGCGCTGCCGCCGCATAGTTTGCCAGGAACGGGCAGAGCGCCGACAACAGGAACGCAGCCGGAGCGGCGCGCCGGGAAATCAACCGCCGCGCCAGATCGGCGACGATAAAGCAGGTGCCCAGATCTACGAAGATCTGCACCACCAGCACGGCCCGGTAGTGGTCGACACCAAAGATGCGAAAGATGGCGGCGAGGAAAGCGGGGTATCCGGGAAGGCGAATGTAGGTGGGAACGATCTCGGGGAATTCGCTCAGACCATACACGCCGTGTTGCAGCCAGTTCCTGGCGATGTCGCCATAGAGAAATGAGTCGGAGGTAATGGCGGGAAAGCGCCACAGGAAAAGCAGCCGTAGAGCCAACCCGGTTAAGGTTGCAAGCAGAAAGAAGCGAGAGTGTTTGTGCAGAATTTCGCGCACAAAGGAATATAGCGCGTTTCGGCGGGGTGGTGCATTTGGAAAGGAAGCGAGCCAAACGCGCGATTATTGTGTCGCAGAGAACGCGACGCTTCGCGCGGCTCGCCCAGATCCTTCGCCAAGCAAAGAACGCTCGCTCAGGGTGACAATCGCCCTGATGAGACACAAGGTCCTCTTGGGATTGACGCGATGGTATACGGAGACGGCAAGATGCTCCCTCCTCCGTTGAGCCGGCCGGGGCGGTCCCTCGGGCGAACAAAGAGCGCAAGCTTGTGTAAATGCCTGATTACAGAAATTGACCGATCCTCCGCACACTTATCACGGAATCTCCTTGACCACCGGGCGTACAATGCTGGCGTTCGACGGGAGAGATTTATGAAACCGTCCTCGCAATTGCCTAGAACGCCTTCCAGTCTCGCCAAGTCATGCGTCTTTGTTTTCGCTGCGTGGCTATTGCTCTGTGGCATATCGGGTGCCGCACCTTCCATTACGCTTTCCGCGAAGAGCGGCCCACCGACCACTCGGATTCTCGTCTCCGGGCGCGGCTTCGAGCCTAACGTCGGAGTAGACATCTACTTCGGCACACACGATGAGGCCCTTATCGTCACCGACGGCCGTGGCCAATTCAAGAACGCCGGAATTCGCGCTCCACGCAGCGCGCCTCCCGGCAAGCATTGGGTCACCGCGCTGGAGCGGAATAATGATAAGGGCGCGCAGGAGCCGTTTTTGGTGCAGACGGATTGGAGCCAGTTCCACTTCGAGGCAGACGGCTCGCGCTTGAATCCGTATGAGAATGTGCTGAACCCGAAGGACGCAGGAGAGCTAGGGTTGAAGTGGAGCTACAACGTCGGCAACCTTGTTTACGAATCCTCGCCTGCTGTGGTGGATGGGGTGCTTTACATAGGCGCCGGCTCGCTTTATGCGCTGGATGCCGACACCGGCGCCGAGCGATGGAGCTATCCCCTCAGCAACTGGGCTGCCTCGCCCGCGCTAGAGAACGGGATTGTTTACAGCAACTCGCAGGACGGCAATATTTACGCGCTAAACGCGCGCACCGGTGCCAAGTTGTGGAGCTCGGCCATCGGTAGTGACGATTATTCGTCCCCCGCAGTGGTGGATGGCGTGGTCTATGTCGGCTCGGGATACCCAAATAATAGCCTCTACGCGCTGGATGCGCGCACCGGTGCCAAGCTCTGGAGCTACGCCACTGGGAACACGGTGGACTCCTCCCCTACCGTGGTAAACGGTGTGGTTTACTTTGTCTCGCAGGACTTCAACCTATACGCGCTCGATGCCAAGACTGGTGTCAAACTGTGGAACTACACGATAGGCTCGGATGTAGCTGTGACTAACGCCCCTGCGGTAGCGAATGGCGTGGTTTATGTCGGCACGTGGATCGGCAACGTGTACGCGATAAACGCGGACACCGGGACTGAACTCTGGAGGTTCGAGCGTTGCCACTCTTGTGCGTTGACGTCACCCGCGATTGCGAACGGTGTGGTGTACATCGGCTCCGAAGGCGGCGACGTGTATGCGCTTGACGGCCAAACGGGCGAGCTGCTGTGGACCTACACGACTGCCAATGTGAATTCCTCGCCCGCAGTGGCGAATGGCGTGGTTTATGTCGGATCTTGGGGCAACGGCGATTACAATTTTGTTTACGCCCTCAACGCCCGCACTGGAGCCGAGCTGTGGACATATGCCGTTGGCTATTACGTAGTATCGTCGCCCTCAGTCGTGAATGGAACGGTTTATGTCGGTTGCTGGGATGACAACGTTTACGCATTCAGCCTGCAGGGGCATCACGAGCAGACCCGGCAAGCCCCACGTCCGCCCGATCTGACAACCCTTCACCCCGACCTCAGCCTCAAGGTGTCCAATCAGAGTGCTGCAGCCCAGGCTCCTTGAAGGGCCATGCTCGCCTGGTTAGGAACGAGTCGCTCAGCCTAGCAGATTGCTAAATCTCCATTACGCTCATTGACCTTGGAGGGGGGTGAACAGCTATTACCGGGTTACATTAACGACTCGTTTGAAGTGGGATAGCCTCCCCATCACGAATGTGAAATCGAATTGACTGTGCCTCACGTCTCCCCGGATACGATCCCCACTTGGGTTTGACCCTACTCCGACCACCGCTTAGGATGAGGCTAGCTCAACTATCATGGGTCAACCTGTTTTTTACGATCCCCGGCAGGCACGGTGGAGGCGGCTTCGGCGCTTGTTTGACGTTCTGGGTATTAGCGTCATGCTGCTGGTGATCTTCTTTATCTACAACGCGCTGCATGGTGAGCGTCTGCCTGAGCTGTCCCTGTCATGGCAGAAAAAGCCCTACCGGGCATTGAGTGAGCTTGAGAAGGACAAAAGCCATCGCAAAAAGAAACTCGCATCGGCCGCGCGCCAGGGACATCGCAAGACCAAGTCGGCGGCATCGCAAATAAAGCTGAATTCCGAAGAGGGGATTCGGGCGGCGTTTTATGTTTCCTGGGATGCCGCCAGTTTTTCTTCGCTGCGGGAGTATGCCAAGCAGATTGACCTGCTGTATCCGGAGTGGTTGCACGTGCTGACGCCGGATGGCCGCTTGCAGGGGATTGACGAAGATACCAGCAAGTTTTTCGATGTGGTCCATGGTTCCATGGTTCACCCGGTTGAGCCCAAGGTGATGGCGTTCGTGAAGGCGGAAGACCCGGAAATGGAGGTCTTCCCCATGGTGAACAATTCGGACGGAGCGAACTGGGTTGACATCAGCGGGTTTCTGAATGATGCCGAGGCGCGAGCGCGCTTCCGCCAGGAGATTGGCGCCTTTCTGGCGGCCGACCGGTACCGCGGCCTGATGGTGGATTTCGAGGATTTTCCCAAGAAAGGCCAGAAGGGATTCAGCGCGCTGTTGAAGGACCTTTCCGAAGACCTGCACGCCAAGGGCATGAAGCTGTACGTCAGCGTGCAGCCGCGCAACGAAGACTTCGATTACAAAGCCATTTCCGCGGCGGCGGACGGCGTGGTGGTGATGGATTATGACGAACACTACCCGGGCGGAGATCCCGGTCCCATCGCTTCGCAGGAGTGGTTTGCGCGCAACCTGCAGGTGGCCAAGAAGGCGATTCCGCAAGACAAGTTTATTTGCGCGATCGGCAACTACGGTTACGACTGGCCGGAGCGGCTGAAAAACGGGAAGTTGCCGGAGGGGCAAAAGGAAATCAACCAGTCGGTGCAAGAGGCATGGCTGTCGGCGCGGGACTCCGACGAGGATGTTGATTTTGACAGCGACAGCATGAATCCGCACGTCAGTTATGAAGACGAGCGAAATGTGCAGCACGATATCTGGTTTCTGGATGCGGTGACCGCACTGAACGAGATGCGGGCAGCGCAGATGCTGGGCATTCAGACTTTTGCGCTGTGGCGTTTGGGCTCGGAGGACCGCTCGCTGTGGAAAGTATGGGACGTTCCCGGGGATGCATCGGCGACCGACAAGCTGAAAGATGTTTCGCCCGGTGACGATGTGGACATGGAAGGCACCGGGGAGATCTTTCGGATCGAAGCCAAGCCCGCTGACGGGACGCGCACGCTCACGATCGATGCGACGTCGGGATTCATCACCAATGAGACCTTCGACCCCTTGCCGCAGCCCTGGAGGGTAGCCCGCTACGGCTACAATCCCAGCCAGGTGGCGATTACGTTCGATGATGGCCCGGACCCGCAGTGGACGCCCAAGATTCTCGACGTTCTCAAGCGGGAGAATGTTTCCGCGACATTCTTTTTGATCGGGGTACAGGCGGATCGGTTTGGCGGCGTCACCTCCCGCATTTACCGGGAGGGACATGAGATCGGAAATCACACGTTCACGCATCCCGACATCGAGAACCTGTCCAACCGGCTGATCCGGCTTGAGGTCAACTTGACCGAGCAGTTGTTTGTGAGCCGCCTGGGGTCCCGTACGATTCTGTTCCGCCCACCCTATGCGATTGATCAGGAACCTGACACCGCCGACCAGGTCCGACCGCTGCTGGTGCCGCAGGAGATGGGCTACATCACGATCGGCGACAAGATCGATCCCAACGATTGGCGGGACGATCCGCGTCCCACGGCGCAGCAGATTGCCGACCGGGTCATTGCACACTTGCCGCCATGCGGCTCCGACATGCGTTTTTGCGGCAGCATCATACTGTTGCACGACGGGGGTGGCGACCGCAGCCAGACGGCGGCGGCATTGCCTCTGATCATCGACGGCATCCGCGCCAAAGGATTGCGGATTGTCCCGCTGTACGAGTTGCTGGGGAAAACCATGGCAGACGTGATGCCGCCAATTCCGTCCAATGAGCGCTGGGCGGCGCGAATCGACTGGATTGGATTTGGGCTATGGGATGTGTGCAGCAAGGGAATCACCCTGATCTTTTTCCTGGGGGACTTGCTGATGACCGGGCGGCTTCTGTTCATTGGTGTATTGGCGATTTACGACCGGTTCCGGAAACGCAAATACGGGCTGGCCACAGAAGCGGAAGCGGCTTTGTACCGGCCCAGGGTTGCGGTTCTGGTCCCGGCCTACAACGAGGAGAAGGTGATCGAGCGCACCGTCCGCGCCGTGCTGGCTTCCAATTACCCTGAGCTGCGGGTGATCGTGATCGACGATGGGTCCAAGGACAAAACGCTGGAAGTCGCTCGCCGGGCCTTTGCCGAGGAAGAGTCTTCAGGCCGGGTTGTGGTGCTGACCAAACCCAATTCCGGAAAAGCCGAAGCCCTGAACTATGGCCTGGAACATCTGCAGGGCGAAGAAATATTCGTCGGAATTGATGCCGACACCGTCATCGACCGCAATGCCATCACGCGGCTGGTGCCTCATTTTCTGGACCCCAAGGTCGGCGCGGTCGCGGGAAATGCCAAGGTCGGGAACCGGGTAAACCTGTGGACCCGCTGGCAGGCGCTCGAGTACATCACCAGCCAGAATTTCGAACGCCGGGCCCTGAACACCCTGGGCGCAGTCAGTGTAGTGCCTGGCGCGATTGGGGCCTGGCGAACATCCGCGGTGCGGGAAGCCGGGGGATACCATACCGATACGGTGGCGGAAGATGCCGATCTCACCATGGCGCTGCTGCGGCGCGGTTATCGGGTGACCTACGAGGACCTGGCGCTGGCCTACACCGAGGCGCCCATCAATGCCAATGGGCTGATGCGGCAGCGCTTCCGCTGGTCGTTCGGGATTTTGCAGGCGGTATGGAAGCATCGCGCGGTATTCGCGCGCAAAGGGGCGCTGGGTTGGGTGGCTTTGCCCAACATCGTGATTTTCCAGATCCTGCTGCCGCTGGTCTCGCCGTTTATTGACCTGATGTTTGCCTTTGGTGCGGTGTGGTATTTCGTGCAGAAATGGTTTCACCCGGACTCGACCGATCCGGCGAGTTTCCAGCGGCTGGTCTTGTTCTTTGCGGCGTTCCTGATTATCGACTTCATTACGTCGGCGATCGCGTTCGGGCTGGAACGGCGGCAGCCCGAGGCCCGCGAAGACGTCTGGCTGCTCAGCCAGGTATGGCTGCAGCGCTTCGCCTACCGGCAACTATTCTCGATTGTGCTGTTCCGGACGGTGAAACGGGCCATTTCGGGCCGGAGCTTTGCCTGGGACAAACTGGAGAGAACCGCGAAAATGAGCATCAAGACCGCGCAGGACCATGAGCCCATGAAGGTCCACAACTGACGCCTGGTTGCAGCCTTCACGACAGAGTTGGGCGTAAGACGGGAAGTCCAACCTAACTCACCGTCCCCCTGATCCGCTTGCCAGTGATTTCCGTCACTGACTCGCCAGCGATCTTGGTGTGTCCTGTAAGCAGGAGATTTACGCATGGCCAAGACCATCATCGAGCCGTTTCGCATCAAGAGTGTCGAGCCCATCCGCTGGACTACGCGCGGGGAACGCGAGCAGTTGCTGCAGGCCGCGCATTACAACCTCTTCCTGTTGCCAGCCGACGACGTTCTCATCGACTTGCTCACCGATTCCGGCACCGGGGCCATGTCCACGCACCAGTGGGCAGCGATCATGGAGGGCGACGAGAGTTACGCGGGCAGCCGGAGCTTCGACCGCTTCCGCAACTCAGTGCAGGACATTTTCGGATATCGCCACGTCATTCCAACCCACCAGGGACGGGCTGCGGAACGCATCCTGTTCAACGTGATGTGCAAGAAGGGCGACGTCGTTCCCAACAACACGCATTTCGATACCACCCGGGCCAACGTGGAATATGTGGGCGCCGAGGCGAAGGACTTGGTCATCGCGGAGGGCAAGCGGCCGGAACTGGTGCACCCGTTCAAAGGCAACATGGACGTGGCCGCGCTGGACCGCCTGATTCACGAAGTCGGCCGGGAGAGGGTCCCGCTCGTCATGCTGACGGTGACCAACAATTCCGGCGGAGGCCAGCCGGTCTCGATGGAAAACGTCAAAGCAGTCAGCACGATTTGCCGGCGGCATCGCATTCCTTTGTACTTCGACGCCTGCCGCTTCGCGGAGAACGCCTACTTCATCAAGCTGCGTGAACCCGGGCATGAGTCGAAGACTCCGAAACAGATTGCGCAGCAGATGTTCAGCTACGGCGATGGCTGCACCATGTCCGCGAAGAAAGACGGCATGGCCAACATTGGAGGATTCCTGTGCACCAATGACGATCTGCTGGCGCAGCAGGAAAAGGATCTGCTGATCTTGACCGAGGGATATCCGACCTATGGCGGGCTGGCGGGGCGTGATCTGGAAGCCATCGCAGTTGGTGTGCAGGAAGCGCTGGAAGAAGATTACTTGCGGTATCGCATTGCCTCGACGGCGTATTTGGGCAATCATGTGGCGGCCCAAGGCGTACCAATCGTGCAGCCCCCCGGCGGCCACGCGGTTTATCTGGATGCGCGCGCGTTTCTTCCGCACATTCCGGTGGAGCAATTTCCGGGAGTGGCGCTGGCTGCCGAACTGTATCTAGAAGGGGGAATTCGTTCCGTCGAAATCGGCGCGCTGATGTTCGGTGCCGCCGCGAAGATGGACCTGGTGCGACTGGCGATTCCCCGCCGTGTCTACACCCAGAGCCATATTGATTACGTGGTTGAGGTCATCCTTGAAGTCTGGAAGAAGCGGGCCAGGATCCAGGGATTGAAGCTGACTTACGAAGCGCCATTCCTGCGCCACTTCACGGCGCGGCTGGAGCCGGTGGAACAGCCGATAGTTCAGCTTGCCACATAGAGGATCATGACTTCGCTTGAGCGCGCTTCGCTTTCCGCACGGCTTCCCAGTGGGCGATGCCTGCATTAAGAAGAGCTTCCAGCGCCGGATTCTCCAGGTCGGTCGCGCCTTTCAGCTTCACATGGGCATGAACCTTGCCGCTGCCTTCCATCAACTTCTGCGGGTCCGGCAATTCCCTGCCCCAGCCGATTCCCAGAGTCACCCACGTCTTGGCCGGCATGAGGCTGCAAATCATGTCTGTGTATTTTGTGCCGAAGCCATAGCCGATGAGCTTGCTCTTGGGATCGACCTGCTCGATCGCGTTCGGGATTATCTTCAGCACAAATGCGCGGGTGGCCAGAGCGAGTTTCTGCACGTCAGGTGAATAGGGTTTCAGCAGATCGGCTAAGGCTTGGTTTGTGCCAGTTGTGCGCATAGGGTCCCCGGGTCGTTCGGTCGATACTATTTCGACGAGAGCACGAACTGGTTTCCGTCCTGATCTTTGAAGATTGACACGCTGCCCCACTCCTCGGTTTTTGGTTCCATCGCGAACGCCACGCCTTTGCTTTTCAACACCTGAGCCGTTGCCTTCACATCGTCGCACCAGAATGAAATGGGCTGACGGTTGCCTATGCGGCCGGCGTCGTCGTCGGTCGTAAAGAGTACCACGCCGGCATCCCCGCCGGGTATTCCAAGTTCGATCCAGCGCTGCTGGTCATCGTAGGGCTGGTCGGTGAGGACGCGGAACCCCAGCTTCTCGGTATAGAACTTGACGGCGGCGTCCTGGTTGGTCACGGGCACGTTCACAAACTTGATTCCACGGATCATTTTTTCACGCTCCTTATTGGCCAGTTGCCGCAGGCAGTATAGGAGAGGATCGGAAGGCGCGCAATCAGGCAAGGCTTGCTATAGTATCTGATGGTATAGTGCCATGACGATCGATGACTATGTGGTGGATGTGCTGATGCGGGACCTGGTGGGCCATGACCGTCAACCCACCAGTTTCCTGATTTACCTTTGGTTCACTTTTGAGGCGTTCCGGAGCCGCCGCGAACGAATCTACGCCAGTTACCAAACTGTGGCGGATGCGGTGGGCATCTCGAAAAGCGCGGCGCAGTCGGGGATACGGTGGCTGGTGCAGCGAAAATTGCTCGAGGCGAGCAAGAGCTCGCCGACCGCGGTTCCAGGGTATCAGGTAATGAGACCGTGGCGGCGGTAGGGCAGAGATGTGCTCCACGCTGGCAGCACAAATCTCGGCTGCTAAGGGGATTGACAAAGGGCTTATCCTGAAGGCAATCGAGGAACGGAGCGCATGATATACCACCCTGAGACGGCCAAACAGATTAGTGACCTGATGACGGATATGTTCGCACGACTCTGCGATTCGTGTCAGGCGGTGAGAGAACACTGTTCACCCGAGGAGTACGCTGCCTACAAGAAGGCGACAGCACGAATTGCGAGCGGCATAGTGTTTGACGTTATGGAGCCCCTGTACGAAAAGAACCCCAGCCTCAAGCCTCCGAACTGGGATGATGCCGAAGACTTGTGGAAATCAAACTGACCCACTACCCGAAGTTAGGTGGGGCCTCAGCATTACCGGTTAGGGCCTTTAGGAAGCATTCTCCCCCGGTGCTACAATGGCTGGTTCGCCACCAGTCTCGGTGGCATCTATATTTCATTAAGTCTCCATTGAGGTGCATTTATGGCAACCCTTGAAGCTCCCGTGAAACCACAAACTCGCTTGCCGGAAGGCAAGTTCGCCAATGAACCGCTGACCGATTTCAGCAAAGAAGAAAATGCGCGGAAGATGCGCGCTGCCATCGAGAAAGTCCGAGGCCAGATGGGCCGCGAGTATGATCTGATCATCGGCGGCAAGCGGATCAAAACTGAGGGCAAGATCAAGTCGCTGAATCCGGCGAAACCTTCGCAGATTGTCGGAATCCACCAGAAAGCCGGCGCTGAACATGTCGAGCCCGCCATGCAGGCTGCGCTGAAGGCGTTTGCCACGTGGAGCCGGACTTCCGCGGAAGAACGCGCCGGGCTGGTGTTCCGCGCCGCCGCGCTGCTGCGCGAGCGCAAATACGAGTTCGCCGCCTGGATGATTTTTGAAGTCAGCAAGAACTGGGGGGAAGCGGACGCCGATATCGCGGAGACGATTGATTTCTGCGAATACTACAGCCGGCTGGCGCTGCGGTTGGCCAAGGTGGAGCCTGACGTACAACTCCCCGGCGAGCACGGCGAACTGCACTACATTCCACTGGGCGTGGGCGCGGTGATTCCGCCGTGGAACTTCCCTTGCGCCATCATGGCGGGCATGACGGCGGCTTCGATTGTGGCGGGCAACACAGTAATTTTGAAACCCTCCAGCGACTCGCCCACGATTGCGGCCAAGTTCGTTGAACTCCTCGAAGAGTGTGGATTGCCCGAGGGCGTGGTGAACTTCTGCCCCGGCTCGGGCGCCACGTTTGGCAACGCCGTGGTCGCACATCCCAAGACGCGTTACATCGCGTTCACCGGCTCGCGTGAAGTCGGACTGGACATCAACAAGCGCGCTGCCGACGTGGTTCCCGGCCAGGTGTGGATCAAGCGCACGGTGCTGGAAATGGGCGGCAAGGATGCCATCATCGTGGACGCCGACGCCGACTTTAACGCAGCGGTCGAAGGCGTAGCTCAGGCGGCGTTCGGATTCCAGGGGCAGAAGTGCTCAGCCTGCTCACGCGCCATTGTCGATGAGCGCATCTACGACAAATTTCTGGAAGCGCTCAAAGCCCGGGTGGAGAAGATTACGGTCGGCGATCCGACGGAAAACCCGAATATGGGCGCGGTGATCAACGAAGGGTCGATGAAGTCGATCCTGGGCTACATCGAGCACGGCAAGAAGGATGGACGTTTGATTACGGGCGGCGCGCGCGCGGCTGGCGAAGGCTACTTCATTCAGCCGACGGTGATCGCCGACATCAAGCCGAAATCAAAACTCGAACAGGAAGAAATCTTCGGGCCGGTGCTGGCGGTGATCAAGTCGAAGAACTTCGATCACGCGCTGGAAATCGCCAACGATACGGAGTTCGGACTGACCGGGGCCGCGTACACCAGTTCGCCGGACAAGATCAAGCGGGCGAAGCACGAGTTCCACGCCGGCAACCTGTACATTAATCGGAAGTGCACGGGAGCGATGGTGGCGGCGCACCCGTTCGGCGGGTTCAATATGTCGGGCACGGATTCGAAGGCGGGAGGGCCGGATTACCTCTACCTGTTCACGCAGGCGAAGTCGATCGCCGAGAAGATCCGGTAGGCATTTGCTTTCACGGCATGAGCCGGGGGCTGAGGCCTCCGGCTTTTTTTTTTGCGCTGCCGGATCACGCGTCGACGTGAACCGGATCACTGAGAATTATTCTGCTCTGTGCCAATATTCTTCGCGTTTTGATCTTCTTGAGGGACAGCGGAGAACAATGTTCACGGCAAGGTTCTGGCAGGGGGCAGGTTTGGGCGCGACGATCGTCATCGCCATGCTGACGGGCGCGAACGCCACGGAAAACGGAGGCAGTGTTTATCCGGTGGGGGTGGAAACCGTCATGACCGGCATGCAGCCTCGGCCCGGACAAACGGCGATCTACGAGTACACCTGCTTTTACACGGCCAATGAGTTCGCCGATTCGAAGGGCAAGAGCTCAATTCCGGAGTTCAAGCTCAGAGTTTTTGCCAACGCTTTCAAGATCACGCACAACTGGGGGATCCATTTCCTTGGCGGGACCGTCGAGAGCCAGATTGGGGTTCCGTTTATCTACGAACAACTGCATGTTGCACCGGGCAAGTTCAGCAAGTTTGGCCTCACCAATGTGAACGTGATTCCGTTCAGCGTCACCTATGCGAAGGGCACTCTCCACTGGTATTACGAGGCCGACATGTTTTCGCCCGGCGGAGGCTATGCAGCATCCGACGTCCTGAACATTGGACAGCACAACCTGGCGATCGCTCCGGTCGCCGGGTTCACCTACCTGCCCTGGCAGGGCAAAGTAGAAACGAGTTCCCGCTTCATGTACATCTTCAACGGTTCCGACAAGGACACGCAGTACCATAGCGGGAACGAGTTCATGTGAGAATACAATATCGACTATGAGATTTCCAAGAAAGTGGCTGCCGGGTTCAACGGGTATTTCTACCAGCAGACCACGGATGATTCCCTGAAAGGCCTGGTTTACCAGAACGGGTTTCGCGGACGAGACTTGGCGCTGGGACCACAGTTGCGATTCCCGCTCGGCAAGCGTGGAGGGTTTGCGGTGAAGTACTACCGCGATACCCTGGTCGAAAACAAGCCAAGCGGCAGTGCATTCTGGTTTCAGCTGTCCGTCGCGGTTGGGAGAAAGACGCCGTAGCTTAGCGAAACAGCTAAGAACACTCCTTGATGCTCCGTTCCTTGCCGCTTTTGTCACATCGCTATGAGACACAAGTCACTGCGTGCAGTGAGAACTTTGACAAACTCCCCTGAGCACAGGTCACTGACAAACGCTCCCCGCAAAGAGCGACAATGTACCTGCGTAGTTTGGAGAGGATTCCCCGTTCTCTTTCTCTTGGGCTGTTTCATTTGTTAACCGCGTGGGAGGCAAGCCCATGCTCAGGAAACAGTACTTTGGCAGGTTGCTTTTCTGTACACGCGCGCGCACGGCGAAAGCTGAGTTGGGGATTGTTGCTGGACTCGCGCTGCTGGCCCTCACGGCCCAATCTGTGTTCAGCCAAACGCCTGAGGAAGCCGCCTCCTGTACCACATGTCTGTGCGCGTCGCTGCGGCTTGAGCCCCCAACCCAGAATACTCGCGCCTTCCCGCGGGTGAGCCTGGGAGGCGGTCATGACCTGGAATATCTTGGCACATTTTGGGCCGATGCAAAATTCAAGAAGTCATCAAGGTTCGGCGGCGTGCTTGAGGCGCAGGGTCCAACTTCCGGCGCCACTTCAGTTTTTGGCGAAGATGCGGCCCGGCAGGCCGGACCTCCTCCGTGGATGATTCTTCCCGGCCGCAAGGTGGTGGAAGATTTCGAGCCTCCGGCCTACGCCACGAAAACCGCACACCCAACCTCCAACCTGGGAAGCGTTCGCGATGCAGTAGTGACATTTGTGTACGGGCGAGCCAGGGTGATGGGAGCGCCGCATCAGGTAACCACCGACTCCATGATGCGCGTCGTCATCAGCGATCCTGACCTGCGGGCCGTACATGTGTTTGACCCCACGGGCAAGACTTCGTTCAGCATTCTGGGCGGTCAAGGGCACAGGCTGCAGATGCCCGCGGGAGTTGCGGTGGATGCCGAGGACAACATTTACATCGCTGACTCCGAGCGGGGAATGGTGCTGGTGTACAGCCAGTACGGGCAATTCCTTCGCTACATCGGGCGCTTCCGCGGCGAAAACATGTATGAACGTCCAAGCGGAATTGCAATTGACCGGAAGGCCGGCCGTTTATATCTGGCCGACACTCCGCGCAATGTCGTTCTTGTCCTTGATCTGCAAGGCAACGTTCTGAAACGTCTGGGCAAGGACAAGCACGGTAATGGCCAGGGAGAATTTGCGTCCCCGACGCAGATCGCCGTGGGCACTTCCGGAATCGTGGTCCTGGATGCGGAGGGAACGCGGATCCAAGTCCTGGATTTCGATGGCAACCGTACTTGTGATGATCCCGTGGTTGGCGATGTTTCCAGGGACCACGGCCTGGCGGTAGATGGAGGCGGAAACATCTACATCAGTTATGCTCCCGGATCCGTCATCAGCATCTACAAACCAGACGGAACACCGATGGGCGCATTTGGAGAACCCGGCAGTAGAGTTGGAGAGTTCCGTGCTCCGATGGGGTTGTGGATTGATCTCAGCAACCGCATCTACGTGGCTGATACGGCGAACGCACGGGTACAAGTCTTCCAAATCAGGACCGGAGCAACCTCCCCACACTAGCTCGTTCCCGAATCTCTCTAAGCGCAGCCCGGCGCGGAGGTTATGCCGGCCGATGGTTGGTCTGTGACGCCGCAACCGGATAAACCCAAGCCAGTCCGCTCCGGGATAATGAAAAGGCCGCCTAGCGATTCGGCGCGTCTGCCGCACCCCGGAAGTGGTTATCCATCATGCCTTACTGTGATATACCGCACAGCTTTTTTCCCTGCGGAAAGACGAGGCTGGGACGAAGCCAGTTTCGGTGGCCGCTGCCTGGCAAGGCAGCCGTATCTTCTTGGAATATCGGCTTCCGGGCGCTATACTGCGGCCTGTTTCATGTCACTGCTAAGGAGGCTTCATGCTGCATCTCGACACGGGTAACACCGGATTCATGATTTTGTGTACCAGTCTGGTCATGTTAATGACCCCTGGGCTCGCGTTTTTTTATGGCGGCCTGGTGGGACGAAAGAATGTCCTGGCGATCATGATCCAAAGCTTTGTTTCGATGGGTTGGACCACCGTAATCTGGTATCTCTACGGCTACTCGTTGTGCTTCAGCGGCGACTGGCATGGCGTCATCGGAAACTTCCACAACGCGTTCCTGCGCGGGGTCAATCTCAGTACCCCGTCGCCCAATGACTCCATCCCGGCATTCGTGTTCATCGCGTATCAGATGATGTTCGCCATCATTACACCGGCGCTGATCTCGGGCGCATTCACCAACCGGGTTACCTTCAAGGCCTACATGCTGTTCCTTACCGGCTGGCTGACCTTTGTATATTTCCCGTTTGTTCACATGGTTTGGGGCGGGGGCTTCCTGCAGCAATGGGGCGTCAAGGACTTTGCGGGCGGCATCGTGGTGCACAACATAGCGGGAATCGCTGCTTTGGCTTCGGTGCTCTACGTGGGGAAGCGGCGCACGGCAGATCGCGGGCCGCACAGCATCCCCCTGGTTGCTCTGGGCACCGGACTGCTCTGGTTCGGGTGGTATGGCTTTAACGCGGGCAGCGAAATGCGGGTCGATTCGGTCACGGCTACGGCATTTCTCAACACCGACGTAGCCGCCTCCTTCGCCGCGATTGCCTGGATGCTGGTAGCGTGGTTCAACGAAAAGAAGCCTAAGTTTCTTGGCTTGCTGACGGGAGCGGTTGCCGGACTGGCCACGGTCACGCCCGCGGCCGGGTATGTTTCTCCCACCACCGCGGTCATCATCGGCTGTGTGGCTGGAGTGGTTTGCTATTACGCCGTCGAGATGAAGAACAAGCTGCAGTGGGATGATGCCCTGGATGTTTGGGGAGTCCATGGCGTGGGAGGGTTCCTGGGTATCGTCATGCTGGGAATCTTCGCCAGCAAGGCCTATAACCCAGCCGGCGCGGATGGATTGCTCGCCGGAGACCCGACGTTCCTGCTGAAGCAGGTGGTCGCCGTTACTTTCTCGTCGGTGTGGGCGTTCGTTTTCACCTACGCCATGTTGAGAATCATCGATATGTTCACCACCGTGAAAGTCGATGAGATGAGCGAAGAAATCGGTCTCGATGAATCGATCCACGGCGAGCACGCCTATGAAGAGATTCTGGGACACGACGATCTGGTTCATTTGGGAGCGTCGGTCAAATAATGGGAAACCAGCGATTCGGGCAACCGATTTGCCGGTTTCTGAGACAACTGCTGATGACGGGGGTGGTCTTCGCATCACCCCTGTCGGTGCCTGCGCAGGAAACTGATCCCGCGCCGCCTCAAGCGCCGGCGTCCGCTCCACTGCACTCCGGGGAAGCACGACCCTGGTGGCGGCAGATTACTACCGACGGGTATCTTTCTCTTTCGTACACCTACAACGACAACGAACCCATCCCGCGCATCGACCAGTTCCGGGTTTTCGATTTCAATGACGATGACCCTCAGTTGGATGTGGCCCAACTCGTCATCCAGCGTGCGATCGCCGAGCCCAAACAGTTCGGGTTCCGGATTGATCTGATCGCCGGGTCCGGGGTCCCCGAGGTCACCGCCTCCTACGGTCTGTTCCGCGACAGGCAGACCGGAGTCGCCCACCATTTCGATATTCCACAATTATTGGTGAGTTACATCGCGCCGCTGGGGAATGGACTGCGTTTCGACGTGGGAAAGTTTGTCACCCACCTGGGATACGAAGTCATGGGCGGGTATGACGGATACAACGATAATTTCAGCCGGGGCTACATCTTTGGTTATGGCATCCCTTTCACCCACACCGGTCTGAGGGCGACCTACGCTTTCAACAGCAAAATCACGGGAATGGTGATGGCATGCAATGGATGGGATGATGTCCAGAGACTCAATCACGGATACACCTTGGGCGCGCAACTGGCGCTCACCACCAGCCGAACCACCAGCATTTCCTTCAATTTCATTCGCGGACCGGAGCGCCCAAGGGACAGCAAAGATCAGCGCAACGTCGGAGAAATTGTGGCGACCTGGAAGCCGGCTTCCCGCGTGACTCTATCTGCGGATGCGCTCTACGGGCACGAGGAAAACGGGGTTGCCCCCGGTTACGATGCCATTTGGAAGGGGTTGGCGGGATACGCGAAGTACAATCTCACCAAAAGCTTTTCTCTTGCCTTTCGCGGCGAAGTGTTTGGCGACGGCGGAGGAACCCGCACCGGCACCACTCAAACCTTGCAGGGGTACACCCTGACCCCGGAATATGATCTGGCGGCAAAGTTTTCCAAATTGAACTCACATTTCAGGGAAGCTGACGGGAAGTTCGTAGTCCGAGGAGAGTTCCGCCGGGACCTGTCAGACCGCAACGTGTTTCTCGTCGGCGCGGTTCCAGGCACGGATCATCAATTCACGACGGCAGTGAACCTGATCTACTTGTTCTGATCCCTGGGACGACCGGTTTGCCGGTTCCCAAAGCCACCGGTGGCGGCAAAGTCAGCGCGCATCAGAATGTCGTGGATGCTTGCCCAACTGGATATCGATTCCAACCATCGGTCCGTAGACATTGATGCCATAGTTCTGAACGCCCCAGGTCGGATTCTGGCGTGTCGGTCTGTGTTGGGACAAATCAAGATTTGATATATGCATGAAATTCAAACCGGCCGAAATTGCATACCGAGGACTGAAGTTATAGCGCACTCCACTGCCCATGTTGACCGTAAAGGTGAGGTCCTGTCCTTGCGCATACTTCACCCCTTGGGGTCCCTTGGCGTCAATGTTCCCCACGCCGAGGCGTACATCAAAGTAGGGCGCTGCCCTCCAGTTGCGCGGGACAAAATTACGTCGAATACCCATGATGTAAGAGAAATACCGGCTCTCCGGTCCCCTCGGAATCGCGGTAACCGACCCGGTGAACGTAAGATCCCAATTGCCGCGTAAAACCCACGGACCTTCGATGCCGTCAATCTGCCATCGGAGAGAAGCAAAGATGGGTACCAGGGTGTATTGAAGCGGGTACGTGTTATAGGCATCGCCTACGAAAATGTCGAGAGGGAAAGGGATATTGATGGGAAGCCATCCTCCGTCCAGGGAGAATTCCAGCTTGTTTCTGTAATAAATGCTCCGGTTGAAGTCGGCTGGTTTGGATACCGGTGAACTTGCAACCGCCGGTTCGATCTTTGAATCTTCTCCAGGCCTGTTCCCCGGCGTTGTCCGCGACTCCTCGGGGGGTGCGTCTGAGCGTGGCCAGCGTTTCGGGAGGGAGACCGAACGGCCCGAGGGAGTCTGCTCTACGCACAACACCATAACACCGGCGCAAGGAGGCCAGGGCAAGGTCTGGTTGGGAAGCCCGGTTGCCGGACCGGCCCCGTCCACTGCCGCGGCTGTCGAGCCGGCCCGGGCGTCGAAACGGAATCCGACATCGAGCGGAAACGGACCAACGTCAGTCCCGAGGGCCATGGGCACTCCAGCGGCAGGCTGCTTGCGGAACTCCTGGGCGCGCAGATCAGGCATCTGGGGAAAGGCGAAAACGGCACCGAGAAGCGGAGCCAGGCTAAGGACAACCGATCGCGTGCTTGCCTGCATTAAGGGTCTCCTGTGCGCAGTATGTCAGCGGGCCATGTGCTGGACCGATCCGCTACTCCATCTCAAAGGCCAGCCATTGCAGCCCGCTGTCCCGCTCGATTTGCAGCGCGATCGCTGCATTGGGCTTGAGCCCGCGCAAGGAGGCGCGCAGGGCATCCACCGACTCGATGGGCTTCCCGTTTACGCTATGGATAATGTCGCCGGTTTTCAGCCCGGTGTCGGGCCCGAGCAGATTGGCGGCGCGGCCGATAACCACTACCCCGCTCGGAATGCGCGAATCGCCAGCCAGCGAGCGCAGTTCCGGCGTCAAGTCAATCGCCAGAACCCCCAGCCGCTGAATCAGACTCTTTTGGGGATCGACCGTGTCCATGAGTTTATCCATGGAATCACGATGCTCAATGACCGGGACTTCGAGAGTTCGTCTCTCGCCTCCCCGCAGCACCGCCAGTTTCATCACCTGGTCCAGAGGGTGCAGGTACATGGCGGCGGTGAGGGCGGGAAGGGTATCGACCCGGCGGTCATCGGCGCTCAACACAATGTCGCCCACTTTCAGCACGGCTGACTCCGCCGGGCCCCCAGGCGTCACGTCCGAAACAATTACGCCGTAGCTCTGAGCGAGTCCCAGGGCTTCGGCCAGAGTCGGAGTAATAGTCTGCGCCGCCGCCTGGATCTCCACCCGATGCACGTGGCCGAATTTGCGCAGGCTGTCATAAACAAAGCGAACGACCCGCGCCGGGATGGCAAACCCCAACCCTTCGCTGCCTCCGCCCTGGGAAAAAATCAGGGTGTTGATGCCGAGCACATAACCGTCCGTGTCCACCAGCGGGCCGCCACTGTTGCCCGGGTTGATGGGAGCGTCGGTCTGAATGTAGACCATCGGTTTGCCGGGATCCGGCTGACGACCTACCGCACTCACCACGCCCATGGTGACCGAGTTCTCCAGACCTTCTGGGCTGCCGATGGCGAACACCAGCTGTCCCTGATGCACCGGTCGGGCGTTGCCCAGTTCGAGTGTGGGCAAGCCTTTCGCCTCAATCTTGAGCACTGCCAGATCGCTGTCCTTGTGCAGCCCGATAAGCTTAGCCTCCAGCACCCGCTGCTTTCCCACCGGCTCGACCTGAGGGGAATCCGCCATAGGTATGGGCAACACCACCCGTATGCGCTGCGCGCCTTCGACCACGTGCGCGTTGGTCACGATATAACCGTCCGGGTCCACGATCACCCCGGAGCCAACGGCATGCTGGCGCACCACGTACGCGGTTTCCGAGCGATTGCCCTCGTCCAGCGAGCCGAATCCGGTCACTAGAACCTGCACTACTGCTGGCGCCACTTTGGCGACGAGTCCTTCCATGGCCCAATTGAGCTGCTGCAGAACTTGCGGCGTTTGGGCGGGCGTCTTCGGCGTCGCATTGCTAGGCGCTTGCTGAGCGATCGCCAAGGATGCGGTCAACAGGAAGATGGCAATAAAGCACCGAATTAAATTCAAAACACAGACAAGATTATGATCACCACGGCGTGGACACGGCATCGAGGCAGCTCCTTGGGGCGAATTTACTTGGCCCGCTGATTCTAGATGAGGGACGAGCAAGTATTGTGACAGAAACATTGGAGATGATCCCAACTGTACCACTGCCCGGACGGTTACGACCTGCCCGCCCCGCCGATCTGGGACAGTAAAAAGGCAATATGTTTGGCGCCACCCTCTATGGCGGCATTGGCCAGCCCGCTTGCTGGGTCTCATTCGGCTGCGGGGTGGTCTTTGAAATGACGCCCAACGGCGACGGCGCCTGGACCTACCACGTCCTGCATCGGTTCCTGGAGATTTCCTCGAAAGACGGCCAAAGCCCAAACGGTGGGCTGGCGATGGACGCATCCGGCAACCTCTATGGAACAACCGAGCTGGGCAGCACGCACAACAACGGGATGGTGTTTAAGGAGAGCAGCGCTTCAGGCCACTGGAAGCTGACGGCCCTGTATGACTTCCCGAATTGCAGGATCGGATGCGTGCCCAGCGGGACCCTGGTGTTCGACAAGTCAGGCAACCTGTACGGCATGGCTAGCGGCGGGCTAGCGGTCTGCGAGGGCTACGATTGTGGCGTGATTTTCAAAATGTCGCGCCAGAAAAACGGCAGATGGAAGTACAGCGTCCTCCACAGGTTCAACGGCAAAGACGGCGGATTCCCCGGCTACGGCATGGTCTTCGACGGCAAGGGCAACCTCTTCGGCGTCACCACCAAGTTCGGCAAGTACGGCTTCGGCGTCGCCTTTAAAGTCACCCCCTAAGCACTCTCATCCATATTTACTCGTCCAATCCCTCCAACTCCTGCCACTGCCTCCGCTGGCGCCGGGGAGCGCAGAAATCCACCAACTTACGGGCCGAAAGTCCCAAAATCGCGCTATTTGCTACTCAGGTTACGTTAGTCACTTAAGAGTTATTTGGTGCTTTTGACCCGAGATCGTTCCGTGATATAAGGGCGAGTGTACCTACTTTGCCGGGTTTTGCGGTGAGCTTGCCTTACCGAGCCGGCACTAGGGGAGGGAAGGCCCTTGGAAGGAGGTCTTGTGTCCGAAGCGCGGACGGGAAAACGGTTTCCCCTGGAATTACCCATCAAGATTCATAAGTCCGAGGACGTCGGCCAACACGCCGGAGTCACCGGAAACCTGAGCGCGGCCGGAGTGTATATCCGCGCCGATGCCGCTTTGGAAATCGGCTCGGCGGTCGAGTTCGAGATCGCTCTGCCTCCTGAGGTGACCGGAGCCAAGGATCCTGTGGTTGTGCAATGTCGCGGCCGGGTGGTTCGCACCGACGAACCCACCGGCGGGGTTAACTCCACGGAGGCTCGGGGCGTGGCCTGCGTGATCGATTCCTATGATTTCGTTCGCCACTCGTAACGAGGTGCTGACGCAATGCTGAAACTGATTCTGGCCGATAACCAGGCGATTTTCCGGGCGGGCATCGCTAAAGTGCTCGCGGTTGAAGACGAGATGCGCATTGTGGCACAGGCGCAGACTCCTGAACAAATGTTCATGGCGCTCGACAAGTTCCGTGCCGCCGTGCTGATCGTTGCCGGGGGGTTCCACACCGACCTCAACGCCATTTTGCAGGCCGCCGCGAAAGTGAAGACCCGCGTGGTAATCTTGGCGGACACCGGCGAAAGCGCCCAGCGCTACATGAGCAACGGCTCCCACGGAGTTGTCTACCGCAACGTAACCAGCCCGGCGCTGGTGGATTGCGTGCGCAAGGTGGCTCGCGGCGAAACCTGGGTGCAGGACATCGCCGTACCCAGCGAGCTCACCGAGAACGATATGGTCGGCTTGCGGGTGCGGGACCGACTCACCGCGAAAGAGCTGCGTATCGTTGCCCTGATCGTGCAGGGATACAAGAACAAGGAGATTGCCACCCAGCTCGGCACCACCGAGCAGGTCATCAAGAATTATCTGCGCAACGTATATGACAAGATTGGGGTCTCCGACCGGCTGGAGTTGGCGCTGTTCACCATCCACCACCGCATCCTGAACGAGGCCGCCGCGGCCACTGCTGCCAGCGTGCCGCAGCCCGGCCAGGGCCAAGCGGTGCCGTCGTAGCTCATTCCGATTGTTGCAGGGATCAAAGGCCGCCGGAAGGCGGCCTTTTTGATTGTTTCGAGGCAATACCAATCACTTTGTCGCTTTCGCTCGCCTCTCACCCTTTGGCAAAGTGCACGAAAGAGTGGGCACCCTTCAGTTTTGCGTTCTACGCTGAAATCTTAGGAGAGAGTGGACCAGCCGTCAGCTCTTCCGTGCCTATTGGCATTTCCGATTCTTCCATTTGATCGTTGCGACAACATCATCCGCAGTAATTCCACCCTGACCAGAAACAGCGGATGCGGAGCTATAGATTTGAATTGAGACGTTCTCGTACTCCGTGTTCGTTGTGATACCGTGACCGACTTGTGTGATTAGGGTCCTTGGGAAATCCTTTGACCTCGGACCTCTCTCCTTGGCTGGTACGAGCTCTCCGAAGATTTGGTCAACCTCTTTGCGCGATAAGCTAGAGTCTAGGCTGATTGTTGCGGTCGAATAATGCAGTTTCTCCAGTCCGATCTCGCAGGCCTGCCCGCCAGCTGAGTACCTCGGCATCATTAGGATACCCGGTCGAATTTCGTAGGCTTCGATCGCTTTATACTGCGCAAATTTCTCACGGGCAGAATTCGCGGAAGGTAGCAGAAGCAGAACAGCAAAAGCCAAACCGATCAGTTTCGACATGTCACTTCTCCTGACGAACACCGATTGCAGGACTGTCAGGCCGCTGGAACTCAGAATGCGCTGCCGCCGCCGCCGCCAAAGCCGCCGCCGGAGAAGCCGCCACCCCCGCCGCCGCCGCCAAAGCCTGAACCGCCGGAACTGGAGCGTGGCGCGGAGACGAACACCTGGTGCATGTCAGTCGCCATGCTGTGCATGGAGCTTGAAAAGAAGATCGGATTGAATCCCGTACCGGGTGCGTATCCGCCAGATGCGGTGTACCAACTCGGCGGATCTTTCACGATTCCGGCGAATGCCTGCGCCCACTGGTGCTCCACGCCCAAGGCCATGGCGTAGGGAAGGAATTTTTCGAAGGTGGTGGGGGGCATGACTTTCAGGCGGTCAGCATCGACGCGGTTCATGAATTCCTGGAAGCCGAGGATGGCCACCCGGGTGCGACCACCTTTAATGGTTTTGCAGGTCATCTGCCGGGCAAACAGCCAGAATATGACCGCCGAGACGAGGCCGGACAGCACGAGCAGGCCGATCGAGCTGAAAACGTCCTTGTGCCATAGGAATTGCAACATCAGGAAGGGGGCGACGATGACAAGAACGCCGAGAAAACTATATCCGTTGGCGGAGTCGGGATCGATCAGATACATTCCCTTCCGTTTCAGCGCCGCCATGATGTCCTGCCGGATCACGGGAATGGCGGTGTAGAAGCGGTTCTTGAGGCTGGAGAGGCGAATCTCATCGCCGCCGGTAAAAACATTTTCCAGCATGACCCGCTCGTGGGGAGACAGGTCGCTGCCCCACTGATCGCGCGGCTTGAGCAGGTGAAAAATGTAGTCCTTGTGATGGAAGACGAGGACTTTTTCCTGGGTCTCTTCAATCTTGAGGTACCCGCGGACCGCCAGATCAATCAGTGTCGAGGTGATGTCCCGGGGATGGATCTTGTCTTCCATCAGGGTGCCGGCTTCGGCAGGAGAAATCCCGAAAGGCGGTTCATACATGGGCGCGACTGAGACACCCGGATCGGGGTCGCGTCCCCAGCGCCACCACATCACGAACATGACCGCGAGGGTCCAGAACGGCAAGAACACAATTGGATTGCTGCCCAGGAACCACAGAAACCGGGTGAATCCGCCGGGTTCCTGCAGAATTCCTTTGGGAATGTAGATATCGATGGTCAACCCGCCGCGCATCGGCAACGGGTTGCTGGTTTCGAAAGAAACCTGGGAACCCTGCACCTCGGCGCTGGCATTTTTCTCGACCGATCCATAAACGCCGGTGAAAGCCTGCGCCCGCAGCGAACCGGACGCGGAACCGGGAAACGTGACTTGTGCGGAGGCGTGATCGATCGGTACCGGCCAATCGTTGCCGGTGACGTTCCAGTAGAACTCGTCGTGATCCTCGAAGAAGCGCGTGCCGTTAAGGACCGCGTAATCGATTTCGACGGTGCGCGCGGCATCCACCGCGTTGGGGATGTAAATCTTCAGATCGCGGAAACCTCCGGATGTGGACGAGTCATATTTCAGGCTGTTGCCCTCGCCGTCGGTGACTGCCGTGATTTTCAAGAACAGGGTGAAGTTCGTGCCCTGCGGTCCCGGGTATTCGACCGGGATGAAACGGTGGATTCCGTGCCACTCGCCGGCGAAAACCAAGGTGATGCGCTCATGAACCGCGGCGGAGCCGTCCTCGGCGACAGTAATGGTGTCGTTGAAATCAGAAATGCGCCAGTTCTTGGCGAAAAGGGGCGAAGCGAAAATTATGATGCAAAAAAAAATAAGGAAATGGTTTAGGACAGGGCCGTGTGGCCGGTTGCGCTTGCGGCAAACTGCAGATCCCTCCGGTGGTTCGGGATGACAATTCATAGAGTCCTTCGACAGCCTTTAGAACTTCACCGCTACTGGCGCCTTGTCTGCTTCCGCCACTTCGAAGAACTGCCGCTGCTGGAAACCAAACATGCCCGCCAGTATGTTCGTGGGGAAAACCTGAATCTTGGTATTCAGGTCGCGCACCACGGCGTTGTAGTAACGGCGGGCGTTCTGGATGGTATCCTCGGTCTGGCTCAGGGAATTCTGCAACTGCAGGAATTCCTCATTAGCCTTCAGCTCAGGATAATTCTCTGCTACGGCGAACAAGCTCTTCAGCGCGCCGGTAAGTTGGTTCTCGGCGACGGCTTTGTCCGCGGGCGCGCTGGCCTGCATGGCCTGGGAGCGGAACTTGGCGATATTCTCGAAGGTGCCCTTCTCATGCGCGGCGTAACCCTTCACGGTTTCGACCAAGTTGGGGATGAGGTCGTGCCGGCGCTTGAGTTGCACGTCGATGTCGGACCAGGCAGAGTCGCAGCGTACGCGGAGCTGGACCAGAGTGTTGTACATCCCGATGAGAACGAATGCGATGACCACCAGAACCGCGAGTACGATCCAGCCCGCCATGGAGTATTCCTTTCCTCTTGGAAGTGGAACTCAAAGGGACGGTACCACACAGGGCACGCCTGCGCAATGACGCAGGATTCCTTGAGAACCCAACAGCTAACAAGGGAGTAAAATCTTGTCTGATTGAGGCGTGCAGGTATGAAACGGTTGCGACGCAGGATTGCGGGTTGGGCAAGTCGGTTGGTTGGTTTCGCTTTTGTGTTCAGTCTGGCTAGCGCGGGGATCGCTTCTGCCCAGACCTGTTACATGGCCGACGACATGGATGCTGCCACGCGAACGGCTCTGATCAACGCGGGCAAGCGCTACTTCGACCTGCTGGCCAAGGGAGACTCGGCAGCGCTCAAACAGAACGCCATGCCGGGCTTGGCGTCGGATTTTTCGGCGGTTGAAACAGCCGCCAAGGACAATCAGGCAAATTTCGCCGGCACCCAGGCAGACCCGCGTCCTCCCTTTCTTCTAAAAACCGAGAGCACGGCACCCTTACCGCGGGCTGAGTTCCTATGCGGGGTATTCAGCGCGAACGGGCAGACTGCGAGGAGCGCCGAATTCGTGATTTCCGACCTGCCGCCAGGAAGTTATGGAGTGGCGATCGAGGACGTCTCCACCCAGAAGGGGCCAGACTCAGTGACCTTTGTCCTGCAGCAGCAGGGGACGGAGTGGAAACTCGGTGGTCTGTACGTCAAGCAGAATCAGGTCGCCGGGCATGATGGATCCTGGTACGCGGACAAAGCGCGCGCGTTCAAAGGCAAGGGCCAGAATCACAATGCTTGGTTTTACTACCTGCAGGCGCGGGATTTGCTGGTTCCCGTGCCCTTTATGTATACCCAGGCTACCGACAATCTCTATGACGAATCGCAGACCGTAAAGCCGACGGACTTGCCGGTTGATGCGAACCCAGTCGACTTCTCGGGCGGGGGAAAAACCTACAAGCTGACGGCTTTGTTCCCTCTGGCAGTGGGTCAGGATTTTGACCTCGTCGTCCGGTATCAGGTAGCCGATGTCTCGGACAGCGGAAAAACCTTCGAGAGCAACATGGCGGTGATCAAGGCGCTGGTCGGGAAGTATCCGGAGTTTCGCGATGCTTTCGCGGGAGTGGTGGCGCGGGCGATTGAACCTTCGGGGCGGGACTACGGTTCGCTGGCAGAAATGAAAGACATCAAGTGACCGCGCTGAGCGGGCGTGAGCGGAGCCCTCAGCGGTCATCCCGAACGGAGCGAAGGATCTGCGGGGGGCCGCGGATTCACGTCTGATCCGCGAAGGTGCACTGTTTCGGATCCTTGTCGTCCCGCAGGCCCAGGAACACGGGTGCCCGCAGTTTCATGCCGCCTTCCGCGGTTTCGTGGGTCCACTCCGTGAACTTGATTTCGGCGACGCGGTGCGGTTTTACCCAGTGGACGTTGGCCGCCTCGACCGGGCCATGAAACGGATTGCGTTCGGTTTTGAGTTCTTTCAGCACCTGGAAAATCCGTTTGAGCGCAGCCTGATCGAAACCTGAGCCCGCCTGGCCGACGTGAATGAGTTGGCCTTCCTGGTTATAAAGTCCAAGCACAATGGATCCAAAGAACTGGCGGCTTCCCTCGGGATCGGTGTAGCCGCCAATCACGCAGTCGATGGTCCGGGCAACCTTGATCTTCAACCACTCGCGGCTGCGGCGCTCTTCGTAAAGGCTATCGCGCTTTTTGGCGAGAATGCCTTCCAACCCTTGTTGCCTGGCCGCTTCGAACAACGCAATACCCTTGCCGGCAAAATGTTCAGAGTAGCGGATGAGTTGGTTGGTCTCGACAATCTGCTGTAAGACGCTCTTCCGCTCTTCGAGCGGCAGGCGGCGCAGGTCGTATCCGTCGAGAAAGATGAGATCGAAGAGATAGTAAACAATTGGCACGTCAGCGCGGGCGGCGACGCGGCGTCCGCCGCTGCGGATTCCGGTACGCTGCTGCATCAGGCTGAACGAAGACCGGCCTTGCTCATCGAGCGCCACGAGTTCGCCGTCGAGAATCGCGGATTTGGCCTTCACGAAATTTGGAAGGTCATGAAGCTCAGGAAACTGGCCGGTCAGGTCGTTATGATTGCGCGAGATCAACCGGACCTTGCCGTCTGCGATGAACGAAACTGCGCGATATCCGTCCCACTTGATTTCGAAGAGCCAGTCTGGATTGTTGAAAGGCTTTTCGATGGAG
The DNA here is from genome assembly GCA_963715675.1 of uncultured Acidobacteriota bacterium. Lineage (GTDB taxonomy): Bacteria > Acidobacteriota > Terriglobia > Terriglobales > Acidobacteriaceae > DASVWZ01. The sequence goes on from OY970265.1 coordinate 2,908,850, forward strand.
GTAGCCAGCATGGGCGTGATGCTGGTAGGCATCTCACGCACGATTGCACCCTTCAGGCTATTCACCGCCGAGGACGCCGAGACCGCCGAGGAAGTTTTTCGCGTCACTTTTCTGCCAACAACGGTGTTTGACGAAACATCAGGGGTACGTCGTGATGTTTTTTCCCCCTTATTCTCGGCGCTCTTTGCGCTCTCGGCGGTTATGGTCTTTTGTTCTTTTTTATCCAGCTTCGCCAGGGTCTCCGCCAGCCACAGCGCTTTCACCCCGCCACGGGATACTTTACGGCTGCTCTTCCACTCGGCGGAGTCTTCATCTCCGGCAATTTGGGCCATGGTTCTCTGGCTGAGCACTGACGAATCAAACTGGTCGATGTCGTAACCCTCTACAACTTCGTCATCATGTTTCTTGATCAGCAGCCATTCGTTTCCCTTGCTACCGGGCCGCCGGGCTTTGATGTGAACCAGCGCGAAATCACCCTTCATTCGTTGCCCGTGCAGCCGGATCTTGAAATCGCCCTTGTTCAGCATGGCCGCAGCTTCAGCATCAGTCGTCGGCAAATACTTGCCATTCACCGCTTGCGACGAAAGCGGCTCCCAGGTTCCCACATCCCAAACCATGACGGTGCCCGCGCCGTAGTTCCCTTCCGGAATCGTACCCTCGAAATCGAAATATGAAACCGGATGATCCTCCACCTGCATCGCGAGGCGCTTATCTGCGGGATCGAGCGACGGACCCTTGGGAACGGCCCAGGATTTCAATACCCCGTCCATTTCCAGACGGAAGTCATAATGCAGACGGGTGGCACGATGCTTCTGGACCACGTAGCGGTGCTTGGACTTCGCTTCCAGCTTCGGCGGCGGCTCAGGCGTCTCTGAAAAACGTCGTTTTCGCTTATATTCGTCGAGAGACATGGCGACGTTATTGTAATCACAAAGATGCTGATAGGTGGAGAAAGAGATGTTCTAGAATCCTTGGGTCATGAAGCGAGAGTACCCCGAGACGCCGTTGGTAGGTGTGGGCGCCATTATTATTGAGGACGACCGGGTGGTGCTGGTGAAGCGGGGGAATCCGCCCTCGCTGGGGGAATGGTCCATCCCCGGGGGTTTACTCGAAGTTGGAGAAACCCTCCGCGAAGCCGCGGTCCGTGAGGCGCTGGAGGAGACGAGCCTTACAATCGAGACGGGTGATCTGCTCGGGGTTTACGACCGGGTGATGCGCGACGCCGACGAGCGCACTCTGTATCACTATGTGCTGATCGACTTTCTCTGCCACCGGATGGGGGGAGAGCCACATGCGGCGGGCGATGCCGCCGAGGCCCGCTGGTTCACGCGCTCCGAGTTGAAAACACTGGCGCTTGCGCCCGATACGCTGGAGGTAATCCAGCGCGGATTCAAGAAGTTTGTGGCGGAACCGGAGATTTGAGGAGCAGGGCTGGCCCAGGGGCGGGACGCCCGCGCCTGCATCGATGACTTAATCAGGGGTTTTTGATGAGCGCTGGGCGAGAACTGATTTACAGGAGCGGCCATGAAGGATTGTCTGTTTTGCGGAATCATCGGCGGGAAGGTTCCAGCCAGGAAAGTCTATGAAGATGAGCACCTGTTAGCGTTCGAAGATATCCATCCCCAGGCCCCAACCCATGTGTTAGTCGTTCCCAAGAAGCACATTCGTGGTCTTAAGGAGGGATCCGTGGAGGACGCCGAATTAATTGGGCGGTGCTATCTGGCGGCGGCGGACATTGCGCGGCAGCGCAAGATTGAAGATGGATACCGCACCGTGATCAACGTGGGGCCGGGCGCCGGACAATCGGTGTTTCACCTGCACGTGCATCTGCTGGGCGGACGCAGTCTGCGATGGCCGCCGGGATAAGGGGAAGGCGGGTCAGACGCCCTCGGCCTCGCTGGGAGCGCCGTGACGACGCAACAACTGCGGCAAATTCTGCGAAAAAGCGGATCGCGGCAAAACCATGTCCGCGCCGACTTCGTGCGCCTTTTGTTTGAGATCGCCCTGCACATGGGAGAGGAATCCGATGATCGAGGTTCCCTTTTTGAGCTTGGCTTTAAGCTTGGGAATCAGGGTCAGGGGTTTCGCGGCAACATTGTTCAGATCGAAGATAATGAGCGACGGCTTATCGTCGCCATTGTTCTTCATGCGTTCGGTCAGATCCTTCTCCGCCCGGAAGAATTCCACGTTGACGTTGAGTTTGCGGGCGGTCTCCTGAATCTTGGAGCGAAAGAAAAGATCATCCACAAAGGCGAAGATGCGTGAGGTGGCGTCGTCGGTCTGGGGAAGCGGATCGGGTTCGGCCGGAGAATAGGAAGGAGCGGAACCCGGGCGGCCGCTGCGGTTTCGATTCTCCCCACCCATGGCGGCGCGATAACTATGATCCATAGGGGCGGTGTAGATGCCGTCGTGCAGTTGGCGGTCGCGGGCGCCCAGCGGCCCGCTGCGGTTTGAGGGACGACGCCCTCGGCGCCGCCTGCCTCTCCCTCCTCCACCGGAGGGATGTCCGGGTGCAACATTCATATTGTCTCTTTTCTAAAGTACCCTGCATTGCGCATCCGGATGGATGCCATGCGATGTTTCTGTGCTACCGCTCTCCGGTATGAATACCACTTCTACTGTAGTAACCCGACCTTTGCACGTACACCCCACGTGCAGGCAACCAAGGTGCAACCGGAAATCAATCAAGAATGATCTTCGTCCGTTTCAGGCGCCTGGAGCTTTATGGGCGCGGGAGGCCAGCCGGGGAGCATAGCCGCTGGGAACAAGACTGATGGTATCCCGCTCAGGCAGTGGAACGCAAGTGCAAAAGTAGCCACTTTTTCCAGAAGTAACCGGCGAGGAGGCCGGGGGAGGGTCAGGGCCGGAATTGCAGCGGGAGTGGACGGCCTGGAGGATTCTGATTCAGCGGGAATCCCAAACGAAGTCCCGCACGGGCGGGGACGCCCGCGCCCCCATCGACGAGTCGATCGAAGGCTCGTGGCGGAGCTGACAGATTTCTTACACGGCGTTCACTTGCCGTGCCCATTGCACGGCTTCCCAGTAACTTTCCGCCACTTCAGTCTCCGTCAGATTCAATTGCCGGGCCAGTTCCGCGGCTTCCTGCCACTCGCCGGATTCCTGCGCCAGCATGAGCCGGTAGAACGGCCGCAGGCGGCTGGCGTTGCCCAGCAAAGCCGCTTTGCTCTCCTGGTCCAGAGCAACATGTTCCAGAACCTTTTCCATGGGGATTTCCAGAATGGCGTCCATGAGGGACATCAGGCCCATGAGGAAAAGGTCGGAGCCGGTGTGCGGGATCCTGATGGACAGTAGTTCGCAGAAACGGGCGCGGATCAGGGCGGAGGTGACCAATTCGCTGGACTTATCCTGGCCTGCGCTCAGGGTCGTCACCAGACGGACCCAGCGGCAAACCTCACGCTCGCCGAGCAGCGCCAGGGCGTGGCGCACCGAGCGAATCTCATTGCCCAGGCCAAACGCGGGAGAATTCAGGTAGCGCAGCAGGCGATAACACAGCGACGCTTCCCGCTTGATCAGGTCTTCGATTTCGCGCACGTCGAGCTGGGGGCGGGAGATGGCCTGCCAGATATGGAGATAGTTGATGCGGTTTTCCGGGATCTCGTGCGCGGCCAGGGTTTCCGGACGGCGAAAAAAGTACCCCTGGAAGTAAACGAAGCCAGCTTTTTGCGCAGCGCTGAATTCGGCGCGAGTTTCCACTTTCTCGGCCAGCATCCGGCAGCGCTGCGATGCATGCTGTTTGGCAATCTTCGCCGCCTGCTCGGGGGTTGTCAGTTTGAGGTCCACCTTGATGATGTCCGCCAGTTCAGTAAGGCCGGCGCGCGGGTCGTCCATCCCAAAGTCATCGAGAGCGATGAGGTATCCCGCCTGCTTCAAGCGCCGGCAGGCGGCCACGACGAGATCGTCGGGCGGAACCGTTTCCAGGACCTCAACCACCGTCTGGGGTGCGGGCAGAAGCGTGATGTAGTCCTTCAGCAGAACATCGCGGGTGCAGTTGAGGAAAGCACGCTGGCCGTCGCAGAGGAGATCCAGGCCAATCAACATGGAGGTGCTCAGGGTGCTGCGGGCGGCGAGATCGGCATCTGCGGCACGGAAGTAGTCTTCGACGCCGTCGCGGAACAGCAATTCGTAGCCAAAGACTTTTTCCTCGCCAGTGAGGATGGGCTGCCGGGCCACAAAGCGGGTACAGGCTTTGGGAACCGGTTGCGCAGAAGAGGAGTAGATTGGACTCACCTGTATCTAATCGGCAGGACGAGAGGAAAGCTTCAGCCCGGGTCCGGGCTGACTCTTCGGCCCTACTCTTCCACCCACTCGGCGCCACAGGTGTAGCACTTCCAATTGTCCTTGCGGATGGGCACGGGAAACTGCAAGAGCAGCCAGAGGCCGTAAGTCCAGAAGCGGTCGAGTTTCTCAAATCCGATGTCGAGCGAGTAGCACTTCGGGCAGCGGGGCTGCTCGTACGGCTCGCCAGCATCGTCCACGCTGAACTCGGGCGGGATGGGCTCGGCAAGAAGGGCGCGGGCGGATTCAACATCCTCCCGGCGGACTTGCAGGCGCAGGCCACCGATAGCGTTGGAGAGCAACCAATCCATGCGCACCAGATTACCGTCGGCCAGGACGCAAGCGATGCCGGACGACTCCAGCTTGCCCTTGGCCAGCAGCGCTTCCGGAATGTCGCGGAAGTGTTGCAGCGTGACCAGCGCCGGGATCGAATTTGGCTGGGCGAGTTTCAGTTCGGATTCGTCCATGGTGTGTGGATATTCTATGCCACCGGCGCTTGGAGATGGGGTTCGGGGGAAAAATGCGCTCCGCGATTTCGCGGAGCGCAGGAAACGCAGTATCTACTGGACCGTAAGTGTGACCGTCGCCTTGTGCTGCAGGGTGCCCGACGTCGCGGTAATGGTCACCGTAGTCGTGCCAACCGGCGTTCCGGGGTTAGGCGGAGTGCTGCTGCTACCGCCACCGCAAGCCGGCATCCAGAGGGTCAGGCAGGCCAGGATCGCGATCAGAGCCACCAACCGGATGATCCGCTTGCGATTGCCCGCAGGCCAGACCAAGCCAAACAGCCCGGGCAGCAGCATGGCGTAGAACACGCCAGCGTGGCGTCCGAACGGAGTCTCTTGTAAGCGCGAGGCCGCTGTAGTGGTGAAAGTAATCGTCTGGAGGGTTGCCGTACCCGACGCGATGCAAGTGGTTTCGGAAGGCAGCGGCGAGCAACTGAAAGACGGCGTCTGACTGAAGCCGCCGAGTGGGGTGATAGTGATTACAGTGCTGCCGCTTTGACCGGGCGCGCTGATCGTCACCGTGGTGGGATTGGGGGCCGAAAGCTGGAAATCCACCACGTCCAGGTTAGCGGCCGTCGAAGTCGAGCCAGCGAAAGTGGCATCTCCGTTATAGGTCGCGGTCATCGGGTAAGTGGCCGCAGTCAGCGCGCTGGTGTTGTAGTTGTAGGTCGCGGTGCCGGCGCTCAGCGTCCCCGTACCCACCTGGGTTGACCCGTTGTAGAAGGTTACCGTGCCGGTCGGCGTACCGGAGCCGGAGGAGGGCTTCACGACGGCCTTCATCACCACCGGTCCGGCGGATCCCACGTCGACGAAGGTAGGCTGCAGGGTGAGGGTGGTGGTGGTCGGTCTCAAAGACCCGGAACCGCTCCAGTTGGTCACGAAAACGTCCGCATCCACTGATCCCAAGCCGGTGACCTCATCGTAGCCAGTGCCGGTGAGGAATCCGATCTGGAAGGGAGCCTTGGCTGGACAGTTCGTGCTTCCCTGCGTGCAGGGGACCATGTTGCCACTGGGGTTGGCGGTGGCGCCAGAGATGTTGTAGTCACCGGCGGGCACATCGTGGAAGGCTGTGGGAACGCTCTGCACCAATTGATAAAGGCTAGGGTTGATGTTGCCCATGCCTTTCGGCGGGGCGTTCCCTTGAGACTGGTTGAGCAGAGTCACAATGCCGGCAAAGACCGGACAAGCCACGGAAGTGCCGCCGACGATGGAATTGTTCGCCACGGCTTGGGCGATTCCTGCGGCGCAACTGCCGGCGGTACAAAAGATGTAGCCGTCGTGGTCAGCCGAGGCCGGCATGGAAATGTCCGGTACGCTGCGGAACGTGGCATTGAACTTACCCGTGCCGGTCTGCCAGGACGGTCGGTTGAAGTAGATGCTGGCGCCACCTCCGCTGGAGGGAAGCCCGCCGCCGTTGAGGCCGGTGCCGGAGTTGCTGTCGTCCCAAGCCAGTTCCGGGATGTAGGATTTCGCCGAACCGCCATTGGCGCCGTTGGTGGGGTTCCAGTAAGTACCGGTGCCTTCGTTGAATTCCGTGCCACCCACCGCCGTGACTTCGGGAGGGCTGGCGAGACCGTTCACTGCCAAGCCCCAGGTCGCATCATTGCCGTTGGGATCATCGCAACCGGCGCCGCCGCTGTCATCAGACGACACCATCAGCGTTTGCCCTTGAGTGTTGGCCTGCACGACCAAAGGTTCATAAGTCGTCTTGAGGTAGGCACTGCCGATGTCGGCCTCGCATGCTCCGTAGCTCATGCTGATGACCGGTGCGGTGTTGTTGTTGACGGTGTACTGGAAAGCGGTGATCACACCGCTGTTGGTCTTGATGTCGCACCTGACAAAGAAAATGCTGGCATCGCGCGCGACCGCACCCGACCACTCCAAGTCCAGGTCGGCCTCACCTTCATCCCCGGTGATTCCCGGATCGGAGCAGCCCGGGGGTAGTACTTGCGTGAGCTTGATGGCGGGCAGATTGAAGCCGGTGCGGAACTGCGTAATGTCAGAGGCCTGAATGTCAGTCTGTCCCATGACCGCGAGCTTCATGCCGGTGCCATTGGTCCCGGCAGTGTACAGGGGGTCGATGTCAAAGATGGTGGCGATATCGTCCGGGGCCAGGTTGTTACCGGAGCCGCTGGTGTAGTCGGGAGAGATAGAGGACCTTTTGACCATCATCGGCTTGAGCTTGAAGTTGTTGAGGCCGCGGAAACCCACTGCGATGCTGTCCAGAGCCTTGGGAACCGAGATCGCGGTCGCATTGGCGAAGCGCTCTTCGCCATCGACCTTGAAGCGGTGCATCTGGGTGTGCAATGCACTTTGGATTTGGGCGACGGTGCCGCTGATTGCGATCCAATTCCGTCCGCGCGCAACCTCTGCGATGCCGAACCCCTGGGACTGCAGCCAGGCGCTGATCTTGGCGAGATCGTTGTGGCTCAAACCAAATCGCTGGCCGAACTGCTCCGGCGACAGCCATTTGTGGTAGTTCGGCGAGGTCGGGTCCTGCTGCTCGGCGAGCAACTTGGTGAGCGCGGCCTGCTGGGCCGTCGAAGGCTGGAGAACCAGGGTGACGTAAGGCAGCCTGGTGGAAGGGTCGAGCGGGCCCAGGTCGCTTTGCGGTTGGGCCAGGGGACTCACGCTGCCCTTCAGAACCACGGTTTGATGGCTGTCAATGGCGGCTGAGATGCGGTCCGGCTGAGCCGCCCACGCGGTAGAAGCCAACACAGCGAAGCACACGGCAACGATGCACAGCAGGTTCTTCATATTCCCCCTTAGCGAAAAATGGCTGGAATTTTCCAATTCTTAAACTCTAAAGATAGATGCAAACTCGGCCTTACGGGAAGGTTACCCTAGCTTGCGCGGATTTCAAGGAAAAAGCGCTGGGGCCGGTAATACGTTTGGCTCCCACGCTCGCCGCAGCGCGCCCCCAGCGCACCGAGGCAGGTCGCACGGTTCCAAGCAAGCGAGCGGGAGTGTCCGATCCACCCTTTATGGCTAGAATCAGTAGCATGAAACATCGAGCCGCGACAGCTTTGGCTGCGGTCGTACTCATCCTCGGTCGAGCGGGACATGCCCAATCCTCTTCCGGGCACGAAACCGCATCGTATCTGGGCTTCGACCGCAACGACTACCCTGGCGACAAGAATCTGAAGGCGCTGCGGGAGACATTTTCCTACGCGGGGTTCTGGCTCAACCTTCCTCCGGGGGAGAAGCGCAATACCTGGGCCGGAAAGCGGAAGATGATGGAGTCCGCCGGATTCGGATTTCTGGTTTTGTTCAACGGCAGGCTCTACTCGGACTTGAAGAGTGTTTCCCATGCGACGGCGCTGGGAAAGTCTGACGCGGGCAGGGCGGTTGCGGCGGCGCGGAAAGAGGGCTTCCCGGCGGGGACGATCATTTTTCTCGACCAAGAGCAGGGCGGTCGGATGCTGCCCGAGCAGAAGGCCTATCTGTTCAGCTGGGTGGACGGCGTGATCGGGGCGGGATTCAGGGCGGGAGTGTATTGTTCCGGCATCGCCGCGAAAGAAGCGGGCGGCGGGCCGATCATTACCGCCGAGGACATCCGGCGGAATGCCGCGGGAAGAAAGATTGCGTACTGGGTAACGAATGATGCCTGCCCGCCGTCGCCGGGATGCGCATTCCCTAAGCTGCCTCCGCACCCGGCGGCGAGCGGCATCGATTTCGCCGATGTCTGGCAGTTTGCGCAGTCTCCCAAAAGAAAAGATGTGGCGGGAGGATGTCCGGCGAACTACAACCCGGATGGAGAGTGTTATCCGCCGGGGGTGGCTGCGGCGCAGGGGCTGCACGTTGACGTGGAGACAGCGGCGGAGGCGGATCCCTCGCATGGGAGGGGGCGGTAAGGGCGTACGACGAACGACGCCAGGCGACCGGCAAAGGGCCACGGCACGCGGGAAACCGGCGGTTAGGCCGCGACCGTTTCAGCGACGAACCTGGCAAACTGCTTGACGTCCTGCTCGGTGGTATCGAACGAGCACATCCAGCGCACCACCGACTGTTCCTCATTCCAGACGTAGAAGAAATATCGCTTTTGGAGTTTGGCAATGGCTTGGCGTGGAATCTGCGCAAAAACTCCGTTCGCCTCCACCTGGTAGACGATCTTGATTCGCGGAATCCTGCTGATTTCCTTTTCCAGCAAAGCCGCCATCTGGTTGGCGTGCTCGGCGTTCTTCCGCCAGAGATCGTCAGCAAACAGGGCTTCAAACTGGGCCGACACAAAGCGCATTTTCGACGCCAGCTGCATCCCCTGCTTTCGCAAGTATAGAAAGTTATCCGCCAGTTTCGGATGGAAGAAAACCACGGCCTCCGCGCCCATGGCGCCGTTCTTGGTTCCACCGAAGGACAGCACATCCACACCAAGGTCGCGGGTCGCTTCGCGCAGGCTGAGTCCGAGGGTGGCGGTGGCGTTGGCGATGCGGGCTCCGTCCATGTGGAGGTAGAGGTTGCGCGCATGGGCAAAGCGGGCGAGGTCGCGGATTTCCCTCGGCTTGTAGACCGTGCCCATTTCGGTGGATTGGGTAATGGAGATCACACGAGGCTGCACATGGTGCTGATCGCCGATCCCGTGATAGGCATGGCTGACGGATTCGACCGTCAGCTTGCCGTCGCTGGTTGCGATGGGAATCAGCTTGCAGCCGGTGAACTTTTCCGGGGCGCCGCACTCGTCGGTGTAGATGTGGGCCGCTTCCGTGCAAATAACGGCGTGAAAGGTTTCGGTCAACGCTTTCAGGCTGAGGCAGTTTGCGGCGGTGCCGTTGAACACGATGAAAACTTCAATATCCGGTCCGAAATGCTGCTTGAAGGCCTGGAGCGCTGCCGCAGTGAAGGGATCATCGCCATAGCCGACGGTGTGTCCCTGGTTCACGGCGGCGATCGCTTGCAGCACCTTGGGGTGAACTCCGGCATTGTTATCACTGGCAAAACTGCGGGCAGGCTTCATAATGGTCCCTTCTGGTCGATAACCAGTGCTGGTTGTTTCAGTCAAAACCTCTACTGCGAATTTACATGCAAGGCGCAGAAAATTCGAGTGGGAGTTGGTGAGCCAGGTCCTTGGCGGCTCTGGAGCCCGCATGATAGCGTATTTGCAACGAATGATTATGGCTTGGGAAGTTGAAACGCGACGGGCCGCGCAGATGCTGTGTCTGGGCGGACTGGCGCTGCTGGCAGCGTTTGGGATTGGGTGCAGCAGCGGGACAGCCAAGGGCGAACAACCACAAGGGATGCCCAGCATCCCGGTGAAGATCGAGGTGGCTCGCTCGGTTCCCGTCAGTGATACCACGGAATATGTGGCGACCCTGAGATCGCGGGACACCGCCATCCTCATGCCGCAGGTGGAAGGTCAGATCACCTCGATTTCTGTGCGCTCGGGCGATCGGGTGACGCGGGGAAGCGTCCTGATGCAGATCGATCCTCTGAAGCAGCAGGCAACCGTCACCAGCCAGGAACAGTCGCGGGCGGCGGCACAAGCCAATCTGGCGTGGGCCAAGCAACAATACGATCGCATCAGCGCGCTGGCTGCCGCTGGGGTGGTCGCGAAGCAGGACCTCGACCAGGCGAAGTCGGCACTGGATACCGCGCAGGCGCAATTGAGCGCCCTGGACGCCCAGGTTCAGGAACAGCAGGTCGAACTCCGCTACTACCGGGTAAGCGCACCAGCGGACGGAATCGTGGGCGACATTCCGGTTCGGGTGGGAGACCGGGTTACCAACACCACCATGCTCACCACCATCGACAAACCGGGAAGTCTGGAAGCCTACGTCTATGTTCCCATCGAACGGTCGACGCAATTGAAAATGAACATGCTGGTTGAGATCGTGGACGGGGCAGGCAATGTGATGGCAGACAGCCGCGTGAGCTTCATTTCGCCGGAGGTGGACAACACCACGCAGAGCGTGCTGATCAAGTCACAGATTGCCAATCATGAGGACAAACTGCGCCATCTGCAATTCATTCGCGCCCGCCTAGTATGGGGAACGCAAGAGGGCCCGGTCGTTCCGGTGCTGGCGGTTTCGCGGATTGGCGGACAATATTTTGCGTTCGTTGCCGAAGACCAGAACGGGAAACTAGTGGCGCATCAGAAGGCGCTTCGTGTGGGAGAGATAACGGGCAACGACTATGTGGTGCTGGATGGAATCAAGGCTGGGGACAAGATCATCGTCTCGGGTACGCAATACTTGGTGGATGGCGCGGCGGTCGTGCCGGAAGGGTGAGATCAGTTGCCGGTTGTCAGTTGCCGGTTCCCAGTTCTCCGTTGCTGAAATTCTCGCATAGCTATGACCTCGACGATCCGCTGCCAATCACCGGGATGCTGGCCAGCAACACAAGTCAACCGGGAGCTGACAACCGGCAACGGGGAACTGTACTTGCATGTTTGTTGACTTCTTCATTCATCGTCCGGTGTTCGCGACGGTCTGCGCGCTGCTAATCATTCTGGCGGGCGCGGTGGCTATTCCGACTTTGCCGATTTCCCAATTTCCTGATCTCGCGCCTCCCCAGGTTTCCGTTACCAGCGCGTATGTCGGGGCCAGCGCGCAAACCGTGGAATCGGCGGTGACCATCCCGCTGGAACAGCAAATCAACGGCGCCCAGGGGATGAAGTACCTCACGTCGACGAGCGGAAATGATGGCACCAGTTCGATCACCGCGACGTTCGATCTGGATCGCGACCCTGATCTGGCCGCAGTCGACATTCAGAACCGGGTCAACACCGCGCAGGGACGGCTGCCTGCAGCCGTCAAGGCTACCGGCGTCACGGTGGCCAAGTCATCGCAGAACTTCGTGCTCGGCGCGGCGGTGTATTCGCCGGATGGCCGTTACTCAACGCTGTTCATGAGCAACTATCTGGACGTTTACGTCAAGGACACGCTCAAACGCATTCCTGGCGTGGCGGACGTGTTTGTCTTCGGCGAACGGAAGTACTCGATGCGGTTGTGGCTTGACCCGGTGCGCATGGCGAGCCGCGCCTTGACCGCGACGGACGCAGTAAATGCGCTGCAGGAGCAGAACGTGGAGGTCGCCGCCGGGCAAGTGGGACAACCTCCGATCAAGGCGGGGCAGCAATTTCAAATCAGCGTGCGCGCCATCGGGCGACTCAGCGAACCTGCCCAGTTCGACAACATTATTCTCAAGACCAACGCGGACGGCACTCTGGTGCGGCTGAAGGATGTGGGCCGCGCCGAACTTGGAGCCGAGGACTATGGCACCGATCTGATCTACAACGGGCGTGACTCCGTCGGTATCGGCATCACCCAACTCTCCACCGCCAATGCGCTCGACGTGGACCGGCGGGCTTTGGCTGAACTGGAACGGCTTTCCAAGCATTTTCCTCCGGGAATGAAGTACGAGAACGCCTTCGATACCACCGACGCGGTGAGCGCCTCGATTCGGGATGTGCTCGTCACCCTGCTGGAAGCCATCATGCTGGTGATCCTGGTCATCTTCATCTTCCTGGAAGACTGGCGCAGCACGATCATCCCGGCGGTTACGATTCCGGTTTCTCTGATTGGCACATTCGCGTTCGTGAAGCTGCTGAACTTCTCGGTGAACACCCTGACCCTGTTCGGCATCACGCTGGCAACCGGCCTGGTGGTGGATGACGCGATCGTGGTGATCGAGAACATCGAGCGGCATATCCAAGAGGGTGAGCACAGTACGATCAAAGCCACCTCCGATGCCATGAAAGAAGTGACGGGAGCGGTGATCGCTACTTCGCTGGTATTGGTGGCTGTGTTTGTTCCCGTGGCTTTTTTCCCAGGAACTACCGGGATTCTGTATCGCCAGTTCGCACTCACCATTGCATTCTCGATTTCCATCTCGGCTTTCAATGCGCTGACCCTGAGCCCCGCGCTGTCGGCGCTGCTGCTCGGGCGGACGCATGGCGAGAAGATCTGGCTTTTCCGGGAAGTGGACAAGGTGATCGCCGCGGTGACCAACGGGTATCGCGGGGCGCTGCGTGTTTTCCTGCGTTTTCGCTGGGTGGCGCTGGTGCTGTTCCTGTCCGGCCTCGGCGTTACCTACCTGATTTTTCAGCGCGTCCCAAAAGCCTTTGTGCCCAACGAGGACCAAGGCTGGTTCATCGTCGCAGTGCAGGCACCGCCCGGCGCATCGGAACAATACACCCGGGGCATCGTGGAACAAGTAGGCAAAATCATGCGCGACGACCGGGACGTGGAAAATGTTTTCGGGGTCGCGGGTGCTGGCCTGGCAGGCAGCGCGCCCAACCAAGGCGAGGTTTTCGCCAAACTGCAGGATTACTCCCGGCGCCAGGGGCCGGACCATTCGTCGGATGCCGTAGTGAACCGCTTGCGCGGCCAATTCTTCGCCATTTCGGGCGCGGTCGTGCTTCCCTTCCAACCTCCGGCGGTCTCAGGAATCGGTTCCCTGGGCGGATTTCAGTATGAAGTGCAGGACCAGGGGTCGCACACCCTGCAGGAACTGGCAAGCGTGGTGCAGGACCTGATGCGGCAAGGTTCGGCACGCAAGGATCTGGCCGGCCTTTTCAGCAGTTACACCGCCAGCGATCCTCAGTTCCTGGTCACCATCGATCGGGAAAAAGCCAAGAGCCTGCACGTTCCGCTGCAACAGGTCACGGACACGCTGGGCGTCTACATGGGTTCGGCTTACGTGAACGATTTCGACTTCAACAACCGCTCTTACCGTGTTTACGTGCAGGCGGACAAACAATTCCGGTCCGGGCCGAACGATATGAAGCAGTATTACGTGCGCTCGGATACGGGCGCGATGGTTCCGCTGGAGAACCTGGTCACCATCTCGCAGACCGCATCTCCGCAGGTCATCAATCACTACAATCTGTTCCGGTCGGCCGAACTCGATGGCTCGGCAGCGCCCGGTTTCAGTTCCGGCCAGGCGATCACGGCCATGGAGGAACTGAGCAAGAAGGTGCTGCCGATCGGATTCACCTACGAGTGGAGCGGCATCTCGCTGGAAGAACTCGCCTCCGGGCGTACGACGCTGATCCTGTTCACCTTGGGAGTGCTGGTGGTGTACCTGACGCTCTCCGCGCAGTATGAGAGCTTTGTGCTGCCATTCATCGTGCTGCTGGCGGTGCCCATGGCAATGCTGGGAGCGCTGCTCGCCCAATCTCTGCGCGGACTGCAAAACGATGTTTACTGCCAGGTAGGCTTGGTGATGCTGATCGGATTGGCCAGCAAGAACGCGATTCTGATTGTGGAGTTTGCGGAGCAATTGCGGGAGCGTGGATTGCCGCTGGTGGAAGCTGCCGTCGAAGCGGCCCGGATTCGTTTGCGCCCGATTCTGATGACTTCATTCGCCTTCATTCTCGGGGTGGTTCCGCTCATGGTGGCAAGCGGCGCCGGACAGGAAGGCCGCCACTCCGTCGGGACTACGGTGTTTGGCGGAATGATCATGTCGACGCTGCTGAATCTGTTTTTTATTCCCGTGCTGTATCTCATCATCGAAGGCTGGCGCGAGCGCCGCGGCGGTGGGCATGGGCGGGCGAGAGCGGAGTAGCTACCAGATTCACAGCAGCTAATGTCCAGAAGTGAGGGAAGGACGTCATCCCGTCGTGGTTATAAGCGGGATGACACCCTCGAATTGGCGCTGGCGATCCTATTGGCTATGGGATGCCACTCGCCAATACTGTCATAGCTCCCTCCCGCTACTCCTCCCGGTATGCAATCCTGATGCCGCGCCGCTCCATCTCATCCAGGAACATTCCCGCTGGAACGTCGCGCTCTTGCAGGACCGCGCCGCGCTTTTCCACCGCTCCCGAGCACATCATCTGCAGAACGATGGAAGCTGGGAACGCGGTGGTTCGCATCATGGCACTCATGTCGCTCTTTGGGTCGTAATGGTCCACCATGGTGAAAGTGGCGACGCGCCCTTTCAGCTTTCCGCCCAGCAGGCCGCGGACCCCAGGCGAGCTGACCGATTCGTGGGCCTCAAGCCGCATGATGGTGACATCCGGCCCCTTACCAGCGAACTTGCCTTCGAAGATCTTGGACAGGACCGAACGTGGCGAGACTTCAGCACTGCCGATCCGCATTTTTTCGCTGGAAAACAGACCCAACTCTTTCAATTCGCAGAGCAGATCATAGTGGCCCGGGTAGCGCAGGGTTTTCTCGAAACATTCTCCGACTCTGCCCTCAAAGCTTTCCGGCAAAGTCGAAGTTCCGCCCGAAGTATGAAAAGCCACCAAGGGAGCGAATCCCTCCATGTGAAACGGTTCGGGCTCGGTGAGCGGCTCAATGGTAGTCATCCTCCCTTTGCGCAGGATGCGTGCCGGTTCCACGTATTCGTTGATCAGGCCCTCCACGGAAAATACCAGCTGGTAGTGAAATGGCGGCGTAGGCCGTTCCGGCAGCCCGCCCACGTAAAGCCGGAGCGCGTCGGCATGCCCGCCCAGGCGGCGCACCAACTCTCCGCCCAGAATCGACGCCATGCCGGGAGAGAGCCCGCAGTCGGGAGCCAACCCCACACCTTTGTTCTCGGCCTTTTTCGCCAAGGCCAGTTCCTGGCGGACGACAGTGTTGTTGCCGCCCAGATCGGCAAAGTGGCAGCCCGCCTCGATTGCAGCTTTCGCCAGCCCCAGGTTCAAACGGTAAGGAACGGCTGACAAAACGCCGTCGTGGCCCTTCATCAGCCGCGCCGCTTCCTTCTCTTTTGCAGCGTCCAAAGGCACGGCGCGGACTTTCTTGTCAGCCGCCAGCCGATTGATCCGCGCTGCAACCTGCCGGGCGCGTTTCAGATCGCTGTCAGCCAAGGTGACCGACTCCACCGAAATCTGGCGCGCCATGTCATAGGCTGCCGCTGAACCCATCATGCCTGACCCAATCACCAGTAGCTTCATGAGTGCTCCTTGCGTTGATTCACGAATCGTAAGCCTACGGAAATGCGGGCCGGATGGATAGGACGTGGCTCACGTGGTCTCGTGACGGACGCAGGCAGGGACGATGCAGGCTGGAGTGGCTGGCTCGTAGCTGCGGGAAATTCCCGCGACTTGCTCCCATCTGCCAGCTACTGCATTTCTTTGGCTTCCTCTTCATCGACTTGCCCCACGCGATTGCGGCCCTCTTTCTTGGCCCTGTAAAGACCGAGGTCAGCCAGGTGCAACAAAGATTGAAGTTCAACCTCTGCCCCGCCGTTCGCCACGGCGACTCCCATGCTTACGGTGACCTTCTGAGACCCTGCTGTCGTAGCCACCGGCGTTTTGGAGAGGGACAACCGAACCTGGTCGGCCCGGATGAGTGCTGAAGTAAGACTGCATCCGGGCAGGACCAGCAAGAACTCCTCGCCTCCATACCGCCCCGCTGCGTCATACGTGCGGAGTTCCGTCCGTAGCCTTCGGCCAACCTCAGCCAGTACCTCATCTCCGGCAAGATGGCCGAGTTGGTCGTTGACCGTTTTGAAGTGATCGATGTCCGCCATAATTACGGTGACGGGTTTCTTTTCGCGCCGGGCACGGGCCAGTTCCCGGCGCAGAGCCTCGACGATTTCTCGGCGGTTCAGCAAGCCGGTCAAGGCATCATAGGTCGCAGCCCAGCGCATCGATTCCCGGGCTTCGACGAGTTGCTGTTGCAATCGCAGGATGCGTGTTCCCACCAAGAGGCGGGCCCTCAGCTCTTGTTCGTCAAACGGCTTCACCAGGTAATCGTCGGCCCCGGCCTCCATCGCTTTCAGAAGATCGGCGCGAGCGTCTTTCGAAGTCAGCAGGAGAAAATAGACGTACCCTTCGTCCGCCCGGCTTTGGCGAACTTTCTGGCAGAGTTCAATGCCATCCATTCCGGGCATCACCCAGTCGGAAATGACGAGGGTTGGACCGCCATGCTGCTTGAGGATTTCCCACCCTTCCAAGCCGGTGGTGGCGATCATGACCTCGAATCCCCACTCTTTCAGATGTCCGGAGATCAGGTGCCGGTACACCGGCGAATCGTCAATGACCAGCACTCGGTTGTCATGTTTCAGTTGCACCTGGAAGACTCTCCCGCGATTCTCGGCCAGCTCGAAGCCAATTGCCTGCTAAGTCGTCATGCGTGGGCTCAACCATTCGTGCTCCAAGCCATGAAAAGGGGCAGAACATGGGATGGCTGAAGCGCGGCCCGCTCACGGGGACTTATTGTAACCGAAGGGTCACGGGCAGCGCGGTGGCAAGCGGCGGCCGCGTAGCTTTTCTTTCCAGCCGTGATAGAGCGGAGGCATGGAGGTTCTGACGATTGCTGGCCAGAGCGCTCTGCGAAGCCGTGCGCCTGCAGAAGCGAGTATCATGGAGGGTTTGCCGCAATGGCCATGCTCCCATTCAAGCTCGTCTACAGCGATGACTATTATCTCCCCATCGGGGCGCACGTCTTTCCCGCCGAAAAGTATTGTCGGGTTCATCGCAAGCTGATCGAGACCGGGGTCGCCGATGCCTCCGACTTTGTGATACCCCACCCCGCCACCGACCAGGACGTTTTGCTGGTCCATACACCGCAATACGTACACAAGCTGAGGACCGGAACGCTGAGTGCCAAAGAAGAACTGGAAATGGAAGTCCCCTACTCTCCGGAGTTGGTACGGGCTTTCTGGCTTTCCGCCGGCGGATCGATCCTAGCCGCCGACCACGCGTTACACGAGGGAGCCGCTTTCAGCCTGGGCGGCGGATTCCATCATGCGTTCCCGGATCACGGCGAAGGTTTTTGCATGATTCATGACGTGGCCATTGCGATTCGCCGCATGCAGCACGACGAGAAAATCAGCCGCGCCATGACCCTCGACTGCGACGTACACCAGGGCAACGGCACAGCGATTATTTTCCCCAGCGTGCGCAATACCCGGGCGCCGCTACCCTCGACCGGCCATCCCATTCTGAGTCCGGGCCCGGCGAGAGTGCGCGGTGCACACGAGGGTGAGGTCTTTACCATTTCTCTTCATCAGGAAAACAACTATCCACGGTGGAAACCGCCCTCGGCGATCGACGTCAACCTGCCCGACGAGATCGGCGATGAGGCGTATCTCGGCTGGCTCGACAATGCGCTGAACGCGGGCCTCAGCATGTTCACACCCGACCTTCTTTGTTACATTGCCGGCGCCGATCCTTATCGCGAAGACCAACTGGGAAGACTCTCCCTCACCATCGATGGACTGAAACGGCGCGACGAGCTGGTGTTCCGGATGGCGCGGGCTCACAACATTCCGGTGATGGTCACCTTGGCCGGAGGATACGCGCACAAGCTTGAGGACACCGTGACCATTCACTGCAATACTGTGGTCGCAGCAAAGGAAGTTTTCTCCAGGCCTGCGTGACCTAGACGTTGCCTTGCAAGGCCGCCGTCGGGGAAACAGCCGGCGGGAAAATCAGCAGGACCCGGAGGTCCACTGCTGCGTGAATTACCATCGGCAACAGCAAGCTTCCCGTCGCCAGATAGAGGCCGGCGAACACCAGGCCTAGAAGTCCGGTTCCGATGGTTCCCCGCCATCCCTGATAAATATGGGCCAAGCCGAAAACCAACGAAGCCAAGACCGCTCTTTCAAGGGTGTTCAGGTGCGGCAAGTATGCACTGAAGTAGTACAGAAGGAATCCGCGAAATACCAGTTCTTCGGAAATTCCGGCTCCCACGCTGACCGCACCAAACCAAAACCGCTCCGGGGGCGAGTCGGGCAGTAAGGCGCCGATAGTCTCCTTCAGCTGTTTCCTGATCTTTTCGGCCTTGGGCCGCAAGCGGAGACTGGACCACACAAGCGCCCCGACAATGACCACGAGCTCAATCAGGTTCCACCCCCACATGCGGGGTGCAAGCAGTCCAAGGCTTGGGGCTGGAATTCCGCTGCGCCATAGGGCCAGAACCACGCCGGCACTCATGGTCTGCTCAACCACCAAACCCCGATAGAGCCGGACCTTGGCGTCCGGTAAGCCCGCCGCAATACGCCTGCGGGCCTTTTGATACCAGACACAGCCCAGCCCAGGCGCAGCCAGCACGAGGAATGCGGCCAGCAGGTGAGTGAGGACAAGAGAAAGAGTCACGAAGCCTCCTTGCGAACCGTTCAAATGTAAATGTATATTTACATTTACATATTGTCAAGTTCTTTTGTAAAATCTCTTCATGCCCAAAACCGTGCTTCCTGCCCACCAAGCCCGCAGCCGCAAGTCCCTGGCGCGCCTGCTGAAAGCGGCGGCGGAAGTGTTAAACCAAGACGGCCTCGAAGGGGCGACGATCCCCCGCATTGCCGCCCGTGCCGGCCTGTCTCCCGGCACCGTGTACCGCCGCTTCCCGGACAAGGACGCCCTGCTGCGCGAAGTTTGCCTGCGCCTGCTCGAGGAGAATTACCGGCAAGGCAAGGAACTGCTCGCAACGGAAGCGTGGAAGGCCATGTCGCTGGGGGAAATGTCACGCGCCGTGATTGCCATGACCCTGAAAGGGCAACGCCTGCACCGCGGCCTGCTGCGCGCGCTGCTGTTTTTCACGCTGCAGCATCCCGATGCCGGGTTCGTTCGCAAGTGCGAAGAGCTGGAATGGCGGGTATTTCATGACGTCGGCGAACTCCTGCTGACCCGCCGCAGCGAGATCCGCCATCCCGATCCCGAATCCGCCGTCAAGTTCGCTTTGCTGATGGTAGGGATGGTCGTACAGGGAGCGGTTGTCCTGCCCAACGATCCCAAAGACTTGAACCGCCTTGTGCCCGGCATCGAATCGCAGCTTGAGCGTGAGATTTCCAGAATGTTCTTGCACTATCTGGGGCTGGAGAGCAAAGAAATTAAGGCCCGGAAGTGACAAGTCAAAATCACGAGCTCCAAACCACACAGTGACACTCCAAGACGCGCGTTTAGTTGGGTCCCACTCCCAGGCTCGCCGAATTTCGACTGCCTCCCCGACCGATCCGGGACGCCGTTCGTATTAAGAGCCGAAGACCAACAGGCGCCCACTTGGTGCGCGGCTGTTAGAATGTTGGATTGCTTATGTTTGAGAATCTTCAAGACAAACTCCAACGTGCCTTCAAAACCCTGCGCGGGCAAGCTGTTCTCAGCGAAGAGAACATCACGGAGGCGCTGCGCGAAATCCGCCTCGCCTTGCTCGAAGCCGACGTCAACTTCAAGGTGGTCAAGCAACTGATTGATCACATCCAAGCCAAAGCCGTCGGCCAGTCGGTCATGACCGCGCTCTCGCCGGGCGAGCAGGTCATCAAAATCGTGCGCGATGAACTGGTCGAAACCCTGGGCCGGGACACGGCCCGCCTGAAGTTTGCATCCCAGCCGCCGACGGTGGTGCTGATGGCGGGTCTGCAGGGTTCCGGCAAAACCACGACTTCGGGCAAGCTGGCGAACTGGCTCAAGAATGGCGGACACCGGCCCTTGCTGGTTTCCGTAGACGTGTATCGCCCCGCAGCTCGCGAGCAACTGAAGGTTGTCGCGGCGGCGATCAAGGCCAATCTGTACGAGGGCGAAGTGACGGAGGCCAGCACCGCAACCGTGGAAAGGCTGGCGAAAGAGGCGCGCCGGGAGGCAGTCAATACGGGCAGCGACGTACTCATCGTCGACACCGCGGGCCGTCTGCATATTGACGATCAGCTGATGGAGGAAATGCAGTCGCTGAAGCGGCTGCTGAATCCACAGGAAATCCTGTTCGTGGCCGACGCCATGACCGGCCAGGACGCGGTCAATTCCGCCGACGAGTTCCACAAGAAGCTTTCGCTCACCGGAGTGGTCCTCACGAAAATGGACGGCGATGCCCGCGGCGGCGCGGCGATTTCGATCCGGCAAGTCACCGGGCAGCCCATCAAGTTCATCGGCATTGGCGAAAAATACGACGCGTTGGAACCGTTCCATCCCGACCGCATCGTGTCGCGCATTCTCGGCATGGGCGACATTCTTTCGCTCATCGAAAAAGCCGAGCAGCACGTGGACAAGAAAAAAGCCCAGGACATGGCCAGCAAGATGCTTGCCGGCGATGGCTTCTCTCTTGAGGATTTCCGCGAGCAGCTTCGGCAGGTAAAGAAAATGGGTTCCCTGCAGAGCCTGATGGGAATGCTGCCCAATATTGGCCCATTCGCGGGAATGCAGAAACACGCCGACAAAGTGGATGAGAAGCAGATCAACCGAGTCGAAGCCATCATCAACTCCATGACGCCGCACGAGCGCAATCACCACGAGGTGATCAATGGCAGCCGGCGCAAACGCATCGCCCGCGGCTCCGGTTCCAGCGTGCAGGAAGTCAACAACCTTCTTCGCCAGTACGCGCAAATGCGCAAAATGTTCAAGCAGGTCGGCAAAGCCAGTTTCGGTCGTAAGCTGGCCGGGATGAAGCTGAAGTAGCAGCTCGGGGCTAGTAGCCAGCAGCGGGGATCACCGATTACCCCACGCAGGATCCTCTCCCGCCGGATACAATATCGGTGTGAAACCGATCATATTTGTAGTGGAGGACGATCCCGATATTTCCCGGCTGGTACGTCATCACCTGGAGGGGGCAGGCTTCACGGTGAAACTTTTCGCCACGGGAAACACGGTGGTGGCGGAGTCGGAACGGTCGCGGCCAACGCTGTTCATTCTGGACATCATGGTGCCGGGAAGAGACGGGCTGGAGCTATGCCGGCAGATCCGGCAGACCCCATCGCTGGCGCCCATTCCGGTCATCTTTCTGACTGCGAAAAGCGGCGAAGCGGACCGGATTCTTGGGCTCGAACTGGGCGCCGACGATTACATTCCCAAACCTTTCAGCCCGCGCGAACTGGTGGCGCGGGTGAAAGCGGTGCTGCGCCGGTTCGAGCGTCCGCTATCACAATCACCGTTGCGAATCGGTGAGATTGAAATTGATCCCGGCGCCATGACCTTGACCGTCAACGGACAGAACGTGACCACCACTGCCACCGAGTTCCGTCTGCTGGATTATTTTGCCCGCCATCTCGGGCGGGTGTTTACCCGCGACCAACTCCTCGACTCGGTGTGGCGAGACACGGCGTATGTAACGCCTCGCTCGGTGGATGTCTATGTGCGAAGAATCCGCGAAAAGATCGAGCCTGACCCGGAGAACCCGCGCTACCTGAAAACCGTGCGCGGAGCCGGTTACCGATTTGAGGCGCCGAAGTGAGAGATCGTGTTTTTTTCAAGTTGATGGGCGCCTTCGCCCTGGTGATCGTGGCGGCTACGGCCACGCTCGACTTTACGATCCGGCGGGATTGGGAAGACTCCCTGCGACAGCAGATTCAACGCAACCTCACCGAAAAAACCCTGATGTTTGCGAATCGCGTCAACTACGATCGCGATCACAACCTGCAGGACATCACCTCGCAAGAGGCACACGCGGCCGGAGCGCGTGCCACGGTGGTGGATGCAACCGGCAAAGTGCTGGCGGATTCCGAAGCAGACGCCGGCCAGCTCGAAAATCACGCCCAGCGTCCGGAATTCGTTTCCGCGCTGCGTGGCCAGACAGGAAGTGACACGCGCCTGAGCCGAAGCCTGTCGATTCGATTCCTATATGTGGCGGCGCCGGTTTCCGGAGGCGCGGTGCGGCTGGCGTATCCTCTGGCGGAGATGGAAGCGACGTTCCTTCATCTGCGCCGGAACCTGCTCCTGGGTTCACTGCTCACGTTTCTGGTTTCCCTGGTGCTTGCCGGAATCGCAGCCCAATCGATTGCGGCGCGGCTGCGGAGGATCATGCAGTTTGCCGGCCGGATCGCCGCCGGCGACCTGACCGCCAGAATTGCGGAACCTTCGCGGGACGAAATCGGCCAGGTGGTAACGGCGCTCGACAAAACCGCCCGCCATCTGGAGGCCAGCTTCGCGGCTTTGCGGACCAGCCAGCGCGAACTGGAAACGCTGCTCAACAGCATGCAGGACGCGGTCATTGCAGTCGGGCCGGACGACCGGGTGCAGTGGGCGAACCACAGCATGGACGGGTTGCGGCGCACCCGGCTCAATTCTCCGGTAGTGGAAACGGTGCGCGACCCGGACTTTCTGCGCGCGGTTCGGGGAGCCAGCAGCACGGGCAAGGTACATACCGCGCGGGCGACCTCGATTGTCCCGGCGCGCACTTTCGATGTGACCGCTGCACCCATGCCCGGCGGCGGGGCGGTGGCTGTGCTGCGCGACCTGACCGAAAACGAGCGCGTGGAAAAGACCAGGCGCGATTTCATCGCCAACGTATCGCACGAACTGCGGACGCCCCTGACCTCGATTCAGGGCTATGCCGAAACCTTGCTGGACAGCGCATCGGAAAATGAGCCCTCGCGGGAGTTCCTGGAAATCATCCGCAAGAATGCCAGCCGGATGTCGCGCTTGACCGAAGATCTATTGACGCTGGCCCGGGTCGAGTCGGGGGAACATCGATTTGATGTGCAGCCAGTCATGCCCGGAGAGCTTCTGCGGGACGCGGTCGAGAGCTTTAACGAGCGGGCCCGCGGCCATGGCATCGAGTTGCTGGTGGAAGACTCGGCCAACGTCTCGGTGAATGCCGACCGGGAAGCGATCCACCATGTTTTTTCCAATCTGGTGGATAACGCGCTCAAATATGCTGCTTCGGGCGGTAAGTTGGTGCTGGGGGCGCGCACCTCAACGCGCGGGGTCGAATTTTACGTCCGGGATTTTGGTCCGGGCATTCCTTCCGAACACCTACCGAGGTTGTTTGAGCGCTTCTACCGCGTGGATAAGGCCCGGTCGCGGGAATCGGGCGGCACCGGACTGGGGTTGGCCATTGCCAAACATGTGGTGCTCGCCCATGGGGGCACGATCCGGGCGGAAAGCGAAGTGAACCACGGTTCCACTTTTTTGTTTACCCTGCCGGTGGCCGCCCAGGCTTTGGGCAAGCCCGCCTGACTCGCGGCGGCGGATTGGGGTTCGATGATGCGCGCAGAAAGCCGCAGAATTTACAGGTTATTAACACCCCTGACGCCGAAAGCATCTATGCTAGGCTTGTGTTGGTCAGTCCAAGTCGTCGGCCAAGAAGGCCGGGAACGGTGCGTCCGCCGATCCTTAAGGCCGAGGAGGTTCCTGTGAGTACCGCAGTCGCGAATGGCGCCTTCCCTGAACCTGCCTATCTGCACTTGGTCAGGCTCACCATCCGGGCGTGCGAGGTGGCCAAAGAAGCTGCATCCGCGGCCGCCGAAGGTATCGCCACTGGTTCGACTCCCCGGCTGAATTCCATCCGCGAACGCGAAAAAGAGTTGGACGCGCTGGACCGCGAGATTGACGACGGAGTCACGCTGGCGATCACGGGGGTAAGCGACCCCGAAGCGCGCGAACTGCTGGCCTGCATGAAATTCATGATCGGGCTGGAGCGCATCGGAGACCTGCTTTTGAGTTTTTCCGGCAGCGCCCAGGCCGCGGGCGGAAGACTGGATCCGCAAGATATACGCGATTTGACGCACATGGCGACGGTCCTGGAAAAGATGCTCTCGGACGTGGGCCTGTCGTTTTCCAACCGCGACGTGAAAAAAGCGGTTGACGTGTTGCGGGCGGACGCGGAAATGGACCGGCTGCGGAACCTGATTTTCCTGCGCCACATCGAAAACCCGGAGAACCTGCAGCGCCAGGCCAGCCTGCAGGTGATCTTCATGACGCAGTCGCTGGAACGGGCCGGCGACCACGCGAAAAATCTGGCGGAAGAAGTCTGCCACGTGGTCAGCGGACATACCATCCGCCACATGCTGATGACTTACGACAAGCCGATTGAGCAGATGTTTCTGGAGTGGCTGCGGCACCAGGACGAAGGCCACTCGTAAACGCAACGGCGCTCCAGTTTTGACGCCCGTGCGTCGCACCGTCGCTGTTTTCTGTTGCTTCCTCTTCCATTGGGACTCCGCTCCGTTGAGGACGGCCGGGCACGCAAAAGTCGCGCTCGGCAAGAGCCTTGGCTTGGACCAGCCGGCCCTTCAGGGATCGACCCTTCGGTCGGACGCTCTTTCTTGACAGCGGCGACGGGCGGAGCGACACTCCACTCATAGTATCCGCACACATCTGAAATCTCGCATGGAGCGCTATTCCATCTTCGGTGAGACTGGACCAGGCCCGGCGGCCGCGGCGGCTCCAGCAGAAAACAAGCCTGCGGAAACCGCCGGGGCGGCGAAGCAGGCTTTGCGTTTTCCCGCTGAGGACAGTGGAAAGTCGCTGGCGGCGATGGCGGAGCGGGACTTGCACGCGGCGTTGCAGCTGCTGGCGGAGCGGGCGCAGTACATCACGGGAGCCTCGGGCGCGGCGGTGGCGCTGATCGACGGCGGAGAGATGATCTGCCGGGCCAGCGCTGGCCCTTCGGCGCCGAAGGTGGGAAGCGAACTCCAAGTACAATCGGGGCTGACCGGGGCGAGCGTTCGGCTGAAGAAGGTTCTGCGTTGTGACGATACGGAACAGGACCCGCGAGTGAACCGGGAAGGCTGCCGCGCGCTGGGGATCCGGTCGGTGATGGTAACGCCGTTGCTGCGCGAGAGCGACGTCTTTGGCGTGTTCGAATTGCTGGCCGACCGCACCGGAGCGTTTGAGGAACGTGACGTTACCGCGCTGGCTCAGTTGTCGCAGATGGTGCTGACCGCGCTGGAATATGCGGAAGCCGCCCAACGCGCTGCGGACGAAATCGCAGCTCGAAGCGAGGACATGGTGCGCTCCGAGTTGAGCACGCGAAACGCGGACGCCGCGACGAACCCGGCGAATGTCGCTATCCCGCTGACCTCGGACTCGCAAAGCCGGCCGGAAGCGGCGGAGGCGCAGGGGTCATCTGCGGCGACGGCTGCGAAAGTCCGAGGATGCGAAGTTTGCGGATTCCCGGTTTCCGAAGGGCGGACGATTTGCGTGGATTGCGACGCGCAGCGGCGAAGTGCAGGTTCACCGGAGGCCGCAAGTAGCGCAGCGTCTGACTACCTCGCTCAATTGAACGGACCGGTTCGCAACGAGAGCTGGTTCGAGCGGCACATGTACACCATCGGAACGGTGGTGATGGTAGCGCTCACTATGCTGGCGCTGGCGCTGAAGTTCCGGTAAGCCTTCTCTCGGCGGCGTCCCCTGACTGCGAAGCACTCCCTCTCACTGCAAGTGTGAACATCAATTCTTGCCTGCCGAGCAGGAAACCACTGCCGGACTGTGATCGGTCACCGCTCGAATGTTCCGACGAAGGCGCTGCGCTTCCCGTGTGATTCCCAATCCACGCCTAATCCGGGCCCCCGGTACATATCGGTCAGGGCCACGGCAGGCATGGGATGAGCTACCTGCGTCAGTGGCGGATAAAATGTCACTTCGTTGCCGCAAAGATGATCCGTGCTGTTAAGGGACCGGGTCTGGACCGTGGCGAATTGCCCGGCCCGCAGCAGGGCAGCGCCGTGGTGCGCGGGACTTACCGCTAATTCCATGGGAGCGGAAATCACCGCTTGCACGTTGCCCAGAAGCTCGCCGGCCATCTGATGTGCAAAGGCAGCGAGAGCGGCGCTCTGCCGCGGGCTGGCTTCGTCGTCGACCAAAAGAACAGACTTGGCGGGATAGGGATTGGCATAGGGATCGCCGAGGGTGGCGCGAGCTTTCACTGCGGCGACGACCGTCAGGCCCTCGAGTGAAACTCCATCCCAGCTTCCGCTCTGGATGTGCCAGGCGAGGATCGCTTCATCGCCGACCAGATTCACTTCTCCGTTGGCGAAACATTGGCCGGTGTAAACGTCGGCGCTGCGGGTTTCGAGGTAATCACCACGAATTTGCTGGGCGAGAGCGGAAAAGCTGAACGCCATACAGAAGATGCAGAGGAGAACGGACCGACAACCACGCATACACCACCTCACCCAAAGAGTGTTGCTTATATTGTCCTCCCCGGCGGACAAGAAGAAAAGGGGGTGGATGCATTTCAGGAATGACTCGTCCCGTAGCCGCGCTGCAAAGCTGAAGCTCCTAAGCTTCGTTCGGGGCAGGGACGTTTACCGGCGAATGGCGGCGCAGAATGATGGCGCCGGTGATGATGGCGCAGGTCAGCATCAGGACTCGGAGGTAGAGGCTGGCGTGCAGCGTGGGATCTCCGAACAGATAGCGCAGTAGTCCCAGAGTAGCGCTGGTGGCGCAGAAAGCGAAGTAGAGCTTTTCCCGGGTGCAGCGGGAGGCGCGGACCAACACGATGAGCACAGTTGAGACAATCAGGTAGATGGCGATCAGAATAAGAGTTGGAGTTGGGACCGGGCTCTTGGTCCAGATGGGATTGACCAGGGTGGCGCTGGCGGCCCCGCGCAGCGCGATCAGCCAGAAAAACACGGAGTGGATCAGGGCGATTTTGGCGCGCTTGCGATTGGTGATGATGGCAAAATCGTGCATGAGTCTGTTTCCGAGTTAAGCCACGCTGGCCGCGCTGGATCCGCGCCGCAGCGGCAGCAGTACGACAAATTGTGTTCCCTTTCCTGCGGTGCTGGTTACGTCGATCTGTCCCTGATGCTCTTCGACGATGCGGCGGGCCAGCGAAAGACCCAGCCCGGTACCGTTTCCCTTGGTCGTATAAAAAGGACGGAAAATATTGGGCAAATGCTCGGGGGAAATGCCGCGACCGGTATCGGTGACAAGAATGGCGACGGACTGACCGCGAAGTTCCAGTTCCACCGTGATTCGCCCCGGGCCTTCGATGGCCTGAATGGAGTTCAGCAGCAGGTTGAGGAGGACCTGGTGAATCTGGCTGCTGTCGTGTTCCACCTCGAGGACTTCGAGATTCCTCTCCAAAACGATCTCGATGGGCTTGGAGAGCGCCTGTTGACGGGCCAGCATGAGGGAGTGCTCGACGGTGGTATTCAGATCGCTTAGCCGAATGTCCGGGGGGTGAGGACGCGCGGTCTGCAGCAGATCGGTAAGGATATTGTTGATTTGCGAAATCTCCTGGCGAACGTCTTTCATCACGGCGCGAGCGGGGCTGGTCGCGGGCAGGTCGCGGCCAATGATTTCCACCACTCCGGCAATGCCCGCCAGAGGATTGCGGATTTCGTGGGCCAGGCCGGTGGCCATCTCGCCCAGAGTGGCAAGATGTTCGGCGCGGGACATCTGGGTGCGATGCAAACGCTCGATCTCGGCGCGGCTTTCCTTCAATTGCATAACCATGGTATTGAAGTTGCGTCCCAGATCGCCGATTTCATCGTTGCGGCGGGAGAAGCCCACGGAGACATTCAACTGGCCTTCCCCAACTTTGGCCATCTTTTCCTGCAGATCCACCATGGGGCGCTGAATCAGGTACGTGAGCACCAGCAGCAGCGCGCCACAGATGACGATCGCTCCCGCTCCGGCCACCACCAGAATCATGTGGCGTTCGGGGTTCTGCCAGGAAACGGTGGCCAGGGTGAACAGCAACAGACCGTTCAGCAGGACAAACACGATCGGCAGCACTGCCTTGATCTGCCAGTTGATTCGGACTGGGGAGAGATCGGATACTTCGAAATCAGAACTCACACCATTCATAGGCTCGCCTGCGGAAGGCAAACGCGAACATCCATCCGATACTGGCTTGCCCGGTTGGGATGGATTCTGCAGGTTCGCTAAAGAACCTCGGGAGACGAGATCCCCAGCCGGGGCAGGCTTCACCCGTTCCCGAAGATCTGTCCCGTCTTTTTCTTTCTGCGTCTCAAGCATAAGCGTGCAATCCGGGAAGCAGATATGTGACTCCAAAGAATGTGAACATGACCACAGCAAAACCAAGAATGGCGAAATAGGCAGCGCGCCGGCCGCGCCACCCCCGGGTGATCCGCATATGAAGATAACCGGCGTAGATGAGCCAGGTAATCGCGGCCCAGGTCTCTTTGGGATCCCAACTCCAATACGATCCCCAGGTCCGGTTCGCCCAGTAAGCTCCGGCGGCGATCATCAGGGTAAGCAGGGGGAAGGCGATGGCAATGGTGTTGTAGGTGATGCGGTCGAGTTCGTCCGCGCTGGGCAACATACGCTCCAAATCCTGGCGGCGCCACAACAGCAGCAGGTACATGAGGGCGACGAAGATGCCGCCAATCAGACCGGAAAGAAGAAACGGACTGGCGGCCAGGCTGGTCGGGTAAAGGCCCTCCGCATCGAGGGAGAGATAGAGGCCGTCCCGCGCCCGGAGCAGGAAAAATACCAGCGCGAGAATCTGCAGCAAAATGCCGATGAACACGGCGCGGTTGGCGATGTCGATGAGGCCCTCGTTATCAGTCTTCCGCCAGGCCAGATAAAGCACGAACGGTACCGTCACCGCGGCCAGCACCAGCACCATGAGCCAACCCAGGTCGGGGACCGTGACGAACAAGCGCACACCCTTTCCCAAGAAAACCTCGGATTTCCGTTCCGGATCCCAGGCGACAAGGTTCAGCCCGCCCCATCGTTCAAAGCGGGTCAGTACCCCGAGATACGTGGCAATGCCGAACAGGCTGGTGGCTGCCAGAAAGGTTTCCGTCTTCACCTTGTCCTGGATGAGAAACATCATGGCCAGGGCGAAACTGAGAGCGCAGGCGGCGTAGGCCAGCATGGCGAGCGTGACATGAACATGAAGCCAGGTCGATTGCAGCGCCGGCACCAGCGGATGGACTTCGGTCCGCAGAAGCTGCATCAGAACCACACCGACAATCGCCACCGGCATGGTGACCGTGCCGATGACTTTGACCCCGTAGCGTTTCTCCGCAATCAGGGTCAGAACCGCGAGAGTCCAGACAAAACTGAGCAGCATTTCATAGATGCTGGAAAAGGGCGGATGTCCGGCTTCGTACCAGCGATGGGCTACGGCGCCGGTGTTCGCCAGCAGCCCGAACCAAGTGGCCAACGAGGCATAACGCACGTAGGCAGGAATCCCGGTCACGCCAAACCCGAGATACAGAGTACCCGCGCCGGCGTAGAAAATGAGCGCCGCGTAGAGCAGGTTCGATTCGTTGAGCAGATTTCCGCTTTTCACCACGTTCAGAAATGCCATGAACAGCAGGAATGCCACTCCCAATCCGACCAGGACAATCAGGGTTGTCCCCGCCGCCGCTGCCGGTTGCTGTTCTGCTTTTGCACGCGCCATAAACACATCCTCCATACCCGGATCAATCTCCGGCAAGTGAAGTGGCATGCGCCGGGGCGCATGGCTCGGATTGCACCTTGAGTTCGGATTCGATTGCTTGCACCAGCTTGCGGAAACGCTGCTCGAAGACATCCCTGTTGCGGTTGGCAGCGCCGCCGACCCAGAGCACCAGGGTTCCGCCGGGTTCCCTTACCGGCACCGCCCAGACGCGGGCGTGCACGACATAGAAGACCGCCACCAGGCCCAGCCCCATCAGAAGGACTCCGCTCCACACCGCCCATTGACCGGGCTCGTGGGAAACTTCCAGCCCTGTATAGTAGGCCATCTGCAGGTCGCGCGCCTGGAACTGGTACGGGGAAGAATCATTCTCCCCGAATCCGGGAATGGGTGGCAGCCACACATCGGCCGATTTGCCCGACTTCTTCGACTCGACAACCAGGCGAGCAGCCGGGTTGACCACTTCCTTGGAGCGAGTATAGACCCGGCCATCGCCGACCACGTAATCGGGGATGAATTCCGCAAGGCGAACCGTAGTGTCGGAATCGAGTTCGACGGGCGCATCCATGCCAAGCGCGATGTCCTTGCCATCCGACGTTGCACCCGCGGGGCTCGCGGTAAGCAGCAACTTGTCGAGCTTGCCGGTCTGGCCGTAGCTAGCCTGGTAAAAGCGCACGCCACGATATATCAGGGGTTCATTCACCACAATTTGTTTGCGCAGGGTTTCACGACCGTTTTCGAGGACCACCAGATCCGACCACCAGCGCTTCGGCGTGCCATCGGCATAATTCTCCTGGCCGGCCCCGTCGCAGCGAACCGTAAACGGAAGACCGCGGGTCTTGCCATCGCGGAGTGC
Organism: uncultured Acidobacteriota bacterium; assembly: GCA_963715675.1. Classification (GTDB taxonomy): domain Bacteria; phylum Acidobacteriota; class Terriglobia; order Terriglobales; family Acidobacteriaceae; genus DASVWZ01. The sequence continues at coordinate 2,939,422 of OY970265.1, forward strand.
GATCTGACTGGACTGCTCCCCGCGGGTCAGGGCGACGAAGCCACGCCATCCGGAGAGAGCATCGACGATACCGCCGAAAAAGATAAGAAGGAGGCTGGCATGAACGATGTACACCGCCATTTCCGAGATGCGGTGGCGCTCCCCAAACAGGGAGAAGCTGCTTTCGCGCACGATGCGCTCCGGGTGGAATCCAGCTTTGTGGAAGGCTCGCTCCGCGACCGCCAGGGCACGATCTTCATCCATGATCGGAATCTGCGCCTGGATCGGCAGCGCTTTCTGGAAGGTGGGGTTAGGGCTCTTATAAGGACGCGAATAAAAGCGCCAAGCATTCGGGAACCGCTGAATGGACGCGGTCACGATACACAGGCTCACCAGAGCCAGCAGCAGCACGAACCACCACGCGTGGAATACATCGGTCAGGCCAAGAAGATCAAGCAGGCGGAGCGTCTGGGGAGAATAGGCCCGCTGAATTTCTTCCGGATCGGTCACCGGACGCTGCAAGATCACTGTGCCCGCCGCGGAGACCACGACAACGAGAATCAGCAGAACCACGCCGGTCTTGATGGCGCCGACGGTTTGCCACAGCTCACGTAACCGCGAATGAGTTCCAGCCATGTCTCTTCCCTTCCTCGGATGGCAGAACTGCACGTTGTGCGCCAGAAACACGAAAACTGGACAAGTGGTTTGGGATCAGGGGCATAAGGCGTCCTCGGGCGGTGCCTTGGCGGAGAGATTTGGGCGATATTCCACAGCCCAGCGGAGGGCGACGGAGCTTTTGGCGCAGCCCTGCCGAAGTTCCCAACGCTGGCGGAGGCTTCCCGCGGCCGTGCAATCTGACCATCCGGACGTGACCGAAATCACGAGAAGTTGTGCGTTTGCTCATAGAAACAGACGTTGGACATCACATTCCCGTGTGACGTGACCGCCGTATCAGTGAATGTGCCGAAGAGTAAGATCCTGCGCAGAGCATCTGGGTGATTTCGCCAGTCCTAATGTGGGAGAAGGCTCAACTGTGGGAGATGGCTGGACCGGTCGGGTTTGCCCGGACGGCCCCACCTCAATACAATCTGCTACAGCACAAAGTACTTACATGACACGAAAGGAAATTTTCCACCGCGCCTCAAAGCGGCGGACTTCGTGCAGGGAAAGTTATGGAAGGTATGGCGCAAGTGTCTGTTGGTGAGGCCAAAACGAAGGTCCGGTTGGGTTCCAGACTGGAAAAGCTCATTTACCTGGCTCTTCTGACGGGATTGACAGGGAGTGCTTCTGCGGCAAAACATCCTGTCCCGCTCGACAAGAATGCCGACTCCTCAACCTGCATCGCCTGTCACGAGGACAAATCGAAGGGTAAGTTCGTGCATTCCGCGATCGCGATGGGCTGCACGACCTGTCACGAGGTTCGGGTCGACAAAGATGTAACGCGCATCAAGCTGACCACAACGACTACTTCCGGTCTTTGCCTCACCTGCCATGCCGACAAGAACGCAGCCGATCTGAAAGGTACGGTGCACCCTCCAGCGGTTCGGGACTGTGTGAAGTGCCATGATCCTCACAGTTCCGACAACAAGAACCAGTTGCTGAAACCCACCTCCGGTGGCGAAAAAGAGAACCTGTGCCTCGGTTGCCACAATACCGGAGTGAAGGTTCCCGAGAAAGGCAGCCGGCACGCCGCGCTGGATATGGGATGCGAAACCTGCCATGTCACCCACAAGACGGGTGAACCGGGTAAGATCGAGTTCGATTTCCATTTGACCAAGGCGCCCCCGGCGCTTTGCCTGGACTGTCACGACGCCAAGAGCGCCGACCTGCAGAAGGCGCATCAGAACCAGCCGTTCGACAAGGCGGACTGCGTGACCTGCCACGATCCGCATGAGTCCTCCGCACCCAAGCTGATGGCCAAGTTCATGCACCCGCCTTTTGCTGACAAACAGTGCGACGTCTGCCATGCACCCGCAAAGGACGGCAAGGTGGTGTTGACTCAGCCCAATGCCAAGGCGCTTTGCGTGACCTGCCATGACGACAAAGCAAAACTCATCGACACCGCCAAGGTGCAGCATCCCGGAGCGGCCGGCGATTGCACCGACTGTCACAGCCCCCATGCCAGCCGGCAGCCCGCCCTGCCCAAGACGACTTCGGTCGCCATCTGTCTGGGTTGCCATAGCGAAATCGCCGATCTCGCGAAGAAACCGGTGCATCACCAGCCGGCTATCGGACAGGCATGTGCAATCTGTCACGAACCGCACGGAGGCAACAATGATCACCTGCTACGGGCGAAGGGAAATGCTCTCTGCCTCGAGTGCCACGGGCCGGATTCGGCACCGCAGAAGCTGGAAGCCGAGCATGTGCTCACCATTTTCGACGGCAAAGTGAAGCTGCCCGAAGACTATTACCAGAAGAATAAGGTAGCGATCCTGCCTTTGAGATATGGCCTGGGACACCCGGTGGAAGGTCACCCCGTTTCCGACGTGATGAATCCGGCGGACATCACCAAGGTCAAGACTCGCATGACTTGCCTGTCGTGCCATCAGCCGCACTCCTCCACCCAGCCCGGGCTGCTGGTCAAGGACCAGCAAAACAGTATGGCGTTCTGTGACACCTGCCACAAGAACAGACTCAACATGCGCGAGACCATCACACCAGGAGAGTAGAAAAAATGTTTGCAGTCCTCCCCAATCCGGTTCGCAAGTACAGGGCGCTGCTTGTCCTGCTGATCCTGCTGGCTCTGGGGCTGGCGTCACCGGTGTCGCTGTACAGCAGCAAGAAGAAGAAAGCCGACACTACTCCGGCGCCGGCGGCCGCGCCCAAGCCGGAGATTGACGCTTCCAAGCTGGTTTGGCCCAACCCGCCCAACATCGCGCGGGTGCGCTGGCTGAGCTACTACGCGGGCATGAAAATTGACTACACTCCGGCACCGACCACCAAGAAGAAACAGAGTTGGATGGACCGCGTGGCCGGCACCAAGCAGGTCGATAACACCGACAAGCTCAAGACCTTCCCCTTCCAGTTGCTGGGGCCTTACGGGATCGCCATCGACTCCAAGGGGCTGGTGTATGTGGCCGATCAAAAAGTCGGGGCAGTCTTCATCTTCAACACGGAGACTCACGACGCGACGCTGATTAAGAACGGCGCCGACGCGCATTTTGCCTGGATCAACGGCCTGGCCATCGACGACAATGACCGTCTTTTTGTTTCCGATGGAAAACTGCACCGCGTCCTGGTGTTCAATTCCAAACACGAAGTGGAGAACCAGGTTTCCGAGGGATTGGTCGATCCGGTCGGGCTTGCCATCGACACCGAGAACCGCTTCCTCTATGTGGTCGATGAACAGCAAGACCTGGTCTTCGTTTATGACGCGGACACGTTCAAATTGCTTCGCCACATTGGAACCCCGGGCAAGAAGCACTCGGTTCTGAACACCCCGGGCGAGTTTGGCGGGGCCACGAATGTAGCGCTGGATAAGGACGGCAACGTATATGTCACGGACACGATGAACAGCCGGGTGGAAATCTTCGACGCCGATGGCAAGTTTATCAGCCAGTTCGGCAAGGCCGGCGATGGCCCGGGATTCCTGTTCCGGCCGAAGGGGATCGCCGTGGATTGCGATGGGCACATCTGGGTGGCCGATGAGTTCCAGGACCGGGTGCAGGTGTTCAACCGGGAAGGACAGCTGCTCACCTACATTGGCGACATCCACTCCAATCTCCCCGGCCAGTTCAAAGCCCTGGTCGGCATCGCAATCGACAAACAGAATCGGGTGTTTACCACCGAGCAGTACCCCGGCCGCATGCAAATGTTCCGCTACATCACCGACGCGGAAGCGGCAGCGGAAAAGGCGCGACGCGAAGCGGAATTGGGGAAAGCCGGGGATGCACGGACCACCGCGTCGTCGGGCAACGCGCCGAAGCCGGCTGAGTCGCCATCCCAGCCACCGACTGCGGCGGCACCGACGCAGAAACCGGCCGAGACGCCAGCGCAGAAACCTGACGAGCCACCAGCCAACAAGGACACTGCGCCGCCCAAGGCGTAGGACCACGATCGGGCTACACCTTACCAGCAACTCTTGGCATCCCCTGCAAGCTGCCTTGCGGTGACCCCTATGACAATTCGCTGTGCATCGCCTCACAGAGGAGGCACCTAGGTAAGGAGTCAAATGTTGAAAAGGGGGCATTCGCGGTGAGTAATTTGGCATCAGGATTGTTGAAAAACGCTACGCCAATCGGTTGGGTACATGTGTTATTTCACCAAGCCCACTGTGGGAGAAGGCCCAATACTGCATGGTCCAAGCCTTTCGTAAGCGGGGACCCTTGGTGCCGCACGAATGTAAGTCTATTTATATAAATTACTTACATCAAGCCTGTGGAGAATCTACGCACTCAAGGCACTACGGCGACCTTCGTGCAACAGGTAACCTGCTGGGGGTTCAATAGAACCTCTGCAGTAGACGGGCTTCGAGGGTTCAGAAGTAGAAGTAAGGCCATACAAAAATATTCCGTTGCAACACATCATAGGAGGCTTCAAATCATGAAAAAGCATCTGCTAGTTCTGCTAACGGTTCTGGCTGTGGGCGGGTTCGCCGTAGCCCAGATCCAAGCGCCGACGTCTGACGTCCTCGGCGCCCACCTTAACTACGGACGTGGCTGCGCGGCATGCCACGCACCACACAGCGGCGCATGGGGCAACGGCGCCAATAAATCCGGCGATACCACTGCCGGCAACGTGGCATTGTGGGGCCAAGATGTAGGTAATCTGTACGGCAAGACCATCACCACCGGTAGCACAAACGGCACCACCGGCTACACCGAGTTGCTGCCAGCCAACTTCATGGCTGGAACGCCCGACGTTACCGGCCTCTTGACCTGCCTGAGCTGCCATGACGGCAACTGGGCGCAGGGCGCCATGATGAAGAACAAGGTATATGAAACCCTGCCCTCCAGCTACGGAACCTTCAACAACATTCCGACCTTGCTGGGAAGCGACGGAAACGGCGCCGGTGACTACCTCAACGATCACCCGGTGGGGTTGAACGCTACGGTTAGTTGCGGCGGCCAGTGGAATTGGGATTGCGTCGAGACCAACGGCAAGATCGCGATGACCGGCCCCAATTCTTCCGCATTCGTAAAGAATTACGGCTTCTTCGTGTCTCTCAGCGCGTATAACAACACCGCTGTGGTCACCTGCACCAGCTGCCACAACCAGCACCTGATGAACGTGGTCAGCGTCACGAACGGTGCGAAGAGCGGCCTGCCGACCGGCTACTACGCGACCATGTTCTTCGTCATTGGTCCATATAACCCGGCCAGCGGCACCGCCGGATCAAACCAGACGGCGCAATTCTGCCGTCAATGCCATGGTGGAGAGGCCAACGAGTCGAACGGCAGCTACACCATCCCGACGACTTTCTAAGCTGTCGGCTGTTACCATGAGGGGAGAGAAAAAACTCTCCCCTTTTTTTTCGAGTGAGGCTGGCTATGAAATACCAAGCATTCATCTGCACTCTGGTTCTGGCGGCGCTGGCGCCGATGACGGCCCAACAACTGGCGGTCTCGCACACCCCGAGCACGGTGGTGAAGCAGCAACCGCCAGGCACCCTGGTTCAACCCACGGGGAAGCCCGTTGCCAAGGTAAACGGTGCGGTATTGACCGATCGCGACCTGCTGCGTGAGGAGTACTCGATTTTTCCCTACGCGCGCCAGCACAACGGCCAGGTGCCTGCGGAGATGGAACCGCAGATCCGGCAAGGCGCCATGCAGATGATTATCTTCGAGGAACTGGTGTACCAGGAAGCGGTGCGACGCCAGATGACCGTACCTCCGGCCAAGCTGAAAACAGCGGAAACGACCTTCCGCGGTCAATTCAGCAGCCCGCAGGAGTATCAACAGTTCTTGAATTCGGAGTTTCAGGGCTCTCAGAAGGCGCTAAACGATAAGATCCAACGCTCGCTGCTGATTGACGCCATGTTAAAGGCCGAAGTGAACGACAAGTCCACTGTCTCCCTGGCCGAGGTCAAGGCTTACTATGACAAGAATCCGGCCCGTTTCGAGTATCCCGAAGCTTTTGCAGTTCAGACAATTTCCTTTTTGCCCCCGCAGAAACCTACGCCGGATGCCTTGAAAGAGCAGCGCAAGCGCGCCGAAGACGGTTTGAAGCAGGCCAAGGCAACCAAGAACTACGAACAATTTGGGGCACTGGCGGAGAAGATCTCCGAAGACGACTACCGGGTGATGATGGGCGACCACAAGGCGGTGGACCGCGCGAAACTAGCGCCCCAGGTGGTGCAAGCGCTTTTGGCCATGAAGGCCGGGGATGTCAGCGGCATCCTCCAGGTTGACCAGGTGTTTACCATCATCCGGCTGAACCAGCATGTCCTGGCGGGGAAAAGGACCTTCGCGGATGTGAAGGTCTCGCTGCAAAAGGAACTGCAGCAGAAAAAGCTCAATGAAGTGCGCGCGGCGCTGGATAAGCGGCTGCGGAAGACGGCGAAGGTGGAAGAGTTGTAGAGCAACCATCCATGTGGCAAGTCCGAGCGGAGCCCAGGGTCGGCTCGACGGACCCGGCGCCCGGCCGGCCAACCGCCGGGGGCGACGATCGGTAGTCCCAAGCACTCCATGCGCCAAATGCCGTATTGCCCTGATTTAGCTGGGTTATATGGCCCAGAAAGCAGCTTTCCTCCGGCGGGAAAGTTCCATTAAACCATTACTAATCAATCACTTAGTAGACTTCCAATTCTGGCTTGGAACGTGCTTTTCTTCCATACAGAGGAAAGAGATGGGTGGCACGCTTTCACACCGGACCGCAGCCCTCAAGGTGACCGGTAATTTTCGAAGTGCAAGTTTTGTGCTGGCGGGACTTCTCTGGCTGGTGCTGCCGGCGGCCGGGCAGATCCAGGCGGGCGATGTGAACATGAACCTGAACGGGACGGTGTCGGCAGGGTATGCGGGAGATTACGGGAACCTGGTTTCCTCCGATCACAGCCTGGCTATCGGCGGCAGCGGCACGCTTTCCGGGTTTTACTACAATCCCAACTTTGTGTCCTTCACGGTTTCGCCGTATATGAACCAGGCGCGGGACAACTCGAGCTTCCAGTCCATTTCCAACGCCAGCGGAGTCAACTTCGAGAGCTCGATTTTCGGGGGCAGCCACTTTCCCGGATCGATCAGCTATGCCAAGGCCTACAACAGCGAAGGCAACTTCGCGGTTCCAGGATTGGCCAACTACACGACGCATGGCAATAGCGACACTTTTGGCATCAACTGGGCGGAAGCGCTCCCGGGCCTTCCCAGCCTCGCCGCCAACTTCCAGACGGGCAGCAGCCAGTATTCGATTTACGGTTCGAATGATAGCGGGAGCACGGACTCTCACGGGTTTGGTATCCGGTCGGGATACATGCTGATGGGCTTCAACCTGAGTGCCTACTATGCCGATGGAAACTCGCACTCGAACATCCCGCAAGTTCTGCAGGGCTCGGGGCAGGCGGAGACCGCGACTTCAAGCAACAGCGGCTATGGATTTGCGGTGGGACACGCGCTTCCTCTTCACGGGGCGTTTTCCGGCACGTACAATAGTTCGACGGTCGATTCCAACTTTGACGGCGCCAGCTACAACGGCACGATTGACACCACAACCGCTGTCGCATCGTTTCAACCGACCAACAAGTTTCACTTTTCAGTCAGCACCGATTATTCTGACAATCTCACGGGCGCTCTGTTTCAGCAGATCGCGTCCACCGGAGGTGTGGTGGTTGGTCTGCCGAGTCTGGGACAGGAGTCGCACTCCTTCGACTTGCTGGGCAATGCCAGCTATTCGGTCTTGACGAACCTGCAGTTGCAAGCCATCGCTGATCATCGCGAACAATACTTCCTGGGCCAGGACTTCGGAGCCAATTCCTACGGTGGGGGTGTCACGTACGGAAAAACATTGTTCGGGGGAAGCTTCAATAGTGCGGTGACGTTCACCGACAACACCGTCAGCACTTCGAGTCAGAACAGCCTTGGGTTCACCGGCACGGTGAATTACAACCGCCGATTCCAGCAGTGGGTGGTGGGAGGATCGTTCAGCTATGCGCAGAACGTGCAGACGCTGCTGGTGACCTATATGTCTTCGTTTTACAGCTACTCGGGGAATGTGAGGCGGCGTTTCGGAAAGTTGTCGTGGAGCGCGGGCGCCAGCGAGAGCAAGACCGGCTTGACCGCACAGCCAGGAACGACGAGCGGCGGCGAGAGTTTCAACAGTGCCATTTCCTATTCGCGCTGGATCAGCCTCACAGGCACATATGCGAAATCGAGCGGAAATGCGATCGAGACCGGTGCCGGACTGGTGACCGCCCCCGTCCCGTCGCCAATCCTGGGTCTTAATGATCTTATTCTTTATGGCGGCAAGAGTTATGGGTTCGGCCTGGGCAGCAATCCGATGCGCAAGCTGACCATCTCTGCGACCTTCGGAAAATCAAACAGCAACACCGACCTGGCAGGGATTGCATCCTGGAACAATACCAAGCAGATCAGCACGCTTTTTCAGTATCAATTCCGTAAAATGTACCTGACCGGTGGGTTCAGCAGGTTGCAACAAGGGTTCAGCGCATCGGGCGGCCCACCGGAGACGATATCGTCGTTTTACCTTGGAGTATCACGGTGGTTCAACTTCTTCTAGGTGGAAGAAGCAAGCAGAGGGTTCGGAGCAAAAGCCGCCGCTGGAAACTGCTGCATCTAGCCGGATGCCTGGCGTGCGCCGTTCTGCTGTTGACCCCGATTTGGGCATCGCGAAAATCCAAGGAACAACCAGCCGAGCCGGCGCCTCCCGAGTTGCTTCTGGAGGGCGGGCGCAAGCTGACCTACGAGCGCAGCTTCGATTCCGAACGCGAAGTGAAGCCGAAGCGCGGCTTCTGGAACCGGGTGGTGGACTTTGTAGCCGGTGAGCCGGATTTCCACAATCTGGTCCGGCCCTACAGCATTGCCACCGATTCCCGCGGGCGCATCCTCGTCACCGATCCGGGCGCTTCCGGCGTCCACATTTTCGATTTTGCGCAACAGAAGTACAAGTTCATCGAGCGCCGGGAGAAAGGGAAGGACCCCATGCTGACGCCGCAGTGCGTGGCGGTCGATGCCCAGGACAATATTTACGTGACGGATTCGGATTCCGGCAAGATCTTCGTGTTCGATTCCGGGGGAAAGTATCAGCGGGCGATCGGCAGCCTGAAGGGCGGCGAGGGCTATTTCAAGCGTCCCACGGGAATCGCCGTGGACTCCGCGGCGCAACGCATCTATGTGACCGACACCCTGCGCAACCAGGTCTTCATGATGGACATGCAAGGCAGCATCCTGCAGACGATCGGCAAGCATGGCGCAGGGGAGAACGAATTCAATTTCCCCACCGAGTTACGCCTGGACGGCCCGAACCTGATCGTGGTGGACGCGATGAACTTCCGCATACAAGTGCTGGACCGGTCCGGATCCTTCCGTTACGCCATCGGAAAGATTGGCGATCGCAGTGGAGATATGTTCCGGCCGAAGGGGATTGGGGTCGACTCCGAGGGTGATTTGTATGTGGTGGACGGTTTGTGGGGAGTGGTCCAGGTATTTAATCGCCAGGGCGACCTGCTGTATTACTTCGGGAAAAAGGGCACGGCGGCGGGGGAGTTTCAGTTGCCGACGGGGCTATCCATCGACCACGATGACCGGATTTTCGTGGTGGACTCCTTTAACCGCCGGATTCAGGTATTTCACTATTTTGGGCTGAAGAAACCGGCCAAGGATGGAATGTAGTGAGGCTCAAGGGTCTAACCGTTTGCCTGATGCTGCTGCTGACAGGGGGAACCCTGCGGGCCCAGTTTTCGGGCGACGTCATCGGCGTGCACGATCTGGGACCGGGAAGCAAGTCCCCCATCACCGGGGCGCGCACGGATTTCTGCATGTATTGCCACGAACCCCACTCCGGCCTGGCCAGCGGCAAAGCACTGTGGAACCAGACGCTGACCACGCAGAGCTACAGTGTGTACACCAGCGATACGGAGAAAAACCGGGGCACGCAGCCGGTGCTGGGATCCGACAGCAATCTCTGCCTCTCCTGTCATGACGGAACGGTGGCGCCGGGAACCACGATCGTCTATGGCAAGGTCAGCATGTCGGGATCAATGTTCAGCTACGACGTGTTCGGCAGCAACCTGCAGCCTTCACACCCTTTCTCCTTGGCCTTACCCTTGAAGGACAACATTGATCTGATTGCGTCGCTGGCTTCGAGAGGCAGAACCGGAGACCCGACCGGGGCCGTGCGGCTCATCAATGGCAACATCGAGTGCACGTCATGCCACGAACCGCATGTGCAGGCCAAAGATCCTCTCTCGTGGAATTTTCTGGTCCGCGACAGTTCGAGCGGCCAGATGTGCCTGGCCTGCCACGATCCGACCCGGCAAATGAGCGGCAAGGTGAACCCGCTGGCGGATTGGGGCACGAGCGCCCACACCCTCGCCCAGAACAAGGTCTCTCCTCAGGGAAATGTGGGAAGTTACCCCACGGTGGCGCTGAATGCATGCATTTCCTGCCACACTCCGCACAATGCCCAGGGGCCGGCACGGCTGCTTCGCGGACAGAATGAGCAGGATTGCATCGCCTGCCACAATGGGGGCTCGAATATCTCGCCCGCGCCGCCTAATATTTTCGCCGAGTACGCTACTCCCAAGGTCGGGCATCCGTTTCCTACAACGACGAATCCGCATGACGCCGCCGAGCACGTCCTGCTCAACAACAACCGGCATGCCACCTGCGTGGATTGCCACAACGGACATGGTTCCCAGCAGGTCCGGACATTCCCTCCGCCGCCTCTGATCCGGGTTTCCGAGAAGGATGTTGCCGGAATCAGCGCCACCGACGGAATGTCCGTGGTTGACCCCGCGGTCAATCAATATGAGAACTGCTTCCGCTGTCACGGAACCAGCGCCGGGAAAGCCGAGCGGCCGATTTACGGGTATCTTTCCGTGCGGGCGGTTTCGACCGGTGATCCGTTAAACGAGATTCCACAGTTCAGTTCCACCTCTACCTCGAGCCATCCGGTCACCCACGTCAGCAACAGTTCCCTGCCGCAACCTAGCCTGCTGACGAACATGTTGAACCTGGATGGCATGACGCAAGGGCGCGCCATGGGCAGCCAGATTTTCTGCACGGATTGCCACAACAGCGACGACAATCGCGAGTTCGGAGGCACGGGGCCGAACGGCCCGCACGGCTCCAAGTGGATCCACATTCTGGAACGCCGGTATGAACTCAGCCAAACGGCAGTTCCGGGCCAACGGATCACGAATCTATTCCCCAACCCCGACCTCAGCGTGAACGGGCCTTACGCCATGTGCGGCAAGTGCCACGATCTGAGCAATATCATGAGCAACGCCAGCTTCAGCCAGCACAAAAGCCATATCAACGCCGGCGTGACATGCTCCACGTGTCATACCGCTCACGGCATGGGAGGCACCAACCCCAACATCAGTGGCGAGCGGCTAGTGAATTTTGATGTCAACGTGGTTGCCCAGAATGGAGCGGCACCGATCTCCTACAGGCACGCAACCAATACTTGCATCCTGGCGTGCCACGAGGCCGCGCACAACCCCAACGGCACGGTCACGGCCCTCAGTTCGCGCCCGACTGGGGGACATCCCGGAAAGAAGTGAGGGGGCGAGAATGGCAACGGCAACCGCGGTGGAGACGGGCATCGAAAAACCTGCCGCCATTGTCTCCAAACTGATCTATCCCGCGGCTTTGCTGGCTTCTTTGTCGATCTGGTTCCTGGCGTTGCGGGCTCCGCTCTGGCTGGACGAGACCCTTGCCTACTGGCAGGTCAGCGGCGGATTCTGGAAAGTCTGGAGCCGTTCGGCGATGATGCCTTCCTCGATCGGCTACCTTTATACCCTATGGGTTGCCAAGTCGATTCTGGGCAGCCAGGAAATCGCACTCAAGATTCCGTCCACGTTTGCCATGCTGGGCGCGGTCTACTTTCTGTTTCGGAGCGCCCGCGAGCTTTTCGATCCGGAGATTGGGTTTCTCGCTTGCGTCTTTTTTTGCCTGGAACCCAACGTGGTGTTTGCCGCCACCGATGCGCGCCCGTATGCGTTCGCCTTGCTGGCTGCTAACGTGGCGATTTTTACTTTTGTCCGGTGGATGAAGCAACACCAGATGCGCCCGGCGATCCTGTTCGGCGCTGCGGCGGCGGGGATTCTCTACTTTCATTACCTGTTTGGGGCGATCCTGCCGGCGTTTGCGATTTACTATCTGGCGGTGCGAGGCCGCTCGATGAGGGCAGATGCGCGGCAACTGGCGGCGGTGTTGACTTCGTTTACGCTGCTCGCCCTGCCGCTGATTTACCGGGTGGCGGTTCTTTACCAGACGAGAGAAACGCATGCAGTCCAGGAATTGCCCCCGGTGTGGATCGCGCTCAATACACTGGCTCCATTGCAAACTCTGATTGGCTTTGGGGCAACAGTATTTGTCGCTGCCTGGGTTCGGAAGATAAGGCTGCCCGGACGCGACTGCTTTCCGGGGGGACTGCTCTGCCTACTTTTGGCCTTGGTTCCGGCCGGCATCCTCTTTAGCCTTAGCGTCGGTAGTCCGTTGCACCTGGTCATCCCGCGATATTTCACGGTCGTAGCGCCCGGCAGCGCGCTGACCTGGGGACTGCTGACGAGCCGCATCGATTCCCGCTGGCTGAGGCAGATCTTCTGCGTGGGCCTGGTGGGAGTCACGGTGTTTGAATGCTTCAGTTCGCCGAATGCCCGTAAGCACGACATAAACTTCAAACAAGCTCACGAGTTGGTGAATGCGAGCCTTGCCAGCGACAACGTTCCCGTCCTGGTTTGCAGCGCGTTCATCGAGTCGGACTACGAGCCTATGCCGGCCGATCGCAGCAGCGAAAATGCACTGGTTTCGCAAGTGAGCTATTACCCCATTCATGCGCCGGTGGTTCTCCTTCCAATGGATCTCAACGAAGAGACAATGCGGATCGGCAGCCAATCCGTCCTGGCTGCCACGCAGCGGAACCAGCGGTTCCTTGCGGTCGTCGGTCCCACTTCCCACGCGACTCTGGACTGGCTCGTCGGCTATTCGCGCGGCGCGTTTACGGCTCGAGTCATTGGAGACTTCAACGAAATTGTGGTGGTCGAATTCCGGCCGGTCGCGGGACAAGACTAACGCCGCACGAACACTACCGCCAGACGGTCTTCGTAAATCTTCTGAAAGCGTGGATCTCCGCTCAAGACGGTGGACAGCGCTTCTTTCCTCTGCAGAAGGACCACTCCCGCCTCGTTCAGATAAGGGTCGTTGATGTAGGACTGGTCGCCGTTGGCTGTATTGAAGAAGCGCATGTCCAGCTCATCCCCGTAAAGATCGGTGCGGCCATCGATTGCCACCGGATAGTCGGGCATGTACCAGGTGAGAAATCCGCCCCAGTCGAAGGTGTTGTAAAGCGGACCGGGCGGGGGATTCTGGCGAAGAAAGTTGACGGCCTTCACCGGAAACCAGCTGCTCATGGCATCGTCCAGACCGCGGGTGTCGAAACCGGTGTTGCGGGCGATCAGAAACAGGAGCACCCCCAGCGCAGCCGCCAGCCCCGCCCTTTCGGGAAGAGTCTCGCCGGGTTCGCGTTCCCCTTGTTCACCCAAAGAATCCGCAATGCAGGCCGCCGCCGTAATGCAGACGAACCACGAATCGCGCATGGTGCGAAAGGAGATGACGCAGGCAGCCGCCAGCAGGGCCAGCTTGAAAAGATCGACGCGCTTTTGCCGTCCCAGAGCGAAGAATGCGGCGCCAGCGAGTAATAGCTCCACATAGTGGCTGAAGGCCCGAAAAGTGAGAGCCCGGAATTCGCGAATGTAAGTATAAGGAAACGTCGAACTCGCATAGGCAAACACCACGCCATATAAGTGATATGTGTAAGGCCCCAGACAAGTGGCCACAAGGCAGCCCGCGAAGACGAGGAGTAGTTTGCTGGCAGGCAGTTCCGAGGGCTGAGCAAAATCCGGGGCGACGCCGGCGCGCGTTCGCAGTTGCAGCAACACGTGCACTGCCGTGAACAGTCCAACCACGAAGATGCCGTAAACAAACTGAATATGGCAGTTTGCCCACACCAGGAACACCAGCGGCAACCAGTAGAGAATCCGCGGGCAGCGGTCGCGCTGTGACTCCAGAAGCAGGGTGAGGGTCACCGCGAACAGAATCATCGACAGAAACACCGGCCGCGGCATCAGGCCGAACAAGAACGCCGAGCAGGTTACCGCGCCCAGAATGCACCCCACCCAGAACTTTCCTGAGATCCTGCGCACCATCCAGTAGACGGCGTAGGCCACGGCCAGGCTCAGCAATACACCGAACACCCCGAAGCCCACCAGCCCGAACCACGCATAGGCACGCGAGAGCAGCACCTCATAGCCCCAGCTGTAGGCGGCCCAGGGCCGGTTGGCTGCGGTTCGGGAGAGAATTCCGGTGTGAGGAAAGGCATGGTGCTCGACAATCCAGTCACCCACCTTCAGATGCCACCAGATGTCGAGATCGAGAACGCAGAACTTCAATATCAGGGACCGAGCCGTAACGGCGGTCAGCAAGCCGGCCAGGACGAGCATCTGAATCGGCCGCCGCTGTAAGAGTCCGCGAAACTCCTGCACAATGCTCATGGTCTGGATTTCCTCAAACCAATGAACATACCACACGATCGGAGGGCACCATGAAAGGTCGCCTCAGTCAAACTTGCGCCAGTTGCACAGGACTGGAGCGTGATCGTAGGGCAAAGCTGCGCGCAGTTCCTGGTCGGCGGCGGGTGGGTCGTAGCGATGCAAAAGGAAGCCGTAATTGAGATGCAGCAGTCGGTCCTGCGGGTTTTGCATGATGGCCCACTGATAGTCAGCGACGGTCTCACCATAGTCGGCTGACCCTACGGCCTCACTTTTCAGCCGTTGGACTTCCTCGGAGTGGTTGAGTTGGTTGGTAAACGGAGCCCGCTCCAGCTTCGCGAGAGCCAAGCCAGCCACCCGTAAACGATCATACGGCGTGAAGGCAAGCAGACGCTCGCAGTCCTCCTGTGAGAGGACATCAGCGCCCACTGCGCCGCGCCGTAATTCGGCCGGCAGCATGCTGTCGACCTGGCGGGATAAGGCACGCGCCAGCAGGTAGGTCCCGCGCGGATTCATATGCACGTGCTCGTAGAAGAGCTCGCTGCCCGGAACTTCATGCGGACTCTCAGCAGCAAGAACCGCGGCCGCATCCACTACCCCGACGCCTGGACCGGCCTGAGCACGAATCACTTCATTCAATTTGCTATCCGCGCGAAAGCGAAGCGTGTCGAGATCCTGAGCGCGCACGAAGCGCTCCTTGGCCCTCACAAAATCACCGAGAGCCCACAGACAACGAGCAATGCGAAACTGGAGTTCGGCATACTGAGGATCGATCTCTGCCGCCGAGAGGTACACCTTCAGGGCTTCCGCGTACGATCCCGCGCTTTCGAGATCGGCGCCACGCTGGACCAATCCCTCCCAGGAAAGCAGCTCATCCTCGCGAATGCCTTCGCGGTGCAGGGAAGCGAAAGGAGCACAATCTTTCAAGTTGGTGGCTACGGTGCTGATCAGCACCTGCGCCCCCGAGCGGTGGGCGACCGCGACAATATCGCGCAAATTGGCTGCGAAGTTCTGGTACACCGGCTTCATCTGTAGGGAATCGGCGCGGACCTGCCGGTCGAGAAACATCTCCATGCCGCGCCACTCTTGCGCGTTTTTCTGGCTCGAGCCCGTGACCTTCCCGACAAGCTGACCCAGCCGGGTGGAACTGAGGAAAATTCTGGCGCGGATAGCGGGCAGGCTCAAGTCCCACGGGGTTAACACCGTCCCTGGTCCAAACGGCCCGACCACTTCGGTGTTGCCGGCGTAAATCACAAAAAGGTCGGGCTGATAGTGCGCCAGTTCCTTGACCATGGGCAGGAACGCATGTGAGTTGAGCGCGGTGATGCTGGTATTGATGACCTCGACCTTCACCTGAGGGTAGCGTTGCCGGAGCATCACCTCCAGGTATCGGCCAAATCCGTAGGTAGGATCGGGATCTCCCCATGCGACCGACTCGCCCAATATGAAGATCCGGTAGGTTCCGGGTGGCTTGGCTGCGGGAATCGTGTACGGCCGCGGAGTCCGGTACATGCCCGGCGGGAAAAAGGACGCGGCGAAAAATTGATTGTCGCAATGAGCGGGACGGCCACGGTCCGTGCAGGGGACGGTGACGCCGGTTGGGGTTCCAACTCCGCAGACGCGCAGCGCCAGCTCCGCGACCACGAGCAGTAACACCGGGGCCAGAATGGTGGTCGTTGGGATGGCCAGCCAGCGGCGCCAGCGACGGCTGCGAAGCGCCGGTACTGCCTGCGTGATTTGCGGGGCTGCAGGTGTGGTCATCACTGTCGATCGCTTCTTGGCAAAACCTTTAAGCCTTCATTATGGGGCCAATGCGTCTCACCGAGAAGTGTAGAAAAGCAATCGTCATGCCACGGCAGCGGTTCACTAAGTGTCTGAAAGAGAGGTGTTTCAGCAGGACTTTAGGCGAGCGGATATGACCGATAGAGGGTCAAAACACACGCTGAGTGCGGGGAAAGGCTCGATGCGGGGCGAAATACGTGCAAGTGGCACATCCGGCACGCGCCTCTATTCCGGGATCCCGAACGTGGCAAGCAGTTCTGGGAAGCGAGAATCCGAGCGCAGCGGATCCCACAGCGCTTCCAGCTTCAGGTAGGCAAGCCGGTTGTGCCGCTCGTCGCAGGCTTTGGTTAACCATGGGAAAGCCTGATCGGCTTCTTCCAGACCCGTATAGACAAGGGCGAAACAAAGGGCAGGCACAAAGCTGCTTCTTGAGAGCTCCTCAATAATGTCCATGGCTTGGCTTCGAGCTCCCGCTCGAGCACGCGCATATCCGAGAAGGGCCAACGCCCAGGTAGAACGTTGGGTGATTGCCACACTCTTTTCGAATTCGACTACCGCTTCTTCGTATCTGCCGGTCACGGTATACACCTGACCCAGAACTGCATAGGCGGGCTCGTAGTACGGATCCAGTTCCAGCGTCTGCTTACACTGCCGCAGCGACCGGTCAAAAAATCTGGCCAGGTAGAGCTGCACCGACAGGACATGGCTCACTGCTGCAGCAGCCGGATCCAGTTCGAGAGCGCGTTTCGCGACCGAGATGGATTCCTCCGATCGACCGCGCGAACTCAGATAGAACGGACAGAACGCGTGCCCCATCACATAGGCCGGATTCAGCGCCTTGGCTCGCTCGAAATGCCGGCCTGCGGCGGGCCAATCCCGGTCGTACGTGAACGAGGCGTAGGCCAGGGAAACATGTGGCTCGGCGCGGTGTGGGTCGAGCTCCAAGGCCTTGTTTGCCGCCACCTTCGCCTTCGGCATGACGGCGTGGGGCGGCAGCACATTCCGAAACGAAATCATGTTGTAGGCGTCGGCCAAGCCAGCGTAGGCAACCGCGTAGCCGGGGTCTTTTGCGATGGCCTGCTGGAAGTACTCAATGGCCTTCTGCAATCCATCGGCGCTGCGTTTGTTCCAGTGGAACCGGCCCTTGAGATAGAGCTGGTAGGCCTCGAGATCTTTGGTTTCGGAACGCACCAGAGCTTCCGTTCTTTCCGGGCCAAGAGTAACTCGTAACCGTTCCACAATCGTCCTTGCGATTTCATCCTGCACTTCGAAAATATCCTGCAATTCCCGGTCATAGCGCTCGGACCAGATGTGGTATCCGTCGGCGGCGTTGATTAGCTGGGCGACGATACGAACGCGGCCCCCCGCCTTGCGCACGCTGCCCTCTAATACGGTTCCGGCGTTCAGGGTTGCGCCCACGGCCCGCAGATCCACCTGCTTGCCTTTGAAGGAGAACGCGGAAGTCCGTGCGACGACCCGGAGATTCCTGATCTGGACGAGTGCATTGATGATTTCTTCGGTAATTCCGTCTGCAAAGAATTCGCTGTCTGGATCGGAACTCAGATTGGCAAAGGGCAAAACGGCGATGGTTAAACGCTCGGCGGCGAGTTGAGTTTCCCCGGAAACCTCGACCGGAGGAATGAAACGATAGCCCTGGCCGGGCACGGTAAGGATATAGCGGTTCTCTCCCCGGTTCTCGCCTAAGGCGCGGCGCAAGGCCGAGATGTTCTGATTGAGGTTATTCTCCTCGACCGCGGTGTCAGGCCACACCGCGCGCATCAGGTCATCCTTGGAGATGATCTCTCCTTTGCGCTCGACCAGGACGAGCAGCGTGTCAAAGACCCTGGGCGTCAGCCGCACGGGTTGCCCTTGGCGGAAAAGCAGGCGCTTACTCACTTCCACCCGGAAATCCTCGAATTCATAGAAGGCTGGAGATGGGTCTCTCATGGCCTGGGCTCGGTCTTCATATCTTTTCAGAACATTTCACGAGGATTCTAAGGACTTTTATGTAGCCACGGGAACAGGATAGCGCACGTGGCCGGGTAAGGACATCAGGCCACAATTCAAGAATCGAGGAGAGGAAGATATGCGATTCACCATTTGGAAAGCAAGCTGGTTGCTGGCAGCAGCGGTTATGGCCCTGCCGGCATTTGGCCAGTCGGCAGCACACACAGAAGCCAAAACCAAACTCGTGGGAACCTGGCAGGTCCAAGTCACGCAGGTGGACTGCCACAGTGGCGCTCCACTGGGGCCTTCTTTTACGTCGCTGCTGACGTTCGCTCAGGGCGGCACCATGAACGAAGACACCGAGAACCCTGCCTTCGGCCACGGACAAAGGGGGAGCGGTGAGGGAATGTGGAGCAGCAGTGGCCAGTCCATGTACACGGCCAAGAGCGTAGCTCTCATTAAGTACACCACCCCACCAAATCAAAAAACGCACGATCCGGGATTTGAATCGGGTCAGCAAACCATTTCCCAGAGCATCACGTTCCACGACCAATCCGGGCAGTGGAGCAGCACCGCGTCCGTAGCATTTGCCGACACTAACGGCAATGTCTATCGCCAAGGATGCGCCACCGCCAGCGCGACACCGTTCTAGAAAGCACTTAGGAAATCAGCACCGAAAAACTCAATTCAGGACTGGAGAATCCCCATGACTTACAAAACGACATTCGCAGTGAAACTCAGTTGCCGGATCGCCGGCGGCTTACTGGTTGCCCTGATGGCGGCCTCGACCTTCACTTATGCCCAAAGTGCGGCGGTCAGTTCCGTGGTACCCAACGTTGTGAACTACAGCGGCACCCTCACCGACGCCAGTGGCAAACCGCTTACTGCAATCAGTGGCGTGACCTTTTCTCTCTACAAAGACTCCGAAGGCGGCGCGCCTCTGTGGATGGAAACCCAGAACCTGCAGCCCGACAGCCGCGGCCACTTCAGCGTCAAGCTGGGCTCGGCGTCGGGGCATGGCTTACCTGCGGATCTGTTTGCCTCAGGCGAAGCGCGCTGGCTGGGAGTGCGTGCGCCGGGACAAGAGGAACGGCCGCGAGTCTTGTTGTTGAGCGTACCGTATGCTCTGAAGGCCTTGGATGCAGAGACGCTTGGCGGCAAACCTGCCTCTGCGTTTCTCACCGCGCCGTCCGCGAACTCGGGGGGCGCGAATCCAGCTACCAACGTCACCGGATCGGGCACAAAAAACTTCATTCCCATGTGGACCGGCAAGACCAAGCTCGGAAATTCGAATGTCTTCCAGAGCACATCGGGGGAGATCGGAATCGGAACCAATGCACCTGGATCCACGCTGGACGTCCGAGGTGATGGGAATTTTTCGGGGACGCTGGACGCTGCATCGGCCGCCATTAACGGCACCATCGGGGCCAGTGGCAGTATCAGCACAGCTCAGAACATCACTGCCACCGGCTCCATGTCCGGTCTTCAGGGCATTTTTGGAAACAGCACTGCCTCCGAAAATGCAATCGTAGGCATCAACAATGGTTCCGGCTTCTCCGCCACCGCAGGCATCAACCACAACTCCGGTAACTTGTCCTACGGAGTGTCGGGACAAAGCTATAGCCAGTTTGGAGCGGGAGTTCTTGGTTTCGGCGTCAATTTCAGCAACACCTACAAAGCGCTTGCCGGACTTGAACCATTCGGGGTTGTCGGCGACGCCCAGGACATGAGCGGAGTCATCCCTGTCGGCGTATGGGGGACGGCGGACGCAGGAGCCGGTGTGGTCGGCGAAAATAACAGCACGGTCGAACCCGCTGGCGTATTCGTGAACTTAAACACGGGGTTGGCGTTTGAGGCGGAAGGCAAACAAGGCAACTGCAAAATCGATACCAGCGGGGATCTTTCTTGCACCGGCTCCGCAGGAGCCGCTGTCAGTCTGCCGGACAATCACTGGGTAAAGCTCTACTCCGTGGAGTCGCCCGGGAATTGGTTCGAAGACTTCGGCTCGGGCAGGTTGGCCAACGGAGCGGCCATAGTCCACCTCGACCCCAAATTTGCGCAAACCGTGAACACGAAAACGGAATATCACGTGTTCATCACCCCCAACGGTGAATCCGAGGGCCTCTACGTCGTCAACAAAACGGCGGGGGGTTTTGAAGTGCGCGAGCAGCACGCCGGGCACTCCCACATCGGCTTCGACTACCGCATCGTCGGCCGCCGCCTGGGCTATGAAAACGTCCGCATGGAAGACGTCACCCCCGTCCATGCAGATATCGTAGCGGCTCACCAGCAGTTGGTGAAGGCCGGATTGGGCAAATCGGTGCCCCTGCCCATGCGGAATTTAAAGAAATAGCAGCTCCCTCGACGGTTCGCGGGAACCGTGCAACCACGCGGTTCCCGTGTTCGGCCCAGACCCTGGAACGCATCAGGAAACTGTGCCCACCGGCGCACCCCGGAGTCACACGTTGGACAACGTTCTATTCCAATCCAACGCGCCGCAGCAGATCCACGAAACTCGGATCGCTGCGAAACGGGTCATACATCGGGTCTACTTTGATTTGCAACACCGCATTCGAGTGCTCGGAGTACGCGTTCTGCAGCAGTTCGAGCACCCGCTCTTTCTGGCCTGTGCCCGAATAAGCGATCAACAACGTCATGGTTCGATCTACCCGCGAGTGAGAAATCTGCTCAAGTTTCGCCAACGCCCGGCGCGCCTCCTCCGCATGGCCCGAACGGCCATAGACGGCCGCCTTCCACGCCCACATCCAGGGCGCTTCGTCGCTGGCTACCCAACGATTGATCCCGTCGACCGCCTCGTCATATCTGCCCAGTTGCAGATAGGAAGGAATCATCAAGCTGCGCGCATGATCATAATTGGGATCCAGTTCGAGCACGGAGCGGCATTGCTTCACCGCAGCGTCATATTGGCGGGAGTCATACAAGATCGCTGCGTGATCACTGGCAATAATGAGCGATAACGGATCCAGTTGCCGGGCCCGCTCGCTCTCGGCAAACGCCTCCCCGAATCGACCTTGCCACGAAAGAAACTCGGCATACCACTGGTGCGCGGTCGCATATTGCGGATTGAGTTGAATCGCCCGCCGGAATTCTTTCTCCGACCCCGGCCAGTCGTAATCGTAGTTCTCTTTGATCAAGGCGAGCGAGGTGTGCGCTTCGGCGAGACTCTCATCGAGTTCCAGCGCCCGCAACGCCGCAGCCCGCGCCTTCGGCATGAGCTCGCTTTGCGGGCCCATGTACCATGTGCTCATCAAGCTGAAAGTGTCCGCCAGCCCGGCGTAGGCGCGTCCGTAATTCGGATCCTTATCAATCGCCTGCTGAAAGTAATCGGCTGCTTGTTGAAATCCCTCCGCCGTCCTCTTGTTCCAGAAATACCGGCCCTTCAGATACAGGTCATACGCTTCATATGAGTTGGCCCCCGGTGCAGAGGAAGCGGCCTTCTGCGCCGCCTCGATCGGCCGACGCCCGCTCAGGCTGAACTCGATTTCACTGGCAACTTCGCGAGCAATCTCCGCTTGCAACTCCAACAGGTGGCCCAGATCGCGATCGTATTCCCGCGCCCACAGGTGGCTCTGGTCCCTCACCTGGATCAGCTGCGCCGTAATCCGAACCCGCTCTGATTCGCGCCGCACACTGCCCTCGATCACATACTGCACCCCCAAATCTTTTCCGATCTGGAGAATTGATTCCTGGGATTGCTTGTAGTGCATCACCGAAGTTCGGGCAATGACACCAAGGTGAGCGGGATCGAAGTCCCCGAGCTGGCTGATCATCTCCTCGGTCAGCCCATCGCTGAAATATTCCTGGCCCGGATCGCCAGTGAAATTCTCAAAGGGCAGGACTGCCAGCATGGTCCTGCCAGGCGGTTCGGCAGGGCCGCGCCGCGAACACCAAAGCCAAATCGTAGAGGCCGCTACCAGGACTAGCCCGACTGCCGCGAAGGCGATGACCGCCGATCTCCAACCGCTTAACCTTGGCAGCTGCGATTGCGATCGAAGTTCTGGGATTTTGACTACCTCAGGAGGAGGCACAGGCGCTTTTATCTCTAGCGCGTTACTCGCCGTTTCTTTGACTGGGACCAGAAACCGGTAACCCTGGCCTTGCACGGTGAGGATGTAGCGCCGATCGGCCGTCTCATCCAACGCTTTCCGCACCATAAAAATGGTCTGCGTCAGGTTTGACTCTTCCACGAAACTGTCCTGCCAGACCGTTTTCATCAGTTCGTCTTTGGTCACAATCCTTCCGGCGTTTTGTATCAGCAAGAGCAGTACATCGAAGGCCTTCGGGGTTAGTGGCACAGTTGTCCCACCCCTTCTCAACACCCGGATTTGCGGGTCGAGACGGAATTGGTCGAACTCGTACAAGTGGCTGATCAGACTGGACATGGCCCGGTTTTTAGAAAGTTTGAGGACTTTTGAGAGCCGATTTTAGGACATTCCAGGGACATGCGAAGTAGGTTTGGCCGCGAGGGATGGCCAAATGGCGTAAGAATTTTACCACGATTGTTCCCAGGCGGCCGCTAATTCCGGGCAACGGTAAGGGTCTACGAGCCACAAAGCTCTTTGCTTCCACCCGGGCTCCCTAACAAACAAATTTCCTCGAAGGAGATTCCTATGTCGCGCAAAAGCATGTGGTTTTCGCCCAACCGGTCCCGCAAACGAATCCTGCGCTGGGTTGTCGCTGTGGGAATCCTTACCAGCGGTGCTGCGATCGCCGACATCTACCTTCAGAATCTTTTCCCGTTCCTCGACTTTACCGGCTTTTCCGCCACGAACAGCACGACGGGCTCCATCGATCTAAGCAGCGCCTTTTTCCAGAGCCTCGGGACAAACGGGCGCACCTGTGGCACTTGTCATGCCCCAAGCGATGGCTTTGGATTAAGCGCGGTAGACGCCCAGATCCGCTATTTCCTGTCGCAGGGGAAAGATCCGCTGTTCGCGCAGGTAGATGGTTCGACCTGTCCCACTGGTCCGGTCGACAACAGCCTGGTCGTGAACTTCGGACTGATTCGCATTGGCATTCAACTGCCGCCGAATCAGTTCAGCACAAATTCCCCGCAGTACACGATTACGGCGGTGCAGGACCCCTACGGCTGCGCGCTGACCACGAACTCGCAAGGACAGACGACGGTTTCCACCTACCGCCGGCCACTTCCTGCAACCAATCTCGGGTTCCTGAGCGCGGTGATGTTTGACGGCCGGGAGTCGTTCTTTAATCCGCTCAACAATGAACAGACCTTCCAGGCAAACCTGAACGCCGACTTAACCCAGCAGGCGATTGAC
Source organism: uncultured Acidobacteriota bacterium (assembly GCA_963715675.1). Classification (GTDB taxonomy): domain Bacteria; phylum Acidobacteriota; class Terriglobia; order Terriglobales; family Acidobacteriaceae; genus DASVWZ01. The sequence goes on from OY970265.1 coordinate 2,963,092, forward strand.
GCCACGCTTGGTCACGCACAGGCCACTCAGGCCCCAACGCAAGCTCAGCTCGCTGATATTGTCGGCCTCGAGACGGAACTCAACTCGGCGCAGATGGCTGATTTTTATGCGGGACGTCTGTATGGGCAGCAAGGTTCCTATGGCGGCCCGCAATACTTGCCGTCACAACAGTATTACCCGGGAATCAATGATTCGCTCGGTGGCGACCCGCAGGGTAAACAGTTCGATCCAAATGTGTTCACGATCTACGGCTCGTGGCAGAACTCGCGAAACCGCCAGCAGGCGTCAATCGCTCGTGGCGAACAGATTTTCAACACGCAACCCCTAACCATCAGCAACGTGCCCGGTCTGACCACCGGCGGGCAGCCGATTGGGGGTACCTGCACGACCTGCCATGATGCACCAAACGTGGGCGATCACTCGTTCCCGCTACCGCTGGATATCGGTAACGGCCGATCGCTGGCATACGAAACCGATCCCAACATTATCGCCGGGTTGAAGCAGTTGGCTCCGGCAACGATGCCCGTGTTCCAGTTGGTCTGCAACCAGGGACCTCTTGCGGGGCAGACATTCTATACAACGGACCCGGGGAAGGCCCTGCTTACGGGGCAGTGTAGCGATATCGGGCGGGGGAAGGGCCTTATTCTGCGCGGACTCGCCGCACGCGCTCCGTACTTTCACAATGGCGCCGCCGCCAATCTGTCGCAGGTAGTGAAGTTCTACAACCAGCGCTTCCAGATGAACCTCACCTCGCAGCAGATGCAGGATCTGATCAATTTTCTGCAAACGCTGTAGGCATTGAGCCCTTCAACGCGTTCGGTTAGGGGCTTCTGATGGCACGGCTTCCGCCAGGTTGGGCCGCACCGGACGGCGCATGCGCGAGATGCTCATCACAGCCAAGAGCTGAGATTCAGAAATTGCTGTACATCATCTGCGCGGCGGTGGTGCCACGCGAGAGGGTGATGATCAAGACGAAAAGCAGGGCCAGCGCATACAGGGGCGGAAGCCAGTACCAGCGCCAACGAGCCAGTAGCGCCATCGTCCCGGTGGGCGAGCCTGCGGGCTCGGCTTGAGCGTCCGCTTGGTCGGTCGCGAACCGGCTGAGCTTGTCGCTGACCAACAGCACAATCGTGTAGGCCAGGGCCAGCGCGAGAACCAGCCAGTAGAGACTTCCGGTCAATAGGTGGACCCGATAGGTCGCCGGCGACAGAAGCGCCGCCAGCATTTGACGCGCCTGGTGCAAGGAGTTGGCGCGAAAGAAAATCCATCCCAGATTCACTAGACTGATCGTGGAAACCCATGAAAGGACATTCCATGGGATTCTGGGAGGCGTCCAGTCGAACCTGCGCTCGAACCCCTCCACTTGCCGGTGCAAGAGGAGAAGCACTCCGTGATAGGCGCCCCACAGGAGAAAAAGTGCGCTTGCCTTGTGCCACAATCCGAACAGAACCATGGCAACCAGCAAACTGAGATTTCGCCACCACGCTTCCCGGCGCAGGCGCATCAGCGGGAAGAATACGTAGTCACGAATCCAGAACGATAGCGACATGTGCCAGCGGGTCCAGAAGATCGACGGGCTGGTCGATTCAAATGGCCGGGCGAAATTTTCGGGGATGGTGAAGCCGAGCGCCTGGGCTGCACCAATGGCGATGTGCGAGTACCCGGCAAAGTCGAAGAAGAGCTGCAGGCCGTAGCCGAATGCAAGGCACCAGGCGTCCGGGCCGCTCCAGTTGGCAACGCGATCGAAGCCGGAAGTGATACCGTCGCCGCCCAGAATCCCCTGTCCCAACAATTTGGCCAGTCGCATCATGAGCACGCCGGTGGCGATGCGCCGGCATCCATGTGCGATGTCATCCCAGCGCGTGGCGCTCTCGGAACGGAATTGCGGAAGCATTTCGGACATGCGGCAAACGGGCCCGGAGATGGTAACCGGGAAGAAAACCATATAGAGGGCGAATTCGAAGAACGACGGATTGACGTCGTCGTCCTGATAAACGTCAAAGAGGTAGCTCAACGCCTGGAAAGTCCAGAACGAGATGCCCAAGGGCAACGCGAGGTGCGCGAAGCGCTGCAACGAGGTGAAAGGGAGATGGACCACGGCTTCCGGCAGGTACTTGAAAGTGCTCAGCAGCACAAGATTCAGAAGAATTCCGATGGATAGAATTACGCCGGAGCGATCGCGGCGCAGCCATTCTCCTACGAGATAGTTCATCACGGTGGAGGCCAGGAGAACGGCGGCGAACCAGATTCCCCACGTCAGATAGAGCGCGTAGCTTGCGACTAGGAGTGTAGCCTGCCGGATGGGCCGCGAGCGGACTTTCGCCAGGATCACGGCGCACAGCAGGAACGCCAGAACGTACGCGACGATTCGAAACAAACTTCCTCCGTGTGCGTTTGCGATCGAGTTGAACGCCGGCGATTCGACGGCTTGCGGTGAATTCTAATCGAGGCCGGCAAACCAAGAATAATGGGGAGCGCAGGCCATTACAAGAACGCGGTAGTGGGCTGTTTTGAATCTCTTAGACGGTATAAAAGACAATGCTGAAGGCTCCAAGAGCTATCGCAACGAGTGAAATTGGTGAGCCCTTTTCCTTAATCGCTGCGACGATGCCGGTAGCGACCGATGCAATCACTGAGCAGCCGCCTAATGCCGGCCCCACGCCGCCCGTGAAATCTGTGACATGATGAACCCTGTATTGGTACTGAGTATAGCTGCCAAGCGCGGCCCACATTCCTACCGTTATCGCTAGTGACAGGATGCTCCATTTATGCCGTCTAATCACGCGGCGCCCCCCGCAGCTTTCTGCTCCAATAATCCCACCAATTCCTCTAAACGCCATCGCTGTCGCTACTCGCAAGGTCTGGTGCAGCCGGCACAAATTCTAACACGCATGATAGATCGCAACCATGTGGCAGTGGTTCTCGAAATTCAAAGTAGCCCACTATCTAAGGACACTGATTTGATCCCGCCGCACTTCTCATCCGCTACACTACTGTGTGGTCCGATACCGCAATCTCATCGAAGCGCTGGAGGCGGCTCCCGGCGGGCGTCCGTTCGTCACCGCGTGGGTCAACGAAGACGAACAAGAGACGGTCACATTTGCCGAGTTCCGCCGTCGCGCCCGTCTTCAGGCCGGAGGGCTCCAGGCCAACGGGGTGACCAGTGGCGATCGGGCGGTCATCATCATGCCGCAGGGCATTCCGGCGATGACCGTCTTCGCTGGAGCGATGATGATGGGCGCGGTACCGGCATTTATCGCCTACCCGAATGACAAGGTCGAACCGTCCAAGTACCGCTCCGGAGTGGCGGGAGTGACGGCCAACCTGAACGCCAGGATTGTCGTCATTGACGAAGAGTTTCCCGATGAAATGCTGGGGCACGTGTCGCTGGGCCCGGAGACGACGCTGCTTCGAGTTGGCAGCGGCAGCGGCTTCGGGCGGGAGGAAGAACGCCCTCGTTTGCCCGGTCAAACCGATGGCCTCGCCTTCATCCAGCATTCCGCGGGCACGACTGGACTGCAGAAGGGTGTGGCGTTGACCCATGCTGCCGTATTGCGCCAGCTGGCACACCTTTCGCAAGCGCTGAAGATTGACAGCGCGACCGACCGGATTTACAGCTGGCTGCCTCTTTATCATGACATGGGCCTGATCGCCTGCTTCATGCTTCCCATGACCTGCCACGTGCCACTGGTGATGCAGTCGCCGCTCGACTGGGTGATGCATCCTGAAACCATGCTCCAGGTCATCAGCGAGCATAAGTGCACGCTGGCGTGGCTGCCTAACTTTGCTTTTCAGTTCGTTCCCCGCCGCACCCGGCCGAATCGGCGCGCGCAGTATGATCTGTCTTCGGTACGTGCGCTGATCAATTGTTCCGAGCCGGTACGGACCAGCAGCATGCAGGAATTCCAGAACGCATTCGCCGCCAATGGACTGAAGGCCGGCACTCTGCAAAGTTCCTACGCCATGGCCGAAAACGTCTTTGCCGTGACGCAGTCGGACATCGAGCGCTCGTCCGGCCCCGCGCGCATTTGGGCCGACGGCAAACAATTCCGGAACTCGCATCGCGTGGTAGCGGTGGCGGAAGGGAGCGTGGGTTCGGTTTCGTTTACGTCGTCGGGTCGTCTGCTGCCCAATCACGAGATCCGCATCGTGTCAGATTCGGGCGCTGCGCTCGGGGAAAACCATGCAGGCGAAATTCTCATTAAGAGCGATTGCTGGTTTGACGGCTATTACAACCGCACCGACCTCACGGCCAGAGCGATCATCGATGGCTGGTACTACACCGGAGATCTCGGGTTCTGCGCAGGTGGGGAACTCTATGTGGTGGGACGGAAGAAGGACCTCATCATTGTGGGCGGCGAAAATATCTACCCGCAGGATATCGAAGAAATCGCCGCCCGCCACCGCGCCGTCCACGATGGCCGGGTCATCGCGATGGGTGTGTACAATCCGGACCTGGGAACGGAAGAAATCGTCATCGTAGCCGAGGTGGAAAGCGAAAACCTGCTCGCCAACACCGTCGAGGTCGAGCGGGAAATTCGTGGCCAGGTCACCGCCGGTCTGGGAGTGACGGTTGGAACCGTTTTTCTGAAGCCGCCAAGATGGATTGTGAAGAGCACCGCCGGAAAACCAGCGCGATCCGCCACTTTCGAGAAGTTGCGGAAAGAACATCCGGAACTGAACGTCGGATAGAAGCGCCGCAAAACCGCTACTGAGACGCCGAGCAGGTCACTTAAGGGGAGAAAATTGAAATGACGGACGAGGCAAAGCAGATGATCGAATATATCCTTCGGCGAATTCGAAAGCCGGCTCTGGTGATTGATGAGAACACGCCGCTGGTGTCGTCCGGACTGGTGGACTCCATGGCGCTGGGCGAGGTGATGCTGATGCTGGAAGACCTTACAAATACGCGGATTTCTCCGGGGAAGGTGAAGCCGAGGGATTTCGACACGGTCGCCAAGATGTTCGAGACCGCCACGCGGGTGGGGAAACCACGCAAGTAGGGATCGGGATGTCCGTCGACGCGAACGCCAAAGCTGCCCGACACCGGTTCCTTCCGGCCCCAAAGACGTGATGGCCACTCCTGATAAGTTCTTTTCGATCAATAATTTAGGAGATGGTTGCCGGGCGCAGCGGCAGCGTCCGGGACTGTTGCTCGCCAACGGCAACGTCTACGCCGGTTTTGGCAGCTTTTGTGACTTCGCGGCGAACCTCTCCCGCGGCTGGCTTCTGGGCTGGGAAGCGGGTTCTCTCCAACCGCTGTCCGGTAACGAAGTCTTCGACACTCAGGCGAGCTCACCGGATGACTTCTTTCTTTCCTCCATCTGGATGTCCGGCTACGGCATTGCCGCGGATGAGGCGGGCGATTTGTTCTTTGTTACGGGCAACTCGGACTACTCCGGGACTACCTACGATGGCGTGACCAATATTCAGGAAAGCGTGGTCGAAGTTTCCTCCGACTTGACTCAAGTGCTGGATCTTTTTACGCCTGACGATTGGAGTTCTCTCGATCAGGGAGACGTTGATTTCGGCTCGGGAGGGGCGATGCTGCTGCCCCCGCAGCAAGGATCGATTCCCCACTTGGTCGTGGCCGCGGGTAAGGAAGGAAACATGTTCCTGATGAATCGCGACAACCTGGGCGGGTACTCTCCCAGCGGCAACAATGTGCTGGGTACGTATTATATTGGCGGATGCTGGTGCGGACAGTCCTACTTCCAGGGGCCAGACTTGGCTGCCCGTGTGGTATCGAGTGGCCGAAGCACGGTGGGTGTTTGGAAGCTCCGGATTAGCCCGAAGGTGGCGCTGACCAAGATCTCCCAAGCAGCCATCACTACCGGACAGGATCCTGGATTTTTCACCAGCGTCTCTTCCGACGGAACCAAGCGCCCCATCATTTGGGCCCTGTCGCGTCCCTACACCAAGCCGCCGCTGATTTACCTTTATGCCTTCAATCCGGAGGCGGGCGGCAGCAATCTGAAAAGGCTCTTTCGTGGTCAGGCTGGTTCCTGGCCCAATACTGGCGGCAACTCCAACCTGGTACCCGTCGTTGCCAATGGCCATGTGTTTGTTGCCACTTACAAGAAACTTGCGATCTTTGGGGTGAAAGGAAAGCGTTAGCAGGCAACTCTCGTTGCGCCTTTCTCGTTGCACCTTCTGAATCTGCGGTCTGGGTGCGGGGGGGCGGACTTAAGAAGCGACGCGGGCGAGGATGCCGCGCCACCCTTTCACCAGATCCAAGGCCGCTCTTGCCGATCAGCCCATAGCCCGAAAATTGTAAACTCGTAAGGACCATGTCCGACCGTACCGCCGTCATCATCGGAGCGGGGCCAGCCGGCCTGACTGCTGCATATGAGTTGCTCACACGAGCTGGAATTCGCCCGGTGGTGCTGGAGCGCAGCACCTACATGGGCGGCATCTCTCGCACCATCCAGTACAAGGGCAATCGCATGGACCTGGGTGGACATCGGTTTTTTTCCAAAAGCGACCGGGTGATGAACTGGTGGCTGGCCCACCTGCCGCTGGCGAAAGATGATGAAGCCGAGCGGGTTGACCTGCGGATGCTGCTGCGCTCGCGCAAATCGCGCGTCTACTTTCTGCGCAAGTTTTTCAATTACCCGATTCAATTGAGTGCCGATACGCTGCGCAAACTGGGCGCACAACGCACGGCGCGCATCGCCTTGAGTTACGCGCGAAGCACGGTAGCGCCCATCCGGCCAGTCACAAACCTGGAGGAGTTTTTCATCAATCGGTTCGGCCGGGAGCTTTATCTGACATTTTTCAAGTCGTACACCGAAAAAGTATGGGGTGTGCCGTGCAACCGCATCAGCGCGGAGTGGGGGGCACAGAGAATCAAAGGGCTCTCCATTCGCAAGGCCATCGTTCACTTTGTCCGGCAGGCGGTGAGGGGTGATACCGCTGATATCGCGCAGAAGGGCGTTGAGACCTCGCTGATTGAGCAGTTCCTGTATCCCAAGTTCGGGCCGGGCCAGATGTGGGAGGAGGTGGCCCGAAAAGTGACAGAGGGGGGCGGCGAGATCGTCACCGGGGTTGAAGTTAATGGCGTGGAAACCCGCGACGGACGGGTGATCGCGGTGACCGGCGTCGAGGCACAGAGCGACCCGCGCCGTTTCACTGGCGACTATTTCTTCTCCACCACGTCGGTGCAGGAACTGGTGCGCGCGCTCGGCGATGTGGTGCCCGCTCCAGCGCGCGAGATTGCCGAAGGACTGCAATATCGCGACTTCATTACGGTCGGCCTGCTGCTGAACAAGCTGAAGATACAGGACCCAGGAGAGCGCTTCGGGCAACTGATTCGTGACAATTGGATTTACATCCAGGAGCCCGGCGTGCAGGTGGGGCGGCTACAGCTTTTCAACAATTGGAGCCCGCACCTGGTGGCGGATCCGGCCAACGTATGGCTGGGAGCCGAATATTTCTGTTACGAAAACGACGATCTGTGGCGCAGACCCGATGAGGAGATGGCGAAGCTGGCCGCCGAAGAACTCGACCGGATCGGCATGATCAGCAAAGACGACTTGCTGGACTGGACCGTGGCACGCATGCCGAAGACCTATCCCGCATACTTCGGCGCCTACACCCGGTTTCAGGAATTGCGCGAGTACCTGGACGGTTTCGAGAACCTGTTTCTGATTGGACGCAACGGCATGCACAAGTACAACAACCAGGACCATTCGATGCTCACCGCCATGACCGCCGTGGACAACATCGTTGCGGGCGTGACCGACAAGAGCAACGTTTGGGCGGTCAATACGGAAGAGGAATATCACGAGGCGAAAGCAAGATTAGAAACGATGCAGCGCCCCAGGCCAACGGCTGCCGCCTGAAGCTACGGTTTGCTTTGCACCGGCCTTCCCCACCGCGCGTGGGCCGGCATGCCCGCTATTCCCGGTTTCTCATCCCCATCGCGCTATCGACCTCCGGGCGGGCCGGAGCACTCAACTGTTCCTCGATGTGCTTCTGCACCAGTTCCCATTGGGCCCGCAGAATCATTTCCTTGATGCTGAACTTGCTTTCGTGCCGGGCATCATCGACGCGCACCGCGAGTTCGTTATTGTGGAAACGGAAGTCGATGACCTCGGCGAGCGGAATCATCTGATTGGACGACTTTCCGACAATGACAAACACCACCTTGTCGGAAACCAAGGTGTACTCAGGACAAAGGTCCTCGGTGGCCTGGACCGGCGGACCGCCCATGGCCGCGATGAATCCGCGGTGCATGAGGATGCAATCGCTCATCCGCATTCTGACCACGGTTCCGTGCTGGTAGATTCCCAGTTGTGCGGTGAGAAAATCCGGCAGGAGGCAAAGCGCCAGGGCCACGGACAGCGCGCACTTCACGGGTTTCCAACTAGCGAATACTGTTTTCATAGTAGTAGCCATTCCGGCAATGAAACCTCAAGTTCAGATTGTGGGTAGGAAGAATGCGAAGGGAGTGAAAGCCAACCCAGCGGTTCGGGAGCTGGTAGGTTACCACGTAGGAGGCGTGCAGATCCTCGATCACAGCTTTCAAAACACTGGCAGCGTCTTCTCGAGCAGGAAAATACCGGCCGCCCGTCGCCTCCGACAATCGTTGAAGAATGCTGCTCCCCTGGGAAGAATTCTCCGGGTTGCCCAGATCGACCGAATAGATGAGCGCATCGCTGGTGACCACCGCTTGCAGAGCGTCCGCAGCGGAAGCCCGGCTGATCGTGTCCTCGCCATCGGAAAATAGAATAAGAATGGGTCTCACGCTTGGGGTGCGGCGATGCGAAATGAAATCAGCCCCGAATGCGAGGGTGTCGAACAACGGAGTCGCTCCTTCGGCATGCAGGGCCAGCAGCCTGCTTTCCGCGGCGGGGCCATGGCAGTTGCCCGAACAAATGACCGCAGGCTGGATTCCACTGAACGACAGCACGGAAATACTATCCTCAGAAACCGGATGGTTCCGGGAAACCAGTTGCAGGACATCCAGCATGCCCCCGTGGAAGCGGGGTGCCACCGATTCACTCGCATCCACCACGGCGACGACATCAAGGGCGGTTTCGTTGGACCGGGAAAAACCGCGGAAATTCCGGATTACCAGCCCATTATCGACAACGGCGAAGTCTTCTTTGTGAACCGTTTCCACCGAGCGGTTACGTTCGTCGGTGGCGAAAAATGAAATCCGCACTTCCGAGACGTTGCTGTGATAGCTCGGGGCACGAAAATCATCGGAAATACCGGTAGCCAGAACGAACGGGAAAAGGAGAATCGCCAGAGCAAGCCATTTGTACAGATGAGACAACATTGCCGTTGCTTTAAATCATCGGCCCGCGGTTGTGGAAATCTCAGTGCTTAGAGCGGGGGGAGGATTACGTCGGTCACCTGGACCGGGAAGAGCAAGGAAATAGGGCGGCGAGCCGGGAGCGGATTCAGGGCCGGAGATCTCATTCCGGCCCCTATTCCGGTCATTGCACGCTCAAACCTACGATGGTGATCGTCACCGGGTTGGGCTGTGCCGAGGTGGTTCCTTGAACCTGGACGTTGTAGGTCCCAAGCTCTGGATTGGTGGGGGCGTTCGACCCTCCTCCGCCGCAAGCATTCAGCAGAATCAGGAGAATGCACAGCAATGCCAGCCCCAACCAACGGTATCGCATCTTTCGGCACCCGACCCCGGCAAACAAGACACCGGCCAGCGGCATGAAAGCGAAGTAGATCTGCAGTCGCATCCCACTCGGCTTCTCCAGGAACGCTGAGCCGGATGGCACGGTGATGGTCAGCGTAAACGGGACCGCTTGCGGCCCTGGCGCAATCTTGGAGGGCGAAAAACTACAGGTAGCGCTGGGCGGTAATGAACTCTGCAAACAGGCAAGGTTGATGGTGTACCTGGGATCGCCTGTATTCTCATTCAAAAGCAGCGAATACGTCACCTTTCCTCCAGGAGACGTGGCTTGAGGCGGAGGCTGGGCCGCGGAGGGCTCGGTAACGATCATGAACGACGCGGTGCCGATGGCACTCGAGTCCGCCTGTGAGATGGCCTTGAGGGTGAGGTTTGGATTCGGCGACGGTACTGCGGTTGGTGCGGAATAGAGGCCCGCACTGGAGATTGTTCCAACCGTCGCGTTGCCTCCCGTCACGCCATTCACTTGCCAGGTCACCGCAGTGTTGTTTGTCCCGGTGACCGTTGCGATGAACTGTTGCGTGGTGCTGGTATAAACCTCGGTGACGGCCGGGTTGGAACTCACCGTGACTTCCACTGCCTTGCCGACCGCGACAATCGTCGCTTGGGCCGATCCCGAGGTCGTGCCATCAGCATTCGCAATCGCGGTGACCGTGACCGTGGGTGGATTCGGGATGGTGGCCGGCGCCTGAAAGATCCCAGTAGTCGAGATCGTTCCCAGGGTCGAAGTGCCGCCGACCACTCCATTCACTTGCCAGGTCACCGAGGTGTTGCTGGTGCCAGTTACCGTCGCCGTGAACTGCTCCTGAGAGTTGATCGCCACATTGACGGGATTCGGGGTGACGCTGACAAAGATGCTTGGCGCCAGTTCGCGGATGCGCGAATTGTCAGTGTCCGCCACAAAGAGGTTGCCGGCAGAGTCGCCGAACAAACCCAACGGCGAGTTAAGCTCGGCGAGGGTGGACTGGCCGCCGTCGCCGGAGAAACCCGGCGTATTGTTTCCGGCTACCGTTTGAATCTCTCCGCTGGCTGCCACGACCTCGCGGATCACGGCATTGTCCGTATCCGCGATGAAAATGTCACCGGAGCTATCGACGAAGACGCCGTAAGGAGTATCCAGCAGAGCGCTGGTGGCGGCGGCGCCGTCGCCCGCGTAGCCGCGTATACCCGTCCCAGCCACGGTGGTGATGATGCCGCTTGAGGCTGTGACTTCGCGGATGCGATTGTCGAAGGTATCCGCAATGTAGATGTTTTCCGTACCGTCGACGAACACGCCGGCGGGGAAGCCGAGTTGTGCGCTGGTGGCGGCTCCACCATCACCACACGGCGATTGCGTGCATTGTGTGCCGTTGCCGGCCACGGTGGTAATGGTGCCGCTCGACGCCGCTACCTCGCGAATCACGGAATTGTCCGTGTCCGCAATGAAAATGTTTTCCGCGCTGTCCACGAAGACGCCGTAAGGACCGCTGAGTTCCGCACTCGTAGCTGGTCCTTTATCGCCGGAGTAGCCGGCGGTTCCGTTGCCAGCCACGGTTGCGATATCATCCGGCTGGATCGTGACCCCCCAGAACGTAATCGCGATTGTCCCCGTATTCACTACGCGGATGCGATTGTCAGAGGTATCGGCGATGAAAATGTTTCCAGAAGCGTCCAAAGCGATGCCGTTGGGATTGTTGAGTTGCGCGCTGGTGGCCGCTGCGCCATCTCCGCAGGCGGTGGTGGGATCGGCACAATCCACGCCATTCCCCGCCACGGTTTGAATGTTGCCACCGGCCGCCACAACTTCGCGCACGACCGAGTTGACCGTGTCGGCGATGAAGATGTCGTCCGAGTTGTCAACGACCGCGCCGCCCGGAGCGCTCAGTTCGGCATTGACGGCCAACCCGCCATCGCCGGAATAGGCCAGGAAGGTATTTCCAATGTTGGTCTGGATGGTCCCCGCGATCACCTCGCGTACCACGAAGTTGTCCGTATCGGCGATCCAGATGTTTCCCGAACCATCCAAGACCATGTCGCTGGGATAGTTCAGGGTCGCACTCGTAGCTGCGCCGCCGTCTCCGGTATAGCCTCCGGTGCCGAGAGTTCCAGCCACGGTGGAAATTGTGCCGGTCGACGCCCCCACTTCGCGAATCGCGAAATTGCTTGTGTCGGCGATGAAAATGTTGCCGGAGCCATCGACGACCACTCCGCCGGGCACACAGAGATATGCGCTGGTTGCCGCGCCGCCATCGCCAGAGAATTGGCAGGCAGTGCCTCCGTCCGACTGGTAGTAGGCTCCGGCCACGGTTTGAATGTCGCCCGGCTGGATCACAACACTGGCAACCGTAATCGCTGTGCTCCCCGTATTCACCACGCGGATGCGGTTGCTGTCGGTGTCCGCGATGAAAATGTTTCCCGTGGCATCAATGAACACGCCTTGTGGAAGATCGAGGTAGGCACTGGTCGCAGATCCGCCGTCGCCGCACAGCGTGGTGGGATCGGCACAATTCGTGCCATTTCCCGCGACGGTATGGATGGTGCTGTCAGAGGCTAATACCTCGCGAATCGCCGCATTGTCCGTGTCAGCAATGAAGATGTTCCCATTGGCGTCCACAAAAACACCGTAAGGGCCATAGAGCTGCGCGCTCGTCGCCGCCCCGCCGTCGCCGGAGTAGCCCGCAATTCCGTTGCCCGCTACGGTGGTGATGTTGCCGGACGCGGTGACCTCGCGGATCACCGAATTATCTGTGTCCGCGATGAAGATGTTTCCCGAAGAATCCACAAACACGCCTTCCGGCCCGTTGAGCGCGGCGTTGATAGCCGGACCGCCGTCACCGGAGTAGCCGGCAGTGCCATTCCCGGCCACCACGGTGAGATTGTTCGAGGTATCGATTTTGTAGATGTGGCTGGAGTAGGAGTCCGCAATGTAGGCGTTGCCATTCGTGTCGAACACGATGCTGCCGGGATACCCGATGCTGGCACTCAGGGCCGTGAGATGATTCGGGCCGCCGCCGGCCACGGTGCTGATGGCATACTGAGCCAGCAAAACCTGGGGCGTGAACAAGAGAAGCGCGAGAGCGACGAAAATTGTTAAAGGCAAGGTGTGGGAGCGCATGGTCACTTCGCCTCCTTGCCCGAAATCCGGTCCAACCGGACGACCGTGGTGCTCTTGCTACTGCCCGGGCCCGTCATCTGCAGCACCAGTCTGGGCCGCAGCCCCCTGCGCCACATCTCGTATTCCGGCCGCCGGATGGTGAATTCCTGGGTCGTGTCCGCGGACGCGTGGGCGCGCACCGTGACCGCACAGGCATGGGTTCCGCCGCGATCGGGATGGGAAAAATCCCAGAGAGTCATCCTCTGAATGGAAACGGGATTCGGCCCGTGGTTCACCAGATGGAGACGCATCCGAACCTGCGTCTGGGAACCGAGATTCTTGCTCTGCTCTACCTCGTAGGAGCCAGACACCAGAGGAGCATTGCCGGCTGGCGCCGATGGGATCCCAACTGCAAGGAGTACAGCAGCGATCACAAGCTGCCACATGCATCGATGATGGATTTTGTAATTCACGTGAACTCACCCTCCTGACGAGCTCTCCGGGGCCAAAGCTCAGCGTTGAAGAGCTCCGAGCGGCACGCCGGAAGTCGTGCCCTTCCACAAAACCGTTTATCAAACCAGTGCCAGCAACGCTGCCCGACTCCAAGAACCTAGTGTCAAGCAATACAAAGCCGTGCGCTTCGGCTCATTCGCGCTACTCCGGCAGCGGCTTCGCCGGCGTTCCCGGCTTTACTCCAGAGTGCTTCTTGGCCTGGGCAATCAGGTCGAGCACTTTCTGTTTTCCTTCGTAATTCGGATTCGTATCCAGAAGCTTCTGCCAAGTGGTGACCGCGTCATTGATATCCATCTTGCCCTGCCACTCGACAATGCCCAGATTAAACAGAGCATTCGCCTTGTTGGGCTCGTACGAGAGAGCCTTGTTGAACTCCGCGATGGCAGTGTCGGCATTGCCCGTGTACCAGTACGCGGTTGCCATATCGGTGCGCACACCGGCATTGGCAGGCTGCACCTTCAGGGCTTGCTGGTAATAGTCGATGGCGGTGGGAAACTGCTGCGTGTCGTAGTAGACGTTGCCCACGGAGGCCAGCAAGTCGGCATTCGACGGATCCGACTTGAGTTTCTCGATCAGAGGCGCGGCTTGGGTGTCCGCCATTTTCTTCATCTGCTCCGGCGTGGGCTGCGAGCCCATACCTGCTCCCGTGCCGGCAGGAGCGGCAGCATTTGCATTCTCCACCGGCACAGCTGGAGACTGGGATCCGCGGAACAGCCAGCCCCCGGCGATGCCGACCAGCAGACAGATAACGGCGAGAATGTACGCCTGGAATGTGGTCCAGTTTGCGGCGGGTGATGCCTTCTTGATGTCTGACATGTTTGCTCCCTGGAATCTGGTATCAGTTCAATTGCTGGCGCCCTGTTGCCGGGCATCAGCAATTAACTTCTCAACTTGTGCCTTCTTATCGTCCTGCAGCGCCGGATTCAGTTTCAGCAGCTGTTGCCACGCCTGCACAGCGCCCGGAGCGTCTTTCTTGCCCTTCCACCGAATCATGCCGAGGTTAAAGAGAGAATTGGCGTCCTTCGGGGCCTCCTTCAGCGACTGCTGCAATTGGCTGATCGCGCCATCGATGTCCCCACTGTAGTACAGACAGGATGCCATCTCGGTGCGTGTGGCCACGTCCTTGGGATTGGCATTCACAGCTTTCTGGTAGTAGCCCGCGGCTTCCTGAAACTGGTGCGTGGATTGATAAATCCTGGCGATCTGAACCAGCAGGCCGGCATTGTTGGGATCGTTCTTGAGCTGCGCCAGCAGCGGTTCGGTCTTCTTATCGGCCATCTGCTTCATCTGTTCGAGGGTTGGCATCGGCTGCATCGCGGCTTGCATCGGCTGCGGTGCGGCCTGGCTGACGGGAGCGGCAGCGGTGGAACGGGTTTCGGAGCCGCGGAACAGGTATCCGATTGCCAAACCAAGCAGCAGGCAGATCGTTGCCAGGACGTACACCTGGGTAGGCCGCCAGGTGGAAGGAGTCGATTGCAATTCGGCGATGTCATTTGTCATGTGTTCCAGCCTCTGAGGGTCGTGGTGACGAACGCGGTCAGGCCGCTGCCATCATTCCAACGGAATCCAACCCCAACTTGCATAGATTACGCTTTCCTCCGGACCTCGAACTGCATTTGTTATCACAGGAGTGTGTGATGTCTATCACAGCCTGGAGTCACTGGTAAAAACAAGCAGTCCTTGCAGATGGGATCTCGATGCCTCCTCTTGATGGTGAAACGGAGACTCGTCCAGCACATCCAGGTCGCAGAATCAGCGCGGCTGCGAATCTCCGTAATCGGTTGCCTCCCAAAACAGGAACCGTCCGGATCGTTCCTCTAGAATAACCCGCCGAATCGAGATGTTTGGAAAGAACGCTTCCGATATAGAAGTTTGGGAGCCAAAAAGATGGGTGCCAAGCCGGATTCAGGGACGACCGACAAAAAATTGCGGGCCTTGGCAGTCGTGGCCGACCAGAAGGACTACCAGGTCCTCTGTGAGCTCCTTACGAAGGCCGGAAACGGCCGGGTCCAGGTCGATCAGGCGCGCAGCACGGAAGAGGCGTACGAGGGTCTGCAAACGGCGGCCTACGATCTGCTCTTGTGGGAATCGAATTCGCAGAAAATCGGGCCTCCACCGCCGGAGGAGCGGCTCCAGGAGAACAATTTCCAGACCCGGCTCATGGTTCTGCAGGACCACCTCACGCAGCAGAATATCCATGCGATGATTCAGAGCCAGGCGTGCAACCACGTTTGCCATTGTGATCTGACGGGACCTTGTCTGGCGCTAGCGATCCTGGGAGCAATTGCAGGCTACTGTGCGCGACGGGAAACCAGTGTTTCACGCGCCACCATTGAAAAGCTGCAGCGGGCGGTCGAACAATCGCGGGACCTGGTCATGATCACCGATCAGGCCGGCGCAATCGAGTACGTCAATCCGGCGTTTGAGAACTTGACCGGGTATATGCGCACGAAGTGCAGGGCCAAACCCTCGGTATTTTGAAATCGGACCAGCAGCCCGGCGAGCTTTACGAGGAGATGTGGGACACGGTTCTTTCCGGCAATGTGTTCCGCGGAATTGTGACGGACCGCAAGAAGAATGGCGAGATGTTCATTGTCGAAAAGGTGATGACGCCCATGGTGGAGGAGGGCGGCCGGATCACGCATTTCATCTCCACCGCCCGGGACATCACGGACCGCCGAAAACTCGAAGCGGAGCTGCAGCAGGCACACAAAATGGATGCGCTGGGCCAACTGGCAGGCGGCGTCGCCCATGACTTCAATAACCTGCTGATGGTGATCAGCGCGTATGCGGAACTTTCACTGGACAGGCTGGCTTCGGCAGACCCGCTCCGGCAAAATGTGGGCGAGATTCTGACGGCCTCGCGCCGCGCCGCCGACCTTACTCGCCAGTTGCTGGCGTTTGGGCGCAAGCAGCTGCAGTCTCTGCAAGTGCTGGATCTGAATCCGGTGATTGGCGAGATCAGCCGCATGCTGCCGCGGTTGATCGGGGAAGACATCCAACTGGCGTTCATTCCGGGGCAGGACTTAAACAGAGTGAAAGCGGACCCGGTGCAGATCGAACAAGTAATGATGAACCTGGCTGCCAATGCGCGCGATGCGATGCCCCGCGGGGGGAAGCTGACGATTGAAACCGCCAACATGTTCCTGGATGATACCTACTTGCAGCGGCGCACCGTTGTCCCCAAAGGCGATTATGTTCTCATCGCGGTCACCGACTCCGGGGAAGGAATTGCGCCGGAGCATCTGGCGCACATTTTCGAACCCTTCTATACCACGAAAGCTGCCGGAAAGGGTACCGGACTCGGACTCGCCACCGTCTACGGGATCGTGAAACAAAGCGGAGGGTTCATCTGGGTTTACAGCGAGCCGGGATTGGGAACGACCTTCAAGATTTATTTGCCACGAGCACAGTCGGAAAGGGCGGCGGCAGACCCGGAGGTTGCTGCTTCCAGTAAGTCTCCCTACGGATGCGAAACGGTGTTGCTGGTGGAAGATGAAGCCGCCGTACGGGAGTCGGAGCGGGAGTTCCTCGCCCGATATGGTTACACGGTGTTGGAGGCGAAGCATGGAGAGGATGCCATCCGGATTTCGCAGGCGTACGACGGCTGCATTCATTTGATGATCACGGACGTCGTCATGCCAGTGATGGGCGGAGCCGCGGTGGCGGAACAATTGTCACGGGAACGGCCGGATATGAACGTGCTCTTCGTCTCCGGTTACGCCGAGAACACTGTCCTGGCGCAGGGAAAGATTGACGTTAAGAATCATTTCCTGCCGAAACCATTCTCGCTTCGCGCCCTGGGACGCAAAGTGCGCGAAGTAATCGACCCGAAGCGGCCCCGGGCTTCGGCCGCGGCGATTTCGAGTTAGAGCAGAACTTTCCCCGTCGTCCCTTATAATCGTGGTTCGGAAACGGCATGAACGTCAGCTTCCCCGCCATGCAGAACACGCCCGCATCTAAGGTTTTGCCGCGATCCTTTTCAGTTCGATGCGGTGTTGAGGGCACTTCTGTCCTAATCATTATTCTCTTGTGGGCCGTCACCTATCTGGCGGGGGCGTTCACGCCAGCGCTGCTAGACGATGCGGACACGGTACATGCGGAAGCCGCGCGCGAGATTCTTTTGACTCACGATTGGGTAACTCTGCATATCAACGGGGGAATCCGATACCTGGAAAAGGCTCCGCTGATGTACTGGGGAGTCGCCGCCAGCTACCGGCTTTTCGGAGTTGCAGACTGGAGCACGCGGCTGCCGCTCGTGCTGGGGATTCTGGCGCTTTCGCTGGCGACCTATACGCTGGGCTGCCACAGCTTCGGAGAGCGCGGCGGCCTGCTCTCCGCGATTGTTCTGGGGACGTCGCTTGGACCCTACCTCTTTACCCGCTTTCTTATTCCCGATACGCTGGTCGGGCTCTGGCTGACGCTGACCTTTCTTTTCTTTTTGCGTTCGCTGGATGAAGATCCGCCGTCTCGTTGGACTTGCTGGGGTCTGGCTGTCAGTTGCGCCTTGAACGTGCTGACCAAGGGCTTGATCGGACTGGTGTTCCCGATGGCGGTGATCGGGCTCTATCTTCTTTTGACGGCAGACTTGAGACACTTACTCAGGCTCAGGCCATGGTCCAGCACGATGGTGTTTCTGGTGGTCGCCGCCCCTTGGCATGTTCTGGCGGCTCTGAGAAATCCGGACCAGGGCTCGGCGCGAGGATTTGTATGGTTCTATTTTGTCAACGAGCATTTTCTTCGGTATCTGAACAAGCGCGTCCCCCGCGACTACGATACCGTTCCATTCCTGGTTTTCTGGGCGCTGATTCTGGTGTGGCTGGTTCCATGGGCCGCGTTTCTGCCGCAAGCGTGCAAGAGCGTGCTGGTTGGCTGGCGGGAGTTTCGTTCGAAGATGGACGCGAGAGAGAGCGCCAATCTCCTGTTCCTACTGTGGGCCGCAGTGATCCTGATTTTTTTCAGCTTTTCGACCCGGCAAGAGTATTACGCCATTCCCGCGATCCCGGGCTTTGCACTGCTCGTCGGGGGCTGGCTGGATCAGGAGACTGCGTCATCGACGGGGAGCAAGGAACGGAGAGCGGGAAGGACTTCCTCCACTCTATTGCTGGGGGTGGGGGTGCTCGTGTTCGCAGTCGGGGCCATGATTGTTTGCCAATCGAAAGCTCCGGCTCCGGGCAGCGACCTGGCGGATTTGCTGAAAAAGAATCCGCTGAACTATGCCATGTCATTCGGCCATTTTCTTGATCTCACTCCCCGTGCGATGGGAGCGTTCCAGCGGCCGTTGCTGGTATTTTCGCTGGCTTTCTTGCTGGGAACAGGACTGAACTGGATTTTCCGCCGGCGCGGCAACCCAGCTGCCGGGAACACCGCATTAGCGTTGATGATGATCGTCATTTTGGCCTGCGTGCATTCCGCCTTCGTCACTTTCTCTCCCGTCCTCTCTTCGCAGGAACTGGCGGCGGCACTTCAGCAGCATTACCGCCCGGGCGATATCGTGGTGGCGAACGGGCTCTATGAGAGCGCTTCCAGCTTGAACTTCTACACCGGAGTCCCGCTACGCAGCCTGCATCCGCCGACCGGGAATTTGTGGTACGGCGCTCAGTTTCCCGATGCTCCCCGAGTCTGGGAAACCCGGAGTTCGTTCGACGCTTTGTGGCTTGGCCCAGGCCGGGTTTTTCTCTGGACGGATCAGGATGATCCTGCTGTACTGCACGGGAAAACCCGATATGCAGTCGCACGCAGCGGGGGGAAATCGCTCCTCACCAATCTTCCGCTTTAACCGCTGCACGTACTCACCCTACACCATCACAAGAGCCGCTCCAGCTTGCCATCTTTGAGACAGTAAGAATCCCCGCGCCAGTGAATCCTGTGCCCGAAAAAGCTGGCGATCCAAACCGCCAAGGCAATCAGGTCCCGAAGCGGAATCAGGTACAGCAAAGACAATACCTGCCGATCGTGCAACACTCCGCCGGTCGCAAGCGCGGACGCCACCCGCACCCCTGTTGTCAGGGCAAGCAATGCCCATGCCCACAGGGCTCCGCCAGACAGGAACACTGTCAATAATGCCCAGGGCAGGCCGAAAGTGAGGCCCAGCCCCACGTATCCCCAGAAGCGCGAATCGCGGATGGTTCGCGCCCAACGAAGCTGGTGCGAGAGAAAGTCCGAGATGGAATACCGCGGCAGGAACGTCTCTACCACCACATCCGACAACTCGACCTTCAACCCATTCGAGGCGAGGCGGACACCCAGTTGATAATCGTCAGCAAGATAATCGGCAAGCGCTTCGAACCCGCCCATCGCACCGAGATCGCCACGGCGGAACGCAAGCGTGGAGCCGAGTCCGAACCGGATCCCTTCCATCCGGCGCGCCACCAGAACGCCGGCGCAGAAATCCGTGCTGATCCCCAGCGACTCCAGGCGCGAACCCAGCGTCGCGTTGGCAATGCCGCGGTAGAGACAGGTCACAAGCCCGATGTTGGAATTTGCAAGTGGAGCGGTGACGCGGCGCAGATAGTCGGGTTCAACTCGAATATCGCTGTCATTCACGATCAGCCACTGGTGGCGAGCGGCTTGCACCATCTGCGCCAGGTTGCTGACCTTGGCATTCGCGCCCAAGTCCCTGGAGCAAACAATCAGACGAATTGCGCGCTGGGGAAATTCCTGCTTGAGGCGATGGACCAGTTCAACTGCCGGGTCGGCGGGATCGCCGACTCCGAAAATGATTTCGTATTCCCGGTAATCTTGCAGGCAGTGGCTGCGAAAGCTCTCATACATCTGCGGATCGGTGCCCTTAAGCGGCTTAAGAATGGACACCGGAACTGGATCGCGGGCTCCGGTACTCTTGCCCTCCAGTCGCTTGCAGTCACGGGAAAACGAGGCCGCGCTCCATAGACAAGCGGCGTAATAAGCGATGCTGGAAACCGTGCCGGCGACAGCGAACAGATCGAGGCCTTTGATCATGGACTCCTGAAGCATACCTCAGACCCGGTGCCGGATTCGCGCCTTTGGATCTCACATCCCCCGGAGGAGAAACGGCCACGTGACCGGTGCACCCAGTCTACGTCAGCCTGTCACGCCGCCGCGCTTTCGGAGGAAGCGGACAAACTCCGACAGCATACGCTCGGCCGAGATGTCAAAGGCCGAGGCAAGAAGGAACAGCTCAGTGAGCCTCGGGTTCCGGCGGGAGTTCTCGGTTTCCCAGATGCGGGGATGCGCTAGATGGGCCGCCGCGGCCAGTTCCCGCAGGGTCATGCCGTGGGCGTGGCGTTTCTGGGCGACAAACTGCCCCCACCCGCGCTGAAACTTCTTGAGATTCACGTGTGTCCTCCACTCGATGCCTTTGATTGTTGACTCCTGAAGCATACCTCAGACGGGGCACCGGATTCCCGCCTCCGCCATCGGCGCATCGGTTCAGAGACAGCCCGAATTGACTTGGCGGCTGGTTCCCTCCAGAATTGGGAGCACGGACTGCGGAAGCGCCAGGGAGGCAAAACCCCGTGAGCATGAAAATCAGTACCCGAGAGGTGGAGGGCGTCACCATCGTCGACCTCAGCGGTCGAATCACTCTAGGCGATGAGACTGGAAAGCTGCGCGACGCTGTCCGTGCCCTGCTCGACCGAGGAGTCCGGAAGATCGTGCTGAACCTTGCCGGGGTCAGCTATATCGACAGCACCGGAGTCGGCGAACTGGTCGGATGCTATACCACGGTTCGCAACCAGGGCGGTGAAATGAAGCTGATGAACCTCACCCAGAAGGTGCAAGACCTGTTCCACGTCACCAAACTCTATACCATCTTCGACATCAAGGACGATGAGTTCACCGCCGTGAAATCGTTCGACTGGTTCTTTGCGAAGTGAGCGCGGCCGGTATCCGTCGCAGGTTTGTCATTCCGAGCGGAGCGAGGAATCCCTATCGTCCGTAGGCTGCATCCGTGAGTGGTATAGCCAAGCGAACAGACGGCGCAAGCTTGTGCAACTGCCTGCTTACATCAGTTTGATTACATAGAACTGCTTATCGCGACGGAACTTTGGCGAAATCGACGTCCTCCACGTGTGTTCCGCCAACATTGCGGTGACCATCCGTCCAGGTTACGTAGGCAGAGCCGCCTTGAGACGTAGCATAGTTGTAGTCTCCAGACCAGCAAGCATTAATGTTGGAATCCTCCTGTGTCGGCTGAGGGATGAGACCTTTGCTGATCGTGATGGAAGAACCCCACGTCGCGCCATTGTCTTTCGACTGGCGTCCTACCTCCTCGTACCTGCATCCCGGATCGGTCGCGTTGACGCATTTTGAGCGGGCTTTGCGCCGGTCGTACCAGGAAGCCGTCACTCTTCCCTTCAGATCAGCCGACAGTGTGGGCATCCACTGCGTCTTGTACTGACCATCGGGATCCGGATTCAGCTTGATCGGTGCTGACCAGGTATTTCCGTTGTCGGTGGAACGGACGTAGTAAATGTCTCCATGATCGGTTTTCTTGGCTCCGGCTCCGGAGTAGTCATAGTGAACCACTCCATTCGGGCCGACGGCCGGTTCTCCCCATCCCATGTGCATCCACGTCGGGGCTACCGCCACCCAGTAAGGCGGACATTGGACATCGCCGGTCGGCTTGAAAGGCGTCCCCAAGGTGGCGGAAGTCCAGGTGTTGCCACCATCGAGCGACTTGTACATGATGTTCTGACGTTCGTTCCACTGTCCTCCGCCTTCGGCCATGGCGGCAAGGAACACGGTGCTGTTATTCCCCTCGTACCGTTGTGTGCCGGCAGGCGTGCCGGTGAGCTGCACGTCGCGGATCAGGTCGCTATCGGTTGACTTCGCGATTGTGACTGGGGAACTCCACGTCGAACCGTCGTCCGAATAAACCACGTTAAGAGTTATGGGCGAACCGGAGTAATCATTGTAAGAAATATACATGCGGCCGTAGGTCCCGCTGGTCGGCTCGTTGTCCACCCACATGGACTCACGGTCATCAACGGTACCGATATGGGCACACACTCCTGCCGTCCACGTCCGGCCGTCGCTGGAGCTCCACAATCCAGTGCCGCCGATGAAGCCACCTCCACAACCTGCCGCCAGGTCTCCCGCGAAGAACATGTCGAGCTTGGAATTGAACACGACAATCGGGTCACCCCAGTTGGTGCCGTGTCCTGTGGCAAAAGGCGGCGGTGAAATCTCGTGGAACGTCGCTCCCCCGTCGGTGGAATACGATGTGCCGGAATAGTCTGTGCCATCGCCGTAGTAATCATCATTGTAATTCACCACGATGGTTTGGCCCCCATCTTTCGTGCTGCCCCAAACCATGCTCTCCGCATGGGTACAACCGCTCGCGCTCTTGCACTTCCGGTTACTGACGCGAATATTGGGCGGCCCGGCCGGCACGCTTTCGGGGTCCGCGTGGCGTCCGCTGGACAGAATGCCGCACTCAATCAGAACCCGTCCGGCGCCCATGTTTTCCTGTTCCATCAGGTGCAGAGCTTGAATCTGCGAGCAGTCAATGCCCACAGATGTCATTTGCGCATTGGCCGTTGTTGGCTGAAGGAAGCACACCACTCCAATCAAGATGGCTAGCCCAACCCACCAGAGCATTCCGTTGTTGTTCGGCATTATGTTCTCCTGTTGCTCACCCGATTGTAGAGGGTGAAACGCCTTGCTGGCGGGCTCTCCCCGCACATTGGAATAATCGCCATTCAGTCGCAATATCTCAATCGTTGTAACATCTCGATTACACCAAAAACCCCAATCGGATATCGGCCTGTGTCTGATACGTAGGGCTCCGCCAACCCTGTCGACAAGGTCGAGTTCGAACTATTACACGTGAGTCGCGGCCATAGGGACGCTTCGCTCCCTAGCCCCAGTCTGCTCAGCATGACAAGGAAAAGGCTGCGAGGCCAATTTACCCCACCACCCCGCTCTTCAGCACCTCATCCACGGTTTCGCCGTCCACCAAGCCGTGGCAGCCGTAAATCGCGGGCAAAACTACATCCGGGGGATGGCTTCGGCGGAGTTGGGCGATCTTCTCGGTTCCACAGCGATAGGCCGGGAGATACATGCGGCCTAGCAGCGGATGTTGTCCCCAGGCACCGGAGAGTTTGTCGGCGCGCTCGGCAGTGACCAGGAAATCCCGGCGCAAAATCTTCGCAACTTCCTCCTTCGGCATCTTCTCGCCCCAAGTCAAATACGAAGACTGGTTCTTGGCGTCATCCTGCAAAAGCGCCAGCAGGACTCCGATCTGCAAATCCTCGTCGGGAAGCTGATCCACTTCCGTAACGCCATGCGCGATCAGGATTGCATTGTTCGCAATGCCTTCGAACAAAGTTGCGGCGCGGGTGTTCATGGTGAGGACCGTCGCTTCGAAGCCAACCTTCCCGCGGACATAGAGATCCTGCAAGTAGGCGAACGTGGTCACGTGGCCGGGAACCACTTCATGGCTGATCAGTTGTTCAAATTCCGGCACGGAAATCTGCAATGACGCATTGATCTCGTAGGTGGCTTCATACTCCGGAGCGCCGCTAGGTTTACGCTTCCTGCCAAGGTAATTCATGGAGCCGGAAAACCAGGCTTCCTTGATTGGGAGAAAGTCGATATTGGCGCGAGGAACGCGAGCGAGCTCGCGAGGAAGATGCGGTAGAAGGTTGGCTTCGCTCAGCCGGTCGAAGTGCGCGATCACGGCAGTGCTCAGGGCACGAACTGAAGCCATGGGAACGACGCGGGCGCGGCGCCAGGCATCGACCGCATCCAGAACGCCGCCGGAACCGGACGACGAATAACCGGCGCGGCCCAGCAATTCCACCATGCGCGCGCGCTTGGCTTCGGGCTTGGAGGGTTCGGGAGCGCGTCCGGTCGAGGCCTTGACACTGCGCTCGTACGGGAGAGGACTTCCCTTGCCTAGAATTTCCATGGCTAAGTCCCACATGGTTTCGAGACAAAGCGCAAGGCCGGACAAATATTGTCCGCGCAACCCGCCAATCTTCGATGCTTCGCGGCGAACTCCGTCAATGGCGGCGGGAAGATTGACTTTGCCCAGGTACTCATCGACGGCAGCGCGATCGACCTTTTTGTCCGCAACCCCGCCGGAGGCGCGCACCCGCGCCGCGGCCGGCAAGGTATAAGCCGCGGGCAACGGCTCATCGGAAAACCACGAATCCGCGATGAAACGCCCGGTTCCAGAGGGGCACATCACATCGCCGCCCCACAGCGTGTCAATTCCAAGAACTGCATCGGCAACAAATCGTTCTATTGAGTCCATTGATCACTCCTCACTTTTCTTCTTCGGATGTTTTCCTCAGCGAGCCGAACCATACATATACACACAAACCAATAAACATCAGGGCGGAAACGCTTTGCGACACCCCATTGTTGGCGTAGAAAGGCGTCTGAATCCACTCTTCCTGAAAATGCGGCAGCACGCGCAACGCCGCTCCAATGACACCGCCGAGTGCGCCGCCCGCCATCAAGCCGCCGGCAATGATGATACCCCGCTCGCGAATCGTTTTGCCTTGCTGCTCGCCGATCTTCGCGGCGCGCTTGTTGACCAGGTGCGAGAGGAATCCGCCGGCCAGGATCGGTGTGGTCAACTGCAGCGGCAAGTAAATTCCCAGCGCAAACACCATGGAAGAAAGGCCAAGCATCTCCAGCACCACGGTGACCATGGCGCCGATGCCGAACAACATATAGGCGACCGGCTGGCCACTCATGAATCCCTCGACCACGGCTTTCAGCGCAGCCGCCTGGGGCGCCACCAGGACCTGCCGCGGGTCGCCGGGCACGGCCTCTCCGAACTGGAAGGCCTTGGCCAGCAGGATGACGGTTAACCCCGCGGTAATTGCCGACGCAACCACCCCGATAAACTTCACTTTCTCCTGCGCCGAAGGCGTGGAACCAATCCAGTAGCCGGCCTTCAGGTCGGTAATGAACTGTCCCGAGGCACACAGCGCAACGCAGACCATGCCGGCCAGCGCCATCACAAAGAACATGCCGGTCGTTCCGGAGAGGCCGAACTTCAGCAGCACCACCGCGGAGACGATGACCGTGAGCAACGTCATGCCGCTGGCCGGGTTGTTGGCCGTGGTGGCAATGGCGTTGGCAGCCACCGTGGTGAAGAAAAATGAGAACAGCAGCGTCAGCGCCAAGCCCACGGCAACCACCGTCCACGAAACATGAAGCTGTCCAAAGAAGACGGCCACTGCGATCGCGCCCACCACAACGCCGACCAGGATAGTAACGATAGGAATGTCGCGGTCGGTGCGTTCCATGTGGGCCGCTTCACCGTGGCGGAAGGCATGCAGCGCGATGCCGAACGATCCGGCAACCACGCGCAAGGACTTGAGGATGCCGACCAGGCCGGCGGTCGCGATGGCGCCTACCCCGATGAACCGCACATAATTGCGATAAATGTCCAAGGCCGTCATGTGCGAAATGGGGATGGTCGCGGGATACACCGCGACGTCGCCCATGTGGCTGCCGATGAACCAGATCAGCGGGACCAGCACAAAGTTCACCAGAATGCCGCCGGCGCAAAAGATCATGGAGATACGCAGGCCCATCACGTAGCCCAGGCCGAGGATGAAGCTGACCGCGTCGAAATTGAAGACCATGCGCCCGCGATCGGCCAGGGAACGCATCACGGGGACAAACTGAAAATTCAGATACTCCTTCCAGACGTGGAACGTGGTGACGAAAAAGTCGTAAACCGCCGCGACCACGGTGGCCTGAAGAAGAAGCTTGGCTTGCGAGCCGCCTTTTTCACCGGTAACCAGGACTTCCGTGATGGCCGTGGCCTCGGGAAAGGGGAACTTGCCGTGCATTTCGCGCACAAAGTAACGCCGCAGCGGAATGAGAAAAAGGATGCCCAGGCAGCCCCCGGCCAGGCAGATGAAGATGGTCTGCACCGGATGCGGGTCGAGGTGCAAAATGTAGAGCGCCGGCACGGTGAAGACGGCGCCGGCCACCACGCTCCCGGAAGCGCCGCCCATGCCGGTGATGATCATGTTCTCCAGCACGGTGGAGCGCCGCTGGTAGACCCGCGCCAACCCGATGGCGAGGATGGAGATGGGAATCGCCGCCTCCATTCCCTGGCCGACCTTGAGGGCGGAATAGGCCGACGCGACGCTGAAGACGATACAGAAAAACGTGCCCCACAGCACCGCGCGCCAGGTCACCTCCGGCGGCGCCATGCTGGTGGGCACCAGCGGCATGTAGATTTCGCCGTCCTTCAACGGTTGGTACGCGTTTTCGGGAAGAGTTTTCGTCTCGACTCCGCTCATTGGGCTCATGATCCTCTCTTTCGGAACTTCACCACTCGCAGCAAAGTCTATCAAGGACGTACATCACAACCCGCTGTGGCAAGCCCCAATGATGCCCTTCCCTTGGCGGAAACACAACCCCTGGGGTTCGGGCAGAGAGGAAGTCTGCAAAGCCGAGTCTTGGCCGGCGCTGACAATACACCTGGCAGGCCGCTGGGGACAAGACGCTGGCGCAACTCAAGCGCATCGCGGGGACGGACAAATGCCTCTGAAATATTTCTTTCTTGCGGCAATCCGGCCCACTCAGAACGGGAAGCGGAGAATCGGAATGTGGTTTGTGGGCGGGATGAAGCCGTGGCGACTTCAAACCCGCCGCGAAGTTTTGATGAACCACAAACCCATGTTGGGCTCTCGACTGAGCCCGCCGTGGAAGCGATCAGAAGGTGAAACGACCACCGACGGTCGGAGCAAAGTTGTTGTCGGAGTTATAGGGGACGCCGGGTTTATGAGGAATGGCGATGGCCAGGCCGCCGCCCACGTAGGAATACGCAATTCCGGCAAAACCGTCGAAACGCTTGGTGAAGTGATGATCCGCATAGAGTGACCCCTCGTTGAGGGTGCCCGCGCAGGAACTGCGGAAACCGGCTGCGGGCGAGCAGGTCGGCGGAACCCGGAAGTCGTTCTGCCGCTGTTGATACCAGGATAAGGTGAGGTCGGTTTTGCTGCGGTAGGTGTACTTTACGCCCGTCCACCAGATGTTCAACAACTTTTCCGAATCAAGATTGTTGTCTTCGACCCCGCTCAAGTTATAACCGCCCTGATCCGAGGCGCCAACGCCCAACGGGTCCTTCGGATTATTCTGCCAGATGTATTCGTAGCCGGCAAAAAACTTCACCGGGTCCCACTTGTACTTGGCAGCGACCATAATGGCGCGGTTGTCGGTCACGATGCCATATACGGTGTTGTGCGTGTCGATCAGATTGGCCCCGTTGATGGGGTTTGTATTGATGCTGTCGGTGGTCGATTGATAGGACTGCGTCGGACTCTGAGGTCCCAGCAAGGGGTTCAATACGCTGATCGCCTGGTTGTACTGTTGGAAGACGACGTCGGCGGAGAACTTGCGGTAGTCTCCGCCGAGGTCGAATCCATAGGCGTTGTTATGCGCCGATTCCGGCGTACAGTTGGCGGCAGTCCAGCTTCCGGAGGCTGAGTAGCAGCCGCCAGAACCGTCGGCGAATTTATACATCGCACCGAAATGGACCGGGCCATAGGTCAGGCGATACTTCAGGGCGTCGTCCCAACGGCTGTTTTCGGTGTCGCCGCCGCCCGCCATCGTGCCGTTATACCCGATGTACGAAAAGGCATAGGCGCCGCCGGCCGGATCGTAAAGGAGCATGGCATCGGTGCCGAGAGCTCGCTGACGACCGAAGGTCAGCGTGCCGTAATGCGTGGACGATATACCGCCATAGAATTCGTCATTGAAGGGTTGGCCCGCGCGCGCGCCGTCGATGGCTATTGAATAGCTTTTCCTGGGAAGGCCGTTGTTGACGGTGTCGGTGGCGGACGCGTTGGCCAGCAGGCCGGACTGCGGATTGATGCCAGTGGAAGCGTTGAACACAACCGACCAGCCAGGCAGAAACTGTTCCTTGCCCCTGATGCCCAGACCCGTCTGCGACAGGTTGTTCGGGGCAACGAGGAATCGATACTGATAGCCGTTTCGGTTTACCAGAGATTCGCCCTCATAGTTGTAGCCGTTTCCCGGTAAACCGTGGCTGACATAGCCGACGCCCACGTCATAAGCGCCGTACAGCGTGATGCCGTGCCAGGTCAGTGTGCAATCAGTGGGGGCGAACTCATGGCCGCTCGCGCAGGCGTCGGGGGTCCTTAGCTGCATCTTAATGTTGGCCGTGGCGTTCTGGCCAACCACCAAGCTGATTCCTGTGCGCGTTTCATCGGCGAACCCTTGTTTTGCCGCCCCGATCTCGAAGCGCCCCGGAGGCAGGCCAGACGCCTGAAAGTGCCCCCCGCGGTCGGTAGTGATCGTGCTCGTTGCACCTGTGTCGACGTTCTTGATTGTCACCGCGACATCGCGAAGGGCTACGCCGGTTTGGTCCGTCACCACGCCGGAAATGCTCGCCCCGGTTTGGGCCCACGCCGGGAACGCCCCCATCGCAAGCCACAATAGCAGCAAGAAAGGTTGGGCCAGCAGCAGTGAGGCAGCCGTTGGAATGTAGCCGGCGCGCGTCAAAGTTCTCCAGCGCCTTCCGGATCGGAAGAGAATTTGCGAGCGGTCAGATTTGCCCATCGGGCCTCCCATGAACAGATGACTTAGAGAATTGTGAAGTGTATATGAAGTACGGTTATCGTGTCCAATACAATGCTGTTCTATGCTGTCAGCAGGCTTCGGGAAGTTAAAGCTGGGTTATGGGTCAGGCATGTTGACCGCGCCCTGCGCGGGCTGTACCATTTCGTTGCGATGCCGGAGAATCGCAAATCCGCGCGGAAGACGGAGGCACTGCTCAAGCTGCGTGACGCCGCTTTGCAGCTGGGGATCAGCTTCCCCACCATCAAGCAGTGGATCTACAAGAAGAAGATTCGCAGCATCCGGACGGCGGGAGGACATCACCGGATTCCGGAAAGCGAGGTAGACCGGCTGCTCTTCCGGACGCGAGGCAAGACGGAAAAAGAGCGCAAGCAGGTGATCCGGCGCTGCAGTGGGCGGAATCAACTGGTGGGACGCATCGACTCGGTTCGCATCAGCGGGCTGATGGCGGAAGTGAAGATTTCGATTGGCGGCCAGCAAATCACCTCGATCATCACCGCAACTTCCGCGCGCGAAATGCAGTTGAAGCCGGGACAGACTGCGGCTGCCCTCATCAAAGCCACCGAAGTGATGATTCTGCGGGTGGAGAATGCCTTTTGAAGGTGCAGTGAGGCTCTGAACCGGTGCGTGACGGGTCGTGCGGTTGTCAACGACTGATGAAGAGTCAGTGAATATGCGGTGAACGCCCTATTCGGGTCTGTGTTTCAGCGCCTTGCCAATCGCGAGCAGGAAGATGGCGCTCTTGCCTTTTGCGTGAGGTGAAAAGAAATCCACCACATTGTCGTCGAAAAAGGTCAGCCCACTCGCGCCCAGGCGCTGGGCATACGCAGCCAGATACATCTTGCCGCCAATCGCTCCCGCCTCCACTTGGACGGCGCGGTACCCCCGGTTTCCATACCGCTCCAGGATGCCGTTCAAATCGGCGAGAAAAAAGACGTCCACACAGGCATCCGCCGGCAGTTGTTGATCCAGTCCAAGATGACCGGCCTCGGAGCGGAATCTCCCTTCTTTCAGGAGTTCCAGGGCGTTTGCCTGGCGACGGAAGAAATATGCCCCCGGCTTGATCCCCTGCACCGAATGCACGATCAGGTAGAGATCATTGAGCTGTCCGCCTGGCTCCAGAAAGTCTGCCGGAAGACCTCGCGTGGCGCAGTCCAAGACGGTGGAGAGTTGGGCCAGAGAAATAGACGCCGTCTTATCGAAGGTTCGAGTGGAGCCGCGGCGCAGGATCGCCTGCTCGATTGTGTCCTTCGGCTGTTCCTCTTCCCGTACCGGCTGAAGGTGAATGATCTCGCCTGCCGCAGCGGAGCATGAGAAGACCGGCGGCTTGCCCCGCCGCCATAGAGCGACTTCCTCCTCGGAGATAAGAGAGGACGCGCTGTGCATCTCGATCATCGCGGGATATTCGACCTCGCGCTGTGAAAGCGGGACCGTCTCCAGACCGAGCGGAGGGAGACTTTGTGCTGCCGGTAGCGCGTTCTCCGAGGTGCGACCGATCGGCACGAGGCACAGGGAAACTTCACGCTGGCTATCGAGGTCAAGCAGGCGATTCATTTCGGCGTCTACGAAGCCGAGCACGACCTCCGCCGGTAACCGCGAAGCTGCAGAAACCGCCAACAGATTCGCCAGCAGAGTGCCGTTATCCCAGCCGAAATGGCGGTAAGTGCGGGCATGGTACTTCCAGGCGTTCCGCCAATACGTCCCGGTGCTGAGGATTGTCATGGGCGCGCGAACCACCGCCGGTTGCCTCGCGGTCGCCTGAGCCAGGTTCCCTCGAAAATCGCCCTTGCGCAGGAGCCGCAGCGATATGTCCGCCGGATTGAAGTGATACACGCCGGCATCCAGGCCCGGGAGATCACCAGTCACGACGTACAGTTCGATCTCATAGAGAGCTCCGGTGCAGGCCGCGGCGCGAAAGTAGACCTCTCCGCCGGGATACTTACGCTGTTTGGTAATTCCCGCAGAGAAATACAAGATGCGCGCCAGATCCTGAAGGTCCGGAACCGAATCACCGTTCCCAGGGGTCACGAACTCGGAGTTCGCGGAGAGCGCGGCCACTCCGGTTTGTGGCACATCCCGTGACAACGGAAGCGCTTCGATCGTCGGATAGATTTTGAAAGGCAGCGGCCGGTTTGCCCAATCGAGGAAGTGAGGATTGGTGCGAATACTGGCGTACGAGTGCTTCGTCCCATCGTGATACTTCCAGGCCGCCCGGATGTCGCGGTTTTGCATTGGTGACTACGACAGACTAGCACCTCCAGTCGAGCACGGGCACAAGCATTGAGCCCACCCGTACTATTCCGCGGCTTCGTCCTCTTCGTCTTCGTCTTTGACGGCTACCACGGCGCGGCCTCGAATCGATTACGTCTGCTGGTCTCCGCTCTTGGGCTCGAACGTCACGCGCATGGGGAGGCGTTGCCAGTCGGGAAGCGCACACACGGGCTGGTTATCATTGCCTACCGGTCCCTTGCCAATCTCCGTTTTCAGGACCGGCTGGCGGCGTCCGGCTTGGACCACCAAGGCTTCCAGTTTCTTGCCGTCGTCGGAGACGCCGCAGTAGGCCACGTAGTCGCGATACCAGAGGGACATTCGCATAACCAGAGATTAGGAGTCGTCCCGCGCTGCGAACAAGGTCAGTCAACACAAAAGCTGACGCCGGTTTCCTAAATGGAACCGGCATGAAACCGCAAGAGACACCCAGATCCAAGGCAAACCTCGGCAAAACTTATCAACCCGGGCCGAAAGTTTTTTCTCGGAGCGGTCCGCTCCCGCCGATGAATTCGATACAATAGCCAGTGGCGCACGAACCGCAGTAACCATGAACGGCCCTCACAAGTTTCGTACTCATCCTTCCACGCGGAACCACTCCGAGAAGAGCGACCTGAGCGAATTTTCCCTGCGCAGCCGCCCACCGCGCGTGCTGGTGGTGGACGACAATCAAGACATGGTCGCCCTGATGAAGGAACTTCTGGCGACGCGCGGCTATGACGTCGTAGCTGCATCCGATGCCGTTCAGGCTGAGGCAGAAGTTCGCGAGCATCCCCCCGACCTGGTTCTTTCCGATGTGGTCATGCCCGGCAAATCAGGGTACGATCTCTGCCGGGAACTGAAAGAGGACCCGGCGACACGGCTCATTCCGTTTGTGCTCATCACCGGCCTGAGCAACCGTGAAGATCGCCTGCGCGGCATCGAAGCGGGAGCCGATGACTTCCTGAACAAGCCCATCTTCGCCGAGGAACTGTTCGCCCGGGTCAAGTCGCTGCTCAAGCTGAAAGAATTTACCGACGAACTGGAAACCGCGGAATCAGTGCTTTGCACTCTGGGACGCAGCGTGGAAAGCCGCGATCCCTACACCGAAGGGCACTGCGAACGCTTGGCCCAGAATGCCAGCAGCCTGGGCGAATATTTCGGCCTGGACGCCGAATCGGTGGTGGCGTTGCGCCGCGGCGGCTATCTGCACGACCTGGGCAAGATTGCCATTCCCGATGAGGTCCTGAAAAAAGGATCGAACCTGACGGCAGAAGAGTGGGAGATCATGAAGCAGCACCCCATCACCGGCGAGAAGATCTGCCAACCGTTAAGGTCGCTTCGCCTGGTTCTGCCTATCATTCGCAATCATCACGAACATTCCGACGGCAGCGGCTACCCAGACGGGTTGCGCAAGGATGAGATTCCGCTGCTGCCGCGCATTCTGCAGGTAGTGGACGTCTATGACGCTCTCCGTACCGCCCGGCCCTACAAACCTGCGCAAGGCCACGAGCAAGCCGCGCTCACCATGCGCCAGGAAGCCCGTACCGGGCTGTGGGATGAAGAACTGGTAGCCGGATTCTTCTCCATGCTGGAAAAGCAGCGCCGCGTGGCGTAGCTGAGCAACTCCAGAACCGCCGCCTACTTGTTGTTCCCCGGCTCTTCCTTGGCCAGTTTCACTTTCGCCGATTCCAGCTTCTTTGCCACCTTCGTAGCTTCGTCGGTATCGACTTCATCAGGAAGGGTCTTATTCCATTCGTTGACGGCTCGCTCCCAGTGGACGGCAGCCAGCTTCAAGCGGCCGGTTTTCTGGTACAAGTCGCCGAGATGGTCCTGCACGGTAGGGTCGGAGGCCATGCGCTGCGCGGCTTTATTCAGATTGTCCTCGGCCAGTTCGTACTTTCCCAGCTTGAAGTAAGCCCAGCCGAGTGAGTCCAGGTAGGCGCTGTTGGCCGGTTCCACCTCCACGGCCTTCTTGATCATGATGAGCGCTTCGTCCAGCTTCTGGCCGCGGTCGGCCAGCATGTAGCCAAGGTAATTTAGCGCCGGGGCATTTTGCGGATCCGCTGCCAGGATCTTGCGGAAAATCTCCTCCGCCTGATCATATTTCTTCTGGCGCTCGTAGTTGGCGCCGCGCACAAATTCGATGTACTGCTTGTCTTCGTCCCGGGTGGAGAGCTTGGCGGCGTGTTCGAGGGCGTCTTCGGCTGCCGGCCACTGCTTCAAACGGGCGTAGATCTGGGCCAGGGAAATGTAGACTTCGCGGTCTTCCGGCGTACCCTTCAACAGCGCTTTCACCTGGGATATGCCCTGGTCTGGGGACCCGGTCTCCGACAGTTGGGCGGCATAGGCCATCTTCAGGTCGCGGTCCTCCGGCAGCCTCCCGGTACCTTCCTTGGCGGCATCGGTGGCCTGCTGCCATTGTTTGGCCTGGCGATAGGTATCGATCAGTTCCTGGTAGCCGCGAACCGCATTCTCGTCCCCCAGCACCAGCATCTTGCGGAAGGTGTCGACCGCAAGCTGAGTATTGTTGCTGTCGCGGTACACCGTCCCCAGCCGCTCCAGGAACACGGCGCGGCGGTTCTTGTCATCCTGACTGTAACTATTGTCGGGCTTTTCGGTCTTCTTCAGCAGGTCCTGCAGCACTTTGGCAGCTTCATCATAGCGGCCCTGGGCCTGGTAAACCGCGGCAAAGCTGTAAGGGACTTCCACCGACTCCTGCACCATGGACTGCGCCCGGGTCAGATTGTCCAGCGCCTCGTCAAACTTCCCTTCCCGGCGGTAGATCTCCGCCATGCGAAGGTAGGTCTGCGCGTCTTCCGGATTGGCGTCGGCAATGATTTTGTACTGTTCCAGGGCGGCGTCGGTCTGCCCGTCGTTCATCAGGTTCTGGGCCAGCCCGCGGATGGCATCCAGATTGTCGCGATCCAGTTCGGTGGCTTTGCGGTAGGCGTCAATGGCCTTCTTGTATTGCTTTTCCTGCTCGTAGGTGTACCCGAGCACCGAATACATTTTGGCGGAGCGGGAGGCGTCCGGGACGGAGCTCAAAACCTGGGCGGCGCGCGACGAATCATTCTCCTCGGTATAAAGCAGAGCCAGCGTGGTCGCGGCGTCTTCGGAAGTGGGATCCAGCTTGACCGCAGTCTTAAACTCCTCTTCCGCCTTGAGTAGATCATTGTTCAGACGATACAGCCGGCCCAGCAGGAGATGGTTGTCCACGCTATCCGGTTCGAGCTTGATAATCTCCTGGTACTGTTCGATGGCGAGTTTCAGAATATTGTCCGCGCCGCTGCCGCTGTTACTGCCGCTGGTGCTTTGCGTGTCCCCCAGCGAACGCAGGTAAATCCGCCCCAGCAGCTTGTGGGCATCGAGATTATTAGGATCGCGCTTCAGGATCTCCTGCGCCTGCAGCACGGCATCGCGGATGCGTCCGGTCTTGGCATAAAGCTCGGCCAGTCCAGAGGTCAGGTACTCAGAGCCAGGATCGGCGTCGATCGCCTTGCGGTACTCCTCGATAGCTTTGCTGACCAGGTCGCTGCTGCCGTACATGGCCACCTGCTCTTCGTACATGTGAGCCAGGGTGTAGTGATAATAGGCGGCCGCCCGGTCCCGATGCGGCGCAGACGTCGCCGCGGGATTGGCCGCCGGAGCAGACGAACCGGAGGGCGCCTGCTGAGCCAATCCGGCTGCAGCCACCAACAAAACAAACATCGGCAAGACACAGAAGATGCGGTAAATGCTTCTCATCAAAGACCTTGACCTGCGGATTCCCAAAACCATAGCGGGTTGGATGCCGAACCGCTCCGGGTGGGTGCTCAAAGTATTGTAAACCTTCGTCAACCGGGATGGTGGAAAACCCGGGCCGGGGACGGTCAGGTTGGTAAACGGAGGTACAAGCACGGGCGGGTGGGTGGGCTGACGGCCCGCATCTCACTTGATCCGACGGTGCGACGGTGCCCCACATCTGCCCGGTTTTGGCAGATGTGGGTCTTTTCGCCGGGAGTGCTACGCTCTCAGTATGCCTCTCGGCCTCAGGAGGTACCAGCAATCCAAGCAGTCGCATTTCGTGACTTTCAGTTGTTATCGACGCCTGCCGCACCTGCATGACGAACGACTCCGCGATCTGTTTGTCGAGTGGAAGAACGCCGAAATTATTGCAGCCTAGCGAAGCATGAATCGAAGTCAAACGACCCACATCTGCCAGAACCAGGCAGATGCGGGGCACCGTCCCATCAGGCGGAAATGTGGGTCACCAGCAGGAAAATCGCGAAACACATCAAGCCCAACCGTTTCCCGGTCCTCGTTGAATCCATCCCTGTCATGAGTGCGATGTAAGAACCTACCTTTCCCGGCCATGCTTCAGGCTGAAGGCGTAAAGCTTACCGTCCGCCGAACCGACATACAGGACCCCGTTCACGACCGCGGGCGAGGAATCGACAAACCAGTCGGTAGCGTAACTCCAAAGCTCGGCGCCGTTCTTGGCATTGAGAGCGCACACACGATTGCCTCTCGATCCAACATAAACCACTCCATTCGCAACAGCCGGGGAGGACTCGACGGGACTCCCCGCATGGTAAATCCATAACTTCGAACCGGTGCGGGCGTTCAGCGCATACAGATTGTCGGGCGGATTCGCCGATCCGATATAAACCACTCCATTGGCCACCGCGGGGTCGGAACCCACAGAACGGATGCCGGAGCTCCACAGTTTAGCGCCGGTGCGGGCGTTCAGCGCGTACGCGTTGCCATCGTAATAGGTTCCCGAAGCGAAATAGACAACCCCATTGGCCACGGCGGGCGACGAATTGAAATAACCTCCGGTTTCATGGCTCCATCGCAGTGCACCGGTGTAAGCGTCCAGCGCGTATACATCGAAGGGAAGCGAGTCCGAAACGAAGTAGGCAACCCCGTCCGTCACCACCGGCGAGGATTGCGAAGAGACCGGGTAACTCCAGATCAGGGTACCGGTGCGAGCGTCCAGTGCGTACAAGTTGCCGTCGATGCCTGCCGAACTGACATAAACCACACCATTCGCAACGCTGGGCGAGGACCCCACGAAGCTACTAACGGCGTAGCTCCACAGGAGGGAGCCGGTGCTCGCGCTCAGCGCGTACAGGTGGGCGTCTTCGGAACCGATGTAGACCACACCATTTGCGACGGCGGGCGATGAGCCCACATATTCACCCGTGGTGTAGCTCCACAGCTCGGCGCCAGTATGGGAGTCGAGGGCATACACCCTATTGTCGCCACCCCCGCCGACATAGACCACGCCATTCACCACAGCGGGAGAGGAGACGATTTCGCCGCTGGTGGGAAAACTCCACTTCAAGCCGAGGTCCTTAACATTGTTGACAGTGAGAAACTTCTCGAATGGATTGAATCGCGCGCCGTAATGCCTGAAGTGGAACTCGGACCATTTGGTGAGGACGTGGGTCGTAGGCCGACCGCCCGATGGTGACGCACCTTGGCCGAAGCAGAATCCTGCCAGCACGAATATCGCGAGACACCCCAGACCCGAGCGCTTCCCGGCCTTCGTTGAATCCATCTTTGTTATGCGTGCCATGTTGTCTCCGCCCGACGGCATGAGATCGTTCTTGGACGCCGGAACCTCGAAGACCAAATACCGTTGAGACGGTGGGAGAGGGAGCGGTACTCAGCCTGCCCATTCATTCTTGGCCGCGTCCCCTGCCTTGTCAATACGCAAAAGATTGCAGTGTCTAGCGGCTAGTAAGGCATTGGCGGCGCCAGAGTGAAGCCCCACGGCGTGAGTTGTGGGTCAACGTCCGTAATGAACTCGCCCCAGAGGGGCGGAAAGAACAGCCCGCGCACACTTCCTCATCGTTCCCATTTCGGCCATCCACTTTTTCCCTTGACACCCAACCCGGCAAACTGACATCCTCGTTGTATATCTTATGGAGAACTAACTAAGAACTGCATATAACTCCTTACGAATCTAGATTTTACCTATAAGCCCTTTGCAATCTATATTTTGCGGGCCAAATCTCCGTAACCTGATGATTCCGCTAGACCGAGGGGAGGGGGTATACCACAAAACTTTCTGTTTAAGTCGGACTCGACGACCTCAGATCAGCACTCGCCGATTAGGGTACATGCTAAGAGCTAACGGCGTATCTCAGTGCCGAAAGTGACGAACCCCGGTGAAGATCATCGCCAGGCCGAGCCGGTCGGCGGCTTCGATGACTTCCTTGTCCCGCACCGAGCCCCCGGGCTGGATGATCGCCGTAGCCCCAACTCTGGCGATTTCTTCCACCCCATCCGGGAATGGAAAGAACGCGTCGGAGGCGGCTACGGTTCCCTGCAACGGCAGGACAGCTTTCATGGCGCCGATTTTGCAGGAATCGACGCGGCTCATTTGCCCGGCGCCCACGCCCACGGTCTGCCCGTCGCGCGCATAGAGAATGGCGTTCGACTTGACGTGCTGGGCGACCTTCCAGGCAAACAGAAGAGCGCGCTTTTCTTCCGGGGTGGGGGGGCGCTTGGTCGCGACCTTCAGATCGCTTTCCGCGAGCGGGCGGTTGTTCACATCCTGCAGGAGAATTCCTCCCGACACATTCTTGAGCACCCACTTTTCCGGCGAGGGACTGATTTCGACCAACCGCAAATTTTTCTTTGCTGCAAGTTTCTCTTTTGCAGCCTCGCTGAACTGTGGCGCGGCGATGACTTCGAGGAACAGCTTCGCCATCTCTTCGGCGGCTTCGCCATCCACCGGACGATTCACTCCAATGACGCCTCCAAAAGCCGAGACGGGATCACATTCCAGAGCTTTCTTGTAAGCCTCCACCAGAGTCTTTCCGGTCGCAGTGCCGCAAGGGTTGGTGTGTTTGATGATGGCGCAGACCGGCTCGTCGAATTCCTGCGCCAGATCCCAGGCAGCCTGCAAGTCGACGATGTTGTTGTAGGAAAGTTCCTTTCCCTGGAGCTGGCGAGCGTTGGCCACGCCGAGACCAGAGCCGTCCGAATACATGGCAGCTTTCTGATGAGGGTTCTCGCCGTAGCGCAGGTCCATCACCTTGTTGAAGGAAAGCCGCAACGTCGGCGGGAAGCCGGTTTCGGGACGCAGTTCGAAGCCGCCGTCCGCGCTGATGCGCTCCAACGTAGTAGCGATGGCCGAGTCGTAGGCCGCAGTGGTAGCGAACGCCTTCTGCGCCAAGCGCCATTTCGTGGCCGTAGACAGTTCCCCGCCGGATTCCGCCAGCTCAGCGGCAATGGAGTCGTAGTCGGCAGGTGATGTAACGACGGCAACGTCCTCGAAGTTCTTGGCGGCCGAGCGGATCATCGACGGCCCGCCGATGTCGATGTTCTCGATCAGTTCCTCAAAGTGCACGTCAGCTTTGGCCGCCGTCTTCTCGAACGCGTAGAGATTTACCACCACCATGTCGATCGGCTGAATGCCGTGCTGCGCGACCGCCGCACGATGCGCGGCATCTTGGCGGCGATGGAGAATGCCGCCATGCACTTTGGGGTGCAGGGTTTTGACCCGGCCGTCGAGCATCTCGGGGAATCCGGTAAGTTCGGAGATATCTTTCACCGCAATTCCGGAGTCGCGAAGCAGCTTGGCGGTGCCGCCGGTGGAGATTAGTTCCACACCCAACCCGGAGAGCTTGCGGGCGAAATCGACGAGCCCGGTCTTGTCAGTAACACTGAGGATGGCGCGCTGAATCTTCGACATAGGTCTATGCAGGAACGCAACGACGGAATTAGAGGAACACTTAGTTTACCGCAGTGGAGCGTGGGATGATGGTCGTTAGCCGCGCGGTGGTCGGGCATTGGGCGAGCAGTACTCTCAGGAGGTTGTGATCGCCAAGGCCGGGGCGGTTGGAAGCCGCCCCGGTTTCTCCGGATGGCACCACTCCCGACCATGGGTTACGGCAGGCCGAAGGCATAAACTTTGCCGTCGTCCGAGCCGTTATAGACCACCCCATTCACGACCGCGGGCGAGGCAACATACACACCCCCACCGGTGGCGTAGCTCCACAGCTTGGCGCCGCTGCTGGCGTCAAACGCGTACACGTTGCCGTCGTAGGAGCCGACATAAGCCACCCCATTCGCCACCGCGAATGAGGCTGTCACTGAGCCGCCGGTGTTGTAACTCCACGCCAAGGCGCCGGTCTTGGCATTCAGCACATACACGTTGTAGTCGTACCCGCCGACATACACGAGCCCATTCGCCACGGCGGGCGAGGAATCCACTTCATCGCTGGTTTTGTAGCTCCACATCTTGGCGCCGGTGCCGGCGTTCAGCGCGTACAACCTATGGTCGGCGCAGCCGACATACACCACCCCATTCACGACTGCGGGCGAGGAAAACACCTCGTTGCCGGTGGCGTAGCTCCACTTCACGACCATGTTCCCAACATTGTCGACGTTCAGCACGTTCTCATACGGGTTCCAGCGCATCATGTTAGTGCGGTGGAACTCGGTCCAATCGGCGCTGCCCTTGGCCGCTGGCTGTTGACCCCATGCCACGGACACCAGGCATACACAGAGAATCCAAACCAGGTTACGGATGTATTTCATGGCGAACCTCCTCAAGATAATGTTCCAGGACAAACGGGCGGTCGGTCCCCGCCCTTGTTTCTCCGCATGACCCTACGTCCCACCCTTTTTCAGGCTGAAGGCGTACACGTAACCGGGCTGCGAGCCGGCATACACCACCCCATTCACCACCGCGGGCGAAGGATCGCCGCCAGCATCCCAGCCCGCGTAGCTCCATAACAAGGCACCGGTGGCGGCATCCAGTGCGTTCAACGAGCCGACATAAACCACGCCATTCGCCACGGCGGGCGAGGAAAACATCCAGCCACCGGTGGGGTAGCTCCACAGGAGGACGCCGGTGCTGGCATCCAAGGCATAGAGATTGCCATCGTTCGAGCCGACATAAACCACCCCATTCGCCACCGCGGGAGAGGACTGAACCTGGTCGCCGGTGGTGTAGTGCCATAGCAGGGCACCGGTGCTGGCGTCCAAGGCATAGAGATTGTCATCGTTAGAGCCGACATAAACGACCCCATTCGCCACGGCGGGCGAGGACCACACTAGGTCGCCGGTGGGGTAACTCCACAGCACGGTACCCGTGCTGGCCTGCAGCGCGTACACGGTGCCGCAAACCGCCATATAAACCACCCCATTCGCTGCAGCGGGTGAGTTTTCCACTTCGCAGTTGCGGTTGCCGTAGCTCCACAGCAGGGCACCGGTTTTGGCGTTCAATGCATATACGAGGCCATCCGCCGAGCCGAAATAAACTACCCCATTGGCCACGGCAGGAGAGGAATATACATAGTTGTAGGTGCCATAGCTCCACAGCAGGGCGCCGGTGCCAGCGTTCAGGGCACACAGGCTGCCGTAGCAGCCGACATAAACCACGCCATTCGCGACCGCAGGCGAGGAAAGCACTGTGTTGCGAGTTTTGTAGCTCCACAGCTTGGCGCCCGTGCTGGCTTTCAGCGCGTACACCTTCCTGTCGGTGGCGCCAACATAAACCACCCCGTTCACGACAGCTGGCGAAGACCGGCCGTTCCTGCGGACCGGGAATCTCCACTTCCGGTGGAGGCTCCCGACATTGTCGACGGTCAGCACCTTCTCATTCGGGTTAAAGCGATGCATGTTGGGCCTGAGGAACTGGTTCCAGTTGTTTTGGCCCTGGGCCGCCGGTTGCTGACCCCACGCCACGCACACGAAACACGCACAGAGGATCAAAACCAAGATACGGATGTATTTCATGATGAATCTCCTGAAAATAAACTTGTCTGACCGAGGGCGATTCAAAGGCGTCCGTTGTTTCTCCGGGTCCCGTCACTTCCCACCCTTCTTCAAACCGAAGGCGTAAACATTGCCGTCGTCGGAACCGATATAAACCATCCCATTC
Organism: uncultured Acidobacteriota bacterium; assembly: GCA_963715675.1. GTDB lineage: Bacteria > Acidobacteriota > Terriglobia > Terriglobales > Acidobacteriaceae > DASVWZ01. The sequence goes on from OY970265.1 coordinate 3,004,030, forward strand.
GCCACTGCGGGGGAGGACCTTACCCAGTTGCCGGTGGGGTAGCTCCACAGCTTGGCGCCGGTTTTAGCGTTCACCGCGTACACGTTGCGGTCCACCGAGCCGACATAAACCACTCCTTTCGCCACTGCGGGCGAGGAATAGACGTCGCCGCCGGTGGCGTAGCTCCATAGTTCGGCGCCGGTTGTAGCGTTCAGCGCGTACACTTTACCGTCCGACGAGCCGATATAAACCACCCCTTTCGCCACCGCGGGCGAGGCATAGGCCTCAGCGTGGTGAGTGTAACTCCATAGCAGGGAACCGGTGCGCGCCATGAGCGCAAAGGTGCCCATGCGGACGTCGCTGACGTATACCACTCCATTCGCCACTGCGGGCGAGGCATCTACTTCGCCGCCGGTCGAGTAGGTCCACAACTTGACAGAATGCCCCTTCAGCGCCCAGATCTTGCTGAACCTGAAACCCCCGCCACCGAAATAGACGACTCCGTTGACCACGGCGGGCGAGGAGGAATGCACTGCTCCCGTGCGGTGGCTCCACAGCAGGGCACCGGTGCGGGCATTGAGTGCGTACATGTCGCCAGGGATCCAAGACCCGATGTAGACGATCCCGTCCACCACCGTGGGCGAAGACACAACATAGCCGGCAGCATAGCTCCACAGCTTGGCGCCGGTTGCGGAGTCCAGCGCGTACACATTGCCGTCCTCCGAGCCAACATAGACCGCCCCATTCGCTACGGCGGGAGAGGACTCCACTTGGCCGCCGGTGGCGTAGGTCCATAGCAAGGCACCGGTGCTGGAGTCCAACGCGTACACATTGCCGTCCTCCGAGCCAACATAAACCACCCCATTCGCCATCGCGGGGGAGGAGTCCACGCTGGCACCAGTGGTGTAGCTCCATAGCAACACTATGCTCCCGACATTGTCGACATTAAGCACGTTCTCATACGGGTTCCAGCGCATCATGTTGGTGCGGTGGAACTCGGTCCAGTCAGCGCTGCCCTTGGCCGCCGGCTGCTGCCCCCATGCCACGGACACGGAGCACACCCAGAGGACCAAAACCAAGATACGGGTGTATTTCATGGCGAACCTCCTGGAGATAAATTCTTCTGACGAAAATACGTTTCCCGGGAATTCGGGTCATTCGCCTCAGGGGGAGGCTGCCATCCCGGTGGAGACCGCCATCGGGAACGGCGAGACATAACCATAATGCACCTACGAGGGCATCAGCTCAAAGAAATTGGTCACAGCTTGATGTGACGTGTTGGCCAAGCGCCCCAGAGCAGGAGCCGGAAGTTTTCGTTGAAGCATCACAAACTCACCAGGAACGAGGCTGGTGTGAGACCGTTTTCTGGCTTGGGTATTACTTTGCAGAAGGATCGCGCCGAAAATGGACAGCGATCGGGCGGAAGATCAGATGGGCGCCCGGCGGCTAGACTTTCGCTTTGGCCTTCAAGCGCACGTGGCCCTCTTGCAGTTCGACGGTGTATGCAACGGCCTGGCAGCCCTGTTGTTTGCGGATCTGGTCCGTCTTCTTTTGCACAAATGCGGCGAAGCTGTCAAAAGTGCCGTTCACCGGCTCTCCCGCTTTCTTTTTGGCTTCGGACAAAGCCTTATAGAGGATCTCGACCTTATCGCGTTCTGCAGCGGCGTCGGAGCACTCGACGGTCAAGGGATCAGCAGGACTGAGAGCTTTGGCGGCCGCGACGGCAGTGCTTACGCCATACGCCGGACGGTGCTGTGGCGCGTGTTCTTCCTCGGGGCGCACACCCTGGACGGAGAGCAAGGCATCCTGGGGACGGCGGTAGCCTTCCTCGCGGATCCGGCCTTTCTTGCGCCAGAGGTCGCTGTAGATCGCATAGCGTTGCGCCATTTCGTTGTAACGGAAACGCTGGGTGAAACTCATGCGACCACCATCGGAAAACTTGCGCAACAAGGAAAGCACCTTCCACTCAATGTCCGTGGGCGGCTTCTTGGTCGGATTGCTGAAATAAATCTCGTACTCGATTTTGAGGCGGCGCAGTTGCGACTCGAGCAGAGTCAGTTCTTCATCAGTGGTCACGGACAAGGACTCCCGCAAACAGTTTAGGGCCTATTTCGGAATTGGAGGAGGTGACCGGGAGGCACAGAAGTGACGGACCGAAAGTAACCCCGTTCCGCCGCAGCTATGGCAGGTTACGGCATCCCGGCAGCCGGCTACTTGGCGCTTGCCGCCATCTTCTTGACCATGGCCAGAACCAGCTTGCGATCGCTGTCGTTCAGGCTGACGGAATAGCGGCGGATCTGGCTCAGGAAGCGGACTTCGTCGTCGGAAAGCTGAGGCAGCCCTTTGTTTCCGTTGGTGCGGCCGGACTCAGCAAAAAACTGCGACAGGGGAAGTTCCATGGCTCCGGCAATCTTCGAAAGGGTATCGAGAGAAGGGATGGTGTGACCGTTCTCCACCCGGGACAGGTAGCAGCGCAGCAGGCCGGTGCGTTTCTCGATATCACCCTGGGACATCCCTTTTTGCAGCCGGTAGTTCCGAATTGTCTCACCGATGTTCATGGCGATTTCACCCATGTCCGTAGGGCTCCATCCCGCGAGCTATCCGGGGATGGCAAAATAGTAATCAGCGAAGTAGCATCTGGCAAGTGGAAACTGCTTGTGGAAACTGCGGGCAATTTCTCCGGCGAGGCAGCACGCACTCCTAAGTTCTTGCGCAACAGCGCGCAACTGGCAATTTCCGATCTCTGAGAGAGTTTCCTGATTATTGCTTCAACGTGCTGGAAAGGAAGTTGAGCGTGCGCTGCCAGGCGTCGGCGGCGTCCTCCGCACGATACCCAGGCTTGTTATTCAGGTTTTCAAAAGCATGGCCCGCGCCCGGGTAAATTTTGATGTCGCCCTTCTTGCCATCCTGCTTCAGGGTTTGCTCAAACTTTTTCACGTCCTCGACCGGAATGCCCTGGTCCTTGCCGCCGAAACTTCCGAGGATGGCGGCGTTGATCGTTTTCAGCGACTCGGGATCTGTGGCGAGGTGGCCATAGTTGATCACGGCGGCCTTGAGGGTTGGCTCCCGCAACGCAACATCGAGCGAATAGCCGCCCCCCATGCACCATCCGATGGACGCGATGCGGTCTTTCTTCACATTGGGCAGGGATTGCAGGAATTCGAAAGCGGCGTGCAAATCGCGCAACGCGCGGTCCTCAGGAACGCCGCGCATAATTTCATGCGCCAGTTCTGGAGTGGTGGCAACTTTTCCGCGATACAGATCAACGGCCAGGACAACGTAACCCTGGTCCGCCAGCTTGGAGGCTTGTTCCTTGACCCAGTCGTTCAGTCCCCACCACTCGTGGATGACAACGAGAGCGGGGAAAGGCCCTGGGCCTTCCGGGGTATCGAGGACCGCCTGGACGGTTTCATCGCCGCTCTTGTAGGAAACAGCTTTGGAAGTGGCGGCAAAGGTGGAAGAAGCCAGCAGCAACGTCACGAGCAGCAAACCGATTCTGCGAAATTTCATAGTCACCCCGGCACCTTGTCAGCGTGGTTCACGAGACGAACCACGCAATCTTACATGACAGCGCGGTCACAAGATCAGTTCCATGTACAGCGCGCCTGAGATCGGATTCTCGCGATAGGGCGAGATTTCGCGAAAGCCGAGGTCGCGATACATCGACACTGCGGCTTTCATCACCGGTTCGACCGTATCCAGCCTCATGCGCTTGTAGCCGGTCGTGCGGGCGTCGGCGATGAGTTTCCCGGCCAGGATTCGTCCCAGCCCCTTCCCGCGAAACTTGGGGCGCAGGTACAAGCGCTTCATCTCGCAGGTTTGCGGGTCGAGGCGCCGCAGCGCGCCGCATCCGGCCAGTTCCCGGTCGAACTCGGCCAGGAGAAGCCTCCCATCGGGCAAAGCGTAATCTCCGGGCAAACCAGAAAGCTCCTTGTCGAAACTCTGGAAACACAGATCAAAACCAAGAGTCTTCGCATATTCGAGCAACAACTCGCGCGCCTGCGCGATCTGGGCCGGAGATTCCGCCTGGTGGAGGAATAGACCCGGCAGCACCGAGGCTGCGGAAGAACTGTGGCCCAAGCCGCTTTTGCTCTTCACACTCGAATCCTCTCCGCAGTGCTCTGGCCGATCCTCGGATGAAGGCTTAGGACTTACTCCTACCTCTTTTGTCCGCGCGCGCTCAGCCACGATTCCACGGTTTGCGCTTCGCCGTCAGTCAGCGACACCGCTGACTTCCGCAGCATTTTCATGAACCAGTCGATCTCTTCCGGCGTCGCTGGATAGCCGACGTTCTCTCCATTAGCTTGCCCGACAACTGGACGCAGCGAGTTGACGATCATCTGGCCTTTCGCGTCCATGAAAACGATAAACGGCACGCCGCCGTTGACGTCGCCACCGAGCTTCGCCATCATTTGTTCGCCGCCCGGGTTGTTCAGATAAGGTTTGTCGCCGGCTTCTTCGTCTACGCTGAGTTCCGCCGTCACGAAGTTCTTCTCGAAGATCGGACGAATCTCAGGCGAAGCTGCGAACTTATCGAACTGGTGGCAGTATTTGCACCAGGATGCTCCAAACACCAGCAGGATATGCTTGTTTTGGGCGGCTGCCGTGGCTTCTGCTTGTGCTAACACCTGGTCCGCTTCCGGCAACTTCTGCGCCACCACACTGCTGGCGGTAACGATCAGCAGAGCTAACGCCAGCCACCTGATTGCTCGATGCATGGGAACCCTCCTAGCTATGGCGAGATTCTATATGAACAACTGCTCTCCGGGGACGGAGTCTCTACCCCATCAGCATGCCGCCATTTACGTTCAGCACATGTCCGGTGATGTAGGAAGCCTCCTCCGATGCGAGGAACGCCACCGAATTCGCCACATCCTCCGAACGGCCCAGCCGCGCCAGCGGAATACTCTTCAGCGCCGTCTGCTTGAACTCGTCCGACAGGACCGACGTCATGGCAGTTTCGATGAAGCCCGGAGCCACCGCGTTGCAGGTAATGTTGCGCGACCCCACTTCGCGCGCGATGGCCATGGTCAAGCCAATGAGGCCCGCCTTGGAAGCGGCGTAGTTTGCCTGGCCCGCCTGGCCCATCTGACCAAACACCGATGTGATGTTGATGATTCGTCCCCAACGCTGCTTCAACATGGACCCGATCCCCTGCTGGATACACAAGTACGCTGATGTCAGATTGGTATTCAGGACCGCGTCCCAGTCGGTGCGCTTCATGCGCATCACCAGTTGGTCACGGGTAACTCCGGCGTTGTTGACCAGGATGTCGATCTTTCCCAGTTGACCGATCGCCGCCTTGAACACGGATTTGATTTGCTCTTCATCGCCGACGTCAAGGACCAACGCCTCGGCCTTCCCTCCCGCAACGGTGATCTCCTTCGCCACTTCTTCCAACTTCTCGCGGTTGCGGGCTGCCAGTGCAACCGTGGCCCCGGCCGACGCAAGTCTGATGGCGCATGCCCGGCCGATTCCTTGCGAAGCGCCGGTGACCAGCGCAACCCGTCCCGAAAGGGTCATGGGGTTTCTCCTTTTGGCGTGACGGGAAATTATAGCTGGACGCATGGGGTGAGGGTGTGATCGGTTGCTGACCGATGCCTTCGCCCCGAAACAGGAAGCACCACGGCGCCGCCAAGCTTGGCGCAGGCGCAAGCAGCGGAAAACAATCTGGTCTTCATGCCCGAATGCGCTACCCTTTGTGTGTGGAACGACGTCGGACGCTTACCGGGTACCTCGATGATTTTCTGCGCCGGGGCGATGAGATCGCCTACGTGCAGCGTCGCGGATACCGCACCGTTCGGTGGTCGTATCGCGAGGTAGCGGAGACGGCGTTCCGGTTTGCCCGCGAATTGGAAGTTCGTTCCGTTGCCAAGGGCGACCGCGTCCTGCTTCATGCGCCGAATTCGGCCGAGTGGGTGGCGGCCTTCCTCGGCTGCGCGTTGCGCGGCGTGGTGGTTGTCCCCATGGACGACATCGCGTCTTCCGACTTCGCTCTTCGGGTGTTCGAACAAGTTAGCCCGAAGCTGATAGTGTGCTCGCGGGAGCACGCCCAAGACTCGCTCCCGACACTGCTTCTCGATGACCTCCGCGAAACCCTGGGCCGGCATTCGACCGGCCCCTGTGCCGCGCCGGATCTCGCCTCTGACGACAGCCTCGAAATCGTCTTCACCTCCGGCACTACCGCCGATCCCAAGGGCGTCGTAATCACGCACGGCAATGTTCTGGCGAATATCGCTCCACTCGAAACTGAAATCGCCAAGTATCTCAAGTACGAACGCTTCGTCCACCCGGTTCGTTTTCTGAACCTGCTGCCCCTCAGTCACGTTTTCGGGCAGTTTCTTGGCATCTTTCTTCCGCAACTCCTGGGTGGAACCGTCATTTTTCAGGACACACTCAAGCCTACGGAGATTATTGCCACGATTCGCCGCGAGCGCGTGTCGGTGCTGGTCGCGGTTCCGCGAGTATTGCAGTCGCTCAAAGAGAAAATCGAACGCGACCTCGAAGTGCACGATATCCCCGGAAACGCCCGCCTCGAAGCGTTCCGCCGAACGTTCCGGGCTTCCGAGGGCAAACATTTCTGGCAGCGGTGGTGGATGTTTCGCCGCATTCATCGCCGCTTTGGATGGAAATTCTGGGCTTTCATTTCCGGCGGCGCCGCGCTCGATGCGGAAACCGAAGAATTCTGGGGACGCCTCGGCTACGCGGTCATCCAGGGCTACGGCCTGACCGAGACCACCTCAATCATCAGCGTCAACCATCCCTTCCACATGGGCAAAGGGTCGATCGGCAAAGTGTTGGCCGGGCGCGAGGTGAAGCTCTCCGAAGACGGCGAAATCCTGGTGCGCGGAGGCGGTGTCGCGGCCGGTTACTGGAACGGCAAGGAGCTTACGCCGGTGTCCACGGACGAAGGCTGGTACCGCACCGGCGATGTCGGCGAACTCGACGCTGGCGGCAATCTTTATTTCAAAGGCCGCAAGAAGGAAGTCATCGTCACGCCCGCCGGCATGAACATCTATCCCGAGGATCTCGAAGCCGCCCTGCGCCGCCAGCCTGAAGTCAAAGATGCGATCGTGGTTCCTCTGGCTCGTGGCGGAAACGCTGAGCCTTGTGCGGTCGTGATCCTGCGCGACAGCGCCGATCCCGAGCCGGTCATCAAGCGCGCCAATGCGACTCTCGCCGGGTACCAGCGCATGAATTGCTGGTTGGTTTGGCCCGAGCAGGACTTTCCTCGCACCGCGACCCAGAAGCCGCGTCGTACCGTCATCGAGCAGGCAGTCCAAACTGGCATGGTGCATCCGGCTGAGCCGGCATCACGCGGTCCGCTGGCGGGGTTGATCGCTCGCGTCACCGGCCGCCCGCCGCAAGCGCTCTCGCCCAACGCCAATCTTGAATCGGACTTGAACCTCAGCTCGCTGGATCGCGTCGAGTTGCTGGGTGCGCTCGAAGACCGCTACCAGCTCGACCTGAGCGAAAGCCGTTTCGCCTCGATGAGCACGGTCGGCGACCTGGAGCGCATGATCCAGGGCAACCTGCCCCCGCACGTCGAGTATCACTATCCGCGCTGGGCGCAACGCTGGCCCGTCACCTGGATTCGCGTGGTCTCAAACTATCTTCTGCTGCGACCGGCGGTGTTTCTGCTGGGATGGCCGCGCATCGAGGGCCGCGGGAACCTGCGGGGAGTGCGCGGCCCGGTGCTGATGATCTGCAATCACATCAGCGACGTTGACGTTGGCCTCGTCATTGCAGCGCTTCCTCATCGCCTCGGCAACCGGCTGGCCACGGCCGCCGGAGGTGAAGCGCTGGAAGCGTTGCGCACGCCGCTTCCATCCCGCGGTGCGATTGGCAGAGCCTACGACCGAGTCCAGTGGGTCCTCGGCATTGCCCTGCTCAACCTTTTCCCACTGCCCCGCGAAGCCGGATTCCGCGACAGCTTTGCTTTCGCCGGAGAGGCGATTGACCGCGGCTACAGCGTTCTGGTTTTTCCCGAAGGCCGCCACACCGACGACGGCAAGCTGCATCCCTTTCGCGCCGGGATCGGGCTGTTGGCCAACAATCTCGGCGTGCCGATAGTGCCCATGCGCATTGACGGCCTGTTCGAGTTGAAAAAGGCCGGCAAGAGATTCTCCCGCCCCGGCCTGGTTCGAATCAGGATCGGCTCGCCCGTCCAATTTCCACCCGGCGCCCCACCCTGGCAGATCGCCCACGAGCTACAGAAAAAAGTCGGAGACCTTTAGACGTCCGCCAAGGAATTTCTCCGATGACGTGAACGCAGCTAGGGGTGCACGCCCTGAGCCTCGCCCATGCAGTGTGTCGCCGCTCCATCCTTAAGCTCCGGGACCTTCTTACTTTCTACATGCACCTTCAACCATTTGCGCAGCGGTTCAAGTATTTTTTCCTCCGGGTCCGTCTCCGAATTAACACGAGACACCCAGAATGGGATGCCAAAGTAGTTAGCGAAACTCAGTTGCTGCACATGGTCTCCCCGCATGACGGCCAGCGTGAAGAGTTGTCCTTCTGGGAAGTCCTTTCCGCTCGCAGAGTTCTGATGGACGCTCGTCTTCAGTCGTGGCTCCTCGAGCAGGTCCCGCAACTGTTGAAACTCACCATCACTCAGTGAATCCTCAAAAGCGTGCGCGTTGACTTTGCCGCGGTTGTCCTGGGTGTTCCTCTCCATGCGGTAGCGCCTTGACGCATCGACGACCACACAGGTCTCTTCTACTCTGCCCTGCGCGAAGTAATTGGATGCCCAACGCAAGAAGAAGTTGTCCTTGGGTGGTACGGCACCGCTCGCGGAAGTATCACCGTCTGGGCGAACCGCGCGCGGTGGCGACTCTGCTTCGACAGTTTGCTTCGCTGGTGTCGGCTCCCCTTGCGTGAGTTTCTTGGGTGGCATGCACCGATTCCGGTCGGACTCGGGAAGGTTAGTGTGAGGATATTTCTGCAGAGCATCGATCCAATGAATCAATGGATCGATGAAACTATCGAAGGGGCGGCGGGATTCCCGATCGACAAACGTCAAATTCTGAGTGAGGGAAGAACGAAGAATGCTGACGCGCAGTATGTCGCGCTGGTTTGTTACTAGTGGTGCGGGGATCTTCGGCTGACCGAGAGCGACAAGGTCTTTTTGGTTGAGCGCAGCCTTGAGATCGGCAAGGTTCGGGCCGTCGAGCATGCCTTCGAACGTCTCGAGACTGCTGGCCGTCTCGCGTTCGAGATGAAAAAGCCCGTCTCCACGAACCAGCGCGCACACATCATGGTCGAGGGTCGTCCGTTGCAGCCGGACAATAAAAGGACGATCTGACGGGGCCGAGAGCGGGACCTGCGAAGGGGCCGCCTGCTGGGCGAAACTGGCACCCGTAACTGCGAGAGCCGCAACGCCTGCAAAGAGCAGTCGATTCATGGTGCCGCCGTAGCGTTCGCCTTTCGCTGCAATTGTACTCGTGGTCCACGGTGCCGTCACCACGCGACCGGTGGCCTTGACCGAGGTCGGCGTTTTCTTTCTTGACTTCCCGATCTGTGCTTGTTCTTCCCTCCAGAACGTCCCTCCAGCGGCTATAATGCGCTTTATGAAAGCTCACATCCTGTTTGCTCTGCCTGTCGCCGTTCTGGCGATCGCCTCTACCGCTGCCGCGAAAAGCGTGAAAGTCGAACTGAAGGACGCTCAGGGAAAGAGCGTTGGAACCGCCAAGGTCACGCCTGAGGGAAACGGCGTCGAAGTCAGCCTCAACTTGCAGGGCTTGCCGCCGGGCGAGCATGGTATCCACTTCCATCAGAATGCCAAGTGCGATGGCCCTGACTTCAAATCGGCGGGCGGCCACTTCAATCCGGAAGGAAAGAAGCACGGCCTGCAAAACCCGGACGGTCACCATGCCGGCGACATGATGAACTTCACGGTGGACGCGAATGGCAAGGCCAAGGGACGCGTTTCCGACAATGACGTCAACCTGGGTCCGGCCGCCGACAAGCACTCGCTATTCGCCAACGGCGGGACAGCGCTGATGATTCATGCCAAGGCGGATGATATGAAGACCGACCCGTCTGGGAACTCCGGCGATCGGATCGCGTGCGGCGTGATTATGGGGAAGTGAGCCTCGGAAGCCAGGAGTCAGGAATCAGGGACCGCTTTCTCGTCTGACTCCTGACTACTGATTCCTGACTCCTAGCTTCTCGCCACATTGAAAACCATCAAACACATATTCGTCCGGTACTCGGCGTTCCTCTGGGCAATCCTGAAACCTCTGGGCGCCTGGGGAGTGCTCGCGTTTGCGGCGCTGGACTCCAGCTTCATTGGAATGCCCATCGACGCGGTGGTGGCCAGCTATGTGTACAGCAACCGCGCGCGCTTCCTTTTGTATGTGATCATGGCCTCGGCGGGATCGGCGCTGGGCAGCATCGTAATTTATGCGATCGGCTACGCGGGCGGCGAGGAGCTGCTGAGGAAGCGGATTCCCGCGGCTCGATTTGAAAAAATCCATTCCGCCTTTGACAAGCATCCGTTCTGGGCGTTGATGTTCCCCGCCATGCTGCCTCCGCCGACACCATTCAAGCTGTTTGTGCTGGCGGCAGCGGTTTCCGAAATGAGCTTTGTGCGGTTTCTGCTGGCGATCTTCTCCGGGCGCATGGTGCGATTCCTCATCCTGGCGGGACTCACCATGAAGTTTGGCCCGGACGTGGTGCGGCTGTTCGGAAACCTCTTCCGCCAGCACATCTACCTGGTATTGGGTAGTGTCGGGCTAGCGGCACTTGGGTGGCTTTTGCAACGCAGGCGGGCCGCCCAGAAAGGTGGCCTTGAAGCAGAAGTACAACCGGAATCGCAGAGCAAGAGCGGGCAGCGGGCCGGTTGAGGTTGAGTGGCACGGGCCAGGACGCCCGCGCCCAAATCGTGCAAAGTTGATCAGGGGGTCTAAGCTGCGGTGAAGCGGTCGCCTGCTTCGCTCCTCGATCCAGACAGCGCTTTCAATGCCACGGGCGTCGCAAACATCAATGCCGTGAACAGCAGATCGCCTTCCAGCGCATGGCGGAAGAACGGCAGGGCGGCGGTATAGGACATGAGGACGCCCGCAAAGTTCTTCGGGTACATGTCGAGCCAGGCCCAAGCCGCCAGATTCGATACCAGGTAGAAAGAAATCGAGCCAGCCAGCGCGGCGCCGATGACCGGCAACGGCTTGGCGTTCTGGCGGAGCCTGGTCCCCAGCCACAGTACCGCGGCATACCAGGCAAAGGTCACGAAGTGATCCAGAGAAAACGGGTATTTGTAAACCAGCGTGGTCAGCACCACATCGGAAACGGCGAACAACGCTAGAGGTATCCAGAGCTGACGACGGGATCCGCGAGCCCCAAAAAACAGCAGCGATCCCGTCACCGGAGTAAACATCCAGGGATGGGGCAGGAAGCGGACAGCTATCGCAAGCACTATGAATAAGTAAGCCAGCATGATCACCTCGTGTATTCGATTGTGGCGCGTGGGCGTGGGCGGCGTCAAGTTGCGGGTCGAAATTCAATCGGGAGGTTCTTGTTGCCGCGAGCCGAACCGCTCTTCGACTACGCGCAAATTGCGGTCTAGTTCTACGGTTCCCGACAGGACGTTCCGCCCGATTCGTCCCGAATAGTCGAAGCGCTCGTCCTTGAAACGAACGATGTAGCCACCGGAGTCGAGGGGCTCTGTCTCTGTGATTGGGTATTTCGCCCAATCCAGGTATACGCGGCCCAGGTATGATCGCTTCGCCGCCAGGGTGGCCGGCGTTTCCTCCGGCTTGTAGTGGATTAGCATGTTGCCTTCGGGATCGACGTCGGAGTCAGGGGAATCTACCATGGTGAGCGCATAAAAGCTGGGCGCTTCGACCACGCCCACCCATTGGAATGGATTCCACCACAGAGGATAGGCGGAAACGCGCACTGGATCTGCGTTTTCGTAGGTGCGGGCTCCCAGAGCGTTGACCGCGCGGCGGTGCTCGAAGTCGCGCAGTCCCCAGAGCGCCACCACGCCAAGCAGCGCGATGGTTGCGCCCCAACGGCCGGGGGGCGTCTTGCGGCGCACTCCCAGGTCGCTGTCAATGAAGGCGAAGAAGGACGGCACCACTAGTCCGCCGATCAGCAGCACCAACATAATCGGCTCGACAATGAAAACGATGTCCCACGCGTACCACTTCTCGGAAAACGGCCAGAGGGGGCGCAACCCGTAGTTGTTGGTGAAGTCGAGCAGGAGGTGGCTAAGGCCTGCGAGGTAGGCGAATGCGAACAGCAGTCCCCAGCGCGGCGGCAGATCTGGATTTCGGGTCTTGCGTCCCCGGATCCGCCAGATCAGATACATGACCCCGACCACCAGCGCCGAGGTCAGAACCAGGCCGAAAAAGGAATGGGTGAAGCCGCGATGGTGAGCGAAGCCGAAAACCGGTCCTTTGAAACTGGCGAACACATCGAGATCAGGGGCTTCCGCAGCCAGGGTGACCGTCGCCGTGGCCAGCGCAGTCTTGCGGTTCAGTCCGGCCCTTCCCAGGCAGGCGCCGGTTAGAAAATGAGTGATCGGTTCCAAAGCCGGTTGAGTGTATCGCGAGTCAACACAAATTTGTTCTAGATTATGATACTCTGCGCCGCCGACGCCGTTTGCGGTCGACGCTACCGCACATCCGGCGGGCACTGGTGTATGTGCCACAGGGTCACTTCATCTGCTCATACCCCGTGCACTGCAGTACCGGAAGACGAGGGTACTTCGGAAAGCCCGGGTCGGTTGCCGCACGTCCGCATTGGTAGAACGTTGTGTCCCGATCGGACCTGATCAGACGCACATGCTCGCAGGTCGCGCACAAACCGACCCTCTTGCGCTCGCCATTGATCTCGGAATCGTCACGCACCTTAGCAGAATACGCCCAGACTTCAACCGGCCAGCGCATTGACCGCTATTTCCGCAGCTTCGGCGATTGAACCGCAGGCCCGGGCAGGAGCAGCCAGAGCGCGTCGGGCACCATGCTGATCCTCGCCGGAAGGGTGCCTAGCAGTTCGCCGTCCGCTTCCACGAAGATGCGGGATTTTGTCTCGGGCCGCTGCTCCAGCGGGTGGCAGGTTGCTTCCAGACTGTCGAGCAGTTCAACACCCGGCACTCGCCACTTGGTCCCCAGCATTCCCCGCACCACATAGCGCAGGTACGCAATCCGGCTGTGCGTGTGAAACAACACGAGGCGAAGATTCTCCCGGTCAAGAGATGCGCCCGGCGCAAGTTCGCGCAGAACTCCGCCGAAATTGCGGATGCGCACTGCCAGCAACTGTGACACTTCGGCCCGGCGCGACTGGCCGGCACCGGTAGTTTCCACGGCAAAAGCCTCCATTTTGTGGGTAAGCCAGAGCTGCATCGCCTTGGCGTAGTAGGCAGCGATGCCGAGAGTCTGCTTTGACGCGGAATTCAACTTGTAAAACACCTGGGCATCGACTCCGATGCCGACGGTAACGATGAAATAGCATGCGGCAGTCTGCTGTTGAAGGTTTTGATAGGCAACGCGGCCGACGGCAAACCGCCGCGGCTCACCTTGAATCGCGGCAGCCGCAGCTCTGGCCGGGGAAAGCGGCACCCCGAGGTCATGCGCCAGCGAATTCGCCGTGCCCAGGGGGATGATTCCCAACGCCGCGTCCGCGCCAATCATGCCCTGCAACACGTCGTGCACCGTACCATCGCCGCCGCAGGCAAATACCGTATCGCATCCCTGCGCGATCGCCTGCTTCACCTGTATGGATGTGTCTCCGGCTGCGACAGTCGGTGCCGCCGCGGCCTCCACCCCGGCATTCTGCAGCGTGCTTACCGCCGACTGCACGTCGGCGGAACGCCGGTCACACCGCCGTCCGGAGAGCGGGTTGTAGAGCAGAATGGCTTTTCGCATGGAGTCAGGTGGATTGTACTGGAAGGGGGCGACTGGGGATGGTTCACAACCTCCGCGGCGATTTGATGGAATCTACTATTGCGAATAGTAGTACACTGTTTGTGGAGGTGTTCAATGACTCAAGTTGCAAGATCTTCTTTTTGGTTACTTCTTATGGTGGTGATCCTTCTTGCCCCGTTAACCCTTTTCGCCCAGGACAAGCCTAGTTCAGACGTCAGTATCACGGGCTGCCTGCAGAAGGGCGTGGAGGCGGGCGGCTTTTATCTGACCGACGCGAGCGGCAAGACTTATGAACTGCAAAGCAAGGCGAACCTCGCGGAACATGTGGCGCATCAAGTCACAGTGACTGGGCAGGTTGTGCAGAATTCCCCGGCAAAAGAAGCAAAGCTCGCGGAGTCCGAGAAGAAAGAAGCCAGCGGCAAGACTTATCAAGACTTAAAGGTAACAGGGCTGACGATGGTCAGCACTTCCTGCAAGTAACTATCCTCTGGCTTTATGGTTTGCCGTCCCACGCCCTTTGGCCGCAGCGAAGGAGCGTGGGATTTGTTTCCTGATGCCTATTCTCGGCCCCGGCTACCCCACTCCCACATGCCGAACATGATTTTCTGCGGCACCGGATGACCCACCTGCCGCGCCAGCATGCAGACCTGGCCTCGATGGTGAGCATCGTGGGCGATCAGGTATCCGAGAAATCCCGCTACATCCGGCTTAAAACCTTTGATTCGGCCATCGCTCTCCAGCGAGGCTCTCAAGACTGCGCTGAGCGCTCTACGGCTCTGCTCCAGCGCCTTTGATGCTTGCGGCACGGTGACGGTGTGACGATCCAGTTGTTCCGGAATCACGCTGCCCTTAGCTGCGGCTTTCAACCACATCACGCGCACGTTGTGCATGTGCGCTACGATCGCGGCGATCTCGCGTCCTTTGCCCTCGGGCGGCTCAGCCCGCCACGCCTCGGCGGGAAGACCGGCGAGCAGGTATTGATTGATGCGCTCGTTGGTGTCGAAGGATTGAAGCAGACCTTCCGCCACGGAAAATGGTTTCGTCTCGACTTTGGGCACAGCACGCCTCCTCTTTGCAGGGCACTAGCATAGCGCAGATCGCACGGTTACGAACCGTGCCGTTTGGACAGAAGGTCGTGCCGCATCCGCGCGTAGTTGCAAATCTCACCCGTTGCTACTAATCTACGGGCCATAAGCTTGGGGTGGTTTCTAAAATTCATAACTTCTGCATTCTTCTATTGAGGAGGACTCTCCGTATGTTTAGCCGGATCTCTGTTCTGCTCGCATTGTTGTTCTGCGTACCCGCCATTGCGCAAGACCACTCCGCTCACGCACATGCCCAGACCAAACCTGCGACCATGATGTCTGGACTGGGAAATCTCCATCACCGGGTTTCCGCCCACAATCCCGAAGCTCAGGAGTTCTTCGATCAGGGGCTGCGGCTGATTTACGCGTTCAATCATGACGAAGCGGCCCGTTCGTTCCAGCGCGCTGCCGAACTCGATCCGAAACTGGCGATTGCCTACTGGGGAATCGCCGAAGCCGTCGGGCCAAACTACAACGATCCGGCCAGCGACGATCGCTTCAAACAAGCCCATGAGGCAATCCAGAAAGCCGTCGATTTGTCGGCGAATGCCTCACCGAGCGAACAGGCTTACATCGCCGCCATGGCAAAGCGGTTCCCCGCGGACCCTGCCGCGGATCGTAGAAAAGCGGCGGAGGACTATCGCGATGCGATGCGCGAAGTCACGAAGAAATTTCCCGATGACGTTGATGCCGCCACCCTGTTCGCTGAAGCCGGCATGAACCTCCATCCTTGGGGTTTGTGGCATCAGGATGGGACGCCGGAAGCCGGCACAGAGGAGATTGTGGCCACCCTGGAGTCGGTGATCCGCCGCGACCCGGACCACTTGGGTGCGCTTCACTACTACATTCACGCGGTGGAAACCTCGGCAACTCCGGAGCGGGCGCTGCCTGCGGCGAACAAACTGGCCGCGCTCGCCCCCGCCGCCGGTCACATCGTACACATGCCGGCGCACGTCTACATCCGCACCGGCGATTACGCTGCCGCAGTTAAAACGAACGAAGAGGCTGCGGAGGTTGACCGAGCCTACATCAAGGCCAGTGGTACCCAGGGTATCTACTCCATGATGTATTACAGCCACAACTTGCATTTCATTGCGATGTGCTCGGCCATGAACGGCAACTATCCCGAGGCCAGGAAAAACGCCGAGTTGCTGGCCGCCCACGTGGCACCTTCGGTCAAAGACATGCCTCCGCTCGAGGGGTTCATGACTATCCCCATGGCAGTGGATCTCCGCTTCCATCGCTGGGCAGACATCCTGAAAATGTCGCAACCCGACCCAGCCATGAAGATAACGGCCGTGTTCTGGCACTTTGCACGGGGGATGGCTCTGGCGGGAACCGGCAAGGTGGCTGATGCCGAGGGAGAATACAAATTTGTGTCGGCCGCTGAGGCCGCCACCCCGCCCGACGCGGTGTTCAACATGCCAATCTACAACAAGACGAAAGATATCCTGAGAATCGCCGAGGACGTTCTGGGGGCAAAGATTGCGCTGGCCAAGAAGGACAGCCCAGCGGCGATCGCCATGCTGCGGAACGCCGTCGCGATACAGGATACGCTGAAATATGGCGAGCCGCCCGACTGGTTTTTCCCGGTGCGGGAATCGCTGGGTGCTGCTCTGCTAATGAGCGGCAACGCCGCCGAGGCTGAAAAGGTATTCCGCGATGACCTCGAACGGAACCCGCGAAACCCACGGTCCCTGTTCGGGCTGCAGCAGGCGCTGAAAGCTCAAGACCAAACTTACGATGCCGGTTTTGTCGAGGATCAATTCAAGGCTTCCTGGAAGGGCGGGCTGAACGACCTGAAACTGGAAGACCTGGTCTAGCGCTTCCTACACCTTGATCGGGCCGGTGCATAGCCGGCCCGGACCTTCTTAAGGCGGTTTCCAACTCCTCCGGCAACCAGAACTTCTCCACCACTATAATCTTCCCGATGGCTGCTACGGCAAAGGGTATCGAGAAAAAGGTCGAGGCGCTGCGCGACCAGATTCGCCACCACGAATATCGCTATTACGTCCTTGACGACCCCGAAATTTCCGATGCTCAGTTCGACCAGTTCATGATCGACCTGAAGCGGCTCGAAAGCGAACATCCTGAACTCATCACGGCAGACTCGCCCACCCAGCGAGTCGGCGGCAAACCCCGCGAAGGCTTTGTCAAGGCGCCGCACTCCTCGCCCATGCTGTCGCTCGACAACACCTATAACGTTGACGAACTGCGCGACTGGGAGCGGCGCGTCCATGAGTTGAGCGGGCGGGAGGACATTGAATATGTCTGCGAACTCAAGCTGGACGGAATGTCCCTCGCCCTGCACTACCAAGATGGCCGGCTGGTGCGCGGCATCACCCGCGGTGATGGAACCACCGGCGAAGATGTGACGCTGAATGTCCGCACTGTTCGTTCCATTCCGCTTTCAGTTCCGAAAGAAAAACTGAAGCAAGCCGGTATACCGCCGAATTTCGAAGTGCGCGGCGAGATGCTGATGCCGCTGGCATCCTTCCGCCGGATGAACGAAGAGCGCGAGCGAAAAGGGCTGTCCACGTTTGCCAATCCGCGCAATGCGACGGCAGGGACGGTGCGGCAGCTCGAGCCCAGCATCACCGCACAGCGCAAACTCGACTATTTCGCCTATATGTTGCTCAATGGCGGACGCACATATTTTGACCGGCACTGGGAAACGCTGGACGCGCTCAGCACCGCCGGGTTCAAGGTGAATCCGACACGCAAGCTCGCCAGGAATTTCACCGAGGTCTGGAGCTTCATCGAGCACGAAGAACCACGGCGAGAGAAGCTGCCCTACGAAATCGACGGGATCGTGGTCAAGGTCGACCGCACCGCATTACAGCAGGAACTCGGCTACACCGGTAAGGCTCCGCGCTGGGCGATTGCCTACAAATACGCAGCGCGCGGAGGCATCACAAAGATCGATGACATTCTGGTCCAGGTCGGCCGCACCGGAAAACTGACGCCCGTCGCGGCCTTGCGGCCGGTGCCCATCGGAGGCACCACCGTCAGCCGCGCCACGCTGCACAACCTGGACGAAATTGAGCGGCTCGGCGTGAAGATTGACGATTGGGTCGAGGTGGAGCGCGGCGGCGATGTGATTCCCAAGGTCACGCGCGTCGTCGAGGACAAGGATCACCCGCGTGGACACAAAGCGTTCCACATGCCCGAGAGGTGTCCCGTCTGCGGTACTCACGTGGTGCGCAGCGAAGGAGAGGTGGACTACCGCTGCGTGAACGCCAACTGCCCGGCCAAGCTGCGCGAAACCATCCTGCATTTCGCCTCACGCGGGGTGATGAACATCGACGGAATGGGCGACGCGCTGGTGAATCAACTGACCGACCGCGGTCTGGTAAAGAATGTGGCCGACATTTACAGCCTTAAGAAAGATGACTTGCTCTCGCTGGAGCGCATGGGCGACAAGTCTGCAGAAAATGTCCTGAAGGAGATCGAGGCATCAAAAAAGCTGCCGCTGGAGCGAGTGATATACGGCTTGGGAATTCGGTTCGTCGGCGAGCGCACGGCGCAATTCCTGGCTGAACACTTCGGGGCGATGGATGCATTGATGAACGCCACCGTAGAAGAACTTCAGCAGGTCAACGAGGTGGGTCCGCGCATCGCCGAGAGCATCGCCGAGTTTCTCCAGGAGCCCGCGAATCGCAAGCTGGTGGAGAGGCTGGGGAAAGCTGGCCTGACTTTCACCGGGAAAAAGAAGGAACGAGGCACGAAACTTGCCGGAAAAACCTTCGTGCTCACCGGAACACTGGCCCGCCACACCCGCGATGAAGCCAAGAAAATGATCGAAGACGCCGGAGGACGGGTCTCGGGATCCGTGAGCAAGAAAACCGACTATGTAGTCGCTGGCAGCGATGCGGGATCAAAGCTGGACAAAGCCAGGGAACTCGGGGTAAGCGTGATCACCGAGGAAGACATGGAGAGATGGCTCAAGCCGGAATGATGGGTGTCCCACTTATGTGCGCAGTCCGGTTCCCAGGAGACTCATCGGAACGCAGCCTTTGTTTGCTCCGGAAAAGCACGGTGATGGGCATCAGTAAACCATAGCGAGAGCGAACCACGCAAGGCTCTCGCGAATCCTGTTACCTCGTTTCCTTGCCGGTCAGCGCAATTGAGAGTTCGGAGAAACCGTTCGTGCCGAAGCCTTGGCTGTTGCAGGTGACGTAGTTGGCTCCGAAAGCGGCGCCATTCCAGTAGCAATCGTTGAGATCGTTCCTCCACCCATAGTGGTTCTTTGGCTTCCGGTCTTCGACATTGGCCACAAGGCCATAGCCGGTATTGGACGTCGGAAGGAGGCTGACGTAGTAGACCCTGCCCTTCTTGAGTTTGCAGGACTTTGCCAGTTTCTTCACCGTTATCGCGTAATCCGGGAACTGGTTGTTGTATTGGTAGTAGGTGACTGTGGCGTTACCGCTAGTACTACAGATGGTCTTGCCAGCCTGTCCAGGCTTGATGCCGACCTGAACTGCGAACGGAGTCGGATTTATGGGGTTTAGGAGGTAGATGAACTCAACAAACGTGGCGCCGGTCACAATCACATCGTGATCCGGTTTCACTCCCACCCATGCCTGTCCGACCAGTTGCCCCCCATCGTAGTTACTGTTGAACAAACTGTTGGCATTCGAGTCGGTCCTCGAAATCACCAGCGTAGTACAGGCAGGTCTTAGGCGGACAGAAGGGCAGATTGCCTGAAGTTCTTGCCATCGTCGGCTGTGCGTCGGGGTGGGTAGAGACGGCCGGAGCGTTCTCCCGCATGGTGACAGGGGGCAGAACTTTGCTGTCCTGCGCCGCCGCCAAGAGAACGAGCGTTGCGATCAGCACGAGTGTGAAGAATGTCTTTCTCATGGGAGTCCCCCTGAAAGCCTTCGGCTAAAATTCCTCCCGCCGAACGCCACCATTTTAAACCCGGCGGTCAAGGAGATTCCGCGATAAGCGTGCGGAAGATCAGTCAACTTCCGCTATCAGGCGATTGCGTTCAGACCCGTCAATGAGCGCGACCGCGATTTTTCGACAACTTCGCCGACACAAGAATCTCCTCTCCGGCCGAAGACTCGCACCAGGAGCGTTAGTAATCGATGCCCCGCCAGTAGTTCGGCGTGTCGACAATCTCGAAGCGATTCGGATCGGTCTTGACCAGCGCGTCGGCGGTGGAGTTCCATACCGTGCCGTGACCGATGGTGCCATTGTTATACATGTTGTTGTCCTGGACGACAGTCTGGTCAAGCAGATAGTTGCTGAACCCCTGAGCGTTGCGGGCGTTGCTGTCTTGTTGGGCCCAATAGCCGGCGTGCTGGGCGTCATTTGCCGCTTCGGTGGCCTGCATGCGGGCAGTGGCTTGCTGGCCGATCTGGTGAATGCGGTCCACTTGCATCTGGTTCTGCTTGATCAACGCCTGAGTGTTGTCGTTCGATTGCTGAATTGCTGCCGCCGTCTGCTGGCCGACGACCTGCTGGTTAACCTTCCAACTGCCCACGACGGCCTGAACCGTGCTGCGTTCCTGCTCGTCGGGAAATATGCTGTGGGAAAGCGTAACCAGGTACATGCCGTTGTATTTGGAAGGATCGAAGGCGCACATGTAATCGCTGAAAATCTGCATCCCTTTTCCGTCGGGATCCAGGTGCCCATTGGCGATCACGCAGTGGTTGCCCTGCAGGGCTTGCATCGGCTTGATCTCGTCCACTTGCAGCTTCGCCGGAGGCTTGCCGTTAGCGCGCCGCCAAGCCTGAAAGAGATCCGGAAAAGACTTCACCATGTCTCCGCGGAACGGATAAACGATCGTACCCTGCATCACCGGCATGCCGCTTCGCCGCATCTGCATCTGCTGCGGATGGGTCGGGTCGATCGCAGTGCGCGTCATGCTGAGGGCGATCTGTTCGCCGCGCGGGCCGGTCATCACCATGGTTCCATGGCCGCTGCGCTGATCGAATGTCCATCCCTCCGGAACGCCGATGGTAGCCGAGTTGTCGGAAGCGGACACAGTATGCAAGGTGGGAACCGGCCCTGAGTTTTTCGCCGCAGCGGAGGCGGACGCGGGTGCGGGTGAACTTTGGCTCGCCGGGCTACTGGCTGCGGCCGCACCCCCCGGATGCCACGCGCCGAAGAGTTCCTTCAACATGGGATTCACGTTCGTGCCGAATCGCGACGCCTCATCCGACACCAGAGCCGCTTCCACCTGCTGCGACCCGTTCATGGCAGCCACGACCAGCCCCGCAACCTTGACGTTGCCTGCTGAGTGGTTCACCACGGTGAAAAACACTCCCACCGTATCCGTATCGCGAAACTTGAAGACCCGGCCGATTTGCGGCCGTTCTTTGCAGTTGGCATGCACCGCCCGCAACACCGACGCCATCCCCGCTGCCTGGGTGGTGGCCCCGTCCACCACGCCATACATGATTTTGCCGCCCTCGGGCGAGTTGACCGTTTTCAGGGGTGTCTGTGCCGGTGCCGAGTAAGCACAGACCATCAGCAAGCTCAACAGCAATCCTGCAAGTCTTCCAAAATTCCTTCGCATTCCCATTAGAACAACCTCCTTTTCTACAGTTGCCCGCACTGCGCGTGTGGAAAAGGGTGGAAACGAAGTGTTCTCTTCTCACCGGCGCGCACAGGACATCCTGGGAGAAACGAGGAAGTATACTCCCGAATGCCCGGGCGGGTCGGTGATCTGGCGACGGTGGTCATCGCGCTGACGTCTATTGCCAGGCAGTCGCGTTTCCACCCCGGATAATGGGAGTCGTGGCCACTTCTCGACACCCCGGGAGCCCTGGCAAAACGCTGGGTCCACGATGGATTGTCTGAGTGAGCGGGGTGGTACCCAGGAATCTACCGCGACGAGGAACATACTAGTTCAGACCAGAAGGCGGCTGGTTGACGAAGTCATGTTCGCCAATCTTGACAGAACAATACAATCTTTTTACATCTTTCTGACAATTGTGCTGACCGGAACACGTAGTCTCATCGTGTTACAAACGGCCATGGGCGACCTCGGGAGCGTCGCGCCCAACACTGGACCGCGATCTGGTTGCCTGTGCGCCGAGGTGATGGTCTTGGGCGCGGGTTCCTGCCCTTCGAATCCGCGCTCAGGATGTTGCCATCGACTCCAATTCCGCCTTGATGCGCCGGTAAGTGATCTCCAGAGTTTCCGGCAGGATCCTGGTTTCTCCGACCACGGTCATGAAATTCCCGTCCGCCACCCAGCGCGGCAACACATGCATGTGAACATGTCCTGCCAGACCCGCACCGGCAGCTTTGCCGATGTTCATCCCCAGGTTCACACCATCGGGTGAGTACAGATGCCGCAGCACCCGTTCCATCTTCTGCACCAGACCGATCATTTCGTGGGCGGCTTCTGGTGGCAGCTTTTGGAGTTCATCCAGATGCTGGAAGGGTACGACCATGACGTGCCCCGGGTTGTAGGGATAAGTGTTGAGGATGACGAAACAATGCTGGGCGCGGTGCACAATGTGTGTTCGCGTATCGTCCCCCAGTTTGGGCAGGTCGCAGAAGATGCATCCGGAGGCCTTGTCGGCGGTGCTGACATAGGCGTATCGCCAGGGAGTCCATAAATAGTCCATGGTAGGGAGCGTAGCAGATGCCGGCAAGTTTTCGAAACTTCCGAGAGCTTTGGGGGCGTGGAGGCTCGGGGAGAAGACCACTATCCATCGGCAACTGACCCCAATCTTGGCAGGAAGCTGGCTTTTGCCGTTTGACACTGTTTGCAGGCGGTTGCTATAGTCAAAGGGTTCCCTGAGGACGCGGGTTTGCTGTAAAACGTCCGACCGCTGGAAATGTATAGGCCCGTTCGCCAGAGCGAGCTCAACAGAAACGAAGGACTCACGCCAGCTGTCCGCTAAGTGACCCCGCTTCATCGAGCGCACCAGAGAGGCCCATGACTTTGTTCGACGACAATGCCACCCACAACCTGGATTCCACGACCTCTACCTTGACAGAGCCCGCAGAGTCCGCCGAAACCTCGAACCCCCATACCGCCGCCGAATCCGCGGCGCCTGTGTCAGCCCCGGAGGAGAAGTCCGCCAGCCCCAGTACGGAGGATTTTGCCTCGGCGCTGGAAAGCTTCACCACGGAAACCGAAGAAGCCACCAACGACGACAACGTCATTAAGGGCACGGTGCTGAAGCTGACTTCCACTCACGTGGTAGTGGACATCGGCGCCAAGTCGGAAGGCATGTTGCTGCTCTCCGAAGTGCTGGACCACGAAGGCAAGCCCCGCTTCCAACCCGGCGATGAGATCGCCGTGATGCGCGAAAAGGGCATGTTGGAAGAAGGCTACATCAGCCTCTCACACCAGAAAGCGCAGCGCCTGCGCGCCTGGGACGAGATTGAGAAGGCCTATCACGACAAGAAGCCGATCCAGGCGGTCGTCATCGAGCGGACCAAGGGCGGCCTCACCGTGGACATTCTGGGCACCCGCGCGTTTCTGCCCGGTTCGCAAGCCGACCTGCGTCCCACCCGCAACCTGGATGCAGCCAAAGGCCAGATGCTGGAAGTCGCGATCATCAAGCTGAACAAGAAACGCGGCAACATCGTGGTTTCGCGCAAGCACATTCTGGAAGGCGAGCAGCACGAAAAACGCTCCAAGACTTTGGAGCACCTCGAAGAAGGCGCGGTCCTCACCGGCGTCGTGAAGAACCTGACGGAGTACGGTGCGTTTGTGGATCTGGGCGGCATCGATGGCTTGCTGCACATCACCGACATGTCCTGGGGGCGTCTCACTCATCCACGCGACCTGGTCAATGTGGGCGATCAGATTCAGGTCAAGGTGTTGAAGTTTGACAAAGAGAAGCAGCGGGTTTCGATGGGATTCAAGCAGCTTACCCCCGATCCGTGGCTCGATGCCGAGCACCGTTATCCCGTGGGCGCGCACGTCAGCGGACGGGTGATCAGCGTGACCGATTACGGTGCATTCGTGGAACTGGAGCAGGGCATTGAAGGCCTTGTCCATGTGAGCGAGATGACCTGGTCGAAGCGCATGAAACACCCCTCGAAGCTGGTCAACGTCGGCGACAACGTGGATTGCGTGGTGCTGAACGTAAACCCGAAGGAACGGCGAATTTCTCTCGGCATGCGGCAACTGGCTAGCAATCCCTGGGACTCTCTGCATGACAAGTATCCTCTGGGAGCAACCGTGGAAGGCCGGGTCCGCAACCTGACCGAGTTCGGCGCGTTCATTGAAATCGAGGACGGGATCGACGGCCTGGTTCACGTCAGCAACCTGAGCTGGACCAAGCGAGTCAAGCATCCCTCGGAGATTCTGAAGAAGGGGGACCGCGTAAAAGCTGTGGTGCTGGCGATTGAGCCGGATAAGCGCCGCCTGTCGCTGGGCGTGAAGCAGTTACAACCGGACGTTTGGGAAGCGTTCTTTCAGGCGCACCACGTCGGCGAGACGCTCCATGGCAAGATTCTGCGGGTCGCCAGCTTTGGCGCCTTCGTGGAGATCGCGGACGGGATTGAAGGCTTGTGCCACAACTCCGAAGCGGTCGACGGCAATGGCCAGCCCCGCACTCTGGAACCCGGCCAGGAATTCGACTTCAAGATCATCAAGATCAACTTGGAGGAGAAGAAAGTCGGGCTCAGCATCAAAGCCATCGGAGAAGAAGTGGTGCACAAGGAAGTGGAAACCTACAAGCAACCCGTCTCAAGCACAGGCGGCTCCACAATTGGTGATTTGATTACCTGGAAGCGCGCCAGCAACGAGAACAACTGATCCCGCAGGGCGGGCCGGATTGAGCGGTCTATTTCGCGTCGACGCGCAAAATAATGTTTACCTGCGACCGGTCATCGAACTGGCTCACGGTCTTGGTATCGCTCTTTGAGCCCTTGTATTGCGCGAAGACTTCGTAATCGATGTTGGGTGAAAGCTCCGGGAAGTGGTACGCGCCATCGCCGCTGACAATGTAGCTCTTCACAGCATGCGTGCGGGTGTTCGTGAGGTACACGACCGCGTCCACCAAGGCATTGTCATGTTTGTCCAAAACTTTGCCGGTTAACATGCGCCCGCTTGCCGCCTGGTTCTTGTCTTTCGGGGAAGCACTCACGACTGCGTTTGTCACCAGCAGCAGAATCAAAACCGCTACCCAGCGCTTCCTCATAGGTTTCTCGACTCCCTCCGACCCGCTACGGTTTTAGATGCACGCTGATATCGACTCGCTCGTCGTTGTCGACGTGCACCTTAACTTCCTCTGCATGCAGCGACTTGCCAGCTTCCAAGCTTACGCCCTTCAGGTCCGCCCAGACCACGTAATCTTCCTTGCCGGCCGGGACCCGCTGGGCAAACTCGCCGCTATGGTCAGAAAGCAACTCCCATCGGGCTTTGCTGTCGCGCTCTCGCCGGATCTTGATCTTGATGCCGTACACGGCACGGTCGTCCGGACCCCAGACAGTGCCGAAGATTAATGCATAGGGCTTCTCACGCTGGTTGCCGTCCGGCGCGAAGCCCGCGCCGGCCAGTGCACCCCGGGAAGGGCCCCACAGTATCAGAATCAGTCCAAAGAGAACGATTCGGAACGCGTGGCGAGGGGGTGAGCAGGCGAGACTGCGGAGATTAGGCAAAATCACCGTCTTCAGACTCTTCTTTCTCGTCTTCTTCCTCTTCGTATCCTTCCTCGACCGGCTTCAGTTCAAGCGGATTGATCGTGACCACTTCGAAGTCCGTGCCACACTCGGGACAAGAGATGATTTCTCCCTCATCGACCTCATCTTCTTCCACATCGAGATTACTTTCACACTCTGGACAATAGACCATCATTGCCTCCGTTCTATGAAATCCCCGTACTAATTTCTAGATTCTCTTTAGGGTTCCGGTCAAGTGCCTCCCCGGCCCAAAATGGACCACGGTAACAGGAGATGCACCCTAGCGGCAACCGGATCCCTTCCGGCATGAATCCAACCTGCTAAGATTACACTGTACCCGGTAGTGGATTCCCGTGATTCGCAGCGACAGGGCGTCCCGGCCGGGAATTCCTGCTCATGGATCGCGGACGCACCCTTTCGCTCAGCTTTCCCCCCTTCACCTACTGGGTGAAGCGCATCATTATTACATGCGTGATCGTCTATTTTCTTCAGGTAGTGCTTGGGGTCGCGGCTCCCATTCTGGCCGCGTACCTGCTCGAGTACGGAGGGCTGATTCCGGCGTTCGTCATGCACGGCGCCCTCTGGCAGTTGGTCAGCTACTCGTTCCTGCACGATCCCCACAGCGTGAGTCACATTCTGGTCAATATGCTCATGCTCTGGATGTTCGGCGCCCAAGAGGAAATGGACTGGGGCAAAAGGAAGTTTCTTGAATACTACCTGTTTTGCGTAACCGGAGCCGCGCTGGTCACGATCGCGGTGGCGTATTCACCAATCCCCGGCGTACGTCCGGACACCTCTACGATTGGCGCGTCTGGCGGCGTCTACGGCGTTCTGGTGGCCTTTGGCATGTTGTATGGCGACCGCGAAATCTTCATGTTTCCCCTACCGTTCAGCATCAAGGCGAAATACCTGGTGATGATCATGGTGCTGCTGGTGATCATCGCCACATTCCAGCCGTCCCAAGGTGGCGTGGCCAACTTCGCTCATCTCGGCGGCCTGTTGTTTGGGTTCCTCTACGTAAAGTTCTTGCCGCAGCGCGGACTGACTTTCGCCGCATCGGAGCGATATTTCAACGTCCGCAATTCCTATTACCGTTGGAAGCGCCGCCGCGCCGCCAGAAAATTTGAAGTCTACATGCGCAAACACGACCGCACCGTCACCTTTGACGAGCACGGCAACTACATCCCGCCCGAGGATCCGGACAAGAAAAATGGCGGATCGAAGTCCGGTTGGGTCAACTAAATAACCTGTGTGGGGCGGACATTCCTGTCCGCCAAATGCCGGCGGCAAGGGACTCAGCTGAAAAGCCGGCGAAACTCTGCCAGCACTATCCCCGGCAGGTCTTCACGTCCTACTTTCCCTTTGAATCCCAAATCATGCCCTGCGCCTTCAACCTTCAGCAGCGATGTTGGAGCGGGAATGAGCTTTAAGGCCAACTCGATCTCCGCGATCGATCCGAAAGCATCTTGAGTTCCTTGGACGAAAAGAACCGGAACTTCCAACTTCGGCAAGTGCTGAATACGAAGCTGATCGGGCTTGCCCGGCGGGTGCAGCGGATAAGACGTCAGCAGCAACCCATCGACGAGCCGGGGTTCCTCCGCGCACAGCATCGACGCCTGCCGCCCGCCGTAGGAATGTCCTCCCAGAAACATGCGTCCGGAAGCCTGCCTGCGCAACGCACTTACGGCATTCTTCAAACCTAGGCGGTCGCGAGCGGCGTCTCCCGGTCGCGGCGGCCCATACGGCCTGGCTTGACGATACGGCAAATTACAGCGCAGCACGGTGAAACCCGCGCCAGCAAAGGCTTCTGCGAGCGCGACCAATAGAGCAGCCTGGCAGTTTCCTCCTGCGCCGTGGGTGAGCACTAGACCGTCGCCCGAGGCAGTTGCGGGACGATGGAGAAATCCCCGAACCGCTGGATCGACAGAAGTGTCAGCGAATTGTTCACAACCGATGGGATTGGGCATGCGCCTCAAGAATCTCACACCCGGCCGTGGACGCTCAACTTCACGCCCGCATCGTTCTCCCAGCGGCGATTGCCCCGGTCATGGTGGGCTTCGTTTCAGGATGGGTCCGCGAGCGCACAGATAGCGTCTGGCCATGCGTGCTTGGCCACAATCTAAGCAACCTGGTGATACCGTTTGCGAGCTTGTTTAGTTGACCGTGAGAGGCGGGGCGGTTGGGAAGCCGCCCCGATTTCTCCGGATCGCGTTACTTCAGACCGAAGGCGTTCACTTGATCACCGCTGCCGACATAAACCACTCCATTTACGACTGCGGGCGAGGAAACCACCCCGCCGTCCGTGGTGTAGCTCCATAACACGGCGCCGGTCTTGGCGTTCAGCGCGCAAAACATTGGATGGTCTAGTGAACCGATGTAAACCACCCCATTGGCCACGGCGGGCGAGCAACGCACACCGCCGCGGGTGTGGTATTTCCATAGCAGGGTGCCAGTGCGGGCGTGCAGTGCGTACACAGTGCCGTTGTCCGAGCCGACATAAACCACCCCATTCGCCACCGCGGGTGAGGACCCCACATAGCGGTTGGTGGAGTGGCTCCACAGCTTGGCGCCGGTACGAGCGTTCAGCGCATACACCTTGCCGTCGGGCGAGCCGACATACACCACCCCATTCGCCACCGCAGGCGAGGAAGACGCACCTCCGACGTAGCTCCACAGCTTGGCGCCGGTACGAGCGTTCAGCGCATACACCTTGCCGTCGGCCGAGCCGACATACACCACCCCATTCGTCACGGCAGGAGAGGAATCCCCCCCGCCGGTCTGGTGCGACCACAGCTTGGCGCCGGTGCTGGCTTTTAGCGCATAGAACTTCCCGTCATACGAACTGACATACACCACCCCATTCGCCACTGCAGGCGAGGAATCTAAGCCTTCGCTGCCGAAGGTCCACAGCAGAGCGCCGGTGCTGGCGTTCAGCGCGTAGATGATGTTGGACCACGGGGAGCCGCTGACATAAACCACAGCATTCGCCACTGCGGGCGAGGAATAAACCTCGCCGCCGGTGGCGAAGGTCCACAGCAGAGCCCCGGTGCTGGCGTTCAGCGCGTAGACGTTGCCGTCGAGGGAGCCGACATAAACGACCCCGTTCACGACCGCGGGCGAGGACTGCACTTCGTCGGCGGTCTGGAAGGTCCACTTCAGGCTGAGGCTCCCGACATTGTTGACGTTCAGTACCTTCTCACACGGGTTCCAGCGCACCATGTTGGTGCGGTGGAACTCGGTCCAGTTGTTGCTGCACTTGCCTGCTGGCTGCTGACCCCATCCCACGGACACGAAGCACACACAGAGAGTTAAAACAAAGATGCTGATTCGTTTCATGACGAACCTCCTGAAGATAAATTTGTCTCACGGAACTACGTTTCCCGGGAATTCGGGTCATTCGCCTCAGGGGGTGCTGCGTCCCAGTGGGGACTCTCTTCGGGGAGGCGAGAACTAATAATGCTACAAGAACGTTACTTCCGACCCTTCTTCAGGCCGAAGGCGTATAGCTTGTGGTCTTCCGAGCCGACATAAACCATTCCGTTCGCGACTGCGGCAGAGGAAAGGACGTAACTCCCCGTGGTGTAGCTCCACAGCACGGCGCCGGTACGGGCGTTCAGCGCACGGACGCTGTTTTCCTCCGAGCCGATATAAACCACTCCATTGGCCACTGCGGCCGAAGGAGAGCCCATGCCGGTCATGCCGCTCGACCACAGGTAGGCGCCAGTGCGGGCTTTGAGTGCGTACAAATTCCAGATGTCACTGACGTACACCATCCCGTTCGCCACGGCGGGCGAGGAGCCCGTCGGGTCGCGCGTGGAGAACCGCCACAGCAGGGTGCCGGTGCGGGCGTTTAGCGCGCACACGGTACTGTCGCCACCGTCCTGCCCTGCGACATACACTGTCCCATCCGTGACGGCGGGCGAGGACTGCACCCACTGGAGTATGCCGTAGTTCCATAGCAGAGCGCCGGTGCTAGCCTTCAGCGCATAGAGATTGCTATCGTCCGAGCCGACATAAACCACCCCGTTGGCCACAGCGGGCGAGGACGACACAATGTCGCCGGTGGTGTAGCTCCACAGCTTGGCGCCGGTGCGCGCGTTTAGTGCGTACACGTTGTTGTCCCACGAACCGACATAAGCCACGTCATTAGCTACCGTAGGCGAGGAAGTCACCCAACCTCCGGTCTTGAAGTCCCACAGCTTGGCCCCGGTGCTGGCCTTCAGCGCATAGAGATTGCCATCGTCCGAGCCGACATAAACCACCCCGTTCGCCACGGCGGGCGATGACTCTACCCAGTAGCCGGTCTTGAAAACCCACAGCTTGGCACCGGTGCTGGCCTTCAGCGCGTACACGTTGTGGTCTTGGGAGCCAACATAAACCACCCCATTCACCACGGCGGGCGATGACCAGTCGCCTTTCTTGTAGCTCCACTTCAAACCGAGCTTCCCGACATTCTTGACGTTAAGCGTCTTCTCACACGGGTTCCAGCGCATCATGTTGGTGCGGTGGAACTCGCTCCAGTTGTTGACGCACTTGCCCGCTGGCTGTTGGCCCCAGGCCACCGACACGAAACACGCACAGAGAATCCAAACCAGGATACGGATGTATTTCATGGCTCATCTCCTGAAGATAAATTTGTCTGACGAAAATACGTTTCCCGGGAATCCCGGTCATTCGCCTCAGGGGGTGCTGCGTCCCCGTAGGGACTCTCTTCGGGGAGGCGGGACGTAATAATACTCCGCGAACGAGGAACCCGTGTCAGTGAAGCGGCTCACATCTTGATGTGCGGTGCGGGCCGGGAGTCACCAAGTAAAGCTCAGAGGTTCCGGTTGACGTCGCGATGTCGCCAGCTACGCTGAGTGGCCCCGTTGATGGGTTCTACGGTCTCCGGCGTGTAAATGCCCGCCTAGGCCGGCGTGCCTCTTCCGCCGTTACGGTATGCAGCCGGAAGAAATTCGTTGAGCCCGAGGCCATCTGAGTGCCGGCCACCACACCAAGCACATCGCCTGCGCGAATCAAGCCCTGGCTCAGCAATTCGTGCTCTGCCGCAGCCATCATATGCTCAGCGCTGCGAGCTTGCCCTCGTAGCACGGGATGCACTCCCCAGTACAGGTTCATGCGGTTGCAAATCTGCGGAAGATGGCTGAAGGCGTAAACGTTGGTCCGCGGCCGATACTTGGAAATCATTCGCGCCGTATTGCCGCTCTGAGTAAAGATGGCGATCGCCCCCATCTGCAGATCTTCCGCGGCATGTGAAATGGACTCGCAAATCGTCTCGGGGATGGTGAGGGCATGCTTCTCGCGGCGCCGCCGGAACAGGACAAAATCGCTCAGGTTGCGCTCCGCTTCGGTGACAATCTTGGCCATCATGGCCACGGCTTCACGAGGATAGCGCCCGGCGGCGGTTTCCGCCGAAAGCATTACCGCATCGGTGCCATCGAACACGGCGTTGGCCACGTCACTGGCCTCAGCCCGCGTAGGACGCGGGTTTTCGATCATCGACTCCAACATCTGCGTGGCCGTGATCACGGGCTTGCGCCAATCCGCGGCCAGCCGAATCACATGCTTTTGAATCACCGGGACCTGTTCCGGAGGCATCTCCACCCCCAGATCGCCGCGCGCCACCATCACGCCGTCGGCCACCGCCAGAATCTGCTCCAACTGCTCGATGGCCTGCGGCTTTTCCAGCTTGGCGATCACCGGCACGTCGCCGCCTTGCCGGGCAATCAACTGCTTCGCCAGCTGAACATCTTTAGGCGAGCGAACAAAGGAGAGCGCGACCGCGTCCACCCCATGCTTCAGACCAAACTTCAGGTCGGCACGGTCTTTTGCAGTCAGCGCTGGAACGGAAAGCGCAATTCCCGGAAGATTGATTCCCTGGTGCTCGCCGAGAACGCCGCCGTCCACGACTTCGCACTCCACATCCCGCCCGCGCAGACGCACCACCCGCAGTTCGATCAGCCCGTCAGACAGCAGAATGCGCGCGCCGGGCTGAACTTCGCGAGCGAGATCAGGAAACGTGGTCGAGATCAGGGCTGCGGTGCCGTCAATAGCGCGCGGCGTGATCGTGATCCGTGAGCCCGCTCTTAGCGTGACGGCAGCATGGTCCTTCAGCGGCCCGGTGCGAACCTTGGGGCCTTGCAGGTCTTGCAGAATGCAGATGGTTCGCTTCTCGCGCTGGGCAGCGCGCCGCAGCCGCTCGATGTTCCGGGCATGCTCTTCGTGCGATCCGTGGGAGAAGTTGAGCCGGGCCACATCCATGCCCAGCCGCATCAACTCGCGCAGCATGTTTTCCGTATTGCAAGACGGCCCGATGGTGCAGATGATTTTGGCACGGCGGGAAAGAATCGGTGAACTGCTCGTCATATTTCTCACTCGGCTGGACTGCACCGAGTTTCGAGATAATGTCGCCATGAATGAGTCAGGTAGGTTGATGCCGAAGATTCTATCGCGTCACGGCTTTGGGTGCCGACATCTCTTTCAGTTCTTTGCCAAGCAGAAGCCGCGGAAAGAGCATGGCGTTGAACTCCGCGCCCACCAGAATTACCAGCGAGATCATGTACATCCACACCAGCAGCGCAATCCCCACTCCAAGCGAGCCGTAGATAATGCTGTAGTCGGCGTAGTTTTGCAGATACCAGCCGAAGAGCGCGGTGGAGAGGAACCAGAGAGCGGTCGCCAGGGTCGCTCCCGGCAGCACGCTGTGCCAGGGTTGGGTGCGAGGCACGGCGTTGTGGTAGATGAGCGCAATCACAGCGATGCTGGTAAGGGTGGCAATCAGCCATCGAATCGCCGTCCACATCAGCAGAATGAGCGGCCCGAATTCGCGGCCCATGGCGAACAGGATTCGCGTCTCGATGCGGCTGCCGAAAGCTACCAGCGCGGTCGCAAAGCACAGCGGAATGCCGGCCAGAATCACCAGGGAGAACGCGATCAGGCGTTCCTTCACCAGTCCCCACTTCTTGGGCAAGTGATAGGCGTTGCGGAAACCCTCCATCCAGGAAATCATCACGCCGGACCCGGTCCACAGCGTGATGAGCGAAGCGCTGATCAACACGCCCACCGGACGTTGCAGCGATTTTCCCTTCAGGAACTCCAGCGCCGTACCGCTGCCGGCGGGCAGAATGCGGCCTACCGCGTAAGAAACTTCGCGCAAGGCGGTGGCGGTCCGGTGCGAGGTAGCGAGCACGGAACCGACGACCAGCAACCCTGGGAAGAACGTGAGAATGGACGAGTACGCCGCCGCCTTGGCGACGGCGAAGGCATCGTGCTGAAAGGCACGCCAGAAGGCGACGCGGAGCAGCCGCAGAAGACTCAAAATCACAGGTCCAAGCCTATTTCCTGATTCGACCTGACGCAACTCCGGGACGTAATCGACGGCCTTGGGAACGCCTCGTTGCACGGGAAACTGTTGCGGATTTGCGCTCATCAATGATCGCTTCAAACTCTGCGGAAGTAGCGCCCCCGGAACGACTCCCCTTTGCCGGGACAAGCTCTACCCGCGTCAATACCACCAAATGCGAACGGGGCGGATTCCCCGCCCCGCCCCGTGCCAGCCCTATTTTACTCCGTTGTCAGCTCTTCCGTCTCGCCCTCGTGCCGCATCAGTTCGAGCGCGCGCTCGGCTTCCTCGTACGCCTGGGAGACTTCCTCCTGTACCTTGGCGGCGGCCTCTTCCATTTCCGGTGAGAGGCGGACGTTGCGGTAGTATTCCATGCCGGTGCCGGCAGGGATCAGGCGTCCGACAATGACGTTCTCTTTCAATCCGCGCAGGTGATCCACCTTGCCCTGGATGGAGGCTTCGGTAAGCACACGCGTGGTCTCCTGGAACGATGCGGCAGAGATGAAGGAGTCGGTGGAAAGCGACGCCTTGGTGATGCCCAGCAGCTTGGGACGGCCAGTGGCCGGACGTCCACCCTGTGCAATCACGCGCTCGTTCTCTTCGGCGAACCGGAACTTATCCACCTGCTCTTCGAGCAGGAATGCGGTATCGCCGACGTCTTCCACCTGGCGCCAGCGCATCATCTGGCGAACGATCACTTCGATGTGCTTGTCGCTGATGTTGACGCCCTGCAGCCGGTAGACTTCCTGGATTTCGTTGACCAGGTAAGCCTGCAGTTCCTTTTCGCCGAGTACAGCCAGGATATCGTGCGGGTCGAGCGGACCGTCCATGAGCGGTTCGCCCGCCTTGACCCGCTCGCCTTCCTGGACGTTGATGTGGACGCCACGCGGTACCGAGTATTCCTTCTCGGTTCCGTTGTCGGCGACCACGTACATTTTGCGTTGCCCCTTGGAGACTTCCCCGAACTTGACCGTGCCATCGATTTCGCTGATGACCGCGGTGTCGTGCGGCTTGCGAGCTTCGAACAGTTCCACCACGCGCGGCAGACCACCGGTAATGTCCTTGGTCTTGGTGGTTTCCCGCGGAATCTTCGCCAGCACGTCTCCCGGAAAGACGGTATCGCCGTCCTGGATCATCAAGTGAGAGCGGGAAGGCATCAGGTAACGCTTGCTGGCCTTGCCGCCCTTAATCACGATGGCCGGCTGACGCTTCTCGTCGGGCGCGTCCGCCACCACGTGACGCGACAAGCCGGTGACTTCGTCCACTTCTTCGTGGAGCGTAACGCCTTCCTGCAAGTCCTTGAACTGAACCGTGCCGCCGATTTCAGTCAGGATGGAGAAGGTATACGGATCCCACTCGACCATCACTTGTCCGAGTTTGACCTGATCGCCTTCGTTCACCTTGACCTTGGCGCCGTACACGATGGAGTAGCGTTCCCGTTCACGACCCTTTTCGTCGACGACCGCGACCGAGCCCTGGCGGTTCATCACCACCAGGTCGCCGGTTTTCGACTTGACGGTCTGGAGATTCACGAACCGCACCGCGCCATTGTTCTTGGCTTCCAGGCGCGACTGCTCGGAGACTCGCGACGCGGTACCGCCGATATGGAAGGTACGCATCGTGAGCTGCGTTCCCGGTTCGCCGATGGACTGGGCGGCGATGACGCCCGTAGCTTCGCCGAGTTCGACCAGGCGGCCCGAGGCCAGGTTGCGGCCATAGCACATCACACAAACGCCGCGTTTCGATTCGCAGGTCAGCACCGAACGGATCTTCACCCGCTCGATGCCCGCCGCTTGAATCGCCCCCGCCAGGTCTTCGGTGATTTCCTGGTTGATGTCCACGACCACATTGCCGTCGTAGTCTTTGATTTTTTCGAGCGAAACACGGCCTACGATACGGTCGCGCAGCGGCTCGATGATTTCTCCAGCTTCCACGATTCCTGCTACGTAGATGCCGTCGACGGTCCCGCAGTCGTACTCGCTGATGATGACGTCCTGCGCCACATCGACGAGGCGGCGAGTGAGGTAGCCCGAATCCGCCGTCTTAAGAGCCGTATCCGCCAGGCCCTTACGAGCACCGTGGGTCGAAATAAAGTACTGCAACACCGTCAGCCCTTCACGGAAGTTCGCCGTGATGGGTGTTTCGATAATCTCGCCGGAAGGTTTCGCCATCAAGCCTCGCATCCCGGAGAGCTGGCGGATCTGCTGTTTCGATCCGCGGGCCCCGGAGTCGGCCATGACGTAAATCGGATTGATAATGCCTTCCTTGTCGCGCTGCTGCATCTGGTTGAACATCTCGTCGGCGACTTTTTCCGTAATCCCCGACCAGATTTCGATGACTTTGTTGTAGCGCTCGCCGTTAGTGATGGCGCCGTCCAGGTATTGCTGCTGGACATTGACCACCTGCTTCTCGGCCTCGCGAACCAGGGTTTTCTTGTTGTCCGGAATGACCATGTCGTCGATGCCGATGGAGAGGCCGGCCTTGGTGGCGTACTTAAAGCCAAGGCTCTTGACCTCATCGAGCATTTTGACCGTAACTTCGAGCCCGAACTTCAGGTAGCCGAAGCTGACCAGCGCGCCGATCCCCTTCTTCTTCAGCAAGCCGTTGATGTACGGCATGCCCTCGGGAAGGTGGTCGTTCAGGATTGCCCGGCCGACGGTCGTATTCAGGAAAGCGCGGTCGTAGGTCACCGGGTCAGTGTGAGTGATGTCCTGATCGTCATAGGCCTGGGTCAAGTCGATCGCTTCGCCGGTGTAACGCAGCCGGATGGGCGTGAGCGTCTCGATCTCACCCGCTTCGAGCGCGAGCAACACTTCTTCGATATTGGCGAACGCACGGCCTTCCCCCTTGGCTCCGGGCTTGCCTTTGGTCAGGTAGTAGAGACCCAGGACCATGTCCTGGGTGGGAACGGTAATGGGGTGGCCGGAGGCGGGCGACAGGATGTTGTGCGACGACAGCATCAGCACGCTGGCTTCCACCTGCGCTTCCGGGGACAGCGGGATGTGGACCGCCATCTGGTCACCGTCGAAATCGGCATTGAAGGCGGTGCAAACCAGCGGGTGAATCTTGATCGCCTTGCCTTCCACCAGCACTGGTTCGAATGCCTGAATGCCGAGGCGGTGCAAGGTGGGAGCGCGGTTGAGCAACACGGGATGATCTTTGATGACCTCTTCCAGGATGTCCCAAACAATCGGTTCCTGCTGCTCCACCATTTCCTTGGCCTGCTTGATGGTGGTGCAGTTGCCGGTCTGTTCCAGACGGTGATAGATGAACGGCTTGAACAGCTCCAAAGCCATCTTCTTGGGTAATCCGCACTGGTGAAGCTTCAGTTCCGGGCCCACCACGATCACCGAACGGCCCGAGTAGTCGACGCGCTTGCCGAGCAGGTTCTGGCGGAAGCGGCCCTGCTTGCCTTTCAGGGTATCGGACAAGGATTTCAGCGGACGGTTGTTGGCGCCACGCAGGATGCGGCCACGGCGTCCGTTGTCGAACAGCGCGTCTACGGCTTCCTGCAACATTCGTTTTTCGTTGCGCACGATGACTTCCGGCGCGTGCAAATCCATGAGCTTCTTCAACCGGTTGTTGCGGTTGATGACGCGGCGGTACAGATCGTTCAAGTCCGAGGTTGCGAATCGGCCGCCATCGAGTGGAACCAGCGGACGCAGTTCCGGTGGAATTACCGGAATCACGTCCAGAATCATCCAGAACGGCTTGTTGCCGCTCTTGCGAAAGGCTTCGACCACTTTCAGCCGCTTGGTGTGTTTGAGCTTTTTCTGCAGCGAGCTCTCGTGCTTCATCTTCTCGCGCAGTTCCGTGGACAGGCCTTCAATGTCGACCCGCTTGAGAAGTTCCTTGATTGCTTCCGCGCCCATCATGGCCTTGAAACCCGCGGGCCGATACTGCTGGTCAAGTTCGCGGAACTTGGTTTCGTCCTTGATGACTTCGCGCTCCCGCACCGGGGCATCGCCCGGCTCGACCACGACGTAAGCCTCAAAATAGAGAACAGACTCGAGGTCACGCAGGGAAATATCCAGCAGGTGGCCGATGCGGCTCGGCAGCCCTTTAAAGAACCACACGTGCGAGCAGGGCGAAGCCAGTTCGATGTGCCCCAACCGCTCACGGCGGACCTTGGAAAGGGTGACTTCCACGCCGCACTTGTCGCAGATCACCCCGCGGTGTTTCATGCGCTTGTACTTGCCGCAGAGACACTCCCAATCGGTGACTGGACCAAAGATGCGGGCGCAGAACAGTCCATCGCGTTCCGGCTTGAAGGTGCGGTAGTTGATGGTCTCGGGTTTAGTGACCTCGCCGTGCGACCAGCTCCGGATTTTTTCCGGGGAGGCCAGGCTGATGCGAATGGCATCGAAATCGGCGATGGGACCTGCCAAATCAAAGGGGCTCGAACGAAACATGGGTCTCCGCTTCCTGCTCTCAGCTGGTACCGGGTACCGAGTACCCTGTATCTAGTTTGTTCCGCAGCCCCTGAGAGCGATGCGTGCTGCGGAACTTTCCCTTCAATCTCTCAATGCGCCGGGTACCTCATGCGCGCAGGGTACTTGGTACCCGGTACTCGCAACTAATCCGCCGCTGCCATGGCCGGCTTTCTGTCCCCGGCCTTGATCAGTTCCACATCCAGACACAGCGACTGCAATTCGCGAATTAGCACGTTGAACGATTCCGGCACTCCGGGTTCCATGGCAGCTTCGCCCTTGACAATGGCCTCATAGATCTTGGTGCGGCCATAAACGTCGTCCGACTTTGCCGTGAGCAGCTCTTGCAGAATGAACGCCGCGCCATAGGCCTCCAGCGCCCAGACTTCCATTTCCCCGAAGCGCTGGCCACCGAACTGCGCCTTGCCGCCCAGCGGCTGCTGGGTGATGAGCGAGTAGGGGCCGATGGAACGGGCGTGAATCTTATCGTCCACCAGGTGCGAGAGCTTGAGCATGTAGATGTAGCCAACCGTGACCGGCTGTTCGAACTTTTCGCCGGTCATGCCGTCGTACAAGTAGGTCTTGCCCGATTCCGGCAATCCCGAACTCTTGAGCAACGCTTTGATCTCGTGCTCGCGCGCCCCGTCAAACACCGGCGAACCGCTGAACACACCATTCGCCAGCGACGGAGCCACCGCCATAAGCTCCTCATCACTCATATCGGTGATGGTGTCCGCCAGCGTCGTGTCCTTGAACAGCGCCTTGAGTTCGCGACGAATCGCATCCTCGCGGGTGTTCTCCTCAAGCATCTTGCGGATCTTCTGGCCCAGTTCATGCCCGGCCCACCCCAGGTGGGTCTCCAGAATCTGGCCGACGTTCATACGGGAGGGGACGCCCAGCGGGTTCAGCACGATTTCCACCGGCGCGCCGTTGTCGAGGTACGGCATATCCTCCTCGGGCAGGATGCGGGCAATCACACCCTTGTTTCCGTGGCGGCCCGCCATCTTGTCTCCCACGCTCAGCTTGCGCTTCATTGCGATGTAGACTTTGACCAGCTTGATCACCCCGGGAGGCAGTTCGTCACCCTTGGTGAGTTTTTCCTTCTTCTCGTTGACGATCTTCTTGAGCACGTCGATCTGACGGGAGGTCATCTCCTCGATCTCGTCGATCTGCTCGTTCACCCGCGGATCCTTGTCGGCATACTTGATCCGCTTCAGGTTGCGGGTGGAGATCCGCTCGATCGTGTCGCGGTCCAGAACGGCGTCCTTGGTGATCAGCCGCTTGTTGGTGCGCTCATCGTGGAGATCGGCTTGCACCACCTTGCCACCCAGGATGTTTTCCAGGCGCTTCAGGCGCTCGTCGGTCAAAATCCGGATCTCGTCCGAGAGGTTTTTCTCCAGCTTGCCGATCTGGCCGCCTTCGATGGATTTGGCGCGTTCGTCCTTCTCCTGTCCCTTGCGGGAGAAGATTTTCACATCGACGATGACCCCCTCGATGCCCGGCGGGCAGTACAGCGAAGCATCGCGGACATCCCCGGCTTTCTCGCCGAAGATAGCGCGCAGCAGCTTCTCTTCCGGGGTAAGCTGGGTTTCGCCCTTGGGCGTGACCTTGCCCACCAGAATGTCGCCCTGCCTCACCGTGGCGCCGATGCGGATGACACCCGCCTCATCCAGATTGCGCAGCATGGATTCGCTGACATTGGGAATGTCGCGGGTCACCTCCTCCGGCCCCAGCTTGGTATCGCGGGACTCCAATTCAAACTCCTCGATGTGCACCGAGGTGTAGTAGTCCTCTTTCACCAGCTTCTCCGAGACCAGAATGGCATCCTCGAAGTTGTAGCCGCGCCAGGGCATGAAGGCGACCAGCACATTGCGTCCCAGCGCCAACTCGCCGCGATCGGTGCAAGGACCGTCGGCAATGACCTGGCCTTTTACCACCCGCTGCCCTTTCTGTACCACCGGTTTCTGATTGATGCAGGTGTTCTGGTTGGAGCGTTTGAACTTGGTGAGCTGGTAAATATCGCTGCCCACTTCGCGGGAGAGCTGCATGGGATGATGCTCCCCTTCCACCCGAATGATGATGCGCTCCGAGTCGACCGAATCGATGATTCCGTTGCGTCGAGCCAGCACCACCGCGCCGGAATCGCGCGCCGTCACGCCTTCCATGCCGGTGCCCACAATGGGAGCTTCGGCACGAAGCAAAGGAACGGATTGCCGCTGCATGTTGGCGCCCATCAGGGCCCGGTTCGCGTCATCGTGCTCCAGGAAGGGAACCAGCGACGCCGCCACCGAAACCAGCTGCTTCGGGCTCACGTCGATGTAGTCCACTTCCTCCTTGCTGACCAGCACGAAGTTGCCCGCCTTGCGCGCGTTGACCAGGTCGCCGACGATGCGGCCCTTGTCGTCCAGTTCAACGTTGGCCTGCGCAATCACGTGCTTGTCCTCTTCCCAAGCCGACAGGTAGAAGGAAAATGGCTCGATCTCGATCGGCTTCTTGCGACGTTCTTTCAGGTCGGCATTGATCTTTTCGACCTCGTGCTTTTCGGCGTGATCACCGACCTTAAAGTCGCTGTCCCCGGCGTTCACGAT
Source organism: uncultured Acidobacteriota bacterium (assembly GCA_963715675.1). Classification (GTDB taxonomy): domain Bacteria; phylum Acidobacteriota; class Terriglobia; order Terriglobales; family Acidobacteriaceae; genus DASVWZ01. The sequence goes on from OY970265.1 coordinate 3,043,927, forward strand.
GCTGACATAGTCGACCACCCGTCCGCTTTTGATGCGGCGATACGGCGACTCGATGAAGCCGTAGTCGTTGATGCGGGCGTAACAACTCAAGGAGGAGATCAGGCCGATGTTCGGACCTTCCGGGGTCTCAATCGGGCAAATGCGTCCATAATGCGTGGGGTGCACGTCGCGGACTTCGAATCCGGCGCGCTCCCGCGACAGGCCGCCCGGACCAAGGGCCGACAGACGCCGCTTGTGCGTGATCTCCGACAGCGGATTGGTCTGGTCCATGAACTGCGACAGCTGCGAAGACCCGAAGAATTCCCGGATGGCCGCCATGACCGGCTTGGCATTGACCAGGTCGTGCGGCATGGCCGTGGACATTTCCTGGTACACGCTCATCTTTTCCTTGATGGCGCGCTCCATGCGGACCAACCCAATGCGGAACTGGTTTTCCAGCAACTCGCCCACGGCGCGGACCCGGCGGTTCCCGAGATGATCGATGTCATCCACCACGCCGATGTTCTTGCGCAGCTTGATCAGGTAACGGATGGTGGCGTAGAAATCATCCGGCTCCAGGGTGCGGTGATCCAGGCTGGTGGCGTCACTCTTATCGAACAGCTTGATGTTGAACTTCAGGCGGCCCACCCGTGAGAAATCGTACTTGCGCGCGTCAAAGAACATCCCGTGGAACAGCGCCGTTGCCGTATCCAGCGTCGGCGGATCCCCGGGCCGGAGTTTGCGGTAAATTTCGATCAGCGACTCCTGTGGCGTCTTGACGGAATCCCGCTTCAGCGTAGCGCTGATCACCGTACCTACGTCGTCACGCTCGGGGAAGAACAGATTCAGTTCCACCACCGCGGAATCGAGAATCTTGGAAAGTTTGTCAGCGGTGAGTTCGGAGTTGGCCTCGAGCAGGATTTCGCCGGTGGTGGTATCGACCACGTCCCCGGCAACCCAGGCGCCTTCCAGGTCGCTGATATCGACCTCGATCTCGCTGATCTTGGCTTTCTGAATTTCTTTCAGAACGGCGGCGTTGATCTTGCGGCCGGAATGGGCGATTTCGTCGCCGGACTTGTTCTTGATGCTGTGGGCCAGCTTCATGCCCACCAGGTTGGTCGGCTTCTCGGTGTTGGGATCGACCGTCCAGAAAAGCTTCTTGTCGCGGACTGCAATGCGATCGACGGTATAGAACGTACGCAGAATGTCCTCGCTGGAGCGAAGGCCCAGAGCACGCAGGAAAATGGTGCCCAGGAACTTGCGTTTACGGTCGATGCGGACGTAGAGGACGTTCTTCTGGTCGTACTCGAATTCCACCCACGAGCCGCGGTACGGAATGATCTTGCCCAGAAAATAGGTGCGGTTATTGGCGGTTTCGAAGAACACGCCCGGCGAGCGGTGCAACTGGCTGACAATGACGCGCTCGGTCCCGTTGATGATGAACGTGCCGTTCTCCGTCATCAGGGGCACGTCGCCGAAGAACACTTCCTGTTCCTTGATGTCACGGATGGAACGGTTTCCGGTCTCGGCGTCCTTGTCGAAAATCGTCAGACGCATGGTGACCTTGAGCGGAGCGGAGTAGGTCGCGCCCTTCTCCTCGCACTCGGTCACTTCGTTCTTCAGTTGCAAACCCACCGGGTCGCCGCACTTGTTGCAGAAATCGGGCGTGTTCGCGTTGTAGGTGCCGCACTTCTGGCAAAGCACCTCGCCGGGATGATAGGGATTCGTAATGACCGTCGACCCGCAGTTCTTGCAAGTGGTGCGCAGGTGATGCAACCCCTTGAGGTGGCCGCATTTGCAGGACCAGTCGCCGATCGCGTAGTCGACAAACTCAAGTTGCGAAACATTGCGGAAGTCGGTAATCGGAAAAACCGACTGGAACACCGCCTGCAACCCGGCGTCGTCCCGTTCGCTCGGCAAACGATCCATTTGCAGGAAGCGGTCATACGACCGCTTCTGCACTTCGATCAAATTCGGGATCTGGATGGTTGCTGGAATCTTAGAGAAATCAAAGCGTTTGCGGAATCCGTTCTTCGTTGACATTCAGATACTCCCAATCTTCATTCGCAGCTGTAAGCTGCGGGAACCGCGAAATGTGGGCGCGGCCGCGGCCGCGCCACGGCGCTAAAGCGCACCCAATCTCGGAAAACAGGTATGCGCCCGTAGGGACGCAAATCCCCACAGGCGCCGATTGCAGCGCTTACCCTCTGTTGAAATGTGTCGTTTCCGCGCCAGTAGTTTAAGGCCTGTTCCCGTTCCGCCCTGCCCGCGGAACAGTTGCCAACCCGTGCCCGCCGCCACTCTCCAGCCCCCCCTGGGTCGCCGGAGCAGTTGGTTGCAGTCACCACGATGAAGCTACTCACGATGTCATTGATATATAGATGGTAACACCGTCCTAAAAGCTTCACCAACTAAAGATCGCACGCCGCCGTCGAACTTGCGCTTCTGGCCATCCTTAGGATTTCGGGATCCAGGGTCCCGAGATCCTTCGCAACCAACGCTCCAGGATGACACCAGCGCGCGGGCTCACCCCTTCGTTACGCTCAGGATTGCCCGCAAAGCGCCGCTACTTCACTTCGACAACCGCTCCAGCTTCGGTGAACTTCTTCTTAATGGTCTCCGCCTCGTCTTTGGAGACGCCTTCTTTTATGTTCTTGGGAGCCCCGTCGACCAGGTCCTTGGCTTCTTTCAAGCCGAGACTGGTGACTTCGCGGACCGCCTTGATAACATTGATCTTATTGGCGCCTACCTCTTTGAGGACCACGGTAAACTCGGTCTTCTCTTCCACCGGAGCCGCTGCGGCCGCTCCGCCGCCGCCCGCCATCATCACCGGCGCTGCGGCCGCCGCCGATACGCCGAGCCTTTCTTCCAGCTTCTTTACCAGCTGCGCCGCATCGAGCAGCGACAGCCCTACGATTTGTTCTTCTAACTGCTGCAAGTCCGCCATGTCTGTTCTCTCCAATTCTCTAGTTTTCTTGAATAGAGGCGTAGCTTTACTACGTCTCGCTTTTCGTGATCCGTAAGCCACGGTTTCCAGTGCGGCAGGTTCTTTCCCCAGCGCCAGACAACACCTGGATCGAACCGCGCAACCCCCGGCTACGGATAACCGAATCCTTCTTGGACAGCGGAGCCGTCCACAAACTGACTAATTTCGTGATCGGGCAATGGAATACTTGAAGAAACTGAGGACCGCACGGTCTGCAATTCCTAAATTTCACAATTACCCAATTTCCTAAGCTTCCTTGAACTTCTGCTTCTCCACGCCTTGGCTGATGACCACGGCGATATCGCGTCCGACCGCATTCATCACCGTCACCAGACGCTGCGCCGGAGCATTGATCAGGAACAGCAGTTTGGACATGATCTCTTCCTTGGACGGCATCGTCGCCAGCGCCTGAATCTGGCTGATGCTGACCGCCCGCCCTTCCACCACGCCCGCCTTGAAAGTAAACTCTGGATGGTCCTTGGCATACTTGGATAGCGCCTTCGCCAGCGCCACCGGGTCGCCTTCCGTATAGGCAATCGAAGTCACGCCCGAGAGATTCTTCAGAACCTCTTCCACCTTCGTGCCTTTGGCCGCACGCTCGGCCAGGGTGTTCTTCACGACCGTGTACTTTGCGCCACTGCTACGCAGCGTCTTGCGCAGTTCATAGTCCTGGGCCACCGTCAGCTTGCTGTAGGTGGTGACCACCAGGCTGGACACGTTCTTTAGGTCCTTGCCCAACTTCTCAACTTGCTCGGCTTTCTTTGCTCTGGTAACCGCCATCTGGAATCCTCATTGCGAAATCGGGTAATTTCACAATTTTGTAATTTGAGCACCTGCAAGAGGATCAAATTACAAATTACCCGATTACAAAATTACAAATGTCCTTATGCCTTTGCCGCAGCCTCTAGCGCGCTGATATCAATCGGAATCCCCGGGCCCATGCTGGAACTGAGGTAGCAGCCCTTCACGTACTTGCCCTTGGCCACCGTCGGCTTGGCCTTCACCACACTGGTAATCACGGTGTTCGCGTTGTCGATCAGTTTATCCGGGGTAAACGAAATCTTTCCCACGGGCACGTGCACCAGCGCTGTCTTGTCGGTGCGGAACTCCACTTTGCCGGCTTTAACTTCCTGCACGGCCTTGCCAACGTCGAAAGTCACCGTGCCGGTCTTCGGGTTCGGCATCAGCCCCTTGGGACCAAGAACCTTGCCCAGACGGCCGACCGACTTCATCACGTCCGGCGTGGCAATCAGGGCATCGAAATCGGTCCAGTTTTCTTTATTGATCTTCTCGACCATTTCTTCGCCGCCCACAAAGTCAGCGCCCGCCTGCTCGGCTTCTTTCACCTTCTCGCCGGTGGCAATCACCAGAACACGCTTCGACTTCCCCAAGCCGTGCGGCAGAACCACGGTGCCGCGGACCATCTGGTCCGCATGTTTGGGATCGACGCCCAGTCGCATGGTGATTTCCACCGTTTCGTCAAACTTGGCGTACTTGACCTTTTGCAGAAGCGGAACCGCGTCCTGCAACGTATAGGGGCGGCTCTCCACTGCCTTCCGCGCCTTGGTAATGTTCTTCCCTGCTTTTTTCATCGTCTCCTCGTCTCCCACCGCACGGCTTGATTCTGCCGGGCCGTAGTGTTTATGACCTTGAGTAATTGTGCAATTGGGTAATCGGAAAATTGAAAACCGGCAACTGCAATGGCTTCAATGACCCAACTACAAATTACTCAATTACCCGATGACTTCAATCCCCATCGAGCGCGCCGTACCGCGCACGCTCTTCATGGCCGTTTCCACCGATGCCGCATTCAGATCGGGCATCTTCTGCCGGGCGATCTCTTCCACCTGCTTGGCCGTGACTTTGCCGACTTTATCTTTATTCGGCGTCCCCGATCCCTTGGCGATCCCCGCCGCACGCTTCAGCAAAATCGAAGCCGGAGGCGTCTTGGTGATGAAGGTGAATGAACGGTCGCTGTACACCGACACCACCACCGGGATGATCAGCCCTTCCAGTTCCTTGGCACTGGTCCTGGCGTTGAACTGCTTGCAGAACTCCATGATGTTGATCTGCGCCTGACCGAGCGCCGGACCCACCGGAGGCGCCGGCGTGGCTTTACCCGCCGCAATCTGAAGCTTTACTGAACCTGTTACCTTCTTTGCCATAATTCTGTTTCCTAGCTGCTAGCGACTAGCTCCTCAGTGTTACGCCACCTTCTCCACCTGCTTGAACTCCAGTTCCACTGGAGTCGAACGCCCGAAGATCGTGACCATGACTTTCAAGGTCTCGCGATCTTCGTTCACCTCATCCACAATCCCCTGGAAGGTCGCGAACGGCCCTTCAGTGATGCGGACGGTTTCGTTCTTCTCGAATTTCACTTTCAACTTGGGCTTGTCCTTCGATTCGCCCACGCGATATACGATGTGCTGAACCTCTTCTTCCGAGAGCGGCGTCGGCTGCTGGCCGGTGCCGACAAATCCCGTAACCCGCGGCGTAGCCTTCACTACGTGCCACACATGGTCGTCCATGTCCATTTCCACCAGGACGTAGCCGGGGTAGAACATGCGCTCGGAGGTGTACTTCTTCCCCCCGCGAACTTCGGTGACCGACTCGGTCGGAATCAGAACCTTGCCGATCCTCTCTTGGAGGCCGAAAGCCTGAATGCGCGATTCGAGCGATTCTTTGACCTTCCGCTCAAATCCCGAATAGGAGTGGATAATGTACCACTTCATGTTGGGATTGCGGGGAGCTTCGCCTTCTGCGGCCACAGGCGCTTCCGCGCCGGCTTCCAAGACCTCTTTTTTTTCTTCCTCTGGCATAACGCGCAAGTTGCGGTTCCTTCCCCGGTCTCAGTGATGGGTCAGATACTTGAACAGGTAATTGATCGCAGTGCCGATCGTGTTATCGACGGCCCAGAAAAAAACGCCGAACAGGAACACCGTGATAATGACCACGGTGGTTGTGGCGCGCACTTCCTTGAACGACGGCGCCGTGACTTTCTTCATCTCGGTGCGCACGTCGTTGTAGAAAGTCTTGATCCGCTCCGGCCAGGACTTGAGCCGCTCACCGAAATCGCCGGCCGCTGCCAGTGTATTTGCCATCTTCTTTGTCTCAACTCCCATCACTACACCCGGTTTCCCTTTCGACGGCCTCAAACTCTGGCAGGGGCGGAGGGATTCGAACCCCCAAGTTCGGTTTTGGAGACCGACAGTTTAACCGTTGAGCTTACGCCCCTGTCCTTACTGCATCTTTGCGCTACTCGCGAGATCCTTCGCAAAGAACGCTCAGGATGACGCCAGCGGGCTCCCGCTTCGCTCACGCCCGCTAAGCGGCGTCACTTCACTTCTTTATGCGGCGTATGCTTCCGGCACCGGCGGCAGAACTTCTTCAGTTCCAGCCGGTCCGGGGTCGTCTTCCGATTCTTGGTCTTCGAGTAATTCCGTTCCTTGCAATCACCGCACTGCATCGTAATGATTTCTCGGGGCATCGCTCACTCCCTAAAATGGCCTCTGGCTTTTGGCCCTCAGCCTTAACCCAATCTCCGATCACAGCTTCCGCCGAAGCCAAACAGCTAACGGCTAAAGGGCAAAAGCCAACGGCTGCCTTACTGAATAATCTCGCTGATCGTTCCCGCGCCCACCGTGTGCCCGCCTTCGCGGATGGCGAATCGCAACCCCTTCTCCATCGCCACCGGCGTGATCAACTCGATCACCAGGCTCACGTTGTCTCCCGGCATCACCATCTCCGTCCCTGCCGGCATTTCCGCCACTCCCGTCACGTCCGTCGTTCGCAAGTAAAACTGCGGCCGGTAGCCCTTGAAGAACGGCGTATGCCGCCCGCCTTCTTCCTTCGTCAGAATGTACACTTCCGCCTTGAACTTGGTGTGCGGCGTAATCGATCCCGGCTTCGCCAGCACCATCCCGCGCTCCACATCTTCTTTCCCAATACCGCGCAGCAGCAGCCCGGCATTGTCTCCCGCCATGCCTTCGTCCAACTGCTTCTTGAACATTTCCACGCCGGTGACAACGGTTTTTCTGGTCTCGCGGAAGCCCACAATCTCCACTTCCTCGCCCACCTTCACCTTGCCCCGCTCGATTCGCCCCGTCACCACCGTACCCCGGCCCGAGATCGAAAAAATATCTTCAATCGGCATCAGAAACGGCTTGTCCAACTCGCGCGCCGGTTGCGGCACACTCTTGTCCACCGCTTCCATCAGCGCATCCACCTGCTTCTCCCACTTCTCTTCCCCGTTCAACGCGCCCAGGGCCGACAGCCGGATCACCGGCACATCGTCTCCCGGAAACTGATACCCCTTCAGCAACTCACGCACTTCCAGTTCCACCAGGTCGAGCAGCTCGGGATCGTCCACCGCGTCGCACTTGTTCAGCGCCACCACGATGTACGGCACTCCCACTTGCCGCGCCAGCAGCACGTGCTCGCGAGTCTGCGGCATCGGACCATCGGTCGCCGCCACCACCAGAATCGCGCCATCCATCTGCGCCGCCCCGGTGATCATGTTCTTGATGTAGTCGGCGTGGCCCGGACAATCCACGTGCGCGTAGTGCCGGTTCGCCGTCTCGTATTCCACGTGCGCCGTTGCAATCGTGATGCCGCGCGCCTTCTCTTCCGGCGCGTTGTCGATCGAATCAAACGAACGGAACACGATCTTCGGGTTGTGCTTCTGCAACACCTTCGTGATGGCCGCCGTCAACGTCGTCTTGCCGTGATCAATGTGACCAATCGTCCCTACGTTGCAGTGCGGCTTATTGCGCTCAAATTTTTCCTTCGCCATAAAAGTGCCGTGCCTCGCTTATCTTTTTCGTCAGTGACTCAGTAATAGCGGTACAGCCTCTGAAACTTTTCCCGTAGCTTCGGATCGACTTCCTCCACCCGGGACAGGTAGAACTCTCGCGTCTGCGCCTGGTCCGAAACCGTCAGCGATTGATACAGTGCAAGCGCCGGCTTCGCAAATCCGCCCACCTCTCGTTCCAGAACTCCCCTGGCCAGCACCGAATCCCAATCGCGCACCCGAAGGCCTTCACGGTTGAGGCGCTTGAGAAGCAATTCGATCTTTTCCGGGCCGAAGGCGGCACTCACCGCGCCCTTCAGTTCCTCGAATTCCTTCTCTTTTTCAATTTTGATGGCCGCCTGCTCGAAACCCACCGTCTGCACCATTCAGTACATCCCTCGCTCTCGCTTGGGATTTCGGCGCGCGGCTCAAACGCCGCGCAAACGCCTCAAACTCTGGAGCGGGAGACGGGAATCGAACCCGCGACCAACAGCTTGGAAGGCTGTGACTCTACCACTGAGTTACTCCCGCCCTTCCTGCTTCGCAAATCCCGAGTTCCTTCGCATAGTGCCCTCAGGATATCGGCTGCGGGCTCCCGCTTCGCTCGCGCCCGCAAAACGCCTCAACTCTGGAGCCGATGATCAGGATTGAACTGATGACCTCTCCCTTACCAAGGGAGTGCTCTACCAACTGAGCTACATCGGCCCGAAAAACTGCCCTTGGCCATTAGCCTTTGGCCCTTGGCAAACCGCTATTTGCCGCCCTGCGATTCATTGTCCGGATGCAGCACGTCTTTCCGCCGCACCCACGTCTTCACTGCAAACATTGCCAGGATGGCCAGCGTCACCAGTCGAATCCGCTGGTCGCCAATCGTCGCCCAGGACAGGACGCCGAGGACCAGGTACGCAACCAGCGCCGTGACCAAACGGTTCAAAACATCCCTCGCTGCGCTCGGGATTGGATCCAGCGGGCCCGCGCCCACTCCCGCTTCAACTCTGGTGCACAGGGGAGGATTCGAACCTCCGTACCTCGCTAGGAGGGACAGATTTACAGTCTGTTGGCTTTAACCACTCACCCACCTGTGCAAAACACTCAACCCGGCGACTTCCACTCCAAAGGGCCGACAGCCGTCTGCGGACACGGAAACTACATTGAAGCGCGACAGGAAAACGGTGACAGAACCCAAGGCGCACGAAGATTCCTTCGCCCGCAAACATCCCATCCCGAAAAACGTACCTTATGGAGTGCCGTTGAAAACTGCTAAGCCGCCGCGCCGACTCTGCGTTCCGGAACCAATTCTGGAGCTGGCGAAGGGACTTGAACCCCCGACCCTCTGATTACAAATCAGATGCTCTACCAACTGAGCTACGCCAGCACGACGAGGCAAAGGCGCCTGCAAAGGCGCATCTCTCCCTTAAATCCCTTCCTTATGTCCGGGACAATCTAATAAGTTATCATAAGGGTTCCCGCCACGCAACCGCTTGATTCACCGGACGGTGCCTCCGTCTGATAGTTTCTTGGAAAGCTGCACCCACGCCAGACCGACGACGAGTCCCGAAACAAGGACTAGCAGGGCATCCCCCGCAGCCCCAAGCCACACAATGCCTCCCCGTCCTGCGAATCCTCCTTCGCGAAAGAACGTGAACGGGAGCCCATAGGGGAAGAAACAGTCGAAACATCTCACGGGTCGCAGAAGGTTGAACGTATTCGCAATGCCAAACATTCCGGCAGCAGCGAGCATACTGATGGTGTATTTGCCGCGAGGAGTCCTTGAGGCGCTACCCTCCAGCTCCGATCATGTTCCCGCCATAACAACGCAGAAACCCTACGCAATCGAACTTCTCAAACCCGCCGTCCTGCTCCCATTCGCTCCCAAAAACTCCGCCAGCGCTTGCCCGGTATAGGATTTCCGGTTTCGCGCCACCTGCTCCGGCGTGCCTTGGGCCACGATTCGCCCGCCGTCCTCGCCACCCTCAGGCCCGAGGTCGATAATCCAGTCCGCATTCCGAATCACATCCATGTTGTGCTCAATAATGATGACCGTATTCCCCAGGTCGGTCAGTCGATGCAGCACGTCCAGCAATTTCCTCACGTCATCGAAATGTAAGCCGGTGGTCGGCTCGTCCAGCAGATAAAGCGTCTTCCCGGTTTGCCGCTTGCTCAACTCCCGCGCCAGCTTGATGCGCTGCGCTTCGCCGCCGGAAAGCGTAACCGCCGACTGCCCCAGGTGCAGATATCCGAGTCCAACATCGACCAGAGTTTGCAGCTTCTGTTTGACCTGCGGAATATTCTCCAGGATCGGCAGCGCATCCGACGCCGGCGTTTCCAGCAGATCCGCGATCGAACACCCGTTGTATTTCACCGCCAGCGTTTCATGGTTGTAACGCCTGCCGCCGCACACTTCGCACAACACATAAACATCCGGCAAGAAATTCATTTCAATGCGGCGCTGGCCTTCGCCCTGGCAAGCCTCGCAACGGCCGCCGGCCACATTGAACGAGAACCGGCCCGGCTTGTAGCCGCGTTCCCGCGACTCCGGCAGCATCGCAAATAAATCTCGGATGTGCGAGAACACTCCCGTGTAAGTTGCCGGATTCGACCGCGGTGTCCGCCCAATCGGCGACTGGTCGATGCGAATCACCTTATCCAGATTCTCCGCGCCGGAGATCGCCTTGTGCGCGCCCGCTTCTTCCCGTGACTTATAAAGACTCCGCGCCAGTGCGCGATACAAAATGTCATTCACCAGCGTTGACTTCCCCGAGCCGGAAACGCCGGTGACCACCGTGATCACGCCCAGCGGGAAGGTGACATCCAGGTTCTTGAGATTGTTCTCGCGGGCCCCGAGGATACTGACGCTCGCCCCGTTGGGTTGCCGCCGCTCGGCGCGCATTTCGATACGCATTTTCCCCGAGATGTAAGCGCCAGTCAGGGACCGCGGAGCCTCCATGATCTGTTGCGGCGTTCCGTGCGCCACTAGTTCGCCGCCATGCCGTCCCGCGCCGGGGCCAAGATCAATCACGTAATCGGCTCGCCGGATGGTCTCCTCGTCGTGCTCGACCACCAACACCGTATTTCCCAACTCGCGCAATTCTTCCAGTGCGGTCAACAACCGGGCATTGTCCCGGTGATGCAGTCCGATCGAAGGCTCGTCCAACACATACAACACACCGCGCAGCTTCGACCCGATCTGGGTAGCCAGCCGGATGCGCTGGCCCTCGCCGCCGGAAAGCGTTGCCGCCGACCGGTCCAGTGAGATGTATCCCAGCCCAACCGCATCCAGAAACTGCAGCCGCTCCGTGATCTCATGCACAATTCTGCCGGCAATAAGGGCCTCCCGCCCGGTCAGCTGAATCTCCTTCGCCGCCTGCAGCGACCTCGTGACCGGCATCGCGGTGAATTCGGCGATCGACAGGCCATTCACCGTCACCGCCAGGCTCTCCGGACGCAGCCGCTGCCCATGGCACGCCGGACACTCGGTGGCCGACATGTAGTCCAGCAGAAAATCCCGATACCCTTCCGACGTCGAATCGTCCAGCGCCCGTTTCAAGTACGCCAGAATTCCCCCGAATCCCGTCTTCCCGCTTTTTCCCGCTTCGCCATACAGCACCAGGTTCTGGATTCTGTCCGGAAACTTTTCAAAAGGCGTCGCAAGATCGAAACCGTGCGCCGTCGCGGTGATCTGCAGCATGTGGATCAGATTCTGCGAAGCGGATCCGGGCCCCAGTCCGCCGTCCAGCAGCGGCTTCGACCAATCCACGATCACTTTCGCCGGATCGAAGTCATATCGATTCCCCAGCCCGTGGCACTCCGGGCAGGCGCCGTAGCCGCTGTTAAACGAGAACGACCGGGGCTCCAATTGGGGTACATCGACTCCACAATCCGGGCAAGCCAGCCTTTCCGAGTAAAGTTGCTCCTCGCCGCCTACCACTGCCACTTGCACCAGTCCGCCAGCCAGCTTCATGGCCAAGCCGACCGACAACCCAAGCCGGTGCTCAATCCCCGATTTCACCAGCAGCCGGTCGACCACCACTTCGATGGTGTGGTTCTTGCGCTTATCCAGCGGGATGTCATCATCCAGGTTGACCAGTTCACCGTCCACCCGAGCCCGAGTGAAGCCGTGTTCCACCAACTTCTCCATCTCTTTCTTAAACTCACCCTTTCGCCCGCGGACGATGGGCGCCATGACCATGACCCGGTCTTCCGGGGGCAGCATCATGACCCGCTGCACGATTTGATCCGCCGTCTGCCGGGCAATCGCGTGCCCGCACTTCGGGCAATGCGCCGCCCCAACCGAGGCGTACAGCAGCCGCAGATAATCGTAGATTTCGGTAATGGTTCCCACCGTGGACCGCGGACTGCGGCTGGTGGTTTTCTGCTCGATGGAGATCGCCGGGCTCAGCCCATCAATCGCATCCACGTCCGGGCGTTCCATCTGGTCGAGAAACTGCCGGGCGTAGGCCGACAGGGTCTCCACATAGCGCCGCTGGCCCTCCGCATAGATGGTGTCGAACGCCAGCGACGACTTCCCCGACCCGCTCAGCCCGGTGATAACCGTAAAGCTATTGCGGGGGATTTCGACATTGATGTTCTTGAGGTTATGCTGGCGCGCCCCGCGCACCGAAATCTTGGTAATTGCCATGGAGCCAACGGTAATGCCCTTCCGTAATGTGGACGGGGCCTCAGAAATCGTGGAAAGTGAAGGAACGCACCTCGACTTACGTATCTTATTGGCTAACAGCAATCAGCGTCAATCCAGATACAGTGGGAAATTGGATCGGTAGCGAGAGTCGGCGCCGCCGGAACCGAGGAGGGCGTATTTACTTAAGAGGCGGAACGAACTTGAGTAGCTTGACCAGCGCTTTCATCCTGTTTTCCACTGTCTTTTTTGCTCTTTGCATGGGGATTTTCGCCGCTTACGGCATCGTCATCGCAATCCTGCGCACCTTCGCTTCCCAGTCGCCACGAACCGCCGCACCGCCCCTGGTACAAAGCCAGACTCGCGCCGCCCACGCCGGCGGCGACTAGAGCTTCTCTGAACACGTTGAAGTCGTGGGCCAGGTGGTCCAGCCCGTCGGGGTTGTCTTCCAGACGGGACTGACCCCGCATTTGTCAGGCGTAGATCGTGTGCTTGGACACACCCACTTCCCGCGCCACGTCTTCCACCTTCCGTCCTGCCTCCACTTGCTTCAGAGCCCCGATCATCTGCGCTTCCGTGTGCCTGCTCTTCGACATACTCTCTTCCCCTTCCTTTCGCACAAATCATACTCAGCTTTGTGCGGATGTAGGGGAGCAGGTCAAAATGATTGGGGCCAGTCCCGTCTGTCCCCCTATTTGTCCCCTATTTGTCATCATGGATGTCCCCCTGTTTGTGTCGCCGTCTGCTGGGGCTGCCCGTTGTTTGTGGCTTATGGGCAATGCTCATCGAGGTGGTTGCGGATGGTCTCAGAGTCTCCCCGACTGTCGCCGAGAATCAGAGTAACTTGGTTGTGGAACATGTCGGTGGTGCCGCCGTCCAAGCAGATAATGTCCTCATGGGGAGTATCCCAGATAATCTTTGAGATCGTAAGGCTGTCTCCCTCCAGCACCAGTATCCTTGTGGATTTCCCGTGACGTTCGAAATGTGCATAGACTTTCGTGACATCGGAGCCAAGGGGACCAGCACCTCCATCATAGGTTTCGACCGTAAAGAAGACCTCGGCTGTTGGGGACTTGAAAGTATTAACCTTAATTGGTCGCGAACATCCGTAGAAGACTATGCTCAGTAACAGCAGCGTGGTAGCTAATCTACACCCCCTCATTGGGAACACCCGTTCGACGCTAACGCCGGATTGCGGATGGCCGCGGCACTTGAATCCGAATACATGGGTCCAGTGAGATCCGAGAAAGGCCTAGAGCCAAATGTTGCTGTGAACAGGCCATACACTCCCGCGCCCGCATCTAACGAGGATGCCCGTTAATTCGTAGAAAGTAGCGACTCTCGACCCCGGTCATAATGGCCGAGGGTAGTTTTTCTGCCAAGAAAAAGGAGAGAGTCGCTATGAAGAGACGATACCAGATCGACCAGCAACGAGCGGTGCAAGAATTCCGACAGTTGGCCCGCGAAGAAAATCCCAACCTGCAGATGATGTTTCCGATGACCGAGGTCGTCGGTCTGCTGCACGAAGGGGTGGGCCACCTCATGCGCGAAGCCGGGTTGGCGTTGATGAGCCTGGTGATGGAGGAAGAAGTGCGGCACCTGGCCGGGGAGCGGCATGAGCAGCATCCGGCGCGGCGCGCCCACCGCTGGGGAAAAGAAGCCGGTTACTGCGTGGTGGACGGGCAGAAGGTGCCGATCCAGAGAACGCGTCTGCGCAACCCGGAAAATCGTGAGCAACGGCTGGGAAGTTACGAGTTGTTCCAGCGCAGCGGACCGCTGGAGCACGCGGTGTGGGACAAGATGATGCGCGGGCTGTCGACGCGCAACTACGGGGCGGTGGTAAAAGATTTTCGCGAAGCCTACGGGGTGGAGAAGTCGGCGGTGAGCGACAACTTCATCGCCTCCAGCCGGGAGAAGCTGCAGGAGTTGATGGAGCGTCCGCTGGGCGAGTTACGGTTGTGTGCGGTGCTGATCGACGGCACGCCGTTCCGCGACCGGCAAATGATCGTGGCCCTGGGCATCAATAGCGACGGGCGCAAAACGGTGTTGGGCCTGCGCGAAGGAGCGACCGAGAATGCCGCCGTGGTGAGTGAGTTACTCGGCGATCTGGCGGCGCGCGGGCTGGACTTCAGCGTGCCGCGTCTGTATGTGCTCGACGGAGGCAAGGCGCTGGCGGCGGCGGTGCGGCGTCATGCCGGCGAGGCGGCGTTCATCCAGCGTTGCCAGGTGCACAAGCGGCGTAATGTGGTGGACCACTTACCCGAAGAACACAAGCCAGCGGTCAAGAAGAAGCTGCAGAACGCCTACGCCATGAGCGAATACACCGACGCCAGGCGCGCTCTGGAGCGGCTGCATCGCGAACTGATGGAGCTGAATCCGAGCGCCGCCCGCAGCCTGGAGGAAGGCATGGACGAGACGCTCACCGTGCACCGTTTGCGCGTGCCCGCGCAGTTGCGCCGCACCCTGGCGAGCACCAACGTGATCGAGTCAGCTTTCTCCATCGTGGAAACGGTTTGCCGCAACGTGAAACGCTGGCGGGCGGGAGACCACATCGAGCGTTGGGTCGGCTCGGGCCTGCTGGTGGCCGAGCGCCAGTTCCGCAAAGTGCAGGGATATCGGGAGATTCCCCAGCTATTGACTGCGCTAGCCAACGCGGTTTCTAAGAAGACGGTTGCCGAGCAAGGAAAGGTTGCGTAACCTATGACGGTCGAGAGTCGCTAACTTTCAACGGAGTTCCGGGCAATCTCCATCTAACGCAGACGTTGACAAGTTGCCCGAACCAATAGCGTAATAGGCAAAGTTGCCCGCCGAGGCCAATACATTCGGGTTGGCTTGACCCTTGAAGTTGTTCTTAAAATCTATCGGTCCACCGGGTCTCGCAATGGAAGCGAACGTACTCAAAAGATTGATAGTTGGTAGATTATCTATGTTTGTACCTGGGATCATTGCGTTACGCAACGCAGCTCGTTGTTGTCGAACAACATCCCCGACAGTCTGGCCATTAGGAAGGAGTGTCTGACAGTTGACGCTGTTTCCGGCATCGAAAATAGGAGCGCAGTTGTATCCCGCAACGCAAGGCAGGTCGAGACCCAGAATATTCCAGACGCTCATGTCAATTGGTAGCCCGCAGGGCAAGCCGACTGACTCGCCGCAGAGGGCTCCATCTGATCCACCATAGGAGTTGAACGCCCAACCCGAACCGGACGGTGCATTAGGGAACAAAAGTGCATTGGGGAAGCCCATTCCAAATACATCCCACCCGGAATCTACGCACATTAACTCTCCAGATCTTGTCGTGCGGCACGTGACCTTAAACAGCCCCGACGGGTCCACATAGCTCGTCGGATTATCCGCGACGTAGGCATACCTGTTCCAGGTCTGCGGGTTGGTGATGTCCACCGCCGCCAGCCCTGCCGGGTCAGGGGACAGCCAACTGCCGTGCGTATTCTGATACTCTCGGGCCCCGAAGTGTTCTCCGTTGTTTTCCGAATCCCAGAAACCCCCGGCAAAGCCGGTGAAGTCGAGGGTGCTGAGAGTCTCGGTAAAGTTGTCGCCAAATGGGCCCATGAGTACGCCTTCGGTGCGCTGAACCGTCCCGGTGTAGTCGGTGCTGAGGCGCGGCATGGTGAGGTTGTCGGCACGGTTGAAATACGTGGTGCCGTTGGCACAAGTATAGAATCCGCCGGTTTGCCGGGTAAAGCCCGGAGTGAACTCGGTGTAAGGCTGATCGCCATCAAAGACAAAGCTATGGACCGTGCCGCCAGCGTCGGTCTTTTGTTGGCGTCGGCCAAGGGCCCACTTCTCGCACAGAACGCGAGAAATGGTGCGCCCGCGCCTTCCAACTCCAAAGCACCATCATCACTAGTGCGGCGGTTGAATCACTCCCGGCGGCAAATTCGGTGGGATTCCCGGTTGCGTTCCTGGTTGTGGGACGCCGCCATTCTGCTGTTGCTGCTGCTGTTGTTGCAGTTCCTGCAACAGTTGCTCCGGCGTCTTCACGCCCTGGTTCGCAGGCTCTTCTCCTTGTACCGTCGTCTCGTCCGCCTGATCATCGGTTTGGTCGGCATCGTCGGTCTGATCCGCATCGGTTGAATCATCCGCCGAGTCGGCATCCGACTGGTCGTCGCTGGAATCGTCCGATTGCGCGTCCTGCTGGTTCGCCGGATTGGGCGCCGGCGCCATTCCCGGCCTTCCGGGCAGCGGACGCATCATCATGTTCGGATTAAGCGGTTGCGGCGGAACGTAGTTGTTATTTCCCTGGTACGATTCAGCGCTGGATTCCTGCACTGCCCCAGCGGACCCCGCCGGACTTGCGCCTTTCGCGGTCAGGATCACCCGGTCCAGCGCCTGCGGATCGGTTTCAGACCCCAGCAGCACGTAGTTGAAATGCGACCCATTCAGCAAAGCTGAAAGCACATCCCTGGCAGGCCCAGGCCCGAAGGTGCCGACCACCCGCTCGCCAGCGGTACCCGGCAACTCGACTTGAGCGCCGGTCTGCGCATGCACCGCCTTCAGGATGTCTCCCAAGGTGCAGTTCTGGGCGGTGATGGTCAGTTGCCCGTCCTGAAAGGAAACCTGCGGCGGTACCACAGGCATCTGCTCAAGCGTCTGAGGAACGATCGGCTGTTGTTTGGGAGCCGGTTTCCCTGTATCCGAGGCCTGCCCCGATGCCAGCAGGCAGCCACAAATCGCAACGAGCATGAAACTGGATTTCACGGTATCACCTGACCTTGGAACGACCACTGCGGCAAGTCTTGCGGTCTTTCGCCGCCAAACCTTTCTAAATTCTACCACTGCCGCCTGCATCGAGCGGAAGGAAACAGGTCCCTTTCTCTCCCCGGCAAGCGTCGACTTTCGGCAGATGCATCAACCTGAAAACAAAACATTTCCGAAGATTGCACGGGTTCACTGCCGGGGGGCATAGTATCCCTTGCGGGCGCGCACCTGCAGGTCCTTCTTCGCCGCAGTGATCTGGATCGGCCGGTACTGGCCATTGGCCTCGAAATCCGCCGGGTGGTACGAAACCTCATACTGGCTCCGCAGTTCGTCCTGAATCGCGGCAAACGAGTTCTTGATGTCTTTCATCTTGAAGGGAAAGAACGCCCGCCCTCCGGTCGCGTCGGCTAGCTCCTGCAGAACTCTGTCGCCGCGCAATACCAGCCCACTGTCATCGGTGGATATTGCATAGATGATGACTTCCGCCCGCTGCGCCATTTCAACCGCCTGGGCTTCGCTGACGTCACTCTGGTTATCTTCTCCGTCGCTCACGACTACGATCGCACGGCGCACCGGATGATCGTCTTCCTGCTTGGCGAGTTTCTGCTTGCACGCCTGGTAAATCGCGCTATACAGGGCAGTGCCTCCGCCGTTGTGCAGCTTTTGCACTCCAGCCGCCAGCAGGTTCGGGTTGTCAGTGTAGTCTTGCGCGATCTGGCTTTCCGTGCTGAACCCCATCACGAATGCCTTATCGAAATTCGCGCGCACGGTAGTCTGCAGGAAACTGATCGCCGCTTGCTGCTCGAAATCGAAACGGCTACGTACCGACCCGCTGGTATCGACCAGTAATCCCAGGCTCAGTGGCAGGTCGGTCTGCCGCTGGAAGTTCGCCACCGACTGCGGCGGCTTGTGGTCATCCAGGATCGTAAAGTCGTTCTCATTCAGATTGCGTACGAACTTGCCATGCTTGTCGGTAGCGATGAAGACCACCCGGACCTCATCCACCCGCTTCTTGATGGTAATCACGGAATCTGTATCGATGGGTGGGGCCACATTCCATGGCGTTGCTGAATTCGAAGCTGCAGCCACCGGCGGAACCGCGCTGCGGGCAGCGAGAAAGGTGGCTTGGGCAGGGGACGGTAACACTGCCCCTAGCACGATCATCGCCAAGAGAAAAATATACAGGTTCGTGTACTTCATTCCTTCTTTCGGGCCGCAACTATGTGCATATTGCGAAGCCGCGGCAGTTCCCCCTATGTTTAGATGCACTTACCCTGCCGAAGCGTCCGACCGGCGCGGCTTCCGCTTTCTCAAGACTTTAGGCCCCCCTCCATCGCCATGCCAAGTTACAAAGGGAGCACACGTTTGGTGATGGGCATAACACGTGCTCTATCTGAGCCTTACGGGCTAGCATCTTACTCAGCAACTGCGAAGCTTATCGCGGGTTAGAATCAATGCTGCCCACGAAAGGAACCCTTATGCGGAAATTCTTGGCTCTGCTATTGACGACTTGCTTCCTCGCCCCGGCCTTCGCCGCAGACAATCAGACGGAACAGGACCGGGTAAAGGCATCGGGGGACGTTCTCAAGGAAATTCTCAATATCCCTGACGACATTCCACAGGATCTGCTCGATAAAGCCGAATGCATCGTCATACTGCCTTCGGTGAAAAAGGGAGCGTTCGGAATCGGCGCCAGCTACGGCCGTGGCGTCATGATCTGCCGCAGCGGCGAGCACTACACCGGACCGTGGGGTCCGCCGGCCCTGTACGCGCTGGAAGGCGCCAGCATCGGATTTCAGCTGGGCGGCCAGGCCACGGACTTCGTTCTGCTGGTGATGAATCCCAAAGGCGCGCGCTCGTTGCTCAGCAGCAAGGTCAAACTTGGCGCCGACGCTTCCGCCGCCGCCGGTCCCAAGGGCCGCACCGCAGAAGGCGCAACCGACATCGTTATGAACGCCGAGATGCTTTCTTACTCACGCAACAAAGGCCTGTTCGCCGGAGTCTCGCTGGAAGGTTCCACGCTGCGCTCGGACGGAAGTGCCAATGAGAAACTCTACGGACAAAAGCTCAGCGCCAAGGACATCATTCGCCGCGGCAAAGTGAAGGCTCCCGCCTGCGCCGAGGAGTTGGTCACGCTGCTCGACAAAAAGAGCCCCAAGAACCGCTCCGATCCCAAGTCGCTGCAATAGAGTTGTTCACGGTATCAACCGGGAAAGCAACCGTGAACCGAGAACTGAGAACTGACCGAAAACGATGTGCCTGGGCTCAAGGCGAACTCGCCATCCATTATCACGATAAAGAGTGGGGAGTGCCCACTCACGACGATCGCAAACTTTTCGAATTTCTGTTGCTCGAGGGTGCGCAGGCCGGGCTCAGCTGGGACACCATCCTGCAGAAGCGGGAGAACTATCGCGCTGCCTTCGACGGCTTCGATCCCGCATTGATCGCCCGCTACGACAGCCGCAAGATGAATGCCCTGCTGAGCAATCCCGGCATCATCCGCAATCGCCTCAAGATCGCGTCCGCAGTGAAGAATGCCAAGGCTTTTCTTCAGGTGCAGAAAGAGTTCGGATCATTCGACGCCTACATCTGGCAATTTGTCGAAGGCAAGCCAGTGCGCAACCGCTGGCGATCCCCGAAGCAGGTGCCCGCCCGAACCGCGCAATCCGACGCCATGAGCAAAGACCTGAAGAAGCGCGGCTTCAACTTCGTCGGGAGCACCATCTGCTACGCCTTCATGCAGGCGATGGGCCTGGTAAATGACCACACGACCAATTGCTTCCGTCATTCGCTGAAGCCTTAAGCGTTACATCGCCACGTCCTTAATGTGAGTCGCAATGTACCACTGATTGCCGAACGGATCTTTCACTCCTGCACTGCGATCCCCATACGGCTGATCTTTCGGTTCGGCGATAGAAGTTCCACCGGCCCCCAGCGCCTGTCGATACACAGCATCGCAATCCGGCACGTAAAGATAGAACATCGAAGACATCGGCTGATACGGACCGTGCGCTTCGCCCATCTCCACCATCGAACTGCCAACGCGAACCTGGGCATGATGAACCACGCCATCGGGCGACGCGTATTTGGCGATCTCCTGCGCTCCGAACGCCCGTCGCAAAAACATGATCAGCGGCTCAGCCCGCAGCGGATGCAGGTACACATTGACATGGTTCAGACCTTTCTGAATGTAGCTCCCGCCCTTGTGCGTCGCGATATACCAGTAATTCCCTGCCGGATCTTTCACTCCGGCTGAACGCTCGCCGTATTCCTGGTCCGCGGGCTCGCCGATGGAAGTTGCGCCCGCATCCAGAGCCTTGCGGTAGGTCGCATCGCAATCCTCCACGTAGATGTGAAGAGCGTGAATGTTCGGCGTCGAGCGGAATTCACGTCCGGGAATTCCGCCCCCGATCATCAACATCGAGTCCCCGATACGCGCCTCAGCGTGCATCCCGCCCGCCGATCCCACGGTCCTGAACATCTCTTCGGCGCCCAAGGCCTGCTTGGCAAATTCCAGCAAGGCAGGTCCGTCCGCCGCGACCAGGTAGGGCGTCACCGTGCGGTAGCCTTTGGGAATCGGATCGACCGCCGGCTGGGGCGCCCGCGACTGCATGGCGTTGAACCGGCGCTGCACCTCCTCGGCCGACATCTCTTCTTTGATGGTGAAGATGTTCCAGGTGTAACCGAAGGGATCGACCAAGTGACCCTCTCGAGTTCCGTAGAATTGATCCTCGATCGGCCTTGCAACCTTCATCCCCGCCGCCACCGCACGGGCTGCAAAAGAATCAACGTCGTCGACGAAAATACGCAGTTCCACCGGCGATTGACCCAGGGTTTCTGCGCTGAATCTGCCTCCCTCCGGCCATTCCACGGACAACAGGATGGGCGAATCACCGATCTTCATCTCGGCATGCCCAACCCTGCCTTCAAGATTGAACCTCCACGTCTCCGTCGCTTCCAAGGCCTTCTGGTAGAAGGCGATGGCCTTGGCGACATCTTTGTAGGCCAATCTTGGAGTTGCGACGGTACGAACAGCGGCCGCTGGTTCAGCTACGGTTGCCATGGATGCTTCCCTTTCCAGATCAGATTTCAGACGCGCTTTGAAATTTTCGCGCGGAAGACTGCGCAGTCCGCCAGCGATACGGATCAGGCGCGTCACACGTAGGTCCACTTCAGGCGGGGACGCACCCGGCGTTCCGACGATCGCCTGCACCGCAGCGTCGAGTTGTTCAATCAAGCTGCTCTTAGGCATCCCTGGCCCCTGACGGCTTCGTGTTTCTCGCACCGCCGCGTGGCTTTTTCTCCCGCGCAGCGTCGCACTTCGCTCTCAATGCTTCCAGCCCGCGGAACTGCAACTGCTTCACAGCACCTTCACTCTTTCCCAATTCCTGCGCGATCTCGCGAATGCTCTTTTCCTCGGCGAACCGCATCGCCACGACTCGCCGTTGCTCGCCGGGGAGATCGTTCACCATGCGAAACAACTGCGCCTGATGTTCCACTGCTTCCATCCGTGGCTCGGCGCTGATTTCATCGGGATCGTCGATGCCCGCGACTTCCCGCGACGTCCGCTTCACCCGGTCCACAATCGCATTGGCCGCGATCCGTATCAGCCAGGCCGCAAACGGAGATCCTCGCCATTCAAATTGTCGGAGGTTCGCCAGCGCCCGGTGAAAAACATCAGAGGTTAGGTCCTCCGCGGCATCGCGGTCTTGGACCCGCCGCGCGAGGTACGCATAGACACGCTCGAAATGGAGTTCGTACAGCTCGGCGAAGCGCCTGGGGTCTTTTTGCGCAGCTTCGATCAGCAGACGTTCGTCCGTCTGCTCGCCCGACCGCCTCGATGCCGGTGCCTTCACCCCCATTGGCCTCTACAATGTATAAACGAAGCTGAGATGGAAAGGTTACGCACCCGGGACAACTTTAACGGCCGGCGCGCCGTCCTAAACTCAGGAGGTTTTTATGCGGATAGTTTCTCTGCTCTGGTCATTCGTCATTTGCTCAGCACTGGGCCTTTCGGCTCAGCAGGTTCCGAACAACCCGCCGGCGGCTCCCGCCGCCCCGATCACCGTAATCGGATGTGTGGTTGGCCTGAACGGCGGCTACATCTTGACCACAGACGCCGGCCAGACGTTTCGCCTTGAAGGTCAGAGTCTGCAACAGTATTCCGGAGAGCAGGTTCGCGCGGTGGGGACTGCCAGCCACTCCAAGAAGCCAGGGACCAATGGCAAGGCGGAGAATATGGTGATGCGCGCGGGCCAGCTTACCCTCACGCTGATCAAGATCGACGAGGTGGCCCCCACCTGCAACCCCAAACACTGAGGCCCCGAAACGAACCAGAGTTTGCTGAAATGTTTCCAGCAGATTAATTCTTTCTCAACCGCCCACATCTATATCCATTCGGTTTATGATGAAGATATATCGCACACAATCCAGGTGAGGAAAGCATTCAGTCGTGCTGGTTGTGTACGCAGATGATTACAAGTTGGCATATTCATAACCTTCAAAGGAGTATCGATAATGGCGAGAGCAAAGACCCCCCGCAGCGGTAACGGCGTCAACAAGCAAGTCATCACCATGCCAGAAACAGGTCCGTCGATGGCAGCGAAAAAGACTGGGCTGCCTCAGGTGAATCCGACCCCAATCGACCTTGATGCCCAGATCCGGCAGCGCGCTTACGAGTTGTACCAGGAGCGCGGCTGCGCGCCAGGGCATGAAACCGAAGACTGGGCGCGGGCGGAGCAGGAAGTTCGCAACCGCTTGAGCAAGGCGCAAAGCGCGTAATCGATCTGCGCTTGTGCTGGCTGGAGGCAAGCAGCACGGTCGGGCGTCGCGAATGCCTATGCCTCGGATCGTGCTAGACGACGGTACGACGTTGTTGCATCTGCGTGCGGTCGTGCTGAGCCAAGCCGACTTTGCAGTTCGTACCGCCGGAACTGCACTCGACGATCTCGCGATTGTGCCTGGCCCCACGTTCAGACGATCAGGAAGATTATGGCGACCGGCTCTGTCGCACTCGCAGCGCGCAAGCTGCGTCCTCGGTCTTATTCCCCGCTTTCCATTTGCCTCGGTGGACGCTTTCTGAAAAAATGCTGAAAGGCCCTCCATGTCCCAGATCGGCAGTTTTGCTCTGCTGCTCGCTCTGGCGCTAAGTGCATATTCGTTTTTGGCCGGACTGCTTGCATTAGTCCGCAAAGACGAAGGCTCTGCGCGCCTGAGTGAGACCGCGCGCCGCGCCGGAATCGCGACCTTCGCCGCCGTGTTTCTGGCGGCGGTGGTCCTGGTTACCGCGGCCTTCCAAAACGACTTTTCGATCGCTTATATCTTCCATCACAGCAACCGCGATCTGCCGGTAGCTTACAAGTTCGCCGTTCTGTGGTCCGGACAAGAAGGCTCGCTGCTGTTCTGGGCGCTGCTGCTTTCCGCCTACGGGCTGGTGCTGCGTCTGCGCTACAAGACCGATCCGCGGCTGTTTGCCTACGCTTCGGTCATTATCGCGGCCGTGCAGGTCTTTTTCCTGCTGCTGGTAAATTTTGCGGCGCATCCCTTCGCCATCATGCAAGGCAACCTGCCCCCGGACGGCAGCGGCCTCAACCCGCTCCTGCAATATCCCGAGATGGTGATTCACCCTCCGATGCTCTACCTGGGATACGTCGGATTCACCGTGCCGTTTGCCTTCGCGCTGGGCGCACTAGCCATGCGGTATCCCGGCGAAAAATGGATTCACATCACTCGCCGCTGGACCATGGTGACCTGGGGATTCCTCACCTGCGGCATCTTTCTGGGCGCGCATTGGGCTTATTCCGTGCTGGGCTGGGGCGGATATTGGGGCTGGGACCCGGTCGAAAACGCGTCGCTGATGCCGTGGCTCACCGGAACGGCGTTTCTGCATTCCGTCATGATGCAGGAAAAGCGCGGCATGCTGAAGACCTGGAACATGTGGCTGATCTTCGCCACCTTCGGGCTTTCGATTTTCGGCACTTTCCTCACCCGCAGCGGAGTCGTCAGCTCAGTCCACGCGTTCGCGCAGTCGTCCATCGGCGACTGGTTCGTGGCATTTCTGGCGCTGATCTTCGCCACCTGCATATACTTCTACGTGAAGAACCGTTCCCATCTCCGCAGTGAGCACAAGTTGGAGTCGCTGGTCTCGCGCGAATCCAGTTTCCTGTTCAATAACCTGCTCCTGCTGGTGGCGTGCTTCACCGTACTCTGGGGCACGCTGTTCCCGGTGTTGTCGGAGTGGGTGCAAGGAAACAAAGTTACCGTGGGTCCGCCATTCTTCAACCGCGTAAACATTCCGGTCGCGCTTCTACTTTTATTGCTGACCGCTCTCGGACCTCTCTTAGCCTGGCGCCGAACTTCCATTGAGAGCATTCATCGCAATTTCCGCTGGCCTGCCGTGGGAGCCCTCGCCATCGCGTTGCTCCTGGTGATCACACCGGAAAGCTGGGGCGGGCCGTTCGGCATGCGTCCCTGGAAGGACGCCTCCCAATTCTACTCACTGATGACCATCCTGCTCTCCGCGCTGGTCGCCTTCACTGTGGCGCTGGAGTTTGTCCGCGGCGGCCGCGTGATCGCGCGGCATACCGGCCAGAATCTGATGGCTTCCATGCTTCACTTGGCCCATCGCAACACCCGCCGCTATGGCGGATATATCGTGCATTTCGGTGTGATCGTCATCATGATCGGTTTCGCCGGCTCCGCCTTCAATCAGGATAAGGAACAGGAAATGGGCTTTGGCGACAAAATGGGGATTGGCCCCTTCACCCTGGTCTGCCGTTCTTTCACCCAGGACGACAATCCGAACTATGGCAGCGAATGGGCGGTCATCGACGTGTTGAAGGACGGCAAACAAATCGACACGCTCTACCCCGAGCGCCGTTTCTACAAGGCCAGCCAGCAAACCTCGACCATCCCGCGCGTCCGCTCCACCGTGCAGGAAGATCTCTATCTCGTGTACGAAGGACAGAATCAGGACACTGGCAAGCCCATCATCAAGGCCCACTTGAATCCGCTGGTCACCTGGATTTGGGTTGGGGTGTGGCTCATGATCATGGGAACGGTGGTGGCGTTGATTCCGAATGCGGCGGCGTTGCCGGTGGCGCTGCCGGCGCGCATCCAGACGGCGCCGGCGGGGGTAAGCCATTGAGCGCGCCAGCCAACCGTCGTTTCTCAGCAGCTTCAGTGAAGCGAACTCTGCAGGCTGGGTTTCTTTTCGGCGCGCTGCTTTTCCTGCTCGGCGCAGGCGATCAGTCCGCCCGGTTCAACGATCTCGGGCACCGCCTGATGTGCGCCTGCGGCTGCAATCAGATCCTGCTGGAATGCAATCATGTCGGCTGCTCCTATTCCGATCGCATGCGCGACGAGTTGATGGCCGCCGTGGATCGCGGCGACAACGATGACTTGACTCTGCAATCGTTCGTGCAGAAGTATGGGCCAACCGTGCTGGCCGCCCCCACAAAGACTGGCTTCAATCGCGTCGCCTGGGTTGTGCCTTACCTGGCACTGCTGGTAGGCATTGTCGGTGTAGGCTACGTGGTGCGCCTCTGGAGATCGCGGCCACTGCTCTTGCCGGCGGACGCGCCCGCCCCGGCCCAAGGCGCCGAACTACAGCACTTCCGCGAAGTGGCCCGGAAGGACACCGAACTATGATCCTCCCGATTCTCGTTTGCGTGGTCATGACCGCCGGCACTCTGTTCTACGTGTTCTACCTTCTCGGAAAGCTCTATCTTGGCCCGCAGAAAACCCGCCTGGTATATCTGCGCGAGCGCAAGGAAGTGGTTTACGAGAACCTCCGCGACCTGAACTTCGAGTACAAGTCGGGCAAGTTTCCCGATGGGGACTATCAGGCCATGAAGACATCTCTGGAAGAAGAAGCCGCCGCCGTGCTGGCCGAGATTGCGCACCTGGAAGACGCGGCCAGCGATGCGGCGTCCAGCGACCGAAAAGGAGTCAGAGTTTGAGATATCCATCACCACCCACGTGGCGACGGTCGGCGCGCCGAGCCGCGGCCATGTTCGCGGGCGCTCTGCTGATGTTCGCCGCTGGCGTCGCTCACTCCCAAACTCTCACCGGCACGGTGAAGAACGGCACCACCCACAAGCCCGGCGCCGGTGACGAGGTCGCGCTCATGACTCTGTCTCAGGGCATGGAGGAAACCGGCAAGACCACGACCGACGCCAGGGGTAACTTCAGTTTCAAGCTCGACGACGCCAGCGCGCCTCACCTGATCCGCGTAACCCATCAGGGCGTGCCGTACCACCGCATGGCGCCTCCGGGAACCACTTCCCTGGAAGTGGAAATCTACGACGTGGCGAAGAAGGTCGATGGGCTGAGCGTCACTGCCGACGTGGTGCGGCTGCAGGCGCAGGGCGGTGAGCTGAGCGGCATCCGGCTGTTCGCCGTCAACAATGCTTCAAGCCCGGCCCGCACCCAGATGAGTGATCAGAATTTCGAGTTTTACCTGCCCGAGGGCGCGCAGATCGACCAGTCCATGGCCATGACCGCCGGCGGCCAGCCCATCAGCTCCGATCCCATTCCAGAAAAAGAAAAAAATCGCTACGCCTTCAACTATCCGCTGCGGCCCGGGGAAACCCAGTTCCAGGTGTCGTATCACCTGCCTTATAACGGATCGGCCAGTATCAATCCGAAGTCGCTCTACGACGCCCAGCACTTCGTGGTCATGCTCCCCAAATCCATGCAGTTCACCGCCGGCCCCGGTACCGACTTCCAGTCGATGCAAGACCCGCAGCAATCGGACTCAGTCGTCGAAGTCGCCTCAAACACCACCGCCGGCCAAGCCCTCAGCTTCAAGATTTCCGGCACCGGAGTCCTGTCCGCCAAGAGCGAAGGCGAAGGCAATGTCCGCGCCGATGGAGCAACCGCCGGACGTGAATCCCGTCCCGGCGGCGGCCTCGGCCCACCCATCGACGCTCCTGATCCGCTGGAAAAATATCGCTGGTTCATTCTCGGCGGATTCGCCATCGTGCTGGCCGGCGGCGCAATCTACATCTCTGGACGCTCAAAAACCGCGGTGGTGCCCGACTTCGCCCCCTCCGACATCGACGCGCCCCCAGCGCCGGTCGTTCCCAAACCAAACCCCGCCGCCGACCGCTCCGGCTTGCTGATGGAAGCCTTGAAAGAGGAACTGTTCCAGCTTGAGGTCGAGCACAAGCAAGGCCGCATCACCCAAGCCGAGTACGACAAAGCCAAAGCCGCCCTAGACCAGACCCTGGAACGAGCCATAAAGCGCGGCGCCGTCAAAACCTCATAACTCGTCCTCATTTCGCCATGAAAAGAAGCAAACGACTCCCTAAGAAGAACCCGCACACCGGCTCATGGGTGGAGAAGAAGCCCCACCCTGGGTTTCGCGGCTACCCTGTCGCTACCGTGGCCTTCTATGGGCCAACTGACAAGCTCGCCACCAAGGTCGTGGTAAGCATCTTCCTGGCCGAAAAGCATGACCCGGATTTTCTTGAGCGTTGGTCTACCGATGGCAACGTGGACGCGCGCCTTGATCCCGCCATCGGGGAGCAGGTCCTCGGCTTCCTTAAGACCCATGCTCCCCGCTCTACCGCGGTCGCCGACAGGATCATCGGCTGCCCACACGAGGAAGGCATCGACTACCCGGACGGGACCTCCTGTCCGCAATGTCCCTGTTGGGCCGGCCGAGACCGCTTCACCCACGAGCGCGTTCAGTGAAGCGAGCGGGCGCCGGGAAAGCATGCCTGCTGCCTCCTCGTGATATTCGCCTTGTATTCGCTCCTTGCTTTGTGTAAGAATCAGACACAAAGGTACTAACCAATCCACATCCGGCACCTGTTTTGCAAGCGATTCACAGTTGCCGCCATGAACCGCGAGAGTGTACAAGGGATTTTCCCGACAATGGCCACAGTTCTTCAACCACCTCCGCACCCGATGAAGCCGACTCCCGGAACGGAACGGGGTTCCCGCTACGAACCGTTGGCGTCGGTCTGGTGCGGCGAAGATAGTGAACTGCTGGAGCGAATGCTTGATTTTTATCCGCGCAAGAGGCCCCGTAGAATTCTTGACGCAACTATCAACGGCGGTCGCTTCTGGCGAAACAGCAAGCGAAGCGTAGTAGGCATGGACATCGACCCGCGGCATAACCCCGACATCCTAGCCGACAACACGAAGATGCCGTTGGAAGACAGTTCCTTTGATGTTATCGTTTACGATCCACCCCACATCCCTAATCAGGGAAAAGACAACAAGAAGGACTTCAATACGCGGTTCGGTCTGGTATTACGCTCATCGAAAGAAAATCACTACACTTTTACCCACACGTTCCCGCCATTCGTGCGCGAGGCCCACCGCGTGTTAAAAGAAGAAGGCATTCTGTTTTGTAAAATCACCGACTACGTGCACCATCATCGCTACCAATGGGCGCACATTGAACTAATCAATGCGGCGTCCCAGGTGGGCTTCGTGCCCTGCGATTGCATCGTGAAAATTCGAAAAGGACCGATAATTGACCCAAAGTGGAAAACGGCCCACCACACCAGGCGGCAGCACTGCTACTGGTTGGTGTTTCGCAAATCGAAAAAGTGTGAGTAGTCGTGATTGACTGTGACAGCTAAGGCCAAGAAAAACCCACCAACCTCAGCCAGCGATCTGACCGTCGCGCCTTCCTTGGCCCCACCTAGCTCAGCGCGGCAGGTGCGCTTTTATCAGCTGCTAGTTGCCGCGCGCAAGCAGTGGTTCATGGATGCGCTCTCCGAAGCCCTGGGCCGATTAGATCAAGGCATCGTCAAAGAGCAGGTCCGTATGTACGTGCCTGCTGATGTTCAAAGAATCCTCCCAGCCGCAGGTCTTCGCGACGAGTACGTTTTCCCTGTTCCCGCCGTCGTGGAAGCCAAGCCCTCATTGGTTGGCTACTATCGACTGCTCTTAGGCGCTCCACAGAAAAGCTTCTACAAGGGG
This sequence comes from uncultured Acidobacteriota bacterium, assembly GCA_963715675.1. Taxonomy (GTDB): domain Bacteria; phylum Acidobacteriota; class Terriglobia; order Terriglobales; family Acidobacteriaceae; genus DASVWZ01. The sequence goes on from OY970265.1 coordinate 3,072,973, forward strand.
TCGACAGGCATGGGCCGCTTCAAGGGTATGGAGGAACTCGGCACCCTGTCGAAGAAAGCAGCGCCTTCGATACCCGGCTTCTGCAGAGCGATGGCGAAGCCGCTGGCAGAGCTCGTGCGCCAGATGCCGAACATCACTGAGCGTGACCTGCGCGAACTGCCTCTGCTCACGTTCGGCTCTCAGTTGCAAGGTTCCAACAACACACAGATTGGCAAGACCGCGATGAAAGAGGTTTTCGTCGCTGTCAAAGAGATCGTCGCCAAGTACATCGTGACAACAACCGTCAACAGGCTAACGTTGAAGAACTCCGCGGGGCGGGCAGTGTTCATTACCCTATCGCATGACCCTGACCTCTGTGTCCAAGAGCAAGTCGACGACCGCATACATCACCGGGTCGCGATCGAGGTCAAAGGCGGCACGGACGTGAGCAACGCTCACAACCGGGCCGGCGAAGCTGAGAAGTCGCACCAGAAAGCGAAGAAGTTCGGATTTCCCGAGTTTTGGACGATAATCTCGAAGCAGGGTCTAGAGCTTTTCAAGTTGCAAGCAGAATCGCCGACCACGAATCACTGGTTTGACGTTGCAGACGTTCTTGCTCGAAAGGGTAGAGACTGGGATGACTTCAGACAGCGGCTGGCCGGGGCTTGTGCCATCCCACTCGACTTGCGAAACAAATAGGGGGCGCCTCTCTCCCGCGTCCTCCGCGAGACGTGACGATTCGCCATCCCCGCCACGCCCCCAGCAAGGGCCACAGATCAAGAGCAGCTTCCGCCGCCCCTCGCCACCACAAAAGCAAAACCCCGGACGGCGTCCGTCCGGGCGTGACCTGTCCAGCTACGATCACAATTATGGATACTTCGCAGCCACGTGTCTAGGTTACCCAAGGCTCGGCTGTCCCAGCCTTTCGCATTCCCTGCTAAGGCTGGGGTAGTTCGGTCGCTCGCCAACACGAAAATCTCCATCGCTCCCGCGCTCCACTTTCTCCTTGACACTCGGACCAGCGAACTGACATCCTCTATACATATATCTTATGGAGAACTTACAAAATTGCAACATAACTCCTTAGGAATCTAGATTTTACCCGTAAGCCCTTTGCAATCTATATTTTGCGGACCAAATCCCCGCAACCTGATGATTCTGCTAGACCGAGGGGAGGGGGGTATACCCCATTTTTCGGGCGTTTTTCCAAATCGGAACAGCCACCAAAATCACCGAAATCCGCCGCTAAGCGTCCACAAATAGCTGTGCCAGCTCCAGGAAAAAAGCAACGCCAAAAGCGGCGGACAAGAGTGTCCGCCCCACACGTCTCGCCTGGTTGAATCTCCCCGCTTCGCGTACCATCTAATCTATCGAGACTGCTATGGGAAACACTTTTAAGACCGCGTTCCTGCTGACCCTGCTCACGCTGCTGCTGATGTTTATTGGCCGGGCTTTTGGCGGGCAGAACGGCATGCTTCTGGCGCTGGCGTTCGCGGCGGTGATGAACTTTGTGTCCTATTTCTATTCGGACAAGATTGCGCTGGCCATGTATCGCGCCCAGCCGGTGACACGCGAGCAATTGCCGCGCGCGTATGCGGCAGTCGAGCGGCTGACCCAGAAAATCGGCATTCCCATGCCGAAGATCTACGTTATCCCCAACGATTCGCCGAACGCGTTTGCCACCGGACGCAATCCGGCGCATGCTTCGGTCGCGGTGACGCAGGGCATCCTCAACCTGCTTACCGACGAGGAACTGGAAGGCGTGCTGGCGCACGAACTGGGACACGTGAACAATCGCGACATCCTGATCAGTTCGGTCGCCGCCACGGTTGCGGGCGCGATCACGATGCTGGCCAGCATGGGACGCTGGGCCATGTTTTTCGGCGGGATGGGAGGTCGTGATAACAGGGATCGAGGCGGCGGAATCGGCGCGCTTCTTATGCTGATTCTGGCACCGATTGCGGCTTCGCTGATTCAACTGGCGGTGTCGCGTTCGCGCGAGTACCAGGCGGACGCGACCGGCGCGCATTTCACCGGCAATCCGTATGCCTTGGCCAGCGCGCTGCAGAAGCTGGACGCGTACTCGCGGCGTCTGCCGATGCAGGCCACGCCATCGACGGCGCACTTGTTCATCATTCAGCCGCTGCTCGGCGGAATGAGCTTTGGGAACCTGTTCTCAACGCATCCGCCCATCGCCAAGCGCATCGAGCGGCTGACGGGACGCCCGGCGGAGTTTATGCAGTAGCCGCTGTCAGCTATCAGCTCTCAGCCATCAGCAAAGGGCGATTAACCCTCACCTGGTTTTTCCCCGGGCACCGCTCAGGGATCAGGAAGGTCAAGAGTTCCAAACTGAGAGCTGACAGCCGATGGCTGAAAGCTTGTTCACCTCCGTAACGGCTGCCTCATCGCACGCCATAGTAGAATCCTCGTAATGTCACCTGAAACCGCCATTGCCGTATCGCATCGCGCGGCGCAGCTGGAAACTGCCTTGCGAAAGGTGATACGCGGCAAGGACGATGTGGTCCGCCTGTCGGTGGTTTGCCTGCTGGCGCGCGGACATTTGCTGATTGAAGGCGTCCCCGGCGTAGGCAAGACGACGCTCGGCCAGGCGATTGCACGCGCCCTGGAATGCGGCTTCCAGCGTGTGCAGTTCACCAGCGACATGCTGCCTTCGGACGTGATCGGGATATCCATTTATTCGGCGGTGGAGCAGGAGTTCGAGTTCAAGCGCGGCCCGGTGTTTACCAACGTTCTGTTGGCCGACGAGATCAATCGGACGACTCCCAAGACGCAGTCGGCGCTGCTGGAGGCGATGAACGAGAACCAGGTCACGGTGGATGCGCATTCGTATGCGCTGCCACAACCTTTTCTGGTGATTGCGACGCAGAACCCGGTGGAACATCACGGGACTTATCCCCTGCCGGAGTCGCAGTTGGACAGGTTTCTGATGCGGGCCCGGATGGGCTATCCGGATGCAAATGCGGAGCGGGAAATCCTGCGCTCCGAGGCGGGAACGACGATGCTGGAAGGGATGAAGCCCGTGCTCAGCGCAGCGGATGTGGTGGAGATGCAGCAGGCGGTAACGCAGATCCGGGTGGACGATTCCCTGGTGCAGTACACGCTGGCCATGGTGAGAAAGACGCGGGAGTCGGAACATCTGTCGCTGGGAGTGTCGCCGAGGGGATCGCAAATGCTATACCGGGCCGCCCAGGGAATGGCCTTCCTCGAAGGCCGCAGTTTTTGCACGCCGGAAGACTTCAAACCGCTGGTGGTGCCGGTATTCGCGCACCGGGTAGTGGTGAATGGGCTCTACGCTTCAACGCTAAAGAAATCCGAACAGGCCGAGCAGGTGCTCCGCGAGATTGTGGAGAGCACGCCGGTACCGGTGTGAGGGTGGCGGCGAGCTGGCAGTGGCGTTTCTTAGGCGGACATCCGGCTGGCCTTTCACTGCCGACGGCGCGATAATTCCTTCATGTCATTTCTTCGCTATCTCATGTTGTTATCTCTGATCGTCTGGCTGGGTGGGCTGATCTTCTTCGCCTTCGTTCTGGCGCCCACAGCTTTTTCCGTTCTTCCAACCCGCCATATGGCCGGCAGTGTCGTGGGCAAGTCACTGGTTACGCTGCATTGGATGGGGATCATTGCAGGGGTGGTCTATTTGGTTACATCGCTGCTGTACAGCCGGCTGACGATGGGCACGGCTCATCCATTCGCGGCGCGGAATATTCTGGTGGTTCTGATGCTCGCGCTGACGCTGGGGTCGCAGTTCGGCATCATTCCGCGGATGGAAAGGCTGCGAGCTTCGATTGGCCTGATAGATTCCGTGCCGCCCGATAATCCTGCGCGCATGGAATTTGATGGGCTGCACGTTTGGTCCACGCGGGTTGAAGGCGGAGTGCTGCTGCTGGCGCTGGTGCTGACCTATCTGACGGCGCAGCAATTTGCGGCACGCTGATTGGCTACGGAATGGGCTCTTCAGGCGCTGAGGCCAGCACGGTTTTGGCGATCTCGATTGCATCGTTTATCCTGCAAATGGCTCTGGCTGGAAGCCCGAGGGCAGCGACCGAGAGCCAACTCTTATGAAAACTGGAATTATTGGTCTGCCGCAGGTGGGCAAGACATCTCTGTTTCGCATTTTGACCCGGGCGCATGTTGCCGAAGCGCGCAATCCTCGCGAGGCTCACGTTGGGGTGGCGAAAGTCCCCGACGATCGACTGGATCGCCTGGCCGCTCTCTACAATCCCAAGAAGTTGACGCATGCGTCGGTCGAATATGTGGATGTGGGTGCGATCGGGCAAGAGGCCCTGAAGGAAACCGCGTACCTGGGAAACCTGCGAGGTGTCGACGCGCTGGCCCATGTGCTACGGGCCTTCGAGGATGATTCGATTCCTCACGTGGGAGCGATCGATCCGCTGCGCGACATCAAGAATGTGGAATTCGATCTTATGGTCAGCGATCTGGGCCAGATTGAAAAGCGCCTGGAACGGCTGGAAAAAGACTTGAAGAAGATGCGGACGCCTGATCTGGAAAAAGAATTCGAGTTGCTCAATCGGGCCAAGGCGCATCTTGAGACTGAGCACCCGTTGCGCGAGCTGGAGATGACGCCCGAGGACAAGAAGCGGCTTCGCGGATTCATGTTTCTGAGCGAAAAGCCGATTCTGTATGTGCTCAATGTGAGTGAAACCGCGGAATTGGGGAAAGAGCTTGAGCAAGCGGCCACGAAATATGGGTTGACCGAAGTGGCGTCGAGGTCGAACGCGGGAGCGGCTGCGATTTGCGGGACAGTCGAGGCGGAACTCGCGGAAATGAGCGACGCGGAGGCAGCCGAGTTTCTCTCCAGTTATGGATTGACCGAAAGCGGGCTGACCCGCGTGATCCGCACGACCTACACGCTACTTGGCCTGATTTCATTTTTTACCGCCGGCGAAGATGAGTGCCGGGCCTGGACGGTTCCGGTCCGCAGCCGTGCAGTCGAGGCTGCCGGGGCGATCCATTCGGACCTGGGGCACCATTTTATCCGCGCGGAAACGATTCGCTGGGACCAGTTGCTGGAAGCCGGATCAGAAGCCAACGCGCGGGCCCGTGGCACGTTACGGCTGGAAGGCAAGGAGTACATTGTGCAGGACGGAGACGTCATGCACATCCGGCATAGCGGGTAGGAGAGTTTCACGGTGCGGTTCCCGTTCTCGGAACCCCTCGATAGGCTGGCCTCGACACGGTTGTCCCATCACCGGGCGGTAGCCGGACTCATGGCGTCCGCACGAAACCGTGATACGCGCCGTTCTTGTCCGCGTAGGTGCCCGCGATAGCCCCCGCCGCGTTGATGCTGATGCCGAGTGTTCCCTGATCCGGGGGACCGTTCCCCTTCGCCGCCAGCCATGCCAGCAAGATGTTGCCGCCTGCGCCCGGTGCGTCGAAGGTGGTTATCTTGCCATTGGTGGCGCGTACAAAGCCGTGAGCGACATTGCTCGAGTCTGAGTAGGTTCCCGCGATGACCCCCGCGGTGTTGACGCTCAAGCCGGCGGTTCCTGGAATCCAGCCAGTTCCCTTGCTTGCGCCAGGAACCTTGAAGGTGGTTATCTTGCCATTGGCGGCGCGCAGGAATCCGTGATCCAGGCCGCTCGTGTCTGCGTAGCCTCCCGCGATAACCCCCGCCGTGTTGATGCTGCTGCCGGCGGTTCCCTGGTTCCTACCTTTGCCTGCGCCCGAAGCGTCAAAGTCGGTTATCTTGCCACTGGCGGCGCGGATGAAGGCGTGACCGGCACCGCCCGCGTCCCTGTAGGTCCCGGTGACGGCCCCAGCCGTGTTGATGTTGAGGGAGACGGTTCCGTGATGCTTGCTCGTGTCTGCGCCGGGAGCCTCGAATTCGGTGATCTTGCCATTGGCAGACCGCACGAACCCGTGATACGCATCGCTCGCGTCAAAGTACATTCCCGCGATGGCCCCTGCCGTGTTGATGCTATTGGGGATGGTTCCCTGATATGCGCCCGTTCCGGCGTCCGGAGCGTCAAATTGGGTGATCTTGCCATTGGCTGCCCGCACGAACCCGTGTTGCAGATTGCTCGAGTCGAAATAAAATCCCGTAGCGGCCGCCGCCGTGTTGATACTAATGGCGACGGTTCCCTGGTGTGCGCCGGTACCTGCGCCGGGAGCGTCGAATTCGGCTATCTTGCCATTGGCAGTCCGCACGAACCCGTGCAGCACATTGCCCGCGTCGATGTAGCCTCCCGCGATAGCCCCGGCCGTGTTGATGCTGAAGCCTACGGTTCCCTGAAGCGTGCCCGTGCCTGCGTCCGGTGCCTCGAATTCGGTGAAGGTGGGCTTGCTGCCAGGCCTGATTCCGGCTGTTCCCTGTTGCTGCGCGGGCGTCACCGCGGCGAAAAGCAGGCAGAGGCCAAGAACAGCAGTGGTTACAAGCCCTCTCCCGCTGGAGCGTGGCTGCGCTTCCGGCCCGGACAACACTAACAACATCGCCTTCGTCATCCTCGTCCTCCTGAATAGTGCGCGCATCATCATCGTGATGGTTCTACAGTTGGGACTTCCCTGTTGACCTCGAAAACGGCACCATTGTACGCCCATCCCGCCTTTCATGGCTCGGGATTGGCATCGGTGTGTCCCAGTTGGCAGTGTGCCACGAGCAACACGCAGTAATCTGTGATATATGAACACCAACTGGAAGCTGAGAAACGAGACTGAGAACTGATATGCTACGGATCGCATGAATCCTATTCTCGTGAGCCTCCTGCTGGGCCTCACTGCAGCCAGCGCCAACGTTTTCGGCGGGGCCATCATTGTTCAGCGGCAATGGGAGCGCCGCTATCTGAACTACTTCGTAGCGTTAGGCGCGGGGTTCATGCTGGCGACCGCTCTGGTGGAGATGGTGCCGGAGAGCCTGAGTCTACGGGGCAAGAGCGCCGGTTTCCTGGTGCTGCTCGGTTACCTGATCATTCACTTTTTCGAGCACACGGTGACCCCGCATTTTCATTTTGGCGAAGAAACCCACAAAGACGAATTTGTCCACTCTCACAAGGGATACTCCGTCTTGCTGGGGCTGGTGATCCATACTTTTTTCGATGGAATTGCGATTGCATCAGGCTTCATCGTTTCCAATTGGCTGGGCTGGATTATTTTCACTGCGGTGTTTCTGCACAAGGTCCCGGAAGGCTTCACAGTGGCGTCCGTAATGCTGGCCAGCGGCCAGAGCCGCAACACAGCGTGGGGTGCTTCGATCGTTCTGGGAGCAGCCACGATGGCGGGCGTGATGGTGATGGCGCTGGCCCGCCACCAGGTGGCGTTTGGCTTGCCGCTATCGGCGGGGGTAACGATTTACGTGGCCGCTTCCGACCTGGTTCCGGAGGTCAACAAAGAGCCAGGAGTGAAAATGGCGCTGTTGGTGTTCGTAGGAGCAGCGTTCATGTTCGTGCTGGACCGGCTATTCCACGTGCAATGAGGGGCCTCTTCTGAAGCCGTGCGTGCCTGTGGAATTTCGCTCGACCTGGACAGATGGGGGCATCTGCCCCTATGTGAATTGCCCTTTCAGAACGATTCATGAGGCCAGTTGCCGGCATGCGCCGCTACTCCACGGTGTGCTTGGCGGTATAGCCTTCGCGGGCAATGATGTCGAACTTCACGTCCTTGCCCTTCTGGTCTTTCATTTTGAGCGGACCGCCGTCGGGGGCAACGACTTCCACCTTCAGTTTGCGATAGGTCGCGTCGAGCTTGGTGTTGGTGGGATGATAGCTGATCTCGTATTGGTGGCGAATGTCTCCAGCGATGTCATGGAAGACTTCCGAATATTCCGCCGTAAAGCGAGGCTGATAAAAGCGGCCGCCGGTCAGCGTGGCAAAGCTGCGCATCTGATTGTCAGCTTGCAGGTAGTCCATTTCGTTAATCGGAATGCCGGGTCCGTGCGGCGCCGCCCCGCCCCACATTTCGCGGGCGATCCAGCCGATGCTGATGGGGAAAATGGTGACGTCTTTGGTGACCTTGATTTTCTTCGTGATCTTGTCGAGGGTAAGCTTGCTGAAGCTGTCAAACCCGGTGCTGACCAGAATAACGTATTTGTGCCCCTGCACCCGATCCAGACGATCGAGGGTGTCATAGAGCGCGTCGAAGAGGTTGGTCTCAGAAAAACCGGGAACTCGTAACTGGTTGAGGGCCCCATTAATGGCACCCTTGTCCTGTGTAAAGTCGACCAGGATGTGCGGCCTCAGGTCGTAGTATTCGACGGCGACCCAGTCGTCTTTCTTAAGCTGCTGCGCAAAGGAATAGGAGGCGTTCAGCGCATCGATCATGAGGCGGTAGTAGGTGTCAGCAAACTCAATCAGCAGTACTGCGGTGATGGGGGCGTCCTGTATCGTGAAATTGCTGATCGTCTGCTGCGTGCCATCTTCATAAATCTTGAAGTTCTCTTTCTGCAGGGTGGAAATGAACTGGCCGTCCTTGGTCACGACCATGACGGGCACGCTCACAAGCGGCACGTCGAGGTGGATCGAGTAGTCCGGCATTCCCTCGATCTTCCTGGGCTTCTCAGGCGGAGGAGGAGGCGGCGGCTCATCCTTTTTCTTGGGGATCGCGTAGGGGCCGACATCGGTCTGGGGGCCACCGGCCTCGGGAGGTGGGGGCGTCGGTTGCCCGGCGGGGGATTGCGACTGGGTCTGCCCCCAGATGGGCAGCCCCGAAAATATGGTTGCGGCAAGGCAAATCATTGCCAGGAAGCCGGTTGCGACGGCCCTGCGGACAGGGCATACAAAGCGCTGGGGAACGTAAGAAAACATCGGAGTCCTCGAATGTCCTTGTGCTAGTATAGACGCAGAACTTCGCGGTTTGGGATGTTTTGCTGGCTTCCGATACTCCTCTCCTACCTGGCAACTGGACATTAAGGCGCGAAGTGCAAATTTTGAGGACCGGTTGGCGGTCCTGTGGGGACATTTAATGAGACGAACTGTTCTCGCCCTCGCTGTGTTCTTCCTGCTGCTTTCCCCGTCGATCCTTGCGCAGAGCGCCAAAACGGTAGAGACGATTCCGGCAAACGAGATCCACGCCGGCATGAAGGGCGTGGCTTACACGGTTTTTCAGGGGACGAAGCCCGAGTCCATGAATGTGGAAGTTCTCGGGGTGCTGAAGAACGCCAATGGACCGAAGGGAGACGTGATCCTGGTGCGGCTCGGCGGAGCCAAAGCCGAATACACCGGGGTAGTCGCGGGCATGAGCGGCAGCCCGGTGTACCTCGACGGCAAGCTTGCCGGAGCCATCGCGTTCCGGATTGGCGAGTTCTCCAAGGAACCGATCGCCGGAGTCACGCCGATCGCAGAGATGATGGAGATCAGCGCGTTGGACCGAAGCCCCGCGCCCGCGGCCCTGCAAGCCCGGACAAAAATGGACGAGTCGAGCAGGATCTCGAGCCCGGGAGTCTCCGAGACTCCGGTCACGGACTCCGCCAACTATCTGAAGCCGATTGAGACTCCGTTGGTGTTTAGCGGATTTTCAGAGGACGTGGTCAAGGTCTTCGCACCCGAATTTGCTTCGGCGGGAATTGTTCCGGTCATGGGCCTGGGCTCGGTCAGCGACGTAAAGCAGCCTGAGGCGCTCGAACCCGGTTCCGCCATCAGCGCAGTTCTGGTTCGCGGCGATATGGACATTGCGGCTACCTGCACCGTGACTTACATGGATGCAAAGCACTTGCTGGCCTGCGGGCATCCGCTGATGCAGTTCGGCATGATCGATCTGCCCATGACCAAAGCGCAGGTGCTGGCCACTCTGCCTTCGCCCTTGAACGCTTTCAAGATAGTGAATGCGACCGAGCCGGTTGGTGCATTCGTGCAGGACCGGCACAACGGGATTCTAGGCGAGTTCGGCAAGAAGCCGGAGATGATTCCGGTCACGCTGACCATCCACGGTGAATCTGCAGACAAGCAGTTTCACTATGAAGTGCTCAATAACGCGCGGCTCAGCCCCGTCGCCATGATGGCCACGGTGTTCAATGCCCTGCACGGGGTAAACGAATACGGCGAGGAGACCACCTATCACATGAATGGACGAATCAGCGTAGACGGGTATCCCGACGTTGCGATCCAGAACATGTTCGCTTCCATCGATGGCGGACAACCGGGTGCGATGCTGGCCGCCAGTTCTGTCGGCGAGCGCTTTGGCCGGATTTTCGACAACCCATACAGCATCCCGGCCATTCGCGGGGTGAATCTTGATTTTGATATGGCGCGCGAGCGGCGCTGGGCTCGGCTGGAGAGCGCGCGTACCGACATCACCGAAGCACGGCCCGGAGATGACCTCGTTATCGAAGCCATGCTGCGACCGTATCGCGGCGAATGCATAGTGCAACACATTCCGGTGCGCATTCCTACATCGACGTCGAAGGGACCGCTGCGCATTCTGATCAGCGACGGCGATACGCTGGATCGCTTACGCCATGGTTCTTCAGGCGTGCGCCGGCTGGACTTGGCCGCCACCATCGCCTTCCTCAACAAAGAACATGCCAACAACCGGGTCTACGTTTCGTTGCTCGAGGCCGATCCCGAGGCCATGATTGCCGACAAAGTGATGCCGGCACTTCCGCTCTCGGTGATGAACGTGTTGGACGGCATGCGCGGCACGCAGGACATGGTGGTATCGAACGAGTCGCCGGTGAACGAAGCGGCCACGCTCCCACTGGACTACGTAGTGGCCGGCGCGCAGGTGCTGACGATTAACGTCAAGTAGGTGCGATTTTGTGTGGCGCGGACACTCTTGTCCGCGAGAGAATCGCACGGCCTCTGCCACGCCCACAGAAGCGTCCACGCCACATTGTGTTAACCTGAGCTTTTCCTCCTAAAATTACGCATCGAGGTATGGACTTGGGTTTAGGCTTTCGCACGCCGCTCCGCATTTTTCTGGCATTCTTGTTGCTCTCCACTGAGGTCGTTCTCGCTGGAGATACCCGCACCTGGGAACAATCGAAATTCGATGAACTGATCAAGGGCACGGCGCAGGGCGTTGCCGTCAGCAGCGGGGGCGGACTCGAACTGGCTCCCGAGTTCCGGGCGCTCACCACGACTCCGTCGACTTACATCTGGTCGATTGCGGTGGATCGAAACGGCGTTCTTTATGCCGCCGCTGGGTCGCCAGCCCGGGTGTATCGCATCACGCCCGATGGCAAGGCGGTTGTCATCTTCGAGGCGCAAGAGTTGCAGGTCCAGGCGCTGGCGGTCGATCGGAATGGCACGATCTTTGCGGCTACCAATCCGGATGGCAAGATATACAGGATCGCAGATGCAACCGGAAAGGAACCTTCCAAGAACGACAAGAAACTGGAGGATAAGCCGAAACCGGCGGCTGATCCTGGCTGGAGTTCGTCGGTCTACTTTGATCCTGGAACGAAATATATCTGGGGCCTGGCGTACGACGACGCAGGCAACCTTTATGTAGCCACCGGGGATCACGGAGAAATTTTTCGCGTCACTCCGAAGGGAGAACATTCCACCTTCTTCCAGAGTGACGAGGCGCACATCCGGGTGCTCGCGTTCGATCTCCAGGGGAATCTGATTGCCGGCTCCGACGGCAGTGGACTCATCTATCGCATTTCGCCCAAGGGAGAAGCGTTCGTCCTGTACAGCGCACCGAAAAAGGAAATCACCGCGATTGCCATCGACGGTTCAGGAAACATCTATGCCGCCGGAACCGGAGAGAAGCGGGCCGCGGCTACTCCGACGAGTTTTCCGGTAGCACAACAGGCGGCGCCTGCTCCCGCCGGGAATGCGCCGCCCCAGATGTCAATCACGATCACCGGAGCAACGGCGGCCGCTCCACCGCCCACAATCAATTTTCCTGGGATGAATGCAGCCGTCAGTGGCGGATCGGAGATTTACCGGATCGCGCCGGACGGGTCTCCTCGCCGCCTGTGGAACTCGCATGAGGACATGGCTTACGCCCTGGCATTTGATTCCCACGGCAGCTTGCTGGCCGGAACCGGGAACCGCGGCCACATCTTCGTGATTCGTGGCGAAGACCAGTTCACCGACCTGGTCAAAGCCAGCGCCACCCAAGTAACCGGTTTTGCTCATGCAGGGGACGGCCTTTACGCCGCCACCAGCAACCTGGGCAAGATATTTCAACTCAGCGCGGCGCCGGCCGCCGAGGGTACGTATGAGAGCGACGTATTCGACGCGCACATCTTTTCGCGCTGGGGACGCGCCGAGTTCCGAGGTGCGGGCAATGTGGAGCTCTTCGCCCGCAGCGGGAACGTCGACAATCCCGACCGCAACTGGAGCGCCTGGAACAAAGTTGATCTGCAGAACGACGGCGTGGTCAGTGTGCCTTCGGCCCGCTTTGTGCAGTGGAAGGCGGTGCTTCATTCCGGGCATGTCGCGCCGCGAGTAGAGAGCGTCACCCTGAACTACCTTCCCAAAAACGTGGCCCCGGATTTTGACGAGGTCACGGTGCAGGTCGGGGTTCGCTTCACCCCGCCACCCCGGGTACCCGGGCTGGAATTCAGCGGCGGCGGGGGGCAGATCCGAATGGACGTGGCACCGCCAACCACGCGGGACCGCGACTCGATCGGGGTGCGATGGAGCATCCACGATGATAACGACGACCAGATGGTTTACTCGGTCTATTATCGGGGAGATGGCGAACAGCGCTGGCTCTTGCTGAAGTCCGACCTGACGGACAGGTTCTATTCGTTCGACGCTGCGCTGCTGCCCGACGGCGGATACACGGTCAAAGTGGTGGCGTCGGATGCGCCTTCGCATTCACCCGGACAGGGGCTGACGGCAGAGAAGGAAAGCGCGCGATTCGAGGTGGACACGACTCCGCCGCGAATCGAAGGGCTTGCAGCCTCGGTTAATGGCGGCCAGATTCACGTCAGCTTCCGAGCAACAGATTCATTCTCGCCGATCAAGCGAGCGGAATACTCGATCGATGCAGCCGATTGGCGTTTTGTGGAGCCGGCAGGCGAGCTTTCGGATTCGAGGACGGAGAGCTATGACTTCCGGGTGGCGCTGCCGTCAGCGGGGCAACTGGATCATGTTGTGGTAGTGCGGGCCTACGATCGTTACGACAACATGGTTTCAGCCAAGGTAGTAATTCGAGCGAAGTAAGGGCGACGGCTCGCGAGTAAACCGGGCCTGACCGGACTCAGTTTACCCAGACGAAACGGGCTTGCTTCACGGCTTCGTGCTCTTTCCTCAGAATGCGGGCCTGGTCGCCAAGCGGCACGACATGCCGCTCCGGTATGGCCTCCCACAGCGGCATTTCACCGTGAGCAGCAGTCAGCGAACTGTTCCCGAGCAGATTCTGTTCCTGCGGGGCGGGCTGCTGGGAAGCGCGTCCGGGATGGTCCGGAACCTGAAACGACGGAGCCATGGAAGCGCCGCTCAGAGACGACTGACCCAACGCCGCTACGGTGCAAAAGAGGCAAAACGCAAGTACGGTAATTTTCATGGCAGTATTCCCCCAGACTTGGATGAGGCTGTGATCAGCGATCCAAGTCGACTCTGGAAGGAATAGGTGCAAGCCCCATACCAAACTTGAGGGTGGCGAACGTCGCTTTTGCAGGCGAAAAGCGGGTATATTGAGCAAGTATTTGCACACAATGGTAAAACTTGTGAGCCTTGCCAGGAACAGAAGAAACGCGGTTTCTGACGCTGAGGTGGGAGACAGCAATTTGAAAAAATGGTGGTATAACCCCTCCCCCCCTCGGTCTAGTGGAATCATGAAGTTACGGACTTTTGGCCCGCAAAATCTAGAGCCCATTGGAGTTAGAGGTAAAATCTAGATTCCTAGGGAGTTATATGCTGTCTATTACGGTTCTCCGTAAGGTATACGTTTGAGCATGTCGATCTGCCGGGATGGCTCCATGCGCCAGTTGCCAGTTTCCGGTTGTCAGTTTTCGGTCGATGCGGGCTGTTTACTTTTTGATACCCCCCCTCCCCCGCCGGTCTAGTGGAATCATGAAGTTACGGACATTTTCCCGGCAAAATCTAGAGCCGATTGGACTTAGAGGCAAAATCTTGATTCCTAATGAGTTATATGGCAATTGTGTAGGTTGTCCATGAGATATACATCGAGGATGTCAGTTTGCCGGTCTCCGTGTCAAGCAGAAAGTGAGAGCGGAGATAGAAGCGATTTCCGTGATTGATGATGATCGAACCGCCCCGGCCTCCGCAAAAAACGCGGAAGGCCGGGCCAACCGCCACCTTAGCCGAATACGCCCCAAGCAACTCATGCCCTCCGTCGCTACTATTTGCAATCCGACCGCATGGTGCCAGTGGCCGAGACGTTGAAAGAGAATTTCCTGCTTGGAGCGAACGCGGCCTTTTTTGTGAACGCGAACATCTGATAGTGACGCTGTCGTTGCACCCAAAACATTAAGCGCTGCCATGCCGTCTCCGGTGTTACAATAGAATTGCAGACGGCCACGGTCAGCGATACCTAGTTAGACGCCCCGTACTAAGTTCTGATCTGCCAGATTCAAGGCCCATAACCCCGACAGGTTGGGCCTTAACTTTTTGTGAAAGGAGGTGCCAAAATGGACGAAACTAAAATTCTTGCAGCCATTCTCACAATCGCGTCGAGCGCTAGAGACTCGCGAACGACAGCGCAGGAGATCGGCAAAGAACACTGGCGTAAGGTCATTAAGGAGTACGAGCAAATACTTACCGCACTCAAAGAAAAGAAGTAATTTATTCAGTGCTATAACTACGGCCCCATCCCAAACAGGAGGGGCCTTTTTCACGCCTGTGGAAATCGGCAACATCAAGTTAAGACACTGCCCGGCAGTTCTGGCCACTTGCCCCTACTACGCCTTAAGGAGGATAATTGCGGGTTCGGGCCGCCTCATCAACTCCCCCGGCGGTCGCACGGGCCAAGCGGAGTGCTTTTCTCGTTGGACCGGAGGGAAATCTCATGCACCATCAAAGGTCTACGCCCCCATGGGGCATGGCTCTGGCATTCTTCGCAGTCGTTCTGATCCTGGCGAACGGTGCCATGGCGGCTCCAAGGCTGAAAGTCCTGCATACGTTCACGGGCAGCCCCGACGGGCTGGACCCAAATGAGGAGGGTCCATTGACCTTCGACAGTGCTGGCAATCTCTATGGGACAACCGCAGCAGGGGGCACCGGCACTGGATGCAACATCGGCTGCGGTACTGTTTTCGAGTTGACGCCAACGAAGGGTGGTTGGACCGAAAACGTCCTTTACAGCTTCTCGAACGAGAACAACAGTGGTTATGCACCGGTGAGTGGGGTGATCCTTGATAGCTCTGGAAATCTGTACGGCACGGCCTTATTCGGGGGCGATGGCGGCTGCGGGATTCTCTATCAGTTAACACCGGCCTCCGGCGGCGGCTGGACCGAAAACAACCTGCACACCTTCGTCGGCGGCGCGAACGACGGGTGCGCCCCGTCCGGCCTATCTTGGGACGCTGCGGGCAACCTCTATGGTGTAACAACAAGTGGCGGCCCCGGGCCCGGCACTGTCTTCGAGATCACTCCCAACTCGGGTGGCGGCTGGAACTACAGCGTCATTTACTTTTTTGGATCGGTAAGGGGTGGCGACGGCTCAGGCCCATATGGAGCCTTGGTTTTCGACAGGGCGGGTGATCTCTATGGGACAACGTACGCGGGAGGGACCTACTACTCAGGCACGGTCTTTAAGCTGACCCCCTCTATTGATGATTGAATAATATAGTGACATTCTGATGATCTTGTGCTACTCTCCGGTTATGGGAAACCCGGCGGGAGTACGGCGAGATTTTCAGAAGTTGGAGGAGCGGCGATTGCTAGGGGCGCGGTTGTTGCGTCAGGGAGTGCATCCTTCCGAAGTCGCTCGTCAGGTGGGAGTACACCGGCAATCGGTGAGTCGCTGGGCCGCGCAACTGAAGGAGGGCGGGATACGGGCTTTGAAAAAGGCTGGGCACGCCGGACGGCGCGCCCGCTTACGCCCCGAAGATCTGCGGCGCATTGAGGGTGGCTTGAAACGCGGACCGCAGGCGCTGGGGTACGAAACCAGTTTGTGGACTTCGTGGCGAGTCGCCCACCTGATCGAGCAGGAATGCGGAGTGAAGTATCACCCTTCGCAAGCGTGGCGCATCCTGCGGCAGCTGGGATGGAGTTGCCAGCGTCCAGTCGGACGGGCGCTGGAGCGCGATGAAGATAAGATCCGGCGGTGGAAGCAGCAGCGCTGGCCGGAGATTAAAAAAAAGCCCAAAAAGAAGGCCGCACCATCGTCTTCATCGACGAAAGCGGATTGAGCGAACGCCCGCACCGTTGCCGCACCTGGGCGCCGCGCGGACAAACGCCGGTGCTGCAATATCACTTCAACTGGAAGACGCTGTCGGCCATGGCGGGGGTGACGTGGTGGAACTTCTATTTCCGGCTGTTTCCTGGGACCATTCGCAGCCCGCAAATCATCGAGTTCCTCGGGCACTTGCTGCGCCACATCCCCGGCAAGCTGCTCATTGTCTGGGACGGATTGACTGGCCATCGCAGCCGCATGACCTGGGAGTTCATCCGCCAACAGCGCGGGCGGTTGTGGGTGGAGTTTCTTCCCGGATATGCGCCCGATCTGAATCCGGTCGAGTATCTCTGGTCGCATTGGAAGCAACACGAGCTACCGAACTTCTGCCCGCAGAACTTTGGCCAGTTAAGCCACTACGCCCGCAAGGCTTTGCGCCGGATGCGGAAGCGACCCACGTTGGTCATTGCCTTCTGGCGGCAGGCCGAACTGTTTCCGTTGTAACTATATTATGCAAAGTTCAATAATGGCGGCTGGACGGAAGCGGTAATTTACAACTTCACGGGCGGCGACAACGGTGCTCACCCCTATGCGGGCGTGATCTTCGACGCGAAAGGTAACCTCTATGGCACCACAACCGAGGGTGGTGCAGATGCGGTCGGTAGTGTCTTCCAGTTGACACCCACGAAAGGCGATTGGACAATGCATGTGATCCATACCTTCACGGGAGGGACTGATGGAGGCGATCCGACCTTTGGCGGCCTAGTCATAAATAGAGCGGGAAACCTCTATGGCGAAACATTCTACGGTGGCCTGTATGGCTACGGAGTAGCGTACAAACTCGCCAAGTCGGCTCACGGCAAGTGGACTCAGACTGTTCTCCACAGTTTTACGAATGGGCGGGATGGTGCCTATCCAGCGGGTGGGCTGATATTTGGCTCATCGGGCAACCTCTGCGGGACAACGAATTGGGGCGGAGCTAAGGGGTATGGTGTCGTCTATGAGGTCATACCCTGAGCTAATCGTGGAAGAGTTGACTTTTGAGTTGCGTCACCTTTCCACTCGGACATCTGAAGGGACGAACTATGCCACCAGAGGACTTCACCCCAATAAAGATCCATGTTCGTTCCGGAAGTCGCTCCAAGCAAATCCAGAGCGACCTAGAAAAGGACCTCTTACCGTATCTCGACCGACAGAAGGAAGCCGTCAGAAGAACGGCCTTCCTGCTAAAGCTCTCCCGTGAGGTTAGCTCCCGCGAGATTGGCGAGCCGTCGCAGGCGGAAGACCTTCTGCGCGCCGCCGTCGTTCTCACCCACGCCTACCTAGAAGACTTCCTGCGAACCATGGCTGCTTCCCTCCTCCCGGAAGGAGGCGAAAGCTCTCTAGATGGCATTCCTCTCGCCGGCTTCCCGCGCGGACAGAAGACTACCTTCTCGCTGGGACAGCTCGCGAAGCACAGAAACAAACGAGTCGACCAGGTTCTCTACGAGTCGGTCTTAGAATACTTAACGAACCAAACCTACAGCAACATAGGAGAGATTGAAGGTCTGCTCCGAAGGCTCGGCTTTGACGTTTCAAAGCTCAAGCAGGAGTTCCCAATGGTCGCCGCGATGATTCAAAGGCGGCACGACATAGTACACCGCGCGGACAGAGTCAGACTCCCCGACTCGGACACCCACACCCTCCAGCCCATTCAAGCTCCAGATGTTGAGAACTGGCTGCTGGCGACATTCAATCTCATGACCCGCCTGATGAACGCAAGACTTCCTAAGTCCCTTCTGCGCCTCCTCGCCCCCGAAAATCATCCGTAAGGCGTTAGCTAGAAGTGCGGGTTCCATAAAAGGGGTGGCGGGTGGCCGGGCCCTCCGCGCACTTTGCGAAGGCCGGAGCTTTTAGCCGTGCGGCCTGCACACACCCGCCTCCGTGACATCCCTCCTTGACAAGACCTCACACCGGGCGCACAATATCAACAGGATATGTAACACAGTTACGAATTATCTTTTAGGATAGGCTCCACCAGGCATGGCCAGCGCATCGAGGTCGCGGGGAGTGAACCAAGGCAGCGAGAGGGCCGTACTCAGGCGGGGGGCTGGCCCACCTTTGCCTCCCGCACTTCCATGGACACCACAAAAGAGGCTGCCCCATCCTTGCGTTTTTTGGCAAGGGTGGGTACCACGGACTTATCCTTCGCGGGCTTTTGCCGGGAGCGTTGCGGCCCTGTGTGGAAAGGAAGGCAAGACCGGTTGTGTCTGCGTTTGTGCCGCCCATCCGTCGAAAACCGCGCCTGTTACGAAACTCGTGCCGTCCGCTGAAGCGGACTCGGTTGGCTCCATTTTCGCTGTCCCAGCACTAACACGCCGGGCTATTGGATGCCGCCGCTACGCGACTGGAGCAGGGTTTGTCCCACCGTTACGGTGTTTCATCGAGTTTCGTAACAGCCCCAAACCGCGACGGATGGGCCAGCCCCGCTCGCGGTAACGCAAAGGTGGGCCAGCCCCTGACGTAACTTACAATGGCTTATTCCCTCGATGGCTCAATGGCTCAATCTGTTGGGGTGGATTGCGTGCGTCGTTTACTCCACGATTCCCAGCTTCTGGTTCTTGATTCATCCGCGAGCGCAGCAGTGGCGGGCGCGGAGGCGCTCTCCGTATCTTCTTCTTTTGCCGGCATGGATGGGAATGTGGGTCCTTCTCGGCGTTGGCACTTTTCGTTGGCGTCACGTTGCGGCCTATCAGACGTGGTGGTCATGGGCCCCGGCAATTGTTCTTTTCGCTGCGGGATTCTGGCTTTATCGGCAATCGAGCAAAGGCTTCAGCGCGAGGCAACTTGGCGGCTTGCCGGAAGTCATTCCCGGCCATCGCGAGCAGCGGCTGGTCACCTCGGGGATTCGGGCGCGGGTGCGGCATCCAGTGTACCTGGCACATCTCTGTGAAATGCTGGCTTGGAGCTTTGGCACGGGGTTGGCGGTGTGCTGGGGGATGACGGCATTTGCCGTGGTCACGGGCGCGGCGATGATTCGAATGGAAGATGCGGAACTGGAGAAGCGATTTGGAGAGGAGTATCGGGAGTATCGGCGGAGCGTGCCGGCGGTGCTGCCGAGGATATGAGCCGTCGGGTTGTTCGTTCCCCATGCCGGGCCTCGCCCGGCTGGACAGCCGAGGGCGGCTGTCCCTACGTGGACTGTCGATATAATCGGGTTGCTGAGAGCTGGCAGCTTCTTCATGAACTTTGAACTGTTCATTGCTTCGCGTTATCTGCGGGCGAAACGGCGGCAGGCTTTCATTGGCGTCATCACGGCGATTTCTGTGGCCGGGGTGGCGGCGGGAGTCGCGTCGCTGGTGATCGCGCTGGCGATCAACAATGGATTTCGCAAAGACCTTCAGGACCGGCTGCTGGGGTCCACTTCCCACGTGAATCTGCTGCGCATTGAAGACGACGGCATAAAAGAATGGCGTCCGTTGATGGATCGTCTGGCGAAAGAGCCGCATGTGGTGGCGGCCGCGCCGGCAATTTATGAGCAGGTATTGATCTCGCGGGGGCCGCGGGCGCGGGGGGCGGTGCTGAAAGGATTGATTCCGGCGGATGAGGGGCAGGTCAGCGATTTGCTGAAGACGATCAAGAGCGGGTCGGCGGGTGCGTTGGACGAGCCGGCGCAAGGAACTGAGAGTTCATTGGTGATTCCTGGCAACGCGGACAAGAATGTCCGCGCCACACAGGCAGGTTCCACACGAGAAGCCGACGATCTTTCGGGAGTTCGGCAGCGGGTGGCGGCTATGGCTCCGATTATTTTGGGGAAAGATATGGCGGATGGGCTTGGCGCGGAGGTCGGATCGGTGGTTCTGGTGACTAGCCCGCAAGGCGAACTGACGCCGTTCGGCATGGTTCCGAAGTACATACGGTTTCGCGTGGCGGGAATCTTCAGCTCGGGTTTTTACGATTACGACAGCGCCTGGGCATTCACGCGGCTGAGCGATTCGCAACAACTGTTTGGGCTGGGCGATGTCATTTCGGTTCTTGAATTCAAAGTGGACGATATCGACAAGGCGGCCGAGATCGGGCATGAGATCGAGCAAGCGGCGGGCAAAGGCTTTATGGCGACCAACTGGATGGAGCAGAACAAGGCCATCTTTCGGGCGCTGCGGTTGGAGCGGCTGGTGACGTTCGTCACGATCGGACTGATCGTATTTGTGGCGGCGCTGAACATTCTGATTTCGCTAACCATGATGGTGATGGAGAAGACGCGCGACATTGCGGTGCTGATGTCGATGGGAACACGCAAGGCGCAGGTTCGGAGAATTTTCATCGCGCAAGGAGTGCTGATCGGGGTGATCGGTACGGCGATTGGCCTGGCGCTCGGCTACGCGCTGTCGTGGGTGGGCGGACATTACCACGTGCTGTCACTGGCACCGGAGGTTTATTCCATTGATTACGTGCCGTTTGCGCCGCGGGCGATGGATGGAGTGCTGGTGGCGGTGGTGGCCATCGGCATTTCGCTGGTTGCTACAGTTTATCCATCGTGGTCGGCGGCGCGAATTCTTCCTGCTGAGGCTCTGCGCTATGAATGAGGGTAGGTTTGACCCGCCCGTTACTTCGCCATGACACTTCAGCCCCGCAACCGGGTCATATTAGACAGGTTGCGGATTGCCTTCTGGTGGGCACAGGCTAGTGACCACGGTCACACCCGGCATTCGGCAAGTTGAAGTAGAGTTGGTGGTTAGAGTCCCCTCGCGATCAATTGGGAACTTGCGCGTGCTTCCCGTGTTTTAATAAAGAGGCGGGAAGCGCAAAGCAGAGTATCGCTGGCGGCAGGCATCCTGAGCCGAGGAGTATTGCGGTTGCATCTAACACAGCAGGAAATGCTGAGGGTCGAGGGGCTGAAGAAGGTTTTCCGGTCCGGCAAGTCGGACCTGGTGCTCTTTGAAAACCTGTCGTTTCAAGTGGCGCGAGGGGAAATGCTCGGCGTGGTGGGTGAATCCGGCGCCGGGAAAAGTACCTTGCTGCACATCATGGGGGCCCTTGATAGGGCTTCTGAGGGCGACGTATACTGCGCGGACTTGCAATTGAGTTCGCTGACGGAGAATGCGGCGGCGGAGTTTCGCAACCGGGAAATTGGCTTCGTCTGGCAGTTCCACTACCTTCTACCGGAATTCACGGCAGTGGAGAATGTGGCCATGCCTCTGTTGTTGCGAGGGCAGCCGCAAGTGGAAGCTCAAGCAGAGGCCGCACGATGGCTTGGCGAAGTTGGCCTGGAGCAGCGCTCCAGCCATCGCTCGGGGGAGCTTTCAGGCGGAGAGCAACAGCGGGTTGCTTTAGCCCGGGCCCTGGTGACGCGACCCAGGCTTCTACTGGCGGACGAGCCGACGGGAGACCTGGACAGCCGGACGGCAGACTCGGTTTTTGAGTTGATTGCGAGGTTGCATCGCGAGTATCAGCTGACCTCACTGATCGCCACTCACAATCTGGCTTTCGCGCGACGCTGCCACCGGGTGCTGCGCTTGCACGGCGGGCGGGTGGAAGAGGTGGAACCAAGATCGCTTCCGGTGTAGCACATTGTGGGAATTGACTTTTGAAGGGCCATGTGCCGGAATGGTAGTGATGGAGATGAGATTGAGCCGGTCGGAGTTAGAGGCCAGAGAAAGTGCAACTCATTGCGGATAAGCGACAAGTCGGTTGCTATGGCGAAGTTGGGCGGAGTCAGCAAAGGCTGGCAATTGGGCCTTGGGCAGTGGCATCCCGATTGCAGAGCGGGCATAGGCCAAGAAGTTCCGGGGGAACGGGTGGTGATCCTCTGCGCGAACTCGAGGGGGTAGGGCGATATGTTTGAACGTTATACGGAAAAAGCCAGGCGCGTCATCTTTTTTGCGCGCTATGAAGCCAGCCAGTTCGGATCTCCATATATTGAGACGGAGCATCTGCTTCTGGGACTTCTGCGCGAAGACAAAGCCCTGACCAACCGCTTTTTGCGTTCTCATGCCTCGGTGGAGTCGATCCGCAAGCAGATCGAGGGACACACCACGATCCGCGAGAAGGTCTCGACCTCGGTGGACCTGCCGTTAAGCAATGAATGCAAGCGTGTGCTGGCGTATGCGGCGGAAGAAGCGGAGCGGCTTTCGCACAAGCACATCGGAACCGAGCATCTGCTATTGGGCTTGCTGCGGGAAGAGAAATGTTTTGCGGCGGAGATTCTGCACGAACGCGGGCTGCGCCTCTCGGCCATTCGAGAAGAGCTGGCGCGCACCAGCCAGGAGAAAGCCCAGCCGCAGCGGCAGAGGGAATCCTCATTGCTGGGCGAGTTTTCGCGCGACCTGACCCAGGCAGCGATGGACACCCAGTTGGATCCGCTGGTGGGACGCGAAGGCGAGTTAGAACGGGTGGTTCAGATTTTATGCCGGCGGACCAAGAACAACCCGGTTCTGATCGGTGAACCTGGGGTGGGGAAAACTGCCATCGTGGAAGGCCTGGCGCAGCGCATTGCCGACGGCGAAGTTCCTTCGTTCCTGGCGGACAAGCGCATTCTGGCGCTCGATCTTTCGCTGATTGTGGCGGGCACGAAATACCGCGGCCAGTTCGAAGAGCGTCTCAAGACCATCATGAAGGAACTGATGGAGTCGCAGAATTGCATCATCTTCATCGACGAGTTGCACACTCTGGTGGGGGCAGGTTCCGCGGAAGGTTCGCTGGATGCGGCGAATATTCTGAAGCCGGCGTTGTCTCGCGGAGAGGTGCAGTGCATTGGCGCGACCACGCCGGGCGAGTACCGCAAGTCGATCGAAAAAGACCGTTCGCTGGAGCGGCGTTTTCAAGCCGTCAAGGTTCCGCCGCCGAACGAGGCCGATGCGACCAAGATCCTGTTCGGGATCAAGGACCGCTATGAGAAGTTCCATGCGGTCACGTACACCGACGACGCGATCAATTTTGCGGTGTCGCATTCCAACCGCTATATTCCCGACCGCTTTCTGCCCGACAAGGCGATTGACCTGGTGGACGAAGCCGGGGCACGGGTGAAACTGCGCCAGACTTCGCTGCCGGAAGAGCTGACCGAAGTCCAGAAGCGCATCAAGTTCATCGTTCACCGTATGGAGAACGCCATCGCGAACCACGAGTTCGAGAAGGCGCGCTTCTACTCGGACGAAGAACGCAAGGAGCGCGAGAACCTGCGCGCTCTTCGCGAAAAATACCACCTCGATGAATCCTCCGCCGGCGTAGTCGGCCGGGAGGACATCGAGGATGTGGTATCGCGGTGGACCGGTGTACCGATAACCTCGATCAAGGAAGAAGAGACGCAGAAGCTGCTGCGCATCGAGGAAGAACTGCACAAGCGGATCATCTCGCAGGAAAAATCGATCAGCGCACTGGCCCGCGCCATCCGCCGCAGCCGGGCGGGATTGAAGAACCCAAATCGGCCGATTGGCTCGTTCCTGTTCTTGGGACCGACGGGCGTCGGCAAGACCGAAGTCGCCCGAACGCTGGCGCAGTTCATGTTTGGCACGGAGAAGTCGCTCATCCGCTTTGACATGTCGGAGTTCATGGAAAAGCACTCGGTCTCAAAGCTGATCGGATCGCCTCCGGGATACGTGGGTTATGAAGAGGGCGGACAGCTCACGGAGCGAGTGAAGCGGGCACCTTACTCGGTGGTGCTGCTGGATGAAATCGAGAAAGCGCATCCGGATGTATTCAACATTCTGCTGCAGGTGTTTGAAGACGGCCAGTTGACCGACGGGTTGGGCAACACTGTGGACTTCAAGAACACGATCCTGATCATGACGTCGAACATCGGCGCCCGGCACTTGCAGAAGCGCGAAGGTTTCGGCTTCCAGTCGACGAAAGAAGACGTGATCTCGGGCAAGGTCGAGGACCTGGTCAAGAATGAAGTCAAGCGCACGTTCAACCCGGAGTTCCTCAATCGTCTGGACGAAATCATTCTGTTCCAGGCCCTGAATGAGCAGGACCTGATCCAGATTCTGGAATTGATGGTCAGCCAGCTGAATCAGAACCTGGCGCAGAAATCGATTACGGTGACGGTGGCGGACGAAGCCAAGAAGTGGATTCTGAACCAGACGCTCACCGACCGCAGCTATGGCGCACGCCCGCTGCGCAGGGCGTTACAGAAGTACATTGAGGACCCGCTTTCGGAAGCACTGATCCAGGGCACGATCACAACCCGGCCGGCGTTCATCGAGGTCTTCCTCGAGGACAACAAGCTGTACTACCGTCCAGTGGATGCGGAGAAGGCCGAAGGGGTGCTGTTGTACGGGAATTAGCTTCTAGCGACTAGCTTCTAGCTTTCAGCCGTCAGCCATGGGCTGGCGGCTTTTGTTTTGCGGCGATACTTAATTGTGACTAGTCACGTGGATACCCGTGTGATATATTTATCCCCATGGCCAAAACACGGGTAAACCGATTCAAAGCAAAGCGTGAAGAGCTAGGTCTAACGCAGCAATCGGCTGCTACCGCACTCGGAGTAGCCATCGCTACTTGGTGCCGGTGGGAGAGCGGCGCAAGTGGGCCGCTGCCCGAACACCTCAGGTTACTGGAGCTGCTCGATTATTTTGTCCATCCTGGTACATCTCCAAAGGCCTGCGCTCAGGCGGACAAAATGTCGCTGAGCTCTGACGAATTTCAGGAGCACCTGGCGAGATGCAAACAGTGCCAACTCAGGATAGAGTTCCTTCATAGTGAAATGAACTGGATATAGCGGCGGGAGGAGGATAGGGCTATGGAAGGTTTAGGCTGCTGCCTTATCCCCTAGCCGCTTTCTTGGGTCTTCCGCCTAACTTCCCGTTGGCTCGCGAGGAAGCCTTCTTAGCGCGGCTACGAGATTGGCCGCCAAGCTGGCCTAGCCGAGACGCCATCCACTTCTTCGACCCAAGAAAGCCTTCGAGCAATCCCGGCACATATAGATCCGCGTCGAGTCGTGGGAAATGAATTCCGAATCCGGATGGACTAATTTCAACCTCTTCCAGTTGCGAAGGTGTCGCCTGTTCTAACCCTTCCGCAGCATGGGGTGAGAAGCTCAGCGTCAACTTTGAGTCGAGATCGATGACGATCTTCCGGTCTGTGCGGTCGTAATAAGCACGAACTGCCCGGGGAAACGAGTCCTGCAATTCGCGAGCACGCTTCCTTGCTAACTCAAACTGGTCATGAAACACCATGAATGTTCTCCCATGCCGCACATAACTGACTGAGGTTCTTCATCAATTCACGTTCAATGCTCCTGAGTTGACGGCGCGCAGCACCGTAATCCTCCCGAAGGTCGACAGGACCGTGTGGACAGTTCAGTTTGAAAACCGCTTCGCACTCATTTCCGATCACGTGAACGTGCGCCAGCCGATGATCGTTGGGATAGATTACAACCCGAAATCCATCAAGCCGAAGAACCGTTGGCACGAGGACTATGATAACACAGCCCTAAGCGGTTAGGTTAATAGTTCAGGCCCCGCGCTGCTTAACTCCGTCCTGTCCTGAGGCTTGTTCCTTGGCGTCGGCACGTGGAATCGAGGAACTTCTTGATCTCAGGCCAATGTTTTTGAATGATGTATTCCGTGCTTATGTGGCCGCCTCGTTGCAGCGAGTTTAATTTGACTCGGGTGCGACGGGCAAAGACCTGCACCACACGGTAAGGAATGTAGGGGTCGTCTTTGGCGTGGAACATCATGATTTTCGACGGCGTGATCTGCTGCACGTGGTGCGCCGGGTTATAGAATTTTCCGCCATACAATTTCTTCCAATTTCTGTCTGACAGCCGATATGCGTTTCCAAAAGCCTCGCGGATATAAGCTGCGTAGCTTGGGTTTGAGGTCTCGAGTTTCTGTTCTTCGTGAAGAATCGCCCAATCGACAACCGGACAGTTGGCGATGACTTTCTTCACGCGTCGGTCAAGCGACGAGAGTATGGCGGCAGCACCGCCAAAGCTGCCGCCAATGACGAAGATCTCGTCGGGCATCAGGGAGAATTGCTGTCCAAATGCAATGTCCTTAATTCCCTTGGGCAATTCGTCAATGACGTCGCGGATGTCTTCGTGCGGTGACTTTTCGAGAAACTGTCCGGCGCTCTCCCAAGCTCCGCGATACCGCGGATAGAAGACCCAATATCCCTTGTCCGAAAGAAATTCCATCAAGCCTTGTTTGCGCGGAATCGATGGCATGCCGTCGCAGAGAATAATGATCTTCTGCTTCTTGCTGGATCGGGCCGGAGGCAGGAACTCGGCAACGATTTCTTTCTTGAACCTTGTTCTGAACATGTTGTTGTATCTGTGACGCTGGTTGATTCAGCATACACTCGAGGGTCCAGACAGTTGGACCCTGACGGCACGACTGACGTGCCCTTCCACAAAACCATTTATGAACCAGATCTAGTCTAACGGTTCCAAGAGGCCCTAGTGACTCAATAGCCCCAGCTTAAGCCACTAAAGACACGAAGGTAGACGAGGGAAGCCGTGGTTCCCGGAGCATTTCAGATTCGAATTATGGTGTAATTGTAAGGGGTGAGTCATGACGGTGGTGGTTCGATCCTGCAAAATTGTTATGTGTGTGGCCGCAATTGTCGCGCTGGTCAGCATGCCGGTGCGTGCCCAGCAAACTCCGGACCCGCACCAGGTTCCGGTGATGGACGGCGAGGCCGGCCCTTGCTCGATTTTATTCACCGTGACCGACGCCACGGGCGCGCCGGTGTATGACACGCGCATCAAGGTCCACATCGCCTACGGATTCGCGGGCGTGCGGCGACTGGATCTGGAAGCTGCGACCAACGTGGATGGCAAGACGTTAATCAAAGGACTGCCGGACAAGGTCAAGGGCAAGGTCCTGTATTTCAATGCGACTCAGGGCAAGCGGAAGGGGGCTTACACCTATGATCCCGCAACCAGTTGCGATTCCGCCAAAGGCATGATCGTTCTTACCGATTCCCCGGGCTCATAGAGAATTCCAGTTTGACCGATGCTGTTGGCGGGCGATTACAGCAGCATGAGCATTGACCCGGAAGATGATTGCACCTTCTGGTTTGCGCAGGAGTACTACAACAAGAAAAATGGAGGAAGCCAGAGCAACGCCTGGACGACGCGCCTGGTCTCCTTCAAGTTCAACAGCTGCAATTAGCGGGAGATTGACACTCGGTAGGATCCCGGATGGTTGATCCGGGATCCTACTCTTCCATCGTTTTGAGCGACGGGCTGATGATCAGCTTCGGTCCGGTGGCTTTCTGCACGTCGGCGGCGGTCAAACCGGGGGCGATTTCTTCCAACACAATTCCCTGCGGGGTCACGCGCAGGTAGGCCATTTCAGTGACGATTGTATCCACGACTTGGACGCCGGTGAGCGGGAGGGTGCATTTTTTCAGAATTTTCGGCGAGCCATCCTTGGTGGTGTGCTCCATGGCGATGACCACGCGGCGGGCGCCCGCGACCAGGTCCATCGCGCCGCCCATGCCCTTGACCATTTTTCCCGGAATCATCCAGTTGGCCAGGTTGCCTTCTTGATCCACTTCCATCGCACCCAGCACGCTCAGGTCAACATGGCCACCGCGGATCATGGCAAACGAGTCGGCGCTGGAAAAATATGCGGTACCCGGAAGCTCGGTCACGGTTTCCTTGCCGGCATTAATCAGATCAGCGTCTTCCTGGCCTTCGATGGGCCAGGGCCCGATTCCGAGCATGCCATTCTCGCTTTGCAAGACAACGTCCATGCCGACGGGAACACAGTTTGC
Source organism: uncultured Acidobacteriota bacterium (assembly GCA_963715675.1). GTDB lineage: Bacteria > Acidobacteriota > Terriglobia > Terriglobales > Acidobacteriaceae > DASVWZ01. The sequence goes on from OY970265.1 coordinate 3,100,879, forward strand.
CACCAGCGTCGGCAATCCGATGCCGAGGTTCACATAGAAGCCATCGCGCAGTTCTCGCGCAATGCGCTTCGCAATGCGCTCGCGCTTCTCGACGTCTTTCTGCTTGTCCGGCTTGAGTTGGGTATTCATAAGTTGGTAGCCAGGAGTCGGGAGTCCGTCATCAGGTTTATGTGCCCGTTGTTCTCCTCACCGTTCTCCGCTCAATTCTCTTCTCGTACAACTCCCCTTGAAAAATCCGCTTCACGTATACGCTGGGGGTGTGCACCAAGTCTGGGTCGAGCGCGCCGACTTCGAGCAGTTCCTCGACTTCGGCAATGGTCACTTTTGCGGCTGTGGCCATCATGGGATTGAAGTTCCGCGCCGTCTTGCGGTAGATCAGGTTGCCCCATTTGTCGCCCTTCCACGCCTTCACGAAGGCGAAGTCTGCCGGCAGCGCGCGTTCCAAGACGTACTTGCGCCCGTCAAACTCGCGCACTTCCTTGCCTTCGCTGACCACGGTGCCAACGCCGGTCGGGGTGAAGAACGCCGGAATGCCCGCGCCGGCGGCCCGAATGCGCTCGGAAAAGGTGCCCTGCGGCACCAGTTGCAGGTCCACTTGCCCCTGCAACACCATCTGTTCCAACAGTTTGTTCTCGCCCACGTAGCTTCCAATGTGCCGCTGAATCTGGCCGGCTGCCAGCAGGATGCCCACACCAGCGCCATCCACCCCGGCGTTGTTGCTGATCGTGGTCAGACGCTTGACGCCTTTGCGGGCCAGCGCGCGAATCAGGTTCTCAGGGTTGCCGCACAAGCCGAAGCCGCCAATCATGATGGACGCGCCATCCAGCACGTCACGAATCGCTTCGTCGGCGTTCGCCACAACTTTGTTCATGGGCAAAATTCTATCAGGAGTGGTAGGACGTGGCTGTGACAAGGAGTGCAGCGGGCAGGAGTGGTGGAATCGGGTTGCCGCGGCGAGAATGCGCTGCCGGGCTTCGCCCGGCGAGACAGCCGGGAGCGGCTGTCTCCAACAAGAGCAAGTACAAATCCGCCCTAGAAGTTCTTTTTCAAATCCATGCCTTTATACAGGCTGGCGACCTGATCGTAGCCGTTGAACATGAGGGTGGGGCGTTTGAAAAACTCTCCGAGGCGCCGCTCCCTAGCCTGGCTCCAGCGGGGATGATCGACGTTGGGATTCACATTGGAGTAGAAGCCGTATTCGTTGGGAGCCATCTTGTTCCAGGTATTGACTGGCTGGGTGTCGGTGAAGCGCACGCGCACGATGGCTTTCGCGCTTTTGAAACCGTACTTCCAGGGAAGAATGATGCGCAGCGGAGCTCCGTCCTGGTTGGGCAGAGCTTCACCGTACATTCCGAAGCAAAGCAGGGCAAGCGGGTGCATGGCTTCGTCGATGCGAAGGCCTTCGACATAGGGCCAGTCGAGCACGCGATCGCGCTGGCCCGGCATCTGCTTGGGATCGTAGAGCGTGGTGAATTCCACAAACTTCGCTTTCCCGAGTGGCTGGGCTTTGTCGAGGAGCTTGCTCAGCGAGAAGCCGACCCACGGTACGACGATCGACCAGCCTTCAACGCAGCGATGACGGTAGATGCGCTCTTCCGGCGAGGCGAGCTTCAGGATAGCGTCGAGATCGAGCATCTGCTTCTTGTTGACCAGACCATCAATGGTGACGCTCCACGGACGCGTCCTGAAATTTCTGGCGAGCCCGGCGGGCTCGTACTTGTCGGTGGAGAACTCATAGTAGTTGTTGTAGTTGGTGACGTCCTTCTCGGGAGTCACGGTTTCGGTGGTGGAGAACGAGCTTTTCTGGACGCCGGCAATCTTGGTGTTGCCCTGGGGTGATGGGGCGGATGAATTCGGTTTGTCGAAGGCCATGCCGAGGGCTGCGCCGGCACCGGCTACCGCGGCGGCAGCGAGGAATTTGCGGCGGTTCAAGTGCAAACTTCTCGGAGTAATTTCCGATGAGGGAATGTCGGCCGGCTTTTTGATCAGCATGTTCGATCCTCAATCCATAGCACGAGACGGGGGTGGCTCGATTCCATTCGCCTGCGGTGCGAGATCAGGACTTCACCCCACACAGATAAGACGCGGGAGCGGGAGAAAAGTTGCAAACCTGCGCGGGCCAGGACGCCCGCGCCTACGTTTCCTTAGAGCGTCACTCCTTGCGATCGCGGTCCAGGACTTCGCGGACTTTGCGGGCCAAGGTCTGGAGGGTAAACGGCTTCTGGAGGAAGGAAGCGCCGGATTCGAGCACACCCTCGTGGACCACGGCGTCTTCGGTGTATCCGGAAAGATACAGAATCTTGGTTTTGGGACGCGAGGTGCGGATGTTGGAGGCAAGTTCGCGGCCGCCCATGCCGGGCATCACCACATCGGTGATCAGCATATGGAGGGGTTCGGTTTGCTGGCCGGCGATTTGCAGAGCGGTCTCACCGTTGTCGGCTTCAAGGACCTTGTAGCCCCGGGCCTCGAGGGTTTCGCGGACCAACTGGCGAACCGACTCCTCATCTTCCACCAGCAGGACGGTTTCCGAACCACTGCTTTGAGGCGGGGGTACGACGACCTGCTTGGCGGGTTGGGCAGCATCTTCGACGCGCGGCAGATAAATTCGGAAGGTCGAACCTTTCCCGGGCTCGCTGCGCACCAGAATGTAGCCTCCGGTCTGCTTGATGATTCCGTAGACCGTAGACAATCCGAGGCCGGTGCCTTTGCCTTTTTCCTTAGTAGTGAAAAAAGGTTCAAAGATACGGGCCTGGGTTTCCTTGTCCATACCGTGGCCGTCATCACTGACGGCCAGCATGACATAGTATCCGGGACGGATGTAGTTGTATTCATGGCGGAGTTCGTCGTGGGTAAGCTCGGCATTGGCGGTCTGGATGGTGATGCGGCCGCCGCTGGAGAGAGCGTCCTTGGCGTTGACGACCAGGTTCATGATGACCTGTTCAATCTGGCCGGCGTCCGCGCGGGTGCGCCCCAAGTCGGGCGCGAGACGGGTGAGCAACTCGATGTTCTCGCCGATCAGAGGCTGCAACAGGCGCTCCATGTCGGAGACGACAGAGTTCACATCGACCACTTTCAGTTCGAGCAATTGCTTTCGGCTGAAAGCCAGCAATTGGCGAGTCAAGGCCGCAGCGCGCTCGGTGGCCTGGTGGATCGCCTGCAGCTTGGGATAGAACGCCTGGTTCGACGGGGATTGTTCCAGCAGTACTTCGGTGTAACCACTGATCACCGTGAGCAGATTGTTGAAGTCGTGAGCCACACCGCCAGCCAACCTGCCAACGGCTTCCATTTTTTGGGCCTGGCGGAACTGGTTCTCGAGCAGGCGTCGCTCGGTGATATCTTCGGCGAACATTTCAAGCACGTTCTCGGTCTGCCCCGGAGTGAGCACCAGCCGGCCGCTGAGACGGACGGTGATGAGGTCGCCATCTTTGCGCTTCCAGGGAACCTCGAGGTTGTCCAGGCGCACGCTGCGTTCAAACTCGCGCATCAGCCGGGCGTACTCTTCGGCATCGGCAAAAACGTCCTGCCGGGGATCCAGCGCGAGCACCGCTTCGGCGGAATCGTAGCCTAGCATGCTGATCAGCGCGGGGTTTACATCGAGGAATCTGCCATCGGCATGGGCGCAGTAAATTCCGTACACCGAGCTGTGCACCAGCGAACGGTGACGGGCTTCCGAAAGACGCAAAGCCTCTTCATACCGTTTGTGTTCAATCGCGCTCGCCAGTTGCTGGGAGACGAAGGTAAGGACTTCCTTGTCCTTCTCGCCGAAACGGACGTTCTTGGAGTAACTCTGGACCACCAGAACTCCGAAGGTCTGGCCCGCGGCCTTCAGAGGTACGCCGAGCCAGTCGAGGGAAGGCGCTCCGATCAGATCAACCTCCCCTTTCGCCTGGAGGCTTTCGAAAACGTCGGGCGTGCACAGCAGGGGCTCGCCGGTGCGGATGACATACTCGGTGAGGCCGCGTCCAAGCTTCTTGCGGGCAGGTGCGGCATCGACCTCATCCACAAAATAGGGGAAGCTGAGGATCTGGGTCAGCGGATCATAGACGGCGATGTAGAAGTTGCGCGCGTACATGAGCTCGCCAACAATGCCATGGAGCGCAGCGTAGAACTGCTGCAGGTCTTCCGCAGAACCGGTCTTGTCAGCAATGCGGTAGAGTGCGGAATTGAGAGATTCGGCCCGCTTCTGGTCGGTGATGTCACGATAAAGCACGTAGGCCCCGACTGGTTTGCCCTCGACCACGACCGGGGCGGCCGAGAACAGCACGTCAATGAGGCTACCGTCTTTGCGCCGCCGCTTGGTTTCGAGTACGACCTTCTGCCCTTTGGTCAGCATCTCCACCAGCCAGCGGGTTTCCGCATGGCGGTCGGGTGGGATGATCAGGGAATCGAGACGGCGGCCCAACGCCGCTTCCAGGCCATAGCCAAAGATGCGGGTGAATTCGCTGTTCAATCGCGTGATGCAGAGTTGCTCATCCAGAATGGTGATCGCTTCCGGGGTGCACTCGAGAAGCTGCTCCAAGTATTCCTTTTGAACCCCGGCTCCAGTCCCTGAGGCGGTGGAGTGCGGTTCGAGGGGCACGGAGGGGACCTTAGCAGGAACGGATAGTGTGCGCGTGCCGCGGTGGAGTGCCTCTTTCAGCGCCTTGGCGCGTGAAAGCTCGGCAGCCCCCGAGGTCGGGGTGATCTTGTCACCCATGAGTTGGCTTCCCCCTCCGAAATCAACCGCTACGCCAAAGAAGACTGTGATTCAGTATGAATTCCATCTGGGCCTCTGCACTGGCGCGGACACTCGCGCCCGGGCAATCCTCAGCAGGTCCAAAGAAAGATGGTAGAAGGGAAAGGATTAGCTCGAAAGTTACGAGAGTAATTGTGGAGCGGGCGCCGGGGTTGCCCTCAGGACCGCAGCTTTCGGAGTCTCGGGGTTTTTGTTCACGCTGGTTTCAGAGTGCGGCATACGGTCTGGATTTGCCGGCGCTGTGCTGGAAGCACCGCGACAAATTCAAAGCCATGAAGGAACCCCATGCGGTGCCGCACCACAGCCCGAAGATTGAAGTGGGCATCCGGGTCTTCTTGCCCGGGCAGAGAAAACTCCAGGTTGACCATTTCCCCCGGACCGAGATGACTGGTAATGACAGCGCCCATCCCGGCCTCGGCCAATTCGAAGCAGCGACCGTGGATGCGGATTTCGCCGTCCTGTCCGAGGACCCGCACCACAAGGGGGAACTCGGTGCGATAACGGGCAAAACGTCGAGTGGAGCTTCCAGTTAATCGTGTGCGTTTTGACAGATCCATCGCCACGTCATCGCCGAGACGTAAAGCGGCTTTTTACCGCTACAGCCACGTCAAGGAACTTCTCGGAAGTTGAGTCCAGCGAAGAAGCCGAGCGAGACTCAGCCAGCGCGCGGCTCAACGTGGGAAATGATAATAGACATCCTGTTTAGAAGCAATCGGGACGGTATTTCGTGTGGCCGCCCGGAAGTGCCAGCGCGCCACCGCAGCGAGCACTTTCTGGTCAATCGATGGACTGACGCTTTGCACCAGAACTTCCTGCACCACGTTCCCCTGGTCGTCGATGGTAACTTCGACGATCACATCGCCCTGCCCGTTCGGCAATTCGGAAGGTTCGATTACCGGATCCGGAAAGAAAACGGGCAGCGCAGGGCGGACGTCCGGTCCGAAAAGCGTCCCGTAGGAAAGCGACCCGTAAGGAGAACCAACCGGGCGTTGATTGGGCAGCAGGGTTGCCTCGTTTCGCGGAGAGTCGGACTCCAGTAGGGAATCTGGTTTGGGCGGAGGCGTGGACCGGCGCGCGGGTTGGTTCAGAGGGAGATAGGCTTTCGAGGGTAAGTGCGGACGGGAAACTTCGGGCGATCCGGCAAAGTAAATAGTCGAAACCGAAGTTCCATTCTGGCCTTGTCGAATGGAGGTTGGAGAGATAAAAGTCGGGGGCGGGCTGTGAACCAGCCAGGCAAGAATGCTGAGATGAACTGCGATGGACAGGGAAAGGCTGAGGGAATAGCGGTCGATAAGGGGGGATTTCTTCAGAAGGCTCCGCCAAGATTCCAGTCCCATATGAAGTAATTTTGCTATGCCGTACCCCTGGAAAGTTAGACTTCCCCCTGCCGAATAGGTTACCCGATAAGCGTCTCAGAACAGAATGATTTCCGTATTTGGTTGCCGCCGGAGCCTGGTTAGAACCTCGGTTGGCCCTTCGGCTGTTCACCTTTTCGCGAAAAGGACCAAGATCATGGTGCTTCAGCGTCCGTGATATTGCTGTTGGCTTCGCGATCACAGCAGGAGAGACATGAGATATGGGAGAATTACGAGGTTTGTGCGGTATTTCGGGACCGGATCGGGCGTGAAACGTTTGCATCTAAGGGGCGCGTGGGGGAATCAAGATTAACTTGCCGGGCGGCCGTATCCTCCTGAACGAGAGTTATGACTGAACTGAACGCAAAGCCATTGCGACGAAAAGGAATGGTCCGTGCATGCGCCGTACTCCTGGCGGCTGCCTGCAGTGGGGCGCTTTCTGGCCAAGCTGCGGGACAGGGGGCCCCAGGAGACCCGACCAGAGCCTCAACTCAGCAATCCTATTCGTCGAGCGGCAGGGGTGGGGCGGCGCGCGGAGCGGAAGCGCTGAGCCAGAGCCCGTTCTCGGGCAGCGTTCCGGAAGGCAAGGCGACGGGTACGATTCTGCCGCTTTCGTTCCAGGATGCCATCGACCGCGGGCTGCGAAACAATCTTGGGTTGCTGCTGCAGAGCGACGCCAATTTGAGCGTGCGCGGAGAACGATGGAAGGAACTGAGCGCTTTGCTTCCAAATCTCAACGCACAAGCGACCCAGAGCGCAGCTCAGATTGATTCTCCAGCGCAGGGGTTCCGATTCAATATTCCCGGGGTGCCGAAAGTGGTTGGGCCGATCGGAATCTTCCAGAGCGGCGTGTTTCTCCAACAATCGGTGTTCGACTGGCAAGCGATTGAGCGGTACCGTGGAGCGCGGGAGAATGAGAAAGCCTCGCAATACTCGCTCAAGAATGCGCGCGAAATCGTAGTGCTGGCGGTGGGCAACGGCTACCTGGAAACTCTGGCCGGGGCCGCGCGCGTGGACACGGCGCAGGCCCAGGCTGTGACCGCACAGGCCCTGCATGACAAAGCTGTGGACCAGCAAACTGCGGGCGTAAGCCCCGCCATTAACACCCTGCGAGCGAAAGTTGAGCTACAGAACCGGCAGCAGCAACTCATTGCAGCCAGGAACGACTACGCGAAGCAGAAGTTGGCCTTGGCGAGAGTGATCGGGTTGCCGCCGGGCCAGGAGTTCACACTCACGACGCCGGCTCCTTACGAACCGTTGACCACGTCCGGGGTGGAGGAAGATCTGCGGCGAGCGTATCTGTCGCGCGCGGATTATCTGGCAGCGGTCCAGCAAGTACGGGCAGCGGAGCAGATGCGGCGCGCGGCGACCGCCGGGTATTACCCGAGGGTGGACATCGCAGGGGATTATGGGGCGGCGGGAGTCAACGTGGGCAACTCGCACGGAGACTTTCAGGTGGGGGCAACCCTGAATATCCCGATCTTCGCCGGCGGGAAAACGCATGGCGAGGTTCTGCAAGCGGAAGCCGCGCTTCGCCAGAGCCAGCAGCAGGTCGACAACCTGCGCGGGCAGATCGATTACGAGGTGCGCAGCGCGCTGCTGGATCTGCAGTCGGCGGCCGATGAGGTGGAAGTGGCCCGCAGTTCGGTGGACCTGGCAAACCAGACACTGACCCAGGCACGGGACCGGTTTTCCGCAGGAGTCACGGACAACCTAGAAGTGGTCCAGGCGCAAGACTCATTGGCCGCAGCCAATGAGAGTTATATTTCGAGTTTGTACGCTCATAACCTGGCCAAGGTGGAACTGGCAAGAGCGATCGGCTTTGCCGAAGAAGGGGTGAAGAAGTACCTTCAGGGTAAGTGATCATGGCACAGAAAGCAGAAACGGTAGAGCGGGACAGCGGGGTGCAAGACAGCCGGCCCGAAGGCACGGCGCCGCTGCCCGCTTCCGAGCGAGACTTGCGGTGGAAGCGATTCAATCACGGTAGCCCCCAATCCCGGATTTTCGCGGTTCTTGGGATCGTGGTTCTGGCCGTCGCGGGGTTTTTCCTGTGGCGATACTTCGCCAGTTACGAGAGCACCGACGACGCACAAATCGACGGCCACCTGAACTCCGTCAGCGCACGAGTTTCAGGGCACGTGTTGAAGTTGCTGGTGGAAGACAACCAGTTTGTGCATGCGGGACAGCCGCTGGTACAGATTGATCCCCAGGACTATCAGGTCGCCCTTGATCGCGCCAAAGCAGATTACGCCAATGTCTCGGCCATGGCGGATGCGGCACGGGTGAATGTGCCGATCACGTCGGTCAGCACCAGCAGCACGGTTTCCAGTGCTCAAGCCGAGGTGGAGAATGCACGGGCAGGAATTGCCTGGGCGAAGCAGCAGTATGAAGCCGCCAATGCCCAACTGGCACAGGCAGAGGCCAACAATGTAGAGGCGCAGAACGACCTGGGCCGTTACAAGCAACTGGTCGACAAGCAGGAAGTGTCGCAGCAGCAGTACGACCAGGCGGTCGCGGCGGCCAAAGCCAGTGCGGCCGCGGTGGATGCCGCAAAGGCATCGACGTTGGCAGCGGAGCAACTGGTGCATCAAGCGCAGGCGCGACTGCTGACCGCAGAAGCGAGCGTTCGAACGGCGGCGACAGCCCCGCAGCAGGTGGCGGTAACGCGGGCACACGCCCAATCGGCCGAAGCGGAGGCGGAACAGAAGAAAGCCGCTCTGGAAATCGCGCAACTCAACCTCTCTTACACACTGATCATCTCGCCGGTAGATGGCATGGTGACGAATCGCACCGTAGAGGTTGGCCAGAACGTGCAGACGGGGCAGGAGATGATGCGAGTCATCAATCTTGACGATATCTGGGTGACGGCAAATTTCAAAGAAACTCAGCTCAAGTACATGAGAGTGGGACAGCCCGTCACCATTCACGTCGACACCAACGGAAAGGACTACAAGGGGCACGTGCAGAGCATAGCCGGCGCCAGTGGCGCGATTACCAGCCTGCTGCCTCCGGAAAATGCCACCGGCAACTACGTGAAGGTAGTGCAGCGGATTCCGGTGAAAATCACGTTTGACCCGGGTGAGACCAAAGAGCACGTGCTGCGGCCGGGCATGTCGGTGGAACCGAAGGTCTGGTTGCGATGAGTGCGCTGTCGGGCCCGGGGAAGGCTGAGCGCTGGAACCCTATGTACCGGATTATCACGATCGAGCGGGAGTACGGCTGCGGAGGCGGCGAGATTGCGAACGCCATCGCGGAACGCCTGGGCTGGAAGCTCTGGGACCAGGCACTTACGGAACAGATTGCCAGGCAGGCCAATGTGGAGTGCGCCACGGTCGAGCGCTGTTCCGAGCGTGCCGACAGCGGGTTTCAGCGCCTGGTCAAGGTGTTCTGGCGCGGAAGCTACGAACGCAGCATGGAACTGCGGAACAGCGAGTTTGGCCCGGACAAATTCGTGGCTGTCGGCGGTCAGGTGATGACGGAGATCGCCAAAGCCGGGAACTGCGTGATCGTGGGACGGGGCGCGCCATACTTTCTGCGGGAGCGCGGGGACGCCTTCCACGTCTTTCTCTATGCCCCCTATGCGGAGAAGTTGCGGCGTCTCGCGGCATTGGGAAACAACCCAAGAGAGGCGGAAGACCTGTTGGGCACAGTCGATCGGGACCGCATCACCTTTGTGAAACGCTACTTCGACGCCGACTGGCCGACGCGCTGCCTGTACCACATGATGATCAACACGGCCGTGGGCAATGAGAGTGTGATCTCGACAATTCTCACCACGATGCGCACGCTGGAAAGCGCAACCCGAGACTCGCAGTCCTCCAGGTTAACCTGTGACGCGCCTGAAAGATAAACAGGCCGGGTACTGATCTCTGACCTCGGCCGAAAAGACAAAACCCGACCGATTTCTTACCACCTTTGGTAATGCCTGAAGTGCACCTTTTTGGTTGCAATTTAACATTCCTGAAATATTCTCCGGATATCATGAAGAAAGCGGCATACTCGCCGGAGGAGTGGCAGTTGGCGGCATCGCGGTCTCTTCGGTTTGCTTTACCACTGCAGGTGGCTGCCGTGTGCCATCGGGGGCGCAGGGCGGCGGTTGAGTTCCTGCTAGTGAATACGAACGGCGGGGGTAAGTGGACGTTCCCCAAGGGCGCGCCGGAGCCTTCGATGTCGCACAGCCAGGCCGCGGAGCGGGAGGCGTGGGAGGAAGCCGGGGTTCGGGGACACATCGAGCCGCGGCATTTTCATCTCTACCTGCATTCCAAAGGCGTGTTCTGGAAGCCGCCCGGAGTGCGCGAGTATGTGGTCAAGGCATTTCTGATGGAAGTGGATGAAATGCACCCATCGCACGAGCCGGAGCGAAATCCCACCTGGTTCTCAGCTGAAGACGCGCGCAAGGTGCTGGCCAAGGGCCGTGAAGTGAAGTACGCCCGCGAACTGCAGGCGCTTATTGACCGAGCCATGGACCACCTTCAGGCAGAAAAAGCGGCAACTGCAACCTAGCTGGGGTGGAGCTGCGGCCCACATTCGCTATGATCAGTCGGCCTTGGGCGTCAACAGGAACCCATGGTCCACCCCATTGATGGTGCCGTAGCCCACAATTTCCCCTTTCTTATTGATCGAAGAGGCGTGGTGCAGATCCCAGCCTGAGTTCTTGGGAATCTTGTTGTTCAGGTCCTGCATCCCGCTTTTCTTGGTCCAGATATAGGCGTGGTTGTCTCCCCCAGACACTGTCGACTGGCCAAGAACCTCTTCTGAATTGCTGATGTAGCCCGGCGAACTGCGGTCGCCTCCCGGCAGGGTGCCAATGGGTGTTATCTTCCCTTTGGCATCCCAGTACACGGAAACACCGTTCGGATATTTCGCCGAGGTGGACAAACCGGCGATCACACCCGCGTCGGTCATCCAGATGCCCTCGCTCAACTTGCCACCGGGCAACGGCAGCAGTTCGTGCCAGCCCTTTGCCTGGCTCCAAAGGAAGCCGTGGTACCTGGTGCCGGAGTAGTTGAAATACGCCACGCCCGTCACTGCCAGCTTCTCGTTGATGTCGTAGGCATAGCAATAAGGGGCCTTCGGCAAGTGGCTCTCATCTTGAATCTGGTACTTCCCTCCTCCGCTCGAAGTCCACAGAACTACATCAACGTCGCCGCCGGTCTTAAGTGACTCGCCAGCGATCACACCCTTCGAGGTAATCGCGGCCGCCACGCTGTACGCGTTGCCGCCGGACAGGGTTCCCAAGTCCACCATTCCTCCGTTCAGGGTCCAAGAGAAACCGTGTCCATTGCCATTGTTGCTATAGCCGGAGAAACCAACCACCTGGCCTGAGTCATTGACGACATACCCAATGCTCATATCGTTGTCAGACAGGTGGCCGAGGGGCTGCATATCGCCGTTACTGCTCCACAAAAGAGCTTCGGACGGTATGTTGGTCGCGCAAGGCACCGTAGGCGGCGTCGAGTTATCGGAGCAGCCCGTAATCTGACCTTGGTTGTTGTTATCATCGGCATAGCTGCTGGTAAAGCCTGTCAGGGCGCCAAGGTCAGTTACGGTATAGGTCTGCGCGGCAGCGCCACAGGCAGACAACAACCCAATACAAATACATCCGGCAACTTTCTGAAGTGGCGTCATTACTTGAATCCCCCTTTTCTGAAACCCCACGAATGGGCTGAAATTCTAACCCCAACTCCGTTTCTGCTGCCAGACAAAAGTGAGGCTGACATCAGGCCATCTCAAGTGGCTGGAAAGGCGCGACTTAACGCAGCAGAACTGGGCTGTGAATACAGCGTCGTGAAGGTCGGGTCAGGCGCCGCGCTGGAAGGAGAATAACAACGAACTCATGGTGTCAGGTGGTCAGGGATTGTCGGGCTCCGGAGTTGATTCGCTTGGCGCGGGACATTCTTTGGGGAGCAACTTGAGCCGGGTCGTGCGGGTTAGGGGGAGACTCTTCTTTCGCTCGCCTTCCCGCCCACGAAGATCGGGGATGAAGCGTACGCTTTGCATCCAGGTGTGAAATCCCATTTGCGGGGAGGCCTCGAACTGCACTTGTTGAAGAGCATCGGTGGGCTTGCGAGGTGTGGCGCGTAATCGCTGGATGCGGGCTGCGGCGCGGTCGATTACGCGGAGGAGTTCGGCCGCATCATCCGGAGTGCGGTCGTTCCGCAAACGACGCTTCGCCTTCTCCGCAGGAAACCACGTGGGCTTTCGCTTCGACTCCTGGGGCGAACCGAGGTATGAAACTTCGCACAGATGAGCGTTGACAGCAAGTTCGGTCGTGGCCGAACGCCCTGCGATACGTTTGCGAGCGAGGTAGCGGGCGAACGAAGCTTCCTCCATGCGGCCATGAACGCCGGCTTCCTCAAAGGCCTCGAGGGCCGCGGTTTGGGCGTGCGTCAGTCCTGGCTCGACACCTCCCTTGGGAAAGGTCCAGCGTCCGCCGCGCGTCTGCACCAGCAGGAATTCTATGCCGTGTCCGTTGACCCGGTAGCAGACTGCGGCGACCTGCTCGCGAGGCTGCGTAAGCCGGGAAGAGACAGCGGATAGTGCTTTCGCCGAGGAGGCGACGCTCAAGAATCTTGCTCCAGGCTCATCCCTGCACAATGCCTGATGCGGTTCGCGGTTGGCTAGAAGCAAGCTTGGTTCGGGGTGTTTACGGGTGGTGAGAGAGCGGGAATATCTCTTTATACTTGCGCGTCGGATGGGACGCGGAGAGAGTATAGGGTTTTGGGACAAACCAACGGGGACGGCAACTCTTGGACAACTTGTATTGTCTGCGCTGCAACAAGGAGATCGAGACGGGACAGAAATCGGTCGCGGTGTATCTGTTTTCGCAGACCGTAGGAGTGCGGCCGCGACAAAAATCGCCGGCGCAGCGAATTTGTTTTTGTCCGCAGTGTTCGGTGTCGCTGGCGATGGGGCCTCCGCCGGAGGGAGCGCTCAACATTGCTGCGTGGCAGATGATCCGAGACCTGGTCGGCGCCGACCCGGCCATGACCGAGGCCGCCTGGGAAGATCTGCACGGGGTCGGAGGCTTGCTGCCGGCGACTGGGACTGAAGGCATGGCTCGGCGAGTGTCGGCCGCGGGATATTTTGAATTCTGAGCCTTGGAACCGCGTTCCGCAGGCCCGACCGCTCCCGGTGTTAACGACCGTATTCGGAGGCTATACCCCCCACCCCCTACTTTGCATTTTGGCAAACTTTAGAAAACAAGCGGCTTGCTGTTTTCGTGATTCGTAAAGTCTAGAAAACAAACGTCGTTGAGACCGCGATTTTCGTGCCTTTTTACCCCTGTTTCTGCATTAACAGCCGCAAAATATAGATTGCAAAGGCTTTATATGCATAATATAGAAAACAAGGGGCTTAGCGGCCTGAATCCTGCCTGCTTCGCTTTTCTTGATCCCGTCCACGCGACCTTGACGTTATGGCCGTGTCTAGTAGGGTGTTCTCTATTGGATAACATTATTATGTAGTACATATCTTTTGGATATTCTGCGCTCGGCGTGCGGGGTTGTCAAGAAGCGATGTCTAGGAGACATGTCTGGGTTGGCCGCGTGACTGAGGGGCCATGGTGTCCGCAAAGGGCGCGGAGGGCCCGGCCACCCGGCGATCTGTATGAAAATTGTTTCACACTGGCAGCGGAGGACAGGCGGGTGTATGATTGGCGCGGTTTTTGGGGCAAGAAGGAGGTTCGGTCAAGATGAAAAAAACGCTCTTATCTGTCTTAGCAGGAGCTTTGTTGACATCAGTGCTGTATACAAAGCACTCCGAGCACGGCGTTACGGCGGCATTCGCACAGTCTGGCACGACAGAATTAAGTTCGCGGGCCTTAGGTTCGCCGTCGTTAGGGATGGACATGTGGAATGGTCTCTTTGCCCAAGAGCGCCTGTTTACTCCCCATTCATCAAGCTCATGCGATCCTAGTACTGAAACCTTTGTGACAATTAACGGAGCTGTTGGATATTGCGTTGAAAACACGCAACGAGTTGGAGGACAGTCGGTTTCATGGATGGATGCAAGAAACGCTTGCGCAGGTGCTCGTAAACGCTTGCCAGAGCCTGCGGAATGGCAATACGCCTGCAGTATGGGTGTTATTAGTACAACACCTGGGCAATTCGAATGGGAGAGTAACTTTGCCGTTCTCGTTTCCCCCTATGCAGCTGAAACCGGTGTAATAGCTCCGCATGGCGGTGCTAACATAGGTGGCCATCCTGCCTGCGATAGTAGTTTTTATGGTTTCATAAACACCGCTAATGCTAACTTCGCGGCTTTTCGTTGTGTCCATTAGTTAGATTGGCTCACGCGCTGGGCCCTGAAATCGTGCTGGTGGCCGGCATTGTCGGTGCGGGCAATTTCCCGATTACGCTCATTGATGCTGAGACTGGCAACGAGCTCACAAATTGCATAGCGGTCCGAGTAGGAGAGGTGCGTGAGAGGCGGTTTGAGCGGTTGCAAGGTAACGATGTGGAGGCTCTAATCGTGACAAACGGAGTGTGTGTGATGACAATGCTGGGTGTGCTTGGGTTGGCACCTCTGGCACAAGCCCAAACTTTCACCGTAATTTACAACCTCACCGGCACGGGCGGTGGTTTGCCCTGGGCGGGCGTAATTCAGGACGCATCCGGTAGGCTGTATGGCACCACGGGTTACGGCGGCGGCAACGACGACTGCAGCAACTATGGCTGCGGCGTGGTCTACGAACTGGACACCGCCGGAGCGGAAACCGTGTTGCACGCCTTCTCCGGATCGGACGGGCAAGACCCCGCCGCCCCGGTGACTCGCGATGGGGGCGGCAACCTCTATGGGACCACCGTCTTTGGAGGCTCTGCGGGGGCTGGCACCGTCTTCAAGATCGACGCTGCGGGGAACGAGACGGTGCTGTACAACTTTACCGGTCAATCGGACGGTTGCTATCCAATCCAAGGTCTAGTGAGGGACAAGTCTGGCAACTTGTACGGAACTACCAACGAATGCGGCTCCTCTGGCTACGGGACTATATTCAAAGTTGACAGTGCGGGGGACTTCACCGCTCTCCACAGCTTCGCTGGGTCAGACGGCGCGAACCCGCAGTATGGCCATCTGGCAAAGGACAAGTCTGGTAACCTCTATGGCTTGAGCATAGTCGGCGGCGGCGGTCACGGAGTGCTGTATAGGCTGAGTACGGGTGGAAGGCTTACCTTGCTACACAGCTTTACCGGGGGCACATCGGACGGTTGCTACCCGTCGGGATCCGTGGTGCAGGATGAGGCTGGAAACTTCTATGGGACCACCAACCGATGCGGTTCCTACAACCAGGGAACTATATGGAAGGTGAGCAAGAAAGGCAAGGAGACCATCCTGCACAGCTTCGCCGGGGGCACGTCGGACGGTTGCAATCCGGGTGCGGGCGTAACTCGGGGCTCGAAGGGCAATTTGTATGGGGTCACCTATTATTGCGGCGCTCAGGGCGGCGGAGCGCTGTATGAGTTGAGCGCGAAAGGCAGTCTTACTCTGCTGCAAAGCTTCTATGGCTCATTCGGGGCCTACCCGTTCGGCGAAGTGCTGCGAACTACCAAGGGTACGCTGTTCGGTACCGCCTACGAGGGCGGCACCTACGACGCCGGAACTGTGTGGTCGTACGTGCCCTAAGCGGCTGCTGGAACTAACCGGCGGTTAGTGCAACCCGGCTTCCAAGAGCGGCAACTACCCGCGCTCTCTGTGCGTAAGTGGCATCAACCCGATCTTACTCTTTACTCCAGTTTTCTCGAAGTTTTCTGGACGGGTGGCACGGATGAAGCCGCGCCCTTTCAAATCTGGACTGAGGGACAGTTTTTCGCGTGAAACCCGGGCACAGTTGCCCGGTTTTCTGTCCTAGCCAATGCCTGAACGTTGGGGATTTTGTGGAGTTCATGATAGACTAAGTCTATTAAACTAGGTTTATTATAACGCCATGAAAACAGTTAACATTCACCAGGCTAAGACTCAGCTGTCGAAGCTGATCGCGGATGCTTCGAAGGGGGAGTCGTTCATTATTGCCAAGGCCGGCAAACCGGTCGTCAAGGTCACTGCCCTCAGTGCTCCAACCGATGCCCAAGTGCGGCGGCTGGGTTTCATGGCGGGTCAGATTTCTGTACCGGACGACTTTGACCGAATGGGCCAGGAGGAGATCGAGCGAATGTTCGGCGAGGAAACGCCCGGCGGTGGTGCGTGAAACTGCTGCTGGATACGCATCTTCTCTTATGGGCTGCGGGCGAACCTGAGCGGCTTTCAAAACCAGCTCGAACATTGATCGGCAATCCGGAGAACGAGCTTCTCTTCAGTGCGGCTAGTTTATGGGAAGTTGCGATTAAGCGCCGCTTGGGCCGGGGGGATTTCAAGGTGGACGCGCGGCTGCTGCGGCGCGGCCTACTCGACAACGGGTACAGCGAGTTGCCCATCATCAGCGATCACGTCGTTGCCACCGAAAGTTTGCCGCTGCTTCATCGGGATCCTTTCGACAGAATCTTAGTGGCGCAGGCGACGGTTGAGGGTGTGACGCTTTTGACCATCGATTCCCTGGTATCGCAGTACGCAGGTCCAATCAGGAGAGTGTAAGCGGTTCGCCAGGCGGCCTTATGAAATGGTGTTTCATCGGCGATTCGTCCGGGATCTCCTTGCCCAGTCCTGCACAGAACGCAGGAGTGGGGCAGCCATGGTTTGGTTCGTAGCGATGGCTAGGGTGCGTAAATCCCCAAGGCGCCCGGCATCCCTCGATCTCCCTCGGCTTTCTCGAAGTTCCCCGCTCGTGAGACGATTAGAGTGCGATGATTCAACTCTCATCCGCCGGAAAGCGGTTTGGCCACAAACTGCTGTTTGAGGGGACGGACTGGCTGATTACGCCGCGCGACCGGGTCGGGCTGGTGGGCGCGAACGGCACCGGCAAATCCACATTGATGAAGATTCTGGCCGGAAGTGAAACCCTCGACTACGGCTCGATCACCACGGCGAAAGGCATCAGCGCGGGCTATCTGCCTCAGGACGGGCTGACGCTTTCCGGGCAGACGGTGTTTGCCGAGTGCATGGCGGTGTTTGCCGGCCTGCGCGCCATGGAACAGGAGATGGAAGCGCTTACCGCGAGCATGTCGGAACTCGATCAGTCTTCACACGAATATGGGCAGGTGGCGGACCGCTATCAGCGACTGGAGCATGAATTCGGGGCCCGCGATGGATACGCGATCGAGTCGCAAGTGGGAGCGGTGCTGATGGGGCTGGGCTTTCGCAAGCCGGATTGGTCGCGGCGGACTGAGGAATTCTCGGGCGGCTGGCAGATGCGCATTGCGCTGGCCAAGCTGCTGCTGCAACAGCCGAACCTGTTGCTGCTGGATGAGCCGACGAACCACCTGGACCTGGAAGCGCGCAACTGGCTGGAAGAGTATTTGACGAACTATCCGTATGCGTATGTGCTGATTTCGCATGACCGCTATTTTCTGGACATCACGGTCAGCAAGATCGCGGAGATATGGAACAAACGGATTCATTTCTACGTGGGAAATTACGAGAAGTTTCTGGCGGCAAAGACGCAGCGCATGGAGCAGCTTGAGGCCGCCTATCGGAATCAGCGGGAACGGATCGAACAGCTGGAGGTGTTCATCAACCGGTTCCGCTATCAGGCCACCAAAGCGAAGCAGGTGCAGAGCCGGATCAAAGAACTGGAGAAGATGGAGCGCATCGAGCTGCCGGAAGCGGAGAAGACGATTCACTTTTCGTTTCCGCAGCCGAAAGCGAGCGGGCGGATTGTGGCGGAGTTCGCGAGTGTAGCGAAGGCGTATGGGGAAAATGAAGTTTTTCGCGACGTGAGTTTCATGATTGAGCGCGGCGACCGCATTGCCCTGGTGGGAGTGAATGGAGCGGGAAAGTCAACGCTGATCAAGCTGCTGGCCGGCGCGGAAGGGCTGACCGAAGGCGAGTACAAGCTTGGCCACAACGTGCAGGCGGACTACTTTGCGCAGGACCAATACAAGGAACTGGATCAGGACGCGCGGATTATGGAGGATCTGGGGAGGCTGGCGCCGCGGTCGACCGACACGGAACTGCGCAGTCTGCTGGGATGTTTCCTGTTTTCCGGAGAAGATGTGTTCAAGCGGATTGGAGTGCTTTCGGGCGGGGAGCGCAACCGGTATGCGCTGCTGCGGATGCTGCTGCATCCGGCGAATTTTCTGCTGCTCGACGAGCCGACGAACCATCTCGACCTGCGCGCGAAAGATGTTTTGCTGGAATCGCTTTCCAAGTACACCGGCACGGTGGTATTTGTTTCGCACGACCGGTACTTCATCGACAAACTGGCGACGCGAGTGTTTGAAGTGGGCGATGGGCGAGTGGAAGTCTATCCTGGCAACTATGAAGACTACCGGTGGCGCAAGGAAGGCGGCGCGGCGAAGTTACAAGAGGCGGTGCAGGTTTCAGCCAAGGCGCAACCGGGCAATGGCAATCAGCCCGAGCCGCCGGTGGCGGCGCCGGAGGCAAGGGCGAAGCGGGTGAATCCCATCAAGCGGAAGCAGATGGAAGGACAGTTGGGAGAACTGGAAGCGGAGATCGCCCGGGCGGAAGCTGCTATCGCTCATTGCGAAACGGCGCTGCAGAACTTTGTTAGCGTGGAAGAGACGGCGCGGCTGACGCAGCAACTGGAAAAGGAACGCGTGGAACTCCAGAACCGGCTGGCGGAGTGGGAAGAACTGTCAGAGGCGTTACAGAAGGATTGATCACGCGGCGGTGTCCGGCTCCGGGCGACCATCGTACAAGCTCTTTCGTAATCTGCAACATTAGAACCCTCTCATGCAATAGTCGACTAGGGACAGAATGGCCGGAAACGCCAGATCTGCCGCCTGCGGCGCCGTTCCTCACGAGCCGAGCCGAAAATAAGGAAGGCAAGTTCATGTTGCAGCCAACGCAGTCAGTCACCCCACAAAGATATCCCGCCACACCCACCCCTTACACGCCAACAACTACGGGGAGCGCTCCGTTGGAGCAGGCCACGATCGGCCGCTCGCTGGTCATTAAAGGCGAGATCAGCGGATCGGAGCCTCTCTATATCGACGGGCAAGTCGAGGGCAAGATCAACTTTTCCGAAGGCCGAATCACCATCGGACGCAATGGACAGGTCGCCGCCAATATTATCGCGAAAGAACTGGTGATCATGGGGACGGTGAACGGCAATGTCGAGTGCAGCGATCGCCTGGAAATACGGGGCGAGGGATCGGTGACCGGGGATGTGGTCACCCGACGCATCAGCGTGGAAAACGGCGCGATGCTGAAGGGCAGCGTCGAAGTGCGCGCCGGGGCCAAAGGCAAAGAAGACCAGCCGCAGGCCAAACCCAAGGTGAGCGAACCGCCCAAGGCTGCGGCGGCAACAGCCGGGTCGGGGAGCTAGGGCTGCAGGCCGACTCGACTTGCCCGCCCATTTCCATTTGGGACCCACGTCGGGACGGGCTGCCGCAAAAAACCGGACGGAACGCTAGAACGCCAACTCGTGCGCTGAAGCGCGGATTTCATTTCTACGGCCCAACGGCGCGGCTGAAGCCGCGCCCTTTCAAATCTGCACTGAAATTGGAGTTTTTCGCAGCCGGTCGCTGCGCACTCCACAAACGGCAACCCCGATGGAACTACTTCGCGTAAAATGCTACTTCTTTTTTGGCGCTTCCGGTTCGAAGTTGAGCGAGGCTGAGTTCATGCAATAGCGCTGGCCGGTGGGCGCTGGGCCATCGGGAAAGACGTGGCCGAGATGGGCGTCGCAGCGGGCGCAGCGGGCTTCGGTCCGCGTCATGCCGTAGGTGTGGTCGGTGTGCTCGGCGACGGCGGACGGGTCGACCGGCTTATAGAAGCTCGGCCAGCCGGTGCCGGAATCGAACTTGGTTTCCGCGGTGAACAACGGCGCGCCGCAGCACACGCAGGCGTACATTCCCTTCTCGTGGTTGTCCCAGTATTTCCCGGTGAATGCGGGCTCGGTTCCCGCCTTGCGCGCAACTTGATACTGCTCCGGCGAAAGCTGCTGCTTCCATTCCGCGTCAGTCTTGGTAATTTTGTCTGCCATCCTTGCCTCCAAAGATTTTGATGCTGCAAGTGGGGTCGCGGTTGCGGCGTCGGGGAACACCGAGGTTATACAGTTCGACGGCACCATTGCTAGACCCGGCGTGCCGCGAAGAGATTTTTTCACGATCAACCGTGACGGACTCATCGTTCTGAAGGAGCATGGCGTCGGAGAACCCCAACCTTCAGGCGATCCGATGTCACCGGAGCAGTTTGCTGACTTTGTGCTGCTAACTGCTCTTGAAGACAGAACAGCATAATCGCCTCTAAAAAGACTCTCACTGAGTGACAGCCTTCACTCCGAGCGCGTCGAAGGCATCGAGGTACTTTTCGCACTCAAGATGGTCTGCAACTGTGATGAAACTTGCGTCACGTGTGCGACCTCTTGGCTTTGATTTTAGCGGAAGCACATAGCTTGAACTGTGAGAGAATCGACCGCTGTAGAAGTAACGAAGTCCCTCAACGACAACGGCCTCGGGAAAGACGAAGATGTCCGGCTCTCGACCTCGCGGCGTCAAATCCACGCAACAGACGAAGCGTCCGCGTTTACCTGAGAGGATGGCATACTTCTTTTGAAGAAGCCATTTCCGAGGATGTGAGGCTGTTGCTTTGACTTCGACGTAAGCGACGTTGCCGTCTTTGTCGAAGACGAGAATGTCATAACCGATGGTTGTTCCCCATTGAAGAGCTACCATATATCCGCGCTGGGTCAGCCTGGAGGCGACGAGGAACTCTCCCGCGAGCCGGTTCAAATTCTTCTTTTCGTTCGTGACCTTCGCTTTTTTCGGCATGGTTGAATCGTCGAACCCTCGTCAATGACTCAGTTCAGCCTTCGTCCCTCACCATCTCGAACTTGTGGTAAGCCGCGCGCACCTTAGTGACTTTCACCTCGCTCGCCAGCGTCCCTAGCGCTCGCGTTATCGCGGATTGTGTCAGAGTGCATCTCTCTCCGATGATTACTTCCGCGAGACGTAGCTTTTCGTCGAACTCCAGGTAGTAAAGGCCGTCTTCCTCATTTTGTAATGGTGCCCAGATGCGTATTTCCTTCTCGTAGACCCAATGCGTGAACTTGGTGAAGAGAACTTTGCGTACTACCTGGAATCGCTGTGTGTCCGACAGTTCCGAGAAGTTTGAAGGAAACGCCAAGGGCTTTTCAACGTAATCGACGTAATCGCTCTCGTCGTTTTCCACGTCACCTTTGATCCCGGGTATCTCGAAGCCTAGGAGGTTGTTGAAAAACCACTGCCCATCCTCGGTGGTGGTGTGGTAAGAAGCAGGAATGCGAGGCGACGATCAGCAACGGCAAACGGGGATGTTCAGTTATGTGGCATTGGAGGATCGGATTCCAGCCGACCATCCGCTGCGCGGGGTGAGGAAGCTGGTGGATGTGGTCTTGGCCGGGATGTCGAAAGATTTCGACGGACTGTACGCGCAGGGGGGGCGGCCGTCGATTGCGCCGGAGCGGTTACTGCGAGCGCTGCTGCTGCAGGTGTTCTATTCGGTGCGCAGCGAGCGGCTGCTGATGGAGCAGCTCAACTACAACTTGCTATTTCGCTGGTTCGTGGGCTTGGAGATCGACGATGGGGTATGGAACCACGCGGTGTTCAGCAAGAATCGCGACCGGCTGTTGAACCAGGATCTGGCGCAGAAGTTTTTCGCCCATGTAAAAGAGCAGGCGTCGGGGCTGATGTCGGACGAGCACTTCACGGTGGATGGGACGCTGATCGAGGCATGGGCGGGACAAAAGAGCTTTCGCCGCAAGGACGACGGCGGGTCTGGGAGCGGAGGAGATTTTCACGGCGAGCCACGGAGCAACCAGACGCACGCTTCGAGCACGGATCCGGAAGCGCGACTCTATAAGAAGTCGGCGGGGCAGGAAGCCAAGCTGAGTTATCTGGGCCACACCTTGGTGGAGAACCGGAACGGGCTGATCGCGGCGGCGATGACCACGCAGGCCGATGGCCGGGCGGAGCGCGATGCGGCTTTATTAATGTTGTACGAGTTGACCCGGAAGCGAAGCGGTCGGATCACGACCGGAGCCGACAAAGCCTATGACACGCGCGATTTCGTCAGCACAGTGCGCGAGTTGGGCGTGACGCCGCACGTGGCCCGCCGACAGCACGGCGCGATCGACGAACGGACGAGCCGGCATCCGGGATACGCGATCAGTTTAAGCAAACGCTGGTTGGTGGAGAAACCGTTCGGATGGCTGAAGCAGATTGGCCCCCTGAAGAAGGTGAAACTCCGCGGACTGGCGAAGGTGGATTGGTTGTTCGTGTTTAGCTGCGCGGCCTTCAATCTGATCCGTATTCCGAAACTGCGGGCGCAGAGCGCATGAAGAAGCAAGGGACCCGACCTTCGGTTGCCAGACGAGCCTCGGGGGCAGATCGGAAGCAGCAACAACAAGAATCAGTCTGAGCGTGCGCTTCTTAGAATGATCCACACGCTGCGTGAAGGAAATTTTCAACAAGCTCCTAGTCATAGCCCCCGATGCTTGTCGCTGTAGTGTGCCCAGATGACCGGATCGGACCATTCAGCGCTGAAACATAACATGCCTCTTTCTTTCATGTCGTCACGCGTCTTGAGAAACGCTTGTCGGAGCTGCGGGTCCGTGAGGTCGTAGGGAGTCAACTCGAATGGATCGTTGAGTCCATGAATCCGCGATTGCTTCAATCGTCTTTCGTAAAGACTCTTGAGACCGAATTGTTTATCTAGGAACTTGTAGGCACGCATCAGGCCGGATCATAACACGCGTGTGTCCTATACTGTCACCATGGACGCACCAAGTGAAGCCTCCAGCCTGACTGCGGGTTGGTTCCCGGTAGTTACCCTTCTTCTTGGGTTCGCCCTGAACGCTTTACTTGAGTCGCTTCGGCGTCGGCACGAACTGAAGCGCGATCGCGAGAGTCGGCGGGAAACTCGACGCGATCAGCTTGCGGAACAGCGCAGGAATTTCCAGCGAGAGACTCTTCTCGCATTGCAGGAAGCTGTGATGGACCTGATGCGCGCAACTGGAGCCGCACACCATCACGATGAGATGGAGTACCGGAGGACAGGTGAATGGCACAAAACAAAGTACACCGAAGAACTGGACCAAGCACACATGATCGCTATGGGGCGCACGGGTATGCTTGGCGTGCGAGTTCGCGATGACGAACTGCGTAACCTGGTTTCCTCGTTCAGAGATTGTTCGGCTGGAGAAGCGGTAAGTGGAAGCCCGGAACTGGGCCGCGCGGCGCTGGACGAGATGGCTACTTTCTTTGACAAGATACAGCAACAAATCGGGCAGCTTCTCCGCACCCTTGATGAGGAAACAAACCTCTCGTGAGCGGGGATACTCCGCGCGGTAGCGTGCTGCCAGATCCTCCCAGTTCGGCTTGACGCGGGACTCGGGCCTTCGGGAATCCCTAAACTGCCGTGCTAACATGGAATGACCTCACCGTGGCGGTGTAGCTCAGGTGGTTAGAGCGACGGTCTCATAATCCGTAGGTCGTAGGTTCGAGTCCTACCGCCGCCACCAAAATTTGAAACGACATGGCCGAGATAGCAGATCGTCCGGACCGCCACCATTACCTAATGGGCATTGCGCTGGCGGTGCGTGAGCGGGCGAACTGCAAGGGGCAAAAGGTTGGCGCGGTTATCGCAGTCGAAGCGCGCATCGTTTCTACCGGGTACAACGGTACACCGGAGAAGATGGTGAATTGCTCCGATGGGGGGTGCGTACGCTGCGAGAATCGCGGGA
Organism: uncultured Acidobacteriota bacterium; assembly: GCA_963715675.1. Classification (GTDB taxonomy): domain Bacteria; phylum Acidobacteriota; class Terriglobia; order Terriglobales; family Acidobacteriaceae; genus DASVWZ01. Next base: position 3,124,745 of record OY970265.1, read on the forward strand.
AGACTTACCAGTCTGGGTCAGCCTACGACCTTTGTATCTGCGTTCACGCGGAACAGAATGCAATCCTGTCGGCGGCCCGCTTCGGGATCAGCGTGCAGGGTGCGACTTTATATTCCACGACGCAACCCTGCTTCGGCTGTCTGAAGGAAATGCTGCAAGCGAAGATCAAACAGGTCTATTACATCCATCCCTGGTGTGCGCATAGAACTCCGGAGCAAGATGAGCAGTACAGGCGCCTCATCCAGGAGTTTGAGTTTGGCGTGGTGAGGCTTGACATGAACGACCCACGGCGAGAATGGGCACTTGCGGGAGCAGCCGCCAGCAGGAGCGTAGATGAACACGGGATGGAGTCGTAAATTGGGACCCAGCCCTTCGCCATGGCACCGCATGTAGCTGTGGATATGGGTTGCGCGGCGTGGCTTTGATCGTTTCTATCGCTTTTGTTCGTTAGGCTTAAGTGCTTTGACACGCGTAAGTGTCCGAAAGCAGGTTTCGAGACCAACCGCAGCCATCCAGCCGGTGGATCCAGAGAGCCACGGCTAGTTACGTCAGTGATACCGGCCACGACACTGACGGCCCCGTACAGACGCGATCTCAGCTTAAAATGCGGTTCATGGCTAAGAAAACAGGAATGAGCAATTCGGCCCTCTGGATCCTCACGATTGTCTTGTTGGCGTTTGCCGCCTGGACATATTTCAAGCGGTAGGCCATGAGCCGATCAAGAAGTAACCCCGGAAGGCGACTGCCCCGCTAAGGATGGCGCGGGGGCGTTGGGCGGCAGTGCGCGCCGCTGAAGCGATCCACGACTGTCCGGCGCTGCAGGAGTCGAGGCAACAATCCTAATTGCCTTGCGCCAGTGAAAGCAGTCAAGCTCATCGATCGCGAATCATCTCATATCAAAACAGGTATTTGACACTCACCTGAATCTGTCGCGGCGGTTTGTTGCCGTAGGCATTCGCAGAGAGAATGGAGCCGTAATTCCCTGCTGGGCAAAGGAGGGCACTGTTCAGCGAACAGGCCGCCAGGTTAAACGTGTGATTCGGGATGTCGAAGTTAGGATGGTTCAGTAAATTGAAGAACTCCCCGCGAAGCTGCAAGCGATGGCTTTCGTTGCGCAGCGGAAAACTCTTGGCAAAGGAGAAATCGAGATTCGTGTAGGCGGGGCCAGTGAGGATGTTTCGTCCCTCGGTGCCAAATGCCGGACCGAAAGGTTCCGCGGCAGGCTGGGCGAAGGCACACTGGTTAAACCAGTTTTGTGGGGTTCCGACCTGGGCGGGGGCCTGGCAAGTCGGGTTGGCCGCGACGGTTCCACCTTTGAATGGGTCTCCGACAAAGTTGGGCCGCTGCGGGTTGCCGAACGCCGCGGCGGAAGCAGCGGGTGAGCCCGCGAGGACCACGGTAAAGGGAGAGCCGGACTGCGCCGTGAGGATTCCGCCCGCCTGCCAGTTCTCCAGCAATTTCCGGCTCCAGTTCGGACCCTGGGCCCACATGCGGTGAAGCGGCAGGTCGTAGAGGAAACTCAGGGACAGCCGGTGCGTCGCATTGAAGTCGGAAAGGCCGCGGTCGCCGCGAAGATTCTGGGAGTTCTGCGGCAAGCCGGAGCCCACGCTTCCTCCGAAGATCGAGGAAATGTCATCCATGGACTTGGAGTAGGTGTAGGAAGCCAGAAAGGCCACACCGCGGCTTAGACGCCGCTCCGAGCGGAACTGCAGGGACTGGTAGGAACTGCTGGCGTTCGATTCCACGAACAGGACCGAGGAAAACTGGGGAAAGGGCGAGCCGGTGAAGGGGTTTGCCTGGTTCCGATCGATCACGTTGGCCAACTGGCTGCCCTTGGAACCGACATAGGCCAAGTCGATCATCCAATTGGCTCCAACCTCATACTGCAAGTCGGCGTTCCACTGCTGCATGTATCCGTCGCGGAAATTGGGGGAAATCATGTTGCCCTGGACTACGCCGGCCTGCTGACCGGTCTGACTGAGGATGTCCTGCACGGTGCATAAGCCACCCGGGCAATTGGGTTGGAAATACGCGGCGAGGTTGTAGAACGGCGAATTGATACGAGGAAGAATGTTGATGTTGGAAATGGGGACGTCGTAGAAGATGCCGTAAGCGGAGCGGACGACCCAGCGCTCTGACTTCAACGGCCGCCAGGCGATTCCAATCCGCGGGGCGATATCCCGGTAGGTAGGGTTGTAGGTAGCCCGAGGGATGCCATGGGTCCCGGCCACGGTGAACTGGGGGGAGGCGGAGGGAATGAGGTCGGGCACGCTGAAGCGATTCTCGGCCTCGACCGGCGGGCTGTTGAATTCATAGCGCAAACCTACGTTGAGCAAAAAGCGCGGGATTACGTGGATGTCGTCCTGAACGTAAGCACTCACGCCATGGCTACGCAAGCTGTTGTAAGTGTTGCCGCTCACCGCGAGAGCGTAGTCGGGGACGCCAGCAAGCACCTGGGCGAGAGAACAGGTCGCAGCGTCGGGGGCTCCGTTCGTCCCGGAGCATGAGGGCATCCCCAGGATGCCGGCCATGGTCTGCCCCAGAAAGAACCAGTCGCCGCGCGCCAGGAAATCGAGGTAGTCGTCGATGCGAACGCGGCGGATATCCGTCCCGATCTTGAACTGGTTGCGGCCAACCGTCCAAGCCACGTTATCGGAGATCTGCAGCGTGGTGTCGTGACGGTCTTGAGGATAGTTGACGGGCTCGCCGATGCCGTCGAAGTCAAGCAGGTTAATGTTGGGAGCGCCCAGGTCCACCGGGTTGGTGAGCACGTCAGGAAAGCCCAACTGTGCGCTGATGTTCTCGCCATGATTCTGCTGCAGCACGGTGGCTCGCATGCGGATGAAGCCAAGGCGTAATTCGTTGACCACGGTGGAACGAAAAACGCGGGTCCAATCGAGTCCGGCGTTCTGGCCGTGAGTCGAGGTGAAGCTGCCGTAACCGGGCAAGGCGGTGAAGGCATTGACGGGGTCGAAGGGGCTGAACCCGTTGTCATCCGCCAGCGAGTAGTGGAGGGACACCGTATCGCCACGGGTGGCGTGCTCGTCCACCTTAACCGAGACCAAGTTTTCGGTGCCGCGGATGACCGGAGAGGAAAGAAAGACATTCGAGTTTGCCAGATCCGAGCCAACGTTGCCGGAGGGATAGAGATGAAAGACATTCTGTCCGATCTGGCAGGACGGCAGGCCGGGGCACAACATGGTTAGTTGGGTCAAGCCTTCGGCAGCTTGCCATTGGGCCATGGTGGGCACGGTAGCTTCGCGGGTCGTCGCCTGCCGCAAACGCAGTCCCTCATAAGCCAGAAAGAAAAAGGTCTTGTCCTTACGAAGGGGTCCACCCAGCGTTCCGCCGAACTGGTTGCGATCAAAGCGCGGAATATCGCCGCACGTGCCGGGCACGGAACCGGGAGTGCAGCCGGGAAGATCGAAATAGTTCTTGGCGTCCATGTTGCGGTTGCGGAAGAACTCGAACAGGCTGCCGTGGAACCGGTTGGTACCGCTCTTCAAAATAACATTGATCTGGGCGCCGCCGGCGTGGCCGTACTCGGCCGAGTAATCGCTGGATTGCACCTTGAATTCCTGAATGGCATCGATGGACGGCAGAGCGACATACTGGTTGATGTAGGGATCGTTGTTGTCAACTCCATCCAGCAAGAAGTTGTTCGACTGTTCCCGGGCGCCGTTGACGCTGATGGCACCGCCTTGCGTGGAGTTTTGGGAGCCCTCGGCGGGCAACTGACTTCCCGGCACCAGGAGGGCAAAGGACAGAAAGTTGCGCTGGTTGAGCGGCAGTTCCTGAACGAGGCGATTGTTGACCACCTGGCCGAGGGTGGAGGTATCGGTCTGCACGATGGGAGGAGTATCGGTGACGATCACTTCCTCGCTGGTGGCTCCAACCCGAAGAGCGAAATCGAGCCGCACCGTCTGATCCACATCCAGGCTGACGCCGTGAAAAACGCTTCTGCGGAAACCCGCGCTCTCGACGGAAACGTGATAGCGGCCCGGGGGCAGGAGCGCGACGGTGTAGTCGCCGTCTTCATTGGTTTCGGCGTCGCGAGTGGCATTGGTCCCCTCGTTGCGCACAAGCACACGCGCCTTGGGGACGACGGCGCCGGAGGGGTCCGTTACTGTGCCGGTGATGGTGCCGGTGGGACCGCTGGCGTAGAGTGGCGAAGCAACGAAGAGTATCAGGACGGAAGCGAACTGCAACCATCGACGAGGCATGTAGTTCTCCCTTAAGCGATTCGTCTTGAACAAATCTGATGGAGTGCGTTGGCCATGGACTTCCCTGGGCCATGATTTGGGTACTGACTTCGAATATGGAGAGCTGACAACAAGTTTTCAGCAGGAAGTTACCTTCTTCCAACGTCATAATCTAACTCTTGAAGGTACATCCATGCGGCAAGCGCGAGCGAACGAGCACACGCTCTTCGCAGCGACGGGCCGTGATCGAGCCAATGACCCCGGCCAGCGCCGACCCAGTTTTGCGCCGACACGATTGCTCCCGCAATGTGATGTTGGGCTGAACCCAATCATTCTATGCCGAAATCGCTTTGCGAACGACATTTGAGACGGGAATCTTTGGCGGAGAGCCTTGTGTTTTCTGTTCACGGAAAGTTCATGGAAACGGCAGATTGGAGGATGGTGCGGCCAACCGGAATCAGGTTCATTTCGCCGCCCCATTGACCGCTGCTGTTGAGAGCAAACACAGCGATGCCGGCCATGAGATTTCTGCAGCGCGCAGGAATGGGGAGCAGATGCGGGAGGCCAGACTAATGCGCTGTAGGTGCCTCAGGGTGTGGTGGGCCCGCTAGGATTTGAACCTAGAACCAACAGATTATGAGTCTGCTGCTCTAACCGTTGAGCTACGGGCCCGTGAGCGGAGTGGAGACGATTCCACTGTAGCGGAAACCGCCGTGGTGCAGCAATCTGCAGCACGGCGATGGCGGAAGGGCCACCATCGAAAAATGGAGGGCTGTTCAAATTATTGAACGAAAACCGGCTTCCAGCGCGGCATTTGGCGGATCTTGTCACTTTGATCAGTGATCCAGATCACAGCCATGACACTCCCCTTCCCAGTAACATTCCTCGAATTTTTGCAAGTGTTATTAGGCGGGGTCGTCCAGGCCCGCTGCGCGCCGACGATCGCCACCAATCGAAAAGGAAGATGTGGTCGACAGGGAGACCCTAGTTATGAAACGTGCGCTGTGTATTGTTGCGGTATTCGCCTTGTGCGCTTTCTCGAGCGGCGCGGGAAACAGTACCCGCCCGCCGTCTGGGGCGCCCACCCAACCGAATTCACAAACCCAGACGGGTGTCCCCGCGGGCGCCTCGCAGTATTCGTTAATGGCGTGGAGCGAACTGGGGATGCATTGCATCGACGGAAAAGACTATTCCATCTTCTCCGTTTTGCCACCCTACAACATCATTCACGCACAACTGGTGAAAAAAGGGGAACCGCCTACGCTGATCAACAGCGGCGTCACCATCACTTACCAGGCAACCAAGGACACCAAGGGATCGTTCAACAGTTACAGCGCCAGCAAGACGAACTTCTGGACCTACGTGCAGCTGCTCTTCCAGCAGAATCCTCCCCCGGAGACCGGCCTGGCCGGCTACAAGACTCAGAGCACGACGCCGGAGCAGATGAGTTACAACGCAAAGCTGGGCTACTGGGAGGGCGTGGGCATTCCCACGATTCCCTATGACGACCAGGGCAACTTCAACCCGTACCCCATGGCCCAGCTGGTTGCGAAGGACACCGCGGGCAAGGTTCTAGCCACCGCCAAGATCGTGCTCTCGGTCAGCGACGAGATGAGTTGTGCAAATTGCCATGCCTCGAACAGCGATCCAGCGGCGATGCCGAAATCGGGCTGGGTGAACAATTCCGATCCTAACAAGGACATGAAATTGAACATCCTGCTCAAGCACGATGATAGATGGGACATCTCCGGGTACCTCGGCCAGTTGCAGAAACTGGGCTGGACGTATGAATCAAGCCTCTACAAGACAGCGGTCGATGGTACGCCCGTGCTTTGCGCCTCGTGTCACAGCGACAATGCCCTTGGGTTGGCGGGCCTCTCCGGAATCAACCCGCTTACCACGGACATGCATACCCTGCACGGGCCGCAGGCCAACTATCCCAGCAACACTACTCTGGACAAGGGCAAGACGGACCTTACCACCTGCTACGTTTGCCACCCCGGCCCCAAGACGCTTTGCAAACGCGGCGAAATGAGCAAGGTCAATTGCTTCAATTGCCACGGTAATGTCAGCCACGTAGGCGATCCGAAGCGCACGGGGTGGCTCATCGAACCCGCTTGCCAGATGTGTCACAACAACAGCCTGCGATACAAGACCACCTTCACCAGCAATGGGCAGTGGCGCCAGACCAAAGATAAGACTTTCGCCACCAACCCGAACGTGCCGGTTCAGGGTGCGGACCTTTACCGCTATAGCACGGGGCATGGCTCTGTGTTCTGCTCCGGCTGCCACGGTTCACCGCATGCCGAGTTCAAGACGCTGCAAGCCAACGACAACGTGTATCCCAAGGCACTCCAAGGCTATCCCTACAAGATCACCGAGTGCACGGTGTGCCACACCAACGGCGGGAACACCACCGGATTGACCGGGCCGCACACCATTCACACCGTCGGCCAAGCCTGGGTGAGCGCCCATCCCGACTACGTAGACCAACACGGTCACCAAGCTTGCGCTTACTGTCACGGCAAGAATTACAAAGGCTCGTTCCTCTCTGTGGCCAAGGTGAAGCGGAGGTTCACCTTGGATGACGGCACGAAGAAGAACTTCCCGGCCGGGCATCAATTCAACTGCTACGACTGCCACAATGGTCCCAATGGCGGCGGTTAGTTATCTGACCCTCCGCAGGGGATGGCACTTCTGTGCCGTCCCCATTTTTTTTTGTAGAACCAAGTCAAAGCACATCTCCAAGCCCAATTTGTCGCAGCAATTGACAATCGTGAACGCGGGCGGCGGGGCCGCACCCGCAAACAGGAGCGCCAAGTCTTCTGTTTTCTGACGTTTCCCAATGTCTGGAGCGCCTGCCGCCTCATCCGCACGTCCTGCGCGCCAAGATGGGCAAGATCACGATCTAGCTAACTAGCTAATCGCCTCTGCGGCAGGCACTTAACACCCTGCCCGGCCAGTTCACCGGCTGCGGCATGGGCGCGTGGTCCCAAGGGCTGTCTACGAGCCCAAATTCCCCACTCTTTGACGGCTTCCAGTGGCCGCTTTCACCCCCCTAAGCCCTTACTATCGAGATGGTTGTGGCCGTTACCGAAGTTTCCCAAGAACTCCCGTAAACGATTGTGAATAGAGAGATTAGCTGATATTGGTTACAGAATGGGGACGGTGAAATTCAGCACTACGGATAGGTGCGAGTGAGCCGATGACGCAAGGTTCTCAGTCTTGGCAAAGCCTGAACTTCGGTTCCAAGGTCTTTATCAGCCTGGTCGTTGTGTCGGGGACGGCGGTGCTGCTGTATGGCGCTATCCATCCGACCAGTCAGAACATCGCAGAGTTCATCTGCTATCTCGGAATTGCAATTATTGCGTCGCGCCTGAAGGTTGTTCTGCCGGGGATTACCGGCACCATGTCGGTCAATTTCCTGTTCATACTGCTGGGCATTGTGGAACTGAGTTTTTCTGAAACGCTGATCCTAGGCGCGATTTCCATTCTGGTCCAGAGTTTGTATCCCGAGCGGCCTCACGCCATACAGGTTTCGTTCAACGTATGTTCGGGCGCTTTTTCCACCGCACTGGCGTACTACGTTTATCACAACGCACTGCTGAACCTGATGGTGACCAGCCGACCGCTGTTGCTCGGGGTGGCGGCGGCAACCTACTTCGCCGCGAACACGGGATCCATCGCGGCGGTAATCTCGCTGACCGAGCGAAAGCCGATCAAGAAGCTGTTCACCGAGTGCTACCTGTGGTCGTTCCCCTATTACCTGGTAGGCGCCGGAATTGCGGGCATGATCGGATGGTTCAACCGTACTTTCTACTGGGAAACCTCGCTGTTGATGATTCCGGTGGTGTACCTGTTCTACCGCTCCTACCGTTTATACCTGGGCAAGCTGGAGGATGAGAAGCGCCACGTCGAGGAGATGGCCACGCTGCATCTTCGAACCATCGAGGCCCTGGCGCTGGCGATTGAAGCCAAGGACCAGACCACGCATGACCACCTGCAGAGGGTGCGGGTGTACGCGGTGGAGGTGGCGAAGGAGATGGCCATCAGCGACTCCGACCTGGAAGCTTTGCATGCGGCCGCACTCCTGCACGACATCGGCAAGCTGGCGGTGCCGGAACACATCATCTCCAAGCCAGGCCGTTTGACTCCCGAAGAATTCGAAAAGATGAAGATTCATCCGGTGGTAGGAGCGGAGATCCTGCAACGGGTACGGTTTCCTTATCCGGTCGTGCCCATCGTGCGCGCTCATCACGAGAAATGGGACGGCAGTGGTTACCCCCTGGGACTGAAAGGCGAGGAGATCCCGGTGGGGGCGCGCATTCTTTCCGCCGTCGATTTCCTCGACGCCTTGGCTTCCGACCGCCAGTACCGGCGGGCGCTTCCTCTGGATGAAGTCATGCAGCGTTTATCGGACGAGGCGGGAAAGTCTTTTGACCCGCGAATCGTGGAAATCCTGAAGAAGAATTACCTGCGTCTTGAGAAACTCGCCGTAGCCAAGTGTCTGCGCGAAGAGGCGCTGCAGCTTTCGACGGACGTGAAGATTGAGCGTGGGCTGGCTCCCGCGGCGGGATTCGAGGAGATCACGGCAAAGGAGTCACCAGGCCGGGAAAATACGTTCCTGTCCTCCATTGCCGCCGCCCGGCAGGAGGCGCAGACTCTGTTTGAACTCAGCCAGGAACTGGGCGCTTCGTTGAGCTTGGGGGAAACGCTGTCGGTCTTTTCGGTGAAGCTGAAACCACTGGTGCCGTACGATGCGATCGCGATCTACATCCGGCGCAATGAGGAGTTAATTCCAGAGTACGTGAATGGCGACAACTTCCGGCTTTTCTCCTCGCTGCGCATCCCCATCGGACAGGGCCTTTCGGGGTGGGTGGCACAGAACAAGAAACCGATCATCAATGGCAATCCTTCGGTGGAACCGGGATACCTCAACGATCCCTCGAAGTTCAGCACTTTGGGTTCGGCATTGGCGGTTCCACTGGAAGGAGTGGGGGGAGTGATTGGGGTGCTGGCGGTGTATCGCGGGGAGCGGGACGCGTTCACATCCGACCATCTGCGTATCCTTCTGGCGATCAGCTCCAAAATGGCGCTATCGGTCGAAAACGCACTCAAGTATCAGCAGGCGGAAAGCTCGGCCACCACGGATTACTTGACCGGCCTGCCCAATGCGCGTTCTCTGTTCCTGCAGTTGGACCGCGAACTGGCCCGCTGCAAGCGCGACAAGACCTCATTGACGGTCATGGTGTGCGACATGGATGGCTTCAAGCAGGTCAACGATCGTTTTGGCCATCTGGAAGGCAATCACGTGCTGCGGCTGTTTGCGGTTGCACTCAAAGACAGCTGCCGCGAGTACGACTATGTGGCCCGCATGGGGGGAGACGAATTCGTCATGGTCGCTCCCGGCCTGCCGGCGGACGCCGCCAGCAAGAGAGCCGAACAACTGCGGCAGTTGGCAAGACAGGCGGGAATGGATGTTTGCGCGGAGGATATTCTCTCTCTGAGTGTCGGCCAGGCAGTCTATCCGGACGATGGCAAAGACGCAGAAGAATTGCTGGCGGAGGCCGACCGCCGAATGTACTTGGAAAAGCAGCAGCAACCTTCGCGAAAAAACCGGCGCTTGCACGCTCGCCACAATTGCCGTCTGACCATCGAACTGATTCCGGAAGTGGGAGAAGGCTCCATCTTCGGCCATGTCACCAATGTCAGTCTGGCCGGCTGCTACGTGGAAACCAGTGTGATTCTGGACCCGGGATCAAAGCTGAGGATCGTGTTTGCAGCCGACGAAGACCTGCAGGTGGAAGGGACGGTTGCCCGGATCGCCCCTGGACTGGGCATCGCCATCCAGTACACGGAGGCGGGCCGCGAAGGCAAAGAGAAGATGCACCGCATTCTGGACTATGTTCAGAGCAAGATCAGTCTCGACGAGAACAACTACCTTGAGAAGTTACTGAAGCGCTGAAGCGCCTTCCCGGGAAGAGGCGATCCCAGCCAGGCCAGGTTGGGGAGAATCCTCGCGGGCAGAGCTACTTCCGTCCGGGATGGGCCTCGCCTTTGTCTGAAAAGATGGAATAGGGCCACTGTGCACCTTTGGCAGGTGAACTCCCCGCGGCGACGGGTTGCGCAGCGCCCCAATCGGCGGGAGCGGGGTGAATGGACCAGACGTTGCCGGGTTGGTCCAGGGCCAACCCGATCAGGAAGAACTTTCCGTCCGTTCCCACTGGAACACAACTAACCACGGTTGCGGTGGTACCCATTCTCCCAGGGAGTTCGTCCAGTGCGACCCGATATCCGGGCTCCAGGGCTCTGCGGAGGCGCACCCCGCAGCCCTGGGGGTTGACGACCAGGGTGTGGCAGTGCTCTGAAAAATGGGGCGGCGCGTCCAGGCTGCTTACCCGGATGGGAATCTGGGCACGAACTCGCGTGCTGCGGCGCGTTGGCGTGTAATCCTTGGTCGCTGGCATACCTGTATTGGGATTCTACGGCGGGCAGCCATGTCGAACCCATGATAGTCGAGGCCAGAGGAAAACTAAGGTAATGGCCGACGGATGGAGAGCCGAAGGCGGCCTCGGCCGGACCAGAGGAGGGAGGTCAGGACACTCCCGGGCGGCGAGACAACGCGCGAGCGCTTCAGAAAAAGGACAGCGTGCCCTGGCGGCGAGCCGTTTGCAGGCAGACAGAGAAGGCCAGAAGCCCGACCGGCAGCAACATCAATGAAAAGAGGGCCAGGAAGCTGATCTCGGGAGCCAGCGCGGAGAGGCTGGCGCCTTGCAACAGCGCCATCCGCATGGCGCGGAGTGAGTGAGTCAGCGGAATCGCGGCCGAAACGAACTGCAGTGGCTTGGGCAACGTCGCCACGGGAAACAGGGTTCCGGTCAAGAACCACGCGCCCGAGCCGAACAGCCACAACACGGCCGAACCTTTCTGGATGGCGACCTGCAGGGCTGCCGCCAGCATTCCCAGAGCGATCACAATCACCACAGAAAGCGCGAAGACGATCAGAGATCCGGGCAGGCTGGCACCTTGCAGGGGAACGCCAAAGAGAAACAGCCCGACGCCGATGTAAAAGAAAAGTTGGATGAGGTTTCCGGCGAGGACGGACGCGGCGCTGAGCATCACCACCGTCGGGGCGGGAGTGGAGCAGGTCATCAAGACCTCGATCGTGCCGCTTTGCTGGGCGTCCTGCACCACGCGGACGAACGCGCCCATTCCCAGGATTAAAAACGTGTACAGGCCGGTGCCGACAAGCAAGAAGGGAAAGTACGCCACTCCTTCCGGACGGAAGCCGGGGCCGATGGCGCGCGCGAGGTAGTAGAACGCAGCTAGCTCGATGAGTGTGCCGGCCGCCGTTATTGCAAAACCCGTCCGGTAGCGGACGGCGGTGAGCAGATCCCGGCGCAGGATCGCGAGGAACTTGCCCGCGGTGTGGGCAATGCTCATTGCCAGGCTCCCGCGGCTGTGGCGAGTTGATTGGCTTGCGCAGTGATGTCGAGGTACATGGAACGAAGTTGGCGAATATCCTTGCCACCCTTGCTTTCGTGGTATGCCAATTGCCCCCTTTGCAGCACAGCGAGAGAATCCCCGAGCACGGAGGCCTCTTCGAGGTTGTGGGTGGCGACGATCAATGTCGCGCCCGTATCCCGGAGCTTTCTCATGGCATCCCAGAAGTCCTCGGTCGATTCGGGATCCAGGCTCCGAGTGGGTTCGTCGAGGAGAACGATGGAAGGCCGCTTCAACAGCGCCCGCGCCACGCCCAGCCTCTGGTACATGCCGGTGGAGAATTTCATGGCCAGAGTGTTTGCCTGATCCGCGAGCCCAACCTGCTCCAGGAGCAGGCGGATTCGGCTTGCCCGGGACGGTCGGGGAACATCGTCGAGCGCGGCAAAGAAATCGAGATTCTCGCGGGCCGACAAGCGGGGGAAGAACGAGCGCTCGGTGGCGATCACGAAGCCAACTTGTTTACGGACCAAGTGCCCGGCAAGACGGGTGTCCTGGCCCTTCACCAGGACTCGGCCCGCATCCGGCAGGAACATGGTCGAAATCAGTTTCAGGAGGGTCGTCTTGCCACTACCGTTCGGACCCAGAAGCGCCAGCACACTTCCCGTGGCCACGCTGAGGGAAACAGCATCGAGAGCGCGGGTTTCTCCGCTCTGCTCCTTGCCCAGCCAATTGAACAGAGCCGGGCGATGCCGGAAGGTTTTGCTGACGGACTCCAGGAGAATGCTGTCCATCTTTAATCAACAGGAAATCGCATGCCTCGTCAGATTGTCAGAAATCATCGGGCAACGCAGCCTTATTATAGGGTCGGCAGACGGGTTGTCCTCCTGACTGCTTTTGTTCATCGCGAACGAGTTCAGACTCTGAAAATGTCGGCAGCCGCTGAGCCGCGATTGAATCCCCCCCCGGTACGGGAGTCTACCGCCCCGCGAATTGGTAGTTCGGACGCGGAATTTGAACTGCTGGTGGCCTGTTGCTCAGCCTCTTGGAACGCGGCGGCCCAGCAGAATCTATGGGAGCTTCTTTCGTCGCCGATTCGCTGGGAACGGCTGCTGGATCTGGCCGAACACCACGGAGTAATCCCCTGCCTGTGGGCACGAGTTTCCGAACGCACGGATTGCGTCACGGCGCAGCAGTTTGCCGGGTTGCGGCTGTGCTACGAACAGAACGCGCGACGGACCTTGTGGTTTACACGGGAACTGGGGCGGATCCTCGATGGTTTGCACTCCGCTGGAGTCGAAGCTGTTGCCCATAAGGGACCGGCGCTGGCTTTCATGCTGTATGGGGATGTAACCCAGCGGCAGTTTCGTGATCTGGACTTACTGATACACCCGGCCGACGTTGGCAGGGCCAAGACTGCTCTCGCCGGTTTGGGCTATCAATGCGGCAGGAACCTCAGTGCGGCCCAGGAACGCGCTTACGTCGAGTCAGGCTACGAACACGTCTTTCATTCCGCCAATGGGCGGAATCTGCTGGAAATGCAGTGGGGGATTCTTCCGCGGTTCTATTCCATCGATTTTGATCTGCCGGGAATGTTCGCGCGATCGGGGGAAATCAAGGTTGGAGAGGTGGCTTGCCGGGCACTCGCTCCTGAAGACTTGGTGCTGGCGCTGTGCGTTCATGCGGCCAAACATGCGTGGGGTCAGCTTTCGTGGCTGCGCGATCTCACCCAACTCACCAAAACGGTCGATCTCGATTGGAGTTTGATTCGGAGCGAAGCAGAGCGCCTGGGAATTTTGCGCATCGTGGCGCTGAACTTCGGGGTGGCGGAGCGGCTTTTCAAGAGCGGGCGGCCAGCGATGATCGGGCAAGTCATGGAGGAGGATCGAGCCAGCGCGCTTCTCGCTGATGAAGTTGTGAACAGAGTTCGGAAGGGCGTCTGTGATAACACGGAGTCGCTCGCTTACTTCCGTTGGGAGATGCAACTGCGAGAGCACTGGTGGGATCGGGTACGGTTTTTGTGGCGGCTGGCTTGTACCCCGGGAATTGGCGAGTGGCAGTCCGTAAAGTTACCCGAGCTAATGTTTCCGCTCTACCGAATGGTGCGGGTGTGGCGGCTGGCTGGCAGGCTGGCCGGCTCGCGTCGAAGGAAACTCCACTAAAGAGCGCCGCACCGGCGTGGACGGCCGCGCGTACATCAGCAACTTAGTCGAGTTTTGCATTCTTGCGCGTCCGCCTCAGACCGGCTGCCAGGCCCTTTTCGATGGCTCGCCTGAAACCGGCTCGATCCATGGCTTCCATCACGGCGGCGGCGGTTCCGCCGGGCGTGGCGGCCTCGTGGAGCAAGGCATCGAGCGAAACTTCACCCTCACGCCACGCGATGATTCCGTCGGCCAAGGCGTGTGCCGCCGCGGTGAGCGCGGTCTTGCGGTCCAAGCCGAGTTTCTGGGCCGACGGCCGCGAGAACGGAGAGTGCGTGATATCCGTGGCTGGATGAGTAGGTCACGGTAAACGCGTCGAACTTGGACTCGGGGATCTCCAGAACCGTTCCAACTCCTGAGAAAAGCGCAATCATCTCGCGCCGGCTGACGGCGGGAAAATTCCGGTCGAAGACCAGCGCGGTAAGTCCCCGGCGATTGCGGCATACGGGGCTGGGCATCGCTCTTGCCCAACTCACGGGAGGGGGCAAACCGGCTCGCAAGTTTGCGAGCGGGACCCCCGCCGCCAGACTGGCCGCTGCCAGCGGACGGTCCAGCGGACCGATGTCCCGGAGCAGTCCGCTAACCGAGCTTGGCCGTACGGCGATCATCAGCAGCTTTGCCTTCGCGACAGCCTGCTTCAGGTTTCTCTCGACTGTCACACCGTAATTTTTCCGGAGATCGAGAAGTTTCTGGGGATTGCGGTCATGCACGATGATCGGCCGGTCGGATTCGGCCAGTCGTAACCCGGCCAGCAACGCGCTGGTGATGCGGCCTCCGCCAAGAAAGACAGTGGCGTTCATGACAGATCCGCGCAGGCCTGGCCGGCCGCCTCGAGCAAGGCTGCAACATCGTCTTCGGTGTGAGCGGTCGAGATGATCCAATGCAAGCCATTGGAGGGAGTCATGTAAATTCCGTTCTCGATCAGCCGGTGAACGAATTGCGAATAGCGCGCGATGTCGACGTAGGCACAGTACTCGCGATAATCGTGAATCGCTTCGCGTTCGGTGAAGTAGATCTGAAACATCGGGCCGAAGCCCTGCACGATGGCTGGCACGCCTTGGCGTTTGAAAACATCGCGCAGGCCAGCGATGGCGGCATCGCCAATGGCGTGCAGCTTGCGGTGGGCGCCCTCAGCGGACAGCAGATCGAGGTTCGCGGCGATCACCTTCATGGTGAGCCGGTGTCCGTTAAACGTGCCGTAGTGCAGGACCATGTTGCCTCCCCAGCGCATGCGATCCAGGATGGCGCGGGGACCGGCAACCGCGCCCACAGGAAAACCCGCGCCCAGCGCCTTGCCAAAAGTGCTTAGGTCCGGCTGAATCCCGTAATACTGCTGACAGCCGCCCGGCGCGTAGCGAAAGCCCGTAACCACTTCATCGAGAATGAGGAGCACGCCGTGTTCGCGGGTGAGATCGCGCAGTTTCTGCAGATATCCATCTCGTGGCAGGATGCAGCCCATGTTGGCCATGATGGGCTCGGTGATAACTGCTGCCAGTTCGTGGCCGTGCTTACGCATTGCACGCTCCAGTGCGGCAACATCATTCCAGGGCACGAGCACGACATCATCGAACGTGGCGGAAGGAATGCCCAGTGAATCGGGGATTCTTGCGGGATTTTCCGGGCTGCCCAGTCGCTCGGGCGGGTGGCTATGGGCATTCAACAGATAGGGGTCGTACCAGCCGTGGTAGTGGCCCTCGAACTTCAGGAATTTGTTCCGGCCGGTGTGGGCGCGAGCCAAACGCAGCGCCAGCATGGTGGCTTCGCTGCCGGAGTTGGCAAAGCGGACCACTTCTGCGGATGGCACCATGGAACGGAAACGCTCGGCGGCGTCGATTTCGGCGAAGGTGGCCGCCGCGAAATGCGAACCTTGCGCCATGGCGTCGTTCACCACGGACACCAGCTTGGGATGGGCATGGCCGTGGATCAACGCGCCGAACGACATCATGAAATCGATGTACTCATTGCCATCGGCGTCCCAAACATGTGAGCCTTTTCCGCGTTCGAGAAAAATCGGGCCGGCGGGATACACGGCGGCGCCACGGGAAGGCGAATTCACTCCTTCCACCAGGGACTGCTGAGCACGCTCAAATAACTGCTGAGAGCGCACGTGATTTCGCGTTGAGGCCGTTGGAGTCATGATTTTCGGACCGAATTCCCTCAGGGGCCAAAGCTCGAGTTGGTTATGCTGTTTTGCGGCACGACTGAAGTCGTGCCCTTCCCAAACCTGTGAATCAGGGTTTTTTCGCGGCTTGTTACGTCGTGCCCTTCGCGACAGAGCCCGCGGTTTATAGCAACCCCCTGAAGATCGCCTAATCGGCGATGCCGCCACCGTCCACCACCAGCGCCGCGCCGGTCATGAATGAGGAATCGTCCGAGGCCAGGAACAGCACCGCGTTTGCGATTTCCCCGGGCGTTCCAATTCTACCCAGCGGACGGGCGGCGCATCCGGCGAGATAGTCTTCCCATTTCATGCCGCGTGTTTCAGCGTCGGGGGGGAGCATCGGCGTATCAACGTCGCCGGGACAGACGCAGTTGACGCGGATTCCCTGCGGCCCATGGTCGATGGCCATCGCCTTGGTCAGCAGAACCACGCCGCCCTTCGAGGCGCAATAAGCCACGGCTGAGTCGCCCCCGGCCAGGCCCCACCCGGAACTGTTATTAATGATGACGCCGCTGCCCTGGCGGATCATGTGCGGCAACGCGAACTTCGACATGAGAAATGCTCCTTTCAGGTTTGCGTCCAACTGAAGATCCCATTCCTCTTCGGTGCAATCGACCACGGTGCGCGGATAGAAGACACCGGCATTGTTGAAAAGAATGTCGAGCTTGCCGAAAGCACGCAAGGTCTGCTCGACCGCGCTGCGGCAATCGCTTGACTTGCTTACGTCGCCGCGGATGAAGAGGCCTTTCCCACCGGTGCTTACGATACGATCAACGACCGCACGGCCGCGTTCGTCATTACGCCCGGTAATCGCCACGCCGGCGCCTTCTCTCGCAAAGAGGAGGGCAGTAGCCTCCCCGATGCCGGAGGTTCCTCCAGTGATCAGGGCAACTTTGCTATCGAGGCGCATGATTTGATCCGAACTACTGCGAGTTTCCAGACCGTGACGGCAAGATACTCGGCTACCCGGAACTGGCCAAGCCGCCGCCGTCGATCACCAACGATGTCCCAGTCACGAACGAGGACGCGTCGCTCGCCAGGTACAGCGCAGCCTGCGCGATCTCTTCGGGTTTACCGATTCGTCCGAGAGGGCGCTTCGCCGAATCCGCGAGGAATGCAGCTTCCTTTTCACCGATTTGCTGCGCTTCGTTGCGCAGCATGTTGGTGTCGGTATCGCCGGGACAAATGCAGTTTACGCGAATGTTCTGCGGGCCGTGATCGATGGCCATGGCTTTGGTCATCAGTACGACGGCGCCCTTGGAAGCACAGTACGCGGCCGCCCGCGCGCCTCCGGCTAGACCCCAGCCGGAAGAAATGTTAATGATCGAGCCACCGCCGATGTTTTGCATCGCGGGGATGACCTCGCGGCACATGAGGAAGATGGCTTTCACATTCACCGCCATGACGCGGTCCCAGTCTTCTTCGCTGAGTTCGATCACGGAGGCGCGCCGGATGATGCCGGCGTTATTCAAAAGAATGTGGACAGCTCCGAATTCGCGCAGAGTTCGCTCGACGACTCGCTTGCAGTCGGAGGCACGAGTAACGTCGGCGGGCTCGAAGATGGCACGACCGCCAGTCCGGGTGATCTCTTCGACGACCGCATGGCCAGCCGGTTCGTTCACATCGGTGATGGCGACAGCAGCGCCTTCGCGGGCAAACAGGAGCGCGGTGGCGCGTCCGATGCCGGACGCGCCGCCGGTGATCAATGGAACCTTATTCTTGAGCGCGCCAGTGACACATGACTGCCAGGAACTCATATATCTCACCGGCTGGCCAGGCCGCCGGCGGTTTCTCCACCGTCGATAGTGTAGACCTGGCCGGTCATGTAGGCGGCGTCGTCGGAAGCCAGGAAGGCGAACAGCGCGGCGATCTCTTCCGGCTTGGCGTGGCGGCGCAGCGGAATTTTGCCGTTTACCTCGTCAAGCATCTCGTCGGTGTACTCGGCGCGCTGCATGGGGGTGAGCACGTATCCGGGAGCGACGGCGCAGACGCGAATTTTGGGGGCCAGTTCCAGCGCCATAGTCCTGGTGAGTTCGATCACGCCAGCTTTGGTGGCGTTGTAATCGGCGTAATAGGGATATCCCATGATGCCGTTGGTGGACGCGGTTTGGAGAATGACGCCGCTGCCGCGTTCCCACATGTGGCGTGCCGCGGTCTGCGCAACGTAGAAGACGCCAGTGAGATTGACGGCGATGACTTTGTCCCAGTCTTCGGGAGTGATTGCCAGCAATCTGTGACGGATGCTGATGCCGGCGTTGTTGATGAGCACGTCCACGCCGCCCATGAGCCTCACGGCCTGGTCGAACGCGGTCTGGACCTGCAGCAGGTTGGAGACATCTGCCTCGACGATTCCCGCCAGCTTTGGCAGGGCTTTGAAGATGGTCGCCAGCGCGTTGGGATCGCGGTCGAGCACGACGACGTTGGAGCCTTCGTCGAGAAAACGTTCGGCCGTAGCTGCGCCGATGCCGCTGGCGCCGCCGGTGATGAGAAGGCGTTTTCCCTTGAGCCCGCGCATGTCCCTTGCGAGCATAGTATCAATTCACTGCCGAGATCGCCGAGATCGCCGAGAAATTCTTAATTTCATCTCTCGGCGAACTCGGTGTGCTCGGCGGGACGACTTATCTAGAACGGTTTTCCGCGGAAGAGCCAGATTAACTCGATTACCAGGATAACGACGACGGTCAGTTCGAGGAAGAATGCGCGGCTCTGGTTGAACTGATCGACCATGAAGCGGTAAAGTGACTCGGCGGTTTGCACTTTTTGGGTGACCAGATCTTTGTAGTCGGGGACGCCGACCTTGGCGGCAGCCAGCTTGTACAGGCGGGCCGAAAACATGTCGCTGAGGAACTTGATGGCGTTGTCGGCGTGCTCGGTGAGCTCGTTCACGTCGAGCAGCACGGTGTGGAGCTTGGTGGCTTCGCGCGCCAACCGCCAGCGGGCGAGGATTCCGGTGCCCTTGTCCAGCGCGGCGTACACGCTTTCCAGCTCGCGGGTCAGCAACTCGTCGTAGTGGCGGAATTCCAAAAGCTGCGAGTTGGCGTACTCCAGGAGCTGAATGGCGGTGTCGGCACCCGCCGCCGTGTCATAAAGGAAGGCCGCGTTCCAGCCGATGACTGCGAGATCATTGGGATAGTACGAAACGCGCGACTGCAGGATTTCGTTGCGCTCGCCTTCCGAAAGCTGCGCGGTCTCGCCACGGACGATCTGGGCGATTTGTGCGCCGTGCGAAGCCGCCAACTCTGCGGCGCTGGGGCAGCTTTCCACTTCGCGCAAATGGAAAATGAAGTAATCCTCGCTCAGCCACTCGGGATAGGGCTTGACCAGCGCGGGAGCGGCGCGTTCTAGTTTCTGGCGGGCAATGCGGGAAGCGTGACCGGCGAAATCGACGTCCCAGACCCAGCGGCTGCCTAAGCGGATGAGCGTGTCCCAGTCGCCGGAAAATGGCAGCTCGAAAATGACGCTCAACACGCCGTAGTCGTAATACTTGATTTTGCCATCCAGGCGCTCGCCGCTTTCCAGAACCAGGGTTTCAATCGGCTCGACCACCGGTGGCCGCTGGTAGCGGACGTATCCCGGCGCGGGATGCTTCATGCTGGGGTGCGGCACGGTGCGCGCGCCGAAGATTTGGCGCAACTGGTCGAGCTTGATCTCCTCACAAACGTCGAACTGGATGAGGACGAGGATCGAGCCTTGCAGGGGGGCAGTGACGCCCTGCGCAACCTTGCTCTGGCTCGCGGTTCCGGCGACGGTGAGGGAAGGTTCGACCATAATTGCCCATGGAAGCCCGAGCGGGGACGCTCGCACCTCCATCGACTATTGTCCCAGAAGACGGATGGTCTGGCGAGGTACGGAGAGAAGATTCTTAAAATCAGCCACTTAGGAGGATCGTCCTCGGCGACTAAGCGCCCACAGCGCGAGCAAGCCGGCGGTTGCGCCGGCCAGGCCGAGACCGGCTCGTTTCATCGAGTGCCAGACTTCGGCCTCGCGGCGCGCGACACGGAAACGCTCGGGATAAGGTTCAGCCGCCTCTGCGGTTTCAGCCAGCGCAATTTGGATGACCTCCGCCAAGTGCAAGGCGTGGCGGTCGCTACACTGCGCGATCTGCTCGCGGCAACTGAAACCGTCGGCGATGATGAGGTGGTCCGGCGAGGCGGCGCGGACGGCGGGCAGAAGCTCCAACTCGCCGACTGCCATCGACACGTCGTATTTGTTCTGCTCGAAGCCGAACGGTCCGGCCATTCCGCAGCAGCCGGGAGCCGGGGAAGAATAGTCGATCCCCATGCGGGAAAGGACCGCTTCTTCCGCGGTCATCTTCATCACCGACTTGTGATGACAATGACCATGCAGGATTGCCTTGCGAGCCAGCTTGGGCAGCGGAATCGTGTGGTTCTCCAGAAATTCGCTGAGCAGGAAGACTTGCCGCGAAAGCTTCTGGGCGCGCTCGTCCTTGGGGAAGAAATTGAGCAATTCGTCGCGAAAGACCGAGGCGCAACTCGGCTCCAGCACAACGATCGGCACTCCGTATTCGATCTCGGGCTGCAAGACGTCAAGAATTTCGAGCAGCAGGGATTTTGCGCGGTCGAGCATGCCAAAGTCGTAAAGCGGGCGGCCGCAGCAGAGGCCGGCGCGAGGCAGGTATACAAAAAAGCCAGCGGACTCCAGAACTTCCACGGCGGCGATCGCAGTGTCTGGAAGAAAATAATTGTTGAAGGTATCCGGCCAGAGCAGCACTGGCGGACCGTCGAAATCCGGCGGCACATGCCGCCGATACCAGCTTTGGAAAGTTTGCGGGGCAAATGCGGGAATGCTGCGTTGCTGCGGGATGCCGGCGACCAGCTTGGCAATATCGCGCAAGAACGGCAGTTGCGTGGCGAGGTTCACCAGCCCGGGCGCATTCGACGCGAGCCTGGCCCACCGATCGATGTTGCCGACGGCGTAGGCGTTGAGCGGGCGGCGGCGCCGATCGTAGTAGTGGGAAAGGAATTCCGCTTTGTAAGTTGCGACATCGACGCCGACCGGGCAATCGCTTTTGCAGCCCTTGCAACTGAGGCAGAGGTCCAGGGAATCTTTTACCGCCTGGTCGGACCAGCCGTCGCGGATGACTTCGCCTTGCGTCATCTCCCAAAGCAAGTGGGCGCGGCCGCGCGTCGAATGCTCTTCTTCTCCGGTGACGCGGAAGCTGGGGCACATCACACCGCCTTCGTAGCGCCGGCATTTGCCAACGCCAACGCACCGCAGGGTTGCCTGGGCGAGGCTGCCGTGATCGGCGGGAAACTGGAAGTGAGTCTCGGGCTCCCAGGGATGATAGTCGGCTCCCAGTCGCAGATTTTCGTCCAGCTTGTTTGGCTCGATCAGCTTGCCGGGATTCATCTTCCATTGCGGATCCCACAGCTGTTTGAACTCGCGAAATGCCTGCATGAGTTCGGGGCCGTACATTTTGGGCAGCAACTCGGCGCGGGATTGTCCGTCGCCGTGTTCGCCGGAAAGCGATCCGCCGTAGGCAACCACCAGGTCGGCGGCCTCTTCCATAAACTTGCGGAACCTGGCAAGGCCTTCCCGGCTTTCCATATCGAAGCTGATGCGGGTGTGAACACAGCCGTGGCCGAAATGTCCGTAGAGGACGCCGCGGTACCCGTAGTCGTCCATCATTTTGCGGAGGTCGCGCAGGTATGCACCGAGCTTTGCGGGAGCAACAGCGGAGTCTTCCCAGCCTTCCCATGTGAGGGGCTCTCCCGGAACATGCGAGATGGCACCCAGACTGGATTCGCGAACTTCCCAAACCCGTTTGACTTTCTGCTTGTCCACGAATAAATGCATCAGGGGCGGATTTGGGTTTCGTGCCAGGGATTCCATCAAGCGACGCGCCTGATCTTCGGCGTCAGCGGCGGTTGGAGCACCGAATTCCGCCAGGAGCCATCCTCCGCCTTGCGGCAGCAGGGCCAACCCTTCGGAGTTGATTCCCTTGCGCCGCGTGTACTCGACCAGGAAATCATCGATGCCTTCGAGACCGATGGGTTTGTGCTCCATGATCTGGGGCACGTGGTCGGCGCATTGATAAATGTCGGGATAGGCAATGACGAGCAGAACTCGCGCGGGAGGACTTTTTACGAGGCGGCAGGTAGCGTCGAGCACAGTGACGCAAGTGCCTTCCGAGCCCACCAACGCTCGCGCCACATGAAAACCGTTTTCGGGGAGCAGGTAATTCAGGTTGTATCCGGAGACCCGGCGTGGAATGTTGGGATAACGTTGCCGGACCAGGTCCGCGTATTTATCTCGAATGGATTGCAAGCCTGCATAGATTTCGCCACGACGACCTCCGGCCCGAATGATTCCTTCGAGTTCCGGCTCGCTGGTTTGGCCGACTTTCATCCGCACGCCGTCATAGGTCAGAACGTCGAGCGCTTCGATGTTATCGTCGGTTTTGCCGGCCATGACGGAATGCACGCCGCAGGAATTGTTGCCGATCATGCCGCCCAGCGTGCAGCGATCATGGGTCGCGGGGTCGGGACCAAACGTCAGGTGAAATTTTTCGGCGGCGTTGCGCAGGTGATCGAGAATCACGCCCGGCTGGACGCGCGCGATCCGCTGCTCCGGATCCAGTTCGATAATTCCAGCCATGTACTTGGAGAAATCGAGAACCACCGCGACATTGCAGCATTGACCGGCGAGGGAGGTGCCGCCCCCCCGGCACAGAATGGGTACGTTGAATTCCCGAGCGATGGCGATGGTTGCGATTGCGTCATCGACATCGCGGGGCAGAACGACCCCGAGCGGGACCTGGCGGTAATTGGAGCCATCGGTGGCGTAGAGGGCGCGGCTACCGTGGTCAAAGCGAACTTCGCCGCGTACCTGACGGCCCAGGGTCGCGCTCAAGCCGGCAACATCGACATTCGCCGGCTTTGCCGGGGTGATTTCAGCCAAGTCCTTTTGCATGCCAGCCGCGCTATCCGCCGGTACTGCCAGGTACGCCCTTGCCGCTGATGTTGGCGATGTGGATCCGGGTCGCGGCGCCTTCAGGATCGATGGTGATAGTCACCATATTGCCGTTGGCCGTCGAGACAATTGTGGTGTGGCCCTGGCTCGAACTGCTCACGTTGGCATTGGGAAATTTTGACCGGTAAAACTGGGCGACCTGGTCGGCGGAATCATTGGTTTCGAACTCGGCGGTAACCGTGTGCATGCCTGCGATGCTTATGTTGGCGGCCTTCCCGTTCACCGCACGCGCACCCGGATAAACATCGACGCCAAGATCACGAGCCAGGTCCGCGGTGTTGGTGGCGGTTTCCACAGAGCCAAAGGGACTTTCCACGCGCACCTTGCCGCCACTGTTTTCGATTCTCGTTTGCCGGGCGATGCGCAAGCCCACATAGGTCACCACGCCAACGGCCACCATGCCAAGCACCACCACTGCCGCCACGACCAGAAGTACGATCTTCAGCACGCTGCTGCCCTGGGGTTGGGCAGGTGCAGCAGGGGCGGGAGCGGCCTGGACACCGGATGGCGCAGCCTGGACCGCACCACACTTGGCGCAGAATTTCGCGCCGCTTTGAAGGTTGTTGCCACAAGAATTGCAAAAGGCCATAGCGGGATCTCCTGATTGTCAGCCGATGCGCGGAGTATAGCGCAAGACGGGGCAGGCAGGCAGTGTGGACAGTTCTTGGGGAGTCTTTTTCCGAGGTTGGCGGGATCGCGGGAATGTTGACTGTTGAAACATCGCGATTTCACTCATGGGCCTGTGACCGGGGGTTTGAGCGCTAAGGCCCGTTTGCGCCACTTGACCGGTGATCTCATCGGAAAGGTGCGGCGTCCGCTGAAGCTGCGTTTCGGGCGACGCCCACCCGGCGACGGCGTGATCTCGAAGACGACGCCGTAGTTATATTTGCCGGCGCCGCGGGTGGTGGCGCCAGCGCGACCCTGGCGTCAGACACTTCCATGAAGAGGCCGGTCGGTGCAGGTTGGTTCTTCCTGGTTCTTATCTGTCATGGGCAGGGTGGTCTCCAGGCGCAAGAATTTTTCGTATTGACAAGGATGTGCCAGACGGTCAAAATTGCTGCCTCTGTGGACGCCGCGGGCCCCCCGCGGTGGTGAACCGAGTGCAACCGCAATTCGAGGAGCCAAGAAGATGAGACACAGGATGAAAGGTCCGAGCAATTTGATACTCGCGTTGGTGCTGGGTACGTTCGCGCCATCGGCGCAGGCGCAGGCTCCAACCAGAGCGGAGCTCGATACGCCGGGCTCGGGCAGTTCCGGAGAGAACGTCTACGTCCTCGACACCGATAACCACCGCGTCCAGACGTTCAGCGGCAAAGGCGCCTACCGGAGCCAGTTCGATCACTCGTTTGATCTGCCGACCGGAATCGCCGTGGATGGCAGCGGGAACGTTTACGTGAAAGACGGCAACGAAAACTGTGAGGTCGATAAGTTCGACAGCAAGGGGAAATACATCCTGCAATTTGGCCAGTGCAGCAGCGGCTCGATTGGTCCCGGAATTTTCGACAATACGGGTGCTCTCGCCACCGCCGCCGGCAATGTGTGGATCACCAGCCCCGACTATTACTACATGCAAAAGTTCAACAGCGCGGGCAAATTCCTGAAGATCGTCTGCATGGCAAATCTGGGTCTGAAGAATTGTCCGCCGGCGACTAGTTTCGAGGTCCAGCCATTTGGCATTGCCCTCGATGCCAAAGGCAACATCTACGTCACCAACGTTTATCCGTTCCAAGGCGGATTCAACGTCGTCAAGTTCGACAGCCACGGGAAGTATCTGGCCACGATTGGATCGGCGGGCTCCGGCAACGGGCAATTCAACGATCCGGAAGGCATCGCCGTCGACTCGAGCGGCAACATTTACGTTGCCGATAGCGGCAATAACCGGGTGCAGAAATTCAACAAGAATGGCGTCTACCAGAGTCAGTTTGGGTCTGGCGGTTCAGGGAATGGACAGTTTCAATATCCGGTCGGCATCGGGTTCGGCACCGGGGGAGAAATCTACGTAACCGATGTCGGCAACAACCGGGTGCAGATTTTTAATAGCAAGGGGACGTACCGGGGCCAGTTCGGATCCTACGGACAGGGCAATGGAGAATTTTACGCGCCTTACGGCATAGCCATCAGGAAATAACCTGGAAGGGTGGACCCGCCGACTGAGAATCCTGGCCAATGGCCGGAACGCCGACGGGGGAATTCCTTCTCTCCCACAAGTATTGAAGGCCTTTGGCGAAGAGGAATCGACAAGAAACTGCTTCCAGACTCTCTGCACCATGACCTGTCGATGGTTGGCGAAGCATCGCCATCGGTTCTAATTTTGGGTAGTGTTGCCGGAAATGCTCGCCGCCCGTAGAATTGAAACTACCAGCGTTTCGCGTGTAGGCCCGTAGCTCAGTCTGGTTAGAGCGCTTCCTTGACACGGAAGAGGTCGATGGTTCGAGTCCATTCGGGCCTACCATTTCTTTTTTTTGACTTACAGCGATCCAGCCTCTTTTCATATCGCCGAAGCAGACACTTCAGAGCTCGAAGAAGAGAAGCCGATGGCGCTGATAATAGCGCTCCCGTCGGCGCCTTCGCGCGTCATGGCGGCGACTGTCCTCGTTGGTGAGTGGCTTAGTGTACTCCCGGCTCATAACCCTTGTACATGAGGGTTGTCGTCGAGATGGCGAATAGCGCTCATTGACCTGGTTCTGAGCTCTATCGCCTTACGTGAGCTATCGGGATACGGTACGATAGCGCCTAAGAGAGCTGGTAAAGCTCAGGAGCTCCATTATGAAGTTGTTCAAGAGTGATCGGATTGTCGCCCGGCGCTCGCGCTTCGACAGGTTGAGATGCTTTGGTTCGCCTATTTTGCCGGTGGCGCCATGGCGTGGCATACCCCGCTTCTCAGGAGTTTTCATTCGCAATAGCGCCGTGTGGGTTGGCGTTGCCGTGATCGGGCTGGCTTCGATGTTCAATCTGTACGCTGCCAATCTGGCGGGAGTAACCCTGCCGGATACGGTACAGGTCGGCGACACAACGCTAGTGCTCAATGGTCTAGGATTGCGAACCAAGTTCATGGTGAAGGTCTACGTCGCGGGGTTGTATCTTGCGCAGAGGTCGTCAGATCCCAGCGCCATCATCAAGGCCGACGCACCCAAGAGGATCGTCATGCAGTTTGTGCACGGTGCAAGCAAGAACCAGATTGCGGATGCATTCGACGATTCGTTCAACGACAATACGCCGGATGCGAAGAAGACGATGAAGGCCGACATCGACCGCTTGCTCGGCGCGGTCGAACCCGTCAAGGATGGCGACCAAATGGTTTTCACCTACGTGACGGGTACGGGCACGACTCTCGCTATCAACGGCAAGGAGAAGCTGACCATCGCCGGTCCGGCCTTCGGCCAAGTGCTGTTTTCGGTGTGGCTTGGACCGAAACCGCCCAATGCGGGTCTGAAGAAGGGGATTCTCGGGCAGTAGAGCCGGGGAGGGAACCACTTGCAGTTGGTTCATGGGCTTTTCGGCCCTTCCCCTGATGGTCGGGCTTGCGGCAGAAGCGGCCGAAGCGGCGTACGCGCGCAAGTGCCGCTTTTTCAACCATATTCAACGGTCAGCGCTCTCCGCCGTTCCGCCCTGTGAAAGAAACTTCCTACTTGTCGGCAAGAGAGGAGTTTGGCGGCCACCAAGTTTACAAAACTTTAGTTGACACCAAGACACTTACGAACGACAATGTGTTGCACTTGGTTTCCGCTTTACCCCCCAAGCGGTACATCGTAGGGTTCTTGTATTCCAGGCGCTGAGGAGGTTCCCACATGCAGTTTGTCCGCTCGCTGGCTGTTCTTATAACTGGTTGTTTATGCTGTTTTACCGCAAGTGCTTCGCAACCACAAACGACCCTCAACAGTTTGCCTTCCGCTGCGAAATCCAGCATCTCGGCGGCATTGGGACGAGAGATTGCGGGCTACGCTGCCCGGCCTGAGGTTGGCGGCTATGCAGCGACGAATCCGAAGCAGGCTCTCACCGTCGATTTCACCTCCGCCGGAATTCAGGTACAGAGCGGGTCCGGCCACCTGGGACTAGCATTGCGCGGCTACGGGCGGGGCAGCACGCTGAAGCGGGTCCAGGAGGTTGCTCCGATTGCCAGCAATAATCGGGTTGAATACCGGCGGGGCGGATTGACCGAGTGGTATGTGAATGGTCCGGCCGGGTTAGAGCAAGGATTCACCATTGATCACGCTCTGATGAAGGCGAACGGACAGCCCCTGACACTCGCTCTGGGCTTTTCGGGACATGTGACGGCTACGTTGGATGAAAACCGACGCGGGTTGGATTTGAAGCCGGACAATGGAAGCACAAAGTTCCGCTACGCCGGACTGACCGCCAATGACGCGGATGGCAAGGAAGTCCGGGCATGGCTGGAAGTGCGCGGTCAGCAACTGATGCTGAAGATGGAGGATGCGAAGGCTCGCTATCCGGTGGTGATCGATCCGTGGGTGCAAGCCGGAGAACTGACGGCTTCCGACGGGGAACCCGCTGACAACCTGGGGATCGCGGTCAGTATCAACGGCAACACGGTGGCGGTCGGGGCTCCCCAGGCCGTGATCAACGGCAATGTTGCTCAAGGCGCGGTCTATGTTTTCGCACCCTCCGGGGGCTGGGGAAACATGACTCAGACCGCAAAGTTGACGGCCTCCAATGGGAATGCCGGCGATTTCTTAGGCTTTTCCGTCTCGATTAGTGGGAACACGGTAGTGGCTGGAGCACCGGGGGCAACGGTGGGCAGCAATGCACAGCAAGGCGCCGTTTATGTGTTCGTCGAACCTTCAGGTGGATGGACGGACACCATCGAAACCGCCAAATTGACGACCTCCGATGGCGAGTCACTGGACGCGCTTGGCAGTTCCATATCGATCGACGGAAGCACGGTGGTGGCCGGAACGCCGCAGGCTTCGGTCAGCAACAATGCCTACCAAGGCGCGGTATACATTTTTGTAGCGCCCGCGAACGGTTGGACCAGCACCACCCAGACGGCCAAGCTGACCGCGTCCAAGGGAGCGGCGGGCAACGGCCTCGGCACTTCCGTCTCAGTGAGCGGCAATACGGCAGTTGCCGGCGCGCCTGGCGCGACCATCTCCACCCAAGTCAATCAAGGGGCGGTATACGTCTACGTCGAGCCGGCCAACGGCTGGGCCAACATGACGGAGACGGCCCAACTGACGGTTTCCAGCGGAAAAGCCAACAACAACCTGGGCGTCTCGGTGGCCATCAACAGCAATACCGTTGTGGCGGGTGCACTCTACGGAACCGACCAGACTTACGGTTCGGCATTCGTGTTTGTTGAACCGACGAATGGATGGGCAACCACCTCGACATTCACTGCGGAGTTGACCACCCCATCCGCCATTCGGCAAGAGGATGATTTCTTTGCTCAAAACACAACGATCAACGGAAACCTCATCGTAGTGGGCGCGCCCAATTCGGTGGCGAATCTCAACGAGGACCAGGGAGCGGCTTATATCTTCACAGAACCGAGCGGGGGGTGGCAGTCCAGTTCCCAGAGTGCGGAAGTCTTCGCGCCCAGTGGAGTTCCGGGGGATGCTTTTGGGACGTGGGTCGCAACCGACGGCAGCGTGGTAGTTTCTGGAGCTCAAGGCAGTGGCAATGCACAAGGCGCGGTATACGTCTTCGAATCCAAGTGAACCACGGAGAGGCAGCGGGCTGTGAAGTAATGATCGGCAGAACGCATTTGCGAGTGAGAATGCGCCAAGGGGTGGGCTTATGCGAAATACGAACCTGATGTATGTTCTTGCGCTTTTGTTGATCTCTGGTGTGGGCGCGACGTCGCAAAAGCAGGCAAGTTCCAGTTCGCTGGCTGCCGATAGGCATGCGGACAAGCGCGCCAGAGGCGGCCAGGCCGAAATGCCGGCGAGCGGCGCCGGGGTGATTCAGCATGTGGTGATCATCATGCAGGAAAACCGGACCCCCGACAATCTGTTTCACGGGTTGCCGAATGCGGACATCGCCAATAGCGGACTGGATCACAAAGGCAATCGGATTACGTTGCAGGCCCAGACACTCGCCCCCAACTACGACCTGGGACACAGCCACAATTCCTTCGTTGTCATGTATGACAAGGGCAAGATGGACGGTGCCGACAGGATCGCGCAATTCTGCGATCCGCTGAGTGCGACGGCACTGTGCGTCAACCCAGGTCCTTACCCTCAGTACAAGTACGTGAACCCGTCCGAGGTAGCGCCCTATTTTCAGATGGCGGAGCAGTATGCCTTTGGCGACCGGATGTTTCAAACCAACCAGGGACAATCGTATCCAGCGCATCAATTCATCCTGGCAGGGACCTCAGCACCTACGCCCAACAGCAACTTGTACGTGGCCGAGAGTCCCGGGGGAAATGCGTCTCCCGGCATGCACACGGGATGTGCAGCGCAACCGGTTCAAAGGGTGGCGCTGATCAATCCCCAGGGGCAGGAAAATCAAAAGATCTACCCATGCTTCGAACATGCCACCTTGCCGGATTTGCTCGATGCCAAGGGAATCAGCTGGCGGTATTACACTCCGACCCCGGGCGGTCTCGGAACTGGACCCAACTCCATCCGACATCTGCGTTTTGGGCCGGATTGGAACGAAGATGTGATTCCGGATCCACCGCAGATACTCAGGGACATCGCCCAAGGCCGACTCCCGGCGGTCAGCTGGGTCATCCCCTCACGCCTTGCTTCCGACCATCCGGGAGCTACGGACGGGTCGGGACCCGCCTGGGTGGCATCCGTCGTGAACGCCATTGGAAACAGTTCCTACTGGTCGAGCACCGCGATTTTCATCACCTGGGATGACTGGGGAGGCTTCTATGATCACGTCGCTCCCACAATTTACGACCAATATACCTACGGGTTCCGGGTTCCGCTGATCGTGGTTTCGCCGTATGTGGTCAGTCAAGGCTACGTTTCTCACGTGACCCACGATTTTGGCAGCATTCTGAAATTCACCGAAGAAGTGTTTGGCCTGCCTTCGCTGGGATATGCGGATTCGCGAGCCGACGATCTTTCCGATTGCTTTAACTTTGGCAATCATGCGGCGTTTCACCCCATCCCGGCGAAGTACGACCAGAATTATTTTTTGAATGACAAACGAAAGCCGATGGACCCAGACGACGATTAGAACTAATAGAAGATGGCAATGATGCGCAAACTGAGTGTTGCAGCCATGATGATCGCGGCGCTGGCGCTTTTTGCCGACACGCATGCGGACAAGCGCGCCCCGGCAGGCCGGCCGGCGAGCGGCGCCGGGGTGATTCAACATGTGGTCATCATCATGCAGGAGAACCGGACGCCGGACAATCTGTTTCACGGGTTGCCGAACGCGGACATCGCCAACAGCGGACTGGATCACAGTGGAAATCTGATCACGCTGCAGGCCGCGCCCCTGGCCATCAATTACGATCTGTCCCACACTCACAATTCGTTTGTCCTGATGTATGACAATGGCAAGATGGACGGCGCCGACAAGGTTCCGGAATTGTGTGATCCGGTGAGGCCGATGGCATTGTGCGTCAACGCGGGGCCGTACCCTCAATACAAGTATGTGAACCCGTCCGATGTGACAACCTACTTTCAGATGGCGGAGCAGTACGCCTTTGGCGACCGGATGTTTCAAACCAACCAGGGTCCCACGTATCCGGCACATCAATTCATTCTGGCGGGCACCTCAGCTCCTGCACCCAACAGCAACTTGTACGTCTCCGAAAGTCCGACGGGAAACACGATTTCGGTGGTACGCACGGGATGTTCGGGCCAGCCCATTCAAACCGTACCGCTGATCAATCCCCAGGGGCAGGAAAAGCAGAAGATGTATCCGTGTTTCGAACATGCCACCTTGCCGGATTTGCTTGATGCCAAAGGGATCAGCTGGCGGTACTACACGCCAACCCCGAGCGGTCTCGTAGCGGGACCGAACTCGATCCGTCATCTGCGTTTTGGGCCGGATTGGAACGAAGATGTGATTCCGGATCCGACACAAATACTCCGGGACATCGCCCAAGGCCGGCTTCCGGCGGTCAGTTGGGTCATGCCCTCCCGCCTGGCGTCCGATCATGCGGGAAGTGCGGACGGGTCGGGGCCTGCCTGGGTGGCATCCGTCGTGAATGCCATTGGAAACAGTTCCTACTGGTCGAGCACCGCGATTTTCATCGTCTGGGATGACTGGGGAGGCTGGTATGATCACGTCGCTCCCACAATTTACGACCAATATACCTACGGGTTCCGGGTTCCGCTGATCGTGGTTTCGCCGTATGTGGTCAGTCAAGGCTACGTTTCTCACGTGACCCACGATTTTGGCAGCATTCTGAAATTCACCGAAGAAGTGTTTGGCTTGCCTTCGCTGGGATATGCGGATTCGCGAGCCGACGATCTTTCCGATTGCTTTAACTTTGGCAATCATGCGGCGTTTCACCCCATCCCGGCGAAGTACGACCAGAATTATTTTTTGAATGACAAACGAAAGCCGATGGACCCAGACGACGATTAGAACTAATAGAAGATGGCAATGATGCGCAAACTGTCTGTTGCAGCCATGATGATCGCGGCGCTGGCGCTTTTTGCCGACACGCATGCGGACAAGCGCGCCCCGGCAGGCCGGCCGGCGAGCGGCGCCGGGGTGATTCAACATGTGGTCATCATCATGCAGGAGAACCGGACGCCGGACAATCTGTTTCACGGGTTGCCGAACGCGGACATCGCCAACAGCGGACTGGATCACAATGGAAATCTGATCACGCTGCAGTCCGTGCCACTGGCCATCAATTACGACCTGGCACACGGTCACAAGCCGTTCGTCCTTATGTATGACGGTGGCAAGATGGACGGCGCGGATGAAATCCAGCAAGAGTGCGGTCCGGCAATTCCCACGGCATTGTGCGTCAACGCGGGGCCGT
This sequence comes from uncultured Acidobacteriota bacterium, assembly GCA_963715675.1. GTDB lineage: Bacteria > Acidobacteriota > Terriglobia > Terriglobales > Acidobacteriaceae > DASVWZ01. The sequence goes on from OY970265.1 coordinate 3,156,665, forward strand.
ACCCTCAATACAAGTATGTGAACCCGTCCGATGTGACAACCTACTTTCAGATGGCGGAGCAGTACGCCTTTGGCGACCGGATGTTTCAAACCAACCAGGGCCCTTCGTATCCGGCACATCAGTTCATCCTGGGGGGCACCTCAGCTCCCGCGTCCAACAGCAACTTGTACGTGGCTGAGAGTCCCGCGGGGAATGCGGTTCCGGGAATGCACACGGGATGTGCAGCCCAGCCTATTCAAACCGTGATGCTGATCAATCCCCAGGGCCAGGAAAATCAGAAAATCTACCCATGCTTCGAACATGCCACCTTGCCGGATTTGCTCGATGCCAAAGGGCTCACGTGGCGGTACTACACGCCGAATCCGAACGGACTGGTGGCGGGGCCGAACTCCATCCGTCATCTGCGTTTTGGGCCGGATTGGAACGAAGGTGTGATTCCGGCCCAGACGCAAATACTCCGGGACATCGCCCAGGGCCGACTCCCGGCGGTCAGTTGGGTCATGCCTTCCCTTCTCGCCTCCGATCATCCGGGCGGGTCGAACGGTTCGGGGCCGTCCTGGGTGGCATCCGTGGTCAACGCGTTGGGGAATAGTCCCTACTGGGACAGCACCGCGATTTTCATCACCTGGGATGACTGGGGAGGCTGGTACGACCACGTCGCTCCGACAATTTACGACCAATATACCTACGGGTTCCGGGTTCCGCTGATCGTGGTTTCGCCGTATGTGGTCAGTCAAGGCTACGTTTCTCACGTGACCCACGATTTTGGGAGCATTCTGAAATTCACCGAAGAAGTGTTTGGCTTGCCTTCGCTGGGATACGCGGATTCACGAGCCGACGATCTTTCCGATTGCTTTAACTTTGGCAATCATGCGGCGTTTCACCCCATTCCGGCGAAGTATGACCAGAATTACTTTTTGAATGACAAACGAAAGCCGATGGACCCAGACGACGATTAGGCAAGTGTAAGAACTCATGAGGATACCGATGATGCGCAAACTGATATTTGCAGTAATGATGATCGCGGCACTGACGCCTTTTGGCGCAGCCCAAAGCTCCGAATCGAGTCCGGCGAAGGCCAGCCCTCCTTCGTACTGCAAGCCATGCCTGTTTTATGGGGGCGACTTTTCTCCCAAGTCGACAAAGGCCAATGCGCTATTCAATGGATATTCGGAAGTGGCCGAAGGCCAGGTGTATGTACCCTTCACGGTTCCGACCGGACATACCTGGACGGTTACGGGAGCGCTGGCCAATGTTCTGACCAACGCCCCTTCCCTGCAACCCGTGTCCACGCCCTGGTCCATATGGACCGGCTTGAGCCAAGGGCATGGGGGAACTCAGGTGGGGGGATGCCGAAACAATGCGACCATGACCCCGACTAGCCGTAACGCATTCGGGTACAACGAGTACACATTCCTGATCAAGTTTCCGAAGACCTGCATAGTGAAACTCACCCCTGGCACGTACTGGATGACGCTCATGCCACAGAGCACGGTGACGTATTCTCTTTTCTTTCTGACTGACGTGGAAGTCACACCGGCGCCGCATCAGTGGGGGCCTGTGGAGCCGATCGACCAGTCGTTCACGACGTCTCCCAGCTTCGGCACTAACTACACGCCGACGTCGGGCCAGGCCTTCGGGGGTTGCGCAGGGGTGGGCTGTGACAGATTCTCCGTGGGGTTGCTCGGGACCTCAAAGTAACAAGGACGCAGGTTATTTGGCGGGCAGCTTGCGGCCGCGGAACGTACAAAGGGCAAAAGGCTGAGAGTGGAACAAATTCGGCGGCGCCGGCGCGGATGGGCGATCGTTGAGGCCGCTGCAGATGAAACGAAGTTTAGACAACGCAGTGAGCAGGCGACGTGGGGATTCCATGAGCGCCTGTCTTGAAACCAAAAAGGGAGTCCGATCTATGAGAAGCATCGCGAAGTTTCTGCTGTTGGTCACCATCTTGAGCGCAACGGCTGGCTTGGCGCAAATGCCCCCCAAGTTTCAGCATGTCATTGTGATTTTTCAGGAGAACCGCTCGACGGACAACATGTTTGGCAGCAACCCAACCTTCGAGAGCGGGGTAGATATCATCACTCCGAACGATCCCAGGATTACATGCCACGGCACGCAACAAACGATGGCTGCCGTGCCGTTGGCTTATTGTTACGACCTGGATCACTGGTTCGCATCGTTCAAGAGTATGTGCGACCTTGACCCTAAGAGCGGAATCTGCAAGATGGACGGCGCCTGCGACGTCGGGTACACCCCCTCCTCCACGTGCAAGGTTCAGGGTTACCCCGAATACAGGTATATCGACAACTCCACGCACGCCCTGGACCCCTACTTCACAATCGCCAAACAGTACAGTTTTGCGAATTACATGTTTCAGACGAACGAGGGGCCGAGCTGGCCCGCGCACCAGTTTATTCTTTCCGGCACCTCGGCGCCGGTTGAGCCCAACGACAAGTCAGGCCTGGGGACGTGGTTCGTCTCGGATGATCCATGGGGGCTCGCATCCTATGGCTGCACTGCCCCTGCGGGGAAAGGGATCGCTCTGGTCGATCCCACGGGCCAGGGGGGGAGTACCAAAACGTGCTACAACAAGCCCAAAGGGGACCATTGCTTCGGTCCTCCCTGCTTTCACCACAACTCTCTTGCTACCCTGCTGGATGGCGCCAAACTGACCTGGAGGTACTTTACCCCGACGGCTCCGGGCTCACCGCCCATCATTAACGCGCCGATGTCCAGTCAGGATATCTGTAAACCTAACAAGAAGCGCAAATGTGCAGGCTCTGACTACCTCACCAAGGTGGTCATCGGCAACCCGGCCCAGGTATTTAACAATTTCGGGATGGGGCCAAAGCACACTTGCAATCTGGCTAACGTGACCTGGGTGATTCCAGATTTCCGCTGGTCGGATCACCCACTGCAGGGGAACTCCTGGGGACCGGCCTGGATCTCGGACATTATCGACGCGGTCGGGGGCTACGACAACCAGGGCAACAAAGTTAACAACTGCGGTTATTGGGACAATACCGCCATCATTATCACCTGGGACGACTGGGGTGGTTGGTACGACCACGTCGCACCGCAAGTGATACGGGACGGCACGAGCTGGGGATCAGGCTATGTGTACGGCTTCCGTGTGCCCATGATGGTGGTGTCCAAATACACGCCGGCAGGCACGGTTTCCGGGCCATGCAACAGCGACGGCAGTTGCACGAACAACATTCCGCCGCATATCCACGACTTCGGCAGCATTCTCCGCTTCATCGAAAACAATTGGGGGCTGGGGTATATCAACCCCGATCCGCCATACTATGCGGATGGCAATGCCTCCGATGACAACCCGGGAAAAGGGTACTATGCGCTGGGGGACTTCTTCTCGCCGCAGGCGCGCAATTTCGCGTTGATTCCAGCCCCGGCCAACCTGAACTACACGTTCTTCCAGGGCCAGAAGGGCTCCTTCACCCCGGACGACGACGAAGACGGACCAGAATAGACTGTAAGAAAGGAAGAAACGCAGGGATTGACCACGGGAACGGTGGAAAGGGCCAGGAAGGCTTGGCGGTGAGCTGCCCCAGGCCCAGTCAGGGCTGCGCTGAACTTCAGACGTCCGCGAGTTGGATGCCTGTTTTCCAGGCGACAAAGGCCGTGGCCGGGTGTATACTTCCGGCGTGAGGTGAGGCCGCTCCCCCGGTTCGCCGTACTCACAATCCCCGATTGACCAGGCCAAGACCTGCGATGGAGTTAAAACCATGAAAACCTCAAAGCTGCTGTGCCTCTTGTTCACAGGAATGTTGGTTTTGCTCATGAGTCCGGCTCGCTTGGCCGGCCAGGTGGCGCAAACTCCACCCATGGGCTGGAACAGCTGGAACCACTTCGGCTTAACGATCACCGATCCGATCGTAAGAGCGGAAGCGCAAGCCATGGTCAGCAGCGGCATGCAGGCCGCAGGTTACACCTATGTCAACATCGACGATGGTTGGCAAGGCCAGCGTGATAGCCACGGAAACATCCAGGGCAATGCAAACTTTCCGGACATGAAAGGGCTGGCGGAATACGTGCACAGCCTGGGTTTGAAGATCGGCATTTATTCCTCGCCCGGTCCCACCACCTGTGGAGGAAACGTGGGCAGCTATGGTCACGAGGAGCAAGACGCTAAGACTTTTGCATCCTGGGGATATGACTACCTGAAGTATGACTGGTGCTCGTGTGACTACAGCAAGAAAAAGGTCTGCGGTACTCAGCAGCAGGCCTACTCAAAGATGCATGACGCGCTGAAAGGCACGGGGCGAGTTTTCTTCTACAATATTGCGGATGTGGGCGTGGGCAAACCGTGGACGTGGGCTGCCTCGGTAGGCGGGAATTCCTGGCGGACCGGGCCCGACAACGCGGACAATTACTACACGATGGCGGAGGAAGGTTTCGGCAACAACGGGCTGCAGAGTTTTGCCGGTCCGGGACATTGGAACGATGCTGACATGCTCGAGATCGGCAATGGAGGAATGACTGATACCCAGTATCAAACCCACATGAGTCTGTGGGTCATTCTGGCTGCGCCATTGATTGCGGGAAATGATCTGACCACCATGGGAAGCGATACTATCGCGCTGCTCACCAACTCTGAAGTTATCGCGGTGGACCAGGACTCAAAGGGAATTCAGGGTGCGCGGGTGTGGCAACAAGGGCCGCTGGAGATCTGGGTGAAACCCTTGTCTGATGGCAGCAAGGCAGTGGCTATCTTCAACCGCGTAAAGGACCCATCCACGATCCCGCTGCCTTTTAAGAACATCGGGGTGAGTGGGAAGGTTGATGCCCGCGACTTGTGGGCACACAAGGATCTGGGACTGATCCAGGACGGCTACAAAGTAACCCCGGTGGGCTATGGGGCTACGTTGCTGAAGCTAACCGAGAAGAAATAGGCGCTTCGAGCGGTTCGGCGGGGAGGCTTTGAGGCATCTTCTAGGCCCGGGCGTCGGAACGGGCCGCTTCCTGCTTGCGGCGGCTATCTTCGAGTCTGCCGGTTTTCGGGTTTGAAAGATCTTCCCTTTTCCCCCTTCTTCCTGGCGGCTTGCTGGCGGCGTTTGAGGGCTTTAGCGCGGCGTTCCAGTTCCCGAGGCGCATACATGCTGCCCCGGCAGTTCTTGGCTCCGCATGAGCACAGGGCCAGATCCTCCAGATCGCCATCGTACAAGTTGTAGTCGTAAGTGATTTCCTCGCCGGCTTCAATATCGCGAATCGCGGTGACGTACACACGCCCCTCCACCTCGTCCACCTCGCAATTCGGATCGCAGGAGTGGTTGATAAACGCCGCCACCCCTTCTCCGTCGATGACGTGCTTTCCATCGCTGAGCCCGAACAAGTAGGTTCGAGGATGGTTATCGTAGAGCACGTCCGCCTCCTTGGCGGTCAAGCGTGGTCCGTTGTATTCCGCGACGAACTCACCCTTCTTGATCAGCGCGGTGGTGTAGACCCCTTCCGAATCGATGGTGGAATGGCCGATGACGAGGTGCGACGGGCCGACCGGCGTGCGGCGAGCCTCACGGTTTCTGGCTTGCGGCGAAGATGGGGGTGAAGTCGCCATAGATGTCGCGGGAGTTTTCCTTTCAGGCTTCGTGTGGACAGAATAGAGTCCACCCCAGACTTATGGCAAGTCCGGAAGGGCCAGATCGCTTTGGAGAACGAACACAATGGGCAATGACCGGCAGCAAGACACGCATTGGCAAAGGGGGGACCTCTGAGATGCCCTCGGAGCCTTGAGGAAAAGGGACTCAAGACCCCGAGGGGAGGTTGCTCAGGAGGAGGAAGAGTGTTTTGAACATCCGTTAGCCACGCGGCGGCTCGGTCTGTCCGCAGAGCGAGAGCCGCTTGAATTCCTCAGGCGCGGCAGACGCCCGACAGAAGCCAGTCGCGCGGAATCGATTGGAAGATCAAGTCGCGACCCGAGGCGGTAAACTCAAAACCGCACTGATCGCAGACGAACTCGCAGGGATCACCACTCTGCCGCGTAACCTCGCTGATGCTGTCCGTGGACCGGTATGCGATGACCAGCGACCCGCAACCCGGCACCGGGCAAACCGCCCCGGAAGCTCGAACATCGATTTGTTTCCACGGTTGGGTACGCATCCCAGCAACCTTCCTTTCCAGCACAATTTGGCCAAGCGGACGGACGAAATCGCTCTTAACAGAGCACCAATTTTTCCAAAGCGGCCTTGTCGCGGATCACCAGAGTCGAGCCGGCAAGTTCCAGGATGTGGTGTTTCTTGAAATCACTCAGGGCGCGGGTGACGCTCTCGCGGGTGGTGCCGATCAACTGGGCCATCTCTTCATGGGTGAGGGCCAGCTTCATGCGGATCGCGCCGTCGCTGACGCGGCCGTCGGAAGACCATTGCAGCAAGAGTCGTGCCAACCGCTCGGAGACAGAATGGGAGAGACCGATGGAACGAATCACGTCATATGCGGACTGGCAATCGCGGGCCAGATGCTCGGCGGCATGCAGACAGGCGTCGCCGTGCTCGGAAAGAAAACGCAGGAGGTCGTCCCGGCGAATGAAGACCAGTTGGGAAGGCTGCAAGGTTTCGACGGTCACTTCGTGGGGCCGGCCGGTCACGGCGGCGTGCAAACCGAGAATTTCTCCGGGCTGCGCGATCTTCAGGATCAGGCTCTTGCCGTCGGCGTTGGTGGTGATCAGCTTGGCCCTGCCTTGGCACAGGATGTATACACCGCGCGGGTCTTGCCCTTCCAGGAACACCAACGAACCTTCCGGGAGGCAGTTCACGTGCTTGATGCGCTCCAACGAGTCCACCGCTGCCTTGGAAAGCGAACAGAAGAAATTGTTCCCGTTGCGCAGTTTGCAGCTCAGGCAACTGTCGCTCAGCGGCAGGCCATAGGGCAGGTGGTTGGCACTCCTCCGTTCGGTGATTGGAGGGAGGATCGGAAACGCTGTGTTTGCCACGGCACTCACCATTGAACTTGCCATACTCGGTTCCTTTCGCGCAGAAGCTTTCGCACCCCACTTCCACGATGATTCGACTGTACGCCGCCGAAAACCGGGCGCATACTAGGGCAATCCCTAGTTTGTCGGGATCGAGAATCTTGAAGTACCCAGGCTGGTTACCACAGATTCAAGCAGTGTTATCGAACAGGGTTTAGGGACAGGGTACGAGGCTGGATGCGGTCAGCCCAGGTGAAGAGACCTCGTGACGAGGCCGGTTCGGCGGGCAGGTGCCGGCTTACAATTCAGGAGAGAAAAACGGCTTGCCGTCGAGCACGCTGGCGATGGCGAGCGGCAATTGTTCGTTACTGTACACCTTCAGCACATAACCCTCCGCTCCCAAGGACCTGGCTTTTCTCAGATAGCCGGGCGAGGATTGAACGGTGAGGAATATCAGCTTGGGGGCGAGTCCCAGGTTACGAATCCTCGCGGCCGCCTCAAATCCACTCAGTTCGGGCATGCTGATGTCGGAGATGATCACATCCGGCTTCAGGTCCCTAGCCGCCTCTACCAGTTGCTTGCCGTCCTTTACCGCACCCACGATGTCATAATCCTTATCAAGCAGGGCGCGAACTTCGTCCAGCATCTCGGCGTGATCGTCGGCCAGCAGAATCCGTTTGCGATTCATGCATTCGCCTCGGGAAACCGCAAAGCCGCCAGGGTCATAGGTGGTTCCATTCGCCATACAAAAAACCGCGCGGGCATGAACGTTTCAGTAGCCAGCCCAACCAGCAGCCTACCGCAACCCACACACCTCTGCGACTAGGGTTTGCCCTAGTTTTTCTATTCTGGGATAAGTCCTTGCTGGAGAGCAACTTTGGTAAGTTCCGCGACGGTGCGTACGCCCAATTTCAACATGATTCGGGCCCGGTGAAACTCGATGGTCTTGACGGAAAGATGGAGCAAGTCGGCGATTTCCTTGTTGCCACGGCCTTCGACGATGAGTTGCACAATCTCGCGCTGGCGCTCGGTGAGTTCTTCGGCTTCGTTAGTGACCTCGCCAGACCGATTCCAGAGGCGAGACACGACTTCCTCACCAAACGCTGGTGTGATGTAGGTCTGGCCGCGCAACGCTTTCGAGATGGCCTGTTGCAGCTCTTCGGTGGCCCCGGATTTCAGCACATACCCGGAGGCTCCCAGTTTTAAGGCATGTTTCAGATAGGCAGGGTTGAGATGCTGGCTCAGAAAGATCAGCTTGGTGGAGGGCAGCGCTGCCTTGATATGGCGAGCGGCTTCGAACCCATTCAGTAACGGCATGCTGATGTCTGTAATGACCAGATCAGGCTTCAGCCGCTCGGCCGCATGAATCAAAGCCCGGCCGTCTTTGGCCAGACCCACGACCTCGTACTGGGATTGCAGCGCCGCCCGCAGGCCATCCAGGATCAACCCGTGGTCGTCGCCCAACAGAATTCGTGCTTTCATGCTGGTGAACCCGCATACGAGTGTATTATGCTGCCAAGAAACCTGCCATTCTAGTTTGGAGTGAACCGTGCGAGGCAAGAGTTGGGCGAACCGCGACACCTCGGAGAGACGTTCCCTGGCCTGGTTCTGTGTCAGTCTGGGCATGCTGGTGGTGATCGGCCTGATTGCAGGGTGGACCTTGCGCGGAATGGGCGAGGCGAGCCGATGGGTGGACCACACCCGAGAGGTCATTCGGCAGACCGATCAGTTGCTGGCGGCGGTGAGGGGCGCCGAGAGTGCGCAACGCGGATATCTACTGACCAACGACACGAGTTATCTCAACGCTTATGAAACTGCCAGCGCGGCTACGCCAGAGACCCTTCGCAGGCTAAAGCAGCTCACCGTTGACAACCCCGAGCAGCAGGCCAGGCTGGACACGCTGCAGCCGCTGATCGCGGCCCGACTGGCGTCGCTGGATGATGTGATTCGCGCGCGCCGGGAGTCGGGCGCCGAGGCCGCCCGGCAAATTATTCTCACCGGGCCGGGCAAGGGGTTGATGGACCAGATTAACGAAATAGGGCAGCAACTGGAAAACGAGGAGTACCGGCTTCTGCAGGAGCGCTCGCAGTCCCGCCGGCAGCGCCTGAGGATGGGATTTGCGGCCACCCTGACGGCATCGCTGCTGGCGCTGTTGGCGTTGCTCTCCGGCCTGCTCGACGTACGAAGGACGGCAAGGCAGCGCGATCTTGCGCAACAGACCCGGCGGGAAAGTGACGCCACGTCGCGGGCCTTGTTTGAATCAGCGGCGCAGGGGATTTTCATGGTGGACCAGAGCGGAAGGATCGTGATGGCGAATCCCGCAACCGAGAGGCTGTTGGGATACCCGGTCAACGAACTGCTGGGTCAATCCATCGACATCCTTGTACCCGATGCGTCGCGTGGCCTTCACTCGCAACATCGCAAGTCCTACTTTGAAAGCCCGAAGAATCGTCCGATGGGGTTAGGACTGGACTTGCAGGCCAAACGGAAGGACGGGAGCGAGTTCTTTGCCGAAATCAGTCTCAGTTTCGTGGACACGGCTCGCGGCAGGATGGCGGTGGCGTTTCTGACGGATATTTCCAAGCGCAAGGGCGACGAGCAGTCCATCCGGCAGCAGAAAGACGAACTGCGTCTGCTGGCGGGACGGCTCATGACCGCTCAGGACGATGAGCGGCGCCGGATTGCCCGCGACCTGCATGACGATCTGAGCCAGAAGCTGGCATATCTCGCCATGGACATCGGCAAACTGTCGGGCAAGCCGCATGCGCAGGCGGTGCGCGACGACTTGCGGCCGTTACAAATGCAAGCGGCGGAGGCGGCGGAAAACGTGCGCAGGATTTCTCACCAGTTGCACCCATCGATTCTGGATGACATTGGGCTGGAAGCGGCATTGGAGCAATACTGCGAGGAGTTTCAGGAGCGGTCAGGAATTGCGACGCATTTTGAGAGCGTGAATGTCCCGGACGCCATACCGCGGGAGATCGCCCGCAGCCTGTATCACATCTTCCAGGAATGCCTGCGCAATGTGTCCAAGCACTCCAAGAGCGAAGCGGTGTTTGTGAGGCTGGATGTGGCGGAGGGTCACCTGCGTCTCACGGTGAAAGACGAAGGAATCGGGCTGGAGGAAACGGCCCGGCAGCCGCAAGGCAACATCGGGCTGGTGGGCATGAAGGAGCGCGCGCATTTGGTCAATGGGACGGTGCATATCCACTCGCGGACGGGAGAGGGGACGGAAGTGACGGTGAAAGTGCCGCTGCTCAACGCCGCGTAGGCAGGGAATAGGTTGCCGAAGGACCCCGCTCCGGGTAACGCCGCGCAGCCGGCCGGTTCCGTTCCAAGAAAAAGGCCCTACTTCTCGTTCAGGCAGTATTCCCCGGTCTTTTCGCCCTGCTCCGGGTCCTCGCTTTGCGCGTACAGATCCACGTTTGCGCAGTCGTACATCCCCCAGTTCTTGGGAAGGCGAACCATCCAATAGGTACCCGGCTGTGGGGCTTTGCAACTGGGAGCCGACTGGGTGCATTGCAACTCGAGGGTTTTTCCTTCCTCGGTGATGCTCACAAGGACTACGCCGTTGCTGGTCGAGCTGTGCTTCACGGTCACGGAGGACTTGTCCACCGCGAACAGCGGAACCGTTGCCAGGAAGATGACGACGAACAGTAACTTCTTCATAGGACCTCTTCCAGGTTCGAAGTCGATACCTGGTTTCATTATCAAGCGTGGTTTCAGCATCTTCTGTGACTGGCGTCACAGGGGAGACGGGCGCAGCCCACATGCCGAAGACCCGATCGCGGGCTGCACCGATCACATCCGGCTGTGATTCGTCTCACATCCCATCCTTCCGCGAAGGACGAAGATATGAAGTTAGGCAAATTCAGCGAGGGGATTCCATGAAAAAGGTCCTGATTCTTGGCGCGGCAGGCAGAGATTTTCATAACTTCAACGTTGTATTCCGCAATAATCCTGCATTCCAGGTGGTAGCGTTTACGGCAACGCAGATTCCGGATATTGCCGGCCGACGGTATCCGCGTGAGCTTTCCGGCCCGCTTTATCCCGATGGCATTCCGATCTTTGAAGAGAAGGACCTGGAGACGCTGATTTCCAAGCACAAGATCGAGGTCGTAGTTTTCTCGTATAGCGATGTGGCGTATTCGACGCTCATGCATCTGGGCTCGCGCACGGTGGCCGCCGACGCCGATTTCTGGCTGCTGGGGACGGAGCATACGCAGATCAAGTCCACGGTGCCGGTGGTGTCGGTGTGCGCGGTGCGGACCGGTTGCGGCAAGAGCCCGGTTTCCCGCCTGGTAGCCGCCCAACTGCGGACCGAAGGCTGGAAACCCGTGGTGATTCGTCATCCCATGCCCTATGGAAACCTGGCCAGCCAGGCAGTGCAACGGTTCGCCACCATGGAGGACCTGGATACACATCAATGCACCATCGAAGAGCGCGAGGAATACGAACCGCATATCCAGGTGGGAACGGTGGTGTACGCGGGAGTGGATTACGAGAAGATCCTGCGGCAAGCCGAGAAGGAAGCTGACGTCATTCTTTGGGATGGCGGCAACAACGATACTCCGTTCTACGTCTCCGACCTGGAAATCGTGGTGGTGGATCCGCACCGGCCCGGCCATGAACTTTCCTACTACCCCGGCGAAGTCAATTTGCGGCGGGCGGATGTGGTTTTGATTAACAAGGTCGATACGGCGGAGCATCGCAATGTGGAGACCGTCCGCCAGAACGTGAAGCTGAACAATCCGACGGCCAAGGTGGTCGAGATGGCATGCCGGGTTGCGGTGGCGAAACCGGAACAGATTAAGGGAAAGCGAGTCCTGGTGGTCGAAGACGGTCCCACGCTCACTCATGGAGAAATGCCGTACGGGGCAGGCGTGGTCGCAGCCCGCCAGTGTGAAGCGGCGGAACTGGTGGACCCGCGGCCGTTTGCCGTGGGCTCCATCCGCAACACCTATGAACGCTACCAGCACCTTACCAATCTGCTGCCGGCGATGGGCTACAGCCCGATGCAGAGGCATGAACTGGAAGAGACGATTCAGCGCACGCCGTGCGACCTGGTGGTCATTGCCACCCCGATCGATCTCACCCGGGTGATCAAGATCGACAAGCCGAATCTACGGGTAACGTACGAAGTCGAAGAACTCACAAAGCCAGGGCTGGCCGAAGTACTGGAACAGTTCGCCCGAGAACACGAGCCATCGCTGGCCGGGGCCCCAAGATGAAGAGCAAGGATTTTCTTTCGATCAAGGACTTTTCACCGGCGGAAATCCGGTATCTGCTGACGCTTAGCCTGCAGGTGAAGACGCATCCGACAACCTACGGCGATTCTCTGAAACGGAAGACGCTGGCGCTGATTTTCGAGAAGCCCTCTTTGCGGACCCGAGTCAGCTTTGACGTGGGCATCCAGCAACTGGGGGGATTCTCGATTTACCTGTCGCCGGCGGAAATCAACCTGGGCAAACGCGAGTCGGTATACGACGTGGCTAAGAATCTGGAGCGGATGGTGCAGGGCATCATGATTCGCACCTTCGCTCACGAGATTGTGGAGCAGATGGCGGAGTATGCCAGCATCCCGATCATCAATGGTCTTACCGACTACAGTCATCCCTGCCAGGCCATGGCGGATTACCTCACCATGTGGGAAGCCAAGGGCGCGATCGAGGGACTGAAAGTTGCCTACGTGGGCGATGGCAACAATGTGGCGCACTCCCTGATGTTCGCCGGAGCTCAGCTTGGCGCAAACGTGCGGGTGGCTACGCCGAAAGGATACGAGCTCAAGGCGGAAGCGCAGCAATGGGCCAGTAAGCGCAGCAAACAGACTGGCGGCACCTGCACGGTCACCAACGATCCGCGGGAGGCGGTTTCGGATGCGGATGTGGTGTACACCGACGCCTGGGCCAGTATGGGGCAGGAGGCGGAAACCGAGAAGCGCGACCGAGTCTTCCGCGCCTATCAGGTGAACGCTGATCTTTTCCGCCATGCCAAGCGGGACGCGATCTTCCTGCACTGTCTGCCGGCTCATCGCGGCAAGGAAGTCACCGATGAGGTGATCGATTCCCCGCGGTCCCTGGTGTTCCAGCAGGCGGAAAACCGGCTGCATGCGCAGAAAGCAATTCTATTGGAACTGATGAAGGATGAGTTCGTGAAGCTGCCGGGGTTGGTGGAGTTGCAGGAGCTGGTGCATGTGTAGGACAGGAGTCAGGAGTCGGTTTGCTCTCAAAATCGAGTGAGATTGGCCGGATGCTGAATGGACTGCGGGCGTGGTCCAAGAGTTCTGGGTTCTGGGTTCTGACTCCCGACTCCTGACTACTCGCTACTACTTATGAAAACCATTCTTCTTGCGGTTGGTGGAAACTCCCTGATTCGGGCGGGGGAAAAAGGAACTGTCGCTGAACAGTTGGCCAACGCGCGGCGCACCGCGACGGAGATCGTCGGGCTGATTGCGGACGGGTACGGCATAGTTCTGACTCATGGCAACGGTCCGCAGGTGGGCGCAGCGCTGCTTCGTTCCGAGCGAGGGGCCAGCCAGGTGCCGGGTCACTCCCTGGACGTTTGCGACGCCTCGACGCAGGGGGAAATCGGCTACATTTTGCAGCAGTCCCTGCAAACCGAGTTGCGGCGTGCGGGGCTGCATGTGCCGGTGGTAACGGTAGTCACCCAGTGTGTGGTGTCGCTCGACGACCCCGCAATGAGCCACCCCACCAAGCCCATCGGTCCGTTTTATTCGCTGGCGGACGCCGAAGAACGCAAGCGGCAACTCGGCTGGGAAATCGTTGAGGATGCAGCCCGCGGATACCGGCGGGTGGTGCCTTCGCCCGAGCCGACGGAGATTGTCGAACTGGAAGTGATTCGGGATTTGGTGGAGCGCGGAGTGCTGGTGGTAGCCTGTGGTGGAGGGGGAATTCCAGTGGCATGGCAGGGAGAGAAGCTGCGCGGAGTCGAAGCGGTGATTGACAAAGACCGCGCTTCTGCCCTGCTGGCCGCGCAGCTTGGGGTGGAGCGGTTCGTCATTTCGACGGATACGGAATACGTCTATCTTGACTACAAGAAACCCAGCCAAAGTCCCCTGACCAGCGTGTGCGCAGCGGAACTGGAGAAATACCTGGCGGCTGGACACTTTCCTCCGGGAAATATGGGCCCGAAGATCGAATCGGTATTAAGATTTCTTAGGGATGGCGGGAAAGAAGGCATTATCACTTCCTGTGAAAATCTGAGGCCGGCGGTGGCGGGAAAAGCGGGCACGCATATTCTTCCGGATCAGGCTGGCCCGGGAACCGGGAAACATTCGCAACTGGAAGTTCCGGTGGGAGGGCGGTGACCATGTCACTATCGAGCGCATCACTGGCGAGGTCGTCGGGGGGCCATCGCAACGAAGTCCACGAACGAAAACCGCGGCACGTGGTCGAGTCGCAACAGTTTACGGTCCCGCTGCTGATGGAGCTGTTTGACCGCTCGCGCGGAATGGAAAAGGTAGTGGCACGGGGTGGATCGCTGGATTATCAGAACCGCATCATGGCGACGCTGTTCTACGAGCCCTCGACACGCACTCGTTTTTCTTTTGAGGCGGCCATGCATCGCCTGGGGGGACGCGTGCTCTCCACCGAGCATGCTTCGTCATTTTCCTCGGAGATCCAAGGCGAGCAAGTCGAGGACTCGATTCGGATCATCGGCGGTTACGCGGACGTCATCGTGATCCGCCACCATGAAGAAGGCGGGGCCAGGCGGGCGGCCCAGGTCTCTCCGGTGCCGGTGGTAAACGCGGGCGACGGCAACGGTGGCCAGCATCCCACGCAGGCTTTGCTTGATCTTTACACGATTTACCGGGAGCGCCCGTTGGACGGATTGAGCGTCGCCATGATCGGCGAGCTGGACAAGGGGCGCACGGCGCGGTCTTTGGCCTACCTGCTGGCCAAGTTTGAACGGGTGAAGATGTATTTTGTAAGTCCTCCGGAACTGCAGATGAAGCCCGACATTCTGGAGTATCTGGACGAGCACGGCGTGCACTACGAAGTCGAAACGGACATCCACCGGATCGTCAGCGAGGTGGATGTCGTCTATCAGACCCGGATCCGTCCGGAACGGGTGCGCGACGTGGCCGGCTTGAGGCATTTCGCGATTGATTCGGCGCTGGTGCAGCGCATGAAACCGGATGCGCTCATTCTGCATCCACTGCCGCGCACTGTGGAACTGGATAAGTCGGTCGACGACGACCCCAGGGCCTTATATTTCCGCCAGGCAAGAAATGGACTGTTTGTGCGGATGGCACTTTTGACGATGTTGCTGGAGTAGAACAGTAGCTTAACTACTTGAAAGAGAAGGCATATGCCTACCGAACTGATGACTGAAAAGCGTACCCAGTCTTTTGTCGAACTTGAGAACCAGTATGGAGCTCACAACTATCATCCGCTTGATGTGGTGATTGAGCGTGGCCAGGGGGTGTGGGTCTATGACGTGGAAGGCAAACGCTACCTCGATTGCCTGGCTGCCTACTCCGCGGTCAACCAGGGACACTGCCATCCCGAGATCCTGAAAACTTTGGGCGAGCAAGCCAAGAAAGTCACGCTGACCTCGCGGGCATTCCGCAATGACCAGTTGGGTCTCTTGTACAAGCAATTACACGACTTGACCGGGTACGACATGGCGCTGCCGATGAATTCCGGAGCTGAGGCGGTGGAGACCGCGGTGAAAACGGCTCGCAAATGGGGCTACAAGGTCAAAGGCATCGCCGACGGCAAGGCCGAGATCATCGTTTGCGCGAACAATTTCCACGGCCGGACGGTCACGGTCGTCAGTTTCTCGACCGACGAGCAGTATCGGGACGGATTTGGGCCGTTCACGCCGGGCTTCAAGATCATTCCCTTCGGCGACGCCAAGGCTCTACGGGAGGCGATCACGCCAAATACCTGCGCGTTTCTGGTGGAACCGATTCAGGGCGAAGCCGGCATCGTGATGCCGCCGGCAGGATTCCTGAAGCAAGCCGCCGACCTCTGCCGCCAGAACCGTGTACTGCTGATCGCCGATGAAATTCAATCCGGGCTGGGCCGCACCGGAAAACTGTTCGCTTACATGCACGAGGGGATAACTCCGGATGTGCTGATTGTGGGCAAAGCGCTGGCCGGCGGATTCTATCCGGTGTCGGCAATTCTGTCCTCGAAAGAGATCCTTGGGGTGTACCAGCCGGGTGATCATGGCAGTACTTTCGGTGGAAACCCGCTTGGGTGCGCCATTGCCCGCACCGCGTTGCGAGTGTTGGTGGAAGAAAAGATGGTGGAGCGCTCGGCGGAACTGGGGAGGTATTTCCTCGAGCTGTTAAAGGGCCTGCGGAGTTCCGATCTGAAGGAAGTCCGCGGAAAGGGTCTGTGGATTGGGATTGAGCTTCACAGCCCAGCACGGCCCTATTGCGAAGCTTTGAAGGAAGAAGGAATTCTCTGTAAGGAAACGCACGACAAGGTAATCCGGATCGCGCCTCCGCTTGTGATCACGCGGGAAGAGATTGACTGGGCGTTCGCGCGGATCAGGAAGGTGATCGAAAAACACTAAATCAGAGGGCTTCACACAATTCGCGCACATGAGCCCTTAAGGAACTTATTAAGGAAATTATTCAGGAGGAATTATGGCTATCAATAAGCAGGAAGCGCTGGACTACCATGAGGGGACGCGACCGGGAAAGATCGAAGTCACACCCACCAAGCCTTGCCGGACACAACGGGATCTGAGCCTGGCGTACACCCCGGGCGTTGCCGTGCCCTGTCTGGAAATTGAGAAGAACCCGCACGACGCCTTCAAGTACACCGCCAAGGGAAACCTGGTTGCCGTAATCAGCAACGGCACTGCCGTGCTGGGACTCGGCGACATCGGCGCGCTGGCCGGAAAACCCGTCATGGAAGGCAAGGGCGTTCTGTTCAAACGGTTCGCGGACGTGGATGTGTTCGACATCGAAGTAAACAGCCACAATCCCGACGAAGTGATCAAAGTCTGCCAGTTGCTGGAACCGACGTTCGGGGGAATCAACCTGGAGGACATCAAAGCGCCGGAATGTTTCTACATCGAAGAAACGCTGAAGAAGACGATGCGGATCCCCGTCTTTCATGATGACCAGCACGGCACGGCGATCATTTCCGGGGCGGCATTGGTCAATGCTCTGGAGGTTGTTGGCAAGGACATTTCCAAAGTCAAAGTGGTGTTTAACGGTGCTGGCGCGTCGGGTATTGCTTGCGCCGAGCATTACGTGCGGCTGGGCGTGAAGCGGGAAAACGTCTTCATTTGCGACACCAAGGGGCTGGTTTACGAAGGACGTACCGAAGGCATGAACCCCTACAAGCAGCGGTTCGCAAAGACAACCCAGCTGCGCACCCTGGCGGAAGTGGTGGCAGGGGCGGACGTGCTGGTGGGATGCTCGGTCAAGGGCGCGTTCACGCAGGCCATGCTGAAATCCATGGCTCCACGGCCGATTGTGTTCGCCATGGCCAATCCCGATCCGGAGATTGCCTATGAGGATGCCAAAGCATCGCGGCCGGACATCATCATTGCAACCGGCCGCTCGGACTATCCGAACCAGGTCAACAATGTTCTGGGATTCCCCTTCATTTTCCGGGGAGCCCTGGATGTGCACGCAACCGCAATTAACGAAGAAATGAAATTGGCCGCAACCCGAGCCCTGGCTGCACTCGCCAAGGAGGACGTTCCCGACTCGGTGTGCCGCGCCTACGGAGTGGAGCGCCTGCGGTTTGGACCGGACTACATCATTCCCAAGCCGTTCGATCCGCGCGTGCTGGTGTGGGAAGCGTCTGCCGTGGCCCAAGCGGCCATGGAAAGCGGGGTGGCGCAGGAACCGGTGGACCTCGCCGAGTATCGCGAGCAACTGGAGAAACGTCTGGGCCTGGCGCATGAAGTGATGCGGCTGATCATTCACAAGGCCCGGGCGAAACCGAAGCGGGTGGTCTTTCCCGAGGGCGAAACCGACAAAGTGCTGCGGGCATGTCACATCCTGGCAGACGAGCACATCGCGCGGCCCATTCTGCTGGGCGCCGAAGACAAGATCCGCGCCCGGGCAGCTGAACTGGGCATTGATCTGGAAGCGATGGAGGTGGTGGATCCCAAGACCTCGGAGTGGCGCGAGGTGTACACGCAAGAACTCTACTGGCTGCGGCAGCGTCGAGGAGTGACCCTGGCTGAGGCGCAGCGCCTGATCGATAACCGCAACTACTTCGCTTCCCTGATGGTCCACATGGGCAACGCGGATGCGCTGGTTTCGGGAATCACCCAGCACTATTCCGACACGATTCGCCCGGCGCTGCAGGTCATCAAGATGCGGGAGGGAGTGCATCGAGTGTCCGGGCTGTACGTTCTGGTCACCCGCAAAGGACAGGTGTTTTTTCTGGCAGATTGTGCCGTCAACATCGATCCTTCGGCGGAGGACCTGGCCGAAATCGCTCTGTGCGCTGCCGATGTGGCCCGGCGGTTTGACGTGACCCCGCGGGTTGCCATGCTGTCGTTCTCCAACTTCGGCGCCATCAACCATCCTTTCTGCGAGAAAGTGCGGAA
Organism: uncultured Acidobacteriota bacterium; assembly: GCA_963715675.1. Taxonomy (GTDB): domain Bacteria; phylum Acidobacteriota; class Terriglobia; order Terriglobales; family Acidobacteriaceae; genus DASVWZ01. The sequence goes on from OY970265.1 coordinate 3,175,143, forward strand.
AGCAACGGAACTGGTGAAGCAACGGGATCCCGGTCTCATCATCGACGGAGAGATCATGGCCGACGCCGCGGTGAGCGCTGAGATCGTGGAGCGCGCGTTCCCGTTCTCTACCCTGAAAGGCGGGGCCAATGTGCTGATCTTCCCCGACCTGGCGGCCGCCAACATCGCGTACCGCCTGCTGGTGCGCGTGGGAGGCGCGGAGGCTCTGGGCCCGGTCCTGATGGGCATGAGCAAGCCGGCCTACGTGTTGCCGCAAGGAGCGGAGGTCGAGGACATCGTCAACATCGCTGCCCTGGCGGTGGTCGACGCAGAAGGGAGCAAGGCCCCGACAGAAAACGGGGTCCACACGGTAGTCGTGACCGGTTAAAAGGGCTACCGCTGTACTTGTGTCATCGCGCGTGTGCTGTATTTTGGCGTGGAACGGCATGAAGCGAAGGCCTGAGCCTCCGAGGGATCAGGCCTTCGCTATTGTTCTTATTTGGGTTGCTACGCTGAGGGAATCAGTTTCCAAAAGACATCAACGTCCCGCCGCGCAGCGGCAAGTCCACATTCGCGACAGTGAACTGGCCGGTATGGACGTGGGCCCGGACGCCATCACGGCGATTCGCCTTCGGCTCTCACAATCGGGACCTAGCGGAAGCGCACAACGGCAAGCGGAGCTGGCTTCGCCCTATTTTCTAGCTTGACAGCTCCCAATCCATATACAATAATGTCTATCTATGTAGTAGATATTCATCCTCCCTTTCCCCCGCTTGGTGAAGAACGGTCTGGTACTAGTTCAGACGAGTTGTGGCGTGCCCGCCCTGCCATGGCGGCGAGAGTCCTCCTGTTTCGCTTTGGGACAGGTCCAGGGCGCGCCACCAAACGCCTGTGCCCACTGGCCGGCTCGCAATCGCCTAGGGCAGGAAAAGTCATTGAGTACAATACTCACAGGAGCATTCCGTGAAAATTGCGAAAGACGTCACTGAATTGATCGGCCGCACTCCGCTGGTGTACCTGAACAAGGTCACGGCGGGAAGCCAAGCGCGTATCGCCGCCAAACTGGAAAGTTTCAACCCCTGCGCCAGCGTGAAGGACCGCATCGGGGTCAGCATGATCGAAGATGCGGAACGCGCGGGCAAGATCCATCCTGGAAAGACGGTTCTGATTGAGCCGACCAGCGGCAACACCGGCATCGCTCTGGCGTTTGTGGCCGCCGTCAAAGGCTACCGTTTGATCCTCACCATGCCGGAGACCATGAGTCTGGAGCGCCGCGTGCTCTTGCTGGCCTTTGGCGCGGAGATCGTGCTTACCCCGGGGCCGAAAGGCATGCCCGGCGCCATCGCCAAGGCGGAGGAGATTCTTAAGCAAACGCCCGGCGCCTACATGCTGCAGCAGTTTGCCAACGCTGCGAACCCCAAGATCCACCGGGAAACAACCGGGCCGGAAATCTGGGAGGACAGCGACGGCCAGGTGGACATTCTTATTTCGGGCGTCGGCACTGGCGGGACCCTGACCGGAGTCAGCGAATACATTCGGCCCCGGAAGCCGAGCTTCAAGGCCATTGCGGTCGAGCCAACGGAAAGCCCGGTGCTTTCCGGAGGCAAGCCCGGGCCGCACAAGATCCAAGGAATCGGGGGAGGATTTGTGCCTTCCATTCTCCGCACAGACTACGTTGACGAAATTGTGAAGGTCTCCAGCGAAGAAGCCATCACGATGGCTCGCCGGCTGGCGAAAGAGGAAGGTCTGCTGATGGGCATTTCCTCGGGAGCGGCGGTGCAAGCTGCCCTGGTGGTGGGAAGCCGGCCAGAGAATGCGGGAAAACTGATTGTCGTGGTGCTGCCCAGCTTCGGGGAACGTTATCTGAGCAGCATTCTGTTCGAGCAACTTCGTAAACAGGCGACGGAGATGACCGCGGTTCCAATGAATTGAAGCACGGGGGTTGATCCGGCCGCTTCTCTTTCTCCTGGCTTCCTTCGCGGGTCTTGGCGGGCTAGCGCCAATGCGTTCCTCCGCGTGTCCAAGGAGCAGGAGAACCAGTCACGCGGCACGCACGATCGGTCCACACTATAATGGAGTTGTTGGCAGCTGGACCGGACGGTCGCCCCGCCCATTCTGGCCAGAGCGCTTGGTGGTCCGATCGCTCTTTCGAGAATGGGCGGGGAGGAAAGTCCGAACTCCGCAGAGCAGTGTGCCGGATAACGTCCGGGAGGGCGGGTTCAAGCCCGTTCGACGGAAAGTGCCACAGAAAAGATACCGCCTTGGCGGCGACGCCAGGTAAGGGTGAAAAGGTGCGGTAAGAGCGCACCGCCGCGACAGTGATGCCGCGGGCATGGCAAACCCCACACGGAGCAAGACCAAATAGGGAGGGACCTGGGTTCGCCTGGGAGAACGTGCCGGCTCGGCGCGTCACAACCTCCGGGTAGGTCGCTTGAGCCCCGCAGTAATGCGTGGCCCAGAGGAATGACCGTCCTGCCGGAGCAATCCGGCAGACAGAATTCGGCTTACAGGTCCGGCTGCCACAAAGTGTGCCTCATTCCGTACCGGTTTTTCTAAACCAGCGATTGTCAGACATGGCCAACCTCTAACTGTCTCACATACTGAATGTATTGCCAGGAATCGAACTTCTTGGAGGTGCTGGCGTACGACATGTAGCGAATCTGCCCGAAGATGGGCCTCTCGAACCAAGGACGGTCGTGTTTGCCGACAATTGCCCAGGCAATTCCGGCGTAGCCGTTGGGGTCGCGGCCGTCGAGTTCATAACGGTCATTGAGCCGCACCGTCCGCCGGTAAGCTTCGGCAACTGACGGACTCCACTCCAGGATTTTCTTCGCCCAATACATACGCACGTAGCTGTGCATCCATCCCGTCAAAACCATCTGCTTCTGAGCAGCGTTCCATAGCGGGTCGTGAGTTTCAGCCTGCTCCAGTTGCTCCTCGCGATAGAGGATGGGACGACGGTCGGCCGAGTGCCGAGCGAAAGAGCGATCCGCCCAGGGTTCGAGGCATTCCAGGGAATCATAGTGAGGGTTGTAGCGGACAAAATTCACCGAGAGTTCCCGCCGGACAATCAACTGCTCAAGGAACGCCTGCTGTGCGGCCTCCGGCGCTGCAGCTGTCTGCACGGCTCGCGCGATGGTGAGCGGTCCGATGTGGCCAAAATGCAAATAGGGTGAGAGGCGGCTGGTTCCAGTAAGCTCCGGATGATTCCGGTCTCGGGGATAGTTTTGCAACCCGTGCTTCACAAAGTCCGCGAGGATACACTGGGCTTGTTTGGTCCCGCCACGCCAGCTCTCAACCGGCGAAACGGAACGGTCGAGGGACCAGCCAGCAGTAAAGTCGTGATCGCTTGAAAGTGATTGCAGACTTCGTGGCTTTTTCCAAGGAATTCGTGCTTTGACAATTTTCGCTGGAACCAGGAATTGCGGCAACAGTTCCTGCAGTCTTGGCCGGATGGTGCGGGCGCCATAGTGCTCCCTGCCAAGCAACTGCGAGGGCACAATTACGTCGGCATCAACCGTCCATAGGGGCACGTTCAAGTCCTGGGCGGCGCGAACTCGCCAGCGCTCAGGCTTCCGCAACGGATTCTCATCGCCAATTACAATCGCCGGGCGAACCTCTTCACAGAACCTTATCAGGCTGTGATCCGGGTAAGCCCGCAGTACAAAGCGAACATTGCGCCTGGAAAGGCCTTCCGCGATGTCAGGAATTCCGGATGCCAGGAATGTGTAATGGCGCAGATTCGCGTGGGGGTAGAAAGGCACCAGAGCAAGAAAAGCAACCACCGGCCTGTCCAATTCGTTGCCCAGTTCAATTGCCACGTCGAGCGCGGGGTTGTCCAATACCCGTTGGGCGCGCTGCATCCAATAGACAACGCATTGTCCAGCAGGATCGGGCGCGCCGGATCTCCGCACGGTGATGCGGGGATTGGGCGCAGCGCACAAAAGCAACTCTGACGACATACTTTACGATTATCACCACAGGGGCACGGTTGCGTAGAGGAATTGCTCAGTCCAGCCGCACCAGAAAAATCGAGCCCTCGTCGGTGCGGGTTTCGCGAGCTACTTCTTCAGCTTTCTTGCGGCTGTCGTCCTGCACGCGGACGCGTACCCACCAATCTCCCACTGGACTGCCGAAGCAGAGCACCTTGGCGGTGTGGTAGCGGCGCGAGAGGTGCCCGGCCAGTTTGTCCGCCGCATGCTGCTTCTCGAATGCGCCAATCTGCACCGCCCAGCGGCCGCCGATCTGAAGGGGAGCTGGCGAATACAGAACCTCCATGCGGACTTCGGTAACTCCAGCCCGCCAGACGTCCACCTTCTTGGCAGCGGCCAGCGAGAGGTCGAGGATCCTTCCCTCCACAAACGGCCCACGGTCGGTGATGCGAACCAGGGCCGAGTGTGCGGTTTTCTCGTTGGTCACGCGCACAATCGATCCCAGCGGCAGGGTGCGGTGCGCCGCGGTCATGGCATGCATGTTGTAGACTTCGCCGTTGGAGCCGCGGCGGTTGTGATACGGCGGGCCATACCAACTGGCTAAACCTGTCTCGACCAAGATCGGCTTGGCGCCGGCGGGAATGGACAACGCCTCTGCATCGGCATCGCCTTCCTTAGGCACGGTCTCATGTGGAGGTGCCTCTGAATTGGTCTCCGCGGATGAGGATTCCGGAGTGTTTTCAGATTGTTCTATGCTGGGAGCAGGGGGGACGCTGACTTTCGCCTGCTGGTGCGCGCCGCAGCCGGTCAGCGAGATCAGAACGGCCGCCGATGCCATCCAGACCGCGGTCCGACAGGCTACTTTTTGGGGGTGGGATGCTGTTCCATGTAGTCTGCCAGATGGGCCAGCTTTTCTGCTGCGGTGCGAAGCGCTTTGGTGGAGTGCTGGCGGACATTCGGAACCACTTCGCGGTTCAGATATTCGATGACGTCCGTCACCTCGGTCTCGATGCTCCTGGTCGCTTCGGCGACCTTCTGATTGATGCGCGCGGAAGCATCCTCCACCTTGCGGTTGAAGTCGGTCATAGTACTCCTTCACTCGGTTGAGCGCGAAGACGGCCACTCCTGATTTACGGGCACCAGAGTTTCCATTATTTCCTGCTCCCCGGCCAGGGTCAACCCGGAGGCATCCGGCAAAGCACCCCTGCTTCCAGATGAGTCCGCAGCTCTTTGAAGCCCGTATGCGGGTGGAAGGTTGTACGATACGTTAGCGTGGATGTCGTGGGAGTGCGCTGTGGGAAGGGCACGAGTTCACTGGTGCCATCAGATGCACCCCGTTGGACGCGGTTCCCGCGCCTGGGGGAGTCGATGGTTTATTTGGTCAGCCGGAACAGTTGCGCGGATGGGCGCGGAGCCGGATCCCCGGCTGTTATCGGCACGACTCAAAGTCGTGCCCTTCCCAGTCCAAACGATCCCAGAATGTTCTGGTCGAGGCCAGCGGGCATTGATGCGATGAACTCGCAGTGGACAGTACAACGGGATGGCCCCGGCAAGCGCCGCTTCCGCCGGCTGCTGGTGGCCTGGTTTGACCGAAACCAGCGCGATTTGCCCTGGCGCGAGGACCGCGATCCCTACCGGGTGTGGCTGTCAGAGGTCATGCTGCAACAGACGCGGGTAGCCGCGGTGGTTCGGCACTACAAACTCTTTCTGCAGCGGTTTCCCAGCATCGAGAAACTGGCTCGGGCCCGTGAGTCGTCAGTGCTGGCCGCATGGAGCGGCCTGGGATACTACCGTCGCGCCCGCATGTTGCACGCGGCGGCAAAGAAAATCGTGAAAGAGCGTGCGGGGAAGTTTCCGCTGACGGCCGAAGAACTCCGTGCTCTCCCGGGTATTGGCCGCTACACCGCAGCGGCGATTGCCAGCATCGCATTCCGCGAAGCTGCCGCCGTGGTCGATGGCAACGTCGAGCGCGTATTACGGCGAGTGGCCGGCGAGAATCTCTCCGGAAAATCGCTGTGGCAGGTTGCCGGGCGATTGCTGGACCGGAAGCGGCCCGGAGACTTCAATCAAGCCATGATGGAGTTGGGCGCTACCGTATGCCTGCCGCGCCAGCCCAAATGCCAGCTTTGCCCGGTGAACCCGCTATGCGTTACGCGAGGCGAGCAACCGCTTTTGCGAAAGGCAACCCGCCAGCACAAAAGGGAGATTCACTATGTTCTCAACATTCGCGGCCGTTCGGTCCGACTGGTGCAGCGTTCGTCCCATGCATCCCTGATGCCCAGCATGTGGGAGTTACCGGAACTTCCCTCGCTGAACGGCGCCGAGCCCTGGCTCACCCTGCGGCACTCCATCACTGGTACAAACTATCAGGTAAGGGTGGTCCGGAGCGCCGCCCCCGCCTATGCCAACGGCCAATGGATGCCGCACTCCCGCCTGGCCACCCTGCCTCTTACCGGGCTGGCTCGCAAAATCCTTCGTGCGGGCAAGCTCATCTAACAACTTGGTAGCTCAAATCACCGCCGCGTAAAATGAGCGTGCGGAGCCAATGAAGTTTTTTCGCAATCTTTTCGGAGGACGTAGAATGCCTGCACTCACCACGGGAACGACCGCTCCCGACTTTACGCTGCCCGCCATGGATGGCAAGCAGTTTTCGCTGCATGAAGCACTGGCTCGCGGACCGGTGGTCCTAGCCTTCTTCAAGATCTCGTGCCCGGTCTGCCAGTTCGCATTTCCCTTCCTTGAGCGCATCTACAAGGCCCATGGGAAGGACAAGGTCACAATTGCCGGGATCTCGCAGAACGACCGTGAAGAGACGGCGGATTTTCTCAAGGAATATGGGGTGACGTTTCCGGTGCTGCTGGACGACACCAAGGCTTACCCGGTCTCGAACGCCTACGGCCTGACCAACGTGCCCAGTATCTTCTGGATCGCGCAGGATGGCTCGATCGAAATCTCCAGCGTGGGCTGGGTACGCAAGGAAATCGACGAGATTCATCGCAAGGCGGCCAAAACCGCCGACACCCCGCGGTCGCCGATATTCCGTGGGAATGAGGACATCCCGGAATTCCGCGCTGGTTGAGGGTCGAAGAACTAGCCCGCGGTCGCGGGCTACCCGAAACTGCAAATTCCTGTGCCGCCCGGGCCTCCGGTCAAAAAAGGGGAGGCCGACGACAAGGTCATGCCCGGGAGTACGTGGCCGTAAATTACTATGGCCTTGGAACTCTCGTGCTGCCGCGCCGGGCACGATCCCCAGTACTATTCTGTAAAAGCGGTTCGTTTCCAGCACCAGTCAGGAGCCTTCTCAACATGCGAAAGAGCGCAATTGCACTGTGCGCGGTGCTTCTTGTATTTCCCCTGTCTGCCGCGCCTCAGCAGCAAAAGACGTCCCGGACATCCTCTGCCTCGGTCCGACTGCCAGGAACGGCCATTGCGGCGATGCAGAAGATTGATCCCGAGCGGATTCGCGCCCACGTGCGTTTTCTTTCCCATGATCTGCTGGAGGGCCGCGGCACTGGCCAGCGCGGAGGTGAGATTGCCGCCGAGTACATGGCCACCCAGTTCGCGCTGGACGGTCTGAAGCCGGCGGGAGACGACGGCACATACATGCAGAAAGTCCCGATGGTTGGCATCACACCCGATCCTGCGACCAAGTTGTCACTGGTTCCCGCGAAAGGTTCGACGATCGACCTGAAACCGCTCGAGCAGTATGTCGCCTATGACCAGACGCAGCAGACGCAATCCGACATCGACGCGGAAATCGTCTATGTGGGCTACGGCATCCAGGCCCCGGAATACAAGTGGGACGACTATAAAGGGGCCAACCTGCGAGGGAAAGTTTTGCTCATGCTGGTGAGTGAGCCGCCTTCGGACGACCCCAATTTTTTCAAGGGCCGGGCGCTGACCTACTACGGACGGTGGACCTACAAATATGAAGAAGCGGCGCGCCAGGGAGCGGCTGGAGCCATTCTGATTCACGTCACCGAGATGGCGAGCTATCCCTGGGAGGTGGTGCGCAATTCGAATTCCGGTGAAAAATCCTTCCTGCAACTGGATGGCACGCCGAAACTGAAAGCCGCTTCCTGGATCACGGGCGAAGTTGCCCGGCAGATGGTAGCCTCCGCGGGATTCAATCTCGACCAAATGATGACAGATGCCCGCTCTCGCGACTTTCACCCCGTAACGCTGGCGGTCAAGCTCAAGGCACACATGGTCAGCAAGGTTCGGCCGTTTAATTCCAACAACGTGCTTGCGATCCTGCCCGGCTCGCAAGCCGGGCTGAAAGACGAAGCGGTGATGTTCACCGCGCATTATGATCACCTGGGCATCCGTCCCGACATGCCGGGCGACAACATCTACCACGGCGCTGCCGACAATGCCACGGGTTGCGGCACCGTGCTGGAACTGGGCCGGGCCTATACGCAATCCCCGCAGAGGCCGGGGCGCTCCATCCTGTTTGCCGCTGTGACCGGGGAGGAACAAGGGCTGCTGGGCTCGGAGTATCTGGGCAAGCATCCGCCGGTTCCGGCAGCGAGAATCAGCCTTGACCTGAATTATGACGATCTCCCGCCGCTAGGCGCGGCGCAGGAAGTCGAGGTCTCTGGTGCAGAGCGAACGACGTTCTATCCCGTGGTTCGGTCGCTGGCGCAGACGTTCCGCCTGTCCATCCGGCCCGATTCTCATCCCGAAGCCGGACACTATTACCGCTCCGATCATTTCAGTTTGGCGCGGGTGGGGGTGCCATCCTTCTCCATCGCCGAAGGTATGAAATACAAAGGGCACCCGGCTTCCTGGGGCATGCAGCAGGCCGATGATTACACCGCTAAACGCTATCATCAGCCCAGCGACGCATACCGCTCTGACATGGATTTCACGGGGGACGCCGCGATGGCGCGCTTCGGGTTTGCCTTAGCGTGGGAGGCCGCCAACCAGGCCGCACTCGTGCAATGGCAGAAGGGCGATGAATTCGAGGGCGCCCGCGAAAGAAGCGCATCCGGCAGCGACTAGCGGAGGGCCAAAATCGAGCACCTTCCGCCCCCCGGCTTCCAATTCTCACCCCTGGGTGTGATCTGGCTCACAGCAATTCGGTTCATTCCGCGCAACCATAGACTTAGAGCGAACGGCCAGCCCCCGACGGCCGATTTCAGCCGTGTGGTCCGAGCCGCTCCGCCGGGAGGTGTCTTATGGCAGCGAGCGCAAGCGAGGTCGCCATCGGATTGCAACGAATCCTGGTCGCTACCGATCTCTCGAAGACCTCCGCCAATGCCGTCCGTTTCGCGCTCGATCTGGCGCGCGGCTACCATGCCAAGTGCTATATCTTTCACTGCGTTTCTTCCGTGGGATTCACCCTGGCGGGCGCGGAAGTGGAATGCCTGGCAGACGAAGTTGCCAGCCGCGATCTGCACGATCTTGAAGCCGAACTGGAACACACCGGCGATCTGCACGATGTAATCCACGAACTGGTGGTTCGCCAGGGTGACGTTCGCCGCGAAATCGAGGCGGTAGTACGCGACGAGCACATTGATCTGGTGGTGCTGGGCACGCACGGACGGACCGGCATCGGCCGCCTGGTGCTGGGCTCGGTGGCAGAACAGATCTTCCGCGCGGTAGCTTGTCCCGTGCTGACCATCGGCCCCGGAGCACGCTATGAACATCCCCTCCGGGTACGCCGAATCCTGTTCCCTACCGACCTAAGCGACCATTCGCGGAATGCCTATGCCGAGGCAGTCGCCATTGCCAACCGGAATGACGCTCGACTGATCCTGCTGCATTCGGTGATGCCGTTTCCGGCCGCTAATCCCAAGGCGGGCTGGGGCCTCGAAACCGAGATCAATGAATGCCGCCAAAGTGCGCGAACCAGTGCTCTGGAGAAACTACGAAAACTGGTCGCTGGCGGAGGCAAGCTGCTTCACCTTCCGGAATACATCATTGAGTTCCAGTATCCTGCGGAAGCCATCTGCGAAGCTGCCGACGCTTACCGAGCCGACTTGATCATGATGGGCGTGAAGCACATTTCGGCGTTCCGTGCGGGACATATGCCGTGGGCCACCGCGCATGAAGTGGTTTGCCGCGCGGAGTGCCCGGTGCTTACGCTGAGGGGGTAGTCATCCTTTGCTATACTTCCGCGCTAGGTTGATGCGGCGCGCCCTCGTGGTTGCACTCGCGCTGGCTGCGATCTCCGCCTTTGCGGGCTCCGACGATGCAGAACCTGCTCCGCGTTTCCACGCCAAAACGCTTACCGGGGAGAGTTTCACCAACGATTCCGTGAAGGGCAAAGTCGTTCTGCTCGAGTTCTGGACCACATGGTGTCCGTATTGCAAGAACGAAGAAGCCATGGTGGACGGGATCGATCACGAGTTCGGCGGCAAGGGCCTGGTGGTCCTCGCCATCGATGTGGGCGAATCCAAGAAGACAGTCAAACATTATCTGCAGCAGAATCCCCGATCCTGCCGCATCGTAATCACCGAAGACACCAACCTCGCAGCCATGTACCAGGCGAATACGTATCCGATCTACGTGGTAATCGATCGCGATGGCAACATCGCGGGAGAGCAACGCGGCGCGGCTGGAGAAAAGCGTCTGCGAAGCCTGCTGCGACGAGCTGGCATTGGCGCTGAGGATTAGTCCCGCAAGCTTTTTCTGAGGAAATGTAAGCCGCGGAAGCGACATCCACTTTGATTTTTGCTGGGTATACCCCCTCCCCACCGGTCTAGTGGAATCATGAAGTTACGGAGATTTGGTCCGCAAAATCTAGATGGCAAAGGGCTTACGAGTAAAATCTAGATTCCTAAAGAGTTATATGTCGTCACTTAACATTCTCTACCGGATATATATTGGTGATGACACTTTGCCGGCGTGGGGTTTTCCCCTTCTGGGCGCGGTTGCCTCCTTAATTTTCGCTCTCGCCGATGAGGTGAAATATGGGCATATCCCCCCCACCGGTCTAGCGGAATCATGGAGTTACGGAGATTTGGCCCGCAAAATCTAGAGCGCAAAGGGCTTACGGGTAAAATCTAGATTCCTAAGGAGTTATATGTAATCTCCTTTCGTTCTCTGTAAGATATACATTGATGGTGACGGTTTGCCGGGACGGAGTCAAGGGAAAAGTGCGGAGGTCGGGGATGGGACGGGGACTTCGTGCTACTTCTTCGGGGCTCCCAGCGATTCGGCCTCACGGTCAATCATTTCCCGTGTAATCCGAGGATTCTCTATTTTGGTGTTCCCGTAGGCAAAGCTTCGCCTCTGCTCTTCTTTCTCCTGCGGAGTAAGAACGGCTTTCTTTGCGGCTTCCAGTAGATTTTCTAGATGTTCCGTCATTGGTACGCTCTCAGGTGCGCTACTGAGGCGCCTTACCACAAATACCTTCCCTGATGAGGACGGCTCAACCGCCCGCCCACGTGTTGGGAGATTTTGGGACAACTCAAGCGCGGAGATGTGAACCGCCCTGCGAAATCGTGATTGCCACAAAGACCGAGTTTTCCGCCTCATCTCCGTAGTGCCAAAGACAGCAACTGCCAGTGAAGGCGGAGCGCTCCGACAGCCAGGCCCTGCACAACCCCTTGAGTCCCCTTAAGTCTGAGGCGCTCAAGGTCGGACTTGTCCAAAACTTGCCCTTTTGAATCATCCACTTGCCTGCCCGATTCCCCCAAACGCCCGCTATGCCCTTATAGAGGTGGCGATCGCGCAGCATAACCTGAGCCGCGATCGGCCTGCTAAGTTTCATTTTCGAGACAAGGGCGTCAAATGTCGCCCTCGGCGAATCCAGGTTCGTTATTCCGGAGTTCTCTATCATCCATTCCGGCGCTAGTAACCCTCGTGCCACATCGAAACAGAAGTGTTCCTCTGCCTCCGTATGTGCATTCCGCCGCACCGGAGTGTCCCCGCGCATTTCATAGAAGAGAGTATGCACAAGTTCGTGAGCAATCGATGTCCTCTGCCTTGAAAATGGAAGTCTGGAGTCTACGAGAACCGTAAATCCCCCACGGCACGGTAGCAATCTTGCCCCACCTTCGAGGGAGGACACCTTGGAGATTCTGGCGCCTAAGGTCGAAGCAAGGCGATTGAGTTCGGTCGGAGAAATATCCGGCCAAGTTCTCCTGTATTCGGCCAGCAACTGGCTGGCGGCCATTTCAACGGCCTCGTCGCGCCTTGCGCCTTTTGCTGAAAGCCAATCCATTGCTGACCGATCCGCTTACGTCTTGTCCTTGTCTTTCTTGGGGTCCTCCGGGGAAAACAGGTGCGGCTGCTGTCTATTCTCGCTCGGTTGCCTCGCGCTGCGTCCCGGACTCAGCAGGTCGCTGAGCACAGCCTTAACGGAAGGCTCATCCAGATGTGGTTTGCCGTCCAATGCCGAGGTGTTGGCTAGAATCTGATCGGCCTTCGGTTCTATCTCTCGGACGACCTTGGTGATTGCTTCGGTTCTGGCCGCTCCCGCCGCATATTCAGGATGGAGCTGTAGGTACGTCTCGACGAAAGTAGGATCACACCCGATTCCGACCAGATCGCCGAGCGTCTTTACGACGCTAGCGGCGCGGTCCGCATATTCTCTATCAAGAGCGATCCAAAAGGTCCATAGATCCTGGTACTGTTCCTCGATTGTCCTGACCCTTTTCCCGACGCCCTGAAACTGGTTCGCAACAGTCTCTTCCCTTAGTTCCACAGGCCCCTTCCAACCACCTGCAGATTCCCAAACAACCTTGACGCGCGCCAGCTTCATTCCCGCTTTGGCCTCTGGGCACCAAACCACGAGCGAGCCACGCGGCAGATCGTGCCGGTCTTCGGCCTCGCTGAGGGCCTGCTCTACCAATCCACCATCCCTCCAACGGGCACAAAAGGCGTTGACACCCATGGCGTGATCCCAGCTCTCTCTAGCTTCTCTGTTTATCCTAAAGATCCGCTGGTAAAGTCTTCTGCTGCGGAGGTTGGAAAGGATATGACGAGCGCCACCGACGTCAGCCGATTCCGCCAGTTGTTCTAGGTGGTTTAGAAACTGCTCATCCCCCATCGTAAGCAGCTCACTCGACTCCTTAAGGCCAACCAGCCTTGCTGCCCGAGCCAACATGCCGCTGGCTACGCACTTCGCGTGGTGAAAAATCACACGCTCTGTGAGCGCGTAGCGCATATCAAGCAGGTCCATTATGGCTGAGACAATGTCCGTTCTGAGACCACCCTTGGTGAGCTTCACGCAGAGTCGTTTCTTTCCGTCTGTCGGATCATTTCCGAACGTCAGGTACTCGTATATCCTATAGTGCCCTGATTTCTTTTCTATCCCCGCATACGCGGCATCCATGCCTATGTAGGCCAGGAGGTCGGCACAGATTGTGTTACCAACGATATCGCTTCGCCAATCTTGCTCGTTCTTCTCATAGGAGATCGCTTTCAGGATAGGAATGGCAGATTCGACGAGTTTGCGCTGGGGTTCCTTGAGCTCTGCGCTCAGCATGGCGATCGCGAGCGACAGCCTGTTCGGGCCGTCGTGTTTTTCCAGGACACTGTGCTCGTCTTCGAGCGTGTGGCTGAACGGTACATGCCCTATGTCGTGCAGTAGCGCCGCCGCCCGGATCGCCGCTTTGTCATCGGGGCTCACATCCAGGGTCGACAGAATATGTTCTGCCTCGTGGAGGCACTGCAAGCTGTGTGCGCCTCGGGTGTGGGTCGCCCCGGGGTAAACGAGATATGCCAAGCCCAATTGTTTTAGGAAGCTCAGCCGTTGGAACGGCTTGGTTTGGCTTATGAGGACTTCATCATCGGTCAAGTGGACATCGATGTTCGGCAGCCTAATGCGTTTAGCCACGGTCGTCACCTCTAGGGCTATTGAGCGAGTCTACGATTCCGCCCATGAAAATGCTATGCGCCCTCCTACCTCGTTCGAGCCAGTCGGGTGAAAAGGCCCCGTCCCTACGCGATCCTCTTTACGAACAGCCGCTGGTGCTGCCGCAGCTCATGCAGCGGTAGCAGCTGCCGTTTCTCGTCATGATGGAGCCGCAGAAGCTGCAGGTGGGGGCGTCGCCCAGGTCGACGATTCCGGCCAGGGCGTCGGCGGCGTGGACGGAACCGGTCTTCGGTCTGCGGTCGTCGGTCGTTGGCGACCCTGCGGCGCCATTCAGATCACCAATGCCCGTGGACTCCGGCAATCTGCCGCCCGGCTTCAGGCGCAGATTCTCGAAGAGCAATTGCTGCTGGCCGGTGGAGAATCGCAGGTCGAGCCAGCGGAAGATGTAATCCATGATCGACTTGGCATAGCCGATCTCGGGATTACCGCTCCAGCCGCTGGGCTCGAACCGGGTATGGGCGAACTTCTCGCAGAGCAGCTTGAGCGGCACGCCGTGTTGCAGAGCGATGGAGATGGCGCAGGAGAAGCTGTCCATGAGGCCGCTGACGGTCGATCCCTCTTTGGCCATGGTGATGAAGATTTCGCCGACGCTGTCGTCGGGATAAAGTCCGACGGTGATATAGCCTTCGTGCCCGGCCACGTTGAACTTGTGCGTAATCGACCTGCGCTCGTCCTGCAGCTTGTGACGCACGGCTTTGGGCGGAGCGTTGAGGTCTTCAACTTCAGCGGGCGAGGGCGCCCGCTCCACACCAGCACTCTGGGCGGTCTTGGTGCCGGCAGCGCTGAGCGGCTGCGATTTCTTGCAACCGTCGCGGTAGACAGCGACGGCTTTCAGGCCGAGCTTCCAGGCCTGGAGATAGGCTTCCATGATGTCTTCCACGGTGGCGTTCTCGGGAAGGTTGACGGTTTTGGAAATGGCGCCGGAGATGAAGGGCTGCGCGGCCGCCATCATCTTGAGGTGGCCCATGTAATGAATGGAACGCGTGCCTTTGGCCGGCTTGAAGGAGCAATCGAAGACGGCGAGGTGGTCGTCTTTGACGTGCGGCGCGCCTTCGATGGTGCCGGTGGCGTCGATGTAGCTGACGATGGCGTCGGCCTGCTCGTGGGTGTAGTTGAGCTTGAATAGTGCCGTAGGCACTGTATTGTTGACAATCTTGATCATGCCGCCGCCGACCAGCTTCTTGTACTTCACCAGGGCGAGATCAGGCTCAATGCCGGTGGTGTCGCAATCCATCATGAAGCCGATGGTGCCGGTGGGCGCGAGCACAGTAACCTGCGAGTTGCGATAGCCAAATCTTTCACCGTGGGCGAGGGCTTCGTCCCAGCAGGTCTTGGAGGCCTCGTAGATGGAAGTGGGGACATTGTTCTTGTTGATGTTGTTCACCGACGCGCGGTGCATGCGGATGACGTCGAGGAACGGTTCGCGATTGATGTACCAGCCGGGGCAGGCGGCTCCGGGCATAGCGGGCGAGGGCGCCCGCTCCACACCGAGGTTCGTCTCGGCCAAGGTTTTCTGAGTGGCTTCGGTGGCGGGCACGAGCGGCTGGCAGAGTTCGGCAATCCTGGACGATTGCAGATACGCTTCGCCGCACATGATGGCGGTGACGCAGGCGGCGTAGTCGCATCCGGCGTCGGAGTCGTACGGCAGACCGGCGGCCATGAGGAGCGCGCCGAGGTTGGCGTAGCCGAGTCCGAGCGGTCGATAGTCGTGCGAGTTCTTCGCGATCATCTCGGTGGGATAGCCGGCGTTGTCGACCAGAATTTCCTGCGCGGTGATGAGGACGTCCACGGCGTGGCGATAGGCCTCCACGTCAAACGTGCCGTTGGGCGCGAACTTCAGCAGGTTGAGGCTGGCGAGGTTGCAGGCCGAGTCGTCGAGGAACATATACTCCGAGCACGGGTTCGAGGCATTAATGCGCGCCGTGTTCTTGGAAGTGTGCCAGCGGTTGACGGTGCTGTCGAACTGCATGCCGGGATCGCCGCACTGCCAAGTGGCCTCGCTGATCGTTTTGAGCAGATCTTTGGCTTTGTAAGTGTTCATGACCCGGCCGTCGATAACTGCCTTGGTGGAGAAGTCGGTGTCGCGCAGGACGGCGTACATGAAGTCGTCGGTGACGCGGACGGAGTTGTTGGCGTTCTGGAAGAAGATGGAGGAATAAGCGTCGGAGTCGGGATGCGATCCGTCATAGCCCATGGCGACGAGGGCGTGGGCCTTGGCTTCTTCCTTGGATTTGCACTCGATGAACTCGATGATGTCGGGATGGTCAACGTTGAGGATGACCATCTTGGCGGCGCGGCGAGTTTTGCCGCCGGACTTGATGACGCCGGCAAAGGCGTCAAAGCCTTTCATGAAGCTGAGCGGGCCGCTGGCGGTGCCGCCGCCGCTGAGACCTTCGGTGGAGGAGCGCAGCGGAGAAAGATTGGTGCCGGTGCCGGACCCCCACTTGAAGAGCATGCCTTCGGTCTTGGCCAGAGTGAGAATGGAGTCGAGGGAATCCTTCACGGAGTTGATGAAGCAGGCCGAGCACTGCGGCGTGCTGTAGCCGGTCACGCTGAATTCGACGCGGGCGGTCTGCGGATTCCAGTGCCAATTCCGGGCGTCGGAGTTGGGTTCGATGCGGTCGCATCCGACGTTGAACCACACCGGCGAATTGAACGCGGCATATTGACGAAGCAGGATGTGGGCGAGCTCGTCGTGGAAAGTGGCGCCGTCTTCGGGAGTCTTGAAGTAGCCCTGGGCTAACCCCCAGTCGCGGATGGTTTCGACGACGCGCGTCACCAGTTGGCGAACGCCGGTCTCGCGCTCCGGGGTGCCAAGCGTTCCGTGCAAGTATTTCGAGGCCACGATGTTGGTCGCGGTCATCGACCAGTCTTTAGGAACCTCAACGTCTTTCTGCTCGAAGATCACGCCTCCCTTGGAGTCGGTGATCTGAGCGGTGCGAAGCTCCCATTCGATCTCGCCGTAGGGGCTCACGCCGGTCTTGGTGAAGAAGCGGCGGAAGCTCAGGCCAGGGGCTTTCTTGACATCGGTGGCGGCGTTCGTCGAGGACACGCTGACAACAGGCGTCGCCTCGGCGGTATGGGGGGCTCTCTTCTCTGTAGCTTCCGGCATCTCTTTCTCCTGCGGAGTCGACGCTCCGCTGTTTTCGTATCCGCTTACCACAACGTAGCAAGCTACGCCTCTAATGCGCCCTCTCTATGATGACTCCGCAGACCTTAAACCGTCCTCAAGAACCTGCGAAAAACGCCTCTGGCGGCCCGTTTCGGGCCTTATTATTGGATGATCCGGGGGCTGGGGAAGCCTCCGGAATAAACGAGTTCGGCACAGCCCCGGCAACGCCGGAGGCTGCTTCCACGGAACCGGACAGCCACACCTGAAAAGCCGCGTAGGCGGATTCGCGCTGCGCTCCGTCCTCAATCACAGCGTAACGCGCGAAACACTTGCCGCCTTCCAGGCGCTCGCGCTGCGGCGCACCAGGCAGAAACAGCCGTCCGAGCGCCATGCCGAGATCGTCGGTTTGGGCCACCTCGAACAGCGCCAGCATTCGCTTGCCGCCGACCGGCGCAATCCACTCTTCCGCCAATGCGAACAGGCCCGGCTTGCTGGGCGCCAACAGCACGCGGAAGCTGTCCTGGATGCGAAACCACTTGGACCACTGCACCCGGCCGGGATCAAAGCTGGCTTCGACGCCGTGCCGGACCATCGACTCGTTGACGAGTTGTGCGAGATCCACCATCAGAACTCCTTACACCTTCACTCGACACAGCGCATGCCGAGTCCTCTGGCCGAGGGATTTCAACAAAACGTCTCAAAACCCTTCGTCCCCCCTGGGGTGGCGTCCGAATCACCAGACCGCCAGAGGGGCACGGTCACCGCACGTGAAATCAGCCTTTGGCCATTTGCTCCTGGCTTTTTGCGAACGGCTAAAGGCCAAAAGCTCTACTTTATTGGCGGGACGGTGCGGGCACCTCGGGCCAGCGACCGTCCCTGTTTCTTAGCTCGTTCCTTGCATCGCGTCGTCCCGTTTCCGGGAACGATTACCTCCTCTGGGATCGCAACACTACTCCTGCCAGTTGTGGCTGTCAAGAGGAAATCACTACATATTGTATACCTAAGCAATTACAGTGCAGATTCGGGCCTGGCGACCGGTTTTCCACAACCGGCCTCCAGACTGCCTAGGCGGTAGCGTGAATACGAGGCACAACGCGACGCCGAACCGGGACCCCCGGATTCCACGGAGGCCAAGTTTGTTCCTTGGAGTCCATCGCGACATAGACATCTTCGAAGATACGTCGGGGCGCGACTCGACGGCTGCCGTCCGACCACTCCACGAGGTAGTCACCAGCCTGGCCACTGTGTTCACGGCCCAGCGGATCGACGAACGACAGGGGCCGAGTGAGTCGTTTGGCCTTGACCAAGAAACGGGTCCGATAAATGTTCCATACCGTAGACAGTCTCTTCACATGCTCCACCCTTGGGGGAGGGGGCGGCCCGAAGTTTCTGTTTCTCCGAACTGCAACTTGTTAGCGCGTCTTCCAGTTGCGGCCCAGTTCCTTGCGTGAAACCGGGAAGGACGCGTCGCTCAATTATTGCTGAGGGTGAAACGACTCTAATCTCGGGTAGGCGTTTGGTCAATTCCACAAAAGTTGTGCACTGAGTAAAAGACAGCGGTGGATTTCGTGCAGATCAGCGCGAATACGCGTCATTGCAAAAGGCATGCTGCAAGCGGCGTTTGCCGGGCGGCGGTTCCGACAGGCAGCAAGCTGCCAACTCCACGGTGCGCAATGCGCGTGAATTTCCACAATGCAGGGCAGGCGGAGAGGACGAATCTGTTGAAACATGAAATGAGAACAAAAGCTGCAAACTCTTTCACACTGTTGCTTCCAAGCAGAAGGGCATATACTACCGCGTGTAGTTTCTTACGGTCGTAAAGGTTCTTTATCTTACATGAAGTTCATTCCAGCGCGCGTAGCTTTTTGGTTTTTGCTCGCGGGCATTCTGGCTAGTAGCGCAGGCTACGCGCAAGAATCTCCCCGCCCAAGTTCTGCAACGACATCTTCCGCCAGCGATGCGTCAAGAAAGCCGTCCTCTTCAAACCAACGAGTGATCCTCAAAGTGGGAAACGTTGAGGTGACCCAGGAGGAGTTCGAGTCGGGCTTCTTTAATGTCGGAAAGCAAGGCGATTCCGGGGAAGAGGAGGGCGCCTCGGAAAAAGATCGCCGGACCCTGGGCGAAAACTACGCGTCGGCGCTGGCGCTTTCGCAGAAGGCGATTGCCGATCACCTGGACTCGACGCCCGAGGTCAGCCGCGAATTGGCGATGGACCGGATTCAGGTACTGTCCGACGCTGAATACGCCAGTCTGATGACGCAAGCCAAGCCCACGGCGGAAGAAATCAGCCAACATTACCTCGCACATCCGGCGGACTATGACGAAGTGCGAATTCGCAGGCTGTTCATTTGGAAACAACACGAAGGTTCCCAGGGGCGGGGGTTGAGTCCGGAGGATGCGAGAGCCCGCGCCGCCACGATTCGTGAGGCACTGGCCTCTGGAACTGATCCCAAGAAAGTTGCGAATGATCTCAACAGCTCCAATGCAGGCCTGCTCGATCCCGAGCCCCTGACCTTTCCCCGCAGAGAGTTGCCGCCCCAAATGGAGAAGGTGGCATTCTCGCTGAACGAGGGGGAGTGGGCGGTGGTGCAAGACAAACCGGAGTCGCTGATTCTGGTTCAGTTGGTAAAACACGGGCAACGGAAGCTTTCCGAGGTGTCCTCGTTAATCGAAGTGCGATTGCAAAACGAAAAGATGCAAACCATGCTAGAGGATTTAAAGAAGAAGGCCGGTATCTGGATGGACAAGCAGTACTTTGCGACGGAAGGGGCTCCCGTCCCTGGCGCACAGACGCATGTTTCCAGCCCACCGCCGGAGCGTCAAAATAAGTAAGGGAGACCAGTAACTCAAGAGGAAAGAATTATGAAAAGGAGAGCCACAATGAAGAAAATGTTCTGCTACATTGCGCTTCCAATTTTTGCACTGGCAGCGTGTATCCTCCAGCCGTCCCCAGCCCTGGCCCAAATGACGTCGGTGGGCATCGACTGTTCGCAGATTCAAGCTTACGGGATTACGAAGCAGGAAAACATGCGAGCCGGCCGAGCGTTGATCGAGTGCGGCATCATGCAAGGGGGCCAGCCCGTGGTAGACGCCCGCGAGGCGGCTGCTCCGCCCAACATCCGGGCCAGCAACCGGAAGTGCTCCGGCCCGACCGCATGCACGAAGAGCGAAAGTATGGTGTCTGGCAGCACCAAGGACAACGGCACGACCATCGTGGTTAACTATAATGACCATAACTCAACCTACGGCAGCTATTCGGGCGTGTCGTACTCTGCCGATGGCGGCAAGACCTTCAAGGAAATTCAACCTCCACCCTTTAGCCAGCATGGCACCAACTACGGCGACCCGATCGTAGTTTTCAACTCCAAGTTGGGCGAGTTTTTCGCCGGCGACCTGGTGTCGGGAGGGGACTGCGGCAGTCAGGGCGTCGGTTTGTGGACGTCTACGGATGGCAAGACCTGGACCGCTATCTCCTGTCCGCATGTCGGCAGTTACGACGACCGCGAGTCGTTCTGGGTGGATAACGATTCGACCAGCGGAACGTACGGACGGATGTACGTTTCCTGGAACGATTTTGCCAACAACAACGGATCCCTTTCGGTCGTCTACTCGGACAATGGCAAGAAGTGGAGCAGCCCGGTCATTCTGCACTCGGGCTTCCTGCGCGACGTGCAGGTCACTGGCTCACCGGCCGGCGCCACGCGGTACGAGGGAAACAACAGCACGGTGTTCGTTGCCTCCATGGATGAGGGATCGGGTGGCTGCGACACCCGCCAGAATGTCATCTACAAGTCCCTGGACGGTGGCGTGACCTGGACTTCGAGCACCACGGGTGCGCGATTCGCCTCGATCTGCCAGACGACCTGCGGATACTTCGCACAGGTCAATCCAATCTGGCGGCACATGGGCTGGGGCGAACCCGGAGTCGGCCCCAACGGGGTGGTTCACTACGCATATGCCGGCCACGGGAAAGGTAGCGACCCCGGGGACATCTTTTACGTGCGTTCCACCGACAACGGCAAGACCTGGTCCAAACCGATCAAGCTCAACACCGATAAGGCCGGTCAATACAGAACGCAATGGATGCCTTCGCTCTCGGCGGACCTCAATGGCAACGTGACGGTTTCCTGGTATGACCGCCGCAAAGCCAAGGGCGCGTGCAACGGTGTCACCGATCCGGGATGTAATTATGAGCGCGTCGGCCGTCAGTCGAAGGACAACGGCGCCACCTGGGCAGCGGACATTACAATCAGCACGGCCATCATCCCCGAGCCTGCGCAGGACGATGGAGGGGTTGTGAGCTGCTATGCGGGGGACTACGACTACAACACCGCACTGAACGGGAATGCCTATGTCACCTGGACGGATGGCCGACGTAAAAGTCAAGGCGTAAACGTGCAGGACGTGGACTTTGCCAGCGTACCCGAGCCCACTAAGTAGGGGTTCCGGGAGTGATCCTGAAAAAAGAGGGCAGCGAACTTGTCTGCCCTCTTTTCTTTTTCTTAACCAGACTGCGAAGCCAAAGCTGCCCGGCCTAGCGATGCGCCATCGCCGGCTCGTGGTGTGACTTGAACATGGCCAGGCGCTTGTTGATCTCATCCCAGTTCACCACATTCCACCAGGCTGCCAGGTATTCGGGACGACGATTGTTGTACTTCAGGTAGTAGGCGTGTTCCCAGACGTCGTTGCCAAAGATGGGAAACAGGCCCTGCGAGACGGGGCTGTCCTGATTGGGGGTGCTGAGGACCTGCACTTCCCCGCTGGGCTTGCCGGCCAGCCAAACCCATCCGCTGCCGAACTGCTTGGCACCGGCATCGTTGAACCTGGCTTGAAAGTCCTTGAAGTTGCCGAAGGTTTTGCTGATCACCTCGGCGATCGGGCCGGTGGGATCGCCTCCGCCATGAGGCTTCATGATGTTCCAGAACATGGTGTGGTTGAGATGACCACCGCCGTTGTTGCGGACCGCGGTGCGGATATCTTCCGGAAGCGAGTTGAGATCGCGCAGCAGTTCTGCCACGGGTTTGGACTGCAGGTTGGGATACTTTTCCAGCGCCGCATTGAGGTTCTTCACATAGGCCGCGTGATGCATGTCGTGATGCAGTTTCATGGTCTGTGTATCGATCACCGGCTCGAGTGCGGAATAGTCATACGGCAGGGGGGGTAGTTCATGCGCCATAAATTCTCCTCCAGACTTCACAAGATGATTGGTGGAACACGAAAGATTCAAGCGTGACCCGGTCAGAAGCGCAATCCCACAATCCGCCACTGGCGCGAAAGGCACGCGGTCCACTTACCCAACCATTCTCTACGAATTGCGGCCGAATTGCACGCCGGGGAGGGAGCAACCTCGCCACAGAGTTCCGGCCGGAGGCCTTTTGCCGGACAGCCGGGCTGTTGCACCCACTGGTACATTGCCCCATAGGGCATTGAGCATTGGCCCTGGTTGAAGGAGAATCAGACTGGTCTGCTTTTTGTTCCTGGAGGCGGCGTGCACCTGCGACGAATTCTTGGAGCTGTGCTTGCAGTCCTGTTGTGGACGGGACCCGCTGCGGCGCGCGATCTGGCGGTGGTGGTCAATCGGACCACTCGCGTGCAAGAACTGGCAATGCCGGACCTGGTGAAGATCTGCAAAGGGCAAACCAGCCGGTGGCCGGATGGCAAGCCGGTCAGTCTAGTGATGCGGGATCCCGACCTGCCGGAGATGAAGCTGGCGCTGGAGAAAATCTACGGCATGTCGAAAGAAGAAGTGAAGGCCCTGATGGTGACCGTCAACCACGGCCGCGGCGACCGTCCCATCCTGGTGATTGCGGATTCGGACGACGACCTGGTGAAACGGGTGGAGTCAGCGCCCGGAGCGGTCGGATTGGTGGATGTGTACTCGATCACCAGTGGTGTCAGTGTGGTGAAAATTGACGGAAAGTTGCCGCTGGAACCAGGATATGCCTTGCATGGCAACTCCAGATGAAGAAAATGGCGAACTCTATTCCAAATTGTGAATCGACCGCGCAGTCGGCGCGCCGCTATCCCAGGTATCCGGTCGACGCTCGCCTAGCAGTGCATGTATTCCGGGGGGGGCAGACCACTTCGCTCTGGGGACGTTCGAACGAACTCGGGGAGGACGGTGTCGGTGGAACGCTGACAGGCCCGGTAGAACCGGGCGAGGTGGTCTCCATGGAATTGACCGTTCCGCTGGCCATTCAGCCGATCAAGCTGCGCGCGCTGGTGCGCTACCGCTCGGGATTGCGACACGGATTTGAATTTCTCGCGGTGACCGGCCCGCAGCGCGATCTGCTGCGCCGGGTGTGCGACATGCTGTCCACGCAGGCTTAGGCCCGCAATGCAGGCGCGGGCAACCTTAGCTTAGGTACCGTCTGGGCACGCGCTTGGAAATTCCACAGAGGATCTCGTAAACCACGGTGTTGGCCAATGCCGCGTGTTCGTGGGCGTCGACGCTGAGGCCGTTGAGAGAGCCGAGCAGGATGGCCTCGTCGCCAACCGAGATGCCGGGCAGGCCGGTGACATCCACCAGCGTAAGGTCCATGGAGATGCGTCCGACAATCGGCGCGTAGTGCTCTCCGATGATCACGCGGCCGCGCGAGGAAAGCGCACGGTTGAAACCGTCGGCATAGCCGACCGGCAGGGCTGCGATGCGGGAAGGAGCCTTGGTCACGTAGATGCCGCCGTAACCGAGCGGCTGGTTGGCGCCCACGTCGCGCAGGGAGAGAATGCGGGTCTTCCAGGTGAGGGCGGGGGTTACGGGCAGACGGAGTCCGGCGCCGCTGACCTCGCGGCCGGCGCGCTCAAAGGGCATGTGATATCCGAACAGCGCGATGCCGGGGCGGACCATGTTATACAGGGATTCGCGCCGCGAGATCACGGCACTGGTGTTCGCCGCGTGGATGATCGGCGGGTCAATGCCTTCGTTCTTCAGAATCCGACGCACCTTCTCGAAAGACTGCAACTGCTCCGGCACCGACGGCGCGTCGAGCACTTCGGAAGACGCCAAATGAGTGGAGAGTCCTTCCGGCAAGAGGTGGGGCGAAGCTTTCAGCGCGGCGCAAACCAGCGGCAAATCTCCGGGAGCGACGCCGAGGCGTCCCATGCCGGTATCGACCTTGAGGTGAACGCCGTGGTGGGCGACTCCCACTCGCGCGGCGGCTTTTTCGAGTAACTCGATCTGGCCGACTTCCCAGACGGTCGGAGTCAGATCGAGGCGGACGATCTCTTCTTCCTCGCCGCGCCAGAATCCGGTCATCAGGAGGATGCGGCCGCGAATTCCAGCCTCGCGGAGAGGAATCGCTTCGTCGAGCGAGGTCACGCCAAACCAGCGCGCTCCTTCCTGCTCGAGGGCGCGGGAACATTCGACGGCGCCGTGTCCGTAGCCATCGGCTTTGACGACGGCACAGATGGTCACGCCAGCACCGATCTGCTTCTGCACGATGCGGAAGTTCTGGCGTAAGGCTCCGAGCGAAACGTCGGCCCAGGTCGGCCGGGTCGCAACCCGCTTGGCAAGTTCAATCGTAGCCACTTTGGTCGATTATACCGGGCGATCCCGCGGATCATCAGGTTACGGGTGTACTAGAACGAGTCAACACGAACGGAGCCCCTCGAGCACTCAGCATTCAGCCTGGAAAAACCCTGCCCGGCAGGGGCCAAGGGCAACGCTATTGTCTCTGTGGCTCGGCGGTGAAGCTTCTCGTCTGATAAAGCTAGCCTCCCGCAAGCGTGAAATTGACCGTGATTTGGGTCTCGACCTCCACGGGCTCATGGTTCAGGTAGTAGGGCCGGTAGCGCCACTGGCGCACTGCCTCCACAGCAGCCGGCGCCAGCATGGGGTGGCCATTGAGGACCTGCAAGTTCTCGATCCTGCCGTCCCGGCTGATGAGGGCCCGAAGCACGACCGATCCTTGAATGCGGGCCTGGCGCGCCAGCGCCGGATACTCAGGCTGGACGCGGTGAATGATATAGCCCTCCATGACCTGAGACAGGCGCAGCGGCCTGGCAGCCACTGGCGCTGGCGGAGGAGGAATGATGTCGTTCAGTCCAGTTCCAGTGGAACCGAACACGGGATTTCTCGCCATGCGGTCGCCGGTGCCGCCCGGCACGCTGAGTTGGCTGATGTCCACCGGCGCGGGAGCGGCTTCGTCCGTGATCTGCTCCACGTGGTCGGGGATTTCGGGGGGAACAAGGATCCGGCCGTCCGAGGTGACATTGCTGGCGGACGGCTGAGCCGGATGCGCCCGCGCTCCGGCAGGCGGCAGCCCCGGGGGTGGCGCCGGCAAAACCAAGGCGGCCATCCACTGCGTATGGGGCAAACCTTGCAGGTAAAGAACGGGCGTCAGCAACAACCCGCCAACCACCAGCGACTCCAATACGAACGAGAGCAGCGTAGCGTAGCCTCGGCGGGAACGATCGGTCCAGGGAACATCTAAAACAGAATCGGCAAACATGGCGTCCTCCCACAATCAGGTGCTTGCTTCTAATGACACCGGAGAGTAATCGGTCAGGCGGGCGAAGTTTCAAATTTCAGAAATAAAAAAAGGCCGCTTTTCAGGCGGCCTTCAGGAACTTTCTGCGGAACTGGGGTGTCGTCTTATTTCGGCGGCTGAGCGCCAGCGCCAGTGGCCGGCTTGGTACCGGTGGGTGGAGCGGCCGGCTTGACGCCGGTTCCGGCAGGTTTCGTAGCGACCGGCTTCGCGGGAGCGGGTACACCGGACTGCAAGTTGTACGCGTCAACGATTGCCTTGGTGATGTCGACGGAGGGTCCGGCCCAAAGCACGGGTCCCTGCGGCCAGGGATTCGAGGTATCCAGGATGAGACCGAAACTCTTGTCCGCGGCGTATTTGACGATAATGGGAGCCATTTTCTGGAGGATGCGTTGCGCGATGTCGTTCTGCTGGCTCTGTGCCTCGTCGCGAGCATCCTGAACCGAGCGCTCCAGGGATTTCTGCTTCTGTTCGATCTGTTTGACCAGAGTGGCGCGGGCGTCGTCATTGAGCTTCTCGCCCTGGGTGTTGAGCTGTTTCTTCAGGCTCTCGACTTCGTCATTGAGGCCTTTGAGCTGGGTCTGCTTGGGCTCCAGCTTCTTGCTAAGCTCCTCGAAGTCACGCTGGCCTTCGTTGCTGGCGAAGATAGCCTGCTCGATATTGATGGTACCGACTTTGGTGCTTCCAGTCACGGCAGTGTCGGGCGCGCCGGCGGCTGGCGTAGCACTGGGAGCGGCGGGAAGGGCGTCGGCACTGCCGGCCGCCTGTGCTAATGCGGCGGCAGGCAGGGTAAACAACAGGGCCAGAAGGAAACGGCGCATGAACTTGATTGTCATGAGGTTAATTTGAACTCCTTACATTCTGTTCTGGAATTTGGGTTCGATCTCTTCTCACGGATAACGCCGGACTCTGCCTAAGGCCGCCCGGCCGTACGATCGAACCAGAAGGGCAGGCCGAATCCCGACGCACACGCCGACACGTTCGGGCGTGATGACCACCCATCCTATTCAACTTTGCGGGTGTGGATCAATTCATTATAGGAACAGCAACGGCCCAGCGTCAAACTGTAGGATTGGGCTACTTTCGTGCTGCTGTGGCAAGAACAACATCAGCGGGCCAGCACTCGGCATTGAGCCGGGCCAGGTTTTGCAGAGTGCGGAATGCTGAGTGCTCAGCCAGCCAGCGCCACGGAATTAGCCCACCACCCAAGCTGCGGATATCTGGCGAAGGGTGTCTGGATGGGTGCTAGAAGGTGGTGGCCACGGTAAAGCGGAAGGTCTTGCGAGGTTCGCGCAGGAGGTATTGCGGCGAATAGGCATTTCGAGCCAGCTGAAAGGTGTAATCTCCGGCCGCACCCAGAGGGAACATGCTGCGAGTGATCGGAACCGGCGAGTTGGTCGTGGTATCAAGGCGAAGCGGATTATAGGCCCAATAAATGCGGAACGGGGCATTGACGACCGGCAGGAAGACCTGCAACTCGATTCCGGTGGACATCCTCGGAGTCCAATCCGTGCTGCTCAGAGGATGGAGGTATTGCGAGAAAGCAATCTTGGATCCTCCAGTGCAGTTCAAACCGATATCCAACGTGGGGCAGCCAAAGGAGGTGTTATTGATGAGATTAAACTCGGAGGTACTGATTTTCAGCTGAGAATCCCGGAGGATGGGTTCCACCCCCAGATCCATAAAGGGCGCGAGAGAGACGGGCCCAGCGATGGTAATGCGGTACTCCAGATTGCCGACCAGGCTGAGGTCGCCACCGGGGAAGACGATCTGATCCAAGGGCACGGGGATGGTGTAGGGACCCTGCAGCGGGTTGGCGGGATTCTTGGGGACGACCGAGCCGTCCGGATTGCGCAGGGAAATATTCGCGGTGCTGGGCAGGAATGCGACCGGCGAAATCGAGCGGATATCGAAACCGCGGAGATCATTCTCGCCACCGTCATAGAAGCGCTGGAAGGGAGGAGGCACGAGGCCGCCGTAGCCGGTAAGAAAGGACCCCTGAAGGTTGTAGCCGATGGTGTTGCGGTGTTTCTGTACCGGGGTGAAGTGTTTATAAGAAAAGGTGGTGCGGATGGATCGGACGGTTCCACCCAAGCCGGCAATTTCCGCTCCGACATAAATGCTGCTGCCTTGATGCGGAAACAGGGCGCGATCCAGGGTAGTTTTGGAATAACTGGGAATGATCTTGCTGGTGATAATTCCGTTCAGGGCGTTGGGGCCACTGACGCCGCTGAACGCCAGGTAATTGAACAGGGTCTGGGAGGCAGTGGTGAGAGCAACGATTGAAGAATCGTCGAATGAATAGGCAATGCCGAATCGCTTGAACGAGCGATGAGGCTGGTAGCCGAGGCTTACCGAGAAGCCCTTGCTGGACTGAGTGTAGTTCTGCAGGTTCTGCTCCAGAGCGCTGGGCAGGCTGATTTGCTGCCCGCTGAAAATGGCGGCTTGCCGTGCCTGATCGTAAGTGAACTTCGTTCCATAAACGCTGAAGCCGAACTGCAAAGGCCGGTCGAGAAAATAAGGCTCGGTGAAGCTAAAGGTCAGAGACTTTTGCAGGTTGCCGATATTTGCGCCGACACTGAGAGTTTCCCCCAAGCCAAGGAAGTTGTTGGTGCTGTAAGTAAGTCCAATGAAGGAGCCTGACAAACCACTCACGCCGCCGGTCAAGCCGATGCTGTTTTTGCCCTTCTCTTTCACTTTCAACAGAAGATCGACGGTCCCCTCTTTTTCATCGAGGTGGCGTTCGGTGACGCTGGGATCATCGGGCTTGAGATTGTCGAAGAACCCTAACTGGTTCAGCCTTTGCAGACTGACTTCCCAAAGTTGCTGGTTGTAGACCTGGCCCTCTTCGAGCAGGATTTCGCGGCGGATGACTTTGTCGCGAGTGGTGGTGTTGCCCTGGAACTCGATGCGGCGCACATAAAACTGCTTGCCTTCGTCCACGTCAATGTCGAGGCTCACTTGCTTCTTCTGTTCGTCAAAGCTGGTGTTGGGGATCGAGGTAAAGTTGATGTAGCCCAACTGACCATAGGCTTTCTGCAAGCTCTCCAGGCCTTTGGCAATCTTGCTTCGGTCAAAGGTATCGCGGTCCTGGATGGGGAAAAGAGAACGCAGCGCCTTGACGTTGCTGACCGCTTTGTTGTTCTTGAAGGTGATGCCGCCAAGCGTGTATTTGTCCCCTTCCTCGATAGGAAGAGTGATGTCCACGGCTTTGCCCGGACCCGACTGGAGCAAGGGGATGTGGGAGCCTTTGTGGCCGGTATCGTGGATCTGAGTTTTGGCCTCCTGAACTAGGACCTTGAAATAGCCGCGGTTCTGGAACTCAGCCCGGACCCGTTCGGTGTCTTCTTCCAGTTTGGTGGCGTCGTAGGTCCGGGCCAAGAGGTTCTCCAGGAAAATCGAGTGCGGGATCCCGATGGGACGAAGGTTCTTCATGGCGCTGCGCAGAACGCGATTGCTGACGTGTTTATTGCCCTGGAAGTGAATCTTCCCCACTTTGACTTTGGGGCCCTCTTTGACGACAAAGGTGATTCCGATGGCGGCGGGTGGAATCGGCCGAATCTCGGTACGTATGGTTGAAAACTGGCGTCCGTGCTCGGCCAGGAGTTGCTTGATCGTTACTTCCGCCTTCTTGACCTTGGTGGGATCGTATTGACTTTCGACCGAAAGGCCAACTTTCGCTTCCTTAAAGCGGTCGAGGACGTCGCTTTTCGAGACCGAATTCAGGCCGACGTATTCGATCTCGCGAATGGTGGGCCGCTCCTTCACATAGATATGGATGATCCATCCCTTGTCGGTTTGCTCGCGCTCGAAACGGATATCTTCGAAGTACCCGGTATTCCACAGAGAGTTGAAGTCCCGTTCCATCGCCGCCTCGTCGTATACATCGCCGGCGTGGGTAAAAATGCGGGCTTTAATGGTTTCGGCGGGGATGCGCCGGTTCCCATGGACTTCGATCCCGCTGATGAGGTCCTGCTGCGCGGAAGCCAGAGGGAAAAGCAACCAAAGGCATATCAGGAGAGCCGCCACCGGGCGCCGGGCGGCGTGGCAAAGCGTTGCGAATGAGCGAATTGCACATTCGCAGGACACTCGGTCCCGGAGTACGCGGCTGCGTGAAGCTGCCTTGCCCGCATGGTTGTCCTGATAAGAGCGAAGAATCGCCACTACCTCGGCTAATGGGAGTATGGAAAACCGCAATTATACGGTAGAGCAGTAGAGACCGTCCAAGAACGCGCGGCCTTAATTGCCCTTAAACGACAGGTTTGGAAAGCTCTACCTCAACAAGGACGGAATAAAACGTTGCGGAGTTGCCCATGTCGCTAAGTTTTTCGGAGGTAAGAGCGTTAATGTTCTGCTGTTGGGGGGTAAGTTTTGCCCAGTAGAGCTTGGCACCCAGCACGCCGGGTTGGACTGCGCCATTGACTCTAGCGGTCAGGAAGATCTCACCGCGGCGGTTGAAAACGCGGACTGCGTCACCATCGGCAATGCCACGAGGCCGGGCATCGGCGGCATTCATCTCCAGCAGGCCGACCTGCTCCATGGGTTGAATAGCGGGGAGATTCGAAAAGCTGGAATTCAGGAAGTTGTCGGCTTTGCGGGCAAGCAGTTCGAGTGGAAAAGCTCTTGCGCCCGCCGAGTGACGAGACTCCGCTGGTGGGGTGAACTGAGCCACCGGATCGAGCCCTTGGGCTTTGAGCGAGTCGCTGTAGAGTTCCGCTTTGCCGCTGGGTGTGGGGAACTGGCCGCGGGCAAAGGGAAGAAAAGGTTCCGACGGCGCGTCAAAGTTCAGCCGGATGTGTCCTTCACTTTCCAGCCTGGGCCGATTGATTCCCTTGAGCCAGGGATTGTCCGACGCCAAGGCGGTGTCGATCATTTGGTCGACCGATTCGCGGAAGCAGCTGTCCTCGAATCCCATTCGCTGGGCTACGCTCCGGAACATTTCGACATTGGAGCGGCACTCCCCGAGTGGCTCGATCGCCTGGTTCGACATCTGGAGGTAGTAGTGGCCATAGGCGATCTGGAGGTCCTCGTTTTCCAGAAACGTTGTGGCGGGCAAAACGATGTCGGCGTAATCGGTGGTGTCAGTAAAGAACTGCTCGTGGACCACGGTGAACAGGTCTGGCCGCCTCAGGCCACGGATGACCTCATTGTGATTGGGACACACCGCCGCCGGATTTGAGTTGTAAACAAACAAGGCCTTCAGAGGAGGGTTATCCAGATGATTGAGCGCTTTTCCCAGTTCCACCATGTTCACGGAGCGTGCCGGGCGGCCGAGCGGCGTCAGCATCAGGTCAGGACGCTCGAGGGCTTGGCGGTTCAGGCCGTAGGCTCCGCTGGTGGAAAGCTGGAGCCCGCCGCCGACCTCTTTCCATGATCCAGTGATGCAGGGCAGCATGGCGACGGCGCGAGTGGCCATGCCTCCGCCTTCGCCGCGCTGCACGCCGTAGTTCAAGCGAATGACTGCCGGCCGCGTGGTAGCATATTCGCGCGCCAGTTTGACGATGTCCGCGGACGAGATGCCCGTCCATTGCGAAACCCGCTGGGGAGGATACTCCTGCGCTTTGGCGCGCAATTGATCGAAACCAATCGTGTGGCGCGCAATATAATCCGCATCGAAAAGCTTCTCATTGATGATGAGGTGCATCATGCCGAGAGCCAGAGCGGCGTCCGTGCCCGGGTTGATGGGCAGATACCAATCGGCACATGCAGCGGTGCGCGTGCGGTAGGGATCAATCACGACCAGCTTTGCGCCCTGCTGGCGAGCCTCCTCGATGAACGGCCAAAGGTGCACGTTGTTGCCATGGATGTTGGAGGCCCAGGCGATGATGTAGCGCGAATGCCGAAACTGCTCCGGTTCCGTGCCCAGCTTCACGCCAATGACGGATTTCAGGCCCGCCTCGCCGGCGGCAGAGCAAATCGACCGCTCCAGCTGCGAGGCGCCGAGGCGATGAAAAAAGCGGCGATCCATCGAAGCGCCATTCAGCGCGCCCAGCGAACCTCCATAGGAGTATGGCAGAACAGCTTCGCTGCCGAACTCGGCAATGATGTTCCTGAATCGGGCAGTAATGGTGTCGAGTGCTTCGTCCCATGTGATGCGCTGCCAGGCTGGAGAAGAACCGCCTGCACCCGGCCCCTTCGCTGCAACTCTGCGCATGGGATACAGAACCCGGTCGGGCGAGTACACCCGATCCAGATACTTGGCGACCTTGGCGCAAAGAAAGCCGCGCGTTACCGGATGCGCCGGATCTCCCTGAACCTTGATGGCTCGGCCGTCCTGAACGGTCACCAGGACGCCGCAAGCGTCGGGACAGTCATGGGAGCATGCGGCATGGACCACCCTCTTCATGATTCAGAGATTATAACGAGGAGCCAGTCCGCAAGCAGGAATGCAGGCATCGGCCCATCTTGAGTCGCCCAGGCCTTCGGGTCCTCCGAAAGCGTTACAATTCCCTCTTCCACACTAAGGAGGTCCCGTGACTCGACCTTTTGGCCGGTTGGCTGCCTTCATCCTTTTCTTTTGCTTTGCCATGTGCGCGTGTGCCGCCGCGCAATCCAAGCCCAGTGCCGAGCAGCGAACCGCGCACGAACTGGAATCCATTCGGCACCAGCCGTCTTTGCTGCTCGCCTTCCTGCGCGAGATGCCCAAGGGCGGCGATCTTCATAATCACCTCGGGGGCGCCATTTACGCCGAAGACCTCATCGACTTCGCGGCCGACAGCAATCTTTGTGTCGATCGTACTACCTCCATCCTGATTGCTCCGCCGTGCGACGACTCCTGCGAAAAGTTCACCAGCAAGCCGGCCATCCGTTGCGCCTACGGCGATCACATTCTGTACAACTCCATCGTAGATGCGTGGTCGATGCGCAATTGGGAGCCAGGCAGCGAGAGCGGCCACGATCATTTTTTTGCGACGTTCGACAAGTACTCGCTGGCCGCGCACGCTCATGTCGGGGAGATGATCGGTAAAGCCGCTTCCCAGGCGGCTGCCGACCATGTTGACGTTCTTGAGCTCATGCACACGGCCGACGGCGGCCAGTCCCTGCAACTCGGCAAGCAGGTTGGTTGGGACGAGCACCTTTTTCAACTTCGTGACAAACTGTTCGCCGCAGGATTGAAAGACATGGTTGCCGCTACCAGCCACGCCCTCGACGCGGACGAAGCCAAAATGCGCGGCCAACTCAAGTGTGGACTTCCCGACGCCGATCCGGGCTGCGATGTCACCGTCCGCTATCTTTACCAGGTGTTGCGAGGCATGCCTCCGGAGCAAGTTTTTGCTCAGATGCTTACCGGCTTTGAGCTCGCGCAATCCGACCCGCGCTTCGTTGGGCTCAACCTGGTGATGCCCGAAGACTGGTACGTGCCCATGCATGACTTCGAGCTTCATATGAAGATGCTCGACTATCTGCACGAAATTTACCCCAAAGTGCACATCACCCTGCACGCCGGCGAACTAGCTCCGGGGCTTGTGCCTCCCGAGGGCCTGACCTTTCACATCCGCGATTCGGTTGAACGCGGCCATGCGGAGCGCATTGGCCACGGCGTGGACCTGGCCAACGAACACGATCCGATCGGATTGTTGCGCGCGATGGCGGCGCACAACGTTTTGGTGGAAATCTGTCTCACTTCGAACGACGTGATCCTGGGCGTGAAGGGCGACGACCATCCTTTGGCGCTGTACGTGCGCTACGGCGTCCCGGTCGCCCTGGCCACGGACGATGAAGGCGTCGCCCGCAGCGACATGACGCATGAATATCTGCGCGCCGTTCAAACTTATGACTTCGTGACCTACCCATTGCTTAAGCGCATGGCGCGCCTGAGCCTGGAACACAGCTTTGTACCTGGGGCGAGCTTGTGGGCGGAGACGAAAACGTTTCGTCCGGTCAGCGCGTGCGCGGAGGCCGTGTCGGGTAAGGCGTCAGGAGCTTGCCAGAAGTTTCTGGACTCGAGCGAACGGGCCCGTTTGCAGTGGAAGCTGGAGGAGGAGTACGCGAGTTTCGAGAAGGAACATTATTGAGGTTCGCGCAAGATTGTGACATTTCACACCCCTGTCATTTCGAGCGGAGCTTGGAATGACACCGTCACTATGTTTCGCAAAGCCAGTAAGAAAGGAATGCCCCAAAAGGGATCTCCGGCTCCTCAACTGCGAGAACTGTCCTGCTGTGAAGTAGGTTGACTCCCAGGCCGCCTTTCCTGTGCTCACGCCATCCTAAGTGGCTGCCTTTACGGTCCTTATCAAGAATCAACGGCCAAATCCTTCGGTAACTTGATGGGGAGAGTGGTACCCTGTCACTCTGGCCTCCGATAGCATTCCTTTGGTCGGGGGCGTAACCGAATCTATGAGTCTAAGAGCGAGCAACTTCGTTAGTCGTAAGTGCTTGGTGGCATTGACAATCGTGGTGTTCTGTATGGCAGCCGGGGCGAGCCAGTGGACGGCGATGGGGCCGGACGGGGGTGATGTTCGCAGCCTCAGTTACAGCCCGCAGAATCCGGACCTTGTTTATCTGGGGACCAGTACCGGGTCGATTTTCCAGTCGACCGACGGCGGACACAGCTGGGTGCGGTTCGCTCACCTGGGCAGCGGCGATGATTACGTGATCGACCACCTGGCGTTTGATCCGCAGAATCCGAAGACGGTTTATGCGGCGGCCTGGAGTGTGGAGAACCAGCAGTCCGGTGATCTGTTCTTCACCCATGACGGCGGAAAGAACTGGGGAGCGGCTCCGGCGCTGCATGGCAAGTCGATCCGGGCAATGACAATGGCAGTTTCAGACCCGAGAGTGCTGGTGGCTGGGGCGCTGGATGGCGTTTATCGCAGCGAGGACGGCGGCAGCAGTTGGCGGAAGATTTCGGCCTCCAATTCGGAGATCCATAACATTGAGTCGATTGCGGTCGATCCCAAGAATACGGATGTGGTGTACGCCGGCACCTGGCACCTGGCCTGGAAGACGGAAGACGGCGGGGTCACGTGGAAGCACATCAAGAATGGCATGATCGAAGACTCGGATGTGTTCTCGATCATCGTCGATTCCACCAATCCTTCGGTGGTGTTTGCCAGCGCCTGCTCCGGGATCTACCGGAGTGACAACGCAGGCGAGCTGTTCCACAAGGTTCAAGGGATTCCGTTCTCGGCGCGACGGACGCGGGTGTTGAAGCAGGACCCGAACCATCCGGAGATCGTCTACGCGGGGACGACTGAGGGCTTGTGGAAGACAACGGACGGAGGCAAGAGCTGGAAGCGGGTCAGCAATCCGGAAGTAGTGGTGAATGACGTGATGGTGGATCCGCGGAACTCGCAGCACGTGATGCTGGCCACCGATCGCGGCGGCGTTCTGGCGAGCGAGGACGGCGCGCAGAACTGGACGGCTTCCAACCACGGCTATACGCATCGCTATGTCACGGCTGTCCTGGCCGACAACAAGAATCCGGACACCCTGTACGTGGGAGTGGTGAACGACCGCGAAATGGGGGGGGTCTTCGTGTCTCACGATGCCGGGCAGCATTGGACGCAGAAAAGCGCCGGACTGGATGGGCGCGATGTGTTCACGCTGAAGCAGACCGCCACTGGAGAACTGGTGGCTGGCACGAACCGCGGCATGTTCGAACTGGCGCACAACGGGACGGAATGGAGCCCGATCAATAACGTGGTCGAGGAGAAGAGTTCGACGCGGACGGTGAAGACGAAGTCGGGCAAAACGCGCTCGGTGACGGGCAAGACGGCCGCGAAGTCGGTGCTGACGGCACGGGTCAACGATATTGAGATCACGCCGAAGCGCTGGCTGGCCGCGACATCGGCGGGCTTGTTTACCAGCACGAACGACGGCAAGAGCTGGAACGGCGGGCCGGTGATGGGCAAAACGGACTTTGTCTCGGTCCATGCCAGTGGAGATACTCTGGCTCTGGCCACGCACAACGGCGTGCTGGTGTCGAAGGACAGCGGGGCGACCTGGCAGGAGTCGGCAAGCCTCGCGACCTATGTCAGCAACATTCGCAACGTGACCATCACGCAAGACGGCCAGATTCTGGTGGCTTCGCGGGAAGGCGCGTTTCGCAGTCCGAACGCGGGCGCGGGCTGGGAGCACGTGCAGAACGGCCTGCCCGACAAGAACATCAGCTCGATCAGCTATGACTCGAAGCGCAACCGGCTGCTGGCTACCAGCACGGCAACGGGGGTGGTATTCGAGAGCGAAGACGGCGGGCAGAGCTGGCGCCGCGGGCCGGATGCGGGATATCCGTTGCGGAGCATAAGCCTGGTGCACGGACACTTTGTGGCGGCCACGCCGTTTGACGGAGTGGTGGTGCAACCGGAAAACGATGACCGCAGCGCTGCCGCAGACGTGGGCAGCTCCACCAACTAACCGAAACAGAATCTCTCTTCCAAGGGACCGGCGATGGCTTGCCGGTCCCTTCTTCTTTGGGCGTTTTCCTGGCGGTGGTGGGCTTTCGTGGCGCAGGGCGATTTTTTTCAAAAGTCCCTGAAAGGATGATATACCCCCTCCCCACCGGTCTAGTGGAATCATCAGGTTACGGACTTTTGGCTCGCAAAATCTAGACGCCAAAGGAGTTATAGGCAAAATCTAGAAAACATGGGAGTTGCGAGTGTTGGTGATGAAGCGTGCGTTCCCGTTTTGGAACTGGGCCTCGCTCCCGCAATCGCGATCTTCAGGGTCGGTTCATCGGGAAGCCAGAGGGCGTGGGAGATCCGCGCGAGATCCCTCCCTCAGCTGAAATGCGCTGAGGGTCGGGATGACGCCTTGGCGGAGGGCCGTAGTCCCGGCATTTCGGAGTGCGGGCGAGACGTCACTGCATTGGGGGAAGCAAATTGTCAAAGATCGATGGTTCTCTTATAGAGAATGTAGCTGCCATAGATTATCTCTTAGGAAACATGCGGTCAAGAGGAAAGCCCGCAAAAAATGGAGGGCAACCTCCGGAGTGGGAGGGTGAGAAAAGGCTGAGCCAGGCCCCCCTGCGGTTTCTTGTCGATTCCTTTGCGCCAACGGCCTAGAATGGTTGGTTGAGGTGAGGGGGAAGGAGCTATTTTCCCCGTGGGCGTTCGGGCGCTCGGACAAGATTCTCTCGTCGGCATGGAGTTGGGCCACTACCGCATCGTCGAGAAGGTCGGCGCCGGCGGCATGGGAGAGGTTTACCGCGCCCGCGACGAGCACCTCGCCCGTGATGTTGCCATCAAGGTCCTTCCACCCGGAACGCTAACCGACGAGTCAGCCCGCAAGCATTTCCACAAGGAAGCTCTGATTCTCTCGCAGCTCAATCATCCGAATATCGCCACCATTCACGACTTCGATACGCAGCAGGGTGTGGACTTCCTGGTGATGGAGTACATCCCAGGAATCACACTCAGCGAGAAGCTGGCTGCCGGACCTCTGCCGGAGAGAGAAGTCCTCAGTCTGGGCATGCAACTGGCGGAAGGATTGACGGCGGCCCATGAGCATGGCGTGGTTCATCGTGACCTCAAACCGGGCAACTTGCGGGTTACGAGCGACGGACGCCTGAAGATTCTGGACTTCGGGCTGGCCAAACTACGGCTTCCGGTCACAGCGAGTGCGGCAACGGAGAGTCTTACCGAGACACAAGGAATGGTGGGGACTCTGCCCTATATGGCGCCGGAGCAGTTGCTGGGCGGAGAGATAGACGCTCGCACTGACCTTCATGCCGCCGGGTTAGTCCTGTACGAGATGGCCACGGGGCAGTACCCATTTGCTGAGGTAGAACGCTCGCAACTGATCGGTGCCATTCTGCACAGGCCGCCACGACCGCTTACCGCTCTCAATCCCAAGGTATCTCCGAAACTAGAGAAGATCATCTGGAAGTGTCTGGAGAAGGAAGCAGAAAATCGTTACCAGTTGGCCAAAGAGTTGGCAATTGATCTGCGACGGTTGCTTACTCCGAGCGCGGCAGAAGTGGCCGAAGTTCCTGTGGCGGACAGGAAACTCTGGCAGGTTCTACTTCCCGCCGCGGTGGTACTCATCGCGGTTGCAATCGCGGGAACGTTCTATTTTCGCTTGCACTCGACCAAGCCCGTAACCGCGCTGACCGACAAGGACACCATTGTTCTTTCCGATTTCGACAACAAGACCGGTGACAGCATATTCGATGACACGCTGAAGCAGGGACTTTCGGTACAGCTTGAGCAATCGCCCTTTCTCGCCCTGATTTCCGAGCGCAGGGTGAACGAGACATTGAAGCTGATGGGCCGTCGCGCCGGTGACCGCTTGACGCCGGAGGTTACACACGAGGTCTGCCAGCGCACGGGGAGCAAGGCGATGCTGACCGGCTCGATTGCCGGGCTGGGCAGCCAGTACGTGATTGGCCTGAAGGCAGTGAACTGCGACACGGGGGACCTACTGGCCGAAGTGCAGGAGCAGGCGGCGAGCAAGGAAGCGGTGCTCAGGGCTCTGGACGCTGCGGCGGTCACCTTGCGCAGCAAACTGGGCGAGTCGCTCAATTCGGTGCAGAAATACGCCACGCCGTTGGAGGAAGCGACCACGCCATCGCTGGAGGCGCTGAAAGCCTACAGCCTGGGAGTAAAGGTGGCCTCCCTGCCCTTCTTACAACGGGCAGTAGACCTTGACCCGAATTTTGCCGCGGCCTACGCCTATATTGCGATGAATCACTTCAACCTCAACGAAGTGGGGCAGGGGGCGGAGAGTATACGCAAGGCTTACGAGCTGCGGGAGAAGGCGAGCGAACGCGAGCGGTTCTTGATCGAGGGGAACTACTACCTGATAGCCACGGGAGAGCTGGAAAAGGCGGCGCAGACCTTCGAACTGTGGCAGCAGACCTACCCGAGAGACGGTTTTCCTCACACTAATCTGGCATATATTTCCTGCTTCCTGGGAAACTGGGAAAGGGCATTGAAGGAATCTCAAGAGGCGATGCGCCTGGAGCCAAATATGGTGGCCGACTATCTCAACCTCGCCTTCGCTTACACGACCCTCAACCGGCTGGACGAGGCGGAGGCGGTGTACAAGCAGGCGGAGGAGCGCAAGCTGGATAACGAGCTTCTGCTCCAGAGCCGCTACTGGTTCGCTCTTCTTAAGGGCGATGCCGCGCAGATGGCGCAGTTGGCATCAGTCGCCATGGGCAAGCCGGGCGCGGAAGACCTGTTGCTGGCCACACAGGCGGACACGGAAGGTTGGTACGGCAAGCTGAAGAACGCACACGAGCTGACCGAGCGAGCGATGGATTCAGCCCAGCGCAACGAAGCCAAAGAGAGTGCGGCGGCCTATCAGGCAGCGGCAGCGCTGCGCGAGGTGGAAGCAGGAAACCGGGAGCAGGCGCGTGCTGGCGCCAAAGCGGCGTTGAAGCTGGGCCCGAACCGCGATGTGCGGGCCATAGCGGCACTAGCCCTGGCGCGGGCAGGCGATACGGCAGGGGCGCAGAAGCTGGCGGCCGAACTCGACAAGACCTCCCCGCTGGACACGCTGGTCCAGAGGTATTGGCTGCCCACGATCCGGGCGTCAGTTGCCCTGCAACGCAAAGACCCGAGCCGGGCAATTGAACTATTGAAGGCGGCGAGCACGATCGAACTTAGCGAACCCACGAACCTCACGATATTCCTGTGCCCAGTTTATTTGCGGGGCGAAGCCTATCTCGTGCTGCACGACGGCAACGCGGCGGCAGGGGAGTTTCAGAAGTTCATTGACCACCGGGGACTGGTGGTGAACTTTCCCTGGGGAGCGCTGGCTCGCCTCGGGCTGGCGCGCGCATACTCTATCCAGGGCGATACGGTTAAAGCCCGTGCCGCATATCAGGATTTCCTCAGCCTCTGGAAAGACGCCGACCCCGACATCCCCATCCTGAAGCAAGCAAAAGCAGAGTACGCAAAGTTGCAATAGCTGACCGGGTGGCCGGGCTGCTGCGTCCATCCTAACTCTGGGGATGCGCCGTCCAAGTTTTGCTAGGGCGGAGGTGTTCATTCGGGACTGACTCGGTGTGGAAATCAAACTCCCGAGGGGTTAAGGTTCGTGGAATCCCACCCTTCGCAAAGTACGTGTTTGGTTTCATGACATCCTTTACAAAGCGTCTCGGGACATCCTTTACACTCCTGCGCGAGCGAAGCGAGCGCAGGAGTGTAAAGGATGGCGTGGAAGACGATGGATGTCCAAGAGCAGAAAGTCAGGTTCGTAGTGGCGGCGACGCGGCAGGAGAAGTCGCTGACCGCCTTGTGCCAGGAGTT
Source organism: uncultured Acidobacteriota bacterium (assembly GCA_963715675.1). Classification (GTDB taxonomy): domain Bacteria; phylum Acidobacteriota; class Terriglobia; order Terriglobales; family Acidobacteriaceae; genus DASVWZ01. Next base: position 3,214,676 of record OY970265.1, read on the forward strand.
CGGCATCTCTCGTCCCACGGGGTGCCTCTGGCGAAAGCGTTATCAGGAAGCGGGTCTGGCCGGGATCGCAGAGCGCAGCCGGCGTCCGCAGCAGAGTCCCACCCGAACCCCGGCGGAGTGGGAACAGCGGGTGGCGGAGGTGCGGCAACGCTATCCCGACTGGGGAGCTCGCAAGCTGCAAGTGCTACTGGCGCGGGCGGGAGTGGAGTTGACCCGCAGCACCATTCATCGCATTCTGTTGCGCCGCGATCTGGTGCACGATCGCGCCCGGCATTCCCCAGCCACCCGCCGCTTTGAGCGGAGCGCTCCCAACGAGCTATGGCAGATGGACTTTAAGAGTCCGAAAGGCTGGAACGCAGCCGTCGGTCCGTTGTCGGTGCTGGATGATCACAGCCGTTATTTGCTGGTGTTGCACGCGGTATGGAGTACCCACGCCGAGTTGGTGCGGGAGCAACTGGAAACGGCATTTGCCAGCGGTGGGGTTCCGGAAGCGATGCTGATGGATCACGGCATTCCGTGGTGGAGCGCCAACGCGCCGACCGGAGCCACGGGGTTAACGGTGTGGCTGATGAAACAAGGGATCCAGCTCCATTGGAGCGGGTTTCGGCACCCGCAGACGCAAGGCAAGGTGGAGCGTTTTCATGGTGCCTTGGAACGAGCGCTGTGGGCACGGGGAGCGCCGCGAGCCCAACCGCAGCCCTGGCTGGATGCCTATCGCTGGGAGCATAACCATGTGCGACCGCACGAAGCCTTGGGCATGCAAACCCCGGCCAGCGTCTGGCATAAGAGCGAGCGCCGTTACGATCCGCATCCCCCGCGCTGGGAATACCCAACCGGATCGAAGGTGCCGAAGGTGGACTGCCAGGGAAAACTCGATTTCCAAGGGAATCGCTGGAAAATCAGTCGGGCTTTGCGTGGAGAATGGGTGCAGCTGGAACCCGTGGAACGACGGGTGTTGGTGTATTACTGTCGGACCCTGGTCCGGAAACTGGATCTGAGCACCCAACGTTCGACCGCGGTCGAACGTTGGTTTTCCCGGTCCCATCCCGAACCAAAACTGTAAAGGATGTCCCGGGACAAACTGTAAAGCATGTCATGGGACTGGACAAAAGTACGCGAAGGATGGGGCACCCTCATATGTGTTTGGGCCGCAGGCTCAGAGATACGGCGGGTTCTGCTTTGAGAGTGGCTGCTCCCGGAGTACAATTGGGGCGCTCGGCGAGCAAATGTCTTTCCCCTGGTTGTAGGCTGCCGAGCGAGGCTCGTTTCTCGAACCCGTAAGCATCCTGTTGGGAGTGACCGCCATGAAATACGCCCGCTTCGTCTGCTTGTTCGCGATCCTCGCCAGCATGTTGGTAGTGGCGCAGTCCAACCGCAAGCAACGCGCAAATGGATTCCCCGCGGCTCAGGAAACGCTCGCAGTGCCGGCCAACCTTCCGGAAATTGCGGGGGCGCAGCTCGGGGCGGGAGGGTTTGAGGCAACACCACCGCGGCTGCAGGTTGCGCCAAAGTCCGGATTAGGCTTCGCCAAGGCGGTCACGTACGGCTCGGGTGATGAATCCGCCGAAAGCGCGCTGGTAGCAGACGTGAACGGGGATGGCAAGCCCGACATTGTGGCGGCGAATCTCTGCGCCGGCGTTTTCAACAATGGCTGTCCGACAAATGGTTCCGTGGCCGTCCTGTTAGGGAACGGCGACGGAACCTTCCAAACTGCGGTCACCTACGATTCGGGCGGGTACTATGCCTACTCGGTCGCCGTGGCGGATGTGAACGGGGACGGCAAGCGCGACATAGTGGTGGCGAACTGGTGTGCCAGTAGCAGCCATTGCCAGGTCAACACAGAGGACAGCACGGTCGGTGTGCTGTTGGGGAACGGCGACGGAACTTTCCAGAAAGTGGTGACCTACGACTCGGGTGCGGCTTTTTCCGGGTCGGTCGCCGTGGCGGACGTGAACGAGGACGGCAAGCCCGACCTGTTGGTCGCCAGCCAATGTGCCAGCCAATGTGCTCACGTCGGGCAGGTGAGCGTGCTACGGGGCAATGGCGATGGAACCTTCCAGACGGCGGTAGCCTACGCATCTGGCGGGGCGTCTGCGCGGTTCGTTGTAGCGGCGGACGTCAACGGGGATGGTAAGCCCGACCTTGTTGTGGCGAATGATTGTGCTACCAGTGACTGCAACAACGGCAATGTAGGGGTATTGCTGGGAAAAGGCGATGGAACCTTTCGAGCGGCAGTGGCCTATGACACAGGCGCCTACGGCACGCTTGCGGTAGCGGTGGCCGACTTGAACGGCGATCGAAAACCTGACCTGGTAACAGCGAGCGAATGCCTGAGCACGAGTGATTGCAGCAATGGCTCAGTGGGGGTGCTGGCCGGCAACGGCGACGGGACATTTCGTTCGGTCGTGAGCTACCACTCGGGCGGATACGAAGCCGACTCCGTCACGGCAGAAGACGTCAACGGAGATGGCGTGCCTGACTTGCTGGTGGCAAACGGGTGTGGCAGCAGTAGCCACTGCAACAAGGGCATTGTGGGTGTGCTATTGGGCAACGGTAAAGGAGCCTTCCAGAAAGCGGTGACTTTCGCCTCGGGCGGCTTCGGGGCGACTTCCGTCGGGGCTGCAGACTTAGATGGAGACGGCAAGCCGGACTTGGTACTGGCCAATGCGTGCACCAGCGGAAGCGGATTTAATGGTTGCACGAATAACACCGGAGCGGTGGGCGTGCTAATTAATACCACCAAAATTAAGACTGGAGTTAGCTTCTCTCCCACCAACCTCACCTTTCCGAACCAATTGGTCTTTACCACCAGCGCAGCACAAACAGTGACTTTGACCAACAGCGGCACAGGCGTCCTGACGATTGACGGGATTCGCGCGACTGGCCCATTCAAACAGGATAACAATTGCCCAAGCACCCTCTACCCCGGCGCACGTTGCAGAATCAAAGTCAGGTTCCACCCCACGAAGAAGGGCGTCCAAGAGGGATCCGTCCAAGTTACTGACAGCGCGGAGGGCAGCCCGCAGAAAGTGCCGCTGAAAGGCACCGGCACTTACGTGCGATTCATTCCCGGCGAGCTGCACTTCGGGACCCAACCCGTGGGCAGCAGGAGCCTGCCCAGGAAGATCACTTTGACGAATAAGGGGGATGCCGGACTCGACATCACGACGATCGATATTACGGGTGCCGACGCAGGTGACTTTGCTCAGACCAACAACTGTGGCCACCACGTAGCGTCGGGAGCGAGCTGCTTCATCGAGGTCACGTTCAAGCCCTTGGCGAAGGGCAAGCGGACGGCGGATGTTTCTGTCTACGACGACGGCGGCGGAAGCCCGCAGCAAGTCGGGTTGACCGGGACGGGAACTTAGTTGTCTCAGACCAGGACCCAGCAAAGGCGGATCCGTGCGTGCTTCTCAACCCTGGTTGACGTCGAAAGAACGGACGTGAACCTGGGGCACCGAGCACCGAGGTGAAAGAACCCGCCCAGGCGGAGCTTAGATGAGGCACCCTCCGGAGTGGTTAAGATACACTGGCCTGGGCCGACCGCCAGCCTCGGGGAACGGCAACATAAAAAGCGGCGGACAGGAATGTCTGCCCTACACGGGTTCGGGCCGGTGTGCAAAGTTATTGATCCTTGACAGGCGGATAGCATAGTTTCTGCGGGCGGTTTTACGTTTGGAGTTTCCAGCAGTAATTTATGGTCTTGCTGATTCCATGAACCCTCCCTTTCAGGAACGGCGACAAAGTCGTGGAAGTTGAGTGAGGACCGAGTTTCTGACCCAAACCCCGGATGTGTAGAAATCGAGAGTGAAGAAGAGGCATTTATGACTAGCTACGTACGACCTCGGACCCGGACCGGGATGGAGGCCTGTCTGGTGAGTCTCGCGATGCTGCTGCTGGCGGGATTCTGCTTTGGGCAAGCTGCGGGCTCAACCTCGGCGTCGGGCGGGCAGCCCGCGAAGCATGCCCTCACCAGTTGGCCAGAATTTCACTTCAGACACAACGGCACGCGCTTCAATCCGTATGAGAAGTTTCTTACGGTCAACAATGTTGGGAATCTCGGCTTGAAGTGGAGCTTCAAGACCGGCGATTTGATATGGTCCTCACCGGCGGTGGTGGATGGGGTGGTGTATATCGGGTCGCTGGACCACAAACTGTATGCGCTCAATGCTCATACCGGCGCCAAGCTGTGGAGTTTCACCGCGGGCAACTCGGTGCAGACGTCGCCGGCGGTAGCGAATGGGCTGGTCTATGTGGGGTCGTGGGACAATAACGTGTACGCGCTGAACGCGCACACCGGCAAGCTGGTGTGGACTCTTGTCACAGGCGACCATGTGCTGTCCTCGCCCACGGTGGCGCATGGGGTGGTCTATGTGGGATCGTGGGACGGCAATGTGTACGCGCTGAATGCCCGCACCGGCGCCAAGCTGTGGAGTTACCCGACCGGCTGTGCTTACTGGGGATGCGGCGTGAGTTCGTCGCCGGCATTGGCAAATGGGATGGTTTATGCCGCGTCGTGGAACGGCAACGTGTATGCGCTGCGCGCCCGCACCGGCAGACTGCTGTGGAGTTACCCCACCACCGACACGGTGGATTCCTCGCCGGCCGTGGCGAATGGGGTGGTCTACATTGGCTCGGACGATGGCAATGTATACGCCCTGGACGCCCGCACCGGAGCCACGCTGTGGAGCTACGCCACCAGCGGGGGCTTTGATTCCTCGCCCGCCGTGGTGAATGGGGTGGTCTATGTCGGTGGCAGCGACGGGAGTGTTTACGCCTTCAGCCTGAAGCATGGCCGGGAGTAGGCAAGGGCATATTCCACGCACCGTGAAATCCCTTCAATCCGGTAGTTTTCGGGATTGAAATCCGAAGCGGTACGGTTTTCCACAGGCTTTCAGCTCAACCCGGGACACCGTCCGGGCCTCCCTGCGTTTTCCAATTTGGGTTTATCTGTTTTGCCTGCCACAGATTGCGCGGTTTGATGCACCTGTTCAAAGCTTACGGTCATGGTGTGATGGGAGTCCTAAGCAGTTTGTTGGGCCGCGCCTAAACTTCCCAAATAGGGAGCACCTGAAGGAGAAGCAAGCGGGCTCCGTGAGGAACCTGTTCTCGTCGGGTGAAGTGAGTTTGGCATGAACGCGATTACCGAGATCCAGCCGAGGTTAACCCCAGCCATCGACCCGCTGGTGCTGTGCGCGGCAGTGGACGCCAGTCCGGAGGCGCTGGCGGTGACGGAAGATGGCCTCATTGCCTACGCGAACGAGGCTTTCGCAGGAATCTTCAGAGCGGTGAACGGATTGGGACTGCTAGGAAGAACGCTGGATGAACTTGGTCCGGAGTCCACCGGGGAAGCTCCGGGCCCGGTGAGGATTTCAAACCGGAGATTCACGGCGAAGGGGCGCGATTATCTGGTGGTGAGCGCGCGAGGGGTCAGGCCGCCTGGAATGCCCGACGCGGAACTGCGGCGATCACAAAAGCTGGAAGCGGTGGGCCGCCTGGCCGGCGGAGTGGTGCACGACTTCAACAACCTGCTCACCGGAGTGGTGCTGTGCTGCGATCTGCTGCTGGCGAAGCTGGAGGAGAAAAGTCCGCTGCGCCGTTACGCCCATGAGATGCGGACGGCCGGGGCGCAGGGTGCGGTGCTGATCGAGCAGTTGCTGGCAGTGGTGCGGCAGAGCCAGGTCGAACCCACGCTGCTCTGCTGGAACGACGTGATTGGAAACATGCAGGACCTGCTGGCGCGGCTGATTGGGGAGAACGTCGAACTGACGGCAGAGTTGGCCGGCAACCTGCAAGTGGTCCAGATGGATGTAGCCGGGGCCCAGCAAATCGTGCTCAACCTGGTTTTGAACGCCCGGGACGCAATGCCGGATGGGGGTGAAATCTGCCTACGCACCCGGAGTTGCGTCCCGCCCCCTCATTTTAGTGAGGAACCTGGGGGGTACGGCGGTGCCAGAACCTGGATCGAGTTCGAAGTCGCGGACACTGGCTGTGGCATGGACGAGGAAGTTCGGGCCCGCATTTTCGAGCCTTTTTTCACCACCAAGGAAGTGGGCCAGGGCACCGGATTGGGCTTGGCCACAGTGAAAAGCATCGTGAAGCAATACCACGGAACCATCGAGGTAGAGAGTCAACCCGGCCAGGGGACGCGGATCACGGTGGGTTTTCCCGGCGTCCAAGCCGGAGAGGCGAACGATTCTGCACTGCAACAAGGGAGAAGTACATGACGGCTGCGGCTGCTGCACCTGCACTCCACCTGCCGCCCGAGGCGGTGAATTATTTGAACCTGGCGATCGTGGATGACGAGCGATCGATCCGGGAAGTCTGCCGGGAAGTGGCGCAAACCATGGGCTTTCACGCGGTGGTGGCCGATTCGGCCGAACAAGCCTACCGGGTGCTGGAGTCGCAGTCCATCGACGTGGTGCTGCTGGATTTGAAACTGCCGGGCGCGGGCGGGTTGGAGGCGTTGCACCGCATCAAGGAGCGGCGTCCGGACGCCGAGGTGATCGTGGTGACCGGCTACGCCACAGTGCAATCGGCGGTGCAGGCCATGAAGAATGGCGCCTACGACTACATGACCAAGCCCTTCAGCATGGATGAGTTGAGGTTGGTCCTAGAGCGGGTGGCTGGGCATCTGAAACTGAAGACCGAGAACCGGATACTGCGCGAGAAGATCAAATCCCGGGAAGGCTATGGTGGGATCGTGGGCCATGCGCCGGAAATGGAAAAGTTGTACCGCATGATCGCAAAAGCCGCGCAGAGCAATCATCCGGTGCTCATTCTGGGAGAAAGCGGGACGGGCAAAGAACTGGTGGCACGCTCCATCCATTTCTCGGGGCCGTCCCACGACAAACCATTCATTCCGGTGGACTGCGGATCGCTGGTGCCTACCCTGATCGAAAGCGAGCTGTTCGGGTACGTGAAAGGGGCGTTTACCGGGGCGGTGCAATCCAAGGATGGTCTGCTGAGCATGGCGGAGGGCGGGACGGTGTTTCTGGATGAGATCGGAGAAATGCCGGTCGACCTGCAGGCAAAACTGCTGCGGGCGATTCAGGAAAAGGAAATCCGGCCGGTGGGGAGCACAAAACGGATCAACATCAATGTGCGGATTCTGGCGGCCACCAACCGTGATCTGGAGCAAGCGGTTACCCAAGGAGCCTTCCGGCGAGATTTGTACTTCCGCTTGAACGTGCTCAATCTGAGGATTCCGCCGCTGCGCGAACGGAGGCAGGATGTCCCGTTGCTGATCGGTTATTTCATGGAGCGAGTCTCGCAGCAGTGCGGGCGGGCACGGACGTTGAGCGATGCGGCGATGAAGGCCATGCTGGCGTTCGATTGGCCGGGGAACGTGCGCGAGCTGGAGAATTGCGTGGAGCGGGCCTGCGCGCTGAGCAGCGGCCCCATGCTGCAAGTGGCCGACTTGCCATCGTCAGTGAACGGCGACGACGGCCACACGCCCGGGAACGGGGATAGTTCGGCGAAGATTCTCTCCATGTCGGAGGTGGAGAAAAAAACCATCCTCAACACCATCAGCCAGCTCAATGGGGACAAACTGATGGCGGCGCGCCTGTTGGGGATCGGGAAGACGACGCTTTACCGCAAGCTGAAGGAGTACGGGTCGCAGGCGTAGGAGCGGGGCCGGAGCGATTACTGGGCAGGCCGGGCGTTCTTCAGGGCCTCGTCCAGGCTTTGGCTGCTCTTGGGCAGGGCGTCCTCGACCACCCGCCACCCGTCGTCGTAGAGGCGGAATGTGACACTTGATTTGTACTGCACGCCTCCGGCATAGAGCGCCTGGCCCACTTCATTGAGCGGGGCCCACTTCCATAGAAAATCGACATCGGCCACAGCGCCATTTTTGCTGAGCCCAGTGACGCCGGTGAGCTGGCGGCGAGCCACGGGTACGCTGAAATACTGAGATGGAGCGGCGTTGGCTGGGATCAGATCGCGAAACACGCCAACGCCGAGCGGGGTGAGAGCGACATCCCAGCAAGGAGGCGGCGCCACGGCAGGCGGGCAAGCCACGTTGGCAGCGGTGATCCAGCCCCGCTGCTGCAGAACCATGGATTCCGGAGAATAATAGTCCTGGTTCGAGGTGGTTCCGGTGCGCAGCCAGAACTTCTGGGTTGCCCCGAAGGTGTCGGAGCCGGCAATCAGATCCGCGGCGAGCCGTCGGGTGAGGAAGTCTCGCGGGGAACAGGCCGTCATCAGGCACAGCAGCACAAGGGCGGATAGGGTCCGCAGGTTCCCTGGGGAGCCGGGGCCGGCTGCGGGATGCTGTGAAAGTTTGCGGCGCAACGGTGCTTTGGCTCCTCCAGAGCTGGATCGTTCCCGCTGATGATTGTAACCAAACTGGAGCCGGGTGGTTGGTTGGGCCGATTCGAAGGAGGAAGGATTGGTGGTCCCCTGATGGGTTACTGGTTTGAATTGGCTGCCAAACTGTCGCGCGAGACTGGCTTTCCATGAATCCAAACCGTGACGATGCTGTCGTACGCGTCCACGCTCTCTAACGGAGATTTTTTCAGCAGGATGAGATTGGCGATTTTTCCCGGCTCGATGGTTCCCAGCCGCGAATCGAGTTTGAACTTCCGAGCGTTGCTGATGGTGGCGGCTTTGAAAATCTGCGTGAGAGACAATCCAGCCTTTTGAAGCTGCTGCATCTCCAGATAGCCGTTCAGGCCAGGGAGATTTCCGTAGGTGGGAGCCGACGGAGTATCCGTGCCAAAGAGGAAATCAGCGTCTTTGCTGGCCAGGTAAGCGACGACCTGGCGCACGCGGCGAGCGGGGCTGTGTTCGTACATTTTGAGCATGGCAGCGTCCGGCGTATGGTCATCGTCGATTTCCTTCTTAAACCACTTTCCTTCAGAAGAGTTGAACCAGTCCAGCATTGCCTTCGGGATGATGCTGGGGATAGCCGCGATCTTCAGATATTCGGGATCGAAATATGCGGCCAGGCCCTGCATGACCTGGATTGTGGGTTGGTAGCCAATTTTCTTTTCCACGATTTGATCGAGGAGGGTTTTGATCTGGGAAGGAAGCTCGGTTTCCCGGTCGAGATCTCCCCAGTTCCACATTCCATGGGCGAGAACGTCAACATTTCCGGCGACGGCAAATTTTTGGGCTTCAAACGAGTTGGCGTGCATCATGAGCACCAAGCCATCTTGAGTTGCAGCCTGGCGGATGCCGGCTAAGACTGCAGGGCTCATCACCGGCAAGTTTTTGTCTCGGGCAAAGCCATGCTCGAAGTAAGTCTTGACACAAATCCCGCCGGAACCCTTGACTCGCGCCACATCGGCAGCAGGCGTGTGGTTTTCCGGTTTGTATTCAGGCGGAATGCTGGAGGCCTGCTTCGGGTCGTAAATAAAATTCGGAAAGACTTTGAAACGTGCTGCCGGCGGCGCAAACGACATAGGGTATCCATTGGCAAACGGCAGAGACTCGCCACAGTCGTATAAATCGGGATGCAGGGGGGACTGCCGGAAGTCTTCCAACACTTTGTGATCGAGGACTGCCAGGTCCACAACTGTCGTGTAGCCGTAGTAGAGGTAGGAACGCGGAAGTTGTTTGAAATAGGCCTTGATCATCTCCGACCTGGCTTCTGGCGGATCAAAGCTCATTCCGGGAACAGAAGCGAGGTGGACGTGCGAGTCGATGAGGCCGGGAACAAGAAATTGTCCTTCTCCCGAAACCACGTTGGCGCCGACCGGGTTCCTCGCGCCTTTTGTGCGATCTACGCTGACGATGCGATCATTTTCGATGAGTACGCTTCCCTTCCCGATGTGATCAAGATTCTCCGGTGAGATGATGGTGACATCCGTGATCCAGGTTCGGTTTGCAGCCTGGCCTAAGGCGAAATCAGCAAAGACCATGACTGAGAAGAGCGACGCAAGAAATATGATGGCGGATGTTTTCATCGTGGTCCTATGGTGGGCTGTCTGCGCCCTCGGGGGAGCTCACTGTCACTGAAAAGTACGGACAGAGCACAGAGAAAGTTCCATCCCTCGGGCAACCCAGCCGTGTAATCAACCTCGAGCCTCAGACAGAGCCATTCGCGGCAGGAATGTCCGCTCGCAGGGGCGAGGACGCCGGCGCCTACATTGCGTTAGAGGATTGAAATCAGACTGGAGCGACGGCGCGGGGAGAACGGGCGATCGGTGATTTGCCCAGAAAACTTTGAAGCCCAGCGGCCGGGAATGGCAGCCTTGCAGGATGGGCAATGGCCGTCCGCGGTCAAGCGGTAGGCGTCAATGAAATAGCCGTAGCGTTTAATGACGGTCTGGCCGCAACTGGGGCAATTCGTATCCTCGAGGCCGGCGACCATTCCTGGCAAGTTCCCGGCATACACGTAGCGCAGTCCAGCGTTCCGGCCGATCTGGGCGGCCCGCAGCAAATCTTCGGGGCGGGTGTCGTCGGGATCGTCCATCTTGTAATCCTTGTGGAACGCGGTCACGTGCCAGGGGATGTCGGGGGAAATCCCGGCAAGAAAATTGGTAAGGCGTTGCAGTTCGTCGTCGGAGTCGTTGAAACCCGGGATCAGCAGCGTAACAATCTCCAGCCAAATGCCCATGTCGTGGAGGCGGCGCATGGTGTCAAGAATCGGGGCAATTCGTCCGCCGAGTTGGTGATAGCGCTGGCCATCGAAACTCTTGAGGTCAACCTTGTATAGGTCCGTCCAGGGTCGCAGATATTCGAGCACCTGCGGGGTGCCGTTGCCGTTGGAAACAAAGCCGGTCACAAGTCCAGCGGCTTTGGCTTCCTTGAAAACCGCGACCGCCCATTCGCTGGTGATGAGCGGTTCATTGTAGGTGCTGACCAGAACCTTGGCGCCTTGGCGAACCGCGTCCTGGACCATGGCTTCCGGAGAAGCCTGGAGCGGCGGCGAAATCGCATCCGGGTCGCGGAGCGCCTGTGAGGTCACCCAGTTCTGGCAATAGGCGCAGTGGAGGTCACATCCCAACATTCCGAAGCTGTAGGCGAGGGCTCCGGGATAGGCGTGAAAGAACGGTTTCTTTTCGACGGGATCGCACTGCACACCGGCCGCATAGCCCCACGGCACGTAGAGCGAGCCGCCGCGGTTGTAGCGAACCTTGCAGACTCCGGGCTGGCCTTCGGTGATGGGGCAGCAATGGCCACAGGCATAACAGCGAACCCGGTTGCGGTCGAGCTTCTCGTAGAGCTCGCCCTCACGAACATGCTGATCGACGACTTCGCGCAGGGTGGGCACGGCAAACACCTTCGTCTACTATTCTAGGCCAGTTTCATGGAGAGCGTGCCCGCGTGCGCCTTTCGGGGCTTTTCGTGGCGCACGGACAAAGAGCAGTCAACCGCAAGGTGCGCTAAGTTGTCGCAAAGATCACAAAGAGAGAGGAGGTAGGGCGTCGGGGAGAACGCACTAAGGCGAGTCCGGAACTGCTATGGCCGCCAAGCTGCCGGGCTTCGCCCGCGGGACAGCCGGGGTCGGCTGTCCCCACGAAAAGCCGCTGAATCCGCCCGCACCCCGCTACTTAGACGAAGGTGGAGCCGGCGTGGAGGATTCGTGCTGTTTGAGCCACTCATTGGCCTGCTGCTGCGCGGCCGCAATCTGCGAGCGGCTCATGCGGGAGGACAGAAACGCCACGCGGTACCGGCTGGCATCATCTCCTCCGGTCTGCGCCAGGATTGCCCAGAAGTATGCCTTGCTCAGGTCCGGGGGCACGCCGCGGCCCGACCAGTAATAGGCTCCCAAGGTAGCTTGAGCACCGACGTGGCCTTGTTCGGCGGCTCTGGTGAACCAGCGCACGGCTTCCGCGTAATCCTGAGGCGCATCTTCTCCCGTCGCATAATGCGCCCCAACTGCGAACTGGGCAGCGGCATCCCCTTGCTCGGCGAGTTTACGAATTGCGGGGAAATCCTTGGGGCTGTTGGCTGGGAGTGCGGACTTGGAGATCGCCTGGGATTGAGCCGGACTGGAAATTTCGTCGGATGCACTCCTCCGAAGATTCCAGGGTTGGAGCAGCCAACTCACAGCCACCACCAGGGTGAGCGCGGCCGCGATCAGAAGAACCTTCTGAATCATGGAAAGCGAAGGAAATGTGGTCTCAACCGGAGTTTCGGCGTAAAGTTCATCGTCCAGCACCGGCGCGGCAGTTTGCGACGGGTTCTCTGTCTTCAACCCGGCCCGATGCACCGATTGAGAGACCATTTCAGCCAAGCGTTGCAATACAGTTTCATCCTGAATGCCAAAGGCTGCCGGCTTGGGAGAGAAAATCTCCAGCAGTCCGATCAGGGACTCGCGCGAGCGGATGGGGACGGCAATCATGGAGCGAACCCCGAGAACGCGGCAACTTTCCTTATCCACAAAGGGATCAGTTTCGGTGTCTTCGCAATGCAGGGTTCTGCCCGTCCGCACGCACTCCCCGGAGAAGCCAGAGCCAATGTTGAACCGGGCCCCCAAGCTGGGAGCATCGGGACCGGCACTGCCGCGACAGACCATCCCCGGCCCATTGGTGAGCGCTACGGCTGCACCGGTGGAATGAGTGAAGGCAATGGCTCGTTGGGCGACCAATCGCAGAGCGAGGTCAAGATCGCCGCCGAGGGCGGCAATTTCCCGTTCCACCGCGGCCAAGGCGGCCAGGGTCGAGGTGTAGTCGGCGGGGAAGGCGGATTCATTGGCGTCCCGGGGCTCGGAGACAGGCCCGGCTGTGGGCGGGGGGAAGTCTCGTGCGGCCTGCGCTTCGGCTTCGGACTTCTCCTCGGCGGCGCGATAGACACAAGCCAGAGCAGTATTCGTGAAAAGCCACTGTTGCAATTGGCTCAGCGCAGCGGGGGACATCCCCGAAAAACAGATCCCGGCCTTGCCGGCGCTCAGCCAAACCACCCGTCCTGGATTTTGGATCTTGACTCCAGTCTCGGAGAGGTCGAGACACAGATTTACGATCTGGTTCAGTTGGAGCGGAGACGAAGCCTGGATTGCAAGGCCGTCCTCGCTGATGTTGAGGACCTCATGAAGTTCGAGGGTCCGGTCTTCACAGGAGCTGTTCAGGGCAGCATAGGCCGGAGTGTGAACTCTGTGGCGCACCCGCCGACGGCGATTGCCTGTGGGCGAGGCAAAATCCCGACTGGTATCCGCCGGGTTGGTCGCAAGGTTCTCCATACTCGGTTCTGCTCCACACTACTTTACTCCAGAGCCGCCGGAGCCGGGCAGCAAAACTTCAGGAAGTGCGGCGTTGGCTGGTCCATTGCAGATTGGAGAGCCGGGAGATGGCAGCCACCATCAAGCTGGAAAGCAGTTGCATGGTGGCAACATCCCGGCCGTCAAAGGCATAGGGGGCACTGGAAAGAACCTCGAAAACCCCCAGGGTGCGGCGGAAGTGGCGCAAGGGAGCAGCCAGGATGGAGCGGGCACCGAGGCGCCGGCAGGCTGCGAGATCGACGTTGGGATTGCGATCCGCGTCATGGCAAAGCACAACCTCTCCGGTGCGGACACAATCGGCGGAAATGCCGGAATCGGTTTGCAGACGCACTCCCAGGTCGGGAGCCGTCCGGCCGGTGCGGGCGCGGCACACGATTTCGTCACCATGGCGCAAGGCAATCGCAGCGCCGCTGGCGCCGGTCAAAGACTGGGCGCGCTCCGCAATCACGCTGATGGCAGGTTCCAGGTCGATGGTCTCCGGGTAAATTTCCCGTCCGGCAGTGGAAGCATGCATCAGCGCGGGCAGGTTCGAAGCGATTGACCGCGCGTGGTGCCGGGAGGGAGCCAGCGTGGCAAACGATGCGGGCAACCGATCTTCGGAATTTGAAGTGGGAACGGTGCGGAGCAGTTCCCGCACCAGCCGGTCCAACTCCACGTCGGCGATCAGGTGTGCGGTCTGCTGGCCGCGCAACGATCCGCCCAGAACCCGTGACAGGCTCAAAACTGCGTGGCTTCCACACGCCATACAACAAGGAGTATTGTTCCTGCTGATGATCTCGCACTCAACGCAAAACACAGCCGTTCGCAGTTCGACGAAACAAATGTCCTGCCCGGTGAGCTTTTCCGCCATCTGTACGATTGATCCTCCGCGCGGTTTTCAGAAGAAACCTGAAACTACATGCGAGATGGATCAGGAAAAAGTAGCGTAGGAGGTTCACGGCTGTGGATAAGTGGGGGGCTCCGTCGAGAATACCTAACTGGCCTGAGCGGCCAGAATTCCCGGGTTCCGTCCCACCTGAGGTAACTCCCCGACTTCCGCCAGCATGGCTCGTTCCAGGGCATCGGCTAACGCAACGGGGAAAATGGAAGTGAGTAAATTCAAGTCGACCTGCAGGTCGCGGGTGGTGTGGAGACGGTAAATGATGATGCTGCCACAGCGGTGGTTCCGGCTGCTGAGGAGTTCCAGATTCAGGCTCCAGGCGCTTACCCTACCACTGCGATAGCAACTTCCCGGATTAATCCACCGCAGGCACGGGGATTCGCCCCAGCCTGAAATCAACTGCAAGCTGCGAACAGCGGCAGCTTCATCGACCGGCGTTTCCAGGCGCAGATCAAACGCGTCGAACTCATTGCCCGCGAAGGCGGCGACCAGGGTCCGGTAAACCTGCGCATAGTCCTGGCTGACTTTCAACTCCTCGGTGGCCCGGCGAATTGCAAGATTGTTGATGAGAAGCTGGCGTTCGATGGTCTTTTGAGCGACGCGCCGCAGTTCACCAAATTCCAGATAGCCCAAGCGCTGCACGCCAATCCATACGCCCACGCCAACCACCGCCAGAACCAGGCCGAGCATCTGGCTGGCGGGCCACAACAGAAACAGGCTCAGCAGGGCAAACACCGCGGACACGCCGTACAGGATGATCACCACCCGGCGGTGAGACCGGCCCTGCTGCAACAGCTTGTGGTGAATGTGCTCCCGGTCGCCGGCAAACACGGGTCGACCGCTGATCCATCGGCGCAGAATCGACAAGGTGGTTTCCAGGATGGGCAATCCGAACGAAACCACAGGAATAGCGACAGCAATGATCGTCGGTGACTTGGCGGCGCCTTGCAGCGCCAGGGCACTCAGGATGAATCCGATGAACAGGCTACCGCAATCACCCAGGAAAATGGTGGCCGGGCTGAAATTGAACCGCAGGAATCCCAGAATGGCGCCGACCAGGGCAATCGCCATCAACGAGACCAGAGCGGACTGGGTCACCAGGGCAACCACGAAGACAACCAAGGTCGAAAATAGCGCCGAGCCTGCAGCCAAGCCATCCAGCCCGTCGATCAGGTTGAAGGCATTGGTAACGGCCAGCACCCATAGGACGGTCAGCGGCAATCCTACAAACCCCGGGAAGCGATGGCTCCCGAACAGCACCGGCACTTCGAGGATGCGCAGCCCTCCCGCGAACAGCATGGTCGCGGCGATCCCCTGCACGGCGAACTTGGCGTAGGGGCCGACCTTGCGAAGATCATCGTAAACGCCCAGCAGGAATACGAGTGAAGCAGGGGCAAGGATGGCAAGAGCCGACTTGAAAGCGAGTTCGCCTCCGAGCCTGGGCACATGCCGCACGATGGCAATGGCTATGGAACAACTCAGCAGAAACGAGAAGAAAATGGCAACGCCGCCGAGTCGCGGAAGCGGCCGGCGATGCAGATCTGAATGAGGCGGGGACACCCAGGCACGAGCGATTGCGAAGTCACGGATTTCCGGCGTGAGAATGAAGGACACAACCAGGGACGCGATAAAGGTCCCGAGGTAGAGAACGATCAATCAACCCTCCCGTGCATCGATGTGGAGCTAACCAACACTGCACCGTTACGGCACACTCATTGCTTGACATCCGCCACCGTCCGGTGTCGCCTCGCTGCCCGGCAGGCGCACCACCGTCCCCTTTTCAGGATCGTAACGGGGCGCGCCGCGAACCGCTATTCTCTTCCGTGGTACATCCGGCGGGGCGTGCCATGCGGTTGCGCCCGGTTTGACTGAGATGTTTTCAAAGTATGGACGGGCCGGGATTCAGGCGCGTGCGATGGTGGGCAATGTGCTAGTGTTTTTGACAGAATGCGCCCATTCCCGCAATCGACTTTGCGGTCAGGATTGTTTCGAGCCGCTGCTGTCCTTCTGACTCTGCTTTTTTCTGCGTCGCCCATGCGGTTGCAGGCGCAGCAGCCGGGGTTGAGCGGAACCTCGCATCCAGATCCCGCTCTGCGCCTCAGCCCCGGAGACCTTATCGAACTCAGCGTGTACAACGTGCCCGACCTGAGCACCAAGGTGCGGATTGGGACCAATGGCGATGTCTATCTTCCGCTGATTGACTATGTGCACCTCGGCGGGCTGACCGCCGAGGAAGCGGAAGGGCTCATCCAAAAGCGGCTTTCCGACGGAGGATTCCTGAAAGATCCGCATGTCAGCCTGCTGGTCGACCAATATTCGTCTGATGGAGTGAGTGTTCTGGGTGAGGTGGTGAAGCCGGGAGTGTACCCGGTGCGAGGGCAGCAACACCTGTTCGATCTGATTTCGGCCGCGGGCGGCCTGACCGAGAAAGCCGGACGCAGCCTTTCCGTCACACACCGCGGGCCGGACGATGCACCGCTTACGGTGCCGCTTTCCCGGAACCTGGCCGATCATCCGGAGAACAACGTGCTGATTTACGCCGGAGACACCATCATCGTGCGCAAGGCCGATGTGGTTTATGTGGTGGGCGACGTGGGCAAGCCCAGCGGATTTCTGATGGATGGCGGACAACTGACGGTTCTGCAAGCGATTGCCCTGGCCGGAGGAACGACGCGCACAGCGAAGTTGGGGGCGGCGAGAATCATCCGCAAGGGTCCATCCGGGATGAGTGAAACGCCGGTGCGCCTGAAGCAAATTCTGGAAGCCAAGGCTCCCGACATGGCGATGCAGGCCGACGACATTCTGTTCGTTCCCACGAGCGCACAAAAGGTGATTGCCGGGCGAACGATGGAAGCCGCCATGCAGGCGATCACCGCAGTGGGCATCGTTGCGGCGCATCCGTGATGATCTGTTCGGGATCTGCTCAGTAATTCCTTCCTAAGATTTTCTGTTGCAATCCCATAACTGCCGTTCCTCGTGAATTTCTGGGGGCTGACACAGCCCCGCAGCAGGTAACAGGCCCGCAAGCAAGAATTAGACAATCGATTGACACCAGCGTGACAACCACACCTCCGCATTCTCTTACCTTTGCCTTGCCCGCAAGGACTGCTGGGAACGATCTGAAACGCAAGACTTGAGTCCTGACCGGGCGTGCGTTCCCTTTGCCGCTCCCGCCAGAAGGGACTCACCCGCGAAACGCGGCGTTGAGTGAAACCTATCACCGATGGGCTGGCGATAAAGCCCATCTCTTGGAAGGAGCAAAAGGCGTTGTGCGGGAAATCTGGCAGAGGAGCGGCTTAGCCCGGGGCGCCAGAGCGCAGCGGCACCCAGCGCTGCGGATCCTGGCCTGTTGGATCGTGTGGTTTGCCGGGACGGGGGTTGCGGCATCCTCTTCAGTTGAGTTCAACTCCCGGTCCACGCGGCCGGTAGTCGCAACGGGAACTGCGGTGACCGCCGTGGCCGGCGAAAGCTGGCTTGAGCACCTCCATCGGACGCTGGGCGAGACGAGCATGGGCAAGACAGAACGCCTGGGGCCGCCGGCGCTTGCCCCGGGGGAAGAGGCCCCTGACTCGCAACCGGAACGGTCGCCGCGCTTTGCAACGCGTGCCGTAATGGTTCACGGAGCGGATTTATACCGTATGAATTGCCAGGGGTGCCACGGTGAATCCGGCCTGGGCGCTCCACCGGAAATTGGTTCCGTTCTCGATCCCGTCCGGGCGACTTCTGTCACAGCGGTCATGGAACGAATGAAAAGAGTTGGCATGAATATGACCCGGGCAGAGGCGGTGGAGCTTGCCAAGCAGTCGAAAACCGCGCTGCTGCAACGGCTTCACAACGGCGGACAGGAGATGCCGGCATTCCCTCACTTGAGCGAAGCGGAGGTGGGTTCGCTCATCGCTTACCTGAAACAGCTTGCCGGCTTGCCCAACGCGAAAAAGGAGCAAGTTGCTGTGAGAGAATCCCCGGCCCGTGTGGGCGAACTGATCGTCAAATCCACATGTCACACCTGCCACAGCGCGGCCGGTCGAAACCCCAGCCCCGAGCAGCTTTTCGACGGCGCGATTCCGCCGCTGATTACTCTGGCGGCGCGAACGAGCCGGTCTCAGTTGGTTCGAAAAGTCACCAGCGGCGCGCCGATCGTGATGGGCATACCGCCGTTGCTCTGCCGGGGCAGGATGCCCGTTTTTTACTACCTGAGCGAGAGCGAGGCGGCGGACGTTTACGAGTACCTGACGTTGTATCCGCCGAAGCAATTGCCGGTGGTCAGTTCCTCAGCTGCCATGCCCGGTCCAGATCGAGCAGCAACCGAGGCCGAGCGTGAAGGGAGAGCTTTGAGCAACGCGTTGCTCTCGAACAACAAACCGCCGCGCGGAGATGCGGACATGGGAATATCCGCTTTGCCGTGGGTGGCGGGATTGTTCGTGATCCTGCTACTGGCTGGAGGGGTGGTCATCACGGCGCGCGAGTTCAGACGAATTTCGGCGGAGAGCGCTTACCGCAAACGGGCTGAACGCAACGCAAAGGTACGGACCTTGCAAAAGCCCGCTGTAGTTTTCAGCACCGCTCTAATCCAAACCAATCCCGAGGATCTGTGCGCAAGGTCCGAGAAATTCCGCGCCACGGGTTCAGGCCTCTGAAAGAAAAAACAATAAGAAAGGAAAGTTAAGATGCCCAAGTCCTGGGTAGTGATGTTTTGTTCAGTCGTGTTTCTTGCCAGCGCGGTTGTTCCATCGGCTAACGCGATTCCAGCGTTTGCGCGGCAATACGGCACCTCCTGTGCCACCTGCCACGTGGATTTTCCCAAGCTGAATGATTTCGGCAAAGCCTTCAAGGACGCCGGTTTCAAGTTTCCCAAGGATGACGAGAGCTTCCTCAAGATTCCTCCGGTCATGCTGGGCTCCCCGGCGCAAAAAGAACTCTGGCCGCACACCATTTTCCCCGGCCAGATTCCCGGAGCCATCCCCATCGGGCTGCGCTATAACCAGTTCTTTCAGGTCACCAGCGGCAACAGCAACCACTTTAACGCTCAACAGCCCCCGGGCACACCCTTCATCCCACAAACCGATTTTCAGACCGGCTTCTTCAGCATCTTCACCGCCGGAAACTTTGGCGACGACATCGCTTTCTGGGTCGACGACGACATCAGCGTCTCCGGCGCCAACGCCAACGGCGGGCTGGGCGACGCCTACCTGCGATTCGTGAACATCAGCCGGTTCCTGAAACTCCCCACCGACTCGGTCACCCTCAAAGTCGGACAGTTCGAACTCGATCTGCCTTTCACCCAGGCGCGCGCCTACGACATCAGTCCGTTTGACATTTATACCCAGGCCAACATCGGCACCCAGAACCCAGCCTTTAACCAGCAATTGGTCAACAACGGCTACACCCTGGCCGATGTCGGCAAAGGGATTGAGATCAGCGGCGGCCACCATTACGGCGGCTATCGCTATGCCCTCGCCATCATCGACCAGAACACCACCGGGACTTCGGCACCCGCCCCCAACGTGCCTTCCGCCACCGGAGGCAACAGTGATGGGGTAGGCTTCAACTCCGACGCCAACTTCAAAGATCTTTACGCCCGCTTCGCGTACCGGGCCAACCTGGAGCGCGATCCCGCCAGCCGCCACGACATTCAGGCCGCGGGCAAGAACGGACCGCAGACCCATAACTACCTCACCATTGGCTCCTACTATCTCTACGGACGTTCGGTGCAGCGCATCGCGGGCTTCACTGACATGACCGCCACCACACCGAACACCCTGCTCACCGCCCGCGAGCCCTTCTATCGAGTGGGCGGCGATTTCGATTTCAACCTGCACGACAAATTCGACATTTACGGGCTCTACATGTACGGCCACGATAACAGCCTGGCGCCGTTCACTCCGGCGGGCTTTGGCGGGCCGAGCGCGTTCCTGAGCGCCAGTCCGGCAACGTTTTCCGGCGGCTTCATGCAGGCCGATTACATGATCTATCCGTGGATGATGGCCATCATGCGCTGGGACCGGGTGAACTCGCGGGCCGATCTGCTGAACGGATATACCGCGGGCAGTTTGAATGAAATCGTCACGCCGTTCTTTTCGCCGTTCAGTTCGGTGCGCAACCGCTTTACGCCGGGCGCGCAATTCCTGATTCACGCCAACATCAAAGCGTCGTTTGAATATCAAATCAGACCCAAGCAGGTGGTCTACAACCCGAACTCGATCAGCGCCAGTGGAATTCCGGCGCAATTGACCAATCCGTTCCGCACCAATACCGCTACCGCTGCGTTGGAGTTTGTGTATTGAAACTCCAAGTCTTGAACTTGGGGGGCTTCGTCTCCCCAAGCATTTTCTAAAATTTGAGGAGCGATCATGAAGCGCAGTGTTCTTTTGGCAGTACTTCTACCCGTGACGTTGAGCATCGCGGCAAATGCCGGCACAATCAGCGGCAAGGTCGCTGGAGTTTCCGGCGAGTCGGTGATTTACGTGGATGCGATCCAAGGCAAGACTTTCCCCGCGCCCGCGGACCATCCTGTGTTGAGCCAAAAAGCTCTGGTGTTCCAGCCCCACATCCTGGTTGTCGAAGCGGGAACGACTGTGGACTTCCTGAATTCCGACAAAGTCGCGCACAACGTGTTCTGGCCATCGTTCCAGCAAGGCGCCAAGAAGGGGCCGGGGAAAAACCTGGGGACGTGGCCGCAGGGCGACAAACGTTCCTTTAAGTTTGATCAGGCGGGCGTGGCCGCGTTGTTGTGCAATGTGCATCCGGAAATGTCGGCCTATGTCGTGGTGGTGCCGACGCCTTATTACGCGGTGACGGACGCCGTGGGGAATTACAAAATCGACAACGTCCCCAATGGTCAGTACAACGTGGTGAGCTGGCACGAAGGCGCGAAGACCCAGACCAAGCCGGTTGCGGTTTCCGGCGAGGCCACGGCTGACTTCAGTCTCAGCAAGTAGCCAGAAAAAGCGGAACAAGGCCGGGATGCGCCCGTGGTGGGAGAGTCAGGCTGCCGCGGCGGCGCCTGCCGGTTGCGGTTGAAGCAGGGCCGTCAGCACATCGAGATAGCGCAATGCGGTTTGCCGGCGGGAGAAGTGGCGCACCACGTAGTTACGACCGTTTCGCCCGAGTTCATCACAAAGCGCCGGGCTGGCGGCAAGGTGCAGGATAGCTTCGGCGAGGACAGCGGCATTCTGAGGCTCGACGAAGATTCCGGCGCCCGCCTCGTCCATGATTCTGCGCGCTTCGCCGTCCACGGCAAGCACGACCGGGCGCGCGCAGGACATGAATTCCAGCAGTTTTGTGGGCAGCACGGTCTTGAACAGTTCGGCCTTTTTGAGCATGACCAGACACGCGTCTGACGCGCCGAGGTACGCGGGAATGCGCTCGTGAGGCTGCTGATCCACGAAGCGCAGGTTCGTCAGATTCTGAGAATGAGCCAGCGAAATGAGTCTCTGCTTTTCGGATCCTTCGCCGACCAGCAGAAATAACGACTCGGGAGCGCGGTGCTGGAGCAGGCGAGCGGCTTCGAGAAAAGTCTCCAAGCCATGCGCCATGCCCAGAGTTCCGATGTAGGAGACGACAAACTTTCCTTCGCCGCCGAACTGCTTGCGCAGGCTCGGTTCTGCGGTCGCTGGGCTGAATAGACGAGTGTCCACCCCGTTCTCAACCACGGAAATCCTGCTTAGCGGCACACCCCAGTGCCGGGCGAGATAGCTTTTGAATGCCGGGGTAACGACCACGACGTGATCGCAATTCTGATATAAAAAGCCCGCCACCCGCGCGAGCGTGTGATGCAGAATCGATCCAGGATTTCCCGCCCCCACTGCGACCAGGGATTCGGGCCACAAGTCGCGCACTTCGAAGATGAACGGCACGCCCTTACACTTGGCGATCCACCAAGCGGCCAGGCCAACCAGCAACTGGGGCGAGCTGCCAATCACGACGTCCGGCTTTTGCAGAAACGATCCAGTCATGGCGGAAGACAAGCAGAAAGAGCTGTAGTTCAACATGCGTTCGTGGGCCCTGCGATTGGGAAGCGGCAAGAGCCAGGTGCGCACCAGATCGACTCCATCCACTTTTTCGCGCGTGACCAAACGCCGAATCTGCTGGCGGTACTGGTGCGGAACCACTCCGGTGGGATGATTGGGAAATCCGGTGAGAACGGTCACTTCGTGACCCGCGCTGACCCACAGACGGGAAAGCTCCGATGTGCGGGCCGCTGGCGCGCCCATTTCCGGCGGAAAATATTGCGATACGTAAAGAATCTTCAATTGGCCCTGGTTCCCTGGAACAGGCTCGACCGCACGGTCCGAAGCGGTCGCTTTTCAAAACGTTTTGCGAGATGCGTTCTAGTAGTAGCCAAGTTTGAATGCCGTTTTGTAGCAAAGAGCCCGCGTGCGCTTAGACCGGTCGCCAGCGTAGGATTCCCAGCGGCCGGCAAATTGCGCGACCGTCAGGTCCCCGGTCATGCGTTGCAGCACGCGCAATTGCGCGATATGCAGGCGGTGATAGAAAGGGCTGGCCACCATGGGCAACCATGTGCCGGATAGTTCATACAGCGACCAGAATCCCAGGTCATAGCGCTGGAGATTAGTTCGAAGGGTGGTGAGCGCGGCCTGGAAAAGTTCGCGCGCGGTCTGGGATCCAGTCGCCAGGAAATAGTCGTACACGCCCCAGGCGGCCCAGATGAATCCATTCAGAATGTGGGTGGGCGGGGTGACGACGTATTCTTCGAACCAGAGGTTGCCGGCTTTGTCAGTGAAGGCAACGCCGCCCTGGTCGACCGGCTTGAGAAAAGCTTCAAAGGCGCGATCGGCAATGCGACGGTATGTGTCCACTCCGGTTTCACGATGCGCGCGCAGCAGAAGCGAGACGCCCTGACCCTGCGCCAAAGCCGAATGCCACGGGGCCTTCAGCCGGCTTCGATATTCCCAATCGAAGTGGTGTTGCCACACCCAAACGCGGGACGGATTCTGTTCGAGATGAGCACACAACCAGTCGCTGGCGCGGAGAAATTTTCTTTTTCGCTCCTCGCATCTGGTGCGGCAAAACTGGTTGTAGTTGCCCAGTCCCCATTGCGCCACGGCGATGGGGTTGTACTGCAGGCCAAGGTCCCCGCGATAGTCGAGCATGGGAATGCCCACCGGGTCGTGATGTCCGGGATAATCTGCTTTCCGGGCAAACGGCATGTAATATTCGCCCAGGGCATCCACCGTGGCGTGGAGGTTTACTTCCGGCGTTTCGTGCCAGAACGTGAGTTGGCTCTGGCCTGTTCCGAGGTAGGCCTGGAAGATGCGCCGGTAGTATTGCAGTCGACTCACGCGTGCAATCGGTGGAATTCGACTCGGAATATAGCATCGCAGGGGAGGTGGCACTGGTATCCGACTGGGTTCCTCCGAGGAGTTCTTGGTGCCGCCAGCAACTGCCGATTCCTCCCCCTCGGCTGGGCCCGGGGCTCGACCTTTGGCCGCGGCAAGGGCCGTTCGGAATGACAAAGGGTGGGGCGTACGTTTAAGTCGGTGGCTTACGGCGAGACTTGCCAGACGCTGGTTTCGAGATCGGCGCCTCGGACCGCGATTGTGGTCAGGGCGAGCAGGCCGGAGTTGTTTTCGCCGTCGGGCAGGAATGCATTGCCGTACTGAAAGAACCGCATGGACCAGGCGTCTTTTTTCCATTGCAGCAGGCGCGGCCAATTCACGCCATTCGAACTGCCGTAGATACACGCGTTGCGCTCCGGGTTGGTTGCACCCGGTTCGACCATAGTGGAGAAAAACACCGTCCCTCCAACGCGGCAGCCGTAAATCGACGAACCACTCAGAGCCGCTACCTGCGCCAAGTCCCGGTTGCGATCGAGACGATAGACGTGGTTGCTTTCAAAAGGCGTGTCCGAAGAGAAGTAGACAGCGTCGCGAGTGGGAATCAGCGCTGCAGATCGGGTCTGCTGACTTCCGGCCAGAACCGGCTCTACGCTTCGAAAATCGAGCGATGCGCGCAGGATGCGGCACTCTGGAGCAGCGTCTCCGGTGAGCACCCAGTAGCAGTTCTCCCATCGGTCGTAGGCGATGTTGTGCACATGCCGAATGGCGCCTTTGGGAAACGTGTAGGCAACGTCCCAATGTTCGGCTTGGTCGGTGGAACCGTAAATATGCACTTCGCTGCGTTCGGGATTGTCGAAATATTCTCCCCAGACCACGGCGCCGGTGGGTGCTGCCGTGATGTGCAGCGGGCGCGTCCCGCGCAAGATCCGGTGGCTCGCGCGGAACTTCGATTCTCCGGGCGTAAGGGTGATGATTCGCCCGGGAACCGCACCCACGATGTGACCCGAGTCCAGGACCGCTAGGGCGTGAAATCCGTCGCGCAAAAGTCTTGCGGAGAGCCTTACCGATGAACTGCAGGCTCGGAGAAGGCCGGGGTCGTATTTTCCGACGGTTTCCCAAGCCAAGGACTGGCCTTGCCGACCCAGCCTGCTCTTGAGGAGTTCATAGCCTCGGGAACAATACAGTTCGCCCTGATTCCAGCAGAGAACGCGGAAGCCGGGGAACCGGCCGGCTTGGACGAGCCTGGGCATTTCAGCTGGTGCGGCCGGGATGATCGCCCGTGCTGCCATGGATCCTCAACCTTCAGACCTCTCGACGAAAAACGGCCCGATCGCCAGAGCGTCCATGCGAGTGCGCTGGAAACAGTCGATGGCGTCCTGGGGCGCGCACACGATGGGTTCATTTTCGTTGAAACTCGTGTTCAATACCACCGGAATTCCGGTCTTGCGGTCGAATGCCTGAATCAAATCGTAGTACAACGGGTTCTCGTCACGGCGAACGGTCTGCAGCCGTCCAGTGTTGTCGACATGATTCACCGCACAAAGCTGCCGGCGTTTTTCAGGCCGAATCTTGTAAACGTGCAGCATGAACGGCGAGGGGTGATCGTGTTCGAAGTACTCATGCTGCCGCCCCGCCAGGATTGATGGAGCGAACGGACGGAACCACTCGCGATGCTTGATGCGGGCATTCAGAACGTCTTTCATGTCGGGCAGGCCGGGATGGGCAAGGATCGAGCGGTTTCCCAGGGCACGCGGTCCCCATTCCATGCGGCCCTGGAACCAGCCCACGACGGCGCCTTTAGCGATTCTATCGGCGACTGTATCCAGCAGCGGCTGGCGATCGAGCCGGCGGAATTCCAACCTTGCGGTTTTCAGCTTTGCCTCGATCGCGGCATCAGAAAACTCCGGGCCGAGGTAGGCGTTCTCCATCACGTAGTTACGTTTCTGATTGAGAACCGCATGGCTGACGTATATCGCCGCGCCGATGGCCAATCCTTCATCTCCGGCGGCGGGCTGGATCCAGGTGTGCTGAAACGGCGTCTGCTCAAACAACTTGCCGTTGGCCACGCTGTTGAGCGCACAGCCTCCGGCCATGGCAACGGCTTGCGATGGGACGCTCTTGTGCAATTGACGCAGCAAGTGGAAAAAGACTTCTTCAAAACGCTGCTGCATGGCGAAGGAAAGATCCATGTCACGCTGCGTGATCTCGGTGAACGGGTGGCGCGGATTCCCAAAAGTCTTCACCATGCGTTCGGAGAAGTGCCGCTCCAGCTGGATGGTTCCATCGTCGCGAATCTGCATTCCCTGATTGCTGCCCAGCGGCTGAAAATAACTTTGGTCCAGCCGGAAGCCATCGGGGGTGGTGACAATGACGTCACGCAGTTGTTCGCAAAAAGTGTCTTTGCCGTAGGGCGCGAGGCCCATCACTTTGCCTTCGTCCCCATACTTCTTGTAGCCAATGAATTCGCAGATCATGGTGTAGAAGCTGCCGAGGGAGTCAGGCAAGAAAACGCGGCTCAGCACGTTGATCTCGTTGCCTTCGCAACGCGCCATCATGGTGGAGACGAAGTCGCCCGATCCGTCATAGCTGAACCCCGCGGCCTTTTCCCAGGGCGAACAGTAGTAGGCACTGGCAATGTGCGCCAGGTGGTGCTCAACGTGGTGCTCACGGAACTTGAGGGTCTTGGTATCGACTTGCAAAGCATCGGCGAGCAATTTACGCACGTCGCGCATGGCCCGCTTGCGTTGTCGCAGACGAATGAAGTTAAGAATTTTCGCGGGATTTGCCAGCGCATACTGAACTTTCTGGGTGAGATTGGCGTCGCTGTCCTGGCCAACGGCTACGTGGTCGAGGTCGGTGATCTTCGCGCCCGCGCGGTCAAGGCAGGCCTTCACGGCCCGCGAAGGAAAACCGGCGTAGTGTTTCACCCGGTTCAGCCGTTCTTCGGCAATCGCGAAAACCACCTTGCCGTCTTGCAGGATTGCGGCGGAGGAGTCCGCATGAAACATATTGAGGCCAAGAATCAGCATGAAGGAAAGGAGATTTCGTGGGCTGGAGTCATGGAGCGAGATCGGACTCTGAGCCGAGGCGCCATTCGCAAATCTTTGCCTTGGTGTGAAACATCTGGACCGCTTGAAAGCCGCAGTAAATCAGGCCGGGGACGCCGTCGGCAAATCCCAGCTTGAACACATACCGGTACAAGAACAATAAGACCGAAGCCCCCGGCAGCCGGAAGAATTTCTGTTTGAGCCAGCGGCGGCGTTGCGCCTGGCTTCCGAACAAGTCGGCGGGAAGCGCGCCGGAGTCCTGCTCTTCCTGCAGAAGCACACGCGACTCCCAGTTGGAGTATTCGTTGTGTTTCTGGATGTAGCGATCGAGAGAGTGGGTGTTGTGGTGAAGCAGCGGGTGGCGTAGCTTTTGCGTCGGGCCATCGACCACCACATGCTCGTGGACTTCCATGTCGCACATAGACATGTCCTGAGCTTTCAGACGGCATTCGAAGCGGCCTCGCCTACGGCGGAACAACGCCAACTTGTAAAAGCCGGCCCCGCCATGGCGCAGCACGCGACCCAGGAAATGCATGCGCAAGGCAATGTAGTATCCGTCATAGGAACGGTTCTGGATCGCCTCGCGGATCTCGGTGGCGAGTTCCGGGGTCAGCGTCTCATCCGCGTCCAGCAGCAGGATCCAGTCGTACGCGAGCGGCAGCGTGTCCATCGCCCATTGACGCTTTTTGGGCCAGCCGCCTTGATAATAAAACTGTACGACTTTCGCACCAGCGGAGCGGGCGATCTCGACGGTTTCGTCCGTGCTTTGGGAGTCGACGACGTAGACTTCGCCAACTCCTTGCAATGAATCCAGGCAGCGTGGCAGGTTGCGGCCTTCATTGCGGGCGGCGATGATCACGCTGACTGGCAGAGACACATTCCTTGCGGTGGGAGAGCACGGCTTTGGAGTATCGAGGGTCTGCAATTGCGCAAGCTCCGAGGAACATCTTAGCGGCGAAGAGGTTGGCTTCGATATGACAGAAGAGTGACGCGGGAGGTGGCCCTGGGCTACGAGACTGTCTCACGATGGCCAGGAGGGTGCGTCGAAGTCGTGTACTGGCCCGGCAACAACGTCCGTGCAGTCTCAATTTCTATTTGGGCGATCCGTACAGGTAAGGTGGCGTCGAGAACTGGCACTTCCGAGCGAAATCAAGCGTGATCTTCGGAGGATCGTGAACAGTCCTAAACAGATTTAAGACTCCTAGACCGATCAGCGCCTTGTCTAGCGTGATGTCATTCACCAGATCGGAAACTCGTTTGTCGTGCGGAGCGTCTACGTAGCAATGAGTGTCTGGATTACCGGCCACTTCAAGAGTCAGCGACGTCTGACAGAGGGTTGTTCCTGTTGCCGCCAACTTCGGCAATTGATCGTTAATCTGAGACTGTATCGCGTTCACCAGTTCGCCGGTTGTGAGTTTGTAGAACTTTGTTTCATCGATATGAATGCTGTGGGTAACTTGGAACTGACAATCAAGCTGTCGAACGAGTGACGGATCGGCATCGCCCCTCACCGACTCCCATAGGTGATTGAAGATTACCATCGAGCACCCCTCCGGGTCTTTGTCCCCGCAGGAATCGTGCAAGGCTTGATTATCGCCCCACAATCCAAACTCGTTACGTACACCAGTTCCAAATGGCCGATATAGAGTCCAAACAACCTGCTCTTTAGGGTTGCGAAGTATCCAATCGAGATCCTTCGGCTTCAGCCACTTAGTTTTGAGGATTTGGATTGCCTCATCGACAGTTTTCGGCTTTTCCGCCATGGCGCCGACGGCACAAAGGGCGATGACGATGACCGCGAAACGAATCGTTCTCATTGAGATTCCAAGTGGGAGCTATTTTACGGCGAAATTGGCGATAAATCTCGGTTTCGTAAACGACCTCCAAACTCACTGCATGTCTGACCTCGCCGACGGGGCAAGGCTAGCCGCCAACTCCGCTAAGGCATCTACATGCCTCGCCCAGGAGAATGCAGTCGCCCTCTCCAATCCCGCTTCTACTTGGCTTTTTCTGAGTTCGGCCGATTGGGCGAGCTCGACGACTCGATCCGCCAGTTCCTCCGGTGAGAATGCGGCGAAGAACTGTGCTGCGCCTCCGGTGATTTCGCGGTGCACCGGCAGATCGGAAGCGACGACCGGCAAGCCGCTTGCCATGGCTTCCACCACCGGAAAGGAAAACGTCTCGGTGTAGGCGGGCGTGACGTAGATGTCGCAGGAACGGTAAATCTTGTGAAGGTGATGATGCGGAATTGCTCCGAATTGAACCACATTGTCTGAGATGTCGAGCTGTTGAACCAAGGCGCTGGCCGTGGAAGCGTCATAGGATCCGGGGTTATCTTCTCTTCGCAATCTGCAAGTGAGGAGCAGGTTCACCTTGTCAGGGCCGAGGCGTTTGAGCAGCAGAGGCATAGCCCGAAGGAGGGTTTCAAAGTTGCGGTAATAGTTGTAGTGGGAGACGAAAAGCAGCCGCAATGCACCCGCTGTGGAATTTAGTTTCTCTTGAAGCTCCGGCGGCAGCGGCGACTGGTCGGCGAAGAAAAACTCCGGATCGAAGCCATGGTAGATGCTCAACACCTCACAACCTGTCCACGCCTGAAGCTGTTTCGCGAATGACTGGCTGGGAGCGACGGTTCGGTCCGCCCAATGAATGGAGCGGCGCGCCAGGTAACCACGAATGCGAGTGTCCAGCCACATGCGGTATTCGCCGCGCTGCCGAAGATCGCGAGAAAAATCCGGCGACGTATAGAGCGAGTTTCCGGAAAGCAATATCTGTGGCACCGGCGAACGGCGCAGGGCAAAGTTCCCGGTTGAGATCAGGACATCAGCGTGGCTTTCACGAATCCGGCGAGGCAGGTGAGTCTGCTCCAGGCAGAAGCGTCGCGCGGCATTCTCTGGAACCTCGATCTCGACGAAAGAAATGTTTGAGCCAGCCTTGAATTCTTTCTGCAATCGTGGCGGAATCGCCACCGTGGCCTGGAGGCCGGAACGAGCGGAAAGATGCGGAACCACGTTCCTGACGTAGGTCAAGCCGCCGCCCGCGCTGGCGGCCAGGCAGTTAAGAAACAGGCGCATGGTGAGCCGGGGTGAAGCTTCGCGATTGACCGGGCCAGTAGCGAGGCATGCCCTGAGCCGCAGGAGCAGTGGAAGGAGGCGGCTGGGGAGCCAAATCAATCAGAATAAAAGCGAATGTCCAGAACAAGACACACAGGTAGTAGCCCACGGCGAAAAGCCAGTCTTCAAAAGCGGCATGTACCAGCCCGGCAAGCACCACCATGGCAAAGGGAACCGCTGGAGAGGAAACACTGCCCGAGTGGCGCACCCAGGCGAGCACCCGTCCGAGATTGAGCACGATCAGCAGGAGAAGGCACAGGAAGGGCAGATCTCCCAGCAAGCCGACCCATTCGGTAATGGCCAGGTAGCTGTTGCCGTGCTCGCGGGAAGCCTGAACCGAGGATTGGACGGCAGCCAGTTGCTGAGGACTGTCCTCGAAGCTGGTCGTGCTGGTGCCGAATCCACTTCCCAGCCAGGGATGTTCGCGGATGACAGCGACGGTGTGGTCCCAAATGGATTTTCTGGAGCCAAAAATCCCTTGCTCCCGCTTTCCCTTGTATAGAAAGGTGGACGTCAAGGACCCGGATGATTCGTTGGACTGGGGCACGATGGCAGCCACGGCGGCAGCCAGCAGAAGAGAAAGGCAAACGCCTTTTACCAGCAGACGGTAGCGGCGAAGGGTGAGGCACATCAGAACGCACGAGCAGGCGGCCGCAGCGAAACCGGCGCGCGCGTAGCTGCTGAACAGCAGGATCAGCGCGATCACGAAGGCGGCGGTATAGCGCGAGCGCCGGGGCGACGGTGGGCTGACCAGAATTCCCCAGAAGAGCATGGGAGCGGCCACCACCCCCATGACGGCGCCGAGCGAATTGGGGTTGCCAAAGACCGGGAGCTTGAACACGAAGTAGGCAATCGCCGTGAGGTAGACCACGCACTCGCAGCCAGCGATAAAAGTGGCGAGAAAGTCGCCCTCGTATCCCAGCGCGGCAAGCCGCGCCCCGGTAGCTCCATAAAGGAAGAGCAGCAGCAGACTGAGCGCTTTGAGCACGGCGACCCGAGGGTAGGCAGACACCACCGCGGAAGCCAGCGCGGTCACGACACAAACGAACGACACGGAGTGGAAGACGGTCAAATGCAGTTGCCGCTGCTTCATGTACAGGATCACACCGACGACTGCGGCAACCGCCAGCACCAGCCAGCGGCCCGTCCGGAAAGCCGCGCTGAAAGGGAACATGATGCCTGCGCACAGAAATGCTCCCAGCAGCACGGGGAAAAACCGGCTTCGGTAACTCCAGACCGCGGCCAGAATCAGTTCCAAAAAAATAAGGGTCGCGAGCGCGTCCGGGTCGGTAAGCCAGGCTTGCCCGCGCGCCAGGAAGAAAAGAAAAACGGCTCCCCCGGCAAGGGTGATTAGCGATCCGCGGCGCCAATCTTGAGTCTTCATGCGGCGCAAACCTCTGGAGCCATCACCGCGTCCACGAAGCCCGCAGCGCATTGTTCCGGGGAGTACCGCGCAATGCGCTCCCGGCTTCGCCGGCCCATTTGCATCCGCAACTCATCGTCGCCAGCCAGCTCAGTCAAAGCGGCGGCCAGTTGGCGGAGATCGCCGGTGCGCACCAGTCGGCCATTCCGGGAGTCTTCCACCAGATCCGCGGCGCACCCGGCGGCATCGGAACAGATCACGGGCAAGCCACAACTCATCGCTTCATTGACAACCAGTCCCCAAGGGTCGGTGTGAGTCGGAAACACAAAAGCGTCGGCCAACGCATAGTAAACTGCCAGGAGTTCGCGCTGCGCAAAACCGGGCAGCAGGACAGCACCTGAGAATGGTGCAGCCCGACGGATGAGTTCCGAACGCGCGGGCCCGTCGCCGACGAACACCAAGCCGATGTCGCGCCTGAGCTCTGGCGGTAACGCGCGATATGCCTCCAGCAGATCGAAAACACCCTTTTCCCGAACGAGGCGGCCCACGAACAGGAAAAAGCGGTTCGGCAGTCCCAAGTCCCGCCGATGAAAATCGCGATGCTGGCGGATGATTTCGCTACGCTCGGCGAAGAAATGCGTGTCGACCGCGTTAGGAGCGGTGAAGATGGTTTCGCGGGAAATTCCGTACGACTCAAGATACTCGCACGCCGACTTGCCGGGAACGATGAACCCCTGGCAGCGGCGCAAGAAGTTGACCTTCAGCGACTCAATCCACGCGAACCGGTTTCGGGAGTCTTTGCGAGTGCTTTCCACCCACAGGTAACAGGGAACCTGCTTTCGCTCCGCCCAGCGAAGGGATGCCCAGGAAGCGAAATAGTTGTACCCGCCGCATACAATCGTGTCGGGCGCTGCCCGGCGCAAGGTTTTCCCGATTCCCCAGTTGAGCAGGAAGTTGTGGCCGGCGACTCTTCGCCGGAAACCCGGGATCACCTCGTAAGAAAAATGAATGTCATCTTTGTAGACCAGCCATTGCCGGCGCGAGGGATCCGTTTCCGCCAGGAAGATCACGTGGAGATCAATGTCGCCGTGTCGTGCCAAAGCGTTGAAGACAGGAATGCGGTAAGGGGCAATGATCTCGGTAATGACCACGATCCGGCGTCTCAAGCGGCGCACTCCTGGTAGAGTTCGGCCAGACGGGCTGCCTGGTGACGCAACGTGAGGCCCTGCAGGACGGTGTATCGCGCATTGCTGCCAAGATTCCTGCGAAGTTGCGCGTCTTCGAGAAGGCCGCCGAGCGCACTGCTGAGGCCCTGCAAGTCACCGGGATCGATCAGCCAGCCATTGTTTTTGTGCTGGACGATCTCTTCGATGCCCTGGCCGCGGCAGGCGATGACCGGCTTTTCAACCGACATTGCCTCCAGGTACACGCACCCCAGGCCTTCGTAGCGGCTGGGCAGGGCGAACACCGAGCAGCGCCGCATGGCATCCGCCACCTGGTCGCGGCTCTGCCGCCCAAGGAAGTGGACACGCTGAGCAATATTGAGGTCGCGCGCCAAGGCCTGCAGCCGGGAGCGGTCGGGCCCGTCGCCGACGATCTGGCAGCGCACGTGAGGGAATCGTTTCTGAACATCCGCAAAGGCGCGAAGAAGCAGATCGTGGCCTTTGGTCGGGATGAGGTTTCCCACACTGAGAATGATGGGCTGCTCTCGTTCCCCTTCCGCTGGATGAAACCTGTCGACGTCTACGCCGTTGTGGATCACGCTTGTACTGACGGGGGAGGAACTTCCAAGTGCCACCTGGTCGCGCACTTTTGTGCTGATTCCAATCACTCGTGCCGCTGCCCGATAAACAAACTTCGCGATCCGCTCACACAGGCTGCCTGCGAGACCATGCACCTGGCGGGTGAAGTACGCATCCAGGCCGTGAACCGTAACCACGCTGGGGATGCCCAACTCGCGGCTCAAGAGAGCGGCAGCATGACCGCAGGGCAACGCGGCATGGGCGTGGATCAAGTCAATCGGCTGGCGCTGATGAATGGTTCGGACTTTTGCAATCAAGTTCGAATAAAGAAGCGCGCCCGCCGATGACAAACCCAGGCCTCCCGGCAAGCTGGGATATCGCACCCAGGTTGCCGGATACGCTGTGGAACTTGGCCTCGCCGAGGTGCGATAGAAAGGCTGCACTGCGATGACCTGAGACCGGATCCCAAGTTCCTGCAATGCGGGCAAAGGTTCCGCGGTAAAACATCCCGCGGCATCGTCGGAGGCAGTGGGATAAAAGGGTGTCAGTGTCAAAACCTGCATCAGACCGCCCCGCATTCGGCAACTTGCGCCATTGGCGCTACCTCCAAGGAACCACATCGCCATCGGCTGGGGAATGGTTAGCTAGATTCCTGTTGCGAGTTGCCGGTGAAACCACTTCCTCACGAAAAGGCCGCAGGGCACGGCATAAACCAGTGCGCCGCCGGCAATCAAGACTGGAAGCCGCAGCGAGTAAGCGCTGCCCATCCTGACGAAACACCACATCAGCGTGGCGGCCGCCAACGCGACTGCGATAACAGGGTTTTTCCAAAGATCGCGCAGTTGCTCCGGCAGCGCGCCGAAGCCGATTGCCGCGACCACCAGTTCTGCCAGGACAAACGCTGCGCCCGCTCCCATCAAGCCGAATGACGGAATCAAGAGGAAATAGAGAATCACGCCGCTGACTGCGCCTCCAGCGGTGGCCGACAGATATGCACGGTGCCGTCCCAGGGCGTACAGCAGTGTGCCCGAGCACAACGAAGCCGCCGACGCAGTCACGATGTAGAGCGACGTCCACTGCACCAGGGCGACATCCGGCGCATAACTAGCACCCAGGAACCATGGGACCAGGCGGTTTGCGGTCGCGGCGAGCCCGAAGGTCATGGGAATGCTGGTAGCGGCCATGGCAGCCACCGCGAACTGGGAGGTCCGCTTGAAGGTCTGTTCTGAATGCGCATCGAAGGCCAGGCGTGGCGTCAGGACGAGCATCAAGGTCGTCACGAAACCGCGCAGCAAGTCCACCAAACGAGCAGCGGCGGCATATAAGCCCAAGGTATAGTTGCCCAGGAACCAGCGGACGAGCAAATGCCCGGAGCGGTGATAGAGACTCGACATCAGCGTAGAAGTCGCATAGTGAACGCTGGGTATAAGAATCTGTTTCCAGCGGCGGGGCTGAATTCTGAGCGGAATCGTGAGGCCCGTACGGAACAGGATCAACCATCCGATCAGCCCGGTCAGAGCTGAGGAACCGAGAATACTTAAAGGCAGCCAAGCTACATCGGCAGGCTTTCGAACCAGCATAAAGATGATGGCGGCATAAGCTGCCTGCTGGGTGACAGCCAGCACCGATCGGGCGTGAAACAATTCCAGAGAGGCCAGGAAGTGATCGGCGGAAACCAGATTTGTGAGCAGCAACCCAATCCCATACATTCGCAGCAAGCGGCTCACATCGGGACGAACTTCCCAGCGCGCAAGCGCCAGTACAGCGAGGGTTCCGATGACCGCACCACCCAAGCGCAGCACAAAGTAGTCCGGCAACAACTCACTGGCATCCTGCCGCCGTGCAGAGACCTGCCGGGTCATGTGGGTCGTGAGCCCCGGGTCGGCGACGATTTCCAGAAATACCGAGAGGGCAACCACGTAACTCCACAGCCCGTAGGTTTCCACTCCCAGAACGCGCACCAGGTAAGGAAACGTCACCGAGGTGATCAGGATGGATGCAACCCGCGCGGCAGTGGCGGAAAACAGGAATCCGCTATAGCGAATGAAGCCTTTGTTTTTCACACAATTTCCAAGTCGGCCACGCAACTGATCGAGGCCGGTAAGGCTCGCCGTGTCCCGCTAAGAGTCTCATGGTTCCCTTAAGGGGCCGGGGCAAGTTCCTCTAGCAGTGAGTTCCACTGCCGGGAGACGACCTCCCAATCAAACAATTCCCGGCAGCGCTGATAGGCGGCACGGCCAAGCTTTGCGACATGCTCCGGATTCCCGAGCAGCACCGACAGGGCCTCGGCAAATCCCTGAATGTCCTCCGGGTCCACGAGGACGCCAGCATTTCCCAATACCTCGGGAATTCCGCCCCGCCTTGCGCCGACGACCGGCGTAGCACAGGCCATGGCCTCTGCATTCACCAACCCAAACGGCTCCTGGAAGATCGAGGGGCTGGCAAGAAGCGTTGCCGTCTGGAAGCGGGTGGGCAAATCCCGGTCGTGGTGGAGATAGCCCGCAAAGTGAATGCGTCCGGATTGTGTCTCGACGACTGAACTTGCCAGGGACTCCACTTCGCGGACATACGGATTTGGCGCATGTGTTCCAAAACCGGTCGTGCCCCCAATCACGAGTTTGGCTCCCGGATGAACCCGCAACAGCCGAGCGTATGCTTGCACCAGCTGGAGTACACCTTTCTCGGGGTGAAATCTCCCGACATAAAGGATGGTTTGGGAGTCACGGATGTTTTCGCGCGGGTAGAACAGTTCTGTGTTTACGCCGTTGGAAATAACTCTGGTCTTGGCTGCCAAGCGCGGGGACCTGGGAGCAAAGGTATTGCGCAGGTACTCGCTGCAGGTGACAACGACGTCCAATTGTGCGTCCAGACGATCCAGCATCTCCGCGGTCCAATGACCCAGGTGATCGTTCTGCAGATGCAAAACGATCCTGCCGCCGTAACCAAGATTCCGCAGGATTTTCGGCCATTGGGGGCGATTGTGAATGTGTATCAGGCCGATTTGGCGGAGCCTCGGAAAGAGGGCTCGCAACCATAGATGATCTTCGTACCGGCCAACAAAACGGATTCGGGAAACGGCATTGCATACTCGCCAGAAGCAACTGGTTGCATGGCGCAAAGGATACAAGTCGGGATCGGCCGTGGGATAGCCAAACACCGTAACCTCGCAACCAGGGTCGAGCCGGCGATACACTTCGTAGGTCCATCGCGCCAAGGCCCCGCCAAAATAGGGGCTGAACTTCTCGCGGCTTGAAAGGAGCACGGCCACGGTCAGCTTTTGTTTCGCAGGAGTGTTTACCACCGGCAGGAAATGGACGCGGCTGCGCAAGTCGAGGGCTTGGTCGTATTTCAGGCTGGACCTAGTGGGCATGAGCACCGTCCGAAGCCTCGGTTTGTGCAGTGGATAACTGCCGCCGCACGGCTGCCACCTGGCGGAAAAGCTCCGCCCATTTCATGGCGATGGAATCCCAATCAAAGCGGCGCGCGAGTTGAACGGCGGCAGCGGACATCCTAAGGCGCAATTCACGATTGCTGAGCAGCAGGTCCAGGCGCTGAGCGAGTTCCTCGTCCGAGTCAGCGAGAAATCCTGTCCCGCCATCCACCACCGACTCAGGCTGGTACAACTTCATGGCTGCACTGGGCAGGCCACAGGCCGCCGCCTGGATCAACACCTGCGGGTGGCCTTCCAACACACTGGGAAAGAGGAAGACATCCGCCTTGCGCATCTCTTGGCCCAGTTCTGCGGAAGACAACTGGCCGAGAAACCGGACGTTGCGGCAGTGGTGTTGCGCGCAGAGGCGGCGGCAGCGCTCCTCGGTTTCACCCTTGCCTGCCAGCCGGAATTCGACTTCAGGCCAGCGGACTGCCTGCTCGATGATCCACTCCACTCGCTTGCGTGGCTGGAAGGAGCCCGCATAAAACACAGTCAAAGGGCAGGATTTATCACTCAGGGGCCGTGGAAAGTAATATCTCGGATCCACCCCATCCGGCACGATGGCCGACTCCACGCCGAATCTCTCACGGATCGTTCCGGCCACGTGCGCCGAATTCGCGCACACCAGGTTTGCCTCAAGAATCGATCGCGCCACAAGTCCAGTACCGGTGTTCTCATTCATGGCAATGACGATGTAGCTCACGAGCGCCGTGTTGGGGCAGAAATACTTGCGCAGGGCGAAGAACGCCCGATCGAGTGGCCCATACCGCGGGAAAAAGTAGATATCCGGTCTGGCGAACAAGCAACCGCGCAGCAGGCGGAGTGCATTGCCATGTTTCGCCCACCTCAGCAACTCGGTATTGGGGCGCGATGCGATCCGCGGGTCGGGTTCGCCCTGGCAGATCATGGTGACGCGAAACTGGTCCGTCGGCAAGCGCGCCACCAGTTCCTTGACCGTCAGGTTCTGCGCGTTGCAATTGTGCTCATCGGCAAACGACGGGGTGAAGATTGTAATCGGCCGAATTGAGTTGGTTCTCTTCATCGAAGACTTTTTCGGTAGTGCGACCAAGATCTCAAAGACTGTTCACAGCCTGCATCGAGCGGTTCTCGGAAAACAATCGCTCCAGTTGTTTCGTGTCCATCGGTTTCCAAACCTGATGGCGGTTTGACTGCCCGTCTTGCTGTCTGAGCAGAGCGGGAACTTCGGCGATCTGCTCGACAGACTCCAGCACGCGTCCAATGCCGAAGCTGGCGTATTGCCCGAGATAACCAGAAAACGCGTCGCGCAACCACGCGCAGAGAAACACGGGAATACCCAGGGCCGCCGCTTCCAGCGCCGTGGTGGATTGCACGGTCAATGCGAGACGCGTGTTCTGCCACAACTCGGCGGTTGGGGGTCCGGCGACTACTTGAATTTCCCGGGCATGCTCCGGAAGGCAGCGTCGCAACCTGCGCCGGTGATCCTTCACGCTCTCGAAAGGATGAATCTTCAAGACCAGCTTCAGACCAAGGCTCCGGGCAAGGTCAAAGAGTGCCGGAAGTAACTCTCCGTAAATCTCATCAGTACGCCAGTTGGAGGTGCGATACGGCTCGCTGAAGAACACCAGCCATGGGTGATTGGCGAACTCATTTCCGGCCGCCAAGTGCGCAAGCTTCTCTGCCTCGCCCTTTCCATCCACAATTTTTTCTTCCGGTATTTGGCAAACTCGACGGAGGTAGTCGTGTTCGATCCCGCTCTTCGCAATATAGGAGTCCGCGGGCGGTGTTTGCAGCGCCATGAAAAAATTGAGCGCCCCGTGATGGCAGGCCACCGCGGGAAGGTTCCGAGCCTTTGCCAAGTCGAGGCAGATGCGCGTCGCCGCATTGCTGGCATCGGTACAAAGACAGCCCACCACAGGAGCGGTATCAAAGACCCGCTGCCAGGCATTTCTGCGGGCGATTCCCGCACGCAAGAGTTGCGGGATCCCATCGAACACGCCGACCGTGTTCGCCGCGGCAAACTCTTTCGCCAGATGCGTCAATCGTTGCTTGAGACCGCGCCACTGATCTTGAAGCCCTGAAAGTTCGCTTTCGTCCAGCGCCGGCGATTCGATCGGAAGCGGGGCAAGCTTAACGTTGCCGGGCGCCGATCTCAATTTTCCGCTGGTTCGCGTGTACACGAGCAGAAACTCCTGCTCGGGAAGTTGGGTGGCAAATTCCACCGCAGTGCGGGAAGCGTTGGTGTAGGCGGTGGGCAGAAGGATGACGGGCTTTCCGGAAAGATCAGTGCTTCTGGAAAAAAGACCCAGGAAACGATTCAGACGAAGCTTGTCTTCGAACACCTGGGCGATTTGGGTCCGGTCAAGTCTGGCAAAGGACCGGTAATAGTGCGCCACCTGACGCCATGCTTGCGGTCCCCGAGCCGCAAGTTGCAGATCCACCGCCATCATCCTGGCCAGAGCGCTGGCTGCACGATCCGGGCGGCTTGCCCACAACTGACACGATCCGCTCAGGCGAGTGGACAGCCGTTGCATCAGCATGAGACGTTGCAGATCGGCAACCAGGTGCAGGCAGAGCACATTCCACCAGTCGATTCCATGAGCATCGATCAGGTGACCCGATCCAAGTCGCAACAGGTTGCGGAGTTCGCACAGATCTTCAATCTCTTCCGCGAAATCGTAGAGGCTAAGAACGTCGCACCCTACCCGTTGCCTCCATCGACGGTAGGTGCTGCGTGGAGCGCGGCCAAGGTCGACGACCAGGTCCCACGCCCTGCCGGGAGCGCAACGCAGGCCGTCCTCCCCATGGAGCAGCAGCACCTTCATGCCCGCACGCCCCCGGATGCCGGTTTTCCCAACAACCGCCTGACACAGTGTTCCAGGCGCGGCGAGGACTTGATTGCCGATGCGGTGTGATACCGCACCGCTTCCCGAACATGACGCACCGCCGACCGGGTTACCCTAACGTTGACCGTTTCCCGGTACCCGGTCGCGAACCGCGACTTGTATTCTTCGTCCCCCAAGCCAAGATCGACTCGCTCAATTTCAGGACGGTCGCAGGCATCCTCAATGAACCGGGCGAGCAAGCATAACCCCGGATAGTAGCTTCGGAAAGTCAGATCGAAAGCGGGTTGGTAGTAGAACCGGCAACCGGCAAAGTTGAACCCGTAAATCCATGCAATTGGCTGAGCGGCGATGGACAAGATGGAAAGGGTCATCCATCCCTGGGATGAGAGAAGGCGTGCCAACTCCGACAGAAAGCGCCAACGTTGCGGGTGTGCCAGGTTGCTCGTCTTTCCCAGGGCTTGAAATCGCCGGAGATGCGCGTCCCGGAAGGCGGGCAGCGCGGCCGAGATTTCCTGCCAGCAGGTCAGATGACGAAATGTCACGGGGCCAAACTGTGCCATCGTTTTGAGCTGACGACGAATCATCTGCTTGCTGCTCACCGAGCGTTTCACAGACTCTCTGGTTTGGGGAGAGGAAAAACTCACCTGCGCGCACTGGTACGCTGGTCTTGAGAAATGGGTGCAGCCGCATTCCGAGGAAGCGCGCTGGATCGCATGCGCAGTCGCAGAGGATGCCGGCAAATTCGCAAGCGCCAGGTCCGATGCGCAGATCGGATGCAATTCGTTCATGACCAGGGTGACGAATTCCGATCTCTTTTCGGGATGAGAAACAAAATCGCAGTAATCCGCTGTGGCGCCCGCGAGGAACGACGCCTTCGTCTGGTCGAGGCCAGTCGCCAGTGCGGCGACGCCGGTCAGGACTTCTCCTTCGTATGCGAGCAGCAAAAGAGGCTTGAGCGAAGCCGCATAAGCCTGACTGACCGCCAGCGCCCATTCGTAGGTGTAGAAGACCTCAGGTGACTCCATGCGCTGCACCAACGCGTTCCACTGGCAGCGCAATCCGTCGTCTTGCGGCATCTCGTGATGTATGACCAATCGCAAATGCTTATCTCAAGTCCGGTAAACCGTTTTCGCACGGGGCTCGCGCCGGCAGCATCAAGCCAGCAACCGCTTCAGCGACGAGTGAAACCCCGAAATGTGCGCTTCAAATTCCGCAAGATTCATTTCCCGCGTCACGTGCACTCGTGGCAACGCAAACCAGTTCTGACCAGTTCCGACGATGGACTCATCATTCAGAAATGCGCAGTGAAACCCAGACTGACGGGCAAATTCGATCTCGCGAGCGCCGACCGAGGCCGAATCGCCGAACGGATAGGCCAGCGCCCAGACTTTCTGTTCAAGAACCTTTTCCAGCTTTTGCCGGTTCTCCGAAAGCTCACGCATGACCAGCGCATCCGACATTTGCGACAGCCTGGGATGGGAGGTCGTGTGTGCTCCGATGGACATTCCGGCAGTTACAAGTTGACGCAACTCAAACGGACGCAACGTCAGCCAGCGCCGGGCCAGCACCGGATTCTGGCGGTATTTCGCATCCCATGAGGCGGGCAATCCGAACTGGTGCCTGACGTGATCCAGCACCTGCCAGCGCCGGTTCGCGTCGCAGGCGGAGAGCAGTCCCACCAACTTCCACCACAGGGCACGTTTCGCCGAAAAGCCCTGAACCGATTCGCGGAACCCGGCTTCGGGCAAATCCAGCGAGAACGCGTCGGGCGCTGCCAGAAGCAGCAGGAACAACTGCTCATGCCACACCATGGTGGCTTTTTCTGCGAGCGAAGCCCCAGTAACAAAGAAAAGGCATCTCACGTTGGATTCTTCGAGAACCGGCAACATGTCGGTCAGATTGTTGCGCAGGCCATCGTCACAGGTCAGAAGCACCGCCCGGGAAGGCAGCGCCGCTTTCCCCTGGCAATAGCCAAGAAAATCTTCCGGAGAAATCACATCATAGTG
The DNA here is from genome assembly GCA_963715675.1 of uncultured Acidobacteriota bacterium. Taxonomy (GTDB): domain Bacteria; phylum Acidobacteriota; class Terriglobia; order Terriglobales; family Acidobacteriaceae; genus DASVWZ01. The sequence goes on from OY970265.1 coordinate 3,255,549, forward strand.
AGCCTTCAGGTGTCGCAACTGCTGGCGCAGAGTTTCAGCGCTGAGCAGGTTGCCGTCCAGTTGCGGGTCAACGATCGGATACGCCTCGGGCAACACTCCGTGATAGGTCACCACCGCGGGAAACCCGGTTGCGCGTTGCCGGAGATAGCCGGCGCGGGAAAGGCCCGGATACACGACCCGCTTCAGCAATGGGCTGACCAGTCTCATACTGTCACGCGCTTCCCGGGTGGACCGGCACTCGTATTGGAGGCGACCGGCATCAGCCCTCCTGCAGCGCCTTCTGCAGGATGTGCTGATTCAGTTCCAGCATCTCAGGCTCTCTCTGCAGCAACTGAAGAACATCGCGCCAGGAAAACATGTCCGGGTCCTGCATCCGCGCGTATACGGCACGGATGAAGGCGAGGTCCTCCGGGGTATCGAGGGTCCACCGGTGGTGCCCGTGGTTGGCGCCGTCCTTCACTCGCAGAATGTCGAACCGGTCGGGATTCTCGTAGATGTAAGGCGTAACGTGGGAACGTTGATAGAGGACTTGCGCCTCGCGCCAGCATTTCGCCAGCGCATCCCAGGTCATGATTTCGGTGTCGAGACCGCGGGGATAGGTTCGCTCGAGCGCGTTGCTGACGTAGTCAGGCCGGAACTTGAGAAACGCCTGAACCGTTTTGTCAACGATCTCCGGTTCGACCAAGGGGCAGTCGGAGCAGATGCGAATGATGGCCTCGGCGCCGAATTGTTTGGCCGCGCGGTAGTAGCGGTCCAACACGTCGTCTTCGCTTCCGCGGAAAACACCGGTGCCAAGTCTCCGGCACTCTCCGACGATCGCGTCGGCGGCGGGTTCCGTAGTGGTTGCAACGACAACGTTGCCCGCGAACTTTGACCGCCGGACGCGCTCCACTACCCTGGCCAGGACGGTCTTCCCCCACAGATCCAGCATCACTTTTCCCGGCAGGCGGGTGCTTCCCATCCTTGCCTGAATGATTGTGACGAGCTTCATGGCTGTGGCTGACTCCGCCAACCCAGTGGCCTAGCATCGCCTGCGGCAAGATGATCCGCCGAAAGCGCCAGAAAATGCCGGCATTTCAGGCCGTAGTATAAGCGCAAAGGTTGCGGAACTCGCGGCAGGAACCCGCGATAACACTAGGGAGCAAGCGAAAAGGAGTGGGCGATCGTCAGCGGTGGTGCGATGCTAATAGCGGAGCGGTTGCCGCCTGATCTGCGGATGCGCCGGACCACGGCGCACAGGTGTGCAAACGCACGATGTGGTTCGAGCAGGGAGGAGTATTGATGAATCCGGGCCCCCTGGTTTCCATGAACGGCCAGATTCTGCATGACGATCCCAACTTGTCCGCCGAGTTCAGCGGCGCGCTGAGACCAGCGCCTTATATGGCGGTTCCGGTGCAGGATTCTCTTCTGCAGGACTATTGGCGGGTTCTGGTGAAACGCAGGTGGATCGTGTTGGCGAGCGTGCTTCTGATCGTCGGCATTGTCGGCATCTCGACGATGCGCGCCACTCGAGTCTATGTGGCGGTGGGCAGTATCGCGATCAATAAGGTCGATCCGATGATGTTCAGCTTGAAGGACCCGGCAGCCGGAGAATTTGAATACTACGATCCAGCCGACCTGGACACGGAAGTGCGCATCCTGAAAAGCGATCTTCTGGCCTTGCAGGTGATCCGGCAACTTAATTTGGACCAACATTCCGGGAATTCGGCACAAGCCGCGTTGCATGAACCCGCGCCGGATGTCCTACTGTCCGATCCGGCGAAAACGTCAGCCGCGTTGGCGGATTTCCGGGGCAATCTGCAGGTCTCTCTGGTTCCGAATACCCGGATTATCGAAATCCGCTACCACAGCGCGGACAAAGACCTCGCCGCCCGGGTGGTGAATGCGCTAGCCAACACCTACGTGGAACAGAACTTCAAGACGCGGTTTGAATCCACCATGCAGGCCTCGGACTGGCTCTCCAAGCAACTGGTCGACCTGCAGATCAAGGTGGAAACTTCGCAGGAGAAGCTGGTCCAGTATCAGAAGGAACATCAAATCCTGGGAATGGATGAGAAGCAGAACATCATCACCGCGAAACTGGACGAACTGAATCGCGAACTGACGGCTGCCGAGGCCGCCCGCATGGAGAAGGAAGCGGTGTACCGTTCGGTGCAGCCGGAAAATCCCGAGGCGATTCCCTCCCCCGGCCCGGTCGATAGCGGCAAGGTCTCGGTCGCAGGCTCGGTGCTTCTGGAAAAGCTGCGCGAGCAGGAAGCGGACTTGAGAATCCAGATTGCCCAGATGAACACGCAATTCGGACCGGCATATCCAAAGCTGGTGCAGTTGAACAGCCAGCTGAAAGAAGTCACGGCACAGATGCAAGCGGAAACTAGGAAGGCGGTGGGGCGTCTGCGCGCGGAATACATGGCCTCGGTGCAACGCGAGAACATGTTACGCGCCGCCCTGGAGCAGCAAAAGGTCGAAGCCAACAAATTGAATGAGAACGCCATCGAGTACAGCCTGTTGAAGCGCGACGTCGATTCCAACCGGACTCTCTACGAAGGTTTGCTGGAAAAACTGAAAGAGGCGGGAGTAACGGCTGGACTCCGATCCAACAATTTTCGGATCGTGGACGTGGCGCGGGTTCCCACCGCACCGTCGGAACCGAACGTCCCCAGGAACCTGGCGTTCGCACTGGCGCTGGGTCTGACCACGGGCATCGGTCTGGCCTTCGGTGTTGAAAGCATGGACAACACGGTGCGCACGCCGGAGCAGGCGCAGGCGATCTCCGCGCTGCCCTCGTTGGGAATGATTCCCCTGGGATCGAGGAGCCGGGCGGAGCTAGGGAACCGCAAACGACTTGCGCTGGCGCCGTCCCGAGAAGCGGTCGAGTTGGTGACGCAGGAGCGGCCAAAGTCGCAGATGGCGGAGTCGTATCGCGCCTTGCGAACGTCGCTGCTACTGACTTCGCTAGGTGGCCCTCCGAAGGTGATCCTGATCACCAGCGCTCTCCCGGAAGAAGGCAAGACAACCACCAGCCTTAATTCGGCCATTGTGCTGGCGCAAGGGGGGACGCGGGTGCTGCTGATCGACGCCGACTTGCGCCGCCCCAGTATTCACAAGACGCTGGGCATGGGGCCGCGCGCCGGACTCAGCAATGTGTTGACTGGCAGCGCCACGCTGCAGCAGGCGATTGTTCCATCCGAGATTCTGCCCAGTCTTTGGGTGTTACCGGCCGGAACGCCTCCGCCGAATCCGGCGGAGTTGCTGGCATCGGTGAATATGAAGGATGTTCTCGAGCAACTGCGGGAACAGTATGACCACATCATCGTGGATACGCCGCCCACACTTTCCGTGACCGATGCGGTGATCATGTCGACCCGGGCCGACCGGGTGGTGCTGGTCATTCGCTCCGGTCAAACGACCAAGCAGGCATTGCGGCGGGCTCGCGATACCCTGTTGCAGGTGAATGCCCACGTGTGTGGGGTTCTGCTGAACGCCGTGGACTTGAACTCTCCCGACTATTACTACTACCACGAGTATCGGGGAGGGTACAGCCGCAGCTATTACCACGAGGACAGCGGAAGCAACCCGACGGTGGAAGCAGCTGCCGGCGGCTGATACGCCCAAGAGAAATGGACTCCACACGGGAGAGCCGAATCCAGGCCACTCTTGACATCCCCGCCAGGAGAGGATGGTTCTTGACGGTGTGCCTGTTGCCCATCGTGTTGTTTCTTGGGTTGGCGACGGCGCACTTTCTGGCGGTGGGGTTCTCCGCACAAACTACCTTGGCCCGTCTGGAGTGGGCCGCGAGGCTTGATCCCTGGAATGATCAGTACCGCGGCCTGCTCGGAAGATACTACTTATTCGATGCGCAGCGACCGGCGATCGCGGTCTCGTTCCTGAATCAGGCGCTGAATCTGAATTCCCGGCAGTCGAGGTACTGGCTGGATCTTGCCGCCGCCTATCATCTCCTGGGCAAGCGCGACGAAGAGAATGGCGCGCTGGCGAGGGCGCTCTCGGTGGACCCGAAAACTCCAGAGACTGTCTGGGAAGTGGCGGCTGGCCATATCGCGTCAGGCGAAACCGGCCGGGCGCTCCAACAGTTGCAGGCCGTCATGGAAGGCGATCCGTACCTGCAACCGGCAGCGCTGGAGTACTGCTGGCGGCTGGCTCCTGACGCAGATCTTCTGCTGCGCGACGTACTTCCCCGTGACGCTGCGGTTTCCACCGAGTTCCTGGACTTGCTGGTCTCGAAGAACGGAACTGCCGCCTCGGCGAAGGTCTGGTCTCGCTTGGTGGAGCTTCAGCAACCGGTCGAGCGCAGGTATGTTTTCGGTTACGTCCAATACCTGATTGGCCACCATGATTTCACGCAGGCGCGGCTGGTTTGGAAGCAAGCGGCAAATCTAGCCGGACTCACGGACTATCAGGCTTCTCCCGATAATCTGGTCATCAATGGCGATTTTCGCCTACCCATGCTGGGTACTGGCTTTGACTGGACGTATGAACAGACGGCGGACGTCACACACTTGCTTGATCCGACCCAGTCGACCTCCGGACATCGCTCGCTGGAGACCACCTTCGACAGCCGCGGGCTGGAAGACGCCGGAATCCGGCAACTCATCCCGGTCGAACCGAATGCCCGGTATGCATTTTCCGCATATTCGCAGACCGAGGACCTTCTGGGAACCGGCGGTCTCAGGTTCGTAGTTGAGGATTTTGTTAGTGGCAAGACCTGGTTCACCGGGGATGATCTCAAGAGCGACAGAACCTGGGCGCAAAGCAAGGGACAATTCACCACTGGACCTGATGCGCAGCTCGCGGTTTTGCGCATCCAGCGGTTTCCTGCTGGAGATGCCATTCGCGGCAGGCTGTGGATCGACGGCGTGCGATTGACTCTGCAAACACCGCTCTCCGAGGTTCGCCAGTGACTTCCCCTCTGCCGCTGGCGGTCGTTGAAGAAGCTGCAGTCCCGCGCCACTCGCACGAAACGCCGCACAGTGTAGTTCTGTATGGCACGGTCAGCCTGCTGCTGTTCGGGCCGTTGGCTTTCGGTGCGACCAGCGCCGGCCCACTGTTTGTGCTTCAGGCAGGCTCGGCTGTGCTATTCATCGTTTGGGCAGTCCGGCAGGCAAGGCCTGGCGTTCGGCAGATTTGGGGGAACCCTCTGTTCTGGCCGATGCTGGCTTTTGGGGCGCTGAGCACAATTCAGCTCGTCACCGGGCGAACCGTCTCGAAGGAACAGACACTGTCCACTGCAATGCTGTTTGCGACCTACGGTCTGTTGTGCTTCCTTCTGGTCCAAAGCCTGCAGCACACCCGGCAAGTCGAAATGATCGCTCGTCTGGTTTCGATCTATGGCGCAGCCGTGGCCCTGTTTGCGATTTTGCAGGACGTCTCATCCAACGGCAAACTGTACTGGCTCTGGGCACCGCAAGCCGGAGGTTGGATTTACGGGCCGTATGTCAACCACAATCATTTTGCCGGGCTGATGGAGATGCTCACGCCCCTGCCTCTGGTCATCGCACTGGCGCCGCGAATCTCAAGACAAACCCGATGGCTCACCGGCATTGCCGCATCGATTATGGCGGCTTCTCTGCTTCTTTCCGGCTCTCGCGGAGGAATGATCGCTTTCGCTGCGGAGATGACGATCCTAACCATGGTGCTGTGGCGGCGGATAACGACGGCGAGGACGTTCGGCGTGATGGCCGCATTCCTGTGTCTGGTTCTTGTTCTGTTCGGGTGGCTTGGGGAGCCACAGCTTGCAGAGCGGCTGGCAGGCGTTCCCGGCGGCACCCGGGCAGAGCTTTCTGGCGGGACCCGGCTCAGCATCGATCGCGATACTCTGCGGATGTTTGCGCAGCGGCCCTTGCTGGGATGGGGCCTCGGTTCATTTCCGGTGGTTTACCCTCAGTTTCGCAGCTTCTATACCAGCCTGTCGGTGGACCGCGCACACAATGACTATGCGCAACTGCTGGCGGAAACGGGGATCGCGGGATTCGCCATTACGATGTGGTTTTTGTGCATCGCCTTGCGTGGAGCGACGAAAAAGCTCAAGCAGGACCAACTCGGCACCAATGGACTCATCGGCCTGGCTGCTCTACTGGGAATCAGCGGGATTCTGGTGCACAGCCTGGTGGACTTCAATCTGGAGATCCCGGCCAACGCAGCTATCTTTTATGCGCTCTGCGTCGCCGCGGCGATGGAACGGCGATTCGGCTGGCGTCACCATTCCCACCTGCGCGGCTGAGGAATCGTTACCCCCAATTCGGCGATGGCCTGTGACGCTATGGATGCCATGGACTGATTGGCGGCGGAGATCCGCCACCGGATCCGCTACCGGGACAAAGCCAGGCACACAGGCCTCCGCCGGCTAAGAGACCGCCCCATGCCCACGGGCTTTCCAGCACATTGCCCGTGCCTTGCGAATAGGCCCCAGCTTTCTTCTTGCAATGTCCTGATTCGTCGCGGGTGATCTCTTGCCCTTCCGCAATTCTTGCGGAGTCGGTGCCGCAACCGACGCTTACCTCATTCCTGCGAACCGCAATCTGCACTCGCCCGTTGGAGTCAGTCACTTCGAATTCCGTCTCGAGGTTCGAACCTGGAGTGGCGAAAATTTCACCGGCTTGAACCGACATGCGGTTGGAGGTCACTACGGTCATGCCGCCGCGCTGCAAAGTGATCGAGCCCGTCTCTAACCTGACCAGCGAATTGGGCTGAAGCGCAATGCTCGACCCGGAAGCGTTGATGTTGGCTGAAGATTCCGCCTTGGTTTCGACCGAGTCGCCGGCGAACACTGCCGCCGTGGAAGCCGGCATGGGGTGGCCATTCACCCAGACCGTGCCCTTGGCGTAAAGCATGGAAGCCTGCATGTCGGCTGAGAGCGCAGACATGGGAAAAAAGGCGATCATCAGGCAGCAAACAGTTCTTTTCCACATAACGGAATTGGCGCAATCAGTTCCCTATGATGTTAGGGCTCGCGTGGAAGCCGGGCAATTGCCTTGTGTGGTCACCGACGCGGGAAGCCGGACCCGCCGGACGTTCCGCAATGGTCCGGGCGACCCCAATGGCGTGACCCATCGCACGGGTTCCGAGCCCCTACCATGCTAGAATTTCAGCGGATCAATTCTACCCATGAATACTGACGAAGTCGCTACCACGAAGTTCTCTGAGTTCAAGAGAAAGATCGAACAGAAGCAGGCACAAGTCGGCATTGTCGGGCTCGGATACGTTGGCCTGCCATTGGCTCTGCTTTATGCCGAACAGAATTTCCAGGTTACCGGATTTGACGTCGACGCCCGCAAGGTTTCCACGTTAGAACAGGGAGGTTCGTACATCTTTCGCATCTCACCCGCCGAGATTCAAGCGGCGAAGGCTCACGGATTCGGGGCAACGGCGGATTACTCCCGATTGTCGGAGGTAGACGCCATTATCATCTGCGTCCCCACACCGCTCAACGAATATCACGAGCCCGACTTGAGCTATATCACGGATACCGCAAAAGCGATGGCCCCTCACCTGCGAGCGGGGCATCTGGTCGTTTTGGAGAGCACTACCTACCCGGGCACGACTGAAGAGGTTCTGGTCCCAATTCTCGAGAAGGGCAACCGGCTTGGACTGAAAGCTGCACGGGCCTCCGGTTCCCATGGGCCGGAATTCTACGTCGCGTTCTCTCCCGAGCGGGAAGATCCCGGCAACACGACGGTCGCCCGGCCCGATATTCCGAAGGTGATTGGCGGCCTCGATGCGCAGGCCTCGGAACTGGCTGCCGGCCTTTACGGGGCGATCTTTCACCGGACGGTGCGGGTGTCGTCTCCGGCGGCGGCCGAGATGACCAAGCTTCTGGAAAACATCTACCGCTGCGTGAACATTGCCCTGGTGAATGAGTTGAAGTTGCTCTCCTTGCGTATGGGGCTGGACATCTGGGAAATCATTGAGGCCGCCTCTACCAAACCTTTTGGGTTCCAACCGTTTTATCCCGGCCCGGGCCTGGGCGGACACTGCATCCCGGTCGATCCCTTTTATCTTTCCTGGAAGGCCAAGGAATGGGATTTCCGGACTCGCTTCATAGAACTGGCCGGCGAGATCAATACCAACATGCCCTACCACGTGCTGGACTCGGTGGCCAAGGCCCTGAACCAGCAGAAGAAGGCGCTCAACGGTTCCAAGGTACTGGTGCTGGGCGTGGCTTATAAGAGGGACATCGACGACCTGCGGGAGTCCCCTGCCCTGACCATCATCGAACTTCTGCAGAAGCAGGGAGCGCAGGTAAGCTACAACGATCCGTATTTCCCAACCGTGGGGAAGGGCCGCAAGTACGACCTGCAAATGAAGTGCGCGCCTCTGGAGAACCTGGGCCAGTATGACTGCGCGCTGATCGTTACCGATCACTCCGACTACGATTACCCGCGGATTGTGCGCGAATCCCAACTGGTGGTGGACACGCGAAACGCCACCCGTGGAATCTCCAGCCCCAAGATCGTGCATTGCTGAGGTTGAGGCTGCGGCACGCGTGACCTCGGCACCCACGGTCGCCGGGAGAGGGTAGGCCGCCCTGCGTAATGCCCTGCCTCTGTGGTAAAGAAACGCCCGCCACTGGTATGCTTTCAGTTCGATTCCCCAGAGGGAGAAAGAATGTCTTCGAATCTTGAAGGCCGCACCGCGGTTGTCTTCGGAGTCGCCAACAAGCGCAGTATCGCCTGGTCGATCGCGCAAGGCCTGCACCAGGCCGGGGCCAGGCTGGCCATCACGTATCAGAATGAGCGACTGGAGCAGGAAGCCAGGGACCTGATCCTGTCGTTACCCGGCGCCGAGGCCTTCCGGTGCGACGTCTCCAGTGACCTGGAGATCGAGGCACTGTTCAATCAACTGAAGGAACGCTACGGCAAGTTGCACGTGCTGGTGCACAGCGTGGCGTTCGCGCCTCCCGAGGAACTGAAGGGCGACTTCGTCAACACCACCCGCGAGGGCTTTCGCATTGCGCACGATGTGAGCGTGTACTCGTTGATTGCGGTGGCGCGCGCCGCCGCCCCCCTGATGGAGGACGGCGGCAGCATGATTACCATGACGTACTACGGGGCCGAGAAAGTGGTGCCGAATTACAACGTGATGGGTGTCGCCAAGGCCGCGCTGGAATGCACCGTGCGATATCTCGCCTACGATCTGGGCCGGCGCAGGATCCGGGTGAATGCCATTTCCGCTGGACCGATCAAAACTCTGGCCGCGCGCGGCATTTCCGGCCTGGGGGACATGCTGCGGTCGCACGCCGAGCGCGCGCCACTGCAGCGCAACGTGGAGGTCAGCGAAGTCGGAGCCGCGGGAGTGTTTCTCGCCTCCGACGCCAGTTCCGGCATCACCGGAGAGACCATCTACGTCGACTGCGGGTATAACATCATGGGGTTCTAATCGTCAGGAGTCAGTAGCTAGAAGCCGGTAGCTGGTAGGTTGGAAACAACACGCACGCTCCGCTCATTCTCTCCCATCCGCTCCAGTGCGATTTCCACATCCCGTTGGCGCACAAAGCGCGGGAACTTCTCGCCCCACTCGATCAGCAGAACGCTGCTATCCGAGATCAAATCATCCAGGCCCAGCGTCTCCAACTGGCGGGGCGTATCCACGCGGTAGAGGTCAATGTGATAGAGATTTACCGCAGGCCCGCGGTATTCGTGGATCAGAGTGAAGGTGGGGCTGGTGACGTCTTCTTCCGCGGCCGCGTGAAACGCTTCCGCGATCCCCTTGACCAGCGTAGTCTTGCCGGCGCCCAGATCGCCACGCAGCAGAACAAGCTTTGGCGGAGTCAGCATATGCGCCAGCGTCCGCCCGAGCGCGATGGTCTCCTCCGGCGAGTGTGTGATGAACTCTCGCGTCTCCATTGGAGACCAGTATAGCGAGAGCATCCCGTCTCAGACCAAGCCCGCCGCAACCTGCACGCGACTTCCGGGCGAGATCAGCGGGCGGACTGCAGTCCCAGGAAACTGCGGTCGGGGGCCGTGTCTACCGCCATGCGCAGCGTGCGATGGTCGTCATCTTCCAAGGCAACGAAGCGGAATGGCTGCAGAATCCCCTCGGCCAGGGTGCGCCGCGCGTACAACATTTCCGCCATGCCGTGCACCGGGCCGGACTGGGTTTGAAACGCGACTTCCACAAAGCCGCCTTCTTCCAGCGCCTTGGCCAGCCGCAGCATGCCGCCGGTCACAGAAACGGTTTGAAGTTTCGCCTTGGCGCGCTGCCCGTCATCGAATTTCACCAGAGCAGAAACAGAATCTCCCAGGTGAAGCCGCGGGGCGCGCCGCTGAGGGTTGGTTTGGGGGAAGTGTGTCATAGCCATCACAACTATGGCATGGTCCGATCTCGAACGCGAGATTACGGAAGCACCTTGTACGGTTTCTACGGCGGGATGGCCTCGCCAAACAGCAGATTCCGAGGCAGATACGCGCGTATTAACGGTTTGATTAACGCCCGAGTGGACAACCTCTTACCCGTTACCCGCGGATTTCGACATTCGGCCGCTGGGCGGCTTCCCGGGCCCGACGAAACGCCTCCGGCAGGGCGTGGACCAGATCGGTCGCGATCAGCGAAAGCTCGCCGGTACTCTCGCAAGCGATGTCGCCCGCGAGTCCGTGCAGATATACGGCCGCGAGAACGGCCGCGAAGACGCGACTCGGATTCTGGGCCATCATTCCGGCGACCATTCCGGTCAGGATGTCGCCCGTGCCACCGGTAGCCATGCCCGGATTCCCGGTCGGGTTGACCCAGATTTCGCCTTCGGGATGCGCGACCAGCGTGCGGTGACCTTTCAACACAACGATCAATTTGTGCTCGCGGGCAAAAGTCCGCGCCACGTTGATTCGGTCGCGTTGTACGGCAGCCACCGACGAACCCATCAGACGCGCCATTTCGCCCGGGTGAGGGGTGATTACGATGCTGCATGCGCTCCCGTCCAGTTCGCTGGGCCGGCCTTCAAATGCGTTCAGAGCGTCCGCATCGAGGACGAAAGAACCGGCTCCGCGGATGGTTTTGCATAAATCCCGGACAAACTCGGAAGTCTCGGGGACTCGCGAGATTCCAGGGCCCACGGCCAGCACCGTTTTTCCCTGGCGCAGCGATTCGACACGTTGGCGAGCGCGTTTCGAGATGCTGCCTTCAGCGGTTTCGTCGAGGGGTTCCGTCATGACCTCGGGATGAAAACCGGCCACGGTTGGCAAAATGGATTTCGCCGTCGCCACCGTCGCCAGGCCCGCGCCCACCCGCAACGCGGAGATACCGGCCATCGCCGCGGCTCCGGCTTTGCCCAGCGAACCGCCAATCACCAGCACATGTCCGAAATTGCCTTTGTTCGAGGCGCGCGGCCGCGGCCCAATAAGCGGGGCAACCTCTGTGGCACTGATGAGGTTCAGGTTGAGCGATGAGGCGATGGCTGCTTCGGGGGATCCGATCGGGGCGAGTACGGTCGGGCCAAGGGTCAATCCGCCAAACACGTGGGCTGGCCGCGGCGCGGTGAAAGTGACGATTGCATCGGCCCGTGCGACCGCTCCGGTCTGTTCACCGTGCACATCGGCATCCGCGCCGGAAGGAATATCCACCGCAACCACGGGCACCGCGCTCGCATTCAAGACATGAATTGCCTGTGCATACAGGCCGCTTACCGGAGGCCGGAAGCCTGTCCCGAGAACTGCGTCGATGAGAACCTCGCAGGCGAAAACCTCGCCCGCGGATTCGGTGTTCAGCTCAGCTTCCGACCGTGCCACCACCGGCGGCTCTGCCATCCTGCTGAACATCTCCGCGGCATCTCCCCGCAGTTCGCCCGGCTCGGCCAGCAGCAGTAGATGAACTTCCTTGCCGGCCTCGCGCAGCTTTCGAGCCGCCACAAAACCGTCCCCGCCGTTGTTCCCCTTGCCGCAGATCACGCCAATCTGCTTCGCGGCGGGATAGCGCGACAAAACAAATTCCGCCACGGCAGATCCGGCGTTTTCCATCAAGGTGAGCGAAGGCACGCCGAACTTCTGGCTGGTCACGCGATCGATCTCGCGCATTTCGGCAGCAGCAACAATTTTCATGGCTTGATGGCCACCATTGGTACGAGTTGGCGCAGCTGGCAAGATTCACTCATGGCGGTCTAAGGTCTCATCTTTCGCAAGATGAAGAAGCTACACTGCTCGAATTCTAGCAAAGCCTATGTAAGCGACAGACGCCCCCAAAGGACAAAGTGAGCCTGCTGCTGACCAGGCGCGAAGCGGCGGCTTTACTGACCCGGCACGGCAATGCCGAGAGAAGTAGAGTGAAGCCGAGTCCGAAGAGGCGGCACACTAAACGCCATCGAGCCAGTTCATAGCCAGCGTTGCTGGTGAAATGCCGCTTCGTCGCCAGAAACCACTCTCAATCTGCCTTCGGCGGTTGGGTACTTGGTGCCGGATCGCAGGCCGTGACCTCAGCAACGTGAGCGATCTGGATGTCGTGCCTGGGTCTGTTATCTGAGCCAATGACCTCTAGCTTTAGCTTCGCAGCCTTCGATATTTTTTGAGACGGCTGCAAAGTGACAGTGAAAGGCGCATATACCTCGGCTGCCAGCTCGTTTGCGGTTCCGGCAACCTTTCCGGCAGACGAGGGGTACGCCACCAGGCCACCCGTGCCCTCGATAATCTTCCGAAAATATCCCCGGTGCGTTTGCTTTTGGTCATAGTCAAGGACAAGGCCGAACACAGCCGGCCAAGAGGATTGCACGAACAGGTCGGCGGTCTGGTCGGACGAGTGGCGGCTCGCATTATCATCGCCATCGCTGATGACAACCAACACGGAATTTCGATCCTTAACGCGTCCAGCTATATCTATCAGAGTGTCGTAAAGAGCCGTTCCGCCTCGGATCGTCTTTAGCGTCGCCAACTGATCTAGCAGTTTATTGGTATCAGCGCGGCCACTGGCGTGAGACACGATGTCTTCGCGGAATACCACTGCGGCGACCCGGTCTCCGGCGTTACTTGCCAGCTCCTTTGCTGCCGCTACGGATTGGGTCCAAATGCCTTCCATGCTGGTGCTAATGTCAATCAGCAAGATGAGTACAGGCCTAGCGCCGGGAGAAACTGCGACGACCTTCGCCGGAGTGCCGTCAATCTCCGCTTTCAGCTGGTCTGTTGCTAGATTCAGGGCAGGATGTCCGTGTCCATCGAGGAGGCGCACAGTAGTCGTGATGCGACAGTCCTGTGCGAAGCCACCCTTTGTCATTGGCATGGCCAGAGCGATGGTGATCAGTAGCAAGCGGCGTAGCAACCACGCCCGACTCCGCATAGTTCCTCCCGTGCCAATCGTCTCAAGGGTGACTGAGGAGAACAGAGTAATTACACCACCTATTCTCGGTGTGCGCTACTGAACCATTTGTAAGATCGGTGAGTGTACAATCACGGGGGCCAATAGGACTTGTCCTGAGTTGCGTGAAGATCATCTGGGAAGCACGCACCGGCAGACTCGCGTGATTGAAGTCGGTTTTGAGGTTACTTTACGGGTGCGCCTTGTGCCATGCCAGCCGCTGCCTTGCTTCGCGCGGCCGCGATCAAGGGTTTCAACTCGCGCACGGAAACGCCGAGCGTGCCGCCGGAGAATCCGTCGAGATAGGCGGCGTTGATCCCGATCACTTCGCCTCGCGAATTGAACACTGGCCCGCCACTGCCGCCGTGGGCGGTGGGCGCGTCGTAGATCAGTTTGTCGCCGACCACATCCCCCAAGTGTCCGCAGGTAGCCGACGGCCGGATCAGCGACAACGCCGCCAATTCAGTGGCTGCACCCTGTTCGTCGCGGCGATAGGCCAGCCGGTCGTACACCGCCGGGGGAGACTTGGCAACCATGCCGGTCACTCCCATGGGATAACCCACAACCGAAACCAGTTCTCCCGGAGCCGGAATAGATTGCGCGAGAGGCAACGGGCGCAGGTCGCGCACGCCTTCCGCGTCTTCAATTTCGGCCACTGCAACATCGCCCTGCGATGCAAATCCTACGGGCGTCAGATTGACCGGGGCGGAGAACCCTGGGAAAAACGCCACCAACTTCTCCAGTACCGGAGTCGCACCCCGGCGCAGGAGCAGAGCTGAGTCCGGATCTTCGTACCACGGTTCGGCGACGTGACGATTGGTGGCCAGCAGGCGGTCTCCGACCACAAACCCGGTGCCCGAAATGCGTGCGCGGAGGGCAGGCCGCTGCCCTTCGAATCCGACATGATAGATGCCAAAGATGTATCCGATCGAATTCCGGTAGCGGTTCAAGACCACGGTTGGCATGGCCTGTTCCTGCTTTAGCCGCTGCACTTCGTGCGAGAGTTGCTCGACCTGTTGCTGCAGATCGTTAGGGGGGAGCGCGGTCGGGTAATAGCGAATGCCAAGGCCGATGCTGGCCAGCAGGAACAATCCTATGATGGCTTGGACAGTCCACTGCCAGACGCTACAAACCGGCTCTTCCGGAAGTTGAGGTTCGTTTTCGGCCATGCAAAACGTTGGCTGTGCGGGCCAGGAGGGAGGGTTTGTACTTCAGGGCCAGAACAGAACGCAATGGCCCATTGTCTCAAGGGCGCCCAGCCCTTCCTACGGTACGGAGGGCGATGTACGGGAGTGTAAAGCTGCGGCCCCGGGTCAGGTGAATTTCAGCCGGGGGCCGCAGGGGCGGGGACGCCCGCGCCTACATTGGCACTCAGAGATCATCCCGGGACCCGGGAGATTCTGGGGGGCTACCTTTGCTCCCGGATTCCCAGGCGCTTGGCCATTTCGTCGTAAAGAAAGCCTTCGCCCTGACGGTAGGGCTGCACCCACTCGCCATCAATCACAAACTGCGGGATGGCACGCTTGCCGGTGTGCTTCACCACTTCCTCGGCGGCGCCCGGAGTTTTCTCGATATCAATGTCGGTGTATGGAATATTGTGCTCCTGCAGGAAGCGTTTGGCTTGCCGGCAGTCCGGGCACCAGAATGCGGAATAGACGGTTACTTGCATAGGCAGATTCAAACCAGTTTTCCGCAGGATACATAAAAGGTACGGCTGGTGGCGCCAGACTACACCCGCTCCAACTCGCGATGCGTGCGCTCGTTCACCACATTGCCGGTGTTCAGCGTGGAGGCGGGCTCGAACAGCACCAGCCAGCACTCCTCGTCGGCGACCGGACGGTGCTCAACTCCCCGCGGCACCACGATGAACTCGCCTTCCTCGATCCAGACGTGCCGGTCGCGGAACTCCATGCGGAACCGGCCTTTCACCACCAGAAACATTTCGTCTTCGTTCTCATGATGATGAAAAACGAATTCGCCTTTCAGCTTATCGAGCTTAACATGCTGCCCGTTCAATTCGGCTGCGATGTAGGGTTTCCAGTATTCAGTGATTTGATCGAATTTCTGTCCGAGGTTGACTTTTTCCATGATTCTCCTTGGATTATGACCGCGGGTCATCGGTCGCAGAGAGATTCCCGGAGGATGACGCGAAGATGCGCGCGCAGTGCTAAACTACATCAATCTTATGGCTGAAAATGAGCGGTCTCGCGTCTGGCTTTGGATCGTCATCGGTGGAGGCGCTTTCTTCCTCTTCGTTCTGGCCGTATTTACCTTGGTCTATTTCACGCTGCACGCGGGGACCGACGAAGCATCGCTGACGAGTTTTGGAGACAAGATCGGCGTGGTGGATCTGGAAGGTGTAATCCTTGATCCGAAAACTGTGGTCGGCCAGCTCAAGAAGTTCGGCGAAGACGATTCCATCAAAGCCATCATCATTCATGTGAATTCGCCGGGCGGCGGCGTGGCCGCTTCGGAAGAAATTTATCGCGAAGTCAAGCGGCTGCGCGATGACAAGAAGAAGCACATCGTTTCTTCGATTGAGACGGTGGGAGCCAGCGGCGCATATTACGTTTCGTCCGCCACCAACAAGATTTTTGCCGACAATGGCAGCGTTGTCGGCTCCATCGGCGTGATCATGGAGTGGGTCAACTACGGCGATCTGATGCGCTGGGCCAAGCTCAAGCCGGAAGTCCTGACGGTCGGCGCATTCAAGGACACGGGCGACCCGACCCGCGAAATGACTCCGGCAGAGCGCGCGTACATGCAGTCGCTGATCGACAACATGTACGGCCAGTTCGTGCAGGCAGTCGCTGATGGCCGCCATGCCAAGTTTGATGACATCAAGTCGATCGCCGACGGCCGCGTATGGACCGGAAAAGAAGCACTCGGGCTGCACCTGATCGATCAGGTCGGAGATTTTCAGGAAGCTGTCGCCGACACCGCTAAGTCGGTTGGAATCAAGGGCGAACCGGTGCTCGTGCGTCCCGAGAAAAATCGCCAAAGTGTACTCGACCTGATGTTCGGCGACGTCTCCCAGTGGCTTCCTACGCGGGAGAAGCTACTCGATAACCACTTAGGTTTCTATTACTTGTGGAGATAGAGAGTCAGACTGCCGATCCTAGCCTATAAGGCTACAGTTCCCCTTCGGGCAACAGGTTGAGCCCTGAGCCGAAAATGCCACTTGCGTACAACCCCTGTTATTTGAGAAGGTTATGTTACCCCGGTGGTGGCCCGGGAAGCCAGTTTGGTTTTAGGCCACCGCAATTTACTGCGATCACGACGGAGCGAAGAGGCCATGACAAAGGCGGATCTGATCGACGAAGTCTCACAGCTGGCGGAATTGACCCGCAAAGACAGCGAAGTGATTGTGGAGACGATCTTTGACAGCATTGTGCGTTCGCTTCGCGTGGGCGACAAAATCGAGATTCGCGGATTCGGCAGTTTCCGCACCCGCCAGCGGAACCCACGCGTCGGCCGCAATCCCAAAACCGGGGAGCGCGTGGAGGTCCCGGCCAAGAAGATCCCTTTCTTCAAGCCCAGCAAGGAGTTGAAAGATCTTGTGAACACGGGCATTGCGGAAGGCGCCGCAGCACCGCCCGCGCCCGTTCTCCCGGCACATTAGTTTTTCCACGGTGGGGACAGCCGCCGTCGTCCCTCCGGCAGGCAGAACCCCGGGAGTCGCGGTTCTTGCCGATTCGTTTTATTCAGCTTTGCCAGCCTTCGCCAGGATGGTGCACGTTGACTACCCCCCAACCGCGTCCTTAAGATAAACTCACTCGGTAGCAAGCGCCCCGGATGATCAGCCAAACCATCTCGCACTATCGCATCATTGAGAGGCTGGGCGGCGGGGGGATGGGCGTCGTGTACAAAGCCGAGGACACCAAACTCGATCGCTTTGTCGCCCTGAAGTTTCTGCCCGACGAAGTGGCCAAGGATCCTCAAGCGCTGGGCCGTTTTCGACGGGAAGCCAAGGCAGCTTCCGCACTGAACCATCCCAACATTTGCACCATTCATGAGATCGACGAGCAGGACGGCCAGACGTTTATCGTCATGGAGTTTCTAGATGGGGT
Organism: uncultured Acidobacteriota bacterium; assembly: GCA_963715675.1. Taxonomy (GTDB): domain Bacteria; phylum Acidobacteriota; class Terriglobia; order Terriglobales; family Acidobacteriaceae; genus DASVWZ01. The sequence continues at coordinate 3,272,903 of OY970265.1, forward strand.
AACGCTGAAGAGCCGCATTGCAGGCCAGCCTCTGGAGACCGAAACCCTGTTGTCGTTGGCGATTGAGGTTGCCGATGCGCTGGATGCGGCGCACTCCGGAGGCATCGTTCATCGCGACATCAAGCCCGCTAACGTTTTTGTCACCAAGCGTGGACACGCGAAGATTCTGGACTTCGGGCTGGCCAAGGTTGCGTTCTTGCCGAAGGCGTTGTCGGCCGGACCGGCGGCTGCCACCATTGCCGACAGCCAGGAATTCCTCACCAGCCCGGGGACGGCGATCGGTACCGTCGCCTATATGTCACCGGAACAGGCCAAGGGCAAGGAACTCGATACCCGCACCGATCTGTTTTCCTTTGGGACGGTGCTGTATGAGATGGCCACGGGAGCCTTGCCTTTCCCGGGAGAAACGTCTGCGACCATCTTCGACGGCATTCTCAATCGTACCCCGGTTGCGCCGCTGCGGCTAAATCCGGTGGTGCCGCCCAAGCTGGAAGACATCATCAGCAAGTTGCTGGAGAAAGATCGCGAGCTGCGCTATCAGTCGGCAGCTGAACTTCGTAGCGACCTCAAACGGCTGAAGCGTGACACCGAATCGGGAAGGATACAGGTTCAAGATTCCGGCAAGGTTTCGAGCGTGGGCGGGCCGGCAGTAGGGGCCGAGCATGGCTCCAGCGGCACGGGTCTGGTTGCGGCTGCGCGACAGCATAAAGCTGGCCTGGGAGTCATGGCGACGGTGGCGTTGCTGCTGGCAGTCGTTGCCGGATTCGGTATCTATGGCTGGCTTATCTCCGCCCGCAGCCAACCTTTTCAGAGCATCAAGATCACCAAGGTCAGCGGCACCCACAACGCGCGCATTGGCGCCATGTCTCCGGACGGCAATTACATGGCCTACGTGGTCAATAACGAGGGGAATGAAGCCTTGTGGCTGCGCCATCTGGCCAGTGAAAGCAACGTACAGATCGTTCCACCCCAGCCGGTACAGTACTCCGCGTTGCGGTTTTCTCCCGACGGCAGTCACATTTACTATTCGCACACGCTGCCGGCCAGCGGCCCGGCATCGCAGGAGTACGATTTATACCGCATTCCCGTGCTGGGCGGGACCCCGCAATTGCTGGTCAAGGATGTGGACACGGACCCCAGTTTTTCTCCCGACGGGGGGCGCTTCGTTTTCCTGCGGGCTAACGATCCCGATCCGGGCAAGTTCCATGTGCTCATCGCGAATGCTGACGGCAGCGATGAAAAGAGCATTCTCACAGACGCCATGGAAAGGTCACCCGGCGATCTGGCCTGGTCGCCAGATGGAAAGACGCTGGCCGGGGTGACGTTCGAGCAGACCGAGAACATCCTCGGTGCGGTGGTTTTGATTGATCCCAATACGGGTGGCCGCAGCATCTTGTGGCGTCCGACACTGATGGCCCTGAACAACCTTGCATGGCTGCCTGATGGAAAGGGGGTCATTGTAATTTTTGCTACGGCCGATACCAACTTCAACTTGCAGCAAGTGGGTCTGGTCAGCTACCCGGAGGGCAAGTTTCGGCCGATTACAGCCGACGTCAATGACTATGCCACTCTAAGCGTCTCCTCCAATGGCGCGACCATCGCCACCGTCATGCGCCAGTCTCTGCGCGATGTCTACGTGAGTTCGGGCCAGAAGGCCGATTACTCCGACGCCCGGGAAGTCACTTCCGGAGATCCCGTGCCCACCGTTTCATGGGCGCGAGATGGAAATCTTCTGACACAGCAGGGATCGTCCATTCACGTTATCGGCGTAGACGGCGGGCCCAAGGGGGAAATCGCTTCCGAAAAGGACTCCGGGGCGATGCAGCCTTACGGCTGTAGCGACGGGCACGTCGTGTTCGCACGGGGGCTAATGAAAACTCTGTCGGTGAGCATCTGGCGGAGCGAGGCGGATGGCAGTGGATTGCTCCGCCTCACCGACGGCAGGGGGGACCAGTACCCGATGTGCTCTCCTGATGCGAAAAGCGTTTTTTATGTGGACATGGCCACTCGAGCCTACATGAAGGTACCCATCGACGGAGGCAAACCGGAGCGAATTTTCAAGGATCTTGCGGAATTCCAGGGCGGTTTCGACATTGCTCGCGACGGCAAGACAATAGCGCTGGGGACCTATGATTTCAAGTCCCAAAAGCCGACCTTCTCCCTGGTATCTCTTGATTCTGGCCAGACGTTGCGAGTGTTCGAGTACGACCCGCGGCATCGCGGGCAGGTTCGCTTCAGCCCGGACGGAAAAGGCGTCGTGTACCCGATCCGGGAAAAGGGGGTGGACAATCTGTGGCTGCAACCGCTGGACGGACGGCCAGGGCGGCAGTTGACGAACTTCAGTTCGCTGAAAATCTACTCCTACCAATGGTCGCCCGGTGGCAAGGGTCTGGCCCTGGTGCGCGGCGACTCCCCCTCTGACCTGGTATTGGTTCAGGATGCCAAGAAAGTCGTTCCGTAGCAGGCTGATAACCATGTTCGCCCGCAAGATTCAAGTCCAGTACGAGCAGAACGGCCAGCGGCTTCCCTGCCCGCTCAAGTGGTTAGACAGCTTTTCCATGCGTAACTTCACTAACGCCAGCGTTTTCGACGCCACCCTGCCGGTGGGCGATGGCCTGATGGAGATCGGGACCCAGGTCCCCAGAGAAGAACTGAGGGCGGCCATGGAGGACTGGTTCCACAGAAAGAACTACCTGCCAAAGGACATCGGGTTGCTACTTGCAGAAATTCGCGGATAAGTGATATGGATCACAGAAGAATTCTGTGCTGGGGTCGATGATCGACCTATCTCAATGAGATTTTGTGCTTGCTGTTGGAAGGTGAAGGGCAGTATTTTTTGCATCCAATCAGATGTGGCATGAAGTTTGCTAGTGAAATCGATCATGGCCAATGTAGTGAGTTTCGACCGAGGGAGTCGCACCAGACCCGGGCATCTGCGGGTTCGCAGTAATGTGTATGAGTTCCCGCAAGATGCAGCAGTAGAGGCCGAGTGGAGGTGGAAGTTTGTGGGTTGGGTGGTCATGGCCGGAGTAAGCACCCTCGGCTGGGGTGCAATCATCCTGGCGGTCGAACACTTCGTTCGCTGAGCCTAGCGTGATTTGCCCACACCACCAGAGAGTTCTCACCCACTCTAGTCTGGTTCTGGCGGCGGGCGCGTCTCCGATCCCTCTCAGTGAATCTTGCAGCTAAGGCGGTTCTCGCGAATCGTGCAGAGTGCGTGCCCCTATGGGCAAAGCCCGCGTCTGTATCGACTCCGGGCAGCACGGCCGAAACCGTGCCTTTGCACGGTCACAGCTTCCCTATACGGCAGGTCGAAAACTGACCTAACTCCTTCACGGAACGATGATGCGGCTTCCGGTGTCCTCGGGCGCAATCATGCCGGGCTGCTTCTCGGGAAACTGGCGAAACAGAAAATCGATGAAAGCCCGGGAGCGCGGCCTTCCCGAGGCAAGGGAATATCCCATGCGCAGCCAGAATACGAGTGCCTGGAAGACCTCGGAATCGCGCAGCCGAGAATACCCCAGGTGCTTCTCCTCTTCCTCGCGATACCCCTTCAGTAAATCCCGGAGTTCGGCGACCACTGCCAGCTGCCCCGTGCCGGCAAGCGAATTCTCAACGTGCAGACCCGAGTTCACCAGGGTTTCGTAGGTCTTTGCCATCGCCGCGAGCGCGGCGATCAGATCGCTGTCTCGGAGGCTGCGGTCCTGGCGCGCCGGTTTCGCCAGAGCGAAACTCACTCCCATGATTAAGGGGTCATGCTCGGACAGGAATCGCTCGCTGATCTCCAGGGTTGGGAACAGCGCGCTCTGGTCGAGGCTTTCCATGGGACGAGGCTTTTCATGGTCCCGAGCCTGCCGCAGGTACACACAGTCGCTCGGGCAGTCGAGCGTCACCTCGCGCTGCTCTCCGCAGCATTGCGGGCAAATGCGTCCATGCACCGCTGGACAGAAACGCTTCTCTTTGCGGGTTTCGCAGATGGCGCAGCTCACGGGGGATTCCTCTCCACTGATTATGACATGCAGGTTCGGGTGAGAGCTTGAGCTTGACCACCAAGGACGAGAAGTATCCTGAAGGAAACTGCCAAACCCAGGACTTTCGCGATCCTTCGTGTCCAGCGGTCATGGTTGGGTCATCTCCATCGTAAAACTGGCCGGCGCAGCCAAGTCTCCAAACACTCCCTGACCGTGATAACGTCTAAGAGCCAGAGAGCCTCGACTTGGAATCGCCGACATTCAGCATCGTGCTGCCTGCCTACAACGAGGCGGAGCGGATTGCCGTCACCCTTGACAAGGTGATGCGGTACGTCGCGCAGCGCGGCGGGCGCACCGAAGTGATCGTGGTGAACGACGGATCAACCGATTCTACGGCGGACATGGTCCGCGAGTCTGCGGGCCGGCATCCGGCGCTGCGATTGGTGGAGAACCCTGGGAACCGCGGCAAAGGCTACAGCGTTCGCAACGGGATGCTGCACGCACACGGCGAGGTTCTGCTGTTCAGTGATGCCGATCTGTCTTCGCCCATTGATGAGGCGGACAAACTTCTTGCGGCCATTCAGGCTGGCGCCGATATCGCCATCGGCTCGCGCTGGATTCAGACAGAACTGCAGGTCAAACGGCAACCGATTCACCGCCGGTTTCTCGGCCGCATGTTCAACCGGGCTCTGCGGGTAATTTTGGGCCTGAACTTCAAGGATACGCAGTGCGGCTTCAAAGCCTTTAACCGGCACGCCGCAGAAACGGTGTTTCCGCAGCAGCGAATCGAGCGTTGGGGATTCGATCCTGAACTGCTTTACCTGGCGAAACGGTCCAGCTTGAAAATTGAGGAAGTCCCAGTCGAGTGGTCACACCGGGAGGGAACCCGGATTCATCCGGTGCGCGACGGCTTGCGCATGTTTGGAGAGCTGTTCAAGATTCGGTGGAACGCCATTCGCGGCAAGTACAGCATGCGGCGTGCGATCTCCGAGTCGCTATGAACCTGCGCTTGCGGCCTGAGTCCGCACCAGCGGCTCGGTGGAGATTTTGTCGCTTTTGACGACCAGCTTTACCTTCGAACAGCAGTCATTGCAAAGCCAACCATACCGCACCCGGCGGGACGGCCTGCTGGTGGAAGAAACGGTTTCGCCAGTTCTTGCCCCGGCATTCTCAACGTCCTCAACGCGAAATAGCCTGCCATCCCGCAGGTAGCGGAAGGGTACGGAGCAAGATGGATTGGCACATTTTGACACCATTCAAATTCCCCTGAGAGACATTTCTGGTCGTTGGTTGCCAGCGGAACACTTACTCTATCGGTTCGTACTGATCGGGAGAAGATTACGAGAGGACACTCCCACAACGAGGAGCCGAAAGCAGGATTCCCGCCGCACACTCTAGGCTGCCGAACACGCAGCTGCTCTTGCCTTCCTCGGACTCCGCCGAAATGACAACACCGCTTCCTCGACGGTGGCGTGGGTTTCAAAAACTTGTAGAAGACTGGTGAGTTCCAAAAGCTGATGAACTGTGGAGCTGGGAGCGGCCAACTTGAGTTCGCACCCTTTTGCCTGGGTCCACATCAGCGCGATCACAAGTTCGCCGAGACCAGCGGGATCGATGATTTCGATCTCGCTCAAGTCCACGACCAGCCGATGGGAATGCGGCCACAATTCGACTAATTTTTTCGAGAACTCACCGGCGTCCTGACCACAGGACATCTGCCCGTTGCAGTGAAGCAGCGAAACGCCATCCCCGGGGTCCGTTTCGAAGGCTAGTTTCAATTTCCACTCCTTGACCACCAAGCCGGGGCGGGCGGCGCTGACCACTCCAGTTCAGGCTGATTATTAGGATGTCATTATCTTACTAGGAGGACAGGACGCGGTGGCTACAAAATTGTGAATATCTGGTGAAATGTGCGATGCCCCAACGGCGTCCATTTGGAGGGTTCCTCGAGAAACCGCTCTCCCCCAAAGCGCATCCAAAGGGATTTGCATGCAGACTAACCACTGTATTGGAGGTTCGACTGTGCAGAAACTCGCGGTTGTGACATTGCTGTGTTGTGCGCTGGCCGGCTTCGCATCCGCCCAGCTTCCCACCAGCGGGAATGTCTTCTTCGGTTATTCCTATTTGAGCAGCTAGGTGGTGCCAGGCAATAGGATCAACCTGAACGGGTGGAATGGGTCGCTCGAAGGCAAGATTTTCCCGTTGGTTGGAATTGTAGCCGACCTGGACGGTCACTACGGCTCGGGGTTGAGCCAGCATGATTTTCTGTTCGGCCCGCGGATTTCCGCTTCGGCTGGGAGATTTCGCCCATTTGCGCATGCGCTGTTCGGAGTTTCCCACAGCGGCGGGAACGGGAGCTCTGACACATCCTTTGCGGATGCGCTGGGCGGTGGCCTCGACCACCGTCTGGCTCGGATCGCCGGCCTCCGCATCCAGGTCGATGACTTGCAGACCCGGTCTTTCAGCAATACGCAGAACAACTTCCGGCTATCGACGGGACTGGTGTTTCGCTTCTAGTGGCGATCGGGAAGCTGGTGTGGGAATGGCGGTTCGAGATGTTTCAGGGCAGAGTCCCTGGGCTGTCCACTCCTGGCGGTTCTTGCTCCCAATATTTGTGGTCGCGGAGAAAATGCTTGCGGTTCCAGAAATTCATTGCAGTGAAGAGAAAGAGCCAGACAACGCGCGCGTGTCCCATGCGCTGGAAGCGGCGGTTGGTAGTATAGACTCCGCCGGAGACAATCCCGAACTTGCGGCGGGCCACCTGTTTGCTGAGCAAGTAATCCTCGGCAAACTGCACCTGCTCGTGGAATCCTCCCAGTTCGCGAAAGCGCCGGCGCTCAAACAGCATGAACATACCGGTGGCGAACGGCTGGTGCAGGCGGGAGAGCCACTGAAACATGTCGTTGCCGAAGTAGATGGTCTTGTCGACCCAGTTGCCGCCCTGGCAGATGATGTTGGTGGTCACGCAGTGGAGTTGCTTGCGTTGGGCCAATTCCACGGTTCGGCGAATTAAGGACGGAGATGCGGGTTGAACGTCGGCATCGAGGAAGAGAACATAATCGGTTTGCGCCCGGGCGGCTCCCGCGTTTCGGCCCACGGAGGGCATGCCGCCAGGAATCACTTCCACGTCGAGGCGGTCGCGGAAACCCATGACGATTTCGGGCGTTCCATCGATCGATCCGGCATCAGCGACTAACACTTTCGTATTCCGCATCTCCGGGTAATCCTGATTGGCCAGCGAATTCAACAAAAGCGGAATCAGTTTCGCTTCGTTCTTGGCTGGAATCACGATCGTCAGACCGCTCGTGGTATTCATGAATCTGCACTCCTCCCGCATCGATTGTGATATAGGTCAGCCTGGAATCGACCCACCCGCCGGTGTTGTAGTAGCAGATCCCATCGCGTTCCTGTTGCATGGCATCATGGGTGTGCCCGCAGAAAATGCGGTCGGCTTTCTTGAGCCGCGCGTGAAACAGCGCTCCGGAAGCCACTTTTGCCGACATGCGCAGCCATCGCGTGTTCAAGCGGTCGATGAAGCGCGTGATCGGTTTGCCCTTCAGATCCAGGCGCTGCAACTGCAGGTAGAGCAGGGTCCCCAGGTAGTTCAAGCGGAGCGTGTTGACGATGAACTGGTCGAACTGATGACCGTGGATCGCCAGATGCTTCTTTCCGTCAAACTGCCAAATGTATTCCTGGTACACCCGTACTCCGACCAGATGCGACATGACGTCGGTCAGGCCCTGGTCGTGATTGCCTTCGACCCAGACGACCTCGATGTTGCGTTTGGGATTGGAGAGTTTGCGGATATAGCCGAGGAATTTCCAGTGTTCCTTGGTGAGCCGGCGAAAATTGAGGTCGGCAAAAATGTCGCCCAAAAGAATGAGCCGGCGGAACCGGCTCTGTTTGAGCAGGTTGGTCGCTTCCTGGACACGGCTGCACTCCGCCCCAAGATGTACGTCGGAGAGGATCAGCGTATCGTAGACGGGCGGATCCATACTCCAACCGATAACAGAGCTGTGTTACGGGGCGATGAACATACGGTGAACGAGCGGTAAAAGGATAACTCTTAAGGTAACCGCGAGTAACCGTCTGAGCCGGGAAACCGCGGCTTTGCGATGCGCCGCCAAGGTCAGGGGCCGCATTTGGCAAAGCGAAAAAACAAGGCCGTTTGACGAGATGCCAAGTCTCGGCAAACGGCCTTCCAGCAATCGATGGTTCGCGCTCTTACTAGTTCACCGTCACTTGCACCGAAGTCGAAGGAATTCCGTTGGCCACGACTTCCAGATGGCTCGACCCGGTTTCCATGCCGGAGGGTACATCGAAGTTCGTGGACACGGTCTTGCTCCCGGTTGCCACCGCCATGGTGCTGTGGTCGTGAGTGCGGGCGTAGAACACGTGGCCAGAGCTGTCGTTGGTGATGCGCACGATCGGGTAGTTGCTCGCCATCTGTGCGTCGTCGCCGTAGGTCGCGCCCTGGGACAACCCGTTGAACTGGGTGCCGGAAATTGCATAGGTGTTGCCGCGGGTGACGCTGCCCGGGAAGTTGGTAATGGTGGGAGCCCACGAACTGCGGTAGCTTCCCTTCGGGGTGTAGATTTCCATGTCCTGCGAACCATCAGTGAACAGAATTTGGCCCGTGGGCAGTTCGAGCAGCCTTCCATAGTAGGAATCGTCATTCTTAGCATTCGGCGGTTCCGCAACCTGGGTCAGCTTGGTGCCGTTAAACTCATAGAAATGGCTCGGCGTATTGAAGATGCCGGGGCTGGCCATGACCAGCACGTTGCCAGTGATCAGCAGCGCCGCTGGAGCATCGGCGCAGTCATCTCCGTTGGGAAAATCAGGGCCAACCACCCACTTGCCCGGCATAGTCTTGATTTTCGGCGGATGGTATACCGAGGTATGGCCAGCCCCATTTGCATTGGCGCCCGTGGCAAATACGGTTCCATCGGGCCGCAACACGGCGGGGCCGACCTCCTGGGAACCTGGATCCTCCAAGCGGACATGGGTGCTGCCCGCGCTGATCCACTTTTTCGATGCATAAAGGAACTTTTCGGCATGGGGGGCGTTTTCTGCGTCGACCGTAAGCACGGTTCCATCCGGCAGCAACTCCCAGCCTTCTTCGGCATTTCGATCTTTCTTGCCCGTCCCCGGCAGGACGGTCCAGGATAGCGTCTTGGAATTCAACAGAGCAGACTCCGTGTTGTAGATGTCGGCAATCATCATTTGCCCGTTGGCGAAGATCAGGCTTGACGCGTCCCCAATGTTGCCCCAACCGCTCGGCGGATTCATCGCGGTCCAGGTGTTCTGGACAGGATCGTAAATGGCTCCCAAGTTGGTCTCGGCGGAATTGCAGAAATTGTATTCGCCGCCCTCCACCACCAACCGTCCGTCCGGCAGCACGGCGGAAGCATAGTAGAGTGGACCATAGTTGGACGGCATCGAAGCCGCCTGTGACCAGGTTCCGTTTACGTAGCTGCCGCTCGGATCGGGAGTCAGCCTCCACCAGTCGGAGGCGCAGGAGTCATGCACCAGGACCGTGCCATCCGTCATCAGCAGGGCGGTACCCGGAGAAGGGAATGTTGGTTGATTGGTCAGCGCCTGCCAAGTTTGCGCATTGGCAAGGGCCGCCGAAATCAGGAAACAAACGACAGCCGTACTCAGAACTTTCAACAACCTCATGGTGTCCCCTTAGTGAGATGCAACCGTAAATTCCCCAAGGCCAGCGCGCTCGGGAGTTGCGGAATTGTACCCTTTCCAGAATTCCCTGTATAGGGCCTATTTTCTCTGAAGGTTGGGTGGTAAGGCAGTCCCTTGACGCATGGCGGGCTGGGTTTGATCGACCGCACACTTCCGTGGTCAGTGCATCCGCCAGGCGGCGTCAGAAATAAAAAATCCACTCGCCTGTCCGGGCCGTGGCGGAAACCAGACGAGTGGATTGAAGTATCACGCTGTTGCTTGCGGTTACTGCACCGTCACCGAGACCGGAGTCGAGGGGATGCCGTTGGTCACGACGACCAGACTGCTGGCGCCCGTCTCCGTGCTTGACGAAACCGTGAAATTCGTGGTTTCTGACGTAGTGCCGGTCTGCACCGCGTAAGAACTCGGGTTGGTGGTCCTGGCATAGAAAACATGCCCGCTCGCACTGTTGGTGATCCGCACCAACGCATAGTTGGTGGAATCCTGGAAGTCATCGCCGTACGCCGCGCCGTTGGAGTAGCCGCTGAACTGGGTTCCCGTGATCGCATACGTGCTGCCGCGAGTGACCGAGGAAGGAGCCGAAGTGATGGTTGGCGCCCACGCACTTTTGTAGGTCCCTTTCGGGGTAAACACCTCAACATCGGTAGTGAGATCGGCGAACAGTAACTGACCGGTGGGCAGTTCGAGGAAGTGGCCGTAGAAGGCCGCGTCGGTGGATGCGTTGGGCGGTCCAGCGATCTTGGTGAGTTTCTTCCCGTTCCACTCAAAAAAGACGGCGCCAGTGTTAAACACCGGAGGACTGGTCATAACGACGACGTTGCCGCTGGTTTCCAGCGCTGCGGGAGCGTCGTCACAGGCCAAACTCTGACCATTCACCTTGGGGAAATCCGGCCCCTTCTTCCACTTCTGCGTCTTGGTGTTGTAGATGGCGGTGTGGCCGGCGCTGCCTGCAGGCGCTGCTCCGGCTGCGAAGACGGTCCCGTCGGGACGCAACACAAACGGTCCGACTTCCTGGGAGGTCGGATCTTCCAAGCGAACAATCGTGCTTCCGGCGCTGGTCCACGTCTTGGTCGACGGACTGAAGACTTCGGAGTTGGGGGCATCGATCGCGTCCACGGTGAGGATGTCCCCGTTGGGCAGCAGGCCCCATCCTTCTTCGTCAAACCGGTCGACCTTGCCCGTGTTGCTCAAGTTCGTCCAGGTCAGGTTCTTGGGATTGAAGTAGGCTTGGTTGACTCCCTCGCAGCAGTCGGCCTGGCTGTAAGTTCCATCGGCCAAGAGAATGGCCTGGGCGTCGCCAATGCTACCCCAACCGGATGGCGGATTCACGCTGGTCCACTTGTTTTTCACCGGGTCGTAAATCGCGCCCAAGTTCGTCCAAGCCGAGCTGCCGTTGTTGTATTCGCCGCCTTCAATGATGTACCGGCCATCGGGCAATACTACGGAACCGAAAAATAGCGGGGCGTATCCGCTGGGCAGCGTAGGTATTTTCTTGATGGTTCCGTTGATATAGCTGCCGGTGTTGTCCGGTGTGAGCCTATACCAGTTCTGCGCGTTCGACTGCTCCTCATGGAGCAGGACCGTGCCATCGGTGAGCAGCGCCACCGCACCCACGCCACTATAAGCGCCTGGATGCTTCAGCGAAGTCCATTTTTGAGCTTGCGCCATCAAGCAAGCCAGTAAAATCACACATCCCATCCCGAGCGTTCGCAACCGCATCATAATTTTTTTCCTTTTTCCCCAGAAATTTCGATTGAAACGCCCGAGAGGGCGTTTTTTGAGTGCCCCGATGATACTGATATTGATCTCTCTTGTATAGGGTCCATCTTCTCTAATCTTTTGTCTCGATTCGTGCAGTTGTTTTATGCTGATTGGGCTGCTCGGAGGAAACTTGATCTCACATCGCAACGTGGTCGCACTGGTGATTCTGTTCGTCTCTGGCTGGGTGGTCCCGGCATCAACGCAGCAATTTGATCCTCAGTTGCTGCAGGAGATGCATTGGCGCTCGATTGGCCCTTTCCGCGGCGGCCGCACCGTTGCCATCAGCGGCATTCCGTCGCAGCCCAATGTCTTTTACATGGCTCCGAACAACGGCGGAGTGTGGAAGAGTACGGACTACGGCCAGACCTGGAACCCGATCTTCGATGACCAGCCGACCGGCTCCGTCGGTGCCTTGGCCATTGCCCCATCCAATCCGAACATTATTTATGTCGGCAGCGGCGAGGGACTGCGCCGTCCTGATCTCTCAACCGGGGACGGCATCTACAAATCCGCCGACGGAGGCCGCAGCTGGCAGCATCTCGGTTTGCGCGATGGCCAACAGATCGGGGCAATTCTGGTAGACCCGCATGATCCGAATCGTGTCTTCGTAGCGGTTCTGGGACACCCGTACGGACCGAACCCGGAACGCGGGGTTTTCCGGTCCCTCGATGGAGGTGCGACCTGGCAGAAGGTCCTGTACAAGGACGACGACACGGGCGCCATGGATCTGGCATTCGATCCGCAGGATGCGCAGATCATTTATGCGGATATGTGGGCCTCCCGCCGCCCGCCTTGGACAACGGGAGGCGGTTGTGACGGGCCAGGGAGTGGTCTGTACAAATCCATCGACGGTGGAACCTCCTGGCAGCAGTTGACCAAAGGTCTGCCTTCCTGGTCTGATCATCTGGGACGTATCGGATTGGCCGTCGCCCCAACGGATCGCAATCGGCTGTATGCCCTGGTCGTGTCTCGCAAGCTGGGCGGGCTTTACCGCTCGGACGACGCGGGAGACAGTTGGATTCGAGTGAACCCAGACGACCGCATCTGGGGACGAGGTGACGATTTTGCCTGTGTCCGCGTCGATCCGAAAAACAAAGATACGATCTACGTCGCCAACGTTTCCACGTACCGGTCCAGCGACGGCGGGCATTCGTTCACCGCCATCAAAGGAGCGCCCGGGGGGGACGATTACCACACCATTTGGATCAATCCCGACAATCCGCAGATCCTCGCACTGGCGGTCGACCAGGGGGCAACCATCAGCGTGAACGGGGGCGAAACCTGGAGTTCATGGTATAACCAGCCGACGGCGCAGTTCTACCACGTCATCACCGACAATGAGTTTCCTTACTGGGTTTACGGCGGCCAGCAGGAAAGCGGCAGCGTCGGAACGGCAAGCCGCAGCGACTTCGGCGAGATCACCTTCGCCGATTGGTATCCCGTCGGCGTCGAAGAATATGGATACGTTGCGCCTGACCCACTCGATCCCAACCTGATCTACGGCGGGAAGGTCACCCGATTCAATCGCACGACCAGACAGACACAGGACGTTTCTCCCGTGGTGTTGCGCACCGGACAGTATCGCTTTGACCGCACCGCGCCGCTGATTTTTTCACCCGTCGATCCGCACACGCTGTATCTCGGCTCCAACGTGCTTTTTCAGACGCGCGACGGCGGCCATAGCTGGCAGATCATCAGCCCTGATCTGACGCGGGACGATCCCGGTGTTCCGCAAAGTTTTGGCGTGTTTGGCGAGTCGGACCCGGCCAAAGGCAAACATCGTGGCGTGATCTATTCCATCGCCCCTTCCCCCAAGAATGGAAATCTCATCTGGATCGGCACCGACGACGGGCTTATCCAGGTGACGCGGGATGGAAGCAAGACCTGGCAGAATGTGACCCCTCGCGAGTTAACGGCGTGGAGCAAGGTCGCCCAGATGGACGCCTCGCACTTCGATGTTTCCACGGTGTATGCGGCGGTGAGTCGCCTTCGCCAGGATGACTTGCATCCCTATATCTACCGCACTCACGACGGCGGCAAGACCTGGCAAAAAATTGTGCAAGGCATTCCGCAGGACGAACCGGTCAACACCGTGCGGGAAGATCCGGAACGCAAAGGGCTGCTGTTTGCCGGAACCGAGCGTACCGTCTATGTTTCGTTCGATGACGGCGATCACTGGCAATCCCTGCGGCTGAACCTGCCGCCGACGTCCATTCGCGATCTGGTGATCCATCAGGATGACGTGGTCGTCGGCACGCATGGCCGGTCGTTCTGGATTCTCGACAACATCACCCCCCTGCGGCAGCTCAGCGACAAAGTGTCGCAATCTGACGCATATCTGTTTGCGCCGCAGCGGACCTACCGCCTGCGCAGCCGCAACTACCCGGATACTCCACTGCCGCCGGAAGTTCCCGCCGGCCAGAATCCGCCCGACGGCGCCATGCTCGACTATGACCTGAAATCGGCAAGCGCGAACCCGGTCGCGCTGGAGATTTTTGATGCCAGCGGAAGGCTGGTTCGCCGCTTCTCCAGCGATGACAAGCCTGAAACCATCGATGCGGATGAGTTGAACATTCCCACCTACTGGATTCGTCCATCTCGCATTCTGTCAGCGCAACCCGGGATGCACCGTTTTGTGTGGGACCTGCGCTATCCGCCGCCGGACGCCCTGGAGCACGACTACCCCATCTCGGCAATCTATCGCGACACGCCGCGCTACCCTCTCGGGCCTGCGGTGTTACCCGGACACTACACCGTGAAGCTCACACTTAACGGAAAGACCTACTCGCAGCCACTCGACGTAAGGATGGATCCGCGGGTCAAGAGCAGCTTCGCCGGGCTGCGGCTGCAATTTGATCTGGAAACAAAAATCGTAGGTGACATGCATCGCGATTATCAGGGGGTACAGCGGGTGCGAGGTCTCCGCGATCAACTGAAAACGCTGCAGCAGGGCGGACCAACTCAGCTTTCCTCCGAGATTGCCGAACTCGAAAAGAAGCTGGCAGATCTGGAAGGCAGCGGCGGCGGGTACGACGCCGCATTCCTGAGAACGCCGCAAGGGCGCGGGCTCGCCCGGCTGAACGCCGGTCTGGCGCAACTGCTCGGCGTTGTGGACAGCGCCGACATGCCCCCAACCACCCAGGCAACCAAAATGTTCTCCGACATTGAAGCCGCCCTCGATCAACAGTTGGCAAAGCTCAAGGCAGTCCAGGAGAAGGACCTTCCGGCGCTTAATACGAAATTGAAGCAAGCCGGATTGCCGCTGCTGAAGCTCGAGTCGGCAAGCTTCCAAGAACGATGGACGAGCCCGGAGAAAGCCGCAGGCGAAGAGTAAAAATGAACCCGCCTGCCGCATCCACGCGCCGGTGCGAAATCACGGTCAGGCGCTGACCGCCTGAGTGGCTTCGACTCTCTCCGCGTCAAAGACCGCGGCGAGTCCGTGAATCACCGAAGCCATCCGGACGGCCGCCAGGATCGCTTCCTCGCCCAAGCCCTTTTCGCGCACCGTCTTCTCATGCGAGTCCACGCAAGTGCCGCATCCGTTGATTGCGGACACCGCTACGCACCACAGTTCGAAATCCACCGGCTCGACGCCGTGGGTGCGGATGATGTTCATGCGCAGCCGCGCCGGCAAGGTCCGGTACTTCTCGTTTGCGGTAAGGTGCAGGAACCGGTAGTAAATGTTGTTCATGCCCATGATCGCCGCCGCGCCCTTGGCGGCTTCCAGAGCCTGCGGGGAAAGATGCTTGGCGGCCTCAGCCAGAAGCGCCTGGGTGAACTCGTGGTTGCGCGATCCGATCGCGCTCGCCACCACGGTTCCCCAGATCTGTTGCTTCGTGAGTTCGGCCTGCTGCGTCAGAGACGAAAAATTCAGCTTGAGATCGCGCGCGTACGCCGGGACTGTCTCCATCAATTCGTTTAACACCATCGCATCTCCTGTGCTTTTGGAAAGTTGTTGAGGCTGTCGAGAAACTGCAGATCGCCTCGCTTTGCCCGGGATGACAACCAAAGAAGATACCCCGAGCTGCGTCAGCGCAGCCCGGAGCCTCCCGCATCGTGGTTCACTCAGCTATGCGATCTGCAGCGTCTCTTCGCCCTTGTGCCAGTTGCAGGGACAGAGTTCGTCGCTCTGCAGAGCGTCAAGGACCCGGAGAACCTCGTCGGGGTTGCGTCCGACGGCGCCGTCGGTCACGTACACAAACCGGATGATGCCCTCGGGATCCACGATATAGGTGGCGCGCTGCGCCACTCCGCCTTGCGGATCGATGATCCCCAGTTGCTCGCAAAGATCATGCCTGATGTCCGCCAGCATGGGGAAAGGCAGGTCCTTCAAATCGGCGTGATGCGTGCGCCAGGCGTGGTGGACCCACTCCGAATCCGTACTTCCGCCCAGGATCTGGGTATCGCGTTCCAGGAATTGCTTGTTGAGTTTGCCAAAGCCCACGATCTCGGTGGGGCACACGAAAGTGAAGTCTTTTGGCCAGAAGAAATAGAGCTTCCACTTGCCGGCATAATCAAGGTCGGTGATGGTCTTGAAAGCCTTCTTGGGATCTTTCTCAATACTGACGGTTGCGGTGACGGAAAATGAAGGAAACTTTTCGCCAATTCCTAACATGTGATTGCTCTCCTTAGAAATAAGTTTTGATTCAAGTTTGGTTGACTTTAGGTCTTGCTTTTGCGGAGCACGTCCCGCAGACTCCCAGCACGTCGATGGCGACGCGCTTGACCCGGAAACCCCGCGGAAGCTTGCCACGGAAGCGCAGCGGAGCCAGCTTCGCTTCATCCAGGTCAGTGATGGACTTGCAGTTCACACATACTAAGTGATGATGCGGATCGTGATTTGGTTCCACTCGCAGGGAACCGTGATGCATACTCACTTCCCGCAACATGCCGCTGTCCAGAAAGGTACGGATGTTTTTGTACACCGTCGCCAGGGAGATCGACGGGATCTTTTTCCGGGTTCGCTGGTAGATGAGTTCCGGGCTGGGATGTCCATGCAGAGTCATCACCGCCTCATAGATCACCTGCCGCTGGTGGGTGGCCGCCAAGCGATGCCGGTGACAGAGAGCGCGGAATTCCAGTGGAGCGAGCATCTGTTAAATTATAATGATTATTATCTAATAGACACTATGATTTGACAAGCCCCTCCGTTAGCTGGGGCAGCTCCTGGACAGGCCAGAAACAACAGCAACCCAAGAAGGACACGCAGTGTCAGGCAGGTCCCGTTTCGGCGGCTTCCCTCGTGTGACTTCGTGGCCTTTGTGGTGAGGCCTGGGAGATTGGCGCGCTACCCCTGGCCGGGCAGGGTCCATGTACGGGTCGAGGTCGTGGCGTAAGCGGGTCTATGCCGCGTGCTTTTCTGCCTTTGGCTCCGGGGTTTCTGCGACTGCCAGTTTCGGAACCGTCTTTCCGCCCATCAGTTCCTCGTAGACTTCACTGACTTGCCGGACAATTTCCGGCCAGAGATATTGTTCCTGCACGCGCAGCCGGGCGCTTTGTCCAGCCGTCTTCCGAATCTGGTCATCCGCGAGCAGCAGGGCGAGCATCCGGGCCAGATCAGCAACGTCTCCCGGCCGGAAAGTGAACCCAACTCCATCCACTAACTCCCGGTTCTCGGGGATGTCGCTGGTAAGGACGCAGATTCCCGCTGCCATGGCATCCAGCAAAGCCAGCGACAGTCCCTCCAGGTCCGAGGGCAAAACAAAGAGCGCCGCGTTGGAGAGCAACTCATTCAGCGCGTCACCCGAGACCCAGTCCAGGAACCGGATCTTGTCACTGGCATGACGGCAAAGTTCCTGGGCGTAGACATCGGTGTGACTCGATCCCCCGGCCAAAACCAGCTTCACTGAAGGGTCAAGCTGCTCATAGGCCTGAATCAGCAGATGGCAATTTTTTTCCGGGGAAAACCGCCCGAGAAACAGAATGTACCCGTCCGGCTTGAGTCCCCAGTCCGCAAGGTGAAACGCGCCGGTGCTTTCTCGAATGGTCGTTCCGTTCGGAACGTAGGCCGTTTGTTTTCCGTAAAGCATTCGGTACCGTTCCTGGAGCGCCTTCGAGACGACCATGGTACGGTCGGGCAAATGGGCGGACGCCCACTCGCCGAGCCGAAGCACCGAGGCTGCCACCGGTCCCCACTTTTTTCTCTGCCAGTCCAAACCCTGAACCGTAACCACGGTCTTTTTCCCGACCAACTGAGGGAGACCGGCAAACAGGGCCGGCCCTTGCGCATGGTAGTGCACCAGGTCACATTGGCTGAACGCCGCATGGATCGTGCTGAGCAGCGTGTGCACCAGGGTTTCCAGATGCTTGGTCCGGATGGTGGGAAGCCGAACCAGGCGCATGCCCTTGCAGATCGCAAGGTCTGGAGTGAAGTAACTGCGGCAATAGACCGTGATGGGGTAACCCATCTGCGCCAGACGCTGGCCGACTTCTTCGTAGTAGCTTTCAATTCCGCTGTACTTCGAAACCACCCCGCGAGCCCCAATGAAAGCGACGTGCGGCCGTTTTTTGCTCGAATTCGGCAGTCGCGGCGTGCGCCTGCTGTGGACGAGGTCTTCATAGAGCCCGGTCATGGCCTGGTAGTGCTGCTCCGCGGAGTGTGTGGTTTCAACCCAGCGTCGTCCCGCCGCGCCCATCTCATTCGCCAACGTCGGATGTTCCGCGAGACCGCGGATCGTCTCCGCCAATTGACGCACGTTCCCTGGTTCGAAGAGCAACCCCGTCTCTCGATCGCGGACCAGTTCGCGGCGAGAGCCAAGATCGGACGCGACCACGGCTCGTCCCCAGGCATAGGACTCGAGAATGCTCTTGCCCAAGGTTTCGTACGCGAGCGACGGCAGGACAGTGAACCGTGAGGAGGCTATGGCTTCGTGGAGTTTGACGCCGGACAGCTGGCCAAGAAACTGGGTGCTGGTCAAGTGCAAATCCCGCACCAGCTTGTGCAAGGCCTGGCGTTCCGGACCGTCGCCTGCAAGTTGCAATCGCACGTCGGGGAGATACTGCATGGCTCGCACCAGGTCCGCCACGCCTTTTTCCGGCGACAGCCGTCCAAAATAGAGAATCGGCGCATCCTTTGCGGGGGGACTTGGCGGCTGCTCCGGGACTCGCTGAAAGTGCGGAATGACCTTGATCTTGGATTCGTCAAATCCGTTTTCAACCAGCTTCCATCGCACAAACTGGCTGGGGGCGATGAATTGGTTCACGCACTTTTCGTACGTGCCCAGCCAGTGGTGAACATAGGCCTCAGCCGTCAGTACCGCGGCTGCGCCGCGCCCTCCTGGGTAACAGTCATTGACCATCGCCTTGATGAATCGTCCACCGCGGCATGCTTCACAAGTTCGTCCATGCGCCACCAGGTTGTAGGCCGGGCACAACAGCTTGAAGTCATTCAGGTGGTAGATGACCGGGATCCCCTGAGCCCTCAGCTCCCAAAGAATCGACGGAGACAGATGATGGTAAATGTTTCGAACGTGGGCTACGTCGGGCTGAAAGGCAGCAATCATCTTGCGGAGGCGGCTGCGAGCCTGGGTGGAATAAATCGCATGTCCGGCGAGTCTGGCGCGGGTTACCCACGCCACACTGCCGTCCTTGAATTCGACGTGCGGCACAAAATGCTGGTCGTACTCCGTCGGCTGTCCCCGTGGGTCCGCCATGGAAAACAGCGCGGTTTCATGCCCGTGGGTGCGCAACAAATCCATCAATTCAAACAGGTAAACCTCGGTGCCGCTGAAGCGGAAGTTATATTTGTTGCAGTAAAGAATTCTCACAGGGTTGCTCCTCAGAATGGCCTGCCCGCGCCAGAAACGCATCGCAGAACGCGGCCAGATTTTTCCGGCGATTAAAATGTTCGATCACGTGTTGCCGTGCCGCCTGACATAAGGGAACCAGGCCGGAATACATGTCGCGGATCATCTCTACCCGTTCCACAAAGTCTTGTTGTGATCCCGCGCCGTACAGGAACCCGTTTTTGCCATCCACGACCAGTTCGGGGATGCCGGTAATGGCGGGAGCGAGCACCGGCTTTCCCCGCGCCATGGCTTCCATCAGAACCAGCGGAATGCCCTCGCTCCGGCTGGTGAGGACGACCAGATCTGCTTGTTGATACAGGCTCTCGAGGTCCTCGCGGGCCACATGACCTAGTAAGTGGACTTCGGCCTCGAGATCGAGTTCATGAGTGAGCCGCTGGAGGCAGTTCCGTTCCGGGCCGTCGCCAGCCATCGCGCATGCGAACCTCATGCCGTGATCTTTCAATTGGCGGCAGGCTCGGATGAGAAATGCGTGGTCCTTGACCGGATGCAAGCGTCCGACCGCGAGCAGATTCAGGTGTGACTTTGTCCCGCCGCGAAGTGGCGGATCCGTGCCAGGTCTGGCGCAATCCACACCCATCCGCTGGACCAGAATCTTTCCGGAAGTCACTGCTGGGTAGCGACTCAAGATGAATCGGCGATTGAATTCAGAAACCGTGACGCAGAAGGCGCAATGTGTCAGCTTCAAGTCGAGATAGGCACCATGCAACAGCAGGTCGGACCCGTGGAGCGTCATGCTGAAGCGAATCCCCAGAAGACGGGCTGCCACCATCGCAACCCAGGCCCCGTAGTAACCATGGTGAACGTGGATATGCTCGACGCTTCGGTCGAGGAGCAGGATCGCCAGGTAAGCTCCCAGCCAGGTATGCGCAAAGGTTCGCAGTCTGCGGCTGAGCGACTCATCCCCGGAGAAAGCACGCATCCCAAGGTCTCTGAGATTCCAGAAGTGGCGAAGGCAGAACCAGGTCGCCTGGATGGATCGGGCCAGGCCCAGAGGGTGGATGTACAAGACGCTGCCGGTCGAATCGCCTCGTTTACAGGAATCCGCCGGGACCGGCCGCAGAATGCTGCAGGCAAGCACGTCGATTCCACGCCTCCTGAGCTCACAAATCTCGTCTACCACGTAGGGCTCAACTGCAGAGGGAAAGCGATTCGAGACGTAGGCAATTTTCACGGGCGCAGGGACAAAGAAAGGATCAAGGGTAAGAAGAGAATGGTGGTGAATCCGGCAGCCAGAAAGGCGATCCTGCGGCACGAGATATGCAGAGATCCCCTTACCCCGCGATGGATCGCGTAGTACGAAAAGCATGCCATCAGTTCTGCCAGACCGTAGCCGAGGATCCCCCAATGGGGCAGGAAGAGCCAGGTCCCCGCGCCCAGAAGCAGGACGTGAGCCGCATACGAGCGCAGCACGGTCCACTGCTGCTCCAGCACGAACAAGGCAGAAGCCTGCAGGTTGTAAATCGAATTCACCAGAACGCCGGCCGCAATGAATGGGTAAACCGCCAGGCTCGGCATCCACCTTGTTCCGAGGGCGTGCCGCAACAAGGAAGGACCAGCCAGAGCAAACACGCACAACAGCGGTCCGAGGATGATCACCTGCAGGAGCAAAGCGGATTCCAAAGCGGATCGAAGCTGGTCGCGCTGGCCCTGCATGCGGGCCAGGGCCGCGATTGCGATCCTTCCGGCGGCCAAGCGAAACGTTCCCAGTGCTTCTGCAACCCGGATCGCCAAGGCGACGAACGCCACGGCTTCGGTTCCGGCAAATTTTCCCACCAGCAGCGGATTTACCAGGGTGCGGAGTTGCCAGGTACGCATCGACAAGGTCATGCCGAGCCCAAACGAACACATTGGACGCCAGTGCTCCGCATGAAACCGCATGCCCACGCGCAGACTCGCGGAATTCGCGGTTGCCACCAGCGTGACGAGTTGCCAAGCCAACTGCCCGCCCACCGGCGCCCAGATTCCAGCCCTTGCCCAGGCGAGGACGACTGCCGCGGCAAGGCCCATGCTTTGTCCGCTGAGTTCGATGGCGGCGATCTGGCGAAAATTCAGTTCGCGTTCCAGTTTTGCCATGGGCACGCCCGTCAGTCCGCTCACCGGAATGGTGCCGAGCAGAACAAGGTAGGGCAGGGCAAACTCGCGATTGCCATACCACCGAATCAGCAACGGTGTGATGAGCGCAGCCAGCGCGGCCAGCGCCAAGGACGTGGTCAAGATGACGGCGTTGGCGGTTTCATACATGGCTTTGTCCGGGACCGATTCGTGGCGTACCAGAAATGTGTCCACTCCAGCGCGCGATACGGTGGCGAGGAAAGCGACCAGAGTGATGGCGGTTACGAACAAGCCGTAGATGTGCGGCCCGAGCCACCAGGTCATGACCAGCATGTTTCCCGTGCTGACCACCACGCCGAGGCCATACCTCGCCGCCAGATACGCTCCACCGGTCAGAACGCCGGCCGAGGCCGTTGGGGACCCAGGCAACATGAAGCGGGAAATCATTCCGGATTCTTCGCTTGTCTCAGCTCGCACGCGAGTCACTCGAAACCGCCGTGAGCCGGCGGTTCTGCGCGGTCAGCATGCCTGCGATGGTGAATACCAGGCCATTCACAAACTGGTAATTCATCACCACCAACGCGCCGTTCACGAAGTACACCAAGAGGAACAGAGGCCAGATCGAGCGAAAGTCTTCATCCAGAAATCCGCCGTGGTTTGGGAGCGTCGCCCCCATGGGCTTGCGGCCGATTCGAAATAGCCGAACCATGAGCCAGCCATACAGCCCGAGCCCCAGCAATCCGTGCCGGACGAGAACCTCAAGGTAGGTGTTATGAAAATAGAACTCTCGCTGATGGAACTCGCTGATCCGCCGCGAAAGTTCGGCTTGCATGCCCGCCGTGTCCCAGCCGAGGATGGGTTTCTCCTGAAACATGTCCCAGCCCGCGCCGTAAACAGCCATTCTGAAGTCCACGGGACTACGTTCCCCTAAGCGGTCGCTCAGGGGATTGTTTTGTGACGGTGAAAAGGCATAGGCCAGCAGCAGAGCCGTGGAGCCCGCCAAAGCGAGGCTGAGGCACGTCCGCCGCACCCGCCGGCTCGGGGAGTAAAACATCAGCACTAGAATGGTTCCCGCAAACGACAGCCACACCGCCCGCGTCCTGGTCGCCATAACCGCCAGGGGCAGTGTGATCCATAGCAGAGCAGCCAGACATCCTGTTAACCGTTTCCGGCGGAAGGAGTCCAGCGCGATCACCGCGAGCAAGTTGAGCGCGACTCCGTTGGCGACTGCCTGGAGAAATGGTCCGCGGGCGCGGTCTGCGTGGATTCCCAAGCCTTCGTCCAAGATATAGCGCGGGAAAATCAGCTCCTTCCCGCCGGCCAGGAAGCAGACGGCGATGAAGGTGAGGTATGCCAGCACCACCCAAGTGAAGCTCTCGAACTTCCGCAGCGAGGCTGGATCCTCAAAAACGATTGTGGCCAGGTGATAGAGCACGAATGGAACGAACCACTTCGCGGCAAATAAGCTCCAGGCTTCCGCGCTATCGGCTTGCTTCAGTGCCCCAAGCAACGCCAGCGTCACCAGCCCGAGCATCGGCCAGGTAACCGGCCCAACCACCCACAGTGGCTGCCGCAGCACACACTGGCGCAGAAACACTACGAAGACCAGCAGCCCGAAGACGACCCGGTCAATCGAATAGAAGCTGAAATCCGGGGAGTGGAACAGCATCAGCCCCAAGGCCGCCAGAAAAAGAACGGCAGGTTCAGCCGTCATGGCCTGAAGCGGACGCAACAGCAATTCCAGAAACCGGACACTGACGTCGGCCTGGCGAATGGAGAAAGTTGTTCCTGCTCCGGCCATGCTAGCTTCCGCTTCCGTGCAAAACAGCCGCAACCGTTTTCAACACAATTCTGAAGTCGGTGGCAGGGCTCCAGTGCTCGATGTACTCGCGGTCGAGCGCTAGATTGCGCTCAAAGGAAGGATCCTGGCGCGCGGTCACCTGCCACAGCCCGGTCAATCCCGGAATCGCCTCCAGACGTTTCAGATCTTGCGTCCGATAGCACGCAAAATCGTCGAGGGGATGTGGTCGTGGGCCCACCAGGCTCATCTCGCCCCGCAGCACATTCCACAATTGTGGCAGCTCATCCAGGCTGTAGCGCCGGAGAATTCGGCCCACGCGGGTGATGCGGGGATCGTTCTGGATCTTGAAAAATGCCCCACTGCGCTCGTTGTGCGCACGCAGTTCATCCTTTCTCTGATCAGCATCGACGATCATGGTGCGGAACTTGTAACAGAGGAAGCGCCGTCCCTTGAAACCTACGCGTGGAGCCCGGTACAGAACGGGTCCCGGAGAGTCCAGCCGGATGGCGGCAGTGATCATAGCGAGGATGGGTGAGGACAAAATCAGGCCCGCGCCGGAACCCAGAATGTCCACGACCCGTTTGACGGCGAGTCCGAGGGGCGGAATGCGCTCTTGTCGAAGCGTCAGGATGGGCACGTCGCCGATTCGTTCGAGAAGCAGCGGATCGGGGTCAAGGCCGAACAGATCCGGCACAGCCTTGATATCGATTCCGTTTTGTCGGGCCTCCCAGATCGCCCGGAGGGCAACCTTGCGCTCCACTCCAGCAAGAATCACTTCGCCTACAAACTCGGTTTGCGCCAGCAACGGGAGGTCCTTGATTCGCCCGCGGACCGCTCCTCCGATGGGCGCACTCTCGTCGAGAAATCCCACCGTAGCCCTTTTTTCCAGAGGAGAACGTTGCAGGTGTTCGGCAACCTTCTGGGCAAGCGGGCCCGCGCCGACGATCAGGACGTTCTTGAGGTCACGAGCCGAACCCGGGGATCGAACGCTGCGCCGCCGAGCCTCCCTGCGGGCCAGCAGAAGGCCGTAGTTCGCGAATGCAAGAATGGCAAGCAGGACCCCACGAGTCTGGATTTCTCCGGCCATCGCCATGAACAGCGTCGAGCACAAGACGCATTTCACGACAATCGCCCGTTCGTCGCGGGCTGACTGGATGGTCGCCGTCTGATAAAGGCGTTCGGAGTAGCCGAGCAGAGTAAACAGGATGCCATAGAGTAGTGCCGGCCGCATGCCCGGGCCCCCGGCGAATCGGGAGTCCGACGCCAGAAAGGGAACCCACAGATCGCTGGATTGCAAGCCGCCGGTGATCCAAAACGCACAAAAGATGAGGGCAAAATCAGCAAGTACATCCGACGCCAACCGGGAACGCTGCCCGCGCACCGAAGGCTGGGGCAGCAGCGCCTTTTGAATCGCGCGAAGAAAGGAAGGCCGGCTTGCGTGCGAAGGCTGGGCTTCGCACTGCGGACTCCAGGTTGTCCCGTTTATCCTGACAGAAGCCGCTTCCTTGCGCAGGTCCCTGGGCGCGGCACTTTTCCCCTCGTAGGGCGAACTGACCGGCAACGAGGGCGAAAGGCTGGGGCTTGATTTCCTGGTTGTGGCAGGGGGAGACACTGGAGGAACTTCAAATCAGCGTGAGTTCGTATCCATCAATCTGAATGGCAACGGCGCGCCGGATCGACTCCACGGAGATCACCAGGCGTCTGGCGTCGTTTTGCTCGAGAATTCCTTCCAGCCCGTCCAGACAGCCGCCGCGGATGCGGACTCTTTGTCCGACGGCAAGAAAAGCGGAAAGCGCGCAGGGCACTTTTTGCACCAGCAGCTTCCGCAGATCTTCAAGCTGCCGGGAAGGAACCGGAATCACCTCGCCGCCCGAGCCGACAAATCCGATGACTCCCGCCGTTTGGAGCACGGTCCTTCTCATTTTCGAGGACAGTTCCAGCCGGGCAAACGTGTATCCGGAGAAGAGCGGGGACTGGATCGCTTTCTCACGATCACTCCAGCGGTGGATTTCTTCTAGAAGGGGAATAAAGGTCTCAATCCCCCTGCGCTGCAGAGACGTGGTCACTTTTCGTTCAAAGCGGTAACGGGTCTGGATCGCGTACCATTCGCGGCGGTTCGGTTGGCATGCCTCGTTGCCGCTTGTACTTGTACTCGCCCCGCTCAAAGCTCTGCTAATTGAGTCCCAACCTGTTTTTGACCCGTTTTTCACAACCTGACTGCTCGAACCGAACAAATTCACTCGACTTGATCTGTTCCTCCTGCGTCGAGCGGCAAAACCTCGAATCCTCCAGCGCTAGAGCCTGCGATAAATTGCATCGGGAATGGGGAACTTCCGGTCACACAGGATGGTTCCCAAAACCCGGACTCCGGCGGAAGCCAACAATTCTTTGGCTCGCTGGGCGGCAATCCGCCGGGTTGAATCCGCTTGCAGCACCAGGACGATTCCGTCGCAGAGTTGGCCAAGCAGTGCCGCGCGGCGGTGAGTGCCTGCCGCTGGACCTTGAATCACGTTGTATTCGAACTCGCGCTTCAGTTCTTCTAACTGACGGCACAGTCCGGGAACCGCCGCAGTGCGGGGCTGATTTTCCCAAAGAACCTCCCGCGGCACGGTCCACAGGTTCGCGGACACTTGTCCTGCCTTGTTGCGCAGGCCGGTACGGCGGTATCGTGAATCCTGGCCAACCTCTTCAAACAGACGTCCTCCGCGGTCTGATCCGACCAGGCATACATCGGACCGCACTTCCTCGGCCAGCGCAGTCGCAACCTGAGTGCACAGCTCCGCGATGTCTGTGCTCTCATGGACCGCGCTGAACACTACTTGCCGCACGGGCGTGGGCCACCCGGAAAGAAAGACCTGGCGAACCAGGCCGCGAGTCTGCTCGTCCGCGTAGGCTTCGGGGTCCCAGGCCGAAACAGGGACAGACCGCGGGTTCTCGCGGGCGATGCTCCAGGAGGCACCGGCGTGCTTCGAGCTATCGAAAAAGCCTGCCCGGGACCCCGCTGGGCGTTTCCGGCCGAAGCTTCTCCACGCCGAAATGACCGATTGTAGGGTGGCAACACTCATAGTCCATCACTGGAGCGACGCGGCCGACACCGCCGACGTTCCGTCCTATCCCCTCTCAAAGCTCTCGCCGGCCTATCCATTCCTTCTTGGAAGTGAAGCGAGAACTGGCGTTCCCAGGTAAGCGAGGACTTCCTCGGGTGTGCGAAACGCCGGATTCTGCCAGTCATTCGCAAATCCCACGCCAATGCTGATCACGCCTGCGGCCAGAAGCCCGATCGCCGCAAAACTGAACGCAGAGAGCTGCGGAAGCGCCGGCACGGTCGGCTGTTCGGCAATCATGACGTTCAGAATCCCGCCTTGATCGAGCGCGTCGCCAATTCTCGCTTCTTCCTGTTTGTTGACATAAAGCAAGTACTTTTGCTCCGCCTCCTTCAGATCATTCATCAGCTGTTCCTGTTGAATCGCTTGTTCTCCGAGCCGGGCGGCCACCTTCTGATCGCGGCGCAACAAGGAGTCTTCCGCCCGCGCGTGCGCCTGCAGAGCGCTGAGTTCGACCTGGCATTTCAGCAAATCCGACGTCACCCATTCGTGATTTGCGTCCTGGTCATTGCTTTCCTCACGGATCGGCGCCTGCTCCTCCCGGGAGATCGACGCCTTGGTTTCCGCGATCTCCCGGTCCAGGTCCTGCACCGGGCGGTAGGTGGGTTCGTACTTGGCCAGGAGTTCGGTCCGGTTCAATTCCAGATCGAGCAGCCGAGACTTCATTTTTCCCATCAACTCCGGATTGTCCGAATTCTTGACCACTGTGACCACTCGTTCCGGCAATCCCGCTAACTTCACCTGCAGCATTTGAATTTGCCGCGAGGTCGCTGCCATCGAAACTTGGGTCTGGCGTTGATCGACTTTGCCATCGCTCAGGTTACGCAGCGCCGCGTCTCTTTCGAACGCGGCCGAGACAACTCTCTGGTCGCGTGAAAATGCGATGAGCCGCGACTTGGCGTCCTCCAAGCCCCGGCGGGATTGGAGCAACTGCTGATCGAAGAAACCGGATTCGCCCGAAACGCGGTGCACCTGGGCGTGGCGTTCCAGGTACGCGGTTGCCAACGCGCGCAGCACCTTGACCCCCTCTTTGGAATCCGACGACTTGTAGGTCACGTGGATCAGGTTGGTCTTTCTCAGCGGCTCAATCGTGAGCCGCTTTTTTAAGCGGCGCGCCGCCCGAACCACGTGCTGCTCCCGGTCGTCCCTGGGGTGCAGCCAGGAGTGCACTGCGAGTCCGGTGTTCTCGGCGACTATCCGCAGAATTTCGTCGTCGCCCAGCAGTTCCACTTCGGAGTTCAGGTCTTCTTCGGTGACCGCTTCATGCACCAGGTCGCTCTGGCTCGGAGTGGGAGCGACCACCGGGTCCACTCGGCCCCGCCGCAATAGAACCTTCATCTCCGATTGGTATGAGGGCGCCACCAGGCCATAAAGAAAAATCGTCAGAAACATGGTTACAAATGAGGCGGTCACCAGCCTGCGCTGCCGGAAAAGGACGGACAGAAGATCGCGCACCGTGGGAGATACGTCGCGTCCGGCCCGGGCTACCAATCTGAGTTCTTCCGTCATAGTTGTTGTCCAGCAGCCTCATCGCCGAACTCGCGCGTCCCCTCCTCCGGCCGGAACCAGAATCAGAATTGTGCCGGAGTTGCGTACAGGCTGAGGCCCGAAGCAGGCAGATAAGGCTTGATCTTCGAGATCAGGTTCTGCGGCGCAAACACCATGTCCCCCGGTCTCAAGTGAATATCCTCTTGCAGCGTTCTCCTTTTCAGCACCGATTTCACATCCAACAGATGAGTCTCGACCAGGTCGCCCGAAGCTCGCCGAAACAGAACCACCTGCGAGTGTTTCGCCCGGGTGGTGAATCCCCCGGCAATCGCGACTGCCTCGGTCACGGTGGTGTCGCTGCGCAGTTCGTACTTGCCCGGACGCACTACTTCCCCTGCGGCGATGAAATACGGCTTATCGAACTCGCGCAGCAAGACCGTGACCTCCGGCTGGCGCAGGATGCCGGAATAGGCGCGGCGAACCACCTCTTCCAACTCGGAAACGGTGGTCCCTTCGGCAAATACCTGCCGCGAATTTTTCAGCGGAATAAAACCGTCGGGCTGCAGAGTGACGGTTTCGTCGAGCTCCGGCGAGAAGGTGAACTGCAACTCGACAACGTCGCTCTTCTGTAACCGGTAGAGCGGACGGCGTTCCCCCGTCAGGGCTGGACTCCAGGCACCGTCCGCTTCACCGGGCTTGGTGGTTGCTGCCCCAGTCTTCTCAACTGCTGTCGCCGTTCCTGGACTCTGGGCTACAGCCTCCACCGACTCCTGTTGCAACATCCAACAGGCAAAAGCAAAAACACAAAGCGTCACCGCGCATCGCATGGTTGCCTTCTGCTGATTCGCTGAATTCCTCCTTCCGGCCACCGGTTTTCACCTCGGAAGCCCGAGCCTATCGCGGTCGTCGGGGAGCCACAAGACATGGAAAGTGTTGTCTACGAAAGTAGGCAGCCGCAGAAACGGTTTTCGCCACGGGTTCCGGGGCGTGCCCTACGCACAAATCGGTTCCAGCAAGGTGTTCCTCGAAGCCGGGCAGATTCGCACCTGCACTTCGGCCTCGGATCCGGATTGCGCAGGTGGAGCTTTCAAGACGCGCGGCTAATTACCTCCACCCGCAGAGGATGGAGCCGCAGCCTTCCTGGCATCCAGGCGGGTTTCAAACTGGAACTGCACCGGCGGCATTATCCCGCTCTGGGCTTTTCCACAGGATTCGGGAGCACTCCGCTGAAACCATCACAGCACAATGCAACTGCTTCCCCGCATTCTCTTTCTATGAGAGCACGCCCGTCGGGGGAATATGGAACCGAAGTATGCCACGTCCAAACCAATCTGCGTCCTGGTTGCCGACTCCAGTCGCATGCGGTGTCAGCTGGTGGTTTCCGCATTTCGCCGGCACCCGGAATTCCGCATGGCCGCTTGCGAGATGGAGGAAGAACAGATCAGCGCCACTCTTGCCGAGTCGCGGGTTGACGTTGCGCTGATCAGCGGGCACCCGAACCGCACCAGCGCGGGCATGGCCACGGTCCGCCGAGTCCATCTGAGCCACCCTACGATTGCCCAGGTTCTGCTGCTCGAAAACCCGGGGCGGGACGAGGTGGTCAACGCCTTCCGTTGCGGAGTGCAAGGCCTGTTTTGCCTGTCCAATCAGCCGTTTCGCTTGCTGTGCCGATGTGTTCAGGCGGTTCATCAGGGGCAAATCTGGATCAGCAACGAGCACCTTCGTTACCTCATTGACGCGGTGACCCAAGTGCCTTCCTTGCGCGTGGTGAACACCCGTGGACTCCATCTGCTCACCCCGCGCGAGGAGCAGGTGGTGGCGCTGGTGGCTGACGGCTTGAGCAATCGCGAAATCGCCCGCGAACTGCATTTGAGCGAGCACACCGTGAAAAAATACCTGTTTCGGATCTTTGAAAAGATCGGAGTCTCGAGCCGGGTGGAACTGGTGCTGTACGCCGTGAACGGCGGCGATTCGCGGGAGGCGGAATGGATCCCTTCCGGAGCAGACTAGTGCAAGAGATCTCGGCGCAGTGCGGAGGCTGAATCGGCGTTGATCTGGTTGGGAGATTGGTCAAGTCGGAGCCGAAATCGTCACAGTGTTGACCATGACAGCAAGGCAAGCGAGCTGTCGGTTCGTTGAGAGTTGATGGCTCGTGAAAATGAAGGTTCGGCGGCTGCCTGGGGCGTGGCTACTGTATAACATGCCCCATCAAGCCCGGGCGAATCCGCACAAAGATGTGGAATGACACCGGGTTATTTCCGTAGGCTGGATCGAGCGCCGCCGGTTTCGAATAGAAGGTGACGTCCGCGCCCAGTCCGATCTGCCAATGCTGGTTTTGCAGGATGTCCCGCACGCCGCCAAAGGTGTAGGCCCCGATGCGATAGGAAGTTTGAACCGGCGCCGGCGGAAACAGCTCGTCCTTGTCGACCAACTCCAGACGGGTGTAGGCATAATTTCTGGAGAGAAAATCGACGGTCGATTCCGCCAGATAACTGTTCTGCGTGGTGTCTTGCAGTTCCTTGTGCTTCCTTCCCCATACCACGGTCGCTGCCCAGTTCCCTTTCGCCAGTGGCCGGTTGTACTCGACCGACGCTGTCTGCCTTTGCTCGTTGGTCGGGTCCAGCGCCTCGGGATGCACGAGGTACCCATAGCTGTATTGCGCCGTCCAGTTACGGGTGGGAGCAACACTTCCCCGGACGGACCAAGAGGTGAGTGGCGCCAATTGAATACTCCAGCGCTCTTCGTTCGGCTCCTGCCCGTTGAAGGCCGAGCCTTCGATCTTGAAGCGATCGATCACCAGTCCGGTCGTGACCACTCCAAAACTGGTATGGGTGGAATCCTGCAGATGATGGCCGAGAGGCGCCTCGGGATTTTCCGAGGCGGACTCTCGATGCAGGTATGTGACCGGCCCGAGCGCGGGCTCGCCGACCGGGCCTCCGTACAGGAGCCAGGACAGTTTCTCACGGATCGGTACGGTATACATGGCAGCCAGTTCCGAAAACACGTTGTGGGGATGTTGATGGTCGACCAGCGGCCGGTTGTGATAAGTTTCGCCGGTTTGAAAAAGTTCCGGAAATCCCGGATGTGGCGAGGTCAAGGACTCCGCCGAAAACATCTGGCGTAGCAGCAGAGTCCCACGTCCGAGCGTGTGCTGCTCCATGGTCATCAGATAATTGGCCGACTCCGCCTTGCCCTCACCGCGCGGCCCGCCTTGCTGGTTATAGGTAAGAAACACGGTGCCATGGGCCATCAGGTCCCATCCGCCGCGGGAGATCATCCACGTACGTTCCTGCACTGACGCGGGCTGCCATCC
Source organism: uncultured Acidobacteriota bacterium (assembly GCA_963715675.1). Lineage (GTDB taxonomy): Bacteria > Acidobacteriota > Terriglobia > Terriglobales > Acidobacteriaceae > DASVWZ01. The sequence continues at coordinate 3,303,898 of OY970265.1, forward strand.
CGTACCTGAGGAATCGTGCGGCGAGGGCAAGTTCGACTCGACCGCAGGACCCATATTCATTCCCGGCATGCTGGGCGCATCCTGCCCGAGACAAGGCCACGGCACAAACGCAATCAGGAACACGTATGAAAGCGTTCTCCCCACGAACCCGCTCCTTATGAAAGCAATAATAGTTGACAATGATTGCGTGAGGCGGGTCCACTTTCCCGCAGCCGGTCACGGAATGGCCAGGCTGTCCCCGGTTTTGTGCTCGCGAATCTGGAACGACAGGAAATCCTGGATGGCGGAAACGGCGTCGCGGTCCGCGGTGCTGATCATCACTCGCCCGCCCAGGTTCGTCTCTTCGTACCGGTATTGAATCTGCTCCTTCTTGGATTTCATCACTCCCACCCCAGGCGGAACCTGGTCATGCACAAACATCGGGATGTCGAAGTCGCCGCCGGCAAAAGCTTTGGCGATGTGGGCAAGGTGCATTCTGATCTGATCTCTGCTTTCCGTGTCGGTTGCCTGATTCGCCTCTACGCTGATCACGCCGCCGTCTTTCGCCAGCGTGAAGTGATGTGTCGCCTTGTCCTGGGAGAATCCCATTCCCTTGTCGCCCCGCATCTTCATGTCCATGGGGCACTGACGCGGTTCGTTGCCGGGCGCCGCCTTCGAAGAGCTGCCGGCTTCCTGCGCATTCGCCACAAGCACGACAATCATCGGTACGGCAAGCACCAACAGCACGCTGACGGTGCATTTTTTCTTCATTTGGTTCGCTCCTTGTGAATCGATTTTTCTGCTAACGATGAGTAAAGTTGCGGAGACAGCTTTCGGCTCCCGGCACGAGGGTCCGCGGCCAGCGCCTCCAGCAGCCCGGCTCGATTGCCGGGCGGGACCTTCTTCAGCCTGCCGTCCCATTGTTTGAGAATCACTGCCAGTTGCTTGCGCAACTCGACCATATCGCCGATCTGGCGATCCAGGTTCTTGAGCTTCGTGCCTGCCAACTCGCGCACATGCGCGCAAGGCACGCCCTCGCCGGCCCGCATCGCCAGAATTTCCGCAAGTTCATCCAGAGTAAAGCCGATGGACAGCGCAGCCCGGATCAGCCGGATTCGCTCGACCGACTCCGCCGGATAGCAGCGGTACCCGTTCGCGGAACGCGGCGGAGCCACCAGCAGGCGCTTGCGCTCATACAGCCGGAGAGTGTCGGAACTGATTCCCACCAGCCTCGCCAGTTCGCCGGAACGCAATGCCCTGTTTGCTTTCGTGCTCACGTCATTCAGTCTAGACCCTGGAGCGTGATCCAGAGTCAAGCACTATGTTCAGAAAATGGGGTAGGTTGACGTGCAGGGAACGAACGCTGGTCGCTGGTCCGGGGTCAAGATCGAGGCCTACGATCCGGTAATTTTCAGCCGCAGTTCTTCGGGCAGCCGGGAGCGGATCTCGGCGGGGAGGCGGTCGTGGACATGGCGGGCGCCCAGGCGGGCGGCATCCACCACAGCCATGGGAGCCGGAGTCGCGACTGCGACGATGAGCCAGATCAGCGCGGACATGGCGAAACCCGCCAGCGCGGCAATCTCCAGCCAGAACGTGTGACGCGGCCCAAAATGCCGGATCACTCCGAACGCCAGCAGAAAAACTCCGGCGGAAACCGAGGCCAGGGCGATGAGAGCGATGTCAATGGTGCGGTGAATGCGCTGGCGCTGGCGGCAGCGTTGGCAGGCGTTCAAGTGCTCCTCGTAGTCGCCGCGCATCTCCGGCACCAGGCCGGAAATGTCGTAGCGCCAGCCCGCCAGAATCTTGCCAACCACCGGGTCTATGCACTGACTCATATATACAGGTACGAATCGACTCACAACCGGATTGGTTGCATGGCCTGCTCCTGGGCCGCCAACAACACGCGATTGCGCAGCAGGGTGCGCCGCGTGCCCAGCGCGTTTTCCGCTTCTCCGCGCGCCACTTCCGGATGGTTGTTTTCGGCGGAAAGATGCGCCAGCACTATGTAGGATGCCTTCCCATCATAATCGTTGCAGAAAAATTGTGCGAGAGTTGTGTTGGACAGGTGCCCCACCCGGCTCATGACGCGCTGTTTGACCGACCAGGGATAGGGGCCCGAACGCAACATTTCCAGGTCGTGATTGGATTCGAGCACCAGCAGATCGCAGCCGCGAAGCTGATCACCAACACTCGGTGGGACGTAGCCCAAGTCGGTGGCAATGGCGATCCTTACGCCTTCGCTGCGAAACGTGAACCCGACCGGATCGGCGGCGTCATGAGGAATGGTGAATGGAGTGACTTCGATATCGCCGACCCGAAACTTGTGTCCGGAAGAAAAAAATTCCAGCTGGGGAATCTCCGGAAGTTCGCCCATGGCATCGCGTACGGCACGCGCCCAGGCCTGGTAGGTGGCCCCGGTCATATAGACCGGAATCTTGAGTTTCTTGGCCAGCACCCGCAGTCCCTGAACGTGGTCAGAGTGTTCGTGGGTGATGACGATGGCGGACAGAGAGCGGGGATCGCCGCCAGTATCCTTGAGGCGCTTGAAAGTTTCCTTGCAGGAGAGTCCGGCATCGACCAGAATGCGGGTCGAGGAACTTTCAACCAGCGTGCTGTTGCCCCGGCTGCCGCTGGCTAAAATCGAAATGGAAACCCCCATGGCGGCAGCATACGCGCAGAAGCTGTGGAAACGGGAGTGACTTTCTGGTTAGCCGATACTCTTGAGCGCAGCGGGGGCGTCCTTAGGTCGGAATTGGCCCGGTTTTGCGAATGAAATGGGGAGTTGCAAGAGTTTGCAGCTTGACTTTGCCCTGATCTCCGCAGAATAATTCCCACTGCTCCAGACGCCGTGACCCGCGCCCTCGTCTCTCGTGCGTTCCTGCTGAGATACTCGAATTTGTAACCCGGAGAATTCTATGACCAAGCAGCGTACATGTAAGCATTTGACTTACGCGCCGGCGTGCAGCCGGACAAATTGCAGTGCAGCCAAACCTGCCTTGTTGAAAATGGCAGGTCTGGTCTTTATGTTTTATGCGGCAACAGCGCTCGCCTCACCAGCCACGATCACCTTCAACAGTCTGGTAAGTTTCGACGGAACAAACGGAGCCGCTCCCCGTTATATGTCTCTGATCCAGGGTGTCGATGGGAACTTCTATGGCACAACCGCGGCCGATGGCGCCAACGGACACGGCACAGTCTTCAAGATCACCCCCGCGGGCGCCCTCACCACCATCTACAGTTTTTGTGCGCTAAGTAACTGCACCGACGGCATCTATCCTTACGCGGGACTTGCGCAAGACAACAAAGGCAACTTCTATGGGACGACCTCGGCAGGCGGCGCCAACGGCGATGGTACAGTCTTCAAAGTCACTCCGGCGGGTGCCCTGACCACGCTTCACAGCTTCGACTCGACGGACGGCGCAACCCCTTATGATGGGCTGCTGCTAGGCAGCGACGGGAACTTTTACGGCACCACCGGGTCCGGCGGAGCCAACAGCGACGGCACTATCTTCAAAATCACTCCGGCGGGTGCCCTGACCACGCTTCACAGCTTCGACTCGACGGACGGCTCTTTGCCCTATGGAGGACTGGTCCAAGACAGCAAGGGTAACTTTTATGGAACAACGGTCACAGGCGGCGCCTACGGCCACGGCACGGTCTTTCAAATGACTTCCACGGGCACTGTGTCCACTTTGCATAGCTTTAACTCGTCTGACGGCGAATATCCTTATGCCGGGTTGGTCCAGGACAGCAAAGGGAATTTCTATGGGACAACTTACGACGGTGGGACCGCCGGCGATGGCACGGCGTTTGAAATCACCGCCGCGGGTACGCTGACCACGATTTACAACTTTTGTTCCCAAACCAGCTGTTCGGACGGCTCCACGCCGGAAGCTGGACTGGTGCAAGGCACCGACGGCAATTTCTATGGGACTACGGCATTTGGGGGCTCCAACGGCTATGGCACTCTATTCGCACTCACCCCAGGGGGCACACTGACCACGCTTCATCTGTTTGACCGTACCGACGGCTCAAACCCCGTGGGCGGCCTGTTTCAAGCCACCAACGGGACCTTCTACGGCACAACCTACGAAGGCGGGACGAGCCAGGACGGCACAGTCTTCAGCCTGGGCGTCGGGCTCGGGCCCTTCGTAGCGACCGTGCCCACATCCGGCAAGGTGGGAGCGGCTGTCATTATTCTCGGAACGAATCTGACGGGCTCAACCAAAGTCACCTTTAACGGCAAGTCGGCAAAGCTCAAAGTCATCTCCAAGTCCGAAATTAAAACCACCGTGCCAGCAGGTGCGAAAACCGGCACGGTCGAGGTGAAGACACCCAAGGGGACACTCAAGAGCAACGTGGTCTTCCGCGTCATCAAGTAAGGCACGGAGCCGTTGGATGGTGCGCAAAGCGAACGCTCGGTCGGCCCAGGCTCGCGACCCGTTCCTTGGACACGAACCTGGATTGAGCAACACGCGCTACATTCTTACTTCGACACCATCCGGCGCTTGCGGAACCCGTGCAGAATGACGGCGCTGCTGACGGCAAAACTGCCGACAGCAAGCAGGGCCATGATCTGGGCCAGGGATGCGCCCAAGTGGAGAGCGTCGGCGAACAGGGCGATCAGGGCAAAGACAATTCCCAGCACATTGAGCCACAGCGGCGCTTCGACCGGAGTGCCGTGGGCGCGGTTGTAGACGCTCAGCTGTATCAGTACGGCAACCAGCCCAATGGCGGCCACAACCACAACCGCAACCGGGCTGAAAAAGGCTCCGCGGCTGGTGAACAGGACGACAATGGCCAGCATCAGACACAGCACACCCGAAGCAATGACGGTCCAGCGGCGGTGTTGTGGGGCAGAATCGGCCAAGTGGCGTCCTCGGTGTAAGCCCCATTGTAATCAGAGCCGGGGACAGGCGCGAGTCTGATATTCGATGCGGGCTTGCGTCTTCGAGGGAACGACGTAGCCAGCGTGCAGCTGGCCCTCGCCCGACAAATGCTCGGTGGCTGCGCCGGCCGGACCGGAGCCATTCCGCCCTAGGCTTTCTTCATCAACGGATTTCCGGGCGAAACCAGGCCCAGGCGGTGCAGCTTGTCTTCCAGGCGTTTGCGGTCGGCTTCCTGGGTGGCGGCGGCGTGGCGTTTGCGAAGCTTCAGAATCTTTTCCTTGCGAGTACGGCGACGGCGGATCTCCGGCCGCCGGCTGGGTGCGGACATGCGGTTTGCTCCTGACTTCTGGATTGAGAATTAGCGGGAAGCTGCGGTCGCTGCCTCACTGGCATTGTAGTTTCCCAGGCGCAAGAAGCGCAATGCCGCCAAATGATCCCCGGCCTCCGGCGGCAGGCAGACGGCTAGGATTCCGGACCCTTTTGAAACTGGCTGGCCACGTCTGCGGGAAGGTATTCTTCGAGCCGGCGCGCGAGCCACGCCTGCAGCTGTTCCTTATGCCGCGAAGCCAGGGTGAGAAGCTGCAGCCCCATGCGGCCGCTTCCATCGCTCCAACAGACATTGGCGTCAGAGGCGAACTTGGTGGTTTCGTCGGGAAGGCTGAACGCCACCAATACCTTGGAATCGGGTTTGAGCGCGACGGGAGCGGTGACCGCCATCCCGCTCTCACTGATGTTCAGGGTCTTGCAATGAAGCTCCCCACCCTGGTGCCCGCGCAACGATACCGGGATGACCACGGGACACCGGAAATAGCGGCGCCGCTCGCGCATGATCATGCCATAGGCGACCTTCAGGTTATTGTGCACCGACTCTGTGGAGAGAGGTCTCTCCAGCACGAAGTGAGAGCCGGCGCCGAAAGCGAGACCCGTTTCGGTACCGCCGGCGGTGATGGCGAAGGTCGCGGCGGTTTGGCTGGAGGCAGAGCTGCGTACCTGGGCAAGCAGTTCCCCGGCTCGTTCCCCGATCTGCATGTCAACGATGACCGCCTCAAAATGCCGCCGGTTGAGCAGTTGAAACGCAGCCGTGATTTCGCTGCTGACCTCGGCCGCAATGGCGAACTGCTGTAGGCCTTCCTTCAACTGTTGAATGGTGGCAGCATCCTTGGAAACGACCAGCGTTGTCGCTGCGGGCTGCGGAGATGAACCTGTAGTTGTCATGCCAGGCATTCCTTCATGCCCCACCTCATTGTTCTTGCGACCCCCGGTCCGGCCGCACTCATCAAGAAACGAAATCATCCCTCGTGACCGTCAAAGCCGAACGAAACCGGCGGGCCAGCACGAAGGGATAGCTAAGGTCTACATGGTTCAGAGTGGAATGTCAAAATTTGTCTCGCATCGGTACAGCATTGCACACCCGGCCTGCGCTGGGGTCGCCCGTGCGCTCACCCAGTGGGTGGGACTGGCGATCGTCGGGTGATTGGCGGTGAACTCGGGTCCAGTGGATTGCAAAAAATTAAGAGTCCCGAGGTGATGTTGGGATCATTCGTCTCGGCCAGTAGCTCGCTTTAGACCCTTGCAGACCTGCACTCGTCGCTTCCTTGCGGTCGCTCCGCGCGATCATTGCTCGGGCTCCGGGCTTACCGCCAACCGGAAAAACCAACCCAACGCCTCGGGACTCTATCCTGCCTTCAACATATCTTCCTGTTCGCCTCAACCAGCGCTTTGCTATAGACCCTTGCCCGCCCTCGCTCCTTCACCTTGCGGTTTGGAGTGTGACTTCGCTCGAGCCCCGGACGCCGCACCAACCGGACAAACATCAGAAGGTGTCAAAGAACGATTCTGTTTCTACTCTTTCTATTCTGGGAGTCAATAGAAAATCCGCGCCTGTATCTGCTTGCAATTCAGTGGAGTGCAGCCGGTTCACAGGCTGGTGCAACGGACTTGGTGCAGCTACTCTGCCGCGCCACGAATGCAGGCAGGAATTTATCAGTTGATTTCTGTAGATTCCCTGGTCTCAAGCTAACGCGAGTGCTTCACGACGAGTTTACCGGTTGTGCAAATCTTGCCAGGAACCGCTCAGGAAGCCGGATTCCTGTGCAAAGGCACGACTCAGTTGTGCGGCTCGGACGGCCGTCGAGCCGCGCCGCCAGCCTCTCTAGTCCACCGTCTGGACCAGGCTGGCTGAACTCCCTTTGTAATCGACGTTGCCCGAATATATGGCTGCAATCGTGTGCTTGCCCTTCGTCAGCTTCTTTGTGCTGTACTGGGCCACTCCGTTTGTCAAGCTAACCTTTGCCAGCATGATTTTCCCGCTCTTAAACGTGACCGTGCCGCCCGGTGTTCCGCCGTACTGCCCGGTGACCGTCGCGGTGAAGGTCACCGTCTGCCTATACTTCGACGGGTTCTTGGACGAACTCAGCGTGGTTGTGGTGGCAGCTTTCTTGACCACCTGCTTCAGCACGCCAGATGTGCTGCCCACGAAATTCTGGTCTCCACCGTAGACTGCCGTCATGGAGTGCGAACCCGCGCTCAGTGCCGAAATGGTATAGGTCGCGGCTCCGTTTTTGAGCGTCCCCGTGCCCAGCAATGTCGTGCCATCGTAGAACGACACTGTACCCGTCGGTGTCCCGCCATACTGTCCGGTGATCGTCGCGTGGAAGGTCACCGCCTGGCCATAGTTCGACGGATTCCGCGACGACCTGAGGGCGGTCGTCGTGCTGGCCTGATTGACCACTTGCTTCAGCACATTAGAGGTGCTCCCCGAGAAATTCGTGTCTCCACCGTAGACGGCCGTCATGGAGTGAGAACCGACGCTCAATGCCGAAGTGCCATAGGTCGCGACTCCGTTGCTCAGCGTCCCCGTGCCCAGGAATGTTGTGCCATCGTAGAACGAGACTGTGCCGGTAGGTGTTCCGTTCTGCCCGGTGACCGTCGCGGTGAAGGTCACTGCCTGCCCATAGATCGACGGATCTAGCGACGAGGTCAGGCTGGTTGTGGTGCTATTCTGATTAACCACTTGCTTCAACACACCAGAGGTGCTCCCCAAGCAATTCGTGTCTCCAGCATAGACCGCCTTCATGGAGTGCGAACCGACGCTGAGTGCCGACGTGGTATAGGTCGCGACCCCGCCGCTGAGCGTCCCTGTGCCCAGCAATGTCGTGCCGTCGTAAAACGAGGCCGTACCCGTCGGCGTGCCCTTGTAAAAGCCTCGTTGTGCCGTGACTGTAGCAGTGAAAGTCACGGCTTGCCCGAAGTTGGACGGATTCAGCGAAGAGGTAAGCGCGGTTGTCGTCGGCGTCAAGCTGGTGTTGATGAGCACGCCCACCGAGGAAGGGTAACAGGGGTTCGTCACCAGAATGTCGGGCTTGCCATCCCTGCTCACATCCGTTACCGCGACCCCAATGTCGCAGGGCACGCCCGAGGTGTAACTCAGCGCCGTCTGGAAGGTTCCGTCGCCGTTGCCCAACAGCACGCTCAGCCCGCTCCAGCTAGATTCCGCCACCACAATATCGAGCTTGCCGTCCCCGTCCACATCTTCTACCGCCAACCCATGAGTGGCATAGCCCAAATAGTAGGTTGTCGCCTGCTGGAAAGTCCCGTCGCCGTTGCCCAGCAGCACGCCCACCGCGGGGCTATTGAGGTTGGTCACCACGAGGTCGGGCTTGCCATCCCCGTTCACGTCCGCCACCGCAACCGCATCGGTCCCATTCCCGCCCGAGCCGAAAGCTACCGCAGTCTGGAAGGTTCCATCACCGTTGCCCAGCAGCACGCCCACTGAACCACCGTTATCACAGGCACTGTCCGCACAGTTATTCGCCACGACTATGTCTGGCTTGCCATCCCCATTCACGTCCGCCGCAGCGACCACTTGGCCGCTGCCCCAGGAGTCGTATCCGCCCGAACCATAAGTTACCGCTGTCTGGAAAGTGCCATCGCCATTGCCCAACAACACGCCCACATTGTTGCTGCCCGAGTTTGCAACGACGATGTCGGGCTTGCTGTCCCCGTTCAGATCTGCCACAGCCACCGACACGGCCCCTGCGCCGCCTGCACCGTAGGTCACCACCGTCTGGAAGGTTCCATCGCCGTTGCCCAACAGCACGCCCACATTGTTGCCGCCTTCCAGCACGATATCGGGCTTGCCGTCCCCGTTCAGATCCGCCACCGCTACCGAATAGGCCCCTGCGCCGCCTGCATCGTAGGCCACCACCGTCTGGAAGGTTCCATCGCCGTTGCCCAACAGCACGCCCACATTGTTGCTGCCAAAGTTTCCCACGACGATGTCGGGCTTGCCGTCCCCGTTCAGATCCGCCACCGCAACCGACCAGGCTCCGTCCCCGCCCGAGCCGTAGGCCACACCGTTGGCAAAGTTCAGCCCTGACGTTTGCGGGGATCCCGGCCGGGACAAATTCACCTTAACCGCTTTAGTCCCGCGCCCGGCGAAAGGCGCCGCTTGCGGCATCTGGGGAAAAGTCGGAGACACTCTGGGATACGGTTGTTGAGCGATGGAAAGCCCATTGGGTTGATTGACGAGCGGCGCGCGGCCGGACTGCGCCAGTACCAACATGCTGGTGAGAATTGCAAACAATCCGACGAAGCGTGCAGATTTCATGACGCCCTCCTAGAACCGCGATTCGATTTGAGAACCGAGCCGCTCAACCGGCTGGGGGAACTTCAATCTTTTCCGGTCTGGGTTTTTCTCCCCGCGCCTTCGGTCGGGACATCTTTTTGCGGGGCGGCGAACTCGATCGGGAAGGGTTGGTGGTCTCCCGACTTGTTTGATCTGGCCTTACGGCCAGGTCAGCGGCACCAGAAAAGTGGGAGCATCGTTATGCTACACCCTATGGTGGTTGGGCTTGAATGCGCAAGGGCAGTGGTCACAGTGTCATGTGATGAGATTGAGAGAAGCAATCTGGGAGGACTGGGTCGATTTGCAGAACACCGTTTTCGAACGCTGTCCAGATGGAACGTCAGATCGCCTTGATTCCTGGCGGTCAGGTCCGGTCTAAATCAAGCTCGCGCGGGTTACCGCCGGTGGGTGCCGCTGTAGATCACGGCCTGTGTGGACACGGACATGGCAACCGCCGAAGTGATGCGTTCCAGACGATGGTGTCCGGTCTTGTGGAACAGGTAGCTGATGCCCATGGTGGCGGCGGTTTCTCCCGCGAAGTTGAACGCCAGGCCGGCCGTACTGTGGGAAAACAGACGCGTGATGGGATTCAACTCCTTGCCGCCGCTCTGCAGGTTCGAGTGGGTGACGGCGAAGTCGGCGGCGTTCACCGCGGCCGCTCCGGCGAAGAGCAGCTGGTTCTTCCGGTCCCAGAACTGATGAGGTTGCGGCGCCTCAGGGAATGTGGGACGGACAGCGATCGCCGCTTCGATGTTGGTTGGAGCCGGGTTCCCAGCGGGGGATTCCTCGGCAAAAGCGGCGCTGCACAAAGCCGCGAAAACCAGAAGGGATATCGCTGCCCTCTGGCTTGAACTGCAAACCTCACGAACAGCCCCACGCCGGATCGCCATCATGCCTTGGAAGGGGCAATCCCCCTGCCAGCCGCCGGGGCCCCGGAATGCGGGTATCCTGCATTAAATCAATCACTTGAATTTCGTTTATGCCAGGGGCGGGGGTGTTCGGGTGTGCATGGTTTTGCAGCTTTGTGCCGGGGAGAGTGCCTTCGGGACATATGCCGGGCCCGCGCGGCACCCCCGGTCTTGGATTCCGGTGGCCTGAATGCGGCGTCCCGCACGGGATTTGAGGTTATTCGACCGGGGCAGCGGTCAATATAAGACTAACGATGAGAGCCAAGTCGAGTGAATTGGTGGGGAATCGGAATTATCTTGACCCGATGATCGGGCGGGATGACACTTGGAGCCGCTAGTCGAGGGAGATTTTATGACGCGCACGTCGAGGAAGGTGGAGCCTTAGCAGCGGGAAAGAGATCCCGCAAGTAAGAACTTCCGTTCAAACGCGCATCAGCTGGCGACTCGGGACTCGCGCCCTGCTCATGTAAAATGACTGTGTCGTGAGTCTGCGGGAGAGGTGGCCGAGTGGTTGATGGCTCCGGTCTTGAAAACCGGCATACCCGAAAAGGTATCGGGGGTTCGAATCCCTCCCTCTCCGCCATTACCTTTGATTTCTGCTATTTGCAGTACCTGACTACCAACTGACTACCAAATTCAGATCATTTGCCTCTGGCGCGGTATTTATCACTGGAGGCAATATGGCAGTCACACTCTACCGGCAGGTCGGCAAAGGCAAGGCTCGCCGCTACCAGAAGGTCAACCTCGGGCGCGGGCGCCGACCGACGAATCTCGCCGGTCCCTACTTCCTACGGTATTGGCTCGCCGACAGCACCCGTCCATGGGAAACGGCAGCTGGCCAACTCGATAGCGTGAAAGATTCAGTGTGGATTTCCTGAGGTGGGCAACTTCCGATGAGCCAATCTCGATTGACCGCGGAAACGGGCGGGAGGCATTGTGAACTGCCGTTTGAACGCGCGGTTGAAAGCAGCTTCGGAGTCATAACCGACTTCCGGTGCGATCTGTGCCACCGAATGACTGGTTGAGGCCAGCATTTGAGCTCCCAACTGAAGTCGCCAGCGCGTGAGATAGGCCATCGGAGACTCGTTGAGGTAATGACGGAAGCGCTCAGCCAGTACCGAGCGTGATACTCCCGCTTCTTTTGCCAGAGAAGCAATCGTCCACGGATGCGCAGGATTCCGGTGCATTAGTGCCAGCGTCTTTCCGACCTCCACATCGCGGGCGCCAGCCAGCCAACCTGTTTGGTCAGGGGGAAGGTGGGCGATGTAGGCGCGCAGTGTTTCGACAAATAATACTTCTGACAGTTTGGCCAAGACTGCTTCTCCGCCCGCTCGAGAAGCGTCAGCTTCATCCACCGAAAAGCGAATCGAGTTTTCCAACCACCTACCCGATGCGTCATTACGTATGCTGACTTTGAACACAGGCGGCAGGCCGCTAAGAAAGACCTGGCTCAGTTGTGGGTCACATGCCATGAAGCCACAAACGAATCTCGTGACTTCACCGCCGCCTCCGAGGCGCGACAGCTTCAACCCCTGGGCGACGATTCGAGCTAATTCCTTTGCCATATCCACAGTCTTGGTGGGCGGTCCGTTCTCTATGATGTGGGGATCGCCATGGGGAAAGATCACGAGGTCACCAGCATCGAGAGTTATGCGCTCCCCATCCAACAGCCGGACAGAGGCGTGCCCCTCAGTGAGCAAGTGGTAGATGATTACGTGTCCTGCGCCCGGCGCGAGATAGGGCGCAACCAAGCGAGAGGCCGGTGAACAGAGACTCCAGGGGGAAGAAAATTCCCCGTTGTAGAACATGGCCCCTTGGAGCTTCACCACCTTCAACACTTCTGAAAGCACGTCCACACAGCCTCCCAGCAAATCTTCCCGGACTCTTGAGCAAATCATCATACGGCAAGTGTGATGTGAGCAAGAAAACTGGACGTATGGTTAAGTATGGGCTGCGATAGTGGCCCATAGTAAGCCTCGTTGAAGCATTCGCAGGATGTGAAAAGCGCTTCAGTCAATGCAAGTACAAAAAGGAAGGAGATGACCAATGTCAACAACAGATGTTGTCAATCAACACGGCACTGCCACCACAATCGGGCCTTCCGCGAGCCGCCGCGCTGAATCGCTGGCTGCTCGGATCGAGGAAGGCGCTGCCGGATTGGCGGTTTTCGCTGAAGGACTTTCAGAGGCTGAATGGCACAGACCTGTGTCGGCCACCGACCAGCGCTCCGTCGGCGTTGTCGTTCACCATGTTGCCAGCATGTATCCAATCGAGATTGATGTCGCGCAAGCCATCGCCAGTGGCAGGCCGGTTTCGGATGTCACGTGGGAGGTCGTCGCACAGTTGAATGCCAAACATGCTCAGGAGAATGCTCAAGTTTCGAAGTCTGCTGCGCTCAAACTGCTGCGGCGGAACAGCCGAGAGGCGGCCGCGGCGGTGCGGGCCTTCACGGATCAAGAACTCGATAACGCAGCGCCGTTCTCGCTGAGTTTTGGCGCTCCGGTAACGGCTCAGTTCGTTATCGAGGACCATTCAATGCGGCATAGCTGGCACCATCTTGCGGCCATTCGAAAGGCAGTAGGCCGCTGAAAACTCTGCCCCATGATGGCTACTTCGCAACAGTCGAAGCAGACGCTAGTTGGTTCGAAATTCAAACATACAGGAGGATGAAATATGGCAGTCATTCAAGGGAAACCAATCGAAAAGTTCTTCGCCCAAGAACCGGAGTTCTCTACCCGGGCCTCAAAGACAACAAACGTGCCCGAACTAGCCCGCATGAAGTACTTGCGGCTCGCGTTGCAACTGGTGGGCCTGATCTTTATCTTCGGAATTTACACGCTCTCCATTGTTTGGCCATCTGGTTGGGTATGGCACACAGGCCACACCTCACACTATCTCCAGATGATTCTGGGTGTGTACGCCACGCTGGGTGTGTTTCTGTTGATTGCCAGCCGCAATCCACTCGCACACTTGAGCCTTATCTGGTTCACCGTGTGGTCCAGCGTTGTACACGCTGCAATCATGGCAGTCCAGGCGCTGGCAAACCCGGACCAAATTGGACACCTTTGGGGCGACGTCCCGGCACTGCTTGTTGTCGCTGCTGTCCTTGCGTTTCTGACTCCACGAGGCACGGCCGCAAACGGCCTTGCCGCAGGCAGGAAGTAAATACTTAAAGGCATTGGAGGAAACATGAGCACCATCGCAACCACACCGGAATTCGACGGACTGAAGACACGGCTGAAAGAAACCTGGATGGCCGGAGACTACGACCGATTCTCGCGCTATATGGAGCAGGGAGCGCGCATTTTTTACGAACAACTTGACATCCCTTCGGGATGCCAACTGCTCGACGTGGCCTGCGGCTCAGGTCAAGTCGCGCTATGGGCAGCACGGGATGGAGTGAACGTTACCGGCGTAGACATCGCGCCGAACCTGGTAGAACGCGCACAGGCGCGTGCCAAAGCGGAAGGTTTCAAGGCTCGTTTCATCGAAGGCGACGCCGAAGCGCTTCCGTTTGAAGACGCCAGCTTTGACGTCGTGACCAGCCTGGTCGGGGCTATGTTTGCTCCGCGACCGGAACTCGTGGCCCGCGAACTTCTGCGAGTTTGCAGTCCTGGAGGCACCATTGCGATGGGAAATTGGACGCGCGAAGGATTCATCGGACAAATGTTCAAAACCTTCGCGAAGTTCATCGCGCCTTCCGGCATGCCGGCGCCGGTGTTGTGGGGCGACGAGACTGTGGTGCGCGAGAGGATGGGCCACGGGGTTTCGGACCTCAAGATGACGCGTCGCCAATATAGTTTCACCTATCCGTTCCCGCCGGCCGAGGTGGTGGAGTTCTTTCGTCAGTACTATGGGCCTACTAATCGCGCGTTCGCGCTGTTGGATGAAACTGCTGGGCGAAAGCTCAGAGAGGAACTGGAACAGTTGTGGGCTTCGCACAATCGCGGAGGCGATGAGCTGACCGTGGTTTCATCTGAGTACTTGGAAGTGATCGCGGTGAAAGCTTGAGTCCCACCTGTTTTGTATCCGAATCTATGAACATGAGGAAATAATATGACATTAATGCGTCCCGATCCAACTTTTTACCCTTCACCGGGCATGGCAATGCAGGCCCCTGCAGAACGCCTTGCCTATGTCGCCCTGCTCAATGCCGGCAAGAATGGAAGCACGATGCCATGGGCGTCATTGACCTCGATCCGAGTTCTTCCGAGTATGGGCGGCTCGTTGGGCAAACGGATTTTCCGCGGGGGGATAACGAACTGCATCACTTCGGGTGGAATGCCTGCAGCGCTTGTCTTTGTCCGCAAGCGCCACATCCGCACATGGATCGTCGCTATCTGATCGTGCCCGGCATAGGCTCCTCGCGGATTTACATCTTGGATACTATTGAACTTTGCATAATATAGTTACAACGGAAACAGTTCGGCCTGCCGCCAGAAGGCAATGACCAACGTGGGTCGCTTCCGCATCCGGCGCAAAGCCTTGCGGGCGTAGTGGCTTAACTGGCCAAAGTTCTGCGGGCAGAAGTTCGGTAGCTCGTGTTGCTTCCAATGCGACCAGAGATACTCGACCGGATTCAGATCGGGCGCATATCCGGGAAGAAACTCCACCCACAACCGCCCGCGCTGTTGGCGGATGAACTCCCAGGTCATGCGGCTGCGATGGCCAGTCAATCCGTCCCAGACAATGAGCAGCTTGCCGGGGATGTGGCGCAGCAAGTGCCCGAGGAACTCGATGATTTGCGGGCTGCGAATGGTCCCAGGAAACAGCCGGAAATAGAAGTTCCACCACGTCACCCCCGCCATGGCCGACAGCGTCTTCCAGTTGAAGTGATATTGCAGCACCGGCGTTTGTCCGCGCGGCGCCCAGGTGCGGCAACGGTGCGGGCGTTCGCTCAATCCGCTTTCGTCGATGAAGACGATGGTGCGGCCTTCTTTTTGGGCTTTTTTTTAATCTCCGGCCAGCGCTGCTGCTTCCACCGCCGGATCTTATCTTCATCGCGCTCCAGCGCCCGTCCGACTGGACGCTGGCAACTCCATCCCAGCTGCCGCAGGATGCGCCACGCTTGCGAAGGGTGATACTTCACTCCGCATTCCTGCTCGATCAGGTGGGCGACTCGCCACGAAGTCCACAAACTGGTTTCGTACCCCAGCGCCTGCGGTCCGCGTTTCAAGCCACCCTCAATGCGCCGCAGATCTTCGGGGCGTAAGCGGGCGCGCCGTCCGGCGTGCCCAGCCTTTTTCAAAGCCCGTATCCCGCCCTCCTTCAGTTGCGCGGCCCAGCGACTCACCGATTGCCGGTGTACTCCCACCTGACGAGCGACTTCGGAAGGATGCACTCCCTGACGCAACAACCGCGCCCCTAGCAATCGCCGCTCCTCCAACTTCTGAAAATCTCGCCGTACTCCCGCCGGGTTTCCCATAACCGGAGAGTAGCACAAGATCATCAGAATGTCACTATATTATTCAATCATCAATAAGCCGGATCCGAAACAGCCGAAAATTGTAAAGGTGATCGAGCCTGAAGAGTTCATCAAGAAGACGGGCTACACCTCGCCCCATACAATTCATTGCGGACCAGACGGAGTCTATGGGAGCGCACTCGGATCGGCCAACGGAGACGGCCCTATGTCGTCGAGTCCGGACACGTCCGCATCTTCAAAAGTTCCGCCAGTGGACGTGAACAGGTTCTCAGTGTCGATGGGCCGGGCAGCTCCATCGCCGAGCTGCCGGTCTTCGATGGGGGAAACTACCCTGCCTCGGTGACCGCGGTCGACGACGCCACACTTCTGTTTGTCAGTAAACAAGACTTTCAGGCACTCTGCCTGGCTCATCCTCAAGTTGCACTCAAGGTGCTGCGCGTGGTCGGTGCTCGGTTGCGGCGGCTGGTGGGAATCATCGAGGAGCTCTCATTTTCCACCGTGCGGCACCGGCTAGCTTCGTTCCTGTTGCGCCTCGCCCGAACTGAAGGCAAGCACGCGGCTGACGGAGTGGAAGTCACTTTGCCGGTCAGCAACCAGGAATTGGCGTCGCAGATTGGGACGGTCCGCGAGCTGGTTTCCCGGAATCTCTCCCGTTTTCAATCCGAAGGATTGGTAAAGATTGATGGACGCAGCGTGATCATTCACGATCTGAAGGCTTTAGAAGCTGAACTCCGGTCTGCCGAATAGCTACTCCGAGACCTCCCAACCCCAAGTCTGACGGCTTCTTGCGGTCGCCGTGACAAAAGTCATCGGCACGCTGCCGATATTCCTCTAACTTCAAACTCAAGCGCACCACAGGGATGTGGAGATGCGCTGCCGAGGAGGATGCGATGAGCGTGACCACCGAAAAAACCGTACGGGAATTGGTCCTGGAAAACCCTGCCGTAACCCGAGTTTTTGAGAAGCTGGGCATCGACTACTGTTGTGGCGGAAATCAGTCGTTGGAACGAGCCTGCCACGCGGCGAATTTGGCGGTGGATCAGGTACTCGATTCCCTTGAAATGGCCGAGCAGGCAACGCGAGCGGAACAGGCGGAACAGAAGGTCCATGACTGGCAAAAGGAGATGCTCGGCGATCTGGTTGCGCACATCAAGAGTACTCATCACAAGTACACGCGCGAGGAGATTGCCCGCCTCGGTCCTTTGTTCGTCAAGGTCTGCTCTGTGCATGGCCAAAACCATCCTGAACTGGTGGAGATCCGCACAACCTTCGCGGGGCTGGCACAGGAACTGACCATGCACATGATGAAGGAAGAGATGGTGTTGTTCCCTTACATCGTAAGGATGGAGGAGGCTGTCATCCAGAATGAGCCCATCCTGCCGCCGCCTTTCGGCAGCGTGCAAAACCCGGTTTCGATGATGGAGCACGAGCACGATTCCGCAGGGAACGCCTTGCGCGCGATGCGTCAGGCAAGCGTCGGATACACGCCGCCGGGCGATGCCTGCATCAGCTTCCAGACTTTGTACAAAGCCTTGGCTGACTTTGAAGCCGATCTGCACCAGCACATTCATCTCGAAAACAACATTCTGTTTCCGCGCGCGATTGCGATGGAAAAGTCGCATTAACCGGAGATTCGAGCCATGTCAGCCTTAGCAACGCGTATTGAGAAAGAGGCTGGGCGGCCGCTTACACCGCTGGAAATTTTCGATATCACCGCGGCCCACGAGAGCTCGCTGTCCCGCCTGCTGATCCTCTACATCAGCACCGGCCTCATATTTATGCTGCTCCCGGGGACCTTCCTCGGTGTCGGGAATCTGATCGCCATCAGTAGCCGTCGCTCGGCGGATTCCGTGTCCCCGGCATGGACTCAGGCGCACGGTCACGCACAGATCTTTGGCTGGATTGGCACATTTATCCTCGGCATTGGTTTCTATTCCATACCCAAGTTGCGCAGGATGAAGTTGTTTGCGCTATCGAATGTGTGGTCGTCCTGGGCACTATGGACCTCCGGTGTCACACTGCGCTGGCTGACCAGCGCCTACCAGTGGCACTGGCGAGTGCTTCTTCCGCTCTCTGCGACACTCGAAGTGGCTGCGTTTGCGATTTTCTTTCGTACCGTTTCTGGCCACCGTCCCCAAGACTCCGGCAAGGAAAAGCTGGACGAATGGGTGTTCGTGGTGGTGGCGGGATCGGTGGGTCTGCTGCTCACACTTCTCCTCAACTTCGGAGCGACCTTGTTTCTCGCTTTGCGGGGCACGTCCCCAGAACTGGCGCCGGATTTCGACCAGCGCTTCCTCGTGCTCCAGACCTGGGGATTCCTCGTCGTGTTCGTCTGGGGATTCAGCGCGAAGTGGCTTCCGATATTTCTGGGATTGCGGCCCATTCACGGTCGCGTTTTGTTGTCGGCCGTCGGACTAAATGCCACGGGAGTCCTGACAGCCCTTGGCGGCTTGATGGTAACGGCAGCGTTCCTACTGTTCGCGGGAATAGTCACCGCTGTGTATGCGCTCAGACTCTTCGAGTTGCCTCCGCGTCCAGCCAAAATCAAGGGTGTGCACGCGAGCTTCCCGGTTCTTGTAAGATTGGCGTATGGGTGGGCGCTAATTGCCGCATCCCTCGGCATCTGGGCGGCATCGGTCGCCAACTCGCATGGAATCTGGGGAGCCTCCCGTCACGCGCTTACCGTTGGCTTTTTGGCGATGATGGTATTTGCGGTGGGCCAGCGGGTGCTCCCGGCATTTTCCGGAATGCGATTGCTCTTCAGCACCAAGCTTATGTTCCTCGCGATGCTGACTCTTACGGTCGGATGCCTTCTGCGCGTCTGTTCCGAGATTCTGGCTTACCAGGGATTTGCTCATTGGGCATGGTCGTGGCTGCCGTTGTCCGCGCTTACAGAAATGACGGCTGTCACCCTCTTTGCAGTGAATTTATTCGCTACCTTTATACAGCCCGCGAAGTCCGGAGACTGAAACAATGCCTGTTCAAATCGGAGCCAAGGCTCACCACTTCACCGATCCAACCGGCCTGCTTTCAGACTGCCACCGCCGCGTTGAGATGTTCCTCGGTACGTTGGAAGCGGTTGCACAAACGATAGACGCTCCTCCTACCGTGGAAAGTAGCCGGGCGCTGGAGTCCACCTTGCGCTACTTCGAGCAAGCCGCACCGAAGCACACAGCTGACGAGGAGGAGTCGTTATTTCCCCGGTTGCGTCAGATCCAGCATCCTGAAGTTCAGTCCGCGTTCTCACGACTAGAACAACTGGAGGAGGAGCATCGGTGGGCAGCCCCGTTGCACGCAACGGTCGCACGCTTGGGAGCACGGTATCTCGCTGCCGGAGGTCTTTCCAGCCCTGAGGTTGAGGAATTCCGCAAAGCCGTTGCGAGCCTTGCGTCGATGTACAAGGAACACATTCGTTTCGAGGACCAATTTGTGTTTCCTTTGGCAGTCCGGATGCTATCTGACGCCGACAAATCCGCCATTGCGAGCGAAATGGCAGGCCGAAGAAACGTCGGAATCGTGGCAGAGCCAAGATAAAGGCGTGCAAGTGGCAGGGAACAATTCCTTCGACCAACCGCGAAAGAACTGATTTCCCCGCTGGCGTCTTTCATCACCAACGAACTCCAAGTATTTCTGACCGTGACTTAGGTCACAGCCAATGGCAATTTCGGCGCATAGGGTAGGTGGTTGGTGTATTGCAGGCGAGAACCGTGGAAGAACCGCGCTACAAAGTCCGGGTGGCGGATCACGAGTACTGGCGGGAGCAGATCAAATGCCAGTACGCGTGCCCAGTTCATACTGATGCGCGTGGCTATGTGCGGGCCATTGCCGCGGGCGACTACGAACAGGCCTACCTCATTGCCCGAGGACCGAATCCCCTGGCCTCTTTGTGTGGACGCATCTGCGGCGCGCCGTGCGAGGCGGCCTGCCGCAGGGGAACTATCGATCAGCCGATCTCGATCCGAGCCCTGAAGCGGTTTGTCTGTGAAAAGTTCGGCAGCGATGCGCGCAGGGATGCTGGACGCGAACTGTTTCCCTATCTAAAGAACAAGACGGAAACGCGCCAGTGTGACGACATTGAAGAACTCAGCCACCTGCTTGAGTTCCTCGCGAACGCCGAGTTTCCCAAGCCCGCCGGAGAGCGAATCGCGATCATCGGTTCTGGCCCAGCGGGTCTAGCCGCCGGACACGATCTCGCCCTGATGGGATTCCGCCCCACGATTCTTGAGATGGAACCGCAGCCTGCCGGCATGCTATACACGGGCGTACCTGGCTATCGCTTGCCGCGTGAATTGATCCGAGCAGAAGTCGCGGTAATTCAGTCTCTCGGCGTCGAGATCCGCTGCAACACACAGGTCGGTAGAGATATCAGTTTCGTGGACCTTCGGCGCGACTTTGCCGCCGTCATCATCGCCTGTGGCGCGAAGCGGTCGCGTGCGCTTCCCATTCCCAACGCGGATGCAATCGGGGTCATGGGAGGCGTCGATTTCCTTCGCGACGTGTCACTGGGCAAAGAGGTTTCGCTGGGACAGCGGGTGATTGTGATCGGCGGCGGTAACGTTGCCTACGATGTCGCCCGGACGGTTCTACGGCAGGAAGAATATGACGTATCGCGCACGG
The DNA here is from genome assembly GCA_963715675.1 of uncultured Acidobacteriota bacterium. GTDB lineage: Bacteria > Acidobacteriota > Terriglobia > Terriglobales > Acidobacteriaceae > DASVWZ01. The sequence continues at coordinate 3,324,343 of OY970265.1, forward strand.
CGGCCCGTATGGCGGGAGTGCGGCAGGTGAATCTGGTCTGCCTGGAATCTCTCGAAGAAATGCCCGCCGACACGGTGGAAATCCTTGAAGGTCAGGAAGAGGGCGTCTCACGCCACAACAGTTGGGGGCCGAGAGAAGTTCTGGTGGATGAGAGGAACGGGCAGAAATTCGTGCGCGGCGTGAAGTTCGCACGATGTACGCAAGTGTATGACGAGAACAAGCGCTTCGCGCCGAAGTTCGATGAGTCGACGACAACTGAAATCGAAGGTGACACCGTCCTTCTTTCGGTCGGGCAGTCTGCGGACCTTAGTTTTATCGACGCCCAGCAAGACGGGATCGAGATGCGATCGCCGCAGCAGATCGTCAACGACCCCGCGACTTGCGCGACCTCGGCGCCAGGCATATTTATCGCGGGCGACATTGCCTACGGGCCCCGGCTCATGATCCATGCCATTGCCAGCGGCAAGCAGGCGGCGCGTTCGGTCTATCGTTACCTGCGCGGTAAGGAGATCGCGCCGGAAGAAGTCCAGTTTCACTACGCAATTGACCACTATCACCGCGAGAAGCACTACGAGCGGCGTTCACGCCTGCACATTCCCACACTCGCAGCGGAAGAGCGCCTCAAGAGTCCGACCGCACTCGTCGAGATCGGATACAACGAGGAACAGGCATGCGCCGAAGCCGGCCGCTGCCTCGATTGCGGCATCAACACCATCTTCGACGGAGAACGTTGCATTTTGTGCGGCGGCTGCGTGGATGTCTGTCCCACTGTATGTCTGAAGTTGGTGACGTTCGACCGTTTAACACTCACGCCCGAACTTGAGACCGCCACGCGCGAGTTGAACCTCGATCCTACCGATCTCTCCGCCATCATTAAGGATGAAGAACGCTGCATCCGCTGCGGATTGTGTGCGCAGCGTTGTCCAACTACCGCCATCACCATGGAACAGTTCAGTTTTGCCAAGGAGTGGAAGCCATGTCCCGTCTAGATCCACCCCGCCTGAATCGGCGCAGTTTTCTCAGTCTTGCGTCGCTGGGCAGTTTCTTTGCTGCTCTCGGCACCGCTGCGGCTGGAATCTTCCGACTCCCGAACCCGGCGGTCCTGCCTGGCCCGGTGCGACGCTTCAAACTCGGCGCTCCGGAGCAGTTTTCTGCGGGAAGCGAAACTCCCTTTGCAGAGCAGAACCTCGTGCTCTTTCGCGACGACGAAGGCTTCTACGCGATTTCCAGCACGTGCACGCATCTGGGGTGCACCGTGGCGCGATCCAAGGATGGGTTCGCCTGCCCCTGTCATGGTTCCCGTTTCGACAGCAAGGGCAGCGTGGTGGGCGGCCCAGCCCCGCGACCACTACCTTGGCTCGAAGTCAGCCGCGCGGCCAACGGCGACCTGATCGTCAACGCTGACAACGAAGTTCCGGAGGGCACGCGCTACCGCGTGTAGGAGGCACACCGTGGCAGAGACCGCAACTCGAGAATTTCTGCACAACCTGCGCGAACTTCCCCAGACGGTGAAGGACTCGTGCTTCCGTTTGGGCAAAACGCCCGAATCCGAGCGCGAAGAATCGCAGGCCACGTTTCATAACCTCTTTCTGCATATCCACAGCGTGCGTGTGCATGTTCGCACCCTGAAACCCACGCTCACCTTCGGACTCGGCTTGATGGCCACCGCCAGCTTCCTGATCACGCTCATCACCGGCGTGCTGCTGATGGTCTACTACAAACCCTCGACCGATCTCGCCTATCAATCGATCAAAGACATTCACTTCACGGTCTCGACAGGGCGCTTCATCCGCAATATTCATCGCTGGTCGGCGCAGTTGATGGTGCTGGTTGTCCTGCTGCATATGGCACGGGTCTTCTTTACCGCGAGTTACAAGAAGCCGCGAGAATTCAACTGGTTGGTCGGACTCGCGTTGCTGGTCCTGACTCTCGCCTTGAGCTTCACCGGCTACCTGCTGCCGTGGGATCAACTAGCGTATTGGGCAATCACGATTGGCTCGAATATCGCCAACTCTCCGCGCGAACTGACCGACGCGATCGGCATTACCAAGTTCTTTGACCCGGGTGGCTTCCAGAAGCGGTTACTGCTGGGCGCAAACTACGTCGGGCAGGACGCGTTGATTCGCTTCTACGTTCTACATGTTTTCGTTCTTCCGCTCGCGCTGGTGACTATGCTCGGAGTGCACTTCTGGCGCATTCGAAAGGATGGCGGCCTCGCGAAGCCCGAAGATCCGCCCGGCGGACTGGCCGAGTGGGGTGGAGAAAAGCGCCCGGTATTCCAGCCGCTGGCCACGAAAACCTATGGCTTGATGGCGTTGGTAAAAGGCAAGCGTCCGCCGGTGAATCGCGGGCCCGAGAACACGGTGATGAGCTGGCCGCATTTGTTCTGGGCCGAACTCTCTGTCTTCATGGTGACGGTGGCGGTCACGCTGATCCTGGCTTTCTATAGCGATGCGCCGCTGAAAGAACTCGCCAACGCAGCCATTCCCGAAAATCCGGCGAAGGCGCCTTGGTACTTTCTGGGGCTTCAGGAACTGGTCTCCTATTCGGCGTTCATGGGAGGCATGTTGATTCCCATGATCGTCCTAGTCGGACTTGCGCTAATTCCGTTTCTGGATCGCCGTCCTGGAGGCGAAGGCACGTGGTTCGGCACCAGCAAAGAGCGCGCGGTGTTCTGGCAGTCATTGATCTTTGCTTGCGTCGTGACCGTGGGCATGCTCGCCTTTACGGTCAACTACGGCTGGCTGCGCAGCTGGTTCCCCAACATTCACCAGTTCTGGATCATCGCGATTAACCCCGGTTCGCTGTTTGTCCTGATCTTTGCTGCCTGGTCGCTTTTCATTCTGAAGCGTAAAGATTCGGTACGCCTGGCAGCAGTCTCGTTATTCACCTGTTTTCTGGTCGGGTTCACACTGCTGACCTACTTTGCGACGGTCCATCGCGGTCCTAACTGGCACTTTTACTGGTGGCCCTCGCAATGGCCGGTGCACTGAGGAGAATGCGATGAAAGACCCATCCCGGATTTATCGCTGGCTCCTGCTGGTGGCGAGCATCGTCACCATCGTCTATCTGGTAGGCGCAGCGGTACGCGAAAACTATCTGGCGCAGTGGCGGACCGTGCAACAGGAATATCGCACCATTCTTCGCGAGAAAGCCACTGATGATCGCGGTCGCGAACTGCTGGCCAAGTTCCATGTGGAAATGAAGCAGGCCAGCATACCGGCGCTCGGCGCGGTGGATCGCTGCGTCACCTGCCATAACGGCGTCGACGATCCGCGCATGACGGATGTCCCACAGCCGCATCGTACCCATCCCGGTCATATCCTCGACAAGCATCCCGTAGATCGCTTCGGCTGCACGATATGTCACCACGGTCAGGGCGCGGCCATGACGTTCAACGAAGCCAAGGCCGAAGACGTGTTCTGGGACTACCCGCTGCTGCCCCCGGAGATGACTGAGTCGACCTGCGTCACCTGTCACGACGCGGAGAAACTGCCGCCCGATCAGATTCCGCTGCTCACTGCGGGCATGAAGCTCTATCGGGAAAAAAGTTGCGGGTCCTGCCACAAGCTTGGTGGACGCGGCGGGGCGCTCGGTCCAGCGCTCGACAATGAGGGCGCGAAGACCAAACACCAGCTCATCATGACGAACCTGAAGCCACCGCACACGACCTGGACTTGGCAGGATGCGCACTTTCGCGATCCCGGTGGAGTGGTTCCCGACAGCCTGATGCGCAATCCAACCGTCACACGGATGGAAGCGCTGGCGTTGACGGCGTATATGCTCTCGCAGTGGAAGCGCGATGTGCCGGAAAGCTATCTCGCGCCCGACAAGATTGAGCAGAAATACCGAGCGCTCCATCCCGTGCCCCTGGCCGGCGAGCAGGTTTACAGGCAGTACTGCACTGCCTGCCACGGCAACGGAACCTACACTCGGTGGGACAAGAAATTCAACCGCTTCATTCCGGCGATTCGCGGCGTTTCGCTGATCTCAACCGCAACTCGCGAGTACTTCCAAAACAACATCGAGCAAGGACGTCCCGGCACGCAGATGCCAGCCTGGGGACCGCACGCGGGCGGATTGCTTCCCGAAGAAATCGCGGGAGTGATCGAGTATCTTCGTTCGGGTGCTTCGGGCGCGGGCTCTCCGGCAGCTCCCGCGATGACGGCGCTGACGCTCCACGGGGATGCCAGCAACGGTCTTTCTCTTTTCCTGAGAAACTGCGCCGGTTGCCACGGCATGAATGGCCGCGGTGGAATGGCCCCCGAGATCGGCAATCCGGCATTCCAACAAGCTGCCAGTGATGAATTCATCATCCGGACCATCCGCAACGGCCGCACCGGAACCGCGATGCCTGCCTTCCAGCGTAAGGAGGCCCCGGCGTTCAGCGATCAGAACGTCGCCGACACTGCTCGCTTATTTGCGGACGCTCGGAGAAGCAAAAGGTCAGAAAGCGATGGCGCAGAACGCAACTTCAGGAACTCCTTCGGGAGGCAAGCCATGAGCGACAAGAACAAACCTAAGAAACCCTTCTCGCGGCGGAGTTTTATCCAAACCGCGGCCATGACGGCCGCCACCCTGGCCTTACCCGGTTGCTCGCGGAAAGAGAAGCCTGTCTTGACTACGCTGACGGGAGACTTCGATCCACTGCGCAGCTATCCCTATCGCGGATGGGAGGACTTCTACCGCAAGATCTGGACCTGGGACAAAGTAGTTCGTTCTACCCATTCCGCGAACTGCACCGGTTCTTGCTCATGGAAGGTGTATGTGCGCAATGGCGTTATGGTCCGGGAAGAGCAGGCCGCGGATTATCCGCGTATCAATGCCGACCTCCCCGACTACAACCCCCGCGGTTGCCAGAAGGGCGGCTGCTTCACTGAGTACGTATATAGCCCGCAGCGTCTGCGCTATCCGCTCATTCGCACCGGGGAACGCGGTGAAGGCAAGTGGCGCCGCGCTACCTGGGACGAAGCGCTCACGATGGTTGCCGAGAAACTGCTCGACAACATCTACGACTACGGCCCGGATACGAATTCGTTCTTCAGTGTCATCCCGGCCATGAGCCCGGTCAGTTTCTGCGCCGGGTCGCGCCTGGCGCATTACATCGGCGGAGTTTTTCTCTCGTTCTATGACTGGTACTGCGACCTGCCGCCCGGAGAGCCCCTGACTTGGGGTGTTCAGACCGAATCTTGTGAGTGCGCCGACTGGTTCAATTCGAAATACATCGTGCTCTGGGGATCGAATATCTCGCAGACCCGCATCCCCGATGCGCATTTTGCCTACGAAGCTCGTTACAACGGGGCCAAGATCGTGTGTATTTCACCGGACTACAACTCCAGCGCCATCCATGCCGATCTGTACTTCCGCATCAACCCAGGGAGCGACGGCATTCTCGCTTTAGGTGTAGCCAAGCTGCTCATCGATCAAAACCTCATCGATGCACCGTACGTGAAGGAACAAACCGACATGCCACTGCTCGTGCTCTCAGGCACGAACCGTTTCCTCCGCGAGTCCGATCTGAAGAAAGGTGGCAAGGAAGACATCTTCTATTTCTGGGATACGAAACAGCAGCGTGCCGTTCCTACGCCCGGTTCGATGGGATCGGAGCAAAAGACCATCCAACTCAATGGTGCTGACCCCGCGCTGACGGGCACCTTTCACCTACAACTCGCCGATAACAAGACCGCCGAAGTCACCACGGTCTTCGAGCTCCTGTGGAAGGAAATTGCCGGATACACCGTGGATAAAGTCGCTGCGCGCACCGGACTGCCCGCAAACGAAATCGAACTCTTTGCCAAAGAACTGGGCACGCGCAAGCCGGCGATGATCATCCACGGCGCGGGCACGAACCACTGGTTCCACAACGATCTGACGAACCGGTCCTTCATCCTGCTGGTCGCCCTCACCGGAAACACCGGCAAAAATGGTGGTGGATTCAATCACTACGTCGGGCAGGAACGCCTCTGGCCAGAGCAGGGATTTTTCAAGCTTGCCTTCCCCGAAACCCGCAAAAAGCAACGCTTCCAGAACACTACGCTGTGGAGCTACGTCCATTCCACGAATAAAGACCCGCATCTCTATAACGGCAAGCCGATCGAGTGGTACATCCAGGAATCGGTCAAGAACGGATGGATGCCGCTCTGGCCGAAGGACGGCAAAAAGCCGCGCGCGTTCATCGTGTGGCGCGCCAACTATCTGAACCAAGCCAAAGGCAACGAGATTCTGGAATCGTCGCTCTGGAAAGATCTCGACCTCATTGTCGATATTAACTATCGCATGGACACCACGGCGCTGTACTCCGACGTCGTGCTGCCCGCGGCCAGCTACTACGAAAAGGTGGACATCAACTCCACTGACTGCCACAGCTACATTCACCCGTTCGGCAAGGCCTGCGAACCATTGTTTGAAAGCAAGACCGACTGGGACATCTTCCGCGCGCTCGCGGAAAAAATGGCGGAAGTCGCAACCAAGAAAGGCCTGAAGCCCTTCCACGACGAGGCCTTCGACTGGAACCGCGATTTCACGCAACTCGCCCACGACTGGACGGGTAAGGGCGCGATTCAAACTGATGAGCAGGCCGTCAACTTCATCCTCGGCAATGCGGAAGAAACCAAGGGCATGACGTATCAGCAACTGCAGCAGGGGCCGAAGCGCTTCATTGCGACCGATCCTGAGTCCTGGAACAGCGACATCGAAGACGGCATTGCCTATACGCCCTTCAAGCATCAGCTCGAAAAAAAGCGGCCGTGGCGGACACTGACTGGCCGCCAACAGTTCTACATTGACCATCCCTGGTACATCGAACTCGGCGAGCAACTGCCGACGTTCGAAGAGCCGGTCGAAGAAAAGTACCCGCTCTTCTGGAATACTCCACACGGACGCTGGTCCATCCACTCCACGTGGCGTGACCACCGCGCTATGCTCCGCCTGCAGCGCGGCGGGCCGATCGTCTACATGCATCCCGACGACGCCCGCAAACGCGGACTGCAGGACAACGACTGGGTTCGCATTCACAACGAGGTCGGCCATTGTGTCTGCCGTTTGCAGATACTACCCGGCGAAAAACCCGGCCGCGTCACCATGTATCACGGCTGGGAGAAATATCTCGGATTCAAGGAAGGCGGATGGCAATCGCTCACCTACATCAAGATCAAACCGACGCAACTCATCGGCAAATATGGGCACGTCAATTTTCGTCTGAACTACTGGGGGCCGACCGGCAGTAACCGCGACATCAAGGTGGACGTTGAGAAGGTGAAGGTCTGAGGAGAAGCAACCATGTCAAGACACCAATACGCAATGGTGATGGACCTGAACAAGTGCCTGGGCTGCCAGACCTGCACGATCGCCTGCAAGAAGCTGTGGACGGACCGCGACGGCACCGGCTACATGTACTGGAACAATGTCGAGACCCGTCCCGGCCTCGGCTATCCGCGCCAGTGGGATCGCATCGGTGGCGGATGGAAAGACGGATCGCTCCAGCCCAGCCCCTTACCTATGATGGACGACTACGGTCACGCCTGGGAATACAACTACGAGCAGCGTCTCTATGAAGGCAAGAAGCAACCGGTCATGCCCTCGCCCGAGCCTAAGTCCGGTTGTAACTGGGACGAAGACGTGGGAGGCATGAATGAGGACGAGAATTACTTCTTCTACTTGCCGCGCATCTGCAACCACTGCACCCACCCTGCGTGCTTGGAAGCCTGCCCACGCAAGGCCATCTACAAGCGCGAAGAGGATGGCATCGTGGTCATCGACCAGGATCGCTGCCAGGGTTACCGCTACTGCATCAAGGCGTGTCCTTACAAGAAGATCTACTTCAACGAAGTCACTGGGAAATCCGAGAAGTGCATCTTCTGTTATCCACGGCTGGAAAAGGGTCAGGTCAACGCCTGTGCTGCGCAGTGTCCCGGACGCTTGCGCTTCGTCGGCCTGCTCGACGATCCCGAATCTCCGGTTCACAAACTGGTCTTAGTTCACAAAATCGCTTTACCGCTTTTCCCCGAGAAGGGTACGCAACCCAACGTCTTCTACGTACCGCCGTTCAATCCTCCGAAGCGCGATAACTATGGCAAGAGCATCCAAGAAGACCCGCGGGTGCCGCTCGACTACCTCATTTACCTTTTCGGGCCGGAAGTGAAGAACGTGATTGTCCGCTTGGAGGAGGAACTCAAGAAAACGCAGGGAGGCGGGCGCAGCGAGGCACTGCAACTGCTCATCGGCCGCGACGCCGAGACCCGTTTCCACGTCCGGCCTCAGTTCGTGCAAATCCAGTTGTAGGAGAACGTCATGCGAACTCGCCAACTTCTGATCATTGCTTCAGTCGTGTTGCTTCTTTCCTCGATGAATTGGGCGCAAGCTGGGGCGAAGCCAGTCGCGGGGCAGTCTCTGTCCGTAGCTGCGTCGTCAGCGAGCGCCGACACTCTGCTCCATGGCGGACCTGCCGCGTGGAACGAGATTGCGCTGAAGCGTGTTGCTCTGAACCGCACACCTCCGCTCTATGACACCGACGAGCCCGCCACCCTGGAGATCCCGAGCGTTGACGTCCGCACTGCTCGTGCCGGCGGAAAGCTGCTGGTGCAGCTGAGCTGGCACGATCCGACGCATGACGCGACAACACTGGCGGAAGTTCCCAACACGCCGCCCGAAACCCGCTTCCGCAAAGTTCAGACGGAGGCTGACGACCGATTCTTCGATGCTGCCGCCGTCATGTTTCCTGCAAAGCCACGCTCCGATGCGATCGCCCCTTCGCTACAGATGGGAGATGCTGAGCATCCGGTGGAGATCTATTACTGGAACGCCACGCGCGGCGCGATGCTGATGCAAGCCCAGGGACGTGGCACGACGCGGCGCACTGGGCAGAGCTTCCCGGCGGCTAGTACGTATCAAAATGGCCAGTGGAATGTGATCTTCGAGTTGCCCGATCTGTCCGCGGGCACGACTGTGGCCTTCGCCGTCTGGAACGGGAGCCAGAAGGACCGCGACGGACGGAAGTATTTCTCGGTCTGGCAAGTACTGGAGTAGAAACGGAAGTTCAAGAACAGGAGTCGCGATGCTAACAATCGTTTCAGATGAGAAAGCGGTTACCTCCATCGACTGGCAGCAGAACGATCTCTACCGATTCTTCGCTTTCGTCTTTGCGCCGCCGACGCGTGAGTGCTTCGACCTTCTGACACAGCTCGGCATGGCGGAGGCGCTACAAAATCTATGGAAGCAGCTGCGGTGCGATGGCGAGTTTCCGGGATTCGAGTGGTTCCGCAGTTACGAGCAGTACGAGTCCACCTATATTGCGCTCTTTGATGTTGGCATACCCGAACCGCCCGTGCCTCTATTCGAGTCAGCCCATGACAAGACTCATCCGGCGCAGGAGATTGCTCTGGAGAATACCTACTTCTACGAGATTCTCGGGCTCAAGTCAGACCCCGGCCGCGCCGTTCCCGATTACCTTGTCAGCCAACTGGAATTCCTAGCTGCCCTGCGCTATACCTGCGAACATACATCGGAAGAGAGCACTGCTGTTTCGCTCGCGCGAGCCGAGACTGAATTTCTGGAGCGCCATTTACTAAACTGGCTCCCTGCCGCTAAGGCTAAGCTGAACCAGACTAATGCACCCGGTTTCCCACTGATGCTGGCGCTGCTGGTGCAGTTCCTCAGTGTCGACCTTAGCTAAGAGCTGTGGCAGGGTTGTCGTCTTAGGATTCGCCGGATTTCAGGAATGAAGAATGGCCATTCCAACCGCTGTGTGACGCCACGTGGAGCATTGAGTTGTCGACCCGAGGCGGGTGGCTCAAGGTTCTTCACTCTACAGTCAGCATTCGCTCATCTCAGTGTGGGCACAACTCGTCAAGCAGGTCCGGCTCCATACAATTCTCCAAGCAATGGTCATCACTCCCACAGTTCGAGCACCACTTTGGCGGGTTCATGTGCCGGTCGTAATGCTCAGCACACCAGTGTGCCGGCAGGTGATAGCCCGGCTCAATCTCGCACCGGTCGCACAAACACGGCTGCGAGTACACACTCGGCTTGCCGCACTCCTCTTCGGCCCCGTTTCTCTTGACCAAAATGTTGCATGTGCCTCTCACAAGTTTCTGTTCTCCTCGTCTGTGGATTGTGAATAGCTGGATGGCTTCATCTCCTGAATCTGGGAGTCGATCATGGATTCGCCACCCCGCCGACCTTCGAATCCCGAATAATTTTCAGCGTTTTCCTTCCGTACTCGATCCATACCTCGTCCTGATTTGCGAGCCGCGCAATGCATCGAGCCAGCAGCTTGAGCTTTGCGAGGGCACTCATCGGAGCGTTCACGGTCATCTCATACGAGCGCCCATGCACGTAGGATCCGTCGCCGCTTACGTAACCCCCGCACGTATCAACCATTCGGTAGCCCAGGTTCAGATGCTCCATCCAATACTGGACCAGTTCCGAGATCTCCATCATCCCTCCGCCGCCAACCGCTACGGATTTCTTTTCGCTGACAATGATGAACTTCACGGTCGTTCATCCTTGAGCGTTTGAGGTCTGTCGAGCCCGGCAGCGGACGGCGGCAGCGGGCCGCCGATTTTGAGGCCTGCACCGGGATAACAGTTCCAAATCTCGCGGATGACTTCGCTGGCGCCGTCTCCGATCAAACCGCGCCCGCTTCTCAGGGCCTGGGCTGCCGTCTCCAACACGCCTGCGAGCGCCATCTCGCGAAAAAGCCGCTCGGGCTCGCCGAGGTGGAGCGCGTCGGCGACAGCTCTTGCCTCCTCCGCGCTGATCCCGATCGATTCCGCGACGGCTGATTCGTTCGCGCCGGCCTCGTACATCTCGATCGCTTTCTCAATCACCTCGGTGGTCAGCATCTGTGTTCTCCTGTTCAGGGATGCCGGACTCACCGGATTGCTGCCGGCTTCTTCCATGCCCTCGTATACCGCCGCTGCGGCCAGAAGCGTTTCGATTCGCCCGAGTCTGCGGAGCGCATACACATATCGGTTGTACTCACGCGATGAGATGCCGTCCTCAGGGAACCGCTCACGGTCGTTTCTGTACTCAGCCACTTCGCTGCTGTAGTGTTGGGCCAGCAGCATGAGTTCGGCACGGGTCGGCATATAGCGAGGCTCCAAGAGGCTGCCGTCGCCGTTGATGTGGCCCTCGTGGCTGAACGGCGTCGAAAACAGCCCCTTGCTGTCGATGCTCTGCTTCATTGCGCCTCCTCCACTATTTCCCATGGCTCAAACTTTTCGTAGTCGCACGAATAGCAGAGTTCCTGAATCTGCACCGCACGCAGGACGGTATTGATCCAGAGATGGCGGCGCCCCTCCATTCCGCGCTCTGGGCACGGCATGGACATGGACTCGCTGCTGGTCGGGTATATTTCTTTGCCGTCGATAATCATTTGCTTAACAGTCATATTGGTTCTCCTATGTAGCCCGGGTTCCTATAGCCGGGGAAATTCGGGCGATGGGTTTCTCGCGCCTAGCAGGCGATTCGCTCTTCCGTCCTACCTTTTGGGGTCTGGATACCGCCGTAACAGCTAGATCTGACCCTATGGAGGATTAATACGGCGTCTGAAGCCGGATGAAGAGAAAGTGGGTCAGCCGCCGTTGGCATGCTCCATTTGCTGACGTGCGGATGTGGGGTTTTTGGGTGTACTGGTTGCACCCGGTACCTGCTGGGTATTACTGGCAGCGCTAGAGAGAATTAACTGTAAGCCGCTGAAAAGCGGGAAGTAGATCTTTTCAAAGGTACTGTCAGCGTAGGGGAAAATGAGAGGTGGCGGTTTACAAAACTGCTTACGTCAAGAGAAGCGCTTCCCGCTTGTACATTAGAATCAGATAGTTGCAGCCAGGTCCGATTCCGGCGCAGTATTCGCAAGGAATTTTTGTGTGGACCTTAAGCGGAGTTCCCTCGTTCCGGAGGCCAGTATGGCAAAGCTGGCAACTACAAAGTCATCGTGGGCCTGCACGATAACGTGGACAACTCGGATTACCGGGCCACCCCCGGCAACGCAAAGGTGAACTAGGGTCGCGTGTGGGGCGGACACCCCCGCCCGCAAAGATTGAGGAGCCATGTGGGTGCGACATTCGCGCGCCAACCTCGGATCCCGAGGAGGACGTTGGATTCATGCGCGGCGGGCACTGTGTTGTGCCGCAGTTCCTTCCCCGTAAGTGTAGGTCGGCTCGGACTACGGCAACAGTTACTCCTTCAGTCTGAAGCACGGTCGGGACTAGGCAGGGCGGCTTCCAGGCGGGTCGACCTAAAGATCTTCGCCCAGCTTCAACCTCAGTTTCCCAGCCGGTCGCGGCGACGCGTGTTGGACAAGAACCATCATGCTTGTGTGGCGTAACTGCTGTTATCAGGCGTTAGCGCAAGCGTGCGCCGTTTATTCGCCTTTTTGAAGGTCACTGAGCGAAATTGAGATGTTACGCCAACTACCCTGCGTTGCCTTTGGGGTAGGGCAGCCAACCAGTTGTTTACTGCCTGTGAACCAGTGACTTGTGTGTAACTTACGGTTCATCCCGGCTGAGGAGATTCTCTACTCTGGGGCAGCCTAGGCGCACAAACCTCAAAACAACAAGAATTGCCACCCGGTCTGATCCATTCTGATCCGAAATTTCCTTTTATCCATGTAGGAAACAAAAAAACCTTCACCACGAGGATGGGAGAGCCACCATGGCCAATCAGGGAAACAACTGGAAACAACAGAATCAGATATGGGGCAAACCGGGAGCCGCATTGGGCGCGATCGCCTTAGTGTTCGCTCTTGTGCACCTGGTCGCAGCTGCGCAGGCGGCACAAGCGCAAACCTTCGCAGTGCTTCATTCATTTAAGGGAGGGGATGGATCGGACCCGGAAGGGTCCCTCTGGCGAGACTCAGCCGACAACCTCTATGGCACCACTGTCTATGGCGGTTCTTTCGGCTTCGGAACTGTGTTCAAACTCGATACCAGCGGCAACGAGACCCTGTTGTACAGCTTCAGTGGGAAGCAAGACGGAGCCTACCCCTGGGCCAGCGTGATCCAGGATGCCGAGGGCAATCTCTACAGCACGACCTCCGGCGGAGGCAGGGGAGGCAACGGAACGGTTTTCCGACTGGATACGGCCAACAAGGAGACCGTGTTGCACGATTTCTCCGGCCGTGGCGGGGCCAGTCCTCGTGCGTCCCTGCTGCTCGACAGTCGTGGCAACCTGTACAGCACCACGCTGGGAGGCGGCGCCTATGGCGCGGGAGTCGTTTTCAAGCTGAGCCCGAAAAGCAGGGAAACTGTTCCTCATAGCTTTGCAGAGCCACCTGATGGGGCATACCCCCTGAGCGGTTTGGTGGCGGACGCCAATAACAACCTATATGGCACCACTGTCGTCGGCGGGAAGTTCGGTGCGGGAACCGTGTTCAAGCTCGACAGAGCCGGCAAGGAGAAGGTGCTGTACAGCTTCCGTGGTGGAACCGACGGCGGGTACCCTTGGGCAAATCTGGTCCTTGATCAGTCCGGTAACGTGTACGGCACAGCAAGTGAAGGCGGCGATCTGACGTGCGATGCCGGTTCTGGCTGCGGCGTGGTCTTCAAAATGGATAGCAGCGGCAAGGAGGAAGTCCTATACAGCTTCGCGGGAGGAACCGACGGAGCTTATCCCTATACCGGTTTGACCATGGATGCGAACGGAAACCTGTATGGCGTGACGGTGCTTGGCGGGACCTCGGGAGCCGGAACGGTATTCCGGGTGGATACCGGCCGAAACGAAACCGTCCTTCACAACTTCACTGGGGGCACGGACGGAGGATACCCGATTAGCGGCTTGATTCAGGATGTAGCAGGAAACCTTTACGGAACTGCCCAAACCGGCGGGCAGTACGGTTACGGCAACGTGTTTGAGTTAACCCCATGACTCTCCAGGAAGCGGCAGGCAGTACAACGCCCCAGGTGAGGCAGCTCAAAAAGACAAGGAGAAAGGCAAATTTCTTGGTGAGGAGAATCCAAATGAATCGGACGCTTGTCGTAGAAAGTCAAAGGAACAATCATCGCTATGCTTGTCTAACCTGTGCGATAACGCTTGCAGCCTTTGTCCTCCTTGCTGCGCCCGCACACGCACAGTTCACACTGCTGAAACTCAGTGCGGATAGTTTTCACAACTCGCAGAGCCAGCACAAGACGGAAGTCGAACCAGGCACATACTCCTGGCACGACACCATCGTGTCCGCGTTTCAAGTGGCACGCATTTATGGCGGTGGCGGCGCAGATATCGGATTCGCCACGACCACGGACGGAGGCAAGACCTGGACCCAAGGCTATCTTCCCGGGCTTACCGACCACTACAAAGATGGTCCAAACCTGGCGGCCAGCGATGCCTCGGTTGTGTACAACGCAAAGTACGGTGTCTGGTTGATCTCCTCGCTTCCGATCGGCCATGCGGGATGGGGCGTAGCCGTGAACCGTTCCACGGATGGAATCCACTGGGACAAGCCCATTAAGGTCGACGACAGCGGTGACGATGATAAGAACTGGATCACATGTGATAACAGTGCGAAGAGTCCCTATTACGGCAATTGCTACGAGGTGTGGGACATACCTCCGGCCAACGGAACCATCCTCTTAAGTACGTCGAGCGATGGCGGTAAAACCTGGAGCGCGCCGACGATGACGGCGGACCAGGCCACCGGATCCTGGACCCAACCGCTGGTACAGACAAACGGCAGGGTAGTCGTAGTGTACTTCGCATACGGCCCGATGCTGGCCTTCAGTTCGAATGACGGAGGCAAAACGTGGGGTGTGAGCGATACCATCGCCTACGCCAACAACTATGCGGGGAACAGCAACCTGCGCAGCATTGGAGTGGCGATGCCGTCCACGGGCATCGATGCTTCCGGCAAAATCTATGTGGTGTGGTCGGATTGCAGCTTCCGCCAGAATTGTTCGACCAATGATCTCGTTTTGAGCACGTCCAAGAACGGCAAGAAGTGGGCCTCGCCCGCGCGCATTCCCATTGACGGTCTCAAAAGCACGGTCGATCACTTCATTCCAGGACTGGGCGTGGATCGTGCCACTTCCGGCAAGACGGCACACTTAACCGCAACTTACTATTACTATCCCGATGCCAGTTGCAACAGCTCACCCTGCGAACTCGACCTCGGCTTCACGACGTCCCAGGATGGCGGTCAGACTTGGACGCGAGGAAAAAAACTGGCTGGCCCCATGAACTTGAGTTGGCTGCCGAACACGTTCTCCGGGCCGATGATCGCAGATTATCTTGCCACTTCCTACGTGAACGGGAAAGCCTTTGGTGTGTTCATCGTGGCGAAGGAGCCTTCCAATGGTTTGCTCAATGAGGCCACCTACACCACGAAGGAGCCTCTTATTGCAAATCAGGACGAACCGCGTTTCAGCTCGAAAGGCGAGAAGCGCCTGCCCAATGTGAAGTCGGACCACGCGTTTACTCCGTTCCGCGATGTTGACCGAGACGAGTTTCCGCCGTCCGGGCAGGAGAAGCACTAGGCCAACGGGCGTACCATCCCGCAAAGACATTGCGCTGCAAGAGCAAGAGAATGAGCGGTGGACAAGTCACTCTTGTGACGACCGCTCCTTATTTCTTTCTTGCGTAATCACCTTTCTCAGGGATTTAGACGGGCATGGTGTGGGCTCACGATTCTTGTCCGTTAGCGGCCGTTGAGCTGAACGAAAATTTTCCCTCACGCGTTGAGCCAGTCCCCCCTGAAATTCATTTTAGTTAGATGACAGCTCGACAAGCTGCGCGGCTCCCACGACCTTGCAGGGGCTGTAGGCTGCGCCCGAGCTGCACCTTCAGATTTCACAACAAAAAGGAGCAAATTTCTATGAAGTTACAACCGCGTAGTTTCGTGATCCCGGTTTTGCTGCTGACGGTGGTTCTGACTGTTGCGGGCAGCGCTTTCGCGGCTCATAACTCGCAGATCCCAGTTGCCTTTGCCAGTGTCTCTTACGATGGAACCCTGCAGTCGGGGACTTCCAACGTAACTTCTTCGTACAACAGCTCAACCGGCCTCTACCAGATTCAGATTACAAATGTGTGTTTCGTGCGGACGAATTACTCGACCGTGGCCAGCGTGTCGGGTTACAACGGGTGGCCCAAAGGTGCTCTGTTTGT
Organism: uncultured Acidobacteriota bacterium; assembly: GCA_963715675.1. Classification (GTDB taxonomy): domain Bacteria; phylum Acidobacteriota; class Terriglobia; order Terriglobales; family Acidobacteriaceae; genus DASVWZ01. The sequence goes on from OY970265.1 coordinate 3,340,438, forward strand.
GAACACCGACGACGACGGCCACTTCTGCAAGCAAACGGGCGCCCTGGTCGTAGGTCTCAGGGACGTCAACGGAGATCTCCAACAGGCGGATTTCCAGGTGGTGGTATTTAAGGCCAAGTAAATCCATGGCTGGGCGTTGTTGGCGCCCAGCCAGTTTTCTTCGGGTCGCGAAACCCAGCAGATTCCACCCGGTGTCGCCGCGTCGGTTATGCGTCGGCACGTGTCTCATGTTAGAAATGCTCAAGCAGTGTCACATTTCCCTCTTCCAGAGCCCAGGTATATGCGATGCGCTTTCCGTCAGGCGAGGGAACGGGACAACCGATCCAGCCATAAGGATTCTCCAACAGTAACTGAGTGTGTCCGTCCTCATCCACCTCAAGAAGTGTGCCTCTTGAATCAGGGAATCCGGAAACAAAAATCCGCTTGCCATCGGCTGACCAAGCCGGCATCTGGAGCTCGTGCTGGGGTGGTGTAGGATGAATCACCCGGACCTGTTTACTGTTTACGTCTAGTACGCGGAGTTCATCGCTAAGGGTCTCCACCAGAGCAATCTTGCTCCCGTCTGGCGAAAGGCTCCAGTCGACATATTCCGTTGTGTCGACCCTTGCCAGCTCTCCCAGTCGCCCCCGCACAGCATCCACGACCGAGAGAACCGTCTGCTTCCCAATCAGTTCCGAAAGCACGCAAATGCGAGATCCAGTCCGCGCGCATTCCACCCATCCCGGCCCAGCCATCGGAAGTACGGTTTCGGCTGGGCCGCCGTTGGTTGGAATGCGCAGTAATCTTTGATGCTCCGGCTGGCGGAACGTAACCAGAAGCCAGGCGCCGTCAGGGCTAACACTGGCCATTGAATATCTTTCTGGCCCGGCGGCAAACAATTCAGCCGAGTCCGCTGTAATATCGCGTTTGTAGATACTAGAGTTGCGGCCGATCGAAACGTAGAACAAGGTTTGACTGTCGGCAGACCAAGCCCTGGGCTGGTTCTCCCAGCTGTCGTTGGTGAGGCGGGCCGACTGTTCCAAGCTGCCGCCCGTTTTGCTCAGCTTAGCCAGGAATATCGAGAGTACTTGCCGCAACGATGTCACCGCCAGCCGCTTGCCATCCCTACTACCACTTAGGTCTGAGATGTACGATCCTGTCGTATTCGTAAGTTGTCGAGGCTGTCCGGTCGCGGCTCCGCCCGAATCCACAGAGAGGGCCCACAAGTCCGATTGCAGGGTGCGATCGTCACAGCGCATGAAAATGACAGGACCACTAGAAAGCCACCAAACCGAATTGGTACCAGCGCAACCCAGGTCTTGATCTGTAAGGAGCACGCGATCTTCTCCGCTGCGAAGGTCACGCACTTCCAACGTTCCCAAAGTGCCTTTCGCATCGAACCAAACGTCCGCGATTTTCTGTCCGTCGGGCGACCAGGCAACATCCAAGATACGCTGGCCTTCGTCAAGCCGAACTCGCACGTGTGGCTCTCCTCCGTCCGCGGGCATAGTCCACAATTCACGTGAATCGTGTTGCCGATAGAAAATAATCTGCGACCCATCTGGAGAGAGCGAGGCCTTCAGAGCTTTGGCTGCTAATTTACGTTTCTCCCCGGAAAAGGCAAACAACCTCCAAAGCTCGTCCTCACCGTCTCTTACCAGGAGGTGTGTTCCGTCCGGATACCAGTCCTGAACCACGAGCCCCGCTGTTCCCGGTAGCTTGTGGTTTTCGCCGGTGTCGATCTCCTGGATCGAGATCCCGTTCTTGTCCGTGTACGCCAGATATTTCCCATCCTGCGAAATCACGGCGAACGTGACCGGATTGTCGGCGGTGTTGGCCGTCAGTTGCCGCAGCGTGATCTGCCCGCTGGCAGGGGGAGTTGGTTTCCAGAATCTCCAGTTCAGCCCGATCGCCAGCAAGACAAGCACCAGCGACACCAGGACCGGAGCTAGCCATTTCGTCCGCAAACTCGACCGAGCGACAGATCCCTGAACCACCACCCGGCCCGACGTCGTATCCCGCTTCAGCCGGTTCAGGTCCACCCGCAAATCAGATGCTGATTGGTAGCGGAGACTCGGTTCCTTCTCCAGCGCCTTCTCCACAATCTGATCCAACTGCGGCGGCAGCGTCGGCTCTACTTCCGTCGGCCGCTTCGGCGCCTCGTCCAGAATCGCCTTGAACACCACCGCCGATGCCTTCCCCGGAAACGCCACCGTTCCCGTCGCCATCTCATACAGCACTGCACCCAGCGAAAAAATATCCGTTCTCCCATCCAGTTCTTCGCCCCGCGCCTGCTCCGGCGACATGTACGCCACCGTTCCCATCGCCACCCCAGGAGTGGTCAGCAACTTCGGTGAGGTTCCGCCCGCCGTCGGTTTATCTGCTGGTGCCTGGGATTCGTCCAGCTTCGCCAGCCCGAAATCCAGCACCTTCGATTCGCCGTGCATCGTCAGAAAGATATTCCCCGGCTTCAGGTCGCGATGCACAATTCCCCGCCGGTGAGCGGCGTCCAGCGCATCGGCAACCTCTGTCGCGTAGCGCAGGGTCAGATCCAGCGACAGCCGGCCCTTCTGCAGGCGTGCAGCCAAGGTCTCGCCTTCCAGGTACTCCATGACCAGATAGTTCATCCCGTCCTGTTCGCCAATGTCGTAGAGATGGCAGATGTGGGGATGATTCAGGGAGGAAATCGCCCGTGCTTCGCGTTCGAAGCGTTGCCGCCGCACCGGGTCCGACGACAGGGCGCGGGGAATCAGCTTGATGGCCACGGTGCGATCCAGACGAGTGTCGCGGGCGCGATACACCTCGCCCATGCCACCGGCTCCGAGCAAAGCCTGCAGGGCATAAGGGCCCAGCCGGGTCCCCGCTGCCAGCACGCTGCTGCTTGCCGACATGGCCAGATGAGCGGCGACCCCGGTCAACCCCGGCGAGTCCAGAAAGTCTGTTGCCACCTTCCCCTCGGCCGCCAGCAGCTTGTCCATTTCCTGCCGCAGCTCGCGGTCGGCGGTGCAGGCTCGATCCAGAAACGCAGACCGCTGCTCGGGCGCCAGTTCCAGCGCCTGCCCGAGCACGTCGCGAATCTGTTGCCAGCGTTCGGGCGTCATGCCCCCGCCTCTGCGCTTAACTCGCGATGTAGCCACACCCGCGCCGTCGCCCAGTGCCGCTTCACCGTTGCCGCAGACAAGCCCATGACGCCGGCCGTTTCCTCGATTGACAAACCGCCAAAGAAGCGCAATTCGACAATACGACTCTGTTGCGGATCCAGGCGGGCGAGGCCGTGCAAGGCATCGTCCAGCGCCAGCAGGTCGACCGGCCGGCCCTTGGTCAGAGCTACGGCATCGTCCAGCGTTAGCTTCTCCCCAGCGCCGCCGCGCTTGGCCGCCCGCCGCGTGCGTTCGTGCCCGGTCAGGATTTGTCGCATCAGCAAAGCGCAAACCGCGATGAAATGAGTCCGGTTCTGAAACTGCGGGCTGTGGTGTTGCTCTAGGCGGAGGTAGGCCTCATGCACCAGCGCCGTGGTCTGCAGAGTATGACCGGGACGTGCCTTGCGCAGATACTGATGCGCCACCCGCCGCAGGTCTGCGTAGAGCAGGGGCACCAAGGCCTTGAGGGCCTCCTGATCCCCTTCACTCCAGTTGGCCAAGAGCTCCGTGATCGCTGGCGGCGGCATGGTAATGGGAACCCCGTGTCCCCACATCATCGTTGCGCTGCAAGATACCCGTAAGTTGTAGGAATGTCAATGTCTCGAAGCCAGTCAACATCCCCCAGGCAACCCCGCGCTCATTCCGTGGAACCTGGTGGAAGAAATCCGCAAAGCGATGAGCCTTTTAATCCTGGAATTTCCTTTTATCCCAGTAGAGAGCTCGACAACTTCGCCACGAGGATAAGAGGAAGCCACCATGAAGATCATGACAAACGAAATACAAAAAGCTACTCGGATCTCGAAGATATTCCAAAGTGCCGGACGCGTTACGCGGGTGCCGAAAACCACAAGATGGGCACGTGTGTCCGCACTGGCAATCATTGCTGTGCTAGCGATTTCAGCTGGGGTTGCTGCTCAGAACCTGCCCGATAAGGTAGGACCACCCGCTAAATACAAGACGTTCGATGCTCCGGGCGCCGGCACCGGTCCGGGCCAGGGCACTCTGCCGATCAGCCTCAACCCGGCGGGTACGATCGTTGGCTTGACCCGTGACGCCAACCTGGTGCGGCACGGTTTCCTGAGAGATACAAAAGGCAACTTCACCATCTTCGACGATCCAGACGCGGGCGCCGGCAGCGGTCAAGGCACACGCGGCTACAGCATCAACCCGAAGGGGGCGGTCACGGGATACTACACCGACTCGAGTGGTGTGGATCACGGCTTCGTGCGCGCTCCTGACGGCACGATCACCAATTTCGATGCCCCGGATGCGGGCACAGGCGCAGGCCAGGGCACCTTCCCCTGGGGCTCCAACGACATCAATCCATCAGGCGCGATCACGGGATTTTACATAGACTCTAACAACGCGGATCACGGCTTTCTGCGTGCTCCTGACGGCACGATCACCGAGTTCGATGCTCCAGGCGGCGCCGGGGGCACCGGAGGCTTCGGCATTAACCCAGCGGGGACGATCACGGGAGACGACTGTAGTCCAACCGAATATTACGGCTTCCTGCGCAGCCCTAAAGGCCATTTCACCAAGTTTGGTGTCCCCGGCGCGGTCAACGGCACTTACCCCGAGTACATCAACGCGGCGGGAGCGATCACGGGAACATGGACGGACGTGTCAGGCGCGGATCACGGCTTTCTGCGCGATCCTCACGGCAAGATCACTAAGTTCGATCCTTCGGGTGCAGGTAAGGGCAGCGGTCAGGGCACTATACCCTGGTCCATAAACGACGCGGGGGTGATCTCGGGACAGTACCAAGACACGAGCGGTGTGTATCACGGCTTCGTGCGCGCTCCCGACGGCAAGATCACTACGTACGACGTTCCGGGCGCGGGTACAGGCAACGGTCTCGGCACCCAACCTTCCGTCATCAACAACCCGGGGGCGATCACAGGAGATTACATCGACGCGAGCGGTGTACTTCACGGCTTCCTGGCAAAGGGTTTCTCCGACTTGGAATGTTCGAACATACTCCCAGAGGCAAGCGGCACGTTCAATGACCAAGGCCCAATCAACGGCCTGGGCGCCACAACTGCGGTGCCAAGGGCGACCACCCGAAGGCCGAGCGCCACTCTGCCTGAGTGAGCCGGAAACACAACAGCTCAATCCCTCACGAATCGGAACCAAGCCGCCCGCTGTCGGGCGGCTTTTCTTTTGACTCACGCCGAACGTGTTGACACGGGTAGCTGTTGTAACCAGATGTTACAATAGCAATCATCAGTCACAGCCTGAGTCGCGGGGCGCTGCGCGGTAGGGAATATGTAGGGCGCGAAGTCGGTAACCCACTGGGAGGCTACTCAGTTTTTGCCTTTTTGGACGAGCTCCACGGGCATGTGGCTCAGCTTGGCATAGATCTGGCCCCGTCGCAGCAGGGGCCACCAATCGTAAAGATAGATCTGCATCGGTCGCCACATGGCGACCCATCCCGCAATCGTAAGGCTCTCTCGCACGATGGCAGCCCAAGTGCCCGCCTCATGCCCTAACAACATCTTGCTGAGAATTAGACACGCAGCCAGGAACAGCAGCCCGATGAAAAGACTGGTGCGGCCTTGCCTCATGAGCCGCTTGAACTCCAAGTCAGTAATTTGGGCACCGTGAGCAAAGTGATTGTGGACGGCTGTCCGAATCAGTTCTCTGGGGTCTTCGGGCGGCCACTGGTCCAAGAAGATGCGCAATTTGATCGGCGGGGGCGCCTTGAAAGGCGATGGAACCGTCCGCACTTTTGGCCTCCCAAGACACCGAAAAACTGTCGGAAATACATCCCGATTCGGTATTGAAGGCTACGTTGCTCTTGAAGTCCCACGTGGAAGGAATCAGTAGATCCATCACGGGCAGGTTCACCGGGTCCTTGCCATTGCCTAGTTTCGGATCGACGACAGGGGCGATGATTTGGACTTGCTTCATGCGCAGGTAGGAGCCGGAAGCAGTGCCGGTCGCAGCTGCAGCTTTCGACGCAGCACCGGTACCGTGGGACGACTTTGCGGCGGGAGTAGCCGCCGCACTGGGAGCGCTGGGCGATGTAGTGGGGGCGGGCGGGGCGTCAGAAGCCGGGGTTTCGGAAGCAGGCGATGCGATGGAAGCGCTCGGCGCAGAACTACTACTCGGGCTAGCACCACCCCAGCGGCCTTTTTGCACCGATCAGACAGCGAGTCCTTATGCTCCTTGAGACAGGCCACGATTCGGCCCCCGCCCGGCTGTACTCCAGCGCAAAGCTTCTGTGCATCATCCGCGCAGGCGGCGCGAATTGCAGCGAGGCCAGACTGATCATCCGCCAGCGCAGATTGCGCTGCTGTGGCGACGCAGACAACGAACAGTAGCGTCAAATTTCTCATAGCAAACCTCGCCCAAGGTACCGATCAAAAAAATCGGATCCAGCATAAGCCGAATTGCTAAATACTGTATCAGGTAGGTCAACGAGTCGCCTCGTTTGATCGCGCAGTAGTCTCTGCACAACGAGGCTCGTCAAGCGCAACCCGAGAAAGACCCCGGCGCGTCGCGCTGACTGTGTACGATTTTGCGGGACTGGAATGCGGTGAGACTTCGGAGGTTCACCAGTTCGCGGCCAACTCCTGGATTGTCGGCAACCCTTCCCTAATCGGTAAGGTTAGGTTTTCCCGTTATTCGGGCAGAATCGCCAGGGTGACAAGGCAATCCACTGATGAGATCTGCAAACGCTATACAGGCGAACCACACTAATGAGAAACTGTCGACCTATGAATCGCGATAGGCTGCCCCTCAGTTTATTTCTCTTCCTTCTTGTGGCGGTGATCATTGCTCCGCCAGCGCTCCGTTCGCAGTCTTCCTCACACGTCAATGGAGACCGCATGATCGAGCATTTGAACGCCATGGGCGCGATTGGGAAAGATCCAGCGGGAGGTTACAGCCGTGTGGCCTACACGGATGCCGACCGCCAGGGCAGAGAATATGTGATGGGCTTGATGCGGGCCGCGGGGCTTACGTTGAATATCGACGCGGCCGGCAATATATCGGGCCGGCGGGTGGGCAGTGATCCGCGATTGCCGGTGCTGGTTATCGGATCGCATGTCGATTCGGTGCCGCAAGGCGGCAACTATGACGGCATCGTTGGTTCCTTGGGTGCGATCGAAGTGGCACAGGCTTTGGCCGAGGGCCACGTCGCATTGCGCCATACCCTGGAGGTCCTGATTTTTCAGAATGAGGAAGGTGGTTTGCAGGGGAGTCGGGCGATCTCCGGTGAGTTGCGCGAAGAAAACCTGAATGAGACGACCCGCAGCGGCAAGACGCTCCGTGACGGGATTGCGTTCATTGGGGGCGATCCCAGTAGCCTGCCACCCCTAGGCTTGGATTGCCGCACTCCTCTTCACTGCGTTCCCTTTCAATGCAGGTTCTCCACGGTATACAGAACCGACGGGTACCGGGGAAACGGGTAGGCATAATACTTCAGATCCGGGGTCACCGAGAAAATCTGATCGGTGCGCGACTCGGTAGGGATGCTGTTCCATAGTTGGCGCCGGACGCTTATCAAGTGCCTCCGCAGACTCAGGCACCGGTCTGGGTTTCTTGATAACCTCAAAAGTGCTGGGGGACCACAGCCGTTGCCGCCGATCATTAACGCACAAGAAATCTCAAAAGCGTTCGGAGCGAAGCCACTTTTCGAGAATGTCTCTTTCACAGTTTCGGAGGCCGACCGAATTGGCCTGATCGGTCCAAACGGCTCCGGAAAATCCACACTGCTGCGGATTCTGGTGGGAACGGAACAGCCAGACAGCGGCGACCTGGCGGTACGAAAGCGCCTGCAACTCAGTTACGTGGAACAGGACTCGAGGTTCGTCGCCGGAGCGAGCGTCCGGACTGTCGTCAAGAGGGCGATGCAACGCTCGGTAACAGCCGACGCCGAGCGCGGCACCCACTTTGCAGAGACTTTAGGCCGGGCGGGTTTTGAGGACCTCGAAGTGGAGGCCGCCTCATTATCCGGAGGCTGGCAGAAACGGCTGGCCATCGTCGAGGCTCTGGTTCAGGCGCCCGATGTCTTGCTGCTCGATGAGCCTACCAATCATCTGGACCTCGCCGGAATTGAGTGGCTCGAAGATCTGTTGCAGCAGGCGCCGTTTGCCTGCGTGATCGTAAGCCACGACCGCTACTTTCTCGAGAATGTTGCAACCGACATGGCGGAGCTCAACCGGGTATACCCCGAGGGTTTGCTGCGCGTGCACGGAAGCTACACCGACTTCTTGGAAAAGAAAGAAGAATTCCTCCATGCTCAATCGAAGCGTCAGGAAGCTCTGGAAAACCTGGTTCACTCCGAGATTGAGTGGCTTCGACGAGGCGCAAAAGCGCGTACCCGAAAATCCAAGGCCCGCATCGATAAGGCCGGCAAGCTAATAGGCGAACTTGCCGGCTTGAATGCCAGAACCCGCAGCGCCACCGCCCAAATTGATTTCGCAGCAACGGACCGAAAGACCAAGCGACTGATCGAGCTGCAGGATGTCACTTGCGAAATTGGGAATCGTACATTGTTCGAAGGATTGAACTTTATCGTCTCCGCTGGGATGCGGGTCGGCGTGGTCGGGCCCAACGGCAGCGGCAAGACGACCCTTTTGCGCATGCTGCGGGGCGAAGTGGCTCCCACGCGGGGCGAAATTCGGCGCGCTGACTGGCTGCGCACTGTGTATTTCGACCAGAGCCGCGGGCTCGATCTGAGCCTGAACCTGCGCCGCGCGCTCGCTCCCGAAGGGGACTCAGTTGTCTATCAGGATCGCGTCATTCACGTCGCATCCTGGGCCGCCAAATTCCTGTTCAGCGGCGAACAACTCGACCAACCCGTCGAGCGGCTTTCCGGAGGCGAACGCGCCCGTGTGCTGATTGCTCAGCTCATGCTGCAGCCTGCTGACATTCTTCTGCTGGATGAGCCCACCAACGACCTCGACATCCCCACCCTGGAAATCCTCGAAGAGAGCCTGCTCGAATTCCGCGGTTCTCTCGTCCTAGTCACACATGACCGCTACCTCTTGGATCGCGTGTCTAGCATCGTACTTGGCCTCGATGGTCAAGGCGGTGCGGGAAGCTTTGCGGACTACGGGCAATGGGAAACTTGGCAGGCGGAACGCAAGCGCGCCTGGAACCAGACCGAACCCTCATCGCGGCCTATTCCCGTTTCCTCTGCCCCGCCGGTGCAAGCACAAAAGAAGTTCTCATACCTCGAAGCACGCGAATATGCCAGTATTGAGCAGCGTATTACGGACGCCGAGCAGAGGCTACAAAGCAAACGTGCTGCGTTGGAAGACCCTGCGATTGCCAGCGACGGACCCAGGCTCGTTGCCGCTCACGCTGAAATGGAGGCGGCCCAAAAAGATCTGGACACGCTCTATGCACGCTGGGCGGAGCTTCAAGAGAAAGCTGACAGTTTGTCCCCTCGCTGATTGCGATGCTACCGCTTTGGTTGGAGCGCTCACTCCAAGTTCCTTCCGTTCCTATCTGAACGAAGCTCAGTCGGTTGCTTGTGGGAAGTGAACCACGCCAACCCGCGTCCTGTACCGCACTCCTCATGGCGTACGACAAAGACGTGGACAGTCTTTATGGTACCGACCCGGCCAAGGCCAATGCCACTGCCCGGCTGGCTGCTTCGTCTGACACCTTTAGATATGCACCTGTACTCGCCAGGCTCCGATGCCCCAGGTACTGCCGCACGTTCTCGATGCCGGCTTGCCTGATCGTATGCATGGCAATCGAGTGCTTGAGTACGTGCGGATGACATTTATGATCGGGGATGCCCGACAGCCGGCCGTACTTGTGCACGACCCGTTGAAACTGCCGCCGACTAAGGGGAAAAATCTTCTCACCGGGCTCAAGCGTGAACACAAAATCGATCAGGACTGGGGACGCGGGCTGCACGGTCTTCAGACTCCCCTTGAGCCTCTGTAGAATCAGGAAGCCGTCGCGTACGTTCGTGGTCGTCAGCCCGACGACCTCGGATCGCAGACCGTGTATGCAAGCGGTGTGAATCATCAAGTAATCACGACGGTTCGCTTTCGCTGCCTCTAGTAGTGCGTTTAGCTCGCGCTTAGAAAGGTGATTCAAATTGGTGCATCCTAATCCTTCCCGCCAACGTTCGGGCACGCGTTATCAATGATCCCTTGCTGGACATGTTTGTTGACCAGACAGAAAAGAAACCCCGTGCCTGATTGCGTACCAATACATTCGGGACTGTAAGTGGTTTCAATTTGTAGACCTCCTTGGTCTACCGCATCCAGCGTGCAAACGCTGATCGCACCGTAAACTCGACGGTTGCGGGGTGGGAAGCTCGTTCCCACCGCTCTTGATGCTGAGATAAGGATAGTGAATTGCTAGGGAATTCGGTCAATCAAAGAACGAGCCGCTCCTGAACCACGGTACCCAGGAGCAGGAGACAAAAGATGACCGTGGGTTTGCTGGGAACCCGGCGTCGGCTGGCCCGCTTGGTCTGGCGGATCAGTCCGCGTGACTGTCCCGGCGAACGCGTGAGCTCGCATTGTCCTTGGAACTTGGCTTCAGGTCCGTTGTTTTTTCGCATCTTCACCGGTCCGCGAGAGGCGCGCGCCGCCCGCCGGCGCCAGCTCCGCTGGCGCCGGCGTTTTTCGTTCTCTACAACAAGCCTCGTGGGGTGGCCAAGCGAAGCCACCGACTAGACACCCCGGGAGCCTCGGTGGCGACGGGGCGACGACTGGCGGTATGACACCCTTATTCCTCAACGACTTATCGTTGCTGAAAATTGCCTCGGCCTTGGCCCCTTAAGGTTCTCCCGGTGGCGCAGGACATTAACCGCATCGCACTACTGCCAACTCATTGAAAGGAAGTAGCATAAGGGTCTAACCCGCCGTCCCGGAACGTAATTTTGGGACATGATGTTGGCATTTCAAGTTGTTCGCTCGGGAGAGCGTTCTGGGCCTACGCCACCTGGGAGCCGAGATCGGTTTCTTCAGCGTGCTCCACACTCGGGACCAGCGATTGCAGTATCCTCTTCACTGCGTGCTGGCCGCATGGCGGCTTTGCTCCGGACCACTCCCGCTGGATCTCCTCGCGCCGATCCTTCTTCCTTCCCGTCAAAGTGCTCGGCCGTGTCTTCCGCGGCAAGTTTGTCGCCGGACTCAAGACCGCCTTTCATGCCGGCGCACTCCAGTTCCACGGACATCTCTCGCCGCTTGCGGAGCCGCGCGCTTTCGCCTCGTGGCTGCCGGTACTGTTCCGTCACGACTGGGTCGTATACGCCAAGCGGCCTTTCGGAGGGCCAGAACACGTGCTGCGCTATCTCGGCGCCTACACCCACCGCGTTGCCATTTCCAACAGCAGGCTGGTTGCTCTCTCCGAAAGCAACGTAACCATTCGCTGGCGCGACTCCGCTCACGGCAACAAGAAGAGGATGGTGACTCTGACTGTCGATGAGTTCCTGCGCCGCTTCCTCCTGCACCTGCTGCCGCGCGGCTTTATGCGCATCCGCAACTTCGGCTTCCTCGCTAACCGGAGGCGAGCAGAACTTCTTCCGCTTTGTTTCCGCTTGCTCCAGCGATCCGATCAGCCAGCAGTTGCTGCTGCCTTGCCGGCCGCGCTACCCATTCACTCGCTGTGGCAATGTCCGCTGTGCGGCGGAACCCTGCAAGTTGTCGAGCGCCTCTCCGCCACGCAACTCCTCCTCCGATCTCCGCCTTTTCTCAGCCGGTGTGCAGCATGAATCCACATCTCCAGCCTCGAATCTCGCTCGTGCTTCGGCGCGCACACCGGTTCTGTGTCTCGCATTCCTCAGAATGCAGTATGATTGTGCGCTCCAGACTCTCCGCTGCACCGCCCCATGACCGTTCTCTCTGCGACTCGCTCCTGAAACCCAAGCGCTCTCACAGCAACGGCACACTCGCAAACGATCAAGACCGGCTCATCGAGATACAAATCCCACAGTCCCCCAGGGCGGCTTCCTTCAAGTCGCTGTATCTGAAGCGCCCCTACGCAGCGTCTCCACACCCGGCTCTTCACTGTGGGCGCTTCAGATACAGCACTAAGACTTATTAGCACCAATCCCGATGGCGGGACCGGCCTGCTTCCGCATCTCGGCAACTTGCGGGAGTCACCTGAGATCGAAGCTGGCGAGTTCAATGTTCATGTCGGCCACGGCCCGGATGACTCGGGGATCGCACAGGGTCTTGATCTCTCGCTCGCGTTCGGCCTTGTACATGGTGTCCAGATCGGCGCCGTAACCAGGATGGCAGCCAAGTTCGGTACAACCGGATGGAAGGTTCTTGAGGATTCGGAGTAAATTGTTAACGCTGATGCCCTTCGGGTACGAAAGACCTTCATCCGTTTGCCCGTAGAAATCACCGCAATAGCGGATTTCTGCGCTGAAGCTCCGCACCGGAATGGAAAGCTTTTTCGCCATCCCCAGTACAATTGAGCACGCAGGTTCCTTCCGATGCGAGTGTTGATGGGAATCGATGTGAGTGGGATCTATCCCCATTAGGCAACGAAAGGTGACGATCTGTGCCTCCACTTCTTTAGCCACCGCCACCGCGTCGTCTTCGTTAACCAACTGGTAGAGCCGAACCCATTCGCCCCGTCGATACGTCCACTCGCCCAGATCGAGGTGCAGGCCGACACTCAGTTTGGGATGGGCCTGAGCATAGGTGGCAGCCTGGACAGCGCCAGGCCAACGCACCATAAGGCTGGCGCTGGTTACGATGCCGTGCTCGTGCGCCTCGATGATGCCACGGTTCGTACCGGGACTTTGGCCGAAGTCATCGGCGTTGACGATCAGCTGTCTGCAGCCATCCATGGTCTAGAACCCCAGATCCTGGAGCAGGTTCGCGGCCACTTTCGGGGCTGCGAAATACTCTTCTGCGATCGCTCGGGCCGACTCGCAATGTCGTCGATAGTCAGCATTGATGGCTTGGATGGCCGCCAGAGCCTGCTCAATCGTGGTAACCCCGAAGAGGCCCTGGCCAGTGGGTAAGATGTTGCTAAAGCCGGTATCCTGCGCCACAACGGGCTTGCCGCTGGCCAGGTAACACGCGTCGCGCTCGCTGAACCATCCGCTCCGGAGTCGCACATTCTGGTCTTTTGCCACCGTGAACTCCCCTCGCGATCGGCGGAAGTATTCTGGATAGGCGCCAAACACATCCAGGGACATAGGCAAGGGAGAGACTATGTTCCAGCCGTGAGCCTGCAAACGTTGGCGATCCTCTGCTTCGCAGTGCATCATGGCTAGTTCGAACTGCTGTGGCGTGCGCTGCGCCAATCCCACAAACTTCTCCCATTCATAGTGCTTGCTCCAGCGATAAACGTCGCCGTTGTAAGCAATGTCGTTGCCGTTTTGACGATAGTTTCCAATCGTGGTGAAGAAATGTGCTTCCGGGTCATAAGTCATGGGCCAGAGGTCCACATCCACAGGTTGGCGGGTCTTGCCATACTTGATTCCGTTCAATGGAACGGCGCAGTCGATGGCGCCATAATTCTCGCCGTAGGAAACGATGTGATGATACTTAGCGAACTCTCTGCGAGTGTGCTCGTCGCCATTGGCCAACTGCAACTCAGCGCTTACCGGATCACACTCGACATAGACCCGCAGCGGCGCGCGAAGATGTTCTTCACGAAGGTCCGTCGCACCCACCACGTTGAGCAACACATCACAAGAACGGTAAAGCGCATCCAGGGTCAGCTCCGACATTCCAAAGCATGCATTCTCTCGATCGGCTAATCGAAACGCCCATTGGTAGCGTAAGCCAATCTGCTCCATACAAGTGGCGACGTGGTTGACCGCATACGCACAATCATCCGTGACCGTATTCTGCTGGGGATCGTAGGGCCACACTGAATCATCTTCCACATACCAAACCTCGTGGCCGAGGCTCTGGAAACCGCGCAACCAGTTCAGGTAGAGCCAAGTCTGGCCTCCAAACGGGCAACGCCCCATCATCCCAAGAATCACGATTCTCAATTTCTTGCTCATACGCGTAGATCAAAAACGACCATCCGATCGTTCTGAAGCACACAGTCATAGCGTGAACGCAGATGATCGCGAAGTCCCGAGTAGTGTTCCAGCCACCAGAAAGCCGGCCATACAAAAGCTATGAAGGCTGCCCTTGAGTCCCGTAAGCGCTCGACTTCGCGAATCGCGGTAGCGTCATCGGCCGGAGGCCCGAAGTATTGGCCGTCGCGCTCCAGGAATGGAATGGTGTCGCCATTTCGACCGAGCTTATCGGCCACGCAGTTCTGGTCGACAAGAATAATCGCATCGCCCGGCGCGATCAGATCCTGAAGGTCTTGCTTGCAGAGCTGGACGCGATGATCCCATAGCTCGGCAGTCGCGATGCGCTCTCGCAGGAGGATGGCAGCCATCCCATGGGAGAATTCAGGCAAGAAAGTCACTTCGATTGCCCTGCCGAGATTATCCTGCCATCGGGAGAGCACCGCGCGCTCTTCCGCACGGTTAGCGTCGTCAACCACCACTAGCGTTCCGGGACGAGTGAAATCCAGGACTTGATAAAGCGTTCCTTCGCGTCCCCCCAGTGCCGCAGGAGGGCCATCAATCAGGATCAAGTCAGCCGGGCGACTTGAAGCAAAACGGTGGGGTCGCAAACGGTAAACCGGAAGCAACATTCCTCCACATTCTCTTAGAACCAGCGGAGCAAATTGCACGGCGATTCGGCAACCATCCCTTCGCGGATTTTCTAATCCGCAAACCGTGGTCTGACGAAAGTCAGGATCATGTTCAACAGAGGTTATGCAGCAAGGCGTCTCTAATAGTGCGGCGGCGCGAGCGAATACTTGAGTTGAGATCCCTGATCCAAACTCCAGAATATGCTGGGGTTTCAGATGGGTGACGAGATTGGCGAGGAATTGCTGTTCGTCCATTGGAAGCGCCCACTCGTTCGGTACTTGGAGGGATGCGGCTGGGGCATCCACGCGTGCGGTCTCGGCTAGCGCAGCATCAAGGGCAGCGCGAGCGGTGACTGGGGCATTTCCTTCCTCCCTATCGTCTTGAAGAGTTCGCATCATCAGAGAATCGATTGGTCTACTCATGCGGCCGAGATGTTTTTGTTCCCACAAGGAAATCGACTTATCGTCCTTTCGCCAGATTCTTACGTGCGATCTTCTCCTTGACTAGCGTACCGGCAAAGTCAGTGACCCTTGTTGCAATCGCCTTCCAAGTGTAGTGCCTCAAGATCTTCTCCCTGGCGGCATCGCTTATGGTCGACGACAACTGCGGAAGGTAAAGCAGATTTGCAAGTCCTTGAGCCATCTGCTCGTGATCGCCAGACGGGTAGAGCCAGCCTGTCTTTCTGTGCTCAATCACCTCTTCAATCTGGCCGATAGCGGCGGCTACGGTAGGCTTTCCCGCTGCCATGTATTCGAACAGCTTGAGTGGCGAGCCGTAGAAATCTTCCTTCCAGTTGTACGGCGCCACGGCGACGTCCATGGCTGCAATGTACTCTGGAACTGAGTCGTGCGGAATGTTCCCGGTGAAGATTACCGCTGACCCCAATCCCAGTTGCTGGCTAGTGTCTTCCAACACCTCCCGCTGGTCGCCGTCTCCCACCAACAGCAATCGAAGATTGTGATCGTCTTCATAAAGCTTGGAAAAGGCGCGGAGCAGTCCTTCAACATCGTGCCAACGCTGGAAGCTGCCAACAAAGCCTATCAGTCGTTCTTCCCCTAGGTTGTAACGATGCCGAACAGTCTCACCATTTGTTTTGTCTGCGAACAACTTTAAAGACACGCCATTCGGGACGACATGCACATTCCGCTCATCCACTCCGAGCGATACGACCCAGTTCTTGATCCACGTCGAAATTGCAATTACAGTATCTGCCCCGCAAATGATCTCGCGCTCCATTCGTTCAGCCGTTGTTGTCAACGTAAACTTTTCGTAGCCTGTCTGCTCGCGACAAAGCGGATCATTTACTTCGAGCATGAGAGGAATTCCAAGTCGCCGCGCCAGTCGGATCCCTCCCCAACCGAAGAGAGAATAACGTTCGTACAGCAGATCCGGTTTCTCACACTCAAGAATCGAGGAGCCCTCAGACTGCAGCCAGAAGTTGTAGGCGGTTGACCTCAGATCGCGCTCCAATTGGTGGTTCTGAATGACAGGCTCTTCCTCGATCAAGCTCCAACCCAGTGCATCCAAGCCCCGGGGCTGAAGATGGTAAAGTCTCGACTTAATCTCTACGTCGGTGTTCTCTCCGAGCGAGGGACATACGATAAAGACATCGTGGCCTATATCCACGAGTGCATCGGTGAAATCGCGGACATGGATTGAGCATCCCTCGTTGCCAAAGAGCGGGATGTCGATATCGGAGCAAAGAAAGCCAATTTTCATAATGTCGAGGTCTCAATGCATCAGAGTTTCGGTGTTCGTCGTCCGTCAACGCTGGCAATCCAACTGCCGTCCGGCATGCGATGTGCGTCGAGGTGGTGCATGCCATCTGCATTCCAGCCCCTGCCGCTAGCCATCAATACTGGGGTAGCATCAAAACGCTCTTCAGCATAGTGTTGGGTGTCGAGTTGCGTAATTTTGAGAGTGCGAACTGCTGATCCGTAAGCTGCCGAACAATCCTGGGCAAACCGAAATATCTCAGTCCCAATTACTAGGACCCTGCCTCCCGGCCGGGCGATTCGTGCATCATGCGGGACAATCGGACTTCCTGGATGTTCGATCCATGGGCCGGCGAGGTCGTCTGCAAAGTACAGCCGCAGGCAATCGTGTTTCACCTCCGGGTTGGTCTCCACGTACAGCCACCACTTATCGCCATATCGAAAAACAGACGGGTCCACCAGGTACGGCCCTTCCAGGAGTGATCCGACGAACGACCATTGCGTCGGAAAACTCCGGGCCTTGTAAAGTCGAACAGCTCCCGCCTGAAAACTCTCCGGGATCATGTAGTATTCCCCCATCCATTCGAAGACGTAGGGATAGGACAAGTGGAATGACTCCGACAGCACGATTTGTTGATACGTCCAGACGAAACCATCTTTGCTTGTCGCAAGCCCGATCTCGCCTTTGCCACTCTGCCAGTTCATCACTTCAAAGAACAGGTACCAGCCGTCATTGGTGCTAACCATGAAGGGGTCCGCGACGAAGTTCGCCGGTACATCGGTGACGTGCTCCCTGGCAAGAACGGGATTATGCGCTCGCTGAGGAGCACTTAGATCGAAGGGTGATTGGCCCGTGTAGATGCCAATCGACCAGATGTCCTCGCTCGGCGCCGGGATGTAGACCCGATGAATGGCAGGTTCCCGCGGGTCCCGATCAATCACGAATCCGGCGACTTCGAGTGCGCTCTTCTCAGACTGCCAGAGATCTTGTTCTCTAACTGGAGGAGCAATCGAGGTCGGCCTCAGCGACCGATAACTGCGCGCATCCCCGGTATCAAGCCAGGAGGGCAAGCTGGCCGCAGTGAGAGTCTCAGCTGTGCCCCACAATCGCTCGACATCCGCGGGGTTTTCGGGAATGCGGAAATACCTGCCCTGCCTCATGATGCACACGCCACATTTTCTGGTTCTGCGGCTTTTAGCGAATCCAATTTCTTGTGGGAACTCTCGATCGCCTTCTGATAGTTTCTGAGTACCCGGAGAACATATTTGTCCATAGCGAAGTATTGTTCGATCCGCTTCCGGGCGGCCACCCCCATTTGTCTTGCTAAAGAGGCGTTGCCCAAGATCCGATTCAGTGCTTCACTTACAGAGCTGCCGTCACGGGGTGGTACCAGAAATCCGGTTTCGCCATCGATTACGGCCTCAGGCGCTCCACCTGCAACGCTCGCCACGACTGGACAACCACATGCCATGGCCTCGAGGTAGACATTGGCCACGCCCCCTTCATGATGGGCGGGCGAACAGAACACATTGGCGCGACGGTAAAACTCCGGCAACCGGTCACGATGGACGAACCCGTGAAACTCGACATTGCGTTCCATCTCCGCGGCGCGAACCCAGCGCCGCAAGTCTTCCTCTGCGTCACTGTCTCCAGTGCCCAATATCTGCAGGCGGATGTCCGGGTAGGTGGGGCGGAGCTTCAAGACCGCCCTGCAGACCTCATTGATTCCCTTGTTATTGGCGATATTCCCCACGAACAGCACCGTGGGCCGGTCCTCGGCTCGCTCCTGGCCATCGCCAGGCCGAAACGTTTCCGCATCGACTCCACAATGCACAACGTCGACGCGTTCGCGAGCGATGCCATAAAAGGCAGCAGTAAAGTCGGCGATGTTTGCGCTACACGCCATTAAGCTGTCGGCCCGCTCGATCGATATCCCCTCCATAAACGTCCCCACTCGGTACAGGTCACTGTCCTTGGCAGGCCAGTGCAGATATTCGGCGAGCATTGCCAGCGGCGCATGCAGCTGTACGACGACCGGTACCCAATTCCAGGGAGTCCGGTCCAACTGGTAGGCAAAGCCTTCGGCTCCGTATTCCGGAAAATCAATCACATCGAAGTTGGTCGTATGCGTCAGACGATGCAGCTGCCGAAGAACGTTCCAGGTGTAGCCAACCGAGTAAGTCGCGGCGTTGTAGATCGGGACGTCCCTGCCGTCCTCCTGCCCAGGGGGCTGCATGCGGTGAAGCGTAACCCCGCCTTCATTAACGGTAGTGACATCGGGGCCAGACCGGGCGGCACAGGACAACACGTGAACGCTATGCCCCAGTCGAGCCAGCGCATGCGCCTTGTTCCAGGTTTGAGTCCCGATTCCACCCCGCGCTGTGTCGGGAGGATATTCCTGAGAGACCAGGCAGATTCTCATAAGGATTCCTCTCTTATGAGTTCTCGAAACTTACGCTCGCGCAGGGCACCGTTCTGAATTCGATGAAGTTGGGAGTAAAGCCCATTACCCAGCAGAAGTTCGTCATGCACGCCGTTTTCGACAATGCAGCCCTTCTCCAGCACCACAATCTGATCGGCATAGCGAATCGTGGATAGACGATGCGCGATAATGAAGGTTGTTCGACCTGCCATCAGGCGATCGAGCACGTCCAGGATCACCGACTCCGTACGCGAGTCAAGGGATGACGTTGGCTCATCCAGGATGAGCACGGGCGCATTCTTGAGAAAGGCCCGCGCCACCGCGATTCTCTGCCGCTCTCCTCCCGACAACCGTACGCCACGTTCTCCGACTTGGCTGTCGTACCCATCGGGCAACATAGAAATAAAATCGTGAGCGTTCGCCGATCTCGCGGCTACTGTGATCTCCTCAAGCGACGCATCTGGTCGTCCATAGCCGATGTTGTCCCGGATCGTGCCCGAGAAAAGCACTGATTCCTGCAGTACAAGAGCCACATTGTCGCGAAGGGTTTGCATGGTGAGGTCGCGCAAGTCCACGCCGTCAAGGGTCACTCGGCCTGAGGCCGGATCGTAGAAGCGCATGATCAAGCTGGCAATGGTTGTCTTTCCGGCGCCGGTAGGCCCAACCAAGGCTACAACCTCGCCGGCGCGCGCCTTAAAATCGAGGTGGTGCACCACCTGCCGTGCTGGGTCATACCCGAAACTGACGTCCTCAAAGACAACCGTGCCGCTGACCCGCTCGAGCGACTTGGCTCCGGAGCGGTCCCTGATGTCGGGCTCGATATCGAGGACTTCAAACACTCGTTCCGCACTCACCAGCGAGTCCTGCATATCGGTGAGCACGTCGCCGATCGCATCGATGGGGTCCTGAAGTTGGCCCACGTACGTCATGATGACCAGCAGGGCTCCGATGGTAAGGCGCCCTTGGAACACATGGTAGGCGCAGAGCAACAACACCGCGCTGCGGTCGATTCGGGAAAGAAACCGCAAGACGAACGAGAAGACACTCTCCTGCAGGTCCAGGTGAATCCGGGCCCGTACCGCTTGCCAGCGTTGACCAACCGCGCGTTGATGCTCCCGGTCTTCCTGTCCGAACGCTTTCACCACACGCAAGCAGGAGAGCGCTTCCTGCATAAAGCTCTGCGCTTTGCTCTCCATGACTTTTATGCGCCTGGCTTTTTCATTAAACAAGCGGCCATAGAGACCTACCGAAATGTACTGTAGAGGCACAACTCCGAGTGCGAGTAGGGCTACCTGCCAGTCCAGCCTGACAACAATCCACAGCATGCCAACGAAGGTCACGAGCGCGGTGAGGAGGTGGCGAAAATTGCTCCAGATCATCGTGCTCACGAACCCAGTGTCGCTGTTGATTCGATAGATCGAATCGCCGACGGTGGTTTGGTCGTGGTATTTGAAAGACAAACGGAGGAGATGGTTGAACAAGTCGGCCGCGAATCTTAGGTTCATGCCGGTATTGATCCGCGTCTTTACATACTGAATCCCAATCTCCAGTACGCCGGAAAGCAGGCGCAGTATAAGTCCGGCAACAACCGTAGCCAAAATGATTGCTACCCGTGGTTTTGCGAAGGGCATTGAAAGTATGCGCCCCAACCAGGGTGGCAACGGCCTGCCGCTCAAACCGTTGTCGATTAGCACTTTCAGGGGCCACGGGTCCAGCAGGGCAAGGCCGGACTGTGCCAGTTCCAAGCCCACAGTCACGGCCATGATCCACTTGTAGGCCCGGACGTACGGGAACAGGCGGGCGTAGATGTCCGTCCGAAAATATCTGTGTAATCCACCGGTAATGCGCCGCAACTTGTTCATCTGTGACTGTTATGGGCCTTAGATCAGTTTCAAATGTTCGCCCAGAGAGCGCATCTCCTCGCCGAAAACCAGACGGTCATTGCGGTCGGGCCAATTCGGCAAATTCCTCATTTCGTCGAGGTACAGCACAAGCCGCGCCGCGTTTAGAACGACCTCAAAATCAGCAGGCGCGCCTTGTGGCCAGCGACTCTTCTGGTATTCGATCTCGCATTGCTGAGCAATCTCTGCGGGCCATCGAAACGTAAGACACGCCAGATCGAGTTCGCCGAGGCCGATTGCTGCTTGCTCCCAATCGACGGGATGAATATTTCCGTCGGACAAGAGGATGTTGTTTCGATAGTAATCACCGTGAA
This sequence comes from uncultured Acidobacteriota bacterium, assembly GCA_963715675.1. Lineage (GTDB taxonomy): Bacteria > Acidobacteriota > Terriglobia > Terriglobales > Acidobacteriaceae > DASVWZ01. Next base: position 3,361,515 of record OY970265.1, read on the forward strand.
CGATGGTCGGACGCGGAGTCAAAGTGGACGCGACGATATAGCGGAACCGCCAGCAAAGATCCGGCAGCCACCAAAATGAAGGGTCGAGCCATTTTGCAGAGAGCGCACGGCGTGCAAAAGCCAGGTAATATTCCGTATCGATTTTCTTGAGAAAGGGCGGGGAAGTAGTGGTCGCGAGGGGTTCGGCCGCCGCATGGAATCGCCCCAGCCAGCTGGATGCTAGGCACATATGGGTATCGGCTAGTTCGTCCAACGGGATGGCGTTCTCAAGATGCTCCAAGACGAGCCACAACCTACCCGTGTCTGGCTCGTTATAAGTGCCATAGAACTTTGGGGTGGAAAGCCGCAAGGGTTCGAGCACCTGCCGATAAACTTCAGCTTCGTAGGGTACGTTGCTCCAGGGCATTACCTCGAAGGGCTCGTGCGACGCATCATGGTAGTCGGCTCCGAAGGGGAATTGTGCATACTTGAAAAAGAGCCGCAATGCGCGTCCATCGGCGAATTGGCAAGTCACAATCTCACTGAAAGAACCACTCGAGTAGGCATTGCGTTCCCGGTCAAGATTTGTCAGCTCACTAGCATTCTGCGAGGCAAGAACCGAGCCCAGACCCAAGGCCAGGCTCTGGATGTCCGGCTGAAGGGGCACCCGAGCTTCCATCGCTGACAATCCCGGTTCATTTGTAGTCATTGCGAAATGTTTCCTGCACCCAGGAGACCTTGCCTGGTACCCGAAGACCTTCCTCACACTGGCCGCGGGTCCTCGACTGCCTCACTTGATATAGCGGGAAATGGGGCTGTGAAACTGTCATGCCAGCCGGATAACTCCTCAGGCACAGGGCACGCATGGCAAAGCCCGTGAGGAGGTTGCAGGCGGATGGAGACTTTCGTCTCCATTTGTTCGTCCGCACGTATCTCCAGAAGGTTTTTTTCGCAGGCATGACAGTTTCAGAAGCTCATTCCCGCTATCTCAAGTAAGGGGCGCTCCGGAAGAATTGATAGGGAATCGCCCAGGAACCAAATCACTAAAAGCTGAATACACAGAAGAAAAACGAGTTCTCCAGGAGGGTAGTCTAATGAGAAACAGACAGTTCCTTTTAGGTTTACTGATGTTGGCAGTTACCTTTCTCTCGATGAGTGCGTTCGCAGCCGACCCCGCATTCAAGGGAAAGTTCACCTACAAAGATGTCGTTGCCCCCGGGGCGACAGAGACCGATAGTTACGCGATCAACGACAATGGCGCCATCACCGGCGATTACATCGACAGCGCGGGTGTGCAGCACGGAATGATCCTTAAGGGAAAGACTCTGACCACGGTCGACAACCCAAATTGCACTTCCCTGATCTCGTTCTACGGTATCAATTCGGCCCAAGGGCTTGCCGGTTGGTGCAACAGTCCAACGATTGCTTTTACGTATGCTAATAAGAAGTTCACAACCATTTCGCCGCCGGGTGCGACCTCAACCGAAGCGAATGGGATCAATGACAAGGGAGTCGTGGTGGGCTCGTATGTGGACTCTGCCGGCGTGACACATGGATTCGCGTTGAGCGGCAAAAAGTACACGACGCTTGATGTGCCGGGCTCTGCGAGTTATTCCGTCGCATGGTCCATCAACAATTCCGGGGTGATTGCCGTTTATGGACTCGACTCCAGCGGGAACTATATTTCTTTCACCACGAAAAACAACGGCAAGACGTACACGCCGTTCTCTTATTCCGGCGCAGGAACCCTCGGGACGGTTATCCACGCAGTCAGCAATAAGGGCGACATCGTCGGTACGTATTTCGATTCCAACAGCTTGGGAAAGGGCGTGCTTCTCCACAAAGGAAAGTACTATCCATTTCAGGAGAAGAATGATTGCGGCACGAGTCCTTGCAGTACTCGTGCAGACGGACTCAACGGTGCGTTGCAGATCGTAGGACGGTATACACCGTCGGACGGCAGCAACCACGGTTTCATTGCACAAGCCAAGTAGTAGTGAGCGAAGTCCGAGGCATGGAGGCGATGGACGAAAGTCTGTCGCCTCGTTTTTCTGGAATCGTGGTTGAGCGCAATCGGGTAGTTGCCACCTGTCCGCCCCGAAATCAGCTTCCACATTACGACTTTTCCCCGGCGTCCATGACAGTTTCGGAACCCAGTCCTCGCTATATCAAGTAAGGGGCATTCCGGATCTTCGACTCGACAAACCCCCAACGAAACAAATCAAGAGAAGTGAGGCAAGATCGTGCCGGTCACAACGAAAGTTGGAAATAGAGGGCACATTGACGGCGTCTCCAGTTCCCCTCGGTTGGGCCAAGCGAGAATCTGTGTTAGCGAAAGTCCGCTCCAGTCAGCGGCTGTGAAACCCGTCCGGGCCCGAGGCAAGTTCCTGTTTACCGGCGAGCAGAAGTTCCTTGTTCGCGGCGTTACTTACGGACCATTCGCCGCTCGCGCGGACGGCGTCGAATACCCCGCTCCCCCAGCTGTGGCCTGGGACTTCAATCTAATGAAGCAAAACGGCATCAATGCCATCCGTGTGTACAGCGTGCCGCCCAGATGGCTATTGGATGTGGCGGCCCGGGTTGGGTTAAGGGTGATGGTGGGCCTTCCGTGGGCACAGCATGTCAACTTTCTTGACGAACCGGGTCTGCCGGAATCCATCGTAGAGAGCGTGCGCAACGGAGTTCGGCGGTGTGCCGGCCACCCTGCGGTACTGTGCTACGTCGTTGGCAATGAGATCCCGGCAGCGATTGTCCGGTGGCTTGGCAAAAAGCGTGTGGAGCGCTTCATCGCAAAACTGTATCGGGTAGTGAAAGCCGAGGATCCGCACGCTCTTTGCACCTACGTCAACTTTCCCACCACGGAATTTCTGGAACTTCCGTTCCTGGATCTGTTCTGCTTCAACGTGTATCTCGAATCCAAGGACAAGTTCGAAGCATATTTGGCGCGCTTGCAGAGCTTGGCGGGGGATAAGCCGCTGTTGATGACTGAAATTGGGTTGGACAGCCGCCGTAATGGTGAGCAAGAACAGGCTCGAAACCTGGCTTGGCAAATACAGAGTGCATTCGAAGGTGGGTCTGCCGGCATATTTGTTTTCTCATGGACCGACGAATGGCATCGGGGAGGCTGCGAAATCGAGGATTGGAATTTTGGACTCACCCGCCGCGACCGCACCCCTAAACACGCGCTCGCCGCGGTGCAGCATTCGTTCTCTGAAACACCGTTTGCCTCCAACGTTGCGTGGCCCAAGATCTCCGTAGTGGTGTGCACCTACAATGGCCGCCGCACCCTGTGGGAGTGCTTCGAATATCTGCGACGGCTGAATTATCCCGATTTTGAGGTAATCGTGGTGGACGATGGTTCGACAGACGGCGGTGCTGATGATGCCGCAGCATACGGATACCGCCTCATCCGCACCAAGAATGCCGGGCTCAGCGCCGCCCGCAACACCGGACTGCACGCGGCAAAAGGCGAAATTGTCGCTTACCTGGATGATGATGCTTACCCCGACTCCGACTGGTTGAAATACCTGGCGCTGTCTTTTCTGCAGGGTGACTACGTAGGCGTCGGTGGACCTAACATTCCTCCACCCGGTGACGGGTGGATCGCCGACTGCGTGACCAATTCTCCCGGTGGTCCCATCCACGTGCTGCTGAGCGATCGTGAGGCGGAACATATTCCAGGTTGCAACATGGCGTTTCGCAAGGCAGCTTTGCTCGCCGTGGGTGGTTTTGATGAGCGGTTTCGCACCGCCGGTGACGATGTCGATATCTGCTGGAGCCTGCAACAAAAGGGAGGAAAACTCGGATTCAGCCCGGCGGCAGTCGTGTGGCATCACCGGCGCAACTCGATCCGAAGATATTGGAAGCAGCAAAAAGGCTATGGCCGCGCTGAAGCCTTGCTGGAACAGAAGTGGCCGGAAAAATACAATGCTGCCGGCCACGTCTCCTGGGCAGGCAGAGTTTATGGCAACGGATTCTTTACGGTGGTTCGGAGTGCGGGACGGATCTACGGCGGGCCGTGGGGAACAGCGCCGTTCCAGCGCCTGTATCAACCGGTGCCCGGCACCTTGTCGGGACTGGTCCTGATGCCGGAGTGGCACCTCATCGTGGCGTTGCTCGGTCTTTTGACTGGGCTCGGCCTGAGTTGGAAACCGCTGTTTTTCGCAGGACCTCCGCTGTTGGCGGCTTTCGGCCTGCCGTTGATCCATGCCATCGCGAGCAGCCTGAATGCGCGATTTCCCGATATGCCGAGGAATCGCTTGCTGGCATTTTGTAGTCGCATTGTCGTAGCTGGCCTGCATTTGTTGCAGCCCGTTGCCCGCCTGGTAGGAAGACTTCGATGGGGGCTAACGCCTTGGCGACGAACCGATAAGGCGACTCTTTCGATCCCGCGGGAACGTTCACTTATTACCTGGAGCGAGACGTGGTGTTCTCCTCAGCAGCGATTGCACGACCTTGAGGCGGCGCTGAAGGCACAGGACGCGGTGGTTCGCCGCGGCGGAGATTTTGACGATTGGGACCTTGAGGTTCGCGGGGGCCTCCTTGGTTCAGCGCGCTTGAAGATGGTCGCGGAGGAACACGGCCAGGGGAAACAGTTGGTGCGGCTGCGCATCTCGCCGCGCCATCGATGGATCGGCTTCGCGTTTACCGTGGTTCTTGCATCGCTGGCAATTGCAGCGGCGCGAGCATCGGCTTGGGTTGCCAGTGAGACTCTTCTGACGCTCGCCATTCTGCCTCTGCTACTTTCGCTGCGTGATTGCAGCATGGCCGTCGGTCTAACACGCAATGTCAACAAACACCATGGTTTCCAGGATGGTCGAGCGCTATCCCACGAATGGCCGGTCGGTCTGCGTCTCACCACACCTGCCCCGATTTGTTTTCAGAATGTCCGGGACTAGGGACGATGAATGGTGGCGCGTACTTGGCGGATTTGCACAACCTTGCTGGGCGGCGACTCGCGACCTGCAGCCGGTACCTCCTTACCACGCTCCTGTTCTCAGCGGTGGTATTGCCGGTATCCGCGCAATTGAGCCAACCACCGACGAAGAAACCTGCCATACCATTTGTGCAAGTGCGCGCCGAACGGATTCCACGTGTATCCCGGCCTCCTCGCATCGAAGATTTCCTTGGCGGTGTCCCGCGGGAAGCTGAAGCAAAGATCAGCGATTTTCGGCAACACGATCCCGCTGACGGCGTCCCAGTCAGCAAGGCAACCACAGCCTATCTCTCTTACGATGCCAAGAATCTCTATGTCGTGTTCGTGTGTGAAGATGACCCGGACAAAATTCGGGCTCACATGTCCAAGCGGGATCAAATCGATGACGACGACCAGGTGCGAATTTACCTGGACACATTCTTAGACCGTCAACATGCCTACATCTTCGGAACTAACCCGCTCGGGATTCAACTGGACGGCAGCGTGCTTGAAGGCCACGACGCCGATTTTAAGTTCGATACATTGTGGTATTCGAAAGGACGGCTAACCGAAAAAGGGTACGTGGTGTGGATGGCGATTCCCTTTTCCAGCGTGCGATTCAGAAATGCATCTCCCCAAACCTGGGGGATTGCACTGAACCGGTCAATCGTCCGAAAAGACGAGACCGCCTACTGGCCTTATGTAAGCCGCCAAATTGATGGCCTTCTGCAGCAAATGGGCACAATCGATGGCATGGAAAACGTGTCGACCGGGCATAACATCCAGGTCATTCCATACGCTACGCTGACCCAGTTAACTCAGCCCGATTCTACTTACACAAACAATCAATCGCATGCCCAAGGCCGGGTTGGATTTGATTCCAAGGTCGTATTCCACAACTCCTTGACCCTTGACACCACGGTCAATCCGGATTTCAGCCAGGTGGAATCGGATGATCCTCAGGTCACTGTCAACCAGCGATATGAAGTGTTTTTCCCGGAGAAACGCCCGTTCTTCAATGAGAACGCGAACTACTTCCAGACACCCATCAACCTGTTCTATTCCCGCCGCATCCAGGACCCGGAATTTGGCGCTCGACTCACGGGGCAGATCGGTCAATGGACGCTGGGAGCCTTGGCCACCGACGATCGTGCTCCGGGAGAAGCGCTGCAAGCGGGGGATCCGGGATACGGCGACCGCGCCACGGTTGGTGTCTTCCGTTTGCAGCGTAGGATTGGTGACAATCTATGGTTCGGCGGTTTGATGACCTCAGATAGTTTCGGCGCAATTTCGAATCGCGTGTTTTCGTTTGATACCTTTGCCCGGCTCAATCGCAACTGGTCATTCAGTGGTCAGGCAACTCGAAGCTACAGCCACGATCCCACAGATGGCAATCTCGCCGGCGGCGCCTACTCCGCCGAACTGGCTCACAATGGAGAGCATTTCGGCTACTTATCAAAGTTTTCCCAGCTTGGTGCAGACTTCCGCACTGCCGTGGGTTTTGTGCCTCGGTTGGATGTCCGCTCGATGGAGCATTATGCGGCCTATTATTGGCGGCCCGAAAACAGTAAGATCTTGAGCTTTGGCCCTTCCTTCTCCACCACCGTAGACTGGGACACGAAGAACCAACTTCAGGACTGGTCGACTTACGCAGACTTCAAGGTCGATTTTGCGCGTGCCACCGGAGTGACCGTCTCGCGATTCGACTCTAATGAACTGTACGAGGGATTGTGGTTTCGCCACGGAACAACAGGAATATCCGCTTATAGCAACCGCTTGGGATGGCTGTCCACCTATGCGTCCTATAATCAAGGTACATCTATCAACTACACACCGGCGGTCGGCGTCTTGCCATTTCTAGGGAACTCCTCGGAAGCTGGATTTGGCTTCACGCTTCATCCCAAACCCCGCCTCACCATCGACGAGTCATACTACTTCGTGAATCTGCGCACGCTAGCCAACGATAGCCCGGTCCCTCAACTGGGCCCGACGGCGCATAGCGTCTACAACAACCACTTGGTGCGAACCAAGGTCAACTATCAGTTCTCCCGGGCGCTTTCCGTAAGGGCGATACTCGATTACGATGCCTTGCTGGCCAATTCACAGCTACTCTCGGACGATCCATACAAGAACATCACGCCTGACATTCTCGTCACCTACCAACTCAATCCGGGGACGGCGCTGTTTTGCGGTTACACTTCGAACTACGAGAACATTAATCACGAATCCTTCGCTCCTTATAATCTTGGCCGGTTCGGACCTCCGGACACATTGACCGGTCGGCAGTTCTTTGTGAAGATCAGCTATCTGTTTCACTTCTAAACTTTCGAGAACTGTTCGAGCATGAAGGAGTTCGCGGCTTGCGAGCCTTGCGTTTACCCCAAGGCGCTTGGAGACTGAAGATAAGGAGAGTTGTTGAGGCCTAGCGAGATGGTAAAAGGAGTCGTGACACCGTGATATTTTGGCTCGATGCGACAAGCAGGAGCACACACTCATGAGCGATTCCCGTGGATCCACGAAGCTGGAACTCACACAACTGCTCAGAGCGTGGGGTGATGGGGTAGAGGGGGCTCTGGAGCAGTTGGCTCCCCTGGTCGAGAATGAACTTCGTCGACTGGCGCACAGGTACATGAGCCGAGAGCGGCCTGGGCAAACGTTGCAAACCACCGCTTTGGTGAACGAAGTTTACCTGCGCCTCATAGACAGCCAGCAGGTGACCTGGCAAAATCGCGCTCATTTTTTTGCCATCTCGGCGCGCATGATGCGTCGTATCCTCACCGATTTTGCCCGCTCCAGGAACTACCTCAAGCGCGGAGGAGGAGCGATTCAGGTAGCGTGGGACGAGGCTCTGTTTGTCTCTGAAGAGCCCGATTCGGACATCGTGGCGATTGACGACGCCCTGCGCCGCTTGGCTGCGGTGGATACGCGGAAGAGCCAGGTCGTCGAGTTGCGCTTTTTTGGCGGATTGAGCGTTGAGGAAACCGCGGAGGTCCTGAAGGTCTCTCAGGAAACGGTCATGCGCGACTGGAAGTTTGCAAAAGCATGGCTGATGCGCGACCTAAGCGGAGAAGAACACAATGTCTGAGCGCTTGGAGCAGATCGAGCGCCTTTATCACGCCGCGCTGGAACAGGAAGAAAAACAGTGGGGGCCGTTTCTTGAGGCAGAGTGCGCCGGAGATGAAGCTTTGCGGCACGAGGTCGAATCGCTGCTCGCCTACAGCAAGCGTTCGAAAACTTTCATTGAATCTCCGGCGCTCGAGGCCGTTGCCAGGGCGCTGGCCAAAGAACAAAATCAAGACCGGAGCCGTGATGCCGATCAGTATCTGGCGGGCAGCAAGATCTCCCACTATGAGGTAATCTCGCACATCGGCAGCGGCGGAATGGGCGTCATCTACAAGGCCAAAGACACCCGTTTGGGACGCATTGTTGCCTTGAAGTTCCTGCCCGAGCACTTTGCTGAGGATAGTTATGCGCTAAGTCGATTCCACCGTGAGGCTCGTACTGCCAGCGCCTTGAACCATCCCAATATTTGCACCATCCATGAAGTAGGGGAACACGATGGCCGCCCATTCATGGTAATGGAGTACCTGGACGGCCAAACTCTGAAGGATTTCATCTCCGAGCGGCCGCTAGCCATCGACAAACTGTTGCATCTTGCCATTGAGATAGCCGAAGCGCTGGAAGCAGCCCATGCCGAAGGAATCATCCATCGCGACATCAAGCCGACAAACATCTTTGTCACGCAGCGCGGACACGCGAAGATCCTGGATTTTGGCGTTGCCAAGCTGCAACCCCAACACGTCGAGCCCGGTGTCTCCCCTGCTACAGACTTAGATCAACAGTCGCCGGCGAAATCATTGCCCTTGGATTTCGACCCGCACCTGACCATCCCTGGATCAACGGTTGGCACGGCTTCTTACATGTCGCCGGAGCAAGCACGTCGAGAGGAACTCGATGCCCGTACCGACCTGTTTAGTTTCGGCATCGTCCTGTATGAGATGGCAACCGGGCAGCAGGCATTCAGCGGAAAAACCACCGCCGCAGTTTTTCACTTGCTTCTGGAGGAGCAACCCAAGCCTCCGCTGCAATTGAATCCCGGTTTGCCCCAAGCGTTTGACCGAATCATTGGTAAGGCGCTGTCGAAGGATCGCGGAGCGCGCTACCAGTCGGCGACTGAAGTGCTCACAGACTTGAAAGCCCTTGAGGAAAAGCGTCGCGCCCTGACGCGAGAGAGCAAGCCTCTACACTGGTTGGGAGCGCTAGCGGCAGTGGCAGCCATCCTCGTGGCAGCGGTTTATTTCTATCGTGGGGAACGAACTCCACGGCTGACCGACAAAGACACAGTTCTGTTGGCCGATTTCACCAACAAAACCGGCGATGGGGTATGGGATGAAACCCTGAAGCAGTGGTTACAGGTCGAATTGGAGCAGTCGCCGTATCTCAACATCGTTTCCGATGAAAATGTAACTCAATTGCTTCGTTACTCAGGGCACTCCGCAAACGAGCGATTGACTCCGGGGCTGGCCCGAGACTTGTGCCAGCGTGCGGGTAGCAAGGCTATGTTGCTGGGGTCCATTTCCAGCATAGGCAGCCACTATCTCATAGGACTCAAGGCCGTGAATTGTCAGAGCAACGATTCGCTAGGTGAAGAGCAAGTGGAGGCGAGCACCCGCGAAGAGGTGCTGTCTAAGCTACATGATGCCGGCGTGAAAATGCGCAATAAGCTTGGCGAATCGCTGGCCTCGATCCAGAAGTATGACATCCCTGTGGAACAGGCGACAACGCCGTCGCTCGAGGCGCTGCAAGCCTATAGTGCAGCCTTAAGAACTAAGCGATCCCGTGGGGACAATGAAGCTCTGCCTCTGCTTAAGCGCGCCGTCACCTTAGACCCAAATTTCGCCATGGCATACGCCGTTTTGGGGACTACTTATTCAAATCTCGGCGATAGTGCCTTGGCCGCGGAGTTTGCCAAGAAAGCTTACGAGCTTAGGGACCGGGTGACCGAGAGGGAAAGGTTCTACGTTGATTCCTCCTATTACAACATGGCTACCGGGGACTTGGAGAAGGAAATCGAGGTTTACGAACAGTGGAAGCAGGCGTACCCGCGAGACCGGATCCCGTACCAAAGATTGGCTTATTGCGATGGGTACCTTGGGCAGTACGAAAAAGCTGTGACCGGATATCTGGAGGCGCTCAAGCTCGAACCGAACGACGTTACCAACTACGTTGACTTGGCCAGCACTTACATCAGTCTGAATCGTCTGAATGAGGCCCAAGTCGTCCTGGATAACGTGCAGGCCCGGAAGTTGGAACACGAGTACGTACCCCAACTTTATTACTCGCTGGCGTTCATGCGGGACGATATCAAAGAAATGGAAAAGTTGATCGCAGCCGCGACCAGCAATCCAGGAAGCGATGACATCCTCTTGTCGAGCCAGTCAGACACGGAGGCGTATCACGGACACCTGCAGAATGCGCGAGATTTCACGCGCAGGGCGATCGAATCAGCCCTTCACCACCAAGCGAAAGGAAGGGCAGCCGAGTGGCAGGCGCACGCGGCTTTGCGAGAAGCAGAGTTGGGGAACTTGACTCTGGCACGGCGGCAGGCGACCGCGGCCCTTTCGGCGGGAGAAGACATAGAGGAGGTTGCAGCCTTGGCGCTGGTGCGTGCCGGGGACAGTGCCGGCGCACGAACAATTGCGGGGAAGCTTGCAGAGCGCTCGCCTGCTGACCTTTGGCTGAACAATTACTGGCTTCCCAGCGTTCGAGCCGCAATCGAGATCAATCAGAAAGATCCAGCAAGGGCGATCGAGGCGCTGGAAATCACCAGGCCGTACGAAGCAGGCGGGGATCCCATCACGCTAGATACTCTCTATCCGGTTTATCTTCGTGGTCAGGCGTATCTGATGCAAGGAAAAGGCAGTGCCGCCGGAGTTGAGTTTCAGAAGATCATCGACCATCGCGGCCGTGTAGCCAACGGCATCCTGGGTGCTCTGGCTTATCTTCAACTAGGGAGAGCCTACAGGTTGGCTCTGGATACAGCGAAAGCTCGAGCCGCATACCAAGATTTCCTGGTTCTCTGGAAGGATGCCGACTCCGATGCCTCCCTACTGCAACAAGCGACTGCCGAATACGCTGGTTTGCATTAGGAAACCCTACACAGCCCGCAAGGACCAATGCCGGAGACGCCTCCGTGCCAGGTTCACCACTGCCCGGTCATCATTTGTTGACTTGGAACACTGTCCCCTGCTTGAAGCGGCCGCCCTTCTGGGCCGTACCATAGAGAACGCCCTGGGCATTCAGCAACAAACCGGCACGGGGAACTGCTCCGTCTTTCTTTCCGGTGAAGCCGTGCAGCACCTTTTCCCGGTTCTTGCCCTTACCCTTGCCCTTCGCAATCGTCAGGCTGAACGCCGTCCCTTGGCCGCTGAAACCGCCAGACAGAGTCGTGCCGTAAAGGACCCCATTGTTGTCGAGAACCAGATCTGAGGCAGGATTTCCCCCATCCTTGCCTCCGGTGAAGGTGTACAGCACTTGCTCACTCCCGCCACTTAGCGAGAACGCCACGCCTTTGCAACAACCGTAGTGCATGGCACCGCCCTTTTCAGTCGTACCGTACAAGACGCCGTTGCCGTCTTGAGTCACGCCTCCAAACGGATTTCCACCGTCGGAGCCACCTGTGAAGGAGTACAGGACCGATTCCGTGTTCGTTGTATCCAGCTTGAACACAGTTCCCGCATTGCCCGATCCGCCGGTGAAGGTAGTGCCATAGAGGTTTCCGTCGGCGTCCAGCATCAGACGTGCCTTGGGATCGGCCCCATCCGAGCCTCCCGTGAAGCTGTGCAGCACGGTCTCGGTGCCGTTCTTATCCACCTCAAACACGGTTCCGAGGTCGGAGGTGCCGCCCCGCTCGGTGGTGCCATAGAGGTTCCCGGAGTTTGGGTCCATGACCAGGCCTGCGTAAGGTTTCGCCCCGTCTGGATTCCCGGTAAAGCTGTGCAGCAAGGTTTCCGTGCCACTCGTATCGATCTTAAAGACCGTCCCTAGAGCGGAAGAACCACCGGCGTAGGTGGTGCCATAGAGGTTGCCTGAGCCGTCACGGACTAAACTTCCGTAAGGGGTCGCTCCGTCTGGACCGGTGAAGGTGTGCAGAACAGTCTCGTTGTTGGCCGTATCCAGCTTGAATACTACCCCGAGGTGGGAGCTGCCGCCGGAAGATGTAGTCCCATAGAGGTTCCCCGCTTCGTCTTGGATCATAGCTGCGGTGGGTATTCCGCCGTCCTTGCCGGTAAACGTGTAATCCACACGGAAGCCACCGCCCTGCAGCACGATACTGTTTACGCTCTTCTGCCCAGCCCCGGCCGACGCAATCGTGCACTGGAAAATGATGGGGCAGGATACCAAGAGCAACAGTACGCGTTTCATGTGAACCCCCGAGAGAATTCGACCAGTTTTCCCGATAACCATAACAGCACGGGCCTGAGGTTTGCAGTTCGACGAGCGCAGGGGAGGTCTATACCAAACTTGTTCGAATGGTAACAGAATCCAGGGCAGTGGTAAAGGAAAAGGCAAGGCGTTGAAGGAGGCGAAAAGGGGCCAAAATGGCCCTCAGCGAGACGCTGGGACAATGTGTCTCATCCATGGCAGGTTGTGGTCTTAATCTAAGTCCTTGCTTAAGAATGGGTTAGGTCCGTGCCAGCTTGGGTCATGCACTTGCACGGAACAGGTCGTGCCCCGCTCGTCGGGGAACGCACACGCTATGCACAAAGTCGCCCGGAAAATACGACTTTGCTGCTTCGCCTTTCGGATGGCTCTTGCTGGCGTCGAACCTGCTGTTCGCCCAGCCTGTGAAGATTGCCAAGGACTTGCGCAATCTCCAGTCGCGGCAGTGGGTGAATGTGATTGTGCAGTATAGTGTCCCGCCGACACATAAGCACTTCAGCGAGGTTGTGGTCAAGGGCGGTTCAGTACAGGAGAACCTGCCGCTCATTAATGCCGCTGCATTTACGGTAAAGGCCGGTTTTCTGGCGGCGCTGGCGAATGACCCAAACGTGGCTTACATTTCACCCGATCGCAAGGGTACAGCCACGGCAACGTTACCGATTTCTATGATAAGCCGTCCTGGCGCCATACGCCTGGCCCCAGGGCCTGAATGGAAGCGGCATCGGCGTCGCGGTGATCCGTTCCCGATCGCCGGACTTCAGCGCGCCGATATTTAACACCATGTCAATCTCTCGGGCACCCAAGCGGAGAGCTTCTGACGCCTCAAGTCGCTTGACGCTGGTCAAGGTGACGTCCAGAGGGAATCCCACCACGGTTGCTACTTTTGGGTCGGATCCCCGTAGCTGCGAAACCGCCATCTCGACATAACTGGCGTTTACCACCGCGGCTGCAAAAGCGAAGTCTTGAGCTTCGCGGCAAAGCTGCGTAATTTGCTGGCGGTCGCTTCCGGGCGCAGGTTGGTATGGTCGATCATCTTCGCCAGAATTGGCACCCAGAAACGACACTCCGCGCTGTCATCCACGCAGGAGGCTTGAGTGGAAAATATGGTTCGTGTTTCTAAACTTCCCGACAGCCCAGCACCATTCGTGTAATGCCATAGTATTACGCCACGATCGAAGTCCTGTGAACCCGGTTCCCTGACTTTGTGCCTCACGAACTCTTGATATTTTGTGGACAAGGCCATCAGTCGCAATTCTAAACCGAAAATACGAAAAACACGGCAACCGTGAAACTTGCTCTGTCATGGCGGAACAGCGGTTCGTAATCCTAAGTACATCGGCAAAATTCCAAGCATGGCCACATGCGAAAGTTGCCACATCAAGTTTTTCGTCCCGCTGGATTTCGCTAACGACCCGGAAGGCGCTCTGAAGATCACCTAGGGGCGGGGTATCCGATGCGCTCCGACGCCGGACATGGGGATGCGGCCCCACCGCGACCCCGGTGGCTCACCCGCTTCCCCTAGGGATGGCTCTCATCAAGGGGCGGACTTGTATCTGGTTCGCCTTTGGGGCGGCGTATCCGGTGCACCCCCAGTGTCCGGTGTCGCGGTGAAGCCGCAGCCCGATGTCAGTTGTCCAGCCAGTCCTGTGCTCGGAAGCTGCAAAGAAATGCACCCTGGATCCGGCACAGGGCTCGGGCAAATTGCGCCAAGTCACTGAACTTAAAGGAAAATGACGCGAGAGCGGAGAATGGCATTAAAGCTGCATCGGTTTGTATGTCTATCTAGTTAATAGGCAATTGGAGGTAGGATCTGCCCTCCACACAAGCTGGGCACGACGCAGCCAGAACAGCCCGGCCCCAATCAGTCTCCGCGAAACCGGCCGGGGATGAGATGAAGCCAGGCGAGACGGAGACAACCATCGATTCTTCAGTCCTCCCGTTCACGTCGGGGGGCTTGGAGAACGGCGATGAACCCGCGAGCCAGAAGGCCTCGGATCGGAATCTGTTGGAACTGGAACCTCGTGATTCGACCCAACTAAGGTCGAAACGGACTGCCACGAAACGGCCGGTCTTCCCAGATTTCGGTTGGCGATTTCACGGCCGAACGGTAGGCGTCCTTCCGGACCAATCTTCTCTGCTGCAGGTGCCCGGACGAATGGCCACCGCAACACTTCTGTCCCGCTACTGCGCCGATGGCGCTTCCTTGATGTCCTGCCTGCAATGCGGGGCGTGTACGGCGAGCTGCAATCTCGCAGCAAAGGGAAACCTGTTCCCCCGTCGTCAATTGACCTTGTTTCAGCTCGGTCAAAAAGACAGGCTGATGGCCGACCCGAACATCTGGTTTTGCTTCAATTGCACGGACTGCTCGGCACAGTGCCCGGCCAATGCCCGGCCAGGCAGAATCATGGCAGGCATTCGCCAGATGGCAGTGGAGCACTATTCGACGCCGCGTTTTCTGGGCCGATTCAGCCGTGAGCCGAAAGGCTTTCCCGTTCTGTTCTTGATGGCCACCCTCCTGCTGCTGGCGGCGATTGCCATTGGCGGATCGTTTTCGCCCCAAGTCAGCCCGGTGCGCTACGCCAGCCTGCTTCCACACTTGACCTTGAACCTCTTTTTTTGTGGGACTGCGGGTTTCGCACTCATCAGCGCAATTGCCGGCGCAGCGAAGGCGTGGAAGGCATTCGCCGGTGAATCACTTTGGAGGGCCGACCTTGAGCATCTTTATCCAGCCGCGCGTACCGTGATGCGCGACACCCTACTCCACAAGAGCTTTTCTGGCTGCCAGCAATTTCCGCTCAGCCGATGGGCGCATTTGTCCATGTTCTACAGCTTCCTGGTCTTGTTTGCGCTGGCGGGAGTGGCGGCGATGCTGATCCTGGTGGGCTCTCCGTATCCCTTTGGTGCTCTGCACCCGCTCAAGATCATCGGCAATACGGCTGGGGTGGCCATGATTCTCGGGAATGTGTATTTCCTCTATCAAAGGCGCCTTGCATCCCGGAATGGGGATCCGAGTTCGTGGTCCGATTGGGCTTTGCTCCTGAATCTGCTGCTGGTGAGCGTCAGCGGGATGCTGGTGGAGGTGTTCCGTTATGCCGATATCGCCAACCTGGCGTATCCCACCTACTTCGCGCATCTGGTATTCGTATTCGTTCTTTTCGTCGGCCTCGCGCACTCCAAACTGGCCCACGTGGTCTATCGGACCATGGCTCTCACCTCCCGGCAGTATGAAGCGCTCGCGGATATGACTCGCGCACACCTGGAGAAAAGGAAAGTGGCGGCATGAGCAAAAAAGAGGCGAACAGACAGACGATAGTTGCGAAACACCTGCCGGCAGAAGCACAGGAGGAAGGCAACTCCCTTGCAGACGAAGCACTGGTCAGTGCTTATGAGCGGATGAGGGATGAGAATCCAGAGGGCGAGGGAAGCGCCTACCCGAATATCCGCCACCTCTACGGGACACCCTTGGAGCGAGAAAAAGATCGCCGGGAAATCCGGGCCAGGGCGCAGAAGTCGAGAGTAGAGATGCAGGAATGGTACGAGATGGCACGCACCAAGCCCTGCACATGGTGGCTTGAAAACCATCTTGTTGCCCGGCATGCCCTCAAAAGCTGCATTGCCTGCGGAGTCTGTACTTCTCTGTGCCCGGCAGCCCAGTACTACACCGACTACAATCCGCGGGTGATTGTGGACGTCGCGCTGTCCGGAAACGAGGAGCGCATCGTGGAACTCCTCAAATCTGAAATGCTCTGGTACTGCGGCCAGTGCGGTTCTTGCAAGCCGAAGTGTTCTCGGGAAAACAATCTGATGGGCCTGATCTCCTCGTTGCGTTTCTTGGCGCAACTGAAGGGATATCACCTCTGCAGCATTCGGGGACGCCAGCAATACGCCGCTCGCCACCTCTGGGGAGGCAACCTCTGGAACCGTGCTTGCAGCCTTTACTTTCGAAATGTGGATGGGGAGAGCCATCCGGATTTCGGCCCACGCTATGCGAAGTACCACTCCGAGGTCGATCAGCAGATGACCCGCCTGGGCGCGAGCCCGGACGCCAAGGGCCAGTTTGGTGGACGCAAGGTTCCCCCCGAAACCCTCGAGGAACTGCGTTCCTGCGTCGCCTGGGGCGGCACACTGGCGCTTTGGAATCGGTTGGAAGAAGAGGCAGGCGAAGACGCCGAGAAGTTAGGCCTGTCGATCGACGAGTATTACGAGCGAGTGCGATCCGAGGGGTAGACACAAGAAGGAAGACGCTGATGGTCATGCCTGCAATCCTGCCGGATATAGCGACGAAGGAAATTCCGGAGAACGATTTTTTCCTTACGCCAAGCTGCATCCTGGGAGCCATTAACCCCGGCACAGAAGTCCTCATCAGCCGAATCTATGATCTGTTGGACTTGCGCTGGAAGGCCGCCGGAGACCGGCCCGACTCGCAGTGCACATGCTGCACCGGCATCTTGTCTCATGGCGACGTCATGTCGATGGAAAGCACGTTGCTCGTCGTCGCACGTCTGTGGTCCATAGCCGCAGAACTGGGCTTCGAGAACATCACGACGTCCTGTGTGACG
This sequence comes from uncultured Acidobacteriota bacterium, assembly GCA_963715675.1. Classification (GTDB taxonomy): domain Bacteria; phylum Acidobacteriota; class Terriglobia; order Terriglobales; family Acidobacteriaceae; genus DASVWZ01. The sequence continues at coordinate 3,378,411 of OY970265.1, forward strand.
TCTTTTGCGATCCATGCGGAATGCCTGGAAATGTACGAGCATGAGCCGGACCTGCACGAGCGTGTGGACAGGTGGCTCCAGGAAGCGTGCGGCCGCAGGCTGCAAATTCCCCGACACGTGGTTCATGCCAGTGACATCGTTTATCGCTATCGCGATGCTCTGGCGGAATTCATGACGTACCGCTTGGTCGAAAAAAAGACCGGCCGGCCATTGCGCGTGGTCGATCATGTCGGATGCCACTATGCCAAAGTCTTTCCGGAAAAAGCCATTGGCGGCTCGGACTGCTGCGACGTTCTTACTGGGATGATCCGTGCCTGGGGCGGCGAGACCGTGGATTACCCTGAGCGACGCCATTGCTGCGGCATGGGTTTTCGGCAATGCATGATCCGCCCTAACCGCGGTTACACCATGGCGTGTGTTCTGAAGAAGCTGGAAAGCATGGACCCGTGGAAGCCAGATGCGATCATCACCAATTGCCCTGGTTGCAATGTTCTGCTGGACAAAGAGCAATGGGCTGTCCGGCAACTGACGGGTACAACCTACGACATCCCCACGCTTTCTTACAGCGAACTGGCTGGATTACTTCTGGGATGGGATCCTTATGATGTTGTGGGGATTCAAGCGCATACGGTCCCGGTCGAGCCTCTTCTCGACAAGATTGGCATTTCCTACGACAAGTCCAAAGAATGGTTCTCCCCGGAGAAGATCGAGGTTGTCTGACAACGTGATATGACAAAGCAGGCATGCATTATCGGCGGCGGCGTGGCAGGCATGCAAGTAGCGATTGTCCTGGGCACGCTCGGAATACCATCGGTGTTAGTGGAAAAGTCCCCGAGACTGGGTGGCCGCGTGCCCATGCTCTCGCGGACCTTTCCGTTCTTCAATGATGACGGGTTCAATGATGGTAAGGAGTTCACCGATACGCTGGAACGAGACCTCAGGTCGACACCTCTGGCTGAGATTCGCCTCAACACCACGGTCACAGGTATGACTGGAGAGCTTTCGAATTTCAATCTCCAGTTGAGCGATGGCAGTTCTGTGGACGCGGGGGCAGTGGTCGTGGCCACTGGATTTGAGCCGTTTGACCCTTCCAGTCTCAAGGAATATGGATACGGAATCTACCCCAATGTCATTACGGCGTCAGAATTGGAGTGGATGCTGAATCCGCGCGGGCCGACGGGCGGGGCATTGCTGCGCCGTAGCGATGGGGAGAAAGCGGAGCGGCTCGCAATCGTTTTCTGCGTAGGCTCGCGCAACCGGCGTATTGGAGCGCCGTTCTGCTCCCGCATTTGCTGTTCCTACAGCACAAAACAGGCCAGCACGGTCATGGAACGAAACCCCGAAGCCTTTGTCGCTTGCTTTTACATGGATGTCCGCACCTACGACCGCGGCTTCGAAGAGATGTACTCGCTGGCACAGGAGCGCGGGGTGAAGTACATTCGCGGGCGCGTCTCCATGTGCAAGCAGCTTCCCGATGGATCCATCTCCGTCCGGGCCGAAAACACGCTCATCAACCGGCCTTTCTCAGGAGAGTTCGATCTAGTCTCACTCTCCACGGGAATGCGGCCCTGCAAAGGCATAGAACAGCTTGCGAACGTCCTGGGAATCAGCCGTGGTCCGGATGGGTTTTTCCTTTGCCGGGAATGGTTCCGTCACCCCCACGACGCAACCCGCGAGGGCGTCTATCTTGCTGGATGCGCCACTGGAATAAAGCCGATTCGTAACTGCATGATCGATGGGGCGTCGGTGGCATCCCGCGTGGCCGCTGTCCTCCGCGAGGCTGATGCCAAGTCGCTGATAACGGGCCCTCCCGGTATGCGATGCGACACTGGATGGCGCGCATCCGACCGCTAGGCGAACGGTCGCCCAGTATCCCTGGCTATTCCCTGCTAGAAGAGACGTCCGCCTAAGCCTGGCGCGTCTCGGCCGCTGTCAAGGGAAGGGCGGTTGATCTCAAATCTTCCAATAACCTTTCCACGCTGTAACGGTCGACTGTTAGCCATCGAAAGCCATACCCTTCATCACGGGCCGACCGGTTGCATCTCGGATTGGACCCATTCCGCAAACCTGGCCCACTCTCGAATCCTTGCCGGACATAACGTCTCCAAAATGACTTACTCCGGTGGTTTCATATCACTGTGTCACCAGATGGAGCCGATCCTGGTTCTTGGACTGGCGCTCACGTGCCCACTGGGCGATGTCTGCGATGGCCGCTACGGCATGGGTGATATTCGCCTCGGTGTTGAACGCTCCCACCGAGAACCTGACTCCGCCGTCTGTCTTCTCGGTTCCGAGCTGCCTGTGTACAAGCGGTGCGCAATGGAGGCCGGTGCGCGTCGCAATGCTGTAGTCGACGTCGAGCATGACTCCCACATGAGATGGGTCGACACCTTCCAGGTTCATGAGAATGGTTGAGAGATGGTTGTCGAGATTGTCGCAGCAATAGAGCTTCGCGCCCTCGATGGTGCGCAGGCCGGCGACGAGTTTTCTGGTGAGCGCCATTTCCTTCCGGTGGACGTTCGTGACTCCCTGCGCGTCGAGCCAATCCTGTCCGGCCCACAACGACGCCACTCCCATCATGTTTGGCGTTCCGTATTCAAGGCGCCATGGATACTCGACAAGGTGATATGGGTCCGCCGAGCGCACGCCCGTGCCACCGCTGCGAACCTGGCGGATGTCGACGTGCTTGCGCACCGAGAGTCCACCGATTCCCATGGCTCCCATCAGGGCTTTGTGCCCGGTGAACGCGAGCACATCGATATTCATCTCTTTCATGTTGATGGGAATGACGCCCGCGGTCTGAGCGGCATCCACGACGAAGGTGAGCCCATGTTCACGGCAAATCGCCCCAATCTCTTTAATCGGCTGGACCGTGCCGATGACGTTCGACCCGTGGTTTACGATCACCACACGCGTGTTTGGGCGGATCGCCTTGCGAACAGCGTCGGGCTCGATGAATCCCTGAGAATTGAAGGGCAGGTAGGTGGCTTCGGCGCCATGATCGCGAACCATGTGGTTAACCGGCCGGATCACGGAATTGTGTTCGAGGTTGGTGGTGATGATGTGGTCGCCCTGGCCAACCAGCCCGGGAATCGCCAGGTTGAGCGCGTCGGTAACGTTATAGCCGAACACCAAGCGCTCGGGGGCGTCCTCATCGCCACCAAAGAATTTCGTTAGCCGCTTACGAGTTTTGTCCAACAGCGAGCCAGCCTCGAGCGCCAGATCGTAGCCGCTACGGCCGGGATTCACGCCGTGGGTCCGAAAAAACTCGTCCGTGAACTTGTATACGCTCTCGGGCTTGGGCCAGACGGTTGCTGCGTTGTCGAAATAGATTAATCGTTCTTCCATATTTATCCCCTAAGAAAGCCGATGACACTCGAAGTCAGTGAAACTCCCAGTTGATGTATGGCCCCCGCAAATCGCTCATCGCGTTCACAATCAGTTCGGCGAGACCGCCACACAAGATGCCGGATTTTTTCCAAACTCCGTAGTAGTTAAAGAGGTCGCGGAACTGTCCTTTGCAATTCGAACAAGGGGCGCATACGTATTTCTTTGTCTCCGGCTCTGGACAGTCCGCGAAGGCTTCCAGAATCTGCTTCAGCTTTGTTCGACCGGCGACCAGGAATCGCCAGTCTTCAAAATTGAACGACGACATAATGGCGAAGCCGGACCCGCCGCCGCAGCAGTAATTTTCCACGCCGTGTGGCGCCATTTCGCGAAACTGGGGGCAAATCGCCTTCAGGATGTCTCGTTGCGGCTTGACAATGCCCATCATGCGGACCATATTGCACGGGTCATGCAGCGTAACCGGGAAAGCGTTCCGCGCGGGGTCGAGTTTCAGCCGGCCACTCAACACGATGTCGCGCAGGAAGGTCATAGAGCTTTCGCGGGGGATGTCGAGGTCCTTCGGTAAAAGCCGGTCGGAGGTGACCATGGAGGCCTTATGTGCGTGTCCACATTCCCCTAGTACAATTTTTTTCACCCCTAGTTTCTTGGCGGCTCGCATCTGCCGAACGGCAACTCGCACAAACTGGGCGTCGTCGTACCACAGTCCGTAATTCACGCTGTCGTAGCCGGCAAGATCGCTGGACATCGTCCAACTGATGCCCGCCGCCTCCAAGATGATGGCGAATGCCATGGGGTTCTCCGGCCAGGCAGAAATTTCTCCGGCGTTGTGAATCAGGAGAACATCGGCTCCTTGCTTGTCCCACGGAGTATGGATGTCGAGACCTGTCTGCTCGCGGATCTCTTCGTCGAGAAACTCGATGTCGCCCTTCATCACATCAGCTTTCAAGCCGGTGCTTGACCCCACACGGAGTTGCAGGACCGATCCCTGCTCATGAAGTTCCTGGGGAGCAATGCCCAGCTCCATGCTGAACAGTTTGCGGATCTCGCGCGTGAGAAGCGCGTTGTCCACGCCCATGGGGCAGGCCTGGGCACAGCGGCGGCAAAGGGTACACCGGTAGGCCGATTCGAGCAGCCGCAGGATCGTGGTGGCGTTGACTTCGATGTCTTCGCCCTTCAGCTTCGCCAGTAATTTGCCGCCGGGCCCGCTGTACTTTTTTACGATGCGACGAAAGAGTTCGCTGCGAAATGTCGGACGATACACCTCGTCGTGGCCGCTGGCCGTGTAGATAGGGCACGACTCGACGCAAGTCTGGCAACGGACACAGTGGTCGAGAGACAGCGTGAGCTGTTGCAGGAAAGCCCAGTTGTCCTCGGGCGAGAGCAACCGGTCCAGCCCGGCGATGAAGCGTTCGACGAGTTGTTGTTCTTCGGCTTCAGTCTTTGGCCGGGCCATACCGACGGCGAGAAAGCCGTCGAGCGAGCAGTCGCAGTTCGCACGAGTTTTATCGGTGAGATGCTTGCGCGGTGGTAACGCGTCAACCCCATCATAGGGAGGGGGAAGCGGGACCATGTGCTCCGGGACAATCTCGGTGAGTTGGCCAGCCGGGCGCGCAATCTCTTCGATCCTAATCATGGTCGGTCTTTTCCTGCTGCCCGCTGCTGGAGGCCACGTTGGCCCATGATTGCTCAGACGCGCCGTGGATGTGAGGAGCTTGCCATGACACGCGTCGCGTCAAATTGTTGGCTAGGGCTTCTCGTCCGCCTTCGTCGAAGCGGGCCGGCAAGTCGTCCCAGCGCACGCCATGCCATGTGAAGTACTTCATATACATATGCGTCATGTGGGTGAACGGGAAATAGACGAGGAAGAACATCACCAGTGCGAAATGGCAATAGGTGGCCGCCGAGTACACTCCCGCTACGTGCCGCCAATCCACGACGTCGACGAGGGCTGGGAGAAGGCCGCGATTGGGATTGAACAGGGCGACCAGGCCTGTGCCAAACATCGCGGCAAGCAGACAGAGATTGAAGATCGTCGTGCGAGTGGTGAAACCTTTCAGGCGGGAATTGAGAACCCGCGTGGCCAGCAGTCCGAGACCGCCTATTGCCCCGAGCGCGCATGCGGCAACGTACCCGGCAAAGGCAGCATTCGAAGAAAGCACTTTTTCGAAGACAAGACGAGCGCCGATCGCTGAGACGGCAACGGTCGTCGCGGCTAAGGCCATGTAAAGATAGAGCCCCCAGTGCAACAGCAGCGACCAGACCCACAGAGCACGGAAGTTTTTATAGACACCGCGCAGAAGGAAAACTTCCTTCAGCATGAAGATCAACCTTCCACCGCGGCCGGTCTCCCTGGACTTGGTCCACCATTCCGTCTCCTCGAAATAGGAGCCCCCATAGCGTTGCCTGTCGCGCGGCCCTTTGGGAATAGGATAAAGGTCCCAACGAAGATGGACAGGCATGAGCATCACCTTCACCACCCGGCAGAGGTTGCCGAGCAGGAAGACCGAAATCGCCGTAATCAGCGCGAGGGGGAGCGGTGCCATGGCGCCTCCTGGCTACACGCAACCTGTCGGTTTCGGCAGGCCCGCTACTTTACATGCACCCTTGGCGGGTCCGGAAGGAAAGAGGTCAAAAATTTGCCTCAAGCTCAGCTGTGTTTCTTTACATATCCTGCGGACCATGGGTGCGACATTGTTTTCCTTGTAGTATGCGCGAATGTAGTCGATGATTTTCCAGTGGTCGGACGTTAGCGTCTGTACGCCATCTGTCGCGGCAAGCGCGCTTGCCATATCCCGATTCCAGCGGTCCGGCTCCTGTATGAAACCGTTGTCATCCACCGGTACTTCGATTCCCTGCCAAACAAATACGTCCATCTGACCTTCCCCTGAAGAAACTTGCCTCGCCGTATTCAAGGCAGGACGCATCCCAGCGTCAAACCAATGGTAAAGACGCCCAATCCTCAAAATACATACAGGAGTTACGGATATTGGTGGATTTTACGAAACAAAATAGAAGTGAAACTTCAGAATGTTTCTGGATCATCTGGCGCTGCCGGGATACTAACGAAACGCAGGTCGAGCCGCCGCGAGATCCTGGGACGCGCTATCGGGTTTAACGATGTTTCCCCACGCCAGGGCGGTCGATAAGACCATCAAGGTTGTAGTGGCCACGTATGGCATCAGTGCATCCAGTAAGCGTTCCAAGTGAGCAACATCGGAAACGGCGGTTTTGAGCAGGAATGAATCCGCACCTGTGACCCGGTGGCACTCCAATACTTCGGGCCGGCTTGCGGCGAGATTCATGAAGTGAATGAGGTTCTCGCCGCTAACCTTGACTGTGATGAACGCCAGAATCGGGAGCCCAGCCTTGGCCGGATCGATCTGCGCGCGATAACCCAGAATGATACCCGCCTCTTCCATCTTGTGGACTCGCTCCGTAACGGCGGGTGTCGATAATCCGACTCGCCGGCCCAGTTCGGCAAACGCGATTCGGGCATTCTGCTGTAGCTCGCCCAAAATCTTCCAGCCAATCTCATCAAACAGATGCCCAGTTTCGTTTTCTTTCATAGGGGTCACCCAAGCGGCACGAAGCCGGTCGCACGATCGGGATGCGTCACTCCAGTGAAAAACGCTCCCGCAACAACCGACCAGGCCAATTGTAGAGCACCTGCCGTGGACAGCTACAAGAACTTCTGCGCAACCCGCCTAACACAACTTCAAATCGCCGTTTGCGCTGCCATATCCCCGGTATCTTGCGGCGTATTCCACCCCGACGTCAACCTCCACAGTAGGGTCATGCCATCCGTGCGCAAAGGACACAGAGAGCTTCGGAACCAGCCAGGTTCGTGCCGGGGCTCGGGTCACGGGAGATTGTGCGCACTATCACTGCGCGCTGATGAGATGTGAGCGATACTGATCCGTTTCCCCAAGGTACGGGAAAGCCAGCTAAAACGCCACCACGGCCAAGCAGCCAGAAGGAAAATTCATGGACACGAAACACCTGGGTATTAACAGCAAACTGATTCATGCAGGACACAAGGCGGATGCGACTGGCTCGGTCAACGTTCCTATCTACCAAACGTCTACCTTCGCTTTTCGGAATGCCGCGCATGGCGCGGCGCTTTTTGCTGGGGAGGAAGATGGCTACATCTATACGCGCATCGGGAATCCCACCATTGCCGCTCTGGAGGACAGCGTCGCCGAGTTGGAGAACGGTTGCGGTGGCATCGCCACCAGTTCCGGGATGGGGGCCGTTTGCACGGTGTATCTGGCTTTGCTTCAGGCAGGCGCACACGTCGTCAGTACCGCCTCCGTCTACGGCCCCAGCCGGGGATTGATGGAGAAAGACTTTGCACGCTTCGGAGTCGAGTCCACCTACATCGACACCACTGATCTGGCGCAGGTTCAGCAGGCGCTGAGGCCGAACACGAAACTCGTTTATCTGGAAACCCCTGCCAACCCCACCATGCAAGTCAGCGACATCGAACAAATCTCCGAGTTGGCGCACTCTCACGGCTGCCTGGTGGTGGTCGACAACACCTTTGCCAGCCCCTACCTGCAGCGGCCACTGGAGTTGGGCGCGGACGTGGTACTTCACTCCGTGACCAAGTTCATCAACGGCCATGCGGACGTCGTAGGCGGGATCATTGTGGCAAAGGAAGTGAACATCTACAAGCGTCTGCGTAAGGCAATGGTTAACTCGGGCTGTAACATGGATCCACACCAGGCGTTTCTGGTATTGCGCGGTTTTAAAACACTCGGAATCCGGATTGAGCGAGCCCAGCAAAGCGCGATGGAAATCGCGCGCTGGCTGGAGCGGCAACCAGAGATCAGTGCGGTCCTTTACATAGGGTTGGAATCCCACCCGCAGCATGAGCTAGCCAAGCGGCAGATGAGAGGGTTCGGTTCGATGATCAGCTTCGAACTGAAGGGCGGAATGAAAGCCGGACGTCTGCTGATGGACCACGTCCGGGTAGCCACATTGGCCGTCTCGCTTGGCGGGGTGGAGACGCTTGTCGAACACCCGGCGTCGATGACACACGCGAGCATATCACCAGCAGATCGGCGTGCAGCTGGCTACAGTGATGGGCTGGTACGGTATTCGGTCGGCATCGAAGATGTGGAGGACCTGATCGCTGACCTACGTCAAGCTCTCAATGCCGTCGCCGAAGCGCCAGCCGCACCAGATCAAGAGAATGCCGGTTCATTAGTGAACGTCCAGTCTTAGACCTCCGGCGATGGCCAAGCTGGGCTTTTCCGTGTGAGTTGAGACAAACTTGTCGCTTCCGCAATAGTTCCCGAGTCACGTAGGGGCTCCAACCGTCCTGGCAGAAAGACTCGTGCCACCCGTAGCTGAAATCAATTTCCGCGCCGACTTTTTCAACGGCCACAGGCGATAGTACTCAGAGCTCCAGCCGATGACTATAATGGCGGTGTTTCGCCAGATTGATCATGGCGCGGGGAGACATCGATGAGAATCGTGCTAGCAGTTCTTACGGCGGCGTTGCTGGTTACAGCGGCGTCAGCTCAGACTTTTAAGATTTTTCATTCGTTCAGTTTCACGGACGGCAGCCAGCCGAACGGCGATCTGCTTCGTGACGCCGCGGGCAACTTCTATGGCACGACTGTTTTGGGAGGAAGTTCCAATCGAGGAGTCGTTTTCAAGCTGGATTCCCAGGGCAACGACACGACTCTCTACAACTTTACCGGGGGGACAGACGGAGGGTTTCCGATTGGCCGCGTGATTCGCGACGCTGCCGGCAACTTGTACGGGGTCACGTCTCTCGGCGGCGATCCCACGTGCAGTTGCGGCACGGTGTATGAACTGAAGACGGGCGGCACGCTGACCGTACTGCACGCGTTTAAGGGAGGCACCGACGGCGCACAGAACGAGGGCCAGCCCGAGCTTGGATTGGTCGACATCGGCGGCGATTTCTACGGCTCGGCCAGTTTCGGCGGCGTCTCCGGTTGCGACGGCAACCTGGGCTGCGGAGTGGTCTATAAGGTTACCGCATCCGGCAAGGAGACGGTGTTACACCGATTCGCGGGAAAGAGCGATGGTGCATTTCCACAGGACTTGATCCGCGACCGGAAGGGTAATCTTTACGGAGCCGCGGAGAGCTACACCGACGGTGGAAGTATCTTCGAGATGACAACCAGCGGCAAGCTCACCAATCTTTATATTTTCCCCGGCGGCGCGGGTGGGACCTCGCCGCGATGGCGCCTGATCCGCCACCCGAACGGCGTCTTTTATGGGGTCACCCAGTTCGGTGGGAATACCAATAGTTGCCCGACCGGATCTGCCGGTTGCGGGGTTGTTTTCACAGTGAACGCCAAGGGAAAGGAAAGCGTCCTGCACACGTTTGGCAAGAACGCGAATGACGGCGCGGTGCCATCGGGGGGGCTGCCGGACATGGCGGGCAACCTCTATGGTGTAACCGTTTACGGCGGAACGACGAACGGGACGTGTTCTTTCGGATGCGGGATTGTTTATCGGGCAAGCACCAGCGGTAAGTACGAGGTGCTGTATCGCTTTACCGGCGGGAACGACGGCTGGCTCCCAACTGGAAGCTTGACTCAGGATAGCGCTGGCAATCTCTATGGCGCGGTCTCGCTCGGCGGCAGCGGTGATAACGGGGTGATCTTTGAGATCATACCGTGATTGGGTTGTACGTGGACGCGAGCAATTGAAGAGCCTTAGGAGCTTGTTGAAAATTTCCTTCACGTAGCGTGTGGATCATTCTAAGAAGCGCACGCTCAGACTGATTTTTGTTGTTGCTGCTTCCGATCTGCCCCCGAGGCTCGTCTGGCAACCGAAGGTCGCGTCCCTTGCTTCTTCATGCGCTCTGCGCCCGCAGTTTCGGAATACGGATCAGGTTGAAGGCCGCGCAGCTGAACACGAACAACCAATCCACCTTCGCCAGTCCGCGTAGTTTCACCTTCTTCAGGGGGCCGATCTGCTTCAGCCATCCAAACGGCTTCTCCACCAACCAGCGCTTGCTTAAACTGATCGCGTATCCCGGATGCCGGCTCGTCCGTTGGTCGATCGCGCCGTGCTGTCGGCGGGCCACGTGCGGCGTCACGCCCAACTCGCGCACCGTGCTGACGAAGTCGCGCGTGTCATAGGCTTTGTCGGCTCCGGTCGTGATCCGACCGCTTCGCTTCCGGGTCAACTCGTACAACATTAATAAAGCCGCATCGCGCTCCGCCCTGCCATCGGCCTGCGTGGTCATGGCCGCCGCGATCAACCCGTTCCGGTTCTCCACCAAGGTGTGGCCCAGATAACTCAGCTTGGCTTCCTGCCCCGCCGACTTCTTATAGAGTCGTGCTTCCGGGTCCGTGCTCGAAGCGTGCGTCTGGTTGCTCCGTGGCTCGCCGTGAAAATCTCCTCCGCTCCCGGACCCGCCGTCGTCCTTGCGGCGAAAGCTCTTGTGTCCCGCCCAAGCTTCGATCAGCGTGCCATCCACCGTGAAGTGTTCGTCCGACATCAGCCCCGACGCCTGCTCTTTTACATGGGCGAAAAACTTCTGCGCCAGATCCTGGTTCAACAGCCGCTCGCGATTCTTGCTGAATACCGCGTGGTTCCACACCGCGTCGTCGATCTCCAAGCCCACGAACCAGCGAAACAGCAAGTTGTAGTTGAGTTGCTCCATCAACAGCCGCTCGCTGCGTACCGAATAGAACACCTGCAGCAACAGCGCTCGCAGTAACCACTCCGGCGCAATCGACGGCCGCCCCCCCTGCGCGTACAGTCCGTCGAAATCTTTCGACATCCCGGCCAAGACCACATCCACCAGCTTCCTCACCCCGCGCAGCGGATGATCGGCTGGAATCCGATCCTCTAATGCCACATAACTGAACATCCCCGTTTGCCGTTGCTGATCGTCTCCTCGCATCCTTGCTTCTTACCACACCACCACCGAGGATGGGCAGTAGTTTTTCAACAACCTCTTAGGCTTGCATAGACTAATCCAAGCATTTTGCGCTTCGCCGTAGAGCAGTTTGCGCCGAATCCGCTCGACGGCATCGATCGCCGTGACCTCGTGAAGTTCTCGGCCTTCCTCGATGAGAAAGAACAGGCGCCCCGCAGCGTCTACAACAAATTCGAGAGCCTGATGACGTTTCTGAAGGCCAATGTCAAGTGCGCGTTGTTCAGAAACTGATATTTTTGGGCAATTGAATTTATTTGCCGTTCCAGACTCGCTCCGGCGTCCTTTGTGGATGCGCTACCTGGCATGCGGAAACACCGATCTGGTGACATGGGGCACAGCGCGACGCGGCGTTGCTGGTCGAGGGCCTTTCTTGTCCAGTTGCCTGCTCAGTTGCCGCTCACTGCGCACTAGATTTCCCGCTTCAACAGAACGACGCATTCGGGCGCCAATTCGGCGGTTATACGGCAGAGGAGGCGGTTCGCCGATTGATGTCAAGTCGATGATCGCTATTCCATCGCCATTGGTTCCGGTAATGGCAACGAGTATGTTGTCTTTTCCGTCGGCGACCAGGGCATCGTAGTTGAGTGAAAGTGGAACCGGTAATGAGATGCGCGTGAGGAGGGTGCCAAGCCTCCCGTCGAGCACGTCGATGCCAACGGTCGACGGCTGAAACAACAAGCGGCCGTCCGGGCTGAGCTTTGCGCCATACACGTAAGAGATGTTGAGGATTTCGCGATCATTGAGCGCGTAGGTGGATTCGCCATTCAAGTCAGAATCGTAGAGGTAGGAGGTCGCGGTAAATTGTGTCTGGTTGCTGGAGAGGGCCAGTTCGTAATCCCCGTAGCAACAGGCAGGGTCGACCGTCGCGGAGAAGATCTTGTCGGTTGCCGTATCAATGCTGAAGACATAGCCGTACATATTGAAAAAGACACGAGTGTTGTCGGAGCTCATCACGGTTCGCAAGTACACGTCCGACGTGCCAGAACCCGGGCCATTAAGATTCGGGTAAGCGGTCACGGCCCCGGTGTTGGTATCCAGTTTGAAGAACTGGTTGTATCCGGTTCCGCCCTGAACATAGGCCGCGAAATAGACGATTCCTGCGTCGCTGACGGCGACGGCGCATGCGTTGGTGATGGCGCCGGTTCCCGGTTGGGGGACCGGGAATGTGTTCACCGTTGACCAGTCCGATGGATCGACGAGATAAATGACCTCAGCTGATGCGTCGGCGATAGCCAACTTGCTCCCATCGGGCGAAAGAGCCAGCCCCCACAATCTCTGGGTTGTTCCGGAAGGAGCAGGAATGCTGACGGAAGGCAGCCATTTCCCTGAAGTTCGCGAGAAAACCTGAATCTTGGTGGCGTCCGTGAAGTAGTAGAGGTCGCGAGATGAGTCGTAAATACCCTGCGCGAGTGCGGATCCCGTGAGTGGGAATTGCTGGATGGACGGAATGTAGGTGAGTGCTCCATGTGCCGTCTCTGTTCCCGCGTTAGTGCTGACGGTTACATCGACAGATCCGATCTTGCCCGGATGAATTCTATAGGCAAGGGCTTGCAAGGGAAACGGAGGTGCACCCGAGTTGTAAGCATTTGGCCCGAAGGCGATTATCTCCACCTGGGTGCCCGCAATGGTCACATGCAAATCACTGGGGATAACGTTCGAGTTCTCCGGCCCAAAACCGTACCCGTAGACAATGCCCACCTCGCCTCCTTCTGCCGTGGCCATATTCGGAGTGACCTCCAGGATTGTCGGCCCGTAGCTGAAGGCTTCGGGAAGCAGTTCCATGCCGCCATCGGTTGTGAACGCATAGACGTCGACCGGTCCGGGGGTACCGGAAGGACTGGTGGCATCAATGACTCCCGAACCGGCAGAGATGGCGGTGGCTTGGTGCGCCCCAAAATAGACGCTGCCCAGCGGGCCCGCGTTATTTGGTTCGGACCACTGGGTGGCAGTCCCGCCGGCGGCCGGTCCGGTTGCCGGGTTCAGGTATCCGTTTGTGAATTGTGTACCCACGGGCCCAGTTCGCAAGACGGACAGGTCGACGAAACCGACGCCCTCCTCGAGAGGACCGGCAAAAAGGCCCGTGCCATCCGTCGCCAGCAGATAAGGGCCAGTAATCGGGCCGGCGGCGCTGCCTCCACTGGTGAATGGCACAAAGATGTTTGGCAGCCATCCGGTTTGCTGGTGGGTCGCCAAATCGTATGCATAAATGATTGTGTCGCTGGGGGTAAACAGCGTTTTCGAATCAGCGCTTATGGCAAAGCCGGAAGCTGAGGAGGTATCGCCGAGAACGCTGAATTCAGCGACCTTATTGAGCGTATGAGCGTCGTAGATTACGGCGTCGGTTGGGTAGTTGGGTTGAACAATGTACTTGCCATCTGGCGTGGTCAGAATATGATTGAGCGAGAAACCGGTCGTCTCGACAAAGTTATTCCGTCCTGCTTCGTCGACTTCACACAGCGTGCCGTCGCTGTCGATGCTGCCGACGATCACCTTAGTCCGATCCACTGTCCGGGTGAATCCCCCGATATTGCCCATATATGCGCCGCAAACGACTGTGAATGGGACACCGTACATCTCGTCCGCACCATACTGGGTTGCGTAAATACTGATGGAATTGTCAGCCGGGGTCCAAATGGCAAATGCGGGTGAGCCGTCCACTGCGGGGATCCCACCTGCCGATCCCAAGAGCGCCAACCGTCCGTCTGCGAGTACAAGCACTGACAGGCCGCTGAATCCGTATGGCCCAATTTCTGTCGCGATATATCGCTTCAACACGGTCATCGCCACCGGATCAACGACGTACACATCCCCGATCAGGGTTCCCACATATAGGGTTTTGTGATCCGGAGTGTCATCGATTCCAAAAGCCCCGGGAACGCTGATGCTCGCGACCTTCGTCTCTGAAGCTGCATCCATGACAATGATCTGGTTGGAAGTTGGATCGGCAACAAAGTAGCGCGACGTGGGGGTGTGGTAGAGGATCCAGTGCTGGTTCAGCCAAAAGTAGTATTCCGTGGAGGCATCGGTCCTGACGTAGCGGGTGCGGCCAGGCCCGGGATTCGAACCGCCAGTGACAGTAAGGCCCAAGGCAGCTGTGTGTTTTAGAGACGCGGCAGTGCCAGTAAACGTGACGGTGCTGGTGCCGTTTGGGGCCCTGGTGGCCGCCGAAAACGTGATCTTCTGCGGCGTGCCCGGCGTCAGCGTGATACTTGTCGGAGACACGGAAACGCCTGCCGGAACTCCAGTTACCTGGACGCTGATCCGGGATGAGAAACCATCGGTAGCCGTCGCGGACAAAGAAACGGAAGCACCACTCCCAGCATTCACAGATTCGCTGGTTGGGTTGACCGATAAACTGAAATCCGGAGTCGAAGGCGGCGCGGAGCCCTGTGACCCACCGCCGCCACAGGCCGTAAGTTCCAGAAGGAGCCCCAAGGTGATCAGTGGCCAGGCTCGGTTCCAGCGGAGACGAATACGAAAGAGACTCATAACTTCGGCACAAACCAGAGTTGTGCATGCTCGATCAGGAAGCGGAAGACATCGGGCAGGCAAGTATCTTAGATAAATCCACTTTCGTCAATGACTAAGCTTCGGTTGAAATCACTTTCAACTGTGGCAAAATTGCTCATGTTTTGTCACATCTTTCGACCTTAGTTTGTGCTATTCTTGCGGGCATGCAACTGGTTTGAGGCTGTCAGTAATATGAGTGCCTTTCCTTCTCGCCGCTTTCTTGGCCTTCTGTCGGTTTCTATTTTTTCCCTGCTGGCGTTGTCCTATGCCGGCACGTTCAAGAACCCTGAGCTGATTGCCACCAGCTATGATCCGATTGTCATAGCGGCAGCAGATTTCAACCATGACGGTAATCTCGATGTGGTTTATATTGACGGCGTAGACAGCTATACGCTTCATGTTCTTCTGGGAAACGGAGACGGGACATTCTCACACGGTCAGGACACAGCTTTACCCGTCGGATTCTGTGCCTACCAGCCGTGCGTCATCAACCTGGGAGATGCCAATCATGACGGCGTACCGGACCTGATTCTTGGCGGAACAGGGGTGGTGGCGGTTCTGCTCGGCAACGGCGACGGCACGTTCCAGCAGCCGATGATTTCAACGGTCTCTGGCTGCAAACCGGATGAACGAATGGGCGTTGGAGACATCAATGAGGATGGGTTTCTGGATCTGGTTGCACCCGACGTAACCAATAATCAGCTGTGTGTGTTGCTGGGGGACGGGACCGGGAACTTCCAACTCTCCAGCACGATGTTTTCTGGTTACTTTCCCACCTCGGCGTATCTCACAGATCTTAACGGGGACGGCCATCTGGATCTTGTTGCAATCGGACCAACGGGTGCATCCGCATTTGTCTATCTGGGCAACGGGAACGGTACCTTTCAAACCGGTGTCCATTACAGCACGAATACCGGAACCCAGAATATTCTTCTTGGTGATGTGGACAACGACGGCCACCCTGACCTTATTGCCAATGTTTATCCGGGGCAGATATACGTTTTCAAAGGTAACCCGGATGGCACCTTTGCCGCCCCCGTAGCGGTTGCCACGGTGGGAGGTAAGGATCTGCTGGGTGCCGTGAACGACTACAACGGAGATGGGATTGCCGATGTCGTTTTCCTCACTGCGGTGGGTATCGGGATTCTTCCGGCGAAAGGCAATTTGAAATTCGGTGCCATGATCTCCTCCGTCTCAGGCAGCGCAAGTTTCGGCGCTGCCGCCATTGCCAGCGGAGACTTCAATAAGGATGGCCACGCCGACATTGCTATGGCTGTGGAGGGTGGAATTGCGATTCTGGAAGGCCAAGGCGACGGCACATTTCTCAGCGCCGACTTGTATGACGTGGGTCATCCGGTCGGCGTTGTTGCCGTAGCCGATTTCAACGGTGACAAGGTTCCGGACATCGCGGTGACTGTACCGGCCGCGTTTCCACGCCTCCTGGTGGGTACTGGCAAGGGTACGTTCAGTCTGGCGGCGGATCAGAACCGAAGCTATGGAACGCAGTTTGCAAGCACCAGCCTGGCCGTGGGCGACTTTAATGGCGATGGCAAGAACGATCTGAGCACCCTTGACAACGGAGAACCGGTTGTTCTGTTCGGGGCAGGTAACGGAACCTTTGCGACGCCAGTTCCGGTGCCGGCCGGATCACCGTTGGTAGGAGACGTGAACAACGACGGCCGCAGCGACATGGTTTATCTGGGGACCGATGCGATTGTTTCATTGCTCGGACAAAAGGACGGAAGTTTCACGCAAGCCTCGACCGCTCTTTCCAACACCACCTTTGGACTCGCTGCTCTTGGGGACCTGAACCATGACGGCAAAACAGATCTCCTGGCTTTCGAATATCCTCTCCTTCGCGTGTGGCTTGGGAATGGCAACGGAACATTTACCCAATCCATCTTGCTGGGTGATCCCAACCACGAGTTTTTCACCAGCCAGTCGGTGGCCGTTGCCGACATGGACGGCGACGGTAACGCAGACGTTGTTATTCTGCCTAACCCTGACCCGAGGGCTCCGCTCGGGCCCATCACTATTTTTTATGGCCATGGCGACGGTACCTTCGAGGATCCGGTATTGATGGCCGTGTCACACGGCAACGGCCAGTTGGTGATAGCGGATGTCAATCGAGACAACAAGCCGGATCTGGTCATGACGGACGGAAGCGTCGTGACCGTCATTACCAATCTCGGAGGACGAGAGTTCGGTGACGAAGAGCACTATGTTGCTGGCCAAGGCATCGTCGCCCTTGGTGTCACCGACCTGAACGGGGACGGCTTTCCGGATATTGTGGCTGCCAATTCCGAGGGCACAACAGTAACGGTGCTGTTGAATCAACCTAACGGGAACCCCGTGGACGGGGCTGGCAGCAATGGTGTTTTCAGTATCTCTCCCGAGCCGGCACCTTATTCCCAGCCGATTACCCTAAGTATGACCATGTCCGCTTCGGGGTCGACTCCAACCGGTTCCGTGACTTTCAATGTCGACGGTGGATTCATTGCGACGGTGCCGCTGGTGAATGGAACGGCAACCTATGCGTTCGGCACTGTGCTGGAGACTGGCACTCACACCTTCGTCGCCACCTACGACGGAGACGATATCTACCGTCCGGAGAGCTTTTCAGTTCTGCACGTGGTTTCACCGCCCGTCTATGCGACGCAAACCAATCTTATGGCGGTGCCAAACGTTCTTTACACAAGTCAGACCATAAGTCTCACCGCCATGGTTACCAGCACACCGCAAGCAGCGTCGGGGATGGTCACCTTCATGAACGGAACCCGTTCTCTCGGAGCAAAGCTGATCGACTCGAACGCAGTTGCCCTTTTTGATACGGCTCTGCTGACTGCCGGCACTCACCAGATCACCGCGGTATACCAGGGTTATCAGGAGGCAAACGGCCACCGTGGGATTTTCCAGCCTAGCGCTTCGAGTCCAGTGACGGTGACGGTGAATGCAACCCAGACTACGACAGGCCTTTCGGCATCCTCGACCTCCATAACGGTTGGCTCCGTCGTGACCTTCACCGCAAATGTAACCTCGGGATCGGCAGTGCCATTTGGAGGTGCGACCTTCTACGACGGGACCGTTCCGCTCTGGACCAGTTCTCTGGAACCAGATGGCAGCGCCAGCTTCAGCACCGCATCTTTGGCGGTCGGAACTCACAGCATTACGGCGGGATTCAACGCCAATGCAACCTTTGGCGGCAGCACCTCGGCCGTCGTCATTGTAACCGTCAAGCCCGTGGGGGGCGGTGTGGCGATGACAGTCGTCTCTCTGGCCACCACGGACAACGGCGGCCAGCCGGTATTGGTTGCGAAGGTCAGCGCCGCGGGCGGCTCTCCGGCAGGAGCAGTAGTGTTTCTCGGTAACGGCAACATCCTGGGGAGTGCTACCACGGATGGGGCCGGGATGGCGACCCTGGCGGTTCCACCGCAGGGCAGTGGCACCCATAATTTGTCCGCAAGTTTCGCCGGAGCTTTGCGGTTTGCTCCCAGTGTCTCGCCCACTTTGCTGGAGCAATGGCCAGCCAGCGGGCCTGGGTTCTCCCTGCGGGTCGCTTTAGACTCAATCGACCTTACGTCGGCGGGCTCACAGCCCGTGCTCATCACGATTGTTCCCACGGTTGGCTTCGAGCGCCGGATTCAACTTTCCTGTGCCGACGGTCTGCCTCTGGGATATAGATGTTCTTTTTCGTCGCCAACACTCTACGGCGGCCACAGTTATCTGCAGATTCAACCTGCCTCGACCGCAGGCTCGGGCCGAACACGCGCCACTCCGTTGTACGCAGCAGCGGCCGGCATCTTCTCACTGATTTTGATCGGAGGCGTGGGCAGGCGGCGCGCTGGATTTGTAGTGTTGCTCATCGCCGGCATGGTTTTCACAACGATGAGCGGCTGCGGCGGCCCGGCTCCTTCCACCGACCGGCAGCAGATGACCATTCTGTCGATTCGCGCCACGGCGGGAAGTGGCGCGAATGTGATCGTGCACTCAGCCCAGATCTTGGCGATCACCCCGGCCTCGAGGTAGCGGGCTATTCTACTGGTCAACCGCCGGCCGTCTGGCACTCTTCATGACATTCTTGCGGCACCCTGCGGGTAGAATGCTCCGATCGACCTTTGAAGCCTTGTCCGCCCATCGGCACTCTGCTTGTCGGCATCAAGGGCCCTTGAAACCAACCCCCTTAATTTCCAATAGACCGAAATCACCTGTTTGTAGGCCCGGTGGCGGCCAGTTTTGGGGTTCTGTAAATTCATGAGCTTGCAGACGCTGAGCGCAGACGGTTTTTGGGCAGCCGAGGCCAATTTCTTGGCGTGTGGGCTGCTCCTTCAATCACGGACCCCCCGCGAAATCTATCAACCGGACAGACATGCAACCTCGACTCGGGGAACCAAGGATTGCACAGTTTCCCGGGAAATTCGGCCGGGCAATTCGGCAAGGCAATTCGCGGCTCCACATGCGGCCGCGAGCCTGATAGCCTTCTCTCCAGTAAGTCCCTGAAGAAACGCGAAGGCAAAGCCCGCCAACGCGGCATCGCCGCATCCGACGGGGGAGATCGCATTCAGTCGTGGCGTGCGGGCACTCCAGGCGGGAGAGTCCCGGCCCTCGATCCAGACCAACCCTTCGGCTCCGAGGGTAATCGCCGCTGCGTGTGCCCCAAGGCCGATCAGTTTTCGCGCGCCGTTGGCCGCGGCCCGGAGGTCGGGCAACGGCTGCCCCAGGAGCGTCTCCGCTTCCTTGTGGTTGGGCTTGACCAGATCTGGCTCGGCGGCGAGCGTCGCCTGCAGGGCGTCGCCGCTGGTGTCCAGCAAAACCACTGAACCGGCCGCTCTAGCGGCCCGTATCAACGACACATATAGGTCCGGCGATTGGCCTGCCGGTAGGCTGCCGGAGATAACTACCGCGGCTCCTTTCCAGCATTGCGCAAGGCCTTCCGCGCACCTCCGCACCATCTCTTCGCACTCGCGCTGATCCGGCGGTTCGCCCGGTTCGAGGATCTCTGTAATTCTTTTCGAGTCTTCGATCAATTCGAGATTCACCCGCGTGGTTACGCGGGTATGCACTGGAACTACTTCGATGCCGAGATCGCGCAACTCACCGGCGCATTGTTCGCCAATCGGTCCCCCGAGGAAGCCGAGCCAGACCGTCCTTGCTCCCAGGGCACGCGCAGCCATGGCAACGTGAGCGGCTTTCCCTCCCGGCAGGGCCTGCGCGCTTCGCGCGCGACTGACTTCCCCGAGCGAGAGGGAAGAGAGATGCAAGCGCCGGTCCAACGCCGGATTCGCACTTATGCAGACGACAGTGGACGGGGTCACGAGCACTTGTTTCCCTCGGCACATTTGTGTCAAGCTACGATAGCACGCAAGAAATAATAACAAAAAGAAATAAATCGAAATCACACCACAGTCCGAGCGGAGGCTCGTATGCGGGGAAGCAGCACGCTAGCGCCGATCTTGCTGGTTCTTGTCATCCATGCAATCGCTCAGCAGAATCCGGATCAAATCTTGGCCCGAGCCCAGAGTGTACAGGCCAGCAGCGGGCAAATCGGCTACCACTCCGCCGCGGACGCCGAGCAAAAGAAAACGCTTTTACTCAAGGATTTTCAGCCGGCCTCAATGCTGCACGCCCCGGTTCACCAGGTTCCCAAAGCAAAGTTCTACGTGATTGACGTGCACAATCACGTCAATGACGCCGCACGCATTGACGAGCACATGCCGCCGGAGCGCGTGCTCGAGGTCATGAACAACACCAACGTGAGGACCATCGTGATTCTAACCGGAATGTGGGGCGCCCAGTTGCAACAGGTCCTGGATGAGATGGTCAAACCCTACCCCGGCCGCTTCATGGTCTTCACCCAGATCGACTGGAGCAAGATCGACGATCCTGACTTCAGCCAGAAAATGGTAGCTCAACTCGACGACGCAGTCAGCCGTGGCGCGCGTGGGCTGAAAATCCTGAAGGATTTGGGGCTCGGCGTGCGCGACAAATCGGGCAACCTTATCAGTGTAGACGACCCGCGACTCGATCCGGTCTGGGAGGAGTGCGGACGCCTGGGCATCCCGGTTTCCATCCACGTGTCGGACCCTGAGGCGTTTTTCCATCCGGTGGACAATACCAACGAGCGCTACGAGGAATTGGTCGAACATCCGGACTGGAGCTTCTACGGCCCGCAGTTTCCTGCGAAGGAGGCAATCCTGGCCGCCCGCGACCGTGTCTTCGCCAAGCATCCTCATACGACTTTTGTGGCCTTGCATGTGGCGAACTGGCCAGAGAATCTGGACTACGTGGCCGGCATGCTGGAGAAGTATCCCAATGTAATGGTGGAGTTCGGAGCGCGAGAGGCGGAACTGGGGCGCCAGCCGCGCCGGGCCCGCGAATTCTTTCTCAAGTATCAGGACCGGATCATGTTCGGCACCGATAACGAAGTCACGGAGGAGATGTATCGCAATCACTTCCGCTGGCTGGAAACGGACGATGAATACTTCGACTATTGGGGCTATCCGGGGCAGGGACGCTGGAAAATTTATGGCATGGCGTTGCCGGACTCAGTCCTGGAGAAGATCTACCATCGCAATGCCGAGCGAATGTTCAGCCAGTTCAAGTCAGGAACTGTCGCCGGAGGTGTGAAGTGAAGCCGGAGAGCGCAGGCCGATTGACTCGATTGTGGTCCTTGTCCACGATGGTTTTGCTTGCAGGAATCGGCGTGATCAGCGTCAGTTGCAGCAAGCCGGCTCCGAAGCAAACCCAGTTGAGTTCGCAGCCCTCAACCATCAAGGTGGAAGTGGCACCTGGCGGGCCCGTAGTGCTGACCAGTGGCACTGCCGAATTCCAAGTTCTCCCTTCCGGCTACATTCAAGGGTTTTTGCTGAAGGGTGGCAAGAGACTTACGCTGGACGATCCCGCCGGTGTGACGGCAGGCAGCGGCTCTCTCGGTTCTGGCGGGAAACAGGTTGGGTTCACGTTGGACTTCGGCCGGGCCAGAGTTTCCGAAGCTACCGGCAAGTTGGGCCGAGGCAAGCGGGTTGAGATTCCTTCGCAATCCGTTGAAACCGGTGTGGAAGGCGTGTTGCAGATTGAGTTGTATGACGATTTTCCAAATCTTCTGCTCACAAGCACGGAGTACAAGAACACCGGAAGCACGGATTTCGCGCTTGACCGCGTTATCACTCAGCGGCATCGCTTCAATGCGCGGCTGGGCAATTCAACCGTGCAACCCTACAACATGTGGTCGTATCAGGGTTCCAGCTACGATTGGGGGAAAGACGACGTTGTGAAGCTGACGCCGACTTTTTCGCAGCCCAATGTGATGGGTGCAATCGTGAAAGGCGGTTACGGCGGCGGCATCCCGGTCGTGGCTTTCTGGACTGCCTCCGTCGGCGAAGCGATTGGACATGTCGAAACCCTGCCCCTGGTTCTTTCCTTGCCAGTAAGAGTGGAAGCTGACGAGCGCGTAAACGCATCCGTCGACATTCCTGCGAATACGCGGCTCAAGCCTGGAGAAACCTATTCCACACCGCGCACCTTCGTCGCAGTGTACTCCGGCGATTTCTACGAACCTCTGCATCTCTGGTCCAGGGTCCTGCAGAAAGAAGGATGGCAACTCCCCAAGCCTTCCGCGGAGGCCTACAACGTGAGCTGGTGTGGATGGGGTTATGAGTTCAATGTGACGCCGGCGCAAATGCTGGGCACGGTGCCCAAGCTGAAAGAATTCGGAATCAAGTGGGCTACGCTCGATGATCGCTGGTTCGATGCTTACGGCGACTGGAATCCCCGCCCGCAGACATTTCCCGGTGATTCCATCCGGCAGATGGTGGCCGATTTTCATCGCCAGGGAGAGCTGGTGCAGCTCTGGTGGCTCCCTTTGGGCGTCGAAGACGGTCAGGGAAAGTGGGAATCCCACAAATATGTCGTTTCCAAAGTTGTACAGGAGCATCCCGACTGGCTCATCCTCGACCAGGATGGCAAGCACGCCCGCATGACGCGCGACTTAGCCGCGCTTTGCCCGGCAGTGCCGGAAGTGCAGGCGTACTACAAACAACTCACAGAGAAGTTTATTCGAGACTGGGGATTTGATGGTTCCAAGCTGGACAATATCTACACCGTACCGGCCTGCTACAACCCGGCACATCACCACAGGTCACCGCAGGATTCCGTCAATGCCATGAGCGAGGTCTACAAAACGATCTTCCAGACTACCCGCGCGCTGAAACCGGAAAGCGTCACCCAGGCGTGCCCGTGCGGAACGCCACCCTCTCTGGCCTGGCTGCCGTACATTGATCAAGCCGTGACCGCCGACCCGGTGGGCGCGGTTCAAGTGCGGCGCAGAATCAAGATGTACAAAGCGCTGCTCGGCCCGGAAGCCGCGGTCTACGGCGATCACGTGGAACTTTCCGCCATGACGCGGGTCGGCAAGGATTGGAGCGAACACGGAGACGATTTTGCTTCCACCATCGGCGTGGGCGGGGTGGTGGGGACGAAATTTGTATGGCCTGACCCGGGACCTAAGTTCAAGCCGGTGCTGCTCACCCAGAAGAAAGAGGAGCACTGGAAAAAATGGATCGGAATCTACAACCAGAAAATGCTTTCCAAGGGCACCTTTCTCGATCTCTACACCTATGGCTACGATGTGCCGGAAGCCTACGCCATTGAAAAAGACGGCAAAATGTACTACGCGTTTTTCGCGCCCGACGAGAAGGCACCTTGGAAGGGAGAGGTCGAACTTCGTGGGCTCAAGCCCGGAAGCTATGAGGTCGTAGATTACGCCGAAGGTAGGAGTCTCGGCTTGGTTCAGGCAACGGCGGAAAGCACTCCCCGGCTCAAGACTGAGTTCAAGCAGCATTTGCTGTTGGAAGCCGACCCGCGGTAAGAGCCGGCAGGTCTCAAAGGAGTTTTTCGCCCGCTGCGACTACGATAGTTTCGGCCGGTCGTGATAGAAGCGCTCGCGGTGGGCCCGGTCGCGAAAAGCCTCGGTGCCTCCGGGGCAGGTGGTTGAGAGTGCGCCCGCCAGATTGCCCGCGGCGAGACAGGCGGGAAGGTCCGCACCCTGCAAGTATTGATGCAGGAAGCCAGAATCGAAACTGTCTCCGGCACCCACCGAATCGACTACGGTGACATCGAGCGCTGGACTGGAAGAGCTTTCTGTGCCGCGCTGGGCCATTGCGCCTTGCTGGCCGAGCTTCACGACGACGACGGGAACCAAACCAGCCAGCCGCTTTACAGCTGCCTCTACATCCGTGGTGCCAGCGATCTTGCAGGCCTCGCGCGCATTCGGTAGAAGCACATCCACATAGGGCAGGACATCGCGCAGGCCACCTTCCCAGAGATCGTCGGGATCGTCATTGGTGTCGAGTGAAATGGTCAGCCCGGCCGCCTTAAGTTTCTGAAACAGAACTCCGACCTGCGGCCGCAGTCCCTTCTGCAGGAAGAAAGAAGACAAATGGAAGTGACGCGAATCGGCCAGGTAGTCGAAATCGAGATCGCGCAACGACAATTCCGCAATCGTACCCGCATAGGTCAAGATGTGCCGCCAGCCAGGACGAGACAGGATTACAGTGAGACCTGTCTTAACGAGGCCGGTGCTCTCGCGCACCTGAGACACATCCACCCCGGCTTGCCGCAGCCGCTCAAGCGCAATCTGGCCGAGTTGGTCGTCACCGATCCGCGACTGGAAGCCCACGCGGCTGCCCAGAGAGACCAGATTGTGCGCGACGATTGCCGACGAACTGCCCAGCGTCAGGACCATGCGATCGGCGAGTAACTCGTGCTCCGGGGGCATTTCGTCGGGAAGGCCGTACAGGATGAGATCGAGATTCAGCTCACCCGCAATGGTGACGTCAAAGCGTGGCATGTTCGCTCGGCTTGGAGAGATCGTCATCGTCCAGCATAACCACACGGCTCAGATTGCGTGGCAAGTCCGGATTGAGACCTTTGTGCAGTCCGGTATAGAGACCCAACAGTTGTCCCGCGAGCAGGAAAGGCGCCAGGCGCGCGAGTTCGGGCACGTCCAGTGATAACTCGACCAGCAGGTCCGAAGCAGCACGGACGCGAGCGTCGGCCTTGTTTGTGACCACCAGGGTTGTGCCTCGCAGAGATTTCATCTCCTCCAGGACTTCGCGCTCGGCCGGGTCGCCGTTTTCGGAAAGCAGGAAGACCAGGAGCGTTTCCGGGCCCACGATCGACTTGGGACCGTGGCGAAATTCCAGCGTATGAAACGACTGAGCGTAACCGAGCGACATTTCGGTTGTCTTCAGCGCGTATTCGCAAGCCAATCCATAGAATGGTCCCTGGCCCAAACATACGTAGTCAGCAAAACGGTGAGTCTTGACGAAATCACAGATCTTTGACGGTAACGTTTCCAACAGCGGACTTGTATCCGCAGGCATCGCCCGTAGAAGATCGGAGAGGCGGGAATTTCCGGCGAACACGGCTGCCAATTCCTGCAAGACCAGGAGCATGGAGGTGAACGACCGCGTCATGACGGTGCTCTGTTCATCCGCAGCAGGCAGCGAAATCGTTGCATCGGCGATCCTCTCCAGAGGCTGTCCCGGGTCGCAGGTAATCGCCATGGTCGGGAACTTTCGCGTCTTTAACAGCTCAGCCACCTTGAGCACTTCTGAGGTTTGTCCCGAGCGCGAGATCAGAACGGCGACAGCGTCCTTGGTCGAGGGCAAAGCTAGCTCCGGGTAAAGCAGAATCTCCGAAGCCGGAAGTGCACGCGCCTGATGTCCGGTGATGCTCGTCATGCTCGCCGTCGCTGCCAGCGCGACATAGTAGCTGGAACCGCAGCCCACGAAAAGCCAGTTGTGCGTTCCCGCAAACCGGTCACGGATTGCCTCCAGCGTTTTCTGCTCACGAAGGCTCGCCAGGCATGCGCTCCAACAGCGCGGCTGGGAAAGGATCTCGGCAAGGGAATGCGCGCCGGGAGTATCCGGTTTCAAGATGTCGTGCCCATCCTTTGGCGGACCAGACGGTGATGAGCCGGTCTTAGTTTGATCAGACAAGTTTAACCTCGATCCCAGCT
Source organism: uncultured Acidobacteriota bacterium (assembly GCA_963715675.1). Lineage (GTDB taxonomy): Bacteria > Acidobacteriota > Terriglobia > Terriglobales > Acidobacteriaceae > DASVWZ01. Next base: position 3,404,216 of record OY970265.1, read on the forward strand.
TTCTTAAGGGCTCGCAAATCCGATTTTGCAACGTCGTGATCGGTGATCACTTCGTGCACTGCCGACGTCGGCGCGATCAGCGACAGGCTGCGCCTTCCGAATTTGCTCGAATCACACACCACCACGGTGCGCTTGGCCACTTCTACCATGACCCGGTTCACTTTCGATTCCAGGAGGTTGGGCGTGCTCAGACCATGATGGACGTCGAAACCATCCACGCCCAGAAACAAAATATCAGCATTCAAATGGTGAAGCGTCTCTTCGGCGATCGGCCCGACCAGCGAGAACGAATTCTTGCGCAAGGTTCCGCCCGTGAGGATGACGTCGATGCGGGAACCTGCGAGTTCAGCTGCAATATTTACCGCATTCGTGACCACGGTGAGCTTCTTGAAAGGGCGCAGCGCCCGTGCGATCGCGGTTGTAGTCGTGCCGGAATCCAATATCACCACTTGGCCTTCGTTGACCATGCGCACCGCGGCAGCGGCAATTTGCAGCTTCTCCTTACGGTGGTGCCGTTCCTTCTCATGCAGTGTTGGATCCTCCAGCGCTCCATCGCGCGAAGGCAGAGCACCACCATGGGTGCGATGCAAGCGCCGTTGCGCATGCAACTCCTCGAGATCCTTGCGAATGGTGACCTGCGAGGTACGAAACTGGTCGGAGAGTTCCGTGACCAGAACCCGGCCGTTGCGGTTCAGGATCTCGAGTATGGCGCGGCGACGTTCTTCACTGAGCACGGTGTTCTCCGCTCACGGCTTGATGCATTAAGAAGGCCTTTTCCTTTTGCACTGGCGATGTCCCCTCGTGTCCAGCACGTCGCCTCACTGCGCGCACGCCACTGCACCTTTTTCTATGGAAGGCAGTGCAAAAACGACTTCTGAACCCTCGCGCTTTCCTCGCAACCGCTCGGCTGTCCCCAGAAAGGGAAGAAACTCGACATCGTTGTGGGTGCCTGAAATTACAATGCGAACTCCGTTTTCCGGCTTCTGTCTGGGGTTTTCGTGTCCGCGCAGGCCGTTGAAATTCGCCAAAAACACACATTCCTTTCCGCCCAGCTCGGCGATATGGGTGGCTACACCCGGTGAGGCTTGTACCACAATGTCTGCACCCGTCTTGAGACTTGCCAAAAAAGTCTGCTCTTGCTCCGGCGAGGTATGTTCGAAGTCGTGTTCCAGAGTGGCCATATAGACCTTGCCTGGATCGTTCGGAAATCGGAGGACGTTCGGCACCTTGGGCAAGTCAGTGGAGTCGTTGCCGTTGATTACCAGGGTCTTGCCAGCCGCGACATAACTGCGAAGCCAGCTCCTTTCCTTCTCATCCAGAACGCGAACCCCCGGCAGCACCAGCGTCTCACCGTGAAAATTCTGCAAATCTCGAGGGGTTACGACCTGGTATTCGAGGTGTTTCTGCATCAGCAGGATCATCACTCCGCGAAATGAAGAAACGAACTGGTTGGCGAAGTAGTTTCTTGTGGCCGGTGAGAAATAAACTCCAATCGGGTGTAGCGCGCTCCGCGGCGCATAGAAAACATCCTGGTGTTCAGCGATCCATCCGAAGAGGCGCTGTCTTGTCGACAGGTCGTTTGATCCGGACATGACATGCCCCTTCGCATCCCAGAAGTTTGCGCCCACCATGAGTTGCGACATCGCCAGGTTCTCCATCGACTGCTTCGGATCGACGGCGTGGTCTTCGTCCCAGGAGTAGTTGAGAATCCATGTGGCTTTGCCGGCCGCGAACGACCGGAATGATGCCATCCCCACCTGGTACTCGAACCACTCCAAGGGGCTGCGCGATGACGCCATGTGATCGCCGTCACCGAATTCGTACTCATGAGCGATCCCATCGAGCACGGCGTACATCTGGTACACGTCAGCGCCCACCCGAACTGCGTCTTCTTCGATCCCAGGGTAGATTTCCGCGATCGTGACTATCTGAGAATTGACCGACTTGGCAGCGCGGTCGATTTCCTGCATGAAGTCAGTCAGCGACTCGATCCGAAAATCCACCCATTTGCGGAAGTTCGGATCTGCAAACTCTCCCAGCTTCAGGTCCTGGCGCGCATCCAGCCCAGTTTGTCGGCGAAATGCGGCCACGGTGTAGTCGTCAAAGCTTGCCCACGAGCCTTCCCAACCATCGAAGTGCGTCATCCAGTATGGGATGTCCACGTAAATCCCATCAATGCCGGTGGCGGCAATCTGCCGGATGCGTTCCATGTAAGTCCTTCGCCATTCCGCCGCGTAAGGGCTGACCCAGACGTCCTCGTCACCTTTTGCGATCCAGAATGCCGTGCCAGCACCAAAGATGGCCGGCTCCCCGGTGATTTTGCGCTGCAACCAGTCGGGATGGTCTTTAGCCAGAGTGTGCTCGCTATGATCCGCGTCGGCGGTAATGCATTCCAGCCCGGCAACGTAGACGAATGCGTGATTGCCAGCCTTATGGGCCGCATCGGCCAGCTTGCGAATGGCTTCCAGTTTCTGCCTCGGATCGAGCAAGCTCTCATAGCGGCCCGGTATGTCATTGTCGACCTCAATGCCATAGACACCCGATTTTGTTGCGCTGTCCACAATCTGCAACGCGTTGTCCGCAGTCAAACCGTAGGCCCCAATGCGCACGTAGTGTGTCCAGTTCTGTCGCGCGGCGCGCGAGTTATCGGCATGAGCCGCGAAGAGCGCCAAAAACAGCGCCCCGAAGAACGCCAGGGCAGCAAATTTCCGGCAACGAAATATGGAAGCTTTTCGCACTGGCTAGAACTCCACTCGAACCCCGAGTTGCCCGTGGCGTGGTGTGCTTCCCATGGCAGTCGTCGAGATCTGGCCAAAGGTTGAATCTCCGTACAACGTATCTGGCAGGCCGAAGCGCGGTGTGTTGAAAAAGTTGAAAAACTCGCCTCGCACTTCCACCGTGATCCACTCGCGCGGGTTGAACTTCTTGGACAGGGACAGATCGATGTCATGAATGCCGTCAGTACGCAGATTGGAAAAATAGCGCGGTGCGGTCCCCGGCTGTTCATACCCGGGATCAGCGAAGCAGTTGAGGTTAAAGATGCTGGCGCCGGTCAGGGCCGAGCGATGCTGGCTCACCCCGCTGTTCGGATTGCACGTTACGTTCGGTCGCTGATTCCCATCGTCCAGGGTTGGCTGTGACATTCCGATGTCGATTGGCTGACCGCTCTGGAAGGTCAGGATGGTGGCAAGTGTCCAACCCCCTACCGCAGCATCGAGGGCACGATTCATGCCGCTGCCGATCCAACGTCCGCGTCCGACCGGCAGCTCGGCGATGATGGCCATGGCTAGCCGGTGAGTCGCATCGTTGGCGCTGATCGAGTGTTCGGCCTTCAGATTGTCCAACTCCTGGGGGTTGTCCGAAGCCAGCGATCCGATGAATGCATTTCTGCCGACCGAGGAGTCGTCCGTCGCCTTCGACAGCGTGTAGCCGCCTTCAAAACTGATGTAATGGCTGGTCTGCTTCTGAAAGCGAATTTGCAGTGCATTGTAGAACGATTGCGCTTCCAACAGCGGCAACCCTTCAAAAACTCCATCGAACTGCGGATACGGCCGGAGCAGGTTGATCAGCGGGAGGGTGGGATTGGCGTAGATCGAGTCTGGCGCATTAAACATCGGGTTCGAGCCACTGAACAAGGAATAAAACGGATTTGACACGTTGTTGTGCAACTGGTTGTACAGGTCTTGGGTGTTGAATTGCTGACGGACCGAAGAAGCAATAAAGTTGCGGTCGCGCGTGCTCGGCCCGCAACCGCAGATTCCGCCCTCTCCACCCCAGGGCAGATGCGTGCTCCGGTTGGCAGAGTAATCAGCCGAGATCACCAGCTTCCATGGAAGCAGACGCTGCACCCCGAGGCTCCACTGATAAATGTCCGCATTTTGCGCCTGGGTGGCTCCCAAGTCATTGGCGTTGGCATATCCCCACATGGCAAGCGGGCCGTTCGTAGTCCCTTGCGGGAGGGGCAGGCCGGCAGGAAAAGGATTTTCGAAAGTCGCGTATTGGGTTTGGAAATTGTTCTGCGTGAAATAGATCTGGCCGTCCTTGCGAAATGCCGTACCTGGATACTGGAAGTTGGTGGCCACGTTCATTCCGTAATAGACACCGGCTCCGCCGCGCACCACGGTGTTCGCTGCAAGCTGGTAGGCAAAGCCGAAGCGCGGCGCAAAATTGTTACGATCTAAGGGTACCGTACGCTGGTTGGGAGTAGCGAACACCGTCGTGCCCCTCAAATCGCCGGAGATGTTCGGTAACCCCGGGACTTTTACTCCTGTGTCGCCGTTGAAATCGCTGAACTGGAGGCGATTGTAGCGTTCGTTATAAGGGGTGCTCCACTCATAGCGAAGGCCGAGGCTGAGAGTCAGCCTGGCGGTCACTTTCCAATCGTCCTGGGCGTAGAAAGCCGTCTCCTTCGACTTGTTGAAGACCTCAGGATAGATGGCGATCCCGCCATAATCGCCGATTCCCAGCAGAATGTCTGCGAAGGGATTCCCCTGGTCCGGATTGAAGGCGCCGATCACGTTCTCGGTGACGAATTGCGCGAAATGAAAATAGCCCGTTGGATAACTTGGCTGCTCGAAATTATTGAAAAACAGGCGCTGCTCCCCGCCGAACTTGAAATTGTGCTTTCCTTTTATCCAGGCCAGCGCGGAAGAGTACGAATACAGCGTGTGGGCAAACTTGGTGTCTACACAGCACTGATCATAGAGTGATGTCCAGGGGGAATCCACCAGGATCCCGGGCATTCGTGAGATGCCCGGGTTGGCACTGTCCAGAATGGAAGGAAAGTGCACTGAGGTCGCGCTGGGATAGTTGCTGAAGCCTGGAGCAGACACGCGGTCCACCGCAAAGCGGCTGCTCAGCAGCAACGTGGGTTTGAACGTCCAGTCGTGCTGCAAGCCACCGTTGTTGACGGTTTGGAGGGAATTGATGCCGTCGCCGGACGGACCAAATTCCCCATCGCCAAAGATTGTGGGCACGGAATTGGACATATGCTCGTGGCTGTAGCGGCCGGCGAGGTGTTGTGCGTTGGAAATCTGCTGGTCAACCTTGACATCAAACTGCAGGGACTTGGTAAACGATGTAGTATTGGTTCGAAAATTGTTCGTGCCGTCGGGATTGCCTGGTTGATTCGGCAACGGATAAAGATTCAGGATGTTCTGGCCGACCGGGTCCCACCACTGTTTGCCGATCTTGTTCCCGGGAAATGCCGCCCGCACCCCGTTGCCGTCGACCTGGTGCGGGTTAAAGATCAAATTCGGGACGACGTTGCCGGTATTGGGATCGGTGATGAGAGCCTGAGAGAAATCCCCTTTCCGCTCGTATGTCGTGGGCACGGTCGCCACGATGGGCACCGGATCATTTTCGACCACTCTTTCCAAATCAATGAAGAAGAATGTTTTGTTCTTCCGAATGGGCCCGCCGAGAGAGAACCCGTACTGGTCGCGAGAGTGATCCGGCCGCGTCAGCCCCGCCTGGTTGCTGAAAAAATCGTTGGCATCCAGCCAGCCACGCTGCCCGAACCACCACCCGCTGCCGTGGAACTTGTTGGTCCCGCTTTTCAGCGCCATGTTGACCACCGTGCCGCCATTGTTGCCAAATTCAGCCGAAAAACTGTTGCTTTGGACTTTGAATTCCTGGATGGCTTCTACCGACGGCTCATAGTAAACGCTGCTGTTGCCACCCTCGCCCTGCTCGGGCGCGCTGATCAACGCGCCGTCCATGCGAATCTCAGCCGTGGCGTTGCGCTGTCCATTGGAGACAAAGTTCGTTCCTCCAGGGTAGTTGTCTGCCAATCCAGAGCCGGCGGTTTCGCTCACTCCGGCATTCAGAAATACCAACCCGAAAAAGTTGCGGTTCAGCAGCGGAATCTCCTTGACGTACTGGCTGGTCACGTCCGTGCCCAACGACGAACTCTCGGTGTCCAGAAGGGGGGCAGCCTCCTTGACCTCAATCTCGGTGCTGGTGGTAGCAGGGTGCAGCGTGAAGTTCAAACTGGTCTCCTGGTCCACAGCGAGCACAACCCCTTTTTGCTCCAGAGGCTGGAACCCGTGCGCTTCCGCCTTGACGATATAGGTCGAGGGTCGCAGCGCGCGCAAATTGTAATAACCCGAGCTGTCGGTCTTTGCCGTTTGCGATAAATTGGTGCCGACTTCGGTGATGGTCACCGTGGCGTTGGGAATTACCGCGCCGGTGGCGTCGGTGACCACACCGCGAATTCGCGCTTGATAGCTGGCCTGCGCCGTGACGTCGGACGCCAGGCCCAGCAGCGAACAGAGCAGCACAATCTGATAGGAAATACGCGGTATCGGCATCGGCTCCCCCGGTTATTGTGATTGCGGGCTGTAGTTTCGAACTATTACGACTCAAGTATCATTATATTTCGAATTATTACGTATTCTTGCCAACTTGTAGTCGCTGGAACGGCCGTTGTCAAGCGAAATTTTCGGAAGGCTGGCTTGGGAAAGGTGCTTGAGCGCTATGGGCGGCGCTCACTCCATTTGCGAAGGCGGGACAAGGCTGCACTCTGACGCGGACGGCGAAAGGCAGGTGGAAGTATACGGTGCTGCACGGGTTCAGCGCGAAAGACGGAGCCGGGTTTGGCGCGCTCGCGGCAAATTCCACAGCCCGCTAGTCTTTGTCCAAGTACTCATCGGGAACGTCATCTTCCAACACCTCGTGCGTGCGAACTTCGCTCTCATCACTCTCCTCGGCATCTTCCACACCGGTAACGACGCCGGCTTCGAACGGGTTCCCTTCCTCGAGCAGTTCGTCGACACTTTCTGAATCCGCACCTTCGACCCCGGACAATCCCTGCAGATCTCCCGATTGCCCGCCGGAAAGCGCTCGTGCCTGTCTGGGCGCGCGAAACACGTTATCCACCGTATTCCCTCCCTTCGCGACCTGCTTCCCGGCCGTTTTCCTTTTCGGGGATGCCTTTTTCCGAGCTAACTTTTTCTTCGCCGGCCTCTTCGGAGTTGGTTTCTTCATCGCCGTCTTCTTCACTCTGGTCTTCTTCTTGTGGGTGGATATCGTCGACTTCATTTTGTACGCTTTTTTCTTGGCCGTCATAGGCGCAGTCTACCACCGGAACCGCAACCGCGAAACCTTGCCGCCGGAGGACCGTCCTGCGTCAGGTCGCCACAGCTCCCCGCGGTCTCTCGAGTCCATCGCGATCCCAATTCCCAAGAGTAGCCGCGGCATCATAGGTGCTCTGGCAGAAATCAAGTAATGATGTGCTGGGCGATTCGGCTGTCCGAACGTCTTCGTACATCAGAAGGAACTCGCCAAGCTGTTTCTGGTAGAAAGCGGATGCCGGCCGGACTCGAGCGTCCTTAAAGCCCCGCGGCTCAGGTACCGCGTAAGAATAAAAGGCCGCGTCTTTAATATCTCCGCCGCCCGGCCAGAAACCGACACTGCTCACTTCGTGGGAGTAGGCTTCTTGCGTCATGGCATCCGCGCCAGCCCGTTCCGGCGCCCGCCGGCCAGAAAAACGGCTCACCGCAAGATCAGAACTTCCCCAAAAGAAATGTACAGGACTGCACTTGCCGATAAATCCAGCTCTGAATCGGTTGAGGACGGAATCTACTGACAGTAAAATGCGCCAGAATTTCTCTACCGATTTGGAATCATACGAGCCATGTATGCGATCCTGGTCAAAGGCAATGGGATTGGGAATTTCGACAGGCATATGCCAGATCCTGACCGGGATCTCCGCGGAACGAAGCAGGTTCATAAATTCCTGATAGAAATCAGCGACGGACCGGGGTGCCAGCGGGAGCATCTTCAACATTCCTTCATTTGTCTCCAGCACAAGCTGGTGCCGAATGAAATCGAACCGGAGTTCAAAGGACCTTTCGCCATATGGGATTCGCGAAGTAGTCAGACCTCGCGCCGTTACATACAACGCAACATTCCACCAATGGTTCACGACCGGAGTCAGGCTGAGCCGAACCTTGCCCACCATCTGAGTCCACATGTGGAGAGTGGCATACGTCTCTTTCCAGGACTCCAGAGGCAGGGTGGGCCAGCATTCCGGTTGATCGCTAACAAAAGGAACCATGTGTAGGCATCCCAAACGACTTCGGTCAACGTTACCATTTCCCGGGCGGCTCGAATGAAACCCACCCCCAGGCTTAGAACCGAGCCAGCGAAAAACACTGCTCCAATATACGCGAGATTCATCAAGCCATTCGACTCCTTTTTCTTGCCATGAGGCTTCTCCCTTTTCTGCCGATCGATCGAAGTCGTTCAAGGATCGGGCCTTCACTTCAAGGGAAAGCTGCGTTCACGCGGCTGCCTGCCTGCTTTGTTGAAGAATGCCGGGAAGTCGGCATTGATCTGGTCCGCGTTGGTGGTGGGCATCCCGTGCGGGAAACCTGGATACACCTTCAGCGTCGCACCCTTCACCAGCTTCGCGGACTGCAGGACCGCCGCGCCGATCGGCACGATCTGATCGTCATATGCTCTAGGAGGTTGTTGAAAAACCACTGCCCATCCTCGGTGGTGGTGTGGTAAGAAGCAGGAATGCGAGGCGACGATCAGCAACGGCAAACGGGGATGTTCAGTTATGTGGCATTGGAGGATCGGATTCCAGCCGACCATCCGCTGCGCGGGGTGAGGAAGCTGGTGGATGTGGTCTTGGCCGGGATGTCGAAAGATTTCGACGGACTGTACGCGCAGGGGGGGCGGCCGTCGATTGCGCCGGAGCGGTTACTGCGAGCGCTGCTGCTGCAGGTGTTCTATTCGGTGCGCAGCGAGCGGCTGCTGATGGAGCAGCTCAACTACAACTTGCTATTTCGCTGGTTCGTGGGCTTGGAGATCGACGATGGGGTATGGAACCACGCGGTGTTCAGCAAGAATCGCGAGCGGCTGTTGAACCAGGATCTGGCGCAGAAGTTTTTCGCCCATGTAAAAGAGCAGGCGTCGGGGCTGATGTCGGACGAGCACTTCACGGTGGATGGGACGCTGATCGAGGCATGGGCGGGACAAAAGAGCTTTCGCCGCAAGGACGACGGCGGGTCTGGGAGCGGAGGAGATTTTCACGGCGAGCCACGGAGCAACCAGACGCACGCTTCGAGCACGGATCCGGAAGCGCGACTCTATAAGAAGTCGGCGGGGCAGGAAGCCAAGCTGAGTTATCTGGGCCACACCTTGGTGGAGAACCGGAACGGGCTGATCGCGGCGGCGATGACCACGCAGGCCGATGGCCGGGCGGAGCGCGATGCGGCTTTATTAATGTTGTACGAGTTGACCCGGAAGCGAAGCGGTCGGATCACGACCGGAGCCGACAAAGCCTATGACACGCGCGATTTCGTCAGCACAGTGCGCGAGTTGGGCGTGACGCCGCACGTGGCCCGCCGACAGCACGGCGCGATCGACGAACGGACGAGCCGGCATCCGGGATACGCGATCAGTTTAAGCAAACGCTGGTTGGTGGAGAAACCGTTCGGATGGCTGAAGCAGATTGGCCCCCTGAAGAAGGTGAAACTACGCGGACTGGCGAAGGTGGATTGGTTGTTCGTGTTTAGCTGCGCGGCCTTCAATCTGATCCGTATTCCGAAACTGCGGGCGCAGAGCGCATGAAGAAGCAAGGGACCCGACCTTCGGTTGCCAGACGAGCCTCGGGGGCAGATCGGAAGCAGCAACAACAAGAATCAGTCTGAGCGTGCGCTTCTTAGAATGATCCACACGCTGCGTGAAGGAAATTTTCAACAAGCTCCTAAAGGAGGCCTTTTACCCGCTGACCTTACCTTAGACGGTCAGCCCTGGCTCGATCTCGATCACTCCCCGTCGCGGAATCCACTGATACGAAGGTATCGCTAATACCATCGTCCTATTGTTTCTCTTTCACGCTTCTGGTGTGATGCGCTCATCGGCAGCAGATGCGGTCAGACGTTCGCAGCGAAAGAACGGGATTCTCGTCGTCAACCGTTATTGAACGTCCCGCCTTGGGGAACAAGTGATTAACGCGAACCATCAGGCCCTCGACAAAGTCATAGTCACATTTGTGTTTCCAGGAAAGACCGCGGCCGAGAGGCGTTAAGGGAGAACACCAAACTGATCCATACTTTACCGAAGCATATTGAATGGAGAAACCATTATGAAACGATTCACATTCTTGTTGGTTGCAGTTGCGACAATGGCCGTCCTTGTCACTCTCATTGGCCTTACCCCAGGCCACGCGGATGGGCAACCCGCCCCGCCCTTCGTTACCGAAATCCCTCATGGGTACCGCGACTGGACGTGGATTTCTTCGGCCCATGAAGCAGGCAACCTGAACAGTTTAGGTGCCGTCTTGGGCAACGATGTAGCGATCAAGGCGTACCGTGAAGGGAAGCTTCCGTTCCCGGACGGCACGATCATTGCTGCTTTGCATTACCGTAACATCCCGTCGGAGGAAAACAACAAAGTCTTTGGCCAAGCTCAATCGTTCGTTCCCGGCGCCCCTACGAACGTTCAGTTTATGGTCAAGGACTCCGCCAAGTACGCCGCAACTGGCGGCTGGGGCTTCGGTCACTTCGCGGACGGCAAACCTGGCGACGCGGCGTTTATGAAAAGCTGCTTCCCCTGCCACGAGAAGGCCAAAGCGACCGACCTGGTCTTTACTCATTACGCACCGTGATGCTGAAAACTAGAGCAGAAAGCAATGAGACGTTGGCGGTGATTTCCCAAATGTTGAGTATTCAGAGAACGAGGAGAAGATAATATGTCACACCACTACTCCGGTCCGGACTTTGGTTTTCCCCATGGCGACGCTCGCTTGGACCTGACTGACCTGTACGCCTTCCCCAAGCCCGGAGATGTGGGCAAGTCAATCCTGATTATGAACGTGCATCCGTCCTTCGGATTGAACCCCTCCGGCGCCACGACCGACGACCCCTTCGCGACCGAGGCGATCTATGAGCTTAAGATTGACACGAACGGCGATGCGGTCGCCGATATCGCATACCGAGTCATCTTCTCGGCCTCCGAGGGCGAAGAGCAGACTGCGACCTTGCGCCGGGCTGAAGGCGAGCAGGCTGCGGGAACAGGCGACGGCGGGCAGACGATCATCGAAGGAGCACCGGTCTCGACGGGGCTGGATGCACGGGTGACCGAGGCGGGCGACTACCGCTTTTTTGCCGGCTGGCGCAGCGACCCCTTTTTCTTCGATACGCAGGGCGCCCTGAATAATCTGCGGTTTACCGGTGCCGACTTCTTCGCCGAAGCGGACGTGTGCAGCATCGTGCTGGAAGTGCCTGACTCTGTCCTGGGGAATAAACGGATTGGCCTCTGGCACCGCACCGTAGACCGAGCGAGCGGGAAATGGGTTCAAGCCGACCGCGGCGCGCTTCCCTCACAATCTGTATTCCTTACCGGTAACGACAAAGCTGCCTACCTCGCTGCCGAACCGTCGGACGATGCCCGCTTCATCCCCGTCTTCGCGCACTCGCTGGAGCACGCTGGTGGCTATACCTCGGAGGAAGCAACTCGAGTGGCGAAGACTCTGCTGCCGGACATCCTCTTTTATGATCCCACGCGTCAAGCGTCGTACCCGCATAATGGGCGGGCACTCACGGATGACGTTATGGACGGCTTTATTTCAATCCTCACAAATGGAAAGCTCACGCGAGATAACGTCGGGCCCCACCAGGACCTGCTGGCAGTATTTCCCTATGTGGGGGCACCGCATAAGGCGCGATCCGTGGAACGGGTAGCCGCATAGAGGGCGCGGGGGATCGCGTTTCGGACAACAGCTCGATTGCCCGGTCGAGTCCAAGGACGAGTCCAAGGAAAGGAATATCCCACGAAGTACCTGACTTCTTATCGGACCATACAGATCGATGGGCTCTCCCTCTTCTACAGAGAACGCTACTAGCCACTGAAACAAAAACCCGCCAACGTGCATCCCGATCGCGAGGTCACCTTGCCGTCACGGAACGGGAACGTTCCTTCAGAATCTCTTCCGCCGCGCGGATTGCGGTTTCCAGTTCCGCGTCGGTGTTGTAGAAGTGCGGCGCCATGCGGATGCCGGCTTTGGGACGCCAGTCGACCAGAATTTCCCGCTTCAGCAGTTCGCGGAACACCTCCTGGGAATCGGGCATATCGATGGAAACGGTTCCGCCACGTTTTTCAGGATCGCGAGGCGAATTGACCCGCCAGCCGTGACGGTCGGCGAGTTCGATCAGGCGGGCCGTCTGCCGCTTCGATTTCTGGCGAATGCGATCGATGCCTACTTCAGTAACGATCTTGAGCCCGGGCCGGGCTGCTTCGAGCGAAGGCACGTGGGTAGTCCCGTTCATGAAGCGGAACGGCGGGTCGGTATAGCGGACGGGTCCAACCTCAAAGGCCATGGAATCGCGATGAGCGAACCAGCCGGTGAACCTGGGTTCGAGCTTGGCGCCGAGATCGGGACGGACGTATAAGTAGCCAACGCCGGGGCCTCCGCACAGCCACTTCAAGACCCCACCGCAGGCGAAGTCGACATTCAACGCCTGCACGTCGACGGGAACCGTACCCAGCGACTGGAAGATGTCGAGCAGTACATATGCCCCGACTTTGTGGGCCTTCTCGATGATGACTTTCACGTCCTGGATGTAGGAGCTGCGGAAGATCACATGCGAGATCGGCACCAGGAGCGTGTTCTCATCGATGGCGTCGAGCAGGCGCTGGGTGGGGACGGTGATCCCGTCGTCGGTCTTGACCATGTGAACGCGCGCATCGCGCTGGGCTTCCCAGAAATACATCACCGAAGGGAAATTCATGTCGCTGTAAACGACTTTGTTGCGCTTGCCGGAAAAGTCGAGACACGAAGCGACGACGGCCTGGCAGGTGGTGACGTTTTGATGGGCGGAAACTGAATTCCTGGACGCGTTCATCAGGGCGCCGATTTCGTTGCCGACGTCGACGGCCAGCATCCACCAGCGCTCGTCCCAGGCGCGGCTGGCGCGAGTGGCCCAGGTGTCGGCGTATCCCTTCATCGCGTCGTAGACACCGCGGGGCATGGCGCCCAGGGAATGGCTGACGAGATACGTGCTGTGGTCGAGGATAGGGAATTCGGCGCGGTAGCGTAGCAGATCGTCGGTCATTCGGAAATTTTACTGCTAAGCCAGCGTTTTCGCGCAAAGACGTATCCCAGACTTAGAAGGACCAGGGAAGGCAGCCCGCTCAGGATCGTGATGCGGGATTGTGGAACCCACCAGGTCGAAACGACGGCGGCCGTGATGCCCGTGAAACCAATGGCCGACAGGACTGCGCCTCCCGGCGACCGCATGGGAAGAGCAGCCAGTCGTTCCGGCGAAGTCTGGCGGCGAAATGCGATGTGCGCAGCCAGTGCAATCAACCAACTCAGCATGCCCATAAACAGGGAGGCGCCGATGATATAGAGAAACGCAGATTGCTGCGTCCAGTGCTCCATCACGAAAGCCAGGGGGATCGCGCCAGCGGAGATAAGCAGAGCGAGACGAGGTGAGCCTGCAGAATTTCAGCCGGCCGAGAGCAGGTGGAGCATAGCCGCCGCGAGCCAGCGAAAACAGCATGCGGCTGGCAACGTACAGATTGGCGTTGGCGCTGGACAAGGCCGCGGTCAAGACCACAAAGTTCATCAAGGAAGAAGCGGCCGGAATTTTCGCCACGACGAACACCGTTACAAACGGGCTTTGTAAGACTCCAGCCCGGTCCCAGGGCAGGACGCCGACCAACACTGCGGTTGCACCCAGATACACAAACGCCAGCAAGGCAAATGCGATCTTGGTGGCGCGAGGAATTTCCCGGGCGGCTCGGGCCTCACCGGAGGAGATTGCGACCATCTCGATCCCCAGAAAACTGAACAGGGCGAAGGAGACTGCAAGCAGCGGTGAAACCGTTCCATTCGGGAAAAATCCGCCGTGCTGTTGATATTGAGCAGTGGCACGTCCGCCAAACAGAAGCCACGCACCGGCAAGGACGAAGGTCACAATGGTGACCACTTTCACCATGGAAAACCAATATTCGAAGCGTCCGAAATCACCAACGGCGCGCAGGTTGATGAGAAGAAGAATGGCGGAATAGACGGCAATCCAGGCGAGGCCGGGCACGGAGGGTAGCCAGTATCGCGAGTAGGTTGCAGCCGCAACCAGTTCCGCCCCCACGGCCATCACGACCGCGTACCAGTATCCGTAGCGAGCCACGAAGCCCGCCCAGGGATGCAGATAAAGCTCGCCATAGAGTCCGAAGGATCCTGCGGCGGGATGGGCGCTGGCCAGTTCTCCCAGGGCGCAGGTAACCGTCCAGGCCAGGAACGCGCCGGCGGCGTAGGTAAGGATGACAGAGGGACCGGCGATGTGGACGGCGGCTCCGGAACCGAGCAACAGTCCGGTACCGATCGATCCGCCAACCGCGACCATGGCCATCTGCCCAGCGCTGAGTTGGTGACGCAGTCCGTGTTCCTGCGCCGTGTCTTTGCTCCCAGGCACTCCGGCACCTTATCAAAAAGTGGAGGATTACCAAAGCGGTTCTTTCAGCCGGAGGGAGAGGAAGATCACGGGTGACGGCAAGAATGATAACATTCTGCACATCTGGCCGTGAGGGAGAAACGGACCCTGGAAATACCAGGCTTCGGCGGTATCTCTCGGGCCGCATTCGTGATGCTTTACGGTTTACACTCTGAGGTTCCGTGGGGGAACCAAAGTCTCAAGTACAGGGAGGCTAATTAGCAAAAGCAGTCGGGCAGGCCTGGCGTCCGGTTCAGGGTGAGATTTCGGAATTGAGTTGCGAGAGCACAAATGTATCCTCGATCATTCCACTATCATCGAGCAGGTTCGCTGCCGGAAGCGGCAACCATGCTCGCTCAACTGGGCGACGATGCCAAGCTGCTTGCCGGCGGCCAGAGCCTGATCCCGCTGATGAAGCTGCGCTTCGCGAATCCCAGCCATTTGGTCGATTTGAACTTTGTTCCGGGGAACACTTATGTGAAGGAGCAGAACGGAGCATGGTGCTTCGGAGCGCTCACCCGGCACTCCGAGATCGCGAAATTTTCCCGGGCTGACAGCTTCCCGATTATTCATGACTGCGCAGCAGGAATTGCGGACGTACAAGTCCGCAATCGCGGCACCATCGGGGGATCGCTGGCGGAAGCAGACCCGAGCGGAGATTGGGCCACGGTTCTGTCGACTCAAGAGACGGAACTCCGCTGTCTAAGCCCCAGAGGTGAGCGGACGATTCCTTTCGAGAAATTCATCACCGATGCCTACACGACCGTGTTGGAACATGACGAATTGGTTCGCGAGGTGGTGGTCAAGGTCCCAGAAAAAGGAAGCGGCGGCGCCTACCTGGCATTCAAGCGTTCTGCCCCGGTGTATCCCACGGCCAGTGCGGCGGTCCAGTTGACATTGGAGGGAGACGTCTGCAAAAACGCCGCGATCGCCCTGGGGTGTGTCGGGTTGGTTCCGGTGCGAGCGACAGAGGCAGAATCGGCTCTGCGGGGGCACAATATCGATGGGAAAGTCATTCGCACCGCAATGGAAGCTGCTCATCAAGCGGCAGATCCGCAGCCGGATATGCGGGGATCGGCGGAATACAAGCGCTCGTTGGTGGCTGCACTGGTAAAACGGGCGATCGAAGCGGCCGTCGCGCGAGCACGGGGCAAGCACGTTGAGGTCAGTCACATCTATGCCTGAAACGTTCGAAAAGGTTGCGATCCAGCTGAAAGTGAATGGCAAGCCGCATTCCGTAACGGTCGAACCGCGAATGTTGCTGGTGGAACTGCTGCGCGAAGTGCTTGACCTTACCGGCACCCATGTTGGGTGTGATACCACCTACTGCGGGGCGTGCACGGTCCTGATGAATGGGGCAGCGGTGAAGTCGTGCACCATGTTCGCGGTGCAGGCGGACGGCACAGCGATCATGACGGTGGAGGGACTGGAAAGGGATGGCGAACTGCATCCGATCCAGAAGGCCTTTGGAGACTCCTACGGCCTGCAATGCGGCTACTGCACGCCGGGCATTATGCTGTCAGCATTTCAGCTGGTAACCGAGAATTCCGAGCCGGACGAAATGGATATCCGCAAAGCCATCGCGGGAAACACCTGCCGCTGCACCGGATATCAGAACATCTTCAAAGCCATTCGATTGGCAAGCCAGACGATGAAGGGGGTGTAGCGAGTGGCCATCAAGTTTGCCGGCGAGTTTGAAGTGCTGCGCATACCCGAGGACGTGTATGAGTTCCTCACGGATCCCAACAAGTTTGCCCCGCTACTTCCGGAGTTTCAGGGGGTCACGGTGCAGGATGCAGAGCATTTCACGGTGAAAGTGAAAGTGGGAATTTCCCACATCAAGGGCATCGCCGACGTGAAGTTGCACTTGGCCGAGTCGAGACGTCCCAGTTATGCCCAGTTCAAGGGGCAAGGCAGTGTGGCGGGCGGCAATGTGACGATGGTCGCGAGCTTTGACGTGTTGGCCGCGGGCAGCGGCACAAAAGTTACGTGGCAGGGAGAGGCACAGGTCTTCGGCCGTTTGATGTCTGTAGCCGGAGGTCTGCTGGAACCGATCGGCAGGAAGCAGGTTCAGAAGCTCATTGACGGATTGCAGGCGGCCCTGCACAACGGAACGGGGAGCACGGCGTGAGTCTGGACGGAAAGAGTTGGGTCGGCAAAGCGGTGCCGCGCAAAGAGGAGGATCGCCTCCTGCGTGGACGCGGCAAGTTCGCCGATGACATCAAGCTGCGCGAAATGCTCTATCTGCGGTTCGTGCGGTCTCCCTACGCGCATGCCCGGATTGTGAGTATCGACACCTCGCAGGCGGAAAAGATTCCGGGCGTCATCTGTACGCTGACAGGCCCGGAGATTGCGACGACAACCCAGCCCTTCATTGAGATTGCGCCCGACCCCGGCGCCAAAATTCGGGACTATCCTCTGGCAATCTCCAAAGTGCGATATCAGGGTGAGCCGGTGGTCGCGGTGGTAGCAACTTCTCCCGCGCTGGCCGACGATGGGGCGGAGGCTGTCCAGGTCGAATACGAAGCGCTTGATCCGGTGGTGGATGCGGAGCAGGCTTTGACCGACTCCAGCATACTGCACGAAGAGGCCGGCACCAACCAAATCTGGAATGACGTTTTCGAGTATGGCGACGTGGAGAAGGCATTTCAAGAAGCCGCCTCCGTGGTTGAGATCGACCGGATGCACTTCCATCGATTTTCCAGTACCCCGCTCGAAAACAACGTCGTGATTGGTCAGTGGGATGCGAAAGATGAGCGCATCTACTATTGGTGCAATAACTCCTTCCCATCGTTCGCGATCCAGTTCCTGGCGGCCCATCTGAACGTTCATATCGACAGAATCCGGGTGCAGACCTCCGATATCGGCGGGAGTTTCGGCATCAAGATTACGAGCTATCCGCAGATGGCGGTTTGCGCGCTGGCTTCGAAGAAAACCGGGGGACGCCCGATCAAGTGGGTCGAAACCCGCTCCGAGCACATGACCTCAAGCGCGCACGGGAACGAGCGGACATTCCGGGATACCCGCGTAGCACTGGATACGAACGGCGTGATCACCGCAATTACATCGCGCCACATCGACGATTGCGGCGCGTATCCGCGCTACGAGCCTTTGGGATGTGTGATCTGGTCCCAGGTGTTTCCGGGCGTCTACCGGTTCAAGAACGCGCGCATCGATTTCAGTCAGGCGGTGACCAATAAATGCCCGGTCGGTCCCAATCGAGGCTATTCGCGCATGCAGCACCTGTGGTTTTTGGAGCGGGTGGTCGATATTTGCGCCCACGAACTGGGAATTCCGGCGGACGAGATGCGGCTGCGCAACTACATCCGGCCGGAGGAATTTCCATACACCACGCCGAACGGCTGCGTGTACGACTCAGGAAACTACCCGAAGATGCTGGAAGTTGCCAAGAAACTGATCGGATGGGATGCCTGGAAGAAAAAACAGACTGAGGCCCGCCGCGAAGGCCGAATGATCGGGATCGGCATCGGGACCACGCTCGACTCCGGCACCAACAACTTCGGGCAGTCGCAGATCGTGAATCCGGGAGCGCCATTTTCGGGCAATTCCCAGGGAGCGAACTGCAAGCTCGACATTTACGGAGAAGTAGTGGTGTCGGTCGGATCGTGTCCGCAAGGGCAGGGGCACGAGACCACGGCGGCGCAAGTAGTGGCCGATGTGCTTAATATCAATCCCGACTGGATCACTGTGCGTACCGGCTTTGACACTGAGCGCAACGTGCACACCGGGTTCTCCGGCACTTATGCCAGCCAGTTCGCGGTCTCCGGCCTGTCGGCGGTTCACGGCGCGGCGCAAAAGCTGAAAACCGAGATGAAGCGTCTGGGAGCCTTCGTACTCGAGAGTAAAGAGGAAGACCTCGATTTTGGCGTCGGAGCGCAGGGACCGGAACTGCGATCGAGCAGCAACGGCAAGTCCATCAACTACTGGGGGCTGGCGAACATCGTTAACGTAAACAGCGCGGTGCTCTCCACCGAACTGCACGACGTGACTCTCAATTGCCGGTTCGTCTGGCGGGCGCCGTTCAAGGTTCCCGACACAAAAAGAAAATATGGCAACCTCACCATGACCTATGCGTCGCAACTGCACATCGCCGTGATCGAGATCGATCTGGAGACCTTTATTCCCAAGATACTCGACTACGCTGCAGTGGACGATTGCGGAACCGTCATTCACCCGCCGATTGTGGAAGGACAGGTGTACGGTGCAACTGCTCATGGGATCGGCGCGGCGCTGCTGGAAAATTGCGTGTACGACTCCGTGGGGAATATGCTGACCAGCACCTTCAGTGATTATATCCCCATCACCGCGATGAACATGCCGGACGTAAAGTACGGCCACATCGCAACGCCGTCGCCGCATAGCTACAGTGGCGCCAAGGGAATGGGGGAGGGTGGGGCTGCGCCGATCCACACCATCTCTGCCGCGCTGCAGGATGCGGTGTTCGCGAAGGGTATCTTCATTGACGACTCGTTTAACAATCCCGACAGCCTGTTCCGGGCGCTCAGGGGAGAAATGAGCCGGTTGGACGACGTGGTGAAGGTGGAGCGTCGAGCGTAGGTCGAGGAAATGAAACGCGTTTGCATTATCGGGTGCGGGGCGATCGGGAGTCTGTATGCCGCGCATCTGGCGCGGGTTGCCGAGGTTTGGGCGCTGGTGCGACGCAGCCATCATGCTGATGCGCTGAACCGCGAGGGGTTGCGCGTGTCGGGAACGCACAATTTCTCCGCCGCGCTGCGGGCGACGTGCAATCCTGACGATCTGCCGGACTTCGATCTTGGCATCGTGGCGACTAAGGCCACCCAGGTCCAGGAGTCGATCGCAAAGGCAGGAAATCGGTTCGATCGGGGCGCATTGATTTCGGCGCAGAACGGCTTGGGAAGCGAAGAGATTCTCGCCGAGCATACTCACGGTTTCGTGATCCGCGGAACAACATTCATGAGTGGGACAAAACATAGCGACACTCACGTCCAATACGAGTTGAATACGGCCACGTGGCTTGGGCCCTTTGAGCCTGGGGCGACGCCGTTCGCCGTGGTGGAGGAAGCTGCAGACTTGCTCGTAAGGGGCGGCCTCAAAGCGGAGGCGCTCAAGGACGCGCGTCCGGCGCAGTGGTCGAAACTCATCTTCAATGCCTCGGTGAACGGAGTGGCGGCCTTGACTGAGCTTCCCCATTCTCCCCATTTTGCGGCAGAAGAACAGTTCGCTGACCTGGGACATTTGCTGCACGCATTGATCGAGGAAGGAAAGGCCGTGGCCGCCGCGGCGGGAGTCGCACTGCACCAAGACCCCTGGACGATGAACCAGATTGGCGCCATGACGAACCATCCTCCTTCGATGCTGAGCGATGTCCGTCAGCAGTCACCAACAGAAGTGGACTTCCTCAGCGGCGCCATTGCGCGCGAGGCTCAGCGTTGCGGAATACCCGCTCCCTTGCACAGCGCCATCTATCGCCTCATTCGCGGGAAAGAGGCTGGCTGGACTTTCACCGAGGAGAACCAGCCGGTGGTCGCGCAGCAGAACGCCGGAAAGAACTGATTTACGGGAACCATCATGGCTTGGCCAATCGATGAGTCAAAGCTGAATCGGGTACGCGGCATGATGAAGGACGAAGGTCTTAGCGCGCTTGTCGTCCGCGCGCCAGACAACGTCCTTTATCTCACCAACTACTGGTGCATGAAGGGCTACGACGCCGTAGTGTTTCCGTGTGAGGGAGAGCCGACGCTGATCGTTCTGGAACCCCAATTGGCGACTGCCCAGCGAAACTCCTGGACACAAGACCTGCGGCTCTTCAAAGGGTATGACGAGCGCGATCCCCGTCCGGCGCCCTACCGGTCGTTGGATCTCGCTCTCCAGGTCCTCAAGGAACGCAGCCTCACGGATAAAGTCGCGATCGAACTCAACATGGGGACCCAGAGTGCGGATCGGATGGTGGGCGAGCCAACCACGCCGACACAGTTCTTTTTCGATGCTTTCCGGAAGATTTCCGGGCAGGTGGTGGATGCCACACCCCTGCTCAGCGAAGCCAGGGCGATCAAGACCCCACAGGAACTCCAGCGAATGCGCCTGGCGAACGAACTGGCCGCGCTTGCCATGGACTATACACGCAGACACATGAAGCCGGGCATGAAGGAGAGTGAGGTCGCCGGCATGTACGAAGGCTTCGTTCACGGTCTGGGCGTGGGCTACAAGGGAAAGGTGGAAATGGCGCGAGCGTTCACCCTGGTCTGGTCGGGCAAGGGGATTGCCACCTTCACCGCAACGGGAGATCGCCCCATCCAAAAAAACGAGCCGACTCTGTTTGAAATATGGGTGTGCGTCGATGGCTACTGGACCGACCTGACCAAGAATGCTTGTCCGGGCGAACTGACTCCGGAGTATCACAAGCTGTTGGACATGCTGTTGAAGGTGTTCGACGAGGCGGTAACATGTTCCCGCGATGGGGCCAGTTTCCCTGAGTTGGATCGACTGGTGCGCGCTCGCATCGCAGAAGGTGGCTATCCCGGACAACCGTCCCATGCGATCTGCCATGGCGTTGGCGCGCGGGCGCATGAGCCTCCATTCGCACACCAGGCTGGAACCGGCACCATGAAGAAAGGGATGGTGCTGGCCATTGAACCTGGAGTGTACTGGCCGGGCGGTGGTGGGTTGCGGCTGGAAGATAACTTCCACATCACCGAGCAGGGCAACGAAAAACTTTGCTCTGATCCGGAGGATTTTCGGCTGGCCGGTACTGCATCTTTGAGAGTTGGAATCTGAGGAACAATGCCTTCCAAATTGCACAAAGGACAAAACTCGACCCTTGACGCGAACCTGGTCAAAAGGATTCTGGCCGGGGTGAAGGAAAAGGAAATCGTTGCCATGGCGCGCGACCTGATCAATATTCCCAGCCCCACTGGCGAAGAACTGCAGATGGCGCAATACATGCAGAACGCGCTGCAGCAAATCGGCTTAAGTGTCACCTGGCAGGAGGTGGAAGAAAGTCGCGCGAATGTGGTGGGACGCTGGCTCGGTGGTGGTGGCGGCAAGAACCTGATGTTCAACGGCCACATGGATACGTCGAACACCGGCCGCGAAGACTTTCTGACCGGCCCGGGCTACAAGCCCAACGCCATCGTCAAGAACGGTTTTATCTGCGGGCTTGGAATCTACAACATGAAGGGCGCCTTGGTCTGCTACACCCATGCGGTGAAAGCGCTGCAGAGAGCGGGCGTCCGACTGAAAGGCGACGTGATCATTGCCGCGGTCGCCGGCGAGATCGAAAAGACGCAGTGGGGCGAGTTTCAGGGTAAGGAATATCGCGGTTATGGGTACGGAACGCACTATCTGGTAAATCACGGAGTCTTGCCGGATATGTGCATCCTGGGCGAACCCACCGACATGCACGTTGTCCTCGAACATTTCGGGTCCATGTGGGTACGCATCTCATGCACCGGTATCTATGTGCATACAGCGTTCTGCGAAGGCCGGGAAGAGATGAACTCGATTCGCCGGATGCATGCGCTGATGGAGCCGATTCTGAAGTGGATCGCTGAGTGGGAAAACAAGGCTTCCTATGGAGGAAAGAAAGCGATCGTCAACCTTGGCGGGATCCGCGGCGGCCACGCCTGGCGTGCCAGCCGCACGCCGGAGAAGACGGACCTGTTTCTGGATGTGCGCGTCCCGCCGGCAATTCCCATGGCCGAAGCGCGCCGTGACATACAGAAGATGTTCTTGGAAATGGAGAAGCAGCATCCTGATTGGGGCCTGGAGTTTGAAACTTACGTTTCCGTCCCGGGTGCCCGCATTGACGAGCGGAACGAAATGATTCGAGCGATCGACGCGAATCATGCACGCATCATGGGCAAGCCACCGGAACGCGAGGTGGTCACTTGGTGCTCGGACGCAAGCGTGCTCAGCCGCTACGGCGTTGAAACCGTGAACTACGGGCCTTCCAGCGGTCCGCGGGACCAAGAAGGCGAAAAGGTGAAGATTCAGACGTTGGTTGACATCACAAGAATTTATGCACTGACCGCCGCGGAACTTTGCGGCATCGATTCTTAACGGGCCGATTTGCCCCGAGGTTGCCTTTGCCGAGCAAACAGGAAGTTGAACGCAGGTACAAAAACGTCCGGTCGCGCATGGAGAAGGAGGGATTGGACACGCTGCTGGTGTGCGGAAACCAGTACGCCGGCTTCGAGGGCGCAGTGTTCTACATGTCGGGGTTTGAGATTGTCCATCGCTATGTGTATGTCCTCTTCCCGCTGGAGGGCGAGCCTACCCTGGTGTTCCCCCGCGAGGCTCGGTGGATCGGCGACAAAGCCAAGCCGTGGGTAAAGGACCATGTTTGGCCCGAGGTCCCGGGTCAATGGATCAAGGACAAAGCTACCGAACGTGGATGGAAGCGGCTGGGGGTGTACGGCATGAATTTCGTCATGGCCGTGCGCGACTACCGGGAGCTTTGCCATGGATCGCTGGAACTGGTCCCATTCGATAAACAGTTCGACATGTCCCGTGCCGTCAAGAGTAACGAAGAACTCGCCGAAGTCCGCGATGCGATGGATATTATTCTGGATGGTTTCTGGGCGCTGGTCGGGGCATACCGGCCCGGCAAGACCGAGGCGGAGATCATGGCCCCGGCAGTCGAACGCTTTTTTGCCCGGGGCGCGGGGCCGCGCATGATGAACATTCTTCTTTCCGGCGGGCACGGCGAAGCAGAGGCGTTCTTCAAGGTTCCCGGTCACCGGGTGGTCGAGGCGAATGACCTGCTCCTGTACTCGCTGGAGATCACCGGCGCCGGCGGATACTGGGTGGAGTTTTCTCGCCCCCTGTTACGGGGCAAACCGAGCGCGACCACCCAAAGAATGGCGGACGCGTACCCGGCGGCTCTGGAAGCTGCTCGCAAGAGGATGAGGGCCGGAGGATTAGCCAGCCATGTTCATCGCGCCGTTGCCGAGACTTTTGCCAAGCACGGCTTTGCACTCGGACATCTGTCCGGACACTCCATCGGTACGACCATGCTTGAATATCCGGCGATTGGGGCCAACAGCGATGTTCCGCTCGAGGAAAACATGGTTTTTTCGCTTCATCCGCAGGTGGTCGATCGCGACGGCAAAGTCTGTTTGTACACTCAGGACACGTATCGCATTGGCGCAACTGAAGGCGAGTGCCTGGCCGATGTTCCATGGCGCTTCTTTACCGGACTGGAGACACGGGAGACAGTAAGCACGTGACAAGAGCAGCGGGGGAGCTTTGCAGATGAGAATTTGCATAGTGGGCTGCGGGGCGGTAGGAAGTTTGTTCGCGGCACACCTGGCCAAAGCGGGAGAGACTGAAATCTGGGCATACGATGTCTGGCGCGATCATACGGATGCGATCCGCAAGAATGGCCTGAAGATCTCTGGAGTGGCTGAGTTTACAGCCAAGCTCAATGCGACCAGTGATCCCGGGGAGTTGCCGCGGTGTGACTATGGAATCGTCGCTACCAAAGCCATTCACACCCGCCAGGCCATTGCGCAAACCGCTCACGCCTTTGCTGCCAATTCGGCGGTCTGTTCCGTCCAGAACGGCGTGGGGAATGAAGAGATCCTCGCCCAGCACGTGAAGTACGTGATTCGAGGCACGACATTTCCGGCGGGTCATCCCATCGCTCCCGGTCACATCGGATACGACATCAAAGGGGATACCTGGATCGGGCCGTTCGAGCCTACCAAGACGCCGATGAGCAAAGTGGAAGAACTGGCAGGCCTGATGTCGCGCGCGGGTATGAATACGATGCCGCTGGCGGATGCCCGCGGAGCCCAATGGACCAAGCTGATCTTCAATGCCTCGACCAATCCGGTGGGGGCGCTAACTCAATTGCATCACGGAGCGGCAACACGTTTTGCGGACACTGGAACACTATTTGAGGCTTTGATCGCTGAGGGTGAAGCGGTGGCTAGGGCGCTCAACATCGAGTTGCACGGGGATCCCCGGCAAATGGTGCAGAAAGGCGCCAACGCGCCAGGCAAACATCGAGCCAGCATGTTGCAGGATGTTCTGGCGAAACGCCCGACCGAGATCGATTTCATGAACGGAGCGATTGTGCGCTGGGGCGATCAAGTCGGCGTCTCCACGCCTCTCAATCGAGCGCTGTGGGAACTTATAAAAGGACTGGAGCACTCCTGGACCGATCCAGATTAAGAGAACATGACGATTCCTTTCAACATCGGTGTGCTGCAACTCAGCATGGAACCGGTACACGAGACGGTTGCCATGGCAAAGGCCTGTGAGCACGCAGGCTTCGACGCGTTCTGGATTGCGGAGGCCTATCCGTGGTGGCGTAAACATTCGTTCGAAGCGCGGTCGTCTACCGCGGTGCTCGCCTTGATCGCCCGGGAAACGCAGCGCATGCAGTTGGGGTGGGGCATCATCTCGCCCTACACCCGCCACCCGGTGCAGATCGCCATGGAGGCACGGGTGATGCAGGGCCTCGCCGGCGACCGCTTCATGCTTGGCTTGGGAGCCTCCAAGATCTTCATGAAGGAAATCGGCGAGGGCGAAGGCGAGAAGGTGGGCCCGGCGACCGTCATGCGGGAAAGTATAGAAATCATTCAGGGAGTTCTGCACGGGCAAGCCTTTCAATATCAAGGCAAAGTGTTTCAGGCGAGCGTTCCACCGCTCAAGCCGGACGCACACACGCCGCGCGGCGTTCCACCCATTTACATTGCCGGAACTGGCCCCGTGCTGCAAAAGATGTCAGGCTCGATCGCCGACGGGCTGCTGACGGCGAGCATTACGACACCTGCGTTTGTCCGCCATTCCCGGCAGAACATGGAAGAAGGAGCGCGTAAGGCCGGAAAAGATCCGGGCAAGCTGATCTTGGGCTCAGTAATCGTGGGAAGTATTGGTCGTGACTCGACGAAGGGCAAAGAAGGCGCCCGCGAACAAGCCGCGATGTATCTTGCAAACAAAGTGCAAAACATCAAAGGCTCGGCTGACGTCTTGCTGCAAAGTGCGGGCCTGACTTTCGAGGAGCTTCAGCCGGTCGCGGAAGCGATGGAGAATGATGGCCGGAAAGGCGCTGCCAGAGCCGTTACCGACGAGATTTTACGCAAGGTGTGCGCGATTGCGGGCACCCCGGACGAGTGCATTGCACAGATTGAGGACTATCGCGCCGCCGGCTGTACCCACATCATGCTGGAAATCTGGGGCGATGACCGCACCGGACAGGCTCAGTTATTCGGCGAGGCGGTGCTCCCGCACTTCAGGAAATAGCTAGCGGCTTGCCGCCCTCACCGCTTCCTGCACGATCTGCAGGAATTCCTGGTCAGAGAGCAGGCCTCGCTTCGTTATGGCTCGCTTCTTGACTGCAGCCAGGATTGTTCCGCGCTGATCCTGGGCAATTGCCACACCCAGTTCTTTCGCTTTGAGATCAATGCTGTCGAGGCCGCTCTTTTTCCCAAGCACAATGCGGCGCTCCGCCTTCACCAGTTCCGAGGAGTATGGCTCGATCGCTTCGGGAATGTGGAACTGGCTCGCTACCGCGCCGCTTTCGCGCATGAAAAGATTTTCGCCCACCAGTGGCTTCCAGGCCTCGAGCGTGTAACCGCTGGTTTTGCGGACGACCTCGGATACCGCCCGGATCTTGGCAAGGTCCAAAACAACCGGCACATCGTACAGGCAGCGAAGCGCCAGCGCAATTTCGCCGATGTCGGCGTTGCCGGCGCGTTCGCCCATTCCGTTGATGGTGCCTTGAATCCACGAAGCACCGCCGCGCACCGCCGCAACGGCGCATGCGGTCGCCATCCCAAAATCGTTGTGCCCGTGAAAGTGCACGGGAACCGCGGGGCCCACCCACTCGCGAGTTTGACGAACCAGGAACTCCACCGCTTCTGGCCCGCAGGCGCCGATGGTGTCCACGACGACGATCTCCGCCGCGCCTGCATCGAGTGCGGTGACATAGACCTTCTTTAGGAACTCGAGGTCGGTGCGAGTGCCGTCCACTGCGAAGAATGCGACTTTGATTGCGTTTTGTCTGGCGAACGATACAGCTTCGGAGACGCGACGAACGACCTCGTCGCGGGTAATTCCGTAGGCTTTGAGCTTGATGTCGCTGGTTGGGGCTTCGATCACCGAGGCCCGTAACTCCAGGCGGACCAACTCTTCAACATCACCTCTAACCGCCCGCGAAAAGCCCCAAAGTTCAGCTTTGAGGCCTGCTTTCTGCATCAGTTGAATGGCTTCCGCGTCGTCGGGAGAGACTTTGGGAAATCCCGCTTCGATACGGCTCACGCCTAGACCATCCAGTTGGCGGGCGATTTCCAGCTTCTGCTGCGGGGAGAACACGACTCCGACCGTCTGTTCTCCGTCGCGCAGCGTCGTGTCATAAAAGCACACGGGCGTGCTCGAAAAGGCCGATCGAATTTCCGGCCGCGCATTCAGCCCGCTGACCCAGACTTGGTCCTTGCTGGTGCTCATCATCGTGAGGTTCCTACTTCTGGATCTCCTGGGTTGCCAGCGCCTCCGGCTTGTGGCCGTAAGCATCTTCCCAGGAAATGACCCGGTTGCGCAGCACTCCGATCTTTTCAATCTCGCATTCCATCACGTCGCCGGGCTTCAGATACCAAGCCCTCGGATCGCCGCTAAAAGCTGCCACGCCTGAAACGGTCCCGGTTGAGACGACATCTCCGGCGCTGTATCCCATGGGCGAGTAGTGCGACAGGATCTCAGGGATCTTCACTGACATCTTGCTGGAGTGCGACCGCTGCCGCGATTCGCCATTCACACGCAACTCCATGGCCAGGTTGTGGGGATCGGGAATCTCGTCGACGGTTACGATCCACGGGCCCAGCGGGCAAAAGGTGTCAATTCCCTTGCAGAAGCTGAACACGCCAGATTTCATTTCCCGCCGCTGAATGTCCCGCGCTGTGATGTCGTTGAAGATCACGTAGCCGCCAACGTGGCTGCTGGCCTGCTCTGGCGTGAAGTGCTTGCCGGCTTTCTTCAAGACAACAGCCAATTCCAACTCGTAGTCAAGCTCCTGCGTAAGGTGCTGGGGATAAACGACTGGTTCGTCATGGCCGATGATCGCGTCCACATTCTGGAAGAAGACAATCCAGGGCATCACGGGATGGGAAAATCCTGCCTTGGTTGCTTCTTCGTGATGCTCCCGGAAATTGCCGGCGGTATGGAAGAACTTCTTGGGGATGATCGGCGCTTTCAACTTGACATCGGAGAAAGCGTAGAACACAGGCTCGCCGTGGACTCCGCTGAGGTTGCTCTTCCCTTCCGACGCGTGGTCGAATGCGAGACGAGCCGCATCCAGACTCGAGTCGCCGCCTTCGAACAAAGCCCGCATGTTGGCGGGGACGAGAGCGTCCGCCAACCTGGCATATGCTGCCTCGTGGCGGACGTCACGCAAGTAGAGCGCGGCGGCGGAATTCAGGTCAACGATGCGACCATCTATCGTGAGGGAGCCGATGCGCGATTGCCGGACAGAATTTTCAAAGGTGACAAGTCTCATGGAGAAAATGGCTCGTGGACGGCGGTAAATCTATAAGAGTCTATTGCTCTGCGGGCGTGCTGTCCACCCGATCTCGGTCAAGAGCAAGAAAATTGCGCGAGTCGGGTGCTAAGATTTCAGTACGACTGTTGTGGGACAGATGTGGGACAAAAGGATCTCATGAACAAGACTGACGATCTGCGCAAACCGATTCTTCCGGGTACCGGAGCATCCGATTACGAGCGCTATCTGCGCACCGACGAATTGCTGGCCTTGCAGAAGAAGCCGGACGCTCTGCTGCACAAGGACGAACTCACGTTTCAGGTGGTGCATCAGGCTTCTGAGTTACTGATGAAGGGGGCGGCGTTTGAGCTGGAGCGGGCGCTTGAGCACATCACGGAGGGAGATTTTTCCAACGCCGCCCGCCTGATTCGCCGCGCCAACATGGAGTTGGAGTATCCCATCGGGCTGCTGCATGTTCTCGAGACGATCACTCCGTATGACTACCACCTCATCCGCAAAGGACTGGGGCATGGCAGCGGTCTGGATTCCCCGGGCTTTCTGGCGCTGCTGCACGTTGGGCCGCGGTTGGGGCAGGCGTTCGATCGTCAACTGCACAAGAACAATCTGACGGTGGACGATGTGTATCGCCGTCATGGCGAGTTCTTTGGGCTGCACGATGTAGCGGAATGCATGATGGACTTTGACGAACGCATGCACTTGTTCCGTTTCCACCACCTCAAGCTGGCGCAGCGCATTATTGGCGGCGGCGTGGTCGGCACCATGGGAACACCGGTCGAGGTCTTGCACCAGCGCATGGAACATCTTTTCTATAGGGAATTGTGGGATGTTCGCAACCAGATCACGGCGCGATCCAATGAGGCTCCCTGAACCGGACAAACCAGGAAACGCCGCACTTCTTCAGTTCTCGCCCTCAAGTCTGGAGCGGTGCGAGGCAGAAGGGCACGATTGTCCTCCCGTGGGCACCGGTTCGCTTTTCGAGTTCGGTGAGCAGATCTGACTCCAGATCCTCGGGATCAGGCTTCATTTCGCAGGCGGCGATTTCCTTGTCGGAAGCACCCTGAAAACAAAGTTCGCAAACGCCCAAGCCATCCTCAGAACGGACCGGCGGCCCGAAGACCCGGCAGGTCATGGGGCGGGATTCGTAGAGTTCGCAAAGTCCGGTCGCGGGATCAAGCACCGGACAAGGGTCGTCGTTCGCGAAGTCAGCGAAACGTTGTTCCGCTTCCACCCCTTCATCCAGCAGTCCGGTAGCCGGATCGCCCGGGAAGTCCTTGCGTAGGCGTGCCACCGCTTCGCGAGCCCGTTGGCGAACGGCGGCAGCGCGTTCCGGCGCATGATCTTCAAGATCTGCCAGTCCCCGTCGCAGCCGGAGAGCATCGAGCTGGTTGATGGAGAATGTCCCGATACAACATTGCGTGCAGCCGGGACGGCAGGCGAGCCAGTTGCCGCTTCGCTTGGCCGCGTCGGCCAGGGCAGAATCCACGATCTGGATCAACTTCTGATCTCCGGCAAGGGCAGAGCGGACGCTCATAAAGACAACTCCATTCACTATGCGGCACGGATAAAGTCGATGTATCCCCGCTGGACGTCGGTACGCACCAGCTTCACGCGCACCTTGTCCCCAACATCCAATCCCTGTTGTCCTTGCGCCAGTAATCCTTCGATATGAGGCTGCAAGACGCGGACGAAAGTTCCGTGTGGCGTCACCCCCGTGACGATCGTGTCAAATAGTTCACCGATCCGGTGACTCATCGCAACCGCGGCCAGCCGTTTCGACATCTCGCGCTCCACCTTCCGTGCTGCGTCTTCCTTGAGCGTGCAATTCTTCGCGATGGCTGCCAGTTCTTCGTCGGAATACGGAGCCGTCTGACCGGAAAGCAGCGCCTTGATCAACCGCTGAGTTACGACGTCCGCGAAGCGCCGGTTGGGAGCGGTGGAATGCGTGTAATCCTGGACGGCCAGACCGAAATGCCCCTGCTCCGGATCCCCCGGCCGCTCCAATACATATTCACCCGGCCCGATCAGTTTGATGACGGTGAGCGACACGTCGGCGAAATGGTCTGGATCAGCCGCTTTGCGCTTTAGCAGAAAATCGTTAAGGGCTTTCGAGTCCGGCTGGGCGGGAAGCTTACCGCCGTGCGCCGCTGCCAGTTGCACGATCCGGTCCCAGCGTTCGGGCGTCTTGACGATGCGCCGCAGGGATGACACGTTCTCCAGCGCACGCGCTACTACCCCGTTCGCCGCGATCATGAAATCTTCAATCAGATCCGTGGCCCGGTTCTTTGCCTGGTTGGCCAGGTCCACCACCTGTTGATTCAATACGACTGGATGGATTTCGCTGGTCTCAATGTTCAGCGCGCCATGCCGGTACCGCTGGTTCTTGAGGGCCTGCGCGACCTCGTCCTGCAGCCTGAGCTGCGCTTGCAGATCGGCGGACCCGGCCACCTTCGCCGGCGCCGCGCCTCCGTCGAACCAACTTCCCACTGCGTTATACGTGAGCTGTGCTTGGTTGCGAACCATCGCCCGGTACAGATTGCTGGAGTTGACGTTCCCGTCCTTGCTGACCACGAACTCGATCACCACGCCCAGCTTGTCTGCGTTCTCCAGAAGCGAGGTTGCACCCGTCGAAAGGTCCTCCGGCAACATGGGGAAATTCCGCACACCCGTATAAACCGTCGTGGTCTCTTTTGCGGCATGGTCGTCGATGGCGGAGCCTTTCGGCACAAAACCATCTACATCGGCGATACCGACCAGCACTTTGACGTCCCCATTGGGCAGACGCTCGGCAACCTCGATCTGGTCAAGGTCTCGCGAGGTGTCGTTATCAATAGAAGACCAGAGCAGATTCCGCAGATCTCCGACATCTTTGGAGGAGACAAGTTGCGGCGGGTACGCCTTGAGTTCCGCGAGTTGCGCCGCCACGGCTGGAGGAAAATCCGGCTCGAAACCATTCTCCAGCATGATTTGCCGGGCGGTTGTCTGAAGATCGAGATGAGAGGGTTGAGTATTATTCATGAGTTCCTGGATGAGTTGACGACCCTGTAACGCCGGCATCTCTTTGCAATGTGCCTTCCCGATTACCGTCGTGCGGGCGTTCGGACCGAGCAAAGCTTCGGTCGTGATATTCTAATTGCAGTAGCTGCGTTCCCGCCTTTTAGGCAAATTCCCGCAGTTTTCTTGAACACTATGATTTCAGTCAGCAACGTGTCCATGCGCTACGGCGCCAAAGTTTTGTTTGACGAAGTCTCCACCGCCTTCACGCCGGGGAAGCGCTACGGACTGACCGGGCCCAACGGGGCCGGCAAGTCTACCTTCATGAAGCTGCTGACCGGCGAACTTGATCCGCAGAAGGGGACGGTGGTCCGCCCGAAAAAGCTCGGGGTCCTGAGCCAGGACCAGTTTGCCTTCGATCGCTACCGCGCCATCGACACCGTGATCATGGGCAACAAACGGCTGTGGGCCGCCCTGGAGGAGCGCGACGAGATCTATTCCAAGCCGGAGATGACCGACGCTGACGGCATGAAACTCGGCGAACTGGAAGGCATCGTCGGCGAGGAAGACGGCTACACTGCCGAGAGCGATGCGGCCATCCTGCTGCAAGGCCTCGATATTCCCGACCACCTGCATGAACGGAAAATGGGCGAACTCCAGGGCGGACAAAAAGTCCGCGTGCTGCTGGCGCAGGCTTTGTTCGGACATCCTCAAGCCTTGCTGCTCGACGAGCCGACCAACAACCTGGACCTGGATTCGATCCACTGGCTAAAGAGTTTCCTGAATCAATATGAAGGCGTACTGATTGTCATTTCGCACGACCGGCATTTCCTGAACAGCATTTGCACACACATTGCCGATATCGATTACGAGACCATCATTGCTTATACCGGCACATACGACGATATGGTGGTGGCCAAGACGCAGATTCGCACCCAGATCGAAGCCCAAAACTCGCAGCGGGAAAAGAAGATCGCGCAACTGAATGAATTCATCGCGCGATTCTCTGCGGGCACGCGATCGAGCCAGGTTCAGTCCCGGCGTAAAGAGGTCGAGCGCCTGCAAGTGACGGAGCTGGCAAAATCGAACATCCAGCGTCCCTTCCTGAAGTTTGAGCAGAAGCGGCCTTCGGGGAAGCACATTCTGGAACTGGAAGGCGTAACCAAGTCGTACGACGACGCCAAAGTGATTCGCGGCTTTACGGCAAGTGTGCTGCGGGGAGAAAAAATCGCATTGATGGGGCGGAACGGCGCCGGCAAAACGACGTTAGTCAACGCTCTGCTGGCGAACTCTCCTACTGTGTCCGAGGCCGAACTGCGGAAAACCAGCGGCTACGACGGCCCCTTCATCACCGAAGGAAATGTCCTCTGGGGACACGAAGCCGCGGTGGGATATTTCGCGCAAGATCATAAGGCGTTGATCCAGCCGGGAATGACCGTGTTCGAGTGGCTCCATCAGTGGGACCTGTCGGCGGCGCATGAAGAAATTCGCGGCTTGCTGGGGCAAATGTTGTTTCCCCGCGAGGATGGGGAGAAACGCACCGATGTTCTTTCCGGCGGCGAAGCGGCGCGGCTGCTTTTCTGCAAGCTGATGCTGCAAAAACCGAACGTTCTGGTGTTGGATGAGCCCACCAACCATCTGGATCTGGAATCGATCAATGCGCTCAACATCGCCCTCCAGCGCTTTCCGGGAACGGTGCTCCTGGTCTCGCATGACGAGGACCTGGTCGATGAGGTAGCTACCCGGGTCTGGCACTTCGAAGGAAACCACCAAATCACCGACTTCAAGGGTGCGTACGAGGAGTTCGAGGCCGCTCTCGTCTAAAGGGCCGTCTGATCGGGTATCGCGCGGGCGCCCTCGCCAGCGAAAAGCCGCTGCTGGAATTCATACTTGATCACAGCCCTGAATTACTTTCCGTCCCTCGCTTGCCCGCCCTTCATCCAGCCCTGTAGCATAGATAGTTCGAGGCATTCTTGTCCCGGCATTCATAGCATTCCCAGGAGGCATTATGGCCAGCAACACCTTGATTGCACCCACCATCGTGGGCAGCGCAACCCGTCCCAGGGTTTACAAGAACTTGATTGGCGGCGAATGGGTCGAGGCGTCCACCGGAGAGACTTTCGAAAACCGCAATCCCGCCGACACTCGCGACGTGGTCGGCATCTTTCAGAAGTCCGCCAAAGCCGACGTCGACGCCGCCGTCGAAGCCGCTAAGCAAGCCTTTAAAAAGTGGCGTCTCGTCCCCGCGCCGCGCCGCGCCGAAATCGTCTACCGTGCCGCGGAAATGCTTGCCGAGCGTAAGGAAGACTACTCCCGCGACATGACCCGCGAGATGGGCAAAGTTCTGAAAGAGACGCGCGGCGACACCCAGGAAGCCATCGACACCGCCTACTACATGGCGGGCGAAGGCCGCCGCATGTTCGGCCCGACCACGCCTTCGGAGCTGCCCAACAAGTTTGCCATGGCGGTCCGCCAGCCCATCGGCGTCTGCGGCATGATTACGCCGTGGAATTTCCCCATGGCAATTCCCTCCTGGAAGCTGCTGCCCGCCATCGTTTGCGGCAATACGTGCGTGATCAAGCCCGCGCAGGATACTCCGCTTTCCACCTTCAATCTGGTGAATACGCTGGTCGATGCCGGCCTGCCGAAAGGCGTTATCAATATTGTGACCGGCTTCGGCTCCAGCATCGGCGGACCGTTGACCGAGCATCCGGAAATCCGCGCCATCTCGCTGACCGGATCGAGCGAAGTGGGCCGCATCGTCGGTCAGTCCGCGGCCAAGAGCTTCAAGCATTGCTCGCTCGAACTCGGCGGCAAGAATCCCATGATCGTGCTCGACGACGCCAACCTCGACCTCGCCATCGAAGGCGGCCTGTGGGGCGGCTTCGGCACCACCGGCCAGCGCTGTACCGCGACCAGCCGCATCATCGTGCAAAAAGGCGTCTACGGAGAATTCGTCGAGCGCTACGTCGAGCGCGCGAAAAAGCTGAAAGTCGGCAACGGCCTCGACGAGAGCGTCGACATGGGCCCAGCCGTGAACGGAAGCCAGCTCAAGACTGATCTGAGTTACATCGAGATCGGCAAAGCCGAGGGTGCGCGCCTGAAATGCGGTGGCAACCCGCTCGACAAAGGCGACTACCAGTACGGCTACTTTCTCGATCCGACGGTCTTCGTCGATGTCGACCCCAAGATGCGCATCGCGCAGGAGGAAATCTTCGGTCCGGTGGTTTCGATTATTCCTTGCGAGGATCTGGCAGACGCGATCGCGATTGCCAACGGCATCCAGTACGGATTGTCTTCAGCGCTCTATACCAAAGATGTGAACAGGGCTTTCTCAGCGATGCGCGACCTTGACGCCGGCATCACCTACATTAACGCCCCCACCATCGGCGCCGAAGTTCATCTGCCGTTCGGCGGCGTAAAATCCACCGGCAACGGCCACCGCGAAGGTGGCATCGGCGCCATTGATTTCTACACCGAGTGGAAGGCCGTCTACGTCGATTACTCGGATAAGCTGCAGAAAGCGCAGATCGACCGTCCGGAGTAGGATCTTTCACCGCAGAGTTCGCCGAGAACGCTGAGATTCTGATCAATTCTTCTCTGCGCTCTCGGCGTACTCTGCGGTATTCTTTATGTTTTTGGAGCTGCACTCATGCCGATTACCCACACCCGTGAAATCGCCGCCGCCAAGCGCCTGGAAAACGTTCGTTATGCCATCCGCGATTTGGCCTGCTACGCCGACGAAGTCGCCCGGCAGGGCCATAAAATCCTGCCGCTGAATATCGGCGACCCCAACGTCTTCGATTTTGAGACCCCGCGCCACATGATCGAAGCCGTTTACCAGGCCATGCGCGACAACAAGAACGGCTATGCCCCCTCCTCTGGTATCAAGCAAGCGCTCGACGCCATTCGCGGCGACGCCGCCCGCAAGGGAATCACTTCCGTGCAAGACGTCTTCGTCACAACCGGCGTCAGCGAGACCGTCGATCTCTGCCTCACCGCCCTGCTCGATCCCGGCGAAGACCTCCTCACCCCGGCGCCCGATTATCCGCTGTACTCGGCCGTGCTGGCCAAGCTCGGCTTCAAACTGAACACTTACTACCTGAACGAAGAAGACGGCTGGCAGCCCGATCTCGAAGACATTAAGCGCAAGATCACGCCGCGCACTCGCGGCATTGTGCTGATCAATCCCAACAATCCCACCGGGTCCGTCTGTACCCGCGCCATGCTCGCCGACATTGCCGAACTCGCGCGCCAGCATAACCTGGTGATTTTCGCCGATGAGATTTACGACAAGCAGATTCTCGACGACGATCAGCAGCACATCGCCTTCGCGTCTGTCGCACCTGATGTTCCCACCATCACCTTCGGAGGCCTATCGAAAAACTATCTCGCGCCCGGCTGGCGCATCGGATGGGGCATCGTCAGCGGCGACGCTGCCGCCGTCAGGCAATACAACGAAGGCATCCAGAAGTTGTTGCGGGCGCGCTTATGCGCCAACCATCCCGAGCAATATGCGATCAAAGCGGCGCTCGAAGGGCCGCAGGACCACTTGCCCGAGGTCCGCCGAAAGCTCCGCAGCCGCCGCGACCTCACCGTAAAATGGGCCAACTCCACTCCGCGGGTGAGTTGCGTGTCGCCGCGTGGCGCGTTCTACGCTTTTCCCCGCATCGATATTCCCGAGGGCGATGAGATTTTTGTCCGTGAACTCATCCTCGAGAAGCACGTGATGGTGGTGCACGGTTCCGGCTTCGGCCAAAGGCCCGGCACGCAGCACTTCCGCATTGTCTTCCTGCCCGATGAGGCGACGCTCACCAAGGCCTATGCCGCCATCGCAGAATTGCTGCACGAGAGATATCCGTAAGATTGGCTCTCTGATTCTTTCGGCGTCATCCCAAGCAAAGCCGTTCCTCAGGCGGAGCGAGGGATCCCGCGCGCATCGCCACCGAAGCAAACCGAGCCAATCCGGTTTTCTCCGTGCCTTCCACGGTGAAGAACTCCCAGATCTCCCTCTCCGCCTCTGCCTGAATCCCCACCGAGCGTGGCATACTAAAAGGTAACCCATGATCGACATTCATTCCCACATCCTCGCCGAGGTCGACGACGGCCCCGCCTCCTGGGACGTCTCCCAGGAAATGTGCCGCATGGCCGCCGCCGACGGCATCGAGCACATGGTCGCCACTCCTCACGCCAATGACCGCTATCCTTACGACCGCGAACATCTCACCCAGTTGCGCGATCACTTGCAGCAACTCATCGGTCCCGTTCCCCGTCTGGGCCTGGGCTGTGATTTCCACATGTCCTACGAGAACCTGCAGGACGTGATGATCCACCCCGAGCGCTATCTGATTGAGGGAGGCCGCTACCTGCTGGTCGAGTTGAGCAACTACAGCATTCCGGTGCAGATCGAGGAAGAGTACACTCGCCTGCGGCAGTTCGGGATCACGCCCATCATTACCCATCCCGAGCGCAACCCCATACTGCAGCGCACGCCGCAACGGGTGCTGCAGTGGGTGGAATTAGGTTGCGCCGTGCAGGTGACGGCGTCGGCTTTCACCGGACTTTGGGGTGAACCCGCTCGCCGCATGGCACATTGGTTCCTCAAGCGGGACGCCGTCCACGTGCTGGCCACCGATGCCCACGATCTCAAGCACCGCCCGCCCATCCTGTCCGAAGCGCGCGAGGTCGTGGAAGACATGTCCGGCACGGACGTTGCCCGAGCGCTGGTAGACGACAATCCCCGCGCCGTAGTCACCGGCCTGCCGCTCCCCTATTTCCCCGAACCCAAGATGGATATTTGAGGGACCTACCGCAGACGGGATGTTTCACCATTCACGCCGAGTACCTACTTTGCTGTCCCTAACTTCCGTTTCCCGATGTAAACTTACCCTTCCCTCGCCGCACCTATGTCCCTCGCGCTCAAGCCGACGCATGCCACCGTAAAAGCGTACTACGAGACCCTCGGCGAACACGGCCAGCTCCACATCGACCACGAGAGCGCCATCCGCCGGGCGTTCGCCGACCTGCTGGCGAAGTGTGGAAAGAAGGCCGAGCCCAGGCTGACCCTGATCACCGAATACCGCATCTCCCGCGCCAAGAAATCCTCCGTCATTGTCGACGGTGCACTCCTCGATCTCTACCACCTCGCTCACGGCTACTGGGAGGCCAAGGACGAAAAGGACGATCTTGCCAAAGAAGTCCAGCGAAAGCTCGATAAAGGCTATCCGTCCGACAACACTATCTTTCAAGCTCCCGAACGCGCCATTCTTTACCAAGGCGGCGTGCGTGTCTTCGACGAGAACATCTCCCGGCCCGAAGTGCTGGTCTCGGTCGTCAACCGATTCTTTGACTACAAAGCCCCGCAGATCGAGGAATGGCAACGCGCGGTCAACGAATTCTCCGAGCGCGTTCCCGAGCTTTCCGCCGCCGTCGAAAGCTCATTAAAGAAGAGCGCCTCAAGAGCCCTCCCTTCGCCCGCGCCTTCGCCGATTTCTACGCCCTTTGCCAGCAGGCCATCAATCCCAATCTCTCCGAAGATGCCGTCGAACGCATGCTCGTCCAGCACCTGCTCACCGAACGCATCTTCCGCAGGATTTTCAATAATCCGGATTTCAGCAAACGCAACGTGGTCGCCGCTGAAATCGAAAAAGTCATCACCGAGCTGACCAAACGCGCCTTCAATCGCGACGAATTCCTCAAGCGCCTTGAGCCCTTCTACCACGCCATAGAGGTCAACGCCGACAACGCGACCGAGTATTCGGCGAAGCAGGACTTCCTGAATACCGTCTACATGCGCTTCTTTCAGGGATACTCGCCCAAAGAAGCCGACACCCACGGCATCGTCTACACTCCGCAGCCCATCGTCAACTTCATGGTGCGCAGCGTCGAAGAAATCCTGCAAAAAGAATTCGGACGGTCGCTGGGCGACAAAGGCGTCCACATTCTCGATCCCTTTGTCGGCACCGGCAACTTCATCACCCGCATCATGCAGGAGATCAAAACCACCGACCTGCCCTACAAATACGAAAACGAACTCCATTGCAACGAGGTCATGCTGCTGCCGTATTACATCGCCAGCATGAACATCGAACGCTCCTACTACGACCGCACGGACGAGTACAAGCCATTTCCGGGAATTTGTCTGGTGGATACGTTCGAACTGGCGGAGGCAGAACAGGCATCGCTCGGTTTCATGACTGCGGAGAACGCAGAGCGCGTGAAGCGCCAGAAGGACTCGCCGATCTTCGTCGTCATCGGGAACCCTCCGTACAACGCGAACCAGCAGAATGAAGATGACAATAACAAGAACCGGAAGTATCACGTCGTGGATCGCCGAATTGCCGAAACCTACGCTAAGGACTCAGAAGCGTCGAATCGAAATTCCCTATCTGATCCCTACGTCAAAGCGATTCGCTGGGCCTCCGACAGAATCGGCGAGCAAGGGGTCGTGGCCCTTATAACGAACCGGAGTTTTGCCGACGCGAAGGCATTTGATGCAGTCCGCAAACATCTTGCAAAAGACTTCTCGCTGATCTACCACCTGAATCTAAAAGGCGACGCCCGCACCACGGGAGAAATGAGGCGTCGACAGGCGGGCAACGTTTTCGACGACGCCATCAGGGTGGGAGTTGGTGTAACGATCCTGGTCAGGTGGTCAGCGCTGCGGAAGACCCCCGCCGAGATCTATGTCGCGGAGGTCGATGACTACCTTACTTCCCAGCAGAAGAGGCTCTACCTTGAGAACGCAGGTCGCTTCAGCGCAACCGAACTAAGGACAGCGACGATCGACTCGCGCGGGTACTGGCAGACGGGGGGAGCCAATGACTTTGAAAGCCTCGTGGCGCTTGGCGACAGAGCCACCAAGGGCACCGAGAGCACAGCGGCCATCTTCGAGGCGTTCGGCGGAGGTGTGAAGACGAATCGTGACGCTTGGGCCTACAACATGAATTCAGCGGCCCTCAGCGAAAACATGCGACACACAATCGACTTTTACAACGACCAAGTGTCGCGGTGGCTGAGGACAAAACCGAGTCCAAACGTCGACGATTTCGTGACCTACGACGAAAAGAAAATCAGCTGGAGCCGCGACCTGAAGCAAGATTTGGAGAGGGGCCGGTTTGCGGAATTCTCTCAGTCAAAGGTTCGGCGGTCCGTTTACAGGCCGTTCACAGCATCCAACCTTTTCCTCGACAGGGTCATGAACGAAGAGGTGTACCTCATTCCCTCGATGTTTCCGACGCCACTATCCGAGGCAGAGAATCGCGCCCTAGCGTTAACCATCGACCCGCAAATCGAGTTTTCCGCCCAGCTAGTCGAGTGCATACCGTGTATCCACGTAGGCGGCCGACCCTCACAGGTATTCCCGTTCTACACCTACGCCGAAGACGGCACCCACCGCCGCGAGAACATTACCGACTGGGCGCTCGAACAATTCCGCGCCCACTACCACGATCCCTCCATCACCAAGTGGGCATCTTCCATTACCTCTACGCCGTCCTGCACCACCCCGAGTACCGCGACCGCTACGCCGCCAACCTCCGCCGCGAACTTCCGCGAATCCCGTTCGTGGGCAGCGACGAGGCCCCTAACCCTGCAGGCCCCAGCCCCGGAGGGGCGGCAGATAATAGCCCCGGACGCAAGTCCGGGGTAGACCAAAAAGAAGATTCTTCCACTCTGCCGAAGGCCATCGCCGGAGAGCGCAGCTCGCAGGCGATACAAATATTCCGCGCCTTCGTAAAAGCTGGCCAGCGCCTCGCCGAAATCCACGTCAACTATGAAAAGCAACCCGAATACCCGCTCACCAAAACAGAGAAAGCCGGAGAGAAGCTCGACTACCGCGTCACCAAGATGAAGCTAAGCAAGGACAAAACGACCCTAACCTACAACCAATTCCTCACCCTGTCCGGCATCCCAAAAGAGACCTACGAATACTGCCTCGGCAACCGCTCCGCCCTTGAATGGGTCATTGACCAATATCAAGTCTCCACCGACAAGCGCAGCGGCATCACCAACGACCCAAATCGGGACGATGACCGAGAATATATCCTTCGCCTCATTGGGCAAGTCATCACCGTCAGCCTGGAAACTGTTAGGATCGTAAACGAGCTGCCGCCGCTGATCTCAGAGCAGGCGGCTGGAGAACAAAATGCCTGTTGAATTTGTCATGAGCGTGGCAGACCTTCGCCAGGCGACGAAGGAACTCAAAGCGAATCGGGAGGAGTACGGGGAGAGCGACTCCGTCGACATCCTCGTCTTGAAGTCGGCAGCAACGTTTCGGGCGGTCGGCACGGAGACCGAGAAGGCGGTTGACGGAAAGCAGCCAGGAAACATTCGAATTCCGCTCGGGGTCATGGATCGCATCCAGGACGCAGCCGCGAAAGAGAAACGTAAAGACATTGCCTTCCTCGCCTCTCCGGGCGCGATCAAGATGGGGACCTGGTCTGTGCGCAATCCCGAAATCAACGTCGGAGAGACCACCGACTCCCGGCTGGCCCTTCCGATCAATTTGTCCGCTCTGGACATGTTGGGCGTAGCTCGCATACTCACGCAGAAGGAGATCGTTCAGGAGGCGCTCCGAACCCGAGTGCGGCAAGCCGAGAAGATTCGCGCCGAAGTCGTTGCGTCGGCGAAAGCGAAGCTTGACGTGTTTGGAGTCTCCGAAAAACAGCTGCAGAAACTGATCGATGAGAACGTGAGCCAGGCGGCAGAGAAGCTTCGGAAGACGCTCAGGCGATAGCGACCGTCCTGCCCCGCACTTTCCCCTTGACACCATCCCGGCAAACTGCCATCCTCAATGTATATCTTGTGGAGAACATATAGAACACACGTATAACTCGTTAAGAATCTAGATTTTACCTCTAAGCCCAATCGAATCTAGATTTTGCGGACCAAAAGTCCGTAACGGCAACAAATCACTTGACACATATGTGCTCTTAGTATAGTATTTCTGTATGGCACCTAAAACGCCTCAGACGCTCCAGCAAGCAATCGCTTATTTTGCTGATCCGCAACGCGCCTTCGACTTCGCCGTTAAGTTGCGCTGGCCTGATGGTCGCGTCGCTTGTCCACGATGCGGAAGCGAAAAACACTCGTTCATCAAGACTCGACGCATCTGGTTCTGCTATGGATGCAAGAAGCAGTTCACCGTCAAAGTAAAAACGGTTTTCGAGGACTCCGCCATCGGACTCGACAAGTGGATGATTGCCGTCTGGATGCTGGTCGCGTGCAAGAACGGAATCAGCAGCTACGAACTGGCGGGTGCTATCGGTGTAACTCAGCGCACAGCATGGTTCATGCTCCAGCGAATCCGAAAGGTTCTCCACACTGGTTCTTGGGAGAAAGGCAAGGTTGGTGGTGGTACTCCAGAGTCCGAAGTTGAGGTTGACGAAACCTGGGTCGGCGGCAAGGCTCGGAACATGCACAAGGATCGCCGTCTGCGTTACGAGCAGTTGGGCGGGCACCACGGCAAAGCTGTAGTGCAAGGTATCCTTGACCGCGACCTTCGCCAGATTCGCGCTCAAGTCGTTCCCAACACTACTCGTGAAGTTCTCCAGAATGAAGTTCTGAAGCATGTGAAGTTTGGGACGAAGGTTTACAGCGACAACGCGGTTGGATACGACAACCTGCATTACAGATTCGTGCATGAGTTTGTGAACCATGCCGAGAGATACGTTGACGGTCGCATCCATACGAACGGCCTTGAGAACTTTTGGTCGCTTCTCAAGCGGACTCTGCGCGGAACCTACGTTGCTGTTGAGCCGTTCCATCTCTACCGTTACGTTGACGAACAAGCATTTCGGTACAACACTCGCAAGCACAGCGACGGCACCAAGATCACCAATGCAGAGCGTTTCGCTCTGGCAATGTCTCGGATCGGCGGCAAGCGTCTTACCTACGCCGATCTGACCGGGAAGGACGCCGACGCGCTACACTCGTCCACGACAGGGACGGGGCAAACGACGCAGGCTTAGTCCTTGTCGCGGTTTTTCGACTTGCGCGAACTAGCGGCCTTCGGCTGCTTCCTATCAATCTCTGGCTTGGGAGTGTGCAGGAGGAGTTTGACGGCTTCCTCGAACTTCTCCGCAACTTCGGGCCCTTCTCTATATTTTGTCTTCATGAAGTTAGTATCCAATTTGAATATAAGGCGGTCTCAAAAGACGTACTCTCGTCTTGCTTTTAACATGCACAGTCCAAATAATATTCGGACTAATTCCCATGTTCCCAAAGGGCAACGATCCGTGTGAATGATTCCATCGTTCTCCTCCTCCAAGATAAGTAGAAGGCATCGGAGATGGCAGCATATCAATACCAAAAATATCATTGTCAAAATCTAGGTTCAGCGTGAACGGCGGATTCATGGCTACGTCCGAGGTCAAAGTGTATTCGGTGATAACAAAACCGTCCTTGTCTATACCCAGGTCGCGAGGGAACGCTTTTATGGTTGGAGTCACGGCTTCTACACTGTTGATAATCTCTGGCCCTTTGGGAGCCACTGGTTGAACAGAGACAGACAATCCCTTGCACGGTTTAGCGGTTGGACACGTGGGACAAGTTGGGCACATAGGCACAGGAGTATTTGCTTTCGCCACTAAAGCCTGATGGTCGCCGTATACCGTCTCGACTACTTTCCATCCAAAGACGCAAACTAGGAGTATTAGAGGAACCGCCAAGCCTATGAGCGTCGGTATTACGGACTGTCTTAGATGCTCCATGAAACTTTTCTCTGGGTTTGCCTTCGATACCCAGAACATCGTTGCAAGAAATGTCGCAACTGGGGCCGCTATTGAGAACAAGATGACAGCTAGGGTGGAAGTGCTGAGAGCAACAAGAACGCTATGCCATGAAGCAGCCAATAAATTGACAAAATGCGGCCACATAAGACACACTCCTGCCTCGCTCGGATTCTATTCCAAGCTCTTGAATTAGCGAGGTTAAACCACTTTTGCATGTGTGTCTAGTGATTTAATACCTCCGTAACCTGATGATTCCGCTAGACCGGTGGGGAGGGGGTATACCCCATATTTCAGATCATCGGCGAGAACGAAAATCAAGGAGGCAACCGCACCCGGAAGGAGAAGACCCCAGACCAGCAGGGCGCCATCACCGATGTATATCTGGTGGAAAATGTTAGGTTAACATATATAACTCGTTAAGAATCTAGATTTTACCTCTAAGCCCAATCGAATCTAGATTTTGCGGGCCAAATCTCCGTAACCTGATGATTCCACTAGACCGAGGGGGAGGGGGTATACCCCGGCTAAAACAAATTTTCCATGCGGAAAGGGCTCTTCCACGGGGAAGCCACGAACCGACATCCCCAGATGGGAAGAGCGGCCTTTCAAGGCCGCGCCAGGGAAGGAGATGATACACGCGCTTCGGCGCCCGTGACTCCGAAGCCGAGGAAAGGCGGTCAGACTCTGCCGAACATTCTTGCAAACAAGAGCGCGAAAATCGCAAACACGCCGACGGCGACAATGCCTTCCGAAGGCGCTGGCTCCATCCCTGCCAGAACACAGGCAATCACCACTCCCGAGGCAAAGATCGCTGCCACACTGGTAGAAATCGTCCGGTGTACAAACTCGCCGCAATGCTTGCATTTCCTGGCGTCAACGAGTATTTCTTCAGCGCAAAACGAACACTTTCGGAGGCTCACACTCGCCATGGCTGTGGCAGTGACACTGGATGACATGAATTCTCTCCTTCAAAGCTGGCTCTCAATTCGACAGTGTAGAACCGACGTTTCTTCGAGAGAAGGTGACTGAAGTCACGCGAGAACCAGGGCAGGACAGAGATACGCCGCAGCGCCCAACCGGAATTGCCCTGCGCTTATTGCCGGACCGGACTGGATTCGGGATCGGTGGGCGACTTGGAAGGTCCGCCCGCAACGCTATGCACGGAATCAGGCGGAGTGGTCATGGCGCTGTCCGGATTCAACAGATGTTCGTGGTCCGGGCCCAAACCCAGTTTGATCAGCGCCCGCGCGTCAGGAGTGGTTGTGCTCTGCCAGCCGTGGTCGGCCTGGAACTTCTGCATGGCTTGCTGGGTGCCGTTGTCCCAAACTCCGGATGGAGTTCCGCTCAAGTAGTGCTCGCGAACCAGGGCTTCCTGAATCTGCCGGGCGCGACCTGAATCGATCTTCTGCTGGCCCCGCCGGCTCCCCTTGGATGCCGTCTTGCCTGACTTCTTGCCCTTGTGAGAACTCTTGTGGCTGGAGGCCTTCTTGATTCTGGCGGCATGAGGAGCAGTCGAGGCCTGCTCGGAGTGTTTGTGAACCGCCTTCTTCGCAGGGGGCGGGGTGCTCTGGTCGGCGGACGACACCCCCGCCGTGACCAGCGCCGCGACGCCGAACGCGAAAAACTTTGCCGCCCACGATCGAAGCAAAAATTCACCTCATGAACCGGACTGCCATCGGGACGCGTCAAACCGGCGCACCCGAGACCCTGGCACTGAGCTATGATCCGCGATTCCAACGCTCAGTGCCAGTCTCTAAAGGTGTCCAGCTTGGTTACGGAAGTG
Source organism: uncultured Acidobacteriota bacterium (assembly GCA_963715675.1). Taxonomy (GTDB): domain Bacteria; phylum Acidobacteriota; class Terriglobia; order Terriglobales; family Acidobacteriaceae; genus DASVWZ01. Next base: position 3,448,676 of record OY970265.1, read on the forward strand.
TACCGGCCAGGAAGAGGGTGCCGTCCTGCCGGCCCGCGCCTCGTTGGCGCACCAGGAACACGACGTCCTGGCCGCTCTTCAGCGAGGATGCGATGCGGTTGTATTCATCCTCGGAGTTGACCGCCTGTTTGTTGATCTCGAGGATCACGTCGCCGCGGCTGAGGCCCACATCATCGGCGAACGAAGCCGGCTTTACCTCTTGCACGATCACGCCTTTGCCGGCAGGGATTTCGAGCCGGTCGGCAACATCACTGGTGATGGCGCGAACGGAAAGCCCGAGTTTAGTTTCCTTGGGGGTTGTCTCCGCGCCGCCCTCCTCGTCTTCGCCCAGGCGAGCCGCAAAGATCCGGGCGCGGTCCGCAATAGTAACGGTGGCATCCTGCTTTTTGCCGTTGCGAATGAGCCCGATGTCGACCTTGCTACCCGGCTTGCGGCTGGCAATATCAGCCACCAAGTCGTCCCCGGTTTTGATGCTCCTGCCGTCAATCGAAACAATGGTATCGCCAACCCTCAGCCCGCCTTGCTCGGCCGGGCTTCCGGCAACCACGTTGGAGATGGTGACGCCACCGTTTCCGGCGCCGTAGACCCGGGCAATGGCTGGGTTCTCCTCCTGGGCGAACTCGACCCCGATGGAGCCCCGGGCTACGCGATGATCAGGTCCAATGAGCTGGTTGTACACCTGCACAATCGTGTTGGAAGGAAGCGCGAATCCCACACCCGCGTAGGCATTGGTATCGGTCAAAATCGCGGTGTTAATGCCGATCACCTCGCCGGCCATGTTGACCAGCGGCCCTCCCGAGTTGCCCGGGTTGATGGCCGCATCCGTCTGAATGAACGATTGGAACTGGCGATTGGGCACGATGTTGCGGCCCTTGGCCGAAACGATGCCAGCGGTCACGGTTTCCTGCAACCCGAAGGGGCTGCCTACGGCCAGCACCCAGTCGCCCACCTGCATGCTGTCGGAGTTGCCGAGCTTGGCAACGGGCAAGGGTTTGTCGGTGTCAATCTTGATCACCGCGAGATCCGTTTCCTGGTCGGTGCCGATGACCTTGGCATCATGTAAAACCGTCCCCGGATCATCCTGCAGCTTCACCCGAATCCGGTCAGCCTTCTCCACCACGTGGCGATTGGTAAGGATGTATCCCTTGGAATCCACAATGACGCCGGATCCCAGCGAATGTTCACGAATCGGGCCCTGGCTGGGCTGCCCGCCGAAAAAGCGGTCAAAGAAATCGTCGTACGGGCTCTCCTCACCGCCGCCGCCCTGGTCAGGCGTTCCGCGGCGATGGTGCGGATTCTTGATGGTCGACTCGGTATTGATGTTGACCACCGTTGGTTCCAGTTGCTTGGCGATCTGCGAAAACTGGTTCGAGAGCTGCTGCGGGTTGGGAATGGTCAGCGGAGTTGCATCCGACCCCTTCTTGCTCTCCTGGCCTTTGACGCCGTTGGAGACCACCGTCCCGATCAGGATCCCCACCGTCAGGGTGGCCAGAACCGTCAGCGTGTAGGCCATTCGATTCGCCTTCAGGCGCGCCCAAAAAACGCTTTTCCGAGCATCCATATCTTCACTCCCTCCAGTCTGATGCATAAGTTGTCATTATAGCGGCTCGGGGGCGACCTGGAAAAAACCAAGGCAGTTCAGGACTCGCAGTTCGGAGACTGCAGGGTTCGGCGGCTTCCTGACTACCAACTCCTGGTCTGGCGCTATGCTCCGACCGGACTCTCGGCCAGGATCTTCGTTTCCAGTTCGATTCTCGCCGAAAGCGAGCGGGTGATTGGGCAGATCCGCTCGGCTTTTTCCAGCAGGCGCTGAGCGCGCTCGCGTTCCGCCTCCGCGAAAACAATGACTACGGGCCGCAGGGTCACGACGGTGAAGCGATATCCGCCCGCGTCTTTTTCGAGCACGCCATCGACGGCAACTTCAATACCCTGAAAATCCAGCTTGGAAGCGCCCGCGACCGCCCGGAACGACGCGATGAAACAACTGGCCACCGCGGAGAGCAGAAAATGCTCCGGGGTCCAAACCCCCGGTTCCCCGCCAAACTCCGGGGGCGCGGAGAAATGAATCATGCGCGGAGCGCCGTGCTCGAGCTCGACGAAACTGCGGTCGTGATGGTGCCACTGTGCGCTGGCATGATAGCGATATTTCGATTCCATGGGAGTCTTCTCCTCCACCCAAGACTATTCCTGCGGCCCGCGCGCCGGCTGCGAACGTCATCACAAGGCCTGGTGACCTGGAACGGCTGCCTGCCCGGACCGCTTTGTGACTATCATCATAGGAGAAAGTGACGGTGGTCACCGCTTCCATGTACGCGGAAACGGGACAATACTTTGCCGAGGCAGCGCTTCGGAGCCGGTTTTCTGCCGGGAGGGAGTTATGTCCGAGGACAGGCGTGACATCGTCGAGGTTCTGAGGTCCGAACTCGCATTCATTGAACAGGGCGGCTACCAGGGTCCCATGCGCACGCCGTGGAAGCCGACTTCGATCTTCCTGGACTCGCCTGCATGTATCAACTTCAAGGATCCGCAACGCTCCCGTCCCTGCGTGGAGTGTCTGCTCACCGACTTTGTTCCCATCAAGTCCCTGTGTGAAAAAGTGCCCTGCCATCACATCCCGCTGAACGCTCATGGAGAAACGATTTACACGATGGAGCGGCAATACGCGCCGGACGAACTGGAGTCGGCCGTCCGGAACTGGTTGCGGGCAACCATTGAACGCCTCGAGCAAGATCGCGCCGGCAGCCCGCCGGCTCAACGCCTGAACGCCTAAGCAAGCTTACATTCTTGGGGGATCTCGTCGGAACCACAAGGTGGCCACCCCACAGGATTTGCTCTTGGGTGGATTATTCTATAATTCAAAGCAAGGCTGTTGGGGAACAGCCACAACGCTGAACTTAGGATGGCGACGTGCTCTCAAAATGTGCGCACCCGGCCTGTTTTGCCAAGTTCCGCTATCTGCGGCAGGGCAAAGTCTTCAAAGTCTTCATGCCCTCCCATGGGGATGAAGGCCACAGAATTGAATACTTCTGGCTTTGCTCCAGCTGTGCCCAGATATTCAAGGTCGTCCTCGAACAAGGATTCGTAACCACCCAGCCGCTTTATCTCCAACTTACCGCAGGCCAGCCTGGGCAGTCCTCTGAAACCGGAATCAGGAAAGTCGCTTGAGACCTGCCTTCTAATCTTTCTTCGGCGGGGCGGTTTCCAGGTCTTTCGGAAATGACTTGAACACGACCTCGCGCGTTTTCGAGGCGATCTTTTTGTCGGCATCGGTGCGCGATTCGGTCAGGGTTCCGCGCAGCAAACGGTATCCCTCTTCGCCGGGGTTCTTTCCGGCAGCGTGCTCAACGACGCCGGTGAACTCGTACCAGATGGCATGCACAGTTTCGGTGGTAAAAGTGAGTTTGTCGGCTTGAATTTTGCCCGCTTTGAAAAACTGGTTGATAAAAACGCCGCGGTCGCTCTCGGAATCGCCGTAGCGGGAAATGAAGCCGGTCACACGGCCTTCTTCCTCCACCGTGACTTGGACGAATTCGCCTTCCTGCAGGAAGCTGTACATACCGGAGATGTCTTCGGCGGCAGCGGGAGCGGCTGGAGCGGGCTGGGCGGTTTGCCCCCACAAGGAATGCGTCAGAAAGAAGGCAAGGAAAAGGGTGCTGCACAATCTCATTCCGGTATTAGAACACAGAAGGGCGGCGGGGACGGGGTGGCGTTAGTCGGGGCGATGACGGGTGGACTCATGCGTCATGCGCCGGTGTTACCCATTCTGAAAACCGCGAAGGGGGCGCAACCATGGTCAGACAACTGGAGTGGAGGGAGGTGGGCTATCCCCCGAGGGCGGTTTCATATATCCCTCCGTCGAACATGATCCGTTACGTTGCTGCCTACTTCGTTTTCTTGCCGGTCAGAGCGATTGAGAACTCGGAGAAAGAGCCCTGGCTGTCGCAGGTAACGTAGTTGTCGTTGTTTCCGAATCCAGTGCCATTCCAGTAGCAATCGTTGACATCGTTCTTCCATCCGTGGTGATTCAGGGGCTTGGGTGGTACATTCGCGACGTACCCAAGACCGGCGCCGTTGTCGCCGGTCGGCAGCAAGTTCACGTAGTACACCTTACCCTTCTTCAGTTTGCAAGACTTGGAGAGCTTCTTGATGGTGATGCTCCAAGTATCAAGAAGATCGCTCCATTGGTATATTGAAAGCGTGGCAATGCCGCTGGTACTGCAGACCGTCTTGCCAGCCTGACCCGGCTTGATGCCGACTTGAACGGCAAACGGCGTTGGGTTTATGAGATCGCTGAAGTTGACGAACTCAACAAACGTAGCTCCGGTGACGGTTACATCCTGATCTGGTCTCACTCCTACCCATGCCTGACCGACCAGTTGCCCCGCCGTATAGTTACTGTTGAACAGGCCGTTAGCGTACTGATAGGTGCTCTCGAAGTCGCCCGCGTAATACAGGCAGGTCTTGGGCGGGCAAAATGGGGGTTCGTATGACGAATCCTGTGCTATAGCTGGTTCTGGGCCTGGCCGGGTCAAGACGACCTGAGTATTCTCCCTCACGGTGCGAGGCGGCAAACCCCTGCTATCCTGAGCTGCCGCGAAGAGGCCGAGCACTGCGATTAGCGTAAGCGTGAAGAGTGTCCTGGTCATGGAAGTCCTCCTGAGAGCCTTCGGTGGAAACCCTCCCGTCGAACGCCATCATTGTATACCCGGTGGCAAGCCCTTTCTGTGAGGTAGCTGACTTTTCGTCGGGCAGAGTCGACGACGTGATCTCCATAGGACGGTGCGCGATGGCGGATATAATGATGTCACTCCTCGCTGTGATGTAGCCATGAGACAACGGCCAAGGGTCATCCATTCTTCGCGCAATCCATCCAGCCTTCCGGCTGGGCCGACGCTGCTGGTGACTCTGGAGCCCTGGGGGCGCGCGTTTTCCCGGAACCTTGCGCACCTGTTTCGACGGCAGCCGCCATTGCCACAGGAGTCTTCTGCTCCGGGAGAGTTCTGGCCGGACGTCCTGGTGGCACAGCCGCGGCTTCCATGGGGAAGGTTCCTGGAGTCCGCCATCTTCCACGCGGCGGCGATCGCGGTGCTGTGGAGTTCATCCCGGCTGTGGCCACAACCTTTGCAGGTAGTCGATCCGCCGTCGTTTCATAGCTCGGACGTTGTGTACTACGAGGCGCCGGAGTACTTGCCGCCTTTGGATACGGGACGAACCGCGGCTCGCTCGCCGCAAAAAGGAGACCCGGCCTTCGCCGCCCAGCCCATCCTGTCGGTGCCGCCCGAGGCGGATAACCGCAGGCAAACGATTGTGGCGCCTCCCAAGCTGAAACTGGATCACGATGTGCCTTTGCCGAACATTGTGGCGTGGGCTCATGCGGCGCCGAGCATTCCGATGGCGGCGACTTCGGCTTCATCTCCAAACCTGAGAGCTTCGGCGTTGCCGGTTGACGTGGTCGCTCCGCCGCCCGAGGTTGCCAAAACGCAACTGAAACCGGCGATGAACCTGGCGCAGACGGTGGTAGCCCCGCCGCCGGAATTGAACTCGGCTGATTCGCACCGCCAAGCTGCTACCCTCCAGCCGATGGTGGTGGCGCCGGCCCCGACGGTGGAAACTGCCAGCCCCCGACGCCTGGGAGATATCAATATTGCGCATAGCCAAGTGGTGGCTCCCGCGCCACAGTTACCGATGGAAGAGCAACTGGCGCGCGGGAATTCCGCGCGGGGCGGATTGCCGGGGACCCAAACCGCGGTGGTTCCGCCGCCGCCGTCCATTGCGGAAGCGGGAACCGGAAAGGACGGCCGGCTGATCGCGCTGAATTTGCATCCCGCAGCGGCGGCTGGTCCGATTGATCCTCCGGCGGGTAACCGGCGTGGAACTTTTGCCGCAACTCCGCAAGGCAAGCCTGGAGCGAGTGGAACTCCTGATGTGGCCGGGAACGCAAAATCGCCTGCCGGCAACTCGACCAGCGCCGGCGCGGGAAACGGAGCTGGGTCGGGAAAAGATGCAAACGGTATTCCGCCGGGCCTCATGGTTGGCGCGGCTCCGAAGGCAGACTCACGCACCGGCAATGGCGGTTTCGGGCTCTCCGCCCACCCGCGGTTGCTCGCGGACGCCAAGCTGCCGAGCCTGACTCCCCCGCGGCGGTCCAGTTCGGACGACTCGCCGAATGCGCCGTCCGAACTCGAACGTAAAGTTTTCGGGGTACGAAGACTCTACACCATGACGCTGAACACTCCGAACCTGAATTCGGCCGGTGGGAGCTGGGTGATGCACTTTGCGGAACTCAACGAGAACCCGCAGGACAAGAGCGCGGTGACCGCGCCCGTCGCCACCCAGGAAGTGGATCCGGGATATCCGCTGGAACTCATGCGGCAGAATGTGCAGGGCACGGTAACCCTCTCCGCGGTGATTCACGACGATGGGCACGTCGGTGAAATTCAGGTGCTCCGCGGCGTCGATGACCGCCTGGACCAGTACGCCTGCGCTGCGCTGGCCCGCTGGCGTTTCCGTCCCGGAGAAAAAAACGGCAGACCAGTTGCCCTGCAAGCGGTGGTGATGATTCCCTTCCGCCCGGTACGGACCAAGTCTAATTTCTGACGGCGCGTGACCGCACGACGGCGTGATCAATTTCATGTTCATTCCGGTCAGGGCGAGGAATGTGCGCTTGCCTGGGACCCAGAAAGGTGCAGGCGAGAGCAACTTGTTCAGCGGAGAGAATTTTCAAGAACGGGAAAATCAGGGGGCCGCATGACCCAGCATCGCAAGCACCAGCAGGATTCGTTTTAACCCCAGGTCCCGCCCACTGCAGTCGAACCACTCCTGCAAGGTGTGAGCGCCGCCGCCGATGCCTCCGCCGCCAATGGCGATGGCCTCTTTTCCCAACGACAAAGGAATATTGGCATCGGTCGAAGCCCGCTGAACTTGCGCGGAATTCCCCAGATGCGCATCCACGGCGCGGATTACTTGCAGCATTCTGGCGTTGGAATCCAGTTCTCCTGCCGGACGATTTCCGATGGCGACCACTTCACAACTGAGCCCGGTCGAACGGCGTGATGCTGTGATGCGCCGTTCACTCGCCTGCGACTCATGTTCCAGCGCGCGGTCCAGTTCCCAGCGCAATAGCGCTTCCATGCGCTCCATCTCCGGCATGGATGTCGAACGGATATCCACCCGCATGCTGGCGGACTCGGGAATGGAATTCACCGAAGTCCCTCCGTGGATTACTCCTACGTTGAAAGTGGTTTTCGGCGATGTGGGCAAGGGCGTTCGAGTAAAGGTCTCGATAGCGCGCGCCAGCACGAGGATTGGATTGGGAGCGCCAAAGTCACTCCACGAATGCCCGCCTGGGCCGCGCACGATGATCTCAAGACGACGGCTCCCCAACGCCTCCGCCACAATCGTGTCCGTGCCGGCGCCGTCGAGGATCAAGGTGTAGCGGATGACATCCTTCCAACTCGAACTTGAGAAGATATGCCGCATCCCGCGCAGATCACCTTCTCCTTCTTCCCCGACATTGCCAACGAACAAAATGGGTAAATCCAAGGACAGTTTCGCCGACCGCATGGCCGCCGCCATCGCAAGCATGGCGATGACCCCGGCACCGTTGTCCGACACTCCCGGTCCGTGGATTCGGTTGCCTTCCCGGCGGATTTTCAACGGCGTACCTGCTGGGAAAACGGTGTCGATATGAGCACTGAGCACCAGCCAGTGCTTGCCCGGGGCTGGGCGCACCCCGAAAATGTTGCCAACTTCGTCGCGGTGGACCTGTTCCAGTCCAAGTTCCTGAAATCGGGCCAGCAGCCAGTCTCCGCGGGGGCCTTCGCCGAAGGGAGGCGCGGAAATGGCAGCCATCTCTACCTGCCATGCTGCCAGTTGATTTTCGTGGGTGCGGCACCATGCCGTGGCGGCACGGACCTCAGCAAGAGAGGCGGTGCGCGCAGCCTCTGGTTGCAGTGCCAAAGGCTCGACGGAGTTTGCGGCTCGGGAAGAGGAGGGCATGTTCCTAAGAGGTCATCTTACAACAGGTCGCAGGAGGACGGTTTTAGCAAGAGCGGTTGTGACGCATTTGGCACCAAGGAGGATTTTCGCGGTTGCTCTTGAGGGATGCCGGGGTCACTCCAAACCGCGGAACCGATATAGAATCTTGCTGGAGCTCAAAACGGAGAAGAAGTTGTGAGGGCGATTCGGCCATCGAGATTTGGACTCGTTATTTTAGCCGTCACGGCGAGCGCGGTGATTCTACCAGCCCAACTTCACTTCGGCGTGGTGAATTCCAAGATTGTCGAGCAGAGGCTGCAGAGCTACCCGGGCAGCGACAGCGAGCGAGAGCTTACCCTGAAAACCTTTTTCAACGCCGCCGGCTGCAGGGAAGGCAAGCTCACCGAACAACCCGTAAAAAGAACCGAACTGCCCAACTTGATTTGTGTCCTGCCGGGCAGCGGCGACTCGGTGATCGTGGTTGGCGCGCACTTCGACCACGTGAATAAGGGCGATGGAGTTGTCGATAACTGGAGCGGCGCATCCATGCTTCCCAGCCTGTACCAGGCGCTCAATGCCGAGCCGCGACGACACACGTTCATTTTCGTGGCTTTCGCCGGCGAAGAAAAGGGGTTGCTGGGTTCCCAATTCTATGTGAACAGTCTCACGCCCGGCCAGGTTCAGAAAATCGATGCCATGGTCAACATGGACACGCTAGGGTTAGGTCCCACGGAAGTATGGGTGAGCCGTTCGGATCAGAAGCTCGTGCGGGCGCTGAACGGATTGGCACAAGGACTGAAATTGCCGCTTACAGGAGTAAACATCGACGGGTTTGGGGAGTCCGACGAAGAAGCCTTTGTTGCGCACAAGGTGCCGACCATCACCGTCCACTCGCTGACCAACGAAACAACCTCAATTCTGCACAGTCCCAAGGATAAATATACCGCCATTCATTTTGACGATTATTACAACACCTACCGGCTTCTGAGCGGCTTTCTCGTCTTACTAGACAACAAATCGGCGAGCGATAGGTAGCGGTCAAGCATCTGAGCCCTAATGGCCGGCAACTTCCTGCTTGCGCATGGAATCTAACATGGCAGGTGCGCCTCAAGCGCCAGACCGGCAAAAAGACATGAAGGAGCTGTGGGGTTCGCAGGCTGGCCGCACCGTTCTCCGGTCTGATTTAGACTTACGTTATGAAACTCATGTGTGGTGCGTTGACGTTGATGATGACCGTTGCCCTCTGTGGCCCGCTCTCGCTCATGGCCTTTGCCGACGAAGGTCCTCTCGACAAAGCCGAGCCCAAAGGCATAACCCCCGACGAGATCATTCAGCGTTTTGCCACCAAAGAAAAGGAGTTCAAGGAGGCGCGCGACCAGTACACCTACCGGCAGGATGTGCAGGTGAAGACGCCGGATGATAACGGCGAGTATCACGAGGTTTTTGACGTCACCTTCGATGATCAGGGAAAGAAGGTCAAGAACGTGGTCTTCGCCCCGCAGACCACGCTGGAGCGCATCCTGATGACTCAGGAGGACATCGACGATATCGAGAACCGGCTGCCTTTTGTACTCACCAGCGACGAACTCAGCGAGTACACCATTTTGTATGTGGGCCAGCAGCAGGAAGATGAACTGCACTGCTACGTGTTCGATATCGCTCCCAAGCAGATCGAAGGGAAGAAGCGCTATTTCCAGGGACGCATCTGGGTGGACGACAGGGACTTCCAGATCGTGAAAACCTATGGCAAGACGGTGCCGGATATCCGCAAGAAGAAGGGCAACGAGAATCTTTTTCCCAAGTTCACCACCTGGCGCGAACAGATCGATAACGAGTACTGGTTTCCGACTTATACGCGGGCGGATGACACTCTGAATTTTGCCACGGGGGGAATACACGTGGTTGAGATTGTGAAGTACCAGAACTACAAACGGTTCGGGTCCAACGTGAAGATTACGTACGAAGGCAAAGAAGTACAAAAAGGGGATGTGAAAGATAAGTCCCAGCCGCCGGCACCTTCCACTCCGCCGCCAGCGCCTCCCAAATAGGCATGCACAGGGAGTAGACAGTGAGGGTTTGCTGACTCCTGACTACTTAATAGAAGAGGTACTTCCGCCACTTATCGTCGGAGCGGCCCATGAGGCGCATGATGTGGCGGCTGGTGTGGAGACTGAAAGCGCGCGGTTCCCGCATCAGTTTCATGCCGGCTTCGGCGGGAAGCTGATTCCCCTTTCGCCGGTTGCACGCGTGACAGCAAGCCACCAGGTTTTCCCAAGTGGAGGACCCGCCGCGCGAACGCGGAATCACATGGTCCAGCGTCAAATCGCCGGACGCCAGAACCTCGCTGCAATACTGGCAGGTGTTGCGATCCCGTAACAGGATATTCTTACGCGAAAGGGCGCGCGTCTGGTGAGGAATACGGCGGTATTCCAGCAGGCGAATCACCGAGGGCAGACGCATGGCCACACGGGCGGCGTGCAGAAAGTGGCCATTCTCTTCCTCGGTCATGGCGACACCCTTCAGCACGAGAATAATGGCCCGGCGCGCGGCGCAGACGTTGATCGGCTCATACGACGCGTTCAGCACCAACACCGGCATATGCAACACCTGTCCGTCGCCATTGGTGTGGATGCCGGGGATCACCGGCATGGCTAAATGAGCTCGTCCATTCGCCGAATTGTTCCACTTGCCTGACATAGCTGCTACAATGCGCGGGCCGCCATCGCCACCGCGGATTCGACTTCCGGCGCTTCCAACCCAGTTCCCTGAAGTTCCATTTTCAAGGTGCGAGCGACCGTCGCCACATACACTCTGGATGCTCCCGCACGGCGGAGCACGCGGGCACATTCCGAAACCGTGGTGCCGGTGGTAAACACATCATCCACCAGCAGGATGAGCTTGCCTTTGATCTCATTCACGCGGGATACCCCGAATGCTCCGCGCACGTTTTCCCGCCGCTGGTGCCGTGACAACCCGATCTGGGATTGCGTTTCTCGCCGCCGCTCCAGCACCGCGGACGCCAGCTGAAAGCCGTGCGGAGAACTCACCAGTTTCAAGGCCGCCTGCACGATCAGTTCCGATTGATTGAATCCGCGTTGCCGCAATTTTCCGCGGTGCAATGGCACAGGAACTACCCAAAGCGGTCCTTCGCCCAAGGCAAGTGGGAGATGCGAAACGGCTTCGGCCAACATACGCCCCAGCACCTTCGCCGCCGGACGCACGCCAGCGTACTTGAGCAGGTGAATCAACTCCCGCAGTCCACCCTCGTAGCTGCCGTAGGCAGCAGCCTTCACAAATGGGGGCTCCAGGCGCCGGCACAATCCGCAGCGAGGCTCGCCGTTGTCAGCCGAGAACGCATACGGGCTAATAAGCCGCTCCCCGCAAATCGAACACATGCCACCGGCAATGGGACGCATCTCCGAGAGGCATTCCGTACAGACAGGTAGCCGGGAAAGATTGGTGAGGGGGGTACCGCAGAGGCGACAATCCGAGGGGAACAGGGTGGTGAACAGAGCTGAAGCAATCCCGTTTAGGCCAGAAACAAACGAGGCAGCCACCGAACTTTCCAGCATCCGCCGGTTGGATCCGGTAGCCCGAGTTGGGGTCCCGCTACTGCTGAAGACGATCCTCCCTCGCCCGAGCGCTGCTACGGGGGCTCCATCCGGGCGAATCAATTTCAGTATAGCTTGGGGTTGGCGCCAGGCGCAACGACTGGACCGGCTCGCTGCCGGTGCGCTCAGGGTCAACTCCTGATCCCCGCCCATGGCTGATCCGCACCTGATGGGGGATGGGCCAAAATGGCCTTCGCCGGGGCAGTGGGACAACTTGTCCCTTTCGCAAAAATGGCACGTTAGTCTAAGTCCTTGCCGAAGAAGGAGCTAGCGACCCCCACGATTGGGCCATGCGCTTGCAACAGACAGGGTGTGCCCCGCTAGTCAGGGAACGCACACACTATGCACAAAGTCGCCAACATGAACGTACGACTTCGTTGCTTCACCTTCGCATGCCTCATTCTGGCTTCGAACCTTCTGTTCGCCCAGCCGGGTAAGATTGCCAAGGATTTGCGGCATCTCCGGTCAGCACAGCGGGTCAATGTGATTGTGCAGTACCGGGTTCCGCCAACCCAAAAGTACTTGAGGCAGGTTGTGGCCAAGGGCGGTTCGCTAGACAACAAATTGCCCATCATCAATGGCGCGGTATTTACAGTGAAAGCCGGTTCTTTAGCGGCGCTGGCGAATGAGCCGGATGTGGCTTACATTTCGCCGGATCGCGCGGTCACAGCCACGGCAACGGTCACAGACTTCTACGATCAGGCAGTCCTGGCGCCTTACGCCTGGTCCCAAAGTCTGACTGGGACCGGCATCGGCGTAGCCGTGATCGACAGCGGAATCTCCGCCAACAAAGATTTCTTGCTTTCGTCCGGCACGGGCTCGCGGATTGTCTATAGCAAGAGTTTTGTCAGTGGTCAGACTTCGGCCACTGACACGTACGGACACGGCACCCATGTCGCCGGGATCATTGCCGGCAATGGAAGGAACTCCACCGGCACGTCGTACACCAAGACGTTCGAAGGCATTGCCAACAACGCCAAGCTGATCAACCTGCGGGTTCTCGACCAGAACGGCGCGGGCAGTGACAGCCAGGTGATCGCGGCAATCCAGACTGCCATCAGCCTGAAGAGCAAATACAACATTCGCGTCATCAATCTTTCGCTCGGCCGCCCGGTTTTCGAAAGCTACAAGCTTGACCCGCTTTGCCAGGCAGTGGAGGCGGCCTGGAAAGCCGGCATCGTGGTGGTAGTCGCGGCTGGCAATGAAGGACGCAACAATTCCTTGGGTACGGACGGATATGGGACCATCGATGTCCCGGGCAATGATCCGTATGCCATCACCGTAGGCGCCATGAAGCCGATGGGCACCGCGACCCGCGCCGATGACCTGATCGCCAGCTACAGTTCCAAGGGGCCGACTCTGCTCAACCATATCGTAAAGCCGGACATCGTCGCTCCCGGCAACATGGCAGAGTCGGTGTTGGCTTCTTCAACTGCAACCCTGGTAAAAGCCTACCCCGGGAACGTCGTCGCTCATGGCTCCTACAGCAAGAGTAAGACGGGCGCTTCTACTTACTTCACCCTGAGCGGCACCAGCATGGCGACACCGGTGGTAAGCGGAGCCGTGGCCCTGCTGCTGCAGAAGACTCCATCGCTCACGCCCGACCAGATCAAAGCACGCCTGATGAAGAGCGCGTACAAGACCTTTCCCCGGGAAAGCACGGCGACGGACCCTTCGACCGGTCACAAGTACACCAGCCAGTACGACATTTTCACGATTGGCGCCGGATACCTCGACATTCAGTCCGCTTTGTCGAACACCGACCTGGCCCCGGCGCAAGTTGGCAGTGCAATGTCCCCGACTGTGGCTGTGGACTCGAGCGGAAACGTTTACCTGGTCACCAACTCCTCAACAATTTGGGGTGGTTCAGTGGTGTGGGGAACCACGGTGGTGTGGGGAACATCCGCGTTCGGGACGACCGACCTGAGTGGACAGTCGGTCGTTTGGGGTTCTTCCGCGTGCTGGGGTACCGGCACCGACTCCGGCTACAGTGTGGTCTGGGGCACAACCGTAGTCTGGGGGACTTCCACCACGAGCAGTACCGAAGCTATTTCAATTGCCATCCAGGGGGAGGAGTAACGCCATGAATCCTTCATCTGGAAAACAGACTTCGCCCATGAAAAGCTCACGACTGGCAACGACGTTTATCACCCTCATCGCGGTGAGCGGGTTTGCGATGCTGGGCGGCAGTGTTCTGAAGCTTCATGCCCTGCACCACTACCAGTTCCTTTCCTTGCTGGTGATCTCGGCGGTGGCCTCGCGCATGCGAGTGAAGCTGCCGGGCGTGGATGGCACCATGAGCGTCAATCTGCCGTTCATGCTGATTGCGGCAGTGCAATTGAGCCTGTTTGAAGCGCTGGTGGTGGCCCTGGTTTCAGCCGGAGTGCAGTGCATTCCAAAATCCGGCGGAACCTTCCAGCCGGTGAAAATGCTGTTCAGCGTCAGCACCATGGTTCTGGCCGCAGGCGCAGCCGCTATGCTGCTGCACAACGGTTGGCTGGCCAACGCCACCCACCGGATTTCGTCTCTGCCGCTGGTGGCCGCATGCAGCATGTTTTTCCTGGTCAACACCTTGCCGGTGGCCACGATTATTTCGCTGACCGAAGGCTCCCATCTGCTGCGCATCTGGTCGAGCATCTGCCATCTGTCGTTCCCATATTACGTGGCCTGCACCGGGGTGACTTCGATTATCACGGCCATGAGCCAGCTGATCGGCTGGCAGGTGCCGCTGGCAATTCTCCCCGTGATGTTGCTGATGTACCGCTGCTACCTCCTGTACTTCAACCACGCGACCGAGGCGCCTGCGGCTGCCAAAACTCGGGCCGCTTCCGCGCACTAGGAATGCGCGGGATCTCAGCCGCGTGGCAGATCACTGACCATGTTGGGGGAGGGCCGAACCTGTCAGTCCGGCCCTCGCCGACCAGCACCAGTCAGAACTTCCTTTACCGCCTTCGGACGTTCTTCAACTCCCAACCCTTAGGGACTGCTGTTTAGAGCAGGTCCGCGCTCGGCGGTTGCTGCGTTTGCGCCCTCGCAATCCCGGTGTCAGCTTCCAGACCATTCCACACTCGTCGCTGCCTCCACTAACGATGGTGCAGGGCCGTGCTGGATATTTTGTGCCGCTAAACGGTAACAGATTGCATAGTTGATGTGTGGACAACCCGTCCCGTGGTTCGTAAGTTGCAGAAACAGCAACCCCTTGCATGCTTCTGGAATCGCGGTGGATCGGCAACAAGATTGCGCATAAACTCTATGGATGTGATAGACATAGGTGAGACGTACGGGCCCTCTTGCGACTTGCTGTGGGGGGTGTTAACGAACGCATTTTTGCTGAATTCATGGAGGCAACTTGGCTGCCGAGCAGAACATGGAAAAACGCCTGATCTATTTTGATAACGCTGCAACCGTCTGGCCCAAACCAGAGAGTGTCTACAAGTTCATGGATCAGTTTTACCGCACCCACGGGGTGAACCCCGGCCGCAGCGGTTACGACCTGGCAATTGAAGCCGGTTCCCTGCTGACGAACTTGCGCAAGCGTTTGACCAAGTTCTTTGGCGGCGACGAGGATACGCCGGAACGGCTCGTCTTCAGTTACAACGTCACGGATGCGCTCAACCTGGCCATCCCGGGACTGATCGGTGAGGGCGACCACGTGATCACGACCAACCTGGAACATAACTCTGTAATCCGGCCGGTCAATCACATGGTTCGCGATCGCGGAGCAGAGGCAACCTATCTTCCCTTCAACTCGGCGGGGTTCATCGAACCCGACGCCGTCAGGCGGGCCATTCGACCGAACACGAAAGTGCTGATCGTCAATCACGGCTCCAACGTCATCGGGACCGTGCAGCCACTCCATGAACTGGGACGTCTTTGCCGGGAGCACGACCTACTCTTCGTTGTGGACACAGCGCAAACCGCCGGCGTGATCCCCATCAACATGAAAGACATGAACATTGATGTGGTCGCGTTCACCGGGCATAAGGCACTGATGGGCAGCATGGGCATTGGCGGTCTGTGCGTCCGAAAGCATGTTGAGATCACACAGGAACGCAGCGGCGGTACCGGAGTACGCTCGGTTCATCCCTACCACCTGGAAGAATATCCGTGGCGTCTCGAGTTCGGCACTCCGAACATGGTCGGAGTGGCGGCCCTTTGGGCAGGCCAGGAGTGGCTGGACGAAAACGGAATTGAAAACGTGTACGCCCACGAGATGAAGCTGGCAAAACAGTTGGTGGAAGGACTGCGACAGATCGATGGGATACAGATCTACTGCTGTGACCAGCTCGAGAACCATCTTTCGACTGTTTTGATGAATGTGGAAGGCATCGATCCGGGCGACGTCGGAATTATGCTGGATGTCGACCACGACATCGCGACCCGCACAGGCCTTCATTGCGCGCCGCTGGTGCACACGCAACTGGGCACGGTGGACACGCACGGCGGCGTCCGCTTCTCGGTGGGGGCATTCAACACCCAGGAAGAAGTTGTGGCAGCGATCCACGCCGTCTCGGAAATCGCAACCTGGGCGCGCGAGCGGGCCCGGCAGCACAAGCACAGCCTCGCCCAGGCCGCGCTTCGGGAACCAATAGGACTGACCGCGTAGCGGAACGATCCTAGTCAGCCGATCATTTCGACCGTATGGGAAGTGTGTCGGTGTGCGGCATGAGGCGCAAAGCGGCGCCCCGCATCCAGAACGCCCTTCGCCCAGTCGGGCGTGGCCAGGGCGTGCAGGTGGGTGTAGCCTGCCATCACATTTCTGGTGAGCACGAAATCCCTGTCGTGAAAACACCCCGTACCCCGGAGCACGGCGCAGACGGTGGAACCGGACTCGTTTCCCGGCAAAATATGTGAATAGTGAAATTCGTGGCCGCGGAGCACGAGCCCGACCGGGAGGAATGGGTTCGGAGTATCCACGCGAAGTTCGCTGTAGCCATGACCCTGGGGAGTGTCGAAGCCTTCCACCTCGAAAGGAAACACTCCGGCCATGGGACAGCTGGCGCCTCGCCACCGCAGTGCGCGAGCCAGCAGTATGAGGCCGCCGCACTCGGCATAAATGGGCAAACCGCCCAGCGCAGCTCGCCGGATGGATTCCAGAAAACTTCGATTCGCAGAAAGCGCCGTCGCGTGGGTTTCCGGGAAGCCGCCACCCATGTAGAGGGCGTTCAAATCTTCGGGCAGCGTGCTCGCATCGAGGGCAGAAATCGGAATCAACTCGGCCCCAGTTCGTTCCAACTCCTCCAGGTTCTCGGGATAGTAAAAGCTGAAGGCGGAGTCTTTCAGGAATCCGATCTTAAGGCTTGCCGCCGCAGGCGCGGGCAATGGCTCCTGGGGAACATCCGCCAGAGGAGGCGCGCTCCGTGCAATCGAAAGCAGCGCTTCAAGATCGAATCGACCGTCCACCAATTTCAATAATTCCTGCTCAATTCTTGCCATCTCCGGATGTTCCTGGGGAGGCACCAATCCCAGATGCCGCTCCGGCAGCGGGTTGACTGTTGTTTTAGGGACCGCGCCAAGCACGGGAATGGAGCAGGCGGATTCGATGGCGGCGCGCAGAATTGTCTCGTGCCGAGTTCCGTTGACATTGTTCAGAACCACGGCGCGGATCGCGACGTGGGGATCGAGCGTCTGACACCCCAACACGAACGCGGCTGCGGTTCGCGTGACCTTGGCGGCGTTGATCACGAGCACCACCGGGGCGCCAAGACATTGGCTGAGAACGGCACTGCTGTGCGTACCGGCGGCGTCGAAACCGTCGAACAGGCCACGATTGCCTTCGATGAGGTTGACGCCATTCGCAGTTGCGTTACGAACGAACGAGGCGCACACCGTGCCTGGGCCCATCAGGTAGGTGTCGAGGTTGTGAGCGGGGTGAGACGCCGCCCAGCTCAGCCAGGCGGCGTCGATATAGTCGGGGCCCTTCTTGAAGGCACGCACCGGGATTCCAGCCCGGCGCAAGGCCAGCAGGAGGGCGAGCGACACCAATGTCTTGCCCGACCCGCCGGACGTGCCGGCAATCAGCAGCCTCGGCATGGCACGACACTCTGTCACAGTTCGGTGCCTGGCTTGGGCGGAAGCTGGATGTAAGAACCTCCCAGATAGCTGTACACACAGCGGCCTGAGTCAATCAAGATTCGCAGGGCCTTCTTGCAGTCGTCTTTGCTGCAATCCGGGTGCTTGGCAATCATTTCTTTGGTCAGGTCGCCGGGCTTCAGGTTCTTCTTGCCGGCGCAGTCTGCAACCAAGTGGTACATCTCCTCCGCCAGGGTCTCCAGCGGGATGGACGCAACGTCTGTCATTGCCATGCCTCCGTCTTTTCGAGATGAGGAAAAACGTCTTCCTTCAGGGTGATTGCATCGGTCATGGGTTGATCTGCAAGCGGAACGGGTTCGCACCCGGGACCGCCGTCGACATGCGGTTGGAAGTGTTGCTGATAGTTCTTCAACGTTTCGCGAAGGCGGACGACTTCCCCAATCACCAACGTTGCCGGGGCTTCGACGTGGGCACGGAGGGCCTGCTCGGCGATGGTGCCCAGCGTCCCTGAAACAACGCTCTCCCCCGGCCAAAATGCCATTTGGACGATGGCGGCTGGAGTATCGGCCGAGCGCCCGGCAGCCATCAAGTGCTTCGCGATGGGCTCCGCATTGTGTACGCCCATGAGAACTACCAAGGTGTCAACTTTGCTCAATGCACACCAATCCAAGTGTTCGTGGCTTCCGTCCGCATGGTGGCCGGTCACAATCGCGACCGACGAGGCTACGTTGCGGTGCGTAACCGCGATTCCGGCGCTCAGCGGTGCGGACAGGCACGAGGAGACCCCGGGAACTACTTCGAACCAGACCCCGTGCCCGGCAAGATATTCCGCTTCCTCGCCGCCGCGGCCAAACAGAAACGGATCGCCACCCTTGAGGCGCACCACGGTCTTGCCTTCGTGGGCCTTGCGGACCAGCAGTTCATGGATCTCGTCCTGGCGAGAAGCATGTCTGCCCAGCGGTTTGCCCATGAAGATCTTTTCGGCGGAAGGCTTGGCCAGGGCCAGAACCTCCTCCTGGATCAACCGGTCGTACACGATCACTTCGGCGGTCTTGAGCAGTGTGGCCGCCCGGATCGTCAGCAGATCCGGATGGCCCGGTCCCGCGCCCACCAAGTACACCTTGCCAATGTTCTTCATGCATGCTCTCTTTCGAGGATCATCACTTCTGCCTTACACAAACCAGCGGCTGATGAGCACGAAAATCGCCAGCAGCGCGACTCCGGTGCTGAACGTGTACCAAATCAGCTTGCGCTCGATCGGGAGCAAAGGCTCGTACTCGCTTTCCATTTTTCTCAGTTCCTCTGCTACACGGGGTTCTGTCATAGTCATCCTTTCAACTCGTCCTTATCCTTATCCTTATCCTTTTAACGTCGGCGGAAGCACTCCGTGGAAGAACAGCCACGAGATCAACAGGCCGACCCAAATGATGTATCCGAACAGGCAGAGCATATAGACCGCCGCCAACTTAGCGATGCCCTCCTGCCACAATTTGCGGAAGTTGGAGAGCACTCCGATGGCAAAGAAGGTCATCAGGAAAAAGATGGCGCGAAACAGGTTGGCTTGTGCCATCGATGCCTTGACTTTGGGGATCAGGCCCGGAACAGCGACGCCGATGGCGAGCACGATCAAGAAGGTGGCGACGTACCCCAGAATGAATTTCGGGAAGCGCTGCCAGATCTCGACGATTCTGACTTTTTCCCCCGGGCGGCGTTCAATCTTGGCAGACCAGATCCAGGCGAGAAGAAACGCCCACACGCCGATGAAGACGTCGATGAATACCTTCACCGTGGCGCTGACGCCCATGATCCAGCCGGGCTGGAAAACCACTCCGGTCGCAGCCAGCGCTTTGGCGCGAATGAGCGCGTCGGTGATCGCGCCACTGGCCACCGCAGCACCGTCAGTTTTGACGGCCAGCCCCATCCATGCCCCCGCCACCATCGGTTGCCCGTAGAGAAAATGCTGGGCGGCAAAGGGAAGCACCATCAACTCGATGACGGCAAAGATCACGACCAGCGACGACACCATAATTGGCACCACCGGCCGTGCCCGAATTGCGCTGCCGGTCGCGATGGCCGCGGACACGCCGCAAATGGAAATGCCCGAAGCCAGGGGAGCGGCCCATTCGCGGCTGAATCCGAAATAGCGTCGCGAGATGAAGTACACCATCGGCCAGTAAATCAGATAGGCCTCGATGATGGCGCACACGCCGCGGAAAATGACCGACGTCGCCAACTGCCGCTGCTCCAGCGCCGCAATTCCCAGAAATCCGCCAAGAATCACGATGCCGGTCTTGATGTACAACTCAGGCCGAACCGCCTCTTTAAGGGCCCGGGCAACGCCCGGAAGGAAATTGCCGACGACCAGGCCTGCCAGTAACGCGATGATGAATCCCGATTCGTTGGTGAGGTTGAGCGACCACGCGATCTTCAACCCGGCACGCTTGTCTGGCGTGGCGGCGATATATGCCCAGCTTCCCAGGAACCAGCAGACATAACTGATGAGGAAGATCGCCGTAAATCCCACTGCGAAGCGTCTGAGATCGGCTCGCAGAGCTTTGGCGCCTGCCAGCAGTACGACCAGCAGGAAGAAATAGGTTGCCACCAGGGAGAGCGCAGCCGGAAGGTTGGCGTAATGCTTGGAGGCGGGAGCCAGAGCCTTCGCGGGTACCGTCCAAACCGAAGTTGTGACCGCCCATCCTAGAAGGTCGACTCCGAACAGCAGCGCCAGCGACAACGCGAACACGAACAGGCCGATCCACACCGCCAGCCAATCCTCGGTCACGCGGCTTTGCGCAATTGCCATTGCCTCGCCCTGCGAAGGGGCGGTAGCTTGATTCAAAGTGGTTGATACGTTTGCCATGGATCTCTCCGTACCGTCAATATTTGTCGACAAAGTCTATCTTATATATCGTATTTGGGGAAATCGATATATCTCGTTCGTGCAGAGCCTGGAGACGCGGGCCATAGCCCTGAGGGATCGCCAGGCCCGTCGAAGCCCGTCTATGAAGCATGCAGCTGTCAGGTCTCCTCCCAAACTGAAAGCGTGATCTTGTAGAAAACCGTGATCATTAGGGCGCCGCCAGCCCAAATCCCAAGAACGATGGCCGACTCGGGTAGCGTGGGCGCATACCGGGTGACCGTTCCCAGCGGCGAAGGCACCAGGCCGCCGACAATCAACCCCAGTCCCTTGTCCAGCCAAATCGAGACGAAAACACACACGCACGCCACCACCAGCAGGCGGGTGTCGGCTCGCCATTTGGGAACCAGCAGCAGGGCTAATGCAAACCAGGAAAGCAGCACCGAAAGCCACATCCAGGGCACCAGATGATAGTCGCCGTTGAGACCGACAAAGAGATACTCGAAGTGCTCTTCGTGCGCCGGAATCTCGCTGTAGAAAGCGGTAAAGACTTCCGCCAGAATGAAGAAAATGTTGATGGCGGTGGCATAGGCCACTATGACCGCCAGCTTCTGGATGGCATCCCGTCCCGCATCCCAGCCGGACAACTTCCGCAACGCCAGACATAAGAGGATCAACAAAGCGGGGCCCGAAGCGAAAGCCGAAGCCAGAAAACGCGGCGCCAGGATCGCCGTCAGCCAGTAGGTCCGGCCTGGCAATCCGCTGTAGAGAAATGCCGTGACCGTGTGAATGCTGATCGCCCAGGGAATCGAGAGAAGGATCACGGGCCTGATCCAGGCGGGGACAGGCACATGTTCCCGTTGCGCCGTCAGCGTGGCCAGGGCAATCACAGCGTTCATCAGCAGATAGCCGCCAAGCGCAATCATGTCCCAGAACATTACCGACTGGGGCTGCGGGTGAAGCACCATGTTGAAAATCCGCGAAGGCTGGCCCAGGTCCACGAGGATGAAGAGCATGCACATCGTGACCGCGGTGACGGCCAGCAGTTCGCCGAGGAGAGTGATGCGTCCAAACTGCCGGTAATCGTGCAGGTAGTAGGGCAGAACCACCATGACCGCAGAGGCAGCGACTCCCACGAAAAATGTGAACTGTGCAATGTAGAGGCCCCAGGTCACATCGCGGCTGAGTCCGGTGATGGCCAGCCCATGCATCAGTTGCAAGCCGTAACAGAGAGAACCCACCAAGACCAGAAACAGAAGAGAGGTAACCCAGAGCCAGTACTTGCGGCTTCCGGTGAGCGCTTTTTCAAACATGAACATAAGCACACTCAGACGATGTAATACACCGAAGGGCCCGTGCCCAATTCCGGCTGGCGTTGCACCGCAAACCGTGAGCGCAGCACTTGGCGTAGCTCGGAATCTGGCTGTTCGAGATCTCCGAACACCATGGCCTTTTCCTCACAGCTTTCGACGCAAGCCGGCACCAGCCCCTTCGCCAGCCGTTCTTCACAGAAATTGCACTTCTCCACCACGCCTTGCTTGCGTGTGGGGAAATCGGGGTTCACAGTTGCGATGGCGGGGCGGGGGTCCTGCCAATTGAAACTGCGCGAACCGTAAGGGCATGCCGCCATGCAGTAGCGGCAGCCGATGCAGCGATGCCAGTCGATCGTGACCACTCCGTCGTCTCGTCTCCAGGTTGCGTCCACCGGGCAAACGTCCTCGCACGGAGGATCGTCGCAGTGGTTGCACAGCAGAGTCACCGGAAGACTTCCGTAGAACTCGCGGGTGTAGTCAGTCTGCGCGGCCGGGAATACGTTCTTGAACGGCTCTTTCCATATCCATTTGACCTCATGTGCCCGGTCGGCGAATTGCGGCACGTTATGGGTAGAGTGGCATGCCTTGATGCAACGATCGCAGCCGTCCTTCTGGCGGCATTTTTGCAGGTCAATCGCCATGCCCCAGCGGACTGGTTTTGCGGGCGGCGTGGACGCGGTTCGCTCGGTCACGGCGCGGACCGCTTTTTTCCCTGCCACAGCCAGCAAGGCCAGACCGGAAAGTCGCAGGAAATCCTTTCTCGTAATCTTCATGGCTTGCTCCTGGCAGTCAGCGGGGAATCATTGTGGCAATCCCAGCAATCCGGATCGGAAACTCCGGCATAATCATGGCATCGTTCGCAAAATTCCTTGCGGTCGGTATGGCATTGCGTGAGGCAGGTATGGGTGGGATTCTTGTCGTAACTCTTCCCGTTGGATGCAAGGAACTGCCGATGCCCATCGCGCACCACCTCGTCTCTCCAATGTTCCAGTAACTGCATGTGGTAAGCGCGCATGTAGCTCGCTGGGGCTACGCACTGTTTTTCCTGGGTGGGAAGTTTGATCGACGGTGTGGCCAACGTCGCCTTTCTGTCGAGCGCGCCGTGCCAGATGGGGGTGGTGACGAGTCCCACGAAGAGAGTCAGGCCCGTGAGAATCAGCGGACGGTCATTCATGGACAGCCTCCTCCCGTGCCAACGGTTCCCCGCGCAAGTCGGTGGTCCGTTCTTTTTCTCCGGTCATGACCAACGCGTTTCCCAGCAACTCGTGCACGCCGGCGACCTCGACGCCCGGAACCCAATACTCCATCAACGTGGGCAGGGTTGCCTTGTCAATGGCGCAAATGCAGGCCAGCAAGTTCACACCGTATTTTTCTTTCACATACTTGACCGCGTTGGCGCGAGGGAACCCGCCGCGCAGGCGCATCTCCAGGTTTTCATCCGTGCCCAATCCGGCACCGCTGCCGCAGCAGAAAGTTTGCTCGCGGATGGTGTTTTCCGGCATCTCGTGAAAATTCCGGCAAACGCTTTTCAGGATGGAGCGCGGTTCTTCCAGCAATCCCATGGCGCGGGATGGATTGCAGGAGTCGTGGTAGGTGACATTCCAGCGATCATTGCGGCTGGAATCGAGCCGCAGCCTGCCGTGATGAATCAGGTCCGCGGTGAATTCGCAAATATGCACCATACGGGTGGAGCGGGCGTTCTCGAAAAGAGTTCCGGTGATGGGTGAGACGGGCGGCTCCAGGAAATCGGCGGGGCCGTTCATGGTGTCCATGTATTGGTGCAGCACGCGCCACATGTGCCCGCACTCGCCTCCCAGGATCCATTTCACCCGCAGGCGTTTCGCTTCCTCGTAGATTTTGGCATTGAGCCGTTTCGTCAATTCGTGCGAAGAAAAAAGTCCGAAATTGCCGCCTTCCGAGGCGAACGCGCTCACCGTGTAGTCGAGTCCGATTTCGCGGAACAGCATCAGGTAGCCGAGCAGAGTGTAGTAATGTGGGGTAGCAAAGTAGTCGGCCGAAGGCATGACAAAAAGAATCTCCGCGCCCTTGCGGTTGATGGGGACTTCGATCGGCAAGCCGGTGATTTCCGAAGCTTCATCGGCGGCGAACTGCATGCTGTCCTGAAAGGCGTGCGGTTGCACGCCAAGATGGTTGCCGGTGCGAAAACAGTTGGCGGCCGGCTCCATGACCCAGTTGATGTTGCAGCCGATCAGGTCGAGCAGTTCGCGGCCCATCATGGTGATCTCGGCGGTGTCGATCCCATAAGGACAGAAGACCGAACAGCGCCGGCACTCCGTGCACTGGTAGAAGTAGTAGAACCATTCCTTGATGACGTCTTCGGTCAACTCCCGCGCGCCCACCAGCCCGCCAAAAAGCCGGCCGGTGAGGGTGAAATAGCGGCGGTAAATCGAGCGCATGAGTTCGGCGCGCAGTACCGGCATGTTTTTGGGGTCGCCGGAGCCGACATAGAAATGACACTTGTCGGCGCAGGCGCCGCAACGCACGCAGATTTCCATGAACAACCGGAAAGAGCGGTACTTCTGCAATCGCTCTTTCATCCCTTCCAGAATGATTTGTTTCCAGTTGGGTGGAAGTTTCCAGTCGGCATCGAAAGGCTGCCATTCGCGCGGGTTCGGCAGGCCGAGATAGGTAATGTTCTTCGAAGCCGCGCTGTAACAGATCGTCCCTTTGCGGAATTCGACCTTGGCGTCGGGCCAATCGTCTTCCGGGCGTTTCTGTTCAATGGACAGTAGTTTTTCCGGCATCTTCATTCTCAAGCGGAAGTTTCGCGGCTTTCAGTTTGTCGGCGAACTCGTGCTCCCATTCCGCATAGGTATGGGCCTTCACTGGACCATTCCAGGGATTGACGTGACGTTCCCTGCGATTGTTGTTGGCCAGGTTGCGCGTCGGGCTGAGAAAGACTCCGCCCAGATGCATGAGCTTGCTGAACGGGAAATATGCAGCCAGAGTGCTGACCAGTAGCAAGTGAATCAGAAAGATTGGAGCCAGGGTTCCTGGAACCGCCGGATGGAAGACCGCCAATCCGAGCGCAAACTGCTTGATCGCAACCACGTCTACCCGGAGTACGAAGCGCATGAGCAAGCCGGAAATCGCGATTCCCAGCAGAAGAAATAACGCCAGGTAATCGATCGGCAAAGAGATGCAGCGCACGAGCGGGTTGCGAAAGCGCCGTACCATCAGGTACAGCAGCGCCGCCAGGATCACCACGTCAGAGATATAGAGTGCGGGAATTCCCACTTCAAGAATGCCGTCCAGTCCCTCGATCGCGCTGAACAAATCCGGAACCGGCTGGAGAAACAGGCGCAGATGCCGAATCAGAATTACCAGCAGAGACCAATGAAACGCCAGAGCGCCCAGCCATAGATATCGGTCCTCACCCAGCACCAGTCGCTGATCCTGCAGCCGGGCGCGGTTGTTGCGGAACAGGGAACGGAACAGAAGAATCTCCAGCGCCATGCGACGAAATGCGCCCCAGCCGGTGCCGGGGTTGTCCAGCGATGCCGGTTTAATCCAGGGCAGCGACTTCTGCTGCCCGCACGTTGTGGGAATACGGAACGGCACCGGGGCCCACGCCCAGCGCACCACACGGGAACAGAAGCCAATCAGGAAAACTGCGAAGGCGGCATAGGGAACGAACACTGCCAGCAGAACGAGGCTGGCATGCGTGTATCCGCCCAGAACGGCGCACCCGGCGATCGTGAGAACGGCCAGCAGCGGGGCGAGGGCCTTCATGCGTGTCTCCGCGCGCGCATGCGTTGTTGCACCTGGTTCATGCGTTGAACTTCGTTCGCCCGGATTCGGGCCAGTTGTTCACGGCATTGTGTGTACTTGTCAGCAGCCATGAAAACAAGTTGATCGATCCTGCCATCGAGGACGGTCGAATCTCGTTCCAGCGCCAGCTCGCGGAAAATCGGCTTCAGCAGAGATACGAATCGCCCAGCATCGTCGGGAGCGAATCCTTGCACCGCCTGGAGCCGGAGGATGGGATCGAGGGCGGAATCGATTGCCGTTGCATCCATCTCGCCGAATAACTCGCGTACCAGCTGCGACAGGCTTTGGCGCAGCGTATCGCCAACTGGATTGCGAAACGGATCCCGCTCTTTGGTCCGCAGAGCTGCCGCATGACTCGGATAGGCATCCGCCGTCCGCGTAATCCACTGCTCAACCATGGCCATGGCCTCGCTTGCGTCCATTTGGCCTCTACACGCAGCCCGTCGGTTTGGGCAGCCCCGCAAGCTTGCATGCGCCCTTGGCCGGCCCTGACGGGAACAGCTTGTAAATCTCGTTCAGTTTGTGCCCGGTTTCCTTGCACAGCTTGCGAATCATGGGCGCAATCCCAAACTCCACGTAGTAATTGCGGATGTAGTGAATGATCTTCCAGTGTTCCTCGGTCAGATCGGTGATGGCCTCGGTACCGGCGAAATCCTTGGCCACTTCCTGGTTCCAGCGTTCCGGTTCCTGCAAAAAGCCGTCCTCATCCACCTCGTAACTTCTTCCTTCGATTTCAAATGTCGGCACAGGTCTTCTCCTTGGTTATCAACTCAGTTCGATATATCCGCTCGGACACGCGTCCGCACACTTTTTGCAGCCGTTGCAGACTTCGAGCTTGATCTTGCAATGTTCCCCTTTCGGCAGCCTGACAAAGCAGTTGTTGCTGCAGTACATCCAGCAGGTTTCACAATCCATGCACATGCCACAGGACATGCAGCGCTTGGCCTCTTCGAGCACTTCGGCTTCCGTCAAACCGAGATCGACCTCGGTGCCGAATTCGCGCTGTCCGACCGAAACCCGCTGCTCCTCGTGGCGCGGCGCTGCGGGATACCAGTCCAGCCGCAGCTTCTCGGTCGGAATGGCCGGCAGCACCGGCGGCTTTTCCAACTTGCGTCCCTGAAAACGCGCATCGATGCCCTCGGCAGCCAAGCGCCCCTGGGCAATGGCCACGGTGGCGATGCCAAGTCCGGCACCGTCGCCGCCGGCGAAAACTCCGTCCACCGCCGTCCTGCCCCAGTCGTCGGTCTTGATCCATCCGTTTCCGTTGGGTAGAGTCTCCAGCCCCCGGAAATTCGGCTCTTGGCGAACTGCAACAATGATGCTGTCGGCTTCCAGGTCAAACTCGCTTCCCGCTAAGGGAACCGGGGGCAAAGTGCCACTGGAATCCCCCGCCTTCGGCCCCATGCGGACACAACGCACTCCCTGTGCGCGTCCATTCCGCCGCAGCATTTCAAGAGGAACCGCGGGGTATTCGATGCGCACACCTTCTTCCAGTGCTTCGTCGGCCTCCGATTTGTTGGCGGTCATCTCCAGGCCCACCATGGTGACATCCGCGCCCAGACGCTTGCTGAGGCGAGCCACGTCCATAGCAGTTCCGCCGGCGCCGACGACCACTACCCTGCTGCCCAAATCCACCTTCTCGTCACGGTTCACGCGGTTCAGGAAGCTGACTCCGCTGAACACGTTGGGAGCATCCTCGCCGGGAAGGTTCAACCTGACTCCCTGATGCGCGCCAATGCCGGCGAATACGGCTGCATATTCCCGGCGAAGTTGCTCCAGCGAAGTATCTCTGCCTACCGCGCAATTGCACTTCAGTTCGACTCCGAGATCGAGAATGCGGCGGATCTCGGCATCGAGCACTTCACGCGGCAAACGGAATCTCGGAATGCCGTAACGCAGCATGCCTCCCGGTTCGCCCAGGCCCTCAAAAACGGTGACCGCGTATCCTCGCCGCACCAACTGGTAAGCGCAGGACAATCCGGCCGGGCCAGCGCCGATGACCGCGACTCGTTCTGTGCGGGGTTGAGCCACCAGCCGCGAGAGCCTCAGCCTGTTGGAAATGCCAAAGTCCCCGATCGTGCGTTCGATTGCATTGAACGCCACTGGCCCGTCCTTGGCGCTGCGGTTACACACACTCTCGCAAGGGTGGGGACAGATTCGGCCGGTGACTGCGGGAAGAGGATTGCGTTCCACAATCCGATTCCATACGCGTTCGAAAGCCTGCTCGCGGGTCAGGCCGTATTCTTTGGCTTGGGCGATGACCACGAGCAGTTCGCGGATTTCGTTGCCGTTGGGGCAGCCCGAGGCACACGGAGGCGTTTTGGGCACAAAGCGAGGACGCAGCGGGCTGATCTCACTGGCAGCCGCCGCTACGCCTCGAATTACCGGTTTCTTGACTTCTTTGAACAGCCCCATCCGCCGGTTTCCTCGGGGGAGGATTGGAGAAGGCGCTTCAGTACCGAACATGCGCCGACCGCGCGTAGGTCAGCGCCGCATGCTTAAAGTCATCAATGTGATAGCGGGTAAACTCGAACCCGGTCAGATGGAAGAACCGCGGCCAGCCGATGCGCTCGATCCACTCACCTACCCGCTCGTACTTGCGGGCATTTTTCGCGTAGATATCAACAATTTTGACCACGGCCTCGACCACCTCCGGCCAGCGCGGAGGATTGTTGGGGAGAAACGGAATCGCCAGCTTGGAAAACTTGGGCGCACTCCGCGCATTACTCACCTTGCCGCCCACCCAGATGGACAAGCCATCCTTGTCCGCATCGTTCATCGGCATGGCGGGGCATACGGTGTAGCAATTGCCGCAGAACATACACTGTTGTTCCACCACAGCGACCGAATTCTTGCCGTCCACCACCGCCGGACGAATCGCCCCGGTCGGGCAGGCCGCGATCAGGGTCGGGACCTCGCACATCCTGGGCAGCGTGTTGTGCTGGATTTTGGGAGGGAGCCGGTGAACTCCGAGGATGGCGATGTCGGAACAATGCACCGCGCCGCACATATTCAGACAGCAAGCCACTGCGATCCGCAATTTCGCCGGAAGGTCCTCATGGGTGAAGCGTTCATAGACCGCATCCATCACGCATTTGACCAGGCCTGACGCATCCGTGGCCGAGGAATGGCAGTGGATCCATCCCTGGGTGTGCACGATGTTGCTGATGGCATTATTGGTGCCGCCCACCGGATATCCCAGAGCGATCAGTTCCTGCTTCAACGGTTCGATTCTGCCCGGATCATCCAGCAGAAACTCGAGATTGTTCCGGCTGGTGAAGCGCAGATAACCGCCGGAGTACTTGTCTGCCAGATCGGCGAAGATGCGCAACGTCTGGATACTCAGCAGGCGCGGCGTGCCGGCACGCACCGTGTAGATGCGGTCTCCCGATTCCGCAACGTGGCAATAGACGCCGGGAGCCAGCTTCTCGTGGTACTTCCACTGGCCGTAGTTCTTCTTGATCAGGGGATGCAAGTACTTTTCGTAGTGCGGTGGCCCGATGTCGGTAAGCCGGGGTTGAGGTGTGGTGCTCATTTTTCACCGTCCTTGCCGGCCTGAAAGTAAATGTAGGGATTGTCGCGAGGTGCGGAAACCATTTCCGGGATCGGATCCAGACCGATCCCGTCGAGGAACGCGGGCAGGCCCACCCGCTGGATCAGTTCGCCAACCCGTTCCCGGCTGTTGCCGTATTCGTCCCAGAACTCCCAGACGCGGCGGATCAATTCCTTCAACGTGTCCATAAGTTCTTCCGCAGGCACGAAGGGCACCAGTACGGAGGAAAGCAGCGCCCCTTGCATGATGGGCGCCTTGCCGCCAATCATGATGACCGCTCCGCGTTCTTTGCCAGGGCGCAGCGCTTTGGGCATGACATTGATGCAATGCATGCAGCGAACGCATTCGTGGTTCTCAATGCTGAGCTTGTGGCCCTCCCATGCCATGCACTTGCTGGGGCAGAGATCGCAGACGTCTTTCTGAATGTCGAGACCGTCGGAGGCATACTTGGTCACGGCACTCTCATCCACCTGGATCTCGTCCTTCCAGGTGCCGATGACGGAAAGATCGGCGCGCGCAATGGCCGCCACGCAATCATTCGGGCAGCCGGCGCATTTGAGTTTGAATTTGTAAGGGAAGGGCGGACGATGCATCTCATCCTGATAGGCCATGGTCAGGTCGTAACACACCTTCATCGCGTCATAGCAGGCCCATTCGCAGCGGGCCATGCCGACGCAGCAGGAAGGCGTGCGGAACGATGATCCGGAACCGCCCAGATCGAACCCGGCATGGGCCAACTCTTGAAATGTCGGCTCCAGTTCCGCAGTGCCGGTTCCCAGCAGAATGAGGTCGCCGGTGGACCCGTGCATGTTGGTGAGGCCCGAACCGTGGCGTTCCCAAATATCGCAGATGGTACGAATGGCGTCGCTGGTGTAGAACCATCCCGCAGGCTGGTTGACGCGAATGGTGTGGAACTGGGCAACTTTCGGAAACTGTTCTCCGGCATCGCTGTATCGCCCGATTACCCCTCCGCCGTAGCCCAGCACTCCAACCAGGCCACCGTGCTTCCAATGCCCCTTCTTCTCCTGATAGGAGAGTTCCAGCTGTCGGAGCAGGTCGGTGGCGCGCTCGCTCGTCTGCCCGGCGGACTTGATCTCCTTCACAAAGCTGGGCCATGGACCTTTCTCCAGCTCGTCCAACAGTCCGGTTTTCGGTTTTTCACCGCTGTCATTGGCCATCATCTATCTCCTTACTTCTTTGCGGGGATCGGACTGAGTTCACCAGTATTCACGCGCGGGACACAGAACAACTGCACTTAGTCCATAAGACTACTAGGAATAGCTGTCCTAGTATGTGACGCAAGTCATAGGGCGTAGTGACATTATGAATATCGATTCCCGAAGAGAAATTAGCCCCCAGAAACGGGTCAAACCCCAGGCGAACTCGGCGCGCACCCCCCGATTGGGCTATCATGGGATCGTTCGACGTTATTGAAAATGCGGGGGTTACATGACTTTCCCTATCATGGTCCGGCTCCAGGGCCGAAAGTGCCTGGTGGTGGGCGCGGGACGAGTGGCGGCGGCAAAGGCGGCAGGCTTGCTGGGCCGCGGAGCGCAGGTGGTGGTGGTGGCCCCCCGGGCAGTGGAATGGATCCGAGCCCGAGAGCGCGCTGGCAAGCTGGCCTGGCATCCTCGCGCGTTTTCCGCCCGCGATTTACGGGGTGCATTCCTGGTGGTAGCCGCTACTGATGTTCCTGCCACCAACCATGCCGTGTTCCGCGCATGCCAGTCTCGCGGTGTGCTGTGCAATGTGGTGGACGATCCGGAGCATTGCGACTTCTTCTATCCGGCCGTGGTGCGCCGGGGTCCGCTACAGATTGCCATCTCCACCAACGGTCGCAGTCCGGCGCTGGCAGCCCGGCTGCGCCGCGAACTGGAGAAGCAGTTCGGCCCGGAATGGGGCGCATTTGTGGAACACGTTGGCACTCTGCGCCGGCAGATTCAGCATGGGGAAATGCCTTTGGCGGAGAAACGGAACCGATTGGCGGAACTCGCCGAGCACAAAACATTCCTGAACTTCCGGCGCCGGTGGGTGCGCGCACGTCGCCACGGGATTTAGCGGGCGGCAAAGAGATTCATCCTCTCCGTCAGCAAATGCTGTGACAGCCTTGCCGGTGCTTTCAAAACCCGCAGCAATCTCGACTTGGCGGTAGAGAACGATTGGTCGGCTTTGCAGGACGATTTTAGAACTCTCATTGCCTCCGGGGAGGAGTTTCCGGAGGTCTGACTGACAATTTCTGTCACTCGGACGCAATTCCAGGGCGAGATCGTCCTACTATCCCGCCTCAATGGCGCCCGCTCTGTCGGCGCGGGCTTCCCAGCCCGACCCGTCTCCATCCTCCGCGCAGGAGAGCTGCTTGGCTCGCATTCAACAGCGCAAAAAAGACGATTTGGATGATCCGTGGGACAAAGTCGTCGTGGTAAAGGTCTGTGACCTGCCACAATCGTGGACAGTTAACCGATTTTGGGAAAGGCCCGGTCTATCGACCGGGCTTGAATCTCGAAAACTTTGGTCTCGATGAATACGGATGGAGTGATGCAATTTAATTCTGACGCGCTGAAGGAATTCCAGCGCCGAGGTATCCACTTTGTCGCGTTCTGTGACGGGCTAAGCGGAAAGACAGCAGTAAGGCCCCTTGTTCCGCTGGAGAGGAAGGCGCTCGGTATAAGCAGACCTGCTCCGTTCGCCGACATTGGTCCTGACGAAGAGAGCCCTCGTGATTATCTGCGCTTCGTGGGCATCAAGATCCGCGCAGGGAAAAGCTATGACGCGTATCTGATCGGAAGGAAAAGAGGAATTTTCGTGAGAGTTTTGTAACCGCAAAAACACTGCCCCGCGCTGTAACGCGGGGCTCAACCATCACCCGGCTGCTAGAGCCAAGGTAACGGCTTCAAACTGATTCTCGTCGAAAACGGAATCAAAGGCAATAGCAGCCACAACCACAGCTAAAGGAGGCTGCTTATGTCGCTCGATCAATTCAATATCACTTGCCCTGAGTGTGGCGAAGAGTTTCCGTTAACGGAGACTCTCGCCAAACCTCTCATCACTGCCGAACGTGCAAAAGCGCAAGAAGAAGTGAAAAAGCACGTTGAGGCTCTCAAGAAACAAGAACAAGGGCTGTCACAACGCCAAAAGGCGCTGGATGATCTCAAAGCGCGGCTCGACGCACGTCAGACGGAGATCGAAACAGCCGTCCAAGAGAAACTGGCGACAGAGCGCAATGCTCTTACCCAGGCTGCTTACAAGACCGCTGCTGATGCTTATGCGGAGAAGCTTCTCGCGGCGGAGCAAGAACTCTCCGAAAAAGACTCGAAGCTCGCCGAAGCAGACCAGGCCGAACTCAAGCTTCGGCGGGAACGGCGGCTGCTCGAAGAAGAAAAACGCAAACTCGAACTTCAAGTGGAACGTCGCTTGGAGGAAGAGACACTTCGGGTCCGCGAAGCCACGCAGCGGGAGGAGGAGGAAGTCTATCGCCTCAAGCTTGCTGAGAAAGACAAGCTTCTCCTCGATATGAAAAAGCAGGTCGAAGAGCTGCGTCGTAAGAGCGATCAGACCTCACAACAGCTCCAGGGTGAGGTTCAAGAACTTGAGTTGGAAGCAATGCTCAAGGCTGCATTCCCCGGTGATCTCATCGAGGAAGTGGGTAAAGGACGTGCGGGAGGTGACGTAGTCCAAACAGTCATCGGGCCTAATGGGTTCGAATGTGGCGTCATTCTCTGGGAGAGCAAGCGCACGCGGAGTTGGAGCAACGATTGGCTCGCGAAGAACCGGGCAGATCAACGCTCCGTGGGCGCTCAGACCGGGGTCATCATCACAACCACGATGCCGAAAGGCGTTGACGGATTCGACCGCATTGACAACGTGTGGGTGGGATCGATGCGTCACGCTGTGCCATTGGCGAAGGCTCTTCGCCAGGGGATCATCGAGGCGGCAATGGTCAAGCTCTCAGAGCAGGGACGTGAAGGGAAGATGGCCATGATGTACGACTACCTGACTAGCTCTCACTTCCGCGCCCGTGTTTCGGCAATCGTGGAAGCCTGCGTTGGAATGCAGGAGGATCTCGATGCTGAAAAGCGTGCGCTGACCAAGCAGTGGGCAAAACGTCAGCGTCGTATCGAACTGCTGACGAATGGCACGGCTGGGCTGTATGGCGATCTGCAAACCGTCATCGGCAGTCCTATGCCGGAGGTCCAAGGCCTCACTCTGCCCCTCCTTGGCGGTGGTCCGGAGCCAACATCAGTCGAGCAGCCCGACTCGGATGACCATAAAGAAAGCGCATAGGGGGTGGAACATGCAAATGACGAGGGGACCTTGATTGAATTGAAAGACGGCAATTTGACTACCAAGTGTGAGGCAACGGAAATGAATGGACAAAATACAACGCGCGAACGGGCATGGCATCCGGAATACAGCGCCCGCCCCAGGGCACCGTGATGATGGGAAGTAGTGCTGTATTTCGGCACGAGGACAGCTAGCACGATGCCGCGAATGCTGTGCTCAACTGTAATAGCCGAGACTTGACCTTGCACACCCTGCTGTCGGATGGGATTGCTACTGTCAGGAAGACCCTTCGGTGAACGATTTGATCCCTTCATTTGTAAAAGAGCTTGTCCAGCACGCGGCTGCAAGCGGTCCCGCGTCCCGGACTGGGCCAGTAAGAGTCGGGCGCTCCATCCAGCTTCCTAAAATCATCCACACTTTTCTTGTTAGCTAGAAGCCAAGCCTTAGCCTGCTCGCGCATTCTGCCGTCGCCATAGCTTTTCGGTTCGTACCCGGATGCCTTCTGGTTTATCGCAGATTTGGTATCAAATGGAACTGCTATATCGTAAAAGAGCTGGCTAACCAGTTTGGACGTGAAAACTCCTGTGCTATCGCCAGTGAGCTTGTGAATCGCGCTTACAATCGGCTTCATTAGAGTGAAGGAATCGTCGCAAAAGTAGCACCGCCTAATCTCGCTCACCACCAACGGCAAACTGTTGCCGTGTTCGTCCCATACAGACCACCGCCGCCTGATTTCACGCAGCAACAATACGGCGTTTTTCCACTCCTTAGGCATCCCGGACCGGGAATCATTCTCCACGTAATCGCTGAACGCGCCTGCTCCCCTAACCCACAACTTGCGAAAATGTGAAAGGAAATCGTGAAACTCAACATCCGGTCGCAGAGTCCAGACGCCGTCGCATCCCACCCTGCGACAGAAACACAACGGCCTACATTCCGGTTTTCGAAAGGTGCAGCAATCGTCAAGGAACTGCCCTTCGTAACGGGGATATTGGTGACTCTTGCGCATTGCGGCTTGATTGGAATCGGAAACAAACCGCCTCCAACTTTCCCCGGTCAGAGCATCAATGCGTGGCATAGGAGCTCTATTCTAGGCCCGCTTGGTGAACATATTCGGGACATCATGACAAATGCTCCGAGTCAATTCCTGTATTTGTTGGCATCCGAGTTTGCGCACCGGGATGACAGGCGGGCTGCGATTGTTTGACCTCAAGAGGGTGGTCATGCCGCGCAAGAGTTTGTCCGATGGCTCCGCAGTTCACGGACCGGGGAAAGCGCGGCAAGATCTGAACCCGCAAGCTCCACGCGAATGACGAGCGACATTACACTCAAAATCGCCAATCAGATGCCAGTCTGTGTCTGACAAATGGAGCCTTGCTAACGCAGTCAGTAGGGTCACGTTCAAGATATTACAGCTCAACCAACGCAAGACGACAGATGCGTTTATGGAAACGCCAGTTCGTAGCCAAAATCTGCGAACTGCCGCCATGTCAAATTCCGGGTGTGAACCACGTCCTTACGCTCTGGGAGCATAAGCAGGAAGAGCCCCGTATCGGTTACCTCCAGCACACGCCACAAGCCTCCTTCCTTGTCGCCGATTATTGCTCCGCCCTCAATCATTGCATTCTCTTCTATCATTTCGTCCTCCAATGAAAGAGCGGAATAGTCCGGATTCTTGCCACAGAGTATCCGTCAGGCCTTGGCTGTGACACATCAGCCTCTACCACGCTTACGCGACTTTCGGGCAGTAGGGGGCTTGTTTGGCTCGGCATCTATTTCCGGCGCATCCTCCGATCCTTCCCATCCCGTTGGCATACGGTCTCGCCGAATGACGTACAGAATTGGAGCACCAGTCGCTGATTTCCCCCGGAACGTGAGTTTCGTTCCTCGGTACAAGTCCATACCGTGGTAGCTGCCGAGCTTCCTCAATTCTGCTGTCAACAATCGCTTGAACCTGTCCGGCGTGGCCTTGCCCAGGTCGAGAGTCTCGCGGGCAAACTCGATTTTCAGAGCCTCGAAATCTCCTGCCTTAATACGCTCCAGCGTCTCTCGCCAGTCCCTCGTCAGCTTTATCGGGCTCACTCTATTACGAGTTGCTTTAGGAAGGTTATTTATATCGATTGATTGTACAGGCATATAACAATTCTACTTCAAGGCCGTAACTTCCAACCACTTTTCTCCTGACCTCGTAAATGCATCATCAACATGCCTATTATGTTGCACTTACGGACTAACCAAAACCTGATCTCCGTTGGTAGAATGTATACATGGTTGTTTAGTAGAGTCTGATAATTATGGCTTTTAAGTTGGACGGTTCTAAGGTGGGAGACCCACAGTTGAATAGCAAGAGGGCATTTGAGGAGCGCGGGCGGACCCAATGGATCAGGCCAGGGCAAAGCGGGGAGTGTGCGTCCCCCCACATCGCGAGAATCGCGAGGGGGAACAGGGACACCTGTCCGCCGAAACGGTCTCCGGTACGGAGATCGACTCTGGCGACTTCTCTATTGCGCAGTTACGCCAGTTCTTCGAAATTCTGGATCGTTGGGACAGGCAAGCCGAGAGTGCAAGAGATCGCGGGAGTTCTTCAACGAACTCGAAAGCGGCAGCAGGAGGAGCATAGATGGAAACCAGGCACGACTGAGAGCCTTAAACGCCGATGCGCTTTGGGAACCTCAAATGTCTCGAATGGAGTCGCAGCAAGACACGAATACCAATATCTTTACCAGGAGAAAATATGAGGAAAGCAGCCATTTATGTAAGGGCCGGAAGCAAGAAGGTCGTATCCGCACAGCAGAGATTTCTGGAGAGCCTTCAGTACGCGGTGACGTGCCATTACTTGGACAATTTGAAGGAACGGCAAGCTCAGGGGCGCATGCGCGGTGTGCAACGCAAGGCAGTGCCTCGCCTCAAGGGAAGTCCGAAACAGCAGATTTCGGCGTCCAAGAAGAAAATAGCGAGAGGATGACCGGGAGGTTGCAGTATTTAATAGATGTAGGGATTTTTGCAGCCTAGCGCCAGGGGAGGGCCGAACCAAATGACAAGACGGCAAAACTCGACAGAAAGCAGTGAAAGGAAGTTGGTCTTGATCTACGCACGCGTGTCTAGCCGCGAGCAAGAAGAAGAAGGGTACTCAATCGAGGCACAACTGAAGGCGCTTCGCAAGTACGCGGAAAAGAACGGATTCATCGTAGTCTCCGAATATGTTGACATTCAGACAGCCAAAGAACAGGGTCGCAAGAATTTTGAGAGCATGGTACGGGATTTGCGGCGATTGAAGAATTGCCGCACCGTCCTTGTGGAGAAGATGGATCGCCTTTCGCGAAATCAAGAAGACTTTAGTTTGCTGAAGAAGATGGAAACGGAGATTCACTTCGTCAAATCGGGTACCGTGTATTCGAAAGATGCGAAAGCGCAAGTCAAGTTCCACCAGAACATCGAACTCGCGACTTCGATCTATTACTCGGACAACCTGCGCGAGGAAGTGATCAAAGGCATGCGCGAAAAAGCGGAGCAGGGTTTCTATCCCGGCCACGCACCTTACGGCTATCGCAATAATCGAGAAACCCGGAATATCGAACCGCACCCGGCTAAGGCACCGATAGTGAGGCGTGCTTACGAATTGTATGCGGAAGGCACGTACACGTTGAACACCCTCCGTAAAGAGCTGCGGAAGGAGTTTGACAAACCTCCCGTTCGTGGTCGCTTGCATCACATCCTGAAAGACACGACGTACATCGGCCTATTCCCTTGGAGGGGCGAAACCTACCAAGGAAAATATGTTTCTCTCGTCAGCGTTCAACTTTACGACG
Source organism: uncultured Acidobacteriota bacterium (assembly GCA_963715675.1). Classification (GTDB taxonomy): domain Bacteria; phylum Acidobacteriota; class Terriglobia; order Terriglobales; family Acidobacteriaceae; genus DASVWZ01. The sequence continues at coordinate 3,485,902 of OY970265.1, forward strand.
CTGTTCAAGCCGTGTTCTCAAATCGCAACCGACCGAAATACAGAACCCAAGATATCGCGTTTCGCGGGCTGATGACCTGCAAACACTGTGGCTGCGCTATGACAGGGGAACGGGTCAAGCATAAGTACGTCTACTACCGCTGTACGGGGTTTCGGGGCAAGTGCCCAACCCCTCGCTTCCGGGAGGCGGACGTAGCCAATATTCTGGGAGAGGTGCTTCGCGATATTCAGATCCCAGAAGAGGTAGCGGCTAGTTTAGGCGACTCTTTGGTACGGGATCAGGAGCGTATTCGCGCGGAAGCAGCGGCTCGCAAGGCTCGACTCGAAAAAGAGGCAGCAGTGGTTCAGCGGAGGATGGATCAAGCATACAAGGATAAATTGGACGAGAAAATTGCGGAGGACTTTTGGAAGCGCCAGATGGAGCAGTTGCAGAATGAAGACCTTCGAATTCGAGGAGCAATCAGTGCGTTGAAAGAGCCCGCGACCCAAAAGCTGCTAAGTGTCGCCCGGACTTTTGAACTCGCGCAAAAGGCTCATTCAATGTACCTTAAGCAGAATCCGACCGAACAGGCTGAATTGCTCAAACTTGTACTTTTGAACTGCGCTGTAGATGCTGCAAGTATCTATCCCGAGTACAAGATGCCGTTCGACATCATTGCACGACGAGTGAAAAATCAAGAATGGTCGGGGCGATAGGATTTGAACCTACGACCCCCTGCGCCCAAGGCAGGTGCGCTACCAGGCTGCGCTACGCCCCGACTCCGTGGAAGGTCTCTTCAATTATAGCCGACCGGTTGCGCCTACCGGAGCAGTTCCCGCCCCTGCAGTGCTTGTCCGCAGCGCAGGGTTCGTGCCAAATACGCCCGCCGACAAGCCCTTCCATGACTCCGGGAGGTATAATCTCTGTTCGACATGCAACCGCAGCGATATGCGCTGGTCTCGTATGTAAAAAGCACCGTCGGTGGATTCGTCGAGCGGCTGCGCCAGGAACTCCATCCCGACCTGCCCCATCTGCCGGCCCATCTGACCATCCTGCCGCCGCGCGAACTGGTGGGCAGCGAGCTTTCGGCGCTGGGAACCCTGGAAGACCTGTGCAGCCGTTCGGAACCGTTCGAAATTGAATTGAGCGACGTCGAGACCTTCGTGCCGGTGACGCCGACAGTGTTTATCCGGGTACATCATGCCGCCTACCGCATGCGCGAACTGCATGACCGGCTGAACACCCAGTCCCTGGCTTCGGTTGAGGAGTGGCCCTACATGCCGCACCTGACGATTGCGAAATTCAGCACGGAAGAACTGGCCCAGCAGGCGTATTTCGTTGCCCGCGACCGCTGGGCCGAGTTCAAAGGCAGCCGGCGGATTGCCATCCAGGAGCTGACCTTCGTTCGCGAGGAAGGCCTGAACCGCTGGGTTGACCTGGCAGGCTTGCCGCTGGGACGAAGTCTAGTGGGGCGATAGGCACTCCGGATTGCACCGCGCCAGGCTGCTCGCGCCTACATCGACTTAGTCAGAACCTCCTGTTGCTTGCGAAATTTCGATTTTTTCGTGGTATACCCCCTCCCCCTCGGTCTAGTGGAATCATGAAGTTACGGGGATTTGGCCCGCAAAATCTAGATTCGATTGGGGTTAGAGGTAAAATCTAGACTCTTAACGAGTTATAGTTATGAAACCAGCATTAAGTAAAAGTTATACACTGATGATGGCGCTTTGCCGGGTGGGAGTCAAGAGAAAAGTGCGAGGCTGAACTCTCGTGATGGATGATGCTCGAGCTCACCCAGCCTCTGCAGGAAACGCGGCAGTCTGGAACACCCGCCCAGGAAGCTTTCGCCACTTCTCTTCGCAGTGGCAAATGTGGATAGGTTTTAGTTAACTGAGGTTGGAAGGTTCCTATGTCCAGTTTGTTTCACTCCGCCTCGGAAGTTCCGGTCATTACAACCGAACGCCTGACCCTGCGCGGCCATCGTCTGGATGATTTCGTCGATTGCGCCGCGATGTGGGCTGATCCTGTCGTCACGCGCCATATCGGAGGCAAACCATTCTCCGAAGAGGAAGTATGGGAGAGGTTGCTGCGCTATGTTGGGCATTGGTCGTTGATGAACTTCGGCTATTGGGCGATCGAGGAAAGGGAAACGGGCGATTTTGTCGGCGAGTTGGGATTCGCCGATTACAAGAGAGATATCGTGCCGTCGATCAAAGGCGTGCCTGAACTGGGATGGGTGCTGGCCTCCAGAGCACACGGCAAAGGCTATGGCACGGAGGCGGCGCGCGCAGCGGTCGCCTGGGGCGAAGCGCACCTTGGGCCGGCGCGCACCGTCTGCATAATCCACCCGGAGAATCTTGCCTCGATTCGTGTCGCGCAAAAATGCGGATATCGCGAATACCAACGCACGACTTACAAAGGCCACCCTGCGATAATCTTCGACCGCCAGAAACCCTGAGTCCGGTTCTGTCTGGCACGGCTTTGGAAGGGCGGGCTTTGCCCCTCTGATCTTGCACTCCGACCTGACCGGATGTTGCAGGGACCCGCCCCACCACCGTGCAACAACTTGCATCTTGCCCAACGCGCGCCACACGAGCAGAATTAGCTGTCCGGATAATCCTGCTCTCCCGCCACAGCAAGGAGGTCCGAAGTGTTCAACCCTCAGGGACACCCTTGTCCGATCTTTTCCGCAATCATTCTGTCCGCATGTTTGATTCTCGCTGGGACCGCGAGCGCTGCACCTTTCATCACCCTCTCGAAGAAGAGCGGCCTGCCAACTACCAGAATTCTGGTCTCCGGTCGTGGTTTCGAGCCGAACGGCGGAGTGGACATCTACCTCGACACGAAGGACGAAGCGCTCATCGTGACCGACGGCCACGGCGAGTTCAAGAACGCTGGAATCCGTGCGCCACGCACCGCGCCTCCCGGCAAGCATTGGGTGACCGCGCTGGAGAGGAACAACGACAAAGGCGCGCAGGAACCGTTTCTCGTGCAAACGAATTGGAGCCAGTTTCACTTCAGCGTAGATCGCGAGGGCCTCAATCCCTATGAGAACGTCCTCAACCCTCGTACAGTCAAAGGAATTGGCCGGAAGTGGGGCTACGCTACGGCCAATGGTGCGTGGGGCTCACCTGTAGTGGTTGATGGCGTTGCTTATGCTGAGAACTCAACGACGCTTTATGCGCTAAACACCAGAACTGGAGCTTTGCGCTGGAAGTTCAGCCCTCCTTACGGTGAGCTTCTGAGTTCCGATCCGGCAGTAGCTAACGGAGTTTTGTACTTCGGCACCTTCGGCGGGGGAGTTTACGCGCTGAACGCCGAAACGGGAGTCACACTCTGGAGCTACGCTTGCGGGCGTCCCTATTGCACGGTGTTCTCTTCGCCTGCGGTTGCCGATGGGGTCGTCTATTTCGAGGACGGCGAAGATGATACAGGTGACGGTACCTACGCGTTGGATGCGAGGACTGGCAAGCAGCTGTGGTTTTCTCCGACTAACTCCTCCGTGGGATCCTCGCCAGCGGTCGCGAACGGCGTGGTCTACGTTGGATCGGATGACGATAATGTGTACGCACTCGATGCCCAAACTGGCGCCAAGCTTTGGAATTACGCTACCGGCTGGGTGGTTCGTACCGTACCCGCTGTTGCGGATGGAGTGGTCTACGTCGGTTCATATGACGACAATGTTTATGCACTGAATGCTGAGACTGGGGCTTTGCTGTGGAAGTATACGGCTGGCGACTCGGTATCGTCCTCCCCCGCAGTGGCGAATGGAGCGGTATATTTCGGCTCGCTCGACGATAAGGTGTACGCCCTCAATGCCTCCACCGGGACTCTGCTGTGGGACTACACCACGGGCGATCGCGTGTGGTCATCTCCTGCGGTAGCGAACGGGATCGTGTACTTCGGCTCGCTCGATGGGAACGTGTACGCGCTGAACGCAAGCACTGGGGTTCTCTTATGGAGGTACACCACCGGGGGCTACGTCTGGTCGTCGCCCGCGGTGGTAGACGGGACAGTCTTCGCAGATTCCGATGACGATAATGTTTACGCCTTCGCCCTGCCCGCGCGCGAGGGGCCAACCGGGCAAGCGTCGAGCCCGCCCGGCTTGGCAACCCTTCGCCCCGACCTCAGCCTCAAGGCGTCGAGACCGGCGGCAACTCCACCGAGCAACTGACGGCGCGCACAGGAGACCATTATTGAAACTCAGGGACCTGACGGGCGTTGCTGGGAAAATCAAGTCCCGAGGTTGGGGTTTGTGGAATCCCACCCTTCGCCACATGCGCGAAGGGTGATGCACCCATCGGTATTGGTCGGGCAAGGGTGGGGAAAATCTCTGGCTGCTTCCAACCTGGAAAGCAAAGTCAAAGACGGCGGACAGGAGTGTCCGCCCCACACAGACTGTGTCCCCACACACGCCGTGCTCCTACACCCAGATCACTTCAGCTCCCGCTCCCAATGGTCCTCGATCATGTGAAACAGATGGGAGCGGTCGGCGAGGCCGGAGATTCCGTGCGTCTTGCCGGGGTAGACCATAAGGCGAAACTGCTTGCCCGCCTTGATGAATCCCTCGACCATCTGAATGCTGTTCTGGAAGTGGACGTTGTCGTCGCTGGTGCCGTGCACCAGCAGCAGCGAGCCATGCAGTTTGTCGGCGACATCGGCCAGCCGCAGATCGTGGTATCCCTTCCCATTCTCTTTCGGCAGCCCCTGATAGCGTTCGGTGTAGATGGAATCGTAGTCCCGCGCGTCGGTGACCGGAGCCACCGCAACGCCGGCTTTGAAGCGGTCGGAATGCATCATGGCGTAGAGCGTCATGGAGCCGCCGCCACTCCATCCCCAGATGGCGACCCGATCGCGATCCAGTTGCGGATACTGCGCCAGCAGCTGATCGAGCGCGGCGAGCTGGTCTTTCAGTTCGATCTCGCCGAATTCACGGCGGAAGGTGGTCTGGAATTTGCGGTTGCGTCCGCCTGAACCGCGGTTGTCGACGTTGAAAATGGCGAAGCCTTTCTGAGCCAGCAGTTCGTGGAATAGACCGGTGCTCCCCATCCAGCGGTTCGACACAGTTTGAACGTCAGGTCCGCCATAGATGTAGACGATGACCGGAATCTTGCCGGTCGGCGTGGCCGACGTCGGCATGATCAACTCACCGTAGAGGTGGGTGCCGTCGTCGGCTTTGAAGTCGAGAAAGCGAGGCGGAATCAGATCGAAGGCATCGACCGGGCGGGAATCCCAAACCTTCGTGCAACTGCCGGGCGCGCATACGGACATGCTGGGCGGCGTGAGGCTAGCGGAGAAGTCATCCACGTAATGCTTGCCGTCGTCGGCAAAGGTGGCGTGGTGCGAGCCGTCCTCTGGCGAAACCCGTTGCAGGCTTGAGCCGTCGAGCTTGACCGAATACAACTGGCGCTGGCGCGGATCATCTTTATTGCAGGTGAAATAAAGCACTCCGGCTGCCGGGGCCTCACCGTCGAGGCTGAACACTTCGAAGTCCCCCTTGGTGAGCTGAAGCTCAAGTTTCGCCTCCGACCGCAGCGGATCGTCCTTGTCAAAACCATAAAGATAAAGATGAGTATTGCCGTCGCGCCAACTGGACCAGGTGAAACGGTCGCCGGACTTCAGCACTTTGAAATTGTCGTTCACGTTGACCCAAGCGTTGGGCGCGGTCTCGGTGAGCATCTTGTGGGAGTGTCCGGAGCGCGCGTCAATGAAGTAAAGATCGAGATTATCCTGATGGCGGTTCAGCACCTCGGCCCAGAGCACGCCGTCGCGCACCCAGCCAAAACGCGGGATGTAGATGTCAGGATCGTCGGTAAGCGAAATCCACTTCACCTTGCCGCCGGAAGCGCTGACCACGCCCAGGCGCACCACGGGATTGGGATCGCCCGCCTTGGGATATTTCTCCATATCCACGGTGGGGTGGGTGGGCATCCAGTCGGTGATGGGATAGGTGGGAACCTGCTTCTCGTCCATCTGGAGGAATACGATGTCCTTGCCATCCGGTGACCAGAAGTAGTTGCTGCGCACGTCGAGTTCTTCGGCGTAGACCCAATCCACTTCGCCGTTGAGAAGATCCTCATCCTTGTCGGTGGTGAGCTGCCTTTCTGTGTCGTCGGGAACCGCTCGCACAAAGAGGTTATGTTTGCGAATGTAGGCGAGGTGTTTGCCGTCGGGCGCAAACTTGGGATCCGCGCTCGGGTCGGCGGACGAGGTTAACTGGACCGCGGTGCCGCTCTCCAGGGAGTAGTACCAGAGCTGGCCCTGGGAATCGAAAAGCAGGTGCTGGGAGTCGGGCGCCCATTGATACGCCGCCACATGGTAACGAGTGACCCGCTCCTTTTCTCGCTCATTGCTGATTTTGCTGACCGGAGGGGCCAGGGCAGCCAGCTTGGCTTCGCTGACCAAGACTTTCTTCTCGCCGGTCGCGGCGTCCACATACCAAAGCTCTCCGTGTTCGCCGGAGTCGTCGCGCTGCACAAAGGAAACCCTGGCTCCGTCGGGACTCCACTGAATGGTTTGGGGCGGGCGTCCGGTGATGCCGCCGTCGGCGAAGATGGCTTCGATAGTCAGCGGCTTAGGGGCGGCGGGGGGAGTTTGAGCGACGGCGAGAGCGCTCAGCAGGACAAGGAAAGCTATACGAAATATTCTTTTCACGGGAAACTCCGTGGAGTGAAATAACCGCGATGAATGACGAAAAAGTTTACACCCGGAGAACGGTTCCGTGCACGGAGAACTGGCCAACGCTAGCGGACGGTCGAGGATGGCTCTGCGGATTCAATGCCCGGCAAGCGGTCAAGCCCGGGCGCCCGGGCGTGCCGCCGGGCAATTGAAAGCAGCGACTTTTGAACTTGAGAGGATAGGGCAGGCGCCTGGTAGCTGTGCAGAAGATCGTCTACGCGCTGACGGGCGCGCGAGAGGATGCCGGTCGCGCCGGGATCGCCGCCGCGGTCAATCACGGACGACGGGAAGTGCTGCTCCTTGCGAAACAGAGCGCGCGTCTCCGGCAGCTTTAGAAAGTCGCCGTGATGACCGGTTTGGGCGAACATGCCAAGAGCCAGTTGTCCGGCGTGGGGCTCAATGCCGCGAATCAGCCGCAGCGCGCTGGCAATGGCCTCGGCGTCGATGACCAGTTTCTCAATGCTGTGGCAGGCGAGAAAATCCAGCATGCCAGCGCCGGAAATCATGTTGATCCGGGCCAGCGCTCCTACCAGAGCCGATGCACCGCTTTCCATGCCGGCCTGCGCGTCGACTTGCCGGGCATCGCTGGCCACGAGATACCCGTGCGTGGGCAGGTCCAGCAACTTGCCCACTTGCGCGCATCCCGCGTCGAGCATGGCAGTTTCGATTGCGCCCATGGGGGCGTTGCCGCTGCTCATGTCAAAGATCGCTGGAGCCCCACCCCAAACGATGGGCGAACCCGGCTTTGCCAGCTGGTGAATCGTAATGCCGCTCAGACATTCAGCAGCGTGCTGAACAATGGCTCCCGCCAGGGTCACGGGGGCGGTCGCGCCGGCCAGCGGCATCGAAACCATTTCCGCCGGTATCCCGGCGCGTGCCAGTGCGACCAGATTCTGCGAAGCGAATTCCGACCAGTTCAACGGCGGCGAAGGACAGACGTCAAAAATCGCCCGCGGTTTTTGCCGCAGCGCTTCCATTCCACCGGCGTCCGCCGCCAGCAGTTCAAACATGATTTCGAGTGTCTGGGCGCCGAACGCTCCGGTCACGATCGGCTTGTCGGAATGCCACAGAACCAGCAGCAGGCGGTACCAGTCGCCCATCTCGCTGGGAACGTCATTGCAAACCACCGCGGTAGACTGCGCTGCATACTCCGGCAGCATCTCCGCGACCTGCACCATCCGCACCAGATCGCTCGAAACCGCCGGGCGCGCTTGCTGGGTTTCGGAATCGAGAATGTTCAGGCAAGACGACCCGGGATCAAAATTGACGCTCTCTCCACCGTAATGAACCGCGGGTTGTCCTGAGCGGCTGTACAGGAAGAATTCCTTTGGCGCGGAATCCAGGGCGCGCCGAGCGAGGGGTTTCGGAATCCGCGCAATTCCTTCTTCCACCTGTGCTCCCGCCGAGGCGAGCAACTCCTGCGCTTCCGGAGAAGCGACTTTGGCGCCCAGGGTGGCAATCAACTCGAAGGCTTCGGCGAGGATGCGCTTGAGCAGATCGGGATCGAGAAGTTGCAGCCGGGGTTTTATGGGCATAAACGCGAGTTCCTCAGCGTTGCATCAGGCTTTGCACCAGGGCGACCGCGCTGACGGCGTCCTTGGCGTAGCCGTCGGCGCCAATCTCCGCCGCCCACTGCCGCGTGACCGGCGCGCCTCCCACAATGATTCGAACCTTGGGGCGAAGTTGCTCGCGGTCGAGAGCCTCCACCACGGATTTCTGTCCGCGCATGGTCGTGGTAAGCAGGGCCGAGACGCCGACGACGTCCGCCCCGAATTCCCGCGCCTTGGCGGCAAACTGTTCGCTCGACACGTCGACGCCGAGGTCGTGCACCTTGAAGCCGTGCGCGGTCAGCAGAGTTCCGACCAGGGTTTTGCCAATCTCATGAATGTCGCCCTTGGTGGTCCCCAGGATGACGGTTCCCGCCGCCGGCCGCTGCTTGCCCTGGCGTGTAAGCTCCGGTTCGAGCACGGCCATGGCCGACTTCATGGCTTCGGCGGACGCCAGCATGTCTGGCAAAAACATTTTGCGCTGGGCATATTGAGCACCGACTTCAGTCATCCCCGGCACAAAGCCGTGGTCAATGGCCTCAAGCGCGGCGGTACCCTGGTCCAGGGCGTGGCGGGCCAGGTCGGAAGCGATCTCTGGGGCGCCGTCGATGATGCTTTGCCGCATGGCGGCGAAGGAATCGGAGTGCATAGTCGTCCTTCAGACTTTCAGCCGGGATGCATACTTATGTCTGTGATATGAGTCACTTCCCGATGTACGCCGGACGGGCCGACCCGCGCCCGTGACAAAGTGCTAAAATCACAACAGACTCCTAAAGATGCTTCCAGACGTACAAAACCTGATCGAACTGCAGAACGCGGACCGCGAGATCCAGCGGTTGAAGGATGAGATTGCCGCCTTGCCCAAGCGCGTGGCCGCGATCGAAGCCAAGCTGGCCGGAACCAAGGCGGTTCTGGAAAAAGCAAAAACTGCGATCAAGGCCGATGAAAACGCCCGCCGGAAGTATGAACAGGCAATCCAAGACCTGCAGCAGAAAATCTCCAAGTATCGCGACCAGTCGCTTGAGGTAAAAACCAACGAGCAATATAAGGCTCTTCTAGGCGAGATTCAGTTCGCCGAGCGGGACATCCGGGCCAATGAGGACAAAATCCTGGAGTTGATGGTCAATGCCGAATCGCGCGAGAAAGAAGTCAAGGCCGCCGAGGCCGAACTGAAAGAGGAAACGGCGGAGATCGAAAAAGAAAAAATCGAGGCACGGCAGCGCACCGCCGAAGATGAAAAGCAGTTGGCGGAGTGGAATGCAAAACGCGACCAGGCGCGCAGCGGCGTGAATCCCGACACGTTGCGGCAATATGATCGCGTGGCCAAGTATCGTGGCACCGGCTTGTCGGAAGTTCGCGATCACAAATGTATGGCGTGCCAGGTCATGCTGCGCCCGCAGACCTATAACGAAGTGCGCGGCGGCACGGAGCTGGTGAGTTGCGAATCCTGCCAGCGGATTCTTTACTATGACGCGTCCAAGGACACGCCCGCCGAGGTTGCGGCCGTAACCCGTAAGCGCCGGGCGCATCCTAAGTTCGAAGCCAGCCAGGCATGGTACTACCGGCCCAGCTACGGCGACCATCATGAAGTGCTTCTCGTCTTCGTCAATGGCCACGGAAATTCCACGCGCCGCGCCTACGACGCGCACAGCGGCCGCAAATTGGAAGATATCCTGGAACGCGAAGGCGAGTACCGGCTGGCCTTCCCTGAAGACCTTTCCGAGGACGCCATCCGCCTGAATGGAAGCTGGCCGGAGGCAGAGATGGACGAGTGGGGCAACGAGGTTCCCACAGTCGTGCTCGACACCCTGCAACGCGACCTGAACCTGGCGAAGGCAGAATCCAAGTCACACACGCGTTCGAAGGCCGAGGCGGTTCCTACCCCGCACCCCGCAGCCAGCTAAAAATCCTTGAACTTTGATAATCCTTGAATAATGTAGGCGCGAGCGTCCCCGCACCAATGAGCCGGTAAGACGCCGTCGGGAGATGGATGGTTAAATCCTGCTAACGACAGTTACGGCGCGGAAATCCTTTGCAGTTCGGGTAAACTAGCGCGTTAGGCTGGCTTAGCGCATGAGACCACATCCCGAGATTGCGCCCTGGTTCATCGCGACTTGGATCGCGTTAGGAATAGTGGGGGTCTGGTTCATGTATTTTGACAGGAATGTCGCACGCAAGAAGCGGCTGCTGCCGGTGTTCATCGTTGGCTCGGGCGCACTTTTCGTGATCTTCGTGTTTTTGATGAGCGGCGACATGAGGGTCCTGGCTTTCATGGTTCCAGCTGTTGTACTGATCTCCTTCTTGAATCTTCGCATGATCAGAGTGTGTTCGGCTTGTGGACGGACCATCCACAGCGGAATGTGGTTCACAAAAGCGGAATACTGTTCGAAGTGTGGAGCACGACTGGAGTAGTTGTCTAGTTAGGGCTGGTCCATGCAGTCGCCGGGGTATCTGCGTCCAAGAACCATGTTAAATGAACAACCTGGTTCGTCGCCGCTCCTCTTTTCCCTTCCAGTTTAAGATCACTACATGCCCAAAAACTCTCCCGTCTCCCCTCTTCCCACCGTGAAAGTTTCCCCGCGCGGCGCCAAGCGTCTTAAAGACGGGCACGTCTGGGTGTACCGCTCCGACGTTCTCTCCTCAGACGGCGTTCCCCCCGGTTCAGTCATCGGCGTGGCCGATGAACGCGGCAAGTTCCTCGGCACGGCTTTGTATAGCAGCGCCTCGCAGATCGCAATCCGCGTGATCACGCGTAACGTCGTCGAGGACTTCGAGCAGCTTCTGCGCGAACGCCTGCGCCATGCCGCCGCCTATCGCGAAAAAGTCGTGCACGACACGGACGCCTACCGCATGGTCTTCAGCGAGGGCGACTTTCTGCCGGGGCTGATCGTCGACCGCTACAACGATCTGCTCTCGCTGCAGATTCTTACCCAAGCGATGGACGCGGACCCGGTGCGGGCGTCCATTCTTTCTGAACTCACTGCCCTGCTCAACCCGGCTGCCATCGCCGAGCGCGTCGACTCCCGAGTGCGCGAACTGGAGCAACTTCCGCCACGTTCTTCCGGACTGCTTCAAGGCGAAAAGAGCACGACGGTTTTCACCATGAACGGAGTCCAGTTCCACTTCAATGCACTGGAGGGCCAGAAGACCGGAGCGTTCCTCGACCAGCGCGAAAATTATGCCGCCGCCGCTCAATATGCCCAAGGCGAGGCGCTGGATGTCTTTTGCTACCAGGGTGGCTTTGCCCTGCACCTGGCGGAGAAATGCTCGCACGTCACCGGAGTGGACAGTTCGCGTCCGGCGCTGGAAGTCGCCGACCAGAATTCGGCGCTCAACGGTCGTGAGATTGAATGGATCGAGGCGAATGCCTTCGATCTGCTGCGCGACTACGCCGATGCCGGCCGGCAGTATGACACCATCGTTCTCGATCCGCCGGCCTTCGCCAAAAGCAAGCGCACCCTCGATACCGCCATGCGCGGCTACAAAGAACTGAACCTGCGCGCCCTCAAGATGCTGCGGCCGGACGGTCTGCTGGTCACCTGCTCCTGCTCCTACCACGTAAGCCCTGCCGAGTTCCTTGGAGTGGTCGCCGAAGCGGCCCGCGATGCCCACAGAAATCTCCGCATCATGGAGAGCCGGACCCAGGCCAAAGACCATCCTATCCTGGCAAACGTACCGGAAACTGCCTATCTGAAGTGCCTGATAATGTCAGTAAGTAATTGAAATAATGATAAATATTAATATTGACAATAATACACTCATATTTTATGCTTCTTTTAGGCTAAATAGACATCCAATTGAGTGACCCGATGCCACTCAAGGCAAATCAAGCTATCTGAAGGAGGAATTTACAATGACTGTACTTACCCGTTGGGATCCTTTCCGTGAGTTCTCCACCCTGCAAGACCGCATGAACCGGCTAGTCCGGGATTCGTTCGGCGAGGGCCGGGAGGAGTCGCTAACCACCACCGCGTTTGCTCCGCCGGTCGATGTTTACGAGGACGAGCACAATGTGGTGCTGAAAATCGAAGTTCCGGGCATTGACGAGAAGGACATCGATGTTCGCATCGAAAACAACACCCTGACCGTACATGGCGAGCGCAAGTTCGAAAAAGAAGAGAAAGAAGAGAACTATCGCCGCGTGGAACGGCAGTATGGCAGCTTCACCCGCAGCTTCACCCTGCCCAATACGGTGGATCACGAAAAGGTGACCGCCAACTATGAAAAGGGCGTGCTGAAGGTCACTCTGGCCAAGAAGGCGGAAGCCAAGCCGAAGCAGATCAAAGTAAACGTGGGCAGCGAGAAGACGCTGGAAGGCAAAGCCGCCGGCAAAGCTGCATAAACTGGCCGAGCATGAGAGGTCGGGCTTCGCTCGACCGGACAGCCGAGGGTGGCTGTCCCCACGTAGAATTAACGGGAGGCGGCAGAGGTGACCGCCTCCCGAATTATTTTGTAATTGGGTAATTGAGTGATCGGGTAATTGAATTTAATTTGTTGGACCGCAGTCTGCGAATGCCTGATTACTCAATTGCCAAATTACACAATTACCCAATGGAGTTGACATGGCGATCCGATGGGAAAAATTCACGGTGAAGGCGCAGGAAGCGGTGCAGCGCGCCAATGACCTTGCCTCCGAGCACGGCAACCCCGAACTGCTGCCGGTCCATCTGCTGGCAGCTCTGATCGAGGACAAAGAAGGGATCGTTCCGCCGGTGCTCGAAAAAATTGGTATCGGCGTTCAGGCGGTTCTGCACGACCTGTATCAGGCAATCGATAAGCTGCCGAAAGTCTCTGGCGGGGCGACGCAGGCAACCACCTCGCCCGCGCTGAATAAATTGCTGGAGCAGGCGTTCAAAGAAGCCAGCAATTTTAAAGATGAGTACGTCTCGACTGAACATCTCCTGCTGGCTGCGACTCAGGCCAAGCGCGACGCGGCGCAGGAAATTCTGGCGCGGCACGGAGCCACGTACGAAGCAATCCTGAAAGCTCTGACGGCGGTTCGCGGATCGCAGAAGGTGACCGACCAGAATCCGGAGGCCAAGTATCAGGCCTTGGAGCGTTACGCCAAAGATCTGACCGAACTTGCCCGCCGCGGCAAGCTTGACCCGGTGATCGGCCGGGATGAAGAAATTCGCCGGGTGGTGCAAGTGCTTTCCCGCCGCACCAAGAACAATCCGGTGCTGATTGGAGAACCCGGCGTAGGCAAAACGGCCATCGTGGAGGGCCTGGCGCAGCGCATTATTTCCGGCGATGTGCCGGAGGCATTGAAGAACAAGCGAGTGGTCGGGCTGGATCTGGGCGCAATGCTGGCGGGAGCGAAGTATCGTGGCGAATTTGAAGACCGGCTTAAGGCGGTGCTGAAAGAGATTGAGGATTCCTCCGGGCAGATCATTTTGTTTATCGACGAGCTTCACACCCTGGTCGGCGCGGGCGCGGCGGAAGGCGCGATTGACGCTTCCAACATGCTGAAGCCGGCGCTGGCTCGCGGCGAACTGCGTGCCATCGGCGCCACCACGCTGAACGAATACCGCAAATACATCGAAAAAGATGCTGCGCTCGAACGGCGTTTTCAGATCGTGTTTGTGGGCGAGCCGAACGTCGAAGACACCATCTCCATTCTGCGCGGACTGAAAGAGCGCTACGAAGTGCACCACGGCGTGCGCATCAAGGATTCGGCGATTGTGGCGGCGGCCACGCTGTCGCATCGTTATATTTCCGACCGCTTCCTGCCCGACAAAGCCATCGACCTGATCGATGAGGCAGCGGCGTCGCTGCGCATCCAGATTGATTCGCTGCCCACGGACATCGATCAACTGGAACGCCGGGCCACGCAGATCGAAATTGAGAAGCAGGCGCTCAAGAAAGAAAGCGATCCAAACTCAAAAGAACGGCTGACGGTCATCGACAAGGAACTGGCAGAGCTGCGCGAGAAATCGAATGCGCTGAAGGCGAAGTGGAAAAAAGAGAAGGACCTGATCGCCCGTTCGCGTGAGCTGAAGGAAACAATCGAAAAGCTCAAGCTCGAAGAGCAATCCGAGGAGCGCAAGGGAAACCTGCAGCGGGTTGCCGAAATCCGCTATGGGTTGTTGCGGCAGGCCGAAGAAGACTTGGCGAAACTTACCGCGCAGATGGAAGGCAAAGGCCAGCCGCGCATGTTGAAGGAAGAAGTCGACGAGGAAGACGTGGCGAAGATCGTCTCCAAGTGGACCGGCATTCCCGTCTCCAAGATGCTCGAAGGCGAAGTCAAGAAGCTGATCCACATGGAAGACCGGCTGCGGCAGCGCGTGGTCGGCCAGGACGACGCCCTGGAGCACGTAGCCAATGCGATTCGCCGTTCGCGCGCCGGGCTGAGTGATCCTAAGCGGCCGATTGGCTCATTCATCTTTCTGGGTCCAACCGGCGTGGGTAAGACTGAACTGGCACGCGCGCTGGCGGAGTTTTTGTTCGACGACGAGCGCTCGATGATCCGGATTGACATGTCCGAATACATGGAGAAGCATGCGGTGTCGCGCCTGATCGGCGCCCCTCCGGGATATGTAGGGTACGAAGAAGGCGGACAACTCACCGAGCAGGTGCGGCGCCGGCCGTATGCGGTGGTGCTGTTCGATGAAATCGAGAAGGCGCATCCGGACGTGTTCAACGTTCTGCTGCAAATCATGGACGATGGCCGCCTGACCGACGGAAAGGGTCGCGCGGTCGATTTCAAGAACACGATCATCATCATGACGTCGAACCTCGGATCCGCATACCTGCAAGCCGAAAACACACGCACACCGGAGGATTTCGAGAATGCCTCGAAGCAGGTGATGAATGCTCTGCACGGGCATTTCAAACCGGAGTTCTTGAACCGGGTGGACGATGTCATCGTTTTCCGCCCGCTGGGCAGAGATCAGTTGGTGAAGATTATCGAGCTGCGCCTCGAAGACGTGCGGCGACTGCTGGCGGATCGCAACATTTCGCTCGAACTGACCGACACCGCGAAAGAGCTGCTGTTCACCGAAGGCTACGATCCGAACTTCGGAGCGCGTCCGCTGAAACGGGCGATCCAGAAGCTGGTGCAGGATCCGCTGGCGCTGAAGATCCTGGACGGCGAGGTGCTGCACGGAGATCACGTAATTGTGGATGCCGACAAGCGCGCCGGGAAGGTGAAGTTCGAAGTCAGCAAGCGGGTGGGAGAGAAAGCACCAGCCAAAGCGAAACGTTAACGCTGGCAATGCCTACGTAGGGACGGGTGTCCCACCCGTCCCAGTCGCGCGTGTCCAGACCTCGATCCGCCTATGAGCCCTTTGCTGGCTTTTGAAATTGATCAGTCACCGGAACCTGATATAGGTACCAGACAATCATCACTCGGACGATGACACCCAGCCCTCCCCAAGCAAGTTTTCCAATGCGGAATTCGACGACCGCGCCCGACACGTCCGGCACCAGCATCACCACACCGGCCAGCGCGGCAAGAATCGCGGCCCGCCGAGCCCAGTTGTTCAAATGCAGCAGGCCGAACCCAACCAGCCCGCCTGCCAACGCAATCAGCAGGAACATATATGGTCCGGCAAGTTCAAGGCCTCCGAGCAACGGCGCACCCAGTGCCATGGAGATTGCTCCGGGACGGATGAGCATGGTCAAACCGAGTGCAGTCAGGTATGCCGCGCACAGAAAGAAAACCACCGCAACGGCTTTCACGCCGGCAGGACGCCCGGTGTCGCTGGGTTGATTAAGACGAGATATGGAACGCCGCCCCTCCGCATACTCCGTAACCGCACCGCGCCAGGGATAAGACTCCCGGCGAATGCCTCCTACGCCAGGTCGAACAGCAGAATCTCCGAATCCTCGAGACCATTGATCTTCAGCGCGCTTTCGTTTTCAATCGCCGCGCCATCGCCTTGCAAGAGCTTTTTCCCGTTCAGTTCGACCGCACCTTTGGCGACCTGCAGCCACGCGTACCGTCCCTTGCCCAGTTCATGAATCACGGTCTGGCCCGGCCACAAGAGCGAAACGTACAACCGCGCGTCCTGATGAATGGTCACCGACCGATCCTTGCCCTCCGGCGAAGCGATCAGCCGCAGCTTGCCGCGTTTCTCGGCCTCGGGGAATGTCTTCTGCTCATAGCTGGGATCGTAACCGGAGCGGTCCGGCATGATCCAGATTTGCAGCAGGTGGACCGGGTCCTTGGCCGAGGGATTCATCTCGCTGTGCCGGATGCCGCGCCCGGCGCTCATGCGCTGGCCATCACCGGGTCGGATGACTGAGCCCGTGCTCGAGCGCACCCTCCAGAACGTAAGTGATGATCTCCATGTCCCGGTGCGAGTGCGTCGGGAAGCCGCCAGCCGGAGCGACACGGTCTTCGTTGATGACGCGCAGCGAGCGGAATCCCATGTGCTTGGGATCGTAATACTGATCGAAAGAAAAAGTATGGCGCGTGTTGAGCCAGCCGTAATCGCCGCCGCCGCGTTCATTACTGCGTCGAATGTTGATCATGGGAACCCCTGTGCGATAACCGTGCAGACAACCCTTGGATGATGAAAGCGCAGCAAGGGATTCGACCGAGTATCCAGGTGAGGGCCGCACGGGCGAGGACGCCGCGCCCATATCAGCAGGCGGGGTTACTTTTTCTCAGCCTTCTTGCCCTCCGTTTTGGGCTTGTCTTCCTTCTTCGATGTGGATTCGGTCTTGGATTCGCCCTTGGCGCTCGACTCGCCGCTGGACGACGAAGACCCGGCGGACGACTTCTTGGCGTAGTCGGTGACGTACCATCCCGATCCCTTGAACTGCACTGCGGGTGCAGAGATGGTCCGCTCCACGGGACCGCCGCAGTCCGGGCACTTCTTCATCAGGGGGTCAGAAAATTTCACAATCCGCTCGAAGCGGTGATGGCATTTCTTGCACTGATACTCGTAAAGTGGCATGGGTTGTGACTTGAGACTGCCGCAGAAACTACTCTTGATTTTAGCAGGCCGCGAACCGATTGCGCGCTCGTCTCCCGCGGATCACGACTGCATCCGATAGCGCGAACCGCCCCGGTGGTAGACTTCGGGCATGAAGCATGCCGACCGGGAACGGATAGAGGCCGAGAGCCCCTCGCAGGTAGAAAGCGGCCTGGGGCCGGGCCTTTATCTGGTGGCCACGCCCATCGGCAACCTGGACGACATCACGCTGCGAGCATTGCGCGTTCTGAAGGAAGCCGACCTGATCGCCTGCGAAGACACCCGCCATACCCAGAAGCTGCTCAACCATTACAGCATTTCCACCCGCACCACCAGCTACCACGAGCACAATGAGATGACCCGCGCGCCTGAATTGGTGGTCGAACTGGAGCAAGGCGCGCGCGTTGCCCTGGTGACTGACGCCGGGATGCCCGGCATCTCCGACCCTGGGTTCCGGTTGATTTCGCTGGCCATCCGGCATCATGTGCCGGTGGTGCCGGTTCCGGGAGCTTCGGCATTTCTGGCGGCGCTGGTGGCGAGCGGGCTGCCGACGGACGCGTTCCGTTTCAGTGGATTCCTGCCAGCCAAAGCCGGGGCACGCCGCCAGTTGCTGGAGAGCATTCGCCAATCGCCACGGACGCAGGTTTTCTACGAAGCCCCGCACCGGCTGCTGGAAGCGCTCTCTGACGTGGTCGATGTTTTGGGAGCGGAACGCCACATAGTGGTTGCTCGCGAGGTCACCAAGCTGCACGAGGAATTTCTGCGCGGACGGGTGAGTGACGTCTCAGCGACGTTGAAATCCCGCGATGCCGTGAAGGGTGAGATCACACTGCTGATTGGGAAGGCCGAGGAAGAGGAGAAGGCGCGGGATTCAACGGGGTCGCGAGTCAGCGTGCGCCAGAGAGTCGAGCAGATCATGGCCGAGGAGAAACTCGATGAAAAAGCCGCGCTGAAGAAGGTGGCGAAGGAACGGGGGATTTCGAAGAGCGAGGCTTATAGAGAGTTGCAGCGAGGGAAGTGAGAAAGGCTTTGACGTGTTGGCGCTCTCCCGCCTTCTTATCTTGTGATGGGCAAGACTTGAACCTGCACACCACGCTGCCGGATGGGGTCGTCACCGTCAGGCAGACCCTTGCCAGGAGGTTTTGAGCGCTTTGGCCTCGTTACATCAACTGAGCCACGGGGCTGCACAGGTTTAGCCCCTGGGATTCAGGCAACGGCGGGCCGCGTCACCGGGAAGGGCCAACAAGAAACCCGCTCAAGCCTGTCTAGGCTCAAGCGGGTCATTCGGTCGTTACTCCCGTCACCTCTCCAGGTCGAAGGCGTACAGATTGCCGTCGTCCGAGCCGACATACAACATCCCATTCGCCACGGTGTGCGAGGACTCCACCCAGCCGCCGGTGGTGTAGCTCCACAGCTTCTTGCCGGTTTTGGCGTTCAGGGCGTAAACGTTGTTGTCGTTGTAGCCCCCGCCAACGTAGACCACCCCATTGGCCACCGCGGGCGAGGAATCCGTCGCACCGCCGGTGGTGTAGCTCCACAGCGTCTTGCCGCTTTTGGCGTTCAGGGCGTAAACGTTGTTGTCGTTGTAGCCCCCGCCAACGTAGACCACCCCATTGGCCACCGCGGGCGAGGAAAGCACCTGAGAGATTCCGGTGGTGTAGAACCACACCAGGGCTCCGCTTTTGGCGTTCAGCGCGTAGATGTAGCCGTCGTCATCGCCGACATACACCACCCCGTTCGCCACGGCAGGCGAGGACTCCACTCCGTCCCCCCCGGTGGCGTAGCTCCAGAGTTTGTGGCCGGTGCTGGCGTCCAGCGCGTACACCATCCAGTACCACGCCCCGACATAAACTACCCCATCCGCCACGGCGGGCGAGGAGTCCGTGCCGCAATCACCCCAATCATCGCAGCCGGTATCGTAGCTCCATAGCTTGGCGCCGGTCTTGGCGTTTAGGGCGTACACGTATTTGTCTTCCGAGCCAACATACACCATCCCATTGGCCACGGCGGGCGAGGAGTAGACCCTGCCGCCGGTGGTGTAAGTCCACAGCTTCTTGCCGGTCTTTGCGTTCAGCGCGTACACGTTGTTGTCCAACGACCCGATATAAACTACCCCATCCGCCACAGCGGGTGAGGAGTTCACGATGCCGCCGGTGGCGTAGCTCCACAGCTTCTCGCCGGTGCTGGCGTCCAGCGCGTACACGTTGTTGTCTTCCGAGCCGACATACACCACCCCGTTCGCCACGGCGGGCGAGGAATACACGTGGTTGCCGGTGGTGTAGCTCCACTTCAAGCCGAGCTTCCCAACATTGTGGACGCTAAGCACTTTCTCACACGGGTTCCAGCGCTTCATGTCGGTGCGGTGGAACTCGCTCCAGTTGTTGATGCACTTGCCCGCTGGCTGCTGGCCCCGTGCCACGGACACGAAGCACGCACAGAGAATGAAAGCCAAGATGCGGATGTTTTTCATGGGCAACCTCCACCAGATAAACTGGTCTACCGTAAATAGCTTTCCGGTCGCTCAGGTCATTCGTCTCAGGGGGTGGGGCGTCTGAACCGGCCGGGACGTCTCCTCGGAGAGAACAAACGATTTGTCACAAAAAGTCTACCCTTTTGGCTGATCTTTGCAACAGGGATTATCACGGTTCGATTGTGATGGGTTGGCGAAACCCGGCTCTGGCGGCCGGAGTTGCGAGCCTGTCCGCGACTGCGCGTGGGAGCGACAGCTCGTTCTGGGAATGGATTGGCCCGGGTCAATTGGCGTTACATCGCCATAACGCTTAAAACCCCCGACTGCGCCGGTCAGTTGGCCAGTCGGGTAAGCGGGGCAGCCAGGAGGCAGGGACGGATACCTGTGTCCGATACACGGAACCTCGCCAGCGGTGTCTGCAAGGTCGAGTTCAAGCTGTCACATCTTACTTTCCGGCCAGTTCGCGCTTCACCGCGTCGCTAACCACTTTGCCGTCGGCACGAACCCCCGCTCCGGAGAACCGCGCCATGACATTCTTCATCACTGTCCCCATGTCTTTCATGGTGGGAGAGCCCATCTCCGCGATCACGGCCTTTACTCCCTCGACGATCTGATCTTCGCTGGCGGCTTGAGGCAGATAGGCTTCGATCAGCTTGATTTCAGCCGATTCCTTGTCAGCCATTTCCTGGCGTCCGCCTTTGGTGAACTGCTCGACTGACTCCTTACGCTGCTTGATCAGCGTGCTCAGCACCTGCTGCGATTCCTTATCGTCAAGCGGGGCCATCTTTTCGATTTCGCGGTGTTTCAGCGCGGTCTTGACCATGCGCAACGTGGAGAGGCGCGCTTCGTCGCGAGCCTTCATGGCGGAGACAATGTCTTTCTGGATTTGCTCGATCATGCTCATGGAAAGAATTATAGTCCGGCGGAAACCATGAATCTTCGCCGCAGAAAACGCGCCCCGGACAAGGGCGTCCGGGGCAACGTCAACAACTGCAAATCAAACCGAGGCGTCAACCTACCTTCTGGGCAGCCGGCCGTCCGAGTCCCAATAAGGCCGCGGCCCATGATCCGACCTGGCGTTGGGCACCGGTTGCTCCCCGGCGGAACTGAAGAACGGCCCACTCTCCTCTTCCATCAGGCCTCCCGCCGGGGTAAAGATGGCCTCGTGGTATTTCGATCCCGGCTTGGTGGCCACGGCAAACACACCGTAGGCCGTGCCGTTCACGTAGGAGGTCGAAATGTAGTCCCCCACCATGTAGCCGAGCAAGGTGGTCGGCAACCAGGTAACTTTCATACCGCCGGTCAGTTCCTCGCCCCCAGTCCAGGTCTGGCCTCCGTCCTGGGAGGAAACGAATCCGACGCTGAGGTTGCAGGTCTTGGTAGTGCAGTCGGCAACCGGGTAGTAGTAGTAGGTGAGGGCCAGGTGGGCGTTCTTGCCGGAAGTGGAGGGGTCGACTGCCAGGCCTGGAATGAAGTGGTCCACGGTGCTGCTCGTGGCATCAATCGGAATGCGGGTGACCGAAGACCAGCTCTTGCCGTCCGATGACGTGCTCATCACAATGTCGTTGGAGGAGCAGGCGCTGCGGAACCGGCAATCCTGCCACACCACGTAGATCTTGTTGTTGCCATCGATCGCGGCGGAGGGCAGTCCCCCAGTCACCCGCAAGTTGCCGGCGACTTGATGGGTCTTCACCGTGGCGGAAATTTTCCCCACATGTCCCCATGTCTTGCCACCGTCGGTGGAATAGAAATTTTGCATGCCGGTTCCAAGAAATGGCACTGCCGCGGTTCCTTTCGCCGCCACCACCGGCTGCCCACCCAATCCGTATCCGGTGGGAAGCGTGTAGGGACTGCTCCAGGTTTTTCCTCCGTTCGTGGATGTGCTCATCTTCATTTCGTCGCCTTGTCCGGCGTCGTCCCACGACGCATAGCAGTGACCATAGTGAAAATAGTACTTGGCGTTGTTGTTGTCGCAGGTGATCCAGGGCTTGTCGGCGAACAGGCTGCTTTTGTCGACAATCACAGGATTGCCCCAGTGGATCCCGTCACTGGAGAGACTGACCAGAACGTCGTTGCTGGCCGAGCCCACTCCCAAGGAAGTGATCATCCAGACGCCGTGCATGGCATCGTAGACCACCGCCGGATCGGTAGCCGCCTGGTATTGTCCTCCCTGGTAGAACGAGGTAATGCCCGGCAAATACCCGCTGGTCCAGGTGTTGCCGTCGTCGGTCGAGGTGGAAAAACCGATGTCGGTTGCGCCGCTGCTGAAATTCCTCCCCACCTGAAACGCTGTGACAATTGTCGACCTGAAACTAAAGCTATCCGGCCCGACTTCGGTTGCATGCTGGCTGCCGCTGTTGTTGAAAGTGTCAGTGCTGAGTTGCTGGAGTTTGACCTGGCACGGTGCAGCGGGCAAAAGGGCGGCGGCTATGGCAAACGCCACCAGAAATCTCAGGCAGGCGGCGTTCCGGTGCGCGATCCATGTCATTGCACGATGATTCATGTAATAGTCCTCAAAAATGCTTCAACTAAACTTGCTGGCATCTAAAGGAAGTGCGCCGGACTGCCAGCGATGATGGGGTCTTTGGAAAAAATATACTCTGGGCAGTCCGACAAGTCTATACGCGAAGGTTCCACACGACGGAGGAATTCGGGCAGGGTTCACTTTCGACACTGGTGTTCGGAACCAGTTGGTTCGCGGCTGGATTCTGGCTGGACTATCCAACGATCGAGCCGTGCCCACAAAGAAAGAGCGCCGCCAGCTTGGAAGCGCTGGCGGCGTCTTCATTCCAGATTCCAGCCGCAGTCCTGACTAAGGCTTCACGACCCTCTTTTTCGGCAGGCGGCCGTCGGAATCCCAGTAAGGTGCCGGGGGATGGTCCGACTTGGCATGGGGTACGGGTTGCTCGCCCACCGAACTGAGGTAGGGACCGTTTCCCTCCTCAATTTCGTACAGCCCCAGGTCTGGGGTGTCCATGGCTTCGCGAAACTTCGAGCCCACAGGGGCGAGCGCCTTGGCGAAAACGCCGAACGCTTTCCCGTTGAGATACGAAGTAGAGATGTAGTCGCCGACCATGTAACCCAGGGTGGTATTGGGCAACCAACTCATCTGCATCCCGCCCGCAAGTTTTGTGGCACTTGTCCAGGTCTTGCCGGCGTCGTGGGAAGAAACAAACCCGACACCCAGCCTGCAGGTCGAAGTACTGCAGTTGGCATTGGGGTAGAAATAGTAGGTCACTCCCAGATGGGTGGTGCTGCCGGAGGTGGTCTGATCCACCGCGATACCAGGCAGGAAGTGATCCACGGTGCTGGTCAGCGGATCAATCGGGATACGACTGACCTTCGACCAAGTCTTGCCGTCGGTGGTGCTGCTGATCACGATGTCGTTGGAGGGGCACCCGCTGCGGAAGCGGCAATCCCACCACACCAGATAGACCGTGCCGTCGCTGCCAACCTCGGCGGAAGGCATGTCATAAACAGCTCTCAGATTCCCGGCAATGTTATGGTCGGACAGGCTGGAAACTGCCCCGGTGTTCCCCCATGTCTTGCCCCCATTCGTGGAGGTGAAGAAGTCGATCTCGTTCCCGAGAAATGGGACAACTACGGTGCCGTTGGTCTGCACCACCGGCTGGCCGCCCAGCCCGATCGCGTTCGACACGCTATAGGCCGAGCTCCACGTCTTGCCCCCATCCGTGGAAGTGGTCATCATAACCTGGTCCCCGATGCCCGCATCTTCCCATTCGATGTAGCAGTGGCCGTAATACTTGCTGCTGGAGGTGTTGTCGCAGGTAATCCAGTCCTTGTCGGCATACTGGCTGGTGCTGTTCGCCGTCACCGGCTTGTTCCAGGTGATGCCGTCGGCGGAACTGCTCACCAGAAGAATGGTGTTTCCCTGAGCATCATCAATTCCCAGCGAACTGACGAGCCAGACGCTGTGGCTGGCGTCATAGACCACCGACGCATCGCTCACCGTGTTGTACTTTCCACCTTTGTACAAGGTGGTCAAGCCCGGCAGAAAGCCGTGCTTCCAGGTCGAGCCGCCATCGGTCGAAGTGGCGAATCCAAGGTCCGAGGCGCCTCCGCCGGAGTAACGTCGGCCTACCTGAAATGCGGTAACCAAACTGGACCCGTAGGAATACGTATCGGGCTCGACTTCTGTTGCATGCTGCGTACTGCCGTTCTTGAACGTGTCGGTGCTGAGCTGCTTCAGTTTGACCTGAGGCTGGGTGGACTGAGCCTGGGCGGCAGCGGCGACGAAGCTCAATATTGCGAGCACCGCCACAACCAGGAGTATGGAGGTCTGGGCAGAGAACTTTGCGGTTCTATGATTCATGAGTAGTCCTTTTGAGTCTCAATTCGAACATGCCGGGAAGTCGCTGGAGGCCTGGGGGAATACATCGTGCCGCCAGCTACAGACAGCGCGGCAACTTCCCCCGAACTATACTATGGGCGATCGTAGAAGTCCATGTGCAGAGTTTTTCACAGGGGCACGGGGAAAAAGGGGCATGAGCCAATTTCGCGAGTCCGAATGGTGATTCTGGGGCGTGAACCTTCGGCTGCAACAGCTTGCACCTTGACTGTCGAAGCCTACCAACGAATAATCAGCCCCGTTGCAGGAGGTGTCATGAAGCAGTCTCTCCGGCCCCGTGACCATGCAGTTGGGGTATCCCCACTTCGCCTCTTCGCTTTCCTGGCTTTGTTCATCGTGCTTGGTGGAGGCTCAATCCTCGCCGGCGCCAAGGCTCGGCTGAGCATGGAACAGAGCTACTGCGCGGCGCCTGCTCCTTGTGTGTTGACCTACCACAACAATAACAGCCGCAACGGAGTGAATCCGTACGAGAGCACTCTGCGAGCCTCTACCTTGAATTCCGCCCACCATCCGGCACCGCGATGGCTGGCTGCCACGGACGGCCTCATCTATACGCAGCCGCTGTACGTTTACCAGCTTTCGATCAACGGCGGCAATAAGAACATCGTATATGTTGCCACGGAGAACAACAGCGTTTACGCCTTCGATGCCGACAGCACGGCCAGCACCGGAACGGTTCTGGCACAGGCTAACCTGAACAACGCCAGTGACCTCGGTTCCGGGTACACGGAAATTGCAGTACCGTACACGGATCTGCCTGGACGTTGCAACAATATCCAGCCCGAGGCCGGGATTACCGGAACTCCCGTCATCGATGTTTCCGTCACGCCTCCGGTCCTTTACGTCGTGAGCAAGCATGAAGATGTCGACCGCGCCGGCAGGAAAACATTTCGCCAGAAGCTCCATGCTTTGTACATTGACACCCTGCAGGAACTTCCGGGCAGCCCGCTGTTGCTCGACGCCGGCTTCGCCAGAGACCATGCCCCCGGTTTCAATCCCCTGCATAACAACCAGCGTGCCGGCCTCGCTCTCGTGTCGGCTGGAAACAGTGCTGAAGTCTGGGTGGCCTGGGCATCCCACTGCGACGACGTTCCCTACCACGGCTTCGCAATGCGGTTTTCCTACGACTATCCGGGCCAGAGCTTCCGGCCCGGCTACACCGTCTTCAATTCGGAGAAGTCCTGCAAGAAACAGCCCTGCCAAGGCGGAATCTGGATGAGCGGCGCGGCCCCCGCGGTCGATACCCAGGGCAACGTGTATCTGTCCACCGGGAATGGCGACGATTCCGACCAGGGTATCGGGGAATTCAGCAACAGCATCGTAAAGTTGAACGATGACGGACTGCAGGATTTCTATTCTCCGCCCGACTTCGATGGCATGAACAAGGGGGCGGCGGTCGTCGCCTGCACCAACCCGAATCCGCCGCGGTGTCCGTCGCCTTGCAAGACGGACGGCACCGGGCACTATTGCCAGGTAACCCTTCTGGCCGACGATTGGGATCTGGGATCTGCCGGCGTGGTTTTGATCTCCCCTACCTTCCCGCTGGACAATCCAGAGCTGGTGACTGCCGGCAAACAGGGCATGGTCTATCTTACGTTCGCCAACGGGCTCGGGGGCACCGATGCCGCGGTGAATCACCCCGATGAGTACGCTTGCACCACTTCCGCCGCGCCGAAGCCGGGAGCCATTGCGCAGTGTTTTCTTGGATTCCGCCTGCGGCGGGGCGAAAAGCAGCCAGAGTCCGGAAACCGCGGATCAGCCGCATTCCTTGCCGCCAGCGTGCACAACTATCTTTATACTGCAGGCATCCAGGATTCCCTGAAGGCCTTCCATCTGGTTAACCAAAGAGGCCTGGGCACGTTCAACCTTACTGCCGCGACCCCGGCTTCACCACATTTCTTTAACTATCCCGGCGCGTCGCCTGCGGTCACCTGGAACAGTGGAACCGGCGGGAAGCCGACCGACGCCATCGTGTGGGCACTCGACACCGGTGGCTATGGCACCAAAGCCAAAGCCGCCTCGGCTGCGATTCTCTACGCGTATACAGCCATCCCTGACCGTATGGCCGCCGGAGGGCTGGGAGCCGCGCTGTGGAACACATCCGACTACAATGGCGCCTTCCCGGGAAATCCAGGCGCGGTAAAGTTCGTGGTGCCAACCATCGTGGACAGCAAACTTTTCATCGCGGGCGGAGCTCAGCATTATCGTCCCGGCAGCTCGAATTGTCCGGTCCCAACTCCCCACATCCAACCCACGAGTTGTGGCGGATTAGCGATGTACAAATAGCTGCGCAGGGTCAACCTGGCGGTAGCGGCTGAATCTGAACGCCCGGGATCTGCCGATGATACGCTCAGGCGCATAATTCAAATTCAGCAACCACCAGCCCCGCCTGCTCTTTGACGCTGCCGATTTGACCCTGCTACACTGACTGTTTGTCAGCCTGCCATTATTCTTCTTAGAAGGGAAGCTCGTGCGCGCAGAAACCCGTCATCAACTCAAGCAAGACCGGTTCAGCCGGGCTACGATCGATGCCGCGGAAGCCACCGTTCACTGGTCGGTGGAACACAAGAACAAGCTCATTGCGGGCGCCACAGTCCTCGCGGTGGTGGTGGCTGCGGCCGTTGGCATCTGGTATTACCTGAATATCCAGGATGAAAAGGCCAGCCTGGAAGTCAGCCAGGCGGTCCGGGTGCTCGATACGCCGGTTCGCCCGGCCAACATGCCGGCACAGCCGAATTCCCCCAGTTTTTCAAGCAACCAGGAACGCGCCGCAGCCGCGCAGAAGAAGTTTCAGGCGGTCATCGACCAATACCCCCACACCCACGCTGCCGAAGTTTCGAAGTACTTCGTCGGCATCACGGCGGCCGACCTGGGTGACAACACCACTGCCGAAAACAATCTGAAAGCGGTAGCTTCTTCAGGAGGCGCCGATTTATCTGCCCTGGCCAAGATGGCCTTGGCTGCGGTGTACCGTAACACCAACCGCACTCCGCAGGCGGTGGATCTCTACAAGCAGCTGATCGATAAGCCCACTACCACCGTGGGAAAGACCGCGGCACAGATGGAATTGGCTTCTACCTATGAGGCTGCCGGCCAGCCGGTCGAGGCCCGGCGCATTTACCAGCAGATCCAGAAGGACAACCCCACCAGCCAAGCCGCGCAGATGGCGTCCGCCAGATTGCAGGAGCTGAAGTAGCTTCCTTCAGCCGGCCCGGCTGAACAGCTTGGCCCACTCTTCCTGCGGAGTCTGCGGTATCCGCGCGGGCTTCAAGTTTTCCGCCACGTGCTGCGCGTGTCCCATCCCGACCAGGGCGGTCGTGATCCCCGGGGCGGAGCGTGAAAATTGGATTGCATTCTCCGCATCGGTTTTCAGACCCAGGACTTTTCCAAGAAAATCCGGCAGGCCATGCGTCAGCTGCCCCTGATGAAGGCTCGCGCTGCCCATGACTGCAACGCCCAGTTCGGCAGCGGCGGAAAACAATGAAACCTTCTTCTTGCCGGCCCGCTGATTCAACAAGCCGAACGCTTCGGGCATCGCGAGGTTGAAGGGCAACTGAATGAAGCGAAAATGGTGACCCTCCCCGCCTGCTTTGCACGCTAGTTCGACCAGGTCGGCAAGCCCCAGATAATCCCGCGAGCCTTCCGCCATGCGAAAGCCGTTCCAGGTCGCCATCCCGTAGAAGCCAATCCTGCGCGACCTGACCTGGGCCTCCAGCATGGTAAACGCATCGAGCAAACGCTGATGAAAGACGTCCCGCGAAACGTCCGCCAGTTGCGACTCAGGGTTGTGAACGTAATAAACGTCGATCGTCTCCAATTCCAGGTTGCGGCGCGACCGTTCAATCTGGTTCTCCAGGTACGCCGGGGCCATGCAGTGCATCCCTCCGGCCAGCTGCTTCGGATCCAGGATTCCCGGCTCGATATACTCCTGCATAAAGTAAGCGCGCGCATCGGGCGGAGGAGCACCGTCAAAAGAAAGATATCCAGCTTTCGAGCAGACCAGCACCTCATCGCGCTTCAGTTCCCCGGAATCGACCAGCTTTTTCAGGGCGGCGCTGATATTGCGTTCCGACCGCTGGTGACGGTAGTTGATGGCCGTATCGAGCACATTGATTCCAGAACCGAGAGCCGTCGCGATGGCCTCCGTGTACTCGTGGTCAGCGGCATCGGTGGTTTCTCCCAGGTAGGTTCCCATCCCGATGGAAGACAGCCACATCTCCTTCACGCCGGGAACGTTTTCCGGACGGCGAAAGTGCCCGGCTTCGCACAGCGGTGGGAATCGCTCGCGGTAGCGAGCGCTGCCAGCGGCAGTAGCATGGCCTGGAATCATTGGGGACAGTGTAGCAGGGGAATCGGGGTTGCAGAGCACCCATGACCGATCACCCGATCACCCGATTTTTTCTCCCGCCTTCGTCTCCGAAATCACACACAGAATCAGAATCCCCAGCTCCGGCTCGATGGGATGGCGATATCTGGGATGGGGAAACGTCACGTAGTACACCAGCGGATAACAGAGAATGAGCCAGAAGAAAAGCCAGGCGCCGGGCTTACGCTGGCGAAGGGCGCGCCCGAGTCCCCAGAACGCGAGCACGGAAGAAGCCAGGAACATCGCGTTCTTCAGCGTCCCCGCCGCCGCCCCACTGCCCGAGGGACTGGGCAGCCCGTCCCAGTAGTAAACGAAGCGTTTGAAACACAGCCCCGCGAACCGGCCGTAGTCCTCGCGAATATAAGCCAGCGCTTGGCGCTTTCGCTCTGCGACATAGGCGAGCTCGCCCATCTGCCGGTATCGCTGCAACTGCAAAACATTTTTGGTGGGATGCACTGCCTCCATCCAGGTGCCATCAGCTCCCGGACCGTTGCCCAGCCGCAGTTCCGCGCCAAAATTTGACCGGACAAAAACGAATCTTCCGAATGCGCGCTCATTGCGAATCTGCCATGGCGCGAGGCAGGCGAGAAAGATGACCGACGCCAGCCCGATTCCAGCCAACGATCGCTTCCCCAGCTTAGCGCGCCGATACCAGATCCACAATACGGAGGCCGGTAGAAACGAAAGCAGTGATGTGTTGACCAGGGCCGACACCCCCCATAGAAGTCCAAAATAAATCCAGGAGTTCAGTCCTTCGCGTTCTTCCATCACCAGCGCCAGCCAGAAGATCATTGCCAACAGAAGCGCGGCCAGGCTGGTCTCCCACACCCATCGCGTACACCAGAAAATGATGTTCGGCAGCAACGCCCACGTCCAGGCAGTCCACACTGCAACTTTTTCGCTGAAACAGCGCCGCCCGATCAGAAAAATAGGAATACATGTCAGTGCCGAGAAGAGGCTGTTGATGCCCAGCAGCACGAAGGCTGAGGCGCGCGCATACACGCCGAAAACTCTGAACGTGGCCGCGATCAGCAACGGATAAAGCGGCGGTTCCCACGCAGTCGGCCCGGTTGCGCCGGAAAAAGGGCTGCTGAATCCGTGCCCCTCGGCTAGCGAGCGTCCGATCCGCCCCATTTCGAAGCCGAAGCTGAAATTGTCGTCGAGGGTCTTCAGCCTGTAGGTGTGACCCACGAGGATGAAGCCGATCCGCAGAATCAACCCGATGACTACCATCCAGAAGAAAGATGTGCGGGCCTGCGCCCACCCGCGCGAGAACCAGTGCCGGGAAACGGCTCGAGCCCGGGAAGTGGAGGTTGGACTATCAGCCATGAGAGCTTCAGTTGTTTTCTTCGGGACAATGCAGTTTTAGCTGATGGTCTTGCGTTTGGGCAACCTGAGCGGAAGATATTCGCGCCGGGCGATTGGCCACGGCCTGTCCAGCTAACGTCGCCGGCTTGCGGTAGATCCTGCCTTGAGGGGCTTTTGCGAGGCTCCGGAATGATTGTTGCCCTGGTGATTGCCGCCGCCGGCCGCGCCTGGCGAGCTTGCGGCCACGCGTCCTGCCTGATACTTGCTGCGAACCAGGTTCAGTTTCTGCAGTTCCGGTTCCCCCAAGGGTTGCTGGTGGCCCAGAAGGTGGGTCACCAGCGCAATCTGGGCGAAATGCTCGACGGTTTCCATCTTCATGTAGGCCTGGTCCAGCGTATCGCCATATGCAACGACCCCGTGGTTCGACATGAGGATGGCGTCGTACTGAGGGATCAACGGCTCCAGACTCGCGGTAAGTTCGGAAGTGCCCGGTGTCCCATATCCGGCCAGCGGAATGGAACCCAATCCGATGACGACTTCGCAGACCAGAGGCTGGTTCAACGCCATGCCCGCCGCCGCGAAGCCGGTGGCAGTCGGCGGATGGGCATGCACGATCGCCTTCACGTCCGGCCGAAGCTTGTAGATCAGGAGGTGCATTCCGAGCTCGCTGGAGACAGTCCGGCGTCCCGTCAACTGGCGCCCTTCCATGGTTACCGCAACAATATCAGCCGGGCGCAGCATTCCCTTGCTCATGCAGGTAGGAGTCGCCAGAATCCGGTCGTCGCCCAGCCGCACTGACAGATTGCCGTCCGTAGCAGCCACGTAGCCGCGCTCGTGCAACATCCTGCCAAAATGCACCATTTCGTTTCGGCATTGGCGTTCATTGGACATGGGTTTCGGCAGCCATTGGGGAGACACACCCCCGCATGAAAATGGTAACCCAGTTGCCGACCGGAAGACAATCACGGATTTCCATACCGTCGTTTCAATCTCCTCAGGGGCGAAAATTTATAATCGAATGGCGTGCTGGTCGCCGAATTCAACTATGTGCTCCCCGCGGATTCCATTGCCCAGGAACCGCTTCCCGACCGTTCTGCCTCCCGGCTATTGCACCTCCGCCGTGAGCCGGCAATCCTGGAAGACCGGCAATTCCGTGATTTTCCCGACCTGACCCGGCCAGACGACCTGGTTGTCTTCAACAACACGCGGGTCTTTCCGGCCCGTCTTTATGGCAGAAGGAGCGGTGCCAAGGCGCAGCCGGTAAGTCAGCGGAATGCCTCCGCCCGCGAATTTCTGCAAGGCCGGGTAGAAGTCTTGCTCACCCGCCAGATTTCGCCGGATCCGAATGACTGGGAGTGTCTCGTCCGGCCGGGACGAAAGATCGGAATCGGCGAACATCTGTTTTTCGGAAACGAAGGTGGCCTGCATGCCGAGGTTGTCGCCCGAGGCAGCTTTGGCGAGCGGCGAATACGGTTTCACCCGGTGGAGGATTTTTTTGGGATCATCGAACGGCTGGGGCATGTGCCTCTGCCGCCCTACATCGATCGTGAAGATAAGCCGGAAGACCGCCAACGCTACCAGACGGTCTATGCCCGGGAACCGGGATCGGTGGCTGCGCCCACCGCGGGGCTGCACTTTACCCCGGAAGTTCTTGCTCGGATGCGAAGTCGAGGAATCCAGACCGTTGAGATTACCCTGCACGTCGGGTTGGGAACATTCCAGCCGGTCCGAGTCGAGCGGGTGGAGGATCATCACCTGCATCGCGAACACTACTCGATTTCGGCGGACGCGGCGGAGCGGATCAACCGTGCACTGTTGGCTCGCCGTCGGGTAGTCGCCATCGGGACCACAACCGTCCGGACCTTGGAGCACTCAGCCGCAAAGTCGGGGACTGGCCTGGTCGCCGCGGGCAGCGGCGAGGCCGACATTTTCCTCTATCCGGGCTGTCCATTCCGGGTGGTTGGCGCTCTTCTCACCAATTTCCATCTTCCGCAATCCACGCTTCTGATGCTGGTCTGTGCGCTCGGAGGAAAAGAAGCCGTCTTGGCCGCGTACCATCATGCCGTCAAGCAGAAATATCGCTTCTATTCTTATGGCGATTGCATGTTCGTGGAGTAGAAATCGACGAATCTGGCGCTATACTGGGTCTTCTAAGGGGTGAGAAATGAGTCCAGAGACATTGACGGGACAGGTTTCGGTTCAGGATCTGGTTGCGGGGTTGCGACGATTCCCCGAATCGGCATTCGGCTACACCGATGAGATTCTGGGATTTCTTGAAGCTACCCCGGTGACGCCCAAAAGTCTCGCGCCCTACCTGACTTGGGACCGGCAGCATTACACCCGGAACCTGATCGCCAAAACACCGCTGTTTGAGCTGATGGCGATTTGCTGGGAAGTCGGGCAAGCCAGCTCGGTGCACAACCATCTCGATCAGCATTGCTGGATGGCCGTACCCATCGGCAGGTTGCTGGTGGAGAATTTTCACCTGATTTCGCAGGATGTGGCAGCCGGCACCTGCAAGCTGGAACCCTCGAACCAGTTGGAACTGAATGCCAGCCGTCCCTGTGCGGTGAATCCCCTGGATCCCGTGCACCGGGTGTATAACCCGCAAGAGTTCAACGAGCGCGCGGTCAGCCTGCATATCTATTCCAGGCCGTTTGATCGCTGCGTCGTTTACTCGCCGGACCAGGGCACCTGCGGCGAGATTGACCTGCACTTCAACACCGAGTACGGGAAACCCTGCAAATAAGGTGCCCTCGGTCCCGCCGGTCCTCAATAGCACCGCGTTCAACTGCTAAACTGAGCACTTGCCCCCTAGGAAAAAATCCTCGACGGCTTCCGTGAAAGGCGCTTCGGTTGTGAGTGCCGCCGATCCGTCTCCTGCACAAAAGCCGAAGCCGGTTCCGAGTGATCCCGACCGCATCTTCCTGATCGACACCATGTCGTTCATCTTCCGCGCCTATCACGCCATGGCCCGGCAGCGCGGAATGTCAACCAAGACCGGCCTGCCCACGGCGGCCACCTATGTCTTCGTCAACATGCTGCGCAAGCTGCGGGACGATTTTTCTCCCCAATACCTGGCGGCGGTGTTTGACGTGGCCGGGCCCACATTTCGCGATCAGCAAGCCGAGGCTGTCACCAGGGTCCGCAAGTTTGACCTGAAAACGCAGACGTTCCAAGAGATCGAATACCACGGCTACAAAGCCAACCGCGCGGAAATGCCGGCCGACCTGGCGCAGCAGTTGCCCTACATCCGCCGGGCGCTGGAGGCCTATCGCATCCCCATCATCGAACTGAAAGGCTACGAAGCCGATGATGTGATCGGCACTCTGGCACGCAAATCCGCGGAGCAGGGGCGCCCGGTGTATGTGGTTTCCAGCGACAAGGACATGCTGCAACTGGTGAACGACCGCGTGCATGTGCTGAATCCGCCGAAGGACAACCTGATCTGCGACCCGCAAAAGGTGGAAGAGATTCTCGGCGTGCCTCCGGAACGCGTGATCGATGTGATGGCCCTGCGCGGAGATTCCGTCGACAACATTCCCGGGGCACCCGGCATCGGCGACAAAGGCTCCGTCGAACTGATCAAACGCTTTGGAACGGTCGACCAAGCTCTGGATCGGGCGGCCGAGATCGAGAAGAAAACCTACCGGGAATCGCTTCTCAATAATCGCGACATGGTGTTGTTCAGCAAGCAAATGGTGACCATCGATTGCAATGTGCCGATTGAACTGGACGTCGCTTCGATGAAGGCCGGAGCGCCCGATGTCGAAAATCTGAGCGCGCTTTTTACCGAGTTGGAATTCACCTCGCTGCTGAGAGAACTGTTGCCCGTGGTCGAGGTCAGCGCAACCCAGTATTTCGCAGCGCAGTCGCTGATCGATGTGCAGAAAGTCCTCGAGAAAGCCTCGGCCCGGAACGGGCCATTAGCAATCGCGATAGAAACTGATTCGATCCCGACCGAGGCCGAAGAACTGGAAGAAGAGCCTGAAACCGGATTGCTGCCGCTCCACCCCGAGCCGGCGAGCATGGAAGAGAAGCCTCTGCATGTTGCAATCTCTGCCATGCCCGGCGCGGCGGTGTCGGCCGTGGCAAGCGGCCCCGGCGATGTGCCGGAGGCGTTGCGGTCAGCGCTGGCCGACGCCGCCATCCCCAAGGCGATCCACGACTGGAAGGCGGCGGCGCACGCGCTTGAACCGCACGGAATCATGCTCTCCGGCGTACAGCACGATGCCATGTTGTATTCCTATTTGCTCGATCCGACCTATTCTTCGCATGATCTGGCGGACGTGGCGCTCCGCCGCTTCAATCTGAAGCTGCAGGGAACTTTGCCCGAGGCGGCGGACCTCACCGGCCGTCTGGCGGCCGCGCTTGGCGGCGACGTGGAAAACGCCGGCCTGCTGAAGGTCTACGAGGAAATCGATCTGCCGCTGGTCCCGGTGCTGACCCGCATGGAGCAGGCGGGAGTCAAGATCGACCGCCAGGCCTTGGCCGAAATGTCGTCGCGCCTGGAAGGTGAGATCGCGGCCAAGGCAAAAGAAATCTACGGGAAATCTGGATGTGAGTTCAACATCAGTTCGCCCAAGCAGCTGGGCGACGTGCTCTTCAATCGCCTCAACCTGCCGAAGCCAGTAAAGTACGGCAAAGGGAAAACAATATCCACTGCGGTCGATGTGCTGGAAGGTCTGGCGGAAGAGCACCAGGTGCCAAAGCTTGTACTGGAGTACCGCCAGCTCACCAAATTGAAGTCCACTTACGTGGACGCCCTGCCGGCACTGCTGAACCCGGTCAGTGGCCGGCTGCATACGACCTTTGGCCAAACGGGAACGGCAACGGGCAGATTGTCATCGGCCAATCCGAACCTGCAGAACATTCCGGTTCGCACCGAACTCGGCCGCGAGATTCGAGCGGCCTTTACTGCCGAACCGGGCCACCTGTTATTGGCAGCCGACTATTCGCAAATCGAATTGCGCCTGCTTGCCCACTTCTCACAAGACCCTCTGCTGCTGGAGGCTTACCGTCGCGGCGACGACATTCATACTCTTACCGCGTCACAAGTGTTCGGCGTGCCTCCGCTCATGGTCACAGCCGATCACCGCCGGCAGGCGAAAGTGGTGAACTTCGGGATTGTGTATGGCTTGTCAGCGTTTGGGCTCTCACAGAATCTGGGGATCACACCGGCAGAGGCCAGGCAATTCATCCAGGCATATTTCGAGAAGTACCGAGGCGTGCGGAGGTTTATCGACAACACGCTGGAAGAAGCCCGCCGCGATCAGAAAGTGAAGACGCTGTTCGGACGCGTGCGCCCGATTCCCGACATGAACAGCAAGAACGTGAACCTGCGCGGATTCGCCGAGCGCACCGCCGTCAACACGCCCTTGCAGGGCACGGCTGCCGATTTAATCAAGCTGGCTATGATCCGCATTGATGCCGCGCTTCGCGACCAAGGCCTGAAGTCTCGAATGACCCTGCAGGTGCACGATGAACTTGTCTTCGAAGTACCCGCAGCGGAAGTCGAAACCATGAAGAGGCTAGTGCGGGATCACATGGAAAACGTACATCCGCTGAGCGTCCCGCTGCTGGTGGAAATGGGAGTGGGCCGGAACTGGCGCGACCTGGAGTATTAGCAAAACTCGCGTGGGACAGCCGCCCTCGGTTGTCCGGCCGGGCGAAGCCTGGCAGCCTCCGCAGACGCCGGTTACTCCCTGCCAGACTCTCTCTCCGCCGCTTCCCGCAGCAGTCTTCGATCGCGGGCGCCGGAGATTCTTCTCGCGCGAATCAGCCTTCGCAAGCCGAACCAGTAAAAGAACCACACCAGTACTCCAATCGCCGCCATCAGCAGCAGCAGGTTCCAGATTGCGGCGAGGTTGCTCAGGACACTCATGGGTGCGACAGGCTCTCTCTTAGACTGTAACCGTTTTACCGTCCACTTGAAACAGCGTGGGAAGAAGCTCTCCCGACTTTCCCGGAAAATGCTCGTCAAATGCGCTGCGATTGCCCGGTTCCTCGGGCCCGATGTAGACGGTGCGTGCCCGGCCGCGGACTTGAGCCACAAAACTTGCCGCGGGCTCCACGACTCCTGACGTGCCAATCGCAACGAAGACAGTGCAGCCGTCGAGAGCATCGAAGATGCGCTCCATGTGAAAAGGTACCTCGCCAAACCAGCAGATGTGAGGCCGCACCTGGCCTCCGCATTCGCACTTTGGGATGCCGGCCGGCGGTTCGTAGGTGTTTCGATCGCCAAACGGCGGACGGTCGCAGGTGTCGCAGCGGCTCTTGAACAATTCGCCGTGCATGTGAATCATGCGTCGGCAGCCGGCCTGCTCGTGCAGATCGTCCACATTCTGGGTACAAAGAAAGAGACGGTCGGCGAGAACCTGCTCCAGCCTGGCCAGCGCGTGATGTCCTGGGTTCGGCTTGGCTTTCGCGGCCACCCGGCGCCGCATGGAATAAAACTCCCAGACCAGTTGCGGATCACGCCGCCATGCGTCAGGGGAAGCGACTTCCTCGATGCGGTAGTTCCGCCAGAGTCCACCCGCCCCGCGAAACGTCGGAATGCCGCTTTCCGCGCTGATTCCGGCGCCGGTGAGAACAAAGAGGCGGTCGGTGGGAAAAATCTGGATCATGAACCCGCGCCATCATGCGCCCAAGGCGTCTTGGATTGCGTCGGCAATGTTCTCCGCCAGCGCGCGCATTTTTTCTTCCGACTCGGCTTCCACCATGACCCGGGCGAGAGCCTCTGTACCGGAGTACCGGACGACGACACGCCCGTTGCCATCGAGTTCGCGCTCCGCAGCGTCGATGGCGCGCCGGATTTCGGCAACCTCGGAAAATGGCTTCTTCTCGCGAACCCGAATGTTACGGATGACTTGGGGAAATACCTTCAGATCGCCGACCAAATCCGCCAGCGGCTTGCCGCTTCGGACCATCACTTCCATCAGGCGAAGCGACGTCAGCAGCCCATCGCCCGTGGTGGCATCGCCATCGCGAAAAATAACGTGCCCGGATTGCTCGCCGCCCAGCGTGGCGCCGGTCTTCTGCATTTCTTCCAGGACGTATTTGTCGCCGACATTTGCCCGTAGCATGCGGATGCCCGACTTGCGAAGCGCGATTTCCAGTCCCATGTTCGACATTGTCGTTGCAACCACGGTGGCGCCGGCAAGCACGCCGCGGGATTGCATATCGCGCGCCGCCAGCAGCAGCGTCCCATCGCCATTCACCACACGGCCGTTCGCGTCGCTGAACAAAGCGCGATCCGCGTCGCCGTCAAACGTGATTCCCAGGTCATACCTGCCCCGGCTATCAGCGACCGCCCGAGCCAGAACTTCCGGATGAAGCGCGCCGCAGTTCTCGTTGATATTCTTGCCGTCGGGAGCCGCGCTCACGAACGATGCCTGAACGCCGCAGGCACGGAAAACTTCCGGAGCCTCCGCGGTGGCTGCTCCGTTGGCACAGTCAACCAAAACGCGCAGGCGGCCAAGGTCTGCCTTCACGCTGCTGGCCAGCCATCCCACGTAAGCGTTCCGTAAGGGCGCTTCTCCGGGAAGACTCGGCCCGGACTCCTCCCGCCGGGCGGAATGAGATGCCGGATTCTGCAGCAGTCCGAAAATTTCCTGCTCGATCGCCAGTTCGTGGGAGTCAGGGAGTTTGTACCCGTCCCCGGAAAAGATCTTGATTCCGTTGTCCGTCCATGGATTGTGCGAGGCCGAGATCACAACGCCTGCCGCAAAGTCTTGGGAACGGGCGAGATAAGCCACTCCCGGCGTCATGATCACGCCCGCGCTGTGAACCTGGCAGCCACCGGAGGCCAATCCCTGCGCCACCCGATCCGCAATCCACGAGCTCGACTTGCGCGTGTCTTGCCCAATCACCACCCGCGCCCCCGCTTGGCCGCGAATCAAGTCGTGACCCAGCGCCCGACCAATGATATAGGCGCCCTCCGAGGTCAAGGGGAATTCGCCCGCAATTCCGCGAATGCCGTCCGTTCCGAACAGTTGTCGGGTACTGGATGCCATCCTAGTTTGAAGTCCCGTCGCCATGGGTTGGAATCTTCTCCATGATAACCGTAATCCGCACGGGATCAGGAGTGGCCACCTGGATGAGTGAATCGGAAACGTAGGCGTGTCTCACGAACGAGACCTGATTGATTGCCCCGCTCACATCAATCGGATCCGTGATGGCGGCATCGACGGCGTCTGCATGTTTCTTTGGGCCGATGATTACCAGCTGCGAGGGCTCGACCACGATGCGGGCAATCTGGTATCCCTGGGCGAAAGCCCCAACCACCCGGGGCTGGATCGGGACCTGCCGGGTTTCCCGCACATCAAAAGCAATGTGAAACTGGCTCGGCAGAACCTGCACCACTTCGAGTTCGGAGGGCTTGTGCACCTCTCGCGACGTGAGATCGTAGGTGCGCTCGCCCGGCTTGAGCCCTGCCAGATCAATGGTTGCGTAGATGTCGGCGGGTTGCAGGCGATGAATGACCCGCTCCGGACCACGCACCCGAATCTGGGCTCGGGGCACATTCTCCGAGCTGATTTCCAGATTTTGCGGAATGCTGTTGAATTCAATCGGCACATCCACCGCGATTTCCGCGATGCGGTCGTGAGCCACCGCATCCCACAAACCCGCCGCCAGGGCCAGGGACATCACCTTCAGCCAGAAGTTGTGCACCACGTGTTCGCGCCAGAAGTCGACCATGGTCAGCTGTCCGTTCCCTGGTTGAAGCGGTTATCGGTGGGGCTGGGCAAGGAAACCTCGGGGGATTCCGTCCCGCCGTCTTCCAACGCTGCTTCGCCATTGTTAATCGGCGTCGGCAATGTGGAGGGAGGCATAAAGTGCCTCAGCAGTGCGCCCATGCGGTCCCGCAATTCATCCACCGTAAGATCGCGCTCGATCTTCCCCCCGACGGCCAGGCTGATGGTGCCCGTTTCCTCGGAAACGATCACCGCAATCGCATCGGTTTCCTCGGTGACCCCGATCCCCGCGCGGTGACGCGTGCCGAGTTGGGTCGAGAGCACCGGATTCATGGACAATGGCAGAAAGCAAGCCGCCGCCGCGATGCGATCGTTCTGTACGATCACGGCGCCGTCGTGCAGGGGTGCGCTGGGGCGGAAAATGGTCGCCAGCAGATCGTAGGAAAGCTGCGCGTCCAGCGGAACCCCGCTTTCAATGTAGGTCCGCAGTCCGATCTCACGCTCGATGACGATCAACGCGCCGGTCTGGTTCTGGCAAAACAGATTGGCGGCAAGCACGATGTCGTCATAAGCCTCGGCCGCGGAAGGCAAGGCGCGACTCAGCGTGATCCTGCGTCCCAGGCGCGCCAGCGCCTGGCGGATCTCCGGAGCAAAAACCACAATCAGCGCGAACGCCGCATACGGCAGCAGCGTGCCGATGAGCCAGTGCACCGCCGCCAGATCGGCCAGGCGTGACAAATAAAACGCCAGTGCCAGGGTCACCACGCCGACCAGCATCAGGGACGCACGAGTGCCCTTGATCAGAGCCAGCAACTCGTAAATGATCACTGCAACCAGCAGAATGTCGATGACCGAAATCACCGACAGCTGCGGCCACCGTGCTAGAAACTGCGTCACTCCGCCGACCCTTTCGAGGTGGAGACCTGGAAAACTAAGTTCATTGTAATGCAGGAAGGGAAACGAAATCGCAACGCCCCACAGAAGAAACCCAGAGGTCGGGTTACTTGGCCGCCGCCCGCCGGGCTGCCACCTCGATCTGCATCCCCTCGGCTGCCGCCCGCACCAGCGGATAGTAGTTGCGGGCTTCTTTCACCACCCGGTCAATGCACTCATCGTCGTGCTCAGGATCATGGTGGAAGAGAATCAGCTCTTTGGCGCCGCTTTCCATCACCACGTTCACCGCTTCCCGCCAGTGACTGTGTCCCCAGCCG
Organism: uncultured Acidobacteriota bacterium; assembly: GCA_963715675.1. Taxonomy (GTDB): domain Bacteria; phylum Acidobacteriota; class Terriglobia; order Terriglobales; family Acidobacteriaceae; genus DASVWZ01. Next base: position 3,525,447 of record OY970265.1, read on the forward strand.
CGGCGCCGCGCCTCATATTCTTCCGGCAGGTATTGCGCGTCGTAGATCAGCACATCGGCGCCCGCCGCCAGCTTGCGGACATTCCGGTCGAACAAGGGATGTCCGGGCTCGTTGTCGGTAGCGTATACCAGCACACCTTCCTTGGTTTCCAGGCGAAACCCCATGCATCCCTGGGGATGGTTGAGCCAGGAAGTTTGCACCGTCATGCTGCCCAGGTCCAGGCGGCCCTCATCCAGATCGTAAAAATGCTGATGGGCCTGCATCTGGGCCAGGCCGACTGGGAAGTACGGCGAGGCCATCTGATCTTCCAGCACTTGCTTCAGATTGCGCACCCGGCTCGAACAGTGGAACTGGAAATGACTTTCCGGGTTGCTGTAAAGCGGGGTGAAAAACGGCAGTCCCTGAATGTGGTCCCAATGGAAGTGCGACACAAAAATGTGCGCCGCGATGGGGTGCTGCTTGAACTCGCGACACAGCGCGTGTCCTAAAACCCGCACCCCGGTGCCGCAGTCAAATATGTAAACCTCGTCGCCCAGGCGCACCTCCACGCACGAGGTATTGCCTCCATAGCGCATGTTTTCTGGCTGGGGTGCGGGTGTTGATCCGCGAACTCCCCAGAAAGTGATACGCATAGCTCTCCAGCGACACTCCTGCGGCTAATAGGTCATCTTCCGCTGCATTCTGCTTAGAGTCAATTCATCCACAGGTTACGGAGGTAATGCCCCAGCGGGCAAAAGACCGTGTTCCGCGGGGTTTCCGACCGTTTTGCTGACGTCAGATACGCCTGTTTTATGGCTTTCTCCTATAATGCAGGCCCAAGGTCCTTATGCTGCGTCCGGTTTACAGCGAATTCGCCGACCTGGCCCGCCAGTACACCCTGGTTCCGGTGGCCAAGTCCGTCATGGCCGACCTGCTTACGCCCGTATCCGCGTTTCTGGCCGTCGCGGCGGACGAGCCCTCCTCATTTCTGCTGGAATCAGTTGAGCGGGGCGAGCAAGTCGGGCGATATACCTTCCTCGGGGCACGGCCTTATATGCAGGTCCGGGCTACCGGTGGCAAAGTTTTCATACAGCGGGGCAAGACCTCGGAAAATCGGCAAGGCAGCGTGTTGCAGGTCCTGCGAGAGTTATTGCGGCAGCACCGTCCAGCTCCGGTTGCCGGGCTTCCACCGTTCACCGCCGGGGCTGTCGGATATTGCTCCTACGACATCGTTCGGCAATTGGAGAACATTGGAAACCACGCCAAGGACGATCTCCGACTAGCGGATTGTTTTCTGATGTTTTTCGACCGCGTGCTGGCCTTCGACCACGTCCGCCGCCAGATCGACATCATCGCCACCGCCGACGTCTCCCGCGAAAGTCCCCGAAAAGCGTATGCCCGGGCGGTTGCCGATATCGAGCGTCTGGAGAAAAAACTCGCTGCCGGATTGCGTCCGAACCAATGGAAACACGCCCGCCCGTCCCTGAAAAAGCTCGACGTCCGCAGCCGAACCTCTCGCCGGCGGTTCGTCGAGTCCGTCGAGCGCTGCAAGCAGTACATTGCCGCCGGAGACATTTTCCAGGTCGTGCTCTCCCAGCGCTTCGACTTCACTCCTCAGGTTGCCCCTTTCGATATCTATCGCTCCCTGCGCACCGTGAATCCTTCACCCTACATGTACTTTCTGCGCCTGGGAGACACGCACGTGCTGGGATCGTCCCCGGAAATGCTCGTCCGCGTGAGTGGCCGCAAGCTGGAATACCGGCCCATCGCCGGGACTCACCCGCGAGGAAAAGACGCCGCCGAAGACCAGCAACTGGAAAAGAACATGCTCGCCGACGAAAAAGAACGGGCCGAGCACGTCATGCTGGTGGACCTGGGAAGAAATGATCTGGGCCGCGTCAGCGAATACGGCTCGGTCAAAGTGCGCGACCTGATGTACGTCGAACGCTACTCGCACGTGATGCACATCGTGTCCGCGCTCGAATCCACCTTGCGCAAGGATTTCGACGCGTTAGACGCATTCGCCGCATGCTTCCCCGCTGGCACATTGACCGGAGCACCGAAAGTGCGGGCCATGCAGATCATCGAGGCATTGGAACCGACCCGGCGAGGCGTCTACGGGGGTTCGGTGCTCTACGCGGATTTTGCCGGCAATCTCGACTCCTGCATCGCCATCCGCACCATGCTGATGAAGGGCAAGAAGGCGTATCTGCAGGCCGGCGCCGGCATCGTCGCCGACTCCGACCCCATCAAAGAGTTTCAGGAGTGCGTCAACAAAGCACGAGCCGTGCTGAAGGCGGTCGAGGCCGCCCGAGGCAGCGGCGCCGACATGGAGAGAATGACATGCCCACCCGGATAATCTTTAGGTGGTTCCTGGTACTCACGCTACTCATTACAGTTTCCGCGGTAGCGCAGGAGTCCTACGAATCTCGGGGAGCCCGCCTGCAACCCCAGGACATTCCTCCCTTAATCGAAAAGGCGCAAGCTGGCGATCTCCCGTCGCAGATCCTGCTGTGGCTGGCCTACTCTGGCGGACACGGCGTTCCCAAAGACATTCAAAAAGGCCTCCCGTGGCTGCGCAAGGCCGCCGAACGAGGGGTTCTTGAATTGCAGTACATGCTGAGCAACGTGTATCAGGATGGTTGGGGCGGAGTGCCAGTTGACCGCGCGGAATCGTTCAAGTGGGCGCTGGAAGCCGCTCAGCACGGTCACATGGTTGCGCAGCACAACGTCGCTGGCGACTACATGCACGGATTGGGCGTGGATCAGGATCTGGAACAGGCGCGCTACTGGTACACCCGTGCCGCGGAACAAGGCTTTGCTCACTCGGAGTGGACGTTGGGCCGCATCTACGCGCAAGGCGTGGGGGTTGCGCCGAACCGCGACGAAGCATTGAAGTGGCTGAGCAAGTCACTCGCCCAGGGACATACGCCCTCCATGACTACTCTGGCGCAGATGTTCAGCGACCCAAAGGGCGTTCCTCAGCAGCCGCAGCTGGTGTTTGATTTGTATCGAGCAGCGGCGGAGCTGGGGGATGAGTTCGCCAACTTTGAACTGGGTCGCATCTACCGTGCCGGGTATGTGGGAGCTGCTGATTACTCGCAAGCGATCGCGTCTTTCCGAAAAGCAGCGGATGCGAAATACCCTCCCGCGGATGAGGCTCTGGGTGAAATGTATGAAGCGGGACAAGGGGTCGCTGCCGATCCGCTGCAAGCCCTAGCGCACTACGAGCGGGCCGCCGAGGCCGGCGTGTACGAGGCCATTCAGAGGTTGGGCGAAATTTACCGCGACGGCACAGGCGTGGCCAGCGATCCGGTGACCGCATGCATGTGGTTCACTGTGGGCGCGAAGATGGGCGGCGCGGAAAGTGAAAATGCGCTGCAAACCTTGCAAGCAAAACTTTCCGGGCCACAGCGAGAAATGGCAACCGCGCGGGCGAATACATGGATCGTGGAGCATCCCACCGCCATGAAGCAAAAGGCCGGACAACACTTCGCCTATCAGGGATGGACTCTGGTTGCGCGCGAACACGTAACCCCTCGTCCGCCATCCACACCCGAGGAGCGCGCTTACGCACTGCAGTTGACACACCGCATTGAGACCGACCCACTTTCACTCGACGCCTCGGCAGCGCGGGCATGGCTCGATCAGTGGTGGCAGGAAATTCCGGATATCGAGGTTCGTCCTTGCAACCTGGTCGATCCACCGAACCACGAACCGAACCCGCACGGCGGCGACCTTTACCGGCAGATCACTTACGCGGAAGGTGCTTTCATTTTGGAAAACCCAACCCGAGCGAAAGACTGGGAGGCGGTTTTTCTCGCCGGCATGCACGGCGCCTTGCGTACCTACGAATCCATAATGCGCCAGGAGCCCTCGGCGAAATCTGCGTTTCTCGAAGATCTGATAGCCCAGCGACAGACTGGCCGGCTCCCTGAAACGGTACGCGCTCTCGTGCGCGAACGCTGCAAGTAATTCCAGCGGGTGCCCCGAGCCTTTCGCGTCCTTTGCGAAGGCTGGGCCAGTTCGGCCACGATCAGCAGCAAAATCTCCACGCTCCACTTTTCCCTTGACTCCATCCCCGCAAACCGCCATCCTCAACCTATAGCTTACAAAGAAGTGCAAAGGTGACGTACATAACTCCTTAGGAATCCAGATTTTACCCCTAAACCCAATGGGCTCTGGATTTTAGCGGGAAAATGTCCGTAGCGGTATTAACCGCGTTGACGCACATGTGTGCAATCTGTACACTGTCCACTGACAGGGCAGCGTTACGGAGCATCAAACGGTGCGGGGGATATGTGTCGGTGCACCTCCGCATCCTTGCGCTTGTAACTCTAGAGGAGGTTGTTGAAAAACTACTGCCCATCCTCGGTGGTGGTGTGGTAAGAAGCAGGGATGCGAGGAGACGATCAGCAACGGCAAACGGGGATGTTCAGTTATGTGGCATTAGAGGATCGGATTCCAGCCGATCATCCGCTGCGCGGGGTGAGGAAGCTGGTGGATGTGGTCTTGGCCGGGATGTCGAAAGATTTCGACGGACTGTACGCGCAGGGGGGGCGGCCGTCGATTGCGCCGGAGTGGTTACTGCGAGCGCTGTTGCTGCAGGTGTTCTATTCGGTACGCAGCGAGCGGCTGTTGATGGAGCAACTCAACTACAACTTGCTGTTTCGCTGGTTCGTGGGCTTGGAGATCGACGACGCGGTGTGGAACCACGCGGTATTCAGCAAGAATCGCGAGCGGCTGTTGAACCAGGATCTGGCGCAGAAGTTTTTCGCCCATGTAAAAGAGCAGGCGTCGGGGCTGATGTCGGACGAACACTTCACGGTGGATGGCACGCTGATCGAAGCTTGGGCGGGACACAAGAGCTTTCGCCGCAAGGACGACGGCGGGTCCGGGAGCGGAGGAGATTTTCACGGCGAGCCACGGAGCAACCAGACGCACGCTTCGAGCACGGACCCGGAAGCACGACTCTATAAGAAGTCGGCGGGGCAGGAAGCCAAGCTGAGTTATCTGGGCCACACCTTGGTGGAGAACCGGAACGGGTTGATCGCGGCGGCCATGACCACGCAGGCCGATGGCAGGGCGGAGCGCGATGCGGCTTTATTAATGTTGTACGAGTTGACCCGGAAGCGAAGCGGTCGGATCACGACCGGAGCCGACAAAGCCTATGACACGCGCGACTTCGTCAGCACGGTGCGCGAGTTGGGCGTGACGCCGCACGTGGCCCGCCGACAGCACGGCGCAATCGACCAACGGACGAGCCGGCATCCGGGATACGCGATCAGTTTAAGCAAGCGCTGGTTGGTGGAGAAGCCGTTTGGATGGCTGAAGCAGATCGGCCCCCTGAAGAAGGTGAAACTCCGCGGACTGGCGAAGGTGGATTGGTTGTTCGTGTTCAGCTGCGCGGCCTTCAACCTGATCCGTATTCCGAAACTGCGGGCGCAGAGCGCATGAAGAAGCAAGGGACGCGACCTTCGGTTGCCAGACGAGCCTCGGATCGGAAGCAGCAACAACAAAAATCAGTCTGAGCGTGCGCTTCTTAGAATGATCCACACGCTGCGTGAAGGAAATTTTCAACAAGCTCCTAGGGTTATTTTGCCTCGTAATCCAAGACCTTGAAGTCGTAAATCGTCTTCCCCTCAGGGTTGGGATGTCGAAGGTATTCATATGCGATCCACGTGTTATATGGCGGCAATGCAGCATCGCTCCCTCTGTAAGCAGTACAGACAACTACTATGCGGTACATCGGGGTAATGCCGGATACGGGAATAGGTTTTTCAGAACTAGGGAAGATCGTGTTGAAAGCCAGAAAATGGGGTTCTGCCAAGGCTTGCTTATTGGCACCATCACAGACAGCCTTATCAACGTCTACCGTGCTTTTGAAGGTCGCCATACTGTTTACCGTTACTCTCATGGCGGGAGATTGTCCGTAGTTCTTAAACCTCAGATTGAACGTGATTTCATGCGTTGGCGGATCGACGCCTTTCAGAAAATCCCCTTCTTTGGCATCCTCAGGTTCTCCGACAATGCCAAGCCAGGGGCGCAGTTGAGCTTCCAACGCCCTAGCGGCGCTTGTGTTGGCCCCTTCGGCTGCAACCGCCAGCCTGGACGTTTGGTCAACGCCAGCTTGAAGTTTTGCAACCTGATTGGAAGCAGCGTTGGCGAGTTTTACAGTGTTGTCGGATTGCACCTTAGCAGCCTTAGCTTGTGTGTCGGCAGCGACGGCCAAATTGTGCGTCTCCGTAGACTGTTTTTGCAATTCCGTCAACTGTTGTTGATACAAACAAAGAAGCCGATCGGTTTGCTTGCCACTAGCTTGCATCTGCCCAAGTTGGTCGCTCATTACACCCAATTGCTGGAAGGCGGCGAATGTGTAGCAAGCGAGTATCCCAGCCGCCAACACTTCAAGAATATGTTTCCCAGTTGGCGTTTGATCTGGTCGGCAATGTTCGGTATTCCCCTTATGGTCTGGGGATGGCTTAATGTCAGAACCGAGAGGAGACTCAACTTGGGGTTGGCCGCTTTTTTGGTCGGCCTTTGCTTGTGGGGTTATGCCGTCAATGGATTCTTGATTTGGAGGTATAGAATTTGAATCTGATTCTGCCATCATGCGATTACACTCAGTCCATATGAAGCAACGTGAATACGTCGAGGGCCCGAAAGCACTAGCGAACTTCAAAGAGTTCGCGACCGCGATTTTACAGGTTCTGGTGGAGAAAAAGAAGAAGCAAGCTAAGCCTGCTTCTTCACGGAAACCCAAGCGGTCGGACAAGGACTAGGCTTGTGCCGTCTGCCCCGTCCCTGTCGTTTCGTGATGTGGCGAGTCACTCTTGCCCGTCAGATCGGCATAGGTGAGACGGTGACCGAGGACTTGGGACATGACAGCGGCGAAGCGGTCAGCATCGGTTAACTTGCGGTCACCGTCTTTGCGGTGGTTGTATCTGAATGCTTGTTCGTCAACGTAGCGAGAGAGATGAAACGGTTCAACAGCAACGTAGGTTCCCTTCAGGGATCGCTTAAGAAGCGACCAAAAGTTTTCCATGCCGTTCACATGGACTCGCCCGCGCACATAGGCTTCGGTCTTGTTCACAACGTCATGCACGAATCGCCGCTGCAACCCGTTGTCATAGGCCACTGCGTTATCTGTGTACACGGTGCTCCCAAACTTCACGTTCTTGAGAATCGCGTCCTGCAAGGTTTCGCGGGCCACGTTAGGGACCACGGTAGTACGAACCTGCCGGAGATCACGGTCAAGTATTCCGTGAACAATCGTCTTGTTCTTGTATGGGCCTCTGCCTTCGGCCTTGATGCGCTTGTCCTTGTGCATGTTCTGTGCGCGTCCGCCGACAAAGGTTTCGTCAACTTCGATTTCGCTACCTTCGCCGCCGATCTTGCCGCCGAAACTGCGAACCTTCATCACTTCGCGGATGCGCTGGAGCATAAACCATGCCGAACCTTGGTGAATCCCAAGAGCCTTCGCCAGTTCGTAACTACTGATTCCGTTCTTACAGTTCGCCAGCATCCAAAATGCCGCCATCCACTTATCCAACCCAAGCGGCGAGTCCTCAAAGATCGTCTTGACTTTGAGCGTGAACTGCCTCTTGCAGCCGTAGCAGAACCACAGCTTACGCGTCTTGACGAACGAGTTCTTTTCGCTGCCGCAGCGCGGGCAGGTGATCTTGCCGTCAGGCCAGCGGAACTTAATCGCATAGGCGAAAGCACGTTCAGGATCGGAGAAGTAAACGATGGCTTGCTGAAGTGTCTTGGGTTCGTTCATAACCCAATACTACACCAAGCGCACATGTGTGTCAAGTCGGTTGTTACCTCCGTAGCCTGATGATTCCACTAGACCCAGGGGGAGGGGGTATACCAGTTATTCAAGCCGCAAGAAATTCGCCACCAGCTTCTTGCCTTGGTCGGTCAGAACGCTCTCCGGATGAAACTGCACACCTTCGACTGGAAATTTCTTGTGCCGCAAGCCCATGATAGTCCGCGAGCCGTCTGGCTCAGTCGTCCAGGCGCTCACTTCCAGTTGGGACGGTAAGTCGCCCGCGCGGACAATCAACGAGTGATATCGCGTCGCCGTCATTGGGCTGGTCAGCTTGGCAAAGATCGTCTTGCCATCGTGCCGCACTTCGCTGGTCTTGCCGTGCATCAGATGAGGCGCTCGCACCACGGCCCCGCCGAAAGCCTCGCCAATCGCCTGATGCCCCAGGCAAACCCCCAGGATCGGAACCTTGTTCGCAAAGTGCCGGATCAACTCAACGCTGATGCCCGCCTCACCCGGCGTGCACGGCCCCGGCGAAACCACAATCCGCTCCGGCCGCATCGCCTCCACCTCGGCCACAGTCACCTGATCGTTCCGGCGGACCCACACCTCCGCACCCAGTTCCCCCATGTACTGGACGAGGTTATAGGTGAAGGAGTCGTAGTTATCCAGGACGAAAACCATAGAAGCTGCCTAACAGACAGATTACCGCAAAGTTCGCCCCACAAACCTCGGTAAGGCACGCCAAGGAAGTCACTGGAAGCGGAGCCTTCGTGCGACTTCGGGGTCCTTTATGGTTCATTGGTTCTTTCTGTTCCATCGTGGAACTGGCCTGTCCCCGCAAACTACGGCTTGACAGGCTCGCTGCAACGCGTAATGCTACAGGCTCAACGGAGAACCTATGGCCGAGTCCCAGCAGGAAAAGCGTTCGACGCGCCGCTTTGCGTTGCGGCTGCCGCTTTCTGTCAGCTACACCGAGAACGGCGATCAGGAGAAATCGGCGCAGACGCGGGATGTCAGCGCCCGCGGCATCTGCTTCTACCTGGAGTCGGCCATCGAGGCCGGCGCCGCGATCGAGTTCACCTTGACCCTCCCGCCCGAGATCACTCTCACTGAAAGCATCCGGGTGCGCTGCAAAGGCAAGGTGGTTCGGGTCGATCCCGGCGCGTCCGAGGGCAAAGTCGCGGTCGCGGCCATCATCGACGAATACGAGTTCCTTTCCGAACCATAAACCCATGCGTCTGCGCACCTGGTTATTTCTCCCGGACACTCGCTCTCGCGCCCAGTGCAATACTTTCCTGCACGTTCTGCGGATGATATCGTTCTTCTAGAGAACACCCCAGGAAACATGTCTGCGTTGCCTATCCGCGTGCGAGCCGCAGCGATTACGCTGCTATGGCTGGCGCTACCTCTGGCCGAGGCTCAATCTGCGCCGCAACTTCTGGCCAGCACGGAGGTCGCCTCCGTCCAATCGGTGCGAATGATCTCGGCATGGGACGGCCCCGCGATTGAGATTCTCGCCAGCCGGCCTCTGGCGCCTTCGATCAGCAAGCTGGAGAATCCACGGCGCCTGGTCATTGATCTGCCAAGTGCGGTGCTGTCCGGGAACCGCCCGCGAATCGACTTCCATAATGACCAGGTCAAGGGAGTGCGGGTCAGCCAGTACCGCACCACTCCATCGCCGGTCGCACGAATTGTCGTGGATCTGGCAGCCCCAGTGGATTCCAGCTGGGATGCTGCGGGAAATCGCTTGATGGTGCGAATGCGCACCGTGGCCCAGGCAGCATCCACGCCGCCCTCCGTTCCTTCGTTCAGCCCAGGCGTTGAGCCTGCGGCAGTTCCGCTGAATACCGGGTCGAGTGGCGGGGTGGTGCTCGCCGGGAGCAAGATTCCGCCGGGGTCGTCGGTGACGGCGGGGTCCGACACCGCAATCCTGCGCCTGGGACGCGGTGGCGAAGTGCGGGTTTGCCCGGGCACGACGGTATCGGTGACCGCGTCACAAAGCGGCCATGCTTTGATGTTGGGAATGAGTACCGGGGCCCTGGAGGCGCACTACTATCTCGACGCTTCGGCCGACTCGATCCTCACTCCGGACTTCCGCATTCAACTACCCGGCCCCGGCCAGTTTCACTACGCAGTCAGCGCCGACTCGCGGGGAAACACCTGCGTTCGCGCCCTGCCCGGCAATACCGCGTCGGTCATAGTTTCCGAGTTGCTGGGGGATGGAACGTATCAGGTCAAACCGACTGAACAGGTAGTATTTCGCTCGGGACGGATCAACCGTGTGGACACGGTTCTGCCGGCCGAGTGCGGCTGCGCGCCTCCGGCGATTCCGGTGATGCGAGCCGCCACCGTTCCGCCACCCGCAACAGAAAGCAGGATGTCTTCACCTGTAAATCTGGCTGCTGAGCGGCAACCGCTGGGAACTCTGCCCGCGGCGCCTGCGGCGAATACTCGACCCCTGGCGGCAACTTCACCGGAGACCGCTCCATTGCCACCGACCAAGCCCAACGAGCTGCACGTGCAAGTCGAGGCGCCATTCGTGTTTCGGGCCAGTGACCCGCCACCCCCGGACCCGCCTCCCATCCGCGAAGTCGAGCTTCTGCCCCTGCATTCGCCGCGCCCCGCGTCCCTCGCAACCGCAACTCTCCCGCCGGTCCAGATGCAGCCGAAGCCGGCGCGCCACGGAGTTATGGGCAAGATCAAAGGCTTCTTTACGGCGCTGTTCCGATGAACAACGTAGGGACAGCCGCCCTCGGCTGTCCGGACCGGGCGAAGCGCGGCGGCCTGGTAAGGTCACAACCGACTGCGAATTCGCTCTAGCGGCGGATGTCCCGGATCAAGGGCGAAACCCGTTCGCGTAATTCATCCGCCAGATCGGCCCCGCGATCCACCGCGCCTTGCGCGGCTTGCTTGACATCTCCCTTGATGTCCTCCGCCCAATCCCCCAGGTTGTCGCGGACATCTTCGTAATGGCGGCGCAGATCTTTTCTCAAACTCTTTCCGCTTTTCGGGGCACAGAGCAACCCGATCAGCGTTCCCGCTCCCAGCCCGATCAACAGAAACGTAATTGCAGTTCCCACGCTGCTTCCCTGCTCGGAAGCCTCATATTTCCCTTCCAGCATAAAGACACCTCTCTTGGTTTAGCATTGCCGTTTGGATGCGCTTTTGTGTATTGTAGCCTGCCCAGCCGAGGGGTGAACCCCAAATTCCATTCACCGGGAAAGCCATCTGGACTACAGCCTTCGTGTCCCTTCCCCTCCTTTATCGTCTAAATGGTTTTTCTAGGCTTACCTTTGCACCGAACCCCCGCCAAACTTCCCACAACTTCCCCAAGTCCTGTAAAATACTACCTTTGAGCCTTGTGTGCGGCGGCGCCTGAGGTTCGCCTGCTTCCGCCGGCTACCCGCAATCAAAAGGAGATTCATTCCGCAATGTCGATTCCAGCCACCCAGCTTCGTCCGGGCATGATCATCAAGCACAACAACGACCTGCATTCGGTGTTCAGCGTGGAGCACCGCACGCCCGGCAACTTGCGCGCCTTCATCCAGGCGAAACTGCGCAACCTGCGCACCGGAGCCATGTTCGAGCACCGGTTCCGCTCGCCCGACCCCATCGAAAAAATCCAGGTCGATGAGCAGGACATGGAATTCCTCTACGCCGACGGCGACAGCTACTACTTTATGGATACGACGAACTACGAGCAGACTCACCTGACCCGCGAGATTCTGGGCGACGCCGTCGATTACCTGATTCCGAACCTGCAAATCAAGGTCGAATTCTTCGATGGCAAAGCGGTGGGAATCGAACTGCCGCAGACTGTTATCCTGACGGTGCTGCAGACCGAGCCGGGACTGAAGAGTGCTACTGCTTCCAACGTCACCAAGCCGGCCAAGACCGAGACTGGGCTGGTTGTGCAGGTTCCGCCGTTCATCAACGAAGGCGAGAAGATCAAGGTAGATACGGCAGAGGGCGTGTATCTGTCGAGAGCGTAAAAGGAATGCAGAAGGTAGAAGTCAGAATGCAGAAGTAATCGAGTTTCAGCTTCTTCATTCTCACTTCGCGATTCTGACTTTTGACTTCTTCGCAGCCCATGATTTCCGCTGAACAAACCGCCCGCCGTTTTCTGGTACGCGGACGCGTGCAGGGCGTCGGTTTCCGCTGGTTCGTCGAACGCGAGGCGCACATCCTCGGCCTCGCCGGATGGGTGCGCAATAACGCCGACAGCAGCGTGGAAGTGCTGGCCATGGGCACTCGCGATCAACTTGCGGGATTGCGATCTCGTCTGCGGGAAGGCCCGCGTGCCGCCCGCGTCGACCATGTGGAGGAATTCGATGCTGAACCCGTTTCCGGTTTGACCACCTTTCGTATTGAAGGAGCCTGGTAAATGAACGCAGCGCCCGTTAGGCCGAACAATATCAATTGCGAGCCGCTCAAGAAACTCATCCGCGAAGTTCCCGATTTCCCCAAGAAGGGAATCTTGTTTTACGACATTACTACCCTGCTGAAAGACAATCGCGGATTCGCACTCTTGATCGACGCTCTCGCCGAGCACTACCTCGATCGGGACATTGATCTCGTGCTGGGCATGGAGGCGCGCGGATTTATTTTCGGCCCGGCGTTGGCTTACCGTCTGAATGCCGGCTTTGTCCCCGTGCGCAAGCCCGGCAAGCTTCCAGCCGCCACCGCGAAGTACGACTACGCGCTGGAATATGGCACCAACACGCTCGAAGTGCACAAAGATGCCATTCAGCGCGGACAGCGCGTGATCATTGTTGACGATCTTCTGGCCACCGGCGGCACCGCCGAAGCCACCACGAAACTGGCAGGGACCTTGGGCGCCGAGATCATCGGCTTGGGATTCGTCGTGGAACTCGACTTCCTGAAAGGCCGTGAGAAGCTGAAAGGCTACGACGTCTATTCACTGCTGCATTACGACAAGTAAAGGCTGCTCGCGCTGATTTCGATCTCACACGGAGGTCTTTGCATAAATGGCGATCGCAACCATCAATCCAGCTAACGGCAAGCTCGAAAAGAAGTTTGAACCGCTCTCCACTGAGCAACTGGACCAGATGCTGGAGCTTGCCTGGAAGACTTTCTCCACGTACCGCAAAATGCCGTTTGCCGAGCGTGCCCGCATGATGCTCAAGGCTGCCGACCTTTTCGAGTCGGAAAAAGAATCCCACGCCCGCAAGATGACCATCGAGATGGGGAAATCATTTCGCGCCGCGGTCGATGAGGCGGCGAAGTGTGGCACGGCGTGCCGGTATTACGCGGAGAATGCGGAGCGCTTTCTGGCCGATGAGGTCGTGGAAACATCGGCGAAGCGAAGCTTCGTCCGCTACCAGCCCATCGGCCCGATTCTCGCCGTCATGCCCTGGAATTTTCCTTTTTGGCAAGTGGTAAGGTTTGCCGCGCCCGCTCTCATGGCGGGAAATGTCGGTCTGCTGAAACACGCTTCGAATGTTCCGCAATGCGCTCTGGCGGTGGAAGACGTCTTCCGCAGAGCCGGTTTCCCCGCGGGAGCGTTTCAAACTCTTCTCATCGGCGCCGATAAGGTCGACGGGATATTGAACGATCCCCGGGTGGTCGCGGCTACCCTGACCGGCAGCGAGCAAGCCGGCGTGAAAGTCGGAATCGGCGCCGCCCAGAGAATCAAGAAAGTTGTGCTGGAACTCGGCGGCAGCGATCCCTTCATCGTGATGCCCAGCGCGAATCTCGATGAAGCAGTTGCAACCGCCGTGAAGGCGAGGATCTTCAATAACGGCCAATCCTGCATCGCAGCCAAACGATTCATCGTGGCAGAGCCAATCGCCAAGGCCTTCACCGAAAAATTCGTGCATAAAATGGAATCGCTGAAAGTGGGAGATCCGTTCGACGGAAAAACTGAGCTCGGCCCCTTGGCCACCGCCGATGGCGTTGCCGATCTCGATCGCGATGTACAGAAAACGATCAAGGCTGGTGCGCGCGTACTGACCGGCGGAAAGCCGCTGCCCGGGCCCGGATTCTTCTACGCGCCCACCGTTCTCACCGATATTCCCGAGAGTTCGCCGGCCTATCGCGAGGAGTTGTTTGGCCCAGTAGCCAGCCTGTTCATAGTGAAGGACCTGGACGAAGCAATCCGGGTCGCCAACGACAGCCGCTTCGGCCTGGGCGCTAGTGCCTGGACGAACGACGCCGCCGAGCGAGAGCGCTTGATCAATGAACTGGAAAGCGGAATGGTCTTCATCAACAAGATGGTGAGTTCCGACCCGAGGCTTCCTTTCGGCGGAGTAAAGCAGTCCGGACATGGCCGTGAACTCGGGCCTTTCGGCATCCGCGAATTCGCCAACATCAAAACCGTTTGGATCGAGTCAGACTAATCGGCGCAAAGTCAGGCTGGCGCGTGCCCCACCGCTCGGCGAAGCGCTGCCCGTGCCAGCAAGCGCGTCGAATCGAGCGTCGGCAGCGGAGAATTGGAATCGTTCATGATCAATGGAATCTCGGTGCAGCCCAGGACGACGGCGTCGCAGCCCGCTTCTTTCATCCGCCCAAACACCCTCTGAAAGTAATCCTGCGTTTCGGGCTTGAATACGCTGCAAACCAGCTCCTCCATGATGATGCGGTTGATTGCTTCGCGCTCGGCCGGATTGGGACGCATGTACTTCAGTCCGTGCTCTATAAGCTTTTCCGGATAAACCTCGCTTTCGACCAGCCAACGGGTTCCGCTTATTCCAAGACAACGGAAGCCGCGCTGCACAGCCTCAACGGCCACTACCTCGGCAATGTGCAGCCAGGGCAGAGGGGACCGCGGTTCGACCAAGGGAAGTGCCTGGTGAATCGTGTTGTCGGGGCAGATGAGAAAATCGGCGCCGACTCTCGCGAGCTTACCCGCGGAGGAGAGCATTAGATCCGCCACGCCCTGCCAGTCGCCGCGGTAGATGCAGTTCATGTAGTCGGCAAATGAATACGTCTGCATCGACACCTCGGGGTGAGCGTGCGGGCTAAGGAACTGTGCGCCTTCGATGCAGATGGTCCGATAGCAAAGAGCCGCGCCTTCGGCGGAACAGGCAACTATGCCAATGTGCTGGACCATGGAGTGATCTTTCCAGGGGCCTCTACTTTGACGCGCTGGGCGCAGCCGCCGGCTTCAGATCTTCTGCTGCCTTCTGCAGATCTTTGATGGCTTTGTCATCCACCTGGTAGAGCGCCGGCTCTCCCTTTCGCATGGCTACGTAGTCCTCGCCGGATTTCGCAATCAGAACTTCCTCAACCCGCTTGCCTCTGTCGGAGGTGACGGTGATCTCCACCACTGGAGACGTAAATCCGGAAGCCACAAACTTCGTGGCCGCAAGCTCGCGAACGTCGGACAACACCGCCTCCGCCCCATCGGTATCCAGCTTCTTGCCATCGCCCGACCACCAGTCTTCTCCCCCCTTGGTAAGGAAATACGCCTTCCCACCGCTGTGAATCTCAATCTTGTCGGGGTCGTTGTAACCGAAGTCGAACAGCTTCTTGTTGCGGAAATCGTCCACATTCTTATCGAGCGACTTCGGCAAGTCCCCGGAAATCTTGTAAACTCCGGCTACCACGCTGGACTTCGCGTAATAGTCATCCTTGTTCTTGCGAATTTCCAGCTGCTGAGTGCCGGAAGCGTCAGTGACCTTGGCCGTAACCAGCGCAAAGCCGCTGGCGAACGCCGCAGCCGATTTCGCTTCATCGGCGCCCGATCCGCTCAGGTCCATCTGGGCTTGGGCCAGGCTTCGAACCAGTTGGTCGATTTCATTGTCGTCGCTGCGAGCCGGCTCCGGCTTCAAGATTTGCCATGTGTCTCTGCTGCGACCGAAGGCGATTTCACCTTTCTTGCGCACGAGGTCGACCTGGCTGATCTTGTCCGGATCCGCCGTCAGCAACCGCTTGTCGCGGAGGTCGTTGGGCGTTTTGTCGATGCTCGTCCTTTGGTAGCTCGGAATGGTGAAGACTCGCGGATCGTCGCTGAGTTTGGCATAGATCGCATTCACCGTGGGCGCCGGGTCCCCGAGAAGCAGCCGCCAGCTTTGGCGGTTTTTTCCTGTGAGATCGACTTCCAGCGCCGGAGAATCCAATCCATATTGCTTCAAATCGCCGGCCTTGTCCTCCACCAGACGCAGGGCGTCGAATGAGGAGAACGTCCCCAGCAGGCTTTGAACCGCGCTTTGGTCGACCGGCAAAGGCTTGGGAGCGGTCATCTGCCACTTGCCGGAGTTGTCGCGCTGCAGGGATACCGGGATTCCATCTTTTCTCTTTACATCGAACCTCGTGATCTCGGATTCCTTTACTGAGAGAAGCTTGGGGATGGCATCCACATCCCCGGACGTTTCGGCTTTCGGCTCCGAGGGATGCCGATTTGACCAGTACAGCGCTCCGCTAAGCGCCGCCAGTATAACCGCCGCAATAATCAAACCACGGAGTTTCATGTTTTTGCTTCCTACGATGCCAGGACCTGGCGCAGAATCGGCAAATCGTTCTGAGCCTCGCTACAAGTCCTCGGCCCGTTCCTCTGTTAAGTTCCCTTACCCGAAAACGCCAGCGACAGCAGTGTTTTCTGCTCCATTTCGTGTGCCCCGGCTGAACCGGTGGCCGGGCTAGCACTAGCCGAGCGTTTCACTGAAAGCACCGACCGCTCTCCCGCGAGGTGACGCAGGCGAGGCATCATGTAGAACATGGCGCCCATGTTAGACGGCTCTTCCTGCACCCACACGATCTCGCGCGCGCCGCCATGGCGCTCGATCTCCGCCGACAACTCAGTCTCGGGAAACGGGTACAGCTGTTCCACAAATACGATGGCGGTCGAGTCATCTTTGCGGCGTTTGCGCTCTTCGCGCAACTCGTGACCGATTTTCCCGGTGCAGAGCAAGACCCGCTTGGCATCCTGCACATCGGTGTCCGGAAACACGTTCCTGAACCGCTGGTGCGTCAGGTCCTCGATAGGCGAACAGGCATCGGGATGCCGCAGCATGCTCTTCGGGGTAAACACGATCAGCGGCTTGCGCCAGTGCCGTAGGGCTTGCCTACGGAGAAGATGGAAATATTGTCCCGCATTGGAAGGCTGGCAGATCTGGATGTTGTCCCGCGCCGCCAACTGCAGGAAACGCTCGATGCGGGCGCTGGAATGTTCCGGTCCCTGGCCTTCATAGCCGTGCGGCAACAGCAGCACCAAACCGGAAAGCAGGTTCCACTTGTCTTCTCCGGCACAAACGAACTGGTCAATGACCGCTTGCGCGACGTTGGCAAAGTCTCCGAACTGCGCCTCCCACATCACCAGCGCTTCGGGATAATCACGGCTGTAGCCATACTCGAAGCCCAGCACTCCCGCTTCCGAGAGTGTCGAGTTGTAGATCTCGCAGCGCCCCTGATCGGAAGAAATATTGCTCAACGGCATGTACTCCTGTTCGTCTTCCACGTCAATCAGCGCCGAATGCCGCTGATTGAACGTGCCGCGGCGGCTGTCTTGCCCGCTGAGCCGCACCGGAACTCCCGCCTTCACCAGGCTGCCTAGCGCCAGCGCTTCCGCCATTCCATAGTCGACTGCGCGGTTGCCAGCACCCATCTCAGCGCGCTGCTCAAGCAACTTCTTCACCTTGGGATGAATGTGAAATCCCGCGGGATAGGTGGTCAGACGCTCTGCGATCTCCCGCAGTTCGTCAGGTGCAACCCCCGTCGGGACTTCGTATTCCGGCTTGTGGCGTCCGCCAAAGTACTGGTCCCAATACTTCGGCAGTTCGCGCAGCGTAGGCTTCTTGGTGATCCGTCCGGCGTTCGACTGCGCCGTCTCCAGTTCCGCACGGATTGCCGTTACCTGTGCCTCAATCCCTTCCACCCCGATATCGTCGGCATAAATCTCATACAACGGCGGATGTTCCTTGATCTCCCGGTACAACAGCGGCTGCGTGATGGTGGGATCATCCACTTCACTGTGCCCATAGCGGCGGAATCCGATCAGGTCGACCACCACATCGCTCCAAAACTTGTAGCGGTACTCCGCTGCCAGGCGCCCAGCGCGCAACACCGCATCCACATCTTCGCCATTCACGTGGAAAATGGGGATCGACTGACGGCGCGCAAGCTGCGCCGAAAACCGCGAGGAATGCTCCTCCCGTGGCACCGTGGTGAATCCGATCAGATTGTTGGCGATGATGTGGATGGTCCCGCCCACCGTATAGCCGGGCAGGTCGGCATAATTCAGCGTTTCCGCCACAATTCCCTGCCCCGCGAACGCCGAATCGCCGTGCACCAGCAGCGGCAGATACTTTTCCCGTCCGCCTTCGCCGGCGCGGTCATGTTTGGCGCGAGTTCGTCCCTCGGTAACCGGATCGACCGCTTCCAGATGGCTGGGGTTCGAGACCAGGTGAATATGGATCTTCGATCCGGTGCGGGTAACGTACTCGCCGGTAGCGCCCATGTGATACTTCACATCGCCGCTGCCCAGCACGCTGCGCGGATCGACGTCTTCAAATTCCGCGAATACCTCTTCCAACGCACGTTTTGCTACATGCACCAGCACGTTCAGCCGGCCGCGGTGGCTCATGCCCATCACCAGTTCAATTGCACCTAGCCGCCCGGCCACTTCCAGGATCTCGTCCACCAGCGGGATGAGCGCGGTCACGCCTTCCAGGGAAAACCGCTTGGTGCCGAGGTAGCGCTGCTGCAAAACCTGCTCAAACAATTTTGCCCGGATCAACTGCTCCAGCGCGGATTGCTGGTCCACCGACTCCTGCGGGCCTTCCATCCGGTCCTGGATCCAGCGCCGCCGTTCCGGATCAGGAATGTGCATAAACTCTGCGCCCAGGGTCCCGCAGTAGATGCGGCGAGCCTCGTCGGCCAGCTCACCCTGCAACCGCAACTCCGGATGAGGAGCCGGTCGAAAAAAGCCCAAAGGATCGAGATCGGCCTCCAGGTAACCCCAACGACGGAACGCATCATAGACCCGCTCGCGCTCTGGGTTGGGAGCATCGAGCAGCGCGGCAGAAGAAGTACGGCTTGCATTTTTTGCTCGGGATGCCATAGGCGTACTACTAGAATAATGGATGCGGGCGATTCTCGCGCGACTCAGCGCTGAACTTCGCTTCCACCCGCAAGATTCTTGGGAACACCGCTGTAGACAGGAGACAAATGCCGCCCCAACACCCCGCAACATCCGCGCCACGGACGCCCAGCCTGATCGGCATCCCCTTGGACGCCAATTCGTCTTTTTTGCCTGGAGCCGCAGCCGCGCCGCCTCTGATTCGAGAGGCGTTCCGTTCCAAGGCCTCGAACTTGTGGACGGAAACCGGAATCGACTTGGGAGTGCCCGGCATTCGGCGGGATGTCCTCGATCTGCCGCTTCCTGACCCTCGTACCGCCTTCCAGGCAATCGAGAGCAGCCTTGCCGAATTGCTCGACAAGGGCCAGCGTCCCCTCGCCCTTGGCGGAGATCACTCCATCACCTATCCCATCATCCGCGCGTTCTCCAGGCATTTTTCCGATCTCACCATCGTGCATTTCGACGCCCATCCCGACCTCTACGACGAACTCTATGGCAACCGCTTTTCCCATGCCTGTCCCTTCGCCCGCATCATGGAAGAAGGACGCGCCAAGCGCCTGATCCAACTCGGTATTCGGACGATGAACGGGCATCAACGGCAGCAGGCGGCGCGCTTCAAGGTTGAAGTCGTCGAGATGAAGGATCTGCCGGCGTTGGACAAACTCAAGCTGTCCGGGCCGGTGTACATTTCATTCGACGTCGATGCGCTCGATCCCGCCTTCGCCCCGGGCGTCTCCCACCGCGAGCCCGGAGGAATGTCGGTGCGCGAGGCGATCTCTCACATTCACGCGATCACAGGGGAAATTGTGGGCGCAGACCTGGTGGAGTACAACCCCACGCAAGATGTGTCGCGGCTTACCGCAACCGTCTGCGCCAAGCTTCTGAAGGAAATCCTGGGGAAAATGATCGCCTCTTAGGCCGCCGCCTTACGCGGCTTTCCATTCCTCATCCGCGCTGGGGCCGTACACCGACGGCACTTTCGATCCCATGGGCCGCAGGTACGTAACCAGTTCGCCGCGGTGATGGATGCTGTGATTGTTCACGAAGCCAATGTAGGCAAAAGCCGGCAGCTTGAATGCGCCATAGAAGTCCAGGATCTGCACCAGTTGCTCCCCGCTCATCCCCCGGACCTTTTCGATGGACTGGGTGAAATGCTTGTCATACCACGTGACCATTTCGGCCACGGTGGTTGGTTCGTCCTTGTAACGTGGCTCCATGTTGAACTTGCCTTCGGCAATTTCCTCAAGAAACTGCACGTCGACGGTGACCAGATGCCAAGCCAGGTCCCAGGCGTTTCTGGCCTTGGGGTCAGGCTTGTAGTCGCGGCGGGTGTCGGGGATTGCGGCAATCACTTTCTTGGTCGTCTGCATTTCGCGCTGTAGGCCGTCCAGCATCATGTCGCGGTAGGTGGTAGCAAATTCAGGGCTGGGACCCTGATGTGAAGCTGTCATGACATTCCTCCTTGTATGTGTGGTTCCGAGCATACACGAACGGGGCGCCAGAAGAAGGCGCCCCGAGCGCAAACTCCAACAACTGGCTTACACGCTGACCGGATGCTTGCTGTTCACGCTCACCGGAGTCAACCAGTTGAACTTGTCTTCCTTCTCGCCCCGGACGATCCCGAAGAACTCATGCTGCAGCGCTTTGGTAATCGGCCCGCAAACACCTTTGCCAACGCTGATCTTATCCACCGACCGGACAGGTGTGATCTCCGCCGCCGTCCCGGTGAAGAAGACTTCATCCGCAATGTAAAGCAATTCGCGCGGGATGCCCTGTTCCGAGATCGGGATCCCCAACTCCTGAGCAATCGTCATCACCGAATTGCGGGTAATTCCCGGCAGAACCGAGTTGCCCAGAGGCGCGGTTTGCAGCACGCCATTGCGCACCACGAATACGTTTTCCCCCGAGCCCTCGCTGACATAGCCATTCTCGTCGAGCGCAATGCCTTCGACGTAGCC
The DNA here is from genome assembly GCA_963715675.1 of uncultured Acidobacteriota bacterium. Taxonomy (GTDB): domain Bacteria; phylum Acidobacteriota; class Terriglobia; order Terriglobales; family Acidobacteriaceae; genus DASVWZ01. The sequence continues at coordinate 3,546,196 of OY970265.1, forward strand.
GTTGATAATCGCTTCCATCTTGATGAGCTGCGAATTCATGTAGTTCGCGCCCGACTTCGCCATGGCCGGCAATGTGTTGGGAGCGATGCGAGTCCATGACGAGACACAGACATCAACCCCTTGCTCGGCGTCCGAGCCGAGATATTTGCCCCACGGGTAATTGCAGACATAAACCTCGGTGGGCGAGTTGAACGGGTTCACCCCTGCCTCGCCGTAGCCGCGCAGGATGATGGGCCGTAGGTAGCAGGGCCACACCCCGTTCGTCCGGATCAATTCGGTGAGAGCGAAGACCAGTTCTTCGCGCGTATATTCCACGTCGATGCGATAGATCTTGGCCGAATCCAGCAGGCGCCCCATATGCTCATGCGCCCGGAAAATCGCCGGGCCAGTGGGCAGCGCGTAACAACGTATCCCCTCAAACACCGACGAGCCGTAGTTCACCACGTGCGACATTACATGGATTTGGGCGTCGTCCCAGTTGATTAACTTCCCGTTATGCCAGATTTTTTCCGTCTTCTGAATCGCCATCGACACTCCTAAACTAATGATTCACAGCCACGGTCAAGGATGCTTTTGTTGGATGCCAAATGCAGCTTCCGTGGGCGGACCTGCCTGCTTGGCACTCGCCACAGGCAGCACGGTAACGCGGGGGAGCCGGCTACAGCACTAAAACTCAGAAATTATAACCGAGGGAGGACCAAATTCATGACGTTTTTGTGGGCGCCATGCGAAAAAGTCCAATGCAAGCGCGGGCGTCCCTGCCGCGCGCCGCGCCACCGGCGACGTCCCCGCTCGCTACCACCACCTCCCCATCAGTGTCATCTTGAGCAGAGCAAGGAGATTCGCTCGCGAATCCCCTCGTGGAGTCGAAAGACCCCGTGCCTGCCGGTAGCATCGACCGGCCCGCCGCGGAATTCTTGCCCCAGAACGTCCCAAGCCGAAGCGCGTGCATCAGACCCCTCACCGCTCCGCTGCCGTGTGTCAGCTGCAGTATAAAAAACACTTCCCGAGCCAGCATTTTCACCTTGATTTCACCCCAGACCTGAGTCATACTGAGTGCCCGTTTGCCCGCCGCTGCATTCAGGAGGATTTCCGATGAAGTCGTCTGTCGAACCCCGCATCGTCGGTCAACTGTCGGAGTCCCTCAATCGCCATCTCAGCCAGTACGCGCTGGCCGCAAGCGCAGCCGGAATGGGAATGCTGGCCTTGGCTCTGCCTGCCGAATGCAAGATTGTCTACACGCCTGCACACAAAAACGCCATAACCGGCATTAACCTTGACCTTAACCACGATGGAGCTGTAGATTTCAGACTCTGCCATTCGAGCAATAGCATTCACTGTACTGCCACCAGCGGGGCCCCTCATCCGCTCGGATTTTATTCCAGATTGGTAGCCAAGCCGAAAAACAAGTCGAACGGGGTCGTAGGCAAGGGCAGGTTTGCCTCTGCCTTAGTCGCAGGCAAAGCGATCGGCGGTAAAGGGGCATTCCCAAAGGGTGATTCCATAATGGCCTATGGCAGCGCGAGCGCCACCAGCCGCAGCGGCGGCCCGTGGTTGAACGTAAATGACCGATACCTCGGATTCAAGTTCGTTATCAAGGGAAAGATCCACTATGGCTGGGCCAGACTCAACGTATATTGGAAAGGTCCGAAGAAGGCGATTCTGACCGGCTACGCCTACGAAACCATCCCCAACAAGCCCATCATCACCGGCAAAACCAAAGGGCCGGATGTGATAACACTCGAACCCGGCAGCCTCGGAACGTTGGCGGCGGGAGTGTCAAGACTTTGCAGTGGAAAGTAATTTAGGAGAGTTGGGGCAGTTCATGAAGCAAACTTCGAGAAAGCCCTGCAACCTTTCGGAATCACTGCAACGGCATCTGAACGCATACGCGGTCGCGGCGAGTGCGACCGGAGTGGGAATGTTGGCGCTGGCACAACCCATCGAGGCAAAGATCCTATACACGCCTGCCAACGTGCAGATCGGGAATAGCGGAGTGCTTCATTACCAGCTCGACCTCAACCACGATGGTGTTAAGGATTTCAGCTTCTCGTATCCCGGTACGTCCCATGCCACTCAAACTGCTGCACTGATCGTGCAGGCGCTCGACAAAACAAACGGGGTTGCGGTGGTGGGCTTACCCGAGTACCCTGCCGACTTCGCGGCTGGAAAAGGGGATGGGCCAGGTCGAAAATTTATATCGGCCAGGCAGCAGATCATGGCCTTATGGTTCATTTCAACCTACCAGGGCATCAAGACCTACCGCGGTAACTGGCTAAACGTTCAGAATCGCTATCTTGGTTTGAAGTTTCTCATCAAAGGCAAGGTTCACTACGGCTGGGCGCGTCTGAACGTAGCCGTCCACGGAAGTATCCAAGGCACATTGACCGGCTACGCCTACGAAACCATCCCCAACAAGCCGATCATCACCGGCAAGACGAAAGGCCCCGATGTAATCACGCTGGAACCCGGCAGCCTCGGAGCGTTGGCGGCGGGAGTGAGATCTCACCGGTAAGGCAATCACAAGAGCGCCTAGCCGGTACCCGCAATTGTAAAAAGATTGTCAATTCATCGCTCCCGTGTCAGCTCTGTGTTGACTCTCTGACCCGGCAGGAACATAATTGCCGCGCCTGCAATGAGGGGACAATCATGACACAAGAGAGAGTTCACATCCCTGAGCCAATTCAGGGTCGCCTGAACGCTTATGCCGCCGCGGCAAGCGCTGCCGGAGTCAGCCTCCTGGCCCTGGCCCAGCCTGCCGAAGCCAAGGTTGCTTACACCAGGACTCACCATGTGTTTGAAACAAACCACGTCTTTCACCTTGATCTCAACCATGATGGAACCGCCGACTTTATCCTGAGTAATGATCACCGCAGTCAGTCCGGTGGAACCGCGGCTGACATGCGCGTGAATGCGCCCAGGAGCAATGGTTTTGCGGTCTCCGCACCCCAGGGCTACGCCGTGGCATTGGGCAGAGGAGCGAAGATCGATAGTGATCGGCTCTTCGATTCAGGATTCGGTGTAATGCAAGCTGTGTCCACCTCGACCCATGGCAATGAGACATTCAAAGGAAATTGGAAAAACGCCAGGCATCGCTACCTGGGCCTAAAGTTCAGCCTTGCCGGCAAGACTCACTACGGGTGGGCGCGACTCAGTGTTCACGCTACCGCCGACCCGGCTCATATCACTGCCACACTCACCGGTTATGCGTACGAGACCATCCCCAACAAGCCCATCATCGCCGGCAAGACAAAAGGGCCAGACGTGATCACGGTGCAGTCGGGCAGCCTCGGGCGGCTGGCGCGAGGTTCGGTGCAGAAATAATTCTCGGTGAACTCTGCGTCTCTGTGGTGCAAAGATCCTGGTTCACCGCAGAGTCACACAGGATGCGGCCGTCGTTTTCGGCTCGAAAGTGTGCAGGTTTCTTCACGTTGACGCCGGTCGATTGCAGGCATATAGTGGGGGGCAACAGAAGGTCGCCTCATGAAGTCACAAAGTTCCCGCCCCACCGCTAGACTTCCGCAATCCGTTCAACAAAGGCTTGACATGTATGCGCTGGCCGCCAGTTCGGCTCGACCGGGATTTTTCGAGAAGAGTTGCACCGGCGCTGCTGCGCTCACCGCTGGCGCAGGAATGCTTATGCTCCTACCCTCCGCCCAAGCCAGGATTGTCTACACCCCCGCGCATGTCCGTATTGGCGAGATGCATGCCCTGGACCTGAACCACGACGGCAAAACGGATTTCTTCCTCTACGACACGTTTTTCCACGGCACCACCCATAGCGTGACTTACTCAGGGTCCGATCTCGCGGTCGTGGGAGTGGAGCGGAATGGTGTCGTCGGAAATCGAAGTACGCATTATCTCGCGAAGCCCCTGCGAGCGGGAGCCAAGATCGGCACTAAGAATGATTTCTATGGCGAGAGAATGGCCCTCAACCAGCATACCTCCCACGGCGGCCACGAAACCACCTCCGGGTTCTGGTTAAATGGGGGCAAAGGCGTCAAGAATCGTTACCTGGGTCTGCGCTTCACGATCAACGACAAAACGCATTATGGATGGGCTCGCCTCAATGTCAGTTTTTCGTCCCACATTATCACTGGCACGTTGACCGGCTACGCCTACGAAACGGTGCCGAATAAACCGATCATTGCGGGTAAGACGAAGGGGCCGGATGTCGTCACGCTCCAGCCCGCGACCCTTGGCCACTTGGCACAAGGTGCTCCGGCGATTGCAAACGGGCGCGCGAAGCGAACTGCCGTGACTCACTAGGAGGAGACAGGGCGCCGTTACTTGCTCACGGCAGGTTGGGCCGCGGAGATTGCTGCACCCGACGTCAACCCCGCCTGGGCGATCGCCGGCAATTCATCTCCGCGATAGTACTGCCCCTTCGCGGCGCGCATCTCCGGCATAGCGGTAAAAGGCTTGCTGTAGTCGTTGGCGGCATTCCAGAACAGAAAGCCGATCCCGCTCTTATTCTTTGCGGTCTGGACCTGCACTTCGACATATTTCGGCGAGTATGTCTTGGTACGCCAGTGAAAGGCTTGCAGCCACGGCCGGATCACCACTCCGCTGCCCTTGGTGATCAACTCGAAACGGTCCATGGATTCGCCAATAAAGTGCTCCGGTGCGTCGCCCGGATGCGCGTATCCATCCATACCAAAGAAGTGCGACGGATAAATCATCGGCGACAGCACGTCACAGTACTTCGCCATCTTCACAATGTCCTGCCCGGTATGCCCGAGGTCAACCGGGCGCTGCCAGGCCATCACTCCAAAGACATCCAGCGACAGAAGCACGCCCGTGGGATGCAGTTCGGCATACGCCTTCTGTAGAAAGTCCGCGATCACGTCCGACCGCTGCCACTTAGGGTGTTCGGTCTGGAACACGAAGCTGGCATCTTTCTGATCGCCCTCGGCCGGAAAACGCACATAGTCGAACTGCACTTCATCCACGCCGGACTGCGCGGCTTTCTCGGCCAGCGCAATGTTGTATTCCTGCACTTTCGGCTGCGAAGGATCGGTCCACACCAGCTTGCCGTTCTCGCGCCAGGCCTGACCGCTCTTGTGCGCCTTCACTGCCAGTTCCGGATGCGTCGCCACCAGTCGCTCATCGCGGAAAATCGCCACCCGCGCAATAGCATGCAGATTCTGCGAATGCAGGAAGCGTACAAACTTCGGCAGGTTCCGAATCGGTGTATGATGATTGCCCGCCAGCGGATGGTCGAAAGGAATGCTCACACTGCCATCGCTGTCTTTGATATCGAATACCACCGCGTTTCCACCAACCTCGCGCCAATGTCGAATGATTTTCAGCCCGCGATCGCTGTTCGCCATCAGGCCAGTCAGGTAAATTGCCCGAACTTCGAAGTCCCGCGGCACCGGCACCGTCTTCTCCACGATGGGCCCGTCCAGAATCCCCGGTACAATCAGTGGCTGGCCGGCCTTCAGAAACGTCCCCTGCGGATTTCCACTCGCCTTGCGGATCGCCTCGGTGAGTTCCGACGTGGTCAGGTACGAAGTTTGCGAAATGTAATGGCTGGCCACCATGGACAATGTCTCTCCCCGCTTCGCGGTATAAACAGTCGACCCCGGCGCGGCCACCACCGTAGCCGGAGCATTCAACGTCGCCGGCTTGGTTGCCGACGGCACCGTGGCCGAAGTCCGCAATAATGCGGCAGGTTGCCCGGCCTGTGCTGCAGCCGAAGCCACGTGAAAGGCTAAATACCAGAAAACAAAGCCGAAACAGGCAACCAGAGCGATTCCAACCCCAACCAGGCCAAGGCGACGCAAGTTCTTCCCCCTAAAGCGCTTCTGCCAAAGATCCTATTTTGCTGAGCTTTCACCGTGCCAGTTACGTCCGTCCATCTCCCTGCGGGCTCGTGTCGGGTAGTTCCAAAGGACTTCCCCTGTGCGCAAAGTATTTCCCTTTACATGCTCCCGACCGCCAAGGCAGGGGACGTTTTAGCATGGCCGTCCCCACTAAGTCTTGTAGACGCCGCACGATAGCCGTTCGCCTAGGATGGCTAGCCATTTGCTTTAAGGGAACATACTGACGGCGTGGGGCTGTCAAGGAGCATCCGAGGGATGACAAAATTTGTCGCCCCTGGAAGCGCGTTAAATAGCCACACGTCAAAGCACGAATGAAAGGTGCCAAGGAACAGGAATGACGGCTCAGACCTCTATGAAGAACGTGCTCAACACCGTGCTTGATCCGACCCGTCGTAGCAACGATGCTCGTGACTTTGAAGTCACCCTGCGCCGCAAGATCGTCGGCCAGGATGCCGCGGTGGAAAAAGTCGTCGAAATCTACCAGATGTTCCTCGCCGGCCTGAACGCGCCCGGCCGTCCGGTGGGCAACCTGCTGTTCCTGGGGCCGACCGGCTCCGGCAAGACTCGCGTCGTCGAGGCGATGTCCGAAGCCCTGTTTGGCGATGCCCGCGCCTGTATCAAGATCGATTGCGCCGAGTTCCAGCACTCCCACGAAATTGCGAAGCTGATCGGCTCGCCTCCGGGATACCTCGGCCATCGCGAGACGCATCCTCTGCTCACCCAGGAAGCGCTCAACCAGTGGCACACCGACACGCTGAAGCTCTCGATTCTGCTGTTCGACGAGATCGAGAAAGCTTCCGACTCACTCTGGCAGTTGCTGCTCGGCATTCTCGACAAGGCCACGTTGACCCTCGGCGATAACCGCCGCGTTGACCTTTCGCAGTGCATCATCATCATGACCTCGAACCTGGGCGCCAGTGAGATGAGCGGACTGGTCGGCGGTGGCTTCGGCTTCGCTCCCAAAGTGCAGCATGTCGATGCCAGCCTCGATGAAAAAATTGACCGCACCGCGCTCGACGCTGCCCGCCGCAAGTTCACGCCCGAGTTCATGAACCGCATCGACAAAGTGGTCGTGTTCAAGACTCTTCGCGACCAGCACTTGCAGCAGATTCTGGAAATCGAACTCGGCATGGTGCAGCAGCGCATTCTCATGGCTTCGGCCGCAAATCAATTCGTTTTCAATTGCACGGCCGAAGTGAAAGGCCTGCTGCTGCGTGAAGGTTCAGACCCGAAATACGGCGCGCGTCACCTGAAGCGCGCCATCGAGCGCCACCTGGTATTTCCGCTGGCCAACCTGGTTGCCACCGGACAAGTGAAGCTCGGCGACTTCATCCGCGTCGATCTGAATCCCGAAGGCAGCCTGATGTTTGTGAAGGAAGCCGAAAACGCCATGGTGCCGCTGCTGATGGAACGCTACGGAGCCGCCTCGGCCGCTCCTCCGGCAGCCGCGCGTACCGCCCGCACTGTGGCCCGCCGCGAATTCGGCGCCAGCCCGCTGGGTGAAGTGAAATAAGTTTTTCTGTGGCAGGGGATCAACCCGTTTCCCCTGATAGGCAAGAACAGGCGCCGCCAACCAGCGGCGCTTTTCTTTTGGGGGCAAGCGACAACGCCACGCTGAGAGAGCCGGCGCCGGCACCTCTACCAACTTGTCATCCCGACCAAGCCGTTGGATGAGCCGTGCGAATCCAACCGCGCGTGGAGGGACCTGCTGTCGCTTGGACGCGCCAAAACGGCAGCTTTCCACGCCGGAAGCCAACGAAAATGCTCACCCAACCCCAATTCCGGTGTACCATATGGCCTGCGGGAGAAGCTTCGCCCGGTCGGGATTTGAAGGGGCGCGGCTTCAGCCGCGCCGTTAGGTCGCCGAAAATGTGTTCGAGCCTTTGGCGCCCCAGGGTGAACAGCAACTGCGGAACGGTGCAGTCCGTCGTCCCCCTCCCGCTGTCATCCTGAGGCGGCGGAGTCCTTCGCAAAGCGAAGGACTCCCAACGAAGAGCCCGCCCTGAGCCGAATGGCGAAGGGATCTGTGCATCAAGGAGTAGCCCAAGCATGAACCCCAACCCGTGGTCCCGTCGCGCAGGTCGAGCATTGCTGATTGTCCTGGCAACGCTCGTAGCGGCCACCACCGCCTCGGCCGAGTGGAAGGAGCAAGTGCTGTACAGCTTCCAAGGCGGCACCAATGACGGGGCTCTGCCTGTGGGCAAGGTGGTCTTCGACTCCAAGGGCAATCTCTATGGAGCTACCACGCAAGGCGGAGGTGAATGCCCTCCCGCTCAGTGCGGAACCGTTTTCCAGCTCACACCGCCAGCCAAAAGCGGCGATCCCTGGACTGAAACGGTGCTCTACATCTTCAAAGGGCGGAACAGTGGCGACGGCAACGTGCCCGCCGGTGGCCTTGTAATGGACAACGCAGGCAACTTGTACGGGACCACGGGCTACGGCGGTACAGGAAACTGCGTTCTTTCAGGGACAAAGGTCGGTTGTGGCACCGTTTACGAATTGTCGCCGCCAGCCCAGCAGGGCGGAGCCTGGACGGAGACCATACTCTACAGCTTTCAAAGCGGCAAGGATGGTTACCTACCGTGGGGCGACCTGGTCTTCGACGCCAAGGGCAACCTCTATGGGGCGACGGAGTTCGGCGGTGGCAAAGGGACCACCTGCAATCCCTACTATCAGTATTGCGGCACAGTGTTCGAGTTGAGTCCGCCGAAGAATAAGGGCGGGCAGTGGAAGGAGAAGGTCCTGCACAGCTTTGCCAGCGGTACCGACGGAGCCAATCCCAATGGGGGCTTGGTCTTTGACAAGGAGGGCGCGATCTACGGGACGACCCAATTTGGTGGCAATGACAACGGGTACTGCGGTTCTGGGGGTTGCGGCACAGTGTTCGATCTCAGGCCACCGACCAAGAAAGGCGATGCGTGGTCGGAAAGGATCCTCTATCGGTTTAAGACCGATTCTGACGCTGCGGAGCCGGTCGCTGGACTCGTTTCCGACAGCGGCGGAAGCTTGTACGGAACAACGCTGGGCGGAGGGAACAGCGGGCTAGGAACTGTCTTTGCCCTAAAGCGAAGTTCGGGATCCGTGTGGAAGGAGACCGTGCTATACCGGTTCGATTCCGGGAAGGACGGCGCCTGGCCAAGGGCGGGATTGAGTTTCAGGGGAGGCTTACTTTACGGCACGACCAACCTTAGCGATGTGAGCAGGGGCAATGTCTTTCAGCTAAAGCCTCCGAAACGCAAAAAAGGTGTCTGGGAATTGACCGTTGTCTATGGCTTCGCGGGCGCGCCCGATGGCGCTTATCCTGCAGCATCTGTAATCTTCGACAAATCTGGCAATCTGTACAGCACAACCACGGAAGGTGGCACTGGAGGTTGCCCCAACCAAGGCTGTGGAACCGTGTTCGAACTCAGCCCATAGGATTATCTACCATAACTCCGGAATCTAACGCCCCGTAGAATAATCCCCGTGCCCGAACTCCCCGACATCACCGTCTACATCGAAGCGCTCGAGAAGCGAATTCTGGGCCAAACGCTCCAGCGCGTTCAGATCATCGGACCGTTCCTGCTGCGCACCGCGGTGCCGCCCATCGCCAGCGTCGAAGGCAAGAAAGTCGTTCAGCTTCGCCGCGTGGGCAAGCGAATCGCGATTGGCCTGGAAGAAGATTTCTGGCTGGTTCTGCATCTCATGATCGCCGGACGCCTTCATTGGTACGAAAATAAAGCCAAAGCCTCGAAGGCCCGAGCTCTCGCCATCTTCGATTTTAGCAATGGAGCCTTGACTCTGACCGAGGCCGGCTCGCAAAGACGCGCCTCGCTGCACGTGGTTTCCGGACCTGATGGCCTGCAAGCGCTCGATCCCGGCGGCGCTGAAATATCTGGACTGACTCGCGACAGCTTTGCCGCCATTCTTCAATCCGCCAACCACACTTTGAAACGAGCGCTCACCGATCCGCGCCTGTTCAGCGGCATAGGCCACGCCTATTCAGATGAAATTCTTTTTGAAGCGCGCCTGTCGCCGATTACGCTGACCCAAAAGCTCACCTCCGACCAAATCGACCGGCTCTTCGCCGCCACGCGCGCCGAGTTGACCAAGTGGGTCGAGCGGCTGCGTGTCGAGTCACGCGGCAAATTTCCTGAAAAGGTCACAGCCTTCCGCCCTGGCATGGCAGTTCATGGACGATACAAAGAACCATGTCCGCGCTGCGGAACGAAAATTCAACGCATCCGTTACGCGGCCAACGAAACCAACTACTGTCCCACTTGCCAAACCGGCGGAAAACTGCTGGCCGACCGCTCCCTGTCGCGGCTGTTACGCAAAGACTGGCCGCGAACCCTCGAAGAATTCGAAGGCCTCACCGCCAGCAAAAGAATTGATAAATAAAGACCGGCTCCCCTCGCGCCATTACCTTGGTTATTGCGCCGCTCGGGAATCCTGCGGAATCCCTCTCTAAATCGGAATAAAGTCAGGAAGGAAGCAGCGGGGGTCTCTTTCGGATATGTTCGCTGGCGAACAAAATGGCACCATGAAAAAGATCTCAACCCCGCACATGGCTTGCGTCAAACCTTATCCTTTGGCTTCCCTGGCCTGTATGGTTCTCCTTTTCTTCTTGGTGCTGGTGACTGGAATAGGCCAGGCACATCCCATGTTCCTGGTGGTGCCGTGCGTAATGGGTGTCATCGGATACTTCCACGGCAAATCCGTTCAGCGAAACCTGGTGGACGAGGTGTACGACTGCGGAGATTCGCTTCGCATTCGCAAGGGCCGCGAAGAAGACACAATTCCGCTTTCTAATATCATGAACGTCAACTTCAACACGCCGCCCGCGCGGATTACCCTGACACTGGCCGTGCCGGGAAAGTTCGGATCAGAAATCGCCTTCGTTCCGCCACCCAAAATCTACTTCGGCGCGGTCCCCGAAGATGAGGTCGCCACCGACCTGCTCGCGCGCGTGATTGCCAGCCGCAGTTCGTCCAAGTCATTCGCCAAATCCAGCAGCGCCTAACCGTCCGCGCCGTTACCAGACCTCGCAGCGCTTGTCCGGCGGACGCACCATGGCCGCATCTGCCTTGCAGCTGAATGCCTGCTGAAACTCCGGCAGGTTCGACAACGGTCCGTTCACGCGGAACTTCGCTACCGGATGCGGATCGGACTGCATCATCACCCGCTGGGTCTCGATGCGAATTTCGTCGCCCCGCCATTGTCCCCAGGCGAGAAAGAACTGCTGCTCCGGCGTGAACCCGTCCACGTTCGCGGGCCGCGGCTTGCCTTGCAGCGACTTCTCGAATGCCAGGTAAGCGATTTTCGCTCCTCCCAGATCGCCGATACTCTCACCCAGCACCAGCTTGCCATTGTGGTGGACGCCTTCCTCAATGTAGTAGTGATCGAACTGGTCAGCCACGCAGGCCCCGCGCGTCTGAAACTGTTTCAGGTCGGCATCCGTCCACCAGTCCCGCAGGGCGCCCAGATAATCGAACTTGGCCCCTTGGTCGTCGAATCCGTGCGAGATCTCGTGCCCGATAACCACGCCAATGGCTCCGTAATTGACCGCATCGACGGCAGTGTTGTCGAACGCCGGCGGCTGCAGAATGCCTGCCGGAAAAACGATCTCGTTGAGCTGCGCGTTGTAATAGGCGTTGGAGGTCGGAGGCGTCATGCCCCAGCGTCCACGATCCACCGGCTTGCCGATGGTGGCGCGGTCATCTTCGATAATGAAACGGCGTCCCGCCAGGTTGTCCTCGAAGAACGCGTCCGAGCGCACGTCCACTCTGCTGTAGTCCTTCCACTTGTCGGGATATCCGATCTTGGGATTGAAGGTGGCAATCTTGGCCATGGCTTTTTCTTTGGTGTCGTCGCTCATCCAGGGCCGGCTCAGGATGTCATCCCGCATGGCCGCCAGCAGGTTGCGCACCATCTCCTGCATGCGAGCTTTCGCTTCCGGCGGGAAATACTTTTCCGCGTACTTCTTGCCCAGAACTTCACCGTAAAATTCGTCGGTCGACTCCACGCAACGTTTCCAGCGCGGCTTCATCTCACTGGCGCCGCTCATATACTTTCCGTTGAACGCGAAATCCTCTTCCACCAGGGGTTGTGACAATGCGCTGGCTGTGGAATTCACCAGGTTCCATTTCAAATAGATCTTCCAATCCGCCAGCGGGGTTTCGTGCAGCTGGCGGTCGAACTCCGCCATGAACTTGGGCTGGTCCACGTTCATGTCCACGTCATTCAGCAGCTGCTTGTGTTTGAAATAATCCTGCCAGTCGAAATGCGGACTCATGGCCTGGAGTTGCGCGAAGGTGGTGTTGTGGTCGGTGGCAGCGGGATCGCGCAGGGTGACGTTATCCAGGGTCGCCTCGGCAAATTTCGTCTCCATGGTCATGACGGTCTGGGCTGCGCCGGCGGCCGATTTCTCGTCCCAGCCGACAAGCTGGAACATCTTGGCGACATGTTGCTGATACTTTTCGCGGGCCTCCTTGAAACGTGCATCCGGCTTCAGATAGTAGTCGCGGTCGGGCAACGAGTATCCACTGTCGCCGATATCGGCCAGCACCATGGTGGGCTTGTGCGGATCCTGACTGCTGCTGAGCGCGAAGGGCGCAATGACGGCGATGTCGTGCAGTTCGGCCATGACGACTTGCAACTGTGCCACATCTTTGGCCCCGTCAATCTTCTCAAACCATGGTTTCAACGGTTGAATGCCCCGAGCGTTCACCCGTGATTCGTCCATGCAGGCGCCATAGTAACTGCCGATAATCTGCTCGGTGCTGCCCTTCGCAGCGGACGTGTCTTTGGCGGCATCTTCTGCGATCGCTCGTAGCTGATCCTTGCTGGCTTCGCCCGATGCCCAGCGCTTGCTCCAGCGCGTCATCGATGCGGGAATCGGATTGTTGGCCCGCCAGGTGCCGTTGGCGGACTGGTAGAAATCGTTGCAGGGATCGGCTTTGCGGTCGAGATCGGTAACGTCGATTCCGTGTAAGGCTGAGGTTTGTGAGAACAAGGCGGAAGGAAACAGGGCGAGTACCAGCGCAATTTTCACGAGGCGCATCAAAGGGCTCTTTTCTCCCAAGTTTGGGTTGTCAGCGGAACAGATGTCCGGCTGCATTGTAGACGAGTGAGAGCTGTGTTTTGTTAGCTTTCTTTGGAACGTCGTTGCGAAACGGTGCCCTGGCGATGCCGGCGTGGCGGCTCGTGCCCCAGAACGCTAGTTGTCCCGCGCCCGATCCAGCCCCAAATCCTGGCTGAGCTTGGCGATCTGCGCTCTCCTTGCCTGGAAGTGGTTGCGTTCCAACTCGGAAAGCTTGTCGGCCCTGCTGAGTGCGTCAATCTGCTCGCTGAACAGGCGCTCCAACAGCCTGACCTTGAAATCATGAACGTAAACTACTGAGGAGTCGAGAACCTGCGCTCTTGGGGGAGTCATAGTGATTTGAGCATTTTCCAGCGTCCGCCGGAATCGAGTCAAATGTATCGCTCACACATGCGCGTGAGGTGTATCACAAGCGCAACCGATCGGATCTACCCGCTTTACCACTCGCCCGACGTCAGGTAGTCGTGGATCGACTTGGCGGCACGCCGTCCGGCGCCCATCGCCAGAATTACGGTTGCCGCCCCCGTCACGATGTCGCCGCCGGCAAACACTCCCTTGCGGGAAGTCCGCTGCGTGGTGGCGTCGGCTTCGATGTAGTTTTTCTTATTTGTCTTCAGTCCCGGAGTCGTGCTCTGGATCAGCGGATTCGCGGTCGTCCCAATGGCCATGACCGCAACCGAAAGCGGCAAATCGAATTCCGAGCCCGCAATCGGCACCGGCCGTCTCCGGCCCGAAGCATCCGGCTCGCCCAATTCCATCTGGATGCAGCGCGCCGCCTTTAGCCAGCCCGCGTCGTCCGCCAGAAACTCCACCGGAGCGGTCAGCATGTGGAACTCGATGCCTTCCTGCTTGGCGTGCTTCACTTCCTCGATGCGCGCCGGCATCTCGGCTTCGCTGCGCCGGTAGATCACATAGGCCTTGCCAGCGCCCAGCCGTAGCGCGGAGCGGATTGCATCCAGCGCCGTGTTGCCACCGCCGATCACGGCCACATTCTTGCCCCGGAAATCGACCATGGGCTCGTCATATGTCGGGAACTCATAAGCGTGCATCAGGTTGATGCGGGTCAGGAATTCATTCGCCGAATACACGCCGTTCCAGTGTTCCCCCGGAATGCCCATGAATTGCGGCAATCCCGCTCCGGTGCCGATGAATACCGCATCGAAACCTTCTTCCTCCATCAACTCAGTGATGGTCACCGTGCGGCCGACCACAACATCAGTCTCGAACTCCACGCCCATGGCGCGCATGTAGTCGATTTGCTCCCGAATGATTTGTTTGGGAAGGCGGAACTCGGGGATGCCGTATACCAGTACGCCACCCAACTCATGCAGTGCTTCGAATACCTTGACCTGGTGTCCTCTCTGCACCAAGTCGCCTGCCGCGGTCAGCCCGGAAGGACCGCTGCCCACAATCGCCACCTTTTTCCCGGTGGGGGTCGCCTTGGGCAGATTGGCCGTATCCAGATGACGTTGCTCATAATCGGCGACAAAGCGCTCCAGGTAGCCAATTCCCAAGGGCTCAACTTTCTTGGCCATCAGGCATTTGCCTTCACAGTGATCCTCCTGCGGACAGACGCGTCCGGTGATGGCCGGCAGCACGTTGTCCTCGCGAATTTTTGCCGCCGCCGCCAGATAATCGCCGGCCACAATCAACTGCACGAATTCCTTCACCTTCACGTTCACCGGACAGCTGTCGATGCAGGTTGGTTTCCCACATTCCAGGCAGCGCAGCGCTTCCTGCCGCGCCAGTTCTTCGGAGTAGCCAAGGTTTACTTCTTTGAAGTTGGTGGCTCGCAACAGCGGCGCCTGCTCGAGCATGTGCTGGCGGGGCATTTTCATCCGGTCCTTGAGCGGTATCGGATTGGCGGAAACCTTCGTCGGCTGGGTCACTTTTTTCCTCCCGTCACAGCACACTCGTCTTCTTGCCCGGCGAGTTGGGCCTGTTTCTGTGCCTCGCACTCATGCTTGAACTTCTCCATGGACAACTGTTCGGGAGCACGATACATGGAATTCCGCTGCACCAGCACGGCAAAATCCACCCGGTGGGCGTCGAACTCCGGCCCATCCACGCAGGCAAATTCGCTCTTGCCATCGACCAGCACGCGGCAGCCACCGCACATTCCGGTGCCGTCGATCATGATGGGATTCAGGCTGACCATGGTGCGGATGTTCTCCTTGCGCGTCATCTCGGCCACGGCACGCATCATCGGGATCGGCCCGATCGCCAGCACCAGATCGATTCGGGTCCCGTTCTCAATCAACTGGCGCAGTTTGTCGGTGACGAATCCCTTGTCGGCATAGGTGCCGTCGTCGGTGGTGATCATCAGGGCATCGCTGACCTCGCGCATCTCCCGTTCCTCGATGACCAGGTCCTTGTTGCGCGCCCCCACGATCGAAATTACCCGGTTGCCGGCGCGCTTAAGCGCGGCCGCGGTGGGATACGCCATGGCTGTCCCCACCCCGCCGCCCATCACCACGACGGTGCCAAAATTCTCAATCTCCGATGGTTTTCCCAGCGGGCCAACCAGGTCGAGAATGCTGTCGCCGGTCTCCAGCGAATTGAGCAGGGTTGTGGTTTTGCCGATCGATTGCACCACGATGTTGACCGTGCCGCGTTCCGGGTCGGATTTTTCGATGGTGAGCGGGATGCGCTCGCCATGCTCGTTGACCCGCACAATCACAAACTGTCCGGGCTTCTGTTTGCGGGCAATGCGCGGAGCCTCAAGGGTAAAGCGCTTGATCCCCGGCGCGAGAAACTCAGCATGAAGGATTTTGAACATTGTTTTTCCAGGACTGCGTGACGACCTATCCATTGTCCGGGGAAGAATGGACACGGGGCTGTGATATGGATCACCAGGGGGTGCGGCAGCGGTCACGTCGGAGAAACGTGACCGCCCGGGATTCTACATGCCAGTCTCATCGGCCGAAGGGCCGTAAATGGCGGGGACGGGGAGATTGTTCAACCGCAGGTACACCCCAAGCTGCGCCCGGTGGTGAACGTTGTGATTCATCACCCAGGTACGCAGGCAGGCGCTCCGCGGCATGGAGAACAGCACCGTTCCATTGTTGAGAAACGACCAGGATTTCTGTAGATCGGCGTCGGTCGCCGCAGCCAGCGCGGCTCGCGCATCGGCCACGTTTTTGTCGAACATCTGCAGCAGTTCCTTGCTGCTTTTTGGGGTCGGCGGCGGATCGATGGGCTTGCCTCCGGGGGCCATATCCAGCGCGTCTTTCTTGACGATTTCAACCACCCAGCCTGGAAGATTTGCCAGATGGCCGGCCAGCCAGATCATGCTGCCGGATTTCGGGTGCGGTTTCCATGAGAATTTCTCTTCGGGTAGTCGTTCCAGAGTCTTGCGGGTATTGGCCATCTCCTGGCCGAATTCAGCCAGAAGCGATTGATTGAGCGACATGATTTCCTCCGTCTGGGGATTTTGGCTCCTGAGAAGCGAGGATAATTATAGGCGAATAAAGAGCGAAACTCAAGACGCCCTGAAGGTCTCCTGTCAAACCGCCTCGAAGAGAATTCCCCGATCCGGCGACATGCCGAAAGAGAGGTGACTAGGAGCTTGTTGAAAATTTCCTTCACGCAGCGTGTGGATCATTCTAAGAAGCGCACGCTCAGACTGATTCTTGTTGTTGCTGCTTCCGATCTGCCCCCGAGGCTCGTCTGGCAACCGAAGGTCGGGTCCCTTGCTTCTTCATGCGCTCTGCGCCCGCAGTTTCGGAATACGGATCAGATTGAAGGCCGCGCAGCTAAACACGAACAACCAATCCACCTTCGCCAGTCCGCGGAGTTTCACCTTCTTCAGGGGGCCAATCTGCTTCAGCCATCCGAACGGTTTCTCCACCAACCAGCGTTTGCTTAAACTGATCGCGTATCCCGGATGCCGGCTCGTCCGTTCGTCGATCGCGCCGTGCTGTCGGCGGGCCACGTGCGGCGTCACGCCCAACTCGCGCACTGTGCTGACGAAATCGCGCGTGTCATAGGCTTTGTCGGCTCCGGTCGTGATCCGACCGCTTCGCTTCCGGGTCAACTCGTACAACATTAATAAAGCCGCATCGCGCTCCGCCCGGCCATCGGCCTGCGTGGTCATCGCCGCCGCGATCAGCCCGTTCCGGTTCTCCACCAAGGTGTGGCCCAGATAACTCAGCTTGGCTTCCTGCCCCGCCGACTTCTTATAGAGTCGCGCTTCCGGATCCGTGCTCGAAGCGTGCGTCTGGTTGCTCCGTGGCTCGCCGTGAAAATCTCCTCCGCTCCCAGACCCGCCGTCGTCCTTGCGGCGAAAGCTCTTTTGTCCCGCCCATGCCTCGATCAGCGTCCCATCCACCGTGAAGTGCTCGTCCGACATCAGCCCCGACGCCTGCTCTTTTACATGGGCGAAAAACTTCTGCGCCAGATCCTGGTTCAACAGCCGCTCGCGATTCTTGCTGAACACCGCGTGGTTCCATACCCCATCGTCGATCTCCAAGCCCACGAACCAGCGAAATAGCAAGTTGTAGTTGAGCTGCTCCATCAGCAGCCGCTCGCTGCGCACCGAATAGAACACCTGCAGCAGCAGCGCTCGCAGTAACCGCTCCGGCGCAATCGACGGCCGCCCCCCCTGCGCGTACAGTCCGTCGAAATCTTTCGACATCCCGGCCAAGACCACATCCACCAGCTTCCTCACCCCGCGCAGCGGATGGTCGGCTGGAATCCGATCCTCCAATGCCACATAACTGAACATCCCCGTTTGCCGTTGCTGATCGTCGCCTCGCATTCCTGCTTCTTACCACACCACCACCGAGGATGGGCAGTGGTTTTTCAACAACCTCCTAGGTCCCGGTGCCTGCCAGGGGGACGTTTTGCGGGCTGCCGCCACCGTCGTCGCTCACTGCAAGCTCCGCCGCCCGCTGCCCTTTCGCTTGAGGATCAAACGTCACCTTGATGGTGCAACTGTGTCCCGCAGGTAAGCTGTTGCCGCACTTGTTGGTTTCAGCGAAGTCTCCGGCATCCTTCCCCGCGATTCCAATCTTGCTGATGGAAAGCGACGTCTTGCCTTCATTCATCAACTGTACCGGCACCGGCGCGCTCTTTTTTCCCTCTTTCTGCTCGCCGAAATTTATGCTGATAGGCGTCAACTTAACCACGCTTCCCATGCCCGTCAACGCCGCCTTCTGGGGACTGCCTTTGGCGTTATCGTTGACGGACAAACTTCCTTTGACGACTCCCTTCTCCGTCGGCGCGAACTCCACCTGAATCTGACAATGATCGCTCGGATTCAGCGTGGAAGGACAGTTGTTGGTCTGGGTAAACTGCGAGCTCGCCGAGATGCTTGAAATCGTAACTGCCTGCGACCCCGTATTGGTCAAAGTTAAAGTCTGCTGCGCACTCTGAGTCCCTATTAGCTGAATGGGGAAGTCGAGTTTCGATGGCTTCAATGAAACCGTAAGGTCAACGCCGGTGCCCGTGAGGGCTATCGTCGCTGGGCTGCCGGAGCCCTGGTAATCGATGGTCACGGATGCCGATCTCGCGCCCGTCGCTTTCGGCGTGAAAGTCACATTGATTTTGCAACTGTGATTCGGCGGCAGGCTGGAGCCGCAGTTGTTCTTTTCGGCGAAATCCTTGGGGTCGGGCCCTGTGATCTTAATGCTGTTGATTTTCAGATCGGACGAACCCAGGTTGGTGAGGACCGAGCTTTGTGGCTTGCTCCTCGTGCCGAGGTTCTGTTCTGAAAAAGTCAGCTGCGCGGGATTGACGCTCACCGAACTTTGCAGGGCCAGAAAGGCCTTTCTGCCACTCAAGGCGAGATCCAACTTGCCGTCATTGTTGAAGTCGCCCATCCCGAAGGCGGGTAAACGACCGAATCTCTGAACGCCGGCAGGAAACGAAATGGGCTTTTGGAAGGTGCCATCGCCGTTGCCCAGCAGGATCAAGACGGTCATCTGCTGTCCGGCACCGCCGCTGACGATGGCAGCGTCGAGCTTGCCGTCCCCGTTGAAATCGCCGATGTTGATGTTCTCTCCACTGACGTTAATGGTCTGCCCCTGCGTGAAGGTGCCGTCGCCGTTTCCGAGCAGCACGGTGAAGCCATCAGTCAGAAGGTCGAGTTTGCCGTCGCGGTTAACATCAGCCGCAGCGATGGCGGTTCCTCCGGCTCGGTAGCTATCTCCCTGGGCGAATGTCCCATCTCCGTTGCCCAGATAGATCACGATTCCAGAGTCGCCGATGAGCGCGATGTCCAAGTTGCCGTCGCCATTAAAATCGCCGATTGCCGGGACGCCTTGGCCACCATCAAGACCCTGCCCCATGGTGAAGGTGCCATCGCCGTTGCCGAGATAGATATAGTCGTTCTCGTCGCCCTGAATAATTCCAGTCTCGACCAGGTCGAGAATCCCGTCATGATTGAAGTCTGCGACTCCAACGGCCTCCCATCCGTAGGCGTTGAAGGTTGGTCCCTGTTTCAAATGGCCGGTGCCGTCGCCGAAGAAAACTGATCCCTTGTAACTGGTGCCGTAGAAAACCAGGACATCGAGATTGCCGTCCCCATTGAAGTCCGCTGCAAGCATATAGAATGGTCTCTGGATGCTGCTGGGACTCTTGATAGGCGCATGAAATGTGCCGTCGCCATTGCCTGCATAGACGTCGATCGACCCTTCATAGGGGGTAATCACGACGTCGAGATTGCCATCGTTGTTGACGTCGCCCACGGCAAGTCGACCCTTTTGAAGTAGGTTGGTGTCACGGGCAAACCCGACGGTCCTGCTGGAATCTCGGACGGGGAAATAAACCACGTTGGAAGGTCCGCCGCCGGGGTGCGGATTCGCCACCGTCACCGAGACCGTGCCCGCCTTCGCCACATCTGTGGTTGTAATCTTCGCTTTTATCTGGCTGCTGGAAAGAACCTCGCTCTCCCGCGGCGATCCGTTCCAGTTGACCACGGCCCCGGAGGCGAATCCATTGCCGTTCACTGTCAGAGTGAATCCCTTGCTGCCAGGCGGGGCGCTGGCCGGAACCAGTGGTTGATACACAAGAGGCACAGGATTGGAACTTGCCAAACACAGTGCGCTCAGAAAAATCGTGAACAGGCAGGCAAAACGGTGAAGCGTCATAGCGATCTCCCAAAGGAATTGAAGTTAGGGGACCCCGCTCGGAACAACCTGCAAAGGGAGATGCAGCCATCCAAGCGAACGAATTCTCTCGCAAATAGAAGTCACGGTCAAGGCGAAAATCTCACAGGAAGGGCAGACCTGCGCCCAGGATTTCTTCTCAGAGTTTTCAGGGAAGATCCAGAGTAATCTTCAGCGCCGTTTCGATCTTCCTCATCACATTCCTGTCGAACTTGCCCAGTTGTTGACGCAGCCGAGTCTTGCTAATGGCGCGCACCTGCTCACATATGACGACTGACTCCAAGGTAAGGCCACCGCTACCTGCAGAAACCTTGACGTGGCTGGGATAAACTTTCTTCTTGTTGGCGGCGTCGGTAATCGAGCAGACCACAACCACGGGGCTGAACTGGTTTAAGGCATCGCGGCTGACCACCACGACCGGTCGAACTCCTCCTTGCTCGGAACCTTGCACCGGTTCGAGGGTCGCCATGAACACATCGCCGCGAAAAACTTGCAGCACAGAGTACCCCACTCTAGGTATTCAAGTCGTTTTCTGTAAGCCGGAGGGCTTCCCAGTCACTCTGCGCAAACTCTTCCGCCATGAGTTTCATTTCCTGTTGATAGCCTGGATCTTTCGCCATACCTTGAAACGCGGCGTCAATCTGCCGGCGCCTGTACGCTGCCAGGTATGTCCTGATTGCCGCTAGGATAAAGTCATTTAGACTGCTGGCTTCGGTGCCTCCACTTTCAACCGCAGACCGGACCTGTTCATATAAGTGTTTCGGTAATCGGATCGTCGTCACTTGCTGCATGGATTTCTTGGCGGATATCGACATGAAATAATCATAAGTGATATCTTAAATGATGTCAATAGTGACATTGTAACTGCTTGCACAATCGGACGTTGTACCCTTACGGCGCCGTCCCCGGCTTAAATACCATCCCCAGGCTCTTTCTGCCGTTCATCACCACGAGCATGGGCTCGTCAAAATGCAGATGCCGCACGCAACCCTGTTCCTCAACCGGCTCCTGTGCGCCCAGCCACGGCCAGTCCACAAAGCCTTCCCCGGCATCCGGGTTCACCGTGAAATACCCCACCTGGAATGCCGTCAAATTCTGAAAGAAATGGCTTCCCTGCGACGGGGTGACGCGAAAATCGCGAAAGCCCGCCTCCACGATCACGCGCGCTCCGGAGATTTCATCCCACTCCACCGGAATGCCCAGCCACGGATCGTTCGATCCCCAGCGCCCCACTCCGATCAGCAAATACGGCAAGCCTTGCTGGCTGAGCTTTCCGTTCATGTGCGCGACACCCTCGGCTACCTCCTGGCTGCGTGCCCGGTCGAACCGGTGAAAGTCGACCACCACCACGTCACGCAGGTCATCGACGCGCCCGTTCCCCAAAACCTGGGTGCTTTGGCAAACCAGCCGGTCGGGATTCACGTCTTCCATGCGTAACTCTTCGCTCTCGCGAGACAGCACTAGCGGACGGACTTGCAGGAATCCGAATTCCGCGCCGGATTCGCCCTCGGGCGGCAGTTTGACGGCGAACTCGATTTCCACCGGCCGCCCAAATGCATCTTCGGCGATGCGCATCAGCCGTTCCAGAATCATGGCCAGCGGGAAGACGCCGTGCTTGAGAATGGGCGCAAAACTCACTATCCGCGTTCCCGGCCTGCTCAACCCGTCATACACCGCATGGTTATCCGCGGAATAGGTCGAGGCCACGTTCTGTAAGACTCCATCCGCTTCCGCCACATCCAGTGCGAAGCGGGCTTCACGCAGATCCGCTACCGGATCTTCATGCCGCGCGTGGTCGGTCTCCAGCGCCCAGAACTCCGACTGCGAATTTGTCAAAATGTCTTCGACCGAAGAGAACTGCACCAGGTTGCGCGGAAGTTTCGGGCAAAAGGTAAGACACTTGCCTCCGTCCACCACCGCGCGGCCCAACCCCAGGGCCACGGCTGCAATTCCGTCGCTGTACGTCATCGGGGGCACGGGGTAGAAGTTGTGCGACCTCACCACTCCGGAAAAATCGGGATAAAACCTGACGCCGTGATGGCTGCCCACCACCTGCTGCAAAATCACCGCCATCTTTTCTTCTTCCAGACGGTAGGGAGTCGCTCGGACGTAGGCCTTGGCGTGCTGGGTGAAGGTCGAGACGTAAACCCGCTTAATCGCCTCCATCAACTGCTCCAGCCGGGTGAGTAAATCAGCATGCTGGTTGGCCAGCATGAACGTCTCGTACACCCCGGTGAACGGCTGGTATTGCGAATCCTCGAGTAAGCTCGAGGAGCGCACCGCAATCGGATACTCCACCTCGGAGAGAAATGCGAGCAAGTCTTCTCGAACCGCGGTGGGCAGAGAAGCTTTTAGGAATTGCCGTAGAATCTCTGCGTCGTCGCCGCAGTGAATGGCGAAATCGAGCAGGTTGTTCTCACTGAGAAACTGGTCGAACACGTCGGTGGCGAGCACCACGCTGGGAGGCACTGCAATGCGCACCCCGGGAAATCGCCGGGCGACCCGGTGGTTGTGCAACAGATGCCGCACAAAGGCCAGGCCGCGGGCTTTACCGCCCAGCGATCCGCCGCCGATCCGCAGAAAGAAAGCATCCGAAGACTTGAACGTCGAAGGGTGAAAGTCGCCGATCAGCACCTGGCTCTGCTCGCTGCGGTACTCGGCGATGGAATCGATCAAGTCCCGCCGCAGGTCGTCCGTCGTGGCGAAATCGGAAACCTTCCTCGGCCTCAGTTTCTGCGCCAGGGCAAATTCCGTTCGCGCCCGCATCCAGCGGGAAAAATGGTTCCTCTGGCTGTGGTACACGATGCTCTCCGGCGGCACCTCGTGCAACTGCTGTTCCAGTTCATTCAGATCTTTGGCGCGCGAGACTTCGGATTGATCCGGTGCGCGAAACACAAAGTCTCCAAACCCGAACTGTTCGGTCAGCAGGCGGCGCAGGTCCCGCAAAAGAGTCGGCGAGCGTTTACGCAGAAACGCGTAGCCTTCGGCATACGCACGTCCCTGGAATTCGGTCCGGCTGGATTGCAGCACGATGGGAGCGTCCGGAACTTCCTGGCGCACCATACTTGCCAGGCTGAAGCCGGCGTCAATATCCAGCTTCGCGTTTCGCGGGAACTCGACGTCTGACACCACACCCAGCAGGCAGTCGCGGTACTTCACCACCTCGGCCGCCGCAGCCTCATAGTTCGAACTCAGCAAAATCTTGGGCCGCGCCCGCAGGCGCACCAGTTTGTGCGCCACATTGAACCCTTCACTGATGATCCGCCGCGACTGCTGGATCAGCTCGGTGTAAATCGTCGGCAGAAACGACGAGTAATAACGGATATTGTCTTCCACCACCAGGATGACGGGGACCCCAATCGCCTGGGCATCATGCATCGCGTTCCGCTGGTCTTCCACGTACTTTACGATCGAAATCAGAATCCGTGCGTTCCCTTGCCACAGAAAAACTCGTTCAATCTCCGTGACCGGGTTGCGCGCGATGAAGTTCTTGATCTCGCGATAGTCGTAGGCCAGCACGATCACCGGCACATCGAGCCCCGCGGCTTTGACTTCGCGGGCCAGTTGCGCCGCATCCATGTCCTCCACTTCGAGGTTGGTCACAATCAGGTTGAATCGCGGCTGGGACTTGGCCAGATCGAGCGCTTCCGAGCCCTTGGAAACGTGGGTAATCCCCGGAATCTGCGACAAGTTGAGTTCGATCGACTCGCCGATCAGCAACTCATTCAGGCGGCCATCTTCCCGCAGGATGAACGAGTCATAGTAGCTGGAGACCAGAAGAATGTCGTGCACCCGGAACGGCATTAGCTCTTCGAAGGCTTCGAGGAGCTCGGCGTCGACGATAGGATCGGGGGTGTGGGTCAGGGGCATGGCGGCGCTAACCGCTAATCATACTCGTGTGGGGACAGCCGCCCTCGGTTGTCCAGTCGAGCGAAAGACAGTGTAAGCCAGCTACCTTCGAGACTACGCATGTAGTTCGTGGAGCACGCGCTGGCGACGCACCCTGATTTTGCTTTCGTCCTTACGAGCCTGCGCGAGGTCATAGGCAAGCTGCATCCGCAGCCACGTTTCCGGTGTGCTGCCGAACGCCTTCGAGAGCCGAATGGCCATCTCTGGGCTGATGCCCGACTTTCCGTTGACCACGTTGTTGAGTGCCTGCCGGGTGACGCCGAGAGCCTTTGCTCCTTCGGTGACGGACAGTCCCAAGGGTTCGAGGCAGGCGTTTCGGATGCTGCGTCCCGGGTGGGGCGGATTTTTCATCGGCATGATGTTGGCTTCCCTTTTTCCTAGTGATAGTCGATTAGTTCGACGTCAAACGCATCTACACCCTCGAAGCGGAACACAATACGCCAGTTCGCCCGCACAGTGACCGACCAAAATCCCTTAAGGTCACCCTTAAGCGGGTGCAAGCGATACCCCGGAAGGCTCATAGCCTCGGGAGTCTCGGCTTTGTCGAGCCGCGCGAGGATGTCCGCCACTGTCTCAAGCAGGTCGGGTCGTATTCCGCTACGGTCGTCGCGTTCATACAACCGTTTAAGCCCTCGGTGCCTAAAGCTCCTAATCATTAGAATATACCGCACAGTGTAAATTGTCACTTGTCACATTCAGTAAGCCTTGGCGTCGGTCGTCAGGTTCCTGACGGCCCTGCCTCCCACCGAGAGAATTCTAGGAGACGTCCCGGATATCGTGATGTGACGGATGAACATGCCCACCCTTTTTCACAAAGAACGTGAAAAGGATGGGCGGCCATGGTTTGGTTGGGGGGTATAAGCCAAGAAAACTAATGGCTGCTGACCGCTTCAGGGTTGACCGCTGGTTTTGGCACCTCCACACAGAGAAGCTCGCGCTCCTCGATTTCGTAGAGCGAGCAGTTTGTCCGAAGCAGCCCGCGTGCGCTACTCGAAATGTACCGCGAAGAACAACATCAGCAGGCTGGTTCCTCCGGGCGAGGGAATTGAGCGCACCGACAGCGCCCTTCTCGCCCTTCCAGTCCGGGGCTCAGCGCATGTTCACCTTCCAGCTTCTCGCATGCGGGCGCCGTCAGAATCGAACCATGAGTCACCCTGTAATAGAGCCCCCTGACGGCGACATCCTTGCCGTCGTACTTAGCGGCATCTGCAAGAATATTGCACACCGGAATCGCCAGCGCAGACTCAGGGCACTTGCTCTCACTAGCAAAGGTGAGCGGAGCAAGGTAGAACGCGAACAAAATCACACGTATGACAACAAACCTCATACCAGACACCAGTAACGTCGGAAATGCCAAATCGTCCGCGCCGGGATAGGAGTTCTTGTTTCCTGCCGTCCGCCCCGCTTCCACTGCAGCAATTACACCAATAGCTGTACTGCTTATTTCGTCCCGTTCGGATACACCAATATCTTGCTCGCCTCGCCGGTCTTCAGCCGCTCCATCGCTTTGGAAAAATCTTTCATGGCGATGCGGTCGGTGATCACGGGATGCAGGTCCAGTTTCCCGGCCTTCAGCAGCGCGGTCATCTGGTACCAGGTCTGGTACATGCGCCGTCCGTTGATGCCCTGCACTGTAATGCCCTTGAAAATGATGTCTTCGGAAAAATTCAGCGAGATTGGTTTGGAGGTCAGGCCGAGCAGGGAGATGCGGCCGCCCCGGCGCACAATATCGAAAGCTGTTCGAATAGCGTCAGGATGGCCCGCCATCTCGAGCACCACGTCAACGCCCAGGCCGCCGGTTCGCTCCATGATGATGGCTGTCGCATCTTCTTTCGATGGATCGATGGTAAGGTCCGCTTTCATCTGTTTGGCGATGTTCCGGCGATGTTCGTTGACCTCGATGGCAAATACCTGAGCCGCTCCGACTGCCCGCGCCACCGCAATCGAAAACAGACCGATGGGACCGCAGCCAGTCACGGCAACAGTCTTGGCCGCGATTTCGCCCGCCAGCACAGTGTGCACGGCGTTGCCCAGCGGATCGAGGATCGACGCATATTCCAGCGGGATGGCCGGATCGAGCTTCCAGATGTTCGACTCGGGAATGACTACGTACTCGGCAAACGCCCCATTGGCGTCCACGCCGATGATCTTTACGTTCTGGCAGATGTGCGCTTCCCCGGTCCGGCATTGCAGGCATTTTCCGCACGCCACGTGCATTTCGGCGGAAACGAAATCGCCTTCCTTCACGCTGGTGACCTCGTCGCCATAGGCGACCACTTCGCCGCAGAACTCGTGCCCGGGAATCAGCGGAGGATGAATGCGCCCCTGGGCCCAGCGGTCCCACTCGTAAATGTGCAAGTCAGTGCCACAGATGGAGGCAACTTTTACCTTGACCAGAACGTCGGTTCGTCCGAAGCTGGGGACCTTCACCTCTCGGATTTCCGCGCCCGGAGCGGCCTGCGGTTTCACAACTGCCATCATCGTATTTGCCATAAGATCACCTGATGAGAACGAATTGAAACTCAAAACCCTTGATTCTACCACCGGGCAGGCGGTTGGGCGCTCCGCCTTCAGGTGCTGTTCTCAGCCGCCATGGGCAGTTACAATCTGCTGCGATGGGAGTCTGGCAGTCAGGCATACGGTGGGTTGTTCGGCTGGCTTTGTGCTGGGTGCTGGTGACTCTATCCGTTGCGCAGACGGATCAGCGCGCAGCGAACTCCCGGCAGGAGTTTCTCCGCAGGCTGGTCGCAGCCGCGATCGAACGCACCCATCACTCGGTTCGCTACGTTTCTGCCTACGTCCGCATTCCCTATCCTGGCGGGGATGTCCCGGCAGATACCGGCGTATGCACGGACGAGATCATTCGTTCTTACCGGGCTGTCGGGGTCGATCTGCAGAAAGACGTCCACAAAGATATGACGCAGAATTTTGCGGCCTATCCACACCAATGGCATTGGCTGCTGGCCTATCCTGACTCGAACATCGACCACCGCCGGGTGCCGAACCTGATGGTGTTCTTTCAGCGCAAGGGGCAAACCCTCCCCATTACCAACCGCGCCGCTGACTATTCGCCCGGCGACCTCGTCACTTGGAACCTGGGAGGCGGCGTGCCGCATATTGGCATCGTGGTTGACCAGAAATCTGCAGCCAGTGGCCGCTACATGATTGTGCACAACATCGGCGAGGGACCGAAGATGGAGGACGTTCTCTTCCACTGGAAGATCACCGGGCACTACCGCTACTTCGGACCAGGATCCTAGGATCGAACCATCGGCTCGCTACGCCCGCGGCAAGCCTTTGTCATATTTTGGAGTAACGGTCTTGAAATCCTCCGACTTGCCCCGCGGAATGCTCAGCGTCTTCCAATCGTTCGATCGCAGATGCTTGGACAGAAACACGATTTGGCCGACGTGCTGGGCATAGTGCGCCAAAGCCCGGTTCAGAGCCTGCAGCACGGTATGAGGCTCGCCTCGAATGGTGACCGTTCGCGTCAAGTCTTCAGGCATCAGGCCCTCGATCGCGGGGAACACGGTGTTCCAGCCTTCCTCCCACCAGCGCATGATCTCCGTCCGAGTGGTTGCAGAGTTTACCTCGAATTCCCAGTCTCGGTTTCGGTCCGGCTTCTCACCGTCTGTGGTCAGAAAGTCGCTGAAGCGCGAGCGCATATTCCCGGCGATGTGCTTGACCAGAGTCGCGACTGAATTGGACTCCGGGTCCAGCGTCGCATGCAGGTCTGCGTCGTTCAGTTGGGCGATGGCGCCCTCGGCGAGACGCTTGTATCCGCGAAGCTGCCTGCGAATTTCTTCCAGGTAATGCTGACGCAGCGTATCCATAGTGCAAACCTGAAACCATCCTGGTTGAATTCCTGGACTCCCCTACAAAGATTACGAAGCCGACGGCGTGGTCTGTACCTCCACTTCGATGCCGCCTGTCCATTTGGCGAACACGTTGTACAGCAGTGCGCCGATCGCGCCCATAATAAAACCGAGCCCGCCGTAGAACACCGGGATCATCACCGCCAACACCATGCCGGCAACCCCACTTAACGCGGCATGCCCTCCACCGGTAACCATGCCGACTACCCCCACCAGAAGAAAGAACGGCATGAAGATCAAGCCAAGTGTGCCATGGATCAGCCCCATGATCTTGGCCACGGAAAGCACCCCTACTGAATGGATGACACGCATGTGGGAACGCTCCTTTTCCTGCTTCGCAACCAGTTCATCATCTTCGCCGGACCGCGGGTCCGCAAGTGACCGTGGACGGCCGCCAACCGCAGAAAGTTTACGCCACTTTGCTGAGTCGTGGGGTGAAGCTACCTCGATCACCCCCGGGCACCAAGAATTTTGTTGACAATCCAAGTAATACACCGCAATATCTTGGGGTGGATATGTCGCTAGTACAAGTTTTGGCATATCGCATGGACCCGGTTAGGAATTCAAGGGAATTCACTTCAAACGGAGGAAACTTTAATGGCGACAAAGAAAAAGGCCGCGAAAAAGAAAAAGCACTAACCACGCGTGAAGACTTATGCTCGCGCAGTAGAAAGTTCAAGAACCCCTGCAAGAGAAGCACCTCTTGCAGGGGTTTTTCCTGCTGCGGCGCCGGGTGGGCACAGCCTGCAAACTGGGGGTTGTTCCCAGGGCCCGCTCATGCTAGAACGGCTTAGGGAGTGCAGGCGACGAAGCAAGCTACGGTCGCCGCTTCCGCAGTTTCGATGAGCACGCGAAATCGAGCCACGGCCAAGATACTGAGGACCGAAGAGGTCCTCATCCCAGACAAGCTTTATTTCCGGATCGGCGAAGTGTCCGAACTGTGCCGCCTGCCGGCTTACGTTCTGCGTTTCTGGGAAACCGAATTTCCTCAGCTCAAGCCGGTGAAGAGCAGCACCGGCCAGCGCATGTATCGGCGCAAGGACGTCGACACCCTCCTGCGCATCAAGAAGCTCCTCTACGAAGAGGGATTTACCATCGCCGGCGCTCGCCAGCATCTCAAAGAAAGCAAGACCGAGAAGAGTCAGCCGCTGCTTCCCTTTCCCCAGCGATCCTCTGCTGACCTCAGGAACGTCCGGCAGGGCCTGCGCGAGATTCTGAGCATCTTATCGAAGAAACGCTGAAAGATTTCGCCGATGTAGGCGCAAGGGTCCCTTCGACTTCGCTCAGGGCAGGCTCCCGCTCGTGCAGCGCCTTGATGCAACATCGTTAACCCCGCCCGCAAGCCACGCGAAATCCGTAATCGGCATACTGGAATTCCGGAGGGATGCTGGACCGTGCCGAGCAGCGCGCAACTTTGATGTGATGGCGCCACGATCCGCCGCGGGAAGCTCTGCGTTTTCCTTGCTCCGGCCCACGTGGATTGCGCGCCGGCGATACCGCATAATATCCAGGATCAAACCAGTCGCAGCACCACTCATGCACGTTGTCGCAAATGTCGTACAGCCCGAACCCATTCGGAGTATGATGTGCCACCAGCTCGGGACCGTTTTTCCAGCGCCGTTCATAGTCAGGCAACGATTGTGGTGGGTCGTCGCCCCAGGGAAATTGGTTTCCCTCGACGCCGCCACGCGCGGCGCGTTCCCATTCCGCTTCGGTCGGCAAACGACAATCGCGGCCGTGGACCTGCCTGAGCCATTCACAATACTTCACAGCCTCAAACCATGAAACTGCCACCACCGGCTGCTGCGGATGATTGAAGTTGGGATCGTTCCAGAATGGCGGCGGCTCTGCTCCGGCGGCTTCGAGAAAAGCGGTGTACTCCGCCCGGGTGACCTGAGCCGCCGCAAGCTGAAACTCATCCACCCACACGCGATGCACGGGGCGCTCGTTGTCCTGACCGGATTCCGATCCCATGAGAAACCATCCCGCCGGGATCGTCACCAGGCGCGGCTCGCGGTGGATCATGTCTTTCACTGATTCAACTCGGATATGGGCGTTCCCACGCGGGCGAGGACATCCCGCGCCACACAATCAATGCCACAAGAATATTAGCGAAACAAATCATGCTTTGCGGGTCGAATCAGTTCGCGCGCACTGCCTTTGCCCGGCTCATAGGCGAATCCGCGAATGAGGCAAGCCGGAGTGCGGGCCAGTTTGCCGCAAACCAGGCCAGCGCCGCAAGCCAGTTCGTCGGCCACGGCTTCGATGCTGGCTCGGAGGCGGTAGCCATGCGAATCGCGGCTACCGCGGTAATCGTGCAAGGCTTTCATTCCAGCTATTCCAATCGCCACTTCCGTTAGCCCTTCACGCCAGGGACGGCCAAAACTGTCCGTGATGATGATGGGGATAGAAAGCCGCAGGCGTTTCTTAAGCTGACGGTGAAGAAACGCGGCGGAGCGATCCGGGTCTTTGGGCAGGAGAAGAGCCTGGCGCCCGCCATTGACATTGGAAACATCGACGCCGCTGTTGGCACACACGAATCCGTGACGAGTCTCAGTGATCAGAATCCCCTTCTTGCGGCGCACAACTCGCATGCTTTGTGCGAGGGCGAGTTCGACCACTGGAGCATCAAGTTTGTAACGATGAGCCCAGGCACGGGAAGCGGCGGAAGGACGGATGCTAGCTAGCTCCACCAGTTGTCCCTCCGCCTTGGAGATAATCTTGTGCTTGATGACCAAAATATCGCCGGCGCGAAGGATAACCTTTGCGCGATTCAATGCGAGCAACAACTTCTCGGTCAAGGAATCGCCGGGCTGAATTTCCTCCGCGAACGGGATCGGGATCATTCGCAGTTCACGGGCGGTGCGCGTCATTCCGTGCTCACTGGTTCGCGGCAGCGGGAAGCTCGCTCAGGTCGAACTGCCGCGCCAGGCGCTGGGCGCGAGTTTCACCCGGAGCCGCTACCAGTTGCCGCAGGTCAGCGGGATTGTCGATATCGAGGGCGATTCCCGGCAACGTCAAAACCACGCAGGGTTTGCGGCTGGCGCGTGCCGCGGCAAGATGCGGCCGGAAACTGTCGTCGCCGAAGCGCAGTGGGAACAGTCCTGCCGGGCGCCGCCAGGCCGCATTGGTCCCGCGACGATCCGCGGAAGGAACCAGGACAGAGCCCTCGCGGGGAGAGGTTTCCAAAATCTTTTCCAGTTCCCAGGCTTGCACCAGAGGAATATCGGCGGGAATGACCAGAGTGTCGCTGATTCCGCGTTCCATACAGACTTTCGTGGCCATTTCAATCGCAGCGGTTTCGCTCCGGCTGGCTCGGTCGGGAATCACCTGGAAATTGAACTTCCTTGCCAGATTGACGGAGAAACGATCGCTGGTGACTAGAGAGATCTCAGGGTGATTCGGCCATGCGCTTAGGGTTTCGAGCACGTCGGTGAGCATGGCCTGCGCCAGCCGGGTACGAGTGGTCTGATCGAGCAGAGACGCCAGCCGTTGTTTGGCGATCGCGAGACTCTTGACGGGGACGAGAATCATAAAGGCTCCGAGGCCGCCCGGGCAGAATTCCCGGCGGCGAGCAGCGCGAGAACGGTCCGGGCCAGTTTGGTTTTATCATCGGCGGTGCGCATGACGATGCTGGCACAGTGAATGCGCAGGCCGGGACGATTCAGGTTCTTCGCCGCCTCCGCATCGCGGAGATCGACGATCAGGAGGTCGAGAAAATCCTCGTAAGCCTGGGCCACTCCGGCGGCGGAAACCGGATAACCCTGCGCCGCCATCAAAATGCCCGCCGGACCCGAAACGGCTGTCTCCCCGACCAGTGGGCTGATGGCAGCCACGGTTGCCGGAGTGGTCCGCAAAGCTTCACGAATGCCCGGCACCGCAAGGATGGGGCCGATGCTGGTAATCGGGTTGCTGGGCGCCAGGATCACCGCGCTGGCGGAGTGAATGGCGTCGATGATCCCGGGCGCTGGCCGCGCCTCGGTTGCGCCATCGAAGCGCACCGACTTTACCGGGTCCTGATACCAGCGCTGCACGAAATACTCCTGAAAGTGCAGTTCGCCAATCGGCGTGTCGACGCGGGTTTCGACTCGCGAATCGCTCATCGGCAAAATGCGCGACTGCACTCCCAGTTTCGCCGCGATTTCGGCGGTAGCCTCGGTCAGGGTCTTGCCTTGCGCCAGCAATCTGGAGCGCAGCAGGTGAACCGCCAGATCACGGTCGCCAACCTGAAACCAGATCGGCTCGCCCAGTTCGCTCATCGCCTGTAAGCAGAAAAACGTATCACCCTTCACACCCCAGCCGCGCTCGCGGCTCAACAACCCGGCGAGTCCGTAGGTGATGGAGTCCAAGTCCGGGGACATGTGCAGGCCCCACCACTCAAGGTCGTCGGCAGTATTGACGATGAAGGTGAGTTCATGAGCGGAAACCACCTGGCGCAAGCCCTCGACGAACTTGGCGCCTCCGGTGCCGCCCGTAAGGACCGTGATCATGCCGCCCTCCAGGCATAGCCTTCGTGGTCGCCGCTTGCCTTGAGTCTTTCCGATAGAAGCCCAGGGCGATTGACCAACGACGGAACGAACTCGGGATAGACGGGAAGGCGCTGCCGCAACTTCAGCCCCTTGGCTTCGGTCCGCAAGCGCAGTTCTTCGAGATGCGGCCACGGCCTTTCGGGATTGATGAAGTCCGGAGTCAGCGGCGAAATCCCGCCCCAGTCGTTGATTCCCGCGTCCAGGAAATGATCGTAGTAAGGATCCGAGAGATTCGGTGGCGCCTGAATATTCATGTCGGGCATCAGCAACCGGGCGACCGCGATGCTTCGCATCATATCGCCTTGCGTGGGCTCGGGTGACGCCTGCATCGGGATCTCCGGCTTGGTGCGGAAGTTCTGAATAATGACCTCCTGAATGTGGCCGTAACGGCGGTGCAGCGCGCCAATGGCCAGGAGGGCATCCACGCGGTCTTCAGCAGATTCGCCAATGCCGATCAGAATGCCCGTCGTAAAGGGGACCTTCCGCCTGCCGGCTTCTTCGATGGTACGCAGCCGTTTGGCCGGAACCTTGTCGGGAGCGTTGTCGTGGGCCGCGCCGGACGCCAGCAGAGAAGTGTTCGTGGTTTCAAGCATCAGGCCCATGCTCGGTGACACAGCTGCAAGCCGCTCCACCCACTCCCCGCTCAACAAACCTGGATTGGGATGCGGGAGCAGCGCCGTCTCCCGCAGAACCAGCTCGCACATGGCCTCAAGGTAATGCAAAGTCGATTTGTATCCAAGATGGCGGAGGGTGGCCCGCATCTCGGGAAACACTAGCTCGGGCTTGTCGCCAAGACTGAACAGCGCCTCGGTGCAGCCCAGTTTCTCGCCCTCCCGCGCCACCTGCAGGACTTCCTCGGGAGTCATGGTGTGAGCACCGGGCTGGCCGGGATCGCGGCGAAAGGTGCAGTATCCGCAATAGTCGCGGCACAGGTTGGTCAACGGGATGAAGACCTTACGGGAGTAGGTGACTACCCCTGGCTTGAAGCGCTGCGCGACCTGGCGTGCGGCAGACAGAAGGCCGGGAAGTTGCTCGTCGGAGCAGCGAATCAGCCGGCAGGCTGCTTCGCGCGAAAGCGGTAGGTCGGAGTACGGATCGCTTATGGCGAGGACCGTCCGGTCTGGCTTCGGCCAGGTTGTCTGCGCAATGCCCAAGTTCGCCTCGTGGATCGCCCGAGTTAACTCATGATACATGACGGCCAGAGAACCGGTTTCACAAATCGCCATCTGCGCAAGGCTCTGTTTGCGGCGCATTTCCCTAAGTCGGCCACGCCTTCGCCTCACCCCAGTACCACTCCGGCAGACTTTGATGGTAAAACTTCCTTTGACGACCCCGGCCTGCCGGCTCAAACTGGCCGAGTCATAGTCGTCGAGCTATGACCCTGTCGCAGACAGAATTCCGAAGAGCACTGGGCAGTTTTGCCACCGGAGTCACGGTGATCACCGTTGACTACCAGGGTGGGGTGCATGGCATGACCGCCAATGCGTTCAGCTCCGTGTCGCTGGACCCTTTGCTGGTGCTGGTCTGCGTCGGTCACCGGGCGCGCACCCACACCTACCTTCATGCCAGAAAGCGCTTCGGGGTGAACGTCCTGGCCGACGACCAGCAGGCCGTCTCCGAGTTCTACGCTTCGACCACGCAGACCCCGCAAGATGCCGATCAGGCGGGCGCACGTTTCGACCGCACGGCCCATGGCACTCCGGTCCTGCACGGAGCACTGGCGTACCTGGAGTGCCGGCTTCAAACCGCGCAAGACGCCGGCGACCACACCATTTTCATTGCTGAAGTGGAAGACGTCATGGTGCGGGAAGGCGAGCCGCTGCTCTACTTCCGCGGGCGGTATCGGAGGATCGGCGAGAGCGGGGGTTGAACTTCCCCGTCGAGACTGTGTGTTACTTCATTTTCGAACCGACATTTTTATGGAACCAACGGCACGCCAGCCCATCTATTGCATGAGGAGAACTATCTAATATGAGCGAGATGACTTCTACTATCCCTGCAGAAGAGAAAAACCTCAAGGAAACAGCGAAAACGTATACGGCAAAAGCTTATGCCGCGCAGAGTGCGGCTTCCCGCCTTGCGCCCGCCTCGATCCACCGCCGTTCGCCCCATCCGCAGGACGTGCAAATCGAGATCCTTTACTGCGGGGTCTGCCATTCCGACTTGCACCAGGTGCGCAACGAGTGGGAAAGCATGATGCCGACGGTTTATCCGTGCGTACCGGGCCACGAAATCGTCGGCCGCGTGGTGAAAGCCGGCAGCGCGGTCAAGAAATTCAAAGAGGGCGATCTGGCCGCGGTGGGCTGCCTCGTCGATTCCGACCGCGTATGCCCGAACTGCCGCGCTGGCGATGAGCAATTCTGCGACAGCATGCCCACCTTCACCTATAACGCGGAAGACAAGCACCTGGGAGGAGTGACCTACGGCGGGTATTCGGACGGCATTGTGGTGGACGAAGCCTTCGTGCTGCGCGTACCGAAGGTTCTGGATCCCGCAGCCACGGCGCCACTGCTTTGCGCCGGCATTACCACGTATTCGCCGCTCCGTCACTGGAACGTGAGGAAGGGCCAGAAGGTGGGAGTCGTTGGACTCGGCGGGCTCGGCCACATGGGAGTGAAGTTCGCCCATGCTTTCGGCGCCCACGTCGTGCTGTTCACAACCTCTCCCAACAAGACGGCGGATGCGCTTCGGCTGGGCGCGGACGAAGTGGTGATCTCGAAGAATGATGCGGAGATGCAGAAGCATCTCAACAGCTTCGATTTCATCCTGGACACGGTGTCCGCCGAACACAACGTGAATGCCTATCTTGATCTGGTCAAGCTCAATGGCACCATGACCCTGGTGGGTGCGTCTCCGACCCCGTTGCCACTCGCGGTGGGCAGCCTGCTGTTCCGGCGCCGGCAACTCGCGGGCTCGGTGATCGGTGGAATCCGGGAAACCCAGGAAATGCTGGACTTCTGCGCCCAACACGGCCTCGCCGCCGATATTGAGATGATCCGGATTCAGCAGATCAACGAAGCCTATGAACGCTTGCTGAAGAGCGACGTGAAGTACCGCTTCGTCATCGATATGGCATCGCTGAAGTAATCGCCCGGCGGCTACTCCAGCACCCGGTCGTCGAGCTTCTTTTTGCCCCAGTCGGCGGCGGCTTGCACGAACGCCAGGACGAGCGGATGAGGATCCTTGGGCTTGGACGAAAGCTGCGGCTGGAACAGCGTCGCAACGTAAAAGCGATGGGTGGGAGATTCGATGGCGCGAATCTCCCCCTGCGTTCCACGAGCAACCACTGGGAACCCGGCTTCCATCGCAGCCCATTCGTATTCCGGGTTCACCTCGAAGTTGCAGAAGAATTCCTCGGTGACCGTTTCCTTCCCGTAGAACGACTGCAGATACGAACCGGGACGCAAACGAATCTCCGGGATGGCGCCCGAAAGCTTGGGCGCATTCTTGCCGCGATTGGGGACAGCGCAGGCAACCGGATAGATGATAACGTTCTTCGACCCGGAGTTGTTCTCGGCGGTGTCAGCGTCCTGGATGCCGAGAACGTTGCGCACACACTCGATGAACGCGTATTGAAACCCCCCGCAGGTGCCCAGAAACGGCCAATCGTGGCGGCGGGCAAACTCGATTCCCTTCAGCATGCCGTCGAAGCTCTTGTAAGGACTGCCGGGCGCAGCCCAGATCCCGTCGAAGGTTTCCAGAATCTTGGGAGCGCCGGGTTCCGCCAGCGCAGGCGTCGGTAGCCATTCCGGGTCGACCTTGATATTCAGCTTGGCGGCGGCATGTTTTAGGCTTGCATCGACTGCGGGCAGAGTCGGGGACTTGGGGTCAAAATCTCCCAGAATGCCGATGCGGACGGATTCGCTCACGCGATCATTCTAAATTGAGCCAGCGAAATTGAGGGCATTACTACCGGTGTGAAGGCGGGTAACTGGGGAGCAACCAGTTTCGCCGTGCCCTAGCCTGGTTTAACCCGCCGCCCCGAAACTCATCTTCACCACAGCCTTGTCTGCTTCGTCCACTTTGAACATGGCGTGCGGCTGGAGATTCATGAAGGAAGCGATCAACGTATCCGGAAATTGCTGGATGCGGATGTTGAGCGTATTCACACAATCGTTATAGAACTCGCGCCGGTCAGCGATTTCGCTTTCGAGTTCGGTGATGCGCTTCTCCAACTGCATGAAATTTTCATTGGCCTTCAACTGCGGATAGTTTTCGGCAACGGCGAACAGCCCGCGCAGTGCCGAGGTCATGCTCTGATCGGCTTGGGCTTTCTGGCCGACCGAGACTGCCTGTTGATACAGGCTGCGCGCCTGCGTGATCTTCTCCAGCGTGTCGCGCTCGTAATTCATGTAGCCTTTGCAGGCTTCGACCAGATTGGGCAGCTCGTCATGCCGCTGCTTGAGCAGAATGTCGATGTTGCCAAAGGCCTTGGCCACATCATTCCTGAGCGCGACCAGACCGTTGAAGATCATCACAACGTATACGGCGAGGCCGGTGATGGCGAAAAGAAAACCGAGTGAGATGATGTTGTTCATATGGCGTTTGCTTTCATAGTTCACAGCCAGCCGTACTGCACCGCGAGAATATAGACGCTCAAAAGAGTGAGCGCCGGCCCGCCCCAGATCATCAAGGTTGATTTCCAGCCGAGACCTTTCACCACCTCACGCTGGCTGCGCCACGAGATGAAGAATGCCGGGTTCTGTGCACCTTTCATCAGTACCGCGGAAGGATGAAGGTCGAACTGCTCCAGCGCCGGTGCGGCAGCGGCCACGCCCGCACCTTGTGCCCCAACCGCTGGTGAGGCGGCCGCCATGGGGCTTACTCCGGCAGCCGCCCATGCCATCGGGCTGGTAATGCCTGCCTTCATCATGGCGGCAGAGATTTTTTCCTGCTGCGCCTTGTCGAGCTTCGGGGCTGGATAGCCGGCGGAGCTGAGCATGGGCTCCTCCGGGTTGCGTGGCACGGTTACGCCAAGGGTACGATTGAGCAGGCTCGCGGGAGTGAGAGCAGAAGAGCCCAGTTGCGTGCCTCCCATCGTCTGGATGGCCGTGCCGCTTACAGTCAGGCCGGGATTATGAGCGAGGGTTCCCAGAACAAACAGTGAATTCTTCGGCTTGATGCAGTATTCCTCAATCTTGATTTTCTTGTCGGTGCTAACACCATGCATCAGCAGAAAATTCGTAATGTTGGCCGGGATTTCAAGGCTGCTGGAAAAAATCGAATGGCTGAATTCTTCCTTGAAATCACAATGGATGTCCAGGTCAGCGCCCTGCGGATTGACCAGAACGCGGCCGGTGTTGTCGTCGAGATAGAAAGGCACGTGCAAGCTCACGTCGGCTTCTTTTACCCAAGTGTCGCTTTTGCCTTGCCGTTTCCACTGCCAAACCATCGTCCGGAAGTAGTAACACGGACGGCCGGTAATGGGCGCCACCAGCGAGTAAGGACCGATGGCCAGGCCGCTGATTTCCACCAGCCCCATGGCCGCGCTGCGGACTTTGGAAACTGGCGTATTCATAATCAGCCGCTTGCGCTGGAGCAATCCGAAGCCGCGATAGAAAAGAAAGAGGCCCGCCACGGTGCCGACCATCGGCCACAACCAGAACGATCCGTTTGAATTCCGCACAACTACGGCTAGAAGATTCATTCGCTCGACCGCACCGCCAATGCGCACACCAGTGGCGTCGAGCCGAGCGTAAATGATGGCGTGGGCACGGCGCAGCAGGAAATGGCGCCGGAGGCTTACGTTGGTAACGCAAAAGCAAAGACGGGCTGCATTGCCCGTCTTCGCTGAAAGCCGATCGCTGAAAGCGAGAAGCTAGTTAATGTCGAACTGCTCCTGGTGCAACGCCGGATCGCTCTTGACGATCACCGTCTTCTTGGTCAGTTCTTCCATTTCGTTCAACAGGCGGCCACTGTTGGTCTTTAGTGCCTTGGCCACTTCCGGATTCACCCGCAGCATCACGTCGGAGTGCTCCAGGTGCTTGGCGATCTTCCGCATCTCGATGTAGATTTCATCGCAAACCGTCGGGATCGATTTCACAAAACCGGTCGCTTCGCAGTATGGACATGGTGAGCCAATGGTGCGTTCCAGCGACTGCTTGACTCGTTTGCGGGTGATCGCGACCAGTCCGAAATCGTTGAACTGCAAAACCTTCGAGGGCGAGCGGTCCCCGCGCAGCGCTTCTTCCAGGGCTTGCATGACCTTCTGCCGGTTGCGGCGTTCGTCCATGTCGATGAAGTCGATGATGATGATGCCGCCCAAATCACGCAGCCGGATCTGACGCACAATCTCCTTGATCGCATCCACGTTGGTTTTGACGATGGTGTCTTCCAGCCGCGCGGTCTTGCCAACGTACTTGCCCGTGTTCACGTCGATCGCCACCAGAGCCTCGGTTTGATTGATGACGATATAGCCGCCGCTCTTGAGCCAGACTTTCGATTTGAGCGCCTTGTTGATCTCTTCCTTCAACCCGAACTGCTCGAACAAAGGCGTTTCCTTGGTATAGAGCTTGACCCGCTTCACCAGCGCCGGCTGGAAACGGTTGGCGAAACGCAACACCCGCTCGTATTCCTGCTCGGTATCCACCCAGATGGCGGCGAAATCGGAAGTCACCTGATCGCGCAGGATACGCTCTACCACGCTTAGATCGTGGTAAATCAAAGAGGGAGACTTGTTGGTTTCCGAGCGCGTTTTGATTTCATTCCAGAGATTTTTCAGGAATCGGATGTCGGCGCGCAGCTCTTCCTCGTTGGCGCCTTGCCCGGCGGTGCGGACGATGAAGCCTCCATGTCCGTTTTCGCGCTCGCTCTGCACGATCCGCTTCAGCCGCTGCCGCTCTTCTTCCGAAGCAATCTTGCGGGAAACGCCGGTGTGATTCACGGTCGGCATATAGACCAGAAACCGGCCAGGCAAGGCGATGTGGCTGGTAATGCGGGCGCCCTTCTTGGCGATGGGTTCCTTGGCAATCTGTACCAGAATTTCCTGCCCTTCCTTCAACAGGTCGGTGATCTGTGGCAAAGACTGCGGCTCTTGTTTGCGGAAGCGGCGTCCGCTGCGGCGTCCTCGTGGACCGCGTTGCCGGTCAAATGCGGGACGCGGGGCGGGTCGCGTGTAAGCCGCGGTTCCTGCCGGAGCACGCACCTCCGCGCGCGCATCCACGGAACCGTCTCCCACCGCTTCGGCAGCCAGCAGCGCCTCAGCTTCCGCCTGGGCTTCTTCAAGCTCGGCTTCGGCTTCCGCGGCCTCGTCCACTGTCTCTTCTTCTGTTTCGTCGATCTCTGTGGCAACGGCGCCCGACTCTGCCGAGACGGGCGCGGCAACCTCGCCCCCAGACTCACCCGACGCAGCAATTTCCCGCACTACGGGCGCCTGGTAACCCTCCACCGCACGGGTTTCTTCCTCCATCTCCTCGAAAACCGTGTCCTCCTCCAGTTCTTCGACATAGGAGGCCATATCCGCTTCTTCCTCTTCGATCTCTTCCTCTTCAACGGCTCCCCCGGCCGTGGCCGCGGGTCCCGGCTCTGAATGCTCCGGGGCGATCTCCGGCTGCGGGTTCGACGGGTTCTCGTTTTCCTGGATCGCAGTATCGCCGAACACCGCCGCCACGTTCATCTGGTGCAAGCGGCGCTGCTCGCGGTCCCACTCCGCCGTGCCCACCGGCGGGATTGCCGGCTCTTGGGCTGGCGCAACTTCCTGGGTAGCCGTTCCCTGCGTTTCCTGCTCAGCTCTGGCAAAGAGGGGCTCATCCTCCGGAAACGTCTTTGCGATGGGCAGCGAACCCTCCTGCGAAGATCCTGAGCGGCCTGCCCCCACACCGGCGGCTTGGGCATGCGTCATTTTTTGGTACTTCGAAATCGACTCTCCCGGAAGCAGGATGGGCTGGTATCCCGGAGGCGGACCGTACTCGCCACGGCCGGCGGAGGCGGGAGCCTCTGCGGCAGGCCGCGCAAACTTCGATTCTGGCATGCGCTCTCCCCGGCGTCCACGACGGCGGCGGTTGCGCCAGTCGCCGCGGCCTTCTCGCGGCTCGCTGCCGCTCGACCGTTGAGGGTTCTCAGCACCCTGACCCGTCCCTGCCAGTTGCTCTTCGGGGAGGGATGCCGCCTCGGGGGGAACCGGACTCTCGGGGGCCGGCTGAACCTCGGCCCGGGGTACTGCCGGTGAAACCGGCCGGTTCGTTGGAATGTCCTCCACGTCGTCTTCATCGTGCAATTCCATGAAGTCCGAAACGTAAAGGAAGGCATCTCGTTCCAGGCCAATGTCGACGAATGCCGACTGCATGCCGGGCAGCACCCGCGTGACCCGGCCTTTGTAGATGGAACCCGCTAGGGTGTATTCGTTCTCGCGCTCAAGATAGATTTCCGCGAGCAGGTCGTCTTCCACCACCCCAACTTTAGTTTCGTGGGGGGTGGACGACACAAATAATTCTCTTGTCATACGTACTCCGCTTCTGCGCCGTCATACGGCCGCAGGATTCACCGGAGTATCGAGCAAGAGACCATGCGGAGGATGGAGCTGTGCGGAGACCGTCCCCAATTGAGGACAGCTTGGGCCGGGGGAGTTCCCCTGATCCCACATTCGTTCTACAAGCTGAAAACTCTTGTTCACGGATCGCATTGCGCTCTCCGGGTTTGTGACCGCTCTCTCCCCTGAGGGGGCCGTTACCCGCCCGGTTGCGCCTGGCTTCAATCCTGCTCGGCCTCTCACTACCTAAGCCGGTGATTGCCCTCTTTACGCGAGGGCGCTCGTAATCTTGGCTTCTGCCGCCGGTGGCGAGCGCGGCAAACTCTCCTCGCCTTCTTCCTCCTGCCTCAGTTGACAAAACGGCGCATTCGCACGTTCATTACGATTCCCAGCGCCAGAAACATGAACAGGACGGAAGACCCGCCATAACTCATTAAAGGCAAGGGTATCCCTGTGACCGGCATAAAGCCGACCACCATGCCGACATTGACCAGAATATGGAAGCTCAGCACCGCCACCACACCCATCACCACGAACGTGCCGGCGCGGTCGGGCGCCGTTTGCGCGTTCTGCGTCAAACGCATCAGCACTACAAAGTATAGCAGCATTACCCCTAACGCGCCTACAAATCCGTGTTCCTCCGCGAACGCCGCAAAGATAAAGTCCGTTTGTGGAACCGGAAGAAACGCCAGGTGAGTCTGGGATCCGGCACTGCTCCCCCAGATTCCCCCGGAACCTACCGCAATCTTTGATTGAATCACCTGGTATCCCGAACCTTGACTGTCCGCCTGCGGCTGCATGAAGCTGGTCAGCCGGTCCCGCTGGTACGGTTTGAGGACATGCCACGCCAGCGGCATCACTAACCCTGCCAGAAGCACCACTGCGGCCGCCTGTTTCAGTCGCACCCCGCCCAGGAACAGGCCCATGACCGCAATCGGAAGGTAGGTCAGCGCCGTTCCCAAGTCGGGTTGGACCAGAACCATCAACATCGGCACCCCTACGATCGCTCCGGCCTTGGTGAAATCAGGCCAGGAAAGCTCCCGATGATGCAGATCGGCAAAGTACTTCGCCACCGCCAGAATCAGGATCAGTTTGACCCATTCGGACGGCTGGAAGTGACCTCCGGCCGGCATCTTCACCCAGCGCCGCGCCCCCAGGTACTTCTGCCCGAAAATCATAACCGCCATCAGGGAGGCAATTGAGGCGATGTACATCCAGTGCACCCTCTCCAGCAGCACCTGGTAGCTGACCACACTCATCAGGAACATGGCTGCAACGCCGCCCAGAATCCAGTAAACCTGCTTGAGATGCGCCCCGGCAAACTTGGTATGGGCCGTGGCGCTGCGAATCTCCAGCACCCCCAGCCCGCAGAGCAGCAGGACGAAAACCAGCAGCAGCCAGTCAAAATCGCGAAATGAAACGTAGCGGCTCATTCGTACCGGGTGCTACCGAGTCATCCCTTCCGAATTCAGAATCATCTTCACCAACCCTCGCCCGCTTGCAGATTCGCTCGTCCCTGGGTACCAGGGGCTCGGTACTAATGAATCCCCGGCGCGGCAGCGGCCAGCGGCATATGCCGCTTCGGGATTTCTACCATAAACTTTCCGCCCTGCAACCTGTCGTCGTCCTCACCATCAGGCGAAGCCGCATTCCATACGGCCCCGATTTCCACCTTCCCGATTGCTTGCGCCACCTTGTTGGGCTGCCGCCGCTCCTTCTCCACATAAGCCTTGATCACCTGGGCCACGGTGCGTGCGGCCAGGTAGCCATGCTCGCCTTCTTCGAGCAGGGCACAGACGACAATCTCGGGATTGCGCCGCGGTTCCACGCCCACAAACCAGCCGTTGTCCTTGAATTTCGCCTTTCCCATCGCGCCCAGCTTGGCTTTCAGAGCATTGCTGATGGTCTGCGCGCTTCCGGTTTTTCCCGCGAAGTCGATCCCCTGCAAATGAGCGCTGGGCGCGGTCCCACCCGGGTTCACCACGCTCGCCATGGCGTCGGTGATGATCTCCCAGTTGTTGGGATCGATCGGAATCTGCACCTTGTCCGGCACATTCGACGCGGGAATTACATTCGGGGGCATGTCCGTGGGATTGGTCACGTGCGGCCGCACCAGCAACCCACCACTCGCGATGGCCCCGATGGCACGGGCCAACTGAATGGGCGTAACCGTCACCGCGCCTTGTCCAATCCCCACCGAGATAGTTTCTCCCGCATACCATTTTTGTTTGAAGTTGCGGATCTTCCATTCTTCCGAGGGCATCACCCCGGTGACTTCCTGGGGTAAATCGATTCCGGTCTTCTGCCCCAGTCCGAACATGGTGGCGTACTTTGCAATCCGGCCAATGCCTAAGCGCTCTGCCAGGGTGTAGAAAAAAACGTCGCACGATTGATAAATCGCTTTGTTGATGTCCACCACACCGTGCACCCGATGCTCAGCCACCACCCAGCACTTGAAGTAGCGTCCATAGAAACTGGCGCCGCCGCTACAGACCACGTGCATGTCCTGCGCGATGCCTTCCTGCAGGCCTGCGGTCGCCATGATGATCTTGAAGGTCGAACCCGGCGCGAGCTGAGCTTGAATTGCTTTGTTCAGCAACGGCTTGTCAGGGTCGGTCAGAAGCTTGTTCCATTCGTCCCGCGAAACGCGAACGGCAAAATCATTGGGATCGAACGTGGGCCGGCTCACCATTGCCAGGATTTCCCCGGTTCGCGGATCCATGGCCACGATGGCGCCGTTGCGCCCGGCCAGCGCTTCCTCGGCCGCGATCTGCAGATCGATGTCGACCGTCAGCTTCATCGCCTTGCCCGGCTCCGCCGGCTTCTCCTGCAGTTGTCCCATTTCGCGGCCGCGGCTGTTCACCAATACCTGCCGCGAGCCGTTCTTGCCCATCAGGATTTGGTTGTATTCCAGTTCTACCCCGGACTTCCCCACCACATCGCCGGGGTTGTACAGCTCAAACTGTGGCTGGTTCAGCATGTCCTCGCTCACTTCTCCGACATAGCCCACCAGGTGCGCCAGAAAACCATTGCGCGGATACAGCCGCCGGTGCGCCATGATGGTGTCCAACTCGGGCAGTTCATTGCGATGGGCATCGATGAAAGCCACTTCATCCGGCGTGATGTCATCCTTCAGATAAATCGGCTGATATTGCGGCATGCCGGCAAAATGCCGGACGCGCTCCCGCACTTCCCTGGCATCCATGTGCAGTCCCTGCGCAATCAGGTCCGCATCGGCCACCAGATCGTGCGCCGAGTCGCGCAGCAGAAGCGCGGAAAACGACGGGTAATTGTCCACGATGGTGCGGCTTTCGCGATCCAGGATTCTCCCTCGCGGCGCCAGAATCGGCACGTTGCGCACCCGGTTCTTCTCCGCCAGACTCGAATACAGATCGCTCTGCATCACTTGCAAACGCCACAGTCCATATACCAGAACCAGAAAAATGGCGAGGATGACGTATTGCACCGCGTTCAAGCGGATCGGCGCTACTTTTTCATCGCGGCCAAACATGGTCAGTGGTTCGTCGTCTGTCGTTCGCTGCTGAAGTTGTGATTGCTGTCAGCTAGGGTAACTCTATTGTAATCTGCTCTGCGGTTCGAACCACTAGCACCTCGGTAACGAAAGGCTCCGCTTGCAGGCAGGCAAAGGCAGCATCGCCCTCATTCCCGGAGCGGGTTACTTTAGTGGTTCCTCATGGTCCGCTTGTGAGTTGCATCACAGCTTTTCTTCCCCCGCGCAGGATAAAGAGGAGTGGGGTAATTTTACTCGGAGCCACGACATGCCAGTGCCTGATGCTCGGCGGGAACAGCGAACCTTGGCGGATCTGACGGTTCAGGTCTGGGGTGCAGACGATAATGGGGCGCCTTTCGCGCAAGCTGCCGTTGCCCGGAATATCAGCGTCCGCGGCGCG
The DNA here is from genome assembly GCA_963715675.1 of uncultured Acidobacteriota bacterium. Lineage (GTDB taxonomy): Bacteria > Acidobacteriota > Terriglobia > Terriglobales > Acidobacteriaceae > DASVWZ01. The sequence goes on from OY970265.1 coordinate 3,590,905, forward strand.
CTGTTGCTGGGCATTCAGCGAACCCTGCGCTGCGGCGATCTCATCCGGATTCAACACCGCAACCTAAGCGCACGGTTTCGTGTGGTGTGGGTGAAGCGGTGCGCGCCGACGGAGCGCACGGAAGTGGCGGTCCAGAGAATCGCCGCCGAGAAATGTCCCTGGCAAGAAGCCATCGCAGGCACGATCGCACTTCGCACCACCCCGGATCCATCTCCGATCGTGACGGCCGTACCCGTTTAACTCCGGCTTGGACACCTTCCCGCGGCCTGATCCGTTCGCGAGAACGTCGATGAAGGTTCAGGTTCTCTGCTTGAACCGGTCCATCAGCGCAAACAACGCCACCGCCAGAACCGCGTTCGCGAACGCCGAGCCTAGTTCGTGCAGCCAACTCCAGTGCAGGTTCAGACCCACCATGCCGCGGGCAATCGTGAAGTACACAACTTCATGCACCCCGTAAAAGAACAATGTGACCAAAAAACGCGAACCGGCGTTCTCCACATCAATCTTCACTCCCAGCGAGGAAGCCCCGTATCCCACCACCGTTTTCGCGATTCCGTAGAGCCCGAGCGGGTGGATGGTCAGCGAATCCTGCAAAAGTCCGATGACGGCGCCGGTCAAAAGTCCTGTAACCTGGCTGCGCCGCGCCACCGCAAAAAAAATAACCACCAGCAGCGGCAAATCGAAAATATTGAAAAACGGCAGCCAGCGCGGAAGAAACGCCTGGATCGCCACCGCGAGCAGCGGAACCGCTACCGTCGCCGGCAGGCTGAACCGGTAAACCTCAATCTGCTCATTCGATGTGTACGTGATGGGCACGTTATTAGGGATTATCCTCTGGCGGTGTCGTCGCAGCCGGCGGGGTCTGCGCCGGCATCTTCGGCGGACCGGCGTCCGGCTGCGTGGTTCTCTGCGAAATGTTGACCGCCGGCGGCGCTGGCTTGGTCCCGGTCGCCGGCTTCACGGTCGCCGTGCCTGCGGGCTTCGTTGACCCAGAGATATTGTTCGCGGTGCCGTGGAGCGGCGTTGGCGGCTTTCCGGGCGCCACCGACTCGAGCAGCCGGCCCGCGTTCGTGCCGGGCGGCGGCGGCGACCCGGCCTGGGCGGCAACACCGGTCTGCGCGGCGCCGGCGCCTGCCGGCTTCGGCCCGGACGCAACTCCTTGGCCGGAAGCCTTCGTTGCATCCGTGGCCGGCTTGTCCGGAACCGACGGCAGACGCTGGGCCAGAATATCGGCGGCACGCTCCCGGGGTGCGCCTTCGGCCAGCACCGGTTCGATTTCCTGCTGCTGCGTGACCACCAGCACTTCTTCCAGCCGGCTGAGGTCGGCCACCGGCTTCACTCGGATGTTGAGGAAGATATCCTGTCCGGGAAAAACCTTGGTTACGGTTCCGACCGGCAGTCCCTTCGGGAAGATCTGGTCGCCACCACTGGTCAGCACTTTCTCGCCTGGCTGCACCGCTTCATCGGACATCACTTTTTCCAGAATCACTTCCCCCGACGGTGTTCCCCGCAGTACCCCCTGCAGGCGCGACTTTTCCAGGATCGCGCCCACCCCGCTGGTCTGATCGTTGATCAGCAGCACCTGCGAGACCGACGTCTCCAGGGGCGCCCCCCCAAAGACTCGCAGCACCTTGCCCACCACGCCGTCCGCCGTGATCACCGCCATGTCCTGCTTGATGCCGTCGCGCGCACCTTTATCAATGTAGATCGACCGGGATTGCTCGCTGCCGCTCGAACCGATCACTTGCGCGGCCACCGTCCGCGAAATGAATTGCTCTTTGAAGGCCAGCAGCGCCTGCAGTCGGTGCGCCTGCTCGGCATCCTCGCTAAGCCGGGCCTGCTCGATGTGGAGCTGTTCGATTTGCCGCTTGAGTTCGCGGTTTTCCTGCCGTACGCCGCGCAAATAGAAGTAGTTGTGCCACAGATCCCTGCCGCCGTGCTGCACCCGCACGATCGTCTTTTCCAGCGGCGTGATGGCATCCACCGCCCAGATCCGGATCAGCCGCGTGGACTGATTCTCCGTCGTGCGTTTGACCTGGACCGCGAGCCCAATCACTTGGGCAAACAAAACCGCCACCAGAACGGTGACGTTGCGGTAGCGCGTGATCAGGTTTTCCATGACGAGACTGTCGTTAGTCGTTGGTCGGCCGTCGTTGGGCGAACCCGTCTTCCCTGGCGAGTTGACCGGACGTCCACGGTTTAGCGAACGACCAACGACGGACGACCGACGACGGTTTCCCTACTCGATCGAAATCTTCCGCAGCAGTTTGAAGTCGCTCAGCATTTTGCCCGTCCCCAGCACCACGCTGCACAACGGGTCGTCGGCAATCGAAACCGGCAGGCCGGTTTCTTCGCGAATGCGCTTGTCCAGGTTCTTCAACAATGCGCCGCCGCCGGTCAGCACGATGCCGCGGTCGCTGATGTCCGCCGAAAGCTCCGGTGGGGTTCGCTCCAGCGCCACCCGAATCGCGTTCATAATGGTGGACACGCATTCACTCAGCGCTTCCCGGATCTCGCTGTCATCCACGGTGATGGTTTTGGGCACGCCTTCAATCAGGTTGCGGCCCTTGATCTCCATTGTCAGCGGCTTGTCCAGCGGATACGCGGAGCCGATTTCGATCTTGATCTGCTCGGCAGTGCGTTCGCCAATCAGCAGATTATATTTCCGCTTCAGGTAATTCATGATGGCTTCGTCCATCTGGTTGCCCGCCATCCGCACCGAACGCGAATACACGATGCCGCTCAGAGAAATGACTGCGATGTCGGTCGTGCCACCGCCGATATCAACCACCATGTTGCCGCTCGGCTCGGTGATCGGAAGCCCAGCTCCGATCGCCGCCACCATCGCCTGCTCCACCAGGTGCACTTCACTGGCTTTCGCGCGATACGCCGAGTCCATAACCGCGCGCTTTTCCACCTGCGTGATTTCCGACGGCACTCCGATCACAATCCGGGGATGCACCAGCATCTTCCGGTTGTGCGCCTTCTGAATAAAGTAATTCAGCATCTTCTCGGTGACTTTGAAGTCTGCGATCACGCCGTCTTTCATCGGCTTGATGGCCACGATGTTGCCCGGCGTGCGGCCCAGCATTTCCTTGGCTTCTTTGCCGACCGCTTCAACTTCTCCGGTGTTCTTGTTGATGGCCACGATGGAAGGCTCGTTCACCACGATGCCTTTGCCGCGCGCATACACGAGGGTGTTGGCAGTCCCCAGGTCAATGGCGAGATCGCTGGAAAAAACACTGAACAGCGATCGCATGTTGTGGCTGCGCGAACCGTTAGAGTGGAATCCGTTGGATGACATAACTGCGCTTTCTCTCTTATGAACTAGGCCGCTCCCGGTCTTGCCCGCAACCCCTGGCGATGCCTCGTACCATTCTAATGCTTTTTGTACTCCGCCTCGCGCTTACGCCGGTGGCTTGCCAAGGGCCGCGACCCGTCGACCCTTGCCACGCTTTACTGAATGACCACCTTTTTCTGCAGAGTATTCACTCCGCCTTTCGCATTCTGTGCCGTAATCGTGATGGTGCTTTCTCCCGCCGGCAACGGCGGCGTGAAGAAATGGAAACTTCCATCTGTCCCCACCACCGGGACTTCGCGGCCGTTCACCATCACCCGCGCCCCAATCTCGGTCTTTCCCGTCAGTTCAATGACGTGCCCGTGCTGGATGAACGGATCCAAATCCAGATTGATGGCTTCGGTGTCTTTGCCGCGGGGAATCAGCGTAAAGCGGTTCTTCTCACTCTCCACCGATTCTTTTCCGTGGGCGTCTTTCGATTGCACCGTCCAGTAGTATGCCCCCTCCACCAGCCCGGAAACCATCACATCCGCCGTCTTCACTTCTCGGTCGACGATGACGGAAGAGAAATACGGATTTCGCGAGATCCGCATGCGATACGCTTTGGCGTTGGCCATGGGCGTCCAGGAGAATTCAATCGGCCGCGCATCCCCCGAACTGAAAATCGGCATCATGTTGGCCGGAGAAATCGGGGTGGGCGGGCCGATTTCCTTCAACTTCTCCATGTGTCGAGCCTGCGATTGAAAGTTCACTTTTTCCCAGTCCGCCAGGCGAACGGTTTCCCCGTTACGGGTCACGTCACCCGTACCCTTTTTTACCAGGATCTCGTGCTGATCGGCCTTGGGATCATTGTGTACCATGGCGGCACTGTCCGGCGCCAGAGACGCCGTCGCGCCATCCACGATCACCTGCGATTTCGATCCCTGCACATACGTGCCCGTCGCCAGGTCCACCGTCCCCGTGCTCACGGCCACCGCTACGCTGGTCTGGGCCTCGCCATTGGCCGAGTTTTCCTCCACCACGATGAGAGAGTCCTGCTTCACCGTGTAGTTAGTCCCATCATTGAAGACAATCTTGGCCATGCCCTCAGAACTCGTTTGCACCACATCACCCTTCTCCAGGGGCACGCTGTAGTCGGCGGTGATCCAGCTGTTGCCATTCGCCTTTTTCACCCGCACCGTGCCGTCGAGCGCTGTGAAGTGCGCCTGCTGGGAGTTGACGCTGTTCGGCTTCGCCGGATTCCCCGCGACTCCCGCCACCGCTTCAAGCAGGTGGGTGCCCAGGCTGTCGGCTGCCTTGATGCCGCTCTCCGTCAGTTGCGGAAACGCCAGCCGCATCCCCAGAACAAACGTCGCCACCACCGCCAGGACCGCCAGCAGCACGCTGCGGTACGTGACCGTCCTCCATGCAACGTGAATTCCAGGCTTGCTGTTCACCGACACACCCGTCCCACCCAAACGCCATCCAAAATCTACACAATACGGAGCTAAATCGCAGAGTATCACAAGGACAAAAATACCCGGAATGAGTAATCAACCGAACAAGTTACCTTCGTGTGAGAACGAGGAACTCACCTCTGTCATGCCGGGACGCACCGACTCCGCCGGCACCTACCCCGGCGCTTTCCATTCACAGAATTTCCGTCATCATGTTCAATCGGGTCCCCGGGAGGTGTCCCGGCACTGCGCTGATCTTGACCAACGGGGCGTGAGCCTCGTCACAGAGAAACTTGCTGCCGGGGGTACAATGGTGGCGTCGGCGGAGGAGCTTATGCAACCGTCTTCTCGACCGCCTAGAACACCTTCTAGGTTCTCCGATTCAGTCCGTCATCAACTCAATATGTATGCCCTTGCCGCGAGCGCAGCTGGGGTGGGAGTGCTGGCCCTGGCGAAGCCAGCCGAGGCGAAGGTTGTGTACACGCCCGCGCATCAGCAGATTGTGCTCAATCATCCGCTTCTTCTAGACGTCAACCACGACGGCAAGACGGATTTTACGCTTAGCTGGATGAACTTCGCGGCGTGTGCTGGATACAACGGCAGCTGCCCTGGAAGCCTTCTCCAAGTCCTCGAACGCTTCCATGACCGTTTTTACGGGCCGCCGCAGGGGGTGGTGGCTTCTTCAAAAGGCACGTGGCCCGGCTGGCCTGCTGCGCTCCGTGCGGGGGTTCGAGTCGGGACGCCGGGACAACGCTTTGGTGCTAGCAGCGAAATGGCCGCAGTAGCCGCCCGTAGCTGTTATTCCCGGTGTCGAAGCCACTACGAATTTGGTCCGTGGGAAACTCCTGCGGTGGAAAAGGACCGCTATCTCGGCTTCAAGTTTCTGATGAGCGGAAAGTACCACTACGGCTGGGCGCGAATCGCCTTCGACCATCCAGTGGATGCGATCCTGACTGGCTACGCCTACGAGACAATTGCAAACAAGCCCATCGTGACCGGCAAAACGAAAGGACCAGATGTGATCACGGTTCAACCGGCCACGCTCGGCCATCTGGCGGGAGGAACATCGGCAATCTCGCGTTGGCGCGTGAATCAAACCGCCGCGGCTCCTCAGTAGCTCGCAGGCGGCAGAGTTGTTGCTTTTGACCAACGGGGCGCGAGCGCCTCGTCACCGAAGGACTTAATGCCGGATCTGGAATGGATTGCATCCGGCAGGAGGGATTTATGAAACCAGTTTCGCAACCGCCTAAAATGCCTTTCAGGCTTTCCGATTCAGCCCATCACCAACTCAATATGTATGCCCTTGCAGCCAGTGCAGCCGGAGTGGGCATCTTGGCGTTGGCGCAGCCAGCCGAGTCAAGGATCGTTTTCTCACCTGCAAACAAACCTCTTCCGCTCTGCGGCCACAACACTAAACTCTGCTTCAAACTCGACCTCAACCACGATGGCATTGTAGATTTTGTATTTCCGTTCAGTAGCCAGATAAAACCCATGTGCTCAAGTCCGGCTGGTCTATGGGTGGAGAATCCAGTGTCGAGAATGGAAACGGCAAAGACTCCAAAGAACGAGATATGGGGAACGCTTACCCATCGCTTCCGAGTCGCCTCAACCCTGAGTTCGGGGGTCAGTGTGGGCGACAACAGTGTGAAGTTCAACTCCAAGAACAATGTCATGCGGGCGTGGTGTTTCTCCGGCACTGGCTCAAGCGACAGGAACCGGTGGGGTCCATGGGCGCCCGGGCTACAAGACCGTTATCTTGGATTGAAGTTCTACACCAAGGGAAAGGCGCACTATGGGTGGGCACGACTGAGTATTACTGGTGCGAGCGACCGGCAACCAATCCTGACTGGCTACGCCTACGAGACCGTCGCAGACAAGCCAATCGTGACCGGCAAGACCAAAGGGCCGGATGTCATCACACCGGGACCCGGCAGCCTCGGTCGGCTTTCCCAAGGATCGGCTGGGCGCTTGGGAAAGTAGCAACGCTGGTCAGGACACTACCGGTGCGCATTGCCTCGGTGGTCGTCCCTATCCCGAGTGCCCATTGCCCACCGACCTCGCCTCCTTGTCAAATCCCCGCAAATTATGCAAAAATAATGGTTTGTCTCAGCCCCTCCGTAGGGATTAGGAAAGGAACATAAGCTCTGTGTTGATGATTCGTCTAACGCGCACGGGTGCGCGCAAGCAGCCGCAGTACCGGGTGGTGGTGATCGAAAAGGAACGCGCTCGCAACGGGCGGCCGGTCGAAGTGGTCGGGACCTACAATCCCCGCACCGAACCTGCCAGCATCGTGTTGAAGCGCGAGCGTGTCGAATACTGGGTTTCCAAAGGCGCGAAAATGTCCGACCGCGTCAGCAAGATCTTCGCGAAACCAGTTCCCGCCGCCGCGTCCGTCGCCTGATTGCTATAACCGGATACTCCACCGAAAAGGACAGACCATGAGTGAGCAACATGGCGACGTGCGGGCTTTGATTGAGCAGATTGCAAAATGTCTCGTCGAGGACCCCGCTCAAGTCTCGGTCACGCAAACCGACGGCCCGACAACTGTGTTCGAGCTCAGCGTGGCCGAAAAGGATATGGGTAAGGTGATTGGCCGGTCGGGCCGCGTCGCTCGCGCCATGCGCGCATTGGTGGGCGCAGCGGGAGTTCGGGCCCAGAAGCGCTTTGAGCTGGAGATTCTGGAATAAGCGAACCGACGACCGGCGGGGAGTTCATCACGCTGGCCCGCGTCGTCAAGACGCAGGGCCGCCGTGGAGAAGTTGCGGTTGAGTTGCACACCGGCGTTCCGGACCGCTTTACTCCCGGCTTGAAGTTGCTGGCGCTCGACAAGGACGATCGCCGCGTCCAGTTGCAGATCGAAGATGTGTGGCCGCACAAGGGCTCTCTGGTGTTGAAGTTTGCGGCCATCGATTCGATCTCCCAGGCGGAAGCGCTGGTCGGCTGCGAGTTGCAGGTTCCACGCAGTGAGCGCGCGGAACTCGAACCAGGATGGACCTACGTCAGTGATTTGATCGGTTGCAAGGTTTTCGACGGCAGCCGCGCGATTGGCGAAGTGAAGGAAGTTCGCTTTGGCGCCGGAGAAGCGCCGCTGCTGGAAGTTCAGTCCGGCAGGCAAACGCTCGAGATTCCGTACGCGGAAGCGTATCTGCGGAGGGTCGATCTTGAAGGCAAGCGGATTGAAATGCAATTGCCCGAAGGTATGCTCGATTTAGGCGCGCCTCTGACGGCCGAAGAGAAGAAGCAGCAAAGACAGAAGTAGCGAGTACCCAGTACCGAGTACCGGGCAAGAGCTGATTTCTCGCTACTCGGTACTAGGTACCCGGCACTCGCAGATGCAGATCGACATTGTTACGATCTTTCCCGATTTTTTCCGCGGGCCGCTGGATTACGGAATCGTTCGCCGGGCCCGCGAAGCTGGTCTGGCGAACATCGAAGTGCACGATCTGCGGGCGTTTGCGCATGACCGTCACCGGACCGTGGATGACCGCCCCTTCGGCGGCGGCGAGGGCATGGTGCTCAAGCCGGAACCGATCTTTGAATGTATGGAGCAGCTGCGCGTTGCGCCGCTGGAGTCTCGCGTTGCACGCAACTGTCGTGAAAGCGTCGTGCTGCTTTCGGCGCAGGGCCGGCGATTCGACCAGAATGTCGCGCACGACTTATCGGCGCTGGACCGAGTGGTGCTGATCTGCGGCCGCTACGAAGGCGTGGATGAGCGTGTGAGTACGCATCTGGCCGATCGTGAGCTTTCAATTGGCGACTATGTGCTCAGCGGCGGCGAACTGGGAGCCGCAGTGATCGTGGATTGCATCACCCGGCTGATTCCCGGCGCGGTTGGCAACGAAGCTTCGACGCGGCAGGAATCATTTACCATGGGGCAAGCCGAAATGTCTGACGGCCCTGACTCGACGTGCGGTTCGGGCGGACTGCTCGATTACCCGCACTACACGCGTCCCGCCGAGTTTCGCGGAATGCAGGTTCCGGAAGTGCTGGCTTCGGGTAATCACGAAGGCATCCGGCGGTGGCGGCGGCGGCAGGCGCTGGAAAAAACATTTCGCAATCGGCCCGATCTTCTTCATGAAGTCGTGCTGAACAAGGAAGATCAGGAATGGCTGGCCCAGATCATGGGCAAGAATTCTTAAGAGCGAAGGAACAAGACTATGTCGAATCTCATCATTGAAAAACTTCTGGCCAAGGCCAAGCGCGCCGATTTGCCCGCTTTCGCACCCGGCGACTCGATCCGCGTCCACGTCAAAATCAAGGAAGGCGACAAGGAGCGGGTGCAGGCATTTGAGGGCGTGGTGATTAAGCGCTCGCATGGCCCGCAGGCCAGCTTTACCGTGCGCAAGATCAGCTTCGGTCAAGGCGTGGAGCGTATTTTCCCGGACAGCTCCCGCGTGATCGACCGGGTGGAACTGGTCCGCTCCTCGAAGGTGCGCCGCTCCAAGCTGTATTACTTGCGCTCCCTGCGGGGCAAAGCGGCCCGCCTGAAAGACGTCGAACGCGAGCACGCGGTCGCGGCGACGCCCGCCAGCCAACCCTGACCAAAAGACTCTGACTCGGTCGTCGATGTAGGCGCGGGCGTCGCCGCGAGCCTGCCCTGAGCGAAGTCGAAGGGTGCTTCCACCTTGCTCCACAGGCCCGATATCGGCGAAGATGCCGTCATGCGGCGGTGGTGCAGTTTGATTGTCATTCTGAGCAAGCGTTCTTTGCGCCGCGAAGGATCTGGCGAGCCGCGCGAAACGTCGCGTTCTTTGCGACCTAACACTCGCGCGCCCGGCTCGCTTCCTTTTCACACTGCACCGCTGCGCCTATCGCTAGGTCTCTGTGCAGCTCAAGAGTAAAGTCGCGCGCGATCCGTCGATCTCCCCCGCCGCCGCGAAGCTTCGCCTGCTGAAGAAACTGCGCTGCACCCTGAAATTCGAAAAACTGGCCTGGGAATGCGGCGCGCGCCTGGTCGCGGGAGTTGACGAGGTCGGCCGTGGATCGCTCTTCGGCCCCGTCGTCGCCGCCGCCGTAATCCTCGATCCGGCGTATCGCATTCGAGGCCTGCGCGACTCGAAGTTGTTGCCGCCAGAACGCCGCGAGATTCTCGCCGACCGCATCCGCGAACATGCCGTGGCCTGGGCCATCGCTGCCGTCGACGCCGCCCGCATCGATCAAATCAACATTTACCAGGCCTCACGCGTCGCCATGCGCCACGCTGTTCTCGAACTCCAGCCCGCGCCCGATCATTTACTGATCGACGCCATGAAGCTCGACTGCGACCACCCCCAGCGCTCCATCATTCGCGGCGATGCGCTCTCCGCCTCAATCGCCGCCGCCTCGATCATTGCCAAAGTCGAGCGCGACCGCATGATCACCGCATGGGATCCGGTTTTCCCCATCTACGGTCTGGCCTCCAACAAGGGATACAGCACGCCTCGCCACCTCGCTGCCTTGCGCGAGCACGGCCCGTCCCCTCTGCACCGGCAGTCGTTTGCTCCAGTGTGGAACAATCCCGTGCCGCAGCAAGTGCTGGCCTTCATGCTCGACGAGAAACCAGAAGAGGTTCTCGAAGAAATGTCGGAAGAGATGGACGCAGCGGTGTAACCGACCCTGCTTCTCTTTGCGCCCTTCGCGAGCCTTTGCGTCCTTTGCGGTCAAAATTGTTCCTGCCGACACAGCGAGAGCTCTTAACCGCAGTGCTCGCGAAGGAAACCGTAAAGGCCGCGAAGGGATCCCGCTTAAACCCCCAGCTTCTCCCGCACCTCCTTAGCCAGCGAATCGACCGCGCGCATCTTAGTCTCCGCCAACTCCGGCAAGCCCGGCACCTGCAGCGCCATCTCACACGACAGCATCAAAGCCGTCACTTTTTCATTCAATTCATGGCGCAGGGCCTGTTCCGCCTCGCGTCTGGCCATCAGGACTTCCCGGTTCCGCCGGCCCAACGCCGCCCGCAATTCACGAGTCACCCGATCCTGGCTCGAAACGGCGAAGTTCAAATACACCGGCACCGCCCCGCCCAGGTGCTTGAGGACGACCTCGGCTTCATCCGGCTCCGCGTCCAGCAAGAGCTGATCGAACACTACCGCCGAAAATTCCTGCGTCTGCAGCTTCGCCACCGCATCCGACAAGCTTGCCGCGATGACGGTCCCTTCGCCCGCCGCTTCTTCGAGAGCGCTGGCGCATTTCTGAGCAGCCGATAAAGACGTGGTCACCAGAATCATGTCCTGATCTTATGCACATGATCGGCCAGAGTGTTTGTGATTGAAGACGCAAGACTTATGCGAACCGGCAGCAACCCGCGGTTCCATTTGGGAACGAACCTGGCGCGGTCAGACCAGAACTGGTTCGCCGCGGGATCGAAAGTCGGACTGCCACGGCAGGACCGGGGCCGCTACCGCAGCGAAGGCTTGGCCGCACGGCTGACCAGTTTCACGCGATTGGATTCCTCCGCGTAGCGTGCCACGCCCCGGTACAGCGCCTCGGCAATCTGCTGCCGATAAGCCTCGCTCTGCAGGTTGCCTTCATCGGTGGGACTGCTGACAAAGGATACCTCCGCCAAAATCGCCGGCATCGAAGTCCCGGTCAGCACCACATACTGCGCTTCTTTCACTCCGCGATTGGAGATTCCGGGAGTCTTCTCGGCCAATGCTCCATACAGCGCACGCTGCACGCTGGCGGCAAAGCGATGCGATTCGCGGACCTTCTCGCGGATGTCGACGCGCGTCCAATCAATGTTCTCCAGCGCCGGCCCGCCATCGCCCGCGTCCCGCGTTCTCGCCTTCACCGATGAGTAGGTATTCGTGTAGTACGTCTCGACCCCGCGGGCCGAAGGGTAGTCGCTGTAATTGGCATGCACCGACAGGAACAGGTCGGCATGCGCGACGTTGGCGATCTCGGCGCGCTTCTCCAGCGCCAGATAATCGTCATCTTTGCGGGTATAGATCACAGCCGCACCCATCCGCTGCTCGATCAGCTTGCCCAGCCGTTCCACGATGTCGAGCACCAGGTCTTTCTCCAGCAGCCCTTTTCGTCCGACCGTCCCCAGGTCCCAGCCGCCATGTCCGGCATCCAGTGCAATCCGCAAAGTCGGAGGCGAAGCCGGCGTCGCCTTCGGAATCCCGGCCGCCGCATTGGCCAACGGGCTTGCCGCGGAAGCCGCTTGTCCCTTCGGCGCGAAGAGATCAATCTTGGCCTGGTCGCGCGGTTTGGCGCCAAGCTTCCGAATCTCCACCACCAGCCGGTAAGGATTCGCTTCCAGACTCACCGAAAAGTTCGATGCCCCTTTGGTTTCCAGCACCACCCGGGTCACTCCGGAAACCGGCTGCGCCACTCGAATCCGCTGCAGCAATTCGTCCTGCACTTCGATTGGTTTATTCGATACCCCGAGGCCCAGTTTCGTGTCGTGCAGGTCGAAATAAATTCGCTCCGGGTCGGCCAAACGGTGCGCTTCATATTGCACTTGGTCCCCAAGATCGATGACCACGCTGCTGGAGTCGCCAGTGCTCCAGTGCCGTATGCCCGTCACGGTTGTCATCGCGCCAGGTCTTGCAGACGACTCCACGCTTGCAGCGCTGTCGTCTGCTGCCAGCCCACTCGCTTCCTCGCTCGACGCCGAGGATGGAACTGTCGCCGTCGGAACCACGAGAACTGACGGCGCGACCGGTCGCGTCGTCGGGCTCACCGCAGCCGGTCGAGCCTTCGCAGCCGCCGCGCGAGAATTGCGACGGATCATCCACCACAATCCGCCGCCAAGAATCATGGCGAGACACACGACGCCAACCACGACGGTCATACCCGGCCGCGAACGCTCCATTGCGTAGTCAGCCAGCAGCGCAGCAGGCTCAACCGGCGCTGGTTCAGCTGATCTCGGATCGGTCGGTGCGGGGGTTTCTTCGTCGAGCTTTTTCTCCCTCGGCCACGGCGCGAGACTCGTCTCCATTGGCTCGGGGCGAATCTCCGGCTTTGCCGGATCGAGCGCCGCTCTTTCTGCCACCCTTCGCGAAATCTCCGCCAGCCGGTTTTCTTCCTCTGGCCGGATCGCCGCCAGGATCAGCCCCGCCAGCAGCATCAGGCTGCGCACGTCGCTGTCGTTGAAACCGTAAGGCTCGCTCGAAAACGCCTCAATAAGCCCGACCACACTACCTTTTGCAAACAGCGGTACCGCCACCATCGAACGTGCGCCCAGGTGCCGGCAGGCGAGTACATCAATTCGCGCATCGTTCTCGGCATCGTCACAGCGCACCGCGCTGCCCGAACTCAAACATGCCCCGGAAAAACCTGAACTCGGATGCACGCTCGCTCCCACATCCGGCGCAACCCTGCCCGCCGAAGCCCGGCAGACAATCGCGTCATTCTCCGCCAGCGCGATCGCGATGCCGTCGGCGCCCGTCATCACCAGTGCTTTCTCCGCCACCAGTTGCAGCACTTCGGCGAGCATGAATTGATCGAGACCCCAGGCTTCTTCCGTGCTTCCATGGGATTCAAGGCGGCGGCGTTCGAGGATTTGCTGGTGCAGAGAAGAAAACGCTAAGAGCGATTGCAGAGCTTCATGGCTGGGCGCGGCCACCCGTGCGGGGATTGGCACGTTCGACTCCAACCGTCGCCCCTCGTGGACCAGTTCCAGACTCGCATTCGTAACGTTCGCGCTCATGATGGAGACTGCGATCGGGAACTGCAGTCAGGCCGAGTCCAGTCAACATGCGCTGAAGCCCCGGCGTGCCCACCGGCCCCTCACACACACTAAACCATCTGCAGTAAGTTGTTAAGTTACAATGGTTTGCTTCTCTCTGCAACCGTTCCTTGCGCACGAAGGTGGGAACCCGAAAGTGCCCCGTAAATCCCTGTGCAGTATGGGTTCTAGTCAGACCCACACGATACCACCCCCACATGTCATCCTTGAGGCAGTGGAGTCCTTCGCCAAGCGAAGGACTCCCAACGAAGGATCCATGCGTTCCGCGCCCTAGCCATTCGTGCCACTCTACGTACGAGTGGGCTATTGCGCCCTTTCAGGCCGAGGCATAAGCTGATTTAAGAGGTGGGTCCGCCGGTGGGCAAATCGAAGCCGAGTCAATCAAAGCAAAACTCCCGCTGGCCATGGCATCTGGGATTGGTGGCGACTGCTCTGGCTGGCGCCGGAGTGTTCATTTTTCGCGGCTGCTGGCATAGCAGGATGAGTTGGCCGGTTCGCGCTCAGGACCATTCCTACCAGGTCTGCCTCGGCTGCGGCATCAAAAGGTTATTCGACGAAAAGGCTTTCCGCGCCTACGGACCTTACAGTTACGATCTCGATCGCTTGATTGCAGCCGACCTGGCGCGCCACCAGAAAACCAAACCCAGAGCCGAACCCCCGCACCGCGCCGCTTCCTGAGTCGGCAACATTCCGTGCTCGCCGGATTGCCATGACTTCAGGATCGCCATTTTCCCCCGCTTCGAAGAAGTCATCCCGATCCGCGGCGTACTTCAGCCGAGGCACCTCTTTCGTGGGTGGCAACAGCGCCGGCAACTGCAACAGCGACGGCTGCGGAACAGTCTGGAAGTTGACCCCGTAGTCAGTCAGAGTCGCCTTACCCCCGGTACCACGCAATCGTCCGCCTTAACCCTTCCGCGAAATCCACTTTCGGCTGATATCCCAGACCTTTCTGCGCGCGTGTCAGGTCCGCCAGCGAATGCTTTACATCTCCGGCGCGTTCCGGTCCGTACTGCATCTCGCCCTTGTATCTGATTAGCTGTTTGAGTGTCTGGAAAGTTTCGTTCAAATCCACTCGCGTGCCGGTAGCAACGTTGAACACTCGTCCGGCAACGTCGCTGGCCGGCGCTTTGCAAGCCAACAGGTTTGCCTCAACCGCATTATCGATGTAGGTGAAATCGCGGCTTTGCGTTCCATCGCCAAGAATCGTAGGCTGCTCGCCCTTCAGCATCTGGGTAATGAACTTGGCCAGCACGCCGGAATACGGCGAACTCGGATCCTGCCGCGGTCCAAAAATATTGAAGTACCGCAGAGAAACCGTCTCCAGCCCGTAGCACCGCCAGAATGCCATCATGTAATACTCACCGGCCAGCTTGGCCACCGCATACGGAGACATTGGGTTGGGCACCATGTCTTCGCGTTTGGGCAGCGTCGGCGTATCGCCGTACGCCGAGGACGAAGCCGCATAAATCACCCGTCGCACTTTCGCATCCCGCGCGGCAACCAGAAGCTGCACGGTCGCGTCCACATTGGCGCGATTGCTTTCCAGCGGATCGAGCACCGACCGCGGCACCGAAGGAATTGCCGCCTGGTGGAGCACGTAATCCACGCCCGCACAAGCCGCCTGCGTGGCTTTCGAGTCCAGCAGATCGGCTTGCCGGAAATCGAGGCGATCCAGAATCTCGGTAAGGTTCGCGACTTTCCCCGTGGAGAGGTTGTCAATTCCACGAACCTTGTCTCCCTGCGCCAGCACCGCCCGCGCCAACGATGATCCGATAAAGCCGGCAATCCCCGTGATGAGATAAGTCGCCATGAACTTTTATATTATTCGAATCGCGCGGTTGGCGCAGTGGCGCCAGAGTAGCCGGTCAGGCTCGTTGCCCTGGCTCGAAATGCACCGTCGGCAAATTCTTGTGGGCCGAGGCGCGGATCTCCTGCCACAACTCATCGCAGCCGGTACCTTTGGTGGCGGAGTACGGAACAATTCGCACATCCGGGTGCTGCTTCGCCAGAGTATCCAGTGATTTCCGTAGTTCGTTCGCCGACGGCCGGTCCGCTTTCGTGGCCACGATCAAAAACGGCCGCCCAGTGGAACGCAGGAAGTCGGCTAATTGCGTGTCGCTTTCCTGCGGCGGAACGTTGACATCGACCAGCACCAGGCACAGCGCCAGACACGGACGCTCCTGCAGGTAGGGTTCAATGAAGGTGGGCCACTGGCTGGAAATCTCGCGGGAAATCTTCGCATAGCCATAGCCCGGCAGGTCGGTGAAGACAAGTTCCGGACGCGGCTTGCCGGCCCAGCGAAGTTCGTAGAAGTTGATGCTGCGCGTGCGGCCGGGTGTGGAACTGGTTTTCGCCAGCTTTTTCCCCACCAGGGAGTTGATCACGCTCGATTTCCCCACATTCGACCGGCCCAGGAACGCAATCTCCGGCAGCACCGGAGCCGGGAACAAGCTGGCGTCGGTGGCTGCCATCATGAATCGGGCCAGAATGCGCATGAATAAGTGTGCAATCTTTTGCCGCGATCTTGCAAGGCCATGTCGAAGATTGTAATCACGAACTGCCTGCTGACTCCCAACCCCTGGCTACTAGCTTCTACCCCAACCCCAGTGGCCGTTTATTCTGAACGTCTTCTTCCTTGAGCGGCCTCAGCTTATGCCAAAGGTAGAGAATTCCGGCGACCGCCAACCCGATCCCCACACTGACCAGAAAGAACCAGCGGTACGACGGCAGCGCGATCAGCAGTATCGCCACCACCAGGATCGTAAGAACTAGTCCCGCCGAGCCTCGCAGGAACTTTTTCCGTTCGCCCTCAGATTCGGAATCCACTCCGCACCTTCGGCTCTAATTCTAGATCAATCTCACGGAAGTTTTGGTCCGTTTGCGTTTATGCGTCCAACGCGTGCTCAAAAACAAAAGGCCCGCGATCGCGGGCCTTGCAAAGCTGCCAGCCAAAGGCTAAGAGCCAAAGGCCAAAAGCCGAACTACTGGTGCGCTGCTGGCGCCTCCGCCGAAGGACCGGAGAGCGGTGCGATGGGCTGGGTACCATCTTCCACCAGTTGCGGGAGCGGCGATTCCAGCGCGACGGCCAGAACCTGGTCCATGGTATCCACAAAGTGCAACTGCATCGCCTTGCGGAGATTCTCCGGCACTTCCGCCAGATCTTTCTCGTTGTCCTGCGGCAGAATCACTTCAAAAAGTCCGGCCCGGTGCGCTGCCAGCAATTTTTCCTTCAGTCCGCCGATGGGAAGAACCTTGCCCCGAAGCGTAATTTCGCCGGTCATGGCAAGATCGCGGCGCACCGGAATCTTGCTCAAGGCGCTGGCAATGGCGGTGGCAATGGTAATCCCCGCCGATGGTCCGTCTTTGGGAATCGCTCCCTCGGGTACGTGCACGTGGATATCAAGACTGCGATAGAAGTCGCGAGGCAGTCCCAGCCGCGCCGCGCGCGAGCGAACGTACGACATGGCCGCCTGGGCCGATTCCTGCATCACGTCGCCTAACTTGCCGGTCAGCGTCAGCTTGCCTTTGCCATCGACCACGGTGGCTTCGGTGCTCAGGATTGATCCACCCACTTCCGTCCAGGCCAGACCCGTGACCAGGCCCACTTCGCTGCGCTCGTGGGCTAGTGTGTCGCGGAACTTGATGACTCCCAGAAAATCGTTCGCATTTTCTGGGGTGATGGCAACGGTGTACTCTGTGCCTTCCTTGACTACCTTGCGGGCAATTTTGCGGCACACGTTCCCGATTTCGCGCTCCAGGTTGCGAACCCCCGCTTCCCGGGTATAGGACCGGATCAACGCGGTCAGGGCTTCATCGCTGAACTTGACGTTCTTTTCCGTCAGTCCAGCCTGGGCCATCTGTTTCTTCACCAGGAATTGCTTGGCAATCTCAACCTTCTCCGGCTCGGTATAACCGTGAAGCCGCAGCACTTCCATGCGGTCCTGCAACGCTGGCGGAATGGTGTGCATTACGTTCGCGGTCGCAATAAAGAAGACTTGGGAAAGGTCGTACTCCACGTCCAGGTAGTGGTCCTGGAACATGTAGTTCTGCTCGGGATCGAGCACTTCCAAAAGCGCCGCCGACGGATCTCCCCGGAAATCCATCGACATCTTGTCGACTTCATCCAGCATGAAAACCGGGTTCTTGGTGCCCGCCTTTTTCATCATCTGGATGATCTGGCCCGGCAACGCGCCGATGTAGGTCCGTCGATGTCCACGAATTTCCGCCTCATCGCGAACCCCACCCAACGACAGCCGCACGAACTTGCGGCCGGTAGCCTTGGCGATCGACATGCCCAGTGAAGTCTTGCCCACTCCAGGCGGTCCCACGAAACACAGGATGGAGCCTTTCGGATTCTTCACCAGTTGCCGCACCGCCAGAAATTCCAGGATGCGTTCCTTGATCTTCTCCAGCCCGTAATGATCTTCGTTCAGGACCTTCTCGGCGCGGCCGATGTTGCGAATTTCCTTCGATCGCTTCTTCCACGGCACCGCCAGCAGCCAATCCAGATAGTTGCGCGAAACCGTGGACTCGGCCGACATCGGCGGCATGGCTTCGAGTTTCTTCAACTCCTGCACCGCCTTGTCGCGCACCTCTTTCGGCATGCCGGAAGTCTCGATCTTCTTCTTCAGGTCATCGAACTCGCTTTTCTCCCCGCGGCCCAGCTCTTTCTGAATGGCCTTGATCTTCTCGTTGAGGTAGTACTCTTTCTGCGCCCGCTCCATTTGCCGCTTCACCCGCGACTGGATGGTGCGGTCCATGTTCAGCTTTTCAATTTCAATATCGAGCACATCGCCAATCCGGCTCAGGCGCTCCGCGGGATCAAAGATCTCCAGCAATTCCTGCTTCTCTTCGATGGAAAGCTGCAGGTTGGCGGCGATGGTGTCGGTCAGTTTGGCCGGATCTTCCATCCGCACCGCCGCGATCATGGTCTCGTAATTCAGCGACTGGCAAAGCTTCACATACTGCTCGAACAGCGTGGTGACCCGTTGCATGCCGGCTTCGAGCTGCGGACTGGTCTCGGTGGCGTACCGCGCCAGCCGGACGGTTGCCTGCATGAACCCTTCACTCTCGGTGACCTGCAGGATTTTCCCCCGTTCAATTCCCTCCACCAGAACCTTGATATTCCCGTCCGGCAGCTTCAGACTCTGCACGATGTTCACCACCGTGCCCACCTGATAGATCTCCGCCGGTTTTGGCTCATCGATGCTGGCGTCATGCTGCGTGGCCAGAAATATCTTCTTGTCCGCGGTGAGCGCCTCCTCCAAGGCCCGCACGCTCGACTCCCGTCCCACCACGAACGGCGTCATCATGTAGGGGAAGATGACCACGTCCCGAATGGGCATCATGGGCAGCTTCTTACTCTCGAATTTTTCCTTGGAAGCGGTCACTGGGTCTCCACAAAAAAAGCCTTTGGCTCCTAGCTCCTGGCCTTTTGCCTTTAGCCTGAACCCTGGGATAACGGGCGCGCCATTCCGGCCAACGGCTTATAGCCAAGTGCCCACGGCCAAAAGCCGCTCTTAACAGCTTATCCTGCTTTCTCCATCATGGCTAGCGATACATTGCGTTTCTCGACCATCTCCCTGGTTACCTCGAATTCCTTCACTTTCTTCTGGCTGGGCAGGTTGAACATGAGCTCTAACATCAACTCTTCCAGGATCATACGCAAGCCGCGGGCCCCTACCTTGCGCGCCATCGCCTGCCGTGCCACCGCTCGCAGAGCATCGTCGGTAAACTTGAGCCGGACATTCTCGAACTCAAATAACCGCTGGTATTGCTTCACGATAGCGTTCTTGGGACGAGTCAGAATTTCGATCAGCGCGAACTCGTCCAGGTCTTCCAGCACTCCCACCACCGGCAGACGACCTACAAATTCCGGGATTAACCCGAACTTGATCAGATCTTCCGGCTGCAGTTCGCTCAGCAGCTCAAAGTTCCGCTTGCCGGAGCTGACTGGCTCGTCGCTCTCCACCTCTCCACCTTTGAATCCTAATGACTTCCGTCCCACCCGCCGTCCAATGATCTTCTCCAGACCCACAAATGCGCCGCCGCAGATAAACAGAATGTTGGTGGTGTCCACCGGCGTGAATTCCTGGTGGGGATGCTTGCGCCCCCCTTGCGGAGGCACATTGGCAATCGTTCCCTCCAGAATCTTCAACAGCGCCTGTTGCACCCCTTCGCCCGAGACATCCCGGGTAATTGAGGGGTTCTCGTCCTTGCGGCCGATCTTGTCGACCTCATCGATATAGATGATGCCCGTCTGCGCACGACTCACGTCGCCGTCCGCCGCCTGCAGCAATTTGAGAATGATGTTCTCCACGTCCTCCCCGACGTATCCCGCTTCGGTCAGCGTCGTGGCATCCACAATGGCGAAAGGCACGTCGAGCATGCGGGCCAGGGTCTGCGCCAACAGCGTCTTCCCGGTGCCGGTCGGCCCGATCAGCATGATGTTCGACTTCGCCAGTTCAATCCCGTCGCTGGCCCGCTGCCGGTTCATGTAGATCCGCTTGTAGTGGTTGTACACCGCGACCGCCAGCTTCTTCTTGGTTTGCTCCTGGCCAATCACGTACTCATCCAGAAACGACTTGACCTCCTGCGGCTTGGGCAGCTGATTGGGCGTGCTCGCCGCCGGCGTCGACGTCCGGTCGTCTTCCAGAATGGAGTTGCAGACCGCGACGCACTCATCGCAGATGTAGGCTCTGGGATAGTCGCTGGGCGACGATATGAGCTTGGCCACTGCATCCTGCGACTTGTGGCAGAACGAACAACGTAGGATTTCTTCTGTGCCTGTTCGGTTTTTCACTCGGCTCGACTCCTTTGTACAGCGTGATCCTGCCGACTCCCTCGCACTGTCGAACCGTGGGGAACGGAAACGATCATGGTGCGCCGAGACCTATGGAGCTGTGACCAGCAAAACGCCGATCATAACCCTTTGCCGGTCTTGTAAATAATATCGTCTATGATTCCGTATTCCTTAGCCTGTTGCGCGTTCATAATGAAGTCGCGCTCTACGTCCTTTTCTACCTTATCCAGCTTCTGTCCGCTATGTTTCGCAAGTAACTGGTTGGTGATATCCCGCATCCGCAGGATTTCACGGGCATGGATATCGATGTCCGTGGCCTGACCCGACAAACCTCCCATATGGGGCTGGTGAATCAGAATTCTCGAATTGGGCAGCGCCATTCGTTTTTTCGGTTCGCCCGCGGCCAGCAGCGTCGCCGCCATGCTGGCGGCTTGTCCCACGCATAGCGTCATCACGTCGTTCTTCACGTATTGCATGGTGTCGTAAATGGCCATCCCCGCCGTAATCGAGCCGCCCGGAGAGTTGATATAAAGCTGGATGTCTTTTTCCGGATCTTCCTGCGCCAGAAACAGCATCTGGGCAATCACCAGGTTGGCCACATTGTCGTCAATCGGCGTACCAATAAAGATGATGTTGTCGCGCAACAGCCGGGAGTAGATGTCGTACGCCCGCTCACCCCGCCCGGTCTGTTCAATGACCATTGGGACCAGCATCGCTTGTGGTTCTCTCATATCGCCTTCCACAGTCCTGCGCCCATCGCCGAACTTCTGGGGTGGGCCGAATGTGTCCGCTACGCGGACTGGTGGTACAAAAAATCGAGGGCCTTTTCGTTCCGGATTCTTGTCCGGATTCTGTCCAGCGCCCCATCCCGGCTTAAACGATCCCGGATGGCCTCCGCCGACTGCTTCGACTGCCTCGCCAGGGCTTCCACTTCTCGATCGATTTCCTCATCCTTCACTTCAATCTGTTCTTTCTCCGCTACCTTCTCCAACAGCAAAGACGCTTTCACTTCCTGCGTCGCCTGCTCGCGCTGCCCGGCCCGCAGGCGGTTGAAATCCATCTTCTTCAAGTCTTCTGGCTTCATTCCCTGCGCCTGCAACGCTCGTAACCCGCGCTCCAGCCGCAGATCGACCTGCCGTTCGATCAGCGCCTCCGGAATCTCCAGATCGTTCCGCTTTACCAGTTCGGCCACCAGCTTGTCTTTGGCTTCGCGTTCAGCCGTATGCTTGCGCTCCGCTTCCATGCCTTCCCGGATGCGTTGCCGTACTTCCTCCAGGTTGGCGAACTCGCCCAGCTCTTTGGCAAATTGCTCGTTCAGCTCCGGCAGGCTCTTCTGCTTGATCCCCTGCACTTTCACTGCGTAGATAAAGGTCTGCCCCGCCAGCCGTTTATCGGAAAAGTCCTCCGGATACACCACATCGAAAGTCCGTTCTTCCCCAGCCACCGCCCCGCGCAGATTCGCGGTGAACTCTGGCATGGTGGTCTTCCCGCCAATTTCCACCAGCAGATCATCCATGTGGACCGGCTTGGGCTTGGCTGCTCCCCCGCCGCCCTCCGTGGGCTTGCTCTCGCTGTCCTTGGGTTTGCCATCCAGAGAAGCCTGGGCAAAATCGCCGTCGGCCAGTGCGCGCCCCTCCACCGAAGCGAAGGTCGCATGCTGCTCCCGCAAATCCTGCAACGACTGCTCGACTTCTTCGTCCGTTACCGTAATCACCGGCTTCTCGGCTCGCAGTTCCTTGTAGTCTTCTACCTTGATCTCCGGCAGAACCTCAAAGCTGGCCTTGAAGCGCAGCGGCTCTCCTTCGTGCACATGCAAATCGCTGACCCGCGGCTGCGAGACCGGAACCAGTCCCTTGCGATCAGCTTCCTTGCGGAAGTAGCGCGGCACCAGCGCATCGACCACGTCGTTCTGAATGTCCTTGGAGAATCGCTGCTTGATAATCGAGGCCGGGATATGCCCCCGCCGAAACCCCGGCAGCCGCGCCAGCTTCTGATACTTCTGGATCAGGGTATCGGTCTCGCGCGAAACTTCCTCGGCCGGAACTTCGACCTCAATCTCCCGCTTGGTGCTTGAATTGGCTTCCGTGGGGCTCACACTTGCCTTTCAGCCTGATCGATTGT
This sequence comes from uncultured Acidobacteriota bacterium, assembly GCA_963715675.1. Lineage (GTDB taxonomy): Bacteria > Acidobacteriota > Terriglobia > Terriglobales > Acidobacteriaceae > DASVWZ01. The sequence goes on from OY970265.1 coordinate 3,613,236, forward strand.
CATCCTCAGCTAAGCGTTCTCTGCGTCAGAAACAATTCTCTCTGTCTGCAATTCCGAGTGTAAAGACAACAGGAGAGAAGCGTCAAACGCCGGGGCCGCATTTTTCGCCCATTTCGGAACTTTGGTACCCAACCGGCATCACACTGGGAAACATCGCTAGGGACCCTCTGACTAAATCGTCGATGTAGGCGCGGGCCTCCTCGGCCGCGCGGGTCCCAGCGGAAATCCGCACTTGCTCGAGTCTGTCACGAACTCACTCCAAAAATCGGTTGGGGAAGGGCGCGAATTCACTCGTGCCGCCAAAACCGGTTTCTATAACGCGGGCTTCAGTTCTGAGTATCGCCCGTCTGCGCTTTCAAACTTTCTCGGAATCGAACTTGAACCTTCACCACAGAGTCACAGAGAACTCATTTTTGATTGTTCTCTGTGTCTCTGTGGTGAATCCTGAAGCCGATCGCACAACCATTGTAAAGTTGTACCCATGCCCAACTGGCTCACCCAACTCAATGCGGAAGTCATCTCCTGCACCCGCTGCCCCCGCTTGGTCGAATACCGTCAGAGAATTGCCCGTGAGAAGCGCCGTGCCTATCTCGCTTGCGAATACTGGGGCCGTCCCGTCCCCGGCTTCGGCGACCCCAATGCCCGCGTCCTCGTCCTCGGCCTCGCTCCGGGCGCCCACGGCTCCAACCGCACTGGCCGCCCCTTCACCGGAGACGCTTCCGGCAAGTTCATGTACCCCGTGCTCCACGAAACCGGATTCGCCAATCAGCCCGACGCCATCGACCGTGACGACGGCCTCAAGCTGATCGACCTCTACATCACCGCTGCCGTGCGCTGCGCGCCCCCCGACAACAAACCCCTCCCCGAGGAACTGGCAAACTGCGCCGCCTACCTCGACCGCGAGTTGGATGGACTTAAAAAGTTGAAAGTGGTGGTCGCGCTCGGCAAGATCGGATTCGACGCCTACCTCAATTCGCTCAAGCGCCACGGACAAATCGCCAGCAAGCAGCCTTACCTCTTCCGGCACGCGGCCAGCTACCGAATGCCGGACGGGAAAACGTTACTGGCGTCCTATCATCCCTCCAACCAAAATACCCAAACCGGCAAGCTCACCCGCCCAATGTTTCTGCGGATATTCAAGCAAGCCCGCCACTTTGCCGATAACTAAGTCGAGGCGGCCGCCTGAGCCGGAACCGCTCGACCTTGCTGCGTGTGGCTTGCAGGTTGCGATCCGGGGCGCTCGCCGCCTCTTTCGTCACCCATTGATGCCGGACTTGGATCGCCCCTCAATAAAAACGCCATCCCTCGCGATGAACTAGGGATGGCGCCAGAACGGGCGATCGACTGTACTCGTGCTACTAGCGCTACTTTTCCAAGCTGTGTGACTTGATGGAAAGCAGCTTCGCCGCGTGATATATCCGATTGCCGTTGGTTGACGAAGCGCAGAGTCCGCCATACCAAACCGCCACCTGGTTGGAGTTGCGGTTCGTCAACGAGCATTCCCAGGTCACCGAAGGATTCCCCGGGTCGGGCCCGCTGTAGTTGACACTAACGTTGGGCGTGTTCCCATCGAAGTAAGCATAGCCGCATGCTCCGCTGACCATCTCCTGACCTCCGCCGCAGCCGACTTCGACTTCCGCATAGCTAGAGCCATTGACAGCGGTCTCTTGGATATTGAAGGGCGCCAGGCTGACTCCCGGTCCCTGTGGCCCCTGCGGCCCCTGCGCGCCTTGCGGCCCCTGCGGACCCTGTGGCCCTTGTGGACCCTGAGCTCCCTGGCCGCCCTGAGGACCGACGGTGCCCAGAGTCACGTCGAAAGAGCCGGTCTGACCGTTCGTCTCGTTCTTCAGCACCAGCAAGTACGCGCCCGCCGCGATGTTGGGAAGGTTGGTGGTTACCTCGGTCGGGGTGTGCGTCAATACTGTCAACGCTTGACCATCCAGCGTGACATAGGGGGTCGGATTGCCGAACGACGATCCGGTGATGGTGATTTGGCTGGCCTGGAAGTTTGCCTCGGCGCTGACGATCGCCGGCTTCGGGGCTTTCGGAGCCTGCGCGAACGACGCCGACGGCATCACCACAGCCAGACATGACATCATAATGGCTAACGACAGAACAACATTCTTAATGAGCTTCATTTGAGTGTCTCCGTTTGTAAGTGATTGGAATTGATCCGGTGTCCCGGCCCGCGGGAGTTTCCATCCATTCCCGCTGTCCGGTTCCCCGCTCAATATCAATAGCGACACTTTTCCCGCGATTCCCTCACCGTCGCGGAATTTTCTTAGGGATTTCGTCCGACGGCTGCCGACTTGCGCAGAACCCGGAGATGCGACAAAGGGCAGAGGAGAGAACCCTGTCCTTTCAAGACCACAGTCCAGAGCAGGCGGCGCTTCTGCCCTTGCATGTGCCGGAGGTGCTTGCGGAGAAAGAGCGGCAGGATTTGCGGGAGTGGAAGGCGGGAGACTATTTGTGAAATCCGTGCTTAGGAATTCCTGGCCAGCGCCAGCGCAGTCACGTCGTCGTGCGTCGGAGCAGCGCACATAAACTGCTCCAGTTCGTCAAGAATGGCCACGCAAAGTTCTTTCGCGTTGGTGGATCTCGATCGCTCCAGAACCCCTTTTGCCCGTTCCAGTCCAAACTCTTCCGCTTTGCATTTCCCTTCGACAATTCCACGGGAAGCCAGAAGAAGGACGGCGCCGGGCTCGAGCGCAACCATCGCAGCCTCCGGAAGCATGTGGGAAAACAGTCCCAGGGGCAGGCTGGTGGCGGGAAGTTCGCTGACCCCGGCGCCATCGCGCAGCAGTCCCGGAGTATGACCCGCGTTGAAATAGCAAACCAGGCCCAGACTTTCGTCGTAGCAACCCGCAAATGCCGGGCAGGAGCGCACTCCATCCGCCGCCTTCAGGACGGCCTGGTTCAATTGCACGCATAGCTCCATCATCGCATCAGCTGCATTCATGTCCTGCTTCGCAAAAAGCGCAGTCCCCACGGTTCGGAACGTATGCTGGGCGGCAGAGACGACGGCGCGAGTCTCCGTCAGGCCGCCAGCCACATCCAGCAGCCCGAACAGCACGCGATTGGAACCAACACGAACGAAATCGTAGAAATCACCTGCCATGCGTCGCCCGTAGTAGACCGACGCCAGCCCCGCCCCGGGGAGTTCCGGGATGTCAGAACGTACCGGATGACGGTCGGCAACCGGCGCAGATTTCCCGAAATTGAAAAGCGCGCGCATCTGAAATCCAGCCGAGAAGTTACCACAGAATCCCGCCGGAAACCACCCCAAAAAAATCCGCCGCGGGCTGGGGCCGGTATTCCCACTGGATTGAACGGTGGCCCTCGATATGAGGTAAGGTCACCCGTCCACACGCCATCGGGCCCGGACAGGTGCAAATCTTTTCACATATTGCGGGCTGTTGAGATGAGCGTACAATGGGTACTCCTTATGGCAGGCAAAAGGAGATTCCAGCTAAGTTCGGCTTTCGCCAGCGGAGATTGAGTCCGCACTTTTTCCTGCTTCTAGAATTATGCTGTCAAAAATCACCGCGAGGTTTCATGCAATGAAACGGCTAAATAACTTGTTTGGGCTGTGTCTGGTGTTATTGCTGAGCGCGTCTGTCCTTCTTCCCTCAGCCTTCGCTCAGGCGCTGCCCTCGTTCGGGAATGTCGTCATCGTGCTGGGTGAGAACCAGAATTACACCACCACCTACAATTCCAAAAACATGCCCTATTTGACCTCCCTGGCAAACACTTACGGCCTCGGAGTTAACTATTACTCCGACACCCATCCTTCGATCGGCAACTATTTCAACTTAAGCACCGGGTATATCCTCACCGACGATGATAGCCAGACGCCCCAAAGCTTTCCCATCTCGAAGAACAATATCGCCCTTGAGCTGCAGAAGGCGGGCGGAACCTGGAAGGACTATGTGGAAAACCTCCCGAGCGTCAAGAACTGCCTCGGGCTGAATTCGGGGGCTTACTACGTCCGTCACGATCCGCTCGAATACATGACCACCATCAACAAAGAGAAGAAGAACTATGTCTGCTTCAGTCGATTCGCCAAGGATTTGGCCAAGAACGCTCTGCCCAATCTCTCCTGGCTCGTGCCCAACGGCTGCGACGACGCGCACGACTGCCCCATCGGGACCTTCGACACCTGGCTGAAAAAGGAAGTCGGACCCTTGGTGAAGAGCTCTTACTTTCAGACCGGAGGTACGGGGCTGCTGATCGTCGTTTTCGACGAGAACGCCGATGACGGATATCCGGATTGCGAGACCCTCACGGAAGGACAGGGCTGCGGCGGACAAGTCGAACTGGTCGTGGTCAGTCCGTTCAGCAAAAAACACTACAAGTCGAAGGGCGGCGACACCCGCAACTACAACAAAAGCTATGATGCAGGAGACATCTTGCGTCTGATGGCGCAAGGGCTCGGACTGCCCACCACCAATCTCGGCTGGGCTACCAACGGGTTGCCCATGGCCGATTTCTTCTCCAGCGAACCGTAACGGCGAGGTTTCTCCCCAAGCCGGGCGCTCCTCGTCGATAACAGCGCAGGCGATGTCAGGAACGAACCTATCTGGGCGGTGCGCAAGCACCGCCTGCTTTGTCAGAGAGGTTGAGGATCAAGGCCCCCGTCCCCGTCGGCGAAAACCGCATCGACCGGAAGCCCTCGGACATCTAACGCGGAATCAGTTTTTCTGCGCAAAAGTCACAGGTTGGCAGCTGTGACTAGCCTGTCCTGTTAGACTCCTCTTTTGCAGGCCATCCATCAATCGCTCATCTTCCGCAATCAGCTCCGGGCTTCTTGGTCTTCCTCCACTTTGGATCTCAAGGAGCCTTTGTATCAACTCGGTGAAGTTTTCCATGACTTCCTCCAAGGCTGGTCAACGGCTGGTTGACGGACATGATAGGTGACGGCCAAGGCGGAAGACTGTTCAAAATTGAACACCCCTAAGGATCGGGCCGGCAACAGGATTCGTGAAAGGGCATGACGTGAGAGGCTACTGAAAAACTCTGATTCAGGCAGGTTCGGCGAGGGGCCCGCCTTCAGTCGGGCCGTTTAGTCGTCGTAAATGTTTCCGCGCTTTAGCCCCTGGGCGGCGGGGTGCGAACAAGCAGACGAAGCCCGGCCGGTGCCCCAGGTTCACGTCCGTTCTTTGGACGCTACCCTGGGTTGAGAAGCACGCGCGGATCCACCCCGGCCAGCCCCCGCCTTTGCTGCGGTCTTGGTCTGAGACAACTAGGTCCCCGTCCCGGTCAACCCGACTTGCTGCGGGCTTCCGCCGCCATCGTCGTACACAGAAACATCCGCCGTCCGCTTGCCCTTCGCCAAGGGCTTGAACGTGACCTTGATGAAGCAGTGCGCGCCTGACGCGAGATGCTTACCGCAAGTGTTGGTTTCGGCGAAGTCCCCGGCGTCGGTCCCGGTGATCGCAATGGTCGTGATGTTCAACGTTTCGTGTCCTTGGTTCGTCAGGGCGATCGTCTTGGGCACACTCTTGGTGCCCACCGGCTGAACTCCGAAATTGAGCTTGGCGGGAACAAGTTGCACAAAGGTCCCTGTGCCCCTCAGCGGAACGCTTTGCGGACTGCCAGGCGCGTTGTCCGTCACGTTAACCGAGCCATGCTGCACGCCCTTATTCTTGGGGTGGAATTTGACGTTGATTGTGCAATATGCGTTGGGGCTGAGACTGCTCGGACAGTTGTTGGTCTGGCTGAATGGGCCAGTCACGCTGATGCTTTTTATCGTCAGGACACCAGCCCCAGTGTTCGTCAGCATCACCTGTTGTGCTGGGCTGCTGGTAAAGACGACTTGGCTCTGAAAGATGAGGCTGGTCGGCGAGAACGTCACTGCGGGCGATACGCCAACGCCAGTTAGTGGCAGCGACTGTGGGCTGTTGGGAGCATTGTCCGTGATGCTCACAGCGGCATTCCGGGTGCCGGTTGCGGACGGCGTGAAGGTAACAGTAATTGTGCAACTGCCATTCGGAGGAACAGAGCTGGGACAGTTGTCGGCCTCGGCAAAGTCCCCCTTATTAGATCCTGTAACGCCGATTGATGTGATCGTTAGCGTTTCGTTGCCGGTGTTGGTGAGGGTTGATTGTTGCGGTGCACTGGTAATCCCAACGGTTTGGTTGCCAAAATCGAGATTCGGGGGGACAAGCGTTACGGCCGCCGATTCGCCGCCGGACCAATTCGTCACGAAAACATCGGCATCCACTGACCCCAGGCCGGTGGCCTCGTCGTAGCCAGTGCCGCTGAGGAAGCCGATTTGGAAGGGAGCCTTGGCCGGACAGTCGGTGCTTCCCTGCTGGCAGGGAACCATGTTGCCGCTGGGGTTGGCGGTGGCGCCAGAGATGTTGTAGTCACCGGCGGGCACATCGTGGAAGGCTGTGGGAACGCTCTGCACCAATTGATAAAGGCTAGGGTTGATGTTGCCCATGCCTTTCGGCGGGGCGTTCCCTTGAGACTGGTTGAGCAGAGTCACAATGCCGGCAAAGACCGGACAAGCCACGGAAGTGCCGCCGACGATGGAATTGTTCGCCACGGCTTGGGCGATTCCTGCGGCGCAACTGCCGGCGGTACAAAAGATGTAGCCGTCGTGGTCAGCCGAGGCCGGCATGGAAATGTCCGGTACGCTGCGGAACGTGGCATTGAACTTACCCGTGCCGGTCTGCCAGGACGGTCGGTTGAAGTAGATGCTGGCGCCACCTCCGCTGGAGGGAAGCCCGCCGCCGTTGAGGCCGGTGCCGGAGTTGCTGTCGTCCCAAGCCAGTTCCGGGATGTAGGATTTCGCCGAACCGCCATTGGCGCCGTTGGTGGGGTTCCAGTAAGTGCCGGTGCCTTCGTTGAATTCCGTGCCACCCACCGCCGTGACTTCGGGAGGGCTGGCGAGACCGTTCACTGCCAAGCCCCAGGTCGCATCATTGCCGTTGGGATCATCGCAACCGGCGCCGCCGCTGTCATCAGACGACACCATCAGCGTTTGCCCTTGAGTGTTGGCCTGCACGACCAAAGGTTCATAAGTCGTCTTGAGGTAGGCACTGCCGATGTCGGCCTCGCATGCTCCGTAGCTCATGCTGATGACCGGTGCGGTGTTGTTGTTGACGGTATACTGGAAAGCGGTGATCACACCGCTGTTGGTCTTGATGTCGCACCTGACAAAGAAAATGCTGGCATCGCGCGCGACCGCACCCGACCACTCCAAGTCCAGGTCGGCCTCACCTTCATCCCCGGTGATTCCCGGATCGGAGCAGCCCGGGGGTAGTACTTGCGTGAGCTTGATGGCGGGCAGATTGAAGCCGGTGCGGAACTGCGTAATGTCAGAGGCCTGAATGTCAGTCTGTCCCATGACCGCGAGCTTCATGCCGGTGCCATTGGTCCCGGCAGTGTACAGGGGGTCGATGTCAAAGATGGTGGCGATATCGTCCGGGGCCAGGTTGTTACCGGAGCCGCTGGTGTAGTCGGGAGAGATAGAGGACCTTTTGACCATCATCGGCTTGAGCTTGAAGTTGTTGAGGCCGCGGAAACCCACTGCGATGCTGTCCAGAGCCTTGGGAACCGAGATCGCGGTCGCATTGGCGAAGCGCTCTTCGCCATCGACCTTGAAGCGGTGCATCTGGGTGTGCAATGCACTTTGGATTTGGGCGACGGTGCCGCTGATTGCGATCCAATTCCGTCCGCGCGCAACCTCTGCGATGCCGAACCCCTGGGACTGCAGCCAGGCGCTGATCTTGGCGAGATCGTTGTGGCTCAAACCAAATCGCTGGCCGAACTGCTCCGGCGACAGCCATTTGTGGTAGTTCGGCGAGGTCGGGTCCTGCTGCTCGGCGAGCAACTTGGTGAGCGCGGCCTGCTGGGCCGTCGAAGGCTGGAGAACCAGGGTGACGTAAGGCAGCCTGGTGGAAGGGTCGAGCGGGCCCAAGTCGTTTTGAGGCTGGGCCAGGGGACTCACGGTGCCTTTCAAAACTACGGTTTGATGGCTGTCAATGGCGGTTGGGATGCGGTCCGGCTGTGCGGCCCACGAGACAGAGACAAACAGAGCCAAAGAACAGACGACGAAGCGGGCGGATTTCATGGCTGCTACTCCAAACAAAGACGGACTGGTTCGAGACACGAGCCTTGCCCGGCGGCCCAAAGCCAGGGGAGATTCGGTTGCCGAGCGCCCCAATTGTACTCCGGTAGCAGATGCCCTCCAAACAGAACCCACCGAATCTCGGAGCCTAGGGCTCAAACACATACGGGAGTGGCCCACCCATTCGCGTTCTGTGAAGGCAAACCGGACCACCTTGCACTTTTTTCCTTGACTGCCGATCAGGAAACCGCCATCATCAGTGTATAACTTTTACTTAATTAAAATTTATAACGTATAACTCATTAAGAATCTAGATTTTACCTCTAACCCCAATGGGCTCTAGATTTTGCGGACCAAATCTCCGTAACTTGATGATTCCACTAGACCGAGGGGGAGGGGGTGGGGTAATTAGAAAGTAAACCACGGCGCACTTGGCGTTCCAACTGCAAACGGGCAAGAGCTGCCGTTTCTTATCCGTCGAAACCCAGGAAGACCGGTTCCGGATGCAGCTCAATGCCCCAGAGTTCCCGCACCCGCTCCTGAATCCGGCTCTTCAGGGCAACGATGTCGGCTGCGGTCGCCTGGCCTCGATTGATGATCGCCAGAGCATGCTTCCGGGAGATCCCCGCCGGGCCCGAGCCGTAGCCCTTGTTGAACCCGGAGTGCTCGACGAGCCAGGCGGCTGAAACCTTGCGCTGGGCAGCGAGCGCGGGATAGCTCGGAATCCGCAACCCCCGGCTGGCCGCCCGCTCGCAAAGTCCCCGATACCCCGCCGCCGTAAGAATCGGGTTCTTGAAAAAAGAACCGGCGCTGCGGCAGTCATCTTCGCCGGGCATGATCAGCATGCCTTTGCCGGCACGAATCCTTCGTACCGCGTCGCGAGTTTCCGCCAGAGTTGGCCTGACGCTCCAGCCGGCAAAGTATTTCTTCAGGTCGGCATACTGCACATGGGAATCGCCGCCGGGAATCAGCGCGAAGGTAACCCGCAGAACAATGTAGCGCCCGCTCCCGGAAGTATTGAAGATGCTGGTCCGGTAACTGAACTCGCAAGCCTGATTCCCCAGTTCAACAGCCTGAGAACTGAAGACATCAACGGCCAAAACTGAGTCGATGGTCTCCGACACTTCCTGTCCATATGCACCCACGTTCTGCACCGGCGTGCCGCCGACGCTGCCGGGGATGCCGCTCAGGCACTCCACGCCGGCACAATTCCGGTTCACCGCCTGCGCCACGAACCGGTCCCATTCCTCCCCGGATCCGACGTCGAAGAAGGCCTTCCCCTGCTCACGCCGCTCCTCGATGCCGGGGATGCCGACCTTGAGAGTGATCCCCGGCCACCCCCGATCCGCAACCACCACATTGCTCCCACCCCCCAAGACAAACAGCGGGAGTTTGCGTTGCCGGGAAAACTCGACCCCTTCCACGACCTCCGCCGTGGTCCGCGCCTCGGCAAAATACCGGGACGGCCCCCCCACTTGCATGGTGGTAAAGGGCGCCAGAGGAACATTTTCCCGGATAAGCATGAGAGTTCGTAATCACTATATACGACGGAAGTTTCCGCACCATAGCCGCGGCCAGCGCAGACCATTCCATGCGCAAAACCTGTACTCTGGGCTGGATTTCTTCTGTTACTCTTGAGAGTGGGATTGAGGAGAAATCATGTATCCGGAACTTATGGTAATCCCCATGCGCGAAGAGTTGACGGGCATGGGCATTCAGGAATTGCGGACTGCGGAAGAAGTGGAAAGCGCGCTGGCCAGCCAGCCCGGAACCGCGATGGTGGTGGTGAACTCAATTTGCGGATGCGCGGCTGGCCGCATGCGTCCCGCGGTGCGCATGGCGCTGCAGCACCCGGCACGGCCTGAGAAGATGTACACGGTGTTTGCAGGGCAGGACCCGGCCGCCACGGAACGCGCTCGCAGTTTCTTCACCGGCTATCCACCGTCTTCACCATCAATCGCCGTGCTGCGCGACGGAGCGCTTGTCCACATGATGCAGCGCAGTGATATCGAGCACCGCGAACCAGCGGACATCGCCACGGAACTGAAAAAAGTCTTCGACAGGTTCTGCGCCAATGCGGTGCCCGTGCAGCGGTAGTCACGCCGTCCTGGCAACTGCAAAAGTTCAAAAATGATCGCGGAGTCCGGGGAAAGTTTCCACCACCAGCAACCGGCTGGGAGGCCGGGGCTCGGCAACCTCTTCATGCTCCAGGATCCAGGTGTTTCCGTGCGGCACGAAGACCGCATTGATTCCCGCTGCCAGCGCCGGATTCACATCTGATTTTGGACTGTTGCCGATCATCCAGGTGGAATCGTTGGGCAGGGCATACTTGGATATGATCGAGCGATAGGTTGGGAGATCTTTCTCCGACACGATCTCCACCGCGGAAAAGTATTTTCTTAATCCGGACCGCTCGATCTTGCCCGACTGTTCCGCGATAACGCCTTTGGTCATCAGGATCAGATGATGCCTCTCTCCCAGGTATTGCAGCGTCTCGGTCACGCCTTGGATAATCTCGACCGGATGCTCCGCGATCGCATGCGCAAAACCGTTGATCGTCTCATGCAGCGCCGGTGTGAGCGGTTCCACGGCCAGGCGCTCGAAGGTCCCGACCAGCGCATGCACGAAGCTGTGCAGTCCATATCCATGACGGAGGATGCACTCGCGCTCCACCTCATTCAGGGCTTCGCGCACCTGCTCGGGCGAATACTCGTGATGATTAAGAAACGAAATGAAGTTGGCGATGGCGCGCTCGAAGTAGATGTTGTTTTCCCAGAGCGTGTCGTCGGCGTCGATGAGCAGGGTCTGCGCTCGGGTATCCATGGGCGGGCCAGGCATCACCAAACATGATAACGGTGTTTTGTGCAGGATGCCGGGAAGTACAGCGGCGGACTGTGCTCGGCTCTGCTAGAATCTCGAACGTATGGAATCGGGTCTTTCGTCTTTGCTTCTGCTCCTTCTTTTGTTCATTCCCGCCTCAGCCCAGAAAGCTAGCAAGTCGATGACCGGCTCCGCCGCCAGGGGCGCTGAATCCGCCGGGATGAAGGTGGCTCCGGATCTCGATGAGCGTCTGGCGAAATTCCGCCGTGTTGAAATGCCGCTTCCTGCCTCCGGTGTCACCGCTCGTGAGCGCAGGATGGTCGAAACACTGGTGGACGCCTGCAGGTACCTGGAAGACATCTATTGGCGGCAGATCGATCCCGAAGGCCTGGAGTTGTATCAATCCTTGCAAGGCAGCACCAATCCACAGGACGGAAAGTTGCGCCGATACTTGTGGATCAACGGTTCTCGCTACGACTTCCTCGAAGAGAACCAGCCGTTTGTGGGTACCTCCCCTGCGCCGCCGGGACGAGGCTTCTACCACCAAGGGCTCACTCGCAGCCAAGTCGAGCAGTACATTAAAGACCATCCCGAAAAGAAAAGTGAGATTTATAGCTCGACGACGATCGTGCGCTGGCATGATCAGCAACTGGAAGGAGTGCCTTACCACATCGCGTACCGGTCGTTTCTCGAGCCAGCGGCGCAAGATCTGCGAGAGGCTGCCAGTCTCAGCGAGGATCCTGCGTTCGCCACTTATCTGCGCCTGCGGGCGGATGCGTTGCTCACCGACGACTACCTCAAGAGCGATCTGGCGTGGCTCGACATGAAGAATCCGAAGTTCGATCTGATCTTCGCTCCTTACGAAACCTACGACGATGACTTGCTGGGCGTGAAGGCCACTTACGGCGCAGCCGTGATGATTCGCAATGAGGAAGAAAGCCGGAAACTCGCGGTCTTCCAGAAGTATGTTGCGGACATCCAGGACGCGCTTCCCCTGGCGCCGGAAGACCGCCCGTCCAAGCGCGGCCTGGAGACTCCGATGGAGGTGATGGACACGCCTTTTCGCTCCGGCGATCTCGCGCACGGCTACCAGGCCGTGGCCGACAATCTGCCCAACGATCCGCACGTGCAGGAACAAAAGGGCAGCAAGAAGCTGTTCTTCAAAGACTTCATGGACGCCCGCGTGAACTACATTGTCCTACCGGTGGCGCGTTCTGTGATGCTACCCCAGCAGGCAGAGAAGGCTTCCAGTGAAGGCTACCTGCTGACCACCGTCCTGCATGAAATCTGCCATGCCCTCGGGCCGGTATTCGCGCGCACTGCTTCGGGGAAAACCGACATTCGAGAGTCGATCGGTCCGATTTTCAGCGGACTGGAGGAGGCGAAGGCCGACGTGGTCGGGATGTACGCCCTCAAGTGGCTGGTTGACCATGATGTGCTGCCGAAGAAGCGCCTCGAAGAGTACTACTCATCGTATGTGGCCGACTTGTTCCGCACGGTTCGCTTCGGCGTGGGGGAAGCGCATGCCCAGGCCGGGATGATGGAGTTCAATTACCTGACGGAAAAAGGGGCGTTGAAAAGGCAGCCCTCGGGCCGGTACGCCATTGATTATGCCCGTATGACCGTCGCACTCAGAGATCTCACGAAGGAACTTCTCCAGATGGAAGCCACGGGGGACCGTAGCCGGGCGGAGAACTGGTTCAGGAAGTATGACGTGGTACCGGTGGAATTAAAGCTGACGCTGAAGTCCGCCTCCCGCGTACCGGTGGACATTGACCCAGTGTTCTCGTTCAAGCAGACGGTGCGGTAATGGACCTCTTGGCTCTTAGCTCAGCACGAGGAGTTTTGTGGAAACCACACATTTACGGAACCCCACAGAAGATCAGGGACGAAAAGCTTCTTACGCCGCAAACTCCACGTTCGACTGTTGTGGAATAATTCCTGCCTTGTAGCCCATGTCCAGCAGACGGCGTACTGCCTCGCGGCCATCGGCACCGTAGTCCAAAGTGCGCTCGTTCACGTACATGCCCACGAATCTGTCGGCCAATTGGGTATCGAGGTCACGGGCAAACTGCATGGCATAGGCCAAAGCCTCCTCGCGGTGGTCGAGGGCATACTGAATGCTTTCCCGCAACGCCGTCGAGACGCTGGACATCAATCGCGGCCCCAGGCTGCGGCGGATCGCATTCCCGCCAAGCGGCAGCGGCAGACCAGTCACCTTTTGCCACCACTTTCCCAGATCAACGATGCGGTGCAGTCCGGACTTGTCGTAGGTCAACTGCCCTTCGTGGATGATCAACCCGGCTTCATACTTGCCTTCCAGCACCTGGGGAATGATCTGATCAAACGGAACCACTTCGGTTTCTACTCCTGGCGCAAACAGGCGCAGGACCAGGTATGCCGTCGTCATGGTTCCGGGGACCGCGATCCGTTTGCGCTTGATGTCGGACGGAGAATACGGCCGGCTGGCCACAACCATCGGCCCGTAGCCTTCTCCCACGCTGCCGCCGCTGGGAAGCAGCGCGTACTGATCCTGAATGTACGGGTAGGCATGGAAAGAGATCGCAGTCACGTCGTACACGCCTTCCAGCGCCGCACGATTCAGAGTTTCGATGTCGCACAAGGTGTGAGAGAAGCGCAGACCCGGCACGCGCACCTTGTTGGTCGCCAAGCCATAAAACATAAAGGCATCGTCCGAATCGGGACTGTGGGCAACGTTGATTTCGCGGACTTCAGAAGAACTGCTGCCAGCCATGGAATCCTTGCTCTCGCGCTGTGGAGACCGATCGGACGGCGGGTTCACTGATCCGCCTTCTTCCACCGGCACCAACCGCTTGCCACAGCCGCGGCGGACACCACTTTGATGACTTCGGCGAAGACGAACCAATAAAGTCCGAAGCGCACGGCTTGGGTGAAGGAATGGGTGAGCACCGCCAGCCACGAAATGCCGCCCACGAACAAACAGATTTCGGCACCAAGACTGGCTGCCGCAGCGCGCACAAAACTGTTTTCTCCTTCTTCCAGGATCCAGCCCGCAATCCCGGCAACCAAGGGATACACTAACAAGAATCCGCCCGTCGGGCCCAGCAACTGGGCAAACCCACCTGGACCAGTCGGACTGAAGACCGGCATTCCGGCCAAACCTTCCGCCAAGTACAGCGCTAAGGCTGCAAATCCGCGCCGGCTTCCCAGCGCCAAACCAACCAGCAGGACCCCGAAATTCTGCAGAGTCAAGGGCACCGGGGTGAATGGCAAAGGCAGCGTCACCCGCGCACATAGCGCGACGAACAGGCTGGCCCCGACGACCACCGCAGCCTGGCGCGTCACTTCGACGGCGCGGCCCGTTGTACTGAGACTATAAGTGGCTACCTTCGCCATAGATTTCCTCCTCGAACTCGCGCCGCGCAGGCGCTCGGGCTACACATTGTCCGGTCCCCGCTCCCCTTCCTCTTTTTTCGAGGGAGGCGCGTTCTTCAAGTGGCGATACACGCGCAAATACGCCGCTGTGGCCGCCCAAACCACCGCTCCGGCACCGGCGGCCAGAATCAGAAACCACCAGATCATCCGCACGATGCCCTAGCATACCAAACGAATCAGCAACTGCGCAGTGAACCAACTGCTGCTCGCTTGACGCCGATTTCCAAAGCGTTCTCCTACACTCCCACCGGAAACGGTTTTGCGTGGCTCTCCGTGCTGAGCGACAGCCCCGACCACCTTCCTTGCAGCAGCGACATCAGCCCGGTGTACCAGTAACCGACGACAAACAGGATCAGAAACGGGACGGTTACGTAATTCTCATTGACCACTGCGTAGTAGACGGTGAGGGCAAAGTAGCACCCGATCAACATCTCGACCCAGGGCACCCAGCCCAAGCCTCGCCGGTAATTGGTCGCGCGAACCTTATCCTTCCTGGACTCGACGCGATATTTCGGTGTCCGGGCAAACGCGCTCTGCTTTCCCAAGAGCGCTTCCACCACAGCCCGTGTATTGGTGACCGTAAGTCCGATTCCCAGAGCCATCAAGAACGGCAAATAGATTAACGCGCGTGGCCAGGTCTTGGGAAAAAGCTCGCGCTGCGAAACCAGGTAGAAGCTGGAAATCGAAAATGTCGACGCCATAAACAAAGGCAGATCGATGTACAGCATCTGAAACCATCCCTGATAAAAGCGGATGATCATCGCCGGCAGCAGCAGCACCGAAAGCATAACCATCAATGGATAGCTCACATTGGCCGTCAGGTGGTACCACGCCTCGGCTTTCACGTGGAAAGGCGCGTCGCTCTTCAGCACCTGGGGCAGAATCTTTCTCGCAGTCTGGATCAGCCCCTTGGCCCAGCGAGCCTGCTGGGTCTTGAATGCGGTCATCTCCACCGGCAGTTCGGCGGGACACTCCACATCCTGCAGGTAGATGAACTTCCAGCCCTTTAGCTGCGCGCGGTAGGAGAGGTCTGTGTCTTCGGTCAGGGTGTCATGCTGCCAGCCGCCGGCCTCTTCAATGGCGCTCCGCCGCCACATGCCTGCCGTGCCGTTAAAGTTGAAAAAAACCTTGCTGCGGGCGCGGCCCGAGTGCTCCAGCACAAAGTGGCCATCCAGCAGGATGGCTTCCACCTCGGTCAGAAACGAGTAGTTGCGGTTGATATGCGTCCAGCGCGTCTGCACCATGCCGATCTTTGGGTCGGTGAAATGATGAATCGTCTTCCGCAGAAAATCTGCAGGAGGGACGAAGTCCGCGTCGAAGATGGCCACAAACTCGCCTTTCGCACTCTGCAATCCCTCCGCCAAAGCACCCGCCTTGAATCCGTGTCGATTGGTTCGGTGATGGTACGTGACCGGAAACCCCTCCGCCGCGTAGTGATTGACCAGGCCGCGTGCCACCGCGACCGTTTCGTCCGTTGAGTCGTCCAGCACCTGCACGTCGAGCTTCTCCAACGGATAG
This sequence comes from uncultured Acidobacteriota bacterium, assembly GCA_963715675.1. Taxonomy (GTDB): domain Bacteria; phylum Acidobacteriota; class Terriglobia; order Terriglobales; family Acidobacteriaceae; genus DASVWZ01. Next base: position 3,629,068 of record OY970265.1, read on the forward strand.
TCCAGGTGGGAGACCGCTTCCAGCAAGCGCTCCACCACAAATTGCTCATTGAAGATCGGTAGCTGCACCGTGATACGCGGCAACTCTGAAAAATACTGCGCCGGCTCCGTGGTTCGGTTTCGCTTGTGCTTGTAGTAAAGGTAAACCAGGGTGTAGCGATGCATCCCATAGCCCGCCAGCAGGATCAGCACAATGAAATACGGGATAAGCAACGCCAGATCAAATCCGTTGGCGTGGTAGAGACCTTGGAACGTCTTATCGAGAAAATGCTGGCGGATATACTGGCCAATGCCGCGCGGAGCCAGGATTACGGCCAGAAGTTGGATCGCAGAGGGCATTTGTTGGTCGGGTGATACTGCAGGTTCCCGTGGAGAGCGAACCCGAAACTCTCATTCTACCTGATTGCGACGCGCCGAATGGGAGAATGGAACTTCTACGCGTTGTCATTCCGCGTTTTGAGGAATCTGCAGCTGCTTGTAATTGCGAGAATGCAGGTTCGTGCGAAAAGCGCTAGTTATCCCGCCAGGTCCTGCGATCAGTTCAGGAAGTACGTCCGATACAGCGTGTCTCTCTGTGCAGGCCTGAAACCCGCGTCCCGGATAATCCGTCGCAGCTCTTCTTCGGTCGTGCAATTGGTCACGCCCGCCGCTCGGACCACGTTCTCTTCCAGCATCACCGAGCCAACATCGTTACCGCCGAACTGTAGACCAAGCTGGCAAACTTTCAATCCCTGTGTCACCCAACTGGATTGCACATTCAGAAAATTCGACAAATACAAGCGCGAAATCGCCAGCGTCTTAAGATATTCGACTGCCGTCGCCTCATCCCAATGACGCCCGCCGAGCGCCGTATTTGCCGGCTGGAAGCTCCAGGGGATGAACGCGGTGAATCCGCCCGTTTCCTCCTGCAGATCATAGAGCCGCTGGAAATGATTCACCCGGTGCTCGTAACTCTCGCCAACCCCAAACATCATCGTGGCCGTGGTGCGCATGCCAAGCTGGTGCGCAGTGCGGTGCACGTTGATCCAGTCTCCCGTGAGGCATTTCAGGCGGGCAATCTTGTATCGCACCTCGTCATCGAGAATTTCCGCGCCTCCGCCCGGAATTGAATCGAGGCCGGCATCCCGTAGCCGCGAAATCGTGTCGCGAATGCTCAGTGCGCTGTATTCCGCGATGGCAATAATCTCCGATGCCGAGTAGCAATGCAGATGAACTTTCGGAAACCGCTGCTTGATCCCCCGCAACATCTGCTCATGCCAGTCGATCTTCAAATCCGGGTGCAGCCCGCCCTGCATCAGCACTCCGGTGCCGCCCAGTTCGACGGTCTCACGAATCTTCTCGTAAATCGTCTCGAAATCGAGGATGTAACCCTCTTTCGCCGCTGGCCCCTTCAGCGGGCGATAAAACGCACAAAAGGTGCAGTATTCCGTGCAGAAGTTGGTGTAGTTAATATTGCGATCGACGATGTAGGTGACTACCCCTTCAGGATGAAGCCTGCGGCGCACCGCATTGGCCTCCATGCCAAGGCCGATCAGATCATCGGAGCGAAAAAGGTCGAGAGCCTGCTGTTTGGTCAAGGACATACGGGATCAACGGCTATGGCAATTCTAGCGGAGGACAACCGCGTGCTCCAAGCTTCAAAAGCTCCTCTCGCCATTCATAACGAAACGGCTGCCGTCCTGGAAGCGCCCAGGAATGACAGTGCAGGACTGGCAGGCAAAGCCCCACATTCCTGCCCATATTGGAAAAACAGCTTCATTCCCTCAAGACAAGCGGAATCCAGCTGATAGCAGATATTTTGCGTGAGATATTCCTTGACTTGTGTTTCGGTCAGTCCGAGCTGGGGCGCCCATTCTTGGACAATTCGGTCGAGCGATTCTGGCAGCAGGCCGTGATCTCGGGATTGCTGGAAAATCTCCACTAAATCCAGATTGCGGTCACACTTCCCCAAAACGGCTCGACGCACCGCCCAGAATGCGAACACAAATGGTTTTCCGGTCAGCCGAATCCATTCTTCCGCCAGGTCGTAAGTGATGTGTCGCGACCGGTCAACCTTCAGCGCGGGATCGCCAATCACCAGTCCGGCATCGTTATCTTCGAGCATGCGATCAACATCAGGCGCCATGGGCACGAACTCCGGTTGCGCGCCCCACCATTTCGCAAACAGAACCTTGGTAAGCGCCACCGACGTCATCGACGACGTATCGAGCGCCACAGTTCGAATCTGACCGAGGGGAAGCTTGCTTACCAACAGAATCGACCTCACCGACCGTCGCGACGCGATGGCCACCCCCGGCAGAATCGCGAGATCGGAAGCGGTCGTGTACGCGGCAGCTGGAATAATTCCGATGTCAGCAGTTCCAGCCGCCAGATTTGCCGCGCATTGCGACGGGATCGTGTAAGAGATATCAAAATGCGCCCCGGCGCTCCCATGTTCAAAATCCCACATGAGTGGAGCGGTATTCAGGTAAGAAATGGCAGAAATTCGCAACTGTTCCATAACAGGAAACTTGATTCTAACAAACCATTGTGTGTCGCCTTTCCTTGACACGCTTTTTTCGCGATGCTTACAGTCCGAGTAGGGTAATCGGAGGTGTTTGTGTCAGAAGCTGCCGCTCCAGTTCGCAAAGAAACGGACTCATCCACCATGCAGTGGCTTGCATTGTCACTCACTCCGGGTCTGGGTCCTACCAAGGCCCGCAGGCTGGTTGATCTTTTTGGAAGCGTGCAGGCGATCTTCCAGGCGTCTCTGACCGAACTGGAGGGTGCTGGGTTGCAGGCGGTTTCGGCGCAAGCTCTGGGTACGGGACGTTCGCTCGAACTGGCAAACGACGAACTGGCACGCGTGTCGGCCGCCGGGGTCGCAATCATGGCTCTCGATGATCCCCGCTACCCTTCCGAGCTAAAGCAGATTTACGATCCTCCGCTCATCCTCTACATACGCGGAAATGAAGCCGTAATCGCGCAGCCGGGAATCGCAGTGATTGGCACTCGCCATCCCACGCCTTATGGCTCCGGCATGGCGGAACGGCTCGCGGCAGACTTGGCGGCGAGGGGCTTGGTGATCTTCAGTGGCATGGCACGAGGCGTTGACACGGCGGCGCATCGCGGAGCAGTCGCTGCGAAAGGGAAAACAGCAGGAGTGTTTGGCACCGGAGTAGACGTGGTTTACCCGAAGGAGAACGCGAGACTGATTGAGCAAGTGCTTGCGCTCGGCGGGGCGATCCTCTCGGAATTTCCCTTGGGAACGTTCGCCGCGCCACAGAATTTCCCTATTCGCAACCGCATTATTAGCGGTATTTCGCTGGGCGTCCTGGTGGTGGAAGCGGCGGAATATAGTGGCACCAGGATCACGGCCCGGTGTGCGCTGGAGCAAAACCGCGATGTTTTCGCCGTCCCGGGGAATGTGACCAACAAGAATTCCTGGGGGCCGAACACGCTCATCAAGCAGGGCGCAAAGCTGGTCGCCACATGGGAGGACGTGTGGGAGGAACTGCCGGCAGATGTTCGACTGAAGCTTACCCCAGCGGGGAGCGATGAATCGCCGGGGGTGCAAACCGCATCTCTATTTGGGGAAAAAACACTCGCTCCTCACGAGAAGAAGATTCTGGCGGTGCTGAAGGCCGATGAATCCACTCACATCGATGAGATTGTCGATCGTCTGGAGCCTGGGCTTTCGTCGTCCGAGATCTTCGCCGCGCTCTTCGAGCTGGAGCTGGATGGGAAGGTCAAGCAGTTGCCAGGAAAGAATTTTGTGAAGAGCTTTTAGCTGTCAGCTTTTAGCCGTCGGCTCTCAGCTAATGCTGCGGTGCGAAGGCCTAGTTTGCAAAGTTTCAGGAACCTCAAAGTCTGGGACAAAGCGCACGTTTTGACGCTCGACGTGTACCGATCCAGCAGAGTGTTCCCGCGGGATGGGCTTTATGGGTTGACGAGCCAGATGCGGCGAGCGGCTGCCTCCATCGGAGCGAACATCGCCGAGGGATCATGCCGGAGGGGCAATTGTGAATTTGGACGATTCCTGCAAATCGCAATGGGATCAGCCAGCGAACTCGAATATCACCTGTTGCTTGCGCATGATCTCGAGCTGCTGAAATCACTGGAGTATGACCGGCTTGCAGGCGAAGTAACTGAGGTAAAGCGTATGCTAGCGTCTCTGATTCACAAGCTGAGAGCTGACAGCTGAAAGCCAAGAGCTGATCTCAGAAACTTGTTGCCGCCGCCACATTCATGCTAGCTTCAAAATGAAAATTCTATACTGAGGATACATTGGCCAAAGGCTTAGTCATCGTCGAATCGCCCGCCAAGGCGAAAACGATCCAGAAGTATCTAGGCAAGGGATATACGGTCGAGGCTTCTCTCGGGCACGTCAAGGATCTGCCCAAGAGCACCCTGGGCGTCGACGTCAATAACGATTTTGACACTGATTACATCGTGATTCCCGGCAAAGAGAAGGTACTGGCGAAGCTGAAGAAGCTGGCCGGATCTGTCGACATGATCTATCTGGCGCCCGACCCTGACCGCGAAGGGGAGGCGATTGCGGCGCATCTCGCCTACGAATTAGGCAACGGTTCGAAGGAAAAGAAGAAAAAGAAGAAGAAACCGGACGAACCGGAGCGCATTCGTCGGGTCACTTTCAATGAAATTACCCAGCGCGCGGTCCGGGCTGCGTTTGAGCAGCCGCGCGATATTGACCAACATTTGGTCGATGCTCAGCAGGCTCGGCGCGTGCTCGACCGTCTGGTGGGCTATCAGGTTTCGCCGCTGCTGTGGGACAAGGTTCGCCGTGGCCTGTCGGCGGGCCGGGTGCAGACCGTCGCGCTGCGGCTCATCGTTGACCGCGAGCGCGAAATCAAGGCGTTTGAGAAGAAGGAATATTGGACCATTGATGCCCATTTGTCTGGAGCCAGGCCCCCGGCTTTCGACGCGCGTTTCCTCGGCAAAGGCGAAGAGCGAGTCGAGGTTACGAACGGGGAAGAAGCCGAAAAGATTCGCGCTGCGCTCGAGACTGCGGATTGGGCTGTGCGCAGCGTGGATCGCAAGGAGCGGCGGCGTAATCCCACTCCCCCCTTTACCACGAGTAAGCTCCAGCAGGATTCCTCTCGCAAGCTTCGATTCAGCGTCAAGCGCACCATGATGATTGCCCAGCGCCTGTACGAAGGTGTTGAACTCGGCGAAGAAGGCAGTGTTGGGCTCATTACTTATATGCGGACCGACTCCACGCGAGTGTCGAACGATGCGCTGGCCGAGGTGCGGGAATACGTCAAGACAGAATACGGTCAAAACTATCTGCCCGAGTCGCCGAATACATTCAAAGAGAAGAAAGACGCGCAGGGCGCCCACGAAGCCATCCGGCCCACCTCGGTCATGCGCCATCCTGAGCAGATTAAGCAATATCTGAAAGAGGACGAATACAAGGTTTACAAGCTGATCTGGCAACGCTTTGTGGCCTCTCAGATCATGCCCGCGGTGTTCGACCAGACCACCGTGGACATCGATGCGAAATCAGGAAGCGATGTTTTCTGGTTCCGCGTGACCGGCTCAGTGCTGAAGTTCGACGGCTTCCTCAGGGTTTACGAGGAGTCGAAGGAAGGCAAGGACGATGAAGACGAAGAACTGAAGCACAAGCTTCCCCCGCTCGATCCTGGCCAGAAGTTAACCCTCAAGGAACTGAAGCCGGAACAGCACTTTACCGAGCCTCCGCCTCGTTACAATGAAGCTTCGCTCGTAAAGGAGTTGGAAGAGCGCGGGATCGGACGGCCATCCACCTACGCCACCATTCTGAGCACGATCCAGGAGCGGCAGTACGCGCAGAAGGCGGGCGGTAAGTTTGTCCCCACTGAAATTGGCCTGGTCGTCACCGATTTGCTGGTGCAGAATTTCCCCGACATTTTCGACTTTCAGTACACCGCTCGTCTGGAAGAAGAATTGGACGAAATCGAAGAGGGGAAAGAGAAATGGACCGACACGCTCGACGAGTTCTACAAGAAGTTTGAGAAGGATCTCAAGTATGCCCACAAGCACATGGAAAACATCAAGCGGATGGAGAAGCCCACAGACGAAAAATGCGAGCGCTGTGGCTCCCCGCTGGTCATCAAGTGGGGCAAACATGGTTCCTTCTACGCGTGCAGTTCCTATGACAAGGATGATCCCAATACCTGCACATTCACCAAGGAAAACCCGATCAACCTGCCGGACCTTGATTCCGCCGACCTGCAGGAGACGACCCAGGAGGAATATTGCGAGAACTGCGGACGAGTGATGGTGCTGAAGCGGGGACGTTTCGGACAGTTCATGGCCTGTACGGGCTATCCGGATTGCAAAACCACCCGGCGGCTCGATCAGGGCAAGAAAGTGCCGGACATTCCACTCGATGAGCTTTGTCCGAAGTGCGGACGCAACCTGATCATCCGCCATGGGCGGTTCGGCGAGTTCACCTCTTGCAGCGGATACCCGGAGTGCAAGTACGTGAAGCAGAATTTCGTCGGCGTGAAGTGCCCGCTTTGTGAAGACGGAGAACTGGTCGAAAAGAAGGCGCGCAAAGGGAACACTTTCTACGGCTGCTCGAACTACCCGAAGTGCAAGTTCACCTCAGCCAACAAGCCTCTGCCGGAAAAGTGTCCCACTTGCGGCCACGCATTTTTGGTAGAGAAATATCTGAAAGCTGGCCCGGTCATCGCGTGCCCGAACAAAGAGTGCGATTACGAGCGGCCGGCTCCGGTGGAAGCCGCAACGCCGGCTCCTGATCCCGCCGCCCGTCCCTAACCATATAATTAGCATCCTGTCTGGGTGCGCGGCATCCATTAGTCCGGGGGCTGTAGCAACCCCGAATCATCCATCACAACCTCTATATTCGAACAGGAGAAGCTCGCATGTCTGACAAAGCAACCGCTGCCGATGCCGAATTGGTTCTGAAACTCTACGATCTTCGCCGCGAGGCCGAAATGCGGAAAGCCCGCAACTGGTGGTTCGGCTTTTGGCCGGAATCCGCCGACGATTTCCTGAAGGTGGGCATGGCCATGGGAACACAGGAAAACGCCTGGCTGCGCCAGGTTTCCGGGTACTGGGAAATGGTGGCTTCCCTCGTCCAGCACGGAACCATAAACCGGGCCCTGTTTCTCGAACCCAGCGTCTGCGGAGAAATGTTTGTGATCTTCGCCAAGGTTCATCCGTTTCTGAAGGAACTTCGCGAGAAAATGCACAGTCCATCCGCATTCAGCAACATCGAGAAAGTGATCATGAGCGCTCCGGGAGGACCGGAACGCTTGAAGGAGTTTGAGGAGCGGATGGCGATGTTCCGGAAAATGTCGTTGGCAAAAGCCAGCTAGGCGTCGCGTCCTTGGGTAATTTAGGAATCGGGTAATTTAGGAATCGGGTAATTTGGCGCTCCCTGGGCATTCCCCACGGAGCAGCGAATTACCCGTTTTTCAATTGCCCGATGATCCGTTTACGCAATCACGAGATGTACTCCCGAATATACGGGTCCTTCGAGCGCGCGAGTTCTTGCAGGTCGCCGTCGAAGATAATCTTGCCTTCACGCAGCATGAGAAATGACATGGGAACCTCGCCGCGTTGTCCGGGCGGCAGCTCGCGCATGGCGTTCGCTTTCGTATCGAAGTAGTGCGTGGCCATCATGAACGCATCCTGCAGACGGTGCGTTACCATCAAAGCGCTGGTTTTCGATACGTCGCGCTGTTTCATGATCAACTCGATGATAGTGGTCGAGGTAACCGGATCAAGTCCGCCGGTCGGTGAATCATAAAGCAGCAATTCCGGGTGCGTAATAATCGCCCGGGCGATCGCCACCCGGCGGCGCATCCCCCCGGACAGTTCGGAAGGAAACAGGTCAATGGTATTTTCCAGCTCCACGAAGCTGAGCGCCTCCCGCACCGGCTTGTCCACTTCCTCCTCGGACACGTTTCGTTCCTCCAATAAACGGAACGCAACATTTTCCCGGACGGTCAGCGAGTCGAACAACGCACTCTCCTGAAAAACCATCCCAATCCGGCGGCGCAAATCGAAGAGTTCTTCTTCCGGCATCGCGGTGACTTCGCTGCCCAGCACGTAGACACGGCCCGCGTCCGGTTTCAGCAATCCCAGCGCCAGCTTGAGGATTATGCTCTTCCCCACCCCGGCTACGCCCAGGACCGCCTTGGTCTCCCCCCGCGGCAGACAAAACGAGATCCCATCCAGGATGGTTCTGTCTTCGAACGCGATGGCAACATTCTCGAACACAATCGCATCCGTTGGGGAATTCTGGGGCGAGCGGACTGGCTGGGAGACTGCGATGGGAGGTGCGGTCATGGCTCAGTGGTAAGAGAAAAGTGTCATCAGCAGCCGGGTTGCAAACAGATCCACGACGATGATCAGCAGCGACGACACCACCACGGATTGCGTGGTCGCCCGGCCCACGCCCTGGGTCCCGCCGTGTGCGGTCAGGCCATAATAGCAACCCACAGAGGCAATAATGAAGCCGAACAGCACCGGCTTTACCAGACCCATGAAAACGTCCTGAAACACCAGAATCTGCCACGAGGTGCTCCAGTACTGATGCCAGTCAATGCCGAACACCAGCGTCGAGAAGGCTGCGCCGCCCGTCAGCCCGCACACGTCTGCCAGGATGGTCAGAAAAAACAGCATGACCACGGTCGAGACGACTCGCGGGGTCACCAGCTTTTTCACCGGATCCGTGCCCAAAGCGCGCATGGCGTCGATCTGCTCGGTTACAGTCATCGACCCCAGTTCGCTGGCGATTCCCGAAGCATTCCTGCCTGACACCATCAGTCCGGTCATCACCGGTCCCAGTTCGCGCACCATACCCAGCGAGACCAACTGTCCAAGCAACGAAAGAGAGCCGAACCGCTGCAGGGTATTTGCGCTATTTAATGCCAGGGCCGCCCCAATGGAGAAACCCGCTCCAGCCACAATGGGCAGCGACCCCACGCCGATCAGGTCGGCCTGCTGGATGGTGTCGGCAAAGTAGCGGGGACGCCGGAAGAGGTTGGAGATCGAGCGTCCCGCCAGCACTGAAAAATCCTGGACGGCCTGCACTTTTTCCTTGGCGAATTCCGTGGGGGAGATGAGTTCCATCGGCATTCCGCGGCCCATGCTGCGTGGCTCGCCTCACCGGAAACTATAGCAGAGATTAGAATCGGGTGATCGGATTGTCGGGTAACGTAATGACGGATCAGAATCGATCGTCAATATCAGCCTGCGCAATCCACAGTGGTGAGGTGAGATCACCCGATGGCCAAACCACCAGATGAACCAGCCACCCGATGATTCAATCCCGCCCCTTCTTCTTGATCTCGATGTTCAGGCGCTTGATCTTCTGATTCAGCGTGGAAAGCGGAATATGAAAACTCTCGGCAGCGTCGGTCTGGTTCCAGTTGCACTTCTCCAGAATCTGGGTGATGATGTGCCTCTCGCAGTCTTCCATGATGTCGAACAGCGAAGCGTCCGTCCGGTGTTCGAGCGCCGGAAATGCAGTGGCCTGCCCCCGGATTTGCTCCGGCAGTAGTTCAGGGCCTATTTCCGTCCCGGTCGAAAGAACCACCGCACGCTCGATCACATTCTCCAGTTCCCGCACATTTCCTGGCCAGGAATAGGCCAGTAAGGGCCGCCAGGCTTCTGGAGTAATCCGTCCGGCGGGCCGTTCGTTCTCCTGCGCGAACTTGCTGAGAAAGAAGTTCGCCAGCAGTGGGATGTCTTCCTTGCGCTGGCGCAGCGGAGGCAAATCGATGGTGATCACGTTCAACCGGTAAAACAGATCTTCCCGGAACTTGCCTTCCTTTACCTGCTCCTTCAGTTGCACATTGGTCGCCGCAATGATCCGCACATCAACCTGGACTTCATGCACTCCCCCCAGATGCATAAACTTGCGATCCTGCAATACCCGCAGAATCTTGCTTTGCGTGTCCAAACTCATATTCCCGATCTCGTCCAGAAAAAGCGTGCCCTTGTCGGCGATTTCGAACAGACCTTTCTTGGAAGCGATCGCGCTGGTGAAAGCCCCTTTCACGTGCCCGAACAGGGTGGATTCAAGCAGGTCGGCGGGCATCGACCCGGTATTGACCGGCACAAATGGATGGTCCTTGCGCGGGGAGTTCAGGTGAATTGCCTTGGCGATCAGTTCCTTGCCGGTTCCGCTTTCTCCCTGCAGCAAAATGGTGGAGCGACTGGGCGCCACCTGGGCGACCAAGTCGAAAATCTTCAGCATGGGCTCGCTCTTGCCCACGATGTGTTCGAAGTTGTAGCGCTGCTTGAGGGCGCGCTTCAGTTGGACGTTTTCCTCTTCCGCGCGATGGCGGGCTACGGCCGCCCGCACGTCCGCCAGCAACTTCTCATTGTCCCATGGCTTCTGGATGAAATTGGCCGCGCCCGATTGCATTGCCCGGACCGCATTCTCCACCGTGCCGTAGGCGGTAATCATGATCACCGAAAGTTGCGGTGCCTGCACCCGAAGCTCGGACAGCAGGTCCATTCCGCTGCGGTCCGGCAATGCCAGATCGAGCAATACCAGGTCAAAACTCTGCTCTCCGATCCGCGTCAGTCCCTCTGCCGCGCTGGCGGCGGATTCCACCACGTACCCTTCCAGTTGGAGCAGAGTCTCCAGAGACTCACGAATGGCGGCCTCGTCGTCGATGATCAGCACCGACCCTTCACTGGACGCGGTGACTTCCCCCGGGCCCTGCGCGATGACCGCCGTGTCAGACATTCACTGCCTTCCTGGCGAGAGGAAAGTCGAGGTAGAAGGTCGTGCCTTCGCCAGTCCGGCTCTCCACCCGGATCTTGCCGGCGTGTTCCTGAATAATTCCGTAGGTCACCGATAGACCCAGTCCGGTGCCGCGACCCTGGCCTTCCCGCGGGGCCGCCTTGGTCGTGAAAAATGGGTCATAGATGCGCTGGATGTGTTCCTGTGCAATCCCGGCGCCCGTATCCGACACCACGACGCTGACCGATTCGCCGTTGGAAGTGGCGATGCGCAGCGTCCCGCCGTTGGTCATCGCATCTTTCGCATTCAGGAACAGGTTCAGAAACACCTGCTGCAACCGTCCGGGGTTTCCGTGAATCGGCGGCAGGTTCTCCTTCAACTCGTCCTGCAACTGGATTCTTGAGGTCTTGAATTGGTGTTGCAGCAGGGCCAGCGTATCTTGGATGACTTTGTTGATGTCAACTTCCGTGAACTCAGTGCCGCTGGTTCGCGAAAAATTCAGCAGGTTGTTCACGATTTCCGATGCACGGAAGCTCTGCCGGGTAATCTTTTCAAGCAGCGCGCTCTTTTGCGTATCCCCCTGCAGTTGCTTGGCGAGCATCTGGGAATAGGAAGAAATCACCGCCAGCGGAGTGTTGACCTCGTGGGCCACTCCCGCCGCCAGCAATCCAATCGAGGACAGCTTATCGGCTTGCGAGAGTTGCGCCTCCAGTTCCACCCGTTCCGTGATGTCGTCCATGATGATCAGCCGCCCGATCACGTTGAATTTCTTCGTGACCAGCGGGGCAATCGCCACGTTGACGGTACGGTTTTCTCCAGCGGGCGTCCCCAACCGGAACTTGTAGAGGTTGTGAATCCCCGGATTCTGCCGGACGCGGTAGAACTCTTCTACGAACGCCGCCGGGAAGACCTCACTCAGCGGCCGGGTCAGCGCCTGCCAGCGCGGCAGCGCGTACATCACTTCCATCTGCGAGTTCCACGACTCGATGCGGTCGGCCAGATCCACCGCCAGAACACCCACGTTGATCGATTCGACGATGTTCTCGTTGAAATCCTTCAGACGCTCATACTCCGTCACTTTTTGTTCGAGCGAGGCATAGAGCCGTGCATTTTGGATGGCAATTCCCAGATATCCGGCCAAGGTTTCCAGCAGTTCGACGTCTTCACTGGAAAGAAAATCTCCTTCCACGGTCTTGCCCAGCCCCAGTACCGCGATCGTCTGCTTCTGCGCCCGGCAGGGTATGTAATAATTCAGATCAAGCGTGGCGACCGCCCGTTGCGCGGCTGGGTCCTCGCGGGGCACCTGGTGGGTGTTGTCGAAGAAAAGATGCCCAGCCTCCATTTCCGGCCGCGGCGCGGTCAGGAAGCCAAGATCCAAACCACCGGTTTGAGTCATTCCGAATGATTTGGCGATGACGAATGACGTCGGAGACTCACCGGCCGACAGAAAGATCGCCATCCGGTCCACCAGCAATGTTCGCGACAAGCGGTCGACCACCGCGCTCAGCATCTTGTCCAGATCGGTTTCCGAATTCAATTCGCGGCCGAACTCAATCAGGGTTTTCCGATAGTCATACCGGGTGCGATAGAAAACCCGGTCCAGCCGTTCCTGGATCCACTTGCGGACTGGATCAAACAGCAGCGCCGTGACCACGATCGCCAGCGCCAGGCCGGCCGGTCCAGAACTGGGCACGCGGGCATGCACTACTTCCGCCACCACCGCCACCATGGCAAAGTACGCCCCCGCAATTGCCCCGGCGGCGAGCGTGTACACCATGCCTCGCTTGAAGATCAAATCCACATCCATCAGGCGATAACGGAAAATGGCATAGCCGAAAGTCAACGGCAGCAGCCCCAGCGACAGAACCGAAACTTTCATTCCCGCAGTGGGCAAAGCTCCAGTCAGGTAGGGAACCACGTAGAACAGGGTGAAGGGCGTGATGGCCAGGACCGTCCCCCGGGTGACCCACTTCAATTGCTGACGCAGAATGGGCGTCTCGGCACGACGATAGTTGTATAGAAGCACGCCCGCCGCCGCCACGAACAGCACCGCCAGGTACCCCATTTGAAGCCGGTCCAGGTTCCAGCGCAGCAACTCGCTGGCTTTCAGGAACACGATGGCCACGATCTGAAACGCCAGCAACATCGCCCCGGGCACGTAGATCAACGGAATCGCCCAGCGATGCTGGCGCACAAACCAGCGGCGCGCCGGGAAAATCAACACGAAGTGGAGGAACAAGGCCGGCTGCAGCAATCCCGCAACCACATTTCCCCAATAAATGTTCCAGTCAAACGGGTTCAGTTTCCCGGAGTAGTGGAACGAGTAGTAAGCGAACGAAACCAGGCAGAAGATGTAAAAGTGCAGTGAGCCCGGCGCCGTCCAGCGCCGCAGCAGGACGTAAAGGCCAATCCCAAGATAAATCAGACCGATCAGCCGCAGCCAGTTATATTGCGAACGGTCCACCGGAACCAGAATGACCTGCAGGTCCACCGGTACACCCTGGCGCACCACCGAGTATGTGCTCTTGGCCCATGGTCCGACCCGGTACTGTTCCCTGGCCAACTTGGCGCTGGTGCTGACTGGACGAGTATCTACGGCAATGAGTTGGTCACCAACCTTGACATCCGCCCGCGCCGCCGGTCCGTTCGGCTCAATTCGCTCCGCAACCAGATTGGTGCCCCGCTCCACCCACCACGCCCCATCATAAGGAACCTGAAATTCCTGTTCCTTTCGGAAGTTGATGACGGCAAGAACCACGGCGGTAGCCGTCAGCAGCGTAAGCAGGCTGGCCGTAAAACGAATTTGGAAGTCCCGGTTCATGGTCCGCGGGAGCACGTCGGTCCGGGGAGCAGATCTCTCCCCGCTTCGATCTTGCACTTTCGCTGCCACGTCCAGCGACACTAGTCAGCTCCTAAGTCTTCCCATAGCAATGGTTTCCGCCATTATAGTAGTTTCCATAGCAAGATCATATGGTTTTTAGGATTGAATCTCTTAAATTTGGTAAGTGCTTGTGAACATGGTCGTTGCCAGTTCCGGGGCTTGCCTAAGATCACTTCAAGGATTCACAAGGCTGTATCCGGTACAATCTTGCTAAGCCCATGACAACCACTGAACTAGTGATCGAACGTGAACGGCAGTTCCTGCTGCAAACCTACAGCCGGTATCCCCTGGTGATCGCTCGGGGTAAAGGGTGCTTTCTCTTCGACGTTGAAGGAAAACGCTATCTGGATTTCGTAGCTGGCCTGGGTGTAAATGCTCTGGGCCATGCCCATCCGCGTATCGTGAAAACCATCCGTGAACAGGCCGCCCGCGCCATTCATCTCTCAAATCTCTACTACAACGAGTATCAGGGCCACCTTGCCGAGAAGCTCTGCCGCCTCTCGGGGATGCAGCGAGCCTTCTTCTCCAACAGCGGAACCGAGGCGATCGAAGGCTCGCTGAAGCTGGCGCGCCTGGCAGGTCACCGAACCGGAGGCAGCAGCAAGAGCCAGATCGTCGCACTGCAAGGCTCCTATCATGGACGGACTTTCGGTTCCTTGTCGCTGACCGGCCAGGATAAGTATCGCAAAGGTTTCGAACCGTTACTGGAACAAGTTACGTTTGTCGAGAGAAATGATCTCGAAGCGTTGCGCGCCTCGGTCCACGACAACACCTGCGCCATCGTTCTCGAGCCGATCTTCGGCGAAGGCGGGATTCGCGCGTGCTCGGTCGAATTCCTCAAGGAATGCCGCTCGCTGGCCGATCGCCATCATGCCGCGCTGGTCTTCGACGAGATCCAATGCGGCCTGGGCCGCACCGGGACGATGTTCGCATTTCAAACGTTCGGAGTTCAGCCCGACATGGTCGCTGTCGCCAAACCAATCGCCGCCGGCTTACCGCTGGGCGCGTTTCTGGCAAAGGAGGAATTTGCTTCCGCGATCTCTCCCGGCCAGCACGGAACCACCTTTGGCGGCGGTCCGCTGGCATGCCGCGTTGCCCTGGAATATTTAGCGGTCATTGAAGAAGAGCATTTGTTGGAGAACGTTCTGCGCGTCGGCGAGTACCTGCATCAGCAGTTACAGGACTTGGTGGATCGTTACGAAGCCGCTCAGGAATGCCGTGGCCGCGGCATGATCCAGGGCTTGCAGCTCGAAATCCCCGCACGTCCGATTGTGGAACAGGCGCTTGCCGAAGGGATGCTTTTCAACAGTACCCAGGATACGGTCGTCCGTTTTCTGCCGCCGTTCCTGCTGCAGGAAAAGCACGTGGACAAGGGAATTCGGGTGCTCAAAAAGCTGCTGGGCCAGCGCCGGAAGAAATCTCGCAAGCCGATCGCCGAACCACAGCTAAAAGCAGCGCAGGCCTCGACCTGATTCGTTCCACGTTTTGGCAACGGCCCAGGTCCAAGGTTTTCTTGTCATGAACGACCCATGTCTCAACCACAAATCACGCTGACCAAGGAATCCTCAATCGAAGAACGCTTCTTCGACCTGGACGGCGCCGCCATGCGCTACCTTCATGCCGGGGCTGGCCCTCCGCTGATCCTGATTCATGGCCTGATGGGCCACTCCTTCTCCTGGCGGCACGCGATCCCGGTCTTAGCAGAAAAATCAGAGGTCTTCGCCGTCGACTTGCTGGGCACCGGCTATTCCGAGAGACCGGCAGGAGTGGATTGCAGTCTCAAAGCTTGCGCTCAGCGATTGCTGCGATTCATGGATGCCATGACTGCCAGCCCATTCGATGTGCTGGGCACCTCGCACGGAGGAGGCGTCGCCATGATGGCCGCCGTGCTGGCTCCCCAGCGAATACGGCGACTGATTCTGGTCGACCCCATAAACCCCTGGTCTCCGCGGGGCAGAGCGCTGGCGCCGTTTCTCAGCAGTCCAATCATCGCGCCATTGTTTATAAACGCTGCCCGCCACCTTCCCAGCTTCCAGGAATACTACTTTCGGCGACTGTATGGCGATACCCGCCGCATTCAGCCGGGCACGCTGGAAGGTTATAAAAAACCGATGGAACTGCCCGGCTCTTTCGAATATGCCGTTTCGATTCTGCGAACCTGGAATCGCGATTTGCAGGACCTTGAGGCCGCTCTGCCCAGCATCGCCAACATACCGACCCTGCTGATTTGGGGTGACCGCGATGCCGCCGTCGCACCCGCCTCCGCCGAGCGATTGAAGCAGAATTTCCGCCATTCCCAGCTAGTGATGATGCCCGGCATCGGACATCTTCCCTACGAAGAATCCCCCGACGAATTCAACCGCATCCTGAGCGAGTATCTATTCTCAGGATGCCAAAATCCGGGGTATACCCCCTCCCCACCGGTCTAGTGGAATCATGAAGTTGCGGACATTTCCCCGGCAAAATCTAGATTCGATTGGACTTAGGGGTAAAATCTAGATTCTTAACGAGTTATACGCCACCAAAACATGATCTCTATAAGATATACATCCAATGATGCCGGTTTGCCGGGGTGGAGGTCAAGAGAAAAGGTGAGGTGCGGACAGCGAGCCGAAGCGAATCTCATCAGGCCGGAGCGTTTGGAGCGCCGGCCTGATGACGCCATGCTTTACTTCTTCAGCCCGAAGGCGTAAACCTTTTGGTCAAATCCACCCACATAGAGAACTCCATTCGCCACCGTCGGGGAGGCCCACATCTTGTAGAGAGGGTGGGTGGAGTGCCACAACTTCGCCCCCGTGCTCGCATTCAGCGCGTAGACGCCGTCGTCCGAGTCGACATAAACCACCCCATTGGCCACTGCGGGCGAGGGGTACTCTTCTTCGCCCGTGGAGTAGCTCCAGAGCAGGGCGCCGTTGCTAGCGCCCAGCGCATACACCCGGTGGACCGAGCCGGCATAGACCACGCCATTGGCGACAGCGGGCGAGGACATGCTCTTTCCGGTATCATAAGTCCACAGCGAGGTGCCGGTACTGGCGTCCAGAGCGTACATAAGGCCATCGCCTGAGGCCACATAAACCACCCCGTTCGCGACCGCGGGTGAGGACTCCACGACGCCACCGGTGGTGTAGCTCCATAGCAAGGCGCCCGTACTGGCATCCAGTGCGTACACGTTGGAATCGTCTGACCCGATATACACCACTCCATTCGCAACAACGGGGAAGGAATATACAGAACCGCCCGTTGTGTACTCCCACTGCATGGCGCCGGTGCTGGCGTTCAGAGCGTATACGCATCCATCGGACGAGCCTACGTAAACTACTCCGTTCGTGACCGCGGGCGAGGAGTCGACAAAGCCCGCCGTGGTGTAGCTCCATAGTTTGGCGCCGGTGCCGGCGTTCAGAGCGTACAGGTTGGCGCCCCCGCCGATGTAGACTACCCCATTCGCCACGGCAGGCGAGGACAAGCGAATCCCGCCCTTGGTGGTATACGTCCACAGTTTGGCGCCAGTGCTGGCCTTCAGGGCGTACAGTTTGTCGTTGAATGAGCCAACGTAAACCACCCCGTTTGCCACAGCGGGTGAGGACGCCACATAGCTGCCGGTGGTGTGACTCCACTTCAAGTGGAGGCCCTTAGCACTCTTGACGCTGAGCACCGTCTCATACGGGTTGAATCGAGTTCCATCGGCAGTGAAGTGGAACTGGGCCCAATTGGTATGCGTCTCGTTCGTGAGCGCGGACGTCGAGGTCGAGATCGCAGTTTGTCCAAAGCACACTCCTGCCAGCAGGAAGATTGCGCTACAGACGAGAACGGCCTGCATGCCAGTCCGGGTCCGATGTTGTACGTTGCTTGTCATGATTGCCTCCTAAGCTTTCTATTTATGAGTTCTTGAATCGTTGATGAATCCTCCCGGCCGTTCCGAACTTGGCCCGGCCGGAGCGTTTGGAATCTGCCCGGCCTGATGCTGCCATGCTTCACTTCTTTAGCCCAAAGGCGTACGGGCCGACGTACAAGACCCCATCCACGACTACGGGCGAGGCCCCCCCAGCGCCAGCAGTTTTATAGCTCCACAGCACGGCGCCGTTGCTGGCACCCAGCGCGTACACGTTATTGTCGTCGGAGCCGACATAAACCACTCCATTCGCCACCGCGGGCGAGGAGAACACAACGCCGCCGGTGGGATAGCTCCACAGGACGGCCCCGGTGCTGGCGTCCAGCGCGTACACATTGTGGTCGTAGGAGCCGACATACACCACCCCATTCGCCACGGCGGGCGAGGACAACACCCAGCCACCTGTCGCGTAGCTCCACAACAAGGCTCTGGTCCCGGCGTCGAGCGCATATAGGCTGTTATCCCACGAGCCGACATAAACCACCCCATTCGCCACGGCAGGGGAGGAATACACACTGCCGCCAGTGGTGTAGCTCCACAGCTTGTGGCCGGTGCTGGCCTCCAAGGCGTACACTTTGTGGTCGCGAGAGCCGAGATAGACCACCCCATTCACGACCGCAGGGGCGGAATCATCGGAGTAGGCGGTGTAGCTCCACTTCCGGACGAGGCTTCCAACGTTGTTGACGCCGAGCACGGTCTCATACGGGTTGAAGCGTGTGCCACCGGCTGTGAAGTGGAACTGAGTCCAGTTGGTGCGTGTCTTGGCGGAAAGCTGAGAGGTCGAGTTCGTGCCCGCAGCTTGTCCAAAGCAGAATCCCGCCAGCAGGAAGATTGCGCTACAGACCAGACAGGCCTGCATGCCGGTCCGGGTCCGAGGTTGTACGTTGCTTGCCATAAGTGCCTCCTAATTCCCTTTTATGAATTCATGAATCGTCTATGAGCGTTCCGGCCTGTTGCCCCGCGTCCCGACAGTCGCCAGTGATGCGGGGCACAGGCCGTAGTCAGTGATGCTTCACTTCTTCAGCCCGAAGGCGCGAATATAGCCAGCAGAGCCGACATAAAGCATTCCGTTTGCCACGGCGGGGGAATTAGTCAAAGCGAGTGGGTGGCTCCACAGTACGGCGCCGGTCGCAGCATTCAGGGCATACACCTTTGCGCCCTGTGTCTGCCAGTTGTCGCCGATGTAAACTACACCGTTCGCCACCACCGGCGAAGCCCACACGTCGGGGTGATTGGTGGGGAAGGTCCATATATCGGCGCCGGTACTGGCGTTCACCGCGTGCACGTCGCCATCGCTCTCGCCACCGAAATAGACGACCCCATTGGCAACGGCCGCAGAGAGACTCTCATCGCAGGCGTCCCCCTCGCAGCCAGTGGAGTAGGCCCATAGCTCGGCACCGGTGCCGGCATCCAGGGCGTGCATGTAGCCCCACGCGCCGACATAAACTATCCCGTTCGCTACGGCAGGAGCGGCAGTCACCGGGCCGGCGGCGGTGTAATTCCAGAGAAGGGCGCCGGTGCTGGCATTCAGCGCAGATACACCGTAGTTGGTGCACGCCGGACGCCGAAAGTGCCCGGGCAGCATGCAAATCGCCCCATACCCTACGTAAACTACCCCATTCACGACCGCGGGGGCGCCATTTACACCGCCTCCGGTGCTGTAGCTCCAAATCAGAGCGCCGGTGCTGGCGTCCAGAGCGAACACGTCCTCGCCGTCAGAATCCGAACCAAGGTAAACCACCCCGTCCACCACTGTTGGCGAGCCATTCATCCAGATGCCGCCGGGATAGCTCCACAGCAGGGCACCGGTGCTCGCGTTCAGTGCGTACAAATTGGCCTCGGCCCCGAAATAGACCATTCCATCCGCCACTGCGGGCGAGGAATACACATCGTAACTGGTCGTATAGGCCCACTTTTGTCGGCCGGTGGTTGCATTCAGCGCAAAAAACTTGTATGACGCGCTGCTACCGATATAAACGACCCGGTCCACAATTGCGGGCGAGGAAACTTCTTGGTGGTGGTTCTTATACAGCTTGTGACTCCATTTCAAGCCAAGACCCTTAACATTCTTTACGCCGAGCACGGTCTCATTCGTGTTCCAGCGAGCCATGTCAGGTGTGAGGAACTCGGTCCAGTCGGCTTTCGCCGCGGGTCGAGCTTTCGAGAGCGGGGCGGGCGTTTGTCCAAAGCAGAGCCCTGCCAGCAGGAAGATTGCGCTACAGACCAGACAGGCCTGCACACCCGTCCGGGTCCGAGATTGTACGTTGCTTGCCATAATTGCCTCCTGATTTTCTTCTTATGAATTCATGAATCGTCTTAATGAAACTTCCCGGCCTTACTTCTTTAGACCAAACGCGTACATTTTGCCGTCAATCGAGCTGATGTAGAGCACCGCATTCACCACTGCGGGCGAGAAATACACAGCCCAGCCCGTGGTGTAGCACCAGAGCTTGGCACCGTTGCGAGCGTTCAGTGCACACACTTTTCCATTTCTGTCCCTAACTCCGAAGCCGACATAAACCACTCCGTTCGCCACGGCAGCCGAGGTTGAACCTCTGGCGGTGTAGCCCCACAGCCTCGCGCCAGTGCTAGCATTCAACGCGTACACCTTGGATTGCGACCCTAAATGAACGACCCCATCCGCGACAGCGGGCGAGGAATCCACTTCAACACCGGTGACGTAGGTCCACAGTTTGGTGCCGCTGCTGGCATCCAGCGCGTACATGTCGCCGTAAAGTGAGCCACCATAGACGACGCCGTTTGACACCGTCGGCGAGGAGACCCCTGCCATGACTTCAGACCTCCACAGTTGAGCACCGGTGCTGGCGTCCAGCGCGTACAAACTGGCGTACGTGTCGACATAGACGACGCCATTCGACACCGTGGGCGAGGATTCCGAACTGCCGGTGCCGTAACTCCAAAGCAGAGCACCGGTGTCAGCATCCAGGGCGTACAGGTTGCCATCCTCCGAGGCGATATACACCACCCCATTCGCTACCGTCGGCGAGGACACTACGCTGCCGCCGGTGGCATAGCTCCACAGCTTGGCGCCAGTGATGGCCTTCAGCGCATACACGTTCTTGTCGCTCGAGCCGACATAAACCACCTCATCGGCCACGGCGGGCGAGGAAGTCACCCAGCGGCCGGTTTGGTAGCTCCACAGCTTGGCGCCGGTCTTGGCGTTCAGCGCATACACCTTGTGATCTGCTGAGCCGACATAAACAACCCCGTTCGCAACCGCGGGAGAGGATAGCTCACCCTTGCCAACGACGTGACTCCACTTCAAGCGAAGGCCCTTAACATTCTTGACGCCGAGCACGGTCTCATACGGGTTGAAGCGTGTACCGCCCGGTGCGAAGTGGAATTCGGTCCAATCGGCGCTGGTCTTGGCGGTAAGTGGCGTGTTCGAACGCGAGTCCCCAGCTTTTCCAAGGCAGACTCCCGCCAGCAGGAAGATTGCGCTACAGACCAGACAGGCCTGCATGCCCGTCCAAGTCCGATGTTGTACATCGCTTGCCATAATTGCCTCCTGATTTTCTTCTTATGAATTCATGAGTGATCCAATGAATCGTTCCGGACTGGTCTTCTCCGCAGCGATGGTGGGGAACATCGGTTGCGAAGTACAGGGCTCGATCGGAGAGGAGCCTGTAGGTTCTAGCTCCTGGACTACGCTCGGAGGGACCGATGCCGCGACCAGGAAACCTGGGTCTGAAAACCTGGGCCTGACACCTCGGGTCAGAGAATCCTGAAACTTTCCCATCTAAAGCTATCCAGCCCGGTCCCGCCTCACAATGACAGCGGTCACGCTTGGCTGTGACGGGGTGAAGCGATTCTCCGACACTTTCCGGGGTTTCGCGACTGGTGCAGGTTCTTCCAACCCGGCGTACACTTGAAAACTGACGGCTGCCCATGCTAAGGTGCGCGGTCGTATGTAATTCACAGTGAACCGTCCGGCCAACTCACGAGGATGCCATTTATGAGCACTCCAACCACCGTCACTGCGGAAAAGAAATACAAACCCTACGTCCCCGAACACATGGAGATGCGCGAGTTCACGTTCCGCGCCGTTTTGCTCGGAATGTTGATGACCGGTATTCTCGGCGCCGCCAACGCCTATCTCGGCCTGCGCGCTGGCATGACCATCGCCGCCACCTATCCGGCCGCGGTCATCGGCATGGCGATCCTGCGCCTGATGAAGGGCAGCCTTCTCGAAGAGAACATCGCGCGAACCGTCGGTTCGATCGGGGAATCCGTAGCGGCGGGTGCGGTCTTCACCATTCCTGCGTTCGTGATCGCCGGGATCTGGCCGGGCTTGACACGCGAGAAGTACTGGAACTCGGTCGCGTTGATGATGATTGGCGGGACCCTGGGCATCCTGTTCGTGACCCTGCTGCGGCGGGTCATGGTGGAAGATCCGGAGCTCCCGTTTCCGGAGTCGGTCGCAGCCTCTGAAATTCACAAAGCGGGGCAGCAGGGATCGAGGGCGGCAAAGATTCTGTTCGCGAACATGGGATTCGGCGGGCTGATGTACCTGCTGGGCGCGGTCAATGTCTTCAGCCCCAGCAATACGTTTCCGGTGAACATCAGCGCTGCCGGCAAAAAGCTGCTGCTGCGGACCAGCACCAACCCGAACGTCGCCACCACACTCACCGGCGGAGCCTCCATTTTCACCGCTCCGGACGTGAGTCCCGCGTATCTTGGCGTCGGCTACATTATCGGTCCCCGCCTCGCGGCCTTGAACTTCGCAGGCGGCGTGCTGGCCTGGGGCCTGCTGGTTCCGCTTCTAACCTTCGTTTTGGGACCGTACGTTCAAGCGGGCCTGCCCACCGGCCAGTCGGTGCCGTGGACGTTGCTCGCACAATCCATCTATTTTTCAATCGTCCGGCCCATCGCGGTAGGCGGAATGCTGGTGGGAGCGTCATTCACCCTCTTCCGCATGCGTAAACAGCTTGGCATCGGCATGTCACGGGCGGTGTCCGACCTGAAAAAGTCGGCCGCCGCGCATAAGGCCACCAGCCGCACCGACCAGGATTTGAACTCGAAAGCGGTCTTCGCCGGTGTGGGTGTCGTGCTGATCGCGATGATCGGACTTTATTACTACTTCATCAGCACGGCTGGAACCCTTACCAGTTCGAAAATCATCTCGGGCTCGGTCGTGGCTGCGCTGGTCATGATCGTGCTTGGGTTCTTCTTCGCTGCGGTCTCCGGAAACCTGGTCGGAATGATTGGCTCCTCGAACAACCCGGTTTCCGGTCTCACGCTTTGTACCCTGGTGGTGGCGGCACTGCTGATGGTTGCGCTGGGCGTTTCGGGAACCGGTGGCGTGGCTGCGGTGCTGGGTGTCGCAGCGGTGGTCTGTGTGTCATCCGCGGTTGCCGGAGAAATGCTTCAGGATTTGAAAGTCGGACATATCCTGGGCGGCACTCCAGCCAAAATGCAGATTGGCGACCTGTTCGGAATCGTGGTGGCCTCGCTCGTGTTGTTTTTCCCGCTGGCCATTCTGGACAAGGCCTATCACTTCGGCAGCGCGGCTTTGCCCGCTCCACAAGCCGGACTCATGGCAATGCTCGCGAAGGGGATCGTCGGCGGAGACATGGCATGGCCCCTGGTGATCGTCGGGATCCTGATGGGGTTTGCGCTCATCATGGTGGAAGTCAAGAGTCCCATGCTGTTCTCGGTCGGCATGTATCTTCCGTTGGGCACGACGTTCGCGATTTTTGTGGGCGGCCTGATTCGCTGGGCGACGGATAAATTCCGCGACCGGCGTGGCTTCAACAACGCACAGAAGGCCCGCGTGGATAACGCCGGCGTGCTCACGGCTTCCGGTCTGATCGCCGGGGAAGCGCTGTGCGGATTGGTGATTGCCGCGCTCGTCGGTACCGGACACGATGTGACCCTGGTGAAGTGGACGGCGCCCTTCTGGACGGCGCTGATCGCGCTGGGAGTGCTGATTGTGGCAATGGTCCGCGTGCCTATCGCGAACGCCGGGAGTCCGGATGAACCCGCACCGCCGACCGCGATCATGTAACGGCGTTTGCGCGGCGTGAGCGCAGCGGGAGCCGCGCGCCGTCATCCCTAGCGCAGCGAGGGATCCGGGGCGTCTGATGCCAGCCGCGATCATCTGATGGGTGCTGGATTTGCTGGTGACGGCATGAAACAGAAGCTGACTACTGCTCTGTGTATCCTCGGGTATTCCTTCTTGGGGCTATGGACGTGCTTTCTCATATGGCTAGTCATTGACACTGGAAAGATCACCATTGGCCTGTTCCTGAGAATCGCCCTCGGAGCTTTTGTTTTGTGGCAAGTATTCACGCGCTAGAAGGATAAATGGAAATCTTCAGCAACCCGAAATTAGATCAGTACCCCTCCCTGGTTTAATGCGCTAGCATGGGCATTCCGGAAAACATTGCGAGCGTCCGCGACCGCCTCAACGCTGCCGCCCACCGCGCCGGACGTGATCCACGCGAAATCGCGTTGATGGGTGTGACCAAAACTCTTCCCGCGGAACGTATTCGCGAAGCCTACGACGCCGGCTTGCGGCTCTTCGGCGAGAACCGCGTCCAGGAATTCGCCCAGAAGACTGGGGCGTTGCGCGATCTCGCAGGCGCGAAGTGGCACATGATCGGCCACCTGCAAACCAACAAGGCTGCTGCCGCCGCCGAACTGTTTGGCGCGGTCGACTCCATCGACTCGCTGCGCCTCGCTCAGAAGCTCAACGCGGCGGCGGCCCACCTTGGAAAAACGCTGGCAGTGCTGATCGAAGTCAACGTCGGCGGCGAGTCGGCAAAGAGCGGCGTCGCCCCGGCGTCTGATGAACTCGCGGCAATTCTGCGCGGCGCTGTCGAACTCGAACATCTCGAAATCCGTGGACTGATGACAATTCCCCCCTTCCCCGAAGATCCAGAGGAGGCACGCCCCAGCTTTCGAAGGCTTCGCCAGCTGCGAGAAGAAATCGCACAACGCCGTTTGCCGCGGGTTCACATGGAAGTACTATCGATGGGTATGTCTCACGACTTCGAAGTCGCAATCGAAGAAGGCTCGACATGTGTGCGGGTGGGAACAGCGATCTTCGGAGAACGAGGCCGACCGGGATAATGCAAATCGATTAGACTTCAAAACTGGGATTTCCGATGGATGCTCGCTAACCCCGATCACGCTGCTTCGTCGGTACTGTTATGAAAACGATTCTTTGCGGTCTTGCATTACTGGCTCTCACACTCTGCATCCTGTCGACTGCGTCCACCGCACAGGACATGGCCCCGCCTGCGCCACAAAAGCTCGCCGTGCACTCGAGTATCCTCAACGAGGACCGCGTGGTCTGGGTTCGGACGCCTCGCAACTACGCCCAGGGCAAGGACCCGCTCCCCGTGCTCTACCTCGCCGACGGCCCGGGTCACATCAACGAGATCGGCAGCACTATCGACTTCCTCGTCCAGAACGACCGGATGCCCCCGCTGATCGTCGTCGGCATCGCCAACACCGACCGCACCCGCGACCTGACCCCCAGCCACTCGGACGCGGAGAACCCCGACGGCACGGCCGCCAACCCTACCAGTGGCGGTGGAGATCACTTCCTCGATTTCATTCAGAACGAACTCATGCCCGAGATCGAGAAGCGTTACCGCACCGCTCCCTACAAGATCTTCGCGGGCCACTCGCTCGGCGGCCTCATGGCCATCCATATTCTCATCACGCGGCCCGACATGTTCCAGGCGTACATCGCAGTCAGCCCGAGCCTGTGGTGGAATGACCGGCGCACTCTGCACCAGGCGCAGGATTTCTTCGCTACGCATGCAGAACTCAACAAAACACTCTTCTTCTCCTTAGGCAACGAAGACGATACGCAGGTCCCGATGCGCGCGAGCTTCGAGGAGTTGCAGAAGACGCTTACGGAGAAGACCCCGAAAGATTTTCACTGGGACTCGGCACACTATCTCGATGAAGACCACAGCTCAACCGTGCTGCGCGCCCACTATGCCGGCCTGCGCACCATCTTTGCCGATTGGCCTATGCCGCGCGATCCCAGCAGCGGATCTCCGGTAGGCGGGCTGGACGGACTGGAGAAGCATTACCGCGAACTCTCCCAGCACTACGGCTATCCGATTCGCTTGCCGGAGAATGCGCTGAACCTTCTCGGCTATCAACTCATGGGAGAGAAGAAACTCGACGAAGCCATCGCAATTTCCCAGCGCAATGTCGAACTTTATCGCGGATCGGCCAATGTTTACGACAGCCTGGGCGAAGGCTACGAGAATGAGGGCAAATTTGACTTGGCGACGCAGAACGTTCAGAAAGCCATCGAGGTGGGTGCCAAGATCGGCGACCCGAATCTGGACCTGTACAAGCAGCACCTGACGCGCGTCACCACCGAAGCGAACGCAGCAGCCGAGAAGGCTGCTGGGCACAGGTGATTCGCCCGGCCCATGATCCCGCTCCAGACGAGTCTCGCCGGCATTAGTTTTGCCGTGAAAGTCCACCCCCGCGCGAAAAAGAACGCCATTACCGGAGAAGTCGGAGACGCGATCAAACTGGCCCTGACCGCACCTCCGGTCGATGGCAAAGCCAACCAAGCCTGCATCGAATTCTTCGCAAAGCTTTTGAAGGTTCCACGCTCTTCCGTTACCATAGCGTCCGGCGAGAGCAGCCGTAACAAAGTCATTCGAGTTGCTGGATTGTCGGCTGAGGAAATACGAAAGCGATTAGCCAAGTGAAGAAAAGCAGGTCTTTCGACTTGCGTTCGCCGTACGAGTGCGCTTCTGAATCCACGCTCGGGATGACAGAGCGGATGAGATGAACCGAGGTTAGTTTATGGAGAACCACTTTTGACCTTTTCCGCACGCTTTCACGAAATTCGCACCGGCTTCGAACGTCCGTTCTGGGTCGCGAACATCACCGAGATCTTCGAGCGTCTTTCCTATTACGGGGCGTTTGCGTCGCTCGCCCTGTACTTGCAGGAAAAACTGAGTTTCTCCACCGAGCAGACCGGGACGCTAACGGGCATTTTCGGCGGCATGGTGTGGTTTCTCGCGATTTTTGGCGGGGCCGTCGCTGACCGGCTGGGTTTCCGCCGCGCTCTGGCGACGGCGTACCTCATCCTGAGCGCCGCGTACTTTCTGATCGGCTCTATCGGCGCATCCTGGCTGGCCCCGGTGCGCAATGCCGTGCCTCTTGGGCTGTTTGTCGGCTTCATTCTCGTTCTTCCGGCGCTCGGCATCTCCATGGTGAAGCCTTGCGTAGTCGGCACTACGGCCCGCGCTTCCAAGGAGAACGTCCGCTCCATCGGCTACTCGATTTACTACACGCTGGTCAACATCGGCGGCGCCGCCGGACCCCTGTTTGCATCCTGGACCCACCGCAATCTCGGGGTCGAGAACGTTTACCGCGTTTCCGCCATCAGCGTATTCGCCATGTTCTTCGTGGTCCTGTTCTTCTTCCGGGAGCCGCGCCAGCCCGGGGATGCGCCTCCGCCTTCGATCGCAACCGTGGCCCGGAATTTCTGCGTGGTGGTGGGCAACTACCGGCTGGTTCTGCCGGTGTTGGTGGTTGCGGTTTTGCTGCGCATTGGCCTGTGGGTGTATCCCAGCGTTACCGTGCCATGGTGGATATGGGCTGGGCTCCTGCTGCTTGTCCTCGCCGGCATCAGCCGTTTCATGTGGTTTCTGGTGATTTTCACCGGCTACTGGATCGTCTTCTGGCAACAATACATCAGCCTGCCGGGTTACATTCACAGATACATCAATCCCCACGCCGACGTCGAAAGAATTCTGGTCGTCGATGGCCTTACGGTGATTTGTTTGACTCTGGCGGTGAGCCTGCTGACGCGAAAGATACCGGCGTTACAGGCGGTGATTCTGGGTACGGTCATCACGTCGGCTTCGTGGTTGATCCTGGCCTTCCAGCCGACCATCTGGGGCGCGGTTCTATCGCTGTTTGTCCTGGCGCTGGGCGAGATCACCCAATCCCCACGCTACTACGAATACATTTCCCGGCTGGCGCCTCCGGGCCAGCAAGGAACTTATATGGGATTCGCGTTTCTACCGATCGGAATCGGCTCACTGATTGGCGGGTGGTTCGGCGGGACCCTGATGCATCATTTTGGCGAAGTTCAGCACCAGCCGGAGCGCGTCTGGTGGACCGTGACCGGTGTGGGGATGGCAACGGCCGCAGCGCTGTGGATTTATGACCGGGTGGTAGCTGGGAGTCGGGAGTCAGGAGTCGGGAGTCAGCAAACTCCACCAACTGCCTCCTGAGTGCTTGAAGCATATGTCGAAACGAAAGCTCACTCCGGCCTACATCGCGGCCCATATCCGCCGCGTTCTCAAAGACGGCGGTTCGGCTCCGCATTCTGCGGAAGTGCAGTGGTTTTTCAAAGAAGAAATCAAATCGCGCGGATGGTACACGGCGGAACTGCGCAAACTGGCGGTGCGCTTCCGGCGCACTCTGCTCAAAGAACTCGGCCTGCCCTTCTTGCTCGAAGTTGCGGACAAGCTCTTCTCTGGCCGGATGCTCGAGGAGAAGATCTTTGCCGTCTTCCTGCTGGAGAAACTGACCGGGGATTTCGACGACGCTGAGTTCCGACGGTTCGAATCCTGGCTCAACCGGATCGGCAGTTGGGCCGATCACGATGGACTGCTTCACTATTTGATTGCGCCGATGATTGCGGCCGAGCCTCGTCGCGCCGCCCACGTTTTTCGCTGGGCGAAGTTGCGGGATCGCTGGCGCCGGCGCGCAGCCTGCGTGGCCCTGATCCGCGGCACCCGCGCGAAAATGTTTTTCCCGGAAATCAAGCGACTTTCCGGCCTGCTGCTCGCTGACCAGGACGACATGGTGCAGAAAGGTTTGGGCTGGCTGCTGCGGGAAACCGCCAAATTCGACCCGAAGCGCACCGTCCCCTATCTCATGTCCATTCGCGGCCGCGCCCCACGCCTGGTGCTGCGCACCGCTTGCGAAACTCTGCCTCCGCAAACCCGAAAAAAGATTCTCGCCGCATGAGCCCTCTGACCATCTTTGGATTGTTCGCGGTGACAGCAATGCTGGTCTGCTATGCTCTCGAAAGGCGCAGCCCATGGTTCATCCTGGCGTTCGCCGGAGGCTGCGCGCTGGGTTCGGTTTATGGCTTCCTGCAAGGCGCCTGGCCCTTCGGGATCGTCGAAGCGGTCTGGTCCGTCGTGGCCCTGCGGCGATGGTGGCTGACTCCACGTTGAACGCCGCACGCGGAACCTGGCCTCGATAGGCGAACTCCCCCGCGTCGAAGCCTAATGCATTCCCGATTCGGCTGGGGGGAACGCCGAGATACTCTCGGTACGGACCGGGCGCATCCCTGACAGAAAAGCAGCGGGAAATCGCAGCGACGCCGCTTAGGCTCACTGCAGCTTCGCGTACTCCGCTTTGGCTGCTTTCAGAATAGGAACATCGGGGGCGGCGTCTTTCCAGAGCGCGAGGAAATCTTTGTAAGCAGCCAGCGCCCGGACGCGAGCCGCATCGGCGTCCGCGCCCTGCGAGGTTCTCGACTGTAAGGCATTCGCGCGAGCCACTCCCAGATGCGCCAACGCTCCTGTCCAACAATTCCAGACGAGACCGCTGTGGTCAAGAATTTTCTGAAACTCGGCTGCGGCAGGCCTGCCCTGTCCCGCTGCCAGGTATGCTTCTCCGCGTATGTACACCGGATAAAGGCAGGAAATGTTGTTGAAGAACGGAACCAACCCTAACTCGATGGCGGAAGCTGGCTGCAGGGCATTGATGGCGGCAGCCGGGTTCTTTCGGTCCAGCGCTAATTGCGCCTGAATCGCAGGCAGCCAGAAGGATTGCATCAGGGTGCCCAGCGGATATCGCTTCGCCAGGTCGTGCGCAAGAGATTCGGCGTGCGCCGCATCACCCGCCACGGCAAACGCCAGCGCCGCCTCGACCACCACTCCGGGGCTGGCGGGAGCGAGCTTCAACGCCTCCGCCGCTGATTGCCGGGCTTCTGCGGCATCCCCGTACTCCGCTTGTTGCAGAGCGGCGTTGGCCAGATAGATTGCCCCGCTTTCTTTGTTGTCGCTCCGGACGGCGGAGTCCACCGCCTGCCTGGTCAACTCTCGCGCCTTGCTCGCATGACCCGCGTAAACCTGGGTGTCGGATGCGAAGGCCAGTCCGTCGCCCTCATAATCGGGCTTGCCCACAAACCACTCTTGCTCTTTCGCCATCGCCGCCGAGTCTCCGCCGAGAAAGGCAAGCGCGTAGAGCGTTTCGTGGAATTCCTCAGTATCCATTTTTCGCCCGTACGCATCATGAATGATCTGCCGGGTTTCGTCGAAGCGCTGCAGGGCCATGGTGTAGTTGGTCAGATTCTCGTAGTAAATCAACACGTCCGGCCCCAGCCGCACCGCTTGCCTGGTCAACTCTACAGCTTTCTCGTACTGGCCCTCTTCGGCGTAGATGAGGCCCAGATTGTTGTACGGCGACGGTTCGCGCGGGTAGTTGTCCATGTCTTCCTGATAGGTCTGGGCCGCTTTATCCAGTTCTCCGGTTACATTCCGATAGTAGGCGGCAGTAATCGACAGCTTCTCGCGTTCGCTGGCGTGGTCACGCAGCTGGAACGCCCGGGTGTAGTACTCGATGGCGCGACCCAGCTGGCCGAGAGCGTTGTAGTCGCCGCCTACGATTCTGTACCCCAGGGCAAAATTCGGGTCCAGTTCGATCGCCCGCTGATGGTAGGGCAGGGCTGCGGCGGGGCCTTTCTCATTGATGGCCTTTTCGCCCAAGCTGAACGCCTTCAAAGCCTCGAGCGAAAACGTAGTGGCCTCTTCGAGGGGAACGTCAAACTTCTGCACCGTAGTCAGCGATTCGCCCAGTTCGCCCCGCAGCTTGGATGCCGCCTCGCCCAGCGCATCCAGCACTTTCTCCTTGGACGCCGCCGTCGCCTGTTCCTGCGCCAGCACATCTCCGTTTTGGCAATTCACCGCCTTCAACCCCAGCACGTATTCGCTGCCCAGGCTGCCAATCGACTCCGCTACGTAAGCTTTGCTGCCCGCCCGCTGGCAAAGCTCGCGGGCCACCTCGGACGTAATTTTCGTATTCGCCGGACGGGTCATCTGTTGCAAGGTCTTGGCTACGTCGCTGTCGGGGAGAACATTCAGGAAAGGCGATTGCCGCAGTGAGACGCTCAGCGCGGTCTTCAGCGTATCGTCGAATACCGCATCGCCGGTGCTGTTGGCAAAATCGGCCAGCACGATGGTGTCTTTATCAGTCAGGTGGGTCGCGGTCTGGCGCAGGCGAAAGTAAAACCCGCCGGCCAGCACGGCGATCAACACGGCAGCCGCGGCAACTCCCCAGCCGAGCTTCGCTCGGCCCGATGCCTGTGTGGGGACGGCCGCCCTCGGCCGCCCGGTCGAGCGCAGTTCGACCGCCTCTGCGTTTTCCGTGACAATCCGCCCGGATTCGGAGTCCCGCTTCAGCCGTTGCAGATCCGTTCGCATGTCGGCGGCGTGCTGATAACGCAGGTTGCGATCTTTCTCCAGAGCCTTGCTGATGATCCGTTCCAGTTCCGGCGGCAGATCGGGATTCAGCCGCACCGGGGCCACGGGAGCACGGTTCAGGATCGCCTCGAAGATGGTTGCCGTACTATCGCCACGAAAAGACAATTGCCCAGTGGCCATCTCATACAGGACAGCTCCAAACGAGAACAGATCGGTGCGGGCGTCCAGCGGTTTCGAACGCGCCTGTTCCGGCGACATATAAGCCACCGTGCCCATGGTTGAGCCGGGGCTGGTCAGGTGCTCCTCTGCGACAGTCGTCGCTGTATTCGCTGCCGCATTCTTGCTCGACGAACCGAGCGCAGGCGTCATCTTTGCCAGACCAAAGTCCAGAATCTTGGCGTGGCCCCGCTTGGTGACAAACAGGTTGGCGGGCTTGATGTCGCGATGCACGATCCCTTCCGCGTGGGCAGCATCGAGCGCGTCGGCAATCTCAATCGCCAAGCCCAGCAGCACGTCCGTCTCGACGGGCCTTCCGGCGATGAGGTGTTTCAGCGTCACTCCATCGAGAAACTCCATGGCGATGAAGCGTTTGCCGTCCTGCTCGCCAATTTCGTAGATGGTGCAGATGTTCGGATGATTTAGGGCTGAGGCGGCGCGCGCCTCACGGCGAAAGCGTTCCAGGGCCTGCGGATCCTGGGCAACATCGGCCGGCAGGAATTTGAGCGCGACGAACCGGCCGAGCGAGACATCCTCGGCCTTATAAACCACACCCATGCCGCCGCCGCCAATCTTCTCGACGACGCGGTAATGCGAGATGGTTTGCCCGATCAATGAAAAAGGTTCACTCTGTGAGCGATCATACTAGGAGGCTACGCGGAGGCGAGTCAACGCGTTTCTCGCCTTCTGGGCGCGACAATATGGGTGAAACGTCCCTATCGCGTCCCCGTCCCCGTCAGTGGAACCTTTTGCGGGCTATTGGAGGCGTTGTCCTTAATCGTGACGGCGCCGCGCAGTGCACCGGTCTTATCGGGCATGAAGGTTACGTTAATGGTGCACCGCCCGCCTGGCACGACGCTGGAGGGGCAGTTGTTGGTTTGAGAGAAATTCTTACTGTTAGTGGCGATGCTGCTGATGTTGAGTCTGCCAGTACCATTGTTGATCAATCTCACGCTCTTGGGCTTACTTTTCTTGCCAACCCGCAGCTTCCCAAAGTTGAGGCTGGTTGGCGAGAGTGTAACTTTCGGGGGGCCGGGCGCAATCTGCAGCAGGATGGAAACCGTGTTGCTACCGCCGTTCGCGATCGCCAGGTCCAGCTTGCCGTCTCCGTTGAAGTCGCCCACCGCGACTGACTCGGGCGAACCCCCCGCAGCCATGTACGAGGCCGGGGTGAAGTTGCCGGTGCCGTCCCCCAGCAGGACGGCAGCTGCGCTGCCCTCATTGGCGACGGCCAAGTCCAGCTTGCCGTCTCCGTTGAAGTCGTCCACGGCCACTGAGACAGGCCACCGGCCCACAACCGGGGACGAGGCTAGGGTGAAGTTGCCCGTGCCGTCCCCAAGAAAAACGCAAACCGTGCCGCTGTCGTTGTTGGCGACCGCCAGATCGAGCTTGCCATCCCCGTTGAAGTCGCCCACCGCCACTGAATAGGGCTCAGCCACCACGGCCAGAGAGGAGACCAAGGTAAAGTTGCCCGCGCCGTCTCCCAGCAGAATAGAAACAGTGTTGCCCTCCCGGTTGGCAACCGCCAAGTCCAGCTTACCGTCCCCGTTGAAGTCGCCCACGGCGACTGCGTCGGAATTAACATCCGTAGCTGTAGACGAGGCGAGGGTAAAGTTGCCGGTGCCGTCTCCCAGCAAAATAGAAACTGTGCCCCCGCACCCATAGCAACCACCCCAGTCGGCGACAGCCAAGTCGAGATTGCCGTCCCCGTTGAAGTCACCCACCGCTACGGCGACGGGCTCAGCCCCCGCGGCCGGAGATGAAGCCAACGTGAAGTTGCCCGTGCCGTCCCCTAGCAGGATCGAGACCCCGCCGGTTTCATTTGCGACCGCCAGATCCAGAATGCCGTCCCCGTTAAAGTCACCTACCGCCGCTGACTCGGGTGAATCCCCCGCCGCTGGCGACCAGGCCAGGGTAAAGTTGCCGGTCCCATCCCCCAGTAGGATGGAAACCGTGGATGGCCAACCATAGCCGGGATAGTTGGCGACCGCCAGATCGAGCTTACCGTCCCCGTTGAAGTCGCCCACCGCCACCGAGTTAGGCCTTTGGCCAGCCGCCGGGGAGGAGGCCAAGGTGAAAGCCACGGAGTTCCCCGCGTCGGCGGTGACCGTGAAGAATGCCGTGTTCGACGTGCCGCCGCCAGGCGCGGGACTGACCACCGTTATCCAAGCTGTGCTCGCCGTGGCAATGTCGGTCGCCGGAACAATTGCTGTCAACTGGGAACCGTTGACGAACTGGGTCGACAGCGCGCTGCCATTCCAATTCACCGCCGAGTTGGAAACAAAGCCTGTGCCATTGACGGTGAGGGTGAATTGCTGCCCGCCCGGCGCCGTAGCGTCAGGGATGAGAGGCAGACTGATAAGGGGCACGGGATTGTTCTGAGCCAGCGCTATCGTGCCGATGAGAATTGCAAACAAGCAGACGAAAGTGGCAGATTTCATGACGCCCTCCAGGGACGTGGTTCCCGAAAATCAGGGCCTTCGCCTCAAGGGGTGCTGCATCTCAACTGGCGGGAATTGCTCTTCGGAGAGGCAGACATGATCCTACGCCCACGGGGGCGTCATATCAACGAAGTTCGTCACATCTTGACGTGATGTGTTGGCCAAGAGCCACACTGCAAGACATTCCTGTTGCAATAACGCCATGCAACAAACGCCGAGGTGGGTAAGCCCGGGTTGGCGCATCTCAACTACTCCCGGAGAGTGCGCGTCCAAGCTCCGATTGGGCGGCTTGTTTCGCGTGGGAACGACCCATCTTTCCGGCGCTCCACTTTCTCCTTGACACCCAGACCAGCAAACTGCCATCCTCGATATATATCTGGTGGAGAACATAGAAAATGTACGTATAACTCTTTAAGAACCTAGATTTTACCCCTAAGCCCAATCGGCTCTAGATTTTGCGGGCCAAAAGTCCGTAACTTCATGATTCCACTAGACCGGTGGGGAGGGGGTGGGTAGAGAGAAATTAAGTCCTGACGTTGGGGCTTGTGGAACCTCACCCTTCGCAAAGTGCGCGAAGGATGGAGCACCCATCGGGGCTGGCCGGGCCAGAGCGAGACGTGAATATCTTAGGGAGAAGTTAGTTATTTAAGGTATAACTCTTTAGGAATCTAGATTTTACCCCTAAGCCCAATCGAATCTAGATTTTGCGGACTAAATCTCCGTAACTCGATGATTCCACTAGACCGGTGGGGAGGGGGTATACCGGGGTTTAGGCTTTTTTGGAAACGGCTAGGCAGAAGGTTAACGTGACACGGGTTCCGGCTCGCTGTGAGATAATCTTCTTTAGGAAAAGCGATGGCAGAGCATACAGTCTTTTGCGTCAAGCTGCAGAAGCAACTCCCTGGACTGGACGAGCCGCCCTTCGACAACGAACTGGGTCGAAAAGTCTACGACAATGTCTCGCGGCAGGCGTGGGGCATGTGGATGGATTTCTGCAAAATGCTGCTGAATGAATACCGCCTGAACCCGGCGCGCCGGGAGGACCAGGAAGCCATTGTGAAGCAGATGGAGCAGTTTTTCTTCGGCGAGGGGGCCGCGCTGCCAGCGCAGTACGTACCTCCGACTCCCAAATAGCCCAGCAGAGTCTACGCGGTGTAACCAAAACTGGTTTCGGGAATCAGTTTATGCAGGGCCTCCCTTGGACCCACGAGGTAAAGTCGCACTGCAGGTCCTTCGGGCAAACATGAACGTCCGCTGGTTCAAACCCGCTGTTTTTTTGGCCTGCCTGCTGCCTCTCGCGAGGCTGGGATGGAAAGCCTACAACGCCGCGCTCGGCGCCAACCCCATTGAAGTCATCACTCACTCGACCGGGGACTGGACTCTCATTTTCCTGCTGATCACTTTGGCCATCACGCCGCTTCGCAGAGTCACCTGGCAACCCTGGCTGATCCGCTTTCGCCGCATGTTCGGCCTGTTCGCGTTCTTCTATGTGGTTCTGCACTTCCTTACCTACATCTGGCTCGACAAGTTCTTCGCGTTGCACGAAATGCTAGCCGATGTCGCGAAACGAAGATTTATCACTGTAGGTTTCACCGGATTCCTCCTGCTCATTCCCCTGGCACTCACTTCTACCGCAGGCTGGATACGGCGGCTCGGCGGGAAGCGATGGCAGGCCCTCCACCGCCTGATCTATTTCGCGGCGGGGGCGGGCGTAATCCACTATTACTGGCTGGTGAAAGCAGACAAACACAAACCCCTGCAGTATGCCGCCATCCTCGGGCTTTTGCTGGCATATCGCGTGGTGGTTTGGGCCATTCCGAGGCGGATGTCGGCTCGGACCGCGACGGGAGCGGCGTCTCCTTAGGCTTCCAGCGATTTGCGATCAAGCAACTTTCTCTTCGATTTCGTGTTAGAAGAGGTAGAGTTCGGATCGCACGCAATTTTGCTGACCAAGGAGAGGCAGCGGCCCTCCCGTTGCCCGGTTGTATGAAAAACCTATTTCTGATTTCACTGCTCGCTGCAACTTCCCTATTTACAGCTTGTGGTTCGAGCAACGGAGGGAACACACCCGTCGGCAGCGGGACCGGCAGTTTTTCCAATACCAGCCTCAAGGGACAATATGCGTACCAAATCGCCGGAACCGACCTGGCGAACAACGTTCCGTACCGCGAAGCTGGGTACTTCGTCGCGGATGGTAACGGCAACCTCACCAGCGGTGTGGACGACTTTTCCGAAACGACTTCCGGCAGCGTGCAATCCAACTCGAGCAGTGGTGCATACTCCATTGCCAACGACGGCACGGGCGCCTTGATGCTCAACGTTGCGGGCGGAAGTTTGAGCTTTTCACTGACCCTGGTCAGCAGTGATGAGGTTCTCATGACCGAGGCGGACAACTTCGCCATTGGGGTCGGGCGGGCCGACATCGAGAACGCTTCGAACCTGACGGCGATCCCGGCGGGCACCTTCGTGTTCCGCCTGCACACCTTGAACTCGGTGGGCGGATCCGCCAGTCTGGCCGGGGCGATGACGGTTTCCGGCGGTTCCCTCACCGGCTTCGACGACGTTCTGCGCGGCTCGGTTTTCGACAACGGCACCGGCGCTTCGCTGAGCATCAGCGGAACGCTCGGCGCACCCAGCAAGGGCCGCGGTGTGGGCTCAATCACCGACGCGTCCGGCACGGTCAATTTCATCTACTACGTTCTCGATTCGAACCATCTTGATCTTCTGGCCAGCGATACCGGCGCAATCGGAGTCGGTACGGCGGAGATGCAGTCTGGGGCGCCTTTCTCCGACAGCTCCCTCAAGGGCAACTACGTTTTTGGCAGCGTCGCGGACGACAGTAACGGTCTGGATGCGCAGAATGCGGTAGGGGTGTTCACCTCCGGAGGAGCCGGCACTATCAGTACGGGAATGCTCGACTCCGTGGAGGATGGAAACTCCGTAGCGCAAGGCACAGGGCTGTCGGGAACCTACGCAGTATCCTCAAATGGCCGGGTGGCAGTTACCTTGACCCCGTCAGGCCTAACCAGTATTCAGCAGATTTTGTGGATGGTGAGCCCGGCGCGGGCATATCTTCTCACGGACGATACCACCAAGGTAGAAGACGGAACCCTCGATCAACAGCAGGCCAGTTCGTTTTCGACGAGCAGTTTGAACGGGCAATATGCCTTCACGATGGACGGACTCGAGTTCACCAACGCGGGCATCGTATACCTGACGCGAGTGGGCTGGATAATCTGGAATGGTTCCGGAGTGCTTACCTGGAACGAAGCGGAGAACAACTCCGCCGCGGGCTTCAATGCCCCCGGCAACTTGCCCGGGACTTACTCGGTTGCGAGCAACGGCCGCGCCGCCGCCACGGTCAACAATCTTTCACTGAACTCGAATGATATTGTGGTCTACCTGGTTTCCGGCAGCAAGGGATACATGCTGCAGAACGACACCGGGGCCGAGATCGTCGGCAGTATGACGAAACAGCCGTAAGCAGGGAGCGCCTAACCCAGTTGCCAAACCGAATCCAGCACGGTTCCGTCCACCCATTTTACGATAGCGACGGGGCGGCCTCCCGGCTTGGGTTTTGCGGGCTTCCCACCGCAGATTCTCTCCACTTCTGCTTTGATGTCCTGAATCGGCCGGATCGACAGGCTCGAACCTTTCACGGCATCGAGCAAATCCTGCCGCCGCGGATTGACCGCGATTCCGCGCTCGGTGGCAATCACGTCAATCAGTTCACCCGGCCCGGTCAGCGTGGTCACCTGATCCACAATCACCGGAATGCGGTCGCGGAACGACGGCACGGCTAGAATCGTGCATCCGGACGCCAGACAATTCTGCCATCCTCCAATGCCGTGCAGCAAGCGTCCGTCGGAATGCGTCACCACATTGGCATTGAAGTTCACGTCCACTTCGGTCGCGCCCAGCACGACCGCATCCACCATCGAGGCGAAGTTCCCTTTACCGTGATAGCTGTACGAGGTGAATGGCGACGTCGCCACGTGCCGCGGATCGTTGGCAATCGACTTCACTCCATCGAGATCGAAGGTCTGCCCGTCGAGGATGTAGTCAGTCAATCCTTCCTGGAGCAACTCCACCAGAAACCTCGTCGAGCCTCCGCGCACGAAGCGGGCTTTCACGCCATCTTCTTTCATCATGCGGCGGAGATAGTCAACAAAAGCCAACGCGATTCCACCGGCGCCTGCCTGGAACGAGAAGCCATTCCGCATGATTCCCGACTCGCGCAGAAAGCGGGCCACAAACTCGGCAATGCGCAAGCGGTCGGGAGAGCGCGTAATCTGGGTTGTTCCGGAAACAATTTTGGAAGGATCTCCGATCGAGTCGACCTCGACCACGTAATCCACGTTGTTTCCCTGAATTTGCCACGGAATGCAGGGGAACGGGACCAGATTGTCGGTCACCGCGATCACATAATCCGCGTAGGTGGAGTCCGCCAGGGCAAAGCCGAGTGATCCGCAGGCGGACTTGCCATGCGCGCCATCGGCATTGCCAAAGAAATCAGCAGCGGGCGCGGCGATGACCGCAATGTCGATGTGGACTTCCCCATCCTGAATCGCCTGCCAGCGGCCTCCGTGGGAGCGCAACACTCCCATGCCGCGCATCTTGCCCTGAGTACAGTAGTTGCCGAGCGGGCCGTTCATGCTGCCTTCGATGTGATGGATGACTTTATTCTCCATCAACTCAATCGCGCCCTTTTGTGAAGGAAACGACGCGCTGGGAAACCACATCAGATCTTTGACGCCGATCTTCGCCGCGGATTGCAGCGCCATGAGGGCGACTTCGTCTCCGTCGCGCAGGTGGTGGTGGTTAGAAATCACCATGCCATCGCGAAGGCCGCACTTGCGCAGCGCGGTTTCGAGATCCTTAACGCGCTTGTCACCGTTCTCGGGATAGTCCTTCGCCGAACGCACCGGAGGCGCGGCCTTGCGTCCGCGAGGCTGGTATTGCCCCACGCCGAGGTACGGGAGTTGCGGCTTGCCATTCACTATTACCGGTACTACTCGCCCAGCCGCATTTTGCGCCAGTTCGATCGGATCAGTCATTCATACGCTCGAATTCCCTTGGTGAGGCTTTTCGCCCTTTCCAGCTTTAAAGACGACAATCACAACGGGGACGAAGATTCACAAAGGAGTCCTCCTTATGCCTTTCCCATCTGTCTTGCTCTCACTACCAGCTTCTTGGCCCGCTCCACCACCGGCGGATCAATCATCTTCGATCCCAGACTGACCACGCCAAGGCCTTTCTGCTGGGCTTCGTCGAACGCAGCGACAATCTTCAAGGCCTTATCAATCTCCGTCCGCGACGGTGCGAAGGCTTCGTGAATCACGCGGATCTGCCCGGGATGGATGCAGCCCATACCCTCGAACCCCATAGCCCGGGCGTTCTCTCCCCAACGCCGCAATCCGTCCAGGTCAGCAACGTCCGCGAAGACGGAGTCAATCGCCTGGATGCCCGCAGCTTTCGCCGCATTCACAACACGCGCCCGCGCATACGCCGACTCTCGGCCTTCTGGCGTCTTCACCACTCCGAGGTCCGCCGTGTAATCCTCCAATCCAATGGTCAACGCAACAACATTCGGGCTGGCGGACGCAATTGCGAATGCATTCTCGATTCCCAGGGCAGACTCGAGGATCGGCATAACCCAAACCGACCGATTGACGTGGTTACGAGCTTTCAATTCGCCGATCATGCGGTCGGCTTCCACCACCTGCTCGGCCCGCTCGACCTTCGGTATCAGGACCAGGTCCGGCACTTCCGGAATCACTTCTTCCAGGTCCTTCAGCCCGAGCGGCAACTGGTTGATGCGGACCATGCGTTCACAGGCCCCGAAATCTACCGCGCGAAGCGCATTCCGAACCAGGATTCTAGCCGCGTCCTTTTCGGCGTGGTGAACCGAGTCTTCCAGATCAAGAATGATAGCGTCCGGTCCATGCAGACCTGCATTGATGAAGTACTTGGGCTCAGACCCCGGCAGGTACAGGCGCGAGCGACGCAGGCGGTCGCGCGCAGAAGCTGCGAGCAGCGGAAGTTGTTCCGGCAGGGCTTTCTGTCCGCTTCCCAGGCCGGCACGTTTCACAGCCGTTTCGATTCGCGCCGAGATCACAAACGGCAGAGCGCCTTCATCGTGAATCGTAACCCCGGCATGTTTGACGCCGAGCCATTCGAGCACCTGCCGGGCCTGAGCAAGGATTGAGTCGCCGTAATACAGACCGACGCGGGATTCGAGCGTGATCTCCAGGCCTCCGCGATGCCGCGCCTCGATGGCTACGTGAAGGTCGGAGCGGATGTCCGCGCCATAGTATCCGGCTTCGGCGAGAGTTTCGCTGACGCTGCTCATAGACAAGTCTTTGACCACAAGGCCACGAAGGTCCACGAAAGAAACCCTACGCTGATCCTTCGTGCCCTTGTGGTTATCCTAGTTTTTCCAAAATCGCATCCGTCATCTGCACGGTCGATTCTGCGCCTTGGCGGACGGCCTTCGGACCGCCGGAAAGCCGCATCATGTCATACGTCCGCACTTTGCCTTCTTTCACGACGTCTGCGATCGCTTTTCGAATGCGGTCAGCTTTTTGTGCTTCGTGAATGTGGTCGAGCATCATAGCCGCCGACAAAATCATCGCAATCGGATTCACAATCGGCGGATCCAACTCCGCATACTTCGGCGCCGATCCGTGGGTGGGCTCGAACACTGCGACTTCCTCCCCAATGTTACCTGAAGCGGCAAACCCGAGGCCGCCGACCAAGCCGGCAAACGCGTCGGACAGAATATCTCCGAACAGGTTCGATGCCACGATTACGTTGTAGTCTTCCGGGTTCTTGTTCAGCCACATGAGTTGCGCATCGATGTTGGTGGACCAGAGCGCAATTCCCGGATAATTCTTCGCAACTTCTTTTGCGGTTTCTTCCATCATGCCGGAAGTCTCGCGGACGACGTTTGGTTTTTCGCAGATGGTTACGCCCCTGAATCCGCGCTTCTTCGCGTATTCGAACGCGGCGGTCACAATGCGGCGCGCAGCGGTGCGCGTAATGATGCGCAGACTTACCGCGAGGTCAGGACCGGGCACGGAGGCAAACGCTTTGAACCGGGGATGGGAAGCCAGCGCAGCGCGCACGTTTTCCGGAGGATTCGTCCACTCGACCCCGGCGTACATGCCTTCGGTATTCTGGCGGAACACGGTCGTGTCAATATGTGGTTCGTCAAAACCGCCGCCGGCGCGCTTGCGAATGAAGTTCAGCGGATTGCCGGTGAACGCGATGCACGGACGCATGCAAACATCCAGGTTGAACTTCTGCCGCATGGTGACGATCGGGCTGTAGTAGACCAGGCCCTTGCCTTGCAATTCCGGCCTCAGTTCCGTCTGTGCCTCTTTATTGGGCTTCGAAGTGATGGCGCCGAACAGTCCCAGTTTGTGCTTGGCCAGCAGGTCTAGGGTGCGCTCCGGCAGTGCGTTGCCCTCGCTGCGCCAAATCTCCCAGCCGATGTCGGCATGGACATAGACGGCATCGAAGCCAACGGCTTTCAGCACGCGTAATGCTTCGGGAAGAACTTGATTGCCGATGCCGTCGCCCGGCATCGTGACCACGGTATGTTTGGCCATGTATGCAGTTTCTCCTTGCCAGCCTAAAGCTTCACCGCCGAGTTCGCTGAGTCCGCCGAGAAAAAGCAAAGACCCGTTCAGAACCTGGAGTCAAACCTGTTCACATTTCGTTCTCGGAGCGCTCTGCGGTGGAAAGTTCAACCTAATCCCAGACGCTTCGCCACCAGGTTCTCCACGCCTCCGGCAATCACCAGCGACTGCGGGACGCTGCCCAGCGCGGGAAATGCGAAACTCTCGCCGCGCCAGTGAATCTCACCGGAAGTGAAATCGACATCAATCTTTTCTCCGGGAATGATCGTCTTCTCCTTGGCGCCGATCTGCTTCGCAAACTGCTCTTGCAAGCGCTTCACCAGTGCGGGCACTTCTACACACAGGAACCCATTGTTATATGCGTTGCGCAGATAAGTTTGCGAGAAGCTGGCGGCAATCACCATGGGGATGCCCTTGGCTTTTAGGCAAGTAACCGCCTGTTCACGGCTCGAGCCGGTGCCAAAGTTGAATCCGCTCACCATGACGTCGCCTTTTTGCGTGCGCGCAGCGAATTGCGGATCGTAGTTCTCCATGACGACTTTAGCCATCATTTCGGGCGTCATGTCGTCGCGGTAAGTGTAGTCTTTACCGTAGATTGCGTCGGTGTTGAGGTTGTCCTGCGGCACGAAAACAAGCCGCCCGCAAACTCGTGCCGGGAATCCGGGAAGAATCTCAACTTCTTCGGCAGCGGAGGTTGCGGCGAACTCAGTGTACTTGCGTGCCGGTGCGCCATTGGCAGAAGTGTACGGGCCGCGAATGTAGCCAGCCAGCGCCGAAGCGGCGACCACTTCCGGGCTGGCGAGATAGCATTTCGCGTCGCGCGATCCCATGCGGCCCTTGAAATTGCGGTTAGTGGCCGAGATCCCGACCTCGCCCGGTTCGAGCAGGCCCACGCCCAGTCCGATACAAGGTCCACAACCCGGCGGCAGCGGCTGCGCGCCGGCGTCCAGAAGCGTCTTCCAGATGCCGCGCCGCTCGGCCTCTTGCTGCACCCACTGGCTGGCGGCGCCGAGATAGAACTTCACTCCTGGTGCGACCTGCTTGCCGCTCAGAACGCGGGCGGCAGCCTCCAAATCCTCCACCCGCGAGTTTACGCACGAGACCAGGTACGCCTTTTGGATTGCAACTTTCTTCTGCTCGATTTCAGCCAACGAGGACATCACCTGCACCGTGTCCGGTCCCGATACATGCGGCGTGATTTGGTCAAGATTCAGCACGATGCGGGCGGCATAGACGGCACCCGGATCGGGTCGTAGCGGACGGTTCGCCCAGTTCTCGAGGTCTTCCTCTGAGAACCGCTCAACCCCTGTCGCCTTCAATCTCTCATGTACGCCCCGCAGATAGCGAATCGTAACGTCATCCACGGGGAACCAACCGACAAGCGGCCCCCACTCTGTGCTCATATTGGAGATGGAAAAGCGGGCGTCCATCGAGAGGCTGGCGACGCCTGGTCCGGTAAATTCGACT
This sequence comes from uncultured Acidobacteriota bacterium, assembly GCA_963715675.1. Classification (GTDB taxonomy): domain Bacteria; phylum Acidobacteriota; class Terriglobia; order Terriglobales; family Acidobacteriaceae; genus DASVWZ01. The sequence continues at coordinate 3,671,772 of OY970265.1, forward strand.
GCGGCGTTCAGGACTTCGTCGTGGTTGTACAGACCGCACAACGTAATGATAACGTCCTTTCCGGTCGTTCCCGACAGCAGCTTGCCTTCCAGTACAACTTGGATGCTCCGCGGAATCTGCCACCAGAATTCGCCGGTCGCCCAGACCGCGGCCGCATCGGTGCGAACGATCGGCGTGCCGATCGCGCCCAGCGCCCCGTACATATTCGAATGCGAATCGGACGCAACCACAATCGAGCCCGGCACAACATATCCGCGTTCCACCATGATCTGGTGTCCGATGCCTGAGCCTGCCGGGTAGAAATCCACGCCATGTTCATTGGCAAACGCCTCGATCGAACGATACTTTTTCTGATTGGCATCATCCCGGTTCTGGATGTCGTGATCGAGCGCGAACACCAACTGCTTTGGGTCGAGAATCTTTTTCGCGCCGATGCCCTTGAACTTGCTCATCACCGCCGAGGTGTTGTCGTGGGTCATGACGCGGTACGGGCGAATCGAAACAAAGTCTCCGGTGCGCAAGGGGCGCTTGGGACCCTCAGAAAGGTGGGTCTGCGCGATTTTTTCAACGATGGTCTGGGGCATCTGATACTACCTCGAAACCTCGATAACAGCCGCCGTCGAGCTATCCTGCCGAGCTTCGCTCGGCTTGGAGCCTACTTCGCTCAGAGCAGGCGGCGAGGGCTCCCGTCCCGATACAGTCATTGCCACTGCCTATCTGGGCTTCTTCCTCTGGGGCGCTGTCTTTACATCGGCCTTCATTAGCGCCATCAGCTTGCTCACGGACCCGAGCTTCTCCAAATTCCAGATGGCATCCTTCAGCTTCTTCTGGGCGCCCGGTGATAACACCCCGTCCGCCAGAGCAGCAAACTTTTCTTCCACTTCAGAATCGGTCAACGGGTTCCGCGGATCACCCTTGGGATAATCCAATTGTTTGGTATACACGTTATGGTCCGTGGTCGCGATGTTGACGATCACCCGCTGCAACGCCGGGAAGACTTTCTCGATTTCCGGGTCCGCCACCACTTCCACCTTCTTCAGTTGCGCCCGGATCGTCGGATCCATGATCTTTTTCATGGTGAACTGCGCCGGCGTCACTTGCCGCTCGGCGAGCGCTGCCGCGATCACGTAAGGCAGCGAATGGTCGGCGGTCTCCTTGGTATGCGGATCGTACTTGCTCGGGTCCGACAAAATGTCGGCCGCCCTCGCCAGCGACCGTATCTGGATCTTCTCTACATCCTCGGGCTTCAAGTCGTTGCTCTTCACCAGGTCCAATACCGCCGAAATCGGCGTATGGGTTAGAGCCTCGGTCGGAAACGCCTTCATGCCGCACTGTGTAATGCGCCACGAGTCGCCGAGGTTGTCGGTGAGAATGTTCAGCTTCCATTCCGGACCAAAGCAGTGGGTGAGTCCTTCTTTACCGTCGACCACGTGCTCGGGGCCGGTGTATCCCTTCTCGGCCAAAAGCGCGGCAAGGACACCGCTCTGCGTAGCCATGGGATCGACGGTGTTCTTCATCATGGTGAGCTTGCCGGCAGTCACGGCCCCCAGCGTGCACTGGCGGCTGGCGGAAATTCCTACTGCATGCTGGATCTGCTCCCAGGGTAAGCGCAGGGCGCGGCCAGCAACGAATGGCGAAACGAACGCCGTCAGCGTTGCGTGATGCCAGCCGCGCTCGCGGATACCGGGGAATGCCGCTTCGCAGAAACGCATTTCGAATTCGTGTCCGAGCACGAGGCCGACGATCAGTTCCTTGCCTCCGCTGTTTGCGCGTTCGCAGCAGGCGAGCGCGGCGGGAAAAATGTCAGAGGGATGCGACGGGTCCTGCTTCCAGTAAATGTCGTTGTAATCCATGCAGCGGATCATCAGTGCGTTCGCCAGGGAGGCGGAAGGCGAGTCCATCTGCTTCCCGGTGCCGATCACGGTAGCCGGCCCGCGTCCGGCAATCTCGTCCAGCACCTCCAGGGCAATCTTCACATCGTGCTGCTGGTATCCACCCAGCGCGCAGCCGACCGAATCAAGCAGGAAGCGCTTGGCCTGGTAGATCGCATCGGCGGAAAGGTGTTTGTAGTCGATCGCGGCGGCCCAGCGAGCCATCTTCGCGGTAACGGTTTCCTTGGTTGCGACAGCTTCTTTGGCGGACAAGGTGCCCTTTCCTAGGTTGCTTCAGTACTGATAGAAAGTCACTTTCCTTTCACATTCTTGGGATTCTTGAAAGGCAAAAACGCCATGAAATCCGCATGGTGCACGATGTAAGCCTCGGTGGAGCGTTTTACCAGATCGCCCTCTGCGGCATGTGCGGCAATGATGTGGCAGACGTCGTCGGGCACGCCGCACTCCAGCGCCAATGCTACGCCGGTAAATGGATGTCGAAGTGCCTCTCCGCGCTCGCTCTGGCGACTCTTCCCGTCGGGCCCAAGTTCATACTCCAGCAGTTTGCCGACATCCGCCAGAATTGCGCCGGCAATCACGGCATCGAGGTCGATGGGCAAGGCGCGCCCCATGAATTCCTGCATGGCTTCGGCGCTCTGGCGGGCGATGTGCACCACGCAGCGCTTGTGCTCCATGAAGGTGATGGGGCAATTCGGCACCAGCAGCGTGAATGGAATCCGACTCAGGTCTTCTGGCTTCAGCGGGCTGCGCTCCAGTGCCTTGATCCAGGCCTGGGTTACCTGTTCGCGCAACTTCGGCTTCTCGATCCACTGGATCTCCGGCCACATCCTGGCGACGGCTTCACGCATGCTCTCGCCCTCCCTACGGGGAAACGTTCTAGCTTATCGCGGAGACGCAGGGCGAGTCGAGAGGCAGGCAGACATGGCAGGCAGAAAACAGCGTTTGCAGCTTTCTTTTTGGGGGGCGAATCCTATATAAAGGATGTTCCCAGTTTTCCTATGAGACGTTCATTTCTTATTAGTTTATGGCTGGCTTGTGCCCTCCCGGCGCTGCTGCAGGCCCAGGTATCAGGACTTTGCGGCGCAGGTCTATTTGCCGACAAGGGCGGGGTTTCGGGTTTCGCAGCCGAAGGTAATGCCAAGAAAGATTTGCCTGCCGCCGTGCTGATCCGGCCCGTAACCATGCCGCGGATGGCGCCTGAGTTCGCCCTGCAGGTTTTTTGGGGACATGCGACGCTGCAATCTGCCGAACTGGCCAGTTATTCCGCCACTACTCTAATCCGGGCGCAGCTTCCCGCCACGTCCCAGTACGGTGAATACGAATTGCAGCGGCACTATTCGGCGCCACGTACCCTGGTTTTCAAGGCCCTCCGCTTTACGGGAGACAATTTCGTAAAAAACAACATCATCCTGCGCCTTCTGCAATCAGAAGTCGACCACGTGCAGAAGGACGACCCTGGCCTCACCGCGATCACTCCGGCGAACTACAAGTTCTCCTACAAGGGAACGACAGAGTTGAGCGGGCGGGTGGTGCACGTTTTCCACATCAAACCCCACCAGAAGCGTGCTGGCTTATTCAAAGGCAAGATTTATCTCGATGCCTATACGGGCACGCTCGCCCGAGCGGATGGCAAGCTGGTAAAATCGCCGTCCCTGTTCGTGAAGAGAATTGAGTTTGTGCAGGATTACGCCGACGTCGCCTCCTTCACTTTCCCGGTTCACATTCACTCCGAAGCCGAGACCCGGCTGGTCGGCCGCGCGGTGGTGGACATCTATGAGCAGGATTACCAGCCCCTGACCGTCACCGCGCAGGCACGCAGCTCGCAGCCGGGTTCTTGAATCGCCGCCAGGAACCTTCCCGGATTCCTCTGGTAACCCTCGTACACTCCCTTTTGGTAACCCATAGTAACCATGCGATTCTGATGATCCAGCCGTACAATGACCCTTGTCCGAAGGACTATCTCCGAAACCCTGGCAGTGACCAGGCAGGCGAGCCGCTCAGCCAGCACAGCTGCTGGACGGAAACTCTCGGACAACGAACGAGCGCTGGAGTCCGCACCTATATGTCGTTTGGTTTTGGCTTCAACAAACAGAAAGTGCTCAGTGCCGCGGAGAAATTTGTCCAGCAGGGCAAGTTGCAAAACGCCGTCTCTGAGTACGAAAAAATCCTGAAGGCGGACCCCAAAGACCTCACGGTCATGAACACCGTGGGCGATCTGTATGCCCGCATCGGCAACAACGACAAAGCGGTGGAGTGTTTCAAGAGTGTGGGCGACGCCTATGCCGCACAGGGTTTCACGGTCAAGGCGATTGCCATGTACAAGAAGCTGAGCAAGCTCAAAGCTTCGCTCGAGGGCGCGCTTCGCCTGGCTGAGCTTTACACCCAACAAGGACTATTCAACGACGCCCGCGCGCAGTACCTGCAGGTGGCCGAGGAATTCCTGCGCGACGGCCAACTGGAACAGGCGGTGCGCATTTTCCAGAAGACCCTGGAAATGGACCCGGAAAACGTCGCCATGCGCACCCGGCTGGCAGAGGTTTATGTCCGGCTGAACAAGAAAGAGGAGGCGCTGCCGATCTTCTCCGCGGCAGTGGAAAGCCTGCGAAGCAAGGGTCAGTTGAGCGCGGCGGAAGAAATTCTGCAGCGCATGGCCGCTCTCGATCCCGGCAACAGTCAAGCCATGCTGCTGCGCGGCAAGAACGCCTTCGAGGCTGGGGACATTGCGGGAGCGGCCCAGTACCTGGGGAAGGTCCCGGATCTGGACAGCCATCCGGATGGCCTGAAAACCTTGCTGCAAGCGTACCTGGAAACGGGAAAGCTGGCGCAGGCCGGCCCCCTGGCCGAGAAACTGCTCCTGGTGCACAACGATGTCGATGCCATTTTCAGTTATGCCGAGGCCCTGATCGCGGCCGGGCAATTCGAAGACGTTCTGCGCGTCTACCAGCAGCACGCCGACCGGTTGTTAGCCGCGAACTCCGCAAAGGTGCTGGAAAGTCTGCACATGATGATCGGCCATGTGCGCGAAAACACGGTCGCACTGGAGATGGTGCTCGAACTGCTGAACAAGTCGGGCGAAAATACCCATCAGGCAGAGATTTATGAATTGCTGGCGCACGGGTTGGTGCAATCGGACCAGCTTGAGAAAGCGCGTGATTGCTACCTGAAGCTGACCCAACTGGAGCCAGAAAACCAGCTGCATGCCAGGAATTATCAGCAGGTGCTGGGAAAACTGGGAGCACCATCGACCAGCAACTTGATTACCGCGGAAGAAGGCGCGTCGTTGGTGGACGAACTGGAAGCCACCGCGCCATTCATCGATCAGCGCTATGAAGACGAGGTGGCGCTGGCGATCCGCGCAGCCCTGACCGACGCTGAACTTTTCATCTCGTACAACATGCCCGCCAAAGCGCTGGGACCGTTGCTTTCCACGTTGCCCCAGGCGCCGCGCGATTTGCGCATCAACCAGCGTTTGGCAGCGCTGCACACCCGCGCCGGAAGGTTTACTGAAGCGGCGGTCTGCTGCCGCACTCTGGAGAGCATCTATCACGATGCCGGACACCCGGAGGACGCCACACGCTATGGCGAGCTGGCGACAAAATATGAGGAACGTGCGGCCGCCGTACCCTACGTGCCGGCGCCCGAACCGAGGGTGTCGGTTGCCGAGATTCCGGCGGCACTCGAAACTCCTGACGTCCCGGCAGAACCTGAAGTCGCGGAATTGCACGTAACCCCGGAGCCGGATGCCCCGTCGCCTTCCGCTTCGGCGCCTTTCTTCCATGTACCCATGACGCCAGCGCCGCTTCAGGATACCCCGCCCATCGTTCCTGAAATACCCGAGCCTCAATTCGCCGAGAAGGAAGTCGACGTCTCAGAAGAGTGGGAAAATACGTTCGCGGAAGAGCCGGCGTCTACAGCTCCGCAGGAAGCGCTCGAGGTTGCGCCGTCCACGGCGACCGCGGCCGCTACTGACTCCCAAGCCGTGTCGGAAATCATCGAAGAAATCCGCTTCTACCTTACCAACGGGATGGCGGAGGAAGCACGCACTGCATTCGCGAAGCTGGAGCAACTGAATCCGGCCGCCTATATTCTGGACGGGATTCGCGATCAAATTGACGCCGCCACAGCGCAAGCTCCGGCGGCGGAGGTCGAAGAGATTTCGGTCGAGCCGGCCGAAGCCCCGGTTTCGCTGGAACCTGACTTGGCTGAACCAGTCGCTCCCGAAGAAGTGGCGGCGGAAACGCAGGAAGTTTCCGTGCCGGAAGCAGAGGCCGGTCCCGCGAAGCAGCCTGGAGTGCTGAAGGAATTTGTCAACGATCTCGAACAATCCCTGGGTGAAGAGTTTCTGCCGCGACCGGAGACTCATGAATTTCCCATGCCCGCGGTGGAACCGGAACTGGAAGCTGTCGAAGTTGCCGAAGCCGCTCCGGCCGCTCAGGGCACGGGCAATCTGAACGAGTTTGTCTCTCAGCTGGAAGAATCGCTGGGCGATGATTTCCAGCCTCCGGCTCCGGCGTCCCCCCAGGAACCGTCCGTGAAGACGGAGCGCCCAAAATGGCCCTCGGGTTCGCCAAGACCCATTCCCCAAGCGCCAGCTGGCGTTCCAGCCTCAGTTCCAGTTCCGGCCATTGCAGCGGGAGGCGGGTCAGCCGCCGCCGTGGCGCCTGCCCTGGAAACCCAGCCGGCTGTCACTTCCCCAACCTTCGTTTATCAACCGTCACAGATGCGCACACTGGGCGGACCTGCGACTGCCCCGGCTGGCACGGTCGATCCTGCCGCCGGAGTCGACCTCGCCGACATGTTTGGCGAGTTGAAGCATGAACTGGAGGACGAAGCAGCTTCCACCGACGAGGATCCGGAAACCCACTACAACCTGGGTGTCGCCTTCCGTGAAATGGGGCTGTTGGATGAAGCCATCGGCGAGTTGCAGAAGGTCTGTCAGGCGGTGGATCGCGGACATCCTTTCCCGCGTATCATGCAGACCTGCACCTGGTTGGCCCAGTGCTTCCTGGATAAGGATATGCCGGATGCAGCCATCCGTTGGTATGAAAAAGCCTTGAAGCTGGACGCAATTGACGAAGAGACCCGTACCGCCCTGCACTACGAACTGGCCTCGGCCTACGAAACTGCGGGAAACAAATCCGCCGCCCTCCACCACTTCACCGAGGTGTACGGCAGCAACATCGATTATCGGGATGTGACCGAGCGCATTCAGACCCTGAAGTCGTAGAATACACGGATGGGGCAAGGGGTTATCGAGCTCGGGACGTGGGTCGGTCCACGTAAAGAATATCCACCGGTGCTCCGCGGGAGCGCTGCTTGATGGCGGATGCCAAGACACCCGGGAGCGGAACCTCTGCTAGTTTGTCCACCGCTACCGCTTCCCCGGAGCAAGCCGCTACTCCAGTGGCCCTGCTGGAAAAGCCGACCCAGAGCCCGGAGGAAGTCCGTTATACCGGGTTTGACCTGTGGCTGCATCGCGTCACCATGCTGTTGTTCGTCTTTGTGTGCGCCGTGGTCGGGGTGCTGTTGATTCTCCTGCCCTGGAGACCGGAGTGGACCGACAACTACCTGTTGCTATCTTCGCCCGGGTTGCGCGAGTTTGTGGCCAGCGGATTTGTTCGCGGAATTTGCAGTGGCTTAGGAGTGCTGGACATCTGGATCGGATTCTGGGAGGCCGTGCACTACCACGAGATCAGGCGGCCGTGAATCGCGCCTCGGGTGTGACCTGATTTCGAGAAGCCGAAATACTGCTGTGGGGTCGCGGTTCCGCGGGATTCCCAAGAAAGAAACCAAACCATGAGTGACAAAATCAAGCGTTCTCCGCTTGCGTACGAGAATGAGCCTTTTCTAAACAGTCCAGATGGGCGCATTCTGCGCATCCTGTCCGAATATGTCGAACCGCTGGCCCGTTTTCGCCGGGAGCAGATCCAGGACACGGTGGTGTTCTTTGGCTCGGCGCGCTTCGCCAGCCGCGCCGATGCCGACCGGGGTTTGGCGGCGCTGGAGGGAATCGGGTCGCAGCTTACCTCGCAGGAGCGGCAGACGCGGCGCAAGCAAGCGCTCACCGCCGTGGACACAGCGCGCTATTACGAAGAGGCACGCCGGCTGGCATTTCTTCTCAGCGAGTGGTCCATCCGGATTCCCGCGCGGCGGCGGCGGTTTGTTGTCACCACTGGCGGCGGTCCCGGCATCATGGAGGCCGCCAACCGCGGCGCCCGGGAAGCCGGCGCCAAGACCATCGGATTGAATATCCATTTACCCGCCGAGCAGATGCCCAACCCGTACATCTCTCCTCCGCTGAATTTCGAGTTCCACTACTTCTTCATGCGCAAGTTCTGGTTCGCGTATCTTGCCAAAGCACTGGTGATTTTTCCCGGCGGCTTCGGCACCATGGACGAGCTGTTCGAGATCCTCACCCTGGCGCAGACCGAGAAGCTGGCGAAAAAGATCCTAGTCGTCATCTACGGCAGCGAGTACTGGAAACAGCTCATCAATTTCCAGGCGATGGTGGACGCAGGGACGATCTCACCTCAGGATCTGGAGCTGTTCAAAATGGTGGACTCGCCGGAGGAAGGCTTCGAATTCCTGCGCGATGGCCTGACGGAACATCATCTGGAGTTCGAACCGAAACGCAAGGCCCAGGCCGCGGTTCCGGAGATCGCCAAGACGAATCCGTGACGCTTGCTTCTCTACTACATCACCGACCGAAGGCAGTTTCCCGGCGACGAACCCGCCCGCCGCGCCGCGCTTCTCGATCAGATTGCCGAGGCCGTCCGCTGCGGCGTCGATTTCATTCAGTTGCGGGAGAAGAATCTGTCTGGACGCGACCTGGAAAGCATTGCTCAGGCGGCGGTTCGAGCTGTGCGCGAGAATTCGCAACTGAGAAGCGAGAACCGGGAACCGAGAACTAAGTTACTCATCAACTCCCGAACCGACGTAGCCATTGCCTGCGGTGCTGATGGCGTGCATCTCACCTCGAACGACGTTACTCCACGCGAGGTTCGTTTGGCGTGGAAGCGTAGTGCGAACGTGGTCGGCGAGCCAGGGAATGATCCGGTGATGGGCGTTTCCTGCCACTCGGTGGAGGATGTGGAGCGCGCCGCTTCCAGCGGCGCGAACTTTGCAGTTTTCGCGCCAGTTTTCGAGAAAAAAGACGCTCCCGGCACGCATCCCGTTGGATTAGAAAAACTGCGGGAGGCTTGCCGGCAGGAAATTCCGGTTCTCGCGCTGGGAGGAATCACGCTGGCGAACGCGTACTCCTGCCTCGATGCCGGAGCCGCAGGAGTCGCGGCAATTCGCTTGTTCCAGGAGAACGATATCGCGGAAGTCGTTCGCAGCCTGCGCGGGTAGATAGCCCTCGCGCATCCTTACGCATCCGGGCAAGAGTACTATTTACTTTCTAGTACTCCCCCTCCCCCTCGGTCTAGTGGAATCATCATGTTACGGAGATTTGGTCCGCAAAATCTAGACGCCAAAGGGGTTATAGGCAAAATCTAGAAAACATGGGAGTTACGGCTGGTCTGTGGCCGAATCAAGTTCCGTTTTGGGAATTGATCTCGGCTCCGTAACAACCGTGCCAGCGCCGGTCGCCAGTGCCAGGCACCCCGCGCGAGATCCCTCCCTCGGCTGAAGTACGCCGAGGTCGGGATGACGCCTCTTGGGATTGGAGCTTCCGTTGGTGGTCGGGTACGCATCGCGGTGTCGGTAGTTTCGAGGCGTGGTCGCGACCCGCCGCGTCGCCTTGGGCCGATTGTCAAAGATCGATCTATTATCTACAGGATAATAGTTGTTATTATCTATTATCTCATAGGGAATGTACGGCTCAAGGAGAAAGTCGGGAGAAGGCGAGCGGCGGCGGATTGGGCGCCTGTTGGCTGTCTGTATCTGACTCATTATGATGGGTCGGATAGACCCATATTATGGCTAGGCGGCTACAAGTGATTCTGCAGGATCGCGAATATCGAGAGATTCAACGCATGGCCCGCTCGCTGCGCATGTCGGTGGCGGAGTGGATCCGCCAGGCGCTGGAGCTGGCACGCGGAGAGTTTGCACGAGCAATCATGGTCGACAAGACCGAATAGATGGGGAGTGGGGCCGGAAGCGGTACCCATCCATGATTCGAAAGCAAAGCACGAGCGGCTTGGTCTTGGACAAATGCAACAACAACCGCAAACGCAAGGGCAACAGCAAAACCCTCTACTAAGGGAAAAGGCAACGGCAAAACATTTCTTGCCGCGCCCGCGCCTTCGTGTTGCCAAAAAACACTTGACAGAGCCGTCGTGGTTATAGACAGGATGACATGCAATGGGATGGCCTGTCTACCAAGAGACTTCCTAGCTCACATCAACCACAGCGCGTCCACATCCACGATCACCTGCGTGCGCGGGATTTTTTGGCCGGTGGCGTAGGCTAGCATCTCGCGCAACAGCGTGTTGAGCTTCTGGCGGCTGGCTGACTTCAGCACGAAGTGGTAGCGGTAATCGCGCTTCAGGCGCAGGATTGGCGCGGCTGCCGGGCCCAGCACGCGAATGCCTTCGTGGCGCGTCTTTTCAAACCACTTGCCCAGCGTGCCCGACCACTGCAGCGCCTCGTCCAGTTTGTCGCTGCGGACCAGAACGTTGGCCAGCGCGCTGTATGGCGGATAATGCATCCAGCTGCGGAAGCGCAGCTCTTTATCGTAAAAGCCGGCGAAGTCGTGCTGGGCGGCATACTGCACCGCATAGTGTTCCTGGAAAAACGTCTGCAGGATTACCTTGCCCGGCGTCTGCCCGCGTCCGGCGCGTCCTGCCACCTGGGTCAGCAGTTGAAAGGTACGCTCAGCGGCGCGAAAATCCGGCAACCCGAGAGCTGCGTCGGCTCCGACAACTCCCACTAGCGTGACTCCGTGAATGTCGTGGCCCTTGGCGATCATCTGGGTTCCGACCAGCAGATCAAGTTCGCCTTCGTTCAGCGCATTCAGCGTGCGTTCGAAATCGTCGCGGCCGCGAACCGTGTCCCGGTCTAGCCGACCGATGCGAGCGGTCGGAAACATTCCGTGCAGCAATTCTTCGAGTTTCTCTGACCCAGTCCCGAGGAAATAGACGTACTCGCTGCCGCATTCCCCGCAAACCTTGGGCACCGGCGCCATGAATCCGCAGTAATGGCAAACCATGCGGTGAGAGCGCTTGTGGTGGGTCATGGCGACGGCGCAATTTCTGCATTCCATGCGATTGCCACAAGCGCGGCAGAGCAACAACGGCGAATATCCGCGGCGGTTCAAAAGCACCATGGCCTGCTCTTTGCGATCGAGGCGCTCGCGAAGCTCCGCGGCCAGCTTGCGCGAGATGACCTGCTCCTGGCCGGTTTCCTGGAACTCCAGCCGCATGTCCACGATCTCGACTTCGGGCAGCGGCCGTTGTTCCACCCGGTCCGGCAGTTCGAGCAGCGCATACTTATTCTTGGTGGCATTGAAATAGGATTCCAGCGACGGCGTCGCCGATCCCAGCACCACGACGGCGTTGGACATGTTGGCGCGCATCACGGCCACGTCCCGGGCGTGATAGCGCGGGGTTTGCTCCTGCTTGTAGGAAGAATCCTGTTCCTCGTCGACGATGATGAGCTTCAAGTCGGCCACTGGCGCGAACACGGCCGAGCGCGTGCCGACCACCATTCTTGCGTCGCCGCCTTTGATGCGGTGCCACTGCTCGGCGCGCTCTTCGTCGGAGAGGGCAGAATGCAGAATCGCCACTGCGTCTCCGAAGATTTGATGCAAGTCCGCAGCCACGGCGGGTGTAAGGCCGATTTCCGGCACCAGCAGAATCGCCGAGCCTCCACTTTCGAGGACGGAGCGCATCGCCGCCAAATAAACCGCGGTTTTCCCCGATCCGGTCACTCCGTGCAGCAACACACCCGAGAAAACGCCTGCCTCTACGCGGGTGCGAATATCGTCGAACGCCGTCTGTTGGGCAGCGCTGAATTGAAACTCGAGAGGCGACGGCCGCGACTTCACTTTGGAAATTATGAAATCCACCGGCTCGTCGACCATCTCTACCAGTCCGCGCTTGACCAGCGTCGCCAGAGTTGATCGCGGCACTTCGAGCGATTGCAAAGTCTCGACCGCGACCCGTCCTCCCGCAGCGGCGAGTGTGTCGATCAGGAGGCGCTGGTTGGCGTTGAGTTTTGCTTCGGCGCTTTTCAATACGGCAATCCGGACAAGGCGTGCAGAATCATGGGCATGGGAGAGATCTTCGCGTGCGATCCACTTCTTGCGGACCATGCCCGCCAGCAGAGACTTCGAAACTCGGGTGGCCGACCTCAGGGTTTGTTCCCGCGTCGTCTCCCGCTCGGCCAGATAGTCGAGCACCCGGAATTCAGCCAGTTGCTCTTCCGGCGTCCGCTTCGATCGAGCGGACGATCCCGACATTCCGGCCAGGTGCAAGGCCATTTGCCCTCCCGGAGAGATTCGGTATCCGATCGACCGCTTAAATTCGGCGGCCAGCGGCAGCAGGGTTCGCAACACCTCGCCGATTGGAGCTAAATAATAGTCAGCAATCCACTTACCCAACTTCAACAGCGCGGTATCCAACACCGCTGCGGGGTCCAGCACGCTCAAAACATTCTTGGTCGGGACCTTCGGCTTCTCCTCATGCAGCCTGACCACGATCCCCGACAGGCGTTGCTGCCGGAAGGGGACCAGCACCCGCCCACCGATCATCGGCTGCAGGCCCGCGGGCACACGATAGGTGAATACCGTGTCCAGCGGGACGGGCAGCGCCACGTCGCAGAATTCAGCCATATTGACGAAAACCCGTGCTACAATCGCTCAAATTTGTGGCCCGGTCCCCAGCCGGCCAGCATAGGATTGTACAAACCTATTACATTTTATTGACAAACGCCCGGCTGGCCGAAACTAGTGTTTAGCACATGCGCAGGATCGATTCGAAATGAGTGTCGCCCCTGCACAGATTTCGGGTACGAACCCGTACCAAAAAACTTCCAGATTAAGAGGAGATTCCAACATGCAACGAACTTCAGGCCGTACCCTCGTTTTGGCGGCATTCCTAGGGCTGACGATTCTATCTGTGTGCAGCACAGCCCTGGCCCAGTACTCACTCACTGCTCTCACTTCGAACCAGAAAGGCAAGGCAAAACACACCGATCCCTTGCTGGTAAACGCCTGGGGGATGGCTTACAGCCCTAACAATCCATTCTGGGTCAGCGACGAAGGCAATGGCTGGTCCACTCTGTATGACGGCTCGGGAAAACCGCAGTCGCTCCAAGTGGTCGTTCCGTCTGCCAGCGGCAAAGGCCCAGGCTCGCCCACCGGACTCGCCTATAACGGATCGTCAGAATTCAAGATTGACAACTGGACTTCGGCTTTCCTGTTTGGCACGCTGGACGGCACCATTCAGGGGTGGTCGGATTTCGACTCCTCGACAACCCTGATCGCGGTGAACAATTCCGGATCCGGCTCCAGCTATACCGGCTTGGGCGTTACCGCTCACAGTTCCGGGAACTTCGTTTACGCGGCGGATTTCGCCAACAACAAGATTGACGTCTATGACGGGAACTTCAAGTTCGTGAAATCCTTTACCGATTCCGGCATTCCCGCGGGCTACGCTCCGTTTAACGTGCAGGATATCAATGGTCAACTCTATGCCACATACGCCAAAGTGGACGGGAGCGCAGGCGGATACGTCGACATTTTCAAGGAAGACGGCACGCTGGTGAAGGAACTGATTAGCGGCAAACCGTTGAATCAGCCGTGGGGACTTGCGATGGCGCCAAAGAATTTTGGCAAGCTCAGCAACGCCCTGCTGGTGGGCAACGACAACAACAAAACGAGCACGATCAGCGGTTTCAATCCCAAGACCGGCAAACTGGTGGGCACCATGAAGGATAAGTCCGGCAAGCCCATCAAGATCGATCAGCTTTGGGGAATCGAATTCGGTGGAGGGAGCTCTGCCAACGGCAAGACGAACGCACTCTACTTCACCGCCGGTCCGAACAATAGCGCCGGCGGTTTGTTCGGAGTCATCACCGCCAAGTAGCCGATCGAGCCTGTGCCGCCAACGCTCCGGAAGCTGGGAGGGTCTTTCTTGCGAAAGACCTTCCCGGCTTCGGACTTTTCTGAGGGAACCTACCTGCAACTGGCGACCGCCGCTGGTCCCTGCTAACATCGCTCCAGCATGTCTCCTCGCAAACTGGCCCGGAAAAAAGCACAGTTGCGCCATGCGGCCGCTGCCCACGACCTCGGCCCCGAGGTGGTGGTGATCACCGGCATGAGCGGCTCGGGCAAGGCCTCGGTGCTGAAGGCTTTTGAAGATCTCGGGTACTACTGCGTAGACAATCTTCCGGTGGGTTTGATCCCGCGATTTGCGGAACTGGTGATGCAATCCGCCGAGATCAAGCGAGCCGCGCTGGTGGTGGATGTGCGCGAGGGCGCCCAACTGGGAGCGCTGCCCAAGATCATCGAGGGCATCAAGCGCATGATTCCCACCCGGGTGCTTTTTCTGGAGGCCTCCGATGCCGTGCTGGTGCGCCGCTACAGCGAAACCCGCCGGCCTCACCCTTTGGGAACCGACACCAGCGTGAAAGCCTCGCTGGCCGCCGAACGCCGCCATCTTCGCCGCATCCGGGCCATCTCCGACCTGGTCATTGACACTTCCAAGTTCAACGTGCACGAGTTGCGCGCCCATATCACAGAGCGCTTTCAAAAGCGGGAATCCGGCAGGAGTATCCTGGTTTCCTGCGTCAGCTTCGGCTTCAAACAAGGTGTTCCCGAAGACGCCGACCTTGTCTTCGACGTGCGATTTCTTCCCAATCCGCACTTCGTGCCGCAGTTTCGCCCGCTGAGCGGACGCGATCCGGCGGTGGCCAAGTACATCCGTTCCTTTCCCCAAACCAGGGAATTTATCAAGCGGATTTCCGGCCTCCTCATCTACCTGCTGCCGCATTACATCCACGAAGGAAAAAGCTACCTAACGATTTCGTTTGGCTGTACCGGAGGACAGCATCGCTCCGTGATGATTGCCGAAGAAGTCAGTGAACTCTTGCGAAAAGCCGGGTACCACGTGAAAGTGGTGCATCGCGACAGCCCAGCCGACAAGTAACGATGGCAACCGCGGACCAGCGTAGGCCTATTTTGTTGACGGCTGCAGCTGCACGCGCAGGGTTTTTTCTTCTCCGGGGAGCAGCCGGAGCGGGGCAGCGGCACTCCTATCAAGGACCCCAGGGTAATACCAATCACGGTAGCCTCGGGCCGACATCTTCACGACAAGATCCGCCTCGGACGGGACCAGCACGCCCTCGCTGGCAATCGCCGATCCGCCTGCCCTCGCCCCCGTGTCGGTGCGCTGAAAAAAGATGGTGGGATTATCGGTGCGACGCCCGCTGACCGCGTCCCTGACCTCCCATTTGAGCCGGGCGGCCTTCGGACCCATGTGGACAATGATCTGTTCAGCCGCCTCCGGAGGCGCTGCCAGAGCCACCGGCGCGTCGTCTTTAGGGTTGTACATGCCCAGCATCGTGTCCGGGTATCCGTCTGACTCTTTTTCCGCATACACCTTGTAATGATGATTCAGCGTCAGCCCTGGGTACAGGAAGCGGCCCTGTGCGTCAGTCTTCACGTAGGGGATGGCCCCGGCGTTGACCTCGACTGTATTCGGAGGAAGATCAAGGTCCTTGGTGGTGACCTGTGCTTCGAACACCGGGACTCCGCGTTCGTCGATTACCACGCCTGCGACACAGCCGTTGTTCTCCTGGGCACTGGCGCAAAGCAGGGCAGAGAGCATTAACAGTGAACCGGCAACATAGCGAAGTGCCTTACGTGTTTCCATCGCTGCCTTATTCTTCATTACGATATTCTTCATTACGGTGAGCGCCTAGGAAAAGGATGGCGGTCAGCCAGGTTGATATTCGCGGCACGTTGGACCTCCTGTGATTAGGTATCGTTGTCGACGCTACCACGATATCGGTGCTCGGCATTTCGTGCGACGTTTTGTTACGAAAGCCGAGCAGCCCATGGCCCCAGCCTGCTCTATTTTGGCTGCGGGCGCCATGTTACGGAAGGGATGGGTCGCGGGGCGCCGTCCGCCACGGTTTGCCGGAGGTGGGACGATTCGCGCCTCGCGGCGGGAGCGGGAATATTCAGAATAGCACAACGCGCGGGTGTCGGGACTTCGGGGGCGCTTTTGTTACGAATGCCGAACAAAAGCCCTAGCTTGCCCACTTTGGGCGCCGGGCGTCGGGTTACCGGGCTACGCTCCCGCCCTTGTCGGTCCGAAAGCGGGAGCGGCAAGGGCGTTGCAAATCCGGGGCCCGGGCTATTGAAAGGTCTGGGCCGGGGGTTTCCTGAAGTAGAATAGAACCTTGCCACGCCACGCGACTCCATCGGCGCCGCGCATCGGGAGCCTCCAATGCGGCAATTAACCCGTCTGATTCGGTACGTCGCGCCCTACTGGTGGCAGTTGTCCTCCTCGGTCGCGCTCATGGCCCTGGTCGGCCTGCTCGAGGCGTTCCGCTTGCTCCTGATTGCTCCCACGATCGATACGGTTCTCAATCCTGGCTCGCACTCTCGCGAGATGCAGCTGGTCACCATCCCGGGCACGCATCACACGATCTATCTTCAAAACCTGGTTCCTTCACATTTTCAGAATCCGTGGACCGTGGTGGCGTTCGCTCTGGTTGCCGCCACCATCCTGAAAGGTATTTTCGACTACGCGGGCACCTATCTGGTGAACTACGCCGGATACGGCATGATTACCGATCTGCGCAACGAGTTGTATGATTCCATCTTGCGCCGCTCTGCCGCCTTCTTCCAGAAGCACACGACCGGCACCTTGCTCTCCACCATCATCAATGACATCGAGCGCGTGCAATACGCCATGTCCACGGTGATGGCGGAATTTCTCCAGCAACTTTTCACCCTGGTCTTCATTGCCTTCGTGGTGGTGGCGCTGGGAGGAAAACTCGCGTGGGTGCTGCTTCTGTTTGTTCCCTTCATCGTTTACTCGGCGGGAAAGATCGGACGCCGCGTCCGCCACACTACCCGCAAAGGGCAGGACAAGCTCGCCGATATTCAGAACATCCTTCACGAAACCATTACCGGCAACCGCATTGTGAAGGCGTTCAGCATGGAAGCCTGGGAACTGGCCCGTTTTCGCCAGGCCGCGCGCCGCCTGTTTTGGGCCAATCTTCGCTCGGTGGCCGCCGCCGCCATCAGTTCTCCGCTGATGGATATTTTCGGAGCGATTGCCATTGCCCTGCTGCTGCTGCTGGGACGCGCTCAAATCAATCACCACGTGTTCAGCACCGGGTCGTATCTGGCGTTCGTGTTCGCGGTGTTTCGGTTGTACGATCCCCTGCGCAAGTTCGCCCTGTTCAACAACAATTTTCAGCAGGCCCTGGGCGCTTCCTCGGAGATGTTCCGCTTCATGGACAGCGAAGACGAGGTCCGCGAAAAGCGCGGCGCTCGGCAGCTGCCGCCGTTTTCTCGCGGCATACAATTTGAGAACGTGGGCTTTTCCTACGAGCCGGATACGGACGGGAACCGCGAGATCCTGCATCACATCAATCTGGAGGTACGAGCCGGCGAAGTCCTAGCGGTGGTAGGATCCAGCGGCGCCGGCAAGAGCACGCTGGTCCACCTCATCCCTCGCTTCTTCGATGTAACTTCCGGACGCCTGCTGATCGATGGCAACGATGTCCGCGACACCACGCTGGCTTCGTTGCGGTCTCAGATCGGCGTGGTGGCGCAGGATACCGTGCTGTTCAACGACACGGTTCGCAACAACATTGCCTACGGGCAACCCAGCGTGCCGCAGAACGAGGTCGAAGCAGCAGCCCGGGCGGCGCTTGCCCATGACTTCATTCTGGAGCTGCCCGCCGGATACGACACGGTGATCGGGGAGCGAGGGGTACGCCTTTCCGGCGGTGAGCGTCAGCGTTTAGCCATCGCCCGGGCGATTTTGAAGAACGCGCCGATTCTCATCCTCGATGAAGCCACATCTGCGCTCGATAGTGAGTCTGAGGCGCTGGTGCAGTCCGCGCTGCAGAATCTCATGGCGGGCCGCACCGTGGTCGTGATTGCTCACCGGCTCTCAACCGTTCGCCGCGCCGATCGCATTGTTGTCCTCGACAATGGCACCATCGCCGACATCGGTGCCCACGAGGACCTGATGAAGAAGCTCGGCACGTACCGCCGCCTGTACGAGTTGCAATTTGTGGATCTGGATCAGTCTCGGATGAATCCAGCGCCGCTGAGATCATAAGCCATGCCCATACGCTCCATGACCGGCTTCGCTCAAGCCAAGGGCCAGGTGAACGGCCAACTCAGTTTCACACTCGCGCTCAAGTCCGTAAATCACCGTTTTCTGGATGTCCACTTCCGTATCCCATCCGATAGCGACGCGCTGGAGATGAAGTTCCGCCGCATTCTGAAAGAGAAACTCGCCCGCGGCCATATCGAGTTGACCCTGAATCTGGAGCACAACGGGGGCGACAGTTTTTCTCTCAATCGGGCCATGGTGGGCGGCTTCATCGAGGCTTTTCGCAGCGCGGCCGCGGAATTCGGATTGGCGGTGGAACCGGACCTCAATGCCATCCTCCGCATCCCCGGGGCCCTGGAGGGTGCATCCCTGCCCGCCGAAGAGCAGCTGGAGGCGGTCGTCCTGGCCAAACTGGAAGAAGCTCTGGAGTGTTTGAACCAGATGCGCGAGGAGGAGGGCCGCGGCATCGAGCGGGAACTGCGCCAGCGCATGGCCCACGTGCAGCGGGCAGGAGCAGGCGTGGAAAAGCACCGCCATGCCGCCGTGAAAACCTATGCCGAGAAATTACGGGCGCGCATGCAGGAACTGATCGGTGCGCAGGTCGAACCGGAACGGATTCTTCAGGAAGCCGCATTGCTGGCGGATCGCAGTGATATCCATGAAGAACTGGTTCGTCTGGAAAACCACGTCCAGCATTTCCTCGGGTTGCTGGATCAGGGTGGCGAAGTGGGCAAGAAACTGGATTTCCTGCTGCAGGAAATGAACCGCGAAGCCAATACCCTGCTTTCGAAGACTTCCGGCCTGGCCGGCGAAGCCCTTACAATTACCGAGTTGGGCCTTTCGATGAAAGCGGACATCGAGAAAGCCCGCGAGCAGGTGCAGAACCTCGAATGACCACGGTCTACATCATCTCGGCGCCCTCCGGATCGGGCAAGTCCACGCTGGTGGAGCGGGTGCGCCAGATTGTTCCCAACCTCGACTTTTCCATCTCGTATACCACCCGCCCACCCCGCGGCAATGAGCAAAACGGAAGAGAGTATTTTTTCGTCTCCCGCGATGAATTCGAAAAGATGATTGCCGCGGGTGAATTTCTGGAATACGCGGAAGTTTTCGGCAATTATTATGGGACCGGGCGCCGCTTTCTGCGCGACGCCGAACTACAGGGTCATGACCTTCTGCTCGATATCGACGTGCAAGGGGCGGAGCAGATCAAGCAAGCCCTGCCCCGGGCCGTCAGCATCTTCATCCTGCCCCCAAACCGCACGGAATTGGAGAAGCGGTTGCGCCATCGCAGCCTGGATGCCGAAGCGGTTATCCAGCGCCGGTTGGTCACGGCCTCCCGTGAGATTGAGAAATATGCAAAATACGACTATATTTTGGTCAACGACCGTCTGGAAGATTCCATCGCGGCGCTGCAGGCTGTCCTGGTCGGGGAACGGCTAGAGCGCTCAGGAGCGGAACCGTCTGCGGACGACCTCGAAACGCTGGCCCTCGCCGAACGCTGCCGCTTGCACAACGTTCGCGAACGCGTGCAGCCCATCCTGGCCTCTTTTGCAGCTGCGGTGGCTCCCAGCGGGCGCTGAACGACAAGGGAGAGAACAATGAAGTTGATAGAGGGGTTTGACAGCAACTACCGATACATTCTGGTCGCCGCGCGGCGAGCTCGCCAGCTTCAGGGTGGCGCCCCCCCGGTGATCGATACCATTTCCCGCAAGCCTTGCCGCATTGCCCAGGATGAGATCAAGGCGGGCAAGGTGAGATGGGAAGTCCCCGAGGTACCCCGGCCGGCGACGGAGGTCGCCAGCGAAATGCTGGACAAGGCCCTCGGGCAAGAGTAGGAATGCTGACTTTTTGAGTCCTGGCGTGGCGCCATTGATTTGGGAAGCACGCATGAACAGGCTGCCGAAGAACCCGGGGCACGCAGCTTTGTGAAAGGGCAGGACTTCAGTCGTGCCGTTAGGTCGCTAATAACGGGTTCGCGCTTCAGCGCCTGAGGCAAAAATTTTGCGCGCTCGGTGATCCTTCAGCAGCCTGTTCAGTTGCTGACAGTTGCAGAGTTGGCCCGTCAACAAGCCCAGAACTTCTCTATGAAGGTAGCTCTCGGCATCAGCGGTGGTATCGCAGCTTACAAGTCTGCCGAGATTCTTCGCCTGCTGCAGGACCGCGGCATTCGCGTCCAGGTGATCATGACCCACGCGGCCCAGGAGTTCATCCGGCCGCTCACCTTCGCCGCCCTTTCCGGTGAAAAAGTCATTACGGAGATGTTCCCTGCCGGGAACGAGCCACCCAACATAGATTCCGCGGTCGAGCACATTTCGGTTGCCCAAGCCATCGATGCCCTGCTGGTGGCGCCCGCAACTGCCGACGTTCTTGCCCGTTTTGCGCAAGGCATTGCCAGTGATTTCCTGAGTACGCTCTACCTTGCCACCACCGCACCCGTCGTGGTCGCGCCCGCCATGAACGTCAACATGTGGAACCATCCCGCGACCCAGGCAAACCTTGAGATTTTGCGCAAGCGCGGCGTAAGGATCGTGGAACCCGGCGCTGGCTACTTAGCTTGTGGTATGACTGGCCCCGGCCGTCTCGCCGAGAACGAAGCCATCGTATCTGCCACACTCGAAGCCCTGGGGGCGTCGCAGGACCTTGCCGGGGAGACCGTTCTGATCACCGCCGGCCCCACCCGCGAGAAGATCGATCCGGTTCGATACCTGACCAACCGTTCCAGCGGACGTATGGGATACGCGCTCGCGGAAGCCGCTTTGCGGCGCGGCGCGCGCGTTCTGCTGGTGACGGGCCCGACTGCGCTTACCCCGCCGGCCGCAGCGGAAGTGACTTGGGTTGAAACCGCCGAACAGATGCGGCAGGCCGTTCTGGACAAGCTGCCGCAAGCCACCATCGTTATCAAGACTGCCGCGGTGGCCGATTACCGGCCAAAGTCCGTGGCCGCGCAAAAGATCAAGCGCACCGGTCCGATGTCGCTTGAGCTTGAGCCGACTGCGGACATCCTGGCCGAGATCGCCCGCCACAAGAAATCGCAGATCATCATTGGCTTTGCCGCCGAGACCCAGAACGCCCTCGAAAATGCCCGCAAGAAGCTAGCCGCAAAATCGCTGGACGCGATCGTGGTGAACGACGTCTCCCGCGAAGGCATCGGCTTCGACGCTGACCGCAACGCCGTCACCATCATCACCCAGCACGAAGTCGTCGAAGTCCCAGAAACCACGAAGTGGGAAGTCGCGCAGCGGGTGCTGGACCAGGTGGGTCGGCTGCGGAGATCTAAAACGGTCACCGTCTCCCGGTCGGAATGAATCGGGCTCGACCATAACTTCCGGTTAGCCTATTATCCAGACACCATCGAGGCAGGGACCGTCAACAACGACAAGTCCGCGGAGCAAACCGGGGTACGGACAAACTTAAAATTACGCACACCGAGTCATTTCTTCAGCTCCGCAGGCCAGTTCGTGGCCAACTCGAGCGGAGCCGCCGCTTCTTCTTCGGCGCGGTTCACCAGCAGGCGCTTTCCATCGGAAGAGACGTCGAACGATATGCCGATTCCGGGAGTAGGGGCGTGGAACAGACGCTGGGGCGCGCCGACTTCGATCTCAGAGACTTTCGCGATGACAGGGCAGACCAGGAAATCGTCCGCAAGATTCTTGTAGAACAGTTCCTTGCTGTTTCCGCTCCACGAGGGATAAGCGCCGCCGCTGGATGAAACCTTCCATTTCCCTTTGCCCGCCGGGAAACTCGTGATGTAAATCTCCAGTTGCCCGGATTCGTCGGATTCGTAAGCCACCCAGTGGCCGTCGGGCGAAATACGATAGGTGTAGAGGTTGGATTGCGGTGAAGGCGGCTGCACGATCGCAACCGGCTTGGCTTCCCCGGTGAGAGGCACTATCCAGAGGGAAACCATTTTCTCGCCCGATCCCCAAAGATAGGTCAGATATTTTCCATCCGGCGACCATGCGGGATAGTGATAGTTATGTTGCTCGGCGATCAGTGTCTTTTCCGGCCCGCTACCATCGGCAGCCTTTGAGCGGATCTCAACGACGCCTCCGCCTTGCGTCGTTTGCGCGGAGAACATCAGCGTCTTTCCGTCCGGCGACCAGTAGGGGTCCTGAACCGCTTGCTGGTCGAAGGTGATGCGGGTTTTCGTGTTGCGCTCGAGATCGAGCGTCCAAACGCCGAGCTCGTTTACGAATGCCGCTCGCTTGTTATCCGGCGAGAGACGCACATCACGCACATCGACAACCGTACCCTCATGAGGGTCGTAGTCGGCCAGAGCCTTCCCCGAGCGGTCAAACCACACCAGGCGGCTTCTTGCCGAGGCGGCACTGCCTACCTGGTAAACCATCAGTCCATTCTGGGAAACGGCAAAAATACTGCGCCACACACCTACGTCGTCGCGGAGGTTGTTCACCAGCGGGGTTGGCGAACCCGACAAGGCGCCGGTTTGCGTATCGAAGGGCTGTGCCACCAGCGCCGTGCTAGCGCGATAAAGAAGATAGCCGGATGCATATTGCGCTGCCGAATCGGTCGCGATGACCAGTTTCGCTTCCGTGCTGTCGACAGATCCGAAGTAAACTCCATTCTGTTTGGGATCGCCCCCGCTATGACTGGTGGCGAGGAAGATAAAATGTCTGCCGTCGGGCAGAAACCAGGGCCAGCGATGAGTGTCGTGCTTGATCCTGTCGAGCACCGTTGCCGGGGCTGTCGTACCACCTTGCGCGCCAACTTTCACCAGCGCGCCTTGAAAATCCGGGGCGAACACAATCACATCGTTGGCGCTCCAGCTTCCTCCGCGCGCATTGGGCGCATCGGCCAGGGCGGCAACCGGGCCGCCCGTGGCGGCAATCTTCATCAGCTTACCGCCGGCAAAAAAGCCCACGTAACGGCCATCCGGCGACCAGAAAGGATGCGAAGCACCGGCGGTGCCATCGAGCGCTTGCGCCGAGTTACTGCTTAGCGAGCGCACCCACAGTAGCTTCGCTTGGTCCGAGTGAGCGACGAAGGCGATCCTGTCGCCCTGCGGGGAGAGCACGGGCATGCCGCCAGCATCACCGGTGGTGTCGATGGAGAATCTGTCTGGCGCAGGGATTTCGGCGTGCAGCGACATCAGCTCTTCGGAAGATTTTGCCCACCGGTACCCGACGAAACCGGCGAAAGCGATGCAACCGAGCAGGAGCGCAGCCGACCAGGCAGCCCAGGACTTGTTGAGCTGCGGAGACGGTTTTGCGGATTCGGCCGCCGCGCCGGCCCGCGTCGATTCGACCCAGCGCAGGTCCATAGCGACGTCGTGCGCCGATTGGAAGCGCTCAGCGGGATCTTTAGCCAGGCACGCATGGACCACGCGAGCCAACATAGGCGGAACAAGCGGCTGGCTGGCGCTGATGGGCTCCGGATCCTTTTCCAGAATGGCGGTGAATACGCTGAGTTGCGACTTGCCTTCGAACGCGC
Organism: uncultured Acidobacteriota bacterium; assembly: GCA_963715675.1. Classification (GTDB taxonomy): domain Bacteria; phylum Acidobacteriota; class Terriglobia; order Terriglobales; family Acidobacteriaceae; genus DASVWZ01. The sequence goes on from OY970265.1 coordinate 3,695,365, forward strand.
GGCGTCCGGTGACCATCTCGTAGAGAACGCATCCGAAGCTGAAGAGGTCACTACGAGCGTCGGCCTCCGCTCCTTGCAGGACTTCCGGCGCCATATATTGAAACGTTCCCACGATCGAACCCTTCTGCGTGAGCGGTGACGCAGCCGAGGTAAGCGATGCAAGATTCATGGTCGGCGTGGAAGGAGTGAGCGGGCCGATGGAGCGCGAGACCACCGACAACTCTGGTTTTGCCAGCCCGAAGTCCATCAGCTTGGCGCCCGCTTTGGTCAGCATAATGTTCGCCGGCTTCAGATCGCGATGGATAATGCCTTGTTGATGTGCCTTCTCCAGGGCTTGTGCGATTTCAGTTCCGATCTTCAGAACTTGATCCAGGGGCAGGGTTGCTTTCTCCAGGCGCTCTGCGAGAGTTTGGCCTTCGAGATACTCCATGACCAGGAAGTTGGTGCCGTGCTGCGTGCCGATGTCGTAAAGCGTGCAGATATTGGCATGCTGAAGCGCGGAAATAGCTTTGGCCTCGCGCTCCATCCGTTGTTTCAATCCAGGGTCAGCGGAAAGATGCGCAGGCAGAACCTTGATGGCCACGGTTCGATCGAGGCGGGTATCCTTGGCGCGATAGACTTCGCCCATGCCGCCCGCGCCGAGGGGGGAAAGAATTTCATAGGGACCGAATCGCGTGCCAGCGGAAAGGGCCATAGGTTCGCGTAATTATAGCCTGACCCGTACGCTGCCGAGGGATGCGACGACTCTTGACGCGTCGCCTGCGATCCGGCGGGTGCAGGACCAGGCCTGGATGAGATCGCGCACGCTAGTACTATGGCCAGTAGTACGAAAGCGCATGGCAAACCCATCCCGCCGACTAAATTTCACCTTCTGAACGCTTATCACTGCGCTTGCACCCGTAAATAAGAGAACATTTCCTCCAGCACGCTTAGCAACCCGGAGTGCCATGCCGTCATTTGTAGAGCGGCCATTATTCAAATTGCAGAAATTAGGAGCTAAAACGTGAGCAGAACAAAATGTTTTTTCCGCACCATGTTGTTTCTCATGATGTCGCTGGGAATGTTGTATGCCCAGATGCCGGCAGGGCTGAATCGTCCCGCCAGTGTGCCATCCGACTACGTGATAACGCCGTTCGGTTACTTTCATCCCTCGTGTGTCCGTCACGCCAAGAACGGAGAGACGGTGCTGTCCGATGGCCGCATCCGATTTGCCGATGGAACGGAGGAGACCAGCGCCGCGTCCTGTGATTTCCCCCGCTATTCACCCACGGGTCAATTGGTAGCTGAAGGCCCAACCAGCGCCGAGCCTTCCTTCATAAGTTGGGACTGGATTGAATCCGGCCAAGTGGCAACGAAAACTTCGTACGGCAAAGTTACAGCCACCTGGACCGTCCCGCCGACCCCGAAAACCAATGACGGCCAGACATTGTTCTTCTTCCCCGCTCTTACCCATACCACCCTTCCTCCCCCCAACGAGGAGCCAATCATTCAGCCGGTGTTGGGATGGAATGATGGCCAGCAGGGGGCTGGGCCATGGAACATTGCCAGCTGGGACTGCTGTCCGCAGGGCATGACATGGTCGAGCACGCCGGTGACGGTTCTTCCCGGCGACAAACTCCTGGGCACGGTCACGACCACTTGCAAGCCTGGAACTCAGGGCTGTGCGAAATGGAAAATCACCACCAAGGACGTGACCACGGGGAAAAGCACGACCTTAGTCACCAGCTTCAGCCAGAGCATGGAGTTTCCCTGGGCGCAATCCGGCGTGTTGGAGGTCTATAGCATCAACCAATGCAGCGACTTTCCGCCAAATGGCTCCACAAAATATAGCAAAGTAGCTTTGTATGATTACAACTTAAAGAAAATCGCAAACCCGGGCTGGTCTCCCATGTATTTCGTCAAGAAGGGCACCACCGATCCCTGGTGCAAATACCACGTGACCACCACACCCACCACCGCAACGTTGGACTATTAGCCTTGCGGCAGAACTCCGGCGGCGGGCAGCCATGCCCGCCAGGGGTCCGCCGGGAGACGGGAAGGGTGTTTGGTCGGTTGGATAGCGTTCAACATTTCAGGTTTTTTCTTAGACTGCACCAACAGGAGGCAAGAGTGAATACAACGAAGTGGTTCTTATGCACCATATTGGTTCTCGTGATGTCTGGGGGCGTGTCGTATGGGCAGATGGCGGCAGGACTGAATCGTCCCGCCAGCGTGCCGTCCGACTATGTGATCACGCCGTTCGGTTACTTTCATCCCTCGTGTGTACGCGAGATCAAAGCCGGCGAGACCTTGCTCGGCGATGGCCGCATCCGCTTCAAAGATGGAACCGAGGAAGCAGATGCTCCGTTTTGTGGTTTTCCGCGCTACACAGCCATTGGAGAGCTGGTCGAAGGCTCGGCTGGCTTCGGGCCTCTGTTTATAAGCTGGACTTGGATTGAGGCCGGACAGGTTTCGGCGAGCAGTTCTTATGGCAAGATTACCGCCAATTGGCCAGTCCCGCCGACGCCTAAGACCAACGACGGCCAGACCTTATACTTCTTCCCCGGCTTTATGGACAAAGAGAACACTCAGACCATTATCCAGCCCGTGTTGGGATGGAATGATGGCCAGGAAGGAGTTGGCCCATGGAATATCGCAAGCTGGAACTGCTGTCCGAGCGGCACAGCCAATTACAGTACCCCGGTGACTGTTCTTCCCGGCGACAAAATCCTGGGCACCATCAAGGGCGCATGCAAAGCCGGGAATAAGAATTGTCCGCAATGGGATATCACCACCAAGGACGTGACCACCGGTAAGAGCACAACCTTGAGCAATACGCCCAGCGAAGGGCAGATCTTCGACTGGGCACAGTCTGGCGTCTTGGAGGTCTATAGCATTTCCAAATGCAGCGACTTCCCGCCGAATCACTCCATAAAATTCACTAAAGTAGCTTTATACGACTATAACTTCAAACAGATCACCGACCCGGGTTGGACCGCCGAGTACTGGGTCACCAAGGGCAGCACAAAACCATGGTGCAACTATCGTGCAAAAACAACGCCCACCAGCGTAACGCTTGACTATTAGCCTTGCAACAGAACCCAGCCCACTTCTCGCGCGCTCGGTGCGAGAAGTGGGATTCAGCCTGAGCCCTGCCGAAGCGGATCGGCGCGCCCTGTCCCTACTGCAAGGTGGCTCCTTCATGGATGCTTATTTCGAGCGCGATTGTCTTGCTCTTTTCGTCCAAGGTCACCGACGGGAGCGCGGTCATGGTTGTATTGCCCTTCTTGGCATAAGCGCCACGCAGCGCTTCCAATCCTCGCGCAACCGCGACAGTGTCAAATAGAGAGTTTGGCTTCAGTCGAAAGGTCGACCGCAGCTCTTCGTTTGACAGCAAAGTCGCACCTGAGAATGTGACGTCCTTTAGCCTGTATTGCTCGCCCGGGTGAGATCGAATTCCGACCTTGAAATGATTCTTTTCATCCTGTTGTGCCGCTATCGGCTCGACGTCCACGCAGAAGTATCCCATCCGCTGAAACGACTCCCGGACCCTCTCCATGATCTCGCGTCCCATGTCACAGGTGCGGTACTGGTGCTGCTCAACTTGATTGACGGTGTCCGCCAACATCTGAGGAGTTACGGAAGAGCCCAAGGTCGAGTAGCCGCCGCTAAAACTCGCAGAGCCGGCGTCGAGTTTCACCACATGGACTCGGACCTCCCGCTTAGTCTCAACCGAGCCGCACCCGGTCGCAGGGGTGGGCTGTCTCGGTCCGAGGCAGGCCGACTGGTCTTGTGCTTGCAGCAGTGCGCAGACTAGGAATGCAAAAAGAGCCGCTCCTTTCATGATCAAGAATTATAGTCCCCGCCGATGCACGTGTAGCCAAGCGCAAAAAACCACTGTAAGGGGCCGCGCCGTTGCCGCACAGGGCAGTGTCAGCTAAACTGACCTATCCATGCCCCGCTCCCTCGACCCGCAACTGAAGCGTGCCCTTGCCGAGCGCGTTCGCTTCTATCATGAGCTGGGCATCTACGACTTTTACCGGCGCGGAACTGCCGAGCCCGGCGCAGCCGAAAATCCCGAAGCAATCTCCCAACCCCAACCAGAACAGCGAGAGGAAATGACGCGAACCGCCAAAGCCGTCACCGCAGTTGCCGTCGAAGAAGACATGTTTGCCGCGCCCAGATCCGAAGCTGCGGTCCCCGGCCCGGCGAAAGCGTTGCGTCTTATCCGCGAGGACATTGGCGACTGCACCCGCTGCCGTCTGCACAAGCAAGGACGCAAGCAGATCGTGTTTGGCGTGGGCAATCCCAAGGCCGCGCTGATGTTCATTGGCGAAGCTCCTGGCGCCGATGAAGATCAGCAAGGCGAACCGTTTGTGGGCCGCGCCGGCCAATTGCTCAATAACATGATCAAGGCCATGGGCATTCGCCGCGAAGACGTTTACATCGCGAACATTATCAAGTGCCGTCCGCCGGGCAACCGCACGCCCGAGCGCGATGAGTGCGACACCTGTTCACCTTTCCTGATGAGGCAAATCGCGGCGATCCAGCCGAAAGTTGTCGTCGCGTTGGGCGCTGTGGCCGCAAAAACCCTGTTGGCGATCAATGCGCCGATGTCGGAGCTACGCGGCCACTGGTATGACTTCCGCGAGACCCGGCTGGCAGTCACGTACCACCCGGCATTTCTACTGCGCGATCCGCGCCAGAAGAAAGAAGCCTGGAAAGATCTGCAAATGGTCATGCAGGAACTGGGTATGCCAGTGCCGGCGAAGGCCTCGGAGTAAGCTGGCTGGCCGGTTCCCGTCCGTATATTCGTTCTGGAATTCGATCACGTACGTATCTTTTCCGACACAGCGATCGCGGCACCTTCGGTGCTACAATTTCAGCGAAAGCACCTTGACCGAAAGAAAAGAGGGCGTGCCCGTGTCCAGACTTGCACTGGTTCTTCCCGTATTGCTGCTGTCAGCGTTGTCGGTTTCCGCTCAACAGAGCCAACCACCGCCGCAGAGCCCGCCGCCTCAAAAGCCGTCTGTTTACGCCGCGATCCCGGCGGAAGCCGCCCGTCAGACTAATCCCGTCAAGTTCTCGTCCGAGTCGGTGGCCCGAGCCAAGAAATGGTGGACCCTCGACTGCGCCATGTGTCACGGCAAGGACGGCGCCGGAAAGGGCGACGTTGCCCAGGACATGAAGCTGCAAATCGTTGATTTCACTGATCCTGAAACGCTGAAAGACCACAGCGACGGCGAGATCTTCTACGTCATCAAGAACGGCCATCAGGACATGCCCCCCGAGGGGCCGCGCCTGAAGGCGGAAGAAGGCTGGGACCTGGTGAACTACGTCCGTTCCCTGGCCAAGAAGAAACTGGAGGCCGAGCAAAAGCCATAGCCAAAGCCGCCCGCAACCCGCACTTTAGTTGCTTTCGTGTGATGCCGGTCACATCCTAGCCAAGTGCTGGGTGCTAATTTGTGCATAGCAATCCTCCTTTTGTGAAATCTGATTGTTGTGGAGCCTCAGCCCGCCGGTGGACCGGCGGGCTTTTTGTTGGCATCACTGGAGTTGGCTGCTTGCAATGTGCTCACCCAGCTTAGTGGGCTTCCTCTTCCGCGGGCGCAGTATCCGGAGTGTCGACTCTCTTGGCCAGCGGGCTCGGAGGTAATTCCGGCACGAACTCGAACTCCCCCGGATCTTTTCCAGCGAGTACAGCTTTCATGAAATCCATCCACACGGGAAGCGCGGCGCGGGCTCCGCTCTCCTTCGCTCCCAGGGATTTCTTTTCGTCGTAGCCGATCCACACTCCGGTTGTGGTCGCGGGCGAAAAGCCGATGAACCAGGCGTCGGTAAAATCGTTGGTGGTGCCGGTTTTTCCCGCAATCGGATACTTCATGCCCGCCGCGGCAATGGCGGTGCCGTGCAGCACAACTTCCCGCAGCATCGAGGTCATGGTGCGGGCGGTGCGCGCACTGATGACGTCTTTCACCTCGGGGTAATCCTCTTCCAGCACGCGGCCTTCGTAATCCTCCACTTTCTTGATGTAGCGCGGCATCACGCGAACCCCGTCATTCGGAAAAACGCTGAAAGCGGAGGTCTGCTCGAACAACGTCACCTCCGCCGCGCCCAGCGCCACCGGAAGGTAAGGCGGAAGAGTGGACGTGATGCCGAAGCGGCGAGCGTAGTCAATGACCGTCTTGATGCCGACGCTGTCCGCGAGCTTGAGCGCAGGGATATTGCGTGACTGCGCCAGCGCCCGGCGCAGAGTGATCGTACCTTCAAATTTTTCGTCGTAATTATGCGGGGTGTACGGGCCGGAAGCGGTTTCGAACGTGACGGGAGCGTCGACGATGGTGTCGTCGGGGGTCGCCCCCTGGTCGATGGCGGCGGTGTAGACGTAGGGCTTGAACGACGAGCCGACCTGGCGCAATGCCTGGGTGGCCCGGTTGAACTTTGATTCCTCGAAGTCGCGGCCGCCCACCATGGCTTTGATCTCGCCGGTCGCATTGTCGATGGCGATCAGCGCCCCTTGCGCGCCGGAGTCCTGTTCCAGGCTGACGCGCGCGACTCCGTCCGGGCTAAGGCTCAGGATCTTGACATAGGCGAGGTCGCCCGGCTTGAGGATGTCCTGAATCTTGTGTCCAGTCCAGGCCGCGTCGGATTGCGCAACCGTTGCGGTGATGCGCCCGAACTTGACGGTCGCCGATGCGGGCGCAACCGCCGTCACCAGAGCATGAAAGTAGTGGCCGGTCTCGGGTGCGTCGTCCCAGTCGGGATGCTGGTACTCCGCCAAGGTCGCATCCTCGCCCAGCACATTTTCCAGGTGATCTTTCCATCCGTGGCGGCGTTCGTAGGCGGCTAATCCGTCCAGCACAGCCTGGTTGGCCACGCGCTGCAGGTCCATGTCGAGCGAGGTATACACACGCAGCCCGCCCTGATGCACCTGGTCACTGCCGTAGCGGTTTTCGAGATAGCGGCGAATGTCTTCGACAAAATACGGCGCCAGCGAATTGAGGTCGTGTTGCAGCTTGAGCTGAATGGGCAAGCTCCGCGCCTGGTTCGCCTGCGCGGCGGTGATCTTGCCGTCTTCCAGCATGGAGTTGATCACCAGGTTGCGGCGGCGCAAGGCGCGGTCGGGATGGTTGATCGGCGAATACAGTCCCGGCGCCTTGGGGAGTCCGGCGAGCACCGCGGCCTCTTCGAGCGTTAACTGCTTCGCAGGTTTGCTGAAGTAGTACTCGGAAGCGGCTTCAAATCCGTACGCCCCGTGGCCGAGAAAAATCTGGTTGGCGTACAGAGTGAAAATCTGTTCTTTGGTGAAGCGGCGCTCGATTTGAATGGCCAGCAGCGCTTCTTCAATTTTGCGATGGAACGAGCGATCGGGCGAAAGGAAGAGATTGCGCGCCAGTTGCATGGTGAGCGTGGACGCCCCCTGCACCTTGCCGCCGGACTCGATGTCGCGATACGCCGCTCCGGCAATGCGCCATACGTTGATGCCCCAGTGCCGGTAGAAATCCTTGTCTTCGATGGAGATGAGGGCATCGCGCAGCACCGGCGGAAAATCTTTGTAATCGACCACGACGCGGCGCTGCAGCGCAAACGAGCCGATGATGCGGTTCTGGTCGTCGTAAAGTTCGGTGATGGAACTGGGACGATAGTGCTCCAGTTGATCGACTTGCGGCAGGCCGGTGGAGTAGACGAACAGCAGCCCGGCAGCCGCGCCGACGGCGGCGGATATCAGGACGAGCACGCCGAACAGCAGCCGCCCCATCGTCTTCCGCCCGGCAATCTCGGGCAGAGGAAGATTTGGATCGATGATCGTCATGGGAAGTCAGGCTCAGGATAGCACCAGGCCGCCCGCCTCAACCAAGGGGTTCGACTTTCGTAGAATCCCACCCTTGCAAAGAACGCGAAAGAGCGGGGTACCCATCGGTGTTTCCTGCTTCCAACAAAGTCCAAAGCGGTGGACAGGAATGCCCGCGCCACACGGTCCCTAGCAGGCCAATTGTTCGCGCGTGAGTTTCAGGCCGTTGAGGTTGCCGAGGACGGTGACGGCGATGGATTCAGTGTGGAAGAATTCGTTGGCCAGCTCGCGAATATCTTCGGCCTTGACCGCTTCGATCTTCTGCAAGAGTTCGTCCATGGTGTAGAAGCGGTCGAAATACATCTCCTGCCGCGCCAGGTTGGACATGCGGGCGGTCGAGGATTCCAGCGACAACATCAGGCTGCCTTTAAGCTGATCTTTGCAGCGGCGAAGTTCCTCTTCTGGAACATCCTGCGACTTGAGATTGCGGAACTCGGTGACGATGCACTGCACCACCTTGGCGGCGGACTCGCGGGAAGTGCCGGCGTACACCGAGAGGCAGCCGGTGTCGCGATAGGGGTTCAGATCGCTGTAAATGGCGTAGGCCAATCCCTGGCGCTCGCGAATGTTCTGAAAAAGACGGGAACTCATTCCGCCGCCCAGAAGCGTGTTCAGAATGTACGACGCGTGGCGCCGTTGGTGAGCGATCGGGTGCGACGGCACGCCGACGCAGATCTGCACCTGCTCCAGCGCTTTCTTGTTGCGCATGATAATGCGGGGCACGACCTTGGGCGTCGAGCTGTGCAGACCGTTCTTGGCGGGCTGCATGTGCTCGAAGTGCTTGGCCGCAAGGCTGACGAATTCCTTGTGCTTCAGATGACCGGCGGCGCAGATGATCAGATTGCCGGGAGCGAATCGCTGCCCATAGAAGCCGACAACCGGGTCACGTTCGAACTTCTTTACTGTGTCCCGGGTTCCGAGGATCGGCTTGCCGAGCGGATGATCTTTCCAGAAGTTCTGGGTGAAGATTTCGTGCACCAGGTAATCGGGGCTGTCTTCATCCATCTTGATTTCTTCGAGGATGACGCCGCGCTCGCGGGTGATGTCCTGGACATCGAACACCGGATTGAGCACCAGGTCGCTGAGTACATCCATGGCGATGGGGAGATGCTCGTCGAGCAATTTGACGTTGAAGCAGATGCATTCCTTGGCGGTGAAAGCGTCCATGTTGCCGCCGATGGAGTCGACCTGGCGGGCAATGTCCTCGGCCGAGCGGTGCTTGGTCCCCTTGAAAACCATGTGCTCGATGAAATGAGAGATTCCATTCCATTGAGCTTCTTCATCGCGCGATCCGGACTTGACCCAGATCCCGATGCAGACGGAACGGATGTGCTCCATCTCCTCGGTGATAACGGTGAGCCCGTTGGGTAAAACTTCGCGATGAATGTTGCGGAGTTCTTCGACCATAATTCAATCCCCCAAAGGGCCCGGAGGAAGATATTCGCTGCTGCTTTGTGTCTGATTATTGTTACACACCAGAGAGAAACTGTGTGAGCGTACTATAAGTCACACAAAACAATGCACTTATATTCGCGGGTTCCGCTCTGGCGAAGAACATCCGGCGACAGCCGGGCGTTCCCGTACAATCGAATGTTAGATGCATGACGAGTGAAAAAGAATTCGCATTGTTAGGCCTTAGTCTTCAGCAACTTACAGACCTGCTGGAGGAGTTCGAGGAACCCTCCTACCGGGGCCGCCAGTTGTTTGAAGCGATCTATCAGGACCGGGTGGCGGAGATGGAGGAAATCTCCACGTTCGCGCGGGAGTTGCGGCAGCGCCTGAGCGGGAAGGGATTCGTCGTAGGTCTGCCGCGAATCGAGAAAAAGTTTGCGTCAAGCGATGGAACCGTCCGATACCTGCTGGGATTGGCAGACGGACAGACGGTGGAGACGGTGTGGATGCCCGAGGGGGATGACGGGGAAGCAGGCGACGGCAGCGAGGCGGGCGACGATGTGGAGCGGGCAGCGGCGCGAAAATTTGATCGCGCCACGATATGCGTTTCCAGCCAGGTTGGGTGCGCCGTGGATTGCCGGTTTTGTCTGACGGCGCTGCTGGGAGTGAAGCGCAACCTGAGCGCTGGAGAAATTATCGGCCAGGTTTGCGCGGTGCTGAAGGATCAGCAGGTGAATCCGCCGCAGGAGCGGGTAAATGTCGTGTTCATGGGCATGGGCGAGCCGTTCCTGAATTATGACAACCTGATGGACGCAGTGCGGCTTCTGGTTGAGGGCGTGAGGATTCCGGAGTCGCGGATGACGGTATCGACTGCGGGGATCGTGCCCAGGCTGACGGACTTTGGCGCAGAGCCGGTGCGGCCGAAGCTGGCGATTTCGCTCAACGCGCCGAACGATGCGCTGAGAAGCCAGCTCATGCCCATCAATCGCAAATGGAATCTCGAAAAGCTATTGGCGGCGGCGCGTGAATTTCCTTTGCGGGCGCGAGAGCGGCTCACGTTTGAATATGTTTTGTTGGGCGGAGTGAATGACTCGGCCGCAGAGGCCAGCGAACTTGCTGAGTTGATTCGAGGAATGCGCGCCAAGGTCAATCTGATTGCGTGGAATCCCGGGCCGGGAATCGATTTTCGTATGCCGGAGAACGGTCGCGTGGAAAGATTTCAGCAGGTGCTGATCGCCGCCGGAGTTCCAGCGTTCATTCGGCGTCCGCGCGGGCGGGATATTTTTGCCGCATGCGGTCAGTTGAAGCAAACCGTGGACTTGGCGGGGTAGTGAAGTCGGGAAACCGCAATCAGACGGAGGCGGTTGCGTTCTGCAGCCGGTGGTCCGAGGAGGCGCTGTTGGCCGAGGGCAGTTCGATGCGGAAGGTAGCGCCGCCGCGAGGCCGGTTCTGGCACAAGATACGTCCTTGGTGGTCCTGAATAATGCCGTAGCAGGCGCTCAAGCCTAGTCCCATGCCCTGGCCCACGGGGCGAGTGGTGTAGAAGGGATCGAAGACGCGCTCCGGTTCTTTGATTCCGGGGCCTTCATCGGAAAACTCCACGACGACCGTGTCTTCTTCCAATTGCGTGCTGACGGTCAAAGTGCCGCCCTTTTCCGCCATGGCGTGCAAGGCGTTGTTGGAAATATGCACGCAAACCTGGAGGAGTTGGTTGGAGTCGCCCAGCACCTTGGGGAGGCCGGGGGCCAGTTCGGTCCGCACCGTGATGTGCGCGCTGCGGAATTGCGGCGGGCAGAGCTTCACCGCGGTCTGCACCAGCGGATTTACATCCAGAAGCGTCTTTTCGGTGGGAAGTTGCTTGGCAAAACTCAGCAGGCTGGCAACCAGAGTGCGGGTGCGGCGAACCTGCTGCTCGATTTTTTGGGAGAGCGCTCGCTGCTCGGTGCTCAGCGGAGTTGACGAAAGCAGGTCGGTGTATCCCATCATGGCGGCCAGCGGGTTATTGAGTTCATGCGCGGCCCCGCCCACCAACTGGCCCAGAGCCGCCAGTTTTTCCGATTGCACCAGCTGGGTTTGAACGCGCCTGAGATTTTCCAGGGACTCGCGGGATGTGGTGAGCAAGCGGAGCAATTCGTGATCCATCAGGGATTGCCGAAAGAATACCAGGACGCACATGACCAGCATGGTGGCCAGAGTGACCACCAGGCGGAAGGTGCGCACCGGTTGTGGCATCGCGTGGTTGAACACGTCCCAAATCGCAAACGCGGGCAAGGAGAGGATGCAGACCATGGCAAGGCGGGCAATCCAGATTGCCTGAGTCGCAGATCGGTCTTTCAGCAGCTTCTGGGCCGGAGCATGAACGGAGATGACAGCGGTGATTGTCACCCACGCCATAGAAGCTGCCAGGGGAACGTCGTAGATGCTGCCAGAAAAATACACGTGCCTCGAAATGGCCCAGTTGGCCAGATAGGAACTGGAGGCGTAGAGGAGGCTGGCTGCGAACCAGTGAGCGTACATCGTTCTCCACCGCCCCGGCGCGCGCATCCAGAGCAACACCAGGCCGGCGAGGAAAACGATCTTTTCCGTAAGATAGAGAATATTAAAGCTGTCGTCGTAGATAGCGACCTGGTGAAAAATGTATTGCCAAGGGATCACGGTGAGCAGGTAAAGGTAAACCCACCAGATTCCCAGCAAGGCGAAGTCCAAGGAACCGGTCCGGGAGGGTTCATCGGATTGCTCGCGATGAGGCTGCACGGCCAGCGCGGCCATCATGGGCACCAGGTGCAGGAAAAGAACCACATCTCCACCGAAAGGATCGGGCACCTCCCTGCGCAAATAGACCTCAAAGTAAGACCAAAGACCCTGATAGGCGAGCCAGAACCCGACCCCCAGCGTCATCAGAGCCCAGAACAGGCGCGTGCGTCCGCGGGCCTTGGCGGCGTTATAAGCCAGGGCGGCGGTTGCGGAAACCAGCAGGATGAACTGAGTGAGGTCGCTAAGAACTACCAGAGCAAAACCGCGCCTCAGGGTAAGGGACGCCCCTGCCTGCGCGCCCAGCAGCGCCAGGACGGCGAAGATCCACGAGCGAGAACTCCGGGAGAGGTTCACATTCTCATTCTTAGGCAGAAAGTGAAGCAGGGAAAGTTACTTCGGTAATCGGGAGGAAGGCTCGCGAGGGCTGGATTGCGGCGGCAGAGGGCGGCAGAGGGAGGACTCGCCGCTTGCTCTAAGGCCAGCTTTACCCATAATATGCAAGGCAACTTCTATTTGGCAGGTCTGGTCGATTGCTGTTTCGAGCGATTCGAGACCGTTTCCTTTCGAGACTGCGGGTCCCCATGGGGCCTGGCGAAATCCGCCGCACCGAGCGGTGGCTGGCCAGCGCCCGGGTTTTTCTGGCGATTTCTGCCCTGGTCACCGTCTGGATGGATCCGGGGGAAATCCGGTATTCGCTCTGGGCGTATGGTCTGCTGGCCTTCTATATTGCGCAGGGCCTCAACATCATCATTTTCTTGCGGCGGCGGCAACAGTCGACGCCCTCATTCCGTCTGTTGGTGCACAGCGCCGACATTCTCTGGCCGGCGCTGATCTCGGTCTTTGCGGCCGGTCCCAGCAATCCATTTTTCCTGTTCTTTGTTTTCGTGCTGGCGGCGGCGGCATACCGCTGGGGACTGTGGGAAACGGCCGGCACGGCCGCCACGGCGGTGCTCCTGCTCTGGCTCGAAAGCATCAGCTTTCACCTGGGGATGGCCCGCTGGCTGGATCGTGTGTTTGCGGCGCACCATCTGCCACTGCTGCAGATTGACATTGCCGATTTCGAGCCGAAGCGGCTGTTCATGCGCTCCATTTACCTGTTGGTGCTGGGCTTTCTGCTCGGATTCCTGGCTGAGCAACAAAAACAGTTGCGCGCCGAGATGGCGGTCATTGCGCGCGCGGTCGGGAAGGCCCGAGTGGAAACCGGAGTCACCGGAACCTTGCAGGAAATCGCGGGCGAGGTCCTCTCGACCTACGGAGGCAAGAGTCTGCTGATCGCCTCCCAGGAGGGGCATAGCCGGCGCATGTTCCTGGGAGAAGTAAAACAGACCAAAACCGGGATGCCGTTTCGCTGGATTGAGCCGTCCCCGAGCGATGAGAAAACCTATCTGGGGGAATTACCCGCAGCGGTCTGCTATGCCCAGCGGTCCGGGCCGGACCATCCATTCGTCCTGGCCGGTCTGGACGAGGCGGGGGGGAGGATCAGTCCTGCGAACGCGGAATTTTTTCAGCGCCTGGCTAGAAAACACGAGTTCGACAGTGCAGTCATCGCCTCGTTTGTGTTTGGGCGGGAGTGGTCCGGCCGCATTTTCTTGCTGGATCCCACACTGACCGTGAGTACGGAGGAGGGATTACATTTTCTGCAGGAACTGGTGCGGCAGACCGGCCCTGCCGTACATAATGTACTGCTCCTGCGGCGTTTGCGATTGCGGGCCGGGGCCGTGGAAAGGGCCCGCTTCGCCCGCGAATTGCACGATGGCGCGGTGCAGTCTTTGATTGCGGTGGAGATGCAGGTGGACGTGCTGCGGCGCCAGTCGGCCAGCAAGCCGGAACTGGTAACCTCCGAGTTGGGAAGGATACAGGCGCTGCTTCGGGAAGAAGTTCTCAAACTGCGCGAACTCATGCAGCAAATGAAGACCCTGGATGTGGATTCCAAACGGCTTCTTGGACTCCTGATGGACACCGTCGAACGATTTCAGAGAGAAACCGGCATCGCGGCCCGGTTTCTGTCGGAACTGGAGGAATTCGAGATGCCCCAGCAGGTGTGCCGGGAGATTGCCCGCATTGTGCAGGAGGCCCTGGTCAATGTGCGCAAGCATAGCCGGGCGAAGCAGGTTCTGATCCGCTTCGGGGCGCAGGACGGCCGTTGGAAGCTGGTGGTCGAAGACGACGGAAGTGGGTTCCCGTTTTCGGGCAGGCTTTCTCAACCGGAGTTGGACGCGATCGGCAAGGGGCCGTTGGTCATCAAGGAACGGGTCCGTTTGATTGAAGGGGAACTCACGATAGAATCAAATCCGGGCCAAGGGTCACGTTTGGAAGTCACCATTCCGCAGCAGCGGGAAGCAGCCTATGGATAATCGAAGGTCACAAACCGTACGAATCGTGATTGCCGATGACCATCCGATTTTTCGCGATGGTTTGCGCCGGCTTCTAGAAACCGAGTCAGACCTGAAAGTGATTGGAGAAGCCTGCGATGGGGCCGAGGCGGTCAAACTCGCCCGCACCCTTAAGCCCGATATTTTGCTTTTGGATCTGGCGATGCCCCGCCACCCCGGCCTGGAGGCGCTGCGGGAACTGAGTTCCGGAGGCGCCTCGGCCGGGGTGCGCGTCATTCTTCTTACCGCGGCCGCCGAAAAAGCCCAGATCGTAGAGGCGCTGCAACTGGGAGCGCGCGGCGTTGTGCTGAAAGACTCAGCCACCCAACTCTTGCTCAAGGCGATTCACAGTGTGATGTCCGGCGAATACTGGGTGGGCCGGGAAAGCGTTTCCAACCTGGTTCAGTATCTCCGCACTCTGGTGCAATCCAGCGGAGAGGAAGCAAAACAGAAGAAATTCGGCCTGACCCCACGAGAGCTTGAAATTGTTTCTGCCGTGGTTGCCGGGTATGCCAACAAGGAAATTGCGGTGTATTTCAAGATCAGCGAAGATACGGTGAAACATCACCTGAGCAACATTTTCGACAAGCTGGGGGTATCCACCCGGCTGGAATTGGCGCTTTTTGCAGTGAATCAATCCTTGCCCCTGAAGACGATCGGTTGAACGACGTAGCACTTTCGTGCTAGTTGACAGCACCTGCTGCCTATTGTCCCGCACTTGCCTGTGACCTAGACTTTTGACTATCAGCGATCAGCCCTTTTCGTCGCTTAGGGAAGGGAGCGCTGGCCAAGGAGGGTTTGTGGCAAAGTGGGTGAGGCAGCTCTGGTTGGATGAGCAAGGTCAGGACATCGCCGAGTACGCGGTGATGCTGGCCGTTGTTCTGGTGATTGTCATTGGCACGGTTCGGTTGATCGGCTCAAACGCCAACAACGTCTTCTCTTCCGTAGCCAGTTCAATTTCGCAGTAGGCTTCACAAGTCCCGGTTCGCCCCCCATCCCCACTCCCCAGCCTGTAGCGAACTGTCGTCGTTCAAAGTTCCACATTCATTGCTCCGGCCTGCTCCCTCGATCCCGCAAGGGCAGGGACGCCCCCGCCTACATCGGCGACTGAGTCTGGCCGATTTTCCTGACCACCTGGCCCGGCGGTAGAGCGCCCCGCAGTTCGCGAATGGTCTGCTTGACTACGGGATGGAGCACGTCGGGCGCAATTTCCGTCAGCGGATCCAGCACGAAACGCCGCTCGTGCATCGCCGGGTGCGGGATGATCAGGCCTTTCATCTCAATCACCGAAGACCCAAATAAGAGGATGTCCAGGTCGATGATGCGCGGGCCTTTTTTCAGCGTGCGCCGCCGGCCCATCTTTTGCTCGATGGCGAGAATGGCGGCAAGCAGCTGCCTCGGCATCTTCTCCGTTTCCAGCTTGACGGCGCAGTTCAGAAACCAGGGTTGCGCCGTCAACTCAACTGGTTCGGTTTCGTAGAAGGAAGAGACTGCGGCCACATCGCCGAGCGTGCGCAGATGGTCAATGGCGGTGTGGAGATTGGCGCTGCGATCGCCGACGTTGGAGCCCAGCGATAGATAGACAGTTTTGCGCACCAATAACAGTTTCCGGTTTTCAGTTGGAAGTTTCCAGCTCAATCCGGAGTACCCGGTATCCAGCTTGAGACTTGTCCGGGTCTGCCACTCCCAGTCAAGCTGTAATGGGGGTAGTTTGACCAGCAGGGCAAGACTCTCCGCGCAAGTCCGAAGTGACCGGGAGATCCTCGCGAGGTCTCGCACTCGGCTGAAGTACGCCGGGATGATGCCCTTCGGGATGGGCTCTGGCGATTCCGTATAGCAACGGGATACAGCGGTCGCAGAACCGCTATCACGGAGGCTGAATGCTGACTATCTACAACAAAATCGACCGCGCCCAGCGATTGGTTCGCCTGCTTGAGGACGACGCGCCTCTTTTGGATGTCCGGATTGCGAACCTTACCCCGGAGCGCCAGAAGGCCACCAAGGAGTTCGCTTCACAGCTTACGGCCAGCGCGCGAGCGGAACTGGAGCGGCTGATGCAGGAGTCATTCCTGTGGGATCCCAACGACACCACGCCTCAGCCCGCGGATTGAGGTCATCGATCAGGTAGAAAGCTCACTCGGGCACCAAAGCGCGCAGCGGCAAGCAGAGCAGCTGACGCAGCGCTGAAACTCAGAGTCCTTGGACAGCTTCTAAAGCGGTCGTTCCGTCTCACGCGTGTTGCTCAGCCTCGAAGGACACTGTCCGGGGAGGGACTGCTTCGTCGAGCGGAGTTTCCTCCCACAACGTGTGGTCGCGCAGCAGACGCGAAACTAAAGCAGTGTGCATGGCGTGTCCGGCACGGTCCGCCACAACCGTTCCGAGAATCTGTTTCCCTACGAGCGCCAGGTCCCCGATCAAATCGAGCACTTTGTGTCGCACAAACTCGTCCGCAAAACGCAGCGGCGGATTCATGATGCCGTCCCGCGTCAACACGATGGCATTGTCCGACGACGCGCCGCGAATCAGCCCTTGCCTGCGCATGGCGTCGGCCTCATGCAGAAATCCGAAAGTTCTGGCCGGCGCAATCTCGGTAAAGTAACTGCCGTTGCTGAGGTCGAGGCTGAAGGTTTCCCTCCCAATGAGCGGGTGCGGAAAGTTGATCGAATACTCGACCGAGTATCCCTCCGCCGGATAAATGGCGATGAACTTATCGCCCTCCCGAAGTTCCAGCTCCCGGCGAATTCGCAGATAGCTGCGCGTGCGCCGCTGCTTGCGAATGCCGGCTTTCTCGATCAGTTCAACAAAAGGCTGCGCGCTGCCGTCCAGGATGGGGAGTTCGAGATTGTCGAGTTCAACAATCGCATTGTCGATACCGGTTCCAATGAACGCGGAGAGCAGGTGCTCGGTGGTGGAAATCAGGACACCCCTCTTCATCAGGCTGGTGGCATAGCTGACGCGGGCGACGTTGCGGCTGCTGGCCTCGACTTCAAAACCATCCAGATCGACGCGGCGGAAGACGATGCCCGAACCCGCCGGCGCAGGCAGGATGCGCAACTCAACCGGAGCTCCGCTGTGCAAGCCGATGCCAGAACATTCCACCGCAGCGCGGATTGTTTGCTCTTGCTTCAGAAGCGTTATGTATCTGGGTTCTGGTGAATAGTTTACAGTCTGGCTGGAAAACGTGACTGTGGCAATTCAGCCACAGTTCGTGGGTGAATTGTCGAACATTCGCAGCCTTCAGAGGCAGAAGCGAGGGCGCATTTTCAACGACTTAACGGCGCGGCTGAAAGCCACGCCCTTTCAAATCGCAGGCTGAGATCCGAGTTAGCCTTCGATGTAGGCGTCGATCCACTCTTTGATTTTGAGCCGCCGATCGTCGGTGTTGTCAAAGCGGACGCCGAAGGCCTTGTTGCCGGGATTTTTCCAGGTCACGGTGCCGCGAACGTGCACCTTTGGCAAGGTCAGCAATGAGAACGAGATTTCGACCGCCTGGCCGCTTGCGACATCGTGCGCGGTGCGCATGGACATGCCCCCGCAGCTGATTTCGATGCTGGTCGCGGTCATTTTCCCGCTGTCGTTGACGGCCAGGGAAATTTCGGTGATCACCGGAATCCGCACATAGCGGCGCAGTTCGTGCAGCACCAGCGGCTGGGTGGCGCGTACCAGCTTGAGGACGGAAGGACGTTCCAGCGGCTCATGGAAAATAGCGTTGATGCCATACTTGGAGTAACGCAGCGCCTCTTGCGCCGTGCCGCCAACCGCAAACAGGACAATCCGGCTGTTGGAGGCTGATGTCCGCGCCGACTCCATGACCGGCTGAGCCGCCGGGGCCATTTTCACCACGCAGGCCTCAAACTTCTCTTTCTGCAGGCGGGTGGCGGCATCGCCGTCCATGGTCTTGGTTTCCACTCCAAACTGCCGGAAACACTCGGCGAGAAGGGAGCGGGCGGGGTCTTTGAGGTCGACCAGGGCAACCCGGGCCGAAGCCTTTCTGCTGGTGGGGATCGGGGAGACAGCAACTGCTGGGGCTCTATCCATAGTCTTGGCCGATTCGTGTTGCGAACTTCTATTCTGGCGTGGGGTTTGGGGCATTGGCAAAGGCGAAAAAGGACAATAAACAGGTACAAAAGTGTGGTTACCGGGGGTGACCGACGGCGGGACGGAGGTCACCGCCAAACCCGCGCCGAGCTGGAGCGAAGAGATCTTGGGTAGAATGACCCTACGGGCCGAAGACGTAGGCGGCGCCGGTTAAATTGACGAATGCCCGCGCTGAGCCGATCAGAATGGTGTTGCCGCTGATTCCGGCAGAGACGCCAAAGTGGTCGCCTTGTTGGCCATCGGAGGCCATCAGCGTCGCATCCGGCGTGGTCGTATCCACCCAGCCGCCCGGTGGCTCAATGAAAATGAAGGCCGAACCCTGAAAGTCTGCATTGCCGCCGTCAACGGCGCCGGCTACCAGAGTGCGCCCTTGGACGGCGGCCGAAGAACCTATATCGCTGGCGTACTGAAGGTTCGTGTCGGTCAATTCCGCAGTCTGCGTCATGTCTTTCCAGCCGCCGACTGGTTTGACGAACACGTAAGCGGCGCCGCAATGACAACCATAGGGGTTATGCTGCGGAGCCCCCACCGCTACTGCGTCACCGCGAATTGCAGCCGACCACCCGAAGCGGTCAGAGAATACGCCGTCAGAGGCGGTCAACCTCGCGGTTTGGAACTGTATGCGCCGAACGTTGGAGGAAACATTCCAACCTCGTTTCGGCTTCACGAACACATACGCCGCCCCTTGGGAATTGTTGTATTCGTAGTTGCCTGCCACAACCACACCCCGGTCGATGGCAAGAGCAAAGAAGAAGGTGCCTGGGTCCGTTGCCTCCAACAATGCGTCGTATGTCGTAACCGACCTCCAGCCGGTCTTGGGCTTGACGTACACCGCCGCCCCGAACCCACCGCAGACTACCGTGTCTCCGCTGATTGCTACCAGCGGACCACAGCCTAATTTGGCCGTCTCGTGGCCTGATTTCCACCCCCTCTTCGGCTTACGGAATAGATATCCTCCAGTGGACCCTCCGACCACTATGAAGTTTCCGCTCACCGCTACTGACACGCCGAGGCGGTCCCCGGTCTTTCCGTCCGAGGCAGTCAACTTGGCCACCTGTCTCATGTTTTGCCAGCCGCTCGTGGGCTTGACAAACACGTAACCCGCCCCCTGATTCGCGTTGGAGCCAACCTGAGCTCCCGTCGCCCCGACGACGACCGTGTCTCCGTCGATCGCCACGGCGAGCCCGAAGTAGTCAGAGGTAGTGGCGTCGGACGCAGTCAACTCCCCGAGCTGCGTCCACGACCTATCCTGCATTACGGTCTCGAGAATGTGATTCTGCGCGCCGATGGGCAGATCGGACAAGCGCAGAGCGCGACCGTGATCCGCGGCCTGCGCAGCAAGGCAAGTCACCAGTAGAAACGCTGAGATTGTCGTGCGGACCATATTTCCTCCAAAAGGCATGAATTTCTGAAAATGCCGACAGACAAGGTTGCGCTTTTCAAAACGCCCTTACGTTGAACGTAATCGCGCCCGGAGTTATGTTACTCGCGGTCGGATTGCAGACCTCTAGGGTTACAATACCCGTCGAGCTTATGTATGCATCAACGGTCAGATGCAGATAATTCGCGGAGAACAGGGACGACTGTGGAGTGACGATCAGCGTGTTGGCTAAACTGGTTACGTTGTTGATTGTGCCGGTTTGTAGAGAGTTGCACGTCCCCGCCGAGATCTGAGACGTGGGCCCGGCGATTGCAGCCGTTCCGAGCGATAGCCCGAAGAATGCGTTCCCGCGGGGATCGGCAATCGTAAGCGTCCGGGAAGCTGCGGGCGTAACCGGGGATATGATGAACTGGTTGGTTGTGGTTTGGGTGCCGTTGGACAGCACGAGCGGGACCGTAAACTTCTTGGCTGACGCGCTTAGCTGTTCCAGCCAGCTCGATCCGTCAGCAAGAGCGCCAATGTAGTTTGAGACAGTGCTATAGCAGCGTAGCGCCAGGCCACCGTAGCCGGTGTTCGCATTGCCGTCGCCTGAGACAGCGCAATCGCTCAGTTGGGAGCTAGGACGAAGCCCGGGCTGGGAGAACAGGTTGACTCCCTGGTTGGAGTCGTAGAAGGTGATAAAATCCTGCGGCTGTTCGGGCCCAGCGCCTTCTAAGATAATGCGCCCCATGGGGTTTGCGAGAGGGAATTGAGTCCCCCTCACCCCGTTCTGCAGCGCCGTCGGCCCGTCATTGGGGTTGGTGCCGCCTTCCGGCTCGGCGGCCAGGCACGACATCCACAGCGGACTGCCAATCACCGGCCCCCCGCTACAGTCCTGCGCGTACACCGACGGTCCGCGAGTAGACCCAGGGACGGTCGAAACGATCGGGCCGGCGTTATACGCCAGAACATCGGTGTACAGCTTGGAACCGTACTCCCAGGTTGCATTCTCGCCCGACGCAGTCAACACGAAGGAGCCCGGCCAGAAGGCAAGCGCGTCGTTCCACAGAGTGCTGTAGTTGACTGTGTACTGCTGCGCCATACCGGTAAACGTGTCGGTCACGGAGCACAGATTGTCGGAGCAGCTTCCGAGAGTGCCCGTCACGATGGATCCAGTCAGGGAAGGATACCCGGGCAGGCTGATCGGAACCGTCATCCCGTCGTTTATGCTGCCCTGGGCCCGCAGCACGTCGTAGGTCACCGTCCCGCAGGTGGTGCCGCCACGCTGGCACATTTGCGGCCAGTAGATCGTTGCGCTGCCTGGATTGCCGTCGTACAGGACCGAGCCTGCCAGAAGCGGCACCGTCCTGCCGTTGCTGTAGCCCGTACTGTGGCCTACGATCCAATAGGTATAGCTCGTCCCGCTTGTGCTGCAGGCCTGGAGACCGGTGTCGATATAACAGAACTGCGGGAAGTTTCCCCCTCCGGTTGCGCCGTTCGTGCTGCGAACCTCAGAGCCCAGGGCAATTACGCCTGCCTGCGACTGCAGGATGGTGGGCGCGGGAGGTTGCGGGTAAAGGGGATTGGGGCAGGTTCCGATTTCTTGGTAGACATTGTCTAGGACGAGGCCGAGATTGAAGTAGGACGCCTTGTAGCGTATTCCGAACTGCGGGTAGGCTTGAATCACGCTGTCCTTAATTTTCAGGGTGTTGCCGGTGCCGCCCGACGAATTTACCGTCGGAGGCTGAGTCTGGCTGTAACCGCTGCCGCCGCGAGTAACAACCACACCCGTAACGGCGCCCCCGGAAACGACGGCAAACGCGGAAGCCCCGCTGCCGACCGTCGAGGTGAACGTGACCGGGAAGGCAGCGGTGTACCCCGTGCCGTGATTCGTGAAGTTGACACCGGTAACGACGCCCGCCGACGACACCACTGCCGTTGCCGCGAACCCTGAACCGCCGCCGCCGGTACCGACGTCCACACCGTTAGCTAGGCACTCGGCGTCAAGGTCTGAGTCCTTTATCGAAATCACGCTGGCGTATGAGTTCGCGTTGGCGCCAGTGACCATGGTTGAACAGAACAACGCGTCGCAACGCGCCCAGCTATAGGTACTTCCGACCGCTCCTGCCAAATTTCCGTCCAACCCCTCAACCGTTGCTGCTTGATCATTGTCAACTTCGACCATGGAATCAAAGTAAGGGTAAGGGGGCGGCGGATTATTGTTCGTTGGCTCGCCCCGGATATTCCGAATGAGCGAATGCTGTCCGTTGTCCTCAATCATTGCAAAAACCCCCGGGACCCCGGCGCGGAAGGTCAGGCCCTCCACTACCACATCGCTTGTCCAGGCTGAATTGCCATAGTCTCCGATGAATAAACATGCGTCAACGACGTTGCAGGTCAGGATTGCGCCATTCCCTTCGACGGATTGGCCGGTACCGAGGATGGTGATGCGCCCGTTAACCACGTACTCTCCCGGCGGTATTACAACAGCGCCGTTCTGGAGGTACTGGGGCGGCAAAAGGTTGGGGATGAAGTTCGCCGCATTGACCGCCTCCTGAATTCCAGCCGACGCGGAACCTATCGTATAGCCCAACCCATGGGAGTGCTGCGCCGTGAACGTTATTGTTCCATTCGCTCCGCCCTGCGGGAGACAGGTAGTAGCCGTAACCAGTACGGCTTCGGGTGTTCCCACCGTGGAAATCCACACTTCAGTAGAGGGGAAGAACGGAGGGCTGTAAGCCGACGCGGGGGCCAGAATTCCGGCTGGACAGTTAAGCGTGACAGTATTCAGCCCGGCACTTATACCGGACGGAAAGGACTGCTGCCAGCTGTAGCTGGTGACTACATAGCGAATTCCGGCGTAGTTGTTGGCGCTAAAGCTGGTATTTGCTGGCTGAACGATGTTCTGATTTCCGGTTGGATTGATCACTACGTTCTGAGCGGATACCTCGGTGGAGAGAAGGAGAACTGCGAGGACAATCCTTAGTAGGCCCACTGCGCGCCTCCGGTGCAGGTGTCTATATGAAAGTCCGCGAGGAGGAGCAAGTTTCGCAGATCGCAACCAGTCTATACCCGGAATTGACTGGTTGGCGCAAGCACTTTCCCCGCCGAACCATCCTGCTCAACCCTGAAAGGCCTATTCCGTCCAGCGGCGGAACAGTAGGGCGCCGTTGGTGCCGCCGAAGCCGAAGGAATTTGACATGGCGTATTCCACGTCGGCCTGGCGGGCGTGGTTGGGGACGAAGTCCATGCCAGCGGTTCCGGGATCCTGGTGGTCGAGGTTGATGGTGGGCGGCAGCATCTGATCGCGCAGCGCCAGCACGGTAATTCCCGCTTCCAGGCCTCCGGCGCCGCCCAGCAGATGGCCGGTCATGGACTTGGTGGAACTGACCGGCAAGGTGCGCTGGAAACAGTTGCGGATAGCGTGAGCCTCGAGCGTATCGCCGATAGGGGTCGAGGTGCCGTGCGCGTTGACGTAGCCGACGACATCGGGGCTGACGCCGGCATCGCGCAGGGCATTGCGCATGACGCGGAAGCCCCCTTCGTGCTCCGGGGCAGGCTGGGTCATGTGGTAGGCGTCGGAACTCATGCCATAGCCGACGATTTCTGCGATGATCTTCGCTCCGCGCTGGCGGGCGAATTCCAGTTCTTCCAGCATCAGAATTCCCGAGCCCTCGCCCATCACAAAGCCATCGCGGTCGCTGTCCCAGGGGCGGCTGGCCTTTTCCGGCGCATCGTTGCGGGTGGAAAGCGCGCGCATGGCAGCGAACCCGCCCACGCCCATGGGCGTGATGGCGGCCTCGGCGCCGCCGGCAATCATGACGTCGGCGTCGTTGTGCTGAATGATGCGGAACGAGTCTCCGATGGAGTGCGCGCTGGTGGTGCAGGCCGTCGCCGTGGCCTCATTGGGGCCCTTGGCGCCGTAGCGCATGGAAACGTGCCCGGCCGCCAGGTTGATGATGGAGGCAGGAATGAAGAAAGGCGAGATCTTTCTTGGCCCACCCTCCATCAACGCGGTGTGTTCGCGCTCGATGACGTCGAATCCTCCGATGCCGGAGCCGATGTGAACCCCGACCCGCTCGTCGTTTTCCGGAGTGATTTTCAGGCCGGACGTCCGGATGGCTTCATCCGCGGCCGCCATGGCAAGGTGGATGAAGCGCCCCATCTTCTTGATTTCTTTTTTCTCGATGAACTGCAGCGGGTCGAAATTCCGGACTTCGGCGGCGATTTGACAGGCGAACGGCGCCGCATCGAATTGGGTGATGGGCCCCACTCCGCTCTTGCCCGCCAGCAGGTTCTTCCACGTTTCTTCCGTGGTATTGCCCAATCCGCAGATCAGGCCGATGCCGGTAATCACGACCCGCCGCGGCAATTACTTTCCGCCTTTCGAGTGCTTGCCGATATAGTCCACCGCATCCTGCACGGTGCGGATCTTCTCCGCGTCTTCGTCGGGAATCTCGATTTCGAAGGCTTCTTCAAAGGCCATGACCAGTTCGACGGTATCGAGCGAGTCGGCGCCCAGGTCGTCCACGAACGAAGCATTGGATGTGACCTCGGCTTCGTCCACTCCCAGTTGTTCCACAATGATCTGCTTTACTTTTTCCTCAACGGCTGCCATGAGTTCTCCTTGAGTCCAGTTTTCTGAAGATGAATGTCTCCGCTGCCGGAGTGCGCCGCCGCTTGTTCTCGTCCCCCCTTTGGCAAAGAACGCGAAAGAGTGGGCGCCCAGCCGGCCTTGGTGCACACCCGGCGACCAGTGATTACTTGCCGACCTTGGCGTGTTTGCCGATGTAATCGATGGCGTCCTGCACGCTGCGCATCTTCTCGGCGTCTTCATCGGAAATTTCCAGGTCGAACTCCTCTTCGAGCGCCATCACCAGTTCGACCTGATCCAACGAATCCGCTCCCAAGTCATCGACAAACGAGGCGCTGGGCGTGACCTCGGTTTCATCGACGCCCAACTGCTCGCTGATAATCTGTTTTACCTTTTCGTGGATCTCTTTCAATTTATCTGCCGAGGCCATCGCGAACCTGCCTTTCGAAATTTCCCACGGAACCGTGTAGTGTACTGGCACACACGAATCAGTGTAAAGGAGAGCCGGCCCTGGGAAATCAAATTGCAGCCGCTCAGAAACATGCCTCACGAATCCTAATTGCTGGCACGGAGCACGGTCAACGGCAGGGAAGGGTTTTGCCGGGGTATCATGGCGGAGGGAAACCACGTAAGAGAATATGCGTGCTGTCGTCCAACGGGTGAGTCGTGCTCAGGTCAGCGTGCAGGGAGAGATCTGCGGCAAGATTGGGCGCGGGTTGCTGGTTCTGCTGGGGGTGGGACAGGCCGACACGAAGGCCGATTCCGCCTATCTTGCGGAGAAGATCGCCGGCCTACGGATTTTTGAAGACGGCGGCGGCAAGATGAATCTTTCGGTGATGGATGTGAAAGGCGCGGTGCTGGCGGTTTCGCAGTTCACTCTCTATGGGGATGTAAGACGGGGCAAGCGTCCGTCGTTTGATGGCGCCTCCCGCCCCGAGACGGCTCGCGAACTTTACGAGGAGTTTGTCCGGCGGATACGCGAAGCCGGCGTGCCGTGCCAAACCGGGCGCTTCCAGGAGATGATGCAGATCGAACTGGTGAATGACGGTCCAGTCACGATTCTGCTGGATTCAGAGAAAACGTTTTGAGCCTTCTCGTGGCTTCTCGAATCCGCTGTTTGCCGTATAGAATCTAAGTGACGGTCATGGCAGGCACTCCCGAGCTCGTACGCATTGAGTTGGCTCCCGCGACCCGGCAACCCAAGCCGGACTGGCTGCGGGCCAAGGCTCCGGTGGGCGAGAATTTTCATAATCTCAAGAAACTGGCTCGCGGACTCGGTCTGCATACGGTTTGCGAATCGGCCCAGTGCCCCAACATCGGCGAGTGCTGGAACCACCGTACCGCAACCTTTATGTTGTTGGGCGACATTTGCACCCGGCGCTGCGGTTTCTGCGCTGTGCCCAAAGGACGGCCGGAGGCGATCGACTGGGACGAGCCCCGGCGAGTGGCTGAGGCGGTTGCCAGCCTGACCTTGAAGCACGCCGTGATCACCAGCGTGAACCGCGACGACGATAATCTGGGCGGAGCGCGGATCTTCGCGGAAACCATCCGCCAGGTCCGGGAACTCACTCCGGGCTGCCGCATCGAGGTGCTGATCCCGGATTTTCAGGGAATCGACAAGGCGCTGAGGATCGTGCTGGATGCCAACCCGGACGTGCTGAATCACAATACCGAGACGGTGCCGCGCCTCTACCGCGCAGTGCGTTCCGGAGCCCGCTACGAACGCACGCTGGACTTGCTGGCGAATGCCAAGAAGTTTTCCCCCGGGATGGTGACGAAATCGGGCGTGATGGTCGGCCTGGGGGAGTCGATGGAGGAACTGCTGGAAGTCTTCCGCGACTTAGGAAGCCGCGGGGTGGACATTCTCACCATAGGCCAGTACCTGCGGCCTTCGCGGGATCATCTGCCGATCGCCCGCTTCTACACCCCGGAAGAATTCCACTCTATGAAAACGGAAGCGTTGAGGTTCGGCTTTCGCCACGTCGAGTCGGGCCCGCTGGTGCGCTCCAGTTATCATGCGCACGAGCAGGCCGACTCTACTTCCTGTCCGCAGGAAGTGCAGTAGGATCTCAGCCCAGAAAAAAAGAAGCACGCCGTGCAGTTACACGGCGTGCCTGGTGGAACGCGTTGGCAATTACCTGCCCGCGGCCATTGCCATCGTGTTTGGTGCAACTTCCCCGGAATGCGCCACGTAGGTCTTGTACGACTTGTACACGGCAAACAGAACCGCTACCAGCGCCGCGCCTGTGATCCAGCCCAGAGCGTTGCCGAAGGCGGAGATGATTGCGGCCACTCCCGCTCCGATCACATAGTTCGGGAATGTCCACAGGAAGACCTTGTGCCACAAGCTGAAAGCCTTGCCGCCTTCGGTCAGCGAAATGATGCCGGCAACCGGTGTCGTGTTCGCCACGAAGTAAGCGAGAACAGCCAGAACCAGCGGCAGCATGGAAGATGCGAAGCTGGACTCCAGGAGCTTGTAGTGGAACGCCCAGTAGCTGAGTGCGCAGGCGTTCAGTAAGTTGCAAGCATTAAACAACACCTGCACCGGCTTGGGCTTGTTCGAGCCGGAGGTCAGGCACTGGGCCACGCCTGCGGCGGCAGCAATTATCAGACTGCCCAGCAGGCTCAGGTGCAGAATCGCGAGAAGAAGAACCGGCAGATTTCCTGACATCGTGGTCGTTATGCCGGGCAGTTTCACTTTGAAGCGGGAAGTCAATAGGGCTGCCGCGAGCAGAAGCAGGAACTGTGGCCAGGACTGGTTCACAGGTTCTCTCATGCCGAGCATCAGCGCGCAAAGACTGGCAATGGCCACCGCTCCGATCATCAGCTTGGCTTTGCTTGGGATGGTCTTTGTCATGGTCGTGGTCTCCTGTAGGGGTTCCCTCCTCCTCTCCTTTAGTTTTCCCCGTCGTCGCCGGTATCGAGCGCCGACATGCCGCCATTCACGCCGCTGGTACCCCAGACCACGCTGAAGCCACCGACCGAGCTAGTGCCCCAGACCACACTGGTGCCCCAAACCACGGAGTTGGCGCTAAGGGCCGTGGTACCCCATACCACTGAGGTCCCCCAGACCACCGAAGTGCCCCAAACCACGGACGTCCCCCAGACCACGGAATTCGTGTTCACGAGATAGACGTCTCGGTTCACCGAGTCATAAACCGCCGTCGGAGAAAGCGCGACCCCCGAGGCCCTGGCGGTGCTGCCCAAGGCCGCATTCACATCCAGGTAGCCGGCGCCATAAGTGAAGATGTCGTACTGGTTTGAATACACGTTTCCGAAACCGTCCGCTGATGTGCAGTACTGGCCAAAACCCTTCCAGGCGCTGGCCATCAATCTCGCCTTCACCTGGTCAGGAGTGAGAGTGGCGTCCTGCTGTACCATCAAAGCCACGGCGCCGCTCACCACGGGGGTGGCCATGCTGGTGCCGCTGAGACGGAAGTACTTGGGCGCAACTCCGGAACTGGGGGCTACTTCGAATCCCGGATAGTTCGTATCCAACGTGCTGCCAGTAACCCGAAGAGAAACAATGCGGTTGCCCGGCGCGACGATATCCGGCTTGGCAATGTGATCGATCAGCGTCGGTCCTCTGGAGCTGTAGCTGGCGATGGCATCGTCGACGCGGGATGGCGTATTCATGGTACGCGTGGCACCGACGGTGATCACCGCCGGATCATTACCCGGAGCGCCGATGGTGGCCCAGCCGTGTGTCCCCAGCGAATTGTCTCGCCCGGAGTTGCCGGCCGCAGCGACCACCACGATGCCTGCTTTCCAGGCGGCTTCGACGGCCTGGCAGAGCGGATCGAGCGTGTAGCTTTCAAACACGGGCCGTCCGAGGGACAGGTTGATGACGCGGATGTTATAGGTGCTCTGCAGGGCAATGGCTTGCTGGATGGCGGCGATCACCTGGCTGTCGGTGCCCGACCCATTGGCATCCAGCACGCGCAGATTGATGATGTTCGCTCCCGGAGCCATGCCGGCATACTTGGCCGAATAACCCTTTGCCGTGCCGGAGTCGATGCCGCTACCGGCGATCAAACCGGCCACGTGAGTTCCGTGACCATACTGGTCTGGCGTAGTAGCGTCACCCGCGACGAAGCTCTGGCTGTATACCACGCGGCTGGCAGTGCCCGCACCCGAGTGCAGATCGTCATGGTCCGCAACACCGCTGTCGATGACGGCAACCCCAACCCCGGCTCCATTCAAAGAGGGGTAGTTGGTCCCTGCCACGTCGGCTTCAACCGCAGGGGCGTAGGCCTCGTTCACAGTTGCGCTCATTTGCACCTTGCGGTCGGGCGTGACATACAGAACTTCGGGATTCTTCTCCAATTCCGGAAGGAAACTGACCGGAATCCGCATGGTCACCGCACGGATGGCGTGCAGCTTGTGCTTGATCACCGCACCGCGGCCGCGGACACCGTCCAGAGCGGACTCGTCCGGCATGTTGCGGTACTGGACGATCACGGTTGTCATGGCTTGGGGATGGCTTGAGCTGAACTTCTGCAAGTCAGTCGAGAACTTCGCGTGACCACCGACTCTCGAGCCCGAACCGGAATGATCGCTCACGGTGTTCGCCAGTAACGGCATGACGCAGAAGGCGAGCAGAAGGATACCCAGAGTCCTGCCCCAAGCGGCTCCGTGTTTCTCCTGCTTACGAGGCCGGACGGCCCGGCTTCGCGCGTTTTGAATTGAATCTTGGTTTGTCATAAGTTTTTTTTCGCTGACGACCCTCGAGACGCTGCTCAGGGTTCGGTCACCGGTTACTACGGCAATCCGGTAACCAAACGAGATCTGTCAAGATGTTCGTTTTCAGATGCTTAGCAGTAGGTGACGGATCCGGACAACGGGACAGTCTGTCCCCCTGGAGATACCCAAAAAGTGGCATGGATTTGGGCAAGCTGTTGAAAATTATGGATGGGACGGATGGGCAAGCTGCCTGGGACAGAATGGCCCGCTGTAATGGCTGCTCGGGGGAGTCCAGCGGGACAATGTCAGCAGACCAATCGACTGCAGATGCCGCTTACCACACCCGGCACCCATTCTGCCGCACCATAGGAGCGTCGGCCTTACAGTGATAGGCCTCGCGGAACTCCGGCATGTTGGAGACTGCGCCGTTCACCCGCCATTGGCCGGGTGAGTGCGGATCGACGGTCACAGCCATGCGGGAGTACTCATCGGTGCGGTTGTCGCACCATACGTTAGCCCAGCCGAGGAAGAAGCGCTGTTCGGCGGTCAGCCCGTCTACAGGTGCCGGTTCTGACCCGGCTATCGAGCTGAGAAGGGCCATGTAAGCGATTCGCAGCCCGCCGTTATCCGCGACGTTTTCTCCGAGGGTAAGCTTTCCGTTTATCCTTAAGTCAGCTACGGCCGGATAGCCGGAGTACTGATCGGCAACACAGGTGGTTCTGGCGTTAAATTCCTTCTTGTCCTTTTCGGTCCACCAGTTGCGCAGATTGCCCTGGGCGTCGAACTGGCTTCCCTCGTCATCGAATCCGTGGGTCAGTTCGTGCCCTATCACGGCGCCGATGCCACCGAAGTTCATGGCGTCGTCCGCCTGGTTGTCATAGAACGGGGGCTGCAGGATCCCGGCGGGGAAGGTGATGTTGTTCAACTGCGCGTTGTAAGTCGCATTGACGGTCATCGGCGGGTAGGGCCAGTCGTTCTTGTCCACGGGCTTGCCAATCTTGTTCAGCTGCCGCTGGAATTCGAATTGGTTGGCTCGCAAAGAGTTTCCCAGAGCATCCCCGCGAACGATATTGAGACCGCTGTAGTCGCGCCATTTGTCGGGATACCCGATGCGGTTGCCGATGGCTGCCAGTTTCACCAAAGCCTGTTTGCGGGTTGCCGGGCCCATCCAACTCAGGGAGTCGATATCCTGACTGAGGGCGTTCTCGAGCAGTTCAACCATCTTCAGGGTCCGCATTTTGCCTTCCGCACCAAAGGTGAGATCGACATATTTCTGCCCAATGGCTTCCCCTAAATCACCGCTGGCAAATCGAACGCAGCGTTTCCAGCGCGGAGGGAGTTCCTTGGTCCCGGAAAGCGTCTTGTCGAAGAAATTGAAATTCTCATTGACGAACGGCGATGACAGCATAGGCGCCGCGGCATGCACGAGCTGCCACCGCAGGTAAGTTTTCCAGTCCGCCAAAGAGGTGTCATTCAGCGCTTTGCTCAGGTGCTTGAAAAATTCCGGTTCGGTCACATTCAGGGATTCAGCGGGCGGCGCGCCGATGCCCTGGAGATAAACGTTCCATTCGAAATCCGGACTCAGGGTTGCGAGTTCTTTCACGGTCATCTTGTGGTAGACGTTATTCGGATCGCGGCGGCTGGTCAGATCCAAGGCGCTTTGCGCCATGCCAGTCTCAATCGTCATGACGGTCTTGGCTTCGGCCACAGCCTGGGCGCGAGAATCGCCGAGCAACTCGAACATCTTCTGTACGTGTTGCACATATTGCTGGCGGAGTTCCACAGACTTCGCGTCTGTCTTTACGTAGTAATCGCGGTCCGGCATACCCATGCCACCCTGGTCTGCCTCGGCGATCACTTGAGTGGCATCCTTGAAATCCTGGTCCGAGCTGAAGCTGAAAAAAACATTTGCGCCCTCACGTTGCAGGCGGATGGCTTCCCTGGAGAGGTCTTGCTTGGAGTTGAGGTCATCAACGGCCTTCAACTCGTTCTGCAGCGGCCGCGCCCCTGCGCTCTCGATAGCGCTTTCATCCATGCAGGATTGGTAATAGTCGCCAAACTTCTGCTCGCTGGCGGAGCGGTGGGAATCGTCGGCGGAGTATTTCTGCAGGATGTCGCGCACGAGATACTCACCGCGCTCCTGCAGTTCATCGAATCGGCCCCACTCCGGGTGGTCGCCTGGGATGGGATTCTGCGCTTTCCACTTACTGCAGGCGTAGTTGTAGAAATTGACGCAGGGGTCGATGTTTTTGTCGAGCATGTCCGGAGTGAAGCGAACATTGCGCTTGGGCTCCTCCGAAGTGGCGGGAGACTGGGCCAGGACTGGAACGGCGCACAACAGAACGAAGACTGCAAGCCGTCGAGATGACATGATTCCTCCAAGTGTCTGGGTGTGAATGCGAAGATTGTACAACGGCGCGCAGACTGGCGGGATTTTCTCGGCCCACATCAAAAGCAAAGTCAAGGGCGGCGGACAGGAGTGCCCGCCCCACCCAGACTAGAAGATCTTGAGATGAATGGTCAGGTATTTTTTGGGATTTTCCCGGATGGCTTTGATCAGGTCACGGCTTTCGACCATCAGTTGATCCGCATTCTTATATGCCGAAGGATCATTCAGCGCCATGCCGATGCTGCCTTGTCCGGAGTTTAGTTTGTCGGTCAGGTCGGACAATTTGGTCATCGTGTTCTGCAGCTTCGCGGCGAATTCCTGGTCTCGCGCCAGCACGCCCAGCGCGCCTTTGCCGGCATTCACGTCGTCGGTAAGTTTCTTGACGTTGGCAATGGTGTCGTTGGCGTTGTTGTAAAGCGTGGGATCCTTCAACAGTTTCCCGGCGGTGCCTTTGCCGGCGTTGAGGTCGTCGATGACGGCGTTGAGCTTATCAATGGTGGTGTTCGCGTTT
Source organism: uncultured Acidobacteriota bacterium (assembly GCA_963715675.1). GTDB lineage: Bacteria > Acidobacteriota > Terriglobia > Terriglobales > Acidobacteriaceae > DASVWZ01. The sequence goes on from OY970265.1 coordinate 3,727,349, forward strand.
TTGTAAAGCGTGTCATCGACCAGCAATTTGCCTAAACTCCCTTTGCCGCTGGAGACGTCGCTCACCAGGCTCTGGAACTGTGCGACGGTGGAATTGAGGCGGTTATAAAGGCTGGGATCATAGACCACCTTGCCCAGCGAGCCTTGCCCGCTTTCCACGAACGCCAGAATGCGGTCCACGCGTTTCTCCAGGGCATCCAGGTTCTGCAACGTGCTTTGGCTGGCGCGGACTACGTCTTCGAACTGGGGCGTCTCTTGTGTGGCCAGCACATCGCCGTTTTGTGCCTCCAAGCCGCGAGCTTGTGCGCTATTGATGTCAATATAGGTTTCGCCCAGGACACCGGCGGTGGAGAGCGTAGTCACCGAATCCTTGCGCAGACTTGCGTGGTACCGGGTAATGACCTTCATGGTGACTTCCACCGGGGTCAGCTTATGGGCCGCATCGGAGGCGACGCCGATATGTGTAACGTTGCCGATATCGACACCCTGCAAGCGAACCGGAGCGCCCACCCGCATGCCACCGGCGTTGTCAAAGTACGAAATGAGGGTGATCTTAGGGGTGAAAAGGCCGCCGGTGCCGCTCATGAGCAGGATCAGAATGCCCAGGGTAATGGTGGCGGCAATCACCGTAAGACCCACTTTCAGTTGCGACCACTTCAACTGTTTCTGGCTAGGCACAGGCTCTCCGTGGCAGCGTCATCGGATACATTCTCCGCGTGGTCAAGGTTGAGATGCCAGCATCATAACAGACCGCAGGCGGGGGTATCAGGCTCAAGCTGGTTGCAGCGTGCGGAACAGCGCGATTGCCAGCAGATAGGCCAACGCGCCGCACGCCAGGGTTGCGTTCAAACCGAATTGAATGGCGATCACCATGGCAACCACCGAACCCAGCACGCTCGATCCTGCATTCACCGCCCATGCCCACTCGACCACGTTCTGCAAGGGCTGGGGAGCCGTGAGGGCCGGTGCGGTTGCCAGCGCACGCAGGCCGGAGGGGAAAGGCATGCCCATGGCGAAGCCCAGAGGAACCAGAAGTCCGGCGCTGACCAGGAGTTTCGCCGGGAACGGGAGGCCGACGAGCGCGTTCAACAGCCGCGGCAACATCCAGACGTAGGCCGCGAGCGCGGCCACAATCGTGGTCAGAGGGATCCACGTTCTCCGGATTCGGGCCAGCCACCGGCGGGAAGCCAGGCTGCCCGCCCCGCTCGAAAGCAGGAGCAGAAATACCACGACCGTCAGCGCATACGTGGGGTGTCCGAGAAACAAAACGAACCTCTGAATGAAGGCGATCTCAACCAGAATGTACCCCACTCCCACGGCTACAAAATAAAGCAGGCGGACCACCCCCTGGCTACGTCCGCCGCTGAACGCCAGCGGAACTGCCAGGAATGCAAGCACCGCCAGCAGCGAAATCACGAACACCATGAGCAGCACCGCGACCCCCAGGTTCACTTTCCAGTCGATGCCTTCGGACAAGCCTTCATGATGCAAGACCTGACTGAGTTTCAGGGTAAAGAAGAAGAAGGGGGCGTCGTCGTTGACGGGCGCCACGTTATACGGATATTGCCGGGCAAACGCGTACGGATCGTTGCCGGCAATCAGCGCAGAAAACGGGTTCGCGCCTCGGGTAGAAGGGAGGTACAGTGCAGTGAGTCCCGAGTATTTCTTCAGGTGCCGCCGCACTTCGGCTTCTTCTTCCGGCGTGAACGCACTTTTCTTGGCCAGCACGACGACCGGAATGCCGTCTTCATTCAGGTCGCCTTGCGACGCCACGATAAAGTTCCGCGCCGGATTCTTCACCCCCAATTCATGCAGCGCTTCGATGGCCACCGAAACGACTCGCAGCGCTTCGCGAGGCTGGCGGAATTCCCAGCGCGTGATGGCAATGATGCCATCGGGCTTCAGGTGCTCGAAGTACTCGCGGAAGGCGTCGGCGGTGTAGAGACTGTTCTCGCTGAGCGCGAAGGCGCCGGCGGCGGTCGAAGCCCAGGTGTCCACCAGGGTCATCTGCACTACGTCGAAACTCTGGCGGGCGTTGCGCACGAACGAGCGTCCATCGGTGACGTAGATATGCACTTCCGGCCGCTCATAAAGATGGTTGGAATAATCCGCATAGCGGCCCCGCATGACAGTATTCGCAATAATCGGATTGATTTCGATTCCCGTCACATTGGGGCTGCCGTTCGCCACGGCGCGCAGCACATCCACGCCGCCGCCCGGGCCAATGATGGCATAATCCCCGCGCGGCCGCAGCACATTCGCCAGCGCCGGCGGCGCCGACATCAGGTCTTTCTCCCACTCCGTGCGATGCCACTGATTCAGGTCGGCATTCATGATATAGGTGGAAGCATCGGCGTCAATCACCACCGCTTTGGCGCCGCCCTGGCGGTCCACTTCCACGCGGGAGATGGCATTCCAGCGCGCGAACTCCACCCAACTGCGGTCCCGTAGCTTGCCCTTGGCGTAGGTGATGTCGATCCACCGCCCGGAGTAGTTGGCTGCGATCAGCGCAAGCAGCAGCAATGCCAGCAGTCCGGCAAGGTTGCGGAGAGCCGGCCTGGCAGCCCATACGGCACCGGCCATGGCCGCCATCACCGCGGCAAAAAGCACGGTGTTAGGTCCACCGAGGAAGTTGAGCAACGGGACAACACCGAGGCAGGCTAGAGCGCCGCCCAGCAAATCCGATCCATAAAGACGCGGAATGTGTTCCGATTCGCGCGCGAATAGGACCGAGAATTCCAGTCCGGTGAGGTAGAACGGCAGCGCTGACGCGAGGTAAATCGCGGTGAGGTGCCAAAAATTCGCCCCGGTCAGGCTCAGCGAGACTGGAACGCGCAAAACGATTTCCAGTACAACTGGAATGATCACGGCGTTTGCCGCACACAGCGTCGCCAGCAAGGCGTGGGTTTCAAAGCGCGCCAGCCGGGCTCTCCCCATATGCGCAAGGACTCCGCCCGAACCCATGCCCAGTAGCGCTATTGAAATTGCCAGAAAAGCGAAGTGATAAAAGAGCACGACGGAAAACAAACGGGTGAGCGCAAGTTCCAGCAGCAGCGCCGAAAAGCTGGCAAGAGCAATCCCAGCGAGCAATCCGGTGGGCGTTGGGATACCAGCCCTGGATTCTGACTGGGCACGGATTGTTTCACAGGTGGTGGCCATTCAGTATTTGCTAAGAATGCGACAGTCTAGCAGACCACAGTCAAAGCGGCCCCTTGCTTTCCAGAATCACCTGGGCGATCGCGTATTCCTTGCTGTGAGTGAGCGACAGGGAAACACGCACCGTGCCCAGCTTGGCAGCGAACTCCGCGGCTTTGCCGTGAAACTGGATTGTGGGACGCCCTCCCGGCATCCGGCGGACCTCGACGTCGCGCCAGGCGACTCCGTGGTTCCAGCCGGTGCCGAGGGCTTTCATGGCGGCTTCCTTCGCGGCAAAGCGCGCGGCATATCGTTCGGCACGATTGGCTTTGGCATCGCAGTAGCGCATTTCTCCTTCGGTGAAAACACGGCGCAGAAAGCGATCTCCAAATCGCGTGATGGATTGCGCGATGCGTGGCACTTCGGCGATATCGATTCCGGTTCCGACGATCATAGTTACGGTTCACACCCGCCAGGAGTCCGGCCTCCAGTTGCGGATTGCCTTCTTGATGTCGGCGGGCTCAAGATTCTCCGACAAGGCGCGCTGGGCCAAGGCCGGTAGTTCCTCGTCCGAGGCAAATCGGAGCGCCACCAGCTGTTTTTCCGTGAGCTTGGGGATTTGCGCGCGTAAGGAATCGGGCAGCAACGCGGCCAGCCGTATCCGCTCCTCCAGTCGAATGACGCGGTCCTGCACCTTCAGGGCATAAAGCCTGGTCTTGAAGTTGGTGACCACCAGGGCGAACACGAAAACCACGAGCCAGAGCATGTGGAGGTTGCGGTGGGTTGCCAGCATGACGATGCTGGCGATGAACGAAATGAGGTAGACGGGCAAAAGGAAAAAGTGGAACCACGGGTCGTAACGAACGTGATTGGACAGGTTTTGTGAACCGTCTGAAGACATGAGTCCCTCCGAATTGCGATCACACTGCTTATGGCGAGAAGTTTAGCAGGCTCTGGACACAGCCGCGGTCAACTGGCCGTAACGCGCGCGAGTGCCTGGATCACCGACTCATCCTGATCCGGAAAAACTGTTCGCAAATCAAGCAGCACGCGCCCTTCTTCCACGCGCGCAATCACCGGCGGAACGGACATCCTGAGCCGGGTGGCAAGTTCGTTGGCGCCGATTCCGTCGCAGCGGATCGCAATCAAACGCGTGGGCAAGGTCGCCGACGGAGCGGCACCGCCGCCGATCACCGATTCGCCGTCGATGATGTCTGCAGCCAACTGGTTCGATCGAATCCGCGCAGCAATTTCCCCGGCTCGCCGGCCTATCTCCTCTTTTGAACACCGCATCATGCGCAGCGCCGGAATGGCATCACGATCGTGCTTCACATAGGCGAGCAGGCTCGTCTCCAGTGCAGCGTAGGTGAGCTTATCGACGCGTAGGGCGCGGAAGAGTGAATTCGACCTCATGCGCGCAATCAGGTCGCTGCGCCCGCTGAGCATGCCTGCCTGGGGACCGCCGAGAAGCTTGTCGCCGCTGTAGCTGACAACACCGACGCCGGCATGAAGGCTCTCCTGCACGCTGGGTTCGCCGCTTACGCCGATCGAGCGCAAATCGAACAGCGCGCCGCTGCCGAGGTCCTCCATCAGCGGGATACCACGCTCACGGGCAAGGGCCACGAGATCGGCCAGATCAGGCTGCTCGGTAAAGCCGGTCATCTCAAAGTTCGACCGGTGGACTCGCAACAGCAGCCGCGTTTTCTCGTTGATCGCTTTTTCGTAATCCTGAATGCGGGTGCGATTGGTAGTGCCGACCTCTCGCAGCGTGGCGTTCGACTTGGCCATCACGTCGGGAATGCGGAACGAGCCGCCGATCTCGACCAGTTCTCCGCGGGAAACGATGACTTCGCCGCCTTCAGCCAGGGTATTCAGCGCGAGCAGAACGGCGGCGGCGTTGTTGTTGACAACGATAGTCGAGATCGATGCAGGCGCGGGCGAATTTGGGATGTCAGCGATCTGGTCGTCGAGCAGCTTGCGGAACAAACGGTCGACATGCACGTCGCGCTTGCCCCGCTCGCCGGTTTCGAGATCGAACTCCAGATTGGAGTACACGCTCGCGACTTCGCGGATGTGATCGAGCGCTGTGGCCGAAAGCGGGGCGCGACCGAGGTTGGTGTGCAAAATGACTCCGGTCGCGTTGATGACGGGCTGTAAACTAAATTTCAGCGCTTGCCGCAAGTGGCCCTCTACGGCCTGGTGCAAGTCGGAGATGGCGATGTCGACGCCTTTCGAGTCGAGCGTTCCCGCGGCAACCTCGGCGCGCAGTTTCGCCATGACTATCCGCGCTGCTTCTGCCGCAGTCGCGTGGCCTTCGGCTGCAATAAGCACCGCCAGTTCAGGGCTGCGCAAGAGTTCATCGATAGACGGCAGCTTGCGGAAAACGTCGGCCTTGGACTCGGTTTTCACTTCGGCCATGATTATCCCATTGGCAGGGGGCCGAAGCCAATTTCCCAGCTCCGTACAAAGCAGGAAACGTGAACACTCCCGCCGGTTGTATGGTACGGGTATTCCGTGCGGACGGGCGTAAAATGTCGGTGAAGAAGCGGAAGGACGAGGAGCACAGTTTTGAGGCTAACCCGACGGATTCTGTTGACGGCCGTCATTACCCTTGCGGTTATCTTCGTTGGCGTGCAATGGATCCTTCCGGCAGCATTTGTTTTTGACGCGGCGAGAAAAGCTTCCCCCATCACCAGAATCGTTCCAGTCGACTTAAGGGACAAGTCCATTTCAGCGGCTCCGGGGAAGAAGTTGTCGTATGTCGGCTATGAATTTGAGATTCCGTGGAACGACCTCGACGAGACCCAGACCAAGTTGTATCCAAAGGACACGCCGGAGAAATGTAAAGTCGATCTTCGTTTCCGTTCGGAATTGCGACTCTTGGTCACGGCCGTTCCTCCCCGGGACTTTGTCAACCGCCTCTCAGCAGGGTTTCACTCCACCCCTCAGGCCCTCGGGTCGGCCTTCGGGCGTGAAACCGCTAGCTCCGACTACGTCTTTTTCAAGACGCTCTACGAATTCTCTCCTAGCAAGATGAACCATTGGGCCCCCCTGCAGGTTCTGGCTCGCGACCAGTTTCTGTTGATCCTCAAGTCCGCTGCACTCCAGAGGTCGGCTAACAGTGGGATCTTCAACGTGCAAAGCCAAGAGTACAGGGGGTTTCAGCAAGGCGATCCTCAGGTTCGGCAGGATGGGATTACTGTTGACCTGTTTTCTGATGAAGGCAGCGTTGAGGTTATCTTCCTTCAAAAGGATTATCAGAACCCCGCGGGAGTTACCCAGCCTGAAATAAATCGGATCATCCAGTCTTTGCGTAAAGCTCCGCAACAGCAGAAAGCAGCTACGCAGGTTACGGAAAACTGACGGTCGACGAGTGCGCGGCGGTCATCGCACTAGACGCGAGTCTTGCGGCTCAGGGTTAGCAGGATCACCCCACTTCCACCAGGCCGTAGGTTTTCTGCCAGCGGGTGCGCATGTAGCGGAGAGCGCGGGAAATTTCTTCTTGGGTGATTTCGGCGTTGGGGCCGGCCAGGACGGCGGCGGCTTCGCGCTTGGCGGCTTCGAGTAACTGACGGTCGCGAATCAGGCTGGCGACGCGGAAATTTGGCATGCCTGCCTGGCGGGTTCCGAAAAACTCGCCGGGGCCGCGCAGTTCGAGATCGAGCTCGGCAATCTGGAAACCGTCATTGGTCCGGACCATGGCGTCGAGACGACGCTCGCCTTCTTCCGAAACTTTGCCGCCGGTCATCAAAACGCAATAGGACTTCGCGGCCCCGCGTCCGATGCGGCCGCGCAACTGATGCAACTGGGCCAGGCCAAAGCGCTCGGCATGCTCGACGACCATGACGGCGGCGTTGGGCACATCGACGCCGACTTCGATTACGGTCGTCGAGACCAGGATGGATGACTCTCCCGTTTGAAACTCTCGCATCACGCGGTCTTTCTCATCGGCGGCCATCCTGCCATGCAGAAGGCCGACATGTTGGTCAGGAAACACCTTGTCCCTGAGTTCGCGATGCATTTTGATCGCCGCCTTCAATTCGTTTTCCTCGTTCTCTTCAATCACCGGATAGACGACATAGGCCTGGTGGCCGGCGGCGATTTGCTGGCGAACGAACTTCCACACTTCGGCGGCCTGATCGTCGGAAACGCGGCGGGTGGCGATCGGAGTTCGGCCGGGCGGAAGTTCGTCGATGATGCTGATGTCAAGATCTCCGTAGAGAGTGAGTGCCAGGGTTCGCGGGATGGGCGTTGCTGTCATGACCAGCACATCCGGCTCGGCGGAGGCTGGCGAGCTGCGCTCACCTCGCACGGGCGAGACGCCCGCGCCCACATCAATCGATTTCTTCATCAGCTTGAAGCGCTGGAGGACTCCGAAGCGATGCTGCTCGTCCACGATCACCAGGCCAAGTCTGTCGAATTCAACTGCCTGCTCGATCAGCGCGTGAGTGCCGATGACAAGCTGCGCATGGCCTTGCGAAATGTGGCGCCGGACTTCGCGTTTGCGGCCATCCTCGAGGGATCCGGTGAGCAGAACGATGTGGTAGCCGGCTTTTTCCAGGATGCTGCGAGCGGAGAAGTAATGCTGCTGCGCCAGGATTTCAGTGGGCGCCATGAGCGCCACCTGGAATCCGTTTTCGATGGCAATGATGGCTGCTTCGAACGCGACAATGGTTTTGCCGGAGCCGACATCACCCTGCAGCAAACGCCGCATGGGACAAGCCTTCTCCATGTCGGAGGCGATTTCCTTGAGGGCGCGCTTCTGGGCGCTCGTGGGATGAAACGGCAGAATGCGCTTGATGGCTTCACGGGCCTGATTGTCCAGCCGGAAGGGAATTCCGGTTTGCGCCTTCTGTTGGCGGCGTTTGAGTTCCAGGCCGAGTTCCACGAAGAAAAGTTCCTCGAAGATCAGCCGGATGTGTGCCGGGGTACGGGAGGATTGCAGATCTGTCGTACTCTCGCCAACGTCGGGCCAATGGACCTTTTGCAACGCCTCGCGGGGAGGGATCAGGCTGAGACGGCGGCGCGCCACAGAAGGAATCGGCTCGGGAAAATCCAGCGACAAGGTCTGCAACGCTGTGTGAATGATGCGGCGAAACCAGCGGGAGGTGAGACGGCCATTTCCGGCGGACTCGTAGATGGGAACGATGCGGCCGATCTCGAGCGAATCGGCGATTTTCTTTTCGGCGGCGTCGGCGCCGCCCTCTTCCGACGGATCACCCACAATTTCGAATTGAGGCTGGACAAGTTGCAGTTCGCCGCTGTGGCTGTCTTCCTCCACTTTGCCGTAGAGCGCGATCATCTGGCCCGGTTTGAAGCGATCGCGAAGATAGGCGGCGTTGAACCAGATGCACTTCAACCGCGTCCGTCCCTGCCCGGCGGTCATCTGGAAGAGCGGCATCCGGCGGGTGCGGAACAGGCCTGAGGTGCGGACTTCGGCGATCACCGTGGCCATCTCACCCGGCCGGAGTTCCGCGATGCCCTTGGGATTGAGGCGGTCTTCGTAGCGAAAGGGCAGGTAGTGCAGCAGGTCGTCGACCGTGCGGATGCCTTTGGCGGCCAGGATTTCGCTGAGGCGCGGGCCGATCCCCTTGACATACTGGACGGACGTGTCAAGATCAAGCATCTCTGGGGATGTTAGCAGGAGCGGCTAGACTGGAGTGCGAGGTTCTTGGCGCGGGCATGTCGAAGTCTACGGCTAATTTCGTGCACGCCCTGGTTGCCGTGGTATTGGGAAACGCCGGTTACTTCATGGCGATGCGGTTTCTTCCCGTCCACGCCCGGCACGCGCCGTTTCATTTTGATCTGGGGCTACTGGTGGACTTCTGGTTTTGCCTGGTCGTTTTTGGAGTGATCAGGATGGTTACGGGAAACAGCAAGGCCGGCCGCTGATACTCATTCGGCACGAATTTAAGCGACGCGGCTGTAGCGGCCAAACCGACATTAGCAGACAATCGCAGCGCTGGAAGCGCTGCGCCGCCCAAGATCACCCTGAACGTTAGATCCTGGTGCCGTCTTCGTGCACCTGCAGCTTAAACTCTCTTTTCATTTGTTCCTGATACTTTCGCATCTCGCGTTGAACTTCGCGCATTTGCTTGCGAACTTCTTGTCCGTGCCGGTTTGTTTCCCGCTTGGCGAGTTCAATGTCGGGTTTGATTCGCTCCATTTCCCGGTTTACCGCCTCTTCCATCTCCGGTTTCAGGTCGGCAAGTTCCGCACGCAGATCGCTGAGTTCCACGTCAACGTTAGCCTTGATCTCGGGAATCTCCATGCTCTCGCCGAAAAGCTCAGATTGCTTGCGCTCCGGCAAGGTCAGCGTGATCGTCTGCTCTTTCTTGTCACGAATGATGGCGATACTCGCCGTGGTTTCTTTGTGGGAACGCAGCGCGTGCGTGAAATCGCCAGTGTCGTGAATGGCCTCTCCATTGACCTTGACGATGACATCGCCGGCGCGCAGGCCCGCTTTTTCCGCATGGCTTCCCTTTTCCACCGACCGGACCAGAACGCCGTTGCCGTCCTTGGCTCCAAAGAACTCGCCCAGTTGCGGAGTGAGGTTCTCGACCATCAGCCCGCTGCGCGCCGACGAGCGAGCCACCACGATCGAGACCGGGATGTCGATATCAGGGATGGGCGGGATGGGGGGAATCGCCGGCATGGTAAAGCTGTAGGTCTTCTCGCCAGGACCATAGGAGTAGGCAAACCCTTTCTTGCGGTCCGAGAGCTGCACTTTGACGGTCATCGGCTGCCCGTTGCGGCTGATGCCCAGCGTGATCATGCGGCCGGCAGGGATTTCACGAACCATGCGCCGCAACTGTTCCACACTCTCGACGTTCGCCCCATTCAAGGTGAGGATCACGTCCTGCTCCTTGAGGCCGGCTTTGCCCGCGGGCGCGTCCTGGTCGACCATGGTAATCTCCACGCCGCGCTCATCTTTTAGATGCAGCACCGACACACGGTCGGGCGTGATGTCACGGGTATCGACTCCCAGGTACGAACTGCTGCCGCCCCAATCCTCGCTGGAGAATCCGAACGAGTCGCTGCTGGACGTTGCGGAGAGACAATCCGTCGCAGAAAACGTACCCACGACGAGTGCCAGAGCAATCAAAGACAGGATTGAATGTCGCATAGCTTCTCCTTAGGTGCAAAGTTCTACTGGTTCGCGCGGCGGAACGAAATGTCTCCGTTCATGGTTTCCACCTTGAGTTCGGGACCCCCGCCATTCAAATTGCCCTCCGCGCTGACGGTTTTCGTACCCCAGTCACCGCCTTCGGTCGTGACCCGGATCTCCGGAAAATCGGAATAGATGCGGTGTCCGTTCGCCACTTCGATCGACGCGCGAACACTGAGCGTGACACCCGGAACCAGATAGACCGTGATATCGCCGGCGGAAGTCTCCAGCACGGAATTGTGATGCTCGCCGCCCCAGGGCACGAACTTGGCGGTGATGCCGCCGGCGCCGGTCTCGGCGTGGGCCGACGGCACAGCTCCCAGATCGATGCTGCCGCCACCCGTTTCGGCGCGGACAAAGCCTTTGGCCGAGGACAGCCGGATGCTGCCGCCGCCGGTTTCGATTTCCGCGCCGCCATTCAGGTCGCCGAGCTGGATGCTGCCGCCGCCGGTGGAGACCTTCATGCTGCCGCCGCACTGGCGGACTTCGATATTACCCCCTCCCGATTCCAAAACCATCCCCTGACCGGAGACCACGTGCATGTTGCCGCCGCCGGTGGAAGCATCAATCTTGCCTTTGACTGAGCCGATGTTGACGGAGCCGCCGCCGGTATCGATATGAACGTCGCCTCCAATCGAACTGACGTCGATGTTGCCACCTCCGGTTTCGGCGCTGGCCGGTCCGCCAATGTCCTCAAGCCGAATATTGCCACCGCCACTTTCCGCACCGGCCCGGCCTGCAATTCCCGATGCTTCGACGTTGCCGCCTTCGGTTTCGACCTTCAGTTCCTCCAGGTCCCGCGGAACATTCACCACGAAGTCGCCGGAGAAGCGGCGTGTTCTGCCGCCTTCCCAATCGCCGACGATCCAGGCCGTATCCCCCCGCACATAGGCGGTGATTTTGTAGTTATCGAATTCCCGGCGGGCTTTTTCTTCCGACGACGTGTAGGAATGCGTATGAATGACGTAGTTCACGCCGGACTGCGAACTCCCGGCGACCTTCACCGAACCCATATCCACTTTCACCCGGAGAATTTTCACTGCACCCAGGGACCCCACGATCTCCTGCGTCCAGTTCCCGTTCTCCGCATAGACGCGGCCCTGTTGTGCGATTGCGACGGGCGCCGCCAGCAGCAGAACCACAACGAATTTGGAAATCTTGTTCAACATCCGCCTTCCATTTCTCATCCTCAACCGGCCGGTTCCGGCCGCAGCGGGCCCAGCGGCCCGCCCCCCTTTGCAAATCAATCGAACTCCGGAAGCTCCGCCAGTGTATTGCGGGCCTGCGACCGGATGTACTGGTTCTGATCATGGGCGGCGAGCTGTTGCAGCACCACGCGCACGCTGCTGTCAGCGCGCACTGGTTCCAGCAGATGCAACGCCGCCGTCCGCACTCCCTGATTCGAATCATTCATCAGGGCTTCCAGTAGAACATTCCGCACCTTCGTGTCACCCTTCACATACGCGCCCAGACCGTCGAGAGCCTTCAATCGGACCCCGGGATTGGAATCATAGCGCAGGGCATAAATCAACGCTTCGCGCACATGGCTGTCGTTCGGCTTCTGGGTCAGCAGATCGACCGAGTCCATACGGACACCCGAATTATTGTTACTTTGCGCGGCGAACAAAAGCAGCTGCTGGATACGCTGGTCATTCAGCGATCCCTGCGCTTCCGAGGTGGAAACCGTGTCGTACTTGATGGTGACCTGATTGGATCCTGGTTCCTGGGAGACCGACCGGATGCCGGTGATGGAAGCCTCAGAGGCGGGCTGGCTGGTAGAGCCGGAAGCCATCGAACTTACGCCGGCATTGCCGCCCATGTACTTGTAGGTGGCGCCGATGCCGCCGGCAAAACCCACAATAAAGATCGCCGCCGCCAAAGCTGGGGCGAATCGAATGGAACGAAGCCAGACGCCCGGGTCGAAAATCAGACGCTGCCAAAACCCGCCCTGCTCCGCTGTCTCCAGAGCTTCCTGCAGCCGCATGCGGGACCCGGCCACCAGGTTCGGGGTGGGATCTTCCACCGGCAATTCCGCCAGCGCCGCATGGAATTGCCGCGTGGCCTGCAGTTCGGCGGCGCAATTCGCGCAACGCGCCACATGCTGTTCCAGTTCGTAACGGGCGTCATCGGCCAGCTCGTTGTATGCGTAGAGCAGAATATTTTCTTTGACCCATTCACATTTCATAGTCGCACCCCCTCAGGGGAACTTCCTTTATCTGTTGTCATCCTTACAATTCAGCGCATATTGGCGAGTGCGCCTCTCAATTTCTGCGTGGCCCGGAACAACGTGTTCTTGGCCGTCTCTTCGGTCGTGTTCAGCACTTCGCCGACGGTTCGCAACTTCAATCCGTGATAGTGCTTCAACTCAAAGACCATGCGCTCGCGCGGGGTCAGCTTCTCCAGCGCGTGGCTGATCCGGGTTCCCAATTCGCGGCGCATCAGATCGCGCTCCGGATTGGCTCCCGCCCGCGCATCCGGAAACTGCTCGAGAACATCGTACTGTTCTCCAGAAGCGTCGGTGGCAACCGGCGCATCTTCCTTGCGCACCTGCTTCTTGCGCAGGTGATCGAGGCACAGGTTGGTGACGATGCGGTAGATCCAGGTGTAGAAGGAGCACTCAAAGCGGAAGTTGCCCACGCTCTTGTACGCCTTCAGAAAGGCTTCCTGGTAAATGTCCTGGGCTTCGTGTTCGGAGCCGGTGAGGTGCATCGCCAGCCGGAGAACGGCCTGGTCGTAGTGCCGCACCAGTTCCTCGAAGGCGGCGCGATTGCCGCGCTGCGCCTCCCGAACCAATACCGTGTCGTCGATACGGCCTGGACTTTGCCCAGCCATAAGGCCCCGTGATCTGGCTTCCTGGGTCTTGCTAGCTGCTTCTCGCTGGCCCCGCTTGACATCCCCGAGCGAACACTCGCCAACCATCAATGATACTGCCCACGCATCGGCCGGCATCTTGTTTTCTATCCTCGACTTGCGCCGGACGCCTGTGCCGTTCTTCCCGGCTGCATAGTATGGACGGGCCAAACCGCGAAGTGTGAGCAGGAATTATAGGAGTTTGGAAGGATAAGTGCTTAGGGACGGCTCGCGTGGGACAGGCGTCCTCCGCTGCCTAGCCGCGCGAAGACCGGCTTCAGGCGCCCGCGCGCAGGGCCGCGCGCAGGGCCATTGACAAGCCTTTCGGGCCGTAGTACTGTCCGCGGTAGCGAGGCGGATCCCCGCCGCGCCGCTCTGAAGTCGACGTTCGACCAAGCCGCTTCCCCAACGGGAACGACGACACAAGGAGACCAACATGCCCATCGTCAGAAGGAGTTCTCAACTAATCCCAAGAAGGAGAGTATCAGTCAGTCAGTCAGTAGAATCCTCTTAGCAGCGTCCTTGCCGCTTGCGGCGGCCACCGCCATGGCTCAAATCCAGCCACAAACCTTCAAACACGTCATCATCATGGTGCAAGAGAACCGGACGCCCGACAACCTGTTCGGGGCCTCGCCTACGTTAGGCACCTGCGGCCAGGAGAAGAACCCCATCATTACCGGAGCCGACATCGATAACGGCGGCTACGGCCTACCGTACGCGCAGCCGCAGGCAAAGCCGCAGCTAATCTGCACTATCCCGCTATCCATCACCGGGCAATACAATGGCCAGAAAGTCGACCCAGACCATTCGCACCAGGAGCCCACACTGAACAAGCAAAATCAGAATTATGGGAAGCCGGGGGGCTGGTTTGCCGACTACGACGGCGGAGCCATGGACGGCTTCTGCCATGAATACGACATGCCCTCCTCGAACGGGGTCTGCCCGTCGTACTCCTACGTTCCTCAGTCAGAAGCGCAGCCGTACTTCGACATTGCCGCGATGTACGGATTCGCGAATTATACGTTCCAAACGAACCAAGGCCCAAGCCTCCCGGCTCATCAGTTCCTTTTCGCCGGGACCTCCGCGCCCGTGCCGGTCAACGACCCCAGCGGCGAATGGACGTGGTTCGACGCGGAACTCATTAACTACAACAGCGACGGCGGCAGCCAGGACAGCACCTGCACGGCCCAGTGGCCGCCGGTTGAAGCGACTCTGATCGACGCAAGCGGCAACGAGCCGAGTTACGATTACTGCAATAAACACCAGTCGGACCCGCACTGCGCCCCGCCCTGCTACGAGCGCGGGATCGCGGATTCCAACGGGAAATACACTTGGGGCAGCCTCGCCGACCTCCTGGGCGCCCAAAACCCACCGATCACCTGGAAGTACTACGCCCCGCCACTGAGCACTCCGAACGGATCCAAGAACTACGGGCTCTGGGCAGCCCCCGCTTCGATCAACCACTTCTGCCAGGCCAGCGGCGGGCAGTGCGCCGGACTCCTCAACAACGGCCAGTACGCCTCCAACATGCGCTGGGAACTCAGCTCCCCCGCCGCCGCATACCCCCTCTGGCAAGACATCACCTCCTGCCAGCTCGCCCAGGTGAGCTGGGCGATCCCCGATGCCCTATGGTCGGATCACGCGAACGAAACCAACGGCTCCGGGCCGGCCTATGTGGCCAACATCGTGAACGCCGTGGGCAACCAAACCTGCGGCACTGAGCAGTACTGGAAGGATACGGCAATCTTCGTTGTGTGGGACGACTGGGGCGGCTGGTATGACCACATCAATCCCGACAGCCCCGGCGGACCGGGGGTCTGGCAGGGAGGCGCGCCCTGGGGCAACTGGTACACCTACGGCTTCCGTGTGCCGTTGCTGGTTGTCTCCGCCTACACCGGGACCGGTAACCCGCAGACCGGCTACTCGGGCTACGTCTCGGGAGCCTGCGGCACGGGAACGAACAACACCTGCCCGAACTTTGGCGTAAACGGCGATAAGAGGTACGTTCATGACTTCGGCAGCATCCTGGCGTTCATCGAGTGGAACTTCCTTGGACCGGCTGGAATCGGAACCATCGGGCAAGGTTACAGGTTCGCGGACTACTACGCACCGGAGTGGCAGGAGGGGCCAGCCAAGTTCCACTGCTGGACCTCTTCCCGCTGACGGCGGCGAGACCTTTTCAGTCGATCAACATCCCGACCGGCTATGGGGCGAGCTACTTTCAGAACTACTTCACGCAGAACGGCGGGTCCCCAACGGGGCCAGATGCCACCGACGGCGACCAATGAGGGGAACGCCGGCAGCATGACTTGCGGGCGCTGGCAACGCCAGCGCCCGTTAAAGACATCGAGATCGGATAGCAGCGCAGAGGTGCAAATGCCACGAAACCGACGAAACAGCAAGTGGTCGACGGCGCTGGCCGCGACTGCGCTGGCCTTGGCGATCAACGCCACAGCCGCTCCGAAGTACAAAGTCCTGCATGCCTTCGGCCAGGGGCAGGATGGCGCAGGCTTGTGGGCCAGCCTTGTCCTCGACTCCAAGAGCAACCTATACGGCATGAGTGAGGGCGGCGGCACTACCGGCTATGGCACCGCCTTTGAATTGACCCCGCACCGCAGCGGTCGCTGGTCCGAGAAGGTAATCTATGACTTCGACTGCTATAACGGGGGGGGATGCATGCCCTCGGCAGACCCTGCCATGGACGCTACCGGGAATCTGTATGGGAAGACGACCACTACCACCTTCGAACTCACGCCCGGACAGGACGGCTGGGGCCTCACCGTCCTCCAGAACGAGGGCGGGCCAGCCGGATTGGTCCTCGACCAGGCGGGCAGCCTCTATGGCCCGCTCGGTGCAGGTCAGTACAGCGGGGGCGCCATCAGCGAACTGGTGAAGGATCAGAACTGGGCCGACAACTGGCTGTACAGCTTCTGTCCCAAGGGGTGGCCGTGTGTCGATGGAGCTCAGCCGTACGCCGGGGTGAGTTGGGGACCGGATGGAAGCCTCTACGGCACAACCGTAGAGGGCGGCAAGGCGGGCTACGGCGTGGCCTTCCAGTTGACCCCGCAGCAGGACGGCACCTGGAAAGAAACCGTGCTGCACTCCTTTCCGGCGTTCCAGGGCGACGGCCAGAAGCCGTATGAGGGTGTGGTGCTGGACAAGACGGGAAATGTTTACGGCGCGACTGCCCAAGGCGGGGCCAGCACGAATTGCGGCGTGATCTTCAAGCTGGCGCAGCAAGCGAACGGCAAGTGGAAGGAAACGATCCTGTACGACTTCCCCAAAATCTCGCAGGGCTGCGCCGCTAACGCGCTGGCTTTCGACGCCAAGGGCAATCTCTGGGGAACGGCCCAAGGCGGCACGTCCAGCAATGGCGTGGTGTTCGAGCTGAAGCCGCAGAGGAACGGCAAGTGGAAGTACCACGTGGTGCATCAGTTCAACTGGAAGGACGGCTCCTTCCCCGGCGCCGCAGTCGTCTTCGACGGAAAAGGCAACCTGTATGGCACGACCATCGCGGGCGGCGCCCCGTACTACGGCGGCGTGGTGTTCGAAATCACGCCGTAGCTAGGGCCCGGCTGGCAGGTTGTAGCGGCCTCTCGGCTCGGCAAGACCAAACTGGCGGATATTACTCCACCGCTTCCTTTTCAATCACCACTTTCAGATGAGTGGTCACGTCCTTGTGCAGCTTGATCGGGATGGTGAACTCGCCCAGCGTGCGCAGTGACTCGTGCAGTTGAATCTTGCGCCGGTCGATGTTGAATCCCTTTTTCTCCAAGGCCTCGGCCAGGTCGCTCGAGGTGACTGATCCGAATAGCTGATCGTGTTCGCCGGAGCGCCGCTTGAACTCCACCGACAATCCGTCAAACTGCCTGGCCAGTTCCTCGGCCTGGGTCTTCTCCTTGGCGGAGCGGCGCACCGATGCCGCCTTCATCTGCTCAATGACGGCCTTGTTACCGGCGCTTGCCTCAATGGCGAGCTTGCGCGGCAGCAGATAGTTGCGGCCGTAGCCTTCCGCGACTTTCACCACGTCGCCGCGCACTCCCAGCTTGTTTACATCTTCCTTCAAAATGACTTCCATGAGATAACTCCGTTTGGGATTTCCTGGGGCCGCGGATACTTACGAATTCACGCGGAAAAAACACCTTCTGCAAATGGATCCGCGAAGATCCGCCTAAATCCTCGGCCGAACTGTTTCTACGAGGCGCGCCCGGCAAATGGCAGCAACGCGATGTTGCGGGCCTGTTTGATCGCCGAGGACAGCCGTCGTTGATGCCGCGTACAGACTCCCGTCAGACGCCGCGGAACAATCTTGCCGCTCTCGGCGACGAATTGCGCCAGCAGACGCACGTCCTTGTAGTTGATCGATTCAATCTTCTCGGTGCAGAACTTGCAAACTTTCTTGCGCCGGAAAAACTTGCGGCCGCCGGGGCCACCTTCGCGGGACCCGCCGGGGCCCCCCTGCCCATACGGGCGCGGAGGACGCCGTTCTGTGCGCTCCGGACGATCCGGGCGTTCCGGGCGTTCCGTCGGTCCGCCTTCGGCCGGTGCCGTGGGTGCTGCTATCGGTTTGGTTTCGTCAGCCATGATGCTCCTTGAAATTCGGTCTCTAGTTGTTGGTCTTTAGTCGTTGGTCGTTAGCTTGTTCCTTGCTTCTAAGCCGCTGCCAGTGGCTTGGGCCAACGACGAAGCAACGACGCAGGACAGTCTTCTACGCCGTGACCGCGGGCGCTTCGCCAGCCGGCTCGGCCGTTGCCGGCGCCGCCACGACTTTTCGCTTGGCGTCACGGATTGCCTTGATCTTGTCCAGCCGCTTCTGCTCCTCATCAACCCGCACCGTGAGGAACTTGATCACAGGTTCGGTGACCCGCAGACGGCGCTCCAGTTCGTGGATCATGCCGCCGCCGCCTTCCGCGATCAGCAGCATGTAAAGGCCATCGTTAAATTTCCGGACGGTGTAAGCCAGCCGTCGCTTGCCCATGCGTTCCAGGTTCTTCACCTGCCCGCCCGAGGAAGCAACCACGGTCTCCAGCGTCGAGAGCAGCTTGTCCTGGTCCTCCTCCGCCATATCCGGGCGGACGATGAACATCAGTTCGTAGGTACGATTCATTGAGAGTCTCCAAATTCTGGCCGCAGATCCAGGCTGACAAGCACGGTATTCAACCTCTGTCCGTGATCATCCGTACAAATCCTTGGCTAATCTTCTTCGTCGTCCAGCTTGCGGTTAAAACGGTTCATGGCCGCCGCCGGACCGTCGTTCAAAATCATCTTGACCGCTTCGGCCGCGGTTTCGAGCATCGCATCCACGACCTCGAGTTGCGCTTTCCGCAACGGAGACAGCAAGTAAGCCTTGCCGTCTTCCACTTTCCAATCGGGCGCAACGCCCATCCGCACCCGCAAAAAATCCTGCGTCCCCAGAGCGCCGATCACGGACTCAATCCCGTTATGCCCCGCCGAACTTCTCCGCTGATGAATGCGGACCGTCCCCAGCGGAAAATCCATCTCATCCTGCAGGATGACTAAGTCCGCCTCAGGCCGGATCTCATTCTTCTCCACCAGTTCGCGCACCGACAAACCGCTCAGGTTCATGAACGTTTCCGGCTTCGCCAGAAGGACAGTCTCTGAACCGGCAACGATCTTTGCCGTCAAGGCGCGGCACTGGCGGTTTCTCAACTCCACGCCGTGTTCGTTCGCGATGCGATCGACAGCGAGAAACCCCACGTTGTGCGGCGTGAACTGATACTCGATTCCCGGATTGCCGAGACCCACGATAAGCTTCACGCCGGATCGTTCAAACCCTTCGCACCACAGAGGCACAGAGTCGCACAGAACATGACGGGCATTCTTTTTCTGTGCCGCGAAACTCCAGCGTTTTTCTTTCTCCGTGTCTCTGTGACTCCGTGGTGAATCACGCCTTTGTTATTTCTTCTCTTTCTTCTCAGCCTTCTCGGGTTTCTCGGGAGCCGCCTCGGCGCCCTCCTCCTCGGTCTCCTGCTTACCCTTCTTGATGACTTCGGGCTCAGCCGTGGCCGCACCCGCTTCCGCCGCCACGGCTTCCGGAGTGACCACAACCTCCTCCTTCACCGCGACGATGTGCGCCACCAGTTGGTTGGGATCGGTCAGGAACTTCAGCTTTTCAAAGCGCGGCAGATCGGCGACGCGCAGAACCTTGCCAAACACCAACTCCGCGACGTCCGCCTCGATCGAAGTCGGGATATCGCCGGGGAAACACTCGATTTCCAGTTCGCGCAAGGTCTGCTCCAGAATGCCGCCCTGGGTTTTCACGCCTTCAGCTTCACCCTTGAGCACGATAGGCACATTCACCTGCAGCTTCCGGTCCATGGCAATGCGTTTCACGTCGATGTGCAGCAGTGATCCCTTGATGGGCTCATACTGCCAGTCGACGATCATGGCCTTGGTCTGTTCCCCGCCTTCGAGGGCCAGGTCAAAGATGGTATTGTGGCCGGTCTGAGAATGCAGAATACGCGAGATCTGGCGCGGATCCAGGCTCACCGCCAGAGCATCTTTGCCGGCGCCATAGACTATGCCCGGCACTTTGCCCCCACGGCGCACGCGTCGTGCGTCATTCTTGTTTCCCGCGCTCCGCGGCTGGGCTTCCAAAATGTTGCTTTCCGTTGCTGCTGCCATAAACTTGAGTCCTATCTACAAAAACAATTTACTGACCGAGGTCTCTTCGTGGTTCGCCTGGATCGCGCGTCCGATCAGGCCGGCAATGGAAAGGACCTTGATTTTCGGTTCTTTCCTCGCCGCCTCGTTGAGCGGGATCGTATTGGTGACCACGACTTCCTTAATGCAGGAACCTGAAATATTGCTCACCGCCGGACCGGAAAGCACCGGGTGCGAAGCGCAGGCATACACTTCCGACGCGCCATTTTCCATCAATGCCGACGCCGTCTTCACCAAGGTGCCCGCGGTATCGATCAAGTCGTCAATCACCAGGCAAGTCCGCCCGCGGACGTCGCCGATCACGTGCATCACCTCGGCCACATTCATCTCGACGCGGCGCTTGTCGACAATGGCCAGAGCCGCGTCCATCTTTTTGGCAAAAAACCGCGCCCGCTCCACGCCGCCCGCATCCGGAGAAACCACGGTCAGGTTCGGCAGATTCAGCTTCCGGAAATAATCCACCAGCACCGGCGAGGCGAACAGGTGGTCCACCGGAATATTGAAAAACCCCTGCAACTGCGGGGCATGCAAATCCACAATCAGGGCGCGCTGCGCGCCCGCGCTGGTAAGCAGGTCCGCCACCAGCTTCGATGAAATCGGGGCCCGCGGTTTATCCTTGCGGTCCTGCCGGGCGTAGCCGAAGTATGGCATCACCGCCGTGATGCGCCGGGCGGAAGCCCGCTTCAGTGCGTCAATCATCAGCAACAATTCCATCAGGTGCTGATCGACAGGGTTACACGTGGGCTGCACCACAAAAGCATCCGCCCCGCGAACGTTCTCCTGCACTTGCACGTAGGCTTCGCCATCGCTGAAGCGCGTGACCAAAGCCTGGCCCCGGGTCATTCCCAGAAACGCGCAAACTTCATCGGCCAGCGGCACGTTGGCCGTCCCGCAAAAAACCTTGAACTTGTCGTCGACTCGCACGCGTTGCGGCTTGCGCTCCGGCTTGTCCTCGGGGCTCATAGGCTTCTTTTCCGTCGCCGTCGCAAAAGTGGCCATAGAATCAGCTCTTGGCAATTAGCCGTTAACACTTAGCCTGCAATCCTGTACCCTCAGCCAACTCCACAGAAGCTGAAGGCCAAGGGCCAAATGCCGGTTTTCTGGCTGGGCCGCTAGGATTCGAACCTAGACAAAGTGCTCCAAAGGCACTTGACCTACCATTAGTCGACGGCCCAGTACTGGTTTCTAGTGGGGAAACGGCTAACCCACTATCAGAATACTCGAAACTACAATCTGGAAACCAGAATTCTCTTCCAGTACTGCTGGCGCGTCAACGTGGTGGTTGTTACCGCCGCCACGCCTGTTTTCTCCAGCCGGGATGCCGCCTTTTCGGCACCTTCCCGAGTGCGAAACAGTCCGTAAGCCGCCGAACCGGAACCGGAGAGCGAAGCATACAACGCCCCGGCGCGCTCCAGCACACGCTTCACCTCGCGTAGTTCGGGATATTTCGGAAATACGACTTGTTCGAAGTCGTTTTCGATCCCGGTACGGACAAGGTCGAGAAGCGGGGTCTCGGCCCGGCCCCTGCCACCTGCAGGGACACCGGATAAAACCTTCCCAGACGTACTCTGGGACCCGCTCAGCCACGCGGAAAGCACACGGCCGAACTTCAACATTCTATCGGAAGGAGTCGCGGGCGTCAATTTGGGGAAATCTTCACCACCCATGTGGGGACGGCCGACCACGGCTGTCCTGGCCGAGTGCGGCTCCGCAGATTCGTCGGCGGCACACATCGCATCCCAATCCGCGAACGCTTTCGGCGTCGAAACCCCGACCTCTGGAGTCGCGATGACGCACGGCGTCGCCGGCAGATCTGGCAGCGGATAGACTTCCTCGCCGCGTCCAACGCCCAGGATCGTTCCTCCGATCAGGAATAGAGGCAGATCCGACCCGACTTCCGCCGTAATCCGCAGCCTATCGGCCGCGGGCAACTGCTGCTTCAGGGCACGCTCCAGGGCCAATAGCGTCGCGACGGCATTTCCTGATGCCCCGCCAAGCCCGCCTTGCACCGGCAGGCGCTTTTCGATCTCGATCACCACTCGCCCGCGTGCTTTGAGCGCCGCCATCGCCCGCTCGACAATGCGGTAGCAGGTGTTCGCGTCATCTTTCGGCACGCGCGGATCCTCACAGCGAATCTCGATTCCCGAGCTGCGGACGACCTCGACGCGAATGATGTCATGCAGCGCGATCGTCTGATAGACGGTCCGCAGTTCATGGAATCCGTCTGGCCGAAGCGCACCAATGCCCAGCCCGAGATTGATCTTGGCGAAGGATCGGACGGTGACAGCCATGGAGGAATGATTGTAAAGTTTCGCCCGCAGATTTGCGATTTTCCTGTCGCTTTGTTGCGTTAGGCCTGGGAAGCAGCGCGTCGGCTCGGCTTTGTCTGATGCTCGGGCATCCCCGCACATCAAGCTGTGACCAATCTCACGGACATGATGCCGTGGTTTGCTTAGTATGATCTGTCTGTCGCCTCCCCGAAGAGAGTCCCCCTCCTGGACGCAGCACCCCCTGAGGCGAATGACCCGAATTCCCGGGAAACATATTTCTACCGTAGAAAATTCATCTTGCGGAGGTCAGTCATGAAATGCATTCGTACCTCGATATTGATTCTCTGTGCGTGCTTCGTATCCGTGGCATGGGGTCAGCAGCCAGCGGCCAAGGGCCGCATTGGTTGGAGTGAGTTTCACCGGCCCGACATGGTGCGTTGGAACCGCTATGAGAAAGTGCTTGGCGTCAACAACGCTGGGCGCCTCCACCTGAAGTGGAAATACAGTACTAGCTTCTACGTGTATTCCTCGCCCGCCGTGGCGAACGGGGTGGTCTACATCGGCGGGGACGACAACAACGTATACGCGCTGAATGCCAGCACCGGCGCTGTGCTGTGGACCTTCGCAGCCGGCAACCAAGTAGATTCCTCGCCGCCGTAGCGAATGGGGTAGTTTATGTTGGTTCGTTCGATGGCAACTTATACGCCCTGAACGCCAGCACCGGGCACAAGCTGTGGAGCTACACCACTGGCGGCCAGGTGTTTTGGTCCTCGCCCGCCATAGCGAATGGGGTGGTTTATGTCGGCTCGAACGACAGCAACGTCTATGCGCTGAACGCCAGCACCGGCGCCGACCTTTGGAGTTATACGACCGGCGGCGAAGTGCAGTCTTCACCCGCCGTGGCGAACGGCGTGGTTTATGTCGGCTCGAACGACGGCAACGTATACGCCCTGAACGCCAGCACCGGCGCCGAGCTTTGGAGCTATACCACCGGCGACGAAGTGCAATCCTCGCCCGCCGTAGCGAATGGGGTAGTCTATGTTGGCTCGTTCGATGGCAATCTATACGCCCTGAACGCCAGCACCGGCGCCCTGCTGTGGAGCTATACCACCGGCGGCAGTGTGTTCTCCTCGCCCGCCGTGGCGAAAGGGGTGGTTTATGTCGGCTCGCTCGACAGCAAGGTGTACGCTCTGGACACCAGCACGGGGGTCAAGCTCTGGAGCTATGCCACTGGCAATATCGTGGATTCGGCTCCCGCCGTGGCGAATGGTGTGGTTTATGTTGGCTCGAAAGATGGCAATGTCTATGCGCTCAACGCCAAGACCGGCGTCAAACTGTGGAACTACACCATCCTCGCCGGCCAATATGTGGCCTCCTCGCCCGCGGTGGCGAATGGTGTGGTTTATATCGGTTCGGGAGGCGGCCCGGTTTGCGCGTTCGGGCTGAAGAAGAGTCGGAAATAGGGTTAATTAGGAGAAACCGGGGCGGCTTCGCGCCGCCCTACTGTCAGACAAGTTCATCTTGGAGGTCAGTCATGAAATGCATTCGTATCTCGATATTGATTCTCTGTGCGTGCTTCGTATCCGTGGCATGGGGTCAGCAGCCAGCGGCCAAGGGCCAAAACGACTGGAGCGAGTTTCACCGGACTAACATGATGCGCTGGAATCCGTATGAAAAGACGCTAGGCATAAACAATGTCGGGAGCCTTCGTCTGAAGTGGAGCCACGGCGGTCACGCAGGCAGTGCGCCCAACATCGCTATGGCGGACGGAGTGGTCTATGCCGCCTGGTACATGAAGGTATATGCGTTCAAGGCCAATAGCGGCGCCACGCTTTGGACGCGCGCTCCTGATACGTACTGGTTCAGCGCCCCCGCCGTGGCGAACGGGCTGGTTTATGTGGGCACGAACGGGGGGGCTGTCTACGCGCTGAAGGCCGACACCGGTGCTAGATTGTGGCGCTATGAGGTCGGCGACGACGGCGAGATCTCTTCTCCGACCGTGGCGAATGGAGTGGTGTATGTCGGCTCGACCAACAACAACGTTTACGCGCTGCGGGCCAGCACTGGCACCAAGCTGTGGAGCTACACCACCGGCAAACAAGTGGCCTGCTCGCCTGCTGTGGCGAACGGGGTGGTGTATGCAGGTTCATACGATGGCAACCTGTATGCTCTGAGCGCGAAGACAGGAGCCCTCTTGTGGAGCTACCCTATCGGCGGCAGCGGGGATTCCGGGCCCGCCGCGGCGGACGGGGTGGTGTATGCCGGTGGGGGCTGGGGCGGCGATAATGTATATGGACTCAATGCCGATACCGGCGCGCTGCTGTGGAGCTATGCCACCGGCGGCGATGTGGAGGGTTCGCCCGCCGTGGCGGATGGGATCGTTTATGTCCCCTCATTGGACGGCAACCTGTATGCTCTGAACGCCGTCACTGGAGCTTTGCTGTGGAACTACACTACCGGCGGCGATGTGGAGTCTTCGCCAGCCGTGGCGAACGGGGTGGTGTATTTCGGATCGGATGACCACAACGTATACGCATTGGACGCCAGCACCGGTGCCCTGCTGTGGAGCTACCATATCGGCGAATATCCCATTGACCTGGTCGTGGCAAATGGGATGGCTTATGTCTCCGGGGTCGGCGACGAACACACCAAGCTTTACGCTTTCGGGCTGAAGAGAGGCGGGAAATAGGCTTATTCGAGGAAACCGGGGCGGCCTCGCGCTGCCCTTTTTCATCAGACAAATTCATCTTGCGGAGGACAGTCATGAAATGCATTCGTATCTCGGTCTTAATTCTTTGTACGTGCTTCGTATCCCTGGCGTGGGGTCAGCAGCCAGCGGCCAAGGGCCAAAACGACTGGAGCCAGTACCACCGCACGAACATGGCGCGTTGGAATCCGTACGAAAATGTGCTGAACGTCAATAATGTTGGGCGCCTTCAGATGAAGTGGGGCTACAACGTCGGGCGTGATAATGCCGTCTCTGAGCCAGCTGTTGCGAATGGTGTAGTGTACATCGCCACGGAAAACTTCAGCGTATACGCGGTGAAGGCCAGTACTGGGGCCAAGCTGTGGAGACACACTTTCGATTGCGGATCAGACCAGACACCCGCAGTGGCCAACGGGGTGCTTCTTGTCGTGGGCTGCGGTCCTGTGTATGCGCTGGACGCGCGCAGCGGCACCCTGCTGTGGAGCTATGCCACGGGTTCCGGGGGGGAGTCCTATCCCACAGTGGTCAGCGGGGTGGTTTATTTCGGCTCCACAAATGGCGTGTACGCGCTGAACGCCAGCACCGGTACCCTCATCTGGACCTACCCCGTTGGCGATTATGGGTTGTCCTCGCCGGCAGTGGCGAATGGGATCGTATATGCCGGCGCAGACGACGGCCTCTACGCACTTGACGCCAGCACGGGAGCCCTGTTGTGGAGTTACATGGGCGGCGGTTCGGACTCGCCCGCCGTGGCCAATGGGATCGTTTATTTCGGCTCGGGGAGCAGCATATACGCCCTGGACGCCAGCACTGGTACCCTACTGTGGAGCTACGGCACTGGCGGGGCGTCCTCGCCGGCAGTAGCCAACGGGGTCGTGTATGTCAGCTCGGGCGACAGAAGGGTGTACGCACTCGACGCCAAAGTCGGCACCCTGCTGTGGAGCTATAACACTCACAACGAGGGGAATTGGGGTTCGCCTGCGGTGGCCAACGGCGTCGTGTATGCCGACGCTTCGGAGAGCGACAAGATGTTTGCGCTGAACGCCTCCACCGGTGGATGGCTGTGGAGCCACGCCGGTCGCTTCCCTGTGGTTGCGAATGGGGTAGTTTATGGAGCTTGTACCGGCCCGCACTACGTGGACAAACTCTGCGCCTTCGGCCTGAAGGGCCGGAAGTAGCGGGATTCGAGGAAACCGGGGCGGCTTCGCGCCGCCCTGGTGTCCATGCGAAGCACGGTCTTAATGTAGGTAAAGACGATCAGCCCGGCGGACGACCGGGCGACAACTGATGATTGGGGTGAACTCTATCTGCGCAATTCAATCGAGACCAATCCCCCAGCTTTTTCCCTACCCGTTGTTTCCACATATTCCACGGTTGCGAACATCCCTTCCAGGTCCGAGCAAGGCTGTAGATCGCTTTTGGGCATGAAGTTCAGAGCTGTGAAGACGAGCTTGTAGTAGTTGCGAGTGTACAGGCCAATCGTTTTTCCGCCGGTATCCACGTCCAGGTCCAGGTTGGCGGGCGGTGAGCAATGGACATTCTTGATGATCCCAGTCACGAAACGATGGGGCCCCTTGAGCCTCTCTTTCAACTCGGGCGGGGCATTGACTGACTCGTCAGTTGCCGGCGCGGAGGTTTGCGCATTCGCCGCATTCATTTCTTCTTTGAACTTGCGGTTCTCCTCCTCCATCTGGGCTCGCGCGGCTTGCGATTGCTGAATCATTTCCATTTCATTTTGGACCGCTAGAACTTCCTCCGGAGTCTTCGCCAGTTTGAGAGCGGTCTGCAACACAGGGATGGCGTCTTTTCCGCGCTCCATGGTGAACAGGATGCTGGCCGCATTCAGGCGGAAACGCAGGTTGCCCGGATCGAGTTGCACCGCCTGCTGCGACAGCAGGTACGCCTGGTCGAGGTTCTTGTGCCGCATGCCGTAAAAGGCTGCCAGTTGGTCAAAGGGTGGCGCAAAGGACGGATTCAGCTTGATCGCCTTCTGCAGACTATTTTCGATCTGCCCATCCAGGTCGGCGCCGGTCTGACCGCGGTTCAGGGCAATCGAGGCGAAATAGTAATTCGCGAGATAACTCTGCGAATCCAGTTTCGCCGCCTGTTGATACCAGTCCTGCGCCTGCTCCAGATGCCCGGCGCGATACTCCAGATATCCCATAGTCTCGTGCGCCAGTGTGTTATTCGGCGCGTCCTGGAGCACCTGGGCGAGCAGGGCTCGGGCGTCTTTCTCCCGCTGGTTGTAGGCAAGGAAGTCGGCGCGCACCGCGTCCGCCTGCGCCGGTGGGATCGGCTGCACCCTAAAGGTTGTGTCATCCACCGGGACTACCCTGGTCAGCGTGAATCCGTAGATGGCGGGCTGTTGGACATACTTTTCGAGCGCAGTCTGAAGCTGCTTCAGGTCTCCGAATGCAGTCGTAGCCGCGGTCACCGGGTCAACGTGGTTGGCGACAAGACTCACGTAGTCCTTGACCCGGTTGGTGTTTTTCTGCGCGTCCGTCACCTGGAGATAGTGAGTGAGCGCCCAGGACTCGGAGTAAAAGACCGATCCTTTTTGTTCTTCGTGGTAGTAGGGGGACTTGTAATCGACGGTCAACAGCGTGGTTAACGGGAGCAGGCGATTCTGACGCAGCCATAGAATGTCGTCGGCGCTGGATTGTCCCACGACCGTGTCTTTTTCTCCGATGTCGGTGTTCTGGTAGAACTCCGCCAATCCCTCATTCAGCCACAGGGGAAGCCACTCTGCCGCTTTGCTGAACACCAGGTGGGTGTATTCGTGGTATACGGTGGCGTAGGGATGCAGGCCGCCGGGGTCGGTCCGCAACAGAACATAGTTCTTGTCGGGGGCGCGAAGAAAAAGCCCGGTAAGTTCCAGCTGCCCTTTGGCGAGGTAAGCCTCGGGCTCAAGCGCGCGAAAATCCTTGGCGTCCCGCACTGCGATCACAACAATGGGTGCGCTGGGATCGATCTGTACGTTCGGGAAAGCAGTGTGAAACACTGCGCGCATGCGCTCGAACTGGTCGGCAATATGCCGCCCCTGTTTCTCGTTCCCGTCACAGTAGACGGTGAAGTGCTGGCTGCTGACCTCCAGCCAGTTTTCCTGCTTATCGCGTGCAGAAGCCAGGGCCGCGGCAAAAACCAGCGAGAACAGAAAGATGCGCTTCGACATAACTGGTGCGACCTGCATCTACCCGCCCGAGGACTGAGTTGAATGGTTTCGAGAGGAAAAGCCGCCCCTCCCAGCTAACCTCTTCGCTTGTAGTACACCGCGAACTCGTATCCCTGATTCGCCGGAAATAGCTCTGCGACTTTTCTCAGGCGCTCAGCTAACTGTTGCGGCGCCAGCAGCGGATAGTCCCGCTCACGCAGGTCGTAGTAATCCACATCGATAAACAGCGACAGCAAGTAGATCGAGATCGCGTCAGAGAAGGTCGCGGCAAAATAGTCGTTCTTGTGTTTCTCGACATCGGGTCCCGGCGCGCTTGCCGCCTTGCGCGATTCCCACGCATCCAGCGAAGTTTCTCCGCGGGCATTCGATTCCACCTGCTTCCACACCAGGTCGGCAAACGCCTGCGACACGCCGGCCCGCTCCACCACCGCGTGTCCCACATTGATGTAGAACTCGAATGCGACGGAAAACTTGTCGTCCATCAGCCGGGTGGAAATGAATACGCATTGCGAGTCGCCCAGATCGAGGTTGCGGTGGCAGACGGCGTGATCGCTCAGCGCGACATCATAGCGGTCGGCGATCACGGTTTCATCGCCCTGGTTCACGGTGAGCGGCACGAAGTAGTAAGCCTGGCGGCGGAGCGCGGCCGCGGCGGAGTCGGGCACAGCGGCCACCATGCGCTCCAGGTCAGACGCAGAGACCGTCATTTCGCCGGAGATGGCGTAACAGATCCCGTTCGGCGCCTGGGTCACCGGGGTTTGGCGGACCACCTCCGCCGGGGGACGCGTAATTGCCGAAGCAGCTTGAGACATGGCTTGTATTTTAGCGCACTGGCAGGATGGTGCCCCGTCGGCGCTACAATCTGAGTGATGCCTCCGGCTGAAACTCGCCCTTATACGCCGCCCTGGTACATGGTGCCGGTGCGGGTGGTGCTCATTACCTTTCTTCTTACGCTGCTTTCGTTCGCCGTTAGTTTGCTGCTGGCCATCCTGGGCCTGGCGATTTCTGCCCACATACACGGCGTGCATCCAAACATGGCCGCAGCGTACCGCCATTTTGCTTTTCCAGTGGCGATGACCGTGGCTGCGGTGGTCCTGATTTGCGCCACGGTCGTCGAAGTCCGCCAGTACCGGCAAGCCAAGGCGTTGGCGGAGATCGCCCGAGCCAGCGGGTGCCACGGTTCAGGTTGCTCGCCCCTGCTTTGCTGAAGCTTCCGACGCAGCTCGGTCATTGTTAGGTCAAGCGAGATACAATCAGCCATGCGCCCACGCATTGCCATTCCCGTTCCGCACTCTGGCGATCCGGAATACGCCCAAAGAGCCTATCCGCAATATGCGGCAGCGGTTGAAAATGCCGGCGCGGAAGCCCTGCAGATTCCGCTCGACCAGCCTCCGGCCATGGTTATGAAACTGATCGAGCGCTGCGATGCAGTATTACTCCCCGGAAGCAAAGCCGATGTCGATCCCGCCAAGTACGGCGCCGCGCGCGACCCCCAAACCGCTGCCGCGGACGCGGCCCGCGACACCGTCGATGAATTGCTGCTGCAGGATGCCTACAATATGCGCAAGCCGGTGCTGGCCATTTGCTACGGCATGCAGGCCTTGAACGTTTACCGCACCGGGACCCTCATCCAGCATATTGAATCGGCCATCAATCACCGCGCTGGACGCCAGGTCGCGGTGGCGCATACGGTGGAAATTCAGCCGGGATCGAAGCTGGCTGAGATCGTCGCAGCGAACGCGAAAATTGGACCCCAATTCAATGTCCCGGTCAATTCCAGCCATCACCAGTCGGCGGACGTTGTGGGCGACGGACTGCGGGTGGTGGCGCGCTGTCCAGACGATGGCATCATCGAAGGCGTGGAGGGAACTTCGCCGGATCACTTCGTGGTCGGTGTCCAATGGCATCCCGAACGAACCGTCAACGATGACGAACCCTCGCGCGCCATCTTTCGAGCGCTGGTGGATGCCGCGAACGTGCGACGCGGCGAGCCGTAAGAGCAACCACGAATTTTCTCGGATTCACCCGGATCGATCAGGGAGTTTTTATCCTCGAAGCGACCCTGATTGAGAGTGGCACGAAGGCTTCTTACCTCGTGTGATCCGTGGGGATCCGTGCTGATCCGTGGCTGGTTTACTCTCTTTTTCCCAGCAGCACGACCGCGTGTGCGATGGCGGCGTTGTCGGTGCCCAGGCCTTCCGGAGTTTTCGCCTTCAGGCCGACGTGGTCTCCGGGAATGCCGAGCAGCTTGGCGACATGCTGGCGGATGGTTGCAGCGTGCGGGCCAATTTTGGGTGCGGCGAGAATCAGGGTTGAATCCACGTTGGCTAGTTCGTAGCCTGCATCGCGCACGCGCTTCAGAGCCTCTTCGAGAAAAATCGCCGAGTCCGCGCCCTTCCATTTCACGTCAGACGGCGGAAACAGCGACCCGATGTCCGGAGCGGCCACCGCGCCGAGCAGCGCGTCGGTCAGCGCATGCAGGAGCACGTCGCCGTCGGAGTGTCCGCCCAGCCCATGCGAGTGTGGCAGAAATACTCCGCCGATCTTCAGGGGAATACCGGGTTTGAATTCGTGTGAGTCGAAGCCATAGCCGATGCGAGTCGTCGGTCGTCGGTCGTTAGTCGTTGGCATGAAAATGGATACGCACTCCGAGGATCGACGCGTGAGAATCCGCGCCAATCCGTGACTCTAATTCCCTAAATAAAACTCCGCCAGTTCTAAATCTCCCGGCGTGGTGATCTTGATGTTCCTTGGCGATCCCATCACCACAGCAACCCGATGTCCGGACCGCTCCACCAGCGAGGCCTCATCGGTGCCCAGGAAGCCAACCGCGGCCGCCTCGTCGAAAGCTTTCTTGATCACTTCATAGCCAAATCCCTGCGGAGTCTGCGCCATAACTACCTTCTCACGCGGAATGGTCGCCGTGATTAACGCGCCTTCCGAGGTGCGCTCCACCTGCTTCACCGTATCGATGGCCGGGGTTCCCGCGATGGCGGCGCCATACTTCTGCGCGGCCTGAATCACGTTGTGGATAATTTCCAGGCTCACAAAGGGCCGCACCGCATCGTGCACCAGGACAATATCGTCGCTCGCGGCGGTAACCGCTGCCAGGGCATTGGCCACGGACTGCTGCCGGTGCTCGCCGCCCTCCACCCAGTGAATCTTTTTCTGCAGAACGTCTTTCGCTTCCCTCTTCAGCCGCTGGCGAAAACTATCGATTTCATTCGCGCGCAAGGCCACGCAGATTTCGGCGACTTCAGGGCTGGCGGCAAACTTGCGCAAAGTGTGAATCAGAATCGGCGTGCCGCCCAGGTCAGTGAATTGTTTGCTGGCGATGTGCGCCCTGGATTTCGCGCTGGGGGCAGAGGCCATTCGCGTGCCCAGCCCTGCCGCCGGAATGATGACGATCACCTTCATCGCGGGCTGTAAGTATACGAGGGGCGGCGGCCCGCTTTCAAATTGAGCCCCATCAAAGCAACCCGCTGCGTAGTCGCGGGCCGGAGCGCGCCCCTGGCAAGCAGACGAAAGGTGGGAGATTGACCTCCCGCCTCTTCATCGATCTGCAGTCTGTGGGGACTACTCTGCTGCGTGCGGTTCCGCCACCGTCGGCGAAACGGTCTTCTTGACCTCCACTGCCGAAACCGCCGCTGTGGTGGCGGCCACTCCCCGCGGTTCGGTTCTCTGCACCGCGGTAGCGCGTTCATCCCACTTGCCGAAGATCATCTTTCCCGCCGTGGTCTGCAGCACCGATGTGACCGCGATGTCGATAGTCTTTCCGATCATCTTCCGCGCGTTGTCCACGACCACCATGGTGCCGTCGTCCAGATATGCGACGCCCTGGTTGTATTCCTTGCCTTCCTTCAGGATAAACACTTTCATGGTCTCGCCTGGCAGCACGATCGGCTTGAGCGAGTTTGCCAGTTCGTTGATGTTCAGCACCTCGACGCCCTGCAGTTGCGCCACTTTGTTGAGGTTGAAGTCGTTGGTGATGATTTTCCCCTCATACAGTTTGGCCAGTTCAATCAGTTTCAGATCGACTTCGCGCACCGTGGGGAAATCGTCTTCGACGATTTGAATCTGCACGGAGGCGGTCTTCTGCAGCCGCTGCAGGACATCCAGGCCGCGGCGCCCCCGGTTGCGTTTGAGGGAATCGGCCGAGTCGGCGACCAGCTGCAATTCGCGCAGCACAAACTGCGGAATTACCAGCAACCCGTCGAGAAACCCGGTCTCCGCGATATCGGCGATGCGGCCGTCGATAATGACGCTGGTATCCAGGATCTTGTAACTCCTTTTGGACTGCTTCTCGCCACCGAAGATGCCGCCCAGGGCCGACAAGTTCAGCAAATCCCCTTTGTTCGCGCCCACGATCAGGCCTACATATGCCATGAGAGCCATCACCATGAGCTGAAGAAAACTCTGGGTGTGGCCGGGGGTAAGGCTGTTGCGGATGACCAGCGCGAAAAGGTAGGCGCCAATGATTCCGAGCACGCTGCCGATGGCGGCTCCAATCAGGCGTTTCAGACTGACCAGACGCAGCCGCCATTCGAACAGAACGATGGCCGTTCCCAGAATTACTCCGACTCCGGCGTCCGCCTGTGGCGACAGACCAAAGGGCTGAATTAGGTAACAAGTGGCGGCAACAAAGAACACGAATAAAAGTCGAATCAGTATCAAATCCAAGTTATAAAACCTCCTCGGGTCTCGCCTTCGCCCTGCGGCGCAAGGATGAAACCCGCAAAGCTGCCTCTCACCGAAATACCGGCAGCGTGTGCTCGATACGGAGCGTATGAAAAAAACGGCGGATGAGAAAGCGCTCCGTCCATCTTCAGAACCGGCCGGTTCTGAGAACAAGTAATCCAGTGTGAAGTATATACCGGCGTCCACACATTCCTAATTACGGTGGTCACAGGGGGCTGTGATGTCCGGGCCGGGATGGCCCGTCCGCATCGCAGACGCTGGTAAACTCGTGACCAGGTTGGCCAATACGTTTGACAGGGAGGGACTGATTGGGGCATGGAATCATTTGGAGTTCCATGATCCGATGACTCCATGATTCAATTTCCCGAGGCTCTTATGAAAGCTATTGTCATCAGTCGCTTAGGCGGTCCCGAGGTGCTGGAAGTGCGAGATCTTCCGGATCCGGTTCCGGCCGGCGGAACAGAACTTGTACAGGTTCAAGCCGGAGGCCTGAACTTCGCCGATGTCCTTACCGCCCGAGGCGGGTATCCCGGAACGCCGAAGCCGCCGCTGATTGCCGGCCGCGAATTCTGTGGCATTCGCCAGCGTGATGGGCAGCGCGTGATGGGCTACGCACAATGGGCGGCATTCGCCCAGCGCATGATGGCCCGGCCGGAAGTGCTCTGGCCGGTTCCTGAATCATGGAGTGCGGAGGAAGGCGCCGCCTTTCCGGTCAATTATTTCACCGCCTGGTTCGCATACTGGAAGGCCGGACTTCTCGATCCACGGGGTAAGAACCCACGGGTTTTGATTCATGCGGTGGCCGGAGGGGTTGGAACGGCGTGCGTGCAGATTGGCAAACTGCTGAAAGTGGAAATGTATGGCACATCTTCTTCAGAAGAAAAACTTGCCAGAGTGAAGCAACTTGGGCTGCAGCACGGCATCAATTATAAAGAGCGCGATTACGAACAAGCGGTGAAGGACCTCGCTCACGGAGAGGGCGTCGACGCTGTCTTCGAGATGCTGGGCGGAGAACATACCAACCGCAGCGTGCGCTGTTTGCGCGATTTTGGCCGGGTGATTGTCTACGGCAGCGCCACGGGCGAAAAGGCGGAACTCGATACGCGATTGCTGTACGCCAAAGGCGCCAGCGTCCACGGATTGTGGTTGACGTATCTTTCCGCGAACCGTGAACTCATGCAGCAAGCCTGGCAACAACTTTCCCAGTGGACATCGCAGGGACATCTGCGTCCGATCGTCGGTCATGTTTTGCCGATGGAACAAGCGCAGGAAGCGTACCGCTGGCTCGCAGAAGGCAGGAATTTTGGCAAGGTCGTAATAAGGATTCCGTAGTTCGCGCTGCTCCGATTGTCGAAGCTCGACGCACGGCGCAGCCATCTCCGCGCGATTTACAAAACGTTACAGGTGGTTGGGTGACAAGTTCGCTAACGAGAAGAACGCGCGGCCGTCCAATACTTCGATTGCGGCCCGTGAGACAAGGGAACTTTTGCTGCGGGCGGCGCGTATCTCCACTCGTTGCTTGAGAACCGGGCGACAACCATCCCCGGCTCTGGAGAAAATTTGAGGGGTTAAGGGACTGGCTCACTTTCGGTTTGGCGGCCCAGGTGAACCCAGTCCTCAGGCGGAGCATCCGGTCTTTGAAGACCCGCGCTCGTCGTCTTAACCCCGCGCCTGCATTGTAGGGCTTTCGCGGGAAAAACGCAAGTTTTTTTGCGCGGCCCAATTCACGCCGCCCCAGCCGGTTCCCGACGCTTTTCGGGAAAGAAAAGGAAAGGTATGAAGTTTGCGAACGGTTTGAAGGGCTTGCTTTTGGGATTGGCCTTACTGCTGGCAGCCAGCGCGTGGGCATCGAACAAGGGTTCGATCGAAATTACGGACAACGTCAGTGTCGGCGGACAACAACTGAAGGCCGGCGACTACTCGCTTCGCTGGGAAGGCAATGGGGCGAACGTTGAGCTGAGCATCCTGAAGGGCAACAAGGTCGTGGCCACGACTCCTGCGCATCTCATGGACGTGACGCAGTCGGCGGGCAGAGATATGGTCCTCACCAAGACCAATGCCGATGGAAGCAAATCGCTAAGCCAGATTCAGTTGGCCGGCAAGAGATTCGCCATCGAGATCGGCCAGGAATCGGCGTCCGGCGGCGACAAGTAAATCAATTTCTCTCTCCACAGCCGGGGAGCAGAACATCGCTCCCCGTTTTCTCTCCGACCTGCCCCGGCCTAATTGGCCGAAGCCAGCACATCGTCGTAGTAGTTCACCAGCGCCCGCTTGGGCTTGTCTTTAAGGCCTTTCAGCGGAACTTTCTGGTCTATCGACGCATTCCCGACCATGCGCGCGCGCCCCAGGGAGAGGATCCGCCCGTCCGGCATTTCAAGGTAGATGGGCACCAACATGCGAAAATTCTGGTCGACGTTCGACTGGGTGAGCTTGAAGTTGAGCACCATGTCGCCATTGGCATCTTTGTCAAAAGAACTTTGCATGGTGTAGGTGGGCAGCGCTGTACCATACACGTATTCATCAAAAAACCAGTCCATCTTCCCACCACCCAGCGATGCGATTTCCTGAGTCTGGTGTTTTTCCACCATGGCTTTGAAATCTTCGGTGGTGGCCGTGCGCCCGGCGTAGGTTTTCACGAAATCCTGCATGGTAGCCTTGAAGGTCTGGTCGCCGGTCTGACGGTCCCACATCATCATGCGGATCATGTGCAGGATGTAAGCGCCCTTGGGATAAATCAGGAGACGAGTCACGTTGAAACCGGTTTTGGAGTTGTCATTTCGATAGCCCAGGGTGAGTCCCAGGTCCATAGCCCGGTAGCCCATCTTGCTTTTCTGCATTAGTAACCACCGTTCGTCGTCCCAGAACTCGATAAACTTCTTCGGGTTCTTCTCGACCATCTGGATGAACAGCGAAGCCGAAAAATCGGCAAAGCCCTCGCTCATCCACTGATCGCGGTAAGAGTTAAATCCCACTTCGTGTCCCCACCACTGATGCGCAACTTCGTGCGGCGCCACCGTCTTCCAGTAGCCCCGATCGGCGAAGTCCAGACCGAGCTGGTGGCGCACGGTCGTATCAAAAAACGAACAGAGAGGGAGCCACACCAGAGTGGGCCACGACTGGCCAAAGGTACAAGCCGTTTGCTGCGTCATTGCCAGGCGTTTAAAGGGAAGCACCCCGAAGTAATCGGTGTAGATCTGGATGGAAAGCTCGCCATCGGCTAAAGCCTTTTTCTCCATTCCTGTCGTCCCCATGTTCCCCAGCGCGACTTCGGGTTGCACCGCAAGTCCCAACCCGGTTCGGGCTGCGCTTACGCCATCAACCTCGGCAGAGTGCTGTAGCGAACTGACCCAGCTGGGAGGGTTCTCATTGGCGTAGGCCTGAACCAAGTATTCCGGCTTGCTTAGCTTTTCTTCCTGCAGCTTGAACTTTCCGAAGTTGAAGCCCGCCACAGTTTGCGGAACTTCGCTCTTCCAGACCGTCACGTTCTGATCGCCATCAACTTTTTCACTGACCAGGGTCCCGGTGGCAACGATTTTCATTCCCTTCGGGGTCCTGAAGATCATGTCATATGCGCTGTACTGGCCGTACCCGGCGGCTGCGTTCGGATACCAGTTTTCGCGTGCCCCCTCAAAGAGGTAGTAATTGCCGGATCCCTCGTTGGAGACGGCCTCCTTGCCACCGTAAGTGGTGACGATGGTAAATTTTTCGCCTGCAGCCAGCGCCTTCGGCAGAATCACAGTGAAATACTGAGCATCTTCGGTTTTGTCCTCTTGGATGAAGGAAAGCTGCGGGCCGCCCTCCGTCGTCACGCTTTCCACTCGCAGTTTGCAAAACAGATCAAACGGGACAACTCGCAACCCATCGACCCGGGAGACAAAGGTCGTGGTCGCCTTACCTGTGAGGTTCGCGCTCTTCTCGATGGTCGTATCCAGTTGTTGATGCTCAATGTGGATGGCCAAATTGTCCTGTGAGCTGGTAGCGGTGCCTTTCTTGTACTCGTCTTCCAGATGAAATGCCGCCCACATTCCTATCTTGTTCTCGTCATAGGTAAGCAGTTCCACTTCTTCGGGGCCGACCGGCGGCACCATGTAGGGAGGAATATTGCGCGGGTCAACCGGCGGCGACAGGAATGGGGGCGCTCCATGCGGATCAATCGCATAGATTTCCTTGTCGCTGTACCGGGTACCGTGCACAAAAGCGACAAACAAGCCCCCGGGGGCGGTTCCAAGCACATCCTGGAGAATGCGGCCCTCGAGGTTGTATCTCAATTCACGGTCGTGGCGCATTGCGTCCTGGCTGGCCTTCAGCAGGCCACCGTCGCATCCGCCGGTCGCCGTACTCCCGGCTTTCTTGATTTCGTCATAGGTGCCGTCGGTAAAACGAAGAACGAGATGGCTGTATTGTTCGACGAACTCGGCCTGTCCGGTCAACAGTCTCAGACTGTTGCGTTCCACGGCGGTCGGTGGCTCGAGAATCATGTCGCCGTCACCCACGAAAACCGCTCCGGTGACTTTCCCCTGCACCGGAGACACGAAGCACACCGTCCCGGAGCGGAGGTGGAACGTTGCAGCGTCGCGCTTCAAAGTGAGGTCTTTGACCGCAACGGCCTCGCCGCTAAGGCCGAGGTTGCGCAGTTGTTGATACGTGGGATCAGAATTCGGAGCCGGCGCGGGATTGTTCTCGACGGCGCGTCCTGCTGGCGCAATCGTCAGAACACAAGCCAACCCCAAAACACGCGCAAATGAAAATGCCATGAAGCCTCCTTCACATCGGGCGACAAAAGAACGGATAATTATCGTCCGATCGCCGAGAAAAACAAGTGATGCGAGTCACCGAGCCATGGCAATGTTCCTGGACCGAGCACAGCGCCAACCTAGTACGTGGCCTTGAATCCTCCGGCGGTGTTGCCTCCGTTGTTGTGGTATACACCCACCACCAACTGGTGATCATTGATCCCGTCGCCATAGGTACCATTGGTTCCTTTGGGATCGGCGAATTTGTAGTACTTTCCACCGGTGCGCAGCACCCCGTGGTAGAGGCCTGTGGAATCGGTCCACGAGTAAACTACGTCTCCCGCGGCGTCGATGGCGTGGGCATAGGAGCTGACCGCGCCGGGCACGTCAATCGTCGTGTACTTCCCTAAGCCCTCCCCAGATAATTTCCCCTAGAGCGGGGTACGCCTGGTTGTGGAAATGCACCAAATTTTCATCTATCTCCAATCGCAAAAAGCAGTTATAGTAATTCTGCTCAGCGATTCACTGACGACAACTGACCTGGATTGATGGCGCGAAAAAGCGGTTCGACCATCTTGCAGGAGGAGTTGTACCCACAGGCCCAGGAGCCGGTGCGCGAAGAGGTCGACGATGCGCGCCTGCTCGACTTGGAGGTGGAACAGGAATCGCCCTTCCTGCGTGGACAAAAGCGTGTCTCCGTCCGCCGGGGTTCTCTGCCCAAGAAGGCTGCCACCGGCCTGACCTGGGGGATCATCGCCGCCGGACTGGTTTTTCTCTGCGGCACCGCCATCGCCGCCATTTATCACTATGGCGAGCATTCCTGGCGGTTCCGGATTGAATCGAGTGACGACATCGAAATTGCCGGCCTGCACAACGTCACCCGCCAGCAGGTGCTGGAGGTGATGGGCGGCGACATCGGCCGCAACATTTTCTTTGTCCCGCTGAGCCAACGCCAAAAGCAGCTCGAGCAGGTTCCTTGGGTCGAATCGGCCAGCGTCATGCGCTTTGTGCCCAATCGCCTCCGCATTGAAATCCAGGAGCGTACGCCGGTGGCGTTTGCGCGCCTGGGCTCCAGAATCTCCCTCATCGACGCAGGCGGCATGCTGATGGATCTGCCGGCCGCAGGCAAAAAGAAGTACTCCTTCCCCGTCATTCTCGGCATGAACCTCGGGGAGCCGCATTCCACCCGCGAAGCCCGGATGAAGACCTACAACGAACTGGTCGGTCAGCTCGATTCCGGAGGCGCGCATTATTCGCAGGGTCTAAGCGAAGTCGACCTCTCCGACGCCGACGACGTCAAGGTACTGACCAACGATCCCGGCGGGGAAGTACTGGTGCACCTGGGCTCGTCAAATTTTCTGGATCGCTACAAGATTTTTGTAACTCACGTGCGGGAGTGGCGTCAGCAATTCGACAAGCTGGATTCCGTTGACCTTCGCTATGACAACCAGATCGTCGTCAATCCAGACTTGCGGGGCACGGTGCGGGAGGCGCCGCTGTCCGTCGTCGCAGCGAAGCAGGCGGCTTCGGCAGGGGTAAAGCCGGCGGCCCTGATCAGTCGTGAGCGCGCGGCGAAAAAGCCTTTCGGCCCGCAGCTGGCCGCCGCGGCGTCCGTTAAGCCCATCTCGCTCAAGAAGAGGGCCCAAAAGACGCACCGTCATAAACCAGCTCTGCAAAGAACGAGGGCGCACGGGAAGCCGGACGTTGCGCCCGTCCCGGCCACCAGGGTTGCGATTCCCGCCGCGCAAAACCAGGCGGCAAAACCACCCGTCGTTGTACCCGCAAATCCGGGGACCGTGACGACCAAAGCCGGGGACAAGCCAAGTCCGGCCATCCCCAAGGGACAAGGACCCTAATCACGGATGGCAAACCAGTCTCAACATTTTCTGACGGCGATGGACGTAGGCAGCGCCAAGATCTGCGTGCTGGTAGCTGAGGTTACCGACAACGGTCTGCGTTATCGCGGTCACGGGCTGGCGGAATCGCGGGGCTCGCGCAAGGGTGTCATCGTCGATCTCGACAAAGCGGTCGCCTCGATCCAGAAAGCGGTGGAGCAAGCCGAAGATGCTTGCGGCGCGCCGATCGAACACGCGTTGCTGGGGGTCTCGGGAGCCCACGTTCGCGGAGTGAATTCCCAGGGCGGACTGAGCTTTGGCGTGCGGGCGCGGGAAATTGCCCGTGAAGAAATTCGCTCGGCGGTCGATAAGGCACGAGCCATTCCACTGCCCTCGGATCGCGAAATCCTCCACCTGCTGCCCCAGGAGTTCATTCTCGACGATCAGAGCATCGTGCACGATCCCCTGGGAATGATGGCGATGCGCCTGGAAGTACGCGTCCACATGGTGACGGCGGGATCGAGCGCAACCCAGAATGTGGTTACCGCGGTGAACCGCGCCGGGGTCCATGTGGACGACACCGTCTTCGAACCTCTGGCCTGCGCCGATTCCGTTCTGCGCGCCGACGAACGCGAACTGGGCGTGTGCCTGGTCGATCTGGGCGCGGGATCCACCAGCCTGATCGTCTTTCAGGAAGGCGCGGTGCTGCACACCGCCGCTCTCCCGATTGGCGGCGATCACTTCACCAGCGATTTATCGGTTGGCCTGTGCACCCCGCTGGCGGAAGCCGAAAAGATCAAGAAACTCTATGGCAATGTCGCCGTGACCCTGATCCCGGAGGCCAATGAAGTGGAGGTTCCGTCAGTGGGCGACCGGGCATCGCGTCTGATTCAGCAGCGCATGGTGGGTGAAATTCTGGAGCCGCGTGCCCGCGAGCTGTTTGAAATGGTTCGCGATAATCTGCGGCATAGCGGCATGCTCGATGTTTGCATCGGCGGGATTGTGCTGACCGGCGGCACCTCACGCATGGCAGGCATTGTGGACGTCGCCGACTCCGTGCTGCGCCGTCCGGTGAGGCTGTCCTGGCCCGCGCCGCTGGCGAAAATGCCTTCGACGCTCGCTGAGCCGGAGTTTGCGACCGTGCTGGGCATGGTGTTCTACGGACACCGCGCGCGCATTGCCCGCGGATTGCAGGATACGCGCTGGAGTTCGCGCTTGATGGGGCTGTTTGCTAAAGCCAGTAGTCAGTAACCGGGAGTCAGTAGTCAGTGGTTGCGCAGACTCCTGGCTACCAACCATGAGGAGCTTTTATGAAAAACCAGAGCAACAGTGACATCCGCATCAGCTTCAATGAAGAGGCCCGCAACGACGCCAGAATCAAGGTCATCGGGGTGGGCGGGGGCGGTGGCAACGCGGTGAACCGCATGATCGATGCCGACATGGAAGGCATCGAGTTCATCGCGGCCAACACCGACCTTCAGGCCTTGCGCCTGTCGCGGGCCGCCACAAAAATCCAGCTGGGCGTGAAGCTCACCAACGGATTGGGAGCTGGGGCGAATCCTGAGATCGGCCGCAAAGCGGCACTCGAAGATTCAGACAAGATCATTGAGGCCCTCGAGGGCGCGGACATGGTCTTCGTCACCACCGGTCTGGGCGGCGGAACCGGAACGGGTGCTGCGCCGATCATTGCCTCGCTGGCCAGCGAGATGGGCGCGCTCACCGTTGCCGTGGTGACCAAGCCGTTCGCCTTTGAAGGCAAGCGCCGCATGCAGCAATCGGAGCGCGGGATCGCTGAACTGATGAATTCGGTCGACACCACGATTGTCATCCCCAACGAAAAGCTGCTGGCCGTGGCGCAGGACGCCGGCTTCTTTGAGTCCTTCCGCGTCGCCGATGACATCCTGCGGCAAGGCGTGCAGGGCATTTCCGACATCATCACCATTCCGGGCATCATCAACCGTGACTTCGCCGACGTGAAGGCGATCATGGCCGGCATGGGTTACGCTGTCATGGGCACAGCGACCGCTAACGGGGCGCGCCGCACCACGGAAGCCGCGCAGAAGGCGATCGCCTCGCCGCTGCTCGAAGCCGGAGCCATCGACGGCGCACGCGGCATTCTTATCAACGTCACCGGTTCCAGTGCGCTGAAACTCGCCGAGGTGCAGGAAGCCTGCGCCATCATCCAGAGCGCGGCCCATGAAGACGCCAACATCATTTTTGGAGCGGTGCTGGATGAAAAGATGAAAGACTCGGTCAAGATCACCGTGATTGCCACAGGCTTTAAGGAGTCCGACGTGCGCCATCGACGCACCGAGTCGCGGTCCTCTTTTGTCACCTCGCGTGATTTCGACGATTTCGCGGCGGCTCAACCCGACCCCGAGCCGGAGATGGATCCACTTCCTCCCCCGCCACCCATGGTGATGGAGGCGGCGACACCGCATCCCGCGGTTGCAACCCCGGAAAGGGAAACCGGGATCGATGCGCTCCGCACCGCCATGATCGCCAACTTTGAGCAGAGCGATCTCGACGTGCCCACGTTCCTGCGCAAACGCAATGAAACGATGTAAACACCCCCCAATTCGGGGACTTCCGCGAGCACTTCCCGACACGCCGTTTGGGGCTGTGCGGGCGGCCCGTCTCCCCGGATCCCTATTAAGTGAGCCGGTGGAATTCCTCCGAAAATCGGGCAATTGGGTGTAATATGTGGGCCAGCGTAGTTTGTTCCCCTTCCCCCCGGACGACGCCAGATTCCCATGAGGAGCTAGTTCACCAATGAATCCCAATCCGTGGCCCCTTAACGTAGGTCGGGTGCTTGTCGTCGCCTCGGCAATGCTTATGCTCACAGCCAATGCCTCGGCGGAATGGAAGGAGAAAGTGCTCTACAGCTTCCAAGGCATTCCCGACGGAGCAACGCCCGCGGGTGGAGTGATCTTTGACAAGCAGGGAAACCTGTATGGCGCGACATCGGACGGCGGCTACGCCTGCCTTCCGCAGGGCTGTGGCACCGTGTTTGAGGTCTCCCCGCCCACCCAGAAAGCCGGGGCGTGGTCTGAGACCACGATTTACACCTTCCAGGGGGCTTTTGGAGGCTCTAGCGACGGTCTTACTCCTGTCGGCGGAGTCATCATTGACCTGCAAGGGAATCTGTACGGCACGACGGCCTATGGCGGGAGCGGGCCTTGCATACTGCTGGGGTCGAAGGTGGGTTGCGGCATGGTGTACGAGC
Source organism: uncultured Acidobacteriota bacterium (assembly GCA_963715675.1). GTDB lineage: Bacteria > Acidobacteriota > Terriglobia > Terriglobales > Acidobacteriaceae > DASVWZ01. The sequence continues at coordinate 3,769,826 of OY970265.1, forward strand.
TGTCTCCGCCGACACAGAAAGGTGGCCAATGGACGGAGACCATCCTGTACAACTTTCAGGGCGGAAATGACGGCGACTTTCCTTGGGGCGACTTGATATTTGACAAGCATGGCAATCTGTATGGGGCTACGCAGTTCGGCGGCGGACAGGGCAACACATGCAACCAATACTTCGGTGGCAATTGCGGAACCGTGTTCAAAGTGAGTCCACCGAAGCAACAAGGTGGCACTTGGACGGAAGAGATACTGCACAGCTACGGGGGCGGAGCGGACGGAGCAAATCCAAATGGCGACCTGATCCTAGACGGAAATGGCGATATTTACGGGTTGACGAACGCCGGTGGCAATCAAGATTGCAATTACGGCAGCGGACAGGTGGGGTGTGGCACAGCTTTCAAGCTGAACCCGCCCAAGAAAAAGGGTAGCACTTGGAGCGAGCAACTGCTCCATCGTTTCGATCGGACGAACTCAGACGGCGGAAATCCCGTGGCTGGGCTGCTACTCGACTCGAAAGGAAACCTTTACGGCACGACCCTAAACGGCGGTCAGGGCCCCGGCGGTATCGTGTTTCGTCTGGCGCCGCCGTCCAGCAAATTCGATCGCTGGAAGGAGACAATCTTGCACTCCTTCAGTGCATACGACGAAGGTGGTTACGACCCAGAGTGTTCGCTAGTCGTTGATCAGGCTGGCCGCCTCTACGGTACAACTAACGTAGGCAAGGGCGGAACGCTGCGAGGCGGTGTTTTCCGCCTGGCCCCCCCAAGTCGAAAGGGAGGAGCCTGGATCCCCAGTGTCCTCCACGGCTTCACGGGTGTCCCAGACGGTATGTTCCCCGCGACCAACGTGATTTTCGACAAACACGGCAATCTTTACAGCACAACGCTGCAAGGCGGGGCCGGTACCGGGTGCTCGGGCGGCTGTGGCACGGTCTTCGAAGTCAGCCCCTAAGTCTACTTTCGATCGAGTTCGGATTCGACCTGGCCGGCCATGGTGACGAAGCGAATGGTGCCCGCGCTGTCCTCGAACACCAGGCTGGTGCCTCCGGGGGTTACCACCGCCGACACCAGATGGCCATACGACCTGGGGATGCCCCCATGGGCCGCAGTTTGCGCATGGACAACACTCGGTCTGCTGTTTCCGGCCAAGTAGCCGGCGAAAAATATCAGCACGCCCCCCAACACAAACAGGATCTTGTTTCGCATCTTGTTCTATACCTTCCCTTTCCTGCCGAGCTTAACCACAAAGGACACGAAGTTACACGAAGGAACCCACTGAATCTAACCGTTCGCTGACCGTTCCTGATTTCATGATCCGTAGTCTTCGCCGATTGTTGACAAACTGCAGATCCCTCGCTTCGCTCGGGATGACAATTCGTAAGGCTTCTCTTAATACCGGCCCAACTGCCCCTCTTTCATTCCAGTGATGCTGACGAAGCGAATCACGCCGTCGTCGTCCTCAAAAGCCAAACCTGTCCCGATGGAATCGGCGAACGCCGTTACCAGACGGCCGAAGGACTTCGGAACGGTGCCGTGCATAGTTGTCCTGGCATACGCCACCGTCGCGTTCCGGTTTCCAGTCCAGTATCCGCAAACGAACAAAAGCGCGCTGCCGAACCCCAGCAGAATCCTTTTTCGCATCGGTCTCGCATCTCCCCGGAAAATCATTTCTATGGCTTGACCAGGATCTTGTGCATCATGCCAAGATCTTCGTGAAGCAGAATATGGCAATGAAATACGAAGGTCCCCGCGATCTCGGGATTGCGGAAATCCATGCGGACCTTCACGCTGTGATACGGACCCTGCCCATTCCAGTACGGAATCTCGATGGTGTCCCGCAAGTCCTGATCCTTCACCGGCTTTCCGTCCACCTCCAACATAAGAAAATGGATCTGGTGGATATGGAACGCGTGGGTTTCCAGAGCGCGGTTCTCGATGGTCCAGTCTTCCACCGCTCCCACGTGGGTGGTGATTGCAGGCTTCTCGTTTGCTTCAAAAACCTTTGGCTTTTGGCCATCCACCGTAATGTAGAACTCGATGGGGCCCCCGGTCCCGCCAAACTTCTCGGAAAAGTAGAGTTTGCGCTGCTTGGTAACCTTGGCGGCGTCCAAGCCGGCGAACTTCATGCCGTCCATTGACATCGGCTGCGAATTCCCCGAGGTCGCTGCCGATTCCGTTTCGTCGTCATCGTTGCTGAGAGAAATATTGGCCAGAGTCTGCTGGGTATCAGGATTCCCGGTGATGCCAGTGGAATAAGCTTCCGTCTGGAAGATTGCGCCCACTCCATTCGGAGGCGCCTTCACGATAAACTCCGCTCGTCCAGCCGGCGGTACCAGAATAGTGTCCTGGAACCTCGGCTTCTTGAGCGGATAACCATCGAGAGCGATCAACTCCAATGGCTGCGGCTTGCCGTTGAACTGCACCTGGAGCGGCATGAAATCCTGGATCGTGGCATTCGCCACCCTCCAGAACTCCTTCGTTCCGGGCTTCATTTGGATGACGGGAGAAGGAAACGTCGGAGAGGCCGCCACCTGATAGTTGATGGTCAGTTGGTACGGCCCGGGCACCCAGGGAACCAGATACTGCTGGCGGAGGACGAACACCCGCTCCTTGAGTCCCTTGACTTCGGGACGCACTTTGTCCATACCCTCAACCACGATCGCCCCGGCCGCGCCGCCATTGACTTGAAACTCAGTAAATCCGTGCACGTGGGGGTGGTACCAGTACAGCCCGGGCGGCTCGGTCTTGGGAATCTGCATATTGAAATCGAGTCCCGGAGTGCCCGGCTGGATCAGCGCAGTGAGCACGTCGTCCTGGTGGCAGACGGGAGGGACGTTCAGGCCGTGGAAGTGCATGTTGGTGGAGCTTACGGTGGGGGTTCCAGTGTCGCCGCACACCGCGCCCGGCATACTCGACATGTCCATCCCGGTCATATCGTCGCCATCTTCGGTCTTGACACGGTCCTTGATGTTCAGCATGAGGGTGTCACCCTGATTCAGGCGCAACGTCGGGGCTTCTACTTCCTCCCCTTTATCAGTCTTGTAGTCCAGGCAATAGTGCGTATATCCGCCGTCGTCCACCGAGTGCCGCAGCGTAATCCCGGCCTGCAGGACTCCATTCTTGCTCGAAAGGGTCAGAGCGTCCTTCACCACCGTGCCCGGGTTAGGACGGGAGGGGCATTGAGCCACCCCACTGAGAGATGAGAGGCCACACAGCAAAACCAGAAGTAGCAATTTGGCAACGCGCATAATCTTTCCTTTCCGCACCTATGCTTCTCGGCCGAGTTTCTCCGGGATCTCAGAATGGCCGAGGCGGATAAATTCCGATCGACAGCAATCCCGGGCTGTTAGGGTCACTGACCGGCGACTTGCCCGACTCCGTGAGCGTACATTTGCCGCCCTTCGACTTGACTTGCACCATGCCGATCGAAGAAGGAGCGCCATACTCCGCGACATAAATTACGCCGCCGGTACCGGAGGTTTGTTCGGTCACCATCGTCCCCAAGTAGGCCCAATCCGTGGCGAATCCTCGGAGGACTTTGGAAATGCAGCCCTTCGAAACCACGCCGCTGGTCTTGTCGAAAAACGCAGCCGTAACTTCACCGCCTTGGGTGTTGGCGATATACAGAAGGGTCTCGTCCGGGCTGAGCGACACGGTGGCGGAACTCAGATCCCGGCCCAGGTTGTAAAGCCTGGTTTTCGTCAGCTTGCCGGAGGAGATGTCGGAGACTTCAACGATGGTGCTGGTGGCGACATCGCCGAAGATCGCATAGTGACCATCCCGGGTAATGTCCACGCCGCTGGGCCAACTGGAGCCCTTCTTCCCGGTCGAGTTTTGCTTGTCGCCGTTGGAAACCGGCATCCCCCCCGAGATGTCAAAAGACTCGATGGAGCCGTCCCCGTAGGTGACCACCAGCATATTGCCGTGGATCGCCATGCCGTCGACGTTTCCGCCGTTCAGAGGCAGCACGTCAATGTCACCCACAAAAGTCAACTTGCATCCGGATTGCACCTGGAAGGTTGCGATGGTATTCGAGGTGGTGAAGGCCGCGTACAAGTAGTTCGCGTTCACCGCCATTCCGATCCCATTGACGCTACCGTCGTCGGTGCTGGATCCCCTGGCCCTGCCGCCGGTCTCGAGCGTCCCAATCGGAATCCATGCGATGTCATTGGTCTGCGCCATCGAAGCAAATACACATTGCAACTGGCTGTTCTTCAGCACGGCGATCCGCTGGGTTCCAAATAAGCCCGCGGCAATGCCATTGCCGTTAGTGTCTACCGTCTTGGCTTGCGTCAGCACCCCGCGCGCTCCCACGGTGTAGAAGGTGGCGCTGGTGGGAAGTTTGGGCGGCACGTCGTCATTGGTAATGACATAGTGCGGGTTACTTGCCGAAAAGGCGCTTCCCACACACAACAGCACTGCAGCGATTCCTCCTAGGAGGCACGATCTTATAGCCAGAAGCATTTGGTTTTTCCTTACAGGGAGGGAGACCCCACTGGCGCACATCCTAGCACACAGCGGTCGCCGTTCCAACGAAAAAAATGGGCGTTGAAACGCCCGCCTCGGGCCGCAAAAGTGTGATAAGCCTTGCGCAAAAATGGCAGTTTCCTTCGCCGGGTCCCGGGTGATTCACAGCGCAAGACGCTTTCTACCCGGATCCAGCATCTTCGCCGATCGGCACAGCGGCGTGGCCGGATTCCAGATAGCAATTGTGCCGAATAAATTCCCCTCGCATCTGGAGGATAAGATCATCCGTTCGCTCGCCAGCCATTGGCTTGACCGAAAATATGCGGCGGCATCGGCTGCAACAACCGGATATCGTCCCTCCCGTCCCCACTTGGGCGAACTTAAGTTCCCGGCAATACCGCCTCACCCGGGCAGTTTCCCCCAAGCCTCAATTTACTACCAGTTTTCGTAGGAGCGAACCGCACCTACTACCGATTGGAGCTTTTCGTTGAACTCCCGGTTTTCGCATGCTACACTCCTTCAGCGTTTGGCAGGGTCGGGTGGCGAGCCGTGCATAAGTCCTTCTGGTTTCTTTTCCTCTTGATGATTCTGCAGGTCGTCGCGGTGTGGCCCACGGGTGCAGTCGCCGCGGAGGCGCCTGCCAGCCATTTTGTCTTTACCAATGACGACTCCATCAGCGAAGGTAACTCGGCGACTTTTTACAATGTGGGGAACAAGGGAGCATTGACCAGGAAAAAGGTTGTGGTCACACAATGGAATGGCATTGGTGGCGGATACTTCGGAATGAACCGGGTGGTCGCGCTGCAAAACGAAAAACTGGGTTGCGTCTACCTCTCCGATGCCAGCACTGGGCAGATCTCTAGTATTGCTGTCTCCGGCCTGAAAGTGGTCGGGGGAGTAAGAGGCTCCAAGAGTGATGGCGGCTCTTCGAACGGCATAGGATTGGCGGTGAGCAGCAGCTTCCTGTATGCCAGTTTTTCGGACTCCAGCACCATCGGAACATTCCAGGTGACTCCGGGCTGCAAGTTACAGTTCATCGGGGATACGGCGGTGGCGGGGCTGGGCGGTGGTCCGGTGGACGGAATGGTTCTCCACGGAGATATCCTGGTGGTGAGCTACGGAGATGGCTCGATCGAATCGTTTAATATCGCCGGCGGCACTCCGGTTTCGAACGGAGACGAGCAATACTCGACCGGTTCGAAGGGGGGCTCCACTTATCCCAGCGGCATAGACATCACATCCGACGGCCATTTTGCGATCTTCGGAGATATCTCGACATCTACGGTAATTGAAGTCTCCGACATTTCATCGGGCCGGCTGACCAAGACGGTTGTCTATCGCCTGGGAAAGGCGATCAGTTCGGGGAACGTTCTTCTGAGTCCCGATGAAACCCTCCTATATATCAGCAACACTCAAGGGGGCAGGGTCAGTGCGGCGTACTTCGACACCACCACCGGAAAACTTTCCCCAGGGTGTACCTCCAGCCTCCTGAAGGGTTACGGCACCTGGACCTATCTAGGTAGCTTGGCCCAGCAGGAAAGAACGGGAACGGGCGGTGAGCTGTATGCGGCCGAATTTGGCAATCCGTCATCCTCCATTGCCGTGATTGACGTGCAGTCTCGCGGTGGACGATGCACCCTGCGTGAGTCTAGCCACTCGCCGGTCCCGGATCGAGCCAGCTCCGGGCTCTTGTCGATTGGCAGCTACCCCCCCAGGGGATTCTAGGTTCAGGAGCGCGTAGGGAGTCGGAGATGCGAAGAATTTTGGGACCATTGTTTCACGCGTTGATCTTTATCTTAAGTTCTGGGGTTGCTCTGGCACAGTGTCCGGAGCGTCCCGATCCCGGTACGGTGGTGCAAGATCCGCTTTCTCTGAGCAGTCGAAAGGGGGTGCTCGATGCCGAGCTAACCATGCGGCACTCCGTGGACAGCGGCGGATATACCCACTATTGTTACGACTACAAAACCGACCAGGGAGAGGTGGAGGCGCCCACCTTGCGCCTGAATCCCGGCGACACGTTGGTCTTGGACGTGAAGGATCGCATTGAAGACCCCGACGCCACAAGCCAGATGGGAGATATGTCCGGCGCCCCGGCTGCAACCTGCGGCGATACGGGAAGGATGACCGTCAGTTCGACCAATGTTCACTTTCACGGCCTTAATGTCCCACCACTATGCCATCAGGATGACGTGCTCACCACGTTGATTCAACCGAATACTCCAGCGTTTCAGTTCAAGATGCAGATTCCGACGGACGAGCCGCCCGGGCTATATTGGTACCATCCCCACGTGCATGGGTTCACCGAGTTCCAGGTCAATGGCGGAGCTGCCGGCGCCATTGTTGTGGAGGGAATGGAAAAGCTGCGTCCCGAGGTGGCGGGACTGAAACAGCGTGTGTTTATCATTCGTCAACAGTTCCTCGTTCCCTGGGTGCCGGGACCGTATCAGCTGACCCTCAACTACCAGGTGGCAGACTATCCCCGCTCCAAGTCTCCCATCATCGAGATGAAACCCAACGAGAAACAATTCTGGAGGGTTGCCAATGCCACGCTTCAGGATTTTCTGCAGCTGGAGGTTCTGAACGATGGGAAACCACAAAAACTGCGGCTCATCGCTCTGGACGGCTATCCACTTCGGCAGCCACGCGACGAAACTCTGATCCTTTTGCCGCCCGCGGGACGCGCCGAATTCGTGGTGCAGGCGCCTGCGAAAGGACAATCGATCATCTTCTACACCGAGGGTTATTCAACGGGCCCAACGGGCAACCCGGACTTTTCGCAGACTCTGGCCGATATCAACCTCACCCACGATCCAGGGGTGGTTGAGGCACCGACGGCCGAACCACCGGGTTCCGAAGTGACGGAGCATCTCAAGTTCTCCGATTTAGCTCAACAAAAAGCCACCGCAAATCGCAAACTGTATTTCTCGGAGGAGTTCGGCGGAACCGGTGGGCCAGTTCAGTTCTACATTACCGTCGACGGCCAGAAACAAAAGGTGTTTGAACCGGATGAGAAGCCTGCCATCACAACCAACACCGGAGCGGTAGAGGACTGGACGATTGAGAATCGCGCCTTCGAAACACATGCGTTCCATATTCACCAGATCCACTTTATGGTCTTGGAAGTCGATGGCAAGCCCGTCACCAACCAGGACCTGCGGGACACCATTGAAATTCCCTACTGGGAAGGCCGCGGGCGCCCCTATCACAGCGTCAAGTTACGCATGGACTTCCGCGATCCAAAGATTGCGGGTACGTTCGTGTTCCACTGCCACATTCTGCTTCACGAGGATCTCGGCATGATGCACAAGATTCTGGTCATGCGCAAGAAAGAATAGTCGGATCCCGCCACCCACCTCTTTGGCTTCCAGTCTGGTCGCTCGGGGGAAGAGTAAACGACCGGCGGTGGATTGCCTCGCGCGCAGATCGGTCCGCGTAAACTGTCTCCCGGCGGCGCAGGCGCTGGGCGCGGGCGGCGACCGGCTCCAGTTCCAGTAGAGACAGTTGCTGCGGCACACCATCGAACACGAAGGTCCCCAGGCGAGTCATGCCGGCATTCTTGTGCAGGCCGAGAACGTAGTCATAGCTGGTGCTGGTCGAGGTAGTCATGTACCGTGCGCCGAGATCCCACGCAGTGGTGATCAAGGAGGTGGAAAGGTGCAGGAACAACCTTGAGTTGCGGCGTGCGTCGTCGATGATGACGCTGCGCACATGGATCATTTCATGCATCGGCGCGATCTGCGAAAGATCACAAGCATGGTTGTACAACGAAGCAGAGTAGCTCTGGTAAGCATCGTCGTAGAAAAAAAACTCGGTCATTCCGGCGGGGCGAACCTGGCCATCTACAAATGCGAAGATATAGAACGCATGGGGTAGTGGCTGTACGCCGGGGCCATGGGTGTCGAATCCGAGACGATGACAGATGGGCGCGGCGGAAGTCGCGGATGACGTCTACGTATTGTTCTGCGCGAGACAGTTTGATCAGCACAACGGTTCTCCTGGCGGGCTGCAGCTAAGCCCCACACTATGGAGAGCGACAAACAGCGCCAAAAACCCTCAGAACAAGCGAAAGTGGTCTCGGCCGCAAGTCGTCCTGTGATGCGGCTTACACGCCGTTGGTCAAAGTCCAAGCGCAGGATCAGCACCCCACCCCACAACTCTGCCTGGAGGAAAGGAGGGAAAACATTTTCCATTGTGGAGGTGCCTTTCCGGTAACTGAATCGATGGTTACCAAAGTGGATGACCACCCATAAAATGCGATGCAACTATCTGCGGCCCAATGGGTTACAGTAATTGTCCGGAGTTTACCGGAGAACCACTTTTGCGTTGCGTACGGCCGCTAAGTCCCGTACTATCGGTAGGTTGTGGAAAATTGGCCGGGGCGGGCAGCAGTGGCTGGTTTCTTGCAATGTAATTCAGAATGAACTCCGGGGATGGGTCTAAGCAAGTGATGAATGGGAAGTGTTTTGCGCGCCTGAAACTGGCCATCGTCTTCAGCAGTCTCTTGTGGTTGTGCGGGGTGAGTGACGCCGCGCACGTCAATACGCACCTGACGAACCGGTCGAAATCCCAAAAAGTTACTGAAAGCCAGACAGCACGCCGGCACATGAGGCGCCTGGCTCGCAGCCGCGCCACTACCCGGCGCAGCACGTCTCTGCACAGCAGTCTCCATCGGCGGCACCGCTACTACGAGCGGTTCTCCACCAGTTCGTTCGCCAGCGATATCACCGAAGGCGACGTCACTGCCGGGGAAGATCCCATCGTGCGCCAGGCCGCGATCGACGCCATGGGCAATATGAACGGCACGGTGGTCGCGATCGAGCCAACCAGCGGCCGCATTCTGGCGATGGTGAATCAGAAGCTGGCGCTTTCCAGCGGCGCGCAGCCTTGCTCGACCATCAAGCTCTCTGTGGCTCTGGCCGCGCTCAGCGAGGGACTCATCACCAAGGAAACCGAAGTCCGCTTGGGTGGACGCTCCCACATGAATCTGACGATGGCGCTGGCGCGCTCCAACAACGCATATTTTGAAGCGCTGGGACGACAGCTGGGTTTTGAGCGAGTGGCTTACTACGCGCATCAGTACGGACTCGGGGAACTTGCCGGTTACGATATTCGTGGGGAGAGTGCGGGCATTTATCCGCAAGAAGAGATTTCCAGCAAGCTGGGCGGAGTCGGAAAGATGTGCTCGTTCGGCGAAGGCGTCTCGATGACCCCGCTGCAACTGGGCGCCATGGTGGCGGCGATTGCCAATGGTGGAACGCTTTATTATTTGCAGCATCCGAAAACGCCAGAGCAGGTGGCGAACTTTGAGCCGCTGGTAAAGCGCCGTCTGGACATCGCTCCGCTGATTCCTGAAATCTCCGACGGCATGGCCGGCGCGGTTGACTACGGTACGGCCCGCCGCCTGCGAGTGAACTTCGACGAAGAAGAGATCCTTGGAAAAACCGGAACCTGCTCCCATGCCGGAACCCGCTTCGGATGGTTTGCCTCCTACGCCAAGACCGACGTTGGACACATCGTCGTCGTGGTCTTCCTGGAAGGCGGCCGGCCAACGTTTGGTCCCAAGGCAGCCGAAATCGCCGGACATCTCTACCGCAATCTCTACGATCACGAATTCTTCATGGCCAAGCCGGAGTCTCCGGCAAAAACCGCCGCCGTGAAGAGCGTGGGCGCTCCGAACTAAGTTTCCTCGACTCGAACCCCGCAAGGCCTCTCACCGCAGAGGCCTTTGGCTTTGAGTACAGTCTCGCCCCTTCCAAATCTGTTCAACTCATTCCCAAGAGTTGAGAAAATTCCGGCCAGCGATGTCTCCCAAGCAACACCCTGCGCGCGGTCCAATCTGAACCCATGCCCATTACGTTGGTTACCTGTTGCTCGTGCCCTCCCTACGGGAGAATGAAAGGGCCATGAGAGCCCGCCATCTAGTGCTGGTCGTCTTGATCGGCCTCGTGCCCTGCCTGGCGGAGGCGAGGCAATTGGCGATTGTGGCACAATGTTCCGCTGCCACCACGAGCCTCAGTTCGTCCGACCTAGTGAAGATCTTCAACGCGAAAACCCACCAGTGGCCCGATGGCAAGCCCATCATCGTGGTGTTGCGCGACCCCTCTTCCTCCGAGATGGAGATGGTACTTCGCAAACTGCTGAACATGACGGCGGAGGAGGCGCGTGCCTTCATCGAAGCCCGCCCGCGCGAGTTCGCAATTGTCAAATCCGACGACGAGGTGATCCGCTTTGTTTCCAGCACCCGCGGAGCGATTGGCGTCGTCGACCTTTTTTCTCTGACCAAGGATGTCAACGTACTCAAAATTGACGGCAAATTGCCGGTCGAAGCAGGCTACTTATTGAAGGGGAATTAGTCATGATCCGTAGAACCATCGTATGGTTGGTTACCGCTGTTCTGTCTCTGGCCGCGGCCGCTGTGGCGCAGCAAGCCAGCGCGTTGCCGGTGAACTCGCAGCAGGCTTCTGCGTCTGCGTCCTTGCCGTTGACCACCAAATCGCAGCAAGCCCGCCACGTCGTGGAAGAGGCCATGAACCTGTATCTCGACAAGGTCGAGCAAGCCAATGCCATAGAACTGCTGCGGGCCGGACTCAAGATCGACCCCGATTTCGCCATGGGACACGAGTTCCTGGCCTGGGTCAGCCTCGATCCCGCGGAGCAGGTCAGCGAACAGGCCAAGGCCTTCGCGAACCGAACCAATGTCACCGACCCGGAGCGGTTGGTCATCGAGTGGTGTCAGGACAGCGCGGACCACAATCTGATTTCCGCCATTACAAAAATGAACGAAGTACTGGCTCAGTACCCTCACGATAAGTGGGTGGTCTGGATGTCGACCTGGTGGCTTACCACGGAAACCCAGTATGAGCGCTCAATCGAGATCTATGAGCATTCGGGTCTCACCGAGTCGCCGGGCCTGATGAACAATGCCGGCTACGACTACGCCTACCTGCGCCAATTCGACAAAGCGTTTGCCTTGATGGACAAGTATGTGGCCGCCCTGCCCACCGATGCCAATCCCCAGGATTCCTACGCGGAGATTCTGCGGATGGCGGGGCGCTATGACCGTGCGATTGAGCACTACCGCACCTCCCTGGCCATCGATCCTCAGTTCTACTCCTCGCAGTTCGGGATTGCCGACACCTATTCGCTGATGGGAGACCAGGTTCGCGCCCGCCGGGAGTACCTGATTGGATTCCAGAAGTTTTCACTGCCCGAATTGCATCGCATCCTGTGGCAGACCCGGGAAGCCACGACGTATGTCCGCGAGGGCGATTATGAAGGCGCCGACAAGGCCTTCCAGGCGGTCGCGGACTACGCTGACTCGCATCACATGAGCCAGGTCGAGGAGGATGTCTATCGTCAGATGGCGCTCTACCAACCCGACCCCAAACGGGCCCTGAACCTGCTCGACAAGGCGGACGCCGCGCTGCAGGTTGGCGCCAACGCCCAGCCGGCAGCCATTCAGCAGGGAAAGGCACAACTCCTGCGTGCCCGTGTCGAACTCGCTCTCAAGACGGGCGACAAGGCCGTGGCGCTGTCAGCCATGACGACACTCGAGGCGATGGTACAGAAGTCCGACGACAAAGTGATCGATACCGCTTACGAAGGCGCCGCCGGCGCTGCGGCGTTTGCGGATCATCAGTACAAGATCGCAATCCCGCATTTGCGGGAAGACAGCGACAACCCGATGTCGTTGAAGCTCCTGGCGGAAGCCTACGAGAAAACCAAGGACCAGGTCTCAGCCAAGCGGACGCTGGAAGTGCTCGCCGATTTCAGCGACCCGACGCTGGAGCAGGCCGTCGTGGTGCCGTCGTTCCGCAAGTGCTACCAGGACCAGGCTTGCAGCATGAAAGCAGCGATGAAGTAGGGCCGCGACAGACTGTGCAGACACGCAAACCGCCGCTCGCGCCTGCAAGATTTCTTGTGCCGCCGTCACTCTCCGCCGATCCTGCGTTCTTGCTCTGTGCCGTCGATATCGTCTGGGACATCCTCGCCCGTGAAGAAAAAGAGGGCCGCGCGCCAGACTCGACCGTGCGTCGTATTAGCGCTGCAGTTTGGCCAGGCTCAAGTCCTGCACTTCCCAGACTTTGACCGAACTTCGGTTTCGTGCAAACCTCGGAGAGAAGGTATAGAATCCAAACGCTTACAGGGCAGTGAGGGAATCCTGGTTGCATCTTTTGGGGCGTTTCCCTCATCAAACTTGAGCAAGATACACTCAAGGTGAAAAATGGCGCAGAAGCATCAAGAAAACGCAATTATAGATAACCCCAAAAGTGGTGAACAGGAGCGGGCGCTTCCCATTCTGCCGGTTCGAGATACAGTGCTTTTCCCCCATGCGGTTCTGCCGCTTACGGTGGGCCGGGAAAGCTCGGTTCAGCTCATCAATTCCCTGGGCGAAGACAAGACGATCGTGGTAGTGGCGCAGCGCGAGGCGCGGGTTGATACGCCTCAGCCCACCGACCTTTATACGGTGGGAAGCTTGGCGGTGGTTCACAAGGTCGTCAAAATGCCCAACCAGAGCCTCTTTGTGTTTGCCGAGGGCCTGGATCGCGTGCGCCTGGCGGAATTCACCCAGCTGGCGCCGTTCATGCGGGCCCGGGTCGAATCGATTCCGGAGGCGGTTCTTCCGGTGACCTCCGAAATCGAGGCTCTGCAACGCAACGTGCTGACCTTGTTCCAGCAGATTGTGGCGGGCTCGCCGACTTTGTCGGATGAGCTTTCGACGGTGGCCACCAACATCGACGAACCGGGGCGGCTGGTGGATTTTATCGCGTCCTCGTTGCCTTCGCTCTCCACCGCCGACAAGCAGGACACGCTGGAAACCACCGACGTTCGCGTGCGCCTGGAAAAAATCAACCAGCATCTGGCCAAAGAGCTGGAGGTCCAGCAGCTGCGCAACAAGATCCAGTCCGAAGTGCAGGACCGGGTACAGCAGACGCAGCGCGAGTACTACCTGCGCGAGCAGATGAAGGCCATCCAGAAGGAACTGGGCGAACAGGATGAAGGGGCGCGTGACACCGAAGAGTTGCGGCAGAAGATTGAAGCCGCCGGCATGCCGGATGAAGTGAAGAAAGAAGCGCTCAAGGAACTGGGACGGCTCTCCCGCATGTCGCCGATGGCGGCCGATTACTCGGTCACGCGCAACTACATCGAGTGGCTGGCGGTCCTGCCGTGGGCGAAAACTTCCGGCGGCGATGTCGACATCCTGAAAGCCAAGGAAGTTCTGGACACGGACCACTATGACCTGAAGAAGGTGAAGGACCGCATTCTGGACTATCTTTCCGTGCGCCGGTTGAAGCCCTCGATGAAGGGACCGATCCTTTGCTTTGTCGGCCCTCCGGGCGTGGGGAAGACGTCGCTGGGCAAGTCGATTGCGCGCGCCTTAGGGCGCAAGTTTGTCCGCCTGTCATTGGGCGGAGTGCACGATGAAGCCGAAATTCGCGGGCATCGGCGCACTTATATCGGGGCCTTGCCGGGCCAGATCATTCAGGGCATCCGGCGAGCCGAGACGAAAGATCCAGTATTTATGCTGGACGAAATTGACAAAGTCGGGCGTGATTTCCGCGGCGATCCCGGATCGGCTCTGCTGGAAGCGCTCGATCCCGAGCAGAACTCCACCTTCCGCGATAATTATCTCGATGTGCCTTTCGATCTTTCGAAGGTGCTCTTCATTACTACGGCGAACATGCTCGATCCGGTGGCGGAGCCGCTGCGTGACCGCATGGAGATCATCGAACTGCAGGGCTACACCGAAGAGGAGAAGGTACACATTGCGTTCCAGTACCTGATTCCGCGGCAGATCGAAGAGAACGGAATTACTGCCGAGCAGATTGAGTTTCCCGAAGAAGCGGTGCGCAATATCATCCGGCACTACACGCGGGAAGCGGGCGTGCGCAACCTGGAGCGCAACATTGGCACCGTCTGCCGCAAGCAGGCACGGCGTTTGGCGGAAGGCAAGCAGGAGAAGCTGGTCATCACGCAAACCATCATTCAGGAGTTTCTGGGCGGAATCAAGGTCCGCAGTGAAGGCGAAATTGCCGAACGCACCAAGCGGCCGGGCGTGGTTGTAGGTCTGGCCTGGACGCCGGCCGGCGGCGACATCCTGTTTGTGGAAGCCAACACCATGAAGGGCAAAGGCGGCTTCACCATGACCGGACAGATCGGCCAGGTGATGCAGGAGTCGATGCAGGCCGCGCTGACCTGGGTGCGATCGAATGCCGAGCAACTGGCCATCGCGGAGAACTTTTTCGCCGAGCACGATATTCACATCCATGTTCCCGCAGGCGCGATTCCGAAGGATGGACCCTCGGCCGGCGTCACCATGACAACCGCTCTGGTGTCGTTGCTGACCGGCCGCGCGGTGCGGCCGTTAACCGCGATGACCGGCGAAATTACGCTGAGCGGAAACGTGCTCCCCATCGGCGGAGTGAAGGAGAAAGTGCTGGCCGCCAAGCGCGCGGGCGTGCACGACGTCATCCTGCCGGCGGAGAACAAAACCAACGTCGAGGAAGACCTGACCCCGGAGCAGTTGGAGAACATCGACATTCACTACGTGAAGACGATCGGCGAAGTACTGGAGTTGGCCCTGCCAGGTCTTTCCAAGGAACTCCGGCACGCCGAGGAGAAAGCTCTGAGCGCGCAACCGGTCGGGTGACGAGGGCCACTCCGCAACAGGCTCATTCCAACAGGTCCTTCCCCGACCTAAGGTCGAGCCTTGACCGAAATCCCATCCAAGTTGGATTCCGTGATTGAGACCATTACGCGGTCTATCCCTTCCCACAATCCGGGCCCTGTAGCCGGGCCGGTTTGGCGGCAACTTCGCGAGGTAACCGATCGCGTTCGGCACCCCCGAGCGGCGGCGTACCCGGCGCCCGATCCAGTGGCTTGGCTTGCAGGACGCGGCAAATGGACGGAAACCGGCCCCAGAACAGCCTTGCGTCGCGGGTGGGATGGGTGTATATTGAGCGCCGCTCTTGAAGGTAAGCATCAGGAGATTCGTAATGAGAGGTGAAAAGATGAGAAAGCAATTGGTTGGAACCGCACTGGTAATGTTGTCGGCCTGCCTTTTATTGCCGGAACTGCGCGCGGCAGACGCGAAAAGCACGCAGTTCGTGATCACCAATAACAACCTCAGCAGCACCAATACCATCTCGGCTCTCGCGCTCAGCGGCGGAAGCTTGAATTTTCTTGGCAGCCTTAGCACCGGGGGAGACGGCTCCGGCGGCGGCTCGTTCGCCATTCCTCGGGCGGTAATTTATCTGCATGGTAGCGATAAATGCGGCTTTTTCAGCGATTCCGGCAGCAGCGACATCGCCTCGTTCAAAGAAGTCACAAGCGGTGGGAAGAAAGTGGGGAACTTCAAGGACCCCAAAGGTTCCGGCGGCTCTGGAACCTCGGGAGGTATCGGGCTCACGATCGGCGGGGACTACTTGTTCGCCGGCTACGCCGGGAGTAGCAACATCGGCGTATTCAAGATTCTCCCAGGTTGCAAACTGAAACTGATGGGCACAAAAAACATTCCGAGTCCGGCAGCTGGCTTGAGGGCTACACCCAATGGCAAAACCCTGGTGGTGGCTTATGGGTATGGAGCCAACCAGGTGGATTCCCTCTCGGTCGGCGCCAATGGCAAGCTCACCGAACACGGGCCATACAAGGCGACCGCCGGCGCGGCGGGCGTGGATATCACCAAGGACGGAAAGTACGCCATCTTCGGGGATGCCGTCGGCACCTCGACGGAGATCGAAATCTTTCCTATCAATGCCAATGGTTCGCTGGGCAAGGACAACAATTTCGGCGGAGACGGCAGCCTCGGTGCCGGCAAGGATTCCAGCAATGTGTGGCTCAGTCCAAACGAGAAGTTTCTGTTCGTAACCAATAACTTGTCAGCCCAGATCACTTCTCTGACCTTCAGCGAAAAGCCTCTCGGGCTTTCTTACGTCAATATCACGACCCTCAAGGATGCATCGCAGATCATTTCCACCGCCGAGAACACCACTGCGGCGGCAACCGGCAACGGAGGGTACCTCTACGTGAGCGAATACAGCGATCCCAACTCCTTTGTCGCTTTGCTGAAGATCAATTCGGATGGCTCGACAACGGAAGTGGCCGGGTCGCCGTTTGCCATCACGGTCTCGAACGGTGGCGGCCCAGGCCTGCAGTCTCTGGCGGGGTATCCTACTCGGGGCTTCTAGGAACTTAGCGCCGACGGCGCCTGCAAGACGATGCTTTGCCCCGCGGGGCCGCATGCCTTTACATGCTGCCCCTCGAGGAAGGCCCACTCATGATGTACTACATGGGATTCGAAATCGCCGTCCTCATGCTTCTGTTGGGAATCGGGATCGCGATCGTCGTCATGCGCCGCTTTGTGGGCAGGGATTAGGTCTCCCACACACACTCGCATGCAGTACCTCGCTTCGCTCGCGCATCGGAAAGACAAGACTTGTGTGTCTATCCCAGAATCACGTGGGTGATCCCCTGCCACCAGGAAGGATTGTGTCTCCACAGGTAAACCGAGAGGCTTTGGCCCACGATCAATAACGGCAGGGCGACGCGATACACCTTGTGGACGCGCCGATCTACCAGCAGGTCGCGCGCAACGCCGAGAAGAATTAGCACGTCCAGGCAGGGAAAATAGAGATCGTGGTTGAACACGTAGTCGAAGCGGCCAAAGGCCGCGTCCATGAGCCCGCAGGTTGCGATGAAGATCAGGCGGCGATGCAGTTCTGGTTTCGTCCGCCAATAGACGGCAAGCGCAATGAGCACGCCAAAAGCGATCATGTCATAGAACGGGATGCTCAGAAAAGCGTCGACGCCAGTCTGATGGAGCTGAGCCTTGTCAAAGCGGGTCATGATGACGGCCGTGGTGACGCCCAGCGGAACCATCACCGCGGCGAGCCCGGCGCCAAACCAGCCGATCGAGCGATGCCAACTGACTTTGCGCACACGAACCAGGATCGACTGAAAAATAAAGAAAATCACCCACCCGGCGAAGCAGGCGCCATGAATCCATAGAATGCCGGGCCGCGGTATTGCTGCGTGGAACAGGCTATCGCCGACCGTGCGGCTGAAGCCGGCGACCACAATCGCGGCCATCAGCAGCGACATCGCGAAATAAAAATAGCGACACACGATCCCGTTGCGACCGGTCACGGTCAGCGGGCTCGCCTTTTTCTCCAGGCCTACGACAGGCCCGATGATGCGTTCTGCATTGACAGTGGACATAGAAGGTTGAGCCGGGACCGCCATCCTGCTTGCCCGGTCTACGAGAGGATACACGTCGAGTGCCCTGCGAGCCATCTTTTTCGTGTGGCGCGGGCATTCCTGCCCGCGAAAGGGCCGGCCTGCAGATTTCCCTTATTGGAACTGACCGAGCCTTCCATCCATTACTTCTCTTGACCGGATCATCTGAGATCACGGAATCTGACGAATAGCACGCTCTTTTTGCGCGGACAAGAATGTCCGTGCCACACGTCTATGCTTACCAACAGGTACGAATACCGCAGGCGCCTGCCTCATTTTCAGAAGGCAGACCGGCCGATTTTCGTGACCTTTCGAAGGGGGCTGCGAACGGCTCTTCCCGATGATTGTCGCGACGTGGTTTTAGGCTGCTGTTTGCGCGGGAACGGAACGAGGTTTCATCTGCACGCGGCGGTCGTCATGCCAGAACATGTCCACCTGCTGCTCGCACCCATGAGAGACGTGAATGGAAATGTCTTCTGCCTGGTTGACATATCGAGAGGGATCAAGGGCGCGTCGGCGCGGCGCGTGAATCAGCTGTTAGGAAGCTGTGGACCAGTGTGGCAGGAAGAATCGTTTGACCACGTGATTCGCAACGAAGAGAGTATGCGCCAAAAGATAGAGTACATCCGGCAGAATCCGGTCAGAAGGGGACTGACGAGAGTTCCGGAAGAATATCGTTGGCTGTGGGTCGAACAGGTGTAGGGCGGACCGGTGTAGGGCGGACATTCTTGTCCGCCAACTTTTCCCTGGCTCCAGTCTTTTTGCGGGCAGGAATGCCCGCGCCACATAAAAAAGCCGATCATGTTTCCATGACTGGCCTTTATTTATGCCGGCAATTTGAGGCGCTTTGTGGGCGGCGAAGCGGGAGCCCGCAGCCGGGATCGAGCGGAGGCGGAGCCGAAGGATCCCGCTCGGCTACGCTGTCGTCGGCTTGCTTTGGCTCCCGGCTTCCAGGCTATGGCTCAAGATTCTGCGTGAAATAGTTATCTGTGCCGTTCCGATGAGCAGAAAAATCACCATCAGTCCGGACACGAACCAAGAGGGATCTTTGCCACGTTCAACCAGCCAGGCAGCTGGCAAACGAGGTTCTAGGAAGAAAGCGAGGGTTTGGACCGTGAAAATTAGAACGAAGAAAGCGGCGTGGATAACGAGCAATCGGTGTATCGCCCGCTGCACCGCTTTGTTCCGCAGGCTATATCCGCCACCCAACCACCTCGATCCCATAAACACAAACCAGAAAACCATGGCAGTGTAGGAGATGAAGGTTCGCGCTTGGAATTCCCACACTGTCTCCGAAAACGGTATAGAGGCAGAACAGGCCAAAAACTAGCGCCATGAGTCCAAAGAAATATATTGCTGCCTGCTTCACAACATCACGAATTGTAGCTGGAAACCCATTCGTGGAAAAGGAAAAGGCCAATCTGATTTCTCAGACTGGCCTTTATTTATGCCGGCAACGACCTACGCTCCCACACACTTTCGCGTGCAGTACCATCGGCCCTGCGGGGCTTAACTTCCGTGTTCGGGATGGGAACGGGTGGATCCCCCGCGGTAAGATCACCGACAAGCTGAGGCGTTTTGCGGGCGTGATGCGAGTCTCCGTAGGAGACGACCGGGAGCCCGCAGCCGAAGTCCTGAGGCGCGCTGTTTGCGCCCAAGGATCTCCGACCGCCATCTCGGTGTCAGATCAACTGATCTCTTCATCAGCTGACCTAACGAACTTTCAAAGATCCGGAGGACAATGCCTCACAACTGAATAGATTGGGGTGTGGCTTACTTTCATATTTGTTTACTTCCGATTTCTGCCACGCGTTACTTCGGCTTTTCGTCGGCGCCAGTCGTCAGTACTGATCTCAGTCTGGTCCAGTTTCTGACCAGTCGCTGAGCACGCTGCAGCTCTCGAACAGTTTCGAACTGAAAGCTGACAGCTGAGTGCTGACGGCTGTTTTTCATGCACCGAGTAAATTTTATGGTCAAGCCGAACGGGCGATTAGTACGGGTAAGCTGCATGCATTACTGCACTTCCACTTCCCGCCTATCAACCAGGTAGTCTTCCTGGGCCCTTCTTATCCCTTACGGGTTGGGAGATCTCATCTTGAGGAGTGCTTCCCGCTTATATGCATTCAGCGGTTATCACTACCGAACTTCGCTACCCAGCTATGCCATTGGCATGACAGCTGGAACACAAGAGGTTCGTCCATCCCGGTCCTCTCGTACTAAGGACAGGTCCTCTCAAATCTCCTGCGCCCACAACAGATAGGGACCGAACTGTCTCGCGACGTTCTGAACCCAGCTCACGTACCGCTTTAATAGGCGAACAGCCTAACCCTTGGAACCTTCTACAGCTCCAGGATGCGATGAGCCGACATCGAGGTGCCAAACCGGAGCGTCGATATGAACTCTTGGCTCCGATCAGCCTGTTATCCCCGGCGTACCTTTTATCCGTTGAGCGATGGCCCTTCCATGCAGAACCACCGGATCACTAACGCCTACTTTCGTATCTGCTCGACTTGTAGGTCTCGCAGTTAACCACGCTTATGCGTTTGCACTCGTCGGCTGATTTCCAAACAGCCTGAGCGTAGCTTCGCGCGCCTCCGTTACTGTTTAGGAGGCGACCGCCCCAGTCAAACTACCCGCCTTACTATGTCCCTTTCCCGGATCACGGGAATAGGTTAGAACCACAGAACTCGCAGGGTGGTATCTCACCGGTGGCTCCTCCAAGCCCGAGAGCCTGAATTCAAAGCCTCCCACCTATCCTGCGCAGCAAGGTCCATAGTTCATAGTAAAGGTGTAGTAAAGGTGCACGGGGTCTTTCCGTCTAGTTGCGGGCAACCGGCATCTTCACCGGCACTACAAGTTCGCCGTGTCACTCATTAAGACAGTCGCACTTTCGTTACGCCATTCGTGCAGGTCGGAACTTACCCGACAAGGAATTTCGCTACCTTAGGACCGTTATAGTTACGGCCGCCGTTCACTGGGGCTTCAGTTCGAAGCTTCACCTTGCGGTTGACCTCTCCCTTTAACCTTCCAGCACCGGGCAGGCGTCAGCCCCTATACGTCGTTTTCGACTTTGCAGAGACCTGTGTTTTTGTTAAACAGTCGCAGTGCGCATTTCTCTGCGGCCCCTTCGGGCTATAAACCCTACTGGGGCACCCCTTCTCCCGAAGTTACGGGGTTAATTTGCCGAGTTCCTTAACAAGTGTTCTCACGAGCGCCTTTGGATATTCTCCTCGTCTACCTGTGTCGGTTTGAGGTACGGTTCCTTTACGTTCTCCTTAGAGGTTTTTCTTGGCAGTGTGGAATCGGCAGCTTTCCCCCATACGGGGTACTGCTTTGCGTCTCAGTGATAACTCCCCGACGGATTTGCCTATCGGAGACACCTTACACGCATCGACCGTCATAGCCATAGGACGGCCTGCTTATCCTTCTGCGTCACCCCATCGTGATAACGAACACAAAGGAGGTCCGGAATATTAACCGGATGTCCATCAGTTACGCCTTTCGGCCTCACCTTAGGGACCGCCTGACCCTGAGCGGATTAACCTTTCTCAGGAAACCTTAGACTTTCGGCGCGGAGGGTTCCCACCTCCGTTATCGCTACTTATGCCGGCAGGGTCTCTTCTCAACCGTCGACCAGTCTTTTCAGTCTGGCTTCAAACTATTGAGAATGCTCTCCTACCACGCACACCTGTGAAGATGTGCATTCGCTGCTTCGGTACCAAGCTTGAGCCCCGTTATATTGTCGGCACCGGACCGCTTGACCAGTGAGCTATTACGCTTTCTTTAAAGGATGGCTGCTTCTAAGCCAACCTCCTGGCTGTCTGGGCGTTCCGACTTCCTTTCCCACTTAGCTTGGATTTGGGGACCTTAGCAGGCGATCTGGACTGTTTTCCTCTCGACGACGAAGCTTAGCCCCCGCCGTCTGACTCCCGGATTGGTTGTTCAATGGCATTCTGAGTTTCGTTGGATTCTGTAAGCTGGAAAGCCCCATAGTCCATCGAGTACTTTACCACCACGACAAATCATCCGAGGCTAGCCCTAAAGCTATTTCGGAGAGAACGAGCTATCACGGAATTTGATTAGCCTTTCACCCCTACCCTCAGCTCATCGGAGCTTTTTTCAACAAACACCCGTTCGGCCCTCCAGTAGGTTTTACCCTACTTTCAGCCTGGCCAAGGGTAGATCATCCCGCTTCGCGTCTATTCCTGCCAACTCAATCGCCCTATTCGGACTCGCTTTCGCTGCGGCTCGCTTTCGCTTAACCTTGCTGACAAGAATAACTAGCCGGCTCATTATGCAATAGGCACGCGGTCAGACTTTCGGCTTGCGCCGCATAGTCCTCCCACCGTTTGTAGGCACACGGTTTCAGGTACTATTTCACTCCCCTCGCAGGGGTTCTTTTCGCCTTTCCCTCACGGTACTGGTTCACTATCGGTCAGAAGCTAGTATTTAGCCTTACGGAATGGTCTCCGTAGCTTCCCACAGGGTTTCTCGTGCCCCGCGGTACTCAGGTATCGACTTCGAGTCCAATTCGTTTTCGCCTACGTGGCTATCACACTCTATGGCCCCTCTTTCCAGAGGGCTTCGGCTAACGATTGGATTGGTA
This sequence comes from uncultured Acidobacteriota bacterium, assembly GCA_963715675.1. Taxonomy (GTDB): domain Bacteria; phylum Acidobacteriota; class Terriglobia; order Terriglobales; family Acidobacteriaceae; genus DASVWZ01. The sequence continues at coordinate 3,792,130 of OY970265.1, forward strand.
ACTCTACTGTTGTCGACCCTACAACCCCGGTAGCACCCGAAGGTGATACCGGTTTAGGCTGTTGCGATTTCGCTCGCCACTACTTTCGCAATCGAGGTTTCTTTCTTTTCCTCCAGGTACTGAGATGGTTCACTTCCCTGGGTTCGCTCGTGCCCGACTATGAATTCATCGGGCCGTACGGAGGTTTTACCCCCGTGGGTTTCCCCATTCGGAAATCCCCGGATCAAAGCCTGCTTGCGGCTCCCCGAGGCTTATCGCAGCTTGCCACGTCCTTCATCGCCTGCTTCTGCCAAGGCATCCACCATGCGCCCTTAGTAGCTTGACCATAAAATTTACTCAGCACACTTGAGCTTCTAGCTCCTAGCTTTTGG
>OY970265.1:3795000-5249395 GCA_963715675.1 uncultured Acidobacteriota bacterium
TCTCCTTTGATCTCTCGATGTTATGCGGTATTAGCCCCGGTTTCCCGGAGTTATTCCCCACTCGAGGGTAGGTAGTCACGTGTTACTCACCCGGTCGCCACTTTACTCATGGATTGCTCCACTTTCTCGTTCGACTTGCATGTGTTAGGCACGCCGCCAGCGTTGATTCTGAGCCAGGATCAAACTCTCGTTTGTAACCTGTCGTCTGTCGACGGGTAGTAGACAGACTTGCCATCTCCGCCGCTCGAAAGGGCGTGATGGCGACCACCTGGATCCGAAGATCCGGTGGCCTATCTTGTGAGATCGCTCGGATTTTCACCCAAGCTTCCATCTCACGACTGGCACGTTCAACCTAGTTGTCAAAGACCGATCCGCTTTCCGCCTGAGCGGCGCGCTTTCAGTCCAGGCGAACCCGCTACTCGAGCGAATCCGACTGTCCTCGAAACCTTTTAAAGTTACCGACTCCATCACCGCGCTGTCAACCCATTGTAATCACAGGATTTCCACGACTTATCCACATCATGGTTCCCGGCAGCGGCAGCCACTTGGGCCGCCCATAGCTTTTGAGCGCGCGACAGAGTCAACCTTCCGCCCAAGTACTCAGACGAATGCCCTTTTCGGCACGCGCCGAGGCGGAAGATTCCAGATTAAGAAAAGATCTTTTGGAGGTTCTTGCGAACGAAACGCTTAAACCCTTCGAGGAGCTCTGTCCCCGAATCCAGATCCCGTGGCCGGGACCAATTATTTCACAACCTGCTGAAATAGATGCCGGAACGTACCGAGAGATTCAGAAAACTATCCGGCTGCCACACTTATGCCCTCGGAGTCTATTTTTATACCATAGTCACCCAAGGAACGCAAGCGAGTTTTTGTTTAGCCGAGTCAAGCGCGCCGAAACCAGCGCCAGCCACGCGGGAACGGCCACCCTCGACCGTCCCAAGCCGAACAAAGTCCGGCAGTTGCTGGTGCGGCGCGATAAAGCATTGAGGCAGCTCCTGATGAGATCGATGTAGGCCCGGCGTCCTCGTCCGTGCGGCGACGAGTGAAATCTCAGTTTGCAAGATCACAAAAATAAGTAGTAAAAGATCACATCCGCCGCAATCCTGATCTCCCGGTCGAACTCCCTGGGCGACATCCGCGCACCTCGCGCCAGCAGCGACCAGAAATGCCGGTCCATCATTCGGGCGAAAGCCGGAAGATCCTGGCCGGGGCGCGCATTCGGAGATTTCTGCAGCAATTGAAACACCCGCAGGATGCGAGCTTGCGTCCATAATTCAATTCCTTTCTGGCTCTTGCCGAACTCAGGATCGCTGAGCGCCGCCTCCTGCCACGCCCGCACCACGCCGTAGTATTCCACGTCCACACGAAACACCGCAGCCAGGAATTTGCGCAGGCTAGCGCGTCCATTCAAAGCGCCTTGAGGATTGAGGACGAGACCGCTGAGACGCTCGAGAAAATCATTCATCAGCACCACCAGAAACTGCCGCTTGGAGCGAAAGTGCGCATAGAATGCTCCAGCCGCGGTCCCCGCCCGCGAGGTGATGCCCTCGATCGAAGTCTCTTCGTATCCCTTCTCGGCGAATAGCACCCGCCCGGCCTGCAACAGTTTTTGCCGCTTTTCGAGGCTGCGCGCCTGCTGCGGCAGGGCGGGGAAATCTTCGTCGGTTTGCAGTACGGGAACCCTTGATGCCGGCGTCATCGCCTGATCCAAATGCCGGCAACCCCGCCACCGCAACAGATCAGCATCCACCCGCCAAAGATTCCGGCCGCGTCCGGATCAAGGTTCGGAAACACCGTGGCAAAAAAGACGCACGAGAACGGGTCCAGCAAGAGCGTGGGCAGGATCAGTAGCGTCGCCAACTGCGGCCATCGATCGCGGTCCGGGCTTGCTCGAAGGCAAATCCGCCGCACCAGCAACGCCATCAGCACGAAACTGACGATGTACAGGATCATAGTGTGGGACGGGTTGCTGGCACGCAGAAGATGCGGCCCCGCCAGTCGGACGCCCACGGTTCCGATCACCCATATCAAAAACCCAAGCAAAAAGATTCGTTTCTGCATAGTATGAATATGACTTCATGTTCATCTTATCGAAGCACGGATGTCAAGAGAAAAAGTGGGCTCACATCCTAGTTTGTGCCGTCTGATTGGGACCAGGGAGTGAGCTTGAACACTATCCCGCAGCCCTGGCCCCCACCGCCGTCCGGACAGTTGCCGGTGCCACCATCGAGTGTGGCACCGTACAAAACACCCGCGGGATCCCTAGCCAGGGTCGATGGATACCTCCCGCCGCCGCCTTTCGTGAACTTGTGGAGCACGGTCAGTTTCCCCGCCTTGCCTAGCTCGAACACCAATCCACAGCCACCACCGCAGCCAGAGCCGCCCAGCGCCGTCCCATAAAAGTTGCCAGTGGTATCACGCACCAAACCTCCCGAGGGTTCGCCGTTCGAAGCATTGAAGCGATACAGAACGGTTTCCTTGCCCGCTGGCGTCAACCTAAACGCAGTGCCGCATCCGTGAGAACAGAAGCCGTGGTGCGTGTAACCTCCGGCGATTGTTTCGCCATAAAGGTTGCCTTCGATGTCCGCAATCAGACCACCATAGGGCTGTGCGCCATCTGGAGCGTTCTTGAAACGGTAAAGCACGGTTTCTTTCCCCGACGAGTTAACCTTAAACACCGTTCCGCAACCGTTGCCGTAGCATCCTGTTCCGCCGCCAGCGTAAGTTGTGCCATATAAGTTTCCGTCAGCGTCAAACATGAGGTTTGCCATCGGACGCGCGCCGTCCGCCCCGCCTGTGAAAGCGTACAATACGGTCTCTTCTCCAGTAGCATCGATCCTAAACACCGTTCCGCACGTGTCGCCGTTGCAGTTTGGCACGCCGCCGTACTGAGTCGTGCCAAAGAGGTTTCCTTGCGCATCCAGAACCAACGCCCCGTAAGGCGCTGCGCCGTCGGGGCACGGGTCTTGCGGACAAAAGCTATAGAGCACGGTCTCAACGCCGGTTGTATCCACTTTGAATACCGTTCCGTGGTAGTAAGCTCCGCAGGATATGGTGGTGCCATACAGGTTGCCAGACGAATCCTCCACCAACGATGACGTAGGGTTGCAACCATCTGACGGAGCCGCAAAACTATACAGCACGGTTTCCTGTCCGTTGGGGGCCACGGAGAAGACTGCCCCATAGCCGAAAGCGCCACCCTCAGCCGCCGTTCCGTATAGGGTCCCGTGCGAGTCGATGATCGGCCCCGCTTCAGGGTGCTCGGCATCTGGAGACTGCTGAAATGAGTAAAGAACCTCGTAGCTCGCCTTAGAGCTTCCCGCCTCCAGCGGGCGTGGCGCGAGTAGCACGAGCGCGAGCACAAGCATGCTCGCGAGGTAAAAAAGGAATCTCAGCAATTTCGTCATAAGAGTCTCGTCCGAGCGAAGTCTTGGTATTTCCTAACCCGCGATTTCAAATGCCACCCATGCTACTCCCTGGGCGCCGGAAGGCAAAGAGACTTTCGGCCCATCAATGGCGAGCAACAAGAGCATCAAGTCCGAGGTTCGGACCGATTTCCGGCAAACAGCAGATTCGTCACTTCGTTTCGGAATGACAGCGTGTTTGCTGATTGACCACTCACCTACTGCCAACGCCGCCGGAATGGCGATCAAACTACAGATCCCTCGGCTTCGCTCGGGACGACAATGTAGGAAGGGACGATTTATGTATAGTGCGATTCCTCAAAACTCCAGCGACACCAGCTTCGCCGGCTGGCTGCCCACATTGGTAACGGTGTGCGTGATATTACCGCCCACCCACTTCACCTCGCCGGCTTTCAGGTCAGTATTCGACGCCGTCTTGTCGGGCGCTTCCGATCGCAGCGTCAGATCGGTGACGGCAATCGCCAGATGCGGGCCGGTGTGATGGTGCTGGGCCTCAAATCCAGCCGTCTGCAATTCCACGCGCGACACGCGTACGCCGTCCTTCACAAACAGAACCTCCTGTGTGCCTCCCTGAACTCGCGGAGCAGGTTCCGAGTCCCACCGCGACGGCGCGGTGCGCATTTTGTCATCTTGCAGCAATTCCACCGCAATGGCGTGGAACGTCGTGGTGCCCACATTCCGCGCAACGTGCGCGAAACCGCCGTCGGAAAACCTGGTCTCGCCGTCCGCCAGCGTGACCTGCACCGGCGACTTGCCCTTTACCTCGTTCGAGATCGTCGCCGTTCCCAGCGCCACGTACACATAGTCATGGTGATGGAGATGCATCAACGTGGCATCCCGCGGTACGACCGTCGCGTCAAACACGCGCACGTAGTCATTCTGAAAAATCAGGCGATGATGCGGTTCAGCGGTGATCTCAACTTCCGCCGGCGCGGTTTTCTGCGCGGCCACAGCAACCGTGGCGAGCAGGGAAAGCATCCAGAGCAGCCCGTGGATTCTCATGCTCCGGGATTTTATCAGGGGCACGACGCCTCGGCGAGGCGTTCTGGCAGAAACATTACCTCGGCACTGAGCCTCCGGGAGCGCCTTAAACCTTTGGCTTGAATGTGCCGATAAGGAAACGATAGGTGGAGGCGACGTGTTTTCTCTGGTGGACCTCGATTTCTGGAACCTGGCCCTGATCGCGGTGCTGCTCATCCTGCTGGCCTGGCAACAGGTACGCCTCTACCAGGCGCGTAAGAGCGCGGCCAAACGTGAGGAGCTCTTTCAGATCATCACAGAGAACGCCGCCGACATGATCGCCCTGGTCGATCTCAAACGCAAGCGCCACTACAACAGCCCCGCTTATCAGAAGGTGCTTGGCTACTCGGCAGAGGAGTTGGCGGAAACCAGTTCCTTTGACCAGATCCACCCGGACGACCGCATGAAAGTGCTGGAAGCGGCCCGGGAAGCTCGCGAAACCGGAGTCGGCAAAAGACTGCAATACCGCATGCGCCACAAGAATGGCACTTGGCGAACCCTGGAATCGACTGCCAGCACGATCCGCAATGACAACGGAGAAGTCGAAAAGCTGGTCATTATCAATCGCGACGTCACGGCGCGGAAAAGCGCCGAAGAACAACTGGAACATAGTGCCCTGCATGATCCTTTAACCGGCCTGCCCAACCGCCGCCTGTTCGTCGAACGGCTGCAGCATTCTTTCCTGCAGGCGCAACGCAACCCCGAGTACCGGTATGCCGTCCTGTTCGTCGATCTCGATGACTTCAAGGCTTTCAATGACGTGATGGGTCCCGGCGTTTCGGACCAGGTGGTGGTCGAAATTGGACGCCGCCTGTCCGACTGTCTCCGCGACAGCGACACCATTGCCCGTCCGGCAGATGGCCTTCCGGCGGGCGACACGGTGCTGTCCCGGCTGGGCGGCGATGAGTTCCCCATCCTGCTCGACAACATCACCGACCCCAGCGATGCCTTGCGTGTCGCCCGGCGGGTCCAGTCTGCCGTAACCACGCCCTTCATGGTCGGAGACCACGAAGTCCGCGCCTCGGCCAGCGTGGGAATCGCTCTGAGCACCACTCCCCAGGAGCAGGCCGAGGATCTGCTGCGGGATGCGGGCACTGCCATGCGCCGCGCCAAAGCTCTGGGGAGAGGAAACTGCGAGATTTTCGACACCACCATGCACGCTCGGGCCGTCCATCGCTTAAACCTCGAATCAGAATTGCGCGCCGCCGTCGCCCGCCGCCAGTTCCGGTCTCACTATCAGTCCATCGTGCAATTGAGCACCCGCCGCGTCATTGGCTTCGAAGCCCTTCTCCGCTGGCATCATCCCGACCGGGTCATCGCCCCTGCCGAATTCATTGATGTCGCCGAAGACGCCGGCTTGATTGTTCCCATGGGCCAACGACTGCTCCAGGAAGCCTGCCAACAGTTGATGGACTGGCAGTCCCAATACCCGGTCACCGAGCCTCTGCACGTCTCAGTAAAGATTTCTGCCCGGCAGTTCACCCATCCCGGGTTTGTGGATGACGTGAAAGCAGCCCTTCGCAACACCAGTCTCGACCCATGCACCGTTCAACTGGAAATGACTGAAGGCGTGGCGATGCTGGATCCCAGGCTGACTGCGGACATACTTTCCCAGCTAAAACGCCTCGGAGTCCGCATCATCGTCGATCATTTCGGAACCGGGCACATGCCGCTCGCCTGCTTGCGCCGCTTTGCATTGGACGGCCTCAAGGTGGACCGATCCCTGGTGAGTACCATGCTGAGCGACCGCGGCAGCACCGACATTCTGCGCCTCATCCTGCACGTTGCCCACAAACTGGATTTGACGGTGATCGCCGAGGGCATCGAAGAAGTGGCCCAGGTCAAACACCTTCTGAACCTGGGTTGCGAACTTGGGCAGGGATACTACTTTTCGAAACCAGTCGAGCCAAGACTGGCAGAGCATCTGTTGAGTCCGCCGCGCCCCCGTGTGCCCGTGTCATGAAGCGTGCCAACGCTATAGAAAATTCGGGCCGCCCGAACTCACGTCCGAGCGGCCCTAAGTTGTACGCCTCCGCAAAAGGCGGGCTACTTGTGCATTTTGTTGGCTGCCTCGGCCGAGGCTTTGAGTTCGCGGCTTGCCTGATCAATCAACTCTTTGGCTTTAGCAGCATGTCCTTCCATGTCCCATTCATTCGCCGCCTGGGCGACGTTGATTTTTTCGAAAGCCTGATCCAGATGCCGCTGCGCCGCGGCCAGGTTTGGGTGCAATCTGCCGCTGACGTTCTGTCCAGGCGCTTTCATATTTCCACCCTGCACTTCCGGCCCCGCTGCGAGCGCCAGGCCACTGCACAAAACCAGGCATAGTATGCTTACCAAAACCACGTTCTTCTTTTTCATCGTTCTCTCCTCGAAAATGAATTTCTCAGTGATTTAACACACGAATACCTAAAAACTATCGGTTGGGACGGATGCGTTAAGAGGCAAACTACCACAGACGCCAGTCAAAACACCAGTTCCTATACCTACGGCGCGGATCAATGCTGTTTTCAGTTTGGTTTGGTGACCAGTTTCAGGCGCTCGGCTTGCAGGATGCGCCGGATCTGGGCCCGGGCGTGGGTGGACCATGGGCCGCCGGTATCAAGCTTGACGTAAGCGCTCCAGTGTTGCAGGGCCTTGCGCGGCTCCCTGATTTTTTCGTAAGCCAGCGCCACGTTGTAATGCGCGTCGCCATAAGTCGGCGCCAGTTGCAGCGCCGTGCTGTAGGAGCGGATCGCCTCGGCGATGCGTCCGGTTTCGTCGAGAACGTTGCCCAAGTCGAAATGCGCCAGCGCGTATCGCGGATCGATGGCGATGGCAGCACGATAATGGGTCTCCGCCAGGGCAAAATCCTGGCGATTGTAGTAAAGCGTTCCCAGATTGATGTGGGCCGCGGCGTGCTCGGGATCAAGCGCCAGGACGGCCTGGTAGGCTTCAATCGCCTGCCCGTGGGTCTCCGCGTCTTCTTCCAGCGCGATGCCTTCGGCAAACAGGCCAGCGGCGTTTCTGGCGGGATTTGTGTGAGGCCGGCTGATGGGAATGGCCGTGCTGGTCGCCACCGGATCGCGCGGCGCGAAGTCGAACATGAACTGTCCGGCAATGGGTTCGAGCACTTTGCCGTCATGCCGGAAAGCGACGCGCCGGCCGGCGGTGAAGGCTCCCGCCTCCACCAGGGGATTCTCCATGCCGGCGGCCTGCCGCTGCATGGCGGCGAGCGACTCCCGAATCACTGCCGGCCGCACCTTGTGGGCACACAAGTCGCGCACTTTTTTGATTTGCAGAAGGTCAAAAAAAGAATAGCTGTCGCCAGCGGTCACCAGTCCGGCTTTTTCCCAGCCTGCCAACTGGCGTGCCGTGATCCGAAGAATGCGGAGCAGATCGGCTCGAGTATATCGGTACACGGTTTTAGCGATCGTGCAGGCTCATTATCCTGAAGCCGCGATTGTGCATGCAAGTGGAAATGTGGTGCTAAAGGAATCAGAAGCAGCAACTTGCATCGTATATAGTGCAAAAACTTGCGATCTGCGTCGGTGTCCCGGTTCAGGGACCATAGGTATCACCTTGTCATGGGTTTTTAACCCGGCGTTCATCAGGCTGCAAACCTTTCCCGTTAATCCATGAACATGCCGACTTCAGATTTGTTTGTGTCCCCCGGACACCTGAGTTCGCCAGCCCATACTCCGAACCCATTTCCTTTCCAGCGTTTCGTGCGCCGCTTTCTCCCGATGGAGAGGGTGCGCGAGCTGTATCACCGCGCCCAGCAACCGGTCAACCGGTCGATCCTGGAAAACGTCCTGGCGGAGATGCGGGTCGAGTTTGTGGTTAGCGATGACGATCTGGCTCGCATTCCGGAGAACGGCCCTGCCGTGGTCACTTCCAATCATCCGTTCGGATTGCTGGATGGCGCGGTGCTGGGTGCGCTGCTCACGCGAGTGCGTCCGGATGTGAAGGTGTTGACCAATTTCCTGCTTTCCGGTATTCCGGAGCTGCACGAATATTGCATCTTCGTGGACCCGTTCGGCTCCGCAGATTCCATTTCCAGGAATCGCCGCGGGGTCAGGCAGGCGCTGGCCTGGCTTGCCGGCGGCGGCATGCTGGCGATGTTTCCTTCCGGCGAAGTCTCGCATTTCCGCTTCCGCGATATGAGCATCGCCGACCCGGAGTGGAACTCGCTCGCAGCCCGTCTGGTGCGGATGACCGGGGCGGTCGCGATTCCGGTCTTCCTGCCGGGAAAAAACAGCGCGGCTTTTCAGGCGCTGGGGGTGATTCATCCGCAACTGCGCACCGCGTCGTTGCTCAACGAATTCCTGCAGCAGACGGACCGCAAGGTGGAGGTTCGGGTCGGAAGCAAGATCACGGCGGAGACTCTGCGCCATGCCGGGACGCACCGTGAGGCTGCGAGCTATCTGCGTTGGAGAACCTACATTCTGTCGCAACGCGGGACGCAACCGCTGAAGCGGATTCCCGCCGTGCTGGGCGCGATGTTGCCCCGCAAAGCCCCGGAGGCCGTGGCACAGGCAGTTCCCCAGGGGGCCCTGAAGCGCAATCTGGAGCATCTCAGTCCAGAGCATTGCCTGTATCAGAACCGCGAATTCGCGGTGTATGTGGCGAAAGCGCGCGAGGTACCCGATGTCATGCAGGAGGTCGGCCGTCTGCGCGAAGTCACCTTTCGGGCGGTCGGAGAAGGCACCGGCCGGAGCACGGATCTCGACCGGTTCGATCATTATTACTCGCACGTGCTGCTGTGGAGCCGGGTCAATTCGGAGTTGGTGGGCGCGTACCGCATTGGACCTACGCCGGAAATCCTGCCCCAGATGGGGCTGCCGGGCTTATATACCAGCACCCTGTTCCGCTACGATGCGAAACTGTTCGATCAGCTTGGTCCCGCGCTGGAACTAGGCCGGTCGTTCGTCCGCCCAGAATATCAACGGCAGTACGCGCCGCTGCTGACGCTGTGGAAGGGGATTGGACGCTACCTCGCGCAGTATCCTGAGTTTGCTGTTCTGTTCGGAGCGGTGAGCATCAGCAACCGCTACTGCCCGTGGTCACGCGAGCTGATCTTCCGGTTCTTTCAGGAACGAGAGCGCAACGATGGCGTGTCGCGTCTGGTAACGCCCCGCGCACCGTTCAAACCACGCTGGGTGCGGCAAAGCGAGCACCATGCGCCGCACAGCAAGATTCACGACCTGGATCAGCTCACGGATCCAATCGCTGATGTGGAAGCTGACGGCAAAGGCGTGCCGATTCTGCTGAAGCACTACGCCAAGCTTGGTGGACGCATGCTGGGCTTCAATGTGGATAAGGACTTTTCCGATGTGCTGGATGGGCTGGTTCTGGTCGACTTGCGACAAACCGACCGCACCGCTTTGCAGCGCTACCTGGGCGAGGATGGAATGGGGGCTTTCCTGAGTTATCATGGTCTCTGCCCGTCCGAGGTCCCTGCATGAATGCCGTCCGCCGCAAGGCCGTCGAGGAACTTGAATCCACGCGCGAAATGACTGCCCTGGTCCAGCAATCCTGCCTGGTGGCCAAGGACTCTGCGTTCAATCTGCGTGATTATCTCGAGAACGCTTCAAAAATGGCATATATCGCGGTGAAGGACTGCGAAAAGGAATTAGACCGCGCCGAACGCAAGATTGACGAAGAAATTACGCGCGCAATTACCCACGTGAGTGAAGTGGAAGCCCGCGAACTGCTCGCCTGCTTGAAGTTCATCATTGACCTGGAACGGATCGGCGACCTCAACTGGTCGGTGATCCTCCGGCTGCAGCACCTGTCGAGCAAGCTGTTGAAGGATGACCGCCGGGACCTGATTGCCATGGCCGAAGTGCTGGAAAAGATGCTGGAGACGATTCACCGCGGATTTGTGCAGCGCGATCTGGAGTCGGCCAACTGGGTGCTGAAGAATGACACGCAGATCGACCACGTCTGCCACTCGGTATTCCGCAGGCTGCTGGAAGGCAAGGAAGGCCGGCGCGATTACAGCACCAATGTCCTGCTGATGGCCCAAGCCTTCGAGCGCGCCGGCGATCACGCAAAAAACCTGGGCGAGGAACTGTTTCATCTGGTGGAAGGCCGCAGCATGCGTCATGAGCCCAAACGCCCGAGGAACTCTCGGACGCTGCGCGAGGAGTAGGTATAAGTTTCACGTCGCTTCCTGCCAATTTTCTTTCTGAGCACGGCGCATCCGCCATGGCACGGTTTGATTCCCACCGTTAGTTTATAGTCCATTCATGCGGGCCATTCTGGCGGGAGGCGGCACGGGCGGACACGTCATTCCTGCTCTCGCCATTGCGCAGCAACTCAAGAAAGATTACGGCGCGGAGGTGCTGTTCATCGGCACCCCGCGCGGCATCGAGAACCGCCTGGTTCCGGCGGCCGGATTCGAGCTGCGTCTGGTCGAGGTGGGCGCACTCAAGAACGTCAGTCTGGTAACGCGGCTCAACACTTTCTTTGATCTGCCCCGGGCCGTATGGTCTTCGCGAACAATTCTGTCGGAGTTTCGTCCCGATGTGGTGATCGGTGTGGGCGGATACGCGTCCGGCCCGGCCATGCTGGCGGCGGTTCTAAGCAGAATCCCGACCATGGCCTTTGAGCCGAATTTTGTGCCGGGACTGGCCAATCGTTTGGTAGCGCCGTTTGTGAAGGCCGCAGCCGTCCATTTCGAGGAAACCGGCAAGTACTTTCGCCATTGCGAAGTCACCGGTGTGCCGGTGCGAGAGGCTTTTTTTGCGGCGGCGCCGATGCCTGCAAATGATCCGCCGGTGCTGCTTGTCTTCGGAGGAAGCCAGGGTGCGCACGCCATCAATCAAGTAGTGATGGAATCCGCAGCCGAGTTGCAGGCGCGGGTTCCCGGATTGCGGATCGTCCATCAAACCGGCGAACGTGACTATAATGACGCGCAGGCTGCTTACGCCAGGCTCGGCAGCGCCGCCGAGGTGCATCGATTTATCGATGACATGCCCGCCGTGTTTGGGCGAGCAAGTTTGCTGATGTGCCGCTCAGGGGCGAGCACGGTGGCGGAAGTAGCGGCTGCGGGGAAGCCCGCGATTTTTGTGCCCTTTCCGGCAGCGGCGGATGACCATCAGAAACGCAATGCGGAAGCGCTGGTGCGCACCGGTGCGGCGGTAATGCTGGAACAGTCCCGGCTCACGCGTGAGAGTTTGATTAAGACCGTAAGTTCGCTGATGAGCGACCGCGCACGGCTGGAACGTATGGGAGAAGCAGCGAAGAAGATGTCGCATCCTGACGCCGCGAAGCGGATCGCGGCGATGGCGGCACGGGTTGGAGATAGGAGTTAGGCACGGATCTTCGCGGATCTTCACGGATTCTTTCCGGATACACCCGCTCACCGGCGTGATCCGTGGCTAGAATACTTTCATGTTTGCCAAGATTCAGCGCATTCACTTCGTGGGCATCGGCGGGATCGGCATGAGCGGCATTGCCGAGGTAGTGCTGAACCTCGGCTACAAGGTTTCCGGTTCCGACCTCAAGAGCTCCTCAATTACCCAGCGCCTGGCGTCCCTCGGAGCCATCTGCTTCGAGGGTCATCGGGCGGAGAACGCCGCTGGTGCCGAGGTGGTGGTCACCAGCTCGGCCATTGCGCCCGACAACCCGGAGGTGGTGGAAGCGCGCCGGCTGCACATTCCCGTCATCCAACGGGCGGAGATGCTGGCCGAGTTGATGCGCCTGAAGTACGGCATCGCCATCGCCGGCATGCATGGCAAGACCACGACTACCTCGATGGTCGCTGCGGTTCTGGCTGGCGGTGGCCTGGACCCCACGGTGGTGGTAGGCGGCCGCGTGGACGCGATGGGATCCAACGCGCGGCTGGGGAAGTCGCAATACCTGGTTGCCGAAGCCGACGAGAGCGATCGCTCGTTTCTGAAGCTCTCGCCGATTCTGTCGGTCGTGACCAACATCGATCGCGAGCACATGGATTGCTATCGCAACATGCGCGACGTAAAACGGGCGTTTCTGGACTTCATGGATCGCGTGCCGTTTTACGGCATGGTCGTGCTCTGTAATGACGATGCCCACTTGCGGCGTCTGCTGCCGCAAATTCGCCGGCGCACCGTGACCTACGGGACGCGGCGAGGCTCGGACTTCCACATTCGGGTGGGCGAGACAGCTTCCATCGCCGGACTTGAGGGTCCCCTCAGCCGTTTTCAGGTCACCTATAAAGGCGAGAGCCTCGGCGAATTCCGGCTGCATGTTCCCGGCGTTCACAACATCCTGAACGCCACCGCCGCGATTGCCGTGGCCATCGGCCTGGATGTCGAAGCCGACCAGATCCGTACTGCACTGGAGAACTTTCGGGGTGTCGACCGGCGCTTTCAGTTGCGCGGCAAGTCGGCGGGCGTGAGCGTGATTGATGATTACGGCCACCATCCCACAGAGATCCGGGCTACCCTGGCCGCTGCCCGGCAATGCGGTTTTGGCAAGATTCACGTGGTTTTTCAGCCGCATCGCTACAGTCGCACCCGCGATCTGAAAGATGAATTCGCAACCGCTTTCCACGACGCGGATAGCCTGACGGTACTGGATATCTACGCGGCCAGCGAACCCCCGATTGACGGTGTGACGGGCGAGGCGCTGGCGCGAAGTATCAAGGACGCCGGCGGGCAGGACACGCAGTATACGGCTTCATTTGCCGCCGCCGTGGATAGTGTCGTGACTCGTGCCCGGGAAGGTGACATGATCCTGACCTTGGGCGCCGGTAACGTGTCACAACTGGGGCCGCTGATTCTTGAAAAGCTGGGCTCTCGAGTCGGCCTGGACGCTGTCGCGCAGTCGCTCCCAGGCGTCTAGCCGCCTGGACCGATCCGTTTGGGACCAAAGGGCTTTCCATCCTCACATAACACCAGCACAGGTGGATAACGAATTTTCAGCTGCCCCGTCTAAATCCGCATAAACGAGTGAGGAGTGGGAGCATGGGTTCAGAAAAAGGATTGTATTGGCTGGCCGTCGGAATGATGGCGCTGCTGTTCAGCAACTCAGCGGCTGTTCGGCATCAGGATTGGCTTAGCAGTCTCGAATGCCGCTCGATTCAACTCGTGGAACGGCTCTCGGGATCAAGCATGGCCGACCTGAACCTGGCGGAAGTGAAGCTCGGTTCTCAGTCCAGCCGGTGCGCTCGAACCCAGGCAGCTGCCGCCCGCATGCAGGCCAGTCTTGTCCGCATGGAGGCTGCAATGGCCCGGCATCAGGTTGGATGCGCACGGCTTGAGGCGCAGAAGGCGCGTCTGGAAGCTCTGCAGCAGATGCGTGTCGCGGTGATGCCCGCAAATCAAGACTTCCTGATTGAGGTCCCTGAACCCAAGTCCCTTTCCTCCGAGGGAACGATCTAGGGAGCCTCTGCGTAAAGTGTGGCGCCGGCGCCCTCGCCCGTACAGGGCGGAAACTCCTGTCCGCCGCATTTGACGTTGATGTTTCTCCGGGATTACCCATTTCTTGACAAAACCGCATCTCGGGCGCACAATATCTATAAGATATGATATGTAGTAATAACTTATCTTTGCGGATGGATTCCCCACCAGCCCGTGGCAGCGCACAGAGGTTGCGGGGGAGCAAGCGCAGCAGGCAAGTCGGGGCAGAGGTCGCTAAGTCATTTGTTTTCTATATTATGATATAAATCCTTTACAATCTATATTTTGCGGCTGTTAGTGCAAAACAGGGGTGAAAATGGCATAAAACGGCCGTCTCAACGACGTTTGTTTTCTGGACTTTACAAAGCATCAAGACAGCAAGCCGCTTGTTTTCTATAGTTTGACAAAATATCAAAAGGGGGGAGGGGGTATTACTCAACCGTAAAGCGTGGCGCGGACCAGCCCTCAGCGAAGCCAAATGGGCCCCGCCCGCGAGACGCCCATTTCTTAGTGCCGCCTCTTGTCGCAAAAGTAAGGAGGTGTTCAAAACCGGAGAGGGCGCCTGCGCCGACATAGACAACATCGTCAGAGCCTTCGTAGCGTTGGTTAGCTCCTGGTTCTCTTCTCGTCTCTCTCGATGACGCCGTCCTTAATGTGGATCACGCGATGGGCATATTCTGCGATGTCGTGCTCGTGGGTGACCAGCACGATGGTGTTGCCCTCGGCATGCAGACGGTCGAACAAGGACATGATTTCATTTCCGGTCTGGGAATCGAGATTGCCGGTGGGTTCGTCGGCAAGGATGATCGACGGCCGGTTGACCAGGGCACGGGCAATGGCAACTCTCTGGCGTTGGCCGCCGGAAAGCTCGTTCGGCTTGTGGGTCATGCGCGATTCCATGCCGACTGCTGCCAGAGCCGCTTTGGCGCGTTCCATCCGTTCCTCCGCCGGCATGCCGGCGTAAATCAGCGGCAGTTCGACGTTGTGCAGCGCAGTGGCGCGCGCCAAAAGATTGAACGTCTGAAAGACAAATCCGATCTCCTTATTGCGAATCCGGGCCAGTTCGTCGTCGTCCAGTTCGCTGACCAGTTGATGGTTCAACCAGTACTGGCCTTTGCTGGGAGTGTCGAGGCAGCCGATCAGGTTCATCAATGTAGACTTGCCCGAACCGGAGGGTCCCATGATGGCCACATATTCGTTGCGTTGAATGTTCAGGTTGACTCCGCGAAGGGCTTGAACCTGCTGTTCCGAACCCATGTCGTAGGTTTTCCAGAGATCCAACGTCGCAATCATGTACGAATCGGGCGGTGCCGACACGACAGGTTGTGGCATGCTGATCACTTCCGCGGTTGCCATTGCTTTCTCCCGGTCCTCTTGGGACACTATCCGCTCCCCACTTGGCGGCTATCCATTGGACGCGCCAGAACTGCACTCGTTAGTGAAACTAGGAACTCTCTTCCTCATCCTGCTTCTTAGGGGTTGAATTATCAATTTTGACGCCGCTTCCCGGCTTCAGGGTGCGCAGCACCTTGTAACTGCCGGTAATGATTTCGTCGCCTTCCTTAAGTCCTTGTATCACTTCGATATCAGTCGTGCCTGCGACTCCGGTCTCGACCGGCACGAATTCCGCTTTATGGTTGCGAATGACAAACACCCCTTGAATCTCAGTCTTATCATTCGACGCGGGTTTTTGCGGAGAGGCCGCCTGTACCGATCCTTTCTCGCTTTTTGGAACCAGGTCTGCCTCCTGCCTGACCGTCAACGCCTGAATGGGGACGGTGAGTGCCTGGCTGCGAGTCGCCGTCGTGATCTTGGCGGTCGCTGAGAGCCCTGGGCGGAGATCCTGCGGAGGATCTTGCAAGGTAACTACCACCTTGAAATCCTTAGCCTCCTGGCTGGCCGACCCGGACTGCGAAGTGGAGACGCCGGTGGAGCGCACGATGGCATTGTCGCCGATCTCGGTGACCACCGCCTTGAAGGTCTTCTTAGGGATTGCGTCGATGGTAACCTCTGCGGCCTGGCCCAATTTGACGTTGACGATGTCGGTTTCGTCCACTTTGACCTCGGCGGTGATGACCGACAGATCGGCCAGAGTCATCAACGTGCTGCCGGGAGCATTCTGAATGCCCATGACCACGGTTTCACCTTCCCGCACCGGGAGATTGGTGATGGTGCCGTCGTACGGAGCGGAGTAAGTGGTTTTTTGCAGCACGTCAGCGGCATGGGTAAGGTTGGCACGGGCTTGCCCGATATGGCGGTCCGCGGAATCTTTTTGGGCTCTGGCCTGGGCAACCCGGGCCTCGGCTTGCGCCAAGCCTGACTGGGAGGCTTGATACGTAGCCTTCTGGCTATCATATTCCGACTTGGCGATCAGAGCGTCCTTGTACAAACCCTGGGTGCGAGCCCAGTCCAGTTGGGCGCGCTCGGCGTCCGACTTGGCGCGATTCAGGTCCGCCAGCGAGGTGTTCAGAGCCGCTTCCGCGGCGACCGCATCGGTCTTGGCGCCTTCAAGCGAAGCCTGCATTGCGTTCATGTCGGCAGCTGGTTGCACGTTCTCGATCTGCGCCAGCAATTGTCCCTGCTTGACCTTCGCGCCCTCTTTCACGTAGAGCTTGATAATTTTGCCGTAGGCGTTGGCGCCGATGTTCACGTACGTCTTGGGCTTGATTTCGCCGGAAGCGCTGACCACTGCCGCCAAATCCTGCTTCTTGGCGGTGCCGGTCTGCACCGTGGCCACATTCTTGTGACTCTGGTGGACGGTGAAACCAACAATCGCAGCCAGCAGAACCGCGATTCCCGCGCCAATGCCGATTTTTTTTCCGGTGCTCATGTTGTTGTCACAATCGTAGTGAAATTTGGCCAGCCAGATCAGCTCACTTCATACCCTGCCGCCGGACGCTGAAGCAGCGGGGCACCTATCTCTTTTATACGGCCATACTGCAACAAAAGTTCCCTCTTTAGGAAGTATGGACAACGGTTAGAGGCTTGCTTTTGGAGCCAACCGGAATAATTATAGCGTGTCCGGCAAGGGCAGTAAGATGGGTTGGGATTCGGGGCCTGACTTGGGGGATTCGGCTTGAGACGCCAGATTTCCATGCTATACTCCCGCACAGATGCGGCCCAGATTTTCCCCTCCTCGACCCGGCCGCCGTGAAATGGGTAACGAACCATGCGATCAAGAAAACTCTGCTCTGCAACAAAGGCGATCTGCGCCACCTTCCTAACTTTCTTGCTGATGTCGGCAGTGGCTGCCCACCCCGCGGAGGCGCAGAGCTACAAGCTTAAGGTGCTGCATACGTTCCATGGGAAGGACGGCGTGTTTCCCGTCGGCCAATTAACAAGGGACGCGGAGGGGAACTTCTACAGCACGACTGCGCAGGGCGGCACTGGCGTATGTATTAGCGTCGGCTGCGGGACGGTCTTCAAGATGGACAAGACCGGCAAGCTGATCTGGTCATACAGTTTCCATGGCAAGGACGGCTTCGAGCCGGTCGCGGGCGTGCTCCGCGACGCGGGAGGAAACCTTTATGGAACAACGCTCTATGGCGGCACCGTCCCGGTGAACAACAGTCCCGGCGACGGGACAGTGTTCAAATTGGACACGGCCCTGCAAGAGACCGTGCTTCACCGGTTTAAGGGCTGCAATGTCAACGGACCGCATGATGGGTATTGGCCGGAATCTCTTCTGGTCATGGACGCATTCGCTAACTTGTATGGAACAACGGTCGGTGGCGGGGTACCGTTTCAGTGCCAGGGGACGGCGTTCGCCTTGAGCAGCGCCGGCAAGGAGACGATGCTGCATCGGTTCAGTGGAGGAGCGGACGGAGGGAACCCCTACGCTGGGATGACCCTGAACGCCGCTGGCACGCTGTACGGGGGTGCGTCCAGCGGCGGCAATTCCGGCTTGGGTCTGGCGTTCCAGATGAGCACTAAGGGCGGCGAAACCGTGCTGTATAACTTTGGCGGCGGCTCGGACGGCGCCGGACCCGAGTCGGTTTTGGTCCCCGACAGCGCGGGAAACTTATATGGAACGACATACAGCGGCGGCAGCAACTGCGGAGTGAACGGCTGCGGCACGGTGTTCGAGCTGTCGCCGAGCGGCTCGGGCTGGACTCACAAGACCCTTTACGTTTTTTGTCAGAAATCGCAATGCGCCGATGGCTACGGGCCCGGAGGGCCGCTGGCGTTCGACAAAGCCGGAAACATTTATGGCACCACGGACAACGGCGGCTACACGAACAGTGGCAACTGCCGCGGCGGCTGCGGCGTGGTTTTCAAACTCGATCCAAGCGGCAACGAAACCGTGCTCTACGCTTTCACCGATGGCGCCGACGGGGCCCACCCTATGGCTGGCCTGACTATGGACGAGAAGGGTAACCTGTTCGGTACCGCCGACGCCGGCGGGGATCTGAACTGCCCGGCGCCCGGCGGAAACGAGGGCTGCGGAGTAGTTTTCGAGCTTACACCATAGCGTCCGCCGAAAACCGGCCCACGCCTGGCTGCCACCAACGCCGATTCTTCGCCCCGCAGAGCACATGCTCGTCGCTCTGCGTTTGTACGGCACCAGCCTGGCTACTTGGCAGTGTAAGGATTCCAGCCTGATTATAGTTGGATCGGCGGATCGCACTCGACCCCGACCCTGAACCCACCTATCTTGAGGTGAGAGGCGATGAAATATGGGCTCTGTGTTGTCTTCTTCCTAGTTCTGCCCGCTTCCGCGACAATCTCCTATGTGCGCTCTAGCGCGCAATGGAGCGGCGGCACCGGGAGCTGCACCGTTGGGCCCGCTCCGACCAACACGGGCGACCTGATCGTCGCCTGGGGCGAGTGGCAGACGAGCGGTCCGAACACAGTCACGGCGACAGCCGGGCAAACGCAAACGGGAAAGACCATCCTTAGCGCCGTTGGCCCGACCGTGCAGTCGGCGTCGAACACAGCTGTCCAGATTTTCTACGTAGCAGACATCAATAATACGGGCGAAACTGTGACGCTGACGTTCGGCGGGACCGGGACCGTTACCTCTTCCGCCTGTGTGATCGTCGAGTACAGCGGCGCGGACTTGACCTATCCGCTGGACAGCGTTTCCGGTGGCTTCAGCACGAGCGGTAATCAGACCACGCTACTGGACAGCGGTACCGTAGCTCCGGCGAACGCGAACTTGCTGGTCTTCGGCGCGGGCGAGGCTGACCAAAATGTTCCCATGACACCCGGCAGCGGCTTTACCAGTCTTCAGGCATCATACGGCTCTTGGGGAACCGGTATGGTTGAGGATAATACCGCCGCAATCAGCGGCAACAATGTGCTTCAGCGGGCGACGGCCTGTCTCGGGACTTCGATATGTCCTCCCGGAAGCACCCTCGGCAACTGGGTGATGCAGATGGCGGTCTTTCGGGATGCGTCGTGGACTGTCGGCGGCGGATGGAGCCCGCCACGATTCGCGCAAATCCTCGACGCGAGCCAGTTTCCGGGGTCTGACATCGGCGCACAGATCAATAATGCTTATGCAGCCCTGCCCGCGACCGGAGGACACATCATCATCCCGGCAAAAGCCGACGGGAGTTGCTACAACTTCAGCACGCCCATCGTCTTCGCGACCGCCGGAAAATACGTGCTCCTTGAATTTGCGGGCGCAGCCGGAACGACTTCCGCCGCAGCGCCAGTCATGCAGGGATGCCTCAACTTCATTCCTACCACAGGAACCGCCATCACGCTGAATTACGTTGCCCCAAACCCTACTCCGACCTCTGCGCATGGACTGCGCAACATTTCCCTCGTGGATAACCAGTGCCTCTCTACGACCTGCGTAGGCGGTACTGCCTACGGAATTGATTTCGGCAACACGACATTGGGCGGCAGCGGTAACTATGGGGCACTGGGTGCCACGATGGAAAATGTTTCTATCGCCGGTTTTGAGACCGCCATCCGAAACATCAACTTCTACTCCGACCCCATTACCTGGATCAATCCGCAGATTTGGTGCAACGGCGTCGGCTTTGACGTCGGGAACGTCTCAACGGAAACTTTCTTGGGCGGGTACTTCAACTCCAATGTGGACGCGGTGCAAGCGGACAACTCCACCAGCACGTCGGAGCTGCACTTTGTAGGCACAAGCTTTGTGGCGAACCAAGTAGTGTTCAGCTACAATAACGTCACAAATTACGCGGCATATCTTTTTCTGGATCACGTCCACCTTGAAAATGGTGAAAGCTATAGCTCTCCCACGCACTTCCTCGTGGGAAATGTGAACACATATATTTCCGGGGGTAGTGCCGAGGACGATAGCGGCACGCACGGCGGAAACTGCAGTAACGCCGACTGGTGGTTTAATCCGAAAGGCTCCTCCTCCTCGTTTGCCTCGTCGTTCATCATCGATGGCATGACATTCAACACCGCCGCCTGCAATCCTACTAATGGCGTCGTATATGCTACGGGCAACACACGCATCAGCGTCTCTGCATTCAACGCCTCAGGTTTTACCGGAGCCACGCCGCTCAACATCGTCGGCGGAACCAACGCTGTGAATGCAACGTTGCGGATGTACAACGGCAACATCAATAATGCGCCGTCGGTCTGGACCTACGAAAGTCCCCAACGAACCACCCCACGGCCCCTCGCTTCATGGCCATCCTGTGCTCCCGGTATCGAAGGCGCAACCGCTCCTATCACCGACTCCACGACGGCCGTTTGGGGCAGCTCTATCGGCGGCACTGGAACCAATCACGTTCTCGGGTATTGCGATGGAACTACCTGGACTGTAGCAGGCAAGTAAATGCCACAGCCCATCGATCAACGTCGCAAAGCTAGGCACGCCCTCTTCGGCCAACTCCGGCATAGATCGGGCACCCAAAGCAACCCACCTTGCATCCTATAAATCTGTTTAAACTGTGCGGGTTAGCTTGTCTTCGGGTGTCCGAAGTCATACAATTAGGTACAATCGTCCGCAGGGAGTGTCCTAGGCCATGTTCCAGGTAGGGTTACGTCGTTACTTATCTCTATGGGTTCTCCTATCCCTGTGCACCCTTGGCGGGTATGCCTTCGCGCAGGCCTCCAAGCTAGCCACAGCCGACCAAGCCAACTCCGGGGCTCAAGCGCAGCCAGGGCAGGCGGATGATCCCCTCAAGCGACCGATCAGCGACAAGCAGAAGAAAGAGAATGCCAAGTCCCTGAAGGTGGAGCTCAGCAAGACCTACAAGAAGTGGCTGGATGAAGACGTCGTCTACATCATCAGCGACGAAGAGCGTAAGGCTTTCAAGCAACTGTCGAACGACGAAGAACGAGACCAGTTCATCGAGGCTTTCTGGCAGCGGCGCGATCCCACCCCCGATACGGAAGAGAACGAATTCAAGGAAGAGCACTATCGCCGTATCGAGTACGCCAACGAACACTTTTCTGCCGGGATTCCGGGTTGGAAGAGTGACCGTGGCCGTATGTACATCATGTACGGCCCCGCGGACGAGATTGACTCTCATCCTTCCGGCGGGACTTATGACCGTCCCATGGAAGAAGGTGGCGGCACCACCTCGACCTATCCTTTTGAAGACTGGCGCTATCGCTACATTGAGGGAGTCGGACAGGAGGTCATTATCGAATTCGTCGATACCTGCATGTGCGGCGACTTTCATATGACCCTCGACCGCGGCGAAAAGGATGCCCTGATGCACACGCCGGGCGGCGGACAGACTCTGTATGAGGAGATGGGATTGGCAAACCGGTCGCAGCGTATGAACGGGGGGTTGGAAACTCTGGGTGGGGGTCCGGAGAGTGGCATGCAGGCGAGCAAAGAGTTCGATCGTTTGCAGCTATATGCCAAGCTGCAAGCGCCTCCGCCAGTGAAGTTCAAAGACCTGGAAGAAGTGGTCAGCCACAAGATCAGCGTGAACCTGATGCCTTTCGATGTGCTGATCGATTTCGTAAGGATCACCGGAGATACCGTGCTGGTTCCGCTGACCATCCAGATTAAGAATCGGGACATCACCTTCGCTAACAAGGACGGGGTGCAACGCGGCACGGTCAACATTTTCGGGCGAGTGACGACTCTGACGGGCAAGGTTGCACAAACCTTTGAAGATACCGTGCAAGCCGATATTCCGGCGGAATTGCTGGCCAAGGCTGCGGAGAATTCCCAGGTTTACTGGAAAGCGATCCCGCTGCGCCCGGGACGCTACCGTTTCGACGTTGTGATCAAGGATGTGAACGGAGATCGGGTGGGAACCTGGAGCCGGGGGATTCCGGTCCCGGAGTTCCCGGACGATCGTCTGGCGGCATCTTCCTTGATTGTGGCCGACGTGATGGAGCCGGTGGCAGCGAAGAATGTGGGCACCGGGAGTTTTGTCATCGGCGCCACCAAGGTGCGGCCCCGTGTGCCGCCCTCCGATGGCAAGCCCGCCTCGTTCAAGCGCGACCAGAAGCTGAATTTCTGGATGCAGGTTTACAATCTTTCGGTGGATGAGAAAACTCACAAACCATCCGCCACGGTGGAGTACAATGTCGTGAATTCAACGACGAATAAGCCCGTGATTCATACGGTGGAATCCACGGACCAGATGGGCAACATCGGCGACCAAGTGACCCTGCAGAAAACGCTCTCGGCCGCCAATCTTGGTCCGGGTGTATACCGGATTGCGATCAAGGTGAATGACAACGTCTCGAAGCAAACGGTTGAGCCGACCGGCACTTTTGCAGTCGAGTAAAGGAAACGGTTGGGGCTCCGTGAGGTGGAAGTGATGCTCCGCAAGCTCGGGCTCGTGATCATCGTGCTGGGCATGGCCGTGCCCCTGTGGGCCGCCGGAACGACCGGCGCAATCTCAGGGTGCGTACGGAACACCGCGGGCGTGCCGCAAATGGGCGCGGTCGTCGAGGTGCTGAGCACGGCAGCGCAGGAGCTCAGGGTCTTCACCGATGAGAAGGGCGTTTATTCCGTCTCCGGCCTCCTGCCAGGCACCTACAGCCTCAAAGTTTCTGCTCCCTCGTACCTGTCCCTTCTGCGCGATGGCGTGGCCGTCAACGCCGGCACCCACATGCTGGTCAATCTGACGCTGCGCACCCTGTTCGAGGCGGTCCAATGGGCTCCCCCTCCTGGCACTGCCGAGGGCGACGACTGGAAGTGGGTACTTCGCTCGGGCGCTAACCGGCCGATTCTGCGAATGGTGGGTGACAGTTCCCCAGTCCTGACTTCGGAATCGAAGATTGATTCCCGGTTGAAGGGGTCGCTTTCTTTTGTTGCGGGTTACGCCTCGGAGGGATTCGGCAGCGCATCTGACGTCGGTGCTGCGTTTTCTGTACAGAAATCGATCTTTGCCTCCGACACCATCGGGTTGCGCGGAAACCTCGGCTACGGGACGGCCTCTCCGGCCAATGTCTTGACAGCGTCCTTCAGCCACCAGGAGGAAAATGGCGCGGGGCCGGAAATTGCCTTCACCATGCGAAATCTCCCGGCGCCCGACACGGTCCCCGGCGCTGGAATGCAGGTGCTGTCTTTAGAGACGTCGGATGGCTTGAAATTCGGCGACGTTCTGGAACTGAGGTTTGGGAGCGAACTGCAGACCATTCAATTCCTGGGCCGGGTAACCACTTTCCGTCCCTTTGGCCAGGCTGATTTTCACCTGTCGCCGAAAACGGTGGTCGAGTACCGCTATGCTACCTCCGTGCCCGCCGACTGGAGTGGTGGGGCATTTGACTACACCCCAGGCGAGGCTAACCCGTCAGGCCCACGCGTCAGCATGATCAATTACGATTCCGCGGTGGAAAGCGCACACCACCATGAGCTCTCGCTATCTCGCCAAGCCGGCAAGAACACTCTGGAAGTGGCTGCCTACTACGACCGGGTCGCCGACCCGGCCTTGACGGGCGTGGGCGAGTTTTCAGCCGATGGCGGGGACGTGTTGCCCGATCTATACTCGGGTACGTTCACCTTCCAGGGAAACGGTTTTGCGACCGAGGGTCTGCGGCTTGTGGCGGAGCGTGAACTGATTCCAGGCTTGACGGCAACCGTCGACTACGGCTACGGCGGTGCTCTGGAACTGTCAAAGCCGGACGTGACCCTGCCGGACGCCCATGAGTGGATTCAGGCGAAGGAGCACCATGCGGTCGCTGGAAAGTTGAGCGGCGTAATCCCCAGGAGCAAGACGCATTGGACGGCATCGTACCGATGGGTGGATGGACCGGTTCTCACCCCCGTGGATATGTTCAATGCTTCCGTGGGCCGGGCTGATCCTTACCTGAATGTGCTGGTTCGCCAGCCGATTCCATGGATGGGTTTCTTCCCCGGGCACGTGGAAATGCTGCTGGATGTCCGCAACCTGCTAGCGCAGGGTTACGTGCCGGTTCTGGGCCAGGACCACCACACCGTCTACCTCGTGCAATCGGCGAAAGCCGTCCGCGGCGGCGTTGCCTTCACTTTCTAACTCCCGCCCCGGCATGGGCCCGACTGGGGGGTGCCAAAGAACATTCCTGCCCACCTTCTTCCCCCTTGCTTTGTGACCAACCTGCGGTACAATATCCCAACCAAAAAAGGAAGCCACGGGCTACGTCGCTTCCCAACATGACCAGGCAGTCAGGCAATTGCTCTTTGGGTCATTGTCCAATGGCAGGAACACTGCCCGCGGGCTTGCAGGCATTTCCGCAAGAATCTTAGGCATGGAAAAGGGAGATTAACGATGAAACTCACGTGGGTCGTCGCTCTTGCTTTGTTCGCGACAGCTTCGGTGTTCGCCCAGACCTTTCGCGGCACGATTCTGGGAACAGTCACCGATCAGTCCGGCGCCGTAGTCTCTGGCGCGACCGTCAAGGTACGAAACGCCAATACCGGCCTGGAACGCACCACCCAGACCAGCGCGGACGGAAGCTACTCCGTGAGCGAGTTGCCCATCGGCAGCTACAACGTGACCATCTCCCAAGGCGGATTCCAAACCTCGGTGACCAATGGCGTAGCGGTTGACGTGGCCGGCGAGAAACGCGTCGATACCGCCCTGAAGCCGGGACAAGTGACCGAGGAGATACAGGTGTCCGGCGAAGAACTGCCCCAGGTGGAAACGACCACCAACGAGATGGGCGGAGTTCTCACCAGCGAAACGGTCGAGAACCTTCCGGTGAATGGCCGGGACTACACCAAGCTGATCTACCTGAATCCGGGTGTTTCCGGCTCGCCCGACCAGATTTCGGACTCACCCGGTTCCTACGGTGAGTTCTCGATGAACGGCGCGCGCGGAAGGTCCAACAACTACCTGCTCGACGGAACCGATATGAACGATGGCTACCGCAACGATCCGGCGATCAACCAGGCTGGCGTGTTCGGCACCCCGTCGGCGATTTTGCCAATTGACGCGGTGGCGGAAGTGCGCGTGCTCTCGAACTTCGAACCGGAGTACGGGCGGAATGGCGGCGCCGTGGTTAACATCGTGACCAAGAGCGGCACCAACCAGTGGCACGGAACCGGGGCAGAGTATTTCCGCAATGATGCTCTCGACGCGAGGAACTTTTTCAATATTGCAAGCCAGCCAAAAGCGCTCTTCCACAATAATCAATTCGGTGCGTCTCTGGGCGGCCCAATCGTAAAGGATAGGACTTTCTTTTACGCTGACTACGAAGGGCAGCGCGAGAATGTTGGAGTGGTCACTCTGGGGTGCGTACCGGATCCCGCACAGATTGCCGCCGATGGAGGTGCGACCAATCAGGTGATCGCTAACCTCCTCGCTCGGCATCCTTGGCCATCCCCGAATATCCCGGGTACTTTTGGGACGCCATCGGCACCCGGGACCGGTGAGGACCTGGGATGCCCGAATGGACCGAACACCTCAGTGGTTTCTCCATCATTTAACGATCTCACCAGTTTCCTTGCCAAGATCGACCACAGTTTCAATACCAACAACATTGTGACCGGCCGTTATTTCTTCGGAGACAGCGTGCAGTCGTTCCCTCTGGGTTTGGCAACCACCGGTGGCCAGCTGCCCGGGTTCAACACCGAGACTCCGACACGAGTACAACTGGTATCCCTTTCCTACGTGCACACGATCGGATCGAATAAGGTGAATGAACTGCGCTACGGGTGGAACCGGTTCGCGGAAGGATTTTTTCCGCAGGACGGGTCGTTTCAGCCCAGCTCCATTGGACTGTGCGCGGCCAGTACCACTGCCGGCTGCTCGGGCAACGGTCTGTCGAACGCGGGCCTGCCAGACATCTTTATCAACGGCTCTTCTTTCTCACAACTTGGCGCGAACTCCAGCACCCCGCGGCACCGCGTGGACAGCAACAATCAGCTGCTCGACAATTTTTCATGGAAGATCGGAAAACACGACGTGAAGTTCGGCGGAAGTTTTTACCGCACGACCGTGTCGCAGTATTTTGGCCACTGGTTCCGCGGAAGGCTCAAGTTCAGTGACCTCTCGGATTTTCTCAGTGGCACGGTCGATAGCGGCTTGCAATATTCCGGGGACTCGACCCGGAATACGTTTGAGAACAACTTTGGCCTCTATGTTCAAGACGGCTTTCGTGTAACCCCGAGGCTGACGCTCAACTACGGACTGCGCTGGGATGACATGGGGGTAGTTGGCGAGAAGAACAATCTGTTGAGCAACATCACCAGCATGTCTCCCGCAACCGGTACTGGCACTTTCACGTTGACCCAGGTCGGGCAGTCGGGTCTAGGCAGCTTGTACAATCCCGATCGCAAGAATTTTGCCCCACGCGTGAGCGCCGCGTGGGACGTCACCGGAAAAGGGAAGACTGTAGTTCGCGCCGGGTACGGCTTGTTCTTTGACGCCTTCTCGCAAGATATGGTTTTGGGTCATTTGCCATACCCCCCGTACTACGATCCCGGTCCAGCCTACAATCCGGTGGGACCCGCGCAGTATCAGATCATTTCGGCTTCCGCCACCGGCTCAATTGCGAAGGGTGTGCCTGTCTATGGCCCGCCTAGCTGCCTGAGCCTGGAGTGCGACGTATTTGCTTTCGACCGAAACATCAAGACCCCCTACATGGAGAACTACAACCTTAACTTCCAGCAACAACTCTCCAGCAAAGCCGTGTTGCAGGTTGGCTATGTGGGGTCGCAGGGGCACCGGCTATGGCGGTTCTTTGATATTAACCAACCCAGCGCAGCCACCATCAATGCTTGCGACCTTGGTCAACTGCCGGCCTCCACAGGGTGCGCGGCGGGCACGATTCAAGACTTCGGCCAAGCGGCACGTCCGTTTGGAGGATATGGGGTCGGTAACCCGTATGGCGCGTACTACGTGATGTATGAAAACTCCACCGGCAAGTCGAACTACAACTCACTGCAAACCAGCTTACGAGTCAACGGATGGCATGGCGTGACCTCGATTGTGAACTACGTGTGGTCCCGTTCTATGGACAACTCGAGTGATGGCGAGGACTTTGTGCCCAATGCCGGGCAGCCACAGGACAGCACGAATCCGAGAGCCGAGTACGCGGCCTCGAACTTTGACGTTCCTCAGCGCTTTACCTGGATTTTCGGCTACGAACTGCCGAAAATGAGCGGCAGCATGCAGCGGCTGAAAAATGGCTGGGGCATCGACAGTACCGTGACCCTGCAGAGCGGACAGCCGTTCCAGTTCAACTACAACTGCGAAGATGATTACAGCGGTGGTGGCGACTGCTACGATCGACCCGACGTGGTTGGGCCGATCGTTCAAAATAATCACAACCCTTACCAGTTCATGCAACTCAGTTCCTTTGCCATACCATGCACGGTGAATCCGGCGTTGGGAGCGAACGGTGCGGCGTCCGACTGCGTGCCCGGAACGCGGCATTACGGGACAATGGGACGCGACTCGCTGCGCGCGCCACAATACAAGCAGTGGGATTTCGCGCTGTATAAGACTACGACGATCACCGAACGGATCAGCATGCAGCTCCGTGCTGAATTCTTCAACCTGTTGAACCACCCCAACTTCGCCAATCCGTTCATGCCCGGATTTATTGCTGACCCGGGTGCCACCGGCTTCAAAGATGTAGGGAATCGCGAAGTCGGCGCCGGAACCTATGCGCTCAGTGCCACCGGCGACGTGGGTATCGGTAACCCGTTCCTGGGCGGCGGCGGACCGCGCGGAATTCAGTTAGCCGCGAAGTTCACATTCTAGCTCGTTACCCAGCCCTCCCCAAGAACTCCTCCCGGTCGCCCCGGGAGGAGTTTCTCCTTTGGGGGTGGGTGTTTCTCTCGAACCCGCCGGTCGCTTCGCACCGGCGGACACACCGGCACCTGCACTGTTGACTTCAGATTTCGCTAGTGCTTTTCGACGACCTCGCCGAGGGGAATGATCTTGGTGTCGGTGCGGAATTTCTTGTAGTCGCGGTAGGCGATCTCAAGGTCCATGTTGAATTCCTTCAGTAGCGCAACTCTGGCGTCGATCTTGACGTTCACGTGCTGGGGCAGCCAGACTTCATTATTCACTCGTGTTTGTTCGAGCACGATGCGCGACCCTTTGTGCAGGCGGGCGATGAACCATCCAAAGGACACGGTATCGATGCACTGGATGTCGAGCTTCTTCCAATCGGTTTCGTCTTTGTCGATCCAGCCACGAAAACGAAACTTGGGCAAAATCTTGGCTTGCTTCAAGTGGGGCTCATAACCCGCTTTGGGATCGCCATCGATCACGTAGTTCTCGCGGCCATCAATGGTTTCGACACCCACAAACTTGAAGTTGTAGGCGTCGGCCACTTCGCGCACGAACTGCCGCCCCTCCTCTCGATCCTTTTCTTCTTTTGCAAGCCGTTTCTTACGGTCATCCTCGGACTCGTCCTTGCGCTTGTCGATCAGCTTCTGGATCTTCTCGTCTTCTTTTTTCGCGTCCTTTTCTGAGAGCGGCTTGTCGCCCTTGGCGATCAGCTTCTGCACCTGCTCTCCGTAGATTTCCATGACGTCATAAGTCTTGACCTCGGTGGATTTCACATCGCCCTTGCCATCAAGCTTGCGCTCTTCGTCGCGCTCCACGTAGGTGTAGTCACGCAGCTTCTTGTCATTCTCCATATCCTTGTCAGCGCTCAGGCGGATCAGTTCGCGGATCTGGTCCTGCGAAAGGTCGGGCGCGGTAAGACTGGCGGCGGCTGCGGATTTCGGCGGCTGGGGCGGAGGGTCGGCCTGGCCGAGCGCCAGGCCGGATAAGAGAAAAATACAGGCGGCGTGTCCGATGCGCATACCGATGGTACGTGATTCAAACCCGGCAGCTCGCGGAGAGTTTCGCTTGGGCGGGACAAGCAACCCAAGTTGCTCCGCAGGAATTAACCTCACTTCAGCGCTTTCCCCAGGCACTCTGCGCGAAACAACCGATCATCCACCCGGTGGAGGCGCTTGATCATAGCCGGCCGGAGCAGCGGGTAATGAAAGATCTCGCACAGGTAGTTGGGAATAAACCAAACCTCTTGTTCGGTGGTCATCCACTGCTGGGAATCGAAGCGCGTCAGATTGACGGGCCGTGAATAGTTGCGCAGGGTCCGCTCCCGCCGCATGTTGCAGTACAGGTTGAAGTAGCTCATGGCCAGCTCACGCAGAGAACGGTACACGGGCTCGCGGTAGCGGCATCCGGCATAGTTGGACTTGGCGACTGCGCCCCAGTGTCCGTCCACGCGATAGATGGCTATCACGTGGTCAGTATCCTGCTCGGCCTCCAGGTCCCAAACCAGCGGCGGGAAGCCATTGACCCGCAGCGCTGCCGCGGCGAAAATCGCCCCTTCCAGGCAATGCGATGTGTTCTCCCGCAACACCCGCCGCGGCGACCAGGCGGTGCCGGCAAGATGGTAGGGCATGTCGTCGATCAGGCGCTGAATGCCGTAAGGAGTTTTCAAGCTGCGCAATTTCCGCAACTCGGCGGGAGTGAAGTGGTCCTTCGATTTGGTCATCTTTGGAATGAAGTTTAGCCGATGGCGCGCCGAAAACCGTTAACCACAGAGGACACAGACTCACAGAGGATTCTTCAAGGCGAAGAAATAAAGAAGAAGTCTGTTATGAAAGCAGCTGCGCCAGCTCCTGTGGGCTATCCACGGTGACGTCTGGACGGACAAGACTGAGGCTCTGCGGGTCGAAGCCGTAGGTCACGCCGCAGGTCCACAACCCACCGTTGCGCCCGGTAAGAACGTCAATCGAAGAGTCGCCGATGATGAGCGTTTCTTCCGGCCGCGCGCTGGCCTCGCGCAGGAGGGCCTGAGCCCCTTCCGGGTCGGGTTTCTTGGTGGCAAAGCTGTTTCCGCCATACACCTGGAGAAAGAACTCAGCCAGGCCCAGCGCTTCCACAATCGCCCGCGAGGGATTGACCGGCTTGTTGGAAAGCACCGCCATCTGGCGACGAATCCCATTCCGATTGTGGATGCCCGCGAGCATCTCCCTCACACCTTCGTAGGGAAGCGTGTAATCGAGCTTGTGCTCACGATAGTACGCAAGAAAGTGTTCCAGAGCCTGTTTCAGCAAAGACTCATCGCTTGAATCTCCCAGGGCGCGCCGGATCAGCATGGGGGCGCCATCGCCGACGTAGGAGGCTACCACCTCATCGGGCAGTTCGGCGCGCTTGAAGTGCCGCAGCATGGCGTTGACGGAATGGACCAGGTCGAGGCGCGAGTCGATCAGGGTGCCGTCCAGGTCGAATATCAGCAGCTTGAGCGAATGCGGATCGAACTGGCGGTGAAAGCGAATCATCGGAGACAACTTCAGAATAAATGATTGCCGGGTTAGGAGTCGGAGGTGAGGGTCAAAGCCAGGGGTCGAGAGTCAGGGAGGGCTACTAGGCTCTCGGTTGTGGCTCAAGACCCAGTTCTCAGACCCCTACACTGAACGGGTGCTCAGGATTTACAATGTCATGCGGATGGCAACCAAGACGGAACCCACACCGGCCGGGCTGGCTGGCAACAAGGCTTATGAAGGGCTGACACGCGACCAGTTGGTCGAGGCGTATCGCATGATGCATACGTCGCGGCGGCTGGACGATCGCGAAATTCTGCTCAAGCGGCAGCAGAAGATATTCTTCCAGATCTCCGGCGCCGGACATGAGGCGGTGGGGATCGCGGCAGGCCTAACGCTGAAACCGGCATACGACTGGTTCTACCCCTATTATCGCGACCGCGCTCTTTGTCTGAGTTTGGGCGCAACGCCGTATGAGATGCTGCTGATGGCGGTGGGCGCGGCGGACGATCCCAACTCCGGCGGGAGGCAGATGCCTTCGCATTGGGGGTACCCGAAGCTGAACGTGGTGACGCAGTCTTCGCCGACCGGATCGCAGGTGTTGCAGGCAGTAGGTTGCGCTGAGGCGGGACGGTATTTCAGCGCGCATTCTGATGCCGCAAAGAAGGTGGACGGAGACTATCGCCAGTTCAAGAATGTGATGTTCCACGGCGATGAAGTCACTTACGTTTCTCTGGGCGACGGAACCACCAGCGAAGGCGAGTTCTGGGAAGGCATGAATACTGCCTCGAATCGCAAGCTGCCGGTGTTGTTCGTAATCCAGGACAACGAGTATGCCATCTCCGTTCCGGTCGAGGTTCAAACCGCCGGAGGCAACATCTCGCGGCTGGTGGCGGGTTTTCCGAATTTTCATTTCGAGGAGATCGACGGCACAGATCTAGTAGCAACCTACGCCGCGTTCGCCCGAACGGTGGCATATTGCCGTGCGGGGAACGGCCCAGGATTTATTCATGCGCACGTGATCCGGCCGTATTCGCACTCGTTGTCCGACGACGAAAGGCTTTACCGGCCGGAGACGGAACGAGAACGCGATGCCGCCAGAGATCCCGTCACCCGCATGCAGATGTTCCTGATCCGCGAAGGCATTCTCGACGAGAGCGGGATCAACCGCCTGGAAAAGCAGGTGGAGGAAGATCTGCAAGAAGCGGTAGACCAGGCTCTGGACGCGCCGTTTCCAACGCCAGAGAGCGTGACCCAATTTGTGTACTCACCCGATCTCGATCCGGCGTCTTCGGCGTTTGAAACTCCCGCTGCGGCTTCAGCGAACCCCGACGGAAAGCCTCCGGCAGCGAAAACCATGGCCGACCTGATCAATGCGGCGTTGAAAGATGAAATGCGGCGCGACGAGCGGGTCGTCATGTTCGGCGAGGATGTGGCAGATTGCAGCCGCGAGGAATATCTCGACCAGAAATTGATCAAAGGCAAGGGCGGCGTGTTCAAGCTAACCTCCGGCTTGCAGGGCCTATATGGATCCGACCGCGTCTTTAATTCGCCCCTGGCGGAAGCGAACATTGTCGGCCGCGCGGTTGGCATGGCCACGCGCGGGTTGAAGCCGGTGGTGGAAATCCAGTTCTTCGATTATATCTGGCCGGCGATGATGCAACTGCGCGACGAGATGCCGCTCATCCGCTGGCGCTCCAACAATGGTTTCTCCTGTCCGGCGGTGGTGCGCGTGGCGATCGGCGGATATCTTACCGGCGGCTCCATCTACCACTCGCAATGCGGAGAGAGCATTTTCACCCACACTCCAGGAATGCGCGTGGTGTTCCCGTCGAACGCGCTCGACGCTGCAGGTCTGCTGCGCACCGCGATCCGCTGTGACGACCCGGTATTGTTCTTGGAACACAAGCGGCTGTATCGCGAAACCTTTGGGCGTGCACCTTATCCCGGACCGGATTACATGGTCCCGTTCGGCAAGGCGAAGATCGTTCAGCCGGGGGATGATCTGACGGTGATCACATACGGCGCTGTGGTTCCACGGGCATTGCAAGCCGCGCAAAAGCTGGAGCGCGAGCACGGGGTAAGAGTGGAACTGATTGACCTGCGAACCCTCAACCCGTTTGACTGGGAGACGATTGCTGCTTCAGTAGGCAAGACCAATCGTGTGATTGTGGCTCACGAGGATATGCTGAGTTGGGGTTACGGCGCCGAGATTGCCGCCCGGATCGCCGATCAGCTGTTCGATGAACTCGATGCGCCGGTACGCCGGGTCGCGGCGAAAGATACCTTCGTGGCATACCAGCCGGTCTTGGAAGACGTCATCCTGCCACAAGCCGAGGACCTGTATCGAGCCATGAAGGAGTTGGCCGAATACTGACCACGACTGTCACCGCCTATGCCGTGGCACGGAGATTAGAGACTTTCGTCCCCTCGCCCACGCGTCTACGCAGTTCAATTCCGCTAGGTTCACAAACCGTCTATAAACATTTCGTCTAGAATCGGGCAAAAGGCCGCGTTGGGGCTGGATTTATGGTACAGTTCAAAGCGCTTGGCCAGCCTTTGGGGCGCTCCCTCTCAACGGCAGTCTTCTATGGATCGGGGGTATCGGCAATGACGAACAATTATTCGCGACATCTGATCAGCGGCGCATGGATGGTTCTGATGTTGGCTGCCATGCTGGTGAACGTTTCCCGGGCCGCCAACCAAGAGAAGATCCTGTTCAGCTTCAGCGACGGGGGAGATCCCGCCACCGCCTTGACGTTCGACAAGTCAGGCAATGTCTATGGGACAACTGTTCTGGGCGGCCTTGGGTACGGCACGGTGTTTCAACTCAAACACGGCAGTGGCAGATGGGCCGAGATCGTGCTGTACAGCTTCACCGGGGGAAGCGACGGGAAGAATCCGTACGGCGGCGTTACTCTCGACAGCGGTGGGAATCTCTATGGCACAACAGTCGCGGGCGGCACGGGAGGAAGTTGCGCAAGGGACGGTTGCGGGACTGTTTTTAAACTGAGCAAGTCTGGCGACAGTTGGAGCCAAAGTGTGCTGTACAGTTTCACCGGAGGCAATGACGGCTTCGGCCCCGGCGGGGGCGTGGTTTTCGACAAGCACGGTAACCTCTATGGAATGACTCCCGACGGAGGCTCGCACTCCTCTGGTACGGTCTACGAATTGAAGCCCAGTCGCGGTGGCTGGAAAGAACGAGTGATCCACAGTTTTACCGGCGGATCGGACGGGTCCACCGGGTCGTTGGGCCTTCTGCTTGTCGATAAGGCCGGCAATCTCTATGGCAACGCCGAACTGGGCGGAGATCACGGGGCCGGCACGGTTTTCAAGATGTCGCCAGCGGCGGGTGGCAAGTGGACGTTCAGCACGCTGTACGGCTTCCAGGGTCAGCCGGATGCTGGATCTCCCTACGGCGGCTTGATCGCCGATGCCAAGGGAAATCTCTACGGCACTACCTATTATGGTGGAGAGAACGGCGTTGGCTCGGTTTTCAAGTTGAAACTCGATTCAAGCGGCAAATACGCCGAAAGCGTACTGTACAGCTTCTCGTCGAATGATGGGAACTCTCCCACCAGCACCTTGACGTTTGATCCTGCCGGGGCTCTCCACGGCACGACTTCTGCGGGTGGAGATCCCGGATGCAGCTGCGGCACGGTCTTCAAACTGACTCCGGGTTCAGGCGGAGGCTGGAAGCAGAGTGTGGTTCACCGCTTTAAGGGTAATCCAGACGGGGCCTATGCTTACTATGGGGTCGTTCGCGACCACGCGGGGAACTTCTACGGGACTACGGTCCAGGGAGGAACCCAGAACCAGGGCGCACTGTTTGAGATGACTCCGTAGCGAAAGCGTTACCTGGCGGGGTGGCCAGCCTGTCCTAGAAAGGCCGTGGCAGGAACGCCCCAATCGACATCAGCCCGCTGCTGTGCTGATCGATGACCGGGGACTTCGAAGACTCGATCAACTTGCACTGGTTCCCGATGGATCGCACTTGTAGGATGCCGATGTAGGATGAGGTTCCTCCACCTTCGGCAACATAGAGCACAGAGCCCGTACCCAAAGTGTACAAAGTGGACAGGCCGGCGATATACCAGCTGTTCTTGAATTCCCGCAGCCCGGAAGTGCAACCGGGGGACAGTACGCCGGTGGTGTCGTCAAAGAATGCG
Organism: uncultured Acidobacteriota bacterium; assembly: GCA_963715675.1. Classification (GTDB taxonomy): domain Bacteria; phylum Acidobacteriota; class Terriglobia; order Terriglobales; family Acidobacteriaceae; genus DASVWZ01. The sequence continues at coordinate 3,829,604 of OY970265.1, forward strand.
GCCGTAACTCGGCCAGAAAAATTGTTCGCAATGTAGAGCAGCGTCTGGTCTGGGCTCAGTCGGATGTTGCTCGAATCTACCCCAGAGCCCAGATTGTAGGTGACGGTCGGAGTGAGATGCCCGGAAGAAATGTCCGACACCTCAACCAACGTGGACGGGGCAGCATCGCCGAAGATGGCGAAATGCCCGTACTTGGTGATGTCCACTGCGACCGGCAAGTTACCGCTGCTGTAACCGGTTGAGTCCTGCAGATCCCCGTTCGAGACCGGCGCACCGTGCGCGACGTTGAACGACTCAATCGAGCCATCCCCATAGGCAACCACCAGGAGGTTGCCATTCAGCGCCATGCCGTTCAGCCAGCCTCCGTTCAGCCCGCCGACGTAGACGTCGCTCACGAAACCCAGCGTGCAACCGGTAAGGACCTGGAAGGTGGCGATGGTGCCGGACCCCGTGAATCCGGCGTAAAGATAATTAGCGTTCACGGACAAGGCAATCCCGTAGGGAGCACCCACATCACCGCGCGATCCGCGAAAATTGCCCGTGAGTTGTCTTGTCGAGATCTTGATGCCGGCAATGTCGTTAGAGCCACCATCGGCCGCATAGACGCAATTCTGGCTGGTATCATGCAGCACGTTCACCTGGGTGGTGGCGAAGTCTCCGCCGCCCACTCCGGTCCCCTTGGTCGCAACCACCGCCTTCTGCGTCAGCGTTGGCACCGAACCGCTGAGCCCTGGCACATAAAACGTCACAGTATTGCGCTTGGATTTCGCCACGTCGTCGTTAGTAATGATATAGCTTGGGTTGGTGGCTGCGAGTGCGGCTGCTGGGCGCAGGATGCCCATGGCGACTGCCAGACATATGATGAACAGGACTGCGGACGAATTTCTCACGCTGTTCTCCTCGCCGGCATAAACCTTCTGGAGGTCTTGAAACCCCTGCCGGGTCGCTGCGGGAAGCGACCGGCAAGGGTATCATGGCGTAGGAGTTAATTCAACGGATCGTCAGGCGGGTGGCTCAATACCGATCTTTTTCGCAAACTGTGCAAGAAACCTGCATTATCCCAAGGAAGCTACGCGCTTACCTCCTCGGGTTTGTTCTTGCCGGCCAGCAGTTGCCGCAGGACATACTGCAAAATGCCGCCATTGGCATAGTACTGCGCTTCCTGTGGCGTATCGATCCGCACCAGGGCGCGGAATTCTTTCACGGTCCCGCCTGTAACTGTCCGAACTTTCACCTGGCGTCCCGTGGTGAAGTGTTCAAACCGCTCCACGATGTCCCACACTCCGAAGATCTCAATAACTTCTTCGCCGGTCAAGCCGAGCCCCTGGGCACTTTCTCCCTCCATGAACTGCAAAGGCAGAATGCCCATGCCGACCAGGTTCGAGCGATGAATACGCTCGTAGCTTTCCGCAATCACCGCCCGTACTCCCAGCAAACGCGGGCCTTTGGCCGCCCAATCGCGCGACGAACCGGAGCCGTATTCCTTGCCGGCGAGAATGACCAGCGGCACACCTTCCGCGAGGTACTTCTCGGAAGCTTCGAAGATGGTCATCTCGGTGCCATCGGGCAGGTGGCGGGTGAATCCGCCTTCAAGATTCGGAACCATTTTGTTGCGCAGGCGGACGTTGGCGAACGTGCCGCGGACCATCACTTCATGGTTTCCGCGGCGTGAGCCGTAGGAATTGAAGTCGGCGGGCTTGACCCCATGCTCGATCAGGTACTTCCCGGCAGGGCTGTCTTTCTTGATGGAACCGGCCGGCGAGATGTGGTCGGTCGTGACGCTGTCGCCGAGCACCGCGAGCACCCGGGCGTTGCGGACTTCTTCCACCGCAACGCGCTTTTCTGTCATGCCATCGAAATACGGCGCTTTGCGGATGTAGGTTGAATCGGGCTGCCAGGTGTAGGTATCGCCCTTGGGGACGGCCAAAGCGCGCCATTGCTCGTCTCCGTGATAGACCTCACCGTAACTCCGGCGGAACATGTCGGCGGAAATCGATTGGCCGACCGCCTGTTCCACCTCGTTGCGGGAAGGCCAAACATCGGCCAGGAAAACCGGCTGGCCGTCCTTCCCTTTGCCGATTGGTTCCTTGCGCAGATCCAGGTCAATGCGTCCGGCCAGCGCGAAGGCGACCACCAAGGGAGGCGACATCAGGTAGTTGGCGCGCACCTCGGGACTGATTCGGCCTTCGAAGTTGCGATTGCCCGACAACACCGAGGCAACCACCAGGTTGTTTTCGTCGATCGCCCTGGAAATTTCCTCCGGCAACGGCCCGGAGTTGCCAATGCAGGTGGTACAGCCGTAACCCACAATGTGGAATTTCAGTTTTTCCAGATACGGCGTCAGCCCTGCCTTTTCCAGGTAATCGCGAACAACTTTGGAGCCCGGGGCTAGTGAGGTCTTCACCCATGCGGGGACTTGCAGACCGCGTTCCACGGCTTTCTTGGCCACCAGTCCGGCAGCAATCATCACCGAAGGGTTCGAGGTATTGGTGCAACTGGTGATGGCCGCAATCACCACGCTGCCGTGATGGAGATGGCCATTGCTCGCTCCCGTCGGGGCCGGCTTTGTGCCACCCTTGCCTGGCCTGATCAGTGACGGCAAAGCTTGTTCGAATGATTGCTTTGCGTTCGACAGCGCGACCCGGTCCTGCGGACGTTTCGGTCCAGCGAGACTCGGTTCCACGGTTGCCAGATCAAGCGCGAGCAGTTCGGAGTACTGCGCCTCGGGCGTTTTCTCGTCATGAAACAGACCTTGCTCGCGGGCGTAAGCTTCGACTAAAGCGATCTGTTCTTCCGAGCGCCCCGTCAGACGCAAGTAGGTCAGCGTTTCTTTGTCAATCGGGAAGATGCCGCAGGTGGCGCCGTATTCGGGCGACATATTGCTGATGGTGGCGCGATCCGCCAATGGCAATTCCTGAAGTCCCGGTCCGAAGTACTCGACAAATTTGCCCACCACGCCGTGCTTACGCAGCATCTCGGTGATGGTCAGCACCAGATCCGTAGCTGTCGCGCCTTCGCGGAGCCGGCCGCTCAGCTTTACGCCCACCACTTGGGGAATCAGCATGGAAACCGGCTGGCCGAGCATGGCGGCCTCGGCTTCAATGCCGCCGACGCCCCAGCCGAGCACGCCGAGCCCGTTGATCATGGTGGTGTGGGAGTCAGTGCCGACCAGCGTATCAGGATACGCGACCTTCTTGCCGTTCTGATCCTGGACAAAAACCACCCGCGCCAGGTATTCCAGATTCACCTGGTGGCAAATGCCCGTATCAGGAGGAACGATCGCGGTATTGCGGAAGGCCGTTTGTCCCCAGCGCAGGAATGCATACCGTTCCTTGTTGCGAACGAACTCCAGTTCAGCGTTGAACAGGAAAGCGTTGGGCGTGCCGAACTGATCGACTTGCACCGAGTGGTCGATCACCAACTCCGCCGGTTGCAGAGGATTGATCAGCGTAGGATCACCGTTCAACTGCTTCATGGCATCGCGCATGGCGGCCAAGTCAACCACCGCAGGCACACCAGTGAAATCCTGCATCAGCACGCGGCTGGGGGTGAAGGCGATTTCCTTGTCCGGCTTCGACTGGCGGTTCCAGGCAGCCAAGGCGAGAATGTCGTCTTTGGTCACGCTGCGACCATCTTCGGTGCGCAGCAGATTCTCCAGCAGAATGCGCAGCGAAAATGGAAGATGCCGGGTGGAGATACCTCGCCGGTCGAGGGCGTCAATGCGGTAGATTTCGTAGTCGTGTCCGCCAACCCGAATTGTGGTACGGCCACCGAAGCTATTCATGGGAGGAATGCCTTTCTATGAAAATAGATGCCGCACTTGGGCGCTGAGCACCAAGCTGGAGCGGCCCTGCTCATCCAACTAAACAGTCTAGTCGTTTCGCGCGGGATTGCGTAGTGTGGGTGCGACTAGGGGTTGCGTGGGCGCAATCGAGGACCGGCCCCCTCAGTTGCGATTCAGTCCCATCTCCTTGCTTTGCAACTTCTTCTTCCCTCGCTCCTCCATCTTGAAAATGTCGCCTGGGGTTGAGGCGCTTCCCGCAACTTCGAGGATAGACGCCTGATAGTCGCTTGGGCCCAGGCTTTTTAGGACGACGCTATCGCCGCGACCGGTTCGGGCGTGGTCTTGCCAGCGGTGCAGAAAGCCCTCCTCCCCACGCGCTGAGCCAACATACTGCTGTTTCGTCTTGGGGCACGTGAGCAGATAGACGCCCCTCGAGGACTGCAAAGCTGCTGTCCAGCCCTTCGGAAGTGCGTCGAGTTTTGACAGTGGGGTCGTGAAGTTCAAGAAGCCCGGGAAGTCCGGTTCCTTGAACTCCGTACGTAACTCCTTCACGGGCTTATTTTGCTTATCGGCACGTTGGACCCAGCTTTTATTTCCAGGGCCCCAGTCGACGAATAGCCTTCCGATCAGGTCGCTAACGGCTTCCACTAAGGCGAAATCGTAAACATCGCGGGTGCCGGCTTTGTCCACGCCCTCCCTGTTTTGCAACGGCGTATCTTGTTCTAAAGGCCCCCGAAGCTTCACACTGTAGACTCCAACGAACATCGTCTCGTGGTCGGGCGTTACGACAAACGACGCCCAGAAGGAGGAATTGAAGTGTGCCCGTCGATTGATGCGTTGGATCGATTGGTAGAGTTCGAACACGGGACGGTTATCGCGCCACAGTTCGTACGGCGACAATCCTTTTTCCGACCGCGTGGGGTCCTGGTGACGGAGGAGACGGACATCGCCCACGGGGACGCCATTTCCCTCTAAGATTGTGTTGAACATGATCGGCATAAACTTATTCCTCACGGCCAATGGACCAAGCCCCGCGCGTGAATTCCAAGTTTCTCCGCCTAGGAGCTTGTTGAAAATTTCCTTCACGCAGCGTGTGGATCATTCTAAGAAGCGCACGCTCAGACTGATTTTTGTTGTTGCTGCTTCCGATCTGCCCCCGAGGCTCGTCTGGCAACCGAAGGTCGCGTCCCTTGCTTCTTCATGCGCTCTGCGCCCGCAGTTTCGGAATACGGATCAGGTTGAAGGCCGCGCAGCTGAACACGAACAACCAATCCACCTTCGCCAGTCCGCGGAGTTTCACCTTCTTCAGGGGGCCGATCTGCTTCAGCCATCCAAACGGCTTCTCCACCAACCAGCGCTTGCTTAAACTGATCGCGTATCCCGGATGCCGGCTCGTCCGTTGGTCGATTGCGCCGTGCTGTCGGCGGGCCACGTGCGGCGTCACGCCCAACTCGCGCACCGTGCTGACGAAGTCGCGCGTGTCATAGGCTTTGTCGGCTCCGGTCGTGATCCGACCGCTTCGCTTCCGGGTCAACTCGTACAACATTAATAAAGCCGCATCGCGCTCCGCCCTGCCATCGGCCTGCGTGGTCATGGCCGCCGCGATCAACCCGTTCCGGTTCTCCACCAAGGTGTGGCCCAGATAACTCAGCTTGGCTTCCTGCCCCGCCGACTTCTTATAGAGTCGTGCTTCCGGGTCCGTGCTCGAAGCGTGCGTCTGGTTGCTCCGTGGCTCGCCGTGAAAATCTCCTCCGCTCCCGGACCCGCCGTCGTCCTTGCGGCGAAAGCTCTTGTGTCCCGCCCAAGCTTCGATCAGCGTGCCATCCACCGTGAAGTGTTCGTCCGACATCAGCCCCGACGCCTGCTCTTTTACATGGGCGAAAAACTTCTGCGCCAGATCCTGGTTCAACAGCCGCTCGCGATTCTTGCTGAATACCGCGTGGTTCCACACCGCGTCGTCGATCTCCAAGCCCACGAACCAGCGAAACAGCAAGTTGTAGTTGAGTTGCTCCATCAACAGCCGCTCGCTGCGTACCGAATAGAACACCTGCAGCAACAGCGCTCGCAGTAACCGCTCCGGCGCAATCGACGGCCGCCCCCCCTGCGCGTACAGTCCGTCGAAATCTTTCGACATCCCGGCCAAGACCACATCCACCAGCTTCCTCACCCCGCGCAGCGGATGATCGGCTGGAATCCGATCCTCTAATGCCACATAACTGAACATCCCCGTTTGCCGTTGCTGATCGTCTCCTCGCATCCTTGCTTCTTACCACACCACCACCGAGGATGGGCAGTAGTTTTTCAACAACCTCCTAGGCAAACTCCAACCGCTTGAGCTTGATGCGGTCGGCGCGGACCTGGGCGAGGTCGTAGTGGGCCTGCTGCGTGAGCCAGGTTGCGGCGCTGCCGCCGAACACCTTAGACAGTCGCACGGCCATTTCGGGAGAAATCCCGCGCTTCCCGTTGACCAGTTCCGATAGCGTAGTGCGGGTAACGCCAAGTGCGACCGCAGCTTCTGTAATGGTCAAGCCCAAAGGTTCGATACACTCGCGCAGCACAAAGCCTCCGGGATGTGGTGGGTTCTTCATCGGCATGGTTTAGCCTCCTCAGTGGTAATCGATATAGTCCACGTCCACCGCGTCGCCCGCTTCGAAGCGGAAAACCACCCGCCAATTGGCGCGAACCGTGACCGCCCAAAAGCCCTTGAACTCTCCCTTGAGCGGATGCAGGCGAAGGCCCGGCGCGTCCACGTCAGCGATCGTACCGGCAGCATCAAGCCTTGCGAGGATGTCGCGCAGCTTCACTGTGTGTTCACTCACTACGCCGCGAGGGTCATCGTCCTCGTAAAGGCGTTTCAGCCCTTTGTGTCGGATCGACCGGATCACATACTATCGTAATGCGTTACGTAACGCACGTCAACGAGAAAAACAGCAACTTAGTCGTTTCTGCGGCGGATTGCGTAGTGGAGGGGGAGCCGGCGATCAGCCCCCTTGGATCCAGCCCGGCTCGCGTACATGTTCTTCTTCGAGGCGGTGCAAGCGGGCAGCCAGGATGCCCTTTCTGCCCAGATAGCCCAGCACTCGGCTCGGATCGGCGCGGTCCACAACGGGCAGCCGGCCAATGTTCTGCCGCAACATCTTGGCAGAAGCTTCGTGCAAGAGTTCGTCCGGATAGGTCACCACCAGGTCCTTCGATCCCGCGTCCAGAACGGACATGGCGCCAGAAGGATCCTGATCGAGGGCGCGCAACACGTCTCCTCGAGTCACAATGCCGGCCAATTTCCCCGCGGAATCGACGACGAGAATTCCCTGATGACGGCTCACGGCGGGATCGCGGCGGGCGATGCGGTCCGAGAGTTCCCTGACCAGCATATCCGCGGAAACCTGCGCCACATCTTGTTCCATGGTTTCCGCAACCCTCATCTGTTGTAGCACGTCGGTTTCATATTCCTGATGGATGTGCAATCCCCGCCGCGCCAGTTTCTCGGTCATAATTGACGCGCGAGGCATCAAGAGCATGGCGATACCGTCGGCGATGACACTGACCAGCATCAGGGGCAACACCGAGTTGTAATCTCGGGTGATCTCGAAAGCGAAAATGATGAATGAGAAGGTGGCGCGCGAAGCCGCTCCGAAGACGGCTCCCATGGCAACCAGGGCAAATGCGCCGGGCGCGAGGCTGGCACCTGGGAAGAGGCGATCGATTCCCATGGCGAACACCCCACCCAGGGCCGCGCTCGACATGAACATAGGCGCGAGCAGGCCGCCGGAAGTGCCCGACCCGAGGGAAATCACCAGCGCTACCGCTTTGGCCAACATCACAACCAGCAACAGCTTCCACGCCAGGTTCGCGTTGAGGATGTCGCCGATGGTGTCGTAGCCGACGCCCAGCACTCGCGGCACAAAAAATCCGATGATGCCAAGCCCCAGCGCACCGATCGCGGGCCACCAGAGTTCGTCGATCGGCAACTTCTCAAACTGGTCTTCGGTCCAGTAGAGCAGTTTGCTGAATCCGACGGCCGCCAGGCCGCAGACCAAGCCGAGAACCAAATAGAACGGCAGGGCCTGCGGGATGCCGAAGTCCAAGGTCGCAACTTTGAACATCGGACCCGCGCCGAACAACTGCATGTGAACTGCAGTGGCCAGGGTGCTGGCAATGACCAGCGGGATAAACGAGCGAGCTTTGAATTCGAACAGCAGCAGTTCAATGGCGAGGATCACGCCGGCAATCGGCGTATTGAACGTGGCAGACATGCCGGCGGCCGCGCCACAAGCCAACAGCACTTTGCGCTCGGAGGCGGTGGTGTGCAACACCTGTCCGACCAGCGAACCCACCGCTCCGCCGGTTTGAATAATGGGGCCTTCGGCGCCGAAAGGGCCTCCGGTGCCGATGGCGATGGCGGCAGAAATTGGTTTCAGGATGGCCACCCGCGGCTCAATGCGGCTGCGGTTCACCAGGACGGCTTCCATGGCTTCCGGGATGCCATGTCCCTTGATTTTTGGCGTACCGTACTTTGCCATGATGCCGACGATCAGGCCGCCAATCACCGGGATGGGAATCATCCAGAGCCCGAGGTGGTTGAAGCGCGGGCTGATGAAGCCAAAGGCGAACCGTCCGTAGAAAGCGATGTTGGTAAACAGGCCGATCAGGTTGTAAAGAACGTAGGCGATAAGACCCGCAATAAGTCCGATGCCCGCCGCAAGGAACGAGACCAACACCATGCGGAACTGCGCAGGCTCTGCGGTACGAAGATCTCCCACCTGAGCTCCGGTCGCACTAATAGTCGCGGGGGGGGAACTGTCGCGGCTGCTTGTCTTCTTAACCTCGGTCATTTCTAACTTCTCTTTCTTCGTGGAAGAGGGTTGGGGCGCGCGGCCTTGGCGTTCCCGCCTACGGCACGCTTCAGTGCAGCGATCAGGGCTGGCCCCTGGGAGCGAAGTTCGTTCCGGTGATGCAGCGACAACTCGTGAAGCACTTTCTCCCCCTTCGGGGTCAGCGCAAGCAGGACTTCCCGGCGGTCGTCGCCTCCAGGACGCCGCAGCACGAAGCCTCGCGCCGCCAGCCGGTTCACCAGTTCCACCGCACTGTGGTGCTGGATCTGCAGCCGTTCCGCCAGTTCGCCGATCCGCGGACGAATGCTCCTGGGCAGGCCTTTCAGGGCCAGCATGAGCTGGTGCTGGCGTGGTTCAAGTCCCGCTTGGCGGGAAGCTTCCTCGCTGAAGCGAAGAAACCGGCGGATCTGGTGGCGTAACTCCGCCAGTGCTTCGTAATCCGCCGGGTTAAGCGCATGTTCCAGCCGTGTGGCCCTCGAAACCAAGTGTTATATCGTATCACGATGTAGTTGAGTTGCGAAAGCCCCTGCGGGGCCCCCGCTCCACAGTGGAGCGAACTGGCAAGCAGGGTCCGACTCCGTTTAGAATTCCTAGTCCCCTTAATTTCAAAGACGTCGAAGAGGTGAACCGCCGTGATTCCCCGCTACACCCGCCCGGAGATGGGCCGGATCTGGAGTGACGAGAACCGCTTCCGCAACTGGCTGGCGGTCGAAGTGGCCGCTACCGAAACCCTGGCCGAGGCTGGAATGGTTCCCAAGGACGCAGCCAAGGCGATTCAGGAACGCGCCGATTTCAGCCTGCCGCGCATTCACGAAATCGAGGCCGAGGTTCGCCACGACGTGATTGCCTTTACCACCGCAGTGGCCGAGATCGTGGGACCGCAGGCTCGCTGGTTCCATTACGGCCTGACTTCCAATGATGTGGTGGACACGGCTCAGGCGCTGTTGATCACACAGGCCTCCGCCATCATTGCCGCTGACCTGGACAAGCTATCGGAGGTGTTGGAGCGCCGCGCCTGGGAATTCAAAGATACGCCGATGGTGGGGCGCACCCACGGTATCCACGCCGAGCCGATCACGTTTGGATTCAAACTGGCCAACTGGTATTCGGAGACGCAGCGCAACATTGAGCGATTCCAACGCGCAGCGGAAGATATGCGGGTGGGCAAGTTCTCCGGCGCGGTGGGAACGCTGGCCCACCTCAGTCCAGAGCTTGAAGAGAACATGTGCGCGCGGCTTGGCTTAAAGGCCGCGGCGATCTCTTCACAGGTAATTCAGCGCGACCGACACGCCCACTATCTGGCTACGCTGGCAGTGATTGCCAGTACGCTTGACAAAATTGCTACCGAGATCCGCCACTTGCAGAGGACCGAAGTGCGCGAGGCGGAGGAATTTTTCAGCGAGAAGCAGAAAGGCTCATCGGCCATGCCCCACAAGCGCAATCCGGTGACTTGTGAGCAGATAAGCGGTCTGGCCCGGGTGGTGCGATCTAATGCGCAAGCCGGGTTCGAAAATGTTGCGCTATGGCACGAACGGGACATCTCGCATTCCTCGGTGGAACGCGTGATCATCCCCGATTCGACAACGCTACTCGACTACATGCTGCACAAGACGACCAACCTGCTGGACACGATGTTCGTCTACCCGGAGCGCATGAAAGCCAACCTGGAGAGCACCGGGGGACTGGTCTTCAGCGGCCAGTTGCTGCTGGACCTGGTGGAGAACGGGGTCTCGCGGGAGGACGCCTACCGCATGGTGCAAAGCCATGCCATGCGCGCCTGGAAAACGGGCTTGAACTTCCGGGAACTGGTGCTCAAAGACAAAGAGATTGCCCGCCGAGTCCCCAGGCGGCAGATCGAGCGGGCATTCGATCTGAAGCGGCAGCTGCGAAATATCGATGCAATCTTTGCGAGGGTTTTCGATGGAAAGCAGTCGGCAAGACCCCGAAAGCGCCGTTAGCGCGGCTCAATAAGCGAAATGGCCTGTTCTCGACACTTAGCGCGTCCATGGTCGAGAATAGAGCCGCCTGATAAGGTGGGGCGATGAACGTGATGACCGATGACGAGGTACGCGCATTTGAGCAGAAGCATTCATGGGCGACCGGGATAAAGAGCGACGAGTGCGGAAATCTCTACTACGACTCACCTAGAGCTAGCTGCATTACGTTGAACTACCCGGAGACTCCCCTACGGGTGACCTATGTCGCACGCTTGATATCGATGCTCGGCACTGGTTCGGACGAAGCCCAGTTTAATGGCTCGCTGCTCTGGGTGCGGTTATGGACGATTGGTAGTCCGCAGCTAGAAAAGAGCGGGTGGAGGCTGGTGGAGCGTATGCGGATGGGTTTTGGAGAACTTCGGCCACTCGGGACCGCGAGTGGACACTGGTTCCGTTCTGACGAGATTACTGACCTCGCCGCCTTCATCGTGCCGTGCTTCGTGTACCAGTGGGATGCTTACGTTGTTCCGGCCAACGCCGGTTGTTTCGCTTTCATCAGCCACGACGGGTTCTGGTGTGTGGCAACAAGAGACGCAGAAGCACACCAGCAGATATGGGTTGATTTGAAAGATTTGGGGCCGCGCATCGATGAGTCCGGAAGGCAGCGATTTTGTAGACCCAACGCACTTTCTCAGGGCCCGGCTTAAGGGCCCGCACCCCAGCTGTTGAAACATCGGGCCATGTTCACTCGTTGACCTGTGATCTGAGACTGCCCCATCGACCTTCCCGAAACTTCTTTACATTTCTTTGCAATTTCCCGCGCAACATTGATTTAACCGTCTGGTTAATACATACAGATGGGGAGGTCCATTGCGATGAAGAACATTGTCAGGATTTTGAGTTTGAGCATTTTGTTGGGGATGGCGAGCAGTGCGCTGGCCGCGGAGAACGCAGGCACCAGCCGCAATGACGAGGCGATTCAGGCCGCAGTTACGAGTCAACTGGCTAGCAAGCAGGAATTCCGGGGGGTGCAGGCATCGGTGGAGGGCGGCATCGTGACCCTGACAGGCAGCGTGGATGTATTGCAGCAAAAGCTGGACGCGGCCAGAAAAGTGCGGAAGACGGAGAATGTCCAGGGCGTGCGCAACCTAGTTGCGGTGCAAGGGAAAGATGTGCCGGACGCCGAGTTGACGGCCCAACTGGATCGCAAGCTGTACTACGACCGCATGGGATATGACATTGCGTTTAGCTTCGTCACCGCATCGGTCGAAAACGGTGTGGCCACCCTGAACGGCGAGGCTCGCACGGATTTCGACCGCGACTCCGCTCTGGCGCTGGTGGATGCCACACCGGGCGTAAAAGACGTGGTGAACAACGTGAAAGTTGCGCCGTCTTCAATGTCCGACGACCAGATTCGGGTGAGCGCGCTGCGGGCGATCTACCGCGATCCGGTGTTGCGCCGCTACGCGATTGATCCGGCCCGACCAATTCGTATTGTGGTCGATCGCGGGACGCTGAGTCTCTATGGCACGGTCGCCGATAAGATGGCCAAGCAGATTGCCGGGATGAGGGCATCTCAGGTGTTTGGAGCGTTCGCCGTGAAAAACAATCTCGAGGTGGCGAAGAAGTCGTAGGTAGAGCGAGAGCGAGTCCAGAGTTCTTGCGGCCATAGGCAACCGCCGGGCTTCCCCGGCAGGTTGTCTCCGCAAGAGGATCCCTGTTAGCGACGTGCAACCCCTGGAATGATTCCCACCACCGCCAGCATTCGTCCGGTGATGCCATTTTCGGCGCGATGTGAAAACAGCAGATCGGGACGGCAGGCAGTGCACAACGGTGAAGCGTCAATGTATTTGCGGGCCACTCCGGCATCCAGGAGCTGACGGCGGTTTGCCTCCACCAGATCAAGGAAGATTTTCTTGGGAAACTCGCTATGCCCTGGAGCTCGGGCGCTGAGAAATAGCAGAGGGTACTTTTCGCGAATCTCGTCGGAATCCTTGGTTTCACGAAACAACTCCGCCGCATAGGCGAATTGCGATTCGAATTTCTCGCGAACCTCAGGCCCAACCCGGTAGCAGCAGTTGTGAATTCCAGGGCCGATCGCCGCGCGAATGTCACGCGGAACACTGCCGAAACGCCCGCGCATCTCTCCCACCGCCTTCTCGACGATTCTTTTCACGGTACCCCGCCAGCCGGCGTGTACGACTCCAACCGCTTTGCGCCTGGTGTCGACCAGAATTATCGGGAGGCAGTCGGCGGTTTGAACGGCAAGCAGAATGCCGGGTGCTTGAATAAGCAGGCCGTCGCCGGCCAGGAGACTCTCAGGAACCTGGGACACGCAGTGAATCAAGTCGGAATGGATCTGGCGAAGGGTGATGAGCAGCCAGGGCCTCTTGCCAGTAGTGGCGCCAATTTGCCGCAAAAACGCCGAACGGTTGCTCTCCACTGCGGCGCGCGAATCGTGTTTGGTGAATCCCAGGTTGAGAGCCTTTCCGCCATAGACTCGCGACGATCCTCCTGCTCGGGTGGAAAACCCATGCAAGAGCCACGGGATCTTGCTGAGGCCTTCGGCGGACAAAACTGTGAGGCTGGTTTGCTTGGAAACCTGCGTTGGCACCAGACTATGTTAACCTCTGTTCCGGCCAAAGTGGCATACTCGATGGCCCGGTGCATACCATGTAAAGATCAGATCAGTGCCGGCTCGCGCTTGTGCCATTCGGTCGCATGCTGGTAGGCATAGGCGACTTGCAAGGCTCGCGCCTCGTCCCGGAGCGGCGCGATGATCTGCAATCCGATCGGCAGGCCGGAGCTGGAGAATCCGCAGGGCACCGAGATGGCGGGCAATCCCCATACGTTCACCGGACGTGTATTTCGCAGCAAAAGGATTTCGCGCGGCCGCAGCAGATCTGGGTTTTCCTTTAACTCGGCGATCGCGGGCGCAAGGATCGGAGCCGTCGGAGTCACCAGAACCTCGACATCCTCGAAAACAGGAGCGGTGCTGGCACGAATTTCCTGGAGTTCATGCCGGTATTTCAGCATTTCCGCGGGCGTGACCTTCTCTCCTGTGCGAATGCGCCGCAGAGTTTCGGGTTGATAAAGTTCCGGGCTGCGAGCCACGTCCGCATCGTGGACGGCGTAGGATTCCCCGCTCTGCAGGGTGCGATCGGTTGAGACCGGGACATTCAGGGGGCGAACCGCCCCTCCCAGTTGCTCCAGCACGGAAAGGGCCGCTTGAACTGCCAACTCAACCTCGGGATCAAGATTCTCATAGAAGAACTGCGTGGGGATTCCGATTCTTATCGTCCGGATCTCCTCTGCCGACGTTGCCGGAAAATCCCACATCGTCAGGTGGTCAGGCTCGCTCTGACCCTTCGGATCGCTGCTGGCAATGGCCCGGAACACCATCGCCGCATCCTCGACCGTACGCGTAAGCGGGCCCACATGGTCGAAAGAAGGAGCAAGCGGAATAACACCCTTGGTACTGACTCGCCCATAGGTCGGCTTCAATCCCACAATTCCGCACAGGGCCGCAGGTTCACGGATCGAACCCGCGGTATCTGTGCCAATTGCGGCAAAGCACATCCCCGCGGCAACCGCGCTTGCCGATCCTCCCGAGGATCCTCCTGCGATATGGGCAGGATTCCAGGGATTACGAACCTCACCGAAGCAGCTGATCATCGAGCTTCCGCCATAGGCGAACTCATGCAGATTCTGTTTCCCCAGCACAACGGCACCGGCATTTTTGAGGCGCCGTACAACTTCCGCGTCTTCGGTAGGGGTCCGGTCGCGGAACAAGGCGCTACCCGCGGTTGTAGCCACGCCGGCGGTGTCGATGAGATCCTTGATCCCGATCGGAATTCCGTGCAACGGGCCACGCCAGTTCCCTCTCTGGATCTCCGCCTCGGCGGACGTTGCTTCTGCCAACGCTGAGTCGGCGGTCACAGTAATGAAGGCGTTGAGCCTGGGATTGAGTCTTCTGATTCTCTCCAGACAGTGCTGGGTTAGCTCCACAGGTGAGAGCTGCCGCTTGCGAATCAGGTCTGAGGCTTGGCCAATGGACATTAGCACGCGACTATCTTCCAAAGGGCAAGATAGCACCTTCTACGCTGCCCAGTCTTGCGTGCCAGCGCCGGCCGGGACAGTAAGCCCGCTCCATGGCTTGGAGGAATGCCGAGCACGCGCCCCTATTCATCGTGTTACGATATAATAGTGGCGATTTTGGGGTGAAGGGGTCGATGTCTCCGGCCGTATGTTGTGGCGCGGGCCATGGACGGAATGATGCTTTTCGGTGCAGCCGCCCAGCAGTTCACAAAACAGCGCGGCCTGTTTTATAATCACGAGTTTGCGTATAGAGGTCACTAGGGTCTGTGACCTCCTAACCAAGACAAGCACAACCGGGGAAAGGCCAGGTTTTTCCCTTAGGTTTGAAACTCCTGACCGATGCAGATTTATCATCGTCGCGCGAATTCAATCTCCCGGGTATCGATCTACGGCTCCGTCTTTTTGATCGCGGTGCTGCTATGGGCATGTCTGGAGTGGCAGCGCTCGCCCTATGTCACCTACGCCAAGGTGGCGCGGCCGCAACCGGTGCCGTTCAGCCATCAGCACCACGTTGGCGGACTCGGGCTGGATTGTCGCTACTGCCATACCTCGGTGGAAACATCCAGTTTCGCGGGGATCCCGCCGACCTCAACCTGCATGAATTGCCACCGCCAGATCTGGACTGGGGCTCCCATGCTCGAACCAGTGCGCGAGAGCTACCGCAGCGGAAAATCGCTGGTCTGGAACCGGGTGAACGATCTGCCCGACTTCGTTTACTTCAATCATAGTATTCACATCCATAAGGGCGTGGGATGCAACACCTGTCACGGCCCGGTGGACCGCATGCCGCTGATGTATAACTACGCTTCTCTGCAGATGGAGTGGTGTTTGGACTGTCATCGCGCACCGGAGAAGTATCTGCGTCCGCGGGATCAGGTGTTCAACATGCGGTATGAGCAACCATCGAGTTTAAGGCCCGTCGCCCTCGACGGTAAACAATATACGGAGCAGCTTTCTCTGGGCAGGGACTTGGCACAGAAGTACAAGTTGCGGACGGTAGCGGACATTACCAGTTGCTCGACTTGCCACCGCTAACGGGATCGAATCAAGGCGAAGAAGAATCACCAGAAATGAAGATGGCAGAAAACAATATTAAGCGGCATCCCGAGGATGTGTGCCCGGGCAAAAAGAAGGCGCTCGACCTCGGCACAGCTGAGGCCCGTATTGCGGCAACCCAAGGTCCGGAATTCTGGCGCAGCCTGGAGGAACTGGCGGGAAGCGCCGAATTCCGCGAGATGATGCACCGGGAATTTCCCCAGGGCGCGTCGGAATGGCTGGATGCGGTCTCTCGCCGGGGCTTCATGAAGCTCATGGGGGCCTCGCTGGCCATGGCGGGCATGACTGCCTGCACTAAGCAGCCGCTCGAACCGATCGTGCCGTACGTAAAGCAGCCGGAAGAAGTGGTGCCCGGGCGGCCATTGTTCTTTGCAACCGCGTTTACGCTGGGTGGGTATGCTTCGCCGCTATTGGTCGAAAGCCATCTTTATCGTCCCACGAAGGTTGAGGGCAATGACAAGCACCCGGCGAGTTTGGGTGGTACGGACATCTTTGCCCAAGCTTCGATCCTTGGGATGTATGATCCCGACCGCTCCCAAAACATCACCTTTATGGGTGAAGGAACCACCTGGGGAGCCTTTCTCGGAGCGATGCGCCGGCAGTTGGAAGCGCAGAAGTCGAGCCAGGGGGCGGGCATTCGCATTCTGACTCGCACAGTTTCTTCCCCCACGCTTGCCGATCAGCTGCGCACAGTGCTGAAGCAATATCCGCAGGCCAAATGGCATGTGTATGAACCGATCAATCGCGACAACGTGCTTGAAGGCGCGAAGATGGCGTTCGGCCAGCCGGTGGAGACGCAATACAAGCTGGAAAACGCCGATGTGATCGTTTCCCTGGACGCCGATTTTCTGTATGCGGGATTTCCGGGCAGTGTGCGCTACATCCGCGATTTCGCCATGCGGCGCGATCCGGATGCCGGAAACATGAACCGGCTTTATGTTGTCGAGAGCACGCCCAGTTCGACGGGAGCGAAGGCGGACGGCCGTTTGCCGGTGCGCGCGATCGAGGTTGATCATTTTGCGCGGATGCTGCAGAAGTTTGTGGAGCAGGGCCATCCATCCGATGTCTTCGCGGGCGAGCAAGAAAAGTTCGCGGCTGCGATAGCGTACGATCTGCGGGCTCATCACGGTTTGAGCGTCGTGATTCCCGGCGAGCATCAGTCGCCAGCGGTTCATGCGTTGGCGCATGCGATCAATCAGTCGCTTGGGAACGTGGGTAAGACCGTAATCTATACCGATCCGGTGGACGTGAACCCGGTCAATCAAACGGAATCCTTGAAGGATCTCGTCGCGGACATGCATGCCGGCAAGGTTGAGGCGCTTTTCATCCTGGGCGGCAATCCAGTTTACGACGCGCCTGCGGACCTGGGCTTCGCCGATACGCTGAAGAATTCGAACACGCAGTTCCGGGTACACGTTGGTCTCTACGACGACGAAACCGCGGAACTATGCCAGTGGCATGTCAATGAAGCGCACTATCTCGAAGCCTGGGGTGATGCCCGCGCTTATGACGGCACCGTCTCGATCGTACAGCCGTTGATCGCTCCGCTCTACGACGGCAAGAGCGCGCACGAAGTCCTGGCGCTGGTGACCGGCCAGCCGGAGGTGACCGGCCACGAGATCGTGCAGGGTTACTGGAAGAAGCAGCACCCCGGGACCGCCTTCGACGCCTTCTGGCGAAAGTCGCTGCACGACGGATGGGTTGAAGGCACGACGTTCCCCCCGAAGCAGGTTTCGGTAAAGCCAGGCGTGTTCCCGGAGTATGTTGCCTCCGACCATGAATCCATCGAGATTAATTTCCGGCGCGATCCCTCAATCTACGACGGATCGTTCGCCAACAACGGCTGGTTGCAGGAACTTCCCAAGCCGATGACGAAGATGACTTGGGACAATCCGGTGCTGATCGGCCCCAAGATGGCGGACCGAATGGGGCTCAAGTCGGAAGACCTGGTCGACCTGGAACTGAACGGAAAGAAAATTACGGTTCCGGTTTGGATTCAGGCGGGGCATCCTGATAATTCGATCACGGTATTTCTCGGCTACGGACGCCGTCGCGCAGGCCGCGCCGGAACGGGCACAGGCTTTGATATGTATCCGCTGCGTTCCAGCGCAGCGCCCTGGTTCACCACAGGTGCAGCCATGCAGAAGGCCGGCGGCACGTACATACTGGCTTCCACCCAGGGTTACCAGACCATGGAAACTGGGGATGGCGGGAATCGGCCGCTGGTGCGGACGAGAAGCCTCGACGAATATCGCAAAGAGCCGGACTTCGCGCAGGAAGATAAGCCGCCGGCGGAGTTGACGCTTTATCCCGGCTATGATCAGCAGTACGCCAGGGAGCCTTATAACTGGGGCATGGCAATCGATCTGGACGCCTGCGTTGGCTGCAACAATTGCATCATCGCGTGCCAGTCGGAAAATAATATTCCCGTGGTCGGCAAAGAGCAGGTACACAAAGGCCGGCACATGCACTGGCTGCGAGTCGACGCCTACTATCAAGGCGACCGCGACAATCCCAAAGCTTATTTCCAGCCAGTGCCGTGCATGCAGTGTGAAAACGCTCCTTGTGAACTGGTTTGCCCGGTGGGAGCGACAGTGCACAGCACCGAAGGCCTGAACGACATGGTTTACAACCGCTGCGTCGGCACGCGGTACTGCTCGAATAACTGCCCCTACAAAGTGCGGCGATTCAACTTCCTGTTGTTCCAGGACTGGGAGACGCCGCAATACAAGATGATGCGCAATCCCGACGTCACCGTGCGCAGCCGCGGCGTCATGGAAAAGTGCACGTACTGCGTCCAGCGCATCAATCAACATCGGATCGATGCCGAGCGCGAGGACAAGAAGATTCAGGACGGCAACTTGCAAACGGCTTGCCAGCAGTCTTGCCCCGCCAACGCCATTATTTTTGGCAATATCAACGACCCCAATAGTCAGGTTTCAAAACTTAAAGCCAAGAGCAGAAACTACGGATTGCTGCAGGATTTGAATACTCGACCAAGAACCACGTACCTGGCGGAAATCCGTAATCCGAATCCCGAGTTGGAAAGTTAAGCGGAGCAAAGTAAGGCATGGATCAGCGAGCACCAGTGGAAGAACAGCAAAGAAAAGCGCCGGTCATTGAACCGGGGCACACCTTTGCCACGATCACTGACAAGATCAGTTCGATCGTGCTCACACGTCCGGTGGGATACGGGTGGCTGTTCGGGTTCTTCGTGTCTTTTCTGATCGTGCAGGTGTTGCTGTACGCCGTCGGCTACCTGTTCATCAAGGGCGTAGGGATTTGGGGCGTCAATATTCCGATTGGCTGGGGCTTCGCCATCGTCAATTTTGTGTGGTGGATTGGAATTGGCCACGCAGGAACCCTGATTTCAGCCATTTTGCTGCTGCTGAAGCAATCCTGGCGAAACTCGATCAACCGTTTTGCCGAAGCCATGACGCTGTTCGCGGTGGCTTGCGCCGGAATGTTCCCGGTCCTGCATCTAGGCCGGCCGTGGCTGGCTTACTGGCTGTTCCCCTATCCCAACAGCATGAATTACTGGCCACAGTTTCGCAGTCCGCTGGTGTGGGACGTATTTGCCGTATCGACCTATGCGACGACTTCGGCTTTGTTCTGGTTTGTTGGATTGATCCCGGACCTGGCGACCTTGCGTGACCGGGCTACGAACCGGTGGATCAGGAAAATCTACGCACTCCTGGCGATGGGATGGCGGGGATCGGCGCGGCACTGGAGCCGCTACGAAACTTCCTATCTGCTGCTGGCGGGCCTGGCGACGCCGCTGGTGCTCTCCGTGCACACCGTCGTGAGTTTCGATTTTGCCATCAGCATTGTGCCGGGCTGGCACACTACGATTTTCCCGCCTTATTTTGTCGCCGGTGCAATCTATTCCGGATTTGCCATGGTGCTGGTGCTGGCAATTCCCATCCGCAAATTTTATGACGTGGGCGATTTCATCACCCAGCGGCACCTGGAGAATTCCGCCATGGTGATGCTGGCCACCGGATTGATTGTGGCCTATGGCTACGTCATGGAAGCGTTCATGAACTGGTACGGCGGTAATCCCTATGAGAACTATCTGCGTTGGAACCGCCTGCACGGGCCTTACGCTTTCTGGTATTACGCTCTGCTGTTCTGCAATATCGTGTTGCCGCAGATTCTCTGGATCCGCAAGATCCGCACCAACCCGGTTTGGCTGTTCCTGGTGTCGCTGGATGTGCTGATCGGAATGTGGCTGGAGCGCTTCATCATCGTGGTGGTCAGCCTGCATCGCGACTTCCTGGCTTCCTCGTGGGGAATGTATTACCCGACCCGCTGGGACTGGGCGATTTTCATCGGCACGCTCGGGTTCTTTACCGCCGCGATGTTCTTATTTATCCGCGTTCTCCCCATGATCTCGATTTTCGAAATGCGCACTCTGCTGCCTGAGGCCGAGGTGAAACACCAATGAAGCCCGGTGAGATTTACGGAATGATGGCCGAATTCGATACGCCGCGCGCCGTCATCGAGGCTGCCAGAAAAACCTATGCGGCGGGCTACAAGAAAATCGACGCGTACTCGCCGTTCCCCATTGAAGAACTGGCCGAGGCCATCGGATTTCACCGTAACGCGGTTGCGCCAGTCGTGCTTACAGGCGGCATTCTAGGATGTATTTCCGGATACCTGATGCAGTGGTGGATCGCGACGGTCAGTTATCCCATCAACGTTGGTGGACGGCCATATCATTCCTGGCCGGCTTTTATCGTGGTGACGTTCGAGATGACGATTCTGTTTTCCGTGCTGGCCGCAGTTTTCGGCATGCTGGCGCTGAACGGTTTGCCCATGCCATATCACCCGGTGTTCAACGTGGAGCGCTTTGCCTTTGCCAGCAAAGACCGGTTTTTCCTGATCATCTTCTCCACTGACCCGAAGTATTCCGGGAGGGATACGCGCGCCTTCCTGGAGAGTCTGCATCCCAGTTCTGTCTCGGAGGTTCCGGCCTAACGTCATGCTGCGCCTCCGAAACACGTTTTCTCTGGGACTGCTCGCGTTGCTTTCCCTGGCCGGTTGCCGTCAGGACATGCATGATCAGCCGCGCTTCAAGCCGCTGGCCAAGAGTGATTTCTACTCCGACTTGCGCTCGGCGCGCCCTCAGGTGGCGGGAACGGTGGCGCGCGGGCAGTTGCATGAGGATACGTACTTCTACACAGGAAAAGTCGGGAATAATCCTGGGGATTACATGCCCTTCCCGGTGACCGAAGATGTGCTGGCACGTGGACAGCAACGCTACAACATTTATTGCGCGCCCTGCCACTCGCGGTTGGGGGATGGCAGCGGGATGATCGTACAGAGGGGCTTCCGGCCGCCGCCATCCTATCATACGGACCGCCTGCGCAAGGCTCCACTGGGATATTTCTACGACGTGATTACGAATGGCTTTGGCGCGATGCCGGAATACGCTTCCCAGGTTCCGCCTGGGGACCGTTGGGCGATTGTAGCGTATATCCGCGCGTTGCAGTTGAGCCAGAACGCCACACAGGCAGACGTGCCTGCCGGACAGAGAGTGCCCTCGGAACCGCCGGTGTTTCGCGGCGAGCCTGGATCAGGTGCGACTCAGCCGGAGATGCAGGCGCCCCCTGCATCTGAAAAAGGAGAACCATCGAAATGAGCGCGGCGCGCATAAGCCAAGTCGATCTGATGGCCCCGCCGGTCGCTCAAACGGTGCAGCGGCGATCACTGACGGTGGGGGTAATTTTTTCGGTCATCTCCGCCATCGGCATTTTTGTCGCGCCGGATCAGTTCCTTCGCTCTTATTTACTGGGTTACATGCTCTGGCTCGGTCTGACCCTGGGCTGCATGGCGTTCCTGATGATCCAGCATGTGACCGGCGGAAGTTGGGGAACCGTGATCCGGCGCATGCTGGAGGCGGGCAGCCGCACCATTCCCATGATGATCGTGCTGTTCCTGCCAATCCTTCTGGGTATGCGCCGGCTCTATGTCTGGACGAATCCGGAGTTCATGGCAAAAGAAGAGCATCTCAAGATGCTTTCCCGCCAATATCTGAATCCCAGCGGCTTCGTGATTCGTGCGGTCATTTATTTTGCCATCTGGTTTGTGCTGATCCACTTCCTGAACCGCTGGTCGCTGGAGCAGGACAGTCCGCCCGTGCGCGATGTTCCGGCCTTACGCAAACTGAGCGCCCCGGGGTTGATCCTCTACGCCTTCAGTATTTCGTTTGCGGTGATTGACTGGATCATGTCGCTGACGCCGCCGTGGATTTCGACGATCTACGCGATGATCTTCATCGTGGGCCAGTGTTTGGCGGCGCTATGTTTTGTGGTTGCTGTCGGCGCCATGCTGTATCGCTACCAGCCAATGTCGTCCTTGTTGAAGCCGAGCGACGTTCAAGATCACGGCAAGCTGATGTTGGCCTTCATTATGCTCTGGGCTTACTTCTGCTTCTCTCAGTTGTTGATCATCTGGGCGGGGAATCTGCCGGATGAGATTACCTTCTACACGCGACGCTTTGTCGGTGGCTGGCAGTTCGTGGGGCTGTTTCTGGCGGCCTTTCACTTCGCGATCCCGTTTATCCTGCTGCTTTCGCGGCCCTTCAAACGGGACCCGCACAGCCTGGTCAAGGTAGCGGTGTGGATCATTTTCATGCGGTACGTGGACCTGTACTGGTTCATCGAACCAGCGTTTCACAAGAACCTCTACTATCACTGGCTGGACTTGGTAGTGCCCGTTGCGATTGGTGGTCTGTGGATGGCATTCTTTTTCCATAACCTGAGAAGCCGTCCGTTGCTGGCTGCCTGCGATCCTCGAGCGCAAGTCCTGTTGGAACCGGCACATGACTGAATCACTGAAGCACGGGCACAATCCTGATCTCGAATTCGAGAAGGCGGATATGCGCCCGGCCATTGTCTACATTTTTCTGGCCGGCCTGGCGGTTGCCGGAGTTCTGGTCGCTTTTGCGGTTTGGGGCGTGTATTACTTCATGAACTCGTACAACACGGCGCACCAGCCGCCACGGAATCCGATGGTTCCCACGCAAGCCGACACGCGGGTCGTGACCAGCGAGGAGATCCAGCAATTTTCCAGCCCCAGGCTGGAAACCAATGAGCGATCCGAGATCAACCGGTTCCGCCTCGAAGAGGAACAGCGCCTTCATAGTTATGGCTGGGTGGACCAGTCGGGCGGAGTGGTGCGCATTCCGATCGATCAGGCAATGGCACTGGTTGCGCTGCGAGGATTGCCGACAACGCCAAGGGCCGGGGAAGCTCCTGCCTCCACGGTAAAGGTCATCAACGAAGCCGCGCAGCGGTCGGATACTAGCGCTCCAACGCCGCCGGGCAAGCCACAAGCGCCAGGTGGGAAGGCACCGCAGTGACCAGAGAGATGCGATCCAACATTTTGAAGTGGGCTCGGTTTGCGGCCGCAATTGTTTCTCTGGGAGCGGCGGCGGCAGCCGCCGGACAAAACATGAATCAGGGCATTCTGTCCCCCCCGGTGAATCTACGGCCGCCAGGGTTGAAGCACGTGGGGATCGAGCAACATCTGGACGAGCAGATCCCGCCCAATCTGACGTTTCGCGACGAGACCGGAAACACGGTTCGCCTGAGCGACTTCTTCGGCAAAAGGCCGATGATCCTCAACCTGGTGTATTACCAGTGCACTATGTTGTGTGGAGAAGTGATGAACGGTCTGGCCAGCGCGCTGCGCGTGGTGAAGCTCGAGCCGGGCAAAGATTTCGATGTGCTCACGGTGAGCTTCAATCCCAAGGAAACACCAGAAATGGCGGCGAAGAAGAAGACCGAAGTCCTGGAGCGCTATGCCAGGCCTGGCGCCGAGCGCGGCTGGCATTTCCTGACCGGCCCCCAGGAATCGATCGACGAGCTGACCAAGGCGGCTGGGTTTCAATATGAATACGATCCGAAGTCGGACCAGTTCGCTCATTCGACGGCGATCATGATTTTGACTACGGAGGGCAAGGTTTCCCAGTACTACTACGGAGTGGATTATGCGCCCAAGGATTTGCGCTTGGGATTGGTGCAGGCATCCCAGAACAAGATCGGCAATGTGGTGGATGAAGTGTTGCTGTACTGCTACCACTATGATCCCGACACCGGAAAGTACGGAGCCATTGTCAGCCGCATTCTGAAACTTGCGGCAGGCGCCACCATCCTGGTGCTGGGGACATTCCTGATCGTCATGTTCCGCATCGGTTCGTCAGCCAGCCGCGGATCAGTGAAGCGGGTTTCATAAACTTATGTTCCAGAATTTTCCATTTTGGCCGGAAAGCGCCTCCAGCGGAGCGGGGAGCGTAGATGCGCTGTACATTTTTCTGGTCGCCCTGTCGTTTTTCATGTGCACCGCGATCTTTATTACGATTGCGGTCTTCGCCATCCACTTCCGGCGGTACAAACACCGCGAGGCGGAACCGGTGGAAGGCTCGACCCTGCTGGAGGTGACTTGGTCGGTTATTCCCCTGGGGATTTTCCTTTTCATTTTTGCCTGGGGCGCGGTGATTTACTTCCAGGAGCGCACGCCGCCGCGGGGAGCGGCGGAAGTGTATGTGGTGGCGAAGCAATGGATGTGGAAGCTGCAGCATCCGGAGGGCCCGCGAGAAATCAACGAACTGCACGTGCCGATGGGGCGCGACGTGAAGCTGATCATGACTTCACAGGACGCCATCCATAGTTTCTATGTGCCGGCGTTCCGCATTAAACAGGACGTGCTGCCCGGCCGCTACACCACCGTCTGGTTCCGCGCCACCAAGCCGGGAACCTATCACTTGTTTTGCGCGGAATACTGCGGCACCTCGCACTCCGGAATGATTGGTGACATTGTGGTGATGGAGCCGGCGCAGTATCAGGCCTGGGTACAGTCCGGAGGCGCATTTCTGTCCCTGGCAGCCAATGGACAGGCGATCTTCCAGCAACTGGGCTGCCCGGCTTGCCACAAGGCGGAAACCCAGGGGCGCGGACCTAGTTTGATCGGAGTGTACAACCGGCCCGTCCAACTGGAAGACGGCCGCATTGTGACCGCCGATGAGAACTACATTCGTGAATCCATCCTGGCCCCGAATGCCAAGATTGTGAGCGGATTTAAACCAATCATGCCGGTGTTTCAGGGGCTGGTGAACGAAGAGGACTTGAATGCGCTGGTGGCATATGTGAAATCGCTGAACCAGCCCACACCGGGAGCGGCGGCTCTTCCCACGCTGGCTCCTCCGGGTACCGAAGTGCCGGGATCGAAGGACTAGCCATGGCGACCGCTGCAGTGAGTACCGAACGCGAGACCTATTTGAACCGGGAGTACGGCATCAGCTCGTGGCTGCTCACCACCGACCACAAGCGCATTGCGCTGCTGTATCTGATGTCGATCACGTTCTTTTTCTTTGTCGGGGGATTCTTTGCCCTCGTCGTCCGGCTGGAACTCCTCACCCCGGCAGGCGACCTGCTTTTGGCCGATACCTACAACAAGATGTTCACCATGCATGGCCAGGTCATGGTGTTCTTCTTCCTGATCCCATCGATTCCAGCCGTGCTGGGGAACTTTCTGGTCCCGCTGATGATCGGGGCCAGGGACCTCGCATTCCCCAGAATCAACCTGCTGAGCTGGTACATCTATGTGGTGGCCGGCGTCCTGATGCTGCATTGCATCATGACCGGCGGCGTAGACACGGGCTGGACCTTCTACACGCCCTTCAGCACGGCGTTCAGCAACACCAAGGTGATTGAGGCTGGATTGGCCATCTTCATCTCCGGCTTCTCCTCCATCCTGACCGGGCTGAATTTCGTGGTGACCATTCACCGCATGAGAGCGCCAGGGATGACCTGGTCGCGTCTTCCATTGTTCATCTGGGCGCACTATGCCACCAGCGTGATCCAGCTTCTGGGCACACCGGTCATTGCCGTCACTCTGGTGCTGGTGGTACTGGAACGCGCCCTTCACCTCGGCATCTTCGATCCCAACCGCGGCGGGGATCCGCTTTTGTTCCAGCACCTGTTCTGGTTCTATTCGCATCCTGCGGTGTACATTATGATCCTGCCTTCGATGGGCGTCGTGGCGGAGATTGTGCCCTGCTTCTCTCGTAAAAGGATCTTCGGCTATACCGCGGTCGCGGCGTCCAGCATTGCCATCGCCGTGTTCGGCTTTCTGGTCTGGGCCCACCACATGTTTGTGGCCGGCATCTCGCTGTACTCTGCGTTGATTTTCTCCGCTCTCAGTTATCTGGTCGCGGTGCCTTCCGCCATCAAGGTTTTCAACTGGACGGCCACCATGTACAAAGGGTCGATTACATTCGCCACTCCCATGCTGTACGCCTTCGGTTTTATCGGGCTGTTCACCATGGGCGGGCTGACCGGGCTGTTCCTGGCATCGCTCGGGATCAACGTCCACGTCACCGACACCTACTTTGTAATTGCCCACTTCCACTACATCATGGTGGGCGGTGCGGTGATGGGCTATCTCGCGGGAATGCACTACTGGTGGCCCAAGATCTCCGGCCGCATGTACCCTGAGGCCTGGGGACGGTCGGCGGCCACCATTGTGTTCATCGGGTTCAACCTGACATTCTTCCCGCAATTCATTCTGGGTTACCTGGGAATGCCGCGCCGCTACTGGCAGTATCCGCCCGAGTTCCAGGTTCTGAACGTCCTGTCGACCGCGGGCTCAACCATTCTCGCCGTGGGCTATGTGTTGCCCATGGTCTATTTCCTGTGGTCGATGCGCTATGGAAGGATTGCCCCCGATAATCCCTGGGGCGCTTCCGGCCTGGAGTGGAAGACTCCCTCGCCACCGCCCACCTTCAACTTCGACGAACCACCCGTAGTGACCTGGGAAGCCTACGATTACGAAAACATCCCGGCTCCCCCGGAGGTTTCTCTTGAGCGATAGTTCGGCCGCGGTGGAACAGCACAATCCGGCTCTGCAGCATCATTTCGCCGACATGGAACAGCAGCGAAATGCTTCTTCTCTGGGAATGTGGCTCTTTCTCGGAACCGAGATCATGTTCTTCGGCGGCATGTTTTGCGCGTATCTGGTATACCGCCTGAACTATTTCAACGAGTTCGCCGCCGGCAGCCGCAGCCTCGATCTGAAGTGGGGCACCATCAACACCGCCGTGCTGATCTGCAGCAGCTTGACCGTGGCGCTGGGCGTGCGCGCCGCGCAGATGGGCAAGCGAAAATTGCTCATCATCCTGATGCTGCTGACGCTCGTCTTCGGATTCACCTTCCTCGGGATCAAGGGAATCGAATGGTACGCAAAATACACCGAGCACCACATCCCGGGGCCTTCGTTCAACGCCAGCGATCTTGAGCAGCGCCCTTATTCCACCGGCAACGTGGATCAAAGCCACCTGCAGATTTTCTTTTCCCTGTACTTTGCCCTGACCGGCCTGCACGCGCTGCACATGATCATCGGCGTGGGCATTTTCACATACATAACCATCTATGCGTGGAGAGGCAAGTTCACTCCCGAATACCATACTCCGGTCGAAATCGCAGGCCTGTATTGGCACTTTGTCGATATCGTCTGGATATATCTTTTTCCGTTGCTGTACCTGATCGATCGAAAGCCGCTGAGGTGATTCGCCATGTCTGAGCACATTCTCTCAAGCAAACTTTACTACGGGATCTGGATTGCCCTATTGGTGCTCACCGTGGTGACGGCCAAGGTAGCGACCATCGATCTGGGTCCGTTTAACACCGTGGTGGCGCTGGTGATCGCTACGTTTAAGGCTTTGCTGGTGATTCTCTTCTTCATGCACGTGAAATACGCCAGCGAGAAGCTGACCAAGATGGTCATCATTTCTTCCATCTTCTGGCTGCTGATCCTGCTGCTCCTGAGCCTTGCGGATTACGGTACGCGGGCATTGTCGTAGCGGCCCGATCATCTGCGGTGGCGCAGCTCTACAAGAAAAGTGGGCCTCCTCGGTTCATCTGAGGAGGCCCGGCTTCCCCATAGTAGGGAATGCTACCCAGTTGGCGCCCGGCTAGTTGATGCCGGTCGGGCGGAGCATCTTCCAGTCGGGACGCTTGAACCCACCCTCCTGCTCCGGACCCTTCTTCAGGCTGAAGGCATAAAAATAGCCGGTGTAGGATTCGAGCGAGCCGATGTAAACCACTCCGTTGACGACCGCGGGCGAGGAATACACGTACTTGCCGGTGTTGTAGCTCCACAGCTTCGCGCCGGTCTTGGCGTTCAGCGCGTACACATTGTCGTCCCACGAGCCGAAATACACCACGCCGTTGGCCACGGCAGCCGAGGAGTCCACACAGCCGCCGGTGGTGTAGTTCCACAGCAAGGCGCCAGTCTTGGCGTTCAGTGCGTATTCATTGCCGTCGCACGAACCGGCATACACCACTCCGTTCGCCACTGCCGGCGAAGGCCGTACCCAGCTGCCGGCTTCGAAAACCCATAGCAACTCGCCGGTGCTTGCCTTAAGAGCGAACACCATACCAAATCCGCTCGGCGTTGCGGTGCCAAAATAGACCACGCCATTAGCGACGGTAGGTGCAGGGTCTATATTCATTTCGGTGTTGTAAGTCCACCGCTTCGCACCCGTCTTGGCGTCCAGTGCATAGAGGGTTCCATACTGGCCGCTCTTGCCGATGCCGAAGTAGACCAGCCCTTTCACGACCGCAAGACCGCCACCGACCCCGCAGTCGCTGCAGGCCTGGTAGCTCCACACCTTGGTGCCGTCGCCGGCTTTCAGCGCATAGACGTTGCCGTCGCTTGATCCGATATAGACCACCCCATTCACAATCGTGGGCCTGGTACCGATAAGGCCGCCCGTCGTAAAGCTCCACACCTTGGTGCCGTTGCTGGCTTTCAGCGCGTAGACATTGCCGTCGTCCGCGCCGATGTAAACCACCCCATTCCGGATTGCGGCCGAGGACTGCATACGGTTCTGGTTGCTGCCAGTTTGGTAGCTCCACAGCACTGCTCCTGTGCTCGCCTTCAACGCGTAGATAATGCCAGTGCTGCCCGACGCCATATAGACAACTCCATTCTTCACTGTGGGAGAGCACCAAACTTCGCCGTTGGCGTTGAAGCTTCACTTCAACTGCATGTTCCCGACATTGTGGACGTTCAAGACATTTTCGTAGGGGTTGAACCTCGTCATGTCTTCCCGCAGGAACTCGTCCCAATTGGTGTGAACCTCAAACCGCACCTGCGCGCGGTTGTGCCCCGAACGCTGAACCGCGCTCAGCCAATGAGTCCCGGGCAGCGCCGAGGCTGGCACCTGCATGATCTGGGAAAATGATCCGGAACCGTCGGCAATGGCCAGGGCCTTGTCCTCGGTGCCGAAGAAAATGTCCACCTTGGCGTTCGCTGCGAAACCGCTGCCCGAGACCTGCAGGTTGGTCGTGGGCGGACCGCTCGTCGGTGACAGCGAAATGGCAGATTGACTGAAGCGGAATCCTACCAGCAGGAAAACTGCGATACAGACTAGACAGACCTGCATGCCGGTCCGCGGTTGTGCATTGCTCGTCATAAATGCCTCCTCTTCACTTCTTATGAATTCTTCCGGTCGGGGTTTCTCCGCAGGCACGGTGGGAAGCATCATCGCTGCGGAGCACAGGGCTCGATCGGGGAGGAGCCTATAGGTTCCGGTCGCCCGGGATCTGGTCTGGCAGCGTCCGTTACGGCTAGTCAGGAAGTCCTGGGCCGACACTCGAGTGCAAAGCCTGAAACGCTCAGCTTAAGCGTCTGCGGATTCATTCGACCGTGCAAGGACAGCGATCACGATCTCGTGTGACGGGATGGCGAAAAGGCATTTCGTCGGAGGGCGTCATCTTGTACCCTACGAACCGGCGACGACGATTGCCGGCTGATAACGGCGTCGCAGCTATCGTAGGGTCAGCAAAAAAGGCACGGCTATGGAAGCCGTGCCCATTAAGAAGACTTGCGACGAGCCCTAGTAGGCCCACCAAGGCGCCGCCGGCTGTCCGGAGGGTACAGCTTGCCCGTCAATCGCCGTGAATACCGTGTTCCCGTAGTAGAACGGCAAGCCCCAGTCTAAGCTGCACAACGAGTCGCTGTTGCCCCCAGGACATGATTCGGATCCATTTGGCCCGCCCAGGGTTGGGTATACCGCGTTGCTCGAATTGTTGAACAGGCCATCCGCGTTGTCGATCTCGTAGGTCACGGGTGCGCCGATAGCGCCGTTCGCTCCCTGGTTCAGCGCCTGCTGCCCAGGCAAATTCGAGGTCGGGCAGAAGAAGTTGTTGTCGCTGCAAACCGGAATCACCTCGCTCGGATCAGGAATGAAATATCCATTCGAGCCGCTATCGAGGAAGCTGGCCGGATAGAACTGACCATCCAGAGGCCCGTTGGTTAAGGTGGTCTGGAAGTTGCCGTTTGCGTCCAACGTGTAAACCGTCTGAGTCGTCAGTTGGTTGTTCGACTGGGTTCCGATCCCGAAAGTCATAGTCCCCGTGACCGTCGCCTGGGACGGGGCCGTGACCGAAGGAAAGGTCAAAACCACGCCGTTATTGTCAGTCGCGAACGCGACCACCGGATTCGTGACCTGCTGAGCGATCGGTACAGTTACAGGATTCGTGGTGCAGCCAGAACTCGTACAAGTCCAGTAAATGCCCACCGGCGAACTTCCGTTACAGTAGTTGACGCCCGCCAACGTGCAGTCGTTGGGTTCAGGCCCCACGCCGAGAATCCCATTCGTGCCTAGTGCTGCCTGATTGTCTTCGTCCGTCCCGCCGTTTGAACAGGCAGTTGGAATCGAGTATCCGACCGGATCGGCGACCACGTGGATGGGAATGTTGCTTGCTGTCTCTCCGGAGAGATGCACATCGGCGCTTTCCACTTGTCCCCACAAGTAGGAGCCGTCGCCGAATTGGACGCAGTCATTCAGGTTCTGTCCCCCCACCTGGATCGGCTGAAGCGCAAGCCCGTTCAGGGCTGTCCCCAGAACCCTCAGTCCGATCGACTCTGTGTCGACTAGAAGTCCATCAATGGTCACGCAAGAGGTGGTGGACCCCGGCACACAGACCGTAGCACTGGCAAAGCCACCATTGGGGTAGATCGGCACCGGCCCGCCGTCCACGTTGACGGCTTGAACGTTGGCTGCGGCGCCTGCGACCAGAACCGTAATCTGCGTTGAAGCCGCTGCGCCGGAATCCGCCTTGGAGGTCGCCGCGATCACAACCTCCGTTGGGCTGCCAACTGACGGAGCGTTATAGGTGGCGGAGGTTGAGGTTTCGTTGGTCAAAGTTCCGATGGATGGTTGACTCCAAGTCACACCAGCATTGGTGGAATCTCCGGTCACGGTGGCCGTAATCGCCGACGTTCCGCCTTGATTGATGGTTGTCGGACTAGCGGCGAGCGAAACCACAACGTTGCCGGCGGTGCCGTTCACCTGTATGTTGACCGAAGCCACTACACTGGTATTCGCTACCGAGGTCGCGGTCACCGATACAATGGTCGTGTTGCTTAACGACGAGGGTGCGGTGTATGTCACCGCGGTCGAAGTCTGGTTGCTCAGACTTCCGACGCCAGACAGGCTCCAGGTCACACCGGAATTGGAGGAATCTCCAGTCACCGTTGCCGTAACCGCCGAGGTCTGTCCCGGGTTGATGGTCGTCGGGTTGGCCGATACGGAAATAGATATGGAAGCGCCATTTGGGGTCGAACCGTTACAACCCGCCAGAAGGCCCAACGTCCCCAGAATCGCTACGACAAGAAAACTGCGCCCAAGAGCTCTCATTACCGCACCTCCCCGGCATCAACTCCCTGCGGCACCAGCCCAGGAACAAAAGCCCGGCCGTAGTACGCCCGCGTGTGTCCGCCAATCTCGACCACCAGCCCGGCTTGGTGAATGCTCAGCGGCCGGCGACCTGCATACTTGGCATGTTGTTCCGCAACTCCCGCAGAATACTGCTGCAGGTAGGAGCCCAGGATCTGCTTCATCTCAGGCATGAATGGCCCGTGCCAGGCTACCCCAAAAACCTTTCCATCCGCCGAGACATATTCGCGCACCACCGTATGGTGGGCATCCGTGATCTCGTGGACAGAGTACGTCTCCATCGGCTGGATCTTTACCGTGCCCTTCATGTGGGCCATGTCGGCTTGCACCGAGTTGAGATCGCCGCCAAGCGCGGCCACAGCGGGCAAACAACACGCCATCAGCACAAACATGCCGGCCGCGATGATCCAAAGTTTATGATTTCCGGACTTCAACAGAACTTTCATGGTGTTTATTGCCTCCGCTTTCCGCTGCTCGGGAGTCGGCTGAACCATTTGTAGTGTGGCTCCTGAGCAATCCGCGCAATCCCATGGTTGGAAGTTTCTCGACAAGTTGCTCAACAACCCGCGTTTCTGCTAAACCCTGCCCGCCCAGATTAGTTTCTGTTACCAACTAAGAATCCGCCAGCCGAATCTGGGTTGCATACTTCGGGTTCCGATCCCCGATTGGCACGCCTGAATCTGCCTGCATTCTACCGCTATTCAAGGGGCTTCCCGGCGAAGCCGGAGTAGCTTCTCTGGTTACCTGCGGTGGGGTGAAAAAAACAGCAGACCTTTCCTGAGGCGCGCTACACCGCCCGGCCGGCCCCGGCGCCGGACGCCCAGGCCCACTGAAAATTGAAGCCGCCGAGATGGCCAGTGACGTCGACAACCTCGCCGATAAAAAACAGTCCAGGCACTTTCCTGCTTTCCATCGTTTGGGCGGAGAGTTCGTCGGTATCGACTCCTCCGGCGGTGACCTCCGCTTTCTCGAAGCCTTCAGTGCCGGCGGGCCTGATCGTCCACCCGTGAACCTGACGTTCGAACTTAGCAAGTGCTGCGTTGGTCCATTGGGTTGGCATGTGAAATTCGATCCAGCGATCGGCGAAACGGCTGGGGAGAAACTCGCGTAGGGCCGTTCTAAGAATCTGCACAGTTCTCGCAACTTTCGGATCGCGAAATTGGCTTGTGACTCCTCGTTCAGGTGCAAGATCGATTTGAATCGGCTGTCCGGTTTGCCAATAGGAAGAAATCTGCAAAATGGCCGGACCGCTCAGCCCGCGGTGGGTGATGAGCATCCTCTCCCGGAACTGCTCGCCTTCACAGGACGCAATCACTTCGGCGGAAACCCCGGCGAGATCGCAATAGAGCTGGCGGTCTTCCGAACTGAAGATGAGCGGAACTAAAGCGGGCCTGGGCGGGCGTATCTTCAAGCCGAATTGACCGGCCAGGTCGTAACCGAAGCTGGTGGCCCCGATTCTGGGGATAGAGAGGCCTCCCGTCGCTACCACGAGAGCCGGAACACAGAAATCCGCGGTTGCCGTGCGGATGAGGAACCCCGTGGATCGCTTCACTTCGGTAACGGACGTACTGGTGAAGATGCGAACGCCGGCTGCTTGACACTCGCCTTCGAGCATGTCCAGGATCTCGCGCGCAGAGCCGTCGCAAAACAACTGGCCGAGCGTCTTTTCGTGATAAGGGATTCGATGTTTCTCGACTAGCGCGATGAAATCGGCGGGCGTGTATCGGGCCAGCGCTGATTTGGCAAAGTGCGGGTTCGACGAAACGAAATTTTCGGGGCGGCAGTGAAGGTTGGTGAAGTTGCAGCGCCCTCCGCCGGAGATGAGAATTTTCTTTCCGCAGCGGTCGGCGCGCTCGAGCACTGCGACGCGGCGGCCACGCTTGCCAGCCTCGATAGCGCACATCAAACCGGCGGCCCCACCACCAAGCACGAGGACGTCAAATTGGTGAATCATGGCTCGAGATCAAGCGAGCGCGGCGGCCTACATTTGGAACGAACTCTTACTTGATCTCCATCACTTCTTTTTCTTTGCCCTTGCTCATTTCTTCCATCTTCTTGATTTCGTCGTCGGTGAGCTTCTGGATCTCGTCCAGGGCGCGCTTTTCGTCGTCCTCAGTGATTTTCTTGTCTTTCATAGCCTTCTTGATGGCGTCATTGCCATCGCGCCGAATGTTGCGGACGGCAGTGCGGTGCTCTTCGAGGACTTTATGAAGATGCTTGACCATGTCGCGGCGGCGCTCCTCAGTCAGCGGCGGCACAGGAACACGGATTATCTTACCGTCGTTCATGGGATTCAGGCCAATATCGGCGCTGCGAATCGCCTTTTCAATCGCAGCCAAAGATGAGGGATCGAACGGTTGCACCGTGATCAGCTGCGGCTCAGGTGCGTGGACCTGGGCAATCTGGTTGAGCGGCATCTGCGAGCCGTAATAATCGACGTTCACCGAGTCGAGCATGTGCACCGAAGCGCGACCGGTCCGGGTCGCTGCCATTTCCTTACGGAAATCTTCTACCGCTTTGTCCATGCGGGTCTTGAGTTGCACATACGTTTCTTTAAGGCCAGGAATCGTGGCCATGCTGGCTTGAGCCATACGCAGGAGCTCCGAAAGAACAGGATCAAAACCGTAAATTATAAACCCGTGGAACGAGAATTCACCACGGGCGAAGGAAGAAAGCGGGACGCAGAAGTCAAATTGCAGAAGCAAACCCCGTGTTCCTCTTGTTCAGTCTGACTTCTGCCTTCTGACTTCTCTTCAGACGCTGACCAGCGACCCAACCTTCTCGCCGGTCACGACTTTTCTGATGTTTCCACGCTGATTCAGATTGAAGATGATGATGGGAAGGTTATTGTCCTTGCAAAGCGAAATCGCGGTGGAATCCATGACCTTGAGACCCTGCTTCAGAACCTCCATGTAAGTAATCTGCGCGAACTTCTTGGCGTCTTTCACTTTCATGGGATCGGCGTCGTAGATGCCATCGACCTTGGTGGCTTTCAGGATCACGTCCGCTTTGATCTCCATGGCGCGCAGGGAAGCTGCCGTGTCGGTAGAGAAGTAAGGATTGCCGGTTCCGCCGGCGAAGATGACCACACGCCCCTTTTCAAGATGGCGAATGGCGCGGCGGCGGATGAACGGCTCCGCGACCTGATTCATCTCGATAGCAGACTGGACGCGGGTGTAGACCTTCTGTTTTTCGAGCGCATCCTGCAAGGCAAGCGCATTGATCACCGTGGCCAGCATGCCCATGTGGTCTGCGGAAACGCGATCCATGTCGCGAGCCTGGTCGGCAACCCCGCGAAAGAAGTTGCCGCCGCCGACGACGATCGCAATCTGGATGCCGAGCGAATGCACATCGGCGAGTTCCGCCGCGATCTCGTGGATGCGAATGGTATCCACGCCGAAGCCCTGGTTCGCGGCGAGTGCCTCGCCGGATAGTTTCAGAAGGATACGTTTGAAGATGGGAGTCGTCATAGGTTAGGCGTCCGCCCTCCGCCTTTCGATCGCACGTGCCGACGTCTTCGTCGTAATTCGAAGAAAAAAGGGCGCCGCTTGGCGCCCCCAATTTACTCCGCTTTCTGTTCCGGTTTGCTGAGGGCGATGGTCTCGCCAGCCTCGCCGACTTTGAAGCGGGCAAAGCGGCGTACGGAAATGTTCTCGCCCAGTTTGCCGATCTTGGTCGCGATCAGTTGATGAATACTGACCGTCTGATCCTTGATAAAGGGCTGCTCGTACAAGCAGACCTCTTCGTAAAACTTGCCCATCTTGCCTTCGACAATCTTTTCCACGACCTGAGGCGGTTTGCCGGTTGCGGCGGCCTGGGCGCGGTAAATATCTTTTTCGCGCTCGTAGGCCGCGGGAGTCACGTCCTCCTTGCGGACGAACTTCGGATCGCTGGCCGCGATGTGCATGGCGATATCGTGCACCAGTTCCTTGAAATCGTCGGTGCGGGCAACGAAATCGCTTTCGCAATTCACTTCGACCAGAACGCCGATTTTCCCGCCAGCGTGGATGTATTGGGCCACGGAGCCTTCGCTGGTCACGCGCGCTGCCTTCTTTTGCGCGACCGCCGTCCCGCGCTTGCGCAGGATGATGATGGCCTGTTCCATGTCGCCCTTGGCTTCGCTAAGAGCGGTCTTGCAATCCATCATGGGAGCGCCCGTGCGCTCCCGGAGGTCTTTGACTTGGGCAGCAGAAATATTCACAGTGGATGTACTCATAGATTCAGTTTCCAGTCTCAGGTTCCAGTCTCAGAGGCGTTCCCCTTGTCTGAAACTTGAAACCCGCAACTCGAAACTGCTCCCTACAAAATTCGACCCGCTGCGGACGACCCGCGCGGGTCTGGATGCCCTTGGATCTGAAGTCCGGATTTTGCTGCGAGGACCGGCGACTCAGGGCCAAAGACCCCTTTAGTGCGCCTGGTGCTCAATCTCGGGAGCTTCCGCGGCGGCCTCTGTGGCCGCAACCGGCTGCTTCCGGGCGCCATTGCCCAGCAGATCTTCCATGCTGATCTCTTCGCTCGCCGAATCGTCTGCGGCGGCACTGATCTCGGCTCCAGCTCCCACCGCTGATTCCCTGGCAGCCAACTCAGCCTGCTGCGCAGCCTCAGCAGCGGCGGACAGATCAGCCACCTGTTTGTCATTCATCAGCTGAGCACCTTCGGCAACCGAATCGGCGACCTTGGAGGCAAACAGCCGGATAGCGCGCAAGGCGTCGTCATTGCCTGGAATCACGTAATCAACTTCGGTCGGATCGCAGTTCGTGTCCACCACGGCAACGACCGGAATACCCAGCTTGCGGGCTTCGCGCACGGCGATCTGCTCTTTGTTCGAATCGATGACAAATACCGCATCCGGCAGGCGAGACATATTCTTGATGCCCGCCAGGTTGGCCTGCAGATGCTTACGCTCGCGTTCGAGCTTAATCACTTCCTTCTTGGGTAGCAGCTCATATCGGCCATCTGTGGCCATCTCGTCTAGTTCCTTGAGCCGCTTTACTGATTTCTGAACCGTCACCCAGTTGGTGAGCAGCCCGCCTAGCCAGCGCTGGTTGATATAGAAACCGCCGCAACGCGTGGCCTCTTCGGCAATCGCGTCCTGCGCCTGGCGCTTGGTACCCACGAACAGGATGATTTTCCCGGCGGCTGCCAGTTCCTGCACGAATTTCGACGCTTCTTTGAACATCTTCAGCGTCTTTTGCAGGTCAATAATGTAGATCCCGTTGCGCTCTCCGAAGATGTACTCCTTCATCTTGGGATTCCAGCGCTTGGTTTGATGCCCGAAGTGCACGCCCGCTTCGAGCAACTCCTTCATGGTGATGTTAGCCAATTAACCTCCTTGTTTGGTCTGCATCGGCAGCTGGCCGCGAGGCTGCTCCCGATTGCCATTCCCGTCCCCGCACCGCGAAGCACGGGAAGAATTGAACACCTTTTTTGTTCCTGGCACTGCGCACCAGGTACTTGCAACTACCTCTTCGAATACTGGAAGCGCCGACGAGCGCCCTTCTGGCCATATTTCTTGCGCTCTTTGGACCGCGAATCGCGGCTGACCAGACCTTCACCTTTCAGCTTGGGGCGCAGTTCGGTATTAAAGACCATCAGTGCGCGAGCCACCCCCAGACTCACGGCATCGGCCTGGCCGTTCACGCCGCCGCCGGAAACGCGGGCAACCACGTTGAACGAAGCCCCCGTCTCGGTCAAAAGCAGGGGTTGGCGCGCGCTGGAGCGCTGCGAGGGAGTCACGAAGTACTGCTCAAAGGGGCGGCCGTTCACCTTGAACTCGCCCGTGCCCGGACGCAAGTAGACTCGGGCAATCGCCGACTTGCGGCGTCCCGTACCGTAATATTGAACCAGTTCAGCCATGAGTCGCTATCAATCCCTCTCTATAGAGACGTAGTCTCTTACGTCTCCTAATCTCGCCGCAGACGCAGCAAGCTGCGTCTTTACGATTCTAAGCTCTCACTTCCAGTGCCTTCGCTTCCGGCTTCTGGGCTTCGTGCGGGTGTTTTTCGCCGCGATAGACCTTCATCTTGCTGATCATCTGGCGGCCCAGCTTCGACTTGGGCAGCATCCGCAGCACTGCCTGCTCAATCACCAGTTCGGGTTTGCGGGTCATCCGCTTGCTGAATTCTTCCGTGCGCAGGCCACCCGGGTATCCCGTGTAGTGCTGGTAGAGCTTGTTCTCCGCCTTCACGCCGGTGGTCTTCACCTTCTCGGCATTGATGACCACAACGTGATCGCCGGTGTCGAGAAAAGGCGTGTATTTTGGATTCTCTTTGCCCATCAAAATGCGGGCCACTTGCGACGCGAGCCGGCCGAGTGTCTGGCCAGAGGCGTCGACGACATACCACTTGCGCGCAATTTCCCCCGCTTTGGGGAAATAGGTTGACATTCCAAATCTCCAGAAATTAAAGACCCAAAAAATGAAGACCGCTGAGTACCCTCGTAAGCGCCGAAAGCGCAGGGGCTACCAGGCGGGCAACCGCAGGACTACCGAACGACTAAGCATACCCAAGGTCCGAGCTTATTGTCAACAAAAGGCTTGTCGGGGGTCCAGGGCTGGCGCCCCATGTTCATGGACTTCACAAGGACACAGGTTGCACCAGGCACGAATCCCCAAAAGGTCGGCTTGACGCTCCTTTGTGTCCATGGAGGTCAAATTTGCGCCTCGGTCGCACTCTTACCGTACTTCAAAACTCACGGCGGTTCCCGCTGTGATCTTCCAACCCGGCGGCGGACTCTGCGCAATGATGATGCTGGCCGGCGTAGCTTGCGCCGGCGCCTGCGGGATGACTGGACCGGGGTTCATTGCTGGCGCAGCCACCGTCAAGTGCCCCACCTGAAATCCTGCACTTTTCAACACCGCGGTGGCGTTCCCCAACGTCTGACCGATAAAGCTGGGCATGGCATAGGCTGGAGGCGGGGCCGGCAGGCTGGTCAACAAACTGATCTTGGGAGCGGAAACGCCGCTGGCATTGGGCGGCGGGCTCTGCGCCAGAACCTGACCGGCGGTGCCACCCGGAACGGCGGTTGCGGCAATGGCGCTCACATCCAGCCCGCGTCGCCGAATATTCAGCTCAGCAGCACGCTCGCTTTCCGCGATCACGTTAGGGATCTGCACCCGCTGCGGTCCCATGCTCTGGGCTACTCGCAACTGCCAGCCTCCCCGAGTGAGCGTGCCCGCAACCGGAACTTGCGACAGAATCTTTCCCTCGGGCACGCTGGCGCTGAAATATTGCCGCTCGATTTCCATCTCAAAGCCGCTGGTTTCGGCGATCTTGCGCGCTTCGGCCGGGGTTTTTCCCACTAAGTCCGGAACCTTGGTTTCGCGCCCGTGAATGGCAAAGCGCATGGCAGTGAGCGCCGACACCAGCGCAACCACCAGCAGCACCAGCGCCCGTAGCACGAAACGAAAGAACGCTTTCATGGATGGAGATGATTATAGACTTCCCGTTCCGGTCAAGATGGCGTGGCTTCAAATTACAAATTACCCGATTACAAACTACAAATCCCTATACTAGACTCGTGCCTGACACAGTAGCTGAAGGCGAACTCCTCGCGGCCCTGCGACGCTACTGGGGTTACAACACTTTCCGTCCCATGCAGGAGCGCATTGTGGGCAGCCTGCTGGCAGGACACGACGCCTGCGTTATCATGCCGACCGGCGGCGGGAAATCGCTGTGTTACCAGTTGCCCGCGCTGGTCTCGGGAAAAACCGCCATTGTGATCTCGCCCTTGATCGCGCTGATGCAGGATCAGGCCGCGCAGCTGGCCGCCATGGGCATCCCGGCGGCGGTCTTGAACAGTTTCCTGCCGCGGGAGGAGCAAACCGTCGTGATGCGCAAGGCACGCGCCGGCGAGTATCGCCTTCTTTATCTTTCTCCAGAACGCCTGGCGCGCCCGGACACGGTGGGATGGCTGAAGAATGTGCCGGTGGCCTTCTTCGCCATTGACGAGGCCCATTGCATCTCGGAATGGGGCCATGAGTTCCGCCCGGAATACCTCCAACTGAACAGTTTGCGCGTCAATTTTCCTGACTGTCCCATCGCCGCTTTTACGGCCAGCGCCACACGGGTTGTGCGCCATGACATTGTTAAGCAGCTTCAAATGCATGATCCGCATAGGTACATTGCGAGCTTCCATCGAGCGAACCTGCGCTATTTCGTCCGGGAGTGTGAAACCGAACGCCACCAGTCGAAGCTTCTGCTCCAGGCCTTGCGGCTTCACTCCAGGAACAGCGTGATCGTCTACGCTCCCACCATCAGCCGAGTTGAGAAGACGGTGGATTTTCTCGAGGAGAGCGGCATTGCCGCCATTGCGTATCACGGCAAAATGGAAGCCGATGCACGCCAGCGCAACCAGGAACAATGGATGGGGGATGAAGTGCGTGTTCTGGTAGGCACGATCGCCTTCGGCCTGGGGATCAACAAGGCGGACGTCCGGGCGGTGATTCACCTGTCGCTGCCGAAGTCGATTGAACAGTATTACCAGGAAGCGGGACGCGCTGGCCGCGACGGCGATCCGGCGGACTGCATTCTGCTCTGGCAGCAGCGCGACGCCGGACTGCTGGCATATTTCACTGAGAAGATCGAAGACCCGGCAGAGAAAGAACGCTCCTGGCAGCGTTATCACGTGGTGCGGCGGTTTGTGGAATCCGCACGCTGCCGTCATCAGCAGATTTGCCTGCACTTTGGGGAGACTCCGAAGTGGGATTCGTGCCAAGCCTGCGACGTTTGCGGCTGCGAGTTGGATTGGCTATCGCAAACGAAGATGAAACCGGGCAGAGCGGCTGCCGAGTCGCTTCCTCCTCGCAGGCGGGTCGCCGACGCCGCGGCGAGTTCCCCGGTAAATGAGGAATTAAGCGACTACCTGCGCGAGTGGCGGCGAACCAAAGCTCGGGAGCAGGGTTTGCCGGCGTTCGTCGTAATGCATGACACTTCGCTCGAAGCGGTCTGCCGCGTGCGCCCAAAGTCACTCCAGGAGTTGCGCGGAATTCCCGGGTTCGGAGAACGCAAGACCGAAACCTATGGCCGCGAGATTCTCAAAGCTCTGCAACGGTTCCATGATGGCGCGCGCGCCGCGGCCCTGCCGCGGAAGAAAACCAAGCCCGCCGAGGAAGTTCGTAAGCTTCTTGCGGACGGCCACACGTTCCAGGAAATCGCCGCGGTGCGCGGGCGTCAGCTTTCCACCATCATCAGCGCGGTCGCCGGCCTGGTCGAAAGCGGCGGCATCGAATTTCAGGAGGGCTGGATCGACAACACGAAACTGGCCATCATCGAAGCCGCCATCACCAAAGTGGGCACGCAGTGGCTCAGACCCCTCAAAGACTCGCTGCCCCCGGAGATCACGTTTGAGGAGATCAAACTGGTGGTAGCGCGTTGGAGGCACAAGCAGCAGAACACGGCGTAGGGTTCAGGATTAAAGGGCTTCTCTGTGTCTCTGTGACCCTGTGGTAAAGATTGGTTTTTGCGGCATTTTCCTGCAACAGTTTGTCCGGGTAATTTATCATTGTTTTTCTCGTTATCCCGAGGTTCTTCATGACTCCAACATCCGTTGACCAGACTCACCTCACTCGCCAAGAAATTAACCGCAAACAGAAAGAGTACATCTTCCCATCGGTCACCAACTATTACGCCGATCCAGTTCCGATGGACCACGCGTCGATGCAGCATGTGTGGGACGTTGAGGGAAAGAAGTATCTGGACTTTTTCGGCGGAATCGTCACCATTAGTGTAGGCCATTGCAATCCACGGGTGATTTCGCGCACCAAGGCGCAAATGGACAAGCTGCAGCATGTCTCAACCTGCTTCCCCAACGAGCCCATGGTCACGCTGGCGGAGAAGTTGGCGCAGATCACGCCCGGCACGCTCAAGAAGTCGTACTTCACCAACAGCGGCACAGAAGCCAACGAGACCGCCATCGAGGTGGCGCGCATGCACACCGGAAATTTTGAAGTGGTTGCGCTGCGGCACGGCTACAGCGGCCGCTCGTCGCTGGCCCGCGGGCTCACTGGCATGAGCACCTGGAGGCGGGGAACCATCGAGGTCGGCATCGTCCATGCCATGAATCCGTATTGCTATCGCTGCCCGTTGGGGCTGAAGTACCCCGACTGCGAGGTCGCCTGCGCGAAAGATATCGAGAACGTTATTCAGTTCTCGACCTCGGGACGCGTCGCGGCATTCCTGGCGGAGCCGATCCAGGGCGTCGGCGGTTTTATTACGCCGCCCAAAGAGTACTTCAAGATGGCGTTCAACATCGTGAAGCAATACGGCGCCGACTTCATCGCCGACGAAGTGCAAACCGCTTGGGGACGCACCGGGCATAAGTGGTTCGGCATCGAGCACTGGGAAGTGGAACCGGACATGATCACGTCGGCCAAAGGGCTGGGTAACGGTGTACCGGTTGGTTTGACCGTCGCCAAGCCTGAGATCGCGGACTCGTTTCAGGGATTGACGATTTCCACTTTCGGAGGAAACCCGGTTACCTGCGTGACTGCCAAGGCCGTGATTGATGTGATCGAAGAAGATGACTTGCGGACAAATGCGGCAGTGGTGGGGAGTTACTTCCGGCAACGACTGGAAGATCTGCAGCAGAAGCATGCCCTGATTGGCGATGTGCGGGGCATGGGTTTGCTGCTGGCGCTTGAACTGGTCGAAGACCGCGCCACCAAGCAGCCCTCACCTGCAGGAACAAACGCTGTGATGGAAGAAGCGCGCAAGCGCGGCCTGCTGATCGGCAAAGGCGGCTTCTATGGGAATGTGATCCGCATGTCACCGCCGCTGAATATTTCCAAAACCGATGTGGACGAGGCAATCCGGATTCTGGATGAGAGCTTTGCCGCGGTCAAGAAGTAGGGCCGAAGGTCTACTCCGGTTTTCGATGACCGTTTCATCTCGGCCGACAATGTCCCGAGACTCGGCGTTAGCGGCTCGCCGGCATAGGATCGTGCGATGCCGTTCGTGCTAAGCCTGAGGACATCGCTACTGCCGCCAGAACTACCACATTGAAGAACAGCAGCAGCCAGATGAAGCTGGGGCCGATCAGCAGGTTCCACGACGAGGAAGCCAGGACACCAGGCCCCAGATGTGGCTCGATCCGCACCAGAAATGAGTGGACCGGTAGAAAGAGCAGAAGGAACGAGAACAGTACTACCCCCTTCATCCGGCGCAGACCCGGCGGACTATCGTTCAGGACCCAGCAGAGCACCAGCACAAAGAATGTGATGTCTGTAACGCTGTGGTAGGTCGCGACGAACGACAGCCCCACCAGTGCGGTGAGCACCAGAGGCTCAGAGTGTACGCCCGTCCGGAAAACGGCATAGGCCAAAGCTCCCAGACCGATTGCAAACAGGCTAAACGCCAGAACATCCGCGAGCCCTCGCGCATGCACGATTTGCCACAAGATTACTTGTGCATTGACCAGCTGAAAGCGCAAGGGATTGGCGACGGAAAAGTCGGCGGATCCACCCACGCCGAACGAGTACCGCAGATCTTCCCGATAGGTTGCAATTACTTCAGGCAGGTGGGTCGCGAGCTGGGATAAGGCGGCTGCGGCCAAGGCAAGAAGGCCCAGGAGCGCGCTCCCTGCCAGGCGCCAGCGGCCCCGGAGAAGATAGAACAGCAGTATCCAGAACCCCAGCTGAGGTTTCAGCCCAGTGGCCGCCGCAAGCATGATCCCTGACGCCACGTCCTGGTTCTGCTTAGCGAAATAAATGCCGATCAGGCACAGAGCCACCGCAATCACTGCCGGGTTGCCCAGGTGGATGGCCCGGTGCAATGGCGGGAAGGCCATCGATAGACTGACCAAAAGCCAGGCTCTCTCCTCGCGCACACGAAATTCCCCAATCCGCAGCAGGGCCCACGGAATCACACCAGCTGCAAGGACGCTCAGCGTAACCCAGAAGAGATTGGCCCACTTCCACGGCACAAAGCTGAATGGAACAACCAGGACGTAAGTCGTGAGCGGGTAGATCGGATTCACCGGGGAAGACGCGATGCCCAACCTTCTGGCAGTGGCGTTCATCAGAGCACCATCCCACGGATTCTGCCCCTGACGCCACAGTCTCGCCCCGACAAACGGGTCCGAGAAGTCGTTCTTGCCGGAATGAAATGCGGGGAGGATGCCATTCAGCACCAACTCAGAAAGTGCGGCCAGCAGCAACAACAGCAGCAGGAGCCGGCGCCAGTTCCATTCGAAATCAGCATCCCCCCTGCCGCAAGCAACTGCAGATTCTTCCCTTTCGCAAGGCTCAGGATCGGAATGACAGTCGAGTCGAGGCATTACAGTGTTTTGCAACTCTCCATAGCTGGAAAAGCTCTCTCAATCGTAATCAGCTTTTACCGTAGCCGCTAGTTTGTTCCCGGATGCGGCCACCAGACTCGACATCGCCGATTCATAGCGGTAGCTTTTGGGGTT
This sequence comes from uncultured Acidobacteriota bacterium, assembly GCA_963715675.1. Taxonomy (GTDB): domain Bacteria; phylum Acidobacteriota; class Terriglobia; order Terriglobales; family Acidobacteriaceae; genus DASVWZ01. The sequence continues at coordinate 3,873,470 of OY970265.1, forward strand.
CGCGTGGCGAATCCTCTTTGGGCATGACGCGCATCACGAGCATACTCAAGTCTGGGAGCACACTGTCCACATCGTCATGCGACCGGCGCCGGCTAAGAACTTCCTTTTGCGGGTCCTCTTGGGGGTGCTCATCCTTGGGGCAACCGGTGAATTCCTCTGGCGCGGTCCGGTCCGATTTGTACACCATCTGGATCTCAACGATTTCATCTCGCCCTTCATACAGACGCGCGCCTGGCTGGAGGGCATCGACCCCTACGCTCCCGCAAGCGTGGTTCAGTTGTGGCCGCCGGATGCGCATCGCTTCAGTTTTCTTGACCGAGAACTGGCAGACGGTTCTTTGGTGATCAAGAGAGGCATCCCGACAGCCTATCCACCGACTTGCTTTGTCCTTCTTGCGGCCCTTACGGAACTCCCGTGGCGGGTTGCGGCCGTGGTCTGGCTAGCCATCAACCTGGTTCTTTTTCTTTTGATGTTACGCGCCTTGCTCCTGGCGGGCGACTTCCGGCGGGATGAGCTTCGAACCTACATCTTCTTGGGGCTTGCGTTGGCTCTCGCCCCATTCCACACCGGATTCGCCGCTGGAAGCATCGTCATTCCCGTGGTGGCGCTCGGAGTGCTTGCGGTTCATGCCGCACGTCAAAGGAAAGATATCCTTTGCGGCATTCTCGTCGGAATCGCGGTTGCACTCAAACCGCAAGTTGGCCTTCCCTTCCTGCTGTACTACGTTTTACGGCGACGCTGGCGCGTCTCCACGATTGCGGGCACGGTTGCGGCAGCCCTCGCCGTCGTTGCCCTGGTTCGTTTCGGGCTCAGTCGCACTGCCTGGTGGTCGAGCTATCTTTATGTCAACCGTGTGCTGCTGGCGCCCGGCAGTCTTGGCGATTTCACCGGCCAAAACCCCCTGCGCTTTGGTCTGGTAAACCTGCAAGTTCTGACTTACACAATCCTGGGCAGCCGGCCGGCCGCGAACGTGTCTGGAATTGTGATCGGTGCAATTGCAGCCTTGCTCTGGCTATTGTTCCGCCGCCGCGCAGAGGACCATTTTGAGGGAGAGATCCTGCAGTTCAGCACCTTGCTCACACTCAGCTTGCTGCCGGTCTATCACCGCTTCTATGATGCCTCGCTGCTGATCTTCCCCCTGTTCTGGGCAATGATGTCGGTCAGAAAACAATTCCGGGCCCACGCTGCCGCAACGGTGATCCTCATCCTTCCTTTTCTGATCCCCGGTGCAACCCTCCTTGAGGAGTTGCAAACCACGAATCGCCTCTCCGGCGGACTCTTCCATTCATGGGGGTGGCTGGTCTTTGTGATGCCCCATCAGGTCTGGATCCTTTTACTGCTAAGTGTCGTCCTGCTAGGAGCCATGCGCGCGAATCGACTGCGTGGGTCAGACGAGAACCCAGAGACGGACGTTCGCTCCTCTTCTCCCGATTGCCGCCTTGCTTGACGCCGGCCGGGTGTCTGTTACCTCCGGTTCGCCGATTCCTCGCTCAGCCTCAGGCAGTTACCGAGAGGGCATTTGAACCGGAGGATGACGATGCCAGTGTGGGAAACAGTCCATTAGTCTGCTGAAAATCCTGCAGCAATGAGCCGTATACCTGCCGGGCGTTCGAGAGGTTGCCGGACTGCAGCGCTTGGCCCAGTTGGCTGATTGACTGGCCGATCTCGCTCTCTCCCCTCCCGCCGCTCCCGTGGTGATGATGATGTCCCTGGGCTGCGTGACTCTGCACATCCTGCTGAATCGTCGAGTAGTCCTGTTGGGCGGCTGAAACGTTCCCGGACTTCAGATCTGTCGCAAGCTGGCTGAACTCCTGGGTGATGGGATTGCTCTGTGTCGGTGAAGTCGAACTGGTCTGCGGCTGGAGCTGTTGTAACGTCGCAAAATCCGATTGTGCGGCAGACAGATTTCCAGACTGCAGGTCTTGGCCGAGCTGCTGGAACTCTTGCCGGATCTGCTGCATCTTGTTCTGGACGTTCTGGGTGTTGTAATCAAAGAGGCTGCTGGCTGAAATGCCCGACACTGACATCGTTTCTGCTCCTTCGTTGGAATGATCCGTTCCAGAGTGATATCGGCACCTTTCGGCAGAGCTTGAGTTGCCGTCGTGCCCAACGATGACTGGGGCAAGCCGCGTACCAAATTACCCGGCGGGCGTGAGGGGTCAAAGCCACACAATCGAGAATACTTAACTGATCGCTCGTTAACGCACTCCGTTCACACGCGTGGGGATGCAGCAAAACCTGCCTGACCAACCAGGCCAGACTTGCCCACTTCCTTCGTTGCCGCAAAGAACTGATTCCGGCTTTTCCTCGTTGCTCCACCAGAGTCTTCGGAAATTCACAGCTTTTCCTAGTTCGCCGCCGGACTGCTATATTCCATTTAGCTTCTGACGGGCGCAAAATTCCTCCGGACGACTCATGGCCAACCCTGGCGATTTCGCGTACACCCTCAAGGAACAGGTGGACATCGTTCGCGTGGTCGGCGACTACCTGAAGCTCAAGAAAGCCGGCGCCCAGAACTACTCCGGGCTTTGTCCCTTCCATAACGAAAAGACGCCTTCTTTCTCCGTACACGCCACGCGCCAGTTTTACCACTGCTTCGGCTGCGGCGCGTCGGGTGACGTTTTCAGCTTCGTGCAGAAGATCGAGAACATTACATTTCCCGAGGCGGTTCGCGCCATCGCCCTGAAGTTCGGCATCGCGATGCCCAAGGCCAGCTTCAGCAGCCCTGCGGAAGCCAGGGACGCCAAGCTGCGGACCGTGCTGCTCGAAGTCCACGAGCGGGCTGTCGCCTTCTTTCAGGAACGTCTGCGCCACCCGGAAGGCGCTCATGCCCGCGAGTATCTGGCGGGCCGCGGATTGGATGAGATCACCATCCAAGCTTTCCGCATCGGCTACGCACCCGACTCCGGCTTCCAGCTTCGCGACCGCTTGCGCAGTGAGTTTGACGAAGAAGTCTTGCGCGAGAGCGGGCTGTTCTCCTGGAAGCAGGAAGACGGGGCTCAGGGGGCAGGAGCCAGGAGTCAGGAAACCCAGGCTGATTCTGCGACTCTGGTTCAACCAGAAGCCAGCAGCCAGAAGCCGGCACCGGTTCCTGCCTCTGCCATGTATTCAAAATTTCGCAACCGGGTGATGTTCCCCATTACCAGTGAAGCCGGGCGCGTCATTGCCTTTACCGGGCGCACGCTTTCCACCGACGAGAAGGCCGGACCCAAGTACTTGAATTCGCCCGAGACGGCGATCTACTCCAAATCGCGCGTTCTGTTCAATCTCGACCTGGCCAAGGAAGCCATTCGCAAGCTCGACTACGCCATTCTGGTAGAGGGCCAAATGGACTGTATTTCGGTCTTCGCCGCTGGCTTTCACAATGTAATCGCCAGCTCAGGCACAGCGTTTACCGAGTTGCAGGCCCGGCTGCTGGGCCGCTTCAGCAAGAAGATTGTCGTGAACTTCGATCCGGATACGGCCGGCGCCCGCGCCACCGAACGGACTCTGGGTTTGCTGGTCGGAGAAGAATTCAACATCCAGGTGCTCACCCTGGAGCCAGGCTTTGATCCCGATCTGTTCATTCGGCGCAAAGGAAAGGAAGAATATGCCCAAGCCCTGAAACACTCAGAAAAATATTTCAACTATCTGATCGAACGTGCTCGCGGCCAATTCCCGGTGCGGAGTGCTGAAGGCAAGGTGAAGGCGGTGAACTATCTTCTGCCGCACATCCAGCGGGTTCCCAGCCGCATCGTGCGCGACGAACTGGCGCTGGAAATCTCCCAGAAACTGGGGATTGATTCGACGGTTCTGCGCCAGGAGCTGAAATATGCGGCCCTCAGCCGTTCCGCCGCCGTCAAAGCGTCCGCCGACGCTCAGATCACGGACGGGGAAAGAATTCTCGTCCGCGCACTCACCTCAGGCAGCGAAATGCTGGCCTCCGAGCATGCCAGTTCGTCTCGCGACGGGGCGGAGGAAGACTTTGATCCCGCCCGCCAAGCCAGGTTCGCTCTGGAAACCGAGCAGATTCACCTGGGTCTGGCGACCGAATCCCTGGTCCAAGCTTTGCTGGCGGCTCCCGAATCCACCGATCCGATCGCCGTGCCGATGGCCGATGCCGACCGTAATCTGCTGGCGGCGATTCTGATGAAAGAGGAAGAGGAACTGACGCCGGAAGGTCTGGAAGGCGCCGTCCGTGCCCTGCGTCGTATCCAGCTCCGGCGCAAGCTCGAACAGGTGCAGCAGAAACTCCAGTCCCAGCGCGATCAGGAACCAAGCCAGTTGCAGGCTTTGTTGGAGGAGAAAATGCGTTTGAAACGGGCGTTGATGGACCCGTCCCTGCTGGAAGGTGGATCTGCCCCGCCTGGCGCCAGAGCTGTAAGCTGAAACTTCAACGATGGTTTTGACATCTAACTTGTTGGCGGCAAGGAACATCGGGGCCGGGGGAAACCCATCCGTCCCACCCATTCGACAAGCCTGCTTGTGCTATACTTTTAAGGTTTGTGTCGGCGACGAATCCGCCAACTTACTTACGTTCCCACCGACGATTTCGAGGTTGCAACGTCCTCCCATGGGACGACTGAGGGTAATCCGTCTTGGCTCTTGACGACAAGTACGAAGACATAAAGAAACTGATCGACGCCGGGAAAGAAAAGGGATATTTGACCTATGACCAGGTCAATGAATTGATCCCGCACGACGTCCATTCTCCCGAAGACCTCGACGATCTGCTCACCACCATCGGCACACAGGGTATCGATGTACTGGAAGGCCCCAAGCTGCCCTCCTCGGCGTTGGATAAGAAGTTCGACGATGACGAAATCGGCGAAGACGTCGAGCTTGATCTCACTCCCGGCGCGATGGAAAAAACCAACGACCCGGTGCGCATGTATCTGCGTGAAATGGGCACGGTTCCGCTGCTCACCCGCGAGGGCGAGGTGGAAATCGCCAAGCGCATCGAGAGCGGGCAACTCCGCGTCCTGAAGGCGTTGTCCCGTTCCCCGATCGTGGTCAACGAACTTCTGGCGATGGGGGAAGACCTGAAAAAAGGTGTTCGCTCCATCAAGGAAGTCGTCACCTTCGACGAAGAGGAAATCACCGACGACATCCTGCAGAATCGCCTGAAGGAATTCACCGGCAAGATCGACGAACTGGCCAAAGCCTATAAGAAATCCGATCAGCAGCTGGAAAAGTTCGCCGCCGTTTCGCAGAAAAAGCGTCCCAAAGAGTTTCGTCGTTATCGGATCGCCTTGGCTCGCTCCATTGTCAAAGTTTCGCTGTGCGTCCGTAACCTCGGGTTCACCCACACCGAGCGGAAACGCCTGATTGACCGCGTCAACAAGACGGTCGACATGATGCGTTCGCTCGACCGCCAGTCGAACAACCTGGAAAAGAAGGCCGACGCCACCCGCAGCGAAGAGCAGCGCAAGGAATACCGCCGCCAGTCAAGGGCCATCCGTGCCGAACTCGAAAAGCTCGAAATCGAAGCCGGCGTCTCCTTCCAGGAGCTCAAGCGTACCCAGCGCGAGATCATCCAGGGCGACATGGATGCCGAGCAGGCCAAGCGCGAGTTGATCGAAGCCAACCTCCGCCTGGTCGTTTCCATCGCCAAGAAATATACCAACCGGGGCTTGCAATTTCTGGATCTCATCCAGGAGGGCAACATCGGCTTGATGAAGGCGGTGGACAAGTTCGAATACCGCCGCGGCTATAAGTTCTCAACCTATGCCACGTGGTGGATCCGGCAGGCCATTACCCGCGCCATCGCGGACCAGGCGCGTACCATTCGCATCCCGGTCCACATGATCGAGACCATCAACAAGTTGATCCGCACCTCGCGGCAACTGGTACAGGAACTCGGACGCGAGCCCCTGTCGGAAGAAATCGCCAAACGGATGGACATTCCCGTGGCGAAAGTGCGCAAAGTGCTCAAGATTGCCCAGGAGCCGATCTCGCTGGAAACGCCGATCGGAGAAGAGGAAGATTCGCATCTTGGCGATTTCATCGAGGACCGCGGCGTGGTTTCCCCCGCCGAGGCCGTGATCAACGTCAACTTGAAAGACCAGACCTCGCAGGTGTTGCGAACCCTGACCCCGCGCGAAGAGAAGGTCATCAAGATGCGTTTCGGACTGGAAGACGGCAGCGAACATACCCTCGAAGAAGTTGGCCAGTCGTTTGCCGTCACTCGCGAACGTATTCGCCAGATCGAAGCCAAGGCGTTGCGCAAGCTGCGTCATCCGTCGCGCTCGCGGAAGCTGCGTGCTTTTATGGATGGGGTGAGAGACTAAAGTCCCTTACCGCGGAGTCACGGCGCAGTGTGGGTAACCTGGGCGCGAGCGATCGCGCCCTTTTCGTTGTCAGTCCCAAAAAATTCGGCGAAAGAACTGCATTTCGGTTTACCTCTTATATCTTCCCGTCAACTTAGCCTCGGCGAGGATATGGCCCTGCATGGCTGCTTCGACCTCCTGCTTGCTGGCGCCTGCCCGCAATCCAAGAGGGTGATCAAGCGCATACAGCTTGAAGAAGTATCGATGTGGCTTACCCGGTGGCGGACAGGGGCCGCCATATCCGATCTTTCGGAAGTCGTTCCGGCCTTGACGTCCGCCGGTCGAGAGCTCTTCGACTTTGGGTACGTTCTCCGGAAGAGCGGTTGTGCTGGCCGGCAGATCAAACAAGACCCAGTGAGTCCAGACGCCGGCCGGCGCATCGGGATCGTCTGCGATCAGCGCAAAGCTGCGGGTGCCTGCCGGAGAGCCGCTCCAATGGACCGCCGGAGAAATGTCGGCTCCGTCGCATGTGAACTTCGTATGGATCTCTGCGCCGTCTGCCAGACTCGGACTTGAGATGACGAGAGACATAGCTGGTCCTCCTTGTGAGCTGGCCTTCGAGAGTGATAACGAAAGCAAGCCGATCAACGCGAGAGCTGAGCAAGAACCAAGCGACTTCATCGCAATGATTGTAGTCCTGTCCACGCGAATGCTCATGTGGCCGTCGTGTTCGACCGGGTCCGTTCCTGCCTCACGCCCGCCAGCAGTCTCTTTTCAGCGTCATGCGGCGGTTTCGAATCGCCAATCTTGGCTTCTTTTCCTTGGGTTTCCACAAAGAACCGCCGTCATCCACAGGTTCTGCACAATCGGGCGCCAGTTTCCGGTTGCGGCTGGGCTCCTCTTGACGCAAATTACCGCAAGTGCATGCGTGCGATGTTGAACGCTTGCCAAGGATCGCTGCAGAGATCGGCAGTGACCGGTGGTTCTCGAGGGTGAACTACTGGAGGTTCCGGGAATGCGTCATGGCGCGTTTGGGATACCTGGGCGTTGCGGCCTTATCATGGGTCCGCCTTCCGAGGCGGACCGAACTGTCCGATCACGGCGATGTCTGCAGTTTGTGAACCTGCGGACGCAAGTCTGCGGCTCACCTGCGGAGGCATGGAGAGACGAGTGCTCCTCGAGAGCGCGGTTTCGACGTGCATACCTCGTCGACTGGTGCGACGGACGGCAAGCGAACGATGTCCACCGGCAAAACGGCCCGGGTGGCTGGCCCGGGCCGTTACCATTCTTGTGACGGTTCTCGCCTAGGAAGCGGCTGGCAGGACACCCGGCGCAATTGGAATCGCTCTGGTTGCCGCATCGCCCATCTCACTGGTCTTGGGTACCAGCCGGCTCTTGAGCTGCAGGAATGTCTCCTCGAAGTATTTCCGCGATAGGTACGCGACTCCAACTGCCAGACCGCCCGCCACTACAAACCTCAGCAGCACAAGCTCGAAATGGTCAGCCGAGGGAAGCAATCCCGCGCAATAGCGGCGGCAGAGGCTTTCGTACACCCGAAATGCCAGGATGTGGTTCAGGTAAAGGCCATAGCTGATGTATCCGAAGAAACGCAGTACCGGATTGTTCACCCCGCGCTTTTTCGAACCAGTCCCCGCCAGGAGGAAGAACAGCAGGACTCCAGCGAAGAAAATGTTTAGGACTGTGAGTTGCAATGCCGCGCCCAGCAGGCGCTCCCGCGTGGTAACTCCGAACGGTCTTCCCGCAATGCCCACCACGACCGCCGCCCCCAGCATCCATGCGCAAAGTCGAGTAACCTGATTTCTGGCAATCGTTGTTCTCAGCAGGATGGCGAGCAGGCTTCCCGCGGCCAACCCGTCGGCCACAAACCAGGTGTACCAGTCCAGACCGTCCCTGCCCCAATGCAGGGTGAAGCACAACCCGCGAAGAACCGGCGTAAACACTACAATTCCCACGGAAGCCACTGCCAGGCGCTTCGGGGTCAGATACCGGACCACCGCCGGCCAGAAAATGTAAAAGTGCTCCTCCACCGCCAGCGACCACAGTGGCCCATATCCGCTGGCAATACCGAAAAAATTCGTCACGTTCGCCAGATAGACAAAGCTCAGACCCACAAACGCTGGCGATGAGGAATGCAGCAAGAGCAGAAGCAGCAGAAGCAAATAGTATGCTGGAAGAATTCTCAGCGCCCGGCGGGTGTAAAAGCGCCGGTAGAAGTTGGGCTTGTTCCTCGAGTCCAGTAGGATCCCGGTAATCAGAAATCCCGAGAGCACGAAGAACAGGTTTACGCCGACCCAACCCGGTTGGGTTACCGCGAGAAACCTTCGGGCCCACACTCCGAAGTGCAAGCCCGCATATTGCCATGCGAAAGCGTGCAGCAGAAGCACCCCCAGAACCGCGACCCCGCGAATGGTATCCAGCTCCGGCATCACCGGACGAATCAGGCTTTCGCTGACCGCAGCAGACCGGGGATCGTTTGTGGCACACCGCATGAAAGGACCGCTGAATCTGTCCGCGATTATAGGTCGCGGGGCGCGCGGCGGGGCCTGCGATCAGCTCTCAGGCACCCCTTTGATAAACGTGGCGTCATAAGCCACTTACTCAAGTCTGGCAATTCGCTTTTTGTTCACCTAAAACGGCGGCTTTAATTCGCGCTCTGGCCAGAGGTTTTCCAGTCGCAGTCGTCCAGTCGAACCTATTCCAAATTCCCTTGCATTTCCATCGGCTCCTCACAGCCATCCACAACGCCTGCAGTACTAGCATCCCGGATGAGGTGATCGCACCACTGCAGGTGCAAACTGCGAGGAGTTCGGACATGGACGACGAGTGGAGAGATGAAAGAACCGGTTGCGATGAAGAAACACGTCGCTGTGAGGATTGTGATGTTCTCCTAGAGGCCCTGCGCGACGCCGAGCAACAGTGTCGGGAATTCGAGGACGCCGGAGCCCGGGTTGCTGAGCGGTCGTGGGCGGCAGGATTCTCCGATGAACTGCTGCAGGAGGAAAATGACCGCTTGGCAAGACTCAGGAAACTGGAACGTCGGCGTGACTGCGCGTTGGACGTTCTGCTCAAGCATCAGCGGTTGGACCACAGCGGATCATGATGCACAAATCGCGTGTGCCTGAGTTAGGGACCTGTTTTCGGATGGCTTCCACAGAAAATCCGTAGCTTGTCCACAAATTATCTGTAATTGATCTTGCCTGTTCGCCTTACATTCCCCCACTCTCGCGCTATTGTTCCCTTGCCTATGTAATTTCTAGTTGTTCCTGCGGCGCAGGGACGCTGCGGAACAACCCATTGCATCGCATCATCCGCTTCACATTTCAGGAGCTTCGTTTTATATTCGCCTGTAGGCGATTGGTTTAACTGGGCTGGCTCGGCGATGGCAACCACTGACTACACTCTCGCGCACACTTTACCGGCCAACGTCGAGGCGGAACGCTCGATCCTGGGCGCGATCCTTCTCGACAACTTGGCCTATAACCAGGCCGCCGAGCATCTCCGGGCGGAAGACTTCTCCCTCGACTCGCACCGCCGCATCTACGCGCGCATGGCCGACTTGGCCGAGTCCTCGCGGCCCATCGACATGATCACGCTGATCGAGGAACTCGACCGTCGCAAGGAACTGCAAGCCATCGGCGACGTTGCCTACGTCTCCAGCCTGCTCGACGGCGTTCCCGACCGTCCCAGCATTGAGCACTACATCAGGATTGTCCGCGACAAGGCCCTCCTGCGTGGATTGATTCACGCTGCCAACGCCGCCATCGGGCGCGCCGCCGATCAAGCGGATCCAGCCGAGGATATCCTCAACGACACGGAAGCCGAGATCTTCCAGCTTTCCGAAAAGCGCATCGGGCGCGGTTTTGTCGGCGTGCAGGAAATCATCAAGGAATCGTTCGGGTCAGTCGACGCGTTCCTGCAACGCGGCCAGCGGATCACCGGCCTGGAAACCCATTACGAGAAACTGGATGAGATGACCAGCGGCTTGCAGCGCGCCGACCTCATCATCATTGCCGCCCGGCCCTCCATGGGCAAGACTGCCCTTGCCCTCAATATCGCCGAGAATGCCGCGATCAAGGACAAAAAGGTGGTCGCGGTGTTTTCCCTGGAAATGTCGAAGGAGGCGCTCCTTCAGCGTCTGCTCTGCTCCACTGCGGTCGTGGATTCCCACAAATTCCGTACTGGCTCCCTCTGGAAAGACGATATTGCCAAGGTTCGGCGCGCCATGGAACAACTGGCGGATGCGCCGATTTTTATCGACGACGCGGCGGGCATTTCCATTAGTGAAATGCGCGCCAAGGCCCGCCGCCTCTTGCAGGCACGAGGCCAACTCGATCTGATCATCGTGGATTACTTGCAGCTCATGTCCGGCGGGGGCAAGCGTTATGAGAACCGCACCCAGGAGGTTTCGGCAATCTCCCGCGGCCTGAAAGCGCTGGCCAAGGAAATGAACGTTCCCGTCATGGCGCTTTCGCAGCTCAGCCGCGCGCCCGAAAGTCGAGGTTCCGGAGACCACCGTCCGCAGCTCGCCGACTTGCGCGAATCCGGTTCGATTGAACAGGACGCCGACGTGGTTGCATTCATCTTCCGCGAGGAAATCTACAAGCCTGATGACCCGGAGCTGGAAGGAATCGCCGAGATCCTCCTGCGCAAGCAGCGCAACGGGCCCACCGGAAAAATCAAGCTGGCTTTTCTCAAGAACTCCACTCGGTTTGAGAACCTGGCGGACCCAGGACCTAGCGAGTCCGAGTAGGTCAAGATAGTATGCATTTCCTAAGCCTTACGGCTGTGGAAAATGTTGTGGAACCGTAGCAATTGCATCTACCATCACCCATAGTAATCGCCGTCGATGCGCCTGCCGAGTGAAGGGTGATCCATGTAACTCATAGCAGCGAATAGTTTTACGGTGATTTTTGGAGGCCGAGAGCGCCCAACTGCCCCAGTCCAAAATTTCAGGCAACCCGGGAGATTTGCACACCCACGAGGACATCTCCTACCGCGCGGGGCACTTCACCAGTCCAGTTTTCATACTCTTAGCTGTTGTCTTCTCCCACTTTCAGTACCGCCAGAAACGCCTCTTGCGGGATGTCCACCCGCCCAATCCGCTTCATTCGCTTCTTGCCTTCTTTCTGCTTTTCCAGCAACTTCCGTTTGCGCGTGATGTCGCCGCCGTAACACTTCGCCAGGACGTTCTTGCGGATGGCGTGCACGGTTTCGCGGGCAATGATCTTCGCTCCAATCGATGCCTGGATCGCCACCTCGAACATCTGCCGGGGAATCAGTTCCCTCATCTTGGAAACCAGCGCCTTGCCACGTTCATAGGCGAAGTCGCGGTGCACGATGATGGAAAGCGCATCCACCGGCTCGCCGGCCACCAGGATGTCGAGCTTCACCATGGGCGACTCCCAGTAGTCCGCGAGATGGTAGTCCAGCGAAGCGTAGCCGCGCGAAACAGATTTCAGGCGGTCATAGAAATCCAGCACGATTTCATTCAGCGGCAGTTCATAGTGCAACATCACGCGCGACGAACTCACATACTCGAACGTTTTCTGGCGGCCGCGCTTCTCTTCCACCAGCGCCAGAATTCCGCCGACATATTCTTCATTGGTCAGAATCGTCGCCATGATGACCGGCTCTTCGATCTTGGCGATTTCGCTCGGCGGTAGCCAGCGCGACGGATTATCCACTTCAATCATCTGCCCGTCCGTCTTGTAAATCTTGTAGCGGACCCCCGGCGCCGTGGTGATTAGTTCCAGATTGAACTCGCGCTCCAGTCGCTCCTGAATAATCTCCATGTGCAGCAGGCCGAGGAAACCACAACGGAAACCGAATCCCAGCGCCACCGAACTTTCCGGCTCGAAGAAGAAGGACGAGTCATTCAGGCGCAGTTTTTCCAGGGCTTCTCGAAGCTGGGTATGCTCGTGCGCGTCCACCGTGTAGAGGCCGGCAAACACCATCGGCTTGATCTCTTCAAAGCCGGGCAGTGGTTCGATGGCGGGATTCGCGTCTTCCGTGATGGTGTCCCCAATCTTCGTGTCGGCCACATTCTTGATGTTGGCAATCAGGAATCCAACCTCACCCGCTTTCAGTTCGTCGATTTCTACGGGCTTTGGCGTCAGCACGCCCAAAGTTTCCACATCGAGAACACGCCCGTTCCACATGAGGCGGATTTTCTGTCCTTTGCGAAGTGTCCCCTGAAAAACCCGGGTCAGCACGATCACGCCACGGTAGGGATCGAACCAGGAATCGAAAATCAGCGCCTGCAGACGTTTCTCGGGATCTCCCTTGGGCGGCGGTATGCGCCGTACGATCTCTTCCAGAACGTCTGGGACGCCCTGCCCGGTCTTGGCGCTGATCAGCACCGCATCGGTCGCGTCCAGCCCGACTGCGCCTTCAATCATTTCCTTCGTGCGCGGAATGTCGGCGCTGGGCAAATCGATCTTGTTGATGACGGGAATAATCTCCAACCCGTGATTGATTGCCAGATAAGAATTCGCCAGCGTCTGAGCCTCGACGCCCTGCGAGGCGTCGACGACCAGCAATGCTCCCTCGCAGGAAGCCAGCGCGCGCGACACTTCGTAGGAAAAGTCGACGTGGCCGGGAGTGTCGATCAAATTCAGCTGATAGGTCTGCCCGTCTTTCGCGGTGTACATCATGCGCACCGCGTGCGCCTTGATGGTGATGCCGCGCTCCCGTTCCAAATCCATGGAGTCGAGCACTTGGGCCTGCATTTCGCGCGCGGTCAGTGACCCGGTCAGCTCCAGCAGGCGGTCGGCCAGCGTGGATTTGCCGTGGTCAATATGGGCAATAATCGCGAAATTGCGGAGAAAAGCTGCGTCCATGATGAAAGCGTGTGAAGGTTAATTCTAACAGGCGGAAAGATGGTCCTCGGCTTCCCGTCCGGATGGCTGCATTCTGTCTTGGCTCTGTTCGCTACCTTCCTGCTTGACCGGGATGGCGGGATGAAGGTGGTGTTGCAATACACGCTAACCCGACTTTAAGACTGCCGCTTCCTCGGGAATCCGGCTAACCCGCAGTTTATTTTTTCGGTGGTATACCCCATCCCCCTGCGTCTAGTGGAATCATCAGGTTACGGACATTTTGCCGCTAAAATCTAGAGCCGATTGGGCTTAGAGGTAAAATCTTGATTCCTAAGAAGTTATACCGCAATAAATTAGTATTACGTAAAAGTTATACATTGATGATGGCGGTTGGCCGGTCGGGAGTCAAGGGAAAAGTGAAGTGGCAGGGGCAGGGACAGATGAAAATTGTTTCACACTGTTATTACCCTTGAAGCGGGAGTACAGTTAGGGCTGCTTTGGCTGGCAAGGTTGAGGAGGTCCTGAATTATGACGAGCAACGTACAATCTCAAATCCGGGCCGGTATGCAGGCCTGTCTGGTGAGTATGGCGATATTTTTGCTGGCGGGATTCTGCTTTGGGCAAGCTGCGGGCTCCACGTCGCCCTCGGGGTGGTCGGGCCGCGAGCAAGGCCACACCAACTGGAGCCAATTTCACTTCACGGCGGGCGGCACACGCCTAAACCCATATGAGAAGCAACTTAACGTCAAGAATGTTGGACACCTCCACCGAAAGTGGCTCCACGTCGACGGCACCGGAGTGTATTCCTCGCCCGCCGTTGTGAACGGGGTGGTGTATGTCGGCGCGAAGGACGTGTATGCACTTAAAGTCGGTACCGGCTTCAAGCTGTGGACTTACACCGGAGGCGGTGGCGCTACTTCACCTGCGGTGGCGAATGGGGTGGTTTACGTTGGCGCGGACGACGATAATGTGTACGCGCTGAACGCGAAGACCGGCGCCAAGCTCTGGAGCTACGCAACCGGAAACCGGGTGGCTTCCTCGCCCGCCGTGGTGAATGGGCTGGTTTATATCGGCTCCTGGGATTCAAACGTGTATGGGCTAAATGCCAACACAGGCGCTTTGGTCTGGACCTTCCCCACCGGTGCTGAGGTGCTGTCCTCGCCTACGGTCGTGAACGGGGTGGTTTATATCGGCTCTGACGACCGCAATGTATACGCACTGGATGCCAGCACGGGCGCTTTGCTGTGGAGCTATGCTACTGGAAATGCGGTGGGATCCTCGCCTGCGGTAGCGAACGGAGTGGTCTACGTCGGATCGTACGACTTCAACGTGTACGCGCTGGACGCCAGCACAGGAGTCTTGCTATGGAGTTACGCCACTGGCGACGTTGTGCAGTCCTCGCCAGCCGTGGCGAATGGCGTGGTGTACGTCGGGTCGTACGACAACAACGTATACGCGCTGGACGCCGTTACCGGCACCCTCATGTGGGCCTACAACGCCGGCGAATCGGTGCGTTCCTCCCCCGCTGTGGCCAATGGAGTGGTTTTTGTCGGCGGGGAGAACAGCCACATGTACGCGCTGAGCGCTCGCACCGGCGCCAAGCTGGGGGCGTACCCGGCCCATGGCTCGGTGGATTCTTCACCCGCAGTAGTGAATGGGGCAGTTTACTTCGGCTGCTCAGGGCAGTGTGGAGTTTACGCTTACGGGTTGAAGTGAGGCATGGGCCGGTTTTTGGGGCTGGGTCGGTGAACTGGCCTCGGATATCCTTTTCGTCGGTCCGGACTCGCGTCCGTTTTTTGGGGTGCTGACCTGGGTTGGGAGACTTCCATGCTCGTACTCGCCTCGGCTTCGCCGCGCCGCCAGGAACTTCTGCGCAGTGCAGGTATTTCTTTTGTGGTGCAGCCGACCGAAATCCCCGAAGTGCCCAACGACGGCGAGGCTCCACGCATCTTCGCCGAACGGATGGCGCGAGAGAAAGCCCTGGCCGTGTCGCATCAAAGGCCGGAGGACTTTGTCCTGGGAGCCGACACGATCGTGGTTGTTGAGGGAAAGATTCTGGGCAAACCCCGCGATGACTCTGACGCCGCCCGTATGCTGCGCCTGCTCTCCGGTCGCAAACATGAAGTCATCACTGGAGTTTGCCTGGTCGCTCCGCAACTGAGAACTGAGAACCGGAAACTGAAAACTGTATTTGAAGATCTTCGCTCCGAAACGACGGAAGTCACCATGTGCCCGCTGACCGAGGAAGACATCCGCTTCTACATCTCCACCGGTGAACCGATGGACAAGGCCGGCGCTTACGCGATTCAAGGTATCGCTTCGCGCTGGATTCCTCGGATCGAAGGGGATTACTCGAATGTGGTGGGATTGCCGTTAGCGCTGGTATGGAGGATGCTGCAAGAGCACGGCTGCGCTTGAACCAGAGACGTTCTACGACTTCTTCTGCTGGTCGTCCTGGCCATCTTTCATGGCTTCTTTGAAATTCTTGATGCCTTCTCCCAGGCCTTTTCCCAAATCCGCCAGTTTGCTGGGACCAAACAGGAGAAGGGCAATGGCCAGAATCAGCAGGATCTCAGGCAAACCCAATTTGCCGGGCATAACAGCTCCTTCGGGGTTCCCATGGACACTATGGCATGCGCGCCAAGTCTTGTGCAGCTTCCCCTGTGAGGATTCTAGGCCTCCCCATTCGCGGAGTCAAAGAACCTGCCGATTGGTAGTGATGCGGTTTGATTCGCCTTTTTCGCCAAACCGCACCATTGCCGACGATTCGCCCACTTCGCCCTACCCCCGCTCTACTTGGCGCTGACCCGCACCGTGTAGATCTTGCCACTGAAGGAGCCGTTGTATCCCGCGCACCAGACCTGGAACTTGGTTCCCACGCGCTTACTGTCACAGGCATCCATTTCGGCGCCGGTGTTCGCATCGACCGACCAGGTCTTGCCGCCGTCATGGCTGAAATACATGCCGCCCACGTTCGTATAGAGGTTTCCTCCCGCAGCCCAGCCGGTCTTCGGCGTCAGAAACAGAAGTTCACGAATCGGCCAGGGATCGTCCAGAACGCGGCCGCTCCAGGTTTTTCCTCCATTCGTGGTCCGGTGCACCCAGCCTTCCACATTGGGAGAAATCTCGCCTCCCCCCACCCATCCGGCTTTGTCGTTGGCGAAGAACACCGGCCCGTCAAATACCGAATCCACCGGTGAGCCACAACTCCACGAGGCTCCGCCATTCGAACTGGTGCAGTAATTGACTCCCGAAGCCCGTGCGTGCAAGTCGGAGAGAAGGCTGAACTGAAGCCCAAACCAGCCTCCATCCGGGTTGGAAACGGTGCTGGTCCAATCGGTCGCTGCGGCCCCGCCGTCGGTGGTGTAATAGGCAGAATTCGAAGACCCGTCGATCAGGTCCATTACCAGGCCGTCATTATGATTCGCGAAACGGACGCGCTGTACCCATCCGGTGTTGCTCAGAACGATGTCATTGCTCCAGGTCTTGCCGCCGTCGTGGCTCCAGCGAAGCAGGCCGTAAAACGTCGAACTGTCATAGAAGCCGGAGATAACCACATCTTTAGCGTTGAATGCATGCACGCCATAGAAGTAGTAGGGATAGCTCAGATTCAATGCCAGCGCCCAGTGGGCTCCGCCGTCGGTAGTTTTCCAAACCTGGCCGGCTTCAGCCGCGGCAAAGCCGATCTTGGCCGTGGCAAATGAAATGTCGTGAATCACCGCTCCAGACAGGGTCGCCTGCAGTTTCCAGGGATTGGCCTTCTGGCTGACAGCGTCGATGGCATGCGAACCGGTGGTTTGCGAAGCCGGTCGGTTCGCCGACATCACCCGGCCGTACCCCTGTACCGGGCTAACGCCGTACACCTGGGGCACCGTGTTTTCGCTTTGGGCAAGTAAGTTACCGAGGAAAGCCAGAATTGCGACCGACAAAACGAGAGGAAGAGGAACCGAGTGGATTTTCATGAGGAACAGCCTTTCAGGCACCGGCAAAGCCGCCCGCCAGTACAGGAGAATTCTACCACCACTGCGCCTCTATAAAACCTCGATTAGGGCCGCCAGTAGCGCCGTTCGGCGGGGCAGCTCGGAAATGACAACCGACTCGTTCGGCGCGTGCGCACCCTCGCCCACGCCACCCAGACCATCCAGCGTGGGAATCCCAAGGCCCGCCGTGAAGTTGCCGTCCGACCCGCCACCCACCGCTGCTTCTTCCAGCTTCCACCCCAACCCTTTCGCGATCTCCGAAGCCTGCTTGTAGAGCACTGCCGTCGCACTGCGCTCCATTGGCGGACGATTGATTCCGCCCGTAATCTTGATCTTGCACTTACGGTTGATTGGCTTCAGCCGCCGCAGCTTGCGGTCGATCTCCGCCCCGTCTTTCATGCGCGCAATCCGGACATCCAGCACGGCGGAAGCCTGGGCAGGAATCACGTTGGTGCGCGTTCCGCCCTGCACCGTTCCCACATTCAATGTCAGCCCACGCTTCAGGTCGGTCAGCTTTGAGATCTCTATGACCTGCCGCGCCAGTTCCACGATGGCACTTTCGCCTTTTTCAAAGTCGAGCCCCGAGTGCGCCGCCTTCCCGGTCACCTCCAGCGTGTATTCTCCCACCCCCTTGCGCCCCGTCTTCACCGCTCCCTTCGGCCCATAAGCCGGTTCCACCACCAGCACCGCCTGGCAGCGTTTGGCAACACTTTCCGTGATGTGCCGCGAGGTATCACTGCCCACCTCTTCATCCGATACCAGCAGCACCGTCACCGGACGGGGCAGCGTGTCTTCGTACCAGCCGCGCAGCTCTTCAATCGCGTGCAGCATCATTGCGATCCCGGACTTCATGTCGAACGCGCCCGGCCCCGCCAGCCTGCCACCAGCCACCTTGCAGGGCATGCTGCTTAAGGTGCCGATGGGGTAAACCGTGTCCAGATGGCCCAGCAGCAGAACCGGTTTGCCACTGCGTTTGCCGGCAAAATCCACTTGCAGGTGATCGCCAACATTGGGCGCGTGGTGGAACATGGAGTGCCCGCCCAGCTTCTCGAATCGCCCGGCCAGCATGGCTCCCAGGCGATCGACCCCCGCTTTATTGTCGCTTGGCGATTCGATCTCCACTAGTTGCCGCACCGTTTGCACAAGCTCGTCCTTCTGGCTTTCGAAATGAGTCAGCCAGTGGGAGAGAGCTGCGGTTGCAACCGCGGGGCTGGATGTTTTCTTTGCGGCCTTCTTTACCGCCTTCTTCTTCGGGGCTTGCTTAGCCATGAGATCCTTATGATGGAAGCATTTTTCGGTGCGGGTTACAGTATAATCGTCCCTCCGGATGAGAAACGAATGATGGAAACTGATAACCCCACCAAGGAGGCGCCCGCGCTCACGAAAACTACGCTGGATATCCATGAAATCCAGCGCATTCTGCCTCACCGTTTTCCATTCCTTCTGATCGACCGCGTAACCCACATCGCTCGCCGGGAGCGCATCGTCGCCATCAAGAATGTCACCATCAATGAGCCCTTCTTTGCCGGACATTTTCCCGACCTGCCGATCATGCCCGGCGTACTGATCGTGGAAGCGATCGCGCAGGCGGGAGGCGCCTTGCTCCTGACCGAAGTGGAAGACCGCGATGACAAGTTGATGGTTTTTACTGGCATCGAAAAAGCCCGCTTCCGCCGCCCCGTGGTTCCCGGCGATCAGCTTCGCCTTGAAGTGGAAGTAAAGACCTGGCATCCCACCACCCGCGCCATCGCGGTGCGCATGGAAGGATCTGCCTATGTGGGTGACAAACGCGTGGCCCAGGCCACCGTGACTTGCCAACTGGTAGACCGGGCCCGCGGCCGGGGAACGGCAGGCGATGGCGACGGTTCCGCGGGGAACGACGAACCGCAAGGTTGACACTACACGTTTCGATGAACATCCACCCGACCGCCGTCATCGACCCGCGCGCCAAGATTCATCCCAGTTGCAGGGTCGGCCCCTATTGCATGATCGGGGCCGAGGTTGAACTTGGCGAAGGCTGCCACCTGATTTCCCACGTCGCCATCGAAGGACCGACCAGCATCGGCGCCCATAACAGGTTTTTCCCTTTCTCGTCGATTGGCATGGCGCCCCAGGACCTCACCTATGCCGGCGAACCCACCCGGCTCGAAATCGGCAGCCACAACGAGATTCGCGAGTTTGTAACCATCAGCCGCGGTACCGTGAAAGGCGGCGGAATCACGCGGGTGGGCAGCCATAACCTGATCATGGCCTACTGCCACATCGCGCATGACTGCGTGATCGGGGACCATATCATCATGGCCAATGCCGCCACTCTCGGCGGGCACGTGATTGTGGAAGACTACGCCACGGTAGGTGCGCTCTGCCCCGTGCATCACTTTGTGCGCATTGGAGCCTATTCGTTCATCGGCGGGGGCACGACCATCACCAAGGACGTTTTGCCTTTCTCCAAGACCGCCGCCGCCCGCGACACCCACGCCTACGGCTTGAACGCGATCGGTCTGGAGCGTCGTGGATTCAGCCCCGATCGGATTCGCAAGATTCACCATGCATATAAACTGCTGCTGGCTTCGAAGCTCAACACCTCGCAAGCGCTGGAAAAGCTGAAATCCGAGCCGGACCGCGGCGAGGATGTGGACACGCTAATCCGCTTCATCGAAGCCTCCGAGCGTGGAGTGGTTAAGTAGCGCGGCGGGTGGCCAATGTGGTGGGCAATCCATCAAGCTATTCCCACAGCCCTGCCATCTTGAGCGGAGTAGAAAGACCGGCTGTTCTTCGGCCTTATCGAGCCCTATACAGCACTACCCTTGAAGGCGGGTCGTCGGGCTACGGGACGGTCTTTGAGCTGTCCCTTGCGGACGGGACCTGGACCGAAAGCGTGCTGTACCCTTTCGCGAGTTCTGGAGCCGGCTATCCGGTCGCGGGCCTGGTGTTCGACAGCAGCGAGGTTAACCTGTATGGGACCACCACCGGCAACACCAGCGCGGGCATCGTTTTTAAGCTAGCGCCCGGATCGGGGTCGTGGACCGAGACGACCCTCCATACATTCGGCAGCGTCGTCCCCGACGGCAAGGACGCGGAGAGTACCTTAATCCTTGACGGCTCCGGCAACCTGTACGGCACCACGTTTTTGGGCGGGGCCACCTCGATCTGCATGGTCGCCGGAACCGGCAGCGAGTGCGGCGTCGTCTTCAAGGTCACGCCCTAGCACGGCACTCGCAGGGAGGGGACCGGGCCCCCTCCATTTTCATGCGTGACCCGGCGCGCTCTCGACTTGAGGCCAAGAAGCCAGCGTTCCCCTTTTGGCCCCGGCCATGCCGCAAAGCCAACGACAGAGCCAAACGACCCGACACCAAAGGCTCCAGAACCCAGCGACGTTCCAGCGCCAGCCTATTTGTCGTTGCCATTTTCGCCAGACTGTGGGAGGATTGAGCGGTTCGTCGGCCAAGGCGATAAATCCCACCTGGTGTTCTATGAAATCTCGACCCATTGGCACTCCCGGACGCGGACGTGCACCCGGCCGCATTCAACATCTCGCCATCCGCCTTGGTGCCGTGCTCTTGTTCTTCGGCCTGCCGGCTCACGCTCTAGGAGCTTGTTGAAAATTTCCTTCACGCAGCGTGTGGATCATTCTAAGAAGCGCACGCTCAGACTGATTTTTGTTGTTGCTGCTTCCGATCTGCCCCCGAGGCTCGTCTGGCAACCGAAGGTCGCGTCCCTTGCTTCTTCATGCGCTCTGCGCCCGCAGTTTCGGAATACGGATCAGGTTGAAGGCCGCGCAGCTGAACACGAACAACCAATCCACCTTCGCCAGTCCGCGGAGTTTCACCTTCTTCAGGGGGCCAATCTGCTTCAGCCATCCGAACGGTTTCTCCACCAACCAGCGCTTGCTTAAACTGATCGCGTATCCCGGATGCCGGCTCGTCCGTTGGTCGATCGCGCCGTGCTGTCGGCGGGCCACGTGCGGCGTCACGCCCAACTCGCGCACCGTGCTGACGAAGTCGCGCGTGTCATAGGCTTTGTCGGCTCCGGTCGTGATCCGACCGCTTCGCTTCCGGGTCAACTCGTACAACATTAATAAAGCCGCATCGCGCTCCGCCCTGCCATCGGCCTGCGTGGTCATGGCCGCCGCGATCAACCCGTTCCGGTTCTCCACCAAGGCGTGGCCCAGATAACTCAGCTTGGCTTCCTGCCCCGCCGACTTCTTATAGAGTCGTGCTTCCGGGTCCGTGCTCGAAGCGTGCGTCTGGTTGCTCCGTGGCTCGCCGTGAAAATCTCCTCCGCTCCCGGACCCGCCGTCGTCCTTGCGGCGAAAGCTCTTGTGTCCCGCCCAAGCTTCGATCAGCGTGCCATCCACCGTGAAGTGTTCGTCCGACATCAGCCCCGACGCCTGCTCTTTTACATGGGCGAAAAACTTCTGCGCCAGATCCTGGTTCAACAGCCGCTCGCGATTCTTGCTGAATACCGCGTGGTTCCACACCGCGTCGTCGATCTCCAAGCCCACGAACCAGCGAAACAGCAAGTTGTAGTTGAGTTGCTCCATCAACAGCCGCTCGCTGCGTACCGAATAGAACACCTGCAGCAACAGCGCTCGCAGTAACCACTCCGGCGCAATCGACGGCCGCCCCCCCTGCGCGTACAGTCCGTCGAAATCTTTCGACATCCCGGCCAAGACCACATCCACCAGCTTCCTCACCCCGCGCAGCGGATGATCGGCTGGAATCCGATCCTCTAATGCCACATAACTGAACATCCCCGTTTGCCGTTGCTGATCGTCTCCTCGCATCCTTGCTTCTTACCACACCACCACCGAGGATGGGCAGTAGTTTTTCAACAACCTCCTAGCTCAAACATTGACCGTGCTTCATGCGTTCACCGGCCAGCCAAATGACGGCGACCAACCATTTGCCGGCGTGGTCTTGGACCCCCGTGGAAACGTCTACGGCACCACAGACTCGGGAGGCGACGACAATGTCGGAGTGGTATTTGACGTGACCAGATCCGGCACGGAAACCATACTATACAGCTTCTCCCTATCCGGCGGGGACGCAGGGAGCCCGCAGGCAGCGCTGGTGCGCGACGCCAAGGGCAACCTGTATGGAACGACCTTGAATGGCGGACAGAATCAGGTCGGGGCGATCTTCCGCGTGAGGAAGTCCGGCAAAGAGGAAGTGCTCTATAGCTTCACCTACCCTGGCCCAGGTTCCGACCCGACGTCGGATCTGGTGCTTGATCGGAAGGGGAACCTCTATGGCACGACGTGGTCGGGCGGCGACCCGAATTGCCAGAATTTCGATTACTGTGGCGTGGTCTTCAAGCTGAGCAAAAGCGGGAAATATACAGTCCTGCATAGCTTCTCCGGCCCGGAAGGAGCCCATCCAGTGGGAGGCGTGATCCTCGATGAGCAGGGCAACCTATATGGCACCGCGTCACACGGCGGGACCGGCTCGTGCATTCTCCAGCAGGGAGGCTTCAGAGGATGCGGAACAGTGTTTAAGCTGGACCGAAAGGGGAAGCTGACCGTGCTCCACAATTTTACCGGCGGCTCGGACGGGCAGTGTCCCTTGGGAGATTTGGTGCGGGACGAGGAAGGCAACCTGTACGGAACTACGTTTGGGAACCTCCCCGGCCCCAATTGCTGGTTTACACCGCCCCACAACCAATACGGGACCGTGTTCAAGATCGACAAGCACGGCAAAGAGACAGTGTTGCATAACTTTGCATACAATGGGACCGACGGCACTTACCCAGTAGCCGGCCCAGCGCGGGATGCTCAAGGCAACCTGTACGGGACGAGCCTTGGCGGAGGATCCGCATGCTGCGGAACGGTCTTCAAGGTGGACAGCATGGGAACCGAAACCGTGCTGTACAACTTCACAGGCACAACCGACGGTGGGCACCCGCTCTCCCGCCCAATCCTCGACATGGCAGGGAACCTGTACGGGACCACCGAATTCTACGGCGACCCCACCTGCGGTTGCGGCACCGTCTTCAAACTGTCGCCGTGACCGGTTGAGGGCGACTCAAGCGCCGCCATCAAGGGATGAGGAAGCCAATGAACGTGAACTTGATTTCTTCATCTGTGCTCGTGGGGGCTGGCCGAGCCCTCCCTGGAGCAAACATCAAACCATGGCTGCCCGATCCTTTTCGCGTTCTTTGCGAAAAGGGTGGGAAGGGCGGACGATCGGCTTGCCGGAGGGTTGTGCCTAACCACCTCTCCGGTGCCCGACCCCCCAAGGCACTTTCCCCTTGACCACATGTTTCCTTGGAGAAAGCCTATACATGGCCACATTATCCAACAGAGAACCACGGATCTTTGACAATTTGCTTCAGCCAGACTGCTGGCCAGTCCCAAAAGGGGAATGCAGGCTCCCTTGCAGACACGCGTAACTCCCGTGTTTTCTAGATTTTGCCCGTAACTCCTTTGGCGTCTAGATTTTGCCGGGGAAATGTCCGTACGAATATAGTTGACTAACCCAAACAACGCTGCTAGAGTTTGGGCATGGCAAAACCAAAAACATTCCTAGAAGCAATCCAGTACTTCTCAGACGAGCAGACTTGTATTGATGAATTGGCCCGTTTGCGCTGGCCCGAAGGCTCGCAGTGCCCTGCTTGCTCCGCTAAAGAGCCTTACTATCTTAAGACCCAAAAGCGTTGGAAGTGCCGCGATTGTCGCCGTCAGTTCTCCGTGAAACTCGGAACTATTTTCGAGGATTCGCCGATCCCCTTGCAGAAGTGGATGCCCGCAGTTTGGTTACTGACCAACTGCAAGAATGGCGTTAGCTCTTGGGAGATTCACCGTGATCTCGGCGTCACTCAGAAGTCTGCGTGGTTTATGCTGCATCGAATCCGGCTTGGGATGAAGGAAGATTACGGACATGGGCCGATGAACAAAATTGGTGGGCCTGAGAGCGAAGTCGAGGTTGATGAGACTTTCGTAGGTGGGCAGAAGAAAAACATGCACCGTGACCGCGCTGTGCGATATGAAACGCGAGGTGGAGCATCCGGCAAGACTGTTGTGCAAGGAATCCTTGACCGCACTGCTCGGCAGGTTCGCGCCAAGGTCATGCCGAACGTGAGACGCGAAACCCTGCAAGCGGAAATTCTCAAGCAGGTGAAATTCGGAACCACAGTCTACACCGACGAAGCGGTCGCCTACGAACAAGGATTGCAGAGCCGCTTCGTACATGACATGGTGAACAAGACTCAGGCATACGTGCGCGGTCGTGTCCACGTCAACGGCATGGAGAACTTTTGGTCGCTGCTCAAGCGCGGCCTTCGCGGAACCTACGTTGCCGTGGAGCCATTCCACTTGGATCGTTACGTGGATGAGCAGGCGTTCAGGTTCAACAATCGCGGAACCAAGGAAAACCCAGTTGATGATTACGCCCGATTTGAGAAGGTCTTGGGGCAGATCGCCAACAAGCGACTCACCTACGCAGAGCTAACAGGCAAGACCGAAGAAGCAGCGGCAACGACGCCTGAGCCTTTCTAATCCCCGCCGTTTGAAACGTGGCCCGAAGCCTAAGAAGATCGCGGTCTAGGGCCGCGCTTCGGCTGTGTGGCACGCTCCGCCTGGTATTGCTTCTCGCGCTCCGTGAGTTCGGCTTTCGAGACAGTCAACACTTGGCGCAGTCCTTCTTGGAAAGTCTTATACTTCTGCGCTGGCGTGGTATCGGAATCGAGTTTAGACTTCATGCACCCCATGATACATCACTTGACTTATGTGTTTTAATTGACTGTGGAGGGTATCGTTGTGAGTTGGGCAGAGCAAAGAGCAGCACAGATAAAAGCGAGTACAGAAGCGATGGATGCCAGAGAAACCGCGCTCCACGAAGCACGTCTGATAGTCGCTAACCACTCAGGCGATCTATGGGAATCTATCGTTTCCCATCTGGAAACCCTTACCCGAGATTTTACTGCGGCCCTTCCCCTTGCCAAAGAGAGCCAGTTGCAAGCGCACCGACTGAACGCAAATAACGTTACGATTATGACAAACGCTTTCCCTTTAATCCACTTCGAGATCATTTACAGTCGCGGAGTTGGGATTAGTGGACTGCTCAGAGAAACCTTCTCAGGATTGGGTGAAACAAGAGAGAGACGGCTTCGCAAAATCGGGTTTACCGTGGACCGTAATTCTCAACCGTGCCTTACGGACGGTGAGCGGTATCTGCATCCATCGCAAGTGGCCGAAGAATTGATGGATAAGGTTGCTGAATTCTTTGACAAAGCCAGTAAAATGCCATCGTTCTTGTAGCCCAAACTTATTGAACCGTGACATCGACCCGGACTGGCATCCGGGTTTTTCTATTTGTGATTAAATCGCATCCGTCAAGAGGAGGGATACCGTGCCGCTCTGGTTTGAAATTGTTGTGCTGTTGCTTCTCGTTGCGCTAGTTCACAGCGTAGACGGGCTGAGGCATGACGTAGTGAATACTGGAAACCGCCTAGAGGCAGCGATCCGAGATCCCAAGGGTGAATCATAGATTGATGCCATAGGGTAGCAGAGTTGGGTCAGCCACCTTCACATTCGCAGTTAATACCAATAGTGCTTCTGCGGGATCTGAGTCATCCTGCGAAGCCAGAAACCGATCCGCCCGTACTTTTATAGATGTGATGAGCGAATCATCCTGTAGTAGCACGTAGAGAGGGGATGGGTCAGGATCGTCGCCGTCTTTCAATCTAGCCTGACCACGTTCCGGCATACAAAGCGCATCGAAAAGAGTTTTCATGCGATTGTCGATATCCCCGCCGCCCTTGCCTCCCCGCTGGAGGACGTTGCCGGGAGGTTCGGCCCGAAGAAAAAGAACATCTAAATCGCACACCATTCCAAAATCTTTAATGACAAGCGGAACGTATCCCTCAAAGTGCTTTGCAAGTTCTTTTGTCTGCGTCCATGTGTGCGACTCCATCACGATCTGGCGACCGCGTTTATCCATGTGCGCGGCCTCTGTGTAGAACTTCAGTAGTGGGTGAGTCTCCCACAGTTTCTTGAGTTGCGGATGCAGGTAACGGCGGATTTGATGTTTCTCCCAGACTCGTGATCCACCCCGACCGCCGCCACAGGCTTTCAGGAGATTCCCGGCGTAACCCAAGTGAAATTCCATAACGTCACGAGTAGGGCAGTCTATAGGATCAGACCACTCGATATCTCCTTTTCCCACATTTTGTTACGCTCTCTTTCTGTTAACGGTACAACGATTCGTTGGGTTAGTCAACTATATCGTTGCCTCCGTAACCTGATGATTCCACTAGACCGGTGGGGAGGGGGTATATCCCGAAACAGGGGTTCTCACAACCTTGCCGTGGGCAGAAACTGCGGCGGCGGGATGCCTCACCCGTCGGCATTTCTTGAGGCTGTTACGAAACTTCAAGTTGGACCCGCGTCCAACGAAGAAGTCCGATGGTAGTGCGAAGCCCAGGAGCGGCAAACAAGAGCGACGGCACTAAGCATAAGTCGTTTGTTTTCTATATTATAGTTTAAAGCCTTTAGAATCTATATCTTGCCGGCACTAACGCGTCAATCATGTGAAAATGGCACTTTTTCACTGAAAAAGGCATGGTAAACGATCATTGTTTTCAGTAGCTTGCGGGTTGACAAAACAGCAGCCCCAATGTTTTCAATATCTTGCAAGACGGCAGAAACGGGGGAGGGGGTATACCCCGATTTAAGGCCAGGGCTCTACTCGATACACCCTTGCCGCACGGCGTGAATGAAGTCGGTGTAGGCGGGAGTCTGGCCGGCAGCGCGCATGTGGCTGGCGATTTGCCCGCGATGATACGCCGAGTGCATCAGGACGTGAGTCAGCACGTCCACGACGGTGCTCGTCCACGGCTCACCCTTGCTGTTTTTGTATGAAATTTTCGCGGAGAGCCCTGTGGGTGAAAGCTGGCCGAGATACTCTCGCCACAGGCGGCCGAGTTCGGCAATCTGCCCTGCGCACTGGTCGGCGCCGAATTCGGGCCAAACCGGACTGCTTTGCGGTTTCTGAGTCAGGCGCTCCAGCCAGAGGCGCTCCGCCGAAAGAATATGCCCCAGAAGTTGCAGCGAGCGCGCCTCAGGGGCTTTTACCACAGCCAGCACTTCGCGATTGGCCCATTCGTTGTATGCGAATTGACGGCGGAGATAATTGATAAGTTCCATCACCAGACCTTGTTCAAGCGGAGGTGCAACGCGAACCACATTCTATAGTCAGATGACAACAGGATAAGCCACTCACCCGCCCGGAAAGAAGCCATGCTGACAATGAGCGATGATTGCGGTAGCGTAAAGTAGATCTTCTGTAAATGGGATAGATAGGGATTTGTCAGTGTCAGCAGCTCAAACCGAAGCTTCAGTGGCCAAACCGGCAGCTCCCGCAAGGGCTTGGCGGATCGCCGTGTTTGTTCTTCTGCTGGCGGTCTATCTTGGCTCGGCTTTTTCCCCCGCATTCTTCGATGACGCCGACGCATCCCACGCCGAAGCCGCCCGTGAAATGGTCGCGCGTGGAGACTATGTCACCCTGCACATCAATGGAGTCCGCTATCTGGAAAAAGCTCCCCTGATGTATTGGCTGGTGGCGCTCTGCTTCCGTGTCTTCGGAGTCCATGAATTCGCCGCCCGGCTGCCCATTGTCCTGGCGGTCCTGCTGTCGGCAATCCTGGCGATGAAGTGGGCTGAGCGCGCTTTCGGCGCGCGCGCCGCAGTCTACGCAGGTTTATTTGTGGCTACTACCACCGGTTTCTATCTGTTTACCCGCATCCTTCTTCCCGAGGCAATCCTGAGTTTGCTGATCGCCGCGTCGCTCTACTTCTTCCTGACCGGGTTGCAGGACGGCGCCAGATGGCGATGGTACGCAAGCTATGCCTGCATAGCTCTGGCCATCCTGACGAAGGGATTGATTGCACCCGTGTTCGCCGGCGCGGCTGCGCTGGGCTATTTGCTGTTGAGCGGCGAGTGGCGTCGCTGGCGGGAGTTTCACCTGGCCGGCGGCACAGCTCTGCTGATCCTTATCGCGGCTCCCTGGCACTTGCTGGCCGGCTACCGTAACCACGGTTTCTTCTGGTTCTACTTCGTCAATGAGCACTTCCTGCGGTTCCTGGGGAAGCGTTACCCCAGGGATTACAATAAGCTGCCGGCGATACTGTACTGGGGGCTGCACCTGGTATGGCTGTTCCCCTGGGGCATGTACCTGCCCATAGCAATGCAAGACCTCTGGCGCGAGTTGCGGCGGAAGGGGGCCGGCGCAAGCCAGCGTAGTTTCGCCTCCCGCACCAGTTTGCTGTGTTGGGTGTGGGCAGGGATCGTTTTGATTTTCTTTTCCCTGTCGACCAATCAGGAGTACTACACTTTCCCTGCTTATTTCCCCCTTCTTCTGTTGTTGGCCGGAGCGGTTGCCGCTCGCGAGGAGCGAGCGGACAACCGCTGGCTGGTGTGGGGCACCGCATTTATTGCTCTGATATCTATTGTCGCGGGGGGCGCGCTCATCACGGGACTGTGGACATCGCGCAGTCTTCCCTACGTTGCTGATATCGGTACTGTGCTCGCGACCCACAATCTTGAAAGCGACACCCTTTCCATGTCGCATATTCTGGACTTGAGCGGTGAGTCGTTCGCCGCGCTACGGCTGCCTGCGATGCTGGCAATGCTGGTCTTGATCTTCGGACCGCCTGCTGCTTTGTGGCTTCGCATCCGGCGCCGGCACTATGCCGCTACCTGGACGCTGGCCTGCACCATGGCGGTGTTCTTTGTCGCGGCACATATGGCTCTGGACCGCTTTGAACCTTACCTGTCGTCCAAGGCTCTGGCCCAGAGTATTACCCAACAGGTTCGTTCCGGTGATCGCATCATGATCTATGGCGACCAGGCATTCGGTTCGTCGCTGCTTTTCTATCTGGAGAGGCCGATCGCGCTGGTGAACGGGCGCACGACTTCGATGTGGTTTGGGTCCACTTTTCGCGATGCTCCCAACATTTATCTGGATGACTCAGACTTAGTGCGGGAATGGGATTCCAGCACACGCGTGTTTCTGTTCGTCTCGCCCTTCCAGAAAGCGCGGGTGGATTCGTTGCTCGGCTCCCGAAAATATGTAATCGCGGAGGGCTCAGGCAAGACTGTCTACAGCAACCGCCCGAGCCTCTGAGGTTTTGGCGGCTGCAAGCGGGGCCATGCGGCCTTCTTTTTCGAGATGATACTGCTGGCTGCGCCACACGATCGTGCTCCCGAGAAAGCTCGCGATCCAGAAACAGAACCCCATCAAATCCCGGACCGGATACAGCCAGCAGTCCCGCAGCGCCAAGTCGTCGTCGACCACGCTCCAGCCTGCCACCACCGACATCACCAAGCGATTGAGCAGCGCTGTTCCGAGCAGCGCCGCTGCCCAGACGCCACTGTGCAACGCAATTCCTGCCACCATCCCAAGCAGGCCGAAGGGCATGGCAAAAGTCAGACCGCTGCCGATATGGCCCGCGGGACGCGAAAAGCGCGTGCTCCTCATCCACCGGACCTGATGAAGAATGGAGTCCTTCCAACTGTCGTTGAGCACCACGTGGCCGATGATGTGCGATGAAAGCACAACCGTCCGTCCTGACTCCGCCACCTTCTTGCCGAGCAGATAGTCGTCCGCGCAATAGTCGGCCAGAACGCCGATGCCGCCCAGGGCGTCCAGCACATTGCGGCGTATTGCCATGGTCGGCCCCAAGGCGAATTTCATGCCCTCTAACAGATCCGCCACCAGCACACCGGAGGTCATCTCGACCGACATCCCCAGCGCTTCCAGGCGGGACCAGATGCCGCCGGTCGGCACTCCACGATAAAGGCAGGTCACAAGTCCAACTTGCGGATCCAGGAGAGGCCGAACTACTTCTCTCAGATAGTTCGGAGTGACAAGCACATCGCTGTCGCTGATCACAAGGTATTCGGACCGGGCCGCCGCCACCATCTTGTTCAGAGAGCAGACCTTGGCATTTGGACGGTCGGGCTCTCCCGAAAACACGATCGTCATGGGAACATCCGGGTAGCGGCGGCTGATACGGTGCACCACTGTCAACGCCGGATCGTACTTATTGCGAACCCCAAATACGATCTCGAAACGAGGATAATCCTGGCGGAAAAAGCTCTCAAGATTGGACTCCAGGCGAACCTCAAGCCCACAAAGAGGTTTCAAGAGAGTAGCAGGTGGATCCTCGCGCACCTCGCTGGCTGGACGTTTTTTCAGGGTCCTGAATCGTGCGGCGGAGATCAGTACCAGCACCAGAAACACCGTGCAACTAAACAAACCTCCCAGCGACACGAATAACAGAATTCGGGCAAGTATATGCAGCATTCCCCCTCAAACAACCGATTACTATTCAGAATCTCACAGAAAAGCCATTTGAAATAGCGCTTTTTTTAGAGACCTTATCTGCAAGGCTGCGACGGAACCACCAGGTAGTCTAAGAGGTGCGGGAAATCGGAACAAATGAGTTGCGCGACGTCCCCTTTTTCATTTGAGGGCAATGCAATCGTGGCGACAATCCGTCTGAGGAACGGTGGCCGGACACACTGGACATGGATTCTCCGACAGACCTAACCACAATTCGGCAAGGGCCCTCGCGAGATCGGACTTCATTCCGATCCTTTCCCTGCTTTACCGGTCTCTGGCTTGGCGAGCCTCTTCGTAGGCCTGGCGGGGATCACGGCCGGTCATCTCCCTGTACCACGCGGGATGGAATGTCCAGGCCCAGGCTTCACTCACTGCGCCACGAATCATGGCCTGGAACGTTCCGGGCTCTCCCACGGTGCTGAGATAGATGTGGATGAAGATGCCGCCCAGCATGATCAATGCGGAGATATCGTGCAGCACATAGCTGACGGCAACGGGCCAGCGTCCGAAGGTCGAGGCTCCTGCCCACAAAATGATCCCGGTTACGAGATAGGCCATGCAGCCGCAGACAATCTCCCAGAATTGCATTTTCTGGCCGCCGTTGAAGAACCCGGTCTCGGGAGGGTCCAGCTTTTCTTCGTTTGAAAAAATTTTCCTGATGTTGCGCATCCATGCTGTATCGGCGGCTGTCCATTTCATGGGCTTCAGCCAATTCAGCATCTGCAAGCCGAAGCAAGCGACGAAGCCCAGTCCGAACCACGGGTGCATGGCACGGGCCAGCGGTCCTCCCCCGAAAAACGGAGTGAACCAGCGAAACAGCCACGGCAGATAGATGCCAAAGCCGGAGAATAGCGCGAGGAAGAAAAAGAGAGCTACCGCCCAGTGCAGAACGCGCGTATACACCGGGTGACGCAGCAGTTCGCCGCGGTAGACCTCGGTGTGGCCAAAGGTATCAAAGGCGCGGCGAGCCTTGTCGTCAAACCGCTCAATCGCCGTTCCCATGGGCAGGCTCCTTCCTCGGCGGTTCGGGCTGCGGACGCCGCGGACCCACCGTCACATAATGCAGACAGACCCCCAGGAAACCGAACAATGCGAACGTCCCGAGAACCGGCTTGAATAGCCATTTCCACACCGTATAACTCCACGGGATTTGCGGATTCTTCGGCAAGCCGCCGTAACGTTCCGGATCAGTGGCATCGTGCAGCACGTAAATGACGTGCGTGCCGCCGATGGATTGCGGATCATAGACTCCTGCCTTTTCAAAACCGAAGTGCTCGCGCAGCTGCTTCGACCGTTCTTCCGCCATGTACTTCATGTCATCTTTTGATCCGAACTTCAGGCATCCCGTAGGGCAAGCCTTGATGCAGGCTGGCTCCAGGCCTTGCCCAACGCGGTCCGAACACAGGGTGCATTTGTAGACTTTCTTGGTTGCAGGATTGAACCGGGGGATATTGTATGGACACCCCGAGACGCAGAATTCGCAGCCAATGCAATTTTCCTGCTGGAAATCGACGATGCCATTCGCATACTGCACGATGGCGCCATCGGCCGGGCAGGCGCGCAGGCAGCCGGGATCGGCACAGTGCATACACTGGTCCTTGCGCATGAGCCACTGAATGGTGCCGTCCGCCTTCTGGTGCTCGTTGAACTTGATCAGGTTCCAGAAGTTCCAGCGCGTCTCCGGCATGGTCTGGTAAGTATTGTCGAAGGTGGTCGGCGAGAACGGCATATCGTTCCACTCGACGCAGGCCACTTCACAGGCTTTGCAGCCGATGCAGGTGGTGGTATCGACCAGTTTGCAGACTTCGTAGTCGCGCTGCACGCCGAAGCCCGGCGCGGCACCGGAATGTCCAGAGATTTGCTTGATCTGAAGCGTCTTGCGGTCGCTCATCTTGGTCGCACTCCGTGCTACACCTTCTCGATCTTTACCAGAAATCCTTTGAACTCCGGGGTAAACGCATTTGGATCGATCACCGTCGGAGTCAGTTGATTGGTCAGCATTCTGTCCGTTTTGCCTTCGTCTTCGGCGATGCCTCGGAACCCCCAGTGAATCGGGATTCCGATCTGGAACATCTCCTTGCCATCGATCATCATGGGCCGAATGCGGCGCGTGACCATGGCCTTGGCAACGTAATGGCTGCGGGCACTAGTGACCCGGACCTTTTCGCCGCCGCTCAACCCCATCCGGCCAGCCAGCTCAAAAGGAACTTCGACAAAAGGCTCCGGCACAAGCTGCACGTTCATCGGGTTGTTTTTCGTCCAATAGTGATAATGCTCGGTCAGACGATAGGTGGTGCAGATGACGTTGAATCCCTGATCGACCGTGCCGTATTTGTCGAGATCCGTCTTGTACTTCTTCACGACCGGATTGTTGGATTGATTCGGATGCAACGGATTGGCGATAGGGCTTTCGATCGGCTCGTAGAACTCTGGGAAAGGCCCGTCGGCCATCGCACCCAGCGGAACGAACAAGCGACCGACGCCTTCGGGATTCATAATGAACGGCCCCATGTGATCCTTGGGCGCGGAATCGGCTTTGAAATCGGGAACGTCGTTGCCGACCCAGGACTGCTTACCTTCGTCCCACCAGACTTGCCGGCGAGGAGGATCCCAAGGCTTGCCGTTGAGATCACACGAGGCGCGGTTGTACAGTACGCGCCGGTTCATGGGCCAGGACCAGGCCCAATTCGGATAGATGCCCAGGCCGGAAGGATCTTCGGTGCCGCGGCGTTGGGTCAGTGCGCCCGCTTCGGTCCAGGAACCGCAATAGAGCCAGTTGCCCGAGAGAGTGGTTCCGTCGTCTTTCAACCAAGCGAACCCCGGAAGCTGCTGGCCAGCTTTGATGGTCACATTCGTCTTCGGATCGGTGAGATCGACGAGCGCCTTGCCGTTTATTTCCTTGGCCACCTCAGCCAGCGACGGGTTGTAAGGGTTGGTGTAGGCGAACGCAGCATTCAGAATCGGGTCGGGAAATTTTCCACCCTCCTTCTGATATAGCTCCCGCACCTTCAAGAAAATCGTGGCCAGGATTTCCTGGTCGAGCCGTGCCTGCCCCGGCGGCGGCAGGGCAACATTCTTCCAC
Organism: uncultured Acidobacteriota bacterium; assembly: GCA_963715675.1. GTDB lineage: Bacteria > Acidobacteriota > Terriglobia > Terriglobales > Acidobacteriaceae > DASVWZ01. The sequence continues at coordinate 3,906,962 of OY970265.1, forward strand.
TGCAGCCAGCGGGCAGAATTTACAAACGTTCCATCTTTTTCGGCAAAGCCGGCGCCGGGTAAGCGATAGACGGTGGTGTTGATTTTGTTCATCTCGTCGGCCGAGATGCCGGGAGCGCGCCAGAATTCGCTAGTCTCATCGGGATAAATCTCGCAGACCACAAGCCAGTCAGCCTTCTTGAGCGCATCGATGTTCTTTATCGAGTCCGGACCAATCATCACTCCATTCATGCCAAAGGCAAAAATACCTTTGACCTTGCCTTCGTACATGTCGTTCCAGATGTTCACCCAGGAATAGTTGCGATCGATTTTGGGCAGATAGTGGAAGGCCCAGTCATTTTCTTTCGTCGCCGCCGGACCGTACATTGCCTTGAGGAATGACACCCCGAACTTGGGCGTGTTGGACCAGTAGTTGAACGAATCCCAGGGATCCGGCTTGGCAGCGGTCGGGGTGATTCGCTTCAGATACGCTGCGAAATCCGTGTCCGAGGGATTCGGCATCTTCAGGTAGCCCGGCAGGATGTCGAACACACCCGCCATATCGGTGGCACCCTGGATGTTGGAGTGTCCACGCAGAGCGTTCACTCCTCCGCCAGCCCGTCCCACGTTGCCCATCAGCAGTTGCAGCATGGCCGCGGTGCGGATGATCTGGGTACCGAAGCTGTGCTGCGTCCAGCCGACGGCGTAGATGATGGTTGCGACTTTCTTCATGTCGCCGTCTTTTCGAACGGACGTGAACAGGTCAGCCGCTTTCAGGAATTGATCCTTGGGAATTCCGGTGATGCGCTCGACCATCTCGGCCGTGTAGCGCTCGTATTGCTTTTTCAGCAGTTGGAATACGCAGCGCGGATGCTGCAACGAGAGATCATATGCAGTCTTCGGCGGCAGCATTGCCGGGGTAGGCGGCGTTGTGCTCGGAGACGCCGGCTTGGCAGCCGACGGAGGATGTCCTGCGGCGGCCACCGGTGTTCCCGCCAGGTCCCCACCTTCTTCGTAATTCCAACTGGATTTGTCATAGACCTTCTTCTCTGGATCAAAGCCAGAGTACAAGCCGTCCTCCGGGAGCTTGAACCCTTCTTTAATGATGAACGCCGCGTTGGTGTAGTTGACCAGGTAATCGTGCGCAATGCGGTTGTTCTCAATGGCGTAGCGGATCAGCCCGCCGAGAAAGGCAATATCCGCCCCGGCGCGAATCTGCAGGAACAGGTCGGCGGTCGCCGCCGTGCGCGTGAGCCGGGGATCGACCACGATGGTTTTGGCGTTGCGATGCAGCTTGGCTTCAATCGCCCACTTGAAGCCACAGGGATGGTTTTCGGCTGGATTGCCGCCCATGATCAACATCATGTCGCTGTTCTTGATGTCGATCCAGCCATTGGTCATTGCGCCGCGTCCGAAGGTGGGCCCCAAACTGGAGACCGTGGGACCGTGTCAAACCCGGGCCTGGTTTTCCAGGTAGCAGACCCCCAGGCTGCGCATGGTCTTTACGACCAAGTAGTTGAACTCGTTAGTGTCGGTACAGCCCCCGGTGAAGGCGATACCTTCGCAGCGATTGACGGTGCGGTCTTGCGCGTCTTTCTCAATGAAGGAGTCGTCGCGGGTCTTCTTCACTTTTTGCGCAATCTCGCTGTAAGCCTGCTCCCACGAGATGTCTTCCCAATCGGTCGCCCCCGGCCGCCGTACCTGCGGTTTGAGCAGCCGGCGATCATTCAAGATGTCCTGCTCCAGCGATGAGCCTTTGGGACAAAGCGTGCCCCGATTGATGGGATGGTCGGGATCGCCCTCGACGTGAACCACCTGCGGAATCGCGTTCTTGGCCTTGTCGCCCAGCGTATAGATAATTACGCCGCAACTCACCGAACAATACGGGCAGGTGCTGCGCGTTTCGCTGGCACGGGAAATCTTCAGGCTCTGGGTTTGGGCGTAAACCGGCGCGAGATCGAATCCGAGCGCAGAGAAGCCGGCTCCGCCAAGTATCGTGCCCTTAATAAACGTCCTGCGGGAGAATTCCATTGAAACCTCCAGCAATTCACCGCACAGATTGAAATCCTGAGCGGCCTTGAGCAACCATAAGTCCGGCCAAGCGGTACCCCACCATTAATATTGCCCAGCAATATAGACCGACGCGCGACCGGAGTCAATATGTGGAAAAAAGGGGTAGTGGTGCCGTTTGATTTCCACAGGGCTGGGGCGGTCTGGCGATATGCGCTAGACTTTGAACATGCCAAAGCGCACAATTCGGATCGTGAAGCACATCGGCCCTGTTCCCTGCGTTGCGGTCTGTACCTATTGCAGCCAGCAGTTTAAGACACCCACTACCGCGAACGTCAAGGAAGCTACGAATGATTTGCAGTACCAGTTTGATCTTCACAAATGCAAACTTCTGGACAGCAGCCAGAACGCTCTGAGAGTCGTCCGCGAGTCCACCGAAGGTAAGTAGTTTCGTCACAGCTCCTCCGCTGCCAATACCTTCTCCTGCATCGCCAGAAAGTGCTCGTACTTGAGTAGCACCGCCAGTGGTTTATCGTTGTCCTGAATCACCAAGGTCTTGTCGAGTTCCCGTAGCTGAGTAACGTTCAACGCCCGCAACCGGCTAATCCCTACATGCTGTACGCTTGGGTCAAGGTATGGAATCGAAACGTGATTCGCCTTTGCCATAATCTATGCCGTCCTTTGTAGAGCTTTCAGAATGATCTGCTTGTCGATCCGTTCGTTAGGCTTTCTCTCGGGTAGGATGCCGCACAGTTCCGCCAGCGTCCAAACGTGATTCGTTAGCCCCGCTTCCATCGCAGGAGTCACGCGCAGACTGCTATGGACCCGGCAGAAGTTGTAGTGGAAGAAATAGAGTGCAACCTGGTGCGCGTGGTTCTCAAATTTCTTGCTGAATCCATTTGTGAGCCGCGTGAAACGGCGCATACCCATCCGCATCGAAAGGTTCTGGCGTTCGACGTAGCTGGTGGAAACGTGCTTCGGGTCAGGCTTACCGCTCAGCACTCCGGTACGGCATCCAATGCAGGTTGCCGGACTGTAGCGCGATTCGGGATTGTCGCCGGATGCGCCATACAGCTTGACCAGCATTGCGTAATCAATCTCAGACCCGAAGGCATTTTCAACGGCATCAGCATATACCCGGTGTCCGTCCGTGGTTAGCTGCATCCGATTGATGACTCGCCCTGCTACGTCCTGCATGAACGCCTGAGCCGTTCCCGCTCCACGATCCCCCAGCATGTATGAGATGATGAGCTTGGTGTCCGCGTCAATCGCCGTCCATGTCCAGCAGTCGCCAGCACCTTCGGCCATCTGCTCTGCGGTCACGTTCTTTTGCTTGCCGCAGATGAAAGACCAGACTTCATCGCATTGTGCCCGCTTCACGCGCAGATTTCGCACGTTCTCATCATGGTAGGCAGCGCACGCGCATCCGGCATCTTCCAAGAGCCGTAGAACGGTGTGCTTGCCTACTCCGAGCATTCTGCACGTCGCGTTAATGGAGTTTCCCTCGACCAAGGCCGCTATCACCTGTGTGCGCTTTACTGTGCTCAGCCGATTCATGCCTCTATAATAGCAGTATAAAGGCAAATGTCAAGCATTATTTAGCCTTTATACTGTATAATTAGTAGGGATACAATTGCAGCCATGAACACAAGTCCAATGGCTATCATTTGGAACTTGGCGGCCCTAAGTTCTTCATCTTGGAACCTACCAATGGATGAGTTGACACTTACAAATAAGCTCAAGACTCTTGAGATATGTTGGGCATCGCTTGATTCTTGGCTAAAGTTTTGGATTGCGCTTGTCGTTGTGGGAGTTGCCGTCGAACTGGTCGTAATCCTCGTTGAATACTGGCACGAATTACTAGATTTTCGTCGCGGCGAACTACATGCTCCAGAAAAACCAAGTGCCTTGTTGTTATTTCTTGCACTCCTATTGATGATTGAATAATATAGTGACATTCTGATGATCTTGTGCTACTCTCCGGTTATGGGAAACCCGGCGGGAGTACGGCGAGATTTTCAGAAGTTGGAGGAGCGGCGATTGCTAGGGGCGCGGTTGTTGCGTCAGGGAGTGCATCCTTCCGAAGTCGCTCGTCAGGTGGGAGTACACCGGCAATCGGTGAGTCGCTGGGCCGCGCAACTGAAGGAGGGCGGGATACGGGCTTTGAAAAAGGCTGGGCACGCCGGACGGCGCGCCCGCTTACGCCCCGAAGATCTGCGGCGCATTGAGGGTGGCTTGAAACGCGGACCGCAGGCGCTGGGGTACGAAACCAGTTTGTGGACTTCGTGGCGAGTCGCCCACCTGATCGAGCAGGAATGCGGAGTGAAGTATCACCCTTCGCAAGCGTGGCGCATCCTGCGGCAGCTGGGATGGAGTTGCCAGCGTCCAGTCGGACGGGCGCTGGAGCGCGATGAAGATAAGATCCGGCGGTGGAAGCAGCAGCGCTGGCCGGAGATTAAAAAAAAGCCCAAAAAGAAGGCCGCACCATCGTCTTCATCGACGAAAGCGGATTGAGCGAACGCCCGCACCGTTGCCGCACCTGGGCGCCGCGCGGACAAACGCCGGTGCTGCAATATCACTTCAACTGGAAGACGCTGTCGGCCATGGCGGGGGTGACGTGGTGGAACTTCTATTTCCGGCTGTTTCCTGGGACCATTCGCAGCCCGCAAATCATCGAGTTCCTCGGGCACTTGCTGCGCCACATCCCCGGCAAGCTGCTCATTGTCTGGGACGGATTGACTGGCCATCGCAGCCGCATGACCTGGGAGTTCATCCGCCAACAGCGCGGGCGGTTGTGGGTGGAGTTTCTTCCCGGATATGCGCCCGATCTGAATCCGGTCGAGTATCTCTGGTCGCATTGGAAGCAACACGAGCTACCGAACTTCTGCCCGCAGAACTTTGGCCAGTTAAGCCACTACGCCCGCAAGGCTTTGCGCCGGATGCGGAAGCGACCCACGTTGGTCATTGCCTTCTGGCGGCAGGCCGAACTGTTTCCGTTGTAACTATATTATGCAAAGTTCAATAGGAGGTTGTTGAAAAACTACTGCCCATCCTCGGTGGTGGTGTGGTAAGAAGCAAGGATGCGAGGAGACGATCAGCAACGGCAAACGGGGATGTTCAGTTATGTGGCATTAGAGGATCGGATTCCAGCCGATCATCCGCTGCGCGGGGTGAGGAAGCTGGTGGATGTGGTCTTGGCCGGGATGTCGAAAGATTTCGACGGACTGTACGCGCAGGGGGGGCGGCCGTCGATTGCGCCGGAGTGGTTACTGCGAGCGCTGTTGCTGCAGGTGTTCTATTCGGTACGCAGCGAGCGGCTGTTGATGGAGCAACTCAACTACAACTTGCTGTTTCGCTGGTTCGTGGGCTTGGAGATCGACGACGCGGTGTGGAACCACGCGGTATTCAGCAAGAATCGCGAGCGGCTGTTGAACCAGGATCTGGCGCAGAAGTTTTTCGCCCATGTAAAAGAGCAGGCGTCGGGGCTGATGTCGGACGAACACTTCACGGTGGATGGCACGCTGATCGAAGCTTGGGCGGGACACAAGAGCTTTCGCCGCAAGGACGACGGCGGGTCCGGGAGCGGAGGAGATTTTCACGGCGAGCCACGGAGCAACCAGACGCACGCTTCGAGCACGGACCCGGAAGCACGACTCTATAAGAAGTCGGCGGGGCAGGAAGCCAAGCTGAGTTATCTGGGCCACGCCTTGGTGGAGAACCGGAACGGGTTGATCGCGGCGGCCATGACCACGCAGGCCGATGGCAGGGCGGAGCGCGATGCGGCTTTATTAATGTTGTACGAGTTGACCCGGAAGCGAAGCGGTCGGATCACGACCGGAGCCGACAAAGCCTATGACACGCGCGACTTCGTCAGCACGGTGCGCGAGTTGGGCGTGACGCCGCACGTGGCCCGCCGACAGCACGGCGCGATCGACCAACGGACGAGCCGGCATCCGGGATACGCGATCAGTTTAAGCAAGCGCTGGTTGGTGGAGAAGCCGTTTGGATGGCTGAAGCAGATCGGCCCCCTGAAGAAGGTGAAACTCCGCGGACTGGCGAAGGTGGATTGGTTGTTCGTGTTCAGCTGCGCGGCCTTCAACCTGATCCGTATTCCGAAACTGCGGGCGCAGAGCGCATGAAGAAGCAAGGGACGCGACCTTCGGTTGCCAGACGAGCCTCGGGGGCAGATCGGAAGCAGCAACAACAAAAATCAGTCTGAGCGTGCGCTTCTTAGAATGATCCACACGCTGCGTGAAGGAAATTTTCAACAAGCTCCTAGGAGCTGGTTTGGTTGCGGGTGGAGTTGCTGGAGAATTCTTTATACACATCAAAGCTGGCAAGGTAGAAACCGACATGCGAGATGCCACGGCCCAATTGGTCGCGTTAGCTGATGAACGAGCGGCCGACGCCGAGCAGAAGGCAGGAATCGCATATTCAGACGCAGGCGCAGCAAACAAGAAGGCTGGGGAACTTTCGGTGAAAGCCGCACAGCTCAAAAAAGAAGCCGAGGCAGAAGCGTTAGCCCGCGTTAGGATCGAGGATGCAGTAGCATGGCGCAAGCTTACCAAAGACCAGATTTCCTGCATGGGAACTAGTTTGGCGATATTTCCTAGGCAGCTGACGGCTCTGGTATATAACGTCGGTGATCTTGAGGCATACAGCTTCGCAACTGACATTGACGTGGCTCTGCATGAGTTCGCCAAGTGGAACATAGCAGAGCCGCAATCCATCCTAGTAATGCGCGAAGGCCCGGTCAATTTTGGAACCAATCCGCCGTTGGAAAGGGGTGTTGTGGTCAGCAGTACCCGCGACAACGAGAGCCGAGCAGCCGCCTTGGCGGTGATGGACAAATTATCTTCATTCGGCTTTGATGCCACGATTGGGGCACCGATACCCAAGGAACAACCCACTGTGCAGGTATTCGTCCAGCCTAGACCAGAAGGCCCGCAGGGGGAAGCAAAGCTACGGGCTGAAGCTAAGAAAAAGCAGGCCAAGAGCACGCAAGTCGCCAACCACTGACCTGTAGACGCGAAACGGCACCAGTACCAAAAAAGGGCAACTTGGAGCACGATTATCCCCTATTGCTCCCTGCATTCAGCGAGCCGATAATGGCCCGATGGCGAATTCCTACCAGCGGCGCATCCAGCGAGCGGGGGAACTGGCTCGACTGCACGCGCCGGTTAGAGAAATTCTGGCGTTCTACGTCCGGATCGCTAGCTTTCAGGAGAGCTTGCACCTGCGCTCAGCCACCGCCGCAAGCAGCGATCGAGGTTCATTGCACGATCCTTCGGCGAGGCCATCGGCACATCCACGGCTGGTGCTTGAGTTTCCAGCTTTTCTTTCGATGGTGGAGAAGCACGGTTCTGCCCGCCTGGCGCAAGTCGCCGAAGAACTCCGCCAGAGTGGTGCCCAATCCTGGTCCGATCTGCTGGATAGCTCCTGGTCGGCGACCGATCACGTTCCTTCCGAGCCGCAGGAATTTCTGGCGAGGGCATTTCTGCAACCCTACGCGGAATTCCTGAACTCGCGCACTGGCTTGAACTTGAAGGGATACACTTCCCCGATCTGCCCCTTCTGCAACCGGAGGCCCGGCCTCGCGGTGTTGCGCCCGCAAGGCGATGGCGCAAGCCGGTGGCTGATCTGCTCGTTCTGCCTCACAGAGTGGGAGTTTCGGCGGATCGTTTGCCCTGGATGCGGAGAAGAAAACGACCGCAATCTGCCGGTCTATACCGCCAGCGACTTCGACTACATTCGCGTCGATTGCTGCGAGACTTGCAAGACCTACGTCAAGACGGTGGACTTAACCAAGAACGGCCTGGCGGAGCCCGTGGTGGATGAGATCGCCGCTGCAGCGCTTGATCTGTGGGCGCAGCAGCACGGCTATGCCAAGCTGCAGCCCAACCTGGTTGGGATGTAGGAGAGACCTTTTTGTCCGTGTCGGTTCAGACGCACTGTGTACCTAGACGCACAATCTGTTTCCACACGCTGTTTGTAAGGCCGCTTCCTCCAATGAAACGAGGTTTGGCCCGCACCTTGCTTTCTATTTGCAGCGTGTTGTCGGCGGTTTATAGTTTTTCTTCCTGACAAGGGCAGGTATGCAGCGGAGGTCCATTGTGTCGGTGCGCAAAGCAGTTGCAGCCGGTGCTCTCTTCGTATTTGCGCTGGGAGGGCTTGTCGTGTGGCGCACCTCACGAGCCCTGCATTCGGCAACCGAGGAGGTTCGCGCCGAACGCGAGATTGGCTTCGTGGTTCGGCCTCTTGTCGCAAGCCCCAACCCTGGTTTTGAAGGGATAAGCTCTCCGGCGGTGTTCATCCAGGCAGCTCGCTTTCAAGATCAGCTTTATGTCGCGGGCCCGGCTGGATTGTTCGAGTACGACCTTGATGGCGCACTGATCCGCCAGTACGCGGTCGGCCGAGAACTTCCCGGATCGCTATTGATCGCTCTGGCCCCGGCAGTGCTGGCGGACTCGCGGGAACCGGAACTTATCCTCGCCACCGCGAACGACGGGCTGCTTGCCTTCAATGGCCGCGACTTTCGGCAGATATTTCCGTACGGCGCAGAGCCCCGCGCGATCACGGCAATCCTGCCGGCCCCTTCCGGGCACCTTCTTATTGGAACAAAAAAGCGGGGCGTGCTGGTTTACGACGGAAAACAGATGAATGCTCTCCATCCCACCTTAGAAGGACTCTACGTGACTGCACTTGCGGGAAATGAGTCGGACCTATGGGTGGGTACGCTCAACCGTGGCGTGCTTCATTTCCACGCCGGGGAAACTGATAGCTTCTCGGAATCGCAGGGTCTTCCGGACCCACAGGTGCTGTCACTCGCCATCTCCGATGACACGACTTTTGCCGGTACCGCCGCCGGGGTCGCGGTCTTCAATGGCGGACGTTTTTCGCGCGTGCTCGCTCCTGGGGTGCTGGCCACCGCCCTGCTCGCCACCCGCGGACAACTCTATGTGGGGTCGGAGGATCAGGGCGTAATCGCGATCGCCCTCGAAGGACGCCATCCAAATCCTAACGTTGGCTCAGACTCGCAGTTGTCCGAGGTGCATCAACTCTTCACTTCCGGTGATTCGGTATACGCCGTTGCGCATAACGGGCTCTACCGCATGAATCCTCATGCATTCGGCTGGCAGCAGGCCCTCCCCGCCGGAACCGCCGTTCTTAGCGACCGTAACATTTCTGCTCTCGCGATGGACGCAACCGGCCGCCTTTGGGTTGGATACTTCGACCGCGGCCTGGACCTCCTCGCGCCCGACAACTCCCGCTCTCGTCATGTGGAGGACGAACATGTGTTCTGCGTCAACCGCATCTTCCTGGATTCCAAAACCGGTACTATCGGCGTCGCGACCGCGAACGGGTTGGTTCGCTTCGACAGCGAAGGCAGTGAACAGCAGGTTCTGACTCGCGCCGACGGGCTCATCGCTGACCACGTCACCGACGTGGCCGCCTACCGCGACGGCCTCGCCCTGGCGACACCTGCGGGCCTGACATTCCTCGATGCCAGCGGCGCCCGTAGCATGTATGCCTTTCACGGACTGGTGAACAACCACGTTTACGCGCTGGGCGTTTCCGGTGACCAACTCCTCGCCGGCACGCTCGGCGGCATTTCGGTCCTGGACAAGGGCGAAGTCCAGGCCAACTACACGACAACGACCTCCAACCTGAAGCACAACTGGATCACCGCGGTCGTCCGGGTTGGCCAGGAATGGATGGTCGGCACCTACGGAGCGGGCATTCTGGGCCTGGATGGCGCGGGGCACTTTCATTCCTTCGAGAACGCCTCCGGCCAGTTCGAAGTGAACCCAAATGCCATGCTGGTGACCCCGAACTACGTCCTGGCGGGCACTCTGGGGAAGGGCTTGTATCTCTACGATCGGCAGTCCGGGCGCTGGTCGGTCATCCGGGACGGTCTGCCGTCGTCGAACGTGACCGCCCTCGCAGCCGGCAATGGCTATATCTACATCGGTACTGACAACGGTCTGGTCCGCATACCAGAGCAGAAACTGCACTCATGAAAAACTTGGTCTTGTCGGTTCTTATCTCGCTTCTGACCTCGGCGCCACTGGTCGGCGATGCGGGAGTGCTTATCCCGCGCGACAAGCAGCAGCCTGATCCCGCGATCCTCTCGCTCGAGGAAATGGAGATCACCGTCCGCATCGACAACGGGGATGCCCGCATCTTCGTGCGCCAGGTCTTTGCCAACCACACCGTCTCGATTGAGGAAGGGAACTACATTTTCGCGCTTCCCAGCCACGCTACCATCTCCGATTTCGCTACCTGGGACGGCCCAACCCGGATTCCCGCAGTCATTCTTGAGCGCAAGCGTGCCGAGGAAATCTACAACCAGCTCAAGCAACAGGCCATCGATCCCGGCTTGTTGCAAATGGGCGAACGTGGCTCCGAAGAGGCCAAGCGCAGCTCGATCTTCAGCGCCCGTATTGTGCCTATTGCGGCATACGCTACCAAGCGCCTGGAGATTGAGTATCACGAGTTCATTCCCGTAGAGAATCTCAAATCCTATTTCGCGATTCCGTTGCGGCCGGACGCCTACCACGTGCAGTCCGCCCGATATTTACGGATCAATTTCGAACTGCGCTCGGCGCATGCCATTCGCAACTTTCAAGCACCTGCCAAGACCTTTCCTCTGCAACTCGACCAGAACACACCGCACCTGGTGCAAGGCCACTTTGAAGGACGAAACGTAAATCTTGGGGAAGATTTCTCAGTCACGTACGATCTGGATCCAGCGGCGTCGGACACGTTGCAGGTTCTGACCTTCCGGAACCCTGCCAGCGGCCAGCCTTCTCCGGGCGAGACTGCTCCTCTGCGCAGCACCAATGAGCCGGGTTTCTTTGAAGCCGAAGCACTGCTTGGTTTTGGGAAGAACTCGGCGCCAGACGGGAACGCTGCGAGCGGAGTTCCCAAGACTGTCATCGTGCTATTCGATACCTCTCTATCCATGCAATGGGAGAAACTGGAACGCAGCTATCAGGCATTCGAAACTCTGCTGCGAAGTCTGCGGCCGACTGACCACTTCAGTCTGGTGCTATTCAACACGGAGACGCAGGTGCTGCCGTTGAGCTCGGCAGATGCCGGCGGCATCCAGCATGCGATTGACTTCGTTCGCGCCAGCCGCTTGCGTGGAGGCACGGACATTCAGCGCGCGCTACAGGCCGGACTGCAGCAAGCCGCGGCCCTTGGCGCGAGCAACAGCTATTTGGTCATTCTTAGCGACGGTGGCGCGACTCGTGGCCCCATCCAGAACGACAAGCTGGTGGCATGGTACGCATCGGCCTGGAAGCAACTCCCCGAAACCCAGCGCCCTCGGACTTACATCTTGGCTGTCGGTGACGATGCCAATCTGCCACTGCTGCGCATGCTGGCTCGCCAGGATGGACTGCTCGAGCATGTGCTCTCCACCGAGCCCACGGATTTCAAACTGAATTCTTTCCTCTCCAAGATTGGACGCAGTCCCATCGGCCAGTTGCAGCTTTCGATAGCGCCGGAGGCTGCTGCAGACAGTGCTTACCCGCTTCAGGATGCTACGTTCTCCGGTTCGTTGGCCACCTGGGTGGGGCGCTACCCGGCAGCGCAGGAAAAGGTCAGCTTCAAGGTGCATGGTGTCCGCGACGGATCTCCCGTGGAAATGGCCAGCCAGGTCAACTTCCCGCGCGAATCCTTCGACCATCCGCAACTTCCGCGACTCTGGGCGCGGGCTCGCGTCGATGCCCTGCTCGAAAAGATCGAGCGCGACGGCGAGGACCAGGCTACCGTCGACGAGATCATCCGCCTGGCCCGCCAGTACAAGTTCGTCACGCCGTACACGTCGTTTCTCGCCGTTCCACACGCTTTGCTCCGGCCGCGCGTCATCCGGCCGGGCGATCCCATTCTGCGCGTCAAGACCGACGAATCCATCGCTTCCGTTGTAGCACTGTTCCCGTTCGGCTTAGTGCAACCGCTGCGCTATCTTTCCTCGGAAGATATCTGGCAGACTCGTTTTCTTGCCCCCTCCGATATGCAGGATGGCACCTACACCGTGCGCCTGATCCTGCGGGACCGCCTCGGGCATACGTATCGCGAGGCCAAGACATTCGTGATCGCCAGCAAGCCGCCGGTCGTACAGGTGACACTCAATCGAAAACGCTTCCAGCGCGGCCAGGCTATCGACCTGAAGGTTGAGGCTTCGGAGAGCACCCGCACTTTGGTGGCACGCATGGAAGGCACGCTGCCGGTCGCGCTCCGCTGGGATGCGAAGGCCTCCGCCAATACCGGGTCGTTGTTCATTCCCAATGAAACCATCCCCGGCTCCTACAAGCTCACCGTGATCGCGGAAGACATTGCTCACAACATCGGAACACAGGAGGTGCAGATTGAAGTGCTTCCTTAATTCATCGACCAGGCGGGTTCACTGGCTGATGCGCGCCGTCGTGTTCGTCCTGGCTACCGGCGGGACATTTTCAGCAATCGCTGAATTGCCGTCGTGGATTCGCAACATCGAGGGTGACAGCGCCATCGAGACCGCCTTTTTTCGCATGATGTCGCTGCCGGGCGGCGGCGTGCTGTTTCGCCGGCCTCCACGCGAGACACGCCCCGCTCTCGGAGACCTCATCAAATCTGAACCGCGAAATGCTGAGCTGTACTCTCTGCGCGCCCTCGAAGATGAACAGCAACTCGACTTCGCCGCTGCCGAATCCGATTGGAAATCGTACGTCAGCAATTCTGCCGATAGGGTCAGCGCGCAACTCGCTCTTGCCGATTTCTACCACCGCCGGTTACGCCCGGCGGATGAGATCAGCACTCTGTCCGTGGTCGCCAACCTGCCGCCGGCAGCCGCCGAAAAACTCACGCCTTCCGCACAGCAGCACTCCTGGCAGGCGTTCGAGCGTATCTTCGGAATCATACAGGCTCAAGGCTTGCAGAAAGACTTTCCCATTGCCCAGTACCGCGCCTGGATCGCGCGCTATCCCCAGGAGCAATCCCTATACGCGCGTTTCCTCCGGTTTCTCGTCTCCGAAAGGGAATGGGCTTCCGCGCGACAACTGATTGCTGACTATAACAAGCAATTTCCCAACGACCAGGTCTTCCCAGTGAAGGCAAAAGCCATGGTTGAATACCGTCAGGGATCGATTCGGGAAGGGTTGGCGGTTTACGAGCAAAGCTTCCAGCCGCTGTGGGACCCGGAACTGGTCAAAAGCTATTTCGACCTGTTGCGGGAAACGCAAAGTCTTCGCAAGTTTCTCGACCAAGCTCGCGCTGCGCTCAACGCGAATCCGGAAGACCTGCGCGCGACGGCGAGGCTCTTCTACTACTACCAGCAGCAAGGCAAGCTCGATGCGGCCGAGCAAGCTATCGCCAACTTGCGCCTCCACAAAGAAGCATCCAAGTCAGTCTGGAGTTCGCAGGAGCTCTACGTTTGCGCCCGTCTGCTCGAAGACGTCCATGCCTATCCTGAGTCGGCGCGTTATTACTTCGCTCTGTATAACGACAAAGGAACGCCGGACGCGCCGGAGCGGGCTGTGGCGGGTCTCACGAGCCTTTTGCTGACCGCGCCGGAGACCCCAATTCGTCTGGGTTCCGGCGAGCTCTCCATGTACCGCGATATCGCCACCATGGACCAGGGACCCGGATATCTGAATGGAATCCTTTCTTTGATCCTGAACACCACGCAACCAGCATCGCAGTACTCCGAGGAAGAACAACATGCCGTTCCGTACTTCCATCGTTCTCGTGCTGCGGAATTGCTGGCCTTGCTGGACACGAAATTTCCCAACTCCGCTCGTCGCCCCGAACTTCATGCTCAACTCCTTGAGTTCTATGCCGGAGCAGGTGAGAGCAACGCCGTACTCCAAGGCGGACGTGAGTTCCTGGCGAGTTTCCCGAATGCTTCGCAACGCACTGCCGTCGCTTTGCTCATGGCGGACGCCTACTCCCGCAAAGCCGATACCGCGAGCGAATTCGCCATCTATGATTCCGTTCTTCAGGAACTCGCGGGCAAGGCGCACAATGTGCCAATTGGATCAGTAGCGGAGGGCGCTGAGGCGGCAACCAACTACGCAGCCAGCACGGAGGCGGAATCAGAACAGGACGGAGGGGACGAGCAAGAAATCGAAACTCCGGAAAGCAATTCCGTCTCGCAGCGTCAGCCTAGCCAGGCGTTTCAGATCAACTCAACCAACGCGCCTGCCAAGCAAAGTGGCGCGAGGTCGCCGGAATATGCCCGAGTCTTGGAGCGATATCTGGCTCGGCTGGTGGAGATGAAACAAACCCCTCAAGCGCTCGGCGTACTTCGCCGCGAAATCGACCGCAATCCCGATGATCCTGGACTTTATGAACGGCTCGCGGTGTTTCTCGACCAGAACCGCCTAGGTACACAACAGGAAGAAGTGTACCGTCGTGCGATCGGCCGTTTCCCCGATCGTTCCTGGTATGACAAGCTCGCGCGCTTTTACCTGCGCTATAAGAGGAACTCCGAATTCGAGCAGTTGACCCAAGAAGCCGTCAAGACTTTCAATGGCAGCGACCTCGAACGCTACTTCAGCAATGTCAACGGGAGCAGTGCCGTGCTGTACCTGCGGCTGAATCAGTATGCCAATCGGCGTTTCCCGCACAACCCGGTGTTCATTCACAATCTTCTTTCGGCATACCTGCGGTACGAAACCCGCGATGAAGCTGCCTGGGAAACGTTGCTCCGACAGCACTGGTTTGAACAGACCGTTCTGCGTAACCAGTTCTTTGAATACCTTTCGCGCACGGGGAAGCTGGAAGCGGAGTTGAGCGCTCTACAGCAGAGCGCGCCCGATGCCAGCAGTTGGGAGAGTAATCCAGCCGCCGCCGATTTCCTCGCCAACGCCAACCTCTGGCGGTCGCACTACGAAGAGAGCGCACCCGTCCTCAAGTCGCTTGCCAGCCAGTACCCTGCCGAGGACGAGATCGCCCACACTGCTTCTTCCGTTTATCGTTCGTTAGCCTATTTCGACCCGGCCGACACAGCAGTCGCTGCCAAGATCGAGGATCACCTGCTCCAGGCCGATCCGGGCGATACCCAGGCTCTGGCCCGAATTGGAGACATCTACGCCGACCGCGACTGGTTTGCTCAAGCCGCGCCATACTGGGAGCGCATTCCAAAGGTGTCGCCCGGCCAATCCGACGGATACCTCGAAGCGGCCACGATCTATTGGGACTACTATGATTTCGATAATGCGCTGCGTCTGCTGAACCAGGGCCGCGATCGGCTGAGCAATCCGAGTCTCTACGCGTATGAAGCGGGAGCGATCTATGAGAACAAGCGTGACTATCCTCGTGCCATTCAGGAATACGTGAAAGGTTCGCTTGGCGGTTCTCCAGACTCGCCTGCCGAACTCCGGCTCCTCGAACTCGCACGTCGTCCCAATCTCCGCGATGTGGTCGAGCAGAACACCGCTAAGATTGCCGAGCCTCCCAACCCATCTATGCCGGCAGTTTATCTTCGCGTAAAGATTCTGGAGGCTCAAGGACGCAAGCAAGAAATGGAGGCGTTCCTGGATGCCGCTGCCAGCGGTACCACGTCGATTGAGCAAGCGGAGGACATCGAAACCCTGGCGCAGCAGAAGTCGCTGGAAACGGTCCGCCAGCATGCGCTGGAACGGCAGGCCGTGCTTACCACTGACCCGGTCAGTCGGCTGCAGCTGCGCTACTCGCTGGTCCGGCTGTATGAAGGCCGGAAGGACTTTTCTTCCGCCCAGAAAAACGTCGAAGCGCTGTATCGCGAGAATCCCAAGATTCTTGGCGTGGTCCGCTCAACGGTTGATTTCTACTGGCGTGTCAAGATGGATTCGCAAACAATTTCCGTGCTGCTGCAAGCCTCCAAAGACGCCTATCCCGAATTAAGCAAGCAGTTCACGTATGAAGCCGCACGCAAATCGACGGAAGCGAAGCAATTCCAGCAGGCACGCGACCTGCTCGCCCAGCTTTTGAAGGATTTTCCCTATAACGGAGAATACCTTGCCGCAATGGCGGACACCTATGCTCAGGCCGGCGACAACCATGGCCTCCAGCAGTTCTACGTTGACAAAATTGCTTTATTCCGCAATTCATCTCTGCCGGCGGACGTCCGCAAGGCACAGATTGCGACTTTGCGTCGCGGTCTGATTCCAGCTCTTGCTCGCTTGAACGACTACGCCGGAGCCGTCGATCAGTACATCGAACTCATCAACAATTTCCCGGAAGATGACACGCTGGTCACCGAGGCCAGCCTGTACGCGCTGCGTTACCAGAGGCAGCAGCAACTGGTCGATTTCTACGTCAAGACGGTGGCCCAATCCCCGCGCGACTATCGCTGGTCCATGGTGCTGGCCCGCATCCAAACGAATCTCGAAAACTATCCGGCCGCGATCGAAACCTACGGCAAGTCCATTGCTGTTCGCCCGGACCGCGTTGACCTTTACACAGCCCGCGCCGACCTCGAAGAGCGATTGATGCGCTTCGACGACGCGGCTTCCGACTATGAACGCATCTATCAACTCGCCTACAAAGATCCCCAATGGATGGAGAAGGTCGCGACGGTCCGGGCCCGCCAGGGCAAAATAAATGAAGCGGTCGCTGCCCTCAAGACCGCGCTGATCGACGGCCGTCCGGAAAACGCCGCCAACTATTTTGAGGTAGCGCGACGGCTCGAATCCTGGGACATGCTCACACCGGCTCGAACCTTCGCCGAGCAGGGAATCCAGACCGCCGGCCCTGATCTGCTGGCGGAACCCGGGCATCATGGTGGGGCAAGAATCTACGTGCGCATCCTGACCCGCCTGCGTCAGCACGAGAAAGCCTACTCCGCCATGCAAAGCGCCTTGGAGGATGCCTCGTCGAATCTGCCGGTGCTCAAGGAGCAGGTTGCAAAGCAGGGAATCGCTGCCGTGACCGACGGGCAATGGCGCGCGCGAACTCGTCAGATGCGCGTGGAAGCTGCCCGCGAAGGCATGTCCGCCGCCCTGCAGGAAATGGGGAATGCCGTCAATACCTACTTCACACCCGAAGAGAGACTCGCCTTTGCCCACTTCGCTGAATCCAAGCGTGCCGGTATGAATTTCGCCGATGTCGAGAGATTTGCGATTCCATTGGCACAGAGCGCCGCCATAGCCGACCAGGAAGCTCGTTGGCGGTTCGACTTGATGATGCAGCAGGCGCACTCCCAGAATCCCTATGCCAGCATGCAACCCTTCGTCGATCTGCAGCGCCGCCGCAGCCGCTTCGCCGAACTCGGGTGGCAGATGGAACAGTTCGCGAGCGCCATCAGCCCCGGCTTTAGCCGGCGCGACGCGGCCTTGCTGGCCGTCGCCGATGCCTACCGCTCCGCTGGCGACCCATCGAATGAGATGCGCGTGCTCTCAACCGTTTCTGCCGAGCACCTCGACAACGCTCGCCAGCAGCGGCTTTTCGAATTGCTTCTGGCGCGCCAGCCTACCGAACTGGTCCGAATCGCTTCGACTTGGAGCCCGACTGGAGAGGAGGCCGCTGAATATGTTGTTGCCAACGCCAGTCCCATCTGGTCACACGCCGTGGTGCAAGCCCGGAGCCGTCCGCGACCGCTGGTGTGGAACAACTCCTACCACGCACTCGTTGGACTCTACTTTGCCGAGCCTGCCGCCGATGTTCGCAATGCCTTCCTGGGCGTTCTCGGTGACAGCACCATCGGCGAGCGCCTCGCCAAGCCGGTCGACCGCTCACAGCAGCTCGCTGGCGACGTCTGGTTCTATTACGGCTCGCGCTACGGTGAATACCTGGGGACGACGAAGCAAGGCAATCCTGAGGATTACTTGCCTGCCATCCTGGAGCAAAGCCCCGCCACTTCCTCCGGATATCTGACTTTGGCCGACTACTACGCTGACGCCGGCGACGAGCCGCGCGCCATCTTCGATTACAATCACACGCTCGAACTCTTTCCCAACCGCCCCGATGTTTATGACAGCCTGGCACTCGCCTATTACAAGCAAGGCGACCACGCCGCGGCGCTAGCCCAATGGAAGCAGGCTTTCGCCGTGCTTTCCGGACAGATCAACAGCGCTCGAGTGCCCGAAACGTTTTGGGCAGACTTCGGACGCACTTGCGATCAGCTCGGTGCCCGCCACCTCTTTTCCGAGTTGAAACCCGATGCCGATGCGATCGTGCGTGCTTATCTTCGGCACAATGGCAACTACCGATCGAACGCCCTGCTGCACTCGGCGTACGCCGCTGCGGGCGACCTCGCGACCGCAACCGCTTGGCTGCTGGATCTTTCCGCTGCAGCGCACGATCCCACCATGATTCTTGCCGATATTGCAGACGCCTCCTGGATACCACTGGCGCAGCATGCTCCGATTTATCAGCGTGTTCTCGAATCGAAGCAGGAGTCCGTCAGCAAACTCACGGGAATCGAGCGCGACAACGCCCAGCAGGACCTTAACTCCTGGCAGGTGCGCTGGATCCAGTACTTGGTTCGCACCAGACAGTACTCGCAAGCATCCGCTACCATCGCTGCGTTGCCCAAAGAGACCCGCGAGGCGCAGGCTGCTGCCCTAGTCCCGCTTGATCTCCGGGTTGCGGCGCAACTCGGCACGCTAGACTCCAAAATTACCCGGTACCGCTCCGATCCTCAGGGCACCCCCACGCCCGACATCCTTCGCGCAACCGCTCGCCAGTTTTTTGAGGCCGGGGACAAGCCATCCGCGCGGAAAATCCTGGAACTCGTTTTCGCGCGCGAAATCGAAGAGCATCAGCTTGTCGCCGCCAACTTTCTTGGCTTAGCCGAGAT
Source organism: uncultured Acidobacteriota bacterium (assembly GCA_963715675.1). Taxonomy (GTDB): domain Bacteria; phylum Acidobacteriota; class Terriglobia; order Terriglobales; family Acidobacteriaceae; genus DASVWZ01. Next base: position 3,925,718 of record OY970265.1, read on the forward strand.
CCGCATCGTGTCGGGAGACACGCCTGGGGCCCTCGATCTGCTGCGCCGCTTAGTTGTGGTTGTCGGAAACCCTTTCGAGAACCTGGATCCAGCAGCGGCGTTGTTGGAAAAGACGGGTCAGAACGCGGAAGCCATCGAGTTTCTTGATCAGCTTGTCAAGTCAGCGCCGTGGGATTCCTCCTACCGTTTGCGCTTGGCTAAAGCTAAACTGGCCACAGGACAAGATGCCGCTGCGGCCCAGGATGCACTTGCATCCGTCGCATCAGGATCGAATGCTTCGTACGATCTCCGCACCAAGGCTGCGCTAGAGCTTGCCGGCCGGCCTCACTCCGACCTCGGGAGCAGGGAACTGAACCTGCTTGCTGCCAACCCTGCGGTCATCTCGGCCAGCACTGCGGACCAATTCTACTTTTATGACGCTCGCATCAAGCTGGCACAAAACGCAGCTGACGCCCAAACCAAGATCCAGCTTCTCAGCCACTGTGTCATTGACTTCCCACGCCGCAACGAAGCTCGCATTCCCCTGTTCCAGGCCTCAGTGAGCGCACAGTCAAACGAGTTTGCTGTCGGAGTCCTGGAACCTCTTTTCCAGATGCAATTCCTCCGCACCTACACCTCTAGAACCGGTGCCGAAGAGGAAGAAATTATCAGCTCCGACGCTGACGAAGAAGACAACAACGGCGAGCCTAATCCTTCCGCCGCTGCTGCTCTCAAACTCTCACGCGTCCAGCAAGCGCGAGTGGCCTACATGATCGGCGATACCATGACTCGCCTCAATCGGCTTTCCGACGCCGTATCGTATTTCGAAGTCGCGCGTCGTTTGGAGAGTTCACCCGCAACCCGCAGGGAACTGACCCACAAACTCGTGGACCTGAGGGCAACTTTGCGAATTCAGCACCAAAACGCTGCCCGCCAGCCGCTTCTGCACGAAGCGCTGGAACAGGATCGGGTGGTTCGACCGCGGCTTTTGGCGCGAGCTACCGCGGCTGGAAACGCGAACACGAAAGGAGGCGTGAAACCATGAAGCGCATCGCCGTCTGCCTGCTTGTCGCTTTGGTGTGTGCCGGAATCGGCTGGGCCACCTTCCAAGCCACGTCTGGGTCTGAACAATCGCTCTCCGGGAGTGTTCCGGCGGGCCCGCTTGTTTATCTGGAGGGCAGAGATTTGTCTTCATTGCTCGCGGACTGGAATTCGTCTGCGGAGAAAAAGCAATGGCTCGACAGCAGTAACTATCAAGTCTTTTCCCGTTCGCGCCTGTTTCTTCGCCTAAAAGGCGCCAGCGATCAATTTGCCAGCGCTGCCGGACTTCCTCCGGACATGAATTTCCTTTCCCAAGTTGCGGGGACCCATACCGTTCTCGCTCTTTACGACATCGGCAACTTGCAGTTCCTTTACATTACGCACCTACCCTCGGCGAAATCCACGCAGACCATGCTCTGGCAAACCCGGGCGAAGTTCGAGCCGCGCAGCGTTGCTGGGGTCAATTTCTATTTGCGTCGTGATCCGGAGTCGCAGAAGGAGGTGGCCTTCGCGATTTCCGGTGACTACCTTTTGTTGGCAACACGCGAGGACCTGATGGCGGGAGCGCTGCAACTCATGTCTGGCGGCAAAGATCGCACCGTCGAAGCTGAGCCGTGGTGGTCGCAATCGGTCGCCTCGGCAGGGACTGCGGGCGATCTTCGAATGGTATTGAACCTTGAGAAGGTCGTGCCGAGTCCCTACTTCCGCACCTACTGGGTCCAGCAGAATATTACGGACATGGGGCAGTACTCCGCCGCAGTTTCCGACTTGTTCCGCTCCAGCAAGCAATACCGGGAAGAGCGTGTCCTGCTGAAGAAGTCTGCGGCGGCGGAAGAGTCGTCCGCCGGAGGAGAAGCGGCCGCGGCCGACCTGGTACGCCTGGTGCCGGAAGGCGCGGGCGTCTATGAGGCGCGGGCAAATCCCTCCACCGACTCCTGCTTCGACCTGCTTGCAACCAAACTTCTCGCGCCACACCTTGGCGCCTCGCCTCCGTCGCAAATTGCCCCTCAGGTGCAACTCACTTCCGGAGAAACTGGTGCCGGTGCCGACCTGGAGACGCGAATCGATCAAACTCCAGCGCAGCGCAACGCCGCTCCGTCGAGTTCGGCGGCCTTGAAGGAACTCCTCGGCAACGCTTCCATTCTCGCCTCACTGCAGGTGCAATCCACCGAACCAGACAAGGCTGGGGTTTTCGTCAGAATTCACTCCGCAATTGTTCTGGTTGCAGCCTCGGATTGGGGCGAGACCAGAGTTCAAACTGTGCTCGCAGACTTTGTTCGCCCTGAGTTGACTGCTAGCCGGCTCGGCGTCGGCTGGCAGCAGAAATCCGGATACCAGGAACTCGATGGTTTATGGCCGCTGGTAGCCTCCGTTCATGGCAGGTATCTACTGGTGGCTGATGATTCCGCTTCGATCGAGGCTATGCTTTCCAACTTCAACCGCCACCAAGATCTGAAACCGGTCGTGTTCTTGGCCGCTTTCAACCATGGACGCGAACGGGCTAACTTCGGCCGCTTTGCAGGCGTGGTCGATCGCCCCAACCTGGCGCAACCCAACGTTCCCGATAATGAACGGCAGACACAATTTTTCTCTGAGAACATCGCCAGCTTCAGCACGGCTCTGGCTGGCGTTTCAGCGGAGAAGATTGTGGTTCGCGCGGACGGAGGTAAAATCCTGCAGACGGTAACTTACGATTGGTCGCAATGAGGAACTTCGCGCTTGTCCTGCTAGTCGGCCTGCTCGGCGGGTTGCCCCCAACCGGGCACAGCGCGGATTCCTCGCTGGAACGTCTGAGCCGTCTTGAAACTTCGCTGTTTGCACAATCAACTGCCCGGCTTTTAACTCGCGAATTCCCGAGCAACAAGGTTTCATTTCTCTTGCTCGACGCGCCAACCGGGACGGTCCTCGCCTCCCGCTGGGAGAACCCTGAAACGCCAATTCCTCTCGGTTCCCTGGTGAAGCCATTTACCGCTCTAGCCTACGGCGAGCTGCACGGATTTGTGTATCCTGCCCACATCTGTCGTGGCACCGCTAGCGGTTGCTGGCTTCCACGCGGCCATGGCGGTGTCGATCTCACCTCCGCGATCGCATACTCCTGCAACTCATATTTCCGGATGCTCACCGCCAACATGACGGCTGCTGAAATCGCTCCGACTGCAGCACGCTTCGGCCTGCGGCCTCCGGGCGCGACCATCTCCGGGCCGGCACTTGCCGGTCTTGGCAACCAGTGGTCGATCTCGCCGTTGAGTATGGCTCACGCCTACTTGGAATTGGCCCGTTGGCGCGACCAGCCCGGCGCACGCCAGGTTCTTGCAGGAATGGCACAGTCGGCGCGACATGGAACGGGCTCTGCCGTCGATCGGCTTCTCCGATTCCCCGATGCGCTCGTCAAAACCGGTACTGCGGCGTGCACTCACCACCAGCACGCTCCCGGCGATGGTTTCACCATCGTCATGGAGCCAGCCGACCAACCGCGAATTCTGCTCATGGTTCGCGTTCACGGGGTCCCCGGGGCCCAAGCCGCCGGGACTGCCGGCGAAATGTTGCGCCGCATTGAGGAGTAACCGCCCATGCGAATCAAAACCGCCTTCGAGTTGCTTGTCCTGATGTTGGCAGGTTCCATTGCCTGTGCCCAAGACGTCCGCATCGGCGTCCTCGGCCTGTTTCATCCTCGTCAACTCACCTTGAGCGCTCTTACTGGTTCCGCTCTCGTTGTCCACGCTGCACAGGAATCCTTCGTGCTTGAAAAAAGCTCCGGTGTCGACGTCGTGGACATCCATGTTTCCGGCGGTAGCGTTCTTCTTCAGACAAAAACGCTCGTTGTTCGAACGCCCCAGTTCACCGTCACCGGCCGGGACAACGAGCCGGTCGATTTCCAACTTGCGGTTCCCGGCAAACTTACTCGCCATTACCGGGGAACACTCGAAGTGAGACCAACCGCCCGATCTCTGAGTGCGGTTGTGAAGATGGATATTGAAATCGCTGTGGCTTCTGTCGTCGCCGCGGAAAGCATGCCGGGCACACCTCTGGAAGCCCTGAAAGCGCAGGCCGTTGCCACTCGTTCATTTCTTGTTGCCGGTAAAGGCCGCCACCAGGAATTCGACTTTTGCGACACGACCCACTGCCAGTTTCTCCGTGAGCCTCCCGCGCCGGACAGCGCCGCGTCCCATGCCACCTCCGCCACCCGCGGCCTGGTAATGGTCTACGAATCTCAACCATTCGCTGCGATGTACACCCGCGCTTGCAGCGGCAGCACCCGCACGCCATCCCAACTCGGACTCCCCGCCGCTCACTATCCTTACTACTCCGTGGATTGTAAATATTGCCGCCAGCACCCATCGCGCTGGCAAAGTCAACTTTCCGCACAGGACGCCTCGGCTCTGCGTAGTTCCGATGAGTCCGGGCGCCTGCGAATCGACCGCCGGTTAGGCTGGAGGGCTGTTCCGAGCAATACATTCACTCTGCAAAAAGAAATCGACCACGTGGTGCTGGACGGGAACGGCCAGGGACATGGCATCGGGATGTGTCAATCCGGAGCCAAGGCGATGGCGGAACAGGGCGCAACCCTCCGCCAAATCCTGAGCCACTATTACCCAAACACAACCATCGTCCGCGGCGACCACAACATACAACTTAGGTGATGCCACGCACTTCTGGTCAGCCTTGCCGCCGTCCTGAGTCTAACGCGGCGTCCGCTGCGGGTCGTACCTGTGGTACCGATGACCCAAGACCTCCGTAACGAGTCACTGCGCCAGTCCGCAATCTAAGATTGCCCCGTGGTTCGCCAACTTAGTTTGCGCCAGATGGGCGCGCTATTAGTGTGCCTGGCGTTGCTGCCGAACGCTGCTTTCTCCATTTTCGTCCCCCGCCGCTTCCTACTGACCGCATCCGGCGACATCACACAGTGTTTGTTGCTGCTACTTTTACTGACTGCCTTCCTCCGCAACACCAAGGCCAGCGAAACCGGGGCCCGGCTCTTCTGGGCACTCATGTCGGTGGCAGCCGGGCTGTGGTTCTGTGCACAAGCCCTATGGACCTATTTCGAAGTGGTCCTTCGCCATAATGTTCCTGATCCCTTCGTGGGAGATGTCCTATTCTTTCTGCACTTGGTCCCAATCATGGGAGCTCTGGCGGTGCGGCCGGATCGTGAAGAACAACAGGTGATCCATCCCGGCAAGCTGGATTTCATATTGATGTTGGTTTGGTGGCTCTACCTCTATTGTTTCATCGTGATTCCCTGGCAGTATGTGTGGTTCGACTCATCGAATTACGGCACCAGCTTCGACTTGGCTTATTCGCTGGAACAGCTGGTCGTCGTGGTCGCTGCGGCCAAAGTGTGGAAGCAAAGTAAAGGCGCATGGCGGAAGATCTTCGGACACATTCTGGGCGCCAGCATTCTGTACTCTTTTGCGTCGACTGCGATTGGGCTGGCCATCAATGCAGGGAAGTATTTCACGGGGAGCTGGTATGACCTGCCACTGCTCAGCGCCATGGCATGGTTTGCCTGGAGCGGGATCCTCGCTCACAGATTGATGCCGCTCAGTGTGCCCAGACAGATTGCTGCGACACGAAAGTCGTGGATTTCCACCGCGGCGATGCTCACCCTGCCTTCTCTGCCTGCGATGGCGGCCTGGAGCGTGTTGTGGAGCCCCGCTCCAGACCGCGTGAAAAGCTTCCGGCTGCTGCTGACGCTGACAACCATGGTGGTGATGGGCGTACTGGTTTGGATCAAGCAGTTCCTGCTGGATAAGGAACTGGCTCGCGTGAACCAGGAGCTTCGCGAAGACTCTTTGACCGATCTGCTGACCGGGGCCAGAAATCGGAGATTCTTCACCAATACCATCGAAACCGATGTCCGTCAAGCCATCCGCTCGTATTTCCCGCACACAGCCTCAGGGGCCAAGCGTAATCGGGACCTCATTTTTTATGTGGTGGACGCGGATTCCTTCAAAGACGTCAATGACCGGTACGGCCATGATGTGGGCGACAAACTGCTGGTCGAAATGGCGAGCCGGATCAGTTCCGCCATCCGCCACTCCGATGTTCTGATTCGTTGGGGAGGAGATGAGTTCCTGGTCGTGTCACGCAACAGCAACCGGCACGATGCTGCTACGCTGGCTGACCGTATCCTAAGAAATGTTGCCGGCGAACCTTTTGATCTGCTCCCGGGCGTGCCGATTTTCCAGAGTTGCTCGATCGGCTGGGCCGTGTTCCCGTGGTTTGTCAACGACCCGGGAGCGGTCGGCTATTCGGAGGTATTGCGTCTTGCTGACTGCGCCTTGTATGAGGCCAAGCATGGCGGCAAGAATCAAGCCGTAGGAATGTTGCCTGCGTTCGAGGAGCCGCAGGCTTCACCCAGTCTGCTGGGCGGCAAGCAGGGCAGGATGACGGACCAGTTTGGGGCGAAGAGCCTGATCTCCGCCGGACCGCAAATCCCGTTTGCATCGCCGGAACCCTCAACCCACGGGGCAATCGCTCGTTATTTCGGCGCCTAGCTGGAAACTGTCACGGACAAACTGCACGATCTGCCAGCGGTGCGGGGCACCTTAGCCGCCATGTATCGCCGTCGTTAGCCGACGCGTTCATCGCGGGAAATGCTCGCAGCCAGCCGACAAAGTTATCTCACCCTGCCGGCCTACCGAATCAGGGCGAATACTATTGAACAGGGCCATTCTCATCCAAGCTTCGTTGAGGTTGTCGTATCCTTACTTGGCTGGGATTCCTGCTGCAGACAACGGCTCCATCGGCGGCCTCTGATTCGATCAGGAGGCCGAGCACTGGCTTTGCAGCTCTGCGAGAGCCACAAAGAGTGGCCAGGACCACATGATGAAACACGGGTTCTTCTATCGCCGTGTGGTTGGGCCCATCGTCGCCCTTCTCACCCAAGGGATCACGCCCGAGAAGATTGCCCTGAGCCTTGCCTTCGGGATAGTGCTGGGCATCTGCCCTGTGCTCGGCTCAACCACCATCCTGTGTGCTGCCGCCGCCTTGATTTTCCGGCTGAACCTCCCTGCCATTCAGTTGGTGAACTACTTGATCTATCCTTTGCAATTGGTCTTTCTGATGCCGTTCATCCGCCTCGGCGAGATGCTGTTTCGCGTGGCGCCGCTGCAGTTGTCGCTGGCGCAGATGCTGGCGATGGCCCACGCCGACCTGCCGCATGCCATCGCGACCCTGTGGCTGGCGGGAGTACACGCCGTGTCCGCCTGGCTCATGTTCGGCCCGCCCACGCTTCTTCTTCTCTATTTCTTGCTATCCCGGGCGCTGCGCCACGTCGCAGTCTCGTCCGGACTGCGTGGCAAAACCGAAGTCATCTAAATCTCACGTGCTGTTCGCAGTGTTCCATCTCGTTCTGCATGGCGCCGCACTGGTGAGCTTGATGATTTGGCTGATCCACCTCCGAATCCCGGCTGTGCAAGCATCGTAGGTGGTTCGTCTGGCACTATCAGCTCGATTCGTGACGATCGCCCGGCCCTGTCAAAACAACCATATCCCTGCCTGTCCCTCCATTTCCTACCGACCTAACCCCGGCATTGTGCACCCGGTCCCGCGGTTGTTCTCGTTCAGAATGATTGGTGACACTGTCAGGTAGAGTGTCAGGATGCAAGCTAAGAGCGGAAAACCACCCCGATCGGCACGACTGGCGACCACCGGCGTGGAACTGAGCCGGGCGGCCCGCGTCCGCCTGGCCTGGATGGATTTCTATCGCCAGAATCAGAACGTGGCCCAGACCTGCCGTCACTTTGGCATCGCGCGGCAAACCTTTTACCGCTGGCAACGGCGCTACGACCCGCTGGATTTGACCAGCCTGGAAGAGCGTAGTCATTGTCCTCATCACCGGCGGCTGCCGACTTGGTCGTTTCCCTTATTAGAGAAGGTTTTGCAGTTGCGGTTGCAGTTTCCTCGCTGGGGCAAAGACAAACTGGTGGTGCTGCTGCGCCAGCACGGTCAGGCGATTTCGACCTCGATGGTGGGACGGATTCTGACTCATCTTACACAGCATGGCAGGATTGAGCCACCACCCCGCCGCGTGCCAGGATCGCGCCGGGCGCTGCGGCCCCGTCCCTATGCCGTGCGCAAACCCAAGCAGTACGCGGTGTCGGCCCCCGGCGATCTGGTTCAGGTGGATACCCTGGACGTGCGTCCGGTGCCCGGCGTGGTCTTCAAACAGTTCACCGCTCGCGACGTGATCTCGCGCTGGGACGTGATTCAAGCTCACCCTCGCGCTACCGCTGCCAACGCCACCCAGTTCCTGGAAACTCTGTTGCACCGTATGCCGTTCCCCATCCGCGCCCTGCAGGTCGACGGCGGCAGCGAGTTCGCCGCCCAGTTCACCAACCGCACCCACACCGAGGAGTTTTATCAGGTCACTCCTTGCTCCCTGGAAATGAACAAGCTCAACCGCGAGCTGAGCGACTGGGAGCGCATCTACAATACCGTCCGCCCTCACCAGGCTTTGGGCTACTTAACCCCACGCCAGTTCTTGTCCCAATTCTCATCTCAACGAAAGGAATGAAAGTGTCACCTATCCACTGGACGAGTACAAGCCCTATCCCCTGGGCCAAATCGGGGTTATAATCCTTACCCGGCGTAGGTTCACCTCCCCCGTTGAACGTCGTCCAGAGACAACTCTCTCGGAAAGGCAGTAGTATGCGAAACAAGGCACTATTCGGAGAAAGCCTTCTCAATCCTTCACCAGCGGAGGACAAGTCGATGCAAAAGCAGACAGTTTGCGCGCAAACCGTGGCACTGGGGACCTGCGTGTGCCTGCTCTTGCTGGTAACGGGTGCTTGGGCCCAAAGCTATTTGATTCTCGCCAGCTTCAGCAATACCAACGGCTCCGCCCCGGTGGGGGATCCTCTTGTCGACAGCTCGGGCAACGTATTCGGTACCACCGAGACGGGCGGCACCAGCCAGTGCGGGGTGATTTACGAGTTGGTGAACAACGGCGGAGGCAGCTACACCAACACTACGCTTTACAACTTTGCCGGCGGCACAAAGGATGGGTGCGATCCCTATGGCGGTTTGCTGATGGATTCCTCAGGCAACCTCTATGGGGTAACCGCTCTTGACGGTGCACATTGGGCTGGCGTCATCTATGAATTGGCGAATTCGAGCGGCACCTACACAGAGAGTGTGATCTATGCCTTCAAAGGTGGTACCGACGGAGCCTATCCCTATGGCGACCTGGCAATGGACGGAAAAGGGCACCTCTATGGCACGACGTACAATGGCGGAAGCGGCAAATGTACCTTCGGCTGCGGAACCGTTTTCCAGCTCAGCGCCAATAAAGGTGTCTGGACAAAGAAGGTGCTGCATAATTTCAAGAACAACGGCGTCGATGGCTGGTATCCTGGCGCCGGAGTCACCCTCGATAGCAAGGGCAATATCTATGGGACAACCAACTTCGGAGGCAGGGTCCGCGATGGTATCGTATTCAACCTTTCGCCGCCGGCCAAGAAGGGGCAGGGTTATAAGGAGACAATTCTCCATCCCTTCCAGGGAGGAAACGACGGGTGTTATCCGTATTCCGGCGTCGTCTTCGACTCAGCGGGAAATTTTTACGGTACCACATCTGGCTGTGGCCAATATAACTACGGGACCGTATATCAATTGAAGCCCTCGGGCAAAACGTTCACGAATAACGTGATTTTGCAGCTTAACGGGGCCGATGGATACTGGCCGTACGAAGACGCCGGTCACCTGGCTGTCGACTCATCAGGGAACGTCTATGGAGTCACGGACTTGGGAGGGGCGTACGGTTACGGCACTGTCTTTGGGCTAGCCGGTGGCAGCTTCACTTACACCGACCTGCATGACTTCAACTACAAGGCTGCCGACGGATTCTATCCTTACGGAGGTGTCACTTTGGACTCGGCTGGCAGCCTCTATGGCACTACCACTAGCGGCGGGCCCAAAGGCGGCTATGGCACCGTGTGGCAGATTACAAGTCCGTAACGCTGCGCAGCAGCCACCCCCGTCCTGTTTCGCGCGGCCCCTTAATTCCGCCGCACGTGGACGCGGGAGTTGAAACATAGAAGCCCGGCTCCCTTGCCGCCGAACGGCGGCTGAAAGATGCGCTCTCGCCGCCGAGTGGCGGCTGAAGCATGCACCCTGGTACCTGGCGGAGCCGGGCCCAATTCGAGGTATTCAGTTTTTGTTCCTCCGATTGTGATTAGAATCGTTCCCGACCCCCTTGTCAGTGATCTTCAAAGCTCTTCGCAGAACTGCTCCGCCGGTCAATCTCTCACACCTGCTCACAGGGTGGTGTGATAAGCCCTGACCGGAGTTGCAAAACCCTGCTTGCCAGTCCCGTCGAAGATGCCCGAATGTCGTGCCGATCAGGCTCCCTGAAGCACTGTTTCGGGCCTATCCGGGCTTCTCTGGGCGAGAAGAAAGTTCAATTTCGCCAGCACTTCAAAAGCATCGGCCATATAAAGCACGTCCGCTTTTCCTCGCGCCCATCCACAGTTGGGATCGAGATTGACCGCGCGCCGCTCGTTGATGAACCGCCAGCCCACGACGTGGGGCTCCTCGCCGTGGCAACACATGGATAACCCCTTGGGATGGTGCGGCGTCGATCCCGTCTGGCCGATCTGGTTCAGATGGGTCATGAAGCGCAGCACTGCCTGGCTCTCTCCCGTTTGATCGACCAGCGATTTGCTGCCACCCAGCGATGCGCCCGACGCACGAAGGAAATCAAGAATCAGTGTTTCAGCCTGATCGACGTGGGTCTTTCCGTCGGCCTGCTTCTTGGTCCAGCCGGCACCCGCAACAAACAGCAAGTCGGCGTCGGGCCGGATAGTTTGCGCGTCGCTCTTCGGAGCCCGGACTCCGGTAACCACCGTTCTGGTGGTCGCCTCCGGAAGGGTCACGGAAATCTGTTCGACCTGAGCCGATCTGGATGCGCCGGACCATGCAGTTTCACAACCGGAATCGAGCAACACGATCCAAGGCCGGGCATCGCGGCGAATGACTCCTTCGATGCGCTGGCGATAGTTCCACCGCGTCCCACACAGTTGGCCGTCGATGACTTTCAGCGAGGTGACATGGGTATCCACACACCCGTTCAGCCGATGTGCGACTCCCGCCAGAACGCGCATGAACCGTGAAGTGGCGGGCGCGAGAATCAGCCCGGCTTCCGCTGACCGGCAGAGTGCTTCCGCCGCGGCAGCATCGCTCGCGTAGCGCGCAGTAGCGAAATCAGGTCCGCTCACAGCCAGGATTCGAGTGGCTCCGGACCCAGCGATCGTCTCAGCTGCGGCAGTCACATCGGAACCGATCAGCCCGATGGCCAAGCGGGCACCGAACTGTTTCGTCAGCGCCAGAGCCGCGCCCAGAACCTCATACGATGCCTTGGGCAGCGCGTTGCCACCTTCGGAAACGTGAGCTAGAAATAGGATGCTTTGTGACATCTGAGTCTTGGTCTCCGGTATTTTCTTGCAAACTGCAGATTACTCGCGATGACAATTCTGAAAGCTACTTGCCAATCCATTCCGCGATCTCCTGCGCAATCTGATCGGCCGACAGGTCCTTGACCACGCGAGTCTGGCGTTGTTGTTTCGGCGGGCTCGCGCTCAGGTAGTGCAATCCACCAGCCGGCAGCGGCACGGACTTCGCCCGCTGCAGAGCAGGCATTACCGTGCGCATATTCGCCATCCCGACCTGCGGATTGTTGCGTGGCTCCGGCAGATTCCCGGTGGCCCAGCCGAACAAAGCGGGCGGACCCGGGCAGACCGAAACCTGATGACGGCCACCCTCGATCCGCTCCAGAACCTCGAGAGAACCGTCGGGTTGAACACTGAGTTGGTCGACACCTTGAAACTGATCGAGGATCGCAAGCCGCTCTCCGACCAGTTGCATGGTGGCCCCGGCGCCTCGCGAAGCCGACTCCCAACCGCCAAACACGAGCAAGCGTGAGCGATCCAGACCGGGGATGCCCTGAATTGTTTCCGCCAGCAGCGCGGCCGTGGCGTCCGCATCGGCAAAACCGCTAGCGCTCGAATCGACCGCAACCAGTTCAAAGCTCACTCTCTGGGCAATCGTCATCATTACTTGCTGGAGTTTTGCTTTTGGTCCCACGCTCACCAGCCGGACTTTGCTGCCGGTGACTTTGGACGCCAGGTTGGCGGCTTCATACAAGGCATGGGCTGCCCAGGGATCCAGCACGGCGGGAAGCATCATTTCATTCTTCAGCGCCGGCCCGGTTGGGGTCTGTGTCGGCTCCAGAGTTTGCAGCGGATCCGGAACAATGCTGCCGCACACCACGATGTGATATCCGTTTGTCATTCGAGTCCTGTCATTGAGTTCAATCAGTTTAGCGCTGAGTGCAGTCCTCCCGCGCCGGCGCCGAATTCAATGTTGCCCTGCGAACCATCACCCTTAGCCTCGCAATTCCACAGGCAGGCGCCGCAATACACACACTTCTCACGATCAAAAGCCGGCACTCCATTTTCGCTTCGGGTAATCGCCTGCCCCGAGCACATTTCCACACACAACTTGGTTTCACAACTGCGGCAGAGTTCCGTACGGCGAAAGCTCACGTGATTCGCATAGCCAGGAGGTGCCTGCACACTGCCGCCCATGAGCAGAGCATCCTGGTGGGAGATAAGCAGCTTGCCATCCATCGGGATCTTCGGCCAACCACAACGGTCCATGATCCGGTCGTGCAGCGATGTGCCCTTGGAGGCGCATTCCTCCTGTATTTGCCTGAGTTCGGCCGGCGAAATCCACGATCCGTAAACCTCCTCCAGCGAGGGCAACGGGCTGGGCGCTGGACGCAAGGCTAGTGTGATATGCCCGCGGGTCATGCCCGCGACAGCCGTACCGATCAAACCCGCGAACACGCCCTCCTGGAACCCGTTGCGCGCGTCGGCCGCGATCTTCGACTCCGCATCGACCCAGCTCTCCCGGCGGCGGCGCACGTAGGTGGCTTCAAGATTCTCACGAGTGAAAGCCCGCTTCTGCTCCGCCAACTCGATGACCGCTTCCGCCAGTTGCACGCCCGTCGTCCAGGCTTCATCCACGCCCGATCCCGCCAGTAGGTTCGTGCTTCCCGACCCTTCACCGATGCGGGCATAGCCGTTGCCTGCCAGAAAAGGCTCGCCGTGGCGGCCCGATTCCTGCAGCGACTTGGCGCCCCACGACTTCAGGGTTCCTCCCTCGAGATAACGCCACAGGTATGGATGAAGCATGAAGTGTTGCAGGTAGCGATATGCCGTGCGGACCGGACTGCGAAACCATGACGGAACAAAAATGCCAACCGAAGCCAGCCTGCCAGGGTGGACATAGAGGAACCCGAAAATTTCCGGCTCAGGGAACCCAATGGTGTGCAAGACCGTGCCCGGCTCCAGCCCGTTATCTTCGCGGAGTTCGATCACCATCTTCATGCCGAGCGCCCATTCGTGGAACTGATGACCCTGTGGCATTCCGAGTTGCGCGTCGATCTTGCGACCGACCGCTCCCACCGGACCGTCGCCCACCACCGTCAGCGCGGCGCGCAGGTCCATGCCTGGCATGAAACCTGCTTCGGGACGCCCCTGAAGGTCCGTTCCCTGATCGGCAAGCCGCACACCGGCAACGGCGTTTCCTTCAATCAGCGGCTCAGCGACCGGCACGCCCGGCCAGAGTTGCACCACACCGGAGGCCGCAATCTGATCACTGACCCATTGGTTGAACTGGCCGAGTGACAGCACCAAGCCGTCGTGCTTCCGCATGAATGGCGGGGTATATGGCAATTCGAACGCTTCATGCTTCACCCCGAACAGAAAGCCGAATGAGCGGAGCACGCGGTCGGCAACCTTGAACGCGAAAGGGCGGCGGCTGGCCCGCACAGGATCGAGCAGGTATACGAGCTTCTCTTTCTTCACGGCTGCCGACATGGGAATCTGCATAAGATCCACATCAGGAAAACTGCCGCGTATCCCGCGGGCCCGTGTGACTGCGCCCGAAACGCCGAAACCCGGCCCGTCGGCGCGCTCGTAGCAGATTACCTGCAAAGGCAGGCCGGGGGACGTTGCGCTCTCCAGACGCACCGACCCATCCGGATTCAGCAGGCTGCGGCTCAACGTCGTCAGGAAGCCGCCCATCGCGGGACCGAAGCCCACGCAGGCGATATCGACCGTCATCTCTTGCCGATGGATGGCAGCGGCTTGTTCTAGGGGAGGCACGCTCATGCGGGGTAGTCCAGCGCCTCCGGAATCATGAGTTTCGAAATTGCCTCGCCAGCCCGGTCCTTGGATAGGCGGCAGCCCGTGAGGCAGGTGGCGAGTTTCGTTTGAAACGAAAGAAACTGCTCGGCTCCTTGGCACTTGGCACAGGGTCCGGCTTTCCCTGGATGCGACCCATCGTTTCCGATCACATCCAAGCCGTAGGAACCAATGCCCGGAATGACGCCCTCAAGAGAGTCCAACTCGTCCTGCTGGTAGCAGCCGCGGTATCCCGCTTCGTCCCACGCCGGGTGGCGGTTGTATCCGAACACCAACTCGGCGCAGACGCGGGCTACTTCTCCGCTGGCCCGCGCCGACTGCACGTGGCACAGGTCCGTCATGAAATTCACCAGTCCCGGCAACCCTTCAGCCACGGCGGGATCGCCGGCCCCACGCTGCTCCAGTTCGATCACATCGAGAATCTGGCAGCGCGCCGCCAGCAGCCAGCAAAGCGCATCGGCCAGCGGGAATGTCACACCCTGACGTGAGCTTTGGTACAGGCGGCCACCGTCGGCATCGGTCGAGCGCTGCAAACGATCCAACGTCCACAGCCACATTCCCATGGCCGTTGCCAACGTGCATGCGCCGGTCCCGGGACGCTCGGATGCAATACCGCGCATTTCCTTGATCCACGCCTGGAACTGCGCCAAAAAGAGCGGGCTGGCCATGGTAATGGAGAGTTGGCGCCGTTGCACCGCTTCGGGCCCTTCGTAGGTCGCTTCCAGTTGCGCATCCATCCACTTGTTGCCGAGGAAGCCCGGGCAGTCTTCCGTGATGCCGTACCCACCCATCAGGCTGACCGCCTCGCGCATCATTTGCGCGCCCCAACCGGTGTTCCACAGCTTGGTGGCGGGGCAAAGGACGTCGGCCAGCGAGTCCAGAACGACAAAACGCAGGAGCGGATCCGACTCCAAGCGGGTTCGATTGGGATCGTTGGCTGGCAGCCTTAGCAGATCAGCCGCTCGCTGTGATGCTTCGCGTTGCAGTTTGGCGCGCGCTTTCGCACCAGTAACTCCCTGCGCAGTCAGTAGCTGGTCAGCTTTCCGCTCCAGCGGATCCAGTTCATCAAAGGCCCGCGCCGCCGCAAATCCAAGCGCTGCGCTGGCCTCGCCGGTCGCCCAGATGTCCACCAGTCGGTGCAGCGCGTCTTGGCGAGCCTGCAGCCCGAGTTCATAACGCACCGATCCTGGCGTCGCTGTCTCGGCGCCGCGGAACCGGCCTCGCTGATACCGGATGACCGGCTCGACGGCAGAGAGCAATTTTGCCGCGGTCATGATGCCCACGGTCACGCGGGTTCGTCGGAAAACAGCTTCAATGACTTCGCTGTGGTTATAGCGCGGCACGATCACGCCATCTTTGACATCGTAGCCGCCGACAATCCGGCTGGCCGGAATGCGCAGGCTGAAAATCGGATCGCCGGTGGAAGAAAGCTGATGCACCAGCTTTCTCGTGGGCGTTCCGCGATCAAATGTGCCGGGGTCCCCTTCTTCCAGGATCACCATGCAGCTTCCCTTGATTCGCTCGTCGCCGGAATCCACCGCTGCCGTCACAAAATTGGCAAACCCGATATTAGTGATGAAGCGGCCGCGCTTTTCCACCTGCAGAACCGGTTCTCCTTCCTCTTTCCACTCGGCGATGCGGATCTTTCCGTTGAGCATGCCGGTATCCACGCCGACGTACGGAATCGGCTCGGTCAGACAGAATGCTCCCCGCCAGGGTTTGCGATCCTCTCCTGCCTGGGGCGGCGCCGCCAGTCGCATGTATTTTTCTTGTTGCTCCAGCGTACCTCGCTCGTGAATCGGCGCCAGGGCCAGACACCCTGCCAGGCTGGCGGTTGCAGCCCCACCGTCCACCCAGGCGAGTTCAAATGCCACCAGCGCTAGCGCCAGGTTCTTCGGGCCTGCGATGAATCCACCCTGTTCGGGCTCCATGAAGACGGCCGTGATGCCAGCCTCATCGAACGCCGACAGCAGTTCGGCCTTGGCGGGCGTCCAGTCGTGGGAGTTGCGGCCGCCGTTGGCCACCAGTCGCGCCACCGGGCCGCGGGCCACCGATCGTGCCGACTGCACCAGCATCTGCAGATCGTAGCGGTCCGCGAATCGCCATTGAATCTGGCGCGCGGCGTCGGAAGGAAGTGTGCGCGGCAATTCCGGCTTGACAGGGGTGGCAATAGAGCCCATGGCCTTGCTCCTTTACGAGGTGATCGTTCCAATTGTGCCGTCGCATGACCAATGGGTCTGTGATGTCGGTCATAAGGGTCTGTGACCATGGCACATCCGCCGATCTGCAAACCCGCATGGCCGCCCTGGGGTAGCTCCATCAAGGCGAGGCGCCCGGTCCAGCCAACCCGCGGCGACATTCACGAACCGAGACAATCATCAAGAAGGCCTGCCACGCGGATGCGCGATGTGCCGACATCCGCACCCACATTCTCCGACTCCATTGCAATTCGCTAACCTACGCTTCCGCTGGTTTCGACTTACGACTAGACAGCAAATTGTCCAGATAGTGTGACTTGAATTGCTGGCTCGCCATGACTTGTTTCACCGGCGGTAGTTTGAGAATCACGCCAAGAATGGCAGCCATCGCCCGATGGCTGGCTAAAGCCTGATTGTCAAAGATGAGGTCCTGGAGTTTGCCCCGCTCAATGGCCATGATCACTGTGCGATGAGCGGTGTTTACGGGCGTGATCACACGCTGGCCTCGTTGCCTCAGACCGATGGCCTGCTTGTCGCAAACCCGGACACAGACGCCACAACCGAGACAAATCTCTTCGTTGACCTTGGCTTTCTTGCGCTTGTGGTGACGCGGGTCTCCCGCAGAAACCATGCCCATCGCTTCTACCGGACAGACGTCGACACATTTCATGCAGCCCGAACACTTGTCCTCGACAATTGCAGGCAGGAAGTTGGTGGTGCTGATGGGATTGAGGACGGCGAACCGCTTGGCCGCCAACATGGCTTCGCAACAACATCCACAGCAGTTACAGATGAAGGACACCCGCTCGCGGACATTCTCCCCGAATTGCACTAGGTTGCGATCGCGGGCTTGAGCGAGCAGGTCGTGACATTCCGCCTTATCCGCGGGGCGGGTGATGCCGTGTTTAATCAGCGAACTGGCCGTGGAGTTGAACGTCATACAGATGTCCATCGGCGCGTCGCAATTGTGACCCAGATGCGAGGCCTTGTGTCGGCAATAGCAGGTGCCAATGCCGATGTGCGAGGCCGTCTCGATGACTTGTGAGGCTCGTTCATAGTCGAGTACCTGCAGCGTGTTTTCCGTGGTCAATGCGCGCTCGCTGACGAAGGCGCGTCCTATTTGCGTTTCGCCGGTCGCGAACAAGGCTTTGATGAAGTCTTCCTCGACGTTGAGGTACTGGTAGAAAAGTTCGGCAAGGAGTTTCTGGTCGTAGTGGTCGCCGATGCGCATCATGGAAAATTCAAAGAAGCCCGCCATCGGCGGCGGCATTACGAACATCTGGCCGTGGCGCGAGTCGATGTCGAGCATCATGCCGCGCGAGGCCAGGGCTTCGAGGATGTTGCGCGCCTCGGTTTCCGACTTCTTCCAGAGGAGGGCTGCTCCTTCGGCCGTGAAGGGCTTGACGGGAAGCAGCGCAACGAGTTGGGCCTCCGCCGGCGTGAACAGGACCTCGAGGATTCGAAACAAGAGCGCAGTCGGCGGAGCCCCTTGCGGGAAGCGATTGATGCGTTCCGACAGTTTGCGATAGCTCTCCCGGGCGGTGTGGTGCGACATGGAAATAGCCTAGGACAAAATTGGTCCGGCGCGAAAGCACGGGCGTCACAGGTGTTTGTTCTTTGTTATCTATGCCCCTCCCTCAGAGAGCAGCCTGCTAGAATGCCAGGCATGCGATTCAGGGCGTTGCCGGGTCTTCTTCTGCTGCTGTTGTATAGCTCGTTCACTTTCGCCGCGCGCGCAACAATGCGCCTGGACTACTATCACACTGGCGACCTTGCGCGTGAGATGTTCAGCGTTGATCGGGTGGTCATTGAGCCGCTGCCCTGGCCTGGCGATCCAGCCAAAGGGATTGATGAGACCAATCTCGGCGTGTATCTCTTTGAAGTGCGCGATCAAGCCAGCGGACGTCTGCTCTATTCGCGAGGATTCAACTCCATTTTCGGCGAGTGGGTGACTACCGACGAAGCCAGAAATACCAACCGGACTTTCTCCGAGTCCTTGCGCTTCCCTGCTCCGGACGCACCGGTCAAGATCGTGCTGAAAGAACGAAAGGAAGGAAAATTTCACGAGGTATGGACAACCTCCATCAATCCCACGGACAAGTTTATTGACACTTCGCGTCCCCCGTCTCCTGGGCTGCTGCTGACCCTCCAGAAGAACGGTGAACCGGCGACCAAGGTTGATCTGCTGATCATGGGAGACGGGTACACGGCTGCCGAACAGCCGAAGTTCGAGCAAGACGCGCACCGTTTCATCGAGATTCTGTTTAGCCGGCCACCATTCCGTGAGCACCGGCAGGATTTCAACGTGTGGGGATTGTGTCCACCCGCGGCCGAGTCCGGCGTCTCACGTCCGTCGAGCGGAATTCATCGCCGCTCGCCGCTGGGCACCTCATACGACACATTTGACACTGAGCGCTACGTTCTGACTCCCGAGAATCGGACGCTGCGGGATTTCGCCTCCTATGCCCCTTACG
Source organism: uncultured Acidobacteriota bacterium (assembly GCA_963715675.1). Lineage (GTDB taxonomy): Bacteria > Acidobacteriota > Terriglobia > Terriglobales > Acidobacteriaceae > DASVWZ01. Next base: position 3,944,618 of record OY970265.1, read on the forward strand.
AGTTCATCGAGATTCTCATGAACAGCAAGACCTACGGCGGAGGCGGGATTTTTAATTTGTATGCCACCGTTGCTGCCGACAGCGAGTGGGCGCCGTATGTCTTTGTTCATGAATTCGGTCATCATTTTGCAGGCTTGGCGGACGAATACTTCACGTCGGACGTGGCCTACCTTTCTCCCGCTAGGAAGATTGAGCCTTGGGAGCCGAATGCCACTGCCTTGCTCGACCCGACCAATCTCAAATGGAGAGATCTGGTCCCGGCGGGCACCCCGCTCCCGACGCCCTGGTGCAAACAAGACTTCGAAGCGATGGAACGCCAGATTCAGGCACAGCGGAAAGAGCTTCGGGCACAAAATCGGCCGGAGTCAGAGATGGACAATCTCTTCAAGGAAGAGAGAGCGAAGGAAGATCGGTTGTTGGCTCAGGATAAATACTCGGATCGCGTGGGCGCCTTTGAAGGAGCCAATTACGAAGCTCACGGTTACTATCGACCGCAGGAAAACTGCATCATGTTCACCAGACACGACGCATTCTGCGCGGTGTGTCGAAGGGCGATAGAACGCATCATCGGGATGTATGCGAGTCAGTAGCCGGGAATACCTTATCGATCCTCATGATCCGCTCGGTCCGCGGCGAGCCAGAAAGTGGCGAGCAGGAATCATCGTTCAATCACGGAATGCTGGGCGGGAGCGCACCGATCCTATGCTGACCCTCCGCTAACGGAAGCCACACTTGAAAGCGCGTGTCGCCAGGTTTTGAAGTGACCTGAATATTGCCGCGGTGCTTCTTCACAATACGCTGGACCGTGTCGAGGCCCAGCCCCGTGCCTTCCCCCACTCCCTTGGTCGTGAAGAACGGTTCAAAGATATGGGGTTTGTTCTCCGGCGAGATCCCCGGGCCGTTATCTCCGATCTCTACGACAGCGCAGCCGGCGTCGCGATAGGTCCGCAGCCGCAATTCGCCTTTGCCACCCATCGCGTCGATTGCATTGTCGATTAGGTTGGTCCACACCTGATTCAGGTCGCTCCCGAACGAATTTACCAACAGAGGGACTGCGTGATAATCACGCTGCACGGTGACGCCATGCTTTAGTTTGTGGTTCAGAATGATCAGCGTGGTTTCGAGGCTTTTCCCGATATCGGCGTTCTGCACCGGCGCCTGGTCCATGTATGTGTACTGCTTGATTGCTTGGACCAGGTCTGAAATGCGCGAAGTGCTGCTCTCGATTGCGGTCAGCAGGTCGGCAATCTCCACCGAAGACGCGATCCGGACCAGCGCGGCTCGGGCAGCATCCGCATCGAGGCTTTCGAACAGCGGCTCCAGTACCTGCGGCTTCACGTTCCTTCGCGCCAGTCCGGCCGACAACTGCCACAAGTCGTTCTGGCCGTGACTGCGCAGCATAGAATCGATCCGGCCTTCGAGGTCGCTGACGGTCAAAGCATCGGGCGGAGGTCCGTCCAATTGAGTGACGGACGCTTCTAATTTCTCGATCTCCGATTTTTGGGTTGGTGTAAGATCGCGCCTGCCTAAATCATGGCTCGCATCCTTGATGCGCTTGAGGATGTCACGCAACTGGCTGGAGGCGCGCTTGGCCGCGGACGCGGGGTTATTGAGTTCATGCGCCAGGCCGGCAGAGAGCTTTCCTAACCCGGCAAGCCGGTCCCGCTGCTGTTCGATGCGCGTGGTTTCGCGGATGCGGTCGGACATCAGACCAACAAGCCGCTTGGTCAACTCCGGCATCTTCTGCACAAGATCTGGAAACAGGGCGGCCGGAAATCGCAAAAGCCGGCTGTCGGTGACTGCGCGCCCGCCCACCGTAAACTGCGTCATCCTGGAGAACGGGAGCAAACCGGTGACGCTGCCCGGCTTTACAGAAATGACGACGGTCTCGCCGCCAAACTCCCCTCGCGCCTCCAGTTGCCCGTCGAGAGTCACGAACATCGCATCCGCTGGATCACCCTGTCGAGAATATGTCTCCCCAGCCATGAAGCGAAGTTCTTGCGACTGACTGAGGAACCATGCGATCTGATCGTCCGGCAAGTCTGCGAATGCCGGGACGCGAAGTAGTTCCGATTTTTCGACCATTTAAACCTTGCTCAAGTACTGATGAATGAACTGCACTGCCACGGATCCTTCGCCAACGCCGGAAGCGACCCGCTTCACCGAGCCGTGTCGCACATCACCCACGGCAAAGATACCCGGAACATTGGTTTCCAACAGAAATGGGTCGCGATCGAGGTCCCATCCTTTCGGACGCTGACCGTTGCGGATCAGATCGGGGCCAGTCAGTAAGAAACCGCGCTCGTCACGCTCGACAACGCCAGCCAGCCAATCGGTCTGCGGTAACGCCCCTATAAAGATGAACATGGCACTGGCCGGAACCCGCTCCACTTTATCCGTGTCCGAACAAAGCACGGAAATCTCGTCCAGATGCTGATCCCCATGTACCTTAGCTACACTGGCGTGTGCCCATATCTGAATGTTGGGTGTGGCTTTGACTTGGTCAATCAGGTACTGGGACATGGTGCTTGCCAAAGAGACTCCGCGCACCAGGATAATCACGCGCTCGGCGTATCTGGAGAAATTCATGGCAGCTTGGCCGGCAGAATTCGCGCCGCCCACTACATAGACAGTTTCTCCTTTACAGGACAGAGCCTCAGTCGCGCCCCCGCCGTAGTACACACCCGCCCCCTGCAGCCGGTCGATCCCTGGCGCTTCTAGCCGCCTCCACTGCACTCCGGTTGCGATCATCAAAGCGTGGCAGGAGATCTCGTTGCCGTCGGCCAATTTGATGATCCTGTAAGAGCCTTCCGTTCGCACACCGGTCGCTTCCTGGGGTGCCAGGATTTCTACCCCGAAACGTTGCGCCTGCACCACCGCACGGCGCGCCAGATCGCCGCCACTGAGCCCCGTGGGAAATCCAAGATAGTTTTCTATACGCGAACTCATTCCTGCTTGGCCGCCAGGTGCTTCCCGCTCGACCATCACCGTGTGCAGGCCTTCCGACGCACCATAGACCGCCGCCGCCAGGCCACCCGGACCACCCCCAATGATGGCCAAATCGTAAAAGTCGGTTTGCGCCCGTGTGCGCAGCCCGACCTTTTGTGCGACGTCCCCCGGTACGCTGTCCAGAAGGTTCGTCCCGTCCGGAAAGAGCACGACGGGAATGTGGCTTGCTTCCGGGCCTAAGGTTTCCAGCAGGCGTTTGGTTTCCGGGTCGTTGGCTGAGGCCTCAACGTCGATCCATTGATAGGGCACGTGGTTTCGCGCAAGAAAGTCCCGCATTTCGTACGACCGCGGCGACCATCGCGTACCCAACACTCGGATTCCCTCGAAACCCGGACGGTACGAAGCCTGCCAATCATCAAGCAAGTCGTCCAATTGCGGGTAGAGGTGATCCGCGGGTGGATCCCACGGCTTCATAAAGAAATAATCGATGTTGGCTTGATTGATGGCGCTGATCGCGGCATTGGTGTCGGCATACGCCGTGAGCAGTGCCCGCTTTGCTTCTGGGAACATCTGCCTTGCCTCTTGCAGAAACCCGACCCCGTCCATGTGGGGCATTCGCTGGTCGGCCAGCAGCAGGGCTACACCATCGTTGCGCAATTTCAGTTGCTTCAATATTTCCAGCGCACCCGCGGGAGAATCGCTCCCGATCACGCGATACTCCGCGCCATATTGCGTCCGCAGGTCGCGCTCAATCGCACGCAGCACATCGGTGTCGTCATCCACACTCAACAGAATCGGCTTTGCCATGGTCGCTCTCGGCCTTGATGATGCTGGAAACCGTTCCAGACACCCGATCGGGCGGCAATAACTTTATCAGATACCTGGCGTCGCATTCCGGTCGCGAAATCTCAGGCGACAAGTTCGCCGGGCTCGATCTGGTCAACATAACACCAGACCCATCTTTCTCCGGGCTCGATAGAGCGAATCAGAGGATGTTGGGTTTTGTGAAAGTGTTTAGTCGCGTGCTTGTTCTTGGACGAGTCGCAACAACCGACGTTCCCGCAAATCAGGCACAGGCGCAGATGAACCCACGTATCCCCCATCCTCACACACTCTTCACAAACGTGCTTTGTGGTTTCTCTGACTTTGATCTGATCAAGGTGGCTACATTCTTCCCGCATCGACTCCTCCTGGCTTACTGGCTATGAAACCATCTATTCCGCGATGAGCAAATTCTCTGCAAAAGGCCATTCTTCATCGATCCACTGCGCCTCGCAACGGAAACCCGTGGTGTTAGCCATCTTGAAAATTTCCTCCCCGTAATATTTGTGGCTGCTCTCCGTCCAGATCGTCTCACCTTCCATGAACTCGACCTCGAGTTCCGCCGCTGCAACCCTCACCGTCTGCTTCCGCTTGGACCGCAGATGCATTTCGACGCTTCGCGCCTCGTGATTGATCGTGGCCACATGCGAGAATTGTCCGAGATCGAAGTTGGCATCAAGTTCGCGATTGATGCGGGCCAACAGGTTGAGATTAAAGGCCGCGGTCACGCCGAGCGCATCATCGTAGGCGGCCAGCAGTTGCGTGCTGGGCTTTACCAGGTCTGTTCCCAGCAGGAGTGAGTCGCCAGGTTCCAGAATTTGCCGAATCTCTGCCAGGAACCTTACGCCTGCGGGGCGATCGAAATTCCCGATGGTGCTTCCCAGGAACAACACGAAGAGTTGTTGGCCGTACTTTCTGTATTCCGAAGCCACCTGCCGCAGTCCATCGAGATATTCCCGCTCAAAACCGAGAATGCTGATTGAATCGACGTCACTGAGTTCCCGCTCGCACATCGCCAAAGCCGAGCGGGATATTTCAACCGGATAGTAGAACGTGTGTTGCTTCCGGCCAAGCGCCTCCAGCAGCCAACGGGTCTTCTTGCTGCTGCCGCTCCCCAACTCGGCGACCGCAACCGGCATGGCCAAGCGGTCCACTATCTCCCCGCCATGCCGCCGCAATAACCGCCCGTCCGCTCGGGTTAGCCCGTACTCGGGCAAATGGCTGATCACTTCAAACAGCGCCGAGCCCACATCGTCGTAAAAGTACTTGGAAGGGAGTTCCTTCTGTCCCGGCCTCGTCAGCCCCGCATGAACGTCAGAGGCGAATTCGTAAGTAAGGTCACTAGTAATCATATGGACAAGCATTTTCCCTACTCCCTCCGGTCAGCGGCTCACACACCGGAATCCCGCATACACGTATTGGTAATGGGCCTGGAACCAGTTGCGAAACGAGGGCCGAAGCATGCATGCCGCCGTACGCGCTGAGCCCCCCTTCATGACGAGGTGCTTGCCGTCGAAAAAATCAGCTGAATAGCCCCGGTAGAACGGAAACGGCTCGAAACCAGGAAATGGGGCAAACACGGTGGCCGTCCATTCCCATCCATTGCCGAACATATCATCGATGCCGTGCGCGCTTCGGCCCGTGGGAAATCCGTTTACTGGAGTAGGATCCCAGTGCTGAAAATTAAAATTGCCGAACCTCACTTTACTAGAACGGGTATCGGCCGCTTCGCTTCCCCACGGAGAGATCTCTTCGCCTGCGGTGTCGTATGCGGCTCGATGCCACTCCGCTTCCGTGGGCAGCGACTTCCCGGCCCACCGCGCGTACGCGCTTGCTTCCGCATGACTCACATAGACGGGCCAATCGGGCGGAAGCGGCACCTCGTCAAACATCGTCCGGTAGAGCCAGCGATCACCCGCCTTTCCCCAAAAAACCGGATGAGATATTCCCTGGGCGGTTTTCCAATCCCAATTCTCGTCGGTCCAGACGCTGCGACTCTCATAGCCACCGGCAGCCACAAACTCCATATACTGCCGGTTGGTCACCTTGTACTGATCGATGGCAAATGCGGGAACGTCCACCGTGTGGGCTTCGTGCTCATTGTCCCAACCGAAAGGCTCCGGACCGCGGCGAAGACCCAGCATTGCTCTACCTCCGGGGACGGCGACCATCCGATGTACCACCGGAGCAGTGTCGAGAATCTGCAGACGTTGTGGCCGCAACTTCTTGTCGAGGGGCAACTGATGAAGCATGTAGGCCAGCGTCTCGACATGCATCAGGCGATGCTCAACCGCTACGTTGAGCAGAGTTTCCACCGAAAAGCCGTCGCCTGACACGTGGAGCCTTCCCCTCCCCGCGTCTCCCAATTTCTCATCCAAGGCAGTTCGGATCTTGCGCACGTAGTTGTGCACCGTACCCAAAGATGGCCAATCGGACGGACGATCGCTGGGCAGCCCGCCGCCCACCGGATCGATGCCGAACGCAAATAACCGGTCAAACTCAGGATGAAAGCTCTTCAGGCCGAAGATGTTCTCGTGGAGCAGATTCCAGTCGAATGCTTCGAGGTGTCCCACATAAAAAATGATGCGGTGACGTTCTGGGATCGGCCGCTCGTAGAAGGAATCGTCGCGCAACAGACGAAATACCTCGTCGCTTCGCCGGCGTGTGTCACAGAGCCGATCTATCAACCCATCACTGACCACGACCCCATTTTGCGCGGCAAGCATGTGGACCTCCTCAGTTGGCCGTGACGACTGGACGAAGCGTAGCTGTAAAAGACGAAGTTGTAGCGATACTCGGTTCTGCCGCAAATGTCCACCGCTCCAGGAACATGTCACCCTGAGAGGTGTGACCTGGCCCGAGCACCCCAATGCCTGGGCCGACAGAAAAACGTACCAAGTAGACCATTGCGCCAGCAGAAGTGTCAAAGCAATCTGTCAGCGCAGCCAATTCTCACTTTTGGATGACGAACCGTCTGAATTGGTCGCAGCGAAACACGGTTAGTTTTTGCCCTGTTTTGCGCCAAGGGTCCCTACGAAACTGCAGCCTACGGCAAGAAATGACACAGTTCTGCCCGCGTTTCAGGACAATTCAGCGATCCTCTGGGCACCGGGGCTGTGGCTTCGTCGCGACAGCGGTTCTTCGCGCCCTTGGCTCGCAGCATCAAGTTCACCAGCGTCGCCGTGCCGGAGTCAGTAAGGGCGATGAGTAGAGGGGTTGGCCGGCCGTGCCTACAACAATGAAGCGGTCTTCGGGCGCTGATCGATCAGAACGGCGGTAACGGTGGGTTGTAAGGCTCCCACTTTTCGCCGGCGATACTTTGCTCGAACCGTGACTCAGCGTCTGCTAAAGCCTCTTGGAGCGTCAGGTGGTTGTGCACTTCCGCGTTTGATCTTTCCGCGATGAACTTGGGATTTGTCTGTACCACCCGTCCCTCGAAGATACGCACTTGGAACTGCTCCTGCTCGACCACCGCGATCTGGCGATAGAGCGCTTTCATTGCGAACGGCGGCATCTTGCAAAGCACCCGGTTGAGATGCACTTCTCCTCGCATAGTCAAATTCTACGCTGGCAGCCGACCCAACCACAAGATAGATCGAGAGGGCGAGCGTGCCCTTACAAGGGTGTTTCCGTTCGCATGGACCCGCCTTTTGCACGTCGGCCTTGACAGAATTGTGGCAAAATGCGATCTGTTCAAGTTGGAGACATAATTTGGAGACATAATTCAGTGGAACTCTATCGGTGGTTACCACCCGAAGCTGTGAAAATTCTCCTGGTTCTTTTCCTGTCCTTTCTCATCGGACTGGAGCGCGAGGAGCACAAGGCTGCAGTAGGGCACTACGCATTCGGGGGCGTGCGCACATTTCCGCTCATTGGATTGATCGGCTATTCGATCGCACTTTTGTCGGGCGCGCAGCTCCTTCCGTTGACGCTCGGCTTCTTGGTGATTGGCGTGTTTCTCTCACTGTCCTATTGGCACAAACTCTCTTCGGCCGAGGCTGCGGGCGTCACCTCGGAGATGTCTGGTCTCACGACTTACTTGGTCGGTGCGCTCGTGTACTACGAGCATTTTTGGATTGCTACGACCCTGAGTGTGGCCAGCTTGCTGTTGCTGGAACTCAAGACCGGTCTGGAAAAACTCGCCAGCCGTGCGGCGCCAGGAGAAATTCTTACGGTCGCCAAGTTCCTGCTGCTCACCGCTGTCATTCTGCCCATCCTGCCCAACCAGGAGTTTGGACCGTTTCACATCAATCCTTTTAAGACCTGGCTGGTTGTCGTTGCCGTCAGCACGATTTCCTATGGCAGTTACATCCTGCAGAAGCTCACCAAGGAACACGGTGGAGTAGTGCTTGCAGCCTTCCTGGGTGGGGCATACTCATCAACGTTGACCACTGTGGTCATGTCACGAAGAGCGGCTCATGAAGAGCACCCCCACCTTTTCGCGGGAGGAATCTTGATCGCATCAGGAGTGATGTACCTCCGTTTGGTTGCCCTCCTGGGTCTTTTCAATCGTCAACTGATGTCCCTATTGGCGCTCCCCTTTCTTGTACTGGCGGGTCTCGCAATCGCTGTCGGTTGGATTTGGTCGCGCCGGCCTGATGTGCGGGTCGACGAGGTAAAGCGGGAGTTTGTGCCGAACAATCCGCTCGAACTGATGGCAGCCTTTCTCTTCGCGCTTCTGTTCCTGGCAATGCTGGTGGCTACACAGTTGGCCGTTGCTTATCTCGGAAGAGCGGGAGTCAACACACTGGCCGCGATCATGGGGGTCACCGATGTAGATCCCTTTATCATGGGCATGACCCAAGCTGCGGGCTCGCTCACTCCCTTGAAGGTCGCGGGGGCCGCGGTTCTGATTGCCGCAGCCAGCAACAACCTCATGAAGGGGATTTACGCCTACAGCCTGGCGGATCGAAAGACAGGCGCTCAGGGCCTTTCTCTCTTGGCCGCTCTTGCTGCACTCGGTCTACTTCCCTTGTTTTGGTTCTGACGTCGCGCCGATCCAATCGGGAGAGCTGACAACGTCCCACCTGTATCCACTCGCCCTGAGGCTTTTACCGTGCACCCACTTGCGCTGCATGGAGGGGCCACCGCCGCTTGTAGCACCTCGACGGAAACCTGGCCGCCTTTTGCGATCCGTAGCTTGCCGGCTGCAACACTGACATTGGGTCGTAAAGTCGAATCAACTCAGCCGTGCAGGGTGCTTGGTTCTAAGGACCTCACGGTATGGTTGGCATGGGTTCCGCAGGGGCTTGGCGCCGAATCTGAACCGCTTGGGCTTCATGATTCGGTGATCCAGCACATTCTACGGCACAGTACAGGAGCAACCACCCAGAACCACAACATCAAGACCGTATCGCCTGATGGAATCGCAGCGATGAGCAGTCCTCTGAAACCCTTGTTGTGCTCCGCGTGTGCTCCAGTTGGCACCAATAAGGCCAAGGGATCTGTGCAGTAGGAGTAGTTAAAGTGCCTATCTACCAGTGGACTGGCGGAGAGGGAGGGATTCGAACCCTCGGTACAGGTGTTAGCCCGTACAACGGTTTAGCAAACCGCCGCATTCGGCCACTCTGCCACCTCTCCGGTCTGCGGGTTCCCAATAGTTTAGCATGCCTGCTTTGGACCGGTTGCGCGCGAATCCAAAGGAGCGGAAATTCGGCCCCGATCGGTGGTTTCTCCACGCGGAACTCGCGATCGAACACCCTTGAAAAGTGCGTAGGCCTACTCCATGCGGCCCTTGGGGGCGAGTACGTCGGAATCACCGGATGCCGATCTCTTCCAGGCATCCCATTAAGGCTAGGGACTCGGATTCTCTGGCTGGCCGCTTGATCGAGCGTTGAAGCCACCGCCAAATCCTGGGTGATGGGCGGCATGGCATCAGTGCACTGTTAAGACACTGCCGAATCCTGGGTACTGTCTTCCCCATTATTTAAGACACTACCCGAATCCTGGGTAGTGGCTGAATCTGCTTCTATTCTACTTGACGAGTGGTGAGATAATTGCGTCATGGCTCTGTGGGCGCAGATCGTGTTGCTTATTATCCTTGGGCTCATTGCGCTAATCTTGACTGGAATCCGCGACATACTTGTTGATGGCATGAAGGCAATTAACAACCGCCTGCAAGAAATTTCGGGTCGTCTAGATGAATTGTGCGGACCTGAGAGGGAACGAAAGAAAGCAATTCGAGAAACAGTAGCGGAGATTTTCAAATAGAAAAGCCCGGATTCCCGTCCGGGCCTTTTTCTGTACAAATCGAATCTTGTGGCGAATCCTGCTAGGGCCTTCGCGTCTGAGGAGGATTATGCCACAGACACAGCGCCCCAAACAAGAATCGATAGCTAGTTTGGCTCTCCATCTGGCTTATATTGCTCAAGCAATTTTAACAGAGCCCGATCCCGCTCAACTCCGCTGGCTTGCTCAATCAATTCGTCAAAGCCTGCAAAAAAAGCCTCTGCTGCCTTCCGAATGTCCTCCGAATGACGAGCATCGTCTAGTACCTCATCGACATCCTGCACCCCACGATCTTTCACTAATTGGAGTACGGCCCGATGAACAGTCAGTTCGTGATGACACGCTTTCAATTGCCTCACAACAAAGCGGAGAAATCTCCGTTGCTCTTCGTCTGTCATGCGATCAATTCTCCCAAGTCCCAGATGCGGGAGCTAATGCCAGCGGCCATGGCCGGAGTGATTCTCAGGCTGGAATGGACGCGGACGAAATTATAGTGAGCAAAGTGCAAAGCGCAAGCGGCTTTCAGGTGCCGTAATTTCTTAGAGAAGGCGTTTGTGAGTCTCGTAAAACGGCGCATTTGCATCCTCATGGTCAAGTTCTGCCGTTCGATGTGCGACGTGCATATTCGGTCAGGGTCAGGATCGCCAGTACGGACCTTGGATATAACCTCGCGGATTGGGTTTGGGGAGTACTTTGTCGCGCTGTCATGCTGGCCATAATCGCCGTAGAGCTTTACTAGTTGCGCGAAGTCTACCTCCGCTCCGAACGCTTCCTCGACATGGCGGCGGTAGAAAACGAATCCGTCCGTCGTTATCTGCACGCGGTTAGCAAGCCGCTCTGCTAGATCGTTGATGAAGTACCACGTCGTTTCTTCTGTGCGCTTGCCGACCGTGTAGACAGGTACTAGTTTCGTTTCTTCGTCCATCGCCACAAACACCCATTGGTCGCCAAGCTCCGGCGAGTCGTCCTGGCGGACGTGCCGTTGCTTCTTTCCGACGTAGGTCCATATCTCGTCGCACTGTACGAATCCGCAACGAAGATTCCGCATGGAGCCGTCCATCAGATCGGCGCAACGGTCGCCAGTTCGCAGCAGCAAGGTTGTAATGGTGTTCCGGTCTACGCCTGTCATACGACTGGTAGAGCGGATAGAGTTGCCTTCGACTAGCGCGGAGATTACGGCGAGTCGCTTGTCAGTAGATAGCGTGTTCATTTTGTCCTTGCCTTTCGGGTGAAGGCAAGCCAAAATGAAGTTGTTGGGACTGGCATTCTGGCTTGCCGGATTGTCGGTTTAAGGCCCGTTGGAAGCTCGATACTTCTAGCGGGTCTTGCTATTTGCAGTGAAGTCTCATGGCGGTCTCATATTCCCCCTTTCCGTGCACGGCTCTTGAGTGAGATGTACTTTTCTCTGCCATCCTTCCTAGTCCTGAATGTTTCGGGATGGCGCTTAAGAGCCGATTCCATCGCCTGCCGATTCGCATTCGGCATGTGCACAGCCTCAAAAAAATCTTCCATTTCCGCAATCTGTGCTTCGGGGACGTACTGGAGGTACTCCCGCATGGCTTCCCACAAAGACAGCCTCTCCCTCAATTGTTTGGGAGAAAAGGTAAGTGTGTCGTTAATTGCTCTTGCGAGCTCCGCTTCTTCTTCGATAATGCGACCGGATTCATGGAGTCCAAGCACGCCTAGAATGTCGTTGACTCTTTCCTCTCGCGCCGCAATTTGCTCCTTTTCGTCTCTTACCCGATGGTAGGCTTCGATGTCGGCCTTGATACGCTCACGGCCTGCTGCAATGCTTTTGCACTCATGCAGGAGTCGTTGCCGCATCTGTTCCGCGATTTCAAATCTATCGGGCACACGGTCACTATACGACTTCGACATAACCTTGTCAACGGAAATAGTTATGTCGCGGTTAATTTCTTTCCCTTGTGTCTGCATTGGTAATCTCTCCTTTGAATTTGGGGTTGAGTTTTACTTCTGTGGAAAACGTCTCAGTCCAGATTCAGCCACTACCGAATCCTGGACCCAGTTGACGCATCTTATTTCACGCGAATATCATGTGGGATTGGCCCAAGCACCATTGGCGGCATAGGGAAGAGGCAGTTACGTCAGCATCCATGGACAAAAAGAAAATCGATTCTTTCAAGAAGAGACTGGAAACGCGCCAGCAGGAACTGCGCCGCATGGTCTCACGAACCCAGCGGGACGGGCGCACCGTGGACGAGGATTCCGCCCAGGATATTGCCGACCGCGCGGCCAGTTCTTACACCAAGGAATTCCTGTTTTCCCAGAGCAACAACGACCGCCAATTGCTGCAGATGGTGGAGAACGCTCTGTCGCGGATTCGCGAAGGCAGTTTTGGTGAGTGCATCTCCTGCGGTAAGGAGATCAACCCCAAGCGGCTGGAAGCGGTGCCCTGGACTCGCCACTGCATTCAATGTCAGGAAAAGGCGGAGAAGGGCCAACTCGAAGAGGCAAGCCGGTAGGCAGGAACCAGAGATCCTCCGAGGCCGCCATTCCGGCGGCCTAATGTTTCTTAGGGTTTGCATCTAACGTTCAAGTACCGCCCGGAAAGCTCGCACAAATTGCCCGGTTGCCAAATTACCCAATCGACTTACCTTCTCCTCCACCACACCGACACCCCAACCAACACGATCGCGAGCGGCAGCAGGAACTGGCTGACAGTTCGAACCAGGCTCAATTGAGCGCGAGTCATGGTGACTCGCCGGTCCTCTGGCGGCTTGGGCCGAATTGAAATCAGGTCTTCGTCAGACGATAGCCAGTCAATCGTGTTGAGGACCAGATCGGCGTTTCCCTGAAAGCCGAGAAATGAGTTCGCTACCCAGGATGAGCTTCCGATGACCACGAATCGGCCCTGGGCATCCGGCGTGCCGCCGTTGTAGGTCCCGGCGGCAGCGATGGGCAGCGGACCTTTCTGGTTCATTGGATCATTCGGATCGACCGTCGCAGAATTCAGCTTGTGCGTCGCTGTACTGCTGCTGGAGGAGCTGAACAGTTTCTGCACCGTTGTTTTGTCGGCATTCTTCACGTCCATCGAGCGCACCAATGGGAAGCCGGTGGCTGTCCTTTTCATCTCGTTCACGATGGGGTGGGAGTCGTAGCTGGAGACCAGCGCCACCTGCGGACCCACGCCAAAGAGCTGACCGATCGGGTTCAGATCCAGGACCAGGTCTTTCTGAAGGCTCACGCCCCAGCTCAGCAGTAGACTGGTAAGCGCGTCGTTCTCCGCAACTTCGGATCGGCCGAGTTTCAACGGCGGGTCCAGCATCAACAGCGCGCGCCCGCCATTCTCCACATATTTCTTGATCGCATCGACTTCGGGCTGCTGGTAATCACGAGTGGGACCAGCAACCACCAGCACGGTGCAGTCGCCGGGGACTTCAGCTTTCTGCAGCAGGTCGATGGATTTGGCTTCGTACCTTTCCTTCCCGAGTTGGTCTTTGAACTGCGAGTAGCCGTCTCGGCCTGCGTCGTCGATCTGGTGCTCGCCGCTGCCAGCCACGAAACATGCGGTGTGGGTAGTGCTCTTCAGATCACGGACGAAGGCTCCCGTGATGCCTTCCTCCGTCATGCTCTTGGCTTCTTCCTTGTTGGTGCCAATCTGCACGATGGCGGTTCCGTAGTTCTTAATGCCCGCCTCCCGCGCTTCCTGTGGCTTCTTATCGGGATCAACATATTCCACATGAATGTTCGGCGAAAGGTTCGCATACTCATCCAGCAGATCTTTGGCATGCTGAAAGCGCGTCGACTGGTCGTAATACGTGATGGTCGCGTCCTGCCTTAGTCCTTTTACGATTTTCGCGGTCTGATCGGAAAGACTGTAACGCTTGTTTGCGGTGGCATCGTAGGATTTGTCATGCCGGTTCGCGAGAACGTTCACAATGACGAGGGCCGCAATCACCACCAGGACGTAGACAGTCGCGTAAGCGGCGTATTTCGTTTGTCGGGCTTGCAGCAACTGTGTATTCACTCAAGACCTCCAGCGCAGAGATTCCATGGACCGCGCGGTCAGAAACAGTCCAAAGAAAATCAGCGATACGTAAAAGATGGCGTCTTTTACATCCAGCACGCCTTTGGCGAACGATTCGAAATGGGTTAGAACCGACATGTAGGATAGCGTCGTCGCCCAGGTCGCCGTCTCAAATTCGCCAACCGATGAAATGACCCAGAGAAGCAAGCAGACCCCAAATGTGGCGGCGGCGGCAATAATCTGGTTTCTCGTAAGAGTAGAGATGAAAGCTCCGATCGCCAGAAGTCCCCCAGCTTGCAGCAACAAACCCAGATAGCCGATAACCAATGGTTTCCAATCGGGATTGCCGTATTTGAACAGGAACACGAAATTCACAAGGCTGACCAGGAGCATGCACCCGTAAAGCGACAACGCGGCCAGCCATTTTCCGAATATGATTTCAAAATCACGGATCGGAGACGTTGCCAACAGCTCAATCGTGCCACTCCGCTTTTCCTCTGCGAACAAGCGCATGGTAATCATCGGGAAAATGAACAGTCCCACCACCCCAATGGTAGACAAGAGAGGCCGCACGACATCCTCATTGAGATTCATGGGGAACATTTGACCGCGCATCTGCATCTCCATCCCATAAGCCACGAAATCTCGGAGATACACCCAGAAGAAAAACCCCGAGACGATTGCAAACATGGACAGGAGTAAGTAGGCGATGGGCGACACAAAGTAGCTGCCAAGTTCTTTGCGGCAAATAATCCAGACATTTCGCATCTACTGTCCTCCTTGAATAGCGGTTTCTTGCGGCTGCGCCTCGGATTCCTTGCCGGTAAGCTGCAGGAAAATTTCCTCCAAGCTCACGGCGGCGGGCCGAAGTTCATTCAAATCCCAACCAGCCTGCACCACCGCGCGAGCCAGTTCGCCGCGCACCAGACCTTTCTGACTCTCAACCTCCAGCATGTTACGGTTACCGCACGCTTGCCTTACCACGACCCGGCTGACTCCTGCGATTTGCTGCAACCTGTGCTGCACCGCCGCAGCGTCCAACGACCCATCCCGCGCGGCCACCTCAATCAGCAGAGACTCCGCGCCTCGGGCACGGTTTTGCAGGTTCTGCACCGAGTCCGTCGCCACCAGTTTGCCCCGGTTGATGATGATCACCTGCTGGCAGGTTTGCTCGACTTCGGGAAGGATATGAGTACTCAGAATAATGGTATGGTCTCCTGAAAGTCCCTTGATCAGGTCGCGGGTTTCATTGATCTGCTTGGGGTCAAGCCCGGCGGTTGGCTCATCCAGAATCAGGACGTCAGGATTATGAATGATCGCCTGGGCCAGCCCGACGCGCTGGCGGTACCCCTTCGACAGCTTGCCGAGGAGCTTGTTCTTCATATCCGCAATCGCACAGCGGTCGCAGACGTAATCCACTCGCTTGCGCAACTCCGAACCAGAAAGTCCTTTCAGCTTGCCGACGTATGTCAGATACGTGGCTGCGGTCATTTCCGGATACAGTGGCGGCGTTTCCGGCAGGTAGCCGATCCGCTTCTTCACTTCCAGCGGCTGCTCCAGCACGTCGAACCCAGCGACGGTTGCGGTGCCGAAGGTGGGTGGCAGGAAGCAGGTCAACATTCGCATTGTGGTGGTTTTGCCGGCCCCGTTGGGCCCGAGAAAACCCACGATCTGCCCCTTCTGCACCTCAAACGAGATATGGTCGACAGCAGTATTGCGAGCGTATCTCTTGGTAAGCTCTTTGACTGTAATCATAGGTTCTTAAGGGAAGAAAAGTCACACCTGGCGCACACATGGTGACGCGATCCATCCTGAAATCTTGACGTAGTGATGTCTATGTTAAGAATCCGGAGGGTAGCTGTCAATTGGAGTACGGACGCAACATCCTCGTCCTGGCAGGCAAGTCTGCCTGCAAAATGCTACATTTGAAGTTCATGTCTGCTCCTGATTCCCGTTTTGTCCGAGCTTGCAAAGCGTTGCCGGTCGATCGCACTCCAGTGTGGTTTATGCGCCAAGCCGGGCGTTACATGGCCGAGTATCGCGCGGTTCGCAAGCAGTATTCCCTGGTCGAAATCTGCAAGAAGCCCCAAGTTGCAGCCGATGTGACCATCACGGCAGCTGAAATTCTGGGCGTGGATGCGGCCATTATCTTTGCCGACCTGTTGCTGCCACTGGAAGTCATGGGCTTGCCGTTCCACTTCACCACGGGCGAGGGCCCAGTCGTCGAAAAGCCGGTTCGCACCCAGGAAGATGTCGCACGGCTGCGCGTCGACCGCGCCGACGAACTCGGCTACGTAGCAGAGGCGGTCGGGCTGGTGTGCAAACATTTTGGCGATCGGCTGCCGGTAATCGGATTCTGCGGTGCGCCGTTTACTCTAGCCAGTTACATGATCGAAGGCGGTGGATCAAGAAACTATATCCACGCCAAGAAAATGATGTATTTATCCCCTGCGGCATGGGACGAACTTCTGCGCAAGCTGGTGGCCGTAGTTACGGAGTATGCTGCAGAGCAAGTTCGGGCGGGAGCAGATACGATCCAGGTTTTCGACAGCTGGGTAGGATGTCTAAGCGTCGACGATTACCGGCAATACGTGCTGCCTCGCACCACCGAACTGGTGAAAACTCTGCAGAAAAAGACCGGCGTCCCGGTCATCTATTTTGGCACCGACTCGGCTACGCTTTTGCAGTCCATGCAGGAAACCGGCGCCGAGGTAATCGGCCTAGACTGGCGAATTCCTCTCGATGAGGGCTGGAGTCGGCTGGGATTTAAAGCAGCGGTCCAGGGAAACCTCGATCCAGTTGCTTTGTTCGCCGATTGGAAGCATGTTAAATCGCGCGCTGCGGATGTTTTGCGTCGGGCCGGCGGCCGGGCCGGGCACATCTTTAACTTGGGGCATGGGATTCTGCCGGAGACTCCGGTCGACAATGTGAAAGCCCTGGCTAAGTTTGTGCAGGAACATCCGATGAGCGGCTGCAGCCAAGGTTCGTGAAACGGCCCCACTATAGTCGTGCCGCATCGCGACCCAATGGGCACTGGGGCCCTGGCCCCTGAGGGACTCGGCAGCCTACTCCCTTCGGGGAATCGCATCATGATCACGACCTCCAATCCGGACAAGCCTGCCGTTCTTCTGCTCGCGCACGGCAGCCCGGACTCCGTCAGCGAGATTCCCGAATTCCTTCTCCAGGTTACCGGCGGCCGTCCGCTCCCGTCGCACGTTGTTGAAGAGGTGAAACGCCGGTATGAGTTGATTGGCGCATCGCCACTGACGTGCTGGACCCTGGAACAACGCGACCTTCTATCGCGCGAACTGGGCATGCCGGTTTATGCCGGGATGCGGAATTGGAAGCCGTTTGTCGCGGACACGCTGGCCACGATGGTGACAGACGGCATTCGTCGTGCGGTCGTTATTTGTCTTGCGCCGCAGAATTCCCGCACCAGCGTCGGTCTCTATCGTTCGTCGCTGAGACCAGACACAATGCCGATCACCTTCGATTTCGTGGAGTCGTGGCACGATCAACCACTGCTGATCCAGGCCTTCGCCGAGAAGCTGCGCTCCGGATTGCAATCCCCGCAAGCAGAGAGCGGCGCGAAGCCTCCCGTCATCTTTACCGCCCATAGCGTACCCCAGCGGACGATTACCGAAGGCGATCCGTATGAATCGCAGGCCAAAGAAACTGCCGCGCTGGTGGCGCGAGAAGCCGGATTGAAGGATGAAGATTGGCGATTCGCGTTCCAGAGCCAGGGAATGTCCGGCGGGCCGTGGCTCGGTCCGACGGTCGAGGACACAATTGTCGGGCTCAAGGCGCAGGGTCAGCGCGGGGTTTTCATTCAGCCCATCGGATTCCTTTGTGATCACGTGGAAATCCTGTACGACATCGACATTGGCTTCAAGCAGTTCGCCGAAAGAGAGGGGATGCCATTGTGGCGTGCTCAATCGCTGAACAATTCGCCCCTGCTCACCAAAGCGCTGGCGGAAGTCACGCGCGCGCGACTGGGGAAGACAGCATGAAGCGCATTGCCATTGTCGGCGGCGGCATCGCGGGCCTGGCGGCCGCGTTCGCGATTGAGAAGCAACGCAAGGCAGGCGTCCAGGTCGAGTACACGCTGTTTGAATCGAGCCCGCGTTTCGGCGGAGTCCTCGCCACCGATCAAGTGGACGGTTGTCAGATCGAGGCCGGTCCGGACTCCTTCCTCACGGAGAAGCCGTGGGCTTCGGATTTCTGCCGCGAGCTGGGAATCGGCGACCAACTTGTTCCCTCCAACGACGCCGACCGCAAAACCTACATCGTGGTAAAAGGCCGCCTGATCATCATTCCCGACGGCCTGATGTTCATGGTGCCGACGAAAATTTTGCCGACCGTTTTCTCGCCGTTGTTTTCGCTGAGCGCTAAGCTGCGCATGGCGCGCGAGTGGTTTCATCCTCCGCGCAAAGCCGACGCGGACGAAACCGTGGCCTCTTTCGTCGAACGCCACTATGGGCCGGAGATGGTCGATCGCCTGGCCGACCCCCTGCTCTCCGGCGTGTATGGCGGCGGGGCCAACGAACTGAGCGTCCGTGCCGCCCTGCCCCGCTTTGCCGAGATGGAAGCCAAATACGGCAGCCTGGGCCGGGGCATGTTAGCCGCCCGCAGGAAAATGGGGCAGAGCGCGAAAGCTCCAGCCCGACCGCTGTTCACCGCGCTTACCGGCGGCATGCAAGGCATGGCCGATGCCGCCGTCTCGCAACTCACTCGCGCGGCGCTTCGGCCCAGCAGCCCCGTGCAAGCGATTCAGCCTCGGGACGGTGGCTGGCTCGTCTCCGCCGGGTCGGCATCCGATCATTTCCACGCGGTCGTTATCGCCACGCCGACACAGATCGCGGCTGATCTGGTGCAGGGCGCAAACTCCAGTCTGGCTTCTGAACTGCGCGGCGTGCAGTACAGCTCGTCCATTACCGTCAATCTGGGCTACGACCGCAAGGTGCGCGACTCGCTGCCTCCGGGATTTGGATTCCTGATTCCCCGCAGCGAAGGCAAGCGCATGATGGCCGCAACATTTGTTCACAACAAATTTCCGCACCGCGCTCCGCCGGATCGCGCCTTGCTGCGCTGCTTTATCGGGGGCGCGCGGAACGAAAAACTTCTCGATGCCTCGGACGATGAAATTTTGAACATCGTCAGCGAAGAGCTTGGCCAGATTATCGGCCTTACCGCCCGCCCCGTGTTCACCCGGATCTATCGCTGGCGTCGGGCGATGGCGCAATATGGCGTCGGACACCTCGAGCGGCTCGAGCGCATCGGTACCCTCCTGCAGCAGCTTCCCGGCCTGGCCCTCGCCGGAAACGGATACCGAGGGATCGGCGTGCCGGACAGCGTCCGTACCGGCACCGAAGCCGCGCAGAAGTGCCTGACAATCCTCGGTATGACCGCCGAAACTCCGCAAAAGACGGCCGCGGTCTAGCTGGCCTCTGAACGAGTTCCTTTGGCAACGAGGAGCACTCCAAGCGACTGGCCCTTCGCGGACGAAGAACCTATTCGACTTCGCTCAGGGCAGGTCCGCGCCCAGTCGATCAAAGTTTACTGCTTGATTACTAAATAATCGGTATACCCCCTCCCCCTCGGTCTAGCGGGATCATCAGGTTACGGAGATTTGGTCCGCAAAATCTAGAGCCCATTGGGGTTATAGGTAAAATCTAGAAAGCATGGGAGTTATGGCCCCTGGTTTCATTGATTATATCACGTAGATATTATATACGTTTAATAGTATGCCAATAGTGTAGGCTGGCTGGAGGGGGATGTCAAGGAGAATTGGACGGCGGGCGATGGCCTAACATTGCGTTGACCCATTGAGCCCCAATTTTGCACAAGTCGGTACTCTTTGCTGATCTCAGGACATTCCGTTGTTGACGCGATGGGTATAAGCGAATAAAGTGCGTAACAGGTTGGGGTAATGTGTTAGGAGGGGAACCTATGTCGCCGGAGTTGGAGAAATTGCTTGATATGGCTCGCAGAGTTCAAATGACGCCGGAGCAGACAGAAGAGCAACGGCGCAGCTTTGCGTATGGCAATACCAAAATTGAAAACGATTCGATCACACGGGATACGGTTAATCGCGCTGCGGAGATGCTGAAACAAAAAACAAGCAGAGGCTAGATTGCCACTCCGGGATCCAAATCAACTTTACGATACAGCAGAGCAGAAGGCCGACCTCGAAGCGAGGAACGGCCTTTTGCAATTTGATGAAGTAAAGAAACTCGTAGCTGCATCCCGCTCTGAGTTCAAGCTGACACCGGAAGTCTTGTTGCAACTCCAATATCTCGCAATACACGACATCTACTCTTGCGCTGGCAAATTCCGCACTGGCCCGGTTTACCTACTTCGCAGCGATCCCGATCCTACATTGCACCAACCTGGGCCGTGGGAGGAGGTGCCTGGGCACGTGGAAGAGATGTGTAAATACGTCAATAGTAACTTCGGAAAATCAGCGGTTCACCTCAGCGCATACGTGATGTGGCGGCACAATTGGATTCATCCTTTCTTTGGCGGAAACGGAAGAACCTCTCGGGCTGCTGCATATCTGGTTTTGTGCGCGAGGCTTGGATATGATCTCCCCGGTAGTCCGACCGTGCCACAGCAGATCGCGGATGTTCCAGTCAGTCGAGACCGTTATTTCAAAGCACTCATGGCAGCTGATGCGTCGGACAGGAATGGAAGATTGGATGTATCCATGATGGAGGACCTCGTTTCAGATTGCTTGGCGGCACAGTTATTGAGCATTCATCAGCAGGCCGCGGCCGATACCTAGCGTCTGGAGATCAGCCGGAAATAGCCGGATGACAGTGGTCGGGCATCGCGGGTATCCGTGCAGGAAAATGCATAGGTCCTTCGTCGGGAACCTTCGCTTCGCGAAGGTTCCACTTCCTCTAGGATGACAAAGTATGGGGGCTGCGCTTTGCTCCGCTGGACAGCAGAGGGCGGCTGTCCCCACGTGGTTTACGTTGCTCCCTGGATGGCTTGGGTTAACTGGTCGACAGCCCAGTGAATTTGGTCTTCGGTGATAATCGCCGGAGGGGCGACGAGGATGTGATCGCCGGCGGTGCCGTCGACGCAGCCCTGCATGGGGTAGACCAGCAGTCCACGTTGCATGGCGGCCTGGGCGACGCGGCCGGCGAAATTAATGGTTGGAGCAAAGGGCTGCTTGCTTTTCTTGTCAGCCACGAATTCGACGGCCCAGAGCAGGCCGATGCCGCGCACGTCGCCGACCGTCGGCAGATCGCGCAGGTTGTCGAGCACCTTACGCAGCGCGAATGCCGGAGAACCTTCGGCCTCTGAATTTGCGGCTTGCACCAGATTCCGCGCTTGCACAAATTTCAAGACTGCACGTCCTGCGGCTAGCGAAACTGGATGGCAGTTGTAGGTGAAACCATGCACGAAGGCGCCGGAGCCTTGGGCGATTGCGTCGGCGACTTTCTTCGTCACCAGGACGGCGCCCAGCGGCGCGTAGCCACTCGACAATCCCTTGGCGGCGACGAGAATGTCCGGAGCGACGTTCCAGTGATCGACGGCGAAGTTGCGGCCGGTGCGGCCCATTCCGGTCATGACTTCGTCGGCGATCAGGAGAATGCCGTGCCGGCGGGCGATTTCCGCGAGGCTCTGAAGATAACCGGGAGGTGGAACCACCGCGCCTAAAGTTGCTCCGCTGAGTGGCTCAAAAATAAACGCGGCGGCCTGACCTTTCGCGGCTTCAATCGCCGTTTCCAGTTTTGCGGCGTATTCCTGACCACAATTGCGGCAGCCGTCGGTGCAGTCGTAGGCGCAGCGGTAACAGTAAGGGAATCCGATGTGGGCAAACTCGCGCACCATGGGAAGGTATATGGCGCGGCGCCGCTGATTCCCAGAAACCGACAGCGCACCCAAGGTTGAGCCGTGATAGCTCTGTTGGCGGCTGATGATCTGATGCCGGGCGGGTTGACCGATTTCGACCTGATACTGGCGTGCCAGCTTCAGCGCGGTCTCAACGGCCTCCGACCCGCCGCAGGTGAAGTAGGCGCAGCCGCCGGCGAAATTTTCTCCGGCGAAGGAGAGCAGTTCCCGGGCAAACTGTTCTGCAACCGGCGTGGTGAACTGGCTGCTATGGACGAACTCAAGTTGGCGGGCCTGGGCGGCGATGGCGTCGGCGATTTCGCTGACGCCGTGCCCGATGAAGTTCACCACGGCGGAGCTGGAGAAGTCGAGATAGCGCTGACCGCTTTCGTCCCAGAGATAGACGCCTTCGCCGCGAATTGCCTGAGGAAAGGTTCTGAGGAACGACCGCCGCATGAGAGCAGAGCGCGGCTGATGTGAAGCCAGTGTGGAATCCGGCACAGTCTGGATTATGGGCTGCAGGCGGTGTGGGTGTCAAAAGCAGCCCCAGGCTCGCATTCCGCCGATCTGGTGAGGCAGGACTGGCTGGCTGGTCCGTTACCAGTGTGGTTCGGCAGCGAGCAGAGGGTGGATTTTGGGGCAGACTTGATCGTGGGCAATACGGTCTGAAAATGTTAACGCGATTCTTACGCCTGCTGCGGCCGTCTCATCAACACAGCGCGTTGTCGGCCACGGTGCTGCTGATGACGGCGGTCATGTTGTCGCGGGTGATCGGTTATGTCCGCGAAGCCTACATCGCATGGGCTTTCGGCGCCGGGGCACAAACCGACGCGTACGTGGCGGGCTTCACCATCCCCGACTGGCTGAATTACATCGTAGCCGGGGGCACGGCCTCCATCACCTTCATTTCCATCTACACCCGGTTCCTCGCCGAAGGCAAGAAAGAGGATGCGCAGAAAACTTTCTCGGTCATCATCACGGTGATGACGGTGGTGCTGGGGGTTGGGGTTGCGCTGGCGGAGATTTTCACCCCTCAGATGACGCGGTATTTCTTCAACGGGTTCAGCCCGCAGCAAATCGCTCTGTGCGTGCACTTGACGCGGATTCTACTTCCTGCGCAGCTTTTCTTTTATGTGGGCGGAGTCGTTTCCGCGGTATTGCTTTCGCGGCGGCTGTTTTTCCTGCCTGCATTTGGTCCGTTGATTTACAACGCATTCATCATCCTGGGCGGGGTTGTTCTTTCCCGGCGGTTCGGAATCTCATCGCTGGCGTATGGCGCGCTGGCGGGCAGCGTAGTGGGGCCGTTTCTGATTAACGCGATTGGCGCCGCGAGAATCGGCACCGGTTACCGGGTTTCGTTCGATGTGGGCAATCCGGCGTTTCGCGAATGGGTCAGACTCTCGATCCCGCTGATGCTGGGCGTGTCCCTGGTGAGTGCGGACGACTGGATCCTTCGCCACTTTGCCTCCAGCGGCGTAGGCGAGATTGCACGCTTGAACTATGCAAAAAGGCTGTTTGCCGTTCCCATGGCGGTTCTGGGCCAGGCGGTAGGCCAGGCGTCGTTGCCGTTTTTTGCCCAACTCTTTGGCGAAAAGCGGATGCGGGACTTTTCCGGCGCGGTGAGTTCATCGATTTACCGGATCAGCGCGGCATCTTTGCTGGTCAGCAGTCTCATGATGGTAACCGCGCTGCCCCTCATCGACCTGGTGTACCGTAGGGGACGCTTCCAGCTTCACGACTCACAGGCCACGGCAGTGTATTTTTTCTGGTTTTCTCTATCGCTGGCGTTCTGGGCGGCCCAGGGATTGTATGCGCGGGCGTTTTATGCCGCCGGGAACACGCTGACTCCCATGGTCGCTTGCACGGTCATTACGGTGGCCTCGCTGCCCATGTATTCCGCGCTGTATCGCTCACTCTCGACGCTGGGGCTGACTTTTGCATCGGACCTTGGAATTGTCGCCAATACGGTCGTGCTGGCAGTTTTGCTGCACCGGCGCAAGTTGGTGCCGGCCGGCGACCTGCCATGGGGGGAACTGGCGAAAGCAGCGGTGACTGCGGCTTTTGCCGGGTTGCTGGGATACTGCGTGGCGAGCCTTGTTACTCCCAGCAGCCGGATCGCAGACCTTGAAACGTTCGCACTGGGCGCGGTTACCTGGGCAGCGACAGTTGCATTGGGACTGTGGCTGACACGGTCGCGCTTGCTGGAGGATTTGCGGCAGCGAAAAGGAACAGCCGATGCCAGAGTCGCGGAAAAGCAAGCCGAGGACGTGAGCCCGGGGATTGAACCCTAGCCATTGCCAACTCGTGTCGTTTCGACGATCCGGGGAATCAGCGCAGGATCAACCGCGCAGGGGGCTCTTCAAGAGGTGAAGAGCGCCCCCGTCAGAAAAGACTGCCGATCAGGCACGCACGGCAAGCGGTTCCGAGCTGGCGGCAGCCGCGGATGTCTTCGCGTCTTCGCCGTTCGCCTTCTGGCCGGCCTTGCGGATGTCAATGCCTCCCTTGAAGAAGGCGCCGTCTTCGATGGAAATGCGCGCGGCAACCACGTCGCCGGTAAGCGAACCGTCGCTCCGGATATCGACCCGGTCGCTGGCGGTCAGATTGCCTCGAACCTTGCCGAGCACCACGATCTCCCGGGCATTGATATTGGCAGAAACCACGCCGTTGCGGCCGACCGTGACCCGGTTTCCCGCTAAGTTGATCGACCCTTCCACCCGGCCATCAATGTAGAGCGCTTCCGAACCGGTGACTTCCCCTTTAATGACGAGAGACTTTCCGATGGTGGCCTGGTCCGCCGTGTTGGCAGCAACCGGACGAGGCGTTGTGCTGGGCTCGGGAGCAGACGTCACCGGGGTGGTGGACACTGCGGGACGCTCCGGCTCCGTGGGTCGCGAAGGAGTCGTCGAAGGCTGATTTGTGGGCTTCCACATAACGCAAAAATCCTTTCCTCTTGTGATGGACTAAAGGTCGACCCGCAATTCGGTGACCAGTCGCATTCTACCGCAAAAAACCGCGAGTCACCCGGAAATTCTGCGAGTGGTGCGGCCCCGCCGCTTTTGTTTGTTCCGCTGCGACTCGCCAGCAGCATGAACTTCCGAGTAAATTTCACATAGCAGATTCTTCCCCCCGCGAGCGGGTTTATCCTCGCGGCCAATCTTGCCCGGGCGCACACTGGCCGACTCAGTTATCCTGAAGTGCGAGCAGGAGCCAGGTTATGCTTTCCGATTCCTCCATTCTGAAAAAGATCGAGCGCCAGCCGCGGCAGACCGCAGGGTTCAAGCAGTTGGTGCGCGAGTTAGGAATCCGGGGTGAGGCGCGCCGGGAGTTGTCCGAGCGGCTGGAGCAGATGGTCGCCAGCGGACAACTGCGCGCAGTGGATTCCGACCGGTACGCGATTCCGCAAGCTGCCCCAAACCAGAACCTGCTGGTCGGCAAGCTCAGCATGCATCGGGATGGTTACGGATTCGTGATTCCGGAACCGAATGCGATGGACGCGCGGCTGAAGGCGAAGCTGGCGGGAGATGTCTTCATCCCGCCACCCGCCATTGGTTCCGCGATGCACGGCGATCGTGTGGTGGTAGAGGTCGGAGCCATTCGTCCCGATGGACGGGCGGAAGGGCGCATCCTTCGCTTGGTCGGTCGCGCACATTCCACGATTGTGGGGGTCTTTCATTACGGCAAGCGGCGGAATTACGTAACGCCGATTGACTCGAAAATCGTCCAGGAGATTATCATCCCGCCGGGAATGGAGTTCCCGCAAAGAATTTCCGAGGCCCCAGTGCCGCCTGCCGTGGAATTGGGCGGGGAACAGCGAAAAACAAAGGGCGCCCGGAAGGGGATGCAACCAGCCCCTGGTCCCGACCGCGTTCTCGGCGAAGAAGTTGCGCGCCGCAAGGAGTGGACGGATCTCGAAAACGTGGTGGTCGACGTCGAAATCACGGACCGGCCGACCGCAACTCAGAATGCGCGGGGAAAGGTCGTCGAGATTATCGGGTACGAGGACGACTTCGGCGTCGATGTCGAGATCATGATCCGCAAGTTCCATGTGCCGCACCGTTTTCCGGCGGAGGTTCTGTCCGAAGCGGAGAGCGTCGAATCGATTATTACGGGCGGCGAAGTGCGCAGGCGCCGCGATTTTCGCAGTCTGCCCATCGTCACGATCGACGGCGAGACTGCCCGAGATTTCGATGACGCGGTAACCGTCCGGCATCTGGAAAACGGAAATGTCGAGTTGCAGGTGCACATCGCGGACGTGGCCCACTACGTCACTTCCGGCTCTGGGCTTGATCAGGAGGCCCGGCTTCGCGGCACCAGTGTCTATTTCCCAGACCGCGCGGTTCCGATGCTGCCGCTGCAATTGTCCACCGATATTTGCAGCCTGCGCCCACAAGTAGATCGGCTGGTGATGTCGTGCGTGATGGAAATCGACCATCAAGGCGAGATCGTTAGTTATCAGCTTTGCGAAGGGATCATATGCTCCGCCGAGCGCATGACGTACACCAATGTGAACGCGATTCTCGAGGGCGATGCCGCGATGCGCCAGCGCTATTCGCCGCTGGTTGGCACTTTTGAGATGATGCGCGATCTCGCCATGATTTTGAACCGCAAGCGCGAGCGGCGCGGCTCCATCGATTTCGATCTGCCCGAGCCCGTGATTGAATTCGACGAATTCGGCCTGATGAAGAGCATCACCCGCTCGGAGCGAAACATCGCTCACCGGATCATCGAAGAATTCATGCTCTCGGCGAATGAGTGCGTTGCCGGATACTTGGAAGATCAGCGGGTCGCGTCTCTCTATCGCATCCACGAAAAGCCCGATGCGAAGCGCGTGTACGACTTCGAAGTTCTTGCCGCGACTTTTGGCTACTCCCTCGGCGTGGGCGCGCTGCCCATTCAGCGGGTGCAGTTCAAGTCGGACCGCCGCGCCAGCTACGGCACAGGCAAGCGTCCGCGCGAAGTTGAAATCCCGAAAGAGGTCCACATCACGCCGCGCATGTATCAGAAGCTGGCCGAAAAGATTGCCGGCAAGCCGGAAGAACGCATTGTTTCGTATCTCATGCTGCGCTCGCTGAAGCAGGCGCGCTACTCGGAGGAAAATCTCGGACACTTCGCTCTGGCGGCCACGACCTACACTCATTTCACTTCGCCGATTCGTCGTTATCCGGACTTGATCGTGCATCGCATTCTGAAAGAAGTGCTGCGCGGTGAAAGTGGGTCGCGGGCGCCCCTTCGACAAGTTCAGGGCAGGCTCTCGCCCGCGAAAGCCGGTGCTGCTGCCGTTCCATCCCCGTGGTCCAAACGCCGCGACCATGCCGCGCATCGCGAGGAGTTGGCGCCGTTGGGCGGACCGATTTCGCTGGAGGAACTGCACGAGATTGCCGAGGAATCCAGCCAAGCCGAGCGCCGTGCCGATGAAGCCGAGCGCGAACTGATGGAATGGAAGAAAGTCAAATTCATGCAAGACCGCGTCGGCGACGACTTCGACGGCCTGATCATCAGCGTGACCAAGTTTGGCTTCTTCGTCGAGTTGACCGATTTGTTCGTTGAAGGACTGGTGCCGCTGGCCTCGCTCACTGACGATCACTACACGTATCACGAAAATACGCGGGAAATCATCGGCCAGCGCAACCGCCGGATCTATCACATCGGGGAGAAAATACGGGTGCTGGTCGACCGCATTGACCCGGTCGAAAAGAAGATCCAGTTCGCGGTGGTCGAAGAAAAACCACAGCCGCGCTGGAATGGGCGCTCTCGCAAGGGTTCGCGGTAGCCGGGGCTTGACCCGTTTCGATGTGGGCGCGGGCGTCCCCGCCCGTGCGGAAGCTTGAAATGCCACTTCCCCGCGCAACTCAACCCTGGCTGATGTAGAATTACTAGCGAACCCCACTGCTGCCCTATGGTGCAGCAGATCTTCTTCTCGTCGGGACGTGGCTCAGCCTGGTAGAGCACTCGCTTGGGGTGCGAGGGGTCGGCAGTTCAAATCTGCCCGTCCCGACCAATCTTCATTTTCAGGGTGTGAGATTTCATAGAACCCCACGTTTCGAAGACCATGAAACGTTGGCACCCGACTGGCCGGAACGCAGGGAGTTTAGAAATGGAAATCAAGAGAGTTGGCTCGCAACCCTCTGCAAGCTGTTTGGGCCGAAACAGTTGCTCGACGTCACGCGCTATTACATCATTCTGCCGGACAACATTGGCCACGGAAAATCCAGCAAACCGAGCGACGGCATGCACGCCCACTTTCCGCAGTACGACTATGACGACATGGTAGCGGCGCAGCACGAGTTGCTGGAAAAAGGGCTGGGCGTGAACCACCTGCGCCTGATCCTGGGAACCTCCATGGGCTGCATGCATTCCTGGGTTTGGGGAGAAACCCACCCCGACTTCATGGACGCGCTCATGCCTCTGGCCTGCCAGCCGGTGCAGATCGCGGGGCGGAACCGCATGTGGCGCAAGGCGGTGATCGACGGTATCCGCAACGATCCTGACTGGAAAAACGGCGAGTACACGGTGCAGCCTCGCGCGGCACTGGAGATTACGGCGGATATGTTCTACGTCGCCGGCAGCGTGCCTCTACAAATGCAGAAGAATTTTCCCGCTCGCGACGCAGCCGACGCAGCGTATGAGGACTCCGTGAAACGGTTCGTTGCGAGCCATGACGCCAACGACGTTCTTTACGCGGTGAATGCCTCGCGGAATTATGATCCCTCGCCGCAGCTTGAGAACATCACCGTGCCGGTGATGTTCGTGAATTCCGCCGACGATTTCATCAATCCTCCGGAACTCGGGATCGCGGAACGTGAAATCAAACGAGTGAAGAAAGGCCGTTTCGTGCTGATTCCTACCTCTGAGCAAACTCATGGTCACGGCACCCACACTTGGGCGGCGGTGTGGCAGCAGTACCTGAAGGAGGTACTGGAAAGTTCACAACATTAAGCGGCAACTCGGCCGCTGCATACATCTTTCGGCGTTGTTTGTTACTCTAATCGGAAGCAACCCTGCGTGGACACAATCGTGGGGGCAGGGTCGGTCACGGATCTATGGTGATCTGAAGATGACGTCAGGAGACGCTTTCGTTGAGAAAATCTTTCATCGGCTCAATAGTATTTGTTGCCATTGCGTTTCCCTTGTGCCCGATTCTGCGTTCGCAGGAATCACAACCGGCTCAGAAGGCTCCTCCCGCTGCTGACCAGACGCCCCAAGCAAAGCCTGAGGCTCCGCTGCCGACCGCTCCTTCAAGCACCGGCAAAGATAAGACAATGAAGAACCAGGAGCCACCGCAGCGGGTGTTTGGCGTGTTGCCGCAATTTGGCGTGACCAACCAGCAAGACGCACCGCCGCTTACTTCGGGCCAGAAATTTCACCTGTTTGCGAGATCAGCGTTTGATCCCGCGACGATCGTGATTGAAGGATTGCAGGCCGGGCTCAGCCAAGCGGAAAACGAGTTCCCCGGTTACGGCCAGGGAGCGCAAGGGTACGGGAAGCGGTTCGGCGCATCCTTGGCCGACGAAGTGTCAAGCGGATTCTTCAGCAACTTCTTCTATCCGACCTTACTGAAAGAAGATCCGCGATACTTTCGGCTGGGCAAGGGCAGCTTTAAGCACCGAATGGGGTATGCGATTGTACAGGAATTCGTCTGCCACACCGACAGCGGCGGAAGATCGTTCGCCTTTGAAAATGTGTTGGGGGCATTTTCGAGCGGGGGCCTCGCGAATGTCTACTATCCGTCGAGCGACCGCGGATTTGGCCTCACCATGAGCAGAAGCTCGATTGCGCTCGGGTATGGCAGCTTGGGAGGTTTAGTCACCGAATTTTGGCCCGACATCCACCGGAAATTGTTCAAGAAACACGACAAGAACACCCCGCCGCAGTAGGCGAGGCATTTCAGTCGTGGCGCCGCGGCAGAACCAGCCACTTCAAGAACATGTTTACGACAGTCAGCACGATGCCGCCCCAGAAGGCCGCCACGAAACTTCGTACGTGAAAGCCGGGCACGAACGCCGCGGCGAGTTCCAGCATCAGGGCATTGATGACCAACCAGAAAATTCCCAGGGTGAGGACGGTCAGCGGGAAGGTGATTACTTTGAGAAAAAGTCCGAGCGTCGCGTTTACCAGTCCGATTACGACAGCCGCAATCAAGGCGGCTGCCGCGCCGTCTACGTAGAATCCCGGAACGACGCGCGAGGTGATCCAGACCGCCAAAGCCGTGACGACCCAATGCACCAGCATTCTCATGTTGTTTCCCCCTCCAATTAAATCAGGCTACGATTCCCATTCTCTTCCCTACGCGCTTCAGCGTCTCGAGCGCCTGCTGTAACTCGTCCTGCGTGTGGGTTGCCGTCATGATGGTGCGGATGCGGGCCATGCCTTCCGGCACGGTGGGGAATGCGATGCCGGTTCCCAACACGCCTTCCTGGAACAGTTCGCCGGAGAAGTCCATGGTCAACTTGCCGTCGCCGATGATGATCGGCGTAATGGGCGTCTCGCTGGCAGGAGTGGTCACACCACCGGTGTTGAAACCGAGAAGGCCGAGTTCCTTCTTCCAGAAACGGGTGTTTTCCCAAAGCCTTTCGATCCTCTCCGGCTCCTGTTCCAGCACATCGAATGCCGCAATGCAGGTGGCGGCAACCGAGGGTGGATGCGAGGTCGAGAACAGGAACGGCCGGCCGCGGTGATAGAGGAAGTCGATCAGATCCTTGGTGCCGCAGACGTATCCGCCCAAGGCGCCGATGGCTTTCGAGAGAGTCCCCACCTGGATGTCGACCCGTCCATGCACATGGAAGTGATCCACCGTGCCGCGTCCGTTGCGGCCCAGAACGCCGGAGGCATGGGCATCGTCGACCATCATAATAGCGCCGTACTTTTCCGCCAGGTCGCAGAGCGCGGGCAGCGGTCCGATGTCCCCGTCCATGGAGAAAACACCGTCCGTGATGATCAGTTTCTTCCCCGGCTGATCCTTGACGCTGGCGAGTTGCGCTTCGGCGTGGGCCGTGTCTTTGTGGTTGAAGACGAGAATCTTGGCGCGCGACAGACGTGCGCCGTCGATGATGGAAGCGTGGTTCAGTTGGTCGGAGACAATGAAGTCGTCTTTGCCCAGGACCGCCGAGACCGTTCCAGCGTTGGCGGTGAATCCCGATTGAAAAACCACGCAGGCTTCGACATTCTTGAAGCGCGCGATCCTTTCTTCGAGTTCCACGTGGATTCGCATGGTGCCGGCAATGGTGCGCACCGCGCCGGATCCGACTCCGTACTGGCGTGTGGCGGCCAGAGCCGCTTCCCGCAGTTTGGGATGGGTAGTGAGGCCGAGGTAATTGTTCGAAGCCAGGTTGATGACTTTCTTGCCGTCAAACGTGCAGACCGGGGCTTGTTCATCCTCCAGAACCCGAAGCCGGTAGTGGGTCCCTTTCGTCCTCAGTTCGTTCAGTTGATCCGTCAGGTAGGCAAGCGGATTCACCCGGGTGGTCGCAGTGGTCATGTAGTCTCCAGAATTGAGCACAAGCAGCCGTCCAAGCGGCGAAAGCTGCGGAAGAACCAGTCTAATACCGACAGGGGGAAGAAGGGAATCGCTGGACCGCTCTTTTCGCAAAGCCCCAGCATGACATGGCCGGTTCAGCGGTGCCGCGGTGTGACGAGATCGGCCAAGGTTTTCAGGTCGCGGACTTCCAGGTCAGGTTTGCCGGCAGCGGGTTGGACGGCTCCAATGCCCTGCCGAGGTGAAGGCCGGTTAACCCAGACCGTGGCAATCCCCAGCCACTGGGCTGGAAGGACATCATGATAGATGCTCTGGCCAACGTGCAGCCACTGCTCGGGCGCCACGCCGCAGCGGGTTTGCGCCATTCGAAAAAACTTTAGACAAGGTTTGTAACAGCGGGCTTGCTGGGCGGTGATTACGTGATCGAAAGCTACGCCGAGCTTTGGCGCGGTTACGGCAAAGAGATCATCGTCAATATTCGAAAGCACCGCGAGCTTGCGGCCATCTTTCAGCCGCCGCAACGATTCAACCGTGTCCGCAAAGGGCTGCCAGTTCGCGATGGACTCCGGAAGCGCCTGTGCTTCTGCGGCGGAGGGCGTGAACCCGAGCCGCTCCCCCAGGCCCCGCACTACTGATTGCAGGACATCGCGGTAGTTCGCATACTCTCCGGCTTCCGCCTGCGCCTCCAGGTCGCCATAGAGCGCGAGCAGCGCGGAATCGGGAATCTGCCGGCCGTGAGCTGACAGAATCGGGCGCAAGGCGGAGAAGATTCCGGTTTCCCAATCGATCAGGGTGCCGTAGCAGTCAAAAGTCAGGAACCGAAAGCGTTTGAAATCGAGCATGGGAATGGCCGGAGCAAAGATGTTCCTTAGAGTTGTGATGAAAGCCCGAGGTCAGAATCCAGCACCTGAAGGCATGCGCCTGATGCAAACCACGGAATGGTCGAAGGCGCAGGAATCTTCCCTCAGGCGCTGAGGCGCGGACACATTTTCAGGGGCTTGGCGGCCCGACTGAAGTCGGGCCCTTCCCAAGGCCTGCAGGAGTCAGAACTGTCCCGCAGGCGCTGAAGCCGTGCCCATTCAAATCCT
Organism: uncultured Acidobacteriota bacterium; assembly: GCA_963715675.1. Classification (GTDB taxonomy): domain Bacteria; phylum Acidobacteriota; class Terriglobia; order Terriglobales; family Acidobacteriaceae; genus DASVWZ01. Next base: position 3,977,007 of record OY970265.1, read on the forward strand.
TACTTCACTTCCAGCGATTGCGCCAGGGTGAAGGTTAGCGCCGACTCCGCCGGCAACACGATGTCCTTGTTGCCAGTGAACGCCGCGCCCGCACCGCCGGCGCCCGCGCCCGCCAATCCTCCGATCAGGGCTCCTTTGCCTCCGCCGGCCAGGCCGCCGATCAACGCCCCGACGCCCGCACCGCCGCCGGCCAGCACGCCAGTGCGCTTGCCTTTGCCCTTGGCGGTCTGAACGACGTCTGAAGTGTCAATCGACTTTTGCTGCCCGTTCACGGTAATCGATGTCAGCTTCAGAGAAAGGCTGGCGCCGCCGGCAAAGCGTCCCAGAGGCTTCGCATCGACCACGGTGCCGGTCGCGGCTGCCCCCGCGGGGATTACAGTTTTGCCGCCAACCTCAACCGGGCTGGAGAGAGTCGCCGAGAAGGCTTGTCCGGGCTGGCTGATTTTGGACCCAACCGCCTGTCCCAGGCTCACCGTCAGCGTTTGCCCGGCGGGGATCACCACCGGTTGCGGCTCGGCCTTGGTTTCATGGTGGGGCTTAGCCTCCGGCGCGGTGTTCATCGCCGTGTTTGAAGTTGTATCAGTCGACCCGGAGTCCGCCGGCTTGCTGGTGCAAGCAAAGAGAACTGCGGAAAGAACCACTGCCACACTGAGTGCCATCAAACGGAATCGCATAGTTGCCTCCACGGCGTTTGGTTTATCAGAAAAAGCAGCGCGTCGCAAATCTCAAGAGGGCAGGTTCGCGATTTCAGAGTTCGCGATGCGGCAAAGTTATGCTTTACTCGAACGCACTTCCTCCGCAGCGCGGGCGGCCGAAGATTCTGGGCCTTCTTCGAGTCCAGGCAACCGGGGCGCGTCCGCGGCTTGCGGGCCTCCATCGGACCCGGCCATGGCTGCCGCTTTCGGAGCGTTGCGCTTCTCCAGAAACTTCACCGGGTTCAGCAGTGGACGTCCCAGAGAAGCGTTATAGCTTGTCCACGCGCCTTCGGCCCCAGCTTCCCGTTCAAAATGTGCACGCATGCTCTCCATCTTGGAATCAAGGTCATCCAGATAGTGCAGCATCAGCGCCTCGGGAAACATGGGCAGCTTCGGAGAGCCGAACTCATATTCCCCGTGGTGGCTGATGATCATGTGCTCGACCAGAGTCTTCAGCTCATCGGGAAAGCCCGGCAGCTTTTCCAGCTTGGCTTGCAGCATTTCCAGTTCGATGATCATGTGGCCGAGCAGTTGGCCGCGCGTGGTATAGGAAAATGACCGGGTGCAGGCCAGTTCATGGATTTTGCCGATGTCGTGCAGGAACGCCCCGGTCATCAGCAGGTCGCGGTTGATCTGCGGGTAGTTCTGGCACATCAGGTCGCAGGAGCGGAACAGCGAAACCACGTGGTCGAGCAGGCCGCCAATGTAGGCATGATGCAGCGTCTTGGCGGCCGGTGCATTCCGGTACGCCTCTGCAATCTCAGGGTCAGACATGAAGGATTCAACCAGAGCCTTGAGATGTGGGTTTTGAAATGTAGCCACAAAACCAGCCAAGGTCTTCCACAGCTCGCCGATATCCTTGGTCGTTTTGGGCAGATAGTCTGAAAAGTCCGCTTCAGAGTCCGCCAGCTTGCGCAGCTTATGGACCGTGATCTGGAACCGGTTCTTGTACTTGTTCAGCAGGCCCTTGATCTTGACAAAGTCGTCCTGCTCAAAGGCATCGATCGCCTCTTCGACGTTGTCCCACATTTTGGCTTCGATCTGGCCGGTGCGGTCGCCCAGAGTCAGCGCCAGATAGGGCTCACCGGTTTTCTTGGGCTTGACCTGCTTGGAGACCACGACAAAGCTCGAAGTGATGACTTTGTTCTCGTGGTGACAACAGTCGGAGAGGAAAAATTCCTTCATGGACTCTGCGCGTTCAATGTGACATGGACCGAATCAAGGCTGCGGCAGCACCGCAAGCCGGGCATGACCCGGCCACTGAAGCAAGCTTAAACTAAAACAGGCCGAACTTTTTCTTCTTTTTGAGGGGCTTGGCCCCGGCGTCCTTGGAAGCCGTCTCGACCGGGTTGGTTTGGTTAGCACTGGCCCCCGAATCCACATATCCCGGCTTGACCTCGATGAAAGCATCGTCGCGCAGCTTGGTGAGATATTCGCGCAGGGCGGGCTGCAGCCTCTGCATGTAAATCGCGTCCTGAATCTTCGATTCGATATCCGTGAGCGGCGGAACTCCGGCATCGTGATGTTCCGTGACCTTCAACAGGACGAAACCCTGCTTGGTCCGGATCGGGTCGGAAACCTCCCCTGCTTTCATGGCGAAGGTCTTGTCTTCGAGTTCCTTGGCGAGCGTCCCGCGCTTGAAAAGGCCCAGGTCGCCGCCCTGCGCCGCACTGGGACCGTCCGAGTATTTCTTGGCGATGTCCTCGAACGCCGCGCCTGCGCGAATCTGCGCCACCAGGTCGTCTGCCTTGGCCTTTGCCGCCTGCAGTTGTTCCGCTTCGTCCTTTCCGGGATCTTTCTTTTCCGTGGAAATCAGGATCTCGCTCAACCGTACCTGCTCCGGTTGCTCCAGGTCGCTCTTATGGCTGTCGTAAAATTTCTGGATCTCCTCTTTGCTGATGTTGAGTTTCTGACCAACTTCGCGGCCGATCACCTGCTGCGTAATAATCTGGTTGCGCAGGTTTTGCTTGAATTCCTCGAACGACACGCCTTGCGACTGAGCGGCTTTCTCCAGGTCTTCCATGGTGTCCAGCTTCATCTCCTTGCGCATGGCATCGAGCCGCTTGATGACATCGGTGTCGGCCGTGATCCCGAGGTCCTTCCCTTTGTCCAAAAGCAGGTTCTGGTCGATCAAGTCGCGCAGGACGTCTTTATCGCGCTCACTCACGATCTTGGGGGCGTTGACCGGATCCTGCTGCTGGGCTTCCTTTTTAAGGTCTTCCCGGCTGCGAAGGTATTCGCTGCGGGTAATGATCTGGTTATTCACCCGCGCCACGATCTCCTCGACCACCGTATCGGAGGCGAACATGGGAGTGACGGCTACAACCGCCAGGAACAACAGGAAAGCTGGTGGGTTTCGCATAATGGCTCTCGGGAAATTCCAGTTCATCTATGATCGCTGAATATCTTATTGTAGCGCCGGATGGGAGGGCGGGGCCAGAGGCGTGATTAACCGGACCAGCCAACCGCGGCCGCGAGGTTGCGGCCGGATTATGCCAGTTGATCGGTAGCCTTTCCGGAAATGTCCAGCCCGCGCCGAAACACGTCTCGTATGACGCCGGTTTCGACTAGGGGGTGAGTTCGAAGGCGACGCCGCCACCGTAGGCGCCGCCGAGGACGGTGGTCCCGTACAGGTTCCCGTTGTCGTCTGGCATGGGACGGGCGTAGGGCTGTACGCCGTCGGACCCTATGAAGCAGTGCAGCACGGTGTACGCCCATTTGCCCTTGGGCTTAGGGGTCATTTTATAGACCACTCCACATTCGCAGTTCGGATCGCCTCCAGTTGCCGTCATCCCGTAGATGTTCCCGGCCTTGTCGAATACCACGCCGCCAACGGCTCCAATCCCGTCCCTGGGCTTACTCACCGCGAAGCTGTGCACAATCGTCACCCTCCACTGGCCGCCGGGGTCACGGCCCAACCGGTAAAGGGCGGTGGCGAGTTGGCCCTTTCCGCCGCCGCCGGCCACGCCATAGAGATTGCCTTTGTTGTCCAGGGCGAGGACGCCCTCGGGGAATGCCATATCGTCGTTGCCGGTGCCGAAGTTATGCAGGGTGTATTCCTTCCAGGTCCCGTCCGAGTCGCGATGCAGCTCGTAAGCCGTGCCGCAGCCCCCGCCGCACTCCTTGCTGGTGCCTCCCTGCATGGTCGTTCCGTAGAGATTGTGGGCAGGATCCATAACTAAGCCCCCGTTGCCGAGGTCGCTGCCCCAGGTAAACTTGTGCAGCAGTGCGAAGGTCCAAGGATCGGGCCCCTCACGCGACAGTTCGAAGGGGTCGCCGGCGGTGCCGTAAAGGTCACCCGCTGCGTCCATGATCAGGGGGCCCGTGGGGCTCTTCCCTTGGCCCGACTGGTTAAAGCGGTGAAGGACGGTCAGAGTCCAGCGGCCGGAGTCCGGTATCAGCTCGAAGATCGTGCCAGCCGTGTAACCCCCGCCGCCGGACGTCGCGGGTCCGTAGAGGTTCCCGGCTGCGTCGACGGCGAGGCTGCCGTTGATCTCGTCGCCATCAGGGTCGTTGTTGGTGAAGCTGTGAAGGATGGTCTCCTTCCATCTGCCGTCCGGCCGCGGCGCCAGTTGGAACACAATGCCATAGCCGCCAGGGCCACCTCCGCTCGTGCCTCCGTAGAGGTTGCCCTTAGCGTCGAAGGCTAGGCCACCGTAGAGTCCGGCGCCGTCGCCGGGGGCTCCGAAAGAATGAAGCACTTTGAACTTGGGGCTTGCTGAGGCACCGCTGGCCGCGAATAGGGTCGTGGCGAGGATGGTGGTTGCGAAGGTAAGTGGGGATCGTAATTTGATCGACATGACCGTCCTCTTCGGGGGCCGCGGTGGCCCGCTCAGCCGGAAACTTCTGGGAGAGAACTTCATGGAAGGCCTCCTTGGGCTTTCCAATTACCGCCGAAACGAGAGCGCAGAGTCAGTGATTTCGGTCACCGATGAATGTTAGGAGACAGTTAAGGACGGCGGGTTCCATGGCCTCGGTCAGGAATTTCCCAGGCACGACAACGAGTGTAACATCGCTATTGCGCTCATTGGGGGCGTCGCGCGACCTGATTTCCCAACCGCGCCAGTGCTGCTGATATGATTATTCCCTTCGATGCTTGATTCTTCGCCGGTAGCGCGCGGCGGGAGGACACGACATGAATACACGATATTCTATTCTTCTAATCTCGTTCACAATTGCTTTCACGTTTATGAACCTATCCGCCGAATCAAAGAATGCCGGAGCGGCATCGCCCGGACTTGCACAGTTGGAAACGATGAGCAGCCGTTTCGCTCCGACGCCGCTGCGAGTGGACACTTCGAAGCTGACTTCCGGCGACCGCCAGGCGCTGGTAAAGCTGATCGAAGCGGCCCGCCTTCTGGACGACATTTACATGAGGCAGTTGTGGGATGGAAACACGGTCCTTTATGCTCGGCTAAAAAAGGACGCGACCCCGCTCGGTAAGGCCCGGTTGCGCTATTTCTGGATCAACAAGGGTCCGTGGGCCGATCTCGACGATTACAAGGCCTTCCTGCCGGGAGTGCCTCCGCGAAAGCTGCTCGGGGCGAATTTCTATCCCGCGGACATGAGCAAGGAGGAGTTTGAAAAGTGGGTCGGATCCCTTTCGCCCGCTGAGCAGGAACAGGCCAAGGGCTTCTTCACCGTGATTCGGCGCGAGAAGGCAGGCCAAACCGGCAAACTGGTCGCGGCGCCATACAGCAAAGAGTACGCCGACGATCTTACTCAAGCGGCCAAACTTCTCCACGAAGCAGCAGCGCTCACCGACAGCGCTTCGCTGAAGAAGTTTCTCAATCTCCGGGCGGATGCGTTTCTTTCCAATGACTATTACGAAAGCGATATGGCCTGGATGGATCTGGACGCTCCTCTGGACATCACCATTGGCCCATACGAAACCTACAACGACGAACTTTTCGGATACAAGGCGGCGTTTGAAGGTTACGTGAATCTTCGCGACGAGGAGGAAAGCGCCAAACTTTCCGCCTTCACTCAGCATTTGCAGGAAATTGAGAACAACCTTCCCATCGACCCGCAATACCGGAACCCCAAGCTGGGCGCGGCAGCTCCGATTCGTGTGGTGGACCAGATCCTGAGCGCGGGCGACGGCGCTCACGGGGTTCAGACCGCTGCTTACAACCTGCCGAACGACGAGCGTGTGGTGCAGCAGAAGGGCAGCAAGCGAGTCATGTTGAAGAACGTGCGGGAGGCCAAGTTCCGCAGCGTGCTCCTGCCCATCGCCCGTAAGACGCTGACGCAGGAAGCCATGGTCGATGTCAGCTTCGAGCTGTTCTTCACTCATATCCTTGCCCATGAATTGATGCATGGTTTGGGACCGCACCAGATCAAGGTCGAGGGCCGGGATACCAACCCGCGCCAGGAACTGAAGGATTTATACAGCGCCATCGAAGAGGCGAAGGCGGATGTGACGGGCCTGTTCGCGCTGCGCTACATGATGGACCACGCAAAGGAGATGGGCCTGGAGAAAGTGCTGCCGTCGGACGAGGCGGCGCAGCGGCAACTCTATACCACTTACCTCGCCTCGGCATTTCGCAGCCTGCGTTTCGGGCTGGCGGACGCTCACGGCAAGGGCATGGCGGTTCAGTTCAACTATCTGTCGGACAAAGGCGCGTTTGTGCAGAATCCGGATGGCACCTTTTCCGTGGACCTGTCGAAGATCAAGGATGCGGTGACCCAACTGGACCACGATCTGCTGACCATTGAGGCCACGGGTGACTATGCCGGCGCGAGGAAATTGCTGGACGGGCTCGGCGTGGTGCGTCCGCCGCTGCTGAAAACCTTCGATCGCCTACGCGAGATCCCCACCGACATTGAGCCAATCTTCGTTACGGCGGAAGAGCTGGCGCCCGGCGAGCCGTCGCAATCCAGTGTGGGGAAGAAAAAGTAGTACCACATCGGACGCACGGAGATCTCACCGTTGCCAGAAGTTCACTTATAGGTCCACGGCTTTGAGGCCATTTTGCGAGACTGTTTCTAGTTGGGATATTTGTCGTTCAGATACTTGCCGAGGTCGGCTTCGAGCTGTCCATAGCCGGAGTGAATGATGGCGCGGAGCGCGGCTTCGGCGGAACTTCCTTCACTGAGCCGCTGCAACACCCGTTGCAGATCGCTGATCCCGTTGGAATCGATGATGAATTGCACTGCCGCCAGAGATTCATCATAGGCCACTGCCGCCTGCACCGGCGGCATGCTCATGAAGCTGCTCTCCAGGGCATTCAGCGGAATTTCGCGCTGGGTCCGAAACATTTCCGCCAGCAGCCGTCCATTCGCCAACGGTTTCGGTTCAAGCGCTTGAGCTAATCCTTCGTTCAGCCATTGCGGGCAGCGTCCTGCGGAGAGCTGATTGATGAACGAGTGCGCCAGTTCGTGCTTCAACACATGCGCCAACTCAGGAGTGACCGAGCTTATCCCGTGGATCGGGATGCGGAGCTTGCCGTCGTTGATCGCCCCACTCCAGGACGGCGCCTGGGTGACGTCAAAGAACGCCTGATTCGTATAGAGCGTAACGGCAATGCTGTCGTGCGGAGAGGTTCCAAGTTCCCGCACCAGGTCGTCGTAGTCCGATTCCAGGGTTGCCAGCAACTGCTCGCGGAGAGCTTCTGAGGTCTGTTCGCCTTCGAATCGCAGGGTAAAGTGACTGCTTTCTTTTTCGGAATAATTGGCTTCCGCGGTGGACTCATGTTCCGCACGGCGCAGGCATTGCTCAACCAGAGGATCCGGCCGCAATTCGAGGGAATGCTTCCAGGTTTGAATCGCGTCCTGAGTGTGATTAGCTGAGAACTGCACGTACCCCAACACCGTCAATGCGTCCGGCGAATCTGGGGCATTGTGCACCGCCTGCTGCGCGTAGGTCAATGCCTGCGTCGCATTTCCCGTCCGCACCAGAAGCGACGCGTAATAGTTGAGCAGCGTGGGATTGTTACCATCGAAACGCAGCGCAGTTTCGAAGTAGGAGCGCGCTTTGGCGAAGTTTCCGTGCTCGAATTCGTGCCTGCCGGCAGCCAGATATCCAGAGGCGGTCAGGCTGGAATTGCCCGCTTCCTCTAGGGTGGAAAGGGCGTCGGCATCGACTTTGCCGCCATGAATGACTTTTCCCGTTAAGTCCAGGCCAAAGGCCGGGGTCTGCGCCAGAGCGGGAGCAGGCAGGAGCGTTGTATTTTGGGCATTCGAGCTTTGGGTTGCCGCTGCCGGAGCGGGAACTCCAGCATCGACCCGATCCACCAAGTCCTTGGAAATGGCGAAGGTGTTGTCGCCGACCTCGTATTCCAACCGGTTGCCGCTTTCCCGGACGTGGTCAGCCCAGAGGGTGCGTCCATTTTTCAAATGGATGACCTCTGCGGCAGCATCGCCCGGGCAGACGGCCGCGACGCCAACCAGCAATAATAGGGTGACAGTAGCTCGCACTCAGGCGCATTCTATGAGACGGGGAGCCGCGGGCGTAGGTGACAAAGGTAATGAGACGGTTGCGACAAAGAGTTGTGCTGGCGGGTGCGCTCTTGCCAGCTTTCATGGCACTGGTCCTGGCAATGGGCCAAAGTGGCAGTCCGCCGGCAAAGGTCCAGGTCGGAGCGAAAGTGCCGCCACCCCAGCTTGCTCCGGCTGAGAACCTCTACTTAAGGCTGAGAAGTGTTGGGTTAGATCCGTCGAGAGTCTACCGCATCCGCGATGTAACGCTGGATCGCGCCTTATTCCACATGACCCTGGACGACGGCACTATCGCATTTACCGAAGATGTGGATGGGCATGTCAGCGGAGCTTTCTTTGAGGGTGACGGCGAAGTGCTGCTCACACCGCCCGACCGGACTGAGCGGGCTTCGATGGCCCTCTTCACCGGAGGAACCATCCTCGAGGAAAGCTTTGCCACTGCCTACCTGAGATTTAACGACCAGACTTTTTCGGAATTGCAGCCTTATCTGAGACCGACTCAAGACGCCGGCGATTTTGTTTCCAAGTGGAACGACACTGCCCGCAATCTTGCCGAAGCTGATGCCTTGAGGCTGCTGTCAACCTTCAGCCGTGACTTGCCGACCCCCAATCCAGCTACCAAACCAGGTCAACCGCCGGATGCCGGCAACGCCAAGGATCAGATGCTGCACGTCCGGGTGCAAGGCAGGAAACCGGGGCTTTTTGACGTTTATTTCGACACCACGGCTTCAGAACAACTGTGGGCGGGCCAATCCAAAACGGTTGAGGACATCAACTTCTACGATCTCTGGACATCGTTCTCCGTGGCTCCCCCAGGCCCGAAGAACAAGCTGGAGGGTTCCACCCCGCCGTCATCGGCGGATTTTGTCAGCATTACGGATTACAGGATACGCGCCAGGATCACACCTCCGACTCGCCTCGAAGCGGAGGCTCGCATGCATCTGCAAGTTCGGCGCGGCGGGGATCGGGCGCTCTTCTTTGAGTTGTCGCGGTCTCTCCAGATTTCCTCCCTGGAGGCCGATGGCCGTTCCCTCGAGTTCATCCATAATCCGTCGATCGAAGGCACTCAACTGGCGCGGCGCGGAAACGACCTGGTGGCTGTGATTTTCGCCCAGCCTTTGCGCGCCGGCCAGGTCCTCGAATTACGCTTCGTGTACGCAGGGGACGTGATCTCCGAAGCCGCCCCTGGCCTGCTGCAGGTGGGGGCAAGAGGCACATGGTATCCCAATCGCGGCATAGCCATGGCCAATTTCGACCTGCAATTCCAATATCCGTCCGATTGGACTTTGGTGGCCACCGGCAAACAGGTTGAGAAGGCAGCGCCGGACCCAGCCTCACAACAACCGTTCGACACGCGTGCCGGAGATATGTCCAGCCAGTGGGTCTCGGAGCGGCCCATCCCCGTCGCAGGCTTCAACCTTGGAAAATATCAGCGGGCGGTCGCCCACGCCGGGAAGGTCGCGGTCGAAGCTTACGCAACTGCCGTCGTGGAGCGTGATTTCCCGCAAACCTCCACCATGATCATCATTCCGAGTGGGACAACCGGACTTCGTCAACCTACCGTTGTCCAGATTCCCCTGTCGCCGTCTCCGGCCCGGAACGCACAGAACGTGGCGGAAGAGTCCGCGAGTGCAATCGATTTTTTCTCCCGGCATTTCGGGCCATACCCGTATAGCACGCTGGCTTTGACCCAGATGCCCGGGGCTGAAAGCCAAGGATGGCCAGGGCTGATTTATCTGTCGAGCCTTTCTTTTCTTACCGCGGACGAGGTATCTCAGTTGCACATGCCGGATGCCGATAAAGCGATTGTCAAGCAGATGGCGGCGCATGAGATCGCGCACCAGTGGTGGGGCGACACGGTGGGTTGGGTGGGATATCGCGATCAATGGTGGGTGGAAGCTTTGGCCAACTACAGTTCCATGATGCTGTTGGAATCCCAAAATCCATCGCAGTTTCACGCCATCATGGATAAATATCGCGACGATCTTCTGGAGAAGAGCGACACCGGCCGGTTGCTGAAAGAAGACGGTCCGGTGACGCTGGGGACGCGTCTGTCGTGCTCGGAGTTTCCTTCGGGATACACAGCAATCAGCTACGGACGGGGAACCTGGCTCTTTCATATGTTGCGGCACATGCTGCGCGACGCGGAACGGACGGAGGGCCCGAGAAAGCCTGCTGCGTCGACTCACAGCTCGGAAGAGCCATTCATGCGGGCCCTGCTCAGGCTGCGGAACGCTTATGACGGCCGGTCGATTACGTCTCACGAACTGCTGGCAGTCTTTGAACAGGAGCTGCCACCCTCGTTGAGGTACGAGGGCCGGAAATCGCTGGACTGGTTCTACCAGGGATGGATCGATGGAACTGCGATTCCGCGCTACCAGTTGAAGCAGGTAAAATTTGCCGACAAGGGAGGCACAAGCGTGGTGAGCGGCGTGATCGTGCAAAAAGACGCGCCCAATGATCTGGTCACGTCGGTGCCGGTTTACGTCTCGCAGGGAGAAAAGTTGACGCTGCTGGGCAGTGTTTTTGCGGATGGTCCGGAAACCAGCTTCCATTTCACGGCTCCGGCCGGGGCGCGAAAGGTGGTAATTGATCCCTATGAAACAATTCTGCGCCAGTCTCATTAGAACAGAATGCTAGACTCTCCTGTCATGTCCCCTGCGAAAGAACGCCTCGGCCTGATCGCCGGCAACGGGCGCTTTCCGTTCCTGGTCCTGGATGCCGCCCGGGCCCAGGGCTTCGATGTGGTTGTGGCGGCCATTAAGGAAGAAGCGTTCCCGGAGATCGAATCGCACGGGGCAGCCGCCGTGCACTGGCTCTCACTCGGAGAACTTTCCCGGCTGATCGAAACTTTTCAGCGCGAAGGGGTAAAGCGGGTCATCATGGCTGGGCAGGTGAAGCACAAGCAGATTTTCTCCAGCATCCGGCCGGACTGGCGGCTGGCCAAGTTGCTGCTCAACTTGCGCACCCGCAACACCGACGCTCTGCTCGGCGCCGTGGCCAAAGTTCTGGCTGACGAGGGAATCACGCTGGTGAATTCGACTGTGCTCCTGGAGCCGCTTCTGACGAAGCCCGGCGTGCTTACTAAGCGCGGGCCGTCGGAAGCCGAGCAGAAGAATATCGAGTACGGACGCGCAGTCGCGCGGCGCATCGCACAATTTGATATTGGGCAGACGGTGGTGGTCGCCGAAGCAGCCTGTGTGGCGATTGAGGCGATGGAAGGCACCGACGCAGCCATCGAGCGCGCCGGTCAGATTATGGCGTCGCTGGATTCGGAAGCCTCGACTCTGAGCCGCGCGTTGACCGTAGTCAAGATTGCCAAGCCGAATCAGGATATGCGTTTCGATGTGCCGGTGATCGGAGTAAAGACGATTGAAACCATGCAGAAAGCCGGTGCGGCTTGTCTGGCTGTCGATGCAGGCAAATGCCTTCTGCTCGACGGAGATGCTGTGATCACTGCGGCCGACGGGGCCGAGATCGCCATCATCGCGGACCTCTAGTCGAGGCTGCAGCAGGAGATCTCAGTTCTGTGATCACGTGCGGCACGGGGCCGACTCACAGGTCATGTTTCGGCGGACGGTACCTACTGGACCGTCAATGTGACAGTCAGAGAATGACTCAGCACATGGTCGGCCGTCGTCGCTGTTACGGTCACTGTGCTGTTGCCGCTCGGCGTGCCGGGGTTGCCTGGAGCTCCGCCACAAGATGGCGTGCCGAGGACAATCAAAGCCAGAATGAGCATCAGCATAAGCCTCCATGCCGCTCGATGTCCTCGACGTCGCCTGGGAAATGCGAGCAGACCGACCAGGCAGGGAGCAATCAGCGCCGAGAGAGCGCTGCCAGATTTCCATCGAAACCGGTCAAGCTGCGCGGAGTGGGCCGTCATTATAGTCAACGTCTCGGTGCCTTTTCCTGCTCCGGCTGCAAAGGAACACGTCGCTTCCGTCGGCAACCCCGAACAGGTGTAAGTCAACGGGGTGTGGAATCCACCTATCGGCGTAATGGTCAGCGTCGTCGTGGCCTCCCCGCCCGGCCCGCTCACCACCAGGCTCTTGGGATTTCGCCGTGATGCTGAAGTCGACGATTTTCAAGAGGAAGATGGCACCGAGGTTTTATCTACACCGCCGGTGAGTCCGTAAAGCTCACCGCCCGGCCCTAGGATAAGACTGGCAGGGCTCATCCCGTCAGCCGAGGTGAGGCTGTAGATGGTGGTGAGCTTACCCTCAGGGGTAACCGAGAAAATAGTGCCTCTGTCTTGCGCTCCGCCGAAGGCGGTCGTGCCATAAAAACTCCCATTTGGAGCTAGCACGAGCGGGCTTGAAGGAGTTGCCCCGTCTGGCCCTGAGAAGTCATGCAGATCTGTCAAGACGCCCTGCGGGGTGATCTTATAGATCGATCCATCGCTGTTTGGGCCCGTTTGATCCGTTACGCTGTAGAAGTTTCCATCCTGTCCCAGCGTCAGGGTTGCGGTCGGACAAAAGATCTGGTCGCGACCGCCCTGAAAGCTGTAGAGAAGGGTGACGGAACCTTCGGGAGTCATCTCGTAGAATGCCCCGCTGTTGGAGGCCCCGCCGCTACAGGTGACCCCGTAGAAATTCCCGTTCTTTCCCTCGGTCGGAGGCACATAAGCTTGTGCTGGCGCGGAATTATTGAGACCTCCGAAAATGAAGAGCGTGGTCAGATCCCCGCCCGACGTAAACTCAAAAAGGGTACCCGAGTAATAGGGGCTATTTCCGCCTCCGCCGTAAGTGGTGCCATAGAAGTTGCCATCGGCGCCCTGAACAAACCCGTTCGGCGAATCTCCGTTGGTGACGTCGAAATTTACGAGGGCGGTGAAGTCTCCGCTAGGCGTCAATTTGAAGATTGACCCGTCATTGTTGGTACCTCCGCCGAACGTCGCTCCGTAGAAATTGCCATCGGTCGCCTGGATCAATGCACCCGGCTCGGGGCCGTCGGGATACTTCTTGAGGTTGCAACTAAAGCTATAGACCGTCGTGAGTGTGCCGAGGGGGCTCATCTTGAAGACCGTACCACAGCTCTCAAACCCGGTCGTGCCCCAAAGATTTCCATCCGTACCCTCTATCAGGCCGCTCGGGTACTGTCCGTTCATGCCATCGAAATTCACCAGGGTCGAGAAGGTTTGTGCGGAGGATGCGATTGCCGCCGCCGCGGAGATCAGAAAAAGGGCACAAACTTGCTTGCAGTGTTTCGTCACTTGAGTCTCTCGAGTCACAACGACCTCCGAAGGAAAGCCGAGAACCAATTTTCGACGCGACTATATCGAAGATGGCTTCCGAACCGCAAGGACAGAAGTCACATCGTGACGGCGAAAGACCTTACGGTTCGAGCCTCTGCCGTGCCCTGAAGTCGTCGATTCCATGCAGACTCTCATCTTGTGTTCCCGAGAGCGCCGGGAGCGCAAGCCGGCGACGAGAAACGCAGCCAAAGGTGGACATGAGTATCCACAAACTGTACTTTGAATACAATTACAACGCGTTTAGATCACAGAAGGAGTCCTTCATGTCCGAACCCGTTCGCCTTGCCGATCAGATTCGCCGCGCCTTCGAAGGAGAAGCGTGGCACGGCGACTCTGTCCTTGAAATTTTCGCCGGCGTCGATGCCAAAACCGCCGCTGCCCATCCCATCAGGGGTGCTCACAGCATTTGGGAGCTAGCGCTGCACATTGCCGCCTGGGACGGCGCGGTCCTGACGCGCGCGCGCGGCACGGCAGTAGAGCTCACCGATGAGCAAAACTTTCCGGCTGTGAACGATGCCAGCGAGGTCGCCTGGGAAAAGGCGCTCAAACATCTGAAGACCACGCATGAAGATCTGGTCAAGGCGGTCGCCGCTTTCCCGGAGTCGCGCCTGCTGGATCCGGTCCCCGGAAAGAAGGAGAAGTACAACAACTACTTCTACCTGTTCAGCGGCATCGTGCAGCACGAGTTATATCACGCCGGGCAGATCGCGCTGCTGAAGAAATTCCGGTAATGGTACGTGTGATAGGGAAGCGAGCCAAACGCGCGATTATTGTGTGGCAAAGAACGCTTGCTCAGGATGACAGTCAACTGTACCCCTACCTGTGGTTAAATCAAGTTTCCGGCAACCGGCCATGAGAAGCGAACCTGACCACCAATGATCCGATCTCCGTAGCCGTCGTCGGCGTGGGCGCATTCGGACGCAACCACGCCCGCGTCTACCGCCAACTCGCGCAGGAGGGCGCGGCGATCCGGCTGGTCGGAGTCGTCGATCCCGATACCGCCCGTGCCGACGCGGTAGCGCGCGAATTCGACTGCCGCAGCTTCGGCTCGGTCGAACAGCTTCTGACCACGCACAGCGAGGTCCAGGCAGCGTCCGTCGCCGCCCCTACTGTTCATCATCTCGGCGTTGCCGGCCAGCTGATGGAGGCCGGCGTCGATGTTCTGATCGAAAAGCCACTGGCGGTTTCACTCGCCGAGGCAGACGAACTGGTTCGGCTGGCGCAGCGCCACAACCGGATCGTGCAGGTGGGACACCTGGAGCGTTTCAATCCCGCGGTCCGAGCCACGCTGCCTCTCATCACCCGGCCCATGTTCTTTGAGGTGCACCGGCTCAGCGTGTTCACACCTCGCTCGCTCGATGTGGACGTGGTGCTCGACCTGATGATCCATGATCTCGATGTGGTGCTTTCTTTCGCGAAGTCCCCGGTGACGGAGATTCGCGCCGTCGGCTTGCCCATTCTTTCCGGCAAAATCGATATCGCCAATGTGCGCCTCGAATTCGAGTCTGGGTGCGTCGCCAACTTCACCGCCAGCCGGGTCTCGACGGAGAGGGTTCGGAAGCTCCGCTTCTTTCAGCCGAAGCAATACATTTCTCTGGATTACGGCCGCCAGGACGTCATGGTGTTCAGCGTAAGCGACAACGGCGGAATGCCTTCGGTGAATCCACACATCAGTTTCAACAAGCCTCCGGTCACCGCCGAGGAACCGTTACGAGCAGAACTGACATCATTCCTCGATGCCGTCCGCGAGCGGTCGCGTCCGATTGTCAGTCTGGAAGAAGGACGCGGCGCCTTGGCGCTGGCTCTCGATATCGTTGCTGCCATCCGGGCCCACGGCAAACAGATCAACCTTGACAAGCTCCGAACCTGATTTGTCGGTCCTTCTCTGTCAAGATTTGTAAACCGAAGTTACCGTTCTGGATGCGAAACCTCGCTTTCCGGCCTTCGCGCATCAGACAAAAGGTGCGAAAATAAAGCATATTCGGCTACGACGTGAGCCAGTGCTCAATGAACGGTGAGAGGTAGGGGTATTTTTGTAATTGCAACTAATCCCTCGCAATCGTGTCTAAACATCAGGTAAGTTGTTGAATGTCAACCACTCAAATGCCGCCGGGCAATCCGTTGCCAAGCGCCCCCGCGCCTTCGCAGAACTCGAGGGGTGAGGATCTCTACGACGCGCAGTATTGGGAATCCATATACCTCGAAGACCATTCGACACCGCACCTGCTGGTCCAGTTGCAGGACGAACTCTCCCTCGCCCGCCGCCGGGAGGCGTTCTGGATTTCAGTAGTGGTCCACATGATCGTGATTCTGCTCATTGTGAACTCCGACAAGCTGATCCGGTTCATTCCGCATCGCAACGTGATCGTAGCTTCCGCCGAGAAGAATCCGAACGATGTCACATTTCTGGAGTTGCCGCCCGACGAGCAGAAGGTGAGCAAGCGTCCGGATACGAACATCATCTCCGACAAAGACCGCCAGGCGATGTCAAAGGCTCCTCAGCTCAATCGCGAGGAACTCAAGAAGATTCTCGACGCCAGCCGCGCCGGCGCACCTGGGCAGAGCGGCCCGCAGCTTCCGACCCAGCCCGCGCCGCCCGAACCTGCCGCCGGACAACCGTCCCCGCAACCGTCCCAGCCAGCAGCGCCTCCGGCGCCTCCGCCCAACCAGAACCTTCAGGCAAAATTGCAGATGCCGCCCAACCCCTTTGCCAAGGGAGCTTCCATGTCTGCCGGATCAGCCATTGCACAAGCCGCGCAGGCCGCGGCCGCCAATCGTGGGGGCTACGGAGGCGATAACGGAAACTACGGCCTGGGCAGCGGCGCGAAGCCCACCGCCGCCATGGGGCCGCTGGATATTCTCACCGACACCATGGGGGTCGACTTTGGGCCTTACCTGGAGCGCGTGCTGCACGATGTGCGCCTGAACTGGTACAACCTGATTCCGGAATCCGCACGCGCCCCCATCATGAAAAAGGGCAAGGTCTCGATTGAATTCGCCATCATGAAGGACGGCAGCGTGGCAGGTATGAAACTGATCAGCACTTCCGGAGACGTAGCGCTGGACCGCGGCGCCTGGGGCGGCATCACCGCGTCCAATCCTTTTCCACCCCTGCCCACGGAGTTCGGAGGCCAATACCTGGCCTTGCGTTTTCATTTCTTCTACAACCCCAGCAAGGCTGACATGCTGGAATAATCCGTTCCCACCCTGTGCCTATCTTTCATAGATCTTTCTTGACAAGCGTCAACCCTCTTCTAGAATTGGGAACGTAGGGGGCGGGTGGCAAAGGAATAGGTGGGCCAATGCTCGCCCCGCAACTCGGGTCCTCTTTCCTCCGCACCTGCCATGACGATGCGCCTCTCCGCACGGGAGCGCCACAGGTGGTTTCCTTCCGCCGTCTCTCATTCAACGCAAGACCAACCCGAAGTCAAAAAGGAGCATCTATGACAAAACTCATTCTTAAAGCTTTCGCGCCCATCGCGCTCTTCTCGCCGACCTTAGTCGCCGGGACGAACACGCCCAACACGCCAATCCAGCACGTGATCATCATCGCCCAGGAGAACCGCACCCCGGACAATCTATTTCACGACGACTCCGTCCTGGTCGCCAACGGCGCCGATGTAATTCCACCCTCAACGGTGCTGAAAACGGCGTGCAACCATCAGGCCGCTGCGCTACAGCCGGCCAAACTGGACTCCTGCTGGGACCCCGACCACTCGCACGGCAAACTCCCGGGCAAAAACTACAAGGGGGCATGGACACTCACCTACGACGGCGGCAACATGGACGGAGCCTGCAACGTACACCTCAATGTCGACTACTGCAACTACATTCACTAGAAACTCCCGCCGTGCTACAACCCCAGCACCCAGACCGGCACTTGTCCCTACGAGTACGTGGACAACACTCCCATCGTCCCCAACCAGGCCGGCGTCGTTCAGCCCTACTTCGACATCGCCAATGAGTACGGCTTTGCGAACTACGCGTTTCAAACCAACCAGGGGCCCAGCTTCCAGGCTCATCAGTTCCTGTTCTCCGGCACCTCGGCGCCGGCGGCCTTCATCAGCCCCCCCGTCGAGTGCGACGGCCCCGACGGCGATTTCCCTTGCTATCAGTGGTTTTCCTCGGAACTCGTAGAATTCAAGAACGGATATTTCGGCTGCCCCGCCTGGGGACAAAACCTCGGAGACACCGCGGAGGTCGACCCCAAGGGCAACGATGCCTTCCACATATACAACAACGGCTACCCGTGTTATAGCCACAACACCATGGCCGACTTGCTCGACAACAACCAGATCAACGGGAATACCATTACCTGGAAGTACTACCCCCAGGGCCCGTACCCAGGCAGCTCGCTGTGGACGGCGCCCAACGCCATCAGCGCCATCTGCACACCCCTCGCCCAAGACAACCAGGGCAACTACTACTGCGACAATCAACCTTACTGGGGCAACCACGTGGACGTGCCGCAGCCTGGGAAGGGGGCGCCCATCCTGACGGACATCACAAACTGCCAGCTCCCGAATGTAAGCTGGGTCATCCCCGACGGATCATGGTCGGACCATGCGGGGACCAGCGACGGCAGCACCCCGCCGGGCACCTACGGGCCCTCCTGGGTAGCCGCGATTGTAAACGCCGTAGGCAACAACTACGGCCACGCCCAGTGCTATGACGGCAACCTGACCTACTGGCAGGATACGGTCATCATCGTTGTCTGGGACGACTGGGGCGGCTGGTATGATCACGTTCTGCCTTGGAACTGCGCCCCCGGCCCCAACGGGGCTTGCAGCGGCTATTCCAACGGCCTGGGAGGCAGCTACGTCTACGGCTTCCGCGTTCCCATGCTCGTAATCTCCGCCTACAACAAACACACCACCGCCCAAGGCTACAACGGCTACATTTCCGGCGCCTGCGGCCAACCGACTCCTACGTGCCCGAACGAGGCACCCGGATTGGTGCATGATTTCGGCAGCATCCTCAACTTCATTGAGTATGCCTTCGGTACGGGCGGGAATTTCCTCAGCCTTCCCGGAGCGCAGAACCAGAACAAGGGGATTAGCCCTGCCTACCCGTACGCGGATTGGCTAGCTCCGGACGTGTATCTGAATGGCAGCTGCCCGCAGCTAACCTGCCCGTACTCGCTTTCCGACTTCTTCATGGGGAGCTGGGCCAACCCAACAACCTTCACCACGATCCAGGCTCCGTTCCCCCCGAGCACCTTCGAATACTGGATCGAGGATGGGAACATTGCGACGGATCCCGACGCCGATGACTGGGAATCGTCCCAATAACCTAACGCCTCACCACGCGGCGGGTTCCGGCCCTTCGGGAGCCGGCACCCGCTGGTGCTTTTGCCAAGGCGTCGTGATATCATGCAGCCAAGCCGGGAAGCGGTCACGGCGCCCCACCCCGGAGCCTCCCCGGCGAAGGAGTTGTGCAATGCGCCTGAAACTGCTGTCTCCCCTCTTGGCATTATTTGTCCTGGGCCTTGTGCCGGATGCCCAGTGCGCCCCCAAATACAAGGTGCTGCACGCCTTCGCCGGTGGAGACGACGGCGGCTACCTGTGGGGCAGTCTGCTGCTGGACAGCCACGGCAACGTGTATGGCACCACGAACTACTGGGGACCCTACGGCGGCGGTACGGTCTTCGAGCTTACGCCCAATGCCGATGGGCCGTGGACACTGGCGGTCCTCCACGGATTCTGCGCCCAGCCAGGGTGCGCGGACGGGAACGCCTCCACCGCGGGCCTCATTTTCGACGCGGCAGGCAGTCTCTGTGGAACAACCGGACTCGGAGGGGCATACGAGGACGGCACAGTGTTCGAGCTGACCCCGCAATCAGGCGGCACATGGGACGAAACCGTGCTCCACAGCTTCGACAAGGAGGACGGTGTCACCACGCCGTACGCCGGAGTAGCCATGGACCCCACCGGCAACCTCTTCGGGACCGGCGCGGGCTGGGCGTTCGAACTGTCGCCCGGCTCCGGCGGCTGGACCCTCACCGGCCTGCACGAGTTCACCGGCAAGAATGGCGATGGAGTCGGACCCCTTGCCGGCGTGATTCGCGATAGCGCAGGCAACCTCTATGGCACGACAGAACACGGAGGCACGGGGAAATGTGGCGACGGCTGTGGTACCGCTTACAAGCTGCATCCCACGTCAAGGGGAAGATGGAAGGAGACCATCCTGCACAGCTTCCAAGCCGGCAACGATGGCGCATTCCCCGGAGTGGGGGCGCTAACGATGGATAGCTCCGGTAACGTGTACGGTACGACCGACGTTGGCGGGGCGGGCTACGGCACTGTGTTCAGGCTAACCCCCAATGCTGACGGCCACTGGACAGAGACCATCCTCTACGATATACCCGGGGGCGCGAAGGGAGACGAACCTAGCGCGGGCGTGGTCGTGGATAAGGCAGGCAGCCTCTTTGGTACAACTATCGCCGGCGGTGTGAGTGGCTGCGGCGTAGTTTTCAAACTGGCGCCCCGAGGCAAGGGCAAATGGAAATACACCGTCCTGCATGCCTTCGCTGGCTACGACGGCTGCGAACCCGATGCCAACCTCATCCTCGACAGCAAAGGAAACTTGTACGGTACCACGGTCCAAGGCGGCGTCGGCTACGGCGTAGCTTTCGAACTCATCCCGTAGCGCCGACTCAGGCTACGCAACCCACGAAATCACGCCCGCCGGTCTCTACTCTACAGCTTCTCAATCCGGATCGACCCATCGCCGGTATGCACGGTCAGCAGTTTCCCGCCGCCGTTGATCTTTCCGTGAATGTTCTTGGACTCGTCCAGTCTGCCTTCCACCGCGACCGGGAGATCGACGGTGATGTGGCCGTCGCTGGTATGCAGATCCACGTCAGCGGCAAAGTTGCCCGGAAGTTGCAGGGTTACGCTGCCGTCGCCGGTGTGAAGGTCCCAGCTCGAAGCCATGGTTGAGCCAGCCAGCGCCCGCGCCTCAACCCGGCCGTCGCCGGTGCCAACCTGCAGCAGATCGAACCGCCCAGCCACGCGAATGTGGCCGTCACCCGACCGTGCCCGCAAATTGCCGTCGGCTCCATCGATTTCCTGGTGGCCGTCGCCGGTTTCCAGATCCATGTCGCCTTTGAAATTGCTGAGGTCGATATTGCCGTCGCCCGTGCGCAGGTTCACCCGCCCCTGACGCGGCATGTGGATCACAATATCCACGCCGTAATTGCCAAATTGGACGGTGAAGATATGGTGGGGGAAACGCAGCTCCAGTTCGACGCTGTCACCGCTTTGATGCTCAATGATCCGGATGCCGTCTCCGCCGATCTTATACCGCTTGGTGGAGACGTGGGCCTCAATCGTGTTCTGGTCCCAGGTATCCACGCGGATGTTCGCATCCGAACTCTCCACCCGCAGGTCGGGCTTGCCGGTGATGGTGTAGGTCTTCGACCATTCATCGGCATAAAGGCTGGTGGTAACAAACAGAAGGGCGCCTAACATCATCCATCCAAAGCGTTTCATAAGATCTCCTGGCCGGACGGGCGGAGCTCCACCTGGCATTAGTGGATACGCGGATGAGAGCGGGGAAGTTCCTGGAATTCTGGGTGGACTGAGCGAACTCGTGTCACTCCCCGCCGCGCGCCCTGATAGGAAGCGGGCCTGCACTACAGCCTGTTAGGGCACGTACGACCACACCGTTCCGTCGCCGTAGGCGCCGCCGAAGGGCGTAGTGCCCAACAGCGTGCCATGGGCAGTCCGCAGCACTTCACCGATGGGGTTGGTCCCGTCTGAGCTGCCGAAGGTGTGCAGCAGAGTGAAGTCGCGGCTTGCGCTTAACTTGTACAACACTCCGTAGTGATTGGCGCCGCACCCATAGGTGACCCCATACAGATTGCCCTTCGAATCCCGAGCGAGGCCTGCCCACGGCTTGCAGCCGCCCGACGCTCCATCAAAGTTGTGTAAGATTGTTTCCTTGCCATTCTTGTTCACCCTCCAAATAGTCCCCCGGTAGTTGCGGCCGCAACCAAATGTGGTTCCATAGAGGTTCCCAGCCTTGTCCTGCACTACGGATCCCGCCGGGTAGCAGCCGTCCAAAGTGTCTCTCCTAAAGCTGTGCAGCACGGTAAACATTCCGTTTTGACCCAGCCTGTAGAGCGCCCCTACACGATTAGCACCGCCCTGTTCGGTCACGCCGTAAAGGGTGCCAGACCTGTCCATCGTTAGGTGCCCATACTCAGGGTCTGCGGCGTCTCCAGCAAAGCTGTAAAGGAGGGTAAATTTCCCTGCGCTGTTGACCTTGAATATCGTCCCGAAGCCAGAAGATCCACAGGCCCAGGTAGTGCCATACAGATTCCCGTCGCTGTCTCCGATCAGGCCTTGAAGCGGCAGGCATCCGTCCGAGCGGCCGGTAAAGCTGTACAGCACTGTCTCCTTCCCCGCGGTGTCGATTTCGAAAACGGTACCATTGTCGGTGGCTCCGCCGTAGGTCGTGGTCCCATAGACGTTGCCGACGCGATCCCGGACGACCGGCGTGACCGTGCTTGCCCCGTCCGGGCTTCCGGTGAATGTGTGCAGCACGGTTTCGGTTCCGGCCGTACCCAGCTCGTAAACCACGCCGCAGCCAATACCGGCGCAGCTCAGCTCGCCGCCGTAGTATGTGGTTCCGTACAGGTTTCCGGCTGCGTCCTGGATCACGCCCGCGAAGGGATCACCGCCGTCCGAACCGTCGGCAAAGTTGTAAAGCACGGTGAAAGTCTGAGCTTGTGCCAGAGCTGCCAACGCCAGCACGACCAGGAATGTCATCAGGTGCGCTCTATTAGTCACGATTGAAGCCTCCTTGCTCGTTGCGGGTCGTTGCGGGCCGTTCCGGCGAAGCTGCAACGGGAGATGCAGGGTCCAGCGCGGTCGAAACCCGAATATCATTGAGGCGAAGGGAAGTCAAGGGTTAGTTTCTGCACCTTCAAACTCGGCCACATCCACTGCCCCTCCCTACTTGGAAGACCGCCGGAAAAGAGAGACAATAGCAGTTTCGCCTCAGACAGCCTGGGCTGCTTGGGACGAGAAGCTTTGAGGATGGAACCGGACTGGTAGTACCGCCGGACGCGACCGGGTTTTGCCGACGGATCTTGTTTTGTTTACATACCGGCAGGCATGAGCCTTTGTTCGGGCAGTTCCGGTCGTATCCCTTTGGAGAGATTGAATATGGCTAGCATCACCATAGAAGTGGAATCGGCAGCCGGGCAGCATCGCCATTCGCGGCTGGCACGCTGGGTGGAAGAAGTGGCCCAGCTGTGCAAGCCCGAGAAGGTGCACTGGTGCGATGGATCGCCGGAGGAATATCAGGCGATGATCCACTTCATGACCCTTCAGGGTGTGGCCATTCCTCTTGATCCGGCGAAGCGGCCCAACAGCGTGCTGGTCAGATCAAACCCGGCCGATGTCGCCCGGGTGGAGGATCGAACCTTCATCTGCTCTCGAACCAGAGAAGATGCCGGACCCACCAACAACTGGGAAGACCCAGAGAAAATGAAGGAGAAGCTGCGCGGGCTCTATTCGGGATCGATGGTGGGGCGAACCCTTTACGTGATCCCGTACAGCATGGGGCCGGTCGGTTCGCCGATTTCGAAGATCGGGGTCGAAATCACCGATTCGCAGTACGTCCTCGCCAATATGCACATCATGGCCCGGGTCGGGAATAAGGTGATTGAGGCGCTGGGTACGGACGGCGAATTCGTTCGCGGGCTGCATTCCGTCGGCGCGCCGCTGGCTCCGAATCAGCAGGATTCGCCATGGCCGTGCAACCCGGTCCACAAGTACATCTGCCATTTTCCGGAAACGCGCGAGATATGGTCGTACGGCTCGGGCTACGGGGGCAACGCGCTGCTGGGCAAGAAGTGCCACGCGCTGCGCATTGCTTCGGTGCAGGCCCGCGATGAGGGATGGCTGGCCGAGCACATGCTGATTCTCAAGCTGATCAGCCCTTCCGGCGAAGTGAAATACATGACGGGCGCGTTCCCTTCCGCCTGCGGCAAAACCAACCTGGCAATGCTGATTCCTTCCATCCCCGGCTGGAGGGTGGAAACTCTTGGTGACGACATTGCCTGGATGAAGTTCGGAGCCGATGGCCGGCTCTACGCCATCAATCCCGAATACGGATTTTTCGGCGTGGCTCCGGGGACGAGCATGAAATCCAACCCGAACGCCATGCTCACGGCGTCGAAGAATTCGATTTTCACCAACTGCGCCATGACGCCCGACCGGGACATCTGGTGGGAAGGGATGACCGACCAGAAGCCGTCCGAGTTAATGGATTGGCTGCGTCGTCCGTGGACCCCCAACTCGCCGCACAAGGCAGCTCATCCCAACGCGCGCTTTACGACTCCGATGACGCAGTGTCCGGTGCTGGCGCCGGAGTGGGAAAGTCCACAGGGCGTTCCGATCGATGCCATCCTGTTTGGCGGACGCCGCGCCGGGATCGCCCCGCTGGTGATGGAGGCATGGGATTGGCAGCATGGGACGTTTCTGGGCGCTACCGCAGCCAGCGAAACCACGGCAGCGGCGGCGGGCAAAATCGGGGAGTTGAGGCGCGATCCCATGGCGATGCTCCCCTTCTGCGGCTATCACATGGGCGACTACTTCGCGCACTGGTTGCAGATTGGCAAACGCTCGGAGGCCTCGAGACTGCCCAGAATTTTCTATGTGAACTGGTTTCGTCAGGATGAACACGGAAAGTTCTTGTGGCCGGGTTATGGCGAGAATAGCCGCGTGCTGAAATGGATCTTCGAACGCTGCGATAACAAGGTGCACGCAGCGGAGACTCCGATTGGCCGGCTGCCTGGGCTGGGCGATCTGGATACGAACGGATTGAATCTTGCTGCAGGTAGCTTGGAAAAACTGCTGAGCGTGGACGTAGAAGGCTGGCTGGCTGAGGTGCCCGCCATGCGCGAGCATCTTGCAAAGTTCGGCTCCCGCCTGCCCGTCGCCCTGCGCGAAGAAGTCGACAAGTTGGAGCAGCGGCTGCAGAAGGCCCGGCAGTAGGAGGACAGCCAACGCGCTGGCGGACGCCGGCGCTTATGCGATCTCCCTCAACACATCGAGCAGGCGCTCCACTTCTTCCATAGTGTTGTAGTGAACCAGTCCGATGCGCAGGAATCCGCCGTCTTTCTCCACGTCGAGGCGTTCGGTCAAGTTCAGCGCGTAGTAGTTCCCGTCCCAAGTGAAAAAGCCGTGCTCGCCAAGTTTGCTGGCAAGTTCGAGCGGAGTGTGGCCGGCAACGCGCACCGCCAGCGTCGGGCAGCGTTGGTCGAAACGCGCGGGATCGGTGATGCCGTAAATCTTCAGTCCAGGAATTGCGCCGAGCCCGCGAATGAGCGTTTCCATTAGACCGCGCTCGTGGCGATGGATTGCGTCATAAGCAGCCAGCACCGCCGCGCGGCGGCTGGCCGCGGCAGGATTGGCACGACGGCCGAGGTCAGCCAGGTAGTCAACGCATGCGGTGATCCCGGCGATGCATTCGTGGTTGAGCGTGCCCCACTCCCAGCAATTGGGCACGGCGTTGGTGTTGGCACGCACCTTGTAGGGATGCAGGCGGGTGAGGTGCTCGCGCTTGCCGAACAGCACTCCCATGTGCGGACCGAAAAACTTGTAGGTCGAGCAGGCCAGGAAGTCGCAATCGAGCGCCCGAACGTCTACGGATCCATGCGGCGCGTAATGCACCGCGTCGATATAGGAAAGCGCGCCGTGCTGGCGAGCCAAACGCACAATCTCCGCGACAGGATTGACGGTGCCGACCGCGTTCGACGCCAAGCCAACCGCAACCAGCTTGGTCCGGTCGCTCAGTTTGCTGCGCAAATCGTCCAGATCGAGCGTGCAGTCGGTCTCGTCGATCTCGGCCATGCGGATAACGACGCCGCGTTCTTCGAGAGCGCGCCAGGGCGAGACGTTGGCGTCGTGATCCAGACGGGTAAGCAGGATTTCGTCGCCCGGCGAAAGCTCTCGCCCGATCGACCGGCTGATGGCAAACGTCAGCGTGGTCATGTTCGGGCCGAGGACCACTTCGTCCGGTGCACAGTTGAGGAAGTCGCCCATCGCGGCACGGGCGGCGGCGATCATCGCGTCGTTATGGCGGCTGGTGGAGTAGGCTCCGCCGGTGTTGGCGTTGTCGCGCCGCAGATAATCGGCGATCGCGTCAATAACCCGCTGCGGGACCTGTGTGCCTCCGGGGCCGTCCAAGAACGCGGCCGGATAGCCGTTCACGGTTTGGGCAAGCGATGGGAATTGTGAGCGAACCCAGCTAAGATCGAGGGCAGCAGCGGCTTCCGGATGAGTCGTTGGCATGATCGTAGTAATGATGGTATCAAGAGTGGGCATGGGGATAGGCACATGAAGTCTCTGTTACTTTTCTCAGGCTCAAACATCCAATAAAATCAGTTCATTCACGGAGATATTCCATGGCAAAAGCCACCTTTGCTGCAGGCTGTTTCTGGGGAGTCGAAGCCACCTTCCGCCAGCTTCCGGGCGTCAAGTCAACCCGCGTGGGCTACATCGGCGGGAACCATGCGAATCCCACCTACAAAGACGTTTGCACCGACGGCACCGGCCACGCCGAAGCGGTTGAGGTCGACTACGACCCGGCGCAGGTTTCCTATGACAGGCTGCTTGATGTTTTCTGGGAGAACCACGATCCGACGCAGCTTAACCGCCAGGGTCCGGACTTTGGTACGCAGTACCGATCGGCCATTTTCTTCCATGATGCTGAGCAGGAGAAGGCGGCGAGAGCTTCCAAGCAAAAATTGGAAGCGGCACACCAACACAGCAAGCCCATCGTCACGCAGATCGTCCCCGCGACCACCTTCTGGGAGGCCGAGGACTATCATCAGCAGTATCTGGAAAAGCGGGGCTTGGCAAGCTGCCACATCAAGGCCTAGGATCGTCAAAGGAACGAGGCCTTCTGGGCCCGGCGTCGGATCTGGCGTGTCTGGTTCAAACGGAAAGAAATTACGTTGACCCGACCAGAGCTCTGTCCGGACGTCTCTCGAAGTTCTGATCCGCGGTCACTTCCTCATACACGGCGAGAATCCGCCGGGCAGACTCGTCCCAGGAAAACCGTTTGACCTGTTCGTAACCGCGCTGCTTCAGCTTTTCCCGTAGGTTCTGATCCACCAGCACACGATGCAGGGCCCGCATGATCTCAAAAACGTTTTCCGGATTCACCATCACCGCGGCGTTGTCGACCACTTCGGGCAGCGAAGACGTGTTGGAGGTAACGACGGGCGTCCCGTGGGCCATGGCTTCCAGGGGCGGAAGTCCGAAGCCCTCATACAACGACGGGAAGACAAAGATCTTGGCCACGTCATAAAAAATCCGCAGCATTTCAATCGGAATAAACCCCAGAAAACGGACATCGTTCTGCACCCCGCCGCGCACCACCGTGCGACGCAGGTCCGGGTGCTTCGACAGCTCATCCCCAATAATGATGAGCTTCAAGTCGGGGAACTTGCCTTCCTTCTCAAGTTGCGCCTTGAGCGCCGAAAAAGCCTCGATGATACGAACCAGGTTCTTGTGAGGGCTGATCCGGCCGGCATAGAGAAGAAAGGGATAGGTAATCAGATAGCGCTCGGCCAGACGCTGGCAGTCCGCATCCGAAGCATGGCCGCAGAGAAAGCGCTCGTCGATAGCATTGTAGACGACTTCGATATGGGAGCCGGGAATGCCGAACAGCTTCTCGATCTCGCTCTTGGTGTGCTTCGACACAGCAAGAATGCGTGAAGCGCCTTTCAGCACGCGGCGAGTCAGTTCCAAATACAATGAGCGGCGGACGCCGGAGTGATCGTGGCTACGGTACATGTGCTCCAGCAAGTCGTGGACCGTCATTACGTAGGGACAGGGAAGATTGCGCGGCGTGCCGAAAAGATGCGGGATGTGGACCAGGTCGCAACCTAAGTGCTTGAGCAGGGCGCGGAACTCGAAGAAACCCTTCCACGTCCTCTCGCCGTTCAGCAAGGGCAAAGTATCGAAGTTGGGCGGGAGCGCGCCGATCTCCGCGACTTTCTGCGGCGGCCCGATCAAAAAGTACTGATTGGAGTGGTCAAGGCGGCTCAGGGCGCGAACGATGTTACGGGTGTAGGTGCCGACGCCAAACTCGGTCATGCGCCGAATATCAATGGCGATCTTCACAGCATGATTTAACCACAGCCGGCGCACCGGCACACAGGAATTACGGATTCTGACGCGCCGAGCCTCTACGCCCGAAGTTCGGCCTGCGCTTTCGCCCGCCGTTCCGGATACAGCGGGAAGGTCTCTGCGAGCTGCAACACCTGCTTACGAATCTTGGTAAGCAGCGCGGCGTCCGTCCGGTTGTGCAGTGCCTGTGAGATCCAGACAGCGATCTGTTTCATCTCCGTTTCCTTCATGCCGCGCGTGGTGAGCGCGGGCGTCCCGATGCGGATGCCGCTGGGCTTCATGGGAGGGTTGGTGTCGAACGGGATGGCGTTCTTGTTGACCGTGATGCCGGCTTCGTCAAGCGCTTTCTCGGCTTCGCTGCCCAGCATGCCTTTGGAGAAAACGTCCACCA
Organism: uncultured Acidobacteriota bacterium; assembly: GCA_963715675.1. Lineage (GTDB taxonomy): Bacteria > Acidobacteriota > Terriglobia > Terriglobales > Acidobacteriaceae > DASVWZ01. Next base: position 4,004,943 of record OY970265.1, read on the forward strand.
GCATAAGATGCGTGTCCGTTCCACCAGAGACCAGCCGGAAACCTTCCGCAACCAGCGACTGCGCCAGAACCTTCGCATTGGCCACAACCTGGCGGGCGTAGTCGCGGAACTCCGGCTGCATGGCTTCATGGAAGCACACCGCTTTGGCGGCGATCATGTGCACCAGCGGACCGCCTTGCACTCCGGGGAAGACCATCTTGTCGATGGGAGCGGCAAACTCCTGTTTGCAGAGGATCATGCCGGCGCGGGGACCGCGCAGAGTCTTGTGTGTGGTGGAAGTGACGATCTGAGCATGCGGAACTGGCGAAGGATGGACACCGCCGGCGACGAGTCCGGCGAAGTGCGCCATATCCACCAGATAGATCGCGCCAACTTTGTCGGCGATCTGCCGCATCCGCGCGAAATCGATGATGCGTGGATACGCGCTCCCACCACCGATGATCATCTTGGGCTTCTCGGTTTCGGCGAGTTTCTCAAGATCGTCGTAGTCGATGGTTTCCGTCTCTTTGGTCACGCCGTACGGAACGATGCGATACGTCTTGCCGGAAAAATTGAGGTGATGGCCATGCGTAAGGTGTCCGCCGTGAGCCAGGTTGAGACCCAGGATAGTGTCGCCGGGCTGCAGCACGGCAGCGTAGGCTTCCATGTTCGCCTGGGATCCGGCGTGAGGCTGCACGTTGGCGTGTTCGGCTCCGAATAGCTGCTTGGCGCGCTCGCGCGCCAGATTCTCTACAACATCGGTAAATATGCAGCCGCCGTAGTAACGCTTAGCCGGATAGCCCTCGGCATATTTATTGGTGAAAACCGAGCCCATGGCTTCCAGCACGGCTTCGCTGACAAAGTTCTCGGAGGCGATCAGTTCCAGGCCTTCGTGCTGGCGCCGGGTTTCGTTGTCGATGGCTATGGCGATCTCGGGATCGTCCTCATAAAGTGGGCGGGACATGATGTTCGAGTTTTTCATTGGGCTACCTCCAGATATTTGCGGAATGATTGCGGGGTCAGAGTCCCGCCAAGAGACCATTCTAACTGAGGTCGGGGGCTCAAGGCGCAGGCTTTTGGAGACCCGCCCCGGCAAGGGTGCTGGGGACTTAGGCACTCTCGAACGCGGTTCGCAAGAACGACGCGAGGTGCCAGCCATCCATGTATTTGTATGGCGTTTCTCCGGTGGTGTAGTGGCCGCAGGGCAGCACCACGACTTTGTGGTCAAGATGGTACCGGCTGAATTCCGCCACGATCTGCCGGGAGAATTCCGGAAGAAACGTCAAGTCGTACTTCGCATAGATGACCAGCGATTTCCTTGGCCAGCGGGCGTACTGGCGAAAGTACGACGCGGGACTGACCGCGCTCCAGAGCATGCGCAGACGTTCGACATCAATCTGCGACTCCAGGCCCTGCCGGATGTGCCGTGTGGATTGCCCGTGCCAGACCACATCGGCGAAATAACTCGACGCGTGGTTGAACGCCGCCACGCGAATCCGCGGATCGTGTGCCGCCGCCAAAAAGGCATAGCAGGAACCCAGGCTGGTGCCGACGATGCCAAAACGATTGTAGCCCTGCGATTCCAGCCAATCGAGGCAGCATCGTACGTCGATCACCCCCTGGCGGCAGGCATCGAGGGTGCGCCCGATGTTGGCGGAAACCGAGTAGTCTGCGCGCTGAATTTCCGCCGGCATGCGGATGTCGTGGTAGGGCATGCTCAGGCGCAGAACTGATATCCCGAGAAGATTCAGGAATTGGCACAGGCTGTTGTAGGCAAGCGCATCCGAGTTCCAGTGGGGCAACAGGACCACTGCCCGACGGCCGTGCGCCGGGAACCACCGGGCATTCGCCAGATTGTTTTCCGGATACGGCGTGCGCACCGGCGAAGTGAACCGAAGAAAGTCGGCATAGGTCCCGCGGACTTTTTCTTCCAGCGCCGGATCGGGAACCTCGCGCGTACTGAACACCTGCACCTCGCGGCGCTCCAAACGAAAGTCAGCCGGCTTCGAATAAGAAAAAAACTCATCGCTGGACGCCACGATGCGCCGGTTGTAATCCCGCAGAAATTGCTCGCAGTCCTCGGGGGTCTGCGCGGGAATGAACCCGTTGCGGCAAGGCCAATCGCGGGCCCATTCCACGCCCCAATCCAAGGGACGCACCACCCGGTTGTTATCAACCGAGGTGAGCCGGGTTTCCCACTCATACATCCACTGTGCGTAACGGGAGGACATGGAATCTTTTAGAGTAACGCAATTCGGGCAGTATTGGGACCTGCTGAGCATTCAGTGACGGGTTTCTTCACGTAAGCAGCAGATAAGAAGGCGCGAAGCGCTAGGGCTTCAAATGCGCATCCGCCAGCGCTCTGTGCACCGCGAGCAATTCCTTGAGCACACCCCGCAGTTTGGTCGAGTCCAGCGCGTTGGCGCCGTCGGATTTCGCTTCTTTCGGATTGTCGTGCACTTCCATGAACACGCCGTCCACTCCGGCCGCCACTGCGGCGCGCGCGAGCACCGGAATGAACTCAGGTTGTCCTCCGCTGACCGCTGGTTGATCCTCGTCGCCGTGCGAAGACGACGGCAATTGCACCGAATGGGTCGCGTCGAACACCACGGGCGCGAACTTGCGCATGATGGCCAGCGAGCGCATGTCGACCACCAGATTGTTGTAGCCAAAACTCGACCCGCGTTCGGTGATGAAAACCCGGTCGTTGCCGGCAGTGCGGCATTTATCGACGGCGTGCTTCATGTCCCAGGGGGAAACGAACTGGCCTTTCTTGATATTCACCACCCGTTCGCTCATGGCAGCGGCAACAATGAGATCGGTCTGGCGGCAGAGAAATGCCGGGATCTGCAGCACATCGGCCACTTCGGCCACCTTGCCCACATCGGCGGCCTGGTGGACATCGGTCAGCACGGGCACATGGACTTCGTCCTTCACTTTTTTCAGGATGCGCAAGCCTTCGGCCAAACCCGGCCCGCGAAAGCTGCGGATGGAAGTTCGATTGGCTTTGTCATACGACGCTTTGAAAATGAAAGGAAAATTCAGCGACCGGCTCACGCCTTTGATCACTTCGGCCATGAAGAGCGCATGCTTTTCACTCTCGATGACGCATGGTCCGGCGATGAGGCAAAGGCCACCGTCGCCGATCCGGATACCCTCGACTTGGAAAGAAATTGCCAAGGCTCTTAACCCCGCCAAGATCGCAACGGACGCCGAGAAAGTCTCTATTATTTTCTCCGCGATCTCGGCGTACTCGGCGGTGAATACTTACCGCCCGCTGACTCTCTCGGGACGGTGGAACAGCTCCACTTCCGCCGCTTCCTTCTCCGCGCGCCGCTTCAACCCGTTCTCATACGCCGCGCCCACAAAGGTCCGGAACAGCGGATGCGGCTCCAGCGGCTTGGACTTGAACTCGGGATGGAACTGGCATCCGATGAAGTGCGGATGGTCGGGCAACTCGATCATCTCAACGTAGGTTCCGTCCGGCGTTGAACCGGAAATCCGCAATCCAGCGGCGGTGAGCGTTCCTTCATACTCGCGGTTGAATTCGTAACGATGCCGGTGACGCTCACTGATCTCCAACTGCCCGTAAATCCTGTGAGCCAGCGTTCCCGGTTCGATTTTGCAGGGCCAGGCGCCCAGCCGCATGGTGCCGCCCAATTCTTCCACGCCGCGCAACTCGCGGAGCTTGTAAATGACGCGATGCGGCGTTGCCGGATCGAACTCGCTCGAATTCGCCTCGGCCAGGCCGCAGACGTTGCGCGCGAACTCGACGCACGCCGTCTGCATCCCCAGACAGATACCGAAATAAGGGACCTTCTTTTCGCGGGCGTAGCGGATCGCCTGGAGCATGCCTTCGATCCCGCGCTTGCCGAAGCCGCCCGGAACCAGGATGCCGTCGTAGTCCTGCAGCTGTTCTTCGCAGGCTTGCTGGCCCGATTCGAGGCCTTCCGCTTCAATCCAGTTCGCCCGCAGCTTCAAATTGTGGGCCAGCGCGCCGTGCACCAGCGCTTCCTTCAGGGATTTGTAAGAATCCTCATATTCGACATATTTGCCGACGATACCAATGGTGACTTCCGCTTTGGGGTTATAAACCCGGTGAACAATATCTTCCCATTGCTTCAAATCGCGATCCCGGGCTTCGAGCCGCAGGTAGCGAAGAACGAGTGTGTCCACGTTTTCGCGGGAGAACACCAGCGGAACTTCGTAAATAGACGCAACATCCTTGGCGGTAATCACCGCTTCTTCTTCCACGTTGCAGAACAGGGCGATTTTCGACTTGAGATCCTTGGAAAGGAAGCGCTCGGTGCGGCACAGAAGAATGTCCGGCTGGATTCCGATGCTGAGTAATTCCTTTACCGAGTGCTGCGTGGGCTTGGTCTTGAGTTCCTGCGCGGCCGCGATGAACGGCACCAGTGTCACGTGCATGAAAAGCGTACGTTCGCGGCCCAGTTCCTGTCGCATCTGGCGGATGGCTTCCAGAAACGGAAGCGACTCGATATCGCCGACCGTGCCGCCGATTTCCACGATGCACACGTCCACGTCCTGCGCCACTTTCTTCATGGCCGCCTTGATTTCGTTGGTGACATGCGGAATCACCTGGACGGTCTTGCCCAGATAATCGCCGCGGCGTTCCTTGGCGATGATCTGCTCGTAGATGCGGCCGGTGGTCCAGTTGTTATCGCGAGAAAGCTTGGCGTGGGTGAAACGCTCGTAGTGGCCGAGGTCAAGATCGGTTTCAGCGCCGTCGTCGGTGACGAAAACTTCGCCGTGCTGGAACGGCGACATGGTTCCCGGATCAACGTTGAGATACGGATCGAGCTTGATCAGGTTGACTTTCAGGCCACGGCTTTCGAGCAGGCAGCCAATGGAAGCCGCGGCTAATCCCTTGCCTAATGAAGACACTACACCGCCGGTCACAAAGATGTACTTTGCCGACATCGATTCCTCACCCTGAATTGTCTTGGAATTTTGTGCAGGTTGGTGTGCACGATCAATTATGCCAGAAAGAGCTGTGGAAGGAAATGGCGAATGTAGTAGCAACAAGAAAACTACGCAGCCGAGCGCCTACCCTTCGTTTTTTGGGGGGTAGAATTCTACGGGGAGCAACTGGCCAGTTGAATTATTACGGGCTGGGCTTGATGCGATCAAGGACACGCAATAGATGGCTTGCCACTAGGAGCATCTCGAAAGCCTCATTAAACGTCAGCTCAAAGTCGCGATGACTGAAAGGGCTCTTGTAACAGCCTATGGCGCCTGCAAACAGGTGGCTCAATCCTTCTCTCTCAGCTTTCGGTGCATGAGAATCGGTCAGCGGCCCATGCTCGACATCGAAAGCCTTCCGCATCAGGGAAGCACCAACAAGGTCGGCCGGTGACCCGCTGAGTTTGCGCACCCGAACTTCTACAGCCTTAAACGCGCACAGGACCGCGGTGTCGAATTCCTCGCGTCGGAGCGCAGGGTAAGCCTTCTTAATAATCAACGGATGAAAAAGCACGGACGGGACGAGAGTCCACTTGCCAATGAGGCGCTGAAATTGATCCTCCTTGATTTGGACACCCTTTTTCGTGGGGTGATAGGCCTCTTCGTTGTCGGCTTCACCGTAGCCTCGTTGGAAAAGGCGCAAGTCTATGAATGAGTGCGGATTCCCGCCGTACTTAACTCGCGTCAGCCGAAGCATCTCGTAGCCACGCCGCGCAGTCTCGGCAAGGACGTCCTGGCTCTCTATATTCGGCTTCGGTTTGGTCCTCTTCTTTTGCGGCAATAGTGCTCCTCGCCCATCACACGCCCTCTTCGCGAAGCGAAGGAAAAAAGTTGGGACGGTATCGTCGCGCGCGGGCTGCCCTGCGGCAGCTACTTTGGGACAATCGCCTTGCAAATATCTCGTGCTGCGGCTGATACGCGAATCGTCTCCCCCGAACCGATGGCTCTCCCGTCTATCGTGAAGACGACCCAGTCGTTTCGGTTTTCCTTCTCATTTACTCCCCAGCTAACGACGAAGTCGGCTTTCTCTTGAATCCACGTCACGTCGATGGCCGGGCATTCCTTTACCATGTTGTACGCAAACTCCGCTTGGCCAAGCGGAACAACGAGCACCGGCTTTTTCTGAGCCGGCGCATTTAACGACCAGATGCACAGCAGCGCTGTCAGAGCGATCTTATTCATTAGCCGCCTCCCTTCTCTGTTTGGCACTATCGATTGCATCCCCCACGAGTTTCTCCACTGGCTTCGATTCGCCAGGAGGTCCTCGGTTAGCCACCTTCCGATGGCTCATCTCCGTATCTGTCCCGAATGTTGCAGATCAGGTCACATACCAAGTCTTCCAGTTTGTCAATACGTTCGTGTGCCTGCGCCAAGGTTTCGTGTTTGGCTCTACGCTCGAAACAGGCGAGCTGCGCCGTGTCCTTTAGGTACCTTATGAGCTTCACAGTTTTACTCCTCCGACGAGACCTGTTAGCCACGGTCCGCACAGCAGTTTCACTTTCCATCGTGTCTGCAAGCACGCAGGTCCCGACCCAATTCAACCCAGTGGGCAGGTTAGCAGCGGAGAAGTTTATGATATGTGATGATGATCACCGAACAACGTCCGGGCCCGGCCAAATTTCCGCCCTACATTGAGGCTCCGTAGCGGCGAAGCACTTGTGCGATCCGCGCCTTCGTCTCGGCAGGACGGTTTTTCTGCTTATCCAGCCATTCTTTCTCCAGCCATGCCAGTGAGCCGATTTCAATTCTTGCGCCGGCGGCAAGCAGCGTCTCGAAAATTGAAACGTAGTCAATCTCAGGGTCGCCGTTGATAAACGACCACAACGCCTGGCCCAGAGCCGTTCCGCCATATGCATTTAACCCTTCCAATGGAGCGCCCCGTTCGAGCAGCAGCTTGACCGCGGCCAGGTGTCCACCAACAACCGCCCAGTGCAGGCCGGTTTGTCCGGTGTCGGCCTGCGCGCGGAGATCCGCCCCTTTCTCTAACAGAAACTCTACGACGTCGTTCCGGCCAAACTCGCAGGCCCACAGAAAGCCGCGCTGCAGTTGCTCCATGGTCGCAGTCGGTTTCAAGTTGCCGCCCTGGTTGAAGAAGCTCTTGACCACGTCAAGCCGTCCCACGCCGGCGGCTCCTTCCAGGTCCAGCGGCGCGCCGCGGCTGGCGAGAAACACCGCAGCACCCTGACATCCGTTCGCCAGGCACGCGACAATCAGCGCGCGCCCCCTCTGAGCACAGTCGACCGTAGCTCCGTGGTCCAGCAAGACCTTTAACAACGCATTCTGCACGCCGGCACGCCGGGGATGGATGCTGGTTGCTGCAAGGCTCAGGGCAGTCGATCCACCGCCGTATACCCCGGCTTTGGCGTCGACTTCAGCTCCCGCGCTGAGCAGAGCCTCCGCGATCTGCACGATGTTTTTCGGCGTCTTTTGCCGGTAGCCTTCCACGCCATTGGCCGAGACATAATGCAGCAGCGTGGCTCCGTGCTCACGCGCCGAACGGGCGCGAATCAACTCCGGGTTCTCCGCCAACAACCGCTGCAGAGTACCAACGTCGCCTGAGACGATCGCATCCGCAGCCAATTCGAACTGTGAGACCGCGGAATTCTTGCGTGCCAACTGCTCCAGATGTCCTGCAAATCTGGGCCAGCTCTCGAATCCATGCGAACGCGCTATCACAAATTGTGCGGAGGCCAGGGTACAGTTGGCGGAGCGAGAATCGGGGTTCGACAGCTTCCGGCGGGCGAATTCTCCAACTTGGTCCACCCAGGTTTCAACCCGCACCGGAAGTTGTGGCGTGATCGTCAGACCCACAAGTCTGATCAGCGTTTCAATCCATTTTCTCGCCCAGTCGCCAACGGCATCAGGGTCGCCAGATTTGCAGGCTCTTACCAGCGCTTTGGCGAGTTTTTTGTACTGCTCGACATTGGGGCGAGGCGGAAGTGGAAGCGCGGCTTGCGGATTGGGAAACATGCGAATCTCCTTTCACGGCATGCCTGGAGTCCGCACGGATCAGGCTGAAAGAAGGTTCGTCGCCTTCGATTCTTTCGGTGGGTGGGCACGGCCCTTTCCGCGGACTGGATGCGCCCCTGGCGCTCGGTTCAGCTTAAAGCCCCTCAATAACCGGAGTCAATCGCGGTCCTTGATTTTGGCTGACTGGCGGGCAGTTGTGTCATATGATGACATTATTATATAATGATGTCATAGAGTTATTGGAATGTCATAATATGAAAGTCATGTCTCAAGAAGAATCCCGAACTCGCGTCAATGAGAATGGCCGCGTCGTCATTCCCTCCTCCTTCCGCAAAGCACTGGGCATCAACATAGGAGATGAAGTGGTACTCCGGATCGAAGACGACGAATTGCGGATCTCGACCTTGAAACGGCGCATCGCACGGGCCCAACGCCTTGTCCGCCAGCATGTAAAGCCAGGTTCCTCACTGGTGGACGAACTCATTGCGGAACGGCGCGAGGCAGCCAAGCGTGAATAAAATCGTTTTGGATGCTTCCGCGCTGCTGGCCGTGCTCAACAGCGAGCCGGGCGCGGAGAAACTCACACCCCACCTGTTGAGCGGCGCCACCAGCAGCACCGTGAATCTGGCGGAGGTGCAGAGCAAACTGGTGAGCCGGGGAATCGATCCCGACGATGCATGGGAAGCCACTGTCAGCCCCATTGGTGAAGCAATGGAGTTTACAACCGAGCAGGCCAGGGTCGCCGGCGGCCTGATTGCCCAAACCGGCGCCTTCGGGCTGTCCTTGGGAAGCCGGGCGTGTCTAGCCCTGGGAATCGCGCTCAAAGCCCCGGTCTATACCGCTGACCGGTCGTGGACGGGCCTGAAACTCGGAATTCGAATTCACGTGATCCGCTAGTCGTTACCTGCGGGATTGGAAGCGCATCTCCGAAAGAGCTAGACTGAGCCGTATTCTCGCATCCAACCTGATTGGAACTATGCGTTCAGTAATCTTGGCGATCGCGGCTCTCCTGCTGTTGGCCCTGGTGGCGCCTCCCAGCCCCGCCCAGCAGATGGCCAAGCGGCTCATCCTCAAGGACGGCTCGTACCAACTCGCAACCAAATGGGAACTTAAAGGCGACCGGGTGCGCTATTTGAGCGCCGAACGCAATGAGTGGGAAGAACTTCCCAACGATCTCGTCGATTGGGATGCCACCGAAAAGTTCGCCAAGGATCGGGCCGCGGGCATTCCGGATCCCGAAGCCCGGAAACTCGATGAGGAACTGGCCGCGGAACGCGAACCCGAAGGACCCCGCACGCCAGAAGTTGCTCCGGGATTGCATCTGCCCGAGGATGGGCAGGTGCTGCTGTTGGACACTTTTCAGACCCAGCCTCAACTGGTCGAACTTCAGCAGAGTGCTGGCGAACTAAACCGGAACCGCGGGAAAAACATAGTGCGGGCAGCGGTCATGCCGGTTGCCAGCGGCAAGGTGACCATCGAATTACCCGGACAACGTTCCAGCGTGCAAGCGCACGTCACGCTGCCGTCAATCTATGTGGACGTTACCATGCCCGAGGACCTCAGTTCTTCGCCGCAACCCGCGGGCGTCCCACAACAGCCGCGACAACCTCAGCAGTCCCAGCCTCAGCAACCCCATCAACCACACCAGCCCGAACAGCCACACCAACCTCAGCAGGCCTGGGACCGCTTCCATATTGTTCGATTGCAAGTGAAGAAGGACAGACGGATTGTCGGAGACGTAAAGATCAATCCGCTCGGAAAAACCAGCCAGGAAGAGAATCTGGTGCCTACCACGTCTCAACGGCTTACGGGCGGCTGGGTCAAAGTCACGCCGGTCGCAGCGCTCCAGCCCGGGGAGTACGCGGTGATCGAACTTCTTGGCCGAGAGGGGATGAATACCTACGTCTGGGATTTCGGAGTGAACCCGTCAGCGGTGGCCAATGCCGGCGCGCTGAAGCCTGAAGCGACTGCGCAAGCACCTGAGCCTGCGAAAGAGCCTGCGGCGCCGCGACAGTAGTCGGGTTGTAGTCCTGAGCGGTGGGAATCCTGCTTCTCCGTTTACCTTTTGTTCCACGACGCGTCCAAATATCAACTAAATATTTAGGAGGGATGCTGCATGAAACGACGGTCTCTATGGTTCAGCGCTTCGATGTTGTTTCTGGTCGCCGCGTCGGGCGGCGGGTTCGCCCAGCCGAAAATCACTGCTTCCGCTCCGATGGAGGTCCGTGGGAACTTGCCTTTCGTGCAGGTCATGGTCAATGGCAAGGGACCTTTTGCGTTCGGAATCGATACCGGCACAGGCGGGGAAGCCGTTTTCTCTGCTGACCTGATCCAGTTGCTGGACCTTCCGGTCACGGGGGAGGAGACGATTGGCGACCCCAGTGGCGTTAACGGCAAGAAGGTGCCGGTGGTGCGGATCGATTCGCTGAAAGTCGCAGGCGTGGAGTTCAAGAATGTGGAAGCCACCCAGTACCCGGGAAAGATGTTGGAAAAAACTGATGGCATACTCGGGTTTGTCTTGTTCAAGGACTATCTCGTGACTCTGGATTACCCGAAGCAAACGATGACGCTGGCCAGCGGCAGCCTGCCTCCGGCGGACGGAACCGAAGTCATCCCTTTTTCCATGCCCAACAACGTTCCGGTCATCGAACTGACGGTTGGTTCGCGGAAAATCGACGCGCATGTCGATTCCCGCGGACACGGCCTGAGTTTTCCCGACAAGTTCGCGGCTGGGTTTCAGTTTGTATCTGATCCGGTCGTCATCGGGCGGGGCCGCACCGTCTCGAATGAATTTGAAGTTAAGGGTGCACAACTCGCATCGGACGTCCACTTTGGGGGCTACACATTCTCCAAGCCTTTCGTGACGATCAATCCAGTCTTTCCCATCGCCAATTTCGGCTCCGCAGCGTTGCAAAATTTCGCAGTGACCTTTGATCAGAGGAACAAGTTGGTCCGCTTCCAGGCCAGCAGCAAGACGATCGTGATCGCTCCTCCACAAAAAACCAGAATGCCGCAATCACCGCCCAAATGGCAGCCTACTGCATTGGCGGCAGGGCCTTGCACCAATCCGGGATCTCCTGAGTGCCGGTAGCCAGATGCTCGATTTCTTTAGTTTTGCAGATGACGTGAAGCAGGGCGGGGTGTGTTTGCACTTCGATGTGGCTGGGCATCCAGGCAAGAGCCTGGATCTTCTGTACGTCTTCCGAGCGCGGGATTGCAATGTCGTAATCATCGAAAATCGGCGCGGCGTTCATGAAGTCCGAAATTTGTTTGACCTCTGGCCGCTCCAGCAGAGTCTTCAATTCTGAGATCTGCTGCGGCGTCAGTGCGTATTGAAAAACCCTCTCTGGCGCGCTGTGCGAGCAACTCCACAGCAGCCGGTCGAAGCAATCCGGCACAACTCGATACTCTGCCATGCCATCATCAAGCACCGTGAGTCTTGTGGTGAACCCCGAAACAGACATTTTTATTTTGGCGCCTTCCGTCAGTGCCGGGTCGCGGCCGTCGCTGCGCTCGCGAACCCGGAAGAGGGTCCGGAAATCCGATATCACATCGCCCAAACCCGCCCCGGGCACGACGATGTTCACCATGAACGGCCGGGAAATCGGTATGGTCCCTAACGGATGCTGCAATAGTTTGAGCACTTCCGCAGACGACACCTGTTGGTAGCGATAAGTGCGGCCCTTCACGCGGATTCGCCGTGCCGGCGCTTCGATCGAGCCCGGATCCACATCCACGGTTCCGTTCATCCGCCAGATCGAATCCCTCTCGTAGGTAATGATCCAGACACCTTCCACTTTGGTCTGACCGCGGGCAATCTGTTCGAGCGGTTCGGAAGTGATCAGCAGTGGAACGTAACAGCCTTCGCAGCCATGCGGGGGATCCGCCAGAAAAAGATAGTATCCATAATGATAGAAGGGACGCCCGATGGGATCGCCTTCGGCTGCGGAGTTGATTACCGCGTGGGGGAGTGGACTGGACGTGTCTGGCGGTTGTTGAGCCAAAGTTAAGCCCTGGGTGAACAGCATCAAACAAAGGATGGCCCGCATCGTTTTCATGGATCGGTCTACGCGCCCTTGCTGACCAGCTGCGCTTCCTCTCTGATTCTCTGCCATGCCCGTTCCACGTGCCGCGCCTCGGTGTTCGTCTGTCCGACGCAAAGGCGAAGGGTGAATTTTCCGTCGAGCTTGGTATGCGTCAGATATAGATCCCCGCTGCGATTCAAGCGATCCATGAGCTTCTGATTTAATCCATCCCCGCCTTTGTGGCGGAAGCAGACCAGGTTCAGCGGTGCCGGCGCGGCGAGTTCAAAATCGCTGTCGGCTTTTACCCATGCCGCGAACTGTTGCGCCAGTTCAACGTGCCGCCGGACGTGGTGCTGCAGACCCTCAATCCCGTAGTGACGAATCACGAACCACAGCTTCAGCGCCCGGAAGCGGCGGCCCAGCGGGATGTGCCAATCGCGATAGTCAAACACTGCGCCGGATTGGGTCGCCTGATTCTTCAAGTATTCCGGCAGCACGCTCAGCGTCTGAATCAGCGCCGCGCGATCGGCCACCCAGAAGCAATCGCAATCGAAATTGGTGAACATCCATTTGTGCGGATTAAAAGCGTAACTGTCGGCGAATTCGAGGCCCTTGTGAATATGGCGGAACTCCGGGCACAGCGCGGCCGTTCCAGACATGGCGGCATCGACGTGCAGCCATAACTTGTTCTCACGGCAGATGCGGCCAATTTCCGCGACCGGATCGATGGCATTGGACGAGGTTGTGCCAACCGTCGCGCAGACAAAACAGGGAACCGTTCCGGCGCGATGATCTTCGGCAATCTGCCGGGAGAGCACGTCAGCCCGCATGGCAAAGTTCTCGTCGACTTCGATCAGGCGTAGATTGTCGCGGCCGAGTCCTGCGATCTGCACCGCCTTTTCGATCGACGAGTGCGCCTGAGTCGAGGTGTAGGCGACGAGTTTGCCGTCGCATCCCCGGCGGTTGCTGGCGAAGTTCGTGGCGCGTTCGCGGGCCGCCAACAACGCGCACAAAGACGCGCTCGAAGCTGTGTCCTGAATCACGCCGCCGCCCTTGTTCGTCGACAGAAAGCTCTGCGGCAGGCCGAGCATGGGAACCAGCCAGTCGAGAACGTGTGTCTCCAGTTCGGTGCAGGCCGGACTCGTAGCCCAAAGCATTCCCTGCACGCCGAGTCCGGAGGAGAGCAGGTCGCCAAGAATTGCCGGACCGGAAGCATTGCAGGGAAAGTAGGCATAGAAGTTTGGTGACTGCCAATGGGTGACGCCGGGAAGAATCAGCTTGTCGATGTCGGCAAGGATTGCATCGAATGGCTCGCCCTGCGTGGGAGGCTCAGACGGCAGCGAGGCGCGAATCTGTCCGGGCTCAGCACGGGACAGCACGGGGAAAGATTCGATTCGCGAGTAGTAGTCGGCAATCCAGTCGACCATAGCGTGCCCGTGGCGGCGGAATTCGTCAGGCGTCATGTGGAAGGATCGGTCAGCGGTTGAGGTCGGCATGAAGTCTCCGGGATGAAGTCAGTGTAGCGCGGCGTGGGTCAAGCGTGCCCAGATTGAGGACTCGGCAGAGAGGGCGCGCTGGATTGGTGGTGGGATGTCCCGATCCGCCAGGGTCGCTCGTAAGACGTTGAAACAAATGGCTACGCCTGGGGGATGACTTAGAGCGAGTCCCGGCGGGAATCAGACATCATTTCTTCTGGTTGCGCCACGCGGCCAACTGGGAGGCTCCCACAGCCAATTTCCCTAGGCTAGCGGCGTCCAGGGTGATGGCATCCGGCCCTTTGGTGTTGCCGGCGATGATCGGCTTCTTCGGAATTGTCTCGTAGGCATAGCCGGTGAGGACTGCGGGATGAATCGAGGGCACATCGACCCTCGCCCATCCGTAATGGATTTGTCCATTGATCGCAAACTTCAGACCGACGTAGCGACCTCGAGTGAAATTCCACTGGCCAAAGCTAGCGGTGGAGCTGTTCATATAAGTTGAATAGCCCCAGGCGGCCATGAAACCCGTACCCTTGCCAAGATATGTTTTGTCTGGGCCGATCTTCCGTCCGGCCGGAAGTGCTGAGGCAAACCTGCCGCTGCCTGTGCCCCTTCCCCACACCTGGTTGTTGCCTACGGCCGACACCTCCAGGCCGTAGTAGCTCACGAACGAGAAGTCGGTAATTCCGTCGTGGTTCAAGTCGATGGGAACGCCGACTCGACCATGCGGAATCTTCGTGTGCGCCGGAGTGTAGACGATCTTGGCGTCGGCGGAGTTCGTCATGGCGAGGAAACTCACTCCGGCAGCGGCGGCCGCGCCTGCGTATGCGGCCAAGGATTTCTCTAGGTCCGCATTGAACCCCACGGGACGTCGCAAAAGTCCGGGTTGCCTTGAGCTTAAGCCTGTCATGTTCTTAGTCCTCGCAATATTCCAAAGAATTGGTATCCACGGACGGAACCTTCTACGGCGCGACGATCATGGCTCAATTTCGTACACAGTGCCGCAGTAGGCGCCGTCGTATCCGCAGCCGGTTCCCCCCGATAGTGAAGTCGTACCGTAAAGTGCCCCGTGCGCGTCGACAATGACCCCCGCCCGAGGGTTGGCTCCGTCCGAACCGTTCGCGAAGGCGTGGAGGATCACCTCTCTTCTGCCGAGTCCCGGATGCATTTTGAAAACCGCGCCGCAGCCCCCGCCGCAGCCGCCGTTTCCGCCTAACGTCGTCGCTCCATACAGATCACCCGAAGTGCTCATCGCTAGCCCGCCAACCGGGGAAATTCCGTCCGGCCCGCCATAGAATCGATAAAGGACGGTTTCCTGCCAGCCTTGCTTCTGTGCCTTCGCGAGCTCGAAGACTGTTCCGTATCCGTCGCCGCCTTCTTGAGTTGTTCCGTACAGATCGCCCGCAGTATCCAGAATCAAGCCCCCTGACGGAATATTGCCAAGCCCGCCGCCCAAGACAAAGTTGTACAGGATGGTCTCTGTCCAGCCGGAGGAACCGGGCGTGAGCTCGTAAATCGTCCCGCATCCCTTTCCGTTTTGACCATTGCGTACACAGCCTCCACTCCCACCTGTGGCCGTAATGCCGTAAATGTTCCCCTGGCCGTCCAAGGCTAGCTTTCCTACCGGGCCCTGCCCGTCGGGCGCACCCTGAAAAGAGTACACCGTTGTCTCGGTCCACGAGCCATTCGGCTGTGGGCTCAGCTCAAAGACGATGCCTCGGCTGGGAAAGTACGTCGCGCCAGGCGTCGTACCGTATAAGTTGCCCACCTTGTCGAAGACAAGGTCGGAGTTTGGAGATGAGCCGTCGGATTCCCCGGTAAATTGATACAAGACCTGCTCCGTCCACCCCCCCCCCTTGGGATTTCGAGTCAACTTAAAGATCGTTCCGCCGTCATTATGACTACCCCCAGCCGCGGTGGCGCCGTAGAGATTTCCTGCGCCATCGAGCGTGACGCCGGCCATTGGGAGTCTTCCGTCGCCTCCCTTCCAAGTGAAACTGTAAGCCACCTCTTCTTTCCATCCATCTTTGGTGCGCTTCAGTTCGAAGACCGTACCGCAGCCGAAGGTGCAGTTAACTGACCCCCCTTGCGATGTCGTTCCGTAGAGGTTTCCCTCAGCATCCATCGCTAAGTCGGATTGAGGTTCATTTCCGTCAGGGCTTCCCTTGAACGAGTACAGTACCTTGTATGAACTGTTTGCCGTGGCACCGGAAGCGAACGACAGCAGAAATCCAACCAGAATCAGGGAGAAAAGAGCACCGATCCAGATTCGCCGCATGATGATGACCTCACATCTAAGGGTCCGGGAACCCTAGTAATTACGGGGCCGCTTCTTGCAAGCGGTGATTATCCTCCCGCCGTAGGGTGCGAGTCAATGCGCAAAATCTTGCAGGTCGGGGGATCCTCGCGCCTCGGAGGGAATGATGGCATGTAGCCTGGGACGGCGAACTACAAACCCCTCCCCTTCGCAAGTTCAGGCTCGGGATGACAATTCATATATGCCGTTCGCAGGCCAAGTCTGGAGTTGGGCGCTACTCCAACCGGCTGTAGTACACACGGGTCGCGTAATCGAGTGACACCTTACCGCCGGCCTGATGGGCGTCGAACAAACGCTGCAGTTCGCGGAGCATGGGTTGGTGATTGGGATGGCCGGGCGGAGGCGTGTAGGACGCGGAAAATGTGCGTCCGCGGAGGCCTTCATAATCCAGGTGCTGGCTGATGTTGAAGGTCCGGCTGTGGAAGGGCGACGGAGCGAAAAAGGTGTCGATGACGGCGCTGGTGCGCTCGTGCCGGACTTCCTTGTAGTCGATGCTGTAGGTGAGCAGCATCTGTTCGTACTCGCGCAGCAGCGCGTTCGAAACCACGTCGCGCTCGTTCCAGATCAGAAAAGTCCAGCCTCCCGGTTTCAGAATGCGAATGAATTCGCGCCGTGCCTCGGCGAGTTTAAACCAGTGCGCGGCCTGTACGGCTGTGACAAAGTCGATGCTGCGATCGGGGAGGGTAGTAGCCTCGGCAGTTCCATCGATGCTGGTGAATTTGGGATACGCGGCCAGGAACTGCTCTCCCGCGCGGCGCATGTCCGGGTTCGGCTCGACCCCGTAGACTCGATCGCCGTTTTCGAGCAGCAGCCGGGTGAAGATGCCAGTGCCGGAGGCAACGTCAGCAACGACCGCTTCGGAAGTCAAACCACATTCTTTTCGTATTAGCTCGATGACTTCCGGCGGATAGGTGGGACGATAACGGACGTAGTTATCGACTCGGGTAGAGAAGCGCTGCGTGGGATCTTGGGCAGGCATGGAAAAAGTGTAGCCGTTCCGGCTTGGACCGGTCATTCCCGCATAAACCCCTACAGCGCCAGACGGTGCGACGCTTCAAGTCAAATGATGACCATAGGTCGACACCAGGGCTTCCTCGTGTGGCTACAGTATCACGTGCGCGAGAGCCGATGACTAATCCGCGAGCGGGCCTATTACCCCGCGGGCTCAAAACCCCCGCGCGGCGACGGTTGCTGACTCCTTCATCGCCGGAGTCTGGGTTACTATGGATCGGGTAGTTTGTCGATTCCAGGTCTGGTTTCTAAAGGATCGCCGTGGAGGCCGATGAAAATTCTTCCAGTTTTTGGTCTGTCCGTTCTCTTGCTCCATGCCGGCAATTCGAACTATCCAAACCTGAACGCCGAAGACACCTCGAAGCAGCCGGCAATGACGAAGATTTTCGGATTCCGCGATGCGTCGGCGGAACTGGCGGCGGAAAAAGTATTTCTGCAGGTTCCCGACCCCAAGCGGGCAGAAGAACATCTGCGCACGCTGACCCAGGCTCCCCACATGGCGGGAACACCGGAAGACAAGGCAACGGCAGACTACGTCGCGCAGAAATTCCGCGAAGCGGGCCTGGAAACGGAGATCGCGGAGTACAAAGTGTGGATGAATTATCCCGCCGAAATCAGCGTGGATATGACGGCGCCCGCGGGTGTCCACATGCACGGCCCCACACCGGAGCATGTCAGCGCAGATCCCTACCAGGATGATCCGCGGATCGTGAAGCCGTTCAGCAGCATGTCTCCGTCCGGAGACGTTGAGGCGGAAGTGGTGTATGCCAATTACGGGTCGCCGGAAGACTTCAAGAAACTGGAGCAGTTGAAGGTCGACGTTCGCGGCAAAATCGTAATTGCGCGCTATGGGCAGAATTTTCGCGGAGTAAAAGTATTTGTGGCGCAGGAGCACGGCGCGGCAGGCTTGATTATCTATTCCGATCCGGCGGATGACGGATGGAAGCGCGGCGACAAGTATCCCGACGGCCCGTGGCGGCCAGACACTGCCGTTCAGCGCGGGTCGATTGGCTTCATCTTCCAGTATTCCGGCGACCCGACCACGCCGGGAATCGCGTCGGTGCCGTCTCTTCCGGAGGAGAAGCGGACTCCGCTGGATAAGAATACGCAGTTGCCGAGGGTTCCTACCACGCCGCTTTCCTACGCGGACGCGTGGCCGATCATGGAGCACCTCGGCGGCCCGGATTCTCCGCGCGAATGGCAAGGTGCGCTGCCCTTCACCTACCACGTTGGACCGGGGCCTGCGAAAGTGAAAATGCACTTGAAGCAGGATTTTCAGTTGCGCACCATATGGGACGTAATCGGCCGGGTGCGCGGCAGCGAAGCTCCGGATCAATTGGTCGTGGCCGGAAATCACCGTGACGCCTGGGTCTATGGCGCAGTCGATCCCAACAGCGGCACTGCGGCCATGCTCGAGGCGGTGCACGGGGTCGGGGAACTGCTGAAGTCGGGATGGAAACCGAAGCGAACCATGATTTTCGGAAGCTGGGATGCGGAAGAAGAAGGGCTGATCGGATCCACTGAGTGGGGCGAGGAGCATGAGAAAGATCTGCTGAACGCAGTCGCGTACTTCAACATGGACGTGGCAGTTTCAGGGCCGAAGTTTTCCGCATCGTCAGTGCCGAGCCTGAAACAGTTTCTGCGCGACGTGGCGGCGGCGGTTCCCAGCCCGCAAGGCGGGACGGTTTACGATCAATGGCTCAAAGCCAGCCAGAGCCACGAGAGCGGGCCACAGCAGGAGGTCATTGGCGGAGCCTATCATCCGCCCGCCGCACCAGGGGCGAATGCGCCCGTCGGCGACCTGGGCAGCGGATCCGACTACACGGTGTTCTTACAGCACCTGGGCGTGCCCGCCGCTGATATCGGATCGGGCGGACCGTACGGCGTGTATCACTCGGCCTTCGACAATTTCAACTGGTTCAAGAAGTTTGCTGATCCCGATTTCGTTTATGAGCAGCAGATGGCGCGGGTCTTCGGGATGGAAACGCTCCGCATGGCAGACGCGGATGTGCTGCCCTACGACTACCAGGAATATGGGAAAGAGATTGCGACGTACCTGAATAACGCCAAAAAGAAATCGCAGAGCGAGTTTGGTGCCGAAGCGCCGGACTTTGCCGTTGCAGAGAAAGCGGTCCGGAACCTGCAGCAGGTGGGCACCAAGATTCTGCGCAAGCAAACCAATTCGCCGGGAGATGGCGGCAAGCTGAATCAGGCGCTGCTGGCAGCAGAGCATGCCCTGCTGCTTCCGGACGGGTTGCCGAATCGTCCGTGGTATCACCATGCGATCTACGCGCCTGGACAATACACCGGCTATGCGGCGGTAGTGATTCCGGGCATCAACGAGGCCATTGATAAGCACGATCTGCCGCGGACCCGTGCGCAGATCGAAGCCCTGGCAGCAGCGCTGAATCGTGCGGTGAAGGTGTTAGAGAGCTATCACTGAACGAACTATGTGGAGCGGATGCCCTCGCCCCGAAAGAGTTTACGCTCGCAATCCGACACTTTGTGAAACGGCGACCTGTCGACAGCTACGTCTTTTCGGGAACCTTCTTGCCCCAACCGGTGCCTAAACTTAGCAGAGGAAATTGTCTGCGATGGTTTGGCCTAGTGGCCGATTGTTTGGCATAACGCACTACAGGTGTCGTCTCGGGTCGCGGCTCGTCATTGCCGCACTCTTACTCGCTGCTGCCTTGTATGGGTCCCTGCGTGCCTACGTTGAATACGAAGCCCATCGTGCAACGTCCATGCTCGTGGAAGCATCCCGCGTGCAGGTCGCTGCCACCGAGGCTTCAGTTCTTCAATTGGTCAGGCGGTACGGCGGATACAAATGGACGCCAGAACCATTATCGCCCAGAGAAAACTGGGTGGATCAGGATGAGTACGAGTATCAAAGAAATTTGTTGAGTGACTATGTGTACATACTCGAAGTGAAACCATTCGGCTTTCTGACCGCCGCCGCGTCCCAAGTGGGCCGGAGAGCTCAATTCGATCATGCAGCAAGGGTTGCGAAAAAAGCCGTTCCTACTGACTTGCGACCAATACTGGGAATGCGTGACTGGTTTGCAGGGGTTCAGTTGTCGATCCGAAGTGGTCACGTGCAGTCAGTTTCGGCAACGGTAGTCCTCGAAGGACGCTCCGAATGGATCGGCCACGAATGGGAACTTGCTGACACAATGCGGTACCGCGAATTGCAACCGCGAGCCTTTGCTATAGGGTCGGCGTTCCTGGACATGGAAGACAACGGTGGAATGGAGATTCGGAGCTTCGTAACGCCAAAAGCATCGGAAGAAGAATTTCAGGTTGCCCGCAGCCTCAACGCAGGATGTCTGACTAGCATCGTGGGCTGCAATGGACTGTGCGACTTCGCACCGCGCACCCTCCAATATCTGAAGCAGCACCCTGACGCAGCTTGGGGCATCACGCCGCCAAAGTGCCAGTAGTTGCGGTTAGCGTTCCAACTGACGTAACACAGCCTGCAATGGGGGACCTACCGAGCCGTCTGCGCAATATCTGATTAGCTTCCTCGAACACCCCACCGCGAATTGCTGATAATCTTTTCTTGCGATGCTGCCTGCCAATGCTGTGCGACATATTTTGCAAGACCTGCCTTCCGCGGCGGTGGCGACCTTTCTTGCGCTTTTTCCCATCGTGAATCCGTTCGGCGGCGTGCCCCTGTTTTTCTCTCTAACCGCGGGCCTTTCGGCTAGCGAACGCCGCCACACCGCGTTGAGAACTGGGCTGTACGTGATCGCAATCCTGGTGGTGTTTCTTTTCTTCGGACGCTTCGTGCTGAACTTCTTTGGCATTTCTCTACCTGTGTTGAACATTGCCGGCGGCTTGATCGTGGCAAACACCGCGTGGGGCATGGTGACGGCCAGCAGCCGCATCACCGCGGCGGAGAGTTCGGAAGCCAGCACCAAAGAAGACATTTCCCTGACTCCGATGGCGATGCCGATGCTTTCCGGGCCGGGATCGATTGGAGTGGTCATGGGGCTAGCCGCCCACGCCGACTCCATGGCGGCGTATCTTGGGATGGTGATCGGAATCGTGGTTTTGGGGTTGGCGGTCTACATGTTTCTTTGTCTCGGTGGTCCGCTGGTGAAGCGCCTGGGGCCAACCGGGACAGGCGCCATCAACCGCATCTTCGGATTTCTGATCCTGGCGATTGCCGTGCAATTGATTTGGGATGGCATGGCGGAATTCAAACTCGGCTGACGCTCGCCAACAGCGACCATGGTCATAGATCATGGTCAAATATATTCCCATTGACACTAGTCATATGACTAGTCATAATGTTGAGAAACATGAAAGAAAGTCGCGTGAGTTCGTGGCAGCTGCAACATGCCAAAGCCCGATTCAGCGAATTCCTCGATGCTGCTCTGCGCTCGGGCCCGCAGGTCGTGACGCGCAGGGGGATTGCGGAGGCGGTGCTGGTTCCGATGGAAGAGTGGCGCCGACTGCAAAGGAATTCCGCGCCGGACATCAAGGGGTTGCTCTTGAAAGAGGGCCCTCGCTTTGAAGACATCGCCCCGCGCCGGGGTCTCTTGCGGCGGCGGCATTCGCAGGATATCGAGTGACCCAATATCTGCTCGACACCAATGTAATCTCGGAGCTCCGCAAGCCCAAGCCTCACGGCGCGGTCGTCGCATGGGTCGCCGGATTGCGCCCCGAGCAGATCTTCTTGTCATCGGTCACTCTGGGAGAATTGCAGATCGGCGTCGAACGGGTTCGACACCAGAATGCTCAAAAGGCCTGGGAAATAGAGAACTGGCTCGACGCGATTGCAGGCTCCACGGCCGTTCTTCCCATGGATTCCGCTTGCTTCCGCGAGTGGGCGCGCCTGATTGCGGACAAATCGAACGAATTGTTGGAAGATGCCATGATTGCCGCCACCGTCCGCGTTCACCGGCTGACAGTAGCAACTCGCAATGTCCGGGACTTTGCGCACCTCAAGGTAGAGGTGGTGAATCCGTTTGTACGTGCTTGAGCGGGCAGGATCAGCCGATCTTCACCAGCTTCTCCACCAGTTCCGAGTAATCTTTCTTCTCCAGCCCGTGCTCTTGCTTGTTGTACTCGTCCACTTTCGACGAGTAATTCATCGAGCAGAACTTCGGACCGCACATGGAGCAAAACGCGGCTTCCTTGTAAGACTCGTCGGGAAGCGTCTCGTCGTGCATGGAGCGCGCGGTCTCGGGGTCGAGTGAGAGCGCGAACTGCTTCTCCCAGTCGAATTTGTAGCGGGCGTAGCTGAGCGCGTTGTCCCGGTCCTGCGCGCCAGGGCGGCGGCGGGCGATATCGGCGGCATGGGCAGCGATCTTGTAGGCGATGATGCCGTCTTTCACGTCTTTTTCGTTGGGCAGGCCGAGGTGCTCTTTGGGTGTGACGTAGCAGAGCATGGCCGCGCCATGCCAGCCGATCATGGCGGCGCCGATCGCCGAAGTAATGTGGTCGTAGCCGGGAGCGATGTCGGTCACCAACGGCCCGAGCGTATAGAACGGAGCCTCGTAGCAAAGCTCTTTTTCTTTGTCGACCTGCTCTTTGATCTTGTCCAGCGGCACGTGGCCGGGCCCTTCGATCATGACCTGCACGTCATACTCCCAGGCCTTCTTGGTCAACTCGCCGAGAGTCTTCAGCTCGGCGAACTGAGCGTCATCGCTCGCGTCGGCGATGCAGCCGGGGCGAAGTCCGTCGCCCAGTGAAAAGCTGACGTCGTGCTTGGCGAATATTTTGCAGATGTCCTCGAAGCATTCATAGAGAAAATTCTGCTTGTGATGGTGCGCCATCCACTGCGCCAGAATCGCCCCGCCGCGACTCACGATGCCGGTAATGCGCTTCGAAACCATCGGCAGATACTGAATCAGCACGCCGGCGTGGATGGTCATGTAATCGACTCCCTGCTCGGCTTGCTCTTCAATCACTTCGAGCATCACGCTGGCGGTGAGATCTTCAATTTTCTTTACGCGCGAAATGGCTTCATAAATCGGCACGGTGCCGATGGGAACCGGCGAGTGGCGAAGAATCGCCTCGCGAATCTCGTGAATGTTGCCGCCGGTGGAAAGGTCCATGACGGTGTCGGCGCCGTAGTGAACCGAGGTGTGCAGCTTCTTCAGTTCCTCGTCGATGTTGGACGTGACCGCCGAATTTCCGATGTTGGAGTTGATCTTGCACAGCGAAGCCACGCCGATGCACATCGGTTCAAGCTCGGGATGGTTGATGTTGGCCGGGATAATCATGCGGCCGCGGGCAACTTCATCGCGGACCAGCTCTGGCGAAAGCTTCTCGCGCCCGCCGATATACTCCATCTCTTCTGTGATGACGCCCTGGCGGGCATAGTGCATCTGGGAAAAATTGCCGTCGCGATTTGCCGCTTTGCGCCGGGCAATCCACTCGGCTCGCGGCTTGAAAATGTCGTTCGTGTTATGGTCGTGATCGTGGTTGCCGTTGCTGGGAGCGCCGTCCGTGGGAGACATGACTAAACCATCCTGAGTGCAGTCGTTAGTTCTTGATTATAGGAAAGAATTGGGTAATTGGGTAATTTTGTAATTGTGTAACTGAGCCCGCGACCGCCGGCCTTGATTGCAAATCACCCCCATTCCACATTCCCCATTGTCACCATGATTCCACACCACATAACATTTCCCCGGCTTGAACGTCTAAGCTGACTGGGCTTACAATCGGCGTTTCTAAGTTCACGAGGCAAATCATGCGATCTCTCCGTCTTCTGCCAGCAGTCCTCCTTATCCTGACCATCGCCGGCGTCGGCCAAACCAGTCCGGCTGCTTCCTTTTCATCCGGCCCCGGCTTCAGCATTGACAATATCGACAAGACGCTCGATCCCTGCGTCGATTTCTACCAGTACGCCTGCGGCAACTGGCTGAAGACTGCCGAGATCCCTCCCGATCAATCCTCGTGGGTCAGCTTTGTCGAGCTGGAAGAGCGTAACCTGGTGACCTTGCGGGAGATTCTCGAAAAGGCTTCGGTTGACGTTCCCAACCGCAACCCGGTTGACCAGAAGATCGGGGACTTTTACAGCTCGTGCATGGACGAAAAGACGGCGAACCAGAAAGGTCTCGACCCGCTGCGCCCGGAACTCGCCCACATCGCCGCCGCGCAAGATAAGGCCGCGTTGATCGAGGCGGCCGCGCGGGTGCATTTGATCGGCCCCACCAGCCCGCTGTTTAATTTTTATTCCTCACCGGACCTGCACAACGCCAATCTGGTGATCGCCTACATTGACCAGGGCGGACTTTCCCTGCCCGACCGTGATTATTACATCAAGGACGATGCCCGCATGACGGACATGCGCAAGCACCTGGTGGAATACGTCACGGAGGTATTCACCCTGTCCGGGAAGTCTCCCGCGGAAGCGGCGGAATCCGCGCAGACGGTGTTGCGCATTGAGACTGCTTTGGCCCAAGCCTCCATGGACCGCACCGAGCGCCGCGACCCGAGGAAACGCGATCACAAGATGACCCGCAGTGAGGCGGTTGCCCTTGCGCCCAATTTTTACTTGGACCGCTTCTTCGCCGCTGAGGGGACACCTGCCTTCACCGAGTTGAATGTTTCGAATCCCGATTTTTTCAAGCAGGTCAACGCGGTGCTTGAATCCGAATCTCTCGACTCGCTGAAGATTTACGTGAGCTGGCACCTGCTTCGTGGCGCCGCTCCATGGCTCTCGCAGCCATATGTGGATGCGAACTTCAAAATGCGCCAGGCCCTGACCGGACAGAAGGAAATCCAGCCACGATGGAAGCGCTGTGTGGAACTCACGGATCAGAACCTGGGTGAGGCGCTTGGACAACGTTACGTGGAACTCACCTTTGGGGCCGATGGCAAGCAGCGCATGTTGAAGATGGTGGACGCGCTGGAGAAAGCGCTCAACGAAGACATTCAAAATCTCTCCTGGATGTCCGCCGAAACCAAGAAACAGGCGGATCTCAAATTGCAGGCCATTCGCAACAAGATCGGCTATCCCGACGTTTGGCGGGACTACAGCAAGCTGCAGATTGTGCCGGGTGATCTTGTGGGAAATTTCCAGCGCGGCACAGAGTTCGAATCCAAGCGTGAAATCGCCAAGATCAACCAACCTTTGGACCGCAAGGAATGGGGCATGACGCCGCCCACCGTGAACGCCTACTACAGTTCCGCCCAGAACGACATCAACTTCCCAGCGGGGATTCTGCAGCCGCCGTTCTTCGACAAGAAAATGGACGATGCGGTGAACTTCGGCGGCATCGGACTGGTGATTGGTCACGAACTCACGCACGGCTTCGACGATCAGGGACGGAAGTTCGATCCCCAGGGCAATCTGCGCGATTGGTGGACGGCCGAGGATGGCAAGGAATTTGAAAAGCGCGTCAGTTGCGTGGCCGACGAGTACAGCAACTTCGTAGCCGTGGACGATCTCAAGCTGAACGGCCGTCTCACCTTGGGCGAGAACACCGCCGACAACGGCGGCGCCCGTATCGCGTTGATGGCTCTCGAGCACATGATCGCGGACGATAAGACCGGAAAAGAAGGCCAGAAGATCGACGGCTACACGCCGGAGCAGCGCTTCTTCCTGGGTTTTGCCCGCGTGTGGTGTGAGAAACGCCGTCCCGAATACACGCGCGCGCAGGTGACCACGAATCCGCACTCTCCGGGCAAATGGCGCGTCGATGGCGTGGTGCAGAACATGCCGGAGTTCCAGAAAGCCTGGGGCTGCAAAGCCGGCCAGCCCATGGTAGCCGCCAACGCTTGCCACGTTTGGTGAGAATCACGGGTTTAGGACGTGGGGGGCGGACACTCGTGTCCGCCGCGCTGCCACCATTCGCGGCCAGCCACTGCTGCGATCGCAAGACCAGCCACAAGGACGCCCGCGAGTACATCGACCACATAGTGCCACTCGAGCAGCACGATTGCGACCGCCAGCAACACGTTGTACGCAGCCAGGGTAATCCTGATTCGCTTCCAGGAGCGCAGAAACCACAATGCCATCAGGGACTGGACAATGTGCATACAGGGAAAGGCGATGTAGTAGTCGAACGCAATGCGGCGCAGGCGCTCATGGTTCCAAAGCGCTTGCGCACCTGCCAGCGAAACCTTCTGCGTGGCCCACGTGGTCAGGACGCGCGGGAACGCGGAGAAGTGGCCGGAACACAAGTAGTACGGGCCCTGGCTCGGCCAGATATAAAACAATCCAAGCGCCAGATAGTAGGCTGTCAGGAGTGCACCCGCGAACTGCAATCCCCGTTGTCGTCCGTGAAGTTGGCAGGTTAAGATCAAAGCCGCCCCGGCCACAGCGAACATCCCGTAATAAATCAACTCCAGGAAATGAAAAAAAGAAATCGGAAAGACTTGCAGCGCCCAATGGCACATCTGCGGCACAGACAGGCCTCGGAGCAGCCACTGGTCCATCGAATTGAACAGCAGGTCATCCGCGGCGAAGAAGCGCACCGAAAGAATAATGTCGTTGTAAGCCGACACCAGCAGCAAGCCGGCGAACAAATAAATCGCGGGAGGCAAGATCGCACTCGCAGATCGCAGGAGGCCGTTGGGCTTCAGTCTCTCGTGAACTTCCACTACCGCAACCGTGAACACCGTCAGGATCAGGGCGTTGAACCAGCCGAACATCCAGCCCAAAATCGCAAAATAGGCCAGCATTAGGAGAACGCGTATCTTCTCCCGCCGGACGCGCTCCAGCACGGGACCGACGGTTTCCGCGGGCGGAAATCCCATGAGATACAGGAGGGTGGCGGCGAAAATCGATTTTGTCGCGATCAACACCCAGTACGTGACCGCCAGCCAGGCCCAGTCAAAGTGGGTGGGAAGGTTGAATCGCTTCAGAAGCGGGATGAGAGCTACGGCCAGAAAAGCACTGACCCAGTAATGGAAATCCCTTGGGAGTTTTTGGAGCCACGAAAGGATGGTCAAGGTCGTTCCTGTAGAAGATCCATCGTCAACATTCCTGCCGGCATTCTGCCCCGAACGTCGCCAGCTTAGCATGACCGCACCTGATCCCAGTATTTATGCTCGAATGGCATCCTGAGCCGGCGCACAATACGCTGCCAGAGCCCCGATTCTGCGGATGAAAGATGCAAAGTATTGCACCTTGACAACGCACCGCACTCGGAGAATACTTCGGGGCAGGTGTCATCTTGGCATCTACGGTCTCGAACGGTCTATCCCCTTCACAAGAGGAATCATCATGAAAAGAATTTGTTATCTCTCACTGCTGTTGGTTTTGCTTGCCGGCCTGGCATCGGCGAAATCGATCCCTGTGCCCCTGGTAGATCAGCCGCTCGTGCCGGACGCGGCAAAACCGGGTGCCGGCGCGTTTACGCTCAAGCTGCACGGTACGGGCTTCATTTCGTCTTCGGTGGTGAAGTGGAATGGCCGCGCCCTGAAGACCAGCTTCGTCAGTAGCACGGAGTTGAGCGCAAAAGTTCCGTCGGCGGACGTTGCAAAAGCGGGAACGGCTGCGGTTTCGGTAGTGAATCCGGGAAAACGCGTTTCCAACATCTCGTACTTCGAGATCACCAAGCCGGAAAAGTCCGTCTCGATGAAGTTCGCAACCTACGGGGTCGGCAGTGACCCCTATTCGGTGGCGGCCGGGGATTTCAACGGCGACGGCAAGCTGGATTTGGCCGTGGCCAATGTGAACGACACCACGGTCTCCATTTTGCTGGGAAAGGGGAATGGCACCTTCCAGACCCAATCCCCTTACCAGGCGGGCTATGCCCCCATTGCCGTGGCAGTGGGTGATCTGAATGGCGACGGCAAACTTGACCTGGCGGTCGTCAATAACGGGAATGCCAGTAACGGGCACCCGGGCAGTGTGACCATCCTGCTGGGCAAGGGCGACGGCACCTTTACCACGGGCAAGACGTTTGACACCGGCAATGGTCCGATTTCTGTTGCAATCGGCGACTTCAATGGCGACGGGAAACTCGACCTGGCAATTGCTGATTACAACATCAGCGAAGGAAATACCGTCGCAGTTCTCTTGGGCAAGGGGGATGGAACATTCCAGACTTACGCCAGTTACGGCACCGGAAGCGCGCCGGAATCCATTGCCACCGCGGATCTCGATGGAGATGGTGTTCTCGACCTAGTCACGGCCAATGAGGTGGGCGGAACGGCGTCGGTTCTGCTGGGTAACGGCGACGGAACGTTTCAAGCGCATGTCGACTACCCGGCGAACAAAGGTCCGATTTCAGTCTCGATTGGGGATCTGAACGGAGATGGCAAACCTGATCTTGCGGTCGTGGACCTGGAGAACTTTACCGTGTCTGTCCTGCTGAACAAGGGCGATGGCACCTTCGCCGCCCATGTCGACTACGGTACGGGAAGTTACCCGGTGTGGGTGGGAATTGCCGATTTTAACGGCGATAACCACCAGGATCTCGCGGTGGTAAACGAGAACAATTCCGGCACGGTTTCCATCCTGTTCGGTAAAGGGGATGGAACATTCAAGCCGCAAAAGACTTTTCCGGCCGGAGACCAGCCGCAAGGCCTTGCCGTCGGCGACTTCAACGGGGATGGCAGACTCGACATTGCGGTAGTCGACTTTATCTCCGCCGCCGCGGGCGTTTTGCTGCAGGGTAAGTAATCGCGCGAGCGATCCACGGGCGAGGAACCGGCGTTGTCTGTGCCCATGATTTGAGAGGGCGCCGCTTCGCGGCACGTGTAGGAACGTCTGCATGCCCACGCCCATGTAGGGACGGGCGTCCTCACCCGTCCGGACGGAGCAAAGCTCCGCAGGCTTTTCCGGTTGGACCGCCTGCAACTCCGCCTCACTAGCGGCTCCGTGGAAGGGCACGGCTTCTTAGCCGCGCCGAAAGTGCGCTCTCAATGACACGGGTTTAGCGCCTAGGGAGCCTCTGATTAAGTCGGAGCCGAAGGCGGAGCTTCGCCGCGCTAGCGGCGAGGCGCGGTCGAACGGGACACCCCAACCCCGTCCAGGATCCAGGCGCCCTTGACTCCCCCAATCTCGGGGCGTATGTTTCTCCTTCCCCCAAGAGCGTAGCCTACGCCGCGACTTGGTGACGAAAATGCCGAAAAACCAACGACCGTTAAGGATTCTTGAGTCGGATTCCAACCGGAAGGGCGATCTCTTCGGAAGACTCGTCGAGGATTTGTTTGCGACCTTTGGCTACCAGTCCTTCCGGTTCAACATTCACAAGAGCGGCAGAGAGATAGATGTGGAAGCGCAGCACCGGAAAGAGCACCGCCGCCTTATCGCCGAGTGCAAGGCCACCGAGGCACCGAGCGGTGGCGACGACCTGAACAAGTTCTTCGGGGCCGTCGACGTAGAGAGACGCAAACTGCCAGAGGGGATGCAGATGTCCGCATATTTCGTATCACTCTCAGGCTTCAGCGAGACAGCCATAGAACAGGAAAAGGAGGCCGGAGAGCGGCGGTTTGTGAGACTTGACGGAGCCCAGGTCGTTGAGGAGCTGTCCAAGGGGCACATAATCGTGACCGAGGCAAAGGCCCTCGAACTAGCCTCCCGCTCTGTCGCCAGGACCGCCCCGGACTTGATTTCGGAGGAAAGGTGCCACCTTCTCGCCCACGAGCTCGGCTGGATTTGGGCGGTCTACTTCGGACTGAACAAGCAACGGACCCACTTCGTTCTCGTCCATGCCGACGGACAGATACTCTCGGCCAAGCTCGCCGCCGAGGTCACCCGTGCGGATAAGTCTGTCGGGGGGGAACTAGGGACCCTCGCATATATCAAGCCCGAAGCGGTAACAGCGGCGGACGATGAAAAGCTTAAGAGTGCGATGCAGAAATATCTGTCCTATATAGAGAAGGAGTGCGGGGAGATACAGCTCGAGGGCTTGCCGGCTGACCAGGAGGTGGGTTCTCGCCGACTCAGGCTTGAGAACATCTTCGTCCCGTTGCACGTCACGGTGGTGGGTCCTGAGGCTCTTGGCCCGCAGCAACCGGAGAAGCCGGAACCCGCGCGCCTAAGGAGAAGGCGGGCGGCGGCGCCACCCGCGAGCATCGCGAAAAGGCGCGAGCCCATTGGGAGAATTCTCGCAAAGGCGCAACGGCTGGCTGTCCTCGGACTGCCTGGAGGCGGCAAATCGACGCTTCTGAAGAGGCTCGCTATCGCGTACGCATTTCCAGAGCGCAGAAAGCTGATCCACGACCAACTGCCGGAACGCGATTGGCTGCCCCTCTTCATCCGGTGCCGCCAACTGGAAAATCTCGTCAGGTCGCCGATAACGGAGATTCTGACAGACGTTCGGAAGCGCGCGGAAATAGGCTCCGACTTGGCGGACTCCTTTGGCGCTCTGGTGACTGCCTCTCTGCACAGCGGCGGCGCACTGCTACTCGTCGACGGGCTGGACGAAATTTCCGATGAGGGCGATCGACTCGCCTTCGTCCAGCAGCTTCGGACATTCCTTGCCGTTTACCCGACGGTCGCCGTCGTAATGACGTGTCGCGAAGCGGGATTCCGAAACATAGCGGGAGCAATGACCGGACACTGCACGCACCTCAGGCTCGCGGACTTCAACAACACGGACATCCGCCGTCTGACAGTTGCATGGCACAAAGAGGTCGTTGGCGATACAGCCCAAAACGTTGCTGACGCCGGAAAGCTGGCGGACACCATCTGCAGCACGGACCGCGTAAGAAGGCTTGCCCAAAACCCCCTGCTGCTGACAGCTTTGCTTCTCGTAAAACGCTGGGTCGGCCAGCTGCCAACAAAACGCAGCGTCTTGTACGGCAAGGCCGTCGAGGTCCTACTGATGACGTGGAACGTCGAGGGGCACGACCCGATCGATATTGAGGAAGCACTCCCACAACTGGAGTTCGTCGCGTACGCAATGATGCAGGAAGGTTCCCAACGCGTATCCTTCCCGAGACTGAGGGACATCCTAGCAAGCGCAAGAGCGCAAATGCCGGAGCTGCTGGCATACACAAAGGTCACCGTGCAGGAGTTCATTAAGCGGGTGGAACTCCGAAGCAGCCTTCTGGTCTTGACAGGGTACGAAGTTGAACACGGAAGCCTGCAAGCGATGTATGAATTCCGCCACCTCACCTTTCAGGAGTATCTGACCGCAAGGGCCATCGTTAACGGACACTACCCCGGTCGACAGGACCCGGATACGATGCTGGAAATCCTCAAGCCGCATCTGAACGACGAAAACTGGGAAGAGGTCGTGTTGCTCTCGGCAGTGATGGCGGGCCGCAAAGTGCAACCGCTGGTCAAGTACCTCATTGGTCAGGTTCAACAGCCGACATTAAACGATAACGGAAGCAACGAGCGGGATATTTCCCCGGTCAATCTGCTCGCCAGCTGTGTCGTCGACGAGATACAAGTCCCCCCAGATCTCCTCCGAGAGGCGCTTAGATGGATCGCAAGGCGCAACGAGTACGAGGGTCTTCCCCTGCGGATCTTTCGCGGAAAGTACGGTAACCTTTTCGAAGACGTCTGCCTTCACGAACTCCAAACGTCGGACTCCGACCTGCTAAGCATAGGGGGCACAATCGGGGCGCTAGCCGTAGATAGGCTAGGTTGGCCCTCCTGCGAATTCGGGGCCATTCTCAATGGATTAGGAGCGCTCCTGGACGACCCCTCCGATCTGAGACGCACGGAGGGTCTCCTTGCGACCATGCAGCTCGCCTGGGAAGTTCAACCTCAGGCCAACCGAAGGAAGGACCTATCGCCGGAGCTCATACAGGCCCTCCCGGATCTGCTGCCCCGAATAACCCCCTTTATCAGATCGCACGAGCAGCACCTTGCGCTGGGCGCGATGTGGGCGTTCGTTTGGCTGGTAAGGGCTAAAAAGCAGATAGGAGAGGCAGGCCTCGCAACCCTCGACGATTTGCTGGCCGCCTGGGCGGAATGGAAACTCGCCGACCTATCCTACCTTGCAGCTTGGAGCATCAGCTCCCTTCCTGTGGGCGAAAGAGGGTCGCCACACCCCTCGACACCGCGCGAGGAGCTTGTGTCATTCGTTCGCAGCCGGGTCGACTCAGCCCATAGCGACGCAGCCTGGCCAATCCACGCGGAGCTTAAGGCCGCCCTCTGGGTGGCTTACCACGTTCGCGGGCCTTGGCCTGACGAGGAACTGGCGAAGCTCATCGCTGCCGCCTTTGACCCTGGGGACGGCACGCGCGATCAATTATTACAAGGACTAGGGAAGCCGGGCTTAGCAGCGCTAGAAGAACTCCACCGCGCCGAACGCGACAGGCTCGTCAAGACGACAACCACCTAGCCGCGACGGTGGGCTCGCCCCCTTTCCATTCCGAATCGCTAACGACGGCTGCCCACCACATTTCGCAGTTTTCGAAGGGCGGGTAGGGTCATCCCTCACTTCGCCGCAGACCGGAGTTTCGGTCGCCGCCAGCGGGGAAATCTTACCTCGCCTCGCCCCTTCACTTTCTCCTTGACTCCATCCCGGCAAACCGCCATCATCAATGTATAACTTTTGCCTAACCATAATTTATGATGTATAACTCCTTACGAATCTAGATTTTGCCTCTAAGTCCAATCGGCTCTAGATTTTGCCGGGAAAATGCCCGTAAGTTCATGATTCCACTAGACCGAGGGGGAGGGGGTATATTTCATCAAAATCGCGGGGCCTCCCAAATCGGAACAGAAGGGTCTCGCACCCTTCGACTTCGCTCAGGGCAGGCTCGCGAGGACGCCCGCGCCTACATCGACGACACTAATCACGGGCACATACTGGCCTTCCAGCGCTTGACCGGCGCAGGAACGAAGCATAGAGTCATGGTCAAGGGTGTGAGGTTTATGTCGAGTCAAACCAGCAAGTACCTGAAGTTCGGCGGGGCGATTGTGGCGATTCTACTGACGCTCGGCTATCTGGCGTACACCGGCGTCCAGGAGAGCAAGAGCTATTACGTCACCATCAAGGAATTGCGCGCCCTGGGCGACAGCGCTTACAGCAAACGTCTGCGGGTGGCGGGAAACGTCCAGCCTGGTTCCATTAAGCGCAAGGGCACCCAGGTCGAGTTCACGCTGGTAGAGAATGACCAGCTTTTGTCGGTGGTTTACAGCGGAACGGAAGCGCCTCCGGACACTTTCAAGGACAATTCCCAAGCCTTGGCCGACGGCAGCTTTGGGCGCGATGGAGTGTTTCACGCCAAAGGCCTGCAAGCCAAGTGCGCGTCCAAGTACGCTCCCCAGCCCGGAGCCACTGGCGCGCCGGCTGCGGAACCAGCCAAGAGCATGACGCGGGTCGAAACCCGCGGCGCTTCCGCATAGTTTCCAGAGCGAATCCGGAGTTGGGTAGACCACGGACATCTGCCGGACTTCGCCCGGCCAGACAGCCGAGGGCGGCTGTCTCCACAAGAGTCGGGTAGGGCAATTGCCGCAGGTCGCGGCGGAACAGATCCCTTACGCGCTTTTGCGCGGCGCGCGCGGGCCGAGGTTAGTCTGGGGAGCTTGCGCATTCGGCTTGCTGACGGCCGGTTCGGCGGCAACTCCCAGGCCCAGATCGCTGGCCCAGCAGTCCGCCAGAATCTTCCACTCCCCGGATTGCCGCGCTAGAATCATCAGATATTTGCCGCGCTCTTCGCGGCGCTGGCTGACGCTGACGGGCACCAGCATCTGGCAGCGTCCGGCGTCGTAGGCCACATCGCCGATGGCTTCGGTGCGGATCGGATCCAACTCTACTTCGCCTAATCCGGCATCTAGAATGGAGAAGAAGAACTCCCGGATCGCGGCGGTTCCGCGCAGCGGGGGAACATTGGGCCGCAGCACAATCGCATCCGCGGCGTACAGGCTGACCATATCGTCGAGCTGCTTGGTATTGCAGGCCAAAACCCAGTCCTGGGCGACTTTCCGTACCGCGGTTTCCGCGCGGGTCATTGGCGCACCCGGAGCCGGACGGGTGCGAACTGCCTCCCGGGGAACAGCGGCAGGCGGGACGCCGGATTGAGCGCTCACGGGCGGTGTCGAGCCTTCTCCATAAGAGAAGTAGTGATGATGATAGTGGTGATGATAGTTGTGCGGGCCGGGCGGCAAGGGCGCAGGCTTCTCCTGGGAAATCGCCTCCGGACTCGGTGACGCTTCCGCAGGCACAACTTGCTCAATCTCTGCCGGCTTGCTCTCTTCCGGCAGCGTTCCGCCACACATGGCGCAGAACCGGTTTTCCGCCGGATTCTGGTAGTCGCAGGCGGGACAGGCGGCAGTTTTCCGCTCCCCGATGGAATGGAGCGCATCGTCAATGTCGACCTGCAGGGCAAGCTGTTGAATCGCCTCGAGTGCTGCGGCTTCCAGCTCAGGCCGGGCTCCTCGCGGATCGGCGGGGCTGGCTGCAGCGTCGTGGCTGTGGGGTTTCTCCTGCTTCATCAGCTTTTCCTACGCGACATTCTAGCCGAAAATGCTGGTCAGCGAACCAGGAATTGAATCTTGCCTTCGGCTTCCGCCGGAACGCCGTTGCATTTGGCCGGACGGTAGCGCCAGGAACGCACCGCATCCAGCACCGTCCGGTCTTCCAGGGGGCCTGCACTATCCAGGATAAACGGAGAGTGGACTCGGCCATCAGTTCCCACAATGAAGCTGACGCTGACCCTGCCGTTCGGACCGGAAAGTTCGACGAGCGGATCGGGCGTAGCCAAGGCCTCCGGGGGTTCGGAGATTTCGCAGCTGGAATAGACCGAGGGGTGGGGTACGGCAGCAAACTGCGATTGCCGCATGGCGGAGATCCAAGCGCTGCGTACTCGGGATTCAGGGTCTTGCGACCCCGGCCCGACCCGGAGTATGGAAATGGAAGGCACCCCCGCCGCCAGTGCGGGAGCCAGGACTGCCAACATCAGAATGGTCAGCTTGCGAAATAGCATGTTTCCCCGGGAGCGGAGCGCCTTCCGACACCGTGGAACTGGCAATCGCCCTACCACGGGCGGCCCCGATTAACTGGTTTATAAGCAATGCCTTACGGGGTGCGCTGGGCGGCGTCAGGGCCGCCGGATTGAAAACCTTTGCAACTTGTGGAGAGCAGTCGGGGCGCGATTCACAGAGTGGCTGGGCAGTGGGTCAGTTGATCATCATCCTGAGCCAGCGCTCCTGCCGCCGCGGAAGTCCCCCTGAACAGAGCCAAGGAGGATCTTGGGGGACCCGCGCGAAGTGTTTGTGCTCTTGTCGGCACAAGAATCGCACGTTCGGCTCGTTTCCTTTCCAGACTGGTCTCCAACCAAAGGCTTGGTGACATGGGGAACACAGGTATGTGAGGGCGGTCACATCCCGCTATGAGCCTTTCTCAGAGAATGGGGTTGCAGGTGATCCGGCGCAATTGGTACGCTCGCCGGAGAGGCTTCAGAGGAGGAACGGTCATGTTTGAGCAGGAATTGGAAATGGAAAAGAAAGAATCTTCAGTCCTGCCTCTACTGCTGATTGTCGCTTTTATCATTGCGGTGGTCGGCTTTGCCGGATACTACGTGGTGCAAAGCCGGAAAGTGCTCTCTGCGGAAGAAGCAACCAGCATTGCAACAGCCGTGCTGAAGAACCAGGGGCCGGCAACCCTAAAATTTCACACCGGACCGGTGAAATCCTCGGTGAATGACAGCAACTCCGATCCGCACTACAAATTACTGGAAAAAGCCGGCTTAATTAAGTTTGGAAAACCGCAAGGCACCTATGGCATGACCATCCCCGTCACGCTCACCCCGAAAGGGGAGGACCTGCTGAAGCAGATCCAAGGGGTTACACAAAAGAAAGAAAGCGACGGCGAAGTACTTTACGTGGTTCCGCTGGCGGAGCGGAAGCTGATCCGGGTATCCGATGTCAAGATGCAGAATCCCGCTTACGCCACAGTGAACATCACCTGGTCCTGGAATACAACCGCCATGGGCGAACTGTTCGACGCGGCAGGTCCCATGGTCAAGAGCTTTAGCACTTATGATCGCGGGACCCTGATCCAGAAACACGGCGCCGCGTTTTATCACGGACCTCCGACCGAGGTGACTTTGGCACTGGCCAAGACCGACAAGGGCTGGCAGATCGCCGCTGAGTAAAGGTTCACGGGGGGCGCATCGGAAACCTTTCTTCGAATCGGCACGATGCCTCCCTGCCTTCATGTCCGGTAACCCTGCTCCTCAAAACACCTGTTCTTTGAGCAACTGCAGCAGATAAGTGCCATAGCGGTTTTTCTGCATTTGGGAAGCAGCCGACTCGAGCTGGGCGGCGGTGATGTACCCGTAGCGAAAGGCAATTTCTTCCGGGCAAGCCACCATCAGTCCCTGGCGAGTCTCGATGGTCTGGATGAACAATGATGCTTCCAGCATGGCCTCATGCGTTCCGGTATCCAGCCAGGCCATCCCCCGGCCCATGACCACCACTTCCAGCCGGCCGCGCCGCATGTACTCCTTGTTGACATCGGTGATTTCCAGTTCGCCGCGCGCCGAAGGCTTGAGGGATTTTGCGATCTCGATGACCTGGTTGTCGTAGAAATAAAGCCCGGTGACGGCGTAGCGTGACTTGGGAACTTTGGGCTTCTCTTCCAGGCTCAATGCCCGGCCCTTGGAATCGAACTCGACCACGCCGTAGCGTTCCGGGTCCTGCACGGGATAGGCGAAAATCCTTGCGCCCCGGCGGCTGCTTCTGGCTTCGTTCAGACATTTCACCAGGTCATGGCCGTAAAAAATGTTGTCCCCCAAAACCAGGGCGCAGCTGGACCGGCCGATGAACTTTTCGCCTACCAGAAATGCCTGGGCAATTCCTTCGGGACGAGGTTGCATCATGTAGTCAAAGTTCACGCCGAAGCGCGTGCCATCGCCGAGAAAGCTCTGAAATCTGGGCAAGTCTTCCGGAGTTGAGATGACCAGGATATCTCGTATGCCCGCCAGCATCAGCGTGGACAGCGGATAATAGATCATGGGTTTGTCGAAGATGGGCAACAAGCTCTTGCAAACCGCATGAGTGACGGGATACAGGCGAGTGCCGGAACCTCCCGCCAGAATGATGCCCTTATAGTGAGACTTCGGTGTTGGTTGTTGTTTGGGCATTCGCAATTCGGACCGTTTCATTTGTTCTGAAATGGCACTACAAAGCATACTGGGTCACGATCCATTGCCGATAGGTTCCGCTGGTCACTTCCTGAATCCACTTGTCGTGTGCCAGGTACCATTCGATGGTTTTGCGGATGCCGGTTTCAAACGTCTGGTGCGGCCGCCATCCCAGTTCCGCCTCGATCTTGGCGGAGTTGATCGCGTAGCGCCGGTCATGTCCCGGACGATCCTGCACGAATGTGATCAACTTCTCGTGAGGTACGACCGGATCGTTGGGACGCATCTCGTCCAGCATGGTGCAGATCGTACCCACGAGTTCTAGGTTGTACCTCTCGTCATGCCCGCCGATGTTGTAAGTCTCGCCGATCCTGCCGCGGGCCAGCACGGTACGAATGGCGTCGCAATGATCTTCGACATAAAGCCAATCGCGGACATTCTTTCCATCGCCGTACACCGGAATGGGCTTGCCGCTGATGGCATGAAGAATGGTGAGTGGAATCAGCTTCTCGGGAAACTGGTGCGGACCGTAGTTGTTCGAACAATTTGTGGTCAGGACCGGCAGACCAAAGGTGTGGTGATAGGCGCGCACCAGATGGTCAGACGCCGCCTTGGAGGCCGCATACGGGCTGTTCGGAGCATAGGCGGTGGTCTCGGAAAAAGGTGGGTCATCGGGTGCGAGCGAGCCGTAGACTTCGTCGGTAGACACGTGCAGGAAGCGAAATGCCGTCTTCGCGTCCGGCGGCAGGTTCACCCAATAAGCCCGGGCTTCCTCGAGCAGGGAGAATGTTCCGTTCACGTTGGTGCGGACAAAATCGTCCGGCCCGTGAATGGAACGGTCCACATGGCTTTCGGCAGCAAAGTGCACAATGGCGCGGGGCTGGTGCTTCTGCAAAAGATCGAAGACCAGTTTGCGGTCAACGATGTCGCCATGCACAAAGCGGTAATTCGGGCTGCCGGACACGGATTGCAGATTGCCGGGGTTCCCGGCGTAGGTGAGCTTGTCGAAATTGACCACCGGAGTCTGTTCCTGCTCAAGCCACCGCAGGATGAAATTGGATCCGATGAAGCCGGCGCCGCCGGTTACCACGATGGGTTGGGTCTGCGGGTTGATGATCGAATGCCCTCGCTTGGTGAAGGTTCAGTATATTCCACGGCTGGTTCAGGCTGCTGAAGGGAGGGGGTTACGGAAACGCCGGCGGGCGATCTGCTATGCTGGCGTCCAAATTCATGGAATGAGCCATGGCAGCTGAATCCAACTTTCATTCATCACTTGCTCAGTTCGACGGTGGGCTGCCGCCGGGCGAAGCTCATGTCTGGCTGGCGAATCTCGACCTGCAAGACAGCACCATCGAGAGGCTCTCGACTCTTCTCAACTCGGAGGAACAGCAACGGGCGGAGCGATTTCGGGTGCTTCCGGCACGCAAGCAGTTTGTGATCAGCCGAGGCTTTCTCAGGACTGTGTTAGGCAAATACCTGAGCAGTGATCCGCGCGCAATTCAGTTCCGTCTGACTTCTCACGGAAAGCCAGAACTGGCGAAAGACCACGGCGTTTACTTCAATCTGTCTCACACGGAAGGGCTGGCAGCGATTGGAATCACGCGGGTCGGTCCCATCGGAATTGATGTGGAGTGTACTCGGAGGAAGGTGGAGGCTCTTGAACTGGCGGACCGTTTCTTCTCGAAGAAAGAAGCGGAGTGGGTGCGCTCGCAGGCGGAGCCGATGCGGATCCCATGTTTCCTGGCCTGCTGGACAGCAAAGGAAGCCTATGTAAAAGCGCACGGCGGAGGTCTGTCGATTCCTCTGGATGGATTCGCAATCATTCCGGATTTCGATAAGCTGCAGTTGCGGCTCGAAGTATTCGGCAAGCCCGCCGAGTCGGAGCGATGGTCGATGTGGCGGCTGGAGTTGCCAGAAGAGTTCCTAGGGTCGCTGGCTGTAAGAGGGAAGTGCAACCGGGTGCGAACTGGGCAGTTCGAGTTTTGAATCTTCTGTGGGGATAGGCAGGTTTCGGTTTCTAAGCGTCTCTAGCCCACCGAGACGCTCCGACTCTTGGCCGAACCCTGTGCATGGTTGTTTTTCCCACTCGTCGTCGTTGTTCCACGCCCAGGACATTAGCCAGGCCCAGTTGCTGTGACCGGGTTTCGCCATTCCATCACATCGAGCCGTGATAGCGGGTGTTGCAGGGCGTCGCCAAACCGGCGTAAGGTTAGCTTCGGGTTCCGAGTCCTTCCTCATTCGCAAGCGGGCCTGCAAGGCCAAATCAAGGCAACTCGGAAACATCCGGTTCCCCCGACCGAATCCCGCACACCTCGCAGGTGATGCGGCCCGCCTAGAAACCAAAGCAGGAGAATCACGACAAGCCACCTTTGGTGGCGAGGAGGAAGCATGAAAGCTGCGAAATTCACGTTCTTTCGTCGCGTGACGGGATTATGTCCCAGCGCGGCACTGATGCTCACACTGTTGGCCCTGACCGTTGCGGCCACAACCACAGCGGCGCAGACTCGAGTCTATGTACCGGGCAAGGCATCGGGTTATTTTGGCAGCTCGGACGAAGTCAACCCACTTGTGCCGGCGCTCACGGTGAACGGGCCAGGGAAGATTACCGTCACCTATGCGAGCGGGCGGGTGACCTGGGACGGCGGCCGAGGCGACAGCACCGGACCAAATGGCGTATTCTGCCGCTGGTGCCCGCTCCAGCAGTGGCCCCTTCAAGAAGCTCTGGGCCTCGGGCTCACGAAAAAAAACATGAGGGTCGCTGCCCTTATGGGCGTCTTCGTTCCTCAATCGAGGGTTCAAAGCGAAGGCTTCAAGGCGATCGATGGCACCAAGAATGCGACACCGCTTGGCATCATGCCCAAAGATCTCTTCTTCATTGGCACAGGCAAGACCTTTCGTGTGACGCAGGCTGGAACTCTTTTCCTGGGCATCAACGACAGCGTAGTCGGCGACAACAGCGGAGGCTTCCACGTCACCGTCAGTGGGCCTTGATGCCAGTTCATTTGTTTTCTCGGCTGCTTGGGGTTTGGGTATCGCCCCCGCAAGACCCTAGTCAAGGTAACTCGGAACCATTCCGGTTCCCCCGACGGAATCCCGCACAACTCATAGGTTCTGCGGTTCCCGGGAGGAACCAAGGCAGAAGAATCAACAGGCCACAAACTGGTGGCAGGGAGGAATTATGAAAGCTGCGAAATTCACGTTCTTTCGTCGGGTGACGGGATTGCGTGCCTGCGCGGCACTGACGCTCACACTGTTGGCCCTGAGCGTTGCGGCCACAACCACAGCGGCGCAGAATGTCTTTGTACCGGGAAATGCGTCGGGTTTCTTTGGCAACTCGGCCGACCAGGCCAACCCACTTGTGCTGGCGCTTACGGTGAACGGACCGGGGACGATTACCGTCACCTATGTGAGCGGCACAGTGACCTGGGACAGCAACGGCGACACCACTGGCCCGGATGGTACGGCATGCGGCACCTGCAAGGGTAATCAGACCCCCCTTAACGAAGCCCATGGCATCGGGCTCGGGAAAATAGAGAAGCTCGCTGCCTTGATCGGTGTCTTCGTTCCTCAATCGAGGGTTCAAAGCAAGGGTTTCAAGGCGATTGACGGGACCAAGGACGCAACCAAGGTTGGCATTATCCCCAATGGACTCCTCTTTATCGGCACGGGCAAGACCTTCCCGGTAAAGGAGGCTGGGACGCTTTTCCTGGGAATCAACGACTACCACGTCAGCGAGAATAGCGGAGGCTTCAACGTCACAGTTAGTGGACCTTGATCCGGCCTCGCTCGTTCTGCCCGGTGATCATCACTAAGAACGGCAGCAACAACAGGTACGAAGCCGCTTCCCCTGGGAGGCGGCTTTTCGTCTCGACAGGGTCCTGTCGAGAGTTCTCTGGGCTCCCTCGCCAGTTCACCGGGAAGCGTCCCTGGCTGCACGCAAGGTAATCAGCGTTACTTCAGGTGGGCAATTCAAGCGGATCGGCAGGCGAATGGTGCCGAGTCCGAGGTTGGTGTAGAGCGTCAAGGGACCAACTTGCCGCAGTCCACGAGGATACTTTCTGGCCAGCCGCGGCAGCCACGGCGCTCCGAACCCGGGAATCCAGATCTGGCCACCGTGCGAGTGTCCGGAAAGCTGCAAATCCACCGGATATTTCTTCATGTCATCAGCAGCATCGGGCTCATGGATGAGCATCACCACCGTCTCGTTTGCCGGCGTACTCCGGAGCGCCATCCCAATGTCAGGGTCGCCATCCAGATAGTCATCCAGGCCGGAAAGCCAGATTCGGGCTCCTTCCTGTTCCAACGGAATGGAGCGGTTGTGCAAGACGGGAAGGCCATGAGAGTTCAGAGTCTCAGTAATAAGGCGGCGATTTGCTCCCACATCGTGATTGCCCAGTACGCTGAACCTGCCCACTCGCGCTCGCAACTGGCTGAGGAGTTGCGCACAGGGCTCGGCCTCGAGTGCGGCGCGATGCCGGCGATTGAAATGGCTCGCAGCGATTGGAATGGTAACAAAATCTCCCGTCAGAACGACCAAGTCCGGAGTCAGTTGGTTAACGATGTCGAGTGCGGCGCGGATGGGAGTTAGGGGCAGGTAAGGGTTGTAGTGAAAGTCGCTGAGCTGGGCGATGGTAAAGCCGTCGAACGCCTCGGGAAGCCGCGCCAGCGGAATCTCCAGGCGTACCAATCGAGGATGGTTCGGCTCAAGGGCCGAGGCGTCGACACCAACTCCCAGAACGCCCGCGCCAGCCGCTCCGGCCGTGACCTGAAGAAATTTCCGTCGGGTTAGTGGAGCCAATCCGAGTCCGTCCTTGTGGAGTTCACCGCACCCCAGGTGGGTTCCAACCGGCAGATTGCCTTATATGGATTGTAACGGATCAGATTGGAATCGCCGGAGAAACGCGCCCGGGAGGCACCGGGGAGCCAGTGAAAAACATCTGTCGAAAGTGGTACCATCGCGTGCGTTATGAAAAGAAACCATTGCATTGCAAGCTGGAGTGCTGTGTGGTTGTTCGCCTGCGTCGTTGCCGGGTGGGCCCAGTCGCAAGGTACGGCGAAGCCAATCGTGCTGCGCGCGGAGCGACTGCTGGACATTGAAAATGGCCGGATTACCAGACCCGGTGAGATTCTCGTGGAAGGCGAGCGCATGGTCGCGGCAGGGTCATCGGTCAATCATCCAGCTGGAGCCGAGGTGATAGACCTTGGCGATCTGACCCTGATGCCCGGGCTGATCGACGCGCATGTTCACCTGTTTCTTCATCCCGGCGCGGAGGATTTGCAAACCATCCAGGAGTCGGTGCCGGAGCGAACTATCTTTGCGCTCCTTGCTGCTCGCGCCGACCTGATGGCTGGCTTCACTGCCGAGCGCGATATGGGGACAGAAGGCGCGGGCTCGGCCGACAC
Source organism: uncultured Acidobacteriota bacterium (assembly GCA_963715675.1). Classification (GTDB taxonomy): domain Bacteria; phylum Acidobacteriota; class Terriglobia; order Terriglobales; family Acidobacteriaceae; genus DASVWZ01. The sequence goes on from OY970265.1 coordinate 4,047,071, forward strand.
GGCGGTGCGTAACGCAATCGACCGAGGATTGATTCCGGGGCCGCGATTGCGCGTCAGCGGGAACGCGGTGAACATTCTCGGCGGGCACGAGGATGCGATTGGCTACAACCCAGAGCAGCACGTGTTGCCGAATGCGACCTATGCCAACAATGCCGCCGAACTGGTCACGGTGATTCGCCAGCAAATCAAGGAAGGCGCGGATTTCATCAAGATCTACGAAACCGGCGCGGATGTGATTCGTAACGGCCGGATCGTTACTCCGTATCAATATTCGCTGGCCGAACTGAGCGCGGCGGTGCAGGAGGCGGCAAGAGTTGGCAAACGAGTGGCGGTTCACGCCACCGGAGAACCCGGCACGCTGTACGCGGCCCAGGCTGGAGTAGTCTCCATTGACCATGCCAACCAGTTGGGCGATGAGACCATGCGTTGGATGAAGGAAAAGGGCATCTTCGCCGTGCCGACGTTTACCATTTTTGAGTACTTCGGCGATCATGCTTCCTCTCCGGCTCAGGCGGCGCGCGAACACGCGATGCTCGATCTACGCGCGCAGGAGTTTCGCAAGCAACTGGCGGCGGGAATTCCGATGGCGGTCGGCTCCGATGTCGGACCTTTCCCTCATGGTACGCAGGCTCGGGAACTCGAACTGATGGTGAAATTCGGCATGAGTCCGGTTGCGGTATTGCAAGCGGACCTGCTGAACGGGGCGAAGTTGCTGGGCTGGGACGGCCAGATCGGCGCGCTGAAATCCGGCTACCTGGCGGATATTATTGCCGTGCCCGGCGATCCGCTGCAGGATATCAGCGTTCTGAAGAACGTGAGCTTCGTGATGAAGGGTGGGGTCGTGTACAAGAAGTGAGTTGCGGTGACGCTCCACGACGAGTGAAGAAGTGCTCTAGAATTGATGTGCATTTGAACCGGCCCGACACCTTATGGCGGACTCGCTTTATCTCAGCCTGTGGTTTCCTGATTTCGACGCGGAAGACATGCTGCCTCGCGCCTTGAGCGTGTTGCGGGCGTTCCCATTCTCCGCAGAGCAGCCGGGTATCCGCTATGTCTCGCTGCATCCCGTGTCGTGGGACGAACCGACAATCCTGGAGCAGCGATTCAATCCTGGAATCACGCCCGAGGCAGCCGTGCTCTTCGCCTCAGACCTGCTGCACGAGGACTACGCCTACGTCTTCGAAACTGCCTGGGACCTCTGGGTGGTTTCGAGCGATCAGAAGAACTGGGCCCTGCAACCGGCGCCGGTGACGGTGATTGTGCACGGGACCGAGTTTGATGAAGGCGCATATCGACAGGAGGGACACATCGAGGTGGAGCTTGGACTGGATTCAACGTTCCTGAATGAAGATGTCCCGTTGACGGGCAATGCAGAAGATCACGTGCGGGCCAATGTGCAGAAGCTGGTGGACTTCGCTACGAACGCGGAAACAAACTCCGGCGCTACGGGACGTCTACTGTGGTCGGAGTTGGAGGAAAATCTGGCCCAGAAACTGATCGCGCGGCTCCAGCGGGTGCAGTAGTCAAGTCTATAGCGGACACTAAGATTTTCAGGGAGTCATCCCCGAAGCCCCGCGGTTTCACCAGCGGGGCCAGGGATCTGCCGCCTTCAGACTTACTTCGTTCTCCCGCCCTCCACTTTCAGTTTTTCGCTGGCGGCTGCCTGCGCCGCCGCCAAGCGAGCGGTCAGAACGCGGAACGGCGAGCAGGACACGTAGTTCAGCCCTACCTGGTGACAGAACTCGACCGACGAAGGTTCGCCCCCGTGTTCTCCGCAGATTCCAACTTTCAAGTCCGGACGCGTCTTGCGTCCGCGTTCGGTGGCCATGCGGACCAGTTGCCCGACGCCTTCGCGATCCAGCGCCGCGAACGGATCCTGCTTCAGGATGCCTTCCGCGATGTAGGTGGGCAGAAATTTGTTCACATCGTCGCGCGAGAATCCAAACGTGGTCTGGGTGAGATCATTGGTGCCAAAAGAGAAGAACTGGGCTTCTTTGGCGATCTCATCGGCCACCAGCGCAGCGCGGGGCAACTCGATCATGGTGCCGACCAGGTAGTCGACTCTTCGCTCTTTCTCTTTGAACACTTCCTCGGCCACCCGGCGAACGATCGCCCCCTGATTGGCCATCTCTTTCAAGGTGGCAGTGAGTGGAACCATGACTTCGGGATGAACCTTCACACCATCTTTCGCAACCGCAACTGCGGCTTCGAAGATGGCGCGCGCCTGCATTTCCGTGATCTCGGGATAGGTGATCCCAAGGCGGCATCCGCGATGACCGAGCATGGGGTTGATCTCATGCAACTCCTCCACGCGCCGCAGGATGGTTCTCAGCCCTTTCAGCTTCGGCGACTTGGGCTTGGTGGCCTCGAGTACGGCAATCTCAACCATCAGGTCTTCGCGGCGTGGCAGGAATTCATGCAAGGGCGGATCGAGGGTCCGTATGGTGACAGGGAAGCCGTCCATGGCCCGGAATACACCAATAAAATCCGAGCGCTGCATCGGCAGCAGTTTCTTGAGCGCAGCACGGCGCTCTTTTTCGGTACGCGCCATGATCATGGCGCGCATGTGTGGGATGCGATCCTCGGCGAAGAACATGTGCTCGGTGCGGCACAGGCCGATTCCCTCGGCGCCAAAGGCGCGGGCTTGAATGGCGTCGCGTGGAATGTCCGCGTTGGCGCGCACGCGCAGCTTGCGGAACGGCTCCGCCCAACCCATCAGTTTCAGCAGTTCAGGATCGTCGGCCTTCGGCGGGATGGTACTCAGCTTGCCCTTGATCACCCGGCCAGTCGTTCCATCCAGCGAAATCCAGTCGCCATCTTTGAATACCTGGCCCTTCACCCGCATCTCGCGCTTCTTTTCATCGACTGTGATGTCGCCGGCTCCCGCGACGCAACACTTTCCCATGCCGCGCGTCACTACAGCGGCGTGGCTGGTCATGCCTCCGCGCGAGGTCAGAATGCCCGCAGAGACTTCCATGCCCTGAATGTCTTCCGGCGTCGTCTCAGCGCGCACCAGAATCACCGGGTTCTTCTTGGCACCGTGCCCGGCTTTTTTCACCGCTTCCTCGGCGGTAAACACGATCTGCCCGACCGCGGCTCCCGGCGAAGCAGGCAACCCGGTTGCCAGCACTTCGACTTTCATGCTCTTCTCATCCAGCCGCGGAACCAGGAAATCGTACAACTGATTCGGCTCGACCCGGAAAATCGCTTCTTCCTTCGTGATCAGATCTTCTTCCACCATCTGGATCGCCACTCGCACGGCCGCCAGGCCGGTGCGTTTACCGTTGCGCGTCTGCAGCATGTAGAGCTTGCCCTCCTGAATGGTGAACTCGAAATCCTGCATGTCCTTGTAATGTTTTTCCAGGCGCGTGGTGATTTCGCGGAGCTGGTTGTAAGCCGCAGGCATGATCTTCTCGAGTTCAAGGATGTGCACCGGGGTGCGAACGCCGGAGACGACGTCCTCGCCCTGCGCGTTCAGCAGAAATTCGCCGTAGAATTCCTTGCTGCCGGTAGCGGGGTTGCGGGTAAAACCGACACCGGTCGCGCTGGTGTCGCCAAGATTGCCGAACACCATGGCCTGCACGTTCACCGCAGTGCCAAGATCGTCAGAGATGTTGTTGATGCGGCGATAGTGCTTGGCGCGATCGTTGTTCCAGGAGCGGAACACCGCATCCCGCGACATCACCAGCTGTTCGTGGGCGTCCTGCGGAAAGTCACGCTTGGCGTGCTTTTTGACGACCTTCTTGTATTCTTCGATGACCTCCTTCAGAGCCTTGGCATCGAGTTCGGTATCCAGCTTGGCCTTCTTCTGTTTCTTTTTCGCGTCAAACACTTCCTCGAACTCGGCCTTCGGGATCTCCAGCACCACGTTACCGAACATCTGGATCAGGCGGCGGTAAGAATCGTAAGCGAAGCGGGGATTGTTGCTGAGCTTGGCCAGCGATTCCACGCTATGGTCGTTGAGACCGAGATTCAGAATGGTGTCCATCATGCCCGGCATGGAAAATTTCGCGCCGGAGCGAACGCTGACCAGCAGCGGGTTCTCGCCTTCGCCAAGTTTCTGGCCCTGAAGCTCCTCCAGCTTTTTCAACGCCGCTTCGGTCTGGCGGTCAACCTCGCCAGAGACCTGGCTCTGGCGCATGTATTCGCGGCAGGCCTCGGTCTGAATGGTGAAGCCGGGAGGGACCGGCAGGCCCGCGTTGGTCATTTCGGCCAAGCCCGCGCCTTTACCGCCGAGCTCGTCTTTCATTTTCCCGTTGCCGTCGGCTTTGCCGCCACCAAAGAAATAGACGTACTTGACGCCGGGTTTCTGTGGGATTTCGATTCCAGTTTCAGTAAGGGTGGGAGTCGCCATGATGATTAGTCCTTTTACTTAGAATTTCGCAGTTTGCTCTTCTTCAAATTCATGAGCTCTTGCCTTCGGTCACGATTTCGGAGAAGTCGGCGATCGTGGAAAATTCTTTCAGTAATGTCTGCAACAATACGAGCCGATTCGCGCGCACTCGCTCGTCGTCGACCATGACCATAACTTTGTCGAAGAATGCGTCGACCTGCTCCCGTGCGGTCGAAAGCAGGAGGAGCGCGTCCCCGTATTCTTTCTTTTGCCGGTGGGCCTCGATTCGCGGCGCGTTGACCTGTACGTAAACCGCCAGGTTCTTTTCCTCACCCGAGGACTCGGGCAGGTCTTCGAACTTCGCCGCAGGCTTGATTCCCTTGGACTCGGCCTGCCTGAGAATGTTGCGCATGCGCTTGCAAGCAGCAGCAATGGCCAGAAACTCCGGCATGTCAAGGACGCCTGCAACTGCTCGGGCTCTCGCAATCGCATCCACGACATCGTCGGAGTCAGCCGCCAGCACGGCATTCACCACGTCGTATTTGAATCCGAGGGCATCGCGCAGGTAGAACTCCACACGCTCCCGGAAGAACTCCCGCAGGCTGCCGGCATAATCAAACCCAGCAGAGAACTTCCGTTCCGCCGTCGAACTGCGATAGGCCTCACGTGCGTCCACGAACAATCGGTTCAGGTGAATCGGCAGCTTGTGTTCGGCAATGGTCTTCACAATTCCATTCGCCTGCCGTCGCAAGGCGAACGGATCTTTCGACCCCGTCGGCTGCAAGCCCAGCGCGAACATACCCGCAATGGTGTCCGCCTTGTCCGCGACCGACAGCACCGCGCCTTCAACCGAGCGCGGGGCTGCGTCTTCCATCGATACCGGCCTGTACTGATCGTAGATCGTTTGCGCAATCACCTGGCGAGTGGCGTCGGGCAGGTCGCCATCCAGTTCCTGCACTCGGGCATAGAGCCCGCCGACAATCCCCTGCAGTTCGGTAAATTCCTTTACCAGTTCGGTAGTCAGATCGGTCTTGGCAAGATAAGCGGCTTTATGTACCACTCCCGGACGAACTGCGACTCCACCCTGGCGCACGATCTCGCATAGCCAACTGCACAGCCGCTGTACTCGCAGTGTTTTCTCGTAGTAGCTGCCCAGATCTTTCTGGAACGTGACGTTCTTAAGCCAAGAGGTGCGTTCGCGCAAGGGATGCTTCTGGTCGGTCTGCCAGAAAAAGCGAGCGTCGTTGAAACGGGCGCGCAGCACGCGTTCGTGCCCGTGGCGAATGGTTCCCTGCGGGTCGCCGTCCGTGTTCAGAACCGCCAGAAAGTGCGGCAGCAGCTTGCCGTTCGAATCTTCGACGGCAAAATACTTCTGGTGATCGCGCATCACCGTGACCAGGACTTCCTCCGGTAACTCCAGGAATTCGCGATCGAAATTCCCCAGGATCACCGAGGGCCATTCGGTAAGGTTCACGACGGCATCGAGAAGGGGCTTGTCTTCACGCCATCGCGCACCGGGGATGGTGCGCGTGGCGGCATCAAGCGCTTTGCGAATCTGTTGCTCACGGGCTTCCCGCGCGAGGACCTTCGCCTGCTGAAGCGCCGCGACATACTCTGCTCCAGCTCTCGGAATAATTACGGAATGATTCGACAGGATACGATGTCCGCGCGACTGGTTGGAAGCCCGAACGCCGTCAAACTCAAGCGGGATGACGTCGCCGTCGAGCATCGCCACTAGCCAGCGCACCGGACGCACAAACAGCTCGCCGCGCTTGCGCCAGTACATGTTCTTCGGCCAGTAGATCGAGTTGATTTCCTTAGGCAGCAGTTCGGCCAGGACTTCCGCAGCGGACCGGCCTTTCCTGGTGACCTTCGCGGCCAGATACTCGCCTTTGGGGGTCGTGACCTTTTCCAGCCGGGACACATCGACTCCGGCCTTTTTGGCGAACGCGTGAGCCGCTGGCGTGGGCTGAAGGTCTTTGAAGGCGACCGCAGCCGATGGTCCCGTAAGTTGTTCGGTGACGTCCGGCTGCGCGGCGGGAATGCCTGCGGCAAGAATCGCCAGGCGGCGCGGAGTGTCGAGGCATTTCACTTCACCTTCTGCTCCGAGACGTTCTCGCTGCAGCAGTTTGTCGACTCGCTCGCACAAATCAAGCGACGCTGCATCGATCATCCGGGCGGGGATTTCTTCGCAACCGATTTCAAGCAGAAAGTCAGGCATTGGACAGTTACCTATCTTCTCAGGTATGCCGAAAACCGAATGTGAGCGCCGTCACAACCATTTCACAACTGCCGCTCACCGGCGACTATGGAACTGCCACCTCGGTTTGCTTCTTTGCCGCTCGCTTCTTGTCGGCAGGTTCTTCCTCTTTTGGGGCATCCGGCTGGTCCCGCTGCTGATCCACGTATGCCTTCGCGATTCCCACGGCCAAGGCTCGTACCCGTGCAATCACCCCGACACGCTCGGTCACGGAGATCGCCCCGCGGGCGTCCAGGATGTTGAAAAGGTGGGAGCACTTCAGGCAAAGATCGTAAGCCGCCAGCAGCGGGAAGCGTTTCCTGTTTTGAGACAGACCATCGCCCCCGATCTTGTCCTCAGCCAGCCCGGCGTATCCCTGCAGCAGCGTTTTGCATTCGGCTTCACATTGTTCGAAGTGCTTCCAAGCTTTCTCCACGTCGGCGGCTTCAAAGTTGTACACCGAAAACTGCAGCTCATCCGCCAGCCGAACATCCCCGTAGGTAACGATTCGTGCCGTTTCCGGGTCGCGCGCCCACACAATGTCATAGATCGAATCGACATCCTGCAGAAACGCCGCGATACGCTCCAATCCGTAGGTCAACTCTGCCGAGATCGGATCCAGATCCACGCCGCCACACTGCTGGAAGTAGGTAAACTGCGTAACCTCCAGGCCATCGAGCATGACCTGCCAGCCAATTCCCCAGGCGCCGAGCGTGGGCGATTCCCAGTTATCTTCCTCAAACTTGATGTCGTGCTGCCGCAGATCAATCCCGATCGCCGCGAGCGATTCGAGATACAGCTCCTGCACTGTGTCCGGCGGTGGCTTCAGGATGACCTGCAACTGGGTGTGCTTGTACAACCGGTTCGGATTCTCGCCGTAACGGCCGTCGGCCGGCCTTCGCGAAGGTTGCACATAAGCAACTTTGTAAGGCTGGGGACCGAGTACGCGCAGGAAAGTTTCCGGAGCCATGGTGCCAGCGCCGACTTCGACGTCATAAGGCTGCTGCAACACGCATCCGCGCTCGGCCCAGAAAGTCTGCAGGCGGAGGATGAGTTCCTGAAACGTCAGCGAATTGGAATTGGCTGGGGTCACGGGCTTGTCCGGGAACGAGCGGGTTAATCCACGATTGTAATGGAATTGGTAACCGGCCGTCAGCTACGGCCGATCGGATTCGAACAAGCGGAAAGCCGCCTGCCAGGTAACTAATCGCCGACCTTTTCCAACATGCCCGCCGTCACTAGCTTCTTCTCAATATGCCGTTGCAAGGTTTGGATCAGGAACTTCCGCAGGTCGGCGCCCCGGTTCCTGGGCCACGGTGTCCCGAGGAAGCTTTCCACCGGGGAACGAAACATCTGCGCGGCCAGGATACGCGACTCGGCGGAAATCTCCGACGATGCCAGCCGTTTGTCCTCCGGACACATCAGGCCATCGGCTAATGCATGAAAGTAGGCCCGGCTTCCATTCAGTGTTCGCCCGCAAGCCAGGCACTCGGACAAATCCGGCAGGTAGCCCATCAGCCGGGTCATCCACAGCTCAAAATAGGTGAGCGGCATCCATACGTCGGACCCGCGCAGCGCCGCCAGCACCGAGAGCGCCAGTCGGAATACCGCGTCGTTGGATTCGCGCTCCGGAAGCAGTTCGTCGAGCAACTCCGCCACATGGCCAAGCGCGACTGCCCGCGGATAACTCACCTCGAAGGCCAGCGGAGATTCCAGCACCTCGCAGCTATCCAGCCGCGCCAGTTCCCGGCCTTCGCGGTCTTCGAAATAAGCCCGCACCCAGGTCAGCGGCTCCAGTGCCCCGCCAAACCGCCGCTTGGACTTCATGGCCGAGCGCGCCACCCCGTGGACCTTGCCCTCCGCCCGGGTAAATAGCGTGACCAGCAGGTCTGCCTCGCGCAGGGGGTAGGTCCGCAAGACAATGGCTTCGGATTCCTTCAGCGGCATGGGTGCCTGGCCAGGTACGGTGATTGTAGCAGTGCGAGCGGGCAGGTTTCATGTGCTTTGCGACTGAGTCCTGCAGGCATCGCGGGACCAGAATTCGGGTCGCATTCCCCGATCTCAAACAAAAAGCGCACGCCCAAGCAGGACGTGCGCCCCTGATCCAGACGAGCCGAGAGCTAATGGCTAAGCGCCAATCGCTTGCTCACCGCCCAAAATACTTGGCGTTGCGCTCGGTGTACTCTTTCCACTTCTCCGGCAGATCATCGAGTGCGAAAATCGCCGATACCGGACACACCGGCACGCAGGCTCCGCAGTCGATGCACTCCACGGGATCAATGTAGAGCATCTCCTCGGTCGCGTACTTCTCGGAGTCCTTTTTCGGATGAATGCAGTCCACCGGGCAGGCGTCGACGCACGCGGTGTCCTTGGTTCCAATGCACGGTTCTGCAATTACATAAGCCATAGGGTCCCTCTTTCTCGCTGGTATGTGCCGTCAAAACGGAAACCGTAATTTTAGCAAGAATGGCGCCAGCCGTATAGGCGTTCGGCACTCGGAATGCCGGGAACAAATGCCGGCTCCGATGGCGCGCTCTTACGCTCTGACCAACTCTCGCTTTTCACTTGGCTCGTATTCCACAATGTACCCCGCCACCGCACTCGCGGCCACGGTCAGCGGGCTCGCCAGATACATCTGGCCCGGTCCGCTGCGGCCGGGGAAGTTGCGGTTTTGCGCGCTGATCACGACCTGGTCAGGCCTCGTCGAAACGCCCGGTCCCGCGTTGATGCAGGCGCCGCAACTGGGCTCGATCACGTGCGCTCCGGCCTTCTGAAACACGTCCAGATAGCCCTTGCTCAGGCAGTACTCGCGCGTCTCCTGCGATCCGAATTGGATGTAGAACTTCACCGACTCGGCAACGCGCTTGCCGTGCTTGAGCGCGTCGGCGAGGACGGCAGCGTACATGTCCATGTCTTCGTTCTTGCCCGCGGTGCAGGTGCCGCCGTAGGCAAGTTCGATGGGCACCGGAGTGTTCAGTTCACGAATATACTTGCCGTTCCCCGGATCGCCGGGCGTGGCCACCATGGGTGTGATCTGGGCGGCATCGAGTTCGATTACGTGCGCATACTCCGCATCAGGATCGCTGTAGAGCCCTTCGATCATGGCTTCGGCTTTCTTGCGGTCCATGCCGCGCCGCTCCACGAGAAAATCGACAGCTTTTCGGTCGGGCGCAACGATGCCGGTGAACCCACCGATTTCCGCTGCCATGTTGGTCATGGTCGCGCGTTCGTCGACACTGAGTTCTTCAATGGCCTCGCCCGCATACTCCATAACCTTCGCCAGCGCCTTGCCGCTGCGGACATATTCCAGGCTGAGAATCTTGAGGATGAAATCCTTCGCGGTCACGTTCGGATGTTTCTTGCCCCGAATCACAATCTTCACCGACTCGGGCACCTTCACGCGTACGTCTTTCGTGATCCAGCTATTGAAAACGTCGGTGGTGCCGATGCCGAAAGCCACGCAGCCAATCGCTCCCACATGCGGCGTGTGCGAATCCGAACCAATGTTCAACTGGCCGGGCAGGGCGTAGCTTTCCAGCACAATCGAATGGCAGATGCCTTCCGATCCTTTGCGGTCTTTCAGTTCGCCATGCAGCCGGATTCCCTGCTTGGCCGCGAAATCCTGCTGCTTCATCTTAAGTTGCGTGGCCAAGTCGAGCAGGCCGATTTTCTTTTTTTCCTCCGAGATCACTTCGTCCAGAAATGTCAGGTGATCACGGAAGAAGAGAATGCTCGAAGGATCGTTCACCTTGGCGTCTTTACCGACGTAATGCTCGAAGAAAATCGCCGCCATGGGCGTAACGTATTCATGGCTGAAGCGCAGGTCGGCGCGGGCAAAGCCGGTGTCGCCGGGCTTCACGGCTGCGACTCCGACTTCTCCCCGTTCATTGATCATGTGGCGGGCGAAAATCTTCTCGGCCAGCGTCATGGGGCGCTTTTCTGTCTTGATCGGCGGCAGAAAAACTTTCTTCTGCATGCGGGCCACGTTGAACGGGAACAACCCGCCGTATTCGATCACCTGCCGCGTGATCTCGTCTTCTCCCGCGGTAAATTCACTCAGCGCGATTTCTTCGCCACCGCGAATCCGGTCAATCAGCGCAAAGTTCGTCGAAGTCAGCAGTCCCAGGTTCTGGCAGTTCTGCTTGTAGATACGCTCGATGTTCTCGGCGATCACCACGCGGATCCCCGCACACATCTCCGCGTAGGGAGACTGCTCGCGGCTCGATCCTTTTCCGCGGCGCTTGCCGCTGACTGCACAGACAAAGCCGCCGCGCTTCACGTCTCCGCGGCCGATCGGCAGCACACCGCCGCATTTCAGCCCCAGGTAAGGGATTTCGCCCAGGGTCTCGTCAAAGTAGAAGCAATAATGCGCGGGAGTGATTTCGTCGGTCGAAATATCGTCGCGCAGCTTGGGATTATTGGCAGGATTCTTTGTGTCCCAGGGGAGGTCTTCGCCGGCAAGCTGACGCTTGATCAGTTCGGGATCTTCGGTGAGAAAAAGAAGGCGTCCGGTCAGACGCACGTGGTCAGGACGTTTTTCGATTTTGCGCTGCAGTAAGGAATCAATCACAGTTTCAGCCTAGGTAAAGATCGGGGCCATCCCCTGTTTCATTTTAACTCGAATGTCCTGTTCCCCTCTGCCATGCGGAGCGAGTTGTCAAAGACCTGATGCCAACGGCGTGGTGGCCGCCAGCGTTTACTGTGCCGATTTGGGAAATACAGCCTAATGCTCGATATACCCCCTCCCCCTCGGTCTAGTGGAATCATGAAGTTACGGACATTTCCCCGCTAAAATCTAGAGCAGATTGGGCTTAGGGGTAAAATCTAGATTCTTAACGAGTTATATGTCGTAAACGTGCGTTCTCCAAAAGATATACCTTGATGATGCCGGTTTGCCGGGCTGGGGTCAAGGAAAAAGTGAGGCGCAGCCCGCGCCAGAGCCTCTTTATGGTTTCGGCGAAATGTAGCCTCCCCGGGTAGCCCTGTCAATGGCACGGCAGTAGGTTATCATGGTCTCCGTGTCCATCAAATGCAAGAATCCTGAAAAACGATCCGCCGGAATACGGAATCAAGTTGCTCGTCAAGTTCGATGGTGAAGACCAGTACCGCAAAAAGTGGTTCCCGTCAGAAACAGAGCTGAGTGCGGTTTTGCGTGAAGCAATCACATCTGCATCACCAGAAGAGCTTGTTGGGCTCACAACTGCGGGGCTGCGGTCGAACGGGAGGGAGGAATATGCGGTTCCGGGTAAGGGTGACGAGTGGGTGAGCCTCTTCACAGTAGGGGAACGTGTTGGTTTCACCTGCTAATCACCTGGCGCTGGCGCCCTGTATGAGCGAAGACCGCTAAGGGTGCCGTCCGTCCGTGTTGTTGAATGTACCTTCCTGTGCGGATTCGGTTCCCTCTGCCCCGCCGTCTGAATTCTCCCCATAACGGCACCAGCGTAGGTGGTCTAGTGATGGCCGTGCGCCCGGTCATACTTTTCGCCGGCTGGAATCGCCGCCGACAGGCGATTTTCTTTTGGAGCGAGCGGGCAGGTGGCGTAGGGCGTCACCGCGCAGGGTGGATTGTAGGCGCGGTTGAAGTCGAGCACCACGGTGCCGTTGACCACAGGATCGGTCTCGAGGAAGCGGCCACCGGGATAGGTATCGGTTTTCGAGGTCAGGTCGCTGAACACGAAGGAAACGCCCTGGGACGCATCGCCGCCGAGCGCCGTCAGCCGCAGCTGTTGGCCGTCGATGGTGAAGAGAACTTCTCCGGCAATGGGCACGGGAGTCGTGTCGCCCAGCACGTTGGGCACATCGACAGTCTTCTTGCCGTCCGATGGCACCCATTTCGCGGTGACGCGATAATTCATGTTCAGCGGGAAGAAAATCGGACCGGCATAGTTGCGGACGGCGGGACTGTTCAGGTCGCGGACGCGGATGCCGATGCGCTGGCCGCGCTTGATCACCAGCATGCGCAGGCTGCCCAGCTCGATGATGGTCGGCTTGCCGGAAATATCCGGCTGCAACTGAGCGCTGGTCACCGGCCTGCCGTCGATCTTAGCCGCCACGCCGGGGAGGAACTTGACGCTTACCGTCTCGCCTTGAAGTTCGAAGCTGCCAACGTGAGCGTCTGCCGATCCTGCGGGAAGAGCCACGGCGCTCGACGGGTCGGTTCCGCAACTGTTCGAGCCCGGCTTCAACCAGAACAATCCCGCCAAGGTCAGCCAATTTTTCTTGAGGTCGTCGATCTGTTCGAGCTTCCACTTTTCGTAGGACTGGAGATAGGCTGCGTCCGGTGCGGGCGGGGCGCTTTTGTCGGCGGCAAAGGAGCCGGCGGCGCAGAGAATCGCAAGAAACGCCAGGGCAAAAACTGTCTTCGATCGAGCTGTCATGAAGAACCTCCTCACATCTGTGCTCGGTGTCCTGGCCAGAAAGAAACAGTAACCACAGAGGACGCAGAGGAATACAGCCTACCGAAAGGCACGCGGGTCGGGCAATTCCTCCAGGCCGCGCCCGGCAAAAATCTGGGCAAACTCGGACAGCAGCGCGTCGTGGATCAACCCATTCGAGGCCAGGGTTTCGCGGCTATTCAACTGAAATGGTCCGCCGCTCATGTCGGTGACTTTCCCGCCGGCTTCCTCCACCAGAAGCACGCCGGCTGCGGTGTCCCAGGGATTCAGGTTGAATTCCCAGAAGCCATCGAAGCGCCCGCACGCCACACAGCAAAGATCGAGGGCAGCGGAACCGGCGCGGCGCACTCCGTGGGTCCGTAGCGTGATCTGGTGATAAAAGAAAATGTTCGGATTGGCGTGGCGCTTATGGCTGGGAAAACCCGTCGCTACCAGGCATTCCACCAGCCGCGGGGTTTCCGATACGTGGATGCGGAGACCATTCAGGTAAGCTCCGCTGCCTTGCTCGGCGGCAAACATCTCGTCACGCGTGGGATCATAGATCACGCCCGCGATCCGCTTGCCTTTGAAGTCCAGCGCCATGGACACGCAGAACACCGGAAAGCCGTGCGCGAAGTTCGTGGTCCCATCCAGCGGATCGACGTACCATCGGTAGTCGCTGCCCGTATCCTGCAAACCACCTTCTTCGCCCAGTATGTCATGGGAGGGCCATTTGGCCTTGATTCGCTCCCGGATCAGCAGTTCGGAGGTGCGGTCAGCCACCGTCACCAGGTCGGCATCGCCCTTGTACTCGATCTTTACGTGCCGGTCGAAGTGCTCCATCAGCAGTGCGCCAGCCTCGCGAGCGATCTCGGCCATGGCGGGAACCAAGTCACCTGCCGGAAATTTCGGGGAAGTATGCAAACTCATGATCCTTTCTGCGAGAGGAGTTGGATTGAGGCCAGCGCGGGTAACGGATCATTTTGAAATACCCCGCGCAAGATCCCCCTCGGCGCGCTTCGCTTGCTCGGGGCAGGCTCTCGCCCCGGGAGTAAAGACGCGGGGCTTCGGGATGACGCCTGTGAAAACAGGGCCGAACTGAGACGCTGCCACCGGGGCCTCAAGCTTTGCTCCTTTTGGGCGCCCCGGCTTCGGCGATGTACATGATCTCATGCTTGAAGATGAACAGATTGGGCACGCCGTCGCGGGTCAGCCGCACCATATTCTTGTCGTAGTACTCAATCCATCCATGCAGGAGGTCGCCGTCCCTCAGCTTGATGCGCACCGGCCGTTGCTTGTCGCAGAGCGCCTTCAGGTAATTGGCTTCTTCACAGGTTTCCTCGGGAGGAACCGCTTTCGGCTTTCGCAGCGGGCCATGCCCGCCGCCTTCGTGGAATGGCATAGGGATATCTTACACGGGAGGATTGCGGACCCACAGCGACGACTTAATCCGAAGCCTTTAGAACGAAACCTTAAGTGAGAACTCGAGCGCCCGGGGTGAGCCGAGAGCAAACACGCCCGATCCCAGGCCCAGACGGTTGCTGGCGGGCTGCTCTCCCGGTGTGCCATTGACCGCGCCGGACTGTCCACTCAGCACTCCGCTCAGCGGATTTACCGGCCCGTCAAAATTGGCGAAGTTCAGCACATTGTAGAATGACACTCCGGGCTGAACTTCGACTTTATCTTTGACCTTGTAGATCCAGTTGAGGCTCAAATCCAGTGCGCGCAGCCAGCCCATGTTGGCTTCACCCGCGGGCGCCACTGACATAGGCTGCTGCACCCCTTGCAGACTAAACAGCTGGCCTTGCGTGAACAGGCCGTTCTGAATGAGCACCTGGCCCGCAGGAGTGGGTTTCCCGGCAAAGTTCTGGTTGTAGTTCTGAATCACGTTGTTGATGTTGCCGGCGTTGATGTTCCGTGCAAACGAGCCGATGTTGGTTCCGGGCAGCACATCTCCCAGACCGCCGTTGTCGGCGAAGCTGCCGTCGCCGGTGCCGTCCCCGGTGATGTCAGTCACGAAGATGCCTCCCGCAGTTCCCGTGGGATTGAGGGTGAGCGTGACCGGCAGCGGGCTGTAGAAGTGGCCGATCATGCCGAGCCGGAATTTATAGGGCAGGTCCATGGAGCCGCCAAACGATACTTGATGTTTGCGGTCCAGCCCGTTTGGACCCAGGTAATGCAAGGGATTATTGAAGTCGGTGGCGATGCTGATGAAATCGTTGTCCTGGGCGGGCGCGATGTATTTGGAGTACGAATAGGAGACTTGCAGGTTCAGGCTGCGAATGTGGCGGAAAGGGTTCTGCAGGTCCTGTTTGAGAGAAAGCTGCAGGCCGTTGTATTCCGCGCGGCCGCTGGGAAACAGCATCTGGTTGGCGCCCAGGTTGGGGTTGATGCCGGGAAAGGCGGCGGCGGGTTCTCCCGCGAGCGCGCACGGAGATCCGAAGCAGAGGGAATAGCCGGAATCGAGGCCGAAGGAGGCGAAGTCGGAAATCGTAGCTCCACCCACGGGTCCGCCGTTTACACTCGGGTGAAGTCCGGGGCAAGCCGTGATGGCGCCGTTGATCGAAGAAACCCCGCAGGCCGCGAGGGTGTTTTGAACCGCGTTTTTTGCAGCTTTCAGGTTGAAGAATCGCGCGTCGCCGACGTGATTGGTGTCGATCGCCAGCAGTGTATGGGTCTCGATGTTGCGGAGGTAGTCCGCAGTAAAGACCATTCCCTTGCGAATTTCGTGCTGGATGCCAAAGTTCATCTGTACTGAGCGCGGGCTCACGTAATTGGGAGCCAGCAGGTTGGTTCCAGTAGCGTCCAACCCGTCCGCCAAGGTTGTTCCAACGAATGAAGGGTTGGGAGCCGCCGGCCCGACCGCCGACGTGGCAGCTTGATACTGCGCCTGGTAAGCCAGAATTTGAGGAGCCGCCTGCCCGATGGTCTCGCCGCTGCAAAAGGTCGGTGCGGGAAGCGGTGGGCCTGATATCGGCGGCGCCGAAGCGTTTCCGCCGGAGCAAACCGTCGGGTTGGCCAGGAACAGCCCGTTCGGCAGGCGTGCCGGGCGGTCGAATTCGACATTATTCCAGATGGAATTTTCATAGAACAGCCCGATCCCTCCGCGGAGCACGGTCTTGCCGCTGCGGTGAGGATCCCAGGCGACCCCGAGCTGCGGAGCGAAATTCCAGTTCGGCTGGTTCACCCGATTGCCCAGGCCCGCGCCGAACTGGTTCAAGGCCGGAATCGGCCCCAGATCACTGTCGGAGCGCCCAGTATCCCGCACATAGCGCAATCCATAGGTTAGGGTCAGATTTGGTTTGATCTTCCAGGCGTCACCAAAATAGAAAGACAGCCGATTGTCGGGACCGAAGCCGCCAGCAGGAAATCCGAAGGCTGGAATCTCGGATGAGAAACCTTGTCCATTGCCTAGTTGCACGGTGTTCACCGGGTAGTTGAGCGGGTTGTTGCAGCCACCAGGATAAGGGTGGGGCTTGCTAGGGTCGCAGTCGGATGCGCCGGCAGAGACTGCCGGCCCGAGTTTCAGGAAGCTGGCGAAACCGCCCCCAAAGATGTGGTTCAGGCCGCCGCCATAGCGCAGGACGTGGGTGCCGACTGCCTTGCTGCCGTCATACTTGATCTGACGATCCGACTGGTAAGTCTGCTGGGGCGCGAGAAAACTCGGTCCGGAGCAGAAAGAATCCAAACCCGGGGTGAGACAATCCGGATCGTCGCCGATCGCCAGCTCGATGCCGGGCGCAGGATTGAAGATCGAAGATCCCGCAACCGCATCCACAATGCCGTTACGGAATTTTGTGTAGCCGAAACGGATGCTGTGGGTGTAGCCGCCGGTGTTAAAGTCCAGCCCCACCGCGTGTACCGGCGTGTGGTTCACATTGCCGAAAGGCTGAAACGAGTTTGGAATAATCGCCAGAACACTTGAATTCTGATCGTAGGAAAACCGGTAGAACATCTTGTAGTTGTTGTTGATCTGCCAGTCCAGCCGGCCAACGCCCTCGGCTTCGCGGAAGGGAGAGCTAAAACTCCCGGTCAGCGCAGCGAAGGATCCGCCCGGCAGAACCGGATTCAGTAAGTCCTGTTTCGTTCGCTCCGCATCGAGGAAGAAGAACAGTTTGTTCTTGATGATCGCTCCGCCGAAGTTGCCGCCGAATTGGTTCCGCTGAAAGGGATTGTCCGTGCCACCGGGCAGATTCGCGTTCAGCGACTGATCGCGGAAATCGTAGTAACCCTCCCCGTGGTATGAGTTCGTTCCCGACTTCGTGGTCACGTTAACCGACCCCGAGGAAGTCAGTTCCGTGGAAAGATCGAGCGAGGACTGCTGGATCTGAAATTCCTGGATGGCGCCCTCGGGAACGTTCTGGGTCGTCGTGCCTACGGTTTCGTCGCTGATGTCCAGTCCATCCACTTCGATGCGGGCGGTGCGCCCGAAGCGGCCCCCGAAGGAAATCGACGAGAAGCCGTTCTTTGTGGGATCGAAATTCCCGCCGTCCTGAATCTGTACTCCGGGCTCAAGCTGCGCGAGATCGAGGAAGTTCCGGCCATTGATGGGCAAGTTCTCAATCTGCGTGACCGTGAGAACGCCCTGCACAGTCGCCTGCTCAGTGTTGACCTGCACGGTGCTGGCTTGCACTTCGACGGTCTCGCTCGCCCGTCCCACCTGCATCTTGACGTTGCCATTGGCTATATTGCCAACCTGAACCGTCAGCGCCAGCTCAGTGGTTTTAAACCCCGCAGCCTCAACCTTGACGGTGTACGTGCTCGGCAGCAAGGCGGCGGCGTTGTAGAATCCGCCGGAACCCGTGGTAAGGTTGATGGTCTGTCCGGTGCTCCGGTTTACGATTGTGACCTTGGCTCCGCCAACCACGGCATTGCTCGGATCGGTGACCGTCCCTTGAATGCCGCCCGTCTCCACGGTGGACTGCGCCAACAGGAATGTCGAGGAGAGGAGAAATCCTACCGCCAGAACCAGACTGCCGGCAGTCGTGGTGCGAGAAAAATGGGGGCAGAGCCTGAACGACATCATCCACCTTCCTATTCGAGGTTTGTGCTGCTCACTCGGAACGCCGAATTTCATTGGCATAGATAATGCACTGAGGAATGACCTCAGCGCAACCGCACCGTGCTGCCGGGAATTGTCTCGCCTGACGAACCGTTCTAGAACTTGGACTTCGCTGTGTAATATCCCGCCCGGTGCCGGACATTCAGTCCGATCGCCGAATTCACCTTCACTTCGATGCGGCGGAAGCTGGAGTCCGAGAATTTCTCGGCTGGGTAATACGCCAACAGGTATTGGGTGCGAAGTTCGTCGCTGATCTTCCGGAAAGCCTCGTCCAGTTGCGGCACCGACTCCGAGTAAAAGTATTTTCCCCCGGTGTCTTCGGAAAGCTGGATCAGGGCGTGTTCTCCACCGGTGTCGCGTCCGGCACTGGCTTCAATCGGCACCACGATGATGCTGTAGACGATGGCTTCCGCCTCCTGCGCGGCGCGGAGCGCCTCTTTGTAGTCCACCCGGCTCACCGTGTCGCCTCCGTCCGTAATCACCACAATCACTTTTCTTCCCTGGCGGCTGTCCAGCCCCCGTGCTCCCAGATACAGGGCGTCATAGAGCGCCGTCGCCGAGCCCAGACGCGGATGGTCGATCCCGCGGTCAATCGCCTTCATGTCGGAAGTGAAAGAAACGACTTCGTTGACGATTTCGCTGAATTCGCACAGGCTCAGGGCGTCCTGCGGCCGTACAATCGCGTGGGCGAAGCGCCTCGCCGAATTCAGTTCCAGGGTCAGATCTTTGCGGGTGCTCAGGCTGGTATCGATGGCGAGCACAATGGACAGCGGCAAGGCCGATTCTTTGTCGAACACGGAAATCTTCTGCGGCTTGCCATCTTCCAGCAAGGCGAAGTCGGTTTGCCGCAGATCGGCGACCGGCGCCCCGTGCTGGTCGGTGACGGTCACGAACACGTTGACCAGCTTGACCTCGACCTTGATGTCGGAGTTTGGCGCGGCTGGGTTGGATGGTGACGTCTTCGGGTTGGCGCCAGAAGCCCAGGGCGGTTTCGGAACCTGAGCTTGAGACATCGCCGCCGCAAGAGCCAGAAAAGCGATCCGGATGCACAGGGGAAAATGCGGGCTCGTTTTCGCGCCCCGCACCGACGTTGCTTTGCGAACTTGGTAGCTCAATTCCTCAAAGGCTGTCAATCGCAGAAACCGGAAGAAAATTTTGCCAGCGCCGCCGACCAGGAAGCTGCTCACTTAGATGCGGCCTCGCCCGGATGGCTGCCCGAGGCCGTGGGAACTTCAGCAGGAAAGGGTTCGCCGTCCGCCCAAACCGCACCGTCCTGGAAGTATTCTTTCTTCCACACCGGCACAGTGCGCTTCAGCGTATCAATCAGCCATCGGCAGGCGTCGAACGCCGCGGCCCGGTGCGCCGAAGTCACCACGATCAGGATGCTCGTGTCTCCGATCTGCAACCGGCCCAGCCGATGGACCATGGCCGCATCGCGAACCGGGAATTGCTGCAACGCCGCTTTGATGAGCCCGTCCATTTGCTTCAGCGCCATCTCTTCGTAGGCTTCGTAGTCCAGATACAGTGTGCGCCGGCCGCGGGTGTTATCGCGCACCACTCCCTCGAAAACCACGACCGCGCCGTCGGCTGGCTGCTTGACCCGGTCCAGAACCGGCGAAAGGTCGATCTTTTCTCGCACGATGGCTGCCCGCTTCGCGGGTCCGTTCGTCCCGCCACTCACCGGGGGAAGGAATGCCACCTCGTCACCAGCCTTCAGTTTCGCCCGCAGTCCAGCGTATTCCTGGTTGACCGCCATCGCGCAACAGCCAGCCAGTTCGTGGAACCGCGGCCTGCGCTCCTGATAATGGCGCACCACATCTCCGAGTGTGGCGTTCTCTGGCAGATCGATCGACTCGCCCGTCGTACCGGTCACATCCTTGAGCATTCCGAAGAATAGCACCCGAATCTGCATGATTTGTTTGTTCTGGCTAGGGCAGTCCTAGTCTATCGCTCCAAACAGAAGCCGGTTGCACTTAAGGTGGATAAACAAATCAAAAAGAGAATGCCAGCTCTTGGGAGGGAACTGGCATTTCTTTATTCTTAAGTTGTTGATCCGCATCCGCTATTTGCGTTCTCCGCCGTGAGGTTTGGACGCCGCCGGTTTCGATTGCTGCGGATGAGGCGGGGCCTGACGTTGTTGCCGCCAAGCATTGAATTTCTGCTCCTCACTCCGCTGGAAGCCAGGTTTTTCCTGAACCGGCGGGGCCTGCCGCACCAGCGGATGACCGCCTTCTGCGGACGGAGGCCGCGGAACCGAACTTACCGGATGAGCCGGTTCCGCGTGCGAGATCCCGGCAGGATTTGAGGGTTCGCCGGCGCGCGCCGGTTCCGCCGGCCGCGACGTTTCCCCGGGCCTGGGTGTCGAACTGCTCGGGCTCTCAGATTCGTTCCCCGCGCGGGTTGGCTCCGCTTTCGCTGGCGGCTCGGTCCGTACGTTCATCGTAGACTGCCGTTGCGCGAGGGAAGAGCTGGGAGGCGTTGGTTGCCGCGTAGCCACAACCGTCCGGTTCACCACGGATGCCGGAGGTTTAGCCGCTGCCGGCCGCCCTGCTCCCAACACGCTCTGCTTCACCGGCTGCACGGGTATGCTGCGCGCCACGGGCGCGTTCTCAAGCTCCTTCGGGTCGACTTTCGTTATATTTGTCGCCACCGGCCGGGCATTTACGAAGGTATCGTGGGAAACCGCGGTCACAGCATTCGCGACGTGTTGATTTGCGTAATGGATGTTGTTGATGTTCGTGTTATTGATCGTAGTCGTGTTGTACACGTTGGTGATATTGGTGACGTTCACCCGGGTGTTCGTGATGTTGACATTATTCACGTATCCCGGACTGGTGCGATACCAGGGAACGAAAACTTCCCGGGGCGCCAGTGGGAACCATGCGACTCCCACGCCGAAGCCGACACCGCCACCAACGAACGCGACCAGAGCCGGCGCGTACACGGGCCGGACCACCACGGGGCCCGGCACCCAGCACCAGCCTCCACCCACAAACGCCCAGCGTCCGTAGTGGAAGGGGGCAAAACCCCAGGGCTCATCTTCCACCCAGGTCCAGCCCCAGGGCGCTACGAACACCCAGTGGCCAAAGCGGTAGGGGGCCCATCCGGGGGCGACCACAGTGGGAGTCCAGACTTGGCCGTAATCGGCAACGTAGTGCCAGCTTCCGTTGTCATCAAGATCTTCCGAGCCGGTGATTTCGGGAGAAATGTAATTTGCCGATTCCGAGTGGTCTTCGCGGTGATCGCGATTGAACGCCCAGTTGTCAAAATCGTCAGCCGCCGGAATCTGATCGATCTCATGGTTGAGCTGGTCGGTACCAGTGAACTTCGCCAACTGGTCCGCCACCACATCAAACGAGGCGCCGCCGCCCGTCACTTCGGCGCGGCCACGCCACACCGTTGTATCGGATTCGTTGCCGTCGGCGTTTACATCCACACGGTATTCGCCGGTGCTCAAGATCTTGAAGGCAGAATTCGGAGTATCGACTTCGAAATTGTCCTCATCGTCCAGATGACGCACCCGCACGATCACCGATCCTTGCGATAAGCGGATCTGGGTTACGTGATCGTCGAGCTGCAAAATCGTGATACTGGTTTCGGAATCGACGCGCAGAGAAGTGGAACCGATTTGCAGTTCGGCGCGGGAATCCTTGTCAGCCCAGAGGTTGTCGCCGGTGGTCAGCGGACGATTGCGCACGGCTTCGACCCAGTCGCCTTCCCCGCCGGGTTGAAACGAGACCGACCCGTTTGAGTAGTCCAGCCTGGCCACACGCCCCGGAGGGTCGTCGTCCGCCCGCGCCTGGAGCGGCGCCTGTAACATCAACAGCGCTACCGCTAACACCGTTGCAACTGCCAAAAGCCTTGATTTTTTCATGGATGTATTCCTCTTTGCGGCCTGCTCATGCGCCGCGATCTTGAACGAATTGTCTACACAGATTTCAACCCGCCCGGAGCTGAAAAGTTCCTGACCCGCAGGCTGTGGGTTGACGCTGTATCTATTGAGGATCGTACATCATTGCGGCGGATTGACGTGTTACAAGACTTTACAAGTAGGGTGCCGGGCGGATGGGTCGGTCCGCTGTTTTTGACTTTGGCATTGACCCACAATTGTCACTTCGGCGTATGACTTTGGAGGACAGGAGCGTCTGCCCACCCGGTCACGGCGTGAGCTTGAACACGGTGCCATAGCCGAACTGGCCGCCGAACTGCGCTGTGCCATAGAAGTTCCCTGCTGCATCGCGAACCAAGGTTCCGGTGGGACCATAGCCCCCTGCTCCAGGGCTGAACTTGTGCAGCACGGCCAGCTTGCCCATCTTGTTCAGCTCGAATATCAATCCACATCCACAGCCGCCATCCCAGGCGGCTGCGCCCCCGTAAAGGTTCCCGGCAGGATCGCGGATTACGCCTCCTCCGGGCCAAAAACCGCTGCTACCTTCGCCTGGGCCCGTGAACCGGTACAACACGGTTTCCTTGCCGGTCGGGGTGACCCTAAAAACCGTGCCGCAGCCGTCGCGTTGGCAGCTACGAGAGCCTTTCTCGCCCCCGCCCTGAGTTGTGCCGTAAAGATCACCCTTTGCGTCCAAGGCTAAGCGCCCAGAGGGAAACGCACCATCCGGGGTGCCTTTGAAGCTGTGCAGCACGGTGGGGGTCCAGGTTCCGTCGGAGTGCGGCGTCAGTTCAAACACCGTGCCCAAGTCGTACTTGCCGCCGTAAACAGTCGTGCCGTACAGGCTTCCCGCGGCGTCGAATATCACTCCCCCAAAGGAGCTGCCTTCTCCCTCGCCTCCTCCGCTGAAGCTGTACAACACAGTTTCCGTGCCATCCGGGGCCAGCTTGAACACAGCCCCATCGTAATAACTGGCACCGCCCAGGAAAGTTGTGCCGTAGAGACTGCCGTTAGCGTCGAGGACCAAAGGCGAATTAGGAACCGCCCCATCCGTGCATGGCGAACCTCCTGGACAAAAGCTGTAGAGCACGGTTTCTGCCCCGTTCGTATCCAACTTGAAGACCGTCCCACGGTCGTAAGCGCCACCGAAGTTGGTGACGCCATATAAATTGCCGGATGAATCCCGTGCAGGTGGCGCATCCGGACTTTCTCCATCCGTCGGTGAGCCGGCAAAGCTATGAAGCACGGTTTCTTGTCCCTTGGAATTCACGGCAAAGATAGTTCCACACCCCGGGTCATAGCCACCAGAGCAAGAACCGGAGCCTCCCCACTCAGTTGTCCCGTATAGGGTCCCGCCTGCGTCCAGGGTCAGGCCTCCGTAAGGTTCCGCGCCATCTGGCTGGCCTTGGAATGAGTACAGAACTTGGTATTTCGCCTTAGAGTTTCCGGCTTCCGACGGGAGGGGCGAGAAGGCCACGAGCGCCAACGCAAACATGCTCGCCAAACGCACAGGGAGTCTGGTAAATACCGTCATGAGGTCCTCACTCGGGGGAGTGATTGTGCTGCGTCCTGCCTTGGCCCGATTTTTCCTCGGGCTTGCGGCCAGCCCATTGTACGCCGGTTTTGCTGGTTCGAGACGGGCAAATGTGCGGCGCGGGCACCCTTGTCCGCAGCGCTCGATTTCGGCTTGCCCGACTATTTGCATTTAGGGATGGGCGGACAGGGAGTGTCCGCCCACGAGAATTGATTTAGCCGAGATGCTTGTCCAGAGCTTTTTGGATCTGCTCTTTGGGGACGTAGCCGACGATCTGTTCCTTGACCTGGCCGCCCTTGAATACCAGAAGCGTCGGAATGCCGCGGACACCGTAACGCATGGGCGTGGCGCTGTTCCGATCGACGTCCATTTTGCCGATTTTGACCTTGCCCTGATACTCCTTGGCCAGTTCTTCCACGATGGGGGCGATCGCGCGGCAGGGTCCGCACCAGGTAGCCCAGAAGTCCACCAGAACCGGGGTGTCGGACTTCAGAACATCCTGATCAAAATTCGCATCATTTACTTCGAGAATGCCATTGCCTGCCATGAAATCTCCTTGGTGAAACCGATGCACAATCTCTATCTAGAGCTTGAACTACTGGCGAACTGACTATGTTAGCACTTCTATTGGATGCCGGGGAGGGTGGAAGGTCGCAAAGGCAGGGGGCTCGTTGTCCGAAGACATTCCCCGAGGACGTACCACCAAAAGTAAAAAGCGTCCTAAACTTTTCAGTTCAGGACGCCTCGGCAGCCCTCCCCCAGAACTGCCAAACCACGACTGGATAGTAAGCTGGAGGCGATTTTGTGTAAACGTCACTTAGGTAATCTCCTCAGGATGGAGGAGTAATCCCGTACCTCTGTCTGAGGTAACTCATTGCTGATTTCGCAGGTTGGAGTCAACACGTTGTGCAAGGCCAGGTTGCGAATGCGTGACGCGACGGAAAGGAGGTTACGTGCCCGGGAGTTGCGGATTTGCACCGCGAGGGTCAGCGGCGGGACAGGGGAGGATTACTCTTTCGCCCAGGTCGAACCTGCGTCTTTCGTGGTCCAGACTTCTCCCGAGGAGGTACTCAAACGTCCATGGTTGGTGTCGGGAAATTGCACGCCAATAATGTCTGCCATGAGCTGCTGGCCATGGGAAACTGGCTGCACCCGCATCCAGTGATGACCGGAGTCAGCAGAGTGGTAAAGCGCTCCGGCGGTGCCTCCGACCCAGATGTCGAACCCATTCGCTGCCAGCGCGCGCAGGTGGACTCCAACCGCGACGCTGATCGGCTCCCAGGTGCGGCCAAGATCCAGCGACCGCTGCAAAGTACCATCGGAAGTGAGCGTCCATCGCGGAGCCAGACTCGATGCCGGCACAAGCAAGCTCTTCGCCGTCATGGGCGGGCTCGGTCCTGCCAGCGCCATTCCAGTAACTTCCACCGAGTTGCCACTGGGAGCCGGCGCTTCTTCGAGGGCATCCTTGGCGCGTCCGGGGACGAGAGTGTCCATTTCGTTCTTCGCCATAAGGTCGCCCGTGTCGTCTGCACTGGGCTGGCTGGGCTCGGCTTGCGGTGCGGCTGCCCGCATATGTGGTTTCGCCAGCGGTGTAGTCTGAAGCTCCATAGGCGTTCGCCTAGCCTGTGCGCTTGGAACGGGAGCAGCCGGTTTAGCAGGCGCTGCTGAGGCATGGGTATCGAGCCGGGCCACGATCGTTCCGGATTGCTGAGAACCTGATGCCGGCAGATCAGAGATCTTTGTAGATGTTTCCACCACCGAGCTCGCAGGATGTGTCTCCCATTTGTGGAGCGTAACGGCGGCACCCACTACAACCACGCAGGCCACCGCCGCACCCCAACGCAACACTGGCCAGGAGAACCAGGGAGCAGAAGCCTTTTCCCGGATAACATTCGCGGGTTCGACCGGCGGAATGGCGAGCCAGACAATCTCGCGGCACTCGCGGCATTCGGTGAGATGTCCCAACACCTGCAGGCGATCAGCCTCTCCCAGCGCTTGCTCGGCGAATGCCGATAGCAGGTTCTGGTCCGGATGAGAGCCCGGCTTCGCCGCCTGAGAGTGGCGGGCTGCCAGCCTGGTAGCCACGATCTTGGGAACGTCGGTCATTGCCTGATTAACTCTGTTCTTTTCATCGCTTGCTGAGTGTCCTTGCGCCGTCTCTCAGCCTGATCCTTCTCCCGCCGGAGCTTCTCTCTTCTTCTTGGAGAACGCTACAGGTGCACTATCTTGCGCCAGTCGGTCACGAATATTGACACGCAGGTCCCGGACATCCACCTCCAAAGCCTCCTGGGCCTGGCGGCGGCTCATGCCGAGTCGTCCCAGACCAGCTAAAATCTGCTTTCGCAATGACTTAGCCAACTTGTCCAGCTTGCGGCTGATGGTCGACTCGTGAACTCCCAGGGCGTGGGCAATCTCGGCCAGAGTGCGATCGTCCAGGAAATACGAAGCCAGGACAAAGCGGTCTTCCGGCGACAGAGCTTCAAGCGCTTCGTCGGTAGCGGCCTCAACGCGGGGATCCACCTCAACACACGCTTCGGGTTCGGGCGCGGCAAACTGGACGCCCTCTTCTCTGTCCTCGTCCAGGCTGGTCAGCCGCCGAACCCGGCGGTAACGATTCACATGTTCCTGCGCCATGACGGTGCGCAGCCAGCCTTCAAGCGATCCCCGTCCGGTGTAGGAAGCCAGCTTGGAGACGCGCTGACCATCCCGCGTCGAGGTGCCGTAAAGATCAGCGTAGATGGAGTCTGCAAGCTCGCGGCCCGCCGAACTTTCTCTGGTGATGTAGATGGCGATGTCGAAGAGCTTCTCGCGATACCGCAGCAGGAACGCTTCCCAAGCCTGGTTGTGGCCCGCAGCACAAGCCCGCGCCAGCGCCAGTTCCTCAATACGCAGAGTGCCGCAGAAGACATGAGCTTCTTTCGGCGCGCAGCCAGCGGGCAAGTACCTGGCCACGATTTCTTCCAAGATACAACCGAAATCTCGCCGGCTCAGCCCAAACGATTCCGCTTTGCTCTTCTCGTAAAGTTCCGCGACGGCGAGTTCCATTTCCGCAGCTTGTGCTCCTGCAGATTGGACACCGGTATTGGGCGTGGCGGACATGGCCTTACTGGATGCTATCAACTTATTTATTAGACGCAAGTATCCGCAAATCTGCCGTTCGCTCTATAGAAAGACGACGAAAGCACGAGTCGAGCTGGTCGGAAGCGCCTGGGAGCGGCCGCCCCACTGCGCGCCACTTCCTGGTGCTTAAAGGGGGATCTATGCGCGGTAAATGGTTGCTGGCAATGGCAGCGGTTGTAGTGCTGGTGGGACTTGCGCTTGTGATTCCGTGCCTGGCACCGGCGGGCGAGGTCGTTCCAAGCCCTCGGTACAACGTGATGTCACCGATACGGCACGGAAGTCTGACCGTGTTTCCCGTCACTTCGTCCGCCACACACGATACCCAGGCTTTTCTGACTCTCGACGAAGGCTTGCGCTCAGGGGACGTGGTGGTGAGCGAGTCCGGAGGCATCGAGCCGCTGGTGCGGCCGCGGCGTGGCGGGATTCCGTCGGGAATCCGGCGGCATGGCGATGCGGAAGTCAATCGTCTGATCCTCGTGAACAATTCCAAGCGGCCTTTGCTCTTGCTGGCCGGCGAGATCGTAACCGGCGGCAAACAGGACCGCGTTATCGGTAAAGACCGGCTAATTCCGGCGGAGAGCGATCCGGTGGACCTCAGCGTTTTCTGCGTCGAGCCGGGACGCTGGACGGCCACGAAAGCAAATTTCGGCTCCCTGGACAGCGCCATGGCTCAGCCCGCGGTGCGTTCAAAAGCCATGGCGGAGAAGAATCAGGAAATGGTCTGGTCGGAGGTCCGAAGTACGCAGGCGGCGGTTGCCGCACGACTACCCGCGCCTGCGGCGGAGACCGTCGAAGTAACGGGTTCCTATGCCGGCGTGATGCAAAACGACGCGGTCAAGAAGCAGGTCGACTCAGTGGCCGAGCCCATGCTGCATGATTATCAGAGCGTGATCAAGCAACTGCGTGACAAGAACGCGGTCGGCGTGGTGGTTGCGGTCAACGGGGAAATCATCTGGGCAGACGTTTTCGCCAGCACCGGCCTGCTGGAAAAGTACTGGCCCAAGCTGGTGCGGTCATACGCGGCCGAGTCGATCACCAGCCGCGAGAAGAACGCTGACGTGGACGTGAAAGCAGCGCAAAAGTTCCTCGACAACATGGATTCGCGGCACGAAACCGTTGACACTGAACCCGGACTCTACCGGCACACCGAGATTGCAGGAGACGGTTTCCGCGCCTTCGAGCTAACCTCTCTGCTGCCGAAAACGAATTTCGATCTGCATCTGGCGAAGATCGCAGAATAGATGAGGGTTCCCGCCCTTTGCACAAAACCTGTGAAAAGGGTGGGAACCCGATCGCATGTTGCCGCATCAGCCCTTGGGCTGCTGCTTTTCCTTCAAGTGCTGCTGCTGTTGGGCGTGCTTCTGCGCCAACTGCTGGGTCTGTTGCTGATGCCGCTGTTCGACCAGCTGCTTGGCCGCGTCATTGGCGTTTTGCCGTGCCAGGGTCTGGTGTTCCTTGTCTTGCTGTTGCTGGAGTTTCTGCCGTTCTTTGTCCTGCTGCGCGCTTACCTTGTCCTGTTGTTGCTGGTATTTGTGATCCAGCTTGGCGTTCCCCGTATTTGGCGGGGCTGCGCGTTCTCTCGTGGGAAGGTCGTTTGGATGAACTGCAATTGCCGGGGGACGGGGAACCGCTGCAGGGTCTTGCGACTCTATAGGCCGGGGAGTGGCCGCAACCGCCGGCTTGCCCTGGTTGACCGAAGCCCGTTGCTGTGGATCATTGCGGGCAGCCTGCTCATGTTGGGTTTGGACCGCTACCGGAGCGATATGTCTTTCATGCGACGCAGCGTCTTGTTCAGCTGTCGGACGGGCGGTGATCCCGCCGTTGCCGCCGTTGTAGCTCACCCGGTTCACCGTGGTGTTGTTGATCACGGTGGTGTTGTACGTGTTGTGAATGTTGGCGACATTCACGTTGTTCACCGAGCGATTGTAGAAGAAGCGTCCGTTGTCCCAACGTCCACCTTCATAGCCCTCGCCGAAATAGCCGAAGCCGTAACTCACCCCGCCGTAGAAACCTACATGGAGACCCCAGTAGCCTTCATTGAAAACATATCTCCCGCCGCCCCAGCCCCAATAGCCTGGAGTCCATAGGAAACCCGGTTCCGGAGCCTCGACCCACGTGCCCGGCACCCAGTAATAACTGTTGTCGGCATAAGCCCAGTATCCCGGCGTCCAGAGATAACCTTCGGCGGGACAGGGAGGTTGTTCATACACAGGCAGCGCGGGCGGAGCGATGGTGATCGACACGCCGAACTGCGCGAACGAAAGGGCCGGTATGGCCAGTATCAGGAGCGCCAGCGTTAACCAACGGATAGTACGCATTTTGAACCACCTTGCCAGATCATCCTTCGATTACCCGGTTGAACTTTGCCGCTGCGGGCTGCGTGGATGAAAAGGCGTCACATATTTCTTACTCCACTGCAAGCGTTCTGTCGTCGGCGTTACTTCTTGGCCGTGCCGGCTTGGGCAATGCGAGCTTGCTGGCCTGCCTCCGAGACTGCGTGGATAAAGGCTTCCGCGCTCTTCGGAGTTGACGTCTTGCCACTCAGGATGGTGCGAAATGCGACGTTCTGGCCATAGATGGCATGGGTGGAATCGTTGTCCTCTTCGACGACTGCGCCTTCCAGGGTCAATCCGGCGAATACGCCCTTGGAGCGCGAGTAGGTCAGCATTTCGGTGTTCATCCTCCAGTCGGTGCCAGCCGAAGCGTGACGTCCCACCGGGCCGGCGGCGACGGATCCTTCGCCAGTCAGTTCAAACTTGCTGGACAGCAAATGCTGGAAGCCCCCGTCGTTCATGACCAGCATGACTAGATCGACGCCCTCGACCCCAATCTGTAATCCCCAACTTCCGCCGCCGACGGACACGAATGCGGGTGCGCTCCAGCCCTCCGAGGTGCGGCAAGATGCCACTCCGCGACCGTGCTTGCCGCCAAAAATGAATCCACCCTTAATGAGGTCCGGCACGACGAGGATGCACTTCGCCCCGCTCAATACCTCCTCGGGGATACCCTTGTCGGGCGTCGACATAACGGCGTGAAGGACATCCACGGATTTCTGCAGGCGATCTACCGAGTCTTCGCGAGCCGAGCCCGCCCACGCGTAACTTCCAACCAAGCCGACGCAGCTCATCAACATCAGTGACAGTGTTTTCTTCATGAATTATTCCTTTCGATTCTGGAACTAAGAGGAGAAAACTTCAGATGGGCTGACTTAGCTCAGAGGATCTGAAAGAGAGAAGGGATGTCGTCTCAAACATCATGATCGCTCATCGCCGAAGGAAAAACTGGTCTATATTGCTCACTCTCGTATTTTTGTTTTTAGCGGGGGAAAATCGCTGCACTTGGAATTTTCGCATCGGATGAGCAATCCGGCTCAGTTATTTGCTCAGGGATCGGTCATTCTGGACTCTGGAGGAAACACACATGCTTTGGACAATTATGGCCGTAGTCCTGATTCTTTGGCTTTTGGGATTCAGTCTTCATATCGCCGGGGGTCTCATTCACCTGCTGCTGGTGGTGGCACTGGTGATCCTGGTCATCAACCTGCTCACAGGCCGCCGGATCGCGGCCTGAAGGTCCGCCAATCTGCCGGGTCCACGGAAGCAAGCCGGAAGGATAGAACGTTGTTGAGGATGCTCAATCGCGCAGCACGATATTGAGCAGAGAACTGTGGACCCGCAGCCCGCCTTCCAGTCCGCCGTGGTAGTGAATGAATCCCATTTTTCTGAATCGGTTCATGAAAAAGCTGACGCGGGATCGTGTTGTCCCCACCATATCGGCGAGAGTTTCCTGGCTGATCTTGGGGACCACGGTCTCCGACACACCTTCCTTTCCGAAGTGAGCGCACAAAAGAAGGATCCGCGCCAGGCGCTTTTCGCTGGAATTAAAAAGCTGATCAACCAGATCTTCTTCGTACCGGATATTTCGCGCCAAAAGGTAAGTCATGAACACGTCGGAAAAAGCGTGTTCCCGGCGCAGCGCTTCCATCATTGTCTTCTTGTCAATGCGCAGGAGAGTGCAATCCGTCATTGCCGTGACCGAGCCCATGCGGAGACTTTGCCCGGCCAGGCTGCCCTCCCCGAAGAACTGGCCCGCGCCCAGAATCCCTACGGTCGCTTCCTTGCCCCTTGCGGATACAACGGTGAGGCGGATCCTACCCTTCTGGATATATAGAACCGAGTCGGCTGTATCTCCCTGGGAGTAGATTGTCTGCTTTTTCTTAAACGACTGGATTGATTTGCCCGCACCCAGAGCGTCCAAAAAACTATCAGGATCGAAGCTCTTGATTTTCCTGGCTAGGGCACTGGGCGGCATGGCATGGATTTTAACTCATCTGATCGCTCTTTTTTGCGAGGGGCCAGGGTACGCCTGGCTACGCCGTCTCTGCTGGCGCAAAGAACACCAGCACGGTCAGATCCTCCGTGATGTCGTAGAAACGGTGCTCGCCCCCGGCGGACACGAAGATGATCGAACCGGGACCGACCGCTTGATCCTCGGAGCCGGACTTCATGCGGGCGCGGCCGCTCACAACGTAGTACATCTCATCTTCTTTGTGAGGTGATTGCTGATCCTCTCCACCTGCCGGCAATAGGTAGACCCCCGCGCTCATCGCCCGCACTCTGAGAAATTCGAGATAACGCTTGCCATCCTGCCTGCGCTGATTCCGCAGCTCGGCAACCTGATAAAAGCTGTTCACTGGAAAGCTCCGAAAAAGAAAATGTCGGTGAATTGCCGGGCCAGTTGCTCGGCGTTCAACGCACCCTCGGGGCGATACCACTGGTAAATCCAGTTGATCATCCCCAGCAGAGCGAACGTCGCGGCTCGCGCGGCCATCGGTTTCCTGGGCTGCCGCAGGCGCTGCACTTGCGCGACCAGGCTTTCCACGAAGTGAACATAATCTTTCTTGCGGCGATTGATGCGCCGGCGCAGCGACGGCGGCAGCGGATGATTCTCATGCAGCATGACCGTGATCTCGCGGTCGCGTGGGCTCAGCACCAGCTCGACATGCAGGCGGATCAACTGCCGCAGACGCTGCTCCGGATCAGGAATCTGCAACACCGGGTCGATCACCCGCTCCTGGGTGATTTTCATGGCATGGTCCATCAGGTTGAACAGAATCTCGTCCTTGCTCTGGAAATGGTGATACAGCCCGCCTTTGCTGAACTTCAGGGCAGCGGCCACGTCGTTCATCGAAGTCGCGTCGTAGCCTTTGCGATGAAAAAGCCGCGCCGCCGTGCGCAGGATCTCCTGCCGCGGATCGGTAAGAGCTGCATGAGCCATTGCGGGAAGGATATCAGGATAGGCGGGGGGTGCGAGTGAGCGGAGTTCCCACCCTTCGAAAATCGCGAAGGGTGGGGCACCCGCAACCCATCTGGTTCCTTTCAGTAGTTCTTACCAGCCCACTTTCTGGCCTTTGTTCTGCTCGTCCAGCCACTTTTTCAGTGGGGCGAAATAGTCCAGGATGGCGCTGGCATCCATCTCCCGCTGGCCTGTCAAGACTTCCAGTTCATCCTGCCAGGGCTTGCTCTGGCCCATTTCCAGCATCTTGATGAACTTCGCTCCGGCGGGCTTGGAGTTGTAGAAGGTGCAGCGATTCAGCGGCCCGGTGTAGCCCGACTCCTTGCAGAGCGCACGATAGAACTGGAATTCCAGAATGTGTGCCAGGAAGTACCGCATGTAGGGCGTGTTGCTGGCCACATGATACTTCGCCCCCGGATCGAAATCCGCTTCGCTGCGCGGGGTGGGTGGCGCCACACCCTGATACTTCAGCCGCAGGTCCCACCAGGCCTGGTTGTAATCAGCGGGCTTGATTTCTCCGGAAAACACTTTCCAGCGCCACTGATCGATCAGCAATCCGAACGGAAGAAACGCAACGCGGTCCAGGGCCTGCTTCAGCAGCAATGGGATGTCGGCTTCCTCCGGCGGAATTTTATCCAGCAGCCCGATCGTCTTCAGATATTCAGGCGTGACTGCCAACGCGATGGTGTCGCCGATGGCCTCATGGAAGCCGTCATTAGCGCCGCCTTCGAACATGAACGGCTGGTCCTTGTAGGCCCGCTGGTACATGTTGTGACCGAGTTCGTGGTGAATGGTCACGAAGTCGACGTCGCGAATCTGTATGCACATCTTCACCCGAAGATCTTCCTTAAAGTCCACGTCCCAGGCGCTGGCATGGCAGACGACGTCACGGTCACGCGGCTTGGTAAACAGCGAGCGCTCCCAGAACGTATCCGGCAGCGGCGCGAAGCCGAGTGACTTGTAGAAGTTTTCGCCGTAACGCACCATGCCTTTGGCATCGACATTCTTGGCCTTCAGTAATTCGGTCAAGTCGTAGCCGCTCGCGCTTTCCGGCAGGCCGAGAAGCGGAAAAACGTTCCCCCACTCTTGCGCCCACGGATTTCCCAGCAAATCGGCGGGAATCGGTCCATCGGGCGGCACAATCTGCGGACCATATTTCTGCACCAGTTTGGAGCGCACATAGGTGTGCAGAGATAAATAGAGCGGCCGAACCTGCTGCCACAGCCTCTCCAGTTCCGCGTTGAACTGCTCCGGCGTCATGTCATAGCCGGCGCGCCAAAGGACCCCGGTGTCTTTGAATCCCAATTCGCGGGCACCCTGGTTGGAAAGCTCGACAAAGCGCACATAGCGCTGCCGCATCGGCGCTCCAACTTTGTGCCATCCCACCCAGAGATCTTTCAGCTCCTCGGGATCGCGGCTCTTGCCCATGAGGGTTTCAATGGCGGTGATGTCGAGGCAATCATCCGGCTTGCGGCAGTATTTGCCCTTGCCGTAATCGGAATCGAGCGAAGTGCTGATCTGCACCATCTCTTTGCGCAGCGCAGGATCTTTCGGGGCGGGCGCGGTAAGAGAAAGTTTCAGCAGCAGGAATTTTCTTGCCAAGTCGGGCGGCAATTGCAGACCTTCAAAGCGCTTGGCCTGATCGATCAATTCTTCGGTGACGGCGGTGATCTGGTCTTGCGCGTCCGCCGACAAGGCTTCGGTGTCGTCGGTGATGAAGTTTTCCTGCACCCAGCCGGCGCGGGACACCTTGACCGTGAGGTCATACAGTCGCGTCTCAGCCTGTTTCATGAATTGTTCGGCTTCCGCCACGGTAGGCTTGGAAGCGGCTTGTGATGGAATGACTACCAGACAGAGCAAAAGGAATTCGAGCAACCGCAATTTCATAAGGACTCTCCCGGTGGAGAATTATGCATCAGGGAGGACGGAGTTGTCAGGTACGTGTGGGGCAGACATTTTTGTCCACCAAAAACCTAGATCATCACGGTCCTTTGGGTGAGAGCGCCGGGAGAAAAGTAACGGCGTCAGAAGATCGAAATTAACCGCTGCGGACGAGGAGTGTCCGCCCTACACACTCTTTGCGCCATGCAGCGCTTCCATCGCGCTTTTTACCTTTGCGGAGAGAATCTCGGTGTCGTGCAGGCCATAGCCCGTGGTCGGAATCGGCTCGCCGACTCGCATCTCCAATGGACGGCTCTTGATGTGGTAAGTGTTCATGGGAAGCAGATCGAACGTTCCGATCAGCGCGACCGGCACAATATCGACTTTCGCCTTGATGGCTAGAAAGAATGCTCCGGCCATGAATGGCTTGATTTCGCCATCGGGGGTGCGTCCGCCTTCCGGAAAAATCACCAGCGGCATCCCCTCTTTCAAGCCTTTCAGCGCGGAGCGGATACTGCCTACCGACCGGGAAGGATGCTGCTGGTTGATGGAAAGCTGTCCCGAGCGCCGCAGGTGCCAGCCGATCACCGGATAAGACAGCAGTTCACTCTTGAATATGATCCGGAACTGAAAGGGTAGGTACACGTAGAGCACCGGAATATCCAGCGCGGAAGCGTGATTGACGGCGTACACGTGGGGTTTGGCAGTGTCGATCTTGTCCAGTCCCGTCACCTTTACCGGAGAGAAGATCGTCTTCATGATCAGCCACGACCAGGCGCGGGCAAAGCGGTGAAGCACACGCTCCCGATCGTCAAGCCAGTACACGGGAACGGAGATAATCCCGAAGAAGACCGTGTACAGCCAGATCAGGGGATCGAGAATCAAGTAAGATCGCAGTCGGCTGAGCCAGCCGTATCTTCTCTGGCCAGTTGCGGGTGCAAGGTCAATGGTCAGGCGGGAGCCCTCCCCGCCCAGCGAGACCCGCGCGGCTTCCTCTTGTCCTTCTGTGCGAACTGGGGTATCCACGTCCTGCATATTAAGCGGCTATACGCTGACTCCTAAGATGCGCATCGCTTCTCCAACGATATAGATTGAGCCGGTCACCACCACGATGCCTTCCGCGCCGGCCAGTTCCCGGGCGCGCTGCAAAGCCGCAGCTACATCGGCCGCGTCTTCGATTTCGGTTGAGGTGCGTGCCGCAGCCTGGCGGATTTCTTCCGGCGAGGCCGAACGCGGATTGTCGGCATGAGTTGCCACCACGCGCTCGGCCAGCGGAAAAAGAACTTCCGCGATCTCGTTGATGGCCTTGTCACCCATGGCGCCGAACACGAAAAACAGCCGGCGTCCGTCGTAATACGCGGAAAGCGTCGAACGCAGCGCCCAGGCGCCCGCTGGGTTGTGCGCCACATCGAAGATATATTCGGGTCCGGCCATAGGACGGTGCACCTGGAAGCGCCCCGGCCAGCGGGTTTCGCGGATACCCCGTTCGATCGAATCCGCCGTGATGGCGAATCCCTGGTGGCTGAGTTCTTCCGCGGTGGCGATGGCCAGCGCGACATTTCTCAGTTGATGGCGTCCCACCAAAGGCGTCTCCACCAGAATCTGCTCTCCCATGACCTGCAGCGGATAACGGGAGACCGGCCCTGCTCCATAAGCCGCCCCTCTCTCGGTACTCGGTACAAGGTACTCGGTGCTCGCCGGCGACACGGGCGGCACATACTGCACCGCGCTCACCGCCTTCGCGCCCAGTTCCAGAATCGTGTTGCCGATCACGTCGTTCGCCTGCGGCGTCTGCGGCAGGGTGACGACCACTCCATTCCGCCGGATGATGCCCGCCTTCTCGCGCGCAATTTCCGCCACCGTGTTGCCCAGAAACTTCTCGTGGTCCAGCGAAATGTCGGTGATGACCGAAACGCAAGGCTCGACCACGTTGGTCGCATCCAGCCGCCCGCCCATGCCCACCTCCAGTACCGCAATGTCGATCCGGCTGCGGGCAAAATACTCAAAGGCGATGGCAGTGAGCATCTCGAAAAAGCTGGGGTGCCAAGGCAGTTCGCCTTCTCCCACCAGCCGCTCAGCCGTGCGGTCAACCACGTCGTGCAGCAGAGCGAACTGGTCGTCGCTGATGACCTGCTCTCCGATCCGAACGCGTTCATTGATTCGCGCCAGGTGCGGCGACGTGTATAGACCGGTTTTCAATCCCGAAGCCCGCAGAATGGAAGCCAGCGTGGCCGCCGTCGAGCCCTTGCCATTCGTCCCCGCGATGAGCACCGAAGGAAACCGGCGCTCGGGATGGTCCAGCGCCGCCAGCAGCACGCGAACGTGCTTCAGGTCGAACTTCTGCGACGGCGTATGGGTCAGCTCATGACCCAGCGCATACATGCTCGCAACTGCGGTTTCGTAGGACATCGGGCTTTCGTCGTTCGTCGTTGGCCCTTGACCCTTGGCCGTTAGCCATTTGCCTTTGGAAAAGAGACAAACCGCCTTCAGATTATCAGTTTAGCGGTTGGACGCGGCGATACTCTACAAGGCGGGGTTTTACCGGCACCCAACAGCATTGAACGGCGCCGGAAGCAGGCCCAGCTGAGAGCCTCGGCAAGGCTGGAATCGGAGTCTCAGGGGATCATTCTCGGTGGCCGGGAACGCCGGGAGCCGTTGGCGAGCGTAATCTGTTCTCGACAGTTATCGCCGATCAAATCCCAAGCCGTTAGAATCAAGCGATGGGACGCCAAATACAACTGCATGTGCTCCCCAAAGACGTGAACGAACTACTCGTCGCAATGCACGACAGGGAGCCACTGGAAGTTGCCATGCGAACCGGGAATTCAGCAACGCTGGAGCGCCTCGCGTTCATTCCTGAAAACGTAAACGGCCAGACTCTGGTTCTATGGAGCGAACGATTCTCACCGAACTTGCAGCGGGATTACGTGGCGACAGCACAGCCGCCCTATTACCTAGTGCACGAGCAGACCGAGTCGGTGCTTGAGTTATCTCTCTCCGCCTTGACGAAGTGGGAAGATCAGCCAGCACTCACGCAGGGACGTATCTACGGTGTCTTCGAAAATAAGCAGGCTGAATTTGAGAGGTGCTATGAGAGGATCGTCCGCTACATCCGGCGGCACTGGCGGAAGAATCCGGCTGTCTGGATGGGCGGCTACGTTGGTCCAGCCGCGAGTGACTGGTTCGACGGAGGTGGACTATTGCTGCCCAGCTATATTCCACCCGTCCACAGCGATTGGATTCAACGTCTGGGCGAGCAGCACCCGCATTGATGTTGAACCCCATACCGGGCGTCTCAGGGGCGGAACCCGTCAGGCCGCCGAAGCCACCATAAAATCCAAGGCCCGCGCAATGTAGGACTTCAAATGCTTGCGGGAGACGACTGCGTCCAGCATGCCGTGTTCCAGCAGGAATTCACTGCGCTGGAAGCCAGGCGGCAACTTCTGCCGGATTGTCTGTTCAATCACTCGAGGTCCGGCAAATCCGATCAAGGCTCCCGGCTCGGCGATGTTCAGATCGCCCAGCATGGCAAAAGAGGCGGTCACGCCGCCGGTGGTGGGGTCGGTGAGAACGGAAATGTACGGCACTTTGGCATCATCCAATTGCGCCAGCGCCGAGGAAATCTTCGCCAACTGCATCAGGCTGATGACGCCCTCCATCATGCGCGCACCCCCGGAGGCCGAGACAATGATGATGGGAGTCTTGGTTTCAAGTGCTTCCTCGATCGCAGCAGTAATCGCCTCGCCGACCACGGCTCCCATGCTGCCCCCGATAAACGAGTATTCCATCGCGCTGACGATGACCGGCCGCCCATTCAGCTTTCCGCGGGCATTGAGGATGGCGTCTCTCAATCCGGTTTCGGCCTGCGCTTGCTTCAGACGCGACGCGTACGCCTTGAGATCGACGAACTTCAGGGGATCGGTCGAGGCCAGGTTTGTGCTGAAGGTTTCGTAGTGGCCGTCGTCCAGAAGGTGCGCCAGCCGGGCGCGCGCGTCGATGCGGAAGTGCTTGTCGCACTTGGGACAAACATTCAGGTTCTCCGCCAGATCTTTCTTCCAGATGACCTGCCGGCAGCCGTCACACTTCACCCACAAGCCTTCGGTGCGAACCTTCTTCTCGCCCGTGGCGTCCAGTTCGCCGGATTTTCGTTTGAACCAAGCCATGGGGAATTTGTAATTGGGTAATTGAGTAATTTGGTAATTGAAAACCCGGTTTTCAATTACACAATCACCAAATTACCCAATTACTCAATACTCAATCCCTCTCTGCGCCATCACGCCTTTCTCATACGCGTGCTTGACCTGGCGCATTTCGGTCACGGTGTCGGCCAACTCGACAATTGTCGGATGTGCGTTGCGGCCGGTCAAGATCACGTGCACCATCTCCGGCTTTTTTTTCAGGCTCTCGGCCACCTTCGCCGGATCAAGCATACCGTATCCGATGGCGTAATTGATCTCATCCAGAATGACCAGGTCCCAGTCGCCCGACTGGATCGCCTGTTCACCCTCCGCCCAGGCCTGCTCGACCATGCGAACATCCTCGGGATCGGGTTTCTCCGCGCCCACCTTCACAAAGCCGCGCCCCATCTGCTTCATGACGAACTTGTCGCCAAAAGCCTGGACCGCGTCCAGTTCGCCGTAGTGCCAGGAGCCTTTCAGGAACTGCAGCATGAGCACCCGCATCCCCTGGCCGACGGCGCGCAGCGCGGTACCCATCGCGGCCGTCGTCTTGCCCTTGCCCGGCCCGGTATTCACAATGATCAGACCACGACGCACATCCTGCATAAGGGGTAATCAGAGATTGTACCTGTTTCCGGAGGGCGAAGTGGCGGGTGGAAGCGATTTATGCGAGCAGAAGCAAACCTTAGCGGCGTGCTCCTGCGTTCACCACGGAGACATCGAGAAGAAACAGCAACGCTTTACCGCACCCCGAATCAGGGCATGGGCACAACTTGCCGGAACTCGACCCGGGCTGTTCCATTCGAGGAGTCGTCCTCTGCGAGTAGCTTGGCCACCACGCGCAGCGCGTCGATCTCGGCTTGCACTCGGATTATTTCCTGTTCTTTTCCACGGAGCACTTCGAGAGGGTCTTTCATAGGGGAGAGCCTTCCAGACTGCAAATACTAACAAAGACACTGTAAGCCATTCCAGTCAAGCGCGGAACATCACGAAAGGGCAGAGTTCCGTCCCAGGCACTCTTCAATGCCCAAAATGGTACGGATGACCCTTGAGGATGGTGAACGCCCGATAGATCTGTTCGAGCAGAACCACTCGCGCCAGCTCGTGGGCCAAGGTCATCTTGCCGAGAGACAACGTAAGCGTTGCCGCCTGGCGCGCCTCGTCACTGAATCCGTTGGCCGGCCCGATGGCAAACAGCAGCGGAAGCGGGTTGCGGTCCTGGTAGTCTCCGATAAACTGCGCCAGCTCTTCCGACGACATCTGCTTGCCGCGGCCGTCCAGCAGAACCACGCTGTACTTCGGCGTCCTCGAACTTCCTCTGGCAAGAGCCAGCAACCCTGGCTCGTCCTTCAGCGTGATGCCTTCGGTTGGGGCATAACGGCTCAGCCGCTTGAGGTATTCGTCGGTCAGGGATTGGATCGCAGGCTCTTTGGTTTTGCCGATCCAGGCGATCTTGAGCTTCACCCCAAGAATTTAACCACAGACGGCACAGGTGGAAAAGAACAAGTCGGCGATTCTAGCCTTCGCGGGCGAGAGCCTGCCCTGAGCTTGCCGAAGGGGCGCCCGCACCACACAAGCGAGCTTCGAAGAATTCTTCTACACGCACCAGAACCTCCGGCGCGCTCTTGGATTCGTAGATAGCTTTCCGCAGGGCGGCTCCGCCGGGGACGCCGTGCGTGAACCAGGAGGCAAATTGCTTCATTTTGCCGACCGCATCGGGAAGTTCTTCCTCGATCAGCATGGAGAAGTAAGTGCGGATCATCTGGTAGCGGTCGGCTTCGCTGGGCTCTTCGTAGGGCAGACTGGCCGAGGCTGCGGAGCTTCGCTCCACCTGGACAGGCGAGATGCCTGTTCCTATGTGATTCGTGCGCAGTAACGCGCAATACTGCTCAATCTGCCGGAAAATCCATGGATTCGCCGGCGCGGTCCGTCCGATCATCACTGCATCGCATCCCGTCTGCGCGACCATGGCGCAGGCGTCCTCCGGAGTGCGAATGTCGCCGTTGCCGATCACCGGAATCTTCACCGCATCCTTGACCGCGGCGATCCACTCCCAGCGCGCCTGGCCACTGTAGCCTTGTTCGCGAGTGCGAGCGTGCAGCGCAACCGCGCACAGCCCGCAGTCTTCCGCCATCTTCGCCAGTTCGACGCAGACAATTTCTTCGTCATTCCATCCCGCGCGGAACTTGACCGTAAAAGGAATCTTGACCGCTGACCGGACCGCTTTAAATATCTCGCCAATGGCTGGCAGATCGCGCAGTAGCCCCGAGCCGCCGTTACACTTCACCACCTTCTTTGCCGGACAGCCCAGGTTGAGATCGACCAGATCGAACCCCAACCCTTCGACCATGCGGGCGGCTTCCGCCATCACCTGGGGATTGCTGCCGAAAAGCTGCGCCGAGATGGGATGCTCATCTTCGTAGAAATGCAGGTAGCGCTTGGCTTTCTGATCTTTTTTGCGGAGGACGCCGTCGGCCGAAGTGAACTCGGTCATGATGAGGCCGCACCCGCCCAGGTTGCGAATGAATCGCCGGAAAACAGTGTCGGTGACGCCGGCCATGGGGGCGAGAACGGTGGCGGGAGTCATCTCCACGTCGCCGAGCAGCAGGCGAGCAGGGACCGGCGTGGCGGGTGTGGCGCGGGCGCCCTCGCCCGTGGATTCGCCGGAATTGTCCCAGAACTTGCGCATGTTCTAAACAGGCTCAGCCCTGGGCCCTATTTTACCCGTCTTTCCCTGCCGCCTCAGTTGTGCCACAATCAGCATCACACGACCATGAACCAACTTTCTCAGTCTTCCGCCCCAGATTCGCAATCCACCCCCAGCCACTGGATTGGCCGCGTGCTGATCGCCGTGCTCGTCGCCGAAGGAATATGGGGCCTGATCGTGTCGCTCACCCGCGACCTGACCGTGCCCTTTCTGGCGCGGCAAATGGGAGGAGATCCTCAGTCGCCCCTCTATCTCGGCAAGGGCGAGTACAACATTCCGGCCATTTTCGCCGCCGTGTTGCAGTTTTGCGTCGCTGGGCTGGTGGCAGTGATACTCAACGTCTGGGTCAGGCGGCCGGCGAAAGTCACACGCCGCACGGTCGTCAAAGCAAGCAGGAGCGCAGCCCCAGTTCCCGCACCAGCGCGTCCTGTTGCACCGCCACAGGTGGTCCCGGCTGGTATCTATGCGGCTCCAGGAGACCCGGTTTTTGCGGCCACGCCATCTCCAACGCCGCAAACGGCGAGTCCAGCGCCGGTGATCGCGCCCAAGCCTGCCGCAGCACCCCATCCACCTGTAACCCAAGCTCCTAAGCTCATCAAGCCCAAGCCTCCGAGGGAGATTCAGTACAACATCGTGGGCGAGCCTATTTCTCCCATGGAAGAGGATGAGTAGCTGCTGCTTCCTCCGATGGGCATAAGAAAGCCTCCCACGAGGGAGGCTCTCGAAGTTGGTATCGTTGTAGTAAGCCTGCTGCTTACTTCTTGACCGGTTCGGCTTTGGCGTACTTGCGGCGGAAGCGCTCCACGCGGCCGGCGGTGTCCATGAGCTTCTGCTTACCGGTGAAGAACGGATGGCAATTGGAGCAGATTTCTACATGGATGTCGCCCCGATGGGTCGAGCGGGTGGTGAAATTGTTGCCGCAGGCGCACAGTACGCGAATCTCGTTGTACCCGGGATGGATAGCTGCC
The DNA here is from genome assembly GCA_963715675.1 of uncultured Acidobacteriota bacterium. GTDB lineage: Bacteria > Acidobacteriota > Terriglobia > Terriglobales > Acidobacteriaceae > DASVWZ01. The sequence continues at coordinate 4,088,648 of OY970265.1, forward strand.
TTCATGGTTCTCCTGACCTCTTTTCGAACCATTTGATTCTAAAGGATACCGGGAGGATTCAGCAAGACCGGGGACGGACCGCCACATTCGTCCTCGTAATCGAGGACGGGCCGCTTCGTCTCGGATTCCAAGCCGCCACCAATGAAAAACGGCAGGGCCGACCCCCTGCCGTATTCGAGATAAAACTACCAAACTATTTACTGCGGTTGACGGCTTTCTTCAATTCAGCTCCGGGGGTGAACTTCGCCACTTTCCGGGCAGCGATCTTGATGGTGGCGCCCGTCTGCGGGTTACGCCCGTTGCGGGCCTTTCTCTGCGACACGGAGAAAGTGCCAAATCCAATCAATGCTACACGATCCCCTTTTTTCAGGGCGGCTGTAACACTGTCTATGGTGGTGTCGATGGCGCCAGCTGCCTGCGCCTTGGTGACGTTGCAACCACTGGCAATGCGGTCAATCAGATCGGCCTTGTTCATTTTCGCTCCTCGCAGGTTCCTTTATTCTCAGTTCTCGCCGCAGAAGGGGAGCACTTTCTGAGAGCGAAACCTAGCGGCCCTATTTAGCGCCTTCGCGCTTCTAAAGTCAACTGTGAAAATCGGCGCTGGGTGCCTGCTTTGGGTCATTCAGACTAGAATGGACTAAACTCGCCCCGATACCAGGTAATCGGGCACTTTAATTGTGGGGAGGTTCAACGGCCCTAAGCTGACAACCAACGGTTGCCTGCAAAGTCACGATTTGGGATGAGGCTGACCGGAAACACAAAATTGGCACGCTCCATGCCAACACGCTTGCCTGCTTTTCCTCCACTGTCCACAATGCATTCCACATCTCCACACAATCTACACAGTGCGACAGGATTTTGTGGTTGCAAGAATTTCCCTCATCAGTCACCTTCAATTGTGCAATAAGAAATCATGGCTCCCGCAGTGGAAAATTTTCGGCGAAATCAACTTTTGGAGTGGTTCCCCTTTTATGTTCACCGCCTGGTAGGAGATACCCACTATAAGGCGCTGAAAGATTTTCAGCAAGCCTGGTACTTGAACCTGTTGTTTGCTTCATGGCTCTCAGAACGCCCGGGATATTTGCCAGACGACGGGCAGTTGTGGCGCCTCGCGAATGCGCGCACCCGGCAATTCTTCGAGAAAGAAGCTGAGCCAGTGCTGCGCCTGTTCGAGCGTGAGGGTTCGACAACTGACGAAGCGTCTTGGATCTATCATCGCGTGCTGCTGCAGATCTATGATGAGCAGGTGCTGAAATTCCACAAAAGGAAGCGTAAATCCTCAAAATTCACAGAGGATGGAATGACCTCTTATCTTGATTTTGAAGGTACACTAAAGAAAAAAGAAAATGGACGAGAACAATGTGCGCTCCATCCTGAATCGGGTCTCACACAATGGGGAACTTGCTGGGCTTGTTATGCTGAAAAATACGGAAGCCAAAGTGCCGGTTGATCCAAACGTTTGTCTGGAGTGCGGCGGTACGGGTTGGAAAAGTACTATTTCGGAAGATGAGAAGCGTGTTACCCGCTGTAACTGCTTCTTGAGATCACATTCTAAGCGATTACTGGACTCCTCGGGGATTCCTGCACGCTATGTGAATTGCGACTTCGGTTCTTACCAGGCAGAAAATAGCGCGGCCCTGGCAACCGCAAGGATCACAGTTGAGAAGTGGGTGAATCAGTATCCCATCGATCGTACAGGGCTTCTCATGGTTGGACCTAGTGGTGTCGGTAAGACACATCTCTCTGTTGCCGCAATCCGGGATTTGATGGAGAAGGGCATCCACTGTCTATTCTGTGACTATCGGGAACTTCTAAAGCGGATACAGAATTCCTATAACCCTTCCGTGCAAGCGACTGAGTTGGACGTTCTACGACCAGTATTTGAGACTGAGGTTCTGTTGCTGGACGACCTGGGCGCAGTAAAACCTTCGGAGTGGGTGTGGGACACCGTGAGCCTCATTCTGAATAACCGCTATAACGACAACCGCACCACGATTATCACGACCAACTTCATGGATGGTCCGGCACGAAATGTGCAAGGTACTCAGGCGGCAGGGCGTGAGGAGACTTTAGGAGACCGTATTGGCGAGCGAATGAGGTCCCGCCTGTTCGAGATGTGCCGACTGGTTCAGGTTCAAGGGAAGGACTTTCGCTTGAGGTTCCGCACTGCAGGGCCGAAGTAGGTCACAACCAGTCGGCGTAATCCTGCTGGCTTCATCTTCCTCTTCCTCCGTAACCTCTGTGTCTCTGTGGTAAAAAGCTTCTAGAATAAGCCCGTGCTCACCGAGCGGCTTGAGTTTCTTCATGATCACGACGTGGAACTCTTCGCCGCGGTTCCATCCGCCCCTGCTGTCTTTCTTCTCCGCGGGGACAACGCACAAGTCGAGCCTTACGTCAGCAAGACGGCGAACCTCCGCCGGCGGCTGCAGCGGTTGCTCGGCCCGCCGACCGAGCACAGCAAGAAGCTCAACCTGCGCGATCGGGTGAGCTTTGTTGAATTCACTCCCACCGGTTCAGACTTTGAATCCGGATTCCTGCTCTACAAAATTCTGCGTGCGGCATTTCCCAAGACCTATGCTGGTCGGCTCAGACTGCGCTCGGCGCCGGTAGTCAAGCTGCACATGGCAAATGCGTATCCGCGGGCCTCGGTGACCACGCATGTCGGGCGCCTCGGCGGGGCCGCGCTCTACTACGGCCCGTTTTACTCTCGCACCGCCGCCGAGAAGTTCGCGAACGACTCGCTCGACGCCTTCAAAATGCGCCGCTGCGTCGAGGATCTCCATCCCGATCCCAATTTTCCCGGCTGTATTTATTCGGAAATGAAGATGTGCCTGGCGCCGTGCTTCAAGGGATGCACCGACGAGGAATATCAGGTGGAGGTAGGCCGGGTACGCGCCTATTTCGACACTGGGGGCGAGTCACTGACCCGCGAAATCTCGGATCAGCGGGACCGGTCGTCGGCGAACCTGGAATTCGAAAAAGCGGCCGAGTCGCACGCCCGCATCGAGAAGCTGAAGCCGGTGCTGGCGCAGCTTTCGGAAATCGTTCGTCGCCTCGACCAGTTGACAGGCATCATCATTCAGCCCAGCGCAACGACGGGCTGCGTTACGCTCTTTCGGGTCGATGCCGCGTGCATCTCCGGGCCGATCACTTTTCCGATTCAAGCGGCCGAGCATGCGAAGTCGCAATCGATGGACTCGCGGGTCCAGGAAGCTCTCGCAGTCTTGTCACCAGCCACTGTGCGTTCCGCGGCAGAACGCATGGAGCATTTGGCGATCCTGAAGCGCTGGTATTACCGCGGAACCCGCACCGGAGAAGTATTTTTCATGGATCGCAAGGGTGAGCTGCCGTTCCGGCGAATCGTTCGGGGGATATCGCGCGTGTACCGGGGAGAGAAGCCAGAGCCCGCGGCAGAAGCTCGAATCGCAAGCGCCGCACCCGGCGAACTGAGCGCGCAACAGGGGAGCAACCGACAGCCTTAGCCGCATCTGAAGCCACGCCGATCCGAATAGCATCTATCAAGATAGTCAGGAGAATGCAACGAATCATGACCGACTCGAAAAACGAAGACAAAGCTTTGCGCGAGCACGTCATCGATCTCTTACAAGGCGGTGGCGCCCACGCCAAGTTCGACGAAGTGCTCAAGGATGTTCCGGCGGAGTTGCGCGGCAAGCAACCCGAGGGCCTACCACATTCGCTCTGGATGCTGCTCGAGCACCTGCGCATTGCACAGTGGGACATCCTGGAATTCAGCCGCAATGCGAAGCATGTGTCTCCGCAATGGCCCAAGGGGTACTGGCCGAAAACGGAGGCGCCTCCGAGCGCCGCTGCCTGGGACGAAAGCATCAAAGAGTTCGGTGGCGATCTGAAAGCCATGCAGGAACTGGTCAAGAATCCGAAGACAGATCTGTTCGCGAAAATTCCCTGGGGAGATGGTCAGACAATCCTGCGGGAAGCCTTGCTGGTGGCCGATCACAACGCATACCACCTGGGGCAAATGCTGGATGTGCGGAGGCTGCTGGGAGCTTGGCCCAAGGAATAGTGAACATGCAGGCTACGAGCCGGTTGCCTGCAAGACTCGTGTTTCTCCGGGCCTCTGCGCCTCCGTGGTAGAAGTGCTTCGTTTCCGAAACACGACTCTCACCCCGTCTCGCCATCTTTCGTCAATTCCGGCCAACACCCACTCCACCTCCGGGGAAATGTAACGCAACAACGTGTCGGTGGCCGGATGCACGTGCAGCGCGGGCGCGACCAGGATCAATAGCGGCTGGTCTGAGCACAGCTGTCGCCCCGGAAAATATCCGAAGCGCTGAAACTCGCCGCGGGCGTGGTGCCAGGCAACGCGCGACCAGTAGTCCAATCCTTGTAGCGGCAGATGGATATCTTCGTCAGCCTTGAGTTCGACTATCGCCAGTCGTCCTTCCCGCGTGACGGTGAGCACGTCGATCATGGCGCGGTCCGACGCGGAAAACGCCGGCACTTGTGTATAGACGGAGCGCGAATCCAGTCGTTCATCGAGCGCGTCCACGTTTCGTACCACCAGCGATTCCAGCCAGCGCTCGGGATGCAACCTCCACAACAAATGATCACGTGGTCCTTCCGGGTGCCGGACCTCGCCGATGGTGCACACCAACTGGTTGAACTCGCCTGCATTCCGTTCGCTTAGCACCCGCTCTTCCGCGCCCAAGCCGAACACCAGTTCCGTGGTGGTACGAAACGTAACAGCCTCCTGGGCGAGGCGGGCCCGCGCGAACTCCAGGCCATGACAGCGAAACGCAACTTCGGCGGGAGAAAGCACGCTGAGTTCGGCTTCCGGCATCAATGCATGCACAGCCGTGATTTCGCCGGCGAACCGTTCTCGCACCGCCGATTCATCGGTAGCCTGCACCAGCCGGGTTGCCACATTGCCACAGTCGGAGACGTCAATTTCTTTCAGACTGTCGTTGTGCTCGTCGAGTTCGTACAGCTGCCATTTTGCGGCGGACCGGTTCAAGTGGATGATGCGCTCACGAACCAGACCTGACTTTCCAAGCGGCAAGAACACCTTCAATCCTTCAACCGCAAGCTTGCCGGCATGCGCCTCCCGGCACGTCTCCAGCCACAGGATGCCGAACGTCAGCGCCGCGTCGATCGAGCCTTGGGTCTCTTCGCGGTTCACTCCGAGCACGGCAAAGCCCGTCTGTCCTTGCCGCAGCATTCCGCGGGCGTAGACCGGACCGAACGAGCGTTCCAGGTCCATCGAAGTGCTGAGCGCTGCGGTTTTGAATCCGGGGAAGCCTCGCGTCAGCACTCGCTCCAAGGTTTTCTTGTAGGCCAGGCGCACTGCCCGCTTGGCGGTGGGCGTTCGCCGGTCGCGCTGGCGGCATATCTCCAGTTTGGTGGGTCTGGCCTGGCCCAGCCGCTGCACCGCCAGCCGCAGCACGTCGTTCTTGACTTCCGCCTCCAGAATTCGGCGGACCACGTTCCGCTCCGCTGACCACAGGTGCAGCAGGCATTTGTTATGTTCGCCAGAAATCGAATATTTTGATTCCGCCAGGTCAAACACCACCGCGCCATCTTCGATAATGACTGCGTCTTGCGCACAGCCAAGGAACTGCTGCAAGGTCGCGATCAGAGAATCCGGCGTCACACCAGAATTTTCCCCACCCGCCGAGGCTCCGTCTGTGACAGGTGACCATCGTGACCTGCTAAGACGATTCGGTGTGGGATAATAGACAGACCCCGGAGCCTTTCCGGGCCCAAGGGCATCCAATCAGAGTGGACAGAAACCGTCTCTTTTTCGAGCATTACGGCCTTACCGAGCGCGATCTCGAGCATTATCTGAACGCAGCGCTCTCGGCTGGCGGCGACTACGCTGATCTCTATTTCGAATACCTATCCTCGACTTCGCTGATGGTGGATGAATCCATGGTGAAGTCCGCTTCGCAGGGCATTTCCGCCGGGTGCGGCGTTCGCGTGATTTCCGGCGAACGCACCGGATACGCCTATACCGACGACCTTGCGCCGGAGCGAATCCTGCATGCCGCGCGAACCGCGGCTCTGATTGCCAGCGGTCCGGCTAAGACGCCTGCTGTCGGTTTTCAGAAAAAAGCAGCCCGCAGTCTCTACCCCGTGACGCTGCCTTCGGTGGACGCCGAGATCACCGCCAAGGTCGAGCTGGTGATGCGTGGCGATCAGGCCGCGCGCGCTTACGATCCGAGGATCAAGGAAGTCCGCTCCAGCTACGCCGACGAACTGCGCAACATTCTGGTAGTTGGTTCCGACGGGACGTTTGCCGAGGACTCGCAACCCCTGGCGCGGCTGAATGTGAGCTGCATCGCCAAGACCGAGGGCAATTCCGCCCGCGGAAGTTCCGGTGGTGGCGGCCGGGTCGCTCTCGATTTCTTTTTCGGAGAAAAAACGCCCGAGTTTTTCGCCAAAGAAGCCGCCCGGCAGGCGATTCTGCAACTGGATGCTCGCGAAGCTCCGGCCGGAGAGATGGAAGTGGTTCTCGGTCCTGGCTGGCCCGGCGTTTTACTGCATGAAGCTGTCGGCCACGGCCTGGAGGCCGACTTCAATCGCAAACAAACTTCAGCCTTCGCCGGACTGGTCGGCAAGCGCGTGGCCAGCGAGAAGTGCACGGTGGTCGACAACGGTACCATGCCGTGGCGCCGCGGCTCGCTGAATGTGGACGATGAAGGTAACCACACCCAGAACACGGTGCTGATCGAAAAGGGCATTTTGAAGGGCTATCTCAGCGACAAGCTTTCCTCCAAGCTGATGGGGGTCGCCAACACCGGCAACGGCCGCCGCGAGAGCTATGAGTATATTCCCATGCCGCGCATGACCAACACCTACATGCTGGCGGGCGAGGACGATCCCCAAGACATCCTGCGCTCCGTGAAGCGTGGAATTTATGCGGTGAACTTCGGCGGCGGGCAGGTGGACATCACTAACGGGAAGTTTGTGTTCTCGGCATCCGAGGCCTACCTCATCGAGGACGGCCACGTCACCGCTCCGATCAAGGGCGCGACATTAATTGGCAACGGGCCCGATGTGCTAACCCGCGTTTCCATGGTCGGAAATGATTTAAGACTGGACGAAGGTGTTGGCACCTGCGGCAAGGACGGCCAGGCTGTGCCGGTCGGCGTGGGCATCCCGACGATTAAGATCGATCGCCTGACCGTCGGCGGCACCGCCAAGAAAGAAGTCGGCGGCTTCATGCAGTAAACCTTGCACCACAGAGACACAGAGTCACAAAGAAGTGCCTTCTCAGAGAGTGGTTATCCTCTGCGCCTCTGTGGTGAAATGACTTTTTATGTCTTCCACGCAAGTTGAGACGAAGATCGAGACTAGCCTGAAAGACCTGGCGCAGGATATCGTCCGCCGCGCCATGTCGGGCGGCGCGACTGCGGCGGAGTGCGTGATTCGCGAAGGCGACGAATTCTCAACCCTGGTCCGCCTGGGAGAAGTGGAAAAGCTTCAGGAATCCGGTTCAAAGTCGATTGGCGTCCGCGTCTTTCGCGACAAGCGTGCCGCCAGCACGTATTCGAGCGACTTCTCGCGCGCCGGCCTCGACCGTATGGTGCAATCTGCTCTGGAACTGGCCAAGATCACCTCCGAAGATCCATTTGGCGGGATTCCCGAGGCAGCTCAACTCGGCTCCATTTCCGGCGATCTCGACCTGTACTCTGCCGACGTTTATTCGCTGCCAGGGGAAGAGCGCATCAGCTATGCGCGCCGGACGGAGAAAGCCGCGCTCGATTTCGACCCGCGCATCAAGAATTCCGAAGGCGGATCGTTTGACGCCGCCACCGGACACAAGGTTCTGGCCAATTCGCACGGGTTTGTGGGTGAGTACCGCCGCTCGTACTGCTCGATTGCCGCCGTGCCCATCGCGCAGTCGGAGAATGGCGCCATGCAGCGCGACTACTGGTATTCGGTGGCCAGAAGCCTGGGCCGGCTGGAATCTCCGGAGCACGTCGGCAAAGTGGCTGCCCAGCGCACCATCCGCCGCCTAGGCGCCCGCAAGGCGAAGACCGCGCATGTGCCGGTGGTGCTCGATCCGCTGGTTGCAGCTTCGATCATCGAGCATATTTTCGAAGGGGTAAACGGAGACTCGGTCTATCGTGGCGCGTCATTCCTGGCGGGCAAGCTGGGACAGAAGATCGCAGCCGACCGCGTCAATGTGATCGATGACGGCACCATGCCCGGCGGTTTCGGAACCAGTCCATTTGACGGCGAAGGTGTGCCCACTCGACGCACTGCAGTGGTTGAGAACGGCGTGCTGAAGTCGTATCTGCTGAACACCTACACCGCGAAGAAGCTGGGACTTGTAACCACCGGCAATGCGGCTCGGGGCCTGGCGGGAACGCCGGGGATTGGACCGGGAAATTATTTTCTGCAGCCAGGCGCGAAGACGCCACAGCAAATCATCGGGGAGATCAAGGACGGGCTTTACATCACCGAATTTCTTGGCCAGGGTGTCAATCTCGTAACCGGCGACTATTCCCGCGGCGCGTCCGGCCTGTGGATTTCCGGTGGCGAACTTGCTTATCCCGTCGAAGAAATTACTGTGGCCGGAAACTTGAAAGACATTTTCTTCAACATCGCGGAAATCGCCAACGACCTCGAATTCCGCGGCGCCATCGCCTGTCCAACCATCAGAATTGATGGCCTGACCGTCGGCGGGGAATAACAAGAACTTCTCACCATAGAGGCACAGAGAAAAATGATTCAAAAGATTCTCTCTGTAACTCTGTCTCTGTGGTAGATGTTTCCCCGGATAGTACAATCCCTGCATGGGCGGTTTCATCGAGCCATCTCCACCGACTGAGCAGCAGGAATCCCATGCGCGGCCGGTTCTCATTGGAGTAGTGCTCGTGGTTGCTCTTATCAGCGGGCTGGCGCTGCTCTCGCTGGGGAAGCACAAAGGCCAGGCCCCGCCGCATCCGTACGCAGCCAATTTGCAGTTATCGAACATCAAGATGAGCGCGGCGGAGAACTTCGTCGGCGCCAGCGTCACCTACATCGACGGAACCGTCACCAACGCCGGCAATCAGACCGTGACCCATGCGGTTGTGCACGTGATCTTCAGGAATTCAATGAACGAGATCGCCCAGGCGGAAGATGTGCCGCTTCTGGTGTTGCAGACCGGGGGACCCTACCCGGACGCGGTTGATCTCCACACTTCGCCGCTCGCGCCCGGCCAGAACAAGCAGTTCCGCCTGACCTTCGAGCATGTCACTACCGACTGGAATCAGGCATACCCCGAGCTGCAAGTCACCGGCGTGACGCTGAAGTAGCCCCACAAGTCTGCCACGGATCTGCGCGGATTTCCACAGATTGATCTATTCTTGTTTTTCTTAATCCGTGAGATCCGCGCGGGAAATCCCTGGTCCGCTTTTTGTGGTTAGAATGGCTCATGCCTGAGACCAAGCCATTTCGGCTGACGGAGTCGGTAAAAGCCGCGGGTTGAGCTTCCAAGCTGAGTCCGGCGGCGCTGGACGCGGTGCTTGGGAAATTAGCCCGGCAACAGGACCCGAACGTTCTAGTCGGCTTCGATCACGCCGACGACGCCGGAGTGTATCAACTCGGGCCGGCGACCGCCCTGGTGCAGACCGTCGATTTCTTTACGCCCATCGTCGACGATCCCTACACCTTCGGCCAGATTGCCGCAACGAATGCGCTGAGTGACGTCTACGCCATGGGCGGTCGCCCGATTACATCACTCGCCCTGGTTTGCTTTCCCGACAAGGCGGACCTCGCGATTCTGGAGCGAATCCTGGCCGGAGGATTGTCGAAGATGATCGAAGCCGGATGCACGGTGATCGGCGGCCACAGCATTCGCGACGAAGAAACCAAGTTCGGATACGCGGTGACGGGGCTGATTGATCCCGGCAGAGTGCTCACGAACGCAGGCGCGAAGCCCGGGGATCGCCTGCTGTTTACCAAAGCGCTAGGCACTGGCGTGATTTCGACGGCGATCAAGAAAGGGGTTGCGAAACAAGCTTGGATTGATGCAGTCGTAGCTTCCATGACGACATTGAACAAAACTGCAGCCGAAGTAATCGCCACCGCTCACGTAGGGACGGGTGTTCCACCCATCCGAGCGGAGCGAAGGCCGACAGCCAACGACCAACGACCGTTCTTAGCCTGCCCTGAGCGGAGCGAAGGGACCCAGGACGGTTTCTCGATTCACGCCATGACCGACATCACCGGCTTCGGCTTGATCGGCCACGCGCGCGAACTCGCCCTGGCCTCAAATGTTTCGTTGCGCCTATATGCCAGCCGAATTCCTCTGCTCCAAGGTGCCCTCGATTGCGTTCGTGCCGGCCATATTCCCGGAGGGCTGAAAGCGAACCGCGAGTTCGCCGAATGTGTGATGAGTTATGAGGGCGGAATCAGCGATGAGATCAAGACGATTCTCTTCGATCCGCAAACTGCCGGCGGATTGCTGATCTCGGTCGCGCCAGAGCATGCGGCGGAACTCAACCGAGCGCTCAACGCCGCAGGAATTCCCGCCGTTGAGATCGGCGAAGTGCTGCTAGGATCCAAACCGCTCATCCGGGTCACTGAAAATTAGCCCGTCTCGATCAGCTCCCACATTCGCGCCAGGTGATGATCGTCGTGTTCGGCCACGAAGTAAAGATGGTCCACCAGGCGCATGGGTTGTTGGAGTCGCGGATGCGGGATCGACCGTGTAAACATTCCCGCATCAAGGTGCTGTACTCGGTCCACCAGCCGCATCCGTGCAACCCGAAATCCAGTCAGAATTTCGCTGGTCTCGCGCGCATTGTGATTAGCAACATCTGTCCTCTTGTTGCTTAAGTCAGCTGCTGTGAGCTGCGGTCTGTCCGCCACATAGTCATCCCCCCGCGCCATCCAAAGAGGCTCCAAGTCCAGCAGATGTCCAGCGTGCTCCTGAATTGACCACTTGCCCTCGGGCTTGTATACCAGCCGTGTCGCCGCGCAGCCTTGAAGAAGTTCCTCCAATCGCGCTGGAGTTCCCCGCAAGCGGGCACACAGATTGGGATACAACTCCACCGGGAACGAGAACTCGAACGTTCTCTCAAACCAGTTTGCAACATGGCTCATGGTTTACCCTGATTCGAACCGCGCGGCATTAGCATCTGGGACTTAGCGACTTGGATCAATTCGCGGCTCATCACGCTTCTATTTTTCTTAGCAGGAGTCCTTCAAACGGGGCAACCTCAGGCAAGCGCCATCCAGAACGCATGATGGCCAGAGTCAACGGGTAAGGCCGGCAACGATCAGCTTCAGACCCGGACGTGAGCACTCCAGCTGCCTAACGGAAAAACGGAAAGACGCTCTGAAACGGGCGTACCGGGCATGTACCGTCGGTACCTAGCCCGGCCCAAACGCCGGTCGTACGCTAACTGAAATTCCAGCCAGCCTCCGTCCGCCGAAGGACGAGGCATCCCTCGCTTGGAACCTAAGGAGACCTTATGGCAAGCGCAGGTACCGCCCCGGCGCAATCAAGCGAGCGCTTGGCGCAGGAAGACCAGCAAATCGCAGTTTCCCGGATGGTTGCCGCCGCCCGCACCCGTATCGGCGCCAAGTGGTTTTATTGGATCGCTGGCCTTTCGATGATCAACTCCATGGTGGTGATTTTCGGGGGCAATTTCCACTTCGTCGTCGGCTTGGGGATCACATCCGTGGTGGACGCGATGGCCAAGCGCATCGGCACCGCAGGCAGCGTTCTGGACCTCATCATCAACGGCTTCGTCGCCGGAGTTTTCGTACTATTCGGCTACTTTGCCTGCAAAGCGCAAAAATGGGCTTTCATGGTCGGGATGGGGCTCTATCTGTTGGACGGCGTGCTCCTGCTGAGTGCGCGGGACTTTCTCAGCGTCGGCTTCCACGCATACGCGCTGTATGCGATCCATCGTGGATACACCGCGGCCCAGCGAGTGCAGGGGTAAGCCGGCACGGTCAAAAACTAAGGGCGGCCACTCGGGCCGCCCTCCAAATCCAAGACCTGTTCCTATGCCCGCGCTGGGCTTTCTCCGCTCTTGGCGATTCCCGGACGTGCTTCCGGCTTCAGCACCTGCTGCACGCCGTCGTCAGCCTTAGGCGGGGGAGTGATCTTCGGCAATTCCTGCCCTTCAATCAGCATCTTGATCTCGTTGGCATCGAGCACTTCCCGTTCCAGTAGCGCCATCGCGATCCGCACCAGCGTATCGTGGTTCCCGCCCAGGATGTTCTTCGCCGTATCGTAGCCTTGCGAAATGATGCGGCGCACCTCCTCATCGATCTTGATCGCGGTGGCTTCGCTATAGTCGCGGTGCTGCGCGATTTCGCGGCCCAGGAAAATCTGCTCTTCTTTCTTGCCGAAGGTCAGCGGGCCGAGCGCGCTCATGCCGAACTCACAGACCATCTTGCGCGCCAGTTCGGTGGCCCGCTCGATGTCATTCCCCGCACCGGTGCTCATCTGCGACAGGAAAATCTCTTCGGCCAGGCGGCCACCCATCATGATGGCAATCTCGGTCTCCAGATATTCCTTGGTGTAGTTATGCTTGTCGTCAATGGGCAACTGCATGGTCACGCCCAGCGCCATGCCGCGCGGGATGATGGTGACTTTGTGCAACGGATCGGAATTCGGCAGCTTGGCCGCCACCAGCGCGTGCCCCGCTTCGTGATAAGCGGTGACTTTCTTTTCTTCTTCGGAGAGCAGCAGCGATTTGCGCTCCACGCCCATCAGGACCTTATCTTTGGCCAGTTCGAAGTCGTACATGAGCACCGCCTTGCGATTCTGGCGTGCCGCGGCCAACGCCGCTTCGTTCACCATATTGGCCAAGTCCGCTCCGGAGAAGCCCGGCGTGCCGCGCGCCAACACCTGAAGAGCGACGTCATCGGCGACAGGAATCTTGCGGGTGTGGACTCGAAGAATCTCTTCCCGGCCGCGAACATCGGGCCGGCTCACCACCACCCGGCGATCGAAGCGTCCCGGACGCAGCAACGCTGGATCCAGCACGTCGGGCCGGTTCGTGGCTGCCATCAGGATGACGCCTTCGTTTGACTCGAAGCCATCCATCTCAACCAGCAACTGGTTCAAAGTCTGCTCGCGCTCGTCATGGCCGCCGCCCAATCCCGCACCGCGGTGACGTCCAACGGCGTCGATTTCATCGATGAAAATGATGCAAGGAGCGTTCTTCTTGCCCTGTTCGAACAAGTCGCGAACCCGGCTCGCGCCCACGCCCACAAACATTTCCACGAAGTCGGAACCGGAGATCGAGAAGAACGGAACGTTCGCCTCCCCGGCAACCGCTCGGGCCAGCAAAGTCTTGCCCGTCCCCGGAGGTCCCACCAGCAGTACGCCTTTGGGAATTCTTCCGCCCAGCTTCTGGAATTTCTGCGCTTCCCGCAAGAACTCGATGATTTCCTTGAGTTCTTCCTTAGCTTCATCCACACCAGCCACGTCCTTAAACGTGACCTTCTTCTGCTGCATAGAGAGCAACCGCGCCCGGCTCTTGCCAAACGACAAAGCCTTGTTCCCGCCGGTTTGCATCTGGCGGATCATGAAAAACCACAGGGCAGCCAGCAGAATAAGCGGCGCAAAATTCAGCAGCCAGCTCGGCCAGCTTCCATTACTGATGTCGCGAAATACGATCTGAACGCCCTTGTTCCGCAGCGTGTCAATCATCTGGGGGTAGCTGGCGGGTGCCGTTGTATGGAACGGGGAGCTGTCGTTCGTGAACTTGCCACGAACCTCCATGCCGGTGATGGTGACCTCTTTTACGTTCCCCTGGTCCACATCCGTCATGAACTGCGAGAAGTTGATTTCCTTCTCTTTCGGTCCCGCGCTGCCTTGCTTCACGACCTCCCATAGCAGGAAAGCCGAGAGCACAATCACCAGCCAAAAAACTACCGTTTTCACCGTCGAATTCACCTAGCTAACTCCTGTAAAAGTAACGCTTCTCCCACATCCATGCCGGAGTCTCCCAATCCAATTAGATGTCCGCCGCGGGGGAACGTCGAAGTAAATCGTCAGCTCTCATATTCTACCCCTTCTTGCGATTCTATGGAGGCCGTTGCTGGCGTAACTTAAGTCACGACCACACTTCAGCTTGCGACCGCCAGGTAAGGCAAGTTGCGCTGCGTTTGTTCGGGCGAGCCTAACCCGTATCCCATCACAAAGGCGTCGTCCACCAGGAAGCCGAAATAATCCGGCTGCAGTTGAACCCGCCGCGCCGACTGCCGGTCCAGCAACGTGGCTACCTTCACCGATGCCGCTCCCCGCGCCCGCAGATCGCTGACCAGGAACTCGGTGGTCACGCCGGAGTGCATCACTCCCTCAATCAATAAGACGTGCTTATCTCGAATATCGGCATCCTGGCTGAAGAATATTTCGAGGCAGCCTTCCGGGTTACCCCCTTCCTGGCGGTACTGCGGCTTGATGAACTGGCAGGTGACCGGCACCTCCAGGGCTCTTACCAGGTCGGCCATGAAGACAAATCCGTTTTCCAGCAGGGCCAGTGCGTGGATGGTCTTGCCTTGGTAGTCGTCGGAGATTTGCCGGGCCATCTCCCGGATCCGTTTCTGGATCTGCTCGGCCGGGATCAGCGTGTGCAGCTGCTGCATCTTTGTGGGTGGTTTCATCATGGCGCGTACCTCTATGGCCAAATTGTACGGCCAAGGGGCCTTCCCTGTCTGGGTTAAATGCACCTGAGTTAACCGCTTTCCGGCTAAGGCGTTAGCGGCCTTTCCCGCACGGCCAGAAGCTGTTTGGCGCCCGGCGCGGGCTGTAGCCTTTGCGGAGTGGGAAATCCCCGCATCCAAACCAACTCCGAACCACGCACGACCACCGGCCAGAGCCTCCGTTGTTGCCCAGACACATGCTTGTCCGCAAGCAGCTCTTTCACCTTTTTCGGTCCCCGCGTATGGGACGGCCAGAAACGATCCCCTGCCCGCCAGTTGCGAACCTGCAACCCGCGATCCAGCCCGGCCAGATCCAGCAACTGCTCCCGATCCCGACCCTCCAGGGAGCTCCGGTCGACGACGACCGCCTCAAAACGCGAGCTGATTTCCGGAACATCGATCCATCCTGGGACAGCCAGCGAATATTCATAGCTAACTGCCTCGGCTGTAGTGCCCGCGGCCTCCAAACGCAGCCCGCCCTTATCGCGCCTCGCTATCCAACCACCGGGGAGCACCACCGCCCCGCCCGCCGCGTGATCTGCCAGAGCCAGAATCTCTTCGACCTGGCGAAATTCCAGCCGAAATCCGAGGTTCTCAGCAGCCGCTCGAATGATGCGCCGCTGTAAGGCCAAGGGCAAGGCAGTAAGCTCTGCAGTCTTCAGTTGTCCACCGACGTCGGCGGCGTCCGTCCTGCGACTGCCCCCTCGGGAGCGGTCAGGGCCTGATCTCCGCTCCGTGGATGCCCAGCAATCCGGCAGCAGCCTGGACGTTTCCTTTTGCCAATACTCCTCCTCGGCGCGCGCCAGTTCGGCGGTTTCCGCCAGCGCTTCCCGCGCTGCTGGATTCAGGTGCCGTTCCAGCCTGGGCAGAATGCCATGCCGCACGCGGTTTCGGGCATGACGCAGATCGCGGTTGCTGCGGTCTTCCCGCCAGCCTTGGCTCACTTCGTTCAGAAAGGCTTCAAGCTGGCATCGGCGCACTCCAAGAAGGGGCCGCACGATCGCACCCGGCCAGCCCCCACGCCCTGACGTCCCGCCACTTTCTGGAGAAACCAGCAACTTCGGATAGATCCCAGCCAGTCCGCGGGTGCCGGCGCCGCGAACGACTCGCAGCAGAACCGTCTCCGCCTGATCATCCAGGGTGTGCCCGGTCGCGATCCGGTTCACAACGCCTTTTCTCAGCAGCCGGCGAAAACATTCGTAGCGCGTCGCGCGGGCAGCCGTCTCCAGGCTCAAATGTTTCGCCGCGGCTCGCTCTTTTACGTCCCCGCTCTGGCAGTGAAACTCCAGATTGTGGGTTTGCGCCAGCTCGGCCACGAAATGCTCGTCTTCGTCGGATTCCTCTCCGCGCAGCTTGTGATTGAAGTGTACGACTGAGAGGACAATGCCGATCTCACGACGCAGGTCGAGCAGCAAACGCAGCAGTGCAACCGAGTCCGCCCCTCCCGAAACCGCAACCCCGACGCGGTCTCCCGCGTGCAGCAGCGCATGTTTACGAATGTATTCGAGAACGATCTGGGCCAGACCCTGCACGGGAACATGTTACATCCGGATTTGTTGCTGGTTCAAAACGCCAGGTGAGTCAAAGAACCACATTCTCAATCGGCCGCCGCGGGCTGGCGTGGGCTGGCCATGTCGGATAGCCCATATAAAAAACAAACGTCGGCTGCCACGTGCTATCGCCCAAGATTTCGGCAAGCATGACCGCCCGTTTCGCCGGTTTTCCCCGCGCCTTTTCATGATCAATCATTTCCACCGCCTCATTGCAGGGACGACCAGCCACGCCGCGGGCGGTTGCCAGCAAATGCGCCCGCTGCCACATTCGACCCGCCAGCAGACAATGTACCCGGGCATAGCGGTCATGCGCCGCGATAATGCCAATCAGCGGCGCACTCAGCATCAGGTGCGAATATCCGTTGTCCGCGCCCTTGGGACCAGCCCATTTCAACATCCACAAGGGCATCATCTTGGCGATTCCAGTCGCGATGGGGGGCAACCCAAAAGCATCAATCGAAAGACCATCGCGAAATTTCTGCACCTCGCTCCAGTGGATGCGAATCCAGCGCTCACTGCCACGAACCACTTCTGGGTCGGAATAGATCTCCGAGTTCGCTGCTGAGCTGATTTCCACGATCTTCCTGCGTTCGGCTTCCGCCGTAAAGAGAAAAATCTTGACCTCGGATTCGTCCCTTGCCAGGCGGTTCAGAGCATCGACGAACTCGGGCGGCAGCGGCTTCTGCGGTTGGTAGGCAGCGCGATTCGTGTGGCGCCGCGGGATCGTGTTGTATAACTCGTTTGCCTCGCGCTTGCCAGCCGCCAGATCCACGCGCGCCAGCAGTTCCGGCTTCGGGTCGGCGGGAATCGGTCCGAGCTTTCCCGGAAATAACGTAAGGGTAGCTTGATAGCCATTGGCCGCCGCGGCCAGCATCAGGTTCTCGAGTGCACAGCCCATCCCGATGTGCTCTTCTCGCAAATAAGGATCAAGCGCCCCGACATTTCGGTTGGTGTCGATGTGCAAATCAATCGACGAATTGGTTACCTTGAAAAGCCACGGCTGCGTGTTGTGCGGGCTGGCCGCCAGGATCGCGGCGCGCACCAGCGCCAGGGGCCCTTCATTCGCATCCTTGCGCCAATCCTTCCAGGGTTCGTAAGCCGGCCCTTCACCAACGCTGAAGACACCCTGGTCGTAGGCCCGCCAGACTCCGCCGCCCACCACTGCGACGGTGACAACTCCCGCGCCTTTCAGGAATGATCTGCGTTGAATAGACGATCTCCCGCTGGTGCGTACCCCCGATTCGAGTCCTCGCGCCCAAAGGCTACTTCCCCTTGTAAGTCAAATCGCTCCCCACGCCGGAGCAGAAATCCCAGCCTTTCGTGCATCCGTTGCCCTTGGTGATATCACGAAAGAACTGATGATATTCCTTCTGATTTCCGTATTCCTGGTAGATCTTGGTGAGCTCGGAGTTGGTCGACTTCGAGAAACGACCGGCAGCGTTCACGATGCCCGCCAGCGATGGAGCCGACACACTGGTGCCGGTAAGAACCAGCCAGCCATAGCCTCCGTCAGCGTCGTAGACGGACACGCCGCTCGTCGGGCCGGCGTCGAAGGAGAAGTCCGGAGTGCCACGCCAGGTGCCCACGATCTTCTGAATGATGTCCTGGTAGGCTGGCCGGGGTTCATAGGCGCTGTCGCCGCCAGAGCAGCAGCCGCTCTCACCCGTAAAGTCGCCCGAAGCATTGCGATTGACCGTGGTGCTGCCCACCGACACCACATAGGGTGACGTCCCCGGGTAGATCAAGTCGCCATAAGTGCCGCCCGACGAGGCAAAATAGACGACACCCTTCTTCTTGAAATATTTGTCGTCTGCCTGCTCGCCGGTGAATTCGGAGCCGCCCCAACTATTGGAAACTTCCCCGCCACCGGCCGCCGCCACCAGCTTGCTGGCCACGGACTCTGCCTGTAGAAGATCGGCGAAGCTGTTCGACGCTGCCTCCACCAGATAAATCTTGGCTTTCGGCGCCATGCCGTGCGCCCACTCGATGTCCAGTGCTTCTTCCAGGGACCATCCGCCCGGGTCGTTCGGCGGTTGGCTACCATCGGCGTACACCTGTTCGAAATCTGCTGTCGGCAGCCCGAACTGGGTTGAGAAGGTTGCCAGGTCCGTGGCCGCATCGGGATTGTCATACGCGCTCACCACGGCAATGGTCTTGGCGCCGCCGGTGGGATTCTTCGTCGTGCCTGAGATCGGGCAGCCTTTGACTTGCTTGGTCAACTTATAGACGCAGGCGAGCGACGCGGGAGTTTCACCCGAGGGCGAGTTCGATCCGGGAAAGCCGTCGGAGCGAACCAAAATCACAAAGTTGGTATGAGCCCGTAGGCCGACATCCTCGGGCTGCTGGATGCTGCTGGAGGGGATGATGGCCCGGCCGACGAGCGGTGAGAACTGGGACAGTGCAATCTGCTGGAAAACAAACAAAGACACTAGCGCAAGAAGAGTAGGACGACGCATAAGGCACCTCGGCCGAGTTCGGTCTGACCCAGGTGTAAATCCAATCATCCACGAGGTGAATCCATCGGCCGAACTTCGCGACCAGCAACATTCTACACCCGGTTGCCGTCTCTTGGACCGGAGTTTATCGGCCTGAAGTCACTCAAGCATCCGATTTACGTCCTCATGCGGAATCGCTCCCTCCAGCGCCCCATACGTCCCCTGAGCCTTCAACTCTTCTGCCACCCTTCTCAGCAGACTCAGGGTCGCCCGGACCGGACCCGATCCCAGACTCACCCGTGCCACGCCCAGCTTTTCCAGTGCCGGCACCGAGGGCGATCCCGGCCCGGCCAGAATATTCAGCGGACATTGCACATCCTTGACCAGCCGTGCAATCGTTTCCGGGTCGCGCATGCCGGGCGCAAACACGCAATCCGCACCCGCGTCCCGGTATGCCAGCAAACGGCGCAGCGTCTCGTCGTATCGCTTTTCAGGGGCGCCGACCTGCGCCAGATAAACGTCGGTGCGCGCATTCAGCACCAACAGCACACCCGACTTCATTGCCGCCTCACGTACCGCACGGATCTTCTCAAGTTGCAGTTGCAGATCCGCCAGAGGATTGCCGGGATCATTCGTCCCGTCTTCCAGGTTCATCCCCACCGCACCCGCTTCGATTACTTCCCGCGCGGTACGGCCTGCATCCTCGGGCTTGTCGCCGTATCCCGCTTCGACGTCTGCGGTCACCGGAACCTTGACCGCGCGGGCAATTCTTGCAATGCGGGCCAGCATCTCTTCGCGCGAAATTTTCTCCCCATCGGGATATCCCAGCGAGAATGCGATCCCTGCGCTGGTCGTGGCAATGGCTGCGAACCCCGCCTCTTCGACAATCCGCGCGCTGGCCACGTCCCAGACGTTGGGAAGCACGAGAATCTTCTGCCCCCGGTGCATGGCACGGAAGGCGGTCGCCTTGGCTTTCTGTTTGTCAGTATTCGCCATAAGCCGCTCTGAACAAGTTTTCCCCAGCTCCCAGCCCCTAGCTACCAGGTTTCTTCTTCATTTTCTCCAGGAATTTCCCCACGCTCACCACCGCCCGTCCGATCGTTCCTCGCCCAATTTCCTGAACATCATCCCACGCCGTTACGCGCACTGTGTAAAAGCGGCCGTCGAAGGATTCCAGAACCGCCTCGGCGCGGATCTTTGCGCCAATCCCGCTGGCGGCACGATGCTCAACATGAATCGCGGTTCCGACCGTGATTTCGTCACCTTCGCAGTAAGGCTGCAGCGCGTGAAACGCCGCCGTTTCCATCAGCCGGATCATGTCCGGAGTGGAATACACCGGCGGCAATTCCGGATGATGCGCGGTCAGGGTATGCTCGAACGCGACCGTCTCCTCGGTCGTTCCCCGCGCACCGATGGGCATTGCTTTCGCCATAAGTCTAAATCTCCTTCAAGGAAGCCGGCTCTGCAGGGGCGAATTGTGGCAGATGCCCTCTCATCAATATGCGCATCGCTACGATGCCGACCATCAAGTCATAAGTGACGTGCAAGGCGATGGAAAGGTACAACGCACCAGTCCAGAGCACCAGGGTCTGGAGTAGCACACCGGAAAGCGCTGTCCACACGGAGCTTCGCAGCCCGAAGGACAGATGGGCCGCCCCAAACGCCACTGCGCAAATGAGTGTGGCTGAAAATGCTTTGCCGGTTAGGCTGACGACTGCCGCATAAACAACCCCACGATAGACATACTCCTCTGCGGCCCCGGCCATTAAAGAAACAAGAACCCAGTACCTGAGTTGTTCGGGATTCTCAGGCAGATGGAGACGAGCCTGATCAGCCATGGCTCTGAGCTTGGCTCTCCACAAGTGGCATATCCAGAGGAGGAGGGCGGTCAAAGTGAAAGCGCCGACTAGCCACTGCCACAAAGTCGGGAACCTCAGCGGCCAGAGCTCAAGGCCCTGGGATCTGGCCGATGCCATCGCCGGCAACAGCACAACCAACTGTCCTACGACCGTTCCAGAGAAACGCTTCTCCTTGGGAGGCAGGGGCTTGCCCGATCTCAACTGGTAGTAACCGCGAACGCTCACTATCGGCAGGACGACGAAAACCAGAATCAGAATGGCGGGGGTGATGGAGTCATCCCTGCTAACCCCCCGCGCCCAGTGGTAGATGCTTGCCGAGGTAAGGAACATTTTTGCTGATATAGAAAAGAGCCAATGATTTTATCGAATCACTGGCCGGATCTATCGCGCTTCAGCGCAACTGGCCAGGGAGTGGTCACTCTGGAGATTTGCTGATGCTCATGAGCCCCCGACCGATGGCCCACCGAACTGCAATGGCTTTCGCCTCGTCTACCTGCTTTCGGTTCATTTCCTTCTCGAGTGCTTCCTGATCTTGTTTGGCTCCCGGAATCCCAGAACTCGCTGCGAGGTAAATCCACTTGTAGGCAGTTTCCTTATCAGGCTTGACACCGATGCCTCTCCAGTACATTTCTCCCAAGGCAAGCATGGCGCGCCAGTGTCCAAGATCCGCGGCTCGACCGAACCATTTAACGGCTTCCCTTGGATCTTTAGTCCCGCCCAAGCCGTCCTTGCAAAGCAACCCCATACAATATGCGCCCGGCGCATAGTTGGCCTTAGCCGCGGTCTCGCACCAATGGCGCCCTTCAGCATAGTCCTGGGCGACGCCTTGCCCACGAGTTAGCATGATCGCCAGTTCAACAGCGGCTGACGCGCTCCCGTTAGCCGCCGCTGTGCGATACCAATTGGCGGCCTTGCTGTCGTTCTGGGGGAGTTCCTCTCCCTTCTTGTACAACTCAGCTGTTTTGATGAGAGCGTCTAATCTTTGGCCCGGCGATAGCTCAGCGCTCATCCTTCGGACTGCATCATCGGCGCTCTTGCTTCCCTTTTCTTGCGCGAGGCAGAACCACGCATAGGACATAACGTCGTCAACGGCCACCCCGTCGCCGTTGTAATATGCGGTCCCCAGGTTGAACATGGCGGAGGGGTAGTTCTGGCGGGCGGCTTTGCGGTACCAGCTTACTGCTTCTTCTTTGTTCTTTTCGACACCGCTGCCGAGCCGGTACATTATGCCGAGATTGTTTTGCGCTGCCGCGTTCCCCAGTTCCGCCGCTTTTCTGTACCACTTCACGGCAAGTTCATCGTTCTGCGGAACCGCATTTCCATCTTGATAAGCCCTCCCGAGCGCCAGTTGAGCATCCGCATCACCGGCTTCTGCCTTGCCTTGTAATTGGGACACGTCGGAGCTGGAGAGCTTGGCGCTGGTTGTCGTAGCGGGTGTTTCAGATTGCGGCTGCCCGCTCCCGGCGGACTGCGCCAAGCCAAGGGCGAGCACAATGACAGCAAACATGACGCGCAAATTATATCTCTCGTGCAGATAGAAAAGAGCCAATGATTCTATCGAATCACTGGCTCGGTTACCTTCCTGAACCCGTGCGGGTGGTGTCCTAATTTGAAATCCACGGTCAAATTCGGCTCAATGTTGCTGTATCTGGCGTTGGTAGTGCTAATTCAGTTCATTAAACCCCTCACAGAATTGCATCTCCTTCGTTTCCGGCTTAGCCAAGAACGCACAGAATTGAGTGGTATGGCTTCTTTTGTTGATGTCGAGATATTGAAATTCGCCATAAAAATAAAGGATGAGTTCTTTCCCCACGATATGGTCATAGTTGGCAATTACCTTGGCAATGCCGGACTCGTGCTGGGACGCAAGGGATTGCCCAAGTTGACCTTGTTCGCCTATGTCCCCGACTATGTCATTAAGTCTTCCTTGAGGCGGAACACTATTTCGAGGATTCACCGGCAATTCCTGCTCCATGACTTGGATAAGCAGTGGCGAAGGTTCAGATACTGCGGTGGGGGACAGCAAGTACCCGCTGCTAGCGTGGGTTTTAATGGCGGGAGTTTTTCCGCTATTAAACAATATCACTTCAACCCTTGGAGATTTGCCAGGCTCAAATTTGGTGAGTTTAATACTTTCTACCCCAACCCAAGCTCGCTGTTCATCTCGGAATGCAATTTGAGCATTTTTGATAGTAACCCTAGTGTTTTCGCTGGCAGTATCAACACTGTCCTGCATAGCAGAGGCGGCATCATCCATGTGCTGCTCCATCCAGTAGGCGCTGTCCGTAAAATCGTCAGCTGCACTAGATATTTCATCGGCAGCGCGTGCTTGAGTTTCAGCCGTAGTAATAAGCCTTCTGGTGTCCTGAGAACCGCCCAAAACCAGCCAAAAAGTGAGCGCAGTGAAAATAGCTATCACTACTGTAGCAACGGCCATTATGAGATTAGTGGACTCAGGACTCTTGACCGTCGTCCATCCCTGCTTCATATACTCCCAGCCTCTCCAAGATTGCGTCATGGGCTGGGTTACTTGCTGCTGTGTTGCGCATGTTGTTTCTTCGGCGCTGGGTATTTGTGTCTGATCTGTGGTCTTGGCAAAGACGGAGCTATCCAAGCCTCCCTGATCGGACTGCTTCTGGCTATCTGTGGGTTTTGTATCGCTCATTATGGCCTCCAGTTTGTCGATGCCTCGCGATCTCTTGGGAAAATGTTATTGTAACACGAAAACACTTGACAAGAACTATATATTGTAATACAGTAATAACATGGCAAACGTACTCAATACCGACAAGCAAATCGCGATAATCGGGGCATTGGCAGAAGGTTCTAGCATCCGTTCAATCGAGCGTCTGACGGGCGTTCATCGCGATACGATCATGCGGCTAGGCGTGAAGGTCGGGCAGGGCTGTGAAATGCTGCTGGACTCCAAGATGCAAGACTTGGGCTGTCGCTACCTGCAATTCGATGAGATATGGGGATTCATCGGGAAAAAGGAGCGTCACTGCTCGGTTGACGATAGTGACGAACTGGGCGACGTTTGGACATTCTGTGCGATTGACTCCGAGACAAAGCTAGTGCCATCGTTTAAGGTGGGGAAGCGCAACATCGTCACCACCACGGAGTTTGTTAAGGACGTTGCTAATCGTGTTCGCAACCGGGTTCAAATCTCTACGGATGCCATGCACTCCTATGGTGAAGCGGTAGAGCAGGCCTTCGGTGCTGACGTGGATTACGGCCAGTGCGTGAAGGTTTACGTTCACGACACTGCGCAGCATCCAGAGCGCAAGTACAGCGCTCCACATTTCGCGTCTGCCGTCCGCAGGCCCATCAGTGGTGTCCCGGAGATGGATTTGGTTTCGACTAGCCACGTCGAGCGCCTGAACGCCACCACGCGACTGCATGTGAAACGGCTTTCGCGCCTGACGCTGGCATTCAGCAAGAAGCTGGATAACTTCAAGGCTGCCGTGGCCCTTCACTTCGCCTATTACAACCTCGTGAAGCGTCACAACACCCTGCGCTGCACTCCTGCGATGGCTGCGGGAGTTGAGCGCGACTTTCTGACGGTCGGTGATCTAGTGGACGCGGCAGTATGAGCTATATCCAGGAATTACAGGACGTAATCCGCAGGCTGCATGGCGTGGAAGCTACACACCTTGAAAGCGTGCCAGTGAAAGAAGTCTTTCAGGGGCAGACAGTGTGGGATGGCATTGTTGAGGTATTCGAGTTAACAGGGCACGCTACGGCGCACAGGGTTTACGCATGGGCACACGAAACGGATGACCCTCAGAAACCTATTCGGCACGTTACGGTGTTGCATCTGCATCCGATCAAATCAGCCCAAGACGCAGTAAGGGCCGCGATCTTGCAAGAGACGAGGAACCTTGGCGCAGAAGAAAGCTAAAATCGGACGACCCAAGCTACCGAGGGGCGAAGCAAAGGGCAGGATCGTGCCTGTACGCTTCACGGCAGACGATCTGAAAGCTATTGCTGTACGGGCGAAGGCCAGCAACCAAAACGTCTCAGAGTGGATTCGGAGCACGATTCATGCCAGTCTGCAAGCGTGAACAGTTCAAATTAGGACACTACCCCCGTGCGCGCTTTGTGGTTAACCCTGCTGAACCTTACGCAGCCACCTTCGCCATGCGCCGCGCTTCAATCCCATCCAGCGCATGCCACAGCGCCTTCGCCGCATTCTCTCCGGCTACTAATGCCTTCTTGGCGGTTTCCGGATGGGCCTTGACCCGCTTGCCAAGCTGCTGCCGCCACACCTGCGAATGGTAAACATCCGCCGTGGTGTGCAAGGTGAAGTACGTCGTAGTGCGCTCATCCGCTCCATACCGTTCGCGCAATCCGCGAGCCTTCTCTTTGGCCACGCGCGGCACCTGCGACTCGTAGGCATAAAACGCGGCCAGCGCTTCCTCGGGAGTTCCGTCGCTGGCCACTCGATGAAAGAATTCCACCAACCCGTGCACTTCTTTCAGTGGAGCCTGTCCGCTCAGGTTGCGCCGCGAACCCATGCCTTCGGCGAAGTCCAGCCACAATTCGGCGTGGGCAGGCGACGGGTCACCGAACGCATCCTCCACGCCTCGCTCGTCAGACATATTAGCTAGCACGGCTTTGCGCATCTCGCCTTCCTCCAGACGAATGCCCAGCTCCGCCAGGTACGTGGGAAAAGCTTCCACATGATGGTAATAATCCTGCGCATACTCCCGCAGATCGTCGCGCGTGAGCTCGCCTGCCGTCCATGCCTTGTAGAACGGATGGCAGAGCAGATCGTACTTTGCGATGCGCGCGTCCAGTTGTTCAAAGAATTCTTGCGTCGTCATGACACCCCCTTGCGTGGCAAGAATAATATACGAGGGCGGGAGGAAGGTAGCAACTGTCGGATTGTTGAATTCCGCTTTTGGGACTTGACGGCCGTTTTGATTGGGTTTTGCTATGTATCGCAGGGTTGGCTTTGATAATGATTAAGGATGCTCTCTCGCGGCTGGCTGCTGCTGGGTCTGATGGTGTTTGTCGCCGGTCCGTTTGCCGGGGTGCAAAACGCGGATCCGCGGATTCCGGCTGAAGTCCGATTCAAGACCGGATATGTGAATCCGGCCCCGAAGCCCGCAGAATTCAGTTCCGTTATGCTCTGGGGGATCGCGATCGCGGACACGCGGGCTCCCGGGTACGAATCGGCCACAGTAGAAGTCGAGTCAGTGCGGCTTTCGTGCCGCGCCGACGGCAAAGATGTTGTGCTCATCAACGCCAGTGGGCGGATTCACGGTGGTCTTTACCGGCGCATCCCATGGTTTCAGGGCAATCAGCCTGAGCCCATGCCGCTGGTCAACGACGCGGCGAATAACGCCGTCGTGCTCGCCGTGGGTAAGCGAGGCGATCGGATCTGGCATTTCTGGAGTGCGTCACCGCGTCCCGCGCTGCCCCGCGGCAAACTCGAAGGCTGCACCGTCCAAGCCAACGTACAAATTTCTCCGGGAGCCCTGCTGCAGATGGGCATGGATTACTGGCGCGACCCAACCGTACCTTTCGGCTCCGGAGGCAACAACCGCGAAGCCGGCGCCAGCAACTGGTACTTCCCTTCAGATCAATGGCAGGAAGCGGTGTTCAGCGATATCAACCATCCTTAGCTCCGGGTTGTCCGACCTGCCATTGCCCGCGTATCTCCTTCGTGGTACTCCGTGTCCTCTGTGGTTGAAGCCTCTCTGCCACGCGCCCAAATTGCTAGAATAGAAGCACTCCCTCGTGGGGAATTCTGCCGAATGCCGCAGTTCACCGAACAATTCGATGTCGTGGTAGTCGGCGCCGGCCATGCCGGATGCGAGGCCGCAATGGCTGCCGCCCGCATGGGGCTGAAGACTGCTCTCTACACGCTCAACGTCGACTTGATCGCGCAGATGTCCTGCAACCCGGCGGTCGGCGGCATCGCCAAAGGCCACCTGGTACGCGAAGTCGATGCTCTCGGCGGCATCATGGGCGAGATTACCGATGCGGTCGGCATCCAGTTTCGCTTGCTGAATACTTCCCGCGGACCTGCCGTCTGGTCTCCGCGCGCGCAATGCGACAAGCAGGCCTATCGCCTGAAAATGCGCGAGGTGCTGGAGTCCCAGCCGAATCTCAAGATCAAGCAAGCCGAAGTGGCGGATCTGATCGTCGAAGAGTCGTCGGTCGTTGGTCGTTCGTCGCTCGCTGGGAGCTTTGACGAGTCTGGTTTTGCCACCGACCAGGGACCAACGACCGACGACCTGCCCTCCCGCACCTGCCACGGCATTCGCTTGCGCGACGGCCGCACCGTAGGTGCTGCCGCGGTCATCATCACCACCGGCACCTTTCTCAACGGCCTCATCCACTGCGGCGAGCAACAATATCCCGCAGGACGCTCCGGCGAACCAAACGCTGTCCTGCTGGGCGAGACTTTGAAGAAGCTTGGGCTGCGCGGATGCCGCCTCAAGACCGGCACGCCTCCGCGCCTCGATGGCCGCACCATCGACTGGGCGCGTTTCACGGTACAACCCGGCGACGACGATCCCACACCATTCAGCTTCCGGACCAGGCGTGTTGCGCATCATGATTCGCAAGTACCCTGCTACATCGCCTGGACCACGCCGGAAACCCATCGCATCATTCGTGAGAACGTGCATCGCTCCCCGATGTATAGCGGACAGATTCAGTCGATCGGGCCGCGCTATTGCCCGTCGATCGAAGATAAGATCGTCAAGTTCCCCGACAAGACCACGCATCAGCTATTCCTTGAGCCCGAGGGTTTGAACACCCATGAAATCTACGTCAACGGGATGAGCACTTCGCTGCCGGTCGAGGTGCAGCTTGCCATCTTGAAAACGATTCCCGGCCTTGAAACCGCCGAAATGATGCGCCCCGGCTACGCCATTGAATACGACTCGATCGATCCCACCGAACTTGAGCGCACGCTGGAAACCAAGAAAATTGCCGGACTGTTTCTCGGCGGCCAGATCAACGGCACCAGCGGATACGAAGAAGCTGCCTGTCAAGGGCTGATGGCGGGAATCAATGCGGCGCTGAAAGTGAAGGACCAGCCGCCGCTGATCCTGGATCGCACCGAAGCGTATACGGCGATCCTGATCGACGACCTGATTTCGAAGGGCACGAACGAGCCGTACCGTATGTTCACCTCGCGCGCCGAATTCCGCCTGCAGTTGCGGATTGACAACGCCGACCGGCGTCTCACGCCGCACGGCCGCCGCGTAGGCCTGATCCGCGACGGGGCCTGGGCCGATTTCCAGGCCAGGCAGGAGCGACTGGCGAAGGTGAAGCAGTTGCTGCAGAGCACCAAGCTCACTGGCCCAATGCTGGACAAGATGCAGGCTTTCCCAATTTGTTATCCCGAGCGAAGTGAGGCGGAGCCGAACGCAGTCGAGAGCCTGCCCCGAGTGAGCGTAGCGAGCCGAGGGGGACCTGGTGTTTCCTTGCAAGGCGCCAACGACCAGCGACGAGCGACCAACGACCTTGCCTCCGCCCTCGGCCAAACCCTAGCCCAACTGCTCAAGCGTCCCGAAGTCACAATAGAGACCCTTGTTCCCACGCTCCGCGAGCTAGACCCGACATTCTTTGACCGGGAAGAAATCCCTGCAAATCCGCGCGAATCCGTGGCCGTTCTTTCTTCTGAAGTGCACAATGAACTCAAGTCCGTCGAGACTGAAATCAAGTACGAAGGCTATCTCCAGCAACAACAGCGCGCCATCGACCGCCTGAAAAAGGCCGAGCAGCGATCCATTCCCCAGTGGTTCGACTACCACTCGGTCAGCGGCCTGTCCCGCGAAATGCAGGAGAAACTGCTGAAGATCCGGCCTCGCACCCTGGCCCACGCTTCGCGCATACCCGGGGTGACTCCGGCGGCGGTTTCGTTGGTCAACGTCTATATTGAAATCCAGGCCAAGCGGCGCCAAGCCGCCATGAGCATCTGAAGATGCACTACACCCAAATCGACAGCCCGGTAGGCTCGTTGCTTCTCGTTGCCGACGAAGGTGGCTTGCGCCAAATCCTGTTCGTGAATGGACGCCATCCGACGCGGCCCGATCCGGCGTGGCAAGAACATTCTGCATCCTTCGCTGAGACGACCCGCCAGCTGCGCGCCTATTTTGCCGGAGAACTGGAACAATTCCACCTCCCGCTTGCGCCCGAGGGCACTTCTTTCCAATTGCAGGTCTGGCACAAACTTTGCGATATCCCCTACGGCGCGACAATCTCCTACGGCGAACTCGCCCGCCGCATCGGGAATCCCAAGGCCTCCCGTGCCGTTGGCTTAGCCAATGGCTCCAACCCCATTCCCATCGTGATTCCCTGCCATCGTGTGATCGGCAGCAATGGAAAACTCACCGGATACGGCGGCGGCCTCCCGATCAAAGAAAAGTTGCTGGCGCTGGAACACCGGCAACTCAGACTGCTGTAGCGGCGTGCCCCGCTGACACCGGCCTTCCGCTTGGGTTACCATAGAGATCGGCGGGGGGGAGTCAGCTGGCCCAATCCCGCGTCCAACTGATATATGAAGAACCGTACCCTGTCTGTCGTGTTTGTGCTGATTGTGATGGTTCCCCTGGCTTTCGCCCAGGAGCCGGTGAATCCCGTGCTGCGGCCGCCGAAGGGCGCCAAGGTCGCGATCGTGGAATTTGAGGACCTTGAGTGTCCCGATTGCCGCAATGCCATGCCGCTTCTCGAAGAGGCTGCCCGGACCTACAAGATTCCGCTCGTGCTCCACGACTTTCCCCTGCCTTTCCACGAGTGGTCGTTCGACGCGGCCGTGATTGCGCGTTATTTTGACTCGCATTCCAAGCAGATGGGCACCGAGTACCGCGACTACGTGTTCGAGCACCAGCCGGAGATCAGCAAAGAGAATCTCCGTGGTTTTTCTGAGAAGTTCGCCGCCGATCACAAAGTGGACCTGCCGTTTGTGGTCGACCCGCAAGGCAAGTTCGCCGCACAGGTCACTGCGGACCGGGATCTCGGCAAGAACATCAGCATCGGCCACACCCCGACCATCTACGTCGTCAGCAACAAGACCCAGGGCAAGCCTTTCGTAGAAGTGGTTGACCGCACCCAGTTGTATCAGCTGATCGATGCCATGAAGGCGGAGTAACGGCGAAGCGTTTCTAGGGACGCACGCACCGATAGGAGAGATCGCCCTCTCGAACCGTCTTAGGCAGCACCTTGACCCAGCCGTTGTAGGAAACGTGTAGCGCCCGGCTGCCGTTTAACTCCGTGCCGGTCCACCAATAAATAATCATCGAGTGCGGATTCCATAGAGGGGTCTCTTTGTCGGGCTGCGTCTGGTAGCGTGCCTTCATCGCAGCATTGGGATCCAAAACACCACCTGCATTCCGGCCATGCCGGACCATGGACCGGACGCACTCTTCCGCGGTCGGCAGCCTCCATGTTTTCTGCGGCGCGGCAGCAAGGGTCGTGCCATCCTGCTCCAGGTTGCTACAGGCGCGCGCGGCTTCAAACCAGTTTGCACCGGAGTTCGGCCAGCCGGGACCCTCCGGCGCCCAGGTAAGCTCAACCCCGTTTCCCGCAATCCGCCGCATTCCATAGTTCCCATCATCGACGCGATGGGCTACGCGCCATGCCGGAGGGGCGCCGCAGACTACGGCAGTGAACAATGGCAGCATTACGACCAGCCAAAGCGCTGTACGCTGAGGCTGGGGCCGTCCAAACCAATAACAACCTGACAGCAAAATCAGTGGCAACACGATGAGTAGCGGCGCAGCACCGCCGTGAAAAAAGAACAACGCAAATACCGCCAGTCCGAAATGGAACGTTACGCCAACTGCACGCCATCTGACCGACGCGGCCCCGGCCGCCACGAACAGCACCATCGGCCCTAAATACTGAACCAGCGTCATGGCGACGTTCGCCCAAAAGCTGCGCGAATACCATCCCTCGTGAAAAGCCTCTTCGGCGCCCCAGAACGCCCAAAAGCACGCAATGAGAACCGATCCCCCGACGGCAATCCATCCGATTGCATTCGGTATGCGGGGTTTTGCCTGTGCATCCATGGGCAGCATTTCTTGCTGGGCGTCGCTCCCGCACCCGCCCGGGCGGAGAGAAGCTCCGAGGAAGTGGCCTCTGGCAGCGGGAGTCCCGGACGAGTCTATCCGCGCTCGAATGCGTGCTTCTTCTCCAACTCTTCCAGCGCGGCTCGCCGGTCGGCTTCGAATTTCTCTCCTTGCGCCATCAGAGCCGGAGTCGCCACCGCCGACTCGCCTTCCAGCTTGATCAGTCCTTCACGTTCCAGGCTTCGGCCGATTTCCATGCAGTGCGCCACCGTGGTCTCAACATAGAGGGCCTCAGTGGGATCTCCCAGCCAGGCCGCGCCCCCAGACCTGGTTTGCCAGTAGACTTTTCGTGAAAGCAGCACGGTGATTTCCTCATCGCTGGCCTTCCCGAACACCCACTTGTTGCGTTTAAAGTCCCAATAGCGGCTTGAGAAATGTACCGGAACCAATTTCCCCGACTTCACAAACTCCAGTTGGCGCCGGTCCACTTCCTTGCGCAGCGAATTGAGAACCGGCCCCTCCAGATCCTTCGGATCGAGCGAGGGCATCACCTCCCGAACCGTCACCGAAAGATTCACCGCGACCGGCGAATGCAGCCCGGCCGAGTTCTCCAGCAGGATGTCCGCGTGCAACACGTGGAAATCCGCTCCCGAGGTGGACTTGTGAAACGGCCACTCCAGCTTGAATGACAGAGGTAACCCCGTCAACGTTACATAGATCTTTTTGTCTGCCGCCCCATTACCCCGCGTGAGATCGTCCATGGAGAAAATTCAATCCGGTGATTGAGGATGGGGTTGATTGTAGGCGGAAGACCCAACAAAAGAAAAGAGCGGCGCAAGGCCGCCCTTCGTCTCTGGTACCAGGCTTTCGGTACGCACTCCTAACGTCGTTATCTCCCCGTGCCGGCTCCTTTGGCCATCTTGCCTTCCACTCCGGCGCTGATCGGCGCCAGCGACGCGATTTTCGCCACAACTTCTTCGATGCTGCGACCGGTATCGGTGTTTGCATCGACGTAGGGATGGCGTTCGCCGTCCGTGTGCATCACCAGGACTTTGGTGTGGATGTCGGCCTTCTTGACGGCGTACGCAAGATGGTGACGGTCGTTCCGGGTCAAGGTTGGGCCCAGAACTACCAGATCATAACGATCCTTATGGATCGCTTCTTCCACCGCTTTCCGGCCTACGGCGGCCTGGACTTGGTGGCCTGCTTTCTGAATGGAAACTGCCTGCGAAGCCACCGTCTCGGGATCGGCCTCGCTGTAAAGAATCTTCAACGCCACGGGCGACTTCTCAATTTTCCCCATCGGATCAAAGCCAGCCTTTCTTACTGCTGCCTTGTCACGGTAGCAACCGGGAAAGAATTCGAGAACGTCACCGAAGTCCAAGCCCTATTGGGATCTCCGCCGGGTTTTGTTGGGGATCACCCGTTTTATCACTGATTTCTGCGGCCAGCCGACGTACAATAGGTCGTTCCATAGGCGGCTGCTTCTAGGTCAGCAGCCTGAAACCGAGTTTTGGGGAGGATTACGCCATGCGTCTGCTCGTGGTTTGCGCCATCCTATTCAGTCTACTGCTGTTCGCCACTATCGCCATCGCTCAGGATTCCGATTCTGCAACCCAGACGGTATCGTGCAACTTTGCTGATGGCAATCAAATCAGCGTGCAGTTCAACGCCTCTGGCAACAGCAAAGAGGAACCCAAGAACGGCAAGGTTTGGGAACCCGGGGGGACCGCCATGACGCTGTACACCCAGGTCCCGGTCGTACTCAACAATGTCCAGATTCCGGTGGGCGCGTTCAGCATGTACGTCATTCCCAACAAAAAAGAGTGGACCCTGATCGTCAACAAGAATGTGACCCCGGGCAGCAAATATGACGAAAGTCAGGACTTGGCCCGCTCGCCCATGGAACTGGGAAACCTGAGCCAATCGGTGAAGCCCGTGCAAGTGGTGCTGGCTCACATGGGAGCCAAGCTGTGCAGTATCCGGCTGTACTACGGAACGGTCGGAGTGCTGACCGAGTTCACAGAGAAATAAAAGCTCACTTCAATTTCGTGGCGAGCTGCCGCACCAGCTTCGGATCAACGATCTGATAGCGATCTTCCGGAGGATAAAGCGCGCCCCCAAAGGTGACCGCGAGATTCGCGTGCGTCGATGTATCCGTCGCCGGCCTCCAAGCCGTCAGATGGATTTGGTTGCACCCCGTTTTCTCCACCACCTCGCGAACCTGATAGGGATGAATTCCTCCGCCGGGCATGATTTCAATCCGCCCCCTGCCGCGCTCCACCAGCTGCCGGATCAGGTCCGCTCCTTCGGGAACGCTGTCCTTCGCCCCGCTGGTAAGAATGCGGGTCACGCCAAGATCGACAAGTTGTTCGAGCGATTCGAATGGGTCGGGAGTCACATCGATGGCGCGGTGAAACACGGCTTGCCGGTCGCCGACAAGCTTGCGAATGCGTTTGGATCGTGGCAAATCGATCCTCCCGTCCGGCAGAAGAATTCCGAATACGATTCCATCCGCGCCGTTCTCGATTGCCGCCGCGGTATCGCGCTCCATGGTTGCCATTTCGGCTGCGGTATAGCAGAACCCGCCGCCCCGCGGACGCACCATCGCCATCACCGGAATTTTCAGCCGGTGCTTCGCTTCCTGAATCGTGCCGATCGAAGGAGTCAGCCCGCCCAGAAAAAGCGCCGAGCACAACTCGATCCGCTCCGCGCCACCCCGTTCCGCTTCAATCGCGTCATCGATCGAACCACAGCAAATCTCGAGAAGAATGTGGGTCATAGAATCGCCTTCCGATGATTGCCAACGACTGCCAACGACACTAGCATATCTCTTCGAGGCGACCCGTTCACCAGGGTTTTGGCACAATCATGCACATGCTCCGACACATCTTCTTCTTTCTTCTTGCTGCCTCCTTGTTGGCCCAAAACCCGGCCCCCCAGAAATCCAACACCACCGAGAATCTGCGCGGCATCAGCGCGGTGTCGAGCAAAATCGCCTGGGCGAGCGGCACGCATGGAACCTATCTGCGGACCATCGACGGCGGCAACTCCTGGCAGCCGGCGCACGTCCCCGGTGCCGAGGTGCTTGATTTCCGTGACGTCGAAGCTTTCGACGCTAACCTCGCTTACCTGCTTGCCGCCGGTTCGGGTGCGCAATCCCGCATCTACAAAACTACGGATGCGGGCAAGAACTGGACCCTCGAATTCACCAACCAGAATCCCAAAGGCTTCTTCGATTGCATGGCTTTCTGGGATCGTGATCACGGCATCGCCGTCGGCGATCCTGTGACGGTTCAGGGAGACCGCGGCAAGGAAGTTGCCGGGCAGTTGAAGTTTGAGTTGATCACGACCGATGACGGAGGCAGAAACTGGAGACCCGGTCCGCTCGACGCGCTGCCTCCCGCCATCGCGGGCGAAGGCGCATTTGCGGCCAGCGGAACCTGTGTCGCGGTGCAAGGCATGTCGAATGTCTGGTTCGCTACGGGAGGCAAAGTCGCGCGCGTGTTCCACTCCAAGGATCATGGATACACCTGGTCGGTCGCGGACACACCCATCGTCCACGGTCCCGATTCAGCGGGGATTTTTTCGGTTGCCTTTCGTGACGCGAAACACGGAGTGATCGCGGGCGGCGACTACCAACATCCCGAGCAGGGCGGCTCGAACCTGGCTTCCACCAGCGACGGCGGCCGCACCTGGAAGCTGTCCCAGGTTTCGCCCCAGGCGTATTTTTCAGCCGTAGCGTTTGACCGAAGCCATCACCGGCTACTCGCAACCGGGACGGCGCTCACCCTCGAAATCGGTAAGAAAGACGGCCGGAAACTCTCCGACCAGAATCTCAACGCATTCAGCATCAGCCCCGACGGACATGCCCTTGCCGTAGGTCCAAAAGGGCTGATCATTGACCTGACCCAAAACCCCCGCCGCTAAGAATGAAAGACCGCGGACGGGCGAGACATGCTACCCGAGAGAGTGGTTTGCGGTTGCTGTTCGTGCAACCGCTCCCCGCCATTTTTCCAGCTAAGACAGGCTGGGAACCTACCACTGTTTGGTTGCCATACCAGAGGGGCCATTGCTGTTCGGGCCTGCCACTGGAGTAAGGTAGACCACGGTTGCAATTCCGCCCACCGGCACCGCCGCCAACAATCCCAATTTCACTGAGCCGCCTTGGCCCTTG
Source organism: uncultured Acidobacteriota bacterium (assembly GCA_963715675.1). GTDB lineage: Bacteria > Acidobacteriota > Terriglobia > Terriglobales > Acidobacteriaceae > DASVWZ01. Next base: position 4,123,343 of record OY970265.1, read on the forward strand.
CAGGAACTCGTCACCGTCATTGCAAGCGCTCCCAGATCGTACGAAGACCCCATGGTATACGCCCCCGTGGCCGCAAGCTTGCCGGTGCAGGTGGTTGTGCTGCCATTCGAATTGGTGCTGGTCTGCGTATAACTGAGGGCTGTGATGTGGCCTGCCCCATCGAACGTGATAGCGCCAACAACGGTCTGTGCTCCATATTGTCCCGGCCCACCCAATGAGAACGTGTAATTCCCGTGGAGCGCGGCAACGGATGCGGCTACGGAAAAAGGAACCATGGAGACAAGGCAAACAATCACCGCCAATACAGGAAGGAACTTATTCATTGTCATAATCGCTTTTTTCCTCGTTAGTCGAATTTGTGAGCGTGGGAGTCCCAGGAAATCCCACTTGTGTTTATTGAGCGAATTGAGCGCCGAGGAAAAGATCGCCAGGAGGGTCTTCGCACAGCCCCCCAAGATTCCATCGGCTACTTAGGGGAGGCTCGCTGATTTCAACGCTAACAGACACTTGGTTCGAACCGCAATCCGCCAATGTGCCATAAGGGTGGCACAAGGGTGGCAGGCATTGGGAACTTGGGTTTCGCCGGAAATATCGCATAAATGGCTTGAGGTGGGCTCCGGCATCCCATCCTGCTAAAAGTTTCGATTCACGCAGTCTTTGGGAAGGGACGATCTCAGTCGTGCCCTAAGTCGTAGGTCTGGTCATCGGGAAGTGCGTCGCCCTCAGAAGGTCGCCGTGTAACCCTGCGAAACGCCGTTCTTGTCGGTGTAGGCCCCCACGATGACGCGGTGATCGTTGATCCCGTATCCGAAGGTCCTGGTACCGCTCGGGTCGCTGAACTTGTAGTACTTGTTCCCGAGCCGCAACGCCCCACCGTAGTTGTCCTGGGCATCTTCCCATGAATACACAACGTCGCCACTGCTGTTGATGCCGCTGGCATCCGAATCCTCTTCGCCCGGAATGTTGATGGTTTTGTAGCTCTTGCCGTTGTACAGCGACGACTCAGCGTTCCCGGCCGAATCAATCCACACCAGAGTGACCAGCCCTGCTTTGTTGATCCCTCCACCCAGCGTTGCGATTGCGCCGGGCACATCCAGCGTCGTGTACTTGCTGCCGTTAAACAGGAACCCATGCGACCCCTTGGAATCTGCGAAGTTCCCTGTGATCATCCCGGAATCGTTGATTCCCGTAGCTTGCGATCCGGTCGCTCCCGCCGGCCCAATGTCGCGGAACTTTCCCGCTTTGTACAAGAATGCCTGCGCATTGTGCTCGGACGTCGCATAGTAGCCCACGATCGCGCCCGCCGCATTGATGCCGAAGCAAAAGGTGTCGCTACCCTTCGGGTCGTCGATCTTGGCCAGCTTCCCGCCGGCCAGTGTGAAGCCGTGGCGCACGCCACCAGAATCGACGTAGGAACCGGCGAGGACCCCGGCGTTGTTGATGTCAAAAACCGCCGCGCTTTGGGCGCCGCTGATCTTAACCGTTTTGAACTTGAAGGTCACTGGTCCTGAATCGGCGGCGCTCGCGATGACCGCCAATGCCAGCCACGCCGCTAATGCACGCAGTCCTGGGTAGAAAGCCTTCATGGATTCCTCCTCTCTAAGCGTAAGGAACTATATGCCAGCTAACACCGTGGTTACCAGCGAAAAGCGTCCCAAGCGGACTGCCAGGCAATTCTTCAACCTCGCCCGTATTCCGTCACCTGGCCATCCACTGCGACGGCGACATATTTTCCACTTCCCACTTCGCGAAACTGGACCACCCGGTGCCCGTTGCGCGCCAACTCTGCCCAACGGCTGGGCTTGTCCGGATTCTGCTCAATCGCCTGATACCCCCTCCCATGCATCGCAAACCTCACCGTCTTGAGCCGCTGAGAGCTCGTCCGCGTCACCGGGATTGCCTTGCCTTCGAGTTGCACCGCATCGCCTTCCATCATTTGCGTCGCGACGTCGCTCAACAGCTCCAAATCCAGCATAGTTTCCACTCAGGGGCGCAGGAGCCGCCATAAAGGCGGCATCGAACCAGAAATTCGGTCACAAATACTATCCCACGTTCCACAGGTAACATTCGTGATTCTTATCTACATGAATACGCTCTGCTCGGGACTGTCCTCGTGGTATCGATTCAGCCGCTAGGGCACTGCGGAGATTGTAGTTTCGAAGCGAGCTTGAAGATGTGACGGGTGAACCCGGTCTCGCCAACCGCTCAGTGCGGTTTCTCGCGTCCTGTGCAGAAGGGCAGGCCGTGCAGGGTTCCCACTCAGAGATCACAACAGCCACCATACAGGCAGAATCGAACCCAAAATCAGGTCGCAGGATCATTCCGGGTCCCACAGATTACATTCCTGATTCTTATCGCATGGTGTACGGAGGCGGTGCCCAATCGAGAAGTGGGGTAATACCAATCACGATCGACCAACTACTAGCTCTTTCCCTTCAGCATCTCCAGCACGCGGTCGAAGTCTTCCAGGGTCGCGTACTCGATCACGATCCGGCCCTTGCCCTTGCGGTCCTTGATCCGCACCCGGACGCCGAGCACCCGCTCCAGATCGGTCTGTGCCGCGCGTACGTTGGGATCGACCCAGCGCGCGGTTGTCGGCGGCTTCTCCTTCTGCATCGGCAGGTTCGTGTTGAATACCAGGTCTTCCAGTTGCTCCACCGACAAGTGCTTGCGCACGGCCTGCTCGGCAATCTTGGGGATCAAGCTCGGCTCAAGCAGCGTTAACAGCACGCGAGCCTCGCTGAATCCCAGCTTCCCTTCGCGCACATACTGAAGCACAGGCTCGGGCAGCTTCAGCACGCGCATATAGTTGGAAACGGATTCCCGCGACACGCCAACGCGCTGCCCGATCTGCTCCTGGGTCAGGCCGAAATCGCGGCTGAGCCGGACGTAAGCTTCGGCCTGCTCTACGCAATTCAGGTCCTGTCGCTGCAGGTTTTCGACGATGGTCATCTCGGCCGCTTGCTGGTCGGAAGCCGCGCGCACAATGGCCGGCACCGTCATCTTTCCTGCCAGCTTCGAGGCCCGGCAGCGCCGCTCGCCAAGAATCAGGAGATAGCGTCCATCTTTTCCGCGGCGCACCACCACCGGTTGAACCACGCCATTCGCCTGGATCGAATCCGCCAGCTCCTGCAGCGATTCGCTTTCGAACGTGGAACGCGTTTGGTACGGGTTTTGATCGATCTGGTCGAGAGCAATCTGCAGCACGGCATCGCCGGAAGCCGGGAACACGGAAACCGGTTCGGGCTGCTCGATCCTGGGCAGAACTGCCGCCGCCGCCGCACTCACCGCCGTGCCCGCCACTACTCGCGGTCCCGGAAGCAGCGAATCCAGCCCGCGCCCCAGCGCCCGCCGCTTATCGTGGGCTTTCTCCACCGCATTTTCCGCCGTCGTTGTCATCGTTTTTGTACCCTGTCCGCAGGTTGTCATCCCGAGCGAAGTCGAGGAACCTGCTTTGGTCGCCAGCTCCACCATTCTCGCCGTTACATCGATCCTCACCGATCTTGTATATTGATGGTTATCAATTTATTCCGGTCGGTGATCCAGCGCTTCCAGCGTGGCGCGTTCACCACCTTTTTTTCCTCAACCGCAATCTCGGCCGGAGCATGATTGTCCAGGATTTCCTGCGCCAGTTGCACGTAGCTCTCCGCCCCACGCGACCGGATGTCATAGAGCAGCACCGGCTTGCCGTGGCTGGGAGCTTCCGCCAGCCGGATGTTCCTGGGAATGGTCGTCTTGCACAGTTTGTTGCCAAAGAAGCGGCTGAGTTCGGCCGTTACCTGCTGGGCCAGGTTGGTGCGGTCGTCGAACATGGTCAGCACCACGCCTTCGATCGCCAGCTCCGGGTTCAGCCCGGCGCGAATGCGCTCCACCGTGTCCAGGAGTTCCGAGATCCCTTCCAGGGCAAAGTACTCGGCCTGCATCGGAATCAGCACCGAGTCGGCTGCCACCAGCGCATTCACCGTCAGCAGATCGAGAGCCGGAGGACAGTCCAGCACAATGTATTCGAAACTATCCCGCAGCGGCATGAGCGCATCCCGCAGGCGAAACTCGCGGCGTTCGCCGTCCACCAGCTCGAGATTGGCGCCAATGAGGTTCTTGTGCGAGGGGATCAGTGACAGGTGCTCAAGCGCAGTCTTCTGCAAAGCCTGTTCGGCGACGGCGGCTCCCATCAGCAGATGATAGGTGTTCAGTCGCTCCGGATCCTTGACCAGACCGAGTCCGCTGCTGGCATTGGATTGCGGATCGCAATCGACCAGCAGCGTCTTGACTTCCGCTGCTGCAAGCGAGGAAGCCAGGTTGATGGCGGTCGTAGTCTTGCCCACGCCGCCCTTCTGGTTGGCTACCGCAATGATGCGTCCCATTGAATTTTCGGAGATTTCAGAGCCAGTCGCAGGATAGTGCGGGTCAGCTTGAAATTGCAATGACGGATTTCGGTGCAGTATGCGAATGATAACTTGCGCCAACGAATGAACGACTTGAACGCGCAATTCACCGCGGTCTCCACAGATATGTTCCACATGGAACGTCGGAACGAACAAGTTTGTTGAAGGCCTCCGCCAGTGTTCCACGTGGAACACTGAGCGGGAGTGGTGTTCTGGGTTCGTTCACCGATGAGAATTGTCCGGTGGAAACAGACAATCCAGGATGTCCGGCGCTTGGATCTGGGTAATCAGCAGCCCACCAGGTGTTCGGAGCGCTCTACGCAAATCCGCGCACAAGATATTTCGCTCAACACACTGTCCACCAGGCCCCAACCCCGGAAAGTGTTCCACGTGGAACGTTGACAACTGAAGATGAAGGGTCGAAGTCCACTGGGAAACCTCCGGCGCCAGTCTTGATAGATGACTTAATCCTCGATGCTCCAAAAAGCCGCTATAGCTACCACTTGTTACTTACTTGATTCCTCCAGGTTGGCGAACTTGGTACGCATTTGACTGATGGCCGCTAGCGACGACATCACACACGAAAGCCGATCCACAGACCACTTTTGCGGCGGCAATAGCCGCCTATTATCAGGAATGCTTATGATTATAGGATCTTGTACCACCGATTACCCATTAGAGCCGTTCCTAATCTGATTCGCCCATCCTACGTCCGACCAGCAAGACGCGACTTCCAGACGCGGGAATTGCTACCGGCTCTCCCCACAAATACCGCGGCAGGAGGTTCCGCGCCTTGGCACACTGTCCCTCGCCGATCAGCAATGCGATCCGCCCAGTGGAAGCTCCAAGGCGGGCCGCACCAGACAGCGCCTGCTCAAACCGCTCGACCGCCCGGAGCGTAACCACGTCAGCGCGATCACCCGCGTAGCCTTCGGCGCGTCCGGCAAAAACGTCCACCTCCGTGAGGGCTAGACTGCGCACTACCTCGCGCAGAAAAGTAGCTTTCTTCTGGTTCGACTCGATCAGTGTCATGCGCAGGTCTGAGCGCCAGATTTTGATCGGCAGCCCGGGGAATCCGGCGCCCGAGCCAAGGTCGATCAGGTGAGTGGCATCGTTTGTCAGCGATCGATCCCCAGCAGGGAAGAGCTGGCCCGCTGCGAACAGCGATTCCCCGAAATGCCGGGTCACGATCTCTTCCGGCTGGCGCACCGCCGTGAGGTTGATGCGTGCATTCCACCGTAGCAATATATAGACGTAAGTCGATATATATTGGAGCTGAGCTTCCGCCAGCGAACCGCGCAGAAACGGCCGCAGGAGTTCGTCGATCCGGGACAATTCCATACGAAGACTGATTGTAGATGGAATTGAGGCTGACGATGGGGTTAGCGGATCTCGAGGTGGGGTGCGGCTTGGAGTTTTTCCGGCCGGGGCGTTACTCGTCCCGGCCTGTTCCGCACCATGTCTCACTGCAGGCCAAAGGCGTAGATCTTGCCACCTTCGGCTTCCCCCCAACCATTACAGGCCAAATGCGTAAACTGAGCCGTTAGCTGGGATCACATAAAGTACGCCATCCACAACCGCGGGTGAGGAGTCCACCCAATTGTCGCCGCCGAAGGAATAGCTCCATAGAAGGGCGCCAGTGCTGCCGTTCAACGCATACACGCTGGCGTCGTCCGAGCCCACATACACTACGCCATTTGCTGCGGCGGGCGAAGAAAACACAATGCCGCTGGTGGCATAGCTCCATAACAGAGCACCCGTTTTGCCGCTCAGGGCGTACACCCTATGGTCGTTCGACCCAATGTAAACCGCCCCATTCGCTACGGCGGGCGAGGACCAGACTCGGCCGCCGGTGGCATAGCTCCAAAGCTTGTGGCCGGTTTGGCCGTTCAGCGCATACACCCTATGGTCATCCGAACCGACATACACTACCCCGTTCGCCACCGCAGGCGAGGAGTTCACCCTTCCACCGGTCCGGTAGCTCCACAGCTTGTGGCCGGTGCGAGCATTCAAAGCGTACACGCTGTCGTCTTGCGAGCCGATATAAACCAAGCCGTTCGCCACTGCGGGCGAGGAATCCACCGCATAGCCCGTGGTATAACTCCACAGCTTCTGCCCGGTGTGGGCATCCAGCCCGTACACACTGCCGTTGTAGGATCCGATGTAAACTACCCCATCCTCCACTGCAGCCGAGCATACCGTACTGTTGCTGATGGGATAGCTCCACAGGGACTGACCGTTGCTGGCGCTCACGGCGTCGATTGCGTTATTTTCACTGTCACCGAAATAAATCACTCCATTCGCCACCGCGGGCGTGGACAGCACATCAAGCTCATACGCCCCGATTTCCCACAGCTCCACGCCGGTCTCGGCGTTCAGCGCGTAAAAGCCCCCGAAAGTCCCGAAATAAAGCACCCCGTTCACGATGGTGGGCGAGGCGAACTCCCCGTCCTCGCTGGCGAAAGTCCACTTCAAGCCGAGCCCCCCAACCTTATTAACGTTAAGAGTCTTCTCGAACGGGTTCCAGCGCTGCATGTTGTTCCTGTGGAATTCGGTCCAGTCGGAGTGCGGACTCGCAGCCTGGCCGAGGCAGAGTCCGGCGAGCAGTAAGGTTACGAAACACACGGTGCAGGCCCATTTTCCAGACTTCATTGATCCCGTCCCTTTTATGCGTGCCATGGTGCCCTTTCGGCGATTGTCGAGTTGCCCCTCCTATGGCACAACTTCAAATACGGTTCCGCCTTCCTCCCCGTTCCCCCCCGCCGAGGTCGTGCCGTACAGGTTCCCGGTCGTGTCAAGGATGAGGCTGCCATAGGCGGGTTGCGACCCGTCGCTGCCGCCCGCGAAACCGTGGAGTATAGACTCCTTCCACTGGCCGCCGGCCTTCTTTAGTTTGAACACCGTGCCATCGCCGCCCGCGCCGCCGTCTGACGTGACTCCGAGAATGTCCCCCTTCGCATCGAAGGTCACGGGCGCCTGGGGTTCGTAACCGTCGTTATTCCGGCTGCCGAAAATGTATAGCTGAACCTCGGCCCACTTCTTCTTTTTCTCCAGTTCAAATACCGTACCCTCGCCACTGGAACCACCGCCCACTGTGGTTGTTCCGTAGAGGTTTTCCTGCTTGTCTAAGGTCAAGCCCGCCCAGGGGGTCTGTCCGTCATTACCGGCGTTGCTGAAGTCATGCAGGATGATCTCCTTCTTGGTGGATGGTTTTAGCTCAAAAACGGTGCCGCAGCCAAGATTGCCGCAGCCGTTTCCCTTGCCCCCTTCGTAGGTTGTTCCATAAAGGATTCCCGCACTATCCATGGCAAGATTGCCCCTCGGATTTGCCCCGTCCGTCTCCGTTGCGCCGAAGTTGTAAAGCACCTGATATTTCCACTTACCGCCCGAGAGTGGCGATAGCTCAAATACGATCCCGCATTCGTCGAAGCATTTATGGCTACCGCCAGCGATGGTTGTCCCATAGAGGTTCCCCTTCTTGTCGACGATGACGCCCGCGATCGGGTAATAACCATCGTGGCTTGCTCCGAAGCTGTGAAGCACTGTTTCGGTCCACGTGCCGCCAGCCTGGGGCGACAGTTCAAACACCGTACCCATTTTGTGTTCGCCGCCAGCATTTGTCGTCCCATAGAGGTTGCCGGATTTGTCGAAGATGAGCGTGCTGTATGGCGACGCTCCATCGCTTGACCCCTGAAAAACATAAATCACGCTTTCTGTCCATCCCCCGCCTGAAAGCGGAGATAATTCGAACACGGTGCCACAACCGGCGGTCCCGTTATTGCATCCCGTGCCGCCATCGCCGCTCGAAGTCGTGCCATAGAGATTCCCGGCTGTATCCCAAACCAGACCAGCTTGGGGCTTTTCGCCGTCGCTGCCCGCCGTAAATCGGTATAAGACTTGCTTGCTGCTCGCCCAGGAAAATACGGCGGTGAGCAGTAGTGCGCTTAGGGTAAAGACCACGCGTGTTGCCTTCATAAGGCCTCCAGATGCTGCATTATTTGCTGGCGCAAATACCTGCCAATGGCCCGCTCGCGGTATGGCAAGAACCACCAGTGCGCCTCTGCCGCTCCCAGAGAAGCGCAACTCGGTTCCTAATTGGGGGGGCAGGAATCAAGATTACGGCAAGGCGCGGGCCGTCCGAGCACAAACGGCCACCCATCAGGGACTCTATGCCGGGGCCAAGAGCCTGTCAAGATGAAAGCGTTTGCACAATAGTCTCGGCCGGGCTCAAGCGAAAGCCTGTCCTGAGCGAAGTTGAAGGGACGCCCGCGCCTTCGCCTCCCCGTGCATGCGCTCATGAAGCTGTCTAGGGTCAGCCGCACTAGCGCCATGCCGGGGTTTCACGAAATGCTCGTCAAAAGGTCGCCCGCACTCCGAACTGGGCGGCGAACGGAATCCCTACCGTGGTTCCCGGACCGAAGAAATCGCCCAACGCGCCGGCTGGGGCGAGCAGTTGGTTGGGATTGGTGACCGGCTTCGTCTGCGTGCAAGCTGGGTTCAGACAGAGCGCGGTGACGTTGGTGAGACTGTTGACCGGCAGGACGGAAATGTCCGTGACGTAGTTGGCGCCGGGATTATTGCGGTTGAAGAGATTAAAGAACTCCACAAACGGAATGATCGACCAGCGATCGTGGAAATTAAACGGCCGGCTGACGCGCAGATCGGCTTGAATGTAGGGGGTTCCGCGGAACTGGTCCATGGTGGTCTGGACTCCATTGACGATGGCCCGATCGTTGCCAGGGTCTCCGAAGCCGTTGACGTCCACTGGCGTGGTGAGGGTAATGGGCCGGCCAGTCTCAGCCTGCGTGATGGTGGAAACTTCGAAGCCGCCGGGAAGGAAGAGAGTGCCCGCCAGCACGAACCGGGAAGTGATGTCTTCGCCGGACGGACCATAATCGCCGGGCCCGAAAGGATTCAGTGGGTTGCAGACCCCGTTTACGTAATCGAACAATTCGCCCAGCACACAGCCCCAGGTTTGCGCCCGGGACAGCGTGTAGTTCGCCACCAGGTTGAAGCGGCGCGTGACGTTGCCTTGCAGGTGGAGCATCAGCGCGTTATAGCTGGAGCGGTTGTCGGACTTGAAGACCGACACGTTGGGAACCGCGTTCATCTGGTCGGCCTGGTAGTTTGGATCTGAAGTGGGAATCAGCGGAGTGAACAAGGTATAGCCGGCGGTGTAGTTGTAGGCGCGGTAGCCGCGATTTCCTTGCTCGTGGGTATAGTCCGCGCTGAGCGTCCAGTTGGGAGTGAATGCGTGCGCGACGCCGCCGGTGAAATGCAGCGCATAAGGCGTCCGGTAGTTGGAAGCGATGATATTTCCGCCTCCGCCAAGGGCAGCGCCGGGAATGCAGCCGGCATTCTGAGCCCCGCTCGGGTCCTGAACCGGATTGACGCAGGGGCCTGGAGGCGCATTTACCGCCTGTAACGCGGTCACCCAGCCGTTCTGCGCCAGGTCGTCGTAGTAAAGGCCGATGCCAGCGCGAATCACGGTGGTCCCGGATTTTCCTGGAGAATAAGCGAGGCCCAAGCGCGGCCCGAACGCTTTGTGGTAGTTGTTGGCAGCGCTGGGAATCAGCGGGATCTCAAGCGCTTTGAGAGTCAGGTACGCGGGATTCTCCGCCTGGCTCCGCCCAGACCCGGTGAAAAGCCCGAACGTGGTGTCGTAGCGCAGGCCGTAGTTCACCGTCAAATGGGATGTGACTCGCCAGGAGTCCTGAGCATAGAGACCGAGCCGCTGGACGTTCTGCGAGAAGCTGCCGTTGCCTGCAGGCGTATACGTGCAGGTGATTTGTGAGGCTGGATCCGGCGGCGTCGCGCACTGCGAACTGAAATAAAACTGCGACGGGTTGGCGGCATAGTAAGACGGATCGAAGGGATAAGAAACCAGCGTCTCGGCTGTGCCCGAGAGCGCGCCACTAAGCACGGGCTCGTGGATGAAACTGATCCCGAATTTCGGTGCATGCTTGCCCGAAGAATGGGTGACGTCGTAGCGGAACTGATATTTTTCCTGGTTGCGCAACACCGGGAACGCAGTGATGGGAGTTTGGAATTGATTGTCCCCGAAGGTCTCGAAACCGGAGATCGTGAGCGAGGTCGAAGTGAACGGGAAAGCTAGCGCAAACCCCAGATTCGAATTGCGGGCCTCGGTCAGGTGCAATCCGCTGGCATCGAACACGAAGCTTCCCAACCAGGTGGGGCTGAAGGCGTACTGGTTGCTGACCACTAGGTTCATGTAGTTGTTATGCTGCTCCAGACCGGTGGAAGGCAGCGCACCTTGCTGTACCAAAGCATTGTGGGTGACGTAATTGTCGATGGCGGCGCGAAGAAACCACTGCGACTTTGCCGACTGTGACCAGTCCAGGCGTGCCGAACCCAGGTAATCGCGGAACGGGACGGGAACATTATAGGGGACGGAAATCGAACTAATGCCGTCGATCAGTCCCTGCGAAGCCAGGGAAGCCAGCGCGTTGAACTGGGTCTGGCTGGCCGGACTGTAGGCTACGCTGGCGTTCTCGTGAACGTATTCCATGGAGGAGAAGAACCAGAGCTTGTCTTTCTTGATCGGGCCGCCAATGGTGCCGATGTAATTCTGGCGGGAGAACGGTTGTTTGGGATCGGGCGCGGGATTCTCAATGGGGAAACGGGCGTTGAGTGAAGCGTCGCGCTCGTAGAAAGCTCCACTGCCGTGCCATTCGTTGGTGCCTCGTTTGGTGACGATGATGACAGAACCGGCGGTGGTATTCCCGGTATCGGCATCCTCCTGGGCGGTTTGAACGGAGAATTCCTGGACGGCGTCGGGAGAGATATTCTGCAGGAAGCCGCCGATGTAATCATCAGAGTTGTCACCGCCGTCCACGGACAACGCGTTGTTCAGTCCCGAGCTGCCACCGGTAGAAACCGCGGTGATCCGGGCCTTCGTGGGGTCGGAGGGCTCCACCGGCTCCGTGCCCGGAGCAAGATACGCGATATTCGCAAAACTGCGGGCAGCCAGAGGCAGTTCCTGCAAATCATGCTGGTTGACCGCTGCCCCGTGCACCGCGCTGGCCAGGTCAATCGGCTGGGTGGTGATCGCGGACCGCTGCGCCTCGACGTTGACCGTCTCCGACACCAGGCCCGGTTTCATGGTGATCGCCAGATCGCGGACGGAACTGACCACCACGGTGACATCGGCCTTCACCTCGCCAAAACCCTTGGCATTCACTACCACGCGGTACTGGCCAGGCAGAAGATCCCCGATCAGGAACTCCCCGTCGTTATTGGCTGATGCCTGGCGCTTCACGGACGACCCCACGGCCAGGACTTCGAGATTGGCAGAGGCAATGCGAGCGCCGCGAGAATCCTGAACCACACCTCGCAGCGAACCGGTTGCAGTCTGAGCCTGGAGAGCGACAGGCACGCAAAGAATGAGACAGGTTAAGAGAGCGGTAACGCACAGCTGGGTGGACTTGACGACGGATAAGCGCATAAACGAATCCCTCAATTTTGAAATGGAACCGAGCTGACTTCCTGGGTGGCGAACTGACTCGGCGTTCTCACTGCGTGCGGCAAAGAATAAAGAATAGGACTGACGAGGATAACGGCAACGATGGCAGTACTACCACAGATCGTAGTGGGATGAGGACGATGAGGAGTTTTAGGGCTTTTGAGCTGACACCACTCGCGGAATGCCCTGGAGATCGCTGATGATTTGCAGCTCGCCCCAGTCCTTGAACAGGTGTTTCACCTTTTCTGCAATGCTTCCGCTGATTTCCATGACCAGCCAGCCGTCTGGCTTCAGCACTCTCGCGGCCTGCGGGACCAGCCTTTCGATGACCTCCACGCCGGTTGGGCCGGCAAAGACGGCATTGCGCGGTTCGAATTTTCGAACTTCCAATTGAACCTGATCTTCTTCCGACTCGCCGACATAAGGAGGGTTGGAAACGACTAGATCTAAGCTGTTCGGCGGGAAGTCTTCGAGCAGATCCGCCTGTGCGAAGTGAATGCGATTCTCCACTTCATGGCGCGCCGCATTAGCTCGGGCAATCTCCAGCGCCGCAGAAGAAATGTCCACCGCATGGATTTCGGCCGCGGGTAGTTCTTTCGCGAGTGCTACAGCGATGCACCCCGATCCCGTGCCCACGTCAACGATGCGGGGAGAAGAGCCGGGCACTTGCATGGCGTCCAACTGCAGCACGGTTTCGATTACATGCTCGGTCTCAGGCCGCGGAATCAGAACTGCTGGAGTGACGATGAAATCCAATCCCCAAAATTCCTGATGTCCGGTGATGTACTGCGCCGGAACTCCCGCCGAACGTTGCGCGATCGCTTCTTCGTAACGGGCCTGCTCGTCGGCAGTGAGTTCGTGTTCCGGGTGGGCAAAGAGAAAAGCGCGGTCGCAGCCGAGCACAAACATGAGCAGCAGCTCGGCATTCATGCGCGGCGATGGCGTATGGGCTGCAGTGAGCCGGTCAATCGCGACCGTGAGGGCGTTCTTGAGGTGGGGAAACACTCCCATTCAATCCAGTTCTCTTGTGACCAGCGGGTCCACTTTGAGCGCCCAGTCATGTACAGCCGTTTTCCCATTTTTCACACGCACTTTTGCGGCGGTTGGCGTGAATGCCATTGCAGAGACGAACACGTCATAGAACCCAGCAGGGACGCTTGCTGAATATCTGCCGCTGGCGTCGGTCGTCACAACCACGTCCTGCTGGATGCCGATGTTGTCCTTCAGTCCGACGACGCTGCCGCTGGGATCCCAATGAACGATCACACGCGCATTAGCGATCGCTGCACCATTAGGATCGGTAATTTGCCCACTTATCGCCGACTGCTGCTCAGCCAGGACAAATGAGAGACAGAGCAGGAGGATCAATCCGATCAGGATTCGATAATTCATACAGGCCCCTTGCACAGCAAAAGCGCATGACAGCTGTACATCTTTCGTCGCGGAATGACTTATCGGTAATATCCGCTGATCCTACAGCACAGCCGTCTCTTCAATCATCCGGCCTTCCGCAAAGCGCGACAAGTTCAGCAAGGACGTGTCGATCAGACCGCATTTTCCTGTCAGGATCAGGTCCGACAGAATCTTGCCTGTAGCGGGCGCGTGCATGACGCCGTGCCCGCTGAATCCGTTGGCCAGAAAAAACCCGGGCATCCCCGGCGCCTCACCCAGAATCGGATGATGGTCCGGCGTCATTTCATACAGCCCGGCCCATGCTTTCTTCGGATTCACCGCCAGATTCTCGAACATCGGAACGCGGTCGGCCGCGCGGGTGAGAATCTTCTCGATGAACGAAGGCTCGAAATCCATCTTGTATCCCGGCGTTTCTTCGGGATCATTCCAGGCCAGAAGGAATCCCAGCGCCTCCGGTCGAAAATGGAATCCATTCGACATGTCGATGATCATCGGCGCAGTATGCGGAAACTGGTCGAAGGGCTCGGTCGGCACCAGCATCCGGCGCAGCGGCTCGATCGGCAGATCAAGGCCGGCCATTTTCGCGACTTGCGCGGCCCATGCGCCCGCCGCATTGACAACCTTGCGCGTGGCTACGGTTCCTCTGGTAGTTTCGATTTCCCAAACGCCGCGAGCGTCGTGGCGGATGCCGGTGACCTCGGCATGCTTCCACAACTTTGCTCCATGATCCGTTGCCCAGGTCATGAATCCGATCATGGCGCTATAGGGATCGACGAAACCGTCAGTCGCGCAGAAGCTTCCGCCAACAATATCGTCCGCACGCAGTTGCGGAAACAGGCTGCGAATCTCGTCCGCGCTGACCAGCCGGACGTCTTTCAATCCCATGGCAACCTGCTTCTGGTAATTCGCGCCCAAATAGGCCAGGTGCTTGTCGTTGGTGGCACAGAAAAGATAGCCCTGCGGTCGATACTCTGAGGGATATCCCAGCCGCTCATCGAAGCTGGCGTAAAACGGGATCGAGTACAAGGACATCTGAATGTTGACCGGCGTGGCAAACTGCGCTCGCACGCCGCCCATGCTTTTGCCGGTCGATCCCTTGCCCTGAGTGGTCTCGCGCTCGATCACCAGAACATCGTTGCAGCCGGCCTCGGTCAGATGATAGGCAATGCTCGATCCGACAATGCCGCCGCCGATGATGGCTACGTCTGCCGTTTCCATGACAGCACATTCTATTGCAATGCGTGGCTGCCCATGACTTCGAGGCGCGATAATCGAGACCATGATCGCTGGCGCTCCTCACCAAGCCCGCTGGGTCCAGGCAGAGCCGCGCCGCACCTTGCCCGCGCCCATCCTGGAGCGCATCGTGCACACCGCGTTTCCGCGCCGCCGCGTGGTGGACCTGCAGCCGCTGGCCGATGGCTTGCGCAATGCCAATTTCAAGCTGCGGCTCGAATCCGAGCCCGAGTTCATTGTGCTCCGCATCTATGAGCACGACCCCTCGCTGTGCCAGAAAGAAATCGACCTGATGCGGCTGCTCGGGAGCTCGGTTCCGGTTCCGCAACTAATTCATGCGGAGCCGCGCGCGTCGGGCGATATTCCGCCGTTTATCCTGACCCGCTATGTCGAAGGAATTAGTTTGCGCGATCTGAAACGCGGCGGCCGTGCGGACGCGATCGCGGAGGCGGCATACTCCGCAGGCAAAACGCTGGCCGCGATCGGCCGCACCAGGTTCTCGAAGCCAGGATGGCTGGCTCCGGGACCGACCGTTACGGCAACGCTATTAGAGGGCGCAGATCCGATGCCGCGCTTTGTCGATTTGTGCCTGACGTCGACGAACCTGCAGCGGCGTATGTCGGCAGATTTTCGTGATCGCACACACGCGTGGATCTGGTCGCGGGCGCCACAACTTAGGCATTTGGACGATGAGTCAAGCCTCGTTCACGGTGACTTCGGCAAACGGAACCTGCTGGTAAACAACATTACGGGACGATGGATGGTAGTGGCTGTTCTCGACTGGGAGTTCGCCGTCTCCGGATCTCCGCTGGCTGATCTTGGCCACTTCCTGCGCTACGAACGGGCTGCGCGCCCTATTGCTGAGCCGCATTTCTCGGAGGGTTACTTGCACGCCGGCGGCAAACTGCCGCAGGGCTGGCGCCAACTGGCGCGACTGGTCGATCTCACCGCCTTAATCGAGAGCCTCACCCACGACCAGCTTCCGGATAGCGTAGTCGCGGAACTGGTCGAACTGGTTCGAGCCACGGTAGAGAATCGCGACCCGCAGCTGTAGTCGTACGTGTCCTCTCAGCTTCTGGGATCGCGCTTTCGCGGCTTGAACCCCGGTTTGCCTGCCCTTAAACTGGAGCTAATGCACATGCACGTCCATGGCGGAGGCGAGAAGACCTCGAAAGTTCTGCGCATCTCGCTGTTCGTAACCGCAGCTTACATCGTGCTGCTGGTGGTCGCCGGGATTCGGGCCCATTCGCTCGCGTTGCTCTCCGAAGCCGGCCACAATCTCTCCGACTTGCTGGCATTGCTGCTCTCTCTGGTCGCGGTATATCTTGAGGCCCGGCCTCCGAGCTCCACCAAGACTTATGGATGGCGGCGCGCCGGAGTTTTGGCCGCTTTCGTCAACGCGGCATCGCTGGTTGCGGTATCGTTTCTGATTTTCTACGAAGCTTTCCGGCGCTTGCAAAACCCCGAACATGTCCACGCTCAAACCATGATGGGAGTGGCGGCCGCCGGGGTCGTCATGAACGGCGTGATCGCCCTACTGCTGTTCCGTTCGGGACACGATGTCAACATTCGCAGCGCCTTTCTGCACGAGATCGGCGACACGGTTTCAACTGCCGCGGTCATCGTCGGCGGCTGGGCCATTCTGGCTACCGGGCGATACTGGATCGATCCCGTGCTGTCGGTGGGCATCGGCATTCTGATCTTGTGGTCCGGTTTTGGCATTGTGCGCGAGACTCTGAACATCCTGCTCGAAGGCACGCCTCGCGGGATCAAACTGGCCCTCGTGGAACACGCCATTCGCGAGGTGGAAGGCGTAAATGACGTCCACGATCTGCATGTGTGGAGCATCGGCTCGGAAACTTCGGCGTTGTCCTGCCACATCTCCATCGAAGACATTCCGCCGTCGGTCAGCGAGCGCATTCTGCGCGACGTAAAAGCGAGACTGCTGGAGCGTTTCCGCATCGATCACACGACGATTCAGTTTGAGCACGTGGAATGCGAAGTAGCGCATGGCTGCGTGATTCCAGTGAACGAAGAAGAACACCACGGGCATAGTCATTGACGTCCGTTGCCTATTCGTTCGTACCGTACAATTGCTGTCAGTGGCTTATGCGATGCAGGTTCATCGCCGTGGCGTTTCTTTCTCTTTGCGTCACTGCAGCGGCTCGAAATCGCGAACCGGCTGCGCCGCTGCCGGACTCCTTCGAGATTGGGCGGCACACGTTTTTTGACTTTGGACCGCCAACAGACTTTTACGAGATCTTCGTCGTCCGGGCGGAGGAAAGCGGGACCTCGATAGAGAGGATTACGCTAACGCCCCCGGCTGACGCATGTATGCGGCCTGCCAAGATCGAGACAGCCTCCGCGTCAATCAGTGACTCGATAGCGGTCCTTCTGGACAAGAACCCGTGCGTGATACCTGAGAAGTCGCTTCACCGCGAATTGAAACGATGCAAGAAATGTCTGATCTTTAGTGGTGTCGACGTTGCGATGCGTGTTCAATGCGGAAACCAAACCCGCGTTATTCGCTCAGACATTCTCGACAAAGATCTGTTCGACCCCGCGCCGAAGACGCCCCCTTACACGTCGTGGACGATGCAGCTGTTGTCACGCTTGGACCACGCGGTTGGGCCAGGAGTGATGGAACGCCCTATCTTTCCGATCGAAAAGGCAGACGCCCTCACGAGGGCCCCGACATCCGAGGTCTTGGAAGATGTTGGTGCCGGCAAGTATGATGTGCTGTTCGAGAAGGCGCCAGACAAGCCATCGGATCTTTACCGCGCCGCTCAAAAGACTCAGATTGCCAGTCCGAGCGTCGAGCTGTTAGACAGTTTGCCCTTCCGGCCAGAGGTGTTTATCCAGCCCGACTACCCTCCTATCGCAAGAGTGGCGCACCTTGAGGGGGCTGTCACCTTTACTGTGCTAATTGACGGGAGTGGCAAGGCGCTAAGTGTAGCTGTGGAGCGTGGCAACCCGCTGTTTCGAGGAGTGGTCGAGAAAGCCGCGATGAGTTGGAAATTTCCAAACGACGCAGCCCACCAATTGATCCGAGCAACGATAGAGTTTAAGTTGAATTGCCCAAACAAGCCTCAGTGAGGACCACCCCTATGCTGCATGTCGTAGATGTCCCTTGCCCTCTCAATCCTGTCCGCTTCTTCCGGCAGCTTATCGGGTCTTAAGCGCGCGATCCTCGGAAAACGCAACCCGTATCCGCTCTCATGACGGTCCGAGCGCGTCATGTTATTGAAGGCCACTTCCGCGACGATCTTCGGCTCCACAATCAAGCGGAAGCCCTGATCTTCGACCACGTGCTCCAGGAACCATCTCGTCATTTCCGCGATCTCGGCGTCCGTCAGGCCGGAGTAAGCTTTGCCGATGTTCACCAGTTTGTCGCCATCCCACACCGCGAAGGTATAGTCGCTCAGTACGCCTATGCGCTTTCCGTGGCCGTACTCCACCGCAGTCACAACTACATCGAGCGTTGCCAGTTCGCGCTTCAGTTTCAGCCATGACTTTCCGCGCCGGCCGGGCGTGTAAGGCGACCCGGGGTCCTTGATCATCAATCCTTCGTTGCCGCGAGCCTGAGCGGCCTCGAACAATTGATCGAGTTCCGCCGCCGATGCGGCTCGAAACACCGGTGCGCGAATCATGCGGGTTGCGTGGACCTCTTCGTCGCCGAATCTCAGCCTAGTCTGCGTTCCGGCAGAAACGGCGTGCGTTCTCTTGCGGGGTTCCCTGGACAACAACCCATCCAGCACAGCGGCTCGTTCGCGCAACGGACGATCGATCAGCAATCTTCCTCCCGCATAGAGAACATCGAAGACCACATACGCCACCGGGACCTGCCGCAGCAATTTCTCACTAACCTTCTTCCGTCCGAGCCGCTGCTGCAAAGCGCTGAAAGGCAGCGCACGCCCCAGTTCGACGTCATCGGCGGCGAGATAACTCCAGGCGACGATTTCTCCATCAAGAATCGCGTCTTCCGGCAATCCAGCCAGGACGTCGGGCAATTCCGGGAACGATTCCGTGATCTCATCGCGGGTGCGGGAGAAAATGCGCACCTGATCCCCCGAACAGTGCGCCTGGGCACGGATGCCGTCGTATTTGTCTTCCACCTGAGCATCTTCGAAATAGCTGAGGCCTTCCTCGGCGTTGGCTACCGGAGAAGCCAGCATAAAACCCAGCGGGTGAAACAACCGCATGCTGGCTTCCTTCAGTCTGCCCTCGGCGGCGAAGCGTAGAGTCTCGCCGATATCGCCGAGCAGCATGTTTGCCTGTTGCACTTCGCCGGGAGTACTGCCATCGGCTTTGGCGATAGCTTCCTCAACCAGGCTTTCCTTCAGTCCGACCCGCAGGTCGCCAGTCATGATCTTGATGATGTACTTCGCTTCGAGGGAAGTGACTTGCGAAAGTAATTGTCGAACCAGCTCTCCCTTGGCCGCAGGCCCGCGGCCCGCGGCAATCTGGCGAAACCAACTTTGCACCTCGACGGTCGTCAAGTGGTGCTTTGTCTGAGGTTCGGGCAGCACCTCACCAGCCACCGCACCAAGATCGCCAAGACGGCGATAAGAGGCAGTGAGTTCTTCTTCTGTCCTCCCGGAGATTTCCTCGACCAGCCGCCAGAGCATTGTCCCGCCCACCTGCAGCGTGGTCTCCTCCCAGGCAGGGAACGGCCTTCCCGAAAGAAACACGGCTGCCACGGACGCCTGGTCGAGCGGCAGGAACTTCAGGTACTCCGCCACGATAGCGGTCTTCTCGAGTTTCTTTGTGGTGGCGGCGATTCGTTCGCAAGCTTCGGCGAGTCTTCGCATGTAGCGAGAATCATTCTAGAACTGGTTTCAGAAAGAGCTTTTGGGTGGGGCACGGCTGAAAGCCGTGCCGCCAAGACCCGCCAACAGATGCGGGCTTTAGCCCCCTTAGGGTCGCTTGTCTGATCCTTGAGAGCATTTATGAACCCCGTTCTACTTCCGAGTGTGGCAGTTGCGCCGGAGTCATCGAATCTCCCTCGCGGGGGCAGCCGCGTCACTTTCCCTGAAAGACCGGATTGCGTTTTTCCAGAAATGCCTTGATGCCTTCCTGGCAGTCTTCGCTGTCGTAGACTTCACGCCGCAGCGACTGGATACGCTCGTAGCCTTCGGGGCTGAGGGGACGGGCATTGCCCAGAACCCGCAGCTCTTCCTTCAGGATGCGGTGGACCAGGGGCGAGGTGCGGCAAATCTCGCGGGCCAGTTTCATGGTCATCGGTTCCAACAACTCGCGTGGCACCACGTGGTTGATCACACCGCACGCCGCCATGCGCAGCGCCGAAACCGGCTGTGCGGTGAACAACATCTCCTTGATGAAGTGCGCATCGGCCACCTTCATGAAGTTCAGTGCTCCGGAAAGGTTATAAGGCACGCCCAGTTTGGCCGGAGTAAGGGCGAAGGTGGAATCGTCACAGGCCGTGATGAGATCGCAGCTCAGAACCAGTTCGCAGCCACCTCCCCACACCGATCCCTCGACCATCGCCATCACCGGCACCGGATGCGTCTCAATGGCGCGTACCACTGCGCGCAGCGGGTCATTGTAAGTAAGCGGATCGCGGCCATTGGTGGGTAACTCGCGCACGTCATGTCCGGCCGAAAACACTTTCGCGCCTGGGGCCGCCCGCAGGATCACCACCCGCACCGCTGGCGGCTGCATTTCCGCCAGAGCAGCGGAAATCTCGTCAATCAACATGCGGCTCAGCGCGTTCACCTTGCCATGATTCAGGGTGATGGTTCCGATTCCCTCCTGAACATCCGTCAGGACAGACGCCGCCATAGTCATTCCTCATTCCACTGGTTCGGTTATTTCAACCAGTATAATGGGCGGCGGCTGGCTGGTCTGTGACCGGCGACCGCGCGTCGAACCCACCTGATTCCAAACAGATGAAAGCCCCGGGGAGGTTTGCCCCTCCGCCAAGCGAACCGGCCACTGCGGCGGCGTGATCGCCTAGGAAGCGCCTTTCGCAAAAACGGGGGTGGTTCTAGGCACGGAGACCATCACATCCCCGGTGATTGCGCCCTTGGCGTGGAAATTCTTGAGCTTGAGCATGAGTGCCGAAGAGACCTCCTGACCTCTGGAGACAAGCAACGTTCCATCGTAGGTGCGGACTTCATGCTGGATGATCATGCCGGGCGAAAGCTGTTCGATCCGGCACTTGTGTATTTCGTTTTCTTCGGCGTTTGGATCTAGTTCGACCAGGGCCTGGAAGAACTGCGGACTGAAGTTTCGGTGCTGGCGAGCTAGAGTGTATGCCGCCTCGGTGCGCGAGGCCCCCTGATGAATGAGTTTTTCATAAGCCAATGTCAGGCGGAGGATTTCCGCTCCCAGCCGCATGTCCGCCATTTCGGGGTCGCTGGAAGCATCCACGGCGACGGATTGGTTCTGGTGCTCGATCATCCACGCGATGGGTTCCAGCCGCGGGATTTTCGAAAGCAGATCACGGGCAACGCTGGGGTGTGCGTCATATTGGGCCTGCTCGTCGGGGGAAAGCTGCTGCCCGCGGTAGACGGCCTCGATGGTTTCCGGGGCCAGAGTGATGCAGCCCAGTTGGGACATCATGGCGGCAACCTCGTATTGCCAGGCGTTTCCCAGTGACATCGAGGTTGGATATAGCGGCGCGCGCGTTCGGCGCGGCTGAAGGCCGCGGGGTTGACCAGGCTGAGCACTTCGGTCAGTACTTGAATGCTGCCGCTCAGAGTCTGTTCCAGAAGCTGCTTCTCGGCCGTGACCAACCGGTACTGCACCAGGGCTGCCGTCAGGGTCTTTGCCATCGCCTCCCTGGTACAAGGCTTGGTGAGGAACCGGAAAATACTGCCTTCGTTAATGGCATTGATGGCGGTGTCAATCTCGGCATTGCCGGTAAGCATGACGCGAATGGTGTCCGGCGATTGGGCCTTGATTCTGCACAGCTGGATGCCATCCATCCCGGGTGAGAGAACTCTTTCATCCCCTTGACGAT
The DNA here is from genome assembly GCA_963715675.1 of uncultured Acidobacteriota bacterium. Classification (GTDB taxonomy): domain Bacteria; phylum Acidobacteriota; class Terriglobia; order Terriglobales; family Acidobacteriaceae; genus DASVWZ01. Next base: position 4,144,842 of record OY970265.1, read on the forward strand.
TTTGGCCACGCGCTGCACTCCATCGAGCTATTGCTCCACCGCGCGGGGGATCTCCTGGAGCAGGTACGGCAAGTCCGCCTCTTCCACCTGCGCGTCGAACTGATCCAGCAACTGCTGGGGAACGCCACCGTTGCCGGCGGCCCGGCGGATGGCCAAGCTTACATCCAGGAGGCGGCCGATGCCTTGCCAGGAATCCTTCAGGAAAGTCGTATTGTCTCCGACATACTGCGTCGGCGTATTGATCTCGTGGGCAATTCCGGCGGCCAATTGGCCGATCGCTTCAAGCTTTTGCGCCTGCCGGAGTTGATCTTCAAGACGCTTGCGTTCGGTGATGTCGACCCCGGTAACGATAAAGCGAGGTGGCTCCCCGGCCCCAGATTCAACCCGGCGCACGCTGAAACCCAGAAAACGACGCTTGCCCTCACCTTCGTATGCCAAGTCTGCGCCGCGGTAGATGCTCTCCGCTGCCAGCCAGCGCCCGACTTCCTGGCCCAATCAAGTATGACCAGGCCCGACGGGTCGTCTCCCTCCATGAGTTGCAGGGCTTGCAGCCCGTTTTCGGCCATGACAATGTCGTATCCCGTTCTGGTGAGGAGCTCCTGGAGATGGGTTCGGGTGCCGGCATCTCCCGCCGCGATCAAAACCCTGGGCGACTGGTTTGCCCTATGCCGGTAGTTTCTCAGAAGCGGAATCATCCTATGACAACATCGGCGTTGACGGGCTTTGCTTTAGAAACCGGGCGGGTCCCCCAGGGAGGGTGAGGGAGATGCCGGACGGATTCCCTAGAAGCTGAAGCGCAGCGCCAGTTGGATGATCCGGGGAGGGAATGTATCGACCACTTGGCCGAAGGTCGAACTGGTGATGTTCGTATCCGGGTTGGCAAACTCCGTGTGATTGGTCAGATTGAAGAAATCAGCCCGAAGTTCCATTTGCAGGCGATCGCTAAGCGATGTGGTTTTCGAAAAGGCAAGGTCGATGTTGAACCTTCCCGGGCCGCGAAAATAGTTCCGGGGCAAGGTGCCGTAGGTACGGACGGCGGGGTCGCTGACCGCCTGAGCATCGTTGGGAAACATGGTGCTGCTTGGCTGGCAGGGTTGGGCGATCGAGCCGGGATTCGGCGGAGGGCACTGCGCAGTGCTAAAGCTGACGGGGTTAAACCAGTAGTTGCCGCTGGAGCCTGCGATCGTCTGTACGGTATGGGGATCCAGCATCCGGACCGGACCCAGCAGGTTGGCACGCACCAGTTCGGCATCTCCCGCGCCGGAGGGCCCCGGACTCGCGAAATTGAAAGCGCTGGGAAGGTTGGCAAATACGTCCAGCGGAAATCCGCTTTGCCAGCTGACGATGGGAAACAGCTTCCAGCCCCGCGTCAGTCGCGGGGGAGCGGAACTCAGCTTATAGAAGGGAAGATTCCAGCCCCCGCTGAAGATCACACGATGCCGAACATCCATGTCGGCGGAGGCGCGGAAAAGCCCTGGCTGGTAATACGGCACCACGTTGTTGCGATTCTGAAACCCGGAGGCGTTATCGATGTTGTGCGAATAGGTATAGGCCAATGTGAAATAGGACCCCCCGAAGATGCCGTCTCCGGAAATCTGCTTCTGCAAGCTGGCGATCAGGCCGTTATAGTTCGCCTCGGTCACGTTCTTGAATTCATACAGACTCGCGAAACTGCACTGATACGCGGTGTCAACCGTGCAGGTTTGGTTCCCTGGGGTCAGATTCAAAGCCCGGTTATAGGTTCCAAGGACAAAAGGATTGGCATCGACGAGCGCGGTCAGACCGTGCGAACTGCTGCCCACGTAGTTGGCCTCGAGGACCGTTTCCTTGGCTAATTCCCTCTGCAGGCTCAAGTGGTACTGATACGTATAAGGTGTGCGCAGGTGGGGATCCACCACAAACACGCTTCCCGAGCCGCCGATCGGCAGGTAACCGGCCGCGGCAAAGTTCAGGTCGGCAGGGGGATGCTGCTGGGACGGAAATGGGTTTTCTGCCCCAACCGCGACAAACGGCTGAGACATGTAGTTCACTTCGGACGTGGGATTGCCGGCCAGCGGCGAATAAGCAAGCCCTGCGCTGGCATAGAACGGCGGCTGCCCGTTGAACTGCAAGTTGTCCTCGGCTTTCAGGATGTCATAGAAGACTCCGAAGGCTCCGCGCAGACTGGTTTTGCCGTCGCCCCGCGGGTCCCAGGCAAACCCGATGCGTGGCGCCCAGTTGTTCCGGTCCGGGAAGTTGACGCCGCGAGGCGCGCCCGCATCACCCGGAAACACCATGCCGACCGGAGCATTCACGAACACTCGTGACTGCTCACCCGGCAGGATGGAGAAGGTTCGGCCCTCGGTGTCCGACTTGGGCGTGCTGTACTCGTATCGCAGTCCCAGACTCAGCTCCAGGTTGCTGCGCAGCCGCCATTCGTCCTGCGCGAAGCCAAAAAAGTACTTGCTGCGCACATTCGACGGCGCCGCCGAGGATTGCGTGTACTGGGTTGGCAGGCCAAGCAGGAAGTCCGCAAATGAATTCTGGGTAAATAACCCGGCGGGTCCGCCCACGAACTGGAATTGACCGTCGACCGTGAACGCCAGAAAAGTATTGTTCTGGAATGCAGACAGTCCACCTCCAAGCTTGAAATTGTGTTCGCCGCGAATCCAGGTCAGCGTGTCGGAAAAGGTGTAGGTGTTGTCCGTCACCAACTGGGGGCCGAACGTGCTGAATCCTGTTTGCAATCCGGTGTCGAAAACCAGGTTGGAAGGTCCGGTGGGAAGATCGGGCGTGATGGTGATTCCCAAGGCGGCGGGCCGAGGCAATTGGACCCCCGGATTCAGGCTGGGGTCATGAACTCGTTCGGCGGTGCCCCGCAGCTCGTTGAGCAGATGCAGCGAAAAAATGTGGGTGTGGGACAACGTGACAAAATAGTCGTTGAAATCCGAGCTTTCGGGAAAGCCCGGAACGTTGGAGCTGAAGGGGTCTGACGGGCTGAACTCATTCTCGTGACTCCAACCTAGGGTCAGAGCCAGCTTGTCTTTGGGGTCGAGATCGAAATCAAGCTTGACCGTCAATTCGTCAGAGGCGATGGTTTCGCGTCCCTGCCAGCTCAACAGGCCAGTCGGGGAGGTGGGCACAAGGCCGGCCTTGATGTAATTCTGCGCCACACTGTTAATGCGGCGGGGGTCAATGATGGCCTGCCTCCTCAACTTGGGATCAGGCTGGAAATAAGTATAGGCAGTCCCCGGGGCGGGATTCCCGTTTGCATCGCTTCCACAACCTTGTCCGTTAGGAAAATATCCTGTCAAAAAGCACACGACACCGGGATCCGGCCCTCCACCAGACGGAGGACTCGAGAAATTTCCGTCCAGTTCCGCCGGCGTGAACGTCGGAACATCATGAACCGAGAGAACATCCACCTGCCGTTCCCCCTGATAGCCCAGGAAAAAAAAGGCCCGATCCTTGCCCGCGACCACGTGGGGGACGGAGATCGGACCGCCAAACGTCCCGCCGAACTGATTGCGTTTCAGTATGTCCCGTGGAAGGCCGCTGCTCTTGTTGAAAAAACTGTTGGCATCCAGGGCGTCGTTGCGCAGGAAGTCGAACAGGCTGCCGTGCCACTGATTGGTACCGGACCGCGTGGCCATGGTAATGACTCCGCCCGAATTGCGGCCATATTCCGCCGGGTAGTTGCTGGTGAAAACGCGGAATTCGGCGATGGTATCCGGATTGGGCGTGTATACCGCGTGGTTGTCGATCAAGTCATTGTTCAGTCCGCCATCCAGCAGATAGACCACCGAGTCGCTGCGATTTCCGTGAATGTTAAAGGTTCCGGCTCCGCTGTCGTCCGGATCGGTTGGCGTCACCCCCGGCTGCAGCAGCGCCAGGTCCGGGACGTTGCGGCCATTGAGCGGGGCATCCCGGACAACATCCCCGGTGACGACGTGGCTGATCGCCGAACCGGCGGTGTCGATATCCTGCAGCTTCTCGTGCACCTCGATTGCGACCGTTACGCCTCCGACCTGGAGCTTCAAGTTCAAGACGCGAACCGCATCCACGTGGAGGATGACATCCCGGATCTCCGCGATGGCAAACCCTGGCTTCTGCGCCGTCACCAGATAACGCCCCGGTTGGAGCAGAGGCACAGTGTAGTAGCCGTTCTGGTTGGTGGTAGCTTCCCGTTTCAAGCCCTGATCAAGGTTCAGCAGGGTGACTTGAACCCCGGGAATCACCGCTTCGTTCTGGTCCGTCACCGTTCCCAACAGGGTGGCGCGTTGGGCGGCCACCAGAGCGGGAAATGCAAGGCAGACAAGAAACAGAAAGGCCGCTTGCTGTCTGGTCGAGAATCTCTGCCGAAGCTTCATCGCTGTTCCGAAAGCCACACGTGACGCGCGAGCGCAACTGCAACGACCAAAGCATAGCATCCACGGGCAATCTCAGGAGATTCCCCCGGCTTTACAGCGGGTCCTCGGTTTTTCGGCGGATGCGCCTCAACTAGCTGCCCATGTGCTTCAGCACGGTAATGAGCCGAGCCAAACCGGTTGCGGGTACGGGCGTCTGAGGCGAAGTGGTGAACAGCATGCGAACCAGCTCGTTTTGCTCCTGTGCCAGGCGCAGCAACGTGTCGCTATCCTGTGCTCTTGCCACGTTTTCCACGCCCGACATCACCTCCGGCCCAGCCACCGGCGCGAGCATTTCCGCTTGCCGTTTTGTGATGGTCGAGATCCACCGGCGATGATCTTCCCGCATCTGTTCGATCCTTTGCAAAACCGAAGCCGGCAGCCCGGAACTGCGCGCCGGAGAAAACTCCCGCTCCAGCCGCTTCAAGGCCCAGGCGTGCAGAAAGGTCTGGCGGGCCAGGGTGACAATCTCATTGGAAAACAGGGCAACCTGTTTGTTGGTGTCTTCGGATGAATCTCCGGGTTTCGAGAAGTGCTGGTAGAGCACATCATGGAGCGGCACACCCGTGCCGGAGAGGTCCGCCAGCGTCGCAGACTCGGGACTGGTCGATGTCGACGAATCCTCTGCTGCCTGGTCAGGAGGCTTGTACAGCTCGGAACCGTTTCTGATCTCGCGGGGGACGTACACCTCGACACGGAAAGACCCGCTCACCGGCCTCAGGGCTTCGCGTAGGGCAGTGCGGCGCGCCGGACTGTCCACTAGTCCCTGAACCAGCAAGGAACCATCCGACATGGGGAAAACGTAAACCTCTTCTCCCAGGCACGAATCCAGTCGATGGAGCGCTTCCGCCAGGGAAACCTCTCCTTCGGTGGCCCGCGAACGCGCGTAGGGTACCGGGACGGGCCTGCTCAGTTGCGGCAGAGAATGCACCGGGTCCGGGGAAATGCTGGATGGCTCAAACGGCGAGAACATCCGCGCCATCTCCAGAGTCCGCGGGCCGGAGGAGAACGTGGTCCGCGTAAAGCGATACTCGTTGCCGCCGCTGATTCCTCCGGTAAGAATGCTGAGGCTGGTGGGCGCGTAATCGGCGGCGTCCACGCGCAGCAAAGTCTCCTGGATTCCTGAAGCATGTCCGGGAGCGAAGGGATAGTCGAGCTCGAACTCGCCTCGGTTGCGACGGGCGGAGACTTGGGTGCTGCCCCGGGATTCGATCAACCGCCGGAACTGGCCAATCGAGAGATCGGGAACCCAATGTTCCGCGCTGAGATAGCGCACTAATTCGGGATCGTCGTTGCTGCTGGCCAGTACCACTTGCAGCAAAGGCTCGGCGATCTGGGCGGTGTCTTTGACAGTCGCTTGCGCGCTTCCTCCGGAGGCGGATTGTGCGGTCACGTAGGTTGCGGTGCTCAGGGAGTCCTGGACCAAGGTGATCGTGCCGAGTGCTTTTGCCCCGTGACTGTTGCGGTCAATTTTTTCAATCCGCACCGAGGTTGTGTTGACCCGGCCGGCCGCCGGCAGATGACGAGTTTCGTAGCTCTCGGCCCGGAGAAGCACGGTATCGGCGGAAACCCGCGTGTTCAGCAGGTCGCTGAACATGACCGCCAGCAAGCACACCGAGACCACCGCCGCCAGCACCGCTCTGCGATATTGCAGCACCGCGGAAGCCGAATCGCGAATCCCGATGCGCCACTGAGCCATCTGCTCACGGAACGGCAGGCTCACGGACTGGGTGGCGCCGGCGTGCCGTGCCAGCCGCTGGCGGAATTGTTCGACTCGCAAGTCCGAGAGGCTGGACTCCTTCGGGAGCAGAACCGCGCGCGCGTGGAGAAAATTGTCAATATTGTCCTGGACTTCTCCCATGCGGCTGCGGCAACTCCAGCAACTCTCCATGTGAGCGCGCGCAGAGTCAAACTCGCGGCGCGGAAGTTCGCCGTCAAAATACGCGACGATCTGCGCATCGCTCAGGTGCGGCGGATTTAGAGAGTGCTGGCTAGACACGCCCATTCCACACCTCGAATTTCTTGAGTCCGCGGACCAGATATACGCTCACCGCTTTCTGGCTGATTCCCAGCACTTCTCCAATCTCGAGATAGCTCAATCCTTCGGCGCGCAGCATCAGGCAATGTCGTTCCCTTTCGTTCAGCGATTTCAGGGAGAGCGCCACTCGCTGCTGCTGGATCAGGTCCTCTTCTGCTGAACGCGGAGCCTCGGCCAGAATTCGCTGGGACAGCCATTCTGTTCCCAGAGATTCCTGGACGCCTTTTCTGCGGGCGCCATCGATCGCCATGTTATGCACCACGCGATACAGCCAGCTGCGCAGGTTCAGGATCCTGGCGTTTCGCTTCAACTGATCGAACAACTTCAGAAATGCGTCTTGTACCAGGTCCTCCGCCTCTCCGGTGGAACCCGCCATATGGTAGGCATAGCCCAGCAACGGAGGACGCATGGTGGCGTACAACTCCACCACCTGCTCCTCCAGATGCCGGCTCCTGCGATGTTTCTCGGCGTGCTCGAACCCGACGGCCTGAGAGAGATTGAGGATTTGTTCGTGGTCCATTTTCGATACCGCTGTTCTGTGCGTCACCCCGCCCGTGAGATCGCGCGTGCCCGATCCGGTACGCTACCACAGATCAACTATATACACCGGAAACAACCATTTCATGCCTCTCGGCAAAAGTTTATTTTTGTTCCTAAGTTGTTAGCAAAAAGCCACTTTCATGCGTCACACACAATCATCGCAAGACGGTGCGCAAGTAGTGCACCGGATTGCAACCGGACAGGACCTGAAGGCTGGCTTCCGGCCAGACAAACTCTCCAGCCAGCAGGAACTGGCCGATCCGGCTTCTGCCGGACCGATCTCCCGGGGCACTCCTACCCTGTGCAAAAAATTATCAATCTGCTGTTAGTACGGTTATTAGCTCATGCGTCTTACAGACAGTGGTAAAGGGAGAGTTGGCCGCCAGCATCCCGCGGACTGGTGGCCACTGCAATTATTCTGGTTTCATGTCTTCCTCCTGGGAGTTTTTGCTTCTATTCCCCTCTGAAAGCTCGGGCGCTTTCAGAGGGGGATTTTTTGCCCTTGCCCTATCCAGTGCTTGCGCTACAATTGTGCCGCTTTATTTTGCCCAAACCGCCCAACCGGTGACCCTATGAAGCCCCAGAAATCCTCCGTGCGTGCGAATTGGCTGCTGCCGGCTCTTATCTGCATGCTCATTTGTGCGGGCAGTGCTCGCGCCGCCCACAGCAAATACCACGCCTTATACCGCTTCCAGGGAGGCAGCGACGGCGCGGGACCGAACGGCACCTTGGTGGTCGATCGATCCGGAAATCTGTACGGCGAAACCTCCCAGGGCGGCACGGGTCAATGCCAGAGCAATGGAGTCGTCGTGGGTTGTGGCACGGTTTTCGAACTGAGTCCGCCGGCGGAGAAGGGCATGCCCTGGACCAGGATGCTGCTGTACGATTTCCAGGGGCCGGATGGCGATACGCCTGTGGGCGGCCTGATCGCTGACGCTGAGGGTAACCTCTATGGAACTACTGAGTTCGGCGGCAACGGATCATGCGACGACTGGCAAATCCCGGGATGTGGCATAATGTTTGAACTGAGCCCCGGTTCCGGCGGAACCTGGACGGAAGCCACCCTCTACAACTTCCAGGGCAGTGCCGATGGGGAGCATCCCGTCGTCGGTTTGACGGCCGATAACCTCGGCAATCTTTATGGCACCACAACCGGGAGTTCGGGTTCGGGTCCTGGGGTGGTCTTCGAACTGTCCCCTTCGGGCGGGGGCTCTTGGTCCCAGACGGTTCTTTACACCTCTGGCTATGGCCAAGGCTCGCCCGACAGTCTGTACGCGGGCCTGATCCTCGATTCCCAGGGTAACCTCTACACGACTAGCGTGTTTGGTGGCACCTACGACGCCGGTACGGTATTTGAGCTTTCTCCGCCCAAGCAGCAGGGAGGCGCCTGGACCGAAACCAACCTTTACAACTTCCACGAAGCGGGTGGAGATGGGCCCGACACGCCCGTAATTTTCGATCGGCACGGCAATTTGTATGGAACCCTGTTCGCCGGCGGGGCATACGGTTCCGTGTTCGAACTTTCTCCCCCTAAAAAGAAGGGTGGTTCCTGGACCGAGACGGTGATGTACGATTTCGGGGGCAGCGATGGAGTCAACCCGTTTTCGGGATTGATACTCGATAAAGCAGGCAACCTCTATAGCAACACCTATGGCGATACTGGAGTTTGGGCGGCAGGCCAGGTGTCTTCAGGCCAGGTGTCGTATGGAAGCATTTACCGGCTGAAACCTCATGCCAACGGGACCTGGACAGAAAGTACTTTGCACCAGTTCAAGGACCACCCCGCAGAGCATCCTGTCGGTCAACTGGTTTTCGGCGCGAAAGGGAAACTCTACGGTGCGGCCGCCTTGGGGGACAAGTCAGCGCCAGGGGGAGTCGTGTTCGAAATCCCTCCCCACTGAACACACGGATCACCGGTTCCCTCCTCCCGATGCTCTACCCCCGCCGCAGTCGCTGGCTGTTGGGCTTGGAACCGGCCAGGGCGTAGTAGAGGATGTACAGATAGCACGCCACCGGCAAAAAAAACGCGTGATGAATTCCGATTCGGTCGGCAATGAAGCCCTGGAGAAGGGGAATCACCGCTCCGCCCACGATCGCCATGGTCAGCACTCCCGACGCGTCCCCGGTCAGTGGCCCGAGTTCGGCCACGCCCAAGGTGAAGATGCTGGGAAACATGACGGAGTTGAAGAGCCCCACGGCCAGGATGCTCCACATGGCCAGCGGACCCTTGGTCAGCATGGATAGGGTCACTAGCGTGGCCCCGCAAGACGCGCACCAGCCAAGCAGATACCCGGTCCTGATTCTCGGCAAGATTGCCGACCCGAAAAACCGCCCAACCATGGCCCCGCCCCAATAGAACGAGACGAACCCGGCCGCGACTTTCTCGGTCAGCCCGGCGATCTCCGGCTGCGTGAAATAGTTCACCAGGAAGCTGCCAATCGATACCTCGGCGCCGACATAACAGAAGATGCCAATGGCCCCAAGAATCAGGTTCCGGTGCTTCCAGATTGAGTCGCCGACCTTCTCGCCTAAAGAATGCTGCGCCGCTTCAATCTTAGGCAGTTTGGAACTGCCGATCACAATAGCAAGCAGCCACAGAGCGATCCCCATAATGATGTACGGCACCTTCACCGAAGCCGCCTGCTGAATCCGGTAAGCCTGTCGAGCAACCGGCGCGAGTTTGTTGATTTCCCATATCGCCAAAGGCGCCGAGCTGAGAATCAATAATTTCCCCACTTGCGGAGCCATCACCGTGCCCAGCGAATTAAATGCCTGGGTCAGACTCAGGCGGCTGGACGCGGTTTCGGGAGAGCCCAGTACGATGATGTAAGGATTCGCCGCTACCTGCAGCGCGGTGATGCCCACTGCCAGAACGATCAGCGCCGCCAGAAAGAGTCCGAACGAAGGCACGCTGGCCGCCGGCACGAACAGGAACGCGCCCACTCCCATGGTCAGCAGACCTGCCACCATGGTGCGCTGAAAGCCAATCCCATCCACAATCTTCGCTGCAGGAATCGAAAAGAAAAAATACGCTGAGAAAAAAGAAAACTGAATCAGCATCACCTTGGCGTAGCCCAGCTCGAAAATCGACTTCAGGTGCGGAACCAAAATGTCATTCAGGCAGGTGAGGAATCCCCACATGAAGAACAGCGTGGTCACCACCGCCAGTGGACGGCGATAGTTCCCGGACGGCGTGGTTGTGGTCACCACCGAGGGCTCGATAGGCACTGTCGTTTGACCCTAAAACCTGGGCAGAGGTTGTGTCGATTCGTAACCAGAAAAGTATAGAGGAGAAGCTGATCCTGATGTCCGGCGACCGGGAAGCGCATTCGCGCTCTCGCCTCCCGCCCATCCTGACTCAGATGTGTAGAATAAAGCAGACATGAACGAGGCAAAATCCTCATCCAAAACTGCGGTCCAATCCTCTCCCGCGTTCGCCAGCGGGTCCTCGAATTTCATACGCGACATCTTTCTCGATGACCTGAAAACCAGCAAATATAACGGCCGCGTGCAGACGCGCTTTCCTCCCGAGCCCAATGGGTATCTGCACATCGGCCACGCCAAAGCGATTTACCTGGATTTCGGGCTGGCCGCCGAGTTTGGCGGAAAGACGAACCTCCGCTTCGACGACACCAACCCGGAAAAAGAAGAGACCGAATACGTCGATTCGATCGAGCAGGACGTCAAGTGGCTGGGGTATCAGTGGGACGGGCTCTACTACGCCTCCGACTATTTTGACCAGCTCTACGAGTGGGCGGTGAAGCTCATCCGGGACGGCAAGGCATACGTCGACGATCTCTCGGCGGAGGAGATTCGCCAGTACCGCGGCACGCTGACCGAGCCGGGGAAAGACAGCCCGCATCGCAACCGTTCGGTCGAAGAGAACCTGGACCTGTTCGAACGCATGCGAACTGGGGAATTTCCCGACGGTTCCCGCGTGCTGCGCGCCAAAATCGACATGGCTTCGCCGAACCTCAATTTTCGCGATCCTGTGATGTACCGCATCCTGCACGCCGAACATCACCGCACCGGCAACCAGTGGTGTATCTACCCGATGTACGACTACGCGCATGGACAATCCGATTCGATCGAGCGGGTTACGCACTCCATGTGTACGCTCGAGTTCGAAGACCATCGTCCGCTCTACAACTGGTTTATCCAGCAACTGGGAATCTTTCCGTCGCAGCAGATCGAGTTCGACCGCCTCAACCTGACGTACACACTGTTAAGCAAGCGCAAACTGCTGCAGTTGGTGAATGACGGCCACGTGCGCGGCTGGGACGATCCCCGCATGCCGACACTCTCCGGGATCCGGCGGCGGGGCTACACACCGGAGGCCATCCGGAATTTCTGCGCGTCCATCGGAGTTTCGAAAACTACCGGTGTACTCGATCTGGCCATGCTCGAGCACTTCGTCCGCGAGGATTTGAACCAGCGCGCGCCGCGCGTGATGGCGGTGCTGCGGCCGCTGAAGGTGGTGATCGACAACTACCCGGAGACGATGGTGGAAGAGATGGACGCGGTGAACAACCCGGAGGATGCCAACGCGGGCAGCCGCAAAGTGCCGTTCTCGCGGGAGCTCTACATCGAGCAGGATGACTTTCGCGAAGACCCGCCCAGGCAGTATTACCGGTTGTCGCCAGGGCGAGAAGTCCGGTTGCGCTATGGATACTTCGTCACCTGCAAGAGTGTGGTGAAAAACGACAGGGGCGAAGTCGTTGAGGTGCATTGCACCTATGATCCCGAGACCCGCGGCGGCAATTCCCCGCCGGATGGGCGCAAGGTGAAATCGACCATCCACTGGGTTTCGGCCGCACACGCCATCGACGCCGAGGTGCGCATCTACGAAACCCTTTTCCTCAAGGAAGACCCGAACGAGTTGGAAGCGGGCCAGGATGTTACCGCGAACCTCAACCCGAAATCGCTGGAAACCCTGACCCACTGCAAACTCGAACCATCGCTCGCCGGCGCCACCGCCGGCGACCGTTATCAATTCGAGCGCCTTGGATATTTTTGTGCCGATCCCGACTCGCAACCTGGCAACCTCGTATTCAATCGCACCGTTGCGCTGAAAGACACTTGGGCGAAAGTGGAAAAGAAGCAGGGCGGAAAAGGCTAGGCTTTCATCTCCGGCGTGAGTGCAGGAACGGGTTCACGGCTTGATCTCGAACACCGTTCCGCGGCCCCCCGGCGCTGGTCGTTTAAGGCTGCGGGCCTGACGCTCAGCTGTGCGCGTGCGGGCTCTGCCCGGGGTTCTTTTTCGGCGGCGCTGCAGCTTTCACCACCTTCACCGCAAACTGTACCGGAAGGTTCTTGGGCGGATAGCACTGTGCGTTGTCGCAGGCCTGGTACCGGAGGCTGCCGTGGAATTCGTATTTGCTCGGCAAAACGCTGGACAGTGGCCGCACTTGCAGGGTGAGGCTGAAGTCGCCGGTGTATACGCTGAGCTTCTCCTCAGGCGCGAAGGCGAAACTCATCGTTTCACCCGCCGGATAGGTGATCCTGCCGATCACCAGATCGGTCGGCGGAGTCAGCTTCAGGGTGGTCGGAATCAGGTATTCCTCCGTGGGTTTGTTCGAATTGATGTGAAAGCCGTCTCCCACCCGGAACTGCAGCTCCACGGAATTGGTTTTCCCCCGAGTCACGCTGGCAACGGGCGGCGGTTCCATCGTGACCGACGGAACTTTCCGGACCGGCATGTCCTGGGCTAGCGTCAGACAGCCCAGGAGAACAGACCACATCGCGGTCTGGAGGAATCGGTTCATGCTCGCATGGCGAAGCGGGCTAATTTTTCGCAAGTCGGGAAGACCCCAGAATTTTCTTGATGTTATCTTCGATTTCTCCGCGGCCTTTCAGCCCGAGCATTTTGTCGACCAGCTTGCCATCCCGCGCGATGAAGAACGTTTCCGGCATGAACGGAACGCCGCCGTAGGCGTCGCCCACGGTTTCCTTACCGATCAGGATCGGGTAGTTGACTCCCATGTCTTGCGCAAACTGGGAAATGTCCTTTGGATTGGCATCGTCCATCGCCACGCCCACGAACTGCAGGCCGTCCTGCCCGTATTGCTTCTGCAATTCGACGAACCAGGGCATCTCGATCTTGCAGGGAGCGCACCAGGTCGCCCAGAAATTCAGTACCACAGCCTTGCCGCGATAGTCCGAAAGATGAACCGTTTTGCCGTCGAGAGATTGCAGCGTGAAATCCGGGGCCACACCGTTCTTCAGCTGCATGTCCGCCGATGTCTTCGGCGCGTGCCGGGCCAAATTGAAGCCAAACACCAGCATCAGCGAAACCACCATGGCCACGACCAGAATGATCACTGGATCACGTTTCACTTGCGGCTCCATTCACAGCGAGAAGCGATTCAAGAATGACAGATAGTTCGACAAAATAGTAAAGCGGCCAAACACCAGCAGTATACCCAGCACGATCAACAATGCGCCGCTGGCCACTTCCAGCGCGTGCATGTGCGAACGGAAGCGGCTGTAGAACTTCAGAAAACGCTGGATGCCGAACGAGGTGAGCAGGAACGGAACCGCCAGCCCCAGCGAATAAATGGTCAGCAGCACAATGCCTTTCAGGATCGAATCCTGGGCGGCTGCAAATCCCAGAATGACGGCCAGAATTGGCCCCACGCAGGGGGTCCATCCGAAAGCAAAAGCAAAACCGATCAGGAACGCGCCGCCGGCCGTGCTGCCGCCTTTGACGTTGTGCAGCCGCTTGTCCGCGTATAGGGCATTGATGCGCAGCAGGCCAGTCAGATGCAGTCCAAACAGGATAATGACCACTCCCGCCACCTGCGCCAGGGTCGATTTGTAACGTGCCAGCAACTGGCCGACTTCGGTGGAGATCGCTCCCAGCGTAATGAACACGACACTGAAGCCCAGAATGAAGCTGATCGAATTGATCATCATCTTGCGCAGAAGATGGGCCTCGTGGGATTTCAGTTCCTCCACGCCGACACCCGAGATCAGCGACACATAGCCCGGCACCAGGGGCAGCACGCAGGGCGAGAGAAACGACACCAGCCCTGCCACAAAAGCCGCTAAGGGAAGAGGAAGACTTGTCGCCATGTAGAGCCTATTCTACCTGTTTCGGGCTCATCCCAGTCCGCAACGCGCAAAAAACAGGCCAGACAAGCAATTGGACGCTCGCAGCGCCGCGAAGTTTCATCCCGCCCGGCAGCTCTGAGGAATCCAGCGCTCCGGAGCAGCACCATCCTAATGGTGCTGCCTGCCCCTTGGCGCGGGCTGGGTCTTGGCGGGCGCGGCAGGCTGCGGCATCTCGCCCGGCAGGCCGGCTGGGGCTTCGGCCAGAATCTTGCGTACAAAGCCGACCGGAGCGATGGCGGTAAGTACCGCGCGATTCTTTTGCTGTGCCACTTGCAGGCTGCTGACCAGCTCCTTTACGTCGGCATCCGCGCCGTTTGGCGGAGCGGTGTTTTGCGCGGCCCGAAACAGGTTGAGAAAAACCCCCAGCTTCTCCGCGAGCCGGGCAGCATCGTCTTCGCTCGAGGTGAATGCCGCCGCTTTCAGGTGAACCGATCCCAAATACCGCACCGAGGCCACCACCACGGCCGGCTTCGAAAACAGAAACGACCAGCCCATCGGGCCGGCAGCGGGATTGTCTGAAGCTGCCTTCACCCTGAGAACGCCCCAGGCCAAACTCGCCAGAGGAACCTCCTTATAATATTGCCGCAGCAGGGCCGGTCCCCCAAACGGCGAGGCCAGTTTGCGCGAACGATCAATGATCCCGCGGAGGATTTGCGGATCGGGCACGTTGGATGCGGCCACGGAACTTACTCCCAGAACCGCCACTCGAAACGTCAGGTCTTCCAGCGGAATGCTGTAGATTTCCGTGGACCGGTAACTCTCCACCGCGTTCGCCGTCTTCTTCAAGTAAGCGGTGAGCCGCTCGGTCTGAAAATGACCCACGAACACGCCTGAGAACCTTACTTCTTCGCCGCCCTCCGGCGCGCCGGACGCGGCCGGCGGATAGTGGATGGCCAGCGCGGCTTCTTCCAGGTCGCGTTCCGCATCAAAGCCGGTGGCTTGGATGAATTGCTCGTACGCGGGATCGCGGTGTACCTGAGGCAGGTCGCCAAGCAGGTTGATGCGCCGCATCCATTTCAGATCGACGTAGACGAATCCGTCCGCGCCGGGCAAAAGGCGGGCGGCTTCCGGAGGGGCATGTTTGCGGAGGACGACCACCAGAGCTACCGCCCCCGCGAACAGCAAAACGCCGAGTACTATGGGCAGGCTTCGTCGAATGCGCATGGCATCATGACCGCACCCGCAAGTGGCGCACACTTGCCCCCGCACGGCCAGGAAACGTCATCATACCATCAGAGGACGATTGCAAGCCGCCTCGGCAGACCCGCGAGGCGCGCTACTTTTTCTCTCCCAGCAACCCATAGGCGGTAACGCGACCCGCCGCGCCAACGTAGACTCTTCCGTTGACCACGGTTGGAATCGAGAACTTCACTGCTCCGCCAGGATCATCCCGCGAACTGTTCTGGGTGGTGTTGTACAGTTCGCTGCCGACATCAGTGGCGTCGTACGCGTGAAGGATGGACGACCCGTCACTGCCGTACTGATCGGTTTCAATCGCCCAGACGATGCCGCCGGTGTCGTCGTCGGCTGAAATCGAAGGCGTCGGCCCTGGGAAACCAAAATAGGTCGGAGAAACATAGACTGCTCCGGTAGACAACAGCCCCGTCGAAGGATCGAAGCTGAACTGCCGCAGCAAATCACCACTGCCGCCAAAATAGACGTTGTTGTTCCACCACGCCGGTGTCGCCCACAACCCGCCGATCGCGTTCTCCAAATCCTGCACAATCTGCTTGTTATTCTTTGGCCTGAAGTGCCCCAACTTGGTGCAATCGATAAGATATATGGATCCCGATTTCCCCACCTGGATCAGGAGATGCTCGTGCGGCGCTCCCTGCTTCTGGTCAGGAAGCAGTAGCACCCCTCCGGACCCCACATCGATGTCGCCATCGGAGAGATAGGCCTGATTGAAGGGCGTAAACCAGTCCACCAAGGGAAGCTGATTGTCCTTCGCCGGACCTAGCTTCGCTACCGTATCACTGAAATCGTTTCCGCCTTTCTTGCCGTCATAGGTTCCATTGCCGGTGGCAAAGTACACGTAGCTGTCGTCCCCCGCGATCCCAGTTCCACTCTGCCATACCCCGCCTAGCCCCCCATTGGGAGTCGAGTTCCAGACTCCCGTCTGCTTCAGCGATTTTTCGTTATAGGACATCACCCAGCCGTGATAGGGCTGATTGTCGCAGTGGGAAGCCCAGGCGATGTAGATCGTGCCGTTCTGCAACAGCAAACCCGGGCGCTGTGCTTCCCTCAACGGGTCGAAACTCAGCACTCCGTGGTTGGATCCTTCGCCGTTGCCCTTCACTTGGGCCTTGATCTCCACCGGCGATCCCTTGCGCTCCCGGCCGGTCGTGATGTCCAGCGCGTGCAGCCTTTGGAAGAATTTCCCGTTCTCCTTCGTTTTTGCGACCACGTATATGGTGCCGGACTCTTTGTCGATCACCGGCGTACTGGTGATGCCGATTTCAGGGATAAGGTCACCGCAGCTCACATCGCCGCTGGAAACGGTCGTAATTCCCTTCTTGGGAGCGATGAAGCTCGCGTGCCACAGCGGGTTGGCGTTTAGCCCGGTATTGTCGTCGGCGTCGAAGGCGTACACGATATCGTGCTCCGTGGCCACGTACACCACGTTGTGCGTCCCCAGCCCGGGAATCGACACATTCGGCACATACAGCGGCTGCGCGTAGACATAGCCCTGCACGTCGTGCGAGAACAGTTTCCCGAAGCCATTGACGTTGACATTGTCGGGCGTGAGAATTGTCTCATTCAGGTTTTGCCCGTCCCGGCTGTTGTCATTGCGGGAAGTGGTCATGCTAACTTGCCCAGACGCAGAGATAGTCGCGACGGACAAACCCAGAACCGCAGCTAGGAGCAACTTCATAGTTTCCCCGAAATCTTAATTTTGGTTTAGCAGGCCCGCGCAGGAGGAGGGGAGCTTCAGGCCAGCGTGTGCTGCATTGTCTATGCGCGCTAGCCAAAAGTCAAGAGAAACTATGGATTGCGATCTGAATAAAAACTTTCTTCCCTGTGAATGTTTTTGCGTTCGGAGCGGTGCGCTGGAATACTCATCCGCACAGAGATCAGCGCAGGGCAGGTGAGGATGACCTGCCCATACAAAACCAGCTATTTCCGGGCTGCCACCTTCGCCGGTTCCGGCGCCACGCTTGGCATGGTGGTCACCCGCGCGCCCGCAGCAGCAGGAGCCTGCCCAGACGCCGCCTGCGCCACCGATGGGGCCAAGCCCAGGTGCTTCCGCACTTCCACATCCAGCTTGGCGTACGTGTCCTTGTTGTCTTTCAGGAACTGGCGGGCATTCTCCCGGCCCTGGCCGATGCGCTCGCCCTTGTAGCTGAACCAGGCTCCGGACTTTTCCAGGATGTTGTTGTTCACCGCAACGTCGATCAGATCGCCTTCGCGCGAAATGCCCTCGCCATACATGATGTCGAATTCCGCCTCACGGAACGGCGCCGCTACTTTGTTCTTCACTACCTTCACCTTGGTGCGCGAGCCCGTGACCTGCTCGCCATCCTTGATGGCCGCAATGCGGCGGATATCCACCCGCACCGACGCGTAAAACTTCAGCGCCCGGCCGCCCGTGGTCGTCTCCGGGTTGCCAAACATCACGCCGATCTTTTCGCGAATCTGGTTGATGAAAATCAGGCAGGTGCGCGACTTCGAAACCGTCCCGGTCAGCTTGCGCAGCGCTTGCGACATCAGCCGGGCCTGCAAGCCCATATGGCTGTCGCCCATTTCGCCGTCGAGTTCAGCCTTGGGCACCAGCGCCGCCACCGAGTCCACCACCAGCACATCAATCGCTCCCGAACGCACCAGAGCTTCGGTGATCTCCAACGCCTGCTCGCCGTAGTCCGGCTGCGACACCAGCAGATTGTCGACATCCACGCCCAGCTTCTTCGCATAGCCGGGATCGAGCGCGTGCTCGGCATCGACGAATGCCGCCATGCCGCCCATCTTCTGCGCCTCGGCAATCACCTGCAGCGTGATCGTGGTCTTGCCGGAAGATTCCGGTCCGAAGACTTCCACCACGCGCCCGCGCGGGAAGCCGCCAACGCCCAATGCCGCGTCAAAAGAAATTGCGCCGGTGGGAATGACTGCGATGGGAACGATAGCTTCCTTCGATCCCAGACGCATGATCGATCCCTTGCCAAACTGCTTCTCGATCTGCGCAAACGCCAGATCCAGTGCTTTTGCCCGTTCGTCGGCCATAAGGCTCCTTTAGGATTGCCGGATAACTAGCCGGATTATACACACAGATGAGAGCGAAGCAAAGGCGAATATGATGAGTAAATTGTGGAAACTGTCCCGAATCGGAGCCGACCTAGCGGGCGGCCCGGGCCACCCGCCGGATACAAGACCGCCTGGCACTTGAATCACCGCATCCGCGAAGTCATGGGACAGGGCGACATACCCAAACTCGGCGGGATCGTGGAAGTTGACGCAACGTACGTCGGCAGAAAGCACAGGTCGGCAGAAACGTCGCACCAAGAAAGATATCGTCGGTGGGATTCGTCAGCGCGGCGGTGATCTGCGTCTCTTTAAGGCTGAGAGTAATAGCACGGCTGAACTCGCAAAGCACATCACGAAGAATGTCAGCACCGACGTGGACATGATCGTCACGGATGAATGGGCGGCCTATCCCGCTGCCATGATAGCGTCAGGCATCCACGGCACGAAGCATGAAGCCATCCGGCACAAGGACAGAGTTTACGTTCGCGGGGAAGTCCACACGAATACGATTGAATCGGCCCTCTCGCTATTCAAGCGCGGTCTGACGGGATCAGTCCATCAGATTTCGACAAAGCACTTGCAGCGGTACTTGGATGAGTTTTCCTACAGGTTCAATCGCAGGAACGATGACGGGGCATTCGTGGAAACCGTGCCTCGTCTGTGCGGATTCGATCCGCTTCCGTTTAGCGTTCTGACTTCCGAGTAGGCTTGGGTTTCTTCTTGTGTATGTCTAAGGTTTTCTGCGGCGGCTTGTTCAGCATCCGGCGCAAGACCTCGTCAAACTGTCCTTTGTCTGTCCTCACTTATCGACCTCTCTCACAAACTCACGCGGGAACCCAATGTTCCTCGGTTCCCTTTTTTCTAGTATCGCTCGACGGTATTCCTCATTCCGACAAACGAATACATACCTATCATCCCACGTCACTACTGCCTTAACTTGTTGATCACAAAAGGCTTCCTTAGCTTCCACATGTTGGCCTCGCTGCATCCCGCCCTCCATACTGGGCAGACTAGGCAAATCGAAAAGTATTGCCGCATTTCATCCTTGACTTATGGCAAATCATACCTTACGATACCTAGAGATTGCCACTGGAGGCAATAACTATGGCCGAAGCCGTGAATAACAAAGTAACACCGCCGTACTTGCCTTACCGGACGTTCCTAAGCTCGCTCGACAAATTGGCGGAGGGCGTTCCACCTCGCATTGACCGAGGCATCTGGAAGAACCAGACCGGCAGCATTCAGAGCCTCATTATGGGAGCCTATCGGTTCTTTGAGTTGATCGATGACCAAGGGAAGCCCACCAAAAAACTCCACGACTTAGTAGCACACCGCGACAAGCCGAACGAGTACGTCAAAGCGATTCTAGAGGAAAAATATGCCGAAGTCATCAAGCACAATTTATCCACGATGACGGAGAATCTGATCAACGAATATTTTGAGGATGCCTTCGGTGTTGAGGGCGAGACCAAGAGGAAGAGCATCACATTTTTTCTGCAAGCTGCCAAGGCTGTAGGCATATCCCTTTCAACATTTCTTCAGTCGCAGGTTCGAGTTCGTACATCTGGAACGCGCCGACGGCGACGAGATGACGCGGAAGAGGATGAGTTAGAGCAGGACACCGACGCGCAACCACAGCATAACGGGGAGTCCAAGACCATCGAGCTACGCAGCGGCGGAACGCTCACTTTAACCGCATCTGTGGAGTTTTTCGCAATGGATTCCAGGGACCGAGTTTTCGTCTTTGAAATGATTGACAAACTGAATGAGTACGCAGCGGGGTCTAGCGATGCTCCGAGGGTCAGTGCACAAAAATTAGGGAATTGACCAAACCGAAGGAAACAAGCCATTGTGAATGGAGACTCCTATGACTAGAAGAGAATTAGCCTTCCCCTACCATTGCAGCTTGCCGTGGGGGCGGGGCGAAAACACGAAGGTCCCGCATCGCTGAATCCTCGCCGGAGCGCGATACGGGACCGTGGTGAGCCGTTGCAATTGATTGCAGATCGGAGGGCGTCTAGCTGGCCGCTAGAACCCCGCCTTATAAGCGGGAGTTCCTTTACTGGAACGGGGTCCGATCCCCCCACTCTCTGCCATTATAGCGCAACTGTCAACATGGCCCCAAAAGGAGGGTCAATGGCTATCTACAAATATTCAACCCATCTACACCCGTACACAGGTACGGGAAATGAAGAGTTCGACAAAATCTACGAACCCGGCACCAAGAGTGCATGGTCCGGCATATACCGATGTGTTGCTTGCGGACACGAAGCTGTCCACACTACCGACAGAGTCATGCCTCCACAGAATCACCATGTTCACAAGCCAGGGCAAGGCAAGATTCAGTGGAAGCTTGTAGTGTCTGATTCTGCTCCGCCGTCTTAGGCAATACAAAACTGACAGAATCGTGAGGCTCCTGCGGAATGTTCTTCCACAGGAGCCTTCCGATATGCGCTACGGCATCGGCAACCGCTACCAGTTTATTAGCTGGCAACTGATCCCGCATGAACGCCAATACCTCTTGAACCTGTGCGTCTACTACAATTTCCCTGTCACGGCTTTTTACTTTTTCCATACTTACCCTTTCTGTGCCAAGTGAATAGTCTTGGGTAAATTGTGGAAACTGTCCCGATTCGGAGCTCTCATCATCGACACCGCGCACACGCACGCCTCCATGATCTCCCTCCTTGACAAGACCGCACAACGAGCGCACAATATCCAAAAGATATTAATAACGTTTATATGTTATCTCATAGGATAGACGCCCCATCAGGTATAGCGGGCGCATCGAGATCACTGGGAGGGAACAAAGACAGCAAGAGAGTCGAATCCAGGCCGCTAAGCCCCATGTTTTCTATATTATGATATAAAGCCTTTATAATCTATATTTTGCGGCTGTTAGTGCAAAACAGGGGTGAAAATGGCATAAAACAGCGGTCTCAACGACGTTTGTTTTCTGGACTTTACGAAGCGCCAAAATGACAAGCCGCTTGTTTTCTATAGTTTAGCAAAATGTCAAAACAGGGGAAGGGGTAACACCAGACCAGGACACCCCGCCGTCGCCAACGGCCACCTACAGAGCCTCCTGCCTCGACCACCTATAAGAGAGGCGCCTCTACAGCTTCAGCACCGCCTCCACCGTGCCATCTTCCATATCGCTTTTCAAAGTGAACCCCAGCTTGTTGCAGATGGCGATCATCTCGTGGTTCTCGGTGAGGACGGTCGAAATCACTTTCTCCAGCTTCTCTTCACGGGCGATGGCAATCAGCCGGCGGTAAAGTTCCGTACCCATTCCCTGATGCTGGTAACGGTCATCAACCAGCACCGCCAGTTCACCTTCGTTCCGTCCGCGCAACTTGCTCAGGCGGCCGATGGAGATAATCTCGGGCGAGCCGTCGGGCTGCTTGCGCTCCATCGCCAGCGCCATCTCGCGATCGTAGTCAATGAAGCAGATGCGCGTGAGCCGCTCGTGCGCGGTGCGCTGGCTTAACCGCAGCGGCTGGAAGTAACGCAGGTAGACGCTGCGTTCCGAAAGTGCCTGATGCAGTTTGATCAGCAGCGGTTCGTCCTCCGGGCGAATCGGACGAATCGTCACCGCATCACCATTCTTCAGGGTCCACGGCTTGACGTACTGAATGGGATACGGACGAATCGCCAGCCGCGGCAAGTCCTGCACCTGCACTTCCGGCCCGTACAGCACCACTCGCGCGTCCAGCGCCAGCAACCGCTCGGGCGAAGCCAGCAGCGGATTGATGTCAATCTCGCGGATCCACGGCTGCTCGACCACCAGGTGACTGAAGCGCACCAGCAACTCATCCAGCGCCGCCAGATCCACCGGCTTCCGTCCGCGGACTCCTTGCAGGGCTTCGTAGACGTGGGTTTGCTCCATCATGCGCCGCGCCAAGGTCGTGGTCAGCGGCGGCAAAGCCAGCGCCCGGTCTTTGAACACCTCCACCAGCTGTCCGCCCGCGCCGAACAGCAACACCGGCCCAAACTGAGGGTCAACGCTGCTGCCCACAATCACCTCGTAGCCGTCGAGTTTCACCATGGGCTGCACCGTCACGCCCAGGAAGTCGCCTTCGCCGGCCTTTTCCTGCACCGAGCGCTGGATCCTCCGAAACGCCAGATGCACGGCCTCGGCATCCAGCAGGTTGAGCGCGACTCCCCCGACATCCGTCTTGTGGGTGATGGTCTCGGAGAAGAGTTTGAGCACCACCGGATAGCCGATCGTGTCGGCTTGTTCCACCGCCTCGGCTTCTGAGACGGCAATGCTCGTCGGAACCACCGGAATGCCATACGCAGCCAGCAGTTGTTTCGACTCGACTTCGGTCAGAATCGTGCGGCCCGTCGGCCGGACACCTCGAATAATGCGCTCGGCAGTGGCTCGATCCGGGCCCTGATCCAGTTCCGTGGGCATCGACGGGGTTTCGTACAGACCGCGCAG
The DNA here is from genome assembly GCA_963715675.1 of uncultured Acidobacteriota bacterium. GTDB lineage: Bacteria > Acidobacteriota > Terriglobia > Terriglobales > Acidobacteriaceae > DASVWZ01. Next base: position 4,167,601 of record OY970265.1, read on the forward strand.
GTTGTAGCTATAGCGCCACATGTAGTTAAAGACGCGTGCCGCCGTATCCGGAAACGGAAATGTGGGGATGGCCGCCCGATTCAGGATGTCCGTGCCCGCGGCCATTTCAGCGCCGCCCATCCAGCTGGCGATCACCGGCTTGCCGGTGCTCTTCGCGAAGGCCTTCAGCCGGTCGGCGGTCTGGGTGGGGTCCGCCATCCCCTGCGGACACAGGATGGCCAGCATGCCATCGACATTGGCGTCCTGAGAGACGATTTCCACGACCTTGGCGTACTTGTCGGGCAGGGCATCGCCGAGCACATCGACCGGATTGTTGTGGCTCCAGTTGGGCGAAAGAATGGCGTTGAGCTCCTCCATGGATTTCGCGGAAAGCTCGGCCAGTTGTCCGCCGTCGGCGATCACCGAATCCGCCGCCAGCACCCCCGGCCCGCCCGCATTGGTCACCACCGCCAGATGCGGGCCGCGGGGCCGCGGCTGTTTCGACAGCACTTCCGCCATGTAGAACAGGTCGGCGATGGTGTTGACGCGCAGCACGCCGCTGCGCCGGAACGCCGCTTCCAGAACTTCGTCGCTGCCGGTCAGCGCTCCGGTATGCGATGCCGCCGCGGTGGCGGCCGCCTGCGTGCGTCCGGCCTTGATCACGATGATCGGTTTGTTCAGCGAAACCTCGCGGGCGGCGGAGAGAAACGAGCGCGCATCACCCACCGACTCCATGTACATCACGATGCTGTGGGTCCGCGGATCGTTCCCCAGATAGTCGATCAAGTCGCCCCAGCCGACATCCAGCATCGACCCGACGGAGACGAAAGAGCTGAAGCCGACCATTTCCTTCTGGCACCAATCCAGCACGGCCGTGCACAGCGCTCCACTCTGGCTAATGAAGGCGACATTTCCCGGACGCGCAATGTTCGGAGCAAAGGTCGCGTTCAGGCCGCTGAGAGGATTCATCACACCCAGGCAATTGGGCCCGATCAGCCGTACTCCCGTGCCTTCCAGGCGTTCGAGAATCTCCGCCTCCAGCTTTTTCCCCTCTTCGCCGTGTTCCTTGAATCCTGCCGAGATCACGATAATTCCGCGCACTCCCTGCTCGATGCAGTCCGTAATGATTGCCGGGACGGTTGGGGAGGGAGTCACGATCACCGCCAGTTCGACCAGCTCGGGAATATCGCCCACACGCTGGTACGCCTTGATTCCAAGCACACTGGTGCGCTTTTCGCTGACCGGATACACGGTGCCGCCAAACGGGCTGCTGACCAGGCTCCAGACCACGGCGCGCCCCACGCTGCCCTGGCGATCCGAAGCCCCGATCACCGCCACGCTGTGCGGAGCGAAAATGGAGTCGAGTGGATGTTTGTCCGCGCGCAGCACGTCGTGGGCGCGATCATGCGCCGGAACCGTTTTGTTGCTTTTGCCCACTTTGATGCCAGGCTTCACGATGTTCATAGCAGCGCAAGTTTACCCTTTTCCGCGCTGCGTCGTCTGTGGCGGTCATCACGTTGGGCTCGCGGCAGATCATGCTACAATGACTCGCGTTCGAGATGGGTTCAGGTGGCCCTTCGGTACGACCACGGACTTATACGCGTGACCCAGAATCCTACGGAAATTTCGGTCGTCACCTACGCCGATGCAGGCGTCGACATTGACCGCGCTAACCGCACCAAGAAACGCATCAAGTATCTGGCCCACAAGACTTTTACCCGCGGTGTGCTGAGCGAAATCGGGGGTTTCGGCGGGCTGTTCTCCATCGACAAGCAGAAGTACGTTGACCCAGTGCTGGTTTCCAGCGTGGACGGCGTCGGCACCAAGCTGAAAGTTGCCTTCGAGATGAAGGTGCACCACACCGTCGGCGCCGACCTGGTCAACCACTGCGTGAATGACATCGCCGTGCAAGGCGCCGCTCCCATGTTTTTCATGGACTATCTCGCCACCGGAAAGCTCGATCCCGAGGTCGCCGAGAAAGTCGTCGAGGGTCTGGCGGACGCCTGCAAACACAACGGCTGCGCCCTCATCGGCGGCGAAACTGCCGAGATGCCGGGCTTTTATCCGGAGGGCGAATATGATCTGGCCGGCTTTATTGTAGGCGTGGTCGAGCGCGAGAAGATCATCACCGGCAAGGCCGTGGAAGCGGGAGACGTGATCCTCGGCCTGGTTTCCAACGGGTTGCACACCAACGGCTATTCCCTGGCCCGCAAGCTGTTGTTCGAAGTCGCCCACAACACGCCGGAAACCTACGTCAACGAACTCAAGGGCAAAGTCGGAAACGAACTGATGCGCAGCCACCGCAGCTACTGGCCGGTCGTCAAGAAACTGGTTGCCGGGGATTGTGTTTCCGCCATGGCCCATATCACTGGCGGAGGCATTACCGAGAATCTCCCGCGCGTGCTGCCCAAAGGCGTGGCCGCGCTGATTGAGTTGGGATCGTGGCCAAGCCAGCCGATCTTCGAACATTTACAACAGCTCGGCAACGTTCCTCAGGACGAAATGCTGCGGACGTTCAACATGGGCCTCGGCATGTTGCTGGTCGTTCCCGCCGCGAAGTTCAAGAAAGCCCAGACCGTGCTCGACAAGATCGGCGAGAAAGCCTACACCGTTGGAAGAATCGTGAAGGGCGACCGCAAAGTGATGTACACGTGACGGATGGAGCCACTGCCTGGATATCCGCCATATAAGTCTTCGGGGGCTCCTAGGCGGAAAGATCGTTCGCCCGGGCTGATCTTGCTCATGGTCGCAGTAGTCGTCCTTCTGGCACGAGCCACACAGGCACGGACACTGCAAGCCCAGTCACCGAAGGAAACCGCGGCCGGCTGCGTGGTGAAGCATGCGGATGTGAACGCCTCGGCAATGTCTGATCGTGCGTTCTCGGGCCGAGTGCGCGCGGGCGAAAGCTATCAGTGCGAATTCATTCAGGGATTCGTCTTTCGACTTGAGCCCACGGCTGACGGGTGGGAAATCGCAGTGCGCGAGGAGAACCGTACCGAGAACCTGGTCCGACTAACGCCCTCGGTGAACGGCCGCTCCCCTGTCGTGATTGCGGGGGCGGATTTTGCAGGTGCGGCTAACTCCACCACGAACCCACCTATTGAACTTTGCATAATATAGTTACAACGGAAACAGTTCGGCCTGCCGCCAGAAGGCAATGACCAACGTGGGTCGCTTCCGCATCCGGCGCAAAGCCTTGCGGGCGTAGTGGCTTAACTGGCCAAAGTTCTGCGGGCAGAAGTTCGGTAGCTCGTGTTGCTTCCAATGCGACCAGAGATACTCGACCGGATTCAGATCGGGCGCATATCCGGGAAGAAACTCCACCCACAACCGCCCGCGCTGTTGGCGGATGAACTCCCAGGTCATGCGGCTGCGATGGCCAGTCAATCCGTCCCAGACAATGAGCAGCTTGCCGGGGATGTGGCGCAGCAAGTGCCCGAGGAACTCGATGATTTGCGGGCTGCGAATGGTCCCAGGAAACAGCCGGAAATAGAAGTTCCACCACGTCACCCCCGCCATGGCCGACAGCGTCTTCCAGTTGAAGTGATATTGCAGCACCGGCGTTTGTCCGCGCGGCGCCCAGGTGCGGCAACGGTGCGGGCGTTCGCTCAATCCGCTTTCGTCGATGAAGACGATGGTGCGGCCTTCTTTTTGGGCTTTTTTTTAATCTCCGGCCAGCGCTGCTGCTTCCACCGCCGGATCTTATCTTCATCGCGCTCCAGCGCCCGTCCGACTGGACGCTGGCAACTCCATCCCAGCTGCCGCAGGATGCGCCACGCTTGCGAAGGGTGATACTTCACTCCGCATTCCTGCTCGATCAGGTGGGCGACTCGCCACGAAGTCCACAAACTGGTTTCGTACCCCAGCGCCTGCGGTCCGCGTTTCAAGCCACCCTCAATGCGCCGCAGATCTTCGGGGCGTAAGCGGGCGCGCCGTCCGGCGTGCCCAGCCTTTTTCAAAGCCCGTATCCCGCCCTCCTTCAGTTGCGCGGCCCAGCGACTCACCGATTGCCGGTGTACTCCCACCTGACGAGCGACTTCGGAAGGATGCACTCCCTGACGCAACAACCGCGCCCCTAGCAATCGCCGCTCCTCCAACTTCTGAAAATCTCGCCGTACTCCCGCCGGGTTTCCCATAACCGGAGAGTAGCACAAGATCATCAGAATGTCACTATATTATTCAATCATCAATAAGATCGTGTCCGACGAGAGAAAGTTCTCGTTTTCTCCGATCCCGGCTCGTGGTAGTGGCTCCTTGGTCATTTCTAGCATCAAGCTGGGCGATCCGCCATCGGGGGCAAATGTAGGCATTGCCGAGATGTCTTTTGATGTTTCCATTCAGATTCAGGCAATCGATGGCGTCCCGGTCTACGGCGTGAGAAACTGTGCTACGCCCCCGGAGGCAACGTACAGTCCTGATCCCGAGTACTCCAAGGAAGCGCGCAAGGCGAAGTACCAGGGAACCAACCTGCTATGGCTGATTGTCGGTCCTGACGGACGCCCAAGGAATATCAAGGTCATTCGCTCACTCGCCATGGGGCTGGATGAGCAAGCGATCAAGGCCGTGAGCAAATGGAGATTCAAGCCTGCTACGAAAGATGGTAAGCCGGTGCCAGTCTTCATTGAGGTCGAATTTAAATTCCGACTCCAATGACTAGAAGGCCTATACCCTACATGGCCGAGGTTCTTTCCAACTCCGTCTACCGCTTCAGCAAATCCACTGGCTCGCGCACATCCGTCACCCGGAAATACTTCGCCAGCGCGGGATGCTTCTTCGCCATCGCTTCATACATCGCATAGGCCACGTTGCGATAGGAAATGTGTCCGGCTGGCCCGGTCCGCAGTTCGGAAATGTAAACTACCTCGGCAAAATCCATCTTGAACAGCGTCCGTTTGCGGAAAGCCAGCGGAATCGCGTACTGCGCATTCTGTGCTGCCTCAGGATGATAGCTCTTCGCCAACGCCGCCACGGCATCGGCTGCCTTTTGCATTGCCGCGTGATAGTTCTCCGCGGCGCCAGCGGCATTTACTTCCTCCGGCGTGTCATAGCCGTGCGCGGTGGTGAAATCCTGCCCAATTTGCACGCAGCGCCGGTGACGGTGCATGTCGCGGAAGCCGCCAATGTCCATGAGAATGTCGAAGCGGAACTGTTGCCCGGCACAGAACGCGCGCAGCATTTCGTCATGCTTTCCGCGATGGCGCAGTCCCAGGTCGATGATCTCGCGCCGGATCACCTCGCCCGCTGCCGCGACCGCTTGCCGAATCTGCCGGTAGGAATAATGGCAATGCTCATACACCAGCGTAGTCGCGAGTTCGATCTCCAGCGGTTCCTCGTCGAGCAAGTCGACCAGCGGAGCGGGAGCAATCGGCAAATTGCCCATCAGTTCCGCTGCCAGATGCCGCATCTCGCGCCGGGTTTCGCTCTCGTACTGATTGGGGTCGGCATACTTGACCAGGGTTGGCGCGACTCGTACTTCGCGCAGCAGTTCCTGCTCCGCCCGCGCCGCCAGTTCCGGTGAACCTTCGCGGATCTGATTCACCAGTTCACGCAGTTGCTCGTGGTTGACGTTGTATGCCGGCGTCGTTGCCGCCTGCTTCAGCAGTTCCCCCAGGCCGCGCACCTCCCGGTTCGGATGCGAAAGCAGATGCGAGACTTGGGATTCGAGCGTTCGAGCATTCACGATCTCGCCCAGCGAAGTGTTGGTGGCGAGCGGCAGAAAATAGCGGGAAATGTCGAAAGCCCGCGCTCGCAGCGTTCGTTCGTAAGCCTCTTCCTTCATTTCTTCCGGCTTGGGAACAATGCTGCACAAATACAGCAACATCCGGCCCGAAAGAGTCTCGTATTCCGCGAAAAGGGCCGCAATCGTGTTCGCATACAATTCACGGACCTGTCGGTCGTCGCCGAAATCCGGAGTGAAGAAGCCGCTCTTGCGGAAATCCTGATACCGCGTGGAGCGCTCCTGACCGTCCCAGCGCTGCTCGTCGGCCACGGCAATGGCAGCCAGAATCGACAGCTTTTCAATAGCCAGCGCCACGTGCGCCAGGTCTGCAATCGAGCGGTGCCCATATTGAAAGTAGAACGTGTTGAGAAACTTCTCCGCCTTCTGCTGGCTGATTTCCTTGAGCGACTCCTTCATCGAAAGCGCCGAGCGCGAATACTTCGCCATGGCATAGGCCAGCACTTCCGGCTCGGCCCCGTAGACGGCGTAAACCTCAATGCTGGGTCCATTGCTGGAAGCCTGGTTCGCATTTGTCGGAAGGGTGGTATCGCCGGCTTGGGGCATGTGCTCGCTGACCTCGTAATAGGAAACTGATTGGAATCTTACGGTTCAGCGCACGAAGGTGGCAAACGGGATATGAAGAGCGCAAAATAACGGCGTCTGATCAACCGTCTCGCTCGTCGTTACACATTTCAGCACCGCTGACAGCTACGGTCTGGCCCCCAGAAGCCGTGCCGGCAGCGTCACTACGGCCCAGACGAGTTCCAGTATGCCATGCACCGCAACCCCAACCACCCGGAAGGGCAGCAGGATGAGCCACACCACGGGATACAGCGCCAGGGCAACCAACGCAAGCGGCCAGCAAAGCACAAACAGGATGCACCACAGGAAGAAAGCAGCCATACGCGCACTTCTCCTGATCCAGGATACGCAATTTTAAAGTTGAAAGTTCACAACTGAGGATTGATCACGATGTGCCATGCGCGCAGCGGTCGAGGCGCTGCACCGGAAAAAGCGGCCCGATGCCCGGCGGCTAACCGTTCGCCAGCTTAGCCAGCGATTCTCCATACGGCGCTTTCGCAATCCCGCGCTCGGTCACGATGGCGGTGACGTACTTCGCCGGCGTCACATCGAACGCTGGATTCTCTACCGGCACGCCGTCCGGAACCATCTGCTTTCCGGCAATGTGGGTGACTTCTTTTGCATTGCGCTTCTCGATCGGAATCTTACTGCCATCCGGTGTTTCCAGGTCAATGGTCGAGAACGGTGCAGCCACGTAGAACGGGATTCTGTGTTCCTTAGCCAGCACCGCTACGGTGTAAGTCCCGATTTTGTTGGCCGCATCGCCGTTGGCGGCGATGCGGTCGGCTCCCACCACCACCGCGGCGATCTTGCCCTGGCTCATCATGGCGCCGGCCATGCTGTCGGAGATCACTGTCGTGGGAACGCCATCCTTCATCAACTCCCACGCCGTCAGCCGCGAGCCCTGTAGAAACGGCCTCGTCTCGTCGGCGTAAACGTGGATCTTCTTCCCTTGCTCGATCGCGGCACGAATCACGCCCAACGCCGTGCCGTAACCACAAGTCGCCAGCGCGCCCGCGTTGCAGTGGGTGAGGACGCCTCCGCTTGCTGGCATGAGAGTTGCCCCATGGCGTCCCATCGCCTGATTGGCGGCGATGTCTTCGGCATGCATGCCCTGTGCTTCATCAATCAGAGCTTGCTTAACTTGCGCCAGCGGCCGCACCCGCAGCAGGTCAAACTTGTCGCGCATCCGCCGGATCGCCCAAAAAAGATTGACCGCCGTGGGCCGGGTCTCGCCAATCAGTTTGCAAATCTGATCGAATTCCTGCTTCAACTCGCCAACCGTCTCTGCCTTCGAGTTCTTCACGCCCAGCGCGATGCCCATCGCCGCCGCCACACCGATCGCGGGCGCCCCACGCACCACCATGTTGCGGATCACATCCGCCACCTGCTCGTACTTCTTGCAGGTTACATACACCTCTTCCGTGGGCAGCTTCGTCTGATCGATGAAGCGCACGCCGGATTCGGTCCATTCGAGGGTTTGAATCATGGGGGAGTTCTCAGTCCTCAGCCATTGCAAAATTATTTAATTCTTTTTCAAGTGCTCCCGGCGAACATCGTTCGCCGTGAAGATCGCCACAAACGGCGCCGCTCCCGCTGCCGTTTCCACGCCTGGCCTTCCCTTGGCTTCTTCGCGTTCTACCAGGCACATCACACCGGCAATCTCAAATCCGAACTCGCGCGCGGCCTCGATTGCTGCGATCGTCGACGCCCCCGTGGTACAGACGTCATCCACGATCACGACCCGCGCACCCTTTTCTCGGAAGCCTTCAATCCGCTGCCCTGTCCCGTGCTGCTTCTCGCCTTTGCGCACCAGAAAGCCATGAATTTCCCCGCTGGTCACGGCAACCGCGACCACAATCGGGTCGGCACCCATGGTGAGCCCGCCGATCGCCTGCGGTTTCCATCCGCGGGCCTGAATCTCCTCCAGAAACACTTGCCCGGTAAGTTGGGCGCCGCGGGCGTCTAAAGTTGTGGTCCGGCAATCGATGTAATAGTCGCTGGTCCCGCCCGAAGAGAGTTTGAATTCTCCCAGCCGGAACGACTTGGTGGCTAGCAGACGCAGCAGCTCCTGGCGCGATGATGTCATGAATTCCTAAGATACCACCAGCTCACTCAAGATCGGAGCCCGGGTGCGGCAATCCGTTAAAAGCCCACCAGGAAAAATCCGCAGAAGACAAGCATAAAAATGCCCAGGACAATGTATAGAAAGGGCGTTGTATTGTTGGTCTCCAGTTCCCCCTGCGCGAACCGTCTCTTTAAGCCGTCGATGATCCGTTGAAACACCTCCTGCCCGCTTTTGCTTTTGTTTTTCACCTGCCCTACGCCGGTCCATGCCTGTATGGCGACCTGAATATCGAGGTTTGCGGAAGGTATGCGCAGGATGGAAACCTGCTCCTGGTATTCCAGACGCAAATCATCCAGCACCGAAAGGAGCGCTTTCCTGAATGATTTGTCCACGATCCCGAACGCGATGTAGCCCTGCATCTGTATCCAGAGAAATGCCAGCAGAACCACAAACATCAAGGGCATCAGCCAGATCACGATTCTCAACCCTTCCAGATGATCGCCCCGAAGGTCAGGCATCCGGAATGGCATGATGATCTGCGGAGCAAAACACACCAGCAACAGAGCGAACATCCATCTCGATGAAAACAGCAATGGCTTCTTCCCCAGCAAAACCGCGAGGCCCGTGTAGAGAAACGCCAGCGAGATGATGCCGAAAAGAGCGGGGAACATCCGATCCGTTTTGAACCTTGCTCTGCCGGTGTCGCTGCGGTACTTGCCTGCGGCGCTGGCGTCCTGGTCAGCCTTCGCATTGTCGCCGATGGCCCGCTCCGCCCGGCTGCGGTCGCCGTAGGCGTATTCATCCCTGGGATTGAGTACGATCGCCTCGGTACACTCCGCAATGGCTTCCTGCCACTTTTCCATGAGCAGAAAGTTATTGCAGCGATAATTGACGATATAGGTACGGTAGGGATTGAGTCGCTTGGCTTCCGCCAGATAAGCGTTGGACTCGAGATAGCGATGCTGCTTGTAGGCAACCTCGCCCAGCGCCTCAAACGGCTTATAGGACTCAGGGGCGAAATCCGCCCATTGCTTGTATTTTTCTTCAGCCTTGGGCAATTGCCCTTCTTTTTCGCTGGCGTATCCCCAAACCCGGTATATATCCGCAAAATCCGGCTTCAGCCCAGCCGCTTCGCTCAGCAGCGGTTCCGCTTCCTCGCTGCGGCCGGTATCGCATAAGTCTTCCGCGTGCTGCACCAGGCCGATCACTTGTTGTGCAGCGTCGCCGCCAGGCGGCGATTCCGCAAGCGAGCGGGATGTCGACAGCATCACCGGCAGCAATGCGCACAGGCAGATGATCAGTTGCTTCATCGGGCACCTCATGCGGTGGATCGTAGTGGTCGCCTTGTGAGGCTCGCGTAAATCATAACCGCAATTGTTGAACCATGTTAGGCGCAAGGGTCCGCGCCCGTGCGCTGCTCAGGTTGAAAGTAATACCCAATCGGGGTGTTCCTCGGGGAACTTCACTGCAGTAACTTATCCAGATGCCGGAAGCCGCTAGTCGCCACAAACAACAACGCCGATAACGTTCCGTTGTAGCCGACGTGAACGAGGAAGCTCGAGGCCACCGACTTGGTCATGGCCCGCACCGTGGTCAGCGCAACCCCGACCAGGAAAATGATCAGCACCGCCCACGAGTACCCCAATTGCGCCCCATGCAACAGCCCAAATAACGCCGAAGTGAGCAGAATCGCAGCTACCGTTCCCACCTCCCGCGCCAGCACCGGATACAAGAACGCCCGGAAGAAGAGTTCTTCCATGAGGGGAGCCAGAGTCACGGCGATTAACGTCATGACGCTGGCTTCGCGCGCGGTCTGAAAGAAGCGGTCAATCGGCAGGTGCTTGGGAATGGGGAGGAATTGCCCCAGTCCAATCAGCACGACGTAGAGCATGACTCCCACGAACAGGAATCCGCCCCATGAGGTCTGCGGCCAGTTCCACCGAATTGCCTCCCAGAACCTGCCGCCGCGAGCTTGCACGGTTCTGCGCATCACGGCAAACACCCCCGCGTAGATCAGCAACTGTGCGATCAGCACAATTTCCGGGATCTTTGCGATATCGGTAAGTGAGGTCTTCTTGTAAACCAGCAAGTGCGCCAGCACCACGATGGACAGCGGTGCGACCACCACCACAATCACCGTCAGCACGATCATCAGCAGCAGGTCCATCCCGCTCCAGATGGGGTTTTCGTCCGGCTCCGGTTGCGGATGCGTTAGGGGTTCCGGCGTCACGCCAGGTTCAGGCGACGAATTTTGCGGAGAAACCAAGAACTAAAGAATAACCGCCGAGGGCCTTGGAATGTAACTCCAAACCCTGGAGCTTCGCGGGCGTCGGCGAATGAGTTGTCCTGAAGCCGAACCCAAAGGGGGCGCCCACGCTCCTCAGGCGCTTGTCTGTTGGACTTGAACGGCAGGCGCATTTCAACGACTTTACGGCACGATTCAAGTCGTGCCCTTCCCCAGTGTTGTGTGAATCGCTTGCTCGATACGGGAGAGCGTTGTCCCTTGCCCTAGCACTTCCAGGGTCCCGAATAGTGGCGGGGCGTTCTTGCGGCCGCAGACGGCTACGCGGACCGGTTGGAACATTTGCCCGGCCTTGATTCCAAGTTCCTGGGCGGCGGCGCGCAGGGCCTGGTCCAAGGGGTCGTGCTTAAACTCGGTGTTGGCGAGCACTTCTTTTGCTTTCTGCAATACCTTCAATGCCATGGCCGCGTCTCCCTTTTGTGGGATGAGCTCGGCGGAGTCATAGGGTGGTAGTTGGTCCACGAAGAAGAAGTCCGCCGCGGTAAGTACGTCGCGGAGCAGTTTGATGCGCTCGCGGATGAGCGGTGTAATTTGCAGCATCTTGGCCGAATCGACGTTGAAGCCGGATTGACGCACGACTGGCAATAGCCGATCGCTCAGGTCCTCAATCGACAGGGCGCGGATATGCTCGGCGTTCAGCCAGACGGCTTTGGGGTCGAAGGTCTCTTCGGGCGTGTCAGCAGTTTCCTTGAAATTCACCACCGCGTTGGCGCGGTTGATGCCTTCCAGCGAAAATGCATCCGTCAGTTCCTGGCGGCTCATTTGTTCGCGGTCGTTTTTCGGCGACCAGCCCAGCAGACACAGGAAGTTGATGAACGCTTCCGGCAGAAATCCGGCGTCGCGATAGGTGGTGACGCTCACGACTGGGCCGTGGCGGCGCTTGGAAAGCTTGGTGCCGTCCGGGGCCACCAGCAGGGGAAGATGAGCGAATTGCGGTGGCTGGGCGCCCGCGGCTTCGAAGATGAGAATGTGCTTGAAGGTGTTCGTAAGGTGGTCTTGGCCGCGGATGATGTGGCTGATGCGAAGGTCCACATCATCGGCACAGGATGCCAGATGGTAGGTTGGCATGCCGTCGCTGCGCAGGAGCGCGAAGTCCTCGATATCTGCGGCTGCCTTTGCCTGCTCGCCGTAGACGGCGTCGACGAAGCGTACTGGCGTCGCACTCTCTCGGGGCACGCGAAAGCGCAAGGCAAAGGGTTCGCCGGCGGCGGCGCGGCGGTCGCTGTCGGCGCGGGAAAGCTCGCGCATCCCGGGATTGAACAGCCAGGTGCCACGCGCTCCCTCACTCAATCGCTCACGAAGCATGAGCAAAGCCTTTTCGCGGTTTTTCGCCTCTGATTGTTCGTCTTTTGAAACGACAACCGTGTCCGTCGGAACATGCGTGATTCGAACGGCAACCGACGGCGGCGACGAAAAGGTGTCTATGCGCAGGTCCTTCGGATCTACCTTCTTAATCGGACCCGACTTCTCACTCTCACCGGTATGCGCAGGGGTGAAGTCGCGGTAGGCAAGTCCCTTCTCGAAAATCGAATTGGCGATCTGGCGATGCAGTTCCAGCCGCTCGGATTGCTTGTATTCCTCATCCCAGCCGAGATCGAGCCAGCGCAACCCGTCAAAAATCGAAGTGACGGAGGCGTCGGTGTTGCGGCCGACGTCGGTGTCGTCGAGTCGAAGGATCATGGTTCCGCCCATGCGGCGGGCGTAGAGCCAGTTGAAGATGAAGGTGCGGGCACTGCCGACGTGCAGGAACCCGGTGGGCGAAGGCGCAAAGCGCACCCGCACCCCGCCCGGCGAATCCGGGCTAACTGCTGATTTTTCCTTAGGATAAGCCATGAGCAACCACTTCGATGTTACGGGCGGCAGAAAAGAAGCGTCAAGCCGAGCCAGATGTCAAGGGAAGGTAACGTTCCGAAAGTAACCAAGGTTTCAGGCTGCTTCAAGCAGAACCCACCATCAAACTATTATTGTTTTGTGTAGGGTCCTGTGAAAGGATTGGGTTACACCCAGATCAGATCGACCCTGTAGAGTTGCGGAGACTTTCGATCCGACCATGACCAACGTAGCGATCAGCGTGGCTTTTGTGCCCGGCTTTGTAGCTCTGCTTTTGTTCCTGCTATTTACCTATCTCTACGAGCAGAGCCGCTTCCCGTACTTCCGCGCCTGGCAGTTTGCCTGGGGAGCCTACACGCTGCACTGCGGGATCGAGATGTGGGATGGATCCGCCACGCCATCGGCGGCAACTGCATTCTTGAACTCGTTGCTGATGGTCGGAATGGCACTGTGTATTTTCGTTTCCACCCGTCTGATGCGGCGAAATTTCCGCTTGCGCTGGTGGGATGCCGCAGTGGGTGTCGCTGGAGTGGGACTGGCTTGGTGGAATTTGCACGCGCAGATGGCGCACCGTCTGGCGCCGCCAGATGCAGCTCACCCCCACCTGCCGCTCGACATCGGGCTGGGAGCGATTCTTCTGTACAGCTCTTTGTATTTCTACCAGCACGGCCACCGGAAAAATTCGCTGGCATTCTCACTGCTGGCGGTGTCGCTGGCGCTATGGGCGGTTCTGATGGCCTTCGGCGACCTGCGCAATCCCCTCATCGCGATATTCGGCACCGCCGGACAGGTGCTGGGGCCGATCCCCCAGATGCTGCTGGGGATTGCCATGGTGATGGTGCTTTTCGAGCACGAACGCAATGCCGTTCAGGAAAATGCGCTGGCATTCTCGACTCTCGGCGTCGATCCCACGCACCTGCTCTCGGCTGCGGACCTGGTTCCCAGCATGCAGAGTATTCTCGACCGGCTGGTTGCCCCGCTGCCCACGGGTAAGGCGGTCATCTACATCTCCGAGCGCTGGCGCGCCACTCTGCCCCTGGTGCAGCGGGGGTTCTCGCCGGAACTGCTGGGCCGGATGGAAAAGTCCGGCGCGGGCGAGTACATCTCAGAGCTGGCATACCGGCGGGGCGGGTTTGTGACCTTTCACAATATCAGCGACATGTCCGAGCCCCTGCCGGCATTTCCTGGGGCGCGCTTTGAGCATTTCCGGGAACTGATGGTCCAGGAGAACATCCGGAACATTACGGCGGTGAGCCTGCAGACCCGCGAACACAACTTCGGGGTCATTCTGTTTCCGCAGGCGGCGCGCCGGGTGTTCGGCTCTTCTAATCTGCGGCTGTTGATCGGACTGGCATTGCAGATCGGGCTGACCCTGGAAAACTACGTAGTCATGCACGACGCGCAGCGCCGCACCAAGGAATATGAGCTGCTGACCCAGATCGGCCAGGCCATCAGTTCGCGGCTGGACCAGGATGAGATTCTACGTACGGTCCACAAGGAACTGGGGCAGATTTTTGATACCAGCGACTTTTATGTGGCTTTCCTGGAAGGCGACCGGATTCAGTTTGAGTTTGAAGTCGAGCGCGGACAGATCCAGCCCAAGCGCTCGCGTGCGGTGGACAACGGCTTGACCGAGTATGTGATCCGCACTGGCCAGCCGCTGCTGATCCGCGCCGACCTGGAAAAAGCGCGGGAGCGCCTGGCTGCGACTTACGTGCCTCCGAATCCGTCCCGCTGCCTCTGTGCCGCGCCGATTCTGTTAGGTGGCAAACCGGTGGGGGTGATGGCGGCGGTCAGTGCCGATCGAGAGTACGTGTTCGAGCCGCGCGACCTGGAAGTGATGCAGACGGCAGCGGGACAAGTATCCGTGGCCGTGGAGAATGCCCGGCTGTTTGCGGAAGAGCAGAGGCGGTCCCGGCAGCTGGCGTTTCTGAACAGCGTGTCCAAGACGGCGATCTCCAGTGAAGATGCCGAACAGATGATGTCGGAGATCGTCGGTCACATTCAGAAGAATTTCAAGTTTGACCACATCGGTATCGGGATCTTCGATTACTCCCGCAAGGATATCGAGATCAAGGCGGAGGCCGGGATCACCTCCAAGGCGTTGGGGAAACGGATTCCGCTGGGAGTCGGGATTCTGGGGCGGGTGGCGCGCACTGGCGAAAGCGCGTTGGTTCAGACCACCGGCGATCCGCACCTGCAGGGAGTCTTGCCGGATTCGCGGGCGGTGCTCTGTATCCCGATTGCCTATGGCGAAACCTTGCTTGGAGTCTTAAACGTCGAGAGCTGCAAGGAAGATGCGTTTGCTCCCGAAGACAAGCTCATCATGAACACCCTGGCCGACTTGCTGGCCACGGCGCTGCACAACTCCTTCGTTTTCCAGAAGCTGCAGCAGCAATCGATCACCGATGGTTTGACCGGCGTCAAGACCCGGCGGTTTTTCTGGGAGTCTCTCATTTCGGAGTGGAAACGCGGATCGCGCTCGGGCCGGCCGTTCTCCGTGGTGCTGCTTGACCTGGACAAGTTCAAGGAAGTCAACGACACGCTCGGGCACCTGGAGGGCGATCTGGTGCTGGCGCGAGTGGGGCGGTTGCTCGAACAGAAATGCCGGCAGTCGAATGTGGTGGCGCGCTACGGTGGAGATGAATTCATTATCCTGATGCCAGAAACCGCGGTGGAGCAAGCCCAGACTCTGGCGGAGCGTTTACGCCTCTGGCTTTCGACCGATCCCATGCTGCAGGAACACATGATTACGGGAAGCTTTGGGGTGGCCAGTTTTCCCGTCCACGGGTTTACGGCGGAAGGGATCATCCGGGTAGCGGATGCCGGTATGTACATCTCGAAGCACGCAGGTGGAGACCGGGTGTCCGTCGCCGACGAATTCAGCACGGATGAGACCGGCACAACGCAGCGTCAGCAGATCTCGGGATACATTGAGGGCTTTCTCCAGCGCGAGCATATTGCCCCGGAACATCTCCAGGAGCTCCTCACCACTCTGAAGAGTCTCTGTACCAGGGAAGACGACGAGGGGCAGTTCGATGTGCGGGTCCTGCGGGAGTCGATCGAAGTGCTGAATCACGCCGCCGAATTGCGTGAATCCGACGAATCCGGTCACGGTGAAATGGCGGCCCGCTATTGCGATGTCCTGGCG
The DNA here is from genome assembly GCA_963715675.1 of uncultured Acidobacteriota bacterium. GTDB lineage: Bacteria > Acidobacteriota > Terriglobia > Terriglobales > Acidobacteriaceae > DASVWZ01. The sequence continues at coordinate 4,183,232 of OY970265.1, forward strand.
CGGGCACTGGGAATGTCCGCGCAAGAAGTCGATGAACTGACCTACGCGGCCCGGGTTCACGACGTAGGAAAGATCTTCATTTCGCAGCGCATTCTGACCAAACCGGGATTCCTGAACGAAGACGAATTCCGACTCGTGAAACTGCATGCCCAGGTCGGGGCGGAGATCCTCAGCATCCTGCCGGACAGCGAACGCATGCAAAAGGCGGTCGAACATCACCATGAGTGTTTTGACGGAAGCGGCTACCCGGGCGGACTCCAGGGTGAACAGATTCCCCTGTGGGCCCGCATCCTGTCGATTGCGGATGCCTACGTCCGGATGACCAGCAACGACCGTTCCTACGCTCCCGCGAAAACCGCAGATGAAGCCCTGGCCGAATTGGAACGGCTCAGCGGCACCAAGTACGACGGCATGCTGGTGCGCACGCTGCGTCGTGAGTTGAAGACCGAGCGGGCATCGTCCAGCTTCGGAAGTTAACTGGCGGCTTTGCCGTGCCCGGGGACATTCCCGTGCAACGAGTCGCGTGCCGCGCTTCTGCAGCCCGATGTGATTGCAATCACACAAGTCTGTGATTGTCCCTACCGAACCTGATCCGCCAAAGGCGAATACTCTAAACAACTCGCATCCGGTCTGCAACCGGCAAGGTGAGCCCAAGGGAGTTGGCTATGGCTTCGCTGGCGATCGTGTGGCGCAATCCAAGACGCGTGGGCATCCAGCGACGCTGGCGTCAATTGAAAAGCAACTCCGACGGCGGACTCTACGTCGTCGAAGAGTTGGTTTCCCCACGAACAGATTTCTGGGTCAGCACCTCCCAGCTCGAGATCGTGTCGTTCCCCCAAACCAAGGCTCATCACGAGACCAAAGTGCGCAAATGGAGTCTCCGTTTCGGCGCTTGATGGCACATCGAATGCCCGAACGTCACATCCGCCATCGCGCTTGCGAATCGTAGCCCCGTCACTTTGCCTTCTGCGGCGTCATCTGCGAAACTTGAGGCGTCTTGCGGGCCTGAGCGAAGCGGGAGCCCGCAGCCGAAATCCCGAGCGTAGCAAGGGATCTCCTAAGCCTATGGGCAAGATCCACGTTCTTTCCGAATCCGTGGCCAACAAAATCGCCGCTGGTGAAGTCGTCGAGCGTCCGGCTTCGGTGGTCAAGGAACTTCTCGAAAACTCGCTCGACGCGGGTTCCACCCGGATCAAAATTCAAGTCGAGGCCGGCGGCAAGAAGCTGATCCAGGTCACCGACAACGGCTGCGGCATGGTGCGCGACGACGCTCTGCTGGCCTTCGAGCGCCACGCCACCTCGAAACTCAAGAATGCGGAAGACTTGCTCACCGTGGCCACGCTCGGCTTTCGCGGCGAAGCTCTGCCGTCGATCGCGTCGGTCTCGCGGCTGCGGCTGGAAACGCGCGCTCCCGAAGAAATTTCGGGCACCATCGTGGAAATCAATGGCGGCAAGATTCTCCGAGTGGAAGAAGCCGGCCTGCCGCCGGGAACTTCCATCACCATTCGCGACCTGTTCTTCAATACGCCCGCCCGGAAGAAGTTTCTGAAAGCGGAATCGACCGAGCTTTCGCACATTGCCTCGCTGGCAACGCACTATGCACTGGCCCATCCGGACAAGCACTTCGAATTGCACGCGGCGACCAACGCCATATTGGTCGCGCCGCCAGTCGCCAGCCACAGCGATCGTGTGTATCAAGTTTTCGGCAAGGAAGTGCTGGATCAACTGATCCCGCTGGCCGCGGTGCAACCGCTGGCCCACGTCGGATTGCCGCAACCGCCGCCGTGGCGCAGGCCGGAAGAAGACCAGTCGCCGCTCGAACCTGGAGAGCTTCGGGTTCACGGATTTATTTCCAAACCTGAAATCCAGAAGCTCAACCGCAATTCCATCTATGTCTTTGTCAATGGACGCCTGATCCGCGACCGCCTCATTCAGCACGCACTCACCGAGGCGTATCGCAACATCATTCCGCCCAGTGTTTATCCGGTAGTCCTGCTGTTTCTTCAGCTGCCCAGCGGCGAAGTAGACGTGAACGTGCATCCTTCGAAGACCGAAGTCCGGTTTCGCCAGCAGACGGTGACCCACGACTTTGTTCGCGACTCGGTGCGCGCCGCGCTGATGAAAGCGCGCCCCGTTCCGCAGTTCACCACGGAAATTGCCGCGCATGCCACGGCCAGCGCGTCGCTCACTCCCGGCACCCACGCCCAAGGTTCGGCGCCATGGCAGCATCTCTATGCCCCCGCTGAGCCGCAGGATTTCCGTTTGCAACCGCCGGTTCCCCCGCCCGGGACCGAGCGGTTCCAGTTCAGCGGCGGAATCAGCGTCGAAGCCAACGCAGCCGTGCCGGTGGCCCGCGCCCTTGGCTTCAGCGCACCCGATTTTTCCGCAGAGGACACTTGCACTCCGCCGCTTCCCGACGAACCCGAGGCTCCCAGCGATCTCGCGCCTTCGCTGTCATCGTTGAAGCCGCTCGGCCAGATTCGGGAGTCGTTTATTTTGGCGGTGAATCACGAGGGCCTATGGATTATCGATCAGCACGTTGCCCACGAGCGCGTGTTGTTTGAAAAAATTCTCCGGCAACGCGCGGCACAGAAAGTTGAGAGCCAGCGATTGCTGATGCCGCTGGTGATCGAACTCACGCCCGCGCAGCAGGCGGTGTTTGCCGAAATCTCGGACGAACTGGCGCACAACGGCTTTGAAGCGGAACCCTTCGGCTCGCGCAGCATTGCCCTGAAACTTGCCCCGGCCGGCGTGGAAGCTTCGCAGATCGAGCACATACTGGCCGAGTTACTTGATCAGTTCTCCCGCGAAGAACAGGCGCTCAACATGGAAAAAGTTCGCGCCCGGATCGCCGCCTCGATCGCCTGTCATGCCGCCATCAAGGTCAACATGCCGCTGGAGCAAAATAAAATGGAGTGGCTGATTGCGGAACTGGCCAAGACGGAGTGTCCAATGTCGTGCCCGCACGGCAGACCCGTGGTTCTGCGATACTCTTTAAAGGACATTCAGAAAGCATTTAAAAGGATCTAGCATTCAGCACTTAGCAATCAGCATTCAGCCGCACAGGTTCGGCGCGGCTACTGAACAGCTACGGACTGAATGCTGAGTGCTGACTGCTGATGGCTATGACGCTCGATCTTTCCCAACTTCGTCGCGAAAAGTGGCGGCTCGACGGCCAGCCCGTCCGCACGGTCGAGGAGGCGCGCTCGTTCATCGAGAGTGTCGGATTCTGCCAGATGTATCCAATGAAACCTCCAGCGCTGCTGCCGACGTTCATTGGGGCGTGGGCTGGATCGGGCGATCACTTGCCCACTCTGCAACATGCCTACGCCGATCCGCGTGCTCGGCAGGCCACCGATCTGATGGTCCGGTTGCTGCGCGAGCGCGACGCCTACGAGGCCATGCTGTTTGAAGAGAACAACGCTTTTCTTGTGGCGGGGTCGATCTTCCCTTATTTCTATGCGCTGGTTGGCGAGCGTAATCCGAAGCAGCCACCGAAGCCGCGGCCGCACTCGGAATATTCGCAACTGGCCTGCGATGCCTACGCAATTGTCAGCCGTGACGGCCCGGTTTCAAAATTGCGGGTGCAGGAGCGGCTGGGTGGCAGCGTCTCGACGGCCGCACTCGACAAGGCTCTCGGAGAACTGTGGTCGAAGTTGCGCATCACGCGTGTGGATTACAACCCCACCGAAGGTTCGTTCTGGGATGTCCTCTTCCGCTGGTCGCCGGACGCGGTTCGCGAGGGTATCAGCCTGTCGGTGGCAGAAGCGCTCTCGGCGCTGGTTTCGAAATATCTCGATTGCGTGACCGCCGCCGAACCGCAGGAAGTCGAATCGTTCCTGGGAAACTTTGTTCCTCGTTCTCGGGTGCGAGAAGCCATCAATGCGCTGACCTCGGCGCGGGAGTTGAGCTTCGTCCGCGTGAACGACCGTTCCTTGATTCAGTTGACGCCCGCCAGGCCGCGAGCAGAGGTGGAGCGCATTGCGCGTTTGGCGTTAGGGCGCAGAGTCCGCGAGTAGTCAGAAAACGGGATCTAGCCAGCGCTGGGATCCGCTTGCAAGCGCGCATCCCGAGTTAAATCCTCCTCGGCTTGCTTCAGATCATCACGACGGCCGAGATCACGCCAGTAATACTTGTCGGCACGAAACCCGAGGATTTTTTCTCCCTGGCCAGCCAGCCGCAGATACGATGCGATGATGGAAAATATGCCTTCCTCAGTCATCATGGCAAGCAGGCGCGGAGAAATGATCTGGATGCCGGCGAACGCCAGCGGTTGTAGCTGCTCCGCAGGTCGCACCAGTTCCTCCCCCTTGTCCGAGGATCGGCGGCCGCATAACTGACCCTGCTCATCAAAAAGCAGGTATCGCGAAGTCAGTCGGTCTTGCACCGCCAGCGTGGCCAGAGCTCGATTTTCGGCATGAAATGTCACCATGCAGCCGAGATCAATCGTGCTGATGACATCGACATTGTGCAGCAGGAACGGCTCATCCTGCGATTTCGAATCTTCCAGGAAAAACCATGCAGCCTTTTTTAATCCGCCGCCCGTGTCCAGCAACACCTCCTCGTGGGAGATTTCAATTCGCATACCGAAGTTACCGTGTGCGGTGAGATACTCGACGATCATGTCCGCGAAGTGGTGCGCGTTGACAATCACCTCGCGAATCCCGAAAGCCCGCAGGCGCGCGAGCGTGATCTCAAGCAGAGTGCGGCCCGCGATTTCGACCAGCGCCTTTGGACGATCGTCGGTGAGCGGACGCAGTCGCGTGCCCAGACCCGCGGCCAGGATCATGGCTTTCATTCGGCGGATTTCTCCAGTTCGCGGTGGCGCACGATCACGTCCAGGCCATTCCTGCCGCGCAAATGCTTGGCCAATTGCTCAGCCAGATAGACAGAACGATGCTGTCCGCCAGTGCATCCAAACGACACCATCAGGTTCTTGAACCCACGTTGCCGGTAATTGCTCACACTGGAATCAACCAGCGACATCGCGCTGGCTAGAAACTCGTGCACGCTCGGCTGCTGGTTCAGATATTCAATGACCAGCGCGTCTTTACCGGTCAGAGTCTTGAAACGCTCTTCGCGTCCGGGATTGGGGAGGCTGCGGCCATCGAAAATGAAGCCTCCGCCATTGCCGCTTTCGTCCCTCGGGAGGCCGCGGTGGAAGGAAAAGCTGAAGATTCGCACCGTAAGTCCCTTCGCAGCAGTTGAACTCGGCAGCTTCTCAGCTTCAACGTCGAAGCTCAAATTCCACAGCTCCTCCGAAGCCAACATGCTGTTGAACGCGTCCATTAGTGTGGGCAGGGCGATCGGCAGTTTGACGTTGTGCAGCAGCCAGCGCAAGTTCTTCAGCGCATACGGCACGCTTTGCAGGAAATGCGGCTTGCGTTCATAGAATCCGCGGAATCCATACGCCCCCAACGCCTGCATGATGCGAACGTACACATAGGCGTAGTAATGCTGCATGAAAACATCGCACTCAAGCGGGATGAAGCCGGCCAGGCGATCGAGATAGTGATCGAGCAGATGCTGGCGCAACTCCGGCGGCAGATCAGCCTTGGCGTCATACAGCAGAGAAGCGATGTCATACTGCAGCGCGCCTTTGCGGCCGCCTTGATAGTCCAGGAAAAATGGATGGCCGTCGCGCAGCATGATGTTGCGGGATTGGAAATCGCGATAAAGGAAGTAATCGCGCGTAGCGGTCAGCAGGAACTTCGTCAAGCGGCTGAAATCGTCTTCCAGCGCTTGTTCGTTGAAAGGGATGCCGGCCAGCCTGAGGAAATAATATTTGAAATAGTTCAAATCCCAGGCGATGGACTGGCGATCGAAGCTGGCGCGCGGGTAGCACAGCTTGTAATTCAGATCGCGGCCGGCTTCGACCTGGAATCGCGGCAACGCCTCTACAACTTGGCGGTATGCTTCGACCGCCTGCTGCGCGATGGTCTCGCCGTCACGGTTGGTTGAGAGGAATTCAAACAGGGTGGTGTCGCCGAGATCCTCTTCCAGATAAGCGCCGTGGTTCAGATCTTCGGCATAGATTTCCGGTACCGGCAGACCATGCCGCCGAAAATGTCGGGAAAATTCCAGGAAAGCGATGTTCTCTTCGCGCACATCGTACAGAATGCCGATGGCGCTGACCTTCTCGTTGCCCAGGCGGATGATCTTCCGGCCGGAACCGCCGAGTTGTCCCTGGAGCGGCTGGACGCGCTCGGGCGGTGAGTGGAAATGCTGCTCAAAGAGCTGCTTGAGAACGTCCATGAATACGGTTTCCTGCAAGCCAAATTTGATGAAGCACCCACTAAGATATCACCCAGACACAATTGACAAACGCTCGGGTACGCCGCACGAGCGAGGACGCCCGCGCCAACATTAGAAGCTTTAGCATCAGCCGGTAGTGTCGCAGTTTCGATTTAGCGGCATGAACGGTGGTTGCTTCCATAAAGGTTGAGAATCATGTGGCTATGGTCGCGATCCACGCGGTACACTACAACTTCGCCTAAATCCACAAGTCGCTCAGGATCACGCCAGGCATGGCCGCTGTCCGGTCACGTTTGGTCGCTTGAGGAAATTGTTCTTCTGGCAAACATAAGAGTTGGTATGAAGATCGGCGATAAAATTCGTCTTGTGCGAGTTCCACCAGCCGTTAAAGACGACGGCAAGTTTAAGACCAGAACGATGCTCGCGAAATCTATTGGCGTTATTTTCACGATCAAGGGATTTCAAGGTGATGGTGGCACATTTTTGACTCGTGAGTCCAAAAACTGCTTGGTAGAACTTGACATGCGTGAAGCCATCCCTGGCACTTCAGATACGATCTGGGTTGAGCCGGACTGCATCGAACTGGTAAAGCACCCCACGACGAGACGAAGGCGTAATAATTGAAACTGAGACATTATCCATCAGCCGTCGCTCTTTTGAAATTTCCCCGCTTGCTTTACCATTAGCTGCTCTCACCTTTTCCAACTTAAGTAGTCCAAGGTTGATATGAACAAAACCGTTTCCTACTGCATGGTTGTACTCTTCTTCGCCCTCGCTGGGGCTGGATTCGCTCAGAACTCGCCGTCGGGCACGCCGGTTCTGCCTTACGAGCCGAGTCTCGATCTCACGTCCATGGACAAGTCGGTCGATCCCTGCGTCGACCTCTACCACTATTCCTGCGGCGGATGGCAGAAGAAGAATCCTATCCCTCCCGACCAGACTTCCTGGTCGGTGTACGGCAAGTTGTATCAGGACAACCTGAACTTCCTGCGCGGAATGCTGGAACAGGCGGGTCAAGCGAGCCCGCAGCGCACGGCCGTCGAACAGAAGACCGGCGACTTCTACGGCGCCTGCATGGACGAAGCCACCGTCGAGAAGCGCGGCCTGTCACCGATTCAAGCGCAGCTTGATGCGATTGCGCAAGTCCGGTCAGTGAAAGACCTCACGCCGTTGGCGGCACATCTGCAGTTTACTTATCGGCAGTATTTGTACACCAGCCCCATGCTTTTTGCGGCGGGCTCGACGCAGGATCCCGACAACTCCGAGCAGGTGATTGCTGACGTGGATCAGGGCGGGCTGGGCATGCCCGACCGCGACTACTACACCAAGGACGATGCCAAATCGAAAGAGACGCGCGAGCGCTACCTGCAGCACGTGCAGAAGGTTTTTGAGCTGACCGGCGACAGTCCGGACGCCGCCAAGAAAAATGCCGAGACCATTATGCGCATGGAAACCGCGCTGGCCAAGGCCTCGCTGACTCGCGTGGAGCGCCGCGATCCGCACAAACTGGTGCATAAGATGAAGATGGCGGACCTTTCACAGCTTGCGCCGAATTTCGACTGGCCTGACTACTATCGAGAGCTGAAATATCCGCGGTTTGAAATCCTAAACGTGGATGCGCCGGAATTCATTAAACAAGTAAACACGCTCCTGTCCTCGGAACCGCTTGAGAATTGGAAAACTTATTTCCGCTTCCACGTGGTGGACACTTCTTCGCCGTATCTTTCCTCGAAATTCGTGCAGGAGAATTTCGAGTTCTATCGCAAATACCTGCGCGGCGCCAAGGAAATGCAGCCGCGCTGGAGACGTTGCGTGCAGTACACCGACTACAACCTGGGCGAGGCGCTGGGCCAGGTGTACGTGGCGAAAGTCTTCTCTCCGGACCTCAAGGCGAGCACGCTGGACATGGTGCAGCGCATTGAAGATGCCATGGGCCAACGCATCCGCGCGCTCGACTGGATGAGCCCGGAAACCAAGCAGCAGGCACTCACTAAACTGGCAGGCATCCGCAACAAGATCGGCTATCCGGACAAGTGGCGCGATTACAGCTCGGTGACGATTACGCAGGACGACTTCGCCGGCAATGTCGAACGGGCGCACCAGTTCGAGAGCCGCCGTGACATCAACAAGATTGGCAAGCCGGTCGACCACGGCGAATGGGACATCTCACCTCCCACAGTGGACGCTTACTACAATCCGCAGATGAACGACATCAATTTCCCCGCCGGCGTTTTGCAGCCGCCGCTTTACGACGCAAAAATGGATGACGCTCCCAACTACGGCAATACGGGAGGCACGGTCGGCCACGAGCTGACCCACGCCTTCGACGACGAAGGCAGCCAGTTCGATGCCAAGGGCAATCTGCGCAACTGGTGGACGGACGACGATCGCAAGAAGTTCGACGCCCGCACCAAGTGCGTGCAGGATCAGTACAGCCAGTATGTTGTCGTGGACGACGTTCATATCAACGGTGCGCTCACCATGGGCGAAGACGTCGCCGATCTGGGCGGGGAGATTCTTGCCTACATAGCTTGGCAGGGTAAGACTAGAAACATGAACCTGCAGCCGGTCGACGACCTCACGCCCGAGCAGCGATTCTTCATCGGGTTCGCGCAATGGGACTGTGCCAACGAACGTCCCGAGGACCTGCGGGTGCGCGCCATGACCGATCCGCACTCTCCGGCGCAGTACCGCATCAACGGCGTGGTGGTAAATATGCCGGAGTTCCGGCAGGCATTCCAGTGCAAGCCGGGCACGCCCATGGTCAAGCCCGCGGAGAAGGTGTGCAAGGTGTGGTAAGCGGACCGAAAACTCCGCTGCCCGCGTGAGAAGAAAAAGTCTGCACATCAACGCCGATTGTTTTCACAACCCGCAGCCGGGCGCTGTAGAGCCCGCGCCGGGCAACGATTTTACTTGACATCGTTCTTTAGAAAGCATGTGATGTCGCTGCAATTGGTTGTTCGATTGTGGCTCTATCTAATCGCGAATAATCTCCATCATCAGTCTCGATAACCCAGTCGAACCTGATTGCGACCTGGCCGGTCTGACTCGCGCGTTCAAGTATTAGCCTGGGCGCAGGCCGTGCAAGAGCTGTTTAATTTTCTTAGGAGGAGTCAATCGTGATGAGGACAATTGCAAAACTGAGTGTCGTTGTGCTGATTCTAAGTATGGTAGCGCTGGCGGTCGACAAGGGCCCGGTGATGCTAACCGCCAAGGGCAAGGCAGGCGGTACTCCGTATCAGCAGGTGTTGGACGGCAAGAAGAAGCCGGTTGCGCTTTTCACCAATTTGGCGGCAGATAACCCGAAAGGTCTTTACTTCTGCTGCTCGGGCTGGGAACTCACCGGACCGGATTGGCCCTACGGCCAATACGGGTATCAATGGGTTGCGGTGCAATTCACCCTGGCGAAGGCAAAGACCGCTCATAGGATCACTACCAGCGTGACCTACTATGAGACAGGGACTTACACCGACTTTCTGCTCTCCATTCAGGCGGATGCGAGTGGCATACCCAGCGGCACGCCGCTTGGCTCCGGTCCCTGGACGGTAACTATGGGTTCGCAGAGCTTCGGGCAGTGCTGCGCGGTCGAAGTTGCGAAGATTTCCGGCGGGCTGAAATTGGCTGCTGGGACCTACTGGGTAGTTTGGAGCACCGAGGCCGCGTCGGATCTGTATGCCGGCGTAAACAATGAGGTTCTGGACGCGGTGGACACGGAGAACGTTGCCTACTACAACTCGTCGGGGGGCCAATGGTACTCCTACGCGAGCAACGATGCTCCCGCCGTTGCAATTCACTAACTTGGTAGCAGGTTTCTGGAACTGACCTTAGCTTTTCCGGAAATCCTATCTGGCCCGCCAAGGGGGCTTCGCCGATCGATGTTCATCGCGAATGCCATCTCTGGCGGGCCGACTTTTGCTCGGAAGAGATCGCTGGACGGCAGTTTCTTTGGCACAACACGGGCGGCGTGGGACCGAACAGAATTGCAACTCTTCCGGTTGCGGCACGGTTTTCAAGGTTTCCCCCTCCTGCCAGCCTCCTGTGGTACCCTAACATCACGGTCCTGGTCCCTGCTGGGGGGCATCTAATATCTATGCATTTCTTGCGCACATTGTGGCGCTTTCTGGTGGCGGCGCAGCTTATGCCCGCGCTGGAAGGCGGTGAGGAAACGCTGGTCGGCGGCCAAGCCGTGCTGGAGGGCGTTATGATGCGGTCGCCGCACGCCTGGGGAATTGCCTGCCGCAAGCCCTCCGGCGAGATTTCCGTCCACAGCGAGCCGCTGGAACGCCTCTCAGAGAAGCATAAATGGATGGGCTGGCCAGTGATTCGTGGAGTAATGACCCTGGGCCAGGCGCTGACCCTCGGCTTTCGCGCCCTCAAGTTTTCCGCCAACGTCGCCCTCGACGAACTGCAGCCTGAACCGGCTCCGCAGAAAAAGAAACTGGAGATTACCGGCTGGATCGCCGCCATCAACATTATTTTCTCCATTGGCTTCTTCATCTTCATGTACAAATTCCTGCCGCTTCTGGCCACCACCGAACTGAAGCGGGTGAACCCGGTTTTTGGCGAGCAGATTGTTTTCAATCTGGTGGATGGCATTATCCGCCTGGCGCTGTTCCTGCTGTTTATCTGGGGAACGTCGCTGCTCAGCGATATTCGCCGGGTGTACGAGTATCACGGCGCCGAGCACAAGACGGTGTTCGCGTTCGAAAATGGCGACCCGCTGAATGTCGCTTCGGTGCAGAAATATCCGACTTTCCATCCGCGCTGCGGCACCAGTTTCCTGATGACGGTCATGCTGATCTCGATCGTGGTCTACATGCTGTTTCCGGTCACCACCTTCTGGGCGCGCTTTGCCATTCGGGTGGCGCTGTTACCGGTAATCACGGGTGTGTCGTACGAGATCATTCGCTTCGCGGCCAAACATCGCGGATCGCTGTTCGCCGTCATGACTGCGCCGGGCCTCTGGCTGCAGCGAATTACCACCCGGCCTCCTTCCGACGATGAAGCAGAATGCGCGATCATCGCGCTCGACCACGCCATGTCGCTGGAGAAGGAACGCGGGGGGGAACTGGTGATTGCGTAGGGAGTGGAAAACCCGCCTTTGGCCTTTTGCCTTCAGCGTTTCGACACAGGAAAACAATGTTGAGTCGTCACCGCCTGCCGACTTTAATTGGGCTACGCTTGTGGCTGGATGGTAGCCTAAAAGTGTTTTACGAATTGCGCGTCAGGCAGGAAGCGATGAAGCTGACCACCGAGGTCTATAGCAGCACAACTTCCTTTCCGAAGCATGAGCTATACGGGTTGAGCCAGCAAATGCGGAGAGCAGCGGTTTCTATCCCTAGCAATATCGCTGAGGGCAAGGGCCACAGATCTGACCGGGAACTTTCGCATTTCCTGTTCCACGCAAGGGGCTCGTTATTTGAGTTGCGGACCCAGTTAATGATCTCGAAGCAGTCGGAATACTTGACAGCAGGTGAATCGAAAAGACTACTGGACTTGGCAGACGCAGTAGGCAGAAGTTTGAATGCCCTCATAAACTCGGTCTACGAGAAAGCTATCGGATAGAAGTCAAGTTTGGCTAACGGCCAAGGGCTAACGGCCGAGGGCGGGGCGACGAAGAAAGCAGGAGGCGATTTTAGCGTACGACATAGGACGTACGACGTAGGACGACATGTTTGCAAGACTTGACCAAATCGAAGCACGCTACGAAGAGCTGACCCAGTCCCTTGCCTCGCCGGAGATCACTAATGACTCGGCGAAGTACCAGAAGACTGCCAAGGCGCATAGCGAAATCGCGCCGATCGTCGAAAAGTACCGCGAGTACAAAGATCTGAAGCGTGGGATCGCGGACAGCCGGGCCATGCTGGTCGATGAAAAAGATTCCGAGATGCGGGCCTACGCTCAGGAAGAACTGGACAAACTGGAGGCGCGGGTGGGTGTCGTAGAAGAAGCACTGAAGGTGCTGCTGCTGCCCAAGGACCCGAATGACGAGAAAGACGTCATCCTCGAAATTCGCGCGGGCACCGGCGGAGACGAAGCCAGCCTCTTTGCCGCCGAGCTCTTTCGCATGTACACGCGCTTTGCGGAAACTCAGCGCTGGAAGGTCGAAGTGCTCTCAACATCTGATTCGGGCGTCGGAGGCCTGAAAGAAGTCATCGCCATGATTCAGGGCGACCGGGTTTATTCGCGGCTGAAGTATGAAAGCGGAGTGCACCGCGTGCAACGTGTGCCGGCAACCGAGCAGCAGGGGCGAATCCACACCTCCGCGGTTACGGTTGCAGTTCTGCCTGAAGCCGAGGAAGTAGACGTCAAGATCGAAGCCAAGGATCTGCGCATCGATACCTTCTGCTCGTCCGGGCCGGGCGGGCAGTCGGTAAATACCACGTATTCAGCGGTGCGGATTACCCATATCCCGACGAATACGGTCGTCAGTTGCCAGGACGAAAAGTCGCAGATCAAGAACCGCGAAAAAGGTATGCGCGTGCTTCGTTCCCGTCTGTATGAGATGGAGATGCAGAAGCAGCAGGATGCGCTGGCCAAGGAACGCAAGCAAATGGTCGGATCGGGAGATCGCAGCGAAAAAATCCGCACTTACAATTTCCCGCAGAACCGGGTGACCGACCACCGCATCGGGTTGACCATCCACCAACTCGAACAGGTCATGGACGGCAAGCTCCAGCCTCTGATCGAAGGGCTGGTCACACACTACGAAGCCGAAAAGCTCAAGCAGGAAACCAGCAGCGTGGTGTAAACTTCCTGCGCTTGCATTTTCCGGGAGGCCCCATGCCTGTAAACTTTCGGCGTCCAGCTTGCCTGATCATCCTGACTTTACTGATTTTTCCCCCGCTTCGCGCCGCCTCTACCCAATCCGATTCGTCCGATCCTCGACTGCAGAAGGCATACCGCTTCCAGCAAGGCGGATGGACGTACGTTCATCTTGAGGGATCACCTTCCGACATCGGCTTCCAGCACGGATATCTGCTCGCCCCCGAAATCCAGGATGCATTCCTCGCTATCCAGCTTGAGGACACGCACGACACCCAGCGGGACTGGAATTTCTTCCGCAAAGTCGCACACGACATGCTTTGGCCGCACATTGACGCAGAATATCAGCAGGAATTGCAGGGAATCGTGGAGGGCCTGCACGCCCACGGAGTCGAACTCGATGTGGACGACATCGTCGCGCTTAACGCTTTTCTTGAGGTGCCCGATTACTACGTTCCGTGGCTCGATAAGCGCGAGAAAACGGCAAACGCTCCGAAACTTTCCGCGCCCGGCAACTGCAGCGCCTTCATTGCCACCGGCAGCATGACGAAAGATCACCAGATCGTGATCGCTCACAATAACTGGGCGGCCTATCTTGAAGGCGAACGGTGGGTCATGATGTTCGATATCGTCCCCACCCACGGCAACCGCATTCTGATGGATGGCTTCCCCGGCGTCATCACCAGCGACGACGACTTCGGCGTCAATTCCGCCGGCATCATGATTACTGAAACGACCATTACCAAGTTTGAGGGCTGGAACCCCGACGGCAAGCCGGAATTCGTGCGTTCGCGCAAAGCCCTGCAGTACGCCAATTCCATCGACGACTACATCCGCCTCATCAAGGAAGGCAACAACGGCGGCTACGCCAACGACTGGCTCATCGGCGATCGCAACACCGGCGAAATTGCCTACCTCGAGCTGGGCCTGAAGAATACCCCAGTGTGGCGGACGAAAGACGGCTACTTCATCAGCTCGAACTTCGCGCGCGATCCAAAGGTAATCAAAGAAGAGACCCCACGGTTCGATCCTCACAATATGTCTTCGTCTCCGAACGCCAGACGCGTCCGCTGGGAAGAACTGATGCGGAAGAACCAAGGCAAGATCGACGTTGAAATGGCCGAGAAGTTCCTCGGCGAACATTTCGACAGCTACGACCAGAAACCGGAAGCCGACGAGCGATCGCTCTGCGGCCACTTGGACGCTTCTCCGCGAGGCGAGCCGCTATGGGACAAGGCACCCTACTATCCCGAAGGCGCGGTTCAAGGCAAAGCCACGGATAGCAACATGGCAGCCAAAATGAGTTTGGTTGCCCGCGCCGGCCATCCCTGCGGTCAGGATTTTCTGGTCAAGGATTTCCTGCCAAAACATCCTGAATACGACTGGCAGAAACCGGTTCTGCGCGACATGAAAGCCGGCCCCTGGACGACATTCAAGGCAGGGCAGAAGTCGCCAGAGTGATCTACGCATAGGCACGAAAGCCTCCTGCGGACGCAGGAGGCTTTCTAGGTTTGCCGATCTCGGAAATCTACCCAGTTACTGCTGCGGGGCCTGCGGCTGAGCCGCGTTCGAGGTTGAAGCCAGCTGCTCCAGATCGTTCTTCAGCAGGCTGATTTCCACCCGTCCGCCACTGGACCGCTTGGCGCTCGCGCCTTGCTCATTGGCATTCGCCGCTTGAACCGGGGCGTTGCCCATGCCCACCACATAAATCCGGTACACGGGAATGTCGTGGTTCAGCACCAGGTAGCGCACCACCGACTCCGCCATTTTCTGCGAGGTCGCGATGGCACCCTGCCCGCGTCCGGACGAGAACCCCTGCACTTCGACGATGTATCCCCGCTGGTTCTTCAAAGGAACCGCCATCTCATCAAGGGCCGATTTCGCATTCGCGCTCAGCGCGGTTTGGCCGGGACGGAAGCGGATTTCGGTCTGATTCGTGGCCTTGTACTGATCGATGTTGCTCACCACCTGCTCGACGCCGCTAAGGCGCGTGTTGGCATCGGTGGCCGTCTGCTGTGCCATTTGGGCCTTGTTGCCGGCGTCCATCGCGTGCTGATCAGCTTCGTTGGCCTTGGCCGAAGCCAGACGGATGCCTTCCTGGGCGCGCGAGTCCACATCTTTGATCATCTTGCTGTTGGCCGATGTGAGTTCATCGAGTTCGTTCAAACGGTCGCGGATCGGCCCGGTCTGGCGCTGCACATATTTCTTGCGGGCGAAGGGGTTCATTCGTCCCCAGAAGCCCTCGCGGGCAGGGGGTTGCAGCGGTTGCAGAGTTGTCGTCTGTTCGCTCGACGTTGCCTGTGAAGCCTGGGCGGGCTGAGCTGCCGTTGCCTGGTTTTGCGAGCTAGTCTGCTGGGCCATCGCCGGCACCCACAGTGCACCGGCGAGCAGTGACGCTAAAATTGCATTTTTCTTCATTGCATTTCCTCCGATGGGAGCGTTTGGGAGATCCGCTCCGCCACGCCTTACGGGCGTGATGCGTGATATTTTGCGTCCTTTCGATTTTGCGGAAAACTTCGTACCCGCTGCCGTATCCGCGCCGCCGCGTGCGCGAGCTGTAATCCTGACACCGCTGAGATGCCGGTATCCGCAATTCCGTATATCAGGTTAGATGCCAATCCTGACGGCTTACTAAGTCGTTGTCTGACAACAACATTCTAGCTCTTTGCCACGTGCGCTGCGGTATAAATTCCCCCGTGAGCGTAATTTTGTCGATAACCGGGGCAAGAGTGCACATCCACGCGGTGGCAAGAAGGCCGGCATCACTCTAAGGTCGAAATACCCTACTCAACGCCGTGCGTGAGAGGCTTACCCTCGCACGAAACGCTCATACTGTTCGTAAATGTAGGGATCGGTCATGCCTGCGATGTAGTCGCAAACTACCCGGGCCAGCGGCTCCTGTTGCGCTTTCTGCCGGTGACTGGCCGGCAGCGTTTCCGGCTTCCGCATCCAGAAATCGAAAAGCTCGTGAATCACGCGCTCGGCGTCTTCTTTCTCCGCGTCCAGGGCCGGGCTGGAATAGAGTTTGGCGTATAGAAACTGCTTGGTTGCTTTGCGCTCTTGTTCCGCCTCTTTACTCAGCCCAATCAGGCGTCGCGGGCTCAAGCGGACAGCTTCCAGGCTATGAATCCCCGCGGCCTTGATCTGACGCTTGGTATTTGTGATCAGGTCGTCCACCCAGCCATTGAGAATGCGCTTGAGAGTCTCATTGAATTGCAGCTTGTCAATTGCGTCCGGATAGAGCCGTTCCACCTCGGAGTAGAAGCGCGCGAATATCGGAATGCCTTCGCGGATCTCATCGAGCCCGAGCAGGCGGGATTCGAAACCATCGTCCAGGTCGGCGCTGCTGTAGGCGATCTCGTCGGCGACATCGATCAATTGCGCTTCCAGCGGCGGCCGCTGGTCCAACAAGTATTCCTCCAGCTCAGGAAATTGCTGCGCGCTGTAATCGCGCGAGTGCTTGATGATGCCTTCCCGCACTTCGAACGTGAGATTCAGTCCGCGGAAGGCCGCGTATCGCAGCTCGAAGTCTTCAACAATACGCAACGCGTGCAGGTTGTGGTCAAAGAAAAGGCCGTGCTTGTGCATGGCGCCATCGAGCGCCTTTTCCCCGGCGTGGCCAAACGGAGGATGTCCGACGTCGTGTACCAGAGCGAGCGCTTCGACCAGATCGACGTTCAGCCCGAGCTGCGCGGCTACGGTGCGCGCGATCTGCGCGACTTCAATGGTGTGGGTCAGGCGGTTGCGGAAGTGGTCGGAATAACGGCGGGTGAAAACCTGGGTTTTGGCTTCCAGACGGCGGAAGGCGCGCGAATGGATGACCCGGTCGCGATCGCGCTGAAAGTCGTTGCGGTAAGCGTGCCGCGGTTCGGGATAGCGACGCCCCCGCGATTGTTCCACCCGAACGGCACAGTCCGCCAGCATGAGTCGAGTCTAGCATCTCAGCTTCGCCCGTCGTCCCTGTGCGATACTGAATGCATGACGTTCTCGGCCGATCCCAAGTCCGTCAAAGTCAACCTGACCGCCGGGACAGGAATGGACATCGAATGGAAAGACGGACATCCGTCGCACTATTCGTTCGTCTATCTGCGGGATGCGTGTCCTTGTGCCTTATGCGATGAAGAACGGACAAAGTCCCGCCGCGAGCCCGGCGAAGCTCCAAAGCCCGCTCCGGGTGCGCTGCCCATGTTCAAGCCGTCCGCCAAGCCGACTTCCGCCGAAGCCGTCGGTAAGTATGCCATCAAGTTTCATTGGAACGACGGCCACGAACTGGGAATTTATTCCTGGCAATTCCTGCGGGACTGGTGTCCCTGCGCGGAATGCAAGACGGCAAGGCTTGAGCCCGCGGCATCGGTCAAGAAACAATAGCCTCGATTTCTCGGGGACTAATCACTCTGGGGCATTCACAGCACCCAGCGGCAATTTCAGTATAAGCCGAACCGCATTTACCGACGCGGGCCCGTGGGCGATGACAATGACTGAAGAAGCGACTGCATGTCCGGGGGGAGTTCGCAGTCAACGGAGATGCTGTCTCCCGACCGTGGATGCGCGAACTGAAGATGTCCTGCATGAAGCGCCACGCGCGCAATTCGCCGCTCCAGTGCTTCCGCCGGGTGGTACTTTCGGTCGCCGATGACCGGGTGGCCGATCGCTGAAAACTGCACTCGGATCTGATTCTGCAACCCCGTCACCAGCACAACCCGGACGAGCGAAGCGCTGCGGAGGCGGCGTTCGACGACGTACCGAAGCTCAGCACGTGCCGCTTGGGCGCCGTTCGCTGGGGTCAACTTTTGGTACATTCCCTCCCGTCGGAAATAGTGAACCAGCGTCCCTTCTTTGACGCTGAGATGTCCGCGAACTACCGCCAGATACTGCCGGACCGGAGTGTGGCCGAGAAACTGTCGAACCAGCGCATCTCGATCCGCCTCGGTTTTTGCAAAGAGCAGAACCCCGGACGTAAAACGATCGATGCGATGTACGACGAAGGCTCGTTGTCTCTTCCGTTTCAGTTCGGCAGAAAGCAAAGACCATCCGGATGGTGCATCGGAGCTTTTCACAGGCACAGATGGAAGTCCGGCAGGTTTATTGAGGGCTACGACGGCATCGTCCTCGTAGAGCACAACCAAATCCCGTGAGAGACGAGGTTTTCGCCGCCCCCGATCTCCTGAACGGTGGTCCCGCTTATGTAAAACCTTCTTCATAGCCGGGTGGCGGACCGTACCTTTCCAGGCTGGCTGTACGGACCGAATGTTGGCAATGGTCGATAGGCCCCCAATATGCTATCAACATTCCGAGGTGGTCGAATACCTTCGGGTAGAATAATCATAGGCTCTCTTGTCTTTCCTTTCCCAACTCAACCCGCGACAGCGCGAGGCGGTCGAAACGACCGACGGCCCGCTGCTCATTCTCGCCGGCGCGGGCAGCGGTAAAACGCGCGTCATCACCTACCGCATTGCGCATTTGATCGAAAACATCGGCGTCATGCCCGAGTCGATCCTGGCGATGACCTTCACCAACAAAGCTGCGTCCGAGATGGTCGAGCGCGTGGACAAGCTGGTCGGTGGGCTCTCCATCGCCAAACCCGTCATCTCGACTTTTCATTCCTTCTGCGTACGGATGCTGCGCCGCGACATCGAACAGTTGCGCATCCCCTCGGCTGTGCCGGGCAAGCCGCCGATCGGCCTCAGCAAGCAGTTCGTGATTTACGACGAAGCCGACCAGCAGCAACTGGTGAAAACGATTATGCGGCGGCTGGGCATTGACGATAAGCAGACCACGCCTCGCTCCGTGCTCTCCCATATTTCTTGGGCCAAGAATCACATGCTCGATCCACAGGAGGTTTACCTGCAGTCGGCCGATCCGAAGACCGAGCGCGTGGCGCAGATCTATGCGGAGTACAAAAAGGAACTTGCCAAGGCAAACGCGCTTGATTTCGACGACCTGTTGCTGGAGGGCGTTCGGCTGCTGAATGCGGTGCCTGCGGTTCGCGATCACTACAACCGGCGGTTCGAGTACCTGCTGGTAGACGAGTATCAGGATACCAACCGTCCGCAATATGAACTGATGCGGCTGCTTGCCGGGACTCGGCACAACGTATGCGCCGTGGGAGATGAAGATCAGTCGATCTATTCCTGGCGTGGCGCGGACATCCGCAACATCCTGGAGTTTGAAAATGACTTTCCGGAAGCCAGGATTGTGCGGCTTGAACAGAATTACCGTTCGACGCAAAATATTTTGCAGGCCGCCTCGGCGGTGGTCGCGAACAACCTCAAGCGCAAGGGGAAGAACCTTTGGACCTCGCGCCAGGGTGGCACAAAAATCGGCTACTACGAAGCGCCGGACGGTGAAAACGAAGCTCTGTTCGCCGCGGACTACATTTCGAAGTATCTGCGCGAGATAGCGGACCAGGGCGAGAATGCCCGAGCGGCAGTGCTTTACCGCACCAACTCCCAGTCGCGACTTTTTGAAGAAGCCATGCGCCGCTACCAGATCAAATATCACGTGGTCGGCGGGTTT
This sequence comes from uncultured Acidobacteriota bacterium, assembly GCA_963715675.1. Taxonomy (GTDB): domain Bacteria; phylum Acidobacteriota; class Terriglobia; order Terriglobales; family Acidobacteriaceae; genus DASVWZ01. The sequence continues at coordinate 4,202,768 of OY970265.1, forward strand.
TCGTTTTACGAGCGGGCCGAAATCAAGGACATGACTTCGTATCTGAAGGTCATTCACAATGTCGATGACTCGATTGCGCTGCTGCGGGTCATCAACACCCCGGTGCGCGGCATTGGCCGGACTACCATCGACACGGTAGAGCACCTTGCGCTTGAGACTGGAGCTTCCCTGTGGACGGCAATCGGAGAGACGATCCAACGGCAGCTGTTGCCGCAGCGGGCGCTGGGTGCGCTGAAAAGCTTCAAGACCCTGATTGACGATGGACGGGCCATGCTGGCCGGAACCTACGTAGAGCAATTGGAACAGACCACGACGCCGGGATCTGCCGGGAAGAGAGGGGGGCAGCCGTCCTCCTCAACTGCCCTGCGGGGCGAAGCTTCGCCGCCTGATGAGGACGACACTGCATTTGACCCTGCCGAATTGGGCAACATTTCGCTGGATTTCGGGGAGGAGGAAGATGGCGTCGCATTCCCGCCCGCGAAAAATCGAGATTCCGCCACCGAGCCCCCTTTCCATACTCCTGGTGCCCCGGCCAGCACCGCCGAAATCCTGAAGTTTCTCATCGACCGCACCGGATATATAAAGCAACTCGAGGAAGAAGACACCCCCGAAGCCTACTCTCGAATCGAAAACCTGCGCGAACTGGTCAACGCTGCTCTGGACTCGCGCGATCGCGGCGAGACACTCGATCAGTTTCTCGACCACGCCGCGCTGGTCAGCGACGCCGACGCGTATGATGAGCGGGCACAACTCACGCTGATGACCCTGCACGCCGCCAAGGGCCTGGAATTTTCGCTGGTTTTCTTGTGCGGACTGGAAGAGGGACTGTTTCCTCATTCGCGGACCTTCCTCCAGCCGGACGACATTGAGGAAGAACGGCGGCTTTGCTATGTCGGTATGACGCGTGCCATGGATACGCTGATCCTTACCCGCGCCGTGTACCGCCGCCGGTACGGGACGGACTTGCCCGAGGCCAGCATCCCGTCGCGGTTCCTGGCCGAAGTACCGCTGGAATTAGTCGAGGAACTGGGGGGGACCCGCCGAACCCGTGTGGCGCGGGCGCCCTCGCCCGCGAAAGCCTTTGCCGACGGCCCCGCAACCCACTACGCCTACGAAGATGAGGATCAGAGTGCCGCCTGGAGACCTCAGGCCCGACCGCCGACGGCGGCTTATTCTGGACCCAAGTACAATTCCATGGACAACATTGCCGAGTTTTTTGCCTCCCGGGGAAAGAAGTTCAACCTTCCAAAATTGCCGGTCGAGGAGCCCAAGGGCAAGAAGGGATTCCGTCCGGGCCAGAAGGTAAGACACCCGAAATATGGCGAGGGCACTGTCTATCAGCGCGAAGGAGAAGGCGAAGACGCCAAGATTACGGTACAATTCCCCAGATTCGGTTTGAAGAAGCTGGTGGAGAAGTATGCCCAGCTGGAGCGAGCTTGAATGATTGGGTAATTTAGCAATTTAGTAATTGTGTAATTGAGTAATTTGCCGAAAACGGAGCCGTAGGGTTCTTCAATTACCAGATTACTTGATTACCCGATTACCAAGTTGCAAATTACCAATCACAAATTTCAAATTTAGGATGCATTCATGCCAAACACAAAAGCATTAGCCAAAGACGAACGCAAGAAAGCCCGCCGCAGCGCCCGCAAGAAGAGCAAAGCGGAAAAGCCGTTGAAGCCGCGTGAATACGCTCGCGGATCGAAGAAGCGCAAAGTGAAGAAGCTGGTACGCGGTCAGTCGAAGCGGTAGTCGCAGCATCGGAACTCTGGCGCTTGGCCCGCGAACCTCCGCACTTCGAGAGAGCTTCGCCGGCCAGGTGCCGGTTCCAGATTCCACGGCGCAGCTCAGGAGACAGGTTCCTTTGGACCAACCACCAAGCAGTCCGCAGCCTCCAAACAACGCCGTGGTGCGGACTTCCGACCGGCAGATTTTCTGCTGCAAGTCCATCGACAAGCTGATCTCGGAATCCGAGGCCCCAGGGCAACGGCTGCAAAAAACCCTCGGCCCCTGGTCTCTGACTGCGCTGGGCATCGGCGCCATCATCGGCTCCGGCATCTTCGTGCTCACTGGAACGGCCGCCGCCGGAGAGTATTTCCAGGCTCCTTCGATTCTCCACGCGCAGGTTCTGGACATCATCGTCAACCTGCTGCGCGGAGGTGGCACCTCGGCCGTCTTGATGCACGGGCGCCCGCCTGCCGGTCCTTCCATCGCCTTGTCGTTCTTTCTGGTCGCCCTGGCCTGCAGTTTCGCCGGCCTTTGTTATGCGGAGCTGGCCTCGATGATCCCCATCGCGGGTAGCGCGTACACGTATTCCTATGCCACGCTGGGGGAAATTTTCGCCTGGATCATCGGCTGGGACCTTATCCTCGAATACGTGGTCAGCAACGTGGTGGTCGCGATCGGCTTCGCCGCCTACACCAAGTCGCAACTGGAATCCTTCGGCCTCCGCTTGCCCGACAAGTGGTCCACGCCCGTCTGGGAGAGCGGGCACTGGACCGGCTCCTACTTCAACTTTCCCGCATTCCTCATCATCTTCATCCTTACCGTGCTACTGGTTCGCGGCGTACGCGAATCCGCGGAAGCCAACAACGTCATGGTCGCCATTAAAATCGGCGCTATTCTGATCTTCCTGGTGGTCGGCGGAGCGCTGGTGAATCCTAGCAACTGGCATCCCTTCGCGCCCTCCGGCTTCGGCGGCGTCGTCACCGGAGGCGCCATCGTCTTTTTTACCTATATCGGTTTCGATTCCGTTTCCACTGCCGCCGAGGAGGCGCGCAATCCCCAGCGCGACTTGCCCTTCGGCATCATCGCCTCGCTGGTCGTCTGCACCATTCTCTACGTCGGCGTCTCCATCGTGCTGCTTGGCATGATGAAGTATTCGACGTTCGTCTCGGGCGAAGCCGCCCAGGCTCCGGTCGCCTATGCCCTGAAGGTGCTGGGCGCCAGCCGCTGGTCGCGCTCCATCATCGTCATCGGCGCCCTCACCGGTATGATCTCGTCTTTGCTGGTCTTCCAGTACGGCCAGGCCCGCATCTGGTACGCCATGTCGCGCGACCGGCTTTTCCCGGCACTTTTCTCCAAAGTTCACGCCAGATTCAAGACGCCCCATTACTCCACCTGGATCGCAGGCTTCGCCGTCGGCATCCCCGCCGGAATCTTTGCCATCAGCGACGCCGCCGATCTCTCGAACATCGGCACGCTCTTCGCCTTCGTTCTGGTTTCTCTCGGGGTGATCATCCTGCGCCGCACCCAGCCCGACCGCCCGCGTATTTTCAAAGTGCCGCTGGTGCCCTGGTTCCCGCTGATCTCAATCATCCTCTGCGGCGGCCTGATGACTGGACTTACGGTCATCACCTGGCTGCGCTTCGTGGTATGGCTCGGCCTCGGCCTGCTGATCTACATCTTCTACAGCCGTCACCGCAGTGAGTTTGCCGGAAAAGAGTAACTCCTTTGCTCTACCTGAGCCTGTCATCTTGAGCGCAGTTGTGGTTCGCAAAGCGAACGACAACGCAGTCGAAAGACCTCTGAGAAGTGTGGGGTGAGGTAAAACCTCGAAAGGCACTTCCACCACAACACTCTTAAGGGACTAATCGCGGTTAATGATTATCGTTTCACTGCACAGGCCACAAATCCCGCGTCGACTGCGGCGTTCCCGCTGGGTCCGCAAATATGCTGGTTCCACTGCTTCTTCAGATCAGCAGCCTGCGGCAATACCGGCTTCGGGCGGCTGATCTGCGCGGAAGCTTGCATGGACGTCTTCGGCATCAGCAACGCGAAGCTGTTGACCGTGGTAAGAATCAGGCTCACGGCTGCCGCAATCTTCGACGACATCACCGGATTGCTGATATGAGTTGACTGCAGCAGCGCTGGAAGATTTTGGTTGAGGTCGGTGATAGCATCCTGAATCTTCTGTATCGTGCCTGCGTTCGGATTCTGTTGATAGTCGTTGTACAGCGCCTGCAGCAGATTCAAATCTTTGCTAGCCTGAGTGGAAATGTTCTGGATGGCCGCCGCCTCCGCCGGACTGAGTTGCTCGCCGGACTGCAATGACGTGACCACGGTGCCGATGTTCAATGCCATCTGGGTTAGTATTGGCAGGTCCGCCAGTGCGACTTTGATCCAGTCCGCGCTGCATCCGGTGGCCAGCACCACGGCAGACAATAGAATGATCAAAGCGATTTTCGGTCTAGAATTAGTCTTCATTGTTTCTCCTCATTTCTGATTTTGATAATTTGGGATTTTGTGTAGCTGACTACTGACTCCTGACTACCGACTACTACTTTTCATGAAATCTCTCGACGACTATCTTCGTGACGCTGAACAAGCCCACGGACATCTCTGCGCCGGTCAGGTGCTGGGAGTTCGGCTGGCGATGCTCGGCCTGACCAAGCTCGGCATCGACGATCCTCGCGGCAAAGACCGCAAACGCCTGGTCACTTTTGTGGAGATCGACCGCTGTGCCACCGACGCGGTTGCCGTCGTCACCGGCTGCCGCCTGGGCAAGCGGGCGCTCAAGTTCCGCGATTGGGGCAAGATGGCGGCGACCTTTGTCGATGTCAATAGCGGCAAAGCCATCCGCATCGCAGCCAAGGAATCTTCAAAAAAGCTTGCCCGCGAGATGCATCCCGAACTGGACAACAAGAACCAGCAGCAGATGCTGGCCTATCGTGAAATGTCAGATGACGACCTGTTCACCATGCGATGGGTGAAGGTCGACCTGCCGCCAGAAGAATTCCCCGGCTACAAAGGCGAAAGAATTGTTTGTGATTTATGCGGCGAAGGCATCAACTTCCGCCGCGAAGTTCGGCACGATGGGAAAACCCTCTGCCGCTCCTGCGCCGGGGAACGATACTACGACCCGGTTTAGATCTGTTCAGCACGCCACATCTCCCTCAACTGTCATCTCGACCGGAGCGATCTCTTCCGCTTTGCGGAAGGGATCGCGGCGTGGAGAGACCTTGTGTTTTCGCACGTTTAGCCAAGCATCTTACATCCGGTCCGACGCGTCGTCGATCTTCTTGACCAACTCCTTCATCTGTTCGTCCGTGGGCTCGTGCTGCGGATAGTTCCGCTTGAAATAGGCCTTTGCCTGGTCAAGCGCAGCGTGCTCAGCCTCCGGCCGACCCGCGGCCTGCTCAACCAGCGCAAGACGGGTATAGGCAAACCCTAGACTTCCATCGTAATCTCGAGCGGTTCTTGCTTTGCTGGCAAGTTCGAGGAATTTGATCTCGATCATCACCGCCCGCCTCGCGTGATCAGTGTCTGCGTGACGAAGTTGCTGCCCTGCAAACTTCGAGAGGACATCGCCGGTCATGAGGTACGCTTCCTCCATACCGCTGCTTGACCAACTGCCCTGCTTATAACCAACCGCCGCGCCGGAGACCAATCCCAGCATTGCGGCGACTACAAGAGTGGCTTTCATCCTCGGAGTCATCTCTTCACCCTCGTCTGTAGTTCCTTATCCGCCAGGGCAGCTAATAGGTCGCCCGAAACATCCTGCCAGCCGAGGGACCGCAGGAGGCTCTCCGCTTGCTGCCTGTTGCGCGTCGATGCTGCGGCGTTGCTCCTTTCTTCAAGTCGTGCCACTGCGGCATAGTTTTTTGCGATTCGCAGATTGAAAACAGGCCATAGCCGCTCGGGAGCACCGCTCCGGATCCTGGTCAGATTTTTCGTGCCGGCATCGAACGACGGCTCAGAGTTCTGGATTGTCAGGCAACTAAGCGTGTACGCCAGCAGCGACCGTCCGCTTTCCCTCATTTCTTCTCTGTCTTTTGCATCGAGCGCGCTGAACCACGCCGCTTGTTTGTATCGGTAGGTGATACTGGCTGCGGCGCAGTACCCGACGTATGCGCATCCGCCTACAATCACTAGCCCTCCGAGAAAACATGTCAGCAGAGGGAATCTCACGGCGCAATCGTGGATCAACCGCCCGATACTGCCCCGCTGCTTGGTCACGCGGCCCTCTCGATTGCCTGTCCCACCCTTAGCACCGTCGCTTCATCGAAATGCTTTCCCAGAATCTGCAGTCCGATCGGCAGTTTTTCTTTGGTCTCGCCGCAGGGCACGGAAATCCCCGGAATCCCCGCCAGGTCTGCCGTCACCGTGTAAATATCGGCCAGGTACATCGCCAGCGGATCGTCCATTTTCTCGCCCAGCTTGAACGCCGACGTGGGGCACGTCGGGGTCACGATCACGTCCACTTGCTTGAAAACCTCCGCAAAATCCCGCGCGATCAGACTGCGGACTTTCTGGGCTTTCAAATAATAGGCATCGTAATAGCCCGCGCTCAGAACATACGTTCCCAGCATGATGCGCCGCTTCACTTCCGCCCCGAAGCCCTGGTCGCGGGTGCGGCGATACATTTCAGCCAATGTCTTTGCATCCGCGGCCCGGTATCCGTACCGCACGCCGTCAAAGCGGGCCAGGTTCGCCGACGCTTCCGCCGTGGCAATGATGTAGTACGCCGGAATAGCGTACCGTGTATGCGGCAGCGACACTGGAACCACCTCACAGCCGAGTTGCGCCAGCTTCTGGATCGCAGCTTCTACGGCGCTCTGAACCTCCGGATTCAGGCCCTCGCCGAAGTATTCTTTTGCCACGCCAATCCTGAGCCCACGCACCGGCTTCTCCAACTCAGCAACGTAATCCGGAACCGGCAAATCGGCGGAAGTGGAATCCATGAGATCGCGGCCGGCGATTACGCCCAACACGATGGCAGCGTCCTTCACCGTTTTCGTGAGCGGGCCAACGTGATCGAGCGACGAAGCAAACGCAATCAGCCCGTACCGCGACACGCGCCCATAAGTCGGCATCAGGCCGACCACACCGCAGAACGACGCCGGCTGGCGAATCGAGCCTCCAGTGTCAGATCCCAACGCAGCTACAGCCATATCCGCCGCCACTGCGGCCGCTGATCCGCCCGAAGAACCGCCCGGAACGCGGCTCAGGTCGCGAGGATTGTGCACCGGATGCCACGCCGAGTTCTCGTTCGACGAGCCCATGGCGAACTCGTCGCAATTGACCTTTCCCAGAACCACGGCGCCCGCAGCTTCCAGCCGAGCCACCGCCGTGCAGTCGTAGGGCGGAATGTGGTTTCCCAAAATCTTCGACCCCGCCGTGTTGCGCACACCGCGAGTGACTAGCACATCCTTGATGGCGACCGGAACACCACCCAGCGGAGGCAGCGCTTCACCGTGTGCCGCTAGAGCGTCGATCTCGGCCGCTTTGGCGAGGGCGCGATCCTTGCATAACGTCAGATACGCGCCGATCGCGGGATCGTCTCTATCAATTTTCGAGTAGTAGGCGTCGGCGAGCGCCGTAGCCGTCGTCCTGCGCTGCTGGATCGCAGAGCGCGCGGAGTCAATGGTGAGAGAGCTGAATTCCATTGCCATTGAGCACGGTCGAAGTCAGAAGTTAAAAGTCAGAATGCATAAGTAAAAGCGCGAGATCGGGCGGTTCTTACTTCTGCCTTCTTACTTCTTACCTCTGCACTTGCCCTATCTTTCAATCACTTTCGGCACTTTGAAAAACGTTCCGTCCGAATCGGGCGCATTGGCCAGCGCTTCGTCGTGCGGCAGCGACTTGCGCAGGCCTTGGGGAATGTCCTCTCGGCTGGCGTAGGCAAAACGCTCGTTGCCTCGCTTCGACGGGTCCACGCCGTACCGGTCGGACACTTGTGCCATCGGCTCCACGGCGGATGTATCCAGTTCATTCAGCCGGTCCATGTAATCGAGAATCGAGTTCAGATCGCGCACCATGCGAGTGCGCTCCGCCTCGGTCAGTTCGAGATTGGCGAGTTCCGCCACGTACTGGACGTCTTTTTCACTGACTTTCATTGGTCACTCGACGGCGAAGAGCCGAAAGGTATCTCTCGCTGTCACTACTTTCAGAATATCAGTTGCGCCCAGGCTACTAGGCCAGTTTCCGCAACGATTTTTTCAGTTTGAATTCATGAGCTTAACGGAATTTCGACCCCGGCCGGGCCTTGACAAGGAAACGCTAATCTCCCGGCATCGTCCGTTTCAGATTTTCTTACCCGGCTCCTCCATCGGATGCTCGCGAGCCACAAATTTCAGCGCTTCCGCTTTGTTTTTCAGGCTTCCTTCAAGCTGAGCGTCTTCGACCGCGGTCAGGATTGATTTGAACCGCGGTCCCGGGGTGTAACCCACTTTGATCAGATCCTCCCCTGTGATCAGCGGCTGCGGGCGCAACACCTCGGGCGGTATGCGGGACATTTTCTCGCGGACAAAGTCATATGACGTGAGGTCGCCGTGGCTCGCCAGGCAATCCATACGGTGTAACTCCATGTGCTCGGCAAAGCGCGGCAGCCGCAGGAATTTCTTGAACGTGGATTCGCTCATTCGCAGCGCCTGGGCAAAACGCATGTGATTCTTCACCAGGCCGAGAACCTGTTGTGTATCCTCCCCGGCAAAACGCAGCCGCTGGCAGATTTCCTCTGCCATCTTCATGCCCACGTCCACATGATCGTCAAAGCGGATGCGGTCCGGCCCCACCCGAAATGTCGGTGGCTTGCCCACATCGTGCAGCAACGCTCCCCACGCCAGCGTGGCAGGACAAGGCTGCGGCAAGTTATCGAGCAGCAGCAGCGTGTGCACGAAGACGTCGCCTTCAGGATGAAACTGCGGCGGCTGCTGGACTCCCTTCATGGCCTCGATCTCCGGCAAAACTTCGTGCAGCAATCCGGTGCGGTCGAGCAGCAGAAATGCCTCTCGCGCATGGCCTTCGGTGAGCATCTTCGTCAGTTCGTCGCGGACCCGTTCGCGGGAAACTTGATGGATCCCCGGAGCCAACCGCTGGATTGCGGAAAAGGTTGCAGGCTCGATTTCATATCCAAAACGCGCAGCGAAACGCGCCCCGCGCAACATGCGGAGTTTGTCCTCCGCAAAGCGGCGTTCCGGCTCGCCGATGGCCCGGAGAATGCCTGCGGCCAGATCCTTCTCCCCACCCACGTAGTCGAGCACTTGATTGGTGATGGGATCGAGCAGGAGGCCATTGATGGTGAAATCGCGGCGCTGGACATCCTCGCGCGGATCCTTGCTGAACCGGACTTCGTCGGGATGGCGGCCGTCGCTGTACCCAATGTCACTGCGAAACGTCGCGACTTCGACGACACCGGCGTGGTTACCAACAGCCACATCGGGCGGCGTGACGGTTCCTTCGTTCTTGTCATCCCGAGCGAAGCGAGGGATCTGCAGTTCCGGCGGCACCGGCACCAGCACCACCCCGAACTGCGCGCCCACGGCGTAGGTCTCAGGAAAGATTCGCATGACTTTCTCAGGCGTAGCGTCGGTGGCAACGTCGTAGTCAGCCGGCTCGCGTCCCAGCAGCAGATCGCGCACACACCCGCCCACCAAGTAGGCGTTGTAGCCTTGGTCGCGCAGCCTGCGGACGATCGAAATGGCGAAGTCCCTAAGCACAGCGGTCAATCTCTTTCCAGATAATATAGGTTTATGCCCGACGCCTACATCCTCGGTATCGAAAGCTCCTGCGATGAGACTGCGGCGGCGGTGGTCCGCTCGGGCGAGAAGGTCGTGTCCAACGTGGTCTTCTCGCAGATCGCGACCCACCAGCCCTACGGCGGAGTGGTGCCGGAGTTGGCGTCGCGGGAGCATCTGCGGGCAATTGTCCCCGTGGTGCGCAAGGCGCTGGCCGATGCCGGGCAGACTTACGAGTCGATTGACGCTCTCGCAGTAACCCAAGGGCCCGGCCTCGCCGGCGCCCTGCTGGTCGGTATCAGCTATGCCAAGGCGCTGGCTTTCGCTCTCGATAAGCCGCTGATCGCGGTGAACCATCTGGAAGGGCACATCCACGCGGTTCTGCTGGAAGAGCGGCAGAAGGGAAATCGTGAGCTGAATTTCCCTGTGCTGGCGCTGGTCGTCTCCGGCGGTCACACGCACCTGTACCTGGCGGAAAAGCGTGCCGATGGCTGGTCTTATCAGAACATCGGTCATACGCGCGATGACGCCGCCGGAGAAGCTTTCGACAAAGTTGCGAAGTTGCTGGCGCTTGGCTATCCGGGAGGGCCGATCATCGACAGACTTTCTGCGCATGGCGATCCCCACGCGGTGAAATTACCGCCGTCCCAGATCAAGCATCCCGACCGAAACGAAAGAGGAAAGAGCACAGCCTCCACCGGTCATCCGCGCTTCGACTTCTCTTACAGCGGCATCAAGACCGCAGTCCTGCGATATGTGGAACTACACGGGATGCAGGCGTCAATCGCAGAGCGGCGCAAGGCACTAGCCGGCATGCCCGCGCCGAAGCTTGAGGACTACCTTCGCCTCTGCGACAAGCCGACGCTGAACCTGGTTTCGTCCTTCCAGCGCGCCATGGTAGACGATCTGGTTTCGAAAACGCTTGCCGCCGCCCGCGCTTGTGACGTCGCCACGCTTTTCGTAACCGGCGGAGTGGCGGCGAACCATGAACTACGCCAGCGGTTCGAGAAAGGTTCCGCCCAGGAAGGTCTGCCGGTGTTCTTCCCGTCCCGTCCGCTCTCCACCGACAATGCCGCCATGATCGCGGCCGCCGCCTATCCCAGGTTCCTCATGAAGGATTTTGCTGCGATGGACTTTTCCGCCGAGGCGGGAATGGCGCTGAAATGAGCAAACGCTAAGCTTCTGGTTCCTCTTTCAGCTTGGTCTCCTCAATGCTCATGTCCCGGAATTCGCTGGAGTCGAAGATTTCGCCGCATTCCAGGCATTCGACAAATTCAGCCTCTTCGTCACGGGAGACGATCTGCACACGTGGGTGCCTGCACTGATTCGTGCCACTTCTGTTCTCGGGGGGTTGCGAGGGCGGGTTGGCTGTCATATGGCGGCTCACCCACGCGACCCGTGGGTGATTGGCCGGAAATGGCGGTATTGTATCCCGGTTCTTACCCTTGTCAAGTGCCTCGAAAAGCAATAACCGTACGCCGGAAATAGAGCAGACCCTAGAAATAAAAATACGACTAAAATCATCGTATACTCTAAGCCATTCACTGCTAAACACTTACCGACAAATGCCAGAAGTCGCTGCTGGCTGTGGAAGGTTGCCTTCGGAGAGCGAAATGGCTAGAATATCAATATCCGATTGAAAAGGTCGGAATTTAGAGATGCTCAAACTTACCAAGAAGGCGGACTACGGCTTGATGGCCATGAAGCACCTGGCCGAGCGCGCCGACGTGGGAGCATGCAGCGCCAAGGATGTCGCCGAGGCTTACGGCATTCCGCCTGAGGCGTTGGCCAAGATCCTGCAGCGGCTGGTCAAGGCCGGGCTGTTGCAGTCGCAGCATGGGATGAACGGTGGATACACGCTGGCCCGCGATCCCGGACTCATCAGCGCCTTTGAAGTAATTCGGGCGATTGATGGGCCGCTGTTTATTACGTCCTGCATCACGGTGCGTGGCGAATGCGGGCAGACCGATCGTTGCACCATTCGCGAGCCGCTGCGCCGGGTGAATCAGAGCATCGAAGATGTTTTGCGGCAAATCACGATTTCGCAAATGAAGGAAAAAGAAGAAGTAGTGCCCAGCAAAGCGAAGAAGCACGCGGAACTGGTCAGCATCACCCAGGAACTCTAGGAAAGGTCGAGGCAGGAGAGCAATTATGAGCACGGATTTGAAGACGTTCCCCACCACGCAGCACCAGGTTCCCAGCGGCGTCAAGCTGCCCATTTACATGGACAACCACGCCACCACGCCGATGGATCCGCGGGTGCTGGAAGAAATGCTTCCCTACTTCATGGAGAAGTTCGGAAACGCCGCCAGCCGCAATCATGCCTTCGGCTGGGCCGCGGAAGAAGGCGTAGAGACCGCGCGGGAGCGCGTCGCCAGGCTGATCGGGGCGACGGCGAAAGAGATCGTTTTCACCTCGGGCGCGACCGAGAGCGACAACTTGGCCATTAAAGGCGTCGCCGAGATGTACCGCGAGAAGGGCAATCACATCATCACCGCGGTCACTGAGCACAAGGCGGTGCTCGATACCTGCAAGCGGCTGGAGAAGTATGGGTATCGCGTCACCTACATGCCGGTGCAGAAGGATGGCTTGGTCGATCTCGAAGACCTGAAGCGCGCCATGGACGACAAGACGATTCTGGTCACCCTCATGGCGGCCAACAATGAAATCGGCGTGCTGCAGCCGGTTGCGGAGATTGGCAAGCTTTGCCATGAACGCGGCGTGATCTTCCACACCGATGCGGTGCAGGCGGTCGGCAAGGTTCCGATGGACGTCAACAAGATGAATATTGACGTCGCCTCGATTTCCGGCCACAAAATTTACGGGCCGAAGGGCGTGGGGGCACTTTATGTGCGGCGCAAGAATCCCCGGGTGCAGGTCGCGGCGCAAATTGACGGCGGAGGCCACGAACGCGGCATGCGTTCCGGAACGCTGAACGTTCCCGGCATCGTCGGATTGGGCAAGGCTTGTGCGATTGCCTCCGAGGAAATGGCGCAGGAAGCCTGCAAACTGGCGGGGCTGCGAAACCGGCTGCGCGACCGGATCATGGGGCGCTTGGATGAGGTTTACATCAATGGCTCGACCGAGCACCGCCTGCCCGGCAATCTCAACATCAGCTTTGCCTATGTCGAGGGCGAGTCTCTCCTGATGGGGATCAACGATATTGCGGTTTCCAGCGGCTCCGCCTGCACCTCGGCGACTCTGGAGCCATCGTATGTATTAAAGGCTTTGGGCACGGGCGACGATCTGGCGCATAGCTCGATCCGCTTCGGCATTGGCCGTTTCAATACCGAAGCCGAAGTCGATTATGTCGCTGACCGCGTGGTCGAAACCGTGACGCGGTTGCGTGAACTGTCGCCGCTCTATGAGATGGCGAAAGAAGGCATCGATCTGAAGAGTGTCAAGTGGGCCGCTGAATAGTAGCCAGCGGCTGGCAGCTTGGGCAGGTTTTAAGAATCGGTTGGGTAGGGCGCGGCTTCAGCCGTACCACTGAGAGCTAAGAAACATGCGGGCTTTAACCCCTGAGGGTGGCCCGAATGAGAGGGTGAGGAGAACGTAACTTATGGCATACAGCGACAAGGTAATCGATCATTACAACCATCCGCGCAATGTGGGTTCGCTCGACAAGAACAGTGCCGAGGTCGGCACCGGACTGGTGGGCGCGCCGGAGTGCGGCGACGTCATGAAGCTGCAGATCAAAGTCAATCCGCAGACCAATGTCATTGAAGACGCGAAATTCAAGACCTTCGGCTGCGGTTCGGCCATTGCGTCGTCTTCGCTTGCTACCGAGTGGGTGAAGGGCAAGACCGTGGATGAGGCGCTTCAGATCAAGAACACGGAGATCGTGAAGGAGCTTTCGCTGCCCCCGGTGAAGATTCACTGCTCGGTGCTGGCGGAAGACGCCATTCGCGCGGCCATTCACGACTGGAAAAAGAAACAGGATGCGCCTCAACCAGCGGCCGTGGAAGCGAGATAATAGACCGAGGCAGGCGCGAGCACATCCGCCCGTGCCCGGCTCTTGGGCTATCGGACTATGAGTACGACTACAACCAACGCCGTCCCGGCCAAAGGGATTCAGGTCACGGAGAAAGCGCTGGCCCGCATCCGCACCGCCATCGTGAAGGAAGGCATTTCCCCCGAACAGGGCGGTCTTCGCCTCGGGGTGCAGGGAGGCGGCTGCTCGGGACTGAGTTACAACATCCGCTTCGACACCCAGCCCCGGGAGCGCGACCGCATTTTTCAATTCGGGGATGTAAGGGTTTTCGTCGATCCCAAGTCGTTCATCTACCTGCACGGCATGACGCTGGATTATCAGGAGACGCTCATGCAGCAGGGATTTGTGTTCGTGAATCCGAATTCGACGAAGTCGTGCGGCTGCGGAACGTCTTTTTCCGGCTAGCTTTTGGCACACGTCGCGGGGATGTTGGGTAATTGTGAAATCGGGTGATTTGGTAATTGAAAACCCGTTTCTGTCGCAAGCCGATGCGGTTTTACAAATTACCCGATTACACAATTGCTCAATTACCCAATTTTTCCTATGGCGGAAACATCGAAATCGGCGCTCCCTGTGCTGGGGAAGAGTGAAGACACCAGCACCTGCTGGTCCTGCGGCGACATGCGCGCGGCGCACTTCTGCAGCGCTTGCGGCAAAGTGCAGCCCCCGGTCCCGGTCGACTACTTCACATTTTTTGGCTTTCCGCGGAAGCTGAATATTGATGCCGCCATACTGGAGCGCGAATTCTACGAACTGAGCCGCCGCCTGCATCCCGATCTGTGCGCCCGCGGAGATCCCCGCGAGCAGGAATGGAGCCTGGAGCAGAGTTCGCAGCTCAACGACGCGTACCGCACGTTGAAAGATCCCATCAAACGCAGCCAGTATTTGCTCCGGCTGGAGGGCTTTCAACTGGAGGAGCAGTCGAAAACCGCCACCGAGAAAGCTCGGGCCACCGGTCAGATCAAACAGCAGGTCGTGCCTCCGGATCTTCTGGAGGAAGTGTTCGAGTTGAACATGGAGCTCGAACAACTCCGCATGGAAAAGAAGGCCGGCGAAGATGATCCTGCCCTGATCGAGGAAATCTCCCAGCGGAAGCTCGAACTTGAGAAGAAGAACGAAACGCTGCTGGAGGAGTTGAAAGGCGCGTGGAATGTGTGGGACCGGCTCCTGGGCCTGGACGCCGAAGAAGAACGCCGCAAGGTGCTCGACAAAATGGTCGATGTGCTCAACCGCAGAAACTACATCCGGAACCTGGTGAGGGATGTGAATGAAGTTTTGGAAAATTGAGTAATTGTGTAATCGGGTAATTGAAAACCGCCCTGCACAGCCGGTTTATGAAATTACAAATTACACAATTACCAAATTACTCAATTACTCAATGTCTTCTGACCGCATTATCGGCATCGACCTGGGCACCACCAATTCTCTGGTGGCGTTCATGCACGAGGACAAGCCCGCCGTTATTCCTGGCGAGGATGGGTCGAACCTTGTGCCTTCGGTCGTCGCGCTCGATGAGCGGGACCAGATCATCGTCGGCAACGCCGCCCGCAAATACCTGATCGCGACCCCCGAGCGTTCCGTGTATTCGATCAAGCGCCTGATGGGCCGAGGCGTGGAAGACATCACCGAAGAGCTGAAGCTGTTTCCTTTCCGGCTGGCCGACGATATTCATGCCGGAGAAGTGTTGCGTATCAAGCTCGGCACGAGCACGTTCACGCCGCCGGAGATTTCCGCATTCATCCTGCGTCAGCTTAGGCGCAACGCCGAACGCTTCTTCAACGCGCCGGTGTCGAAGGCGGTGATTACGGTTCCTGCTTACTTCAACGATGCGCAGCGGCAAGCTACGAAAGACGCAGGCCGCATCGCGGGCCTGGAAGTTCTGCGGTTGGTCAACGAGCCCACAGCGGCATCGCTGGCTTACGGCCTCAACCAGAAACAGAATGGAATCGTGGCCGTATACGATCTTGGCGGCGGTACGTTCGATATTTCGATCCTGAAGCTGCATGACGGGATTTTCGAGGTGATCGCCACCAACGGCGATACCCATCTCGGCGGAGATGACATCGACAATCTGCTGATCCGGGTTGCCCTCGATGATATCCGAGGAGATATGGGTCTGGACTTCTCGCGCAATGGCGAGGCAGTGGCCCGGATTCGCAAAGCGGTGATCGAAGCCAAGATTGCGCTTTCTTCCGAGCCTGCGGCCAAACTCGAGATCGATCTGCCCGGCGGCAAACGCTACCTGCGTGAAATCACGCGCGAGCAATTTGAAACATTGGCACAGCCGATCATCGATCGCACCGCTGGTCCCTGCAAGCAGGCCCTCAAAGACGCTGGACTTAAGCCCGAGCAGATTGATGAAGTCGTACTGGTGGGCGGATCGTCGCGGATTCCGAAGGTGCGGGCTCTGGTGGAGTCACTTTTTCAGCGCCCGCCGCATACCGGCTTGAATCCTGACGAAGTGGTCGCGCTCGGCGCAGCCGTACAAGCGAAGATTCTGGCAGGCGGTTCGCACACTACCGAAAATATGCTTCTGCTGGACGTCACGCCACTGTCTCTGGGAATTGAAGTGGCCGGCGGTGTGACCGACAAAATCATTCTGCGCAATTCGACAATTCCGGCTTCGGCAACGCAGTACTACACCACCCAAATCGATGGCCAGGCCAATGTCGCCATCCATGTGCTGCAAGGCGAACGCGAACTGGCGAAGGACTGCCGTTCTCTGGCCCGCTTTGACCTGAAAGGCGTTCCACCGATGCCGGCGGGGATGCCGCGGATCGAGGTGAAGTTTCTGATCGACGCCAACGGCATTCTGCACGTTTCTGCGCGTGAACAACGCAGCGGCAAGGAAGCAGAAATTGAGGTTCAGCCCAGTTACGGCCTGACCGACGCTCAGGTGGAGAGCATGATCCTCGATTCGTTCGATTACGCGGAAGAGGATTTCCGCCAGCGCCAGGTGATTGAGGCGCGCCGCGAAGCCGAGACAATTCTCACGGCTTTAGAGAAGGGCAAAAATGGCCTGGCGTGGGGTCAACTCACCAGCGACGAGCGAAAGCAGATCACGAAGCTGGAACAAGCCCTGATCCAGGTGAAAGCCGAGGACGATTATCAGTCCATCCGGAAGGCCATTGATATGTTGAATCAGGGTACGATGAGACTGGCGGAACTGATGATGGACACCGCCGTCAGCACCGCGCTCAAAGGCAAGACCATGGACGAGGCCGACATGGGAGAAGACCTGACGGCGGGTCATCCGGTGGCAAAAGCGGACTTCAAGTAATAGCTACGGTCGAGGGCCCAGGAGCGGATTATGGCTGAAGAAAAAACGCACGGCACCGGAACGGCAACCTTGGAAACGCCGGCAGAAAACACGGTACAGATAACCTTCTTGCCCGAGGGCAGGACGGTGGAATTCGAAAACGGCAAGTTGCCCTACAAAGATCACGGCAAGGAACAATCCATCCTGGACGTAGCCCTCAACAACGGTGTCCGCTTGGACCATGCCTGCGGCGGCAATTGTGCGTGCACCACGTGTCACGTGTGGGTCAAGGAAGGCGCCGGGAATTTGTCGGACATGGAGGATGATGAAGCCGACCGTCTCGACATGGCCGCCGATCTGCAGCTGAATTCCCGCCTGGGATGTCAGGCGGTCATCACCAAGCCGGGCAAGGTCGTTGTTGAGATTCCGGCCTGGAACCGGAATTACGTGTCGGAAGAACACTAGAAAGCCGGCAATTAGCACTTGGCACTCAGCATTGAGCCAGTCGGCTGTTGACCGATTGACGCAAAGTGACAACGAGCTAGAGGCTGGGAGCTAGTAACGGAATTGCTAAAGGCCGAATGCTACGTGCCAACTGCTAAGGAGCGCCCATGCCCAAAGCCCTGACCTGGAATGACGCAGTGGATATCGGAATCGAGCTGTCAGAAAAGCATCCAGAGATCGATCCGCTCACCGTGCGCTTTACCGACCTTCACCGCTATGTGGTCGAACTGGCCGACTTCCACGATGATCCCACGAAGTCAAGTGAGGGCAAGCTCGAAGCCATCCAAATGGCTTGGCACGAGGAATATACGGATCGCACCCAGGCCTAGTTCCGGATTGGACCGCCGCAACCTACACTTCCGTGACAATCTTTTTACTTGGGCGCGACAACTGCGATTTCGCGCCAGCTTAGCCTCGGGATGGTACGAAGTGGAAAACGCAACTTGGACGACGTTAACGCCAGGATGCGGGATCCCGTTCCCTCCTGTTTCTCTCTGCTCAGGGTTTGGCCTTTGGCCAAGCCCCTTTTTTCTGAAGGCAGGTTTGTGGACTAACGCACGGTTGCCGCGGCCGGCTCGTCCACTTCGGCTTCCCGCAGGAAGCGCGCGGCCTCCTCGGGCGGTGTCGGATTGATGTAGAACCCCGTGCCCCACTCGAACCCGGCGGTCTTGGTCAGCTTGGGCATGAACTCAATGTGCCAGTGATAGTAGTCGTTGGTGGGGTCCTGCGCCGGGGAACTGTGAACTACCAGGTTATAGGGAGGATTGTCCAGCACCTGATCGGCTTTGGTCAGAAGACTCTTCAACGCCTTTGCCAGGTTCTCATACATGTGAGTGGAAGAATTCTCGTAGGCCGACTCGTGCTGCTTGGGCAGAATCCAGGTTTCGAACGGAAACCGCGGAGCATACGGAGCGATGGTGAGGAAATCTTCGTTCTCCGAGACCACTCGAACTCCCGTCTCGGACTCCTGGCGAATGATGTCGCAGAAAACGCACCGCTCCTTGTAAATAAAGTATTGCTTGGCGCCGTCCAGCTCTTCGACCACGTACTTGGGCAGAATCGGCAGGGCGATGAGTTGCGAATGCGCATGCTCGAGCGAAGCCCCGGCCGCTTCGCCGTGGTTCTTGAAGAGCAGGATGTACTTGAAGCGCCGGTCTTTTTTCAGATCCAGAATGCGGTCGCGGAAGGTCCACAGGACGTCTTCGATTCGCTTGGGAGCCATGCTGGCCAGGGTGGCGTTGTGGTCCGGGGTCTCGATGATGACCTCGTGCGCGCCGATCCCGTTCATGCGGTCGAACATCCCCTCCGCCTGCCGGTTAAGGCTGCCCTCGATCCCCAGCGCGGGGAACTTGTTCGGCACCACCCGCACCGTCCATCCCGGCGTATCGCGCTGTGGCGGTGGCCCTCCATTGGAGTTGGGACGATAGGCCTGGATCTCGGGAGGTGTTTTGTTTTCGTTGCCGTAACAGAAGGGGCAGAAACCACCCTTGATCCTGACGGCATCGCGGGTAAAGTCGGTGGGACGCTTCGCGCGGTCGGTGGAGATAATCACCCACCGGCCAACGATGGGATCTTTTCTCAGCTCAGGCAAGCACTGATTCCTTTCACTGCCAACAACTCAAAAACTCGTATTGTACGCCACGGGGAAGGCATTCGGGAACAGCTCAAAATGCGGCTGGCTGGCTCGGTTTTCATAATACACGGTTAGCACGTCGAAACGCCACTGGCACGTCGGTGCCATATGGCAAAGGTAATCCCGGGCGACGGCAGCCAGGGACCGCTGCTTGTCCCGGTCGACGGCGGCTTCCGCGGGCTTCACGTCATGGGTGGTACGAGTCTTAACCTCCACAAAACACAGCACGTCCTTGTCCCAGCCGATCAAGTCGATCTCGCCTCGATGGTGCGGAGAACGGAAGTTGCGCGCGACCATGACATATCCTCGGCGGCGAAGATAGAAATAGGCGTCTTCTTCGCCGCGGCGTCCGGTGCGCTGGTGTGCTGGACCCTCACGCTGGGGAAGGACGCGATCGCCCAGCAAGTCCAAGGCTCGGATGGTGGCGTGCGTGATCCAGCCGGAGAACACAGTGATCCTTTCAGTTGTGTGATCTTGGATGTCTTATTCCATCATTGGCTCTCCGGTAAGGGCAGGTCAAGGATCAATGAACAATCGGGCGAGTTCTTTCCTGTTTCGGGCCCGGGGGCGAAAGTCCCCGCTACCGCGAGGCGTTCCACCCCTCCCTCGATGCAACTACACGACATCGAGCACGTCCCATCCGTCGATGCTGGCTTCGACGGCCGCGTGGCCCGTTCATTCGGGGCAGTTTGTGCTGTCCTGGCGCGGGTCGCAGACCAAATCGCTGCACCTCAGAGGAACATTGTTTCACGTTGCGAACATGCCAGATGGGGCGTAGGATGGTGCCGCTTTTGAAATCAAAAAGGAAATATCATGCAAAATCGGATTGTGCGTTATAAGGCGGCGTTTGGAAGATTCGGGACCCTGGCTTTGTGCGTGGCGCTGTGCGCGGGTGGGTTGAGCGGCTCCGCGAGCGGCAAAACGAAATATGTGACGTTCGGTGTCAAGAACGCGATTCAAACCACCGGCGGCAGCATCAACAATAATGGCTATATAGCCGGTTGGACCATGGATGCCGGCCAGCGGAACCACGGGATTCTGCGCGCCCCCGATGGGACCATGACGATCTTCAACGTCTCTGGCGCGACAGACACCTTCGGCAACAGCATCAACAGCAAGAACGTCATCACCGGCGAGTGGTTCGCCTATTATGAGCACGGTTATGTGCGCGCCGCCGATGGAACGATCACGACGTTCGACCCGCCGGGCGCGACTATGACCGAACCCGTGTGTATCAACGATAAGGGCGTGATTGTGGGCACCTGGGCTGACGCGAGCGGGGCATTTCACGGGTTCCTGCGTTCGGCCAGCGGAAAGTTTACGACCTTCGACGTTCAGGGCGCGACAGATACCATGCCGCAATTCATTAATAACCAGGGTGTGGTCACAGGCTATGCCGAGGATGGCTCGCAGTCCAATACGCACGGCTTCGTGCGGGCTGCGAACGGGAAAATCACCACCTTCGAGGCGCCGGGCTCGACGCGAACCCAGCCTCAGGGTATCAACAATCTGGGCGTCATCACTGGCACCTATGTGGATGCCAAGGGCGTGTTTCATGGCTTCGTGCGCGCTGCCGACGGAACCATCACCACCTTCGATCCCAAAGGATCGAAGGGCACGCAGGCCTACGTCGTCAACGACAAGGGCATGATCACCGGGGGTTACCTGGACGGCAAAGGCCCCACCGATTACATCGGGTTTGTGCGCTCGCCACAGGGCAAGATCACCATCTTCGATCCCCACAAATCGGGTTGGGTCCTGGAACTCGGCATCAATAACCACGGTGCGATCACTGGAAGCTATGGCAAAAGCTATCAGCAAGGCGTCCAGTATGGCTTCCTTCGAAGCAATTAGGCGGTAGCCAAAGCCGCATAGCCGCAGCCGCCGTCTCCGGGTGACGCGCAGAAACTATCATGCCTTGCTTCTAGGCGAAAGATCAAAAGTCCCATGTGAACAAAGGAGTGGCAAATGAGCGTTGCGAAATGTTGTGCTGATTTCGCGCCTGCCTTTCGACGCGGAACTCTTGCCCATAAGACATGGGTGTGGTGGTGCTTGCTAGCGTTGCTGTCTCCTCCGGCAAGCGCTGGACAGCAGCTGTACGATAGCGGATCGTCGCCGAGACAGGGTTGTGGGACAAGGCGAATGTGGCCAGTCCGAACGATCCGTGCGGATGGCTGAAGAAGCGAATGGAAACTGCTCGGAAGAGCGGTGACTCCGCGGTCTTTAATGCCACCAAAGCGACTTGGAAGCAATACTGCCGGGGCAACTGACTAAGGTCGAAGGAGATAGAACAATCGTGGAAACGGTGCAATCGAGTTGGTACGTGGCAGACCTACTGATGGAAATCAAAATCGCCGGCGCAACCCGGAATGTTTTGCACCGCAACCTATTTCTGATAGCGGCTACCAACGCTGATGAGGCTTACCAGAAAGCAATACAGCTTGGATCTCGCAGTGAACAGTCCTATAAGAATCCCCACGGACAACAGGTCGATCATAAGTTTCGCGGCGTTGCCAAGCTGGATAACATTGTCGATGGTACCCTCGAAGACGGCGCGGAGCTGGCCTTCTCAGAATACCTCGGCGTTCCGGAGGACCAGATAAGGCGATGGATTTGTCCCAAGGACAAGCTGGGCGCATTCTCTCGGTTTGATCCGTCTCGAAAGCTTGACCCAGATTATCGCTCTGGGGAAGTTATGGATCAACTTGCTGAGGCGCTTGGTGACCCAAATCCCGAGGTGTCCAGTCCCATGACATGCTTTACAGTTTGTCCCGGGACATCCTTTACAGTTTTGGTTCGGGATGGGACCGGGAAAACCAACGTTCGACCGCGGTCGAACGTTGGGTGCTCAGATCCAGTTTCCGGACCAGGGTCCGACAGTAATACACCAACACCCGTCGTTCCACGGGTTCCAGCTGCACCCATTCTCCACGCAAAGCCCGACTGATTTTCCAGCGATTCCCTTGGAAATCGAGTTTTCCCTGGCAGTCCACCTTCGGCACCTTCGATCCGGTTGGGTATTCCCAGCGCGGGGGATGCGGATCGTAACGGCGCTCGCTCTTATGCCAGACGCTGGCCGGGGTTTGCATGCCCAAGGCTTCGTGCGGTCGCACATGGTTATGCTCCCAGCGATAGGCATCCAGCCAGGGCTGCGGTTGGGCTCGCGGCGCTCCCCGTGCCCACAGCGCTCGTTCCAAGGCACCATGAAAACGCTCCACCTTGCCTTGCGTCTGCGGGTGCCGAAACCCGCTCCAATGGAGCTGGATCCCTTGTTTCATCAGCCACACCGTTAACCCCGTGGCTCCGGTCGGCGCGTTGGCGCTCCACCACGGAATGCCGTGATCCATCAGCATCGCTTCCGGAACCCCACCGCTGGCAAATGCCGTTTCCAGTTGCTCCCGCACCAACTCGGCGTGGGTACTCCATACCGCGTGCAACACCAGCAAATAACGGCTGTGATCATCCAGCACCGACAACGGACCGACGGCTGCGTTCCAGCCTTTCGGACTCTTAAAGTCCATCTGCCATAGCTCGTTGGGAGCGCTCCGCTCAAAGCGGCGGGTGGCTGGGGAATGCCGGGCGCGATCGTGCACCAGATCGCGGCGCAACAGAATGCGATGAATGGTGCTGCGGGTCAACTCCACTCCCGCCCGCGCCAGTAGCACTTGCAGCTTGCGAGCTCCCCAGTCGGGATAGCGTTGCCGCACCTCCGCCACCCGCTGTTCCCACTCCGCCGGGGTTCGGGTGGGACTCTGCTGCGGACGCCGGCTGCGCTCTGCGATCCCGGCCAGACCCGCTTCCTGATAACGCTTTCGCCAGAGGCACCCCGTGGGACGAGAGATGCCGAACTCCTGGCACAAGGCGGTCAGCGACTTCTCCTGCCGCGTCGCCGCCACTACGAACCTGACTTTCTGCTCTTGGACATCCATCGTCTTCCACGCCATCCTTTACACTCCTGCGCTCGCTTCGCTCGCGCAGGAGTGTAAAGGATGTCCCGAGACGCTTTGTAAAGGATGTCATGAAACCAAACACGTTCTGTGCGAATGAGTGGGGCGCGTTGCAGCCGGCAGCCTCCGAAGGTTTCCCGCGGACACGGCTTGATCTCCAGCGGCCACTCCTGGAAGCTCACCCGCACCCCGCCAATCTCGCCATACGCATAAGAGCGGAAACTGCTCCATAGCCATTGCTCGGGTCGGCTCACCAATCCGCGCTTCACCGGATTGCGGTGCATATAACGTAACTTCTCGATGCGCTTGCACTCCGTCCATACATTGAAATCATAAAAGCGTCTCTGCCACACCTTCGCCGGTTCAGTCCCGCACTGGCCTGCATGCCGTTCGCGACGATGAACCGTACGCGCGAATTCCTGTTTGACCACTTTCATCACCACCGACGGATCGCCGTTCTCCGGCTCGCTGATGAGGAGATGAAAGTGTTCGGGCATCACCACATAACCGACTACCACAAAGCGGTAGCGCTGCCGCACTTGCTCCAGAATTTGTAAAAACACATCGCGGCGCTGGGGCGTCCCCAGCACGGGCAAACGATGGTAGCAGCTGCAGGTAATGAAGTGCAGATGTTTCGCGCTATAGTATCGTTTAAGGCGGCTGGGCACGATAGCAGGCTACCCATGTTGCGGTACGCGAAATAGGGGGACAGACGGGACTGACCCCAATTATTTCCTCCCGAAATGGCCTAGCCTTTCGCCGTGTGGAGCGACTGATGCCCACGTCCCCGCTCCGCTTTTTCCTTGACACCCGGACCGGCAAACTGCCATCCTCGAAGCATATCTTATGGAGAACGCGACAAAGACATGTATAACTCGTTAAGAATCTAGATTTTACCTCTAACCCCAACAGGCTCTAGATTTTGCGGGCAAAAAGTCCGTAACATCATGATTCCGCTAGACCGGGGGGAGGGGGGTATACCTCGAATCTCACCTTATAGGCGAGACCGAGGCTGAGGAGGCAACAGCGGGCCCGGGACGGCCGGTACCTCAGCCCGACAAACCGTCATCTTAGATGTATATCCCGTAGAGAACGTATGGTTATGATATATAACTCGTTAAGAATCTAGATTTTACCGATGATTATTCCCTTGACACAGCTACTGCGCTTAGGGGATAATAATGGCAGTTTAAGAGGCTGCCATGAATCTGATAGACATTCACAAGACCTTTACCTATGACGATCAATGCACAAAATATCTCGCTGCTCTTCGCTGGCCTGATGGGGTGCGCTGCCTGACTTGTGGCTCTGCCGATGTTAAGCAATACGTCTCTCCGACGAAGAAACAGCCGGGACGCAAGATTTATCAGTGCCAAGAGCAAACCTGTAAAGAGCAATTCACAGCCACGTCAGGAACGATCTTCCATGACACACACCTCCCGTTAACCAAGTGGTTCATGGCGCTCTCAATCATCGTGGATGCGAAAAAGGGCATCTCTGCAAAGCAACTGCAACGGCACTTGCATACTGGCTACAAAACAGCGTGGTATCTCGCGCATCGCATCAGGAAAGCGATGGAGGAAACTGGCGGCCCTTTGTTGAAGGGCACTGTTGAGATGGACGAATGTTACATCGGAGGTCGCCAGCGCCGGCACAAAGGAAAACTCAAGAGCAAAGATGTGGTGGTCGGAGTTAGGGAACGTGGTGGCCCGCTGCGTTTCATCCACGCACAGGATGCGAAGGGTTTGACGTTATTTGAGATCGCAAACAAGCATATCGGCAAAGACGTAACAGCTGTGATGACGGATGACGCTCCGGCCTACAACGTTTTCAATATATCCAGATTCCAAGGAAAGCATTTCACGATCAATCACAGCCTTGGAAAATACGTGGATGGCGACGTTTACACGAATACCGTGGAGTCCGCATTTTCACTGCTCAAACGCGGCATTGCAGGGTCGTTCCATAAGATTTCTATAAAACATTTGTCGCGGTATCTTTCGGAGTTCGAGTACAGGTTCAACCGCAGAGACAATGCGGATCGGTTTGAAGAAACGCTTTCGCGGATGGCGCGAATAAAGCCGATGCCATTTAAGAATTTGGTAGGTGCAACCGGGAAGTGATGTATTATGCCGACAATGATTCCAGCCAGCGAGAGGCCGCGGAGCGATTTCGCCATTGAGATTGGCTTCAAGCCTGACACCGGAGCCGATCCGGCGCGAGTGTTCAAGTCAATGAGTCGGCTCATTGATGCGTTTCAGGACATCGACAGGCAGTTAATCCAGTCTATAGATGTGTCAATCGAACCAGTTTTAATGCTGGAAGGTATTGAGGCTGGCTCATTACGTACATGGCTGCGAAGCCAAGTAACAATGATTGGCGACGATGTTCTCAAAGAGGGAGATTGGAAAAAACTCTTGGGTGTCTATTTGGTGCGCACCAAGCACATCATCGTTCGATGGTTAGATGGTAAGACGACAATAACATCTAGACCTGAAATAGAAGAACTAGAAAAGAATTTGCTCGCCGCTGCCGAAGAGACTCAAGTGAGGCGAATCCCGATGTACCAGCCGATCCAGAGGAAGCCGCTATTGAACGGTATTGAAGAGATAAGTATGGCTCTCGCGCACTTGGAACGTCCCGATAATGCATCTCTCATCACAAGTGAGGGTTCAGTTGAATTCAACTTGAATTTCCGCATCAATGCTGAAACTATCGACGCTTTTACTATTGAAGAAAACATCTCTCACGAAGAGGAAATGATCCTC
Organism: uncultured Acidobacteriota bacterium; assembly: GCA_963715675.1. Taxonomy (GTDB): domain Bacteria; phylum Acidobacteriota; class Terriglobia; order Terriglobales; family Acidobacteriaceae; genus DASVWZ01. The sequence continues at coordinate 4,228,331 of OY970265.1, forward strand.
AAGGTCAAACGGCCGGATTTTCTCGGAGAATCCAAATGGGAATTTGTTTATGACCATGCCATTGATGTGACATTGGCCGACAAGGATTGGTTGCAGCGTTTTCAAAATGGCGATGAGCAAATCTTTCCTGGTGATTCACTCCGTGCTCTAGTGCAAGTCGATGTACGGTATGGTTATGCTCACGAAGTTGTAAGCAAAGATTACCGGATACTGAAAGTCATAAAAGTCCTTCACCTCGAAAGACCTCAGCAGCGGCTACTTGGAGAGTAAGTTACTTCGGGGCTGAAATTATCTTCCCTAGTTTCGTCTTGCGGCTGGTCTTTATCGTGGACTTCGGGGCTGGCTTCGCATGTAGGAGTCGAGTCAGCAAAGCATCGAATTGTTGCTTATCTACCTTCGGCATGTTGCTGATTCTACACCCGAGAAACCCCAAAAATAAACTTTGAAAATGCGGGATTTCCTCTTGACAGGCTATAGAAGAGGCAATGTTACACTTATCGAGTAACGATCTTGGCGTAGCTCAACGGATAGAGCACCGAGAGAGTTGCTGGAAAGTTCCTAAGCCGCCCAGCTTCTCTGCCAGTTCTCGGTTATGCAGGTTCGATTCCTGCCGTTCGGGGTCGCCCTTTTTCATTTGTGGAGGCTGACTGGTCGGTACCAGAAGCGGTCTTATAAACCGCGATTCCCTCGCCGGAATGGAGTTCGACTCTCCCAGCCTCCGATTCAATTTCCCGACCTGCCTCAGTGGTCAAAGGTGGTCACAGTCATAATACAAGAAAATCATGCGCATGAATAACCGCTTTTCCTTCGCTGCTTAGGTTATGAAAGATCGCCCATTTTCCTAATTTTCTTGCTCTGGGTGGGATTGTACTGCGTCAAATGAATATCTGTCATTTTACCTCTAACCCCAGTGGGCTCTAGATTTTGCGGGCAAAAAGTCCGTAACCTGATGATTCCACTAGACCGGGGGAGGGGGGGTATACCCTGATCTCAGGGCTTTTCGAAAACGCGGCAGAGGGACAAGGCGAACCGCCTGTTCCTAGCCTTGAAGCAGGCCGAAATTCCCCGCCCTTTCGCACCGAACGCGAAAAGGACGGGGTGCCCGAAGGCGGCTATTCGGCGGCGGCTTCGCTGGCTGGGACGGGGGCCCCGGCTGGCCAACTGGCGGTGATGAAGGCCACAAAGTAGACCAGTCCGATGATGGAGAATCCGGCAATCAAATTCAGCTTGGCCACCGCGCCCACCACCAGAGCCAGCACGATCTGCAATCCAGTTCCCGCAAAATTGAAAATGTTCTGAACCCGTCCCATGAAGTGCTTTGGCACCTGTTCCATGACGCTGGTGTTCATGGCGACGCCCGCAACGCCTCGCCCCGATCCCATGAACGCGTAAGCGGCGATCGCCAGCACCAGGAACATGGACACAGGCGCAAGGATCATGCAGATGGCAAGCATCCCCATGGAGATGGCGATGGCGCGGCGCGAACCGAGCGTCGAGATCAGCTGGGGAGTGTACAGCACGCTGAGAAATGCGCCCGTGCCCCATCCGGCGCTGAGCCAGCCGTAGCCGACCGCTCCGGCGTGAAAAACGCGATCGCTGAGCGGCGCGGTGACCACGATCCCGGTCAGCATAGCACCCAGAAATAATGCCCAACTGATGCCTAGAAACGTCAGGTTGCGGTTGCCCCGCAGGAAACGCACGCCGTCGCGGAACTCACGGATGAAACGCTCTAGCGCGGTTTCGGCGGCAATGAGATCGGCGTGAATCTCGGCGGGCCGCGGGACCACGTGGCGTCCTTTGCGAACGGCGAAATAGCACAGGAACGAAACCAGGTACGTCGAGAAGTCGATGAGCAGCACTCCGCCCAAGCCGATGTGGTTGTAGACGAAGCCGACGAGGGAGCCGGCAATCAGCCAGCCGCCCTGCACTCCGGCCATGAGAAACGTGTTGGCATGGACGAATTCTTCGCCGGGAGTGAGTTCCTGCACCAGTGCGGTGACGGTGGGCCAGAACATCCAGAAGCCGGCGGCCACCAGAGTGTTCATGAGGTAAAGCTCCCAGAGGCGCACCGTGTGCGCCAGCGCCAGCAGCGCGACGGTGAGAATGATGATGGCGCGCAGCGCGTCGAGCGTCATGACCAGCCAACGGCGGTCTTCTCGGTCAATGATCACGCCCATGAAGGGGATCATCAGTAGGGCTGGAATCGTCTGCACCACGGCAAGCGTTCCCAGCGCCATCTCGGAGTGAGTGACCTGCAGAATGTACCAGGCGACGGCGGCGGTATTCATGCCGCTGCCCAGCATGGAAATGACATTCGCGCCGAAGACGAAACGCAGCGCGGGCTTCTGCAGAATGGAACGCATGATCTACTGTATATGATGAAGGCGGGGTGGCGAAGCACTGGGGGGGTGCCGCGTCTACATTGTTTACAGTGTCCCTAAGATGTCTGGGGCGGGCGCTTGGGCCAATGGATTTGCACCTGGCGGGCTTCGCAAAACAGGTACACGGCAAGCAGGATCATCTCGGGTTCGATGGGGTGTTTGTAGCGGACGAACGGGTTCACCAGGTAATAAGGGATTGGATAGATCAGCAGGAAACAGGCCAGCAGAAAGCCTCCGGGCTTGCGATTACGCAGCGTGAGCCATAGGCCCGCGAACGCAAGAACCGCTCCCAGCGCGAAGTTCACGTGGCGGGAGATCATCAAATCGTAGCCGGCAACGATGGTGGCTTGCGGAGGCGCGATCCAGAAGTAGGCGGCGCGCTCCAGCGTAAATTCGAGAAAGCGTCCGGGATGCTCACGGATGAACTGATCAACCTGCTCCTTTTTCTCGGCCATGAAGCGGAGTTCACCGAGTTCCTGAAAACGCCGCATGGCTTCGGGATCGTTACCGGGATGCTCGTTTCGCGTCCATAGACCTTCGGACTGATCGTTGTTGGCCTCATACATTTCAAGCGGCAGATTGTCGCGAATGAAAATAACCTTCCCGAAAACTTCGTAATTGCGCACCAGCCACGGGGTCGCGACCAGGAGCGCGATGAAAACGCTTAGTGCCGCACCGGCCCAATGTGCCCGCTTTGGACGGTGGTAGATCAGCCACAACAGGCAGCAGGGCATCAGGCTGACGACCGCAGTGTTGGTCAGAATGATGAATCCCCAGAGCAGGCCGACACTGATCCAGGCGCGCCAGCGTGGAGGCTCGTCTGCCATTCGCAAGGTGAGCAGCAACGCCAGGCTGAGCAGAAAGGCGGTGAAACTGGTTTCCCACACTACGCGCGTCGGCCAGTAAATGGCGTAAGGAAAGACGGCCCAGGTCCAGGCGGTGGCGCGAGCGACCGGGATGCCGAACATGCGTTCGGCAATCCGGTAAAGGGTCAGGCAGGTGAGCGCGGCGAAGACGCTATTGAAGGTGAGGATGACCAATGCCGAAGCCGAAGTGTAGATTCCGAACAGCTTGAACACCCCAGCCAGAATGTAGGGATACACCGGCGCTGCCCAGGCGCTGGCGCCGGTTGCGAGATCGGTCGGGGAACTGAAGCCCTGACCCAGCGCGATGGAACGCGCTAGGCGCCCCATTTCCCAGCCGAATTGAAAGTGGTCGCGGCGCGGCGTGATCCGGTAGGTGTGGCCGATGATGATGACGGCCAGACGGAGGGCAAACGCGATCAGAACAATGAAGAATGCGGAGTTGCGGAAGCGGCCCACAGCGGGCGGCGAGCTCTCAATCGGGGCGCGGTTCGATGAGCCAGGGGTGACCGGCAATTTTTCTTTGTCCTCAGTGCTTAATCAGCTCGGCAGAAAGCAGTTTGGCCTTCAGGGCGAGATTATAAGCGCGTTGAACGTCTCCATCGCTGGCTGCGGCTTTGGATTGATCCATGTAACGCTTGACCTGGTTTACGGTTTCCTGCTGCTCGGACGTGAGGGTGCGGTCTCCGAGGCTGGTGAGATTGGCATTGGTGCTGGCCAACAGTTGAGCCGTGGTCTGGGACTTCTGGGAGGCTTGCTGCGGGCTGACTCCAGTGCCAAGCTGGACATTCGGGTCGCTGGTGCTCCCATGCCGCACAATGGTCTTCGAGGTTCCGGTGCCAGAATCCGGAACGGTTCTTGGGACGTGATGCTTCTTGTGGCTGGGGGTTTTGCAGGGTGCCGGATGGTCCGCGGTGGTCTGCGAGCCGGTGGTGCAGGGAACCGGGGCGGGTTGAACGGCCGGAGGTGCAGGCCTGCCTGGGACGGTCGCTGCAGGCTGCTCGGCGAGCTTTTCTGGCTGGGAGCTCTGCTGAGACTGGGGCGTCTGCCCAATTGCAATCCCTGCCGCGGAGGGTAACCCCGTGTCCGATAAAAGTGCGAAGGTCATTAGTATTGTGGCCAGAATCATAGCTTGTACACCTTGAGACAAAGTCAAGCGCCGTGATCCGCATGCCCTGCCGGAGTGCCGGGCGTTTGAGCTGTGGCCTGTCCTCAGGCGGCAGACGCAGGTTCCGCCGCTGGCAGACGCAGGCGGAACGTCGTGCCTTTTCCTAAAGCAGTTTCAAAATCGATCGAACCATAGTGCCACTGCAGGATCTGGTAAGCCTGCGCCAGCCCGATGCCGCTGCCGTCCTTCTTGGTGGTGAAATAGAGTTCGAAAATCTTCTCCTGAACCTCCGGAGGGATCCCGACGCCCTGATCGCAAACCTCGGTGACCATATTGCCATCGTGACGGAGGGCCGTAATGTTGAGCGTGCCGCCATTCGGCATGGCCTGCACGCCATTCAGCACCACGTTGAGCATCGCCTGCTTGATAAAGTCGGTATCCACTCGGACGCGCAGCGGCTCGGAAGGAAGCGTGCGCGAAATGGTCACTCCGTGCTGTTCGGCGTCCGGCTGGGCCAGCACGGCAACATCCTCCAACAACTGCCGAAGGTCGATTTCTTCGAGATGCAGGTCGCGCGGCCGGGCAAACTCCACCAGGATTTGCACCACGCGATCCAGCCGATGAATCTCGTCGCCGATGATCTCCATGTGGCGGCGGGTGTCCGGATCAGTCTCCTGCAACTTGTTTTGCAGCAACTGCAGATGCAGGACGATGGCGTTGATCGGGTTCTTCACTTCATGGGCCACGCCACGGGTGATGCGTCCGCTGGCTGACATACGGCGTGAGGTCTCGATTTCATCTCCGATGCGCCGCACCGATTCGGCGTCCCGGAGCGTCAGAAGGGCGCCGATCGGAGTGCCGCGCTCCTGGATGAAGTCAAGGGAGAGATGGATGCGCTTTCCGCTGGCCATTTCCACTTCCCGCTGGGCGACCGCATGGCGCAACTGGAAACTATCAAGCACCAGAGCGCCGAGAGTGGAATCGGGGGAAAACAGTTCCTTGACGGTTCGGCCGAGCAGTTCGTGCCGCGGGCGGCCCAGGAAACGTTCCACTGAGGCGCTGACCAGCACGACGCGCGAATCCGGCGTGAACAGCATCAGGCCATCCTGCAGGTTCGCCATGATCTGATCGACGTTGTCTTTCAACGCGGAGAAGATTTCGCGGGTGTCGCGCATCTGGCGGCCGAGATGGGCGATCTTGAGCGTGACCAGACCGTACTCATCTTTGCTGTCCTCCGGCTCCTCGACCGGGTGGGCGTCGCCCCCGCTGACAATGTCCAGGGTATGGCTGAGGTGCTCGAGGGGGCCGAGAGCAATCCGGGACAATCCGGCCGCCAGCACGAGGGAGAGCAGGATCGCGATGGAGGAAAAAACAGCTTCACGACGCAGACCCGGAGTGATCTCATTCTTCAGAAAGACGGTAGAGATTCCCAGCCGCACGCTGCCGAAGGGAGCACCGTTCAGCTCCAGCGGCATGCGAACTTCATACACCGTGGGCGGGTGATAGACCATGCGCAGCTGCCGGCGAAAGCGTGCGTCCTGCAACTGCTGAAATTCCGGGCGTTCCCCCACCAGCTTTCCGACGAGGTCGGGATTGGAGTGCAGAATGGCCTTGCCATCCGCGCCCACGATGGCGGCGTCATAGACCATGGACCAGTTCCCAACCACCGATTGCACCATCGCGTTCAGATCACTATCGGTGCTGAGGTAATAGGCGATGGCGCGGCTGACAGCTGCCGGATCATTGGTGTTGGTGCGGGTGCTGGTCAGGTCGGGAGTGGCGTCATTGGCCAGGGAGGCAAGCTGCGAGGCAAGAGTGGAAGCAGTTTCACGGGCGGTGGTGACGTCCTGGAGCAAGAGCTGGGAAAGGTGGATGTAGGAGAAAAACGACACTAGGACCGCCACCATGAAGGTGATCGCAAGCACGATTTGCGTTCTTCGGCGCATGCTGGTTCCGCGGACCCGCGAGATCGAATGACGTTTGGCTGCCGCGAGACAACTACTCTTCCTTCAGTGCGGCGTCAGCCGCGGCATTCCCGTACTCCTTCAGTTTGTTATGCAGAGTTTTGAGGCTGATTCCCAGAATTTCCGCGGCGCGCGTCTTGTTGTTGGCGGTGGACTCCAGGGTCTTCAGGATCAGCATCTTCTCCGCCTGCTCTACCGTGGTACCCACCCCCACGTGAACCGTATCCGGATCGTCGGACGAAAGACGTATGGCAGTTTGGCCGAAGCCCGGGGGCAGGTGCCGGGTTTCGACAACCGAGCCATCGCAAACGATCACAGCCCGTTCCAGAGTATTGCGCAGCTCGCGCACATTCCCGGGCCAGGAGTGATTTTGAAACAGGTTCAGGACCGCTTCACTGACGGCTGCCACCTGGCGGCCGTGCTTGCTGCTCATCTCTCTCACCAGGAACTCCACCAGGGCGGGGATGTCTTCCTTGTGCTCCCGCAGTGCCGGCATGTGAATGTTGAAAACGTTCAGGCGGTAGTAGAGATCGTTGCGCAGTTCGCCGCGGGCGACGGCGTCTTCCGGGACTTTGTTGGTGGCTGCCAGCACGCGGACATCCACCGTCGTCTCGACCCTGCTCCCCAGGCGGCGCAGTTTGCGGTCTTCCAGCACGCGCAGCAGCTTTGCCTGGGTGGCCACCGGCATTTCCCCAATCTCATCGAGCAGGATGGTTCCGCCTTCGGCCAGTTCGAAACAGCCGGTGCGGCGCTCCACGGCGCCGGTAAAAGCGCCCTTTTCGTGCCCGAAGATCTCGCTCTCGATCAGGGTTTCCGGAATGGCGGCACAATTGATCGCGACAAACGGCTTGTTACCACGGTTGCTGCGTTCATGGATGGTGCGGGCTACCAGTTCCTTGCCGGTACCGCTGGCGCCCGTGATCAGCACCGAAGCCGTGCTGGGGGCAACCATCTCGACCAGGTGGAAAACGTCGCGCATCTTTTTGGACGAGCCGATCAGCTGGCCCATGACCCCGCGGTCGCGCAAGGTGCGGCGGCTCACTTCCAGCTGCACGTTGGCCCCGATCTGTTTCGAGGCGTTCTGCAGAATGGTGCGCAGCCGATTGGTGTCGATGGGCTTGGTGATGTAATCGTAAGCGCCCATGCGCATGGCGCTGACTGCGCTATCAATCGTCCCCTGGGCGGTCACCACGATCACGGCAATCGTCTGTTTGTCGCCGGCGATTTTCTCCAACAATTCCAGCCCGCCCATGCGGGGCATCTTCAGGTCGGTGACCACGATCGCCGGCGTCCAGGCGCCGATCTTCTCAAAGCCCTCCATGCCGTCTTCGGCGGTTTCGATGCGGTACCCCCAGGACGACACCAGTTCCGCCAGCCCGGTTCGCTCATTCTGTTCATCTTCGACAATCAGTACTTTTTCCTGGCTCATAAAAGGTGCTGGGCCCATCCATGATTAGAGCGGAGTCCGCATCCTACCAGTTTTCCGGGGCGCCCGGCGAAGCCAGTCCAGACGGGTTCTGCGGCCGAATATCAATCTGAGATTGAACGGGGCAACCCGACTAGACTCCGACCTCCCGAAATGGGTAAAATCATCGCTTCCAATCCGACTGGCCAAGAAGGTAACTACGTTTTGGAAACCCGTGCCGAACCAATGACATCATAACAATTTTCCGTGCCAGCCATGTTTCCGGTCTTTGAAGTAACGCACTTGAGTTTGCAGTTATCCCAAGTTCTGGAGGGCGAAATGTCGTTCTATTCCAAGGTCTGTACCAGACACGAATTCACACACGGGGTTTTGCTGTTGCTGTCGACGGCGCTGCTGGCCGCAGTCTCGGTCGCGCAAGATCAGCCCGTTCCCAAGGTCGATGTTTTCACCGGGTACCAGTGGTTGAATCCGGGAGGCAACGTGCCCTCCCCGGCCGGGACTCCGAGCAATCCTATCTCGCAAACGCTGCCAGACCTTGGCTCCGGCGTGGTTGGCGACGCAACTTACAACTTCAACCGGTTCTTGGGCTTGTCGTTGGACTATGGCAAGAGCTGGGGGTCGGACAAATTCACCAATGAAGGACTGCTGTCGGCTGGCCCGCGTTTCATGTGGAGAACCGATAGCGTAAATCTTTTCCTGCACACCATGATCAGCTGGAACCGGCTCAGCGGCCCCAACGCTTTGGCCCCGAACAACGGGCTCGGAGCCGTGCTGGGCGGGGGCATCGATCTTCCGGTAGTCAAACGTTTCACACTGCGGCTCTTTGAAGGCGACTACGTATGGGCGCGGCACAACTATTCCGACCTGGTCGACCCGCAGTTCCCGAATCTGCGCCGCTCGTCGCTGGAAGGTGCTCGGCTGGCCGGCGGCGTGGTTTGGAACTTCGGCTATCCTACGACCGCGATCCCAGGCGCAACCTGTTCAGTGCAGCCTTCGGAGGTAATGGTCGGGGAGCCGGTCACTGCCACCGCGGCAACCACCAATTTCAACCCCAAGCACACGCTGAATTACGCGTGGACCGGCAACGGCGGCAAACTGACGGGCAAAGATAACACCGCCAGCATCGATACCAATGGCATGACGGGGGGCAGTTACACGGTCACCGTGAAAGTCAGCGACCCCAAGATGAAGAAGAACGGTACCGCGACCTGCAACGCCAGCTTCACGGTGAAGGAACCGCCGAAGAATCCGCCCACCATGACGTGCAGCGCCAACCCGACCAGCTTGCAGGCGGGCGGCACATCCAACGTGACTTGTAATTGCACCAGCCCGGATGGGGTTCCGGTGACGGTCAGCAACTGGACCGCCAGTGGCGGCAGCGTTTCCGGCAATGGCGCCAACGCGGCCCTGAACACCGCGGGTGCCTCTGCAGGGCCAATCACGGTAAGCGCGACCTGTACCGATTCGCGCGGTTTGAACACGCAGGCTTCGACCCAGGTGACGGTCGAGAATCCGCCTCCGCCTCCTCCGCCCCAGGCCAGCAAACTGAGCGATTGCGACTTTGCGAACATGGCGAAGATCAAGAAGCCTTGGCGCGTGGATAACGAGTGCAAGGGAAAACTCGACGACGTAGCCAAGAACCTGCAGCAGAATGCGGATAACAAGCTGGTGATCATTGGCAATGCGCAACCGGACGAGAAGCGGCCGAACCTGGCGGCGGAACGGGCGGTGAATGCCAAGGCCTATCTCACCAGCGGCGAAGCCAAGCTGGGCATCGACCCCAGCCGCATTGAAACTCGCACCGGGAGTGGCGGCACCATGACCGACGAATTCTGGATTGTGCCCGCTGGGGGAACATTCTCCGGCGCAGGCACGCAGTCGGTCGACGAGACAAAAGTGATGGCGGTGCCGGACCATCCGCACGCCGCTGCAAAGGCCTCGGCGAAGGTTCCGCCCAAGCATTAATAGGGGAGCCTTAGTCGAAACGAATAGCCGGTCGAATCAGAAGGTTCGACCGGCCTTTTCTTGGTACAAATATTGCTTTGGGGTAATGATTGCCCGCGGCCGGGAGGTTAGTCTCCCGCCCCCGGAATCATGTGTCCCTCTTCCGTGCGCACGGCCCACTCACCTTCCGCTACGTAGCCCTGCGCGCTATAGGAATGGCCAGTCACCAGACCGAGAACGAACCAACCCAACACCAGCGCCCCGATGGCGAAGATGCTGTCCCCGATCATCCGCATCCAGCGCAGATGATTCATCAGCGGAGTCTGCATGAACTCCGCCGAACGCGCGTACCAAGTGCCGTATTCGACCGAAGCCCATGCCTGCATCAGGCCGATCGGCAGCACGCTGATCAGCACCATCAAGGCTAGACCGATGTTGACCGCCCAAAATGCGAAGGCCAGGGGAGCATTTTTCCATGCCCTCCCCGGACTCAGCGCCCGCAGGCAAAACAGCATCAGGCCCAAGCCCAGCATTCCGTAGACGCCGAATAGCGCAGTGTGCCCGTGCACGGGAGTGGTATTCAGCCCTTGCATGTAGTAGAGCGCGATAGGAGGATTAATCAGGAATCCAAACAGTCCGGCACCGACGAAATTCCAGAAGGCTACCGCAACGAAAAAGTAGATCGGCCACTTATACGCGGCCAGCCAAATGTGCTGCTCGCGCGAGCGCGCCAGACGGATATTTTCCCACGCTTCGAAGCCAATCAGAATTAAAGGTACGACTTCCAAAGCACTGAATACCGCGCCCAAGCCCAGCACGATATTGGGCGTCCCCGAAAAATAAAGATGGTGGAAGGTCCCAATGATCCCGCCGGATAAGAAGACGACAGTTGAGAACATCACAGCCCGGGTCGCGGTTTGCACCGAAAGCAGTTTGAGCCGGGTGAGGAGAAATGCAATGACAACCGTTGCGAATACTTCAAAAAAACCCTCGACCCAAAGATGCACAACCCACCAGCGCCAGTACTCCGCCGTCACCAGATTGCTGCGCTGCCCATACATCAACCCGGCGGCGTAGAACAGTGGAATAGCGATACTGGAAATGACGAACATGATGAGCAAGGCGTGATTGCTGTCGCGCCTGGCTAGTGCCGGCTTTAGGCCGCGCCACATGAGCCAAAGCCAGAACAGCAATCCGATGAACAACAGAATCTGCCAGAACCGGCCCAAGTCAACATATTCGTAGCCTTGCGTGCCAAACCAGAACCAGAGATTTCCCAGTTTGTGCTCGATGCTCAGCCACTCGCCGGCCAGCGATCCCACGACAACCAGGATCAGCGCGACGAACAAGGCATTCACTCCCAGTCGCTGGCCCTTGGGCTCGGCCCGACTCACGGCAGGCGCAACGTAGAGCCCGGTGGCCAACCACGAAGTTGCAATCCAGAAGATCCCAATCTGCAAATGCCAGGTCCGGGTCACGGCGTAGGGCAGCCAGCGGTCGAGAGGAATCCCGTAGAATCCCGAGCCTTCCACGCCGTAGTGAGCGGTGATCGCCCCCAACGCAACCTGGACGACCCAGAGCGCTGCCACCACGAAGAAATACTTCAGCGTGGCCCGCTGGGAGGGAGTAGGCTCCAGCCCTAACAGGGGGTCCCGCTCGGGAACCAGTTCGTCGGAGATGACACGAGGCTGCGAGGCAAAATACCAGACCATGCCTCCGATTCCTGCAAGCAGTAGCACGAAGCTGATTACGCTCCAGACAATGGCGCTGCCGGTTGGCTCATTTCCGATCAGCGGCTCGTGCGGCCAGTTTTGGGTGTAGGTAACCCGCCCGCCCGGACGGTTGGTGGATGCTGCCCACGCCGTCCACCAGAAGAATGCACTCATCTGGCGCGCCTGCGCTGGATCGGTCAGAGCATCCCTGGGAATCGCGTATTGGTTGCGGCCGTTCGCGAAGACATCGGAGTAGTAACGGCTCAATTCCTCGAATGCCTCGGCCTGAACCGGATCAACCGTGATTTTTCCGGTTGCCGGGTTGTACGTGTTCTGCCGGATGAGCTGTTCCAAACGTGCCTGCAAAGCGGCTTTCGTTTCGAGCGGGAGGTCGGTATAGCTGGTCCCGCCGGCTTGCCGGGCCCAGCGATCGAGGATGAAAACGCATTCCCGATGCAGCCAGTCGGCCGACCAATCTGGTGCGACGTAGGAACCATGTCCCCAAATGGTTCCGACTTCCTGCCCGCCGATCGATTGCCAAACGTTTTGTCCATCCTGGATGGCGCTACCTTCGAATAGAACTCGTCCGTCCGTCGTTACGACCTGGGAAGGAATTGGTGGAGCGCTACGCAGGATCTTGAGGCCCACCCCGCCCAGAACTGCGAAGGAAAATACTAGGACGAGCGACAGGGCAATCCACAGCTTCTTGTACATGGCGTGACCTTTCTCGGAGTTTCAAGTGTATCGTAGTACGATATTCTATGCCGCAGCAAGCGGCAACTCCAGCAATCAACTGCAAAAGGAAGACTCAACAAAATGTTCCCCGGGGCGCCCACATGCCGGCCCCCGAGGAACAGGTTACGCGATGTGGCGGGACGCGGCTTCCATTTCGATGGCCCGTGGAAACAGAACGTTATTTTCCTTGTGAATGTGCTGGTGCAGGTCGGACTCAAACCCTTGCAACGCCTGGTAGAGCGTCTTGTAGCTGACGCAGGCGTCGGCGGGGACAGTGAATCCATTGCTGTCCTTGCGGATTTGCCGAAGGGCGTCGCCGGCTGAGTCGTGCTCCTGGGTCATCATTTGGATCGGGTGTTCCACGGTGCCGAACGGCGCGGGCAACACTGGGTCGTTTTGCAGCCGGGCCTCTTCCATCCGCACAATGTAGGGGAACAGCACTTGCTCCTCTTTCATGAGATGCATGGTGAGTTCGTTTGCCAGCGCCTGAAAGGTCGCCCGGATGGACAACAGTTCGGGATGATTCTTGCCATGTACCCCGCACACCTTGTCCAGCAGCGCCCGCAGCCTCGCCGTTTCCTCGCGGGTGAACTTGTGATGTGTTTTCACGATGTGGTCGATCAGTTCCGCCAGCGAGCCGCTCGGCCATTGGCTTTCGGCGGCCATCGTGGGCGTTTGCGCGGCATCATCAAGCGCCCTCAATACCTCATCCGTGCTCAGGTTCGCGGCTTTGCAGGCTTCATCGAGCGGCACCTGGCCGCCGCAACAGTAATCAATGCCGAGCCGTTCGAACACCCGGGTAGCTCCCGGAATCTCAATCGCCAGTTGCCGTACCGTCTTTGTATCCACTGCAATCATCGCTTCCTCCCGCGGCGATTGGCTTCAGCCGCTTGTAGAACCACGCTAAGGCACGGCGGCGAACTTGCCGATGACTTTTGTCACGGAGATCCCAGGAAGGTGGGATGAGGGTGCCTGCGCTGGAACGAGCAAGTCGCCTATTCCGCGTCCACCAAGATCGTTTCGAGCGCCTGCAAGTCAGGGATGAAGACAGAACGGCCGTCCATACGGATCAGGCCTTCTGCCTGCAACCGGCTGAGGTTGCGCGAAACCAGTTCGCGCACCGTTCCAATCTGCGCTGCCAGTTCCTGATTGCTGGAGGGGAGTGTCACTTCAATGCCATGCTCGGCACGCTTTCCATGCTGTGCCAGGCGCACCAGAAACGACGCCAGGCGGTGACGCACCGTGGTAAAGGAAAGTTCCTCGATAATCCCCACCAGCTTGCGCAAGCGCGCCCCAACCACCCGCAACACTTTCAATGCGACCTGCGGATGCGCCAGACATAGCGCCTGGAAATCCTGCTTGCTCACAAACAGGAGGGCGGCTTCCTCCACGGCGGAGACCGAAGCCGGGTAATTGCCACCGTCGAACACCGGCAACTCGGCGACGGAACTCCCAGGGCCTTCGATGTTCAGCACCTGCTCGCGGCCACTGGCGGAGCTTTTGTAGATGCGCACATGCCCCGATTCCACCACGTACATTCCGGAGCACGGTTCGCCTTCGCTGAATACAAGTTCACCGGGCGAGAAGCGCCGCAGGACGGCCCGTTGCGCGAGGAATTTCAATTCATTTTCGGTGAGGCCGGAGAAAATCGCGGTCCGGGAAAGCGTGGTCGCTGAGTTGGTCTTAGTCTCCGGCACGCCGATCATTGTAGCGGAACCGGGGGCCCAGTTAACCGATCTTGACCAGGGGCTCTTCTTTCTTCGCCTTCAGGCTGGGGGTGTGCGGCTCGTACACGCAGAACGGCTCCTCGGCCATGTAGTTGCCGGAGGCGGCAAAGGCCCGCGCGCGGCATCCCATGCAGACGTTGCGAAACTCGCAGCAGCCACACTTTCCGCTGAGGTTGCCGGTGTCCCGCAAGGCGTTGAACACAACAGAATTTTCCCAAATGTCGGCGAACGCCTGCTTGCGCAGATCGCCCGCGATCACCGGAAGGTATCCGCAGGGGTACACTTCGCCTTCGTGCGAAATGAAGCAGACGCCGGTGCCGGCCAGGCAGCCCTTGGTCATGGCATTCATGTCATGCGGATGGCCCGAGGGGTGGCCGGTGTGCTGGCCGCGAGGCTGGCTGCCGGGATGTCCGGTTGCCTGCGGCTTCAGCAGAATGCCGGTTGATCCGGGCATCATCATGTCGGCGGGACCAATGGGGGAAGAGCCCGAAGGTTGCGCGACCGGTGCGTGTGCTTGCGCGGCTGCATCTGCGGAACGATGTTCAGCGGCGCGGCGTTGCCGGACCACACGGAAATAATGCGGAGCGCAGGTGGCTTTCAGCTCGATCCCGCCTTCCAGCGACTGATCATAGAACCAGTTCAACATGCGCTCGTATTCGTCTGGGGGAACCATCTGCTCGGCGGCAATATCGACGCCGCATCCCACCGGGACCAGCAGGAAAGTGTGCAGCGCATCGGCACCCAGTGACTTGGCCAGCTTCAGCACCTCGGGCAACTGGTGCGCGTTGTGGCGCGCGATGGTGGTATTGATCTGGGTCGACATGCCCAGCGCCTGCAAGTTGCGCAGGCCCTGCACGGCCGCATCGAAGGCTCCGGGGATGGCACGGAACGAGTCATGGGTCGCGGCATCGGCGCCGTCCAGGCTGATGGAGACGCGCTTCACGCCGGAATCGACAATCATGCGCGCGACTTCCTTGGTCACCATGGTGCCGTTGGTGGCAAGGGCGACGCGCAATCCCTTGTCAGTGGCATAACGCGCCAACTGGAAAATGTCGGAGCGGTAGAGCGGTTCGCCGCCGCTCAGCACCAGGATGGGATTCGCCGCCGCGGCAATCTGGTCGATGATTCCCAGCGCGGCGTGAGTGGGCAGGTCGTTCGGAGAACTCAGTTCGGTGGCGCTGGCGCGGCAATGAATGCAGCGCAGATTGCATCCTTTGGTGACTTCCCAGAAGATCAGGCGGGCTTTGCTTTCTCCCGCAGCGTGCTGACCATTGCCGTTTGTCGGAGCCATGATTGCGACCTTTCCAGTCGGACCTCGGGGAACTACCGCTCACCCCTTGGATGTAACGATAGAAAATGGATGAACTTAGGGCCGTGACTGGAGTCACTGGAACTTGTGATGTGTGTCACAAGGGTGGCCGCGGATAGCTTTGTGTGGGCCGGACATTCCAGTCCGCCAGATGTGGTCACCCGGCACAGGCTTGCAGTGGCGGTTGTCGGCAGCCGTGAGTGTTCACCTTGGGGTTATCCCCCTCCCCCTCTCCTAGCATTTTGCAAGCTATAGAAAACAAACGGTGTGCCGTTTGGGTCCTTTGCAAAGTCTAGAAAACAAACGTCGTTGAGAGGGCTGTTTTATGCCATGTTCACCCCTGTTTTTCACCAACAGCCGCAAAATATAGATTATAAAGGCTTTATATCATAATATAGAAAACATTGGACTTAGCTGGCCAGCTCCTCGCCGTTCTTGCGGCCTTGTTCCACTCCCACGGTTGCGATGCCTCCGCCGTGCTTGCTGTCATCTATTCTACAAGATAAATTTCTTGTATAGTAGATATCTCTTGGATATTGTGCGCCCGATGGGCGGGCTTGTCAATGAGGCAGGTTGCAAGGTGTGTATATACGGGCCGCACGCCGAAAAAACCGCCAGCACGTGATTGTGCTGAAGAAGGCGATGATGCAAAATGGGGCTGATCCCATGCAACCTAGTCCGTCGATCTTCGGATGCTGGCTAGTTTTGCTATTTCTATTGAATTTGCCTTCAGCGGGCCAGAAGCCTGCTCCCCTTGAGCCTGAATCCCTTGAAATGCAGGCAGTCCTGTTTTCGGAGTGCTTGTCGGCGCGGCAAAAAGCAGAACGACCAGACTTCTGGCCAATTCGAATTGTCAGTGTCCGCGTCCAGATGGTCGGCGATAAGGCCCCCGTCGAGTATCGAGAATTCGACGGGAACTGCAGACGCGGTTCAATGAGGTCCGGTCAGTGGACCGGGGAACAGTTTGTAAATGCAAAGACGTGGCTCAAGAATGCCGGTATCCGTGACGGAGTGACGATTGCGCTGTCCGAATCGAGTGGGAGTGGACTGCCCATGTCGTTTCTGAAGGTGCACAGTCCAGGGTTAAACGGAGACATTTACACCATGTACCTGAGATTCCGCTGGCAAGAGAAAATGGGCGCGGAAGACCCGGTGGCGGCGAGAGTTCTGAATGTGTGGCGATCCCTACTGCAAGAGGCTACGCCAGGGAAGCTGGCGCTGCCCGGCGAGCATGAAGGGACAGATCAAGTCGCGCGCGACTGTGCGCAGGAATGGCCACCAAGCCTACGACGTTGGATTTGGGACGAGTTAAGGAAAATCACGCCGTCCGAAGGTTCCTACGAGGAGTGTTTGAAACGCCAGAAGGCGGGTAGCCGACAATAAGACCGCAGCTCGACCCATCAGAATCCCACAGATTACCCCTTCAGATACTTTGACGGCGACAGAATCGCGATGTCGCGCCAGGGATGGAGCGCCAGCAAATCCGCGTCGCCGGATAGGATCACGTTGGCATTGCCGTTGAGGGCGACTTCGAGAAACTTGTCGTCTTTGGGGTCACGGCATTCGCGCACGAGTTGAACGATGGGAACGAATTCGGCAATCTGGCCCAGCCGCCGAAGAAAGCTCTTACGATCCTCGAGGCTGACGTAACGATCAAACTTTGCGCGGGAGAGGGCATCGGCCAGCTCGTACATCGCGGCGTCGGAGATCAGCAGGTGCGCTTCCAGTTCCGCTTTGCGCAAAGCCAGGGCGGGCATCGACTGTGGCAGAATCAGCCGGCTCACAAGCACGTTGGTGTCAAGCACTATGCGTGCGCGAGTCTGCATCAGTCCTTCAGAATGTCAGCAAGAATCTCCTCGGTCATGCCTCGCTTGACCGCTTCGGCACCCACGCGATCACAGAACTTCTGAAACTCTTCAACGTTGATTTTGCGGATCCGCTCATACTCTTCGGCAGACATGATCACGGCGACATCCCGGTTCTGGCGGCGGATGACCACTGGTTCGCGCTGCGCCGCGTCGAGGAGCGCGGCCAGACGTTGCTTGGCATCGGTGGCGGAGACTGAGCGCATTGTGTCCATAATAGACGAATTAGATAAAATAGTCAATCAGGATGGGATAGCCCAGTTTCTCCAGGCTCGCGCCCCGATTTAGGTGCTGACCTGAGCGCACCGTCCCCAAACAAAAATCGCGCGTCTTCAGGACGCGCGATTCGAATCGCTGCAATGTTGTAACCCTATCCGTTGTGGCTTTTCAGGATTTCGATGGCCTTTTGCAATTGATCGTCCTGCTGCGGAGGCTGCGGCTTCTTTTCCTGCTCGGCGGGGACGGCGTTCTCATCCTCATCGGGAACGGCGGAATCATCTGTCGCATCGGCCACGAAAACGTTGGGCGTGACTGCGGTATCCTGAATGGCTTTGCCGCTGGGCGTGTAGTACTTGGCGACCGACAGGATCAGGGCGGAGCCATCGCCCAACTCCAGCACTTTCTGCACCGAGCCATCCCCGAAAGTTTTGTCGCCGACCACGTCGCCGCGAGCGTTCTCCAGAATGGCTGCCGCCACGGTTTCCGCCGCTCCGGCGGTTCCCTTGTTGACCAGCACGGCCACCGGCAGCGTGGTGATGTCCTTGGCCGGATCGGCGTTAAATGCCTGCCGGGGATACTTCTGTCCCTGTAAGTACGTGATGGTTCCATGGTTGAGGAACAGGTTGGCGGTGGCGATGCCTTCCTGCTCGTCGCCCTCGGCGCAGTTACGCAGGTCGAGAATCAGGCGCTTGGCGCCCGCTTTCTGCGCGGCCTTGATCTTGTTGGCGATTTCCTGCGCCTTGCCCTGGGTCAAAGCGTCGACCCGGATTTCCGCAATGCCGTCTTCCAGCATCTTGTCGCTGACCGGAGGAATCGCGGCTACTTCACGGGTTATTACGATCTTGTCCGGTTGGGCGCGGCGCGAGCGCACGACGGAAACCATCACATTGGACCCGGGTTGTCCGGCCAGCAGGTTGTGAACCTCGGCCAGAGACATCTCGCGGGTGCTGTGGCCTTCGATGGCCTCAATGATATCGGTGCCCTGCAGGCCAGCCTTGTCGGCCGGGCCGCCAGGAAGAACCGAAACCACCGCTGCGTAGCCGAAGCGCTTAGAGACGGCAGCGCCAATGTCAGCCGAGCCTTCACTCTTGTGCGACTTGTATTCCTTGTACTCAGCCGGGCTCAGAAAGCTGGAATTGGAGTCGAGCGACTCCAGCAGGCCGTGCAGCGCGCCGTCGGTCACGGCGGGGATGTTGGGCTCTTCCACGTAATCACCGCGCACCCGCGAAAGCACTTCGCTGTAGACCTGCAGTTGCCGGTAAGCGCCGTCGTTGCTGGAGGCGCGCACACCGTCCAGCCCGCCCACTACCATGAACAACAGCACGGCGGCGGAAGGTATGAAAATTGCAGCTTTCAGTTTCAGGGACATTCGAATTTGTCTTCTCGGAAAGGAAATCACTTCCTTGGAAGTTGATGCTGATTATAGTCCTAAGATGCGCGCGATTCTAGAATTGGTTGGTGAGAATATAGGACGGAGGTAACTGGGGGAGCGGGTTGGGGTTGTTCTGACATCTTCTTTCAGGGGCAGCCAGCGGAGTTGGGTATCAGAATCAATAGCTTACGGACTGCTGCATGCTTACTGACGGCGTTTTCAACCCTATCACCGCGAAGGCGCAAAGAAGACTGCAAAGTACGCAAAGAGATTGCGCCAAGCCGGTCACAATCCGGACGGTACAATATCGTGGTGAACGCAGCCACGACGGCGCCGGTCTCGAACGAACCTTCCGCGGCGGAGCAGCCAAAGTTTACGTGGTGGCAGCGCATGCAGTTATGGCTGATCACCTGGGCGGGGTTTCTGGCGATCCGTTTGATTGGGCCGACGTTGCGGCTGGCGGTGTCGATTGAAGAGGGCGGGCCGGAGTCGATGGAGATGCGTCCGATGATCCTTTCGTTTTGGCACGATTGCATCTTCCCGGCAACCTATGTCTGGCGGAATCTGGCAATCCGGGTGATGAGCAGCGACAGCTTCGATGGCGAGTATACCGGGCGGGTCATCCGCAAATTCGGGTTCGTGAAAGTGCGCGGTTCCAGCAGCAAGGGCGCGGTGCGGGCGCTGCTGGCGATGCGTCGTGAGGTTGAGCGGGGATGGGCAGTGGCGTTTACCATCGACGGGCCGCGCGGGCCGCGATACGTGGCGAAGCCCGGGCCGGTGGTGCTGGCGCGGGCTACCGGCGCACCCATGGTGGCGTTTCACATTGCGATTGAGAAGGCATGGGTACTGAATACCTGGGACCGGTCGATGGTGCCGAAGCCGTTTTCACGGGCGCTGCTGCGAGTGAGCCGCAAGATTATGGTTCCGCCTGACGCCGATGACCCTCAGAAAGAAAAATTCCACGCCGAACTGCAAAGTGCGCTGGATCGAGTGCGAGAGTTCGCAGTGGCCAATGTGGGCAAGGTGGGGAGCGGGGAGTTTCCCATTCGGGCGAGGAAGTGACGCCGGGGCTCGGATTCGCCGCCGAGCATGCCAAGAGCGCGGAGGACTCAGGAGTAGAAAACGCAAAGTTGTCAGTTCGAGCTACGCCGACGATCGGGTCGACAGCGCAACTAGAGACTGATCCTCCGGGCCATGGCAACGGATTTTCGCTGATTGACAGGGATTATTTTCACATCTCGGCGGTCTCGGCGTCCTCTGCGGTTAAGATTTTCTGTCGGGAGGTTGATTGCTCAAAGTCGGATTGACAGGCGGGATTGCTGCGGGAAAATCGGTGGTGGGGGAAATGTTCGTGCGGCTGGGCGCGCATCTGGTGCAGGCCGATGCCATTGCCCATCAACTGATGCGGCCTGGCGAGGCGGTCTACAAAGAGGTGGTGCGGCACTTTGGCGAGGCGATCTTGAATCCCGACCAGACGATGAATCGTGCACGACTGGCTGAGGCGGCCTTTGGATTCCCCGTTGAGGGCAAGTCTTCGCGCATCGAGGAACTGAATCGCATCGTCCATCCCGCGGTGATTCGGCGCCAGGAAGAATGGATGGCCGCCGTCGGCCAGCAAAATCCCAAAGCCGTTGCCATGGTGGAAGCGGCATTGATACTGGAAGCGGGCGTGGGCAAACGGTTCGACCGGCTGGTGGTGGTGACCTGTCGTCCGGAGCAACGGGCCCGGCGCTGGGCGCTGCGGATGAAGGTGGATGAAGAGACGGCGCGGCGCGAGGTGGCCCGTCGCATGGCGGCGCAACTTCCCGATGAAGAGAAGGTCAAGGCGGCGGATTACGTGGTCGATAATTCGGGGTCGCTGGATGATACCGAAGCGCAGGTGAAACGGATTGACATACTGCTGGAGCAGGAAGCCGAAGCATCTTAAACCGCAAAGGGCGCGAACAATAGCCGCGAAGGCCGCAAAGAAGAATGCTGAGCCGCCTCTTGCGGGTTCGGCGATTGATTACAATCTGGGTAGGCAAGAGGGAATGTTGGACGGAAGGTTTTTAACACTATGAAACTGTTGCGACCGGTCATTCTAGCCATCATTCTGGCGGGCGGATTTTTTTACTTCACCACTTATCGTACGGGCCGCATCTGGCCCGGGAGTTGGCTCAGTCGTCCCGCGCAACTGGAAATCAGCGAGGCTGCCGGTAACGACGCGCTCGACGCCGAAGAGCAGAACAACATCAGCGTGTACCACAAGAACATTGGATCCGTGGTGAACATCACCTCGAAGGCGGTCACGTTCGATTTTTTCTATGGCCTGGTGCCGGAAGAAGGCCAGGGCTCGGGCTTCATCATCGACAAAGAAGGACACATTCTTACCAACTACCACGTCATCGCCGAGGCGCGGCAGGTCGAGGTTACGCTGCATAACCGCAAGAAGTACCGGGCAAACATTGTGGGCACGGACCGCTCGCATGATCTGGCGGTGGTGCAGATCAAAGCGCCGGACCTGCAGCCCATGACGCTGGGCGACTCCACGAATCTGCAAGTGGGACAGAAGGTGTACGCCATCGGCAATCCGTTCGGGCTTTCCGGTACGCTCACCCGCGGCATTGTGAGCTCCATCCGTTCGGTGCAGGAACCGGATGGCATGACCATTGATGAAGCCATTCAGACCGACGCGGCGATCAATCCCGGCAACTCCGGCGGGCCGCTGCTGAACTGGCACGGCGACGTAATCGGGATCAACACCATGATCGCGTCGAATGTGGGCCAAAGTGCCGGCATCGGTTTTGCGATTCCCATCAACACGGCGAAGGCGGTGATCAATGATCTGGTCACACTGGGCCGGGTGCGGCGGCCGGCGTTGGGCGTGAAGACTTTGCCGATTGATCCGGACCTGGCCGATCAGCTTGGGCTGGCCGCAGACTACGGACTGCTGATTGTGCAGGCTGTGTCAGGCGGCGCGGCCGACCGCGCCGGGCTGCGCGGCGGCAGCCAACGCGCATTCCTCGGCAATATTCCGATCATGGTGGGCGGCGACCTGATTGTCGGAATCGATGAGCAGAAAGTCGAGAGTCAGCAGGACCTGGCGCAAATCATGAACAAGCACCGGGCGGGAGATACGGTGCGTGTCGACATTTACCGCGGCAAGAAAAAGATGCAAGTGCAGGTGACCCTGGGCGAGGCGCGGGAAGAGGTGTAGGGGTAAACCATTCCGGCCCGGCGGTAGTGTATTACGGGGCATCTTCTATAGAGTTGTAATTCTCTACATCTCCGGGACATTACGGGGGGCAGAGGATTTGAACGGCCCCTACTCGATTCACGCGTATGGTTTTGTTGGAATGCGGACACCCAACCGTGCAAAAACCTGGTCAAACCCTTCCGGTCATCACCACTATGAATACTGAATCGATTCGCAAGTATTGTCTCGGGTTTCCGCAGGCAACGGAAAACCTGCAGTGGGGAGACGATCTTTGCTTCAAGGTGAATGGGAAGATTTTTGTGATCCTCGGGCTCGACTCGGTTCCGCAGCGCATGTGCTTCAAATGTACGCCGGAAAAGTTCGCGGAACTATGCGAGCTCGAGGACATTCACCCCGCGCCCTATGTGGGACGGTACAAGTGGGTCATGCTGGACCGCCTCGATGCGCTGCCGGAAGAAGAGTTGAAAGACCTGATCGCGCAGTCCCACCAGATGGTGGCGGCCAAAAGCAAGAGCAAACCCAGGAGCGCAAAGCGCAAAAGCGGCAGAGGGCGGACCACCGGCAAGACAAAGCGCTGAACGGGCCGGCAGTCTCGCTTTCCCAAGGCGACTGCAGATTCCTCGCGTTGCTCGGAATGACAATCAGAGTTGCCGCCGCCGCCGGTTGTCGCAATTCCTCCACCCGCATACACTGGGCCACATGCGAAATTTCGAATCGCTTTCAGAACGTGAGATTCTCGCCCTGGCTATTTCGCTGGAAGAAGAAGACGAACGGGTATACGCGGACTTTGCCGAAGGCTTGCGGCAGGATTTTCCGGCATCCGCTGCGGTGTTTGATGGCATGCGCAAGGAGGAATCAGGCCACCGGCGCCGGCTGATCGAACTCTACCGGCAGAAGTTCGGGGAACACATCCCGCTGATTCGGCGGCAGGACGTCAGAGGCTTTGTCGAGCGGAAGCCGGTGTGGCTGGTGCAACCCCTGCGGCTTGAGACCGTGCATAAGACCTCCAGCGCCATGGAAGTGGAGACACGCCGCTTCTATGAAAAATCGGCGGCGCGGGCGCAGGATGCCAGCATCCGGCAACTGCTGGACGATTTGGCTCAGGAAGAACGCGCGCATGAAGATCGAGCCCAGGAGTTGAAAAAAGAAGAGTTGCGCCCGGATGTACAGCAGGACGAAGAACGGGCGCAGCGGCGGCTGTTTGTCTTGCAGATCGTGCAGCCGGGCCTGGCTGGGCTGATGGACGGATCGGTGTCGACGCTGGCGCCGGTGTTTGCCGCAGCCTTCGCCACCCATAAGAGCTGGGATGCGTTTCTGGTGGGGATGGCGGCGTCGCTGGGCGCGGGCATCAGCATGGGATTTGCCGAGGCGCTTTCCGACGACGGCAGCCTGACTGGCCGCGGGCATCCCTGGCTGCGCGGTTTGATTTGCGGCGCCATGACCACGCTGGGAGGAATTGGGCACACTCTGCCGTTTCTGATTCCGGATTTCCGAGTTGCGATGATGGTCGCTGCCATCGTAGTGGTGGCAGAGTTGGCGACCATTACCTGGATCCGCCATCGTTACCTGGATACGCCAACGTTTTCGGCGGCGATGCAGGTGGCGCTGGGCGGAGCGCTGGTGTTCGCGACCGGGGTGCTGATCGGAAGCGCCTAGACGGGTTAGCTGTGAGTCCCCAGGTTCAGTGGGGGAACGATATGAAAGTTGCAATCGCCTACTATGTGCTGAGCGCAATTTCCAACGATTATGAGAGCTATGGCATGGTGCTGGACGAGGTTGCGAAGTGGGCCCGAGAAGATGGAATCTCGGTCTCTCGTAAAGATATCCTGCAGAGCCTCGGTCTGTTAATCGCTAAGGGATATGCCAAGGCGTATGTGAAACTCCCTGGATCACGCGACCCGGAGCCGGTAGACTTCTCAATTGCAGACGCCAGCAACTTCTACTTCTTCGTGACTGCAACGGGCAAACGCCTTGTCCGGGACCTGGATCAGTTGTCGTGATCCGACCGTCAGGCGCTGGCGCGCCGGGCCCGGGTACGGGGAGGATTGGAGCCAGCGACTTCCACGCGGTTTCTTCCCGCTTGCTTGGCACGATAGAGAGCCTGGTCAGCGGCTTCGATTACCTGCTCGACGGCTTGCGTTCTTGGGTGGGGCTCCGCAACGCCGATGCTTACGGTAACGGAGACTTCACCAGTAGACTCGAGGTCAAACAATAAACGTTGCTCGTGCCGCGGTGTCCTTTTTTTTCCCCCCTGGACCCGACGGTCGGCGCCACGAGAGAGATTACGGCGGTCCGGCAGGCTGCGAAAGCGGAATTGCGACTCTTGAATGGCCGCTCGCAAAGCCTCCAGGTGCGGGCGGGCTTCTTTCGTGGTTTTTCGCGGAAACAGAATGGTGAACTCTTCTCCGCCGACGCGGAACGCTTCCCCACCGCCGCTGACTCGGGCAAGTCGGGAAGCGACCATGCGCAGAACCTGATCGCCGGCATCGTGCCCATAAGTGTCGTTGAATCGCTTGAAGTGGTCGATGTCGACTACCGCGACGCAGTACGGAGCAGCCAGTTGAGGCAGGGCCTGGTTGAAAGCGCGGCGCGCGGGCAGGGTGGTCAGCTCGTCGTGGTAGGCAAGAGTATAGGAATTCTCAATGATAGAAGCGGCAAGAATCAACGCCGCAGTTGCGAAGTAGGCGCTGCCCATACGACCCACGCCGCCAACGTTCATTCCGGCGAATACCGTGCCCAGCGACCAGAATAAACCAGTCTCCGCGGGTGCGTGCGAAAGCAGAAAGCGCAACCCAAGCACCGCCAGCGCCCCCGCAAAGATCAGCAGCGCCGGCTGCGGGATTCGGGTCCAGTGGAAAAGGCGCGGACTGAGGATCGCCAGGTGAAAAATCGCTGGCGCCGAAGTTGCATCCGGGCGGCAGACTACGGCAACAAAAACGGACTGAAGAAACAGCAGGCCAAGCCGGGGCACGATGACCGACATCGTCAGACGGTGTTCCCGGGTCCAGGCCAGGGCAACCAGGTTGAGCGGCAGCAGAATTGCGATGACTTCAAATGCGATTCGGCCAGGACCGGCAGCAACGGCTTTGCCTGCGGAAAAGAATTCCAGGGCCCGGTGGGCGAGCAGAAGCAAAACCAGCGCGGACAGAATGCGGCTGCTCTGGAAGCGCCACGCCAGCAGAATTCCGGCGACGAAAACCGCGTAGTAGAAGAAGTCCACCGCCGAGGTAGACACTGGCACAAAACCGCCTTGCAGCAGCAGGATTGCCGCCAGCAGGAGCGCGCCTGCCGGCAGGAACAAGGATCTCAGCGTGCGTTTGTGCCAGGACTCCATCGGCTCGATTGGTTCCGGGATGCCTACGCCAATTATCCCCAGCAAAGAAAGGGTCCGGCGAGTAGCAGTTCAGGTACGTGAGTTGGCGTGTCCGGGCTGCTGGAGGTCACCATTTCTTGAAGATCACGAAAACCGCCAGCACGATCAATGCGAAACCGATCAGGTAATTCCACTTGATCCGGTCTCCCAAATAGAAGACGGAAAAGACCGAAAATACGGTTAACGTGATGACCTCCTGGATGGTTTTGAGTTGGACCGGGCTGAACTCGTAAGAACCGATTCGATTCGCAGGAACCTGAAAACAATACTCCGCGAAGGCGATAAGCCAGCTTACGAGGATGACTTTAAACAGCGGGGCTTGGCGGTATTTCAGATGGCCATACCAGGCGAAGGTCATGAAGAAGTTCGAAATCGTGAGCAGAAGGATCGTGGTCATAAATTATTATGCTGCCACAAATCTCAGATCCGATGAGGGCCGACGACCTGGAGTCCGGGGAGCCGCTCGTGGTTCCATTTTCGGAAGCTACTACCTTCGTGCGGTGCGGATTTCGTTTTAGAGCTGAACTTCTTCCCTAGAATCAAAATCAGCATTAGAGGAAGTTCATGCGAATCCTGATGGCAGAAGATGACGCGGCGTTGGCGAGTTTTGTGAAAAAAGGGCTGGAATCGGAACACTACGCGGTGGATGTTTCAGGCGATGGAGAACAATCCAGGGCGATGGCTTGCGAGTTCGATTATGACCTGATCGTGCTCGATCTCAACCTTCCGCGCCTGGACGGAGTTTCCATCCTGCGTTCGGTGCGCGTACGAAAGCCCAGCTTGCCCATCCTGGTGCTGACGGGCAGAAACCGGGTGGAGGACCGGGTGCAATGTCTCGACCTGGGAGCGGATGATTACATGACGAAGCCGTTTTCGTTTACCGAACTTTCGGCGCGGATTCGGGCTCTGCTGCGGCGGTGTCACTTGCCCGCCGAAGCGGTGCTGAAGGTGGAGGATCTGAAGTTGGACCGGGTGGAACGAAGGGTGGAGCGGGCCGGACGCCGGATTGAACTGACCTCAAAAGAGTTTGCCTTGCTCGAGTACATGATGCGCAATGCCGGGCGGCGCATCACCCGGGCCATGATTATTGAACACGTCTGGAACCTGTCGTTTGATACCACCACCAACATTGTCGACGTGTATGTCAATTATCTGCGGCGCAAAGTTGATGACGGATTCAGCCAGCACTTGATTCACACCGTGCGCGGGGTGGGGTACGAACTGGCGAGCGGTTCTGGGGCCCGGGCGTGAAGCGGCAAAGAGTCCCGCGATGGGGTCAGCACTTTTCGGCGAGGCAGAATTTTCCCATTTCTTCGCGTCCGCCCAAAACTGGGAACAATTTGCCGCTATGAGAAGCTCCTAACGCTGTCTTCATCGCGTTCTAATCCAATCAGAATGAAATCGGGGTATGAGCAGCGCCACAGTGTTGTCCTCTCCGCTGGGGGGTGTTTTGGTGGCAAGCCCCAGCACATCGTTTCGCGAGCAAGTGCGGCGCAGTTTGCCGGAGCCTCATCGACCGGTGCAGGAAGCCCAAGGCGGGGCCGATGCGCTGGCCAAACTGGAAAGCGGCCAATGGCAGGTGTTGTTTCTCGACCGGCGACTTCCAGACTTGGACGCTGAAGAACTCGTATCCATTATTAGACTGCGTTTCCCCGGCATCGAAGTCGTGCTGCTCGACTCGGACAGCAGTGCATCCCCGAATTGGATCATCAAGGATACACGGCTGCCCGCGTTGACCCAGGAATCGCCTGGTGCAGTTGGAAGCGGAGCAACGGTTCGAGCCCACGCGGAAGGCTGGGAAGTCGTGCATTCGCCTTTGCCGGGAATGATTGGGCAATCGCCGGCCATACATTCTTTGTACCGCATGGCGCGCCTGGTGGCGCCGCGCAACACCACCGTTTTGATCCTCGGGGAAACGGGGACAGGGGAGGAACTGGTGGCGCGCGCCATTCACAAATTGAGTCCGCGAGCCCATCGCGCCTGCGTGGTAGTAAACTGCGCGGCGATTCCCGAGGCGCTGCTCGAGTCAGAATTGTTCGGCTACGTGCGAGGGGCCTTCACCGGCGCCGTGCAGAGCTACGCCGGAAGAGTTTACGCCGCCCAGGGCGGGACGCTGTTTCTCGACGAAGCGGGCGAGTTGCCCCTGGGACTGCAAGCCAAGTTGTTGCGATTTCTGGAGCAAAAGGAAGTGCAGCGGCTGGGCAGTTCCGAAGCCGTGCGGGTGGATGTGCGGGTGATCGCAGCCACCAACGCAGACCTGCCGCAGCGCGTCGAACGCGGCGCTTTTCGCGAAGATCTGTACTACCGGCTCGCGTCGTTCCCCCTGCAATTACCTGCCCTGGCCGACCGCGCCGAAGACATTCTTCCGCTGGCGGAACATTTCTTGCAAGCGCTGGCCGAATCGGGCGGGACAATTCCCCGGCTTAGTCCTGAGGCCAAGCATCGGCTGCAGACGCATGTTTGGAAGGGGAATGTGCGCGAGTTGCAGCAGGTCATGGAACGGGCTTTGATCCTGTGCGAGGGTGACGGCCGGATCGAGCCGGAACACCTGCACTTTGCGCCGTCGCGCAGAAGAGAACCTGGAGCGGGAAAACGTGGGGAGTCATGCTGAGAGGAATCTTATCTTCTGACGACTGGACTGGCAGTTTCCGTGCATGAGCACGTTTTGCCTATGGTGACTTCGTCTATCTCCATGCCGCGCCTCATCGGTCAGCCCATGCCGGAAGTCGATCCTTTGTTGCTGGCGGAGGCGTTCTCCTCCTTTACCGAGGCGGCGGCTTCGCTCGAACGCTCGTACGCGCAGTTGCAGGGCGAAGTGGCTCGTCTGCGAAGAGAGTTGGAACAGACCGACCGCGATCTGGTTCGCAGCCTGGAAGAAAACCAACTGATGCGGGAACGTCTCAACCGCATTCTGGAAGCCCTGCCATGTGGGGTGGTCGCCCTCGAAGCGGACGGCCGCGTGATCCTGGCGAATCCGGAAGCTGGCCGTCTGCTGGGTGCAAGCAAGAACGTTGGGATTCCCTCCTGGATGCGTGAAATGCTCGGCCAGGTGCCCCCCGACGGCAGTGAACTCGAGTACGAACCAGAGGCGGGCACGGAGTGGATGGCAGTGCGCCGGGCCGAACTGAGCGGGGGAGCGGGCGGCAGTTCGATTTTCATCGTCGAGGACATCAGCGGATTGAAGCGTCTGGAAAGAGAGCACGAAGTTCTGCGCCGGCGGCAGGCGCTGGCGGAAATGTCGGTAACGCTGGCGCATGAGATCCGCAATCCGCTGGGCAGCCTGGAACTGTTTGCCGGGTTGCTGGCGGAGTCGGAACTGGGCGGCGAAGAGCGAGGCTGGGTGCGGCATCTGCAAGCGGGCCTGCGAACCCTGGCTGCGACGGTGAATAACGTCTTGCATTTCTACAGCCAGCCGCCTCCCGGGCTTACTCCGGTCGATCTGGGTGAAGTGCTTTCGTCGCTGGCGCAATTTCTGCGGCCGCAGGCCGAAGCTACCCGCGTGAAGCTTGAGCTGGAACAGAGTTTCCATCATGTGCGGGTAGCTGCCGACCGGCATCGGGTGGAGCAGGTTCTCCTGAATCTGGCGCTGAACGCATTCCGTTTCATGCCGCAAGGCGGCGTGCTGAAGATTTCCGGCCAAACCCAGGCGCGGGAGGCCGGATCGATGGCAGTGGTCGAGATCGCGGACACGGGGCCAGGCATACCTCCGGAAAACCTTGAGCGCATCTTCCAGCCGGGCTTCACCACCCGTGCGGGCAGTCCGGGCCTGGGGCTGGCCGTGTCGAAAACCATCATGGAGCAGCACAGCGGAACCATTCGAGTTCTGCCGGCGACAGGCGGGGCGAGGTTCGAGCTCGAATTTCCGGTATTGAGGAGTGGCCAGTGAACCAGGGTTATGCCGCGCAGGGTTGTGGCACGGAAGAGACGGGGCGCACGTCGCCGGCGCGGGAAGTGCTGATTGTCGATGACGAAGCCGGCATGCGGGCCGCGCTCGAGGCGGGTTTTCTGCGCCGGGGATGGCGCGTGGACACTGCCTCGGGAACCACCGAGGCGATTGCCAAGTTCCGGCAGGCGCGCCACTCCCTGGTCGTAACCGACATCCGGATGCCCGACGGCGACGGTTTCTCGGTGCTGCGCCAGGTGCACGCCTGTGATCCTCGGACGGCGGTCATTCTGCTGACCGCCTATGGAAGTATTCCGGGCGCCGTGACCGCCATGAAGGATGGCGCCTGCGATTACCTCATCAAACCGGTGGCGTTCGAGCAGTTGGTGCAGGCGGCACAGCAGATTCTAGCCAGAACCCGGCCGCATCCCTCGGACTGCGGCGAAATCGTAGGGCAGTCTTTTTCCTTACGGCGTGCGCTGGAGCGTGCCCGCCAGGTGGCTGCCACGGACGCAGACATTCTGATTCAAGCCGAAAGCGGCACCGGCAAGGAACTGCTGGCGAGAATGATTCACCGCCTGAGTCGGCGACGGGAGCACGCGCTGGTGGCGGTGAATTGCGCCGCGTTTCCGGAAAATCTGCTGGAAAGTGAACTGTTCGGGCATGCCAGGGGGGCATTCACCGGGGCAGTCATCGCTAAGCCGGGAAAGTTCGAACTGGCCGATGGGGGCACCCTGCTGCTCGATGAAGTGGGCGAGATGCCGCTACCGTTGCAACCCAAACTCCTGCGTGCGCTGCAGGAACGCGAAATCGACCGCCTGGGATCGAGCCGTCCGGTGAAGGTGGATATCCGGGTCATCGCGACCACCAATCGCCCACTCGAGGTCATGGTCCGGGAAGGCGCCTTCCGCGCCGATCTTTACTACCGGCTGAATGTGATTCCGCTGACCCTGCCCTCGCTGCGCGAACGCCCGGAAGACATTGCCGAATTAGCGGAACATTTTGCCCGGCTTTACTCGGCTGGACACGCTGCCCCTGCCATGAGGCCGGAGTTCCTGGCGCGGATTCAGCAGCATCCGTGGCCGGGGAATGTGCGGGAACTGGCCAACCTGATGCGTCGCGCCGTAGCCCTTTGCCCGAATGAGATTGGCCTGGACATTCTGGAGCCGAACGAACTCGGAGGCGAGGCGCAACCGGCCATGGTAAGGGGGGAACCCCTGCGGCCGGGAGTTTCACTCGAAACCGCCGAGCGGCGGCTGCTCGAAATGACGCTGGACGCGACCGGCGGAAATCGCTCGCGGGCGGCCGAGATGCTCGGAGTAAGCCTGCGCACCGTGCGCAACAAGATCCGTGATTATGGTCTCCCACCCAAACGAAGTTACGCAGTCGAAGCTGCCGAGCCAGGGAGTTGTGCCCATGATGAATGATCCGGTGATCGCATCGCTGACCCGTTTTCTGGATATGAGTGTGTTCCGGAGCGGGCTGATTCTTTCCAACATGGCGAATATTGATACCCCGGGGTACCACACCCGCGATATCGACTTCCGCCAGGAACTTGAAAACGCCGCGGGCGATGAGGAAGGCAATCTGGAGACGGCGGCGTTCTCGCCCGCCGCTCATGCGGTGCGGGGACTGATCGAACGCCCGGATGGAAACAACGTCAATCTGGAGCGGGAAAGCATGCTGCTGGCCGACACCCAGCTGCGCTTCAACACCTGCGTGCAGTTGCTGCGGGACCGCTTCCGCATGCTGTCGAGCGCCATCCACGAAGGGAGCACAACGTCATGAACCTGTTTGGCATGCTTGATGTCAGCGCGTCGGCGCTTACCGCGGAACGGCAGCGCGCCGAGGCGGTCACCAGCAACATGGCGAATGCCGAGACCACCCGCACCCCGGAAGGTGGACCGTACCGCCGGCAACTTGTGGTGTTCCGGGCGCAGCGGATGCCTCAATTCGGAATGTTTCTGGCCGGTTCGGGACAGCGGCCGGGCGCAGGAGTGCGGATCGACCAGGTCGTGGCTGATCCCCGGCCGGCGATCCAGCGCTACCAGCCCGGACATCCCGACGCGGATCCGAAAGGCTACGTGGCTTATCCGGCGATCGATCCGGTGGAAGAGACTGCGGACTTGCTGGGCGCGGTGCGGGCGTATGAGTTGAATGCGTCGGCGGTGCAATCGACCAAAACCATGATTCAGGAATCCCTGGATTTATTGAAATAGCTCCAAGGAGCAAGCACTCATGACCGATCCGGTTTCAACTCTGCGTATCCTGCCCAGCCCGGTGGATCCGGCGCGAGTCACGCCCCGGGAATGGGGATTCACCGAAACCCTGCGCTCCGCCATGGACCGGGTGGAACAGTTGCAGGGTTCGGCGGACCACCAGGTCGCGGCCCTGCTCGACGGCAATGGAGTGGATGTCCAGAGCGCGATGATTGCGGTGGAGAAGGCTGATCTTTCATTTCAGTTGATGATGCAGGTGCGCAACAAGATCGTCTCCGCCTACCAGGAGATCTCGCGCATGCAGTTCTGAATAAGGCCGCGGGGAGACCAGGGTGGAATCGCCCAAGTCATTCAACGAAGCGGTGAGCCAGGCAGGGCATTTGCTGCGCGGGCTGAGCCCCAAGCAGCGGGTATGGCTGGTCGGGGGCGCCGCGCTGGTCGCGCTCACCCTGTGGGCATTTGTCGAACTGCTGGGAAAGCCTGCCTACACCACGTTGTATTCCGGGCTGAAACCGGCCGACGCGCAGGCCCTGGGCGCCCGCCTGGGGACAAAGAATATCAGGTACGAGTTGTCGGCGGACGCGACCAGCGTGCTGGTTCCCGCCGACCAGCTTGATGCCAGCCGTCTGGAGACGGCCTCGCAAGGATTGCCGCGCAACGCCCGCCTGGGATTTGAGATTTTTGACACGCCCAACTGGACCGGCTCGGATTTCACCGAGAAGGTGAATTACCAGCGGGCGCTCGAAGGCGAACTGGAACGGACCTTACAGACTCTGAATGAAGTCGAGGGAGTGCGGGTGCATCTGGTGTTTCCCCGCGAGTCGCTGTTTACCGAGCAGGAGCGGGAGGCGAAGGCGGCGGTGCTGCTGAAGACCCGGGGAGGCACGCTTTCCGAACGCGCCCAGCTGGCGATTCCGCAACTGGTGGCGAGCGCGGTAGACGGCCTGCGTCCGGAAAATGTCACGGTGGTCGACGCGGACAGCAATACTCCGCTCCTGCATTCGCGAGGGCGGAACGGAGAAGCCGCGGGATCCGATCTGGAACAGCAACTGGAGAAAACGCTATTGCGCACCCTCGAACCGGTGGTGGGCGCCGAGCACGCGCGCGCCAGCGTACACGTGGACTATGACCTGAGCACCAGCGAGGACACGGACGAAGTTTACGATCCCAAGAACGCGGCCCTGGTGACCCAGCAGAAATCTGATGAGAACGCGGGCGGAGCCTTGCCCGCAGGAGTACCAGGCACGGCCAGTAACCTGCCGGGGGCGACGGCCGTCAAAGCCGTCGCGGTCAACAATGACTCGCAATCCTCCCACTCAGAAAGTGAAACCTACGCCGTCGGCAAAAGCATCCGGCACAGCACCCAGCCGCCGGGACGAATTAAGCGCATCACCGCCGCAGTCTTGGTCGACGATGCGGTGACCGGCGATGCCAAGCAACCTTCCCGACAGAAGCGCACGGCGGACGAACTGAAACAGATTGAGCAACTGGCGGCAGCAGCGATTGGCATCGACAGCCAGCGCGGCGACGTGATTTCGGTGGAAAACATCTCCTTCCAGGAGATCCCAGCAGAGAAAGTCGCGCCTCCCGGCAAGCTTGAAACCACGCGAAAGATTGTGGTTGAGTGGCTGGGGCTGCTGCGCTATGCGGGGATTCTGGCGCTGTTTTTCATCGTGTACTTCCTGATGCTGCGACCGGTCAAGAAGCAGCTCATGACAGCGTTTCGGGAGCTTCCCGCCCGCGTGGTTGCCACCAACAAGGCCGCCGCCGCGGCGGTGGAGATTGAGCTGCGACCGGCAGTGAACAGTCGCGCCACGCGGCCGCCCTGAAGAAGCAATTGACCGACAAGGTGAAAAGCGAACCCGAGGCGGCCAGTCGACTGGTGCAAGGCTGGATCCGGGAGACGACGAAATCATGACTGCTCCCCAGCGCAGCATCAGCGGCACCGCCAAGGCCGCGATCCTGCTGGTGCTTCTGGGCGAGGAAATTGCCAGCCAGATCTACCGGCACCTGAGCGAGCAAGACCTGCAGCGGCTGACCGAAGCTATTGCCGAACTCGAGTACGTGGACCCACAGACCGCGCTCACCGTGCTGGAAGAGTACCACCGCATGGCCATCACCCAGGACTACCTGGCGCAAGGCGGTACCGAGTATGCCCGCAAGCTTCTGGTGAAGGCTTTTGGCGAGGAAGGGGCACGTCATCTGCTGGTGCAGGTTTCACGGGCAGCGGAAATGAGCGCGGGCAAGCTGGACTCGCTGCAGAAATCCGACCCCCAACAACTGGCGCGGTTCCTGGCCGGCGAACATCCCCAGACCATCGCCCTGATCCTGGCTCATCTGGAAGCCAAACCGGCCACCGAGCTGCTCATGCGCCTGCCGGATACGTTGCGGGCCGATTCGGTCAAGCGGATGGCCCAGTTGCGAATGTTTTCGCCGGAGATTGCCCAGAAAGTTGCCACTTCCTTGAACCAGCGCCTGGAAGCGCTGGGAGAACAGCATCGGCGTGCTTACGCCGGTTTTCAGGGGGTCGCCGACCTGCTGAACCGCATGGAACCGAATCAAGCCAAGGTGATCCTGGAAGCGATTGAGAAAGAAGATCCCAAAGTAGCCCTGAGTATTCGCAACCTGATGTTTACCTTCCAGGACCTGATCGGGGTACCCGAAGCCGGGATCCGGGAATGGCTGGGGCAACTCGACAAGAAGACGCTGGCCCTGGCACTGCGCGGGGCAGGCGAGGACCTGAAAAATTACATCTTCAAGTCGATGTCGGCTCGCGCCGTGGAAATGTTGAAGGAAGACATGGAGGTGCTTGGCCCGGTTCGCTCCCGCGATGTCAATCAAGCGCAGCGCGAGGCGGTGGCGGTGATGCGGAAGCTGGAAGCCGAAGGAAAAGTCACGTTGGGGGCGGATGAAGATGAGTACGTCGTCTAAGCCCGCCCTGGAGGCGCCCGCCGCGCCTGAGATCCGCTGCTTCGCGTACACCGAAGTTGCGCCGCCCGCGGGGGTGGTGCGCGGCGCGCCGCAGCCTTTGCCGCAGAACTCCGCCGAGGAGCAAGCCCGGCGAGATACCGCCATCCGCGAACAGGCGCGGCAGGAAGGCGAATCCCGCGCCCGCGCCGACTGCCATGCCCAACTCAGTCAGGCCCGGGAAAGCATCCGCACCGCTCTGGCCAGCTTCACCAGGGAACGCGCGGCCTACTACCAGCAGGTGGAAGCCGAAGTGGTGAAGCTGGCATTGAGCATTGCGTGCAAGATTCTGCATCGGGAAGCGCAGGTGGATCCGCTGCTTCTGGCCAGCCTCGTGCATCTGGCGTTGCAGCAGATCGAGAGTGGCACTAAGGTCGTCCTGCGGGTGCATCCCCATCAGGTTTCGGAGTTCCGCAGCTATTTCGCGCAGCACATGGATACCCAGAATGTCCCGGAGGTGGCGGAAGATCCGGCGGTCAGCCGCGAAGGTTGCGTATTGCAAACCTCCTTAGGCACCACCGAACTCGGGATTGAGGTGCAGTTGAAAGAAATTGAGCAAGGCCTGTTCGACCTGCTGGCACAGCGGCCGCAAGGCTCACCATGAAGACGGGCAGCCTCCTCTCCTCGTACTTCGAGCGTCTCACCGCGTGTTCCACGTTACGCTGGCAAGGGCGGGTCACGCAGGTGATTGGACAACTGGTGGAATCGGAAGGGCCTTTCTGCTCGGTGGGCGAACAGTGTGAAATTGTGACTGCCGATGACCGCATGTTTCCCGGGGAGGTGGTGGGATTTCGCGGCACCACGGTGCTGTCGATGCCGCTGGAGCAGCCACGGGGAATCCGCTACGGCGACTCGGTCGTAACCTGGGGAGCGCGGCCGGCATTGGCAGTGGGAGATGATTTGCTGGGACGGGTCATCGACGGGATCGGCCAACCGCTGGATTCGCTGGGCGCCTACAGCCCGCGGGCTCACCGGTTGCTGGATGGGCCCGCACCACTTCCGCTGGAGCGCGGCCTCATTCATGAAGCCATTGGTTGCGGCATTCGGGCAGTGGATGGTTTTCTGACCTGTGGCCGGGGCCAGCGGGTGGGAATTTTCGGGGGCAGCGGAGTCGGCAAGAGCACGCTGATTGGCATGATGGCCCGCAATACGGGCGCCGATCTCACGGTGCTGGCATTGATTGGAGAGCGCGGCCGTGAAGTGCGTCACTTTCTTGAGGAAACCCTGGGCGACGAAGGCAGAAAACGCGCGGTGATGGTGGTTTCTACTTCGGACCAATCTCCGCTGCTGCGCATCCGCGCGGCGCTGGCGGCCACCACGATTGCGGAATATTTTTGCCTCCAGGGAAAGAACGTGCTGCTGGTGGTGGATTCGCTTACCCGCCTTGCCATGGCGCAGCGGGAAATCGGTTTGGCCGCCGGAGAGCCGCCGACGGCCAAAGGATACACGCCATCGGTGTTCACCCTGTTGGCACGCCTGATCGAACGCGCCGGAAAATTTGCCAACGGCAGCATCACCGCCTTCTACACCGTACTGATGGAAGGCGACGACCAGCAGGATCCCCTGGTCGATGGCGCCCGCTCGCTGCTCGACGGCCACATCGTGTTGGACCGCAAGCTGGCCGCGCAGAATCACTATCCACCCATTGGGATTCTGGACAGCATCAGCCGGCTCATGCCCGCGGTTTGTGCGCCGCCCCATATGGGGAAGGCCCAATCGTTACGCCGCCTGCTCGCTGCCTACGCGGCGTCAGAGGACCTGGTCCGCATCGGCGCTTACCAGAAAGGCACCGACCCGGTGCTCGACCAGGCTCTGGCAATCCTGCCCGAGTTGAAGCGTTTTCTGGAACAAGGGCCCACCGAATCCGTGTCTCTGGACGACAACGTTGCCCGGCTGCTGTCCATCGCGACTTAACCCACAATGGCGTTCCGATTTCCTCTCGAAGCGCTTCGCAAACTTCGCCAGAGCGAAGAGCGCCAGCAAGAGCTTCTGCTGCAAGACGCCAATCAGCGCGTCACTGTGCTGGAGTTGCAGATTGCGGAAGTGGAAGCCCAAATCCGCCGGGCGGAAGACGTGCAACTGCGGAAGCTGGAGAATCGGGTGGCCGCTTCCGAACTGCAATTCGACTTGCTCTGCCGCCGCGCCGCCAGGGAGCGCCAATTCGCGCTGGTGAAAGACCTGCTAGCGGCGAGCGCTTGGCGCGACACCCGTCGGGAGAGCTTCCGGCAGGCCCGTCACCGTCGCGAGGTTCTGGACAGTCTCCGGAATTACCAGCTGCAGGCCTACCGCCGGGAAGAACTCCGGCAAGAACAACGGCGCGCAGATGAAACATTCCTGTTACGCGGCTATCGCTTGCGCGAGGCGGCTAAGAAACTCAGGTAGAGTGAACCCCAGCGATCCGCAAAGCTCAGGTGCGGTTCTTGACCTTCCTGAGGCGGCACGATTCTCGGCGGTTGGTGTAATGATTCCATAATAATGTCGGCGATCTTTCGCCAACAACCGCACAGTTTCCGATTCGCCGACCACCCGGGGAGAATCGCTTGCGGGCAAACCGAACTCGAACAGATAGTCAGGGTGCCAATCCGACACGACGCAACAGA
Organism: uncultured Acidobacteriota bacterium; assembly: GCA_963715675.1. Lineage (GTDB taxonomy): Bacteria > Acidobacteriota > Terriglobia > Terriglobales > Acidobacteriaceae > DASVWZ01. The sequence continues at coordinate 4,265,194 of OY970265.1, forward strand.
TCCTGGAAACGCGAGTCGTTGCGCAGAGAATCCCAATCCCAAGCTACCCCCAGATGACTCAAGGGAGTTTCCTTCTCATCGTAGGCCTTGTACAGCCATCGTAGGACTTCATCCTTGTCTCCGGCGTGAGCATACAACCGTGCAATGCGCACGGCAGGAACGTGGGTCCGCCTGGAACGTTCCGCCAGTACTTCCGCCCCTCGGTGCATTGCCTGGGCGTAGCCACCCTCCTTGTAGCCTCGCGTCAGTGCGTCCACCACCTCGCGATCGTGCAGAACTGCAAAGAACCTGCTGGCTTCCGCCAAGGCTTCTTCATTCATCCCCTTCTTGTAGAAAGCACCCCAAAGGCCCATGTGAGCTGACGAGAAGTCCGGTACGGTGGCGAGAACCTTCCGGAACTGCGCGATGGCTTCGTCATACTTTTGCAGGTACACAAGATGCCAGCCATAGAAACACTGGAAAAATGGGTTGAAGGGGTCCAGTTCCAGGGTTTTACGAATCTCCGTGTTCCATTCGTCCGTGCGTTTCATCGAGATCAGAAAGTCGGCGTACATGAAATGGCCATCGGCGCGGTTCGGATTGAGTTCGATGCCACGCCGAAACTCGCGCTCGGCCGCGGACCAGTCGTGGTCATAGGGTCCCACAATGTTGGCGAGTGCGATGTGCGCCTCGGAAAGCGTGTCGTCGAGCGCCAGGGCTTTGGCGATGGCTGCCTTCGCCTTGGGAATTGCTTCGCCAGGCGCCATGGATCCGTTATCGCTCCGTACCATCCAGACATTGCCGACGCCAACGTAGGCCAAGGCGCAAGCGGGGTCCTTCTGCAGGGCAAGCTCAAAGTACTCAAGGGCGATGTCCAGATGCTCGCGAGAAAGCCAATACCAATGCGACTGGCCTTTAAGGTAGGCCTCGTAAGCCTCAGGATTGACTGGACGTGCGCGGGCCAGGTGAGTGGATTCCTCCGGTGTTAATGCGACGTTGATTGCCCGCGCAACCGCCTGCGCCACTTCGGCCTGCAAGGTCAGCACATCGCGGGTATCGCGTTCATAACTTTCCGCCCAGAGGTGAGTGTCGGTTGCCGCGCGGATAAGCTGCGCCGTGATTCGCACTCGGTCGCCCGAGCGCTGCACGGAGCCCTCCAGGATGCCGTCCACTCCTAACGCTTGCGCAATCTCAGGGAGCGGCTTCTTGACGTCTTTGAACTGCATGATCGAGGTGCGCGAGATCACCTTCACGGCCTGGATCTTCGCCAGGTCGGTAATCAAGGCATCGGTCATTCCGTCAACGAAGTAATCCTGCTGCGGGTCGCCGGTGAGATTCGACAAAGGAAGGACGGCAAGCGACCGAATCGCCGGGTCAGCTGTGTGACCCATGAGCCGCCGCAAGCCGCCCGCATTGTAAGCCAGCAGCAACGCTATGAGCGCCAACAACGCAAGCGCGGAAACGAGCAGACGGGCTCGGAACCGGCGCTGCGGCTTCGGGACAGCCTCGGGAATGCTGCCGCCATCCGTGGAGGCGATAAATCGGTATCCGTGACGCGGCAGAGTTTCAATGAACCGAGGGGCCTCGGCTGAGTCTCCCAACGCCTGACGGAGTTTCTTAACCGCATGGTTCAGGCTGTCGTCGAACTCGACGAAGGTATCCGCCGCCCACAAGCGGGTTCGCAGGTCCTCGCGGGTCACCACTTTTCCGGGTCGCTCAACCAAGGAGCGCAGCACTTCGAAGGCTTTGGGCGGGAGAGGGACTTTCTGACCGTTTTTGTGGAGTTCGCCCGAAGTTAGGTTCAATTCGAAGTCGCGAAAACGAATTCGCTGCGGCGATTGGACTGGGACAGGCATGGTGCCGTCCTTCTTGGACACAAAGTCTAGCACAAACCTATTGAAAAGACTGTGATTGCGCGGCGTTAGCGGAATTGTTGCGTTTTTCCGCTGGTGGAGAATTCAGGGAGATTCCATGCAATGGTCAGACGCTGTCCATTGTAAGAACGCTTGGCACGTGCAAAGGTCGCGCAAGAAAGAAGAAAGGTCAGTATGCAGGATCAAAGAAATCGACGAAATCTGACCTGAGGAGTTTTGACCATGAAACGGAAAAGCGTTGTTACATTGACATTCTTGTTCACCTTAGCATTCGCACTTGTCCTTCTCATTGTGCCCGGTTCACAGGCAAAGGTACGGGACTGCAAGGCATTTCACGCGTTCGTGCAAGGCAGCCTGCCCAGTTCAAATCAGTTCGCTCCTACCGACACATGGGGCGGCCCGATCTTTGTCAATCTTGACGGCGAGTTCCTCCAGGGCGGCATGTCGGGCAACGACGGGACTGAGTACCCCCACGGCTGGTATTCGATCTTTAAAGACGGGCAGTATAAGGTCTGCTTGACCTCTGCGGCTTCGTGGGGCGGACCCAAAGACTGTTCGGACAGTTTTACCTATAAAGTCCCCGAGGCCTTCGTGATCTGGCCCGCTGGGAAGTCCTTGGGCAGCTACAAGGCCACTGGGAACATTGTGAACGGAACCAACAGATTCGCGTCTGCTACGGGACAGCTGGAGATCGCAGGCCCATTCATTCTTTGGACCGATCCCAACAGTCCGTTTGGGGTGAGCGGACGATGGAATAGTGATTTCAGCGGCAAAGTTTGCGGCGTCCAGTAATCACGCTCCATCCGCATTCTTGGCCTCAGAACCGGCTCCGGACCTCGCGATCGATGCCGACAGACTGGTTTGGCAGCCGATCCTGGACTGGATGGTTGCTCACCAGTGAGGAGGACGACTGCATTGTTGCGCGCACAGTGCAACACAACTTGAAAACGGGGCGGATGGTCAACCGGCTGGTTCTGGATTCTCCTCCGCTCCAATTCGCAAGATATTTCCTTGGAGGGAAATTATGAAACGCATCGTTATTCTCGCTTTGATTCTATGTTCGTGTCTTGTATCGGTTGCCTGGGCACGGCAGCAAGCGGTCGGGCCGTGCTTGGGTAAACACGCAATTCATCATCAAGCATTCAACTCGCTCCCGAAGGCTGACGGCGCACCAAGTAACCCGATGGTCGCTGCTCAGGCGGTTGCGCGCCAGGGCAAGGTCTGGGAACTCGGGACTTTCCCGGGCGGAACCTGGGCTTCCATGGGAGACGTTAACGATTTTGGAGTTGCGGTGGCCCAGGGCGATTTGCCCGACGGCTCCACCCACAACCTGGCCGTTCCCCTGGTTGGCAGGCATGCGGGAGAGTGGATTGATCTCGGCACGCTGGGGGGGACGGAGACCGGTTGGGAGGAGGGCCTCATTACGATCTCGGACACGGGCATGATCGTCGGACATTCCGCCAGTACCGACCAAGACCGTCCGCACGCGATCGCGTGGACAGAGAAGTCCGGCATGGTTGACTTGGGGACTCTCGCCGATATCGGCTATCCGACGTACAACTCCAGTTATGCGGAGGGAGTGAACAAGATGGGAACCCTGATCGTCGGCTGGAGTGGAGTTGAGCAAAGCTGCCTGGACTGTGCTCCGACGCTTCCCGTGGTCTGGACTCCGACCGTCGTGTGGAAGAACCGGCAACTGGTCACAAAATGGAAAATACACAAACTCGACACGGCCGGGTTTGGTGTGATCACGAAGTGGTATCCGTGGGCGGTGAATGACTTTGGGCAGATTGTTGGAGAGGGCAGCGGCGACAACGGTGAATTTGTCGGCGTCCTGTGGACCCCTCTCCAGAACGGGAAATGGAAGCTCATGCAGCTTCCTGCTCTCTCGGACTACCCGGAACCGGAACCCTTCAACATTAATGACCGTGGGGAAATCTCGGGCGATATCGAACCGGCGGATGGTAGCGTTTGGCTTCCCGCCTTCTGGAAACCGCTCGGATCTTCCAGGAAGACCTACAGCAATCCGATTGTGCTGCCCATTCCCGAGGGTGGGTTCGCTAAGTGCTACACCGACGGCATCAACGAACTAGGCGACCTGACAGGCGAATGTTGGGGTGAAGATGTGGACCAGGCGGTGCGCTGGACCACAAAGGACACAACTTTCTCGCAAGTCCTCGGCTTCCCAGGAGATTGGAGTTGGTCGTTCCGGGTAAACAACAACAGAATTGCAGTTGTCACATACAGTGGCGGCAATAAATGCTCAGCGGATGACTACATCTCATGCGGAGGCGCAATACAGATTCACTAACCTGAATGAACGGGCCCATCTGATCGGCGACAGTGGTCCGGCCCTGGAAGCGTGGGCAGCAATGCGGGGTGGTTCCTGTTACCAGAGATGAGGCCAGTCAACACGTTCCGAACCGAAAGTGCACATGGATACAGTTTGGCACGTAAAGGAGTGAGAGAATCCCATGAAACCTCGTATTGGATGTCTCGCAATCGTAATAGTATCTCTGATGCTGACTGCGCTCGGTCAGCAGACCACCACAAACTCTTCCACCACAGTGCCCCAGATGATTCCTTACTCCGGGATTGCTCGTGCCCCGGATGGCAAACCGCTCAGCGCCACGGTCGGTATGACCTTCGCCTTATATAAGGACCAACAAGGCGGTGCGCCACTGTGGCTGGAAACCCAAAATGTGCAGCCGGACAAATCCGGGCATTACGCGGTCACGTTGGGTTCGACCAACAGCCACGGCCTGCCTGCCGAACTGTTCACTTCCGGCGAAGCCCGATGGCTGGGAGTGCAGATTTCAGGCCAGTCCGAGCAACCGCGCACGTTGCTCCTGAGCGTGCCCTACGCCATGAAGGCGGTGGACGCGGAAACGGTGGGAGGACTGCCGGCTTCGGCCTTCGTGCGGGCGGCTGTGCCTGCAACCACTAATCCGCCGGATGCAAACGGTCCGACCGCTCCCGGCAACGGAACTGGACCTGCGGTGAGCGGCAGCGGCACAACCAACTACGTTCCCCTGTGGACCAACAACAACGGCGCCTTGGGCAACTCGGTGCTATTCCAGAAAGGCACGGGCTCAACCGCCAAGATCGGCATCAACACCACCACCCCGGCATCGACGTTAGATGTGAAAGGCGCGAGCACGGTGCGCGGTTTGTTCAGTCTGCCAGCCTCGGGAACGGCAACGTCCTCGACCGGGTACAACTCGCAGGCGATGAAGCTGACGTCCTCGGTGTTCAACAGCGGGGCGGGGACGGCCGTGGCGCAGAACTTCCAGTGGCAGGCAGAGCCGGTGGGCAACAACACCAATAGCCCGGCGAGTACGCTCAACCTGCTGTTCGGCCAAGGCACAAACAACCTCACGGAGACGGGACTGAACATTGCCAGCAATGGCCAGATCACGTTTGCCAGCGGGCAGACGTTCCCAGGTACGGGAAACGGCACGATCACAGGTGTGACCGCGGGCACCGATCTGACCGGTGGCGGCAGCAACGGCAATGTGACTCTCAACCTCGACCTCACCAAGGTACCTCAACTGGGGACGGCCAACACCTTCACCGGCAATCAGACGGTGAACGGCAATGTCAGCGCCACAGCCCAGTTGATTTCCACCGTGGCCCAGGGCACGGCACCGCTGCAAGTGACTTCGACTACCCTGGTTCCCAATCTGAACGCCAGCTATCTCGGAGGCTACTCCGCTGGCTCGTTTCAACCTGCAGGTTCGTATGCCACGCTGGGCAGCAACAGTTTCAATGGGACCCAGACCATCAATAACGGGAACCTTGTACTTCCTCAGACCACCGGACCCTCTGTAGGAGTCATCAACCTGGGCACTTCGCCTTTCCTGCACAACTTCGGCGATAGCTACGGCACCAACACATTTTTGGGAAGTATCGCCGGGGGAGGATTCCAGACAACGGGAGTACAGAATACCGGGTTGGGGCAGGCCGCCCTGTTCAGCAACACCTCCGGCTACAATGGCACGGCGACTGGGGTGGCGGCGCTTTACAGCAACACCCAGGGTGTCTTCAACACCGCGAACGGCGTTCAGGCGCTGTTCTCCAATATTACGGGGGGCTTCAACACGGCTAGCGGTGTCCAGGCGCTGTTCTCCAATACCACGGGGGGAGATAACAGTGCCGATGGCGAAGGGGCGCTCTACTCTAACACCACGGGCAGCGGAAATACGGCCAGCGGCTACGAGGCCCTGAGAGCCAACACCACGGCCTCCACCAACACTGCCAACGGGTACGAGGCGCTCTACTCCAGCACCACAGGCAGCGGGAATACGGCCACGGGCTATGCTGCGGGATACTTTAATCAGACCGGCACGTACAACAGCTTCCTGGGTTACCAGTCCGGTCCGGACCAGAACTCCACCAATCTCACCAACGCCACCGCAATCGGCGCCAATGCTGTGGTGAGCCAGAGCAACTCGCTGGTGTTGGGCGGCACAGGCTCGAACGCAGTCAAGGTTGGCATCGGCACTGCTACTCCTCAGTACACTCTCGACGTGCAGGGTACGGGCAACTTCGCTGGCTTGGTGAAGTTTGCTGCGAATCAGCAGTTTCCCGGCACCGGCACGATTACAGGAGTGACGGCGGGCACGGATCTTACCGGCGGCGGCAGCAGCGGCAACGTGACTTTGAACGTGGACACCACCAAAGTGGTCACCGGGGTAACAGCCGGCACTGACCTGACCGGGGGCGGCACGGGCGGCAACGTCACGCTCAATCTCGACACCACCAAGGTGCCGCAACTGAACGTTGGCAACACCTTCACTGGCAATCAGACGGTGAATGGCAATGTGAGTGCCACGGGCTTGGTGACGGGCAGCGGCTTCAATATTGGGAGCAATCCCTTTGCCTTTGGCTCGTATTCCTACGCGAACGCGTTTCTTGGGTTTGCGGGGAACGCCACGATGACGGGGACGGGCAATACCGCCAGCGGCGTAGGGGCACTCTACTCCAACACCACGGGTAGCCACAACACCGCCAGCGGCGACGGGGCACTCCTCTACAACACCACGGGCAGCGAAAACACTGCCGACGGCGACCGGGCGCTCGCTATTAACACCACGGGCAGCTACAACAACGCCAGCGGCTGGTTCGCGCTCTACTCCAACACCACCGGCAACTACAACACCGCCAGTGGCGTCGAGGCGCTCTCCTACAACACCACGGGCAACTACAACACCGCCAGTGGCGCCGAGGCGCTCCTCTCCAACACCACGGGCAGCGATAACACGGCCCACGGCTACTTGGCGTTACTCTCTAACACCACGGGAAGCCTCAACACCTCCACTGGCTACGCTGCGCTCCGATTCAACACCACTGGCTACCAAAACACCGCCAGTGGCGCGCAGGCGCTCTACTCCAACACCACGGGCTTCTATAACACCGCCACCGGCTACGACGCGCTCTACTCCAACGCCACGGGCGGCTACAACACCGCCAGCGGACTCAGCGCGCTCTACTCCAACACCACGGGCGCTGCCAACACCGCCAGCGGCAGTCTGGCGCTCTCCGCCAACACCACGGGCGGTTCCAACACCGCCAGCGGCGCTCAGGCGCTCTACTACAACACCACGGGCGGCGGCAACACCGCCACCGGCTACGACGCGCTCAACTACAACACCACGGGCGGCTACAACACCGCCGTTGGTGAGTACGCTCTCGATTCCAATCAAACGGGCAGTTACCTCACGTGTATCGGTTACGACTGTACCCCTGCCGTCGACGGCCTCAGTAACGCCACGGCGATCGGCGCTCATGCCGTGGTCGGCGAGAGTAACGCCTTGGTACTCGGGGGCACCGGCCAGTACGCGGTAAAGGTTGGCATCGGGACGGTGACCCCGTCCAATGTTCTCACCATCGCCCAAGGCGCGGGCCATCCGCTCAGTGATGGCTGGGCAACGTTCAGCTCGCGCCGCTGGAAGACCAATATCCAAACGTTGCACGGCGCGCTCGGGAAAGTCGAACAGCTTCGTGGCGTCTCCTACGACCTGAAGGCGAACGGCAAACACGAAGTGGGCGTGATTGCCGAAGAGGTCGGCGCGGTGGTTCCTGAGGTTGTTACCTGGGAGAAGAACGGCAAGGACGCCCAGAGTGTCGATTACGGCCGCCTCACCGCACTGCTGATCGAGGCGACAAAAGAACAGCAGGCGCTGATCCACAAACAGCAAGAACAAATCCGGACTCAACAGGCGCAGATCAACGAGCAGCAAAAGCAGATTAGTGCTCAGCAAGAGCAAAACACCATCCAGCGGGCGCGGATCGACCGACTCACTTCACACGTAAATGCGATCCAGGACTCGCTCGAAGCGAATCGTCATTTCACCATCAAGACTGACAAGCCCAAGGTGAAAGTTTCCTGGCAGGTCACCGGCATTCGCCAGGACGCCTACGCCAAGGCGCATCCGATGAGTGTGGAAGTAGAGAAAATCGGTAACGAGAAGGGCAAGTATCTTCACCCGGTCGAGCACGGGCAGCCTAAATCCATGGGAATCGAAAGACTTCGCGAGCTACCACAGATGCGGCCACCCGAAGGAACGCAAGTGCAATAGCGCAGCCATCTCTGCGCTGCGCAAGCAAACGGCTTTGGGCCGCTGGAACTGGGTCAACTCCCGCGCGGCCCAAAACTCTCCGCCAGCTAACGGCGAGCCAATGTTGGCGGAACATGCAACCCGCAGGAGATTGCGCCCGTTTAAAAAGCAAGCCGGAAGTAATTGTTGTTAACTAGATCATCGGATTGCCGCCACGGACTCGATATTCGGGATGGCTGCTGTCTTACTGCCCCTGGCCTTTGTCGATCTTACTGGCCAGCTTTACGCCGCTCAGGCCGTTCACGTACTTGGCGATGCCGCGATAAAGGGATTCGGCAATCTTCTGGCGGTATTCGGGAGTCTTGAGGCGGCGCTCGTCGCCGGGATTGCTGACGAAGGAAATTTCCGCCAGGATGGACGGCATATTGGCGCCGATCAGCACGATGAATGGAGCTTTCTTGACGCCGCGGTCGCGCAGGCCCGGATTCTTGACGGCCAGTCCCGCGTGCAGCGCGGACTCGACGTCGCCGGCGAACTCATGCGACTCTTCGATCTTTTCCTTGAGGGCGATCTTTTTCACCAGGTCTTGCAGTTCGTGGATCGACTCCTCGGACACGGCGTTTTCGCGTGCCGCTACCTCCAGCGCATCCGGAGACGAGGTGAAGTTGAGGTAATAGGTTTCCACGCCACGGGCGTCGGGATCACGGCTGGAGTTGGCGTGTACGGAAACGAAAAGATCGGCAGATTCGTGGTTGGCGATGGCGGTACGGTCTTCCAGCGGGATGAAGGTGTCATCCTTGCGGGTGAACACGACCTGTGCGCCTAGCCGCGACGCCAGCAGCTTGCCGAGCCGCAGGCTGACATCCAGTACCAGATCTTTTTCCTCCAGACCGTTGGGGCCGATGGTGCCGGTATCGTGCCCGCCGTGGCCCGGGTCGATGACGATCTTGCCGATCTTCAGTCCCAGCGCGCGGATCAGCGAGCGGTCGCCGTTGGCGGTAGGCTGAGCTTCGTGAATGTCCAAAGCATCGGACGGAGCCTGGCGCCGGTTCTTCTTCGTCGAGGCTTTACTGACCGGTTCTGGCGCGGGAGCTTTGGGGGCCGGGGGAACGTCCGGCGGATCGAGCTTGGCCACGGTCGGGTCATCGTCTTCCGCGTCGACGATGGTTTTCTTTACCCCGTTGCTGTTAACCACGACGCTCTTGGCCGGCTGTGTGGCTTCGCTCTTGAGCACTGGCGAGTCCGCCTTGGTCTTTTCTGACGCAGGTTTGGAGTCTCCGTCACAGCCGGCCGACGGGTCGGAATCATCATCTGAGTCCCGCGCAAGACAAGGTGCCGCAGCTGTAGCCTTCGGGCGCGCTGTCCGTTGGCTTGCGGGGGCAGCGTCCGTCTTCACCAAGGATGCTTCCTTCACCGCTGGCGGGTTTGCCAACTGCTGGTTGCGAATGTCAATAATCAGCCGCGGAGGGTTGGTTTCAATCGATGCCCGGTAGTCGGTCAGTTCGTCCAGATCCAGCACCACCCGCGCACGCTCAGCGGCATACTGGGCGATGCGGATCTTCTTCAGGAAGCCGTCGTCGACTTCGAAGCTTTTGCCGTAGAGCTTGCGGTCGAGCCTGGCGCCGTACAGGTCAAAGAAAATCCGGTCCGGGTTCTCGATGCGTTGCGCCTGATACTTCACCGGTTGTTCCAGATCGATCGCCACCCGCGTGTAATCGGGCGTGGACCAGTGGCGAATTCCAAGCACTCGGGAACTCTTTGTGCTCACGGGTTCATCAGCGGCCTCGCTTGGGGAAGCGTCGTCGCTGGAAGTTTCGTCCGCGCCTTTCTGATCGGCTTCCGCCTGTTTTGCCGGCAGCTTGGTCTTGGGCGGTTCCTTGCCACGCAGGGTTGCCTGCTGCACGGGTTCGGCGAGCGCTTTCTTCGCTTCCGCCGCCAGCGGGTTGCCAGGGTAGCGGTGCAGGAATTCCTGGAATGTCTCATCCGCCTTCGCTTTGTCGTGCAAGTCGTCGTGATAAATTTCGCCAATGCGGAACAACGCGTCGAACCGGCCTTTGCTGCCGGGATATTCGCGGCGCAGAAACTCGTACTGCTCGATGGCCGACCGCAGCACATCGTCGTCCTTGAACTGCCGTCCCATTTCCTCCATGAGTTGCGCACTCGCCATGACGCTGGGATCGGCTTTGCTGGAGGTCGGGGAGGCGGAATAGACGCGCTGGTAGGCCACGATGACCCGCTGGTAGTCATGGCGCGAGCGGTCCGCGACAGGCTGGCTTTCGAGCGTTTCCTGAAGCCGGGTGGCCGCGGCGAACTGCATATTCGCCCATGAAACCGGCTTATGCGCGCGCGCGTGCGCGTGCGCGGCGATCAGCAGCACAATGGCCGCACTGAGGCGCGCCATGCCCAGACTTCGATGCAAACGGTTCAATCTAATTGCCCGTAATCGCCCTGGTTGACTACCTGTTCACTCTTACGATGCCCGGATTCTCAGTCGGTGTTGCTGATATGCAGCAGGCCACGGGCATCCCGTTCCACGTGAATGGGTTCGTGCACCGGGAAACTCAGCATGCGAGTCTCCAGGGTTGCGCCGCCGTAGTACAACTTCGTGATCCGTTTCACGTAGTTGCGGGTCTCGGCAAAGCGCGGAATCCCGGCGCTGCGCGCCACCGCTCCCTGGCCGGCGTTGTACGCCGCCAGAGTCAGTTTCACGTCGCCACCGTAGTTCTCCATCAACTGCTTGAGATGGCGAACTCCGGCATCCACATTCTGTTCCGGATCAAACGGATTCGACACATTCAGCTGGCGCGCCGTCCCCGGCATCAGTTGCATCAGTCCCATGGCGCCCTTGCGGGACACCGCGTTGGGATTGAAATTGGACTCCACTTTGATGACGGCCCGCACCAGGTTGGGATCGACGTTGTGGCGAATCGCCGCCTGGTCAATGGCGGAATCGATGTCCTGCGGCGGGAACGCCCGGCCGCGGTCGAGAACCTGGGGAGCTTCGTTTGATTTCTCCCCGCTTGATCCCAGGTACTGGTTTACTTCGGCCGCCGCCGAACGGGCAGCCCGAACGTTGGCGGAAGGAACCGGCTTCCAGCGGTGCTCGACCGTACTCCAGAACATCAGCGAATCCCGCTGGGCTGGAGCCTGCGAGTGCCGTCCCGGCGATGCCGGCACGGACTCATTCACATAGATCGTCCGGCCATCGTCGTCGGTGGTGGGCGTGATCACGGTAGTGTCAGAACCGGCCTCTGCCTGCACGCATGGCGCGAGTGAAAGGAAGGTCGCGATTACGGGTATTGCCATCAGGGCGAGTTGCAGGCGTTTTCGCATACCGGGTTTGCACTCGGCGCGGACACAAAGACACCTCCGCGCCTACCTGCCCCGGAACCTGACGGAGAACCCTTACCAGAGTAGGTCGATTATAGGCTGGCAGGGGAGCCGGAGCAATCTGCCAAAGGGGAGTAGAACCATCGAAGGTAATCCGGGTAAGTTGCTGATTATCAGCAACTTGATTGCGAGGTAACTTTGCGTCGGGCGCGGGCTTGGGTCGAAGATGGGAGAAAGTTCCGCGGATACCCGTGATTCGAGCAAGATCTAACCCACCTCAGTCCCTCCATGGGTGCAAACGCGGTAGCCATCGATGGACATGCCTGCAATATTCCTCATAGTCCGCGCCGAACATCTTTCGCAGGGTTGGCTCCTCGTACAAGATCACAAAAAGGTTCACTCCCAGCAGACCTGCAATCGCGATCACGATGGCGGCCAGGTTCGCTCGTCCGAAGATAACCCACAGTCCCGCCCATCCTACGAAGAAACCCACGTACATCGGGTTTCGCACATAGCGGTAGAACCCCACCACCACTAGCCTCTGGGGCGGAGCAAAGGGTGCCGGCGTTCCATGCCCCGTCCGTCCGAAGTCCCAGATGCACCGCACGGCCACCGCAAAACCAAGTGCCGAGGGTACGACGGCAATCCAGCGCCATCGCGCCGCCCCCGCCGCGTCAGCCCGAAAACCCATCCACGGCGGTAACAGCCAGAACCAAAGAGCCAGAAATGCCGCCCCTACGGCCAGCGAGGCGACGGTTGCCGGCCAATGCTCTCCATGGTCTGTCCCGGGCTCAACTTCGTCGTGTTTGTTTGTCATGAACGGGCCTCGATCCGAAGTATGGGCCGATCATTCAACCCTGGCAACGCGAAAATGGAAGGAAACATGGCCTCACTCCGTGGTACGCTGACCCGTTCCCATGAATGATTCGGAATCCCCCTTGCGCCAGACGCCCGACTCCCTGATGCTCTACGGCTTCTGGTATCGCGCCCTGCCCAGCGGCCAGTTGACCCGCAACCAACTGCACTCCGCGACGCTGCTCGAAACCCCGCTCGTACTCGGCCGTGACCGGCAAGGAGGAGCCTTTGCTCTTCGCGACGCCTGCCCACATCGTGGCATGCCTCTGGCTTGCGGGAAGTTTGATGGTCTTCAGGTGGAGTGCAGTTATCACGGATGGAAATTCGACGCGCACAACGGCCAGTGCCGGCTGATTCCGTCGCTCACCTCGGACCAGAAACTGAAGATCGACCGCATCTACGCCGGCAGCTACGCCTGCGAAGAGCACGACAACTACGTCTGGGTATTCATTCCTGACCCGCCTCCGCCGGGAGCGGGGTTTACCGCGCCTGCCGAGCCTCCGGTTCCGGCGCCACGCGTGCTGACATTTGAAGGGAAGTACAAGATCGCGCACCTCACCGCCGACATGCCCGTAACCGTGGACCACGGCATCATCGGCTTGATGGACCCGGCCCACGGTCCGTTCGTTCACCAGGCATGGTGGTGGCGTTCGCGCCACAGCATCCACGAGAAGCAGAAGAATTTCGAGCCCATCCCGATGGGCTTTCGCATGAGCGCCCACACCCCCAGCTCCAACAGCGCGCCTTACAAGTTGCTGCGCATGTATGCGGACGCCGACGCCATCACCACCACCATCGACTTTGTTCTGCCCAACATGCGTTACGAAACCATCCGCGCCGGGAAGTACTGGTTCGCCAGCCTGACAACGGTTACGCCTATTACCCGCAACCAGTGCCGCATCGACGTGGTCGCCTGCTGGAATATTTTCCGCTGGGTGCCGTTAGGGCCAGAGCTGCTGAAATTTGTCTTCGCCAAGTTTGTCGAGCAGGACCGCCGCACCATGGAACTGCAATCGCAAGGGTTGAAGCACAATCCGCACCTGATGCTGATCGACGACGCCGACCGCCCGGCCAAGTGGTACTTCCAGCTGAAAGAAAATTACCTCGAGGCCAAACGGTCCGGGGCACAGATGAAGCATCCGCTGGCGGGTCCGGTTACCTTGAAATGGCGGAGCTAGAAAGACGACAACCGCCTCGCCGGCCGCGTAAGCATCTTTTTCTAAAGTTTTTCCTCGCTGAATCCAATGCGAATTCCCTGAATCCAAAGTCAAACATGACAAGCCAAGTGATCGAGAATCAGGTTGAAATCCGCACGCCGGACGGAACGGCTGACGCTGTTCTTTATCACCCAGGCGCTCAGCGGCAGCATCCTGGCGTAATACACCTCACCGATATTTTCGGAATTCGCCCAGCGCAGAGTGAAATGGCAAAGCGGCTGGCCGCCGAGGGCTACGCGGTGCTGATGCCGAACATCTTTTACCGCACATCCCATTCACCCTTGTTTGACTTCAAGCCGAATTTCGGCGACGAACGCACTAGGAAACGGCTGTCCGAACTGACCGGTCCGCTGACGCCAGACGCGTTGGAACACGACGCGTCCGCATACGTGGATTTTCTAGCCAAACAGGACGGCGTATTCCCTGGCGGCATCGGCGTCGTCGGTTATTGCTTCTCCGGCGGCATAGCCGTGCGCACGGCTGCGGCGCGTCCGGATAAGATCGTAGCAGCTGCATCCTTCCACGGCGGAAGTCTCTGGACCGATCAGCCGACCAGCCCGCATCTTCTGCTGCCGAAGGTAACGGCCCAGCTTTACTTCGGGCACGCGATAGAAGACCGAGGTATGCCCGAAGAGTCGATCAGGAAACTGGAGCAGGCGCTCGAAGCGTGGGGAGGCAAATACGAAAGTGAAACTTACGATGGCGCTCACCACGGCTGGACCACGCCGGATAGCGCGGCCTACAACCAACCGCAAGCCGATCGCGCTTTCCAGAAGCTGACGGAGTTATTGCGAGCATCGTTGAGGTAGGGACCAATCCACATCGAATATTTGCAATTGGCGTCATCCCGACGTCCCCGCGTTCTCCCCAGCGGGGCGAGGGATCTCGCGCGGGTCACTTCCAAGCTGCCTCGTCAGGTGGCCGAATCTCTTATCAGCGCATCGAGCGCTTCTTCCCGCGTCTTGAAGGTGGGAAAGTCGCGCTGGGAAAAGGTCTTGAAATTTTCGTAGAACACCTTGGGCAAATCCTGAGTCCCTACCCAGGCAGAGCGCTTCACGTACGGACGATCAAAGACAAGCGTTTCCTTGATCCGCATCGCAATCTCTTTATCGATCGTAGCTCCCTCGAAATCCGCCAGCGTAAGGACCGAACCGTGCGGCTCCTCGGCGATGGTTTCCGCAATGTCGGCGAGCAGCATGAGCATCTCATCGCGCGAGCAGTGACTGAAGTCGATCAGCAGAACCCGCTGCCCGCGATGCTCGATGAACCGGAGTCGGTCGCCCATAAATAGTTGGGATTTGTGGGAGTATAGCAGGGTTCAGCGCGGAAGTGAGGGCCTGATAAGAGTGCCTGCCACCGGGCAGAAGGAACATGCGGATGCCCAAATCCTGAACTGCCTGCTGCGCCATCCCGGCCGAAAGCTTCAACTTGCCTAAAGCTGCCCAGACGGGCTAGGTAAGCAACGCCTCTACCACTCCGTATGCCGCATCCAGCGCGGCGTCCAGCGCTCCTGGATCTTTGCCGCCGGCTTCAGCCAGGTCCGGGCGCCCACCGCCTTTGCCGCCGACTTTCTCGGCCACTTTGCCGACGACCTTGCCGGCCTGAATTCTTCCGGTCAGGTCCTTGGTCACGCCGACGATCAGCGAGACATTTCCATTCGTGGCCGAGCCCAGCACTACCACGCCTGATCCGAGTTTGTCGCGTAGTTGATCGACCAGCGTCCGCAGTTGTGCGCGTTCGAGATTGTCCGCGCGATGGGCGAGCACTTTCACGCCGCGAACGTCTTTGATCTTGTCGCTGATGTTCGCGGCACCAGAGGAAGCCGACTTCATCCGCGCCTGGTCGAGTTCGCGCGCCAGCCGCTTGATTTCCGCGTCTTTCTTTTCGAGTTCAAGCTTCAACGCCTCTGCCGGAGAAAACTGGGTGCCCCACGTCTCGCGGTTTTCGAGACGTGGGGGTTCTATTTCCGTCCCATCGCCAAGCGCAGGTGCCCCATCCTTTCGCGCTTTTTGCGAAAGGGTGGGCTTGGAAAGGGTGGGAGAGACGACGCTCGACACATAGCTCTCCAACTCGTGGTCTCTCCGGAAATGCTGCAGCGATCCCTCGCCGGTGACCGCTTCCACCCTCCGCACGCCCGACGACACGCTGCCTTCTTTCAGAATCTTGATCAGCCCGATTTCGCCGGTCTGCGCCGTATGCGTGCCGCCGCAAAGTTCGGTGGAGAAGTCGCCAATGCGAATCACCCGAACTTTATCGCCATACTTTTCGCCGAACAGCGCCATGGCGTGATATTCGTTGACCGCAGCATCGATCGGCACGTTCTCGATGACTTCGACTTTCTGATTACGCAAAACTTCCTTGTTGATGATGTCTTCAATGTCCTGCAGTTCTTCGTCTTCAACGGCGGTAAAGTGCGAGAAGTCAAAGCGCAGATGATTGGGCGCGACCAGCGATCCCGCCTGCTTCACATGCTTGCCCAGCACCTCGCGCAGCCCGGCATGGAGAAGATGCGTGGCCGTGTGATTACGCATCGTCGACTGACGAATGTCGGTGTTGGCGACGGCATCAATCTTGTCGCCGACCTTGAGGGTGCCCCACGTCTCGCGGTTTTCGAGACGTGGGGACTTTGACGTCCCCGGGTGGGATTTCACCACAACCTGATGAGCGCGCACGCCCTGAATCGGGTAATAGCAGCCCTTTACGTCGGCCACGACGGTATTGTGATCGTCGCTGTAGAACCATCCGCGGTCGCCAACCTGCCCGCCGGATTCGGCATAAAACGGCGTGTGATCGAGAATGACTTCGCCCTCATCGCCCGGCTTGAGTTCCAGTGCCCCCTGACCGTTCTTGATGATGGCGAGCACTTCACAGCCATCGGAGCGAGTCTGGCGGTAGCCTTCGAAATCCGACTTCGGCAGTTTCTGATAGACAGGGTTCGCCGTCTGCTTAGCCGCGCCTTTCCACGAAGCACGAGCACGGGATTTCTGCTCTTCCATCGCGCGGTCGAAACCAGCCTGATCGAACGCAATTCCCTGGTCGCGAGCTGCGTCCTGCATGAAGTCGAGCGGCATGCCGAACGTGTCGTATAGCCTGAAGGCCACCGCACCGCTAAGCACTGGAAGGTGCTGAACTGCGGGCGCAGCGTCTTCAACTCCGGCATTCTTCCACGTACGTTCGACCGCAGCTCCCAACTTATCGCTTTGGGCTGCCTCGGATTTCGCGTGAGACAGTTCCTGTTCGAGCATACTCAATGCCAGGTCGAGAGTATGTGCAAACCGAGCTTCTTCGGCATGAACGGTTTTTGAAACGTCCTCCGCCGTCTCCCGCAGCTCCGGATACGCATCCTGCATCAGATTTCGCACTCCGAAAACCATTTCGTGGAGAAACGGTTTCGTCTGTCCCAGCAGCCGCCCATGAGTGATCGCTCGACGAATGATCTTGCGCAATACGTACCCACGGCCGTCGTTCGCGGGCAGGACTCCATCAGAGATCAGAAACGTCGCCGCACGCGAATGATCCGCGATCACCCGCAACGAAGCCGCCGACTTCGTATGCGCTTCTTTCTCCAATTCTCTCGTTAGGGACGTACCCGTCAACTCCGCTGCCCGCGTGATCAGCGGCGTAAACAAATCCGTGTCGTAATTCGAAATCTTGCCTTGCAGCACCGCAGCCAACCGCTCCAACCCTGCGCCCGTGTCAATCGACGGCTTGGGCAGCGGATTCAGCTTCCCACTGCCGTCCCGGTCGAACTGCATAAACACGAGATTCCAAATCTCAACATAACGCCCGCAATCGCAGCCGAACTTGCAATCGGTATGTCCCCGGTCGGACGCGATCGCTCCCATGTCGTAGTGAATCTCACTGCATGGGCCGCAAGGGCCGGTGTCGCCCATCTGCCAGAAATTGTCTTTCGCGCCGAACTCGAAAATCCGATCTTTCGCAACCCCCTGCGCAGCCCATAGATCATAGGCTTCGGAATCGCGGGGTACGCCGCCTTCGCCGTTGAAAATCGTTACGTACAGCTTGTCTTTTTCTATGCCAAACCATGAAGCCGAAGTGATCAGCTCCCACGCGTAAGCGATCGCATCTTTCTTGAAGTAATCGCCGAAGGAAAAATTTCCCAGCATCTCGAAAAACGTGTGGTGGCGGTTGGTGAAGCCGACATTTTCGAGGTCGTTGTGCTTGCCGCCGGCTCGGACGCATTTCTGCGAACTGGTTGCCCGGTTGTAATCGCGCTTTTCCAGTCCCAGGAAGACGTCCTTGAACTGGTTCATCCCCGCATTGGTGAATAGCAGCGTGGGATCGTTCGCCGGAACCAGCGACGACGAGTGCACCTCGCGGTGCCCTTTCTGGACGAAGAAGTCCAGGAATTTGCGGCGAATCTCAGAGCCGGTGAGCATGGAAATCTCATTCTAAATGATTCACCATGCTCGGCGGCGCACTGGCGCTCGATAGGCAGATCGGAAATTGCCCCGAGAGCGGTTCCCTACTTGCTCTTTTTTCCCGTCAGAGCGATCGAAAACTCGTCGCAGCCGAAACCGCTGCAGGCCCCCGAGCTACCCCAAGTCGGTTCGTAGACCGCACCGTAAGTAGTGGAGTTAAAGTAGGAGTCATCGAGGTCGTTGTGCCATCCCACGTGGTTGAGCGGTGGATGGTCTTCCTCGTCCATCAGGTAGCCGAAAGTGCTGCTGTCGTTGTACTGGGGCGTAAGGTCCACATAATACTTCTTCCCGGCCTTGAGATGGCACGGTTTGGTAAGCTTGGCAATGTAGTAATTGACCGCGTAGAAGTCGCCCTGTATCTGCCAAAATGACAAAGCCGCGTCGCCGCCGCTGGTGCAAACCAGCTTGCCGCCATTACCAGCGGAGACGCCCGTTCGCACCAGAAAGGGAGTCGGGTTAATGCCTACTTGTGCGTTGTTAGTGAGGTAGTTGCCCGAGGCGCCGGTGATGGTGACGTCGGTTGTTGGCTTGATTCCCACCCATACTTCGACATCGGTGATGCCGTTTCCGGGGTTGTCGTAATCGGTCAGCGCGTTGAAGTTCCGGCTGTTGGTATCAAAGTCGCCGGCATAATACAGGCAGGTCCTCTTGGGACAGAAGGAATAGTAGTGGGTGGACGGCGGAACCCGGCGCTGGTTCTGAGACGTGCTGCCCGCCGCGCTGTGAACCAGACCTGTCCCGGCGATGGAGACCGAAGGAAGGGTTCGTGTATCTTGCGCCCCTGCAAGAGTGGTCAGGGCTGCGGCCGCCGTTGCGAGCATCACAATTCTCAAGAAAGTACTTTGGGATTTTCCGGTTTTCATATCTTCTCTTTCTCGCGGTGGCTTATCCTGGCTTCCGCAATCCAGCCCGGGCGGGCCGACTGATAGTGTATTCACGAACCGGCATCCCCGCAACGGGAAAATGGCATTTTGGGCATCGGGTGAGAAGTGCTTGTGACCGGCACAGGCGACTCAAGGACAAAACAATCGAGGCACGCATGTCGCGTGCCTCGAAAGTAAAAGCTGACAGCCAAAGGCTGACGGCGAATGGCCGATTCCCTATGGCGCCTCGATCAACTCCATCTTTCCCTCACGATTGCGGTGCAGGATCATGACTTTGCCCTTGGGATCGCGAAATACGAAGACATCGCGGTCGCGGAAATGGGCCTCTTTGATTGCTTCTTCCAGCGTCATGGGCCGCATGGCGACGGCATCTTCCGAGCGAACCAGGTGAACTTCGGTCGACTTCGCCACGGCGGGAAATTTGTGGACGACGACATCGACGGCGGTCTCCTCGTTGAGGCCAACGGCGGTCGCGATCTCGTCCTGCGGAGCTTCGCCGCCCCCGTTCCACTTCTTGGGGCTCAGGCTCTTGTGGTTGTGGCGCTTCTTGGTGCGCCAGCGGGTCTTGTACTTGACCGCCTGCTTCTCCAGATGCTCCATCGCTTCGTTCACCGCCGACGGCATGTCTCCGGCCTGGGCGAGTCCGACGATGGGGCCGTTGCGCGGCGTAATCGTGATCTCGGCTTTATGACGTTTCTTTTCCAGGGAAAGGACAACCTTGGTTTCGAACCGGTCGCCCAGGATTTTTCGGATTTTTGTAAGGCCAGTTTCTATTGTCTTGCGGATGGTTGAAGGAACTTCATAGTGTCTGCCAGTGTATTCCACGTTCATCAGCGCCCCTCCTAGAAAGTTCGTTCGGTTGTTACGGGCACTTCATTTACTTCTTTACTCTGCGCTGGTGGGTACTCGGGATGCGCATGTCCTCCCGGTATTTCGCAACCGTGCGGCGAGTGACCTGGATCCCCTGCGATTGTAGGATGCGGGTGATCTGCTCGTCGGTCAACGGGCGGGCGGGATCTTCCTCTTCGATGATCTTCTTGACGCGCCGCTTCAGGATCAGCAACGAAGTGCCGCCGCCTTCCGGGCCGTTCACGCTCTCGCTGAAGAAGTAGCGCAGTTCAAACACGCCTTGCGGGGTGTGAGCATACTTGTTGGCCACGGCCCGGCTGACGGTGGAGGGGTGGACCCCGATCTCCTCCGCCACTTCCTTGATCATCATGGGCTTCAACTGGTCGATGCCGCGTTCCAGGAAGTCCTGCTGGCGCGCCACGATGGAATAGCAAACCTTCATGATGGTCTGCTTGCGCTGCTCGATGTTCTTGATCAGCTGGATGGCGCTCTTATAGCGCTCTTTGACGTAGTTGCGCGTGTCCTTGTCGTTGCTGTCCTTGACCAGAAGCCGCTTGTATGCCGGATTCAGCCGCAACTGCGGCACATCGTCATCGTTCATCAGGACCAGCCACTCGTCTCCGTGCTTGATGAAAGCGACATCCGGCTCAATGAGACGTGGCTGGACATTGTTGTAGCGCTGGCCCGGCCGGGGATCGAGGGTGCGGATGTAGTCGAGCGCGGATTGAATGGCTTCCATGGGCCGCCCTAACGTCCGGACCATCTCTTTGAGCTGCTTGTTCTGCACTGCCCGCAGGTGCTGGTCGACAATGGCAATGGCATCATTCAGAAGCTGAGCTGTGGCTTCCTTCTCGCCATTCTTCTGGGACTCAAGATGATGCTGATGAAAACGAAGCTGGTAGAGCAGGCATTCGCGCAGGTCGCGGGCGCCGACGCCGGGGGGATCGAGCTGACAGACGATCGCGAGAGCTTCGCGCAGATCGGATGCGCTGAACCTGGCCGGGGAAACAGGTTGTAACGCAGGAGCGGGGACTGCCGGGATATCGGCCGGGGCGGGTTCAGGCTCCGGGACCGCCACCTCTTCCTGAGGAGCTAGGACAGCCGCTGTGCCGTTCCAGTCGGCTTGGACCGCCGGGGCGGGGCCATCCGGTTCCGACCCAGGCAGTAATGATTCCAGGCCAAGAGCCACGGCTTCCTTCACCACGTTTTCAACCACCGCGGCATCGGCTTCCGGCGCAGCCGGCGGAGCCAGTCCCAGCAGTTCTTCGTCGCTGGCGATCAGGTAGCCGTCTTCGTTCAGGTTACCGATAATCAACTCCGCGGCTTCCCGGACTTCGGGACGGGTCGGAATCGAGCCCAGCTGCCACACCAGGTGATCGGTCAGATTGCTTGGCCGGGAAAGAAAATTCTCAAAGGATGGCCGCTCCACCTCTTCCATTTCGCCGGGGCTGCGGTAACCGGGATCCAGATATTCCTGGAAAAATGAGCCGAAATCAATCTCTTCGAACGGATCTTTCTTCTCGGCGGCGGCGGTCGGGCTCTCTTCGGGCGGGCGCTCGCGGTCCTCTTCCTTGCGGTTGACATCGTCGAGAAGCGGAACGGAATCTTCGAGTTCTTCCAGAACCGGGTTCTCGACCATCTCGGCCGTGATCATGTCGCGTAACTCGAGCTTGTTGAGCGCGAGCACGCTGACCATCTGCACCAGGCCCGGAGTGAGGATCTGCCTTTGCGAAACCCTCAGAGAAAGCTTGTGTTGCAACATCACCATAAAAGCCGTCGTTCGTCCTTCGTCGTTGGCTCTTGGCCTTTAGCTTTTAGCCCTTCGCGGAACAGGTTCCAGCCAAAGGCTAACGGCCAATAGCCAGTTCTCACACCAGCGAGAAACTCTCGCCTAAGTAAACCCGCCGGACTTCGGGATCGCTGGCCAATTGTTCGGGCGTTCCCTGCCGGAAAATTCGACCCTCGTCAATAATGTAGGCGCGCTCGGTGACCGAAAGCGTCTCCCGCACGCTGTGATCGGTGATCAGGATGCCAATCCCGCTGGCCCGCAAATCACTGATAATCTTCTGCAAATCCAGCACGGCGATGGGGTCAATGCCGGAAAACGGCTCGTCGAGCAAAATGAACGTTGGGCTAATGCACAGCGCGCGGGCAATTTCGACCCGGCGCCGCTCCCCTCCCGAGAGGGCGTACCCGCGATTTTGCCGGATGTGCTCCAACCCCAACTCGTCGATCAGTTTCTCCATGCGCTCGCGGCGCTCATGCCAGGAGATCGGTTGGGCTTCCAGCACGGCAAGGATGTTCTCCTCGACCGTGAGCTTGCGAAACACCGAAGCTTCCTGGGGGAGATAGCTGATGCCATACTGACGGGCCCGCAGGTACATGGGAACGTCTGTAATGTCCTCATCGTCGTATAAAACCCGCCCCGTATCCGGGGGGATCAAGCCGACAATGGCATAGAAGGAAGTAGTCTTGCCCGCGCCGTTAGGTCCAAGCAAACCAACAACTTCGCCCTGCTCCACCCGCAGGCTGACCCCATTTACGACCCGGCGGCCACGGTAGGATTTGCCGATTTCGTCTGTGGCCAGACTATGCATTTAGCGTGCCACTCGCGTTTCCGTTACGGTGGGGGCGGAATTGCTTCCTTCAACCAGCACCCTATCATCGTGCCCAAACAAAGTCAACGAAACCCCGGTAATCTTGCCATGTTCGGCATCAAAAATGCTAGGCGGACCGCCGGTCAGCACAAATCTGTCGTCATCGGTCGTATACACAAGCTGCTCCCCGGTCGCTCGACGGTTGGGCTGTGTGACCACCACCTGCCCCGAAGCCGCGATTTTGTCCAATCTCCCTGCGGAACGAGATACTGGAACCGTGGGACTCGGGCCCCTGGGCTCAAGAAACGCGTCCATCTGCGCGGCGGTAATGCTCAGGTCTGTACTCTTTGCCACAACTCCGCCCTCAAAGTGGGCGCGGCGTTCCTCGTCTTTGTAGGTGAGCCGCGACGACACAATCGCCACCGGAACCACCTTGCCGCTCTTGTCCGGCTGCTCCAGCATGGTCGAAACCATCTGGCTCGCCGAGCCGCTGGCGATCATCGAACGCCGGTTGCGGTCGAACTCAATGGAGGGAGCGTCGGTGGCATTAGCATCCTGCCACAGCCGGGCGTTTCCGGTATAGAGCGCGCTGGCCGACGTGCCATGCACCGTCATGGATTTCGCGGTGACGTGAATCGGACTGGAGGAAGCCAGCAAAGCGCCGTTGGGTTGCGGCGTCAGATCGCTGTAGGTGCTCTTGACGTCGCCTTCGGCAAAGGCGTCTCCGGTGGCCCGGTTCAGGCGCATGGTGTGGGCGGTGGTGGCCAGATTCGCGTCGGTCGCGCGAGGCGATCCGGTCAGCACCAGCATTTGATCGGCGGGCGTGTAGCGGGCACGGTCGCCCCACGCCTTTCGTTCGCCGTCCGAGTAAGCTACCGATCCCTGTTGCACGATCGATTCGATGCCGGAGCCGGGATGCAGAGCGGCATCCACCGAGGCGCTGGTGCTGACCCGATCCGGTTGCCCTGCGGATGAGCTCACGATGCTGGCGCCGGGCTCTCCGTGCACCGAAGCCAGTTGGCCGGATGGATCGAACCGAGTCTCAAACCTGGTTGCTTTGACTACGGTCTGCTGCCCGTGACTGCGCGCCAGGTTCGTCCCGGCGGGGCGAATCGCGATCGATGGGCCCCCATAGGCTTCCGCATTCCTGATGCGATTGCCTGCCGCGAAGGACACATCCATCACCGCAGCGTTGACTTCCAGGTCCTGCGCAGTTGCCGACGACGGATTCTGGTGCTGCAAAATCCTGACCTGATCTTCGGCATGGGCCTTGTCGAGCGAGTTCCGGGGGCCGAAGGTCAGCCGGAGAGATGTGGCGGAGGCTTCAGCCGGTTGCGGGCCTGCCGACTCCATCTGGACGTCCCCGGTGAAGGTCGCGGCGCGCAGCAGGTTGGGTTGCCCTGCCAGGGTCAGTTCTAACCGTGCCGATCGCACCACCGTGCGAGCGGGATCTCCTGAGTCGATCTGCACGTTCCCCTGGGCCAGAATCCGGCCTACCGTATTGTCCTCGCGCAAGTAGACGGTGGCCTCGTCGGAGGTCAGCCTGCGGCCGGCATTCTCCACCACGGGGTGATCGAGCACGATCCACTTGGGGTTCTTAGTCACAGTGGCGCGAGCCGCTTGCAGAGTCGCAGCCGGGCTGCCGGCGTCGATGACCACCTGCGAATCCAGCGTGAGCACAGTAGTGCTCGCAACGTAATGCACGCCAACGGCCGATCCGGTGGCCTGCGGCAGCCTGAACTCGACTTTCTCTTTCGTATACGCGTCACCGGTTTTCTGGCGGAAGACCAAACCGCTGGTTCTCAGGTGAATCGGCGCCTTCAGTTCCTTGGGTGGGGACTGATCGGGACTCAGCAGACCCTGCGGGTTGGCCTCCAGGTCGATCTGCACTTCCCCGTCCGCCGTGATGTTCCCTGCCTGCTGGTCATATTCAAAATTCTCTCCATAAATCCGGTCGAAACGGCTGGAATCGTGCCCGTAAATCGTGATGGTCACGTCATGCAGCTCGGCTCGATTTCCCTGCTTGAATTGCACCGCCTTGCTGGCTTCGATCTTGAACAGGCTGCGGCCCTGCTCCGATTTTGAAATGGTGAATCCGGTGGCCGTCTGCTGAACGTCGACACCAATCTTCTCGGGAACCTGTTTGAGGGCGTTCTGTACCCGATGCCGCGCATAGAAATAGGCTCCCGCCACCAGCAACAGGGAAGCGATGGCGGCGGCAGCAAACCAGCGGCGCAGATGGGAGATGGAAAGCGGCATCTAGGCATAGTGTAATTGCTACGGCCACGGGAGTGGCCCACTCAACACTGTTCTTCGCTTGACTGGGGTAGTTCAGGATGGGGCGAAAGTCATAAGTCGTTAGGAGTCAAACCGGTGTATTTCGCAATCTTCTTGAGAGCAACCGGCCCCAATTCAACAGAATCATGCCATGCCCAGGTGTAGTCACGAGATCCACTCTTTTCGAGTTGGATGTGAGAACTGCCTTTCTTCGCTTTCGGTTTCCAGCCGATACGAAGAAGGGCAGCATAAACGCGACTAGCTTTACTGCTAGGCCATGTGCTCACAGAAAGCGGATGGATTTCGGAGGTCTTTTTACTCGCTCGGTACGATCAGCAATGACGCGGAGAGCAAGAGCAGTCACGGCAACTTCAGCATCGTTCTTATCTTTGCCGTATGCCATGACACCGGGCAATTCGGGAACTTCAGCCAACCAGCGGCCATCAGTCTCTCGCTCAAGAATGATCCGGAATGACTCACCGCTGCTTTCTGGCGGTTGTGGCAGGGTTGCCATAACAGAACTCTCCTGAGATGCAGGATTAAAGTCGCGAGAATTATCCCGTTCGCCGAGAGCTGAAGTCAATGTAAATGCGTCAAACGGCCAACACAAGTACCTACATGGTTTGCGGCGGGCCAGGGTTCCAGCTGGAGGAGCTTCGCCATATCCATTGCAATCCAGCGAAGCGCGGACCGTGCGAACGAGCCGAGGACTGGGAGTGGGTGCAGTTTTCGGCACTGCGCCACGGGTTGTGAAGGGCGCATCGAGATTGAACCGAAGTGGACCGCGAGAAAGCGCGAGCGAGCCGCGGGGAAACTCTGCCCAGCCGTGAACTGCCCGACTCAAGCCAAAAGCCGGCTTGTGGACCACCCATCCGTCACGGAGGTTCGTGCGAGAAATCACTTCCCCAGACAACCCAGCAGGAGTACGATTTCAGCCGTCGTTAGCAGCGCTCAAGCCGCTGGCGATTTACGTTCCTGACGGAGGCTTCTTCTATGAAGCAGGCAAAGACTTGGAACACGCCGATCGTTATTCTGGGCCTGATTACGCTCTGGCTCATGGTCTCAACCACCCCGGCCAGGGCAGCTACCCAACGCGTACTGCACGAGTTCGACTTCAGCGACGGCATGGTTCCCGAAAGCGGCGTGATCATCGACTCGACCGGAAACCTCTACGGCACCACGCTCTATGGCGGCATCAACAACTGTGGCTGGGGGGACTGCGGCGTTGTCTTCAAGCTCTCCCATGATGCGGAAGGCAAGTGGACCGAGACAATATTGCATCGCTTCACCGGCGATTCCGACGGGTTCAACCCGTCAGGCGCGCTGGTCCGCGACCTCAAGGGCAATCTGTATGGCACAACAGAGGCTGGCGGCCTGTATGGCGGAGGCACCGTATTCCAGCTTACACCCCTCAAGAATGGCAAGTGGCGCCACACTATACTCCATTCTTTCGGAACCACCAACGACGGTTCCGATCCGTTCGGAAGCCTGACCTTCGGAAGAAAAGGAGACTTGTACGGCACAACCTATTCCGGCGGTCTTACCGGCCGCTGCTCGGCTCGCAATGGTTGCGGCGTGGTCTTTAAGCTCACACCGGGACTAAGAGGCAAGTGGACCGAGGGGGTTCTGTACCGCTTCAGCGGCAAGGACGGCGCAAACCCCACCGCTGGTGTGTTTCGCAATCAGGAAGGGAGGCTGTATGGAGCCACCGAGTCCGGCGGCGACTTTAACTACTGCTCCTACGGTTGCGGCGTTGCCTTTGAGTTGACACGCCACAAGGACGGCGTGTGGGCCGAGACGGTGCTGCACAAGTTCACCGGCGGAGCCGACGGAGCATTTCCTTATGGAGGTCTGACATCCGACCATCACGGAACCTTCTACGGCGCAGCCGTCCTCGGCGGCGACTTCAACTGCTACGGCGGAGGATGCGGTGTTGTGTTCAAGCTGTCTCGTGATAACAGCGGTAAGTGGCGCCAAACCGTGCTGTGGACCTTCAACAGCATTACTGAGGGGGACGAACCCTACATGGCCCCGATCCTGGGACCAGGGGACAGCCTCTACGGCACCACTTCTTTTGGAGAAGGCTACGGCAACGTCTACAAGTTAACGCCCCATGCCGATGGGAAGTGGACCGAGGGTGTCCTCTTTGGCTTTAACGGGGGTAGCGGCGGCTGGAGTCCAACGGGGATCGTGTTCGACAAGCGAGGAAACCTGTATGGGACAACCGCCGCCGGCGGCAATTCGAAGGTGCAATCCTGCCAGGGCGATAACGGCTGCGGCCTCGTCTATCGACTGACTCCGTAGGGGCCGGTGGCCTAGCCTTCCACGTTTTTGGCGGAAGGCTGGGGCCAGTTCAGCCGTCGTCCATCACCACTAGTTCCCCGCCCGGCCCGCCCCACAGCTTTTCCTCTTGACTCCGTCCTGGCAAACCGCCATCATCAGTGTATAACTGTTACTTAACACTGATTCTTAATGTATAACTCGTTAAGAATCTAGATTTTACCCCTAAGTCCAATCGGCTCTGGATTTTGCGGACCAAATCTCCGTAACTTGATGATTCCACTAGACCGGTGGGGAGGGGGTGGTTAGAGCAAATCAAGTCCTGACCGTTGAGGCTTGTGGAATCCCACCCTTCGCAAAGTGCGCGGAGGAATGTGGCACCATCGGGGTCGGTCGGGCCACGCTGAGGCGCTTTATATCTTGGGGAAAAGTAAGCTGTTTATGGTATAACCCATTAAGAATCTAGATTTTACCTCTAACCCCAATCGAATCTAGATTTTGCGGGCAAAAAGTCCGCAACTTGATGATTCCACTAGACCGAGGGGAGGGGGGTATACCACGAAAAAGGGGTACGGACCGGGAGCATTCCAAACCGGATGGACGCCACGAAAAGGAGTCCTTCTGAGGCTGACGCGATCTCAGCTACTGATTTTTTCGGAAATCGCGCAGGGACAACTCCAGCCCGCCGAAGTCGGGATGGTCGTTGAGGCCGACCGAGAAAGCGATATCGAGCGCGTCGCCGGGTAGAACCTGGGCCTGCTGAATCCGTTCGGCCATGTGCCAGCCGAGGGCGGTGTGGGTGACGGATTTCCGGCCGTTTCCGGTTCTCAGTCCCGAGGGATCCCGGTCAGAACGCCGAATCGCGGCCGAATCAGGATGGCAGCGCGGCGTCATGGCAACCGCCACTGCGGCAAGCTTTTTTTTTTCTTCCTCGTCGCCGTCCCAGGCCAGTTTGAGTTTGACGTGCTTCTCTTTCATGATTCGCGGCGGAGCAACCAAGCGAGCATTACGGGCCACGAAGACCGGCTCAGGATTGCCAACGCCGAACGGCTCCAGCCTCTGCAAGACGTGAAACAGTTCAGGAGTCACCTCGTCGAGTGGAAGCTCGGCATCGACATCGAGGATCGGTTCGAAATCCGCCAAGGTGAGGCGAGCCCGAGCATAAGCGTCGAGTCGCGTGCACAGCTCCGGCAAGCGCTCCGCGGGCATGGAGAAGCCGACGGCGTGAGCATGCCCGCCAAACCGGGTGAACAGCTCGGCGCAGGATTCCAGCGCATTCAGCAGGTGAAACGCCCGGATCGACCGGCCTGAACCATGGGCTTCGTCGCCGTCGCGGGCAACCACCAGCGTAGGACGTCCGTAGCGCTTCACCACCCGCGTGGCCGTAATCCCGATCACGCCACGATGCCAGCCGTCGCCTTCAATCACCAGGCAGAAGGAATCCAGCAGCGCCGGTTCTTCCTCAAACCGCGCATGGATGGCAGCCAGGATCCGCCGCTCTTCTTCCTGTCGTTCAGAGTTCAGCTTATCGAGCTTGTCGGCAATCTCATGGGCACGAGCGGAATCCTTCGTGCTGAACAACTCGATGACGTCGGCGGCGACGTCCATGCGTCCGGCGGCATTGATGCGCGGCGCAACCCGAAAGCCCACTTCCCCGGTAGTGAGCGGACGTCCCGCGACCTGGGAGATTTCGAGCAAGGCCTTGAGTCCGGGATTCACCGCCGATCGCAGCGCATCCAGGCCAAGCTTGGCGAACACCCGATTTTCACCGGTAAGAGGAACCGAGTCGGCGATGGTGGCGATGGCCACGATCTTCAGGAACGACTTGAGCAGCGCCGTCTGATCGCGGCCCGTGAGCCGCCGCTCCATAAGCGCTTGCGCCAGCTTGAACGCCACTCCGGCGCCGCAAAGCGCTTTGCAGGGATATTCGCATCCGGGTTGGTTCGGGTTCAGCACCGCCCGCGCGACGGGGACACCGTCTTGTCCGGGAAGATGATGGTCAGTCACGATCAGATCCACTCCAGCGCGGCGCGCAGTCTCGGCGGCGGCGAAGGCGCGAATGCCGGCGTCCACGCTGATCACCAGTCGAATCCCTGACGCCGCGGCACGCTCGATCACATCGCCGCGCAGATCGTAGCCTTCCTTGATGCGATGAGGCACATGGAAGTCCGGCGCGCCGCCGCAGAGTTCGATGGCGGTCTTGAGAATGACGATGGCGGTGGTGCCGTCGACATCGTAATCGCCGTAGATCAGGATGCCTTCCTTGCGTTCGATGGCGGCCTCAATACGTTCGACAGCCACCTTCATGCCAGTCATCAAGTACGGTGAGTGAAGATGAGAAAGGGATGGCGCAAGAAAGCGTTCGGCAGCTTCGGGATCAGTGATGCCGCGCGTCAGCAGGAGGCGGGCCAGTGTGGTGGCAAGATGCGACTGCTTGGGGCTTATCCCGCCGTTAGCGCGTAATTCCGCTGCGAGGAGTCCGGTCTGTGCTGCGTCGGCGGGCCTGGGAGTCCATCGCATCTACCGATCACCAAGGACACTGTAAGCACACGGGGAGTTTCTCAGATCTCGTCATCCCGGTCCAGACCGTCGGTTGGCATGCCGGAGAAATCGTCGGCCATCTCGAGGATGTTCTGGTAGCGCTCGTACCACGCAGTGGATGCCTCATAGATCATCACCACGCCCTGGTAGGCGAATCCGAGCTGCACGAAGCCCACCTTGCCGACATACGTACGCAGCCAGCGAGCATCGTCAAGATCCTCATCGCTGGCGAAAGTGGCATCACTCAGCCGCTCGAGGATGAGATCCAGCTCCTCCCGTTCGAGCCGCCAGGAATCCATAATCAGGAAGGGCGCGTCGGCGGCCTTGGCCAGCTCGACGAAGTCCTTCCATCCATCGGCATTTCCTTCCGGCTTCCAGGTCACACACTGAACCTGTTCATAATCGACAAAGCCGGGGAAGGGGCGGATGCCGTGGCCTTCCACAAACGCGACCATGTCGTCTTTGAGCTGCGCGAGATCGTCAGGCAAGGTAGCCATAGCGGACCCGGGGGTGCTGGTTCATTGTATGCCTGAAGGCAGGCAAGTGTCAGGCGCTAGGGGGGCGCACCCAAAAAACGGCCGAGGCCGTTGCCCCTCGCCGCAAAGCAACGTGTCCTCGGCGTTCTCGTCTGCACGGACGCGTTTACTTGGCTACGTCCGCGGTCTTCTCCGCGCCCGTTTTTACTCCGTGGCCGACGGCCTTTACGCCCTTTGTGATGCCGTGCCCGGTCGTTTTGGCCGCTTTGGTAGTTGCGTCTCCGGTTTTATCCGCAGCTTTTTCTGTGCCCGTTGCGGTCTTCTGGGCGGCTACCTTGGTATCGTGCCCGGTCGTTTTGGCCGCTTTGGTAGTTGCGTCTCCGGTTTTATCCGCAGCTTTTTCTGTGCCCGTTGCGGTCTTCTGGGCGGCTACCTTGGTATCGTGCCCGGTCGTTTTGGCCGCTTTGGTAGTTGCGTCTCCGGTTTTATCCGCAGCTTTTTCTGTGCCCGCTGCGGTTTTCTGGGCGGCTACTTTGGTATCGTGCCCGGTCGTTTTGGTCCCTTTCTCGACGTCGGTTCCAACTTGCGAGAACATCAAGGTGGCCGAGCTGAGTAGAATCGCTGCCAACAGTTTCGTGAAGTGCAATTTCATGTGGTCTCTCCTAATGTGAGTACGAGTGATTGTCCGAGTATGGCTCAGTTTCCGCCGGCAACGCAAACCCTTCATCACAGACGCACAGAGATTCTTGCTATCCCATCTGTCTTTGTGTCTCTGTGACTCTGCGGCGGATGTTCAACTTGCCTGCCAAACGCGGATGGCGAAAGGTCGACCATCTGCTCAATATCCGGCAGGTTCTTCATTTTCCAGAGCGCTCAGTGCCTCTTCCTCCACATCCCAGGTTTTCAGAATCTTGAAAATCGTTTTCGCTCCGAATCCGCCCCGGGTCAGCTGCCGGAAAATTCTGGCCGCCTGTTTCTGGTCTTTCGGCTTTTGGAGGCGCTTACGCCGCAAGTATTCGCGTGCGAGCTGTTCCTCGTTCACTTCGCTGTAAGTATCCGTAATCGCCTTCTCGATGACTTCGCCGTGAACGCCTTTGGCTTTCAAGTCCGTGATCACCCGCATGCGTCCAAACTTTTCGTTGTCGCGGCGGAACGTCGAAAATGCGGCGGCATACTTCGAATCGTTGAGATATCCCTGGTCCTTCAATCTGCGGATCACCAACTCTACCAGCGTTTGTCCGTATTCGGTGTCCGCATCCACTCGCGGCCGCAGCAATCGTTTCAGTTCTGCGATGGAGCGCATCCGCCGGCCCAGCGCACCCAGCGCGTACTGGTAGAGTTCCTGTTCAGAATCAACCTTCCTGGGACGTGCAAACGCCATGATTAACCTTACTGTAATACGACGTTCATTCCGCATTCACGGAATCCGGTTCATTTACTTCTTTTTACAACCATTTTGGTGACAGCGGGAACTTTGGGCCGTCTATTTCCGTAGTAAGAAACAGAGGGAAAAGAGGTAGCCAGTCATGTTGATAATCGAAGTGGAAAAAACCGGTGATGTGGCCGTGGTGCGATGCGCGGGACGTCTGGTGCGCGGCGAAGAGGTCCGAAATTTGCGTCAAGCTGTGGTTTGCGGTAACGACACCCGCATTGTGATGCTGGATCTGTCGGATGTGGAAATGCTCGATGCCGGCGGGCTGGCTGCCCTCATTTTGTTACGACAGTGGGCCACGAACAATAAGGTGCAGTTGAAGCTGGTAAATCCGTCGCACTTCGTCTATGAGGTGCTGGTGCGCACCCGGCTTGACCGGGTCTTCGACATCTCCCGATTCGATCACGCGCTGTTTGTGCTGAGCGGCGCGGGGTGCCGGCACGCGAGCGCGAATTACGCGGCGTGAACGCGAAAGCCGGACCTCCGCGGACACTACAAGCTGCAAAATCTTTCACATTGACACGCGGCTGTGAAGCGCGCAGACTCGCCTCGTGAGAGGCCTCCGCGGTCGCTCGGCCTTTTCCCCCAAAGTCTCGTATCGATCCGGCGGTCATCACCGTTTGCAGTTCACACAGGAGGGTCGATCATGCCCAAAACCTATTTGTGGTTACTCATCGTCGCGATCATTGCATTCCTCAGTTTTCCACTCAGAGCCCAGCAAGAGGGCGTCATCAAAGTCATCGAATCGAAGGACGCATCGGGGGAAGTTGTCAAGTCTCTGGGGGTGGCGACACGTCACGCTTCGGGCCCATCAGGGGAATCGCTTGCAACGGTATTGCCCGCCTCTCCCTGTAAGGCTGTAACCAGCGACGGCAAGGGGAAGAAGAACTATGTGTCGAAGTTCACCACGCCCTGCAACATCGAAGACTCAACCATGTATGAGGTTACAAACAGCTCAGGCACTGTCGTCAACGTGCAGCAAGCGCTCTCGGTGAACTCGACGAAGACCGGGAATGTCCCCACGTTGATTGGCGGCTGCTCGGGAACGTACGACTTCGCCAGCATTGCGTTTGGTACCACCGACACTTGCGGTAGCTTCAGCCTCGCGGGCGGCGTGTTCTCGGGCCGGTCCATGACACTGCTCAACGTACCGTCTGGCGGAGAAATCTCGGTGAATGTCGGGCTCTCGAAAATTGTCAGCTTCAATGATAAGGCTGCGAACTTCTACAATAATCAATTCGACATTTGGCCTTCTGGCGGGGCATGGACCTCAGGCAATTTCCAGGCTGACGGAACCCTGGTCGGCGGCGGTCTGCAGGTCGGCGGCGGTCCGTTCACGGTTGACAGCTCGGGGAATGTCAACATCGCCGGAAACCTAAGTGTTCACGGCCAAAAGAACTTTCAGATCGACCACCCTCTCGATCCCGGCGACAAGTACCTGTACCACTCTGCCGTCGAATCTTCTGAGATGATGAACATCTACACCGGCAACGTCATTACCAACATTCGTGGCGATGCCACCGTCCAGCTTCCGGCATGGTTCCAGGCGCTGAACGGCGACTTCCGCTATCAGCTCACGGTGATCGGCCAGTTCGCGCAGGCAATCGTGGCGAGCAAAATCCAGGACAGCAAGTTCAGCATCAAGACCGACAAGCCGAACGTGGAAGTTTCCTGGCAGGTCACCGGTGTTCGTCAGGACGCGTATGCCAAGGCGCATCCGCTGGTGGTCGAGCAGGACAAGCCCGCATCCGAGCGCGGCTACTACCTGCATCCGGAGTTGTTTGGCGCGCCCGAGTCGAAGGGCGTCGCCTACGCCCATTCCCACCAGCTCTCCAAGGTTGTGTCGGCGGGCAGTGAATAGACAGTCCTTGCGTGAGGAAAAAATGGGCGCGCTAAGCGGGCGCGCCCTCAAGGCTTCAGGAGGAAAAACTCAACGGCCACCGTAGCCGGCAGATTGCATGGCATTCTTGGAAATGTCGCTAGTGGAAGAGATGCCCTGCATGCGCAGCTTGAAGTCGTCGGCGTTGGAAGCATTCTCCAGGGCGGTTTCATAGTTGATCAGGCCGGCCTGGAACAAATCCCACAAACTTTGATCAAAAGTCTGCATGCCGTATTGCGAGGTCCCGGCGGCAATGGCATCGCGGACGGAACGGGTTTTTTCCGGAACCAAAATGCATTCGCGGATATAGGCGGTGTTGATCATGACTTCCACCGCGGGCACACGGCCTTCGCCGTCGCAGCGTTTGACCAGGCGCTGGCTGATGACTGCGCGCAGCACGGCAGCAAGCTGCAGACGAATCTGCTTCTGCTCGGGCGGAGGAAATACAGCGATGATGCGGTTAATGGTTTCCACCGCATCCAGGGTGTGCAACGTGGAGAACACCATGTGGCCGGTTTCAGCCGCGTGCAATGCCGTGGAAATGGTTTCCACGTCGCGCATTTCGCCGACCAGGATCACGTCGGGATCCTGACGGAGCGAGGCGCGCAGCGCGGCGGAAAAATTAGGTGTGTCCACTTCGACTTCCCGCTGGTTCACATACCCTTTCTTATCGCGGTGCAGGAATTCGATGGGGTCTTCGATGGTGATGATGTGCTCGGCGCGGCTGGAGTTGATGCGGTCGACCATGGCAGCCAGGGTGGTCGACTTGCCGGAACCGGTTACGCCGGTCACCAGGATGAGGCCGCGAGGCATGTCGCACACTTGCTCGACGATCTTGGGCAGGTAAAGTTCGTCCAACGCGCGAATCTTGGTGGGAATCACACGCAGCACCAATCCCACATTGCCCCGCTGTTGGAAGACGTTCACACGGAAGCGTCCCAGACCGGCCACGCCGTAGGCCATGTCGATTTCGGTGGACTCTTTGAACTTCTGCTTTTGCCGCGCCGACATCATGCTGAAGGCCATGGTCAGCATGTCTTCGGCGCTGATGCGGGGCTGGTCAGTCAGTGGAATCAGTTCGCCATCCACGCGGAGATGGGGATAGTTGCCGACCTTCAGGTGCAGGTCGGAAGCTCGCCGCTCCATGGCAATGCGCAGGAGATCATCAATATTCATGCGGAGTCCTTGGGAACCAGTCTGTATGATGAACCGAAAAGCGGGGCTTCCCAAGATGACCTAAGTAATGGAACTTATGAGTGGGCCACAGGGAAAGGGCGTCTGCTGGCGCGCGACGGGCAAGGACGGCAGGCGCAGGACGCAGGACGCAGGAGGGATGGGGCTAACAGCAGATCCCTCGACTCGGGGCGGCATGCGCCGCGCAAACCTCACTCGGGACGACAAGGCGATGGTTAATTCGTTAATCGATCAGCGCTTCTCGACTTTGATGACGTTGTCGTCGGGATTGCGGTCGATCAGTTTATCGATAGGATCGATTCCCGCCTGGGCCGGAAGTGTGTCGACGGTAAGCTTGAATTCAGTTTCCTCGTTTTCAATTTTCTGACGCTGTAAATATAGGAACTTTCCCGCGGCATCCTGCACGCCGATATCGATGTAATCATGCAGCGGCACGGAATGCTCCTGGCCTTTGCTGTCCGCCTGAGCCTTTCTGGCCTGGACTACCAGATCGACCAGATACATCCCATCAGCCTGCCGAACATATGTCGCTGACTTCGCACGATTGTCATACAGCGTGATGTTTTTCCAGAGATCGTCATAAAGGTACTGGAACTCCGGTGGCGTGTACTTCTGCAGATAAGCAATCAAATCAAGGGACGTGGGATACGGCGGCCCCTTGAACGCAAATGCCTGCACGAATTCGGCTAACGCTTTATTGACGTTGTCTTCGCCGATGTAATCCTGCAACGCGTACATCACCATGGATCCCTTGGCATAGTGAATGTAGCCTTGATTGGCGTCCACGCGATAAAGCGGGGGTTCTTCGTTGCGCTCCTGGGCCCGGCCGCGCAAATAGTTGTCCAGTTCGTAGTGCAGGAACTTCTTCATCGAGTCCGGGCCGTAGCGGTGCTTCATCACCATGAGAGCGGTGTACTGCGCGAGCGTTTCCACAATCGAAGTGCCACCTTCCACGTTGGCGCTCATGACCTGATGCGCCCACCATTGGTGGGCAGTTTCGTGGGATGTTACGTAAAACGGGATGTCGATCTGATCAACGGTCTTAGGATCGACAAAGGTGATGAAGCCAATCGCTTCGGAGAATGGAATCGTGTTGGCGAACGATTCGGCAAACGTACCATAGCGAGGAAATTCGATGATGCGCAGTTGATGAAACTGGAAGGGACTGAAGTTGGCGCTGCAGTACTCCAGGCTGGCTTTCAGGCTGTCCATCATGCGGGCGAGATCGAATTCGTGACCAGCGTGATAGTAGATTTCGAGAGTGACGTCGTGCCAGCGGTCGCGGCGCACGGAGTAGCGGGCGGATTGCATCGAGTAAAGGTTCAGGATCGGGGCGTCCATTTTGTAATGGAAATACCGCCGGCCGTTCTCGACCCATTCCTTCTGCAGGTATCCCGGCATGATCGCGATCTGATCCGGACTGGTGCTCACAGTCGATTCCAGCTTGATCCAGTCGGCTTCACTGGAAATCCCGTTCTCGTTGCGGGCCGCGACGTCTTCCAGTTTGGGCATGCGCTTGGCTTTATCGAGGCCGTGTTTGTGGCGGGTGCTGTCGTCGGTCAGTTCGATGTCCGGCGCATAACCTATGAACGGCGCGTAACGATCGTTCAGAAATGTTCCGTTGTGGACGAGGTCGAGATTGGGATTGGAGTTGACAAAGCCAACATTCCTGTAGCCCACGATGTAGTCGAAGGCGATGTGCCCGTGAGGCGGCAACGGCGTTGGCAGCCGATAGAGGTAAAAGCCAAGCGCCTTGTCTTCGATGATGGGAGTCTGCCCACCGGCGAGACTAAGTTTCTTGATCTCGGGATGGGGCGGGGGGACAGGCGCCAGGTCAATTGGCAAGACTGTGAACGCGATGCGATCGATGTTGGAAGAGGTCTTGTTCTCCAGCATCATGGTGCCACGCATTTCCACAGCTCGGTTCGCCGGATCAAGATCGATTTGGGTGTTGATGTCGGTGATCTTGGGCTGCGGAAGCTCCTTGTACTGGCGGTATTTCTTCTCGTACTGGGCGCGGCCTTCGTCGATCGCGTAGGTGGTGGAGTAGCGATTCAGAATATTCGTGTTGTAAAAAATGTATCCACCGACACCCACAACAAGAACGGCGCAAGTTGCCAGGCCCGCGAGTGCAGGATCTGAAATACGAGCTCGAGCAAGTTGGAATCGGATTCGCGAGTCACTTTCGACACCGCGTACCCACAGAGCATTGGTGACGATGGCCAGCGCCACGGCCGCTATCGCCCAATAAAGATGAAACCAGAACAGCGGCGCCGCGAACGGGCCGTAGCCATTCATGTCGGAATAGATGTACCCAGGGGATTGGGCAAAGAGATAGAGGCGATGCTCAAAGCCCAAGCCAGGCAGGGCAATGGCGGCGACGTAGTAGAGCACCATCACGAAGTGTCCGAGATATTTCTGGTTTACCAGCGTATGAATGAAGAACGCGAGCACGCAGAGAATCCAGAACTGAACCAGCCGAATTCCGACCAGATCAGTGAGATACAGTCCAAGTTCGAAACGGTGATAACCATGGATCACCTGAACGAAGAGACCAGATGTGAAGGTGATAAGAACGAGAATGATCTGCACCAGCATGAGCGCGGCGAGTTTAGAGCTGAACAAAACCCAGCGCTCGACTGGCAGCGCATCCACAATCTGGCTGAGACCGGCATCCCGCTCCTGCCAAACCAATTCACCGGCGTAGAAAGTAATAATTGCCAAAACGAAGACGAACGAACCACCCGTGGCGCCTTGCAGCATCTGGTAAGTAACCGGATACGTGTGGCTTGAGAAGGGGCTGGTGATGTTGCTTGCCACAAGGATAGCGAATCCCCCACCGGCCGCCGCGAGAACCACAAAGAAAACGTTTTTTACCGTCTCCGTAAAGTGAATGCGGGTCAGCGAAACAAAATGCCGCAGAGAGGCTCCGGAGGAAAACACGGGATGGACGACCGGCGCGTGGGTAGTCGGAACGAAGGTCGGTTCTCCCTCTTCGGCTTTTGCTTTAGGCTTCCCGCGCTGCGACGCGTGGGAGAGCGTGAATTTGGCGTAGGTAAAAGCCAGCACGAGGCTGCCAACGCCCAGCCAGAGCAATCGATTCCACACCAGGATCCCGGTCAGCGGAATCAGTTGAGTGTTGCGCTGAAATGGGCTCCAATATTGGGTGACCCTGTCCACCGCGTTGGCGCCAAACGGATCCAACAAAGACGTCAGGTTATTAACCGTCAGGTCAGTGGAAAGCTGGGCAGCCGCGAAGTAGCTGATCAGCAGGATGACGCTTCCCGCATACACGGGGAGCATCTTTTTCCAGAGCACGGCAAGGCCGAAGAAAATTGCCGTAGTCAGAACGAGATTGGGCAGCACCAGAATCAGGTAGGGTTGCAAGTAAGCGAGGCCGTTCGTAGGCCCCAGCCGCGAGGGGTCGAGCCACGGCAGTCGCATGCCCACATAGGCACCAAAGCCGACACTGGAAAAGATCAGAAGCTGTACCGCAAGCGCGCCCAGGAAACGCCCGGCGAGGTAATCGAACTTGGTGATCGGCACGGTAAAGAAGAGTTCGGTAGAGTGGCTGTCAGTGTCCTGATAGGTGGCCTGCCCAGCGATGGCGGCGGTGACCACGATGCCCAGGAACGTAACGTACATCACGATGATGTTCAATGCGTAAGGCGAATTGAGCCAGATCTTGCCGCCGGTTCCGAAGTCCACCGTGGAACCCGGAATCGCCCCTCCGGCCATGCAGCAAAACAACACGCTAAGAGCGAAAAAGACCAAGAAGTAAATGTAGGTTGAGATTCGGCGTAGACGCTGGCGAACCTCGAAGCGGGCAATGGTGAAGACCATGGGATCAGTTCATCCGATCCGAGAGGTTGGGATGCGCAAAGCCGCGAATGGTGGCGAAGTACAGATCCTCAAGATCGGGCGCCACTGGCTCGAATCCGGCGTCAGGCTGGCCCTCGCTCCACACGTGAATCAGGGTTCGTCCCGCGAACAGCCGGATCAGAATCAGCTTGAAGCGTTCCCGGTGGGCGGCCAAGTCGGAGGAGTGAATGATCTTCTTCCAGACTTTGCCTTGCAGCCCGGCGACCAGCGCAGTGGGCTCACCGGCAATCAGCACCCGTCCCTGGTGAATCACCGCCATCTGTCCGCAAAGATCACTGACGTCAGACACAATATGAGTGGAGAGAATGACGATGATGTTCTCCCCGATGGCGCTTAGCAAATTGTGGAAGCGGACGCGTTCCTCCGGATCGAGGCCGGCGGTCGGTTCGTCCACGATAATCAGACGTGGATTGCCGAGCAGCGCCTGGGCGATGCCGAAGCGCTGCTTCATCCCTCCGGAAAAACCTCCCAGCGGCTTGTTGCGATGATCGTAGAGATTCGTCTGCTGCAGAAGGGCGCGCACTACATCGCGGCGTTCTTTCGAGTTTTCAATGCCTTTCAAAGCGGCAAAATGGGAGAGCAGGATTTCGGCTGAGACTTTGGGATACAGGCCGAACTCCTGCGGCAAATAGCCCAGAACCCTGCGCACCGCGTCCTTCTGTTTTAGGATATCGATGCCATCCAGCGATGCGTGGCCGCTGTCGGCTTCCTGCAGCGTGGCCAGAGTCCGCATCAGCGTGGACTTGCCCGCGCCGTTGGGGCCGAGCAATCCGAACATGCCTTGGGGGATGTTAAGCGAAACGCCCTGTAACGCCTGGACGCCGTTAGGATACCGTTTGGAAAGATTCTCGATGTGGAGTTCCATGCAGCCTCGTCAAAAAACAGCACTCTATCATACGCAAGTGACAGCGAGATGGTTCCCCGACTCCGGATGGAACGAACCTCGACAAACCCACGTAGTTACAATAGACGCACCCAGCCCTACTGGTTAACAAAAACTCGGGTTTTCATTCGGAAAGGTGAAACTACACCATGACGCGAAAGTCTCTGACAGCTTGCTTCTTCATTCTCTTGTTTTTCTCTGCCATGA
The DNA here is from genome assembly GCA_963715675.1 of uncultured Acidobacteriota bacterium. Taxonomy (GTDB): domain Bacteria; phylum Acidobacteriota; class Terriglobia; order Terriglobales; family Acidobacteriaceae; genus DASVWZ01. Next base: position 4,304,832 of record OY970265.1, read on the forward strand.
GCCTGGGGGCGGCTCCTCCGCAGCCGGGCAGTCTGCAGGCGCAACCAGCGAAGCCGGAGATTCTGGAGCGCGGTCACTTCCAGTTGCACAAGTTTGAGCAGCCCATCGGGGAAGAGAGCTACGAAATCGCGAAAGATGGGGATTCGGTTTCGGTAAGGGTGGATTTCAGATTCACGGACCGTGGCAGTCCGGTGCCGCTGACAGCGACTTTTCGTGGTGCACAAGACTTGACACCCCAGGCTTTTGAGATCAAGGGAAGGGCCGCGCGTCCCGTCGCGATCGACCAGGCAGTGGAAGTACAACCGGGGAAAGTGCGTCTTCGGGATCGTGACCAGTGGACCGACATTACTCCGCCACAACGGTTCTTCACCATTGCCGGGTATGCGCCCACCACGATGCAGATGCTGATGGTGCGCTATTGGGCAACCCACGGCTCGCCCGCTGAACTGGCGACGTTCCCCAGCGGCAGCGTGAAGATCGAGCCTCGCGGCGAAGATGACATGGCGGTGAACGGCAAGACTGAAAAGCTGAGCCGTTACACCGTCGAAGGGCTGATCTGGGGACGCGAGACTCTGTGGTTCGACGGCGAACGCAATCTTGTCGCCGCCATCACGACCGATGCGGAATTCGATCACTTCGAGGCCATCCGCGACGGCTACGAAAGCGCGCTCGGTGACTTTGTGGCGCGAGCCGGAGCTGACAACATGGCGGCGCTCGCCGCGCTATCAAAAGGAATTTCCGGCAGCCGGGCGGAAACGCTGGCTTTGACTGGAGCAACATTGATTGATGGCACGGGCAATCCGGCCGTGCCCAACGCAGTTGTGGTCATAAAGAAGGGTCGCATCGTTGCTGCCGGGCCAAAGTCGAACGTCAAGATTCCCAAGAACGCAACCGTCATCAACGAGGCCGGCAAGACCATCCTTCCCGGATTGTGGGACATGCATGCGCACTTTGAGCAAGTGGAGTGGGGACCGATTTACCTGGCGGCGGGCGTGACCACGGTGCGCGATTGCGGGAATGAATTCGAATTCATCAAGGCCGTGCGCGATGCCGTTGCCGCCGGCAAAGGTCTTGGCCCACGCTTGCTGCTGGCGGGAATTGTGGACGGGTCCGGAACAATGACCGTAGGCATTCAGCGCGTGGATACGCCCGAGCAAGCCGAAGCCTGGACCGACAAGTATCACGATGCCGGCTTTCAGCAGATAAAGATCTACAGTTCAGTGAAGTTGGAAGAGTTAAAGGTGATCACCGAGGAAGCTCATCGCCTCGGAATGACAGTGACGGGCCACGTGCCGGAGGGCTTGACGACGTATCAGGCGGTGGAGGCAGGCCAGGATCAGATCAACCACATCCAGTACATCGCAGCCATGATGTACGATCCGCTACCGGAAGGTGCGAAGCGGCCGGAGCGCGCCAAAGCAATCGCGAATATCGATCTGAATTCGCCGCAAGCGCAAAAGGCAATTGTTTTCCTGCAGGCCCACCATACCGTCGTTGATCCGACGCTTGCCCTGATGGAGTTCTATACCGCTTCCACCGCCAAGCCGCCGGCAAGTTTCGAACCCGGAGTCACGAAACTGCCCGTGGAACTGGCTGCCCAACTCAATGATGTTGGACCGCCGGGGCCGAACGCGGCGGTGGGTGAGAAGTCTTTCGAGAAGTTTGTGGAGATCGTGGGAGCCTTGCACAAAGCCGGGATTCCGATCGTGGCGGGTACCGACCAGACTGTTCCTGGACACAGCTTGCATCGCGAGATCGAATTGTACGTGCAGGCTGGTTTCACTCCGATGGAAGCAATCCAAGCTGCTACTATCGTTCCCGCACGAGTGATGGGTGTCGACAAGGAGGTTGGGACCGTGGAAGCAGGAAAGCGCGCAGACCTGATCGTGATCCATGGCGATCCGCTGCAAGACATTCACAATACCCGCAACGTGGAATCCGTGATCACCGATGGCACGATGTACAACACCGCGGAGCTATGGAAGAGCGTGGGGTTCAAGCCGTAGGTGGGGAAGGCTATTCGTGCGCAAGAACCCACTGGCCAACCAATTTCAAAATCTCCTTGCTGCGTGGGTCCCACAACGTGGTATGGCGCACGTCGGGAAACACTTCGAGCCGTTTATCCCGTGCGGCTGAACGCCGATAAAAGCTGACGCACTGCCCGTGGCTCACCACGCAGTCCGAACCGCCTTTAATCATCAGCAAGGGCGCACTCACTTTTGGGGCGATGGCCCATCTCCAATCCCACACCAGCCGCTGTGCATCGATGAGATATCCGAAGCTGACATTCTTGTAAGCCAGCGGATCGGCACGTCGGCGGTCAACAAAGGCGGCGTCCCGTGTGCTCTTCTCGAGGCGAGAGTTGACCAAACCGATCACCGGCTTCCGCAAGGCGAAAACCAGGTTGGGAAACAACCGTACACTCTCGAGACTTAGATACTGGCTGAGGTGAAGGTTCAGGGCCGGGGCCAGCAGCACCAGACCGGCAAGTTCGGCGCCATGATTTTTGGCATAGCACAGTGCCAGGTCGGCGCCCATGCTGTCGCCCAGCAGAACAACCCTGGCTTTAGGGCGGTGCCGCCGGACGCACTGCACCGTGACGGCCAAATCGGCCACGACTTCCGCAGGCGTGCCAAGGAATCCACGGCGTCCTTGGGACAGTCCGTGGCCTCTGGCGTCGAGCCCATAAACGTCGGTGCCGTCGGGATTCAACGCCTCCGCGATGACCTTGTAGGGTCCGCTGTGGTAGCCGATTCCGTGCAGCACGATGACGACGCGGCCATTCCAGTTTTCCGCGGGCCAGTGCCGGTAGAATAGTTCGGTTCCGTCAGCGGAAGTGACGAAGCCGTGCCGGTCAGAAATTGACGGCGTGAACTGATGGATGTCCGCCAAGGAACCGACTTCGCGCGGCATCAAGCCCTCTTCGAACGTGGAATCGTGCATAGGTTTGGGAGGGTGCTTGAAGCCTGCCCCGGTGCCCGCATGCGTGCAGAGTCTATTTAATCTAGCACTTCCGCGAGCCTGCAATCAAAAAAGACGTGGTTTTTGTGGGCTTTCGTGGTTCCTGTCTGAAAAAAGCCGCATAAAATGCGGCTTTGACGCTAGTTTTCCACAGAGGATTCGTATACCATCAGGGGCATCGCAGGAAAATTCAGGGTTTTTACTTGGAGGAGGTTTCATGGCTGCAGGCATGACCAAAACACAACTCGTACGTCATCTGGCCGAAAAGCTCGACACTAACAACAAAACCGTAGCTGCATTTCTTGAGCATCTGGCCGACACCGCCGTGAAGGAAACCAAGAAGAGCGGCGTATTCGTGGTGCCCGGACTGGGCCGTCTGGTAAAGGCTCACCGCAAAGCTCGTATGGGACGCAATCCCCAGACCGGCGAACCGATCCAGATCAAGGCCAAGACCGTGGTCAAGTTCCGCGTCGCCAAGGCCGCCAAGGATGCAATCGCGCCCAAGGGAAAGTAGTTGCGGATCCGATTTTCGTCAGGGAGGGCCGGTTCTGGACCGGCCCTTTTTCTTGGGGGCAACGCTTTCAATGACGATGCCTTCAACAGCGCTTCACTTTTCCGACCAAACCGCCAGCTCATTTCCGCTGGGATCGGTGAAATGAAAACGGCGTCCGCCAGGAAAAGAGAAAGGCGGTTTGACGATCTTGCCACCACCGGCGCGCACCTTGCCTTCTGCCGCGGCCAGATCATGGGCATAGATGACGACCAGCGGCCCTCCCTGCGCCGCTTGGCGCTCCTTGCTGAAACCGCCGGTCAGTTGGCCGTCTTCGAAGCTGGTGTAGTCCGGACCGTAGTCCGTAAATTTCCAGCCGAATACCTGGACATAGAACGCTTTGGTTTGGGTGATGTCAATCGCCGGAAATTCGATGTAATCGATACGGTTGTCGTTTGAGTTGGTTTTCATGGTCTCCTGCCCTGGTTGCGCAAATGTGAATGTGGTCGCCAGTAATGAAACGGCAATCCATCCAGTTCGCATGGTTTTCCTCCTACGAGAAACTGACGGATCATCCTAAGTGGGCCTGACGGTCGCGCGATAGGAGAAAACGGTCATCTGGGGTGAGAACGGAGGTAGGAGAACGGGGTTTGTCCGGTAAAGTACTGGAACTCGGCGATGAAGTGGGACTGATCCGTGTAGCCACAATCAGCGGCCAGCCCGGCGTGTTGACCCATTTGCGATGCCAGGCGGGACTGCGCGTGCCGGAAACGCAGAACGCGCGCCAGAAACTTGGGGGAAAGACCGGTCTGGCGAATACACACGCGGCGGAACTGGCGGGGGCTCAGGCCAGCCTGCCGCGCTACCCAATCGAGAGAGACGACGCCACAGCGTCTCTCCATCCAAGCTATGGCGCGCTGCACGGGCGTTCTGGGTTGCGGTTGGCGAACGCTCCGGGACAGCATCGACGCGTATTCTTCGGAGGAATCTTCTTCTCTCATACGATCAAGCAGGGTTCGTGCTGGCGCGCCCCACACGTCTTCGAGCGGCAGAATTGCGTCGGTAATTGCTTCTCCGTTAATTCCGAGTTGCTTCGGCCACATGCCGGGACGAAAACGCACGCCGACATTCCTCATGCCGGGAACCAGCGTGAAGTCTTCGAAACGGGTCATCGGCCCAACAACCCGCAAAGTAATCTCGTTTCCTCGGCGGGTAAACAAAATGTCCGCACACCCGTCTGGAGTCACCCGATGCACGATGGGAGAACTACCAGTCGGGCGCATAAACTAGATGCACTCGACCGTATCGGCTAAGGCCGGCGGGGGAGCGAGTTCCTGATACTCGGACATGCGGATGCAATCTTAACGAACTATGGGACGGGGTGGCTTTGGCTACCGACCACTGCGTCCGCTTCGATTTCCACCAACATCTCCGGAGACACCAGCGCCGTCACTCCCAGCATGGTTGCGGCCGGCCGGATATCACGAAAAAACTCACCGTGCGCTTTGCCGACCTTCTCCCAGTCCGCCATATTGGTAAGGAACGTCCGGGTGCGCACTACATCCTTGAGGCTGGCGCCCGCCTTTTGCAGTGCCGACTCGATATTCTTCAAGGTCTGAAACGCCTGCGCGTACGGATCGCCTATCCCCACAATCTTGCCGTCGGGACCGGTCGCGGTGGTGCCGGCAACGTAGATGACGTTTCCAATTCTCACCGCGCGGGAATAGCCGACGATCGGTTCCCACGGTGTACCGCTCGATATGTTTGTTCGTTCCATGAGTGTCGCGCCCCCCAGGTCGATCAGTGTACCCGAAGTATCGGGAACGGTGTTAGCAACTGACACGAGCGAGTGCCAGCGCTGCTGGCGAAAGCCGTTGTGCGGGACACATGCTGTAATGCAGCGTGCTCAACAAGATGCGCATCTTACAAAAGTCACTTGCGTTTCGTGCCGAGCTACGGTACAAACTGCTGCAAGATGGATGAAACTCCGCAGTGGGAGCGGTGTTAGGGAGATTCTGAAAACCGATGATTCCGGAATCACACAGCCTCGAAAAATTCTTTGTCGAGATCGTCGGGGAGCACTACGCACAACAGATCGGCATCCGGGATCCGCAGATCGTGCACTACGTTGCCCACCTGCTCACGGAGTTTTGTGAGGTCGAGCAACTCCACAAAATCCGCGATGTGGCGGGGAAACCGCTCACCGATGTGGGCGAGATGATGATGGAATCGAATCCGGTGTACGGCCCCGCGCCATCGTTCGATCGCGAACGGCAGGTCCGCAAGCACATTGGCGATTACGCGCTTTTCTTTACTGGGATGTTTCCCGAGAGCATCAACCATCTCCGCCTGCGCAAGCAGCGAGTCGAGAATTTCATCGATTGGATCAAAACCGGGAAGGAGAGCTACTACATTGTCTCCAAGTTCGACTGCTTTGAATACACCAACGTCGCGCCGCTGTTCGCCAGCCTTTCCAGCCACTTCGAGCAGTGTGTCTACGGCTTGAACCAGGTCAAGAACGAGTTGCAGGAGATGCAGCACCCCATCACGCGAAGGGTCAACGAAATCCAGATGTAGACGCTGTCCTGCGATGGAACAGGATCGGGTCGTTTCCGCGTCAGGTTTGGGAGACTTCCTTCAGAACTGCCCGATAAAAACTCAGCGCCGCGTCCCCCTGCACCAGCTTCCGGTACCGCCTCAGGTCGCCGAACTTCTCACCTGGATCAAACCGCTTCTGGTGCTCCGCGATGACCGTGCTCCCTGGTTTCAAGAGCCGCGTCTTGGAGAGCTCTTCCAGCAGCTCTCTATAGAGGTTTTCCATTCGATAAGGCGGATCAAGAAAAACATAATCGACCGATATCCCACTTACATTCAGCCCTTGAAGAGCGACTATCGATTCCAGCCTTAGGACTTCAAATCCTCTTTCGATGCCGAGCGAGTTCAGGTTCTTTCGGATCAAGGCCGCCGCCGGCGCCGCCGACTCCACAAAGTGCACTTTGCCTGCTCCGCGGCTGAGTGCCTCAATGCCCACCGCCCCGGTTCCCGCGCAAAGATCCAGCCACACGCTTCCCCCTAGCGCGCCCGGATTCCCTGCGGTCAGGACGTCGAAGAGGGTCTCCCGAAGGCGGTCGGCCGTGGGTCGAATGTCCGCACCCGGCATCGACTGGAGCGGACGGCTGCGATATTTGCCTGCGATCACGCGCATCGGCTGCTTTTCGTACAATCCGCGGTCAAGTACCTTCGATTACTCATCCCGAAACTTCGAGCGCCGCGACGGCGTCTAAAACTATATAGAATTAGATCACGAGGGTGGGCTTTTCCCTTCCCTATGAGAAATTGGTCGATTCCCGCAGGCAAGATCTTCGGAGTTGAACTGCGCATCCATCTGACATTTGTTTTCCTCGTCCTGTTTGTCCTGTTCACCGAGTCAACTGCTCATGGCCCCATCTATGCTGGCCGGGGACTGGCGCTGGTGGGGATTATTTTCGGGTCGGTGGTTCTTCATGAGCTGGGACATGCGCTGGTGGGGGCGCACGCGGGCGTTCCGGCCAAGGCCATCATCCTCCTGCCGATCGGCGGCGTCACGGTGTTTGATGAGACCCAGCAACGGGTTGAAGCTGGGGTCCTGACCTGGAAACGTGACATTCGTATCGCACTGGCAGGTCCGCTGGTAAATTTCCTGGTGGCTTTCGTGGCGGCGGGAATTCTTCTTGCTGTCATGCCGGGCATACCGTTACGGACGCCGATCATGCACTCCAGTAGTCTCGGCCGCAGCCTGGTCTGGGTCAACATCTGGCTGGGGGCGTTCAACCTGCTTCCGGCTTACCCCATGGACGGCGGGCGAATCTTGCGGGCGCTGTTCAGCCGCCGCATGGACCCGGTCCGCGCCACGCGACGGGCGGTTTCCATCGGTCAAGCCTTTGCCACGCTGTTCATGTTGCTCGGCATGTTTGGAAATCTCTGGCTCACCATGGTTGGTGTCTTCCTATTCATTGCGGCACAACTGGAAGAACGCTCCGCGGTTTTTCAGTCGGTTCTGGAGTCGGTTCTGCTGGAAGACATCATGTTGACCGGTTTCGCCACGCTTTCTCCGGCGGACACCCTCGAAGATGCGCTGGAAAAGGCCGTGCACTCGCTGCAGGATGATTTCCCGGTGATTCGCGGCAGCGACATGGTGGGTGTGGTATCGAAACAGAAAATCCTGCAGGCTCTGCGATCGGAAGGCAACGGTTACGTGCAGGCCGTGATGAGCCGTTTCTTTGACGTTGCTCAGAAAAAGGAATCCCTGGCGTCGGCATTCCACAAGCTCACGGCGCGCAATCTCAGCATCCTCCCCGTGGTCGAAGACGAACGCCTGGTGGGAATTGTGACGCTGCAGAACCTGATGCACTCCATGGCGCTGCTGGCCGAGAGCCGCAAGCTGCGTAAGGCCGAACTGAGTTCCTGAGGGCTGGCTGACGATTCGCCGACAGCGCAACCCCGCTTTAGAACTGGAACACCAGCCCGATCGACGGCTCCGCCATGTGTCCCTTGGTTCCGGTGAAGAAACTGACGGTGCCCGTCGCGGTGGTCACTTTGAAATCGGGATTGCTGTAGAAGAAGCCGCGATATTGCAGCCGCAGCGCAACCCGCTTGACGTATGGCAGCTTGTAATCCACCCCCGCGCCGTACAGAAACGCCGGCATGGTCTGCTTTGCCGCACCCAGATTCACCTTCACATTGTCGGGGGTGCCGTTGACCGGCGGCAGGTCCACCCAAGTGCTTTGCGGATTGAACTGGAGAATCCCGCCGCCCGCCAGCCCAAACGGCGCGAAGCGGCCTTTCTGGAAAGGGCTGAACATGTACGCCCCGGAATACTCGGTAATGTGGCTTGCGACGTGATAGTCAAACGCCGACCGAAAAATCTGGGAATTGGTCGCGCGTCCGTAATTGAACAGGAGCGAATGCCTGGGCGCGAGTTTCAACCGGAAGGTGGCGAAGATGGCGCTGCCTTCGGTGGCGCTTTGTGTAATCGCGTTTCCTGAGGATTGTTTGCTGAAAACTCCGGCAAAGTTGACGCTCGCGTCGAAGCGTCCCTCCTGAGCAAGGGCTGAGGCGGCGCACAAAACAAACGCCGCTGCTAGAATTCCTGTTCTTCCGACCATCCGGTGTCCTTTCATCATACGATGCAGAATACTTCGATGTTCTCGCAGCGCCTGTAGAATTGTAATTTTGTTTGACCCAAAATAGGGTAATTATTTACTTGACTGACCGTCACTGTTGTGCGATATTTGTTGCATGAACGAACCAAAGAGCCTTCAAGAAGCCATTGTATACTTCGCGGATTTCGAGAACTGCCAGAAATTCATCATTGATCTGCGCTGGTCGGATGCCAAAGTGCGCTGTCCCTATTGTGGTTCCGAGAAGGTCAGCTATCTTGCGAATGCCCGTGTGTGGAAGTGCTATGAGTACCACCCCAAAGCAAAGTTTTCGCTAAAGGTTGGAACCATCATGGAAGATTCCGCGCTGGGCGTTGACAAGTGGCTCACCGCAATGTGGCTCATCGTGAACTGCAAAAACGGAATCAGCAGTTGCGAGATTGCCCGCGATCTCAAGATCACCCAGAAGTCTGCATGGCATCTGGCGCACCGTATCCGTTACGCGCTGCATCACGGCTCATTCGAGAAACTAACCGGGCACGTGGAAGTCGATGAGACTTTTATTGGCGGGAAAGCGCGGAACATGCACGTTGCACAACGCAAGCGCCGCATCACCGGCACCGGCACCAAAGACAAAACTGCCGTGATGGGAATCTTGGAGCGCGGCGGAAAGGTTCGTACCGTGGTGGTTCCTAATCGTCGCAAGCACGCACTGCAAAGCGAAGTTCGCAAGCACGTTGAAGCGGGCGCGGCGCTCTACACTGATGCACTGCTTTCCTATGACGGCCTTGAGGGTGACTACGCTCATCAGGTCGTGGATCATGCCGTTCAGTATGTGGACGGACAGGTGCACACAAACGGGCTGGAAAACTTCTGGAGTTTGTTGAAGCGCGGAATCAGCGGAACCTATGTGAGCGTAGAGCCGTTTCACCTGTTCCGCTATTTGGATGAGCAGGCATATCGCTTTAACAACCGGAAAGACATGGATGATTTCGACCGCTTCAAGCTGGCCGCGTCGCAGATCGTTGGAAAGCGCCTGACGTGGAATGAGGTCACAGGAAAGCAGGCGATTGCGACGTGTGTTAACTGAGCGTGAGCGCAAACGACAGAACAGAGGAAAACGTGGCTAGGTCTTGTGATCCTGCCGCGTTTTTCTTTTTGACTTTCTAAAGGGATTTGGAATTGCACTTTTTGGAACTGATAGCACCGCCTTCAGCGCCTTCTTGAACCTATCCAGCGCTTCCGGCCCCTCGATCATTTGTGGTTTGGCTTTCATGGTTCTGCTACCTCCTTAAGTCCCCCAGCCGCCAGTCGTTGCATGAAGACACACACGTGATCGTAAATACTCTTAGCCCGATCAGGATCGTAATCCGTGCGGCCATGCATCACGTGATTCCGCCATGCATCTTTGAAAAACATGAATTGCGTGGCAACTTCGGAATAGAAACTTTGTTTCTCTTTCCAGTCCGAACCCCACGACGAATCCATCTTCCTGATCTTTGATTCTATGCGTTCGATGATATTGTGCCAGTTCTCATGCGCGAACGGTTCAGAAAAAATGGCAGCCAATGATGCGAGACCCTTTTCCAGCACCCGCATTAAGTGGAACACGCAAGCATCGTTGAGGCCATAGGCATAGCTATTGCCCGCCAATCCGGTATCCCGTGTTGCGCTCGAAAAGGCGAACATCACCGCGCTGCCAAACGGAGGATTCACGAAGAACTCCTCCACGCTCCGAAAATATTTGGCGTATTCCGGTTCGATGTAAGAGAACAAGTTGCGGCTTAGTTCCTGCTCAAAGGTGACCGATAAGTACTCGATGTTGGAGCGGACTTCGCCGTGCGTATGTGGTTTGGTCTGGTATTCCCTAAGCATCCAGCCCAAGAGGTCGCCGGTGCACCGTAGCTTAAGCGCATCGCAATTGTTTTTCAGGTCGGCCAATTGGTCGAGCACTTGTTGAAGTGAGCCGCCTTCCACTGGGAGTTGCGGCCTTGCCATCGCTGCGGGGTTGCTCTGTAATGCTTGAAGCACCCTGCCGATGTAAACCAATTTATCAGCAGCAATTCGATACATATCCAACAGGCTTACCAGCCTGGAGGAATTCTCATCGCTGAGCCAGACTGGTGCGACGGTGCGCAAATCGGAATGGACAGAGGCCAGCATGGTAAAATGCAGTCTAGCGCTTCTGTGTCGCTGATGCTGAAGACACCAGCGATAATCCGTAAGGCGCAACTCTTGGGGCGACTGAATTGTCGCCCCTTCGCTATTTTCGAGTGTAACAGAGTTAGGTCAGTCTAGTAAATAAATGCCCAAAATAGGCATCATCGTGAAACAATTCCGCAACAAGTTTGGGGCGGGGTCCCCGGCGCGAAAAGACGGTTTTCTCGCAACATGAAATCAGCGATTGTTTCGGGTTGTGGTTAGTGTAACCGGAAGCTGCGCCATGGCCCTGTGATGTACGGGGGGAGGCTTTGGATGCGGGCAAAGCCATCGGAGCGCTTGGGCTTTTCTAGCGCGTAATGCCCGGAGCCGAGGTTTCCTGCGGAATATCTCCGGACATCCGCTCCAGCAGCGAACGCAGTTGATCCAGCACCTCTGCCGGAGCGGCAGTCTTCAGAGAGAATCTCAACATGCCATCCGGCGTGAACTGCGCGCCCTTTTGCGAGGAGACGAATTGCGCCAGCTTTGCGGGATCGATGACGGCATTTTGCCGGAACTTAATCGTGATCAGGTCCCCTTTTCGTTCGATCGCGATGATCCCCACTTGCACCGCCAGCATCTTGAGCGAGGCGTAGTCCAGAAGATTGCGGACCGCCTGCGGGGGCTCGCCGTAGCGATCCTGCAGTTCGGCGCCGACGTCGGCCAGTTGCGATTCTTTCTCGATTCCGGCAACTCGCTTGTACATCCGCAGCCGCTGATTTTCTTCGGCAATGTAGTCAGCAGGAATGCGGATGTTAAGGCCAAGGTTGAGCTGAGTCTCGGCCTCTTGCGGTGCGGCTTCGCCCTTCATCTCGCGGACGGCGCGGTCCAGCATCTGCGTGTAAAGTTCGAAGCCCACCGCCTCGATGTGTCCGCTCTGTTCTCCGCCGAGCAGGTTGCCCGCTCCGCGCAGCTCGAGATCAAGTGCGGCAATCTTGAAGCCCGCTCCCAGATCGGAGAATTCCTTGAGGGCCGCCAGCCGCCGGCGCGCGATCGGCGTCAGTTCAACATCGGCCGGCACCAGCAAATATGCATACGCTCTGCGATTCGAGCGGCCCACACGCCCGCGCAACTGGTAAAGCTCGGACAAGCCGAAGCGGTCGGCCCGGTTGATGATGATGGTGTTGCACAGAGGAATATCGAGGCCATTTTCAATGATGGTGGTTGCCACCAGGATGTCGGCTTCGTGATGCATGAATTTCAGCATCACTTTTTCGAGTTCACCTTGCGACATTTGCCCGTGGCCCACGATGATCCGCGCCCGCGGCGCCAGAGCCTGCAACTTTGCTGCGATTTCCCAGATGGTCTCCACGCGGTTGTACAAGAAATACATCTGCCCGCCGCGCTCGAGTTCCTGCTCGATGGCGGACTGGATCAGTTCCTCGTCCCAACTCGCAACCACTGTCTGGATCGCCATACGGTCTTTCGGCGGAGTTTCGATCACGCTCATGTCACGCAATCCCACCAGTGACATGTGCAGGGTGCGCGGGATCGGGGTCGCCGACATGGTTAGCACATCCACTTCCTTACGTATCTGCTTCAGGCGTTCCTTATGCCGTACGCCGAAGCGCTGCTCTTCGTCGACCACCAGCAGTCCAAGGTCAGCAAATTTGATGTCCTTGGAAAGAAGGCGGTGTGTCCCGGTCAGGATGTCGACCTTTCCGGTTTCCACCTTTTGCAGGATTTCCTTCTGCTGCCTCGTTGTGCGGAAGCGGCTGATCATTTCAATGGCGACGGGAAATGCGGCGAAGCGCTGTTTGAAAGTCTCATAATGCTGGAAGGCCAGCACGGTGGTTGGAGCCAGCACCGCTACTTGCTTGTTGTCGTTCACCGTCTTGAACGCCGCGCGCATGGCGACTTCTGTTTTGCCATAGCCGACATCGCCGCACAGCAGGCGATCCATTGGCTGCGACGATTCCATGTCACGCTTCACGTCCGCAATCGCGTAGGCCTGATCTTCGGTTTCGGTGTATTCGAAGGCGTCTTCGAACTCACGGATCCACTGATTATCGGAAGAAAACGCGTGCCCCTTGGCCGCTTTGCGCTCGGCGTAAAGCTTGATCAGTTCGTCGGCCATGTCCTTCATGGCCCTGCGCACGCGGGCCTTGGTCTTTGCCCAAGCCGCCGTGCCCAGATGGTTGAGCGTGGGTTTCGCGCCTTCTGAAGATCGGTACTTCTGGATCAAGTCCAGGCGGGTCAGCGGCACATACAGCCGCGCCGCTTCGGCATACTCCAGCAGCACGAACTCGGTATTGCCGTCGCCCTGATTGATCTCCTTCAATCCCTGGTATTGCCCGATGCCGTGCTCGATGTGCACCACGTAATCGCCGACCTGCAGATCGCGGAAGTCAGAAAGAAATGCGGAAGTCTTCGACCTCTGCCGCTGCGGCCGGGCCACGACCGACTCGGACTCGTCGAACAAGTCGCGCGCGCCAAAGATTGCGAGATGCGCTTCGGGCAGAATGACGCCGTCCGGCACATAGGCTTTCACCAGCGTGCTGGTCAGAACTTCGCCCGCGAAGTACGCAGTCTCATCGGCGTAGCTCTCACCGCCGCGGGTGCGGCTCCCCAATCGGAAGGACGCGGCGTTCTCGCTGAAAACCTCCGCCAGCCGCTCTACCTCACCGATGTTCGGGACCGCTACGAGGACGCGGTTTCCTTCGGCGATCTGCGTTCGCGATTCTTCCAGCAGGGCATTGGCCGAACCGTGAAGCCGCGCCGCTGGCTGCGTGTGGAAACTCACGGGGTCGGATTGGTCTGGTCGCGCAATGTCCAGGTGCTCAACCTCGGCTCCGGGAAGGCTCGCCAGCTTTTGCCACCACTCGTCCGGCGAAAGGTAAAGGTCGGTGGGACGCACCAGGTTGCCAACTCCGCTGCGCTCGTGCACTTCTCCGACTCGTGCCCACAGGTGATCGAACTCGCGTTTCAAGCTTTCAGGTTCGTCGGCCAGCACTACCGCGCGAGGCATCAATTCGAAGACGGTGCGGTCCGCACCCGCCACCGGCGCATAAAATTCCCAGCCTGGAAACACAGTTACTCCGGTCGAGCGTACCGCCTGCTGCACGATCTCTTCCGCGCCGGTGATCCATTTTCCGGACAATCGCGCATGAATCGCACCCAGCAGGTCTTCGCGGACCGGGGTCTCGGTCAACGGCAGCAGCAGCGCTTCCTCGACGGGATTGGACGACCGCTGCGTGCCTGGATCAAACTTGCGAATGGACTCGACTTCATCCCCGAAAAACTCAATGCGCACCGGACGATCCGCCTCCGGAGAGTACACATCGAGAATTCCGCCGCGCAACGCATACTCGCCGGGCATTTCCACGACATCGGTTGAGGAATAGCCGACTGTGTTCAGGTGTGCCAACAGGGATTGAGTATCCAGAGACTCGCCCCGCCTGACGGCCCGAGCCAAGTCGGCGTAGTATTCCGGCGGCCGCAGGCGAATTGCTGTGCCCGCAATCGGCGACACCAGAATCGAAACCGCCCCCGTCGCCATTTTCCAGAGCGTTACCGCCCGTTCTTCTTGAATCTCCGGATGGGGAGAAAGATTCTGAAAGGGCAGCACATCCCGAGTGGGTAGGGCAACGATGGACTCCGGCTCATTGCCGCCAATCAGTTCATGAAAGGCTTGCAGTACGGGAGCCAGTTCCTCGGCTGCCCGGTTGTCAGGCACCACCACAATGAACGGGCGGGCGGCGCTTTTCTGCAGCACTACGAACAGCAGAGCTTTGGCGGTGGGGGTGAGTCCGGAAACACGAATCCGCCCCGTGCCCTCTCGCAGATGGGAGGCTGCACGCAACGTGCCAGGCAGTTTCTCCACGTCCGCGAACAGATCACGGACAAACGGCAAGACCATCGCAGTTTGATTCTAACAGGCCGGATGCAACTGCGAAGGCTTGAAGATATACTCTGGCTAACGCTGCCCATGATCATCGCATCCCAACATAAACGTTGCCGAATCGTACTGCTATTTGCGTTCGTCGTCGCGATGATCATGGTCCCGGTGGTTGCATTCCGCGGCTGTGCCCATCTCCGCGCGGCCACACTACTCCTGCGGATACAGAACCCACAGAGCCCGGGACTATTGGCGAGAATGACTGCCTACTCCTTCAGCGAGACGTTGACGGAAGTGCAAACACAGTCCGGACCTATCCGCGCGCGATCGTACGTCCCCAACGGCAGGCCCGGCGCCCCAGGAATGGTCATCGTGCATGGCGTACATCACCTTGGCATCGATGAGCCCCGGCTCGTCTCATTTGCTCGCTCTATGTCTGCGAGCGGTATCCGAGTCCTGACGCCCGAGTTGCTGTCTCTGGCTGATTACCGCGTTGATCAAGCCTCCATTGATCTCATCGGATACTCGGCGCGCGCCCTTTCTGTATCGGTTGGGCAGAAAATCGGCGTACTAGGGCTGAGTTTCGCAGGGGGTCTTGCATTGATTGCGGCGGCCGACCCGCAATTTGGACCGTACATCGATTTTGTCGTTTCAGTCGGCGCTCATGACGACCTTGAGCGCGTGTCGCAATTTCTGGTCACGAACCGTATCCAGCGTCCCGACGGCACGATCCTGGCACTGCCCGCCCACGAGTACGGAGCAATCGTTCTGATCTATTCGCACGTGGGAGATTTCTTCCCTGCCGCGGACGTCCCCATGGCGCGCGACGCTCTCCGCCTGCTTCTGTGGGAGAGAGTTGACGAATCCAAGAAACGCGCCGAGCAGCTTAGTCCAGACTCCCGCGAAAAAATGAAACTGTTGTTCGAGCACCATGTGGAACTTCTTGCGGGTGAAATTGCGGGGGCCATTGCTCGCCACCATGCGGAAATGTCTCCCGTGTCTCCCCGTGGACGGCTGGGCTCATTGAAGGTTGCGGTATTGCTCCTGCATGGCGCCGGGGACAATGTCATCCCGCCGTCGGAACTCCTCTGGCTGCAGCAGGATGTGCCGCACCACACCCTAAGGGCTGCGCTCATCAGTCCGGCAATCAGCCACGTCGACATGGGAGGGAACCCCGCTCTCGCTGACAAACTTCGGCTGGTGCATTTTATGGCCCAGATTTTCGAACTGACGGATGCGGCAGGGAGCGTATCGCCTGGGGTTAGAAACTGATGGAGTGGCAACCGGATTATCTCGTCGCCGCTGTGGAACCGACAAGGATCACAGTTAGAGGCATCCTGCTCAGAAGCATACAAGGAATGGCTGCCTAGCCGCGTACCAGCGGCCGGGTCAAACACGTCGGCCCGCCACCGCCGTTGATGCAGAGCTCCGATCCGGGGAATGTGAGAACTTCGAATCCCGCGGCGCGCGGCTTTTGGTTCGTTTGGGGATTCTCTTCGAGCGCCAGCAGCCGCTTGTTCCCTAAGGCAAGCACATTGCACGCCAGCGTATCCCGCTCCGCGCTGTCGATCTCGATAAAGCGGTAGCCTAGAGCTTTCAGCAACTCCACGGTCTCGACCGCCAGCCAGGGCAAGTCCACCAGCGCAGTGTGCGCGTCCAGCAGACTCATCAGGCTCATCAGGTGCAGACAAGATGACGGGCCAGCACCGTAGGGGAGCGGCGCCGCAATCACTGCAACTCCCGAAGGCGCGAGTAGGGCCTGCAACTGGGAAATTCCGGCGGCGTTCGTGCGGTAGCCATTGCCCACCAGCAAAGTCCAGGGGTCGAGCCAGACAATGTCTCCGGCTTCGACCGAAGCGGGAGGCTGGATATCCCCCAGCACTGGTATGCCCAAGTATGCGCAGAATCTCCTGTGGGGCGAAGCTTCCGCGACCCGGTTCGGCTTTCCCGGGCGCAGCACGATCAAGCCATGATCGGTCGTGAAGGATGAGTCATGTGCGTACACGGCGTCTAGTGAAAGATCAGCAGAGCCGGGAAGCTCGACGACCTCTGCCCCTGCAAGTTTCAATTGCCGACAAAGTTCCTTGTGCTGTGCTTGAGCAGTGCTGAAGTCTGGCCGATGACGAAATCCCAACTCGCTCCATCGGCTGGCCTGGCCCGGAGTATCCCACCCCGCCGCGCGTGGCGAGCACACCAGCACGCGCCGCAACTCTCCCACCATTGAGTGTCCATTGAAAGTCGGGATCGCGTCTCCAGATCGCCCCATGCTGCCACAATGTATATGCAGCACTCAACGAAAGCAATCCGCAGCGAAACTGAACGCCGCAAAAGGGAGGAACCCGAAACCCGATCAGAACTCGAGGTGAAAGCGGAAGCCCGGCACGAAGACCGGTCCGCGGTCGCGGTTGTAGCCGGGATTATTGATGTGTTGGAGATTCGGGCCAATGAACAACCCACGCCAAACGTGCGCATTGTAATAGCTTTCGACGATGTTCTCGCGTCCGTAGTTCAGGCCGCCATCGCCGAGAATGAATCCGAGTCCGCCCAGTTGCAGGTAGCGCTGGTGGTCCGCCGAAATCCCGTTTGAAACGAAGGCGAGTCCAACCTTGTCCAGCTTGCGGCGCCAGCGGTCTCCGGCAAGGTCCCCGCCCGCCAGCCATGTCTGGTCGGTTTCCGTGTACGCGTAGGATTCGTGCTGGCCTTCATTCCATCCCCAGCGCGCAAAACCTCGCACGTGGTGGGCAAAATACTTTTCGACATTGATTCCGAAGCCGTATTTGATCGTGGTTCGGAAAGGATGAGCGGTGATTTCAGGCGTCGGCGTTTTGCCTGCGAGATAATTGTCGATCGCCTCGCGGTAGACGCCCATATTGGCATGGTTGACATAGCTGAGAAGGCGGACGGTCGTGTCCCTCGCGCCAAACACTTTGGGATGCCATTGCAGTTCATAGTTTTCCGCCCGCGCCTTACGCAAATTCCAGACCAGGTCCGGGCCGTTGGCGACGGTCGGCATGAGCACTTCGGCGAATTGGAAGGCCCAGTTGCAGTCGTAGTATGCGGCAAGCACGCCGTATGTGTAGCCTCGCGTGTCGGCCGCGTAGTCATATGCGCCGTTGTTGTCGACCGTCCAGTTCATGAACTGAAAGTGACTGTCGGTGCCGACGGCGTTGTTGTCGAAGAAATCCGCGGTCCCAAACTTGCCGGCGCGGAACTCAAGGCGTCGTACGGCGACGCGTGTGGCAAGCGCGAAAGGCCCACGTTCCGTCTCCACGCTTTCACGGCTCAAGGGAATGATCTGACGCAGCATAATACGCGCCATATAAGGGGCCTTGGACAGGGTCGGATTGCGCACCACGTCAAGATTGACAAATCCGGCCAGCCCGAGCGCGTCACTGAGACCCCCGCCGCTGGCCTCCTCCAGATCGAAGAAAACTTCCGTGGTATCTCGCAGCTGATACCCGAGGAACAGGGTGAACACGCTCGATGTCCCATTTTGAGCTTCCGTGCGGAAGCTGTTTGGACCGCTGTACTTCGCATGAAACGAAGAATGATACTGAAAGATGATGTTGTCCTGGCCGGAAATCCAGTAGCGCGCGGTTTCGGAGTGCGGAAACACGGTAACGATCGGGTCATCCGCGACGGGGGAGCTGGCCGGAGGTTCGTCGGCGGTTTGAGCCCGGGAGACCGGGGCGCAGATTAGCAGGGCAATCGCCAGCCGCGAGCACAACGGCCAGGGCTGATGCGGAACGTGGCAGCCGCCGTGATGTTCGATATTGAAATTGAATTTCAATTTCATATTTTCAGCTTACCCAACTCGGAGGGACGCCCAAAGGCTGTGAGTCACCACCCGACGTGATCCATGTCACAAATAAGAGCGCCGATCCTCTTCCCAATGTGGTTAACGCAAGTGTACCATCGATAGTTAACCATGATTAATGTCTGCCATGACGAAGATTTGTTTCAAACACGCCAACATGCGACTGGCCAAGAAATCTCCTGCAGGCCCGATGTTGATCGTGAGTGGAATGCCGATGAGGGCGGAGTCTATCCGCGCCCCTTGATTTTTGTAGCATACCCCCCTATAGTATTGTCAAATATAAAATGGCACACACCATACGCGATAGAGAAAAACTGATCTTGCGAATCCGTCGGATCCGCGGACAGATTGAAGCCGTAGAACGGGCGCTCGCCTCGGAGCAGGATTGCTCGGATGTGATGCAGCTGATCACTGCGGCCCGCGGGGCGATGAATGGACTCATGGCTGAGTTATTAGACGATCACGTGCGTTTTCACGTACTTGACCCGGCGAAGAAACCCAGCTCCGAGCAGGCGCTGGCAGCGGACGAACTGATCGACATCATCCGCTCGTACTTGAAGTAGGCCCCGCCAGCCAGCAAGAAAATCAGGACAGCCCGGAGCCCCCCGAAGCTGTCCCTGGAAACCCTCCCGGTTAGAAGGGCGTGTGTACTGATTGTAGACTAGCTCTCTCATATTTCAGCAATATTGCGTAAGTATGAATTTTTCGTGAATCCAGGTGTGTTGTTTGCCGGGCATTTCCACCGTGCTCTGGATTGCCCGACGAAATCGGCTCGGGACTGGCCCATGTTGCTGGATCACACGCTGCTGTGACCGCGCCCGCTGCGCAGCTCGTTGCCGCTGCTACTATGTTGAGTATTCCCTTTCGTAGGAGAAGTCATGGCCCGGAAAACGGAAATCTCCCGCAAGTTGCAAAAACGCGCTGAACAAATGATCCCTGGAGGCGTGAATTCGCCCGTGCGCGCATTCGGTTGCGTGGGTGGGGAGGCCCCATTCATTGTGCGGGGCAAAGGCTCCCATATCTTCGATGCGGATGGCAATAAGTACATCGATTACGTTGGTTCCTGGGGCCCGCTGATTCTGGGACACGCGGCGCCGCTGGTAGTCGATGCGATTGTTGCCGCTGCGAAAAGCGGCGCCAGTTTCGGCGCCTCCACACCGGCGGAAGCGGACCTGGCGGAGCTTGTGCTTTCGGCCTTTCCACACATTCAGAAGGTGCGGTTTGTCAGTTCCGGAACCGAGGCTACCATGTCAGCGATCCGCCTGGCTCGCGCCTATACCAAACGCAAGTACATCGTGAAATTTGAAGGCTGTTATCACGGGCATGCCGACGCGCTGCTGGTGAAGGCGGGCTCCGGCATCGCAACGCTGGGCATTCCGGGATCAGCCGGTGTGCCCGAGGAGTTCACCCAGTTCACGCTGGCCCTGCCATTCAACGACACGGATGCCCTCGACAAGGTGTTCAAGAAGTTCAGGCATCAAATCGCCTGCGTCATCGTGGAACCAGTGGTCGGGAACATGGGCTGCGTACCGCCCGCCCGTGGGTACCTGGAGGGGCTGCGAGCCATCACTCAGCGGGAGAAGACTGTTCTGATTTTTGACGAAGTCATGACTGGATTCCGCCTGGCTTTCGGCGGCGCGCAGGAACTCTATACCGTCACCCCCGATCTTACAACTCTGGGAAAAATCATCGGCGGCGGACTGCCGGTCGGCGCCTATGGCGGGCCCTCGGAAATCATGGACATGGTCGCTCCGCTTGGCCCGGTGTACCAGGCTGGGACGCTGTCCGGGAATCCGCTGGCGATGGCTGCAGGCATCGCGACCCTCCGCTATTTGCGCGAACACAAGAAAGAAATCTATTCGCGCCTGGACAAGCTCGGCGTAGACCTTGCAAACGGCGTCGCGGCCGCCGCGAAGGATGCCGGCGCGGTCGTTTGCTTCAACCGGGTGGGCTCCATGTTTACCTGGTTCTTCGCTCCCGGACCGGTCACGGATTGGGATTCGGCGGCCAAGTCTGACACCGAAGCTTTCGGACGCTTCTTCCGCTCCATGCTGGACAGTGGCATATATTTGCCACCTTCGCAATTCGAAGCTGCGTTTCTGGGTGCGGCCCACACCGAGGAAGAAATTCAGCAGACCATCGCGGCGGCGAAACAGGCGTTTGCGCTGGCCCACGCATAAGGAAGAACGACTCAGTTGCAGCGCAGAACTTCAGCGGACTGCCGAGAACTGGTTGCTGCCCGCGGCTTTCTCCATCATCTTTGGGACGGTGACGAACTCATAGCCCTCGGCTTTGTACCTCACGATCAGCTGGTCGGTCGCGATTACCGTCTGCGACCGATCAGCACCCATCTGAAGATGTCCGCCATCATGCAGCAGGATGACGTTCCCACCGCGAATTTGGCGCGAAACTTTCTTGACGATGGAATCCGCAGGCAGCGCTTTCCAGTCCCATCCGGTGGCACTCCACATTACTGGCGCCAGATCCATGGCGCGCACAATTTGCAAGGTTCCGGGCCGGCGTCCACCGAAAGGAGGGCGGAAGAGGTTGGAGTGCTCACCGACAGCGTCATGGAGTGCGTCCTGGCAATCCTGAAGTTCGGCGCGAGTCCGCTGCGCCGAGGCAAAGATCAGATTGGGGTGCGAGAAAGTGTGATTGCCGACGGCGTGGCCGGCTTCCACGATTGCCCGAGCCAGATCCGGCCGCTGTTTGACGAACCGTCCTATCAGAAAGAACGTGGCGCGCACCTGGTGACGGGCCAGAACCTCGAGCAGACGCAGAGTGTGGGGATCGTTGGGTCCATCGTCGTAAGTAAGCGCAACCTGCTTGGAGCCGCAGCGTAGTCCCGTAAAAGTCTGCCCATACCACTGTCCAGTCGGCGCCATGGACTGATAGCCCGCCGCCACCGCCGCCGAAGATCCGAGGGCACCACCCATTAAAGAACTAAACATTATGCGCCGATTGTAAATGCGATCAGGCCGCTTCACCACAGAGGCACGGAGACACCGAGGAAAAGGGAAGCGCCCACCAGCGCTGCCCTTCTTACGGTCGGAGTTTGGGCAAGTTAGCAAGTCGTTGTCTTAGTGGTTTCTCTGTGTCCCTGTGTTGAAGAGCGGGGGTTACTCTTTCCTCAATTGCGCGCCTCGGCTCAATAGCGATATGCTGCGAAGCGAGTCACCGTTCGCGCGAACCCCATGGCCAATCTCTTCGAGTCGCCCCGTTACATTGCGGTGGAAGGTCCCATACGCGTCGGCAAGAGCACGCTGGCGCGGGTGCTGGCCGAACGTCTGAACGCGCAGCGCGTCATGGAAGCCGAGGACAACCCGTTCCTCAGTGCTTTCTACCGCGGGGAACGCGGTGCAGCTTTCCAGGCGCAGTTTGCTTTTCTGATTCGCCGCTTCGATCAGCTTCGCGCGCTTGATCTTGGTCCGCGATCGCAGAAAACCGTGGTCACCGACTTCATCTTCGAAAAAGACAAGCTCTTCGCCTGCCTCAACCTCGCCGACCAGGAACTCGAAACCTACAACCGTTACTACAACTACTTTCGGGATCAGCTTCCTACGCCCGACCTGGTCATCTACTTGCAAGCTACGCCTGAAGTCCTGAAAAAACGCCTGAAGAAAAAAAACGCGCCGGGTGAAAAAGCAGTCAACGAGGACTATCTCGAGGAAGTCATCAAAGCCTACGAGCACTTTTTCTTCCACTACACTTCGTCAGACCTGCTGATCGTCAACACCTCGGAGATCGACTTCGTGGAGCGCAATGAAGATCTGCAGGAACTGCTGCGGAAGGTCTCCGCGCCAATCAAGGGGACACAGTATTTCCTGCCGTTGGGAAACCAGGAAGCAGCGAGCGCCTGATCCCCTGCCGCAGGGTCTCCACGATCAGACCTATCAACGCATAGGTGGCAGCATTCGCAAGAAGGGCCCAATAGAAGCGGCGACCTGCTGTTCGATGTCGACGGGAGTTTTGCCGGGCTGATGATGAGGAGCGCGAGAGAGTTCGATTAGGCCGCGCGGTCCTTGCTGCTGATAGCGGCGCAGCCACTTGCGCACGGTGGGGACGGTGGTCTGGAACAGGCGGGCGGTGGGCTTGATGCCATGCTGGCGAGCGTAAGCGACCAGACGCAAGCGATGGTTGTAAGCGCTTTTCATTTCCCGCACCAAGGTGAAGTAGGGAGTGGGCAGGCAGCCGATTGTAGTCCCGGTCGCTGGCCTCCCGGCTTTTACGGAGCCGTCCGGCCAACTCCCTGCGTCGTTTCTCGCTCATGCACTTCAACCCCGCCAGGGGGATACGATGTGGGTAGGCTCTTCCAGGGCCAAACCCCATTTGTCCCCGTAATTTCCACTGTGTTAGCATCCTAAGTTTCGGCAGGCTGCTTGAAACTGGCCTATAGACTGTCCTCAATTGTTCTACTTATGGGCCCGCCGGAGTGGAGGGCCGCTGTCCCAGGAATGCTGAGCTTCACTTGGCAGGACGGGCGAGGGGTTCCTGCGTAATCTGGAGAGAGCCCCTGCGAGTCAAAGGAGTAATACCGTGAAAGCTTATGAAGGCGCAAATATCCGTAATGTAGCCATAATTGGACATGGGCGAGCCGGCAAGACCTCGCTGGTCGCCGCGATGCTGCAAACCGCTGGAGCCACCCAGCGGCTGGGAAGGGTTGACGACGGCACCGCCCCAACCGACTACGACGAGGAAGAAATCGCCCGCCAGATGTCGATTTCCTCCAGCCTTGCCTACCTGGAGTGGGAAAAGACCAAGATCAATGTCATCGACACGCCCGGCTTCAACATGTTCGTTCATGAAGCCAAACTGGTTCTGCCCGTGGTGGATGCCGCCATCGTCGTGGTGGACGGCGTGGCTGGAGTGGAAGTCGTTACGGAACGGGTGTGGAACTACTGCGAGGAATACAAGACGCCGCGGCTGCTGGTAGTCAATCGCATGGACCGCGAGCGCGCGGATGCTCAGCGCTCGCTCGACTCGATTACCAACGCGTTTGGCCGCAGCGTGATTCCCATCGAGTTGCCGATTGGCAGCGAGAAGAATTTCAGCGGAGTGATCGATCTGGCCCGCATGAAGGCTTACTCGTACGAGCTGGGCGGTAGCGGCAAGGGCAAGGAAATCGAGATCCCGGCCAACCTGAAAGATCAGGCGCAAGAAGCTCACGAGAAGCTGATCGAGATGGTTGCCGAGGGCGACGACAAGCTGATGGAGAAGTATTTCGAAGCGGGCACGCTCGCCGAGGCGGATCTGGTTCCGGCGCTGCACAACGCGATCCGCGAAGACAAGATTTTTCCGGTGATCTTCAGCTCAGGGTTAGGCAACGTCGGCGCCGACCGGGTCATGGACTTCATTGTCGATTACACTCCGGCGCCCTCGGAGCACGAATGGGTTCAGGGGGAAGCAGCGGCCTCCGGAAATGGCGAGCCGCCGCGGCGGCACGAAACCGATGCGGAACCGGTTTCGCTGTACGTCTTCAAGACCGTCAACGATGTATTTGCCGGCAGGATTTCTTACTTCAAAGTCTTCTCCGGTGTGCTGAAGAACGACGCTTCCCTGCAGAACTTCACGCGGAGTTCGTCGGAAAAGCTGGCGCACATCCAGATCATGCAAGGCAAGAACCCGGCCCCGGTCACCGAACTGCACGCCGGAGACATTGGCGCGGTCGCTAAGTTGAAAGACACGCTTACCGGCGACACGCTGGGCGATAAGTCGGCGCCGATTCAGTATCCGCGCGTCAATCTGCCCGAGCCCGCTATCACCTTTGCTATTGAACCCAAGAGCCGTGCCGATGAAGACAAGCTTGGACCCAGCATTCACAAGTTGATGGAAGAAGATGCCATGCTGCGCTTCTTCCGCGATCCGCAAACCAAGGAATTCCTCATAGCCGGGACCGGACAGCAGCACATCGAAGTCGTGGTCTCCAGGATGAAGAAGCGCTACCACGCCGAAGTGAACCTGAAAGCGCCCAAGGTTCCGTATCGCGAGACGATTCGCGGCAAAGCCGACGTGCAGGGCCGTCATAAGAAGCAGACCGGCGGCCACGGTCAATATGGCGATTGCAAAATCAAGATGGAACCGCTGCCGCGAGGCGGCGAGTTCGAGTTCGTCAATGACATTTTCGGCGGCTCGATTCCCAGGAATTTCATTCCGGCCGTTGAAAAAGGGATCCGGGACGCCGCCGCGCGCGGCTATCTTGCCGGCTTCCCGGTGGTCGACTTCCGGGTCATTCTCTACGATGGCTCGTATCACGATGTGGATTCGAACGACTTATCGTTCCAGATGGCGGGCCGCATCGCTTTCAAGAAGGCCATGGAGGTCGCCAAGCCCACGTTGCTCGAGCCGATCATGGCGGTCGAGATATCCGTGCCTGACGAGTTTGCCGGATCCATCATGGGCGATCTCAACAGCCGACGCGGGCGCATTCAGGGCATGGACAACAAGGGCGGCAATACCATCGTGAAAGCCGAAGTTCCGATGTCCGAAATGCTGACCTACGGCGTCGATCTCACCGCCATGACCCAGGGCCGCGGCAGCTTCAACATGGAAATGCATCACTACGACGCCGTGCCCAGCCAGTTGCAGGAGAAGATCATCGAGAAGGCCAAAGCGGCGCGGGGCGAGGTGGCCGAAGAAGAAGAATAGACAGCAATTGCCACATGTATCACAAGTCCCTTCAATGTCTGCGGTCTGTAACTGAGAACGGAGAACTGGTAACATCCGTTCAGTGGCTACACTCCGAAACACACCGAAAGTCCCGCAAGAACGCGAACGCTTGGTTTCCGCCGCTCCGGTGGACGACGATTCTTCTTTTGAACTGAAGCTGCGCCCGCAGCGGCTTGTCGAATTTATCGGACAGCCTAAGGTAAAAGAAAACCTGGCCGTAGCCATCGAAGCGGCCAAGTCTCGCGGCGAAGCGCTGGACCATGTGTTGCTCTACGGGCCGCCCGGGCTGGGCAAGACTACACTGGCCACCATCATCGCCAATGAACTCGGCGCGGCATTTCAGCAGACGTCCGGCCCCATGTTGCAGATCAAGGGTGACCTCACTGCCGTTCTGACCAATGTCCGGGACAAGCAAGTGCTTTTCATTGACGAGGTGCACCGCCTGCAGCCCGCGCTCGAAGAGATTCTCTACTCAGCCCTGGAAGACTACAAACTCGACATCATCATCGGCCAGGGCCCCTCGGCGCGCACTCACACTATGGATGTCAAGCCCTTCACTTTTGTGGGCGCCACCACTCGCGCCGGCTTGCTCTCATCGCCGCTGCGCTCGCGCTTCGGAATCGTGTTGCGCCTGGAGTTCTACACGCACGAGGATCTGCGGATCATCGTGGAGCGCTCGGCCGACATTCTAGGAGTTGAAGTCGACCGGCCGGGCGCGATGGAGATTGCCAGCCGTTCGCGTGGAACCCCCCGAATTGCCAACCGGCTGCTGCGGCGAGTTCGAGACTATGCGCAAGTGCGAGGCGCGGGGAAGATCGATCTGCCGACCGCCCAAGCCGCGCTTCACATGCTGGAAGTGGATCGCTATGGTTTTGATGAGGTCGACCGCAAGCTGCTATTGACGATCATCGAAAAGTATCAGGGAGGGCCGGTCGGCCTGGGCACTTTGGGGGCTGCCCTGGCGGAAGAGCCCGACGCCATCGAAGAAATCTACGAGCCGTTCCTAATCCAGATCGGATTTCTGAACCGCACTCCGCGCGGGCGCGTGGCAACCCAGCTCGCCTACGAGCATTTTGGGATTACGCCGAATCGCAGGCAAAGTTCGCTGTTCTGAACTCGCTGCTACCCCGAAAGCAGGTAGAGATGTTGTTGAGTTGATCATGCCTGCAGTTGAGATGAACAAGCGGAACAAAGTGGTCGTGGCTTGCCGCGATGGCCGACGGCTGAAGGGATACGTTTCCAATTTTTCCGCCGTGAGAGATCGCTTTCGCCTTTTTCCTTCGGAGACCTCGCCGCATGAATCGGGCACGGATGTGGAACTCAAGACTCTAAAGCAATTTTCTTTGTTAAGGATCTCGAGGGGAATCGCAAGCATCATGATACGTACGACGTAAAAGCGCCGGGTCACGGCCGGAAAATCGAAGTCGCATTCCCGGATGGTGAAAAGATCATAGGCACCACCGAGGCGTACAACCCGCAGAAGCTTGGTTTCTTTCTGTTTCCTTCAGACCCGGAGTCCAACAATACGCGCGTCTTCGTTGTTAACAGCGATGTGCAACAGGTCAGATTTCTGTGAGCTTCGAGCTGCTGAGCCGTCATGGCTTCAGCGAGGCGACTCCACAGCGCAACATCTCCAGCTAGAATGAGGTGAGTATGATCGCCCATTTGCGCGGAAGACTGCTGGTCAAGCACCCCAACCAGGCCGTCATTGAGACCGGCGGCGTAGGCTATGACGTGACCATCAGCGTCCCCACCTACGCCGATTTGCCCGCAGCGGGGAGCGAGGTTGGGCTGCACATCCACACGCACGTGCGCGAGGACCAGATTGCGCTATACGGATTTCTGCGCCCTGCGGAGAAACTGCTTTTCGAGAAGCTCATTACCGTGAGCGGCATTGGACCAAAGCTGGCCATCACCATCCTGAGCGGGATGGCGGCGGACGAAATGGCTGGGGCGATTCGGGGCAATGATATTGCCCGCCTGACGAAGATTCCTGGCATCGGCAAGAAAACCGCTGAAAGAATGGTGCTTGAACTCCGCGACAAACTATCTGCAACTGGAACTCCGGAGCAACCGGCTGTAGCCTCGCTGTCTCCGACCGAGGAGGATGTGCTCTCCGCGCTCACCAACCTCGGCTATCCGCGTCCTGCGGCAGAGAAGGCGGTAGCCATGGCTGTGAAAAACGGGAGAGGCGGATCGTTCGACGTTATGTTCCGCGAAGCGCTTGGGATACTGTCCAAGTAGCTCACTACCACCCAAATTGTTATTCCGAGCGCAGCGAGGAATCTGCAGTTGCTTGAAACTTCAAGAACGCGGAGTTCTCCCGCCCAAAGCGGTCTCCGCTACCTATCGAGCGCGGGATCGCCCGGCATGGGATGGGCGGCCTCGTCCGCGTGAGGAACCAGTTCCAGGTAGATCGACCTCGGTACGTCCGTGTCCCAGTAGCCTGCGAACTTGGCAAAGCCCACAATTCCGAAGAAGAGGACGGCAATCCCGGCAGCCATCGCCCATGCTGGCATGGCAGGACGGCGAGTTTGCCGAAGAGTCACTGGCGACATCTGTAGTGCACCTTTCGCCGGGCAGACGGCTATGCACTCCAGGCAGCCGGTGCATTCAGCGGACTTGATCGAAATCAGCTTGTCCACGGGCAGCGCCGCCGGACAAGCCTTGGTGCATTTCGCGCAATCGACGCAAGCAGACTCCTGGCGCCAGATCCGCATCGGACTGAGGAAAGCAGCCGTCCCCAACAGCGCCCCGTAGGGGCATAGGTAGCGGCACCAGAAGTTCTGCACGAACAGCGAGGCAATTGCCAAAGCTGCCAGAACAATCAGCCCGGTTTCCCCGATGTGACGGAAGAAGTTGAGCATCTTGACGTCGGCGATTACGCCGTACGGACTCCGCATGAAGGCTGCGAGTGAATCCGCGGACATGCTCGATACCGCCCAGACAAAGAAGCCCAGCAGCAGGTACTTCAGCCCGCGCAAGGGTAAGTCCAGCCAGCGCGGCAAGTGAAAGTTCCCTCCAAACAGTTTGCGGCCCGCCAACCAGAGGTATTCCGAGAGCGTTCCAATCGGGCAGAGCCAGCCGCAAAATGCCTTGCGCAGCAGAAAGGCCATAGCCAGAAACGCAATCAGCAGGAACATGGCCGCGGGATGCATCGTGGGCACATGCCCGGTAACCAGGAAATATTTCAGGTTCATCAGGCCGGCGATAGGCAGCCATCCTTCCACTCCAGCCGGACGCGCTACCGCTCGCGTCTGCATTCCGGTCTCGAGGTGGCGGACCCACAGATAAAACATGCTGCCCAAGTAAACATTCAGCAGCAAAAACCCGAATTGAAAACTGCGGCGCAGCGCCTGCGAGTAGTCCTTGTCCGTGCGCCGCCGCAGCTTCTTTTTGGGCGTGCCGGACTGCGCGTTGGCCGTAGCGGGAGGTTGCAGTGAGACTCTCGGTGGAGAAAGTTCGGGGATGATTTCGTTTTGAGCCTGAGTCGCCATGCAGTCTCCGTACAGTTAAGAGCCTAGGCGACGTTGTCACGCTTGGCTGTGACTTAAATCACGCCGAGAGGATGCCGGTAATCGATATAAACTAAAACATTAGTTACCTTCATCGGCCTCGTTCGTCTAAGTGGCGGAGGACCAACATGTTCCGAAAAGTCGCCTTCGCTCTGATCGGTCTTACCCTGGGGTTGACCACAATCGCCTTTTCTTCTGCCTCTCAATCCGCCGCAGGCCAAGTCGCGATCCCTGACTCCCCTCCCGGACATCTCCTGGAGAACTGGCTGGACTCATTCAACTCCGGCGATCTCGACCGACTGGCCAAGTTCCTGACTGAGCATGACTCGGAAGCGGATCGGCACGCGCCCCCGCGCCAAGCGGCGCAGCGCCTCTTGGAATTTCGCGAAAGAGTCGGAGGCGGATTCGATTTCTACAAAATGGAGGAGTCGTCTGCCAGCCAGTTAAAAGCCATCCTGAAGGAGCGCGGCGGCTTTGGCTGGGCAGAGGTTGTGCTGAAGGTGGATGCCGGCCGCCCGAACATCATCGCCTCCATCGCCTTCGATCAAGTGCCGGCGCCTCCCGAGAGCCGCCCAGCGCGCGAAGACCAGGCCGCCTTAACCAAGGACTTAGACCAACTGCTGGAAACCTTGACTGCGCAGGATCGCTTTTCGGGAGTGGTGCTGCTGGCCAAGGGTGGCAAACCATTCTTCCAGAAAGCTTACGGCTATGCGGATCGGGAGAAGAAAATCCCCAACAACCTGGACACCAAATTTTGCCTCGGACCGATGAACAAGATGTTCACCTCGGTGGCAATTGCCCAACTCGTGCAGCAGGGCAAGCTGAGCTACATCGACACAGTCGCCAAGTTGTTGCCGGACTATCCCACCCAGGAAGTTGCGGCAAAAATCACGGTGCACCAGCTTTTGACCCATACCTCCGGCCTGGGAGATTTCTTCGGTCCAGAGTTTTTTCATAAGAAAGATAACATTCGGGACCTCCGAGACTACCTGCAATTTTTCGCGAGCCAGCCGCTGAAATTCGAACCGGGCACCAGTTCGTCCTACAGCAACGCAGGTATGATCGTTGCCGGTCTGGTCGTCGAGCGAGTGTCAGGCCAGAACTATTTTGATTATGTGAGTGAGCACATCTACAAACCCGCTGGCATGGCGGATTCCGGCAGTTATGAAAAAAACAAGCCGCAGCCTAACCAATCAACTGGATACACCAAACGAGATGCCCAGTGGATCTCAAATTACGAGACCATGCCTCTGATGGGCAGCTCGGCCGGCGGCGGCTACTCTACGGCACCGGACTTGTTGCGCTTCGACCAGGCTCAACGGGGCCACAAGCTCTTGAACGCCGAGTTGACTACCACCATTACGACCGGGAAGGTGAAGGTTGGCAGTGGCGCGTTTTCATACGCCTACGGTTTCGGCGTCGAGATGGTGGACGGCAAACGAAGTGTGGGGCACAACGGAGGCGCGCCCGGGATGAACGCGAACCTGGATATGTTCTGGGATTCTGGATACACGCTGATCGTGCTGGCGAACCTGGACCCGCCGATCGCGGAGAACGTGACCGACTATATCCGCGACCGCATCCAGCAATAGCTTCCGTTTGTGGTAAACCTAATATTCTTGAACCTTCAACAGATCATTTTTCTCTTCGTTGCCGGCGGGCTGGGCGGCGCGCTAAATTCAGTTGCGGGCGGGGGCAGCTTCATTTCGTTTCCGGCGCTGCTGTTCGTTGGGGTGCCACCCATCCCCGCCAACGCCACCAACACGCTCGCTCTCTGGACCGCAGCTGCCGCCAGCGGTGGCGCCTATCGCGACCGGCTGGATGTCCCCAGGCGCGTGCTGATTCCGCTGATTGCCGTCAGCCTGCTGGGAGGGCTGGCGGGCGCTTTTCTGCTGCTCAAAACCCCAGCCCACACCTTCATGCAAGTCCTGCCCTGGCTGACTTTGGGAGCGACCCTGCTATTCGCGTTCGGCGAGAGGCTTTCCGGCGAGCGCATTTCGGGCGTCGGGCATGAAGCCACGCGAATGGCAATCCTCGGCGCGGCCCTTTTCCAACTCCTGGTTGCCGTCTACGGAGGCTATTTCGGCGGGGGCATGGGCATTGTCATGCTCGCCATGCTGGCCACGCTCGGCATGACCGACATTCACGACATGAACGCCCTCAAAAGCGTCATGGGCTTCGTGATCAACGGAGTGGCCGTAATCGCATTCATTGTGGCCAAAGCGGTGTACTGGCGCCAGGGCCTGATCATGATCGGCGGAGGGATCGTCGGCGGATACTTCGGCGCGCACTACGCTCAGAAACTGCCGCAGAGCCTGGTGCGAGGATTCGTAATCCTGGTGGGCACGGGAATGACGGTTTACTTCTTCGTGTTGGCGCATTAGATCAACTTGGCGGGACGCTGCACCCATCTCTCCGAGGCGCCCTCGCAGTGGCTTCCAAGGAGAATGTACGCTCCGGTCGAGGAGAAGTTAACACCTCGTTCTGCACAAGAGGAGCTGTCTCTCATCCAAGGGGCGAGCGACTCCTGTTTGACGCTTTTCAGCCCAACACGTTACACTAGATGGGTTTGCCGGTACTTGCGGTTCCGTTCTGGGGCCGTCCGCATTCGTTGCCGAAAGCGCCGACGCGGAAAACAGCAAGCGTAGAAAATCAGCAAGGTACCCGGATCGCGCAATGGCGCGGCGGGTCCATTTTGACGGAGGCATAGGTATGTACGCGGTCATCCGCTCCGGCGGGAAGCAGTACCGGGTGGCGCCCGGCGATGTGATCCGAGTGGAGAGCCAGGCCAACGGCACCGACGGACGAGTTGAGTTTGGCGATATTCTGGCCGTCTCGGGCAGTGAGGGCGAGATCGGGAAGCCTCAGGCAGACGCGCACGTGGTCGGCGAGATCGTGGAACAGGGGCGCGCCAAGAAGATCCTCGTCTTCCATTACAAGCGCAAGAAACAGTATAAGAAGCTGCGCGGCCACCGGCAGGGATACACGGCCGTCCGCATCACTGAGATCGCCTTCAACGGGAAGAAGTTCACGGCTCCCGTGCTTCCCAAGAAAGAGCCCAAACCGAAGGAGGTCGCAGCCGGGGGTGAAGAGCACGTCGAGGCGAAGGCCGTCAAAGCTCCAGCCAAGAAAAAGGCTGCGAAGAAGGCGGCGGCAAAGAAAGCAGCCCCAAAGAAGAAGTAGTAGCTGAGAGCTGACAGCCGACAGCTCAGAGCTAACCCGAAATCTGAACGCAACACTGGAAACTGAAGATATGGCCCACAAAAAAGGACAAGGCACATCACGAAACGGCCGCGACTCGAACGCGCAGCGGCTTGGCTTTAAGGCGTTTGGCGGACAACTGGTCCCGGGCGGCACCATCATCGTGCGGCAACGCGGCACCCGTGTGAAGCCCGGCTTGAACGTCGGCCGCGGCAAAGACGACACGCTATTTGCCAAGATCACCGGCCGCATCAAGTTCATGGACCGCGGCCAGATGGGCAAGTTCGTCATGGTCGAGCCCGTCGAAGCGAAGTAAGCTTGCTGGATTGGCGGACAGGAATGTCCGCACGACCAGTATCTATATAGCCTCGTCCTTTGGGCGAGGCTTTCTGTTTGGGTTTCTGTCGGGCCTTGGTTGTTCCGGAACGCCGACAACCACCGAGGACACGAAGGATCACGAAGGAAGATCGAGAACCGCTGATGTTCATTGATGAGGCGATCATCCGCGTCAAGGCTGGCGACGGTGGCAACGGCTGCCTCGCCTTTCGCCGGGAGAAGTTCGTGCCGCGCGGCGGGCCTTCGGGCGGCGATGGCGGTAAGGGCGGCGACGTCATTATGGAATCCAGCGAGCGCCACAATACGCTGGTGCATTTTCGCTTCAATCCGGAATACAAGGCGCAGCGCGGACGGCACGGCGAAGGTTCGAACAAGACCGGCAAAGAAGGCGTGGACGTTCTGCTGAAGGTTCCGGTCGGCACGCTGGTTTACGATGCCGACACCAACGCTCTGGTTCACGACTTCTCGACGGTCGACGAGCGCGTGGTCATCGCGCGTGGTGGACGCGGCGGACGCGGCAACGCACGGTTTGCCACCTCGACGCATCAGGCGCCACGCGAGCACGAAGACGGACATCCCGGCGAAGAGCGCACGTTCCGGCTGGAACTGAAGCTGCTTGCCGATGTCGGACTGGTCGGCTTTCCCAACGTGGGCAAGTCGACGCTGATCTCGCGCATTTCGGCGGCGCGTCCGAAGATTGCCGATTATCCTTTCACCACGCTGCAACCGAACCTGGGCGTGGTTGCCGTCGGAGACGCTAAAGACGAACGCAGTTTCGTGGTCGCCGACATTCCCGGCCTGATCGAAGGAGCGCACCTGGGCGCTGGGCTTGGCATGCAGTTCCTACGGCACATCGAACGCACGCGGCTGCTGGTCCATCTGGTTGACGTTTCTGACTCGAGCGGCCGAGCCGATCCGGTGAACGACGTCGAAGTGATCATGGGTGAGCTGGCAAATTTTGGCGCGGGACTCGAAGCCAAGCCGATGATTCTGGTCGCGTCCAAGATCGACGTGGCCAATAAAGAAAAACTCAGCAAGCTGAAGCGCTACGCCAAGAAGCAGGGCCTCGATCTGTTTCCCATCTCAGCGGTTACCGGCAAGGGCGTCGAAGAACTGAAGTACGCCATGGCCGACCGCCTGGATCAGATTCGGGCAACGGCGCCGGCGACGACCGAACCTGAAATCCCTCTGCCGGTCAAGTCTGAGTAGCTGCACTTCTCTGGCTGTGCTCGGTCTGGCTATATCGGGGATCAGGCCGGTTTGTACGTCCGTCTGGGGTGGTACCCCCCTCCCCCATTCTTACAATTTTGCAAGTCATTGAAAAAATGGGATTTGCTATTTTGCCAGCTCGTAAGCTATTGGAAACATGGATCGTTGAGGCCGCTCTTTTCTGCTAAAAACCTGCCATTTTTCGCATGTTCTTGTGTTAGTACCGCCAAGATATAGATTCAAAAGCACTTATATCATAATATAGAAAACAAAGGACTTAGCCCGTGGTTCGCGGCAACCGCTCTGTGTCCGGCGAGAGGGTGACGTACTGGAAGGGGCAGCATGATGTTTCATAATAAGCTAACTTATGCACTAAGTAAATATCTTATTGATATTTAATGCTCCTCCCAGTTTGGTTTGTTGCCAATGGAAAGGACGGGCCAGCTCTTCCTGAAGTGCACGTGCAAAATCGGGAGGGGGCAAAGCGCGGGATTGAGGTTCGTGGAATCCCACCCTTCGCAATGTGCACGAAGGATGGGGCACCCCTCGGCGCTGGTTGGGCAAGGGGGCTTTTGAGGCGGCGCTTAACTCGATGCGGCGCGCCTCCAAGATGTGAACGAGTGTTAGATGGAATGGGGCCGGAAGGCTAGAATGGAAATCCTGGTTTTCATGCCCTGACATGGAGGTGTAACTGATGCTCAAATCTATCGCCGTCGTCGTTGGCAGCTACCTGCTCTCGATAGTTCTTGTGGTGGCGACGGACCCGTTGCTCTCGCGCCTATTCCCGGGGGATTTCGTCAAAGGCCGGGTCCCCTCCAATAACGCTCTCATGGCGAGCACGGCGCTCTTCGTCGCAGCTTCGATTTTTTGTGCATGGGTCTGTGCCCGTTTTGCTCCGACCCGTGCCGGGCGGCATGTGCTCTGGTTTCTTATCATCGGGGAAGTAATGGGCATCGGCGCGACTGTTCCCAACTGGAGCAAGGGCTGGCCGCACTGGTACTGGTTGTCCTGGCTGCTCACCTGGCCGGTAAGCTGCTGGATCGGCCTGCTGTTGGCTGGGCGCCGAGGGGAATCGGCTAGAGCCTGAGGGGCAGGCGTCCTTACTACGCTCAGGGCTGCGAAACCATAGAATGCTTTGGTGGCTACACTTCAGACAACGGCAACCGGCGCTGTCGAGAAACTGTCGTTCGGATTTAGGCGCGAGGGCGGACTGATCAAACCCATATGCTTGAGATTTGTGGAATCCCACCTTTGCAAAGAACGCAAAGATGGGGCACCCATCAGTGTTGGTTGACTATGAGTCGGACCACCATTTCATTCGCGGCGCACCGCGATGGGCTAGCGTGACTAACCTCAGAATCCCGGTGGGCGCTCGCCTGCTACTCCCAGACGGCGCTCCATTGCTAATCCCAGGCTTCCCAACGTGCCTTCGTCGAAGAGGCGGCCTATCAGCGTGACTCCGTGGGGGACTCGGCGAGGCGGCGAGAACGTGGGCAGCGGGTGGTTGGGATCGGGGGCCCAGTCGGTGCGGGCGCGGGAGACTTCTACGAATCCGGCGCGCAGGGTGAGCGAGGGATGCCCGGTGAAGTTGGTGATGGTCAGCATCTCATCGCGGAGCGATGGCACCAGGAGCACGTCGACCTGGGAGAAAACGAGGGCCATTTCGATGGCGACTTTGCGGCGGAGGCGGTCCGCCTGCACGAAGTCGACGGCGGAAAGGAAGCGCGCCTGGCGGAACAGGTTGGGCCAGGCGTCGGGCACCTGCATTTTGAGCTGATCAATTTCGTGGCTGAGGGTGAGCTCCTCGAACGCGGCGGCGGCTTCGGCGAACAGGATCAGGTTAAGCGATCCGTAGGGCCAGTCGGGAATGGAGACCTCTACTGGGACCGTGCCGAGCTGCTCGAGAACCTGCAAGGCGTGGCGGTCGACCTTGGTGGCGGGCTTTTCCTCCATCCAGGCGGGAAAGTAGCCCACGCGCAAGCCTGCGACGGGAGTGGCGGCATCAAAGTCGAGGTAGCTGGGGACGCTGGCCACGTCGCCGCAGTCAGGGCCGGAGATGGCTTGGAGCACGAGCAGGGCATCCTCCACGGTGCGGGTCATGGGGCCGAGCTTGTCGAGCGACCAGCACAGGGTCATGGCACCGGTGCGCGGCACGCGGCCGTACGTGGGACGAAGTCCGGTGATGCCGCAGCGCATGGACGGGCTGACGATGCTGCCTCCGGTTTCGCTGCCGATGGCAAAGCCCACCAGGCCCGCGGCGGTGGCGGCGCCGGGCCCGGCGCTTGATCCGGAGGATCCTTCTTCGAGCAGCCAGGGATTCATGGTCTGGCCTCCGAACCAGATGTCGTTGAGGGCGAGCGCTCCGAGGCTGAGCTTGGCAACCAGTACGGCACCGGCGTCGTGCAAGCGGCGGACGACTGCCGCATCCTGAGTGGGGACACGGTTGCGGAAGGGCTCGGCTCCGTAAGTAGTGGGAATGTCGGCGGTGTCGACGAGATCTTTGACTCCCCAGGGAATGCCATGCAGCGGGCCACGGTAGTGGCCGTCGGCGATCTTCGCGTCCGCCTGCGCAGCCTGCGCGAGCGCCGAGTCGCGGGTGATGGTGATGGCACAACGCAATTGTGGATTGAAGCGCTCCAGGCGCTGCAGATAAATACGCGTGAGGCGTTCGGAGGTGAGCTGGCGCGTCTCGATCCAGCGGGAAAGCCGGGTGACCGGAGCAAATGCGATGTCTTCGTCATGCGTGGGCAGCGGGCCGGGATCGATGTTGCTGCGGATGAAGCGGTCGCGCTGTGCGGCCGGCTTCTCGCCGGGAAGGACGGGATTCCATTGCAGTGCTGGAGCCAGTGTCGATTCGAACGCAACTTTGCGTGGACCGACACGGCGCTCATACAGCGGCGCCATCGACTTGCGCCAGTTGCCAGCGGCCATGGCGCGATCGGGTGCGGTCAAGGTGACCTGCACCAACTTTTCCGCTTCGGCGAAAGTCGAAACGGTGACCTCGGGGCCGACGTCAGGTCCGGTGCCAAAGGCGGAGGGCGATCCGGGCGGCAGGTCGGTGGAGACCTGGGCGTGAGTGAGATACGCGGCCATTCCGCCGAGAAGGCTGAGCGACGTGGCGGCCAGAAATTGCCTGCGGGAGCTCGACATGATTCCTCCGAATGGGCAATTGTAGCCGGGGAGGTAGGACTCGCGCTGCTAGGATGTTCGGGTGTGGTGGATTCTGATTACGGCAATTGATCTGGGGATTGGTCTGGTCGTGCTGAAGGCGATGGCGCTGTCCGTGCCTCTCGCAAAGCAGAAGCGGCTGAGGATGGCGGAAAAGGTGATTTGGGTGCTGCTTGTGCTATCGGGAGTGCTGTTGGCGGCGAGGATGCTTGATTGGCCGCGGTGAGCCGGCTCTTTGAAAACCACTGTGGACCTTCGCTCCGCCTGGACCCTTCGGCCAGGCTCAGGGCAGACTCGCGAGGGGTGCCCGGCTCCACACCGACGTCATTATGCTTCCGGCATCTGCGATCCGTGCTGGAAGTGGTATTGCAGAATTTTCGCGGCCAGTGCGGGGTGCAGGGTGGAGTTTTCGGGGTCTACGGTGCGGACGACTTCGCCACGGCAGAGGACTTCGGCGGCGGAGAGGCCTGCGATTTCAGCGGGCAACACCAAACTAATTTCCAGTTGCACGTTCGGCGCAATGGTTTCTTCCGCCCGGAACAGAAGGCCGGAGCGGCTGATATTTTCGGTGGTGCCGGCGAGCCAGCCGTCCTGCCCAAGCCGTCGATACTTCAACGGCAGTTGCAGTTTGAAGCGCTGCGCGCGGGATGCAGAAATCCCGCTTCGCATGTAGCCGGATTGGGTTGACGCGGACTTAGCGGACACGACGGCCTCCGGGGGAATCGCCGTGTCGAGCACATCTCGAACTTTGGTTCGGAGTGTCGGCAGGCTGAAAGGTTTTTGCAGCAGGATGATACCGGAATCCAACAGACCGTTATGGCCAACGGCGTTTTCCGTGTAGCCCGACATGTACAGTACCTTGGTCTCGCGCCGGCTTCTGCAGAGCTGGTCGGCCAGTTCGCGTCCGGTCATTCCCGGCATGATGACATCGGTCAACAGCAGATGGATGGGGCCTTGGTGGGCGGCGGAGACCCGGAGAGCAGCTTCTCCATCCTCAGCCTCGAGAACGTTGTAGCCTTGCAGCTGAAGGTATTCGCGAGCCAGTCGAAGCACGGTGGCCTCGTCCTCCACCACCAGAATGGTCTCGTGGCCGCGCGCAGTTTTCTGGGGTGAAAATGCAGTTTCCGGCGAGGCGGTCTGGGCCGCTTCGTCCACGCGGGGTAAATACACCTCAAAAGTGGTTCCCTTGCCGGGTTCGCTATGGACCCAAATGTAGCCGCCACTCTGCTTGACGATGCCATACACAGTTGACAGGCCCAGGCCGGTGCCTTTGGGACCTTTGGTGGTGAAGAAAGGTTCGAAGATATGGTTCTGGAGTTCGGCATCCATACCGGCGCCGGTGTCGCTGATGGCCAACACCACGTAATTGCCAGGCTCGGCAGGAGCGTGCAGGCGGGGATAGGTGTCGTCGAGGGAGACGTTGGCGGTTTCAATCGTCAGCTTGCCACCGTTGGGCATAGCGTCGCGCGCATTGACTGCGAGATTCATGATCACTTGCTCGATCTGGCCAGGGTCAGCTTTGACCATCCCGAGATGAGGGGCTGGCATCATGACCAGTTCGATGTCCTCGCCGATGAGCCGGTCCAGCATTTTCGAGTTCTCGGTGACCACGGTGTTCAGATCGAACACTTTCGGCATGAGCATTTGCTGGCGGCTGAAGGCCAGAAGCTGGCGAGTGAGGGAGGTGGCGCGGGTGGCGGCATTGGCGATTTCCTGAGCCGGGCCTCGCACCGCTGGATCGGGGCCGATTCGCTCCAGTAGAAACTCGCTGTATCCGGAAATCACCATCAGGAGATTGTTGAAGTCATGGGCGATGCCACCTGCCAAACGCCCGATCGCTTCCATCTTTTGCGCCTGGCGGAGCTGGAGTTCCAGGGCTCGCCGCTCGGTCACGTCTTCGGCGAAGAACTCGAAGAACGTTGTGTTATGTGGATCGCGAATGGTGCGTCCGGACAGTCTGGCGGTTACCGAGCTGCCGTCTTTGCGGATCCAGTCGGCAAACAGGTTGTTAAAATGTTGCTGGTTGCGGAGGCTGTCAGCTGCCGTGAACCACTGCTGCGAGTCGGTGTACAGACTTGCCAGATTGCGGCCGGTCAACTCGGACTGCGAAGAGTAACCGAGGAGGCTGACCATGGCGGGATTCATGCTGAGGAGAATCCCTGCCGAATCGCAGCGGCAGATTCCGTAGGGAGCATTGGTGACCAGCGAACGGAAATTAATTTCCGAGCGCAGCAAGGCTTCCTGAGCGGCCCGCAGAGCGGCATTAAAGGAACAGATCAGCAGCGCCACAAACACAAACAGAATGAGATGTATGATGGCTTTGCGGTATTCTGCTTCGGTGCGGCCGGCAGCCAGGGAGAAATATGCGCTGACGGTCAGCGCGAAGGAAGTCGCGACCAGACCGGGTTTCCAGCCGCCGTACCAGGCACTGACCATGATGGCAACGGCGAATACCACCAGTCGGCTTTCGACCAAGTCGGAAAGCAGCAGTGCCGGAATCAGGGCGAGAATCACGCTGAGCACGGCAACGCCGTACCGGAGGATGGGGGCCCTGGCCGGGGGAATGTAGCGGGTGCGGAATGCGCTGAGACGGGGGAGTTTCACTCGCATACAGGTCCAAAGTTAATGGCAAAGCAGGAACACCGCGAGTTACCGGGGTTCATGCCGGTTGAACTCGATGGGCGCTGGCCATAAGGACAAGCGCAGTACGACGAAGGCGTAGTCTGAATTTACACCAAAATTCGCTGAGGATGTCATGCACTGTGGGGAATTTCGCAGCACGGAACCAAAGTATGCAATCAGAGAACGTGGAATCCGCGGGCGTAACCGGGTGAAAGCCGCATGAACATCGGGCTGTTCGGCGGAACCTTCGATCCCATCCACGAGGGCCATCTTGCCCTGGCGCGGGCTGCGCAGGAACGTCTGCAACTCGGACGCATCTATTTTGTTCCCGCAGCGGTGCCACCCCACAAACAGCTTCACCCGCTCTCGCCTTACTTCCATCGCTATGCCATGGTAGCGCTGGCAACCATTACGGAAAAAGCCTTTGTGCCCTCGCTGATCGAGGCACCCGAGGCTTGTTTGTCCGACAGCATCGCGAGGCGATCGAAAAAGGCCCCCGCAGTTGCGAACTACAGCATCGATACGCTGCGCAAGCTGAAGGGCTCGCTCAAGAAGAGTGATCATCTTTTTCTGCTGGTTGGAATCGACGCCTTCCAGGACATTGCCAACTGGCGCCAGTCGGAAGAGTTGTTTGCGGAATGCGAGTTCATTGTGGCGAGCCGGCCCGGATACTCGCTGGCCGATGTCGCCGATGCGCTGCCGGAAAGCCTACGCCCTAAAGCGTCCGTGACCAAGCCCTTCCGCAAGCAACCAGCGAACGGTCAACTCGTGCTGCCGGGAGTGAAAGTCCATCTGCTGGAAAACGTGCACAAGAACATTTCCGCGACAGCGATCCGGGAAGCGGCTGCGGCGAAACGTCCGCTGACCCGATTTGTGACGGCGGGGGTTGGCGAGTACATCAAGAAAATGGGACTGTATGGCGGTGGTTAGTCGTGGATCGAGAGCGGTTGGCTCTTAAGGCTCACGCGTCGGTTACAATGAAGAGAGAACGATCCACAACAATCGACGCACGACTATTCGCCAACCACCGATGACTGCATGAAAAAAAATGCCGTGAAGCAACAAGTCTGTGAAGCCATTGCCGCTTGCCAGGAAAAGAAGGCGGAAGAAATCACCATCCTCGAAATGGAGAAAAGTTCGGGCGCTTTCACCGATTACTTCGTGGTGTGCAGCGGGACCAATCCCCGGCAGATTCAGGCCATTGCCGACCAAGTGGAAGAGCGGCTGGAAAAAGCCGGCCTGCGCCCCCACAACATCGAAGGCCTCAAGCAGGCCGAATGGGTGCTGCTGGATTACTTCGATTTCGTCGTCCACATTTTTTCGGATAAAGCGCGACGGTATTACGATCTTGAGCGTTTGTGGAAGTCCGCCAAACGGCTGGAGATTTCCGAGTTGAGCGCACCCGCGCCCAAGAAACGCGTAGCCCGCAGCACGGCCAAGAAGCGGGCGTGATGGTGGCCAGATGACGGTCTAAGCAGGCTTGGCATGGCTTCGATTCCAGAATCCAATCCGCAGTGGGGTTCTTCGTATCGCCTGATTGCCTCCGAAAAGTGGAAAGCCAAATCGGCTGCGATGGGCCGCGACGCTACCGAGGCGCTGGTGAAATACGCACGACCGACGCCCGGAATGAAGGTGTTGGATCTGGCCAGCGGTACCGGAGAGCCTGCCATTTCCCTGGCTAAGCGCGTTGGACCGACCGGGCATGTCACGGCTCTTGATCAAAGCCCGGAGCTGCTTGCCATCGCCTCTGAGCGCGCCCGCGGTCGCGGGCTGACCAACTTCGCTACGCAGCAGGCGGACGCCCATCATCATCCATTTCCCGATGAGAGTTTCGATCTTGTTACCTGCCGTTTCGGAGTGATGTTTTTTCAGGATTGCGTTCAGGCAATGCGCGAGGTTCGCCGCGTTCTCAAACCTGGTGCACGCACCTGTTTTCTGGCGTGGGGTCCGTTCGATCAGCCTTACTGGTCGAGCACGATGGGAGTGGTTCTCAAACACGTGGGCGGGCCAGCGCTGGCTCCGGGTGGACCTGATCCGTTTCGGTTTGCAGAGCCGGGTAGTCTCTCCGGCGTGTTGCGCCAAGCCGGTTTCAGCGATGTGGCAGAAGAAACCCGAACTGTGCCGTGGACCTGGCCGGGAAGCGTCGAAGAAGTTTGGGAGTATGTCCGGTCTGTCTCAGCGCCATTTCTGCCAATGTTGCAGCGAGTTCCTGCGGAGAAGTGGAACGAGATCAATCGCGATGCGTATGCGGCGATTCAGAAGCATGAAGATGGCGGAAGCATCAAGTTCGGGGCGGTTGTGGTGTTTGCGGCTGCGGTGAAGAGCTAACGCCTTGGGCTATTTTGGAGGAGTGGTCTCAAACACCACGCCACGGCCGATTTTGTCGTAGCAGCCGGGATCCCCTCCGTCGACTGTCGTCCCATAGAGGTTACCTGCTGCATCGAGAATCAGAGCTTCAAAGGCTGGTGCGCACCCGTCGCTCCCTCCGGTGAATTGATGCAACACCGTCTCGTTCCAGATACCGCCGGACTCGGGCGAAGGGAGGGCGCGTCCCTCAGGGGCTAAAGCCCGTGTATTTGCGGGGTCTTGCGGCGCGGCTGAAGCCGCGCCCTTTCAAAGCGTTCAGCGCATTCTTGACTCACACACCAGACAGACTCTGATTGAGCTCAATTTTGTTCCCGCACGGGCGAGGACGCCCGCGCCTACATCGATTGGCGTTCTAAGGGGCTTGCCTGGCGATCATCTTTCCCCGCTCACCGCTTTCCACATAGGCCCAGGGAATTTTCGGATCGTGGGTGAAGATGGTCAGCCACTTTTCCGGAATCGCCTGCGCGTAGTATTGCTTGCGACTGGCCAGAGTCTGCAGCGGGAACAGATCGAAGGCCATCACCCAATTGAGGTCGATGTGGGCGCTGGTGGGAATCAAGTCTGAAATGTAGCACGCCGTGCGGCCACCGCTGCGGATGATGACGGCTTGCATGTTCGCGGTATGTCCGGGAAAAACTTTCACCGAGATCCCCGGCAGGATCTCGTGATCTCCGCGGAGCAGTTGCATCTGGCCGCTCGCAACCAGCGGATCGTAATTATTGGTCATGTAGCTAATGCCGTCGCGCTCGCTGGGATGTTGCGCGTATTCCCACTCGCCTTGCTGGACGTAGTATTTCGCTCGCGGAAATGTCGGGACCGACTTGCCATCGAGCATGACCGTGTTCCAGCCACAGTGATCGAAGTGCAGATGTGTGTTGATGACGATGTCGATGTCGTCCGGTGCGACGCCGGCCGCGGAGAGATTGTCGAGCAATTTGGCGGGCTGGCCGTAGATCTGGGCGAGGCGCTCGGGCAGCTTGTTGCCGATGCCGGTTTCGATGAGGACAGTCTGTTTGCCGGTGCGAACCACGATTGAATTCAGGCCGGTGGGCACGTAGTTGGCTTCGTCCGCCTGAACTTTCTTGGTCCACATGACCTTGGGAATAACGCCGAAGAACGCGCCACCATCGAGACGGTAGAGGCCGTCAGAGACAGCCAGGAGTTCGAAATCGCCGAGGGTGTGGAAGTGCATGGGTCCATCTTAATTGGTAACAGCTGGTAGTCAGTAGCTGGGCGAAACTGCAAGGCGTCGCCCTGCCGGACAGCCGGGGGCAGATGTCCCAGGTAAGTGTCAGTTTACATACTTGGAACCGCAGCGCGGAGTGCGCTGACTTGACTGGAACTGTTCTTCCTCGGCGGTGGTCAATGTGAGCATGGTATTCAGTAGAGCAGCGGCGCAGGATAGACAGCAGCGACCGCACAGTTGTTCCAGAGGACGGGCCTCGTTGCTGAAGCGGAATTCGAATTCGATCAGATTCTCGGTGCAGAGCGGGCAAGTTGGCCGATTGGGCTCGTTCGTTGCTACCGCCGAGAAATGCATTGTATCGCCCATGCTGTGCAGGCATCCGATTACCGTGTGCCTGTTCATGACCGCTAATAGGCACTCATCGGCAACTGGCCGTCCCTGATGAGAGCCTTCGGTAACGGGCGCGGACAACGTGCGGAGGTCGGAGCGAGGGCTTTTAGATGCCGAAGCGGGCTACCGCGCCGCTCCAAAGGCACACCCAGGCATGTCCTGAGGTACAAGACCCTCCCGTGCGTTGCGAAGCGCAGTGCGCCAGCGTACACAATAGTTAGGTGGTGCCCAGCCGAGCCGGCGCCGTTTTCCCCCAAACCGGGCTTCAGGGTGCGTTCGGAGGCTTTTGCCATGTACGTTGGGGTCTACGGAGCGGGATATCTGGGCACGGTGGTTTCGGCCTGCCTGGCAGATTTCGGCACCCCGGTCAGTTGCTGCCATCCGGACAGTTCCCGCATGGTGGAAATGGCCCAGGGGAACGTTCCTTTTCACGAAAAGAATCTGACAGAAGTGATCCGGCGCAATGTGCGTTCGGGCCGGTTGACGTACTCAACCGACGTGGAATCGTTTGCCCGCAAGGTGCGGGTGATTTTCCTGGCCGAGGACGCGCCAGAGTATCTGGAAGAATTGCCGGCGAGGATTGCGGCAGCCGCACTGAAGCCGCCCATCCTGTCGATCATCACGCCAGCGCCGGTGGGCACGGCCAGCAGAATCGAAAGGAAACTGAAGGAAAACGGACTGAAAGCCTGCGTAGTATCGCAGCCCACGTTCTTTACTCCGGGCTGCGCTGTGGAAGACTTCAACTGGCCGGACCGGATTATTCTGGGGACGTCTTCGGCCGAGCCGGTAGTGGCGTTGAAACAGGTGTTCCACTCGCTGGTGATGCGGGGAGTGCCGGTGATTGTGACCAACCACGAGACGGCGGAACTGGTGCGGGAAGCGGCAACCGCTTTCGTGGCAACCAAGATTTCGTTCATCAACGAGCTCGCGAGTTTATGCGAACGGGTGAACGCGGACGCGGTGAGTTTGTCGCTGGCGCTGGGCCTGGACAAGAAGATTGCTCCACGCTGCCTGCAACCGGGGGCCGGCATGGGCGGCCTGTTTGCCGAGTCGGACATGGATTCGCTGGCGGACCTGGCAAAGCAGAATGGCGTGGCGCTCAAGGTGCTGAGCGCGGCGCGCGAGGTGAATCACAATCTGGCCACCGACATGATCGACAAGCTCGGGCGTTATATGGAATCGGTGCAGAACAAAGAGGTCGGGATTCTGGGATTGGCGTTCAAGCCGAACACGAATTCGGTGGCGGGATCGACCGCGGTGCGGCTGGCGAAAAGCCTGATTGCGAACGGCGCACGTGTCCGGGCATATGATCCGGTAGCGCTTGCGGATGCGAGAGTGGAATTGAACGGCAGCGTGTTCTACTGTGACTCAGCATATACCGCAGCGGAGGGAGTGGACGCGCTGGTGGTGGGCACAGGGTGGCCGGAGTTTCGCGGACTGGATTTCGCCCGCATCAAGACGCTGCTGCGGCGTCCGCTGATTGTAGATACGAAGAACCTGCTGGACTGCGGGCGGCTGCGCGCCATGGGGTTTGAGTATGTCGGAGTTGGACGGAGTTAGCGGCCCGCGGTCGCCAGCCCTTCCCCAGAATCTTGCCGCTGCTTGACCGCCGATTCTGTTAGCGTCCCAGCCGAGAGCGGCCACCGCCTCAATTCCCGCCGTTTCAGTTGCTATAATCGATGCTATGCGGTGGGAGTAGCTCAACTGGCAGAGCATCGGACTGTGGCTCCGACGGTTGCGGGTTCGATTCCCGTCTCCCACCCCAAG
Organism: uncultured Acidobacteriota bacterium; assembly: GCA_963715675.1. Lineage (GTDB taxonomy): Bacteria > Acidobacteriota > Terriglobia > Terriglobales > Acidobacteriaceae > DASVWZ01. Next base: position 4,349,702 of record OY970265.1, read on the forward strand.
GTTTACGGGTGAATCTTCCTGAGTATGTGTTCTCCGAGATGATCGCTGAACGCCTGAAACGCAGGCAGGGAGTAGAGGCGCAATCCGAGTTCGTCTTGCGGGGAATTCTGGGCCTGCACATCGGTGGCGACGGAATCATGCAAGGTGTTCTGCAATTTGTCCGCTAAAGCCTGATCGAAACTTTCCGATACGACGACGCTGTTGTCAGGCCATTGTTCAATCACTACCGGGCCTTCTTCGGTGGCCACCTGCACGGCACTGACCGGACACTGCTTTCCCACGCAAGCCTTGACCACCTGCGCGGACGCATTCTGATAACGCTTGGCGATTGCGCCTGCATAAAAACGGGCGAAGTGCGCGGCCGACTCGGGAGTTTTCCAGCGGGACACATAGAGCAGCGCAAGATCGGCGGGAGTGGGTTCAGCCAGCGCCCCGCTGACAGCGGCCTTGCGAAAAGCGCTGTAAGCTCCGCCGCGCCAGGCCGCCGACAGATCATCGGCGACCTTGCTGGTTCCGTACTGGCGCAAGAGGGCGCGGACATCCAATTCCCCGATGGCGCCGGAATCGAATGCCTCGTACTGGCCGCCCAACACTTCACGCACGTCCGGAATTTTGAGTGCAGGCAGATTCTCGTGGTCGAGGTAGGCTCTGGGCTGCAGGACCTCGTGGCTGTTGCGGGGCGGGCGGGCCAATACGCCGGGGAATGCCAGTTCCTTTCCGCCCTCCTGAAGGAGCTCCCCTTCGAAGATCAGACCTTCCTTGTAGGGAAAGGTGCCGGATTCGCGCAGGATCATGGGGGCATCGTGCGTCATCTGGGAATCGATGGTGGCTTTCACCGCGGGGTCTTCCATCTGGTAGATCAGTCCGGGAGTGTTCTTCAGGCTACGGCCATACGGCGCGAGCAGATAATCGACGTACACCACCATCGCCTGGCCCTCGATGACGGCTTTGCGCGCGGCCTGGTTCTCATCGTTCCCAACTGCCATCCAGTTGTGCAAACCGTAGTTCTGGTCCTGGAGGGCGTGGGTCAGTTCGTGGGCCAGGATCGGTTCCTGGCGTTCGGCCGGGACCCAATTCAGCAGGGAAATGCTCTTGGTCTCGTCATCGTAGTAGCCGGCGATTTGTGATCCGTTCGCCTTGACCAGAAACTCGCGCAGATTAAAGTCTCGCGGCAGGAACCCGAACTTCTTCATGGTAAGTTCGGAGCGGGCGAAGCGTTTCATGAATTCGGCTTTCTTCATCTGCTCGCGGGTGTAGTTTTCGACCTCTTCGCGGCCCACCAGTTGACGCTTCACGGCGGTGTGCTTGGGAAGCCCGCTGTCCTCGGAGGCGAAGGAGAAGATCTTGTCCACCGCGTCGAATAACTTTTTGGTATCGTCCGGAGTCATTTTGACTTCGGTGGTGATGTCCTTGCGCATCTTGCGGGCCACGTCTCCAAGACTTTGAGTCTGTGGTGAAGGAGCGTCAATGTCGTGGGTCAAGCTGGACGGAATGGTGTTGTCTTGTCCAGTTGCCGAACCGCACATGAATATGCCGGCGAGCGTGCACACGCCCAGACGAGCGATGATTCTCATGTAGCCTCGCGAACCAGTGGATTTCGAAAACTCCTACAATTTTCCGCTGGCCGGCCCCGAAGAATGCCGAAAATCGGGGGCCTACCATTACCGGCGTAATCGGGCAATTCGAAGGCTCTTAAGTTTCAACCGCTTGCGGATGCTGCCGCGCGAAAGGACAGGAACTGCCGTGCTTCCGTGGTTTGCCCCAGGCGAACCGCATCGCGGTATGATTGAGTCAAGTGTTCGAGTTGGGTCAAAAACCATTTATGAGACCCACCCTGGCAATGGTCGCGCCACTCTTGTTGAGCGCTTTGGCGTTCTGCCAAACTGACCAGCCAACGCCGACCCAGCAACCGATACCGGCTCGCCAACCCGCCAAGGCGGTGCCGGCCAAACCGGCGAACCCCGAATCAGTGGCCGATGCCGCGCGCGCTACGCGAGAAGCGCGCGAGGCCACGCCTCCGCAGAAGGTTTACCGAAATAAAGACGTGACCGACCGCACAGCCGAGGACGCTGCGCCCGGTAACCCCGAGGCCACAGTTACTCCGGCGGCCAAGACTCCTCCAGCTCAAACCGCTTCCCGCCCAGCCAAGACCGTCGACGAAATCCGGGTGGAAAAAGAAGAGAAGACCTTCGAGGCGCAAGGGAACATTTTCAAGAGGCAGATCCTGGTGCAGAAGGGCAAGATCATTGACATTCAAAACCACAGTCAGGATCTGTATGGACAGCTGAATGCATGGAGCGTGGAGCATCACCGCGACGCCAATCCTGCGATCTGCTGGAGTCCCGGATACGACGACCCTTACAACAAAGACTGGTGTGCGATCGGGAGAGGCCTGCAATCCGCTTACGACACCTCGCAGCGTCAACTCGCGCAGGAAAAAGCGCGGTTGGAACAGATGCAGGAAGACATCCGCCGCAAGGGATACGGTAACGCCGTCTACGATCCCGATTAGGGTTACATCTTCACCACTCTGCCCGTTTGGAATTACCCTTCGTGCTGCAAGTCTCGTGAGGACCCTGATGTTGGCCGCATCTGCGGTGTGCGAGATTCGCGATTAAAGAAGTCCTGATCACGAATTTCCCGATTACAATTTCTCAACGCGTTCTTTCGGGGTTCGACATGGCCATACGGCAAATCTCGATTATCGGCTGCGGCTTGATTGGCGGGTCGCTGGCGCTGGCGCTGAAGAAGCAGCGCTTTACCGGACGCATCGTGGGCTGCGACCGGGCGCCGGTGCTGGAGCGGGCGCGGGAAATGGGAGCAATCCATGAAGGCCACACTCATCCGGTGGATGCGGCCCGGGGCAGCCAAGTGGTGGTTCTGGCAACGCCGGTTGGCGGCATCATCGAGATGATCGGGCGGCTGGGTCCGGTGCTTCCGGTGAGCACTTTGCTGACCGACGTAGGTAGCACGAAAGCAGAAGTGCTGGCTGCGGCGCATCAAGTGTTTGGGCCGTCGGTGGGACGGCGCTACCTGGCGGGGCATCCCATGACCGGGAAGGAACACTCCGGCGTAGAATTCGCGGATCCGGATCTGTTTCAGGGTGCGGCGTGGTTCCTGACGCCCGTGCCTGGGCAGGACGTGTATGCGGGAGTGAGCGGCGAGTTTCTCAGGTGGGTGGGCAGGATCGGTGCAAAGATCGCCAGTCTGGATGCGAAAGCCCACGACAAGCTATGCGCGTGGATCAGCCACGTGCCACAGATGATCTCGACGGCGCTGGCGGCGGCGCTGGTCGAGCAATACGGTGAAGGGGCGCCTCTGCTGGAAGCCGGAGGGCGAGCGTTACGAGAGATGACCCGAGTTTCCGGCAGCCCGTATTCGATGTGGCGCGACATTGCTTTAACCAACAAGCAGAACATCCAGGATGCGCTGCTCCGACTGGAGCAGCATTTAGCGCATATCCGCGAGAACCTAGATACTCGGGAACTGGCGATGGAGTTTGAGCAGGCTCACCACTTGAGGAAAGCTTCGCCCCGGAAACGGCTGGGCTAGGAGAGGCCGGGGATTAGGCCGCGCTGAGTTTCCTTGATCCTGATGTGCTATACCGATTTGAAAAAGTTCGTAAGCTGGGTACACCCCCCTCCCATCGGTCCAGGACCTGCGCAAAACCTTCACCTTCGACGCCAGAAAATGGCTGAAAAAAAATTGGGTCAGGAAGTCCTACAAACGACCTTCTCAGTTTTCTAGATGGGGGTAGGGAGCCCCCCCTTTTTTTCCCCTCCAGTAAGTCTTGACCTGCCGACGAAAGCTGCGTAATATGCGGCCCTGCTCACGGAGGTGAGATATGGCGGGATTCTGCGTACAGTGTGGGTCCGCGGTGGCCGCGGGGGTGAAGTTCTGTGCCAAGTGCGGCGCCGCAGTAGAGGGTACCGTCCCAGCCAGCGTACCAGCCAGTCCGGCGCCGGTGCCTGCCGTGCCCAGTGCCGCGCCGGTCAGTGCGGCTCCGGCCGCTGCCGCAACCGGCAAAGGTGGCGGTACGCTGCTGAAAGTGATTCTGGTTGTGGTGGCAGTGATTGTCTTCCTGATGCTGACGGTCGCGGGAAGCTGCGTCTACGTCGCGTACCGGGTCAAGAAAAAGGCCCATGAATTCTCCCAGGAGATGGGAAGCAACGCTCCCGCCTACACCGGGAGCAGAGAGCCCTGCGCCCTGCTGTCCGCCTCCGAAGTGGGCCGTATTCTGGGCCAGCAGGTGGAGAGTGCCGAACCGGCGGGCAACACCTGCCAATACCACTACGGCCCCGGCGGCAACCGCACTCTGGCGATCGAGTACACGTGGGAGGGCGCGGGCATAGCGATGGGGCTGGCTCGCGGAGCCATGAAGATGATCGCTGCTGGGGTGCAGACCTTCCAGCCGGTGCAGGGCATTGGCGACGAAACTTATATTGCGCCGGGTGGCTCGGGTCTGATGATGCGCAAGGGCGATGTGCTGGTCAATATTGACCTGCGCGTCGGCGGCGTCAGTATCGAGGCAGCGGAGAAAATGGCGCGCACTATTGCCGGGCGATTGTGAGTTTGGAATGCATAGATCCTTGGCTGCGCTCAGGATGACAAAATCGGCGGGACGGGGGAATAGGCGGTTGATCCGAGGTCGAAGAAAATCAAAGGCCTAAGGGTGGAGGTTTGTGGAATCCGACCCTTCGCGAAGTGCGCGAAGGATGTGGCACCCGTCGTTGGTCCGACGGGGGCGGGCATGCACGGGCGAGGACGCCCGCGCCTACATCGCCTTAGATGTTAAAATCTTCAGTTTGCCCATTCTGCATTTGAAGGTACTTCTATGCCCGACACCATGACGCAAGTTCCCGCCGCGCCGCTGACCGCCCTCAACGAAGATGAACTTCTTTTTCGCGACAACATCCGGCAGTTTGCCGAAGAGAAGATCCGTCCCCACGTCAAAGAGATGGATGAAAAGGGCGGCTTCGAAAAGGACTTGATTGAGCAATTCTTCCAGCTTGGACTGATGGGCGTGGAAATCCCCGAGCAGTACGGCGGCGGGGGCGGCAAGTTCTTCGAGGCCATTCTAGCGGTCGAAGAACTTTCGCGGGTGGACGCTTCGGCGGGTGTGATCGTGGACGTGCAGAACACCCTGGTCAACAACGCGCTGCTGCGCTGGACCAACGACGAGCAGAAGAAACGCTATTTGCCGCGCATGGCCGCGGATACCTGCGGCGCCTACGCGCTGAGCGAAGCGGGATCGGGTTCCGACGCGTTTGCACTGCAAACCAAGGCCGAACTCAAGGGCAGCGACTACGTTCTGAACGGGCGCAAGCTCTGGATCACCAACGCAAAAGAAGCTGGCGTGTTTATCCTGTTCGCCACGGTGGATCCGGCGGCCGGGTACAAAGGCATCACCGCGTTCATCATTGAGAAGGCTTTCCCTGGATTTACCGTCGGCAAGAAAGAAGACAAGCTGGGCATTCGCGCTTCGTCCACCTGCGAACTGATCCTGGAAGATTGCCTCGTTCCCAAGTCGAATGTGCTCGGCGAAGTTGGCAAAGGTTACAAGATCGCGATTGAGACGTTGAATGAAGGCCGCATCGGGATCGGCGCGCAGATGCTCGGCGTGGCCCGCGGCGCATGGGAATATGCGGCGAAGTATGCGCAGGAGCGCAAGCAGTTTGGAAAAGCGATTGCGGACTTCCAAGGGATTCAGTTTCAGATCGCGCAGATGGCCACCGACATCGAAGCCGCCCGGCTGCTGGTGTACAACGCCGCGCGCATGAAAGACGCCGGCGTGCCTTTCGTGAAGGAAGCTGCCATGACCAAGCTGTTCTGCTCGCAGGTTGCGGAACGGGTGGCGTCGCTGGCCATTGAAATCTACGGCGGCTATGGCTTTACCAAGGATTATCCGGTGGAGAAGTACTGGCGCGATTCGAAGATTGGCAAGATCTACGAAGGCACGTCCAACATGCAGCTGGCGACTATTGCGAAGCTGGTGATGGGCGGGCGGTAGGACGGCTTTGTGCTTCGGAGGACCTCCACGGCCCCCGAACCTTGCCCAGCGCGGCTTTTGAGACCGTCAAGTCACGCCTGTAACTGCAGGCTGGTTACCAATAAAGTGAAGGCAGTTGCACCTGCCATTCTGCCCTGGTTCCGGGAAATCCAGTGCAAGTCGCTTGTTTTGAGTATCTTCGCTACGCCCCATCCGATGGCGCGCAAGCTGCATTTGCTATTGTGCCCGCTGCTTTGGGGCTCAGATTGGGGTGCGGATTGTTGAGCTGGTCGCCAGATAACCCGGAGGTACTCCGGAAGCCCAAGCGTTCGATGTTGGCGGTTCTGATCGTGCTGTTTCTCGCCTCCTACGGCCTGATGGCCATGCTGGTAACGGAGCAGGGACGCACCATCGACAGCCAACGCTGGCTGATCCGGTCTCTCTTTGCCGACAGCAACCACCCTGCCCACACACCCGGTAAAGCATCCCAGAAGCAGCCCGCCGCCGCCCAGGCCCAGGCTCCGGCGAAAGATCACTCCCAGGCGCAGACTCCGTCGGCCCCAGGTACGCCGCGAGACAACGCCAAGAGCAGCCACGGAACCAGCAAACTCCACAAAGCGCTACCCAAACCACCGGCAAGCGACATTCTGGATGTGCGCAGGAACGTGCTGACGATCTAAGACCCGGGCCAGGTGACCCTATGAAAGTCCTGGCAGCACTGTTATTGTCGTTGTCTCTTCCCGGCTCTCCGCTGGCGCCCCGGTTGCGCACACCCTCGGAGCAAACTGTAAAGCCGCCGGCACACAAGGCTGGGCAATGGTACTTTGCCGAAACGGGGCACGCGGTGTTCTGTTACGGCCCGGTCATGACGGTGAAACAGCCGCAGGGGGGCCTGCAGCGCGTCGCCACGTTCTGCAAGGGCGACCGGACCATGGTACCGCTCAAGGACTAGAGAACTCTGTCACAACTGCGAGTTTCCTCAGGGGCTGAAGCCAGCCCTGGAATTGAATGGCATGGCTGAAGGCATGCCCCACCCAAGTAGTGCGGTGGCAAATGTTGGCGCTGGGACGTTCCGTCGATCACTTCGCAGGAACTTCAAAGCCGTAGCCGCGCAGAAGGTCTCCAACGGCGTCCGTCTTCAGGAAATTCAAGAAAGTCCAGGCTGCGTCTTTGTTTTTCGATGAGCGCAGGATGAGGCAGGCTTGCTCAATCGCGGGATAATCGCTGACTGGGATTTCTACATACCGCCCGCGATCCTTCATGTTCGGAGACATCGCCAGAGACAGAGCCAGAATGCCGACGTCCGCAGCCCCCGAGACCACAAAGGTTGCCGTTTGAGAAATGTTTTCTCCCAGCACCAGCTTATCTTTTACCTTGTCGTAAACGTTTTCGTGTTGCATCGCGGCGACCGCGGCCTTTCCGTATGGAGCGTGCTGCGGGTTGGCAATGGCAATTCGCTTGGCGGCGGGATCCAGAAGAACCTTGAGCCCGGCGTTCAGATCGAGTTTCGATTCCTTCGGCGCCCAGATCACCAGCTTCCCCTTGGCATACTGATAAAGACTGCCCGGTTCGGCCAATCCTGAGGTCTCCAGTTGCCTGGGGTAATCGAGGTTGGCGGAAAAGAACAGGTCGAACGGCGCGCCATTCTGCATCTGCTGGGCAAAGTTGCCGGAAGATCCGTAGATCACCTTCACGCTTCCCCCGGACTGTTTTCCGAACCGGGCAGCGATGTCCTGCATGGCAAATTGGAGGTCGGCGGCAGCGGCGATGGTGACGTCCTGCGCGGAACCGAACTGGGAAACCATCGTGATGACAAGAACCAATGCGAGCTTTCTGATGAGGGACATAGTTGCATTGTCACATGTTGACGAGGATGGAATCTACCTTCGTTTTTGACGCCGCATCCGATACATTAGACCGATGCCCAGGTTCGAGAAGCATATTTTCGTCTGCGGAAACCAACGGCCGCAGGGACATCCTCGCGGCTGTTGTGATCCCGCCGGAAACGCAGAGTTGCAGAAGCTGTTCAAGCAGAAACTGGCCGAGCGGGGCCTGAAGGGCAAGGTCCGCGCGAACCAGTCTGGGTGCCTGGATCAATGCGAGCACGGGCCGAACCTCGTCGTTTATCCGGAGGCGGTTTGGTATGGCTGGGTCACTGCGGCCGACGTTGATGAGATCATCGAATCCCACATCGTTGGCGGGAAGCCGGTGGCCCGTCTGGTAGTCCCCGATGACTGCCTCAACGCACCAACCTGCAAGCACAAGGCGAGTGGGGCGGACATTCCGGTCCGACAACACCGGCGGTGATGCTGTGGGCGCGGGCTGCGAGCCATCTTTGCCAAACGTTCGCCTGCAGCGTCCCCGGTGCTCGACACCAGCGTTATAATGCTATGTAGAGTCAGACGGGGACTGTATGAAGTTGCATACCGTGGTTCGCATTCTTCTTGCTGTCTTCCTGGCGTACTCGATGGCCCTCGCCCAAACTTCCTCGGGAGTCGCTCCCGACGGATATCAGACAGCCAAGATTGTGAGTGTCCGACAACTCAAGCAGGTCAATGCGTTTCCCATGAGCCGTTATCCCACCGTCGCGCGGTTTACCGTCGATTTCGCGTTGCGCCTCGCCGACCAGAGTGTTTGCACCGGATATGAGACACCGGTGCTTGACGAAGTTCAGGATCTGGTGGCAGCGAATGGCCAAACCGTCAAGGTGGAAATCCGCGGCAAGAAAATCACGATGATCCTGCCCAACGGCCGAAAGATCCACGCCGAACTGGTCAAAGAAAGTCAGTGCTGATCAGGCTCACGGAAAGATGCGGAAGCGATCGCTGAGGTCCTTTTCTGGGACCCTGCCGCTGGGTGTCGCCGTTGGCGCCCACGTCGTGGGTCGCGAGGACCCACCAAAGGTCGGAAGGCTTCTGAACTGCCAGAAAAGAATGGCAGGCGCGGCAGGATTCGAACCAGCAACTCACGGATGACAAATCAAGTGCCAGGCCGGTGGCATCAGGTTGGAAGTCACTTCGTCCCGGTGTTCGCCGGCGGCGACGCGGCGGGAGGAGTGAAGTAGGCGTCATTGAAACGCGGCTTCGCGCTCGCCTTCAGCGCGTCCATCTGTTTCTGAAAACGCTGCTTCGACAGGATCGTTTTGACGCCCTCCACAGGCAACATCTCTTTGGAACGCACCTCGAAGAAATGCCAATAGCCTTCCGCCGAGACCAACTCCGAGACTTTTCCCGGCGGCAAATCGAATACGAGTTTTCGAAATTCCTCCGGCACGTCCTCGCGAAAGCTCTTGCCAGCTTCCGCTGGAGGACTATCGTCCGTATCATAACCGCCGAATTTGTAGGCTTCATCCTGTAACTGCTGGAAGTCTTCGCCGGCAATGGCACGAGTACGGAGTTGCTCTGCCTCTGCCTTCATGGCCGCCTCTTCGGCGGCCACATCTGCTTTGGCGGAAGCTGCCCCTATCTCCTCAGGATGCTGCTTCGCTTTGGGGATCGCAACTTCGAGCAGATCCACTCGCTCCCACTCTTCCGGGTGCTCCTTCAAGTCCTTTTCGGCGTCCGCGTCCGTCGGCTCCGTATCGTGCTTCACGCGATCGGAGAGCCTTCGCGACAACGCCTGCAGGCCGGCCAACTTCAGAATGGTCTCGAAACTGGGATCCTTGTCCACGCCCAGTTCGCGAGCTTTTTGAGCCAATGCCAACTGCTCGGCATAATAGCGGGCAAAGGGAAGCGCAGCCTGCGGGTCTCGATTCCCACTAACCGCTATGACGAGCTTTTCAAAGTCGGATCGAGTGATGACACTCTTGCAGACGCCACTCGCCTCGGTCGCAGGCTTGCCCGTGTCCGCGACGTTGGATGTAGCAGCAGGTTTCGCAATGGAGTAGGGGTTGTTGTCGCAGATGCCATCCAGGGTGATCACCGGCGCGTCTGGTGCAATCGTGGAAACGTTCACGGATGAGGAGGCGGTTCCCGGGTTCGTCGCCGGACGGGAAGCGGGGCTTGCCTGCGCATGGGCACAAGTGGCCCACAAGAGCAACGAGAAAAATAAGACCAAAAACCAACAACGACCATTCATGCGATTCCGTCCTCCAGAAGGGCAATTTTAGATTTTAACGCAGGCATGGTTCGGCTCCGCAACCCCCGTAATCGGGCGGCTAGAAGTCGAAAGCGGCAGCGAGCGCAGGATGATGGTAGGCGCGGCAGGACTTGAACCTGCAACCCTCGGATTAGAAATCCGATGCTCTATCCGCTTGAGCTACGCGCCCATCACCTTATTTTATTGTAGCTGGCCCCTGGTTGCGTTCGCGGATTTATTGCAGGATAGCAGGCACGCAGCGGAAAGCCCCCCGAAGGTTTCGGCAGCGAATCAGACTTGTCTCCTGCCGGCCTCAACGAATCTCTCGATAGCCGGAGCAAGATCACGCCGGGCGCCCGATTTGGATATGAGCAAGGCCAGCCTTATCATAAAGACACCATGATGCATGGGAGGCAGGCTGTAGACACGCTGCTGGTTGTTTTCTGGGCAAGCTGATGATTAATGGCAAGCGCATCGCCGTGGTGATGCCGGCATATAAGGCGGAAAAAACCCTGGAGGCCACGGTCCGCGAGCTTCCCGACATCGTCGATATCCGCATCCTGGTGGACGATCACAGCCCGGACCACACCATGGAAGTCGCGCAGCGGCTGGGCCTGTTCTGTTTTGTGCATGACCGGAACTACGGATACGGCCGCAACCAGCAAACCTGCTATCGCGAGGCGCTGGCCGCCGGCGCTGACGTAGTGATCATGGTACACCCTGACTATCAGTACACCCCGCTGCTGGTGACAGCGATGGCGAGCATGGTGGCCTATGGCGTATATGACGTGGTGCTGGGATCGCGGATTATCGGCGGGCAGGCGCTGCACGGCGGAATGCCGCTCTACAAGTACATCTCGAACCGGTTCCTTACGGCCTTTGAAAATTTCTTTTTGCGGATCAAGCTGTCCGAGTATCACACCGGTTACCGGGCTTTCAGCAAGGATGTGCTGACCCGGTTGCCCCTGCTCGAGAACTCCGATGACTTTGTGTTCGACAACCAGGTGCTGGCACAGTGCGCTCATTTTGGTTTCCGCATCGGCGAAGTCTCCTGCCCAACCAAGTATTTTGACGAAGCCTCGTCCATCAACTTCCGCCGCAGCGTCACCTACGGACTGGGTGTGCTGGCCACCACCCTGCAGTTTGCCTTTCAGCGCTGGGGCCTGGCGCACTTCAGGATTTTCCGTTCGGATGGCGGGACCCTGGCGGAGCGCGAGGATGCATACTACGTCAGAGGCGGCGCGGCCGAACCACGTGCCTGATCGGGCTCTCCAGGCCGCGGGAGGGCGCCGTCCGGACCGAGTGTCTCGCGCATCTGAATTAGCATTTGCGGTCGGGCCGTGATGATGAGCCATTCGCAAGTGCTACAACCCGGGATCACGTCCAGAGCGTGGAATGACTCTTTTGAGAGTTGGCTTGAAGCGTACTCCGATCTGGCCGCTCTGGCATTGCTGGGGCTGGGGTTTGTATTCCGTGTCCGCGCGGCGTGGGGTGTCTGCCTCAATCCGGATGAGGCGCTGCATTTTTTCATTGCCAACCAGTCCTCTTGGGCGCTGGCATATAAAGCCAGCCTGACGATGGCGCATCCGCCCCTGCTGATATTTTTGCTCTACGTGTGGCGCAGCGCCGGGACTTCAGAGTTCGTCCTTCGCCTTCCGTTGATTCTCGCAGGCACGGCGTTCTGCTGGGTCTTCTTCAAGTGGATGAACCAGCTGTTCGGGAAGTCCGTCGCCCTGACGGGGCTGACCTTCGCCAGCCTGCTTCCGCCCCTGGTGCTCCTTTCCGCAGAGGTCCGACAATACGAACTGCTGCTTCTGTTTGCGATCAGCGCAGCATACTTTGTGGAGAAAGCCTTCGCGGCAAATTCCGCCGGCTTCATGCTGTTGTCTTCGGCGTTCACTTACCTCAGCATGCTTTCCCATTATTCGGGATTCCTGTTCACGGCAGCCCTAGGTATTTACACGCTTTGGCGGATCACCACCCGGACAACCGCGGCTAGAGTTGTGATGGCATGGGTTACAGGTCAGGCGGGAGCGCTCGGGCTGGCAATTTTTCTCTATAAAACCCACATCTCCCGGATCAAAGGAACCACCATGGCGGAGCAGGCGTTCGAGAGCTGGCTTCGCAAGTCTTATTACCATCCCGGTCATGGAGGCCCGCTGGTTTTCATCGTGGTAAGAAGTTTCAGCCTGTTTCAATACTTGCTTGGACAGTCGGTGGTCGGAGATATTGCGGGCCTGATGTTCATCGCAGGAATCGTGGTTCTGCTGTGGAAGAGAGTCTCGCTGCTGAATTCCGGCCCGACGATACATCAACTCGCGGTGTTTTTGATTCTCCCCTTCGCAATCAATTGTCTGGCGGGGTTTTTCGATGTGTACCCGTATGGCGGAACCCGCCATTCAGTATTCCTGGCGATGTTCGCGATTCCGGGAATCAGTCTGTGCGTGGCTGGAATCACGAAGCAGCGAAAGCTGTGGGGCATCGTCGCTGCCGCACTGATTGGGCTGCTTGGTTTCGCCTTTCCGTCGGTCCGGCATCCCTACATTTCCCGGACGGATCAGCAACGTGGGCAGATGGATCACGCGGTCCGGTTTGTGCAAGAGGAATTACCACCCGCGGCGCCGATCTTCGTGGATTACGAGAGCGGGATCATGCTCGGACATTACTTGTGCGAGCAGAAGCAGGTCGTCTACGACAATTCCATTCCAGGCTTCCTGGTCTTTGATTGCGGCGGCCATCGGATTGTTTCCATGCTCCATGACCTGTGGGCCTTTACGCCTCAGACTTTCTTTCAGCAATGGAGAGACCTGGTGCACAATGGCAACTTCCAGCCCGGAGAAACGGTCTGGGTGGGCCAAGTGGGGTGGATTGTGACTCTCGATGATACGCTGAGAAGGAAGTTTCCTGAGTTTCACGATTTGCAAACCAGTTCTTTCGGAAACAACATCCGGTTCTTTCGCCTCGCGGTCGGCCAACCCATGCCGGCTGTGGTTTCGCCGGATCAAGAACGCGAAGTAGACTAAAGCATGGCCAGAGTTGCGGCAGCATCGCAGAAGCGCCCCAATCTGATCCTCGGGGAGATCATGAGCTTCGCTTATGACACATTCCGCAGCAACAAGGTTCGCTTTGCCCTCACCGCGCTCGGCATGGTGATTGGTACCGCGTCCCTGATCCTGGTCGTGACTATTGGTCTCACCGGCAAGCAGTATGTGCTGAATCAGATCCAATCCATCGGGGCCAACCTGGTTTACGCCGAATACCAGGGCGGGGCCGACCGCAACGTGACTCCCGACCTGCTCACGCTGGACGATCTCCAAGCGGTTTTGCAACAGGTCTCCGGCATCGCCGCCGCGTCGCCGGTGGTGCCTTTTGATGATCGAGTGCCGATTGGGGGCGGTAAAGAACGCGACATCCGTGTGCTTGGTGTCTATCCGGAATACAGTGCGGTGCGCAACCTGGTGGTGGTCTCAGGGAGGTTCTTTGACTCGGAAGACGAGCAGGGGCGTAATAAAGTCGGCGTGATCACGCAAAAGCTGGCGCAGCAGTTGTATGGATCGACCGAGGAAGCCGTTGGGCAAGTGGTGAAGCTGAGCGGGTTGCCGTTCACCATCATTGGAACTTTCCGCGAGCGCGTGGACACATTCGGCCAGTCCGAAGTTACGGACAACACGATGGTCATTCCCTACACCGTGAGCCGGTATTTCACTGACACCCCGGCAGTCAAGCAGCTTTACTTTTCCGCCGAGGAACCTTCGATGGTGGTTCCGGTGACGGAGCAGATCAAGAAAGTCATTCAGCCGCGCCATCGTCCGGAGTCCGTCTACAACGTGGAGAATCTCACCGAACTGGTATCGGTTGCCAACCGCACGGCGAACGCTCTCACCCTGGTGCTGCTGCTCATCGCTACCGTCACCCTGCTGGTGAGCGGGATCGGGATCATGAACATTATGCTGGCCACCGTGACTTCGCGTATCCGGGAGATCGGCATTCGTAAGGCCATGGGAGCCACCAACCGGGAAATCAAGTTTCAGTTTCTGTCTGAAGCCATCCTGATTTCACTGGTGGGTGGGCTGGCCGGCGTGGTCATTGGTTTGGCGCTGCCGTTTTCAGTACGGTTCTTCACCGAATACCGGCTACCCGTTTCCGGGCTTTCCGCGATCGTCGCAATCCTGGTGTCTTCGCTGGTAGGAATTCTGTTCGGAACCGTTCCCGCCACCCGGGCCGCGAGGTTGGATCCGGTGGAAAGCTTGCGCTACGAATAGCATTTTCTCGAAGACTGGCCCGGCCTGCCCTGCCTCCATATATGCCAAATATGCCAATATTTTTTCAGCGGGGCAAAATCGGCGACGGATTGCGCCATCAGCTACGGTAACGCGAGCCAAAACAAGAAGGTCGGGCTGGTTCGCCCGACCTGTCCTGTTACTTGGAGGACTCACACGTTCTGTAGCTCCCCAATTCGAACACCCATGTCTAAAAACTCACCTCGTCATGCGGTTACATGACCAAAGCAAGGTGCTCCAATTCCTGCTGCAGCACGGGGATGGAGCAGCCCGACATCTCCACCCGCCCGACGGCATCCGCTGCCTCTTGCGGGGAAACGCCATAGCCCCTACCCATCAGGAATACCTGCAAGAGCTCGGCGGCTTCGCGGGAATCGGCCAAGCCACCTCCCAGCAAATCGTTCCGTAAAGCTGTCAATTCCGTCACCGAAAATGTTTCTTTAATCACCGTCCACCTCCGATCCTCACCACTCTTGCTCCATTAGACTCCGTGAAGGCTGATTCCGTTGCATGCAATTTCGTTGCCGGAGTCGCGGCCCCCGCCCCACATCCCTGGAGCGCTCTACTATCTGGAAACCCACTCTGTATCGTGAAGTTGCGGGTGTGTCGCTGCCTGGTGGATCGGCATCGAACCAAGCGGAGATTACTGTGTGGTGTCTCCCGGAACG
The DNA here is from genome assembly GCA_963715675.1 of uncultured Acidobacteriota bacterium. Classification (GTDB taxonomy): domain Bacteria; phylum Acidobacteriota; class Terriglobia; order Terriglobales; family Acidobacteriaceae; genus DASVWZ01. Next base: position 4,364,716 of record OY970265.1, read on the forward strand.
ACACAATGTGTCGTTCCGGGAACATAAGCGGACTTGAACGGAACCCGAGCCTTATGTCACCCCGGTTCGACCATCGCCTCGTCAACCAGCAGTACCGGGATGTTATCTCGTACCGGATACACCCGGCGGCACTCCCCGCACTTCAACGCCTCACCGTTTCTCTCTACCGTGAACGGTTTCTTGCACACCGGGCAAACCAGAATATCGAGCAGGTCTTTGGGGATCATGGAAGCATTTTATAGCGCGTGCGCAAATCATGGGTGTCGAAGTTAGGCGGTGGCGGAGCAGTTTGGTGTGTGGAAGCGCACTTCGCGGGCTGCTGAAAAATTCTGCTCTTGGGTGAGGTAGCGCTAGTAAGCTGGTTCCAGGCAACGAAACCGCAGTAGCCTAAGACGAGGGTCTTGGCGCGCGATTCCGGTTGCGATGAAATCATCCGCGAAAAGAGGTTTTATGAGCAGATCGCCATGGAGAATCTCGACTCTGATCTTGAGTATGTGCGTGCTGTTATGCGCGTCAATTGTGCTGGCGCAATCCCAGACCACCTCGCCGGACAAACAGATATCCACGTCGGCTAAAACGCTCAAGCCGGCATCCACGGGCGCTCCCTCCGACGCCCAGATCGCTGCGGCCAAGGCCGGCGGCCAGGTCTGGGTCAACACCGAAAGCGGCGTGTATCACAAAAGCGGGCGTTGGTACGGCAAGACCAAGACCGGCAAGTTCATGAGTGAGGCAGATGCCAAAAGGGCCGGGTACAGGGCGTCGGCAAGAAACTAAACCGCCGCCGTCCATTCGGAAATAAACTACCCGCGACTCAGTTCGGCCAGCCGATCCAGCGCGGCACTCTCTTACAGAATTGCTCGTAAGCCGGTCCGTGCAGTTTTCTGAGGTGAGGTTCTTCCACGAAAACCACGATCCCATAGAAACAGAGCCACACAATCACGCCGTAGGCAGCTGCCAGGGCGGACCTGAACAGAATTGCCTGCCCGAAGATCAAGGAAGTCACTCCCAGATACATGGGATTTCGCGAGATCCGGTAGATCCCGGTGTGAATCAATCCTTGCGGCTCCGTGCCCAGGAGGGTTTTCAACGAGCCGGGAAGGAGGTGGATGACCGGAGTCCCGCCCGCCGCCAGGAAGCGCAGCAGGCACAAGAAATAAATCACCCCACCGAACGCCAGCAGCAGCCATGCCAGTTGCCAGACGCCGCCCGCCGGGCCCCGCCCCGCATGGAGCAGCCAAGGCGCGAGGCCGCCTACCACTGCGGGAATCAGCAGCGTGAAAACCAGCCCACGGAGCCACACCATGGGCCCCAGTGTAGCAGCGAGAGTGGAAGCAGTCTGCACGAGCGAGGACGCTCGCGCCTACCTCGAGCCGCAAACCAGGCCAACCTATGATTGCTTTCGCGGTCACTGCTGGAGGATAATTTAGTTCTCAAGTGGTTGCGTAGTATCGGCCGGGTCTGGTGAATCTTCCCAACTCCATCACGCTCACTCGCATCTGCAGCATCCCGCTGCTGATCTGGATTCTCTCGACCAGTCGCTTTCCCAGCGCCGATGGGACGAAGGAACTGCTGGCCGCAGCGCTGTTCATTGCTGCCTCCGTCACGGATGGCATTGACGGGTATCTGGCACGGCGGCGCGGCCAAGTCACCACCATGGGGGTGCTGCTGGATCCGCTGGCCGACAAACTGCTGATCGCCGCTGCCTTCGTCAGCCTGGTCGAGTTCAATCCGGCGCTGGTGCCGCCCTGGGTTGCGGTGGTGATCATCGGGCGTGAGTTCCTGGTGAGCGGCCTGCGCTCGATTGCCGCATCCGAAGGGTTCGCGATTGAAGCCAGCGAACTGGGCAAGTTCAAAATGGTGGTACAGATTGTTTCCGTGGTAGCCGTGATCCTCGACCATCGCTGGAAAGCCTGGCCGGTGTACGGCCCTTATGTTTTCCCGGTGCACTGGATTGCCATGTTCGCGATCTGGTTCATGGTGCTGGTGTCGCTGGTATCGGCGGGCGACTATTTCATTGCCTTCTGGTCGAAGATCGACCGGCAAGTAGTGAAGCGCCGCCGCCGCGCATTCGTCCTCAGCCGGAGGAGGAAGCGCGATGTCGCTGCCACATGAAAATCCATCTGGGCAAGCGGGCGTAAGCTGCCACTCGCGCGCTTCCGCGAACCACGAGTTCAACCCGGAGGAGCGGGCGATCCTGCTGCGGCTAGCGCATGAGTCGATCCTGTCAGCTCTGGAGCAGCGGGAAATCTCCTTGACGCCGCCCACGGCGCATCTCTCCGAACCGCGGGCTGCTTTTACCACACTTTATCTGCGCGGCCAACTGCGCGGTTGTGTGGGCTTCGTCTTCGCGACCGAGCCGGTTTATCGCACGGTCGCGGAGACCGCCCGGGCGGCGGCGTTCGACGACACGCGCTTTCCCCCAGTCTCGAGCGAGGAAGCTCCGTGGCTGGAAGTCTCCCTCAGCATTCTTTCTCCCCTGCAGCCCATTCGTGCGGACGAAGTCGAAGTCGGCCGGCATGGCCTACTGATCAGCCAGCACGGACATCGCGGGCTGCTCCTGCCGCAGGTTCCGGTCGAGCACGGCTGGGACCGGATCACCTTCCTTGAACAAACCTGCCGCAAAGCCGGCCTGCCCACCGATGTGTGGCAGAAAGGCGCAACCCTCGAGGCATTCACCGCCGAGGTGTTCGGAGACCGGGAATGACAGCCCAGTTGCGCCAAGGGCGGGTGAGCGCCCTGGCCAGCCCAGCAACCGGCAAGGGATGGTATCCCCGCCTTCCTATAAGTTGAAAGAAAGTAGTCTTCTCAGCGTCTACCATGAGAATTCCCGGCCGTTCTCAAGCTCAAGATTGGGCACCCGGGGGGCAAAACGGCCCGCACCCTAAAATTGTTGGAATTGCGGTTCCACCAGTCTGCTATGTGGTGTACACTGGTTGCCGTTCGTGAAGTTGGAGATGTATTCTCCGAAATACTCCCCCGCCAAACCCGCCCCCCGGGAGTTCCGTGTCCGAAGGAGCGTTGCCGTGGAGGGTGGAACGTTCGTGCTGGACGACCGCCAAAATCTTAAGGAGCAAGTGTACAAATGAGAGTTTCCTTCGCAGCTTCCATGCTCGCCGGAATTGCATTATCTCTCGGCGCCTGTGTATCTCAATGTTCCGCTCAATCTACTGATGGATCGCCGGTCAACGGGCATCGGATCATTGTTCCCCGCTCCAGCATTCCGCATCCTGGCCGCATCCACACCAACTATTTCTGGGTCGACTCCGACCAGCGGCAGCCGCAGCCTCCTCCCGACGCGGAGACGCCCGGATCGCTGGCCTGTGTCTACAAACTGGTGAAAGGGCCGAAGGGCTGCCCGATCGCCACCAGCACTAACGTGCCGACCGGCGGCGTTGGCGCCATTGCCATTGTGGATGCCGGTGACTACCCAAGTGCGGTGGATGACCTGCACGCCTTTTCCAGCTACTTCGGCCTCCCGGACGCAGATTTCCAGGTTGTCTATGCCAATGGCAAGAAGCCTCCGGTCTATCAGGACTGGGAAGTTGAAGAAGCCTTGGACATCGAGTGGGCCCACGCTATGGCCCCCAAGGCAAAGCTGTTCCTGGTCGAGTCTACGCAGTGGCGCACCGATCCCACCTGGCTGGCGGTAAAGGTGGCAAGTAATTTGGTCGCTCAGAATGGCGGCGGCGTGATCAGCATGAGTTGGGGAGACGCGGAGTGGTCGCAGGAACGTCAATACGACCACTATTTCACCACTCCCGGAGTGGTTTACTTTGCCGCCAGTGGTGATGGCGGGCTTGGCTACACCATCCATCCCGGGGCTTCTCCGAATGTGGTGGCGGTGGGTGGCACCTACTTCAATCGGGACAATAACGGGAATTTCCTCAATGAACAGTACGCTACTGACGGCGGAGGCGGCGGCATCAGTGCTTATGAGCCCAGGCCGAGCTACCAGAACATCATCAAGGGAATCGTCGGAAGCAAGCGGGGAATTCCGGACGTTGCGTCTGATTTCTGCTGCGCGGCAATCTACCTGCAGGGGTGGGGCGATGTCGGAGGCACCAGTTGGGCCTCCCCGACGTTTGCCGGAATCGTGAATGCCGCAGGCCTGCTCAAGAAGTCGACCCACGACGAACTCACCATGATTTACAAGGAGTACGCCAACAAGAAGGAGTACAAAGCCGATTTCTACGACATCACCCAGGGCGACCCGAGTTGCGCGGTTGGCTGGGATATCTGCGCCGGTGTCGGCTCCCCGCGAACCTACGCAGGAAAGTAAGCTGGAGTAAGTTTTCTACAGCCCTGTCCACGACGGACGGGGCTTTTCTTTGTGTGCCCCGAAATCCGGCGCGGGAAGCAAAACTTATCGCTCATCACTGGGTTGGGTCTGGTGCGGAGGAATGACTATGAAAACCGGCAGACGGGCTTTTGTCGGGACCGGGTTGGCGCTGGCGGGATTGGCGGGAACGATCACCGGGCTGGATTCGTCGGCACAGGCGGCGGCGAAACCTGCGGGCGGCCCAAGTTTCGCCAGCTTCGGCTGGGAAGTTTCCAACCTGAACGACAACGGCGCCGACGTTTATTTTGAAGTGACCAGCAACATGGTCGTGAACGCCATCGACACCGATGTGTCGTTCATGCTCACCGCACTACCCAGCGCCCCGGGATTCGCCGAAATCCTCTGCCGGGCGGCGGTTTCGCGTGGCGAGCGTCCGAAGTTCTACCCCGGCGATCCTGGGGCCAGCTTCGAATCGCCGCAGAGTCCGAACTTCAGCAAGACCCACATTCACAATCCCAACAAGCTGAATGTGGGCGACGATGGCTACCTTCTGCAAAACATTTTCTACAGCGTCATTCTGAAGACGTGGGTACCCGCAAGCGGAACCGCGTCGTCCACTTCCAGGCACGTTTCCGCCACGCCATCCCTGGTGTTGAATGCCGGCGACTACCTGGTATTCAACATGAGCCACGCCGGAGTTCCGGGCGACGCCGAGATGCAGGTGGTGCTACAGTACACGCTTGGCTGACCAAGACCGCCTCGGGCGTGCCTGGAACGAGCTGGGTGTATACTGCTGCCATTCTTGGGGTCATGAAGGGAATTCCGGTCTGATCAAGGCACTTTCTGAGGAGGACACCACCATGAGGAATTCGAGGCGCATGCTTTACATTCTGGGGCTGCTGTTCCTGTGCGCACTAGCAGCAACTGCGGCGGATACTCCAGCCCTGAAGTTCAAGTTCACCAAAGCCGACGCGCCGGGCGCAATCTCGACCGAGCCCAGCGGCCTCACCGACGGCGGTCACCTCAGCGCTGGGCTGTATGTCGACAGCAATGGCATTCAGCACGGATATTTTCTCAAGCTCCAGGTTCCACCCCACCAACCACTCGGCAACGGCCTCTTTACAGTGGATGACCCGAACGGCAAGCCAGGCACCACTGCTGTGAGTAAGGTCACAAGTGCTTTTTCGGCAGTCGGTTCCTACACCAGCAGCACAACCGGCAACGCAGTGGGATTCCTGTACACGGGTGGCGGGCAGAACAAGTACACGGACATCCCTGGCCCCAGCGGAGCCGTGAATACGTGGGGTTCCGGAATCAATGACAAGGGCGCGATAGTCGGTTATTACACTGACTCGGCCGGCGCCACACATGGTTTCCTATTGCAAGGCACGAAGTACGCCACTCTGGATGTGCCGGGGGCCACCGCCACCTACGCCACCGACATCAACAAGAGCGGCAAGATTGTGCTGTTCTGGGAGAATTCCAGCGGGGCGATCGAATCCTCTCTCTACAACGGCAAAACCTACAAGACAATTAACGTCCCAGGCGCGGCCAGCTCATACGCTTTGGGTTTGAACACTGCGAGCGACGTTTGCTATGGGTGGCTGGATTCGTCGGGCGTGGTTCATGGCGCGTTGCTCCGCCGCGGCACATACCACAAGTTTGACTACCCGAAGAGCATCGCGACGTACGCCGGCGGAATCGAGGACGGTGGCCATATCATCGGAGGCTACCAGACATCGCGCGGCGGCACGAACTGGTTCGGCTACAGAGCGGGTTACAAATAGACTCTGCTTGCTGTGATGGGGGGAAGCGCGAGCTCGGCACTCGGTTGGTGCGCATCCATCCTGAACCAAGCCAGCTCTGGGATCGAGCCCAGCCCTTCCGGCAATGACATGGAGAACGCTTGCGAAATCCGTCATTGACAGCGCGACCCAATGCATTGAACAATAGCAGATAGATATTAACGATCTTTGACAATTAGCTTATCAAGCAGACTCTGCCCCCGTGCCACTCCGCGACCGTCTTATGGTTGTCCCATCTGTTGCGATCTCAGTCGCCACGAGCTTCAGGCGGGATTCAAGTCATTTGTTTTCTAGATTATAGTATAAAGCATGTGGAATCAATATTTTGCGGACACTAACGCAAAATCATGCGAAAAATGCATGAAAACGGCAGTCTAAACGCTCTTTGTTTTCTTGATGTTACGATGGTGTAAAATATCAACTCCATTATTTTCAGCACTTTAGCAAACAGCTGAAAGAGGGGTGGGGGTACCAGCCCCTAACGGCCGTGGAGACCGAGATCCTTCGGCCCGCGAAGAAAGGCGCGGGCTCTCAGGATGACATCGCAAGGTGGCGAGGACCAGTCGGGTGGGTACGCGGAGGAACAACTTCGTTACAATCGACGTTTCGCTAGACGGCGAGGTATCGGTTGGAACGACGCACGGACGTTGAAAACTCGCAGAATTCCGCAGGCTCGAAGCATCCTGCTTCGCTGCTGGAGTTGACGCGGCTTTTTTTGAAGCTGGGCAGCATCGCTTTTGGCGGGCCGCCGGCGCACATCGCCATGATGGACGACGAGGTCGTCACCCGGCGGGGCTGGCTGACCCGCGAACAGTTTCTGGATTTTCTGGGCGCGACCAATCTTATCCCCGGCCCGAACTCGACGGAGATGGCGATCCACGTCGGACGCACCCAGGCGGGATTTCCCGGCCTGATCCTGGCGGGAAGCTGCTTCATCCTTCCCGCGAGCATTCTGGTGACGCTACTGGCGTGGGCGTATGTGCGTTTCGGAGCGCTGCCGCAGGTTGCGGGAATTCTGTATGGGCTGAAGCCGGTGGTGATCGCGCTGATTGTGCAGGCGGTGATGAGACTGGGCGCGACCGCATTGAAGTCTGCGTGGATTGGCGTGGTGGGCGTGCTGGCCGCGGCGGCGTACGCGCTGGGGACGGATGAATTCCTGGTGCTGGCGGGAGGCGGATTGCTGGCCGCTCTGGCTTATTGGCTGCGGTCTGGCCGGCGAAAGAGTGCGGCGATTTCTGCGGGCGTTGCCGGAGGCGCAATCACGATCACCGGCTTAACCGGCGCAGCTTCTTTCAGCCTCACATCGTTGGGACTGGCGTTTCTGAAGATTGGGTCGATTCTGTTTGGCGGCGGATATGTTCTGATCCCGCTGCTGCGTTCGGAATTCGTGGCGCGGTTGCACTGGATCAGCGAAAAGCAGTTGCTGGATGCGGTCGCCATGGGACAAGTGACGCCCGGGCCAATTTCGACGGCGGCAACGTTCATCGGCTACATTCTCGGCGGGGTGCCCGGCGCGGTGGTGGCTACGGTCGCCATGTTTCTGCCGGCGTTCTTTTTTGTGGCGATCAGCGGCCCATTGGTGCCACGGCTGCGGCACTCGCCGATAGCTGGCGCCGCGCTGGATGGCGTCAACGTGGCGGCGCTGGCGCTGATGGCGGTGGTCACCTGGCCGCTGTTTCGCTCCGCTGTGGTGGATTGGGTCACGCTGGCGATTACCGCGATCAGCCTGTGGTTGCTGCTGCGCGTTCGGATGAACTCGATGTGGCTGGTGCTGGGTGGCGCGGCCGTGGGAGCGGCTCGGACGTGGTTGCATTTCTGAACCTGGGAACAGCGCGGAATCAGGTCGCACGAAAAAGCAACGGGGAGAAGCTGATTGCTTCTCCCCGGTTGAAAAGATTGGACAGGTTGATTATTGATCGAGTTCCACGCCGTCACCGACGTGAAGATCTTCCAAAGCAAACACGACCATGCCGGTGGAACTGGTTGGAGTGGTATTCACAATCACGAGCTCACCCATGGCGCGGCGCGGCAGGTCGCGTACATGAATGACCGGACCGCTGCTGCCGGTAAACATGCTCTGATCAATGGAAGGAGGTTTTTTCTGGGTGTCTTCCGCGGTGGAAGCCTTAAAGGAGAGCGAGTCGACGGCATTGTGCAGGTCGGCTTCGTAGGGGCGGAAAGCCCGGAAGTAGTCGCCGACCTTCACGCCCTGGTTGGAGCCGACATTCATGTACACCTTCATTCCGGTGCCCAGTTCCCCGTCGAAATCCTTGGCCAGAACGATGCGGCCGGAGGTCTTTCCGTTGGCCGGCAGGAACCGGTCGAAGCGCATGGCGTCATGCGGCGGAATGGGAGGCTTTTCGTCATACTTGATGGCGAAGTCGCCGGGCCCGATGGGCTCACAGCTGAGTTCGACCTGGGCAATCGCGAGTTTGCTGCGAGTGTCGATGATGCGTACCCGCCCCAACTGGGAGTAGGGCTGGCCCATCGCCTTGAGCATGGCGAACTGGCCGCTGAAAAGCTCGTAGCGGTTGGGATCGCGCAGTTCGCGTACGATCTCGTAGCGCTGCCCGACTTCATAGCCAGAGCCTGCCAGATAAATGATCTCGTTGTTGGCAAACTTGGTGGTGTTCGGGGTCTGCAGCCCGCCCGCCACGAAGTTGGAATTGGGCAGCAGGCGGTTGCTGATGAACCCGGCACAGGCGATATCCACCGCGTTTGGGGTTGTGATCCGCACTACCGGAAAGCTCACGTTGGTGGGCTGAGTTCGGTCGGGTGGGGCGGGGTTGACCACCGATGCGGTCAGTGGAGCTTGTTGTGCCCCGGCGGAAACCGCCAGGCACAGCATCAGCAAGAATCCTGTTTTCTTCACATTACCTCCAGGCCGCCAAGCGCGTTCCGGGTGGCCTCGTTTCGCTGTTAGTTGCAGAAAACAAAAGAGTTTTCAGGATTCAAAGTAGCAAGCAGGCAGGAAGCGGTCAAGGTTACGGCAGTCTTATGCCGTTCCGTACAAGGGTGGGAGCTACAGATTTTTCTATTCCAGTGTTGCATCTGAGGTTACGGGCTTGTAATATTACGCACTCTCATATTCATGACTATTGCTGCATCGAACGGCTATCTAACTCGCCTCCGCCCGCTGCGACCGCCGCGGGTCTGCGTTGCCGTCATCGGCGACGATCCGACGGAACTGATCGAACAGGCCGAACTTCTATCACGAGATAACTCCTTTCTGGAGTTACGGTTAGACTACCTGCCCCGTCCAGCCTTGGCGATCCCCCGAATCAAACAGTTCACCGAGTACCATCCGCATATCATGGTGATCGCGACCTGCCGACGGGCTGCCAACGGAGGCAAGTTTCGGGGTTCGATCGCGTCGCAGTTGGACATCCTGGTGAAAGCTGCAGGCGCAGGGTGCAAATTCATTGATGTGGAATTACAGAGTGCGGCGCGGTGCAAGCCCGAACAGATTCAGAAGCTGCGGTTGCTGGCAGCATTGATCCTGTCCTTCCACGACTTCCATGCCACCAGGAAATTGGAACAGACGCTGGAGAAAATGGTTGCGATCCCGGCCGACTACTACAAGATCGTGACCACTGCTACTTCACTCTACGACAACGTAGTGATGATGAAGTTCCTGGAAAAGAACAGCGACAAACATTCGTTGATCGGGCTGTGCATGGGGGAACAGGGCATCATCAGCCGCATTCTGGGCGTGCGGGCGGGCAGTGCATTCACCTTCGGGGCGGTCAGCGAGGACAAGAAAACCGCACCCGGCCAAGTGACCGCGCCGGAGTTGCGGAGCACGTACCGCATCGAGCAAGTCGATACAGCTACCCGGGTGTATGGGGTGGCGGGAGATCCGGTGGCAAACTCACTGTCCCCGGCGATCATGAATGCGGCGCTGCGGCGAGAAACGGTCAACGGCGTGTACCTGGCACTGCATGCCAAGACTCTGAAGGACCTGCTGGCATGCATTCGCGACATCCCGATCCATGGGGTTTCGGTGACGATGCCCTACAAAGAGGCCATGGTAGACCACCTGGACAACACCGACACCGACACGGCGAGAATCGGAGCCTGCAACACCGTGGTGCGCGCCCAGGACGGCAAGCTTTACGGCTTCAATACCGATGCCACGGGGGTGGTACGTCCGCTGCAACAGAGAATGCCGCTGGAGCAGGCCAAGATTCTGGTTCTTGGAGCCGGAGGGGCGGCGCGAGCAGCCGTTTTTGGACTCAAGGAACGCGGTGCAGAAGTTTACGTGCTAGCCCGCACACCCGCCCAGGGGCAGAAGCTGGCGCGGCAAGCCAAAGCGCGCACCATCAAGCGCGCCGACCTGACCAAGCTTTCCTTCGATGTGATCATCAATGCGACTCCGGTAGGCATGGGCAATCTGAAAGATTCGCCACTGAAGGAAAACGAGATCCGGGCAAGATATGTATTTGACATGGTTTACGACCCGCCGGAGACCAGGTTGTTGAAGATGGCAAAGGCGGCGGGCGCCGAGGTCATTTCCGGGGTGGAGATGTTCGTGCAGCAGGCGGCGCGTCAGTTTGAGATCTGGACGGGCAAGCCCGCGCCATGGGACGAAATGCTCTGGGTCGTTGGTAAAGCGATTGGAGAGCGGGCGGCGGCGGACAGCGGAAGCAGCGGGCAGAATGGGAAAACGATCGCCAGCGGCTCCCGTCGTGGCTGATCACGGGATATTTTTGCTTACATACCCGAGAAAAACGATGCCTGGTGCCACAAAATGGTTGCATTTTTCCAGGTTACTAAAGTAGGATAGCAGTTGAACGCCGCTTTGGACGTTCAATCTCGTCGTAGGCACCGCCCTTTCTTCCAAGGTTCAAGAGCCGTAACCAACTGTCTCATCCCGAGGCAAGCCCGACCGCCTCGGTAGGTTCGGAGAAACTTGATATGGCATGGTACGCGTACTGCCTGACTGAGCTGCAAATTCTGGCCAACGGAACCCGGACCCGCCGTCCGTTCCTGATCGAAGGCATTCAAGGCGTCAACGGAGCTCCGGTCCTCAGTTATCCCAGCGGGGAATTCGCCGTGGTGGTGAGTGAGTATGACCGCGCACTGAACTCCGGCTTACTGGACGAGAAGTTCGTCCTGGAGCACGCCCGGGTGGTAAGCGTATGCTTTCGCAGCGGTACCGTGCTGCCTTTCCGCTTCGGAACGATCTTTGACACCGACGAGGCGTTGCGCCAGGCGGTGCGTACCAACCGCCGGACCTTTGGGGTAAGCGTAGCCAGACTGCGCGGCAAGGCTGAAATGCACCTGAAGGTTCTAGTGCGGGACGGCTCGCTGCGGGACATGGTGGCGGAAGTGCAAATTCCCGATACGGTGGGCGGCGATTACCTGATGAAGCTGCGGGAAAAGGCTTCCCGGGATCGCGAGCGCCAGACCAAAGCCCGGGCCTTGTCGGTACAGGTTCACAAGATGTTTAATCCGCTGGAAGAAGACGTGAGCTGCAAGCGGATCAATACCGACGGCATGGTGATCGACATTGCCCACCTGATCGATTCCAAGTCGATCGAGAAGTACCAGAGCCGGTACAGCAGCGCGGCAAAGCAGCTCAAGAACTGCGAGATCGCCATCAGCGGGCCGTGGCCGCCGTATCATTTCCTGCCGGGGAAACTACGGACGGTGGCGGGAAACTCGTAGGAGGCGGTTCGATCCGGGCGCGCCCTTCAGGGGTGATCTCAAAGACCAAGCCGCAACCGAAGCCGTATCCGCAACCTGATCTTGCTTCCACAGTCGTGCTTCCGCACCACGGAAGTTGCTTGCCTCCGCGTCCAGCGCGGCATAGGTTGCAGGCTGGAGGCGTTATGAAAATTGCGGCGATCATGTGGATTGGAGGGCGTTCGGGAGTCCTTCTTACTGCTCTAGCCTTGTCTCTGTTCGTGGATGGCGGCGCGCGGGCGCAGACCAACCCGCCCCTTCAATACAAGATTGGCAATTATCACTGCTGGGCGAGATAGGGCAGTGGCCCTCTTTCTTATGCGTGCCACGCCCGGATCGTCGCCGGAGGTAGCCTGGAGTGAGTTCCAGGCTGCACGAGACGCGGAGTACCAACCGAGGCTGCCGCCTGCAGGCAATGTGCAGGAATGTGCAGCCTTTTGCCCTCATGCGGGAAAGTTCCGGCCACGCCTGGGCACAGGTCACCAAAGTCCTCCCCTGTAAAATCAATGACTTGAGTGGCCTGGGCGGCCGGCGCGGGCGGCCTTTTTCTTTGGCTGGGCAAGTGCTTTATCAGGTGTAATGAAAGAGGCCGCAACCTTCGTGACTCTCCGTTCTCGATATCTCTCTCGAAGCCGTTCCTGTTGCTGGATCGGCGCCTCGCATCGCCTACCCTGATTTCCTTCTCTCCGCCTCTTTTGACTTAGTGGCTCCAGAAATGGAGCCACTTTTTTGCGTTGATGTCGGGCGACGGAGTTTACTCGATGATGTGTCCTGCGTCACAGCCGGGTGTAACAGGCGCGGGGGTACAATGCTCACAGGAGAACCGCCGTGTGTCTTGCGATTCCGGGCAAAATTCTGGAGATTCAGGAGTTGGGAGGCTTGCGGGCCGGCCGCGTACAATTTGGCGGCATCGTGCGGCAGATCCTGCTGCACTTTGTTCCGGAAGCCAACGTAGGCGATTACGTGATGGTGCATGTGGGATTTGCCATCAGCCAGGTTGACGCGGAAGAGGCACAGCGGACGTACCAGCTTCTGGAAGAGATGGGAGCGCTGGAAGGAGAACTGCCGCCGTTCGGGGAAGAAGTCCTGCCAACCTAGAGGGGTTTCCTGGGGAGTGTGGCCTTTGCGGATCCGGGCGCTGGTTTGACGACAAAGGGCCTTCAACCGCAAAGCGCGCCAAGTCTTCGCAAAGATCGCAAAGAGAAGCGGTTACCGCATCTCTGAAAACGCGCAGGAAGTCCTCTGGGAGATTTTCTGCATCCGCATTGCCGCTCGGCAACACACCTCGTTGTGACCTCCATCACCGATAGGCGTTTGGCCGGGGGCTAGAGTTCTTGAGGGATGAAGTATCTCGACGAATACCGGGATGAGCGAATCGCCCACGCTTTGGTGGCGGAGCTGGCGCGTCAAAGCACGCGAGCGTGGGTGCTCATGGAAATCTGCGGGGGGCAGACCCACACCATCATGCGCTACGGGCTTGATGAGTTGCTGCCGAGCGGGCTCGAACTGGTACACGGCCCGGGATGCCCGGTTTGCGTTACGCCGCTGGAAACGATCGACAAGTCCATTGATCTGGCGCTGCGTCCGGATGTGATTCTGGTCTCGTATGGAGACATGCTGCGGGTCCCCGGATCGCGTTCCGATCTGTTTCGCGCTAAAGCACAGGGTGCTGAAGTGCGCATCGCGTACTCACCGATGGAAGCGGTGAAGATCGCGCGTGCGAATCCGGATCGCAAAGTGGTTTTTCTGGCGATTGGCTTTGAGACTACCGCTCCCGCCAACGCCATGGCGGCATGGCAGGCCAAGCGGGAAGGTCTGACGAATTTCTCCATGCTGGTTTCGCAGGTGCTGGTGCCGCCTGCGATTCGGGCTTTGATGGTCTCGGACACCAACCGGGTGCAAGGGTTCATCGCCCCCGGGCACGTGTGCACGGTCATGGGATGCGGGGAATACGAATCGCTGGTGCGCGACTTCCGGGTGCCCATCGTAGTGGGCGGCTTTGAGCCGGTGGATCTGCTGGAATCCGTGCTGATGCTGGTGAAGCAGCTTGAAGCCGGCGAAGCGATGCTGGAAAACCAGTATGTGCGCTCGGTGAGTTACGAGGGGAACCTGCCGGCCCAGCAGATCATGCAGGAAGTGTTTGAAGTGGCGGATCAGAAGTGGCGGGGGATCGGCATGATCCCGCTCAGCGGACTGCGGCTGCGCGACGAGTACGCCGCCCTCGACGCCAACCGCGTCTTCGAGCTGGAAGATATTACGGTGGAAGAGCCGGCGGAGTGCATCAGCGCGCAGGTCTTGCAGGGACTGAAGAAGCCGACTGACTGTCCAGCGTTTGGCATGCGGTGCACGCCGGAAAATCCGCTGGGCGCGCCCATGGTATCGTCCGAAGGCGCGTGCGCGGCTTATTATCATTATCGCCGCCATAAGGTGGCGAGCTAGGAGCGGCGGAGAAATTCGATGTCGTTGCCGAAAACCATCGTCGAACTGAGCTGCCCAGCGCCGCTTCCGGCGAAGGACACGATTCTGCTCGGCCATGGCAGCGGCGGTAAGTTGAGCGGAGAGCTGCTGCATGATGTCTTTCTTCCGGCGTTGCGCAATCCTGTGCTAGACCGGCTGGATGATCAGGCCATTGTTGCGATCGGTGACATGCGTCTGGCGATGACTACCGACTCCTTCGTGGTGAAGCCGCTTTTTTTCCCGGGCGGCGATATTGGCTCGCTGGCGGTTCACGGCACGATCAATGATCTGGCCATGGGTGGCGCCAAGCCGCTGTTTCTCAGCGCAGCCTTCATCATCGAGGAAGGATTCGCGGTGGAAGACTTGCGGCGAATCGTCGATTCGCTGCGGATGGCGGCGGAGCAGGCGGGAGTGCAGATTGTTACCGGCGACACCAAGGTAGTGGAGAAGGGAAAGGGCGATGGACTGTTTATCAACACCACCGGCATCGGCATCGTACCCGACGGGTTGACGCTTTCCGCGGACCGGGCGCAGCCCGGAGACAAAGTCCTGCTCAGCGGTTCGATCGGCGAACATGGAATCGCGATTCTGGCGCAGCGCGAAGGATTGGAGTTTGAAACGACGATTCAGAGCGACAGCGCAGCGCTGCATTCCCTGGTAGCGGACATGCTGCAAGTCACGCGCGAGATCCGTTGCATGCGCGATCCGACGCGGGGCGGGGTTTCAAGCACGCTGAACGAAATCGCGGAGCAATCGCATGTAGGAATTGAACTGGAGGAACGGGCGATTCCGGTGCGGGAAGAAGTGCGCGGGGCCTGCGAGTTGTTAGGGTTGGATCCACTTTACGTGGCCAACGAAGGCAAGCTGGTTGCGATCGTCGCGCCGGAAGCGGCCGATGCGCTATTGCAGGCAATGCGCCGCCACCCGCTCGGGAAGGCGACCCAGATCATCGGAACAGTGAAACGGGAGAACGCGGGATTGGTAACGATGCGGACCGGGCTGGGCACGACTCGCATCGTCGATATGCTGGCGGGGGATCAGTTGCCGCGGATTTGCTGAGAAGATCATGCACGAACTGGGAATTGCGAACTCGGTGCTGGAAGCAGTAAAGAAGGAAACCGCACGTCACCCCGGGACCCGACCTTGCAAGGTTGGGATCCGGGTAGGGGAACTGGCTGCCATCGATCAGGAATCGTTGCGCTTCTGCTTCGAAGCGATTACCCGCGAAACTGAGTATGAGTCGCTGGGGCTGGACATCGAGGTTTGTCCGCGGCGCCATCGTTGCTCCAACTGCGGGCACGAGTTTGTAGTGGTGGAATACAACTTCCGATGTCCACGATGTGCCAGCCTTGAAACCGTGCACATGAGTGGAGACGAGCTAGAACTGGCATTCTTGGAGGTGGAGGAATATGGAGCGCGTACCGCTGGAACAAAAGGTGCTGAGTGAAAACGACCGCATCGCAGCCGAGTTGCGGGTTAAGTTTCAAGAGCATGGAATTTTTTGCCTCAACCTGATCAGTTCTCCTGGTTCCGGCAAGACCAGCCTGCTGGAGCGGACTTTGGAAAGCTTTCCGCAACACGAGCGGGTGGCGGTCCTCACCGGCGACATCCAGACGGAAAACGATGCGATCCGCCTGCGGCGATTTCATTTTCCGGTCAAACAGATCACGACGGGTGGCACGTGCCACCTGGACGCGCGCATGATCGAGCGTCACCTGGCAGACTGGCGGCTGGAGGACTTGAAGCTATTGCTGATTGAAAACGTCGGCAACCTGGTGTGTCCCGCGAGCTACGACCTGGGAGAAGCCGCGAAGGTGGTGGTGCTCAGCGTGACCGAAGGGGACGACAAGCCGCTGAAGTATCCATCGATTTTCTTCAAATCGGACCTGATGGTGCTCAACAAGACGGACCTGCTGCCGTACGTGCCCTTCGATGTGCACGCGGCCGCGGAGAACGCACGCCGGGTGCACCCCGGAATGGAGATTGTGAAGGTCTCCTGTCTAAATCGCAACGGACTGCATGAATGGTTGCTGTGGCTGGAGCAGAGGCGCCGAGCGGCCACGGTGGCCGCCCAAGCGGTGAGTTGAGAGATGGAGGTCCGCCGCCGGATTGAGGTTTCGGGAATCGTCCAGGGAGTTGGATTCCGTCCTTATGTATACCGGTTGGCCACCGGACGGCACCTCACCGGTACAATTTTCAATACCTCTGCGGGCGTGACCATCGAGGTTGAGGGCCCGGCAGAACAAATTGCGGAGTTTGTAGAACGCCTTCCGATCGATGCGCCCCCGCTGGCGCGGGTCACCCATGTCACGGTACGCGAGATTCCCTGCAATGGCGATCACGACTTTCGCATCGTTCACAGCCTGGGCGGGGAACCGGTCCGCACTCTGATTTCTCCCGATGTCGCCATCTGTCCGGACTGCTTACAGGAACTGTTCGATGCGGCGGACCGGCGCTATGGCTATCCGTTCATCAATTGCACCAATTGCGGACCTCGGTTCACCATTGTTCGCGACCTTCCCTACGACCGGCCAAGCACGTCGATGGCGGTGTTTCCCCTGTGTCCGGCGTGCCAGGGGGAATACGATGACCCGCGGAACCGGCGTTTTCATGCACAACCGAATGCCTGCTGGGAATGCGGGCCGCGCGTCGAACTTTGGGATTCTTCGGGAAAGAGAACCGAATGTCGCGACCCCATCGCGGAGGCTGCGCGTAAGTTGTCTGCGGGGGCGATCGTCGCGGTGAAAGGTCTCGGCGGATTTCACCTGGCGGCGGACGCGACCAATTCTGCGGCGGTGGCGCTTTTGCGCGAACGGAAGCGGCGGGTCGAGAAACCGTTCGCAGTGATGGCGCCGGACGTTGAAGCGGTCCGGAAGATTTGCGAGGCAGACGAAGCCGAGGTGAAAGTGTTGCAGTCGGTGCAGCGGCCGATTGTGTTGCTGCCGAAGAAGCCGGGCAGTGCGATCGTGGAACAAGTCGCTCCCTTCAATCGCTATCTCGGCGTTTTCCTGCCGTACACGCCATTGCACTATCTTCTGCTGGCGCAGGGAGGTTTTTCGGCGCTGGTCATGACCAGCGGAAATCTGAGCGAAGAACCGATCGCGATTGACAATCGCGAGGCGCTCACGCGCCTGCAGACGCTGGCGGATTATTTTCTGGTGCACAATCGCGATATCCTTCTGCGCTGCGACGATTCCGTGGTGCGCGTGGCGGACGGCATGACCCGCCAACTGCGCCGTTCGCGGGGATTTGTGCCGATGCCGGTTTTTCTAAAGGACGAACAGCCGCCGGTGCTGGCGGTGGGTGGTGAACTGAAGAACACAATTTGCCTCACCAAGGACAAGCACGCTTTTCTAAGCCAGCACGTCGGCGACCTGGAGAACAGCGAGAGCTACAAGTTCTTTGGCGAAGCAGTGGAACACCTCGAGAGAATTCTAGAAATCCGCCCCGAGGTGGTTGCCTATGATTTGCATCCCGATTACTTTTCGACCCGATGGGCATTGGGGCAGAGCGGCGTCCGCCTGGTCGGGGTGCAGCACCACCACGCGCACATCGCAAGCTGCATGGCGGAGAACCAGCTCGATGAGCTCGTGATCGGGCTCGCACTCGACGGCACCGGCTACGGAACGGATGGTCACATCTGGGGCGGTGAGGTGCTGATCGCAGACTACGAACACTTCGAGCGCGCCGCCCACATGGAGTACGTCCCTCTGCCGGGCGGCTCGGCGGCGATCCGCGAGCCTTGGCGCATGGCGGTGAGTTATCTGTTCCATCATTTCGGGCGTGACTTTCTGAAGTTGCAGATCCCCTTCGTGCAGCAACTGGATACGACTAAGACCGGGATTCTTCTGCGCATGATCGAACAGAACATCAATTCCCCGCTGACCTCCAGTTGTGGACGCTTGTTCGACGCGGTGGCGGCTCTGACCGGTGTCCGGCGGCAAGTAAACTATGAGGCGCAGGCGGCAATCGAGCTTGAGATGGCGATCGAGGGCGAAGAGGATGGCGCTTATTTGTTCGAAGTGGCGCCGGGCGAAGTGCCTTGGATCATCCGCACGCGAGCGATGTTTGAGTCACTTGTGCAGGATTTACAGCAAGGCTTGCCCGTGGGAGCGATCAGCCGCCGCTTTCATAATGGACTGGCGAAGGCACTGGTGGAGATCGCCGTCGCGCTTCGAAAAAGCCGCGGGTTGAACCGGGTCTGCTTGAGCGGCGGGACGTTCCACAACGTGTATTTGTCCAGAAAGATCGAGACTGAGCTCACGGCGCAAGGATTTGAAGTATTTGCTCAGCGGGAAGTGCCGGCAGGAGATGGCGGCCTCAGCCTGGGGCAAGCGCTGGTAGCCGCACGCCGGTGCCGCCTCTACCCCCAGTAAGCCGGAACAGGGTGCGGGAAAACCGTCCGGCTGGCGAGGGCGCCGCTGCGCAACATAGCTTTCCAGCAGGCGTTTTGATCTGGACGCGGCACACGGGTTTCGCTAGAATTCCACGTTCCAGTTAGCGGAGAGATAAATGGCGCTGATTCAATTCACAAGGAACCATACCGATCACTCGACCGACAAGGGATATCAATTTGAGTTTTTCTGCGACCGCTGCGGCAACGGTTTCATGAGCGAATTCAAGGCTTCGGCGGTTGGTTTTGCCGCCGGTGCGTTGCGGACCGCGGGCAGCCTATTCGGCGGCGTCCTGGGCCAGGCCGGAGCCAATACATACGAGATTGAACGCATGGTGCAGGGACCGGGACACGACAAGGCTTTCCGCGAATCGATCGAAGAAGCCAAGCCGAATTTCCGGCAATGCCCGAAGTGTTCGCACTGGGTCTGCAAGGCGACCTGCTGGAACGAGAAGCGCGCGCTTTGCTTTGACTGCGCTCCCGACATCGAAACCGAACTGGCGTCGGCACAGGTGCAGGCCATGGTGGAGCAGATGCGGGAAAAGGTCCGTCAGCAGGACTTAACCAAGGACCTCGATCTTACGAGTGAGGCGGCAGCGCTGTGTCCGGCGTGCGGCGCACGGACTCAGGGAGCGAAATTCTGTCCGGAATGCGGTAAGCCCCTGCGACCCAAGACCGAGTGCGCGAAATGCGGCACCAAGTTCGAAGCGGGCACCAAGTTCTGCCCGGAATGCGGGAACAAGGTCGGCTAGCGGATGGCTGATCTCAGTGGAAAATACCAGTACCTGGAAGCCGACGGTAAGCCGCTGCAGGGAGGCCCATGCCGCGTTCAATTCGACGCCGAGAGCTTCACTCTGACTCCGGAAGCCGGCGCGCCACTGGCTTTTGATCTTGGTGATCTCGACGCCGTGACCGCCGCCGATTGGCAGATTCGGCTTCCTCTCTACACCGGGCGCACCATCCTTTTAAGACAGTTTGGAAAGAGTTTCGACAACCTTGCGCGTGACCTGCTTGAAGGGTTTCGCAAGCGCACGATCCAATGCCTGTTGCTGGAAGATATGCAGGAGATTGAGCGCTTCGCGGGCAACTTCGAGCTGAGTTCCCCCGGAGCAACGGCGCGTTCGGGTGCGGCGGAGTACCGCCTCTATAAGAGCAATCTCGCGGTATTGCCCTCGGCATCACAAGGTTTTCAGTGGCGACTGGCTGACCTTGACGCGGCGCGTTTTGACCCGGCAAACTACGCTGTGTCGGTTGACTCCGGGCAGGAAAAACTGGTCGTCAGCCGGCTTGGCAAGCGCACCGAAGAGTTTGCCACACGCCTGCGCGATGCCATGGCGGTTCTTTCCACCGAGAGTGCGCAGGCACTCCACGCAGCCTTTCCGTTCCTTAACCCGGATCAACTGCAGTCCAGCGCAGCTCTGCTGAAAGAAGGGCGTTCGGTGCCCGTGGCCAAGCTTGCCACGATCAACCCCAGGATGCCGGCTGCGCTGGCCGCAAACGCCGTCGACAAGGATTTGAAGCCCTACTATGAGCAACTGACGGCGCGCACCGCGAACGGCTTGCTCTACGCGGGATACAAGATGATTCGTCCGGAAGACAGGGCAGCCGGACCGGGCGACGATGACCCGAATTCGACGAGTCTCGGGGGCGGGTCTGAGTCTGGGGAAGCCAATGACGCGCTGGGCGAAGCGGCAGAAGATTCAGCAGAAAACGCAGCGGACGCGGATCAGAGTGGACCGGAAACGCTTTACTGGTTCTTCTTTCCGATGGCTGCGAAAGCGGGTTCCGCTGAGCCAGCGAATCTGGTCGCATGGGAAGCGAGTTCGCGGTCAGGCCGGGCAACATATTTCTTCCAGCTGATTGATCCGGCACAGGCCGGGCAACTTCGAGACCCGAACCGGGCCGCGACGCTGGTGGACACCGCGGTCCATCGGTTGAATCGGGGGTTAGCGCGATTGAATTTCCGGAGAAAGCCGATTTACCTCTCCGCGGATGAACTGGAGATGGATCCGAAGTTTCACCGCTACGCAATCGCGGCGCGGCGCATTCCCGAGGTTCGGGAGGTGCGGGCCAGCTTCGTGGGACGCGCGATTCACAGCTCACTCGAGGCGTGGCAGGGTCAAGTCGCAGCGATTCTCGCCAAGGTTGGAACGTAGAGCACTTGACCGCAAAGCCCGCTGAGTTTTCGCACCGAGCACAAAGTGAGGGGGACGGCGCGGGCGGGGGCTACTTCTTTTCTGCGACCTCCAGTCGCGTAGCGGCGCGTTGCAAGGCATTTTCGGCGCGGGTGTAATCCACGTTGGTACTGCCGCTTTGCAGACGCTCTTGGGCGCGACGTTTCGCCTCTTGAGCGCGTTTCACGTCGATCTCGTCGCAACGCTCGCAGGTTTCCGCCAGGATCGTAACCTTATTGGGCAGTACCTCCGCGAATCCCCAAGCCACCGACAGGTGATGGCGGTTGCTGCCATTGCGATAGGTGATTTCCCCGACAGCCAGTTCGCTGATCAGCGGCGCGTGCCCCGGCAGGACGCCCAGATATCCATTCTTCCCGGGAATCTGCATCTCCTCGGCAACATCGCCCACCACCATTTTCTCTGGGGTCACGATTTCGAGTTGGAAAGTGTCTGGCATGTCGGTCGTTGGTCCTTCGTCGTTGGTCGTTGGCAGAAGCTCGAACTCCAAGGCCACGAGTCCCAGAGTTCTTACTCCTGCAAGTTCTCCCGGTCTGCACCCAGTTTCTGCCCGAACATTCTGTGCTTCAGAGTCGCGTCAGTCTCTTCCCGCGAACGACCGAGGGCCGACGACCAACGACGGTTCTTACGCTACCGTCTTCAACTTCTCCGCTGCTTCGAGCACTTCGTCGATGGTGCCTTTCATGTAGAAGGCCTGCTCGGGAATATCATCATACTTGCCTTCGACAATGTCCTTGAATCCCTTCACGGTATCGGCAACCTTTACGTAGCGGCCGGGCGCGCCGGTGAACTGTTCCGCCACGTGGAAGGGCTGCGAGAGGAATCGCTGAATCTTGCGTGCCCGCGCCACCGTGAGTTTCTGGTCTTCGCTGAGTTCGTCGATGCCGAGAATGGCGATGATGTCCTGCAGGTCCTTGTAGCTCTGCAGAGTCTTTTTCACTAACTGCGCCACGTCGTAATGCTCCTGGCCGACGATGCGCGGATCGAGAATACGCGAGGTGGATGCCAGCGGATCGACGGCCGGGTAAATTCCGATTTCGGTCAGAGCCCGCGAGAGCACCGTGGTCGCGTCCAGGTGAGCGAAGGTGGTGGCGGGCGCGGGGTCGGTCAAGTCGTCCGCGGGCACGTAAATCGCCTGCACCGAGGTGACGGAACCCTTCTTCGTCGAAGTAATGCGTTCCTGCAGTTCGCCCATCTCCGTGGCCAGGTTCGGCTGATAGCCCACCGCGCTTGGCATGCGGCCGAGCAGCGCGGAGACTTCTGATCCAGCCTGGGTAAAGCGAAAGATGTTATCGATGAACAACAGCGTGTCGGCGCCTTCCTTGTCGCGGAAGTATTCTGCGACGGTGAGGCCGGTGAGTGCCACGCGCAGGCGCGCTCCTGGGGGTTCCGTCATCTGACCGTAAATCAGCGCGGCCTTGGATTTTTCCGGATTCCCCGGGGTGATTACGCCGGACTCGGTCATTTCCAGCCACAGGTCGTTGCCTTCACGGGTGCGCTCGCCGACGCCGGCAAACACGGAGTATCCGCCGTGCTGCTTGGCGACGTTGTTGATCAGTTCCATGATGACGACGGTCTTGCCGACGCCGGCGCCGCCGAACAAGCCGATCTTGCCGCCTTTCAGGAATGGCTGGATCAGGTCGACGACCTTCACGCCGGTTTCAAACATCTCGGCGGTAGTGGCCTGCTCATCAAACAGTGGGGCAGGGCGGTGAATGGGATTGGTCTCGGTGTGGGCGATGGGGCCAAGTTGGTCCACGGGCTCGCCGATGACGTTCATCACGCGCCCCAGCGTGCCGCGTCCCACGGGCACAGAGATCGGGCCTCCCTGGTCAATGGCGTTCATGCCGCGCACCATGCCGTCGGTGGCCGACATGGCGACGCACCGCACTCGGCCCTCGCCCAGGTGCTGTTGCACTTCGACAATGACGTTGATCGGCGAAGGGACGTTGAATCCATCGCTCACTACGCGCAACGCCTCGTAGATGGGCGGCATTTTGCCTTCTACGAACTGCACGTCCACTGCGGGACCCGCGATTTGAATAACATGTCCGATGTTTTCTGGCATAACACCTCAGCTTCTAGCTTTTAGCTCCTAGCTCTCAGTTCTGCCTTGTCCCAGCTAGAAGCCAGGAGCTAGAGTCTCTGTTACGATGCGGCTGCTGCTCCGCTAACAATCTCAATAATCTCTTTCGTGATCTTCGCCTGGCGGGCGCGATTCATCGCCAGGGTGAGCGAATCAATCATGTCGGTGGCGTTGATGGTGGCTGCATCCATTGCCGTCATGCGAGCCGCATGCTCGGCGGCAACCGACTCCAGCAAGCTGTGAAAGATCTGGATGCCCACGTACTTCGGCAACAATGACCGGAACAACTCGTCCGGCAACTGCTCATAGATGTAGTCCACCGGCGCAGACACGAATCGAGCGGCGGCTGCATCCGCTTCCCGCGTATCTACCGGGCGGAGTCCTACGCCCGCGCCCCGGGCTGCTTCAATGGCCTTCTTCCGCTCTTCCGGAGACAGCCCTTCCGCTTGCGCAATACTGACTTCGCCCACCTGCTCGATGGGCAGCACCTTCTCGACAACCAGGCGCTGCGCGATCACCGACTTGAACTCGTTGTACACCAGGTAGACGGAATCGATCTCCTGGTTGGTGTAACGATCGATTACCCGCCCCGCCAGCCCTGACGCCAGAGCATAGTCGACTTTGTTCAGGACTCCGATTTGTTCGCCAACCAGCGTGGTGCGCGGCGCGTCCTGGGAGTCCTTGCTTCTGGGCTGTGCGACCGGAAAACGGCGGCGTAGAAAATCACGTCCCTTGCGTCCGATGGCTTCGATCTCGATGTTCTTGCCCGCCTCGGTTTCCAGGAACCGCGAGGCGGCTTTCAAAATGTTGGTATTGAATGCACCCGCGAGGCCTTTATCTCCGGTGACCACAATCAGCAGAACGTTGTTCTCCGGCCGTTGGGCCAGCAATGGATGTTTCGGCTCTCCGGTTTCCGGATCGTAGATCTCGGCGCGTGACACCAGAGACTTCAACACGTTGGTCAACATCTGGGCATACGGGCGCGAGGCCAAGGCGCGCTCCTGCGCCCGGCGCAACTTCGCCGCCGAGACCATCTTCATTGCCTTGGTGATCTGCCGCGTGTTAGTCACGCTGCGGATGCGGCGCCGAATGTCGAGAATGTTTGCCATAAATCTGCTTTTGGCTATTAGCCTTTAGCTACGCCCTTCCCGGCCAGGTTCCAAGCCAACGGCTAAGAGCTAAAGGCCAAGAGCCTACTTCGCTACCGCTTCTCTTGAGACTACGAACTGTTGCTTCGCGTCCTTTACTACGCGCGTCATTTCGGCCTTTAAAGTATCGTCGAGAATCTTTTTTTCCATGATGGCGCGCAGCAAGCCGGGATTGGTCGTATCCACAAACTTAAGCAGCTCAGCTTCAAAATCGCGCACCTGATCAACTGCCAGATCGTCGAGGAAACCGCTCGTCCCGGCAAAAATGATCAGAATCTGCTTGGAGAAGGGCAGCGGCGAAAACTGCTTCTGCTTGAGAACTTCGACCAGCCGCTGACCGCGGTTGAGTTGTTGCTGTGTGGCCTTGTCGAGATCGCTGCCGAACTGCGCGAACGCGGCCAGTTCCCGATACTGCGCAAGATCGAGCTTCAGGGTGCCCGCAACCTGGCGCATGGCCTTAATCTGCGCGCTGCCGCCCACACGGCTGACCGAAAGGCCCACGTTGACCGCGGGCCGCACGCCCTGATTGAAGAGATCCGTCTCCAGGTAGATCTGACCGTCGGTGATGGAGATAACATTCGTCGGGATGTACGCCGAGACGTCGCCCGCCTGGGTTTCAATGACCGGCAACGCAGTGAGCGAGCCGCCACCCTTCTTGTCGCTCATCTTGGCAGCGCGCTCGAGCAGGCGGGAGTGGAGATAAAAGACGTCGCCGGGATAGGCCTCACGGCCGGGAGGCCGGCGCAGCAACAATGAAATCTCGCGATACGACGCGGCGTGTTTTGAAAGATCGTCGTAGATGACGAGCGCGTGTTTTCCGTTGTCGCGGAAGAACTCGCCCATGGCGCAGGCGGCGTACGGAGCGATGTACTGCATCGGGGCGGGCTCAGAAGCCGATGCCGCCACCACGATGGTGTAATCCATGGCGCCGTAATCGGACAGCAACTTCACGACCTGCGCAATCGATGAGCGTTTCTGTCCGATGGCGCAGTAAATGCAAATCAGGTCGTTGCCTTTGTTGTTGATGATGGTGTCGATGGCGACGGCGGTCTTGCCGGTCTGGCGGTCGCCGATGATCAGCTCCCGCTGGCCGCGGCCGATCGGAATCATACTGTCGATGGCCTTCAGCCCAGTCGCCATGGGTTCGCGCACCGGCTGGCGGTCAATAACACCGGGCGCCAGGCGCTCCAAGGGGATGAACTTATCGCTGGCAATGGGACCCTTGTCGTCGATGGCCTGACCCAGGGAATTGACGACCCGGCCGACCAGGGCGTCGCCGACCGGCACGCTCATGATGCGTCCGGTGCGCTTGACCTCGTCACCTTCGCTGATCTCGGTGTACTCGCCGAGCAGCACCACGCCGACCTGGTCTTCTTCCAGGTTCATGGCGATGCCGGCCACGTCGTGCGGGAAGGCGAGCAACTCGCCAGCCATAACCTTGTCGAGGCCGTGGACGCGGGCGATTCCGTCCCCCAGAGTCACGACGGTGCCGACTTCATCGACCGCGATCTTCGATTCATAGTTCTCGATCTGCTGCCGGATCAGTTGTGTGATCTCGTTTGCTTTGATTTGTGCCATAAGAAATCAGCTCTTAAGCTCTTAGCCTCCAGCTGTGCCTTTCTTCGCTTTTCTGCGCCCATCCTCTGCGATCTTTGCGGTCAAAAGCTTTTCGTGTACCTAACGACTTTGCTCTATCAGGTCCGAGCCAAGAGCTAAAGGCTAAGAGCCTGCTTGATCCTTTCCAACTGTCCGTTCACCGAGCCGTCGTAGATGGTGCTGCCAATTTTCACCACGGCGCCGCCCAGGATTGCCTGGTCGTGGAAATACCTGGCGCGCACTTTCTTTCCGGACAGGCTAGCGACCTGATTTTCAAGGGTGCGGCGTTCGGCCTCACTCAATTCGCGGGCGCTGGTGATCTCGGCCTCGGCAAAACCCAAACGATGGTCCAGTTCGATCTCAAACTGCTTCACAATCGGCGCCAGGAAACTGATGCGCCGGTGGTCGATCAGCACCGCCACAAAATTGCGCACGGTGCGCGAGATTTCTTCCCGCGCCACGATTGCGTCCAGGACGGCGCGCTTCTGCTCGGCGGGAATCGAGGGCGTCTCCCAGACCGCGCGAAGATCCCTGGAACTGGCGACCAGTTGGGCCAAGCCCTGAGCTTCCTTCAGCGTCATTGCCGCATCCGCACGGCTGCCCAGGACCGCATCGGCAAAAGCGCGGGCGTAAGTATTGGTTACCGACGCCATGAGCTATTGTCCACCTTTCCTTGCCTCGGCTGAAAGCTGCCGGGCAAAGTCCCCAACCAGCGCCTGATCGGTGTTGGCGTCCACATGAATCTGCTTCCTGGCCAAGGTCACGGCCAGGTCGGCGGCGTACGCGGTAAGTTCCCGGCGTGCCGATTTCGCGGCCGACGGCGATTTCCTGCTCCGCGGACTCGACAATCTTGCGCGCGTCCTCTTCCGCCGCGGCCTTGATTCTCTGCTCTTCCTCGGCCGCTTCTTTTTCGGCAACCGTCCGCATCTGTTCGATCTCAGCGTCAAATCTGGAAAGGCGGGCGTCAATTTCACCCAAGCGCCGGTTCGCATCCTCGCTTGCTCTGCGCGCTTCTTCCATCGCCTTCTGAATGGAAGCCGTGCGATCACGGAAAACCCCGGGGAGTTTCTTCTTCATCACCCAGAAGATCACGATCGCGATCACTGCGAAGTTAAGCGCCACGCTTACCTGGTAGGCGCGCTCCAAGCTTAGGCCGGTGATTCTTGCGATCCAGCGCACCGAGGCCGAGTGTTTGAACTGCTCCTGGTCGTCTTCTCCCGCCGCTTCACGCGATTGCTTCGCCAGTTCCGCGTTTAATTGCTCGCGGGTCGAATGCTGGGGCGATTGCTGAACAACAGCAATCGCCATAGTGGTTGCCGCCGCTGGCAGAGGGATCGCGAAGCACCCCGCCATAAAAGCCGCGGTCAGCAGGAGGAGTAGAGGAATACGGGATGCCAAACTCTTCATCGGCCACCGCCCGCTGGGAGCTGCGACGAGCCGGGTCGCAGGACGATGCGAATCATTTCCGCGGCCAGGCGGGCACTCTCCTGCTGCAATCCGGCCTGGGCCGCAGCCCTCTCTTGTTGAATGGCAGCGCGCGCCTGCTCCACTTGAGCCTGGGCCCGACTGCGGGCCTGCGCGGCCGCGGTCGCCCTTGCCTGCACGGCTTGCTGCCGGCGAGCTTCCTGATTCTTGAAAACGGCGAAACGAGCTTCGCGCAGGCGCTGCTCGTATTCGGCGGTGCGCGCCTCGGCCGCACCGATGTCGGCGCGCGCCTTCTCGATCGCTCCTTCGGTTTTGCTTCGGCGTTGCTCAAGTACTCGCGTGAGCGGCGCATGGACGATCATCTTGTAGGCCGCATAGAGCAGCGTCACGAAGACGATCGTCGGAATCGCTCCGAGCAGTAATTCCCCTACTTGGCGAATTGTTTCGTCCATTGTTGTGCTTGATGGCGCCGAATGAGGGCTGAGAAACCATTAACCCTAACATCCGGTGAGGATTAGTGTCAACGCGTTGTAGGACGAAGTTGCCCTCGCTTCCCTAATCAGGGCAGGTCATGCTTGCCGGAGAAATCGGCGGTTGGCTACCCATCCGACAGTGAGCTTGTCCATCTTAATTACGAGAATGTGCTTCCCGGCGAACGCCGGCTTTCATGGGCTCCAGCGGTCGATGAAGGCAGACGTATGAGCCGTTAAATCAAGCACATAGGGCATCTTGCTGAGCGCGGAAGCCCGGCAATATCCCATGCTCAATAAGGGTTCAATCGCTTACATCGTTTCCTGGCGCTCCCGGACTGTGCGCTTATGCCTTGGCGAAGTCGTTCAAATCTCTGGCCGGAAAAGGCTTGACTTCTGGGTTGAGGGGTCTAGCATGGAAGTATCACCTCCGATCCAATTCAGGATCGAGTGGGCCGGTAGCCAAGGATAGTCACCGCTTCTTGGCCGTCGGCCCATTTTATTTTTTCTTGATGGCGGCACCCTTGTGCTAATATGTGGCGCTGCGTTTGCCTTTCCTGTCGGACTCCCGAGGCGGGTTTGGATGACGAGGGGTAGTTCTGCTTCACGCAGGACAGGGGATCTCGGTTTTCCGCCGTATCTATTGTGAAAGGGGATTATCTTGCCAAAGAAATTTCTTGCCATTGCCGTGCTTGTGATCGCTGTTGCCAGCGTTTCGCCGGCACAGACGTTTACGCCACTTGTGAACCAGCCGCCGGGCGGCGCCGGGATCGGATTCTTGTTGACCGACGGCACCGCGATCTTTCAGGGCAACAACGAGTCAGAATGGTGGAAACTTACGCCTGACAAATCGGGCAGTTACGTGAAGGGGAAGTGGTCGCAGATCGCCAGTCTGCCTTCGGGATATGTTCCCGACGCTTTTGCGTCGGCGGTGCTTGCGGACGGGCGGGTAGTGATTTCGGGCGGCGAATACAACAACGGTAACTTTGCATTTACCCGTCTGGGTGCGATTTACGATCCCAAGGCGGATACCTGGACCAAGCTGGGGCACCCGAAGGGCTGGGGG
This sequence comes from uncultured Acidobacteriota bacterium, assembly GCA_963715675.1. Lineage (GTDB taxonomy): Bacteria > Acidobacteriota > Terriglobia > Terriglobales > Acidobacteriaceae > DASVWZ01. Next base: position 4,393,321 of record OY970265.1, read on the forward strand.
TTTATTGGCGATTCGCCATCGGCCGTGCTGCCCGACGGCAGATTCCTAGTGGGAAGAAAACTCGATAAGCGTATCGCGGCATTAGATCCCAAGACTCTGCAGTGGACCGAACTGGGCAACACGGGCAAGAGTGACTTCAACGCCGAGGAGGGCTGGACTCTGATGCCTGACGGCTCGGTGCTGACCTATGATGTAAAGAATGCACCGCATTCGGAGAGGTACATCCCTTCGGAGCAGAAGTGGGTGAGCGCGGGCAGCACGATTGTGGACTTGCACTCACCGTACCAGGGAAGCTGCATTCCGTACGATAGCGGCAAGCAGTGCTACCATCCGCCGGGAGAAGTTGGCCCTGGCGTGTTGCGTCCTGACGGAACGGTATTTGCGACCGGTTCGGGTTCGAACGGCGGTAGCGGCGCGGGACACACTGCGATCTATGATCCGAACACCGGCCAGTGGACAGCCGGACCTGACTTCCCGAATGGCGATAACGCGGGCGATTCGTTTGCTGTGTTATTGCCCAATGGGAACGTCCTGGTTCTGGGCGTTTCCGGGGCACTGTATGATTGGGACGGCACCCACCTGACCCAGGATAAGGTGTCGGGGGTGGAGCCGATTCTGGTGTTGCCCACCGGGCAGGTGATCGCCTTCGGGAGCCAGGCTGGCGTTTACAACCCCAAGGGGACTTACCAGTCCTCGTGGGCCCCAACCATCACCAGTTTTCCAGCGACAGTGTCACGCGGTTCGACCTACCAAATCTCCGGTACGCAGTTCAACGGGTTGTCCCAAGCAGCGGCGTTCGGCGACGAGTACCAAACTGCGACCAATTACCCTCTGGTCCGGATCACCAACAACGCCAGCGGTCACGTTTTTTATGCCAAGACGCATGACCACAGCACCATGGGAGTTGCCACAGGCAATACCACGGTTTCAACTAACTTCGATGTTCCCGCTGGAATGGAGACAGGAGACAGTTCGCTGGTAGTCGTGGCGAACGGGATCCCGTCCACCGCAGTGAGCATTACGGTGAACTGAGTGCAGGAGTCAGAAGTCAGAAAAGCAAGCCCCGCCGCAAGGCGGGGCTTTTGTTGGGTACGGCACCTTACCCCACCACAAACTCCCGCACCCTTCGCACCACAGACTGCGGCGCTTCCGCCTCTAACTCCACTAATCCGTCTTTGTATTGACGCGAATAGATGCGGGCGCGGGCTTCCAGCATGGCCAGCGTCTTGCCTTCTTTCTGGGGGACCCGCAGGTGAATGCGGCAGATCGCGTCTTCCTCCAGCATCTGGTCGATGCGGTCGAGCAGGGTGCTGATGCCGATGCCCTTGGCGGCGGAAACGTGGACGCTCCTGGCATCATCTCGCAGACTATCTCGCTGCTTTGGGGAGAGCAGATCGATCTTGTTCATGATGCGCAGACGGGGTTTCTTTTCTGCTTCCAGTTCTTTCAGCACGCGGTCGACCTGCGCGTCCTGCTCGGCGGAAAGCGGGCTGCTGGCGTCGGAAACGTGGAGCACCAGGGCGGCGCGCTGCACCTCTTCCAAAGTGGCGCGGAATGCGGAAACCAGGGTGTGCGGCAGATTGCGGATAAATCCGACGGTGTCGGAAAGCAAAACCTTGCGCTTGGAAGGCAGGGCGACGGCACGGATGGTGGGATCCAGGGTGGCGAACATCCGCGCTGATTCCAGCACAGAAGAATCGGTCAAGGCATTGAACAGGGTCGATTTGCCGGCGTTAGTGTAGCCGACGATCGCGACGGTGGCGACCGGCACAGACTCACGTCTTTGGCGCTGCTGCGCCCGGATGCGCCGCACGTTTTCCAGTTGCTGGTGCAGGTGGCGGATGCGCCGGTAGATTCTGCGGCGGTCAGTTTCGAGCTGAGTTTCGCCCGGCCCTCTGGTGCCGATGCCGCCGCCCAGTTGAGACATTTCTATGCCTCGCCCAGCCAGCCGGGGCAGCATGTAATCGAGTTGCGCCAATTCGACCTGCAACTGGCCTTCGCGGGTGTGCGCGTGTTTGGCGAAAATGTCGAGAATCAGCTGAGTGCGGTCAATGACCCGGGTGTGGACCACGCGCTCAATGTTGCGCTGCTGGGAGGCGGTAAGGTCGTGGTCGAAAAGAATCAAATCGGCCGATACGGAGGCCGCCGCGCCCGCGATCTCTTCCAGCTTGCCCTTGCCGATCAGAGTGGCGGGATCAGGCTTATCGCGATGCTGCAGGAATTCGCCGGCAACGTGTGCGCCCGCACTGGCCGCCAGCGAGCGCAGTTCGTCCAGTGATTCTTGCGCGCTGAATTCAGGGACCGAAGGCGCCTTGCTGGCAGAGGTAACCGCAGCGCCATCGCGCGCGGCTTGGGCCTGGGCGGTCGGCGAACCTTTCGATGCTTTCCCTGCGGCGCCGGTTCGCGACCGCAGCCGATATTCGATGCCTACCAGGAACGCACGCTCGGGTGGCGCGCGTCGCGAATTATGTCCTGCTCCGCCAACTTTACCGGAGGATCTGGCGTCAGCGCCGTGCAAGAGAAGATCGCCCTAACCTTCCGTGCCCGACGCGCTGGGAGTCGAGTCGCCCTCCGGCAGCGAAATCGGACTATGGGTGACAGAGGCTACGGCAGCCGCCGGCCTCTCTCCATGCGTGTGCGCGACGCGTCCCATGGTCACCGTGGAGATCGCGTGCTTGAAAATCAGCTGCTCCTGGTTGTTGGTTTCCAGTACCACGGAATACTTGTCGAAGGACCGAATGCGACCGCTCAACTTCACGCCGCTCAACAAGTAAATGGTGATGTTGATCCGCTCCTTGCGGGCGGAATTAAGAAAAGAATCTTGAATACTTTGCGCCGGCTTGCTTTCCATGCCGATCTCCTTACCCCTTCTTCGAGAGTTTTCGTTCTGTTGCTCAAGCATCATCGGTTCCCGAGGCCCGCCACGCAGCGCCGGAACCGGGGGGAAAACCTGGGGCGGGCTGCCACATACCAGCCGCACCCAAAGCAATACAACGACAATACGGGGTTGCGGCCGAGTTTTCAACCTCAGATCACGTGTCCGGATGGGATTGTTGTAGAATCCACCGTTGAACGCTGGTTTGCGTCCAAAATCAGGAATTCAGGAGGCCTTTCATGCTGAATCCTTATGCGGCGGCGATGCTGAGCCCGCACGTTTCTTTTCCACAGACCTACACGACCGTTCTTATGCTGTACCGCTGGATCCACTTTCTGGCCGGGATTACCTGGATCGGACTGCTCTATTTCTTCAACCTAGTCAATGTGCCCCTGATGAAGGAACTGGACGCCACCACAAAAGGCAAAGTGGTTCCTCCACTGATGACGCGGGCGCTTTGGTGGTTCCGCATGTCCGCCGTGGTTACGGTGCTGGCGGGGCTCCTCTATTTTGCGCAAGTCGTGGGCGCGGATGCGCGCAATGCGGGAATGTCGCAAGGACCGCTGATGGGCAGCTTCTTCGCCATCTGGACGGTGACCTGGGGGATCATGTATGCGCTGTTGATTCCGGGCAAAGGCGTGCTGAATAAGGGACCCGTGCTGGCCGTGCTCAATACCATCATTGTTGGGGCTGCTGCGTGGTTATTCCTGAGCTTGAACACGCATGGCTGGGAGAGCAATGAGACGCTGGCGATCGGCATCGGCGGCGGCATCGGCTGGATGATGATGCTGAATGTGTGGGGCGTGATCTGGCGCATTCAGAAACGCATGATTCAATGGACGAAGGAAAGCGCGGCCAACGGCACGCCGATGCCAGAAAAATCCAAGGGCATGGCGCGCATGGCGTTTCTGGCGTCACGTACCAACGCGTATCTGTCGATTCCGATGCTGTTCTTCATGGGCGCGGCTGCCCACTACCCGTTCTTGAGCTAACGTGGCATGAGCGCGGATGGCTTGCGGCACGGAATCCGGCTGTTCAATGAGGCGAGATTCTTCGAAGCTCACGAAGTGCTGGAGGATGTCTGGCGGGAATCAGCTCCCGCGGAGAAGAAGTTTTTCCAGGGTCTGGTGCAGGTCGCGGTCGCGTTTCACCATCATTCCACGGGGAATCTGGTTGGGATGGGCTCGGTGCTGAAGCGCGCGATGGGGAACCTGAAAAAATGTCCCGCGAACTTTCATGAGGCTGACATCGAGCAACTGCTGGACGCGCTTGCCCATTGGCGCGATGCGATGGACCACAACTTGCCAGTACCCGAGATGCCTCGCATTCAGGCGAAGGTGGGGGTGATCCAATCAGCCGGATTGACCACAAAGGACACGAAGTCGCACGAAGGAAGTCACTGAAACTGAAGTCTTCATGGCTCTTCCTGTCCTCAGCTCTGACCGCCGGTCTGCTAGAATCGTGTTTTCCGTGACTCAATCTACGACCGCCAAGCCGCGTCCGACTTCCATTAAGAAATTCGACACTGTTCCGCTGCTCGACCTTCATCGTCAGTACCAACAAATTCGCGAAGAGGTGCTGGCTGCGGTCGAGCGAGTCTGCGCGTCGCAGCAGTTCATCCTGGGAACTGAAGTCGAAGCGCTGGAGCGGGAGATTGCCGCCTTCACCGGCGCATCCGCGGGCGTGGGTTGCGCTTCGGGAACGGATGCGCTGTGGCTGGCGCTGCTCGGGGCTGGTGTACAACCTGGGGACGCGGTCCTCACGACCGCCTTCAGTTTTTTCGCCAGCGCCAGTTCGATCGTGCGCGCCGGCGGCCGGCCCATTCTGGTGGAGGTTGATCCCGAAACGCTGAACCTAGATCCACGGCGTGTACGAGAGCATCTTGAGACTAGCCAGGCTCACAAAGTTCGGGCACTGCTACCGGTCCACCTGTACGGGCAGTGCGCGGATATGGATGCGCTGCAAGCGATCGCCGAGGAATTCGGCCTGGTGATGGTGGAGGATGCCGCTCAGGCTATCGGCGCGAAATGGCGAGGCCGTGGCGCGGGCTCGCTCGGTATGACGGCTGCGTTCAGTTTCTATCCAACGAAGAACTTGAGCGCCTACGGTGATGCGGGGATGGTTACAACCCGCGATCCGGACTCTGCCACGCGCATGCGAAACCTGCGCAACCACGGCAGCCCGCGCCGCTATCATCATGAGGAAATCGGATGGAATTGCCGCATGGATGCGATCCAGGCCACCGTGCTGCGGGTGAAGTTGCCGCACCTCGAAGGCTGGAACCAGCAGCGACGGGCGCGGGCGGCAACTTATGATCGATTGCTGGCTGCGGCTGGGCTTGGTTCCGCCGGTGACGTCACAGTGAAGAAGCTACGAGTGTCTACGGATACCCACCACGTTTTCCATCAATACGTGATCCGGGCTCAGCGGCGCGATGACTTACGCGCATTTCTCACGCAACGAAGGATTGGAACGGAAATCTACTACCCCGTTCCGCTGCACCGGCAGCCCTGCCTTGCGTATCTCGGTTATTCGGAGGGCGATCTGCCGGAGTCCGAACGTGCCGCCCGGGAAGTGCTGGCCCTGCCGATGTTCCCGGAGTTGACGGAGGACGAGCAGAAGTGGGTGGTGGAGAGTGTAGCCGAGTTCTATTCTTAGGCGGGCGTCCGCACGTCGTTCGTCCTGCGCCGTACGCGAGATCTTGTCGTTCCTTGGCCAAACCGCGTGCGACGAAGGACGGCGAACGACCCACGACTAGCGTCGCCTCTTCTTTGCCGCCCTGGGCGGCTCTTCCCCTGGCGCCAGTACTCTCCGCACGATCGGGGTATTCAGCTTGTACTTCAGTTCGCGCGGATTGCCGTCGTCATCTTTCACGTGCAGCACGAATACCGGCAGCGTGCCCTCTTTGCCGAAATCTTCCTGCGACACGGCGACCGGGAGAAATCCATTCAGATTACGTTCGCGGTAAGCCGTTTCGTATCGATGTTTCCGGACATTCCAGGTGAATACGCGCACCTGGTTGTAATCGGGCCGCATGCCATCCTTCGGCTCGTTCAGCAACACCAGATACTGCGGCACTTTGTTGTCCGCGTCGGTCACCTGATCCAGCACAAAGAAAGCCACAATCCGCTGGCCCTCGGCGTACTGCGCGATTTCCAGCGGCACATCGAGATCCACCATGCGTGCCAACACCCATCCAACGTGCGCGTTTGGATCGCGGATCAGCCACCAGTCTTCCATGGGGACTGGCTTGGCCGACTGACTCTTGTCCGGGGTCGCAGTTTTGGGCGCTTCGCCCGGCACGATTTTCTCAACCGTGGCGCGTTTTAGAAAAGAAACCTTGGATCCTTGCGTGATCTGGTAAAGGTGTTCGGTGTCACGGCCGGGGTCAAGATGGAGGTTCGTCTCATTGCGGGTCGTGCCGGTTCCCTGGACCGGGTTGTTCTGAGCATCCTGGGCCAGCTTCTGGAAACCGTCATACACCTGCTGGCTGACCAGATAACGCTGCTCGACCCAACCTTCGCTTCCGTTCGCCGTCCGTACTCGCACGAAGCGGCGTTCGTGCTCGAAAACCTGCACCCGGTCTCCGTTCTTGACGGTTCCGGTTTTGTTGAAAACCGCCGCGACACGGTCGCGGAGAATGGCTTGGGGCGCAGAAACGTACGCCGTCTCCAGCACTCGGCCGCGGCCGCGATTGCATCCGGGGAGCAACAAGCCGGCGAGAACAGACATCAGGAGAACTGATCTGGCTAATGTTTTGTGCGCGAACGCCATGTTCCCTCAGGGGCTGAGGCCCGCAATATTTCCGGGGTCGAGCGGCGCGGCTGGAAGCCGCGCCCTTGCAAAACCATTTGTGAGGCCAGTTCCAGCCAACGCGCGAATCGATGCCGGGAATTCACAGGAATCACCAATCAATATAGCGCAGAGGCTGCCGGGCTGATGTTTAGAGGAATGGTGTCTTCCGGCACGAAGGTGCACGAGTGCGAACGAAGGGACGTATCAGTCTCCGAAACTGATGCCAATGGCACGGGCGACGCGCACCAGTTCGCCTTGCGGATCCACCGTCTTCAGTTTGCCGATCGCGTCCACGATGTTCACGCACTCGATGGTGGCATTACGCAGGCACACCATTTTCCCGAACTCACCACGGGCAATCAGGTCCACTGCCGCCACGCCGAAACGTGTGGCCAGGATGCGGTCAAAGGGCGAAGGCGAACCGCCGCGCTGGATATGTCCGAGCACGCTGACCCGGACTTCCCGGCGCGCGGTTAAGGCAATGCCATCGCCGATCAGGTTGCCCACCGATCCTCCGCGGGAAAGCTGCTTCAATTCCGGGGGCAGATTGACCCCCTCAGCCACTACCACGATGGTGAAGTGTTTGCCATAGCCTTCGCGGGCGTGCACATATTCGCAAATTTTCTGCAAGCTGAAAGGAATTTCGGGGATCAGGATGACGTGCGCTCCGCCGGCAATACCTGCTTCCAGCGCAATCCAGCCGGCATCCCGGCCCATCACTTCCACCACCATCACGCGGTGGTGCGACTCGGCGGTGGTATGGATTTTGTCAATCGCGTCGGTCGCGGTGTGCAGGGCGGTGTCAAAGCCGAAAGTAATCTCGGTGGCGGAAAGATCGTTGTCGATGGTCTTGGGTACGCCGACGATGTTCATGCCCTTCAGGAACAATTCCTGCGCGATGGTCTGGGAGCCGTCGCCGCCGATGCTGATCACGGCGTCAATGCCGAGCTTGCGCGAGTTCGAGATGACCTCGGCGGAAATGTCGCTGAACGTTTCCACGCCGTTCACAACGGTACGGTAATGAAAGGGATTGCCGCGGTTGGTTGTGCCCAGAATTGTGCCGCCCCGGGGCAGGATGCCACTAACGTCTTTGAGCTTGAGTTCGAACGATTTTTCGGGCCAAATCAGCCCGTCGAGGCCATCCGGAATACCGATGACCTTCCACTTGTACTTGAGGATGGCGGACTTGACCGCGGCGCGAATGACCGCATTGAGACCGGGAGCGTCTCCGCCTCCAGTGCAGATGCCGATACAGCGAATGTCAGACATGATGAAAACTAGTCCGTAAAAGGAATTTGATATGGAATTGGCTGGATCGTGTTTTCCGGCGCCAACCTTCGATCATACCCCTATGAGACGCCAAACCTGGAATTACGAGTGAACGTATCCGCCCCGGTGCAGATGCCGATACAGGCAGATGTCCGACATGATCGTGCTGCACTTATGGATTGAGTGTCAGGGTCGCCGTGCCTTGAACCGTTCCCTCAGTGGCAGTAATAGTCACCACGTCTTGTTGTGTTGGTTGGGCGGTGATGGTAGCCAGCCCTGTGCTACTGATTTCCACCAGGCCTTGGGAGTCATTTGTGGTCCAAGTGACGATATCGGTCAAGTCTTCCTGTTTGCCGTTCACTGTCCCCGTCGCCTGATACTGTATGGGGTCGGTATTGTTCTGAGACCAGGTCAAAGGCTTAATTTGAATGGCAGTCAGGCCGGTAATGGTCACGGTGACGGTGGTGGTTCCATTCACCGCTTGGGCGGAGGCAGTGATGGTGGCATCTCCAGGGGACACTCCGGTCACCAACCCTCCCGTGTCGATGGTGGCTATGTTGGTCGCGGAACTGCTCCAAAAGAGGCCTGACGTAACCGTCTGTTGAGTGCCGTCATTGTAAGTTCCGACGGCAGTCATCTGCACGGTGGTGCCCTGGTTGATCGTAGCCTCAGGGCCGACCGCTAAGGCGGTCAGGGTTGGGTTCACAAAGAAGCCGTGGCAGCCCACGCCAAGGGCAACTGTCAGCAGCGTCGCGAACGCTGCGGCAAGCTGGAGTTTCTGTTTACTGCTCAACATGTTAGGAATGCCTCAGACCGCAGGTAGCGATCATAGCGGCGCAGATAAATTGTAGCAGAGAAGATTCCACCCGGCACACCCGCTGGTAACCCCGGCAGAACCTCGATCGCCACTCCGCGCCAGAATCAAGGAACGCTGAAGGCCGAGGAAGTTGCAGGGAAAATCGGGTCAGTGCTTGCAAGTCGCCGGAACGGCACCTTTCCCCGATACTGCTTCACTGGGACCTTTTCGCTTTGGCGATCCGGTCATCAATGGGTTTGCGCCCGACGAAGCCTTCGCTGACCCCATGCCAGTGGGTAATGCTCCTTTCGCCGAGTTTCCAGCACAACAGACGGTGCCGCCCTCGACCTCACAAGGAAAGTCCAGCAGCCCAATGTCCAGGTCTTTTACCTGGACGCCAATGGCATCGATCTCGGCCACGGCATCCTTGACGCGCTGAATGGCCTTTTCCCGCTCCGCCTTCCTGCGCGCCATGTGGACCACGTTCACCAACGTGCCTCCGTTCAGGAAGACGCGGTGGGCGAGTTCCTGAAATTCTCCATCGACGGTCTCGATGAGCTTCTTGCCGTCGATCGAGGTGCGAAGCAGAGACTCAAGGACCGGCAGCAGGGATTGGGCTTCATCGAGAGTGAAGGTCCGGTCCGACATAGGCGCGTGCCTTTATTCTACCGGGGAATTGAGTAACCGGTAATTTGTAATTGAGCAATTTTGCAATTTGCAGGCCAGGGCCGCCGGTGGCGCCGGTTAAATTACAAGAATTGCTCAATTGCAAAATCGCTCTACTTCGGCGCGGGCTTGGTCATTTCGATGTCCAGTGTGATGGTAACCTGGTCGCCGACCGCGCCGGCGGCGCCGCTTACTCCAAAATCCATGCGGTTGATCGTGGTAGTGGCGGAGGCACCCACGCGTGGATTGTCCCGAGGGTCCTTCACGGCGGCCGATGGGCCGTCGACCTCGAGCACAACCTCTTTGGTCGTGCCATGGATTGTGAGATCGCCGGTGATCTTGAGCTTGCCCTGTCCGGCAGCCTCGACCTTAGTCGACTTGAACGTGATGGTCGGGTACTTCTGGGCGTCGAAAAACCTAGGGCTGCGGAGATCGTTGTCGCGCATCTCGACGCGTGTATCCACGGAGGCGGTTTCGATCGTGGCCTGTACGGAAGACTTTCCGGGATTAGCTGCATCGAATTGCGCGCTGCCACTTACCTTGGTAAAGGCGCCGCGCACGGTGGAAATTCCAAGGTGGCGTACAGAAAACTGCGCCGCCGAGTGTGCGGGATCAATCTGCCATGTGTCCTGAGCGATGGCAGAAGTGGCAAGAAGCAGCGTGATAGCGATGGCGGACAGGGTGCGGGACATAAACGGGCATTCTCCTAATACCTGATTTGGGCGTGATTGGAACAGTCTAGCCGGTTTTGTGGAAAGCTGCCGAGCTTTGCCTGGCTGGGCAGGGGGGACACCTGCGCCTACGTGGTTGTTGCCAGCGGCCTCGCGGGCGAGAGCGCCCGCGCCACACTACTGAATCTCCAGCATGCGATCGAGCGCGACTCGCGCCCAGTGCTTGACGTCGTCCTTCACCTTGATCTGATTCACCACGTTGCCGTCGGCCAGGTTTTCCAGGGCCCAGCATAGGTGCTGTGGCGAGATACGGAACATGGTCGTGCACAGGCATCCTGCATCGTCGAGCGTAATGACTCTTTTGCCTTCGGAGGCAAACTCCTTGCCCATGCGGTTGACCAGGTGGATTTCCGTGCCCACGGCAAACATGGTTCCCGGCGGAGCATGGCGGATCAGCTTCAGCAAGCCCTCGGTCGAGCCGATTCCGTCAGCTTTCTGGCAGACCTCCCAGCGGCACTCGGGATGCACAATCACGCGGATTCCCGGATAGCGGGCACGGACATTGTCCACATGCTCCGGCAGGAAGCGCTGATGTACCGAGCAGTGGCCCTTCCAAAGAATCGCTTTGGCCGAGCGCAACCGCTCCGGGGTAAGGCCGCCGTTGATCAAATATGGGTCCCAAACAACCATGTCGGCGAGCGGAACGCCCATCCGGTATCCAGTGTTGCGGCCCAGGTGCTGGTCGGGAAGAAACAGGAGTTTCGGATTTTTCGCCAAGGCCCACTGGAATGCTCCTGCCGCATTCGACGAGGTACAAACCAACCCACCCCGTTCCCCGCAAAACGCCTTGATCGCAGCGGCGGAGTTCATGTAAGTGATGGGTGTAATGCCGTCGCCGGAATCGGTGGTGAGGCCTGCGGCCACCAGGTGCTCCCAGCAGCTTTCCACTTGCGTAATCTCTGCCATATCGGCCATGGAGCAACCTGCATTGAGATCAGGCAAGACTGTGATTTGGCCGGGGCGGCCGAGCACGTTGGCGCTTTCCGCCATGAAATGCACGCCGCAGAAAACAATGTACTTGCCCCCGGCATGAGCGGCTTGCTGGGCTAGTTTGTAGGAGTCGCCGCGAAAATCAGCGAAGCGGATGACCTCATCCCGTTGATAATGATGGCCCAGAATCACGCAGTCGCGGCCCAAGACCTGGCGGGCGGCGGCAATGCGCTCGTCCATGCTGCTATCCGGCAGGACGAGGTAGTTATCCAGAGTGCAAACCGATATAGTGGTCGCCATTTTTCTTTCTCGCCTTCAGCTCCAAGCGTAAACGGGCGTGCCCAGCACGCAGTCCGCTCAAACTGGAACGGGGATGTTGAAAGCCACCAGCGGCTCCAGCCGATTCACTACGCGGTTTTGGTCCGCGTCCAACCGGCGGGGATGTTGAAGCCGTTTACAAATCTCTACTGCCAATAGGATGCTCAGAGGCGGCGGAAGGAGTCGCTTTCTTTCCGGCGACGGATCCCAACCGCAAGTGACTGAGGCTCCTTGAGGTTATTATGCACCGGGGGGAACGAAGAACGCAATTCTTGATTTTTCAGGGATTCTTCCCTAGAGTTGAACTTCTGAGCGACCGCTTGACGGTAGGCTGTCTCAGGAGTGGGATGGTCCGGAACTGGTTTAAACTGATCCTGGTTACTCGATAGCGGTGATGGCACCCAGTTGCGGGCACGATCAGCAACTGGTATCCATTGCTATCCAACCCGCGCCCGGAACTTTCGGGGCTTCCAACATACCCGTCTCGGAGGACGCTGGGCTGAATGTGCAGCTTAGGGCGCTCAGGATCCTGGCAGGGACTAAGCTTCGTCCAGCAACTTCCGGAGCGTCGGCGGGTGTTTCTCCGTTGACTTTCTCTTTTTCTTCCGATCCGGAACGACCCGCGAGGCCGGCGGCGCACCGATGCGCTCGCGTGCCATCGCCTTGACCGCTTGCACGGCTCGAAAAGGTTTCGGCTTTTTCCGTTTCGTCACGTCTCCATGTTGCCATAGCCGCCGCGCCGCGAACGTGTAATAATCGAAAAAATTGGCCGGAACCTTGGTTTGAGCAGGAGAAGGCCAAGGGCGAACGACGAACGACTGATTATGGACGAACGCGAATTCTTCGATGAACGCCCGGAAAAAAAGCCGGCCACGCTGAATTGCCCGCACTGCCAGCAATCGGGAGAATACGAAATCAACTGGCTGGTGCGTACCAAGAAGAAACAAATCTCCGGCCGCGCCGATGAGCGCGACCGCGCCCGCTTCGCCAAAGCCCGCTCCTACATGCTCCGCCGCGACGACATGATGGCCTGCAAGAACCTGCGGTGCCGCAAGCGCTTCGAAATCTCCGGCGTACAATCGGTGGTATTCACGGAGTAGGCGCTTCGCGGTATCAAGTCCTAACCGCTGGCTGGGTCCTTGCTGCATCACGACTCATTTCATTTATACTGGCAAGTTTCCTCTCAGCCCTCGGGCGATTTCCGAGGCCAGGAGTATCGCTTGAAAATTCTGGTTTGCATGAAGCAGGTGCCGCAGAAAGATGCGCCACTCAAACTGAACGAATCCGGAAACTGGATTCGCGAAGACGTTTCCTACGAAGTAAACGAGCCGGACGCCTACGCGCTGGAAGAGGCGCTGCGGCAGAAGGAAAAGCACGGAGGAGAGGTCGTGGTCATCACCTCCGGTCCGGCGCGCTCGCAACAGGTGTTGCGCGAGGCGCTGGCCAAAGGGGCGGACCGGGCCGTGCATCTTGAGGACGCCGGCTTCGTGGGACTCGATGCTTTGAATACGGCTCGGGCGTTCGCGGCTGCTATAAAAGACGAGAAATTCGATCTCATCCTAACCGGCTTGCAATCCGACGACTATGGCTATGCGCAGACCGGAGTGGTGCTGGCGGAACTGCTCGGCTGGCCTCACGGAACGATCATTATGCAGATTGAGAAGAACGCCGGCGGAATCCGGGTAAAGCGCGAACTGGAAGCCGGATTTTTCCAGTTTGTGGACATGCCTCTACCGGCTGTGCTTACCATTCAGTCCGGCATCAACAAGCTGCGCTACGCCACGCTGATCGGCATCAAGCAAGCCAAAAACAAGCCGGTGCGGAAAGTCGCACTGGCGGACGTGCAGGCAGCGCTCAGCGGAAATCTGCAGAAAATCGAGCGGTTATATGCGCCCGAGAAGACCAAGAACACGGAGTTTCTGGAAGGCTCGCCCGCGGAAGTGGCCAAGAAGCTGACGGACAAGTTGCGTAACGAAGTGCGGGTGCTGTAAGTGAAGCCATCCACTAGAAGCTAAAGAGCCAGAAGTCAAGAGCCAAAATCATGCCCGATACAATTCTCGTAGTCGTAGAACAGCGCGAAGGGAAACTGAACCGCGTCTCCTGGGAAACACTAACCGCAGGTCAAGCTCTGGCTGCCGAAACCGGCTGGGGGCTCGAAGCCGTGGTGGTCGGCAGCGGCGTGGCCGGTGTTGCGTCCGAAGTAGCCGTAAAGAAAGTCTCGAAGGTGTATGCGGTCGAGTCGCCCAAGCTGGAGCCCTACACTCCCGATGCTTTTTCCGCCGGGCTGAAGCAATTTCTCGAGTCGAAACAGCCGAAGCTGGTGCTCATGCCGCATACCTACCAGGTGCGCGACTTCGTGCCGAAACTCGCCACCGCCATGGGGCGGACGGCGATCAGCGACTGCATCGGCTACAAGAAAGACGGCGACAGGCTGCTGTTCACCCGCCAGATGTTCCAGGGAAAGCTCTCGGCCGACGTCAGCTTCACTTGTGATGCTCCATGGTTTGTGACTTTCCAGAACGGCGCTTTTCGCGTGGACAAGCTTGAGGCTGGCGCGAGTGCTGCCCCGGTAGAGACCGTCAATGTGGAGATCGCCGAGGGCGTCATCCGAAATAAGCCGCAGGAAGTCTTCAAGGAGGCCAAGCAGGCGGTTGACCTGACGCAGGCGGAAATTATCGTTTCGGTGGGCCGGGGAATCAAGGAGCAGAAGAACGTCGAACTGGCCAGGCAATTGGCCGACGCGCTGGGCGGCGAGCTGGCGGCTTCGCGTCCTGTCTGTGACTCGGGCTGGCTGCCACTAGATCGACAGGTTGGTTCGTCTGGACAAACCGTCGCGCCTAAAGTTTATCTGGCGCTCGGCATCAGCGGCGCGATTCAGCACATTGTCGGCATGAAGGGAGCGCGGACGATCATCGCAATCAACAAAGATTCCGAGGCCCCGATTTTTGAGATCGCCGACTACGCGGTTGTGGGAAATCTGTTCGACATCGTGCCTCCGCTGATTGAGGAAGTGAAAAAGGCGAAAGCGGGGACGTAGTATCAGCCACGGATTCTCGTGGATGAACGCGGATAAAACTCCTAGTCCACGCCGGAAGTTTTCTCCGGGCTCGTCTTGGCGATGGCTGCGGCTGCGATTTGGGCCACGTCGAGCAGTTCTGGTGGCGTAGCAGAGTTCGCTGCCAAGCCATCGCGCAGCATGGAATTGCAGAACGGACACGCCGCCGCCACCACGCTTGCGCCGGTCGCTGCCAGTTCCTGTGCCCGCTCCAGGTTCACGCGCTTGCCGGTTTCCTCACCCAAGAACATCAATCCGCCGCCACCGCCGCAGCAGAAGCCGCGTTCGCGCGCCCGCGGCGGATCTACGACCTTGCCGTAGCGGGCGATGACATCGCGCGGCTCATCATAGACACCGCGATAGCGTCCCAGATAGCAGGCGTCATGAAATACGACGCTCTTCTGTTCGCCGCTGCTGGCCGGCAACTTGTCCTGGAAGCGGGCCAGCAACTCGCTGTGATGCTCAATGTCGATGCTGGCGCCGTGCTCCTTCCAGTCCTCGCCAAGGGTGCGCACACAGTGCGGGCAAATGGACACCATTTTCTTAACCTTGCTTTCGTTGATGTGCTCGATGTTCCCTTGTGCTAATTCGCCAAACAGATAATCGTTGCCCAGTCGCCGTACCGGGTCGCCGCTGCACTTTTCCTGCCGCAGGACACCGAAGCTGATCCCCAGGTACCGCAACACCTCGGCGAGGGCCAGCACAATCTTGCGACCGTTGGGATCGAACGAGCCCAGGCATCCCAGCCAGAGGCAGTATTCCTGGGTTCCGTCGAAATACGGCAGGCCGTTTTTCTCGATGAACTTTTCGCGGTCCGATGGCGGGAATCCCAGTGCATTGCCCTGCCGTTCCAGGGTGACGAACAGCTCGCTGCCGTATGAGTTGTCCCACTTGCCGGTATTCACCGCACCGCGCCGCAAACCCACAATGATCGGCAAATGCTGAATACCCACCGGACACTGGTACTCGCAGGCCCCGCAGGAGGTGCACTGGAATGCCGCCTCCATTGAAAGATGCTTGCCCAGAAGCAGTTCGGCACTCTTCGGCCCGAATTCGTTCAGGTAATGCCGTGTACCCAGAATGATTTCCTTGGGGTTCAAAACTTTCCCCGTGTTGTTAGCAGGACAATGCTCGGTGCAGCGGCCGCACTCCACACAGCTATAGGCTTGCAGAGCGGCGATCTGGGTCAAGTCCTTGCCGCTGTCGAGGCCGAAATCTTCGTCTCCGACCAGCGGCGGAATGCGGCTGAATCCATCACGCTCCAAAAATATAGTGAGCGGGCTCAGGACCAGGTGCATGTGCTTGGTCTTTGGGATCAGGGGCAAGAAAGTGAGCAGCACCAGAGTATGTGCCCACCAGACGGCCCAGGCAGCCGTGGTCCCTTCTTGCACGCAGAAACCAGCCAGGTAGGTGACCATCAGGGCAAAGATCAGAAAGGCGATCAGTCCAGACTCCGGGGAAAGCGGCTCCAGCCATTTTGGCCGGATCACGAAGCGGCGGAACGCCAGACCGGCGATCGAAATGGCTACCGCTACGGCGAACACGCCGGCAAATAGAAAATAGAAACGCGAAAAGCCGCCATGGGACAAGAACGGCACGCCGAATGCGGCGGCGAAGTGGTTCAGCGTCACGAGAGCAAAGACACAGAAGCCCCAGAACACAAAGGCATGCGCCAGGCCGGGCAGTGGCCGTTGCGCGATCACCAGGCCCTGGGCGCCGACTTCCCAAAGAACTTTGCGAATGCGCGGACCGAGGGGCCGCAGATGGAAGTCAGCGTCGGGCTTCGATTGGCGAATGATGCGCAGCACTCTGCCGAACTTCCGCCAAAACAGAGATACGGAAACGATAATGGCAATGAGCAGGGCCACCTGTCCCGGCCAATTCATAGTAAGGATGTCTCCTGATAGCACTGCACAGTCTAACGTAGGGGCGGGCAGTGATGCAGCGCGTTTGAGAGACTCTCCTGGATTGGCGAACGGGGAATACCCTCGTGTGACTGAACAGACGAACACATCCCTGTCATAATGAATGCTAATGTCGTCACCCTTTTCTCTGACCTTGGACGAACGTTGGTTGCCGAAGTCCGTTCTCTGCCTGCGCGACTACAGCCTGAACAAATTCCTCCATGACGTCATCGCGGGAATTACCGTCGGCCTGGTGGCGCTGCCGCTGGCGATGGCGTTTTCCATTGCCTCAGGATTGACGCCGCAGGCGGGTATCTATTGCGCGGTGGTGACCGGGTTTCTGGTTTCGGCGCTGGGCGGATCCAGAACCCAGATCGGCGGGCCGACCGGCGCATTCGTCGTGGTGATTGCCGGAATTGTGGCGGCGCACGGGGTAGACGGACTGTTCATGTGCACCGTGATGGCCGGGGTTCTGCTGGTGGTACTGGGCCTCACCGGCATGGGAACGGCGGTGAAGTTCATTCCGCGACCAGTGGTCATCGGCTTCACTAACGGGATCGCGGTGCTCATCGCCAGCACCCAGGTGAAAGACTTCTTCGGCTTGCGGCTGGAGAAAGTCCCCGGTATTTTCTGGCTCCGCATGGAAGCGCTGGTGAAAGCCTCTCCGACCTGGTCTCCGACAGCGACGATTCTGGCGGCGGGGACGGTTGCGGTGTTGCTTGGCTGCCGGGCTGTCTCCAGCCGCATTCCGGGACCGATCGTGGCGATGCTGGGCGCGACCGTGGCTGCCTATTTGCTCAAGATGCCGGTCGAGACCATCGGCACACGGTTCGGCGGGATCCCCAGCGGGTTGCCGCATTTGGTAATTCCCCGATTCCGCACCGACCTGATCCACGGGCTGCTCGGCCCGGCATTCACGGTGGCCATGCTGGGAGCGATTGAGTCGCTGATGTCAGCCGTGGTCTCCGACCGCATGAGCAACGACCGACACAATCCCAATGTTGAGCTGGTCGGACAGGGAATTGCCAACATCGTCTCGCCAATGTTCGGCGGTCTGCCGGCAACCGGGGCAATCGCGCGCACGGCAACCAATATTCGAGCTGGGGCCAAGTCTCCGGTGGCTGGCATGGTGCACGCGCTCACGCTGCTGGCGATTCTGCTGTTTGCCGCACCGCTCGCCAGCTACATCCCCATGGCCGCACTGGCGGGCATTCTGATGGTCGTGGCTTACAACATGGGCGAATGGCGAGAGATTCCGCAATTGCTGAAACTCACCAAAACCGACATCAGCGTTTGGCTGGTCACGTTCGCCTTGACCGTGTTCGCGGACTTGACCGTAGCGGTGGAAGCCGGAATGATCCTGGCGGCATTGTTGTTCATTGCGCGGGTGGCCAACACCACCACGGTTTCGCAAGTCACCGACGACTATATCGAGGACGGGCGAGTGCATATTCTGCAGGACAAAGACATTCCGTACTATGCCACGATCTTTCGCATTCATGGCCCGTTCCTTTTCGGAGCAACGGAGAAACTCGACGCCATCACGGAAAAGATTCATGAGTTGCCGCCGATTGTCATTATTCGTCTGCGCAACATGACCGCCATCGATGCCACTGGACTGTTCGCCCTGGAAGGAGTGGCGCGCCGTCTGCATGCCACCGGGCGCACGCTGATTTTGTGCGGGGCCCGCGAGCAGCCCGCGCAAGCGATGCGGCAGGCGGAGTTTGAAGAAGTAGTCGGAGCGGAAAACATCTGTTCCAATGTGCTGGAGGCTTTGCGCCGGGCGGAAGCCGTGTTCGAAAAGATCGAGACGAAAGCAGCGGTCGCGAAGTAGCTTCGCTCTAAGCCCCAGGGTGAGCCAGTTGGACCAGCCAGTACGCGACGGCAGCGACCAGGGCCGAAGCCGGAATCGTCAAAACCCATGCCCATACGATGCGCCGGGCCACGCCCCATCGCACAGCCGAGAGACGATGGGCTGCTCCCACGCCCACGATTGCTCCGGTGATGGTATGAGTGGTACTGACGGGGATTCCCGCCAGAGCGGTAGAGAACAGGGTGATGGCTCCCGCAGTCTCGGCGCAAAATCCGCCCACTGGCTTGAGTTTGGTGATGCGTGATCCCATGGTATGAACAATCCGCCAGCCGCCAAAATAAGTGCCCAGCGCGATGGCGGTGTGGGCGGCCAGAATGATGGGCCAGTGAAATTTTCCCCAGTCACCGGCGAGTTCAGCCGAGTTCAAGATATGCGCTCCGTACAACGCGCTCGCTACAATGCCCATGGTCTTTTGGGCGTCGTTGCCGCCGTGGCCGAGGCTGTAGGCGGCTGCCGAGAGAAGTTGCAACTTGCGGAACCAGGCATCGATGCGCCGCGGTGCCTTGTTGCGCAGAAGCCAGGAGACAGCCACCATGAACCCCAGACCCATGACGAGCCCCATGATAGGCGCGACGACGATGAAGATCAGGGTTTTGTACCAGCCCTCGGCAATGATGACTCCCCATCCGGAGCGCATAACCGCCGCTCCGGCATAGCCTCCTATCAGAGCATGAGAGGAAGAGGTCGGAAGCCCCAGCCACCAGGTCAACAGGTCCCACACAATCGCCCCGAGGAGTCCGGTAATCACCACGTATTGGGTGACCGACTCGACATGGATCATTCCCTTCCCGATGGTTTTGGCCACCGCCGTTCCCAGGAGAAATGCCGCCACAAAATTAAAAAAAGCCGCCCACAGCACCGCCAGCTTGGGGGACAGCACGCGAGTGGAAACCACGGTCGCGATGCTGTTAGCAGCATCGTGAAACCCATTGAGGAAATCGAAAGCGAGGGCCACCAGAACCGTGACAATCAACAGCAAGAGGTCGGGTTTCACGTTTCCCTGGTTTCTTAAGGGTAAATAGGCTACGCGTTCTTTAGAACCACCGTTTCGAGCACGTCTGCAACATCTTCCGCCTTGTCGGTGGCCATTTCAAGGAACTCGATCAGTTCCTTGATCTTGATCAGGTTGATTGGATCCTTTTCACGTTCGAACAACTCGGCAATCGCCGCCTGCGACACATAGTCGGCTTCGTTTTCCAGGCGGTTGATCTCCACGCAATGGGCGAGAATGTCGCCATTCTTGCGCAGGAGGGACAAGGCTTTCTGCAATTCCTGGCTTTGCAGCAAAATGAGCCTGGCCAGCTTAAGGGCGGCGGGCGGGGGATTCACCACGCGGTACATGATAATCCGAGCACCAGCCGCATTGACGAAATCCAGAACATCATCCAGCGAAGAGGCCAGTTTATGGATATCCTCTCGATCGAAAGGCGTGATGAAGGTCTGATTGAGTTTAATGAGGATGGCATGGGTTAGATCATCGCCGAGGTGCTCGATCCTCTGTACTTCGGCGATTTTTTCTTCCACCTGCCGGTAGTTCTCGAACAGATCAACCAGGACCCGCGCACCGGCGATGAGGTTCTCGGACATCTCGGAGAACATCAGAAAGAAGCTGGTATCTTTGGGAAGAAGTCGAACCATGGTGCCGGCAACAAACTCCAGACTGTTTGTGCTCAGAATAAGTTGTAAGGATCAGAGCGAGCCACTATCTCATGCGACACAGCATGCAGTCAAATGTGACAAGTGGCGGGAGATTGGGGGCAGGTTAGCTGGTGGGCCGATGGCGGGACGCGGCGGCACGACGAGGAATGCCAAACCGAACCAGTACGAGAAGCAGCAAGACCACGCCCGCGCCGATGGCGATGCGTTGTAGAAAATCGAGCACGACGTGGTCCAGACTCATGGCGACAGTATGAAGCTGTCGAGCGACTTGTGCCACATTACGAGAAGGCTAAGCCCATTGAGTATCGGTTCATCACCCAAATGATGGGCCGGTCGAGTCAGGTGGTGGCGGGACTGTCCGGGGTCGCGAGCGAGGCTCATCGGGGATGAAGGTCAAAATATTCAAGAGCGGGTCCGAATTCAGAGCATGGCTGGAACGCAATCACGACGCGGTCCAGGAGATGTGGGTCGGTTTCTACAACCAGCGTTCGGGCAAGGTCAGCAT
The DNA here is from genome assembly GCA_963715675.1 of uncultured Acidobacteriota bacterium. Classification (GTDB taxonomy): domain Bacteria; phylum Acidobacteriota; class Terriglobia; order Terriglobales; family Acidobacteriaceae; genus DASVWZ01. The sequence goes on from OY970265.1 coordinate 4,413,697, forward strand.
TACGTATCGGGAGGCTCTGGACGAGGCGCTCTGCTTCGGCTGGATTGACGGGGTGCGCAAGAGCGTCAACCCAACCACCTACACGGTCCGTTTCACCCCGCGAAAAGCGCGCAGCAACTGGAGCGTGGTCAACATCAAGCGCATGGCAGAACTCATCAATCTGGAGAGAGTAAGTCCTCCAGGGCTGGCCGCCTTCAAGAAACGGCCGCGCAACAAACCCGGCTATTCCTACGAAACGAGGCCGCAGAGGCTCGAGGCAGATTCCCTGAAGCAGTTGAAGGCCAACCCAAAGGCCTGGGACTTCTTCAGCGCACAGGCGCCCTGGTATCGACGTACGGCGACTTATTGGGTGGTCAGCGCAAAAAAAGAGGAAACGCGACTCCGGCGGCTCACGATCTTGATTGCGGACTCCGCGAGCGGGCGCCGCATTGGCGTGCTCACACCCAAGTCGAAGGGACCTAAGCAGAGTTCCTAAGTGTGACGTCGGCCTGCGGGCGGTTTCTGGTTCGCTCCGCCAGGAAGATGTTCGTCACCTCGGCATCCGAGATACGAAGGGACTCCAGGTATTGCTTCACGGTCTGAATGGGCTGCAACGGGTCGAATCCGTAGTGCCGCGCCACCATGAGTCTGGCTTGAGAGTAGGTGGGAGCAATGGCCCGCAGAATTCTCGGCTTTGCCTGCCGGCGTTGTTTCAGGAAGAAGAATTCGTATTGCATACGCCTCCGCGGCCTGGTTTCTTCAGACCGTCCCGATCTTGGATCCTATGGGAGTTTTGGCTGCACTGGGAGAACGCACCATAATGAAAGAACTCCCGCAGCCTCGGGTAGATGACGAAAGTAACTTCCGCAATGTTACCGAGCTGGTTACTCGAATTGTTTGCGAAAATTCGCCAGTTGCTGCTTGAGATCCGCAACTTCTCGATGCAGGCCGGCAACATCTTCTTCCAGGCGGGCGATGCGATCGAAATCCTGGGAACTAACCGAAGCTACGGCGGCTGAAACGGGCGCCACTTCCCAGTCCTCCATCTTGCCGGCGAGCAGATGAGCGTAGCGGGCTTCTTTGGTTCCCGGCTGGCGAGACAGCACGGCTGCCAGAGGCGGCTCGCGTTGCATCAACTTCTGCAGGGTTGACTGCACATCGTCCAGCTCTTCAAACCGGTACATACGCTCGGTGCGGCCGCGCAGTTCGCCAGGGGTCTGTGGGCCGCGCAGCAAAAGCACGCAGAGCACCGCGATTTCACGGCGATCGAAATTGAACACTTCCTGCAGACGGTGTTCGTACTTGGTCACGCGGCTATCGGCGCCGCGGGCGGGGCCGGCAAGCCGCTTTTCCTGCAGGGAACTCAACGCATCACGCACCGAGCCGTCGTCAAGGCTCATCACCGGATCGCGGTTGTTCTTCTGGTTGCAGGCGTTGACTAACGCGTTGAGGGAGAGCGGATAGTAATCGGGGGTGGTAATGTCCTTCTCGATGAGCGCCCCCAGGACCCGGACCTCAACCTGATTCAGCAGAATGTCCACTACGGCACACCTTCCATGAAAACTTGCTGGTTGAATTGTACAGGCCGCGCCGAAGTTCTGACGCGGCCCATTCGGATTCCAGCCCACCCCTGCTCACTTCGCGGTTTCCTGCGCAAGAGCCGGCTGCGGTGCGCTGGCGGTCACCTCAGGAGCGGCGGCGGCCTGGATCTTCACGGTCAAGAGGATTTTCTCCAGCTTGCCAAACAATTCTTCGCGGTTCACTGGAGTGAGATCTTCTCCGGAGCCAACGTCGGTTTGGATTCCCATGGCAAATTCATAACACGCCCCGTTTTCGTAGATGTGGTAGAACTTGGCGTCAGTCTGCCTAGTGGATGGGCCGCTGAGGTTCTCGACTTCCTCGAGTTCCATTCCGCCCAGCGTTACTTGCGTGGGTTTCACAGCCAGGTCATCCGGAGAATTTGGTGCCGGCGACGCGAACTGGTAGCACTGATCCGCCGTGAGTTGCCGGTTGACGTTCACATCGAATGATGCCGACGCGAGGTCAGTTCCTGGATACGAGCCTTTGGGAACTTCGACTGTCGTAACCGAGACTCCGCCGGGTTGCACGAAGTTCATTGCGGCCTGTTCCGAAGTGCCCGGACCCGAGTTTTCAGCAGCCTTCAGCAAGTACTTCCGCGGATAGCGGAACGATACGCCGTAGATTTGGTTGGTATAGGAAACGGTCGATGGCCGCTTTTTTGCGGTCTTCTTTACCGGCGGCACACTCTGGACGGGCGTCGCCGAAGTGCTGGCGGTGGTTATCGTGGACGCGGGATTGAGGACTACTGGACTGGCGAGTGCACTTGCCACCGGTTTGGATTCCTGCCTTGAGCAGCCGCCGGTCTGCAGCAGGAAGATCCCGGCGAGGGCCCCTGCTACTACCGTGCCGATGAAGGCGGTTGTCTTCTGTTTCTGGTTGAAATGTGGGCGCGGCTTGGCGCCACGGGTTGCGGTTTTCATCTCTGACTTTCGGTTTGGTTCTTCTGACAATCCGAGTTGCGTGAACTGTGCCATATTGGCCTCCTGTGCTGGTTTCCCAGTCACGGTTCATAAAGGCACGATCGGGTCCGATTGGGGCTGTGTTGATTCGAGGCAGGTTAGAAGAAAAAGAGAACCGACAAGTCGTGGGACGCAGGACACGGTGTGCTGCCGGGAACACGGGACTGGTTGCGGAGGTCTGAGGCCAGCGAAGTAAGGCGGGCCGCTGCGCACAGGCTGGCGTCGTTAGAATGCTGTTTGATGGGTCAACGATACCGAGGACGAATTGCGCCGTCGCCGACCGGGTTGCTGCATCTGGGCCATGCCCGCACCTTCTGGATTGCGGCGCAACGGGCGACGGAGCATCAGGGTACCCTGATCCTGCGGAACGAAGATCTTGATCCGCAACGCTGCCGGCCGGAATTCGCGCAAGCCATGATCGAAGATCTGCGTTGGCTGGGAATCGGCTGGAGTGAAGGTCCGGACTGCAGTGGCCCTTTCGCCCCGTACTCGCAGAGCGAACGTCGTGGACGATACCTGCAAGCGTGGCGAACGCTGCGCGACGCAGGGTTTATCTATCCGTGTGCCTGCTCTCGCAAGGACCTCGCGCAGTCCGCGAGTGCTCCGAACGACGCCGACGATGAACCGATTTATCCCGGGCGATGCCGCGGGCGCACCGACGCTACTCAGTTCGGTCAGCCGGCAGGAGTGAACTGGCGGTTTCGTGTGCCGGATGATGAACCGATTCGCTTTGCCGATCTGCATTTCGGTCCCCAGGCGTTTCGCGCCGGGCAGGATTTTGGGGATTTCCTGGTTTGGCGGCGGGACGACGTCCCGGCGTACCAGTTGGCAGTCGTGGTGGATGACGCGGAAATGGACATCACGGAGGTGGTGCGCGGTGCGGATCTGCTGAAATCCACTGCCCGGCAGTTGCTGCTGTATCGCGCGCTGGGATGGAGTTCTCCGGAGTTCTACCACTGTGATCTGCTGCGGGATGAAGCCGGCATGAGACTGGCCAAACGTCACGACGCGCTGAGCCTGCGCTATCTGCGGGAGAGCGGATTGAGCCCGGGGCAAGTGCTCCAGAAAGGCGGCCTGAGCGCTCGCCAGTGAATGCCTCGGTTCCGATCCTGCCATTTAGGCGGCGCATAAATCCGCCTGATGCCGCCCATAATCTTTTTTGATTGGCGGCAGACCGAGCCACGCGATAAGCTTCTTCTTTCTTGCAATCCCCAGGAAATGCCTCATGCTGATGGCGAGTCCACAAAATTCTTAAGGAGATGCATGTCGAGCGAACTACGAAACTTTCTTGCGATCCCGTATGACGAACTGGAAGAGCTGAACCTGAAAGCCAAGGAGCAGCGGCGGAACCGGGTTGCTTCCCACAAGATCCAGGAAGAACGCCTGGGATACCTGAGCGGCGAGCAGCGGATCAAGGCCGTCACCGTGCTGTTCAGCGACCTGGAAGGCCGGCTGCACATGCTCGATTACGACAAGAAGTTCCTGGTGAAGAGCTGGGACAATCTGACGTTCGACGGTTCGTCCATTCGCGGCTTCACGGCGCAGCGGGAGAGCGATCTGCGGCTGGGCATCGACTGGAGCGCGTTCTACTGGGCACCCGCTGACATCTTTGGGCCGGGCAAGGTGCTGGTGTTTGGCAACATCATCGACAAAGGCGGCGAACCGTATGCGGCCGACATCCGAGGCTTGCTGAAGACATTCGCGGAAACCCTCCACAAGAAAGAGGGCTACACCTTGAATGCGGCGAACGAGATCGAAGGCTTTCTGTTCCAGGGAACGGACGCCGAACGGCGCTACCACGAAACCCAGAAATTCGACTATGTGAACACCGGCGGGTATTATCACTCGCTGCCGGGCGACCCGCTGCGCACGTTCATCGACACTACCGCCGAGGTGCAGCGCGCCATGGGGTTCCAGAACGAAAAGGACCATCCCGAAGTTGCGCCGTCGCAGTTCGAAATCAACTACGGCTATGGCGAAGTGGTGGCGGCGGCGGACCAGATCCAGCTTTACAAGCTGATTTGCCGGCAGGTCGCGAACCGCATGGGGTTTACCGCATCGTTCCTGCCCAAACCTGTGGTCGGCGTGAACGGCAGCGGCATGCATACCAATGTTTCCATCAGCAAGGGCGGAAAGAACCTGTTCTGGGATCCGAAGGGTGAGGAGATGCTCAGCAAGTTGGGCTGGGCTTTCGTCGATCGCATCCTCACCCACGGTAATGATCTCTGCCTGCTGCTGAATCCCAGCGTAAACGCCTATCGCCGCCTGGACCCGCACTTCGAGGCGCCGAATCAGATCAAGGCTTCCGCCGTGGATCGCGGCTCGATGATCCGCATTCCCATCGGCAACGAAAAGAGTATGCGGGTCGAGGTGCGCTCGGTGGCTCCGGACGCGAATCCTTACATGGTCCTGTATTCGATCTTCAAGACCGGCCTTGATGGGGAAACGGCGAAGATGAAGAACCTGCGGCAGGCGCAGCGCTATTTGCCGGATAACATTTACGATGCGCTGGCGAATTTCAACAAAGCAGGTTGGACGACCAAGCTGCTCGGAGAAGACGTGAAGTCGCGCTATGCCGACCTGAAGCAAGCGTCGGCGGACCGCTGCCCGCGGCTGCTGGGAACGTTCGTCAAAGCACCTGAGGTGCAATACCACCACGACGTGTACAACCAGTTTTTGTGGAACCTGTTTTAGAGCGGCGAGCGCGGGCGGGCGCTGATGGTGCAGATTCGTCTGTACTCGGGATGCCGCCTATGACATAATGAATTTAGGAAGGCCGGATCGGCAAGCGATCCGGCCTTTTCCTATTGCCCAAAATTTATTGCGGTGTACGGCCCGTGCTCATGGCGCGGGCCATTTTCCTTTTGGAGGGAAATTATGGCGGAGTTTCAAGGTAAGCGAGTAATTCACGGATTTACCCAGACGAATGTTGCCGCATCGGAGAAAGTATTTCCGTTGCTATGTCCGGTGCGCGAGGCGGAGTGGGTTCCGGGGTGGGAGTACCGGCTGATCTGTTCGCAATCGGGAGTAGCGGAGTTGGGTTGTGTGTTTGCGACTCCGAATGAAAGCGGCCCGGACACGGTTTGGTTAGTGACGGAGTATGATCCGGCAGCATTGCGCATCGGATTTGCGTGGGTGTGGCCGGGGCTGGTAGCGACACAACTCCGGATCTCTTTGCGCCCGAAATCGCAAAATGTGACTGAAGCCAACATTCGGTATGTCTATACCGGGCTGTCAGAGGACGGCAACCGGGAAGTGGAGCGGTATGACGAGGTCTGGTTTTGTAGCAAGATGCAGAGCTGGGAAAAGGCGATTAATCACTATTTGAAGACCGGTCGGCTGATTGATATGGGCTCCTGGGAGTGAAGATGGGCGTTCGGCTTTTGGCGTGGCGCGGGCAACAAGGGGGGCACTTGGCGGACAGGAGTGTCCGCCCCACACTAGCAGGTCAGTCGGCCCGATGGACAATTTTGCCGGCTACGATTGTGGCTATGACCTTACCGGTAAGCAGCCAGCCATCGAAAGGCGAATTGTGCGATTTGGAGCGCGACCTGGCAGCCTCAAACGTCCAATGCTTCTTTGGGTCAAAGATGGTGACGTCGGCGTAGCAGCCGCGGGCAAGCGCGCCGCGGCCCCTTAAATCCACGACCCGGGCCGGGCCTGCGGTAAACAACTCGACGATTCTGCTGAGGGGGATTCTGCGCTCGCGGTGCAATTGGGTGATAGCCAGCCCCAGCGCGGTTTCGAGTCCGGTAACCCCAAACATCGCGCGCTCAAACTCCAGATCTTTTTCGTGGAGAGCATGCGGGGCGTGATCGGTGGCGATGGCGTCGACCGTGCCGTCGGCCAGGGCAACGATCAGGGCTTCGCGGTCTTCCGCGGAACGCAGCGGCGGATTCATTTTGCAATTGGTGTTGTACTCGCCGACGTTGGCGTCGACCATCGTGAAATGATGGGGCGTGACTTCGCAGGTGATATGGGCCTTGCTGCGCTTGCCTTTGCGAACGGCTTTCAATCCTTCCGCCGTGGAGAGATGGGCAACATGCAGGCGGGCGCCGGTGAACTGCTGGGCAAGATGGACGTCACGCTCCACGATGACGGCTTCGGCTTCGGCCTTCATGCCCCGCAGGCCGAGGCGGAACGAAACCGCGCCCTCATGGAGCGAAGCGTTTTCGGTCATCCGTGTGTCTTCGGCGTGCTGAATCACGGGCAGACTGGTTTCCGCCGCCAGTCGCAGGGTTTCGCGCATGATGGCGTCGTTGAGAATAGGCTTTCCATCGTCGCTTACCGCGACCGCGCCCGCCCGTTGCAAGGCCCGGAAATCATTGAGTACCGCGCCTTTGCTGGCGTGCGTGGCAGCGGCAATGGGAAAAACGTTGACCACGGCACCGCGCTGGGGTTGCTGAATCCAGGTGACCCATTCCGGGGAATCCACCACCGGCGAAGTATTCGGCATACAGCAAACCGAGGTGAATCCTCCAAATGCCGCCGCCGCAGTCCCGGTTGCGATGGTCTCCTTGTAGCCCTGGCCGGGCTCGCGCAGGTGGACGTGAAGGTCGATAAATCCAGGGGCCACGATCAAACCGCGAGCGTCCAAGGTGCTGTCGGCGGCGCTTCGGATTTTTCCTGGCGGGGCGACTTCGGCAACGTGGCCATCCCGCAAAAGGACGTCCATGAGGGCATCGACCCGGGCTGCGGGATCGATGACGTGGCCGCCTTTAATGAGAAGACTGCCGGTTTTCCGCTGGTTCACGCTGATCTCCTGGTGGCCGCTCTCATCCACCGCAATACCATGCCGACGTTCATTTTGCTTTCCCCAGAGCTTTCGCCAAAATAGCCATGCGCACTGGAACTCCGTTGCGTACTTCCTCGACGATGGCGGACTGCGGGCAGTCGGCTACTTCCGAAGTCAACTCCAAGCCGCGGATGATCGGGCCGGGATGCATCAGAATGGCTTCGCGCTTGGCGAGTTTCAGGCGCTGCAGGGTGATCTGGTAGCGGGCGATGTAGTCATGCAGGCTGATCTTCAATCCCGCGAGCCGCTCTTTCTGCACTCGCAGCGCGGTGACCACGTCGGCGCCGCGAATTGCCTCTTCCACCGTGCGGGTAATCTCGACGCCGGGCGCCAGGGTGGTGGCGACCTCCGGTAATAACTCCGGGGGGCCGCACAGAACCACCCGCGCGCCGAACTTACCGAGCAAATGGCAGGCAGAGCGTGCAACGCGGCTATGGTAGATGTCCCCAACGATGGCCACTTGCAATCCCTTGAGCGTTTTGTAGTGGCGGAGAATAGTGTATGCATCGAGCAGCGCCTGGGAAGGATGCTCGTGCATGCCATCGCCGGCATTGACCACGGGAATATCAATGTTCTTCGCCATCAACAGCGGCGCGCCGGCGTGGGGATGCCGAACCACGATGACGTCCGCACCGACCGCGCGCAGCGTGTAGGCGGTATCGAGCAGGGACTCGCCTTTCTCGATGCTGGAGCCGCTGGAAAGCACTAGCGTGGTCATCGCACTCAGAGATTTCGCAGCGATCTCGAAGGAACTGCGGGTGCGGGTGGAAGCCTCGTAGAACAAAAGCAGCACCCGTTTGCCCCGCAAAAGCGGCCGCGGTTTGGCGGGATTCATACGGTGGGCGAGGTTCAGCAGACTGAGAATCTCCGAAGCCTGCATGTGTTCAATGCCCAGCAGAGAGCCGCGGTGAACGTCGTGACTTGCCCGGCTGGCTACCCGTGTCTTCGATTGCGCGCTCAACTTTGTTTTTCCACCAGCAGAACCTTTTCGGTATTGTCTACTTCCCGCAACTGGACTTCGACGATCTCCTGCTCCGAGGTCTGTATTTTTCGGCCCACGAAAGCCGCCTCAATGGGCAGTTCACGATGGCCGCGGTCGATGAGTACACAAAGCTGGACGCGCCGGGGGCGGCCCTGGCTAAAGAGGGCGTCGAGGGCAGCACGCGCAGTGCGTCCGGTGTAAAGAACGTCATCGACCAGGATGATGTCTTTGCCGGTAATCGGGAAGCCAATCTCGCTCTTCTGCACCACCGGCTTAGGCCCCAGCGTGGAAAGATCGTCACGGTACAGGGTGATGTCGAGCGTACCGACCGGGACCAGCGATTTTTCAATGCGCTGGATCATCTCTCCCAGACGCTGGGCGAGAAAGACCCCACGGCGACGGATACCGACCAGGCCCACATCCTTGGCGCCGTTGTTTTTCTCAATGATTTCGTGCACCAGGCGGACCAGAGTCCGCTCGATTTCCGAAGCGGACATGAGCTGCGCCTTCTCGCGCAGGTTGGCCTGCCGGGGTGTGGTCCGGGGAGACATGAACGGTGCATCATACGCGGGTGGAGCGGTCCAGAGCAAGCGGGAGTGGGATAAGCCCCTGGTAGTCGAAGATTTCCGGCCTACAAGCGGTTCTTGCGGCGCAGCAAAAGCGCGCCGAGGGCGCCGCCCAGGCTGGAAAAGATCAGAAACGCTGCCAACATCACGGCCAAGCCGGCGGCCATAACCAAGGCAAGGCCTGGAGGGCTTTTGAGGTATTCGAGAAGTTGCAGGGCCTGCGGGTCGGAGGTGCGGGAGGCGGACTGCTGAACCGCCTGAATCAGGGCGGTATGCAGTTCTCCGCCGGAATGAAAGATGAGAACTTCGACGGCCGTAAAAATGGCAAAAATTCCAAAACCCAGGGCGCCGCTGGTCGCTCCCAGCCGCGCTCCCATACCAGGAGTGAGGTCGGACGCCGGATTTCTGCGCCGGTAGAGCAGCACCGAAAGCGCCCCCGCGGCGAGCATCCCCAGGCCGAACGCACCTAAGGGGATCAACATGAGAATGGCGGCGACCAACCCTGCGGCGGCTGCGGATGGCAGGGCCTGGGCCCACTGCAGCGCTCGAGGGTCGCCGGGGTGATTGAAGGAGTCCGCGGGGGTCACGGCTGGCGGCTCAAAACTGGCTACGCGAATCTGCGGCGCTCCACATTGCCTGCAGAAAGGAGTGCCGTCTTCAACGGCTGCGCCACACTGGTCACAAGCGTGTTCCACGGGATTCAAGGTACATGAGCGTGGGCGGAGGCGCAAGCGAGGCATGGGGCCCGCGAACGACGCAGGAGCGGGTCCGCCACTACGCGGGTAACCAGATGGAGGGTACGGGCGGAGCGAGCCGTCCTGTCCCGGCTCAGGCCGGGACAACTTGTCCCTGTCGTTGGTTGTGTACCGCTCGGCTGCCGAGCCATCAATGACTTACAAGCGAGCCAGTCCGGAACGAAACGTGCTGCTACAAGGGGCTGTAGAAGAGTGTTTGTGCCACCAGCAAAAGACGCAGACTGCTGAAACGAGAAGAGGAATCCAGATGAAACGCAAGCGAGGTCAGAGCGCGGCCTGGGGCAGAATGTTCGTATTGCTTGGTGCGGTGATCTTGAGCGCCACCGTGGTTTTTGCCGGGTCGCAAAGGATGTCCAAAGGCCTGGAAGGTTTTGCTTCGTCAACACCTCATCGGGGATGCGCATCATCACTGGCATTGGGGGGAGTTCTGCCGTCTGGCGTGCCCATGTCTTCTCAGGGAGCCAATCGGCCATGTGACGCATTTCCACCATTAGCGGGGGATAGCACCGCAGACCGCGGAGAGTCGATGGGCGTCCTGATCAATGGGGCAAAATAGCTTCGGCACCGCTTTCCTGGTTAGATATCCCCTTGTTTCCCGCGGGAGCGCACGTAAACCAGAGCAAACGTAGATCCGGTGCCTGACTTGTCCGGCTCAACCGCCACAGCGTGCTGGTTGTCCTCGGTTCCCACCTTCAACTCAACCTCGACTCCGGTGTTGTCGCCGTCACAGGTCAGTTCCCTGGATTTCTCATGAACCTGGACGTGCGGGCCGTCCTTGTCGCCATGGCACTCGATCACCTTTCCGTACTTTTTCAGCTTGTCTCGGTAAAAGGCGATGATCTTGTCAGGCGCGTCGTTGGAGACGTACTTGATGACGACCAGCTTAAAGCCAAAAGCGCTGGTAAACATGGCGAGGTTGGCATTGCTCTCGTCATCGTGCCTCACGCGTGCGCCGGGATAGGCAGGCAAACCGATTTCGCGCGGATCTGCGTCGGAGCCGAGGTGCAAATCTCCCACCGAACTGCGCACATCAAAGTTCTTGTCTCCGGAGTCTTGGGCTGCGACAGAAGCGGGGAAGAGGATCAGGCAAGCTGCCACTAATGCCAGCAGAGGAGCAATCCGGGATTGCCGGTTTGACGAATTGCACAGCATTGATCGAGTCATAAACGCACCTCCCTAAATCGTGCCTTCCTTGCCACGGGTCTGGATGAACACCAGAGCGAAATCGGACCCTTTGCCCTCAGGTTCCACCGAAACGAGGTGCTGATTGTCCTCGGTGCCGACTTTGAGTTCCACCACATTCCCCGTATCGCTGCCCTGGCAGCTAACCGGGTTATGAGATTGTTTGTCTCCTGCTTTCACAGTCAGGTCTCCGCCGTGCTTGCTGGTATGGCATTCGATAACGTTCCCGTATTTCTTCAGCTGGTCCTGGTAATAGGCGATGACCTTGTTGGGCGGATCGTCCGACTCATACTCAATGGCCGCGACCTTCACCCCGAAAAAGCTACTGGAGATGTTTACATTTGCGCTCTTATCATCGTGGCCGGTTTTCGGTTTTGGGCGGGCGCCGGGATAGACAGTGAGCCCGGTATCGCGAACATCGACGTCCTCGTTAACGTGAATGCCTCCGATCGGCGTGTCGATGTCCACTTTGTCGGGTTTGCCGTTATTGTGGTCCTTTACGCTGACGCTGCAAGCCAATACAGTGAGCCAGAAGGCGAAGGCTACGGCGATCAGGAACCTAGTTTTAATGTCCAATGGTTTTGGGATTAGCATGCGGAGCACCTCCGGGCGCAGGTTGCGCGACGCGTTCGATTCCGAAGCCCCGCCGGGCAATCTCAGGGATGCTTACCGGCAAATGGCCGCGGATCGGAATCTCCCCAAACAGGGCTTTGACGGCGCTGACTTCTGAAACCGAAGAATTGGAGAACGCGCAGAGATAGTTCTGGACGGCGGGAAAATCCTGCGCCAGATATGGGTCGCCCATCGCGAGCACCACCGTCTTAGCAGCCGCCCTGTCCAAAATGCCGTGCAGCAGCCCGGCGCTGGCATCGGGAAGCGCGACGGAGTTGGTCAAACCGTTACCTCCCGCGATCGCCTTGCCCGCCGTGGGCACGACGTAGATCGGTGCGATAACTGCATCTGCCTGATCGACGGCCTGAAGAATTTCGGGCGACATAGCGGTCGAAATGCGTGGATCCACATAGATCACGTTACTGTCAGGAACGCGCGACCTGATCTGTCTTTCCAGAGTTCTTCCGGAGTCCGTTCGAACGTCTTCCGAGAAGATCACCACGACCAGATGGTTGCGTACCTCTTCCACCCTCTGATACGGAAGCGGAGGGGAAACAGTTCCAGTCCGTTTCAGAGGCAGGACTTTTGCGTTGTCGCGGACCAGAGTAACAGCGTCGTCGGCAATTTGCTGGCCGAGCGCGAGATTCTCCGGCTTGCCGATGATCCCCGGCAAAGCCGCGAGATCGACGAACCGCGACCGGTGCAAGCCGGCTGAGGCCTTTGCTTTCAGTATCTTAAGAACAGACGCGTCGAGTTGAGAGAGGGGGATTTCGTTGCTCTGCACGGCCGCGAGCAAGGCGCGGTAGGAAGCTTCGAGGTCGGCTGGAATGATCAGCAGATCACAGCCGGCCTTGAAGGCATCGACCGCAGCCCGGCCAGAATTCGCGCCATAAAGCCGGGTGAGCCCGGCCATGTCGAGCGCGTCGGTCACCACGACCCCCTTGAACCCAAGCTTCTCTTTCAGCAGACCGGTCACGATGGTGTGCGAATTTGTGGCCACGCGATCCGATGCCGGGTCGAGCGCAGGAACCGTAACGTGGGCAACCATCACCGAGTCGACGCCGGCTTCGATCGCCTCACGGAAAGGCGGAAGTTCAACGGACTCAAGACGCGCCAGATCGCCGGTGACCTGCGCCAGGCCAAGGTGAGAGTCGGTCGAGGTGTCCCCATGGCCTGGAAAGTGCTTGGCAGTGGTGAGCATCCCGTTGGCGCGGGCGCCGCGAATGTACGCGGCGGCTAAGTCCCCCACCTGCCGCGGGTTCTCGCCAAAAGCGCGCGTATTGATGATCGGATTTGTGGGGTTCGAATTGACATCGGCGTCAGGGAAAAAATTCCAGTGAATTCCGACAGCCCGGGCTTCCTGTGCAGTGATACGGCCGAAAGCTTCGGCATATTCCAGCTTGGCGGCCGCGCCGAAGGCCATGGCATGAGGGAATTCTGTCCCTCCGTAGAGACGCATGGGCAGACCACGTTCGAGGTCGGCCGCGATGATCAGGGGCAGCGGAGAATCCTGCTGCAGGCGGTTGAGCAAATCGGCAGCCTCGAACGGTTCATTGCGGTACAAAAACGGAGGCTCCCAGCGCACCGTCATGGCGAACGAGCCCAAGTGGTACTTGCTGATGTTGTCCCTCAGTTGGAGATAGACGGGACTTTGTACATTCAGGAAATCGGCGCGCACCCAGATCATGAAAAGCTGGCCGACTTTTTCTTCGAGGGAGAGCTTGCGGAGGGTTTTCTCCGCCCACTTCTCGCCGTCGCGATCGAGCAGGACGGGGCCGGGTTGCTGATATTTCGGCTTGGCGTAGGCGGATGCTGACACGAGTATCACAGCCAGCAGGAAAAGCACGCGTTGGCGGGCCATGGCAAAGACGATAACACGCCTGCTGTCCCTTGATCGATTCAAGAGGACTTCGACGCCGGATTGCATGCAGAATCGTTGACGAGATTTTCGGATTGGTGCTGAACGCCAGGGTCGTCTCCGAATCCGCTTAGCCAATGAACTTCGGGTTCGCGCCGGAACCAGGTCATTTGACGCTTGGCGTAGTTGCGATGCGCTTGCTGGGCGAGTTGAAGAACCGCGGCTTCGTCGATTCTCCCCTGCAACAACTGGACGCATTGCTTGTATCCCAAAGATCCGAGCGGGCTGGCTGCATCACCGTTTTTTGCGATCAAGGCGCGGGTCTCTTCGACCAGACCTCGATCAAACATTCGCTCGGCGCGGTGGTTGATGCGGGCATAGAGCGCGTCGCGATCCGGATTCAAGCCGATCCGCAGAATGCGAAAGCCGCGCAGCGGCTGACGGCCATGTTGCCATAGCTCGGTCATCTTTCGGCTGGAGGCCAGACAGACTTCGATGGCGCGGATGAGCTTGGGCACGTCGTTGGCATGGATTCTGCCGGCGGCTTGCGGATCAAGACGCAGCAGGATACGGTGCAGGTGCGACGACCCTTTCTGCCCAGCTTTCTCCCGCAGCCGCTGGCGGAGTTCTTCAGATCGTTGTGGGCCGGCAAACAGGCCTTCGAGCAGCGCGCGGAGATAAAGGCCCGTCCCGCCGGCTACGATCGGCAGACTGCCGCGAGCGCTGATCTCGGCAAGTGCCTGGCGCGCCATGCGGGCATACTCGCCAGCCGTGACCCGCCCGGTGGGAGAAACGAAATCTAACAAGTGGTGGGGCGCTCGGGCTCGTTCTTCTTTACTCGGCTTGGCGGTGCCGATCTGGAATTCGCGGTACATCGCGACCGAATCGCAGTTCACGATTTCGCCGTGGAATCGCTCGGCGAGAGCCAGCGCCAGTGAAGTTTTGCCGCTGGCCGTCGGGCCCAGAATCACCAACAGAAGCGGATCGCCTGGCACGATCAGCGTAGGCTCCAATGCACGAAATGCCAGTAGCGAGCCAGAGTGACAATCAGGATGAGCAAGGCAATAATCAAGAGGCCGGTAGTTTCCGTCGTATAGACCTGTGGCGCGGGGTGACGCTTGGAAGGTCGGTTGCCAAGCCACCGTTTTGGAGCGGCCGCACGCATGGGTACATTGTAGCGCTGAGGGGCAGAACCAACACAAAAAGCAGTGGTACAATCTCCCGCCATGGTCGTTCCCGGAGAAGTAAGATGGCTGCGTTTCGTCCTGACCTTGCTTTTCGTCCTGGCATCCACGCCTCTTTGGCCTCAATCTGAGACATCCAAAGCAGCTGACCCACCTTCAGCGGAGAGAACCTCACCACCGCCAGGAGCACAGGCCCAATTACCCGCCCCTGGTGCCGGCATTACTCCTACGAGTCCAGGCGACTCCACCCAGCTCGAACCCCTCAAAATACAACAGGCGGTATACCCGGACGAAGCTGCCCAAAAGGGAATACAGGGGCAAGTCTGGGTAAAGCTGTTGATCTCTGAAACTGGCGACGTAGAAAATGTCGAGGTCGTCAGCGGCGACCCCATCCTTGCCAAGGCTGCCGTGGATGCGGCAAAGAAGTGGAAATTTAAACCGTTCATCAAGAATGGAAAGCCGGTGAAGGTATCCACAAAGATGCCGTTGAACTTTGCCTTCCGTGACAAGGTTACAGATGCGCGACCACCTGCGGCCCCAACGCCGACTTCTTCCAATGATGCTACCGCTCCCCAGCGGGTACGGATCGCACAAGGGGTCTCCCAAGGATTACTCATACACAAGGTCCAACCCATCTATCCAGAGGCCGCCCGGCGAAATCGCATTCAGGGCATAGTCTTGCTGCAGGCTGTGATCGGTAGAGACGGGAGAGTTCAAGATCTCACGCTGGTTTCAGGGCCGAAAGAATTGGCCGGGGCGGCGATCGGAGCTGTGCAGCAATGGTGCTACAAGCCCTATATGCTGAACAATGAGCCGGTGGAAATGTTAACACTAATCACCGTCAATTTCCAAATACGACCATTCTAATGGTTTCGGCGGGGTGATTCTAAACCTGGGTAGGGATGCAGTCTCGTACAGGGTTAATTGTCAGCCACGGGTTCTGGGGCTTCCGAGTCTTCTTCGACCAGCGCACGGAGATGGCTCAGCGTCTGCTCTATGGTGAGCGAGTACATCTCGCGGCCCACGCCTTCTCCGGATTCCAGGGCACTTTTCAAGTAGTGTCCGGCGATTTCGATGGCTAGGGGATCAGTGATGGCTTTCCCGGTCTGGTTCTTATACTCCACCCATGCGGTGGCGGGAAGCGCAACCCAAAGCGGGCGGCCATCGACCAGAAACTTGATGTCAACGGCGTCCGCGTGGCGGGTTGCAATGGCCACGATCAGCGCCTGATAGAGGCAGTGAACGTCTTTCCCGGTCCAGCGGTCGGTGGCGTGGAAATCTCTATACATGACCACAGAAAACTATATCGAATGGCAGGGGCCTGGGCAAACTGCCCTTGAATCTTGCTGTTGCACGCTGATTCCCGCTCGATGAACTATCATGGGCTGTCGCGTGGCTGAGGCGACAGCTCTCATGAAAAACATTGGCATTCTTCTTTCCGGACGAGGCTCGAATTTCGAAGCCATTGCGAAGAACGTAGCGGCGGGCAAGATTCCGGACGCCCGCATCGCCGTGGTCATTTCCAACAGGCCTGAGGCCGGGGGGATCGAAATCGCGCGCCGGATGGGGCTCACCGCGCTGATCATTCCGTCAAAAGGCAAAGCGCGCGAAGACCACGACCGCGAAATCGTCACGGCGCTCAAACAATACGGAGTCGATCTGGTTTGCCTCGCCGGATACATGCGGCTGCTCTCGCCCTGGTTCGTGCAGCAGTTTCCGCAACGGATCCTCAACATTCACCCCGCGCTGCTTCCGGCCTTTCCCGGTCTGGAGGCCCAGCAGCAGGCTTTCGCATACGGAGTCAAGGTTTCTGGGTGTACAGTTCACTTTGTCGACGAAGAACTCGATCACGGGGCCATCATCGTGCAGAAGACGGTGCCGGTGCTCGACACGGATGACGAGCACACACTCGCTGTGCGAATTCTGGAGCAGGAACATATCGCGTACTCGGAGGCGATCAGGATTGTGCTGGAGGGTCGGTTTGAGATTGTTGGCCGAAGACTCACCCCTGGCGGTTCTCTATAATGATGGTTCCCATGTCTACTTTCGCTCCAGTCGACGAACAACTCGCCTATATCAAGAAGGGCTCCGCGGAGATTATTCGCGAGGCAGACTTGCGTCAGAAGTTGGAGAAATCCCGGGCTTCCGGCAAGCCGCTGCGGGTGAAGCTGGGCATGGATCCGACCGCGCCCGATCTGCATCTCGGCCACACCGTGGTGCTGCGCAAGCTCAAACATTTTCAGGACCTCGGCCATACAGTTATTTTTCTGATCGGCGATTTCACTGGGATGATCGGCGATCCGACGGGCCGCTCAGCCACGCGCCCGCCGCTTTCACGCGAGCAGATCGAACAGAATGCGGAAACTTACAAGGCGCAGGTGTTCAAGGTCCTCGATCCGCAAAAAACCACTGTTGATTTCAATAGTCGCTGGTTTTCGAAGTTCAGTAGCGAGGATTTCATTCGGCTGGCCGCCAAGTACACGGTCTCGCAGATGCTCGAACGCGAGGACTTCCACAAACGCTTTCTGGAAGAGAAGCCAATTGCGGTGCACGAGTTGCTCTATCCGCTGGCGCAGGGATACGACTCGGTCGCGCTCGAGGCCGACGTTGAACTGGGCGGCACCGACCAGAAATTTAATCTGCTGGTGGGACGTGAGTTGCAGCGCTCTTATGGGCAGGAGCCGCAGGTGGTGCTGACTACGCCGATTCTCGAAGGCCTGGACGGCGTGCAGAAGATGTCGAAGTCGTTGGGGAATGCGATTGGAATACATGAACCGCCGCTTGAAATGTACGGCAAGATCATGTCGATTTCCGACGAAATGATGTGGAGATACTACGAGCTGCTGACGGATGTGCTATCTATCCAGATTGAGGCTCTCAAGGAGGGGATCAAGACTGGTGAGCACCATCCGATGGAAATCAAGAAGTCACTCGCCAGACTGATAGTGATCGATTTTCATTCCAAAGGAGAGGCTGAGGCTGCGGCCAAAGATTGGGCGGCACAGTTTCAGCAGGGCCGCATCCCTGATCACGTCCTGGAGGTGGCGATCGAGGTTACAGAAAACGGCGTGCGTCTTGACAAGCTGCTTTTCCTCGTCGACTTGGCCGAGTCGGTTAGCGATGCCGCAAGGAAACTCAAGCAAAGGGCCGTAAGAGTGAATGGCGAGGTCCAAACTGACCCCGTCGCGCGCATCGATCTTAGTCATCCCGTTACCTTGCAGGTGGGCAGAAAGATTAGGAAGGTTTCTGCAAGTGGGATCATGGGTGTCAGGCCAAAACAATGACCACGTGGGCCTAGCCTTTGCCGACGCTGGCGGGCTGGATCTCTTCCACATCAACGAAGTTTGTGGGATACGAACCGGTATAGCAGGACGTGCAATAGGTCGTCTTTTCGCCCTCGCCGCAAGCTTTCTTGAGCCCCTCGATGGACAGATAGGCCAGCGAGTCCGCCCCGATGTAGGTGCGGACGTCGTCAATCGAGTGGTTGGCTGCGATGAGTTCCTTCTTGGAAGGTGTGTCCACCCCATAAAAACAGGGGGATACGGTCGGCGGGCAGGAGATGCGCATGTGGACCTCTTTGGCTCCCGCGTTGCGCACCATGCGCACGATCTTTTTGCTGGTGGTGCCGCGCACGATGGAATCGTCGATCAGGACCACGCGCTTGCCTGCGAGCAGGCTGCGCACCGGGTTCAGCTTGAGCTTGACTCCGAAGTCGCGCACACTCTGCCGGGGTTCGATGAAGGTCCGCCCGACGTAGTGGTTGCGGATGAGGCCAAAGCGGAAGGGGATGCCGCTTTCGGCGGCGTAGCCCATGGCGGCGGTCACGCCGGAGTCGGGCACGGGCACAACCAGATCGGCGTCTGCGGGGGCTTCACGAGCGAGTTGACGGCCCAACTCTTCGCGGCTGTCCTGCACCGCCCGCCCGAACACCAGGCTATCCGGGCGAGAGAAGTACACATGCTCAAAGATGCAGCTGGATTGCGTCAGCGACGGGGCATAAAACCGCGACGTAATCCCCTCCGGCCCAATCACGATCAGTTCGCCGGGTTTCACATCCCGTTCGAAGGTGGCGCCGATCAGGTCGAAGGCGCAGGTCTCCGAGGCAAAGACGAATGTATCTGACTTTTCTCCCGCCGTGGCAGGGATTCTGCCCATCGCCAGCGGGCGGAAGCCCCGCGGATCGCGGGCCGCAAAGATGCGGTCCGGGCTGATCATCAGCAGCGAAAACGCGCCTTCCACCCGGCGCAACGCGTCCGCCATGGCTTCCGGCAGGGTGTGTTCGCGGGAAAGTGCAATCAGGTGCACGATCACTTCGGTGTCGCTATTGGTCTGGAAAATGGATCCCTGCGATTCCAGACGGTGACGTACCGCCTGTGCATTGACCAGATTGCCGTTGTGGGCGAGGGCCATCATGCCCTTGTTGGATTGCACCATGATGGGCTGCGCGTTCAGCAAGGACGAATCGCCGGCAGTTGAATACCGCGTGTGTCCGATGGCCAGCGTCCCATGAAGATCCGCGAGAACCCGCCCGACAAAAATGTCGGCGACCAGACCCATTGCCTTATGCATGCGCAGGGTCATCCCGTCGGAGGAAACGATTCCCGCCGACTCCTGCCCGCGATGCTGCAGGGCGTGCAGGCCAAGATAGGCGAGTTTTTCCGCCTCAGGGTGGGAGTAGATTCCAACCACGCCGCATTCGTCATGGAATTTGTCAGAAGTTAGCATTCAGCACTCAGCTTTCAGCACGCAGCAAAACCTTTTCGCCATTCGGACTCGCGGAGCTTCTGCTCCAGTGTCGATCAGTCCGCCGCTACCAGTTCGGGATCAGTCCGGAGCGTGTGTTCCAACGAGCTTTCATACACCTGCCACAGCTCGCGGATGGTCGCCGCTAGCGAGATCTGTCCATCGATCTTAATCTCGACTTTCTCCGGGACCGTCTCCCCAATCATCACTGACGAAAGCCCGTGTCTGGCCGCTAATTGTTGGATTGCCGGCAGGCTCGCTTGGTCGCAAGAGATGACAACCCGGCTAGCATCTTCCCCAAAAAGCACGAACTCCGGCGGAAGGCCCGCCGAGTTGAGGTCTGCCGCTATTCCGATGCCCTGGTGGAAAGCCGACTCAGCCAGGGCCACGGCGATGCCGCCCTCGGAGCAATCGTGCGCCGACTCCACCAGGCCGGCCTGAATCATCTCAATGATCGCTTGCTGCAAAGCTGCTTCCCGCTTCAGTTCTAGCGCCGGAGGAAAGCCCCAAACCGCGCCTAGCACCTCTTTGGCGTATTCCGAGGACCCGAACTCTGATTCGGCGTCAGTGTGATCCCCAGCTTCGCCAGCGCGCAAGAGCAGAACGAGTCGGCCAGCCTTGCGGAAGTGGGCGGACACAGTTTTGTGGACATCTTCCAAAATGCCCACGATCCCCAGCACTGGTGTAGGGTAAATGCCCTCGCCCAAAGTCTCGTTATAGAAGCTGACGTTGCCTCCGGTAATCGGAATATCGAGTTCTTCGCAGGCTTTGGTGATGCCATCAATCACCTGGGAGAACTGCCACATGATTTGAGGCTTTTCAGGATTGCCGAAGTTCAGACAATTGGTGGCCCCGGCCGGGACGGCGCCGGAACAAGCCACATTGCGGGCAGCTTCTGCGACGGCGTGCATGGCACCCAGTTGCGGGTCGAGATAACACCATCGTCCGTTTCCGTCGAGAGCCATGGCCAGCCCGCGTTGTGATCCCTTAATGCGGATTACTCCGGCATCGCTGCTTCCCGGCGCCTCCACGGTATTGGTCTGGACCATGTGGTCATACTGCTGCCATACCCATCGCTTGCCGCAAATGTTGGGCGCCGCGAGCAGCCGCTTGAAGTTCCCGGTGAAGTCGCCGCCCAGCGCGAGCTTCACGTGCTCCGGCATCTCGCGAGAAACCGGCGGTTCCCAACGGGCGAGGGGACGCTTGTACAGGGGCGCGTCATCCGTCAGCGCTTCATTCGGAATCTCGGAGACGATCTGCCCGTGATGCAGCACACGCATCTTGCCATCGTTAGTGACGCGGCCGATGGTGACGGCATCGAGGCCCCACTTTTCAAAAACGCGGAAAACCTCGTCTTCGCGGCCCTTTTGGGCCACGAGCAGCATGCGCTCCTGAGACTCACTCAGCATGATCTCGTAAGGAGTCATGCCGGTTTCGCGCTGCGGCACAAGATCGAGTTCAATCTCGGTACCCACGTGTCCGCGACCACCCATCTCGCAAGTCGAGCAGGTCAGTCCGGCAGCGCCCATGTCCTGAATGCCCACGATGGCCCCGGTCTGCATGGCTTCAAGGCAGGCCTCCAGCAGCAGTTTCTCCAGGAACGGATCGCCGACCTGGACATTGGGACGCTTTGCCTCCGAGGCTTCGCTGAACTCTTCACTGGCCATGGTCGCGCCGTGGATACCGTCGCGTCCGGTTTTCGAGCCGACATAGATGACCGGATTCCCCTCGCCGGCAGCTTTGGCATAAAAGATCTGATCCCGCCGCACCAGGCCGAGAGCAAACGCATTCACCAGCGGATTCGCCGAATAACAGGCTTCGAACTTGGTTTCGCCGCCCAGATTGGGCACTCCAAAGCAATTTGAATAAGAGGCAATACCACTGACCACGCCCTCAAGCAACGAGTGGTTCTTGTGAATCTCCGCTTGTGTGGGCTGTGTAACGCCGGCAGTGATCGGCCCAAAGCGCAGCGAGTCCATCACTGCAACGGGGCGCGCTCCCATGGTGAAGATATCGCGCAAAATACCACCCACTCCGGTGGCTGCTCCCTGAAACGGCTCAATGAACGATGGATGATTGTGCGACTCAATCTTGAACGCGCAGGCCCAGCCGTCACCGATATCGATAATGCCCGCATTTTCTCCCGGCCCTTGCACCACTCGGCGGCTGCGTGTCGGCAGCCTCTTCAGGTGCACGCGCGACGATTTGTAGGAGCAGTGCTCGCTCCACATCACGCTGAAAATACCGAGTTCAGTGATGGTGGGTTCGCGGTCGCCGAGCAGGTGCTTGAGCTTTTCATATTCTTCCGGCGTGAGACCGTGCTCGCGGATCACGTCCGGGGAAATGGCAGGCGTCGAGGCGGTATTCATGAGGAAGGTCTATTGTCGCATTTTGCGGCGCGGGTGGGCTAGAAATTCCGTCCGGGCCGCTTGCCCCGGCGCAAAAGGAGATCGCCACGAACCTGCCGCCTTAAAGACGGTTCTCCTGATAACCTAGTGCCACCATGGCGAACCCACCGGAAGATCTCCTCAAACAGGCCTATGAGGCGCGGCAGGAAAAGCGACTTGACGATGCCAAGCGGCACCTGGTGGATGCGGTTGATCTTTGTCGCAAGGCAAGCATCCAAAGGGACTTAGCGAAGGCACTCACGAGCCTTGGTCAGATCGAGCGGGATCTGAATCATTATCCTGTAGCGCAGCGTCTTTATGAGGAGGCCGTCGCCATTTACCGCAGGGAGGACACGTCCAGGCTCGCCCACGCGGTTCGGCATCTGGGCAACATTCATCGGCATACGTGCGATATAGAGCTCGCGGAGGCCTGTTACCACGAAGCCCTTGAGCTATATCGCGAGAACCCTCAGACCTCTCCACTTGAGTTGGCAAATGCCATTCGAGGTCTTGCGATACTCAAGGGCGAGAGAGGCGAGGCGGGACAGGCAAGGCAGCTCTGGATGGAGGCCCGGGATCTGTACGCGGCGGCTGAGGTTCAAGCCGGCGTCGATGAAGCTTCCCGCCGGCTCGCCTGCCTGAGTGAAAAACGGGGGGCTGGGGAGTGACCGGCGGTGATCCGAACTGCTGAGTCTGACCGGGGTTGGGCCGTCGCATGGGTGGTCTCCAGCTTAGCTAGTATCATGCAGTCAAGAATGAAGTCCGTCATTATCGGCACTGCGGGCCACATCGACCACGGGAAGACCGCGCTGGTCAAAGCCCTGACCGGCATCGACGCCGACCGCCTGGAAGAAGAGAAGCGTCGCGGCATCACCATTGACCTCGGCTTCGCCCACCTGGACTTGCCGGGGGCGAACGGCGAACTGCTGCGCCTCGGATTTGTGGATGTGCCGGGTCACGAGCGTTTTGTCCGCAACATGCTCGCCGGGGTGGGCGGGGTGGACGTGATCCTATTCGTGATCGCGGCCGACGAGTCCATCAAGCCGCAAACGCGGGAGCACTTTGACATCTGCCGCCTGCTTTCGGTGCCGCATGGGATTACCGTTCTTACCAAGTCTGATGCCGTCGACGCTGAAACTCTGGAAGTGGTGCGGTTGGAGGTCGAAGAGTTCCTGCGCGGATCGTTTCTTGATCCCTCTCGTTCTCCTCTGGTACCGGTAAGTGCACTCCGCGGGACGGGACTGGAGGAACTCAAGCAAGCGCTGGTTCGAGTAGCGACCCAGGTTGAGGTGAGGGATGCAAAGGCGATCGCCCGCCTGCCGGTGGATCGCGTATTCAGCATGAAGGGTTTTGGAACGGTCGTCACCGGGACCTTGATTTCTGGAGCGATTGGGAAGGAAGCGGAGCTCGAAGTTTTTCCTAGCGGCCAGCGCGTTCGCGTTCGCGGCGTTGAGGTGCATGGAACAGCTGCCGAGCAGGCGGTTGCGGGGCAACGCACCGCGTTGAACCTCGCCGGTGCTGCGACGGAGCAGTTCACCCGGGGCATGATGCTGGCGCCGCCATCGACCTTTCACTCCACTTACACCGTCGATGTCAAACTGTCATTGCTCGCCTCGGCAAAGCCGCTGAAAGACAAAGCCCAGGTGCACTTTCATGCCTACACATCCGAGATGATCGCGAACGTAGTACTCTTTCAGCGCCCAAGATTGGAACCCGGCGAAACCGCATATGCGCAACTGCGGCTCCGTGAGTCCGCACTGCTGCTGCCCGGAGATCATTTCATCCTGCGGCAATTTTCGCCGGTGATGACCATCGGCGGAGGCGTGGTGCTGGATTCAGCGCCCGCAACTCGCAAAGTGAAGGCAGAAGACAAACTTCTATTTCTTCAACAATTGGAGAATGGCTCGCCGGAGCAGGTTCTTTTGGCTCGAGTGCTGCGGCGAGGGAAGTTGGGGCTGTCGCTGACGGGGGCGGTTGCTGAAAATGGATGGGCACGCGAGAAACTGCAGGCGCGCGTGGATGTTGTGCTGCGGGAGAAGAAAATCGTGCGTGCTGAGGGTGTTCTGGTTTCCGCGGCGGCATTTTCGGCTGCAAGCCGCGATGTTGAACTTGCCGTGAAGGCGTACCACGATTCCAATCCGTTGGTCGGAGGCATCAGCCGGGAAGAATTGCGCGAGCGAGTCGATCTCGGTCCAGAGGTGTTTGCCGCGGTGCTTGCCGATCGGGTCATAGCCGGGAAACTGGAAGTCACCGCCGAGCAGGTACGCACCGCTGGCCGCGGCGTGGTGATGAAAGATGAAGAAGCCGAATCCATGAAGACCATCGAGGCCACGTTCGCCGCGGCGGGGCTAAAAGTTCCCTCGCTCAAAGACGTACTTGCCGGACTTACCGTCGACCGAACTCGCGCCCAGAAGATTGTGACGCTGCTGCTGCGCGACAAAGTCCTGGTGAAAATTTCGGACGACCTTGTCTTCCATCGGGATGCATTAGCTGATCTTCGCCGACGAGTCACGGCACAAAAGTCACAATCTCCTAAGATCGATGTAGCTCGATTCAAAGACTTGGCCGGGGTCAGCCGGAAATACGCGATCCCTTTGCTGGAATATCTCGACCGTGAGCATGTGACCCGGCGTGTCGGAGACGAACGGGTAATCCTGTAAGGGACTACGCATGAACGACAAAATCCGCATCATCGGCGCGGGGTTAGCGGGTTCGGAAGCAGCCTGGCAGTGTGCCCGGCGAGGCGTTGCGGTGGAACTGTTTGAGATGCGGCCCGTGCGCTCGACTCCGGCCCATCAGACGAGCGCCTTTGCCGAACTGGTGTGCTCAAACTCCTTGAAATCGGACAGCGAAAACACAGCTCCGTGGCTGCTGAAAGAAGAGATGCGGCGCGCGGGATCGCGGTTGATGGAAATGGCTCGAGACTGCGCCGTTCCTGCAGGACACGCTTTGGCCGTTGATCGCACCAGGTTTTCCGCCCGGGTGACCGACGTCATTTCCCGCGAGCCGCTGATCACGGTGCGCCGCGAAGAGGCCACGCGAGTCGAAGAAGATCAGATTACGATCCTCGCCAGCGGTCCCCTGACTTCGGAAGCGCTTTCGAAGGAAATCGCACGCCTGAGTGGAGCGGAGCATCTTTTTTTTTACGATTCCATCAGCCCGATCGTGGAAGCGGAATCGATCGACATGTCGAAGGTGTATCTGGCGGCGCGCTACGACAAAGGCTCGGCGGACTACATCAATTGCCCGATGTCGAAAGAAGAGTATGACCGCTTTTATGATGCGCTGCTGGCGGCGCAGTCGGTCGAAGCAAAAGACTGGGAGAAGCTGAATTACTTCGAAGGCTGCCTGCCCATTGAAGAAATCGCCCGCCGTGGCCGCGACACGCTGCGCTTCGGCCCAATGAAGCCGGTGGGATTAAAAGACCCGCGAACCGGAAAGATGCCGTACGCGGTGGTGCAACTGAGACAGGAAAATCTGCGCGCCGATTCTTACAACCTGGTCGGCTTCCAGAACCATTTGAAATTCGGGGAGCAAGCCGGCGTGCTGCGTCTGATTCCGGGCCTGGAGAATGCGCGGTTCCTGCGCTACGGGCAAATCCACCGAAACACCTACATCAACGCGCCGGCCTTGCTCTCCGGCACGTTGCAAATGAAACAGCATCCCAATGTTTTGTTTGCCGGACAGATCTGCGGCGTAGAGGGCTATGTGGAATCGATTGCCACCGGGCTGATTGCAGGGGTCCACGCGGCCGCCCTGATCTGCGGCTCCGATCCGGTGGCACCTCCGCGGGCGACGGCGTTCGGATCGTTACTGCACTACATCGCGAATGCCGATCCCAGGAAATTCCAACCCGCCAACATCACTTTCGATCTTCTGCCGCCACTGGAACACAAGGTCCGAGATCGCAAGGAACGGCACCGACTGCAGTGCAAACTGGCGCTAACCCAGCTCACAAGCTGGCTGGAAAGCGCTTCCCGCTATGCGCCTTGTGCAGTGGACCCTAGCTAACCTAAAGCTGGACGGAACTGAGAGTTGCCATGCCTCGTATCTATAGACAGGGACGTTCCTCCGGCTCACGTTCATCTGGCTGCCGCGTCCAAGTTTTAGTCCATGATTCTGCGCGACCTTATTGGCGATGTTTTTCGCACTTTGTGGGCGCACAAGCTGCGCACGTTTCTGACCATGTTCGGGATTGCATGGGGTATTGTTTCGATTGTGCTGATGGTGGGCGCCGGTGAGGGCCTGCGCGTCGGTCAGGCCAGAGTTGCAGCCACCCTGGGCAAAGACGTGATGATTGTTTTCCACGGACGCACCAGCCTGCAAGCCGGAGGGGCTCGCGCCGGCCGCACGGTGCACTGGGAAGACCCCGATGTCCCCGCGGTGCAGGCCGATTCTCCCGATTGCCAGTACATGATTCCAGAACTGGAGCAGGAAGACGTTCAGATTCACAGCAATTACAACAATGCGGCGTTCCTGGTGACGGGTTCGTGGCCGGAGTTCAGCGAGATTCGCAGTCTTGGCGTCGGCGAAGGGCGTTTCTACGACTGGGAAGATCAGCGGCAAGGACGCCGGGTTGCGTTTCTCGGCAGTGACGCGGCCAAGCAGCTTTTCCCTGGACGCAGTCCGGTGGGGGAAAACCTCTACCTGAATGGTTTTCCTTATGTCGTGATCGGGGTCATGGAGAAGAAGAAACAGGACTCCAGCTATGACGGCTGGGATGTGAACAAAATCTTCGTCCCGTTTGGCGCCATGCGCCGCGACTTCCCCGACAAGCCCCCGGGTACGCCAACTACGTTCGACCAGTTGCTGGTTACGCCAAAGTCCGTGGGCCAGCACGAGGTTTGCAAGCACGAGGTGCGCGTTGCACTGGGCCGCATGCACAATTTCGACCCCACCGACAAGGAAGCCTGCCCGATCTGGGATACGGTCCAAGAGGCACAGGCCTTCGAAACCATGACCAATGGAATGAAGTACTTCCTCGGCGCGGTTGGGATTGTGACGTTGATGCTGGGAGGGTTGGGAGTAATGAACGTCATGATGGTTGCGGTGCGGGAGCGAACTCGCGAGATCGGAGTGCGCAAGGCCCTGGGCGCACCCGCGCATACGATCCTGCGACAGTTCTTTATCGAAGCGTTGCTGATTGCGCTGGTCAGCGGCGGCGCGGGTCTGGGCGTGGCGTACGGGATTTGCTGGCTGGTGAACCTGCTGCCCATGCCGGACTTTTTCGCCGGCCTTGTGCCCACTTGGACCTCCGGGCTTCTGTCCTGCGTATTGTTGGGAACGACCGCGGTGCTATCGGCGCTATATCCCGCGCGGAAAGCGGCTTTGATTGATCCGATTGAAGCACTGCGATTTGAGGCAGGAGGGTAGCGCAGACTCTTGGACTCCGCTCCGCTGACATGCTGATGCAGATCATGGTCGAAGCCTGGATCGCGCTGAAGCGCAACATTACGCGCAGCCTGCTCACCATGCTCGGCATTGTTTGGGGCATCGCAACGGTCACCCTGCTGATCGCCTACGGGAGCAGCTTCCGGAGGGTTATGGTCAGTGGCTTCGATGCTTTCGGCAAGAGCGCCGTGATCTGCTGGCCCCAGCAGACCAGCGAGCAACCGGGCGGCCAGCGCGCCGGCAAGAGGGTCGTATTCGAAAGGGCCGATGTTGACCTAGTGAAGGAAACCGCGCCGCTGGTGAAACATGTTTGCCTCGAAACGGTGCGGCGGCCCGGCATTGCCTATGGCGACCGGATGGTGGGAACGGCGCCGGTTCGCGGAGTCTGCCCCGAGTATGGCGAAATGCGCAACGAAGTGCCTTCCGAGGGGCGCTGGATCAACGCCAGCGATGAACTGGAACGCCGCCGTGTGATTTTCCTCGGTGGACGGGTTCGTGAGCAACTTTTCAGTGGGCGTCCCGCCGTCGGTGAGACCGTGCTGGTCGGTGGCGTGCGGTTTACCGTGATTGGAGTGATGGCCCGTAAACTCCAACTCAGCAACTATTTCAGCAGCGACGACGACTCGTCTTGGATTCCGTATTCCGCGGCCGGCGACTTATGGAATACCCGCTATGCGGCCGTGATGGTGTTTGAGCCCATTGCCCCGCAATTCGAGAAGCGGGCAATGGCCCAGGTTCTGGCGGCGGTGGCCACCCGGCAGCAGTTTTCGCCCACGGACAAGAAAGCGATTCAGATGTTCGGACGGGACGAATTCCGCCCTGTTATTGACGGGATTACGATCGGACTGCAAGTGCTGTTGACCTTCATCGGTACACTCACTCTCGGGATCGGCGGGGTGGGAGTCATGAACATCATGCTGGTTTCGGTGGACGAACGCATCCGCGAAATTGGACTACGCCGTGCGCTGGGAGCGAAGAAAAGCCACATCAAGTTCCAATTTCTGGCGGAAACGCTGCTCATCATGATGATCGGCGGCGCCATCGGTGTGCTGTTGTCTTACGGAATCGCTGCCGCGGTCGGGACTCTGCCCATGATGGGTCCTCTGTTCGAAGACGACTCGGGCAAGGGCGATATTCATCTCCAGATCTCGATGATGACCGTAACGTTGTCCACGCTCGTTCTGCTGATTGTGGGAGTGCTCAGCGGTATGGTGCCAGCCCTGCGTGCCTCTAAACTTGATCCTGTGGAAGCCCTGCGCTACGAGTGAAGAGCCTCCGAAACGTAGCAGATCATGAACGAGTGTCGGCTGGGCTCTTTCCATTTCGGAACCGAATTCCCAGGACTGCACTGCAGTGAGTGCTAATCTCGGGCAGTTGGTTATCCATCCTGCGTGAATTGGCGCAAATCCCTAAGAATGAGGGATTTTCTTTTGAGGCTTGCGCTTTTAAGTGGACCTCCGTTTGCAACTCGACAACGCTGAGCAGGTGAAACTTCATGAATTCCGCACCATGTGTTCGAGGATTGGCCGAATGTGCCATTTCACCAGAACCTCCCGTACATGCCAAGCCTGTCAGGGGAACGATTCTGTTGGTTGAAGACGAGGAGTTTCTGCGAGAACTCGCTGGCGAGGTCCTGGAATGTGCAGGACACCGGGTTCTGAAAGCGCGAGACGCGGAAGCGGCCACCGCGCTGTTTCGGCGTCATGGCAAGATCGTGGACTTGCTGCTCACCGATGTCGTGATGCCCGGGGAAAGCGGGCGCCACCTTGCGAAGCGGATGCGGGAACTTCAACCAACGTTGAAGGTAGTATTCATCTCTGGGCATGCGGAGAATCTTGCCGGGAACGGTGAGCCAGCGACTTGTTACTTGCAGAAGCCGTTCTGTGCGGATTCCCTGCTGGAGAAGATCGATCAACTCCTCGCTGCATCGTGAGGAGCGGTTCGTAATTTGAGTAATTTGGCCAGGCGAAATATTGCCAACGCCGTGCGGACGAGAGATTCCTCGTTCTTCTTTGCGGATTGCCATTGGGTCATGGAATCACACCGGCTTGGCGCTGGCGTCTGCCACGCTAACCTCCAAGAGCGCGCCACTAGCCAGCGGGGAAAGAGTCGATTGCAAACACAGATCCGCGGCTTCCGCCATGCTTTGGGATTCCTGCTGCTTCATCGCCAGCCAACTGCTAAACGTGGTTTTCTCCCGTGCCACGCTATCCAGGTTGCGGCGGATGCGCTCCATATAGTGCGCCTTCACGCGCTCCAGTTCGGCCTGGATTCGGACATTTTCTTCCGCCTTCCGTGCCGACTCTGCCTCAAGCTGTTTCGTCTGCTCGGCCTCGTAGGAATCCAGAGCATCCTGGCGCGTTTTGGCGTCCTGCAGCACTTGGTCGATCGGAATGCCGGCCGCATCGAGAGCCATCAACACCGCGGCCCGCCTCATCTTTTTCGATAAGCCGCAGATGTATTCGCTGTGAAGCATCCCGACCACTTTGTTAATGCTGTATCCCTTCCGCGGATCCATGATCCCGGCCGCGCGGTAAATCTCCTGCATGGGCAACAGTTCGACTTCGAAACTCGCGCCGCTCTCTCGCGCAGGATCCGCAGGAGTTTGTTCCGGGGGAGTATCCACCTGGGGCGCATGATTCCCCCTCCGACCCTTGCCGTTGCTGTTTCCGTTGGCGCTTTCGCCGGGACTGTCCTGCTTGTGGTGCCAGGGTGCCAGATCGAGCCATTTGTGTCGCATATGTTTCCTTCCCTTGCCACTTTCGTTTCCTTCTAGAGGCAGTTGCCTGCGGAATTCAGCCCGCTGAACAGCATCGAAGGTTCGGATCCGCGAAATCTGGGGTCTATCCCGGTCGCATCTTTCAGGAGTTTCTCCACGCGGAGGCATCGCGGTCGTACAGGTCCCGAGGGCAACATTCTCCGGTGTCCGGTTGGCTGCAATAATTGCTCTCCGCTTGCTTTCTTGCGGCTTCGGCGGACTTTGGATTCTGGCTGTCGAGACCAGAGGAGCGCTACGTACGCCTTCTTGAGGTGGGAAACCCGCGGGAACAAGCCGGCCAAGTGTGAGGCCTTTCGTGGGGTCCCGCTGAATACCCACAAGATACTCCTTGCCCTCGCTGCGGCAGTACCTGGCAATGCCAGAGAATTGCTCCCAGCGCCACTGAACTCTCAGCTTTGATCCCACCCAGATTGGTGTCTTGACCCGTATACATGCTCCCCCGGCAGATTTATCTTCCATGCGCGCGGGAACGGCTTGCAAGGTTCCAGCTTGGTCTTCCCACAAGGCTTCCACCAGAATCATGACTGCTGTCCGGGGCTCGCGCGTCACTCCGCTCATGCCAGCTCTATCGGCAGGAAGTCAAATCGCTTCACATTACTCGGTCTGCACTCCGTCACCGCGCCGTCCAACTGTTGGGAGGGGAGGCAAGGAAGCCTGTCCAGCCGGCTGACGTCTCCCGTCAGAGACTCACAATCCAAAGAGCGTGCGTCGGTGATGCCAAAGAGAACTAGGATCGCAAAACCTCCATACGCGTCAAGAATCTGTTAATGCGCCGGGTGCAAAGGCGAGCGATTTGAGTTGGGCGATGGTTGCTGCCTCCCCAGAATCACCACGTCCACCCGCCGGTTCTGGGCGCGGCCCTCCTGAGTGTTGTTGCTGGCGATGGGGTGGTACTGGGCATAGCCGGCTGCGGAAAGCAGTTCGGGGGCATACTGATACTGGGTGATGAGGCGCCGCACCAGCTCGGTGGATCGGGCGGTGGACAACTCCCAGTTGGAATTGAATGCCGAGTTGTGGATGGGGACATCGTCGGTGTGACCTTCGATGCGGACCTTGCATCGGCGCTGGCCAAGCAGCAATGCGATGCGGCGAAAGGCGGACTGGGAGTTCGCTTTGATGCCGGCAGAGCCACTCTCAAAAAAACCAATCTCTCTGAGACTGATGACCAGACCTTGGGACGAACTTCGAATGGCTACTTCCCCGCGGGATATCTCCGGGGCCAGCGTTTGCTCGAGATCTTTGCGTAGAGAGGTCATATCTTCGCCCTCCGGTGCGCCAGGAGGCAAGGTGGGCAGGCTGGGCGGGTCAACCGTCTGAACTCGAACCAAGATCGGAACGGAAGAAGTTGGCGGCGTCTCACCAGGTGCAAAGGCTGCCTGGATGGCCTCCGCTAACTCCGCGATTTTTTTTCGATCCACCTGGGCAGCGGAATAGAGCACTACGAAAAACGCGAACAACAGCGTGATGAAATCCGCATACGAGACCAGCCAGCGCTCATGATTGAGATGCGGCTTGGTTTTTTTCCGACGTTTCACTGGGTACTCCTGCTGTCGAACGGGACTTCTCGCTGGACTTGTCCTGGGCCAGAAAGCCGATCAGCTTGTTTTCCAGCATGCGGGGATTCATGCCCTCCAGAATTGACACCACGCCCTCCAACGTCATTTCGCGCATGATCTGTTCTTCGCGAATTCGCATCCGCAGTTTCCCCGCCGAGGGCAGGAAAAAGAGGTTTGCAGAACCCACTCCATAAATGGTCGCGACGAACGCCACTGCGATGCCCCGGCCAACTTCGTCGATCTGGTCGAGGTGCTGCATGACTTGGATCAGTCCCATGACCGCGCCAATGATTCCGATGGTGGGCGAGAAGCCACCCGCCGATTCGAACACCTGTGGGATTCTCTCTTCGCGCTCGGCTTGATTGTCCATTTCGAGTTCCATCATGTTCCGCAGTTCTTGCGGTTCGGTTCCGTCGACCGCCAGCATGAGAGATTTCTTCAGGAACGGTTCCCGGATCTGATCCAGT
Source organism: uncultured Acidobacteriota bacterium (assembly GCA_963715675.1). GTDB lineage: Bacteria > Acidobacteriota > Terriglobia > Terriglobales > Acidobacteriaceae > DASVWZ01. The sequence continues at coordinate 4,445,473 of OY970265.1, forward strand.
TCGGCATCGAGCGAAACAATTCCTTCGCGCCGGGCCCGTTTGGCGAACCTGACTAGTTCCTGCACCATCGCGGAAGGGTCGCGTTTTGGCTGAAAGAATACTTTGCCCAAGTAACGCACTGCCTTAGTAACCACCGGCAAAGGAAACTGGATCAGAACAGCCCCGGCCGTGCCTCCGAAGACAATCATGGCCGCCGTAGGTTGCAGCACCTGCGAAAGTCTGCCGCCTTCCAACAGCAGACCTCCCATGATGCCTCCGACTCCCAGAACCACGCCGCTCCAAGTGGCCTTGTCCACGAGCCCTACCCCTTGTGGTGCTCATTCAGTCCGGTTTCCGCCATGGCAAGCGCCTGGACCGTTGGTGGGCCAGCATCAGGAGCGCGAAGAACCCCTTGTAGAACGGACTGGCGAAACTGCACTACTCGCAACATCACCTCTTCCGCGCCCTCGCGGACCAGAATCTTCTCTCCGTTGATTAGGGTGATCACCGTGTCGGGGGCCTGCTCGACAAACTTGATCAAATCAGAGTTCACCATGAGAACGCTATTGTTCAGCCGGGTCAACTGGATCATGAAAGGCCTCGGTAGAGACACGCCCCCGGCACGAGGACTGTCGCTGGTTGGGTTCATCGTCGGGGCGAGGCCAAAGGGTTAGGACTGGCAGGCGGCCGAGGGGAGTACAAAAGTGCTGCGGCTTCCGCGAGCCAAGAGGCTAAAGCGAATTTGCACCTAGCCGATGTGAAGAACTGAAAGCAAACTTGGGCGCCTGTACTAGGGAGCAAAACAGGACCTCCGCGAAAGGTTCCAGGGAGGCGGTTCCAGAGAACACGGGCCCACACAAATTAAAGGAGCAACCATGGCAATCAGTATTCTGAACAATCCAGCCTCCCTGGCCGCACAGAACCAGCTTGGCGTCACAAATATGAATCTCCAGAAGGCGCTTTATCAACTGTCTTCCGGATCGCGCATCAACACCGGAGCCGACGACGCTGCTGGTCTGGCAGTGGCGGACGGCTTAGCGGCGAACATCACCGCCTTAACCCAATCCGCCCGCAACGCCAGCGACGGCGTAGGCAAGCTGCAAGTCGCCGATGGCGCCCTCGCCCAGGTGACTACGCTGCTGAACCGCGCCATCACCCTGGCCACCGAATCCGCCAACGGCACGCTGTCCGACACGCAACGCGCCCCGCTGCAGTCCGAATTCGCTTCCATCGCGACCGAAATCAACCGCATCGGCGCCACTACGAATTTCAACGGCCAGCAGGTATTCCAAAACGTTTCGGTCAATACCCAAGCCGGAGCCACCGGGGGGTTGAACGCGAGTACGACTTTAGGCGGCACACCGATGACTGACATTTCAACCTCGGGGTCGCAGGGTACGCCTCTTCTGGGTACCGCCGCCCTAGCCTCCGGAACCGCAGCCACGTGGGTCAGTACCTCTGCCCTGCTGACCCGCGCCACCAGCATCGCCAACGAGACTGTCACAATCTCGTTGACAAACCCCGGAACCGGCGCCAGCAGTTCTTATATTTACCATGCCACCGCAAGCGGAGCGGGCAGCACGGTCGGGGACCTGCTGGATGCGATCAACAACGCCAGTAACGCAGGAACATTGACCGCCACAGGGCCTGTAGGGGCAGGCACAGCCGCCTTGACAATTACGGCAAACGGATCCGCCGTCTCTCTCTCCGAGAGTGGTGGCACTGGAATCGGCGGCGGAGCGCAGGGGGTCGCGGGACAGGCAGCCAATTTCACCATCGGCACGGCCAATCCATACACCTACACCACCTACGATTTTAACAAGGTCTCCGACCTGATGAACGCCATCAATGCCGATGGAAGATATACAGCGGCCATCCCCGGCAGCACCGGCAAACTGACCATCGGCTACGGGACTGTGCAAGAGCCGCCAGATGGCAATACCGCCGCCGCGGTAACCACTACCATAAACGGCGCCTCCAGCAACTGGGCGGTATTCGGCGCCTTCAGCAGCGCTGGTGCAGGTAAGACTTTCACCATTCAGGCTTCTGGCGCGGCGCAGGCCACGAGCTTTGTCGATGAGGGTAACCTGACCGTCCGGGCTCTTATCACCGACATCCAGAATATGGGACTCTCCGCCCAGCTCGACAACAACGGTCACCTGGTCGTAGGAGATCCAAACAATCCGAACAATGCGCCAACCGTCACCGGCACGATGACCACCGGTGGCGTCCTCGGCACTTTTGCCGCGGGTAGCCAGCAAAGCGTTGGAGCGGCGACCGACATCTACCTGACAGACGACAGCGCCAACGCGGCGAACAGCATCGCCGTGGTGTTCGGTGCACTGTCGTCGAGCAGCATGAACGGCGCCAGTATCGCCAGCGATAACCTGTCGACGCAGTCCGCCGCGCAATCTGCGCTGGCAGATATCTCGTCGGCGATTAACGACGTAGCCGCCTTACGAGGCACGCTCGGAGCCAGCGTCAACCGGCTGCAGAGCGCCACCAACGTCATCAACAACAACATCCAAAACCTGACCGCAGCGCAAGACAACATCCGCGCTGCCGACATTCCCTCGACGGTAGCCAGCATGGCGAAGTATCCGGTCGTATTCTGATTTGCCAGATTGTTGGCGATCGCCGAAAGCGCGGTGGATTCAGCGGTGAGCCCGGAAAGCGGGATCGAGAAATTAGGCATTAGTTTGCTCCTTGTACGGAATTGGTTGCACCACTGCCAGAACCCGTGCCGGTGGTGCCGGATGAACCGAAGACGGTTGTCAGCTTCTGATTGATCTGGGCGAGCTGGTCCAGCATGTTGAACTGCACCAATTGGGAGGTGAAGGTGGAAGGATCGACGGGATCCAGCGGACTCTGATTCTCCAGCTGGGTGGTGAGCAGCTGCATGAACTGGTCTCCCAGGTTCGTAGCCGAACTGCTAGTCGATGTGCTGGAGCTCTGCGTTGCCATTTCGCTGCCCAGGCGGGCGACGATCTCGGATGGTATGGCGTGAATCATGATGGGTTCTCCTTGGGTGGCTCGCTTCAGGCGAGCACACTGAGTTTTGTATTTTCCTCGATGCTGATGGTTTCCTCCGGTGGGCTGCCTTGCGCGTCCTCCGGAGGCAGCCCCCCAGTCGTACTCGCGCTGCTTTGCCTGAACGGCCGGGAATGCTGGTTGGCTCCGCCGGACAGGTCCGCGCCAAACCCGGCACAGTTCTCCAGGAAACGAATGTCTTCCAAACGGAGGTCGTGCTGGCGGAAGGTGGTCTGCAAGATTGGTACTTCGGAGCTCAAAAAGGTCCTCAGGTTGCCTTTTTCACTGCCCACGGTCAGTCCCAGTTGGCTCTCGCGAACTACCGTGTGCACCTCCACACTGCCAAAGGCCTGGGTGCGGAAGCCGATGTGCATCTCAGATTGGGAGATTCCATTGACCATGCGCGCCAGTTGCACCGGGCCGGTACTGATTGGCTGGGCTGGCGCGTTCTCCGCCGCAGGCAAGGCCGGGTGCTCGACGGTGGGGGGCGACGGATTCTGGGTTGCAGCCTCCTGAGTTTCCAGCGGGAGCGCATTCCCCAAAGACTCTGGAGCCGTCGCGTTGGTTGGTTGGCTGGAAGTAGTTTGAGGATCTGGGTCCACAATAATTGACCTGGGATCTGGGTTCCCATGAAGCGATGCGTTCAAAGACGAATCGTCCTGATTCCCGCTGATACTGGAACCCCGCGCAGATTTCGGGCCGCGCGGAGGAGTCTCGGAAGAGGTTTGTTCGGACGAGGATAAACCGGCGAACTTGCCGCTCGCCGGTGTTACCTGGGTAGGATCGGAATCTTGCGCGCCTATAGCGGCGTGAGCTTGGCCGAACCCGGGATGATCATGGCTTGCAGTCCTGCTGACGGGGTTGGTCACAGTGGCCGGTTCGGCGGCAAGCGTCACGTTCAGGACCGTATGGAGCGCGGGCGACGAGACGAGTGGCACAATCCGAATGCCTGAGTTCCCTAACTCGGGCTGCAGCTTTGCCGGCATCGCCAGGAAGCGGGCTGCTGATTCTACGGCTGGAACGTCACTGGCAGCCGACGGCATCTCATTCTCAGTCGAAAGCAGCGGTTGCGTCGTTTGGGTCAGCGGCGCCGGCTGCGGGTCAAGCCCAGGGTCTCGGGCAGGATCGGCAAGCGTGGTCGATTCCGGCTTCGGGGTAGAACCATTCGGCGCGGTGGATAGAACGTTACACGCCGCGACATGGGATCCCGCGGGAACAGCCGTGGAATCCGGGGCTGGTGTTGCCAAGGCGGGCATGACATCCGCAATGGGTGTGGACACGGCATCGGCTTCCGCAAGCGCAAAGCGGTTCGAGCCTGAGCAGGCAAACTGGGTGGCGGATACCGGTTCCACTGCGCTCGCGGGAACGGGCGCGCATTCGGCCGCCGAGGTGAAATGAGCGCTTCCACCTGCCGCGGACGCTGCATCGGTTTGCGATGTCCCAATACTCGCGGTGCTGATTGCCGGGTTGCTGGTTTGGACTGGCATTGCCAGGAACGGAGTCGGGGCATCGAAGGTTAATACAGGAACGGCATCGGCCAATGTTCCCGAAGCGGTGCGATCCGGCAGGACCGCGATTGGCGGACGTGCGTCCGCTAGCTTTGGCGTACCGATAGTTGGAGTCTTCTTCCGCGCAGCCGCCGCATCCCCAGGCGCGAAGGCGCTGGGTGGAAGGGAGAGATCTGCGCCAGTTGCCCTCGACAGCACGCTGGTGAACGGAGCGGTGCTTGGCACCGCAGAGGCAATAGCAGGAGACGCGGCTGTAATCGGAGCTGCAAAGTCGAGTTGGACTAGATTTGCCGCCATGCTTTCTGCGCTGACCTGTCACGCCTCAAAAGCATGTGGATAGCCAAAAGGTTGCGCCCCAGCGCGGCACAATCGGGTGGCGGGAAAACGGTTGAAATTCAATGCCGTGTCAGGATTGGACGATATCAGGAGAAAGATTGCGGAAAGTCAGGGGTGCGGTTTTGTGGGCAGGGTCTGCCTATCGCAGGCGGCAAGGTTGGCCGGATTTTCGAAGTGTGGATGATGGGAAACTGTTCCGGCATTTCTTCTGCATCGTCCTCTTCTTGGTTATTCTGAGCTGAAGAGCGGTTTGCTTTGGTCTTGCGGAGAGAGGTTTCCGAAGGGAATCCCGACTTTGGCGAGGCGCATTGGCTGAGAGTGCGAAGTTTACTGTTTGATTACTAAATAACGGGTACACCCCCTCCCCCTGGGTCTAGTGGGATCATCAGGTTACGGACTTTTGGCCCGCAAAATCTAGAGCCGATTGGGGTTATAGGCAAAATCTAGAAAGCATGGGAGTTAGGGCTCCTGGTTTCGTTGAGTATATCATGTAGATATTATACATGGTTAATAATATTCCAATAGTATATGGATGTCAAGACCCCAGTCCGCCAGAATGCAGAGCGAGGCTGACCTGTGCGACGGGGGCTACGGTCGCCAACACGGTCTGTTTCAGGGGTTTCGTTCAGGTATATGGGTATGTTTGCAATATGGTAAATAGGGAGTCAGGAGTCCCAGCCTGCCCATGGAACAAGTCGCTGTCACGCAAGAGTCGCCGTCAGATTGAACCCAAGTTTCCCCACCCTCTATCAATACTACCTTGCAAATCTGACAAGCAACTCGATGGGGGTTCGATTGGCAGGGGGTTGAGTTGCTGTCAAAGTCTTCCATGTCCTGTGCACGTACTGTGTACGTATGTACTACGTGGTTATGTACGTCATATAGGTTGTCCGTGGTCGTCCTTACCCTTGTCTATAGACAACAGTAGACAACCGTAGCCATCCATTTCTTTTTCTCCGTTCATAGGTAGTAGGCGACCATAGGCGAAGGGCTACCATTGTCGCCTCTCTGATAGACGACCTCGATTTCCTGACAGCAACTCGCATCGATTCGACCGATTCGACCGACCGATTCGGGAGTGACGCCAACCATGGGAGTGCTGGCTAAAGGGGGCTCGTTTGAGGCGGTCCATTTCGGGAGGAAATAATTGGGGTCAGTCCCGTCTGTCCCCGCATTTGTCCTATTTGTCTCTATTTGTCCCGTCCCCAACATTTTGGCGTCCGGGGATACATTTTTGATCAACCAAAAAAATCTGGAAAATCGACGGAATCAATTTTTTCACATGTTCCTGTCCCCGCATTTGTCTCCCGAACTGGGCCTCTGGAACTTGCGGGTGCGAACTGAAGAGATCAACATGCTCACGCTTACAATTAACGCTAGGCCCCACAATAGGTCGTCCGCCATTCTCAAAAATCCGGCAAGGCGTTGAGCGATCAGGGGCTGGATTTCTAACAAGAACGCGCCCGCAAGACTTATGGTTATTGCGCCCAGTACAATGCGCTCACGAACGCATTTGACAGAAATAAAGAACTGCACAAGAATAGCAATCCCGACTAGGAGACCAATGCGAAGCATCGTGTCGCCACCCTGAGTCCGATGCGGTTGGCCGCCGGTCAAGAGCATTACTCCACCGCAGAAAAACACGTAGAGCAATGCCACCTTCACGTTCCGAGAGGCGCATGACCGCATGTGTGCTTCGCGAGAGTCTCTCATTAGCTGCCACCGTAAACCGACTGCGTGCATTCTCTGTTCGCCTTAAGCGCGTGTCCAATATCCCAATACGCTGCGACACCGAGGTAGATAAGAGGAGCCAATGGGCCTCCTTTCAGATAATTAGCAGGAGCAAAGGGCGCGATATTTATTAGAACAGTTGTTGCCGTCTTGCCGAGGATGCCCGTTAATTCGTAGAAAGTAGCGACTCTCGACCCCGGTCATAATGGCCGAGGGTAGTTTTTCTGCCAAGAAAAAGGAGAGAGTCGCTATGAAGAGACGATACCAGATCGACCAGCAACGAGCGGTGCAAGAATTCCGACAGTTGGCCCGCGAAGAAAATCCCAACCTGCAGATGATGTTTCCGATGACCGAGGTCGTCGGTCTGCTGCACGAAGGGGTGGGCCACCTCATGCGCGAAGCCGGGTTGGCGTTGATGAGCCTGGTGATGGAGGAAGAAGTGCGGCACCTGGCCGGGGAGCGGCATGAGCAGCATCCGGCGCGGCGCGCCCACCGCTGGGGAAAAGAAGCCGGTTACTGCGTGGTGGACGGGCAGAAGGTGCCGATCCAGAGAACGCGTCTGCGCAACCCGGAAAATCGTGAGCAACGGCTGGGAAGTTACGAGTTGTTCCAGCGCAGCGGACCGCTGGAGCACGCGGTGTGGGACAAGATGATGCGCGGGCTGTCGACGCGCAACTACGGGGCGGTGGTAAAAGATTTTCGCGAAGCCTACGGGGTGGAGAAGTCGGCGGTGAGCGACAACTTCATCGCCTCCAGCCGGGAGAAGCTGCAGGAGTTGATGGAGCGTCCGCTGGGCGAGTTACGGTTGTGTGCGGTGCTGATCGACGGCACGCCGTTCCGCGACCGGCAAATGATCGTGGCCCTGGGCATCAATAGCGACGGGCGCAAAACGGTGTTGGGCCTGCGCGAAGGAGCGACCGAGAATGCCGCCGTGGTGAGTGAGTTACTCGGCGATCTGGCGGCGCGCGGGCTGGACTTCAGCGTGCCGCGTCTGTATGTGCTCGACGGAGGCAAGGCGCTGGCGGCGGCGGTGCGGCGTCATGCCGGCGAGGCGGCGTTCATCCAGCGTTGCCAGGTGCACAAGCGGCGTAATGTGGTGGACCACTTACCCGAAGAACACAAGCCAGCGGTCAAGAAGAAGCTGCAGAACGCCTACGCCATGAGCGAATACACCGACGCCAGGCGCGCTCTGGAGCGGCTGCATCGCGAACTGATGGAGCTGAATCCGAGCGCCGCCCGCAGCCTGGAGGAAGGCATGGACGAGACGCTCACCGTGCACCGTTTGCGCGTGCCCGCGCAGTTGCGCCGCACCCTGGCGAGCACCAACGTGATCGAGTCAGCTTTCTCCATCGTGGAAACGGTTTGCCGCAACGTGAAACGCTGGCGGGCGGGAGACCACATCGAGCGTTGGGTCGGCTCGGGCCTGCTGGTGGCCGAGCGCCAGTTCCGCAAAGTGCAGGGATATCGGGAGATTCCCCAGCTATTGACTGCGCTAGCCAACGCGGTTTCTAAGAAGACGGTTGCCGAGCAAGGAAAGGTTGCGTAACCTATGACGGTCGAGAGTCGCTAACTTTCAACGGAGTTCCGGGCAATCTCCGTCTTGCCCTTGTTGCCAAGCATGTCGTTAATTTCCGTGCCTACAGTGCACAGCACGAAATCACTATATTTGTGACTCTGAGCCGGCCAGGGTTGTTTGGGAGGGGGCTGCGGTGCCACAACGGGCTTCGGGTTGTTTGCGCCACCGCTGCTATTGACAAAGTCAAATGACCAGTAGCCTTCACTCACCAGAGTTTTGTCGTCATACACATACTTATAGGTTGCGTCGTGCCACACCGGGTTAACCAATCCCAAGCCAGCCAAGCCAGCGAACGAATCGAAGGTGAAAGATACAGAGGCCACTCCATTGACGTATACGACTCCGTGACAGAGTCCCCAATCCGGGTCGCACATGAACAGCCCCGACGGGTCAATATAGCTCGTCGGATTGTCCATCACGTAGGCATACCGGTTCCAGGTCTGCGGGCTGGTGATGTCCACCGCCGCCAGCCCTGCCGGGTCGGGGGAGAGCCAAGCGCCATGCGTATTCTGATACTCGCGGGCCCCGAAGTGTTCGCCGTTGTTTTCCGAATCCCAGAAGCCTCCGGCAAAACCGGTGAAGTCGAGGGTGCTGAGAGTCTCGGTAAAGTTGTCGCCAAATGGACCCATGAGCACGCCTTCGGTGCGCTGGACCGTCCCGGTGTAGTCGGTGCTGAGGCGCGGCATGGTGAGGTTGTCGGCACGATTGAAATAGGTGGTGCCGTTGGCGTAAGTATAGAATCCGCCGGTTTGCCGGGTAAAGCCCGGAGTGAACTCGGTGTAGGGCTGATTCCCATCAAAGACAAAGCTGTGTACCGTGCCGCCCGTGTCGGTCTTCTGCTGGCGGCGGCCAAGGGCCCACTTCTCGCACCGAACGCGAGAAATGGGCACCCGGCTTCCACCAGCGGGGCGAGGGATCCGGCGTGCGCTAGGGTTGCGCCTGCTGGCACACCCCGCGCGATGACGTCGCCTTAATGGGTTGACGCCGTGATGGACATTTTCCCGCTAAAATTTAGAACCCATCGGGGCTAGAGGCAAAATCCAGAAAGCTGGGGGGATGCCAAGGTCCCAATTCGTCACAACGCAGCGCGAGAGATTTGACGAAGGGAAACCCCCACCCTGAACGTGGCACAGAACGCGCCGTTCAGGATGGCAACCGCCCTTACTGCCTTTCACCACGCAACGCTTGCAGCCGGGTTTGCGCCAAGTAGTAGGTCGAGCCGGGAATGTCGACTGCCCTTTTCGGCTTGGTGACTTTGGCATAGCCGGCGAGGGCGACATCGCGCTCGCCATATTGCTCTGCGATGCGTCCGAAAGCATACCAGTAATTCTCATCGGGCTCATCAAGGTTCAGGATATCCATGGCCTGGACAAGTACTTCGCGCGCCTCTTTGGTCTTTCCAACCTCAGCATAAACACAACCCAAAGTGTGCAAGGTGGCAGCATCGTTCTTGCTCAGTTGAGCGGCTTTGAGAGCGTCCTCAATATCAGCGAGTTCGACTTTTCCGATAAAGAGCGAGTGCCAGGAGGTGCTGTTCAGGTCCTGGGGCTCGGCTTTTCCTTCGTCGATGATGTTTTGATCGAGAGCGTGCGCCTTAACATAATCTCCTGCCAGTGTCGCGCCCCAGACCCGTCTGCGCATGGCAGCGACATCGCCCGGAATGCGCCGTAGCCGGTCCAGCGCGAGTCTGTCTGCTTCTTCGAACCGACCCAGTGCCTGTAACTCGAACGATTGGGCGCGAAATATCCGCTCTGACTCCGGATATTGTCTTGCCAGATCTGTACAAACCACAAGAGTCTTTTCGTACTGGTTGAGACTGGCGTAACCATTGAGCAAGGCAAGTAAGATGTTGAGCTTTTCTGAGTCGTCGCGCGCGGAGTTCCTGGCCGGCTCCAGGACAGCGACGCCCTGCGCGGCGGTTTGTTCATAGGCCGTCAGGACCGAGGCAGCCGCAAGCTTGATCGCGGCCATATCTCCGTCTTTTCCCTTCGTCCAGAACCTCGGAAAGGCGGCGCCCGCGAGAGGGTCGTCGCCGCCGGCAAGATGCTGATCTTCCCGCAACCAGTCGAGCAGTACGCGAGCCCCGGCGAGATCGCTGGCGTTAATCCGATCGAGCACTTCCAAACCAACGGGAGCGGGGAATCGGGAAGTAGCCAGGATCTTGTAGCGGCCATCTTCCTTGACGACATAGATGGCGCTTTTGTAGCTGGCGGAGCCCCAGAGGGTGATCTTGTATCCTGTTGCATCATTCCCCTGGGCCTTTGGTTGCGCCCTGGTAAGAGAGATATCCACTCCAACATCCGGAAACTGGCCCTCTCGTGCTTTACTGCTCAGTGTGTGTCTCTCTTGTTTGACAAACGACTCCAGGTTTTCCTGAGTGGCCAAGCTGGCCTGGCCATTGCGGCTGGTCATCGAACGCAAGCGGTCGAGAGTCAGATCGGGATCGTCGGTGAGCAGTTCGAAGCGCATCGCGGCACCCGTGGCATCGTCCGGGAAGACGAGCTGTTCGTGCGGCTGGGTTTTGCGATAGAGGGCAGCGAAGGCGACAGTGTCGGAGGCGTTGGCTCCCGACGCGCCGGCCTCTTCGAGGTCGGCGCCAAGAGGATATTTGCGAAGATTGATCAGCATTTCGCCGGCCGCTTCCGCGATCTGTTTGAGTTGTTGTTCTCCGCCTGTGCGCCTCTTGGCTTCCGCGAGGGCGGCCTCGGAGCCTCTGAGGGCAGCCTCGCACGCGACGATCAAGGCAATCGGCTGGGGGTTCAAGCTCTGCGCGTTTTTCTGCGCGTCGGAGAACTGCCCAGCGTAAAACATCGCAAAGGGAAGGTTGTTCTGCAAGCCCAGTTCTGCCAGCTTCTGGGCGGTGAGCTTGCGGTACTCGGCTACGGCGTCGTTCAGCTTCGCCCCGGGTCCATAGCGCAATCCCCAACGGTTGTGCTCGAGGAGAATCGCGAGGTTTCCAACCGTGGCTTTGTCGTCCGGGTCCAGCGTTTCGGCTAACCGAAACGCGGCTTCAGCACCCCCATAGTCGCTACCGGGCCGAAACTTGCGCCCGACCAAGTCGTATTCGAGGATTTCGGCCAGCGTTTTTTCGGCCAAAGCCGAAGTTGGCTCCAGTTTGACCGCAGTCTGGGCCTCGGCGCGAGCTGCCTCACCCAGCCCCGCCGCAAGAAGGGTTTCTGCAACTTGCAGATGGTGAACCGCCTCTTTGGGGTGAAGCGCGATCAACTCACGATAGGACAGCAGCGCCTCCCGAACCTTGCCTTGGCTGACCAGGGTCTGTCCAATCGGTTCAAAATAGATGAGAATCGCCTCCCCGGCTATGAGTTGCGAGACTTTGTCGCGTAACTCGGCAGCTTCGGAGACGGTCATCCGGCGCTTTACGGTATCGAATCGTAGAGTGGCGTGAACCACCCCATCCTTATCGCCTGAAAACTCCTCGGTGAGAATGGAAGGACCGAGGGAAAGTTGCGCATTCGCCGGAAGAGGCTTGGGCCGGAAACCTGCCGGGGGCACGATGGTGTAGTGCCACTCGGTGACAAACGCTTCGGGCAGTTGGTAGTCAGCGGTGCGCTTTTTCTTGGGTTTCTGACCGCTGTCCTTGTCAGTCTTGCTGTCGTCCTCCTCTTCGTGTTGCCGCAGGTCGGAAGGAAGACGGCTAAATAAACCCTCCAAACGGATGGCAGTGGCAGCGATGTTCAGATCGGTAACCGCACGCCGGGCGCGATCGCTTTCAAGCACCAGTTCGAACTGTTTCGAGAGGTCATTGGGATCGGAACGATCCATCCGGTCGAGTTTCTCTGCCAGATATTGTGACTTAACGTAGTTGGTCAGTTCGTCCCTGGCAGCTTTGTTTTGTTTATCAGCGTAAGAACGGCGGTATGAAGACTCGCTGCTTCCGTGGGGCTGCGAAGTTTCGATAATCCGGGCTGGACCGTTCTCTGCCAGGTAAATTTCTCGTTTCTCAGTCAGCGCATTGTCTGCGGAAGAAGTGGCCAGCGTTCGCACTAGCGCGTTAACGTCGGACCGCACGATGAGAGCGAGGCGCTCCTGGTCGCCGATGGGGAGTTCACCAAGTCTGGCATGTTCGTCAGTGGCGTCAATCCAAAGGGCCGGACTGCCGGGAACATAGACGATGGCATGATCGAACATTCCCATGCCGGGGAGATCGGGAGCGATGTCTTCCCGGTTCCCGGCATTGAGCAGAGCAACATACGCGGGAATATTCGCGGCACGCAGCATCGCCACCAATAAGGAGGCTTTGTCCTTGCAATCGCCGTATTTCCGGGCGAGGGTTTCGCTCGGGGAATGGGGTACCAAAGCGGACTCGCCAAACTCGACTCCTGTATATCGGACTTCCCGGTTGAGATATTGGAGGATCGCCGCAGCTTTCTCGTCCCGAGAATCTTTCCCCGCAATCAGCTTGCCGACCAGAGACTTGAGGTCCGCACCAGCGATCTGTTTGTCCACGATCTTGCCATATTCCTCGGCAACCTGGCGCCACGACTCTCCGGTGGAGAAAGTAATGCTGGGATAGGCAGGCATATCGCTCGGCAGTTCGGGCTCAGGGTTGTCGAGCAAGTCCATCGGTCCGTAGTCGAAGGTGATGCGCACCCGGCCCCCAGCTTCGTCCCGCTGCGGCTTCAGGTCAGGAAGTAAGTGGATCTGATAGCGAACTGGAAGCGCTGCAGGGGCGTCGAGTACCAGGCGAGTACGTTCTACCGGCACAGTGCCGCCGACGTAGAAGCGCTCCACAGTGCCCGCACCGAAAAAGGGTGCGTTCTCCCTGGAAATCTGCTCTTCCTCCACGAGTGAGCCGGGCGCGACGGCGGGCAGAGGCGCTCTTAGTACCCGACGGTCGCTGAAAACGTTGTCCTCACTCTCTTTCGCGGGGGCATCGGTGATGGTCCGTTCGTCGAGAGGATGCACTGCAATATCTGGAGTGATGACGCGGGCCCGGAGGCTGGGGCGCTCCTCGCGCCAAGGTTCCCAACTGAAGGAGACGTCGGCCCAACCCTCAGCGCCTCTCTGCGTGAGGATCTTATATAGAACATATCGGGAACGGACTGCTCTCCCTTCAGCGTCGAAGACAAGAGTCTCCTCGTCATCGAGAAAAAGCACATCGGCACCGGCCGGAGAGGCCACTTGCGACACGCGCTGATACAAAGCCGCGGCGTCTGGTGAAAAACGAGTTCCCTCCGGCTCGGTGCCGCCGGTAGCGAAGGCTGGACTCAGCACTACGTAAACCAGCAACGCCTTAATCGCGAAACCTAGGGCGGATCGCTTGCTTGGATTAGGCAAAATGACGAACCTCACACGATTCGAGGTAAGGTAAAAGGTACGCCGGAACGCGCTGGGCCGCAAGGACAAGAGTTACAAGGGTGCAGTGATGTCCTGGATAGCGTTCAAAAGATGGACGCGAAGCTAGGCCAGCGTCAGGCATCAACCGCGGGGCTGGAAACTTTTCTCAGCGGCCTGTAGTCTAATCATGCTAAGAGGAGTCTGGTTGAGGGTGAAGGTCAACGGGGGTCCTGCACGGGCGAGGACGTGCGTGCCTACATCGACGACTTATCCGCATGATGTTTTCCCGATTTTTCCGCGTCTCGGTCGTGGTTACGCTGCTTGCTGCGGCGTGCTTGGCCGGGGAACATACGCCTGGCGCATCCGCTTCTCCGATTTTGCCTAAACAGTTCGCCGGCTGGCAGCTTTCCGGCACCGTCAGCGCGAGCACCGACCCAGCGGTGGCCGATCCGGTGAACGGCACGGTGCTCAAGGAGTACGGCCTTACCGGTTTTGAAAGCGCAACCTACACCCGGGATGACGGACGCAAGCTCACGCTCAAAGCCGCTCGCTTCGGCGATGCCAGTGGCGCATACGGAGCCTTCACCTATTACAAGATGCCGCAGATGTTGGTGGAGCAGATCCCGGACCAGGCTGCGTCGCTGAACGAACGGGTTTTGTTTTACCGCGGAAACATCCTGGTGGACGCATTTTTTCAGAGATTGTCTGCCATGTCGGCAGCGGAACTGCGCGAGCTTTCGAATGCGCTGCCATTGGGTGCAGGCGTCACGCAGAATTTGCCGGGGCTGCCGGCGTACCTGCCCAAGCAGTCCTATGTGAAGAACTCGGCGAAGTATGTGCTGGGGCCGGTAACGCTTGAAAAAGTGAGCGCGCCTTTGCCGGCGGAGCTGGTCGACTTCAACGCCGGTGCGGAAGTCGTGCTGGGAAACTACACGAGTGCGGGCGGCGAAGCCACGCTCACTCTGATTTCGTATCCGACGCCGCAGATTGCCGGTGAGCACCTGCGCCGGATCGAGGCTGCGCGGCAACCGAATTCGCCATCGTCTGCAATGCTGGCCAGCGCCGGGACGTTGCTGGACAAACGCACCGGCCCCATCGTGGTGATCGCCACCGGACCGCTTTCGGAGAGTGAAGCAAAGTCGCTACTGGTTTCGGTGAATTACGACGCTAACGTCACGTGGAACGAGAATACTTATTTCACCAAGCGGGACAATATTGCGAACCTGTTGGTGAACATCATTTATCTCTGCGGCATCGTAATTGGGTTCGCGTTGATCGCAGGACTGGCCTTCGGATGGTTGCGCGTGCTCATCCGACAGCTATTGCCGGAGCGAATTTTCGGCAAGCGGGACGAGGCCAGTTTCATCTCGCTGCACCTGTCGGAGGAGACGGCAAAAAGTCCTCCTCTAAGCGTAAATTCCACAATCAAAACGGTTTAGGCGTTTCCGACGGGTTTTTGTCTCACAATGAAGCAGTACACGAAGGTGTTCACTATCTTTGCAAATCATTGAAAATAAAGATATTTATTTCACAAAAAAATCTTGACACCCCCCTTGGCGGCTCATAAGATTTCGCCAGAAAGTTTTGACGGTTTCACCTCCGTTAGAACTATTCTCCCTTGAAGAAGAGGCCGCCCTGTTGCCGGGCGGCCTTTTTTGTTTTGGCGCAGTCGTCCCCGAGAACTCGAATTGTCTTTGCCGGGGAACAAAGACGCGGTAGATTCCGTATGTTGATGCAGAAGGGCAAGGAGAATTATGTTCTGCGACCGTTGTGGCACAGAAGTGCAGTCCGATCACAGGTTCTGCAGCAGCTGTGGCCGGGAGTTCTCGGGAGCGGCGCTGGCATATCCGCGGCGCAGCCGGGTGAACGAACATGTGCGGCTTCTTGGAATTCTGTGGCTGGCACTTTCGGCGCTGAATGCGGTCGGCGGCGTGGTGCTGTATGTTCTGGCGCACACCCTGTTCCTTCATTTGCCCGATATGCCGGCGGAAGTGACTGGATGGCTGCCCACCTTCTTGAGTTTCATCGGAGTGCTGATCGTGGCCAAAGCGGCAGCGGGGTTTCTGGCGGGGTGGGGATTGCTGCAACGCGAGCCGTGGGCGCGCATTCTGACGATCGTTCTCTCGTTCCTGGCGTTGTTCAACATCCCGTTCGGCACCGCGCTGGGGATCTATAGTCTGTGGGTTCTGCTGCCGCACGAATCGGAAGCGGAATACCAGGAGCACGCGCGAACCGTCGCTGCGTAGGACGTGATCAGCCGGCTACGGAGATGTGGCCCGGGTGAGGCGCAAGTCGGCGAAGGGGGTCCACTTGCCGTCCTTGTCCTTCTGTTCCATCAGCCATTCCCAGGTGTCTTTGTCAGGATTCCAGCGATAGGTTGTATGAAAAGCGCCATCAGGATATTCAAAGACAAGACGGATCTGGTTGCCGTCGCGGGTTCCGTAACCGAGGGTCTCCGAATACCGGCCTCCAAAGATATCCATAAGGTGTAGCACGTAGCGTTCGCTGATCGGGTCATAACCGAGGAGCCAGAGAGCGTCATAATGCCGCTCTGTAATCGGCGCGCCGGCGGCCGTTTTTTCCTGTATGCGAAGAAACTGGTGATTCAGCACCCAGTCGGCGCGCACTTCGTGGTGTGCGTCGCGTCCCATGACCTGGCCTTCCAACTTCCAGGTACCGGCCATGTGGTCTGCCAAGTCATCGTGCCATTCAGCGGGTGCTTGAGCGGCTAAAGAGACTGGAAGAAGAACTGCGGCAATCAGAGTCAGAGACCATGAAACTTTCATGGGTATGCCTTTCTGCCCGTTGGAGTCATTTTATGGGATTGTAAACAGACACCTGCCCGCAAGTCCCGGTCGGTGGCCGACAGTCCCTCTACAGTTCTGCTGCGAAAGCGGAAATGGTGAGAGAAGAGAATGATATCCAAAGTGTTTGTTGCCTGGGTGACCATGGTAATCGCGCCGGGGTGTACTTCGTTGCTGGGGAAGGAACCAGACTCCTAGAATTCTTATGGGCTACTCCGCGCGTATCCCTGTCTTTAATATTATGGCCGAACCGACCAAGCGAATGGACCGGACCGAGATCAACAAACGCGTGGAGCGTGCCGAGAAACTGCTGCAAAAGGGAAAGCCCGCCGAGGCGCTGGAAGAATATCAGCAGGTACTGGCGGCGGAACCGGAGAATGAAGCGGTCTGCCAGATGGCAGCCGATCTTTGCCTTTCCTTGCAACGGATTCCGCCGGCGGTGAAACTGCTGGGGGAGATGTTCGAGCGGCAGGTGGAAGCCGGGGACGCCACTCGCGCCAGCCTGACCTATAAGAAGTTGGCACGATTCGTAAATCCCACCTGGGACCAGAAAATACGGTTCGCCCAACTTTTGGAACGATCCAATCGTAAGCTGGCGCTGGAAAACTACGAAAGCGCCTTCCAGGAAGTGACCAAGCAAGGACGGAAACAGGAATCGTTGGGCGTGCTGGAAAGGATCCTGGCGCTGGATCCCAGCGAAAAGAACTACACGCGGCTGGGCGAACTTTCGTCGGAGTTGGGCAATGGGAAGGCTGCTGCCGCAGCGTTCCTGAAAGTTGCGGAACTGGCGCAGATGTCAGGCGGCGCGCCCGCCCAATGGATTGAGCGAGCCTATTCGGAAGATCCCGCCGACCCGGCAATTACGCTGGCCTACGGGAAGAGCCTGCTGGAACAAGGGCAAGCCGGCGCCGCGATCTTCGTACTGGAAACCCAAGTCATTGCCGGCGGCGCGCCGGAGGAGTTGCGCGAGGTCTTTGCCAAGTCGCTGCTGAGCACCAATCGGCTGACGGATGCAGAACCCGTGATCTGGGGACTCTTCGAAGACAACCCACCGTCACGCGTGCAGGAGATCGCCACCCTGATCGCTCTCTATATCGACGCGATGCAGGATGAGGACGCGGTGAGACTGGCGCGAAAGCTTGAGGATTTCCAGCGGCGGCGGGGCGATCGCCGGGCGTTCCTTTCCATGATGCAGGAGATTCTGACGAAGCACCGGGCATCGGCGGAAATGCTTGAGTTCATGTGCGAGCAGTTCAACGCTTCGAACCGCGAAGCAGACTACTGCCAGACGTTAATCCAATTGTTCGATCTGTACTACCAGACCGGGAACTTTCCGAAAGCGGCCGATTGCCTGGACCGGGCGGCGGAAATTGATGCTTACGAAACCGGGCATCAGAAGCGTTTGGAGATGCTGCGGGGCAAGATCGACGACAACCGGTTCAAGGTGGTTTCGTCGCGATTCTCGAGCATGTCGGAGTCGACGACCGCGCCGGTGCGCAATGCCGACACCATGCTGGGAGCGGCGGCGCTGCAGGATTTGATGCTGCAAGCGGAAATTCTCGTACAGTATGGCATGCGGTCGAAGGCGATGGAGCGGCTGCAACGCATCCAGGAACTTTTCCCGCACGAAGAAGAACGCAATACGGCGCTGCAGCAGTTGTACCTGACCGCCGGGGTTCTGCCGCAGTACGCAGGTTCGTCTCCTCAGATGCCGACCGGGGCTGCGGCCTCGGTCTCCGCCCCGGCCGCGCCGGTTGCAGCCGCGCTTCCGCCGCAGCCTCAGCCCACGGACGTAAGCAGTTTCACAAAAGTTGCGGAGATCACGCGCAAGCTCTACCGGCAGGGGAATGCGGATGCGGTTCTGACGACCGCGTCGCGGGAAATCGCCGCCCAATGGCAGGTGACCCGCTGCATTGTGGCCATGCGCAAGCCGGGGTCAAGAACCACGACCCTGAAACAATACTGCAGCGGGGACTATGAGCCGGCCGGCCCAGACCCGCTGGAAAAAGTGATTGCCGCTGTTCACGAGGTTGCCATGGCTCGCGGAACTCTGGCGGTTGCCGACACGCAGGCCGCCGCCGAGTTGCAAAGTGTGCGCGAGTTGCTGGGCCAGATGTCCGCATTCTCATTGCTGGCGGTGCCCATGACGGACGGCCCCGACCAGGCGGGAATCCTGCTGCTCATGCACAACACCGCGCGGACCTGGAACCCGAACGATGCGGTAGTGCTGAAAACCATCAGCGACCAGATCGTAATCGCCACCAATAACGCAGGACTACGGCAACTGGTCAAGAATCTTTCGGTCACCGATGAGCGCTCCGGATTGTTGAAACGAGCTTCGTATCTCGACCTGTTGATGGCGGAAACCAAGCGCAACCTCCAACAGAGCACGCCGCTGACCGTGCTGCTCATGCGGTTCGGCGAGAAGGCAGCCATGCTGAAAGAGCTTGGGGAATCCGGGCTGGAAGGCACCATGCAGCAGATCGGGCAATTGTTTGCCGGCAATATCCGTCAAAACGATCTGGCCTTCCGCTACGAGACAGCAACCATTGCCATCGTGCTGGGCGAGACCGCCGCACGGGAAGCGGTGATGGCAGCGGAGAAGTTGCAGAGGCTGCTGGCTCAGGTGAAGCTGCCCGAGGGCGCGGAAGCCCTGCGTTTTAATGCCGGTCTGGCCCAGGCAGTGTTGCGAACCGAGTATGACCCCGTGGATATCGTCACCGAAGTGATCAATCGGGCCGAGCAGGCGCTCCATTCTTCCGTGGGCCAAGGCCCGGGAAAAATTGTTGGATTAGAAGCCTCCATCGCGGCCGCAGCCGTGGCCTAGGAATTGACTCATCGAATCATTGAGTGATTCAATCATGGAGTGATTGAATTCATGCACCAATGACTCAATGAGTCAATGATCGAATCATTCAATCCCTCATTCCAGGAAACTCATGTTGAAGCCAGGCGAGATTGCAATCATAAGTGGCGCACGCACGCCCTTCGGGCGTTATTGCGGCAAATTGAAAGACTTTACGGCACAAGAGTTGGGGGCGGTGGCAGCCAAAGGAGCGTTGGAGCGTGCGGGAGTCGATCCCAAAGAGGTCGATCATGCCGTCTTTGGCAATGCGCAGCAGACTTCCGGGGACGCGCTGTACGGCGCGCGCCACGTGGGACTGCGCGCCGGGCTGCCGATCGAGACGCCCGCGCTTACCGTGAACCGGCTATGCGGGTCGGGCATGCAGGCGATGGTGAATGCGGCGCAGATGATTCAGTTGGGTGAAGCCAATGTCGTGCTGGCGGGCGGTATGGAGGCCATGTCGCAGGCGCCGTTCGTGATCCGCGGACGCGACGGCTTCACGCTGGCTCCCGGCGGCAAGATGGAAGACTCGCTGATGGTTGCGCTGCTCGATACCTATTGCGGGCTGTACATGGCCAACACTGCTGAGCTTTACGGCGAGCAGCAGAGCATCTCGCGGCAGGCGCAGGATGAATTCGCGCTGCGCTCGCAGCAGACGGCGGACGCCGCGTATAAAGAAGGACGCATCCAGGCGGAACTGGTTCCGGTGCCGCTCAAGGACCGCAAGGGCGAGCCAAGTGGCGAAATGTTTACCGAGGATGATCATCGCCGTCCGCAGACCACGATGGAGGGGCTGGCGAAGTTGAAGCCGGCCTTTGGGAAAAACGGTTCGGTCACGGCGGGGAATGCGAGCGGAATTGTGGACGGCGGCGCGGCCGTGGTCATCATGTCGCTGGTGGAAGCGACCAAGCGCAGTCTAAAGCCGATGGGGCGCATTGTGAGCTGGGGCATTGCGGGGGTCGATCCGAAACTGATGGGCCGAGGACCGGTGCCGGCAACCAAGATCGCGCTGCAAAAGGCCGGGCTGACGCTGGACTACATCGACCTGATTGAAGTGAACGAAGCATTCGCGGCACAGTACCTGGCAGTGGAGAAAGAGCTGGGCCTGGACCGCGAAAAAGTGAATGTCAACGGCGGCGCGATTGCGCTCGGACATCCGCTGGGCGCGACCGGCACGCGGCTGGTGATTACGCTGCTCTACGAACTGCATCGCAGAAAGAAGAAGTACGGCCTGGCGACCGCGTGCATTGGCGGCGGGCAGGGCATCGCGATGATTGTGGAGAGCTTGAACTAGTTTTTCGCACGAATCACACGGATGAAAGCAAACATTTCAGTTCTTTCTCTGTGATAATCCGTGCAATGCGTGGCAATATTTTCTTCGGGAGCAATCATGGAGATCAAGAGAGTCGGAGTACTTGGTTGTGGGCTTATGGGATCGGGCATTGCGCAGGTGAGCGCGATGGCGGGATTCGAAGTCACAGTGCTTGAAGTTGAGCAGAAGTTTCTCGACAAGGGTTTTGCGGGGATTGAAAAATCGCTGGCCAAGTTCGCCGAGCGCCCGGTCGAAAAAGGCGGCATCACGGCGGAGCAAAAAGACGCCATTCGCGCGCGGCTCAAGGGCACGACCAACATGCAGGACCTTGCGGGCTGCGACATTGTGGTTGAGGCTGTGATCGAGAATCTCGGCGAAAAGAAAAAGATGTACGCCGCGCTCGACGGCATCGTGAAGAAGGATGCGATCTTTGCCTCGAACACTTCGTCGATTTCGATTACCGAGCTGATGACGGCAACCCAGCGTCCGGAGAGATTTATCGGGCTGCATTTTTTTAATCCGGTGCCTCTGATGAAACTCGTCGAAGTCGTGCGGACCATTGCCACCGCGGATGACGTCTACGACACCGCTTACGAATTTGGCAAGAGGCTGGGCAAGGTTCCGGTGCGCACCAGCGATAAGACCGGATTCATCGTGAACCGGCTGCTGGTGCCGTATCTGCTGGATGCGATCCGTGCGTACGAAGAAGGCGTGGGCTCGATCGCAGACATCGACAACGCGATGAGGCTGGGCTGCGGATATCCGATGGGGCCGTTTACCCTGCTCGATTTCGTCGGCCTGGATACGACCTACTACATCACGCACGTGATGTACGACGAGTTCAAAGAACGCCGATTTGCCTCGCCTCCGCTGCTGAAGCGGCTGGTGATGGCGGGCTGGTATGGACGGAAGTCAGGCAAGGGGTTCTATGATTATTCGGACCCGAACAATCCGAAGGCGAATAAGCTATAACTTCCGGGCCACGAATTTCTGGGATGAACACGGATTTGTTTTACCACAGAGACACCGAGGCACCGGGAGAAGCCAAGAAAATCGGCCATGAGCGAAGTCATTTTCATTCCGCTGAAAGAAGAGGGCGTTGATTGCTGGCGGCCAGTCCACGCGGAGTGTCTGTCGAGTGACATCTATGAGATTACAGTGGATGACGAGCCCGGGGACGAGCATTGGGGCTTTCCCCCTCATGCCAAGGTGCGTTGCCGGAACCATGCCTTTTCTGACGGCAAAGTCGGGCTGGTGGCTTTTGAATTAGCTGATTTGTGACGGTCCTCCTAGTCGGCGACACAGGACGCGAGACTGGCAAAGAACCTTTTCTCGTCCAGTTACCGTGAATAGACTTCCCGGCGGTGGCCGATGCGGAGGACCACCACTACGAGCCGGTCGTCTTCCAGGGAGCAGAGCAGGCGGTAGTCGCCGACGCGGTATCTCCAGAATTCGCTAAGCGTGCCCTGAAGCCGCTGGCCGATGGTTCGGGGATCGTCAAGTTTGCCGACGCGCTCGTACAGAAATTTCAAGACGCGGCGACCAATCGGCTTGTCCAGTTTGTTGAGTTCTCGCTGAGCGGCAGGGTCGAACTCAATCGTCCACTTTTGTTTTGAGGCCATAACGGCGCATTACTTTTTCGAGCGGAACCGTACGAACGCGCCCGGCGCGAATTTCTGCGAGACGCTTCTCGGCCAGATAGATGTCTTCCAGGTCGTCAAGGTGCTCTAGGATAGCCTCGCGGGCGTAATATGTCTTGGTACGGCCGGTGCGCTTGGCGAGGCGGTCCAGGCGCTTCTCGATTTTCTCTGGAAGGCGAATGGCAAGCATGTTGTCTGCTCCTGCTATACAATTATAGCAGGCCGAGAGCTATCGATGGTGAGTGGGATAAACAGGTCCGCGATGTTTGACAAATGCCGCTTATGTCTGGAGCTTGGCGAACTACAGCGCAGCCATCTCCTTCCGAAAGCTTTGTACCGGTCCTGGCATGACGATGCTCGGAGACACGGGCGTATTTCTGGAGGGAGGATGCACTTCGATCCTTCAAGCTCCCCACCCGATTTTTGTTGGAGCCTTTGGTGATAGAGTTGCCCAAGACGATCAAATGCGAAAATTGGGGAAGATCCCACCAAGGGGGTATACCACGCCGCTGTTGGAAGGCGTTGAGAAATTCTGAGCACTAATCGCCGACTGGCACAAATCTATGAACTACGAAAATATACTTCTCGAAAAGAAAAACTCCATTGCTTACGTCACCGTCAACCGGCCGAAGGTGCTCAACGCGCTGAACATGGCGACCATGGAAGAGCTGCGCGCGGCCTTTACCGATATCAAGAGCGACCCGTCGATCCGCGTAGCTATCATGACCGGTTCGGGCGAGAAAGCGTTCATCGCCGGTGCTGATATCGGCGAACTCTCCAAGCACGACGCGGTGAGCGGCAAGGAATATACCCACAAGGGGCAATCGGTTCTCGATTTGATTGAAAACCTGGGCAAGCCGGTGATCGCCTGCATCAACGGCTTCGCGCTGGGCGGCGGATGCGAAATCGCCATGGCGTGCACATTCCGCCTGGCCAGCGATAACGCCAAACTCGGGCAGCCCGAAGTGAAGCTGGGAATCATGCCGGGATACGGCGGCACGCAGCGCCTGCCACGCCTGGTCGGTAAGGGCGTCGCCATGCAGATTCTGCTGGCGGGGGAAATGATCACGGCACAGGAAGCGCATCGGATTGGTTTGGTGAACGAAGTTACAGCGGCGGCCGAGTTGATTCCCCGGGCCGAAGCCATCGCGCAGAAAATCATCGCCAACGCTCCGCTCGCCGTGCAGTACGCGATGGAAGCGGTGAACAAAGGCATGGAGATGACGCTGGCGGAAGGACTGTATCTGGAAGCCGCGCTGTTTGGCGTGTGCTGCGCGACCGAAGACAAGAAAGAGGGCACCACGGCGTTTCTGGAGAAGCGGACTGCGCAGTTCAAAGGCCGGTAGAGCGTGGCCACGGATTTTCGCGGATTCACAGGGATCAACGGCAGATCCACCACGGAGACACGGAGAAGAACTGAGGATATTCTGACTAAGTACAGATTCGAAGTTGGATCCCGCACGGGCAAGGACGCCCGCGTCTACATCGTCGACTAAGGTTCATGCTGAAATCCATTCATATCGGACGATACACCAGCAAGACAGAAGATTTCCGCAAGCTCGTCGAGTTTTTTTCGGCAATTGGCTTTGAGCGAGTGGCGACCGAGCAGAGCGCGGACCGCTCGGCGGTTCTGTCCGCGCCCCTGGGCCTGCTGAGCGTCAACACGCTTCCGCCGAAGTATGCGCCGGAAGTGATCGACCGGCTGAAGGATGTTGCCCGGCTGGTGGTGCTGGAAGTGACCAATCCGGATGATGTGTTCGCGATTGCGCAGAAGATGATGTTCAAGGTGCTGGCGGATGCGATTTCGGATTCCGGCCGCAGTTTCTCTCTCGAATTGCCGGGAGAAATGGTTGTGACCGTCCACGGAGAGCCGGGGCCACCCGCGGCCGCAACCGAAGGTGGACTCAGCGCGCAGGGCAAGCGGTTTGCGATTGTGGTCAGCCGGTTCAACGCGTTTATCACCGAGCGGCTGCTGGCGGGCGCGCTGGACGGTCTTCGCCGGGCGGGGGCCGCAGAAGAAGAGATTCGGGTGGTTCGCGTGCCGGGCAGCTTTGAGATTCCATCGGTGGCGCGGGCGCTCGCCGAAACCAGAAAATATGATGCCATTGTCTGCCTGGGCTGTCTGTTGCGAGGCGACACCGCGCACTACGACGTGATCGTCAACGAAGTCACGCGGGGGATCGGGCAATCGGCGCAGGAGACTGGGGTTCCCCACGCGTTTGGGGTATTGACTTGTGAGACGCTGGAGCAGGCCATCGATCGCGCCGGGCTGAAGATGGGCAACAAAGGGTTCGAAGCGGCGCTGGCGGCGGTGGAGATGGCGAATCTGAAGAAAGCCGTCGTCGGTCGTTGGTCGCCGGTCACTGGCAACAGCAAGACCAAAGGACGAAAGTCCGGCCGCTCCTCGAAAGCCAGATCGAAGCGCTGAAGACTCTGGGTCGCTTTGGTCGTCGGCTGCCGCAAGGTTAGAGCGCGAGGCGAAGCTGCTTCCCTGACGGCAAAGTCAAAGCGCTAAGGACTCTTTACTTACTCCAAAAAGACGTAGACTGAATCTACCGCCGTCAAGCGATGCGCGAACGACCCACGACGGACGACCAACGGCCACATGGGCACCAGAAGAAAATCCCGTGAACTCGTACTGCAAATGCTCTTTCAGGCTGACATGGGGAAGCAGACTCCGGAGCAGGTGCGGCGCATTTTTTGGGGCGAGCACAATTCTGCACAGGAGGATGTGCGGGGTTTTGCCGAGGATCTGTTTCGTGTGGCTACGGACCGCTCCGCGGAGGTCGACACGCTCATCGAGCGTCATGCCGAGCACTGGCGGATGGAGCGGATGGCTGCTGTGGATCGCAACCTGCTGCGGGCCGCCGTAGCGGAAATGATGGGCTTCCCGGCGACGCCGCGTGCGGTGGTGATCAACGAGGCGCTGGAAATCGCTCGCAGGTTTTCCAGTCCCGAGTCGGTGCAGTTCATCAATGGCGTGCTGGACAGCATAGGCCGCGACCTGGAAAAAGCTTAGGAAAGAGGGCTCCAACTCCATTCCTCAGGGCCGCACTGCGATCAGGTCCGGTTTGCAGGCGAACGGCTGCGGCTGGCCCGCGGAATTCAAGCAGAAATTCTGCGGAAAGACGATCTGCTGGACATCGGCGCCCAGATGGGTATCGAGCACGTGGACGTTTCCGTCGCTGGCGGCAACATAGAGGAGTCCGCCGTCTGGGGTGAGCGCAGCCTGAACGGGATAGACGTTTCCTTGGAGGGCAATGGAACTGGAAGTCAAGGAACTGGTGCCGAATACCAGAATGCTGCTGAGCGACGAACTCACAACGTAAGCCGCCGTGCCGTCTTCGGAGAGGATGAACTGCTTCAGGGATGGGCTGAAGTCGCCCTGGCCCAGATTATAGGGGGACAAGAGAACATCGCTGAGGGCAGGCGTGCAGCCGACGGGGCTGGCGGTGACGCCGATCATCTCCACGTTAGGCGGGGCTAATGCCACCATTTTAGTGGCGTCTGGCAAGGCGCGGATGAAGGCCGGAACCGCGGCTCCACTCACCGTGTCGGTTTTGCCGTTGTCGCAGGTGCGGTACACCGTGGCAACGTTGGTTGTCGATCCCGTAACCGAACCGCCCGCCAGGTAGCCGAATGCACCTTCGGTAAGGAAGGCAATATCGGTGGCGGGCGCGCCCAGCGTGATGGCCTTCAGCGCGTCCGACTTGGAATAGATATACAGCTTGCTGCCTGCCACGAGGAACGCCTTCAGACTGTCCGGGGAGAAACTCGCAGCGGTTGCGCCCGTGATGGGATATGAGGTGACGGCGTCCAAGCTGTTTGACGTATTAACGACGTACACCTGATTTGGGCTGTTGACCGTATCGGAGATGATGACTCGAGTTCCATCTGGAGACGCGGCCAGAACTTTGCCGGGAGCCGACGGGATCTGCGAGAGGGTCGGCGGAGATGCGCTGGCCCCGAGGACAATCAGGCCCCGGCCGCCTGAGAGGATACCGGACTTCGTTCCCAGATAGGCCTGGGTTCCCTGGCGGTTAAACACCAGGGAATTGGGCGCCCCGGCGAAAGCAGCGCTCGACGCCAGAGTGTTTGCGGGATAGGCAATGGGCACCACCGCCGTGAAACAGTCATCGATGCCAGCACAGCCCGTGCTAGTGACATAAAGCGTACCGGATGGAGTGGTGGAGCCGCTGTTTACCGTTTGGGTGACGACGTTTTGCGGATAAATCGGCAGCGACGGGGTAAACCCGATGTTGCAGGTGGGGGGTGTGCAGGAAGCAACGATGGTGGCCGCACCTCCGATACCCGCAGTTTCTGAAACCGAGCCAGTACTGTTGACGCTCACCGAATCAGGGTTGGACGAACTATAAGTCAGAGGCGGATTGAGTAGTTGGTTTCCCAGAGTATCCAGTACAGTGGGAGTAATCTGTTGCGTCGATCCGGTGGATGAAGTCACGGCCAGGCGAATCGACTGCACCGGACAGGTCGTGTAAGACACCGGAGAACTGATGGTGTTTCCGACGGTAGCATACAACGGAGTGATGCCCGGCATGTCGGCGGTAATCTGCACCTGATTCAGGGAGACTCCATTCAGCATATTCGCCAAGCCGGGAGCCGTATTGCTGAGCTTTGCCACGTTCGCATTTTCGGCAGTAAACGAGAATTGGCCGGCCGTGGGGGTGATGTCGATGCCCCGGCTGAAGGCGTGCCCCTCGTAAATCAGGGCTTGGTTCAGTGACGGGTTCGCGGAAAGGCAAGGGAGAATATGCTGGTTCGCCGCCGGCTGAAGGGTAATGCCATCGATGTGCGCATGCACATAGACGGTGCTGATGGGGCTGGTGACTCCCTGGGTCGTCGCGCTGACTTCCGCGACTCCAACCCGGCCGGCGGTGCAAATCTGCGGGCTGGTAAGCGAATCCCAACTGCCCGCACAAGCCAGGCCATTGGCCGCGACGGTCACAACGGCCGGATTGCTCGACTGGTAGTTGACTGGTTCGGTGATGCTCGCCCCGGCGGAGTTGGCCGGTGAAGCAGTGAAGGAAAGGGTGGTACCGATCTCCATGGAACCTGTCGGGGTCGGG
The DNA here is from genome assembly GCA_963715675.1 of uncultured Acidobacteriota bacterium. Classification (GTDB taxonomy): domain Bacteria; phylum Acidobacteriota; class Terriglobia; order Terriglobales; family Acidobacteriaceae; genus DASVWZ01. The sequence goes on from OY970265.1 coordinate 4,472,619, forward strand.
CTCAGGCCAATGCTCGCCGGAACCGGATAATTAACGGTGGTGACCCCACTGCCGCTGCCACAACCTGAAATGCCGACGAGCATGGCCAGCCCGACCACCGCGAACCCGACAGAACCGTACTTGCGCATTCATCCTCCCCGCCCGCAAGGTTTGCAAGGGGCGAGACTGTCTTGGAAATAGGAATTTTCTAGTGTAAAAGGTGACTCCGGGTTTCGGCAACCGCCGCCGCTCGCTGGCGGCAGCGGGGCCACGAATCCGCAGTTTCCCAGACAATGGGATGCAAGGAATGGCAGTGTTGTGCGGTGATCCCTTCCAGTTGCGCATGATTGCCGCGGGTGCCAGCCACCCTTCAGTCACTGCTCCAACCAACCGGTTGACGTATCGGGAACATACTTGCTATATTCATAGGGTTCCGCGAGTTCATTCTGGCTTGTCTGTGAGGGCTGGTTTTCTTCGTTGCGCTTACGCTGCGCGCGAAAGGCCGTGGCAGAGCAGTTGAGCCGTAGAGATATCCGTCTTCAGGGTAAATTGAAGATGCCCTCGCTGAAACGTCCTGCGCGTACCTTTCCCAGAGAAAGGGCTATGCAGGGCAGAGCTGACGAAACGGAGCGCCTCCGGTAGAAGCGGGCTTGGCGCCACCGTCGGAAGCCTAAAGTCCGTAAGGAAAATCTTCCGCCCGGTGATTTTGCGGCGGAATTCATGACTGGCGGACAGCCGGTCAGCCCCTGAAATCAGGGAAAAGCCTGAGTGCGGGATTTCGCGCTGGGGCGTTTGCGTGCGAGGAAGACTTGCACCGAAGGAGCAGCAAAGAGTGCCTACCTTCCATCAGTTGGTGAAAGAGGGCCGCGAGCGGCCGCGGTACAAGACGGCCAGTCCGGCGTTGCAAGGATGCCCGCAAAAGCGCGGCGTCTGCACCCGTGTGTATACGCAAACCCCGAAAAAGCCGAACTCGGCGCTTCGCAAGGTGGCCCGCGTCCGCCTGACGAATGGAATTGAAGTGACGACCTACATTCCGGGGGTCGGCCATAACCTGCAGGAGCACTCGATTGTGCTGATCCGCGGCGGCCGCGTGAAAGACCTGCCGGGAGTGCGGTATCACGTGGTGCGTGGGACGCTGGACGCGGTGGGTGTGGCAGGCCGCAAGCAAAGCCGCTCGAAGTATGGAGCGAAGAGACCGAAGTAGTCGTTCGTCCTTCGTCGTTGGTCGTTGGCCCTCGACGCTAGGAGCCTAGGAGCTAAGAGCTTACATGCCTCGAAAAGGACATATCGGAAAGCGGACGGTGGAAGCCGATGCCGTCTACAGCTCAGACTTGGTGACCAAGTTCATCAACTCCATGATGTGGGGCGGCAAGAAGAGCACCGCCGAGAACATCGTCTATACGTCGCTGACCCGCTTGCAGGAAAAAGGCGGGGACGAAGCGCTGAAGCTGTTCACCAAGGCGGTGGAGAACGTGAAGCCGCTGCTGGAAGTCAAGACCCGCCGCGTGGGTGGCGCCAACTACCAGGTTCCGGTGGAAGTGAATGCGGACCGGCGTACGTCGCTGGCTATCCGCTGGCTGATTACCTACTCGCGAGGTCGCGGCGAGAAGGGCATGATCGACAAGTTGACCAATGAGTTGCTCGATGCCGCCAACAATCGTGGCGCGTCGATCAAGAAGAAAGAAGATGTGCACCGCATGGCCGAGGCCAATAAGGCATTCGCCCATTACCGGTGGTAGGAAGAGTTGAGTAATTGTGTAATCGGGTAATTGGGGAATTGGCAAGGCGCGTCGGGTTTTGGGTTTCAAATTACCAAATTACCCGATTACTCAATTACTAAATCAATCGGAAGTCGGAGCCCGGAAAGAGCGAGTAAACAGTCGTGCCCAGAACAGTTCCATTAGAACGCTGCAGAAACATCGGCATCATGGCCCACATCGATGCCGGCAAGACCACTACGACGGAGCGCATCCTGTTCTATACAGGCCGGACGCATCGCATCGGAGAGGTGCACGAGGGCACGGCTACGATGGATTGGATGGAGCAGGAACAGGAGCGCGGCATCACCATTACTTCCGCCGCAACCACCTGCACCTGGCGGGACATTCGCATCAATATTATCGACACTCCCGGGCACGTGGACTTCACTGCTGAAGTGGAACGTTCGTTGCGTGTCCTGGACGGTGCAGTGGCGGTGTTTGACGCGGTGCACGGGGTGCAGCCGCAGTCGGAAAAAGTATGGCGCCAGGCCGATAAATACGGCGTCCCGCGCATCTGCTTCATCAACAAGATTGACAAGATGGGCGCCGATTTCGAGCACGCCGTTGACACTCTTCGCAAGCGCCTGAACGCCAAGCCAGTCGCAATTCAGATTCCCATTGGCCAGGAAGACAAGTTCCGGGGCGTCATCGACCTCATCAACATGAACGCGATTGTGTGGAAGGATGAGACCATCGGCGCCGAGTATCACACCGAAGAGATCCCCGCGGAACTGCGGAAGAAGGCCGAGGCGTTTCATGCCCAGTTGGTAGAAACGGTGGCGGAAAATGATGACGACATGCTCCACAAGTTTCTTGAAGGCGAGAAGATTTCCGCCGAGGAACTGCGGGCGTCGTTGCGCAAGTCCACGATTGACCTGAAAGTCTTCCCGGTGGTCGTCGGCACGGCGTTCAAGAATAAGGGTATTCAACCCTTGCTGGACGCGGTGGTGGATTACCTGCCGTCTCCCCTGGATGCCGGCGAAGTGCACGGCGTGAACCCGAACAAGCCGGGAGAAGCGGTCACCCGCAAGCCCTCCGACGACGAACCTTTCTCGGCGTTGGCGTTCAAGATCATGGCCGATCCGTTCGTTGGCCAGTTAACGTTTATCCGGGTGTACTCGGGGCAACTGAAGTCTGGTGAGTCGGTGATGAATGCCCGCACTCAGAGACATGAACGCATTGGACGCCTGTTGAAGATGCATGCCAACAAGCGCGAGGACATTCAGGAGATTCTCGCCGGCGACATCTGCGCGGTGGTGGGACTGAAGAACGTCAGTACTGGCGACACCATCTGCAACGAGCAGCATCCGGTTGCCCTGGAGTCGATCGAATTTGCGGTTCCGGTAATCGACGTTGCGGTGGAACCGAAAACCAAGGCGGACCAGGAAAAAATGGGTATGGCGCTGGCCAGGCTGGCGCAGGAAGACCCCACCTTTAAGGTGCACACCGATCCCGATAGCGGGCAGACCATCATCAGCGGCATGGGCGAGTTGCATCTGGAAATCATCGTCGACCGCATGATGCGTGAGTATAAAGTCGAGGCCAACGTCGGGAAACCCCAGGTGGCGTACCGCGAGACCATCCGCAAGAGGGCGGAAGCGGAAGGCAAGTACATCCGGCAGACTGGCGGCCGTGGACAGTACGGTCACGCCAAGATTCGGTTGGAGCCCCAGGAGCCGGGCATGGGCTACGAGTTCGTGAATGAAATCATCGGCGGGTCGGTTCCGAAGGAATACATTAAGCCGATCGATCAGGGCATCAAGGAAGCGATGGAAGGCGGCGTTTTGGCCGGGTATGAGATGGTGGATGTGAAGGCCATTTTGTACGACGGCAGTTACCATGACGTCGATTCCAATGAAATGGCCTTCAAGATCGCAGGCTCAATGGCGTTCAAAGAGGCAGCGCGCAGGGCGTCTCCAGTGTTGCTGGAGCCAGTGATGGCGGTCGAGGTGGTTACGCCGGAAGATTTTGCCGGAGCGATTATGGGCGACCTGAGCTCGCGACGCGGCCGCATCGAGGGTATGGAACACCGCGCCGGTTCGCAGGTGATCAAGGCGATTGTGCCGCTGGCGGAGATGTTCGGCTATGCGACGCACATGCGTTCCAGCACCCAGGGACGCGCCGAGTACTCGATGCACTTCGCGCGGTATGAGGAAGCTCCACGCTCGGTTGCGGAGGAAATCATCGCCCGGGTGCAGGGCACGGCAAAGTGATGGTCGGGGCGATTGGAATTTAGTTGAAATCATCCGGGGCTTGAGCCCCTGAGGAAAACGGAAATGGCGAAGGAAAAATTTGAGCGCAATAAGCCGCACTGCAACGTAGGGACGATTGGTCACATTGATCACGGCAAGACGACGTTGACGGCGGCCATCACGAAGGTGTTGCAGAAGCACAACCCGAAGATCGTGTTCCGTTCGTTTGATTCGATCGACAACGCGCCGGAAGAGAAGGCGCGCGGCATCACGATTGCAACGGCGCACGTGGAGTACGAGACGGCGAACCGGCACTACGCGCACGTGGATTGTCCGGGCCACGCCGACTACATCAAGAACATGATCACGGGCGCGGCGCAGATGGACGGCGCGATTCTGGTGGTGGCGGCGACCGATGGTCCGATGCCGCAGACTCGCGAGCACGTGCTGCTGGCGCGGCAAGTGGGAGTGCCGTACATCGTGGTGGCGCTGAACAAGTGCGACGCGGTGGACGATCCCGAGCTGCTCGACCTGGTGGAACTGGAAGTGCGTGAGTTGCTGAAGGGGTATCAGTTTCCGGGAGACGATGTGCCGGTGATCCGGCTGTCGGCCCTGGGCGCGTTGAACGGGGAAGAGAAGTGGGAGAAGCAGGTGGATGCGCTGATGGAAGCGGTGGACAAGAGTGTGCCGCAACCGGCGCGCGAGTTGGACAAGCCGTTTCTGATGCCGATTGAAGATATTTTTTCGATCTCGGGCCGGGGTACGGTGGTGACGGGGCGAATCGAGCGGGGCAAGGTGAAGGTGGGCGAGGAAGTGGAGATTGTGGGCTTCCGCGAGACCAGAAAAACCGTTGTCACCGGCGTGGAAATGTTCAAGAAGCAGTTGGACGAAGGCATGGCGGGAGACAATGCCGGGCTGCTGCTGCGCGGTATTGGGAAAGAAGATGTGGAGCGCGGGATGGTGCTGGCGAAGCCGGGATCGATTACGCCGCACACCAAGTTCAAGGCGGAAGTGTACATTCTGACGAAGGAAGAAGGCGGGCGGCATACGCCGTTCTTCAAGGGCTACCGGCCGCAGTTTTACTTGCGAACGACGGACGTGACGGGAGTGGCGGAAATGCCGGCAGGGACGGAGATGGTGATGCCGGGAGACAACGTGAGCCTGGTGATCGAGTTGATCACGCCGGTGGCGATGGAGAAGGGGTTGCGATTCGCCATCCGCGAAGGCGGGCACACGGTGGGCGCGGGAACGATCAGCGAGATTGTGACGTAGGAAACTGTTTTCAGCGGTTTGCAACTTGCCGCCAGATCTTTCCTTCCGGATTAGCCGGGAGGGGTTAGAGAGAGCCTCAGTGATTGGAAAAGAAAGAATTCGTATCCGGTTAAAGGCGTATGACTACCGCGTCCTGGACCAGTCGACGGGAGAGATCGTCGAAACCGCCAAGCGCACTGGCGCGCAGATCGCGGGCCCGATTCCATTGCCCACGATGAAGAACAAGTACTGCGTGCTGCGTTCGCCGCACGTCGACAAGAAGTCGCGGGAGCAATTCGAGATTCGTACCCACAAGCGCCTGCTCGACATTCTTGAGCCGACGCAGCAGACGGTAGACGCGCTCATGAAGCTCGATCTGCCGGCGGGTGTGGACGTCGAGATCAAGGCGTTCGGGAAAGAACATAAGTAGCTATCAGCCGTCAGCTCTCGCTGAAGCGAGAAGCCCCAGCCAATAGCCAACGTGCCACGCTGGGTCACGGAGAAAAAGGAAAATGGCAAAGGTTGCAGGAATTCTGGGCAAGAAGGTCGGCATGACGCAGTTGTTCGATGACCGGGGCGAAGTGCATCCGGCGACCGTGCTGCAGGCGGGGCCGTGCGTGATCACGCAGCACAAGGGCCAGGCGAAGGACGGATACGAGTCGGCGCAGATCGGCCTGATTGAGTTTGTGAAGGAGTCGCGGCTGACCAAACCCATGAAGGGGCACTTGGCCAAGCACAACCTGCCGCCGGTGAAGTTCATTCGCGAAGTGCCGCTGGAAGACGATGGCACCAGCAATGGCGACGGGATTAAGGCGGGCGGCCGGGTGCTGGTGGATATCTTCGATGGCGAGAAGTTCGTTGACGTGGTCGGAGTCAGCAAGGGCCGGGGATTTGCCGGTGTAGTGAGGCGGCATCATTTCCGCGGCGGTCCGAAGTCGCACGGATCGATGTTTCAGATTACCGGTTCGATTGGATCGTCGGCGTTTCCGTCGCGCGTGTTCAAGGGGATGCGCATGTCGGGGCACATGGGGACCGACCGTGTGACGGTGCGTAACCTGCGGGTGCTGGGCGTGGACAAAGAAGATAATTTGCTCGTAGTGGAAGGCAGTGTGCCGGGTCCGAACGGGGGATATCTGGTGATTACCAAGGCCAAGAAACCGCCGAGAGAGCGCCGCGGATTTGCCGGCGCCGCGACGGTGGACCCGTTGAAGGCGGCGAAGCGAGCAGCAAAGAAGGGTTAAGTATTAGCTAGACGCGAGTAGCTGGCAGCTAGGGAAAAACTGGTATGGCAACAATTGACATTCACGATTTGAGCGGGGCCAAGGTCGGAACGCTCGAACTGGCTGACGAGGTTTTCGGGGCGGTGAACGAAGACCTGCTGTGGGAGGCGGTGAAGCACTACCGCGCCGGTCAGCACGCCGGAACTCACGCCACCAAGAACCGCTGGCGCGTGTCCGGTTCGGGGAAGAAACTGTGGAAGCAGAAGGGCACGGGACGCGCCCGTATCGGCTCGGTCCGCTCGCCGCTATGGCGGCACGGCGGCACGGTCCATGGTCCGCAGCCGCGTTCCTATGATTACACTTTCCCGCGGAAGAAGCTGCTGGGAGCTTTGCGCTCGGCGCTGGCGGCCAAGTTCGCTGATGGCAAGCTGATCGTGGTGAATACGTTTGACATCAAGGAAGTGAAAACCAAAGCATTCCGCGAGGCGCTGGATAAGTTGAAAGTCGACAGCACGGCGCTGCTGGTGGAAGCTCCCAAACATCAGAACCGCAACCTGGAGCTGAGTGCGCGCAACATTGATGGCATTGAGCTGATCAGCGGCAGCGACGTGCATCCCTATCACCTGCTGCGGTATGACCGGGCGATTTTTTCGCAGCCGGCCATCGAGAAGCTGCAGGCTTCGCTGAAGAGTTCAGCGTCAAAGCGCCAGCACTCGCCGGACGAGGCCAAGGCGCCCAAGAAGGCTGCGCGCGCCCCACGGCGTCGGGCGCGGCATGATAAAGCAGCGGAGGTGGCCTGATGAAATCTGCATATCAGATTCTGCGGCGGCCGGTGATTACGGAAAAAGGACTTGCCATCAAGGAGAACCAGAACACCCTGGTGTTTCAGGTGGCTCCCAAGGCAACCAAGACGGAAATCAAGGAAGCGGTGCAGAGCATTTTCAAGGTCAAGGTGCATTCGGTGCGCACCGCGACCTATCCGGGAAAAGAGCGGCGGCGAGGGAAGTTTGCCGGCTACCGTCCGGATTGGAAAAAGGCGTACGTACGGCTGAAGTCGGGCGAGAAGATGCCGGAGTACGCACAGAATTTGTAGAGCAGCGATCAGCTATCAGCCGTCAGCTTTCAACGAGGCGGTTGGTAAAAAAGACTGAGAGCTGACGGCTAAGAGCTGAGAGCTTTTATGGCAATCAAGACTTACAGACCGACAACCCAGACGCTGCGGTACCGCACCACGATGGTGAATGACGATATCACCACGACCAAGCCGTACAAGCTTCTGGTCGAGCCGAAACAGCGTACCGGCGGCCGCCGCAATTCGGGCGACACCACCATGCGGTTTCGTGGCGGCGGGCACAAGCGCAAGCTGCGGATCATCGATTTCAAGCGCGACAAAATCGGTATCCCGGCGACGGTAAGCACCATTGAGTACGATCCCAACCGTTCCGCGCGCATCGCGCTGCTGAGCTATGCGGACGGCGAGAAGCGCTACATTCTGCAGCCCGATGGCCTCAAGGTTGGACAGAAGGTGGTGAGCGGGCCGGACGCCGACATTCTGGTGGGCAATGCGCTGCCTTTGCGTAATATTCCGCCGGGCACCACGATCCACAATCTGGAGCTGAAGCCGGGAAAAGGCGCGCAGATGGTGCGCTCGGCCGGCGGTTCAGCGCAGTTGGTGGCCAAGGAAGGCGATTACGCACTGGTGAAGCTGCCCTCCGGGGAAACCCGCAAGGTGGCGCAGGATTGCATGGCAACGATCGGCCAGGTGGGAAACACCGATCACGAGAACATCACTATTGGCAAGGCGGGACGCACCCGGTGGCTGGGCAAGCGTCCGCACAACCGCGGAGTTTCGATGAACCCGGTCGACCATCCGCACGGCGGCGGCGAAGGCAAGACTTCGGGCGGACGTCATCCGGTCACGCCCTGGGGCCAGCCGACCCGCGGCTACAAGACGCGGAACAACAAGCGGACAGACGCGTTTATCGTGAATCGAAGGTCGAAGTAAGCGGCTAATGGCAAGGGGCTAGTAGCTGGTGGAAAGCTGAGAGCTGAATTTTATGGCACGTTCAACCAAAAAGGGTCCGTTCGTTGATACCTACCTGCAAAGCCGGGTAGAAGGCATGAACGCACGCAACGAGAAGAAGGTGCTGCGGACATGGTCGCGGCGCTCGACCGTCATCCCGGAATTCGTTGGGCACACGATCGCGGTGCACAACGGGAAGAAGTTTATTCCGGTATACGTCACCGAAAACATGGTGGGGCACAAGCTGGGAGAATTCAGCTTTACCCGCCAGTTCAAGGGACACTCGATGAGAGCTGCAACCGAAGTGGCAGCCCGGCCGGCAGGAGTGCCTGGCGGTCCGGGAGCTCCGTCGCCCGCGGCCCCAGCAGGGGCGCCGGCACCGGCAGCGCCGCCCAAGGCATGATCGCAGGAGTGAAGAGAGAAGGATATGGAATTTCGAGCTGAAGCCCGTTTCATGCGCGTCTCGCCGCAAAAGGCGCGGCTGGTGCTGGACCTGATCAAGGGCCGCCGTGTCGAAGACGCGCTCAACACGCTGGCTTTTACCAAGAAGCGCGTGGCGCCGGTGGTGGAGAAACTGCTCCGTTCGGCGGTGGAGAACGTCAACTACCTGAACAGCGAAAAAGGCGTGGACGTGGACGTGGACAACTTGTATGTGAAGCGTGCCATCGCCAATGACGGGCCGCGGATGAAGCGCATTCGTCCGGCTCCCATGGGACGGGCGTTCCGCTACGTCCGCCGGATCGCCCACATTGAGATCGCCTTGGCGGAGCGCGGCGGGGACGGCAAGGCGGCGCTGGCAACGGTGGTCGGGGCCGAGGCAACGGCGGAGAAAGCGCCGGCGAAAAAGACGGCGGGCAAGAAGGCAGTCGCGAAGAAAAAGACGGCCGCCAAGAAGAAGGCGGCTCGTCGCTAGCAGCAGGGACTTAGGAGACACGATGGGACAGAAAGTTCATCCATACGGATTCAGGCTTGGCTATACCAAGCCGTGGAAGTCGCGCTGGTTTGTCGAGCGGGATTACGACAAGCTGCTGCTGGAAGACGTCAAGCTGAGGAACGAGCTCAAGGAAAAGCTCAAGTCGGCGGGCGTGAGCTCGATTGAGATCGAACGTCCCGGCAACAAGCTGCGGGTCATCATCAAGACCGCCCGCCCCGGAATCATCATTGGGCGCAAGGGCGCGGAGATCGACAAGCTGAAGCAGGACGTACAGAAGCGCGCCGGGCGCGAGGTGTACATCGACATTCAGGAAGTGCACAAGCCGGAACTGGACGCGCAGTTGGTGTCGGAGTCGATCGCGCTGCAACTGGAGAAGCGCGTGGGCTTCCGCCGCGCCATGCGCAAGGCGGTGGATTCGGCGCTGCGCTTCGGCTGCAAAGGCATCAAGGTGCGGGTCAGCGGCCGCTTGAACGGGAACGAAATCGCGCGCTCGGAATGGTATCTGCAGGGACGTTTGCCGCTGCATACCCTGCGTGCCGATATTGACTACGGCTTCACCGAAGCCAGAACGACCTATGGTGTGATCGGGGTCAAAGTATGGGTCTATCGCGGTGAGATTCTGTCGGTGAAGCGCCGCGAGGCCCAGCCGGCGCAGCATCCGGTAGGGGCGTTTTAGGCCTTCTAGGTTCAGAGCGGAACGCTAAGAGCTGAGAGCTATTTATGTTGATGCCAAAGAAAGTGAAGTATCGCAAGCAGCAGCGCGGCCGCATGACCGGCAAGGCGTGGCGTGGAAGCGAGCTGTCTTTCGGACAATTCGGATTGAAAGTGCTGGAGCCGGGCTGGATCACCGACCGGCAGATCGAGGCCAGCCGCGTCGCCATGACCCGTTTCGTCAAGCGCGGCGGGAAAATCTGGATCCGTTTGTTTCCCGACAAGCCGGTCACCAAGAAGCCGGCCGAAACCCGTATGGGAAAAGGCAAAGGAGCCCCCGACCACTGGGTGGCGGTGGTCCGGCCGGGCAAGATCCTGTTTGAGATGGAAGGGGTGACGGCGCAGGAAGCCAGCGAGGCCATGCGTTTGGCTTCGCATAAGCTGCCGCTGCGCACCCGGTTCGTGAAGCGTGAAACTGCAGTCCATTAAGGCTGAGAAGCAGGAACTGAGAACTGATTTTATGAGAGCGGATAAAGTGCGCAACTTGACGGACGACGAGCTTCGGCACCAGGAGCGCGAGCTGAACGATCAGCTGTTCAAGCTGAAGTTTCAGCTGAACATGGGACAGACCGAGAGCCTGAAAAAGATTCAAGGCCTGCGCCGGGATATTGCGCGGGTGAAGACGATTGCCCGCGAGCGCGAACTTGTCGCCGGCAGCCAAGCGGAGAAACCATAATGGCGGAAACCAACGTGCAGCCAAGCCCCGCAGCCGCGGGCCGGCATAAGGAAGTGATGGGCAAGGTCGTGTCGAATCGCATGCAGAAAACCATCGTGGTGCAGGTGGTGCGTCAGAAAAGCCACCGGTTGTACGGACGCGTCATCTCCACGGCGAAGAAGTTCTATGCGCACGACGAGAAGAATGAAGCGCACATCGGCGATTTCGTGAAGCTGGAAGAGACCCGGCCGCTTTCGAAACTGAAGCGCTGGAAACTGAAAGAAGTAGTGCAGCGCGCCGCGCTGACTCCGGAGATTACCACGGAAGCCGGTTCTTAGGCTGGGACGAAGAGGGAGATGGAACTATGGCCGTGATGATGCGAACCATGCTCGAGGTTGCCGATAACTCCGGCGCCCGCAAGCTGCAGATGATCCTGCCGCTGGGCGGGTCTACCGGGTTGCGGGCTGGCCTGGGTGACGTGATCACCGCCAGCGTGAAGGAAGCTTCGCCCGACGGGCAGGTAAAAAAGGGAACCGTGGTGAAGGCCGTAATCGTCCGCACGCGCAAGGAATATGGGCGGCGCGACGGCACCTACATCCGCTTTGACCAGAACGCGGCGGTGCTGATCAACGAAACCGGCGAGCCAGTGGGAACCCGAGTCTTCGGACCGGTGGCCCGGGAACTGCGCGAAAAGAAGTTTCTGAAGATTGTTTCACTGGCGCCAGAGGTGCTTTAGGAAATTGAGTAATCGGGCAATTGAGTAATTTTGTAATTTGGAGAGGCGAGTGCAGCGCTTTTCAATTACCAAATTACCAGGTTCCTAAATTACAAAATTGGGGTTAGCGATGACGGTTGCAGCTACTGGACACAAACGAGTCGATATTCGCCGCAATGATACGGTGAAGGTCATTACCGGACGAGACAAGGGCAAGGAAGGCCGCGTGCTCCGCGTGTTTCCCGGGGACGCCAAAGTACTGGTGGAGCACGTCATGCTGATGAAGAAGCATGTGCGGCCGAATCCGCAGCGCAACGTGAAGGGCGGGATTGCCGAGCAGGAAAGCCGGATTTCGATTTCCAATGTGCAACTGGTCTGCGCCACCTGCGGGCCGGTGCGGATCGGGCGAGAAATGCGCGGCGACCGCAAGGTGCGGGTTTGCAAGAAGTGTGGAACGACGCTGGATAAGTAGTTGGTAGGAGCTGGCAGCTAGGAGCTCGAAGGTAATGGCCAAAGACAAAAAAGACAAGAAGGGTGCGGCGCAGGAAGAGAAGCGGGCGCCGGAGGTTGCGCGTCACAGTGCGAAGGAAACTCCGCGCTTGAAGGACCGTTTCCGGAAGGAAATCGCTCCGGTCATGATGAAGGAGTTCGATTTCAAGAACCCCATGGCAGTTCCCCATCTGCACAAGATCGTGGTGAATATGGGTGTGGGCGAAGCCACCCAGAACGCGAAAATTCTGGACCCGGCAGTCAATGAACTCGGGCAGATCACCGGCCAGAAGCCGGTGGTGACCCGCGCCAAGAAGTCGATTGCCGCCTTCAAAGTCCGGGCCGGCATGCCGATTGGCGCGATGGTAACGCTGCGCGGCGACCGCATGTACGAGTTCTTCGACCGGCTGGTGAACATCGTGCTGCCCCGAGTGCGCGACTTCCGCGGAGTCTCGACCAAGTCGTTCGATGGCCGCGGCAACTATACCCTGGGGTTGCATGATCAGCTGATTTTTCCGGAGATCGATTACGCCAAGGTGGACAAGCAAAAAGGAATGAACGTGACCATCGTGACCACGGCGCGCAGCGACGATCAGGCCCGCGCCCTGCTCAAACACATGGGAATGCCGTTCCGGGCCTAGGGATTGAGAGATTGACTCAATGACTCATTGAATCATTGAGCAACCGGAAGACGAATTTGAAATGAGTCAATGAATCGATGAGTTAATGATTCAATGGCTGAAAGGTTTCATGGCGACTACAGCAAAACGAGTCAAGGACGCAAGAAAACCCAAGTTTTCCTCGCGGAAGCACAACCGCTGCAAGATCTGCGGGCGGCCGCGGGCGTTTCTCCGCAAGTTCGGGATTTGCCGCCTGTGTTTCCGCGGTCTGGCGTTGCGCGGAGAGATTCCTGGGGTTTCGAAGTCGTCTTGGTAGAAGCGTCGTTGGTCGTTCGTGCTTCGTGGTTTGGGACGACGGATGGCCATTGCGGCGAGAGATTTCAGTAGCTCGGGTGAGGAACGTGGTTGGCAGTTCGTCGCAGGCCGACGCCGACAACGAACAAGTGAGAAGCAAACTGCCGCAGGTTCTCCGCAGTACGCGGAGCAAACGGGCGGTTGAGGAGAAGCAAAACAATGAGGTTGACCGATCCGGTCGCAGACATGCTGGCGCGTATTCGTAACGCGATTATCGCACGGCACCAGAAGGTAGATATTCCGGCGTCCAAGCTGAAGACGGAGATTGCCCGCATTTTGAAGGAAGAGGGCTACATCGCCAACTTCAAGGCCACGGAAGATGAAGGCCACAAGATTTTGCGGATCTACCTCAAGTACGGCAACAACAACGAAGCTGTCATCTCGAACGTGGAACGGGTTTCGCGGCCCGGCTGCCGGGTCTATGTACGGCGCTCGGATATTCCGCGTGTACTCGGCGGGTTGGGGATCAATATCCTGACCACTCCGCGCGGGGTGATGACAGGGCGGCAGGCCCGCAAAGAAGGCGTCGGAGGCGAAGTCCTCTGTCAGATTTGGTAGTGCCGAGTCATTAGTAGCTAGGGGCTGGTAGCCAGGAGCCAGGCGCTAAAAGCTCAAGAGCTGAGAGCCGAATTTATGTCACGAATTGGAAAAAAGCCGATTGCGCTCCCCACGGGGGTGACAGTCAAGATCGAAGGCAACACGGTCGCGGTGCAGGGCCCCAAGGGCAAACTGGAGACGCTGCTGCCATCGGGCATTACCGTGCAGCAGCAGGACGGGCATCTGCTGGCGGTGCGGGAGAATGATTCGCAGGCCGCAGTGCACGGATTGGCGCGCGCCTTGGTGAATAACGCGGTGGAAGGTGTCACCAAGGGCTGGACTCGCGAACTGGAAATCGTCGGCATTGGGTACCGCGCGGAACTGAAGACCAAAGGCACGGTCGTATTCAGTCTGGGCTATTCACACCCGATTGAGTATCCACTGCCCACCGGCATCGATGTCACCGTGGACCCCAAGCAGACCCGCTTGACGGTGACCGGAATCGACCGCCAGAAGGTGGGACAGGTAGCGGCAGAAATGCGCAGTTTGCGTCCGCCGGATCCCTATAAGAACAAGGGAGTCCGCTACGCCGGCGAGCGCTTGAAGAAGAAGGTCGGAAAGACGGGAGCAAAATAGTCGTTAGTCGTTGGTCGATGGCGGTTCGGCAAAACGGAGTTTGTGGCAATCCAATCGACCAGCGTACGAAGACAGTGCGGTCGTAGGCAGGTGCTTGGCCAACGACGAAGGACGAATAGCGATGCTTACGAAGACATCCAAGAACACGAACCGGCGGTATGTGCATGAACGCATCCGCAAGAAGGTCCTGGGCACGGACGAGCGGCCCCGGCTGAATGTGTACCGTTCGTTGAACCATATCTATGTGCAGGTCATTGATGATCTGCATGGAAAGACTTTGGTCGCGGCCAATTCGGACGAAGGCAAGAAGGGTGAAAAGCGTACCGGTGGGAACGTGGCCTCCGCCAAGGCCGTGGGCAAGGCCATTGCGGAACGCGCCAAGGCCAAGGGGATTACCCATGTGGTGTTTGATCGTGGCGGCTACATTTATCACGGCCGGGTGAAGGCCCTCGCGGACGCGGCCCGGGAAGCGGGATTGCAGTTCTAGGGAATTGGTAATTTTGTAATGGGTAATTTAGTAATTTGAGAAGCCGCCGGTTCGGCACTTTTGAAATTACGAATTTCGCGATTACAAATTACAAATCGGGAAGAGAGTGCGATGCCAATAGTTATTAAGAAACTCGATGCGGGTTCCTACCAGTTGAAGGACCAGGTGGTGGCCATCAATCGCGTGACCAAGGTGGTCAAAGGTGGCAAGAACCTCTCCTTTGCGGCTTTGGTGGTGGTGGGGGACCCCAGCTCCGCGGTGGTTGGATACGGGTCGGGGAAAGCCAAGGAAGTTCCGCAGGCGATCCGCAAAGGGATCGAGTCGGCGAAGAAAAACCTGGTTCGGGTCAATCTCACCCAGACCACCATCCCCCACAAAGTTCTGGGACGCTTCGGTTCGGGGATGGTGCTGCTGAAGCCTGCGCCGGAAGGTACCGGCGTGATCGCAGGCGGCGCGGTGCGGGCGGTGATGAACTCGGCGGGCATTCAAAACGTGCTGACCAAGTCCATCGGAACCACCAACCCGCACAACGTGATCAAAGCGACCTTCGATGCGCTCAAGCAGCTGAAGAACAAGGAAGACGTGGCGGCGATGCGGGGCAAAGCGGTGCAGGAACTGTAAGAATCAGCGGCCAGGCGTGAGTAGCTGATCGCTAGGATTTGAGGATTGCGATGACGGCCAAGAAAACGAATGCGGGCGGCGGAAAGATTCACCTGAAATGGGTGCGGTCCGCCATTTGTGCTCCGGTAAAACAGAAGAAGGTTGTCAAAGGCCTGGGATTCACCCGGCTGAACCAGGTGGTGGAGCGGCCGGATACGGCCGCCATCCGCGGCATGGTCGCCAAAGTACCGCACCTGGTGGAGATCGTGCCGTAGAGACCCAGATGCCTGCGTCTCTACCGAGGAAACTATGAACTTATCCAATATTCGAGCACCCAAGAAGTCGTCGGAAAAGCGCAAGCGGGTGGGGCGCGGCATGGGTTCCGGCATGGGCAAGACGTCGACCCGCGGTCATAAAGGCCAACGCTCGCGCAGCGGTTCGCGCATGATCCGGGGGTTTGAAGGCGGCCAGATGCCCCTGCATCGCCGCATGCCCAAGCGCGGATTCACCAACATTTTCCGCAAGGAATTCAACATCGTGAACCTGGAGAGGCTGGCCGAACTTGGGGAATCGACCATCACCCCCGAAGTACTGCGGAAGCTCGGCGTGATCAGTACCAAACACCCGGTGAAGATTCTTGGCAACGGCGAACTGAAGGCTGCGCTCACGGTGCATGCGCACAAGTTTTCCAAGTCGGCGCAGGAAAAAATCACCAAAGCAGGCGGCAAGTTTGAGGTCTTGCAGTAATGCTGGAGAAACTGGCTAACATATTTCGCATTCCGGACTTGCGCCGGCGCATCCTGTTTACGCTGGGTCTGCTGGCGGTGTACCGGCTCGGCGGCCACATCCCGACTCCCGGGGTGAATGCGGACCGGTTGCAGCAGTTTTTTGAGCAGAACCGGGGATCGTTCCTGGGCTTCGTCGACCTGTTCTCCGGCGGCCAGTTGCGGCGTCTGACGATTTTCGCTCTGGGCATCATGCCCTACATCACCGCCTCCATCATTCTTCAGCTCTTGACCGTGGTCTATGAGCCGCTGGCCAAGCTGCAGAAGGAAGGGGAACTGGGCCGCAAGAAGATCACCCAGTGGACCCGCTACATCACCGTGATTCTAAGCGCGGTCCAGTCCATGGGGATTGCGCTGAGCCTGGAAAAGTCGGGCGATTTCGTGGTCAATCCCGGGGTTGGTTTTATCCTGATGACCATGTTGACCCTGACCACGGGCAGCGCATTCATCATGTGGCTGGGCGAGCAGATTACCGAACGCGGCGTCGGTAACGGCATGTCGCTGCTGATTTTTGCCGGCATTGTGGTCGGACTGCCCCGCGGCGTGGCTGACCTGCTCGACAAGATTCATACCGATGCATGGGGCGTGTTTACGGCTCCGGCCATGATTCTTCTGGTCGGAATCATGATTCTGGTAGTGGGTTTCATTGTTTACGTCGAGCGCAGCGAGCGCCGGATTCCGGTGCAGTATGCCAAGCGCGTCGTCGGACGCAAAGTGATGGGCGGCCAGTCAACCCACCTGCCGCTGCGGGTCAATGCGGGCGGCGTCATGCCGGTGATTTTCGCTTCCTCGATCCTGACCATGCCGCAGATGTTGTTTCAGGGCTTGAAGAACCATCGTTATTTCGGCGACCTGCTGCGCTGGCTGGGGTGGGGCGAGCCCCTGTACACACTGCTGTACGCCGTCGGAATTGTCTTTTTTGCCTACTTCTACGTGTCGATTGTCTTTAACCCCAACGAGGTTGCGGACAACATGCGCAAGTATGGCGGCTTTGTCCCGGGCATACGGCCGGGCAAACGCACCGCGGATCACATCAATGAGATCCTGACGCGGATTACCTTGGTGGGCGCGCTGTATCTCATTATTATTTCGTTTATTCCGGAATGGATGATTACGGGAATCCACCTGAACCACCTGTGGGGACCGGTGGGCGCGTTTTTTGAGCGCCTGCCGACCTGGGTCACGAACGGCCTGGGAGTGACGTTCTATTTTGGCGGGACTTCGCTGCTGATCGTGGTCGGCGTTGCCATGGATACGGTGACGCAGATTGAGGCGCAGTTGATCATGCGGCACTATGACGGATTTACTCCGCGCAGCGGTCGAATTCGCGGCCGCCGTACCTGGTCCTAGCTTGGTTGTGGAGACTTGCTTGTATGCGGTGCGGCGTGAATGCGCCGGGTGATCGGAGTGGGGAGAAACGAGGCCAACTCGGTGGCGGAGGACACTTCGTGCAGCGTCGGGCCGGTTATATTGTTGGGACCCCCGGGCGCCGGTAAGGGCACCCAGGCTCAGTTGATTGCCGAACAGTATGGGATTCCGCAGATCTCCACCGGAGATTTGTTGCGCGAGCACGTGAAGAACGCCACGGCCCTGGGACTGCAGGCGAAGGACATCATGGCACGAGGGGCGCTGGTGCCGGATGAGTTGTTGTACGACATGGTGGCGGAGCGGTTGCACCGTCCCGATTGCCAGCGCGGTTTCATCCTGGACGGATTTCCTCGGACACCCGCCCAGGCAGGATGGCTGGATGCCTTCCTGGAACGCGCGATCTTTGACAACCCAAAGCACGGCTCATGTCTGCCGATTGTGATCTCCATCGACGTGCCCTATAATGAATTGTTGCTCCGGCTCACCGGACGTAGAACTTGTCCCACCTGTGGACGGATCTATAACGTCCATCTCCAGCCGCCGCGCGTCGACGAGATCTGTGACGTGGATGGCGCCAAACTGGTAATCCGTAACGACGATCGCGAAGATGTGATCCGGGAACGTCTTCAGGCGTATGAACGGCAAACTCGCCCGGTGGCGGAATACTATGAGCGGAAGGGCCGCATGGTCCTGGTGGATGGCAAGTTGCCGGTGGATCAGGTATCCGCGCAGGTTTTCAGGGAGATCCGCAGTCACGCTTCGGCGAGCGGCTGCTAGCACATGATCGTTTGCAAATCGGCGGTAGAGATTGAAAAGATGCGGCGCAGCGGGCACATCGTGCGCGAAGTGCTGGATCATGTGCGCGCCCTGGTGGTTCCCGGGGCAACCACCATGGATCTGGAGCGGGCGGCCGAAAAGCGGATTAAGGAACTGGGAGCCAAGCCGGCGTTTAAGGGGTACTACGATTACCCCTGCGTGCTGTGCACCTCGGTGAACGAGGAAATCGTTCACGGCATTCCATCGGAGAAGCGGTCGCTGAAGGCCGGCGATATTGTCTCGATCGATTGTGGCGTGGTGCTGGACGGCTACTACGGAGATGCGGCCATCACGGTCCCGGTGGGCGATTCTCTGGAACCGGAGATGCGCAAACTGCTCGAGGTCACGGAGGCCTCGCTCTACAAGGGAATCGAGCAGGCCCGGGTTGGGAACGCCGTCGGGGACGTGGGCGCGGCGGTGCAGGAGTATGTGGAAGCGAACGGCTTCAGCGTAGTCCGGGAGTTTGTGGGCCACGGGATTGGAACCAAGCTCCACGAAGAGCCGCAGGTTCCCAATTTCGGGTCGCGCGGACATGGGCCGCGATTGCGGGAAGGCATGGTGATCGCGATTGAGCCGATGGTGAATTCCGGCAAGCCGGGGACACGCGTGCTGGACGACAAGTGGACCGCGGTCACCGCCGACGGAAGCTGCAGCGCTCACTTCGAGCACTGCGTCGCCGTGACGAAAGATGGCCCGGTGATTTTGACGCAGTAAGAACGATCTTAAGGGGTGCATGAGCAAAGAAGACGCGATTGAAGTGATGGCGACGGTGCTGGAACCCTTGCCCAACGCTATGTTCCGGGTCGAACTGGAAAACAAGCATCAGGTGCTGGCTCATGTGTCGGGGAAAATGCGAAAGAACTTTATTCGGATTCTGCCCGGCGACAAGGTTGCGGTTGAGCTTTCCCCCTATGACTTGAACCGCGGACGCATCGTGTATCGCTACAAATAGTTCCCGGGTTGATTCTGGGAACTGGGAACTGAGAACAGTTATGAAAGTTCGAGCCTCGGTAAAGAAAATTTGCGATAAGTGCAAGGTCATCCACCGCAAAGGCGTGGTGCGGGTGATCTGCGAGAATTCGAAGCACAAGCAACGCCAGGGATAAGGCGTACAGGAGCACTATGGCACGTATTGCGGGCGTCGATCTTCCGCGTAACAAGCGCGTGAATATCGGGCTGACTTACATCTACGGCATTGGAAATTCGCGGGCAGCGCGCATTCTCGACCAGGCGAACGTCGATCCCACCAAGAAGATCCAGGATCTGGGGGAAGACGAAGTCAACCGTATCCGCCAGGTGATTGAAGGCGAGGGCTTGGTGGAAGGCGATTTACGCAAGGAAGTTTCGATGAACATCAAGCGGCTCATCGAAATCGGCTCCTATCGCGGGTACCGCCACCGCCGGAATCTGCCAGTCCGCGGACAGCGAACTCACACCAACGCTCGCACGCGCAAAGGTCCGCGCAAGGGCACGGTGGCAATGAAGAAGAAGTCAACGGCAAAAACCTAAGATCCGTCGTTGGTCGTCCGTCTTTGGCCGTTGGCCAAAGCCTGACCGACGAATAGCAAGATGTTTAGCGAACGACCGACGACGAACGACCAAGGACGATTTTTTATGGCAAAACCAGCAGCGGCAACCGGCACAGGCGCGCCGGAGAAAAAAGGCAAGAAGAAGACGTTCAAGAAGAAGGAGCGCAAACACGTTTCCCACGGCATCGCGCATATTCGAGCTTCTTTCAATAACACCATCGTGACCATTGCTGACCCCGCCGGGAATGTTCTTTCCTGGAAGAGTTCCGGTTCGCTGGGATTCCGCGGATCGCGCAAGGGCACGCCGTTTGCCGCGCAACAAGCCGCCATGAACGCCGCCAACATGGCGCGCGATCACGGGGTGCGCAGCGTGGAAGTGCGCGTCAGCGGCCCGGGTTCGGGGCGTGAGTCGGCAATCCGCGCCTTGTCGGCCGCCGGAATTGACGTACGCAACATCAAGGACGCGACGCCGATTCCGCACAACGGATGCCGGCCGCCCAAACGTCGTAGAGTGTAAGAGTTCGGCCGTTAGCTCTTGGCCTTTGGCTTTTAGCTAAAGTCTAACGGCCAAAAGCTAAGAGCTTATTCTTGTCCGGGAAGAAGGGCGAAGCCAAGCCTGTAAACCGGTCATCTAAAGGAGAGAACAATTGGCACGTTACACCGATCCTGTCTGCCGTCTATGCCGCCGCGAGGGCATCAAGCTGTTCCTCAAAGGCACCAAGTGTTTCAGTGACAAGTGCCCCATCGAGAAGCGCAACTTCGCCCCTGGTCAGCACGGAAAAGACCGTAAGGCAAAAATCGTGGGCTACGGCCTGCAGCTTCGCGAAAAACAGAAAACCAAGCGTATTTATTTCGCCCAGGAAGGCCAGTTCCGCAATTACTTTGAAAAGGCGGCGCGCTCCAAGGGCGTGACCGGCTGGATGCTGTTGCAGCAACTGGAGCGGCGTTTGGATAACGTCGTGTACCGGCTTGGCTTTGGGATTTCCCGGCGCCAGGCGCGGCAACTGGTACGGCACGGCCATGTTCAGGTAAACGGCCGCAAGGTGAATATCCCGTCGTACGAGGTTAACGTGGGCGAGGAAATCGCCATCCGCGAAGGCAGCAACAAGCTGGCGATTCTGGAGCAGGCTAAGGAATTCGCGAGCCACCAGGGTGCGCCGACTTGGCTGGAGATCAGCCGCGACACCTACAGCGGACGCGTGCTGTCGCTGCCCACGCGCGAAGAGATCAAGCTGCCGGTCAATGAGCAGTTGATTGTAGAGTTGTATAGCAAGTAGTCGGCAGTTGTTGGTCGTCGGTCGTTCGCAAACGACTACAGACCAACGACCAGCAGGTTTTAACGGTCCACATTTCGTGCCAGATCAGCCTGGTTTGACACTGGACTCGGCTTGGACCAGCCGGGAACGTCAAACCTGAGCCACATGGCCGAAGGAGAAGAGCGATGCTTTGGAAAGGTTTTCAAAAACCGAAACGTCTTGCGGTCGATACTTCGACCTTAACCGACAAGTATGGAATTTTCTGGGCGCAACCCTTTGAGCGCGGCTTCGGCACCACCATCGGCAATGCTTTGCGCCGGGTGCTGCTGTCCTCGATTGAAGGCGCAGCGGTTACCGCGGTGAAGATCGAAGGCGTGCTTCACGAATTCCAATCCATTCCGGGAGTGGTCGAGGACGCGACCGACATCATCCTCAACCTGAAGCAGATTCCATTCAAACTGAGCGGAGACGCGCCGAAGGCGATCTACCTGCGCTCCGACCAGCCCGGTGTGGTCACTTCCGGCATGATCGAAGCGGATGCGGACGTTGAGGTGCTGGACAAGGACGTGTACGTCGCTACGGTCAGCGAAGGCGGCAAGCTCGATATGGAAATGCGGTTGAAGCGCGGCCGCGGCTATGTTTCCGCCGACAAGAACTTCGATGAGGACCTGGGGATCGGTTTCATCCCGATCGACTCCGTGCATTCCCCGGTGCGCAAGTGCAACTACACCATCGAGGCCGCCCGTCTGGGGCAGATCACGGATTATGACAAGCTGACGCTGGAAGTCTGGACCAACGGCTCCATCACGCCGGCCGATTCCATCGGCCTGGCGGCGAAGCTGCTGAAGGACCACATGAACATCTTCATCAACTTCGAGGAAGACATCGAAACTTCCACCTCGTCGGAAGAACGCAAGCCGGAAATCAAGAACGAGAATTTGAACCGGTCGGTCGAGGAGCTGGAGCTTTCCGTACGCAGCTATAACTGCCTGAAGAACGCGAACATTCAGTCCATCGGAGAACTGGTGCAGAAGACCGAAGCCGAAATGCTGAAGACCAAGAACTTCGGCCGCAAGTCACTGAACGAAATCAAAGAAATTCTCGGCACCATGGGTTTGAGCCTGGGCATGAAGATCGACGAGCACGGCAATGCCGTGCCCGGCCCGACGTCGAACCAGATCTTGCCGGCATCCGCCTACGGGCCGGATACGGATTTCTAAAGAACAGTGGTCCGGAATCAGGGGTCGGGAGTCAGGGATGAAACGCTGCTGGCCCCCGACTACCGGGTCCGGACCCCACAACGAGGCTCTTATGCGTCATAAAGTAGCAGGATGGAAACTGGGACGGAACACGGCGCACCGGCGTTCGCTGCTGCGTAACCTGGTGACTTCGCTGATTCTCGAAGAACGCCTGGAAACCACGGTGCCCAAAGCGAAAGCGATGCGGCCGCTGGTGGAGAAGATGATCACGCTGGGCAAGCGCGGGGATCTGGCGGCACGCCGCCAGGCGCTGGCTTACCTGATGACCGGCGCCGCCGTCGATAAGCTGTTCGACACCATCGGTCCCCGTTTCGGCGACCGGCAGGGCGGATATCTTCGCATCATCCGAACCGGGTTCCAGAAGGGCGATGGCGCCGAAAAGGCTTTCATCGAACTGCTGGGCAGTGAGAAGCTCATCGACGAAAAGCGCCAGAAGCGCGCCGAAGCCCGATCCAAGCGGGCCGAGGAGGCCAAGAAGGCGATGGAAGAAGCCGAAGCCCAGGGTGGCGTGGAGCATCCAACTCCGGGCGCCGAAGGCGAAGACAAAGGCAAGGAATAGCAGGTCTGGACCTCAAGCCAAGAATGCACCCTCCGTTGCGGGGGTGCATTTTTCTGCGCACCTGTACATGTCCCACTGCGGGTCACGGCGGTAATCTGGCGGATTTCTGCCAGCGGCGTAAACTTTTCCGAAGAATGGAGTTTTCGCGCACCCAGATCGCCATCGCCGCCGGAGCCGGAATCCTGCTTCTGCTGGTGTTTTTCGGCTATTTGTTCTGGCTGAACAATCAGGGCCCGGTGCTTTCCCGCTCGGTAGAGACAGACCCGCTTTCCGGCGTCCCCAACGAAATTTCACTGAACCCGTTGCGTGATCGTTCCGCGGAAAAGGTTGCCGCCAGATACCTGGATGCCATGCGCGACGGGCACTGCGCCGAGCAACTTGCGGATTGGGAAAAGGACTATCACCGGCAGCGGGCAAAATTCATCTGTGACTCCGAGGCGCAACACCCGCTGGTCTCGTGGAAAATTGTGAATTGGGAAGATGCGCCGCCGCTGCGAATGTTCCAATATCGCGGCAAGCGCCGTAACGCTGCGGGACAGCCAGGAACCTACCGCGAACTGCTGTCGGTGACGCTCGAATACCAGGATGGCGAGTGGGTTGTGACCAAGTACGACGCCCTGTACTGACCGCGCTTCACTTCAAGCTGAAGGCGTAAACCTTGTAGTCAGCCGAGCCGATGTAAACCACCCCATTCACGACCGCGGGGCAGGTGCCCTGTCAATGTGCAAGAAATTGCAGTGTGATTGTCCGGAGCCACTTACAACTGGGCCTACGGCACGAACCTGCGCCGGAGGCGCAGAAACAGGAAGATCACAAACTGAGCGGTGAGGGCTGCCGAACTGTCCAGCACCACGTCGGCGAACCTGCCGGTGCGGGAAGGCAGGAACGTCTGATGCCACTCATCCAGGCTGGCAATCAATATGGCCATCGACAGCGCGGTTGCAGCCCAGCGCAGCGCCCAAGCCCTTGCCTGGGGCAAATGAAGCGTGTTCTTCCACGCCCGAAACAACAACGCGCTGAGGGCAAAGTAGCCCACGAAGTGTCCCATCTTCCGCAGGTAGTGGTGCAGCGCGTCGAAGCGTAGCGGATCGAGATGCAGTAGAAAATGAAAAATAGGATAGAGAAAGCGGCCGGTATGTTCCGCCGAAAGCCACTCGGTGGACTCGACGGCGATCAGGCCGATCCAGAGCGTGGCGGCAATCCAGGCCTTCAGCAGTGCTTTGCGGTCAGGACTCAAGCCAGATCTCGCCGGATTTCGCAGAAGCCATAAGTCTTTTCCAAAAAAGCGACTATTCGACCGCATAGTTGGGCGCTTCGCGGGTGATGACGACGTCATGCACGTGGCTTTCCCGAAGGCCGGCTACGCTGATGCGGACAAACCGTGCCCTCTGAAGAAGGTCCGGAATGTTTGCGCAGCCGCAATAGCCCATGCCGGACTTCAGGCCCCCGACCATCTGGTGAACGATCATGGCCACCGAGCCGCGATAGGGCACGCGCCCTTCAATGCCTTCCGGCACCATTTTCGCCAGCCGGTTCGATTCTTCGCTGATCCCCGGTATCGCGGTGGACGCGTCGCCGTCGGAGTTCTGAAAGTAGCGCTCGCTTCCGCCGGTTCCTGCAGCCATGGCGCTGAGCGAGCCCATGCCGCGATACGACTTGAAGGTGCGGCCCTGATAGAGAATCATTTCTCCCGGGCTCTCGTCGGTGCCGGCAAACAGCGATCCGATCATGACCGCCGCTGCGCCCGCGGCCAGCGCCTTGGTGATGTCCCCGGAGTACTTGATGCCGCCATCGGCAATGATCGGAATGCCGGCATCCTTGGTTGCACGATAGGTCTCGGCAATGGCGGTAATTTGCGGCACTCCAGCGCCGGTGACCACGCGAGTGGTGCAGATCGATCCGGGCCCGATGCCGACTTTGATGGCGTCGGCTCCGGCACGCGCCAGTTCGCAAGCGCCATCGAATGTAGCCACATTCCCGGCGATCAGATCCACCTCCGGCAGCTTGGCCTTGATCTGCCGGATGGCTTCAATTACCCGCGTGGAATGCCCATGGGCGCTGTCGATGGCCAGCATGTCCACCTTGGTTTTGACAACCTCCTGCGCACGCTCCAGATAATCGCCGGTGGCTCCGATGGCCGCGCCGACGCGAAGACGCCCCTGAGTATCCTTGGCCGCGTTCGGATACTTCAGCTTCTTCTGGATATCCTTGACCGTGATCAGACCTTTGAGTATGTACTGATCATCGACCACCAGCAGTTTTTCGACGCGATGCTTGTGCAGGATCTTCTCCGCAGCTTCCAGGGTGGTGCCCACCGGAACCGTGATCAGGTTTTCCTTGGTCATGACCTCGCGGATGGGGATGTCGAAGCGGGTTTCAAAACGCAGGTCGCGGTTGGTGAGAATGCCCACCAGCTTTCCGTTCTTGGTGATGGGAACGCCAGAGATCTTGTAGTGGCGCATGACTTCGAGCGCTTCGGAAACCTTGGCGTCCGGAGACATGGTGACCGGATCGACGATCATGCCGCTTTCGGAACGCTTCACCTTGTCGACTTCCTCGGCTTGACGATCGATCGAAAGATTGCGGTGAATGATCCCGATGCCGCCTTGCTGCGCCAGCGCGATTGCCATATGGGATTCAGTCACCGTATCCATGGCAGCACTGACGATCGGGATGTTGAGCCGTATGTTGCGCGTTAACTGGGTCTGGGTGTTGGCCAGAGCCGGAACCATGTCAGAGTGGGCCGGCAACAGTAATACGTCGTCGAAAGTGAGGGCTTCGGGAACCGGAAAGTGAATCATAAAATTCTCTTCGGATGTGCCTTCATTTTAGCAGCTTGCCGCAGAACGCCGCAGGCTCTGGGAAGCTGGGCAGCGGGAAATTCGCCAACTCATCGCAAAGCACACGAATTGTCCGAAGGCTTCAGCTTCAGTGGGTCCGTTGGTGTCACTTCGTGTCTTCGTTGCGATGATTGTTTCTGCCGGATCGTGATACTAAACCACTGCCAAATGCAGCACTTTCCCCACTTAACCAGTCTTGTTCGGCTATGCCGGAAATCATCGTTCTTCCCCTAACGCCATGCTACATTCGCCCAGAGGGCTCCTCGTTTGAAAGTAACCGTCATTGTCGCCGTCCACAACGGCGAATACCATATTGGCCGCGCCATTCGCAGCCTGCTGGAACAGAGCATGGCTAAGAAGGACTACGAAATTCTGGTGGTCAACGATGGCAGCACAGACAACACGCTTCGCGTGCTGAACTCGTATGGCGACTGGATTCGCGTGATCAGCCTGGACAAACAAGTAGGGCTCCCGGCGGCCTGCAACATCGGCATTCGCGACGCGCACAGCCGGTTCGTGGTTCGCGTGGATGCCGACGACTACGTTCACGAGGACCTGCTGAAGGTCGAGTATCTGTTCCTTTCGATGAACCCGGCGTACGACGCTGTCGCCTGCGATTACCTGGTGGTGAACGACCGGGAAGAGGCGACGGAGCGCGTCAATTCCGACGACCAGCCCATCGCGTGCGGCGTGATGTTTCGTGTGGATTCGCTGGTGAAGATCGGCCTGTACGACGAGCAATTCCTGTTGTACGAAGATCTTGACCTGCGCATCCGATTCCTGAAGCAGCATTCCCTGAAACGAATCGAGCTGCCGCTGTACCGGTATCGCAGGCATTCTGCGAACATGACCAACGACAAGCACCGAAAGTCGTACTACTCATCCCTTCTCGAGCAAAAACATGGAGCCTTAGCGAAATGCGTGAGCGCAGCGTCGTAAGCCGGACAGAGATCATTGCCGAAATTGGCCAGAACCACAATGGCGATATGCAACTCGCCAAGAAGCTCATCTATGCCGCGAAAGAGAACGGCGCGGATGTGGCCAAGTTTCAGCTGTACAACGTGGATTCCATTTTCCGACCGGACTTCCGCTGGTACGACGCCGCCAAAGAGGCGGAACTAAGCAAACAGCAGGCGTTTGAGCTGGCCACAATCTGCAATGTGGCTGGAATTGAATTCATGGCATCTGTGTTTGATGTCGAGCGCGTCGGCTGGTGTGAAGAAATCGGCGTGCGCCGCTACAAGATTGCCAGCCGCAGCGTGCGCAATCAGCCGCTATTGCACGCGGTGGCCGCGACGGGCAAGGACGTTATTGTTTCTCTCGGCATGTGGGAGGGAGTTGGCTTTCCCATCGTCCCGTCCCGAGCGCGGGTGGATTATCTCTACTGTGTGGCCAAGTATCCCACGGCTCCGGAAGACCTGGACTTCCTGACCGTCGATTTCACTCGTTATGCGGGCTTCAGTGATCATACGATCGGCCTCGATGCCGCCCTGATCGCGATGTCCCGTGGCGCCCGGATCATCGAAAAACACTTTACGGTGGACCGACGCATGCCGGGGCCGGACCACGCCGGCAGCATGGAGCCGCATGAGTTGGCAACCCTTTGCCAGTTTGCGGGATCGTTTTCCAGGATCCTCTACCATGAAGCAATCAGTGGAGACCTCCGGCCCGAAGCGGCCCTGCCTCCCAGGTCCCTTGCCTGCGCGGACTGAGCTTGGAAACAACCAGGAATTTGCCTAGTCGTCCGAAGCCCCTTCCACCGGCACTTCGCTCTCTTCTTCCTCGGCCCGCATCAAGCCAAATTTCTTCAGCTTGTAACGCAACGCGTCCCGGGAGATGTCGAGCAACTTCGCCGCGTGGGTCTGATTATTGTTGGCTTGCCGCATGGCCAGTTCGACCATGGTGTGCTCGACTTCTTCCAGCGATGTGCCGCCTTCGGGGATATACAACTTGGGCAGCGCCCGCCCATTCGCCAACTGCGGGGCCGCTTCCCCAGAAGCAGAACGCTCAAACGCAGTCATGCCGCCTGATTCCGCCACCGAAAATGGCAGGTACACCGAATGCAGGAGAGGTTCATCCTCCAGGATCATGGCACGCTCGATCGAGTTTCTCAGCTCGCGCACGTTCCCGGGCCAGGTGTGACTCAGCAACAGCCGCTTGGTATCCGCCGTGATTCCGCGAACCGATTTCTTGAATTTTCCGTTGTAACGCTCAATGAAAAAATCCACCAGCGGCAGGATGTCGTCTTTTCTTTCCCGCAGCGGCGGAATAAAGATAGCGATGATCGCCAGGCGGTAATAGAGGTCCTGCCGGAATTGGCTTTCCCGCACCGCCTTTTCCAGGTCGCGGTTCGACGCGGCAATCACCCGCACGTCCACCTGCATGTCGCGCACGCCGCCCACCCGGCGGATCATTTGATCTTCCAATACACGCAGCAGTTTCGCCTGCAGCAGCGGAGAGAGTTCGCCAATTTCATCCAGAAACAGGGTTCCGCCGTCAGCTGTTTCAAACAGGCCTTTCTTCATCTGCTTGGCATCGGTGAAAGCGCCCTTTTCGTGCCCGAACAACTCCGCTTCCATCAGCGTCTCGGGTATCGCCGAGCAGTTGATGGCCACAAACGGCTTTTCCTGCCGGGTGCTTTCGTAGTGGATGGCCTTGGCGATCAAGTCCTTACCGGTGCCGCTTTCGCCCTGGATCAGGATGGTGGTGGCCTCGCTCGCCGCCACCTTGCGCACGAACGCCATCAGTTCCGTCATCTTGGCGGACGAACTCACAATCTCGTGATATCCCGCCCTCCGCCGGACTTGGCCGCGCAGCGACTGGACTTCGCTCCGCAGGCGGGTGGTTTCCAGCGCATTCTTGATGGCGACGTCAAGCTCGTCAAAGTCGATCGGCTTGCCGACAAAGTCGTAGGCTCCCAGCTTCAGCGCGGCCTTTACATCGTCCAGCTGCGGATCGGCTGTGATCATGATGACCGCGCGCGCATCGCCATTCCTGCGCATCTGAGCGAGGACGTCCAGCCCGCTCATGTCGGGCAAACGCACATCCAGCAACACCAGGTCGGGGGACTCGTGCTGGGCCAGTTTCAGCGCCGGTTCGCCGGCCTCCGCCTCGATTACTTGATAGCCCCACTCTTCACACTTCTGCCGCAGCGACCAGCGCACCAGGCGCTCATCGTCCACCACCATGATTTTGTCACCAGGCATTGACCTTAGCTTACTACGGAAATTGGGTGAACATGTGTCTGGGATTTGGCAGCTCCTTCAAGCTATAATCGGCGGCACATGGCACTGACCCCTGGCACCCGGCTTGGTCCCTATGAAATTCAATCTCCGATCGGTGCGGGCGGGATGGGTGAGGTCTACCGCGCCCGCGATACGCGTCTCGATCGGACCGTTGCCATCAAGATTCTTCCGCCTCATCTGTCGTCCAACCCGGAATTGAAGGCGCGCTTCGACCAGGAAGCCAAGGCCATCTCCGGACTGCAGCATCCCAACATCTGCGTGGTCCACGACATTGGTTCCGAGGAGGGCCTGTGTTTCATGGTGATGGAGTACGTTGCGGGCAGCACGCTGGACCAGTTGATTCCGTCCGGCGGAATGGCCGTGGACGTTGCCCTGAAATACGCGATCCAGGTGGCGGAGGCCTTGTCACGGGCGCACGCCGGCGGCATCGTGCACCGGGATCTCAAGCCGTCGAACATCATGGTTGATGAGAGTGGCCTGGTGAAAGTGCTGGATTTCGGGCTCGCCAAGCTGGCGGAGCCGCTCTCTCGCGCCCACGAAGCTGCCACCATCGCAACCTCTGCCGGAATGATCGTGGGAACCGCGGCTTACATGTCGCCCGAGCAAGCCGAGGGACAAAGTGTCGATGCTCGCAGCGATATCTTCTCTTTCGGATCGGTCCTGTATGAAATGTTGACCGGCCAGAAGGCTTTCGAAGGCAAGTCAGCGGCGGCGCTGCTTTCATCGGTGATTCGTGACGATCCGCAATCGATCAGCGAGATTCGCAAGAATGTTCCGGCGGAATTGCGACGCATCGTTTCACGCAGCCTGAAGAAAAATCCGGATGACCGCTATGCATCCGCAGCGGAATTGGCCAGGGAATTAAGGACCAGCCGCGAACTGCTTTATCCAGAGTCAGGAGCGGAATTGAGCGCCCGACGCATAGCGCGAGAAGCCAAGCGGCCGTGGATATTGATTCCGCTGCTGCTGGCCCTGATCGCCGTATCCGGCGGAGCGCTTTGGTTGGTGAAGCGTGCCCGTGACACGCGCTGGGCAAGGGAAGAGGCTCTGCCGCAGATTTCCCAGCTCGCCGATCAGGGAAAGTTTGGCGAAGCGTACGCTCTTGCGGTGAAGGTCGAGAAGGTGATTGCCAACGATCCGGCTCTGATCAAGCTATGGCCAATCATTTCTTACACCGTGTCGGTGGATACCACCCCCGAAGGCGCCGCGGTAGCCCGGGGAACGTATGGAGACCCGAAAACGCCGTGGGAGTCTGTTGGCATCACTCCACTCAAGAATGTCCGCGCGCCGAGGGGCAACTTCGTTTGGAAATTTGAGAAGCCTGGATACGTGACGGCGATGCGAACCACCGCCGGATTGTTCCCACGCTTTCCGCCGCCGCTCCCGGGTACTGTGGTCGATGGCACCGTCCCGCTTGATGCAACCGGGAGCGCACCCGCCGGCATGGTTCGTGTGTCGCCCGCCAAGTATTTTCGAACGCTCTTCATCCCGGGCTACGAAGGCGCACCCGAACTTGGGCTCAGCGATTACTGGATCGACCAGTACGAAGTCACCAACCGGCAATTCAAACAGTTCGTGGATGCTGGTGGATATCAGAACAAAGAATTCTGGAAGCAGGAGTTCAAGAAAAACGGCCGAATGCTCTCCTGGGATGAAGCGATGGCGGGATTCCGCGATGCTGCCGGCCGCCCCGGTCCGAAAGACTGGATCCAGGGCGAGTATCCCAAGGGCCAGGACGATTTTCCCGTGACCGGCGTGAGTTGGTATGAGGCCGCAGCCTACGCGCAATTTGCCGGAAAGAGCCTGCCCACGATCTATCACTGGAACCGGGCTGCGGGTCCGCCCATCGCGTCCGTGCTCGTGCCGCTCAGCAATTTTGGCCGGGGTGGCATCCTTGCCGTCGGTACCAAGCCCGCCATGAGTCCGTGGGGCAATTACGACATGGCGGGCAACGTCAAAGAATGGGTATGGAACGATACCGGCCAGGGCACGCGCTACGTCCTCGGCGGCGCCTGGGACGAGCCCACGTACATGTTCATCGATCCGGATGCGCAATCGCCTTTTCTGAGGGCTTCAAACATCGGCTTCCGCTGCATGAAGGCAGTCGGCCCGGATGCGACCCCGAAGGTCGCATGGGACGTCCTCCCCGGTGCACGCCAGGACTTGAGCCAGCGGAAGCCAGTCTCGGACGAGGTTTTCAAGGTTTATCGCAGTTTGTACGCTTATGACAAAACTCCCTTGAACGCGACCGTGGAACCTTTCGGAAAAGAAGACGAAGACTGGAGGGTCGAAAAGGTCACATACCCTGCGCCTTACGGAAGCGAAAATGAGATCACTTATCTCTTGCTTCCGAAGAAGGCCAAGCCGCCCTATCAGACGGTCCTGTTTTTCCCCGGATCGAATGCCCTGCAGTTGCGGAGTTTCTCGTTCTACACAACCGCCGCTCTGGACGCCATTCTGAGAAGCGGACGTGCGGTCATCTATCCGATTTACAAATCAACCTACGAACGAGGCGATGGGATGGAGTCGGACGTTCCAAATACTTCAACCGTCTGGCGCGACCACGTGATCATGTGGGTGAAAGACGCCTCGCGCGCGATCGATTATGCCGAGACGCGTCCCGACCTCGACCATGAAAAGCTGGCGTATTACGGCTATAGCTGGGGAGCGGCCATGGGCGGCCTGATCCCGGCGGTCGAGCCGCGAATCAAAGTGTGCGTGTTCGCACTGGGAGGGTTGGAATTCCAGCAGTCGTTGCCCGAGGTCGAGCCGATCAACTTTGTTTCGCGGGTAAAGCAACCGGTGCTGATGTTGAACGGCCGTTACGATTTCTTCTTTCCGATTGAAACCAATCAGGAACCTTTTTACCGGCTGTTGGGATCAAGAAAAGAGGAGAAAAAGCATCTTCTCTACGATACCAGCCACAGCATCCCGCGCAACGAACTGATCAAGGAAACGCTGAACTGGCTGGACGAGTATCTGGGTCCGGTGAAGTGAAAAGACCCTGAATACCTACTTCAACATCACCACCAGAATCCTTCCATCCGACTGATAACCGTCCCCGGTCGCGTTCTTTGCATCCTGCACCGGGTTCGGAGGCAGATAGTAACTTATGCTCTTCGCCTTGCCGGCGTTCTGCAGGCTCTGCCCGATGTTGGTGCGTTCGCCGTCCACGCTGGGGTCGATTTTGTGGGTGACATTTCCGTTGCGTTTGTCTTTGGCAAAACCGATATCGTGAGTTCCCGCGCCTGCCCACACCGTCAGCCCGTTCCAGGTGTACGAAGACTTCCACAGCCGGAAATGATGCCGGCTGGCCACCATCGCGATCGGCTCCGCCATTTCATACCCGTAATCCTGCCGGCGCCCGAACAGGTACAGCGTGCTCATCGGCATGGCGAGATAATCCTTGTTCTCGTAAGTGTTGACAACTGCGGTCAGCACTGCATTGGTGTCACTGGTGTCCGCGATATGCCAATTGGCGCCTTGTAACGCGCTCTTTACCTGATCTTCCGATCCCACCAGGACGAAATTGACCATGTCGCCCAGATTCTTGAACTGATCATTCACCCGCCGGGGCAGGCTGTCGATG
This sequence comes from uncultured Acidobacteriota bacterium, assembly GCA_963715675.1. Taxonomy (GTDB): domain Bacteria; phylum Acidobacteriota; class Terriglobia; order Terriglobales; family Acidobacteriaceae; genus DASVWZ01. Next base: position 4,505,028 of record OY970265.1, read on the forward strand.
TCCTTGCGCAGAGCCTCGTCCAGCGGTGCGTCCGATATTTTCAGCGTCGCTGCTGTCGCGGTGGATGTCGAGCTGGGTGCTGCAATACCGAACTGCCCCTGCATGAAAATCTGTGCGGCGCCTCCCAGTTCCTGCTTCAACTTGTCGCCCTGGCTCATACCCTGCCGATGTACGCTCACGGAAAATGTTCCGGAACAAGCCGCCGTTCCATTCACGCCCAGATAAAGATGTCCGGCACTGTCGGCGGTTAAGTTATTGCTGCTGCCCACCAGCATCGGGGTTCCCTGATCCTGCAGCCTGGCGATGAGCGCGCCGGGCGCAGCGGAAGACACCGGCAAAGTGCCCGAGTGCTGCGCCCCGCTCACGCCCTCCGGATTGCAATTCTTCTCGGAACTGGCCGTGATGGTAAGTTGATCGCCAGCCTGCAAGTCAACTTTGGTATCGGTCCAGGCCTGGGTCGTGGAGACATCGAATTTATAATCATTGGCCGCCGCCGGCCGGTTCGCGGAAACATCCTGTGAAAGCTCCTGGAGCAAACCCTGAGCCGCAGCAAAAACGCTGACCGCAACTAGTTCGAGAAGGCAAAGAGAAAGTTTCCAGCTTTTCATGAACCTCTCCATTGGAGAACCCGGGACAAATCATTCCCGGATTTCCTTTCATATTATGCCCAAAAAAGGCGCTTCGGGCGATGCGCGCCGCGCCGCCAAGGCCAAAACAGGGGAGCCGTTTATTTCTCAGGGAAAACGACGGAAACCGTGGTCTCGACGCGTACTGGGTGGCCGTCCACCTGATAGGGCTGAAAGCGCCAGAGCCTGGCCGCGTCCGTAGCCGCGGACAAAAGTTCGTCCGAACCGCTGATGGGATGCAGATCCTGCACCGAGCCGTCGGTTCCGATTACCGCATCCAAAACCACCAGCCGGGCGCCCTCGTCTGTCTTTGCCCCATTCGGATAGACGGGATCTACCCGGTACAACAGAAATCGCTCCATATCTTCCCCGGGGACGATCATAGGCGCAGCCGACGAGCGCGCCTCGGCCGCGGATGCACCGGCCTCCAACTGGCTCCAGTTCCGGTGCCAGCGCCACCATCCCAGGCCCGCCGCCACGAAGCTGACTGCCAACAGCACCCATAGCGTGGGCACCGTCTTCTTTCGCACGAGGGCGGGCGCTGTCGCTCGCGATGTTCCTGCAGCCGGAAACGCTTCTCCTGGCTGGCTGGCGATCCACGTCTCGATTGCGTTCTGCTGGTCGCGCGTCAACCCGACGAACTGCAAACCGCACCGCAATAGCCCGTGATGACACACGACAGCTCTGATCTTCAAGACATCGTCCCTGCCAAGGTCGCTCATACCCGGAAGCCGGAATTCCAGTGCCACCGAATTGCCGGGGCGCAATTCGGCTGCGACCGCGGCCGCGACCCCACTTGCACTCAGGTTGAGCAAACGTCCGGGGATGCGGTGGGAAGCCGTCCGGTCTGAGGTGACGAGGTCAACCGCAAATGCGCACGCGTAACGGGGAGCCCGGTTGCGTGGGAGCGCTTCGGGAACCGGCGCACGACCTGTTGCCGTACTCATGGTGCAGACTCCATATGGGCTCGCACAACAAGAGCACTTAAGACGATGACGTGGGCGGTGAACGGAGTATAGCACCGCATGGGCAGGGCGGTTTTCCTCAGGATGAAGCGACCGGGGGCCTGGTGCAACCTCAACGCCGAAACCGGATATGATCTTGTTATGTCGGTCTCTCTTTCCCTGCACAATAAGGTAGCTTTGGTCACGGGTGGGTCGCGCGGAATCGGCGCCGCGACGGTTCGCATGTTTGTCCAGGCCGGGGCGCGGGTTCTGTTCAACTACGAAAAGGCCGAGGTAAAAGCTGAACAACTGGTGAGCGAACTGGGCGCGGAGCATTGTGCCGCCGTGGCCTGCAATCTTTCCGGAACCGAAAGCGCGGGCGGTCTGGTGGCCGAGACGGTACGGCGATTCGGACGGCTCGACATTCTGGTGGCCAACCACGGCATATGGGAAGCGCAGGATGCGCCCATCAACCAGATGTCCGATGAACAATGGCACAAGACTGTGGCCATCAATCTGGACAGCGTTTTCTCGCTGGTGCGGTCCGCCGCCGGGCAGATGAAGAAGCAGCCGAGATCAGCGGACGAACCCGCCGGGCAGATCGTTCTGATCAGCTCGACCGCCGGTCAGCGCGGCGAAGCTTTTCACTGCGATTATGCAGCGACCAAGGGCGCGGTGATCAGCATGGTGAAGGGATTATCGACCGAACTGGCGCGCGACCGGATCTACGTGAATTGCGTGGCGCCGGGCTGGGTCGAGACCGACATGGCCGCCCCCGCGCTGAATGATCCCACGAGCCGGGCGAAGGTGTTCGCGACAATTCCGCTGGGCCGGGTGGGCAAGCCGGAAGAAATTGCCGCGCCGATCCTGTTCTTATGCACGCCGCACGCCGGCTTCATCACCGGGGAGATCTTCAATGTGAACGGCGGTGCGGTGCTGGTCGGGTAACCAATGCACCTGCAACCTGAATCAATATTAGAAGGTGTCTACGGATCGAAGATATGAAGTCTCTCTTATCCGCGATTCTCTTGACGGCGGTCGCATTCGGCCAAGCTGGCTCGGTCCCGGAGCCATCACCGTCTTCCGCGTCAGCGTCGTCGTCGCAATCGATCCCTGTGGACCAGGAAAGCGCCCGCAAAGCCAAGATGCTGCTCGACCAGGCGATTCAGGCGCTGGGCGGCCTGGCGTATCTTCACATTCAGGACATTAGCCAGCAAGGCCGCACCTACGCCTTTCATCTCGGCGAACCGGACGGCGTGGGAGTACTGTTCTGGCGTTTCTTCAGGTATCCGGACAAGGACCGCATTGAGATCACCAAAAAGCGCGACTGGATTGTGATCTACAACGGCGATCAGGGATACGAGATCACCTACAAAGGCACCAGCGCCGTTGATGCCAAGGGGCTGACCGATTACCTGCGGCGCCGTGACTTTGCGCTTGACCGGGTGCTGCGCGAATGGCTCAACCAGCCGGGAATTGCGCTTTTCTATGAAGGCTCCACGGTGGCCGCGCAAAAAGATACCCAGCGGGTTACCATCATGACCGCGGAAAACCTGGCTGTGACCTTGTACATCGATTCGAAAACTTTTCTTCCGGTTAAGAAGACTTATTCCTGGCGCGATCCGACCGACAAGCAGCGCAATACTGAAGATGAGGTTTACGACAACTACCGGCAGGTCCAGGGCATCATGACTCCGTTTGACATCACCCGCTTCTACAATGGCGACATGTCGAACCAGCGCTTTCTGACTTCCGTGGAGTACAACAAGGGCCTGAGCGATTCCCTGTTCACTGCGTCAGTCAGCTACGACCCCAACCGGCCTCCCGCTAAGAAAAAGTAACCGGCGGTGGCCGAGCGATTCGTACGGTAAAGTTACGATGCCTGCATCAGAATCCGGTGAATCGGGGAACTGGTCAAGGGCCCGGGAGGCTGAAAGTGGAGCAGCTTTCGCCACTATGCACTTCGCGAAAAAGGAGAGGTGGGAATTGAGTCAGAATGGACGACAAGGGATCGGGAAGCAAGAACTTGCGGCGGCCACCCTCATTTTCCCGTGGGCGACTCAATCGTCCGCTCAATCGCGGCTCGGAGTTCGTCGTACTGCATCAATCCCGGATGGTAAAGCGCCACGCGCCCTTTGCGGTCGATCAGGACCAGGGTCGGAGTCGTGCTGGCCCCGTAATTGTTGAAGTTGGATTTGCTTACGGGAACCGGAACACCTTGCAGGCCCGGATAGTATTGCTTCCAGACCTTTCCAATGTAGGTAAGCTCATCGCTGGGCTTGGCCGCCTCGCCGTAGGCAGCGTATCCGTAGAGCTGGGTGGGTGCGATGACCGACAATTTTGTGCCGAACTCCGAGCTCAGGCGGCTGATGATTGGACCCTCGTACTTGCAGTCTCCGCACCAGTGGGCCCAGAAGAACAGCAGTACCGGAGATCCCTTAAGCTGGGCCAAGGCAGCCGGACGGATCCCCAGGTATTGCGTCGTGCTCAGAGCGGGAGCTGGCTGCCCGGCCAGGGACAGCTCGTTCAGATTCTTCTGCAGCCGCGCCCGAATCGAGGTGTTTTCATAGGTGACAATGGCTTGGCGCAGCAACGCTTCGGCCTTGGCATGCTGTCCGCGCTCGGCCAGAACCTGGGATTCCACTTCCAGGGCCGCTCCCATGGCGACCGGCAGATGGGGGTCGGAATCGAGGGCACGATGCTGGAGTTGTTGCCGGACCAGCGATTCTGTCTGTCCGGCGTACTTGTCGGCCTGATCCAGTTGCTTGGCCGCCAGAGCGCCCCGGGCCATCCAGGAAAGCGCTTCGAGGTAAGCTGGATCGGCCCCATGCTGACCTCGGTAGCTGTTGAGGACGGATTCCGCAGTCGAAAAATTGCCCGCAGCCAGGGCGGATCGGACATCGTCAACCACGTCGGCCGGTGACAGGCCGACGAATAACAAGCAGGCGGAAAACACCATTGTTTTCATTAAGTTACAAACGTCCTTCAGGTTGCATGGACCCCTAAGCTGTTGAGCAACGGTTACTTACGGCGGCAGGGGCAAAATAATCGTAGCATTTTCTGCATGGCCTGTTCTACAATAGACGTGCGTTTGATCTTTACGGTTTTTGCACTACGCAGTAACTCCGCTTAACCCAGCGTGACCTGCCGGCAGAACTCCTGCGAGAACTTCAGCGCATATCTAAAACAAAGGAACAAAAGCAACACCATGGAAACAGGAACAGTAAAGTGGTTTAACGACGCCAAGGGCTATGGTTTCATCAGCCGCCAGAACGGCGAGGACGTGTTTGTGCACTTCTCGGCCATTCAGGCCGGAGGGTTCCGCAGCCTGCAGGAAGGTCAGCAAGTTCAGTTTGATGTGGTCAAAGGCCCGAAAGGGTGGCAGGCCGAGAACGTAAAGGCAGTCTAAACCACTCCATTCAGCACACTTCACCCGGAAGGCGGCTCGCAAGGGCCGCTTTTTGTGCGCTACGCTCCGAAAACGCCGAATCGGCGGGCCGAAATACGACCATTGACAAGGTTTCCCACCTGTAATAAGTTTATGTAGCCGGACTGTGAGCGTTTGCAGTGCCGGTGCACGACGCAATCCCTCCCCTCCCGCTTCGGTGCCTGGTTCCTTAAGAGGCGCTCGAAGGCGTTTTTCAGAAACGTCCGGCAAACCGCTCATGATCCCCCCTGTGCGTAATTCCAGCTCAGGCTAGGGACGATTGAAGGTGAGGTTTTATGGGGAGCCCGATTTCCAAGCTGCGCCTGTTCCTTCTGGTAGTTGCCGCGTCGACGTTCTGCTTCGCCGCGCCAAGCCAGCAGTATATTTACACCAACAACAACATTGCCAGCGCCAACAGCACCACGGCGATTAAGGTAAGCAAGACTGGGTCGCTGAAGGTCATTGCCACCTACGCGACCGGCGGCAAGGGTACTGGCGTCAGAGCCTATTGGGCGTTGCACCCGGCGACCTCTGCCCAAACCAAGTCGAACCAGTGCCTGTTCGTTGCCAACGGCGGAGACAGCACCATCGGTGCCTTTCGCATCAGCATGACCGATGGCACGCTCGCCGCGGTCCACGGATCGCCGTTTTCTTACGGCGTTTCCGGCAGTCAGCCCTTCGGAGTGGGGCTGGCGGAGGGGTTAAATGAACTTCTTTTCGTCTCCAATTCCAAGTTCAACAGCATTTCCGTGCTGCGAATCAATTCCGATTGCACACTCAAGACTGCCAGCACTACCAAGCTTAGCTACACGCCGGTGGCAATGCGGGTCACAAACGATAACCAGTACCTGATCGCCAGCCTCACCGGGCCGGTTGATTCGTTTTCGATCGATTACAACCATGGGGCGATCACGGAAAAAGGCCCCTTCAATGCGAAGGGCCAAGTCATGGGTGTGGACGTCAGTTGTGACGATTCCCAAGCCTACTTCGGGGATGCTGCCACTCACACCGAGGTCGAGGTTTTCAACATTGGCACCGATGGGTCGCTCAGCGAACATCAAGATTTCAAAGACACAGACGGCTCGAACTCCAACAACATACTGCTTAGCGCCAACGGGAAAGAACTCTACGTAACCAACAACCAATCGAACCAGGTCTCGGTTCTTTCCGTACAGTCGGATGGTACGCTGGCCTTCGACAGAATCGTCGGTTTGAAAAATCCCGGACCATATTCCAGCGCCCTGTCAACCAACCCGGCCGGAACCCAGCTTTATGTGTCGGAGACCAACAACCCGTGGGCGATTGGCGTTCTCACCGCAAAAGGCACTCGTTTGAAGGAAATTCCAGGGTCGCCCTTTGGGGTGGTGAACAACAGCAATGCTCCAGCGGGTATCGTCCCTGTGCCGAAGCGAACCTGCAAGTAGCCGGCGGTTGCTGCACTTGAGTCCGGCGGGTTCGAAGAACCCTGAATCCGCCGCTGTCTTGCCGCCTTCCTTCCTGATTCCCGTGGATTGCTGCGTGCGAAATGTGGGACTTGGCGCTGGAGAGAGAGAACCGGACGCCAAGTCCCTTTGAGGTAGCAGACCGATCCAGCCCATTATGCGCACAGCCAGGCCGGTGCTAAGGTAAAAAGACGGTAAAGGAATGTAAAAGCTCGTCAACAGAAAAAGGGACGAGAAATTCGCGGATTGGGTTGGTGGACGCTCCTTCGGTCGTCGCCTGGCCCAGGCTTCGCTTACTCAGAGTTTCCCTGCGGCTGCGGCGGCGTCTTTCAGCAGGTCGGACGCTTGCCAGTCGCTGCCGTGGTACCAGCGGAAAATCCTGCCATCGGGTCCGATCACCGCCGTGCTGAGAGAGTGAGTAATAACGTCAGCCCCCTTCTCGGGCATCACCGTGAGTGCAAAGAATTGCGCGATCTGGGGAACGTCGTTTGCGGGTGCAACCGCGAATTCCCAGTGATCAAAGACTGATGCCTGCTTGCCTGCCCATTTGTGGCCGTAGTCGCGCAAGACTGTTGGAGTGTCGTAGTTGGGATCGAAGCTGATGCTAAGCAGATGGGTTTTCGAATATAACGCCGGGGTGGCGGCCAATTGGTGATTAAGTTCAGCAAACTGTCCGGACATGCGGGGGCAAAAATCGGGGAACGGGCAGCGGGTGTAGATGAACGTCAGGATCAAGGTCTTTCCGCGATATTGGGCGAGCGAAATGGGTTTGCTGTCTTGATTCACCAGCTTGAAGTCTGGAACTTCTTCGCCCGGGCTGGGCATCTGGAACTCGGTCTTCACCGAAGATGACGCCGCAGCCTTCTGGGCGACTTGGATATTCTCCAGCCAGTAGTCGCTAGTCTGTACCACGAGGTCAGCGGATATGGAATCGCCCGGGGTCAGCCTATCAAGATCGCCGGCGTTTTTCACCTTGTATGGCATGGCCATGGCCCCCATGAAGCCCTTGACCTCGGAGGCATTCACGACCACGGACTGAGTGTTCTTGTCGATGCTGATGACTTTCCCGGTCAGGGTGTAGTGGGTGGCGGTGCTGGCCGGTTTGGATGGGCCACACCCGGCGAGTAGACCGAGTGCAACCAGTGCGATGAGAATTCCACGAAGACGGGATACGGGGAAGATGAGCTGAGTGATCAATGGCGCTGCTCCTTTAATAATGAAAACGATAGCGCAATTCCAGGTAAATTTCCCGCGGGTTGTTCCAATGGAAACCGCCGAAGGTCAGGCTGTTGTCGAGTTCCACGCGGCGGTTGGCGAGGTTGAGAGCATTCAATGACGCCGATAAGCGTTCGCCGAAATCTTTGCCCAGTGAGAGATCGAAGGTGGTATGCGCCGGCAGGTAGTCGCCCGTATACGGAGCGCCGGGGAAGGCGTTGCTGAAACCCGAACCGTAGTAGACGTTGGTGGAGGCATAGGCGTGCCAGGGAAGCGTGACGTCGCCGCCCACATTGAGTGTGTTGCGTTGGTCGTGATCGAGCGGGCTCAGTCCGGGAGAAAACGAAAAATCCGTCAGGCCGCCGGTAATAGTGCCGCTGCCTTCAGCGATCTGGTTGGAATAGGCGAGATGCACTTGTCCGCGGTGGGCGAAACGCGGAGATCGGAGCGTGAGTTCCCAGCCGCGAATCACGGCCTGCGAAACGGTGAGCGGAAAAAAGATGCTGGAAGCGCCGATATTGTTGTGATCGAGAAAATTACGGACGTTGGTTTTGAAATTGTCGGCGTCGAGCACCCAGCCACGGTATGGGATACTTACGCCGAACTGATGTTCTTCGTCGCGTTCACCGGGGAGTGAGGTGAATCCCAAGGCTTGGCCTTTGGTGTAGTTGATAAGGGCCGGACCCGAAACCGTCTCGATGGGCGGCTCCTGGTAATAATGACCGTAGAAGGCACGGAAGGTCCAATGGATGCGAGGCACGGTGAAGGTCGCGCCGAAACGCGGGCTGATGGCGGTCTCGTCGATCGGAGGCGCCGCTGCGGTGGATGGAATGTTTCCTTCGGAGAAGCGCGTGGGGCGCATGCCCGCCGAGAGCGTCAACCAGGAAAAGGGCTTGAACTTGTCATCGATATAAAAGGTTTCGAGATTGGCGTTGGGGTGCTCTACATCGGCGAAGGGGAGGTTGCCGCTACCGTCATTGAAGATCGCGCCGAACGACTGGTTATCGCTCTGGTAGAAGCTCAAGAAGCCAACCTGCAAATCGTTTTTCTTGACGTTGGCGGCAAAGCTGCCCTGACCTCCGGCATAGGTCGAGGCGCGACTCTCAGTCGTTGCGACGGGAGTATCCGTGGGCTGACTGTTATAGTCTCCGCGGTTGTAGTGGTAGAACGGGGAAATCGTGGTCATGAAGTGCGAACTGAAGGTGTGGACCCAGGTAAACAGCACGCCGGCATCGGCCTCGTGCTCACCGTCGCGCAGACCAATGCTGGGATATTGCGGGCTGAAACCGTTGGCCGGAATGGATCCATTCTCGAGATCGTTGGGGTTCGGATCGTAAGGGACCTGAAAGTAATCGCGCCGAAGTGAGGTCATCAGACGAAGCTGATTCGAAGGATCAACGTTGTAAATGAAGGAACCGAAACCGCCGACGCCGTTGACCGCATCGTGAACCACCTGCGGGACCGGAGTCTGCAAACCGAGATTGCTGCGGTTGGCGTTGACACTGGCATAGTAGGCAAAGCGTTCGGTGTGACTGCCGAAGCTGAGGGCGTCATTGGTTTGGTAGAAGTTGCCGGCGCTGAGGACGAGTTCGGCCTGGTTGTTGCGCTCGAAGCCGGTGCGGGGAACCACGTTGAAGACCCCGTAAGTGCGGTCGCCGAACTCCGCACCATAGCTGCCGCGATTGACCTCGACATATTCCAGATCCTTGGGGTCGAACTGCGGGCCGACATTTTGTGCGATGGCAGTGTTGATGACGGGAATGCCGTCCAGCAGCCAGGTGGTTTGGTGGCCGCCGCGCATGTGGAGCATGTCGTGGGTAACGTAAGATCCCGGCACGTAGTTAGTGATCATGGCCAAGCTGTTGGATCGGTCGGCGCCAGGGGTGCGCTCAATGTCGCGGCTATCCACCAGCGTGATGGGAGTGGCGCTGTCAGTGGGAACGATTGCGGACGAAGCAGAAACGGTGACTTGTTCATGCGCTGAGGCCACCTGCAATTGAAAGTGAGCGACCGGCACGGTCCCCGAAATGACCGTGACATCCTGCGCGATCTGCGCGAAGCCTTTGCTGGCGACACTGACGGAGTAGTCGCCCAGAGGCAAGGCGTTGAACTGGAATTCTCCGTTGGTGTCGGTGTTGGTGGTCTTCGCCCAATCCGAGGACTTGGCTTTCAGCATGACCATGGCTCCCTGAACCGGGCGATGTTGCGGGTCGTGCACCACGCCACGGACCGCGCCGTAGACATTGGCAAAGACTGAGATAGAGGTTGCGGCTACAGCCAGCAACACGAAACTGGTGAAAAGAATCATTCTTGTGAAACGCATAGATCCTCCGGTACGAACTCGGCATTGTGAGCGGGTTCTCCTTCGCAGTCTTCGCGAATCCTCGGCGAACTTTGCGGTTCAATGGATCTTGCCGCTGTGGTAAGAAGCTTTAACCGCAAAGAACGCTATGACAGCCACAAAGGGCGCAAAGGTTCCTGGAAGGTTTGCTGAACGAAACAGTTAGCCGAGGAGGAATTGCGGAGGAGCGCGTCCGGAGTACGCGCGTTCGATTGCGGAAGTGAGATGAAGCGACTGGACAGCGGGTCGGCGCAGGGTGGTTGAGCGTTTGCAGGAAGCCCGGGTCACAGGCTTTGTCTGCGCCCACTGCGAGACTGTCAGCGACTGGCAGCAATCGTGATTGCAACAGTCTGCAGGAGCGTGCAACTCCATGCCGCGAGGGGCTGCATCGTGCATCGGATGCCGCTTACAACAGGCATGAGGCTCGGGAGCAGTCGCAGCCAGGCCCACGGGCGCGAGCACGCCCACCAGCAACAAAATCAGCAGTAGCCTGGCTGTCCAACGCTGCATATTCGTTCTGCGACAGAACCTCACCCACTGAGGTAGGTCCACAATATCGAAAAGACCCGGCCTACGCAAGCGACAGCAGAGCACGGCCGTAGGCAGCGAAACTCCGAATCGGCATGATTTTGTTCTGCGCGGCAGCACAGGCGCGGATGCCCGCGCCTACATCAGCAAGTTAATGGCTGCCGCGTGGGGCACCATCATGCTCTTGCAATCCGCAGGTGTGGGAGAAGCGGTATCGGTTGCGGGCGAACCAGCGATAGCCGGCGTGAATCAGGGAATTGAATCCCGGCAAGCTGAACACCGCGTAGAATGGCCACGCCCACCAGATTCTTCGCGTGACCTGGAGATAGACGTCAGCGCCTGAAATCAATTTGCCGTCGCGAGTCAGCAGGCGAATATCGGACAAAAGTTCGCCGGGGGCTACTTTCAACTGGCCGGCAGCCCGCGATTCTTGCAGAGAGGCGATGGCGAAGCCGCTCCGCGCCAGAGTCGACCCCCAGAATTGAGCCCAGCGTGAACAGAAGCCGCAGCTGCCATCGTAAAGCACCCAGCCGCGCACGGGGTCGACGGGTGGGCTCGCATCTGCCATGGCTAAAGCCTCCTGCTTCCGGTCCACCGTTACTTCCGAATCCTGATTCTGAGGTGAAAGCAGCTCCAATGCCCGATTATCAGGCTTGTCGCTGCCCGATTGAAAGGCCTTTGCCGGACGCATTCGACGATGATGGGAATAGGGGAGTGTCCAAAGTTTCTGGTCCCAGATATTCTGTCCCGATCCCGGCGTGGGGCGGTTTGTCTTTTGTCGGTGAGCGGCGTATAGTTATGTTTGGAAACTGTTGTGTAGTACCAGCTTGTGGCGGAGCACACCAGTGGGCGAAAGCCCACATTTTAGTTTGGGCTGATTTTCCGCCGGCTGAGCCTCGCGCAACTCAATTGTTTTCATGACATTTGAAGTGGATCGGGTGCGGGAGATTGTGGATCGGGTTGCCGCCTCCAGCGGGCTGGAGGTTGTCGAAGTGGAATTGCGCGGGGGCGGGAAGGCCCGAATGCTGCGCATTTTTATTGACAAGCCAGGGGGCGTGACCCACGAGGATTGCGCCAACCTGAGCCGGGAAGTGGGGACCATCCTCGACGTCGAGGATGCGGTTCCGGGCGGCTCTTACGTGCTTGAGGTTTCGTCGCCGGGGCTGGATCGCAAGCTGTCGCGTCCGGCGGACTATGAACGCTTCACCGGGAGCCGGGTGAAGTTGACGACGTGGAATCCGGTGAATGGAAGCCGGCACTTTGAAGGACGGCTGGAGAGTTTTAGCGAAGGGCGTGTGACTTTGGATTTGACCCCGCTGAGGAAAAAGCCGAAGCCAGGAAAAGCAAGTCACGACGCACCGCAGAAGCTGGACATCGAGTTTGCCAATGTGGAGAAGGCAAATTTGGTGCCTGAGATCTAGAAGTCAGTAGCCGGGAGTCAGTAGTTAGGGAACCCAGGGTTTGCGCCGGTTCCTGACTCCTGACGCTGACTCCTGACTACGTTTTGAAATTCTTATGGCAAGCGAGCTCTACAACACGATCGATGCTCTCAGCCGGGAGAAGGGGATCGATCCGCGGATCGTAGTCAGCGCGGTGGAAGACGCCATTGTGGTGGCCACGCGCAAGTACTACAAGACCCAGGAAAACCTGCGCGCCCAACTGGACCGCGACACCGGGAAGATCCGCGCCTTTGCCGTGAAGTCGGTGGTGGAAACCCGGGAGCAGGTCGAGGATCCGGTGCTGCAGGTGACGCTCGAAGATGCCCGCAAGCAGGATCCCAACGTTGAGGTTGGCGGCGAACTCCTGATTCCCAAGGCGACGGAAGGAATTCTGGGACGAATTGCGGCGCAACTGGCGAAGCAAGTGATTTTCCAGAAAGTCCGCGAAGCCGAGCGGGACACGGTTTACAACGAGTACTCCGGCCGCATCGGGGAAGTGGTGAATGCGGTGGTGAAACGGATCGAAGGTCCGGATGTGATTTTTGACGTGGGCAAAGCGGAAGCCCGGATGCCGCGCAAGGAGCAGTCACGGCTGGAATCGTTCGCCATGGGCGAGCGCATCCGGGTGGTGATTGCGCGGGTGGAAAAAGCCTCGAAAGGCCCGGCTCTGGTGGTCTCACGGGCCGCGCCGGAACTGGTGCAGCACCTGTTCCAGACCGAAGTTCCGGAAATCTACGACGGCACGGTGGTGATCCGCGCCATTGCCCGTGAGGCGGGCGAACGTACCAAGATTGCGGTCTTGTCCAAGGACAAGGATGTAGACGCAGTGGGCGCTTGCGTGGGCATGAAGGGCATGCGAGTGCAGTCGATTATCCGCGAACTGCGCGGCGAGAAGATTGACATCATTGAATACCACGACGACGCGGTCGGATTTGCGGAAAAAGCCCTGCAGCCGGCCAAGGTCAGTCGCGTGACCGTGGTGGATGCCGGGGAAAAGCATCTGGAAGTTGTGGTGGATGACAGCCAGCTTTCCCTGGCCATCGGCAAGAAGGGACAAAACGTCCGGTTGGCCGCGAAACTGCTCGGCTGGAAGATCGATATCAAGAGCGAAGAAGAGAAGCGGCAGGAAGTGGAACAGGAAATGTCGCGGCTGGTCACCACCACCACGCCGCTGGAGAACGTGCCGGGACTTGGCGAAGGACTGATTGAGAAGCTTGCAGCGGCGGGCGTGACCACGGTCGAATCGCTGGCGGATATGACTCCCGAACAACTGGAAGCCATTGAAGGCATCGGCCCGAAGACAGTGGAAAAAATCAGTCTCGCGGTCAATAATTACTTTTCCAGTCTGGAAGGCGCCGCGGAGGCACCCGAGGCAGCCGAGTCCGCGCCGCCGGAGGGTCAGGAAGCTCAGCCCGAACCGTTGCCGCACGCAGCTGCGGCCGCGGAGCCAGTGGAGGCGGGAGCGGCGGAAGCTGCTGCCGAGGGCGAACCGGCCGCCGGTATGGATTCTGGGCCGACTGAAACTCCAATTGAAGCAGAGGAACAAAAACCGTCCGGGGAGCAGAGCTCTTCCGGAGGGGAGTAAGACTGGCTGCGCCAGATATTCGTGAGGTATCAGGCGGGCACCCTCAGGGGTCAAAGCCCGCATTTTGGCGAGTCTTGGCGGTACGGGTGAATTGGTACCCTACCATTACCGTGAGGTTGACATGAAGACGTAGCGGGACAGTCCGGAGGAACATAACGGCGGATGAGTAAGATTCGAATCAACGATCTGGCCAGGGAACTCGAAGTCAAGAGCAAGTCCATACTGGATTCGCTGACCGAGGTGGGGGTCACCGAGAAGAAGACCCATTCCAGTTCCCTTGAAGAGCACGAGGCGGAGAAGGTTCGGGCACATTTCCGCTCCGGGCGTGAGGCATCGGCGGGAGCAAAGCCCTCACGGCCCAGCCGCATCGAGAGCGACGAAATCAAGACCAAAATTGACCTTTCTCATATTTCCAGGCCAGGTGACGTGTTAAACGCGATCCGTAAGCAGCAAGCCCCTCCTGCAGTTCCTCCCGCACGTCCCACAGCGGTGCATCCTGCGATTGAGACAAAGCCGGCAGCATCGGCGCCGGTAGCAACCCCGCCGGCTGTGCTGCCGCCGACCGCGCCACCGGCGCTGCCGCGGCTGGTCGTGCCGTCGACCACCCCCCGGCCGAGCTTTACGGTTTCCGCGGCACCGGTTGTTCCACCGCCGGCGGCGGGAACTCCTCCGCCTGCTCCCGCAGCGCCAGGGCCCCCGCCGGCTCCGGTCGTGCAGGCGCCGGTTCAGGCAACGCCTGCGGCACCGTCTCAAATGCCGCCCCCGATGGGACACACTGCGGCTCAGCCGACCGCTGCGGCGCCACCAGCGAGTCAACGGCCCATTGCGCCCCGGCCGCGCATGATTGTTCCGCAGACCGGGCCCCGTCCGGTTTACAAAGCTCCCGCGCCAAGGCCGCCCGCTGCCGGAATGCCGACGCGTCCCGCGCCAGGGCGCCCAGTACCGGGACAGCCGATCTTTCAGCGTCCACGGCCCGGGGGACCTCCGGGCGCACGGACCGCCATTCGTCCGGGCGAACGCCGGCCGATGCACCCCACGCGACAGTCACCAACCGGAACCCGACCTCTGGGGGTTGGACCGGGAGCGACGCCTGGTGAAACGCGTCCCGGCAGCCGTCCAGGTGCGCCCGCCCGACGACCGGGTCAACGCTACGTTCCCCGAGGCACAAAAGAAGGGCCGATGAAGGGCTTCGTTCCGCCTCCACGGCTTTCGCTGTCGAACGAGCCCCAGCCGATCTCAAGAAGCATCACCATTACCGAAGGCATCAGTGTGAAGGACTTGGCCGAGAAGCTTGCGATCCGCGCCAAGGACTTGATCGCTCGTTTGCTGGCGCGGGGCGTGTTTGCCACCATCAATCAGACGCTGGATGCCGAACTTGCCAGCGAGATGGCACGTTTTTTCGGAGCAGAGACCAACGTCATTACCTTCGAGGAGCAGGCGGCCAAGGAAGTGACCGACGCCGCTGCCAAGGAAGAGACTGGCGCTCTGGACGTGACGCCGCGTCCTCCGGTGGTAACCATCATGGGCCACGTCGACCATGGCAAGACCACACTGCTGGATTCCATCCGTTCCACCGACGTGGCCGGGGGCGAGGCTGGCGGGATCACGCAGCACATCGGCGCTTACAAGGTCACGGTTCAGGACAAGGACTCACCCGCCTATGGCCGCCAGATCGTATTCCTCGATACGCCGGGCCACGAAGCCTTTACCCGCATGCGTTCGCGGGGAGCCAAGGCCACCGACATTGTGGTGCTGGTGGTTGCCGCCGACGACGGTGTAATGCCGCAGACTCTGGAAGCCATCGACCACGCGCATGCGGCGGAAGTCCCCATCATTGTTGCGGTGAACAAGATCGACAAACCCGGTGCGTTGCCCGACCGGGTGAAGAAGCAACTGGCAGATCGCGGGCTGATGCCAGAAGATTGGGGCGGCACGACTGTGTTCGTCGATGTTTCCGCCAAGCAGAAAACCAACCTAAATCTGTTGATGGAAATGATCTGCCTGGTGGCGGACCTGCAGGAGTTGAAGGCCAGTCCCGACCGCCCGGCTACCGGAGTTGTGCTGGAAGCCAAACTGGACCGGGGCCGCGGGCCGGTAGCGACGCTGCTGGTGCAGAATGGAACGCTTCGGACGGGCAACAATTTCGTGGTGGGAAATCAGTTCGGAAAAGTCCGGGCGATGTTTGACGACCGCGGCTATCAATTGGAAGAAGCGCCTCCCTCGACGCCGGTCGAGATTCTTGGCCTGGAAGGGTTGCCGCAAGCCGGCGATCAGTTTGTGGCTGTTGCGGATCGCGACAAGGCCCGGGGAATTTCCGAGTACCGCGAACAGAAAGCCCGCGAAGCCACGCTGGCCAAGAGTTCCCGGGTGTCACTGGAAGGTCTGGCGGAGCAGATCAAGACTGCGGGCACCAAGGAATTGAACATCATTCTGAAGGGCGACGTGGGTGGTTCGGTGGAGGTGCTGAGCGATCTGCTTTCGAAGCTTTCCAATGACAAAGTCCGGCTGAAGGTGCTTCGTACCGGCGTCGGCGCCATCACGGAAAGCGACGTGTTGCTGGCTTCGGCCTCGAACGCGATCATTATCGGATTCAGTGTGCGTCCGGAGCGCAAAGCGCAGGAACTCGCCGAGCAGGAAAAAGTCGATATCCGGCTGCATTCGATCATTTATGAATTGCAGGACGAGATCAAGCGCGCCATGAGCGGCCTGCTCGAGCCGACCATCAAGGAAACTTACCAGGGCCGCGCCGACGTGCTCGACACGTTCCGTATTCCGAAGGTCGGGACAGTGGCGGGATGCCGCGTAAGCGACGGGCTCATCAAGCGCGATTCCGAAGTCCGGCTGCTGCGCGACAACGTGGTGGTGTTCAAAGGCAAAATCGCGTCACTGCGCCGTTTCAAGGACGATGCCAGCCAGGTCACGAACGGCATGGAATGCGGCATCTCGATCGCAAACTATGGCGACATTAAAGTTGGAGATGTGATTGAGGCCTTCGTCACCGAGCGCATCGCAGCGGAAGTCATTGCGTAAGAGCGGTCGTTGGTCGTCGGTCGTTCGTCGTCCTTAGCGGCTAGCGGCCAACTTGCTTTCCGCCATCAGCGTCAGGCAAATCAATTTGGAGGTATCCAGCGTGTCTCGAAAATTCCTGCTCATCCCAACCCTTCTTCTGGCGGTTTCGGGGTTTTGTCAAGTCTCGACTTCGACGCACTTTGACGGCAAAACCTGGTGGGACTACATCAAGGTTCTGGCTGACGACAAGATGGAAGGACGTGAGACCGGCAGCAAGGGACTGCAGGCGGCGGAAGCTTACGCGGTGGAGCAACTGAAGCAGGCGGGGCTGCAGCCCGCGGGAACCGACGGGTTCTATCAGCCGGTGAAACTTCGGTCGCGGCAAATCGTGGAGAAAGATTCCAGCCTTGCCCTGGTGCGGGATGGCAAAATCGAGCCCCTGACGCTGGGCGACGATGCGTTTTTCGGGATGCGGGCCGATCTTGCTCCCGAAGTGCAAGCGCCGCTGGTGTTCGTGGGATGGGGTTTGAGTGTTCCCGAGCAGAACTACGACGATGTGGCTGGGCTGGACCTGAAGGGGAAGATCGCGGTGATGGTCAGCGGTTCGCCCTCGGCAATTGCGGGTCCGCTGGCTGCGCATCACCAATCTTCGCCGGAGCGGTGGAAGGCCTTCCGCGCCGCTGGAGCGATCGGCATGGTCAGCATTTCCAATCCGGCGTCGATGGATGTGCCATGGTCGCGCGTATCCCTGAACCGAACGCACGTGAGTATGACGTTGGCGGACCCGAAGTTCAATGACACGGACGGGCAGCAGCTTTCTGTGGTTTTCAATCCAGCCAAAGCGGAGCGGCTTTTCGCCGGCTCCGGCCACAGTTTCGAGGAAATCGCAGCTCTGGCGAAAGAGCGTAAGCAGTTGCCGCGCTTTCCGCTCGCCGTGTCGATCAAAGCAACCGCAAAGGTCGAGCAGGGTATTGTGGAATCGGCGAATGTGGTGGCAAAGTTGCCGGGCAGCGATCCGAACTTGAGGAACGAGTATGTTGTGCTTTCGGCGCACATTGACCACATCGGGATTGGGGAGCCGATCAATGGAGACCGCATCTATAACGGGGCCATGGACAACGCTTCCGGCAGTGCTCTTTTGCTGGATGTCGCGTCTTCTCTCAAGAAATCCGGAGAAAAACTGAAGCGTTCGTTATTGTTCGTGTTCGTGACCGGAGAAGAAAAGGGGTTGCTCGGTTCGCGCTACTTTACCGCATATCCCACGGTCGATCCCAAGGCCATGGTGGCTGACATCAATGTGGACATGTTTCTGCCGATCATTCCGCTGAGGCGCCTCACGGTGTGGGGACTCGAAGAATCTGACCTTGGGGCGGACGTACGACAGGTAGCCGAAGCTCGCGGGGTCACCGTGCAGGCCGATCCGCAGCCAGAGAGGAACCTGTTCGTTCGCAGCGATCAGTACAACTTTATCCGGCATGGAATTCCGGCGCTGGCCATGGGCGTGGCGCCCGACCCGAATTCCCCGGAACAAAAACAACTTTTCAAGGACTGGTTGACGCAGCGCTATCATGCGCCGTCGGATGACTTGGCCCAGCCGGTGGATCTCGGTGCGGCGGCGGAATACGAAGAAATCGTCCGGGCCTTGATGGTTTCGGTTGCCGACAACCCACGGCGACCGCAATGGAAGCCGGAGAGTTTTTTCCGCCGTTATGCGGAGTCTCCCAGTCAGTATTAGAGGGTCGTCGGTCGGAAGTCGTTGGTCGTCGGGAAAATCGTCGTTGGTCGTACGTCCTACGTCGTTCGCAAGACCATGACCACTACAGGCGCCATTTGACCGCCGACTGCCGACTAACAACTAAACGTCTGACCTCATGATCGCTTTCCTGACCCTCGAACTCAGCATCGAAGCCGCGCACTCCCTGAAGGACAAGCGGCAGGTGGTGCGGAGTCTGAAAGACCGCCTGCGGGCACACTTCAACGTGAGCGTGGCGGAACTGGATGCGACCGGGTTATGGAATCGCGCCACCATCGGGGTGGTCAGCGTTTCCGGCTCGCGGGACTATCTCGACGGGCTGATGAAAAACGTCGAGCGCCAAGCCACCCGCATCGCCAACAACAACGGCGCTGAACTCGCCGACTCGTTTGTGGAGTACTTCTGAAGCCTTCGTTTTCTTTTGGATTTCCTCTGCGCGGGAACCTATCTGACAGCGAATGAGGAAGTTACGCGCCATCGGTGACCTTTGGGGTCGGAACAGCGTTTTGCCGCACCGTCCCAGGAGCGGTTTTCTGATATTCTCATTCGTTTCACTTGAGGTTGATAAACGTGGAGAAGCGTGGGCAAAAATATCATCGCGAGCGTTTGGCGGAAGCCCTGCGCGAGGAAATCGAAACCATCGTCGAAGGCGAACTGGCCGATCCGAGGATCGGGCTGGTGAATGTGAGCGAGGTGGACTTGAGCGAGGATTCCCGCTCGGCCCGCATTCTAGTGGTGGTGGAAGGCGATGACTCCGATGCGGAGCAAACTCTGGAAGGCCTAACTGCGGCGGTCGGCTTTATTCGCCACGAACTGACCGAGCGCTTGCACCGGGCGCCGGAATTGCACTTTCAACTGGATCGTTCGCAAAACTACGTGGCGCGAATTGATGAGCTTTTGGGCCGGACCAGGAAGCGGAGGAAATAGGCGTGTTTCGATCGGGGAAGCCGGTTGCTTCCCCAGGGATGAAAGCCCCATTTCCGCGTCGTTTTCGAAGAAAGCGTTTCATGAAATACCCTGCAGGAACATCGGGAGAGCGGCAGACATGCTGAACGAGGTCTTGCGGCAGATTGAGGGGCGGCAGCGCTTTCTGCTGACCTCACACGCGCGTCCGGACGGTGATGCCGTTGGTTCGGCGCTGGCGTGTTGCCAGATTCTGCGCGGCATGGGCAAGCAGGCGGAAGTTGTCCTCTTCGATGGAGTGCCACGCATTTACCAGCAACTCCCGTTCGCCGGCGAAGTGGTGCACGCGGAACAGGTGAATGGAAGCTATGATGCCGCCATACTGCTGGAATGTGACGGCATACAGCGCACAGGACTGACGGGACTGGAGAAGCAGTTCCTCATCAGCATCGACCATCACGCCAGCGCACGTTCCTTCGCGAACGTCAACTGGGTGGAGCCAAAAGCGGTGGCGACGGCGGAAATGGTGTACCGCCTGGGACTCCAGGCCGGGGTAAAGGTCACGCCCGAGATCGCCACCTGTCTCTACACCGCAGTGATGACGGACACGGGGTCTTTCATGTTTGCCGGCACGAACGCGCATGTGTTCGGGCTGGCCCGGGATCTGGTGCTGGCCGGAGCGGATCCGGCGCACTGCGCGCGCAACATCTACTTTGCCCACTCCACGGCGAAGATGCGCTTGTTAGGGGCGGCTTTGTCGAACCTGCACCGGGAAGGGGTTCTGGCCTGGATTTGGGTGACGCGGGAACAGATGGAGCGGGCGGGAGCCCGGGAGGAAGACTGCGAAGGCCTGGTGAACTACGCGCTTTCCATTCAGGATGTGGAAGTGGCGGCATTTTTCCGGGAGTTGGCGGATCGGCGCTTCCGTGTGAGCTTGCGCAGCAAAGGACAACTCAACGTTGCGGCCATCGCAGAAAGATTCGGCGGGGGCGGGCATGAGTGCGCCAGCGGCTTGTCGGTGAACGGCCCCTTGGCAACCGCGGTGGCGCAGGTGATCGAGCAGATTCGCGGTGGCCTTTCCGTAGAATAGATCGCTATGGACATTTCTCTGCCGCGGCAGCTTGCCTCGTTCGTGGGCGCACTCCTGATTCTGATTGCCTACGTCGGCCACCAATTGAAGTGGATCGATTCGCGCCAAGCCGCATACAGCCTGTTGAATGCCGCGGGATCGGCGATTCTGGCCTACATTGCGTTCCATCCATTTCAGCTCGGATTCGTCGTGCTGGAAGTCGCGTGGGTCTTGGTCAGCGTGTACACGCTGGTGCGTCCGCGGCAGATATGATTTCATTCGTGTGGGTACACGTTCGACCTTGGCGAGGATCGTTCCATTGAGCCAGCGTTCAATGCTGCGGACCGATTGGTTGCTGCTGACGTGTGTTTGCGGTTTTCTTTTTTTCTACGGCCTTGCCAACTTCGGGTTGATGGGCGCGGACGAGCCTCGCTACGCGCAGGTGGCGCGCGAGATGCTGGCGCGGCACGACTGGATTACTCCTACGCTGGGCGGCAGCCCATGGCTGGAAAAGCCGGTCCTCTACTACTGGCAGGCGATGCTGGCCTACCGGATCTTCGGGGTCAGCGACTGGGCGGCGCGTCTGCCTTCCGCCCTGGATGCCAGTCTGCTCATTGTGTGCGTTTATTTTTTTCTGCGGCGCTTGCGGCCAGGGGCCGAGATGGATGGCGCAGTGATGACCGCTTCCGCTGCCGGAGTGATCGGATTTGCGCGCGCGGCTTCCACGGACATGCCGCTCGCGGCCGCGTTCAGCATCGGCATGCTGGCGTGGTACGCGTGGCACGAGAGCGGAAACAAGTTCTTCCTGGCGGCGTTTTACATTTTCATCGGGTTCGGCATGCTCGCCAAGGGGCCGGTGGCGCCATTTCTGGCAGCACTCATCATTGTGGCCTTCGTTCTCGCCCAGGGCGACCTCCGGCTGATCGTTCGTACCCTATGGCTGCCCGGCATTCTGCTTTTTTGTACTGTGTCTTTACCCTGGTATGTTGCCGTGCAGCTCAGGAATCCGCAGTTCTTTCACGAGTTCTTTCTGCAACACAACCTGGCGCGCTTTGGCACGAACCTGTATCACCACAAGGAGCCTTTCTGGTATTACGCGCCGGTTACGCTGATCGGCCTGCTCCCGTGGACGGTGTTCGTGCTGGCGGCGCTGGCGGAGAGCGCCGGAGCATGGTGGAAGGAACGCCGGGCCAGGCTGCAACCCAGGGATGCTCTCAACGTTTTTCTGATGCTCTGGTTGATCGCGCCAGTTGCGTTCTTTTCCATTTCGCAATCCAAGCTGCCGGGATACATTGTCCCGGCCCTACCCGCAGGAACGTTGCTACTTGCCGAGTATGTGCGGCGGCATTTTGCGGAAGAAGAACGGCCCGGACTCGTCCCGCTTTTTCTGCACGCCGTGGTTGCCGCGTCGCTGCTGATTCCCGCGCTGATGATCCAGCATGTGCTGCAGCAGCATCGGATGCCGTGGAACCAGGGCACCGAAATTTCGCTGGGCATCGCCGCCGTGCTGGCCATCGCGATCGTGCTGAGTTTGCGAACCCGCCTCGGCTTTGGGGTCCTGCGATTTGTGACCCTGGTTCCGGTGGTCTTGGCGGTGGCGATGCTGCTGCGTCTGGGGGCTCCGTCTCTGGATGACAAGCTTTCGGCGCGGCCGCTGGCCAACGCGCTGGCGGGCATAGAGGGCAGGCGCTTGCCCGTCGCCGTGTTTCACGTTCCACGCGAACTGGAATACGGGCTGGTGTTCTACCGCGATCAAGGGGTGAGCCGATATGAACTGGGACAGATCCCCGCGCAGGAGCACTTCGTTGTGGCTCCGGCAGGATCGCAAACCGCGGTTGCAGCCCAAGTATCCGGAAGGCGAGTCACGTACGTCGGGAACTTCGCCCCACAGAACCTGGAGTATTACTGGGTGGCGGCAGGGCGGTAGGGTTGAAATTCTGGCTTTGCGGTCATGGCGACGCGCGCGCGATCTCACCCTCGGATGAAGTGCGCCGAGGTTCGGGATGACGCCGCCGAAATGAGCGCAGGCATCTGTCCGCTCGCGAGCCGATCAGCGCCAGAACGCTTCGATCTCCGTTCCCCACTCCGCTCCCATGTTGTCGTCGGTAATGATGTGGCGCGGGCCGATGCGCGCGGCCATGGCGTCTCCTGCTTCCATTCCCAGCGCCCGGGGCGGCTGGTGGATGGTGTCGGCGAGAGCCATATACGCCGCCAAAGTGACTTGCGCACGCGCGTCGGCGGGGTCGAATACCGGCTTGCCATCGATCTTGTATTCGTGCAACACGCTTGACCAGCGGTCTTTGTCTGGAACGATCGACGAATCGCTCACCAGAAGAAAGTTAAGAATTCGCACCCCATAGCGGAAAACGGAGAGCCCGGTCGCCATCACATCGGGAGAGCCAGTCGCATTGTAAAAGAAGAATCCGCCTGGGTTCAGGTGAGCCTGGACCACACGAAGAAAATCGCTCGATGACAGAACCGAGGCGTGGTCGCGCCAGAAGAAACTGTTGTTGGCGACGATCAGGTCATAGCGCTCGTCGGGATGCGCCAGCAGCCAGCGCCGTCCATCATCGATGTGAATGTGGGTTTTCGGGTTCTGCAGCAGCGAGCGGACCATCGGATACTTCTCAATCAACTGCAGGTAGCCGGGATTAATCTCGACCACATCCAGCCATTCGGCCTGGGGATGGTTCACCAGGATTTGCCCCCACGAGCCGGAGGCCAGCCCGATCATCAGAATACGCTTGGGTTCCGGCACAAACAGGCTCAGAGCGTAGGTCCGAACGACCATATTCTTGTCGTGCAGCGGGTCGATATTGAAGTATCCGTCGTACACTCCTCCGCCCATCACGGCGTCGTCGGCGGTGATTGAGATTACGCCGCCGCGGTTTTCGACCACGTACTTCAGATATCCCACGGTCGCCGCTTTCGGGCCAAAAATCAGCCTTCCAAAGACGTTCCGGTACAAGCCGGAAGAAAGGAAGATGACCGCGACGCAAACCGGGATGGCGGCCAGCTTCCAAGCGGAGGGCAAACGAAAACGCCCGCCGGCGAAGAAAATCACGAATGCCCCGAGAGCGGCGGTCAGAAGTGCCAGTTGCAGTGCGATCTGCTGCATGCCGAAGTGGTCCATCAGGACGAATCCGATGCCCAGGCTTCCCAGGGTTGAGCCGATAATGTTGGAAACGTAAATCAGGCTGACGTGGCGGCCGGACTCGCGGTTAGCCGACACTGCCAGGCGGCACAACAGCGGTAGCACCGAGCCGAGCAGACCTGCAGTGACGAAGAACGCTGGCGCGCTGTCCATCAGCGGCAGCTTCTTCCAGCAGAGTTGGGCAACCAGGGGCGGCAGATAGACCGAGGCCGCTGCGGCGGACAGCAGCAGGAATCCCATGGTGTAAATCACCGTCGCCGGACTCTTTTTGTCGGTGAATTTCTCGGTGACGAAGCAGCCAGCGGCGATCCCGGCGAGATAGGTGGAAAGAAGCAGGGCGAATGCCGGGGCGCGGTCCGCAGAGCCGAGAGCCAGGACGCGGAACCATTCGATTTCAAATCCCAAAGCGATAAAACCGGCCAGACCTGCAATCAGCATGGCGATTCCGAGCGGAAGGGCCGGTTCCGCCGGGCTCGATTCCGCAGGCGTGGGAACAGTGGGTGCAGCCGGATTCTTTCGCGGCTGCCGTCCGTAAAGATAGGCGGTGGTTCCGACCGCCACATTCGCGCAGGCAGCGATGGTCACCGAGCCCGACTGCCCGAAGTTGTGCAAAATAAAACGGGCGCAGAGATAGCAGGCCACCGCCGATCCGAGAGTATTGACAAAATACAATGTGGCGACGGAGTACCCGACATTCTGCGAAGAACGGACCAGTTGTTCCACCAGCAGAGGCAGAGTGGCTCCCATCAGCATGGTGGGAACGATCAGCATCAGCAGGCTGAACACGATGGTGGGGCCCAGGCTGGCTCCGGCCGTGTAGCGGGCGGCCCACTGGAAAATATGCAACGAAGCCAGGCCGAACACCGCCACGCCAAGCTCGCAGATTCCGAAAATCACGATGCCGCTCTCCGGGAATCGTGAAGAGAGCTTTCCTCCAGCCAGACTGCCCAGCCCCAGCCCCAGCATGAACGCGCTCACCACCACAGCTACCGACTGCACATTCACGCCGTAGATCACGAACAGCGCACGTTGCCAGACGATCTGATAGATCAGGGCAGGGAATCCTGAAAAGAAAAAGAGCAACGCCACCAGAATCGATTCTGTCTGGTTCTGTTGCTTGCCCTGCCGGCTGAGGGCAAAGACGAGAAGAATCCCGTTGAGAAGTAGAAGTCCGGCGACCGGCGCTGATTCCATCGTAACCTCGAATGATTGGGCGATGAACCTGGAGTTTCTGGGCTAACCACTTTGTATAGCATGATTTGCGAGTCTGCTCTCGTTACGAAGGTTTGACATCATGGCCGGGAACCCGCGGAGATACTGCGTTATCGACCATGTTCCTCCGGTTTGCTTCGTGGCGGCCTGAGCTAATAAACTCCAGTTCTCGGCGGGTATCGCTGTGGCGGCAATTCTGCAGGAGCCTCGGTTGGAGATTCTCGACCTCAGACACTTTTCTTCGGTGGACCTTCGTCCCTTGCTCAATGACGAAATCGCAGTCTGGTCGCGGCTTTTGTCCTGGGACTACAGCGGTTCGGCGGAAATGGTGTTGCGCTATATCGACGCCAAGATTCTTCCCGGCTATGCCGCCATCGACCGGGGCAGGGTGTTCGGCTACTCGTTTTTTGTCTACGAGGGCAACAAGGGTGTGATTGGCGACCTGTTCGTGGCCAACGGCGGCCTTTTGCCGGACCCGCATGCCGTGGAAACCCGCCTGCTTACCCACGTGATCGAGACCTTGCAGCAGTCTCCGGGAATTCACCGGGTGGAAGCGCAGTTGTTGGTGCACGAGGCGGGGAGTGTGTCGCGTCCTTTTGTGGAGCAGGGTTTTCAACGCCATGCCCGGCTGTTCATGGTGTTGCCGCTGAACCATTCCGTGATGCCGCCAAGTTCTCCGCACCCTGACATCGAGATACGGCGATGGACGGAGCAGGATTATCAGCCGGCGGCAGGAGTGATCACGACGGCCTATTACGGCCACGTCGATTCCGAGATCAACGATCAATACCGTACGCTGACTGGATCGCTGCGTTTTCTGAATAACATTGTTCGCTTCCCGGGATGCGGAGTGTTTGATCCCGAATCTTCCTTCGTGGCGGTGCACAAGCGAGCGAGGAGCCTGGTGGGTTTGATCCTTTGCTCCCGCGTGCGGAGCGACGTCGGTCATGTGACGCAGGTGTGCGTCTTGCCGGAATTCCGCTCCTGCCGGCTCGGCGAGGCGTTGGTGGCCACGACCGCGGCCAACCTGCGCCAGCGGAAGTTCTCCATGCTTTCGCTCACCGTCACCGAGGCGAATGCTCGCGCCGTTGCCCTCTACTTGCGGATGGGATTCGAGACCAAGCGGGTGTTTGACGCCTTTATGTGGGAAGGGTGAGGAAGAGCTTTTGACCTTTAGCCTGGGGTTTGGCTTGAATCGTCCGGAACTAAGCCGGCTAACGGCCAAGAGCTAACGGCCATCTTTTCGGCGTCCAATCATCCGGAGCCGGTCGGAACACTCCTCTCGGGAACACGGCCGGGCCGAAAGCGCTGCCTCTCCAGAGTGAGGACACTGCAATCTTTTTCATGTTGACAGGGTACGGGACGCGGGCAACAATGGTTGCCAGTCTTTAATGCCACTCCCTTTCCCACCGTTTTGCGACGGTATTCTAGCCCTGGTTGCTGGACGAGACTCTTGATCCGATGAAAGGTTTCCGCCTCTTACAATTCGGAGTGACGCTTGCCGCATTGACGCTTTTGGCCTTATGCGTGGTGGAGTCCACAACGGGTCTGGCGCAGAACAGCCTGGTGAAGCGGGAGGGCTCGGCCACGATCGACGCTCAGATCCAGCAGGGCAACTATGTTATTCCGAATACTTTCTTTGGAATGCATATGAACGGCATTACAATCCCCTGGCCGACGGTCTACTTTGCCAACCAACGGCTCGAGGGCAGCGACGTCAACTGGTGGAATCTCGAAGTCTCGCCCGGGAAATACGACTACAGCTACCTCGACCAGTGGATCGCGCAGGCTCAGCAGCACAACGTCCCCTTGACGTACACGTTTGCCGGAGTTCCGCAATTCTATTCCAGTGCTCCCGGCGACACGACTTGTGCGTTTGAGACCGGGGCCTGCCATCCGCCGAAGGATCTGAATGAAGATGGCAGCGGGACCGATGCGTCCTTTCAGAGGTTCGTAAAGGATCTGGTGAGACACAACACCGAGTTGGGAAACCCGATCCAGTACTGGGAGATATGGAACGAACCAGACCAGGCGAAGCTGTGGATTCCCACTTGCGTGGTCATGAACAATTGCCAATTCCCACTGCGTTACTCCCAGTTGGTCCGCATGGCAGCGGACGCGAGCGCAATCATCAAGGCGGCCAATCCGAACGCCCTGGTGCTTACACCCGCTCTAGTAGGCTACATCGGCGGCGCTACCATTTGGATGGATGGATACCTGAGAGCCGGCGGCGGACAGTACGCCGACGTGATTGCCTTTCACGGGTATCTTAACCAGTGGATCATGGGCAACTTCCCGATCGCGGAAAACGAAGACAAGTTTATCCATCAGATGAAAGGCGTGGTGGAAAGGAACGGACAGCAGTCCAAGCCCCTGTGGATCACGGAAGGGGGCTGGGGCAACATCATTCTGGACGGATTCGACGACGCCGTGCTGCAGACGGCGTTTCTTGCCCGCTTCATTCTGCTGCAACAGTCGCTGGGGATTGCCCGAGGGTTCTGGTATCAGTGGGACCAGCCGGGCGGCGCCGGCACGCTGTGGCAAGGTCCAGCGGCAGGTAATATGCGCCTCGCAGGTTATGCGTACAACTCCATTGTCAACTGGACCATGGGGGCAACCCTGACCAGCGCCTGCACGAACCTGAAGGGAACTACCGTCTGGGTGTGCAAGTATGCACGGTCGACCCCCGCGAACTACCAGGCAATCATTGTGTGGGATGCCGGGAAAAGCTCCACCTATGGCGTGATAAAGAAGTTCACACAGTACTGTGATCTGAAGGGCAACGTGACTGTAGTGCAGCGTAAGACCGTGCCCATCGGGATTTGGCCGATCCTGCTGGAGAACGAGAACCTGGGGCAAGGGGCGTGTCAGCCGTAGGGAAGGTTGGGGATACCGTACGGGGGACAACATGCAACGCGGAGAACGGACAATTTCTACTGATTCCAGTGTGCGATTTGGTTTGATGTCTATCGCAATATTCCTGCTGGCAGGATTGTGCTTTGGTCAAGCTGCGAACTCACCCTCGAGCGGTCGGGCCGCGACCCATGTCCTAACCACGTGGCCCGAGTTCCATCGGCACGGCATGGCGCGCTTCAACCCGTATGAGAAGTTTCTTACGGTCAACAATGCAGGCAGCCTCCGCCTGAAGTGGAGCTCGCCCGCTGGCGGTTTGGATTCCTCCCCCGCGGTCCTGAATGGAGTGGTTTATATCGGTTCCTACAACTACGTGTACGCCCTTAATGCACACACCGGCAGGAAACTGTGGA
The DNA here is from genome assembly GCA_963715675.1 of uncultured Acidobacteriota bacterium. Classification (GTDB taxonomy): domain Bacteria; phylum Acidobacteriota; class Terriglobia; order Terriglobales; family Acidobacteriaceae; genus DASVWZ01. The sequence goes on from OY970265.1 coordinate 4,532,941, forward strand.
GCTACCTCACAGGCAGCTACGTGTATTCTTCACCCGCCGTGGCAAACGGGGCGGTTTATTTCAGCTCTTGGTATCCCGGAGGCAACATCTACGCGCTGAACGCCAGCACCGGAGCCAAGCTGTGGGAGTACACGATCGGCTACCTCACAGGATCATCGCCCGCTGTTGCAAAGGGAGTGGTTTACGTCGGCTCAGGCGACGGCAACGTGTACGCGCTGAGCGCCGGGACCGGAACCCTGTTGTGGAAGTACCGTACCGGCGAGTTCATCGACTTTTCCTCGCCTGCGGTCGCAAAGGGAGTGGTTTATGTTGGCTCAGCGGATGGCAGCGTGTATGCGCTGGACGCCCGCACCGGCGCCAAGGTGTGGAGCTACACCACTCGCAACCGCATTCAGTCCTCACCCGCCGTGGCGGACGGGGTGGTTTATGTCGGATCCGCAGATCACAATTTGTACGCGCTGAGCGCCCGCACCGGCGCCAAGCTATGGAGCCACGCCACCGGCGGTGAAGTGGATTCCTCGCCCGCTGTGGCGAATGGGGTGGTTTATGCAGGCTCGTGGGACGGCAAAGTCTATGCTCTGGATGCCCACACCGGGGCGGGGTTGTGGACCCGCCGCACCGGCGGCGGATTTTCCTCGCCTGCTGTGGCCAATGGTGTGGTTTATGTCGGCTCCGAAAACAGCAAGGTGTACGCGCTGAGCGCCCGCTCCGGCACCAAGTTGTGGAGTTACACCACCGGCGGCGCGGTATTTTCTTCGCCCGCAGTCGTGAATGGAGTAGTTTATGTCGGCTCGGGAGATGGCTACGTTTACGCCTTCGACCTGAAACATGGTCAGGAATAGGCGGGCCGCTTTTTATCCGAACCGCCCGACCCCAAGACTCAGGGTTAAACGGGACGCTTCACTGCGCTGTCGTTCGCTTCGCGCACGACAACTTCGCTCAGGAGGACAGGGTTGGGGACGGAGCGGATTTAAGTTATCGTCGCAGCAGCCACATCAGCCAGCCGGCCAGGAACACGCCTCCAACGAACATTACGAAACAGTACAAACCGTAGTGGAGTTGCTCGCGGGAAGTGCTGCGCTGGGTGATTCCGAACACCACACTCGCGAACACGGCGAACAGAATCGCGGCGGTAAAGTGAGAAAGAGTCAGGTTCATGGCTTTTTCCCAATCGCGATGTGGTAGGCGTCGGCCACGCTGATGAAGTTGAGCAATCCAGCGACGATCAGGTACTTGGTGCCGTAATCGGCTGTGGCGTGGGCAATCGCGCCTTGTCCCCAGCCCAGCGCGGTAGAGACTACATAGAGGCCACCGGCGCCAACGTCGCCCACGAATCCAAGGATATCCAGAATATCGCCGCCATTGGGATGATAGATGTGGCCCTGCATGGCCAGACCCAGCAGGAACATGGTGACGATCGAGGCCATCAGCAGAATGCCGCGGACCCAATGTTTCTGGATGAGATGCCCAGCGCCCGGAATCAGCCAGCCGATGGCCGGAGCCAGCACCGACATCGTGGTGGTTCTCTGCGGTGCGCCTTCGGTCTTGTCAGTCGAAGAGTTTGCCATTCAGATGATTACAATCTCGCGTTGTATTTTACCTGTAACTTCGGCCTGGTTGGGCCGGACCAGCACGTTGACTTCGCTGCGCACACCGAACTCCGGGAAATAGATACCGGGTTCGATGGAGAAGCAGGAATTGGGAAGTATCTGCCGCTCGTCGTGGACTTCGAGGTCATCCATGTTAGCTCCATTGGCATGGACGTCGATGCCGATGGAATGTCCCGTGCGATGGATGAAATAATCGCCGTATCCCGCCTTCTTGATATGGCTGCGGGTGACGCGATCCACTTCCCATCCGGCGATGCGCCGCTTGGCCGCCACCGCGTCCTCTACCGCTTTCACCCCGGCATCGCGCGCATCGCGCACGACGGTGAATATTTCGCGCATGCGGTCGGAGGGAGACTTGCCCACGAAGCCGGTCCAGGTAATGTCGTAATAGACGGCCCCGGGCGTATTCTTCTTCGCCCAAACGTCAAGCAGCACGAAATCTCCTTCACGGATGGGCAAGGAACTTTCGGCGTTCGGTCCGTAATGCGGGTTGCCGCTGTTGGCGTTCACCGCCACCACGGGCGGATCGTCGGTGATCAAATTCTCGCGGGCGAAGGCTTCCATGAACCACTGCTGGATTTGATGCTCGGTAGTTCCTGCGCCGCGCACCCGGCGGCCGATTTCCTGGAAGGCTGCGGCGGTGATGGCATCCACCGAATCGCGGGCGGCAAAATGCGTCAGAATCTGCGCTTCGGTCCAGGACGCCTCGAACTGCGCCACCAGGTCCCCCGAACTAACCACGTTCTTGCCCAGCCCGCGGATGAGTTCTACCGTGCCGGCATCGGCCAGCGAGATGGTGAACACCAGATTGTTGGGGGAATACTGCATGGCGATATCGCGATGATTGGCAAGAATGGTCTTGAGTTGCTCGAACAGCTCTTGCCATCCCGCATATTGCAGTTTTCTTCCCGGAAGCGTATCCAGGTGGCCGGCTTCAATCTTGTGCACCAGCTTCAGCGGCTCGCCTTCCGCCGGAATGAGATAAAACCAACGCCGCGTCACCATGAGGCCCTCAGGCAATCCCAGCACGTGGTACGCGATGGGGTCGCGGTGGTGATGATCGTAAAACAGCCAGGCATCGATGTTGCGGTCACGAAGGGCGGACTGTATGGCGGCGAGGTTCATTGGTAAATAACTATTCTAAACAAGAGAGGCGATTTGGGCGAATCGGGGACGGCTGAGGATGGCGTGCAAATGGAAATGGCCCCGTCGCACGGAGCCATTCGATAAACCGTAGTGTAACCTGGCGCTCTGTCCACATTCCGTATCGGAAGACCGAAACCGTTCGTCGAGTTACCCGGGGAGAGTTGAACGGCCGGGGACATGCCTGACATTTTAGACCGGGCACATACCTGACAGTTTTTTCTCCTCTCTCTCGATGGGATGGGATCCGCCCGGTCCGTACCCCTTTTACTCGGTATACCCCCTCCCCCTCGGTCTAGCAGAATCATCAAGTTACGGACTTTTGGCCCGCAAAATCTAGAGCCCATTGGGGTTAGGGGTATAATCTAGATTCTTAACGAGTTATAGTAACATTTAGTTAGTTCTCATTAAGATATATAGAATGAGGATGTCAGTTTACCGGGTGGGTGTCAAGGGGAAAGTGGGGAGGGGAGAGATGGGTCGTTTCGATGCGAAAAGCCCGACCCTAGACGAGTTTGGGCGGCGCACCCTCGAAAGAGTTGAGATCCGCTAGTCTGGGTCGCCCGTCCTAACGGCCTACCATCACCGCGAACGGTGATACCCATCACGGCGCGGGCAAGCGAACCATCGTAACTTGGTTTCGAGACTTCGAGTGCTGCCTCAGCAAGTCGGCCCGCAAGACCGAAATCAAGGCATCTCGGAAAAGTTGGATTTCCCCCGACCTAGCCCGCATTCATAAAGCGCTCTCCGGGCCGCCGCGAAAACCAAACAGCGACGCATCCTGACCACCCACCAGATGTGGCAGGGAAGGCAACATTAATGAGTGCGACCATCGTGCTTTGCAGTCTGTCAAGCCACGCATTCCTCGATCTGATTTCCATTCAATTTATAGGTTTGGAGAAAAAAGTCATGAACTATAAGACATTTTTAGGAGCCGCGAGCACGGCTCTGATGATTGCCATCGCAATTCTCATGTTGGCGCCCGGCGCTTTGGCGGCAAGCAAGTATAAAACGCTGTACAAGTTCAAGGGTGGGACGGACGGAAACCAGCCCATAGCGGGCGTGGCCTTCGATAACGCAGGAAATCTCTATGGCACAACCCAGGTGGGTGGGTCATTTGGGCACGGTACAGTCTTTCAACTAGAACCAAGTACCTCGGGTGGCTGGAAGAAAACAATGCTCCACAGTTTCACGGGCAAAGGTGGATCGAATCCCTACGGCGATTTGATAATGGACGCACAAGGGAGTCTCTACGGAACGACTATCTTCGGCGGCAAGGGTGCCTGCAATGGTCGCGGCTGCGGCGTGGCTTTCGAACTGAAACGAAGTGCTAACGGAAGCTGGAAGGAGAAGGTTCTCTCTTATTTCTCAGGCAACGTCGGAGTAAACCCCGCTGGTGGCCTGATTGTTGACGAAACGGGCAGCCTCTATGGGACGACTACAGATTGGTCTTATTCCTATACCGGGCCTGGCACTGTCTTCAAACTGATACCGAACTCAGACGGGAGCTGGAAGAAGAGCACGCTCCATACTTTCGACAACACAGATGGTTACAATCCCAGTGCTGGCTTGAGTTTCGATCCGGCCGGCAACCTCTACAGCACAACCGACTACGGCGGCGTTCCCGGAGAGGGCGTGGTCTTTCAACTGACACCGAACTCGGACGGAACTTGGACGGAAAGTGTCCTCTATAGCTTTACTGGGGGTTCGGATGGATGGCGACCCCAGGGCCGCCCCGTTCGCGACTCGGCTGGCAATCTTTATGGCGTTACAACGTTCGGAGGCCAGACGGGGTGCGGCGTAGTTTGGGAGCTGACACCGAACTCGGACGGAAGCTGGACCGAGAGCACAACGCACACCTTCACCGGTGGGAACGATGGATGTAATCCCTGGGGAACAAGCCTAGTCCTCGATGGAGCGGGCACTCTCTATGGGACAACATACGCCGGCGGCCTAAAGGACTACGGCGTGGTCTTCAAACTGACACCCGACTCAAACGGTACCTGGAAGGAAACCCTGATTCACACGTTCGTCGACAGTCCCGGATGCAATTCCTTTAGCAGTCTGATGTTCGATGCAACAGGGAATCTCTACGGCACAACCGGGGGAGACGGCACTACAACCTTCGGCTCGGTGTTTGAGATCACCCCGTAGCTGGCTTCTCCGGGTCGCTCAGGGTTTGTATCGAGCGCTGAGCGGGCCGGAGGCTGGATTCTGAGTCCTAGCCAGCCACTTGACGTAGTGGAACAACAAAATCAAGAAGCGCGGGGATCGTGTTTCGCAACCATCGAGGGAATTCATGGTTCGACCTGGCCTTCATAAGATAGGGAGATTCAGGATTAAGGAGAATGTCATGAACTATAAGAAATTGTTTGGAGCCGCAAGCGCGGCTCTGATGACCGTCGCAGCAATTCTCATACTGGCTTCTGGTTCATGGGCAGCCAGTAAGTACAAGACGCTCTATAAGTTCACCGGCGGCAAGGACGGGAGCTTGCCCTGGGCTGGATTGGTTTTCGACGCGACCGGCAACCTGTATGGCACCACCACGTCTGGCGGCGGCCACAAGGCAGGCACCGTCTTTAAGCTAACGCCAACCGCGGCCGGCTGGTCGGAGAGTGTGCTATACAGCTTTACCGGCGGCGCTGATGGAGGGATGTCCGGTTCCGGTGCCGGCCTGATTCTCGATGGCGCCGGTAATCTCTATGGCACGACGGGGTCTGGCGGCGTATATGGGCAGGGTGTGGTCTTTGAGCTGACACCGACATCCGACGGGTGGGCCGAGAGCGTGCTTTACAGCTTCACGGGCGGTGCGGATGGAAGCGGTCCTTTTGCTGGCCTGATCTTCGATTCAGCCGGTAACCTCTACAGTACGACGTGGGGCGGCGGAGGGCTTGACTGTAACTGCGGTGTCGTCTTCAAACTTGCGCCGACGTCAAGCGGTTGGATTGAGAGCGTGCTGTACAGCTTTGGGCCGGATGGACGAAACTCTGATGCCGAGCTAGTGCTCGACGGCGCGGGGGGCCTTTATGGGGTAACGTGGTACGGCGGCAATTACGGTGATGGCACCGTCTTCAACCTGACGCCGACTTCCAGTGGCGAGTGGACGGAGCGCGGCCTGCACCAGTTCAAGGGCGACAAAGACGGTGCCCATCCTCGATCCGGCCTGATTTTTGATTCCCTTGGCGATCTCTATGGGACTGCCGCGAATGAGTACGCGTCTGGCTATGGCATCGTTTTCAAATTGGTACCCAACTCCGACGGAAGCTGGACGAAGCAGACCTTGCATCAGTTTACGGGTGGCAAGGACGGAGCCAATCCCTACGTTGCCGTGACCTTCGACTCAGCGGGAAATCTCTACGGCGTCACGAATGGTGGCGGTGCTTATGGGTATGGCGTGGTCTTCAAGCTGACGCCCAAATCGACAGGCGGATGGACCTACCGCGTTTTTCATGCCTTCAAGGACGCTCCCGGATCTAATCCTCGTGGTGCCTTGATCATCGACGGGGCGGGAAGTCTTTACGGCACGACCTACGGGGACGACAGCAAAACCTATGGTTCGGTGTTTGAGATCACGCCGTAGCTCACTTCTCCGGCCGCTCCCAGTGTGAGCGCCGAGTGGCCGGAGCCCAAATTATGACTCGAAATTGTTGAAACATCGGGCCACAGCCACGCTGTCGGCTTCCACCGTGTACAATCTTGTTCTTCAGGATGCTCACTCCCCAACCTCGCAAACTGATTGTGGCGATTGACGGTCCCGCCGGAGCCGGCAAGAGCACTATCGCCGCCCGTCTGGCCCGCAGGCTCGGCTATGCCAACCTGGAAAGCGGCGCCATGTACCGTGCGCTGGCGCTCAAGGCGATTGAGTGGGATGTAGGGTTCGACGATGAGGCTTCGCTGCTGAAGCTGGCGCGGGAATCCCGCATCCAGCTTGAGCCCACTGCGACCGGAAACCGGGTTTTTCTTGACCGGCGGGACGTCACGCAACGGGTGCGGGAAACCGATGTGACCGAAGGCGCGTCGCGGGTTTCGGTGCATCCCAGGATCCGTGAATGGATGGTCGCCCGCCAGCAGGAGATGGGAGCAGCCGGCGGCGTAGTGATGGAGGGTCGCGATATCGGGACTAAAGTCTTCCCTAATGCCGATGTGAAAATTTTCCTTGATGCTGATCCCGTGGTCCGGGAACAGCGGCGACTGCTGCAGCGGGGTCTGCCGCAAACCGCTGCCGCTGAAGTTGCCGCTGAACTGCGCGACCGCGACCGTCGCGACCGTACCCGAGCGGCGTCCCCGCTGGAACCTGCGCCGGATGCGACCATCCTCGATTCCACGGCTTTGTCGGAAGACGAAGTTTTGGCGCGGGCCGAGGAACTGGTGCGCCAAAAACTCAGTTGAGCCGCGCATGAATGTCGATCTCCCGCGAGGGGGCCGACACAATCGTAGCCGCGTTCCCACTTCGGAACCAATCCTGAAATAAACCTCAGACCGCACAGACCTCTTCGGCGCTCCTCTGCTATATCTGGCCTGTCTCCCGTCAGAGGCTGGACTCTCTTTATGAGAATTCTTACGCAGGTGAGAGTCCTATGGCGCGCCATTCTGATTGCTTCTCTTTCTTCGGTCCTCGTGGTGTATTGTCACCTTGCCCGCTTGCTCAGGATTTACCGCCGCGAGCAATATGGCTGAAGCGGCACACGGCCCGATTGCGGCTTTCGGTTCGGCTTGTTGTGCTCACCGGTCTTCTGCTCGCGTCGTGGACCACCGCTTTTCCGCAGGATGCTTCCACGGGCGCGCTCCGCGGAACGGTCACCGATGCGACCGGCGGTCGCATCGCTGCGGCTACGATCGCACTGGTGAATCAAGCCACCGGCTTCCGCTATTCGATTTCCAGCAACTTCGAGGGAAGATTCGCCTTTGAACTGCTGCCGCCGGGCGACTATTCGGCGCGTGCCACGGCGCCAGGCATGTCCCCTCAAACCACGCCCAAGCTGGACGTCGACGTCGGCGGCGTTACCGAAGTCGACTTCAAGCTCAGCGTGGCGGGCGCGAAAGAAACGGTCACCGTCTCCGGGGCGCCTCCTGTGGTCGATACGCAGCCCTCGGCGGTTTCTTCCCTGATTGACGAGCGCGCCATCGGAGAACTACCTCTCGACGGCCGCCGCTACACCGACCTTGCCTTGCTGACTCCCGGAGTTACCCAGGACCCGCGCGGCCTGACCTCCGGCTCCAATGGCGACCTGGCCTTCGGTGGCATTCGGGGCTATCAATCCAGCTACCTGGTCGATGGCGCCGACAACAACAATGCGTTTTTCGCCCAGGCTCGTGGACGCTACCGCGCGCCTTATCAGTTCTCCAACGAAGTGGTGCAGGAGTTTCGCGTCTCCTCGAATACGTATGGAGCCGAGTTAGGCCGCGCCGGCGGAGCCGTGGTCAACGTGGTGACCAAGTCAGGTTCTAACCAGCTTCACGGCTCCGATTTCTACTTTCTGCGCGACAACGCGTTTGGGGCCACGCATCCTTATATGACCTTTAAGCCCTACGATCAGCAGCAGCAATTCGGACTTACCATGGGCGGCCCTATCCGCCGCAACCGCGCATTCTTCTTTGCCGGATTCGACCAGCACATCTTCCGGATGGACAGTGTGATGCGTTTTCTCAACGGCAGTTCGCGGGTGGTGCCGCAGCCCGGGCAGCCGCCCCTGTACCCCGGCGATTACGAAGAAAGCGACAAGGGCTTGGTGTTCGCCGCGGCCGATCGGCTCTCGGCCCTGGCCGGGAATCGCCCGGCGCAGATGCTGGGCAATGCGGGTTTCTTCAAGTTCGACGTCGCGCTCAGCCCCCATAACGACCTTTCCGCCCGGGTGAACACCTCCCGCTATTGGGGGATGAACAACGTTTTTCTCGATCCCGGCAGCCCGCTCACCACCTTTGCCGAAAGCGACAACGGCCAGGAGCAGGTGGCCACCGAAACCGGATCGCTGTCGCTCACCAGTGCGCTTTCCTGGCGCATGGTCAGTCACCTGCGCGCCCAGTTTTCGCGTGATTTGCAGCAGTCCTTCAGCAACACCACTGAGCCACTTTCCCGTATTCCCAGCATCGTCGACGGTTTTGGACAGTCCTCCATTCTTCCCCGTTCCACGCGCGAGCACCGGCTTCACCTCATTGAAACTTTAAGTCTGGAAGGGCGGCGAAATTCCTGGAAGTTTGGCGGCGACACATTGCTCACCTGGATCTACAACTTCTTTCCTTCGTCCTACGGCGGCGAATACATTTTCGATCCCATCAAGGTCGACCCCTTTACCTTCGAGCCGATGGAAGGCGGCCTTGAACTCACGCCACTGCGCGCCTACGCGCATGATGTGCCGAAATACTACATCCAGAATTTCGGCGACCCGGTTTCGCACCCGGACAGCAACGAATACGCCGCCTTCCTGCAGGACACGATTCGCGTCACCCATCACCTCGCGATCAGCCTGGGAACGCGTTACGACCTGCAGACGTTTTCAACCAAGGGGTTAGTGACCAATCCCCTGTGGCCGGCCTCGGGCAAGGTTCCCTTCAATCCCTACAATTTCTCGCCGCGTTTCGGCCTCGCCTACTCGTTCGGAGACACGCGGCCGCTGGTGGTTCGCGCCGGGTACGGCTGGTTCTACACGCGTATTCCGCAGATCTACAACTCCACCCTGGCCACCGACAACGGATTTTCTTCATTCAACCTGTTTCTCGACAACTCCAACTACTACGATCATCAGGTGTTTCCGCAATACCCGAACCCGCTGGTGAACTGTCCGCTGATGGCAATCTCGTGCGCGTTGCCTGGCAGCCTGGCGCAGTTCGCGCAGGCGGGAATTTCCTCATTCGCGCCGAACTTCAAGACTCCCAAGGTGGAGCAAGCGAGTTTCAGCGTAGAACGGGAGGTCGCGAACCGGCTGGCGGTTGGCGTCTCCTATCTGTATGTGCACGGAGTGGATCTGATCCGTGCGCGCGATGTGAACCTGCCGCCGCCCGTCAATGTCGAATACCCGGTGTATGACAGCGCGGGCATCAACTTCCTGGGTACGTACTACGATATTCCGTCATTTTCTACCTGGCAGATGACGCCGTCCTTCACTTGTCCGTGGCCGCCTTGCATCAATCCTCTGGCCCGTCCGATTCCGCAACTCGGCGCCATCGACCAGTTCGAAAGCGCTGCTTCCAGTGTGTACCACGGCGCGACTTTGTCGATTCACCGTCAAATGACCAGTGGCCTCTATTTCCGGCTGGCCTACACCTTTGCTCACGCCATTGACGACGGCCAGGACGCGCTGGTAGCGGGCCAACCGGCCCTGGTACAGAATTCCTACGCGCCTAATGCCGAGCGCGGGGCCAGCGTTACCGACCAGCGGCAGAGGCTGGCATTCTCCTGGATCGCTGATCCGCATCCTTTTCACCGTGGTCATGGCATGCTTTCTGGGCTGTTCGACGATTGGAAATTCGCCGGAGTCCTCGCCGTGGGCAGCGGCCGCCCCGTCAATGTGACCGTGGCCGGCGATCCCAATCAGGATGGCAACGGAGAAAACGACCGCCTTCCCGGAGTAAGCCGCAACTCGTTCCTGGGCCCGGACTACGCCAGCACAGATGCGCGCCTCACCCGCCGCCTTTATGTGCGGAATCGTCTAAAAATTGATCTCATTATCGAATCCTTCAACCTGCTAAACCGGGATAACAAGCTAGTCACCATCACAGAAAACGGGTTGCAAAGCGACACGGCGTACTTTGTGAAAATGTTCACGCCGCTGGGAATCCAGTATTATCCCGGCCACTATCAAGTGCCCTCGAGTTCGGTCCAGGTTCTGAACTCATATCCCCCGCGGCAGATTCAGCTCGCGCTGAAGATGAGCTTCTGACCCTATGGAAAATGGCCTTATTCCCGAGTTTCCCTGTTCGTGACTCCCGGCGCGCCCCATGGCGCTTGACTTGCGCCCGGAAGCTTGCAATAACTAATAGGTCCCATCCGGGCGAGTTTGGGGGTGTAGTTGATTGGCTGAAGTCAGACTGCAAGAGGGCGAGTCCCTCGAAAACGCATTGCGCCGGTTCAAGCGTAAGGTGCAACAGGAAGACATTATCAAGGAGGTCAAGCGACACTCCTTTTACCTGAAGCCGGGCGAGAAGAAGCGCGTGAAGGAAGCTCTGGCGCGCAAACGTAGCCGGAAAAAAGCTCGCAAAGAGCAGGAATAGCGATCGCGAGAGGCCGCTCCCGGAGCGGCCTTTTCCTTTTGGAACCAGTTTTATCCGCGACCCGGGAGACCGTGGGTTGATTTGTGGAGCATCTTCCCCGCGCGATGGCGATTTTTGTCAACGCAACCAGGCGGCTCCGCGGGTGTGCCTAAGTAATCCCGCGAAGCTCGGAGCTGGGCCAAGCATGTAACGACCCTATCCCTGCGCCGGGTTACTATAGAAGGGTGGCGAGCTTCTACGTGGAGAACTTTGGCTGCCGGGCGACCCAGGCGGATGGCGCTGCCCTGGAGCGGCAGTTCCGCGAGCGCGGGCTCGAACCCGCCGCGTCCCGCGAACAAGCGCAGTACGTTGTGCTCAACACTTGCACCGTAACCGCCTCGGCCGACCAGGATGCGCGGGCCGCCATTCGGCGCATCCACCGCCAGAACCCCAACTGCCAGATCGTGGTCACGGGATGCTACGCGCAACGCGCCCCGCAGGAACTCGCTGCGCTGCCCGGCGTGGCGCAGGTCATTGGCAATTCTCATAAGGACGAACTGGTAAGCATCGCGCTCCGCGGAACCGCTTCACTGGTGAACGACCAACCGCCGGGGACGGATGGGCAGGCTTCGATCTTCGTCTCCGATATTTTCGCCCACACTGAATTGCTCGCCGCCCTGGTGTTCGACGCGGCCAACGAACGCACGCGTCCCAACCTCAAGGTACAAGACGGATGCGACCAGCGCTGCTCTTTCTGCGTGATCCCCTACGTCCGTGGGCAGAGCCGTTCATTGCCGCTCAGCCGGATTCTTACCGAAGTAAACGCTCTTGTGGACACGGGCTATCGCGAAGTGGTGATCTCAGGAATCAACCTGGGACGCTGGGGACGCGATCTGCCCCCCGCCTTGCGACTGCGCTTCGAAGATTTGCTTCGCGCCATCCTCGATCACACGCCGCTCGAAAAGTTGCGCATCAGTTCCGTGGAGCCGATGGACTGGAGCGACCAGTTTATCCGTCTAGTGGCTGAATCTCCGCGCATCGCCCGGCACGCCCATGTGCCCATGCAGTCAGGGAGTGACCGAATTCTACGCAAGATGCATCGCAAGTATCGCCCCTGGCATTATCGCGAGAAGATTGAAAAGATCCGCGCGGCCATGCCCACGGCTGCAATCGGCGCCGACGTGATGGTGGGCTTCCCCGGCGAATCCGATGCCGACTTCGAGGAGACTCGTGGGATGATCGAGGCGCTGCCGTTCACCTATCTGCACGTGTTCACCTACTCGGCCCGACCGGGAACACCCGCAGCTGAGATGCGCAACCAGGTTCCGGTGCAACTGGCTCGCGAACGGAATCGGATCCTGCGCGAGTTGGCGGCGCGGAAGAAGCTGGAGTTTATGCAGTCGTTCATTGGCCAGTCCATCGAGGTAATCACGCTGAACGTCTGCGACGGAGTCTCTACCGAATGTCTCACCGACAACTATCTGAAGCTCCGCCTCGCTGGCAACCACCAACCCAATCGCTGGACAAAGGCCCGGGTTGAGGCCGTCGAAGAAGGCGCGCTCGTGGGCGCGCAGTCGCTTAGCTCTTGAGCCGATCTGCTCAACGTTCAGTACTGAGCATCTTCTTTTCCGCTACGGGACGATCACCAATCTGCGGCCCCGAGGATCGCGCTGCCAGGCGTTCTCAATCTCCGCCAGTGGGACCCGTTCAGTCTCCACATGGAGTTCGCCAGCCGCAGCGTGTGCGATGACTAGTTGGAAGGCGTCAACCAGAATATCGGGCGGGGGAATCCCGGCAGTTCCGAGAATAGTCAGCGCAGTGCTGCGCAGCACAGCGGCAGGCAGCGATATCGTAGGCCCCGCACTTTCCCCAACTTGGACCAATCGAGTCTCAGACGTGACCGCCGCGAACTCCTTGCGTGTTGTCGCGGCCAAGAATGCCTCCGTAGGCGGGCCCCACAGATAGTCAATCACAACCTGAAAACCCGACCTGCCTGCCTCTTGCGCAAATGCCTCGCCGATCTCCTGCGCGGGCGCGTCGAGTCGAATGGTGGCGTCAGCGCCAAGTTGAGGCAACGTGCTCAGGACCTGCTGGTTGCGTCCCGCAGCAACCACCCGGCCAGCGCCCAAAAGCTTGGCGATCTTTACGGCCAGCTTGCCAGTGACTCCAGTGGCACCCAGAATGAGGACGCTTTCGCCGGGCTTCAGCTTGGCGCGGAAAGTGAGGGTAAGCCACGCGGAGACTCCGGGATTGGGCAGGGCCGCGGCGGTTTCGTCATCCACCCCATCGGGAATTGAAAAGCAGAATGCCCGGGGCACGACCGTGCGTTGTGCCATCGCCCCATAGGGGGATCGGGTTCCACCGAAAAATACCCGCTGCCCATCGCTGAGACGTCCAACCCCATCGGTGCCGCAGACGGAGGGCAGTTCCCGAGGACGGGCGTAGTGGGAACCGCTGGCCATCTGCTTGTCGACAGGCTTCAGCGACGCGGCGCAAACTTCCACGATCGTTTCGCCGTTAACGGGAACGGGTTCGGGAAACTGCTCACACCGCGGCGGTTTCCCAAGGGTACGCAACACGGCAGCTTGCATAAAGTTCCCCTCCGTCCGGTGGCAAATTCACGGGCTGCTTCCACTCCAGCGACCCCAATTGAATTGGAAGCCTGCTCAACTGACAGCCGCGAGCCTGCTTTCGCATCGGCTCGCAGTGATCTGCTTGCACACCAAGTCCACGAGCGCGGCAATGAACGTCGGCGAATCATTCAGGCCTGCCGTCATTTCAAACCGGGTCATGCCCAAAGCATGGGCTTCCTCGCGAGCCTCATGGTCGATCTCTCCCAGCGTTTCCACGTGGTCGGAAACGAACGAAACCGGCACCACGCAGATTTCGCGGACTTGTTCTGCCGCCAACTCACGCAGGGTTCTGTGCAGGGAAGGCTGCAGCCATTTGCTGGCGCCAACCTTGCTTTGATAGCAAAGACGGTGGTGATTTCTCCATCCGCCGCGCTGCATGAGCAACTCGACGGTTTCTTGAATTTGGCGCTGATAAGGATCGCCCTTGTCGATCACCGCGACCGGAACGCTATGCGCGCTGAAAACAATTTCCGGCCGATCGGGATACGGGAAGCGAGCCAGAGCCTCGTCGACTCGCTCCCTCAGAGCCTGAAGATAAAGCTCGTTGCAATAGAAATTCTCGACGCAATGAACTGGAAAATCGTCCTTGTGGAGGTCGTCGCCGAAAAGCCGCCGCCACTCATTGAGACTGCTACCCGTGGTTGTGCTCGAATAGTGGGGATAAAGCGGCAAGAGAACTACCCCATCACAATTAGCTGCCCGCACCTGCTCGACCGCCTCCGCGGTGAACGGATGCCAGTAACGCATAGCCACAAAGCAACGCGCGTCCAGGCCGGTTTCGGCCAGCTTCAATTCGAGCGACCGGGCCTGCTGCTCGGTAAAACGGCGGATCGGCGAGCCACCGCCGAGCACCGCGTAATGGTGCTGCACTTTTCGCGCGCGAGTGCGGGAAATCAGCTTGGCCAGCGGTTTTCGTCCAATGCGAGCAAAGGGGAAGTCGATGATATCGGGGTCGCAGAAAAGGTTGTAGAGGAAAGGTTCAATCGCGTCCAGCGAATCTGGTCCGCCCAACTGGAACAGTACTACAGCAAACCGCCGCGATTTGTGAGCCATACCCCAGACACCCTCGAAGTATTACGGATGGTACTGAATCCCGGAGAGTTCGTCAACGCGGCAGGACGATGGTGTCTTTGGGCACAAACCGCCGTCGCCCAGGCGGCTAGTCTGCTGAGGCAGAGTCGGGAATCGAGGCTGATTCCGGCCAGGGCGGAAGGAGTTTCACCAGAACCCACAGAATGCCGAAAGGAAGAATCATGAGCGCGATCGCGGTCAACAACCCTTCCCGCGTGGCGAAGGCCATCTTATACGTCGTATAACCGAGGAAGCTTTTGGAGAAAAGCTGACCACCGATTACTACGTTCCAGCGCATCGCAAAGATGCCAATCATGGTCAAGCAACCGGCCAACCCATAGATCCGTTTCCGCGCCATATCACGAAACTTCAGGATCTGGGTCAAGCCCAACAGCGCGATCGGTGTGACCGTGCCCAGCAGGATCTGAACGATCACCTGAGACTTCCACAAGCGCGTGTGCACCATGAAATCCAGAGAGCGGAACGATTCATCGGCTTCGTAGATTCGCTGCAACAGATCCAGCATTTCCAGACTGAAGTCGATAATGAAGGTGTAGAGCAGGTACCGCGCGATCGTGTCCAGGCAGCCCATATCGATTTGCCGCCCACGCAGCCGCGAGGACAGCATATAAAGCAACATCACCGCGGAGATGCCCGACACCACTGCCGAGAAGAGGAATACGATGGGCATCAGCGGCGATGACCACCAAGGGTTGGCCTTCACCGAGCCAAAGATGAAGCCGACATATCCATGCAACAAAAACGCCGAGGGGATACCGATCAGGGTGATGAAATACCCGAGTCTTTCATCGAAATGCAGCGAGCGTTCACTGACATTCCTGGAACCGAGAGTGAGCGCGCGGTACACCAAGCGCCGCAGGCCGTTCGTGGTCTGGGACAAGACCACAATGTCATGGCGGTAGTCGAGCCAGATCTCCAACAGCAGCACCGCCATCAGATACCAGAGATAAACAAATCCGAACATGGCCATCGCGGAGGAACGGTGGGGCGTCAGATACATCTCGAGCGAACGTTCGGGATGCCCCAAGTGCAGTTGCAGCGGCAGCGGGGCGACCAAGAGGAAAGCGAGTGCCGTGAGCAGAGCCAGCCGGTAGGTCGGTTTCACAGCTTGGACGCGGAACACGCGTTCGAGCGAGGCCAGAATGAACGCTCCGGCCACCAGTCCGGTGATGAAGGGATAAAGAACGATCAGGATGCTCCATTGGAGCTCCACCTCGTTCGGGTACATGAAGCCTTCGACGGGTGTATGCACAAGCCTCCTTATCGCACCGAACCGTCCATGCCGTTGTAAAAGACCTTCGCGCCGGTGGCCATGTGCGGCTTCAAAACCTGAACCGCGTGCGTCCGCAAGAACTCATGAATGGGATCTTTTGGATTCTTCAAGTCTGCCAACTGACGAGCTCCAGTGGGGCAGACCTCGCAGCATGCCGTCGTCAGCCCCTTGGTGATGCGGTGATAACAAAGCGAGCACTTCTCCGCCGTGTTGGTTTTGGGATTGATAAACCGGCACCCGTAGGGGCAGGCCTGGACACAATAGCGGCAACCCAAGCAGTAATTCTTGTCCACAAGCACAACTCCGTCGGGCGTGACAAAGGTCGCCCCGACCGGGCAGACTTGGGTGCAAGGGGAATCCACACAGTGGTTGCAGAGCTTGGGGACGAAGAAGTTCTTGCCGCCGTCGTCGGGATGCGGGGGGAACCCGTTCTTGCCTCCCTCGGGCGATTCCACCTCCGGCCGTTCGATCTTCCAATCCACCACATGGTAGCGCTCAATCCAGGTACGGTAATGGTCCTCGGGTACGTCGTTCTCCTCGGCGCAGGCGCGCACACAGCTGCCACAGCCAATGCACTTCGGGATGTCGATCAACATGGCCCACCAATGCGCGGTGAGCTGGTAATTGGGCGCAGCTTCCGGAGTTCCCGCGAGAACATACTTCCAGGCCACTGCAGCGGCGGGCAACAGTACCAGTAATCGACGGCGGGTGATTTCCATTATTTGTTCGCCTCCGTCTCGATCTTCGGCCGGTGTGGATGATGACAGGTGTCGCAGGCGAGCCCTCCGGAGTGATCTGAGGTCACCACTTGGGGAAAACCCTTCGGTTTGGCGCTGTTCGCTTCGTGACAACGGGCACACAGAACCGCCGTGTCCAGTTTCTTGGGTTGCACCGAACTGGGATCATCCGCGTGCTTGGCCAAGGCCCCGTGGCAAGCCTCGCAAGCAACCACTACGTGCTTGCCGAGTTTTTTCTGATCCACGACGTCAGTGTGGCAGGCCTCGCAGGTGTCGTGCCCGGCAAACGCAACTGGCCGGGACGCGATCTCGTTGATGGCCGCGCCCCGGTAGTGACCGTATTGCCCAAAACTCTGAGGTACGACTGCGGCCCGCAGGATCAAGAATGCCAGCAGCGCCACTACGATGACGGCTGCCAGCCGAATGAGGTGTTCAATGTCCTTAAACAAGTTTAGGTTCCTGCGCCACAAATTACACAATATATTCTGATAACAGGGATCCATCACCGGAGGCGATGATCGAACTCACAGGAAGCTGTGATGATGGTCACTAAGGTTCAATGTGCCTGAATCAACTCCTGATTCACTCGACCGTGCCGTTTTCGGTTGTCTGGAGCATGAAGTGGCGGCGCCCTGCATTTTCAACTTGCAAGAGATGTGCCCGGCAATCACTTGACAGGCCGGGGACGGTGGCGTACGACGACCGGATTGTGCTTAAATTCGCGGGTTATCCAGATCGCTCATTTCGACGAGGTCCTGTATGTACCGGAAACTGTTCTCATTCGTGGTCTGCATTCTGCTGCTGGCTATCCCCAGTGTTGCCGGCAAGCGAGCCTTCACCATAGAAGACCTTTACCGCATTCGCGGAATAGAAGATTTGCACCTATCTCCCGACGGTAAGACCGTAGTGTTTACTCTGCGCACCGACGACCTAGCAAAGGCAAAGCGCATCCGGCACGTCTGGCTGATGGATGCCGACGGCAAGAACGCGCACCAATTTACGTTTGGCGAAAAGGGTGAATCGTCGCCAGTCTTTTCACCCGACGGCCAGCGGATCGCTTTCATCAGCTCGCGAGATGGCGATAGCAATCTCTACGTCATCGCCACCAGCGGTGGTGAAGCCCGGCAACTCACCAACATTTCCACGGGAGTTTCCGACCCGCTCTGGTCTCCGAACGGCAAATGGATCGCGTTTTCGAGCGATGTCTATCCAGAATGCGGTGCTGACGATACTTGCACCAAGAAGATCGACGACCGCTGGAGCAAGGGTCCGCTCCACGCCCATATTGCCGATGCCCTGCTCTACCGCCATTGGACGCAGTGGAAAGACGGCAAGCGCACCCACGTCCTGCTTGCCGATGCGTCCACTGGCGCCGTGCGCGATCTGACACCGGGTGATTTCGATTCTCCTCCCTTCCAACTTCCCGGCGCCATGCAATACGATTTCTCCCCGGATAGCACTGAGCTGGCTTTCGATTCCAATCACGACCACGACCAGGCTTCTTCAACCAACAGCGACGTGTGGGTCGTTCCGCTTTCTGGCAATCAGCCGCCGCGCAACCTCACCGCGTCGAATCCTGCCTATGACGGCCATCCGCGATATTCGCCGGACGGAAAATACATCGCCTATCAACTCCAAATGCAACCTGGCTATGAATCTGACCTGTTCCGTCTGGCCATCTGCGATCGTTCAACCGGCGCATCCCGGGTGCTCACCGAGTCCTTCCGCAACTGGGTGAACGACTTTCAATGGGCCTCAGACTCGAAATCTCTCTACTTTACCGCCCCGGTAGAAGGCGACGGTCCCATCTTCCGGGTGACCCTCAACGCCGGCTCGATTCAGCAGGTGTTGGTGGACAGGACTATCGACTCGTTCGAACTTTCCCATGACAACCGACGCATCATCTACACCCGGCGTTCGGTCGGCGATCCGATCGAGATGTTTGCCGTGGATCTGGCTGGCGAGAAATCCTCGCCGCCGCAACGCCTTTCTCACTTCAATGACGAACTCGCCAATGAGGTAGACATTCGTCCGGCCGAGCGGATGTGGGTAAAGGGAGCCGACGGGGCGAAGATCGAAGTCTTTATTGTCAAGCCCCACGACTTCGATCCCGCAAAGAAATATCCGCTCATCCTCAACGTACACGGAGGGCCGCAGCAGCAATGGCAGGATGCGTTCCGCGGTGACTGGCAGGTGTATCCCGGCGCGGGCTACGTCGTCGCATTCGCCAATCCACACGGATCCACGGGATACGGCCAGGATTTCACGGCTGAAATTTCGGGCGACCACGCCGGCAAACCGTTTGAGGATCTGATGAAGGTCACGGACGAACTGATCAAGCTTCCGTACGTCGATCCTGATCGCACCGGCGCTATGGGCTGGTCGTACGGCGGCTACATGATGGACTGGTTCGAGGGCCACACCAACCGCTTCAAGGCCATCGCCACGATGATGGGTCTTTTCGACATGCGTTCCTATTACGGCGCAACCGAGGAGTTGTGGTTTCCCGAGTGGGATTTCAAAGGGCAGCCTTGGAATTCCGACCTGTACGAAAAGTTCTCGCCCTCGTACTTCGTGAAGAATTTCAAGACGCCGTGCCTGGTCATCTCCGGAGAGCGGGACTATCGCGTCCCTTATACCCAGTCATTGCAGATGTTTACCGCGCTGCAAAAGATGAACGTCCCTTCCCGGCTGATTCTCTATTCCAATGCCGGCCACTGGCCCAGTTGGTATGAAATGGCTTTGTACTACACGGCGCACCTGGAGTGGTTCCACCAATATCTGGGAGGAGACGCACCGCCCTGGTCCACGGAACAATTCCTGCGCAACGCCGTTTTCGACCCGGCGACGGGGCAACGAGTCAAGTAAGTGGTGGCTGTGCGGTGTTGGAAGTCAGGAGCGGCGGCGTGAATGCGTTCCCCCAGCCTGCGTATCCTTCACGGACAGGCTGACGCCATGGCCGAGTGAAGGCCACAAACGACAAACGGCCCGCAAGTGTTGAACCTGCGGGCCGTCCGGTGGACTGTTTGGGTTTGACCAAGAGGTGGTCACTCTACGTGGCCTCTTCGGCAACTCCGGGTCCCGGCGCGACCTTACGCCGGGCGGATCGAGTCCAAACTCACCGTTAGTTTGCGGGCTGTAGCTCTCGCCATACCAGCGAAAGCCCCGCTCAGAGCGACCATGCTCTAAGTCTCAGCCACCTCACCTGGTCTTGTGATGCACTTACCACTACAATCAGAACTTGTCATCCGACCACCTCCTTTCCGGTGTAATCGCAGATTAGTACGAAACCCCGACCAAATCAAGTGCCCGAAAGTACTCGGGGATTTCGCCCACTTGAGGGCCGCTGGAGCCCCTCAGAGCATGATGAAGCCAGCAGGAACAACAGCCAGGGCACTTTTGATGAGTTCTCGGTCGCTTTGACCGGCAAGGAGAAGAGGTAAACGCAGATCAGGGCTGGACGCACACAAGCAGGGCCCTCCTCACGCCCGCCCCGGTGGCAGCAGCAGAAGCAATGCGGCAGCCGCGAGCGTTTTGGCCAGACAGGACATGAGTTCTTGCGTGTCATTTCAATCGAGACCTCCTTCCCCACCCCGCGCCCCAACCAAAGTCTGGTGGGTGGCAGGGTCTTTCGCGTTCGGTGCGAGACAACGTAAGAACTGTAGGCCAGCGGGAGCGCCCCGGCTAGAGCCCAGCTCCTCTAGTGGGGCGGTATATCTCCTTGCAGTATATCCAGAGGGTCTCCAGCAGCCGTTCGCTGCGAAATTCCCGCCGAATGCTGTTGTGCACGACTCGTCCAGGGGGCTTCTATGCTGTAATAGTGGGGAACATCCCATGCCATCCAGCAGCACAATTCTGCGCCGCAGATTGAAGCAGGTGGTCCGCGATTTTCGTGGCGCCCGCAAGATCGCCCGCGCTCTGGTGTCGACGGATCACCCCCTGCTGGCCCACATTATTCCGGTGCGCCGCTGCAATCTGGCCTGTGAGTACTGCAACGAGTACGACGATTTCTCCAAGCCCGTGCCCACGGATGAGATGTTCCGGCGGGTCGACAAACTGGCGGAACTCGGCACCTCGGTGATTACCATCAGCGGCGGAGAGCCGCTGCTGCATCCTGAGCTCGACGACATCATCCGGCGCATCCGCCAGAGCGGCATGGTCGCCGGTTTGATTACCAACGGCTATTTGCTGGTTGCGGAGCGCATTGAGCGCCTGAACGGCGCGGGCCTAGAGTGGCTGCAGATCTCCATCGACAACGTCACGCCCGACGACGTTTCCAAGAAGAGCCTGAAGGTTCTGGACAAGAAGCTGCAACTGCTCGCCGAGTACGCCGATTTCCATGTGAATATCAATTCCGTGGTGGGCGGCGGGGTGTGCAATCCGCAGGACGCGTTGACCATCGGCAAGCGGGCGATGGAACTGGGCTTCAGTTCGACGGTGGGCATCATTCATGACGGCGGAGGCCAGTTGCAGCCGCTCAGCGACGACGAGCGCCGTGTCTATCATGAGATGAAGTCGCTGGAGAAACGCAGCTTTACCCGCATCAACGCCTTCCAGGACAACATTGCTCTCGGAACACCGAACCAATGGCGATGCCGCGCCGGAGCCCGTTATCTCTACATCTGCGAGAACGGCCTGGTGCACTACTGCTCGCAGCAGCGCGGCTATCCGGGGATTCCGCTGGAGAACTACACCATCCACGACATTCGTCGCGAGTATCTCACCGAGAAGGGTTGCGCCCCGCACTGCACGGTGAGCTGCGTTCATCAGGTTTCGGTGCTCGACGCCTGGCGCGCTCCGCAACATCCGATGACTCAAGGAGTGCATGCCGACGCAAGCGATCTGGTTCAAATCAAGTAGCGACCGAGCAGTCCCATCGGCTACTTCTTCGCGGTTGGCGGCAACAGTCCATTCAGGCGCAGATACTGTGCCGCCGCGCTGTAGTGGTCCGCCCAATCGTTGGTGAGCGCGATCAGGGCAAACGCGCGCGGCCCCTGGCGCCCTCCGTAAAGATCGATGGTATCGCCAAGTTTTGCATCCTCGACCTTGGCCAGCGCCGTGGTGCAGAAATCAAATGACGCTTTCAGGGCCGCGAGCAGCTTGTCTTTGCCGTCGGTCTCCGCGAGTTCGGGAACCTTGGGCGCAGCCGTGTCCCCAGCTTTGGCGCAGAGATAATTGTTGGACTCGGAGATGTGGATGACCAGGTGGGCGAAGGTCATCTGCGCCGGCGTGGGCTTGAAGTCAAACTTGTTCGCCGGCATCTCCTCCACGGCGGCGACCAAATTCTTCTGCTGCCGCGGCAGCATCTCGCGAATCACGTTGGTGACAACGTTTTTGTTCTGTTGGGCGAAGCCGGATGTCGCCGAAGCAAACATCGCCAGGAGAATCAGCAGCCGTTTCATGGTGCCTCCGAACGTCTAGCATAGTCCATTCGCGACGATTTCACCCAGAGATCCACCCCCTGCCTGGAAGCCGCTACTTCTTCCTCGCGGTAGGAATCACCGAGCGTTGTGCGGTCGCGGACGTGTGAATGCGGCGCATGTCGGCCGCCAGTTCCTTGATCTCGGTCAGGTCGCGCTGCATCTCGCTCCACCCGTACCAGAGCGCGTAATCCGGACTGGCATGGAACGTGCCTTGAAAGGTTCTCATGCGGTGCTCCAGGTACATCACGAACAATTTCTGCTCGATGACGGTGGGCGCGTCGTGAAACGTGAGCAGGTTGGGAAACGCGTAAGTATAATTCGACGGCTTGGGTAAAGTTCCGTCCTGGTAAAGGCCCGCCACGATGAGGATCGCCTGCGCCATGAGATGATCGGCCTGGCGAATCATGTCATCGCCCTGCTGCAATTGCTGCTTGGCAAAGTTCCCCGAGTGACACTGGTTGCAGGTTTTGAGCATTTTGTCGCGTTCGCGCTGCCAATCTTCCTGCGTCAACCGTGCAAGGTCGGCAGCTTTGACCGTATCCACCAGCGCGGTTGGTTTGCCATTGGGATCGAGCACGCCCAGCGCCTGCAGAATCGTTGCGCGATCCGCAGCCCACTCCTTGTCCTCGGGCAAAGGCAAGCGCACGGCCAGAAAGCCCCAAGCAGTACGCACCTCATGGTTGCCCTCCTGCATGTGGCAGGTCTGGCAGGTCGGCGCGGCGGCGTCCGCCGGCAGGATCTTGCGCTGCTTCAAGTCCTCACGCACTCCGTGCTTGGAGGCAGAGTACATCTCCCACTGCGGATGATCGAAGCCCATGTGACAAGTCTGGCAGGCCTGCGGCTGTTTGGCTTCCTCCACGGAGAATGTATGACGAGTGTGGCAAGCGTCGCACTGGGCAGCGCCGAATTCGCTGCCACCCTGACGCAATTCGACGATCTCAAGCAAACTCTTATCCCCAATCTTGTGGCAGCCCCCGCAACCCTTCTCGCCGATTGTCATGGCCATGGGTTGCCAGTGGATAGTTGGCATGGCCTTCATGGCAGCCCAGGCGATTGCGTGCTTGCCTTTCCGAAATTGCTGGACCTGCGTCTGATGGCAGGTGGCGCAGGTGTCGGGGGTGGGAATTTTTACCTTGGACACATCGCTGGCGGAGCTGTGCTGATCGCCATGGCAGGCAACGCAGGTCACCTCAACCTGGCTGTGCTTGCTGAGTTTCCAGTCAGAAACGATGTTGGGAGTGACTTTGCTGTGGCACTCAATGCACTGACTCGCGGAAGACTGCCCAGCAGCCGACAGAGCGTAGAGCAGACAGAAGACAACGATGACACACGTGCAGCGCAGATTCATAACGCCTCCGGTTCCCTGCGAATTGTCCGGTGACCATGCTAACTCTGGCTCTGATTTTTGTCACGGGAGGGTGTTCGCCGGCCGCAGGTTCGTCCAGCAATCGACGACCCTTTCATAAACTGCTGGCTGTGATTTTCGAACGTTGGTGGAGAAGCATATGCTAGCATTCGCAAGGCTTTGTGCAAGCGACGAAGGCGGCGCCGAACCCATGACATTTCTCGGCCATTTTCAGAGATGTACTCCAGTACAGCGCAACACATTCATCGCTTGCTTTATGGGCTGGTCGCTGGACGCGTTTGACTTCTTCATCCTGATTTTCTGCGTGAACGCCCTCGCCACTCAATTTCACGCCAAAGTTTCGGACGTCACCGAGGCAATTTTCTGGACGCTGGCCATGCGTCCCCTTGGAGCCTTTCTGTTTGGCCTGATGGCGGACCGCTTCGGGCGACGTCCAACGCTCATGCTGGATATCATTGCGTATTCGGTGTTTGAACTGGCTTCCGCGTTCGCACCTTCGCTAAAAGCATTCATCCTGATGCGGGCATGTTTCGGAATCGCCATGGGCGGAGAATGGGGGGTCGGCGCCGCCTTGGCGTTCGAAACGCTACCTGCCGAGGGACGAGGTTTCTTCTCTGGGCTCTTACAGGAAGGATACGTGGTCGGCTACCTGATCGCGGCGTTAGTGTATGGAACCCTGTTTCCCGTTGTCGGCTGGCGGGGAATGTTCGTCGTCGGGGCGCTGCCGGCTTTCCTGGTCATCTACATTCGCACCAAGGTGGATGAGTCTCCAGCCTGGTTACAAGGTCGCGTGTCACGAAAGGCGGAAAGCCACCTGGGCAAAGACATTCTGACCTACCTGGGTAGTTTTGTTTTTCTGGTTGTGCTTATGTTTGCCTTTAACTCTTTCAGCCATGGAACGCAGGATCTGTATCCGACTTTCCTTGAAAAGAACCACGGGTTTAACCCCCACATGGTCAGCCGGATTGCCATCATCTATAACTTGGGCGCGCTGCTGGGCGGAATTCTGTTCGGGACGTGGTCGGAACGAATCGGACGTCGCCGCGCCATCGTCATCGCGGCTCTGCTGGCCATACCGGTGATCCCGCTATGGGCTTACTCCCACACCGCGCCAATGCTGGCTCTGGGCGGATTCCTCATGCAATTCATGGTGCAGGGCGCCTGGGGCGTGATTCCCGCGCACTTGAATGAACTCTCGCCGCCCGCAGTACGCGGGACGTTTCCCGGATTCGCCTACCAGTTGGGCAACCTTCTCGCTTCGCGGAACTCGGTGATTCAAGCAAAGCTGGTGGAAAGGCGCTTCGCGGGCAGCTATCCTCCAGTTCTCGCAGCCACCGTGCTGGTCATCGCGACTCTGGTTGTGATTGTCACCGGCAGCGGCAGAGAGAAAAGGGGCGCTGACCTCACGAACACCAGCTAGAGGCCAGATAGTTCCGGTTGCTTTCAAGTACGCCGATGGGTTTGCCACACCTCGCTCGGGTCTGCTGTGAGCATGGGGCGGAATCAGGAGAACGCCGCGCCGAGAGCGCCGCCGACCAATTTGTACAGCAGATACCATCCGGCGACGATGGCAATCGCCGTGGAGCGTTTCACCTTGCTGTTGCAAGCGAAGCCAATGCCCATCAGGGCGATGCTCCAGATGGCGAACACATCCAGCGCTGACGCCATCGAGTAGAGGAACTTGTTCTGGGTTGGGTCCATGAAATAGGCGGGATTGGTAGCCACCGGGTTCTTGGGATTGAATCCTTCCGGGTCGACACCGGCGAACATTGAGACTGTCCCGAGGACGGCGCCGATAGCGCCCGGCAGGCTGCCGTAAATCACGATAGCTAACGAAGTCCCGAACTTTAGAGTTGCTCCGGTGCCGAAGTTGAAAGTGCCCAACAGAACCGCTGCAATCATCACATAGATGATCAGGACCAGGACCGGCGTCCCGTAGGAAATGTAGCGGGTGAATGTAACGGAAATTTGCATCTGCTTGGCACGCTGGTCGGCGGGGAGTTTCTCGAACTGTTCGGCCTTGGAGGACTGCGCGATCGCATTCTTGGTAATTTGTTCGAACCCGATCTGGCGGTCCATGGCGTAGACAAACAGCAGGGAGAAGACAGAAATCAACAACCACGGCGCCCACCAACTGGAATTTCGACGTAGGTCGGTAAAAGTCTTGTCCGGCGCGATGAACGTGTCCATGATGCGCGCGCCTTCAGAAAGCGGTGCGGGTTCAGGCGATGCCGGGATCGGGGTGGGCAAGTTGGACGCGGTGGCCATGCGGACTCCCTTCAAAGAGATTCGACGCGCCGGATTGTAGCACGAACCGGGCAGGCACCGTGTCCGCAGCGCCGCGAGGTCTTGTGCGGACCGGCAACCGGGGGCGGCTGTCCCCACGTAGCTGCGCTTGCGCAGGCGAGGACACACCTGCCGCTACACAAGCACTTCCGGCGTGGCTTGGAGCAGGCTTCTGGTGTAGGGGTGCGCCGGGCGCTGAGTGATCTGGTCTGTTTCTCCAACCTCGACGATCTTGCCGCGACACATTACGGCAATCCTGGTCGCCAGATAACGCACCACAGGCATGGAATGCGAAATGAACAGATAGGTGAGCCCGAATTCGCGCTGGAGCTGGGCCATCAGGTTCACGATCTGTGCTCCGACGCTCACATCGAGCGCGGAAACGGGCTCGTCCGCCGCAATGAACCGGGGACGCAACGCCAGCGCCCGCGCGATGCCGATTCGCTGCCTCTGCCCTCCGCTGAATTCATGCGGGAAGCGGCGCATGGCCGATTCGTCGAGACCGACCGCCCTGAGCAATTCGGCAACGCGAACACGGCGAAGGTCCAGGGCGCCTGCTTCGCCGTGAATAATGAGCGGCTCGGCGATTACATCTTCGACGCGCATTCGCGGATCCAGCGATCCAAACGGGTCCTGAAAAATGATCTGCATGTCGCGGCGCATCTTTCGCATCTCGCTATGGCTGGCTTGCAAGAGGTCGCGCCCGTCAAAGCGGATTTCGCCGGACGTTGGTTTGATCAAGCGAAGCGCCAGCCGCCCCAGTGTGCTCTTGCCCGATCCCGATTCGCCCACCAGTCCGAGAGTTTCGCCGTCCCCGATGTCGAGAGAAACGTTATCGACCGCGCGCACAGCTGCCTTGGCACCTCCGCCAAAAACAGACTCGCCCAGGGGGTAGATCTTCGTCAGGGCGCGGATTTCGAGTAGCGGCATGGGCCTTAACTCTCGATGGTGAGCTGCCGGATCCGTTCTATCACGATGCCCGCCCTCTGCTGGCTGGCACTGTCAGGCAACAGATGGCCGGGCAAGGCTTCGAGAAAATCACGACTGGCGAGCAGGTCTAGAAACTGATTGCTGAGATATTGCCGAAGATCCATCTGAGCATCGGAAACTTCTTCCGTGATTTCGGCTCGGCCGTCGATGACGGTAATTACGTCCTCCAGATCGTGGCTCATGCGGTAGTCATTCCTTCCACGGGCATGAAATGCTTCCAGTTTTGTGGCAATAAAATAAGGGGCAGTGATGGCACGGATTTCGTATTGTTCGATGCGGATTTGTTGCGCGTTCTCGAGGGCTGGACGGTACCATCGGTTGGTGAATCCGAGTATCGACACATCGGTGGGCATGAGATCCAGAATCATGTCTTCGTGGATCCATCGGCAGACAATGTCGCGGGATTCTAGAAAACCAAGGTCTCGAAGACGATCTTCCAGAAGAGTGAATTCCGCATAGGATCCGATCTCTACAATCGCATCAACATCCAGGGTTGCGCGAATCGGCGCGGCACCGGGATCGGTAACGAGCAATCCGGTAACGCAGCCGCCGACGAAAGCGATCTGCCCCAGCAAAGGCGCCAGTTTCTTGGCTGCGGCAAGCAGTTGCTCAAAGTTCGGATTGTTCGCATCAACAATCACACGGGGTCAATCCTAATGGTCAATTCACGGATGGCAATCTCGCGTTCCCGCGCCCTGCCCTCACGAATCGCATCGACTAAAGCAAGGAGTTCGTAAAGCTTCGGATCAGACATCGCCGCCGCAGGCACATTCTTGTACAGCGGGGAAAACTCGATTCCACGGACTGACCCTTCCGCATATGGCCACACGGGCGGCGCCAAGCTCTTGCCAAAATGCTGGCTCAGGGGAGGCGCGGCATCTGCCGTGGGAACGCCGCGCGTCAGGCCACCACGCTGCACTGGGAACGCGTACTTAACGCCATGCACAAGAAACTCCTTCAGGTTGCCTAGACTTGGCCTTGAGTGAAGGGCGCGGTGGGCCCGGGTTTTTCCGCTTCCCGGCGGAGGGGGTAGGGAGAAAGCATCTAGCAGATGAGCCGCCCCGGCCCGGAATACTGATCGGAAAACTTGCGACGGACTCAAGAACAATTCTTCGCCTAGTTTGGCATAGGTCCACTTCTGGGGGCCGCCGGCCACCAGCTTGAGGACCACTACCACGTCTCGAGGGCTTAACTCCATTACCGATATTCTATATTCCAGAATATAGAGTATCAATGATAACAAATTACTTAATAAAAGTGTGATGAGCTATATTTCATATTCTGGAATATGAAACGCATGACGTGGCCTCACTGCATCGCGATCATTGGCACAGCGAGTAAGGCCGCAACGATGCCCAGGGCTTTCCAGCGGCTGAAATGTTCCTTCAGGAACCAGCGGGCGAGCAGTACGGTTACCGCGGGATAGAGCGATGTCAGCACCACCGCGGCGTCCAGGCGACCGGTCTGGCTGGCGCGCACAAACAATGCACTGCCGGTCACGTCGAGGCATCCCGCCACAATGCCCCAGCGCACGCCTGCAGGTGTGATCTCGTGGAAATTCTTTTTCAATAGAACAATGACGGCGGTGGTCATCAGGGCTCCGGTACGGGAAAAACTCGCAATCCACAACGCGGAACCGTCCCCAGCCTGCCGGATACACAGATAGAATCCCGCGAAACCCACCCCGGCGAGCGCGGCCAGCCCAATGCCCTCCGCACTGCTGCGATCTTCGCTGCGGGAAATGAGCCAGATTCCGATGCCCGCGAGCAGAAAGCCAAAAACACGAATTGTGCCAGGCAGCCCTTCGGTAAAAATCCCGAAAAAAGTAGGGATTGCCGCTCCGAGCACGGCGGCTACGGGTGCGGTCAGGCCCATCCGGCCTGCCGAAAGCGCGCGATAGAAGAGGGCGAGCGCGGCCCCGCCGGAAGTTCCCGCAGCGATCGCCCAGGTAATGCTTGCACGAGAGGGAAACTGCGCATGAGTGGCGGCGGCAAGGCTCAGCATCAGCAGCAAGCCGCTGGCGTGGGCGATGGTGGTGAGCAGAAATGCGTTCGCGCGCCGGGTGGCGTAGCCCCCGAGAAAGTCGCTGGTTCCCCACGCAAACACCGCTGCCAGGCTGAAAGTCGTGGGTACGAGTTGAACGTTGACCGGCATTCCCGGAAAGTTTGAGAGTAGCATGAGCAGGCCACCACGCCGGGATTTCCCTTTGTCGGAGCGGAGTGCGCTACACTACTTGCCGCACGGGCCCCATGCCTTCACTTAGACTCAATCAACTGCTGGATCGTCTCGAACAGAGCAAAGACCGCTTTGGATGTGGGGAAACTGACCGCGTGGAAAGGCTGCTCGATGCTCTGTCGCAGCGTCGATTGCCAGATGCCGGGTCGCTCATCCGTCTTCATGAAGGGTTGCTGTTTGTTCGCGCGTTCCCCCAAGGGGCGGGCGTGGTTGCCCGGGCAGAGCGGATTCTGAACAGCTTCCATGAAAGGATCACAGAGCTTCAAGGCCAGGGCGCGGACATCAGCGAGTTCGACTCGTTTGCATTCGGCGGCATTGCGGGCACCACCATGGAGGACACGCTCAACTTCGACGTCGTGCGCTGGCTGTCGCGCCGCATGCCGCGCAATGCGGAGATTGTGTGGGACGACTACGACGAGGAGCGCGCACAGGCAGCCACCTGGCCACGCTTTCTGCCGCTGCTTGAGGAAGATGGCGATGTCGAAGCCAATATCCCGTGGTGGCGCTGGCTGCAAGCGGCCAGAGGCCGCGACCGCGCGTTGCCATGGCTGGTTCGTCGCTTCGAACAGTTGCCATGCTCCGAGCGTGAAAAAGCAGAGCTCTATGGTTCGATGCGCTTGCCGGTGCGCTGGAAACTCGACAACCTGCGACTTTCCCGCACTCGCAACCGGTGGCCGGTGCGCTCGTTCTATTACCACCAGGAGCCGCTGATTCCCCGCAGCCAGGTTTCCTTGCCGCGCGAACTCGCCCAACCTGCGCCTGCGCTCAACAGGGTGTCACTCGCAGAAGGCAGAAGGGTTATGGACATGATCCGCGAGGTGATGCTGGTCCGGTACCGCGAACTCTACGGTACCACGCTGGGCGATCCGCGCTCGGTGGTGCGCGCGGAGATGGGCCGCGGCGTCGTGTTTTATCTGTGGGGATTGCCTGCGGAGCGGCGTTTGCCGCTGCGTGCTTATGTTGCCGGCTTCACCCTCAAGAACGGTGTGCCGATCAACTATATCGAGGCAATCGGGCTGTGCGAGTGGATCGAAGTCGGGTTCAACACTTTCTACACTTTTCGCGGCGGTGAAACCGCCTGGATCTATGCGCAGGTGTTACGCTGCCTAAACCGTTACATGGGAGCCCGGTGCATCTCGGTGTATCCCTACCAGATCGGAGATGGTAACGAGGAAGCCGTCGAGTCTGGCGCGTTCTGGTTCTACCGCAAGCTGGGATTTCGTCCCGGGCGCCCTGATCTGCTTCAACTGACCGAACGCGAGGAGCAGCGGATTGTCGGCAATCCGAAATACAAGACGCCGCCGCACACGCTCCGGCGGTTGGCCCAGGCGCACGTCTTCTATGAATTGCCGGGTGCGGAACGCGGAGCCTGGGACCGATTCTCCACGCGCAACCTGGGTCTCAGTGTGAACCGGCGCATGGCGCGGGAATTCGAGGGCAAGAGCAACCGCATCCGGCAAGCGTCGTCGGACGAGGTCGGCCGCGCGCTGTGCGTCTCGACGGCAAGATGGACTCCCGCCGAGCAGGAAGCTTTCGGGAAATGGGCGTTGGTCTTGGCACTGACACCAGGGCTTGCCCGCTGGACGGGGCAGGAGAAAGCCGATCTGGTGCGAATCATCCGCGCCAAATCCGGCGGCAACGAGATGCGCTACCTTCGTTTGACCCAGCAGCATCCTCAACTGCGGCGCGAACTGCTGCGGTTGGGATCGCGAGCCGGCTCCATGCACTCCAGATGAGGATAATTGCACAGTGTCGCGAACTGGCGAGACGAGTTACACTGTTGCCGCTCTCGACCGGGGTGGGATCGGGGCGATCCGTTACGGCGCGCTTTCTTTCGGCATTGTCAGTGAGAATTTCTCAGGAGGAGAAACCGATGAGAACATACAACTCAAGTCTGCGCCTGCTGGTGGTGGCACTCGCGTTCACGCTGGTGACTGCGGCGGCAGAGGCGCCAAAATTAACCTTCAAGTTCACCACGATCGATGTTAAAGGCGCGTCGCAGACGCAGATTTTCGGGATTGCGAATTCGGGCGCGATGGTCGGGGACTACGTCGACAGCGGCGGGGTCACGCACGGCTTGCTGCAGGTCGGGAAGAAAACCACCAACATCGACGACCCCAACGCAACCAGCGGCACCTTCTGCTACAACATGAATTCGAGCGGCGTAATTGTGGGCTATTACATTGGGTCAAGCGGCGCACCGCAGGGGTTTCTGTATAAGAAGGGGAAATTCACCAACGTCGGACCTTCCGGGAACGGGTCTTACGCTCTGGGGATCGATACGAAGGGAGACATCACGGGCTTCTATCTTGACTCCAGCAGCGTGGAGCATGGGTTCGTGCTGAAGGGCAAGAAGTACACGACCCTCGACGTCCCCGGCGCGACCGGGTCAGGAGCGTGGGGAGTCAACGACAAAGGCCTGATCAGCATGTTCTGGATTGACTCGGGTGGCGTTTACGAAGGCGCTATTTACAACGGCAAGAAGTACACCACCATCGATGTCCCGGGTGCAACCCAGAGCATTCCGCACTCGATCGATAGCGCGGGCGACGTGGCGTTTTCCTGGCTCGACTCCAGCAGCATTTATCATGGGGCGCTGTTGAAGGGCGGCAAGTATTACAAGTTCGACGATCCGAAGGCGTCCAATTACACCCGCCCGGTCGGCATCAACGACCACAACACCATGGTGGGATTTTTTGAGGCTATGGCGGGCGTGAATCAGGGGTTCAAGGCAACCTACTAACCGCGCGGCGGCAGGCCAGACTCAACAAGCTACGGCCTGCCGTCCTTCTTGTCTTTTCCAACTGCTGTGCGAAGGGATGAGATCGGGACAGCTAAGGGCCTGGGAATCGGCGTGGCAAAAATTAAGAGTCCCGAGGTGATGTTGATCTCATTCGTCTCGGCCAGTAGCTCGCTTTAGACCCTTGCCAACCTGCGGTCGTCGCTCACCTTGCGGTATGCAACAGTTGCGATTGTGTGCTCGGGCTCCGGGCTAACCGCCAACCGGATAAACCAGTTCAACGCCTCGGGACTCTATCCTGCCTTTGACTTGTGTTCCTGTTCGCCTCAACCAGCGCTTGGCTATAGACCCTTGCTGACCCTCAACGCATCATCTTGCGATGTTGCGTTGTGATCTCGCTTGAGCCCCGGACGCCGCACCAACCGGGAAAACTTTAGAACGTGTCAAAGAACGATTCTGTTTTTACTCCTTCTAATTTTATAGTCAATAAGAAACACGATGGAATATCTGCTTTCAATGCAGTCGAGTGCAGCGGCTTCACAAGCCGGTGACAGGAATTGGTGCAGTGGACAGGAGAGGTAGGTGGCGAAGGTGGCGACAGTCGCGCAATTCAGCGGATTCCTGCGGCTGATGTGGAGGGAAGGCGGAAAAAATGAACGCAAGTCAGGTGTGGAAAATCCGTCAGAATCCATGACTGGCGGGCGTTTTCGGAGCACACGCTAGCTTTTGCAACTCGCATCACGATACTAGAAGCGACTCCGTCCGTAAGCTCTTGTTGAACTCTTCGGCGGATGCGATGCACTCCGCCCGGTCGGGGACCGGCCTGCTGGCGCGGTTCGGGTATTCATCATAGGTACGGTCGTCGAGCAGTCTGCCGTTCTGCTTTTTCCTCACGCCGCCCCATTGCTTGAAGAAAAAAGGCACGCCCTGAGCTCGGCATTGCCGACGAATCGAGATCACCCACTCCCGTTCCATCGGACGCGCGCCCGGCCCGCTCTCGCCTCCGACAATCACCCAGGTGATTCCGGAAAGGTCTACCTCCCCGAGGTCCTCCAGCAGCGGCTCGATCGACAGCAGGACATTCATTCGCTGACCACCTTCAAGCGCAACTCTTCCGGGCTGATGAAGCGCATGAAGAAAACCGGGCGTCCGCTGGTGCTCACCGTGAAGGGGAAAGCCGAGGCTGTGCTCCTCGACGCCGCGGCCTACCAGGAGGTGGCCAGTCAACTGGACGCTGTGGCCAGCATCCGACGAGGGCTGCCCAAGCGCGCAAAGGCGAGGGTCGGCCGGCGAGCGAGGTGTTTGACGAACTGGAACGGGAAGACACGCGATCCGGTAGACGACTTACCACGTCATGATAACTCCGGAGGCGGAGAACGATCTCAGGATAGCTTATCGCCATATCCGTGGCTACGCGCCCGGTGCCGCCCGCGATTTGATCCGTCGCGCGCGCCAGACCGCCAAGAGTCTCGCACGGCAGCCTGAGCGCTGTCCCATTGCTCCCGAGAGCGCATCATTTGACCTGCCTATCCGCGAACTGCTTTTCGGCTCGGGGAATCGGGGCACCTATCGTTTCCTCTTTGTTGTGCTTGATACATCGGTTTACGTACTCCACGTTCGACATGGGTCCATGCTCCCGCTCTCGCCGGCCGAATGAACTGAATCAGGATACGTCCGCCCGACACGGTCGTTCCTACCGCCGTATATTCCCGTGCCCCAGGTTTACACTCCGGGGTTGGCGTTAACCTGGGCGAGAGCCTAACTCAGACTGGCGTGAATGCCGAGATTTTCGGCGGCTTTGCGAAGCCGCTTATCCCTCGTCCACAGAAGCACCGACGAATTGATAAACACAGACGCTATCAGGTGTGCGTCGATCAGGCCGATGCCGAGGCTGTACAAACGATGCGCTTCAATCATCAGGCGGACTTCGCTCAACTGCGCCACTCGCACCTGGGGCAGAAAATCCAGCAACGCGAGTGTCTTGGCGCGCGCTTTCAGCGATCCGAGGGCAAGTTCCGCAATGATCAGCGGGTGAATTACAACGTCTCCCTGGCTCAGCCGCTGCCCTAGTGCTGCATTTCCGGCGCGCAGGTGGTCTATCCAAATCGATGTATCCGCCAGAATCAATTCAGTCCAACCTGCGGCGCGGAATATCTTTTAATTTCGGCATGGCGCCTCCCAGGCGGGCCAACCTGCGAGCACTTTCCCGCTCGATCAGGGCCTTGAGAGCCTCACGAATCAATGCCGTCTTCTCCGCCACCCCGGTAAACTCCTGGGCGACGCGAACCAGTTCATCGTCAAGCGCAACGGTTGTTCTCATAGGTTATCCAAGCACGCATTATAGCATCAAATGATGTCAATTGATATGCCTTTCACGTGGCTGCCGTTCGCGAGCGGGGCTGGCATGCGCGGCCACAGCCCTACAGCGGGATATTCCCGTGCTTTTTGGGCGGGTTCTTGTCGCGCTTGGTTTCCAGCATTTCCAGCGCCTGGATCAGCCTTTTGCGGGTGTCGCGGGGCTGGATCACCGCGTCCACAAAGCCGCGATCGGCGACCACGTATGGATTCGCCAAGCGATCGCGGAATTCTTCAATCTTTTCGGCACGCATTTTTTGCTTGTCTTCCGCCTTCTCGAGTTCACGCTTGTAGACAATGTCGACCGCGCCTTCCGGGCCCATCACAGCGACTTCGGCCGTCGGCCAGGCATAATTCATGTCGGTGCGAATGTGCTTGGAGGCCATTACGCAATACGCGCCTCCGTAGGCTTTGCGCGTGATGACGGTGACCTTGGGCACGGTCGCTTCGGCGAAGGCGAACAGGAGCTTGGCTCCGTGTTTGATGATTCCGCCGTACTCCTGATTAGTACCAGGAAGAAATCCGGGCACATCCTCGAAAGTCACCAGCGGAATATTGAAGCAGTCGCAGAAGCGCACGAAGCGCGCGCCCTTGATCGACGCATTGATGTCGAGCGTGCCCGCCAGAAACGCCGGCTGGTTGGCGACAATCCCTATGGAACGCCCGTTAAGCCGGGCAAAGCCCACCAGAATGTTTTTCGCGTAGTGCTCCTGGACTTCGAAAAAATAGCGGTCGTCCACCACCGCGTAAATCACATCTTTCATGTCGTAAGGCTGGTCCGACTGAGCGGGCACCATGCGATCCAGCGCCTCATCGACGCGGTCAACGGGATCAGTGCAGGCCTTGCGCGGAGGGTCGTCAACATTGTTCGAGGGCACAAAGCCCAGCAACTCGCGCACCATGGACAAGCACTCGGCATCGTCGTGCGCCAAGAAATGCGCGACACCGGAGGTTTCGTTGTGGGTGGTGGCCCCCCCCAGCTGATCCTTGGTGACTTCCTCGTGGGTGACGTTCTTGATCACGTCGGGGCCGGTGATGAACATGTAGGAGGTCTTATCGACCATGAGGATGAAGTCGGTGATGGCGGGCGAGTAGACGGCG
Source organism: uncultured Acidobacteriota bacterium (assembly GCA_963715675.1). Taxonomy (GTDB): domain Bacteria; phylum Acidobacteriota; class Terriglobia; order Terriglobales; family Acidobacteriaceae; genus DASVWZ01. Next base: position 4,568,112 of record OY970265.1, read on the forward strand.
CCCCCGGCGCACGGCCCCATGATGGCGGAGATCTGCGGCACCACGCCGCTGTAGAGCGTGTTGCGCAGGAAGATGTCGGCGTAGCCGGCCAGGGACATGACGCCTTCCTGAATGCGGGCGCCGCCGGAGTCATTCAGGCCGATGACGGGTGCGCCCATTTTGGCGGCCAGGTCCATGATCTTGACGATCTTGCCGGCGTTGGCTTCGGAGAGCGAGCCGCCAAAGACGGTGAAATCCTGGGCAAAGACGAACACCAGCCGGCCTTCGATGCGGCCGTATCCGGTAATAAAGCCGTCGCCGTAATACTTCTGCTCGGCCATGCCGAAATCGGTGCAGCGGTGGGTAACCAGTTTGTCAGTCTCCTCAAAGGTCCCCTCATCGAGCAGGAACTCGATGCGCTCCCGGGCAGACATCTTGCCCTCTTTGTGCTGGCGTTCCCGGCGCTGCGCTCCGCCGCCGTCTTCGGCAAGATGGTCGCGGCGTTTCAGTTCTTCCAGTTTCTGTTCCAGGTTCATGGGAGAAGATTATACGGGCAGGGGGTGGGAGCGCGTGTGAGACAGATCACTGATCGTCGTCGGTCGTCCGTCCTTCGTCGTTGGTCCTACTCAACAACTCGCTCAGCCCCGCGAAACAGGGCACGCAGAGCGCGGATGACCCATCGCACGGTGACGATTACAGACAAGACGAGCACGAGGGCGATGCCGGCAGCGATGTAGGGATGATGCATGGCGAGCCAAGTAAGGAACAATGCCAGGGCATCTTCTCCGAGGCTCAGGCTGATGTTCGACAACGGTTCGGGCGATGGAGTCACCAGCGCGCGGGCGGCGGTTTTACCTCCGTGAGCGGCGAGGGCGATCAGGCCTCCGGCGAGCGTGGCTGCCAACTGTTCCCACGGGGAAAGCGCGGCCGTAGCCCGGTAGGCGAGGAACGCCGCGATGGGTATGCGGATGAAAGTGTGCAGCGCGTTCCAGACCAAGTCGAAGGCGGGGATCTTGTCGGCGAAAAATTCGACGGCAAACAGCAGGCTGCTGGGCGCGATTACGTACCAACTAGCCAGAGGTTGCAGGGTGCCAGGGAGCGGAACGGCGCCGAAGTGTGCCAGCAGTCCGAGCACGGCCACGGTGAGGTAGACGTTCAGTCCGGCGGCGAAACTGGTGGCAATCAGCAAAGCGACCAGTTCTGAGAGCGGCAGCGGCATCGACGAGTCCCAGACTCAATGTATCAGGCGAGCGCGTCTGAGGTCGGTGGATTGAACCGTCGGGGTATGCCCGGTATGTACCACCGATAGGGTGTACCCCCTCCCCCTCTTTCAGCACTTTTACAAACTACAGAAAACAAGCGGCTTGCTGTTTGGGCGCTTCGCAAAATCTAGAAAACAAACATCGTTGAGAAGGCTCTTTCCATGTCTTTTTGCCCCTGTTTCTGCACTAACAGCCGCAAAATATAGATTGCAAAGGCTTTATATTATAATATAGGAAACAAAGGACTTGTCGGCCTGTGGCTTGAGGCCGAGTTCAAATCCAGCGCCCCTAAGACGCCCCGAAAGAGGGCTGGCAATTTCGGCATGAGCGAGCGGGACGTCACCACATTGCCACGATCAAATTGTCAAAGATCTGTTGTCTCTTTCGGATAATGTATCTCACTAAAGATTATCTCGCAGGGAACAAGCGGTCAATGGGAAAAAGCGAGGCAATCCTTCACCTTACGGGGATTTTGATGGACTATGAATCTCAACTGGGGTTCTGCACGGGCAAGGACGCGCGCGCCGCCTACACTCGAAGACAGCTGCACTGTGGCCACTGGCAAGGTCAAAAAGTAAAAAAAGGGTCAAAGCGGCGCAAGAAAGTCCGCCCCACACGGGCGAGGACGCCCAATCAGTGGAGTCTCCTTAAGGTGTTGTGAGGGGGGCTATTCCAGGCTGGAGCCCATGGGCTGATAACGGTACTTTCTGCCGTCCCAGAAGATGGCGGAGACGGACGAGTCTCCCTCGCTCTCTTCGACAAAGATCGCCATGCGCGTCTTCTTCCTTAACTCCAGCTTTTTGACCGCGACCCGTTTGAAGGGGACATTGACCACCAGAAACTTGGCTTTTGGTTTCGAGGAACGCCAGGCATCGGGCCCGGAGCCGTGAATGATGAGCAAGGAATAGCCTCGCCGTTGGGGGTCCTCGGTGACGAACTGGGTGGTAATGGCGGGATTGCCGTAGCCAAAGAAAGCGTAGTACGGATCAATCACGGAGTAGCTGTTGTCCCCCTGGTTCATCATGGGGCTGGTACAGTGTGCCGGGATGACCGCGTCTTCGACGCCATCGCCATCCAAGTCGGCGGTGAGCGGCGGCAGGCCAATGAGCGAGCAGTTCGATCCAAATTGCTTCTGGACGAAAGCGTCGTCAATCGGCCCGGCAGGCTGCTGGGCTGGCGCTGGCTGCGCGGCAACGGAAAAGGTCAGGGACAAGCACCCGATGACAAGGAGCGTGATTCGAGAAAACGGCATGAAGCTACTCTAAAACGGGCGGAGCGTGCAGGCATTAGAAATAAGGGGTGGTGCTAGCACGAAAGTCACTGGGTGGATTTTGTAATTGGGTAATCGGGTAATTGAGTAATTTAAAACCTTTGGGCGTCAAGATTTCAATTACCCATCACGCGATTCCCCAATTATCAATTGATCTGAAGTGCTGCCAGCCTTGGGGGAGCAGTTCGGAGCGCTTGTCTGCATCGATGAGAACGGTGCGCTTGTGGCGGGTGATGTGGCCGATTTGGGTAATCTGCACACCGGCTATGCGGCGAGGAATCGGCTTGCTGCGAGGGGCGGTGAATAGCAGTTCATAGTCGTCCCCGCCATGGAGAGCGAACTTCAGAGCAACTTGCCGGGCGGGCTTACCGATGCTGGCGAGCGGGATGGCTTCTGACCGGATTTCGGCGCCGACGCGGCTTTCTTCGCAGAGATGAGCCAGGTCGGTGGACAAGCCGTCGCTGATATCGATCATGGCGGAAGCGAGTGCGCGCTCACGAAGCCAGCGGCCCACCTGAATTCTCGGGATGGGATGGAAGTGGGGGGGAAAGCCGGCGGGACGCAGCTTGCGTCCGGAGAAGAGCAAGGCGAGCGTGGCTGCGGAGCCGCCCAGTTCGCCGGTGACGTAGATCCGATCTCCCGGGCGGGCGGTAGAGCGGCGGATGGCCTTGCCCTTTGGAGCCGAGCCCACGACAATGATGTCGGCAAGAACGGTGGATGGAGATTGGGCGATGTCGCCGCCGGCAAGGGTTACCTTGAATTCATCCGCCAGCGTCAGCAGGCCGGTCGTAAACTGGTCGACCCATCGCTGGGGAAGCTTCGGCGGCAGTGCCAAAGACAGGAAGGCGGCGATCGGTTCGCCTCCCATAGCTGCGATGTCGCTGAGGCCGCGGGCCAGGCAGCGGTGGCCCACCGCCTGCGGCGGGTGCCATTCACGGCGAAAATGAACGCCTTCCAGGGTGAAATCGGTGGTGACCAGGGTTTCGTGGCCGGGGGGAATTCGCAGGATGGCGCAGTCGTCGCCGATGCCGGCGGTCACAGCGGGTCCGGTGCGGGCATGTTTGCGGATGCGGGCGATCGCCGACTTTTCGGGGAGAGGCACGACACACATACTATAAGGGGGGTAGGTGGATCGGCCAAATGCCGTATCCAGCCTTTATTTTCTGGCCTGCAAACCGTGGGTTAGGCCAATTTGCGCCTCGTTTTTGAGAGGTCTGCGAGGCTGACTGCTTGAGGCAGAGCGGGCGGGAAGCGGCCTCAGTAGCCTGCGGACGAACGATTTGGTGGAAGGCAACGTAACCCTGACCGTCACTCGTCCAAATGGGCAGGGCTGGCTACCAACCCTTCGGTAACCAAGGAGAGGTGTCCTATGCCGTTGACAGCCGGGAACCTACTTTGTTACGGTGACCATGCGTTTCCAAATACCTTTGGCCGAGCTGGGCACGGATATTTCCCTTTTGGGGAATGCCTAGACTTGGACCCTTGAGGCTAGCCTGGTTCCGGTAGGGCGAGGTAAGTCCAGCGAGTCCCTCCAAGGGGATGCTGGGATCAGGAGCGGTGGCTTGAATTCACCCGAACCGGCCGCAGCGGTTCGATCCTGATCATTGACGAAAGGAATTGGCTATTGCGTAAGCGGTTTTACATCCTATTTGTGGCGCGCGCTGATGACGGTCAGTTGCGCAAGATCCAAATTCCCGTACATTACCTGTATGTTCTGGTAGCCGGGGCGGCGATCGCGACCCTGAGCCTGACGGGCATTGCCAGCTCTTATCTGCGGATGTTGCTCAAGGTTTCCCACTACAACGAGCTGCGCGCTCAAAAAGACGAACTCAAAAACAAGTACTCGCAACTGGAGCAGGTCGCCAGGGAGCGTGACATCCAGGTGGCGTCGCTGGGATCGCTGGCCAGTGAAGTGTCTTCCATGTACGGGTTGAAGTCAGACCCGATGCTGGTTGGCGAATCCAACGATAAGCTGGAGAATGCGCAAGTCAGTTCCTCGCTGGATCGCCTGTACACCTTGAAAAATACGGCGTTGAGCGGTGCGGCCACCACCGGTATTTCTCTGGGCCTGACCCGTAACGTAACTCCGGACGACTGGATGCGGGCGAACTCCGCGCCCAGTCTATGGCCGGTCGAAGGGCCGATAACCGGAGCGTTTGGCGAGCGCATCGACCCGTTTAACGGGGAAGGCGCATTCCACTGCGGAGTGGATATTTCCGCCTCGGTGGGCGCGCCGGTGATCGCTCCGGCGGATGGAATTGTTGAGTTCGCCGATTTCAGCAGCGGATACGGCCGGGCAGTCACCATCGATCACGGGCACGGCATCAGCACGCGCTACGGACACCTGGCGAGCTTCGCCGTCGTGTCGGGCCAGGAAGTGCATCGCGGCGATACGATCGGTTACGTTGGCCTGAGCGGCCGCAGCACGGGACCACATCTTCACTACGAAGTCCGCATTAACGGCACCCCCGTCAACCCCCACAAGTACCTGCGGCTCACGGTCGCCCACGTCGGCGGGTTTGCGGCGGGCAGCTAAGTCGTTAGTCGCCAGTCTCCAAACAACAGCCACCCAACTTACGATTCGCGCGATCGTTCACGGCGGTACGTGGGGAACGGGGCGGACGGCCGACGACTGACGACCCACGACTGGCTTACTGCCTTAGTCCCATCCAGCGCTCGGAAACCACGATGGAATTGCCGGGATTCTGCGGGTCGTAGCGGACTGAAGTGGGCAGGCCGAGGCGGCAGGAATGCAGGTTAATGAGCTGGCGCAGATAGGTCACGTCCTGCGAAGCTTCGTAGGAAACGCCGGCCACGTCGTATTGGAAGATCAGCATGGTTGCCGGCTTGTGGCCGTTAGGCTGGATCTCCTGCACGTCGATGACGGTACCGTCGGTGATGCGGCCGATGTGGTCAAGCCACTCGCGGCGCTTGCGCTCGATTTCCTCCGGAGTTCTGGGCTTGCGCCGCAGGAGAAGATACGCGGCCAGCAACACGCCCGAGGCGCCCAACACCAAGGTATACAGACGAAAAGGATCCATGACCTGCGGAGACCAGCTACCTCGAAGCGATAGCCTCAACTAACAGCATAAAGCGGAAGAGCTATTCGGGGAAGTGGATTCGGGGTTACGAAAGTGGGGCTGGGGGAATCATGCATTTACTGGGAACGCGGCCCGGGCTGGATGGGACGCAGCCGGCTGCCCCCGGCTAGGCTTCGCCGAGCGCCGTGCTGCCCCCTGCAAGGGTTTGAGCCATCACAAGACCTCAACTGTGCAGCGCTTGGTACCGAAGATACGGTGGTGACGTGATGAACCGACGCACTACTCGTATCGCCCTCTTCGCTCAGGTAGACGCACCGTAGAGCATAGTTTTCACAATGAATGTTTGCCACCGAGGGCTGTAGCCCACTAACGGATAGAGCAGTAAGGGGTCCACTCCCCGAGGTCGAGTCATACTTGTTGAAGGAGATGTGGCCTCCAACACCGACGGTAATCGATGGTCTACCATCGACCAGCCCGATTACGCGTGGCTTTTTTTCGCCGCGGCCATGGCTCCGGCTTTTTCCCAGGGGCGTTTGGGCCGTTCGGTCTCCGGCTTGTCGCGGTCTTTAATGCGATCGTAATGATACGACTCGCTCACCGTTCCCAGGGATTCGTTGTAGAGGCTGGGCAGGCCGAGAGCTTCCTTCATCTCTTCGCTGAATTGCTGAAGAGCTTTCAGGTGATCGGCGGTGGCGGCGACTTCGGTCTTGGCGGTCTTGAGGACCTGCTGGTATCCCTTGTTGACCAACTTGGAAATCTCGCTGCCGATCAGGTATCCGGGATAGGCAAAAATCTTGACGCCGTCGTCCTTGTCTTTCTGGATGGCGGCGGAAACGTTGTATTTTCTTAGAAAGACGCGGCCCTGCATGCCCGGTGCTTCGATCAAATCAAAGCCGTGTTCGCGCAGCCAGTTCACTGCTTCCTCATAAGTGCGTTGGTCTGTCTTGGTTGCCATTACGTCCTTTTTGTACTCAAAAGTTAGATGCGGCAATCTTGGGTTCGGTCCGCACCCCGGTAGAGCTAATCAGTCCCACTTATAATCTAACCAACCAGCTTTCGCGAGCCGCTTTGCCGTCCAGGGACATTACGTCAGTCACGGGCGGAGAATCGCTGTCATGCGCCGGACTGCCCACGAGAATAGCGGAAGTGCCGAGCCTTCGGGCAGTTACAGCCAAAACCGCAGGGGGTAGAGCTGCCGCGCTTTCAACTGGCGAGCATACTACCATGGCACAGCCAGCGGAATCTGGCAACCGACGGAGGGACGTATCATCAGTGATTGAGCCATTGAATCATAGGGTGATGGAGTCATCGGATCACTGGCGGCCCAAGGGGTGGTCGAGCATCCAATTTCAAGATGCTGAAGATTGACAAACCGGCTTACGATTCAATTCGGCGGCATGGCGAGGAAACATATCCGCAGGAATGCTGTGGAGTGCTGCTGGGCCGGATGGAAGGAGATGTGCGCATTGTCACTTCCGTTGCACGTTGCGGAAATACGCGCGAAGACTCGCCGCACAATCGCTACAACATCGACCCAAGGGAACTGATTCGCATTCAGCGTGAAGGCCGCGAGCGCGGGGAGGACATTGTCGGGTTCTATCACTCCCATCCGGATCATCCGGCGCGATGGTCGGCGACTGATTTGGCCGAGGCGCACTGGCTTGGCTGCTCGTACGTGATCACCAGCGTGGAAACAGGCAAGGCTGCGATCACAAGTTCATTCGAGTTGATGGGAAGCGAGGAGAATGACAAAAGGCTGATGGACGAGCAGATCGAAGTAGAACAGGTTCTGGTTCGGCGCCACTGTAAGTAAGGTGGCCGAACAACGCGCCGTCCTGAGGAGTTGCGAAATGCTGGCGAACGATGCTGGTTGTGCTCATACTTACCCCGTTCCTGTCACTGCACGCTCAGCAACCCCGGCGGCACAAGATGCCGGATGACCTACGCTCGGGTTGGCGAGGATTCAGTGACGGAAAAGTTCGCGGTCGCTCCGACAGGCAAGCCGAACGATTTCGCGACCTACGTGGAATTCACGGCGAAGCGAGTCGGCAGATAAGAGCATGAGCCCGTGAGGGCAGAATGTCTCGCCACGCTACTGGCTGTCGTCGTCTGTAGCCTTCCGGTTTACAATCTCTGAATTCAATCGTAAACCGAGGTCTTATGGCCACCGTTCCCGAAGCAAAATCCGAAGCCCCACCGTTGAGCAATGAAGAGATCCTGAGGTACTCGCGGCACCTGATCATGCCGGAGGTCGGTATGGACGGGCAGCTGAAGCTGAAGGCGGCGCGGGTGTTATGTATCGGCTGCGGCGGCCTGGGTTCGCCCCTGGCTCTGTACCTGACGGCGGCTGGCGTGGGAACGATTGGGCTGGTGGACTTCGACGTGGTGGACTACACCAACCTGCAGCGGCAGATCATCCACTCGACCGCGGATGTGGGGCGCAAGAAACTGGATTCCGCAGCCGAGAAGCTGGCGGCGATCAACCCGTTCGTCAAAGTCAAGAAATTTGAGACGAAGTTGACCAGGGCGAATGCTCTGGAGATTTTCCGAGACTTCGACATCATTGCGGACGGTACGGACAATTTCCCCACCCGCTACCTGGTGAACGATGCCTGCGTGCTAACCGGCAAAGCGAACGTTTATGGATCGATTTTTCGCTTCGAGGGGCAGGCCAGCGTCTTTGCAACGGAGGAAGGCCCGTGCTACCGCTGCCTGTATCCTGAACCGCCTCCGCCGGGGCTGGTCCCTTCCTGCGCGGAAGGGGGAGTGCTGGGAATCTTGCCGGGATTGGTGGGGGTGATTCAGGCCGCTGAAGTGATCAAGCTGATCCTGGGCAAAGGCGAGCCGCTGATCGGACGCCTGCTGCTGGTGGACGCGCTGAGCATGAAGTTCCGCGAGCTGAAGCTGCGGAAGAACCCGGATTGCCCGATGTGCGGCACCGATCGCACGATCACAAAGCTGATAGACTACAACGAGTTTTGTGGAAATCGGGGTGAGGAGAAGGCCGTGGAAACAGGCGTTCCGGAAATACAAGTGGAAGAACTGAAGCGTCGTCTGGATGCAGGCGACAATCTTCTTGTGCTCGATGTGCGTGAGCCGCATGAATATCAGATCTGCAATCTGGGCGGACATCTGATTCCGCTGGGCGATCTGCCCCAGCGGGTCAGTGAACTCGATTCCAGCTGTGAGATCGTGGCCCACTGCCGCTCCGGAGTGCGCAGCGCCAAGGCGGTGACCTTCCTGCAGCAGGCGGGATTCCGCAAGGTCCATAATCTCGCCGGCGGAATTCTGGCATGGGCGGACCGGGTCGATCCCAGTGTGCCGAAGTATTAGTAGTTCGTAGCCAGTGTCTTGCAGCGCTTGCTGCAGCGATTGGATCGTGTGGGGCGATCACGGGGAACACGGGAGTCCACGGAATCTGATTGGCATCTATAATGGCATTGAGTTTCCGACCGTCCTGGCCTGGGCATACCCTGGCTGTGACGGCGAAGGATGGTGGATTTTGCCATTCTGAGGGTGCGGGTGGAAACGCCGGCGCCTCCCGGCTTCGCGAGAAGCTATTGGAAAGGAAATGCTCGCCGGGCTGGTTCCCTTTGCGTGTTTCCTTTCCTTGCTGGTCGTTGGTCTTTGGTCGTTAGTCGCTGGCAACCCGAGCGGCGGGTATGGACCAACGACGAATGACCGTCGACGATCGACATGTTTCTCACCGACAAATTCGGGCGCGCGATCAGCGATCTGCTGTACTAGACTGAGAAGGGAGCGAGCAATGAAAAACCGGCCCGTACTTTCTTTAAGCGCCCTGGCTGCGATAGTCCTGTGTGGCGCCGCTAGTCGAGCAGAGATAGGGACGCAGGCAGCCCATTATGTCGTTACGGATGACGATGTGTCAGTCAACACCGCCACCTTTTACAAGATCGGCCCACGAGGAAACCTAAGCACCTACAAAACCGTGGAAACTGGCGGGGGTGGAGGGATGCCTTCGTATTTTGCCTCCAGATCCGTCACGGGCATTGAGGAAACTGCGCAGAAGTGTGTTTTCGTGGTTGATCTCACATCAAATGACATCGCAGGAATTGTTCTGCAGACGCAAAAGGTCACCGGCAACTTCAAGGCGTCCGGCAGAGACGACGGTGGCGGGGGCATCAGCGTCACGATGAACCACAAGTACCTATACGCCGCTTACCGAGAGTCTGAGACAATCGCAACGTTTAGGGTTCAGTCAGGATGTAAACTGAAGTTTGTGGGAGACGTCGGTGCTGTCGGACTGAATGGAGGTGCGGCCGACGGTATGGCGGTCAACGACAAGATTCTGGTTGTACCGTATGCTGACGGCTCGATTCAGTCCTTCGACGTTTCCGGCGGAATTCCCGTTTCCAATAACGATGAGCAGTTATCGACCGGCTATGCCGAGAACGGTGGCGCGCCAGCTGGCGTGCGCCTCACCCAGGATGGCCGCTATGCCATCTTCGGGGATGCAGGTTTCTATGTCGAGGTCGAGGTCTCAGATCTCGGGGCGGGCAAGCTTGCCCCGACCGTCAATTACGGCGGGCCTAACGGGGGGTTGGGTCCGGGCAATGACTCCAACAACATCCGCCTGAGTTCTGATGAGTCCCTTCTTTACATTAGTGTGAATTATTCGGGCGAGGTAGCGGCCGCTTTTTTTGACAAGGTAAGTGGCACCCTTTCTGAAGGCTGTAACTCAGGTCCACTTAAGGATTATGGAAAGACCTGGGGTATAGCCACTGGGATCGGCGCAAAGTTCATCGCCGGCAGAGGCGACGTGATCTATCTCGCGGAGGAAGCCGGTGAAGGCTATCCCTCCATCGGCATCGTTGACGTGGACTCGAAACATGGGAGGTGCACGCTAACGGAGGCGAAAGACTCCCCTGCCAGCGACCCGAGCGGCGGCAACATGACATCGATCGGGGTCTTCTGAACCAGTTGTCTATGAGATCACATTGACGGCCTGCTCGAACGTAGCGCTTAGCATTTGCCAATTAGTCGTACGGCCTACTAGGTGCTAAATGCCAAGTGCGAATGACTGTTCTCACCGACAAATTCGGCCGCGCGATTACCGATCTGCGCATTTCTGTCACCGACCGGTGTAACTACAAGTGTGTCTACTGCCGTACTGGCAATGAGGGCGCGCTGTACGGCGACCTGCCTTTCGCGGACTACTTGCGCATGGCGCGGATTATGGCGGGTATGGGGATCCGCAAGATCCGCCTCACGGGCGGAGAGCCGCTGCTGCGCGGCGGGCTGGCGGAATTTGTGCGCGAACTTTCGCGGCTTCGCAGTGCCGATGGCGATCCTCTGGAAATCGCGCTCACCACCAACGGCCATCTGCTGGCTGAGTTGGCGCGGCCGCTCAAAGACGCCGGGCTGCACCGAGTGACGGTCAGCATGGACGCGGTCGATCCTGACCGTTTCGCGCGGATCACGCGAGTGCCTACGGGCTACGACAACGTGCTCGCCGGGATTCGAGCGGCCCGCGATCTAGGCCTTGGGCCGGTGAAGGTGAATTGCGTGCTGATGCGCGGCTTCAATGAAGATCAAATCATTCCTTTCGGCATGTTTGCGCGCGAAGAAAACGTGGTGGTGCGCTTCATCGAGTTCATGCCGCTCGAAGAGGGACGCACCTGGTCACCGGAAATTGTGGTCACACTCGACGAGATCGTTCGGCGTATGTCGGAGTACCGGCCGCTGGTGGAGATACCGCATCAGCACAGCGAGACGGCACGCCGCTACCGGTTTGATGACGGCGTGGGCGAGATCGGGATCATTGCGCCTGTGTCACATCCCTTTTGCGGACACTGCAGCCGCATTCGCATTACCTCCGACGGCAAGATTCGCACCTGCCTGTTTTCCGTCTGGGACCATGATCTGCACGAGTTGATGCGTCGCGGCGCGGCTGATGGAGAATTAGTGGAGTTCATTCGCGGCGTGGTGGAGAAGAAAGAAGCGCGGCACCATATTGGGGAGGCGGATTTTGTGCCGGCATCGAGGACCATGGTGCATATCGGGGGATGAGCTGTCAGCTACTAGCTTTCAGCCGGCGGCTTTTCTTGCTAGCTGGACCAGGAGTTCCTCTCAAGCCCGGCCAGCGCTTATACACCTCCTCCATGACGTCCGCGCTGGCGTAGCTCGGCTTTTCAGTCTGTCGGATCGGGGCGAACACCCCCAACTTTCTCTTGGGGAGAATCCAGCTCCTGATTCTCTTCTCCGGTACGCCGATCTCTCCCCAATAGCTGATTTCAGCTCCGTGCTGGAGTTCGTCATGTATCACATTGAGGTCTCTCAGTCCCCGAAATCTTATCGTGACCCTTTTTCCTTCAGGATTCCTGTAGCTGAGGTTTCCACTCTTGCCGAGCACGATGGCTTTTTGATGCGCATCTGCAGGTGAGTCCGCTCGAATGAGTATCTGGTTGATATGCACAACGTTCCGATGATCGCCCTGCACGCGGACCTCCTCGACAATATCGGCGACGTACCACATTGCATCTTTCGGAATGAAACCCATGTGCGGCACCCCCTATACAATACACTTGTTGCAGCCAGGAATAGGGTTGAGCGCTACTTCACGCTATTTTCTTTGATGTGCCTCTGAAAGACTGCCTCTCGCAGAGCCTTTTGGGCATCGTCGTCCTTGGGATTTAGTTGGACGGCTTTCTGCAAATAGGGGATGGCCTGGTCAAACTCCCCAAGCCGAGAATGGGCGATGCCCAAGTCAAGCTGGACATCTTCGTTTTCCGGATCAAGCTGGACTTCATGTTGAAGAATCGGTATCGCGCGCGAAAACTGTTGCTGCCGCATGTAGGTGCTGGAGAGCAGAAAAAGTACTTGACGATCTTTGGGTTTCTTGGCGGCCGCTTGCTCGAGCAGACGAGCCGCGTCGTCCAGCCTGCCCTGCTGAAAAGCTTGAACTCCCTGCCCCAGCGGAACCGCGTAACCATTCAGACGCTGAACCAGGAGGAATCCCGCAAGGAGGGCAACCGCCGCGAGGGCAAAGACTCCACGGCGACGCGCGGCGCGATCCTCGGGAGGCGTGCGCAAATGTCTGGATAGAGCTGCGCCGAGGGCGAGTCCAGCGATCAGGCCGCCGACGTGGGCGGAATTGTCGATCATTCCGGCCACCGCCCCGAATGCCAGATTGTAGAAGGCGAACATGAGCAGGCTTTTGAGCGTGCCGCGCAGGGCTGCTTTGGGAATCGGCAGCTGTCCCAGGTAAAGTGCGGCGATCAGGGCTCCGGCGATGCCGAAAATCGCGCCGGAAGCGCCCGCACCTACAGACAAAGGATGCCAAGCGAGGCTGGCCAGTCCGCCGGCAATGCCGCAGACGGTGTAGATCAGCGCGTAAGTCCAACCGTCGAAAATCATCTCCGCCAGCAACCCGAGGTTCCATAAACACCACATGTTCAGCGCGATGTGCAGGACGCCAACGTGAATATAGTTGGAAGCGAGAATTCGCCAGGGCTGGCGGGCCAGAGACAGCGGTCCCCAATTCGCGCCCCACGGCAGCAATTGCTCAGTGGTCGGCGCAAGCGGAGACACGCCACGGATGACCATGGCCGCAAATACGAGCACGTTGAGTGCGATCAAGACCGTGGTGACGGGCGGACGGCGGCGAATCCCCTGAACCTGCGGCGAAGGCATGGGGAGGGCAGGGCCGCCGGGCGGGGCAAGGTTGCGTTCGCAATCCGGGCAGAGGTTGCGAAGCTCTCCGGTGGAGAATGACGGGAGTTCACGTCCGCAGCCTACGCAGTTGGCCAATCGCGCTCCTTATCTGAAACAAACTGCAGATCCCTCGCGTTGCTCGGGATGACAAATTCTATAAGGGTTTTCCAGGAGTTGCTAATCGCCAGTGGCTTCCACGGCGGGGATTTCGAGCGGCGCTCGCCTGGTGATCTGCGCGCTGGTGACCAGAATCACCGATGCGATCACGATCGCGCTGCCGCCCAGGATGTATCCATTGATGGGCTCATGCAGAATCAGCCAGCCCAGAAACACGGCAACGACCGGGTTGACGTAGGCATAGGTCGCGACTTTGGAAGTAGGCACGTGTCCGAGGAGCCAAATGTAGGCGGTGTAGCCGATCCATGATCCGCAGACCACAAGGTAGACGGTGGCGCCAATGCCGCGCGTGGTCCAGACGACTCGGGAAAGATCTCCGGCGAAGAAGGCGAAAAGCAGGTTGCCAAAGCCGGCAGCGATCATCTCCCAGGCAGTAGCCGAGAAGGCGTCGACATCGGCAGACTTCCATTTCTTCGCGAGCACGGAACCCAGCGCCCAACTGAACGATCCGCCCTGCAGGCTGAGCGAAGACCAGAGTTGCTCGCGTCCGAACGAAGTGGTGGCCATCAATTGCGGCCACAACAATACGATCAGCCCGGCAACTCCCAGCCCGAGGCCGAGTTTTCCGCGTCCCGAAACGTGATGGTCGCCCAGCAAGAGCGAATCGAGCACCAGGAACCAGAGCGGCGTGGTGGCGACGATCAGAGCCGCCAAGCCCGAGGCGATATGCGTTTCCGCATAGGAGAGAGTGAGGTTGCCTCCCATGAGCAGCAGCAGGCCGACGATTGCCATTTGGCCCAATTGGCGGGCATTGAAAAAGATGGTTCGTCCGCGAAGCCCGCAAAATACCAGCATGAAGACTCCGGCGATGAGGAACCGCACACCGCACATCAGGGCTGGAGGAATGCGTTCGACCGCGATATCGATGGCCAGGTACGTCGATCCCCAGAAGAAATAGACCAACCCGAAGGCCAGGACGACGGCGAAGCGGCTTGGGCGAAGGGCGTCAGACATGAGCGGCCGATACTTAAAGTTATCAGACGCGGGCGATGCGGGCGGAGATTCAGCATGAACGGGCCCGATGGCCAGCACCCCAGGGCCATCGACCAACGACTATCCACTCACCACAAATAGGGGGTTACGCGGCGGCGCAGGTCGCGCTATACTAAAAATGGAATGTTCCACGATGCGTCAACAGAGTGCCAATTCGCATTTGCCTGCCTGCTGGCTCCAGATGCTGGTGTGCCCGCGGCGTTACCGGGCAGTGTTGCCTTCCCGCTCGCGTCCTAACCTGTTCGGAAGCGACTAGTTACGCCCCTCCCGCATTTTGCGGTCCTCGAACGCAACCTCTGCCACGGCTTGACTTGGCGGGGAAACCTGAGGACCATCGGCCAACCACCAACGACCGAATTTGGAGGAATCCCATGTCGACAGCAACTTTGATCGGGCCCCACATCAAGACGGCTTTGCCCGGGCCAAACGCCAAGCGCATTCTTGAAGGTGATAAACAATACATTTCTCCGTCCTATACGCGTTCCTACCCGCTGGTTGCCGCCAAGGGACGCGGCGTAGTTGTGACCGACGTAGATGGCAACGAATTTTTTGATTTCTCCGCCGGTATCGGCGTGACCTCCACCGGCCACTGCCATCCGGCGGTGGTGTCCGCCATCCAGAAGCAAGCGGCGGAACTCATCCACATGTCAGGCACCGACTTCTATTACGAAAACATGGTGACGCTGGCGGAGCGGCTTTCGAAGATCGCTCCCATGCCCGGCCCGCACAAGATTTACTACGGCAATTCGGGCACGGAGGCGATTGAGTGCGCTCTGAAGCTGGCCCGCTACCACACCAAGCGGCAGAACGTGATTGCGTTTTACGGAGCGTTTCACGGCCGGACCATGGGCGCGCTGTCACTCACCGCTTCGAAGCCGCAGCAGAAGCGGCGCTTCGCTCCTCTGGTGCCGGGCGTTACGCACGTCCGCTATCCTGATGTCTATCGGGGAGTAGAAGGAAGCGGGCAGAACCCGGAGGCGTTTGCTCTAGGCTGCGCCCGTTTCATTGAAGAAAAGCTGTTCAAAACCGCGCTGGCCCCTGAAGAAGTGGCGGCGATTTTCGTCGAGCCCATTCAGGGCGAAGGCGGCTACGTCATCGCTCCTACGATTTTCATGCAGGAGTTGCGGCGCATCTGCGACCGTCACGGCATCCTGCTGGTGGTGGACGAAATTCAAAGCGGCGTGGGCCGCACCGGCAAGTGGTGGGCGGTTGAACACACTGGCGTTCAGCCGGACATCGTCTGCCTTGCCAAGGGCATTGCTTCCGGAATGCCGCTGGGCGTCACTATGAGCAAAGCGGAAATCATGGACTGGGTACCGGGCTCGCACGCCTCCACGTTTGGAGGGAATCCGGTGTGCATTGCCGCTGCGCTGGCCACGCTTGACGTGATCGAGCGCGAGCACCTGCGCGAAAACGCCGCGGACGTGGGCAATCACATGCTGAAACGGATGGCCGATTGGCCAAACAAGTATCCGATTGTCGGTGACGTTCGCGGCCGCGGCTTGATGATCGGGGTTGAGATCGTCAAAGACAAAAAAACCAAGGAACATGCAGCCGCCGAACGCGACCGCATTGTCCAGCTGGCCTTTGAGCGCGGGATCCTTTTCCTCGGTGCGGGGCCGAGCACCGTTCGCATCGTACCGCCTCTGGTGGTGACCAGAGATGAGGCCGATGCCGCCATTGAGGCGCTTGCCGAGTCCATTTCCATCGTGGGGAAGGGATAGTAAGCGTCGATGCGCGGGGACGGTGTGCTTCTCCGTCCCCGCTTTTTTCTGCTACTTCGCAGGCGCTGGCTGCGGCACTGCCTGTGGCGGCGCTGCAGGAGTTGAGAAATTCACTTTCGGAACCTGGCGTGATTCCTCCGAAGCGGCAAAATAAGCCTCATTGGGTTTGAACCCGGCCCACCCTGCATAAATGTTGTTGGGAAATTTCTGCACGTAAGTGTTGTAGTCCTGCAAGGTGTCGTTGTATCGCTTGCGCTCGACCGCGATGCGGTTTTCGGTTCCCGCCAACTCATCCTGCAGGCGCAGAAAATTATCGTTCGACTTCAATTGCGGGTAGTTCTCAACAATCACGAGCAGGCGGCCGATAGCACCGTCCAGTTGCTGGTTCGCGGCGATTTTGTCGGTAGGCGTGCCGGCTGAGAGCAACCGGGAACGGGCTGCCGCAATATCGCCAAACACTTTCTGTTCCTGCCCGGCGATACCCTTCACAGTTTCAACCAAATTAGGAATCAGGTCGGCGCGGCGTTGCAGCACGATATCGACCTGGGACCAGGCGGACTTGACGGCTTCATTCTTGGTCACAAGATCATTGCGGACGCCCACGTACTGTCCGAACGCGAGCAGGGCGATCAGCGCCAGGACAACAATCACAATCAAACCGGTTTTCATCGTTCTTCTCCTTTACAAGACACTATCAAAGTCAGGTGCTACGTGGCGCCGGGGTGTCGAGCATTTTATCCACCGCGGCCGTGACCTGCTGGACCGCAGCCAGGTAACGGGCGAATACGTCAGTGACATCGAACTGCTTGGCCTCGGCTTTACGCTCGCGAATATCGAGCAATTGCAAGAAAGCGGAAGGATCGAAGGGGATGTGCGCTGCCAGCGCCTGGACTGCGTCGCGCTTTGCCTTGGGAGGCGTATCGCCGAGCGCAATCAAGGCATGCCGGAACAGAGTTGCAAAAGTCGACAACGAACTCAGCAGTAACTCCCATAAGCGCTTTTTGTTGCCGGCAGCGATCAGCAGGCGTGCGCGCAAGAGGATCAGCTTCTCGCGAAGTTCGTACTCCAGTTGGGCACGATGCAAGTGCATGGGAATGCGAAGCGATCTGAGGAGATCATCGCCGAACAGTACACGATGGCGCTGTTGCATGTCGAGAAACTCGATGGAGAACACGTCCGTGGAACGCTCCAGTTCCTCGCCAGTGAGCAATAGCGGCGCAGGATGTTTTTGCCGAGTCCACCATTCCACGGCCGGCGCGATTCTTGTAAGCGTGGCGAAAGACGTCTCGCGCAAAATGCAAAGCAGGTTGACGTTGGAGAAATCGGGATGAAACTCTCCGTCCGCCGCGGAGCCGTAAAGGATTACGCTCTGGAGATTTTCTCCCGACGCCGCTTGCAACCGGCGGATAAATTCATTGATTTGTTTTTCCGCGATCATAGTGCCTCTTGTTGTTTGGAACTACCAGCTTCCACTGGCGCCGCCACCGCCCGAACTGCCACCACCAAACCCTCCGAACCCGCCTCCGCCGCCTCCGAAGCCTCCGCCGCCGCCACGACCTCCTCCTAACAACAAAGCCCAAAGCAGCAGCCGCCCAAATCGCGTGGATAACAGGATCAGACCAACAATTACGAGAATGACAATCCCGGTAATCGAAAGCCCACTCTTCGGTTCTGGCGCCGTTGTAGGGAGCTCAGGCTGTTCACCCGTCAACCGGATGCCCGCGTCCTGCGCGATGATGTCCGCCACCCGCATCGTCAGCAGAGAGACGGCGCCGCTGTAGTCATTCTGCTTGAGCAGCGGAACGGCTTCGCGTCCGAATCCGCCGACTTTGCCGTCGGGCAATATCGGTTCAAGCCCGTAGCCAACTTCAATGCGATAATGCCGGTCCCCGGTAGCCAACAGGATCAGCACGCCGTGGTCGGTGGACTTGCTGCCGATGCCCCATTTCTTGAACAGGGCGACCGCGTAACTCTCGATATCGGAGCCGTCGAGTGACTGGACGGTGACGACGGCAATCTGGGCGTGCGCGTTCTGATCAATCTGCTGACAAATACTGTCGAGTTGCGCGATGGTGTTCTGGTCGAGGACATGCGCAAAGTCGTTGACGTAGTCCGTCGGACTCAGTTGCGATACGGGCTCGGCGCCCAAGGCCAGCGAAAGTAAGAGGGTGGCTATGACGACGAGGGCTGTTTTCACGCACGACTTCATGCGATGCTGATTGTAGATCATCAGCTCTCCGGAAAGGATTTCATCGCAAATTCATCGTCGTGTCACACGCGGGCAGCACAAGGCCGATAGCGTGGGCGCTAGTAGGATGGGCGCTTCGAAATGCCGGCGCCGCGTCACATCGAGGCGTCGCGAGACTCCGACGACGACTAGCTTCTGGCCGGCACGAGTCCCACGGATCGGAGGGGTCGGCGCGGCCTTAGGCATCGCCCCTCAGCTTGCCACAAACCTGGAATCGCACGCTGTGAGTGCCGGAATTTCAGACGCCAGCGATGTGAATTAACTGCATCTGGTAGTAGCGGATTGGGGTTACTATGGTGGTGGTTGCACGTCGATTCACGACAGCCTCGGTGAGCGCCATGAATGAGCTTTTTTCTTCGGAGGCCCGGCCGGCCAGAGTGAGATTGGGTCCGTTGGAGATCAGGATCCTGGAAGAGGTGTGGTCGCGCAAGAATCTGACGGTTCGCGAACTGCTGGCGGATGGCAAGATTCGGCTGGCCTACACCACTGTCATGACGACCCTGGACCGGCTGTTCAAGAAAGGTCTGCTGGACCGAACGGAGGAAGGCCGGGCGTTCCGCTACTCCGCCCGTTGCACCCCGGCGGAGATTCCGCGTTTCGTAGCCATCACCGGCATGCGGCGGTGGATCGAGTCGAGCGGCCCGCCATCGCTACCCCTGTCGTATTTTGTGGAGGCGATCAGTGCGCATGACGCGCGGTTGCTGGATGAGTTGCGGGTTCTGGTAGAGCAGAAGAGCTTAGAACTGAAAAAGCAAAAGGGGAAACAAGGATGATGTTTGGGGTTCGCGGCGTTCTGGTTGGGCTGGGATTCTTCGGCGTGGTTTATTGTCTGCTTTCGCTGCTGGTGGCTTGCGCGTGGCGGTGTGTGAACCTGCTGTTCCGAAGTTCTGACGCCGGCTCCGCCCGCTTATTATTCGCTTTGCGAATCTTTCCCTTGCTGGGATCAGTGTTCATCACGCTGGCATTTGCTTTGCCCGCGTTTCTGCGGCTGGAGTCTGGAGCGATTGATGAGGATCTCGGGACCCTGGGGTTCAGCATTTGCACAGTTTTGCTGCTGGCCGCGAGTTTGTTTCGCGTGATCAGCGCACAGGTGAGCACTTCCCGCGTGATCGAGGAATGGCTGGATGGGTCTCGGGCCATGGATACCCGCGCAGCGGCCCCACGGCTGCAGGCCAAGCCGGGTCTGCCGCCGCTGCTTTTGTATGGCATTTCTGCGCCTGAGGTGCTGATTTCCGAGAGTGCTGTCGCGCTGTTGCGCCCCGACGAGCTGCAGGCAGCGGTCCGGCATGAGATCGGGCATATGGGGTCGCGTGACAACCTGAAAAAGCTGATCCTTCACGGCGCCTGGTTTCCGGGCATGGCGAGCTTGGACCGGGCGTGGCAGGAAGCGGCGGAATTTGCGGCCGACGAGGCCGCAGTCTCGAGCAATGATGACGCGATTGCATTGGCCGCCGCCTTGATCAAGCTTTCCGATCTGGCTCCGTTGCAAGCCCCCCCCGCGTTCACGACGGGGCTGGTGAATCTGTCGGCGCTGGTGGAGCCACGGGTGCAGCGCCTGCTCGCCTGGAACGAAACCAGAACGCGAGCTATTCCCTTAGGTTGGTGGTGCATGCTTTCCCCGGTTCTGGCTGCTGCCCTATATGCCGTGGCTGATTACGGTCAAGTCTTGTTGTTGACTCACCGATTCACCGAATGGTTCATCCACTGAAGACGCTGCCGGCCTTCTTGGGAGAGGATTATTTGCGTGAAATTGATGACTTCCGCCGAGCCTGAAAACAAGGGAACCATCGGCTGCTCAAGGCCGTAATGGTGAATAACTCCCGACCAGCGCGTGGTCCACGGGCCGATCTACGGGTAGTGGGTAGTTATCTTTTCCACAGGAGTGCTGCCAATGAAAAAGACCACAGTTCACGCGACTAATTCATCTTCGTGGTTGCGCCCTGTATATTTGGAGGTGGCGCTTGTCCAGGCTTCAACATCCCTATCGCCATTTGCAGGCGCATTGTATTGGCAGCCTCCTCACGGAAGGCCCACATGCAATTTTCAAATGTCGTATTCGCCCATTCAAAAGTACCGCCGGAATAGTAGAGGCGGCAGTTCTTCAGGCGGCAGTTGATGAATACGTGTTCCTCAACTGCGAAGGTAGTGTTCATCAGTGTATCGTCTTCGTGGACTGTGATCGGCATGACTCCTCATCGGAGAATCCTATGCTTGTTTCGTTTGGTTGATAAGAGCACCGTCGCCAAGCGCCTTGAGAATGAGTGCCTTGTCGATTTGTGCGGCGATAGTGTGGCTCTCGGGCAGCAGATTGCAGATTTCGGCAATGCTCCAGACATGATCGGACAGGCCCGCTTCCATAGCTGGGGTGACTCTCAAGGTCTGATGCACCCTGCCGAAGTTGTAGTACATGAACCAGAGAGCGACCGCTGCGGCATGATTCTCGACCTTTTTGGAAAAAGCATTAGTCAGGCGAGTAAACCGACGGATGCTCATCCTCATCGAAAGGTTTTGACGTTCGACATAACTGGTGCTCACATGATCCGGATCGGGATCGCCACTCACGACTTTCATGTCAGCGCCAATGCATTTTGCTGGCGAATACCGCGTTTCGTTCTCAGCAATGGCTCCGTAGATTTTCTGGAGTTGGGCATAGTCGATGTCGGCTCCGAAAGCATTCTCAACGGCATCAAGATAAACCTTATGACCATCCGTAGTGATCTGTACGCGGCCAGAGATTCGACGAGCACAATCTTCCATGAATTCATTTGCCCATCCCGCTCCACGCCCACCGACCAAGTAACTGACACAGAGTTTTGTGTCTGCGTCGATGGCTGTCCACGTCCAGATGTCGCCCCAGCCGATAGCCTTCTTTTCTGGACTGGTGTTCTTGGCCTTGGCT
Organism: uncultured Acidobacteriota bacterium; assembly: GCA_963715675.1. Taxonomy (GTDB): domain Bacteria; phylum Acidobacteriota; class Terriglobia; order Terriglobales; family Acidobacteriaceae; genus DASVWZ01. The sequence continues at coordinate 4,589,379 of OY970265.1, forward strand.
CCGACGAATTGCCAGATTTCGTCACACTGAAGTCGGCGCACGCGGAGATTACGAAGGGTCCGGTCCTGATATTCAGCGCAAGCATCGGCAAGGTCAAGGAGCAGTTTGATGATTGTATTTTTGCAAACGCCAGTCATTCTCATTGTGGAGCGGATCGAATTACCCTCTACCAGAGCGGCTACAACGCTGGTTTTCTGTTCCATGCTTAGGCGTTTCATATAATGAACTATATGCTTGAGCGTGAAAGATGTCAAGCGAAAAACGAGAGAAGGGTCGAATTTCTCTATTGACGGAGGTGGTATAAAATGAAACGTATGAAGAAGGCAGCTACAAAGAAGGCAGTCCAGTCCGAGCTAGAGAAGCAGTACGTGCAACTGTTTCCCGTTGCGGACAGCCCGGACCTAGCGATGCTTCCGCTCCAGCCCTACCCCGCATACCCGAGTCCAATGAGAGTCGTTCAGACGTTCACCACATATTCAGCTTGCGAGGACCCGATCCCAAATCCCTATAAGCGGTCCTGAGGAGTAATGGCCGACTGGAACGAAATTTTCCGAGAAATCCAGCAAACCATTGTTACCCACACACAGCAGGCCCAAATTGCGACTCTCCAAGCGCAAGCTGCGCTTGATACCATCCGTCGAAAATACCTCTTTGAGTTTCACCATAAGACGGGAAGAAACGTAATCGCGTACTACTCTGGTTGGCTCTCTAAGCCGGATGTCGCACAGACAGAAATCACCGATGAAGACAAGAACGGCTTCATGATGGCGATTCACGGCATGGATACAAAGAAGGGATTGAATCTGATCCTACATACGCCAGGTGGCAGCATCTCAGCTACGGAATCCATCGTTGACTATCTGCACCGCATGTTCAAGGACGACATCATTGCCATCGTTCCGCAAATCGCCATGTCAGCAGGCACAATGATCGCGTGCTCATGTAGAAAAATATTCATGGCTAGGCACGCTAACCTCGGGCCGATTGATCCTCATTTACGCGGTTGGCCGGCCTATGGAGTGCGGGAAGAATTCAAGCGAGCCGTGAAAGAAATCAAAGCCGATCCAGCAAAGCTCGCTATCTGGCAGCCGATCATAGCTCAGTATCGTCCTACTTTCTTGGGACAGTGCGAGAATGCGATTAAATGGTCTGACGCGTTTGTGCGGAAACAACTGGAAACCGTGATGTTCAAGGGAGACCCCAAAGCCAAAGAAAAAGCCAGAAAGATTGTGGCGAAGCTCACGGACTACCGAGGGAATAAATCCCATGAGAGGCACATTCATTTCGACGAGTGTTTGGCGACTGGATTGGATGTGAGTTTAATCGAGGATGACCAAGCCTACCAAGATGCCGTTCTTACGGTGCACCACTGTTTCATGCATACTCTGATGAACACACCTGCATTCAAAATCATCGAGAGTCACAAGGGGTCGACATTCGTTAAGCAACAGGTTGTGCAGCAGGTGATGATCCAGCAGGCGCAGCCACAGCCACAACGTTGAGTCACGTGCGCTTTTCTGACCATCTCGCAGACGCGGCGATCCGAGCGATTTCTTTGCGGCGCTTGGCGCTGAGTGCCTTGGCCCTTGCTTTTCCGCCCTTATTGCCGCCAGCACTACCAAGGGCGACGGCGTGCGGGTTTCTACGGTCAACAGGTTGCTCCAACGGGCTTCCATCCATGCGTTCACCAATCGCTTGTTCCACGACTTCGCGGGCTACCTGCATGAAATCGCGCTTCTGGCCGGATCGTTTCGCCATGATTACAAGTGTCCGACATTTGTGTTGCGTGTGGCAACACTAAATCCGGACTGTGGAAAAGATAACTACCCACTACCGATCTACGAGTCCGTTGGTAGTAGGCGAAAGCGACCTGCTATTGTGACTTGGCTTCGTTCGATCCGCAGAGCCAGAGGCTAGAATGTCGTCGAGGGAGCTTTGTGGAGCGTGGGGTCGAACTATGCGAGGCGGGATTTTCAAGTCGGCGGCAATCCGGCCTTGCTGATAACCCGCAGATTTCCAGCCAGGAGCCAAGATGAGAAGGGAATCCATCACTCGACCAAGCGACGGAAGGCTGCCCATGTTCAATCGACTGGCGGTGTGCTGCGTTTTATCGTGGTTAGCGGGCTGCGTATTACTGACCGCCCAGAATGTGGTTTTGACGGGTGCGCTTAGCGGGCGAGTTACTGACCAGAGCGGCGCGGCGGTTCCGGGAGCAATGGTGGTTGTGGAGAACCTCGGGACTGACGTCAGGCAATCCGTCGAGACCAACCACACGGGACTTTACCGGTTTCCAGTGCTTACGCCTGGCTCCTATTCCGTCACGGCAAGGCTCATGGGTTTTCGCGATGTGCAGGGCCTGGTGCAAGTGCGGGTAGGAAACAGCACATTGCAGGACATCACGCTGCAGGTCGGAGCGAGCGCGGACACAGCCAGGGTAATCGGGACAACACCGCTTCTGCGGCCGGAGGAATCTTCGGCCAGCACCGTGATCGAGCGATCTCTTATTGAGGAACTGCCGCTCAACGGGCGAAAGTACACCGACTTCATGGTGCTCACGCCGAATACCAGCTACGACGGCGACACCGGCCTGGTGAGCATTGCGGGGCAACAAGGCGGAGAAGACTCGGGCTACGCCAATGGGAATGGATCCAGTGCTTTCACCGTCGATGGAAGCAACGCCACCAGCAACTACTTTGCCGACATCATAGGCCGTTATCGCATTCCGTACCTGTATGGTGAGGACGCGATTCAGGAGTTTCAAGTTTCAGTGAGCCCGTACTCGGCGGTCTATGGAGGGGGAGCGGGGTTCGTGAACGCGGTGACCCGGTCGGGAAGCAACGCGTTCCACGGCAGCGCGTTTTATTACAACCGGAACTCGGCGACAGGAGCCAACAATGCCCTGGACAAAGCCAGCGGCTTCCCTAAACCGGATGATGCCTTGCAGCAATTCGGCGCCGCGGTGGGTGGGCCCATCGTGCGAAACCGTGTATGGTTCTTCGTGGATTACGAGCAGCAACTGCGGAACAATCCGATTTCCGTCATTAACACGGCATTGGCGACGACGCTGGCGAACGCAGCTTCGTTTTTGAGCGCGAAGTTTGGAATCCCGACCGGGACGACGCTGCCCCCGCCGAATGGACCCTTGCCTGTACCGGGCAACGACACCGCGCCGGATCCGTCCAATCCGGTGTATCTCCAGCAGGTATCGAACACGGTGAATGCGCTCAACTCTAATCTCGGCGCCAAACCCAGAACACGCAACGATTGGGTAATTACGCCCCGACTCGACTACCAGCCCAGTTCGCGCGATGGCGTATTCCTCAGCCTCAATGTGAACCACTTCAGCTCTCCCGGAGGGGTCATTACCGACCCTACGGTGGGCAACTATGGGACGCAGACGCTGGCTAACGCCTACGTGCATACTTTCCAAGCTAGCGTGGGATGGACGCACACGTTCCTCTCCAGCGTGCTGAACGAATTTCACGCCAGCACTTCGCAAGACAACGAGATCTCGACACCGACTGGCCTGGCTCCAAACACGCCCACGGTCATACTCGATAGTCCAGCCGCTTTCGTTCTGGGCAACGCGCCTTTCTCGGTGGGAAGAGTTTTTGAAAGGCAGTACTCTCTCGCCGACCGGGTCGATTACGTGATTGGCAAACACACGTTGCAATTCGGTTTCGATATGAGCCGCGCCTGGGATTCGGACAACAATGATGGGGGTGCGGACCCGAACGAGGCCGTCGACTTCGGGTCATTCCTCGGCAGTTATGAATTTTCGAACCTGGAGGCTTTTGCGCTCGGCGAATACAACGTCTTCAGTCAGTCCTCGGGAAACCCGACTTTTTCTTTTTCCGTGCCTTATTACGGATTCTACGTGCAGGACACCTTCCGCGCTTTACCGAAGTTGACGCTCGAAATGGGCTTGCGCGAGGACTTCCAGGTCTACCCGCAGCCGGCGGAAAATCCGGCGTTTCCGCTCACCGGCCAGTATCCGAACCAATTTCTGCGCCTGGCGCCGCGCTTCGGGTTTGCCTGGCAGCCGGTCTCGAAGACCGTAGTGCGCGGAGGATTCGGCCAGTTCTACACCAACATGAACGGCCTGAACTACCGCAACGCGATGGTGTCGAACGGGCTGGCGTCACAGCAGTCTTCGGTAAGTGCGAGTTACGCCTCAGGTTCGCCGAACCAACAGATACCGACGTTCCCGAATATCCTCCCGGGTGATTCCCCGCTGTTCCAGGCTTCCCCGGATATTTCCCTGGTTTCTCCCCAGTTTCGGGTGCCCTATATTGTGCAGGCCAGTTTGCAGGTTGAGCGCGAGATTTTCCGGGATACAACCGTAACTATCGGCACCATGTGGAATCACGGGGTGCATCTGCTTTCCGGCAGCGCCTATGACTTGAACCTGAATCGGTTGCAAGGCACAACGACGTATGTGGTGTGTCCTCCCAGCGCAACGACGGCGCCCTGCAGCGGGCCGGCCATCACCCTGCCGAACATGGACAATGATTTGCTGACCGAGGGCCGCATCAACCCCAACCTGGGCCAGATCAGCGAACTGATCAGCCCCGCGCAAAACTATTACAACTCCTTCTTCGTGCAGTTGCAGCGCCGTATGTCACAAGGCCTTTCCTTGCAATTCTCTTACACGTTTGCCAAGAGCATCATGCTGGATGGGATGGACTTCAATAATCAGTTCGACTTCAGCAATACCCACGCTCCTTCGTTGTTAGACCAGCGGCATCGCATTAGCTTTTCGGGCGTCTACCGGCCCCGGTTTGAAAGACTGACTGGTTCGGACACGGGCCGTGCGTTCCTTTCGGGCTGGAGCCTGAGCAGCATCATGGAGTTCTCTTCCGGCCGGCCCTACGCGGCGTTGTTGAGTCCCGCATGCACCAGTTCGACCTTGTCATTCAGCAATTGCAACGGCGCCGATGACAACCTGAACGACACCGCCTTCAACCAGGACACTGCGAACACTGCCGGAGGCATCAATGGCGGTGGCCCCACGCCGGGGATCGGCCTGAATTCTTTCTACGGACCGTGGCTGGAGAGGATCGATGTTGGACTGGCGCGCAGTTTTGCGATCAAGGAAGGTCAGGAACTGCAATTTGAAGTGCAAGCTTTCAATGTATTCAACCACGCCAACTACTACGTACAAAACGGCAACGGGATCAACTCGTTGCAATACAACCCCATCGGGACCAACTGCGGTGACGGAGCAACGCTGAAGCAAACCTGCTATCTGGTGCCCAATTCGGGCCCGGGCAATTTCGGAGCACTGCAAGAAATCAGTCCCGACGGTCTTCCCCGCGTGCTGCAGTTTGCTCTCAAATATAAATTCTGAAACTGGCTGTATTGTTGGAAGAGCAATTCAAGGACGGAGCAGGAAGTTGGAGGCGACGTCGCGAAAGGCGGACAAGTGATTTTTGCGGGTGGCCCCCTCCCAGCCCAGCTCGGAAGCCATCAAGTCGGCGACGGCGGGGGCCATGGCGAGGGCGGCACGGGCATTCAGGAATAGGGCACGGGTACGCCTGGCGAGCACGTCTTCCACGGTGCGGGCCATTTCGTGGCGAACTGCCCAGATGACTTCGGCTTTCAGGTAGGGGAGCGCTTCATGCAGCGGTTCTCCGAGGGTTGGGTCGGATGCGACCAGCTTTCGGATCTGGTTGGCGTCGGAACCATAGACGGCCAGCGATCCCAGGGTTTTCGCCGCATCGTGGAAACCATGGATGCGCAGGTGGTGGGTGAGGCAGGGTCTTTCGGGCAATTGCGCGAGGGTTGCCGCCTGATCGACGCAATCCTCGGCCATGTGCCGGTAAGTCGTCCATTTTCCACCGCAGATCGTGACCAGGCCGGAACTGTCAATGTTTACTACGTGATCGCGCGCCAATGCGGCGGTGCCAGCGACGCCATTATTGCGTACCAGCGGCCGGATGCCGGCGAACACGCTCAACACGTCTTTGCGGGTCGGGGCTTTGGTCAGATATTGTCCGGCAGTCGCGAGGATGAATTCGATCTCCTGCTCCATAGCAACCGGCTCGAGCATGGGCGCTGCTATGGGCGTGTCGGTGGTTCCGGCCAGGGTGTGACCGTGCCACGGAATGGCGAATAACACGCGGCCATCGTTGGTGTGGGGAACCATGACCGCGCTTTCACCCTGCAGGAAACTGGCCGCGAAGACGAGATGAATGCCCTGGCTGGGGACGATCATGGGCTCGGCGGAAGGCTCGGCCAGGAGACGAAGCCGGTCGGTGAAAGCTCCGGTGGCATTGATCACGACTTTGGCGGCAGCGCGAAATTGGTTGCCGGTTTCGGTATCGCGAGCGCTGACGCCATTCACAAATCCTTGAGTGTCCTTGGTCAAGCCGGTGACTTCGACGTAGTTCAGTAATGTTGCGCCTTGCTCGAACGCCGTGGCGACCATGTGGATGAGCAGGCGGGCGTCGTCGAATTGTCCGTCGTAGTAGACGGCTCCGCCGCGCAGGCCTTCGGTCTTCAGGTTGGGGAGATGTTGGAGGGTTTCTTCTTTGGAGATGATGCGCGATGCGCCGAAGCCGTACTTGCCGGCCAGCAACTGATAGAGCTTCAGTCCGAGGCCGTAGAATGGGGCCTCCCACCAATCATAGTTGGGCACGACGAAGGCGAGATCGCGCACGAGGTGGGGCGCGTTTTGCAAAAGCAGGCCGCGCTCCTTCAGGGCTTCCATGACCAGCCCGAGGTTGCCCTGCTCCAGGTAGCGGACGCCGCCGTGGGCCAGCTTGGTGCTACGACTGGAGGTGCCTTTGCCGAAGTCGCTCTGCTCGAGCAGCAGCACATCGTAACCGCGCGAGGCGGCGTCGATGGCGACGCCAACGCCGGTTGCGCCGCCGCCCACGACGATCATGTCCCAGGCTTGAGGATGGTCTTCCACGCGGCGCCACATGTCGAGCCGGTTCATGGCTATATGGTAGCGATTGGCGGCGACTTGGTGTTTACTCTGGCGTTATCCCCCTCCCCCCTGTCCTGGAAATTTTTCAAGTTATAGAAAACAAGTGGCTTGCCTTTTTTGTGCTTGGTAAAATATAGAAAACAAACGTCGTTGAGAATGGCGTTTTATGCCTTTTCACCCCCGTTTCTGCACTAATGGCTGTAAAATATAGATTGCAAAGACTTTATATTATAATATAGAAAACACACGACTTAGCTGCCTAGTCAGCATTCCTAGTGGCTCCGCTCCACTCCCGGAGGATCCTCCATGCGCTCACCACGCTCCAGCGGGTTACGTCCTAATAGATAACTAATCATTGTGATAAATATCTTATTGATATTGTGCGGCCCGGTGTGCGGTGTTGTCAAGGAGCCGGATCACGTGGAGCGAGATCACGGGGGCGGGTGCATAGGGTACCCGGGAACCGCGGCACTCAAGGCCAAGGAAGGCTGGCCTGGGTCACCCCGGGAGTATCCTGCTAAGTTATTACAAATACACGCGTTAGATGCTAGCTGCGGCAGGGATGGCAAACCCGGGTAACCAGCGAAATAGCACTAACGTGGTATGTAGCCGGAAGCGGGTTCATGGCATCCTACAGGTAGAGATGTGGGGTTTGCCAGGGCGGCAAACCCAGGAGCGTGGGGTTCCTGTGAAGCGTCTGGACAAAGTCATCCGGTCGGCGGTGCAGAGCTTTGGCCGCGAACTTTCCCGCAGGTCGCATGCGGGCGAGGCGAAGCGTGTCCCTGCAATCGGCATTGCCCTGGGTGGAGGCTTTGCCCGCGGCATTGCGCATATCGGAGTTCTCAAAGTCCTGGAAGAAGCAGGCATCCCGGTCCGCATGGTTGCGGGCACCAGTGTGGGCGCGCTGATCGGGGCGACGTATTGCAGCGGGCTTACGATCGCGGAACTGGAAGAAGTCGCGCACAGTGTCCGCTTCACAACGTTCGCGCGCTGGACGCTCTCGCGCTACGGGTTCACCACGAACGACCGCATGGTCTCGTTTCTGACCCGCACTTTGAAAGTGCAGACCTTTGAAGAATTGCGCATTCCCCTAGGCGTGACCGCAACCGACTTCAACACGGGCGAGGGAGCGGTGTTTCACTCCGGCTCGATTATCGACCCGGTGCGGGCGAGTTGCGCTTATCCGGGGATGTTTCTGCCGGTGGAAATTCGCGGACGCTGGCTGGTGGATGGGATGCTTTCTCATCCGGTGCCGGTCGGCCCGCTGCGCGAAATGGGGGCGGAGCGCGTGCTGGCGGTGCACCTGAAAGGACAGCGGGCGAATGCGACCGCGCCCCGGCACCTGTTTGACGTGATCGGGCAGTCGTTCGCGATCGCGCAGGACAGGATGAGTACGGTGTGGAGAAGCGCGGCCGACCTGGTGATCGAGCCTGACGTCGCGGGTTATAACTACGACGACTTCAAACGAGCCGGAGAGTTGATCCGCGCGGGCGAACTGGCAATGCGTCATGCATTGCCGGAAGTGCGCAAATGGCTGGAAGCTCCTGTGGAAACCAGCGTCCCCATGAAGGCGCCTGGGGTGGTGGCAAGACCCGCGCCGATGCCAGCGGACTGAAAGCTTGAGCCGGCATTATTGCCGGTGGAATTGTGTTTGCCTTTCGACGTTCCAGCCGCAGGTAGCTCAGTGAGGCTTCTCTTCCTCCGGACGTGTCTTCGGTTGAGGTTTAGGAACGGGGTGCGGCGCCGGATGGGCGGCTGCAGGCTGCGGCGTGGTCTGGGGATGTACCTGGTTCGCAGGGCGAGGCGGGCTTGCCGGCTGCGGTGAGCTCTCGGAACGAACATCATTCCCAAGACGCGGTGAGGTGGCTGGACGAGGTACAGTTGCGGGAGCCGGCGCCGGCGCCGGTCGAACCGGCGTGCTCATGGCGTTCGGGGGACGCGGCACGCTCGAACGCGGATTGCCGGATTCAACTCCTGGGTGCATGCCCGGGTTTACCGCTCCTCTGCCTGTGGTGATTGCGTGGTTTACCGCCGGATTGTAAGGTGCTCCCTCACCTTTGGCTTTTACGACTCCGGCGCCACTAAACTGCCCGGGTTTCGCGGTGGCGGCGATTTCCGGCTTCCCGTGATTCACCGACGCCAGAAGTGCATGGTTGGTGCTGGCGGCGGTCTCATGCTGGGTTTGCTCGAAGGTAGGTGGGGTGTGCGGCTGCAGCGCGGCAGCTTTTTCCTGAGCAGTCGGCTGGGCCGCGATGCCTCCGGGTCCGCCGTTATAGCTGACGTTGTTCACGGTGGTGTTGTTGATCACGGTCTGGTTGTAAACATTGTGAATGTTGGTGACGTTCACATTGTTCACGGTACGGTTGTAGTAGAACTGTCCGTTGTTCCAACGGCCCCCGTAGAAGCCGCTCCCGGGATAACCGTAGCCATAAGGGACACCGCCGTAGAAACCAACCACCGGGCCCCAGTAACCGGGATGCCAGCCGTAACCACCGTTCTCGAATGCCCAGAAGCCGGGAGTCCACAACAGGCCCGGCTGAGGAGCCATGACCCAAGTTCCGGGCACCCAGTAGTACCCGTTCGGACTCCATGCCCAGTAGCCAGGCGACCAGATGTAGGCGGGCGCGGGACAAGGAGGCTGTTCATACACGGGCAGCGCGGGTGGACCGACGTTGATGAAAACACCGATCTGCGCAAACGATGCAGCGGGTATGGCCAGTAGGAAGATGGCGAACAACGAGCAACGAATCAAAGTCCTGCGCATTGCGTGTTTCTCCTGCCGCATCTCCCTCGATTGCCTGCGTTTAACAGATTGCCTCGCGGGCTACGTGAAGTGAGGCTAAACATTTTGTGGCGCCGGCGGCTTTCCGGGATGATTCTGGAAACTGCTTTCATCAGTGTAAACGCCGGTGCGGGGAAAATGTTGCGTAGGACGGCAGCAAGTACTCGATAGTAACGAAGGTTGTCATTATCAAACATTCGGTAGTGGCTCAGTTTGAAAAGGAAGCGAGCCAAACGCGCGATGATTGTGTAGCCCAGAACGCGACACGTCGCGCGGCTCGCCCAGATCCTTCGCGGCGCATAGAACGCTTGCTCAAGGATGACAATCAAACTGAGCCACTACCAAACATTCCATTTTGTATCGCGAACGGGCGAGAGGAGCGTAGACTGGTCGGTGTTTCTCTTGAAAGGCAAGCAAGGCGATTCGTGTTGATGTCGGCTCGGGCGACAGCATCGCGTACGCAGACTTCAAGGATGAGCAAAGGAGACTTAACATGCTTTGGGCAATGTTTGTTGCGCTTCTGATTTTGTGGCTTCTGGGGTTCCTCGTCTTTCACGTGGCCGGCATCCTGATTCACGTGCTTCTGGTGGTGGCGTTGGTGGTACTGGTCATTAAGGTGGTAAAGGGGCCGGCTGTCACGGACAAGCCTTAGACGCGGCTCCACCTGCTGTGGTGGGAAATCCAAGAGGCAAAACTCGCTCATGGGGAAGAGCACTTCCGAGGTGCAGGGCACAGAGGGCTGGTTGCCTTCGTTGGACGTGTGCCTCATCTTCTCACCGGAAAAGACGAGCATTTTTGATTTCTGACTAGAGACCTGGGGAAAGGGCTGTGCGGGGAACACGGTGGCCGACCGGTTGTCAATCATCGTCAGGATCGGTTGGCGGGCGTTTGTCATTCAGGAAATAGCTCTCATCGTAGGGAGCCGCAATCTGGTGGAACGCCTGGGGCTGCTGCTGGAAGTTGAAACAATCAAAGAGATCGTCGGCGTTGGTGTCGCCAAATCCCAGCGAAGGCAAGCCAAAGACTTCTTCGGTGAATTTCAGAATGCTGCTGAAGTCATGGGTCACGTGAGAAACGTAGCCCGGATTCGCGTAAGGCGAAACGATGACGAGCGGTACGCGGAAGCCGTACACGTAGCCGGAGCCCCAACTTTTGCCGTCGTGGATTACCTTGGGCGCAACGTGGTCGTACCATCCGCCCCAGTCGTCCCAAGTAATAAAGATGGCGGTGCTGGACCAGTACTGGCTGTTTCCGATGGCGTTGACGACGGAGGCGACCCACGAGGGTCCGGTTCCGTTGTTGCCTCCGGGGTGGTCGGATTGCAGACCACCAGGAATCACCCAACTCACGGCCGGGAGCTTCCCCTCTTTTATGTCCGTCAGAACCTTGCTCTGGCCGATAATGACACTCTTCCAATCCTTGCCAAAGCGGATATGACGGATGGAGTTGGGGCCGGTCCAGAGGAAGTTCGGCGAGGGGGTGTAGTACCGCCAGCTCAGGCCGGCGTTGTCGAGCAAATCTGACAATGCGCCGTGTTCGTAGCAAGGATAGAGCTTTTTTCCCTCATGCCCGGACGGGTCAATCAAGGCAACGAATTCGCCCTTGGGAGCAGTGCAACCGGTGTTCAACCCGGGGTTCTTGATTCCGCCTCCGGCAGGATTTTCGGCGGCAAAAGAAGTGCTGGATTTGCTGGGGGCCGAGGTCGCGGAGATGATGAACTGATGAGCCGGGAAGCTGGGGCCCTGGTTGGTTTGGAACATGCGATCGCCAAAGGCGTAGGTTTCGGCCATCTGGAAATAGGGAGCCACGTCGCTCGGCGTCACATACTTAAACTGAGGATTGGGCGGCGGGCAGTGCTTGGAGCCCTTTTCGCAGAGCACGGGAACCTTGTCAGCGCCGTCCATCTTGCCCTTGTCGTACATCTTGACGAACGGGCCATGGTCGTGGCTCAAGGTGTAATTATTGTCGAGGGGCTGAGGCCCGAGTGGGATGATGTCGCCCTTGGAATTCACGCCGCGGTTGGCGATGTCGGCGTTGGGCAACCCGTGGAAGAGGTTATCCGGTGTGCGATTCTCCTGGAAAATCACGACTACGTGCTGAATCGCGGACTGGGCAGGATCGGCGTCAGCGACCGCCAGCGGGACGGCAGAAACATGGCCGGGCAGAGCACTGACGAAAGTTACAACGATGAATGCGAGGAACAGAAGAGCGGCGCCGGCGAGTTTCATATGTTCCCTTCCAGTCGTCGTCCGCGAAAAGCGACGGCACACCATCATCCACGCTGAATTCGAAGATCTCGCGTTCCCCGGTGGTTCGAATCTTCCGGGGCGGGCCCTGGAAGATTCAGTCGAAACGGACACACTTCTGACTGAGCAGCAGAGCGTTCAGGCGTGTTCCGCGGTGTGGCTTGCGGCTCCGCTTATCTGTTTGCGCTCAACAAACTTTCGAGCTTGGCCAGGCGCGCGGCGAGGTCTCGAATCTCCTCCTGCTGTCGCGCGATCGTGTCATTTTGCAGCTCGTTGGTTTTCTGCTGTTCCTCGACGAGTTGCCGCTGCTTCTGGACCTCGTTCAGGAGCATGGCGTTGACAAAGTGGTAGCGCACCGTCTGCGGAGTGCCGTCCTTGTCGAAGACCACGAGTTGCGGGGCCACCTGGGCTACTTCCTCGGCCACCAGACCATACTGGCGCGTCTGGGTCTGGTCGAGTTCGGGCTTGTAGAAGAACGACACCGGCCGCAGCTTCATCAGGACGTCGCTCTCCGCGCCCATGTCGACGATCTGATGCTTGAAACGGCGGGAGGAGGTGGAAGTACCGAGCTGGCCCGCTCCGTTGACGAGTACGTCGACGCCGTTGGGGCTGGCTTCTCCCGAGATCCCGGCGATGAAAGCTCCGGTGATGGTTCCGATATAGCCGATGCGGATGGTATTGAATTCGCCGAGGATTCCGCTGTTGCCGATGTAAATGTCATTGCTTTCACCTCCGCTGAGGTTGCCCCCGGCGCCCGTGCCCACTGCGATGTTGCCACTCCCGGTCGTGAGCTTGGCGAGCGCGGCGTCACCAACCGCGACGTTGTTGTTGCCGGTGGTAACAGCGGTGAGCGCGCTAAAGCCGAAGGCGGAGTTGCCGCCCGCGGTGGTGCTGGTGTTGAGCGCGAAGTTGCCAAAGGCGGAGTTGCCGCCGGTCGTACCAGAGGACCCACCGGTGGTGTTTTTTTCCAGAGCGCCGGTGCCGAAAGCGGCGTTGCCATTGCCCGACGTGTTGAATGCGAGCGCGGCGTCGCCGAAGGCCTCGTTTTGAATCCCCGTGGTATTGGCGTAAAGCGCAGCGTAGCCTAAGGCCGAGTTGTTATGGCCGGTGGTGTTCTTGCTCAAGGCATAGCCGCCCACGGCTGTATTGTAGGCACCCGTGGTGGTCGCATAGAGCGTACCGAAGCCCAGGCCAGTGTCGTACGTGCCGGTGGTGCTGAAGTTTCCGGCGAGGTATCCGAGGAAGGTGTTTCGACTGTTGGTGGGCCCGTAGTTGTGCAGGAACGGCACGCCGATCGAGATCACGCCTTTGGTTCCGCCGCTGGTAGTGTAGGGTAAAGATAGGTTGCCGGTTACGTCGACGGTTGAGCCCGACTGGGACACCGCCGAGTTGATCACGGTCGATGTGCCGTTGAAGATGGGCAGGTAGCCGGAGGTGCCGCCGGTGGTGGTCACGTCGGTGGCCATGGGCTGGGGAGGGTTTCCCGTCTGTGCAAGAGTCAGTGGAACCAGCGACAGTACGAGCGAAAAGAATCCAACTACCACACAACAGACGCGTGGCCTCATGAGACGTAGCTCCTTCTAATGGTGAATCGACTTGTTTCCAGATGAGACCGAATGCTTAAGTAAGAGACCGCGATGGAAATTAGATTCCGGGCAACGGAATAATACGTAAATGTGCCCAAAACTTGCCGGACATTATGTTCGGTAATTGTTGCGCTGTCAAGCTGCAAATAGTTGCAGTCGTAAACCGGGGTGGCTTAAAGCACAGCATGGCCAGCGGTGAAACCGGCTGGAAGTTCACCTTGTACTCTGGGATGGACTTTCCCGAGGGAACCGCGGACCATGCGGTGGAGGCCGCCGAGCCTTCACCGCATGGATCTGCTGTCAGCGAACCAAAGCTGTCGTCAGACGCTTCGGCCCGGCTTCCAGTATGTGCTCCGGGCATTCGGCCATCATCAGCTTGAAGTTCTCGATGAAGCGAGCCGCCAGCGCATCGTACTTGTCAAAGTACTGCTCCCGGCTGGGCCAGGTATTGGCCGGATCGAGAATCTGCGAGGGCACTCCTTCACACTGAACCGGCACATCGAAGCCAAAAACCGGATCCTTCTGATACTTCACCTTAAGCAGCGAGCCGTTGAGCGCCGCATTGAGCAAGGCGCGGGTGTGATGGATGCTGATGCGCTTGCCCACGCCAAACGGTCCGCCCGTCCAACCGGTATTCACCAGCCACACGTGGGCGCCGTGCTTTTGGATCTTCTGCTTCAGGAGTTCAGCGTAGGCCAGCGGGTGATGCACCATGAACGGACCGCCGAAGCAGGTGCTGAACGTCATCTCGGGTTCTACCCCAAGTCCGATCTCAGTACCGGCAATCTTGCTGGTGTAACCGGAAATGAAATGGTAGATCGCCTGGTCGGGGGTGAGCTTGGCGATGGGCGGCATCACGCCGGAGGCGTCGCAGGTCAGGAAAATGACGTTCTGCGGGTGCCCGGCGCGCTTCTCCGGCAGGTGATTGGCGATGTAGGACAGGGGGTAAGCAGCCCGCGTGTTCTCCGTCACAGTGTAGTCATTCAAATCCAGATGCCGCGAGACGGGATCAATGGTAACGTTTTCGAGCACGGTCCCAAACTGGCGCGTGCAAGCATAGATTTGCGGTTCGGCATCCGGCGAAAGACGGATCACCTTGGCATAGCAGCCATCCTCAAAGTTGAACACGCCGTTGTCGCTCCAGCCATGCTCGTCATCGCCGATCAGATGCCGTTTCGGGTCGGCGGAAAGCGTGGTTTTGCCGGTGCCTGAGAGGCCGAAGAAGATGGCGACATCGCCGCCGGTGCCGACGTTGGCCGAGCAGTGCATGGAAAGCACGCCCTGCAGGGGCAACAGAAAGTTGAGGACGGTAAAGATGGTCTTCTTGATTTCCCCGGCGTAGCTGGTGCCACCGATGATGGCCAGGCGTTCCCGGAAATTGATAATGATGAAGGTTTCGGTGCGGGTGCCGTCCACCATGGGCGAAGCCTGAAACGAGGGGGCCGCGATCACGGTGAATTCGGGCATATGGCGCTGGAGGGCGTCCTGGCTCCGAATCTTCAGGAACATGGTGCGGGCAAACAGACTGTGCCAGGCCTTCTGGGTGATGACGCGGATGGGAAGGCTGTACTCCGGGTCGGCTCCCGCGAAGCAGTCCTGTACAAACACATCGCGCCCCTGCAAGTAGCCCTGGAGGCGGGCCAGCAAGGCGCTGAAATTCTCGCTGGTGACGGGCCGGTTGTACTGGCCCCACCAGATTTTCTCCTCGGTGGATTGCTCGCGGACCACGAATTTGTCGGCGGCGGCACGCGCGGTGTGCTTACCGGTGTTCACCACCAGCGGGCCAAGGTGGGAGAGCGCGCCCTCGGAGCGGAAAATACTCTCCTCATAGAGCGCCGGCGTCGGCAGGTTCCAGTAGGCACGCCGCAGATTCACCAGCCCATGGTTGGCGAGGCCGTAGGCACTGGCCAGCTTCCCTGCCTCTTTTACAGCGGGAGATTGCACGTCGAGGTAGATGTTCATAGCCAATCCCTCACAAGTTTGCGGTCGCCGAGGTAGAGTTCGTTGGCGGAATTCGGATCGAGCGCCCACTTGATGCGATCCAGGCCCTCGGTGATATCGCGGATGGTGCCGCAGTAACTCAGCCGGAGATGCCCCTCGAAGCCGAATTCCTTGCCCGGCACGGTGACCACGCGTACTTTCTCGAGCAAGAAATTGGAAAGCTTCTGGGAATCCTTCATGTACGCGCTGAAATCCGGGAAGCAGTAGAAAGTGCCGTCCGGCTTGTGGACCCTGACGCCCTCGAACGCGTGCAAGCGTTCCATCATCACGTTACGGTTGTTTTCCAGCGTGACCCGCAGGCCTTCCATCGACGACTGGACGCCATTGAGCGCCCCCACGGCGGCCCATTGCGATGGCGCGGCGGGGCCGGAGGTCTGCTGGGACTGGATGGTCGCCATGGTTTCGATCAGCGGGGTATTCGCGATCGCCCAGCCGATGCGGAACCCGGTCATGGCATACATCTTGGAGACCCCGTTGATCACCACCAGCTTCGATTGCTCGAGCGAGGTTTTCATAAAGTCGTAGCCGATGGGCGCGTTCTTGCCGTCGAACACCAGCCGGTTGTAGATGTCGTCGAGGATGAGATAAATGCTTTTCTTCTCGCAGAACTCGACCATCTCCTGGATGAAATCCTTGCCGTACATGGCGCCCGAAGGGTTATTCGGACTGTTCAGAATGATGGCTTTGGTGTAGGAACCGCAGGCTTCCGCGATCTCTTTGACGGTCGGACAAAAGCTTCCGTCCTCCGCAGTCACCGGGACCGGAACCCCGCCCGCAAGCTTCACCATCTCCGGGTAGCTGACCCAGTAGGGAGCCGGGAAAATCACCTCTTCCTTCGGATCCAGGATGGCGTGCAGCAGCACCATCAGGGCCTGCTTGGCGCCGCCGGAAGCGATCACGTTGTCTGCCGAGACAATCTTCTTGTAGTGCTCTTCGGTATAGCGAATGATGGCTTTCTTCAGTGCAGGAATCCCGTCGGGCGCCGTGTACCGGATTTCTCCGGTATTCAACAGGGCCGCGCAGTTGATCACTGCATCAATGGGGGCCTTACTCTTGGGTTCGCCGCCTCCCAGATGAATGATGGGCTCTCCTTTGTCGCGGAGCAGAGCCGCGGTTTCATTCAGCTTGAGAGTCGCCGACTCCCGGATAGATCGGGCAAGCTGACTCAGACTCATGAGGTTGTTTCCTTCCTTTGGCATATTAGATCAAAGGTTTCCTCCCGTGTTGTGGTTGTCGTCACATTCCTGCGTGACACACGTACCATAGGCTGAAAGCTGTCCGCCGGCCAGATGTGCGCCCCGGCCCGGCCTTTCCGGGTGACATTAGTAATCTTTGATAACTGGCAGAAGTTACTAGAATCAAAGATGAACCACAGAAATTCACCCTTCCAAAGTTTTCGGAAACGTGGGTATCTGCGGTTTAGCCCGGCCATTCATAAGTCGTTAGAAATGATGGATGTTCCTCATGAAGTGTCGCATTATCGCAGTACTCGGGACTCGGCCAGAGGCCATCAAACTGGCGCTGGTCATCCACGAACTCCGGCGCCGCTCTGACGAGTTCGAAACCGCTGTCGTGCATACCGGTCAGCACCGCACGATGCTCGATCACGCTCTGCAGTACTTCAAGATCAAACCTGATTTCGACCTGGATGTCATGCGTCCGAACCAGACGCTGAATTCGCTGACGGCGCGGGTGCTCGATACCGTGGAAAACGCCTGTCATCGCTTTCAGCCGAACATGATACTGGTCCAAGGCGACACCACGACCGCCTTCGCGTCGAGCCTGGCCGCTTACTATTGCAAGATAGCGGTGGGACATGTCGAGGCCGGCCTGCGCAGCCACGACATCTATAACCCGTTTCCGGAAGAGGTGAACCGGCGACTGGTGTCCATTATGACCGAGATTCACTTTGCTCCTACGGCGTTGTCCCGCGACAACCTGCTGGTGGAGGGCGTACCCAGCGACAAGATCGTGGTCACCGGGAACACCGTGGTGGACACTTTGCGGGCACTCAGCCAACTGCCGCACTCGTGGGAGGACACACCGCTGCAAGGTATTCCGACGGAGAATTGCCGCCTGGTGCTGGTCACCTCGCACCGGCGGGAATCGATTGGCACCGACCAGGAAAATATGTGCCTGGCGCTGAAAGACCTGGTTGAAAAACATAAAGACATTCGCATCATCTACCCGGTGCACATGAATCCCAATGTACGCAGCACGGTGAACGGGTTGCTGCAGGGAACCGACCGCATTCACCTGACCGAACCGCTCGATTACATCACCTTCGTCAGCCTGCTTCGCCGCTGTTTCCTGGTTCTCACGGACTCGGGCGGCATCCAGGAGGAGGCTCCAACGTTCCACAAGCCGGTGCTGGTGCTGCGCAAAGTCACGGAACGCCCGGAAGCCTCCCAGTTCGGTATGGCCAGGATTATCGGCATGTCGCGTGACGCCATCGTCAACGAAGCCGATCGCCTGCTGGACGACACGGACGCTTACGAAGAGATGTCGGATGGGGACAATCCATACGGCGACGGGCACAGTTCGGAGCGAATCGTGGAAGCGGTGGCGCGCTGGCACCAGAAAAAGACGCCGCTGTTGGCGGCCGACAAGCAATTCAAGCTGGCGCCGAGGCCGCAACCGCGGCGGCGCAAAAGCGATCTGGATGAGCATGCTCACAAAGCCGCTGCTGCGGGCAAGGAGTAATCCACCGCAGCGGTTTCGCTGTTGTGGCGCGCCATGATCTATGTTCTCTACGCGATTGTTCTGGTCATTTGCGTCTACACCGGGCGCCACTACTGGTTTACGCTGAACCGTCTTTTCGGTTTTCAGCGCCATCCCTACATCGACATCGATACCGCGGACTGGCCACCGGTCACGATCCTAGTCGCCGCCCATAACGAAGAAAAAGTCATTGCGAACATTCTGTCGGCGTTGATGACGGTCGCTTACCCGCAGGACAAGATGGTGGTCGTTCCGGTCAACGATCGCTCCACCGACCGGACCCGGGAAATCATCGACGAGTTTGTGCGGCAATACCCCGGCCGGATTCTCCCCTTCCATCGCACCGCGGGCAAGGGCGGGAAGGCCGCCGCGCTGAAAGACGCCATGGAATTGGTGACGACGGAAGTGATCCTGATTTTTGACGCCGATTATCTTCCCGGCGCCGGCCTCGTCAAACAGTTGGTCGCTCCCTTTTTTGATCCGGAAGTCGGGGGCGTGATGGGCCGGGTTGTGCCCGTGAATGTCGGGGCGAACCTACTGACCCGCCTTCTGGACCTGGAACGATCCGGCGGTTACCAAGTCGATCAGCAGGCGCGCATGAATCTCCGCCTGGTGCCCCAGCATGGCGGCACGGTCGCAGGGGTGCGGTTGAGCGCTCTGCGCGAGATTGGGGGCTGGAACGACAACTCGCTGACCGAAGATACCGATCTGACCTATCGTCTGTTGCTCCACGGCTGGAAGACTGCGTACCAGAACCGTTCTGAATGCTACGAAGAGGTCCCCGAAACGTGGGCGGTACGCATCAAGCAGATCATGCGCTGGGCCAAAGGCCACAACCAGGCGATGGTTACCTACGCTCTACACCTGCTGTTTGGGAAGCATCGGGCAACGCTGCGGGAGCGCATCGATGGCACTCTGCTGCTCGGGGTTTATGCCATGGCGCCGGTCACGCTGATCGGCTGGGCGCTTGCTCTGGGTGTGTTTTATCAGGGAGTCGCGCCGCTTCACGGAATTATTGCGCTGCTTTCGCTGACGGCGTATGCCGCGCTGGGCAATCTGGCTGCGTTTTTCGAGATCGCGGCGGCGGTTCGCCTCGATGGAATGAACCGGCGCATCTGTCTTTTGCCGTTCCTCATTCTGGGATTTGCGGTGAGCATTTTTTCGGTCTCACGCGCCGCGGTCTCGCAGATCTCCGACTACTTCACCGGAGCCGAGTTCCACTGGGACAAAACCGAACGCTTTCGGAAGGCCTTGTGAATCCATTTCTTGCAGTTTCGGCGCTGGTGCTGGTGGTGACCACCATGCTGTTGTTGCCCCTCATTCCCGCCATGGTGGAGCTTTGCCGCGAGTCCGACGCGATCCCGTTGAATGTGGTGCAACAAAACGCGGGCGAAATCCGCTTTTTTGCGAATGGCTTTCGGAGCTATCTCAAGGGCATCCAGTGCGCGTTGCAGGAATCCAGGGTCACAGGCGCCAGTGCTGAGGGCACTCTTCCGGATGGTGCGGGCTACCTGATCCCGGGAAGCGCCATGCAGCCCCTCGACAGCCGTCTCCAGGGGAAAGGCCAGGCCGTCTCCGTGGTCGTCGCTTCCCTGACCAGCCTCAACATACCTTCCGAAGTCACGTTTACCAAGGACATCTATGCCGGAGGCGGCTTCACCGGCGCAGGAAAGAACAGTTATCGCGCCATCCTTGGAGAAAAGGACGTTCGCCTCGGCGACGAGAGCCGGGTGCAGCGGTGGGTGCATGCCGTGGGTGAATTCCGCGCCGATTCGGGCTGCCAACTCGCCGGCCGGGTCTCGTCCGACCGGTCGATCAGGTTGCAACGGGGCTGCAATTTCCAGCGTTTGAATGCGCCACACATTGAAATCGGAGACATTGCCCGGGCTTCCACTGCGCCTTCTGCGGTTGACCTCACTCCACCGCCGGCACAGCACCGGTTGCTCCATGACGGCGACTTCGAAATTCAGCCGGGAGAAGTGGTCCGCGGGAACCTTGTCATTCGTGGCCGGTTGCGCATCGGTGCGGGAGCGCGCGTCTGCGGAAGCGTCAAGAGCGACAAAGACATGACTCTGGAAGACGGCGTGTCGGTGGAAGGAAGCCTGATCTCCGCCGGTAAGATGCAGGTCGGACGGGGATGCGTAATCCATGGACCGGTGATTGCCGAGCGTCGAGTGCGCGTGCAAAGCGGCACGCGCTGTGGCATGCCAGAGAAACCGACCACCCTGAGCGCCCCGCGCATCGAGGTCGAAGAAGGCGTCGTGGTCCACGGAAGCTTGTGGGCGCGGGAGTACGGTCAGGTGGTGGCCGCGCTATGAAGCGACGCCGTGTCCTCATCGTTGCAGCTCTGCTTTTCGTGCTGGTGATCGCCTGGGTATGGGCCACGCATGATCGCTTCCGATCCACCGCGGACCGGCTTCTGCTGCTGGTTCCCGACGGCGTCAGTATGTCCGATCCCCGAGTGACGGTATGGACCGATGCGGCCAGCGAAGAGGGTCTGCACGTCATTCCGGTGCACGACTCCGAATTCATCCGTCCGTTCCTTTCCGCAACGGCGTGCGCGGGCGTTATTTTTCCGGACACAGTTCATCAGACGGCAAGTGACCTTTTCGTCGACGCCCTTCACCGCTATGTGGCCAGTGGTGGACAACTCATGCTGGTTTATGACGCCGGCACGTTGTCCCCAGCGGGGCGCTATGCGAGCGGGCGTTCCCGGCTCTCCGATCTTGCCGGAGTGGACTACGCACTCTACGACGTGCTGCACGACAACACCATCCGCTGGAGCGAAATTTTCGGCGCAAGATCGACGGTCAGTGAGATGGAGATTCCGCCGGGGAAATACTACCCGCTCCAGCCTGAGAACCCGCCGCAAACGGACGAAGTGCAGTTGCGCCGCTACAAGTACGGGAACCTGCAATATCCCAGTTTTGTGACTTCCGGCAGCTTCTCCGGTCAGATGCTGTTTCATTCCGATGCTGGTATCGTCGCCGGCCAGCATTCCTTCGAGAAAGGGTCGGTTTTTTTCGTCAACCTTCCTTTGGGCTACCTGAAAAGCAACACCGACGGTCTGCCGCTGCACGCTTTTCTGAAGTACTTTGCCAAGCACACTCTCGCCCTACCCAGCCTGATGACGGTTCCTGACGGAATCGGCGGTCTGGTTTTGAACTGGCACATTGACTCGAACGCCGCGATCAAGCCGCTGCAGGAGATAAACTCGTGGTCCCTTTTGCAGCAAGGGCCGTATTCGATTCACATCACCGCCGGCCCGGACGCGATGATCAACGGCGACAAGAATGGGTTCAACGTCGATCACAACCCCATCAGCCAGGAGTTGATCCGCAGATATTCCGCCATGGGATACGAGATTGGCAGTCACGGCGGATGGATTCACAACTACTTCGCTGCCCAGGTCGACAAGGGTAATCCCAAAGACCTGGAGAAGTTCCTTTCGCTCAACAAGACCGCTCTGGAGAATCTGACGGGTAAGCCCGTGGTGGAATATTCCGCACCCGAGGGCAATCAACCGCCCTGGGTAACGCACTGGCTCGAGGCCCACGGGTTCGTCGCTTACTACTTTACCGGCGACACGGGGATGGGGCCCACCCAAGGCTATCGAGATGGCAAGCGCGAGGGCGAGAACATCTGGGCGTTTCCCGTGCTTCACCTGGACCGCGCCGCGGGATTCGAAGAAGTGCAGTTAGAAGGTTACCCGGAAACAGAACTTGAGCAATGGCTCACGGCCATCATGGACTTCACCTCCGACCAGCATTCGGCGCGCTTGATCTACTTTCACCCGCCCGGAATCCTGCCGTACCACGAAATCGTCGATCGCTGGTTGCAACAGACCGCCGAGCTCAGAGCCGCGGGCCGTTTCCGCTGGTACACCATGACCGGGTTAGCCAACTTTCTGAACCGCCGCAAGGAAGTCAGATGGAAGGTGAAACAGGACGGCTGGGTTGCCACGATCGTTGCAGCCCATCCGGAAAGCCTCGAACATCAAGCGTGGAGCCTGCCGGCAAGCCCGTATGCCGAACCGACCATCCTCCTCGGCGAGGCGAAAGTGATCCGAGCGGGCGATTCCTGGGTCGTCATTGCAGGGAAGGGAACCCAGCTTCATTTTGAGGCCAGGCTAGTGAATCCATGAACAGGTCAACGCAAAAACGCTTGCAGACCTCAGGATATCTCCTACTCCTGAGCGTCACCCTGGTGTCGGTTGCACACGCGCAGGCCAGCCCGTCTTTGCCGTCATCCGAACCGCTGTCCGAGCCAGAGCCGGTGGCGGCCCATCCTTCGGAAGCTCAGCCCAAAGTCCTGACCGACTACCTGGAAACCGGGGGCGACTATCTCGCCCTCTCCAACGGTTTCGGTTCCTGGAACGGAGCCTATGCACGCGGTGTTTTAACCGCGGGCCACAACATTTTGGACGGTGAAATCAATGGCCAGCATGAGTTTGGAGATGCCGGTGTCTACTTCGGAGTCGGCGATACGTACAACTTCAATCCCGATTGGTATGGCTCCCTAACCGTCGGATCCAGCGCCGGAGGTTTTTTCTGGCCCCGCTTCCGCACCGACGCGTTCCTGAACAAGAAATGGATGGCTCGCAAGCAGTGGATCACCACCCTGGGGTTCGGCTATTACGATTCCAAGGACGTTCACCAGGACCACAGCTTCTACGTTGGCACCACCTACTACTTCGACAAGCCGTGGATTGTGGAAGAGGGGATTCGCTTCAACGTCAGCAACCCCGGATCGGTCTTCTCACCCGCAGGCTTCGTCGCCATCACCCAGGGACGGAACAAGCACCGCTACCTGACGGTTCGTGCGGGTGTAGGGAAAGAAGCCTGGCAGTTGATTGGGCCCACGGTGGCCCTGACCGATTTCCAAAGCCAAACTCTGACCGTGACGTGGCGGCAATGGTGGGGAACCAACTGGGGCATCAACGTGGTCGGCGACTACTACCACAATCCTTATTACATGCGAGGTGGAACCAGTTTTGGATTTTTCAAGGAATTCTGAGAGCGGCGCGGCGACCGAAGGGAGCAGGCCCGGCTTCTCGCAACCCGCCGCATCTCGCGGACATCGTGGTGGTGTCATCACCATGCACCGCGCACTGACCCACTTCCACCTGGGTCCGATGAACCTGCTTGCGGCGATCTGTCTCTTTCTGTTCTTTTCGGCGGTGTGGATCTTCTTCTTGCAGCGGCTTTGCGCATTCTGGAACCGCATTTTCGTCACTGCATTGCGCCTGCTCCCTTTGCACGCCGATGTGATGCTCTCCCGTCACCACGTATTCTCGTCGGTTCAATTGGAAATCCCCTATTTCCGGATGGAGCCCATTTTCCCCAGCCTGCAAATCTGGTCGTTCTCTTGCCTGGCAACCCTGGCATTGTTCGGCGCCACATTTCTGCTTCCCAAGAAGCTGACGCCCGTGATCTACCTTCTCCGTGGAGTGTTGCTTGTGCAGGCCACGGCTTCGGTTTACTTCGCGGTTCTACCGGCCCGTTTTCCGCACACGCCCGACAGCTACATGCAAGGCCTGGCTACCTCCGGCATTGCCCTCATTTCTACGGTTCCCCTTTTGTTTGGCCTCACCTACTACATCTTCGACTTCGGACTGGTCAGGAAAGCTTTGCTGACCTCCCTGACGATGACCCACCTGGCGTTGTTTCTGCCTTTTCAAATTCTTCTGCAGGCGCTCGTGCTTCAGAAGACCGTTCTGTTCATGCCGGTGCTGTACATCATCTTCGGCATGCCGCTGGATGTTCTGCTCATCATTGCCTTCTATTCCTGGGGCATGACCTGGTCGTTCCGTGCCGCTCGCGCCGGCCTGGATGCGCGGTGACCGACGGCTCAGAGTGGTTCACCACGGACGGTCTTCGAATTCTTGATTTTCCCTTCGGCGGATAGGCTGCTTTTCGGGGAGACGGAACGTGATGATAGTTCGCCTAGGAGGGCGTCAGGCCAACGAAGTTGGTGGCAGCTCGAGGTGAGGTGAGGGCCAAGCGGGACCGCGCAAGCCGGACAAAGGAAGGAATCTGTCCGACGTTGCGGGGCATGGGATCCAAGAAATCAGGGACCAGCCGCTCTCCGACTTCGAGGTTTATTGCGAGATCGAGCTCGCGGTTGCCGAAAAGACATTGTTAGCGCTTGTTCCGATCAGTCGCACGGTACCGACAACCAGGACCAGAATGACGGCCAGCAACACCGCATACTCGGCAATATCCTGGCCACCATCCTCCGACCAAAGCCTGCGCAAAAAGCTGGACATCGTGAACCTCCCTGAATCTGACGATCATTGCGAGAGTGAGCTGGCAACCGAGGAAAAGGTGTTGTTGGCATTTGTGCCGATCAGCCGCACGGTGGCGACCACCAGAACCAGAATGACGGCAAGCATCACGGCATACTCGGCAATATCCTGGCCTTCCTCACTCGGCCAGAGTTTCTTCAGCATAGCGGCCAGTTTACTCATCTCGGCCTCTGGTACAAAATGGGTGCGATTCTTTGCACAAAAACTCACATCAATCATAACTCGCGAGTACAGCTTGTCAACCGGGAACAAGCCGGGGTAATTGTTTTGACACGCACCAATATATTCCTTGTTTCGTTCCTGGGAGGAGCCTGAAAGAACAAGAGCGCATCGTTCAGGGAAAACTCTGGTTCCGTTCCGCCAGAAAGCGGCTCTGGCAGTCCTTGGCTGCCGACAGCAGAGTGTTGAACTCAGGAGTCCCCCGGAGCTTCACGAGCAGCGGGTCGGATTGCAAAGTCTGGCAGGCGCAGTAGTTGTGTTCAATAGCGCTTTTCAGCAAGCGGAGGGCGGCATCCTTCTGCCCACAGTACGACAGCAAGGCGCCGAAGACATATCGAGGTTCCCCATCCACCCCCGCAAGCGCGGCGGTTTCAACCTTCCGGGCACTTTCTTCCAATTGGGATGCCTGCTGGGGGTCAAGGCAGAGCTGAATCAGGTCACGACCCATCAAAGGAGCATCCGACATTCTCTGGACGATTTGCCGTGCCTCGGCCAGTTTGCCTTGTCCGACCAGTATGAAGGCGGTTTGCCGGGCTGCCCATTCCGAGCCGGCGTCGAGGCTGACGAACTCCATTGCCCGCTCGGTCTGACCTAATTGCATGAAGGCCCAGGAGCACGAGCGGAATTGGTAGTTGCCGCGATCCAGCCTGAAGGCCGTGTCACATTCCCGTGCGGCGTCATCCAACAGCCCGGCATAGCGCAGCACGTAGCCCAGAACGAAGTGGGCTGAGGCGCTCTCCGGCCGTCGTTTCACCAGGGCTGAGGCCTGCGCATAGGCGCGTCCGATGTTACCGCGATCCATCTGGTTGGTAATCAGAGCTCCCGCGGCAGAGATCAAGTTCGGATCGAGCGTCAAGGCACGTTCGAATGCCGAGTCCGAGCGCTGGAGCATTGGTTCGCCGCCGTCACTATACGCACTGTCCCAGTAGTAGCGCATGCCCAGCGCCTCCCAGGCAGGCGCGTAGGTGGGGTCAATCCCGAGCGCACGCTCCAGCATGGCGATGGCATCCTTGGTAGGAGCAACATCATGGGGAACCGCAATGCTGCGTAAGTACAATTCGTAGGCTTCCTCGCTCCTGGGTCGGGTTCCTGCCTCCCCGGAGGCCGGTGATCCTCCCAGCATGGGAACCAGGCCTTGCCGAACTCTGGACGTGAGTTGTTCCCGCATGGCGATTTTGTCCGACGCGGCAACGCTGATGGTGTCTCGCCAAACGCTGCGGTTATTCGTGACATCCACCGCTTCCAGGGTGACCTCCAACTGGTTGCCTTCCGTGAGGTAGTGTCCGGTCACGATGGAGGCCACTCCCATCTCCCGGCCGGCCTGCTGCAAGTCCAGGTTCGGTCCGCTGTACTTGCTGGTTGTGGCAAATGGACGGATCGAGAACGCCGGAACGTAGCTCAGCGTCGTGGCAATTTCATCCGGCAGGGCGAGCCGTAGGAAATCGGTGTCCTTGTCGGAGCCTGCATTCTGGAACGGCAGCACCGCGATCGCCCTCGGGCTTGCCGAGCCAACCGGAGAGGTGGCGGGATGCCGAGACGGCCAGAAGTAGAAGGCCACCGCGATTAGGGCGATTACGCCAACCGCCCCGGCAATGATCCATGGGAGCCGTGTATTGCGAGAAACGGGTGCTGGCTCAATCAGGGCCGCCAGCTGGTGGGAGTCAGTGTCGCGCTTCAGCCGTTGCAGGTCGGCGCGCATCTCCGCCGCGCTCTGGTAGCGCAGGGCGCGGTCTTTCTCCAGAGCCTTGCTGATGATCTCTTCCAACTTGGGTGGCACGTCGGGATTCAGTCGTACGGCGGGAATCGGGTCGCGTTCCAGAATCGCGTTGAAGATGACCGCGGAACTCTCGCCCCGGAACGGTAACTGGCCGGTGGACATCTCATACAGGACGGCTCCAAACGAGAACAAATCGGTGCGGGCGTCCAGTTCTTTGGCACGCGCCTGTTCGGGCGACATATAGGCGACGGTGCCGAGCGTAGAACCTGGGCTGGTCAGGTGCGCTTCGTCGACCGGGGCCGTCACCGTGCTGGCCGATGCGATCTGGCTTGCGGAGCGGTCGGTGGGGGCGACCTTCGCCAGTCCGAAGTCGAGAACTTTGACGTGCCCGTGCCCGGTCACAAAAATGTTCGCAGGCTTGATGTCGCGGTGAACCACGCCCTTGGCGTGGGTCGCATTCAGCGCGTCGGCGATCTCGATGGCGAGCGACAGCACGGTTTCGATGTCCAACGCCTTTCCGGTGATCCGGTGCTTCAGGGTTACACCTTCCAGATACTCCATGGCGATGAAGGACTGATCGCCGTGTTTGCCGACCTCATAGATGGTGCAGATATTGGGATGGTTGAGGGCGGATGCCGCACGGGCCTCCCGCCGAAAGCGTTCCAGCGCTTGCGGGTCGCGCGACATTTCGTCGGGCAGAAACTTGAGGGCGACAAAGCGGCCAAGCTCGAGGTCTTCGGCTTTGTAGACCACGCCCATGCCCCCGCCCCCGAGTTTTTCGAGGATGCGATAGTGCGAGATGGTCTGGCCGATCACTAAGAGATGCCCAGCTTTCCGGTGGCTTCATCTTACGAACGCGGCAACAGCCAGGTCAACGAATGGCGGGGGACGGCGGTAGAGGCTGGCAAAATCCGTACACTCCAGCGCGAAGGGAGTGGAGGCGATAGGGCGCTGGAGCGCGGGCGTGGGGATAGCGACGACACTGCAAATGGTTGCGCATTGACAAGCCAACAAACGGGGAGAAGAATGGTCGCAGGCTGAGTACCGCTCCCTCTCCCACCGTCTCAAACGGTATTTGGTCTTCGAGGTTCCGGCGTCCCGAGAACGATCCCACACCGCCGGAAGGAGACAACATGGCACGCATAACAACGATGGATTCAACGAAGATCGGGAAGTGGTTGGGGCTGGCGTGTGGCGCAATCTTTCTGCTGGCGGGATTCTGCTTTGGGCAGGCTGGGGGTTCGCCGTTACCCTCGGGCAGTCGGCCTAAAACTCATGTTCTCACCAATTGGAACCAGTTCCATCGGCGCAACATGACGCGCTTCAACCCACATGAAAAGTTTCTGACTGTCCACAATGTTGGGAGCCTCGGCTTGAAGTGGAGCTACACCACCGGCGGCGCCGTGTTTTCATCGCCCGCCGTGGTCAATGGGGTGGTCTATTTCGGCTCCTGGGACCAAAACGTGTACGCGCTAAACGCTCACACCGGCGCCCTGCTATGGCGCTACAGCACCGGTGGCGTGGTGTGCTGTTCGCCCGCTGTGGCGAATGGGGTAGTTTACGTTGGTTCGACGGACGGCAATGTGTATGCGTTGAACGCCAGCACCGGCGCCCTGCTATGGAGCTATGTCGTTGGCTGGGTCTATTCCGATCCCACCGTGGCGAACGGGGTGGTGTATGTGGCCGCGGACAACACTTACGGCGGGACAGTATATGCGCTGGAGGCTCGCACCGGTGTCTTGCTGTGGTACTTTTACAAAAACAGCGGACCAGAAGAGTCCTCGCCCGCCGTGGCGAATGGGGTGGTGTATATCGCCTCGGGTGATGGCGTGTACGCTCTAAACGCCGTCACCGGCGACGAACTGTGGAGCTACGGCGGAGGCGACAAGCTGTGGAGCTACAGAAAACGAGAAGTGGCGTACTCCCCGCTCAAAGGCGACTGGGTGTACTCCCCGCCTGCCGTGGCGAATGGAGCGGTGTATATCGGCTCCGAGAATGGCGGCGTGTTCGCATTGAACGCCAAAACCGGCGCTCTGCTATGGAGCTACGGCACGGACGGCGAGGTGGATTCCTCGCCTGCCGTGGCCAATGGGGTGGTTTATGTCGGCGGAGGTGAGGAAGATGACAACGTTTACGCATTGAACGCCGAGACCGGCGCCCTGCTGTGGAGCTACGGCACCGGTTGGTGGGTGAATTCGTCGCCCGCCGTGGCCGATGGGGTGGTTTATGTCGGGTCGGAGGACCGCAATGTGTACGCGTTGAACGCCCGCACGGGTCTCAAGCTGTGGAACTACACCACGGGCTCTTATGTGGAGTCTTCGCCCTCAGTCGTGAACGGCGCGGTGTATGTCGGTTCCCACGACGGCAACATGTACGCCTTCAGCCTGAAGCATGGTCGGGAGTAGGCAGGAACAGCTTCCAAATGCCCGGCCCGTAGGATGCTTCGCTGGGCGTTCAGACTCAAGATGGCGCAACCAAGTAATGGTAGGAGGACATTATGAAACGCGCAGAAGAGACCATTCCGTGTGGTTCCAGCCTGCGAGTGGGTCTGACGTTTGCCGCGATCTTCGTGCTGGCAGGATTCTGCTTCGGGCAGGCTGCGAGTACGCATTCATCCTCGGACGGCCGGCCCACGACCCACGTCCTCACCGATTGGAACCAGTTCCACAAACACGACATGACGCGATTCAATCGCTACGAGCGTTTTCTGACGGTCAACAACGTCAAGAACCTCGGCGTAAAGTGGAGCTATGCCACGCAAGCCCCGGTGTTCTCTTCACCAGCTGTCGTCCACGGGATCGTTTATGTGGGCTCCGACACCGGTGTGGTTCATGCGTTAGACGCCCATACTGGCCTCACACTGTGGAGCCACTCGACCAGTGGCGGGGTCGGCTCGTCACCTGCAGTTGTGAACGGACTGGTTTACGTCGGATCGGACGACTACAACCTGTATGCGTTGGACGCACGTACCGGCACCGAGGTGTGGGCCTACACCGCGCTTAGCGGAGTAATCTCCTCGCCGGCGGTCGTGGATGGAGTAGTTTATGTTGGGTCGGACGACGACAATGTATATGCGCTCGACGCACGCACCGGCGCTCTGATCTGGAGCTACCGGACCGGTAGCGGCGTTACGACTTCCTCGCCTGCCGTGGCGAACGGCATGGTTTATGTCGGCTCCTACGACTACAAGGTGTACGCGCTCGACGCCAAGACCGGCGCCAAGCTGTGGAGCTATACCACCGGCTCATACATAGCCGGCTCACCCGCCGTGGCCAATGGTGTGGTTTATGTCGGCTCGAGGGATCACAGCGTGTACGCGCTGAATGCCGGTACCGGCAAACTGCTGTGGAGCTATGCCACCGGCGGCGAGGTCTGGTCCTCGCCTGCGGTGGCCCATGGGGTGGTTTACGTTGGTTCAACCGACAACAGCGTGTATGCGCTAAAGGCCCGCACCGGCGCCAAGCTATGGAGTTACCCAACCGGATGGGGTGTGGATTCATCGCCGGCAGTGGCGAATGGTGTGGTTTATGTGGCATCGGCCGATGACGCGGTATACGCGTTGGACGCCCGCACCGGGGCAAAGTTGTGGAGCTACGTCACCGGTGATTACGCGTATTCCTCGCCCGCCGTGGTGAATGGAGTGGTTTATGTTGGGTCGGACGACGGCAACATGTACGCTTTCAGCCTGAAGCACGGCCGGGAGTAAGCGGGGGCAGCTTCGAAACGCCCCGACACTACCCCCCCGCCGTCGCTTCCCCAGCGCCAAGCACTTCGATCCCTCGGGCGGGGTATGCGGATTTTGCCATCCTCTATAGCTATCTCCATCAACGAATGGCGGGGTTGCCTGCAGAGCCTTCCATGTGTGAGCGCGGCGTGGGACCCCCTGAGAGGTACAGTCCCGAACTAACCCGCGGTGAAATGGGCGCGAAGATCTTCGGCGATCCGCTCTGGAGCGCGATCCACCGCCGCTTCCCAGTGCAGCCGCTCCATGTACATTGCGTCACTCCGGTAATAGGGCAGCATTGCGGTCCGAGTGATCATCGACAGGTGTACGCACCCACCACGCGAGTTGTTCAGAGGCCCCGAATAGAGCGCCAGGTTAAAGCTGTTGTATCCGGCCTGTTCGTACCATTGGAGGACGCGTGAGATGCCGGTTGAAAGTGCATTCAGGTCATCTGGTGTGAGGTCGAGAATGGTTTCGCAGCCCGGCACAACCGCCCACACTTCGTTGAAACCGATCGGAGCAAACGCGGTAAGCCACGCAGTGCGGCCAATCCGAGTCACGAATCGCGCTCCCTGGGCTTCTTCGGTTTTCACCAGATCCTCCCAATACGGCCGGCCTGTGGCGTTCCAGTAAGCGTTACCGGCCTGGTGCCGCAATCGCATCAGAGTTGTCGGGTGAGGATCGAGATGCACCTGGGCGTGGGGATGGGGGAGCGACCCACCAGACGGATACAGGTAATTCATGTTGTAGGCGCAGTTTTCGGCCTTCGGATCAAAGGCATGCACTTTGCGGACGTAGTCCGCGGCAACACCGAGGTTGTCAGACAATCGTTGAGGAGTGAACTCGTTCACCGCAAGCCAATGCCGCGAGAAAGCCGCGACCGCGGCATATTGAGAGTAAGGAACGAGGTTGGGAAACAACACCGACTCTCCCCGCTCCAGGCGGCCGCCGTGGTGAATGGGCTCCAACATTTTAGGGGTGACGCTGCGGATTCGATCCGGGCAGAACGGGCAGTTCGGGTTGGGGACTTGAAGAGGCACGAGAGCGCCGGCATCGGCCTTCGAGAGCACGACACCCTCGGCAATACGAGACGAGGTCCCGAGCAGCGGGTCGAACCGGACCTCTACCAACTTCCTCACCTCTGATCCACCGGGCGAAAGAAACCGCGAAATAATTTGCTCCGAACGGAACCGAATTGGGTTCGTCTCATCTTCCCTGTGCATGGCGAAAACCAGGTCCAAAGACCACCTCCTCGAGCAGCTAAGCCAATGCTCACGATTGATCCTTACATTTTAGTAAATAGCCGGTCGCTGTCGTGCTCGATGGAAAGATCACCGGGGAGCGGCCCCGGAGCCTTGCGCGGGACGGGATACCAACCCGTTCCATAGCGTCCGAAGGTCGGGCATCCAACGATAGTCGTCTTGACAATACTCGTTTACACGACTACTATTGCACGAGAGGGGAAGAACATGGTTGAGTCAAGCCAAAGCGTGCGGCGCGTGGGCTGTCCTGAAGAGGCGGCGTTTCTCGGCCTTCTGCGCACGACCGACCAGTTGTCCCGGGGATTGTTTCGGGTTCTTAAGACCGAGGACCTCTCGCCGACACAGTACAACGTGCTGCGAATCCTGCGGGGGGCGCCGGAGGGGCTGCCGTGCCGGGAAGTTGCCAACCGAATGATTACCCGGGACCCGGATGTCACTCGCCTGCTCGACCGACTGGAAAAGCGCAAGCTGATCTCGCGTTGCCGCGAAGCCAAGGACCGGAGAACGGTGATGACCCGGATTACACCGGAGGGTGGAAGGCTCCTGGCCCGGCTGGATGAACCGGTGCAGGCGGTCCATCGCAGACAACTGGGCCATCTGGGACGGGAACGGCTGCGGGCTTTGACCGACCTGTTGCGCGTTTCGTGCAGCCAAGCGGGCTGATTTCCTGGGTTTAATAGTTGTTGCAACGATTCTTGTTATAACGCATCTAATCCTTACGAGGGGAATTTACAATGAGCACACTGGCTACTCCGCAAACCGCGACCACCACCTGGAACATTGATCCCGTCCATACGGTGGCCGAGTTCAAAGTCAAGCACATGATGATCTCGAACGTGAAAGGGCAGTTCACAGACGTCAAAGGCGTCCTGACGTTGGACGAAACTGCTTTGACCGACTCTCATATCGAAGCCGTGATCGACGCGGCTTCCGTTCATACCCGGGATGCGCAGCGGGATGCGCATCTGAAGAGCGCTGACTTTTTCGCCGTGGAGAAGTTCCCGACGCTGTCTTTCAAGTCAACAAACGTAAGCCGCGTCCGCGACGGAGAACTGGCGGTGGCTGGCGACTTGACCATTCACGGCGTCACCCGCAAAGTGGTGTTCACCGTGGAGGGACCCACCGCGCCGGGCAAAGATCCCTGGGGAAATACCCGGATGGGGCTGTCGGCGACCACCAAGATCAACCGGAAAGACTTCGGCCTGACGTGGAACGCCGCGCTGGAGACGGGAGGCATTCTGGTGGGCGACGAGGTCACCATCACGCTTGAGGTCCAGTTCGTGAAGGCCTGAGGAATACCGCCGTTGCCGCTTGCAGGAAGGCGTGCGGCGCGGCAAGGAAGGAAGAAGCTAATGTCACTCCGCCCCATTCAACAGATTATTCAACCGAAGCCGACGATCGAAGGCGCCGGTGTGAAGTTGCAGCGTGCCTTTGGTTTCGGCAAAACGAAAGACTTTGATCCGTTTCTGCTGCTGGATGATTTCCGGAATGACCATCCGGAAGATTACCTGGCGGGATTTCCCTGGCATCCGCACCGCGGGATCGAGACGATCACCTACGTGCTTGCGGGCGCCGTCGAACATGGCGACAGCCTTGGCAACCAGGGCAAGATGACGGCGGGGGACGTGCAATGGATGACCGCCGGCAGCGGAATTCTGCACCAGGAGATGCCGAAGGGCGACGCGCACGGCCGTATGCACGGCTTCCAGCTCTGGGCGAACCTGCCCGCGTCGCTGAAGATGACCGATCCGCGGTATCAGGATATTCCGGCAAGCGCGATCCCCGAGGTCACCGACGATGACGGCACGCGCGTGCGCGTTATCTGCGGCGAGTTCTGGGGCAAGAGGGGGCCGGTGGAAGGTGTGGCCGCCGATCCGAATTACCTCGACATCTCGGTTGCCCCGGGCCAGCGGAAGCGGCTGAAAATCGAGACTACGCGCAACGCCTTTGCCTACGTGTTTGCGGGTTCGGGCACGTTCCGCGACTCCTCGAAGCCGCGCGCGGTCTTGACTGAGCAGGTGGAGAAGCCCGATGCGCCGCCCGTGTACGATGCCCGTAACCATTCGTTGGTGCTGTTCGGCCGCGGGGACGAGATCCACGTTCAGGCCGGCGACGAGGGGATGCGTTTCCTGCTGGTGTCGGGTAAGCCGATCGAAGAGCCGGTTGCATGGTACGGCCCGATTGTGATGAACACGCAGGAACAGCTACGCCAGGCAATGACCGAACTGCAAAGCGGGAATTTCATCAAACATGGGTGAATCGGGCCCTGGTTGAGGCCCCGAATCTTGAGAGAGCGCACCTTCCTCTGGAGCAGTGACGAGGAGTGGCGCGGGCTTGCTACTGGGCCGTGGCTGGTACCTGCACCGTGCGATGGATCGCGCATGAAGCACCGGTCACACGGCGAGTGGTCATTGAGACTCGTCGTCACTTTGGGGTTCCGCTTCGGCTTGCTGCGCATGGGCGGGTTTCTCACGAGCTTGCTTATCCCCACCAGAGTACTTCCAGTGCATTTCCTTGTTGGTCAACAGAGCGGGGTCGAGATTCAACAGGATTGTTTCCGTATCGTAATCCACAAGCATT
This sequence comes from uncultured Acidobacteriota bacterium, assembly GCA_963715675.1. Classification (GTDB taxonomy): domain Bacteria; phylum Acidobacteriota; class Terriglobia; order Terriglobales; family Acidobacteriaceae; genus DASVWZ01. Next base: position 4,623,458 of record OY970265.1, read on the forward strand.
AGCTTGTCGATGCGGTACTCCACGAGATCACCCTGGCCAACCAGAACGATGCGCTGGCTGCGCATCTCCTGTTCGACCTTCTTCAGAGCTTCCTGATATGTGGGCGGAGTACAGGCACCGGGAAGCTGCCGGCAGATCTCCATGTTCTCGGAATTCATCCATGCGTTGGTCTGCTGCTCCAATTGCTGCCCGACCAACTGGTGGAACCTGGAATACACCCCATCCATGGCGCTTACATTCATCGCTATGCTCAGGCCGTCAGGAAATTCGACCGGCGAAGCAGCCACGGACGTCACCGTCAACAGGTCCGTACCGGGATATTCCACATGCCCCACTTCAAACCAGTCGCCCCGATGTTTCAGCAGACAAGCCTGCATGGCGGCCGGGAACGCGGCGCGAAGTTGCGCGTCGGCGTCCTTCTCGAAATTCGCCGTGTCCACCGTTGACCACTCTTCGGAGGCCACGCGGCTACGCAGGTCGGCATCGCTGATGGTGAGCAGCTTGGCCTCAATCTCCTGTTTCTTCTGCTTGTAGGCTCCGCTGTAGCCGAGCAGCGCCTCACCGCCCGGTGGATTGAGAAGCCGCGTATATTCCGCATCTTTCGTGAGGATTTTTGGTGAGGGCGGTGGAGCAGGCCGGGCTTGCTGAACCGGCGGTTGCCCAGCCCCCGACGAATCCGGAGACTTGGTTCCCTGGTTGCTGTTGCACCCGATCGCAGCGAACAAAGCCAGTGCAACCATCCCAGCCACGAACGGATTGGTTGTGTTTTGCATTCCGCTCCTCCAAGAACTCGTTCATCCGCTAGCCGCTTCCGGCCAGCGACTTTACTTCAGAAAACAAAAAACCAGCACAATTCCGATGACTAACAGGAGGGGGATCACGACATTTGCACACACGGCCGTGTAGACGAAAAACTTTGCCGCCGGTCTCGTCTTGTCATGCTCTTTGCGAGTTGCGTCGATCAGTTTTTCGATCTCGTTCATCGGCACTCACCGCGCAAACTCCGGCTACTGCGAGGCACCCGCGGCGACGGCGATTCCCGGCTCCGAAAAGATCAGGTCCATCTTGTTCAAGATCTGCTGTGAAACCTGTTCGTTGTACTTCTCAGTACGCCGCCTGATCAGGAAGCACTCGATCAGCGCCACGCAGACAGGAATAAACGTCCAAACAAACAGCACGTATGCCACACCCCAACCCCACTGGCGAAGATAAAAGCGGTGGGCACCAATGCCTCCCAGCAACAAGGTCAATATCAGTGCGGTTGAGGGGTTGCGGCTTTGCTTGTCGTACTCCTGTTGAAAGTACAGCTTCTGCTGCGTCGTCAGCTTGTTTCCGTACTGCTCAAGTTTTTGCTTGTAGGTCGGTTCTGGCATTGCGTTCCTCCCGGTGGTCCTAGATCACGCGGCCTCTCGGCATGAGATTCGGTCAACTTATTGTGTGGCCTGGTTATTGTGGAGTTTAGATAACCAAGGTCACTGGCGAAGACCTCGGTAACAGGATCGCTCGCTGACTTGTGGTAGGAGCATGCAAGCAAGGCCAAGCCGTGCAGTTCGACGTGACCAAAGGCCCGAAGGGCTGGCGAGCTGAGACGTCACCGCTGGCTAAAGCGTGCCAACGGTTTTCAAGGCAAATCGGGAAAGAATCGCGGAACCTCTGCCTTCTAACAACCGGCCCCCGCTCCGAGGCTCCCAAGAGACGAGGGCCTGTCCAGCTAGCAGGAGCAGTTGGGGGAGGGAAGTCGCACCCGCTAGCCGAAATCCAACTCACTAAAATTATCCGCCCATCGCCAGAGGATGGCAAGCATGCGCCTCGCGTCGCTTTTGGCCAGCACGTCACATCGAGATGTGACCCACTTCGTTGATATCGCGCCCCACAGGTGAACTACTAGTTCTGTCCCGCCTCCTCGAAGAGAGTCCCCGCGGGGACGCAGCACCCCCCGAGGCGAATGACCCGAATTCCCGGGAAATCCATCAGATCCGTTCATTTTCAGAAAGGTCGTCATGATAAGAATCCGTATCTTGCTTTGTATTCTATGTGGGTGCTTCGTATCCGCGGCAGGAGGCCAGCAGCCGGCGGCCAAGGGACAAGACAACTGGAGCGAGTTCCACCGGACCAACATGATGCGCTGGAACCCGTATGAGAAGGTGCTCAATGTCCATAACGTAGGGGACCTCGGCTTGAAGTGGACCTACACCAACGGCTTCTGGTTGGGTCTCTCACCCGCGGTGGTCAACGGGGTGCTTTATATCGGCTCGCTTGACAACAGCATGTCCGCGCTGAACGCCAAGACCGGAGCCAAGCTGTGGAGCTATGCCACCGGCAACTCTGTGTATTCCTCGCCCGCCGTGGTGAATGGGGTGGCATATGTCAGCTCGATGGACAACAGTGTGTACGCGCTGAACGCCAAGACCGGAGCGAAGCTGTGGAGCTATGCCACTGACTCCTGCGTGGAAAGCTCGCCCGCGGTGGCGAATGGGATGGTTTACGTCGGCTCGATGGACAACAACGTGTACGCGCTGAACGCCAAGACCGGCGCCAAGCTGTGGAGCTATACCACCGGCGGCCATGTGGAGTCCTCGCCCGCGGTGGCGAATGGGGTGGTGTATGTCGGATCAGATGATAACAACGTGTACGCGCTGAACGCCAAGACCGGCGCCAAGCTGTGGAGCTATACCACCGGCGGCCAGGTGGAGTCTCCACCCGCGGTGGCGAATGGGGTGGTGTATGTCGGCTCCATGGACGACAACGTGTATGCACTCAGCGCCCGCACCGGAGCTCTGCTGTGGAGCTACAACACCAAGAACTGTGGGATGTCCTCATTTGCGGTGGCCAATGGAGTGGTGTATGTCGGCTCGGCGGACTTCAAGCTGTATGCGCTGAAGGCGAGCACCGGCGCCCTGCTGTGGAGCTACACCACCAACTCCCCGGTGTGGTCCTCACCCGCGGTAGCGAATGGGGTGGTGTATGTCGGCTCGGACGACCACAACGTGTACGCGCTCAACGCCAAGACCGGCGCCCGGCTGTGGTGCTACGAAACCGGCTCTGGTGTGGGGATGTCCTCGCCCGCGGTGGCGGGTGGGATGGTGTATATCGGCTCGGTAGACAGCAACGTGTACGCGTTCAGCCTGAAGAAGGCTCGGGAGTAACGAGGTCCAGGGGAAACCGGGGCGGCTTCCACGCACCCCGACCTGAAGCTGGATTGTCGACGCAATCCGGGGTCGAAAGCGGTCCGGACTTGGTGCGAACAAGTGCCAGGTCCGGACAATTCGAACAATCCCATCCTTTTCGATCCCGAGTTGAAATCAGCTAAGATTGTGGCTTTCGGTTGCACTCCTGTCGCGTCGATGGATTGCTCCGGGCGGACTTCGGGCAGGGCTTGCGGGAAAGATCGCGCAGACTGGCCTCGCGTGGTAGCTCTTGGCCAACACCTCACATCGAGCTGTGACCAACCTCGTTGATATGGCTGCCTTGTGGACGTAGCATTATTGTTGCCTCTCCGAAGAGCAGTCCCTGCCCGTTGAGACGCCCACCCCCTGAGGCGCAGGCCCTAATTCTTCTGGAAACGCGGTTCTTGGAGGGCGTCATGAAATCCGTCCGCTTCGTCTGCTTGCTTGCAATTCTCATCAGCATGTTGGTAGCGGCGCAGTCCAATCGCGCACCGCTCGTCAATCAGCAGAACGGGCTGCCCGGTGCTCAACAACCGCATCTGGGAGTGTCCCCGAATTTTTCCCAGATGCCGCAAGGGGCGCCTTTCGCCCGGCGCCGGGCCAAAGCGGGTAGGGTGACTCGGTCCCGCCTAGGCTTCCCGCAGGCGTCGGGGTTAAACTTTGCGAACGCTGTTGCATACAACTCCGGTGGGTACGATCCTTGGTCGGTCGCGGTGGCAGACCTGAACGGGGATGGCAAGCCCGACATCGTCGTGGCGAATTCAAGTGGCGGCGGTGTGGGCATATTGCTAGGCAATGGCGATGGAACCTTCCAGACAGTGGTGACCTACGATTCAGGCGGCTCATTTCCCACTTCGGTGGCGGTGGCAGACCTGAACGGGGATGGCAAGCCCGATATCGTGGTGTCAAACTCTGGCGACAACAATGTGGGCGTGCTGTTGGGCAACGGTGACGGAACCTTCCAGACAGCGGTGACCTACGATTCAGGCGGATCTTATGCCTGGTCGGTGGCGGTGGCGGACGTGAATGGGGATGGCAAGCCCGATATCGTGGTGTTCAACTTTGCCAGCAATAATGTGGGCGTGCTGCTGGGCAAAGGCGATGGTACTTTCCAGACAGTGGTAACTTACGGTTCGGGTGGATACGGCAATTACGGAAGCGGCCAGTTGGTTGCGGTGGCGGACGTGAACGGGGATGGCAAGCCCGACATCGTCGTGGCGAATAACAGTGGCACTGTGGGCGTGCTGCTAGGCAACGGCGATGGAACCTTCCAGACAGCGGTGGCGTTTGGCTCGGGGGGAGGGGGGCCCGCTGCCGTCGCGGTGGCGGACGTAAACGGGGATGGCAAACCCGATATCGTGGTGACCAATCACAACAGCAGCACTGTGGGCGTGCTGCTGGGCAACGGCGACGGAACTTTCCAGACAGCGGTGACCTACGACTCGGGCTATGGGGGTGCCCCCTATGGGGTCGCGGTAGCAGATGTGGATGGGGACGGCAAGCTCGATCTTGTAGTGGCGGACTTTGGCCTGCTCGGACTGCTGGGCATGCTGTTGGGCAACGGCGACGGAACCTTCCAGACGGCGCTGAGCTACGGCTCGGGCGGGTGGGGGACCGTTGGGGTCGCGATAACGGATGTGAATGGGGATGGCAAGCCCGACATTCTGGTGACGAACGCTATTAACAATGGCTCGGTGGGCGTGCTCATCAATACCAGCTTGACGCCGACAGCAACCGCGCTTACCTCTTCGCTGAATCCGTCCAACTTCGGGCAATCTGTGACTTTCACTGCTACGGTGACGGTGCAGCGAGGCTTTTACAAGGGTACGCCGACGGGCACAGTCTCGTTCTACGACGGCTCGACATTGCTGGGCACGGGGACGCTCAGTGGCGGGGTCGCGACCTATACCACGTCGGCACTCAGCGTCGGTTCTCACTCGATGACGGCGGTTTATGGTGGAGACACAAATTGCTTGGGGAGCACATCCGGTGTCCTGAAGCAGGTGGTCAACCAGAATAGCACGACAACCAGCCTGACCTCGTCGCTGAATCCGTCGACCTACGGGCAGGCGGTGACTTTCACCGCGACAGTCACCGGACAGTACGGAACACCTACGGGCACGGTCTCGTTCTACGACGGCACGACATTGCTGGGCACGGGAACGCTCAACAACGGAGTGGCGACCTATGCCACGTCATCGCTGAGCGTCGGTTCGCACTCCATGACGGCGGTCTATGGTGGAGACACGAATTTCTTGGGGAGTACGTCTGGCGTGCTCAAGCAGGTGGTCAATCAGGCCAGCACGACGACCGGCCTGAGTTCGTCACGGAATCCGTCGAGCTACGGGCAGACGGTAACCTTCACGGCGAAGGTCGCCGGACAGTACGGCGGAACACCGACGGGTACAGTCTCGTTCTACGACGGCACGACATTGCTGGGCACGGGGACGCTAAGCAACGGAGTGGCGACCTATAGCACGTCATCGCTGAGCGTGGGTACCCACTCCATGACGGCAGTCTACGGTGGGGACACCAACTTTTTGGGCAGCACATCTGGTGTGTTGCAGCAGGTGGTCAAGAAAGCCGCCACCACAACCACCCTGAGTTCGTCCAAGAACCCGTCGAAGTATGGGCAAACGGTGACCTTCACGGCGACGGTCGCCGGACAGTACGGCGGAACACCGGGCGGCACGGTCACGTTTAAGAATGGGAATACCGTGTTGGCAAAGGTGAGTTTAAACGGCGGTGTGGCCCAGTACAGCACAAAGAAGCTGAGGAAGGGCAAACACACGATCGACGCTACATATTCGGGCAACGTTGATTACAAAGGGAGTTCAGCCAGCCTGATCCAGACGGTGAAGTAAAGGGGTTGGCTTCAGACCAGTTCCTTTTTCAGGAGGGTCGTTATGAAACGCATCCGTGTCTTGGTTTTGATTCTCTGTGCGTGCTTTGTATCTGTGGCATGGGGCCAGCAACCAGCGGCCAAGGGCCAAAACAACTGGACCGAATTCCACCGGACCAACATGATGCGGTGGAACCCGTATGAGAAGGTGCTCAGCGTCAACAATGTTGGGAGCCTAGCCTTGAAGTGGAGCCGCATGACTGGCTCTTATTATTCTTCGCCCGCTGTGGCGAATGGAGTGCTGTATATTCTCTCGTGCTGTTCTGCCTCGCGCGCGTACGCGCTGAATGCCCATACGGGCCGCAAGCTTTGGAGTCACCGCGCCGGCGACGGATCGTACTTGCCCGCTGTGGCCAACGGGATCCTTTATCTCGGCCCCACCGACGGCAACGTTTACGCGCTGAACACCAAGACCGGTGCCAAGCTGTGGAGCTATTCCACCGGCAGCGGGGGGGGAGATGCTATTACGTCTTCGCCCACAGTAGCGAATGGGACGGTCTATGTGGGCTCGGACGATGAAAAAGTGTACGCACTGAACGCCAGCACCGGCGCCCTGCTGTGGAGCTACGCCACCGGCGACTACGTGGATTCCTCGCCCGCCGTGGCGAATGGGGTGGTTTATGTCGGCTCCGGCGACGATAACGTGTACGCACTGAGCGCCCGCACCGGCGCCCTGCTGTGGAGCTACCCCACCGGCTGGGATGTTTGCTCGCCCGCCGTGGCGAACGGGGTGGTGTATGTGGGCTCCGGCTATTACGGTAATGACAACTATTTGTACGCACTGAACGCCAGCACCGGCGCCCTGCTCTGGAGCTACCCCACCGGCGGCTATGCGTATTCCTCGCCCGCCGTGGCGAACGGGGTGGTGTATGTGGGCTCCTTCGGGGGCACTCTGTACGCGCTGGACGCCGCCACTGGCGCCCTGCTATGGAGCTATCCCACTGGCGGCTCATATATGTATTCGTCGCCCGCCGTGGCGAATGGGGTAGTGTATTACGGCTCGGGTGAGCTCTATGCACTGAACGCCAGCACCGGCGCCCTGCTATGGAGCTATGCGACAGGCGGCGAAGAATTCTCCTCGCCGGTGGTGACCAATGGGATGGTCTATGTCGGATCGGACAACGGCAAGCTCTACGCCTTCGGCCTGAAGAAGGGTCGGAAGTGACGTTCGTGCAGCATTATTAGCTCTCGCCTCCCCGAGGAGAGTCCCCACCGGGACGCAGCACCCCCCGAGGCGAATGACCTGAGCTCTCGGGAAATGTATTTCGTCAGACAAATTTATCTTCTGGAGGCAGTCATGAAACGCATCAGCATCTTGGTTTGGGCTCTCTGTGCGTGCTTGGTATCCGGGGCATGGGCCCAGCAGCCAACGGGCAAGTGCGTCAACAACTGGAGCGAGTTCCACCGGACTAACATGGTGCGCTGGAACCCGTGTGAGAAGGTGCTGAACGTCCACAATGTTGGGCGCCTTCACCGGAAATGGAGCTACCGCACCCGCAACCCGGAGCCTTCCTCGCCCACAGTGGCGAATGGGGTGGTTTATATCGGCTCCTACGACGGTAACGTGTACGCGCTGAAGGCCAGCACCGGCGCCCGCCTGTGGAGTTACGGTACCGGCGGTGGATATTCCGCGCCCGCAGTAGCGAACGGTGTGGTTTATGTCGGCTCCTCCTACCCTCACACCAATGTGTACGCGCTGAACGCCATCACCGGCACCCTGCTGTGGACCTATACCACCGCAGGCGACGTGTTCTCCTCGCCCGCAGTGGCGAATGGCGTGATTTATGTCGGCTCGTACGACAACAACGTGTACGCGCTAAACGCCACCACAGGGGCCAAGCTGTGGAGCTATGCCACCGGTGATGTTGTGTGGTCCTCGCCCGCAGTGGCGAACGGAGTGGTCTATGTCGGCTCGTACGACAACAACGTCTACGCGCTCGACGCCAACACCGGCGCCCTGCTGTGGAGCTATCCCACTGCGTGGAAAGTGTACTCCTCGCCCGCAGTGGCGAATGGGATAGTTTATGTTGGCTCGGCAGATGGCAACGTGTACGCGCTCGACGCGAGCACCGGTGCCCTGCTGTGGACCTATACCACTGCAGGCGAAGTGTTGTCCTCGCCTGCAGTGGCGAATGGCGTGACTTATGTCGGTTCGTGGGACGGCAATGTCTATGCGCTGAACGCCAGCACCGGCGCCAAGCTGTGGAGCTACACAAGCGGCAACTGGGTGTGGTCCTCGCCCGCAGTGGCGAACGGAGTGGTCTATGTCGGCTCGTACGACAACAACGTCTACGCGCTAAACGCCAGCACCGGCGCCAAGCTGTGGAGCTACGCAACCGGCGACGCTGTGCATTCTTCGCCCGCCGTGGCGAATGGGGTGGTTTATGCCGGCTCGTGGAACGGCAAGATTTTTGCTTTCGGTTTGAGGAAGGGTCGGAAGTAACGTTCTTGCAGCATCGTTCCGTCAGACAAATTTATCTTCAGGAGGTCGTCATGAAAAGAATCAGCAAGTTGGTTTGGATTCTTTGCGTGTGCTTCGTGTCCGTCACGTGGGGCCGACAGCCAGCGGGCAAGGGCCAAAACAACTGGAGCGAGTTCCACCGGACCAACATGATGCGCTGGAACCCGTGTGAGAAGGTGCTTAACATCAACAATGTTGGGAACCTCGGCTTGAAGTGGAGCGATCCTATCCCCCCTGCGGGGTCCTCGCCCACCGTCGCGAATGGCGTGGTTTATATCGGCTCGTGCTGCGATAGCTCAAACCACAAGGTCTATGCGCTGAAGGCCAGCACCGGCGCGAGGATCTGGAGCCACAAGACCGGCCGTAACGTGGAGGCCTCGCCTGCCGTGGCGAACGGGGTGGTCTATGTCGGCTCCAACGACTACAAAGTTTACGCGCTGAGCGCCAGTACCGGCGCCAAGCTCTGGAGCTACACCACCGGCGGCTTTGTGAGGTCCTCGCCCGCCGTGGCGAATGGGGTGGTGTACGTCGGCTCGCAGGATTACAACGTGTACGCCCTGAATGCCCGCACCGGCGCCCTGCTGTGGAGCTACACCACCGACGACGAAGTGGATTCCTCGCCCGCCGTGACGAATGGGGTGGTGTACGTCGGCTCGGAAGACAATAACGTGTACGCGCTGGACGCCAGAACCGGCGCCCTGCTCTGGAGTTACCCCGCGGGCGGAGATTCCTCGCCCGCCGTGGCGAACGGGGTGGTTTATTTCGGCTCGTGGGACGGCAACGTGTACGCACTGGAGGCCAGCACCGGCGCTTTGTTGTGGGGCTACGCCACCGACAGTTGGGTGGGTTCCTCGCCCGCCGTGGCCAATGGCGTGGTGTACGTCGGCTCGGTGGGCGACTCGGCGGGCGGAACTCTGTACGCGCTGGACGCCAGCACCGGCGCCCTGTTGTGGAGCTATCTCACCGTCGGCAGTCTGAGCGACGCAGCGATCGCGAACGGGGTGGTTTATATCGGTGCGGAAAACAATTACCCTGATCGGACAGTGGAGTATGCGTTCGATGCCAGCACCGGCGCCAAGCTGTGGAGCACCAACAAGATCGGGTCCTCGCCCTCCGTGGCAAATGGAGTGGTTTATGTCGGCTCGGAAGCCTTCGGTCTGAAGAAGGGGGAAGTAACGTTCGTGCATCATCATTAGCGCCTCCCCGAAGAGAGTCCCCACCGGGACGCAACACCCCCTGAGGCGAATGGCCCGAATTCTCGGGAAATGCATTTTCATCAGACAAATTTATCCTTCAGGAGGCGGTCATGAAACGTATCAGTATCTTGGTTTGGATTCTTTGTGCGTGCTGCGTGTCCGTGGCATGGGGCCAGCAGCCAGCGGGCAAGTGCAGCAACAACTGGAGCGAATTCCTCCGCACCAACATGGAGCGCTGGAACCGGTGTGAAAAAGTGCTAAACGTCCACAATGTTGGGGGCCTCCAGCTGAAGTGGAGCTTCAACGCCAATGGCGAGGTCTGGGGCTCGCCCAGTGTGGTGAACGGCGTGGTTTTTACGGCATCGGGCAGCACTGGCAAGATCTACGCCTTGAAAGCGAGCACGGGCGCCGTGCTGTGGAGCTACCAGACCGGCAACAACGTCGACCGAATGCAATCCGCGGCCGCAATCTGGAAAGGGGTGGTTTACATCGGCGCGGACGACGGCAACGTGTACGCGCTGAAAGCCAGCACCGGCGCCAAGGTGTGGAGCTTCCCAGCCGGCGGCTCCGTAGCTTCCAAGCCCACAATTGTGGACGGTGTGGTTTATATCGGCGGGGGCGACAGCAACGTGTACGCGTTGAAAGCCAGCAACGGCGCCAAGCTGTGGAGTTACACCAGAGAGGCTGGCAGCGAGTCCGCGCCTGCGGTCGTAAATGGCGTAGTTTACATCGGCTCCGGCGACTCCGACGGCAACGTGTACGCGCTAAACGCCAAGACCGGCGCCAAACTGTGGAGCTTCCAAGCCGGCGACAGGGATGTTGATTCACCCGCCGTGGCGAATGGGGTAGTTTATGCCGGCTCCGATTACGGCAACATTTATGCTCTGCGGGCCAGCACCGGCACCGTACTGTGGAGCTACCCTGCGGGCCAGCGCGTCTCCTCGCCCGCAGTCGCGAACGGCGTGGTTTACATCGGCTCGTGGAATGACGACAACGTGTACGCGTTGAACGCCAAGACGGGCGCTAAGCTGTGGAGCTACCAAACCGGTGGCATGGTGGATTCCGCGCCTGCTATGGCGAATGGGGTGGTGTATGTCGGCTCATGGGACGGCAACGTGTACGCGCTGAACGCCAAGACGGGCGCCAAGCTGTGGAGCTACCAGACTGACTACTATGTAATAGGCTCGCCCACCGTAGCGAATGGGGTGCTTTATGTCGGCTCGGTCGGATACTACTCCGGCTACTTTTACGCCTTCGGCCTGAAGCAGGGTCGGCAGTAACGTGATCCAGGGGAACCCGTGGCGGCTTGCAATCGCCCTCGGCCAGACAAAACTTGGGCGCAGCGTCAGGAGGGCAACTGCGCCAGCTGTTTTCGGGCATCGGCGGCATCACTGAAGTTGGAATTGATCTTCAGGGCGCGCTCCAACTGTTGCCGGGCGAGACCGGGCTGGGCGGTTCTTGCATAGGCCAGACCCAGGTGGTAGTGGGTCCGGGGGTCGTCGGGAGCACCATGTTTCTCCGCCAGCTTCAGGGCTTCGCGGAAAAAGTCGATCGCCGACTGATACGCCCCCTTCTGATAGTAGACCCAGCCCAGGGTGTCCGCGACGTTGGGAGAATCGGGCATGCCCCGGCGGGCGTTTTGGGCGAGCGACAAGGCCACGTCAAAGTTGCCGCCGCTGGCGAGCATTACGTTGGCGAGGTGCTCGGAAGCCAGGGGATCGGTTGGCTTGAGCGCTAGAGCATTCTGAAACGCGTCCTGTGCCTTGCTCCAGTCCTTCCTGGATTCGAGCAATTCCCCGAGCACGACGTAAAAGCTGGCCTGTCCGGGATGATCCTTGATCGCCTGCTGGTAGGTGGCGATCGCCTGATCGGTTTCTCCCTTGGCCGCCTGAACCACGCCCAGCTGAATCAAGGCGTCGGAATTGTTCTTGTCGAGTTCAAGTGCCTTACTGAAAGCTGCCTCGGCGCCATTCAGGTCTTTCTTGGTGCGGAACAACGCGGTGCCGAGCAGATCATAGAAGCCGCTGTTGGCGGGCGATTTGGCGATTTGCGTGTTCACGGCGGCGATGGCCTGATCCACTTGCTTCTGTACGGTGTATGTATTCACCAAGCCACGAAGAGCGTCGATCGAATTGGCGTCCCGGTCGAGCGCGTCCTGATAGGCCTTCTTCGCGTCGCCGTACTGCTTCTGAGCGAACTTCAGGTTTCCCAACTGCACGTAGCCGATCTGACTCTGCGGGCCCACTTCAATGGCTTTGCGAACATCTGCCTCGGCCGCGGCAAATTGCTTGCGATTGATTTCAGAAACCGCGCGAAGTGCATAGCCATCCGGCAAACCAGGCCGCAGATGGATCATTTGCGTGGAGGTCTGTTCAAGGGTTGTCATGTCGCCCTTGCGCATTGACAGCAAAGCCAGGGCGCGCTGGGCATCGGCCAGGTCGGGACGCAAGCGTACCGCTTCCCTCCATTCGCTCTCGGTGCTGTCCAGCTTTCCTAACTCCTGGAATCCGACCCCCAGGTAGTAATGGGCCAGACCATTATTAGGATCGTTTTTTGTGACCGTTTGCAGTGTGCTGACGGCGCCGCCGGCATCTCCAGCCCGGATTTGCAGCTGCCCAAGATAGGTCAGAGCTTCGTTGTCGTTGGGATTCGCCTTCAGGATCTCCTCATCCAGCTTGCGCGCCTCCTGGACTCGATTCTTGAGAATGAGAAGCTCGATGTAATTCTTCTTTACGTGGGGGTCTTTGGGGTGTTCCTGGTAGAGAGCACCATATTCGGCAGTTGCGTTGTCCAAGTCCCCGATCACGAAATAGAAGTCACCCAGCATGCGATAGCCAGCGGAGTTGTCGGGAAAATCACGCTTGGCCTGTTTGAGAAATTCCTCCGCTTCCGCCTTCTTGCCTTCTGCCATGTACAGGCGCGCCATGGCCGCTCGCGGGTCAGGATTTTTCGGGTCTGCTTGACTGGCATCCCGCAATTGCTGCTCCGCCTCGCCAAACCGGCCGCGCAACTGGTAATAAGTTCCGAGCATCAGCCGTGGATCGATTGCCGCGGGATTCAGGGCGATCGCTTTCTTGAAATTCGCCTCGGCGGCATCGGATTGATTGTTTTTCAGCTGCATTAGCGCCAGGTTGAAATAGAAGTCCCATTCGCCGGGATCGAGGGCAATTGCTTTCTGGACCTCCTCGATTGCGGCCGGGAAGTTAGCCTGCGCGGCCAGGAGATTTGAGGCGACGAAATGAGTTTTGGCTTCTTTCGGCCACCTTTGGAGGAGCAAGTCGGTTTGTTCCTGCGCCTGCTGGAAGTTGCCGGTCGCGATCAGCAGCTTGGCCATTTCCACGTGGGCCGGGTAATTGTCCGGTTGCAGCTCGACAGTACGCACGAGTTCCTGATACGCGCGCGGCCCCTGCTGAGTCTTGAGATAAGTTTGCGCGAGCGCGTAGTGAGCCTCCGCGTAACTCTGATCGATTTTGAGAGCATTGAGAAACTCGATCGCAGCTTCGTCGTACTTGCCCTTCTCAAAGTAGCGTTGGCCACTCTGAAAGTAATTCTGCTTGCGCACATTGGGATCACGAGAACACGCAGCAAAAAGAACCGCCATCGCAATCAAAGCCAAGGTAAGAGGAAGGAGAGCAGGAAGCTTCATTCGGGCACAGCGGCCCGCACGTGATTTGGCCATGATGTCCTAAAAGTACAGGAATCGGGGGACGAAAGAAAGTCACCCCGCGAGCTCTTTCCCGACACTGAAACCCGCTCCGTTCGCGTGCTCACCACTCACAGTTCCGTTGCCGGGCACATAATTTGTTAGCCTGACCGCCCGCCACCGGAATGCGCGGATAACCTCTATCCCATTGATATCAGGCGACTTGCCTCAGGTTGCAAGGGCTTGCAACTGGTCGCAGAAATTATCAGTCTTGACAGCGCCCCAGTTCGCGGTCAAAGTAGCGATGATCGACAAGGCGCGAAGCCTGCGTGGGCTCGTGTCGGCGAAACTCCCCTTTGTGTGACGACAGTAGAAAGAAGAGAGCAATCATGAAGACCGCAATCCGGAGTTTCTGGTGGCTGGCCGTCGTGGCGATGATGGGCCTGGCACCTTGCAGTTTCGCTCAAGACCAAGACGGCATCCAGGTCGACCTGACGGGTACGGGCATCGGCTATGTGTATGACAGCGTCTACGTCAGCCCCTACACTGCCACCGTCAATGGTGCCCCAAATACCCAAGTCATATGCGATGACTTTTCGGATGAGTCATACCTTGGCCAACCGTGGAGCGCCAACACCACGATGCTATCGGGCTTGAGCTCAGACTCAGAGCTCGGACGCACAATGTGGGGTTCTTATTATTTGAGCAAGGGCGTGGCGGATACGACCATTGTTGGCTGGTATGAGCAAGCAGCATCGCTCTCTCTGGGGCTTCTCCAGCAGACGCAGGGTTCGGCCAGCCAGGCGTACTACTCCTACGCGATCTGGGCAGTATTTGATCCCGGGGATGTTTTGAAGTGGCTGCAGACCCATGGCGCGGGCGGTGGTGCAGATGTGGCCGCTTGCAATGCCATCTTTGGGAGCGGGAACAATTGCGGCAGCACTACGGTGACCAATGGTCTGTTGTCCCTTAGCTACAACAAGAATCTGAGCGCCTATGCCAATTTCCTGATCATCAGTCCGCTAGGTGCGAATGGCCTAGTGTGCACGCCCGGCATGGGCGGCGGAACGGGAAGCAATTCCTGCCCCGCACAGGAATTTTTCCAACTCGTGCCGGAAGGCGGCACGGCATTGATGTATCTAATGCTGGCCGGAGTCTCGTGCTTTGGAGCCATGTTCTTCCGCTCTCGAAGCCAACGCGTAAACCCCAGAACGGCTTGATGTGCCTCCTTGGTGATCCGGACTTGGCGAGAAACAGCGCCAAGTCCGGACACTCACCGCAAGACCCCTCTTTTCGACCAGCCTGAGTCCACATAAGCCAAGATAACTGTCATTCGTTTCTAGACTTCAGGCATAGCCAGGTTCCCAACACAAATTTCCTTGAACGCATTTGGGAACAGGGACTTTACTTAATCCGACGAATTCTCGAATTTAGGCCAACTTGCATCACGGGTCCGGGCAGCATGCAGGAATTCGGCAGTTTTTGCGATTGTGCAGAGGTGCGATGCGTGGCCAACTTCAACGAAAAGGCGTCGACCCCGAACCTCGAACTCCGGCGACACACCGCCTCAAGGCATTGTGACCTGAGATTCGTTCGAGTAGACGCTTTCCTCTCCCAACGAATTCACCGCCGTCGTCACGTAATAATAGGTGCGACCGGAGATGCACCGGGAGTCCGTGTAGATCGTCTGGGGATCCAACCGGTGGTTGATCTTGCGATAGGGCCCGCCGGAGTTTCTGCCACGATAGACGTTGTAGCCGACCACATCCTCGGAGTTGCTGGCTTGCCAAGTGAGTTCGACCCAGGGCGGGGTTGGCGGAGCGCTCGCAGTGATCAACTGTCCGCCGGCTGCCTTCCCGGAGGGACTAGCGATCACTGCTTGGCAATTCGCCCTGGGCGCGAGCAAGGCTAAGGGCGCAAATAGAGACACGAGAAGCCAATATGCGATTCGGGGGAGGCGCATAACAGTTCACTTTGACCACTCACAGAGCTCGAGAGAAGGTGCCACTAGTACATCAACGCACTCGAAGAGGCAACTCCCACCTCATGGCGATGGAATCACCGCCTTCGCCTGATTCGAATAGCCGCTTTCCTGGTCGCTGGAGTTCATTGCCGTGGTCACGTAGTAGTAGGTGTCGCCTGGCACAACCGAGTCATCGGTGTACACGGTGCTCGAATCCAGCGAGGAGTTGATCTTGCTGTAAGGACCACCGGAGACCGTGCCGCGGTAAACGTTGTAGCCGGTCACATCTTGCGAGTTGCTGGCGGTCCACGAGAGGTCGACAATATGAGCCCCTGCGGTTACACCGGTACCAGTCAGAGACTGTACGGTCGGCGAATTGGACGCATCGCTCACAAACGAAGCAGTCGCAGAAGCAACTCCTGTCGCCTGGGGTGTAAACGTGACTGTAAACTGCGCATGCTGGCCCGCCGGAATGGTCACGGGGAAAGTTAATCCACCGACCGTAAAATCGCTGCTGCTGACGTTCACCGAATTCACCGTAACGCTCGCGCCCGAGGCCGAAAGCGTTCCGTTCAGAACCCCGTTCGAACCTACGACCACGTTACCGAAATCGAGGCTGGTGGGAGAAACCGACAATTGTCCTGTAGGCGCAGTTGTTCCCTTGCCGGTGAGCGGGACGGTAAGCGAGGGGTTGGATCCGTCCGATGTGAGGGAAATGGTTCCGTTGTCGGTACCAGAGCCCGGCGGCGTGAAGATCACACTAAAGGTGTAGATTTGTCCAGGCGTAAGCGTAATCGGCGGAGTCAAGCCACTGATGCTGAAGCCGGTTCCGCTGACGCTGGCTTGAGAAATCGTCAGGTTCGAGCTGCCGGTGTTCTTCAGGTTTTCCCATTGAGATTGAGGGCTGCCCACCTGCACGTTGCCAAAGTTGAAGCTCGCCGGAGTCGGGGTAAGAACGCCAGACGGGTCGCCGCTTCCGGTCTTAGCGGAATTCGCGCTGCTGATGCCCTGGCACCCTGCCAGGAATACCAGAGCCAGCACTACCAAGACCAGGCCCCACTGCCCGCTATGAAGCTCTGACGAGCAATGCCCTGTCTTCCTGCGCCTGCATGTGGATAGTCGGGTACGAACCAAGGCAGCAATCCTCCGCAGCCCGGAATGGCTGCTGGAGGACAGTGTGGGCCCTGGCCGCCCCGGCGGCTAGGTCGCAAACGTACATGGCAGAATTGGAAAAAGGCCTAGTCCAGGGAAGCGCTTGTCCCGGTTGCCTTTAGGAGCTGTCGGGTCTCAGTCGTCCGGATGGTAGAGACCTTCTCCCGTACAGGAGGGAGTTTCCTGGTTTTGTGCAACCAGCTGGCGGCCATTTGTTCGGCCTGAAGCAACTGGTCCATGGTCATTCCCTTGGCGGCGTCTTTGGAGGCTCGCGCGAGTTGCTCGTTGGCGACCAAGTGCCACATGTGAGCATGCAACGAGTCACTCGGGCCAGCCTTCCGGGCAGAGTAAAACTGGGCCAGCATGAGTTGCGCGATCAGGACTCCCTGCTCTGCGGCTTCCTGATACGCTGTCAACGTTGCTTCGTCCGGGAAGCTGCTTTCCGGGCGGGTCTCAAGCAAGCTGCGGAGCGCTCCATTTGTATGGTGGTCCTGGCTCAAAGTCATGAACAGGAGTTCAACCCGGCTCGAAACGCCCAACTTGTCGAACAGGCGAAACAAGTAATTTTTGACGGTGTGCTGGCTCAGGCCCAATTTATCTGCAATTTCACGGTTGGTCAGGCCCTGTGCCACGCAGCGGACGACATCCATCTCCCGGTTGGAAAGCAAATTCAAGCCATTGGCATCCACGGCACGGAGGTGATTTGAAGAAGCCAGGGTTTTTACCAGCAGGCCGATCTGTTGACTATTCGCCCAGATCTGTCCCTCATGCACCTTTCTGACACACTTGCCCAAGGTATCCAAGGAGTCGTGTCTGCTGACCACTCCGCGCGCACCGGCACGAAAAGCTTCCAGTATCGATTCCGGCTTCACGGAGTCCAACAGCATCACCGCGCGCACATCGCAATGCGAGTTGCGCACGGCGCGCAGGACCTCGAACCCGCAGCCGGGTTCCTCGTCCAGGTTGGAACTGACCAGAAGTACATCGATGTTGCGGAGGTCCGCTCGGGCAATCAGTGCTTGCGAATCGGAATCCGAACTGATTACCTCCAGCGAGCCATCGCGTCGTAGCGCATCAGCTAGCAGCTGGGTGTGAATTCGTGTGTCGTCGGCCACGAGTACACGAATCACAGCCCCGGGAAAGTGGTCGCGCATATATTACCCCTAATCTAGATTGCTCTTCGTGGTGCTTGGCGGCTCCGAACATCTGCCGCGGAATGCCAGACTACAAAATTCGTGTTACAGCCTGATGACTTAACCCAGGTCTCTACAGCAGACCCAGCGTAACCATCTTCTTTGGAGGAGACAATCCCACGAAGGTGGAGCGATATGCCCGATAGTGTAGCACGGTGCACGATAGTGCCAGTGTCTTGCACATTGCCGGGCCCGCAAGCCCAGAGAGCCGCCCCGCCCGACCTCACGCTGCATGTACCTGAAAATAATTCGGTTACGGAGCCTTTGCCCTCAACGACTTGGGCGAGTCGCCTCTCCATTGTGGACGGCCTGAATGACCCCCTGAAGGAGAAGACCTTCTCTGAGTGCTTATTCCTGGAATCCGAGAAAAGAGCATCTACGGGTGGGGAGAAATGCGCCGCTGAGTGGGTGTACCTCTTGCAGCAGTCTGCATCCGGCGATAGCTTGGAGTTACTTTGGGCAACCAACTGTGGGTACCGGTTGCTTCCCCCTTGCCCAGGTGACCAGGGCGTAACCCGTGCAAGTCAGAGATGCTGACGTGGTGTGCTTTGATGTTCCGGGTCCTGGTAGCCGGTTCTTGCGGATCTGAGTCGTGGGATCTCATGGGACCAAGAGAGCAAACTTCCTAAGGGTCAACGGTTTCATGTGACTCATAGGGCGAAGCTGTGAACGACGGTAACCAATCGCGGGGCTTGACAGGCGGCGGGTTTTTACGCTAATGTCTATGATAATAGTAGGGATTATCCCCCCGATCTCTCGAGAAGCGTTCTCCCAGGTCTCCAAACCGGAGATCTTCCGCTTGCTTGTTGCAACCATGGGCAGTCATTGGGGTCGGCCTGCAAAGGTGACTCAGAGGGCGAAGCTATGAGCACCAGCGATCAATCATGGGAGTGCCCATCCGCCGCGGCAAACCTTGCTGCCGGCGTCGAGAACTGGTATGCGGTGCACACCCGCGCCCGACACGAGAAAGTTGTGGCTCTACGACTCTCGGAAAGAGGCGTGACCACCTTCTTGCCCACGGTCACGGAGACACATCGCTGGAGCGACCGCAAAAAAACTGTAGACCTGCCATTGTTCAGCTGCTATTTGTTCGTGAAGCTGATGCCTGGCAGCGAAGAGCGCCTGCGGGTGCTTCAGGTCGACAGCGTGCTGAGGTTCGTCGGAATTCGCGGTCTGGGAACGCCGATTCCCGACGAACAGATCGATGCCATTCGAATTCTGGTGGAAAAGCAATTCCCTTACCATTCCCATCCCTTCCTCAAGATTGGACAGCGCGTGCGCATCCGCGGCGGCGCACTGGACGGAGTGGAAGGAATTCTCAGCTCTCGTAACGGAGATCGCTCCGTTGTCATATCGGTGGATGCGATCCAGAGATCTCTGGCCGTCCGCGTCGAAGGATACGACCTCGAACCTCTTTAGAACCCCTCTTTGCACTCAGGCATCCCTCCAAGGAGCCCAACCGTGGCAGAACACACAATCGAAACCGTAAGGCTGCTCGTCGTAAGCCGCGAGTCTGCTGTTCTTCGTTCCCTCTGGTCGATGGGAGAAGCGAACGCATGGCAGATGGAAAGCGCGGTCAACGCGTGGGAAGCGATCGAGCGGGTGCAATCCGGGGTAACGCCCGACCTGCTCCTGCTGGATTTGCCGCATGGCGACGGGGATGGCTTGCACATCCTGCGCTGGCTGCGCCGACTTCGTCCTGATTTGCCCATCATTTTGATTGCCCATCCGGACGATGTTGCCAAGAAAGCAGAAGCAGTCCGCCTGGGGGCGCGCGATTGCCTGCTCCGGCCACTGCAGGACCAGCAACTGGAAGCCGTCATCACGCGGTATCTCGCGGAAACGCGGCCCACCGTCGAGCCAGAGATCACCAGTGACGACGTCGAATCCGTCGGTGACGACGCGTTCTTCGTCGGTGCCAGCCCGATCATGCGCAAGCTTCGGGACCAAGCGGCACTGCTGGCAGAAGCCAATGTTCCCCTGTTGCTGCTCGGCGAGAGCGGAAGCGGTAAGGAGACCACCGCCCGCCTGGTGCACAAATTATCCATCCGTTCCGGATTCGAGTTCGCCAAGGTGAATTGTGCGGCCCTGCCCAGCGATTTACTGGAAACCGAACTGTTCGGGCACGAGCGGAATGGCACGGTACCCGCGCGGACCAAATCCGGCAAGCTGGAACTCTGTGAGAAGGGCACGGTTCTCCTGGAGGAAATCACCGAGATGCCGATGGGCCTGCAGGCCAACCTGCTGCAGGTGCTCGAGAACAAGCGCTTCGTCAGGCCAGGAACCACATCCGTGGTCGAGGTTGATGTTCGGGTTGTGGCCACCAGTACGACAAACATTGAAAACGCCATCTCTGAAAACCGGCTTCGCCCAGATCTCTACTACCGGTTGAGCGCCTACACGATTCACGTACCACCGTTACGCCGGCGCCGGGAAGAAATCCCGCTCCTGCTGCGTCACTCCATGCACCAGCTTGCCAGGCAGTACGGACTCTCGCCCCGCACCTTTTCCCCAGCGGTGCTCGAGGCCTGCCGGTCCTATTCCTGGCCGGGCAACCTGCGAGAGCTGGAAAGTTTTGTGAAACGCTACCTCATGGTAGGGGACATGGACCTGTCGTTCGACAAGAGTCGAACGGAGTTGGAGAATGGAACCCAGGACGCAGTCTTAACCACGCCGTACGGCTTAAATCAGCCGGCACTATCACCGATTCAGTTCCGGGTCGGTGCTGCTGGTTCTGACTCGCTCAAGTCCCTGGTGCAGAGTGTCAAGCTGGAAGCCGAGAGAAACGCGATCGCCGCTGCGCTCGAGAAAACGGGCTGGAACCGAAAAGCCGCCGCCCGCTTGCTCAAGGTCAGCTATCGCACATTGCTGTATAAAATCGAGCAGTACCGGATGAAATCCTCCGAATCGGTTCCGTTTCCCGGAAGCAACGGCGGCAGAAGTAACGGAAACGGATTCCGGGGCAACGGCAGCACTGGCTGAGTCAGACCGGGAAGCGAAGGCAAAAATTGTCAACGGGAGTTGTCATGAAACACCGAGCCGTTCACTCATGGCTCAGTCCCCTGGGTTTGGGACTGGCTCCGATTCTCCTTGCAGGTTCCCTTTGGGCGCAAGCCCCGGCCGCGGGACAGGCGAATGGCCGACTCCAAAATCCGGACGCAACCGCCTCGGCTGCGCAGCCCCTGGCAACCGGCAGGCTACACGACGACAGCTTCGTGATCGGCAATGACGACGTCTTGGCGATCAATGTGTGGAAGGAACCGGAGATTTCCCGGTCCGTGCCGGTCCGTTCTGACGGGAAGATTTCTCTGCCATTGGTTGGCGAAGTGCAGGCCAGCGGGCAAACTCCTTTAAAGCTGGAACAGGAGATTGCCACGAAGCTCAAGAGCTACCTTTCTGATCCCGAGGTCACGGTCATTGTGCAGGAGATCAAAAGCCAGAGGTTTAATATCCTCGGTCAAGTGGCCAAGCCGGGCTCATTCTCCCTCGCCAATGCGGCTACGGTTCTCGATGCAATCGCGCTTGCCGGTGGTTTCCGCGATTTCGCGAAACAAAAGTCCATTTACATCCTGCGGCGCAATCCGGACGGGACTGAGTCGCGAATCCCCTTCGACTATAAGGCCGTTATTAAAGGCAAGAATTCCGCGCAGAATGTAACCCTTCAGTCGCGGGATACGATCGTGGTTCCGTAAGCCCTGTCACGATGACCCGACTTTTCTTAGCGATAGTTCTTATGGCCGCGACACAACTGTGGTGCCAGGTGAACACCGTGGGTAACGGCACGGGCGATGCTGCGGTGACGGCCGATGATACGCGGATGACAGCGCCTCCTCCAGTGAGTGGAGAATCGTACCCGATGGGTGGCACCGCCGAAGCGCGGTCCAACTATCTGCGCTACGGCCTGACTTTCAATACCGCGTACAGCGACAACACACTGGGCGGGACACCTCCAGTGAGCGACATAAGTTATTCCATCTGGCCGACGATCGCACTCGACAAAAGCACTTCCAGACTTCATTCGGTAATCTCATACAGCCCGGGATTCACCTTCTATCAGCGGACCAGCGGACGGAATGAGGCGGACCAGAATGTAGGCATCGATGTTGGATACCGCTTAAGTCCGCACGTCTCTGTTAGTTTGCGGGATTCGTTTCAGAAGTCATCCAGCGTGTTCAATCAGCCGGATCTCACGTCGGCCAACCCAGTCTCTGGCTCTGGGGGTCCGCCAGCGGAAGCCGTCATTGCGCCAATCGCGGACCGACTCAGCAATACGGGAAACGTGGGAATTACCTACCAATACGGACGGAACAGCCTGGTGGGAGCCAGTGGGACGTTCACCAATTTGCATTACCCCAATCCCGCCGAGGTTCCGGGGCTCTATGATTCGAGTACGGCCGGAGGCTCCGCCTTCTACGATCACCGCTTGTCGAAGAGGCAACACATCGGGGCATCGTATCAATACTCGCGGATTTTGTCGTATCCGGTTGGGGCGCAGACCGAAACTCAGACGCACACCATCTTTTTCTTTTACACGTTTTATCTGACTCCCAGACTCTCTCTATCGTTTTCTGGTGGTCCGCAGTACTCCGACGTGGCTCAGTCGCCTCAGCCAGCGTCCCGCTCGTGGTCACCGGCTGCCACGGCAAGCCTGGGTTGGCAAGGCCAGCGCGCCAGCTTCGCGGCCAGCTACTCGCGAATCGTGACCGGCGGGGGCGGCCTGGAAGGGGCATTTCATTCGAACAGCGCGAATGGGTCGGCGCGCTGGCAACTGGCCCGCACCTGGAACGTGGGATCAGGAGCGAGCTATGCAATCTACAAGACTTTGACCCCGTTCGCTTTCCTCTCCAGCCCGGGAGGGCACAGCATTTCGGGAACCGTCTCGATGCAGCACCAGATTGGCCAGCACTTCAATGCGGAAGCCGGATACAGCCGGGTGCACCAGAGTTACGGAGGCATCGCAGTCATTGCCAACAGTCCGGATATCAATCGCGAGTTCATCTCAATTTCCTATCAATTCGCGAGACCCCTAGGAAGATAGCCATGCCAGAAGGCTTCGAAGAACAGAATTCAGAAAGTTTCGACCTGCAGCGCTACCTGGATGTGGCTCGGCGGCGCCACCTCCACTTCCTGATACCAGTCTTGATTGGATGGCTGGCGGTCTGGGGAGCGAGTTGGGTTCTGCCCGCGCGATACAAATCGAGCACGCTCATCCTGGTCGAGCAGCCCACGATGCCGAAAGACTATGTTGTGCCGAACATCAATGACGATTTGCAAGACCGGCTGCAGAGCATCACCCAGCAAATTCTGAGTCGCACGCGCCTTCTCCATATCATTGACCAGTTGAACCTCTATGCCGGGAGCAAGAGCCAGGCCTCGCCAGATGAAAAAGTCGTGCGCATGCGCAAAGATATTGAGATCGAGCTGGTGCGTGACAACCGCGAAAACCAGATCACCGCATTTAATGTTCACTATTCGGCAAGCAGTCCCTACGTTGCCCAGCAGGTCACCAGCGAACTGACCAACCTGTTCATCAGTCAGAACCTGGAAGCGCGGCAGCAACAGTCCGAAGACACCACCAAGTTTCTCGAGAGCCAACTGGAGAACGCCAGCAAGAGTCTTGCCGAGCAGGAAGCAAAGATCCGAGAGTTCAAAGGACAGCACATCGGCGAATTGCCTGCACAAACGGGATCCAACCTCACGATCCTGAGCGGCCTGCAATCCCAGCTGCAGTCCGAACAAGATTCACTCAACACCGCTAAACAGCAGCGCGTCTACCTGCAGTCGCTGATCAATCAATATCGGACGCTCGAGGGGACGCACAAAACCGTCGCCGGCGCTCCCATGGGTTTGCCAGCAATTGATCAGGAGTTGGACCGGCTAAAGGCGCAACTGGCAGACATGAGTTCCCGCTACACCGATCAGCATCCCGACGTTCGCAAGTTGAAGGATCAGATTGCCAAGACCGAAAAGTTGAGAGACCAGCTGGTCGCTGACTTGAAGAACAAAAGCAATGGCAGCCAGCCCGAGGGCACCGTTACGCCTGACGCGGCGGACGTTTCGCAAAGCTCGACGATGCTGCAACTGCAAGGCCAGTTACAAGCCAACCAGATCGAACTCACGAATCGTGAGCAGGGGATCGCCGCCTTGAAGGGCAAAATCAACGATTACCAGGTGCGCTTGAACCAGGAGCCGGTACGGGAGCAGCAGCTGGCCGATCTGACCCGTGGTTACGATCAGTCCAAGGCGAACTACGACGACCTATTAAAGAAAAAGAACCAATCCGAGATGGCTACCAGCATGGAACTGTTGCAGCAGGGGGAGCGCTTCCGTGTCCTGGATCCCCCCAGCTTGCCGGGAAAACCGGATTTTCCCGACCGCCTCAAGTTTTGTGGAATCGGACTGGGCGTCGGCCTGGCGTTAGGCCTGGTGGTGGCGGGTGGATTTGAACTGATGGACGATCGGATGTACGGCGAAAAAGAAATCAAAGATCTGTTGCCGATGGCGGTGATCTCTGAAATCCCGCCGATCTTGAGTCCGGCCGATGAACGACGCAGCAAGCGGAGAATGTGGCTAGGATGGGCGACGGCGACGCTGGTACTTATCACTATCCTGGCGGGATCCGCGGTAAGTTATTTCCGGGGTTAACTCAGGTCCAATGTATAAAGCCTTTTACAATCTGAAGCGTAACCCGTTCGATATTACTCCGGACCCGTCCTTCCTGTTCCCGACGAAGCGACACAACGAGGCCCTGGCGTCTCTCTATTATGGGGTGCGGAGGCATAAGGGGTTTGTCGTGCTGACCGGGGAGGTCGGCACGGGGAAGACCCTGCTGCTTCGTTGTCTGCTGCAATTGCTGAAGCAGAGCCAGGATGTTGCCTACGCATATCTTTTTAACAGCCGGCTTTCTCCCACCGAGTTTCTGCAGTACATCGTCAGCGATTTCGGGCGCCCGGCGTCGGGCAAGAACAAGACTGAACTTCTGCTCGATCTTTGCAATTACGTCGTCACCCGTGGTCTTAACAAGCAGACGACCGTCCTCATCGTGGACGAGGCCCACCACCTCTCGGCGGAGGCCCTCGAGGAGGTTCGCCTGTTGACGAACCTGGAGACGGCCCAGGAGAAGTTGCTGCAAATCCTGCTGGTGGGACAGCCCGAACTGGATGAGAAGCTGGATTCCGTCAACCTTAGACAGTTAAAGCAGAGAATTGCGTTTCGTACTCACCTGGAGCCATTGGATTCCGACGAAACCAGAGGATACATCGAACGGCGCCTGCAGATTGCCGGGGCAAACTCGCACGCGGGTACGTTGTTCGCCGCCCAAACCATTGCGGCTGTGTATCGCCATTCGCGAGGCTTTCCTCGCCTGATCAACACAATTTGCGAGAACGCCCTCATCACTTCTTACGCAAGGCAGCTGCGAAGCGTGACTCCGGACATCATCGAAGATGTGGCCAAGGATCTCCGTCTCGATGTGGTTCGTTCGCTGGAGGCTGAAAAAACCGGGGGCGCCGACGAGATGGATGTCCAGCGAGCCGCAAAGGTCATGCTGGACCTGTATGCTGCTCTGCGAAAGCCGGTTGCAAGCAAACCAGATTTGGAAGCACCTGTAGCACTTCAAGCCACCAAACATGAGCCAACTATTTGACGCCCTACAAAGATCGGAAGCCGAACGGTCCGGGACCCAGGTTCCGCGATCGTCGCTAGCGACCGAGGTACTGCAGGCTGCCGAGCGCGAGGCAGCGGCAGAACGCGAAATGAGCGCGGTGTCCGAACTGCCGGCCCTGGAACAGGAAGTGCTCCAGGAACTTCAAACCCCAGCGGAGTTTTCGGCCAGGGATGCGAGCGACCTGTTCAAACAGTTCCAGTCTTTGCAGATTTCGTTGCCTCCGCAAAGCAGCCTCGTATGCCTGACGGACAAAGAAAGTCTGGCTGCTGAGAAATTCCGCTTCCTTGGGGTCCGCTTGCGGCAGCTCCGGCAGAACCAGAATCTCAAGAAAGTGCTGATCACGAGCTCCATTCCTCAAGAGGGCAAGACTATGGTGGCTGCCAACCTGGCCTGCACGCTCGCACGGAGAACGCAGCAGAGAACCCTGCTACTGGAGGGAGACCTGCGGCGGCCATCGCTCTCGCAAGTGTTCGGGCTGGGCAAGATTTCGGGCATGAGTGAATGGTTACAAGGCGAGCGCGGCCCTGCAACCAGCATCTACTACCTGGAAGAGCCAGGTTTCTGGATCCTGCCGGCCGGCATCGCCACAAGGAATCCTCTG
The DNA here is from genome assembly GCA_963715675.1 of uncultured Acidobacteriota bacterium. Taxonomy (GTDB): domain Bacteria; phylum Acidobacteriota; class Terriglobia; order Terriglobales; family Acidobacteriaceae; genus DASVWZ01. The sequence goes on from OY970265.1 coordinate 4,649,402, forward strand.
GAACTCATGCAATCCGGGAAGCTCCCTGCGCTCATGGACCAATTGGCCGCCTGGTTCGACTGGATCGTCATCGATTCTCCCCCTGTGCTGCCACTTGCCGACACGAGCCTCTGGATGCGGTTGGCGGACGGCATCCTCTTGATTACCCGCCAAGGAACTTCCGAAAAGCAGCAGTTGCAAAAAGGACTCGAGGCGATCGAACGCAAGAAGTTGATTGGTGCATTGTTGAACTGCTCTACAAGCACGGCGCACAGCAACTACTACTATCACTACCCTCCACCCGCTGCTTCACAGCCGGATGACAGTTCGACAAAGTAGCTAACTGCAATCGAACCAGCCGCCTCTTTCAATTCCATGGGCAAATCGGCTCAACGGACAATCCCCCATCTCCCCAACAACCAAACTCAGTCATCGGTTCCTGCCCCTCGAAACAGGATGCGGAACAATCGGAGGAAGTCGTGAATCTGCGACGCTTGGGTAATGGCTCCAATCCAGGAGACCCTCAATTAGATTCGGTATCGTTTGGAGAACGCGAGGTCCTGAACGAAGGGACCTTCAAGCGGATGATCGCCATCGAGCGCAAGCGAACAGAGCGTTCCCGAACACCGTTCCTGCTCATGCTGCTGGATATGGGTAACCAGCAGCCTTCGGAGAAGAACGGAAAAGCTCTCGACAGTATCGTCTCGGCCCTGCTGGCCTCCACTAGGGAGACCGACGTAACCGGCTGGTACAAAAACCGGGCCACGGTTGGCGTGATGTTCACGGGCCTTGCGGTGGTTGACAAGAACTCACTCCTGAGCACCATGTTAACCAGGATAAGCAACACGCTCCGCGACAACTTGACGTTCGAACAATTCAGCCAAATCAGTATCTCGTTTCACTTCTTCCCGGACGATTGGGATCATGAAATCTCTGAACGTCCGAGCAATCCGACCCTATACCCAGATTTGTCAAGCCCCGATAACGCCAAACGGTTTCTTTCGGGTGTAAAGCGGATGATGGATGTTGTGGGCAGCGCGCTCGCTCTCATCGTTTTCGCCCCCTTCCTTTTGGTGATTGCCCTGGCGATCAAAGTGTCGTCCAAAGGGCCGGTGCTGTTTAGACAACAACGGGTCGGACGGCACGGTAAACGTTTCACCTTCCTGAAATTCCGCTCGATGTACGTCGGCAATGATGCCAGCGTTCATCGGGAGTATGTGACAAAACTAATCGCCGGCGAGGCGAAGCGTATCCCGTCCAATGGGAATGGCGAGGGTGTATTCAAGCTTGCGAACGACAAGAGGATCACGCCAGTGGGAATGTTGTTGCGCAAAACCAGCTTGGACGAACTACCGCAGTTTCTGAATGTTCTCAAGGGGGACATGTCGCTGGTCGGCCCCCGCCCGGCGATCCCCTATGAAGTGGCGGCTTATCAAACGTGGCACCGCCGCCGCGTATTGGAAGTTAAGCCAGGAATTACCGGCTTGTGGCAGGTTAACGGTCGCAGCCGCATCAAATTCGACGAGATGGTGCGCCTGGACTTGAAATATGCCAAGACGTGGTCGCTTTGGACCGATGTGAAGATCCTCCTGCGCACGCCTGTGGTTGTGGTATTCGGCGACGGCGCTTACTGAACAAAGTCCTCAAATCTATATGTCAACTCAAATTCATTCTGCGCGAGAAGTTCTTGACGCGGCCTCGGCCGCTCCCACACAAAAGGCGAGCGGTGACGCTGTGATCAGGTTTGGCGTAATCGGATACGGCTACTGGGGTCCGAACGTGGTCAGAAACCTTGATCAGTTGGACGGGTCCGAAGTGGTGGCCGTTTGTGACAAGAGCCCAGCGGCGCGAAAGAAAGTTCAAAAGGCCTACTCGCACGTCATCACGACCTCGGAATCTGCCGAACTGATTGCCTCGACGGAAATCGATGCGATCGCCGTGGTGACTCCGGTGTGGACCCACTACGAACTCACCAAGGCCGCACTGGAAAACGGGAAACACGTATTTGTCGAAAAACCCTTCACCAGCAATTCGGCTCAGGCCGAAGAACTCATCAATCTGGCAGCCAAGAAAAATCTCAAGATCATGGTGGACCACACTTTTCTCTTTACTGGAGCAGTGAAGAAGATCGGCCAACTGCTCGAGGAAGGCACGCTCGGAAATATCTACTATTACGATTCCACCAGGGTCAACCTGGGGCTGTTCCAGCACGATGTGAACGTGGTTTGGGATCTCGCTCCGCATGATCTCTCGATCATCGATCATCTCATCAAGGAAAGTCCGGAAGCGCTTGTCGCCACCGGACAGACCCATCTGAACGATCATGAGGATGTGGCGTTTATCACCATCTATTTTCCCAATAACATCATTGCCCACATCAACGTCAACTGGCTCTCGCCGGTGAAGATCCGCACTACGCTGATCGGCTGCGAGAAAAAGATGCTGGTGTGGAATGACCTGGAAGCCGACGAAAAGATCAAGGTCTACGACAAAGGCGTGAACATCACCAGCCGGGAAGGTCTCTACAACCTGTTGGTGAACTACCGCTCCGGCGATATGTGGGCACCTCAAGTGGAACAGGTCGAGGCGCTCAAGCAGGAACTCACCTATTTCTTGGACTGCGTTTCAAGTAATCGCACACCCTTCAATGACGGGGCTGCGGGCCTCCGGGTGGTTAAGTTGCTGGAGGCTGCGAGTCAGTCTGTAAAGCAACGCGGAGCGTTGGTTCGCCTCTGATGTGGCTGAGGCCAGCTTGTTTATGAACTCCCATACTTGCATTGCACCGGACGTGAAATTGGGGCGCGATGTGAAGCTCTCCAAGTTCATTAATCTCTACGGATGCGAAATCGGTGATGAGACAAAGATCGGCGCATTCGTTGAAATTCAGAAGAATGCCAGCGTCGGCAAACGTTGCAAGATCTCCAGCCACACGTTTATCTGCGAGGGCGTCCAAATCGAGGACAACGTCTTCATCGGGCATGGAGTAACGTTTATTAACGACAGCTATCCTCGTGCGACGACGCCCGAGGGAAGCCTGCAAACCGAGGCCGACTGGAAGGTCGAACGAACGGTCATAAAAAAAGGTGCATCCATCGGTTCTGGCGCCACGATTCTCTCCAACACCACCGTCGGTGAGAACGCCATCGTGGGCGCTGGCAGCGTGGTCACTAAAGATGTCCCCCCCAACTGTATCGTGGCCGGAAATCCGGCAAAATTCCTGCGTTACATCGAACAGACTGTGGAGGTCACAGAATGAGTATTCATAACAGCATTCCTTTTCTCGATCTGGTTACTCCCCATCTCGAACTCGAGTCCGAACTCACTGGAGTCTTCCAGCAAGCTCTCAGAACCGCCGGTTTTATCGGTGGCCCAATGGTTGAAGAATTCGAAACGGCATTCGCGGGCTTCTGCGAAACAACCCACTCGGTCGCGGTCAGCAGTGGGACGGACGCGTTGCGGTTTGCTTTGATGGCCTGTGGCGTACAGGCCGGCGACGTGGTCGTGACCGTGCCCCATACATTCATTGCCACCACCGAGGCGATTTCCCAGGCTGGGGCGCACCCGGAGTTCGTGGATATCGACGAGCGGACCTACAACATGGATCCGGAGAGACTCAGGGAGTACCTGGAATCGCAGTGCACCGCGGATGAATCGGGCAAGCTCATCAGTCGGCACAGTCGTCGGCCAGTCACTGCAGTGATTCCAGTCCATTTGTACGGACAGTGCGCCGAGATGGACCCGATTTTGGAACTTGCGGAGCGGTATGGCCTGATTGTGATCGAAGATGCGTGCCAGGCACACGGCGCTGAGTACTTTTCACGAAAACACAACCGCTGGATGAAAGCTGGCTCGATAGGACGTGCGGCAGCTTTCAGCTTCTATCCGGGAAAGAACCTCGGTGCTTGTGGGGAGGCTGGAGCGGTTACGACCAACGACACAGCCCTGGCAGCCAAGATCAAAATGCTGCGCGATCACGGCCAGGCGAAGAAATACTACCACGACGTGGAGGGCTACAACGGAAGGCTGGACGCAATCCAAGCCGGAATTTTGCATGCGAAACTGGCCCACTTGGCGAAATGGAACGCCCAGCGCCGCGAACACGCGGCTGAGTACGGTCGCTTTTTCGCCGCAGCCGACGAGATTGTCATTCCCCCGTTCGAGCCCTCGTGGTCCCGTGCTGTGTACCACCTTTACGTTGTTCGCACCGAAAACCGCGAAGGAATGATGACACATCTCAAGATGGCTGGGATCGGGACTGGAATTCACTATCCGATTCCGCTACATCTTCAGAAAGCTTACAGCTCGCTGAATTACCTGCCGGGGGATTTTCCGGTCTGCGAAAAGGTAGCGACGGAGATCGTCTCTCTGCCGATGTTCCCCCAGTTAACCGCGGAGCAGCAGGCGAGGGTGGTTGAGGAAGTCGTTAGCTTCACATCCAGGTTCACCCGCAAGAACGCCGAGGCCGAGATAACGACTCTAACCGCCGTCAACCGGACAGCGTAAGGAATCGGTGGACCCTCGGCCAGCCCGCAAGCCCCGCCGTCCATAGTGCAACCTCGTATGACAGTTAGGGTGCAGAGCATCGTCCAAGCACAGCTTGACTGTCTCAGCAAGACGGCGCTTCCCACTTACGTCCTTATCACCCCGGCACGGAATGAGGCTCAGTTCATTGAGCTCACCCTGCAATCCATGGTTGGGCAAGAGTACCGGCCGCTAAAATGGGTCATTGTTAGCGACGGCTCGACCGACGGCACCGATGATATTGTTCGCAAATACGCTGCGGACAATCCCTGGATCGAGTTGCTTCGGATGCCGGAGCGTGCGGAACGTCACTTCGCCGGCAAAGTTCATGCCTTCAACGCTGGTTATGCCAGAACGAAGGATCTGAACCCAGATGTGATCGGCAATCTTGATGCCGATGTGTCGATCGAACCGGCGCACTTTCAGTTCCTGCTGACCAAGTTCGCCGAGAATCCCGAGCTCGGCGTGGGCGGATCGCCTTTCAGGGAAGGGTCGCAACAGTACGACTACCGTTTTTCGAACATCGAAAATGTCTGGGGGGGATGCCAACTGTTTCGGCGAGAGTGCTACGAATCTATCGGTGGATATACGCCCCTCAAGGGTGGAGGAATCGACCATATCGCAGTCCTTTCCGCAAGAATGAAAGGGTGGAAGACCAGGACCTTTACCGACAAGGTGTGCATCCATCACCGGAAGATGAATACCGCCGAACGAAGTGTACTGAAAGCCAAGTTCCGACTGGGAGCCAAAGATTACTCTTTCGGAAACCACCCTGTCTGGGAGTTGTTCCGAACGATGTATCAGACGACGAACCCACCTTTCGTGCTCGGCGGTCTCGCCTTGGGGGCGGGATATTTCTGGTCAATGGCCCGTCGGGCGGACGTCTCGGTATCCCGCGACATGGTCAACTTTACCCGGCGCGAACAGATGCAGCGCCTGAAGAAATTTGTCACGAGGTCTTGAAACAAAATTGACTTGGTTAGGACAAATCAGAGGCGGATATTAGAAATGTATATCGTGGATCGAACCGCAAGGTTTGTGCGCGGGTTTCTGCTGAGCTACGGCCCGTCGAGTATCAAAAGGCGTTTCTGGGATAAGGAATACTCCGAGGAGAAGTGGGCTTTTGCCTATAACACCGTTGGCGACTGCGTGTATAGCCACCTGGAAAGGCATACGTCGAACGCAAACATCCTGGATATCGGATGCGGCTCGGGAAATACGGCGACGGAAATGGCTCCGAATTATCAGAGCTACCTCGGAGTAGACATATCAGAGGCGGCCTTGGCCAAGGCGCGCAAGCGGAGCGAAGAGTGCGGCCGGGGAGACAAGAATCGCTTTGTTTGTGGCGATTTCCTCACCTACGTGCCCACCAGTCAGTACGATGTAATTCTTTTCCGCGAGTCGATGTACCACGTCCCCCTGGGCAAGGTGAAGGCGACGTTGGACCGCTATTCTGTGTACTTGAGTGACGGCGGGGTCTTCGTCGTCAGATTGTTCGCCTCCAGCGGGGACAGCGCCGACAGCAAGGACAAGCACCGTCCGGCCGCGATGCTCAGGATCATGGAAACCGAGTTCGATGTGCTCGAGAAAGTCCGCTATGACGTTCCGGGGCAGCCTACGGTAATGGTTTTTCGGCCGAAGGCACGGAGGAAGAACTGAACTTCGCTGACAGCGGTGTGGTAAGCAACCTTACGCCTTAGTTCAAGCAGGAACATCCAAGAAATGCAAGCTACTCAGAAAAACATCGAAGTCGCGATTAAGGGGAAGTGGTTCACGGTGCCCGCCCTTGAGATCAATGGAAAAGACATCATCGTCCGAGGAAAGTGGATTCGAATCGCCCGCGTCGAAGCGGAGGAGTGGCTGGAATCGGAATTGGAGGATCCGCAGGCATGCGTCCAGGTATTGAAGCAGCAGCACTCTGCCGAACTGCGCGCGGATATTTTGAGTTTTGCTCAGAAGCTACCAGCAATCCGCCCCAAGTACCAATACCCCGTCGAATGGGAAAGCATCGCCGCGATTCGTCTCAACACCTTCCAGGAGTGGTGGGAAGGTCTGCCGCAAGAAACGCGCAAGAACGTCCGCAGGGCGAAAAAACGGGGCGTGGTGGTTCAAGTCAAGAATCTCGACGATGACTTGATTCAGGACCTCCAAATTCTGAATAACGACTCCCCGGTACGACAGGGAAAAGTCTTCACGCACTACGGAAAGACCCTCGACCAGGTCAAGAAAGACCAGGCGGCCTTTCTCGACCGGTGCGACTACATCTGCGCCTATCACGAAAAGGAGTTGATCGGCGTTGTGAAACTGATCTACCGAGGAGATGTCGCTTCCATCTTGACCTTCCTCCCAAAAGCAAGTCATCATGATAAGAGACCGGCCAACGCCGTCATGGCAAAGGCGGTCGAACTATGCGTGGGAAAGGGCATCAATCACCTGATCTTTGGAAAGTTCAATTACGGAAACAAGAAGCATACCCCTTTACGCGAATTCAAGATTCGAAATGGGTTTGAGGAAATACTTGTACCGCGCTATTACGTCCCCTTGAGCACTAAAGGAGCGATCAGCGTCAGACTGAAACTCCATCGCGGTCTTCTCGGACTCCTACCGCACAGCGTAATCACCTTTCTGGTGAATGCGCGCTCCAAGCTGTATGCCTTTAAACATGAGCCGGTGTAGCTCAATGCCAGAGCGGCCGTTTCGTAAGCGGCAGATGGGGCGTTCAAATCCTCCCGCCGGCTCCAATCTTTAGGCTAGATATGACTCACTGTGGCTGCGTGGTAGCGGCTCATCTCCAACGTGTTCTGCCGATCTAATTTGCACTAGTTTCTTTATGCCTGGAATTTTTGGTCTTGTCACCCAAATGCCTCGTGGCTGGGCCGAGCCGCAGTTGTTGCGGATGCTCAAAGTGCTCCGCCATGAGTCTTTTTACGAGGCGGGGACGTGGATCGACGAGCAGTCGGGTGTTTACGTCGGGTGGACGGCGCGCGAGAATTCCTTCTCCGCCGGGATGCCTCTTCGAAATGAGCGAGGAGAAAGCGTTCTCGTTTTTTCGGGAGAGGAACACTCCGACCCAGCCAACGTTCGTCACCTCCGCGAGAGGGGCCACGAATTTGCCGATGACGGACCTTCGTATCTGGTGCACCTCTCCGAGGAGGATCCTTCTTTCCCTAAATGTCTAAATGGGCGATTTCAGGGATTACTAGCCGACAAGGTTCGCGGTAACACGATGCTGTTCAATGACCGCTACGGCATGCACCGTTTGTACTACCACGAGTCAAAAGAGGCGTTTTATTTCGCCGTCGAGGCCAAGGCAATTTTGGAAGTTCGTCCCGAGCTTCGGCGCGCGGACCCGCGTGCCTTAGGCGAATTTGTTTCGTGTGGATGCGTGCTGGAGAACCGGACGCTGTTCGAAGATGTCCGCGTTTTACCTCCAGGGTCCGTTTGGACGTTTCGGGGAGGCTTGGTCGAAAGCAAGAGTACATACTTTCAGCCGCAGGAATGGGAGCAACAAGAGGCTTTGGATGTGGAGTCCTATTACCGGAATCTGCGAGATACCTTTTCACGGAACCTGCCCCGCTATCTCAATGGTCGGGAACGGATCGGAGTGTCATTGACCGGGGGACTGGACACTCGCGCGGTGATGGCTTGGCAGAAATTTCCCCCTGGATCGCTTCCTTGCTATACCTACGGGGAAGCGGGCCGGGATTGTCAGGATGTCGTCGTGGCGCGGCGAATTGCTAGAGAGTGTCAACAATCCCATCGAGTGATATCCCTAGGAAACGAGTTTCTGACACGTTTTGCCTACTATGCTGAGCGCAGCATGTACCTTACGGATGCCTGCGTTGACGTTACCCGCGCCCCCGATTTGTACTTCAGCGAGCGGGCTCGCGGGATTGCCCCAGTACGAATGACGGGACTTTACGGGGATGAGGTGCTCCGGCCCAAGAGGCGGGCGTTTAAGCCCGTCGATCCCGCCCCGGAACCGTTTAACCCGAATTTCCTCCCTAACGTCCGTGCGGCTCGCGATACTTACGGGGAAGTAATCAAGTGTCATCCCACGTCTTTTTCCGCCTTCCGGCAGGCACCTTGGCACCATTTCGGAATTTTGTCCCTCGAGCAGACACAAGTGGCAGTGCGAACCCCGTTCCTCGACAACGACTTTCTCCAAACGGTTTTTCGGGCGCCGCAGGCGGCAATGGCGAACAATGACCTCCGCGTCCGCTTAATTGGCGACGGCAGCACGGCTTTGCAACGGATCCCGACGGACCGCGGTTTCGCCGGCGACTCAGGCCTTCGCGGCTGGACTCTGCGGAATTTCCTTGAGTTCACGTTCAAGGCTGAGTACGCATATGACTACGGCATGCCCCAATGGCTGGCCGGGCTCGATCATTCTCTTTCGCCGTTGAAGTTGGAGCGTCTCTTTCTGGGCAGACACAAGGTCTACCATTACCGGGTCTGGTATCGCGACATTCTGTCAAACTACGTCAAGGAAATGTTGCTCGATTCGCGCACACTGTCCCGTCCTTATCTGGAGCGGACAGGCGTGGAGGCGATTGTCCGCGGCCATCTCAAGGGCAATCGCAACTACACAACCGAGATTCACCGGTTAATCTCCCTGGAACTGATCCACCGGCTTTTCGTGGATGCCAGAAATTAGTTCGTCACAAAATTGTGCAATTCAGTCGGTAAGAATGCCCACCGAAACCGAATCTCAAGCAAATCGCACTTCGGTACCCGGGCTTGATGTGCAAGCGACTGCAAGTTCGCCGAAGCCCCAACGCATTCCCGCGCTCGATTTCACAGAAGTTGCGCTAGTTCTCCTCATGGTGCTTTACAACTGAAGAAGCTATTTCATCGGGCGATCGGCGCGTTCTTTACGTTTGTCGTTCGATGATGGATGCGAGAGGTGTACGACATAATTGCGCTGATCCTCCGCGACACTAATCACTGAGGAGACCGGCCGAGGAGCCGACTCGGACTGCCGGCAAAACAAATCCATGAAGAGGACCGAACTACATGCATAGTGAAGTTGCAGAGTTGTTTGCGAGAACAGGTGCCGCGGACACGCCGGCTGCGGAGTTCGCCGTGGTCGTACCAACCTTGAACGAGCGAGACAACATATCGGAAGTCGTAAGCCGGCTCGAGCAGTGCCTTAGGGGAAAAGCGTGGGAAGTGATTTTCGTAGACGACGATTCGACCGACGGAACGGCGGCGCGCGTCCGGGAGATCGCTCGGCAGGACCCACGCGTCCGCTGCCTTCAGCGTATCGGCCGGCGCGGACTTTCCTCGGCATGCGTAGAAGGAATGCTGGCAAGCTCGTCTCCGTATCTCGCCGTCATTGACGGCGACTGCCAGCATGATGAAACGGTATTACCCCGCATGTTCGAAATTCTGAAGGGCGGGGAAGCAGACCTTGTTGTCGGCACCCGCTATGCCGCTGGCGGTGGCATTGGGTCTTGGAGCGTGTCACGGGCCAGAATGAGCCGGTTCGCCACGCGTCTAAGCCGCGCCGTGATCAAGCACGATTTATCCGATCCGATGAGCGGCTTTTTCGCCCTGCGTCGCGAGGTTCTGGAGCTTGCGGTGCGCAATCTCTCAAGCATCGGTTTTAAGATACTCTTGGATATAATCGCTTCCTCACCCAAGCCGCCGCGGGTCAAGGAACTACCTTACGAGTTTCGTAATCGTCACGCTGGCGAAAGCAAGCTGGATGGCCAGGCAGTTTGGGGTTATTTGATGCTGCTCGCGGACAAGTTCATTGGCGGCGTTGTCCCAGCGCGCTTCATCTCTTTTGCCGTGATTGGTGGAGTCGGAGTGTTCGTCCATCTCGCAGTGCTCGTTATCCTCTTTCGCGTGATGTCATTACCGTTCACATTCAGCCAAGCTGGCGCTGCGGCGATAGCGATGACGAGCAACTTCACCCTGAACAACGCCCTCACCTACAGGGATATGCGCCTTAGAGGATGGCCGTGGGTGACGGGCCTGGTTTCCTTTATGCTCGCTTGCGCTTTCGGCGCCCTTGCCAACGTCGGAACCGCGTCGTTTCTATTCAAGCGCCACACGTTCTGGATCCTATCTGCTCTGGCAGGAATCGTGGTTGGCACGGTCTGGAACTATGCGATGACGGCCACGTACACCTGGGAGAAGCACTGGCCAAAATCCAAAAGTGAGTAATGGAAAATAGCATGATGCTTGAAACCCAAGGGTCGGCAACAATTCACGCGGACGACGCCCAGCCAGTCACCCTGGTGCGCGTGCCTGCGCCCGAGCCCTTCAGTCGGAAAGCCATATTTCTAATCCTCTTCGCCGCGCTCCTCGTGAACGCCGCGATAGTACTCGTGGGATTGCCGGAGGTGAGAAGATCCTTGGCGCTGACTTACAGCATGGGTTTCGGGGACCTCTATGACCTGATAGCCAAGAATCTGGACCAGGGAAACGGATACCGCGTTGACCCCGCTATGGGCAACACCATGCTTCGGGAGCCAGGTTATCCGTTGCTTCTTGCGACAGTCTTTAAGCTTGGCGGCTACGGTATCCAGCAGGCTCGGGTAGCGTGCGTGCTGCTGGCCTTTGGGGCCGCGCTAATTCTGCTGCGGCTTACCCGAAAGATCACTGGCGATGCGATGACAGCGCTGGCCGCGGCGCTGCTGCTCCTCCTTTACCCCGGGATCCTTGTCGCTGAGGCGCGAGCGGGCATTGAAGTCCCCTCCATATTCACTGTGCTGCTTTTTGTGCTTGTACTTTACTGCGCGGTGGAGAAAGGATCCCTGTGGCGGTATTGGGCTGCGGGTTTGCTGCTGGGGTTGGCGGTGCTGGTGAGGAGTGAGGTTCTGCTATTTCCGCTCTTCATGCTAGTCTACCTTCTCCTTGGTGCGAGGGGCTGGGTTGAGGGACGGAAGGTCGTCGAAAGTATTGCGGTGCTTACCCTCGGGGCGGTGGTTGTAATATCGCCATGGATGATTCGTAATTACGTCCTGGTGCATGAGTTTGTACCAACGGCCACCGTTGCGGGAGTTGCAGCCCAGGAGGGGCTTTACACCTGCGAAAACGCCGTACCCGCCGAGCCGTTCTGGGTGGGGCAAATGAGGGCCGGGTTCGAGCGGGCAGAATTAGCCACGCGGCTGGGGAAGCCGTTCATAGGCCCCTACTACCAACTGTTCTACACTCCGCAGGACGAAGTTGCGTTTAACCACGCTCTGCTTAATCAGGTCTCGACCGAATACCGCACCCGTCCGGCGCTTTTGGCCAGATGCGCAGCGAAGAACCTCTTTTTCAACTTTTGGTTTCTCGGCAAGACACGGCAGTCGGTGCTACTGAACGTGATCATGCAGGCGCCGCTGCTCGGCCTGGCTATCGGAGGCGCCGCGGTTTTGCGGAAACGTGGTCTCTCGCGCAAGGCAGGCATAGTTTTGCTGTACATCCTCTACATCCCAGTGGTTCACGCCCCAATCATCGCGCACGCACGCCACAGCATGTTGATTGTTCCGTTCCTTGCAATTCTGGCGGCCGTCTCCCTCGTGTCGGCTTGGCGAGCACTGAGAATGCAGAATTCCGGCGCTCCATTACAACAAACCGTCGCAACAACCAGCGGCGAGTAAACAGCCGGCCGTGATTGGTTAGCCATGAGTGGTCAGCTGTTAGAAATAAGGAAACGACGAGCAGAACTAAGGTAATAGGAGACAAGAGGCGAGAGAGTCGGTTAGTTTGCGAGTCGGAAAAGACTCAAACTGGCAGAAAGTATTTACGATTGGCGATTTTGGACTAACAATTGAAGCGACTCGAAAAATCGGCGATTCGATGCTCATCACGCATCACTGGGCAGTTGTTGCTAGGAGACTTGCCGCCTGCGACCCCTCGTCACTTCTCTCTCGCTACTTGCCGCTCTTAACCCATGCTTCCGCAAATAGCAACTGTTCTCTTCGCCGTCGGCATCGCCGGACTCTTCTGGCTCGATCGTGACGACTCCGTGCGCGTATCGAAGGCCCTCTGGCTGCCCGTAATCTGGCTGTCGATCAATGGGTCGCGGTCACCCTCTGTCTGGCTCGGGATGGGCGCGCCGATGGAAATACCGGGTCAACTTCCCGCGACCAGCCTGCTCGACCAGCTTTTTGCCGGCACATTGATATTGTTGGGAGCAATTGTTCTCATTCGGCGCCGAAGAGACGTCAAGCCTCTGCTCAAAGCCAGTTGGCCGATCGCGCTTTACTACTCTTTCTGCCTAACTAGCCTCATTTGGTCCGATTTTCCCGGGTGGGGCTTCAAGCGATGGGTCAGGGGTCTGGGCGATTTGGTCATGGTCCTGATTGTTGCTACGGACGCGCAGCCGACTGCGGCTCTGAAGAGGCTGCTTTCGCGAGTAGGGTTTGTTCTCCTGCCTGCTTCGGTCCTTCTAATCAAGTACTACCCGGAGCTGGGCCAAAGTTGGGACCCGTGGGGAGGAGGGCAGTCGTACACCGGGGTCACAACCAACAAGAATATGCTCGGGAACCTGGTTTTCGTTCTAGCCCTGGGAGCTTTGTGGCAGGCACTCACTCTCGTCCGCAACAGGAATGAGCCCAATCGCGTCCGTCGCTTGCTGGCCCAATCTACTCTGCTCGCTTTTGGCATAGTGCTCTTGTTTACGGCGCATTCGGCCACTTCCGGGGCTTGCTTCGTTCTCGGAGCGGGACTGATGTTCGCCACCTCCCTACCACACATCAGACGCCGTCCCGCGGCCGTGCATGCGCTGGTTCTTGCCATAATACTAAGCGGTTGTCTCATTGAGCTCCTCGGGGGCCGGGCTGCAATCACTGGGGCAATGGGAAGGAATGCGGATCTCACGGGACGAACACAAATCTGGGAGATCGTGATTCCGATGGTGCCCAGCTGGATCGGCGGTGCTGGCTTTGAAACCTTCTGGGTAGGGCCCCGCGTCGCAAGAATTTTAACCACGGTTGGTGGATGGGCAATGACCAACGAGGCGCACAACGGTTATATCGAGACATATCTGAACTTGGGCTGGCTCGGCTTGGCCCTCATCGCTCTGATTCTTGTGCATGGCTATCGCAAGAGTGTCCATGCCTTTCGTCCCGATAGTGCGCTCGGTGCTCTGCTTATGGCTTATGTTGTCACGGCGGTGGCTTACAACATCAGCGAGGCTGGCTACAGGATTCTTAGCGTGGAATGGTTTTTCCTGCTTCTGTCGGTTGTGGCCGCGAGCCGGGTAACCAGCGTCTCCAAGAGCGCCCGTCGCACTCACCTCCCACTGGGCCAGGTTTCGTGGCAAAGCGAATCGCTATCCCTTAGAAATGACAGGCCGGCAGAGCTAATCATGCGCACAGCCGACAATTTAATACACCAACATCGCAACAGGGATAATAGTTGAAACCTTTTCAGCCCGACGGCACCTTCCACCCTGTCGCCACAGGCAAGGGGCTTCGCCGGACCGCGGTTCGTGGCGCGGGAGCGGCCATTGCTGGCTCGGCGGGTAACTTCGCTCTGCAGATCGGGTCCGTAGTCATCCTGGCACGGCTTCTTACCCCGGCCGATTTTGGGATCGTGACCATGGTCACCACTTTTAGCCTCCTGCTCCGCAGCTTTGGGTTGGCTGGATTCACGGAATTGATCATGCAGCGCGAGGATGTAACAGAGTCTCTCGCGAGCAATCTCTTCTGGATTAACCTGGGCATTGGCACGATTCTCACTCTGGCGTTTGCTAGCTCAGGTCCGTTGCTGGCGCTTTTCTATCACAACTCGGCCGTAGTTCAAGTAGCTCAGGGCATGTCGCTGACGATTGGCATAGGCTGCCTCGGCTATGTTCATACGGGGCTGTTGCAGCGTGCCATGCATTTCAGGACTACCGCAATCATCAATTTCACTGGGCAGGTCCTCCAAGCGATTGTCTCTATCGTCTTGGCGATGGCGGGCTGGCACCACTGGGCGCTGGTTTGGGGCAGTGTGACGCAGACGGCAGTCGTGGCAATGGGCGCTTTGTTGGTCTGCCGATGGATACCGAGTCGGCCGCGTCGCGCCTCGGGCACCGGTTCAGGGTTGAAGTTCGCGATGAACGTCTATTCGCATTTTGCTTTCAGCTACCTGACTCGCAACACGGACAACCTCCTCGTTGGCTGGAGGTTTGGCGCTCGGGCACTTGGATTCTATAAGAAAGCGTATGACCTGTTCGTCCTGCCAGAAACACAGCTATTGGCGCCACTGTCCGCCGTGGTCGTGAGTACGCTTAGCCGCGTCAGACGGGACCGCGAACAATTCCAACGCTACTTCCTCCGGACGATTTCGGTTTTGGCGCTCGTGGGGATGGGAATCGGAGCGGATTTTGCTTTGGTAGGAGGGGATATCATTCGATTTCTTTTTGGGCCTGGCTGGGAGGAGGCTGGTCGAATCTTTGTCTTATTTGGCCCGGGAATCGGAGTCATGTTGCTGTATAACACACACGGGTGGATTCATCTTTCGATCGGCCGCCCCGAGAGATGGTTTCGCTGGGGATTGATGGAGTTTGCGTGTACCGTGACTCTATTCTTGCTGGCCTTACGCTGGGGCCCGTCGGGAGTTGCTTTCGCTTGGACCGCTTCGTATTTCCTCCTGATGTTTCCCGGCTTCTGGTATGCCGGAAAGCCGATCGGACTCGGTATCGGGCCAGTAATCGCCGTCATCTGGAAATTCTTTGCAGCGTCGGTTGGGGCTGGGTTGGGGACTGTTCTGATCATCAGGGCAACGCCCTATTTCACAACGGCGCTTGGGGCCCCGGGCGCTCTCGTGCGGATGGGTTCAGTTTCTTTAGTATTCTTCGGCCTGTATCTCGGCGGGATAGTCGCACTCCACAAAGGGCTCAGGCCTCTCAATGAAACTGCTGCGCTGATTCGTGACTTCCTGCCCGAACCTATCGTTGGGGGCGCGTTGCCTACAGCCGTGGATACAAAGGTGTCTGAGGCCATTGCGTGGCCCGAAGAAGTCAACCTGCAAACGCACTTTGCCGAGGTTCGTGACGAGACCGGAGCCAAGCTGTGAAGACAAAAGTCAAGTTGTGGAAGTAGTGACGAGCAAGTGCTTTTTGGAACAAATTCACTTCCTCGAATATCACTTCAAGATTAGTCCGACGTCCGGTTCGAACGAGTATTCCAATAGAACAACAGCTTTCAAACGGAGAACGCATGAGTCGTCTACGCATTTTGGTGTTAGCACCTTTTTGTGATCCGGAGGCTGTCAGCATGCCGTATGTTACTTATTCTCATGCGGCAGCGCTTGCCAAACTTCATGACGTCACTTTGGTTATTGGATCGCCCGTTGAGAACAATGTGCGCCGCGCAAATGGGCCATTTCTCGGCATCGAAGTGGTTCGGATGCCATTGCTCGAGCGCATCCATGCCTGGGGTTTCCGCACGATCTTCAAATCCAACTTTGACTCTCAGGCGTTGACCGCTTTCGGCTATCCGTTTTCTGTTGCCCTTGAATGGTATGCCTGGCGACAGTTGCGGCGCCGCATCTTTGCGGGAGAGTTCGATGTTGTTCTGCGCCTCCTTCCGATGTCACCGGTTTTGCCGAGCCCTTTCGCTTTCTTCCTACGCAAGGGGCCCATACCCTTCGTGATCGGGCCACTCAATGGTGGTTTGCCCTGGCCGGCCGGTTTTAGCCAGCTCGAAAACCAAAAGGAATGGGTCGCGAGCCTGCGGAACCTGTATCGATATCTGCCTTTCGCTCGCGCCACCTACCGCTACGCGGCAGCGATTATAGCCGCTTCGTCCCAGACGTGTGCCGAGTTCGCTGCCTATCGCGACAAACTGTTTTTTGTCCCAGAGCCCGGCATCGCTCGCTCGTTGTGCTACGGTGACCCCCGAACTCCGGAGCCCGGTGCCAAGCTTGAGCTGATTTTCGTTGGCGGCTTGGTTCCTCGCAAGGCTTGTGATCTCGCTTTGCGCGCGGCGGCTCCTATCCTGCGAAGCGGTTTGGCCCGCTTTACCCTAGTCGGTGATGGCCCGGAGCGGAACCGTCTCGAGCAGCTTGTGAGATCGCTTGGGATCGAGAAAGCTGTTGTCTTCTGCGGCTGGCTTAGCCATGCAGAAGTGCTCAATCGCCTACGATCTGCCGATGTGTTCGTGTTTCCATCCCTTCGTGACAACGGTGCGGGCGTGGTTTTTGAAGCTCTCGCCAGTGGCGCTGTACCAGTGGTCGCGGACTTCGGGGGGCCAGGAGATATCGTTTGTCCAGAGGTGGGGTACAAGGTGCCTCTGACGAATGAGAGTGACATCGTGGTGCACCTCGAGAAGGCTCTGACGGAACTGGCGCACAATCGCGATCGACTCGAGCTGCTACGGCGGCAGGGAGTGGCTTATGCACGGGAGCGCCTGACGTGGGATGCGAAGGCGCAGGATACTACCAGAGTCCTGCATTGGGTCTTGCAGGAGGGTCCAAAGCCAGATTTTCTGCCGCCAAAGGAATTAGCTACTGGATTTGGCTCCTTGTGCAGAAATGCTGCACCTTACGCTGGGCGCCCAGCGTAAAGGGCTTCGCATTGAGAGGCGTTTTAATGCCCACGACAGAAATTACGCAGTCACTCCTGGATACCTGCTATTCCTTGCAACGTGTCTGGTGGAAGCACTGGCCTCTTCGCCGCGGCAAAGGTTTCCCCATGACGCTGGCTAAACGCATCAGCGCAAAACCTATTTGGGTGGAACTGGAGCCGCATGTCAAAATGCTGCTCGATCCCTCCGACTTGATTTCCAACGTCCTTTTGTTAACCGGAGAATGGGAACCGGGCGAACAGGCCATCATTCAACAATATCTCATCGCAGGTGACACCTTTGTCGATGTAGGAGCGCACATCGGTTATTGCTCCCTTAAAGCCGCTACCCTAATAGGAGCAAATGGGCGTGTTATTGCCATCGAAGCCAATCCCGAGACAGTTCGCAAATTGCGCGACAACGTAGCAGCAAGCGCGGCCAATGTCACCGTCGAAGCGGCCGCTTGTTCGGATTCGGAAACAACCTTGGAATTCTTTACTGGCTCTCAGTCCAACAGTGGAAGCGGTTCAATCTCGAAGGACAACGCCGGTTCTTGGGGCGTACCGGGTGCTGTCTATAGTGTCCAGGCGCGGCCTCTCGATGCCATCCTCGAAGCGGCCAAAGTATCGAAGGTGGACGTGGTGAAAATTGACGTGGAAGGCGCTGAACTGAAGGTCTTAAAGGGTGGGCAGAGCACATTGGCGAAGTATCATCCTGTGCTCCTCATCGAACTGGAGGAGCAATACCTCAATTCGATGGGCACCAGTTCTACCGAAGTCAAAGAATTTCTGCAATCCTACAACTATTCGTATCACGGGCTATTCGACAATGCCAATTACGTGTTTACACCGTCTGCCTGGCGGCAACCACGTGAAGCGCACCGGGCAAAAAGGTGGGCGCCCCGGCTTTGGTTTCCTCGGCAGCCTTAACTTGTCCTTCGTGAGTTTTCGCCGTAACCTTCTTGCGCGCCTGCGAAAGCAAGGTATGTCCTATGCACAGGAGCGGTCAACGTGGGATGCGAAAGTGCAGGATACTACACGAGTCTTGTATTGGGTCTTGCGGCAGGGTCCAAAGCCAGACCTTCTGCCGCCGAAGGCGTTAGCTGCCGCTGTTGTTCCCTCGCACTAACGAAGCTGCGCCCTACGATTGGATCCGGGTGCCAACGTAGATCGCTCCTACTGAGGAGCGTAGGCATGGCCGCAACTCAGGAAATCTGAACTGCGACAGGAAGGGAGTAGGTAATTTATGAGAGCGTGGAAACCGCGTGATTTCGATAGTGTTTATGAGCGCTTCATCTGTAAAGATGAGTACCAATTTGGCGGACGAGATTATTATCTACGATATCGCTCACGTTACAAAGAATGCATTCAGCGATTTGCCGCGTTGGCCCCACCCCATCCTGTTGATGTCCTGGATGTAGGTGGAGGGCAGTTAGCCCTTATAGCCGCGAAGTTGTGGAACGACCATGGAGTTGTGGCGGACCTTCCCGGGCCGCATCTGTCATACATGGCAGGGCTTGACGTGAAAACGATCCACTGGAACTTATGCAGATCTGACCCGCCCTTCACCGACAAATTCGACTTCATCTTTTTTTCTGAGGTGATCGAGCACCTACCGATACCGGGTTACATGGTACTGGAACGTCTGAGAAGAGCTCTGCGGCCTGGCGGTATCATTATCTGTACTACGCCAAACCTTTACCGTCTTCGAAACGTAGTGTATATGGCGTTGGGGCGGCCCATCTTTGACTATTTTCGATATCCAGATGACGATACCGCTCTCCTTCATGTGCTCGAATACAGTCGCGATCATCTCGACTGGCAGTTTAAGAGGGCGGGATTCACGCAATACCGCGTGGAATATTCTCAGATGCACCATTTACCTACAAATCCACTCTTTCGCCCAGTCGCTTTGCTGGGCTATCCGTTGCATATGGTTCCTCGCTGGCGCGACTATTTGGTCGTAACGGCCTACGCGCCTGCCGACGCCGCGCGAGGCTGCGCCGTTAATGGAGGTAGCGAGAGTGCCTAATAGATTGGGAGATCTCATGAAACCTATGGAACCATGTTGTAGCACCGATTCGAACTCTAGCGGTCGGATGCAGCATCAAATTCCAAGGCGGATCATCCAGACCGGAAAGAACGCTTACCCACCATTGCGTAACCAGGCGGCTATCAAGAACATCAGGTTGTTGAACCCGGACTACGAACATCTATTCTTTGACAACACGCAGGTCGAAGATTTTGTCGACAGAGAATTCCCTCACTATCGGCCAGTTTTTGATTCCTTTCAATACCCCATCCAGCGATACGATTTTTTTCGTTATCTCGCCGTCTACCGCTACGGCGGCTTTTATTTTGATTTGGATGT
The DNA here is from genome assembly GCA_963715675.1 of uncultured Acidobacteriota bacterium. Classification (GTDB taxonomy): domain Bacteria; phylum Acidobacteriota; class Terriglobia; order Terriglobales; family Acidobacteriaceae; genus DASVWZ01. Next base: position 4,668,766 of record OY970265.1, read on the forward strand.
GCTATTGGCCTCAAACCTCTCTGGCCTCTTGGAACATGGTTGCGTTTTTCCATTTGAGACGCTCACGGTCAGCCAATTCTTGCGTGACGATCTTGGGATGGATTGGCAGGTTGGCAACTACGCCTTCGGAGCTGCTCGAGGTCATGTCTTTCTCGAGGCGATAATCGAAAACTGCGTCCGGGGGCAGCGGGATCCCGAGTGGGTCAAACCAATGATGCGGGGATCACCGCCACTGCTGGACGACGAATTCTTTATCCTGAACTCAACGGGTCCAGGATTGATTTCCCGAACCTTGGCAGAAAATAAAGAGCTAGCCAAGACCGTCACCGTTCTCTTTCCTGACGATGTGTGCGACGTGCACAACTGCTGGAATCGCTTCGGCGACTGGGGCGTACACCTCGCGGATAGCTCCTGGCGAAAGAAGAAAAGTTTCGTGCATGAAAAGTTTTCGAGTTTTTGTTGGCGGTGGATCCAATACAGGAATGTGCAGAGGGCCCGCCGACTCGGAAAATCTCGGTGCCATCTAGGTACGCATTTACTGTCCGCTGCAGAAACCCGGGGATGAAAGTGGTTGCTGGTTGGAAAGCCGCAAAATAGGTGCACTGGATGAGTTGGTGCACATTCGACCGGGAAAGCCGACCCTAGGCGCACACGTGGAAAGGTTTCACGGGCGCGCTGCGGCAAGAGTGCGCGGGTGGTAAGTTGGTTTCAGAACTTATTCGATGCGCTGGGGAAGGTGGCGGTTTGGCGCATCGCGGACACCGAGTGCCGAAACAGCAGCTTGGGATCGAAACGCCGAAGGCGACATGTTGCGCAGACGGCCATGGCCGAAAGATTAGAGGCCACTGCTCTTTGGAAGCCAGCCGTTGTACTTTCGATTCTGGCGCTCACTTCGTTGCATCGCTAAACTCTCCTTACGACGCAAAATGTCGTCGTCGGAGGCCCGAGGCAAATGAGAGCAGATCGTTCGCATCCATTCCCCCTTATCTCGATATTGTTATTGTTTTCTACACTTTCGTATGGGCAGGCATGGTCGGGCGTACTAGCGTCCGGTCGGGCGATCGACTGGGGGAATGCGGGACTGCCCGCTACCCTGCCGGATGGAGAAACCGCGCCGAATCCGTGGACGCCACCCACTCGGACACTTTGCACAACCATCAATCCATCCGGGGATACCTCAGGCGCCACCGACTACACCGACATCACAAACGCTCTCTCAAGTTGCACGGCGGGGACATATATTCTGCTGAGTTCCGGCACGTTTTACATTGCTTCGAGCATATACATGGTCGGCGCAAGCGTTACTCTGCGCGGCAGCGGCGCGCAGAACACGACAATCGAGATCGAAGGCAGCGGGCAACTTCAAATAGGGGCGGCATGGGGCGGGTCATCGGCTACGCTGACATCCGGCTCCAATTATGCGAAAGGTTCGACATCCATCACCATCAACACGAGTTCGCCCCCAAGCGCAGGCAACATCGCATGGCTCACGCAGTGCGACACAGGGACAAGCGGTAATCCCTGCTCAGGCACTCCGGTCGATAATGGCAGCGTGTTCGTCTGCGGCGGTAATAGCGTATGTGAATACGGCACTGGGTCTCCAGAGGTTCCGACACACCAATATCAGGTGCTTTACATCACTTCCGTTACCAGCCTGGGAAGCAACAACTACAGCCTTGGCATCAGTCCCGGTCTTTACATGCCGAACTGGGCATACTCGCTGACTCCCGTACTGAATTGGCAGGATCAAGCTCATGTCGCTATAGGCATGGGGGTGGAAGACATGACCCTGAATGTTGTCACTGCCACTGGAGCAGCATATAGCATGGGTCCAGCTTATGCCTCTTGGACGAGGGGGGTAAGATTCATCGGCAACCCTCCGGGCCGTGTTGTCTCCGTAGGACCAAACACGAAAAGTTGCCTGTTCATGAACAATTACGTCTTTGGCCAAACACCCAGCGCCCTCAGTTCTGGCTATGTCAACGTGATTGAGCAGGGGTACGATTCCGATGACCTACTCCTGAACAACATCATCCAAGGCGGAACGTACACCCTCGGCGGAGGTAGAGACGAGGGTGTTGTGATGGCGTATAACTACGGTCGTGACGGAGAAACCACCCTCTATCTTGGTGAATTTCAGCACGAAGATGAATCCAGTTTTATCCTGCGGGAAGCCAACCAGATGGACAATTCGCAGGATGATGATACGTGGGGAACTCATCATTTCAACACATGGTTCCGCAATTACTACTCAGGATGGGACCCGCCTTATTACAACTCTGCTGGCAATCCAAGCGGAATCAAGATCGACGCCTACTCCCGATTTGAGAACGCAGTCGGGAACGTCATCGGGAGCGCCTATATCACGAACTACGCAAGCTCGTCCAACTACGCTTTCGACTTCGGTACGGGCGACTCCTTGAATCAGCCAACTTCGATGCGCTGGGGCAATTACGACACGGTGACAAAAGCGGTTCGCTGGTGCGGCGATTCCAGTGATCCCGGGTGGTCAACGACTTGCGGTAGCACGTCGGAAGTGCCATCAAGTTTGCCGAGTCCGAACACTGCATACTCCAATCCCGTGCCGAGTACTACGACACTTCCGATATCGTTTTTCATGAACGGCATGACCGCTCATCCAAACGGCGGCACGGGATTGAGCTGGTGGAAAGTCTGCACAAGCTGGAATACATTTCCGACGAGTTGCGCGGCAACGCAGACGCAGCCGTTTCCTCCAATTGGTCCAGATGTCACCGGCGGGCCAAACATCAATGGTTACGCTTACGATATTCCGGCGGAAGTCGCTTTCATGAATCTGCCGATTGATTCGACCTACCAGAACTCTTACACTGTTACAGGGTCGCGCTGGTCGAGCGGAACAGAGACGCTGACTGTCTCCAGTTTGCCGAATGTGTTTCACTTGATGGGTGGCTTTCGGTTGACCGGCGCGAACTCAGCGTGCAACCCGTCGGGCGGAGAGCTGTTTATGACGAGCTCAAGCACGACGACGGTGAGCTATGCCCTGACGTCGAATCCGGGCGTAAGTTGCACGGGAACGATGTTATTCCCCGACGTGCGCCAGTTTGATGAGCGCGTGTACCAAAACGATTCTGGGGGAGATCCTTCCCCCCCGACCGGCCTCAGCGCGATTGTTCAGTGATGTTAACCTCGCGACCAACCGTCCACGCCTCGCGTGGTCACAAGTCCGTTTGGAGCGCTTAGGCAAAAACCTTCGCGGTTTTCTCGTAGCCCGCGCCTAAGCCGTCCTAAAGGGTTGTAGATGCTAGCACCACCTATACTGCCCCGTCGCTGGTTCGGCGACCGCAGCGACCTAGGCGTCGCCATTGAATTAAAGCGTCTCGCGCTGTTGAGGATCTGAGCGATCCCGGCTGATTTGGGCTCAGAGATTGAATACCCCAAAGAGCCCAGCCACTCGGCACTGCGGAGGTTTTATAACGCATTCCGCTCCGAACTTTCCGAACTATATATGAATAAGCAGCAAGTCTTGCAAAAGCCTGACCAGAGTAACGCCGCCACTGCTCCAGCACCGTATAAACTGGAAGCCGCTCTGCTCACAGGGTGCCAAGACAGACCGTATGCATTCGGCCTATCGATGGCTCTGGCTTCAAGGGGTATAAGCTTAGATGTCCTCGGCAGTGACGAAGTGGACAGCCCCGAACTACATACAACGTGCAAACTACGTTTTCTGAACATGCGGGCAAGTCGGCGCCAGAGTGCCAGTCTCGCGAGCAAAGCGTTGGGATCCATAAGGTATTACGCGCGGCTTATGCGATATGCCATGAACGTCAAGCCGAAGATATTTCACATCTTGTGGAATAACAGGTTAGAGTACTTTGATCGAACACTTCTAATGCTGTACTACAAGACCTGCGGGAAGAAGATTGCTCTCACTGCGCACAACGTTAATCAGGCCCGAAGAGACTCGAAGGACTCTCTGCTAAATCGGCTGACATTGAGAATTCAGTATCATCTCGCGGATCACATCTTTGTTCACACCCAAAAGATGAAGAATGAACTCCTCCAGGATTTTGGAGTGCGGGAAAAAGCGGTAACCGTCATCCCGTTTGGGATTAATAATTCTATTCCTAACACAGATCTTACCTCGACGCAGGCGAAGCAGAGGTTGGGTATCGCGGAATGTGAAAGAACGCTACTTTTTCTGGGAAGACTCAGACCTTACAAAGGTCTTGAATACCTGCTGACTGCATTTCAAATGCTTGGGACGAGCGACGCGAATTACAGACTTATAATCGCCAGTGAGCCAAAAAAAGGCAGCGAAGACTATTTGGATGGAATTCGCCAGAAGATTAGTCAGGAACTTAATCCTGGACAGATAATCCTGAGGATGCAATTCATTCCTGACGAAGAGATGGAGCTCTATCTCAAAGCGGCCGACGTCCTTGTACTCCCTTACAAGGAGATCTTCCAAAGTGGTGTGCTGTTCCTAGGCTACAGTTTTGGCTTGCCCGTGGTCGCGACTGATGTGGGATCTTTCAGAGAAGAAATAATTGAGGGCAGGACGGGTTTCTTGTGCAAGCCGGCTGATCCAACAGATCTGGCCAAGACCCTCGAAACGTATTTCCAGAGTGACCTGTACAAAGAGTTACCAATCCGGCGTCTGGAGATACGAGATTATGGTTATACCCAGCATTCGTGGGAAGCCGTCGGAGAGTTGACACGGGATGTTTATGCACGGCTATAGGGCGCTATGTTGTGAAACCTTTGGTATCAATTCTGAGCTGGGGCCAAACACCTGGTGCTTCGCAATTGCAGTAAATCTACGATACGACACTACGCCGACGGACGGCATTCGTCGGCCGCCATCGGCGAGCCCACGCGGAAAGTAATGGGACCAAGCCGGAGGCTCGCCGCACGCGGATGACCTTAGCGCACTCAGGACTTTGGATTCTCATTCCCACCCTGCTCCGCTGAAAGTGAGATTTTTCTGTGCGATCGCCCTCTACATCTGATTCAGACTCCAGGCCTCCAATGCAGTGTCAAATTCCGCGACGGATCATCCAGGCCTGGAACAGTGCTAACCCTCCGTTACGCAGCCGAGCTGTGATGGCGAATATGAAACTGTTGAACGCGGATTACGAATATCTATTCTTCGACAATCCAAAGGTAGAAGAATTCATCGGGCGAGAATTTCCGCAGTACCGCTGGGTTTTTGACTCCTTTCGATATCCTATTCAACGCTACGATTTCTTTCGGTATCTGGTAGTCTACCGCTACGGAGGGTTCTACTTTGACCTGGATGTCTTGCTGGCTTCCAGCCTTTCAGATCTCCTGAAACATGGGTGTGTTTTCCCATTCGAGGCAATCACTGTCAGTCGTTTCTTGCGCAACAATCTCGGGATGGACTGGCAAATCGGGAGTTACGCATTTGGCGCTGCCCCGGGACATGCCTTTCTCGAGGCGATAATCGAAAACTGCGTCCGAGGGCAGCGGGATCCCAATTGGGTCAAACCGATGATGCGCGGGTCGCCCCCACTGCTCGAGGATGAGTTCCTTATCCTCAATTCAACCGGTTCCGGATTGGTTTCCCGAACCTTGGCCGAGAACCCTGAGCTGGCCAAGACGGTTACAGTTCTTTTCCCCGACGACGTGTGCGACGTCCGCAACTGGAATCGCTTCGGGGAGCGCGGCATTCATCTAATGGAAAGTTCCTGGCGACGCAACAGGAATTTCATTAGCCGGACGTTCTCTGCCTACTGCTGGCGTTGGATACAGTATAACAATATTAAGCGGAGTATCCGACTCGGGAAGTCGAGGCACTACCCGTCCACACAGCGCGTCCTCGAAAGGCGCCTAGATGAAACCCGGTTACAGTCAGAAAGCGTCAACCCCATTCCTCTGGTGTCGATTCTCATACCTGCCTACAACGCGGAAAAATGGGTTGCGGATACGATTCGCTCCGCGCTGGTGCAGACGTGGCAGCGCAAGGAGATCATTGTCGTCGACGATGGTTCCACAGATCAGACACTGGCGATCGCGCGACAGTTTGAATCGGACTCCGTGCGAGTGGTAACGCAGGAGAATCAGGGGGCGGCCTCAGCCAGAAACAAGGCTTTTTCTTTGAGCCAGGGAGACTATATTCAGTGGTTGGACGCCGATGACCTCTTGGCTCCCGACAAAATTGAAAAGCAGATGGAGGCATTGGATCGTTGTCCAAGCAAACGTGCCCTTTTTTCCTCTGGATGGGGACAGTTCATGTACCGATGCTATCGGGCGAAGTTTGTACCGACTTCACTGTGGTGTGATCTGTCTAATACCGAATGGCTGCTGCGAAAAATGGGGCAAAACCTCCACATGCCGACCGCTACTTGGCTCGCCAGCCGTGAGTTGACCGAAGCCGCGGGCCCCTGGAACACCGCCCTGTGTACAGACGACGACGGCGAGTACTTCTGTCGGGTTCTTCTCGCGAGCGATGGCGTCCGATTCGTGCCGGAAGCGAAAGTGTACTATCGTTTCTCTGGGTCCAGCAGCGTGAGCTACATTGGCAGATCGAATCGTAAGCGCGAGTCTCAGTGGCACTCGATGCAGCTGCACATCAGCTATTTGCGGTCGTTGGAGGACAGCGAACGGGCTCGAGCCGCTTGTGTGATCTACCTGCGAAACTGGCTGGTCCATTTTTATCCGGACAGGCAGGATATCGTTAAGCAGGTGGAGCAGATGACCAGAAACCTGGGAGGACAGCTCCAACCGCCACGCTTGGCCTGGAAGTACTCTTGGATCATGATGATATTTGGCTGGCGTCTAGCCAAGCGTGCTGAGCTGTTTCTGCTAAATCTGAGGTGGTCGTGCGTGAGGCTTTGGGATAAGATTCTTTTCCGCATTGAGGGCCGAAAGATATCCGATCCCGGGTTAGCGTCTTAGGAGAACGGAGCTACTGATTTGCAGCGATTCTGGCGTGTAAGACGGCCCTCATGACAGGATCGTTTTATGACGGGCAGCAAGCCAGACCATCGGTAGGGGAAACTAGGCCAGTCATCAGGTGCAACACAATAGAGCCACCGGCACTCCAAGGCTCGCGGAATTGAGGAGCCAAAAAGAGAATGTGGCGCTGATCTGCCCGCTAAGCTGATGAAACGGTGAGTCGCAAGCCCATATCAGATTTTTCGTGAGGAGGTCAATGAAGAGGAAAGCATTGGTGACTGGCGCAGAGGGATTTATCGGTTCCCATCTGGTTAGGTTTCTGCAGGCGAAGGGGTGGAATGTAATCGGTGGGTACCGCTTGCATGATACTAACTCGTTCCCGAAGTTACGAAATCTGACGTTTGTTCAGTGTGACCTGGCCTACGGCCAGCGCGTGGAACAGGTGGTCAAACAGTGCAGGCCTACGCACGTCTTCCACCTAGCAGCGCAGAGTTTGCCCACGGTTTCCTGGGCGGATCCCTTTTCGACTTTCGAATCGAACATCCTGGGATCACTGCACCTGTTCGAGGCGATTCGCCACTTGAAGCGCCCTCCCGTCGTGGTTTCAGCCTGCTCGAGTGCCGAATACGGACGTGTGCCGGCGTCGGCGATACCGGTAACCGAAGATCAGCCGCTGCGACCTCTGCATCCGTACGGCATCAGCAAAGTATGCCTGGAGTTACTGGCGCGGGAATATTTCCTCGATTACAAAATCCCGGCAGTCAACCTGCGACTGTTCAACACTACCGGCCCGGGGAAGACCAATGATGCGCCCTCGGATTTCGTACGCCAGATCATTCGGATCAAGAAGGGCCTGCAGCCACCGGTTATCGATGTCGGAAACTTGAAACCACGTCGCGCTTTTCTCGATGTCAACGATGCAGTACAAGGCTTTTACCTCGCAGCCCTCAACGGAGAACGCGGCGAGGCGTATAACCTTTGCGCAACGTCGACCCACGAGATCGGCAAACTGCTGCGAACGGCGATTCGGCTATCGGGTGTAAAGGCCGAGATACGGCCTGCGGCACACCTGATGCGGCCTTCCGATGAGAAGATCATCTTCGGCAGAACCGATAAGATCCGCAAGGATACGGGTTGGACGCCGATCTTCTCGATCGAGCAGACTCTCAAGTCGATGTTGGAGTACTGGGATCGGATAATGTAACGTCAGCAAACTGCGGCAGTGTGATCTTAGTGACAAGAAGCGCCATACACGATGTCAAAGCTGTTCTGCTGGTCGGCGGATTGGGAACACGCTTGCGCTCTGCCGTACCCTCCGCGCCTAAAGTGCTGGCTTCGGTCGGAAAGAGATCCTTCCTTCAGTTACTGGTTAGCCAGCTTCGTTCGCAGGGAATCAATCATCTAGTGATGTGTACGGGCTACCTGGCAGAACAGATTGAAAGTGAATTCGGTAATGGCCAGGCTTGGGACGTTGCGATTGAATACTCTAGGGAAGAGCAACCCCTTGGCACCGCCGGCGCTGTAAAACTGGCACAGCACTATCTCAAAGATGATTCTGAATTCTTAGTGATGAACGGTGACTCGTTCCTTGAAATTGATTTCCATAACTTCATGGCGTTTCATCGAAGCCACAACGCAATGGTGACGCTCGCTGTCCTGAGGGTGGAGAACACAAACCGTTACGGAACTGTGAACGTCGACGCGGACGGCCGAGTCAGAGGTTTTGCGGAGAAAACTGGCAGGGAGGTACCTGGATTGGTGAACGGTGGGGTCTACGTCTTTGATCGTGCTGTTCTTCAATGCATCCCGGAACAGCCAGCGAGTTTGGAGAAAGACATATTTCCCCAGGTGCTCGAGCAGGGAGTATATGCGCAGGAGCAGCACGGAATGTTCATCGACATAGGTACGCCGGCCGACTACGTGCGCGCTCAGCAGCTTTGCGATTCCTTGAACGAAGCGGCATCGAAACATCGTGAATCTGCTCAGTAGAACTCAGTTGGTGTGCTAGTAGTAGTCCGCGGGAGACTGAAATGAGAAATACTGGCGATTTTGAGCAGCGCGTGAGCACCTCCATTCGGGCATCAATTGCCGTGAAGGAGCTTTTGCTCGGAAACGCCGAATTGGTGTCTGTGATTGCCAAAGTCAGCGAACTCTTGGTCGACGCCGTCGACAACGGGAACAAGGTGCTTCTCTTTGGTAATGGCGGAAGTGCGGCAGATGCTCAGCACATCGCTGCTGAGTTTGTAGGACGCTTTGCATTCGATCGGCCCGCTTTACCTGCATTGGCCCTATCCGTGAACACCTCATGTGTGACAGCGATCGGCAATGACTATGGGTTCGACCTAATCTTTTCGCGACAGGTTGAAGCCTTAGCCCGCCAGGGGGACATGGCCATCGGCATTTCGACCAGCGGCAATTCGTCGAATGTGCTTCACGGTCTTTCGACAGCCCGGAAAATTGGCTTGCGCACAGTCGCATTGACCGGGCGCGTCGGCGGTAAACTCAAGAGCGCCGTAGACTATTGCATTTGTGCCCCATCGAACGAGACGCCGCGCATCCAGGAGTGCCACATTTTGATCGGTCACATCATTTCGGAGCTAGTGGAAGAGACAATATTTCATGAACAAAGCCGTGTTTCTAGATCGTGACGGCGTTATCAATCGAAAAGCCCCGACCGAAGACGAGTACATAACCCGCTGGGAGGAAATGCACATTATCCCAGGGGTGATTGAGGCTATTGGTCTGCTTAACCGAGCCGGCTTCCGCGTGATTGTCGTTAGCAACCAGCGTTGTGTTGCAAAAGGGTTGGTGACCACGGGTGAGTTGGATGCCATGCATCAGCGGATGTGCCGCGAGCTAGGAGCAGTGGGCGCGAAGATCGATGGAGTCTATTACTGTCCTCACGAGGAACAGCCGCCTTGCGGTTGCCGCAAGCCCGAACCCGGCATGCTGTTCGCCGCGGCGAGTGAACACCAAGTTGATTTGACATCTTCTTGGATGATCGGCGATTCGGAGAAGGATGTTGAGGCTGGCAGAAGTGCCCGATGCAAAACCGCAAGAATTCTGAGAGGCGATGCTGGCGCAGATGGTAACGCCGAGGTGCTTGCACGGTCACTCCTCGAAGCAGTTCACCAGATACTGCGACTGGAAGAGACCGGTCCCGATCGTCAACGAACCGTCGTGGTGCAGAGCAATCGATGAGGATGAAACACGCAGGCTCAGCCCATGGTCGCAATTCCCGCGAAGTAGCGGCAACGATATCTTTTTCCGGCAATTTGATATCGCTATGGGCCAGATGCTGTCAGCTTCTGCCACGGCCATAGAAAACTACACACATGATCATTACTAGCACTCCGCTTCGGATCTCGTTCTTCGGGGGTGGTACCGATTATCCTGTTTGGTACCGCCAGTATGGGGGTTCGGTACTGTCGACGACGATCGACAAGTGTTGCTACATCACCTGTCGACGGTTGCCACCCTTCTTCGAGTACCACAGTCGCATCTCATACTCGAAGATCGAAAACGTTGACAGAAATGATGCCATTCAGCACCCATCGGTGCGTGCATGCCTACAGTTCGTCGGAATCGATGACGGGGTTGAGATTCACCACGTAGCGGATTTGCCTGCCCGCAGCGGTTTGGGTACGAGTTCAGCATTTACAGTGGGGCTTCTCCTTGGCCTCTATGCGCTCAAGAATCAGATGCGCGATAAGCGTGCGCTTGCCGCGGAAGCTATACACGTAGAGCAGGAGTTGCTTCAAGAGGCCGTTGGTGCACAAGACCAAGTCAGCGCCGCTTATGGAGGCTTCAATCGCATCAATTTCGATACCGATGGTTCGATCGAGGTAAGGCGGATGCTGGCTTCGCCAAACAGGTTAGCGGAGCTCGAGCAAAACCTGGCTCTCTATTTTACGGGTTTCTCACGCTTTGCCTCTGAAATCGCACAAGAGCAGCTGAGAATGACGCCTCACAAAAAGCAGGAGTTAGATACGATGCTTCAGTTGGTTGATGAGGCGGAAGCTATTATTGGGAGTGCTGATCGCCCTTTGGATGAATTTGGTCGATTGCTGCACGAGAGTTGGAAAATAAAAAGAACGCTGACGCAAAAGATCTCAAACGCCAGCATCGATGAGATTTACGAGGCTGGCATTAGCGCCGGTGCCCTCGGGGGCAAGTTGTTGGGAGCTGGCGGGGGAGGTTTCATGCTGTTTTTCGTCCCGCCGGAGCGGCGGCAGGCGTTAAGGGTGAGGTTGAAAAAGCTGTTGTGCATCCCATTCTCATTTTCGAACCGAGGAAGCCACGTGGTCGTCTATGAACCCGAGGAACAGTATGACAAATCACTCGCGGGCGAGCGAAGCGTCATATATGCACAGGACGGCCGGAGCAAATAGCGCCTAAACGTAACTAGACTCCCCTGAAGCAGAACGTTTAAGTCCGGGCGACCCTGAGGTACGTATTCACGCCGAAGCCCAATTTGGGGGCAAATCGCAGGTTTCGCTTTTGTAATGCACCCCTGTGAAACTGGACAGGATCATAAGGTATGATTCAGGGCCTCCGCCAGGAGGCGAGATGCCAAGAAAAGCGCAAGTGCAGAGAAGTGCCGAAGAGAAGTTTGCCATCGTGATCGAGGGTCTGAAGAGCGGCAACATTGCTGAGACCTGTCGCACCCACCAGATCGCCGCCACGCTCTATTACCGCTGGAAAGAGGAAGCCGAAAAAGCGGCGGTAGCCGCGTTGGGCGGGAAAGCCGCTGCGCCCCATGGCGGCGAGGAACAGCGCAAGCGCATCCGCGAACTGGAGCGCAGCCTGGGCAAGGCCCACGTGCAGATCGACATACTAAAAAACGTTCTGGGCGAATGAGCTGTGGCCAGGTTCATTCGCAAGCCCACCAGTTGGTGGCCGCAGGACAAACCGCCCAACTGGTGGCGGAGACCTTGGAGATCAGCCGCTCCAGTCTGTATTATCGCCGGCAGGCACGCAGGTCGCGCGCCGATCGCCGCTACGACGAACGCATCGTCGAGGTCTGCGGCGAAAAGCCAGTGTATGGCTATCGCCGGGTGCAATGGTGGCTGGAACAGGTGAGTGGGTTGAAGCTGAACCGCAAGCGGGTATTGCGCGTGATGCGCGAACGCGGCCTGCTGGTACGCAGCCGCCGTCTCCGGGTGACGCGCAGAAAAGACTGGAGCACGGTGAACGTCTCGCGACCGGACCAGGTGTGGCAGATGGACATGACCAAGGTGTGGGCCGGTCCTGCGACCGGCTGGGCGTATCTGGTCTCGGCGCTGGACTGCTGCACCCGCGAAATCGTGGGCTGGGACTTGAGCCTGCGCTGCCGCACCCAGGACGCTCTGGCCGCGCTCCACCGCGCCCTGCGAGAGGTTTTGCCTTGCGATCCTAGTAGAAAGGGTTTGACTTTGACGACCGACAACGGCACCCAGTTCACCAGTGCCCGCTTCATCGCTACCCTGGGGCAGCTCGGCATCACTCATCGCCGAACCGCCTACAACCATCCCGAAGGCAACGGACGTATCGAGCGTTTCCACCGCTCGCTCAAGGAAGAGGAGGTTTGGCTCAACGAATACCAGTCGCTCGATCAGGCCCGCGATTCCATCGCCCGCTGGATCCACCAGTACAATCATCAGCGGCCTCATCAGTCACTCAAGAACCGAACGCCCGCCGCGACCCGGCTGGTGCTCACTCAACCGCAACCCCTAACTTATATCGAGGCCCTTTGTGTCTAGTTTAGGAGGGTGCATTACACTTTAGACTCATTAGCAGCAATTTCTAAGTCGGATAGCCACAAGAGGAAGGTACACATCTTGAGAGTTAGCATTTTTGGATTGGGTTATGTTGGCACGGTTTCGGCGGGATGTCTCGCCAGCGACGGGCATGAGGTCATCGGTGTCGACCCCGTGCTCACCAAAGCCGACCTGATCAACAAAGGACGGTCACCGATTGTCGAAGCTGACATCAGTGAGATCATTGAGTCGACCGTCAAGGGGGGGCGTCTGCGCGCGACTGGCGACTCCGCGCAAGCGATTCGCGAGACAGAACTGTCCTTCGTTTGCGTCGGGACACCAAGCCAGGCCAACGGCAATCTCGACCTGCGATATATCCGACGGATTTGCGAACAGATTGGGGAGGCACTCAAGACCAAGAGTGCGCGCCATACCGTCGTGATCCGCAGCACCATCTTGCCGGGCACGATGCACAAGATTGTGATTCCCACCTTAGAGGAATTCTCGGGAAAGAAGGCCGGAGTTGACTTTGGCGTCTGCAACAACCCCGAATTTCTGCGCGAGGGTTCTGCGGTGAAAGACTTCCGCTATCCTCCTAAGACCGTCATCGGTGAATTGGATCAAGCCAGTGGAGACATGCTAGCGACGCTCTACAAAAAGCTGGAGGCGCCGCTGATCAGGACAACTCTAGAGACCGCTGAGATGGTCAAATACGTCGACAACAGTTGGCATGCCCTCAAGATCGGGTTTGCCAATGAAATCGGCAATATCTGCAGATCTCTAGGTCTCGATGCTCATGAGGTCATGAGGATCTTCTGTCAGGACCAAAAGCTCAATATTTCTTCTGCCTACCTGTTGCCGGGCTTTGCGTTCGGAGGCTCCTGTTTACCTAAGGATCTTCGAGCACTGTCCTATCAGGCCAAAATGCACGATTTGCAGCTGCCGATTCTCACGTCCATTCTACCCAGCAACGAGATACAGATCACAAGGGGCGTGCAGCTCATTACAGAGAAGGGGCACACACGCGTGGGTATTTTGGGGTTCAGTTTCAAGGCGGGGACCGATGATTTGCGAGAAAGCCCCTTGATCGAAGTCATCGAACGCCTCATCGGGAAGGGATATGACTTGCGCCTCTATGACAGGAACGTGAATATTGCGAGCTTGGTTGGCGCGAACCGGGATTTCATTCTCAACCACATTCCGCATATTTCTAAACTTATGGTCGGCGACATTGACGCAGTCCTGAATCACGCTCAGACCATCGTAATCGGCAACAAGGACCCCGACTTCAAAGCAGTGCCGGAGCGGTTACGCGACGATCAATTCCTAGTAGATTTTGTACGAGTTATCGAAGGGGGCAGCAAGAATGGCAATTATGACGGCATCTGCTGGTGAGCAGCGTGTGGCTCAAGATTCGACCACAGCCTCAAAGGTAATGATCTACGAGTCGATTGGGCGACTCTCACACTGGCTGGAAGAGAATGACTACCGTGGCTACGACACTTTCGACGGCCTCAGTGCCCGATTTGTACGTCCACTTACTTTCGAAACCAATTTCCTGCGTACTGTACTGCAGCAAGGGGTGAGACGGTTTCCTCTGAACTTGCGTCCCGTGTTGGGAGTTTCCAAGGAACACTCCAGCAAGGGAATGGGCTTTCTAGCGCGAGGCTTTATGCGCCTTCACGAAACGACTCGCGACCAGGTATGGGGGGACAAAGCGGAGTCGGCTCTGCAGTGGTTGATTGAAAACAAGTCATCGGGTTACAGCGGAGCGTGCTGGGGCAACCATTTCGACTATCAATCACGAAGCTTCTATCTGCCCAAGGGGGTGCCCACTGTGGTGTGGACTTCGTTGATCGGCCACGCTTTCCTAGATGCGTACGATCACTTTCAAAGGGACCGCTACCTGCAAGTCGCCATAAGCGCATGCGAGCACATTCTTCTCGATCTCGAGACTTTTCCCGATGGAGAAGGGGTTTGCTTCACCTACGTTCCGGGCAAGAATAGCCAAGTCCACAATGCCAATACGTTAGGGGCAAGTTTGCTCGCTCGGACTTATTCTCACACCCGCCAAGAGTCCTACCGGGAATTGGCACAGAAGGCGATTCAGTACACGGCCCAACATCAAAGGTCCGACTCATCTTGGTACTACGGCGAAAAAGCGAATCTGCACTGGGTTGACAACTTCCACACGGCTTACGTTCTGGACTGCTTCAAGCACTACATGCAAAGCACTGGCGATGACCGTTTCAACCAGAACATGATGAGCGGATACGAGTACTGGAAAAAGACCTTTTTCCTTCCGGATGGAACACCAAGATACTACGACTACAAGACGCTCCCTCTTGACATTCAGTGCAGTTCCCAAGCCATCGACACCCTCGTTTTCTTCCACGACCTGGACCCAGAGAGCCTGATATTAGCAGCAAAGGTCGCGCGATGGACGATCACACACATGCAAGACCACACTGGGTATTTCTACTACCGTCGTTATTCGTCGTGGCTGGTTAACAAGACCCCCACGCTGCACTGGGGTCAGGCGACGATGCTCTGTGCCCTGGCAGGACTCTATCAATTGCTTTAGGCCGAAAGAGATTTTTACATTGAAGAAAAAAATCCTGATTATCGTCGAGAACGCGCCTGTTCCTTTCGACACGCGGGTGTTCAAGGAAGCCCGCTCACTTCATGATGCCGGATACGAAGTCACAGTGTTGTCTCCTCAAGACAAGGGTTACGAACTGGGACACGAGGTCATCGATGGTATCCACATCTATCGCCATCCAATGCCCGAGGACGGGAATAGCCCACTCGGATACCTGCGAGAATACAGTTCCGCACTGTTTTGGCAGTTTTGGTACGCGTGGTGGATTTATCTGCGGCGTGGATTTCACGTCATTCAGGGCTGTAACCCTCCCGACGACATCTTCCTAGTGGCGCTGCCGTTCAAGCTGTTCGGCGTCAAGTACATCTTTGACCACCACGATGCGAATCCCGAGCTTTATCTTTCGAAATACGGCAAACGCGGGCTCTTCTACAAAGTGCAGATGTTGCTGGAGAAGCTGACCTACAGCTTCAGCGACGTTGTAATGGCCACCAACGCCAGCTACGAACGTCTCGCCGTAACGAGAGGTCGCGTTGCTCCGGAGGATGTGTTCGTTGTTCGCAACGGACCCGATTTGGAAACCTTTCGTCCCGTACCCTCCAATCCAAGTCTGAAGTATGGCAAGCCTTTCCTGGTTGGGTACGTCGGGAATATGAGCAGTCAAGAGGGCTTGGACATCCTTCTGGATGTCGCGCTGCACCTCAAGACCTTGGGGCGACACGACATTCATTTTACTTGTGTCGGCGGAGGGCCTGGATTGGCGGGACTTCGGCAGATGGCTCGAGACAAAGGGCTCGCCGACACCGTCAATTTCACTGGAAGAGTCCCTGACGAACAGTTATTGGAGATTCTTTCCACCGCAGACATCTGTGTCAATCCGGACAAGCCATGCGAGATGAACGATATTTCCACAATGATCAAGATCATGGAATACATGGCCTTGGGCAAGCCCATCGTTCAGTTCGACTTATCCGAAGGACGAATCAGCGCCCAGGACGCATCTCTGTATGCCGATACACAGAACCAGGTGGCCGATTTTGCCGCTAAGATCCTCTGGTTGGTGGACAACCCTGATGAAAGAGTAAGGATGGGGGAGTTCGGGCGCACACGGGTTGAAAGGGAGTTGGCATGGGAGCATTCAGTTCGGCATCTGCTCGCTGCCTATCAGCGAGCCTTCAGTAAGCAAAGAGCGTTCAAGAGAGTTCTCAGCGAGAACGGAACTGGCGGGGAGGTTTCATGCTCTTCTTCGTGTCGACCGCCTAAAGCCGTTGCGGCGGCGACTGGGTCTAGTGTAAGCCAAGAGACTTGTAAAGATGTTCCTGGATCGGTTCGGCGACCCCAGGTGTAATCAGAGCGTACGATGAAGGTTACCGTCATTTTGTGCACGTTCAATCGCTGTGAGCTCTTGGCGAAGGCGCTGGACAGCGTTGCTGTCTCAAAACTGCCAGAATCGGTCGAATGGGAAGTCTTGGTCATTGACAACAACTCCGTTGATCAAACACGGGAGGTAGTCGAGGACTTTGACCGTCGGTACCCTGCCCGCTTCCGGTATCTGTGCGAACCCCGGCAGGGGAAGTCGTACGCCCTGAACACTGCCATTGCAGGAGCTAAGGGCGACGTGCTGGCATTCATGGACGATGACGTCACAGTTGAGCCGACGTGGCTGCAGAATCTGACTGCTCCATTACAGAATGGCGAATGGGTGGGCACGGGGGGCCGCATTCTTCCGAAGTGGGCCTGCTCTGTTCCCTCATGGCTCCCGCCCGAGGGCTGGTATGTGTCAGGCCCCCTTGCTCTTTTCGACCTCGGCGCCGAACCCGCTGTGCTCACCGAAACCCCGTTCGGCACCAACATGGCTTTTCAAAAGAAAGTGTTTGACAAGTACGGTGGGTTTCGAACTGACCTGGGCCCCCGTCCCGGCACCGAGATCCGAAATGAAGACGCCGAATTTGGCCGGCGGCTAATGACTGCAGGAGAACAGCTGCGTTACGAGCCGTCCGCCGTCGTGTATCACTTGGTGCCACAGAAACGGGTTCAGAAAGAGTATTACCTGGCTTGGTGGTTCGACAAAGCTCGCGCGGACCTCCGTGAGTCAGGGATTCATTACGATGGCAGGTGGTCGATCTGCGGAATTCCGTTCTATCTCTTTCGCAGATTAGGAAGATGGACATTCCAATGGATGGCGGCAGTGAATCCGCGCCTGCGATTTGAACGCAAACTCAAGGTCTGGGTAAATGCAGGGCTAATCGTAGAATGCCGCCATCAATCTCTCAAGGCGAAGCGGCACGGAACCCGCGGGACGGAAGGTACCGAAGGCGTCGGCACGGATCGGAAAGGCCAAGACACAGTTCACCCGAACCTTGCTCACATCGCGACCAAGGAACCTGTTCCGCACTCTGAAGTTCCTTCTTCAAGATAGTGAAGGGCAGACCGCACTTTCGACTCGACATTTACAGAAGACAGTGAACATCAACATCATAAACCCGCTTTCAGACAGTCGTTGGACTGACCTGGTTGTACGCCACCCGCGCGCATCGGCATTTCATCAACGTGGTTGGCTCGAAGCATTAGCTCGCACGTATGGGTACAAACCGTTCGTGCTCACCAGTGCGGCTCCGGGCAAACCACTGAGCGATGGCATTGTTCTGTGCCGCGTCTCCAGTTGGATGACCGGGACTCGTCTGGTGTCGCTGCCTTTCGCAGACCATTGCGAACCCCTTATAGACAAAGGCGATGATGCAGCGGAGTTCATGAATTGGTTGCGAGTGGAATGCGACCGCCGGCAGTGGAGGTATGTGGAGTATCGCCCACTGCTGTCCGCTCAAGACTTAGGCTACGCTCTGCAACCTGAGGGCTCATACTGCTTTCATGAGCTCGACATGACGCCGACCCTGGAGCAAATCTTTCAACAAATGCACAAGAATTCGTTCCAACGAAAAATCCGGAGGGCAGAACGGGAACGACTCTCTTACGAAGTGGGGACCTCGGACCAATTACTGGACGAGTTTTATCGGTTGCTGATGGTCACCCGGCGGCGTCATCGGTTGCTGCCCCAACCGCGAACCTGGTTCCGGAATCTGATCGAGTGCATGGGTGGTAACGTCCAGATCAGGGTGGCTCGGAAGAATGGTGCTGCAATCGCATCTATCCTGAGTCTGCGACATGGGTCAGATGTCACTTTTAAGTACGGGTGCTCAGAAGCAAGACTCCACAGCCTCGGCGGCATGCCATTCCTGTTCTGGAAGCTCATTGAAGAAAGCAAAGCTTCAGGGGCGGAGAAAATCGATTTTGGGCGTTCCGACTGGGATAACCGGGGGCTGATTGCTTTCAAGGACAGGCTCGGAACAACAAGAAGGTTGTTGACATACTACCGCTACACGAATCCAGAGGGAAGAGATGTCGCTACCGCCCTCGGGTTTTTAGGATCCTGGAAGACAATATTCAGCCTGCCGGACGCTGCTTTGTGCACGGCCGGTCGGGTCTTGTACAGGCACCTAGGTTAGAAGCGGTTGGCATTAAGTCCCATGACCTTTCATGAGACCAAGCTACCGGGAGTGTTCGAGATTCATCTCGAACTCAATAGCGATGGGCGCGGATTTTTCGCGCGCTCGTGGTGCCAGAAAGAGTTTGAAGATCAGGGACTGAATCCTAAAGTTGTGCAATGCAACGTATCTTTTAATGCGAGAAAGGGGACGTTGCGAGGGATCCATTATCAAGACGCTCCGTTTCAAGAGGCCAAACTGGTGCGCTGTACTAAAGGAGCGATTTACGATGTGATCGTCGATCTGCGCCCGCAGTCACCGACGTTCAAGGATTGGATCGCGGTTGTTCTTGCGGCCGACAAGCGCAACATGGTGTACATACCAGAGGGCTGTGGGCATGGATTTCTAACGCTAGAGGACGAGACCGAGGTTTTCTATCAGATGTCGGAGTTCTACCATGCGGAACTGTCCCGGGGAGTGCGGTGGGACGATCCGGCATTCCAGATTGCTTGGCCAGGACTAGTGGAAGTGATTTCCGAACGGGACCGGACGTATCCGAATTTTGAGGCTGTGAAATGCACCTCCTAAAGGACCTCGACGAGAAAGGCTTGACGAACGTTGGCCAGGACCTGCATGGCTTCGCGGCGGAACTTCATCCAATCTGCCGCAGCATTACCGGGGATGGAATTCGGCGGACTTTGGCAATGATCCAGAATCGGATTTCGCTGCAGATCTCCGAAGTACCCACTGGAACCCCGGTCTTCGATTGGACCGTGCCTAAAGAGTGGAACATCCGGGACGCATATATAAAGGATGCTCAAGGGAAACGAATCGTCGATTTCTATCAGTCCAACCTGCACGTGCTAAATTACAGTACGCCGATCCGCGCTACCGTGTCGCTCAGCGAGCTTAAGCCGCACCTGTACACGCTTCCCGCGCATCCTGACTGGATTCCTTATCGAACGTCTTACTATCAAGAAAATTGGGGATTCTGCCTGTCGCACAACCAGATGATGGCTCTCAAGGAAGGCGACTACGAAGTGTGCATAGACTCCTCGCTCGAAGCTGGTCACCTGACGTACGGCGAATGCTATCTGCCCGGTAGCTCAACTGATGAGGTCTTGATTTCGTGTCATGCGTGTCATCCCTCGCTGGCGAATGACAATCTCTCTGGCATGACGGTGGCAACTGCTTTGGCAGAGCTTCTGTCTGGACGCGATCTTCGCTACTCGTATCGTTTCCTATTCGTCCCCGGTACGATTGGGGCTATCACGTGGCTGGCGCAAAACCGGGAGCGTGTCGGACGCATCCGGCACGGACTGGTGTTGACCGGCATCGGAGATGCGGGCGGATTTCATTACAAAAAGAGCCGCCAAGGAAACGCGGAGATTGACCAGGCTGTGACGCACGTTCTCCGCCACTGCGGTGAACCCTCAGAGATTCTGGAATTCTCACCCTATGGCTACGACGAGCGCCAATACTGCTCACCAGGTTTCAATCTTCCGGTGGGGTGCCTGATGCGGAGTGTGTGGGGTACGTTTCCGGAGTATCACACTTCTGCCGACAATCTCGACTTTATCCAACCGTCGCAACTATCAGGATCGCTTCGGGTATGCGCTGCTGTTGTGGACGTGCTGGAAACAAATCGCCGATATCGCAACCTGAGCCCTTACTGCGAACCACAACTGGGGAAGCGCGGCCTCTATCGGCCAACCGGCGGCGAAGCCATTGAAATGGAGATCAACGAGCGCCTGTGGGTGCTGAATCTTTCGGACGGGGAGCACTCCTTGCTGGACATTGCAGCGCGTTCTGGCCTGCCGTTCACAGCGATCAGAGACGCGGCAGACATACTGCGTGATAACGGTCTGCTTTCCGTAGTCCAGGAGAGCGCCGATGGAGCCACGCAGGCAATAGATTCAGATGATGCGTCAGTTGCGCAACGAGCTCGGGGGAGGCGCGCCGTCGCTCTCGATTGAAAACTGACTTTCATGAAGCTTCTATGAGAATTCTGTTAACCGGGCATAAAGGCTATATCGGAGCGGTTGCCGGTCCGATTCTGCGTTCGGCGGGTCACGACGTGATTGGGTTGGACGCAGACCTGTTCGCGGGCTGCGAATTTGGGGAAATGGCCACGGAGATTCCGGAGGCCCGAAAAGACCTGCGAGATCTCACGACGGCAGACCTCGAAGGCTTCGACGCAGTTGTACACCTTGCCGCGTTGTCGAATGACCCGTTAGGCAACCTCGACGCCGAACTCACTTATGACATCAATCACCGCGCCTCGGTCCGGCTGGCGGAATTGGCGAAGGCGGCGGGGGTAAAGCGGTTCGTCTTTTCGTCGTCATGCAGTACATACGGAGCTGCCGGGGACGCCTTCCACGACGAGACCGCGCCGCTCAACCCCGTGACTCCTTACGGCGAGTCCAAGGTGTTGGTCGAGCGCGATATAGCGCCACTGGCGGATCGGCACTTCAGCCCGACGTACATGCGAAATGCGACAGCGTACGGCGTCTCTCCGCGTCTGCGCCTGGACATAGTCTTGAATGATCTGGTTGCAGCTGCATACACGACCGGCCGAGTGTATATCAAGAGCGATGGCACGCCTTGGCGTCCCATTGCACACATTCGCGATCTTGTGGCAGCGATGCTCGCGGTATTGGAAGCGCCGCGAGATGCTATTCATAACCAGGTCTTCAATGTCGGCTTGACGGAGGAAAACTACCGTATTTGCGAATTGGCTGAGATTGTGGCAGAAACCGTTCCCGGCTGCCACATCGAATACGCTCCCGGCGGCGGCCCGGATAAACGCTGCTACCGCATCAACTGCGACAAGATCCGTCGCGTGCTGCCGAACTTCCAGCCGCAGTGGACCGCGCGCAAAGGGGCGCAGGAACTCTACGATGCCTATCGCGCCACGGATCTCCACGCCGAGGATATGGAACACGGACGCTATGTCCGCATCAGTCACATTCAGCGCCTCCAGAAAGCTGGGCAGTTGGATGCTTCCCTTCGTTGGATCAGGCAGCCTGCCGAGACGACCGTCAGTGCTTGATGCAACCGCAAGGCCGAAAGCACAGATGACCACGACGACAACGCTTCCTTTCGATATCCAGACGCAGGCTGTTACCAGGCCGTGCCGCTTTTGCGGGGCGAGCCTGCAGCGCACCTTTGTTGATCTGGGGATGTCCCCGCTGTGTGAAACGTATCCGTCATCGGCCGATCTCAGACGAGGCGAGATGTATTATCCGCTTCACGTTTATGTCTGCGACCAGTGCTTCCTGGTGCAGCTGGAACAATACGAGAGCCCTGAGAATATATTCAGCAATTACGCGTACTTCTCCTCGTACTCGGACTCGTGGCTCAAACATTGTGAGACTTACTGCGACAAAATAACGAAGCGATTCAGTCTGGGCAGCCAGAGTTTCGTAGTCGAGGTCGCCAGCAACGACGGCTACCTGCTCCAGTATTTTGTCCAACGGAACATCCCGGTATTGGGAATTGAGCCAGCGGCGAATGTGGCAAGAGTAGCGGTAGAGAAAGGCGTGCCCACGCTGGTGCAGTTCTTCGGTGCGCAACTAGCGAAAGAACTGACGGCGGAACGGCGTTGCGCTGACCTGGTTCTCGGCAATAACGTACTGGCACAGGTCCCGGACCTGAACGATTTTGTGGAAGGCTTGAAGATCCTGCTGAAGCCGGGAGGTGTCTTAACGCTGGAGTTTCCTCATCTTTTGCGGCTGATAGAACACAATGAGTTCGACACGATCTACCACGAACATTTCTCGTATTTCTCATTGCTCACTGCGGGGAGGATTCTAAAAGCTCACAGCCTGAAAGTATTCGACGTGGAAGAGCTACCAACTCACGGCGGCTCCCTTCGCGTTTACGCTTGCCGAGCGGAAGACCGAACGCACTATGTCGAGCCGGCTGTTCAAGCTTTGATCGCCGAAGAGGAAAGAGCAGGGTTGGCTTCGGCGGAGGGGTACGAGGGCTTTGCCCTGCAGGTGAAACAAGTCAAGTGGGAGCTCGTGAATTTCCTGCTCACCGCCGCGCGCGAGGGCAAGTCAGTAGCGGGGTATGGCGCACCAGGCAAAAGTGCGACGCTGCTCCATTACTGCGGGATTGGGAAGGACCTGATCGGGTACACCGTGGATCGTAGCCCCTATAAGCAGGGTCGATTCCTACCGGGTAGTCACATCCCGATTTACCACCCGGATCGGATCCGCGAGACCAAGCCTGACTATGTCGTAATCCTGCCTTGGAATCTGAAAGACGAGATCATGGAGCAGTTGAGGTTCATCCGGGAATGGGGCGGGCGCTTTGTTGTGCCGATTCCGCGGGTAACGATCAATTAAGACGGGAGAACTCGGATGAACATCTACGCAGATTCCAAGATGAGCGATGACCAACGGCGTTCGGAGTTGTACCGGGGGGCGATTTTTGTCCATTCACCTAGCCCAAGCGCCCTCGATCTTTGCCGTCTGGCCCGTGAATTGGTTGAGGAAGCATTTTACCCGCGGGATCCGCTCAAGGTGCACGAAAGCCTCCCGGCAGAGAAGTGTGCTGAGATTCTTGGCGTAGTCAAACCCAGGTTTATTCACCACCCCGACGCCAAGAGGCATATCCGCGGAATGCTGTTGGAACTGGGTTGCGACCTCGACAAAACCTATTTCGACGTTCCGCGCTTGCGCACTGCGTTTCCCGGAGACTATTTGAAGTCAGGCATCGCCTATGCGTTTCATGCCCATCGAGACACGTGGTATTCGGCGCCGTTTTGCCAGATCAATTGGTGGATGCCGGCCTATGAGGTACGAGCTGACAACTGCATGGCGCTCCATCCATGCTACTGGAGCCAGCCCATCAAGAACGGTTCGAGCCAGTACAACTACCACAAGTGGAATGCGGACAGCCGGCACAACGCTGCTCAGCACGTCAAGGCAGACACCCGGGTCCAACCGCATCCTGAGGAGCCCATCGAATTGGAACCCGAGGTTCGTATGGTTTGTCCGGTTGGAGGGGCTTATCAGTTCTCAGCTGCGCAGTTGCATTCAACGGTGCCCAACAGTTCCGGCGTTACTCGCTACAGCATCGACTTTCGGACTGTGCATCTCGATGATGTGTTAGGTCGGGTCGGAGCGCCCAACGTCGACTCCGCTTGTACCGGGACGACCATGGGCGACTATCTTAGGGCAACCGATTTATCTCACCTCCCCCAAGAGGCGATGGCGTTGTACCTCGATGGCACAGAGTCGAAATATGCACGCTCTCCTTCGATAGCTTGAATGAATTGTGGCGCAAGATGAAACACATTGGCGATTCTGAATGTGTACTGAGCAGGGGGTAGTTATGAAAGTCGTACTTTTTTGTGGCGGTGCAGGAATGAGACTCAGGGGCTACTCGGAAGATGTTCCGAAGCCCATGGTGACCATCGGGGCGCGGCCAGTGCTGTGGCATGTCATGAAGTACTATGCCCACTTTGGCCACAAGGACTTCATCCTCTGCCTGGGCTATAAGGCAAATGTCATAAAGGATTACTTTCTCCAGTATGAGGAATCGGTGTCCAACGATTTCATATTTTCGAATGGCGGAAGGAATCTGGAGTTCATGCAGCGGGACATCGACGATTGGAGGATCACGTTCGTCGATACGGGATTGCGTTCTACCATTGCGGACCGGTTACGGCTTGTTGAGCCGCATCTGAATGGAGAGGAAATGTTCCTCGCAAATTACAGCGATGGCCTTACCGACTTCCATCTCCCCCAGATGATCGAAGACTTTTCACGGCGTAACAGCTACGCATCTTTTCTCTCCGTGCAGCCGCGGTCGAGCAGCTTGGATACAGTACAACTGAATGAGGACGGCTCCGTCCAGGGAATCAAATGTATGAAGGACTCCAACATTTGGGTCAATGGGGGTTACTTCGTGCTGCGGAAAGACATCTTTCGTTACATAAGGGCGGGGGAGGAACTGGTTTACGAGCCCTTTCAGCGTATGATTTCCGAGGGCAGGGTTTGGTCGCAACGTTATTCTGGCTTTTGGCAATGCATGGATACGTTCCGGGACAAGCAGATCCTAGATGAACTGGAGGCTTCCGGCACAGCCCCGTGGCGCTTGTGGAAGAACGGCCACAAGAATGGTCAACCCGCGGCGCGAGAAGTCGTATGCTGAAACTGAATCTTCCCCGGAAGGAAAACGATCCTTTCGTTATTCTCTGTCTTGGAGCGCATTCTGACGACATCGAGATTGGATGTGGCGGGACCCTGCTGCAGTTCAAGAAGATTCTTCCTCGTCTGAAGATTCACTGGGTAGTTCTCAGTGCGTCAGGCGTTCGTCGGCAGGAAGCCGAAAAGGGCGCCGAGTTGTTTACCGCTGGCTGCGAAAAAAAGGTCATCCTCAAGGATTACCGAGACGGTTTTCTGCCATACCACGGTGGAGAAGTGAAGGACTTCTTTGAAGAGATGAAGGGCCAAGTGAGTCCAGATCTGATTTTCACTCACTGTCAAGGGGATGCCCACCAGGACCACCGCTTGGTTTCCGAACTCACTTGGAACACATTTCGAAACCATCTGATTCTGGAATACGAGATTCCAAAGTACGATGGCGACGTGGGCCGGCCAAACGTGTTCATTCCGTTGGAGGCGCAGGTACACGAACGCAAGGTTGATTATCTGTTCGAGGCGTTTGAATCTCAGCGAGATAAACAGTGGTTCGACCGCGAGACTTTCCTGGGTCTGATGAGGATCCGTGGCATGGAGTCGAACTCCCCTAGCGGCTACGCTGAGGGGTTCTACGCCCGAAAACTCGTTGTTGATCCGGCGGTGTGAACAAGAGGCGCGTAAATGGCTAGTACAAAGAATGAGACACCTGTGACGCTCGTGGCCTCCGAACCGAAGGATTTTTCCAAATCGCGCGCCCTTCAACCGAAGGCCCACCGGCTGATCCCGGGCGGTGCCCACACATATGCAAAAGGTGACGACCAGTATCCAGTGAGTGCCCCGGCATTTATTGCTCGCGGAAAAGGGTGCCACGTGTGGGATCTGGACGGAAACGAGTTCATAGAATACGGAATGGGCTTACGGGCAGTCACGCTCGGGCACGCGTTTGAGCCGGTTGTGCAAGCGGCTTATAGGCAGATGCAGATGGGGACTAACTTTTCCCGTCCGGCCAAGATTGAGGTGGACCTTGCCGAAGCGATGCTTGAGATCATCGACGGGGCTGACATGGTGAAGTTTGCCAAGAACGGTTCCGATGTTACGACCGCCGCGGTTAAGTTGGCGAGGGCTTATACGGGCCGCGACCTGATCGCAATCTGCGGTGACCAACCGTTTTTCTCAATCGATGATTGGTTCATCGGAACCACTGAGATGGGTGCCGGTGTTCCTCAGGCGATCAAGGAAATGACTCTGAAGTTCCGTTACAACGATCTTGAGAGCCTACAAGTGCTATTTGATCGCTATCCGGGCCAGATCGCTGGTGTTGTGCTGGAAGCAGAAGCTATCACTCCTCCGGCCGTAAGCTACCTGAATCAAGTCAAGGAACTGTGCGAGGAGCGGGGAGCCATCCTTATCTTCGACGAGATGATCACGGGATTCCGCTGGCACCTGGGGGGCGCCCAGAAATTTCACGGCCTCGTTCCCCACTTGTCGACTTTTGGCAAGGCGATGGGGAACGGGTTCGCAATATCGGCCCTGATGGGCAAGCGGGAGATTATGCGACTCGGCGGTCTGGACCACGATCAGGCAAGGGTTTTCCTACTATCCACTACGCACGGCGCGGAGACCCACGCTTTGGCGGCTTCGCTCGAAACCATACGCATCTACCGGGATCAAAACGTGGTTGAGTTTCTCTGGAGGCAAGGGGAGCGCTTGCTCGTCCTCGTAAACCGATCGATCGCTGAGAACCGGCTTGAAGGTTACTTTGATCTAATTGGGCGGCCCTGCAACCTGGTTTACGCAACCCGCGACCAAGACCGTAATCCATCACAGGCCTTTCGCACGCTGTTCATCCAGGAGTTGATTCGGCGGGGAATCATCGCACCCTCATTTGTAGTGAGTTTTTCCCACACTGATGCGGACATCAACCGAACCGTTGATGCCGTGTACGAAGCCCATGCGATTTATCGCAAGGCTCTGGACGAAGGAGTTGATAAGTACTTGAATGGGCGTCCGGTGAAGCCGGTGAATCGAGCATATAACTAGCCGACATGAGACTTAGTTATCAATGACGGAAGAACTAAAGGAGTTGTACAAATATCGGGAACTGCTCTACATGATCGCCTACCGCGATATCAAGGTGCGGTACAAGCAATCGATCATGGGATTCATGTGGGCCATCCTGATGCCGACTTTGATCGTTCTCTCCGGCGTTGTGGTGCGCTATGCATATGCGATCGCTGCGCACGCGCCGCTCAAGACGGCGGATATCGCAAGCGTGGCAGTGAAATCACTCCCCTGGGCATTCTTGGTTTCAAGCATTCGGTTTTCTTGCCTGAGCCTGATCAACAACAAGGACTTGGTAACCAAGATTTATTTTCCCAAGGAGATTTTTCCCATCGCCGCCATTCTGGCCAGTTTCTTTGATTTCGTGGTGGCCTCGTTGGCTCTGACCATCTTCCTACTCTTACTCCAGGTCGGTTGGAGTTACTATCTCGCTTGGGTTCCGGCGCTGCTCCTGACGATGGTGCTGCTGGCGGTGGGAATCGGAATGATTGTGGCGGCCGCCAGCCTCTATTTCCGCGATGTGAAATTTATTGTCGAGGTATTCCTCACCTTCGGAATCTTCTTTACGCCGGTTTTCTACGATGCCGCCATGTTCGGTGATAAAGGCAAATGGCTGTTGGTGAATCCGATAAGCCCCATTCTGGATGGTTTCGGCGCAAGCGTCGCCCACCACCAATCTCCGAATCTGCCTTGGTTTGCTTACAGCCTGGCTTGTGCCCTGCTCATTTCTCTGGGTGGGTACGTTTTCTTTAAGCATCTGGAGCCAGGCTTCGCTGAAAGTATTTGAAGGGTAGAGCAGATGTCTAACATTGCCATCAGGATGGAGCACGTCTACAAGAAGTTCCGCAAGGGTGAGATGTACAACTCCTTGCGTGACCTGCTCCCCGCCCTGACAGGACAGATGTTTCGGCAGCAGGAACTCCGTCAAGGGGACACGAGGGAATTCTGGGCAGTTCAGGATCTTTCATTTGAGGTGAAGGCCGGGGAAGCTTTTGGCATTATAGGCCACAATGGCGCTGGGAAAAGCACTGCATTGAAGATACTCAGCCGGATTATGAAGCCCACCAAAGGCCATATGGTCGTCAGTGGACGCCTTTCGGCGCTGATTGAAGTATCGGCCGGCTTCCACCAGGACCTCACGGGGCGGGAGAATGTCTTTCTTAACGGTACGATCCTGGGCATGACCAAGCGCGAAATCCAATCGAAGCTCGACCAGATTATCGCATTTTCCGGAATCGAAGAGTTCATCGATACGCCGGTCAAGCGTTACTCATCGGGGATGTATGCAAGGCTCGGATTTTCGGTGGCTGCTCACGTTGATCCAGACATACTGATTGTGGACGAAGTGTTGAGCGTGGGCGACTCTCTTTTTCAACAAAAGTGCATCGAGCGCATGCAAGAGGTGATCCGCGGCGGAGCCACAGTCCTCTTTGTTTCCCACAACCTGAAAGCGGTTACCGAGTTCTGTCACAAATGTCTGCTGCTCGAAAAGGGACGAACCGTCGCGATGGGTACGCCGGAGGATGTCATTGCCACTTATCTCCAAAAGCCCTCCGATAGGCAGACGGGAGAGACGAGTTCTGGCCCGGTAAGAATTTCCGGTGTACGAGTCCGCAATGAGGATGGAGAGTGCATGAGGTTTCGAGCCGGCCAGAAGGCCTGGATCGACGTTGAGCTGACTGCGGTTGAACGTTGCAGCAAGGTGTCTATTACTCTGTATATGGTCAACGACAAATCCGTACACGTCTTTGATACCTCTACTGAGCGCTTAGGGCTCGACACCGTTGACTTGGACCAGGGGGACGTTTACATCTGCACATTTGAGTTAGATCTTAACTTGGCTGAAGGCACGTTTCACCCCGCGGTTGTCCTGTTCAGATACGACATCCAAAATGTTTACGACAGATGGGAGCCTGCGGCGACGATCTATGTAGGTTCAGAGGGAGGTGTGCGCGGCATCGCACATTGTTTTCCGAAAGTCATCCAGCAAAAGATCCGGAAGGCAGCGGATGCCGACCTAATCGGCAGTCGTGGGAGCTGAAGCAACTACGGGAGAATAGTTCAATACTCGACATTTCAGAACATGGCTATCACGTCTCCAGTAGTTGATCGGTCACGCGACATGGATGAGAAATCATGGTGGGACTTGTGGAACACGTCCCACCGAACCAAAGACAACAACGATGCTGTTTCGAGCGAGCTTTTTGCGCGAGCTGCGGCAGCCATCAACGGAATCACTCGAAACAAAAGCGCTCGTCTTCTGGAAATTGCTTGCGGAACAGGAACACTCTCGCGAATGCTCGTGTATTCCACCTACCACGGGCTGGACATTTCTCCCGCAGCTATAGAAGTGGCGCGACAGAAGAGCAACAACATGTCACTTCTCTCTGGTGCCAGTCCTCCAACCTACGAAGCCGCTGACTTTCATGAATGGCCTTTGCCCGCACAGGCGTTTGACCTTGCCATCTGTATCGATGCGATTTCGAGTATCCGCGATCAGTCGGTCGCAATGAAGAAAATTGCTCAGAGCTTGCGGATCGGGGGTTATCTGGTGCTGACCACCATAAACCGGTTTGTGTACGACCGCATTCAACGCACGCCGTCGATTAGGTTGGAGAGCGGACCTGTGTCTCGCTGGCTCTCGCGCTCTGAGCTACGCGCCTTGGTCGCCCAAGCTGGGCTTACCATCGAACTCTTTACGACGATTATGCCGCGCGGAAATCTTGGCATACTGCGGTTGGTCAATTCGGCGCGTTTGAATGAATCCTTTGGGCCGGGCATCGAGGCTACCCTTCGGCGCCTCAAAGAACATGCGGGGCTCGGTCAATACAGTCTCGTGGTTGCGCGGAAAGAACATTGAGCCGTGGAAACAGCAACGAGAATTCCCGAATGCTTCAGGGTTGACGGGGCGGTTATAAGGAGATTCGAACCGTAACTTAAATATGAAGTCGAAGTCATCCAAACTAAAAGCCGGCGATTGGGTAGAAGTTCGCAGCAAAGATGAAATCCTAGCGACCCTCGACAGCGACGGACGCCTCGATGGCATGCCCTTCATGCCCGAGATGTTTGCATTCTGTGGTAAGAGGTTTCAGGTGTATAAGCGGGCCCACAAGACCTGCGACACGGTCTTTCCCGTTCGCGGGCGCCGGGTTGCGAGTGCGGTCCATCTTGAAACGCGTTGTGATGGAAGCGCACACGGAGGTTGTCAGGCTAGTTGCCTGCTCTTCTGGAAAGATGCGTGGCTAAAGCCAATCGTGGGCAAGTTCCCGAGTGCCGCCGGCCAGGGGCAACCAATTGACACACGGGACAATGCGGTCTCAGAGGCCTTCCAAACTGCGGAAGCCAGCGTTTGGGCCAAGACGCAGACGAAACACTCGGCCGGGGCCGAACTCGTATATGTCTGTCAGGCGACGCGGTTGCCTTACGCGACCACATCCCTTGAGTGGTGGGATATTCGTCAATACATCGAGGACTTTGTCTCCGGCAATGTCGGGTTGTGGCGGATGGTTTGCGGAGCCGCCTATTTTTTCTTTCAAGCGCTCAACCGAGCTCCCAGAGGGGCCGGGATGTTGCGTCGGCTCTACGACAGATTCTATCCTCTGTGGCGAGGTTATCCGTTTCCGCGAAAACACGGGACGATACCGGAGGGCGAGCCCACGCCCGTAGGCAGACTCGATCTCGAGCCAGGAGAACTCGTTCGCATCAGGCCATACCAGGAAATTCTCGACACCCTAAACATTCGAGACCGCAATCGTGGGCTTTATTTCGATGCCGAAGAAGTTCCGTACTGCGGCGGAGAATACCACGTGCTCAAACGCGTCACCCGGGTCATTCACGAGAGAACGGGAAAAATGCTGGAGATGAAAACTCCTTGCTTCATTCTGGACTCGGTGATCTGCCAGTCCCGATACAGCGAATGCCGATTGTTTTGCCCCAGAAGCATCTACTCGTTTTGGAGGGAGATCTGGCTGGAACGCGTCGGCCCTAAACCGGCGGTGTCGCACCAGATTGTGAAACCGGCCGCATCGCACTGCGAACCAGCATCAAGCAGTCGGTGACTATTGTGAGTCAACCTCTTATCAGCGTCGTCACACCTTTTCATAATACGGCCGTCTATCTCGCCGAATGCATCGAAAGCGTCCTCGCGCAGACCTACTCGAATTTTGAATACATTCTGGTGGACAATTGCAGCACGGATGGTTCGACCGAGATTGCCGAGCGTTACCTAGGCCGTGACCCGCGAATTCGTCTGATTCGCCGGCCCAAGTTGCTCTCCCAAGTCCAGAATTACAACCGCGTCTTAGCGGAGATTTCGGATGCCAGCCTCTATTGCAAGATTGTGCAGGCGGATGACAGCATTTTTCCGGAGTGCTTGCGCCTGATGGTGGAGGCCTTCGGCCAGTCCGAATCCATCGGGCTAGTCAGTTCGTACTGGTTGAAGGGAAGTGAAGTTCGCGGCTCCCGCTTTCCATATCCTACGCCGATGCTCTCGGGCAAAGAGATGGCCCGCCTGTATCTACGGACTGGACTGTGGGTGTTTGGTTCACCAACCGCGGTCATGTACCGCTCGTCAATGGTCAAAAGCGATCAGCCGTTTTACGACGAGTCTCGCTTACACGAGGACACCGAGAAATGCATGCAGATATTGGAGCACTGGGACTTCGGCTTCGTTCATCAGGTACTTTCGTTTTCGCGAGCGGACAACGAATCGATTTCCTCCGCTGTTCGCGACTTTCAGCCTGCTGCGCTTGATCGGTATATCATCGTGCAACGCTTCGCCCGAGTTTTTCTGGACGAAAGGGAGGCTGCCGCTCTGATCAGGAGGAACAGACGGGAGTACTATAACGTTCTTGCAGGCGAAGTCCTCCACGGGCGAAAGTCAGCTTTCTGGCGATATCATGCAAGTGGGCTGAACACTCTTGGAGAGACAATTAATCGGTCTTCGCTGGCGCTTCAAGTGTTCCGGAAAGTGCTGTGGAAAGCGGTGAATCCGGGTGCGGCAATAGAAAAGGGGCTGCGTCTTTTGAAGGGCCGAGTAGGCTGCAGGAAGCCCGGAGGGGACTGTCCGCTTTCATCGGAGAAGATGGACGAAGCGGGTACCAGGGCATCGCAACCAGCGCGCAATGGTTGACTGCCCATGCCGGGAAACGAAGTCCAATCCATGAAGAACCCGCGCATCTCCGTTGTCATGGTGACGTGCAACGTGGAGCGTTTCCTTCCGGAGGCGATTGGGAGTATACTCGGGCAAACCTTCACGGACTTTGAGTTCATCATTGTCGACTTTGGCTCGACAGATAAAACTACGACCATTGTTTCGAGCTATGCTGCTAAGGACAGCCGAGTCAGACTGCACGAAATACCGAGTTGCAGTTTGGCTGAGGCGCGCAATGCGGGTTGTTCTCTTGCGCGAGGGAAATATATTGCCATCATGGATGCCGATGATATTTCCGTTCCTGACCGCCTGATGCTCGAGATCGCATTCATGGAAGGACATCCCGATGTCGGCCTCGTGGGCGGCGTTACGGAGTGTATTGATGCGGAAGGATCGTCGTTAGCCATTCGCTCACATGACTTTCCGGCCGAAGATGGCGAAATAAGATCGGCCCTCGCCGTTCGCTGCCCGTTCTGCCAGCCCACGGTCCTGATCCGAAAGGAGGCCTTCGTTCTTGTTGGCGGGTATCGGCCACTGTTTGCGCAAGCCGAAGATTACGACCTATGGTTGCGGATCGCGGAGCACTTTCGATGTGCCAATCTCAATGAGGTGGTGCTCAAGTACAGGATTCATCCCTTTCAAATATCGATGCGCCGGCGGAGTGAGCAAACCCTTTGTGTGCTGGCCGCACAAGCATCTGCGACGGCGAGGAAAAAGGGGACTCCGGATCCCTTGGACACGTTTGATAAAATCACGCCCGCAGCACTCGTCTCGCTGGGGA
Source organism: uncultured Acidobacteriota bacterium (assembly GCA_963715675.1). Lineage (GTDB taxonomy): Bacteria > Acidobacteriota > Terriglobia > Terriglobales > Acidobacteriaceae > DASVWZ01. Next base: position 4,701,637 of record OY970265.1, read on the forward strand.
TAACTGAGGCGATCCAAGAGCAGATGGTCGTTAACGACAGTAGGAATTGGATCCGCAATATGTGTCTGGCAGGCGAGAACTGCGTGGCTCTCGATGCGGCAATTGAGACAGTCGAGATCCATTGGGCATATGTGGAGCGATGGCAAATCGCGGATTTGTACCTGACCATTGCGAGGCTTTATTGGAGGCAGAAGAAATTCCTGAGGTCCTTTCTTGCCGCATTGCGAGCTACGGCAACGCGGCCCAAGGTCGTAGGACGACCACTAAGACCATTGTTAGAGCGACTTGGCTGGCCTGATTCACCAGCTCCGTTGAAGTTTAACAGGTGAAGATTAGAGCCCATAGCCAAGGAAATAAAAGCGACCACGTTAGAATCGCGACCCATCGAAATGCTCAGCCACCGTGAGGGTTCTACAAAAGCTGAAGGCTACACGCAAACTTGGGCGTGGGAGACTTTGCGTGCGAGCTGGATAGGCGAGTTAGTAAGGGGCGGCAGAGGCTGTCGACGTGAGTTCTGGGCCTGGTTAAGGGCCCAGTCAGAGGCACTCCCGGATGTGAAAAGCCTGGCCGAGTCTTTGGCCCTTCTCCACCTACAGACATCCGATGGAGTGGAGGAAGAGAACAACGCGGAGGCACCAATTTTCTTACTTTCCACCGGGTGGAGAGCGGGTTCGACCTTGCTCCAGCGCATCCTGGTTACCGACCCCCGACTGCTTCTCTGGGGAGAGCCGCTAGGAGAAATGACGATTGTTTCGAGGATTGCCGAGATGATCAGCCACTCCATTAGTTCGCGAAATTTACAATTGTGGAAGGACCAACCGGATCCGGGCTCGCTTGCGTTGTGGACTTCTTGGGTTGCTAACCTTTATCCAGCGAGCGATGATTTCCGCCTGGCGCTGCGAGGGCTTTTCGATCGGTGGCTCCGCGAACCAGCCCGCGAACGCGGGTTTGCCCGTTGGGGGCTCAAAGAAGTACGGCTGGGTGCAACAGAGGCGATTCTGCTGCAATGGTTATATCCGAATGCTAAGTTTTTGATCATTTCACGTCACCCTTTTGACTCATACCGATCTCTGGCGGATGCTGGGTGGGACCCAGTCTATTACCGTTATCCAGATATGTGCATTGGCTCGGCTGCCGATTTCGCAAGGCACTGGAATCGGCTTGCGGTAAGTTGGTCCGAGCTTCCGGTTGGATTTCCTTACGTTCACATCAAGTATGAAGATCTGATCGGCGGTAAGGTGGATTTTCGCAAACTGGAGTCCTGGTTGGACATCGAGATTAACGAAAGCATCGCGCTCTCGGTCTCTGTAGGGGGTACCGCCAAACGCAATCATCTGAGTTGGTATGAGCGTTGGATTATTGCCCGTGAGGCTGCGGAGGGAATGCGTGCAATCGGTTACTCTCCATGATCCGCAAAATAGAACCTGATTCCGCGCCACCGTTGGGCATCACCAAGACTTCCTCCACACGTCGTTTCCGGGGTTCTCTGCCGTGGGTGTCGTTGGCGACTTTATCGCTCCTTGCTGTTGGAGCATGTTTAGTTCTTTTTCACCACCGTATTGCCGCAACTCACGATGTTGGATTTGAAGTCATAATCCCTGCGAGGGTGAACTCGCCAGGGAACTCACGGCCCATCGTGAGCGCGGCCGGACAGTTTATGACTCTCGATCCGACCGGTCGGTTCGTTATGAACTCAATCACAAAAAAGCCGGTGTTCATTACTGGAGATGCAGCTTGGTCGTTGATAACCCAGTTGGACAATTCGGACGTCGAGGTCTATTTGTCAGATCGCGCCGCTCGCGGATTTAACTACATTTGGTGCGGAGCGGTCGACAATTACTATCAGTCAGGCGCGCCGAAGAACTATTACGGGTCTTCGCCATTTGTCGGTCCCGATTTCACCAATGAAAACGCGGATTATTGGAAGCATGTGGATTACGTTATAGAGAGAGCGGCGTACTACGGCATCACCGTTGGACTGAGCCCGGCTTTCGTCGGATTAAGTTCCCCGGGAGGCTATCTTGCGAGTTATCAGAAGAGTTCAGATAGCGTTCTCGTCGGTTATGGAGAGTTCCTCGGCGATAGGTACAAAACGTTTACAAACATAATCTGGATCCTTGGCGGAGACGTAGATCCAAAGGCCGGAGTGTTGCCAAAGCTGACCGCATTAGCCAATGGGATTCGGTCAAAGGATAAATCTCATCTCATGGTAGCCGAAGGAGAGCCTCAGCATGCCGCTTTGGATACCTTTGGCACCGCCATCCCGTTGGATCTAAACTGGCTCTATTTCCACACGACCAATATTCCCGGTGGAGCCTCCAGCAATTACACTCGTCTTCCCTGGTTGCCTCCCTTTCTCGGAGAGGCGTGGTACGAGAACGAGCATGTGCCATCTCTTACCGAACTCGGGCTTCGAGAGCAAGGCTATTGGGCTGTGCTCTCGGGTGCATACTTGGGAAATGGGGGTTTTGGAAATTCGCCTATCTGGTATTTCAGCGGTGGCCCTGACGCTCACGCTAACGATCTGGCCTGGAAGAGTCAGTTAGGTTCGGGGGGATCGATTGCGCAGATGTATCTGGGAAGGCTATTTCGCTCCCGTGAGCATTGGAAATTGGTTCCGGATCTGAATCACACGGTGATGGTCGCCGGTTATGATTCGCGTTCTCTTTTCAGCTCAACTTGGGAATCCTTCCGCAGTTTAGTCCATCAGACCCCGTATCGTTTGGGCGATGCTTCCTCGGTGGCAGCACGGACCTCGGATGCACAAACGATGATCGCGTACATTCCGACTGGGAATACAACGACCATCACAATCGCCATGAACTCAATAGCGGATGCCGGATCCCAGGCAAAGTGCTGGTGGTTCAATCCGCGGGATGGATCAAGTACGCTGATCGGAATTGTTGCTACACGCGGCACTCGCAAATTCACTCCACCGGACTCCAACGACTGGGTGCTGGTGATCGACAGCGAACGAGCGAACCTGGCTGCTCCCGGTAGCGTGGACTTATAGATCTCTCGTCCCGAGGAGTCTTGCACATAGAGAAGAAGTGTCTACGGACTCGGCCTCTATCTACGGAAGGGACTTGGCGCAAATAGCTCCCATGCATGACTTAGCTGTGGTTCCGGTTGCGGTGTCCAGTGGTCGAGGGCTCAGGTGGAGATTGCCGGCAAATCGAATATTTCTGGCAATCGGCATTCTCATCGTTCTGCTTGCTGCATCCCTCCGCATCTATCGTATTTCGCAGCGTAGTCTTTGGCTCGACGAGGCGATTGCGGCGAACATTTCGCGTGGCACGCTGTCTGAGACCCTGATCCTGACCCGCGGTTTTCATAGCGCGCCAATCATTCATCCTGCCGTGCTTTACGCCGTTGAGAAGGTTTCTGCTAGTCCGCTGGCTGTACGGCTGCCTTCGCTCTTGGCAAGCGTCCTGGCAGTAGTCTTATTGCTTTGCTTTGTCACGATTCCCGTAATCGACCATAAGACGGCCGGACTTGCGGCTCTGATGCTAACCGTGTCCGCAACCCAGATTCGTTATGCACAAGAGGTACGAGAATACTCGTTGGGAGTCCTCTATGCCGGCGTGCTCTTATATGTCTTCCTCTCCTACATTTCGCAAAAGGATGAGCACCATTCGCCCATCCTGTTGTACCTAAGTGTATTCGCTGCTCCACTGGTCCAATACGGGTTGGTGTTGTTCAGTGGCGGAATTCTTTCTGCCCTATTGGCGCTGGCTTTCACGGGAAGTAAGCCCAGGCCCAAACTCGCACAAATCATGGCTGCAACGGGGTTTCTTGTGCTCGGGGGCCTGGTGTCGTTCTTCCTGACCCTTCGGTACCAATGGGGAGATGACGCGTGGTACTTAAAGGACCATTTTTGGGCGCCCGGTTCGAACCTATTCCGTTTCATTCGCAGTAACACCCATGGATTGATTACATGGTTGTTGCCCGGTCTGGCAGCTGCGTCGATCTCAGTCCTAGCGATATTGATTGATCTCGTAGCCTCAATTCGTGCCCGAATCGTGGCCCCCGTAGCTCTTCTCGGGTGCACATCGTGCGGGATCGTTTTGCTGTGTGGAATTGTGCACTTGTATCCGTATGGTGGTATCCGGCAGTGCTTGTTTCTCACGCCAGTTCTCTGTTTGTTGGCTTCCATAAGTCTTGTGCAAGGGACGAACAGAATCGCTGGGCCGGTAAAATCGCTGGTGTTCGCAGGCATTGTTTGTGTTGTCGTTGTTTCGGGTATATTTCAGATTCGATTGCTTAAGCCTTACGCGGAAATTGAAGACATTAAACCAGTCTTACTCTCCCTGCAGAATCGCATGGCTCCAGTGGACGCCGTATATATCTACCCCGGAGCGGTATTTGCCGTCGACTATTACATCAACACTCGCGACCCACGTTTTATGTATGGCGACTATCACCAAAAAGATCCGGAGACCTATGTTCCTGAAATGCTGGCGGGTCTTGATCCAAAGGCGAGCAGGTTCTGGATCGTGTTCAGCCACATTTACCGCGAGGAGGATCAACGAATTCTTCATGACTTGAGCAGCGGTTGGAGTGTGGAGCCTGTGTTCTCCGCAAAGGGATCGGCCTTGTATCTCGCTTCCCGTCGTCGTGTTCTCATGGCTGTGGTGACAGCTCACAAAGCGGCGCCCATGGCTGACCACACGCATGACAGCTTCTGGGAGTGGAACATGCGCAATGGACGTCAGATCGTGCGCTAAGATTCGACTGTTCTCATTTGCAAGCTCCAGTGCGTACGCGGTCAATTTAAGCCGAGAGTGAGGCCCTCTTTGCTCTCGATCCTAGAGGGATAACTGGACCGAATGATCGGCCGATCGTAAGGATTGAAGCTTCCTCGATGCACGAAAATACTGAAGCCCTTAGGACGCCCATGCTGAGAACTTGGTTCGCACGCGCCGAGAGTCTGCTAAATACGCAGCCGCGGGTTGTGGGAGGTGTAATTGCAATTTGCGGGTTGCTGTGGCGCTTCTTCTACGCTTCAACTTTTTATCTGGATCCAGATGAAGCGATGCATTACACGGTTGCGACGCATGATTGGCACGGATTGGTTGGACTGTATCGCAATGCGACGCTTGTCGTTCATCCCCCACTCTTTATTCTTGTTTTGCAAGGAATGTTGTCCTTGGGGCGCGTCGAGTGGGTACTGAGGCTCGTGCCGATGGTAGCCGGGGCGATATTTCCTTGGTTCGTTATGATCTGGCTGCGGGGTTTCGCGGGTAGTGCAGCAGGACTGTGTGCCCAGTTGCTTCTCACGTTTTCACCAACACTGATTGGCCTTAGCACGGAAGTGCGCGCCTACACTTTAGCGTTTCTCTTCCTCTCGATCAGTTTGGGGTTGCTGGAAAGAGCGATTAACTCAGGTAGCGTGCAGTACATGGTTTGGTTCCATGCCTTCCTCTATCTAGCGATTCTGACAGAGTATTCTATTGCGTGGTTTGTAGCGGCACTGGGGGTATATACACTGTTGCGAATCTCAAGCACCCGGACGGCGGGATCCCTTCGGGCCGTATGGGCACTCGGGCAAGTGGGGGCGCTTGGCCTGTACTTATTCTTATACTTCACGCACATTGCCAGGTACTCGTTCACAGGGCTGGAGGGAATGTATAGCACATGGCTACAGGACGCCTTCCCGAAACCCCACGAACACGTTCTGATATTCGCACTAAAAGGAACATACAGACAGTTCATTTATTTGTTCCAGTTTCGACCGGTAGCGTGGATCGGAGTAATCGCATTTCCCTGTGGATTGTATAGGCTCTGGAAGGAGTCGTCGCTGTCATACGCGATCCTCCTTGTCATGCCGCTATGCCTGGGATACTTGGCCGCAGTGCTGTTTCTGTTCCCATATGGCGCCAGTCGGCATACCGCCGTGCTTGGCATTGCGATTGCGGTGATTGAGGGAATTGCCGTTGCGGGCGCGACTAAGAACCGCATTGTCCCGATCCTGGCGACGGCCCTGCCGGCGATTGTGGTATGGAATGTCCTGTCGACGGACGCGTATCTACCTATTGCTCGCTACAGGCATCATCGACCGGCCATGAACGAAGCGACTAGGTTCTTGCGCGATAGTGTGCCAAAGGGGTCGGTGATCTTGACCGACGCCGATACAGATCTCATCGTAGGTTATTACCTTGGGTGTCCCGACTACGGGTTCTACGATTCGGATGAATCCTATCGCCTGCGTCAATGCGCGGGATTGCGTTTTGTAGTGGCGCCAATTATGCAATTCAGCCGGCCCGAAGACATTCGGGAAGCGTTAACTCACGTACGAGCCAAGTATCCTTTGGATCGATCAGTTTGGGTAGCGGCGGGCGGTTTCGGATCTCACCTCCCTGTGGCCAATCAGGTCTCTAACTCCAGACCATTTGGTCAAACAATGGCAATTTTTGCCGATTCGGATTCTCTGCCTGTGCCGGCAACAAATAACCAACCGCAGGCGGGCAGTAGCTAGCGTCTCACGCTTGGTTAGAGTTTTTGGTAATTTCCGCATCTGCCCTTGGGAACACGCGACAAAACCCGGATAATCATTCTTGGAGGAGGCATCTCCGGTTTGAGCGCTGCCCGGATTCTTCAGGAACAAAAACGAGACTACTTACTGCTGGAAAGGTGTCCGACATTTGGAGGGCTCACTCGTACGGTGGAGGTGGGCGAATTCTGTTTTGATTATACCGGCCACTTCTTACATCTCAGCCGTTATTCCTCGCCAGAAGAGATTCCGTATGCAAATCTGAAAAACGAGGAATGGGGCCAAATTACGCGGCGGTCCTGTTGCTTTGTGGGAGGGAAATTAATCACCGCCCCGATTCAATACAATCTTGCCAAATTACCTCCGGTGTTGTTCACTGAGTGCGTGAATTCATACAATGCCAGGCCGAGTCTTTTGGATAGCGAGACGGCGACATTCCGGGACTATGTCGTAAGCGGTTTTGGGCAGGCACTCTCCGATCTATTTCTCATCCCGCAAAACGAGAAGACCATGGCGATTTCACTCGACCGGCTCTCCAAGCGCGCGGTCCGGCGATTTTTCCCTACCCCTGACGAGAAGCTAGTCCGACAAGGAATGAGTGCGGAACTGGGTGCAAGCGCGACGAGTTATAACTCAACCTTCTGGTATCCCAAGGTGGGAGGGATTAGACGCCTAGTTGATGGTCTGAGATCCGGCGTCAGAAACTGTGTAACGAATCAGGACATTGTTGCCGTGAATCTGCAAGACAAGATTCTCTCTACTAGGACTCACGGCGCGTTTCAGTGGGACGCCGTTCTTTCCAGCATCCCCTTAAAGTCCTTTTGTGAAATGACTAATGACGAGGAGTTGGTTCGCGAATCCGCGGGGTTATCGCACAGTTCCACGGTCAGCTTTAACATCGGTCTGCGGGGTCCGCTGCGAGCCGAATTTGAAGACATTCACTGGCTTTATGTCCCCGACCCTTCGATTCCTTTTTATCGTGTTGGGTTCTATTCCAATATCGGAAAGGGGGCATGCGCACCCGGCTGCAACTCCATCTATGTCGAGGTCGGGTTACGTCCGGAGGAAGTGGATCGTATTAACCTTATTCGTGATTTGCAGCCAAAGGTCATGAGATCCTTGGAAGAACTTGGCTGGGTGGATAGCCAGGACGTTGTCTGCGTCGTGATTCACGTGATCCGTCATGCCTACGTTCATCACACTCCTCAACGGGATAGAGCCGTCGATACGATACTGACGCGAATGCGAGAACATTGTGTTTTCCCGATTGGGCGTTACGGCCTGTGGGACTATACGAGCATGGAGGATTCCATGGAATCGGCACGGACTGCGATCTCGGAGCTGGCTTGATGGAGTTCAGTGTTGTTATCCCGGCGCACAATGAGGCCGCGAACCTAGAAGCATACGTGGCCAGATTCATCCAAACACTCCCGAATAACGTAGCTGAGGTCCTGAAGGAAATCATCATCGTCGAGAATGGCTCGACCGATGGTACATTGGAGGCTTGCCGCCGCGTTCAGCAAAGGTTCCCTAAGCTGATCCAGGTGTGTATGATCCCTGAAGGTAGCTATGGGGCGGCTATCAAGAGAGGCATGCTGGAGAGCAAAGGGACGCATATCTCCATTCTGGAATGTGACTTCCTGGACTCCCGGTTTGTTTCTGCCTCCATTGCAATTTTCCAGGCGAATCGCGCGCAGTTTGTCGTGGGTTCCAAGCGCCATCCTCAATCGGCGGACCGGCGCCCGCTGAAGCGTAGGATTTTGACTACGCTATACAACTATGTGTTTCTTCGTTGCTTGATTGGATACCCCGGAAGTGATACTCACGGCTTAAAGAGCATCGAGACTTCGGTCGCTAAGAAGCTGTGCAATATCGCGATCACGACAGACGAGGTCTTTCAGACAGAGATAGTCCTTCTGGCTTGGCAGCTTCGAATCAAAATTGAAGAGATCCCGGTTCAGATTCTCGAAACGAGAAACTCGACTGTCACCGTCCTTCGCCGGGTGCCGAAGGTCCTGCATACCGTCCGATCTCTTCAGCGTTCGCTTATGCGCTTCCCCAAACCTTCATCGGAACTGATCTATCCACTATGAGCTGCGTGTTCCTACCTCCGGACCACAACGCTCGCGAATTGAATCGAGGATTGATACGGCGGGTGTCCGATTGAAGTGAAGTTAGGAGTGGAGGCGTTCTTGGCACAATAGGACAGGGCACATATCACTGGTTCCCTTTGTCAGTGCAGAGTTTATCCTCTAAAATGCCTGTCTGTGCCGCCGACATCGCCTGAAATGGCCGCACTCGTCAATGAGGATTCCAATGAGAACAATGAGTGCGCTAATAAACAGTCGCTCGCCTGTTTTGGCACTGGCATCAGTGATGCTTTCTCTGCTGTGTATCGGGGCACCCATACCCTCATTTGCACAGAGCTTTAACACTCTCGTGAGTTTCAATGGGACCGACGGCGGAAACCCCGTTCGGATGTCTCTGGTGCAGGGAGCCGATGGAAGCTTATACGGGACGACCGGCTCGGCCGGGACCAACGGCGCCGGGGGCACAGCCTTCAAGATCACCGCACGAGGCAAATTGATTACGCTTTACAGCTTTTGTGCTAAGACTAATTGTACCGACGGCGATCTTCCCACAGGTGGGTTAACTGAAGCTCCAAACGGGCTTTTCTACGGAACAACATACAGTGGTGGGGCCCATAACTATGGTACTGTTTTTGCAATAACCGCAAAGGGCAAGCTGACTAGGCTTTACAGCTTCTGCGCCAAAAGAGGCTGTCCGCATGGGGCTAATCCCCTTGGTCTGACTCGTGCCATCAATGGCGATTTCTATGGAACAACATACAATGGTGGGAGCAATGGCTATGGCACAGTGTTCAAAGTGACCTCCGCGGGCAAGCTAACCACGCTTTACAGCTTCTGCTCCAACGGCAGCTGCCCTGACGGCGCTAATCCTCTGGACGGACTGATTCAGGCCACTAACAAAGCCTTTTATGGGACAACATACAGTGGCGGCGCGAATGGCTATGGGACCGTTTTCACAATCACTTCCGGTGGTCAACTGACGACGCTACATAGCTTTGTCGGTACCGATGGCATCTCTCCCAATGCGGGACTAACTCAATCCACCGACGGTAACTTCTATGGTACAACATATAGCGGTGGAGCCAATGGCTATGGCACAGTGTTCGAAATCACTCCGGGAGGAACGCTGACCACCCTACACAGTTTCAATTCATCTGATGGGGCTCAACCGCGTGGAGAGCTGGTCCAATCCACCGACGGCAACTTCTATGGGACAACTTATGGTGGCGGGGCCTACGATAATGGCACCATCTTCGAAATCACACCGGGGGGGGCACTGACCACGCTTTACAGTTTTTGCGGGCAAACTAACTGTGCTGACGGAAATAATCCTGCCGGTGGGTTGGTTCAAGCTACCACCGGGGACTTTTACGGGACGACATACAGCGGCGGGACGTACGGAGATGGCATTGTCTACAGCCTGGGTGTCGGACTTGGACCGTTCGTAATAACCAAACCGGCCTTCGGCAAGGTCGGAGCCAGTGTCATCATCCTAGGGACGAATCTGACGGGAGCGACTGGCGTCACTTTCAACGGAACAGCGGCTAGCTTTACCGTCGTCAGCAACTCCGAAATCAAGGCTACCGTACCAAAGGGCGCCACTACCGGCATGGTCCAAGTGACGCTGCCTGGCGGCACGCTCGATAGCAACGCACCTTTTCAGATAACCGCACAGGTGTCGAATCAACTGATGACGATAAGCCCGAATGGGTATTATCTCGTCAACTCCTATACTAACCAGCCCGTGTTCATCACCGGCGAAGACGGTTGGGGGGCAACCACGGACCTCGACAACGCGGACGCAGCTGCGTATTTGAAAGATCGTGCCTCGCGCGGATTCAACGCGATATGGATGGCCGCAGTGGACAATGTCTACCAGTTTAATCCACCGATGAACTACTATGGGTACTCTCCGTTCGACGGCGCGGACTTTACTAACGAGGACTCCCAGTACTGGACGAACGTCGACGCAGTTCTTAAACTGGCGTCCAAACTTGGGATCACGGTGTTTCTGTCTCCGGCCTTCGTGGGTGCCCAACCTGGGGACGGCTACCAAACCAGCTATTTGAACAGCTCGGATGCAGTGATGACGGCCTATGGCACCTTTTTGGGCAGCCGTTACAAGGGATACGACAACATCGTATGGGTACTTGGTGGAGACGCCTGGCCGTCAATTTCCGGCCTCTATCAGAAGATTGCTGACGTGGGCTCAGGGATTGCCGCTGCCGATCCTAATCACCTCATCACGCTTGAGGCCTGCGAGGGATGTGCGACAAACGGCTACAATAGCGTGCAGGCTTTTCAGGCGGTACCGATGGCAGTTCCATCATGGCTGGCGCTGGATTGGGCATATCCACAATATTCTACGACGGTTGCGGCCTGCCAGAACGACTACACGCAATCTCCGTTCTTGTCTCCGCTGGGTGGAGAAAACTGGTACGAATTAGAAAACGGGATGACAGAGCCAGGACTGCGTTTTGAGATGTATTCCGAGGTGCTGTCTGGCTGTTATTTGGGTAGGCTTTTCGGTAATGGTGCGATTTGGAGCTTCGATTCTCCGAACGGAAGCACGTGTTGCCGAAACGGTACTCCGACTTGGCAGAGCCAGCTTTCTTCTGCTGGATCGTTGGCTGAGGAGTACCAGGGCCAGCTATTCCGCAGTCGGGAAAATTGGCTCCTCGTGCCCGACATCAACCACACCGTAGTCACTAGCGGATACGGATCGGGACTTTCCGTAACGACGGATGCTCGCACCAGTGACGGCCAGACCATCATCGCATACATCCCTAACGGGGACGCAACCACCATCACCGTTGACATGGGCCAGATCATTAGCTCGAGCAATCAGGCGAACGTATGGTGGTACAACCCTCAGACAGCGAACAATACTTTCATAGGTACATATTCTAACAGTGGATCGCAGGACTTCACCGCTCCGGACGGGAATGACTGGGTGCTGGTGATTGACGACGCGAGCGCGAACCTACCTCCGCCGGGACATCAGTAGGGGGCAGCGGGAACTCGTTCTTAGATATGTGGTCCATTCAGGCTCCCATTCGGGAAGACTATCTTTACGTTGATCTGTCAAGAGCCTGACTCCTCAACAGTTGTAGCCGGTGGGAGTCCAAAGACGGAATGAGCGACTGTTTAACCCAGTACTATCGGTGCCCAGAACAATACGTTCATTTCGCGAGCAAGCATCCCCGTTCGCTCGTGGGTGGATCCTCGCAATTCGGAAAAGAGACAACCGATTTCGGGAGCTGGTACGGACGTCAAGTCGCTGGGGGCTTCATGAAGATGCCTCAGGACATTTTTCGTGAGGTCGTGATCGAAGATGGGACGATCTCCCCGCCGTTTGACCCTACGCAAGTAGTGGAAGCTCTTCGTCGTGAAACATATGTGGATGATTGGCGCCAACGAGGGGCCCTGTCGGTTTTGGCCAGAATGTACTACTTCGTAAGGCCTATTCTTCCGGTTGGTGTGCGAAGGCATCTACAAAAATTGCATTTGAGAGGCTGGGGAAAGGTGCCTTTTCCGAAGTGGCCAGTCGATTGTTCAGTGGACAACTTACATGAGCAGTTGTTATTGCTGTCGCTTAGATCAAGTGGCGCCGAACGAATTCCGTTTATATGGTTCTGGCCTGATGGAGCTTCTAGTTCCGCAATCATGACCCACGATGTCGAGACGAAGGCAGGCCAGGATTTCTGTGCGACTCTGATGGATATCGACGATTTTTTCGGAATAAAGGCATCGTTCCAAGTAATTCCGGAGCAGCGTTACAGCGTCGGCCGCGAGTTCTTGGGTTCCATTCGCCGACGGGGCTTCGAGGTAGTCGTCCATGATCTGAATCATGATGGTCATCTGTACAAAAACCGGGAACAGTTTCTCCAGCGGGTTGCGAAGATCAATTCCTATGGCAAAGAATATAGTGCGGAGGGGTTTCGCGCGGCGGTTTTGTACCGGAAGCAGTTGTGGTATGACGCATTGGAGTTCTCATACGACATGTCAGTACCCAACGTCGCACACTTAGATCCTCAGCACGGTGGCTGCTGCACCGTCATGCCATATTTTATTGGTAATATTTTGGAACTGCCGGTGACTACGACGCAAGACTACATGCTGTTTCACTTGCTCAATGATTACTCGCTTTGCCTTTGGAAACAACAGATCGAGCTCATTATGGAAAAGCACGGACTTATTAGTTTCATTGTGCACCCGGACTATATCCAGAAGTCCAGAGAGCGAACCGTTTACGAGGAATTGCTGGGCTACTTGACGCTGTTGAGGCAGGAAAAGAGCGTGTGGATGACGACTCCGGGTGAGGTGAATCGTTGGTGGAGGCAGCGAGCAGAAATGAGGTTAGTCCAGAACTCTCGAGGTTGGCAGGTCGAAGGGCCAGGAAAAGAAAGAGCCCGTCTAGCGTACGCCAGTGAAAAAGAGGGCCACCTCGTTCTCACGGTGCAAGCACAGGCAAACGGGAACTCACCTGGTGAGCCCATTATCGTGACGGGAGAGACGCCGGAGAACTGACCCCAAAGCTTCGACAATATGGAATATCGCGAACTTGGCAAGACCGGTGTCAAGCTGCCGGTTATCGGGCTCGGAACTTGGCAGTACCAAGGAGGCATTGAACCCCTGAGAGCTGGTACAGCCTTGGGGGCATGCTTCATAGACACGGCTGAATCTTACGGTACCGAGGAAGTTGTCGGCCAAGCAATCCAAGGAGTTCGAAAGGACATTTTTCTCGCGACCAAAGTTTCTCCTCGACACTTTAGATACCCCGACGTGCTCTCTTCGGCTGCGAAAAGCCTTAAGCGGCTCAAAACAGATTACATCGACTTATACCAGCTTCACTGGCCTAACTATACCGTGCCCATCGAAGAAACAATGCAGGCCATGGAAGAACTGGTGGATAGTGGCAAGGTGCGATTCATCGGAGTGAGTAATTTCATGTTGCGGGATCTGAAGAGAGCTCAGCGGGCGATGAGCAGGCACAGCATTGTCTCCAACCAAGTTCGTTACAACTTGATCGATAGGACAATCGAGCTGGGCTTGCTGGACTACTGCCAGCAGCAGAGGATCACAATTTTGGCCCACAGCCCATTGGCCACAAATTTCGCAAGCATAAGGGCCAAAGACCCCAACAATGTCATCGACAGGGTCGCACAGCGTGCATCGAGAACGGCGGCGCAGGTCGTGCTTAACTGGTGCATCTGGAAAAAGGGCGTGGTCACAATCCCCAAATCCAATTCCATTAGCCATGTAAAGGAAAATTGCACGGCGTCGGATATCCACTTGCCCGCGGAGGAATTGGAACTTCTCAACACGAATGTCCGGTTCAGGCGTCGCGGGGCGCTGGAGATCGAGTTACGGCGGTTGGCTCGCTACATACTACAGTTGGCAGGGAGGTCGATTTGAGTTCTGTTTCGAAACTGAGCGGGGGTGCCCATGTGGACGTTCCCCCCACGACTGGATCGAGCGATTATGATGTCGCGGTAATCGGTGCAGGCCCTTATGGATTGTCTGTAGGTACACATCTGAAAACAAATGGTTTGCGTGTCCGCGTCTTTGGCGAGCCAATGGAGTTCTGGGCTGATAAGATGCCACGGGGTATGCTTTTACGCTCACCCCGGGAAGCCTCGAGCATCTCTGATCCACAACGCGCCTTTACGCTGGAAGCGTATGAGGCGGCCTGCCGGATACACCCAGCCGCACCACTTCCTCTGGAGACGTTCGTTGAATACGGACGCTGGTTTTGCCATCAGCTTGATTCTGATCTGGATCGCAGAACCGTTGTCCGAATCGATCGTAGCGGTACATCCTTTCTGCTTACGCTCGGAGACGGCGAACTCATTCGTGCGAGCAGGGTAGTTGTCGCGGCGGGAATCGGTTCCTTTCAGCGCAAGCCTGCTGAGTTCGCAAATCTGCCCCGGGAACAGGTTTCCCACTGCTACGAGGGTCGTAAGCTGCAAGAATTCTCCGGAAAGAGGGTAGCCGTGATCGGGGCTGGGCAAAGCGCGTTGGAGTCAGCCGCATTGCTGCATGAATCCGGGGCAGAAGTCGAAGTTATTGCGAAGATTGCTCAACTACGCTGGATTGGTATGCACAAGTGGCTGCATCATCTGGGCCCGATTTCGACGATGCTCTATTCCAAATACGATGTAGGTCCCGCCGGAATCAGCCGACTTGTCGCCGCCCCTGAGCTCGTTTCTTACATTCCCCTGACGGTCAGAGACAAGATTCGCAAACGCGCGGTTCGCCCGGCAGGCTCGCAGTGGCTACCAGCGCGTCTAACTGCAGTGAAAATCACAACTGGCTGTGCTGTTCGGACAGCCTCGCCGATCGGAAGTGATGTACTTCTTCGACTCGACGATGGCAGCGAACGCCGCGTGAACCATGTGCTCCTGGGTACCGGCTACGATGTCGATATCTCCCGCCACGGTTTTCTTTCGCCTGGACTTCTGAAGGGTATTCGCTGTGCAGACGGTTACCCAATCCTTACGCGCGGTCTTTGTTCGTCCGTTCCCGGTTTGCATTTCATCGGCGCTACGGCTGCCCGGAGTTTTGGGCCGCTTTTGTATTTCGTAGCCGGTACCGAGTTCGCGTCGCGAGAACTGATTCGACATGTCGCTCGAAAAGGTTCAAATGGGAAATAAAGCTCAAGAGAGAGAGGGAACGCCAACTTCGGGGCGCTCTTAAGATGTCGACGAAACAACATGGTGTGGGGGCTCTGGTCATTGGGGGAGATCACCCAGGTCTGGGGATTGCTCGCAGTCTGGGCCGACGAGGTATTCCAGTTTATGTGCTGGATGACCAGTATTCGATCTCCTCGTTCTCGAAGTATGCGAAGCAAGTAATCCGCGTTAAGGATTTGCGCAACGAGCAGAAGGCGGTAGACGCGGTGCTCGAGGTAGGTCAACGTTTTGGATTAGAAGGCTGGGTTCTTTTTCCGACCAGAGACGAGACAGTAGCGGCTTTTTCTCAACATCGTACGCGTCTTGCACGATTCTTTCGAGTGACCACACCGGATTGGAACACCGTACGGTGGGCCTGGGACAAGAAGAATACTCACATTTTGGCCAAGCAGCTTGGGATACCGGCTCCAGAGACCTGGAATCCCCGAAGCTTAGAGGAACTGTCTGTCCTGTATCCAAAACTTCCTTTGGCGATCAAGCCCGCTGTTAAAGAGAATTTCTTTTATGCTACCGGCGCAAAGGCATGGCGGGCAAATACAGCCGATGAACTCAACGAGCTATTCATCAAGGCAAATCAACGAATAAAGCCGGAAGAGATCATGGTGCAGCAGATCATTCCTGGAGATGGGCAGCACCAATTTTCGTATTGCGCTTTTTTTCGCGATGGCAAGGCGCATGGTAGCCTTGTGGCTAGACGAGAGCGGCAACATCCGCGTGAATTTGGGCGGGCGGCAACGTATGTCGAAAGTATTGAGTCGCCAGTTGTTGAAGAACTGGCCGAACGTTTTTTGAGGGCGATCCACTACTACGGTCTGGTCGAGGTCGAATTCAAACAAGATCCTCGAGATGGTCAATACAAACTGTTGGATGTAAACGCCAGAGCGTGGGGATTCCACAGCCTCGGCTTGGCGGCAGGTGTGGACTTTCCGTACTTGCTATATGCTGATCAATTGGGTGAGCGACTCGACTCCTGCCGCGGAAAATCTGGGATTGGCTGGTTACGACTGATGACTGACCTGCCGACTGCTCTTTCAGGCGTTTTCTTGGGGAAGGTCGGCCTGAGTTCTTATTTCAATTCCCTTCGAAAAACGCGCGTGGAGTCCGTCTTCTGTCGGGAAGATCCATTGCCCTCCCTGGCAGAAGTAGTCCTTCTTCCTTATTTGATAGCTAAGAAATACTTTTAGGGATGCACGGGCTCAAGATGGCGCAGCACGGCAACTAGTCTCTCTGGTCTGAAACCGCCGGCTTCCAGCGGAGTGGGTGTTTTGTATTTACTCGCACGAAGACTCCATGACCGAGTTGCTGCTGTCCAGCGAGTTCAGCTCTTCTGTGGGCAGTTTCCGATTTGGCTGATCTTGTTCAACCCGAGCATGAGAAAAT
The DNA here is from genome assembly GCA_963715675.1 of uncultured Acidobacteriota bacterium. GTDB lineage: Bacteria > Acidobacteriota > Terriglobia > Terriglobales > Acidobacteriaceae > DASVWZ01. The sequence continues at coordinate 4,718,295 of OY970265.1, forward strand.
AATGCCTGGCTGTCGGATATTTTGCGCAAGTCCCCGCGTAATGCTAAGCCACACCTGCAACCGCCCGGACGGACCGGGCCCCCGCGGGGTAGCGGTGACTAGGGCAAATCGGAACCGAATCTATGCTTGTCCTGCACGTCGTAGGTGCCAGACCAAACTTCATGAAAGCGGCGCCAGTGTGTCGAGCACTGGCCGAGCGCGCGGGAATCAGCCAGACTCTGGTGCACACTGGCCAGCACTATGACGCCAATATGTCCGACGTATTTTTCTCTCAGCTTCGAATGCCCGCACCTGACGTGAACCTCGAAGTCGGTTCGGGGAGTCACGCGCAGCAAACTGCAGAGATCATGCGCCGTTTTGAGCCGGTCGTGCTCGACGTGAGACCGGACTTGGTACTAGTGTATGGAGACGTCAATTCAACCGTCGCGGCAGCCTTGGTTTGCTCGAAGCTGCTGATTCGGGTCGGCCACGTGGAGGCTGGACTTCGTTCCTTCGATCGGACCATGCCGGAAGAGATTAACCGCATCGTCACTGACCGGCTTGCTGACCTCCTGTTTACTCCTTCGGAGGATGGAGATGCAAACCTCGAGCACGAGGGCGTTCCGGCGGAGAAAATCTATCGAGTCGGCAATGTGATGATCGATTCGCTGATACAACTTCTTCCCACTGCGTTGCAGCGCCCGAAGGATAACCTGCCCGATCGCTATGCTCTGGTCACGATCCATCGCCCCTCTAACGTCGATGACAGCGAAAGCTTGAAAAGTATTCTCGAATCTCTGCTCGAAGTGAACGAACAACTCCCCGTTGTTTTTCCCGTGCACCCGAGAACGCGTCAACGTATCGCAGAGTTTGGCACCAACATCAAGAAACTGCATTTGCTGGAACCCCTGCCTTACATCGAATTTCTTGCTCTGCAACGAAGTGCCGCGGTCGTCATTACCGACTCAGGGGGCATTCAGGAAGAAACCACCTACTTAGGGGTGCCATGCCTCACCATGCGCGATAATACGGAACGCCCGGTTACCGTCACCTTGGGGACGAACGTTTTAGTGGGTCGGGATCGGAAGAAACTGATCTCGGAGCTCGCAAGGATACTTGAAGGAAAAGGAAAGGCAGGTACAATTCCTCCGTTATGGGATGGCCACGCTGGCGATCGGATTGCAGAGGTTTTGTGCCGCAACTGACCCCACAAGGCACGACCCATCTGAATGAATGAGGAATCTTCTACATGCTTTCGAGTCTAATTGGACGACTCATCCACAAGCTGGCATTCGTAGCTCCGGGAGGGGACACGGTGCGACCGTGGCTACACCGGTTGCGCGGAGCGAAAATCGGGAAGAATGTCTGGATTGCGCAATTAGTCTACCTTGACGAATTGCATCCCGCGGAGGTTACGATTGGCGACAATTGCACCATCGGCTTCAGGAGTTCCATCTTCACTCACTTCTATTGGGGGCCCAGAAGGCCAGCAAGCAACGGGAGAGTGGTCATCGAAAAGGACGTTTTCATTGGTCCCCACTGCGTCATTCTGCCGAATGTGAAAATCGGCGAAGGAGCAGTGATCCGGGCTGGTACTGTGGTGAGCAGGAATGTGCCCCCCCACGCACTTTGGGGATCTCCTCCAGCTGAGCTTCTCGGTACTGCGACTGTCACCCTAACCCCCGAACATACTTATGGCGATTTTGTACGGGGCATCAAGCCGCGAGCACGCGTCCGATCCCGCGCCGATGAGACGAGTGCTAAGTCCTTGTGATTGTTAGAGTTGCTCCACGCGTAATTATTTGCAGAGAACTAGCAACGAGGTGATGTTTCACATGCTGGAGACGTCGCAGGAGATTCGGGGCTTTGTCATCGACAATTTCCTTTTCGGAGAAGCAGACGAGCGCTTCTCCAACGACGATTCGTTCTTAGAGAACGGTCTGGTCGACTCGATGGGTATTCTGACGCTAGTGGAGTTTGTAAAGGAGAAATACGCCATTTCAATCGAAGACGAAGAAATCGTGCCCGACAACTGGGATTCCGTGCATCGGATCGCGGCTTTCGTCCAGACCAAGCTGGGATCGCGAACCTAGCGGCAAATGCCAAGAGAGATTCAGTTCGCGCAGCAGGCGTGCAAATATGAAAACGTCTTCAGCTTTTTCCTCGAAGGTGCTTGAGATAGACGCCGAAGCGGTCACTCAGGAGATTGGCGAGTCGATCCGCAAGATCGTCCTTCATCGTCTGCGACGGCGAGGTGCCGTGGTTGGGCTCTCTGGAGGGATTGACAGCAGTGTTACGGCGGCTCTTTGCGTCCGGGCGCTGGGGAAAGGTCGTGTTTTAGGGCTGTTCATGCCGGAGGATGAATCCTCGGAAGACAGCTTGCGGCTGGGCTGCCGGCTCACCGAAGCCTTGGGCATAACGAGCGTCGTTGAAGACATCGGGCCGACTCTCAAGGCTCTCGGCTGCTATCGCCGAAGAGATGAGGCCATCCGCAGGGTAATACCGGAGTACGGGAATGGCTGGAAAAGCAAGATCGTTCTGCCGAATCTTGTAGACAGCACAGCTTACGCTCTGTATTTTGTCGTTGCCCAGTCCCCGACTGGAGAGACACGGCGTGTCCGGCTTACCGCGGAAGCCTATCTGGGTGTTGTAGCTGCCACCAACTTTAAGCAACGCACCCGGAAAATGCTGGAGTACTACCATGCAGATCGCCTCTGGTACGCCGTGGCCGGCACGCCAAACCGGCTGGAATACGCGCAAGGATTCTTCGTCAAGAATGGCGATGGCTCGGCGGACTTCAAGCCAATTGCACACCTTTACAAATCTCAGGTGTTCCAGCTCGGAAAGTATCTGGGAGTGCCGGAAGAGATCCTGCGTCGCCCGCCGACGACAGACACATACTCGCTGGAGCAATCTCAGGAAGAGTTTTATTTCTCTCTTCCCCTGGAAACAATGGACCTCTGCCTTTACGCGAAGAACCACGGTGTTCCCGCTTCCGAGGTGGCCGGCACCACAGGTTTGTCAGTCGAGCAAGTGCAACGGGTTTACGCGCTGATAGATTCCAAGCTGAGTTCCACGCAATATCTCCATCTCCCGCCTCAGTTGATCGAGAAGGTAAACGAAGTTCATGCGGACGCTGTGGGTAATGCTTGAAGAAGGGTTCTTGAATCCTGAAGAAGGTGCGGTAAAGGCTTTGACACGAGCTGTGGTACTGGCATCCTGATGTGTGGCATTGCTGGGCTCGTCAAATTGAAGCAACCCGCCGTAGAAGCTAGCCTGCTGCGGAGGATGATCGACGCACTGGCTCACCGCGGTCCAGATGATAGCGGTATCTTCGTGGACGCAAACGTGGGATTGGCCCATGCGCGGCTCAGCATCATTGATCTGACGGGTGGCCACCAGCCGATGTCCGTCGAGAACGGTTCACTTTGGATAACGTTCAATGGGGAGATTTTCAACTATATCGAACTCCGGGAGGAACTGGAAAAACAAGGACACCGGTTTAAGACTCGATCCGATACCGAAGTGATTCTGCGCATGTACCTGGAGAAGGGTGAAGAGTGCGTCCACTCCTTCAACGGTCAATGGGCATTTGCCATCTGGGATGCGCGCCAGCGAAAGTTGTTTCTCTCTCGAGACCGGTATGGTGTTCGACCGTTGTTCTACGCAACCTCAGGTGACGACTTCATCTTCGCCTCGGAGATCAAGGCCATCTTCACCGTCCCTGGGGTCAAGCGGGAAATAGACCTCTTGGGCTTGGATCAGACATTCACCTTCTGGGTGACCTTACCCCCACGGACTGCCTTCAAGGATATTTTGCAGCTCCCGCCTGGGCATTCACTTACGCTTAAAGATGGGCGGGTAAATGTCCGTCAATATTGGGAACCCGAATATGTCAGCGAGGAAGAACTCACACCGGATTCGCCGGGACAGAGGGCGGAGGAGTTGCTGGCCCTTATGGAGGACGCTGCCCGAATCCGCCTTCGGTCCGATGTGCCGGTAGGCGCGTACCTGAGTGGCGGCATTGATTCGACCTTCACCACGGCGTTAATCAACCGGTTTGCCCAGGATCGACTGCGGACTTTTTCTGTGGCCTTTGAAGACTCGAGCTTTGACGAGAGTTCCTACCAAGACGAAGCCAGCACTTTTCTTCACACCCAGCATTCAGAGATCCGTTGCTCAGCCGAAGACATAGGAGCAATTTTTCCGGATGTGATATGGCATGCCGAACAGCCAATCACAAGAACGGCACCGGCTCCCCTGTATCTTCTTTCCAGGTTAGTTCGAGAAAACGGGGTTAAGGTCGTGTTGACCGGTGAGGGCGCGGACGAGATCCTTGGCGGCTACGACATATTCAAAGAAGCCAAGATTCGCCGCTTTTGGGGGAGAGACACCACCTCTCACCTTCGGCCGCTGTTGTTAAGGCGACTCTATCCGTACATGGAGAGCATTCAGCGGCAACCCGAAGCCTATTTGAGGAGCTTCTTTCACGTTACGCACGAAGACTTGGTGAACCCGTTCTTCTCCCACTTGCCCCGCTGGGAACTCACCTCCCGGATGAAGATGTTTTTCTCGGACACCGTCAAAGCAGAACTGCAGGCGTGCGATAGTCTGGCTGAGCTACAGCGGGAAATACCGAGCGGTTATCCTCGCTGGCCTGTTTTTTGCCAGGCACAATATCTGGAGACAGCGTATCTGCTGCCCGGATATATTCTATCTTCCCAAGGTGACCGAATGGCGATGGCACATTCGGTCGAAGGGCGGTACCCCTTTTTGGATCACCGGGTGGGTGAGTTTGCAGCAAAGCTGCATCCATCGCTCAAAATGCGAGTTTTGAACGAGAAGTACCTACTGAAAGAAGCGGCCCGAGGCAAGGTGCCGACATCAATTCTCAAACGTTCCAAGCAACCCTACCGAGCCCCTGACGGGATGAGCTTTTTCGGCAAGCAGGCGCCTGACTATGTCGCTGAACTGCTCTCCCCGGGTGCACTCGAGAGAAATGGCTTGTTCCAGGCCAGTGCCGTGACCAAGCTGGTCGCCAAGTTCAAGTCCGGCCGCACTACTAGCACGAAAGACGACATGGCACTGGTCGGGATCCTCTCGACGCAGTTGTTGGCTGACATGTTTTTGAAGCCGATTCAGGCGATCACTTCCACGATGGCGGTCGTACCAAACTAGAATCTTAAATGGCCGTGAACACTAGATCCGAGAACGTTGCAGAGTACCTGCTCGACGGGAAAGACGAGACCCGGCAAGCATTGCTGACCCTGCAAGGAGGTCACAGTTACGGCGAACTGCGCTCGGCTTCTGATGGTGTCGCTAAGTATGTCTTGGGGGCCGGCGGCCTCAAGGGAGATCGCGTCCTTCTCGTCAGTGAAAACGGGTTCTTCTGGGTTGCAGCGTACCTGGGAATTTTGCGGGCCGGCTTCGTTTGCGTGCCGCTGCCACCCACGATTTCGCCGCAGGACCTCGACTATATCCTGGAGACGACCGAAACACGGTTTGCCTTCCTTCAGGCTCGGTTCGCGGCTAAATATTCGCATCGATTCCAAAAGATCAACCTCGTCACAGACAGCCGGTTACCGAACCGCGATGAGGTATCCTCGCCGCCATGCTTGGGGCAACTGCAGGAAAGCGCACGGGATAGCCAGTGTTCGTTGGCGCCGGTTCAGGGTTCTGATTTGGCGGCACTAATGTTCACCTCTGGGTCCACGGGTAAACCACGCGGTGTGATGGTCTCACATTCGAACATCAGGGCAAATACGGAGTCGATCATCCAGTATCTGCGGCTGACGAGCGAAGACCGAATTATGACGGTCTTGCCGTTTCACTATTGTTTCGGAACTTCATTGCTGCATACCCACCTGAGGGTTGGGGGCACTCTCGTTCTCGATCCGAGGTTCCTGTACCCGGAGAAAGTTCTGCAGCGAATGGAGGAAACCAAATGCACTGGCTTCGCCGGGGTCCCGAGTCACTATCAGATCCTGCTTCGCAAGACTAGTTTGCGGAAGAAGTCATTCCCTAATTTACGCTATGTCCAGCAGGCTGGTGGACATCTCGCTCCGGCTTTCCTTCGCGAACTACGTGAGGTACTTCCAACGACCCAGATCTTCGTAATGTATGGGCAAACGGAAGCCACGGCACGACTTGCTTATCTGCCCCCAGAATCCTTGACTGGGAAGCTCGGCTCGGTGGGGAAGGCAATCCCCGGCGTTCGTCTCCAAGTGCTGAACGAGTCGGGCGCGGAAGTACACCCTGGCGAAATGGGAGAGATTGTGGCCGATGGGAAGAACGTCACCTTAGGTTACTGGCGTGCACCCGAGGAGACTGCAGCGTGTTTTCGCGACGGCAAACTGTACACAGGAGACTTGGCGACGGTGGATGATGACGGCTTTATTTACGTTGTTGACCGCGCCAGAGACTTCCTGAAATGCGGTGGCAAACGTGTCAGCTGTCGTGAAGTCGAGAACCAACTCCTGGAATTCCGATGTCTGCTCGAGGCAGCGGTACTCGCCGAACCCGACGATTTCCTTGGAGAAGCTGTTAAGGCTTTCCTCGTTCGGCGCATGCCCGATTGCAAGGAATTCGACGACTGCCTGCGTGCTTTCTGCAAGGAACACCTGCCGCAGGAACTATGGCCTAAGGAAACAGTTTTGGTTGATCACCTTCCCAAGAACAGCGCCGGCAAGGTGCTTAAGGGCGAGTTGGAGTGATTCAAATGATGGGCAGACCTGCGAGTAACGACCACTAATGACAAAGCTGTCACCCCCACTAACATTTCTATTGGTCAGCACGGTCTCCGCCATGGTGGGATGGCATCCCTTGGTCGACACCTTCGCATTGGCATTGCGCGATGATGCATACACGCACATATTGCTGATTCTTCCCATCAGCGCGGTTCTGATCTTTCTAGAATGGCGATCCCTGCGGCCAATGCTCGCTTCGAATGTTCGTACAGGTCCCGCTTTGCTGGCGATTGCCTTTCTGGTCGCGGGCTTTGTGAGCGTGTGGGCAGCTTCGCTACCTCCCGATGTGCAGCTATCGATCAGGATGTTTGCGCTGGTGCTGTTTTGGGTAGGAGCTTTCGTTCTCTGTTTTGGCTCCCAAGTTTCGTGGGTGGTTCTTTTTCCGCTGTGTTTCTTGTTCGGCTTGGTTCCACTTCCACAACTCGCACTCAACGGGATCGTAGGCCTGTTGCAGCAAGGGTCCGCTTTGGCGGCACATGTGCTTTTCGCAGCAGTCGGTGTTCCGGTGGTTCAAGAGGGCGTCCGGCTTACCATCCCAGGCCTGACGGTCGAGGTGGCTCAGGAATGCAGCAGCATTCGCTCCAGTTCGATGCTGCTGGTCACGACAATGGTGCTCGCTCAGCTCCTGCTGCGCTCACCGTGGCGAAAGGCGTTGGTGGTAGGCATCGCCGTTCCCCTGTCGGTTGCCAAGAATGGCTTGCGTATCTTCACGATTGCGATGCTTGGAACCCGAGTTGATCCGGAGTACCTGACAGGAAGACTGCATCACGAGGGCGGAATCGTTTTCTTCGGGATCGCCCTGATCGGTGTTTTCATCTTGCTTTGGATTCTTCGCCGCGGAGAGGATATATCGCCGACATCGGCCTTGAGCCCGGTGAAAGTCGCGGCGACAGGAAGTTGATTACCATCCCGGTTGAACCTGGCAATTTGCCGATCAGAAAGCCACTGGGGCATCTATGTACGCCGTTGCCCCTTGATAAGGTGCAGCTGGGGGAAAGGAGTCACAGATGCGCCGTTATCTGAAATCATTCATTACCGTCACGACCGGAGCTGGGATCATCCTGGCGATTCTCACGATCCCGGTTCGACTAAGCGGCCAAAATGGGCAGGTACGGCACTCCTCCGGCGACAAAACCCAGTCCTCAGCGAGCAAACCGGAAATCAAGATACCGCAGAGAGGTAGTGATATACCGTGCGTTGCGAATGGCTTAAATTCTGCGGGTGTGAAGGTGCAAACCACGCCTGCCACGCCGGCGCAACCCCATCATGTCGATCTGACCTGGAAGGCCAGCAGTTCCCCCGGAACCCTGAAGTACAACGTGCATCGTTGCACTCCGGGTGGCCCGTGCTCGGTGATCACAACGGTTACGGGCACCAGCTATACCGACACCCAAGTCCAGCCCCAACAGACCTATTGCTACTTTGTCACAACAGCGGTCACGAGCCGACCAGATAGCGGTCCGTCGAATTTTATCCAAGTCGTGATCCCTTCTCCATAAAGTTCTTGAGACTTGAGGTGGCCACAAACGCCGACACTATCCTGGGCGGTTGCATAGTGTCGTGATGTAGTCGGGCTCTTTGTTCAACCCCAGCGAGGGGGCTCGGTATGCTTCAGCAAGACAACACAACCCACTCTGCGGCACAGAAGAAACGCAAGTACCGTCGTTTCGGGCTCAGATTTCCAGTTCATGTGAAGTTCCGTTCCGGTGAATTGGTGTCTGAGATCGACGCTGTCAGCAGCAATGTGAGCATTGGCGGCCTACTCATGCAAACCACGTCAGAGATTCCAAGGCATAGCCCGGTGAGCTTCAGCATGACTGTCCAGGGAGGCACGGTTATTAGTCCAATTCTCCTCGCGGGTGAGGGTGAGGTGGTGCGGGTGGAGCCGTCCGGACCTGGCGCAGGGTTTGCAATTGCCCTGGCATGCAAACATCCGATTGCGCAGATCAGCTATCGTGCACACCAGCATGGCACGCACGGTAGAGCGTAATCGACCCGATGTTGCAGCGGGATGGACCCGCCAACCGGGACTACTCAAACGCCGGGAACCTTCATGAGCGCTCCATTCGTGATTGGCATCGGCGGAGGCTCAGGGTCTGGAAAGACTCGTGTGGCCGAGCTTCTGTGCCAGCGGTACGGCACGTCCGGCTTTGCGCTTCTCAGCCAGGATTCCTATTACGTTGATCGAAAGGACTTGGCGGAGGCCGAAAGAGCTTCGCTAAACTACGACCATCCCTCGGCGATTGATCACGACCTGCTCTTGCACCACGTCGAGGAACTGTGCAGACATTCGTCAATCTCGAAACCATGCTATTGCTTCGAGACGCACGCACGGCGCGAAGTCAGTGAACTCGTGCGTCCGGCGCCAGTAATTCTGGTGGAAGGCATTTTCGGGCTATGGGACCCGCGGCTGCGGGCCAACATGAATCTGAAGATCTACGTGGACGCAGACCCGGATTTGCGATTTATCCGCCGCCTGCAGCGAGATGTCGTCGAGCGCGGACGCACACTGGATTCGGTGATCAAGCAATACGTGGAGTCGGTTCGTCCAATGCATGAAGCCTACATCGAACCAACCAAGGCTCACGCTGATGTTGTTGTGCACAACAGCGGATCCGCTGAAGATCTGGCGATATCTGTGGAGCACGCCGCACTGGCAATCCGGAAGTGGGACAGTGTCGGCTCTTCGCGAACCTACACAGGAAAGTAAACTGGGTTCGGCGTCATTTGGTTTTCCTCAAGCCCTGTCCGTGATCGGACGGGGCTTTTTTGTGGTGCAAAATGTGCGCTGGGATCGCATATTTGGCAGGCAATGCGCCGTGGCGTGGCATGCAGAGCAAAGCGTGATCAAGTTTTCCGCTGAATCATCCCCGGACTGGCTACGGAACTCCTTGTGGTGAACCTCGAGATTCGACATGGTGCCGCACGCCTGGCATCTCCACCCATCGCGGCGTAGCACCTGGTTGCGGAGTTGGTCGTAAGACGCGGGATCAAGCCGCACGGGAGGCCGTTTTGGTCGGACCCAGTTCACGACGCCTTCTGGCTGAGCTGGTCCACAAAAGTTTTTCGTTCTTCGCCGGGAAGGAACTTGAAGAATCGCAGGATCGACTGCAAGAGGACTTGGGAATTGCCGTTCTCAAGGTTGGCTCCCGCCAGGAAGTCGGCACAGATCATTTCTAGGCAGTAGCCGCGGGATTTGTCCGTCCCCAACATCAGGGCCGCGGTCTCGATCGCCTGTTCCACCACCGGGATCTGGTTCTTGTAGAGCTTGAAGTAGATAATTTCCGACGGTTCGGTCTCTTTCCCGGTTAACTCCTTCTCGACCTCCCGCTTGAACTGCTCCTTCGGCAGTTCCCGCGCTTTGTGCAACCAGGTTGCACAATCGAAGTGCTCCCGGTCCCTCCTGGCCAGCTTGGCCAACTCCAGCCCCTTGGTCCATCCCACTTCCTTAAGCTCCCGTCTGGCCTGAGGCGGCAGGTGTTCGTGGATCGACATCAGGTAGTACGCCTTCCTTCTTGACTCCGGGAAGCGCCTTTCCAGGAACTCATCAAAAGACTTCACGTTCTCTACCTGCCAGTACTGTCCCGCCCGCACCTCGCACAGGTAGCGCCCGAGTTCGACGAACCGGGTGTCCCGCTCCGCCTCGTTCCGCTTTTCCCACGCCAGAATCTCGTCGATTTTCGTCAGGACGAACACAGCCCGCTTGCGATTGAGCTTGGGCAACATGGGCGGATTCCTAGTAAGTAAGCTCGTCAAGCCAACCAAGGTTTTCTGCTCCCGGGCGTCGCACCAGATCGATCTGGACCAAGTCCTGCTTCCCCAGGCAAAGCCCTACATACGGGCAGGTGCTGCAGGGGTTCTGCGGGAAACGGATGCCGCTGTGCGGCAGGAACTGGGCGGACTCGATCCGCCCAATCGTGTCCTGGACCAAATGGCCGAACTCCTGCCGCTGTTCGTCGGTGATGGTGGTACGCAGGTACTGAACCTCGACCAGCCGCTTGCGTACAAACACGACTTGGGCGACTTCGGAGATACCAGTCATCCAGGAATAGCAGACCAGTTGGGGATCGAGAGCCAGCAGGCCATCGGGTTCGTCGGGATAGCGGCTGGAGGTGGTCTTCCACTCGATCAGGCAGCGGGTGCCGTCCAGCTTTCCGATGGCGTCGACGTAGGCTACGAAATCATTGGTCTCGGAGAACGGTCGGGTGAACTTGATCTGCAGGTTGCGGCGAGGCTGGCGAATGCGAATGCGGTCATCTTGGCAGAACCGGTCCAGCAGCATGATACCCTGCTGCAGCATGCGGTCCCAGCTGTCGCCGTTGGAGTAGTGCAGGTGCTGGTCCTGACAAGCCGTCCATTCGCGGAACAGGGCCGCGGCCGCGTCTTCCCGGAGGAAGTAGGCGCTGAGAGCCTGTTCGAAGGCCCGGCCGAACAGCATGGCGGCCCGGGTGTCTTTCTCCTGCCAGCCGTCGAGGTAGCGGTGGCGGTAGCGCCGGGGACAGGTCAGATACTGGCTGATCTGGGTGTAGGAATAGGTCATCGGGTTGCCTCCTCCGCGGTGGAGCGAGAAGCAGTCGAAATCGGAGTGGCGGACAGTTCTTCCCACTGGCTGGCCGGGGCGAAGCCGTCGAGGTTGATGAGCGAAATGCCGTTAATCACGGTGTGGCTGATCTTGACCACACCGCGGAGTCCGGGCAAGGCTTTTTCATCGACCTGTTCGTGGGCCAGCAGTTCCGGGTCATAGAGAAAGTCCCGCAGGAACCAGCCCAGCTTCCACATCGCTTTCTGCGTGCAGTAGAGACGACCGACGATGGGCTGACCGGCCAGCGGTCGAGGTTCGAGAACAGAGAATCGGAGCACGTAGAACGGTTTGTGGGCATGCCAACGGAACTGGGCGCCATCGACCCGAACGAGGTAGATGCCGTCGGGAATCTCCGGCCGAGAATCGCGCGCCGTTTCGGCAAGGCCAGGGACTTGGCGTTTCATGCTGCACCTTCTTTCTGCACCAGGTAGCTGTTGAGCTGGCACAGCAGGGCATTGCGGTCTTTTTCGGCCCAGTCGGCCAGGTGGGCAACGAAGTTCTCGACCTGGTCGCGGGTGGCTTCGCGCAGGGTCTTCACGCCACAGAAATCGGTCGCGTAGGACTTGACCAGAGTGGCATCGAGTTGATGCTGGCGGATCAGCTGGCAGAGACGGTCGCGGACGGTGCGCCCGCCGTAATTCCCGTTGCCGTTGCCATTGGCGGGCTGCGGCAGCCTTTTGCACTCCGGGCGCGAAGCCGGCTGACCGGCCGAGGAACCGATCTCCTCGACCGAGCAGATGCCGATGCCATAGGCCTTGCGGAGGGCACGGTTCACTGCGCGAGTTTCGGCAACGCGCATCTCCGCGCCATGCACCAGGTAGGAAACATTGGAGGGATCAGCGTCTCCGTAACCGACGAAACCACGGCAGGTTTTGGATTTGTAGACGGTGGCCCGAAAGGCCCAACGCTGCACTGAAGGATCACAAAACTCACGCGCAGGTTGAACCCGGATTCCATGGCATCGGCTTCGCCGAGCTAGCCGTATCAGACCGGCATGAGTCACATACCAATGCCCGTCCAGGCAAAGCAGATCGCCAAGACTGACTCGCAAGGAAAGGCTCTCAATTAACTGTGTGAGGCTAGCGGCACCTGATTCTGAGAGCGGCCCCCACAGCGATTTGGCGAGTTTCATTTCTGATGCTGTGTTTTTAAGTTGTTTCTTCATGTGACCTCGCTTCCCGGGCGGCCAGAACCTTCTGATAGCGTGCGACCAGCTTCTCAGCGTCGGCGCGGTGATTGTAGAAACGCGGGGCGAAGTGGTTCAGCTCCAGGCGGAACAACCACCACATATTCGTGTCTGGTTGCAGGGTATAGAGCAGGGTGGGAGAGTTTGCTAGAGTGGGTGTAGCCACGTTTCAGCCTCCAGTGCTGAGATTTGGTCAGGGTCGGGTGAGTGCTTCCAACACTCGCTCGATCCGGTTACAGGCACATCCTTTCACCGTAGACGCTACGGTGTCAAGCAAAAACTAAGATATTTCTTGCAATCGTGCCTGCTACGGTGCAAATATGTCCACATGGATCGCGAAGCGTTCCGGCAGGCGATGAGGGAAATCGGCCGAGAAGGCGGAATCGCTCGGGCAAAGTCCATGACTCCAGAGGAGCGCCGGAAAAGTGCTACCAAAGCCTCAAAAGCCGCAGCGAAAGCCCGCTCTCAAAAGGCGCGGAAGAAAAGACTGGCTCTGGGTCGGCGAACTGGAGATTGAGGGGTCACTGTTCCTGCTGATCTCAAAGAGGAAACCTGCCATGACCCCACAGCGCCCTCCGTCCGAGGAACCCGCGATACTCTCACCATGACAACGCTTGTAAGGCCGTAAACGCCAGATGGGCCAAGGCCAGGGAAAGAGCCCAAAAGAGGGACCTCCAAGACAAGGCCTGATTTGGTGAGATTCTTGTACTGTCTTCCAGCGAACGCTCTCCTTCCAGAGGTAACTGGAAAGCCTGATTGGTTTCGCCAGTAACTACTCGATGCGCAGCAGTAGTACGGGTTCCACCATGAACTCAAAAGCGTTGATTGCATCCAGGGCGCGACGAATCGTGGCTTCGGAAACCGGTTCGGTGGTGATGACAAATGACAACCGGGCCTTTGGCAAATGAGGTTGTTGCTCCAAGGAGTCGATGTTGATGTCGTGGCGGGCGATGACTTCAGCTACACGAGCCACGATGCCGCGCTGATCCTGGACTGTGAGGCGAAGATACCAACTAACGGGCCGGGGATTTTCGCAGATCCGTAGCTCATGCGAATCCAAAAAGCCCGACACCTTCTTGGCGCTCAATTGGCCGGCGGAAAGGTCGCGCGCAATTTCAATGAGATCAGAGACTATGGCAGTCGCTGTAGCATCCCCGCCGGCGCCGCGGCCATAAAACATCTGAGTTCCGATTTTGTCACCTACTAGAAACACCGCATTGTTCACCCCTTCTACTTTTGCTAGCATCGAATGGCGGCCGACGAGCCAAGGCCGGACAGAGACTTCGAGACCATTCTCCGTCCGTTCCGCTGAGCCCACGAGGCGAACGGCGCTGTCCAGGAGACCGGCAGAGCGAATGTCCACTGCCCGAATCTGGCGAATGCCCCAGGTTGGGATCCGAGACACGCTGAGACGTCCTCCGAAGGCCATGCGAGCCAGAATGCAGAGCTTGTCACGGGAGTCGAGGCCGTCGATGTCGAATGACGGATCGGCTTCAGCATACCCCTTCTTTTTCGCTTCCTCTAACGCCTGGTCAAACTCAATGCCACGACTCTCCATTTCCGTGAGTATGTAATTGGCTGTGCCATTGAGAATGCCGTGGACGGCGCGCAACTGGTCGCCGGCTGTGGACTCGTGGATCACACGCAGAATAGGAATGCCACCTGCGACGCTCGCTTCAAACCCGATCGGCAGGTTGCGTGACGCTGCCATAGTGAACAGTTCGTCGCCGTGTTCTGCGAGCAGATTCTTGTTCGCGGTGACGAGTGGCTTGCCCTGTTGTAGAGCCGCGCGCACAAGTTGGCGAGATTGATCGGTCCCGCCCATGGTCTCAACCAAAACGTCCACGTCGTCCGCTTGAACAAGGTCCTTCCACTCGGAAATCGAACGCGCTCCCGCGGGGGTGTCCTCCGGCTTAACGCCTGACCGCCGACATACGGCCGACACCTCGAGCCTCACCCCACTTCGTCGCTCAATTAGATCAGCATGTTGGTCGATGATGTCCGCTGTTGCGCGGCCGACGGTACCAAAGCCGACGATACCCACCCGAACTCTTCTCATGTTGTTGGAAAGAAGGTCTTCGTCAGTATACTTCAGCCCCTTGGCGCATTTTTCGCGGTACCCGGGCTTGGAAGCTCATGATGGAAATAAGGATCACACTGACAGGAACGTCGCCCACCAGTTCCCGGTAAATGGCACCCATAATTTTCCCATTGACATCGATTCGGTTTGTAGTATTTTGAATTAGGGCGTCGTGTTAACAAGTGCCCAGTCGAGTTCCGGCTAAGCCCGGAGACCTAGACCCATCCAAGCTGTGTAAGTGCCGGTCAAGCCCGGCGATCTCAAGATCCATAAATCGATAACGTGAGTTCCGGCTAAACCCGGAGACCAGACCCATAAGTTTTTGCAAGGTTAGCGCCGGCTAAGCCGGCAGACCAAAGGGACCTGCAGGCTTTTAGCAGGACTGACCAGCAATGCTTCACGCAAAACGGAGCGAGCGTGACGTGGGCGCAAACAAAAAAGAAGGTAGAGGCACTGGTAGCAGAATCTGCGGGGAAAGCCAGAACAGATCGATCGAATAACGTTTCCCGAGCCTACGAAGCCACCCGCGATCCCTACATCTGGGTCACGCAGCACACCAAGACCTACAACGAACACTGGCACGCGGAAGGTCGTCCTTCGCCATACGAGCCGTTTCCGCCGGAATCTGTTCGTCCTGATCTGCTCGATACGTTTGCGGTACTCGACTCCGATGAGCGCATCCTGTTTTGGGAAAAATCCCGCGACATGATGGTGTCTTGGGCCTGTGTCGCCTATCTCACCAACAAAGCGATGACGATTCCGCAATGCGGCGTTGTCTTCCAGTGTCAAAAAGAGGACAAAGTCAAGCAACTGATCAAATACGCCAAGTTTCTGTGTGACAGTCAGGAAGAATGGCTCAAGAAAGCCTACCCCCTGGAGAAGCCAATCTGGCAGCAGCCGGATCTGTCGCTGCGATTCGCCCGAGGCGGAAGCATTATTGGCATACCTGGCGGCGCAAATCAGATTCGCTCGCTCCATCCTTGGGGCTATCTAAATGACGAATCAAGTTTCCAGCCTGAGGCTGGAGAATGCTTTGCCGAAGCCCTGGCTGCGGTAAAAGGGAAGATCATTTTTAATTCCTCAGCCGCGCCCGGATGGTATTCGGACGTGCGTCACGACATCATTCGTAATGCGGAGGAGTAAGCGATGAGCAAAGAACGGGCCCTTCGGGCGCTTCAGGAATCAAAGAACTTTCCACCGCAAACCCCCGTCATCGTTCGTCGCGGGCTCCAAGTGCGTCGAACTGCAGGCGGCATCCCAGTAATCCGCCACCATTACTCTGCTGACCCAAGTCGCGACCCGGAACTCCACCCTGAATGGAAAGCCAAGGAACGCCGAACCTATACCTCGCAAGCATCATGGGATCGCGAGCAGGAGATTCGGGACGAGGCCGGCGGCGGCGAACTGGTATTTGCCGACACGCTGATCACCCATTGGGACAAGATCATTATTACCGACCCGAAGTGGCGTCCCGATCCGCGGTGGCGCATCGAAGCCGGCTTTGACCACGGGAAGACCAATCCAACGGCCCTTGAGCGTGCCTACATCGGCCACGATGGGACGATCTATTTCTGCGGCGAGTACTACATGCCGGGCTTGGAAATCTGGGAACATGTGCCGACAATCAAAAGGATGGCCGACGTTCGGAGGATTTCAGAGTGTTACGCAGACCCAACCATCTTTGATGTGACCATGCAGCAAGGCGCACCGACCAGGCCAGGTCAAGCCCAGGAGCGTGCAAAGTCAATCAACGATATTTACATTGAGCACGGCATCGAGCTCTTCAGTCCATTCGGGCTGGACCGCTCTGACGTCAGTTTTGCCGGTCGCTTGATGCAGCACTGGGCGAACCTGGATGAGCGGGAACCGTCAGTCAAGATCGTATGCAGGAACTACGCAGAGAAGCTGCAGCCAGGACTCCATAACTGGGACTGTCCGAATCTTCTGTGGGAACTAATGCGAACCCGGCGGGTGAAGCTGAGCGCACAGCAATTGCTCAGCCGTAACGTCAGTGAAGCCATCGTAGACAAGGACTCGCACGGACGGGATTGTGCGAAGTACCTCCTAATGTCGCAACCAGAACCTACAGAGAAGACTTGGCAGGAAGAGTTTGCTGAGGAAGTCGTCCCTCTTGTGGAAATGGGCGACTACACCTCGATAATGGTTCGCTACCTGCAACGGCAAGCCGAGAATGAGCCCCAAAACAACTTCCCCAGTTGCCATCCCCGAAGGAGGTATCGATGACGAACTACACGAAAACAAAGCTGACGAAGAATGGCTGCAAAGCCCAAACGAAGGCAGGGAAGCCCTGTCGCGCGGCGGCGATGGAGGGTGGTCGCTGTTTCTTCCACGGCAATCCCGACAAAGCCTCAGAGTGGGGCCGAATTGGCGGGAGCCGGAGCAAACGCCACGCAGCTTCGGAGAATGCTGATCCGCTGCCGCCCTTGGACAATGTGATTGGGGTGAAGGCAAGGCTCGAAAGCATGGTTGACGATCTGCACTCGCGCAGGCTCGACCCCAGAGTCGCCACAGCGATGGTGTCCGTCCTGACATTGCAGATGCGCGTGATTGAGGTGACCGATATCGGGCGAAAGGTGGAGGAGTTGTGGGTCGACAAGGCCAAAAAAGACGCTGCCGGCAGCAAGGACATCGCACGACCACCGGATTCGGACAGCCCCGACGAGCCCACCGAGGAATAACTCCGGGCTTGCGCGACGCCTTCACGGAAGGTAAGATTGTCTTACCATGCAAACCAGAGTTTCCACAAAAGGACAGGTCGTGCTTCCTGGTCCTCTGCGCCGTCGGCTTGGCATTCGCGCCGGGGATCCGCTCGAGGCCAACATCGAGGGCGGACGCATTGTGTTAACCCCGCGTGAGAAGCGTCCCCGCAAGGTCAAGATTGCCATTGACCCCATCACTGGGCTGCCTGTTCTGAGCGCGGGTTCGGACGCTCCGGTGTTAAGCAGCAAAGAGGTTGAAGAGATTTTGACAAACTTCCCATGAGATATTTGCTCGATGTAAACGCGCTGGTAGCGCTGGGATTCGCGAATCACGAATTTCACGCTCGGGTGGCCTCGTGGGTGGGAGCGCAGCCGTTCCCGACGCTAGCGACCTGTTCGATCACTGAGCTGGGGTTTATCAGAGTTCTTGCGCAGGCGCCGACATATGGATTCACGGTCGCACAAGCGCGCTCTCTGTTGCTTCGGCTGAAAGAAGCCGACGCGTCACGGTTCACATTCATCCCGGACGATCACGATGTTTCTCATCTTCCAGCCTGGGTGAAGACCCCAAAGCAGACTACGGATGGCCACTTGGCGAAGCTCGCGAGCGCGAACGGAGGGGTTCTTGCGACTCTAGCCGGAAAGATTCCAGGGGCCTATCTCATCCCCTAGCTCGCAGTTATGGGGCATAACGTAGCATTGACAACATGGCGGCATTAACCATTCGACAAGTTGACGAGAGAACCAAGACCCGGTTGCGGGTCCACGCCGCCCATCACGGACGTTCGATGGAGGAAGAGGCGAAAGAGAAACTCCTGACGAGTTGGCCGGGTTTGACGCGCAGACAGCGGTCGTGGTATTACATTTGTAAAGATGTAATGGAGGAGAAATGGAATCCGCGATCACCGTCAAGGGCCAAGCCACCATCCCGAAATCCATCCGTGAACATCTTGGGCTGCAGCCGGGTGATCGGGTGAAGTTCTTCGTGCATCCCGATGGCAGTGTAGTGTTGTTGCCGAAACTCTCCGCTTCAGCGGTACGCGGTATGGTCAAATCTCGGAATCCGCGGCCTGTGACCACCGAGCAAATGACCGCAGCGGTTGCCGAGGGCGCCTTGAGTCGAAATCCCCGGCGACGACACCGATGATTGGGCTCGATACCAACATCCTGGTGCGCTATCTGACCCAGGACGACGCGGTACAGTCAGCCAAAGCCACAGACATTCTTGAACGCCGCCTGACACCGAAGAATCCGGGTTTTGTCAGCGTTGTAGTAATCGTCGAGATGGTGTGGGTTTTGGATCGCGCCTATGGCTTAACAGCTCGGGAAATCGCCGCCGCGGTCGAACGCTTGCTGCAGGTTGAGGTTCTTATGATCGAAGACGAGCAGGAGGTTTTCACTGCCATGATCGCACTAAAACAGGGACGTGCATCATTTGCGGACGCGCTGATCGTAGAGCTTGGAGCGCGGGCAGGATGCACGCGCACTTTGACGTTCGACCAAAAGGCAGGGCGACTTCCTAGCTTCGAGCTTGTGTAATCGCATCCTCGTTGGCCTTTCGCAACCCCGGAGCGGAACTTGTAGTGCGATGACCAACAGTTCAGGTGGAGACATGAATGTCGTTAGCTTTACTTAGCAGGGAACGAAACCTGAGTCTCGAGGTTGCTCTGCAAGTACGTAGGTCGCTCAATCGACAGTTGGCCCCAAATAGAGCTGCCAGTCGCAACATACTTTTTTCGGTGCTTTGTTTTTTCGAAAGTCTATCCGCCCGCCTTCAGACATGCCCTTCCGTAACGCACTCAATCGCGTGCGGCTGGCAGTTTCGATGCATCTATTTTCTTGAGGAAACCACACAAGAGCAAGAACTGCTGGGGGCGTTTAACATGACGGATCTTGAACGAGGCCTGGCGGAAATGTGGAGGTTGGTCGAGTCTTTGGCGGCATCGCAGGGAGGTCGTGCTGTCAACGGGAACGCAGCGCCGTCGCCGGACTCGGACGAACCCGAGGACGCCGAGGACCCCGACGATCCCGACAAGCCACCAAAGGCATGATGCCTAGTCCATGGCTAACATCTCAATGAATCATGGCTTGACATGGCTTAAGCGGTCACAACCTGGAAAGCCATGGTAAGCCATGTGGAAGTAGACCGCTTAAGCGTGGATGACACTGAGTCCCAGGGCTTGCTCGAAGGGCTCGAAATCGCGATCTCGATGCAACAGGGAATGTCCCTCCCGAAGGCAGAAGGTAGCAATCAAGCAGTCGACGGTCTTCCGGACAGTTTGGCCCCGCTTGCGAAGGGCACGGAAATTCCGCGCCGCGGCAATCGCCAGTTCCGCACCCCCGGTCTCGAACACCTCAAACTTGCCTAGATCACGCTGCACTCGAGCAAACGCGGCGTCATCGCGAACCCCTTGCAACACTTCGCACAGGATCAGGTCAGTCAACCCCAGCCGTTGACGGTCCAGTTCGCGGTTCAGCCAGTCGGTCTCAGGATTCTCTGCGCCGCGCAGGTAGTCCACCCAGACCGTTGTGTCCACGATGACCATCGTCTCCGCCTTACTCGGGTAGCCGTCCCAGGCGCGAGGCGTTCAGGTCACCCTCCCAGCGGACTTTTCCCCGCAGTCGTCGAATGGTGGTCTGCGCGTGGGTGCGAATGAGCAAACGCAGCGCCGCATCCACCGCAGCTCGCTTAGTGGGCGCCTGACTGCTCCGCATGGCCAGGCGCATCAAGCGGTCGTCGATTTCAATGTTGGTCCGCATTGTAGGGTTCCACTCGCTATGTGTAAGAATCTCAGATTTGTGTGTACGTGTCAACCCTCGGAGCAAACAGCCAAAACAGACAAGGCAACCGCCAGCGCAATTGGTGTGCCGTCCGCCACATACGGCCGTAACCGATCTGTCCCTTCGGGAAAGAACCCAGCAGAAGGACCTGCAAGACAAGACCTGATCTCATGAGATTCCTCCCAAAATTGACCTGAGACGGCCTTGTGGGTAAGGGCGGTCGCTGAGGGTGGCTGCCCTTACCGGTTCTTCGACAAACCGGGCCCATTGGCAATGGGATGAGACCGTCGCTTCAGACTGCTACCTGTAAATAATGCCGATGCGATAAGCCGTGCGCGCCAAGTGGGCCAAAGCCAGAGAAAGAGCCCAGCAGAAGGATCCTCAAAACAAAACCCGGTCGGGTGAGCTCGCCGATCTCGTGGTCAGCGTGCTCTAGTAATTTTGTGATCGCCTCATGCTGATCCTCGATTGAATGATTGAATCTCACAGGCGTGCCACAGGACTGGCAAGCGTTTCGTGTACCTGCTGTCAGTTTTCATCGAGGAATAATTTGACCTTCTGCGGGCTGTAGCGCCATGATTCTCCGCATGGCCGACCAATCTGAGCGACGGTTCGTCATCCTGAAGTAAATCCACAACACTCCGAGCCTGGCCACTTGCGAGCGTTGCAATCTCAAAGTCGGTATCCCTTTGGAACTGCTAGGAGATCCGCTGGAGGCGGAGCATAGCCTGCGCGGGCAGTTCGCCAGTCATGGCTGCCAGCCGGTGCCTTTTGCGCGGAGCCAAGCCAGTCTGAGAGAACTTCAGCGTCGTAGCATGCTCCTGGAGTACAACCTCGGTAACGGATACCTCTCCCCCCACTGTCGCGCCGCCGAGCAAACCTCTTTCCTCGAACCCAGTCAGCACTTTTTGGGGGTGTGACCATCGAATGCACGCTTCGGGACTCAGCCGGTCGGGACTAAGAGCGTCCCGAGGAAAATTACGCTGTTTAACAAGAGTGACTCGGCGATGAACATCACCAGGCATCTCGATCACCGGAACTGATGCCGGGGACTTTGCCGAAACCAATACTTGCGGCAAGCATCTCGCATCGGGAGGGCACTGCCTCATCAAGGTCACATTCAAACCGCTAGTCAAGGGCAAGCGGGCGGCGGATGTTTCTGTGTACGACGACAGCGGCGGAAGCCCGCAGCAAGTCGGGTTGACCGGAACGGGAACTTAATGTCCTCGAAAAAGGCAGGACCCGGAACCCGGCCCAGTAATTTTCCCCACCGCTGCCGCAGGAAGGAGTACGCTTGACGAGTCTTGTAGCATTTGTCGCCATGGCTCACAGACGAGGCAACCCGAGCTGGGGAGACCCAGCAGCCCTGCTTATGCCTTCCTCGCCCACGGTGACCGAATTTGAATGCCAGATGCGACGCCTGAAATTGAATGAAGGCGACTGCGCTGGATCGGACGAGCTTAGACTATGGTGCGAGCGGAACAAGAACCGCTGCTACATCCCAGAATGGCTGTTGATGCACTGGGGGATGTCCGTCGATCCGCACGTTTCGGACTAAGCTCAGCCACGGTTTGCTGTCCGTTACCTGGGCACGAATAATGACAATCTCAATACCTGTTCAATTTTGTACATTTGCCAAAATACGCCTGCGTAATACTGCCACCATCGGTGATACGTTGGGGGGAGTGTATGGCTTTGGGAGAACCGCCGGCAGCGCATAAAGTCCTACTTGTGGATGACGATGATGCTGTTCGCGACATGATGACCCAGACGCTGCAATCCAAGGGATTCGGCGTGGTTGCCGCCGCCAGCGTGGCAGAAGCTCTGAAATTCATCACTATGGAGAATTACGACGTGCTCATCACTGACTTGCACATGCCGAACCCCGGTGATGGTTTCACGGTAGTCATGGCGATGCGCCACTCCCAGCCGCACGCACTCACGCTGCTGGTCGGCGGCTACCCAGACGTGCAGAGCGCCATGGATACGATTCTTTTGGAAGCGGACGAAGTCATCGTGAAACCTTTCGAAATCAAAAGACTTCCAGAACTTATCCGGGGAAAAATGCTCGCTCGCAAACCTGTGCCCCGCTTGGAAAAGGAAAGAGTGGGCGCGATACTGCATCGCTGTCTTCCCGCCATTGTCGGGGACTGGTTGGCGCGGGCAAAAGAGACCGCAGTACTCAATCACCTTCGGCTGAGCGACGACGCGCGCACGGGACATCTTCCCAAGCTGATAGAAGACCTGGTTCTCCGCCTGAGCAAGTCGAGCGCAACCAAGAAGGATAGCGACGCGGTTTCTTCTTTTGCCGCCATAGCCCATGGCAAGCTGCGATATCAGCAAGGCTATACTCCCGCGATGCTGGTGCACGAATCACGAATACTCCAAGTGACCTTGTTCGGGGCGTTGCAGAGTAATCTGGGCTTTCTGGATTTCAGCTTGCTGTTACCAGATGTCATGACGATCGCGGACGAGGTGGATGCGCAGTTGACACAGTCCATGGAAAGCTACATGACAGCCATGCAGAAGGGGGCGGCAGCCTAACTGGTGCCCTTTTTCTAATTTGGGGTCTTTGCGATTCTCGTTCGGGCTTTAGTCGGGACAGGGGCTAGGCACGTCAGGAGGCTCGATATCCGAATAACTGTCGGCACTCCGGTCTCAAGAAATGATCGAAGACGGGAATGTGAAGACCGCCCTTTTCAAGGACGAACTTGCATGAAATGAGACAGGCACGCCATTTGAATTCCTCGGTACCGTGTTTCTTACCGTAGGCGGTGATATCTTCTTGGGAAACGCCAAATACCACCGCCCCTATTTTTGACCAGACGCAGGCACCCGCGCACATAGCACAAGGTTCGTGCGTGGAATACAACACGAAGTCCGGCAGATAACGACCATAGCCGGAGGAAACATATTTCAAGGTTTCAAGCTCCACATGCTTGATGGATGACCCCGAGGTTTTTACCCGGTTGCCAGCAGACGCGATCACCACTTCTCGTTTCCCAATAAGACGAGTGATGACCGCACCGATAGGATAGTCGCCTCGGTCACGGGCGCGTTTTGCCTCCGCGATTGCAAGCTGCATAAACTTTTTCTTCGGTTTGTAGGTGGGAGGAATCATTTTTTCTCGCCGAGTCCGCAGTTCTAAGCAGCCTTCTTCTGTTTCGCCTTCCACTTCGCCCAGCGCGCCCTTTGTGCCGCCGCGATCTTCCTACGCGCTGACGCCGACATCGTCCGCTTGGGCACGGGTTGATGATTCGAGGATTGCTTTGCCCATCGTGCTTTCTGCGCCAGACTCATCTTTCTGCGAACAGATGCTGAGAAAGCACGCTGTCTTGGTTTCGTGTAAGAACTCCCGCCGTTTAACCTGCCAAGAACCGAAAGCGCGGCATCAACATGTTTAAGCTGATTCACCAGATTCGTTCTCTCCGCCCTCAACTCCGACACTATGGACGCCAGTCCCTTTAGATTTGCCATGAACCCTCCTCGACAATCAAATTGTAGTTGATCGGGTTCCGGTTCCTGAGTGGCTGGCGTCAGCGTCCCTTCGGACTGCCGCCAGTTGCTGGTTGATGGTATTTGCCGCGAGACCGCGTGATTCCAGGAACATGCGGTAGCGAACCACCACGATGCGATTGAAGGCGAGCCGATGCTATTGAGAACGGCCAACTTGCAATGATCCAGGTCTGGCAGCCGAAGGACTCGACGACGGTAATTCGGCTTGCTCTCTCCAACTTGTCAAAGTAGAGTTCAACACCGATGAATCGCGCCTGGACCAACTGCATAAATTCGTCTCCGCGTCGAGTATAGTGCCTCTCCAGATGAGGTATTCTAATCGATGTGGATCATCTAGAAGTTCTTCGGGAAAAGATTGGGCGTCTCCGGGGTGAGATCGCTCACATCCAAGAACTGAATGAGCAGTATCGGCATCGGAACAGCGATGGAACGGAGGCTGAAGCCGCTCACTTCCAGAGGCATGAACGGCTACAAGCAATCCAGCTCGAACTTACCCAACTCGCAGATCTTGGCCGCAAAGTTCATTCGGTAGAAGAGATGAAAGAAAAGCACCGCTATCGGATGCATCTCGTCAAGCAGGCACGGGCTTCGTAGCCTTTTGGCGTCCGATAGGCGGATGGGCCACATTAGTGCCTATTGACCCAGTCAATGAGCGTGTTATCGCGATTTCTTGCCACTCAGCCAACACCGAGTGCTCTTAGCCGATCACGATGGGCACGCACGAACCATTCCGCAAGCAGTGGCCGGTATTCGCATTGGAGGTCGAGAGGAAGCAGGAAGAAGTCTCCCACCGTGGTACCACCACACCGTGGGGCACCGCAGTGGCAGGGCCACGCCGTCCCTCCCGTGATGTTGATGTTGTAGTCACAGGTGATCTCCTGACCCGCTGCAATATCGCGGCGTGCCACAAGGAACGAGCCGTCGCCTTCGTAGAGCACATAGGCATTGGGATCGCAGCTATGATTGACGTGCCGATCCGGCGGTCCTAGTAAAACGATCTTGCCATCGGGATAATCGCAGTGATCAGTTCGCTCACCCAGTTCTTCCCGCAAGGGCGAGGTGGGCGTGACCTCCCGCACCACGTTGATTCGGCGAATGCGTTGCCCAGTTCCGAACGGTCGGGCTGCAAAGAGTCCCAAGCCTTCAATTGAGGACGTCCTGACCTCGACATCGCTCACGGGAGTGCCTCGCGCATCCACGGCGCAAATCGCACCAAGCGTGGCTTGTGCATGACCAGCATTGTAAGCTGGTTGGAAAGCTTTTCCTTACAACCGGTGGAAACCTATATTCCGAAACCTGAGCGTGTAATGGCCTAGTTACATCAATCTCTGTTCAAAATTGACCACTTCCCGTGAGACGCCCCATGGTGTGGCCGCCGTGGAATAAAGAACGATAGGGTGACGCCGACTCTGCATGCGTCCCAATTTGGTTTGCGGTATTGAAGTCGCTAACTCGCTAGGGCAATGTCCGCATTGCCTGGTCCGAAGTGAGCATTCTGCACAGTATTTCGAAAGGGAATGAGCAAATCTGATTAATTGCTTGTAGCCGCTCCGCTGCAGCATCTCCACCGAGCATCAACATTCGGGCCAGTTTAGCGCCTCTACGTCATATTTCGGGTGTGCGATCAGATGTAAATATCGGAATATAAACGAGTTGCCTTTCAGCTATGAAGTTACCCGCAGCCGTGCGGGAGAGACGAGCGTCGCGAGGCGTTTACGGTTACGATGGGCGGTTGCCAGCTGATTTGTGAACGCCTGTCGGTCTATTTCTTGCTCCGGTGTTTACACTGGTGGATGATGCCGCTGCCATTAACCGTGACTGCCAGGCGGAGCAAAGTCAGAGAAAGAGCCCAGCAGTAAGGATCCTCAAAACAAAACCCAGTCGGGTGAGAACCTCGAACCCCACACGGCGCGCCGAGCCGGGAGGGGTTGTCACACCCCCTGTGAGCCTACGCAGCGATTTCGGGTTACAATGCCGTACCACCGAATTCCAGACTGTCAAGAGGTTCAAATCCAAAGGAGGTTTCACCATGAGTAACAAGCTCTCAGTTACAGTTCTTCTGAGCCTGGTGATCGCGCTGGCCGCTACGGCGTTCGCCCAGGATCCTGCTCCCTCGCTTTCTGCCGTACCCACAGCGAAATCGGTCGCTCACCATTCGTTTCAAAACCCGGCCAAAACAGTGAACGCGATAATCGTCAAATCCTGGGGAGACAACCCGGTTTGGGGAGACCTGAATGCAAATTGGTCCACCTATGGAAAAATCCCCGTCTCCATTGATCACACCAGCCTGATCAAGAACGACTTCACGTATCAGGATCTGGTGAATTCCAAGGCGAACGTGGTGATCATCAGCGATGCGGCAGGAGGCACTGAGCAGTATACCAGCGCCGAATTCGCGGCGATCGCCAAGTACGCCAAGAAAGGACATTCGATGCTCGCCACTTATGCGACGTTCGAATACGGCACGTACGATAACCGCGGACTGGCGCCGGTGTTTGGACTGTCATCCAAACTCAGCTACAGCACCACAGGCATCTCGAATAACTTCAAGAAGGACGGGAAAGCCTGCTTGCTGGCGAAGATCAAGGGGAGTTCGTGGCAATCGAACGGCTACAACAACACCCAAGTGCCCTCCAGCGGCACATGGAAAGGCAATCTATCCAAGGCCAAAGCTGTGGCGGATTCGGATACATACGTTGGTGTGATCAGTTTGTACACGACGAAAACCTACACCGGAGTCTTTGTCTCGAACATGCCGGAGTACCAGACCACAGGCGGAGACGATGAACAACTGCTCTACAACGCGATCACGTGTTACGTAAAGAAGTAGAGCAGACCTAGTTAACGTCGTGCTGTGGGGGATCAACGACTGTAGCGCGTCCCGCTCCGGCGGCTGTGTGCGCAGCCAGCCCGCTGGGGACGCTAAACGGAATCTAATCGGACGAGAAAAGTATGAGGGAAGGTTCTGTCTGGCTGACACCGAGAGAGCAGCAGATTGCCGAGCTGCTGCTGCTGCAAGGGTGCAACAACGATGAAATCGCCAAGCAGCTGAACATGGCGCGCCGTACCGTGAAGGCTCACTTCAATCGGCTTTTCGTCCGATTCGGCATTACCAGTGGCGTTAAGCGAGTTAAGCTAGCGACACTGTTGTATCGGAGGCAGCTGGGTTTGGAGGACAGAGGTACGGAACCAGAGTTCCGAGCGAGCGGTTGCGGGCAAAGCGAAGGGATCTCAGCATTGTGAAAGGAAGGACGCTCCGCTAGCAGTGGCGGAATGCGCGTGCCAACCGCCGGACATTCGATTGGTCCAACCGTTCGTCGATGAACTGGACCCGCACCAGCGTAAGCCACTCGCCTAGCAGCTTGGGATTGGTCACGATTTGCACGACGCAAGGCGCCGCAAGTGAAGCTATCTGGGTTCGATTACTTGTAATCCTCGTACCAGCGAGAAGTGCCGGTGGTTAATCCACGAGAGCGAAATGGCGCTTCTCTTCGCGGAAGCCGTTGGCGAATGATGTGAGCTTTATAGCTCAGACGCTCGACTCCGAACCGGGATACGCTACTCGTGACGGCGCTTCAGAGTCTAATGAAAGGAATTCACCTAATGCGCAGCGATGTTGAGAGTGCCGTAGGTCAGGCAAAAGAGAAATCATCCCTGGACAAATCGATAGATCAAGATCGTGGCAAGGGCGCGGTGGAGCAGGACACGCAGAACCAAGGTGGCAATACCAGCATGCAAGGTCAATTGGGGCATCGTGATGAGAATACGGAGTTAAAGAATGCTGATTCTGATTTATCTGGGTGAGACCAGATGTTGGCCTGTGCAACGCTAGCTAAGACTCTTTAAGAAACTATGCGACCATTGGAGGAAGTCCGCGCTTCTAACGTCACTTTTTCTTAACCGCGACAACCCAGGAGGTTGAGTGATTAGCCCCCAAACCGATGTTCTTCTGAATCCCGACACGCACGCATCTGGTGCCGAAATTTCTGTGCGCGGCCGGTCACGCTCCGAGAACTGTACAAGGATTAGGGACCTCGGTTTCACAGCGTCCAGGCACATCAACATGTACGGCGAGCGTTTTGAGATAGTTTCGGACCCCTTCAATGAGGGTAACTGCATAGCAGTTCACGCAATCAGCGGAAACGATCCAAAGATACGCACCCTGCGACTTCCGGTAGCAATTCTCGTAGGGCTGGCAAATGGATTTCCGAAAAGAGCAAAGTTGACCGGACAATAGCTTTCAGTTTTGGGTGGGGCGGGACCGGATGATGTCCGGCGATGGACCTCCTGCGAGGGCGGTTTGGTTCAGCAAGAATATCGTTAATACCGGCGTCTTTCTAGACAGATGGCTACTGCACCAATGGGTGGGTACAATTATGGGCAAACTTCCGTGGTTTCGTTCTCTTACAGTGGTTGCGCTGTCTCTGATGTTTGCGGGAGCTGCGTTTGCGGAGAACACGCCCCAGAAGAAACAATTGGTGGTGAATGGACGCACAGCAGATGGAGCGGTTGTGCAGATTGACGGCCATTCCTACGTGGATGTCGATACTTTCGCGCGGATCATGAATGCCGCGGTGAGGGTCGAACCCGGACGCGTCATACTGACGGTTCCGGCCGCCGAAGCTGAGGCCAAAGTAGAGCGCACCGCGCCCGGATTGTCGAAAGACTTTGCCAAGGCAGGTGTTTCCCAATTGGCGGAGATGCGGGAGTGGAAGGCGGCGATTGCATCCGCGATTCGGTCTGGAGTTGCCGGGGGCAATTGGCTTGGTCCCTGGCTACATGATTACCGAATTCGGGCAGAGGGGAGCCAAAGTCGAACATCGTTAGCGGCGAAGACGGAATCGGATCAACAAGCGCTGCAACTGCTCAAGAATGAGCTGACCAGTCTGGCGGAGTGGGACAGCAGTACCCAAGCAACTATCCTTTCCTTGAATGGCGAGCAAACGGTCAATCCCGCTGTAGCGCAGAACGATCCGCTTCTCATGAAAATCTCAGAGTGTGGCAATTTTCTTGATACGATGCTGGTGGGCGGTGAGTTCGCGGACAGCCCCAGTTGCCATTGAACCCGACGGATTCCTCGTTCTGATACTGGGATCCCCGAGCAGCTTACGTGATATGAGTAAGTTGAGGTGGTTGCCACCTTCTCCTCTTTCAGGTTCCCTGAACTAAGTCAGCCCATCTGAAGTACCTTCCTCTCGCTGCCGAGTTGTACCGCCGCTGGACGACTTCTTACTGGACTCGGAGACCCATTCGGAGTAGTGTTCATGGACCATAGCTTTCGGGGATCGGACTCTGCACTCGGGTCAGTCCGGTGAACTCGCCTCGGTTTGTTCGGAAGGCGGAGCTGTGTGAACCAAATCTCAGGAGAATAATGTGATAAACCGCCCCACCCAAACAATGCTGGCTTGCCTTGCCGTTGTTCTGCTCGCAACGTACCCGGTGAAACTGGCAGCACAACAGCACGTGTTCGTCAATGACAACACCACCACAACCGGTGCGAACAGCGCCACTTCTTTTCTCCGGTCCGGTTCAACTCTCTCGATAGTCGGGGGTTCCCCTTTTGGAACCAACGGCAGCGGCCATGCCACCTACTTTGCCGCCGATCAAGTCGTGGAGATTTCCTATGGCGGGTCGAACAAGAATTGTTTGTTCGTGTCCGATCCCGACGCCACATCCCCATTTCCAAACGGCGATGTGGCTTCGTTCATTATCAACCCCGGTGGAACTCTTACCTACGCCGGAAACGGTGTCGATCCCAATGACACCAGCGGCCCGAACAAACGGGGCATCGCTCTGGCGGTAGATCGGCGTGCCGGTTCCCGCTTCCTTTTCGCGTCATTCACCGGAGAAAGCGAGATCGTTTTCTTTAAGGTAGACCCCTCAACCTGCCGGTTGCTTTACACCTCGTCTACCACGGCGGTAGGCGCTGGTGGCGGCGTCGCCGAAGGGCTGGCCGTTACTCTTCAGAGCCCCCACGTTCTGGTGGTCGCATACCAGGACGGCTCGATTCAATCTTTCAAGATTGGTGTTGGAACTCTGACGGCCACCCAGGCCCCTTTCAACTCAACTGGTTTTATCAACCAAGGCGGGAAACCGGGGGGTGTCGATATAACCAAGAACGGTAAGTTCGCGGTGTTCGGGGACAACCAGTTCAACAATGAAGTTGAAGTCGCCAAGATTCTCTCCCCCAGCGGAAAACTTAAGAATCCCACAGTGGACTACGGTGGCGCAGCCAATGCTTCCGGCGTCAATCTGGGCCCCGGATCAAATTCCACCAACGTGTGGCTGAGTCCCCAGCCGGTAGCAGGCAAGTCGCTGCTTTACATCTCCAATAACTACTCAGGGAAATTGACCACAGCTAAGCTTTCTGCGGCGGGCGTAGTGTCGGCTGTTCCCCCAGGAAACTGCACGGGTGTTTATACCAACCCAACCACACTCAATAACATGTCGGGCTGGTTCTCTTCTGCTGGAATCCACACGGTGACTACTACCGGAAGCGGAACCATGTTGGCGGTCGCCGAGTACGGGGTGCCATCGTCGGTCGCATTGCTCAAGGTACAGACGCCGACAGGCTGCACTTGGGAAGTTCCCGGCTCGCCATTTACGGATCCCAACAGCCTCAATGGACTGTATTCGGTGAGCGTGTTTCCGTCACGGCCTTTCTGAACACCTTGATCAGCAACAAACCGAGAGGCTGCCCTATCCCGGGCGTCGAAAAAATCCGACGTTCGGATAGGGCATAGAGCCCTGACCAAGGATGTCCAATTCTCAATGAGTGCTATCGTCCAGCTTGCGACGGTTTCGGAGGCCCAAGCACTTCTGCATTTCACTTACAGAGGACTACCACTGAGCTTTAGGAGGTTGTTGAAAAACTACTGCCCATCCTCGGTGGTGGTGTGGTAAGAAGCAAGGATGCGAGGAGACGATCAGCAACGGCAAACGGGGATGTTCAGTTATGTGGCATTAGAGGATCGGATTCCAGCCGATCATCCGCTGCGCGGGGTGAGGAAGCTGGTGGATGTGGTCTTGGCCGGGATGTCGAAAGATTTCGACGGACTGTACGCGCAGGGGGGGCGGCCGTCGATTGCGCCGGAGTGGTTACTGCGAGCGCTGTTGCTGCAGGTGTTCTATTCGGTACGCAGCGAGCGGCTGTTGATGGAGCAACTCAACTACAACTTGCTGTTTCGCTGGTTCGTGGGCTTGGAGATCGACGACGCGGTGTGGAACCACGCGGTATTCAGCAAGAATCGCGAGCGGCTGTTGAACCAGGATCTGGCGCAGAAGTTTTTCGCCCATGTAAAAGAGCAGGCGTCGGGGCTGATGTCGGACGAACACTTCACGGTGGATGGCACGCTGATCGAAGCTTGGGCGGGACACAAGAGCTTTCGCCGCAAGGACGACGGCGGGTCCGGGAGCGGAGGAGATTTTCACGGCGAGCCACGGAGCAACCAGACGCACGCTTCGAGCACGGACCCGGAAGCACGACTCTATAAGAAGTCGGCGGGGCAGGAAGCCAAGCTGAGTTATCTGGGCCACGCCTTGGTGGAGAACCGGAACGGGTTGATCGCGGCGGCCATGACCACGCAGGCCGATGGCAGGGCGGAGCGCGATGCGGCTTTATTAATGTTGTACGAGTTGACCCGGAAGCGAAGCGGTCGGATCACGACCGGAGCCGACAAAGCCTATGACACGCGCGACTTCGTCAGCACAGTGCGCGAGTTGGGCGTGACGCCGCACGTGGCCCGCCGACAGCACGGCGCGATCGACGAACGGACGAGCCGGCATCCGGGATACGCGATCAGTTTAAGCAAACGCTGGTTGGTGGAGAAACCGTTCGGATGGCTGAAGCAGATTGGCCCCCTGAAGAAGGTGAAACTACGCGGACTGGCGAAGGTGGATTGGTTGTTCGTGTTCAGCTGCGCGGCCTTCAACCTGATCCGTATTCCGAAACTGCGGGCGCAGAGCGCATGAAGAAGCAAGGGACGCGACCTTCGGTTGCCAGACGAGCCTCGGGGGCAGATCGGAAGCAGCAACAACAAGAATCAGTCTGAGCGTGCGCTTCTTAGAATGATCCACACGCTGCGTGAAGGAAATTTTCAACAAGCTCTTAGGCAAAATCAGAGCCAGACCGGGTCGTGGATGAGATTCTTCCCTCCGCCGCCGACATTTGCTTCGCCCCACGGCAAGGTACATCATGAGACGCTCAATACCGCTGATGAACTGGAGTACTATGGACACCACATCCCATGGGCAGGCTCCCTCGTCGTACGAATCTGTAAGCAGGCTAAAGTCCACCCGCATGTAACACGCGTACTCAACGTACTCCGGCCAAAATTCTGATGGGATAATGCCCGAGTCTGTCGGCAACCCGGAAGTTATCGGAGCCGTTACCCGCTATGCAATCCCCTCAAGTGGTGAAACATTTCCATAGCACGCAATATAAAAAGGCTCCCACTTTTTGCCGAGATTGGCCTGGGACGACCGGGGGACAATGACCCGGATCATCCCAGAACCGGTGGCAATGGAGGAATGTTGACATGCCCAGTACTAAAGCCTAGTATGGTCGCACTGTCTGGCCGACAAACCGGTCAAGCTAGCCTTCGGATGTTCGATTCACGACCCTCCTGATCCGAGGCTTGGTGCGACCCGGGGAGGCACTCTCAGCTTGTTCGCTCCGTGGGGTGCGAACTCGTGAAAAAAAGAAAAGGGATCATCTATGAAAAGACTGCTAGGTATTCTGGCAGCGTTTGCAGCGCTGACTGTGTTTGTTCCAACGATGGTTTTTGCGCAGAGTCTTCAGAGCGGCGCACTGCTCACAATTCAGAGTACGGATGGGTCTTTGAACCTGGCCGTATACGACAGTCAGATTCACTCTGGCAATGTTCAAGCCAGCCCGTGCGATAACGGAGTGGTTACGGATGCCTACGTGCTGCAAGGGGGATCACCGACCGGTTGCGATCCCGGGGATCCCTACGAGACCAGCCAAACGCCGGGCACGTTTAAGTTCGCGGGTACCGGATACGAATTTGATATCACCACTTTCTATACGGAAGCGTCCGGCGCCTGCAACTCCAGCGGTAACACCGGCCCGATCGAACCGATTTGTGCCAGTCCCGACTCCGGGTTTCTCACGGTCACAAACAACGGCAGCACAAGTTTCACCGGCAAGATCACGCTGTCTGGCAACTCCCCCGTAGCGGGAGGGTCGTACTGTGCACCGGGAGGGTTGGCCTCTGACAGCTTTACCGGCACCCTGAATCCGGGGGATTCGCGCACCTTCGGGCTGGCTCCGGACAGCAGCAACTGCGGCGGATACAATGCCCCGCAGAATCAAACGCTGACCGCTGGCGGTACAGCTAAATTCCCGATCGGTACGGATGATTTCGAGCTGGCTGCGCTCGACAACGCGGGCGGCGAACAGATCAGCATGCTCCCGATCCCAGTGCTGCAGTTGTCGTCAAACCCAGGGTCGAACGGACCTAATACGTTCAATCCTGGCGCCTTGTTCTCAGGCTTTAGCTGCGCCCCTTACGGCGATTTCAGCGAAACCACAAACCCGGAATGCACCGAGTTCCAACTGAGTTGCTCTGGGGCGTCGGACTGTGAGCAGTTCCTGTACACCGCGACCACGCATTACAGCTTTCCTGCCGGGTTTCCGGGGATTGGCGGTCCTGCTTTCCTCAAGGCCAGTGGGGCAAATTGTCCGCCCAGCGCCTTCGACAAGAATATCTTCAGCTTCTACACCCAGGATACGACTCATCAGGGTGGAGGCGGCGGGCTGTCCTGCTTTGTCGCAGCATACAACCCCAACGATCCGATTGTTCCCAGTTTTACCAGCTTCGTGGGATTTCAATCGCCCGTGTCCGACACTCAGATCAACGTGATCCATGCTCCACAAGCCGTACCCTTGATCTGGCAACAGTTCGCCTCGCCTAACGTTCCACTCACAAATCTCACCTTCTGCTCGAGCCCAAATCCGGCTCCGGGAAAGTGTACTGCGCCTTGGGTAAACCTTGGGACGATTCCAGTTACTTGTCCGGGTGGGCCGCCGGTACATTCCTCGACCGAAACGACAATATCGGCCGCGGGCAATTCAGGTCTGCAGAACTTCGGAGACGGAAACTACCAATTCAACTGGAAAACGGTGAAGGGGGCAACCGGCTGTGTCAGCGTCGTGGCGACGTTTGATAGCGGGTTGGTAGTGTACCCCGCAACCTTCCAATACAAATGATGAGCTGAAGTGTGATTGTCAAAAAGGGTGCAGGCTGCGGCCTGCACCCTTATTTTCAGCCCCGATTAAACTAGGAGCTTACAAACTCCTTCATTCCACCCGAGACCCTCCACCTCAATCCCGGTTGTTTTATCCAAACGTGAGGAGTACCCCGATCAGTTCTTGGCCGCTTGCGACCGGCGCGTCGCTTCTTCGTACATGGTCTTGAAGTCAGAGCGTTGCAGGAGTTTATCTGCGCCTGGATCGTTGTGCATGGCGTTGATCAACTGCACGGTGTCTTGATAGTGCTGTTGAGCTTCGAGCTGGTCGCCTGATGCGCGAAAGATGCCGGCCAGGAGATAGTGTGCTTTGGCGCCCAGCGGCTTCAGCCCAAGTTTGTCGGTCTGCAGAAGCGCCCGCTCGAGTTCCTGCTGGGCGTGGGCGCTGTCTTTGGCTTGTATCATGGCCTCCGCCATGGAAACCGAGCAATCCGCCTGGGTGTACTTCAACCCGAGGGTCTCGGCCTGCTGGAGGAGCGGGCGCAGGCTGGAAATCGCCTGTTGCGCCCGGCCTTCCTGGATCGCGACCTTTGCCAGGTTGATCTTTGCAATAAGGATTTTGTCGGGCTCTTTGCTACGGTTAGCGGCCTGCAACGCTTGCTCATACAGGGCCCCGGCAGCTTTGGAGTCACCCCGATAATAGGCGGCATCGCCCTGGAAAGAGATGGTCTGCGACACCATTCCCTCGTTCTTCAGTTCGCGTGAAAGGTTGAGCGCGTCATCCAAATAGGTCTTCGCCTCGTCGCCCCGACCGGCGAGGATGAGCGCCTGCGCATAGCCGCCCAGGATCTCGGCCATCCAGTAAGTTCTGTCTTTCAGGTTCTGAAAGGTTTTCAGCGCATCCTGCTTGGAGCTGATGGCAGCGCCGAACCGCCCCTGATAGTCCAGAATCATTCCCAGAGTGTAGGACTCGATTCCCGCCCCACGGACGTCATTCATACTGCGCCGCAGCTCCAGGGCCCGCATGTACTGCGAAAAAGCCTGGTCGTACTCGCCCATCTTGACCGAGGTTTCGGCCAGATTGTGGACGCTCTCCACGATGTCTTCCGGCGCTTTGGATTTTTCCTGCAAGTGCAGCGCCTGCTGGTAGTAGGTCCGAGCGTCTTCGTACTCGCCCTTGGCGAAGTAGACGCCGGCAATATTGTTCAAGCAGGCCGACTGCAATCTCTCGTTGCCGATATCGCGCTCGATCTGCAGCGACTCCTTGTACATTCTCAGCGCCTGG
This sequence comes from uncultured Acidobacteriota bacterium, assembly GCA_963715675.1. GTDB lineage: Bacteria > Acidobacteriota > Terriglobia > Terriglobales > Acidobacteriaceae > DASVWZ01. Next base: position 4,753,379 of record OY970265.1, read on the forward strand.
TCATGGTTGCCGCCGTCATCGTAGAAATTACCGAGATCGATGAGAGTGTCCCCCAAGCCGCGCTTGTCCCCGATATCACGCCGGATCTGCAACGCTTCCTGAAAATTGCCCAGGGCTTCTTTGGTCTTGCCGAGCAGAACCTCGCTCCTTGCGATCTCGTTCAGGCTGGTTGCAATTCCGCGCTTCTGCCCGATACTTCGGTAGATGGCTAGCGCCTCCTGATCATTGCGCAGACCGTCCTCCGGCTTGCTCAGCATCCGGTAAGCCACGGCCATGGCATGCAGGATATTGGCCTTTTGTTCCTGATTGTCCAGTTCGACAGAGAGCGTCAGTGCCTTGTTCAGAGGATCGAGAGCGGATTGTGCGTTGTCGCTCTTGATATCCAGGCGCCCCATCGCCAGAGTTGCGCCAATGTCCTTTGGATTTGCACGCAGAATCTTTTGGTTGAATTCACGGGCTTTGGCAAAATCACCGGATTGCTCGTAGAGAGTCGCTAATGCCGATTGCACATCTGCATTCTCCGGCGAAGCTTTTGCCAGGCTTTCGTAGGCTTTAATCGCAGCGGGAAAGTTCTTGGTGATCTGGGCCTGAATCGCAACCAGCAGATACTTCTCGGTCTCCGGTAGGTTCTGGCTCAAACCCACGGCCCTCTGCGCTGCCTGCTCGGCTTCGGCATCGTAACCAAGATTGCTATAGGTTTGCGCCAGCTTGGAAAAAGCCAGGGCGAAGGTGGCATCGGCTTTGGTCGCTGCCTCCAAGTGCTTCTCCGCCTCCAGATTCTTGCCTTCCCGCAAAAGGCCGACCCCCTGGTTGTAGTCGCGCAAGGCATCCATCGAAGTAGAAGTTGGCTGATAGGAAGTAGCCTTCAACTCCTTCAACACATCTTTTGACAGGGCGAGATTCTGCCGGACGGAATCCGCGAGCTTATCGGACGCGCTGGGTATATCCTTTTCGCTCGGCGCTTCCGCTTTCAGAGGAATGGTGCGGTTATTTTTCAGATCCTGCAGCGTGGCGTCGATACGAACCTGGTCCCCGAACCGCGCGTACTGACCAAATACCACCACATCGGCGCTGCTGAACTCAGCGATGCGGCGGAGCATGGTCGGATCAAGCGAGGTATTCGGCGCGATGTGCAGATCCTGAAGGACCTGGTGTAGCCGGTCGGGAGAAACTGTCCGCAACTGCGCCGATTGGCCGACGTCGGTGCTCAGCATATCCGCCAAACTGGGCCCGAGCCAGTCAAAACTCGGGTCTCCGGAGGCGTTTCGAAAAGGCAAGATTGCCAGTGAGACGGCAGGACCAGCACTGCTTTGACCGGGTACCGGCCGGAATAGCTTGTCGCGCAACAGGTATCCGGTAAGCGCGAGCATGACTACAATCACGCCTGCAGTAATCGATGGCCACGGAAGCGTCCGGCCCCACGGACCTACCCTGGGCTCGAAACTCAGCGTAGCCCCGGCACGCTTACCCTGCCATCTCTCCAGGTCGGCCAAAAGGTCGGCGGCGGTTTGATAGCGCAGATCGAGGTCGCGCTCCAGACACTTGGTGACGATGTTGCTCAGCGATTGGGGGATGGTGTTGTCGTGGCTGGAAACCGGCGAGACACGCTCCTGGGTGCGCTTGATTAAGCTGGCCAGTGTGCTATCCGCGCGGAACGGCATCTGCCCGGTGAGCATTTCGTAGAAGATAAGTCCCAAGGCAAAGATGTCGGAGCGCTGATCCAAGGTCTTACCCAGCGCCTGCTCGGGGGACATGTACTCCATTGTCCCCACCAAAGCCCCGCTCTGGGTCATGCCATCGCCTTCCAGGGTGCGAGCCAAGCCAAAATCCATCACCAGAATCCGCCCGGTCTTATCACGCATGATGTTCTGCGGTTTTAGATCGCGGTGGATTACGCCTACACTGTGCGCCGCCTCCAACGCCCGACAAACCTGCTGTATGATTTCCACCGCTTCCGCGGGCGAAAATTTGTTCTTTTGGCGGATGAGGCTCAGCAGGTTCTCACCTTCGACGTACTCCATGGTGATGAACTTCATCCCGTCCGCTTCACTCAGGTCGTAAATGCGGATTACGTTCCGGTGAGTGACCTGATGGGCCAGCAGTAGTTCCTGTTTGAACCGATCGACAATGGCCTTGTCGCGGGCCAAATCGGGCCTGATTACCTTCAATGCCAGTGTGCGGTTCAGTTCGAGGTCGGTCGCCTTATAAACCGCGCCCATCCCACCTTGCCCAAGGATCTCGAGGATCTCATACCTTTGCGCAAGCACCATGCCCGGTTCCAAGGTGGCTTGAGCCGACTGCACGACAGGCATCGGTCGGGGACTCGCATTCTGCTTTGCGGGTCTGGCCGGAGAATTCAGCGAGGTGCCGACCAATGTCGGGGAATCCGATGAATAATCCACCAGGGTTGGAGAATCGGAGGGCAGATTCGCATCGGACGGATGGCTGTCTCCCTTTGATGGCGTATGGAGAGCAGCACCGTTGTCTTTCTGCGCATCTTGCTGTTCGCGGCTTCTGGAGTCCCGTTCCATCGAGTGGCTTTAGTAATGGTAGCCTAAAACCAGGCTTTGCCCGGAGGGAATTCTCAACGTCCAATTCCGGCAAGTACGTAGTGATGCGGACGAAGTAAAAGAGGCAAAAGAGTGGTGGCTGGAAAAGCCCCAGACATCTCGCCCGCCCAAGGACCTCCAAGACAAAACCGGATCGGGTGAGACTCCTGCCAGGATTGATCTGGGGCAGACTCGGGACAGGCTAAGGATGACCAAAGAATTACCCGGCCGGTATTAGTTTCAGGAATTGTGACAAGGGCCTGAAGGCGCGATCTCGAAACCTCATCTTTTCCTTCGAATGTATGTGATTATCATCCATTATCTCGTGTATTATCTTCCACATTCTTAAAGCCACCCCGGCCAACTCCGCCACCTCGGCGGTACCGCCACGTGCACCTGATGCCAGCCGAGGATGTCCCGCCTTAGAAGCGCGAGATTTGCGGCACAATATCCAACATCCCCTTCACAACTAACGCCAGAATTCCGGGTTCGTGCTAAGTGACAGTTCTTCGGACGCGGACCGGGATTGCTTTAGCACCGGACGGACCGGGGGACGACAAAGCTAATCGGTATGGGCCGCGGGCCGGAAGAACAGCCTACGGCGGCTTCGAACATAGGTTTCACCTCGGGGCGAGCTTATGTGGGCCACTGAGAGGGAAGATGAAACCGCAAATGTACCTCCATGCATCGCTCACTGCCAGGTCTTCTTGCCTGTCGATTGATTCACCCGACAACTCTTCTTCCGACACGGACGCCGCCGGAAGCGTGACGCAGGCGCTCAGGCGTTTGGTCGCACTGGCGATGGCGCTGCTTCTTCTGCCACTGGGGCAGGGCGAGCTGTTCGCGCAGCAGGCGCTGCCACCGGGACAGGAATCATCGCAGAACGATCCCAACAACGGACAATACGCGCCGGAGCAGCAATCAGGCGATGGACAGCAGTCTTACGCGCAACAGCCGTATCCGGCCTCCAGCCAGGTGGATCCGCAGCAGGGTGATGGACTGGCGCAAGCGTCGGCGCAGCCCCTCAATGCGAAGCAACTGGAGCAACTGGTAGCGCCGATCGCGCTCTATCCGGACACGCTGGTGGCGCAGGTACTGGCCGCATCCACATATCCCGCGCAGGTGGCGGAAGCTGACCGCTGGCGGCAAGGGCAGGGCGATGCGTCTCCCGACCAGATTGCAGCCGGAGCCGACGCGCAGAGCTGGGACCCGAGCCTGAAGGCGCTGACGGCGTTTCCGCAGGTGCTGGCGGAGATGGACCGGAACCTGCAGTGGACCACCGACCTGGGCAATGCCTTCTACAACCAGCCGCAGGACGTACTGCAAGCGGTGCAGGGGATGCGCCGTCGTGCGCAAGCGGCCGGGAACCTGCAAAGCACTCCGCAGGAAGCAGTGAGCTACGATCAGGGCAATATCCAACTGGCCCCGGTGAATCCACAGGTGGTCTATGTACCAGCCTATAACCCGTGGAGTGTTTACGGACAGCCGGTCTCACCCTATCCGGGGTTTTCGCTGCTTGATGTGCTGGGGTCATTTTTCGGCTCATCGCCGGTAACGTATGGGCTGGGGATCGCGATGACAGCTTTCAGTCATATGAGCTGGGGCTGGCTGGCCTGGGGCCTGAGCTGGCTAAGCCAGTCGCTGTTCTTCAATCACGCGAACTACTATTCGCACAGCAACACGGTGGCCGATCGGGGTTTCCCGCACGGCGGGCCACGCGCCTTTCCGGGATGGCGAGCATCCGTCGGTCTTCCGAACAGCTCTAACCGGTCGCTGGGCAGCTATGACCGGCCAGGCAGTGGATACAACGCCCCCCATGGACGCGGATTTGTCCCTCGGCCACCGGCCAGATATGGCCAGCCAGGCATGGGGTACAACGCAACACTCGGACACGGATTTGTCCCCCGGCCGCCGGCCAGATATGGCCGACCAGGTACCGGATACAACGCGACACTCGGACATGGATTCGTTCCCCGGCCGCCGGCCAAATACGGCCAGCCAGGGAGCGGATACAACGCGACACTTTGGCATGGATTCGTTCCCCGGCCACCGATGCAGGCCTACAATCACATCCAGCCGTCGGCAGGTAGGTCGCAGCAGTACGGTCGTACGGGCTATGGGAACGGCTTGTACAATCGGTCCGAAGCAGGTTACGGCAGCAGACCAGGCGCAATCTATGGCAGCGCGCGGCAGTCTTATCGCGCGTCGACAAAAGCCTTTCAGCGCGCTGATTTCGGCCGCTCTGCCAGAGCCTCTGCGGGAACGGGCTTTGCGGGGTCTTCCGGCAAGCCGCAGCACTCGGGCGGCTTCCATCTGTTTGGCGGCGGTCACGCGTCTCAGAGTTTCCATGGCGGCGGTCACGTCCCAAAGAGCTCCAATGGTGGAGGACATTTCAGTGGCGGACACTCGGGCGGAGGCGGTCATTCTGATCACGGGAGCGGCAGACATCACCACTGAAGCGCAGCGGTAGTCTTCAGCGAACACTCCGGTGCCAACCGCCGGACATTCGATTGATCCAACCATTCGTCGATGAACTGGATCCGCACCAGCGTAAGCCACTTGCCTAGCAAGCTTGGGATTGGTCACGATTCGCACGACGCAAGGAGCCGCAAGTGAAGCTATCTGGGTTCGATCACTTGTAATCCTCGTACCAGCGAGAAGTGCCGGTGGTTGAATGTGGCCACCTCGCTTCCTCGTTCAAGGGCGGTCGCTGCGACGATCAGGTCGTAAGCGCCAATCATCTTACCCGCCGACTGCAAGTCCGCCCAGAGGCGTGCGTGTTCATACGCGGTTTGCTCCGTGTAGGGAATCACGGGCAGCGCTGCCACAATGGCCTCAAGGTATTTTCGACGTTTGGACTTGTGCGGTTCGACCGCACGTTCCACCCCGTGCCAGAGCTCCGCGACCGTGATGGCGGCCACTTCAAACAAATCGGTCGGCCGCGTTGCCGCCCAGGCCGAGAGGTCGAAAGCGCCCCTTTCCCCGCGAATGATGACATCCGCATCCAGAATTATCGCCATTTGTCCTCTGGCGGCTCGAGGGTCTTGCGTGCCGCTCGCACATCACGGCGCCACGCTCTGGCCTCGTCGTTCGACAATTCGGTTTCGACCAGCGCCTGGGCCAGATCGCGGCCGACGCAGACTTTCTCGTTGTCCGGCACCAGGCGGGCAAAAGGAGTTCCGTTCTTGAGGAGCACAAAGGTGACGTTTTGATAGTGAGCGCGGTTGACACAGTCGGCGAAATTGCGCGCCGCTTCGGTGACGGTGATGGTTGTTCTTGGCACAAAATCAGATTATCATATTATATGATTTTGTGCAACGCGGTGACAAGAGAATCCTTCCTATGTGCAGTCGTCAGTCTCAAGCCCGCTTCCCGCGGGCCACGTACTCCCTTTGACCGGCATGCCAGACGGGAAAACAGGAGATGACCAACATGGTCAGATCGGCTATAATTGCGCCATGCGAACCGTCAATATCAGTGATCTGAAAGCGCAGCTCAGCGCTCATATTCAGCTTGTCCGGGACGGCGAAGAGGTGCTGGTATGCGACCGCAACAAGCCGGTGGCGCGGATCGTTCCCTGCCGTCTGGAAGGCCGATCCGAGCAGGAGCAGCGACTGGTCGCCCGCGGCGTTCTCACTCCGCCCTTGGCCAAACGGCGTGCGCCTATCTCCTGGCCGGAGCCCCCTGGGAACGTTTCTGATGAGGTCATGGAGCGAGTATGGCGGGAAGAACGGGAAAGCCGGTAACGCGGATTCCAGCTTTCTGGGACGCCAGTGCTCTGGTTCCTCTCTGCGTGCGGCAAGGCATGACGCCGCGGGCGATTGCTCTCTACAAAACCCATGACGCAGTCGTTTGGTGGGCGACGCCGGTTGAGATTGCGAGCGTTCTGGCCCGACTTATGCGGATGAGGCAACTCGACACCCGCGACTGGGCCAAAGCCAATAGACTGGCGAAGAGCCTGGCCGGTTCTTGGTCCGTGATTCAGCCGTCGGACGCTTTGCGGGCGACGTCGATACAACTTGTAAATCGCTACGACTTGCGGGCTGCGGACGCATTTCAACTGGCGGCGGCTCTGGAGTGGTGCGAGTACGTTCCTCAAGGCCGCGTTTTTCTGACCGCCGATCAAAAATTGCGGGATGCGGCCCTCCTCAGCGGCTTCGATGCCAGGCAGTTGTAACCCCGGAGCAGGCTCTTGACGGGAAAGCCACAATCTCAGGGGATTGGCTACTGACCGGATAGAGAGAGAATGCACCAAGTGGGTCAAAGCCAGAGAAAGAGCCGAGCAGAAGAACCCTCAAGACAAGACCTGATCTCACGTGGCGATTTCGCGACAGTAATCGACAGCGCATGCCGCCGGAAGGCGAGCAGGCGGCTGATGGCTTGGACCTGGGACGCCCTCGGGTCAGACCTGAGTCCAGGGTCCCTCTTTGCATTCGAAGCTAGCAGTGATAGCATTGACAGCATGGCGACATTAACCATTCGACAGCTTGACGAGAGAACCAAGACCCGGTTGAGAGTCCGTGCTGCCCATCACGGGCGTTCGATGGAGGAAGAAGCCAGGGAGATTTTGCGCTCAGCTCTAACCGCTTCCTCTCCGGCAAAGGGGAACTTGGCGGAGGCCATTCACCGCCGGTTTGCGGCTTTTGGCGGGCTTGAACTTGAGTTGCCGCGACGCGACGCTGTCCGCCCGGCACCGGGATTTGGCGAATGATCATCCTCGACACAAATGTTCTCTCAGAGCTCATGAGGCCGCAGCCTTCCTCTCGGGTTGTAGCCTGGGTTGCGAAACAACCGGCAACGGAACTGTTCACGACCTCAATCACCGAGGCAGAAGTGTTTTATGGAATTGAGCTGCTCACCAGGGGCAAGCGCCGCGAGGGCCTGCTGGCAGCGGCGGAAGCTATGTTTGTTGAGGATTTTGCCGGCCGCATCTTGGGTTTCGAGAGTACCGCTGCGCGAGTGTTTTCTAAGATTGCCGCTCACCGCCGTGCGCTCGGTAGACCGATCAGCCACGCGGATGCGCAGATTGCGGCCATTGCCCAGGTGCGAGGGGCCAAGCTCGCGACCCGCGATGTTGCAGACTTCGGGGATTGTGGTCTGGATGTCGTCGACCCTTGGAATGGTTCGTGAACCTGTGTTTTGGGGAAGCCTCGCCTCGGTCCCACGGAGGTACGAGGTAGAAGAAGTACACCGCCCGACAGAGAAAGATCCAGATACCTCCATCGCTTTGTACAGCGGCCAAAAGAGAAGGGCAAGTAGCCAGGTTGGAAGAACGAGACCGCAGCTACGCGATACTGCAGAAGCCATGAGCGCCAGGTTGGCCGAAGCTAGGGGAAAGAACCCAGCAGAAGGACCCTCAAGACAAAACCCGATGCCATGAGAGGGCGCTGCCATCAAGGTGTTTGAAGCCAGGAAACTGTGTCACTGCTGGCAGTAACCCCTGTCACTGAACTGAGACAGCTCAGCAGCGTAAACTCCAGATGGCGTAATCCTCAGAAGGATTATTCATCGGCAGTTCGCGATACACCTGGAGGAATCATAATGACGAAACAATTGCAACCACGTATTTCGAGGATGGGTTTGGCGGCGGCCAGTGCCGCGCTGGTTTTAGCAGTCCTGCTTGTGTTCGGGGTCATGACCACCCCATCGGCGCAAGCGCAGACTTTCACTGATCTCTACAATTTCACGGGCCCGACGGATGGGGGATATCCCTATGCCGGTGTGGTCCGCGACGCCGCGGGGAATCTTTATGGCACCACCTACTACGGCGGCACTTCCGGCTACGGAACGGTGTTCCAGGTAGATAAAAAGGGCACCGAGACGGTTCTGCACAACTTTACGAACGGGACCGACGGGGGCTATCCCATCGCGGGATTGATCCGGGACGAGGCAGGCAACCTCTATGGCACCACCAGCTCTGGCGGCGCTCATAACCTGGGAACGGTGTTCAAGGTGAACCGGAAGGGCACCGAGACGGTGCTCCACAGCTTCGCCGGGGGGTCGACGGACGGATGCGATCCCTACCAGGGTGTGATCCAGGACAAAGCAGGGAATTTCTATGGCACCACTTACGCCTGCGGCGCTTCCGGTGGGGGAACGGTGTTCAAGCTGAGCAAGCAAGGTACGTTGACTCTGCTGCACAACTTCGCCGGCGGGCCGTCGGACGGGACAGCACCTCTCTACGGGAGTTTGCTCATGGACAAGACGGGCAACCTCTATGGGGTCACGGAGGTGGGCGGGACTGCCGGTCAAGGAGTGCTATACAAGGTGAACACGAAGGGCACCGTGAGGGTGCTGCACAACTTCGTTAATGCTCCGACGGACGGGTGCTATCCGCTCGGATCTGTAACGATGGACAAGATGAACAACATCTATGGCACCACCAAATCGTGCGGCACCTCCGGCGCGGGCGTTGTGTGGAAGGTGAACAAGAAGGGTGCCGAGTCCGTGCTGTACAGCTTCACCGGCGGGGCTGACGGTGCATCTCCGTTCGCTGGGGTGATTCTGGACGCGAAGGGGAACGTTTATGGCGACACCGAGGCAGGGGGCGCTTCCGGCCTGGGAGCGGTGTATGAGCTGAGCAAGAAAGGAACAGAAACCGTGCTGCACAGCTTCGCTGAGTCGGACGGAGGAACACCCTACGGGGGTGTGATCATGGATGCAAAGGGGACTCTGTACGGCACCACCGAGACTGGTGGCAGCGGCAACTACGGGGTGGTGTGGCAGATCACCAAGAAGTAGTTGGCCTGGCAGGAGCGCAGTAACTGTAGCGCGGACCTGTTCTGTGAAGTCGCGGTTGCCAGTTGATGTAGTGCCCGAAGCAACCGCAGACAGTTCAGGGCTGCGCTACTTTTTTGTAGGTAAACGTGACCCTCACGAGAAGGTGATGCTTAGGGAACGTTTTCGTCATCCGCGTGGGAACGGAGCGTTTCCTCGCGTCACCCACTAAGGCCCCACGGTCCTCTTCGGCGCCGCGGCGATGTCGGCAAGCGGTTTGCCCTGTCCCGGACCCTGCAGTTTCTTGCACCCCGTTTTCTGGCTCGCCAGATGGAGATAGTCCAGCACCAGCCGGCGCTTGAGGAGTTGGAGCGCCTTGGCGGGATCCACTCCCTTGGGGCACGCGCGCGAGCACTCTCCAGCATAATGACAGCGGAAAGCGCCGGTCGACGCGCCAGTCAAGGCGTTGCGTTCGCGACGGCCTTCGTCGCGCGTGTCGGCGTTATAACGCTGGGCCGCGGTCAAGGGCATGGGACCAAGATAGCGGGAGTCCGTGGCCAGGGTGGGACACGCGGCCATGCAGCAGCCGCACTTGATGCAGTAAGTGAACTGCAGATAGTGCTCGAGCTGTTCGGGAGTTTGGTAGAACTCACCAGCGGGATCGCTGATCTCAGTCTCGTCCTTTCTCAGGATGTAAGGCTTCAACGAGCGGTGTTTGTCGAACATGGAAAAGAGATCGGGAACCAGGTCGCGGATGATCTGAAAATTGGGCAACGGCCCCACCGTCAGATCGGCATTGGCAATGTGAAGAATCTGAGTGTTGCAGGCCAATGCCGCCCGTCCGTTCAGAAGCATGCCACAGGACCCGCAGATGCCCATGCGGCAGGAGTAGCGCCAGGCCAGCGTGGAATCGAGGTTGTCCTTGATGTAGTGCAGGCCATCGAGGACAGTCATGCCTTCGCGCACCGGGATCGGATAGGTCTTCACGTACGGCTTGCGATCCGTTTCAGGGTTGTAGCGGGTGACGTGGAAGTTGATCGGGCGAGTGCTGGTATCGGACATGGCTATCCCCTTGCTCCTGCTAGCGCGATGCCGTGAGCTACCACGGCTGCCCATGTGCCCAGGGCGAACAGTCCCAGGCCGACCAGCACGAGAACAACGGTGATGGCCCCCTCGACGGCGGGCTTCAGCGTGAGTTCGAACAGCATGGTCCCAAGACCGTAGAGGCCGTGGTAGAGCGCGACTCCGAGGAGCAGAATATAGGTCACGGTGAAAAATAGCTGGCCATCGCGAAAGAGGCTGTTCTTCAAGGCGTCGGCGTCGTCGCCGTAGGGCGCAAACAGGTGAGTGACCCCGCCCATGTGCATGATCAGCATATGCAGGCCGAGCACGAACAGGATCACGACTCCTGCCGCCATGTGCCAGGTCCAATATTTGGTTCCGTTCATCTTTCCTCCTAATCCGCTAGTGCCGAATAAGTGCCGACTGCCAGAACCACCACGGTCAGGATCATCATGCAAATCAGCAGCGGCCGTTGCACGTTCAGCGATGTTTTGTAGGGATAAATCGGCTCGATCGGCTTGCCCACGGCGAAGCCGAGTTCGACCAGCACCAGCCGGATACCGTTGCAAGCATGAAAGGCAAAGGCAGCGAAAACCAAAAACTCCCCGAACTCGAAAATGGGATGATGCAAGGGGCCGTTGTCGGTCCAGAGGTAAATCCCTTTGGCGCGCAGGCTGGTGACGACGACGTGCAGCAAGAAGTAGGAGAGAATGCCCAGCCCCGTGATGCGATGCAAAATGTATGCGTAGCGCTCTACGCCCCAGCGGCCGCCGCCGAGCCAGCCCCAGATTCCTAGCCGATTATCGTATCTCTTGATTTCCGCCATATGCGCCTCTTTCGCTTGCTCCCATCTGGATTTGCGGTTAGTACTTCCGCTCCACCGGCTTCCAGTTGGTAATGGTCACTGGCTTGTACCCCAGCTTGGGTGCGCCGCCAGTGAAGTAAACCATCGAATGAACCAGGAACTTTTCATCGTCCCGTTTGGTAAAGTCGGTTCGGGAATGGCCGCCACGGGATTCCTCGCGTGCCAAGCCCGCAAAAAGCAGCACCTCAGCCAGGTCGAGCATATTTTCGGTTTCCAAGGTTTGGATCAGGTTGGTGTTGTAGATGCGGCTCTTGTCTTGAATGGCGATGTTCCGGAAACGCTGCTTCAGTTGAGCAATTTTGCCCAGTCCTTCCTTCATGGAATCGCCGGTGCGGTAAACGCCTGCATGTTTATCCATCAGGGTTCGGAGCTCGCGGCGAATTCGCGCCGGGATCTCGGTTCCACTTTGTTTGAGCAGGCCGTCGAAGATGCGGCTTTCCTCGTCGTGGAATTTTTTTTCTGGAACCTTGCTTAACGCCGGGCTCGATTGCAGGTACTTCGAGATCTCATTTCCGGTGATGCCGCCCCATACCAGACATTCGGCGGTAGAATTGCAACCGAGCCGATTCGCGCCGTGCATCGAGTGGCACGCCACTTCCCCGGCGGCCCAGATGTTTTCAACCTTGGTGCGACCGTCGATGTCGGCCTCGATGCCGCCCATGGAGTAGTGAGCGACCGGCCGAATCGGGATCAGCTGGGTGATGGGATCGATCCCCAGGAATTTCATGCAGACTTCGCGGATCAGCGGCAAGCGTTTGTTGATGCGATCGGCGCCCAGGTGGGTGAGATCGAGGTGAACGTAGTCAAGACCATCGGGTCCCGGGAAGCCGCGCCCTTCGAGGATTTCCGTCATTTCCGAGCGGGAGACGATGTCCCGAGGGGCAAGCTCCATCATCTTGGGGGCATATTTCTCCATGAAGCGCTCGCCCTTGTTGTTACGCAGGTAGCCACCTTCGCCGCGGCACCCCTCCGTCATCAAAATGCCCGAAGGCACCAGCCCGGTCGGGTGAAACTGAAGGAATTCAGGATCTTCCAGCGCCAGACCGGCGCGATACGCGATGGCTTGTCCGTCTCCCGTGACGGTCTGCGAGTAGGTGGTGAAACCATACAGGTTCCCCAAACCGCCGGACGCGATGAGCAGTGCCTTGGCACGCAGCACCACGAACTCGCCGGTCGGCGCATCGTAGAGCGTGAGGCCGGCGAAGCGGCCGCCATCGAGCAGCAGGGAAGTAACGAAACCCTCGTCGTAGCGCTTGAAGTTGTTGTACTTGAGAAGGGTGTCGTACAGGGCCTGCATTTCGAAGAAGCCAGTCTTATCCGCCGCCATGCAGGCCCGCGGAAAAGAATGTCCCCCAAAGGGCCGCTGCATAATTCGCCCGTCTTCGCGTCGCGACCACGGCACCCCCCAGTGCTCCAGCAGTCGGATCTCATCCGGGGAGGTACGCACAAATCGATCCACCGTGTCCTGGTCGGCAAGGAAATCGGCTCCCTTCACCGTGTCCCAGGCGTGCAACTCCAAGCTGTCGCCTTCCTCGGGACGCATCACCGCGGCGGTGCCTCCCTCAGCGCACACGGAATGGGAGCGCATGACTTGTACTTTTGACACGATACCGATGTTGGCTTGGCCCTGCGTTCGAATGCTGATCTCCACCGCCGCGCGCAGCCCTGCCAGCCCGGTTCCCAGGATCAAAACATCGTGAGTAACTTCATGCATGGTTCGCGTGCTCCTCCGTGAACCGTCGCCCTTTCGGGTGTTCGTCCGCGTCACCCGACCGACTTCGATTTGGATTTATCCCAATAGAATGCGTTGAATGCGAGCCGGTCCGCTGTGACGCGGGTCATTGAGCAGTGTGACAAGCGTCTCTATGCAAACCGTGAAGGAGGATGGTCTACTCTGGAAATTAGAGCGCTTGGAATGTCTCGAGGGAATCATGAAACGGGTGAAGACGATGATGACGTGTGAATGCGGTTTTGCAGTTGCAGGCCGCAATCGTCATCATCAGCTTTCCGTCTACCACCGCCAGCCCCGGAGAATCAGGGCCCTGCTGTCCAACAACGCGCTCTCATTTGCCGATATTGGGAATCGCCTTGGAATTACGCGGGAAAGAGTACGCCAGATGGCTCAGCAGCTGGGGATGGCATCTGGACGCCTGCGCCAGGAACAACGCGTGCTGTACCAACGGATGGCCGCTTGGCGCGAGCGCAAAGACCATCGTGAGCTGATCGCCAAGGGCAAGGAGCTTGGGTACACAGTGACACCCATCCGTTGTAACACTCATTCGAGATGGCGGTTCGAACCCGGAATGGTTGCCATCAACGGGTGGCGGGTGCACATTGTTCATATGCGGACCAGGGGGCGCTATCTTGGCTTCAGACGTTTTGTGTGTCGCGCCGACTTTCACGTGGGCATCTCCACGATCGGTTTCTTCATTTTTCCATCCAAGGTATGGAAGACATTTCCGGCGCGAACGGCATTTTCTCCGATTCCTTGCATGAGGGGCCAACCCGGATTCGCTGGCTCGGATCGTCACGACTACCTGAAATATCTCGAAGCATGGAAGTTGCTGAGAAGGCGGCGGTAAATTGGAAGTCCGCGGAAAGCCTTCCCCATGGCCAAACCTGAATGTTGTCCATGGGTTCGAACATTCAAACCTTGAATTGTCGCACCAGGGCAGCGCTGTGCCGCTCGTCCACCAACACCTCGTACGGTTGATACAGAGCAATGCGGTCCAGCAGTCCTGCATAACGCTCGCGCAGTTTTGTGCCGATGCTCTCGTAAGATCCGCTCGCGGCGACGGCGGTAAGCATCTCGTCGGAGATGAGCCGCGCCATTCCTTTCCAATCGCCTTCGAGCGATTTGCGGTGCAGTTCCGGCACGATTCCTTCCCACCCGTGGGTAGCCAGCACCGGTTCGTAGGTCCGGGTTGAGGCATAAAACGCGATTTGCTGCCTTACGGCCTCCGCGTTCTGCGCTCGCTCGCGCTCCGTGTCCCCAACGACCACGAAACTCGAAGTGGCATACGTAAAGTCTCCACGAGATCGCCCCGAAGCTCGCAATCCGTCCTCCACGGCCGGGTGCACATACTCGCGCAGGTACTTAGGTGTGTGGAAGGGATGCACATGCAGACCATCGCAAACCTCTCCCGCCATCCGGCACATGTATTGGTTGACGCCGGCGATGAAGATCGGGATCGTCGGGTACGCCATCGGGCCTGGGTTGAAGAAGGGCGTCATCAGGTCGAAGTTGTAGAACTGGCCCTTGAACTGGAGCGGCGTTTCGTTCTGCCAGCATTCCCAGATGGTGCGTAGCGCCAGCACCACCTCGCGCAATTTTGGTCCCGGAGACTCGAACTTCACGGAAAAACGCCGCTGGTTGTGCGACTTCACTTGGGACCCAAGTCCGAGAATAAATCGCCCTGCCGAAGCCTTCTGGATGTCCCAGGCGGTGTAGGCGATCACCATCGGACTGCGTGGAAACGCCACCGCAATCGAGGTTCCAAGCTGGATGGAAGAGGTCGCGGTAGCCGCCACCGCCAGGGGCAGGAAAGGGTCATGCTGCGTCTCCGATGTCCAGAGACCGTCGTAGCCCATTGCCTCCATCTGGCGCGCATACCCGGGGACAGATTGCAAGTCATAGTCGCGCAGCGCAGCATCAAGTTTCATGAGCCTCCTTACGTGACCGTAAAGAATAGCAGCTATAAATTGGGCTGCGAGTGCAGGCGCAGGTGCGTTCGGGGGCGGCCGCAGACTATGCAGCTCGGTGTTTGACCCGCGAAACCGTCTTAGGTACTTCCTTTGCACTTCCTTTATACTTCCTGTCTCTGAAAGTGTGTTAGTGAGCGTTACGCCATACTCAACCCGTTTTAGAACGTGCTGAACCCACGTTCTTGAACCCGAAAAGTGGATTCCGGATGAGTCGTTCTCGACAGGATTCGCCGACGCTGAGCCCCCTGGTTATCCTGGCGGCGGTCATTCTGATTTTATATTTCGCGCGCGCGGTTCTGATCCCTCTCGCTCTCGCCCTGACGCTGAACTTCCTGTTGACGCCGATGGTGATGTGGTTCCAAAAACTCCCCATGCATCGCGTACCCGCGGTCGCGCTCGCGCTGTTGATTTCAGCCGCAGCGGCCGGGGGCATGGGCTGGGTGGTTGCCAATCAACTACTGCAGGTTGCGAACGATCTCCCCAAGTATCGTCTGAATATCCACAACAAGATCGAAGCCCTTCATCTCCCGTCGGACAGCGCGCTGGGGCGGGCAACGGAAACCGTGAAGGAAATTGGAGACGAGTTTTCGGACTCGGGGAACAGCCCCGCGGGTCCCCAGCCTGGACGGGGTTCCCAGGCCGGAACGGCTTCGCCGCCCGCAAGACCCTTGCCGGTTCAGGTGGTCACGGTTCCGACAAACGGTTTTCAATACCTTCGCGAGTGGCTGGGTCCGGCTCTCCGACCGCTCGGCACAGCGGGCATGGTTGTGATCTTCACCATATTCATCCTGATCAAGCAAGAGGACTTGCGCGACCGATTGCTACGCCTCGGTGGTGTGGCGCAGTTGCATGCCATGACGCTGGCTTTAGATGATGCGGCTCGCCGCATCAGCCGCTATCTGGTGATGCAATGTCTGGTAAACACCTGCTATGGGGTTTGCTTTGGGGCTGGCCTGTTCTTGATCGGGATTCCGAACGCCACTCTTTGGGGAGTCATCGCAGGCCTTCTCCGCATCGTGCCCTATGCGGGCGTTTTGACCGCTACTGCTTTCCCCTTTGCAATGGCGCTTGCGGGATTCAATGGCTGGGGCCCCCCGGTTCTGGTGGTTTTGTTGTTCGCACTCCTGGAACTGATCGCTGGAAATATTGTGGAACCCTGGCTGTACGGTGCGCACACCGGGATCTCTTCCCTGGCTCTGCTGGTAACGACCGTTTTCTGGACGATCCTCTGGGGATGGGGCGGACTTGTTTTGGCGGTTCCGCTGACCGTCTGCGTGATCGTAGTGGGGCGCTATGTCCCGCGCATGTCATTCCTCCATGTTCTTCTGGGCGATGAAACCGCGCTGTCAGTCGAGGCTCAGTTTTATCAACGGCTCCTGGCGCTGGACCAGGAAGATGCCCGAATGATCGCGACTACTTTCTTGAAAACTCACCCCCTGGTGAGTCTGTATGACGAGGTTCTCGTTCCCGCACTTACCCTGGCAGAACAGGACCGGCACAAAGGAGCGCTGGACGAGACGCGGGAGTCATTCCTGTTTCTTAGCGTAAGCGAAATTGTTTCAGAACTGGCGGTTTACCGGACGGAAGAAGCGCCGGCAAAATCGAAGAAACTGAATGTCCGCTGGAGGTCCGCGCGACCACGCGAGTTGCCCCCGAGCCAACCGGAACCTATTCCTTCTGCCATTCGCATCTTCTGTTTGCCAGCGAATGATCAGGCTGACGAGATCACGTCTTCCATGCTCTCCCAATTGCTGGAACGAGCGGGCCACGGCGTGCTCTCGTTGCCTGTTGGTTCTCCATTCGAGGAGATCTTGACCCACCTTTCACCCGAACCCCAGGACGTGGTGTGCATCTCCGCGCTTCCCCCTTTTGCGTTTGCGCAATCTCAAGCCCTGTGCCAACGGATCCGAATGCACCTGCCTGAGATCAGGATTCTGGCCGGGATTTGGGGATATGCGGGTGACCTCGACAAAGCCAAAGAGCGCTACGGAGGTACACGGCCTGACCGAGTCGTGGCTTCCCTTGCGCAGGCGGTCGAGCAGATCGGTCAGTGGCACAACGCCACATCGACGTCCGGATCGGTGCCCCATTCCGCTGCGGATCCCGCGCAATTCCGGTGAATTATGAGCGGACTTTCCTCTCCTGCGGGCTTTTTTTGCAAAACGAAGCCAAAAAATGACTATTCTTTAGTGTCTTGTCTGGAAGCCAGTAAGCGACGACGGGAGTGGGTCAATCTTGCCGGGTAGCGGCGTTCACGATGCGCAGCAAGAACCGTTGCACAGTACCCGATTCGGAGGACGCAAGCCACCGCAAGTGAGGTGAACTCAAGAAGAGCTTTCAGTACAACAACTACCGCCCGGATGCAGCCGCCTTCACCTCGAACTCTTGACCCGCGACGGGTTCCAGGAACGGAATGACATAGCCTTTCACTCTGACCGGGCCGGA
Source organism: uncultured Acidobacteriota bacterium (assembly GCA_963715675.1). Classification (GTDB taxonomy): domain Bacteria; phylum Acidobacteriota; class Terriglobia; order Terriglobales; family Acidobacteriaceae; genus DASVWZ01. Next base: position 4,770,722 of record OY970265.1, read on the forward strand.
CTTGTGGGCCTCGACCACCAAGTCGTATTTGAACTCGCCCCTTTGAAACGAGTCGTCGTTGAGGTGAAAGACCAGGGCCTCATTCTTCGATCCCCGCAACGAGATCTGCTCCGGGGTGTCGTTCTTTATGACCAGAAGAATTTCGCCGCCTTTTTCGTTTGCCGCTTGCTCTGTTTGCGCCGTTCGTGTCTCGCGCACCTCTTTGTCTTCATTTTCATCTCTGCCTTCAGGCATCTGGAATCCGGGCACCATTTTTCTTGCCTGATCGAGGTTTGTCAGCGGGTAGTTTCCCGCCCGCCACATTTCATCCGGTATGTCCGAGGGACCATCCAGCGTCGGGAACACGATCAAGGTTTGTCCCGCCTGCAGCTCGCGGCCATTGTTCTTGATGAAGAAATCACCAACCACTACCGGCAGCGCAACCAGTTTCGTCCCTTGCGCGATAAACAAAGGGCGCGACCCTGGTTCCGTTAACTCTGGGATGCTTAGATAGGCGGCTTCCGGCGTCTCAGCCACGATGGTCGCCAAGCGTTGTTCAAACGCGGCAAAGGTCTCACGGCTGTCTCCGCCAAAGGGCCCTTGCACCATGCACAGCTGGCCTTTCATGCACAGTGCCGGCGACTGGAATGATGCGGGGCGCGACCCAGCGGAACTTGGCGAAAATTGCAGTACTTTCGAAACCGAATGCTCCGGATTGCCCGTTTGTCGCAATGTGACGTTTACACCTGAAGCGTCGCGGGGAGCGACGAAGCTGATCGGCCCTTCGGCAGGCTGGGGTGGTTCGTCCGCGGCTTCGAAATTCCAGCCTGATAACCTCGAAGCTTCACCGGCGGATTCGAATGGCACCACCAATCGCGTTACGCTCACGTCGGGGATTCCGTCATACTTGCTCGCGTCCTCGGTCACGATGCCGGAGACTCGTTCGCCGGGAGAAATTTGCAGCGGTACTACGATCCCGACCTCTCGGCTCGCGGTGGTGACGGGCTGCGATCCGGGCGCGATGGGGTGCATGTGCCGCTCTTTCGCCTCCTGTTGGGCGGTTTTTCGCGCGGCGTCCAGTGCAGATGCCACTTCCGGCCGGGTAAACTTCCTAACCTTTTCCGCAGCGCCCGACGATTCTTCGCCGGACGGGCACTCCACGGACTTGTAAGCCTGCTCGGCCACCCTCCAATCTGCGCAACTGTACACGCCATTCCAGGGATTGTGAGTCAGTTTGTGCCCGGCAACCTGGCGTTCGGACTCATCAAAAACCTGGATGACTTCTCCCGTGAAGTTAGAGCTTTCATCGTAGGTCACCCGCGTGATCTTGCGAACCTTGCCGTTTGGTCCATATGACGAGTCGGTTTTTTGAGGCCCAAGGTATCCCGGTAAATACTCATAATCTATTTTCTCCATCACTTTGCCGTCCGGGCCGATGGTGCGCTCTTGGATAACCCTGTCTGTCGCGTCGTAGTCCAGTTCGGTCTTTCTGCCTCCGCCGGCGTCCTGCACAACGCTGTGCTGCGCGAACCCCGCAGCCACGCTGCTCGCCAGAAGCGTGACAAGCGCGAACGCCCGCCCGATACGCAGGAATCGACCGTGCTTGTCTTGTCGTGTGCGGCCTTCCACCTTTTCTTGAGAGGATCGCAGCATTCAGCAAGCCGGGAATCCGGTCACTGCGGGTTCCCGGCGTTGACCTCCAGCGACGATAGTAGCATGTCAGCCTTCGCCGCCTGCGGCAGCGCGTTTCCCCTTATCTTCATCTTCTGGGTGCCGGGCAGAAGCCGGGCAGTTTACCTGGAAGCCCGTGTGGGAATTTTCGTCTGAAAACGTTCCCCCTGGCCTGTTATCACTAGAGAAAATAGTCCCCATATAACTACGGAGTTAATAGTTGTCTTTTGCTTTCTTCTGTGTTCCACTTACTGGGCTGGGCCGCCGGGCTTCGGGTTTGCTTAGAGTGAAACCTAAGGTTGTCTTGCAACGTTCAGCCATCGCAACCACCAGCTCAATCTACTGAAGAGCGCCAGGTCGCAAAGGGAAAATAAGGACAAAACATGACCAGAAACTACATGACATTCATCGGTTCGTCCATGCTCGCCTTGGGCATACTCTTTCTAAATAGCCTGCCGCTTGCCGCGCAGGACGAAAACACCACCATACAACATGCGCAGAGGTTTGCTATTTCCACTCCCCTTCGCGAACTGGCCAAGCTGCCGCAGACACCGCAGTATGGCTTTCACGAAGCCAACCCGGTCCGTCTCATTCCCAAACCCCCTGCGGCAACTGTCGTAGATACGGTCGAGCAGAGATTCGCCCCCTCGACAGCGGCTTACACTGTCGGCGCGGATATCCTGGGAGTTGGGAACGGTTTCCCCAGCTACAGCGTTCCAGACGCTCCTCCCGATACCACCATGGCGGTGGGCGACACCCAGATCGTGCAATGGGTCAACGTCTCCTACACGGTCTGCGAGAAGACTTCGCCTTACACCTGCGGCGCGGCCATCGAGGGCAGCCAGCTTTGGCAGAACCTGGGTGGTATTTGCTCCAGCAACAATGATGGCGACATCATCGCCCAGTGGGACGTAGCGGCGCATCGCTGGCTGCTGTCTCAGAACGTGTTCACTGGCAACTACGGCGTTTGCGTGGCTGTTTCCACCAGCGCGGATGCCACCGGTAGCTACTATCTCTACGAGTTCCCGATTGTGAACAACGGCTTCCCGGACTATCCGAAGTGGGGAGTTTGGCCCACGGGCTACTTTGAAACCTGGAACAACTTCGGGCCGGGCGGCAGCGGCTTCGTGGGTCCGGTCCTGTGCGCCTATAACAGCGCGAAGCTTCTGGCAGGCGACCAGTCAGCGGAACAGATTTGCCACCAATACACAAGCAAAGAAGACGGCTTGTTGCCTGGCGACCGCGACTCTGCGAAAGCTCCTCCGGCGGGCCAGGATGAGTTCGCCATTGGCAGCGTAGGCGACGTTGACAATTCCCATCTGTCGTTGTATTCGGTGCATATCAACGACGAGAATGACTGGAGCAAGGGTGCGACCTTTACCGGCGACAACAACTCCCAACTGATCGCCATTACGAAGTTCACTCCCGCCTGCAACGGCAATTATGGGGGCGCCTGCGTTCCGCAGAAAGGCATCACCGACATGGTTGATTCTCTTGGTGGCCGGTTGATGTATCGCTTCGCCTACTCGAATGGCCCATCCAAGTCGCAACATTGGCTGGCGAACTTCGACGTGCAAGCCTCGAAGGGCCAGACGGGAGTACGCTGGATGGAGATCACGGCGCCGATGAAGAAGGTTGCACCGACCGCTTTGAAGGTTCACCAGCAGGGCACCTACGCTCCTAACGGGATCTGGCGCTGGATGGGTTCGGTCGCCATGGACAAGGGTGGCGACATCCTCGTCGGTTACAGCAAGTCCTGCGGGAACAGTTGTCCAGGCGGTACTGCCACGTATCCATCCATTGCCATAGCTGGACGCAAGGCAAGCGACGCGCTCGGCAAGTTGGAGAGCGAGGTCAAGGTAGTTGCCGGCACTGGTTCGCAGCCGGATACTGCCAACCGCTGGGGAGACTACAGCTCCATGCGGATCGACCAGGATGGTTGCACCTTCTGGTACACCCAGGAGTACTACACGACTACCGCGACCTTCGACTGGAGCACCCGAATTGCTTCCGCGAAGTTCAGCAACTGCAAGTAACAGAGGCAGGCCGCCCTTTTTTTAGAGCGGAATGAATTCAGGGCACCCTGTTGGGGTGCCCTGTTTTCTGCGAAGAGCGCCTGCGGCAAACAGACCCGTTTTTCTGATCGCAGTGATCGGCATCATGGCACAAAGGAGAAAGGTCTATGACACGCAGTGAAATTCCGTTGGCTTGGTGCCTCTTGGCTCTTGCCGTGTTGTGCGCTCCACGCCCGCTGGTCGCGCAAAGCAAGACAGCGGTTACGACGTACCACAATGACAACCTCCGAACCGGATGGAATAATCACGAGACGCTACTCACGCCCAAAACGGTTGGCAGTTCTTCCTTTGGTCGGTTAGCTTCGGTCACGCTCGATGACCAGGTGGATGGACAACCGCTGGTCATGCCCGACCTGAAGATCGACACCGGGTCCAACGCCAGCAAGCACGACGTCGTGTATGTGGCAACCGAGGGAAACACGGTGTACGCCATCGACGCTGCCAGCGGCAAGATCCTGCTGCACCGGAATTTTGGCACTCCGGTCTCCTACCCGCTGGGCTGCACCAACAACGGCCCGAATGTAGGGATCAACAGCACGCCTGTGATTGACCGGGACAGCGGGACCATGTATGTGATCATCTATACCAGCGAATCCAACGGTCCGGTCTATCGCATCCATGCTCTGCGCCTGGACAACCTGAAGGATAAAGTGAAACCGGTTGTGGTGAGCGGTTCCCATACGCTAACCGACGGCTCGGTGTTCAACTTCAATGCCACCTACCAGCGGCAACGTCCTGCACTGCTGCTCGCCAACGGCAACGTCTACGCCGGTTTTGGCAGCTTTTGTGACTTCGCGGCGAACCTCTCCCGCGGCTGGCTTCTGGGCTGGGAAGCGGGATCTCTCCAACCGCTGTCCGGTAACGAAGTCTTCGACACTCAGGCGAGCGCACCGGACGACTTCTTTCTTTCCTCCATCTGGATGTCCGGCTACGGCATTGCCGCAGATGAGGCGGGCGATTTGTTCTTTGTTACGGGCAACTCGGACTACTCCGGGACTACCTACGATGGCGTGAGCAATATTCAGGAAAGCGTGGTCGAAGTTTCCTCCGACTTGACTCAAGTGCTGGATCTTTTTACGCCTGACGATTGGAGTTCTCTCGATCAGGGAGACGTTGATTTCGGCTCGGGAGGGGCGATGCTGCTGCCCCCGCAGCAAGGATCGATTCCCCACTTGGTCGTGGCCGCGGGTAAGGAAGGAAACATGTTCCTGATGAATCGCGACAACCTGGGCGGGTACTCTCCCAGCGGCAACAATGTGCTGGGTACGTATTATATTGGCGGATGCTGGTGCGGGCAGTCCTACTTCCAGGGGCCAGACTCGGTAGCCCGAGTGGTTTCCAGTGGCGGGAATGCGGTGGGCGTTTGGAAGCTTCAGACCAGCCCGAACGTGGCGCTGACCAACATCTCCAGTGCGGCAATCACGACGGGTCAATTCCCCGGGTTTTTCACCAGCGTCTCTTCCAACGGAACCAAGCACCCCATCATCTGGGCCCTTTCGCGTCCCTACACCAATCCGCCGCTGATTTACCTTTATGCCTTTAACCCGGAGGCAGGTGGCGGCAATCTGGCGCAGATCTTCAGCGGACGGGCTGGCTCCTGGCCCAATACTGGTGGTGACTCCAACCAAGTGCCCGTGGTTGCTAACGGCCATGTGTTTGTCTCCACTTACAAGAAACTTGCGATCTTTGGGCTGAAAGGAAAGCGTTAGAAAGTCTCTCCTTCGGACGAAACTCGTGCAGCACCGTTAATGTTCGGCTCTTACTGAGCCTGTACCCGACTCCTTCGGCGGCAGTGCCGCTGTTCCGGTGACGCCATCAAGGTCCGATCGACTGCCGATCACCCAAGAATTCCTTGGGGTCCTTATTCCAGCATGCCAATCTCCGAGCGCCGTCCTCGCCGGATTCGACCTGCGCCTCACGTGAGGGTGGTCATCGCGTGCCGGATGCCGATGCGACGGCTTGACTCGTTGCCGCCATGGCCATCCTGAATCGTAATTGTGAATTAGAATACATCCATTGAGCCTGTGTCGCAGTCTTACTGAGGAGGATGATACGGGCGACGGAGCTTGGCAGAGTGCTCGTTAACCTTGAGCCTCTGTTCGAGAGCTGTTGCGCCAAAGTCAGTGCACTTTGATCTCAACCGTTATGCGCTTCAGGCACTTTCGGAAATTCGCCCCGGCTGCGACGTTTTTCCTTCTGCTGGCGGCGGCAGCCAGCGGCCAAAGTACGACGCTGATCAGTCTGGATCAGGCCATTGATCTGGCGCTGGCGCACAATCATTCCATTCGAGCCACGCGAACCCTGATTCTCCAGAATCAGGCCCAGGAGATTACGGCAAACCTGCGCCCCAATCCGACTCTTGGGGCGGACAGCCAGTTCATCCCAGTGTTTACCCCGCAAGATTTTTCTGTGGACAACCTGAACGAGACTCAACAGTTCGACCTGGGAATCGGGTACCTGTTCGAACGTGGTCACAAGCGACAACGGCGCTTGCAAGCCGCCCGCGATCAAACCGCCGTGACTCGGGCCCAAGTCACCGACGCCGAACGGACTCTGGTGTTCAACGTGGGCCAGCAGTTCGTCACCGTTTTACTGGCGGAATCCACTCTCCAGTTCGCGCTTCAAGACCTAAAGGATTTCCAGCAGACGGTTGATATTAGTCAGGCACAAGTGAAAGCCGGCTACATCAGTGAAGGTGATTATCTTAAGATCGAACTGCAGCTTCTACAATTTCAGGCCGACGTGTCCGCCGCCCGCTTGGCGAAGGTGCAGGCGCTGGTCGGGCTGCGCGAGTTCCTGGGCTACAATGCAGTACCAGCTGATTTTGACGTGATTGGAGATCTGTCGTATCAGCCGTTCAAGGCCAGCCTGGAAGACTTGCAGGCGAAGGCGCTGCGCGAGCGCCCCGATTTTCGTGCCGCGGAATTAGGGGTAACCGCGGCGCAGAGCCAAATCCTGCTGGCCAAGGCGAACGCCAAGGTGGACGTAAATGGCACCTACGACTTTACGCATGTTTCCGGCGAGAACACGGCTTCGATCTTTGTGGGTTTTGAGTTACCGATCTTCAACCGTAATCAGGGAGAGATCGCGCGTACCGGCTATGCGCTTACCCAGGCGCAGGAGCAGCAGCAAGCGGCCAGCGATACGGTTCTCTCCGACGTTGCCAATGCCTATGAGGCGGTAAAGAGCAATGACGAAGTGGTGCAACTCTATACCTCCGGGTATCTCAAGCAGGCGCAGGATTCGCGTGATATCAGCGAGTATGCCTATAAACGCGGCGCTGCCAGCCTGTTGGATTTTCTTGATGCCGAGCGCAGTTACCGGGCGGTTCATCTGGCCTACCGCCAGGCCCTGGCCTCTTATATGACCGCATTGGAGCAGTTGAAGGAATCCGTGGGAACGAGGAATCTGCCATGAAGGTCCGCCAGAGTCGCCGGCAGCGAGCGACTGTGTTGGCCGCAATATCGATGATCATGCTGGCGCTCGTCGGCTGCGCGGGTTCAGGATCGGACACGCCGTCAAACTCAAGCCGCGCGAGAAACCCAAACGACCCCGAGCTGTTTACCATCCCGCAGGACCAGATGTCGCATGTGCAGGTATTGACCGTTCAACCCATAACGCTGACACGGTCTCTGCGGCTGACGGGGGCCGTGGCTTACAACAGTTTTCGCACCACCCCGGTCATCACGCAGGTGAGCGGACCGGTGAGCAGGGTTGTCGTCGTTCCGGGACAGAAAGTAGATCGGGGCGAGCCCATGTTGTACGTGGCGAGTCCGGATTACTCGCAACTCCGCACCAACTACCTAAAGGCACGGGACGCCTACGCATTGGCACAGAAGGCGAATGCCCGTGCCCAGGACTTGTACCAGCATCACGCGATTGCCGAACAAAATTTGGAGCAGGCACAGTCGGTCGAGGTGCAGGCAGGCGGCGACCTGGCAGCCGCGCAAGCTGCGTTGAAGGTCATGGGGATTACTGATCCTGACGCGCTCGTGCAGGCTCCGCCTTCCTTTGAGGTTCCCGTGAGGGCACCGATTGACGGCTTGGTTGTCGAGCAGGATGTTTCCGCGGGACAACTGCTTCAGCCGGGCACCACGCAATGTTTCATGATTTCCGACGTAAGCACCGTCTGGGTGCTGGTCAATGTCTATCAGAAAGATTTGCCTTACGTGCATGTCGGAGACGCGGTCACCATTCAGACGGATACATATCCGGAAGTCTTCCAGGGACGCATTTCCTATGTGGCGGCCTCACTGGATCCGAGCACGCGCACGCTGCAGGCGCGCATCGAGACCCACAACCCCGGCGAAAAGCTGAAGAAAGACATGTACGTGGTTGCAACTGTGAACGCGGGCTCGATCCCCAATGCGATTGCGCTCCCGGATGCCGCTGTCCTACGCGACAGCGAGAACCAGCCTTTCGTTTATGCCGAGGCAGCTTCGAACCAGTTTGGCAGACGCTCGGTGACGCTCGGGGAAAGCCTGAATGGACAGACGGAGATTACCAGCGGGCTGAAGGCGGGCGACCAAGTCATCGGAAATGGCAGTTTGTTCCTGCAGTTTGCGAACTCGCTGCAGCGCTAGCCGGGTCGGGCAGACCTTGAGGAAGCGTTTCAAAAACTTTGGCAAGGATAGTATCCACCACATTTGAATGATCCACCGAATAGTCCAAGCGGCGCTGCGGCAAAGGTTCCTGGTACTGATGCTGACCGCCTTCATCACGGTCGGGGGAATCCTGTCCTTTCAGCGGATGCCCGTGGATGCCTATCCGGATCTTTCGCCTCCGCAGGTCGAAATCATCACCCAGTGGCCAGACCATGCCGCCGAAGAAGTCGAGCGCCTGGTTACGCTTCCGCTGGAACTCGAGATGAATGGCGTGCCGCACATGGTGGTGATGCGCTCCATCTCGCTCTACGGGCTGTCGGATGTGATTCTTACCTTCGAAGAAAGCACAGACGATTACTTTGCGCGACAGATTGTTTTTGACCGGCTCGCTCAAGCCACCCTGCCAACCGGAGTGACCCCGGGCCTCGCGCCTCTGTTCAGCCCCAGCGGTCTGGTGTATCGCTATGTGCTGGAAAGCCCCGACCGCAGCCCGCAGGAGCTGAAAACCATTGAAGACTGGGTCGTTGAACGGGCTTATCGGTCCGTCCACGGCGTAGCGGACGACTCCGGCTTTGGCGGAACCGTGATGCAGTACCAGGTGCTGCTCGACCCGGCGCGTATCTACGGCTATCACCTCACCATACCGCAAGTCACGGCAGCTCTCGCGGCCAACAACTCGAATGCCGGCGGTGGCTTTTATTCTCAGGGCGGACAGTTCTACTACGTTCGCGGCATCGGGCTGGTGCGGAACACCGACGACATTGGCAACATCGTGGTTGGAGCCAACAAGGGCGTGCCCATCCGAGTGCGAGATGTAGGAGATGTAACCATCGGGCATGCACCGCGCCTGGGCGAGTTTGGGTTCCAGAAGAATGACGATGCGGTCGAGGGCGTCATCCTTATGCTGCGAGGGGAGCAGACGCAGAACGTCCTGAAAGGAGTGGAGGCAAAAACCGAGGAACTGAACCACCAGATCCTGCCGCCCGACGTCAAAATTCATCCTTATTATGACCGCAGCGAATTAGTGGACCTGACCACAGACACGGTGGAAGGGAACCTGCTTCGCGGTATGGTGCTGGTTTTGGTCGTGCTGATTTTTTTTCTGGTCAGCTTCCGCGCTGCCGTCATTGTTGCGCTCACCATTCCTCTTTCGCTTTTATTTGCTTTCATCGTGCTGCACGCGCACGACGTTGCCGCGAATTTGCTTTCCATTGGAGCGATCGATTTCGGAATCGTCATCGACGGCACCGTGGTGATGATTGAAAACATCTATCGCGAGCTGGCACTGCGGGAGGGACAAAAGTACAACCTGAACGAAGTCATTCTTGCCGCGGCGAAAGATGTGGACCGCCCGATCTTCTATTCCGTGGCCGTGATCCTCGCCGGTTATCTACCGATTTACGCGTTGAGCGGGCCTTCCGGGAAACTGTTTCACCCCATGGCCGAAACCATGTCCTTCGCGCTGGTTGGCGCGCTCATCCTGACGCTCACGCTGATTCCCGTGCTCGCCTCCTACTGGTTCAAGAAAGGCGTGCATGAGAAACCCAATCGTGCCTACGAATGGATGAAGCGGAAATATGCAGTCCAGCTGGATTGGGCGCTCAACCGGCCCAAGACCACCATGGCGATCGCGACCTTGATTTTTGGAGCGGCTCTGCTGCTGGTGCCCTTCATCGGCGGCGAGTTCATGCCTCACCTCGATGAAGGCGCGCTCTGGGTGCGGGCTACCATGCCATATACGATTTCCTTCGAGGAGGCCAGCAAGATCGCTCCTCAGATCCGCGACATTCTGATGTCTTATCCGCAGGTCACGGTGGTGGGTTCGGAACTAGGACGGCCCGACGATGGCACCGATCCCACGGGCTTTTTTAACTGTGAGTTCTACGTCGGCCTGAAGCCATACAAAGACAAAGCCTGGACTGGCGAGATCAGCGAGAAAAAACAGCTGATTGAATCGATTAACCAGAGACTTACTGCTTTTCCCGGAATTATTTTCAACTATACCCAGCCGGCGGAAGATGCGGTGGATGAAGCACTGACGGGCCTCAAGAGTTCTTTGGCGGTCAAAATCTATGGCGAAGACCTGAACATATTGCAGGATAAAGCCATACAGATCAAGAACACTCTCGCCAAGGTGCCTGGGTTCACCGAACTTACGGTGGTGCGGGAACTTGGCCAGCCCAGCCTCCTGGTCGACGTGGATCGCGACAAGATTGCGCGATATGGAATCAACGTTGCGGATGTGGAAGCGGTAATTTCGGCCGCCGTAGGGGGACAGGCGGTCACTCAGGTCATTCAAGGGGAGAAGCTGTTTGATCTGGTGGTCCGCATGCAGCCACAGTTCCGCAGCAGCGCCCATGAGATCGGAAATTTGCTGGTAGGCACACCCGACGGGCAGCAGATCCCGCTCAGCCAGCTCGCCAACATCAGCCAGGGGAACGGTGCATCCTTTATCTATCGCGAAAACAACTCTCGCTACATCGGGGTGCAGTACAGTATCGAGGGGCGCGATTTAGAGCGGGGGGTGCGAGACGCCCAAGCAGCGGTCAAGAAAGCCGTGATCCTGCCGCAGGGCTACCGGATGGAATGGGGCGGAGAATACAGCCAGTTTCTCGAAGCGAAATCGCAGATGTACTTTATTGGTCCCCTTGCCGTAGTGCTGATCTTCATGATCCTGTTTGCCCTCTACGGAAATTTCAAATTCCCGGTCACCATCGCCCTGGGCGTAATCATGACCGAACCGGTGGGCGCGCTGGTGGCCCTGAAGGTGACTCACACGCCTTTCAGCGTTTCCTCAGTCTTGGGTCTTCTGGCGCTGCTCGGGGTTTCCGTGGAGACCGCTGTCATTCTTGTGTCCTACATCAACAAGCTGCGGCAGGAGGGAATGGACATCCGCACGGCCACCCGGGAAGCTTCGCTCTTGCGGCTCCGGCCGATCATGATGACAGCCCTGGTTGCCTGCCTGGGGTTACTCCCGGCTGCGCTTTCGACCGGGATTGGATCGGACACTCAAAGACCGTTCGCCATCGTCATTGTGGCTGGCCTTATCTCCCGCCTCTTCATCGGATTCTTCGTCAATCCTGTGTTGTACGAGATGGTTGCCCGTGAAGGCGATGTGCTGCAGGTCTAGACCAAAATTGTACGGCCGGTACATTCATCAAACCCGTCGAACCACCTGCCGATAGTCGCAGAAGCTAGAGCCTCCCAATCGGTGGTTTGGAGCCGCACATCAAGACCTTTGCGGAATGGAATACCAATCCGCGATTAACGCTTGCTTCGATCCAGTTGTACAATCTCTCCAGATACTTGGCGCTATCGCCAGCGTCCAAAGTCAGCTGCAAGGAGTGACGAAATATGACATCCGAAACGCATCGATTAGCGAATGTTTTTGCTGCGGTTTGTCTATGCGGGCTGGTTGTTATGGTTGGGGTGCAGGTTCAAGCCCAGACCCCGACTCCCACCCCGACCCCGACTTCTCCAACCTCGATTGCAAGTTCTGCGAAAAGCTCCAGTTCAGAACTGGTTGGGCAGTTGACCAAAGGGCTTTCCATCACGCCCACACAGGCTCGCGGCGGCGCAGGGTCTCTGTTCGCCTTGGCCAAGAGCCGCCTGAGCGCGGAGGAGTTCGGCAAAGTGTCGGCCGCCGTGCCCGGCATGAGTGGTCTGCTCAAGGCGGCGCCCGCCGTGACCCCGCCCTCCGGGTTGTCCGGCCTGGAAAGTTCTCTGCCCGGTGGTATGGGCCGGATGGCCGAAGTTGCAGAGGCTTTCCATAAGCTTGGGCTGTCTCCGGAGATGGCCGCCAAGTTCGTGCCGGTAATGACCAAGTTCGTGGAATCCAAAGGCGGCCTGAGTACTGCCTCCTTATTGGAAAAAGCACTGAAGTAGGCTCGGGTGATGGCGCTCCAGGAGTCGTCGTCGGTAAGGCCACTCTCGCTGTTGAGTCTGCCATGAAGCGCCAAAGTCATCTTCGGGCGAGGATTCCTGCCGACTTTAGTCCAATCTTAAAGGTACGGAGGCAACGGCTACCGCACTTTGTGCCGTGCTAGACAAACTCAAAATGAACACAATGGCTACTGCCGAAAGGCCAGTCCACGACGGAACGGTAAAGGCCACCTGTTTCCCCAGCCTGGACCAGCCTGCGAGCATGAAAGTTCAGGTTGTTGACCTGAAACTCTACGGCCGGCAGTCATCTCGATCGCAGTTGTGAAGGCGTGTAGTCACACCCTCTGCGCGATCGAGGAAAGTTCCTCCCGCACAGCATCTACAATTTCCGGCAGTCGACTGGCCAGAGCCGGGCGAAGTTCCATGCCCACACCTTGCAGGGGATCGATGGAGATGGCGAACAGCGTGAGGTTCAAAGAGCCGCCGGTAAGATAGGCCGCATCCAGCAAGTCTTTGAGTCCGATGTCGTGTGCGGTAAGAGTTCGCGGGTAGTCGGATGAAAAGCGCGGCTTCAACCGCCGCACGGTTCCAGAGGGGTTACCATCGACGCAGGCATCAATGAGGAGGATTCGGTCAGCCGCTTGGAGGGGACCGAGGAGATGAAAACCGCCCGTGCCGCCGTCGAGGCACTCCACGTTCGGCGGCAGCGGAGTCTTTTCAAGTTCACGCACTACGTGTACGCCGACTCCCTCGTCGGCCATCAGCACATTGCCGACCCCGAGCACCAGGACGCTTTCCGCATCAGTTTTGTGGTTTCCGGCGCTCAAACTTCCAGCCTCCCACCATGGAAGAAGTTGTGCCGCGACCTTCCACATAGTCGTGATAGAAGACGATGTACACGTGCACCAACGCAAACAAAACGAAGAACCACATGAATATGTGGTGCCACTGACGTACCGCGAAGTCTCCGCCCATCAAGGGGACGATCCCGGCAAACAGCCGCGGCAGCATTGACTTGCTCATGCTCGAGTAAAGCGCAAATCCGGTGACCGCCTGGAACAGGAATGCGAGAAAAGCGAGGAAATAGATCAAGCCCGCCAGCGCATTATGTCCGATCGAGATGAAGCCGCGCAGGCGCGTTTGCAGTACATCTACCTTGAGCACTTCCGTCATTTCGGCCAGTTGAGATCGTTTCAAGGGGATGAAGTTCGTCCACCGAGCATACGAGTTCCCCACAAATCCCCAGTAGATGCGAAACAGGAAGTTGAAAAAGAACACGAAGGCGGAGACAAAGTGGACGAAACGCACCGTCCCGAACCAGTACTGCTGGTACGCTTCGGTGGAGTAGGAAATTGCGAGGGGATGTCCGATCACGAATCCGGTGGTGCACAACACCACTACACAGAGTGCGTTCAGCCAGTGATACAGCCGAACGGGAAGTTCCCAGACGTACACGCGCTGGAACAAGGCAGGTTGCACATTCGGCAAGTCTGCGGCAGTCGGGTTGGTGGCCATACGCAGTTCCTCAGTAGAAGGTCAGTTGGTGTACATGCTTGCCAAGTGGATCGTACAAATGGACGGCGCACGCGATGCACGGGTCGAAAGAGTGGATGGTGCGCAGGATCTCGACGGGCTGTTCCACATTCGCAATTCTGGTGCCGATCAGCGAGGCTTCGTACGCCGAGCGCTGCCCCCCGCCATCGCGAGGAGAAGCGTTCCATGTGCTGGGCACAACCAGCTGGTAGTTCTCGATCTTGCCATCGCGAATGCGGATCCAGTGCGCCAAGGCGCCGCGCGGAGCTTCCGTCAGCCCGACGCCCTCCGCCGTGGCCGGCCAAGTGGATGGATCCCACTTGTCGCGCGTGAAGGTCGAAGTGTGGCCGCTCCGGATCCGGGCCAGCAGGTCACCGTAGAACTCTTTCATCCAATGAACCACTAAACGCGTCTCCAATCCTCGCGCGGCGGTGCGGCCCAGCGTCGAGAACAAGGCCGTCACCGGCACGTTCAGCCGCTGCAGGGCCTCGTTCACAACTTCCTTCACATCGGTCCTTCCGCTGGCATACGACACGAGCAAACGGGCCAGCGGCCCCACTTCCATAGGGTGGTCCTTCCATCGGGGAGTCTTCAGCCAGGAGTACTTGCCTTCCACGTTTAATTGCTCGTAAGGAGGATTCGGCCCGGTAAAGTTGAATTCGGTCTCTCCCTCCCACGGATGCAGTCCCACGGAATCACCACCGGAATACGAGTACCAGGAATGTGCGATGTACTCCTTGATCTCCTGGGCATCGCGGGGGTTCACCGGATGCACTTCGCCGAGGTTCCGGTCGAGAATCGCCCCACGCGCAAACTTGAAATGCTCGGGCTGGCCGAACCCTTGAGTCGGCAGATCTCCGTAGGCAAGGTAGTTCGAGAGGCCCCCTCCGACTGCGGCCCAGTCCTTGTAGAAACCCGCAATGGCCATCAGGTCGGGAAGGTAAACCTGCTCCACAAACTCAATCGCACCGTTGATCAGGCTGCCGACATGATTCAGGCGCTCGGTGTTGATGGCGTTAACCTCATTGGGATTGATCGAGCAGGGCACGCCCCCTACCAGGTAATTGGGGTGCGGATTCTTGCCCCCAAAAATTGCATGGATCTTGACGATCTCCTTCTGCCATTCCAGGGCTTCCAGATAGTGCGTCACCGCCAGGAGGTTGACTTCCGGAGGCAACCGGTAAGCGGAATGTCCCCAGTACCCATTGGCGAAGATCCCCAGTTGGCCGCTCTCGACAAATGCCTTCAACCGCTTTTGGACACTGCTGAAATATTGCGGCGAACTCTTCGGCCAGTCTGAAATCGAGGTCTGGATGGCCGAAGTCTTTTGCGGATCAGCCTTCAACGCGCTCACCACGTCCACCCAGTCCAGCGCATGGAGGTGATAGAAATGGACCACGTGGTCCTGTACGTACTGCGTGCAGAACATGAGGTTGCGGATCAGCTCCGCGTTCTGCGGAACGGAGACCTGCAACGCATCTTCGACGGTGCGCACACTCGCCAGCGCATGCACGGTGGTGCACACGCCGCAGGCGCGTTCGGTGAAAGCCCACGCGTCGCGTGGATCACGGCCCTTCAGAATCTTCTCGAAGCCGCGCACCATGGTGCCGGCACTGTAGGCGTCTGTGATTATGCCGTTCTCTACCACTGCCTCGACACGGAGGTGTCCCTCAATCCGTGTAATCGGGTCCACAACGATCCTGGCCATGGACGCTTCCCTCACTATTCTCTAGGTTTCTGTTCCTTGCTGGATTCCCTTCGCTCTTCTCCGATGACGCTGCTCTTTCGCAGGTTGGTCGAGATAGCATGGGCAGCCATGCCTCCGATCGTGACCAACCCAACGGCGGTGCCCACCGTGTCGGCCGTGCTTTCGATTCCGAACCCTGGGAACGAGGCCAGATGCTGATAGAAAGGCCCGTTATCCCAGAAACCTGCTTCACTGCACCCGATGCATCCGTGACCGGACTGAATGGGATAACTGGTGCCCCCGTTCCACTTGGTCACTGAGCACGCGTTATACGTCACCGGACCACGGCAGCCCATCTTGTATAGGCAGTACCCCCGGCGTGCCTTGTCGTCGTCCCACGATTCGACGAACAATCCCGCGTCGTAGTATGCGCGCCGGTAACAGGTATCGTGGACCCGGCGGGAATAGAACTCTCTGGGACGGCCCATTCCGTCCAACTCCGGCATGTCTCCCAGAACCAGAATGTGAGTGACCACGCCGGTCATTACATCGGCGATGGGGGGCAACCCGGAACATTGATCACCGGCCGGCTGATCAGTTTGTGAACCGGCGTGGCCCCGGTAGGATTGGGACTCGCCGCCTGAATGCACCCGTGCGAAGCGCAGCTGCCCCAGGCGATTACCGCGAAAGCATCCTTGGCGGCTTCCTGCAGAATATCCTCGGCGGTGCGGCCGGCGATGGTGCAGTACACGCCGCTGTCCTTTGTCGGCACCGATCCTTCCACCAATAAGATGTATTTGCCCGCCGCATTCTTCACCGTGTCCCACAGGCTCTTTTCTGCCTGATGGCCGGCGGCGGCCTGCAGTGTCTCGCTGTAGTCCAGCGAGATCGCATCCAGCAAGATGTCCGCCACGACTGGATGGGAAGATCGAATGAACGATTCACTGCAGCATGTGCACTCCTGGAAATGCAGCCACACAACCGGCGGCCGGGCCTTCTTTTCGAAGGCTTCCACCACCCTGGCGAGAGCGGAAGACTCCATTCCCGCCATCATGGCCGCAAAGCCGCAGAAGCGCAGAAACTCGCGCCGGTCGTACCCCTTCGCTTGCATTGATTCCCAAATGGTAGGAACGGATTGGCCCATACGCCCTCCCTTTTCGCTGCCCGCCTGTCCGGGCTCAAGGTGTCGCACCGGCGACCCTCGACTCTCCCCGAACCGCATGGGCACTCGCCCACACCTTGCGCAGGAGAGCCAAATCTCGCTAAAGCAAAATATATGTCGCGAATATATATCACCGACCCGAACAGGCAGGATGTGCCTGCGGTCACGTATTATCGTGAGCATAGTCACACGTCACCCAGCAGCGGTCCGATGTTCATCTTGAGCACTCTTTTCTCGAGGCCAGCGCCGGGTGTTCCAGTACCTGGTGATGACGGTCACTGCAGGGCTGTCTGCCTGGAGTTATGGTTGGGACGATTAGCTGACGCTGATGCTGGATCCGTCTGCCATCGAGGCTGGGTTCCGGCAGCTCGCTCCGGAACAGTTACGCTCCGCCCTCGCCGACTTCCTGCCCAAAGATGCTACCCCTGCGGAGAAGATCAAAGCCGTTGAAGGCGGTCTGCGCAGTCCAGTTGGCCAGTCTCTGCGGGACGCAATGTCTCGATGGATCGTTGACGCGATCGTTCCGGTGGAGCGGTTGGTTCCGGAGGCTTATGTAAAGTGGCGTCCGCCGGTGCGCGACGCCATGACTTTTGTCGTGGCTCGGCTCTCTCCGGCGCGCCTCGCGCCTAAGCTCGTCGAGCAGATTGATCTTCCCGGGAACACTCCCCCTGAAACACGGCTGTTGCGTTTGATTTCGAAAGTCCCCGGTTTGCAGAAACTGGGGCAAGTGATCGCGCGAAACCAGCACCTGCGTCCGGCTCTGCGTCATGCGCTGTCCCGGCTGGAAAATGGCATTCGGGATGTCAAGCCGGAAGACATCCACGCCATCATTCACCGAGATTTGGGGCCGCGGCTCAAGACCTACGACGTTCGAATTGCGCCTTCCATCCTCTCGGAGGCCAGCGTCAGCGCGGTGGTACGGTTCACTTGGCGGAATCCCGATAGCGGCAGGCGCGAACGCGGCGTTTTCAAGGTCCTGAAACCTCACATCCCTGACTACTTCACCGAAGACATGGATTACCTGCAGGGACTGGCGCAATACTTCGGAGAGCACCACCAGAATTACGGATTTCCCGCGCATATTATTCCCGACACGTTTACGAAAGTCCGACGCCTGCTGAAGCATGAAGTGAACTTTGTTCGCGAGCAGAAGACGTTGATCGAAGCGTGGAATCTTTACCGCTCCATGCCTGGCGTGCGCGTGCCGCGGCTGATCCAGACGCTTTGTACCCGTGGTATTACAGCCCTCACCGAGGAGCGCGGCATCAAGGTGACGAGTGCAGCGGGTCGCCTGCCCGCCTCGCGTCGCGGGAGAATTGCCGAGCAGATGATCGAAGCGCTGGTTGTCGTTCCTCTTTTGTCAGCGCAGGAAGACGCCATTTTCCACGGCGATCCCCATGCCGGCAATCTGCTGTACAACAATCGTACGGGAGAACTGACCATCATTGATTGGGCACTTCGCGAACGCTTGAGCCGCGAGCTGCGCCGTCATCTTGCGCTGCTGTTTCTGATGGTGAGCTTGCGCGACCCTGTGGGCATGGGCATCGAGGTTGTGGCACTCAGCCAGCAGCGCATCCGGATCGAGTCACCGCGAGGGAAGATGATTTGCGAGGCGGTCGCCTGTTTTCTCGACGAGCTGCCCGTAAGGCGCCTGCCCAGCGGAGTGGATGCCATGCGCCTCCTGGAGCGCATGGCCTTGAAGGGCGTGAGGTTCCCTGGCCCGCTGATCATGTTGTCCAAGGTGATATTCACGTTGGATGGAATTCTGGACGACATCGGAGGCACCGGCAGCGGCATTGGCTTTACGATTGCGCGTCATGTCGCCCGGAAGTGGGTCAGCCATCGCAAGGTATTTCGCTCACCGTTGCTGGCGCAGGACTGGATCACACTCCAGTGCAGTGCGCTGCTGTATCCCAGTCGCTTGTGGCTGCAGGGCGAGCGGGCGATATTGGATCGGCTGCTGCCAGCACCTTCGACGGCTCCGATAGAGACACCGGCAACATAGTTCTCGCAGCGTCGGCATCTTGCCGTCTGTCGCAGGGGCATCCTTTTTCATTGAGGTGGAAGAGCAGCTCCATGGTCCCAAGGGAGGATGCGGAGAAGAATACGCCGCGGCAGGCGAACCGCTGCGGGTGACGACGCCATGATCAATCTGGACTTTTCCGTTTTAGCGCGCTATGTTCAGGGTTTCGTGCGAAAGCTCCCCGAAGTCGAAGAGGCCAAAGCGCTGATGATGGAGGCTACGGACTGGTCGGTGGTTCGGTGGCTGTTTGAAAGGCGCAGAGTTCGAGAGACCGCAGACCAGGCGAACGCAGTTCTGGACAAGACCAATCAGGCCATTAAGGCACGTTGGCGGAGTGACATAAAAGCGGCCTACAAAGAGCTGACCGGGAAGGCAGGCGGCGCTGCGCGCCGACAAACCGACCCGGCTTTCATCGATCCTGAAGTCAGGCTCTTCGTTAAGAAGGTGAAAGAAGCGGACGATGCGGCCTACCGCGCCAGAATGGCTGCTGAAGACACCTTCGACGAAGCGGAGAAGCAATTGAATACCGACCTGGCGCGCGAAGGATGCCAGCAAGCCATTCACTCGTGGGAGTTGCACGAAAAGGCGCTTCGCAAAGCTGAAGCGGTTCCTGGTTCGACCAAAGCCACAACTTAGGGCTTGCAGGTTCAGATCCGTCTCATGCACAGCGTGGCAAATAGGCCGGGATCTTCAACAGAATCGGCGAGGCTGATTGCGGATCCGCCACCATCGTCCGCACCATATGGTCTGTCTGTTGCCACCAACCGTGGAAGACCCGGCCGTCGGTGCAGCGAACTTGCAACCGACTCCAGCCATTAGGATCGAATGACGAGTCGGCGGAACTCACGATGACGCTTCGCGTGTCGAGGCGAAGCCCCTCCTGCATCGCCTTTAAAGCACTTTCTTTCGCGCTCCAAAGCATAGCTAAGAAGCGGGATCGCTCTGCCACAGACGCCTGCAGAATCCGCGCTTGCTCCTCGGCTGCAAAATAATCGGCGATGAACCCTTCACTACGTGGCTCGATTGTCTCCAGATCGAAACCCAGATCTGTGCCGCATGGAGCCACCGCGCAAGCAGCCTTGCCGTCTCGATGGCTAAGGGAAATGGTCACAGCGGCTGGCCGATCGGCAACAAAAACCTGGGGAGCGCCTGACGCTGTCGGGCGAAGTTCTATGCTTGCCATGATCTGGGGATAAGCGGGAAGATCCAAATAAACTGCCAGGGCACGTTTCGCGGTCCAACGGCCCAGTCGCCAATCCGCGAGCCGTTTGGCAAAGCGCATGCCGTTGACTCGGGCCAGGTCGCTGGTGCTGAGCCAGGCACTTTCCGACGGCACATCTGCTTCGGTCTGTTCGAGCCAATGTACGTCGATCAATTCGACTCCTGTCCCTAGGCTGCTTGAGTCTGGACTTCCAGTTTTCCGGACCCCACTTTTTCCCGTGCGATCCCTCTCTCCACTGCATCGATGAGATAAGGACGCAATGTAGCCGGCGGAATGATCCGATTGAGCGCGCCCACATCGAGGGCCCGTTGGACGCTGTGCACGCGGTCAAATTCAGCCGCCATCTCGCCTAGCTTTTCAGAGTGCACGACTTTGAAGAGTTCGTCCCACTGGGTGCGCAAGCGGCCTTTCTCGGCGCCCTCAGCCAGGGTGATTGCTTGAGCCAGTGCCTGGAGTCGCTCATCTTTGCGGGCTCGGGCTTCGACTTCCCCGGCAAAAACGACCGCCGCCGCCGGCGCGCCGCCAATGACGGAGGCGTACGTGCCCTCCAAAGCAGCCACTTCGAGACTTTCGTTCAGGACCCGCGAGAACACCACATAAGCGCCGCCGTGATAGCGCGAGATCACGCAAAACACGATGGGGCCTTTGAAGTTCACCACCGCCCTGCCAATCTCTGCGCCATATTCAAGTTGCAGCCTGCGCATCGACTCCGGCGAGCCATCGAATCCTGACAGATTGGCCAGCAACACTACCGGCCGGTTGTTGCTGGCGGCGTTGACGGCGCGAGCCACCTTCTTCGACGATTGCGGGAAAAGCGTCCCCGAAGTCCACTGATCGGGCCCATCGGCTGGGGCGAAGCCTATGCGTGGCACCGGACGGGATTCGATTCCGATCAGGCACACCGGATATCCGCCGAGATGGGCATCCCAAACCACGGCCGTTTCGGCCGCCCGCATGCCGGCCCAACGTTCAAGGGGCGGATGGTCCTGGTCAATGGCCGCCATCATCACGTTACGAATGTCGAAGGATTTCTTGCGCCCGGGATTGGTCACGTCTGATAGTATGTCGCCCACACGCGTGAATCCCTCCTTATCATTCCGGTGAGGGTAGGTCTGCACGTCGCGATTGATCGGATCATTGGTTTCGGCCCGGCGAGGGAACCGTTCGCCCGGCGTAATGTAGGTGTGGTCGTAGTGGCGAAACAGGATCTGGCAGGCTTCATTAATATCCCGGGCCCAGTACTGCGCCTGGCCGTTGATGCCCATGATGCGTTCGTATCCGCCAATGCCCTGATTGTCTTCGGCCGAGATGCCGCCCGAATAGTCCAGTGCGCGCTTGCCGGTAAGCACCATCGCCGCTTTTGGGGTCATGACGAGAATTCCGCGGGTGTGCATGAGCATGGTCGCTTCGGCGTTCCAGTACGGCTGTGCTCCCACGTTGATCCCATTAATAAGGAGATTGACCTCCCCGCCTGCCTGCGTAAACTCCACCAGGCGGCGCAGGACCTGGGCGATCCAATCCATGTTCTCCACGCCGCTCTCCATTGAAATCTTGGCGCCGGCCGAAATGGGGAACCATTCCAGAGGCACGCCCGTCTCTTGTGCCAGGTCGAGGGCTGCGATGATACGCCGACACTCCGGCTCAGCCAGCGCGCCCAAGTCCTTGCTGGGATCTCCCAACAACACGACCCGCGTCATGCCTTCGGGATACCGGGTTGTGAAGTTGCGAATGACGCCAACCACGATGTTGGCCTTGTTGTGACCGTAGGGACGAATCGACGGGAACCAGCCCGCCTTGGCTGTCGAGATCATGCTCAACAAAATTGCCCGGAGGAAATTCGGCCCGGGTGTGCTCCGGAGCGGGCGTAATCATTTTGATGATTTCGTAAGGGTAGATGAGTCCGCGCTGGCGCATGCGGACCACTTTCTGCTCGTATTCGGCCAGCGGCTTGAGCGGTTGCAGTTTATCCGCGGGCCGGAACGTGATCAGCATCCCGCTGCCGGTCGGGCTTGAAATACGTACCACCATGTCCCGCAATTCCCCGGTTGACGGATTGGGAATACGGGCCCGAACCACCACCTGTTCCAGGCCGAGGCCCTCAGTGGCTGGCGCCAACCGGCGGACCAGATCACGCAATTCATCGCGCTCCAGATTGAATGGAGGCCACACGTAGAGGAATATCCGGTTCCAATAAAGGCGCTGATTCACCGGACGCCGCGACTGAAACAGTCGGATGCCGGCCATCGCTTCCGTCAGCATGCGCTCCAGATGCGGTAATTGCACAATGCGGCCCGAATCATCCCGCACCGGTGTTACATCGCGTACTTCCGCACAGGCGAACAGCCGCTCATCTCTTGGATTATCGCGGGCGATCGCATGGATCAGATAAACATCCTCAACCGACGGCAGTCGCTCGATCTTGAAATTGTTGAGCCGCCACAAGTGCAGACGTTTCCCCATCATCGGATGCACTCCGCGATACAGCTTCTCCTCTTGATAGCCACTCTCGGTGGGGCGATAGGTGAAGTGCTGCATTCCGCCCGCGCCTTGGGCGTAGACGGGGCCCGCGACCTCCACTACGATGCGCCGGATGGAACGGGGAAAGCCAGCCTGGTTGAGCACCTCGCGAACTTCTTGCTGCGTAGCCTCGGGGTCGCCCATTTGGCCCGGATGCCAGACGTAGAAATCGATGACGATGTGATGGTCCGCCGGCACTTCGTCAATCAAAGGAACCATCGCGCGCATCGCCTCGGAAAGCCGCGAGTACTCAGCGTGCGTGGTGAACACATGAATACGTTTGCCCTCATGATCATATTCGGCGGTTGCGTAACACTGCCCGTCCAGCGCCAGAGAGCGGACGTCTTCGAGGGTCCGGATCCGATAATAGCGCCAGATGATCGCCTCCAACATCAACTTGCGCATGGCCGGGCCGGCAGCCGCGAACTTGGAGGAGAGCAAGCCCACCAGCGGCTGGGGACATCCAACCAGTGCGCTCACTCTCTCGTGTCGGTCGGCGGCACCGGGGTTCGCGGCGAGATAGGCGAGGTGGTCCTCCACCTGCTCGTAGACTTGCTTCCGCACCCGCTCAAATCGCGGCTGATCGAAGTAGCGGTAGCGCACTTCCCGGGCCAGATCGGTGACCGCAGGGAAAAGCCCGTTGGTCATGGAGATCATGTGGTCAAGCAGCGTGCGGAAAGCCTCTGGGGCGTGTGGCGCCGGGGTCAGCGTGCACTGCAGACGCCGTTCGAGCACACCCAGCACTGGCGCCACTTGCTGCGCCACGCGTTGGTGCGATTTGTAAATCCAGAACAGGGCTTCTTCGAGCTCAGGCGTGCGGGCCAAGGTTCGCACGCCATAGTGGGCCAGTGCTCTCCGGAGTGCACTGACGAAGGCCGGCGGAAGTTGCTCGCCACCCGTCTCAAGCCTGCGCAGGTAGGAAAACAGGTAAGCTTCGGCGCAGGGCTCTTCGCCGCTGGCCCGATGGTTCACTTCTGGCTCCCGCTGGAACAATGAGCATATGTCGACAAAGATCTTGAGGATCTCATCTTCGTCTTGCCGGATTTTCTCGCCATCCGCCGGACAACTCTGTCTCCATTCGTCTAGCAGTCGAGAAGTGTGCCTGGGATCCACATCAAAGCCCAGCATGAGTTGGCGGAGTTCTTCCAGGCTCTGAAGGCAACTCGAAGAGACCGCCTCGTTGGAAGTGCGCGAAGCGCCAAACTCCATCCGCCCGGCTGGGCTCACCGTGTGATCCGCCGTACTGGGATCGATCTGTACCAGAGGGGCTCCCGCGTCCACCTGGACGTTGCGCATCGTCATCACCTGCCGGATTGTTCCGGAAAACGGGGCTGTGACCTGCATCTCCATTTTCATCGCCTCGAGCACGGCCAGGCGGTCTCCAACCGACACCGTGTCACCCGGTTTCACCGCAATGGAAACCACCACCGCCGGCGCAGGCGCGTGCACCACGCCGCCGTCATTGCGGTCAATCTGGTGCGACACTCCGTCCACTTCGATCCGGTAACTCAGACCCTGCGCGACGGAGACGACATGAAATCGCCGCCCGAAGGTGGTGAGCCAATACTCAAACCTCCCCAAACGGTCGATGTGGGCATCGATGCGCGATCCATCGACCTCCACGCGGTACCGCTGCGGGCCCAGACGATATGTCTTAGGCGAATAGGAAAGTCCGCGATAACGTAGCTCGCTCGTCCGGCCGACCTCGCTGTGGACCTGCGGCCGCCCACGCACGGCGGACGCGTAGAACTGAGTCCGCTCCACCGCCAACTGTGCATCATAGGCCTCGATCGCGGCCTGGAGCAGAGCCACATCAGCATAGCGTCGCGTGACGTGCTCGCCGCTTGCTGCTAGGTGGTCTAGCCAACCGGTATGCGCTTTCCCGCGCTGCACCTCGACGCGGCTCAGCAATTCCAGCAGGAACGATTTGTTACTGGCGCCGCCTTGAATCACCACCACGCTCTCGCGCAACGCCCGCTGTAGCCGGGCAAGGGCTTCCTTCCGGTTCTGGCCGTAGGCGATGATCTTGGCAATCATCGAATCGAACTCTGCCGGGACCAAATCGCCTTCGGCTACGCCCGTGTCAACCCGTACCCCGGGCCCGGTGAGAATCCTGAAACGCTCAATTGCGCCCGGGGCTGGCGCAAAGCCGTTGTCCGGGTCCTCTGCATTCAGCCGCACCTCGATCGCGTGACCTGTCGTGCGCGGTGGCTCCCCTTCCAAGCGGCCGCCGCGAGCGACGTGAATCTGCAACTTGACCAGATCCACCCCTGTTGTGCATTCTGTCACTGGATGTTCGACCTGTAACCGGGCATTCATCTCCATGAACCAGAATCTCTGGTTTCCCGGCTGACACAGGAATTCCACGGTGCCAGCGTTGCAGTAGCCGGCTGCCTGGCTCAAGCGCACTGCTGCCTCGCGGAGCGCCTGATCTTGCTCTGCAGAGAGCGCCGGCGAGGGTGCCTCTTCGAGGATCTTCTGGTGGCGGCGCTGAATGCTGCATTCTCGCACGCCGGCAGCCCAGGTTGTTCCGAACTGGTCAGCGATGATTTGGACTTCAACGTGGCGTGCTCCGTGCACCAGCCGCTCCAGGAAGACGGTCGGTTCCCCAAACGCCTTGAACGCCTCCGCGCGAGCCCTCTCGAAGGCCTCCGCGAGTTGGCTGGCCGAACGGACGCAGCGAATTCCGCGGCCGCCCCCCCCGGCCGTGGCCTTAATAAAGAGTGGATAACCTAAGCGCTCAGCCTGGCGCTCGGCATTGGCCAGGGTTTCCACTGGGCCGTCGCTCCAGGGTATTACCGGAATCTGCGTCTGCTCGGCCAAGCGCTTCGATGCGATCTTGTCGCCCACCCGCCGCATCACGTCGCCGTCCGGACCGATGAACACAATGCCCATCCCTCGGCAAAGGTCCGCGAACGCGGGGTGTTCCGCCACAAAGCCCCAGCCCACCCATACCGCGTCTGCGCGCGCTGCCCCCAGAGCCCGTTCCACCCGGGCATAGTCCACGTAGCAACTCTTGGGCTGCCCCAGGTTTTGGTCGAGAACCTGACTGGGGCCGAGATACACCGCTTCATCCGCCTCGCGGACAAACATGGCGTGACGATCCGGTTCGGTAAAGAGCGCGATGGTGCATAACGCTGTGCCGTGCTCTTGATTAAACTCGCGTGCCGCGTGAATGAAACGCATGGCGGCCTCGCCGCGATTGATGATAACTACGCGTTGGAATTCGAGGTTCATTGGGGGCCCCCGATCGACTTGTTATTGCGACAGTCCGACTGCGTCGATCACGCAGCGACTGCTTCCAAAGACATTGCCTCCCGCAGCGCTTTGATCCGCCCGGCATCAACGGCGTCGGGTATTGACACCGTACGGTAGCCATGAAGTTGCACGCAGGGGTTTCCGTTCGCATCCACAACCTCGGCTTCGAAACTTCCCTTTTGAGAATTGGGCGTGACTACTGCATACAAACGACCTTCCGCTCGCTCAGGTTCGCGCACCAGGAAGGACACGCGATCAATGTGAAGCGGCAAACCCATGCGGCCCCGCGCGCCCATTTCCCAGAGCCCAGCGGTTTGAAAGCAAAGCTCGATGAGTCGAGGGGCGATGAGAGTAGCCTGTTCGGGCGGGTGGTGATTGTTGCGCAAGTCCTTGGCCATCAGGCCAATAATCCGGCTTCCGTTCCACCAGGCCCGTTCCACGACTTGGTACGCAGGGCCGTGGAAGTAGAGCCGGTAGATGTCGGCGGCTTCCAGGATGTGTCCTTCTGGTGTACCAAGCGTCGGCGCGATCACCAAGACCGGAGCCTGCTTCGTCAGCCGCACGCGCGCGGTGAAATGCGTGGTGATTTGCGGCTCGGTCTGATTCGGCATCCGCCGTCGGCCAAGCAATCGGCAATCGGCGATCATGGCGTCTCCGGACGGATAGATGACCGCCTCAACGGTTACCGGGCGCGGCTCGTTGCGATAGAACTTGAACGGCGCCAGGAAATTGACCTCCTCAACCGCTTCCACACGCCAGCCAGGGAGCAGGCAGAGGGCAGCTTCAGCGAACGCCTCGATGCCCATGACACCGGGCAGCACTGGCGTTCCGTCAATCTGGTGGTCGTGCAAGAACGGCTGAACGGCGGGATCGAGAGTCGTTTCAATCGTGAGCGGGCTGTAGAGTCCTGCGCTCACGATCTTGCCGACCATCGGTCCTTGCTTCGGCGACCGCTTCTCAGCGGAAGCGTTTGACGTGGGCACTTCCAGGCCGCCGGTGGGATCGATTTCATTCATCAATACGCCGAGACGCTCGCCGATCACAATCTCGCCGCGCGTCCCTCCCGCGGTGAGTTCCCGTCGAATGAGCGGAACGCCCGCCTCGGGTGGCAACATATCGATGCCGGCTAGATCCATTACCTTTGGAATGGAGCCGCGCGTGGCCATCCCGATTCCGCCCCACGCAGTCCAGTCAATGGCGATACCGCGCGTGGCCGGCCGGGTGGTGCGGAAGCTCGATGTAATCTTGCACAGCAGATCGTTGGCCGAGCTGTAGTCCGTCTGCCCGACGTTGCCGAAGCGTCCGGCAATCGAGCTGAACGCTACCGTCGTCTTGAGTGGCATGTCGCCGATGGAGCGCAGCAAATTGAAGAAGCCGTCGCCCTTCACGTCGAATACCAAATCGAATTCATGCGGGTCTTTGTTGGGTAGGGGGTGGCTGCGATCCAGGCCGGCAGCGTGCAACAGCACATCGATGCGTCCGCTGCGCTCCCGCACCTGCTTGATGACGTGCGTCACACTATCCGCATCGGTGAGATTCACGCTGAAGTAATATGGTGTGCCGCCCGCCGCGTGCACGGCGTCGATGGCGTTTCGAGCAGCTTGCGCCCGCTCCAGGGCTGCTAATCCCTTCTCCACCAGAGCCGGCGTTGGCCGCTCGCCGCGCGTCTGGATACGTGCGAACAGGTCACGCTTCAGGCCTTCTTTGTCGCTGACGAATCGCCTGAGATCTGCATTCTCCGGATCGGGCTCCGGCACCAGATCGAGCAGGTAGAAGGTGCCACCGGATGCGGCCGCCAGATCAGCCGTGATGGCGGAAACGATACTTCCCGCCGCGCCGGTGATCAGGAATACTGTGTCCTTATCGAGCGTCAGACCAGAATGTCCATCGGCCGCAGGCTGTTCCTGAAGCCCAATTGTCCAGCGCAGCCCTGTCTTGTATCCGATCTCGACCGCGCCCGGATCACGCAGGGTTTCCTGCATGAGGAGCTTGGCGATTTCCGAGGGCTTCCGCTTCGCTTCGAAATCCACCGCTTTGACCAGAGCATCCCCACGCTCCCGCTTGTACGCCTTGCTGAACCCCACGACGGCGCCACCCAGAGGGGCAACTGCACCAGGCTCGTCATAGCCATGCTGTCCACCGAGCCGCGTAGCCGACACCAGGAACGTGCCGGGTTGAGCGATCTGCTCGTAGAGCGCGCGCATCGTGCCATAGAGAGACTTGACCCGTACCCGTACCGCTTCATGCCACATAGCAAGATCCAAGTCACTGATGCGTCCCTCGTTGTCGAGAGCGGATAGCCAGTAAACTCCGTGGATCGGGCCGGCATCCATCCAGTTCTTGAGGCGATTGGCCAGAGCATCGGCATGAGGCGCTCCCTCGATGCAGAGAACTTCCACACCCGTTCTTTCCAGTAGTTGCGTCAACGCGTCCGCCACTCCTCCTTCGTCCGGCATCACTACCACGCGGCGGCTACGATCCAGGACGACACCCGTTGGCTTGCAGATGGCGAGCCCCGGTCGCAGGATAGGCAACGGCACGCGGCGCGGAATGCGATTTGTCCCGTCCAGACTGGCGAGTGCAGGGCATGACACGGCCTTAGCCGCCACCACAGGCAAAGGTGCCGGGAGAGTCTCCACTGGCTTTTGTTGTGCGGCCATTGGAGAGGATGTCGTGCCCAGATCCGACCCTCGGTGCGCGAACTGAATCACGTGGGCGAGGGTAGGGAAGTCGCGCAGCTTCAAATTCTCGTCGCGGGGAATGTTGTATGCCGCTCGGATAGCGGTGAACATTTCTGCCTGCTTGACGGTATCGATCCCGAGGTCAGCTTCAAGATCGAGATCGAGATCCAGCATCTCCTTGGGATAGCCGGTTTTCTCAGCTACAATCTCCAGCACTTTTTCTTTAATCGGATCGCCCGCGGGGGCCCGAGCCGCAGCCGCGCTAGGCGCCGGTATAGGTGACTCCGCTACTGCAGGCGACGATGGAGGGGTGCCCAGCAAATCGGGACGCTTCTCATACACGAAGCGGATCACATGCGCCAACGTTGGGTAGTCGCGCAGCTTGCGGTTTTCATCGCGCGGGATGTTGTAGATCTCACGAATGGCGGCGAACATTTCAGCCTGCTTTACCGTGTCCACGCCCAGATCTGCCTCGAGATCGAGGTCCAAATCCAGCATGTCTTGCGGATACCCCGTTTTCTCGACCATCAGAGCCAGGATGCGCTCCTTCACGAAGTCGCCAACACCGTCCTTCGGGGAGATAACCGGAGGTGCTGGTGCGGGGAGTTTACCCTCTTGCTCAACCTTGGGCGTTTCAGGAGCCGGAGCCGCGCTGGCGAGGTCGAGGCGCTTCTCATGCACGAACCGGATGACGTGTGCCAACGTCGGATAATCCCGCAGCTTGCGGTTGTCGTCACGCGGGATGTTGTACATCTCCCGTATCGCGGCAAACATTTCCGCTTGCTTCACCGTGTCAACGCCAAGGTCGGCTTCGAGATCCAGATCCAAGTCCAGCATGTCTTGCGGGTAGCCTGTCTTTTCCACCATCAGGGCCAGGATGCGCTCCTTCACGGGATCTCCGGCGCTATCCTTATTAACCGGCGTTGGCGTGGTCGCCGTGGTGGCGACTTTGACTTCGCTTTCCTGTTTAGCGGCGCGCGGCGCCGCTGCCGCTACCGCGGGCAGTGTCGCGCTGTTCGTATCGAAGGCTGGTGTGGGTGGAGTCACTTGCGGCGTTGGAACTCCAGCCGGCACCCCTCGCAGTTCCACAGCACCGTTCCCGTTCCGGGCCGCCAGACCCTGATCACGCACCCGCAGCGTGCGGTGAACCACTTCCAGATCAGCCTCCGGACGGCCGACCATACGGCTGAGCCAGGCGTTCCATGCATTCGTGTCGACCACTCGATAGGCATAGCCCAGCGCATTTGGACTTCTCCGTGCGCCGTCTTTCGTTCTTACCCAATGCAACAGCACCATGCTGATCTGTGACCCGAACCCAGCGCCCAGGTGTAAGGCGTACTCGACGGGATAGGCACCGCCTTTCGACAGGTTCAACGGTCCCAACTCAGGATCGACCTCCTTGAAGTTGGCGACCGGGGGCACACAGCCGGTTTCCAGCGCCTTGACCGCGACGACATCTTCAATGCCGGTAGCCATTGCGTGGCCGGTGAAGCCCTTGGTATTGGCGATCACAATCCTCTCCCCAGCGTCACCGAAGACACGCCGCAGTGCATGGATTTCGGCGGAGGCACTGCCGCCGCGGGCAGGAGTATAGGTTTCGTGGGAGATGAAAACGGTTTGTGCCGCGATTTGATGACGTGAGATGCCATGACGTGCTTCGGCCTGCGCGATCAGATTCTCCATCACCTGCCCGATGTGCTGGACATCGAGGCGCGTACCATGGAAAGCGCTGTTTCCGGTTACCGTGGTCAGTACTTCGCAGATGGGCTGAACGCCGCGGGCCCGGGCGGCTTCGGCGCTCTCCACCACAAGCGCGGCCGCGCCCATGCCAACGATCAAGCCGTGACGACGGCGGTCGAAGGGAATGGCGGCATCCTCGACCACTTCGTCGGTAGCTGCCGCTCCGCTTGCCAGGAAGCCAGAGCCCATCCAATCGATCAAATGATCGGAGGTGACGTCGTCGGCCGAGATTATGATCACTCGGCTGCACCTCCCGGCGTGGATCCAGTCCTCTGCCAGCGCGATTGCTTGCGTAGTGGTCGCGCAGGCGGAGTTGATTTGGGTGTTGGGACCGCGAGCGCCAATAAACTCGGCAAATTGCGAGTGCCCCATTGCCAGCGTCTTCAACAAGAAGCGCCGGTCGAAGACATACGGTTCTTTCTCGAGAACACGACGCAACTCGTCGATCCGCCGGTCGATCTCTTGCACTAACAGAGAATGGCCATTCGCCTCGACCACTCGGGCCCGCAAGCTTTCCAGCGTGGTCAACTGCTCGCGGCGTGCGCGGTCTCCGTAGTAGCGGGACATTTCATCCGCGAAGGAGTCGTAGCCGGGAAACGCGGAGCCAAAAATCACGCCGGTATCGTCGCGCAGATCGTCGGGCAAAGCCCAATGATCGGGGAGTTGCGTGCTTTTACTGGTGGTTTTATAGCGCATGACCAGCGGGATGCCAGCGTCGCGCAGCGCGTCGATGCCAGCCGCGATGGCAAGGCGGGTAACGCGATCAAGGGCGCCCATGCGATCCGCAGGGACGCCGAATTCAGTTTCGAGATCGAAAGCGCCGCCGCGGCCCGCCAGCTTGATGACGTCCGCGACGTTGTTTATCGTCTCGAACGTGCCACCGTTATCGTTCTTTACCAGCCGTGTAATGTGTTTATCGAGCATGGCACGGCGGAAACGGGTGGGAATGGCGTCGATGAATTGATCGCCGCGCAGAATACGGCTGACGTTCGAATCATCGAAGATGTGGTCGGTCCCAGGCAGCCCCAATGCTGCTCCGGTAATTACCACTGGGAGGCCGATGGGGGAACGGTCCGCGCCGTGGGTCATCTGCCAGCCACGCTCGAGAATGTCGGCAAACCAGTGGCCCAGTTGGGAGTAGCAGTCGCCATTCGACGGCGCCGGCAAGGCCGGCATAGCAGACAACGGAGTCAGCGCGATGGGTATCGCGATTTCGGGTCGGGCAGAGATCCTCGGCGCCGGCGCTGGTTCATGCGCTACATCCTCAGTTCCGCAGCCCAATCCTGCCGCATACAGGCAGCACAGCGCCTGGTTGAAAGCGGGAATATCGCCGATCTTGGGATGGTTGGTAAACAGCGACACCACGTCGCCACGGCTGCCGAGTACATCTTCGGCAAATCCCTGCAATGCCTTCTTGGGGCCCACTTCCACAAAAATACGTGCACCGGCCTCATACAGCGTGCGGAGACCCTTAACGAACTGCACCGGAGCGGCAACCTGCTCCGCGAGAATGTCCAGCATCTGCGGCACGACGTTCGGCCCGGTGGGATAAAACTTGCCGTTGGTATTGGCGACGATGGGCAGGCGCGGAGACGCAAGATGCAAGCGCTGCAGCACCTGCCGGAGCGGCTCACTGGCGGGCGCCACAATCGAAGTGTGGAAAGCGTGGCTGACCGATAACGCGGACACGTCGTAGCCAGCTTTCTGGAAAGCTTCCATGGCCTGCTCCACGGGTTTGCTGGCCCCGCCGATGACCGCTTGGTGTCCGCTGTTGATATTGGCGATCACCACGTAGCCATTCACCGTCTTCAGGATTCGCTCGATCTCCTCCAGCGGCGCAAGCACCGCGGCCATGCGGCCTTTGTCTTCCGGTGAAAAGCGGGTCATTTCGCGGCCGCGGGCGCTGACGGCTTCGAGCGCGTCCGCAAAGGGAAGTGCGTCCGCCGCCAGCAGCGCTCCGTATTCGCCCAGGCTGTGTCCCATTGCGAAATCAGGAATGATGCCGTAGGCGGCCAGCAGCCGGGTCAGCGCCAGATCGGTCGCGAGCACTGCAGGCTGCGTAATCGCGGTCTGGCGCAGATCATCTTCGGCTTTGGCAACCGCGCCAGCGTCGGCCTTATCCACGAAGATGAACTCACTGAGCGGCTTGCCGAGCAGGGGCGTCATGATGCGATCGGCTTCGGCAAACGTTTCGGCCACAATGGAATCAGCCGCACGGACCGGCTTCAGCATGTTCACGTACTGCGAGCCTTGCCCGGGATACAGGAATGCTACCTTCGGCGCAGGACCGTGACCACGGAAGATGCCTTGCGCCCGCAGAGCTTTCCATATCGCTGGTTGATGGGCGACGAGTGCTTTGAGCGCGTTGCCGGCCTTTTCGGCCAGTTCGACGGCGTCGGCATAGTCGATAGCCAGCCGTTCGGGCGCCCGCAGGTCGGATTCAGCCGGCGCGGCTGGCGCCGGTGCGTGTCCTGCCCTGGCCTCGTTTTTTACCGCCCGCAGACGCTCAACCAATGCGGCCTCTAAAGGGGCGCCAATGACCAGTGCGCCGCGCAATGGTGCTTTGTAAGAGGGTGCAGAAGTGGGGGGAACATCTTTCGCATTCATATTCGACTCTTTCACTGTGGTCTCTGGTGTGCCTACGGCCCCGGAGCGCTTGCTGTTTCCGTTCAATCTGTGGGGAATGTATTCTTCCAGCACCGCGTGGAAGTTGGTGCCGCCAAAACCAAAGGCGCTCAAGCCAGCCCTCCGCACACCCTCTGCGGTCGCAGTCCACGGTTTCAGTTCGGTGTTGACGTAAAGCGGAGAATGGGAAAAATCGATGTCCGGATTGGGATGTTCACAATGCACGCTGGGTGGCAGTACCTTGTCTCGAAGCGCCAAAATGGCTTTCAGCAACCCCGCCGCGCCGGCAGCTCCCTTGAGATGCCCAAAGTTGGACTTGACTGATCCGAGTGCCACGGATCGTGGCGGGAGATGAGCACCGCTGAGCACATCGGCCATGCTCTGGACTTCAACGACATCCCCCACGCGGGTCGAGGTGCCGTGTCCTTCAATGTACGTCGCGGTAGCGGGCGATAGTCCGGCATTCTGCCAGGCGCGCTCAATGGCCAATTTCTGGCCAATCGGGTTAGGTGCCGTGATGCCCTTTCCCTTGCCGTCACTGGATCCGCCCATGCCCCGCAGTACCGCGTAAATCTTGTCTCCGTCGCGCTCGGCATCAGCCAACCGCTTTAGCAAAAAGATGGCCGCGCCTTCGCCCATCACGAAGCCGTCTGCTCCTTCTGCATAGGGACGAGTGCCGGTCGCGGACAGGGCACCAATCTTGCAGAACTTGACGAACGTTTGGGCGCCCATGTTCCGGTCAATGCCGCCGGTGACCACCGTGTCGTAGTCGTTTTCTATCAATCCTTCAATCGCCGAGCTGATGGCTGCCATCGCGGAGGCGCACGCCGCGTCGCAAACGTAGTTGGGACCGTGGAAGTTGAAGATGTTGGCAATGCGTCCGGCGATACAGTTGGCGAGTTCACCCGGCATGCTGTCTTCGGTGACTTCAGGAAGGTGCTTGATCATGCGATCGTGTAGTTCGCGCGTGATGTCCCGACGGAGCTCTTCCGGAAGCGCGGAGAAACTCGCGGTTCCTGCTAGGTCGCGGGTGTATTCCGGAAAACAAATGCGCAGCGCGGTGAGATAGTGTTTCTCACCGGCCATCGCATTGCCGAGGATTACCGCGGTCCGGTCGAGGTTCAGCGGTTGCTTGGGGTAGCCGTAGTCTTCCAGTGCTTCGCGGGTGCAGGCGATGGCCCATTTTTGTGCTCCATCCATGGCATCGACCACGCGCGGCGGGACCGCCAGTCGCCACTTCATCGGATCCCACACGTAATCGCGCACCCAGCCGCCGATTCTTGAATACGTCTTATCCGGGGCATTCGGATCGGCATCGTAGTAGAGCGCGGGGTCCCAGCGATTGGGATCAACCTCAGTGACGCTGTAGCGTCCCTTCTTGACGTTTTCCCAGAAAGCTGGGACATTCGGCGCATCGGGCAGGATGGCTCCTGCACCCACAATCGCGATGGCTCGGTACGCGGTGTTTTCCATAACTGCACTCCTACAAGACAATCCAACTTGTCAAAGCCAAAGTCCGTCTTGCAACGCTACGCAGCCAGTTCTATGCGCTTGGCCGCGCGGCCATACAGTACGTTTGCGATGGAATCCATGTCTGAAATCAATCCTGCCTGCGCGCGGTGAATCGCACC
Source organism: uncultured Acidobacteriota bacterium (assembly GCA_963715675.1). Taxonomy (GTDB): domain Bacteria; phylum Acidobacteriota; class Terriglobia; order Terriglobales; family Acidobacteriaceae; genus DASVWZ01. The sequence goes on from OY970265.1 coordinate 4,805,012, forward strand.
CAGTCGCAAGCTGGTTTCAAACGCCGCCAATTCGGCATCGCTGACACCGCCGGCTCCGATGACCCAGCGCAAGCCTTCTTCGGCGACCTTCAGCGCGGCTTCGCGAGCGAAGATTCGGCTCAGCGCCGCCCGTACAGTCGCATCGAAGCGCCGGTTTGCCTTCTCGTTCAGCTTGCCTTCTTCCAGAAGCGCGGCGCGCCGAGACAAGCATGGGGCGCACTCGGCGTATGCGATTAACTCGCCCAGCCGCAGAAGAATGTGCTGGTAACGAGTGAGGCGCGCCACGCGCGCTTTTTCCATCACTGCGGCTAGGGCATGCAAAGCCAGAGCGGCAACGTCCGCTCCTACATTCGGATGACGGGCATGAAGCTCTTCCGACTTTCTGGCTTGCTCGTGATAGTGCTCCCCGCGGGTTTTCAGGTGACATTGCCAGCGATCGCGGCTGATCGTCATCTCCATAATCTCGGAGGTGCCTTCGTAAATGGTGGTGATGCGAACGTCGCGCTTGATCTTTTCCACCATGTATTCATGGGTGTAACCGTAGCCGCCGAGGGCCTGAATGCTAGCCTCCGCTGCTGCGTTGCCGGCCTCGGTCGCCATGTACTTGGCGATGGCGCCTTCAGTATTCAAGCTGCCTTCAGCGCCGCCGTCGATACGCTCCGCAGTCTCCTCGATATAAGCGCGGGCGGCCTCAAGGTGCGCCACATGCGGCACGATCAGCTTGTGGGTATAGCCCTGCTTCTCCGAGAGTGGTGCTCCAGCCTGAATTCGCTTGGTGGAGTAGGGAATCGCGCGATCGAGCGCGGACCACCCTGCGCCCAAGCCGAACGCGGCGACCATCAAGCGGGTGTACCCGAACACGGCTTGTGCCTGATCTAATCCCTGTCCCTCCACGCCGCCGATCAGGCTGTCGGCGTCCACATGGACATCGCTGAACGCGAGGGCTGCCGTATTGCTGAGCCGAATGCCGTGCTTGTCTTCGGGCTCGTCATGGCTCAATCCCTTCGCACCTTTTTCGACGATGAACCAGCTCGGACCGCTCGGCGTGTTCGCCAAGACGGTATATGCGTCGGCAATTCCGCCGTTGCTGATCCACTGTTTGTTGCCGTTGATCTTGTATCCAACGACGCTGCCGTCTTTGGTAACCGGGTCCGCTGTTGTCTTCAGAGCCCCCAAATCGCTGCCGGCTTCGGGCTCGGTCGCGCCGTAGGCGAAGAGCAATCCCTCGTTTGCAATGCGGCTCAGCCAGTGCTTCTTTTGCGCGGGAGTAGCGCCAACTGTAATGGGGTCGCTACCGAGAAATGTGGCTAACACCGCGGTGGCGACGCCCAGATCAATGCGCGCCATTTCTTCGCAGACCAGGTACACATCGAAGGCGCCGCCGCCGAATCCGCCGCAGTCTTCAGGGATGAACAGCAATTGAATGCCTAATCCGTCGGGGTTGCACATGTCGCGGACGATCTCCAGCGGACACTCGTCGCGCTCATCCAGTTCCAGGAGTTTTTCGTCGGGCAGGCGTTTTTTTGCGAAATCTCGAAGCGACTTCAGACTCAGCTTCAGGGTTTTATTCGTGATCATCGTCGGTGCCTCACTTTGCTGCGACGCTGTGCATTTCGCGGACTTTGTTAGTCAGTTGTGGCAAGAACTCCAGGACGTCATCGACAATTCCGACATCCGCCACCTGAAAAATCGGCGCTTTGGGGTTCTTGTTGATGGCGATCAGAAACGGGCTGCCCTTAAGGCCGGCCAGATGCTGGAATGCGCCACTGATGCCGCATGCCAAATACACCTTGGGTTTGACGGTTTTTCCCGACGAGCCCACCTGGCGGGATTTCTCCATCCATTTGGCATCGACCACGGGTCTGGAGCAGCTCACTGCGGCACCCATGGCGTCGGCCAGTTCCTCCGCGATGGCTACGTTGTCCTTTTCTTGAATACCGCGGCCGATGGAAACCAGAACGTTGTGCTTGGTGATATCTACGTCACCTGCTTCGGCAACGACGGTCTCCAGGTAACGACGGCCAGCGGTCAGAGGGCCGACCTCCGATGACCTGTCGATTACTGTGACGGCATCCGGCACACCTTCCAAAGGCCTGAATGCACCTGGACGCACCGTGACCACTGCCCCAGACGAAATGTTGCAGCGAACGTGTGTGCTCACCTGTCCGCCAAATTCCTGGCGGACGACCCTGAGAGCGTTCCCCTCAACCCCGGTGATACCCACCACATCGGATACGAAAGCCGAGTGCAGCTTGATGGAAAGCCCCGGCGCCAGATCAATTCCGAGATGTTCATGGGCCACCAGCAAAATGCTGTTGGGCGGCACAACCTTGACCAGGGCTTTCCGGATCAATTCAGCATTGGGGTAGGTAAGAGTTTCGTTGGAGATTTTCCAAATCTCTGCATAGGAACCATGGAGGTTGTTGCAGGCAGCGTCGAGGTCGGTTCCCCAACCGGTGAGAATGGCCGTAGGCGAAGCAGTGGCATCAAAACTCTTTGCGGCAGCGGCCAGTTGGGCCGCTGAATCGTCAGCCACGCCGCCTTTGTGCGTGATATAAGCAAAGATGCGAGCCATTATTTCAACCCTCCTTTGGCTGCGACTAATTCCAGAACTTTGTCGACGTTTTCTTCCCGGCTGCCGGCCAGCATTTCAGCGCCCTTGCCCAGTGCGGGCATGAAATAGTCCACGCGCTTCACCTTCGCGGCAACTTCTCCGACCGTGCCGGGGTCAACTCCGAGGTCCGACGCGTCGAACGTCGGGATGGGTACCGAAGCCACGGCCCGGATGCCGCGCATGCCAACGTAACGCGGTTCATTGATGCCGGTCTGAATGGAGAGCACACAGGGGAGGTCAATCTCATTCATCTCCCTGTTGCCGCCTTCGATTTCCCGACTGATTCTCAGCTTCCGGCCTTCCAGCACCTCAATGGAAGTGACCAGGGAAGCAAACGGATAATCGAGCATCGCCGCCAGCATCCCACCGACCTGCGCTCCGCCATCCTCGGCCTGGACTCCGGTCAGGATCAGGTCGTAATGACCCTTCTGTAAGAACGCTTTCAGGATGGTTGCGATGCCTCGCCCGTCTGATCCGCCGAAGGCCTCATCGCTGATAAGCACGCCATGGTTCGCGCCCATGGCCATCTCCCGGCGCAGGATCTCCTCGTCGTCTTCGCCGCCAACCGTGACCACGGTGACGTTTCCGCCGACGCGATCGACGATCTGCAGGGCCTCTTCAACCGCGTAGTTGTCCGGCTCGTTGATCGAATAGACGAGGTCGTCACGTTCGATGTCGTTTCCGGCAGCGTTGAGTTCGATCTCGTTTTCCGAAGTGTCCGGTACTCGTCTTGCGCAAACTAGAATTTCCATATTTATCTCCGAGCGCTCACGCTGTTTTCTGGCCTTCACGCAGGATTTGTTGGTCCACCAGTTCCGCCAGGTCAATGGCGGTCATCTTTCCTTCCATGCCGGCAACCTTGATTGCATCTTCGATATTCACCATGCAGAAGGGGCAGGTGGTCACGATCACATTGGCTCCGGCTTCCGCGGCCATCTGCACTCTCTTCACACCCATGCGCTGTTCTTCTTTCGGCTCGTAGAACAGCATTAGCCCGCCGCCTCCGCAGCAGAACGAGCGGTCCGCGACTGGCTCATTTCCACTCTCTTCAAGCCGGGAATGGCGTCGAGCACGCTCCGCGGGTCGTCATACACCTGGTTGTGGCGCCCCAGATAGCAGGGATCGTGGTAGGTGTAAACACTGTCCCCGTTTTCAACCGGAGTGAATTTGATCTTGCCGGACTTCACTTGGCTGGCGATCACCTGGCTGATATGCTGCACCGGCGGAATATCTTTGTAGTCACGTTTCAGCGCGTTGTAAGCATGCGGATCAGAAGTTACGATCCGCCGGGCCCCGGAAGCTTTAATCGCGTCCACGTTATGGTCGCGCAGCGCCATGAACAACAGTTCTTCGCCGAAGCGTCGGACTTCATGACCGCTGTCTCTTTCGGCGGCGCCCAGAATTCCGAAGTTCTCTCCAACGTGATCGAGAATCTTCGCCGTGGCCCGTCCAATCGACTGCATCCGGTCATCGTAAGAAGTAATGCTGTCCACAAAATAGAGAGTGTCGGCGCCGTTGGTCTTGCCGAGGATCTTGACATGGCAGACTTGCTGGAACTCCGGAGTGGTCGCCCAGTCGGCCTTCTTTTTCTCCATCTTGCCGTAAGGATTACCGCGGCTCTCCAGAGCCTTTAGCGGTTTTTGCAGCGACTGAGGCACATTCCCGTCATCGATCATGCCGCGCCGCAGATCGACGATCTTGTCGATGTACTCGACCAGGAGCGGACATTCTTCCTCGCAAGCGCCGCAGGTGGTGCAAGACCAGATTTCATCTTCTGAATAGATGTTGCCGATTAATGCTTTGCCATTGGTCGGCTTGCCGAACATCGGATAGTGCTGAAACGCATAGTCTCTGGCCTTGATGCTGATGAATCGCGGCGACAACGGCCTGCCCACCGCATTGGCTGGACAGTTGTCCGAGCACCGTCCGCAGTCGGCGCACGAGTAGAAATCAAGCATGTGCTTCCAGGTGAAGTCTTCGAAGGTCTTTACACCGAAAGATTTCACCAGGTCTAAGTGCTCATCGCTCACGCCCCACTTCACTGGTTTGAGCGCGTCCCGATCCAACTTCGCGAAGTAGATGTTGAACAACGACGTTTCCACATGGAACTGAATTCCGAAGGGCCGATAGCAAAGCAAGAAGTAAAACGTCACTTCGTGGAGAAGATAGGCGCCGGCGTAGAGGTCCCCGATGGAGGGTAAGGAAACAGAAAGAAGAGCAGCCTGCAACATCCACGGCAACGACAGCACGGCCGACCATTCCACCGGCTGACCCTGCTGTACCTGACCGGCGGCCTTTGCGGCTTCAAACAGACTGTCCGCAAACATCAGGATGGCGATCAGTGCCAGGAGAAAAACGGCGTCGGCGGTGTGGCCTTTACCGTACCGCGCCGGCACTGCATAGCGCGCGGGCTTGAACACCAGCCGGCGAATCACGGCCACCACCATGCAGAGGAAGACAACCGTGGCAGCGTAGTCGGTGACTACCTCATAGATGTGACCAGCCCTTCCGGATAGGCCGGGCATCACGAAGTCCCGGGCGACGCCGACAATGAGGACCACGAAGGCACGTATCGCCAGCAGAATGAATCCGGCGAAGATCAGAATATGCAGGGTTCCGGCGGTCTTGTAACGCGGATGCTTCCACTGGCCCAGCCAGAACTTGAAGACCCTTCCCAGGCGGACGAGCGGCCGATCAAAGCGGAGATCGCGCCCAGCCTTAATGAGCGGTACCATGCGCTTTGCCACAATGTAGGCGAAAGCGGCAACGCCCAAGACATGGATAACTACGAAGAGCATCCGACCGGCTGCCAACCAGGACGTAACCTGCGCAGCGGACTGATTGCCTTCCACCATAACCCACTGGGTCCTCTGGGAGAACCTAACTTTCCACTTCCAATTCCCCGTGCTTGCCGGGCCATTACGCGATTAACCCGGTCAGCGCGTTCTCCTCTTCCTCGGCGGGCAGTGTTGCTTGCTCTGGTTTCACTGATAGGGGAGGAACTGTGAGGGGAATCGATACACGAACTGTCGCTGCCGGCTCGGGCACAGGTTTCGCTGCCTCCCGTGTCTTCGGCCGTACCCTCTTCTTTTTTCTTTTCGGCGGTTTGACGCCGGCAGCTTTGCGCAACTCATCAAAACTTAATTTCAGAAACTCCTCCAAACGCCGCAGGTCCGGAGCGGCATGCACGTCTCCGCTGAATCCGAAATATACTGCGCCGTCGTAACTCAGGATGGCGCAGTTGACCGCCATCTCGCCGCCCACCGGCACATACGGATACCAGCGCAGCATCTTGTGCCCCATCAGATAGAGCGGGTATTGCGGCCCGGGCACATTGGTGCACACCAGGTTGAAGGGCGTGACCGGCAACTGGCTCACGATGGGGCCGGCGAGCGCTTGCACCGCGGTGGGGAACATGCCGATCAAACCACCTGCCAGGCTGACTAACTCCGCGGCATGCGAGCGCTTGAGAAACTCCGTCCTCTGATGCGCAGCCGCCAGCAGTCTTCGCGGATTGCGAATGTCCAGGGGTATGGTGACTGGAACCAGCGAGATGCGGTTCCCCAACTCTCCCTGACTGTCCTTGCCGCGCAGGTTGACCGGCACCATCATGCGAAGCAACCGTCCCTTCACCCGGTCACCGTGCAGTTCCAGGTAGCGCCGGATGGTTGCTGTTACCAGCGCGAGAATCACGTCATTTACGCTGGCCCCGCAGATCTGTTTTATGTTCTTGACTTCCGCCAGCGGAATGTCGGCCCAGGCAAACTTCTGCGGGCCACGATAGGGAACGTTAAACCGCAAGCGCTCGGTGAATGCGGTGATTTCCGGGAGCAAGCGGGAGAACTCATCGGTGGCCAGATTTCCGCCATTCGCGGTTACCTGCTCTGCCATACTCAGCAGGTCCGCCCAGGCGGCGAGAATCCGTCTAACAAAATCGGAGTAGGAACTCACCACGCCGTCCATCAACGACTTGATTGCATCGCGCGGCGGAGGAACGCGGAAGGGGATCCTGGTCCTGGACAACGGCACCGCCACTGAGCTTGCGTCCAAGAGCTTGCTCATGATGCCCACTCCGGCAATGCCATCGGCCAGACAGTGGTGCAGGCGGAAAATGAGCGCAGTACGGTTACCTTTCAGACCGTGGACAAGAGTGACATCCCACAGGGGATGCTGCCGGTCCATGACTGTGCTGAAGAGTCTTCCAGCAAGCGCCTTCAGTTCTGTGTCCGTGCCGTGCTTGAGTGTGATCTCGCGCACATGGTTGCGAATATCAAAGTTGGGGTCGTATTCCCAGCTCGGAAGACCGACATTGAGCGGGGCCCCCACCACCCGCTTGAGATAGCGGGGAATCAGCGGAAACTTCGACTCGATGAACTGGAGGCAGTCCTTGAACGGGATCTTCCCCTCCAGCACGCTGACGCTGGCCACGTTGAGCGGCATACCCTCACGTTCCAGATGCAGGAAGACGGTGTCCCCCCAGGAAAGACGGTCACTTTGACGATGGTTCTGCATGACAGCTCTCGTATTCATCCGCCGGACGATTGCACCGCTGACGTCACGAAGGAGAATCGCGGCGCCAGCCTCACTAACTTGAGCACTTTGTAGACATCCACCTTGACGCCGCACAACACGACCTTGATGCCTTTGTCGTCAGCGATGCCAGCGAACTCTTCCATTGCCCGGATCCCGGCCGGATCGATGCGGCGCACGGAAGAAAAATCCAGAACCACTTTGCCCCCGGCACCGTCCAGTGTTTCCCCGGCATCTCGCAACGCCTGGACGACGCGTTTTTCATCAATCGTGAGGCTCATGGCAATCCTCCATATCCGCCACTCCGCTATACGGGTTGCAACTCAGACAGACTCGCCGCCTTGGCCAAGCCTCGCCCCTGATAAGCACTCCAAAACAGCTCGGCCATTTCGCTCATCAGTGGCATACGAGGGTTCGACCGCCAGGACGGATCGTCAAAGGCAATCTTGGTTAAATCGGGCATCGCCCGCTCGAATTCTTCTTTCGAGATCCCAAGGTCAGCGATCGAACGGGGAAAATCCAATTGGTCGAGCAACTGCTCTACCGCCGCGACAAGGTTCTTTACCTTTTCCTCAACGGTGTTGCCTCCCAGGTTCAGCAAATCCGCGACCGTAGCGTATTTCTTGTGTGCAACATATCCCTGCTGATACGGCGACGGCATGAACTTGGTGGGCACTGCCGCATTGTAAGCAATGACGTGCGGCAACATCAGCGCGTTGGCGCGGCCGTGCGCCACCCCGAAGCGTGCCCCGAAGGCATGCGCCAGGGCATGGTTCACTCCCACCGAGGCATTGGAAAACGCCATCGCTGCAATGCAGGCGGCATTGTGCATCATGCAGCGGGCTTCCTCATCGCGAGGGTGCTCATAGGCGATCGGCAGGTACTTGAACACCAGCCGGATCGCCTGCATGGCGTTGGAGTCGGTGTAGGGGGACGCAAAACTGGAAACTCCAGCTTCCAACGCGTGGGTCAGGCAGTCGATCCCGGTATCCGCGGTAAGGCACTTCGGCATGGACATGACGAACTGCGGATCGACGATCGCTACATTCGGGCTCAGGGAGTAGTCGGCCAATGTCACCTTGCGCCCGCGCTCTTTGTCGGTCAAGACGGCAAACGGAGTGACTTCGCTCCCGGTTCCGCTGGTGGTGGAGATGGCAATCAATCGCGCCTGGTTGGTTTTCTCGATCGGATACTGGACCACGCGCTTGCGGAGATCGAGAAAAGGCGCGGCCAGCTCTTCCAGGTCAGCCTGCGGCGATTCGTACATGAGTTTCATGATCTTTGCCGCATCGATTACCGACCCGCCACCCAGAGCGATGATTTGGTCCGCTTTGTAGAAGTTGAGTGCCTCCACTCCTTGCATCACGACCTTGACCTCAGGCTCGGCATCGGGAATGACCGTGACATGGACGTGAGTTTGCTCCGGAATATGGCGCCGGACAATGTCGACGTGCCCGATCTGCTCCAAAGCTGGATTGGTAACGATGATGGTGGAGCGCGATGGGAAATGGCGCAGGTTCTCCACCGCGTTCATGTTGAAATAGATCTGATTGGGAACTCGGAACCACATATGGTTTTGTGTCCTTCGAGCCAGGCGCTTGATATTGAGGTAGTGATAGAGGTTGACGTTATCAGTGGTGCTGTTCCCGCCCCCGGTTCCGCATCCGAAGGAGAAGGTGGGCACCAGGTCGTTGACCACTCCACCCAGCGCTCCGATGGATCCCGGCGAATTCACAATGATCCGACCCGCGTTGATCACCTCGCCGAACTTGCGGATGATCCCATCGTTGCGCGAGAAAATAACCGCCGTATGTCCAAGCCCGCCGGCATGATTCACGTCCACGCAAACCTTGAGCGCCTCATCGACGGATTTCGCCCGATAGACCGAGAGCACTGGAAACAACTTCTCGACCGACAGAGGATATTCGCGGCCTACGCCTTGAATCGGCGCAATCAAGAGCTTGGTCTTCGGCTTGACCGAAAGACCGATGAAGCCGGCGATCGCGGTTGCCTTCTGGCCGACCGCCATGGGCTGCATGAATCCGGTCTGGGGATCAATCACGGTTCGCGCCAGAAGTTCTGTTTCCTTCTCATTGCAGATGTGCGCGCCCAGCTCCGCAAATTTCTTCAGCACCAGGTCATAAATCTCATCGTCAATCACTAGCGTCTGCTCGGAAGCGCAAATGGTTCCGTTATCGAAGGTCTTGGAAACGATGATGTCCACCACCGCCGTATTCAGGTCAGCCGTTTTTTCCAGGTAAACCGGCGTGTTGCCCGGTCCCACGCCCAAGGCTGGTTTGCCGGAACTATAAGCCGCCCGGACTGCACCCGGCCCACCGGTGGCATCAATTAGACCGACATCCTTGTGCCGCATGAGGTATGCGTTGTCCTGCATGGTATGCGATTCCAGGCAGCTAAAAACGCCCTCGGGTGCTCCGTGCTTCAACGCGGCTTCATACATGATCCGTACGGCCTCGGAACAGCAGTGCCAGGCGTTAATGTGAGGACTGAAAATGACCGCGTTCCGCGTCTTGATGGCCATGATGCATTTGAACAGCACCGTGGAAGTTGGGTTGGTGATGGGCGTGAGCGAGAAAATGACTCCGATCGGTTCGGCCATCTCCACCAGGTTGCGTTCCGGAAACTCGCGGATGATGCCAACGCTACGTCTGTCCTTGACGTAGTTGTAGGCGAACTCCGTTGCCACCATATTCTTGATGACTTTGTCTTCCATCACCCCAAGCCGGGTTTCCTCAACCGCCAGGCGGGCTAGAGGTTGAGCCTGTTCCAGCCCAGCCAGGACCATCGGCTTGACAATGCGATCAACGTCTTCTTGGGTGAATTGAGTAAAGACAGCGGCGGCGATTCTGGCTTGGCGGACTAATCCTTCCAGGTAGGCAATTCTTTCCTCACTGAGGCTTTCTGCGGCAAGCGGGATCTGAACCCGCGCATGCACTGCTTCGCTTGCGATCATCCCTGCCCCCTGTCTGTATACGAGGAGGCCCGTTACCCGTGAGAAGCAAGCTCACTCGTTGTTTCCAACTCTCGCGGCCACGAGCATGACAGCGAGCTGGCGATAGATTCTCTGTTCCTATGCGTAGTCGATGGGATGCCGGTCCAGCCAGTGCTCGTCACGCACCCTGCCAATATTCCGTAAAGCCCCCTGAGCAACGCTGGCTGCAAAACAGCGATCTCCCCAGACGATGCCCGCGCCAAAACCGATTGCACCACCCAGCAAACCGAATGCCAACACCCTGCCAATGGTCTTGTGCCGGGTCCCGACGCAACTGCCCAACACGCCAATGCACCCCCCAACAACGGCAGGTCTTAAGGCATCTCGAACTGACTCGCTAAGAAACGGAGTAACAGGTCTCCCGTTTAGGAATGCTTCCCGTCCGGAACGAGCTCCCTCCAGCCCAGAACTCAGAACCTTTCGGCCGTAATGCACTTCGGACTTAGTCCACTCCCGTAAACCCATAAGGACCGCCTCACTGCCCGGCCGAATTCAAGGTACGGTGTTAACTACACCACTCCTGTCGGGCGCTGTCGGTATCGTCTGTCACCCCTGGGTGTGAGTGTGATCACGCAGGGCTAGGGCAGCGCCGCTGGGCCGTGTGGTTAACTCGTCACGCCTGATTGTGAGTGTGATCACGCCGGGCACGGAAGGCAAAAATCTTCTGGCCCGCGTGGGGTTCGGAACCCGTCGGCTCAAGGAATCTTCTCTCCAAAGAACCGTGCCACCCATACCATCGCGCGGTCAGGAGAGATCGCACCACACGGGGATTACGCCACCTGATACCTGCCAGTCTCGATGACCTTCTGCGCGATCTTCTCCCGCAGCGCAATCGTATTGAACGGCTCGTACTTGCACAGCCGGCGCAAAATAGCCATCTGCGAGCGCAGCATGTCTCCTTCGCTGGCGGCAGCCACTACCATCCTTGCCGCGCTCTCGATCCTCTCGAGCGCGCCCGCCATATAGACGCGAGTCATGGCGATGGCATGGGTTGCGCCGGCCTCGCCATTGCGAGCCGCCAGTTTTTGCGCGCGCAGCACGGCAGATTCTATCGCGTAGGATTCGATGACCATATTGGCGATCGCTCCCATAATCTCCTGCTGGTCCTGAATCGCCTGCATGTATTTCTGGGTGGCAACTCCGGCGGCGAACAAACCGATCTTCTTGGCCGCCGCAACCAGTTTGCGCTCTTCGGGCAGCAACCCTTCCGCGCCGTCGTCTCGGGCGCCGGAGAGCACTTCATCCATCAGTTTCTTGATCGCCGCCATCAACGGAAGCTGTCCGGACATCGCCCGTTTCAGCAGGAACCCGGTGATGACCAGCCGGTTGATTTCATTTGTGCCTTCGAAGATCCGGTTGATGCGGGCATCGCGGTAGGCGCGCTCGGCGGGGTACTCCTCGACAAACCCATAGCCGCCGTAGATCTGCACCATTTCATCCACCACGTAGCCGATGAACTCCGAACCCCACACTTTCAGGATCGAGCACTCGATGGCATACTCGTCGATCACCTTGCGGACCGGGCCCATGTCGTTGTGAGTTTCCCCGAGATGTGCGAGGGCCGCATCCATCATGCCGGCGGTGCGATAGGCCATAGCTTCGCCAGTGAAAATGCCGGCCGCCATGTTGGCCAGCTTCTCCCGTACCAGGCCGAAATCAGCAATCACTTTGCCGAAGGCCTTGCGCTGCTTCGCATAAGCAGTCGCGCTTTCGACGCAGTGACGTGCCGCGCCGACGCACCCTGCGCCCAGTTTGAAGCGGCCCACGTTCAGAACGTTAAACGCAATATGGTGTCCTTTGCCGATTTCACCTAAGACGTTCTCTACCGGCACCTTGCAGTCATTGAGGATGAGGGGACAGGTGGACGAGCCGCGAATGCCCATCTTGTGTTCTTCCGCGCCCACCGCAAAACCGGGAAAGTCGCGTTCCACGATGAAGCCGGTGAATTTCTCTCCATCCACTTTGGCAAAAACGATGAACAGGTCGGCGAAACCGCCGTTGGTAATCCACATTTTTTCGCCGTTCAGCAGGTAGTGCTTGCCGTCCGCGGACAGCGTGGCACGGCTGCGGCAATTGAGCGCATCGGACCCGGAGGAAGATTCCGAAAGCGCGTAAGCGCCGACGGTTTTTCCATTTGCCAGCCCGGGCAGATACTTTTTCTTCTGCTCTTCCGTCCCGAAGTAAACAATCGGCAGCGTGCCGATGCAGGTGTGCGCACCCCAGGTCGTGCTGAACCCGCCATATTTCGCAAGGCGGTCCGCGATGATGGCAGAAGTGACCTTGTCCATCTGCATGCCCCCGTACTGTTCGGGAACATCCACCCCGCTCAGCCCGAGTTCGCCGGCCTTTCTGACCAGTTCCCGGTGGATCGCGAAATCCTTGCGCTCCATTTTTTCAATGTTCGGGATGATTTCGTTGTTGGCGAATTCTTCGGTGGTTTGCGCAATCAGCAGATGCTGCTCGGTGAAGTCTTCCGGAGTGAAAACCTCGTCGGGAGTGCGTTCCTCAGTCAGGAAACCGCCGCCGGAGATTTTGATCCTGGGTCTTGCCGTAATTGTGGCCATATCTCACCTCGTTTGAATCTGGTTCCTCAATGTTCTTGCGGGAAGGGTACGGCGTCAGCCGAGCCGCCAAACTGCACAGGAGAGACCAGGCTTCAGCCCTGAAAGCGGTACCTGAGTGGCTGGAGCCGGTGCGATTCCGCATCCGTTGGGGCACGGTGGAATCCGCCCCTTCCCAATGGCCGCGTGTACGGGGGTCCCCTCTCGACCCTATGAAACCGTACTTTTTTGTGCGGCCCAATACTTTTTCCGCAACTCGCGTTTCAACAGCTTGCCTGTCCCGGTCATGGGCAGGCTTTCCAGAAACTCGACGGATCGCGGACACTTATAGTGCGACAACCGGGCGCGGCAGAATTCCAGCAACTCGCCTTCCGTGGCTTTTTCTCCGGGCTTCAGGACGACAATCGCCTTCGGTATCTCGCCCCACTTCGCATCCGGAACCGGAATTACCGCCGCCTGGTACACCGCGTCGTGGCCGGAGAGCACCTTCTCCACTTCCAGCGAAGAAATGTTCTCGCCTCCGCTTACGATGATCTCTTTCTTGCGGTCCACAATCTGAAGGTAGTTGTTTGAATCGACGGTGGCCACGTCCCCGGTATGGAACCAGCCGTCCTTCAGCGCCGCTGCGGTCGATTCGGGCTGGCGCCAATAGCCGTCCATCACGGTGTCGCCTCGCACCACGATCTCACCAATCGCAGTCCCGTTGTGAGGCACCTCATTCCCGTCGGGGCCCAGCACACGCAGTTCGACGCCCGGAATGGCAAACCCGGTCATCGCCTGGCCGGCGTAGCGTTGTTCTCCTTCCCACACAACTCCTGATTTCATGGGCGATTTGGCAAGCGTCGGACAGGTCTCCGTCAGGCCGTATCCGGAAATGCAGGCGCAGCCCAGTTTTTCCTGAGCCGCTTTTACCAATATCGGAGACGAAGCTGCCCCGCCGATGATGATCGTCTGCAGGCTGGTGAGATCGTACTTCGGCCTCTCGGGAGAATGGACGAGAGCCGTGGCCATGGTAGGCACCATGGCGCAGGTGGTGACCCGCTCCCGCTCAATCAGACGGAACACGTCGACCGGATTGAAGTGGTGAATCATGACGTGGGTACCACCGACCACGGTGATGGTATGCGCCGTGCCCCACCCGTTAGCGTGAAACAGCGGAATGGTGTGCAGCAACACCGACTGGCATGACATTTCCCCCAGCGTGGCCGAGGACGTCTGTCCTGCGGCGAGCACGGACAAGGCGTGCAAATAGATGTTGCGATGCGTGAGCATGACACCTTTCGGCCGGTCGCTCGAACCGCTGGTATAGAACAGCTCCGCAACCGAGTCCTCGTCGATCTGCGTGAAGTCGCACTCGAACGGAGGAGAAGCTGCGAGCAAGACGTCGTAGTCTTGTGGCGCGAGCCAGCCAGCCTGCGGCGGGCCATCCAGCAGAAAGGTGGTTTCAATCGAAGGCACGGCGGTGCGAAACGACTGCGCCAGCGGCAAGAAGGCCGTCTCTGCAAACAGGAATCTGGCTTGCGCATCATTCAGAACGAAAGCCAGTTCCTGCGGCGCCAGCCGGATGTTCAAGGGAAGTAACACGCCCCCGGCTTCCAGGATTCCGTAATAAGCCTCCAACAGCCGATGACAGTTCGTGCTCAAGAACGCAATGCGATCGCCAGGCTTTGCCCCTGCGGCGACCAACGCGCCCGCGAGCCGAGCGGCGCGCTCGGCAAATTGCGCATAAGTAAAGCGCTGATCGCCGCAGATCACGCCGACTTTATTGGGAAACTGCTCATGCGCGTAGCGCAAGAACCGGACAGGAGTAAGAGGAATTTTCATGTGCGCCTCGCGGTCAATGATTTGTCACCCGCTGCGCTCATCGCCGACGAAAGCGACCGGGCGCCCTCGTGGCGCTAATGTGCCCTTGCCGCAGACAAGGGCACGTCAGCGCTCATCACTGGTTCCACCGCTTGGTCGATGGGCAAAACTACGGATGCATGCGCCAAGCGTTTTCCGTCAGACCCGCGTCACGCACGTGCCGCTGCCGCCATGGGCTTCTTGCCTTTCTTGCCATGGTGTACGGTCTTGCCCGCCAGTTTCGGCCCGGCCGGCGGTTTCACCATCACGTCCATCAATGCTTTTTGGGCATCAACGTAGCTTTTTACGCCTTCCCGCGTCAGTTCGGTCAACGGCAGGAAGGGGAACGGCCGTAGCAGGTCCAGGCTCTTGCCAGCGCTCTTTACGTTGGCATTCATGTGCTTGCCGGCCACGTCCACCAGCTTCTTCTGGGCGTCAATGAACGAGTCGGTGGCCTTCCGCGCCAGTTCGGACAGTTCGGTCTTTTTTGTTTTCCTGGCGGCGCCATTGGCTTTCTTGCTGCTGGTGGCGTTGGCAGTCTCCTCGGCGATGACGTCAAGGAACTGCTTCTGCGCTTTCACGAAGTTCTGCATGCCCTCGCGGGCCAAACCCACCAGGTGGTCGGTCTCGTATGGCTTACCGGCCTTGGCGGCTTCCACCCAGGAATGAGCCTGCTTGCCGGCCACCTTCAGGAACTCTTCCTGCATGTGGATGAAGGTCTCCACGCTGCGGCGCAGCAGATCGGTCATGGCATGGGCCGCAGGCCAGTCCCCCATGCGCTCTTTTACGCCGGTCATCAGAATTTCGTTCTGTTGCTTCCCCAGTTCGAGAAGCACTTTTTGTCCTTCGATGAAGCTGGTCATGCCCTCCTCGGCCGCCTCACTGAGAATCGCGGTGGGGGAGTGATGCGGATCGGTTAGTTGTTGCTGCAGAGCGTGCATTACGTTTGCGTTCTGCCGCATGGCAAGGTCCAGAAGTACTCTTTGGGTAGCAAAGAAACTTTGGACGCCTTGCTGTGTCCAACCCGATAGAATCGAGACAAACGACGACTCCCTGGGATGAGTCCGGGAGGTCTCGGTCTTTGTGGCTGCTGGCATATAATACCTCCAAATATGCTGCGTTGCAGCATTCGAGTTAACTATACGAGCCACAGCCACTTGTGTCAAGATATATATGCACGTTTGTGCACAGCAACATAGGCGGGTCCAGATGAAGTTTTCCACCGTCGTCATCAAGAAATACGGCAACCGCAGGCTGTACGACACCACCGGCAGCCGCTACGTGAATCTCGACGATATTGCCGCGCTCATTCGGGAAGGCAAGGAACTCAAGGTGGTGGATGCCAAGACCGGGCAGGACCTGACTCGCGTCACCCTCACTCAAATCATCACCGAAGATGCCAAGGAAAAGCCGACCGGCCTGCCCCTCGAACTGCTGCGCCAACTCATCATTGCGTCCGACGAGGTGCGGCAGGAGTTCGTCATGTGGTATTTGAAGTCCGCGTTTGACACCTACCAGAAGGTGCAGGATGCGGTGCAGAGCCGCTTGGGCGAAGTCCAGTCTGCCATCCTGTCTCCGGTGGATATGATGAAGAAGTTTCTGGGCACGCCGCCGCCATCGCCGAAGCCCGAGGCCGAGCCGGAACTCGATGCCCTGCGCAAGCGCGTGGTAGAGTTGGAGGCGCGGCTGGAGAAGGGTGAGCGGGAGAAACGGCGCAAGCGCGCAAGGACCTAGAAAATGTCTCGGAATGGGTGAGGAGGGTTGGAGGCGGAACAGCCCGCCCAGCCCTCGATATGACTCGAAGGGGCTATGGAACCGTCGCGAATGTAGGGGTATAATCCCCCGTTGGAAAAGCCTCCGCCGCTACGCGCACGCTGGCCCAGAGAAAGGTGCGTAGATGCCGGGCAGACGTGGGACGAACTTGCGCAAACCAAAAAAAGCAACCCGTCCATTCAAGCTCAAGTCTCGCAAGCAAACACCCCAACCTCACCCGGAGGCCAACACCTCGCTTTGGACCGAAGCGTTGTTTGGGGCGGAGGTTCTCCTGCTGCACGCGATGCCGGTCTACTATGGTTTTGGCGTGCCGCGGGGCGACGACTCCGGCGTGGTTATCATTCCCGGTTTTCTTGGCACTGATCTCTATTTGACCGAACTGCACGGCTGGCTGGAGCGCATTGGTTACCGGCCGTATTTTTCCGGGATCGGCATTAACGCGGACTGCCCGAATCTGCTGATCCAGCGTAACGTGAGCGCAACCATCCAAAGAGCGCTGGAGGAGACCGGCCGCAAGATTCACCTGATCGGCCACAGTCTGGGAGGCGTAATCGCGCGTTCGATTGCCGGGGCGCGGCCCAAAGACATCGCATCCGTTACCACGCTGGCTTCACCCATTGGCGGGACGGTGACTAATCGCTCCGTGATCCATGCCGCGGAAGCGGTTCGCCTGCGCATCCTGAAGGAGCACGGCAGCGGCGTCCTGCCCCACTGCTACACCGGGCGCTGCACTTGCAATTTTGTGAACTCGCTGCGCCGCGAGGTTCCGGACTCCATGCTCCAGACCGCCATCTATACCCGCCACGACGGTATCGTGGACTGGCGTTACTGCATTACCAGGAATCCAGCGGATGACTTTGAAGTGGCAGGCACGCACATCGGTATGGCATTTAATGCGGCTGCGTACTCCATCGTCGCCCAACGGTTGGCGCTGACCCACAAATCCTGATCCCTCATCCGCGACCCACCATCTCCAGCACTGCGCCGGCAGCAGTTTCCAACTGTTCGACGGATCCGTCCTGGCGCCCCAGTCGCACCGAGGCACTCGCCAGACTATTGTTCACAACTTCAAAGCTGCCGGAACAATTGGTTTTCAGATAAGGCAGACGATGAATGCCAGGTCCATCTCCATCGAAAGCTGCTTCCAATTGCAGGCCACCCTTGGTGGAACAACGGAACTTCCACGCGAAACTATCTGGAGTTTTTCTGCTCTCTCGCAAATTCCGGAAGACCTGCTGAGTTCCGTTATGCCAGAGCACCGCTTTACGAAAGACCAGCCCGAACGGCATGTCATAAACCAGCGCTTCCAGCGTACTCGGCGGTCCTCCGGGCCGGGCGAAATGCGCGTGGGCCCAGGTCCAGAAGCTGCGATGCCGGTATCCACAGTTGTGCCCTTGAACCCCGAACCCCAGAGGATCGCCCTCAAAACTCCGGTCATCCAGCGTGATTAAGCCCGAAAAAAGCGCGTCCGAATGCGGCGAGCGGGAAAACCCAATCCAGCCCTTGTTGCTCAGCGTGACGCGAAATGTGGACCGGTACTTCAGGTCCCAGGACATCTTGTGTCCGTCAACTTCCATGGATCCCCGGCAAAAGTTCTCTTCGATTCCATGGCGACCCAGCCGAAAATGAAACGGATGTTGCTTTCTGGATCTGAGATCCAGATCATCCAAGGGAAACCCCTGAACGAAGGTTTGCGGTTTGCCGTCACGCGGGAACCATGTCGCCCACACCTGTACCGGCATCCCGCGCGGATCTCCCGGGCAGCCTCCCTGCCCCGGATTCGTCAGCAAATAGCGGAACCACCACGCGCCACTCCCGTCCGCCAGTCCCAGGCGAACAAACCATACTTCGTAGCGGCGGCGTGTAGAAAGCGAGGAATAAACTTCGTTCAGCGTCTTCACGGAGTCACCGC
This sequence comes from uncultured Acidobacteriota bacterium, assembly GCA_963715675.1. Taxonomy (GTDB): domain Bacteria; phylum Acidobacteriota; class Terriglobia; order Terriglobales; family Acidobacteriaceae; genus DASVWZ01. The sequence continues at coordinate 4,823,257 of OY970265.1, forward strand.
TCCGATTGTATAGCCGATGGGAGCATCAGTCTGCCATAGGCGTGACGAGTAGCGTACGCGTTCTCTGCGGCGTAAACTTTCTGTTGAGCATGGCCACGGATCTCCAAATCGCGGCCCGTAAAGTGGTCTCGATAAACCCTGCTACGGGCGAGACGCTGCGCGAACTCGAGTGCGCTTTGGAGCCCGAGGTCCGCGAAGCGGTAACGCGCGCCCGCATCGCACAGCCGGCCTGGTTCGGACTCGGAATTCGCCGGCGCATTGGACTGCTGAAGAATTTCCAGGGTTTGCTGCATGAGAGAAAATCGGAAGTCGCCTGCCTCATCACCCGCGAGGCCGGCAAGCCTTATCTCGAAGCCCTCACGACTGAAGTACTGGTGGTTCTGGATGCAGCGCGCTTCTATATCGAAAACGCCTATCACCTCTTGCGGGATGAATCCCTGCCGCATGGCAATCTGATCATGAAGACGAAGGCCGGACGCATTGTGCGCGAGCCCTACGGCGTGATCGGCATCGTTTCGCCGTGGAACTATCCGTTCTCGATTCCTGCCACCGAAACGCTGGCTGCACTGGTGGCGGGAAATACGATCGTGATCAAGCCCTCGGAAGTTACTTCGCTGGTGGTGCTTGAGCTGGCTGCTCTGCTCCACCACGCTGGTGTGCCGAAGGATGTTTTTCAAGTCGTCGTGGGTGATGGCGTCACCGGTGCCGCACTGGTCAGCTCGGAAATAGACAAACTGATCTTCACGGGAAGCGTGCCCACGGGGAAGCGCATCGCACAGGCGGCAGCCGAGCGGTTGCTCCCGGTCGTTCTGGAGTTGGGCGGAAAAGATCCCATGCTGGTGCTGGAGGACGCGGACATCGACATCGCCTCCAGCGGCGCCGTCTGGGGCGCTTTCGTGAATGCCGGCCAGACGTGCCTCTCGGTCGAGCGCTGTTACGTGCAACGCAAACTGTACGAGCCATTTCTCAAAGCTTGTGTGCGCAAAGCCGGCCAATTGCGTGTGGGCAACGGCATGAACCCGGAGATCGACATGGGCCCGATGATCAACCAGCGCCAGCTACAAATTGTGGAGCAACAGGTCGAAGAGGCCAGGGCCCGCGGTGCTCGCGTATTGACTGGAGGCACACGCCTGCCGGAGATTGGCCCGAACTTCTACGCACCTACCGTCCTGGCCGACGTCACACACGAGATGCGCATCATGCGCGAGGAAACTTTCGGGCCCGTGCTCCCCATCATGCCGTTCGATACCGAGGACGAAGCCATCCGCCTGGCAAATGATTCCGAGTACGGCCTGGCCGCCAGCGTGTGGACGCGCGACCGCTCCCGCGGTGAGGCCCTCGCCCGGCGGATCGTGGCCGGGACAGTGCTGGTGAACGACGTGATCTCCTACTTCGGCATCAGCGAGGCTCCGCACGGCGGTTTCAAGGCCAGCGGCATCGGCCGTACCCATGGCCGCTTTGGGCTGGAAGAGATGATTCGTATCAAACACCTGGACTCCGATCGCCTGCCCGGCATGAAGAAAGTCTGGTGGTACCAATACGGCAAGGCGCTCATCCGTCAGATGGAAGGCTTTCTGGATTTCCAATTTGCCCGCGCGGCGGCACCGCGGCTGCAAGGCGCACTCCTCTCCGCGAGACTTTTCTTAAGAAAAGAAAAACTGTAGGGCCTGGCATTGGCCTTTGCTCTCACTGAGGCAGGAGATCACGATTCGCAATCGGTCGGCTCTATGGCGCAAACGGCAACTCCGGTACAGCTGAAGCAGGAAACGCTGGAGGCATTTGATGCCTATATTCGCGACGCCGAAACTGACATGGACAAAACTCTCAGCGGCCGCAGCCGCCCCTTCCTGTGGTCCGACGCCAGTCCTGAGCGAGATCAGAAGGTTCGCGACGGAAGGGTGATCGCGGAATTCTGGTCGGGCCGGGGACCAGTCCAAGTACCGAGTGGTCTGATCCATGACTGGATCGGCGCCGCGTTGATTCCTGGGGCAACGCTTAAAGGCCTGCTGGCGATGATGCAGAACTATGATGGCCACAAGAACATCTATAAGCCTGAGGTGGTTGACTCAAGGGTAATAAGCCATCACGATAACCACTTCCAAATCTACTTACGGCTTCTTAAGAAGAAAGTCATTACGGTGATCCTTGATACCGATCATGATGTGCATTATCGTTCTCTGGATCGAACCCACTGGACTTGTCGCTCCTACACCACCCGGATTGCTGAAGTGGAGAATGCCGGAAGCCCCAAAGAGAGGGTGTTACCGCCCGATACAGGCCATGGATTCCTGTGGCGACTGTTTTCCTACTGGCGTTTCCAGGAGCGCGAGGGTGGTGTGTCCATTGAGTGTCGCGCCATTTCCCTGACGCGGGATGTGCCCCTGGGTTTGGGATGGATCATCGAACCGATCATCCAGAAACTTCCGAAGGAGTCGCTGATCCATACTCTTGAAGCCACGCGCCAGGCCCTGCACGCCGAGGCGAGATAGCTTCTGGGCGCTCACAATGATCACACTGCGACCTGCCGTGGCCTCGGCAAACATAAGGGCGGGGGAGAGCCTGGCAAACTTGCTTGCTGGCGCCTCTGGCGTGCTAGTATGGACGCCGCGGGGTGCTTCATGGAACTCGGGGACACAGTGCAATCGTTGTTGCGCGGAAAGAGTAACAATCGGGTGCTTTCGGTAAGACCCAGCCAATCCGTGTATGAGGCGATCGAGTTGATGGCCAAGGAGAGCGTGGGAGCCTTGCTCGTGTTGTCTGAGAACCGCCTGGTCGGCATCCTCTCCGAGCGTGACTATGCCCGCAAAGTGATCCTCAAAGGCCACTCCTCGAAAGAGACCCCGGTGCACGAGATTATGACCAGTCCGGTAGTCTTCGTGACTCCACAAAACACGGTGGACGATTGCATGGCCATCATGACCAAGCATCACTTTCGCCATCTTCCGGTCGTCGAGGGGACTCTGGTCATTGGGGTTGTGTCGATTGGTGACCTCGTCAACTGGATCATCTCGGGTCAGGCGCACACGATTCGGGAATTGGAGGGCTACATCACTGGGCGCTACCCCCGGTGAGGCAAGCTTATCGCGCATACGCTGTAACCAAAGCTATCCATAACTAACTCCTGGTTCCTGGGTCGAGTCCAAAACCGGAGCCGTCCCGAAGATCCCGCACCGTTTCCTGAACCGGGCCACGCGATTTGGCATCTCTGGTGGCTAGGCTATTTCAGAGGGAGCTTACGCACCGGGAATCCTGTTCGCTTAACACGCTCGTCACTAAGCCTTGTGAGTAGGCTCACAGGTAGGTTCACAGAGCGGACCTATCTGTCCTACGAACCCGTGACGACCCATGAAAACCGCATGCCAGCCTCGATTTTCGACGAACCGTCCTATGTGCTCTGGGTCACAGCATGTCTTTTGCACAGGTCGCAATATATGCGAAGTAAGGAAGGAGGCGAAACCTATGAAACGTGTACTGTTGTGTAGCTTTGCAATTTTTGTCTGTTACCTGCCTGCCCTGGCGCAGCAGACCGACATTAACCGTTACACCTTGTTCACCGGCTTCGATTATATGATCAGCCCAGCTCGTAATCTGACGGAGCGCGGCTTTGAAAGCGATTTCGGCGTCACCGTGAAACCCTGGCTGGGACTGGGCGCGGATTTCAGCGCCATTGGCAGCCAAATCCTGAGCGGTGCGGGGACCATTAACGGGAGCGAGACCGTGTACGCGCCGTTGCTGATCGCAAACGAAGGCTTGGGGGCGCCCCCCCCGAGTTCGGTAAACGTGCCGTTCACATCGACCAGTTACACCTTTGCCGCCGGCCCGCAGTTCTACCTGCGCAAGTGGAAAGCAGTGACTTTTTTTGCGCGCCCCGGCTTCGGCGGGATTCATGAGAAGGCAAACATCACCTTGCCGCCGCAGTTGGGTCAGTTATTGACGATGCTGGGGGTTTCCGTTCCGAACGCTCACCAGACCGATACTGCCCTGTTCTTCGGCTTGGGCGGCGGCTTCGACCTGAACGTGTCTCGGCGGATCGCGCTGCGGTTCGGAACCGACTGGGTGAACACGCACCTGTTCACCGACTTGCTCACGAACCGGCAAAATTATGTCCGGTTCTCAATCGGCCCTACTTTTCGCTGGGGCAAATTGAAGTAGAGCAGCGGTCGTAGTGCAGACCGTAGGGTCTCCCCGGGCTCGGCCTTTGCGGTTGCTTTTTGATGCCTTTCTTCGGCAATTTGGCGGTTGCATCCGAATCACGGACCATAGCGAAGCCGCTAGCGGCGGGCATCTTGCGTGAGGTAATCCGCCCCGTAAGAGGCGGTTTATGACTCTCTCCTCCGTAGCCTTGGAAGTGCCTGCATTTAAGGTTAGGCCGAACAAAAGGCGAAAGACAACCCATTCGGATGCTATCGCCAGCCGATTCCCACGTGCGCCGCAACCCGCCAACGGTTTTCCAGTCAGATGTCTCGGAACCGGAATTTTTCAAACTAGCGCTCCGGCTCCTGCTCTCAGACATCCCCGATCAAGCTTGGCGACAATTAAATGATAGATGCAAGGTTGCTGAAACTCCTTCCGGGTCCCTTGGCGAGTTTCTACTGTGACCGCCATCACAAGTTCTTGTGGCAAGGGTCACCGCTGGAAGCCCAGCGAGAGGCCGACACTGAGTCTAGAGGAAAACAAGGAAACGGTCATGATGCTGCTATACCGACTCGTCCGTCTGATTGAATCGCACTCGGAAGCTTTGGCCACCAGCCTCTTGCAAAAGGTCCAGCAATCCGAGCATACCCGTGATTTTAAGAACGTACCCGCGAAAGAACTCACCGAGCGGGTTTATGAGATCTACCGCCATCTCGGGGATTGGTTGCTGGGCAAGACCGAGTTCGATATCGAGAAGCGTTACATGGAGATTGGGGCGAAGCGTGCCCAACAGGGAGTGCCCCTGAGCCAACTGATCATGGTCATCGTCCTGACCAAGGACAACCTCTGGGAGTTCCTGCGTAAGGAGTCCCCCTTGGACCGCCCGGTAGAAGTGTTTGGGGAATTAGAGATGCTACAACTGCTGGAGCAGTTTTTCGACCGGGCAATTTTCTACGCCGCACTGGGTTATGAAGGGGCGGTCGTAAGCCCAGCGGTCGCCAAAGCGATTTGAGGAGAACGTAGGGTCATGACGTGGCAAAGTGAGTATCGCAACAAGCTGAGAACGCCGGATGAAGCAATGCAATGCGTTCAGTCGGGCATGCGCGTCTATATTCAGCCGGGGTGTGCCGAGCCGGAGACACTGGTGGAAGCGTTGATCCGCCGGGCTCCGGAGGTTGAAGACGTGGAGATCGTTCACATGATGACCATGGGGTGTGCCCCCTACGTAGCACCGGAGATGGCTGGGCACTTCCGCCATAACGCCGTTTTCATTGGCCCGAACGTGCGCGAGGCGGTCAACGATGGACGGGCCGACTACACCCCGATTTTCCTGAGCGAGATCGAGGGGTTGTTCGAAAGCGGCGCCATGCCTCTCGATGTGGTGTTGCTGGCACTATCTCCTCCTGATAAGAATGGGTTTTGCAGCTTCGGGGTTGGAGTCGACACCTCGCTGACTGCGGCCAAATGCGCCCGGTTCGTAGTGGCCCAGATCAACGGACAGATGCCACGCACCTATGGCGACAGTTTTATTCACGTGAGCGACCTGGATCTGATTGTGGAGTCGTCACGGCCATTGTGTGAGATGAAGCGGCCCGAGGTCACAGATATGCATGTGGCCATCGCGCGCAATGTTGCCAGTCTGATCGAAGACGGATCGGTGCTGCAGACAGGAATCGGGGGCATTCCGGATGCGGTGCTGCCATTTCTGAGTGACCGCAAGGACCTGGGAGTTCACAGCGAACTGGTTTCCGACGGAGTGATCCCGCTGATCGAAAACGGGGTCATCACCGGGGCACGCAAGAACTTCAAGCCGCGAAAGATCATCGCAGGGTTTGTGCTGGGCACGAAGGCGATGTTTGATTTCGTGGATAATAATCCGATCTTTGAGTTCCACCCGACCTCCTACACCAATGATCCGGCTTTCATTGCTCGTAACGACAAGATGGTGGCCATCAACTCCGCTCTGCAGATCGACCTGACCGGGCAGATTTGTTCGGATTCGATCGGCACCTATTTTTACAGCGGCATCGGCGGGCAGGTGGACTTCCTGTTGGGTGCGTCGCGCTCCAAAGGCGGTAAGCCGATCATTGCAATTTCATCCACTGCCAAGAACGGCCAGGTCTCGAGGATTGCGCCAATCTTGGCGCCCGGAGCGGGGGTAGTGACTTCCCGCGGCTTGGTGCACTACGTGGTAACGGAATTTGGGGTGGCCTATCTGCATGGCAAGTGCATCCGCGAACGGGCTAAAGCCCTCATCGAGATCGCACATCCCAAGTTCCGCCAGGAGCTTTACGAGTACTGCGAAAAGACGAAATGGCTGCAACGTTCAACGAACGAAAAAGAAGCAATGACGACGAGGTGAAGTCATGGCAGGGCAAGCGCGCGGTAATGTGACAGTGAGCATTGAGGAATGCAAGGGGTGCGGATTGTGTGTGGAGTCCTGCCCGCCGAAGTGCCTGAAGTTAGCTCCGGAATTGAGTCCTTATGGGGTGCATCCGGCGCAGTATACCGGGGAAGGCTGCACCGGATGTGGCATCTGCTTTTATTGCTGTCCGGAGCCGGGGGCCATCACGGTGTACCGTCTGGCGCCGCCGCCGAAAGTGGTGGTGCAGACATCAGGAGGCGAACATGCGACAGCTTTGTAAGGGCAATGTGGCGGTGATCAAGGGCGCCATCCTGGCCGGCTGCAAGGCCTACTACGGGTATCCCATTACTCCCGCCAGCGAGGTTGCCGAGGCTGCGGCGTTGTACATCCCGCAGGTCGGCGGAACGTTCCTGCAGGCGGAAAGCGAGGTCGCCGCCATCAACATGGTGTACGGCGCAGCTGCCGCCGGGGTTCGCGTCATGACCGCATCCTCTGGCCCCGGCGTCAGCTTGATGCAGGAGGGCATGTCTTATCTGGCGGGCGCCGAACTGCCTTGCGTCATCGTCGACGTGGTGCGCGGCGGACCTGGACTGGGCAACATCGCGCCGGAGCAGAGCGATTATTTTGCCATGGTGAAAGGCGGCGGGCACGGAAATTACCGCAATATCGTGCTGGCCCCCGCTTCCGTGCAGGAAATGGCGGATCTTACGGTGCTGGCATTTGAGTTGGCCGACAAATACCGCAACCCAGCCGTGATTCTGACCGACGGATTCGTCGGCCAGATGATGGAGCCGCTGGAACTGGAACCCGGCGAGCCGGACCTTCCGGAGAAACCCTGGGCGGTGAAGGGAACTCCCGAAACCCGCAAGAATCTGCTCAGTTCCATCTATCTTGAGCCGGATGAACTCGAAGCGCATGAGCGCAAGCTGGAGGCCAAGTACATACGTGCCCAGCAAACCGAGCCGCTGCACGAGCTCTACCAAACCGAAGATGCCGAGATCCTGCTGGTCGGGTTCGGGATTGTTTCGCGGGTGCTCCGCTCAACCATCGATGCGTTGCGGAAAGAGGGGATCCGGGCGGGGCTTTTCCGTCCCATCACGTTGTGGCCTTATCCGTCGCAAGCCCTGATCGAAGTGACGCAGCATGTGCAGAAAGTGCTGGTGGTCGAGTTGAGCAACGGCCAGATGGTAGAGGACGTGAGGTTGTCGCTGAACGGAAAAGTGCCGGTGGAATTTTACGGGCGCGTGGGCGGGAATGTGCCGTCCGTGGATGAGCTGCGTGGGCAAGTGATGAATCAGATGGCTGCGCTCGTGTAAGCGAGCCGAGGACAACAACCATGGAAAACGAAGTCAAAGTGATCGAGACCGCGACGGAAGTGAACAAGAACGGCTATGAAGTCATCCACTCCAAGTCCCCCGTCTTCTATGACGGGTACGAGCGCAAGTCCGAACTGAAACAGCAGACGCACTATTGCCCGGGCTGCGGCCACGGCGTGGTTCACAAGCTGATCGCGGAAGCTCTGGAAGATCTGGGCGTGCAGGACCAGACCATTTTCGTCAGCCCGGTCGGCTGCTCGGTATTTGCCTACTACTATTTCGACGTGGGCAACGTGCAGGTGGCGCACGGGCGGGCGCCGGCGGCGGCCACGGCTTTGAAACGTGCGTGTCCGGGCAGCACCGTGATTTCCTACCAGGGGGACGGTGATCTGGCAGCGATCGGAACCGCGGAGATCGTGCATGCGGCCAACCGCGGCGAAAAGATCAGCGTATTCTTTGTCAATAATGCCATCTACGGAATGACCGGCGGGCAGATGGCGCCCACCACCCTGATTGGCGAAAAGAGCACCACCTCGCCATTTGGCAGGCGTCCGGGCAATGAAGGCTTCCCCATCCACATGGCGGAGCTTCTGGCTACGCTGGAAGCGCCGGTTTACATCGAGCGCGTAGCGCTGTCGGACAACAAGAACATCATGAAGGCACGGAAAGCCGTTCGCAAAGCGCTGGAATTGCAGAAGGCAGGCGCGGGTTTCACCTTCGTCGAGATTCTCTCTCCCTGTCCGACGATCTGGGGCAAGGATCCGGTCGAGGCGCGCAAGTGGATCACCGACAAGATGATTCCGACTTTCCCTCTGAATGTGTTTCGTGATCACAAGCTGGAGGCGCCGGCAGGTAGTCCGCCGCCGCAACGCACGGCTGCGGAAGTACTGGAGATCACGCCGGCCACGGACCCCCACGATGCCGCCCCAAAGCATGTGCATCACCATCATTTCAAGAACTTCAACATCAAGGTTGCCGGGTTCGGTGGCCAGGGAATTCTGCTGCTGGGACAACTGCTGGCCGAGATGGGCATGCGCGAAGGCCTGGAGGTGAGTTGGCTGCCCTCCTATGGGCCGGAAATGCGTTCGGGCAGCGCACACTGCCATGTGTGCTTGTCGAAGGAACGTGTAGGGTCACCCTTGATCTCCAATCCCGACGTGCTGATCGCGATGAACGAGCTTTCTTTGCGGAAGTTTGCCTCGCAGGTGGTTCGGGGCGGAACGATTCTCTACAACCAGGATAGCTTGCCTGCCGATTTCCAGAAGCCTGAGGCGCGGGTGATCTGTATCCCAGCCTCCGAGATCGCCGACCGGCTGGGCTCCGCCAAGGCCGCAAACGTCGTCATGATGGGTGCGCTGCTGGAAGAGACCGAGTGCCTGGCTTCGGGGACCGCCATGCAAGTGATCGAAGACAAGGTCAAGAAAGTCTCCATGCTCGAAACCAACCGCAAGGCGCTAGCCGCCGGGCGGCAATACATCGACCATGAAGCCCACATCGGCGCCGTCACGCAGCCGGACGGCTTCGGAGATTAGCTCTCGGTAACGCGTGCCGGAAGGACTCCATATCTGGCGGTTCTTCCGGTCGCGCACTCGTCCCTCTTTTCAGTGGAGTTGTCACATTCACGCCAAACCCCGTCACCTTTCTTGGATAACTCCTCTCACTTTTCCCGTGATCTCGCGTCCAACGTAGAAGTGGGGGGCGGCAGGGGTGATCTGGAACGTGAAACCGGGCTGTGGAACATGGCCGAGCGAGTTTGCGTATCCACCGGCAGGATGGGTGTGCGCAGGATAACTGCGCCGCTGGGGGCGATTTGGAGGAAGTCATGCAGTCGGGGTACAACGGGAATGGTGGCAACGGGGTGGGGAATGCGGATTTTCCTGATCCTCACGTGGTCGAGGTGGTGAAGGCGGCGCACGAAGAATTGCGGCTGTTGTTGCGGCAGCGGGGCGAGATCATGAAACGGATCGGTACTCTGAAGCAGACAATTGCCGGACTGGCCAACCTGTTTGGCGAGGAGATTCTTCCGGAAGACCTGCTGGATCTTGTCGACCGCAAGACGGGCGGACGCCAGCCGGGATTCACCAAGGCGTGCCGTATGGTGTTGCTGGAATCCGGTCGGCCGCTGACAGTGCGGGAAGTCTGCGAGCAGATTCAGCAGCGCCTGCCGGCAGTTTTGCAGCGCCACAAGGATCCGCTGGCTTCGGTGACCACAGTGTTGAACCGGTTGGTGGATTACGGCGAAGCTCGCACCGTAGTGCGCGAGAATGGACGGCGGGCGTGGGCCTGGGTGGCAGAAACGCCGATCGAGCATGGTGTGGAGTTGGTGGCCCGGAGCGCGTAGCGCGGCCGCACGCATAGAACACTCAGAGTTGCGGATCGCGACCTCTGCCGGGCTTCGCCAGGGCAGGGCGGCTCTCTCCACGTTGTTGCCGGTTATGCCGGCAGCAGCATTCCTTTTTCTAGGTGACGCGTTACGTGCGCGTACGACGCCGCATGCGGGTCATGGGTCACCATCACGATCGTTTTGTGAAAATCTTCGTTCAAGCGTTTCAGGATCTCCAGAATCTCGGTGGCGGAATGGCTGTCGAGATCACCGGTAGGTTCGTCTGCCAGCAATAATGTCGGGTCGCTGACGATCGATCGGGCGATGGCCACACGCTGTTCCTGACCGCCGGAGAGTTGCTTGGGCAAATGGTCTGCCCGATCCTCAAGTCCAACTAATTTCAGAGCGGTCATGACGTGATCGCGCCGCTGCTGGGCGTTCAACTTAGTAAGCAGCAGCGGGAGCTCAACATTTTCAAAAGCGGTGAGCACCGGGATCAGGTTGAAGGTCTGAAAAACGTAGCCGATGTGTTCATTGCGCCAGCGTGCCGACTGCCCGTCGTTGAAGCGGAAAATGTTCTGCCCCAGGACGAGCAATTCACCCGCGGTGGGCCGGTCAATGGCGGCGATCATGTTCAGCAGCGTGGTTTTGCCGGATCCGGAGGGCCCCATGAGCGCCAGGAACTCGCCTTGCGCAATTTCGATGGACACGTCATCGAGCGCCTTGACCTCAAAAGCGTCGCGCTTGAAAATCTTACTGACGTTGCGGGCCTGGACCACTCGAGTTTGCGTAGCAGTAATGGGAATCGTAGCTGTGCTCATGACTGTCCTTTGATCTTGATTTTGCTTCCATCTTTCAGAGTTTCCGGCGCGGAAGTGATGACGTTCTCTCCACCCACGAGGCCTTGCACCACTAATCCGCCGCTGCGTTGCGAGAGAACTTGCACCTCCCGCATGAGCGCCCTGCCGTTGAACGCCAGAAAAACAACTTTCTTGCCGTCGTGATCGTGGACCGCCGTGGTGGGTACGAAAACCCCGGACGGCTGCGTATTCGCGTCCTTCTTCTCTCCGGCCAGAAACTTTACCGTGGAATTCATCTCTGGCCGGAGATACTCATCCGGGTTCAGAATCTGCACCTTGACCTGCACCGTCGCTTTTTGGCGATTCGCCTCGGGGGAAATCTGCGCAATCTCGCCTTTGTACTTGCGGTCAGGAAAGGCATCAACCGTAACCAGGGCCTTCTGTCCTGGGCCGAGTTTGGCGAAATCATCCTGCGCGATGTCCAGTTCCACCTGGATATCGTTCAGGTCAGCCAAGGCTACGACTTCTCCTTGCGGTCCGCCCTCAGCGCCGCTGGCGAAGCCAGACGTGATCAGTTCGCCCTTCTCTGCCGTACGTTCGAGTATGGTTCCGTTTACCGGCGACCGAATTACCGTAGCGTCGAGCCATGACTTGGCATAGGCTTCCTGACCTTCGGCTTGCAGCAATCCGCCCTTGGCGCGAGCGATTTCTTCCGCGCGCGGTCCGAGTTGCGCCAACTGGAAAGTCTTTTCCAGAGAATTCACCCGTTGCTGGTCGGAATCGAACTTCGCAGTTGCATCGTCGAGGTTCTGTTTTGCCATGACGCCCCCGGCGACCAGTTCGCGGGTTCGATCGAGAGTGATTTTGTCGTTCACCAGAGTGGCGCGTGCTTCATCGAGATTGTGCTGCGCCTGCTGGATCTCTTCCGGACGCGAGCCGTGTTGAAGTTCGTCCAGGTAAGCTCTGGCGTTTTCCGTAGCGCCCTTGGCCTGCTCGTATTGCGCGCGGAACTCATTGTCCTCCAGCCGAACCAGGACTTGGCCTTCCTTGACCTTGTCGCCTTTCTCGACGCCGATCCAGGCCACCCGGCCGGTCACCTTGGAGTTCACGTTGATCTTGTGATGAGCCACGATATAGCCGCTGGCGGAAAGGACAATCCCTCCCACATCCGTGCTCTCGGCGGCTGCGCGCGTGACCTGCACTTCCGGCACGTCCGGCGTCAGTACGCGGTATGCCAGGGCCGTGATGCCCAGCACAACCACCAGGGCGATTCCGCCCACGATGAAGCGCCTGGTCCAGGCGGGCGCTTCCCCATCGGGCGCCGTTCGGTCGATGCGCAGGTTTTGCAGTTCGCTGTGTTTCGTGTCCATTGCCATACTTCAAAGTCCTTAGAAAAAGGCTATCTGAAGAGAAAGGCTATCTGACGGCCCATACCCTGCCAACCCGCCCCTAGTCGCGCAGCGCCGTCAGGATGTCTTTGCGCGCCGCGTGCCAGGCCGGCGCCATTCCTCCAAACAACCCCATAATCACCGCGAACACGATCGCTACACCGACCACGAACGGCGTCATTCGCAAACTGAAAACGACTTCGCTGAACGTTACGGCGTTGGACGTGCCCGTCGTCATGCCGTTGAACGGGAGCATGAGAACAATGCCGGCCGCCGCACCAAGCAACGACAGCACCACCGACTCAAATACGAACGAAGTCAAAATACTGGGGCGGGAAAACCCGATCACCCGCAAGGTCGCGATCTCCCGGGAACGATAGGCGACTGCTGCATACATCGTATTCATGGCGGCGAAGCTCGAACCAATCGCCATGATGATTGCCACTACCCATCCGATGTACTTGATGGGAGCGCCGGAACTGGTCTGCTTGGCGTAATACTCGGTTTCCAGTTGTCCTTCCAGCTTCAGACGCTGATCGTCACTCACGCGATTCTTCAAAGCCTCCGCACTCACCGCGTCTTCGGCTCTCAAGTAGGCGGAGGCAAAGCCACCCTGGCGGTCGAAATCGGAAGCCATCTGGTTCACGTCTCCCCAGATCTCCGACTCATAGGCGGACCCTCCGGCATCAAAAACGCCGACCACCGTCCACGGCCCTTTGCCGAACTGCATGGTATCCCCGACATTGGCGTGGGAGAAACGTCTCTGGATGGACTGGCTCACCACCACCTCACGCTGTCCGGGCGTAAACCAGCGACCTTCCACGAGCTTGACTGAGGGACGAAGTTCAAGACCATCAGGCATCATGCCGCGCACCGTGACGTTGACCTCGCCCGTACCGTCTTTCCGCGGAAGAATGATGACAACCACCCACTCGCCCGACACCATGGGTTCACCGTGGCTGTCTTTCTGGATGCCAGGCAGGTTCTTCAGCGTAGGGAATAAGGCAGCGTCAAAGCCCCCGGAGAGCTCGGCTTGCGACCCTTTGCGGAGGACGAGTACGTTCCTCGCATCGCCGCTGGTGACGAACGCACGATCCAGCCCCGCCAGCAGCGCCATCAGGAAAATTGCCGTCGTGACCGTGAGCGCGATGCCCAACGAGGTCATGATGGTCAGGCCCTTGCGCAACTTCAGGTTCCGGATGTTGTAGCGAATCGGTATGGCCATAATTGTGAGCCCTCGGCTTAGCCGATGTGGCGCAGCCCTTCCACAATATTCATGCGCGATGCGTTGTATGCCGGCAGACACGCGCTCAGGCATCCCACGGTGGCGGCCACGATCAGCGCGGCCGCCATGGTAGGCATGGTGATTGCCAGGCCGCTCGGCATTCCGATCCCGGCCGGCGAGTGGATCAGCAACGCCACCGCCCCAAAGGCCGCGAAAATTCCCAGCACCCCACCGGCTAGCGCCAAGGCAACAGCTTCTCCGACGAACAGCGAAAGTACCGCCTGCGCGGTGAATCCCAGAGTCTTCAGCACGGCCACCTCACGAGTACGGTTGCGAATCGACATCGCCATGGTGTTGGCCGAGACCAGCAGAATTGCGAACACGACCGCACCGCAAATGCCAAGAATGAACGCCTTGACATTCCCGAGTGTTGCCACAAACGAAAGCTGAAAGGCATGTTCCGTCTCGGTCTTGGTAGGCGCGGGCGAGTTGCGGAACAGGTCGTCAATGGCCCGGGCTACCGCAGCAACATCCTGGGGTGAAGCGACCCGCGTGTCATAAAAGCCAGCCGATCCCTTGAACCAGTCCACGCCCTCCTCAAGGTAGCGGTAATTGAAGTACAACGTATTCTGGGGCGGGTCGCGGTGATAAATGGCCCGGATTGTGAGCTCAGGGTCCAAGGGAAATATCGAGCCTTTCAGCGTGATGCGGTCTCCGACTTTCCAACCGTACTTTTTGGCCAAGGTCTCGTCCACCATGGCGCCCGCGCGATCCCGGATCCAGGCTTGCGCCTGGTCGGGAGAAACGATTTTGTCAGCGGCGACTTTGAGATACTCTTCAGGATCGGTTGCCATTTGCGCGAAGAAGTTCTGCGGACGATCGTCTTTGTAAACTCCGCCGAACCAGGTCATGGGCACAACTGCCACCACGCCGGGCAAACTGCGAATTTTTTCCCGATAATAGCCCGGCAGAAAGAACGCCAGCGAGACCCGGTGGCGGGTGATCACTCGTTTGGCGGAATCGGGTGCTCCCTGATCGATGTAAAAAGTCCGCCAGATGGTCATCATCAGGGTCAGCAGCAGCAGGGAAAAGCCAATGCTCAGCACCGTCAGGATGCTGCGGCGCTTGTTGCGAAAGGCGTTTCTCACCACGAAGCTGCTTAAAGTCATAGGTCGCTATCCAATGTGGCGAAGACCGTCCACGATGTTGATCTGTGATGCGTGGTACGAAGGAATCACCGAGCTCAGGAATCCGACAATGGCAGAAGCGGTGATAGCCAGCAGGAGGATTCCAGGCGTGACCACAATGGGGAAAAACCCGCCGGCTTGCGGGGAATGCGTGAAAAGATAGATCAGCCCATAACCGCCCAGCGAACCCAGAACGCCGCCCACCAGAGAGAGCGCCACCGCTTCCCCAACGAACAATCCGAGCACCGCCTGCCGGGTGAATCCCAGGGTTTTCAGCACGGCCACCTCGCGGGTCCGCTCGCGGATTGACATCGCCATGGTGTTGGCGCAAACCAGCAAGGTGGCAAACACCACGGCTGAGCAAATGCTGAGGATGAAGGCTTTCACGTTGCCTAGCATAGCGACGAATTCAAGGCCGAACGCCTTCTCGCTCTCCGCTTTTGTGGGCTGCGGCGAGTTGTGGAACATATCATCCACCGTGGCCGCAATCTTGCTCACATCTTGAGGAGAATCGGCGAGAATGGCAAACGTTCCCGCCGTACCCTTGAACCACGAGACCGCCTCCTCGACGTATTTCGCATTGAAGTAGACGGATTGGCTATCGGGTTTGCTCTTGAAGATTCCCCGGATATTGAGTTCCAGATCGACGGGATAAATCGTTCCCTTGAGAACGATGCGGTCGCCGATCTTCCACCCGAACTTCTTGGCCAGGGTGCCGTCCACCACCACGCCTTGCCGGTCGCGTTGCCAATCCGCGAGTTCGGTGGGTGAAATCTCGAAGTCGCTGTATACTTTGAAGAATTCCTCGGGGTCGGTTCCGAACTGGGCGAAAAAATGCTCCGGCTTGTCGTCTTTATAGAGCCCACCAAACCAGGATATCGGCACCACCGCGACCACTCCCGGGACGGAACGGATTTTCTCGCGATAGTAGCCGGGCAAGGCGAAGGTCAGCGAAACCTTGTGCCGCACGACCAGTCGCTGCGCGGATTCGGCGCTTCCGTCATTCATATAGAAACTGCGCCAAAGCGTCATCATGATGGTCAGCAACAACAGGGAGAATCCGATACTCAGAACCGTCAAAATGCTTCGGCGCTTGTTACGAAAAGCGTTTTTCGATACAAAGCGGGTCAGGGTCATGGAGAGGTTCCTTGGCTGACGGCGATGGCGAATTTCACGCCGACTGAACTTCTGCTAAGCATACCTGATGCTCCGAGCCCTCAACAACCGTTCCGCTCCAGTCCATCATGACGGGAACGGCCGGCTGCGGCTAGTGGAGATCGTCATGGAACGTGAATGACAATTGTCATGCAAAAAACATCCCACGTGGTAAAACGAATAGAAAGCAAGAAAGTTATGCTGCCCGTGAGTCGCTGGCCTCCTCGGCGGTGGGGCCGAAGTTCTTCATCCCCGCATCTTGGCATGGTCTGACGACTTCGCAATCGGGTACTTTCGTAACTCCACCTTAGACACGCCAGCGGCTATGCTTGATACATCCCTCCCCGGGCTGGCAGGCCTCTTTTCTGCGGCGACGTAGCCCTTCGCCTATATTGAGGTTAGTTAAGAATGTCGAACAAAATTGGCCGCTTCGAACTTCTCAGTGAAATCTATCATTCTGACCGGGGCGCAGTGTACAAAGCCTCGGATCCGGAGAGCGGAAAAACTGTCGCTCTGAAAACTCTGCGCCTGGAGACCCTCGGCGAGCAGGGTCCAAGTTTGGTTGAGGCACTGCTGCAGGAAGCGGAGACCAGCAAGGCGCTGAACAGCCCCAACATCGCTCTGCTGTATGGCGCGGGAGAAATCGATGGGCTCATCTGCGCTGAACTGGAATATGTGCAAGGCAACAGCGTGGCGACCATGCTGGCCCGCAAGGAAGGATTCTCGATCTGGGATCTCATGGACATCACCCGCCAGACCTGCCAGGGACTGGATCATGCCCATGCCAAGAACGTGTTCCACCATACGCTCGAACCCGCGAAAATCATGGTGACCTGGGACGGCACGGTTAAAGTGCTGGGCTTTGGTATTTCGACCATGGGAGTCTACGCCACGCAGGTCGGCGGGCCCGCACCGGAGGTGCTGCACTACATGCCGCCGGAGCAGTTTGCCGGCGATCCTCTGGATGCCCGCTCGAACATTTTCTCTTTGGGCGCCATTCTCTACGAGATGGTTACCGAGCGGAAGGCCTTTGATGGAGATGATGCCGAAACTGTGCGGCAGGCGATTCATGAGATGTCGCCGGTCGCTCCGGACCAGGTGAACCGCAAGATTCACCCGGCGCTGAGTGAAGTGATCATGAAGGCGCTGGCGAAGAATCCGGAAGCGCGCTATGCGTCCGGTCAGGAATTGGTGAACGACCTGGAGCGCTGCAAGGAAAGCACCGCCAAAAGCGCTGCTAAGCCCGCGGCGGGCCTCGTACAGCCCAAGAAAGTGGGTGGCGGCGCCGGAGTCGCTGCTTCTTCGACTCCCGTCAGGAAAGCTGAGCCGAAGCCCGCAGTGCGGCCTCCAGTTCCTGCGGTGAAAGTGACCGCGCCTGCGCCTCTGGCCGTTCCCGCACCGGCCACAGCAGCATCATCAACTCAACCTGCCGCGAGAGCGGCAGCCGCGAGCGCGGGTGCCACGGTACGCTCTTCGAGCGGGTTCGAACTCGAAACGTTTGAAACCCCGGCTCCCGCACCGTCTAGTGCGGACGGAATCCCGTCGGCTTACACGACGGAGGTGGAACGGATGTCCTCGACGGCAACAGAAGAGCCAGAGGTCCAGACCCCGAAAATCGCTGTCGATCCCATGATGGACGAAGGCCGTCCGTCTTCTGGTGCAGCCCGCAGCTTCTCCGAGATCGACGAATTGCCGCCGCTGAAGGAAATCCGGGTCGCACTTACCGCCGCGGACAAACCTGAACCGGAGGTCGCCCATCGGGCCGTTGTTTTCGAAAAGATCGAGCTGGAAAAGCCCAGAATTCAGCCGCGCGAGGTGGCCAAGAAAGCAGTCACGGAAATCAAGAAAACGCCGCCCCAGCTCTTTCTTTATTCGATTGCGGCTGCGGTGGTCGTCATTTTGATCATTATCGGCGCGATCGCCTATCACATTCATTCGCTCAATGCGGATGAAGACACTCCGCCAACGGAAAGCGCGGCAACCTCAACCCCGGCCGCAGAGGCGGGGGGCAACCCAGTTCAGCCGCAGTCAGCCGCCTCAACTGCCGGCCAGAATGCCGCTCCGCCTCAGGTGATCCCGGAACCGCCCGCGGAGCAAGCCGTTCCGGTCGAGGTGAAACCCAAGTACGCGCCCGGAAAGAAGAGGTCCAAGACTTCTGCTCCCGTGGCGCCGGCCATCGTTCCGGGGCAGTTAAACGTCAGTTCGTCCCCGGCCGGAGCACAGATTCAAGTCGATGGGCAAAGCAACCCAGCGTGGGTTACGCCCTATGACCTCTCCGGACTGCAGCCGGGCCAGCATGCAATCGCCGTCAGCAAGCCCGGCTTCGCATCGGAGGCCAGGACGATTGAAGTCGCTTCCGGAAGCAAGTCATTTCTCAGCGTGCAGCTTGCGCCCTTGACTGCAACCGTGTCGATGACCAGCGATCCGGCCGGAGCTGAGGTGTGGATGGACGGCAAGGATACGGGGAAGACTACGCCCGTGCAAGTTTCGGTCGACAAAGCGGGCAACCACAGTTTCAGTTTCAAGAAGCAGGGGTATCTGGATGAATCGGCTCAGGCCAACCTGCAGATCGGGCAAGCTTCGCATCTGACCGCGACCTTGAAGGTACTGGGCAGTGCGGACGATGTCAGGATCGGCGGCAAGTTCAAGAAGATGTTTGGCGGAAGCGACACCACGGGCATGGGGTCGGTGGCCGTGAAGACCCAGCCCAAAGGCGCGCAAATCGCAATTAATAATCGGGTGTTGGACAAGCTTTCGCCCGTCGAGTTCTATCTGGACCCCGGGAACTACGTGGTGGACATCACCCTCTCGGGTTTCAAGAGCGTTCGCCGGGTAATCGCAGTGGACAAGAGTGGCAAGGTCGTGATCTCCGAAAGCCTGGACCGGGAATAGCCCTCACTTGCAGACCGCGACCCGCCCGGGAGGGCGGGTTTTTTCCTGGCCGGATCAGCCTGTGATCCCTTCGCCGAAGAGCTTCCTGGGCGCATCTTTTCCTCCCGGCAGATCGCAAAGCCGCTAAGATAAGCGTTTCGGGATGATCGCATTCACCGCAGGACGTCTCTACACGCCGCTCGAAACGATCGACCACCCCCTGGTGCTGGCGGAGCATGGCCGCATCCTGGAGGTCACTTCGCGCGTTGCCAAGCCCGTTCCGTTTGGCGTACGGCTGGTCGAGTTCGCCGACGCGATCCTGGCACCGGGGTTGATCGACATTCACATCCACGGCGGAGCCGGGCACGATGTGATGGAGGACGATCCGGCCAGCCTGGCGGCGGTGGAAGCGCTCATTGCCCGCCATGGAGTCACGGGATATTTTCCGACGACGGTGACGGCGCCGCTGGATCATATCCTGGCCGCCCTGGAGCGACTGGCGTCGGCGATCGAAGACAGGCGAGCTGGCGCAGGAAGCGGGCGGGCGCGGCCGCTGGGCATTCATCTCGAAGGACCGTTCCTCAGTCATGCGAAGCGGGGGGTGCATCCACCACAGCATCTGCTGGTCCCGTCTCACGCGGTATTTGAACGGTTCTGGCAAGCATCGCGAGGGCACATCAAGCTGATGACGATTGCCCCGGAACTGGAAGGGGCGCAAGCGGTCATCGCGGAAGCGGCGCGGCGCGGCGTGTGCGTTAGCCTTGGCCATTCCGATGCTGACCTGAAATCGGCGCGCGGCGGGGTTGACGCGGGAGCGCGGCATGTCACCCACGCCTTCAATGCCATGCGTGCCTTCGATCACCGTGATCCGGGGATTGTGGGTGAAATGTTGACTGATTCGCGGATTTCCGCCGACATCATCGCGGACGGCATTCACGTCGACCCAGCGGTCGTGGAGTTGTTTCTGAAAGCGAAAGGTCCGGAGGGAGCGGTGCTGATCACGGATGCGACCGCCGCGACCGGAATGCCTGACGGGCGCTACCGGCTGGGGTCATTGGAAGTGGAAGTGAGCGAAGGCAAGTGTATGGCTGAGGGCAGGCTGGCGGGAAGCGTGTTGACCATGGACCGCGCGGTGCGCAACGTGATGCAGTTTGCGGACTGGGAACTGCAGCAAGCGTTGCGGCTGGCCACGCTGAATCCGGCGCGGGTGGCGGGATTGGCAGGCCGGGGAGAGTTGAAAGCGGGTTGCGAGGCGGACATGGTGGTGCTGACCGCAGCCGGAGAAGTGAAGGCCACGATCATCGGGGGAGTTTGAGAATTCCCGGGCATGGGTCGGGAAACCGTACGTCCACGCCGAGGATTCTGACCAAGCGTCGATTTCAAAATTGGATGCCGCGCCCTTCGACTTTGCTCAGGGCCGCTGTGCGGGATGCCTGTGCTCCACGACGACGACTTAAGGCAACAGGTGTTTGGTCTGGCGTTAGCCCCCTCCCCCCTTTTCTGCATTTTGGCAAACCGCAGAAAATAAATGGCTTGCCGTTTTGGTGCTTCGTAAAATCTAGAAAACAAAGATCGTTGAGAGGGCCATTTTCATGCCTTTTCACCCCTGTTTCTGCACTAACAGCCGCAAAATATAGATTATAAAGACCTTATATCATAATATAGAAAACACAGGACTTAGCGGCCTGTGGTGAGAAGTCGAGTTCAGAATCCAGCGCCTCAAGGCGCTGCCGTAACGCTGCACTTGGCGGCATGCCTGAACGCATGCCTGATACGAACCGCGCTTGCCACCGGGCTGCCCAGTCCGTCCGAGTCCGGTCTTGTTGCCTGGTTCACTCCCCGCGACTTCGATTGCGCTCGTCATGCCTGGCGAGAGTACTTTCTGTAAGATAATCTAATTCCTAAGTACATGTCTCATAGCTATTGTGCTCTCGGAGTGCCGTGTTGTCAAGAAGGGAGATCACGAGGCGGGCGTACAGGTCGCGCGGCTAAAGACACCGGCTCGGCAGGGTGCTGCTCGACCCAGGGTAACGTCCAACAAACGGGTACTAACCTATTTGAGACACATGTGCTGCTCGCGCTATGTTTGCTTGCCGTGACAGGGCTATTTTTGTTCTTGGGGTTTACACGAGGCCGTATCAATCTCAGTGACACCTACATTTTCCGCGCAAAACGAGGAGGTATCTCCAATATGGCGCTCGATACAGAATTTGGTGAAGTGGTGGCAGCCAAAAACATCTTCATAGAGTATTGTGCCGTGCATCGTGAGCGCTTCCCCGTTAACGAAATAGGTCTTGAACGGTTCATTAAGCGTGTATTTACTGGGAACTTCTTGACCGGCTCCGCCACCTGGGATCGGTTGTTTGCTGACAGTCGCAATTATAGTCATATGAGACTCTCTAATCGTGACATCTATCGAATCTTTGTCGAGTCTGGAGTTAAGCGCTGGAGTTCGCCCACTATTAGTAAGGTAGAGCACAAATTTCTCTTCCCCTCTCGGAATAGTGGTTACGGTTATATAAGGCCTTTCTTCGATTATGAAGTGGTTTACGCTACCGATAAGAGTTTTGGTGGCAGTTGTGGCCGCACTCCGAGCTGCATTCGCGGTTGTTTTCGCAGCGATGGCTTGATTGCCAGCGGCAGTGGCCAAGTTGTGTGTATCTACTCCTCCCTGCTTCAGTTCTTTCAATGTATCTTCCGCGGTCTTGGTATTTCTGGACGCAACGGCAAGCTGGCCCATGCCAAGAATTATTTGCCTATCGGTATTAGAGTTGGCGGTTCTCATTTCTCCGAGTTGTGCATTGTAAATTGTTATCGCGATTACTCCGACTACGGCCAATACGAGGCTGGAGCCAGCAGTCCAGAAGGTGGCATTAGTAAGCAATCGCCAAGCCTCAGTTTTGAAATAACGCAAACCTTCTACGGTTTTCTCTATGGCCTTTGTGTATCTGCTATGTGGTTCGGCGGAATAGGCTGCGTTGTCGGTGGTTGGAAGACCCTGCCGGTGGAATGGCACCTCGGGATCGTTGGCATCGTAATCGGCACCATTTTGATCTATGGGTGCCTTAGGCTCATCTACCATGCAGCAACTCTCCTGATCGGGGGGATGTAAACTTAGATTATGAAGCCCATGTATACAGAAGGCCAGCAAGCACTCAATAACTTTAAGCGGCTCGCGGCAGCAATTTTACAGGCTCCCATCAAAAAGAAAAAGAAGCAGACTAGAGTGGAAAACCCGGGGACAGGAACATGTGAAAAAATTGATTCCGTCGATTTTCCAGACTTTTGTGGTTGATCAAAAATGTATCCCCGGACGCCAAAGATCGCGTGGAGGGCATTTAAACGCAAAGTTTTCTCGTATCCGGATTGGTTACTTTCCGAAAATCAATTTGTTCACATGTTCCTGTCCCCGCATTTGTCCCACATTTGTTCCCGTCTGTCCCCACGCTTGTTCCAGCCCGAGCAATGGCTATGGAGCAGTTACCGCTGTTATGCGCTGCAGGAAGCGGGGCCGGTGCGAGTGAATGAAGGCTGGACAGAGATTTCATTCCGCGGCCGCGCGGGGTGGCCAGGTCTCGTGAGGCGAGGGCCCTGCTTCCCGCCCTTGCCCAGAACGCAAGGACGCGGCATTCTCACGGTTGCCGCTGCCCGGCGAAAGCCTGGGCCACCCGTCCGCCCCTTCGAATCCAAGTCAGAGTTCTTTCCGCAGCCTGCTAGTGGACGAATGAGATGTTCAATCCTGTGGTGATGAGAAGATCGTTCTTTTTTGCGCCCGCGGGCGGATTGGTCACATAGATGTCCCCAACGGCATTCTGCCATCCCAGCCATTTGCTGAGCTTGGTCACGGTACCGAAGTTGAATGTTCCCCGATACTGGCTGGTGTCGGCGAGGTCAGGATAGAAGTACAGTTTTTCGGTCAAGATGGTGGAAGCTCCCAGCTTGTGCGACAGTTCTTCACCCAGATCCAGGGCGGCAAAATTGCGGTTGAAGGTAATGTAATTCTCCCGCGTATACACGACGCCGCCCAGCAAGTCGAGCGTCGTCCTGGAAGTGTTGATAAGGTGGAAGCCGATGCCGCCTCCGAGAACCGATCTCAAATTAAGTTCCTGCAGCGCGTCGGTCTGGAAATCACCGCTGACGAAGCCAAACAGCCGCTTGCTGAAATTGCGCGAGTAGCGAGCGCCTGCCTGAATCGCGTTGGCGCTGACGCTGGGCACGGCCCCGGCTGCATCATTGGTGGCATACACCGAATTTGTGTACAGGGTGATGTCATCGTTGCCGGTTTTGCGGTCGGCGTTGAATGCCAGATTCAGGTTCTTGGTTTCGCTGTTGCCGCGGGTGACGGCGAAACCGATGTTCGCGCCCCCAGCCCATCCCTGGGTGAGAGGCGGATGCAGCGCTTTTTCATACGCTGACTCTTCCGAGTCGCTGCGAAGCGCGGTGACGTCCGCTTTGGCAACGTTGACGGCGCCGGTGGAGGTTGCCACCACCAGATTGCCGTCGGCGGTGGACACCGGTCCGACCACGGTCTTTCCCGGGGTGACCACGTGCAGAGGTTGCGCCGAGGTGATCTCCTGCACCGCGGACCACTGCGCGGTGACATCGCCGGTGAATTCCGTCTTGATCGTCAGGCTTGTGCCGTCGAATTTGGTGATGGTTCCGGTGAGGCGGTCACCGTTTTTGAGGACAATCTGGTCGGCGAACACCGCACTGCAACATGCGAACAGAAACACTACTGCCAACCACTGCTGGGAGCGCATGTACTTCCTCCGGTTTCATCTAGATTCTGGTTACGAGTTTTGAGAATAAGGACTGAGACGAAGCGGGCAAGTAATAATCTACCTGAAACGCTGGAGCTTGCAAAGGTGGGATTGCAAAGTCAACCACCCTGTCCTCACCGCCCAAAGCAGAAAAAGTGGAGGACAAGATGCCGAGTTCCCCGATCCATGCGGCCAATCAGCTCTTTACATCGGGGCCTTTGGATTCGGGAGGGTTCTTCGCCTGGTCGGAATTGCCGCTCATGCTGTCTTTGAGCGCGCGGATGCCCTCGCCAATACCCTTGCCCAATTCCGGAAGTTTCTTGGGGCCGAACACCAGCAGGGCAATGAAGAAAATGATCAGCAGGTGCATGGGTTGGAACAAGCCTTCAAACATAAGAACCTCCGTCGAGCGCGCTGACAGCATTGTAACCCCAATCGGCGGAAAAGATTGCACGGTCGCAGGTTGCGGGCGGATGCCGCTTCGAGTGCGACCCGCTGGGTAGCAGCCGACCGAGACCTGCCCCGGATCGTCCATTCCGGGCAGGCGAGCTTTTCTCCCGGCTGACGAGCATACGGCGGGACCAAAGTCCATGCACCACGGTACTGTCGGCAACCGTAACTGGCTGCACTACAATTACTTGCGGATCAGTACGAATTCAAGGAGCGCTCATGAATCCGACACCTACCAGCAGGACTGGAAGCGAAAGCTCAATGACACAAGCCGCCATACATACCGCCGCCAATCCGCACGCTGCTCCGTCAGTCGCGAAGCCAAAAACGGTCCCCGTGACCCAGACGCCGAAGCCAAGCGGTTACGGCCTGCCCTGCTCAAAGTGCCGAACTTATTACACCGCCGACCTCCCGGCGTGTCCGGTGTGCAAGAGCAAGGAGCGGGTATCGCCGACCGCATCGCCGGTCCGCACCACGGTGAGCTCGGTGGAACAGAACCTCCCTGATCCGGCCGCGTTGGAAGAGGAGCGCGAACGTTTCCTGCGAGAATTCCAGACGCATGTTCTGGCTTCGCAAAGCGCGTTGAATCCGGCAACCGCGGCCGCGCGCTGCCTGCGAGGCGAGAATCATCCTGAAGGCACCGAGCCCGCTGCCATTTGCCAGAGCTGTTATGACCAGTTGCAGGATCGCGTGGACGTCCTGGAAGCCGCGCTCCACATGGACACAAAAGAAGCGGCGCAAATTGTGTATGACGCGGTGTGGGCTGATCCATCCGACACAGATAAAACTTACCAAAACGCAGCCTCGGCGCTGCTGGCGGAACTGCGCAAGCGTTCGGGCGTGACGCCCACGTTCCGGCCTCTCCAGTCGATGCTGGACTGAGCTTCGCGAGCGTGCCCGTCCCTTCTGTAGACACGTAACTTGCTACGCCTGCGCCGAAGCCAGGAAGATGTTGTAGCCAACTGGCCGGCATTCTCGCATTTTGTGGTTCGGCCCCAATCCCTTCGGGACAATCGCGCAAAGTTGCTTTGACCGCAAGAACCGGATAGCCCAGCAAATCCGCCGGCAGTATGCTTTCCTCACTATGACAACCAATGCGATACTCGATCTGCAGGAAACGGCGGCAGTGAGGCTCAACTCAGGCACGGAACAATGGCAGGCGGTGCTGGCGCGGGACGGCGGCCAGGACGGGAAGTTTGTTTTTGCGGTTTCTTCTACCGGCGTGTATTGCCGGCCGTCGTGTCCTTCGAAGCGGCCGCGGCGCGAGAACGTAAGGTTCTTTCGCCGTCCGGACGAGGCGGAGTCAGCCGGTTATCGCGCCTGCCTGCGTTGCCGGCCGAAGGCGGCGGGCGGTAATGATCAGACCGCGCCAGCGCGTGCGATCTGCCGTTATATCGAGCAGCACCTAGATGAGCCGATCACGCTGGCGCGGCTGGGGGAAGAATTTCATCAGAGTCCTTTTCATCTGCAACGGCGGTTCAAAGCGGTTTTGGGCATCACGCCTCGCGCTTATGCCGACTCCTGCCGCATGAAGCAGCTCAAGAACAATCTGCGGGCGGGTCATTCGGTTACGCGAGCCATGTACGACGCCGGTTACAGTTCCAGCAGCCGGCTGTACGAACGAACCGCTTCGCAACTCGGGATGACGCCGGACAGGTACCGGCGGGGAGCGATTGCGGCACCGATCCGCTACACCTTTGCCGCCTCGCCCCTGGGCCGCATGCTGGTGGCAGCGACCGACAAGGGAATTTGCGCCATTCAGTTCGCGGATTCCGATGAAGAACTGGAGCAGGGCTTGCGGCACGAGTTCCCCTTCGCCAACCGGAAGCGTGACGATGCGGCGATGCGGAGCTGGAAGCAGCACCTGCTGCGCCAGATGCACGGCAAGGATCTGGACTCGTCTCTGCCGCTGGACATTCAGGCAACGGTGTTTCAACGCAAAGTCTGGTCGTACTTGCAGTCGATTCCGTTTGGCGCAACGCGTTCCTACGCCGCCGTGGCCAAAGGCATCCGACAACCAACGGCGACGCGGGCAGTGGCGAGAGCCTGTGCGACGAATCCGGTGGCGGTCGCCATTCCCTGCCATCGCGTAGTGCGAACTTCCGGGGAGATGGGCGGCTACCGCTGGGGAATCGAGCGCAAGAAGGCGCTGCTGGAGATGGAGCGGGCGGGGGCAGAGCATCATGCGTAAGTGCGGTGCACGCTCACGGTCCGGGAACGCTGCCTCTGTGCCTTGTTACCGGTGTGCTGGCCGTTCAGGCAGATTCGATCCGCACGGGAAGGCGCCCGCCTCAGTTTGGTTACGCTGGAGCAGATGCATGGTGCCCTACAGAGTGCTGTCAAGAATCTGTGCCAAGGCGTGCGTATCGCAAGAATGCCAAAATATCGAGCTTTCATGCGGGTTTCGCGATGCTTCGGAACATGGAATTGGCCGCTGGCCCACCTATGGTAACCTCGCAAACTGCCGGAATTACCAAAGCGCATGCACGTGGGACATCTATCAGGTCTGCTCGTGGGGTGAGATGTTGAGGCGTACTCGCGAGAGAGCGCAACCATGGCCAGAGAAGACTTCCTGGATGAAATCCACATCCGAATCCTCCGTGTCACCGAGGATCTGCGCATTATTCAGCGGGAGCTGAATTGCGCGGTCATGGAAGCGCCGGGAGATCCGGAACTGATGGAGATGCTCAACCAGTTGCCGGAACTGGAATCGCTCGAGGTACTGAAATCCGCACTCGACCAGATGCGCCACTTTCTGTGGTTCTACACCCAGGTGATGACCGACGGTTCCGAAGACAGTGACCAGTTGCGCGAGAGCATCCGGCAGAGTTTGACGGAAGAGGCTTCGCTAAGCCCGCGCGTTGCCGCAGCACAGAAATTCAAACAACTCTCAGATGCGGCGTTGCTGCAATACTTCAATGACGGCAAAGCGCGAAAACCGAACTGAGCCGCACTAGAGACTGGCCCAACCTGCCGTCTGAACCTTCCGAGAACACCCCGCAGGCGGGCTGATCCCCGCAAAGCCAAGAAATGGTGGGCGCTATAGGATTCGAACCTATGACTTCCACCGTGTGAAGATGGCACTCTACCGCTGAGTTAAGCGCCCAACGTTTTCTATTCAAACAGTTGTGGCAGGAACCGTCAACCGGGGGCCGCATGTCTCCCTGCGAAATCAAAGCGACTATTTCCTGTCGCCCTGGCAGGTACGTCACGCTGCTGCGCGCTATTGTTTCTTTTCCAGACTCGGACTTTTGTCCGCGATCTTGAGCAGTTCGACCTCAAAGATGAGGGTTGAGTTTGGACCGATTTCGCCGGGGCCGCGCTCGCCGTAAGCAAGATCGGAGGGAATGAAGAGCTGCCATTTCGACCCCACGGGCATCAGTTGCAGCGCCTCGGTCCACCCCTTGATCACGCCAGTGACGGGGAAGGTTGCGGGCTGGCCGCGCTTGTAAGAGCTGTCAAATTCCGTGCCGCTGACCAGCGTGCCCCGGTAGTTGACGGTGACCGAGTCCGCCGTCGTTGGCTTCGGTCCCGTCCCCGCCTGCAGAATCTTGTATTGCAGGCCGCTGGGAAGGGTAACCACGCCTTCTTTGGCTTTGTTCGCCGCCAGAAATGCCTCGCCTTCTTTCTTGTTGGCTTCTCCCTGAGCCTGCATCTTCTCCTGTTGCTGTTTGCGCATCTCGTTCTGCACTTCCATAATCGCCGCACGCGCTTCATCTTCCGTCAGGAGGGTTTGGCCGCCCGCAAGAGCGTCCTTCAGGCCCCGCATGAAAAGGTCTGAGTCAAAAGGCACGGACTGGCGATGCAGGTTTGTCCCGATATTCATGCCCAGTGCATAGCTGAACTTGTCTTTCTGTGTCTGCAGTTCCGACGCCGGCCGGGTTTGCAGCCCAGGCTCCTGCTGAGTGGTTACCGGCGACGCCGATTGGGTTGCGGTCGGCGGAGTCTGTTGCGCCATGGCATTCGCCGCAAGTATTCCTGCGGCCAACAGAGAGAGAGTGAAGCGGAAGGGTCTTTGCATGGTGCATTGTCCCATTGATGAAAGCAAGTTGGCAAACCGGGTGAATCTGAGGCAGCGGGAAAATCCGGGGCGAGCCGCCTAAATGACTGATTCTGCGTATCTTACAGAGAGCGAGAAAGGAGTTCAACGCGGGGCCAATCCGCGCAGCTCTGGCCGTCGCTATCGTTCAGGAAAGAGACGGTTTCCGGGGTGCCAGCTACGTGGTAGCCTGTTTCTGAGCGCTCCGAAATCAGCCAGGTTGTGGTGTCCCGGTGCGCCCGCCAGCTCAAAACGCGAGCCGAATGCCGAACAAGCCCACCTCCGCCAAGACCCCCCTGGGACCCCCTCCAAACGGGGGGCACGGGCTTGTTCCCGAGCCTGCAGAGGCGCAACTTCCTTCCCCGGGACGGGTTCAATCCAGTGTGAGCAGCATAGCCTTAGATCAGGGTTTGCTGGCGATGGCAAGTGGCCCCGCGCGGGCGCGGGCGGTGGGTGCCACTGAAGGTCTGACGGACGCCGAAGTCATGTTGCGGGTGAAGGCCGGCGATGACTCGGCCTTCGACTACCTGGTGCAGAAGTATCGCCGGCCGATGATCAGCTTTATGTACCGCATGACGCACAACACAGCGGTAGCGGAGGATCTTGCCCAGGAAATTTTTCTGAGGGTGTACCGGTCGCGGGCGAACTACGAGGCGAGCGCCAAATTCAGCACCTGGCTGTACCGGATTGCCACTAACCTGGCGGTGAACCATGCCCGGGATACGCGGCACGAGCGGCCGGAGAATATGGTCAGCATCGATGAACCGAATGAGGATACCGGTTTAACGGTCGATGTGGCCGACGGTTCGCTGACTGCGGAAGAGACGATTGTCCGGCGGGAACGCATGGCAGCCATCCGGCAGAGGGTACAAGCGCTGCCCGAACGGCAAAGGATGGCGGTCATCCTGCACAAGTACCAGCAGATGGATTACCGCCAGATCGCACAGACTTTGAAGTTGAGTGAATCTGCCACCAAGTCGCTGCTGTTCCGCGCGTACGAAACGCTGCGGACGCAGTTGCAAGAGTTTGTTTGAAGAAGGAAGCTGTCATGAAATGCAATGAAGTACACGAATGGATGCCGGACCTGGCCGCCGGTTTCGAGGGTGCCCCGCCGGAGGTAAATCAGCACGTGCAGAGCTGCGGCGATTGTGCTGCACAGCTGGCGGAATATCGCCAGACGATGGCGTTGCTGGATGAATGGAAAGCGCCGGAACCCTCGCCATACTTTGACGTGCGGCTCCGTGCCCGGCTGCGGGAAGAAGCAGCCAAGCCTTCCAGTTGGCTGCTGTGGCTGCGCAAGCCAGTCCTGGCGGTTGCGCTCTCTTTGCTGATGGTGGCGAGCATTACGTTGATTCGAACGGATGCCGGTCATGACCGGGACGAGGAAGTGGCAACCTTTACGGCGGAACCGGGAACGGCAGTTGGCGATTTGCAAGCGCTGGACAAAAATAACGAATTGTACTCGGATTTCGATGTACTCGATGATTTGCAGGTGCAGTCGGATGTGAGTGCCAATCAGTAAAAGTGGCGGAAGTCCAAGGGGGGAGGAGAAAACAGTGGTGTCGCGGCGGAAGCCCGGAACGATCACGGCAGGGGTGTGCATCTTCCTGATGGCTCTGCTGTGCGCGACCCCGTCTTTGGCGCAGCGGGGAAAGAACAATCCACCGCCCCGGCCACCTCGGGCACAGCAGCAGCGCCATTCGGGTCAATGGCTACGACAAAACCGGAATCTTCCTCCCGAGCAACAGCGCAAGGCGCTGGAGAACGATCCGCAATTCCGGAGACTTCCTCCGCAACGGAGACAACAACTGCAACAGCGGTTGCAGCATTTCAACAGCCGGCCTCCGCAGGAACAGGAAAAGATCCTGAACCGCATGGAGACGTGGGAGCACCTGACTCCGGAACAGAAGCAGCAGGCGCGACAGGTCCATTCTCAACTGCAGCAGCTTCCGCCGGAGCGCCGCGCGGCTGTGCAGAACGGCATTAAAGCTCTACGCGCGATGCCTCCGGAAGCCCGGCAGCGCCAGATCGATTCCGATCGCTACAAGAGCCAGTTCAGCCCGCAGGAGCGGCAAATCCTGGGTGGGGCGTCGAAGTTGCCGCTGGCTCCCGCCGAACCGAATGAAGTAGCAGCGCCGCCGCAGAAACCGTGACACTGCGGCAGCAGAACAATTCCACACTAGCATCCTTCGCAAGGCTTTGGGATGCCGCCCCATATTGGCGCTGGTTATCTTGTGGCCACGCTATACAGCATTCGGCAGGACGTTATCTCCGAAACACGTTCTTGGCAATGAAGAACACGTTGGCGGGGCGCTCGGCCAGACGGCGCATGAAGTACGGGTACCACTCCGTGCCAAACGGTACGTAGACCCGCATGCCCCAGCCGTCGCGGACCAGATCTTCCTGGAGATCGCGGCGGATGCCGTGCAGCATCTGGAATTCGAAAGCGTCGCGCGGGATGTTTTCGCGGGTCGCGAAGTCTTTTGCAAGATTGATGATGTTTTCGTCATGCGTCGCCAGGCCGTGGAAGATCCCGCTCTTCATCAGAATCTTCATCAGCTTGACATAGTTGGCGTCGACGTCGGATTTCTTCTGAAACGCGATGTCGTGGGCTTCCTTGTATGCCCCTTTGCATAAGCGGATGCGAATCCCAGCGGAAATCAGCTTCTCCACGTCGGCTTCGGAACGATAGAGATAGGACTGAATGACCGTGCCCACCGCTCCCTGATTGCCGGGCTGACGATAGAGTTCATGTACGAAATCGAGCGTGCGCTGGGTGTACGGAGAGCCTTCCATGTCCACGCGGACGAAGCCGCGCGGGTTCATGGAAGCCGCTTTGGCCACCAGACCCGAAACCAATTCGTGGGCCAGTTTCTCGTCCACGTCAAACCCCATGTGAGTCAGTTTGAGGCTGATGTTGGCGTTCAGTTGGCGGGAAGCGATGTCATCCAGCAGATGGTGGTAAAGCTGGGCGCTGGCGCGGGCCTCTTCGGCGTTGGTAACGTTCTCGCCGAGATTGTCGACCGATACAACCAGCCCCGCCTGGTTGAGGGACTTGGCAACCCGCAGCGCGTCCTCGACCTGGGAGCCGGCGACAAAGCGGCTGGAGAATTTCTTTCCCATGGAGGAGCGTTCGGCGACTCCTCGCAGAGAGTGGCTTTCCGAGAGGTAGATAAAGAGCGCCCTCAACACGGGACACCTGTAGGGGCAATACAGACGAAGTGGCGAGCCTCAAGCACGTGCATGACGATCACAGGAAGTTTTATCACAAGTGGCGGGATCTGGGGGTAGGACGGAGATCACAGGGGGCTGTGAAGCGGGGTGACTTTTTCGGCTTTACATGGAACAAAGCGTTCTGGTAACACCTAATAGTGCTTATGGTTAGGGGGAAAGTGGCGGCCATTGTGCAGGACGCCGAGGCTTATCAGCGACTGCTCGACATTGCCGCCTGCGCCGAAGTAGAGGAGAGCATTCGCCAGGGCCTGGAGGATGCGAAAAAGGGTAAGACACGGCCCGCGAGGGAGTTCTTCGACGAGTTCGAAGCTGCCCATGGCATACCTCGTTTATTGGTGCGCCGCCGCCGTCCCTATGCTACAGTGGAATCCCGGCCAAAAGCTGGCCGCTGATACTCCCCCGCTTGAGACGTTCTTTTCGGAGTTGAACCATGAACGATGTAGGCGTGGGCGTCCCTGCGACTTCGCTCAGGGCAGGCTCCGCCCGTGCAGGATATTTCCGGATCGTTTCTAGCGTGGTCGCCGTCTGTTTGCTTGTAGCGAGCGCTTTCGCCGCTAATCCAGTCCCCACCGTAACGGCTCCGGTAAGTCCCTCAGCGGTCGAACCAGGACGGGGCCCGTTTGTGCTTACAGTATACGGAGCTAACTTTGTGCCGGGTGCCGTGGTGAACTGGAACCGAAGCCACCGCAAGACAAAGTATATTTCGTCGCGGGAGCTTCAGGCGAAGATTCTGGCGTCGGACGTAAGGAAACCGACGGCAGGCTTTGTTACGGTGACCAATCCTCATCCAGATGGCGGGGAGTCAAGTTCTAGCTACGGATTGGTCGAAGTGCACAAGGCAAGGCAAAGTCTGGACTTGCAGTCGCCTTACTCGTACGGCAGCGAGAAGCAGGGTGAGGTTGCCTATCTGGTCACTACGGACGTTAATCACGACGGCAATTTGGATTTGGTGCAGGGGGATGGGATTCCACAAGATATCATCGTTAACTTAGGCAGTCGGAGTGGCAGGTTCAACCGTGGGCGGGTCGTTTCAACAGGGTACTTTGAGTTGGGGGGAATCGCGTCCGGAGATTTCAACAATGACGGGAATGTCGACGTCATGTTCTCAGACGGGGATTACCAGAACTATCCTCCAACATACGCAACCGTCGAACTGGGGAACGGTAAGGGTGGCTTCAAATTCGGTTCACAATTCGGCGATTTCGCGGTTACCACACAATTTGCCGTCGGTGACTTCAACGGTGACGGAAAGCTCGACGTGGCTGTGGCCGACACGGATAACGGACTCATCTCAATTTTCCTGGGCAATGGGGACGGAACGTTCACCCACCTGGTAAATTACAGCCAAGCAGCATTGAATATCGTGGCTGCAGATTTTAATGGCGATGGAAACCTGGACTTGGCAGTTGACGCAGGAGACGGGGGGATCTGGGCTCTAATGGGAAATGGAGATGGGACTTTTCAGAACCCTGTGGAAGTCACCTCGACGTCTGGAGTGTGTTTGTTTGGCCCACCAATGCTGGTGGGCGACTTCAACCGAGACGGGAAATTGGACCTGGCGTTTTGCAACGATTCGCAAATAGGCATCTTGCTGGGAAACGGCAACGGGACCTTTGAGGCCCCGGTATACTACAATGCCGGCCAGGATAAGGGTTTTTCGTTTGCGGCCGGGGATTTCTACTCCAATGACAAGACAGACCTGATCGTGTCGCAAGACCAGGGTAATTTCAATTTTTATCTCATGAACGGCAATGGCGACGGAACCTTTCAAAGCGAGAAGCAGATTCAACTTCCCGGTGGTCCTGACAACGGAGAACTGGGCATTGTGGTTGGGGATTTCAACTCGGACGGGCTGTTAGATTTCATTTTTCTCCGTGGCGGATGGGGCATGGCCGAATATTTGCAGAAGTGAGTATCTCCGACCGCCTCGGGGCGCGCTGATCCGACCAAACTATCCCACGTAGATTTCGTCAACGTAACACCAGCGCCAGTCCTCGCCCGGCTCAAACGACTGCATGATGGGGTGGGTGGTCTGGTGGAAGTGCTTGGTGGCATGCTTGTTCTTGGAAGAATCGCAGCAGCCGACGTGGCCGCAGATCAGGCACAGGCGCACATGGACCCAGGTGTCTCCCATCTCAAGGCATTCCTTGCAACCTTTGCCGCCGGGCTTGACTTTGCGGATTTCTTTCACATGAGGGCAAGCTGGCGTCTGTGACATAGGTTCCTTCCGCAAGATCGGCGTCGCCGATTGGTCTCAGTGTTCGTGGTCTTCCAGAAATTTCTCCGCTTCAAGCGCCGCCATGCATCCCGTGCCGGCGGCGGTAATGGCTTGCCGGTAGCGGCGATCCTGCACATCGCCGCAGGCGTAGACGCCGGGCACACGGGTGTGCACGTAGCCAGTGGTCTTCAGATAACCGTCCTGGTCGGTATCAAGCAAGCCGTCGAAAATTTTGGCGTTGGGAGTGTGGCCGATCCCCAAAAACATTGCGCTGACCGGCAGGTCCCAGACTTTGCCGGTCTTTACGTTGCGCAGCTTCAGGTGCGTGACTTCTTTTTTGGAAACGTCGCCGACGTCTTCCACCACGGTATCGAGGAGGAACTGAATCTTCTCGTTCTTTTGTGCGCGATCCAGCATGATCTTGGAGGCGCGGAACTGATCGCGGCGGTGAATCAGCGTGACCTTGG
Organism: uncultured Acidobacteriota bacterium; assembly: GCA_963715675.1. GTDB lineage: Bacteria > Acidobacteriota > Terriglobia > Terriglobales > Acidobacteriaceae > DASVWZ01. The sequence continues at coordinate 4,857,189 of OY970265.1, forward strand.
TGGCGAAACGGGTGAGGAAAATGGCTTCTTCCATGGCGGAATCGCCGCCGCCAATCACCGCGATTTCCTTGCCGGTAAAAAAGAAACCGTCGCACGTGGCACAAGAAGAGACGCCGTGGCCGATCAATGCTTGCTCGCTGGGCAGGCCGAGCCAGCGCGCCGATGCGCCGCTGGCGATGATCAGGGTGCGCGCGTGAATCACGTGGTGGCCTACGTGAATCTTGAAGGGACGTTGGCTGAGGTCGGCGCTGGTCAGGTGGCCGTGCTGGTATTCCGCGCCGAAGCGCGATGCCTGCTTGCGCATGTTGTCGATCAGTTCCGGCCCCTGAATGCCGTCCGGGAAGCCGGGGAAATTTTCTACCAGCGTGGTGAGCGAGAGCTGGCCGCCGGGCTCATGGCCCTCAATGACCAGCGGCTTAAGATTGGCGCGCGCGGTGTAGAGTGCGGCGGTGTGTCCGGCACAGCCCGAACCGATGATAACGACGTTGCGAAGGTTATCCATAGCTTGTTCTTAGATTGCTGACTGCGAGCTTTCGATTCTGTTCCGCCGCAGAAGCATGCCGGGCAGCGCCGGTCTGCTACTTTGGCGAGGACGCCGCGGGCATCTTTTCTGCGGCAGGTTTCGCCGCCGGCTTGACCGCTCCTGATCCGACCCGCGCCAATTCCTGCGGCACGGTGCTGCGCGCCGCAAGGAGTGTGCGGTAGTGCTCCATTATTTTCGACGCGTCCTGAAACAGGGGTTCATAAGCGCTCTGATCGGGCGGCGGAGCATTCTCGGTTCCAGCACAGCGAGCCAGCACCGTCGACGACTTGCCGAAGCGCTCAAGCCTGATACGGTGAACCGGCGTATTCGTAGCCAGCATGGTGGCTGGTGTGGTTACCGCCGATGCGCCGTCCTCGATGGCAATCTCCAGCAGATCTTTCGGGTCGCGCACATGAAATACCAGCGTTTCGACCATGCTTCGCTTGTCAACGCTGAAGGAATACTGAATCGTGGACAACATTGTCTGACCGGAAAATTCGTGGCGAATCCGAACCCAGGCAGCGGTCTCTGATCCCGGGGCTGCCGGCGTGCTGCCGCTCTGCAGCAAGCCCGGATTCTCGTCAAGGGTGGAACGTCCACGGTCGATCTCGAAATCCGGGCTGAACGTGGGCTGCTTGGGGATACGCGAAAGGGCAGAGGCAATTTGTTGCTGCTCCTCGACCGAGGGCGCACAGACATTCAGAACATTAACCTTGACCTGCGGTTGCGAAGGCTGCTGGGAAAAAGCGATCTGCGTTAACCCAAGCCCCGCCAGAATTGCCAGGGTTTTTCGGAGCACGAGGAAATTGTAACAGGCACACCGGGGGAAAATACCGGGCCCGGCGCCGAATATACAATGAATCCATGGCGAACCTGACATTAGTATATGGCTTGAGGCTGCTGCCTTCGGAAGATCTCGCCGAGGTGGGCGATGCAACCGTGAGGCTAAAAAATGGTGGCAAGGCCCACGTCGCCATGCACATCCTCGAAGGCAGTAAGGAAGAGATTGAGAAGCAACTGAAGACCAGCGTGGACGCGTTTTTCGATTTCTATCCGGAGATTTGAGCAAATCCTGAAGCCGCTGCGCATGCTTCGTTTCCGCGCTGCCGCCCGTCTATAATTCGAGTGCATGACACGGTGGTCCTACCGTTATTTTCGGCTCAGGCTGGCACGGGCCGGTCTGCTGCCCACCAGCAAGGTGGCGTTCGCCGCGTGGTACCTGCTTGGGTTGGACGCTCTGCTTGCCGTGATCCAGGCGTGCTGCTCGGCGCTGAAGCTCCGGTTCGGAGAAAATCTCTCGGGCTGGATCACCTTTCTCAGCATTGTTGTGATCGTCCTGTTCTCGTTTCTCGCCTTCCGCTGGCTCAAAGCCAAAATGCTGTGGCGGCTGCGCAATCGCCTGATCGTGACCTACGTCTTCATTGGCGTGATTCCGGTGGTTCTGCTGGTTGCGCTGGCGCTGGGCTCCTTTTATCTATTTGCCGGTCAGTTTGCCACCTTCATCGTGACCAGCGAACTGAATTCCGAGCTCAAGAGCCTGGACGCATCCAACTTGGCGATTGCTCATCAGCTGGCCGCGCAGATGGAAGGTGGCGAGCTGCGGGAAGCCACTGCCAGCAAGTTTCTGCATGCGTCGGAGAAGACGTGGCCCGACCGCAAAACCAGCGTCTGGCTCGATCGGAAACTGATTCTGGATACGAATCCGGCGGGTGCAAGTTTCCCGCCGCCCACGCTTCCAGCCCGACTGACTGGAGGTTTCCGCAACGTGGTGCGCGATCACGACCGGCTCTTTCTGCGCGCCATGGAAAGCGTAACCGTCAATGGAAAGACCTTGGCCGTGCTTTCCAGCGAGCCGTTTGACCAACGGTTGCTGCAGGAACTGGCAACCAACCTGGGCGAAATTGCGCTCTATACTTCTGGCCTCAGCCTGCACAATGTGGATCTGTCGCAGGCGCCGAAACCGGGGTTACGTGCCTCGGAGCAGAGTTCTCCCGTCATCATCACGATGCAGCAGCGGTCCGGCCGCGAGGTCGTGCTGGACACGGGCAAGGAGCCGCTCAAGCCGACGTTCACCGCCGGCACTGTGCCTCCGCCCACGCGGAGCATGGACCGCACGGTCACATTCGTCACCACCGTGTACGTGGTGAACTGGGAAACCGGGGACACGTCCGGCCCCGCGGGAATCAGCGTCCAGACCCGGGTCTCCAAACTCTACGACCGGCTTTTCAGCGCCCTCGGGGAGTTTGCCCCGGCGATTGAATTCGGCTTGCTGTTCGCGGCCATTGTGTTTGCCATGATTGAACTGGTGGCGCTGATCATTGGCACCCGCCTCACCCGCACGGTTACCGGGGCAGTGGCCCAGCTGTACGATGGCACCCAGCACGTGAACCGCGGAGACTTCCGGCACCGCATCCCGGTCCGATCCAACGATCAAATCGCAACCCTGGCGAATTCCTTCAATTCGATGACCGAGTCGCTGGAACAATTGATTGAGGAGCAGAAGGAAAAACAGAGGATGGAAAACGAGTTGGTGATCGCTCAGGAAGTGCAGGCGCAGTTGTTTCCGCGGCAGATTTCGCAACTGTCGTCGCTGGAAGTGCACGGATTCTGCCGCCCGGCGCGGACCGTCAGCGGAGACTACTACGACTTTTTGACGCAGGACTCCGACCGGCTGATCCTGGCGGTGGGGGACATCAGTGGGAAAGGAATTTCTGCGGCATTGCTGATGGCGACCATCCACTCGGCGGTCCGCGCCTACAGCCTGGAGCGGGCTCCAACCCCGCAGCATCCCGCCACGGTCGGAGCTGCGGCGGGATCAAGAGTGGTGCTGGCTTCGGGGCTAAGCGGCGCGGCGGTTTCGCCCGGCGCCCTGCTGGCTATGCTGAATCATCAGCTGTACGAGAGCACTCCCGCGGAAAAGTACGCTACGCTGTTTCTGGCCATCTATGATGGCGCATCGCGCGCACTGACTTACAGCAATGGCGGGCATCTTCCCCCCATCGTCATGAGCCAGGATGAGACGATCCGCAGGCTCGACACGGGAGGAACCGTGGTCGGGCTCTTCGATGAGCAGGTTTATCCCGAAGGGTCTGTCCAGCTTCGTCCGGGAGACATTTTCGTGGCGTACAGCGACGGAGTCACGGAACCGGAAAATGATTTCGGAGAATTTGGCGAACCGCGCTTGATCGACCTGATCCGCGAACACCGGAGCTTACCGCTGGCGCGGATCAGCGAGATTGTGACCGCCGCGGTCGATGACTGGATCGGGGCCAACGAACAGCCCGATGACGTGACTCTGGTGCTGGCGAGAGCGCGGTAGCTCTTAAGCGGACATCGGGGACCTACTTCGTTTTGGCCGCGGTCGGCAGGATGCTCACTCGCGCGGTGACCTGCTGCGCCTTTTCCATTCCGCCTACCACCACCAAGCCTTCGGAAGTGGCAATCAATCCGCGATGGTCCATGGCAGGGTTGGGCGTGTTGTCGTTCATGGTTTCCCACTTGCCGGTCCGCAGGTTAAAGGCAAATGTGACGGGAGACGGCTCGGCTGGTTTTCCGTTATACCCCACGCCGTTGAAGTCATAGGGATTGTCGGAGCCACCGGTAAAGTAGATCTTTTTGTCTCTTTCCGAACCTCCGGCAGCGATGCGAAAATTCGCTGCCCCCGGATGTGGCGGCAGCTTGGTCCATTCGATTTTGTTGCGGTCGTGGTGGTTGATTTTTCCCATCCAGCTCTCGTCGGAGGGAACATATCTAGGGCCGCTTCCTGCTGGGTTTGTGGCCGCCCCTCCCACGTAGACAATGGTATCGTCGACCAGGGCGCCGGCGTGACCGAATACCGGCGTGCCGGGAAGCGGCGTGGCCTTCGACCAGCGGTCCTTCTCTGCGTCGTAAACCTGCACGTCAGGCACGATGCGGTCGTTCGATCGTCCTCCCACCAGATAGATATAGCGGTCTTCATAGGTGCCGCCAATGGCATCCCCTACTGGCACCGGGATGTCCGCTTCTCGAAGCCAGCGATCGCGAGGCGGTTCGTAGGCGCTTACGTCCGGGACGGCCATGCCGGCGCCACGCTCGTTCACCACATACCCCCCGAAGAGGAAAACCTGATCGCGAGCGCTCGCGGCCAGGGCGGCGATCCGTCCAGTGGTCCCCGGGACGGGATGGATGCTGGACCACGTTCCCGCGCTTAGGTCGAGCGCATAGGAAGTGGCGCTGATCGCATCGGCAGTCTTCTTCGGTCCCATCCCCATGAACGAGAAAATCAAAGCCTGGTTATGCGCTTTGAAACCTGCGACCGCATTGTTGGTAGTGGGCGCTGGCAGGGGATCAATTCGGATCTCTGACGCAGCCAACGCAACGCCGAGGAGCAGAAGTATGGGGAGAAGCCTCTTCATCGAAATGGACATAGGATTCTGAGCCAAATCAAGTATCACGCCGGAACGGAGTTTGAGGCAATGCTCAGCACGATTGTTTTCACCGGATCTGGAGGCCAATTCCTTGGTGGGCGTTCTACTCGAGAAGGGCGAAATCGCAACTTGCGTGTCTGCGCCGGGTTTACACCAACGCGGCGAGAATTTTGGAGGCCCATGTGACTGATATGCGTTTTACCTGGCTTTCCGTATTGCTCATCATTGCTGGGACGATGCTGCTGGCGGGATGTCCGCCGCGCGAGAGTATTGCCAAAATCAATCTTGATCCCGGGCGCTACGCGGGCAGGGAAATCACGATTGCGGGCCGCGTGATGGATTCTTTCGGAGCTTTGGGAAACGGAGTTTTTGAAATCGACGATGGCACCGGCGCCATGTGGGTCTTCAGCGAGCATTTCGGGGTTCCTGGAACCGGCACCAAAGTTGCCGTCACCGGACGGGTGGAGCAGGCGTTCGCGTTCGGGGGGCGCAACTTCGCGACCATCCTGAAAGAAACCGAACCGCGGCATTAAGGCAGAATCAACACATCTTCCCCGGCCCCCGATAACCTCGCCCGTTTAGCACGGATTCCCGTGGTGTATTCGCTGGTCTTTTACAAGCAGCTGGAGCGTCGCAGGGAGCTTTGAGATGCTGCCCAGCTAAAAGTCGGTGTAAGCGTAGGTTGGAAAAGTGGGTGGAACCTTGCCCGGATTGGTGCCGCTGGTGCGCCCCGCCAGTTTGATGGTGTCATTCGTCTGCTGATAGTCGAATCCCGAGATTGGGGGAGGACTCGACAACAGGTAATCGCTGGGGTTTCCGGTGTTGCTAAAATTCGGGTTGAAGGACACCGTGCCCCCCGAATCCTCGTTCATGGACAAAGGTTGGCCATTCACCAAGGGCATTCCGTTTTGCCATCCTTGAACGCCGTTCGACTGGGTATCGAAAGCGAGAGAATCCCAGGGCGCTGGCTTGTTTTCACAAACCCCTGCCTTGGAGGGCGGTGGCGGATCTTTCAAGATGTGAAACGCATTGAGGTCGCTGGAAAACCCTCCATCTGTTCTCCAGTAAGCGTTGTTCTGGAAGTTCTGGAAATGGTTGTAATCCAAACCGCACGAGTCGGCGCACCCTTGAACGACGTAAAACGGGGGAGTCGACAAATCGCTGCGGTCGAAATAGAGAATATTGCTACTGACGTTAATTTGGACTCCCAGTTGCCCGGTTGCGCAGCCTTGCGGCCATGGCCGGAACTGTTCGAACATCGCGAAACGGCCGTAGGCCAGGATGTTGCTCAGGAACGTGTCGGGAGTGGGCGCCAGGCTTACGGTCGGGCCTTCGTACATGTAAATGGTGCTGGCGGAAACGCGGTACACGACGTTGTAATTCACTTGTACACCCGCGGATCCGTGGTCCAGGTAAATGCCCTCCCCGCCGTATCCCTTTGCATAGAGCACGGTATCAATGATCGAAGCGTCCGTGACGCCATGGACCAGGTTGTGGGAGATTACATTCCCCGTGCCGCTGCCGGCTTTAGACCCCACGTCATAGTACAGTGCTCCTCCGTCGTTGGTGATTCCTTGCATGACGTCCCAAATGTGGTTGTACTGGCTGACGATGTTGTTCCCGTTCACCTTCACCGGTCCGCACCCCAGCAGGCAGACGGAGATTCCGGCGTGATAACCATCGTTGATACCATTGTGAAGGTATTGAATGTCGTGACCGTTCCCCTGGGCGATTCCCTCGCCATCCGGGAAAACACGAGAGTAGCCCTGAATCAGATTGTTCTGCACCAGAATGTTGTTGACCACACTTTGTGCCTGATCGTTGCCACCAGGCATGTGACCGATCCGGATTCCACTGTCCCCAATGTCGTAGAAAGTCGAGTTTCGGATGGTATCGCCAGACGCTGCGGGCCCGGAAGCTCCCGAACTGGAAGCGATCAAAATGCCGGACGTCGAGGTGTGCCTCACGGTCACATTATCCAAGGTCACATTCTGGCAACTCTCGCAGTCAATCGCTTGCGGAACGGTCAACTCCGCATCGATGTCGTTGTTGAATCCCTCTGCAGAAGGGATAAAGTCATCCACTTCGAAGGTGAGGCCGCTGAAGGTCAGGTTGCTGAGAATGCCCAGGCCGTTGGTGTTGGGCGCCGATAGCAAGCTTGCGCCGATATAGTCTTTCGCTGGAGCTCCCGGGATGACGCCTCCCAACTGCGGAATCACCACGGTGTCCTGATTCGGGTTCTCGCCTGGGTTGGCCAGATAATTCAGGGTCCACTGCGTGGTGGAGCGATCAAGAAACCACAAACCGGTCTGATCTGCAGATGCGGCGGCCTGAAAAGCCTCTTTCGCATTTTCGACCACATATCGATGACCCACTGTTGGACCAAAGAAGTTATAAACCAGCGGCTTACCCCCCTTGGTCGCGTTCGGCGTGAAATAGATGACCTTCCCTTTGGTGTCGATACACTGAATCCGCATCACGTCCACGGTCCAGGAGTCAAAAAGTATCAACTCCACATCGCCAACCGGGTAAGGGTTGGAGGAATCCGGCTGGCACGGCGCTGCGGTATTTCCCGTATAAATGCCGTTCAGATTTGCCCAGTTGACGATTGGGTCGGGCCCACTGTCTTTGTAGATGAATCGATCCAGGCATTTGGTGTGACCCTTCCCGTCCGAGGAGCTGTGCTGAACCGTACACGTCGAACGATTTTGCGGAACGGTTCCCGCGACCTTCAGGAACGTCCCGAGATTACAGAAGGAACTGTCTACCGGCTGACTGGTTTGGGTGGAAATACAAGACCCACCGCTCATGTAGTAGCCGATGCCAACCGACTCTTCCAGGCGAGCGCGCAAGCGCCGCTCACCGTTATAGAACAGGTATTCGAAAGGTTGAATACGGGTAGGCAGTTGAACCTGCCATAGATTGCCGGAGAGGTTTGTCCACGTGAGGCCCAGGCCGGGTGTTCCCGAGACCGGTATACCTCCGCTGACAATCGGGGTTTCAGCGGGATAATTCTCCCAGGTCACTCTCTGGGTAGAGGTGCCGGAGTCCCTGGATCCCAACAACAATGTGCCGGGATTCGTCGCGCTCAGCGCAAGATAATAGGTTCCCGCCCGGACCATGACCGTGACCGGTTTAGTCCCGGCCAAGCCTTGGACTGCAATTTGCGCTCGGGCCAAAGAGGCAAAGGGGCCATCCGTATGCGAAGAATTCGGGGCTGGCAGCGTACCGCTCCAGGAATCGTTGCCATCGGTGGCCACATAGAAATCCGCTATCCCGTCGGGAGTGCTTGCGGCCGCCCGCCCGCCCATGGCAATGAGGATCACGAGCAGCATCACTTTTCTCATTGCGTAACCTCCTCCACCAACGGCATCCGGGCACCAGACCATGTCCCAATTGCGCGCCTCATTGTATCCCGCTCGGAACCCTCCTACTAGAGTCGTTCATCTCGGGCTACAGGTCACGCCTTCCAAATCCCCAGTCCGGCGATTCTCTAATGTGGTGGTTGAGCGTCGAGCGCCCGCAACCGTTCAATCGATTGCCGCGCCGTTTCGGAGTCGGGCTGGGCTTGCAGCACCGCCTCGAACTGTGCGATGGCTGCCTGGCGCTGGTCGGGCAGGCTCGCCAAGGCATTTCCCAAGCTCATGTGTATCTCCGGGTCGTCCGGATGAATGCGCAGCGCCGCCTGGTATTCGGCGATCGCGTCGGGCAGCCTGCCGGGAGTTTGTGCCAGAGCGTATGCCAGGAACTGGTGGGTCTGGGCGTCATCCGGTTGCAGCCGCAGTGCGGCTTGGAATTCGGTGATCGCGTCGGGCAGCCGGTCCGGCATTTGCAAAAGGGCAATTCCCAAGTTGTGGTGCGCGGGCCAAAGGCCCGGCTGGAGCCGCAATGCGGTCTGGTACTCGGTAATCGCGTCGGGCAGGCGATCTGGCATTTGCGAAAAAGCGTTGCCCAGGTTCATGTGTGCCTTTGCATGATCCGGGTAAATTCGCAGCGTGGCCTGGAACTCGGCGACCGCTTCCGTCAGTCGTCCCGGTGTTTGCGCCAGGGCAATTCCCAGATTGTTGTGGGTCATCCAACTGTCCGGATTACGTGCCAGCGTGGCTCGGTCGAGGGTCTCGCTATCGCGGTAGAGAGCGCTTTGTCGCCAGGTCAACAGGCTGAGAACCGCCAGCAACACGACCCCGGCCGTACTGCCGGCCGTTCTGCTTGATGAGATCCACCGCATGCTCTGCGTCAGCAGGCACGCCCCGGGCACGATGATTCCCAAACTGGCCAGGTACTGAAAGTGGTCGGCGACGTAGGAGTACTTGAAGGGGAAAACGTGTAGGAACCCGAGCACCGGAAACAGGGTCCCACCGAAGATGAGAAGGCCCGCCAACGGACCCCGCCGGGCACCCCCATCCGGACGCTGGGCCAGGGCCAAAAGTCCGGCCACCAAGGCCAGGACGCCGAGCGGGTAGAGAGACTGCCACCAGACCGCGGGATCCACCTGCCAATGTGGGTAGGAGAATATCAGATTCGAGGGCCACACGATCTTGCCCGCATAAAACCAGAGGATGCGGCCCGCCAGCAGAACGTGTTGGACCAAAGTCAGTTCGTAGCTCGCGCCCTCGGCGCCAATGTACGTCCTCTCAACCCAGGCGGTGAAGAAGCCGGCGCTCACGCCCAGTGCGAACCACGGGAGTAGAGGCCGCACGTCGCACCGCCAGTCTACACGCCCCCTCTGCCACCAAAAGACCACGAGCAGGGCGGCAGGAAGAGTGGCGGTCACGGTCTTGCTGAGCAGGGCCAGAAAAAACAATCCCAGTGCCCATAGATAGTGCGATCGTCGCCGGCTCCGGTCGAAATGCAGGTAAGCCAGCGCCGAAGCCAGATAGAAGACTCCGGAAAGAGTGCTCTTTTGTTCTGAGATCCATGCCACCGCTTCCACGCACACCGGGTGCAAGGCAAAAATGCAGCCGGCCAGCCAGGCGCCGGGCAGTTTAAAACGCCGGACGATCAGCACTACCAGACAGGCTGACACGGCGTGCTGGGTAAGGTTGGCAAGATGGTAGCCCAGCACGGCGTCTCCCCAGAAACGATGTTCGATCCAGAAAACGCTATGCAGGAGCGGATAGTATTGCTGGGTGGCGCCCAGTTGGAACCAGATGCGCCACAGGCCGTGGAGAGACTGCAGAGCCGGGGAAGTAACGTGGGCGTCATCATCCCAAAGCAAACCACCGCGGAGCGCGGGCCAGTAAGCCAGCAAAGCCGCAAAGAAGATCGCCGCCCAAGTAGCAAGGTCCCGCAGGGGCATGATTTGCAGGATCGACTGCCGGATGGCTTGGTTGGGTTTCGAACTGGAGCTTGGGCGGCGCTTAGGATTTTTTGTACTAATTGGTGAAGGCGTTGGCCTTTCACGCTGGCCCACGGGAATCTCCTCGCGGTGGCGAAATTTCATTGATTATAACCTTTGCCTTACTCTCCAATACCCCACGCTCAACCGGCAAGGGGCCACCAAGGGTCGTCTACCGCCATGCCCTAAGGGGATAACGCGAGGGAGTTGGTAGCGCTAACGGGAATCGAACCCGTATACCGGCCTTGAGAGGGCCGTGTCCTAACCGTTAGACGATAGCGCCACTGCGCAGGCCTTGATTATAACAAACGGGCAGGGCACGGAAAGACCTTTGCCACGCCCGCGATTGCTCAATCTAAAGCGGTTTCAGGATGCTGCACCCACGACCTTTTGAACGCTTGACAAGCACGCCAATTCGTAGCAAAATCAAATGGCGAAGAAAAAGCGAAAATATGCGGAAAGTTGAATTCAAAAATTCTATAGGGTACTGAAACGCGAGAGTCTTTATGTTGTCTTCTCCACTTTTTTCTCTGGCGGGCGAGCCCATTTTTGCCACTGAGCGAAAACCGCCCCAATCGGTTTTGGAGAGATTGTCGGGCGTGGCCCAGCTTGCCGAGGTTGCTCCGGCCTCACGACTGGCAGTGCGGCCCGCGCCGGAAATGGTTTCCAGCGGCGTGCGTGAACTGGACGCACTGGCCGGAGGCTTGCCCCGCGGATGCCTGAGCGAAATTTGCGGGTCCGCTTCTTCCGGAAGGACGAGTGTATTACTGGCTGCATTGGCAGCCGCAACGAATCGGCAAGAAGCCTGCGCGCTGGTGGATACCAGTGACATGTTCGACCCTGAGTCAGCGGCCGCGGCAGGAGTGGATTTTGAAAGATTGTTGTGGGTACGGTGTGATTCATTTTCTAAGAACTCACCGCGGAGATACAGAGGCACAGAGAATGTTGTCGACAGATCACCACTCGCGCCGGCCGTCGAGCAAGCGTTGCGTGTCACCGATCTTCTATTGCAAAGCGGCGGCTTTGGTTTGGTGGCCATCGATCTGGGTGGGGTACCGTTCCGGACCGCCCGCCGCATCCCGCTGACTTCCTGGTTTCGCTTTCAGCGCGCGGTGGAACATACGCCTACGGTGTTGCTGGTGATCACTCCGGCGCCGTGCGCACAGACTTGTGCTGCGCTGCTGATGAAGGTGAAAAAGCAGTCGTTCGTCGTTGATTGTCGATCGTTCGCAAATAAGCTTTCAGCTTTCAGCTGTCAGCCGTCAGCTGATCTTGCAAAAGCCTCCGATAGCGCCGTGGGAGGGCATGGCTTCAGCCATGCCGAATCTGCCGCCAGGAAGATCGCGGCTTCCGCCGCCCATGAAATTCCGGCGCATGCGCAACTTCTGGAGGGATTTTCCGTGGAAGGAGAAATTCTACGCTCGCGGCTGAAGAAACCAGTTCATTCCGTAACTACTGCATTCAAGACAAAGCAATATGCGCAGGATAATTTCTGAGAGCTGATGGCTGAAAGCTGAGAGCTTTTTCACCACAAGCGGATAACAGAACCAATGCGAGCCTTTGCCTGTATCTTCGTTCCTGATTTTGCCGTGGAGGCATGGCTGCGCGTCGAGCCTGAGTTGCGATTACAGCCGCTGGTGGTGCTGGAAGGCAAAGCTCCGCTGCAAAAAGTCCTGGCGGTGAATGAGCCGGCACGCCGGGCGGGGGTGAATCCAGGGATGACGAAGTTGCAAGTGGAGGTTTGCAGCGGCCTGGTGTTACGCGCCCGGTCTTTGTTACAGGAATCTGCCGCACATGCCGCGCTGCTCGATTGCGCGCAGTCTTTTTCACCGCGAGTGGAAGATGCCGGACAGGACACGATGGTGCTGGATCTTGCCGGATTGCAACCGTTATTCGGTTCGCCGCGAACAATTGCCCGCAGTCTCGCGCGGCGCACTTCCGAACTTGGATTCGAGGCGCGCGTCGCGGTTGCAAGCAATATGGATGCCGCCGTCCTCGCCGCTCACGGATTTTCCGGTCTGACTGTGATCGCGGAAGGCAACGAATCCGAGCAGTTGGGCAGTTTGCCGGTTGAGGTTCTCCGTGTGGTCAAAGACCAGCCAGTGGAAGGAATCCTGGAAACATTTCATGGTTGGGGCGTGCGCAGTTTGCGCGATCTGGCGGGGTTGCCCGATGTGGGGCTGAGCGAACGCATGGGGCAAGCAGGAATCTATTTGCAGAAACTGGCCCGCGGAGCAACCTCGCGGACGCTGGTTCCGGCCGAACCTCCACCGGTGTTTGAGGAGGCGGTGGAACTGGAATATCCGCTGGTATTGCTGGAACCGCTGGCGTTTTTGCTGAGCCGGATGCTGGAGCAGTTATGCGCGCGTCTGAGCGCGCAGGCTCTGGCAACCCAAGAGTTGCGGCTGGAGTTGGAACTGGCAAACGGATACCGGGAAGAAAGCGCGACGGATTGTACAGGGACGAGTCTTCGATCCGCCCAGCCTGGCAAAGCCCGGTTTTGCCGCACGCTGCGGCTTCCGGTGCCGCTGCTGGATTCTCGAACCTTTCTCAAATTGCTGCAACTGGATTTGAAGGCGTATCCGCCGGGCGCGCCGATTACCAAAATTTATCTGGCCGCTGAACCGGCTCATCCGCGCTCCGCGCAGGGCGGGCTTTTTCTGCCGCCTACGCCCGAGCCAGAAAGGCTGGAGCTCACGTTAGGGAGAATTGCCGGAATTGTCGGAGAAGAAAAAGTGGGATCGCTGCAACTGCTGGATACGCATCGTCGGGACGGATTTCGTATGCGGCGCTTTGTTTTCGGCGAATCGGAAGAAAAGCCGGCAGGGCAAAAAGCGAACGAAGACCTGGTGACGGCCTTGCGAATTTTCCGTCCTCCGCTCGCCGTTGCGGTCACTATGTGGGAGGGTCGGCCGACACAGATTACTTGTCCACGGCGCCAGGAAATGGGCGGGGAGATTGTGTGGGCGGCGGGGCCCTGGCGCTCCTCGGGAGATTGGTGGGAACAGGAAGGCTGGGCGCGAGACGAGTGGGACATCGCGGTACAGAGAGAAAATGAAATCACGCTCTACCGTCTGGTGCGCGATCTGCTGGGAGGACGATGGGTGCTGGAGGGAGCGTACGACTAGAGCAGTCAGGAGTCCGCTGATTGCTGAGCGCTGGTTACGGACTCCTGTCCTGACTCCCGACTCCGGCTTCCATGTACATCGAGCTTCATTCCCGTTCTGCGTTCAGTTTTCTCGAAGGTGCTTCTCTGCCGGAGCACTTGATTGAAGCCTGCGCGCAAATGAACATGCCGGCGATGGCCTTGCTCGACCGCGACGGGTTTTACGGATCGCCGCGTTTTCATATGGCAGCGAAGAAGGCAAAGATCAGGGCACATATTGGAGCAGAGGTGACAGTGTTTTGTGGGGCGTCTGGGCCCCACAGCTGTCATCCTGAGCGCAGCGAAGGATCCATGCATGCTTGCTGCCGCCTGCCGCTTTTAGTTGCCACCCGCCACGGATATCAGAATCTCTGCCGCATGATCACCGCCATGAAGCTGCGGGCCGCCAAGGGTGAAGGCGCGGTTTGCGAAGCGGAACTGCAGGAACACTCCGCCGGACTCATCTGCCTGACGGGCGGCGAGGATGGCCCACTCGCCATGACGCTCGCTCGCGGAGGCATGGAGGAGGCACGCCACGCGGTCGAACGGCTGGTGGAAATCTTCGGTCGACACAATGTATACGTGGAACTGCAACGCCACTTTCATCGCGCACAGGAAGCGCGCAACCGCGTTGCCGTCGAGATCGCTCACTCGCTGAAACTTCCGCTGCTGGCCACCAACGGAGTTTGCTATGCCACCCCAAAACAGCGTGAGTTATGCGATGTTTTCACGGCGCTGCACCATCGGCGCACTCTGGCCACTGCCGGACGCCTGCTCTCGCGCAATTCGGAGAGGCATCTGAAATCACCGGAGGAAATGCAAAAGCTTTTTGCCGATCTGCCCGAGGCCATCGCCATTACCGCCGAACTTTCCGCCCGGCTGGAATTCTCGCTCAAAGACCTGGGATACCAGTTTCCCCGGTATCCCGTGCCCGCAGGGGAAACCATGATGTCGTTTCTGCGGGAGCGCACCCGCGAAGGATTTCAGCAACGCTATGGCCGGGCGGCAAAGGACTTGCACGCCCGTGCGCGGCGGCAGATTGATCGCGAACTGGCGCTGATCCAGAAACTCGATTTGGCCGGATATTTTCTTATCGTTTGGGACCTGGTGCGTTTCTGCCGCGAACAGAAAATTCTGGTGCAAGGACGTGGTTCAGCCGCCAACAGCGCGGTTTGCTATTCGCTGGGGATTACCGCAGTCGATCCCGTCGGTATGGAACTTCTGTTTGAGCGTTTTCTTTCGGAAGAACGCGGCGAGTGGCCCGATATCGACCTCGATTTACCCAGCGGCAACCAGCGTGAGCGAGTGATTCAATATCTCTACCAGCGTTATGGCGAACGTGGCGCGGCCATGACGGCGAATGTGATTACCTATCGCAGCCGCATGGCAGCCCGCGAAATGGGGAAAGTTCTGGGGTTCGATCCGGAGATGCTGGATAAAGTTTCCGCCGCAGTTCACGCCTGGGAATATCGCGATGCGAACGACGCGTTCGACCATCGCTTCCGCGATGCCGGACTCGACCTGACGCATCCGCGTCTGCGGAAATATTCCGAGCTATGCGTCGCGGTGCAGGATTTGCCGCGCCATCTCGGACAGCATTCCGGGGGCATGGTGGTGTGCCAGGGACAACTGGATTCTGTCGTGCCGCTCGAGCCGGCCTCCATGCCGGGCCGGGTGGTCGTGCAGTGGGACAAGGAAGACTGCGCCGATCTCGGCATTGTGAAAGTTGATCTGCTCGGCTTGGGCATGATGGCCGTGCTGGAAGATTCGATCGAACTCATTCGCGAGCATTACCAAACAGACGTCGATCTCGCGCATCTGCCGCCGGATGATCCCACGGTGTATCCCATTTTGCAGAAGGCGGATACCATCGGCATGTTCCAGATCGAGAGCCGGGCGCAGATGTCGTCGCTGCCACGGCTGCGTCCGCAACATTTTTATGATCTGGTGGTGCAGGTTGCGATCATCCGTCCCGGGCCGATCGTCGGGCAGATGGTGAATCCGTACATTCAGCGGCGACAGGGACGGCAGGAGGTGACCTATCCCCATCCTTCGCTCGAACCGGTGCTGAAACGTACCCTGGGGGTTCCCCTTTTTCAGGAACAGCTGTTGCGAATGGCGATGGTGGTGGCCAATTTCACCGGGGGTGAAGCGGAAGAACTGCGGCGGGCGATGGGTTTTAAACGTTCGGAAAAACGTATGCGGGACATCGAAACCCGGCTGCGCGCCGGCATGGAGAAGAACGGCATCTCGCACGAAGCGCAGGAGCAGATCATTCTTTCCATCACTTCCTTCGCGTTGTATGGGTTTCCGGAATCGCACGCCGCCAGCTTTGCGCTGCTCGCCTATGCCAGCGCTTATTTGAAATGTCACTATCTTGCGGCTTTTACCGCGGCCCTGCTGAATAATCAGCCGATGGGCTTTTATCATCCGTCGACGATCGTGAAAGACGCGCAGCGCCACGGGCTGAAAGTGTTGCCGATCGATGGAATGAAGTCGGAGTGGAAGTGCACCGTGGAGCATTCAGCACTCAGCATTCAGCATTCAGCCGAGACTCCCGCGCTGCGCCTCGGGCTGCGCTATGCCCGGGGATTGCGCGAAGAAGCCGCGCAGGCGCTGGTGCGGCAACGCGGGATTGCTGCTTTCACTTCCATTCGCGATATTGTTCACCGCGTACCCGAGTTGCGGAAAGATGAATTGAACACACTGGCCGAAATTGGAGCGTTGAACGGAGTGGGCAGTGAGGTCGTCAGTCGGCAGTCGTTAGTCGGCGGTCCAAACAATGGGTCGAGCCATCTCGTTGACCAACGACCAACGACTGACGATCAACGGCCAAGGCTTCTCCTTGGCTATCGACCAACGACCGACGACCAACGACCGAGACTGCACCGTCGCGATGCCCTTTGGCAAGTGGAACGCGCCGTCCGCCGTGCAGGTCCGTTGCTGGATGCGCTTTCCGAGCCCGACGGCAAATCCCCGCTTCACCCCATGGATGCGGAAGAACGCCTGGTCGCTGATTTTCGCGGTACGGGCATGACCGTCGGCCCGCATCCCATGGCCTATCACCGCGTCCGCATGGATTCACTCGGAGTGCGTAAAGCCAGCGACCTCAGCTGCATTCGGGATGGGCAGCGCGTGCGCATTGGAGGATGTGTAATCGCCCGCCAGCGTCCTGGAACCGCCAAGGGCTTCGTGTTTCTCAGTCTGGAAGATGAAACCGGCGTGGCCAACGCCATCGTTCAACCGGATCTATTTCAGAAAAACCGCCTGCTGCTGGGTTCCGAGCAGTTTTTGCTGATCGAGGGACTGCTGCAAAATCAGGACAATGTGATTTCCGTGAAGGCCGAGCGCGTGTCGCCACTTGAGATTACCCGAGCAGAAACCAGGTCCCATGACTTCCACTGAGGGTGTCACTGTACAATTTCATCGTGACGCATTTTGGAAAATTGCTGGTGATTGTCGGCGTCATCGTGATCGTCGCTGGTCTGATCCTCATGCTGATCGGCCGCACTAACCTGCCTCTAGGCCGGTTGCCCGGGGACATTCTATATCGCGGCAAAAACACTACGTTTTATTTCCCACTGGCGACGTCGATCCTGCTGAGCGTGGTGCTCTCGATTCTCTTGTACGTGATCGGAAGAATGCGGCGGTAAGAGTCAACAACAGGATGGTCCTATGATGGCCCAATTGCGATGATTATCTTCCGAGCCTTCTTTACAAACGTTCGTTCTTGTCGGCACATTTCTTATAGTCGGATGCGCCTCTTTCTTGCTTGCCGCGAGTGCACCGACCTAAGCCGTATCGAGTCGACCCACCCCGCCTGCAAGGCTTTCTGTGGTGATCGCCGCATTTCCTTGACAGGAGCGGGTTCTGGGAGTAAGAGCAGATAGTGCAGGCGTCGGTGACTGTTGGGAGGGGCGTTATCTATACCGCACCACCGACGAACTGATGCCGCACTTTGCACAGAGGAAGACCTATGAAACTGACAGAAACGAACCGCGTGGAGGCATCGACCAGAAATCGGAGACCTTGCAGGTGGATTACCTTTGAGCCCAAAGAAGCCCGGAAGTGGACCAATGTCGGGAAACTCGATGTCTCGAAAATAGCTTGCGTCATATTCTTGCTCTGCAGCGCAACGGTGATGGCCGCGCCTGCCACGGTAAAGCTGAGTACGCTCTATAGCTTCTGCTCACAAGGCAACTGTGTTGACGGCGCTACCCCTTACGCAGGGCTGGTGCAAGCCAGCCAGGGGAACTTCAATGGAACAACCTACGCAGGCGGGTCGAATAATGAGGGTACGATTTTCGAAATCAGCGCCGGGGGCCAGTTGTCGACGCTTTACAGCTTCTGCTCTCAGACGAACTGTAGCGACGGGAGCGCTCCTTACGCGGGGCTGTTGCAAACTACGGGCGGGAACTTCTACGGGACGACTGAGAACGGCGGGGCCACTGGCAATGGCACGGTCTTTAAGATCAGCCCTGCCGGCACGCTCACCACCCTGCACAGCTTCGACGGCACTGACGGCTTTATCCCTTACGCCGGGCTGATACAAGTTGCCGGCCACGATTTTTACGGCACAACAGCAGGGGGCGAGAGTGGGACAAACGTGAGCGGCACGGTTTTCAAGATTACCGCCAAGGGCAAGCTGACGACACTTTACTCTTTTTGCTCCAAGCCCAACTGCACGGATGGCGCCAACCCTTGGGCAGTCCTGGTGCGAGGCGCCGACCGCAACTTCTACGGCACAACGGCGGCTGGCGGCACTTATATTT
This sequence comes from uncultured Acidobacteriota bacterium, assembly GCA_963715675.1. Lineage (GTDB taxonomy): Bacteria > Acidobacteriota > Terriglobia > Terriglobales > Acidobacteriaceae > DASVWZ01. Next base: position 4,875,373 of record OY970265.1, read on the forward strand.
GCAAGACTAGAGGCAAACAAAAGATCGGTTGTGGAACGGTCTTCAAAATCACTCCCAAAGGCAAACTGACAACGCTTTACAACTTTTGCTCGCGGGGCGGTAGTAACTGCACGGACGGCGCAGGGCCTTTGGCTGGCCTGCTGAAAGCCAGCGACGGAAGCTTCTACGGGACCACGACCGACGGCGGAGCCCTATGCGAGCGGCACGGTTTTCAGAATCAGCCCTGAGGGCAAATTGACCACGCTGCACAGCTTCGACGGCACCGACGGCGCTAATCCTTATGCGGGGCTGATACAAGCTACCGACAGGAAGTTGTATGGAACAACCAGATTGGGCGGTACCAACAACCAGGGCACGATCTTTCAGATCACCTTAACGGGCAAGCTGGCAACGCTCTACAGCTTTTGTTCTCAAACTAACTGCACCGATGGTTCTTCCCCTCAAGCGAAGCTGGTGCAGGCCAGCGACGGCAACTTCTATGGAACTACGAGCGCAGGAGGATCCATGAGCGGCGGCACTGTCTTCAGTCTGTCAATCAAGAATGACCTGGCTTCGCGGTGGTAAAGCGTCCTGGGGGGTGAAACGATCCCGAATCACCGGGCCTGATTTGAGGTTTTCATTTTCAACGCAGGCGCAGGGCGCGAGCGATTGTATGATGATCTGCAGTGTCCACCTCCGATCAGCTCGGGTTCACATTCCCGGTCCCGGGACGCCGCACCTGGACGGTGCGCGACCTGGTGGCCGCGGTGCGGACGCACGTGGAGCGGGAATATGCCGACGTCTGGGTGGAAGGCGAGATTTCGAATTTCCGGGCGCACGAATCCGGCCATCTTTATTTCACGCTGAAAGATTCCAACGCCCAGATTCGCGTCGTGATGTTCCGCTCCTCCGCCCGGCTGCTGCGCTTCCGTCCGGAGAACGGGATGCAGATTGTCGCCCGCGGCCGCGTGACCATTTATGAAGACCGCGGCGAGTTGCAGATTTCGGCGGAATATCTTGAGCCCAAGGGCGCGGGTGCGCTGCAAGTCGCGTTCGAGCAACTCAAAGCGAAGCTGGAAGCCGAGGGTCTGTTCGACGCCGCCCGCAAGAAGCCGGTCCCGTCCCTGCCGCGAAAGATCGGCATTGTGACCTCGCCGCAAGCAGCCGCGCTGCGCGACATTCTGAATATTCTGCGACGGCGGCATCACAGCGCCAACGCGCTAATCTTTCCAGCTCAGGTGCAGGGGGAGGCCTCGGCGGCTGAAGTCAGCGCCGGCATTCGTTATTTCAACGAAACGAAGAACGTGGAAGTCATCATTGTGGCGCGTGGCGGTGGCTCGGCCGAAGATTTGGCTGCGTTTAACGATGAGGGGCTGGCGCGCACCATCGCTGCTTCGCAGATTCCAGTTATTTCGGCGGTGGGTCACGAGACCGATTTCACCATTGCTGACTTTGTCGCGGACCTGCGCGCGCCCACTCCATCCGCCGCCGCGGAACTGGTGATCCGTTCGCGGCAGGAAGTCGAGGAACGAGTTGAAGACCTGCATCGCCGGATGCACAAAGGCATACGCTATCACCTGCTCGTGGCTCGTCAGAAGCTGACCGAACTATCTCGTCACGGCGCGTTCGCGCGCATGGTGGATCTGATCCATCGCCGGCAGCAGCGCGTGGATGACTTAACCCACCGCCTGACCGAGGCGCAGCGCGGAACCATCGAAGTCCGGCGGCGCCGTTTTGAGCTGTTGTCGGCAGCCGTCCGCCATTACGATGTGCGTCGCGTGCTCTCCGGGATGAGGAAGGATCTGGACGCGCAGGTGCTGGCCCTGATCTCCGCTACCCGCAACTTGCTGCTGGAGCGCAAGGTTCGTCTGGGACGCATGGACACCGCGCTGCAAGCGTTGTCGCCGCTAGGGATTCTGGAGCGCGGGTATGCGTTGGTGTTTGATGCCAAGGGAAAGTTGCTCAAAGACGCGGCGAAGGTGAAGGCCGGGGAGTCCATCTCAGCTAGGCTGGCGAAGGGGACGGTGGAGGCGACGGTGAAGAAACGCCGGGGATAATTGGTACCTGGGCATCCCTGCCGGGGCGGTAACCAGACGCTTGCTTCAACCGAAATCGACCAGAATTGATGTGATCGTTATCCCAGTCTGCCAATCGTCTCAACCCGGAACATAGAAAAGCCGCCAAGCGGCGCAAGAAGGCGGCCCACGGCGCAAGCCGTGCGTTGTTTTCCCAAACCACCCCTCGCCGCAACTTGCCTCCCGGCCTTCGGCTGCATATACTGCTGATCTTGCGTCAGTTCGGGGAAGTTCCCCGGCACCGGATCGCATCCAACTGCTGACTGCATTCATCGGAGGTCGCCATGACGACTACTGCCAAACCGCTTTCTCTCGAACAGGAAGTCAACCCCTGGGCGGCGCAAGCCGCCCGATTTGATCTTGCCGCTCACAAATTGAACCTCGACGAGGGATTGTGGAAGGTGCTCCGTCAACCTACGCGGGAGCTCATCGTGCACATCCCGGTGGCCATGGATAATGGCACCCTGGAAGTGTTCACCGGCTTCCGGGTGCAGCACTCGATCGCGCGCGGCCCGTCTAAAGGCGGCATCCGCTACGCTCCCGACGTCACCCAGGACGAAGTTCGCGCCCTGGCCAGTTGGATGACCTGGAAGTGCGCGGTGGTGAACATCCCGTTCGGCGGCGCCAAAGGCGGCATCATTTGCGATCCGCACAAGATGTCCATGGGCGAACTGGAGCGGATGACCCGCCGCTATACCGCGGAACTCATTGAGTTCATCGGCCCCGAAAAAGACGTTCCCGCCCCCGACGTCAACACCAACGAACAGACGATGGCTTGGATCATGGATACCTACTCCATGCACATGCGCCAGACCGTCACCGCCGTCGTGACCGGCAAGCCCATTAATATCGGCGGATCGCGCGGCAGGCGTGAGGCCACGGGCCGCGGGGTGATGATGACCTGCGACCAAGCGATCAAGAAGCTCGGCCTGCAACCGCAATCGACCCGGGTGATTGTGCAGGGGTTCGGCAATGTTGGCTCCAACGCCGCGTTGCTGATGTGGCAGGCGGGCTACAAAATCATCGGAATTCTGGAAGTGGATGGTGGCCTTTATAACAAGAACGGCATCGATGTCCAGAAGCTTTGGGATCACCGGCAGAAAAGCGGGACGATTCAGGGATTCCCGGGCGTGGATAAAGTGGACCCAGCCGAGTTGCTGCTGACGGAATGCGAAATCCTGGTTCCGGCGGCAACCGAAAACCAGATTACCAGCCGCAACGCCGACCGGGTGAAGTGCCGTATCCTGGCCGAGGGCGCCAATGGCCCCACCACGGCTGCTGCCGACGAAATCCTGGCCGACAAGAAGGTCTTTGTAATTCCCGACATTCTTTGCAATGCCGGCGGCGTTACGGCCTCGTACTTCGAATGGGTGCAAGACCGCCAGGGATATTTCTGGAAGGAGTCCACCGTGAACGAGGAACTGCAGCGCATCATGGATACGGCGTTTGAGGATGTAGTCCGCTACGCTGAGACTCACCACGTCAACAACCGAATTGCCGCTTACATGCTGGCGATTGACCGCGTGGCTTATACCATCCGGCAGCGCGGCATCTACGCCTGATCGTGAACCGCGCACCGGGCCTTCCCGCCACAGGGAAAGGCCCGGCGCCACCAACCTGGTTCAGCGGGCCACCAGTTTCTTCTTCGGACCGCCTGGCGGGATGGGGTACTCGCCATCGTCATCGTAGTACTTCCAGACGTATGTGCCTTTCACGTCCGGCAACGGCTTTTCGTGCTTCGAGCTAAAACGCGGCTCCCCAGGCTGCGGGAGCAGAGGCGCTTTGGTCGTGTACATGGCTTCGCTCAGCTTACCGCCGCTCGGGGCTTTGGCCACTGCGAACACCCCGTACGGATTCCCTTGAGAATATGCGACGGCGAGGTAGTCGGCGACCATCAGCCCGTTTTGCGATTGCGGTAGCCAGCTCAGCTGCATCGGTCCGGCCAGCTTCTGCCCTTTGGTCCAAGTCTTGCCTCCGTCTTGCGAGGTCGTAAACCCAACATACAGATCGCAGGAGTTTCCGCAACTCGCGACCGGATAGTAGTAGTAAGTAGCCGTAAGATGAGCGGTTTTGCCGGAAGTAGCCAGATCGACGCCCACCCCTGGGATAAAGTGATCGACCGTGCTGCTCAGCGGATCAATCGGAATGCGGCTAATCGCACTCCATTTCTGTCCGTTCGTGGAGGTACTCAGCACGAGATCGTCGGTGCTGCAGCCGCTCCGAAAACTGCAATCCGGCCAGACCAAGTAGATTTTCCCCTTGCCATCGATCGCCGCCGAAGGCATGCCAAAGCCGTCGCGCAGACCACCATCTTCCCCGCGGTAGTTCTGGTTGGCAATCACGGAACTGCTGGTCCAACTCTTGCCCCCATTGGTCGAACGGAAAGCAATCATGGTGCCTAAGGTGGAGATCGGGACTACAACGGTGCCATTCGGCTGCACCAGGGGTTGCCCGCCAATGCCGTAGGCAGAATCGGCCGTGTTCTGGCCGGCGCTCCAAGTCTTCCCGCCATTGGTGGACGTGCTCATAAAGACCAGATCCCCCAGTCCCGGCTCGTCCCATTCCGTGTAGCAATTGCCGTAGTGCGGGCTGGTGGAAGTGTTGTCACAGGTGATCCAGTTCTTGTCGTCGGACCCGCTCTGATCCACGATGACCGGTTTGCCCCAGTGAATGCCGTCGGTGGAAATGCTGGTGGCGACCGCCTCTCCCTGGTCGTTCGTGAGGGGAAGAGTCGAGATCATCCATACCCCGTGCTTGGCGTCGTAAGCCACAGCAGCGTCGCTCGCAGCCGTGAAGTTGCCGCCTTTGTAATTGTCGGTAAGGGCGGGAAGATAACCGCTGGTCCAGGTTTTGCCGCCGTCGGTGGAGGTGGCAAACCCGACATCAGCTCCGCCACCGCCGTAGACGCGAGCCACCTGGAAGGCGCTTACAATGGTCGAACCCCAGGCGAACGTGTCTGGTTCAACTTCACTGCGATGTTCGCTGTCAGAATTATGAAAGGTGTCCGTGCTCAACTTGACCAGGCTGGATTGGGCGTGCATCGGCGTGGACAGGGAACAGACGATGGCAAAAATCACTAAGGTTGTGAATGTGGCGAGCGTGTTCTTACCGCCGGCAAACCTGCGGGGAATCTGATTCATCGGGATTGTCCTTTTTCAATGGAAGTCCAACATCTAATGGAAATCGTTGCGAGTTGAATGGGGAGGGCACTCGCGCACAACGAGCAACGGCAGCATTTACGCCAGCGCCGAAGCTTACAACGTAAGCGCGGCCCTGTCAATGTGCATGATTTTGCACACTTCGCCCCAGGCCAATGGGCCTTTGGGATCCAAAAAACCGCCGGCGTTCGTCTGCCGGCGGTCATAGACAGAACAGAGCTACTTCTTGAGTTCGGGCTGCGATGGCTCGGTTTGAGGTTCTATCTCAACGTCGTGGAACTCAAAGTGCGATTTCCCATGTGCGATCTGCTTCTCGCCCTTGGAACTGAACCTCGGTTCACTGGCCGGGACGAGAAGAGGTTGCTTGGTTGTGTAGGCAGCCTCACTGAAGACGCCATTCTTGGGCGCTTGCGCCACCATAAAGACGCCGAAGGGGTTACCCTGGATGTAGGAGGTCGACAAATAGTCGGCAACCATCACCCCGGAAAACGTGTTGGGCAGCCAAGTCAACTGCATCGGCCCCGCAAGCTGCTTTCCGGCCGTCCAGGTCTTACCGCCATCCTGCGAGGTAGTAAAGCCCACGTACAGCTTGCAGTTGCTGCCGCATCCCGCGTCAGAATAGTAGTAATACGTAGAAGTAAGGTGCGCTGTTTTGCCGGAGGTGGATCGGTCCACGCCCAGTCCGGGAATGAAGTGGTCCACCGTGCTCTTGAGCGGGTCAATGGGGATCCGCGCCGGCTTGGTCCACTTAGACCCGTTCGTTGACGTGCTGATGACCAGGTCATTGGTGGCGCATCCCGACCGGAAGCTGCAATCCGACCAGACCACGTAAATCTTCCCGGAGCTGTCAATCCCGGTGGAAGGAAGCGGTAGTCCGACACTCCGAAGGTCGCTGTTCCCCTGAAAAGTGTTCGCTTGGGCGATGACCACGCTCTGGCCCCAGCTGGTGCCCCCGTTGGTGGAACTGAAGGTCTGGATTCCGTTGTCTCCCAGGAACGGAACCACCACCCTGCCGTTGGGCTGCACGAGGGGTTCGCCGCCGAGACCACCAGCCCTGTCCGACGAACTCTTGGGCGCCCCCCAGGTAAGCCCTCCGTCGGTGGACGTGCTCATGTAAACATACCCACTATCCCACTCCGTGTAGCAATTGCCATAGTAAGGACTCTTGGCATTGTTGTCGCAGGTGATCCAGTTCTTATCGTCGCCGCCACTGCTATCCACCATGATCGGCTTGTCCCAGTGGATTGCATCCTTGGAGCGGCTGACGGCCACGTTCACCCCGGAATTGGTAATGGGGAGACTTGAGAACAACCAAACGCCGTATTTTGCGTTGTAAACGATGGAGGCATCGCTGGCTGCCTGATTCGTTCCCTTCTTGTAATTGATGGTCAACCCCGGGAGATATCCCTGGGTCCAGGTCGTGCCGCCGTCGGTGGTGGTGGCGAACCCCAGGTCGGCGCCTCCGCCGCCGGAGATACGGGCGACCTGAAACGCGGCGACCATGGTCGAGCCCCAGGAATAGGTATCCGGCTCGACCTCCGTCTTATGTTGACTGGCGGAGTTGTGAAAGCTATCAGAGCTGATCTTAACCAGAGTAAATTGCGCGTGGGCGGACCCCACCATTGCTAACAGGAATACAAGGGCCAGCATGCTGACCAGCACAGAGGACCTTTGCCGGCCGTTTGGACAACTCGAAAACTGCTCATTCATTGGGATTTCTCCTGCACCAGGATGATTTCGCGTCCTTCAGTTGTTGCGAGTTGAATGGGGAAGGCATTCGCGGGCGACAACGGAGTACGGTAGTAGATGCGCCTGCTGACGATATATCGAAGGTTGGCACGGTGTCAATGTGAAGTTTTCTTCAACATTCCCGCAGTAAGTATGCCTATCAGAACCCGCAGCTTGGCGGGCGGTTGCTGATCAAGTTCCCGCCCCCGTATCTCCGGTCGTACTTAGCGCGCCCAACCTGGCGGGCTAGAATCGAGCCCGGAGGATCTGCTCATGAGCCCGTATACGACCGGAGGCGGTAAGGTCATCGACATGAATCCGAGTCCAATCCTGAAAGCACTCGGCTCGGGTGTGGTTGTACTTTTTCTGATCATTCTGTTCTTCTCCGCCATAACCCGCGTGGAATCCGGTCACGTCGGCGTCCTGACGCTCTTTGGGCGGGTCACCGGTGAGGTGCTGCCCGAAGGCATGCACCTGATCAATCCATTCAAGACCAACAATGAGATGTCGATCCGCACCCAGGAAATCAAGGAATCCGCCAGCGTGCCTTCCAGTGAGGGGCTGGTGATGAACCTGGACACGTCGCTGATCTTTCACCTCGATTCGACGAAGGCAGCCGACGTCTTTCAGAAGATCGGCCCGAACTACGTCGATGTGCTAATTGAGCCGAACCTGCGCGCCGCCATCCGCGAGTCAACCGCCTCCCACACCGCCAACGCGTTGTACACCGGTGAGCGCGAGATGGTCGCCAAGCAGATCGACGACCAGCTTGAAGGCAAGCTTGGCAGCCGCGGTCTGGTGGTGGAAGCCATCCTGCTGCGCGACATCCAGCTTCCCGCCACGCTGAAGACTTCGATCGAGGCCAAGCAGCAGGCCGAGCAGGAAGCCCTGGCCATGAGCTTCCGATTGCAGAAAGAGACCCAGGAGGCCCAGCGCAAACGCATTGAGGCGGAGGGTGTGCGGGATTTTCAGAAGATCGTAGCCGAAGGCATCAGCCCGGCTTTGCTGGAATGGAAGGGAATTGAGGCGACCGAACTTCTCGCCAAGAGTCCCAACGCCAAAGTCGTGGTGATCGGCAACCCCAAGAACGGTCTGCCGCTGATTCTGGGACAGTAGCTTAGATGCGCCCTATAACGCTGCTATTTTTCCGAGCGTCCAGTTGATCCCTGAGCGAGCCGGCCGAGGCTGGTCGGTTGGACGGTCACAACCTCTGGTCCTTTGGTCTTGCCGGCGACGATAGGTTTGTCGGCAACCGTCTCGTAGGCGTAGCCGGTCAGAAGTGCTCTGGCACCCTCGCCAACAGCGCCTTTCAGATTGCAGGATTCGCTGAGCCGCGCCCAGCCGTAGTGGACTTGCCCACTGATCAGGAACTTCAGGCCCAAGAAACGATTCTTGACATTAGTCCAGGACAGCCCAACGCAAAACCATGGTTCGTAAGTTATCGAACGCCACCTCTTAGCCATGAAGCCGCCGCTGAAGAGAATGCTGGGACCGATCTGGCTTAGGTCGTACATTGCGTATGCCTGGTGAGAGAGTAGAGATGGCTGTGGCGATGGCTTTGAAATGAACCCCGCAATCCGATTCCGGGACGACGCTGGCAAAGCAGCGAGCCTCGTGCTGGTGTTCCAATTGCCCTTGGTGCTCCCCCGGTTCTGGAATAGATTCCTGCTTATCGTGAAGTCGACGGCACCATCCCCATTGAGGTCAAGAGGGAGCGGGTGATTCAGCAGAAGATGGCGGTGAACCGGTGTGTAGATGACCTTCGCGCCTGCCGCTGGCGCCAGGGCCAGCGCTCCAACCCCGGCTGCGCCTGCGGCAAGCGCATACATGTTAAGCCGGTCATGAAGTGAACCGGAAAGCATGAAGGGCTCTTTCATTCGTTGGTAGTGGGTAGTTATCTTTTCCACAGGAGTGCTGCCAATGAAAAAGACCACAGTTCACGCGACTAATTCATCTTCGTGGTTGCGCCCTGTATATTTGGAGGTGGCGCTTGTCCAGGCTTCAACATCCCTATCGCCATTTGCAGGCGCATTGTATTGGCAGCCTCCTCACGGAAGGCCCACATGCAATTTTCAAATGTCGTATTCGCCCATTCAAAAGTACCGCCGGAATAGTAGAGGCGGCAGTTCTTCAGGCGGCAGTTGATGAATACGTGTTCCTCAACTGCGAAGGTAGTGTTCATCAGTGTATCGTCTTCGTGGACTGTGATCGGCATGACTCCTCATCGGAGAATCCTATGCTTGTTTCGTTTGGTTGATAAGAGCACCGTCGCCAAGCGCCTTGAGAATGAGTGCCTTGTCGATTTGTGCGGCGATAGTGTGGCTCTCGGGCAGCAGATTGCAGATTTCGGCAATGCTCCAGACATGATCGGACAGGCCCGCTTCCATAGCTGGGGTGACTCTCAAGGTCTGATGCACCCTGCCGAAGTTGTAGTACATGAACCAGAGAGCGACCGCTGCGGCATGATTCTCGACCTTTTTGGAAAAAGCATTAGTCAGGCGAGTAAACCGACGGATGCTCATCCTCATCGAAAGGTTTTGACGTTCGACATAACTGGTGCTCACATGATCCGGATCGGGATCGCCACTCACGACTTTCATGTCAGCGCCAATGCATTTTGCTGGCGAATACCGCGTTTCGTTCTCAGCAATGGCTCCGTAGATTTTCTGGAGTTGGGCATAGTCGATGTCGGCTCCGAAAGCATTCTCAACGGCATCAAGATAAACCTTATGACCATCCGTAGTGATCTGTACGCGGCCAGAGATTCGACGAGCACAATCTTCCATGAATTCATTTGCCCATCCCGCTCCACGCCCACCGACCAAGTAACTGACACAGAGTTTTGTGTCTGCGTCGATGGCTGTCCACGTCCAGATGTCGCCCCAGCCGATAGCCTTCTTTTCTGGACTGGTGTTCTTGGCCTTGGCTCCGACGAATTGCCAGATTTCGTCACACTGAAGTCGGCGCACGCGGAGATTACGAAGGGTCCGGTCCTGATATTCAGCGCAAGCATCGGCAAGGTCAAGGAGCAGTTTGATGATTGTATTTTTGCAAACGCCAGTCATTCTCATTGTGGAGCGGATCGAATTACCCTCTACCAGAGCGGCTACAACGCTGGTTTTCTGTTCCATGCTTAGGCGTTTCATATAATGAACTATATGCTTGAGCGTGAAAGATGTCAAGCGAAAAACGAGAGAAGGGTCGAATTTCTCTATTGACGGAGGTGGTATAAAATGAAACGTATGAAGAAGGCAGCTACAAAGAAGGCAGTCCAGTCCGAGCTAGAGAAGCAGTACGTGCAACTGTTTCCCGTTGCGGACAGCCCGGACCTAGCGATGCTTCCGCTCCAGCCCTACCCCGCATACCCGAGTCCAATGAGAGTCGTTCAGACGTTCACCACATATTCAGCTTGCGAGGACCCGATCCCAAATCCCTATAAGCGGTCCTGAGGAGTAATGGCCGACTGGAACGAAATTTTCCGAGAAATCCAGCAAACCATTGTTACCCACACACAGCAGGCCCAAATTGCGACTCTCCAAGCGCAAGCTGCGCTTGATACCATCCGTCGAAAATACCTCTTTGAGTTTCACCATAAGACGGGAAGAAACGTAATCGCGTACTACTCTGGTTGGCTCTCTAAGCCGGATGTCGCACAGACAGAAATCACCGATGAAGACAAGAACGGCTTCATGATGGCGATTCACGGCATGGATACAAAGAAGGGATTGAATCTGATCCTACATACGCCAGGTGGCAGCATCTCAGCTACGGAATCCATCGTTGACTATCTGCACCGCATGTTCAAGGACGACATCATTGCCATCGTTCCGCAAATCGCCATGTCAGCAGGCACAATGATCGCGTGCTCATGTAGAAAAATATTCATGGCTAGGCACGCTAACCTCGGGCCGATTGATCCTCATTTACGCGGTTGGCCGGCCTATGGAGTGCGGGAAGAATTCAAGCGAGCCGTGAAAGAAATCAAAGCCGATCCAGCAAAGCTCGCTATCTGGCAGCCGATCATAGCTCAGTATCGTCCTACTTTCTTGGGACAGTGCGAGAATGCGATTAAATGGTCTGACGCGTTTGTGCGGAAACAACTGGAAACCGTGATGTTCAAGGGAGACCCCAAAGCCAAAGAAAAAGCCAGAAAGATTGTGGCGAAGCTCACGGACTACCGAGGGAATAAATCCCATGAGAGGCACATTCATTTCGACGAGTGTTTGGCGACTGGATTGGATGTGAGTTTAATCGAGGATGACCAAGCCTACCAAGATGCCGTTCTTACGGTGCACCACTGTTTCATGCATACTCTGATGAACACACCTGCATTCAAAATCATCGAGAGTCACAAGGGGTCGACATTCGTTAAGCAACAGGTTGTGCAGCAGGTGATGATCCAGCAGGCGCAGCCACAGCCACAACGTTGAGTCACGTGCGCTTTTCTGACCATCTCGCAGACGCGGCGATCCGAGCGATTTCTTTGCGGCGCTTGGCGCTGAGTGCCTTGGCCCTTGCTTTTCCGCCCTTATTGCCGCCAGCACTACCAAGGGCGACGGCGTGCGGGTTTCTACGGTCAACAGGTTGCTCCAACGGGCTTCCATCCATGCGTTCACCAATCGCTTGTTCCACGACTTCGCGGGCTACCTGCATGAAATCGCGCTTCTGGCCGGATCGTTTCGCCATGATTACAAGTGTCCGACATTTGTGTTGCGTGTGGCAACACTAAATCCGGACTGTGGAAAAGATAACTACCCACTACCCATTCGTTTCATAGACTCCTCCTAACGCCGCGAACCGTCGGCTTTCATGGCATGTCGTTTGCCTGATTCCTGCCTCGGCCTGGCCGCAAGCCCAGCCGATCCCTGGGCGAGCTGACCAAGGCTCGCGGGGTGCACCGTGGTGGCATCGGGCCCTTTGGTCTTGCCTGCGACGATGGGCTTGTCCGCCACCGTCTCGTACGCGTACCCAGTCAGAACGGTTACGGCGCACCTTCCAATCGGGCCAACCCGATTGCAGGATTCGTTGACTCGCGCCCAGCCATAGTGGGTTTTTCCCTTGATCACGAACTCCAGGCCCAAATAACGATTCTTGAGGTTATTCCACTTTCCGGCGCAATACGCACCGATTCCCTGAAATCCGCCTCTGACCGCCATGAAGGCAACGGCTTGACTGGGATTGGGAAAGTTAAGTTTGGCGCCGACTTGCCGTCCAGCGTCCAGTGGGTACGCACTTATGTAGTAAAAACTTTGGCCGCCTGAGGTACGCCCTGTGTACCCAAGTCCCGCAACCCGATTCCGAACACCATTCGGCTGGGAGACACCCCGGGCACTCACAAATGTGCCGGTCGTTTGGTCGTAGTCCCAAAATGTGGACCTGTATATTCTGAAATCAACGATGCCGTCGCCGTTAAGGTCAACATTCCATGGACGATTGAGCCGCACATGGCGGTGAGTGGCTGTGTAGACGATCTTGGCCTCAGCCGATTGCGTTAAGGCCAACACTCCAACTCCCGCCGCACTCGCGGCCAGCGCGTACTGCCCGAGTTGGTGATGAACTGAATCGGAAAGCCTGGAAGGCGTTCTGGGCGGCTGCGAAGACGGTTTCATACATCCCTCCCGCCAAACGCCCCGATTGTAACATGCGCCGCGAGGGCGTCACCTAATAGCCCGGCCTCCGCAAACTGTGACGCTCAGCCTGTTACGATATGCCTCGTGCCCCCGTTGCTCGATGTTCGCCATCTCACGGTTCAGTTTCCTGCGCCGAGAAGCGCCGCCCAATCCTCCCCGTTGCTTGCGGTCCGTGATTTCAGCTTCACCATCGCTCCGGGCGAAGTTCTAGGATTGGTTGGCGAGTCCGGCTCTGGGAAGTCCCTTACTTCGCTGGCGCTGATGCGTTTGCTTCCACCGCAGGCATCGGCTAGTGGCGAAGTTCTGTTGGCTGATGGGAGTGGCCCCGCAATGGACCTTCTGTGGCTCCCCGACGAGGAAATGCGCAGATTGCGCGGAGCGCGGCTGGCCATGATTTTTCAGGAGCCAATGACGGCCCTGAACCCAGTCATGCGGGTTGGAGACCAGATCGCCGAGGCAGCCGCCGTGCATGCAGGCATCAGCAAGAAAGAAGCTTGGGCCCGCGCCGTCTCTGCCATGAACGACGTCGCCATTCCGGAAGCCGCACGCCGCGCCCGGGATTATCCTCATCAACTTTCAGGAGGGATGCGCCAGCGGGTCATGATCGCCATGGCGATCGTGAACCGTCCGCAGTTGCTGATTGCCGACGAGCCCACCACCGCCCTCGACGTCACGATTCAGGCGCAGATTCTCGAACTCCTAGCCGAACTCCGCGCCAAGTTTGGCCTCGCCATGCTGTACATTTCGCATGATCTGGCAGTGGTGTCGCAAGTTGCCGACCGGGTTGCGGTGATGTATGCCGGAACCTTGGTGGAGCTGGCAGCGAAGCGCGACCTGTTTGCCCGGCCCGCGCATCCTTACACGCGCGGCTTGCTGAACGCAGTGCCCACCTTGAAGACGGACCGTGCCCGGCCGCTCACCACCATCGAAGGGACAGTTCCACTGCTGCAAGCCCTTCCTTCCGGATGTCCGTTTGAGCCTCGCTGCGACGTCCGTGTCGCACAATGTGCCCACGAGTTGCCGCCGTTGGTCGAAGTCAGCCCAGGCCATTGGGCACGCTGCCCGGTGGTCAATCACTAAGGACTGGAAGAATTGGTAATTTAGCAATTTGTAATTTGGTAATCTGAAGACCTGCCAGCCACACGGTTTAAATTGCAAAATTACAAATTGCAAAATTACAAATGGCTTGCCTCCCATCCTTCGTCCCGCCCGCTGATCTATAATCGCAACTTTGCCTGGTGATCTGTGCGTATTCTGATACTGAGTGACATCCACGCGAATTTGGAGGCCCTGGAAGCCTGTCTTGCGGCCGCGCCCGCCCATGACGGTGTGGTGAACCTCGGAGATGTTGTGGGCTATGGCGCCAGTCCAAACGAGGTGGTGGAGCATTGCCGCCGGCTGGGGGGACTTTTCGTTCGAGGCAATCACGACAAGGCGGTCAGTCAACTGTTCGGGATGGAAGACTTCAACCCGGTGGCGGCCGAAGCGGTGCTGTGGACTCGCAAGACCCTCACTCCCGCGAATCTCGACTGGGTGGCCTCGCTGCCCCAGGGACCGAGGCAGCTGGGCGAAGTCGCCGATCTGCAATTCGTACACGGGTCTCCGCTGGATGAGGATGAATACGTGATCACGGCTCGTGACGCCGTCGAGCCGCTGCTGTCCAGTCAGGTCACGCACACGTTTTTCGGGCATACCCATCTGCAGGGAAGCTTCGCGCTTGACGGCGAGCAGCTCGACGGCATTCATCCCACGTACGAGACCGTCGGAAAGAGCGAACAGGTTGAGTTCTGCTTGCAGCCGACTCCGCATTACCTGATCAATCCCGGATCTGTGGGGCAGCCGCGCGACGGCGACTGGCGGGCGGCTTTCGCGGTGTTCGATACCGAGTCCCGCATCGTGACCTTTTGCCGCACTCCGTATGACTTGAAAACCGCGCAGGAACGTATTCTGGACGCCGGGCTACCCAAGCGTTTGGCGACGCGGCTGGCGGCAGGGAGATGAGAATGAAAGTTGAGAAGTGATGATACGAGCGAGGAAGCAGCCGGCGAGGATATCCATCTGATGACAACCGATCGCAGGACTTTGCCCATTACCCGGTGCCCGTTTCTCGTCGTGATGGTTTGCGTTGGAGTGATAGGAGCCGCGCAGACTGGGCCCGGAAACCAATCCTCCCGGCGCTTTCAGCAGGTTGCGATTTCTCCCGACGGTGCTTCGGTCGCCTGGGTTGAGCAAACCCTGGATTCTTCTGGCGAACCCGCCAGCAGCAACGCCATTTTTGTCCAGGAACTCCATTCGGACAAGAACGAACCGCGGCGAATATCCGCAGCCGCCGACAACTCTGAGCCGAGCGAAGATAGCATTGCCTGGTCTCCTGACAGCAAGCGGCTGGCCTTTCTCTCCGATACGTCTGGCCAGACTCAGCTCTATGTGGCGGATGTCGCTACGGGTGCCGGGCGCAAATTGACCAGCCTCACCGGATACCTGGCAAATCCGGCATGGTCCCGCGACGGGAAGTTGATTGCCTTCCTGTTTACCGAAAATGCGCCCCGAGCGACTGGGCCGTTGCTGCCGATGAGCGCTGAAACCGGTGTGATCGATGCCAAGGTTCATGAACAGCGTTTGACGGTCGTTGACGTCGCTACCGGCAGGGTCCGCCAGATTTCTCCGCCGGACATGTATGTGTATGAATACGACTGGTCACCGGACGGCACCCGCTTCGCGTTGACCGCGGCACGCGGCGCGGGAGACGCGAACTGGTATCTCGCCCGGCTTTACACGCTCGGCGTGGAAAGCGAGAAGCTGACTGAGTTATACAATCCGCCGCTGCAGATTGCGGTTCCACGCTGGTCTCCCGATGGCAAGGGCATCGCCTGGATCGGCGGACTCATGAGCGATGAAGGTTTCACCGGAGGCGATGTCTACCTGGTTCCGGCAAATGGCGGCACCGTCCGCAACCTTGCCCCTGACATTCCCGCTTCTCCTGCGGCCCTCGATTGGGAAAGTTCAGGCGTGCTGCTATCTGCCGAGGAAGTTGACGGACAATATGGCATCCTCCGGCTGGAAGTTACGACTGGGAAGATCTCTCAGCTCTGGAGCGGGCCGGAGGTCGTGGCAACGGAATCCTGGAACCTGCCCGACATTTCGTTTTCCGCCGATCATGGCAGCTCCGCGATCATCCGCGACTCGTTTGCGCATCCCCCGGAGATCTGGGCTGGCCCGCTCGGTCAATGGAAACAAATCACCCATGCCAACGACGCGCTTCAGCCGGATTGGGGCGAGATGAAAAGTCTGCACTGGATCAATGGCGCAACCCGGTTGCAAGGATGGCTGATGTATCCCGCCCACTACGATTCACGGAATCGTTATCCCATGGTGGTGGTGGGGCACGGCGGTCCTGCGGGGGCGGCCCATATCAGCTGGCCCGACTCCTTTTTCAACACCCATGAACTTTCCGCTCACGGGTACTTCGTTTTTTATCCCAACCCGCGCGGCAGCTTTGGCCAGGGCGAGAAATTCACCCAGTCCAACGTCAAGGATTTTGGCTACGGAGATTTTCGTGACATCATGGCCGGGGTCGATGAAATCCTGCAGACATTACCCGTGGACGGGAACCGGATTGGCATTACCGGCTGGAGCTATGGCGGATATCTCGCCATGTGGGCGGTCACTCAGACGAATCGTTTTCGTGCGGCGGTGGCCGGCGCGGGGATCGCCAACTGGCAAAGCTACTACGGCGAAAACGACATCGACGAATGGATGATCCCGTATTTCGGCGCATCGGTGTATGACGATCCCGCCGTGTACGCCCGCAGTTCGCCCATTACGTTTATCAAGAATGCGAAGACGCCGACCCTGATTCTGGTCGGCGAGCGCGATGGCGAGTGCCCAGCGCCGCAGTCCCGCGAGTTCTGGCATGCTTTGAAGACTCTCGGGGTTGAGACTGAACTCGTGATTTATCCTGGCGAAGGGCATGGTTTTCTTCAACCGAACCACCGCCGCGACGTGATGGATCGACTGATTCACTGGTTCGATCATTACCTGAAGCCATCAAACTGAAGCCCGTTGAAATTGGAACTACCTGACTGAAGACTGAGCAAACATGCCTCTTCCGCCACACAATCCGTCACCCGGGACCAAGGAACTTTTTCCTGCGCGCTCGGAGAAAACTCCCAGCCACTATCTCATTGCGCACAGCGACGGCGGAGCGCGCGGCAATCCGGGACCGGCCGGGTACGGAGTCGTGATTCAGGATGAAGCAGGGAAAAAGGTTGCTGCCCTAAGCGAGTATCTTGGCCACCAGACCAACAATTTCGCCGAATATCAGGGACTGATTGCCGCCCTCGAGTACGCCGTCAAGAATGGCCACAAGGCGCTGAAGGTGATCAGCGACTCGGAGCTTTTGGTCCGGCAAATCAAAGGCATTTACAAGGTGAAGAATGCCACCCTGCAGGATCTTCACGCTCGCGCCAGGGAATTGATCCGGCATCTGGAATGGTTTTCCATTGGCCACGCGCTTCGAGAACACAACAAGGAAGCTGACCGGCTTGCCAATGCCGCCATGGACAAAGGCACGGGTCGTGCGCAATCGCCCTTGCCCGATCCCGGGGTCGCCACGCCCAATGTGACGACTCCCGATCCGCATCAGGAATTCGCTGGTGTGGTGCGGGACGGAAAGATCGAACTGCTGGATGGCAAGCTTCCCGACGGCACTCGTGTGCAGGTGCGAATCAGGAAGTAGAAATTGATGCCTCGCCGGTGAAATTTGTTACTCTCACGGCGACGCATGCGTGCTGCCGTCATCCTCGGGTTAGGTTGTTCGGAAAAGGACCTCAAGCCATTTCAGCAGAGCTCACAAGCCACCTGGATTATGGGTTTGCCGGCGAACTCCAGCGATGCGGACGCCATTCTGGTGTTTGGCGGCGACGGCACCATCCACCGTCATCTGGCACAACTGGTCCGACTTCAGTTGCCGGTCCTGATTGTGCCCTGCGGCAGCGGCAACGATTTCGCCCGCTCTCTGCAACTTCGTGGCACCCGCGATGCTTTGGCCGCCTGGCGCAGCTTCGCTTTGGGCGCGGACAATGCGAGAACGATCGACCTGGGCGTAATTTCGCCGTTTGCCGTGCCCGCGCCGCATCAACATTATTTCTGTTGCGTCGGCGGCGTGGGTCTGGACGCAGAAACCGCTCGCCGTGCCAATCGGCTGCCCCGCTGGTTGCGGGGCCATGGCGGATACGCTCTCAGCCTGCCCGGCGCCCTTTACCGGTTCGCCGCCCAGCCCATGAAGATCAGCCGGCCCGCCAGTGACGGTCCAGAACGGCTCGACGTCTATTCCGATCAGCCAGTGTATGTGGCCGCGTTTGCGAACGCGCCAGCTTACGGCGGTGGGATGAAGATCGCGCCTCGCGCCTTGATGGATGACGGCCAGCTCGATATCTGCATCCTTCGCGACATCGACAAACTCAAACTGTTCTGCCTCTTTCCCACCGTCTACTTCGGCCATCATCTCGACGTCCCGCAGGTGGACTACTTTCAGACGGAAGCGTTGCGCATCGAAACCCAGATACCGTTGGACGTCTACGCCGACGGCGAGTACGTCTGCCACACGCCGATCGATGTCAGCGTGGCGGCAGGCGCGATGAGAGTGATCGTTCCAGCACATTCTGCTCAGCGAGGCGGCGGAGGAACTGCCGATGTAGCACGTTTTTGAGGGCCGCTAATGCCCGTTGTAGCTCCGAAGCGTGTTACGCTGAGGTTCCGAATCCATGAAGGGTCTCTTAAAAACCAAGTGCTTCGCGGCGGCGATCCTGCTGGCGGGGCTGGCCGGCTGCGGTGCACCTGGCATTCCACGGCCGCCATCACTGGACTTGCCACAGCCGGTGGGCGATTTGAAGGCGGTTCGCAAGGGCGACCGGGTTTACCTTGCCTGGACAGTCCCCAGCCAAACCACCGACAACACAACGGTGCGCCACCTTGGCAACACGCGGGTTTGCCGAAGCGTGGACCTGGAAATGACCGAATGCATCAATCCCGTTGGAGAGGTCGCAGCTCCCCGGCCCGCCGCTGCCAACCCCGTTCCCTCGAAGATGCCAGAGGCAAAGGTGCGGGCCGAGTACGTAGATGAGCTGCCGGCATCCATTCTCAGCGGAAATCCCGCGGCGCAACTTTTCTATTCTGTCTCGGCCGTGAACCAACGCGGACGCAGCGCCGGTCTGTCTAACCTGGTTTCGGTTCCGGGATTCGTCTCGACCCCGCCGCCGCGGGATTTCGGAGCGAAGGTTGCTTCCGAAGGCGTGATCCTCAGCTGGGAAGGGATCGCCGACACAACGGGGGCGCCTGGGGTGGAACGGGTCTACCGGGTGTACCGGCGAGAAGAAGGCACGAACGCCGATGCGGTGGCAGGTGAAGCGGAGGTCGGGCGAGGGCCGTCGTTTCGCATGGTAGATCGGACGTTTGAATGGGAGAAGAAATACCAGTATCGCGCTACGGTGGTCACGCGGATTCACCTGGCGGGGAAGCCCGCAATCGAGTTCGAAGGCGAGGACTCTCCCGCAGTGCACGTTTTCGCGCACGATATCTTCCCGCCAGCAGTTCCATCCGGGTTGCAAGCGGTGTCTTCGGGAACGGCGCTGCAGCTTTTTGTTGACCTGATCTGGGCGCCGGACGTGGACGCCGACCTGGCGGGTTACAACATCTACCGTCACGAAGGAAACGGCGGAGCCACGAAGATTAATTCGGATCTGGTGAGGGCTCCGGCATTTCGCGATACCCGCGTCATTTCCGGGCACACCTATTTCTACTCCGTGACAGGAGTGGATGTGCGCGGGAATGAGAGCGCCGTTTCCGGCGAAGCCAGCGAGACGGTTCCTTGATCTGGAATTTACATGCCTCACGTGGAAGTGAACTGCGAGCTGGAGCGGCTCAAGCCGTGATGCCGGGGCGGTCGTCCCCAGGAGAGCCGTCCTAGCATTTTTCCAACACGGCGGCGAAGAAGCCGTCGCAGGGATGGATGCCCGGAATAGTTCGCAGATAGGGGCCGCTGGTCAGCGAGTCGAGATCGGGCCAAACCAACTGGCCTTCGGCTTGCAACTTGATGAGTTGCCGGCGGCAATCGGCGACGCGAAATGAGGGGTTGGCGGCCATGGCCTGCGCGACCACTTGTTCGTTCTCCTCGGGCTCGAGCGAGCAGGTGGAGTAGACAAGCCTTCCTCCGAGCGCCACGTGTTGCATCGCCGATTGCAGGATGGCGATCTGTCTCGCCTGTAGATCGCCGAGATCTTCCGGCTTGAGCCGCCAGCGGATTTCCGGATTGCGAGCCAGCGTGCCGGTTCCGGTGCAGGGCACATCCGCAAGCACGCGATCAAAGTTGGCGGAAAGCGGCAGGGTGCGAGCGTCGGCAGCGATGATTTGCACATTGGGCTCCGATATGAGTGTTCGCATCAGGCGGACGCGGCGCGGATGCAGATCGGCGGCGATGATAGTTGCATCAGGATTGTGTTGAGCCAATACCCGTGTCTTTCCGCCGGGAGCGGCGCAGCAATCGAGGATTCGCGAGCCATGGCCAACCAGCAGCGCAACCAATTGCGAAGCTTCATCCTGGATGGCGGCTTGTCCGCTTCGAAGCAAGTTGGTTTGCGTGACCTGCCCCGAGACGACGCGGCCCGCCGAGGCGATGAGGCTCCCGCGGGCAAGCCTAACTCCTTCGTGGGTCAACTTTTCTTTCGCCCTTGGATCATAGAGCCGCAGTGAAAGCGTGGGTACGCGCTGATCGTGTTCGCAGATCTTTCGGGCTTGCTCGATGCCGAACGTGCGGACCCATCGTTCCACAATCCAGAGCGGATGTGCGGCTGCCTCGGATAATTCCACGGCATCTTTTGCGTGCCCGATCTCGGGGCGCTCCCCGGACTCTCCCGCCAGCTTCCTCAACACGGCATTGGCAAATGGCGCAGCGGAGCTCTTTCGCGCCCGCTTCACCAGTTCCACGCTTTCATTCACGGCGGCATGCCCGGGCACACGATCCAGGAAGATCAGCTGATACGCCGCGAGCCGCAGTGCAGTGAGCACCTCGAGATCGAGCTTGCCTAGCTTCTGAGAAGAATGAGCAGCGATGCGCGCATCCAGCAGCGAGCGCCAGCGCAGAACGCCCATGACCAGTTCGGTGGCCAAGCCGTGGTCGGCGGAGGACAGCTTCGCGTTCTGCGGACCGTGAAGAAGTTCGTCCGCGTAGGAATCCTCACGCTCCATGCGGTGAAGCATGTCATAGGCAGCGGCGCGTGCGGGAGAAAGAGGCATCAGCTTTTGCTGTCGCTGCGCCTGCAGCGGGCGAGACGCCCGCCGGACAGCCGCCGGGACGGCGGCGCCAGGAGCACCGCTGCTTTAACCAAGTTTTTCCCCGCTTTGCGGGCGGTGTCCGTGGGCGAAGTCTGCCGCGCTCATCCGCTTTTTCCCTTCGGGCTGAACTTCGAGCAGTTCCAGCGCGGTGCGTTGGCCGCAACCCGCGATGATGCGGCTTTGTTCGATCAGCAATTCGCAAGCCGGCACCGGGCGGTCCACCGATTGAGCCTGCCACAGGTTAAGCGTCTTGCCGCGAAAGCTGGTGAACGCGCCCGGCCAGGGCTGGAATCCGCGCAGGCGATGAAGGATCTCTTGGGCGGTGAAGTCGAAGTTGATCCGGCCATCTTCTTTTTTCAGGATCGGTGCGAGCGTCGCCTGGCCATGGTCCTGCGGCCGCGGTTGTATTGTGCCGGCTTCCATCCCGTGCAGGGTTTCCACCATCAGGCCGGCCCCGACTGCCGCCAGGCGGGGGCCGAGAGTCTCAGCGGTGTCCTGCGGTTCGATGCGAAGTTCTCTTTGCAAAAGGATGTCGCCAGTGTCGAGTCCGGCATCGATACGCATGGTGGTTACGCCGGTGACCGTCTCGCCGCGCGCGATTGCCCACTGGATGGGTGCCGCGCCGCGATACTTGGGCAGCAGCGAGCCGTGCAGGTTGAGGTTGCCAAAGCGGGGAAGATCGATCATCCACGGTGGGATGATCCGGCCGTAGCCGACGACGATGACGGCGTCGGGCTGGATGGCGGTAAGTTGCGCGCGGAACTCTTCGTTGGCTTTGATCTTCTCCGGTTGGAGGACGGGGAGCCCGAACTGCAGCGCTCGTTCTTTCACCGGGGACAGCGACAGCTCCATCCCGCGACCCCGTGGCCGATCCGGCTGGGTAACTACGAGCGGCACCAGAAAGCCGGCATTCACCAGCCCTTCCAGCGCAGGGACCGCGAAGCGCGGAGTGCCGCAGAAAACGAGAGTGAGAGAGGAAAACATTTCGTAATTGAGTAATCGGGTAATTGAGTAATTGAACCCGAGGTTTCAATTACCCAATTACAAAATTACCCAATTACTCAATTCTTACCATTCTCCGGCTTTGATCAACTTGCGGATCCTGCGCTTGATCAGATCACGTTTCAACGCGCTGAGATGGCTGATGTACAGTTTGCCATTCAGATGATCGGTTTCATGCAGGAAGGCGCGAGCCAAAAGATCTTCGCCGGTTCTTTCGTACCATTTGCCGTTTATGTCCTGAGCGCGAATGGTGACCCGGCTGGGGCGGGTCACCGGCTCGCGAAATTCCGGAATGCTCAAGCAGCCTTCGTTTTGCCTGTGCTTGCCTTCGCACTGGATAATCTCAGGATTGGCCAGCACCAGCTTGGCATCGGGATCTTCCTTGAAGGTCACATCGATGACCGCCAGCCGCTTGGAGATGCCGATCTGCGGCGCCGCCAGACCGACGCCCTTGGCTTCGTACATTGACTCGAACATGTCGGCGACGAGCTTTTTCAGTTCGTCATCAAACACGGTGACCGGATCGGCGGGCTTCTCCAGGACCGGATCTCCGAACTTTACGATGGAGTAGATCATTTTGTTGGCAGCTAGTAGCTTCTCAATTGCTCCAAATATCCTTCGAGGTTGCGGCGAGTTTCTGCGACGGAATCGCCGCCAAATTTTTCAAGGGCGCAGCGGACCAGGGCCAGCGCAACCATGGCTTCGCCGGCCACTCCGGCGGCCGGAACCACGCACACATCGGAGCGTTCGTAGGCGGCGCTGACCGGCTTCCGGGTGGCAAAGTCGACCGACTGCAGCGGCCTTCGCAAAGTTGAGATCGGTTTCAGATATCCGCGCACGCGAATTTCTTCGCCGTTCGAGACGCCGCCCTCAATTCCGCCCGCGTTGTTTCTCCTCCGGGTGAATCCGGCGAAGCCAGACGCCTGCTCGTATCCTATCTCATCATGCACCGCCGAGCCCGGAGAAGCTGCCGCGGTGACTCCGGCGCCGATTTCCACCGCTTTGACCGCCTGCAGCGACATCACCGCCGCTGCCAGCAGTGCGTCCAGTCGCTCATCCCACTGTGCGTAGGTTCCCAGCCCAGGAGGAACTCCGTGAGCCACCACCTCGAACACGCCGCCGACCGAATCTCCCGTCTTCAGCACGCGGTCAACTTCTTCTTTCATTTGCGCTTCGGCGGCCGGGTCCGCGCAGTTCAACAGGATTTCTTCACGCTGGCAAAGTTCGACGATCTGCATCCACGGAACTTCTTTCCCTAGAACCGTGCCGCCCACCGCAACCACGTGGCTGAGCACCTCGATGCCCAACTCTCGCAGCAGTAACTTCGCCAACGCTCCAATGGCGACGCGCGCCGCCGACTCCCGCGCCGACGCCCGTTCCAGCACATAACGAGCTTCCGGGAAATTGTATTTCAAAGCGCCCGCCAGGTCCGCATGTCCCGGGCGCGGCGACGCTACCCTCTTATGTTTTGCGGGATCGCCCGCTTCCACCGGAAGCGACTCGGTCCAGTTCTTCCAGTCTTTGTTCTCCAGCAGAATCGCAATCGGCGACCCGATCGTGTTGCCATGGCGCACGCCGGAAAGAATATGCGCGGTGTCGCGCTCGATCTTCATCCGCCCGCCGCGCCCGTAGCCCTGCTGACGTCGCCACAGTTCGTGGTCCACGAACGCCTGGTCAACTTTCAACCCCGCGGGCAAGCCGGAGAGAAACGCGACCAGGGCTTCTCCGTGCGATTCCCCGGCAGTGTAGTAGCGCAGCATGAAATCAGGATTGTAGCTGATACGTGTGGGTTCGGCAGCGCCACCGTCCCGGCCGCCGCAGAAACTCTCCTACACCTTTTGCCAAAATGCGAATGGCCCCGGATTCCCGGAGCCATTGGCGTCAAAACGTGGTGTACGGCACTCTGTCCAACTTCAGTATTGTTCGAGCAACGGGCGAAGTCAAGTGACTAAGGGAGAGTATCTCTGCGTTGTCTCCCTAAGATTACTTCTCCACAGACCAGAGAATGGACCCGGCGGGATTCGAACCCGCATCTACAACTTGGACAGAATGTAGTGTCGCCGTTACACCACGGGCCCCGAGGTGGAGTTTCGGCGATCGTTCCGCGATGCGCAAGAGCGCAGACAGCAATTCTTTTTTCTAGTCCCGAATCGGGAGACCGATGACGTCGAAGCTAATAAAACCCGTCGTCGTAAAAACTTGCGGGGTGGAATCTGCTTCCACCCCGCATCCCATCTCTCTCCACGCAAGGCGGACCCGAGTGTCCGCCCTACACGAAACTATACCAGTCCCTGATCCAGCATCGCATTGGCAACTTTCAGGAAGCCGCCAATGTTGGCGCCGTTCACCAGGTTGCCCGGCGTGCCGTACTTCTCGGCCGTTTCGAAGCAGTTCCGGTGAATTTCGATCATGATCTTGTGCAGACGATCATCAACCTCGGCTCGCGTCCAGTTCAGCCGTTGGCTGTTCTGAGACATTTCCAGGCCCGAGGTAGCCACGCCGCCAGCGTTCGCGGCCTTGGCCGGTCCATACAGGATCTTGTTCTGCAGGAACAGGTTGGTCGCTTCCAGCGTGCTCGGCATGTTGGCGCCTTCCGCCACCAGTTTGCAGCCGTTCTTGATCAGGTTCTCGGCGTCTTTCTTCTTGATTTCGTTCTGGGTGGCGCTCGGGAACGCGCAATCCGCCTTGATGTTCCACAGCGGGTTGTGATCCAGCTTTATGTCGGTCGGCATGAAGACGGCTTTCTTGAACTGGTCAGCATACTCGCGAATGCGGCCACGCTTCACGTTCTTCAGTTCCATCATCCACGCCAACTTCTCGCGATTGATGCCATCCGGATCG
Source organism: uncultured Acidobacteriota bacterium (assembly GCA_963715675.1). Classification (GTDB taxonomy): domain Bacteria; phylum Acidobacteriota; class Terriglobia; order Terriglobales; family Acidobacteriaceae; genus DASVWZ01. The sequence continues at coordinate 4,900,117 of OY970265.1, forward strand.
AAGATCACGCCGTCGGAATCCGAGCAGGTGATGGGCTTCGCGCCGAAGTCGAGCAGCTTCTCGATGGTGTATTGCGAGACGTTGCCGCTGCCCGAAACCAGGCAGAGTTTGCCTTCCAGCTTGTCTTTCTTCGTCTTCAGCATTTCGTCGGCAAAATACACGCAGCCATACCCGGTGGCTTCCGGACGAATCAGCGATCCGCCCCAGGCCAGGCCCTTGCCGGTCAGCACGCCGGTGAATTCATTGCGCAGCCGCTTGTATTGGCCGAACATGAAGCCAATCTCGCGTCCGCCCACGCCGATGTCGCCCGCCGGGACGTCGGTATCCGGCCCGATGTGGCGTTGCAGTTCGGTCATGAAGCTCTGGCAGAAGCGCATCACTTCGTTATCGCTCTTGCCTTTCGGATCGAAATCCGACCCGCCTTTGCCGCCGCCCATGGGCAGCGTGGTCAGCGAGTTCTTGAATACCTGTTCAAACGCCAGAAACTTCAGAATGCCGAGGTTCACCGACGGATGGAAGCGCAGCCCGCCCTTGTAGGGGCCGATGGCGCTGTTCATCTCGATGCGGAATCCGCGGTTGACCTGAATTTCGCCCCGATCGTCAAACCACGGCACACGGAACATCAATACCCGCTCCGGTTCGGTGACGCGTTCCAGAATCTTCGACGAACGATATTCCGGATGCTTCTGCAGCACCAGACGCAGCGAATCAAATACTTCCTGCACCGCCTGATGAAACTCAGGTTCTGCAGGGTTCTTGGCTTTCACTATGGTTAGTACTTCTTCGATGTAGTCGCCCTTGGTTGTCTTGATTCCGGGCGGTGTCATAACACTCATGATAGTACCCTCCTAAGGTAAGAAAAGTAGCCGACAAAGGTCGGAAAATGGCAGATATCAAGCAATCCGCACTCAGCTATTTAACTGTCTATTAGAGTCCTGTCCCCCCGGCTCCGCCGTGACCCCTATCACCTCAATCCGTGATGATAGTACGTTGCCAATGTGCAAACAACCCAAGTATTTAGACGTGTCAGGGTGATACTCCCATCCCTACTCAGCTATTTAACTGTCTATTAGAGTCCTGTGCCCCCGGCTGCGCCGTGACCCCTATCACCTCAATCCGTGATGATCGTCCCCCGCCAATGCGCGAACAAACCCAAGTATTTCGACGGGTCAGGGGGACACTCCTGTCCCCACCGTGGGGACAACCGCCTCGGCAGTCCAGGCCGAGCAACGCGCGAAAGGCTCGTGTAGCGCGGACATTCCTGTCCGCTGCCTGTGACTTTTACTTTTGAACTCGCCGGCAGCTCCGGCCGAGGGTGCCCCATCTTTGACGTTCTTTGTCAAAGGTGGCATTCCATGAGTCCGTGTGGGGCGGACACTCCTGTCCGCCAACCCCGCCACCCACTGAGAACAATGTAGGCGCGGGCGTCCCCGCCCGTACGGGTTGTGAAACATTCCTGTCCGCCGCCTCGGACTTTGCTTTTGAACTCGCCAGCAGCAACGGTGCGAGAGCGCCCCATCTTTGACGTTCCTTGTCAAAGGTGGGATTCCAGGAGTCCGTGTAGGGCGGACACTCCTGTCCGCCAACCCCGCCACCCACTGAGAACAATGTCGGCGCGGGCGTCCCCGCCCGTGCGGGTTGTGAAACACTCCTGTCCGCTGCCTGTGACTTTGTTTTTGAACTCGCCAGCAGCAACGGTGCGAGAGCGCCCCATCTTTGACGTTCTTTGTCAAAGGTGGCATTTCACGATCGCCGCCCGCTTGGGCCCCAAGGTACAACGACGAACCGATGGAGCCGCCTTGGAAGAGCGGCCCTTCAGGGCTGCGCTAGAGAAGAGGACGATTCACGAGCATTACCGCCCGAGGTCGTATCCCACCAAGCATCCCATTCGCGTCTATGTTGTGATGCTGAGGCAGCGGAGTCGCTCGCGAAGCGAGAGACTCCCAACGAAGAGCCTGCCCTCGAGCCGGACGGCGAAGGGACCTACTCTAGCAATCATCCCGTTCGCATCTGCGTTGTCATCCTTGAGGCAGCGGAGTCGTTCGCGAAGCGAGAGACTCCCAACGAAGGATCTATGCATTTCGCGGACTGTCCCCGCCCGTGCGGCCCGTAAAAAGCGGCGTAAAAGCCCCGCCCTCAGCCACGCAGCGCGTCCCGGCCATGCTCAGCCAATCCGCAACAGCTTCGACCCCTTGGCCCTCCTGAGCCGCCGTGTGTTCGTTTTGTGTCCGCTTTCGCGTGGCGAATTGTTTTTATTATTGACTGTGTACTACTATAGACGACATAATACGTCTATGAGAGACGTTGCCGACATTTACCTGACACCTGAGCAAGTCGCCGAAAGGCTCCAACTCGGCGTTGAAACCGTCTATCGCTGGCTCCGCAGTGGCAAGCTGCGTGGAAGCCGCATAAGCCAGAAGGCATGGCGAGTGCCCGAACGAGAGCTCACATCGTTCGTCAAACGCCGGAATGTATCGGAGTTGTTGTTCGAAGAGTACGTCGAGGAATACGAACTCGGTGAGCTTGAGCACGAACCACAGTATCCCGGAGCCAGCAGGCGCATTGACTATCGGCTCCTGCACAACGGCCAGTGCCTTTGGTTTGAAGTGAAGGAGTTTTCCGACGATCCGGCTCTGACTGGAAGTGGCGGCGGCGCCTTTGACCCGCATGTTGGTATTCGGGCCAAGATTGGGAAAGCCGGAGCGAAATTTCAGCATTACGGTGACGAGTGCTGCTCCCTCGTTCTCTTCAATGAGCACGTCAACCTTGTAGATATTTGCACCCCGCGAATTGTTCTCGGCGCGATGCTCGGCAGCGTCGGGTTCCGTATCCCAATCGATCCGATCAGAGGAACTCAGGCCGGGCCAATTAAAGACAATGTCATCATGGATGGCGGCAAGCTGATTCACCCGCACATCAAGAAGCCGCAGAACACTAAAATCAGCGCCGTAATCGCCCTGCAACGATTTGCGATAGGCCAAAGGGAACACCAGATCAAGGTCGAGCAGCGGGAGCAGGCTGAGCAACGCAGTCTCTCGCTTGCCGAGTACCTGGAGATGCTGGACGCTAATCGTGCTGCCTACAGCCGACAAGTTTTACGAACCACCGTTTATGAGAATCCGCACGCTAGACACCCCCTGCCGCGTGACGTTTTTATAGGACCCTTCGACGAGCGATGGGGACAGCGCGATGAGTACATCGCTCCAGTTTTCGTAGGACTGGAAATGGATAGACTGTACAAGATTGAGCATGAGCTGGAGCTAGATCGCAGTCCGCTCTTCAGGCATCCGAAGCGGCGAGAAAGGCTGCGCAGGCCAACAGATGATAAAAGCAAACGTCAGCGAAATAGGGACAGCCCTGAGATTTGACTCTCTGTCGGACAATCTCGCCCCGAAGCCGGGGTGCCCCGCCCTTCACGGTTTTCGAAAGCGCGGGACGGGCACCCTACTCACTCTCCAGATTCCGTTTTCCGTGAATAACCGCGGCGACAATTACCTCGGCAGCCTCCACGCGGTAAATGACCCGGTAGCTGTAAGCAACTAGCTCGCGCAGGTTTTCATCCTCGAACTCCGGAACCTTGCGCCCAGCAAATGGAAACCGCTCCAGCATTCGGGTAAGCGTCACCATTCGTCGAACGACGGAACCGGCGTAATGAACGGAATCAGCTGCGATGTAGGACGCGATCGCCTCCACATCCGCGATTGCCCGTGGAGACCAGACTACTCGGCGAGCCATTTGCTCAGACGCTTTTCCGCCTCTTCCTGGGGAACGGTGCCGCTGGTTCGGGCTTCTTCCAGCCCGCGCTGCACTTTCTCCAGCACGTACAGGTGGTACTGGATGTCCTCCAGCGAACAGTTGTCCGGCAGCTTGTGCAGTAGCGACTCAACTTGTTGCTTTCCCGTCATGATTTGCTCCGACCTAGGATAACATTCCCGAACGCGCCGGACGCCTTCATTTCGTCTGCGCAGCCTCATCCTCCGGCTTTCCACTCTACCCCCGACACCTGATCGGCACTCCGCCGTCCCCAGGTATAGCTGGCACGAAATGTCAAGTTTATCACCTATAACTCCTTATTAATCTAGATCTTACCTATAACCCCAATGGGCTCTAGATTTTGCGGACCAAATCTCCGCAACTTCATGATTCTGCTAGACCGGTGGGAGGGGGGTATACCCCCATTCTGAACTCGTTTTTCAAAATTGAAACGGATTCGCCAACCGTTCGCGACCGCCGTTTTCAGCCGCCTTCACTACTCGTTTTTCCCAGATCGGAACCGGATAAATCCGCCACGTTTCTGCTTGCTGCTCTCGCTGGATCCACAAGGCTCTCACGTTTTGGCTTGCCGCTGAAGCGGACAAGTCAGCGGTGCTTTTCGAGCCTGCACCCATACTTCTGGTATGCTGGCTCGAACCCCAAACCTGACCCAATGATTCCTTTCGTGATGGGCAAACCGCTGAGAATCACTGTCCTGACCCTCCTGCTCGCCGCTGGCGTGCAGCCTGCAATGCAAGGTTCGGCGACCTCACGAACCACCAAGGACGACGTGTTGCTCTCGACCGCGCAGGGCGAATTGCGCCGCGCTCGCAGTGAACTGGGCAAACTCGATCCCGCGCCGTATTTCATCAGCTACTCGATTCATGACACGAGCATGTCGGTTGCGGTCGCCAGTCTCGGAAGCCTGCTCACTTCCACTCACATGCGCCAGCGGTTGGGCGATGTCATCATGCGCATCGGCGGTCCGGCGCTGGACAATACCCACCAGGAGAATCGCATGAGCGGCATCAGTTCGGGTTCGTTGCCGCTCGAAGATGACTCCGACGCCATCGCGCATGTGCTGTGGCAGCTCACCTATCGCGAATACCGCAAGGCCTCGAAAGCCTATTTGAACGTCAAGACTTCGACGCAGGTGCACGCTCCGGAGGAGGACCTTTCCGCCGACTTCTCCCAGGAAGCTCCCCAGACCCACATCGATTCCAAGGAGCCTTTGCCGGCATCCGATCAGGCCATGCTGGAGAAGTTGGCCCGGCGCTACTCCGAGGAGTTCCGCAAGTATCCCTATATCTTGTCGTCCGCCGCCGTGATCACCGAACAGCGGTCACGATCCTACCTTGTGTCGAGCGAAGGCAGTTCGATCGCTATTCCCAGCGCCATGGTGCGGCTCGTCATCGAAGCTCAAGCAGTCGCCGACGACGGCATGCAATTGATGCGCGTGGAGAGCTTTCAGGCCGACCAGACAAACCATTTACCGGCCGAGGCTGAGATTCTGGCCCGCGTCAGCAAGATGGCCGCCGATCTCAAAGCCCTGCGATCGGCTCCTGCTGCCGAACCTTTCGATGGCCCAGCCTTGCTTTCCGGGCGAGCTGCCGCAGTCTTCTTCCACGAAGTGCTGGGACATCGGTTGGAAGGTCGCCACCAGCGCGGCGAGCAGGAAGGCCAGACGTTCACCAAGCAGGTGAATCAGCGCGTGCTTCCGGAGTTCCTCAGCATCTCGGATGATCCCACGCGCAGCGTCCTGGACGGGGTGGAACTGAGTGGTTCGTATCAGTATGACGACGAGGGTTTGCCGGCCCAGAAGGTGGACGTGATTCAGGACGGCATTCTGAAGGATTTCCTGATGTCGCGAATGCCTATCAAGAACTTCGGTACGTCGAATGGCCATGGACGGGCCCAGCCGGGTCTCATGCCTACGGGCCGGCAGGGAAACTTGATGGTCACGTCTTCGAAGACGGTCAAGGCGTCCGAGTTGCACTCAATGCTCATCGACGAGGTCAAGAAGCAAGGCAAGCCATACGGCCTGTATTTTGAGGATATTCAGGGCGGTTTCACGCTTACCCAGCGCACTGCGCCCCAGGCATTTCAGGTTCTGCCGGTTCTGGTGTGGCGAGTCTACCCCGACGGCCACCCGGATGAACTGGTTCGCGGCGTCGATATCGTTGGCACTCCGCTGGCGGCGCTGAACCGCATTCTGCTGACCGGGGACAAGACGGAGGTTTTCAACGGAGTGTGTGGCGCGGATTCCGGAAGCGTGCCGGTCTCGGCGTCGGCTCCTGCCATGCTGTTCTCCGAGATCGAAGTTCAGAAGCGGGCTCATCTGCTCAACCGGCCGCCCGTACTCCCCCCGCCGGGCTTCGAAACGTCTCCTTCAAGTCCACAATCAAAAGGCGGAGACCGTCCATGATTAAAAGCGGGAACATCATGACGGGGATGGTCAGAGCGGCGCTCGCGCTCGCTTTGATCCTGACGGCGCTCAGCGCGCCTCGATCCGTTCAAGCCGCACCCCCCGATCCGGCAAATGGCGACCCGGTTCTGGAAGCCATGCGTGCCGAACTGGAGAGGTCGAAGTCATCCCTCAAACTGGAGGGGATGGCGGCACCGTACTACATCGATTACCGGGTAACCGATATGGATCAGTACGCAGCCGAAGCATCGTTCGGTGCTCTGGTGAGCGAGGTGAGAGCGCATTTGCGCTTCGTGCGGGTGGTGGTCCGGGTCGGCGACTATAAGCAGGACAGTTTCTTTGGCCAGGGCGAAGGTTCGCTGGAGATTATGCCGGTCGACAACGACCTGCTCGCACTCCGCCACGCGATCTGGCTTGCCACGGACAAGGCTTACAAGGCTGCGACCGAGGCACTGTCTGAGAAGCAGGCCCAGTTGAAGCAATTTACGATTGGTCAACCGGTGGATGACTTTGCTCATGCTGAGACGGTGACCTCGGTAGAGCCACTGGCCAGGCTCGATTTTGACCCTGAGCCTTGGCTCAAAATGCTGCGTGACGGATCCGACCGATACAAGAGCGATTCTCAGATCGAGTCGCTGGGATCCTCTTTGCGGTTCTCGTGTGTGAATCGGTATTTCGTCAATTCAGAAGGCACGGTGGTGCGCAGCGGGCAGACGCTTTACGAAGTGCAAATCAACATGAGTACGCAGGCTGTAGATGGGATGCGTCTCGACCGAGGGCACAGTTTCGTTGCCACCAGTGTGAGAGAACTACCTTCGGAGAAGGTGTTTCTGGATGAGAACAATACCCTTCTCGCCACTTTGAAGCAACTTCGGGAAGCACCTGTAGTAGAAGGCGAATACCGGGGCCCGGTGCTGTTTTCCGCTGATGCGGCAGCCAGCGTTTTTTCCGACCTGGTGGGCGACAACGTGCTCGGTTTGAAGCCCGACTTGGGTCAGCCTGCCCGCACGAAAGGGGCCTACGCCACAAGCTACAGGGCGCGTATTCTTCCGGATTTCCTGTCTGTGATTGACGACCCCACGCTGGCCGAGGTTAATGGCGAGTCGTTGCTGGGCAAATACACCATCGACGACGAGGGCGTGAAGGCGGCCCCGGTCACGGTGGTCCAAAACGGGAAGCTGATCAATTATTTGATTGGTCGCGCGCCGATCCGTGATTTTCCGACTTCCAACGGCCACGGCCGTGCCAGGCTCCCCGAAAATCGTCCAGGACCGAACGTGGGAAACCTAATCGTACGCTCTTCGGAGCCGCTATCGAACGATGCGCTGCGTAAGAGGTTGGTCGAGATATGCCAGCAGCGAGACTTGGCCTTCGGATATTACGTGGACACCTTCGGCCCCAGATTGACGCCTCGTCTGCTCTACAAAGTATGGGCCAAGGATGGACACGAGGAACTGGTGCGTGGAGGAACTTTCGGAGAACTCGATCAACGGTCTTTGCGCAACGATCTGATCGCCGCTGGCGACACCGTCTACGTCGACAATCAACCGCTCAACGTTCCGCACAGCATCGTCAGCCCGGCGATTCTATTCGATGAATTAGAGGTGAAGCCGGCGAACCTCAATAAAGAGAAGCTTCCCGAATACCCGGCTCCAGCGGTGGGGACGGACAAATAGAGAGAACTGGTTCAGCGGACGGGGTCAGACCCCGAGCTTCTTGACTTCCTCGTTGTAGTACTTGCGGTATAAGATGTCCCACTCCTGGCTGCCTTCCAGGATGGTTTTCTTCTGATTCTCAATCTTGTGACGGGCTGCCTGATCGATCCTGGCTTCCTGAGTCAGCAGTTCTTCCAGAAGTTTCCGCACTTCGAGGCGGATGGTGTTTCGGTCTTCCAGGAACTCAACCTCCTTCATGTCGGCGAGGGCGTCGGTCACGAGGTGGGCTACTTTGTTCGACTTGTCGCGGCTGACTCTCACAGAACCGCCTTGTACTTGCGCACCAGCTCCGTTTTCACCTTGCGGAACATCTCCTGATAGTTGGCGCCCGTCCTCTGCATCTCGTCGGAGTAGGCCTCGAGGATCACCCGCACCTCGTCGTTGATACGGTCTTCCAGGGCAAACTCGTCCAACATCGCGGCATGGACCTTCTCCGTGACCGCCGGCGCGGAGCCGGTCTGGATGAAATGGCCTGCAATCAGCTTTTTAGTGACTTCGCGGGCCAGATAGCCCACGTATTCTTTCGAAAGGAGCATGTCAAGGTCAGCTGTCTATTCTGAAACTGCTAGTTTAGCACAGTGAAGCGGATGCCCGACTTCAGGCTCGCATTGCCCATGAATTCGATCGGCATCTCGATTACAGAGTGGATGCCGAACGCAGCCTTGGGCTAGGGTGGAGAGCGGAGAGCTGCTCGAAGGACGGAAACGGAACCGGTGAGACAAGGGTTTGCTCGGGAGGTTTCAGGTTGTCCTGGATCGCGGCGGCCATCATCTCTACCGCTTTGCCAGCGCTGGGAGGGATATAGATGGTGGCGGTCAGGAGCCCTTGCTGAACCCACTCCTGGCCGGTGCCAGGCAGGCCGTCGCAACCGAGGAAGGGCAATCGCAGCCAGCCGTCCCTGGCGGAAGAATCGGGGATGTCCTGAAACGCCTTTCTGGCGCCGATTGCCATGGAGTCGTCTTGGGCCGCAACCAGGTTGATTGAGGTTGGCAGGGAGGTCGACAACCGCAGCCACGAGGCGACTACCTTACGAGCGCTGCCTTCCGTCCACTGGGCCCGCATGGGCTTCACCTGCACATACGCCGGCTTGGTTTCGCTCATGCCGATGGTGCGCTGCCGGGCGGCCAGGCTCCCCGACGGCCCCTGGATGTACAAGACGGAACCGGAAGAAGGTAAAAGCGTGGCAATCTGATGCCCCTGAATGCGGCCGACTTCGGTGTGGTCGGAAGTCACGGAGAACACCGGCACGCGATAGGACTTGCGCATTTCGGGCAGATACTCGGCGTCGCGGTTCAACACAACCCATCCGATTCCTGCAGAGACCGCCGCTTTTGCGACCTGCGGCATGGCGGTTCCTCCAACGGGCTCGAAGATGATGGCATGTGGCCGCCGGGCGGGATCCGACTGGATAATCTGCAAGAGCTGCTGACTTTGAGTGATGGAGTCGTTGTCCGCGTGAATGATCTCCAGGTGTACCCCCAAGCGATTTGCGGCGTTTATGGCCACGGTGGCCTGCTCCACTTGGTAGTCGTTGTCGTCGTTTGTTAGCGAGATGACGAACCTCAACCTATCCATAGTCGGGTTGCCCTCCACAATCATACGACGAGCGCCGCGGTCCGGCCGGTGACCGAAGTTTAGAGATCAGCCCTAAGGTGAACTTGGGGGACAAGCTTTGTCGTGCGGGCGCCAGTGCTAGAATTTGCGCGGAAGTCGGTGAGTGCAGCGCAACCCGGGGCGTACTTTAGAAACGAAACTATAGCGATGCCCATTTTCGTACCGGAAATCTCGGGAAACGAAAAGTCGACCGCGCCAGCGTCTTCGCGGCTGGTTTCTCTGGATGTGTTTCGCGGCGCCACCATCGCAGCGATGATTCTGGTTAACGATCCCGGAGATGGGCAGACGGTGTATGGGCCACTGCAGCACGCCAGTTGGAATGGATGGACGCTTGCCGATCTCATCTTTCCTTTCTTCCTTTTTATCGTGGGCGTGTCGATGGCGTTCTCGTTGGCCTCGCGCCAGAAACGGGGAGAATCCAAGGCCACGCAGAGGGCGCACGGGCTTTGGCGGGGCTTCCTCTTGCTTGCGATCGGGTTGACTCTGAATGGTATGGCGGTCCATTTCGACCCAGGGAAGTGGCGAATATACGGTGTGCTACAACGGATTGCGCTCTGTTATGTGATTTCGTCCATCCTGGCGCTGCGGTTCGGACGCAAAGCCTGGATTGCAGCCGTGATCGCATGCTTGGTCGGATACTGGATCCTGATGCGCTATTTTCCGGTGCCGGGTTTCGGCGTGCCCACTCATGACATTCCGCTGCTCGATCCTGACCGGAACATCGTGGCGTGGCTTGACCGTAAGCTCCTGGCAGGGCATTTATACGAAGGCACGCGTGATCCGGAAGGGCTTCTCAGCACGATACCAGCGATTGCCACGACGCTTTTGGGGCTGTTGACTGGTGATTGGCTGCGCTCCGCCCGAGCCGCGCGGGTCAAAGCGGGAGCGATGGCGGGTTTTGCCGTGGTGTGCGTCGCCTTGGGAGAGTTCTTCAGCATCTGGTTCCCGATCAATAAGAAACTGTGGACCAGCTCTTACGTGCTCCTGACGGCGGGGCTGGCCGTGCTTTGCCTGACACTTTGTTATGCGGTTCTCGATATAAGGAAATGGCGCGGGGGCTGGACGCTGCCCTTCACAGTATTTGGCATGAATGCGATTGCGGCCTACATATTCGCCGAGGTATTTGCGATTGGGTTCTCTGCGTTGCATACCGGAGACCTGACTTGGCAGGAGTTCGTGTATCAGAACTTGTTTGATCCACTGGCCAGCCCGATGAACGCTTCGCTGCTGTATGCGATCAGCTTTGTCCTGGTTTGTTGGGTGGCGATGCTGTTGCTGTATCGAAAGCGAGTCTTTCTGAAGATCTGAGCAAGCGGGCAGTCCATTCTTCGCTGCAAGTTGGCATTTGGCCACCGTAACCACGATCCCTCCTCGGTGCAAGATCAGGATTGACTTCTTGCAGTTTCTTTGACAAACTTCGCGGTCAGGGCAATCGCCGGGAGACGCGCCAGGCAATGACCCGAACCCAAACCCACTTTGCCGCCATGCACGACAACCTGGAACAGGTTGCATGTCTGGTGGATTCCGGCAAGCTCGAGTCCGGGCTGTGATCTTGTCTTGATGTTCTCGTCCCCGGGTTCCAGAGAGCCAGCGATTCCCTATATTCCGATCCGTCCTACTTGTTATTGGAAAGTTGAGGAGCCCTATGAGTATGCAGCGTGCGGTTTTCATATGGTTGGCTGTTGTGGTTACTTGCGTTACGATCTTGTCCGCTCAAACTTACCAGGGAAGGATCCTGGGAACGGTCACCGATTCATCAGGGGCAGTTGTGGCCGGCGCGAAGATAACAATTACGAACACCGCCACGGGTGTGTCCCGAATCCTGACAACTTCTGGATCCGGGGAATACGTTGCTCCCAACCTTGAGCCTGGCCCTTACACTGTGACCGCCGAGGCTCTCAGCTTCCGTCGTTCGGAACACACCGGGATCCGGTTGGAAGTCGCGAAGGACGTGCGGGTCGACGTGAAACTGGTCCCTGGCGCCGTCAATGAGAGCCTGACCATTACTGGCGAGGCGCCGATGGTTGACACCACCACCGATGTGCTGGGAGGTACCTTCTCAAACCAGGCGATCAACGAACTTCCGCTACAAGGCCGCGACTTCCAAAACCTGGCCGTTCTTCAACCTGGCATACAACGAACGCCGGGTGGGGGTTTTGAATCGATCACGGCGAACGGGAATCGTCCCCAGGATAACAATTTCATTGTCGATGGAATCGACGACAACGACGCCTACTATGGCGTGACGGTGATCAATGCCGAAGGGGTTCAAGGCACACCTGCGACCCACCTGCCGATCGATGCCATTCAGGAATTTAACGTTCAGTCGAGTCCTGAAGCCGACTATGGATGGAAGCCGGGTGCCATTATCAATATCGGCATCAAGTCAGGCACGAACGCGTTCCACGGTTCCACCTATTATTTCAATCGGAACAACGCGTTCGACGCGCGCAACTGGTTCAACCCACAGGTCAGTTCCGACGGGACCGTGAATCCGGTCTCAGCCATCAACCTCCACCAGTTTGGCGCGTCGGGGGGTGGGCCGCTGGTGAAAGACAAGCTCTTCATCTTTGGAAATTATGAAGGGGTGCGGGACAAAGTGGGCAACCCAGGATTGGTGAACACTCCGGTTACAGTTCCAATCGGAGACCCCACGTTGAGTATTGTTGACGCTTTCGCAGAGTGCTCCGCGCCAAACCCTCCCTACGGGCCATGCAGCGCCATTAGTCAGAAACTGGCAGCATATCTGCCTTACAACCCTGGGCCGACTAGTTCGATCTTTCAGGATTTCAACAACCTGAACCGCGAGGACAATGGGATCCTGAAGCTGGATTATCACCTGAATGACAGGAACAGCTTCGTTGGGTCGTATTTCATAGGCGATAGCCTGCAGACTGAAGAGGACGTAACTGTGCTGAACCCGCTGTTCCTCTCGCAAGCCAAGACCAGGGCCGAGGTGATTGGTGGTGGCTGGATATGGGTGCCAAGCTCCCGGTTCACCAATCAAGTGCACGTCGGGTATAACCGCTTTTGGCAACAGATTTACCTGGTAGATCACGACCTGAATCCCGCCACCGTGGGTATCAATACAGGAGTCACGAACCCAAGAGATTTTGGACTGCCGGAGATTCGCATCTCCGGATTCGGTTCCCATACCATCGGCGGGAACGGCAGTTGGCCTCTCTACACCACGCCCAACCAAACCCTGCAATTCACAGACAATGCCAGCTATCTGATCGGAAAGCACAATCTGCGGTTTGGCGGAGAGTTCCGTGTCGGCGGCACGGACAACGTCCGCGACACCTACGGCCCAGGTTACGCGAGATTCTCGGATGGTAGCGGGCCAGGGTCCGCGCTGGAGAATTTTGCCTCCGGGTATGTACTCAGAGGGGATGTTGCGGCAGGAGACAGCCACCGCTATGTCAGCCAGAAATCCATCGGCCTGTTCGTGCAGGACGATTGGCGCGTCTTGCCGGGGCTTACCGTCACGGCAGGCCTGCGTTACGACTTGACCTTTCCGATCACGGAGCGGAATAACCTGCTGGCCAATTTCGATCCCGTACAGGGTCTGGTGCAAGTGGGGAGGCAGATCAGTTCTCCATACGATACCGATTACAACAATTTTGCTCCGCGGCTCGGCTTCGCCTATGACCCATGGGGCAAGGGAAAGACCGTACTGCGTGCCGGAGTGGGTTTTATTTATGAGATTCCGCACATTACGGTGTACATCGGGCAGAACAACACCGAAGCTCAGGGGCTGGCTCTGATTCCAACCGGCCTCCCTCTCATCGGACCCAACGGCCAGGTTCCTTCACCGGGGAACATCACCGCCACGACGGCAGCCTTGACCGGCGGTACGCTCACTACGAACTGGCAGGCTGGTGGCCCGATCTTCGGCAATCTGACTCCGGGCATATTGGCGTGCGCCTACGATCCCAATACCGGCGTGAACAGTCCATGCCCGGTTTTCGGCGTGAACAAGAACATTGCCACGCCTTACGTAATCAATTGGAATTTGAACCTCGAGCAGGCGCTTTGGCGTGATGGATCGATGACACTCGCCTATGTGGGCAACAAGGGCGTCAAGCTCTACAGTATCCGCGACATCAATCAGAACATATATGCGAACGACTCCCAAGGCGACGAGCAATCCGGGCGCCCCTATGTCGGTCGTTTCCCCTATCTGAGCTATATCGATATGCTCGGGAACGGGGACGGCTCGATCTACCACGGCCTGCAGTTGACGGTACGCCAGCGTACCAGCAAGGGTCTATATTTCGTAGCAGGCTATACATTTGCCCACTCCATCGACGACGCGAGCGGCAACCGCAGCTTCAATATCCAGAACAGCTACGATCCCGCGGCCGAGCGCAGCAACTCCGACACCGACATTCGCCATCGCCTCACCCTTGCGGTGACCTATGAATTGCCCTCTAAACCAGGATTCGCGCAGCTTCTCCAGGGCTGGCGGATTAATACCATCTTCACCGCGCAGACCGGGACGCCGCTGTTCTTCTTTGACAGTTCAGACGACATCAGCGGAACCGGCGAGTTTAATGATCGCTGGAATTTCTTTGGCAATCCCTCGAAGGTTGGCTGGTACAAAGCGCCTAAGTCGCTTCCGTTTTTTGCTTACGACGGAACACCGGGCAGCACCAGTCCGGCGTGTGATGCCGTGGCTTCGCAGTCCCAGTTGTCGTCGTTCGGATGCTTCGCCGGACCGGGATGGGTGATGGCTCCTCCTGAGCCGGGACAGTTCGGCAACATGGGGCGAAACATCATTTATGGCCCTGGGTATCTGGACTGGGATTTTTCCATACTCAAGGCCTTTAAGCTGGGAGAACGATTCAGCCTGGAGCTGAGAGGAGAGTTCTTCGACATTTTGAACCACCCCAATTTTGCCGCGGTGGATAGCGACCTGTCCGACGGATTCGCCGGCACCGTGGGGCAAAGTCAATTTACGACCGATATCGCTGCATCGAATCCGGTGGTTGGTTCGGGTGGATCGCGGCATATTCAGATTGGAGCGAAGGTCATCTGGTAGGGAACGCCGCCGGTATGGAGCGTTGCATGCGGTCGAGCAGGTGCATGCGGGCCGATCAGATACGGTACAAGAGAAAGCCGCCAGCATGGGAATGCTGGCGGCTTGAACGGCAGAGCAAGAGTCTCACTTCTGACGCGTGATTCTTTTCTTCGGGATCTCGCGGGTACCTTCGTCGTCGAAGTAGAACTTCATCTCGTGGTCCGACTTCGCGCCGGCCACCGGCTTCTCGTCGGCGGAACTGAGTCGGGGCGCTCCGGCGGCAGCGAGCAGTGGTTCCTTGGTCGTATACATGGCTTCATTCAGCTTGGAACCGTTCGGCGCTTTGGCTACTGCAAAAATGCCAAACGGGTTGCCGTTGCTGTAGGTAACGCCGATGTAGTCGGCAACCATGTACCCCTGGTCAGACACAGGCAGCCAGGTCAGTTGCATGGGTCCGGCGAGTTGCACGCCCGCCGTCCAGGTCTTTCCGCCGTCCTCTGAGGTTGTGAAACCCACATCAAGTTGGCAGGAACTGCCGCAATTCGAAACCGGATAGTAGTAGTAGACCACCGTCAGATGGGCGGAACTGCCGGAGGTAGCAGGGTCTGCACCGATGCCGGCAAGGAAGTGATCAACCGTGCTCTTCACCGGATCGATGGGAATCCGCGCCGGAGAGCTCCAGGTTTTCCCGTCGGTCGAGGTGCTCACAACGATGTCATTGGAAGAGCAACCGCTGCGAAAACGGCAGTCCGACCACACCACATAGACCGTTCCGCCGCCGTCAATTGTGGCCCCGGGCAGATCAAACCCGGTGCGGATGCCGCCAGCGTCCTGGTGATTCGTGATGCTCGCGACGGTCACCGTCGAACCCCAAGTCTTGCCTCCATCGGTTGAGCGAAAGGCATCAACTCCGCCGCCCTGGAACGGCACGATAACCGTGCCATTGGGCTGAACCAGTGGCTCACCACCCAGTCCGCCGGCATGATCTGCCGACGGTTTGCCCGCGCTCCAGGTCTTCCCGCCGTTCTTGGAGACGCTCATCAGTACATCGCCGGATCCATAAGCCTGGTCCCATTCCGTATAGCAATGACCGTAGTAGGGACTGGTCGAGGTGTTATCGCAGGTGGTCCAATTCTTGTCATCCAGGTGAGTCTTGTCGATTTTGATCGGTTTCCCCCAGTGGAGGCCGTCGGTGGAACGGCTCACGGCCACGTCTCCGATCACGCCGGAGTTTTCCTGCCCGGCGAGCGGAAGAGTGGAGATCAACCATTGGCCGTGCTTGGCGTCATAGGCAACCGTGGGGTCCGCCGCCCACCCGTAGGGTCCATTCTTGTAGTTCTTGGTCAAGGCGGGGAGAACTCCATACGTCCAGGTCTTGCCGCCATCGGTCGAGGTAGACCAGCCTACGTCCCCGCTGCCCCATCCGTTGGATCCGGGCACGCGAGCCACATGAAAAGTTCCTACGATGGTGTTGCCCCAGGCGAAGAAATCGGGCTCGACTTCCGTCCGGTGCACGCTGTCAGAGTTGGTGAGTTTGTCGACACTGATTTTCTCCAGGGTGTACTGCGCGGCAGCCGGCTTGGCCAATGCCACGCCGAGGGCCAAGCAGAGAGCGATGGTGTGCCAAACGTCCTTCTGGCGGGAAAGAGTACAGAACATTCGATTCATTACCTTTATCCTCAATGCAAGAGATTCAAGTGCCCGCAAACGCGTTGGGAAGCGGACGGAGAGCACATCGGGCTGCCAGCGCCTACTACCAGCGGTAGAAGGAACTATACGCCGCCAGCAAGGGTTCGTCCACATGCAGAACTTTTCACATGCCGAGACAGGAACCTGTGGACATTCGAGAGGACACGGCACGCCAGTGTCCATTCCCCCAGGATGCCGACGACACCGGGCCAAGTTGCGGGGCAGGAACAGCTAATTTGAATCAATCTCGGCCAAAATTGCAGCCACGCCACGACTCAACCGTCGGATTGGCGGAGGCGGACGGGCTTGGCCGGGTTCCCATTGCTGTGTCCCCACGCGCGTTGAGCAGGAGGCACGATTGGAATCTCGACCGGCCGGACCCGCCTGCCTTCACACAACATAGATTCAATGAGGCCGAGTTTTCGTTGTATCGTGAAACGACATAAAAACGGAGGTTCGATCCAAACCAACCTCTGGACCGCCTGGTTCATCCAATTGCCTTAGGGTCTCAGGGCCTGGCATCTCTAATGTGGGGGCAGCTAGTCGGATGTTTCCCCGGAACCTGGGGTACGAATTCGCCGCGCTGGCGGTAATTTGCACCCTCGCCATATTTTTGTTCCCGGCTGCGCGTGGCCCGTATTCCGTTGTCAACGGGCCGGCAAGCGCCTTGCTCAGCTTCCGCGTGAGGCTCAAGTTCTGGCTGGGGATGGCCCTGGCCGCATTGTATTTACTGGCGCGTGTGCGGCCACACAGCCAGCCGGATTTGCGCGGCGCCTGGGAAAGAATCCTGCCGCGGTTGTCAGTTCCCCTCGATCCGATCTTTGTCCTTCGCTGTTAACGCCAGCCCCCACCCCGGCATAGGTGTCAGACCGACTTCCTGACATCAGGTTCTTCTTTGCTGCTGCCGGTACTGAGCAGCAACGACGATTTCTCTTGGTTCACCGGGCCTAGCCCGGTCAGCGATAGCTCATCCATGGAGGACGATATGATACGCGGAAAGCTTAAGATGTTTCCCCTGATGGCAGCGCTGTTCAGCATGTTCGTGCTGGCTGCCTGCAGCAAGAAAGCGGCAAAGGTAACTCCACCCGCGCCACCACCAGCCCCCGCCGCTCCGACTGCAACCCTGGCGGCGAATCCAGCCGTAGTTCAGCAGGGGCAGTCGACCACCTTAACCTGGCAAACCACCAACGCCGATGACATCACTATGCAAGGGCTGGGCATGCTGCCGGCGTCAGGCTCGCGCACCGTGATGCCCGGCACATCCACCATCTACACGCTGGTGGCCAAGGGGCCAGGCGGAACGCATGATGCCAGCGCGCAAGTGACGGTGAATCCGCTTCCTGTAGCCAAGGTCGCAACACCCCAGCCCAGCGAAGCGGACTTATTTGCCAAGAACGTCAAGGACCTGTTTTTCGACTTCAACAAGGCCACAATCCGCACGGACGAAGAGCCGGTAACCGGTCAAGATGCCAGGTTCCTCGAGCAGCATCCCGATATCAAGATCATGGTCGAGGGACATTGTGACGACCGGGGTTCGGAGGAGTACAACCTGGCGCTCGGTGACAGCCGCGCCAATTCCTTCAAGGAGTCGCTGGAGCGCCAGGGAGTAAGTGCCGACCGGATCCAAACCATCAGCTACGGCAAAGAGAAGCCGTTTTGTACGGCCGACGATGAGCCGTGTTGGCAGCAGAACCGGCGCGATCACCTCGCGTTTGAACGCTGAGGACCCAACTTGCCCTGGGCGGCCAAGTCGCGGCGGCCGCCCGGGTATCTTCCGAACGTCCCCTTCGCCTTCCGCTGGTCTCATTTTTGCTTTGGCGCGGTTCGTGAACGTTCTGCGACTCGAGACATTGGCGATTGAAGCCTCACAGAACCTAAGCCGTCAACGCTACATCTAGCGGGCACCTAATCGGTTATCCACAAGATGTTGTGTTTTGCCGATCGACCCTCGGTGGGTCACCCCAACCTATAACTTTGTTGTTGACAATAAACGGTTTAGGTGTAGGATGTGGATGAAAGTGGTAGAAAGTGGTTCAATCGGCAGATGTCGTGGGCAAAGCTGAACCAATGAGAGGCGCCAGTGGAGTTTGTAGCTGACACCCCCAAAAACAGCCCGAACGAACCTGACGGGACCAGTTTTTCGACTGCTTTCGCCTCCCTCGTTCTGGCAGTGGTAGCTGCCAGAAGGTTTTCTGGCCCGGTAAAGGGCAAAACACATGTTTCGCGGCAATCACCCAACTCGCGTCGACGAAAAAGGACGGCTAAAGGTCCCGGCGGAGTTCAAGCGCGTCATCGACGAGAAGTACGGCTCACAATTTTACATCACCAGCCTGGATGGGAAGGTTGCACAAGTGTATCCCTTCGAGGAATGGGAGCGGATCGAGCAGAGACTGGCCGGGCTGTCCACCTTCAATCCTACAAAGAAGAAGTTTCTGGACCGCGTGAACTACTGGGGGCAGATGGTGGAGATGGACGGGCAGGGCAGGCTGCTGCTGCCGCAACTTCTGCGAGACTCCGCGCAGACCAAGGGCGAAGTGGCCGTGACCGGCAACCTGACCCACCTGCTGGTTCGCAATCTGGAAGCGTATCGCAAGGAGATCGAGGAGCAGCCGTTCACGAGTGAGGATGAGAAGACGCTCGACGAATTGGGCATCTAGTGGACGAGGGTTTCACACATACCCCTCAGGGGGTTGGACGTGGTGGCAGTCACGTTCCGGTTCTTTTAAAAGAAGCGATCGACTTTTTAGCCATCCGGCGGGGTGGGAGATATATCGACGCCACGGTGGGCTTGGGCGGGCACAGCTACGAAATCGCAAAACGCCTCGGCGCACCGGGACATTTGATTGGCTTCGATAAAGATCCTGCGGCGCTGGAAATCGCGCGCGAGAAGTTAGCGGGGCAGTCAGACGACTGGCCGAAGGTGGAGTTGTTGCATGGGTCGTTTGGGGACCTGGCGAACGAGCAACGACCAGCGACCATCGACGGGTTGCTTGCGGACCTGGGGGTGAGCAGCCTGCAGTTCGACACACCGGCGCGGGGCTTTAGTTTTCAGGCGGAAGGATTGCTTGACATGCGGATGAACCCGCATGCCGAGCGGACCGCCGAACAAGTGGTAAACCACATCGACGAGCGTGAGCTGGCCGATGTGATTTACGAATTCGGTGAGGAAAGGAGGTCGCGGAGAATCGCCAGAGCCATTGTCCGGTCGCGGCCGATACAAACCACGAGGCAACTCGCGGATGTGATATCAGCCGCGGCCCGGCCAATGAATCGAGCGGAAAGGCGAATTCATCCAGCGACGCGTACTTTTCAAGCTCTCCGAATCTTCGTAAACCGCGAACTGGAGGACTTGCAGGCTCTGCTTCAGGCGGCGCCGCGGGTGCTCAAGCCGGGCGGAAGGCTGGTGATCATCAGCTTCCACTCTCTGGAGGACCGCATCGTGAAGGATGCGATGCGGGAAGGGGCAAAACAAGGCCTCTACAGGCTGCTGGTGAAAAAGCCAGTAACGCCCGGACAGGAAGAGACGGATCGCAATCCGCGGTCGCGCAGCGCAAAGATGCGGGCGGCCGAAAGAATTTAGGTTGGGCGGCGCCGAAGGCGAGCGAAAGACTCGCCGGTACAACAGCAGGTTCCCGGTGGCAGGTAGAAAACGAGGACAGGATGTACGCAGGCAATTTGATTGAAGACTTGATGGAAACAGTGGAGCGCGTCGAACAACGTGCCCAGAAGGCACGTTTGCAGGAAGAGGAACTCGCTGAGTTCTGCGCGGCTTCCCAGTTTGAGCTTGGACAGTTGGAATCCAGTCTTGCCGGAGTCGCTTAAATGGCCGCAGCAATGACCGCAATGCACAGCGCAGGAATGCAGGGCAGCGTCCGGAGCAACCGCCGCAATCCGTGCTGGAATGGAACGCCGGAAATCTATTTTGCCAAGCCGATCGACAACTCGCGCCTGGTCAAAGTGGAAGATCCCAAGCGCAGCCGTGAGATGAAGCAATTCGGCTTTGCCCTGAGCTGCCTGTTTCTGCTGGTGATGACGTACGCCTGGCAGCATTTCAAAGCGATCGAGTACGGGTACAAGATCGAGGCCATGAAGATTCAGCGGGACGGGTTGCTGGAGGTGAATCGGACGTACCGCCTGGAGGAAGCTTCGCTGCGCTCGCCGGACCGAATCGACCGTCTGGCGCGCGAATATGGGATGCAGCCACCTCAGGCTGGCCAGGTCATTCGGATGGATGCGGCTTCTCCGGATTCGGGCGTACCGGTGATGGCCAGCGTGGCGGCGGTGTCGGTGGTTTCGGCGCCATAAGCAGCGTTAGTGAGTGCAGATTCACGCAGATGTCGCAGGCTTGTTTCCGTCAATCTGGGTGGATTCGTGCAAACATGGAGCAGTATCTCGGGCGGCTTTTGTCCCTAAGCGGGAGGGCCGCCATGTTTGTCTGAGGGATGGCAATCCGTGGCGGGCACTGCAACACGCAACACCAATAATCTCCGGCTCTACCTTTTGTGCGGCGTTCTGGCCTTATGGTGCTGCGGGATATGTGTGCGTCTTGTCGATCTCCAAATATTCCGCTACGGCAGCTTCGAACAACGCGCGGTCCACCAGCAAAGCCGCACGGAGGAGGTATCTGCCCGGCGCGGCATCATCTACGACCGCGCGGGCCGCGAACTGGCGATGTCGATCGCGGTCGACTCGGTGTTTGCCGTACCCTCGGACGTCCCAGACTTGGCGGGTACGATCTCGCTAATATCCCGGATCACCAAGTCCGATCCGCACGAAATCCTGGCCAAATGCAAAGCTTCGCGGACCTTCTGCTGGGTTGCGCGCAAGGCGGATGCCGAAACCGCCGATCGCATTCGCGCGCTGAACCTCCGCGGCATTTATTTCCAAAAAGAGTCCAAGCGTTTCTATCCCAAGCGGGACTTGGCGGCGCAAGTGATTGGCTACGTCGGCACCGATGACGAGGGGCTGAGCGGAATCGAGCGCGAATTCGACGAGAAGCTGCGGGGCAAGCCAGGACAGATGCTGATTTCCGTGGATGCCCGCAAGCGGTGGTTTGGCAGCGTCGAGAAGCAGCCGGAACCCGGCGAGAATGTGGTTCTAACCATCGACGAGGAAATTCAGTACATCGCGGAACGCGAACTGGACGCGGCGATGGAGCGCACCCATGCCGAAACCGGCGCCGTCGTGGTGGAGAACCCTCGCACTGGAGAAATACTGGCGCTGGCGAACCGTCCCACCTTCAATCCAAATCTGGCGCGCGAAATCACGCCCGAAAGGCTGAAGGATCACGCGGTCAGCGATGTCTACGAGCCTGGTTCAACCTTCAAGCTGGTGACGATTTCCGGGGCGCTTGAGGAGAAGCTCACTCGTCCCGACGAAGTCGTGGACTGCCAGATGGGTTCCATCGTCTACAACGGCATGCGCATCCGCGACAGCAAGCCGCATGGGCTTCTCTCCGTAGCCGATGTCTTGGCCGAGTCGAGCGATGTGGGGTCCATCAAAATCGGCCTGCGCCTGGGCGATGACCGCTTCTACAAGTACATCCGAGGCTATGGGTTCGGCCAACCGACCGGCATCGAACTGCCCGGGGAAACTCGAGGATTGACCAAGCCTCCCAACCGCTGGTCGAAAGTTTCCATCGCGGCCATTTCAATGGGACAGGAAATCGGGATTACCCCGCTTCAGCTGGTTGGCCTAGTCTCGACGATGGCGAATGATGGGGTCTATGTTGCGCCGCGGGTTGTAGCCGGCACCACGGCCCCGCAGAGCACGCCGCGAACCATTGCCTTTCAGGCGGCCGGACAACACCGAGTAATCTCCTCGCTCACCGCTGCGGAGATGAGGCAGATGATGCAGCGGGTGGTACTGTTTGGTACCGGGAAACGAGCCGTCCTGGAAGGCTACAGCTCCGCCGGAAAGACGGGAACGGCGCAAAAGGTCGATCCGCTCACTCACGCGTATTCTCATACCAAGTACGTTGGATCGTTTGCCGGATTTGCGCCGGTCAACAATCCCGCGATCACGGTGGCGGTGATTCTTGATTCGGCAGTCGGTCTGCATCAGGGCGGGCAGGTTTCGGCGCCGGTTTTTCAGCGTGTGGCGCAGCAGGTGCTGGAGTATTTGCATACCCCGCACGATGTCGAGTTGCCGGCCAGCCGCCAGTTGATCCTGGCTTCCAGGCGTGTGAAGGAAGATGATCTGGCGGAGGGATCTCCAGACCATCTCGGCGAGACGGTGGATTTGTCGGAAACAGCTGTCAATGCCATTCCCCAGCCGCCGAACAATGCTGCTGAGGCTCCCCACGAAACGACGGGAGCAGCGGTGATCCAAGCCGGGCTGCGGCAGCGGGACAGCGGGCAGGTGGCGATGCCCGAGCCGGGCTTTGGGGCTGCGCCGGCGTCAGCGCGCGCTTCTGCATTACCGCCATCTCACGGCACGGTGATCCTGGAGGTCGAGCAAGGCGGGATCGTGGTGCCTTCATTTGCTGGCAAGAGCGTGCGTGCCGCCATCGAACTGGCTGAGGACAGCGGACTGGATTTGGATGCGGTAGGCAGCGGTGTGGGACGCGATCAGTCCCCAGCTCCGGGTACACGTGTACCCAGTGGAGCGAGAGTGACAGTAAGCTTTGGGCGGTGACACAACCGGTTCTCCACGGAGCCTCAGCGTCCGGATGGCCCAGAACGGCTGCCCCTACAAGACTAGCATCAGGTGCGGACTATAATTCACTGCAATGACCTTCCAGCAACTGCTGTATGGAGCGGAGATCCTGGCGCAAAGCGGGAATCCGGGCGTCAGAGGTGTCGAGTACGATTCCCGGAGGGTGAAGCCCGGCGACGTCTTCGTTGCCATGCGCGGTGAGACCAGCGATGGCAACCAGTACATCGACCAGGCCATCGCCGCTGGAGCGGTTGCGGTCGTGACCGATTCCCCTGCCGAGAAGCTGCGTGCAGCAGTGGCCTGGGCACAGGTACCGCATGGACGCCGCGCCTTGGCCCGCTTGAGCTCGAATTTCTACAGGCATCCAGCGGAACGACTTGCACTCACCGGGATCACCGGGACCAACGGGAAGAGCACCACGGCATTTCTGCTCGAGGCGATTTTCGCAGCCGACGATCGCAAGAGCGCACTGGTGGGAACCATTGAATATCACGTTGCGGGAAAGGTTTTGCCGGCGCTGCACACCACGCCTGAATCGCTCGATCTGAATCGAATCCTGAACGAAGCGCTGGGCAACGGAGCTACTGAAGCGGTCATGGAGGTTTCCTCTCACGCCCTGGCCCAGCAGCGTGTGTACGGTATTCCGTTCAGCGTCGCGGTGTTTACCAACCTTACCCGCGATCACTTGGACTACCACCACACCATGGAAGAGTATTTCGCCTCCAAGCAGATCCTGTTCGAGGGCTGCGGGACGGATGCGCCGCACACGGCGGTGCTCAACGATGACGACGAATCCGGGCGCAAGCTGGCCAAAGTGAGCCGTGATCGCGGCTCTCAAATTTTGACCTACGGCTGGAGCAAGGGCGACTTTCACGCGGAGCAGACTGAAATCACGCCGCGGGGCACGCGATTCCGTCTCATCATGCCCGGCGCTTCTGTTCCATTATTCTCGCCGCTGATCGGCAAGGTGAACGTGTACAACATCCTGGCGGCGTGCGGGGCAGCCTACGCGCGAGGCTGCAAGGCGGAGTCCATCGCGAAAGGCGTGGGCGGGCTGTCCCGTGTCCCGGGGAGATTTGAGCGGGTGGATTGCAAGCAGCCCTTCACCGTGGTGGTTGACTACGCGCACACCGACGATGCGCTGCGCAATCTCACATTACTGGCCCGCGAGTTGGTTCAGCAGGGCGGCCAGAAGGGCCGCGTGATCACCGTCTTCGGTTGTGGAGGCGATCGCGACCGCACGAAGCGGCCGCTCATGGGCGAAGCCGCCGGACGGGGCAGCGATTTTGTGGTTCTTACCTCGGACAATCCGCGCAGTGAGGACCCGCTGGCGATCATCAACGATGCGATGATCGGATTGCAGCGTTCGAGTGCGAAATATAGGACCGAACCCGATCGCAGAGCGGCGATCGCATCGGCAATTTCCGCTGCGGGTGCGGGGGACATTGTGTTGATCGCCGGCAAAGGGCACGAAAAAATTCAGGTCACGCGGGAAGGTTCTATTCCTTTTGACGACGTCGAAGTGGCCAGGCAGGTCCTCAGCGAAGCCGGCTACAGTTGCGAAGAGGCGAACGCAGCCGCAGGAAAAACCGGATGAAGCTGCCGCTCTCCAAAATTGCTGAGTTCCTTACTGCCACCGGGGAATTCGAATTGAATGCGGTGGCGCAGGGCTACTCGATCGACTCGCGCACGATCCAGTCCGGAGAACTGTTTTTCGCAGTCAAGGGCGAGCGCATGGATGGGCACGAATTTGCGCTGTCGGCCCTGGAGGCCGGCGCTGTGGGAGCCGTGGTCAGGAAAGACCAACTGGCGCGCTACGCGGTAAAGAGCCGTTTGATTGCCGTCGACGACACGCTGGTCGCCTTGCAGACTTTGGCGACGGCGGTTCGACGTCTGTGGGGGAAGAAGGTCATCGCGATTACGGGGTCGGTGGGGAAGACCAGCACCAAGGAAGCGATTGCCCACGTGCTATCGAGCAAGTACCGGGTTCACCGGTCCATAGGAAACTTCAATAACCACTTCGGATTGCCGCTCGGTTTGTTGAAACTCGAATCCGGACATGAAGTCGCAGTCATCGAGATGGGGATGTCGCATGCGGGTGAAATCACCGCGCTTGCCCGAATCACTCTTCCTGACGAGGGGGTGGTAACGGCAGTGGCCCCAGTTCATCTGGAGAACTTTGATTCGGTCGCGGAAATTGGCAGGGCAAAGTACGAGCTCATTGCTTCGCTTCCCGCGGGCGGCACCGCATTTCTGAACTCCGATGATGAATATGTCTCACAATTCGGGCGTGATTTTCATGGCAGAGTGGTGATGTTTGGATTGAAGCCCACTGCCGACGTACGGGCGGAAGATATCCAGTTGCTGGGATCGGCCGGCGCGCGCTTCGACCTGGTGGCCGGAGGCTGCCGTCAGCCTATTTCCAGTCCATGGCTGGGCACGCACAACATCTACAACGTGCTGGCGGCAGCCGGGGTCGCTTTGCAACACGGCCTATCCCCGTCGCAGGTCGCGGAGTCGGTTCTCTCGCTTGCGCCGGTCGACAAACGCGGACAGGTTCTCCAACTGGGTAACATCACGGTGCTCAACGATTGTTACAATTCCAGTCCGAAGGCGCTTATGGCTGCGGTCGAGACTCTGGCTGCGATGGAGGGTAAGCGGCACATTGTGGTGGCGGGCGAGATGCTGGAATTGGGCGCAACCGCCGAGCAATTGCACCGCGAATGCGGCCGAAACATGCCGGCCGGCAAGATCGACTTTGTTTTAGGCGTGCGAGGGCTGGCGAGCGCCCTGGCCGATGCGGCCCGGGAAAATGGCTTGCCGGCGGAGTTTGTCAAGACGCCAGAAGAAGCCGGCGAGTGGCTGGCGCGAAAAACGCGTGGCGGCGACGTGGTTTTGCTGAAGGCGTCTCGTGGCGTAAAACTGGAAAAAGCACTGGAGAAGTGGAACATCGCAAGTCCAACGACGAAGCGCTGATTTAACGGAGGCGGATTGCTCTACTGGCTGCTGTACCTGAAGCTGTTCCACTATTTTGCGCCGTTCCGCATCTTTCGTTACCTCACGTTTCGTACGGCATTTGCCAGCCTGACGGCTCTATTCACCGGGTTGATTGTTGGTCCGTTGGTCATCAATCGCCTGCGCGAATTCCAGATCGGCCAGTTCATCCGGGAAGAAGGTCCTAAAGCTCATCAGAAAAAAGCCGGGACGCCGACGATGGGCGGCTTGTTGATTGCGATTTCCATCGTGATCCCCACGCTGCTCTGGGCCGATTTGAGTAACCGTTTCGTCTGGATTGCCATTCTGGCGACTACCGCGTTTGCCGCCATTGGATTTATCGACGACTACACCAAGGTGGTGCACCGCAGGAATCTCGGACTCACCGCGCGGGCCAAACTTGGGCTACAGGTTCTTACCAGCATTCTGGTCGCGGTGGCGTTGATTGCTATGCAAGCCGCGGGATTGTATTCAACCCGGTTGCTGGTTCCTTTTTTCAAGACGTTCCGTCCAGATCTGGTGATCGGGAGTCTCGCGCGCAACCCGCATTTCTGGCCGCTGGCGTTCTTGCCCTTTATCGCATTCGTGGTGCTGGTCATCGTGGGATCGAGCAATGCGGTGAATCTGACCGACGGCCTTGACGGCTTGGCCATCGGCTGCACGGTGATTGCCGCGGGGGCGCTGGCCGTATTGACCTACGTCAGCGGCCACGCGACCTTCTCCACTTATCTGGAACTGCAGCGCATGCCCCAGGTGGGGGAGTTGACCATTTTCTGCGGCGCCATGGTCGGTGCGGCCATCGGTTTCCTGTGGTACAACGCTCACCCGGCGGAAGTTTTCATGGGAGACGTCGGCTCGCTGGCGCTGGGCGGTGCGATCGGCACGGTTGCGGTCATGATCAAGCAGGAACTGCTGCTGCCATTCATTGGCGGGGTTTTCGTGATTGAGGCACTGTCGGTGATCTTGCAAGTTGCCTCCTACAAGCTGCGCAAGAAGCGCATATTCAAGATGGCTCCGATCCATCATCATTTTGAGCTGGTGGGCTGGTCGGAATCGAAAATCATCGTGCGCTTTTGGATCGCATCCTTGGTATTCGCATTGTTTGCTTTGACGACGCTTAAGCTAAGATAGGTTGGTAGTGGCGCACTTGCTCGTTGCTGTTGTGGAGATGCGCGCGGGATCCCTCGCTTCGCCTGAAAAGCGGCTACGCTCGGGATGAGGCCATCAAGAAATCGACACCACTGCTGACACTTATGGAACTCGCCAACAAACGCGTGCTGGTAGTCGGGTTGGGCAAATCGGGAGTGGCGTCCGCGCTGTTTCTGAAGGCTCATGGAGCGCGGGTCACGGTTTCCGACTCCAAACCACAGGATGAACTGAAAGAAGAGATTCCGGTTCTGCTCGACAATGGCATTGCCGTCGAAACTGGGGGCCACGGCGAGCGCACGTTCCAGGGACAGGACCTGATTGTGGTCAGCCCGGGAGTCCCGGTAGACGCGCCGCCTCTGGTGCAGGCCCGGGCCCTGGGCGAGGAAGTGATTGGGGAAATCGAGCTTGCCGCGCAGTTTTTCCCCGGAACGATCCTTGCGATCACCGGCTCCAACGGAAAGACCACGACCACGACGCTGGCTGGAGAAATTGTGGTAGCGGGCGGATTCCCCACGGTTGTCGGCGGCAACATCGGTACACCCGCGATTTCGCTGGTGGAAGGCGTGAAGCACGATACGGTTGCCGTTCTTGAGGTTTCCAGCTTCCAGCTTGAAACGATTCAATCCTTCCGGCCGCGAATCGCAGTGGTGCTCAACGTCACGCCCGATCACCTGGATCGTCACCGCACGTTCGCGGCTTACGCTGCCGCCAAGGCGCGCATTTTCGAGAACCAGCAACCCGATGACTTCACCGTGCTCAATGCGGATGACCGGACCTGTGTGGAACTGGCTGCTCGCACTCGCGCCCAGGTTTTCTGGTTCAGCCGCAAGAAGGAAGTAAAGCTGGGCGCATTCGTGCGCGGTGGCCAAATCGTTTTCCGCGATGCACGGCGAGAGCGGGAGATCATGCCGGTATCGGAGATCCCGTTGAAGGGCGCGCACAACGTCGAAAACGTTCTGGCGGCAGTATGCATCGGCGCCCTGATGGGTTCTAAGCCCGAGCAAATTCGCAAAGCCGTGCGGGAATTTACGGCGGTGGAGCACCGGCTGGAGCATGTTGCCACGGTGCGAGGAGTTGAATACTACAACGACTCCAAAGCGACGAACGTCGATGCCACCATCAAGGCCCTGGAATCGTTTCCGGGTAACATACACATCATTCTCGGTGGCAAGGACAAGGGCAGCGACTACACCGTACTGAACGAGTTGCTGCGGACGCGAACCAAGCGGGTTTACACCATTGGCGCGGCGGCCGCCAAAATCGAATCGCAGATCAAAGGGGCGGCGGAAATCGTCCATGCCGAAACTCTGGAAAACGCAATCCGGCGTGCCACGGAATCCGCGCAACCGGGCGACGTTGTGCTGCTCGCTCCCGCCTGCGCCAGCTTCGACCAGTTCCGCAGCTACGAACACCGCGGTAAAGTCTTCAAGGAAGTGGTGGCGGAGATTGCCGCTCACGCGAACCTGGCGGCTCGCTAGATGAAACCCGTTCTAAAAGGAGGGATTGACTTATGAGCGCTGGCTACACTGCACCGGGCCGGATGGTTGCGCACAACATGGTTACCACGCAGTTCGAACTTGACGGTTACCGCGTGGTGCGCACCCTGGGAGTGGTGCGCGGCATTGTGGTCCGGTCGCGATCGATTCTGGGCACGATCGGTGCGGGACTGCAGACGATTGTCGGCGGCAACATCACCCTGCTCACCAACCTTTGTGAAAAAACTCGCGCCGAAGCGTTCGATGTCATGTTGCAGCATGCGGCTGAGCTCGGAGGGAATGCCGTTGTGGGCGCACGCTATGATGCGACCGAGGTCATGCAGGGCGTCACCGAAGTCCTGGCGTATGGCACGGCGGTTTACGTGGAGCCGAACAAGTAGATTCTCGCCGGAGTAGCGAGACACTGTTAGCGGTTTGCATCGAGCAATTTCTCCAGTGCTTTCTGCCGGTGGGTGAATGTCCGCTGGAAATTCGGGCCGATCACCAGCTTCTGCGCCAGTTCCCCAAGCAATCCAAACCCGATTTCGTAATCGATCACGTCGCGCATTGTGGTCCCTTGCACCGCGTGCCGGACCTCCAACGCGAATTCGTGCCGGTGATGAAACCGTTGAAACGGTCCCTTCCTCTGGATGTCGGCGAAGTGATGGTTCCACTCAAATTCGATGATCAAGGCGATCCAGTTTGCTCGAAAAGGAAGAGGAGGCAACAGTCGTACTGATGTGACGATTTCCGAGCCGACCCCTGCCAGGCCCGCGGATTCGGCTACCTTGGCGTTCGACGGCGGTGGCGTCAGGTGAACTTCGACGAGCTTCATTTCCAATTCCGGCGGCATGATGCGCGGCAGATTTCGCGGGTCGGCGAAGAACAGGAAGACTTTCTCCAGCGGCGCCGCCGTCCACTGCTCGAATTCAATGTGGTGACTCAATGTGCCGCCTGCTCCCGCAATCATGCACCTTCTTCTCGGTATATAGTAGCGGCTATGGTTTGCAGATATATCCGAATCTCTCTGTGCTCGGCTCTGCTGTTTCTCGTTCCGGGGATCAGCCACGGTCAGTCCTACCAATACATCCGCATCGGCCAGAAAAACGATGTCCAGACCAAGCCCGCCGGCGGCGTTGCTATGATGGGCGGCGGCAGCGATCTGGATGATGCTTTCCGGTGGCTGTGCCAGAAAGCGGATGGCGGAGACTTTCTCATTCTGCGCGCCCATGGCGACGACGACTACAACTCCTACGTGAGTGGCTTGTGCAAGACGAACTCCGTGGCCACGCTGATCATTCCAGACCGCCAGGCAGCCCTGGATCCAGCCGTTGCCGAAATCATTCGCCAGGCGGAAGCGGTGTTCATCGCGGGTGGAGATCAAGCGCGTTACGTGAACTTCTGGCGAGGAACTCCCGTCGAGGACGCGCTGAACGACCACGTCGGGAGCGGAAAGCCGATCGGGGGAACCAGCGCAGGCCTGGCGATTCAGGGAGAGTTCTCTTACAGCGCTATGAACGATCCGCCGGACGACAGCGAACTGCAGTCGAAGGATGCACTGGCGAACCCCTACGTGCCCCGCGTCGCGGTGGTTCGCGACTTCATGAAGATTCCGCATCTCGAAGAGACGATTACTGACAGCCACTTTGCCAAGCGCGACCGCATGGGACGGACCCTGGTGTTCCTCGCACGTCTGATGCAGGATGGCTGGTCCAAGAGCCCGCGCGAGGTTGCAGTCGATGAGAAATCGGCCGTGCTGGTACAACCGGATGGAAAAGCGGTCGTGATCGGATCAGGGAAAGGGGCCTATTTTCTGAAGCCAGCGCGTGCCCCGGAAGTTTGCCAGCGAGGTGTTCCGCTCAGCTTCCGCGATATCTCGGTTTACAGAGCTCCGGCGGGCGCCCACTTCGATCTGTCTGCATGGACCGGCGAAGGTGGCGTCAGTTACTCACTTTCGGTGGAGCAAGGAGTGATCCATTCGACACAGATAGATCGCTCGATTTACTGAGAGAGACGCCCAGGGCCACGTCGAAATGAAACTTCTGGTCCGTGGTGGCGAGTGCAGAAGCTTGGCGGACGGGCGTTTCAGCGGATAGTTAACCGCCAAGCTGACCGCATGGCATTCAGGACTTTTCAAGTTTGAGGCTTTTGGATATACTGCTCGGCACTGTGGGGAAGAGCTTAAAAAGTTGTTTGAACTGTGGGCAAGTATATCAAACACTTACCTGATTAACTTGGAACTACGCATCTAAGCCCGGCGCAGGGTGGAGTATTGGTTTGCCTGCTGGGCTGAGGATGCAACGGACCATGATCGAGGAGGCAGGGAATGGCAGTTCCGGAAAATGAATCGGCCGCGCCGAAACCCGATCCGGCCAAGAAGGCCGCGCCCGGTGGGGACGCAACTTCGTATGTAGGCACGCCGGCGGTGGGAACCTCGAAAGCGGCAGCGGCGGCGGGCGTGGCGACGGTCGGTCCGGAGCCCAGCGAAGTCAATGAAAAGCGGCGCCGGCTGGTGTGGGTTTCGGTGACCGCATTTCTTTCCGCTTGGTTCCTCGCCTTCTTCCGCTTCTTTTTGCCGCGCACCCTGTTCGAGCCCTCCACGGTGTTCAAGATTGGATATCCCTCGGACTTCGATCTGGGAGTGGATACAAAGTTCCAGCAAAAGTACCGCATCTGGGTCGTCCGAGCGCCCGACCGGTTGTTTGTCATCTACGCGCGTTGCACCCATCTGGGATGCACGCCCGATTGGAAAGCCAGCGAAAATAAATTTAAGTGTCCTTGTCACGGCAGCGGTTACGACAGCGAAGGGATTAACTTCGAAGGGCCGGCGCCGCGACCCATGGACCGGGCGCATGTGGAACCGGCCCCGGACGGGCAAGTCATCGTCGATGTTTCCCGGCTCTACCAGTGGCCGAAAGGACAACCGAGCCACTTCAACGATCCGGGTTCGTACTTGCCGGGTTGATTTGAGGGCTCACGGAAAATCTCCAGACTGCGCGACAAAAATGGAATGAAGAGTTTCGAGCGGCAATAAAACGGGGGAACTATAACGATGCCCGAAGAGAACGTCCCGAACGACAAGAATGGCAAGTCGACCGGCTTGATCGATCGGATTCAAGCTGGGGTGAAGGAGGACGTACAATCCCTCAAGACCGACTTGCCGGCCAAGGCCAAAGAGCAGGTGGAGTCGCTCAAGAATCCCACCAAGACCCAGGTCTTCACCTCGATCTTCCGCCACAAGCACGATGACACACCGCGCAATCGTGCTCTGGGCGTGCTCTCCAATGTGTTTCTGCACCTTCATCCCGCCAAAATCAACCGCGACGCGGTCCGCTACAGCTATACCTGGGGGATGGGCGGGATCACATTTTATTTGTTTATCGTGCTGACCTTCACCGGCGTGCTGCTCATGTTCTACTACCACCCGAGCAAGGTGCAGGCGTTTCGCGACGTGTTGTACCTGGAACACGATGTGCCGTTCGGCAAGCTGCTGCGCAACATGCACCGCTGGGCTGCCCACCTGATGGTTATCGGGGTGTGGCTGCATATGTTCCGGGTTTTTCTGACCGGCTCCTACAAGAAGCCACGCGAGTTTAACTGGAACATCGGTGTGCTGCTGCTGGTGTTCACGCTGCTGCTGTCGTTCACCGGCTATTTGTTGCCGGACGATCAACTGGGATTCTGGGCGGTCACGGTGGGAACGAATATGGCCCGCGCGACGCCGCTGCTGGGCCACGAAGGACCGTTCGGACCGTTGCTGGGCATGACTCCATACAACGACGTTCGCTTTGGCCTGCTGGGCGGCTCGATTGTGGATGCCAATGCGCTGCTCCGGTCGTACATCTGGCATTGCATCGGGATTCCGATTGTGGCGTCCGTGCTGATGATTGTGCATTTCTGGCGGGTGCGCAAGGATGGCGGTATTTCCGGTCCGGCGGCCGTGGTGTTGGAGTCCGAAGTGAAGGAGGCGCGGAAATAGCCATGGACTGGAGACAACTGTGGGAGATCGCCTCCGCGCCCGATAACGTGCCGATCGTCGGCTTGATTCCGCTATTGGCGTTCTACATTTGGCTGGCGTGGAAACAGGCCCACGCCAACGACCAACTGATCGCGCAATTGGAAGGCGACGCCGCGATGGCCAAGACTCACCATCGAAAGACTTGGCCGTTCCAAGCGGGATGGCAGAAGGAAGTCCACGTTTGGCCATTTCTTTTGCGGGTAGAGTTCTTGGCGGCCATTATTGTGACCATTATTCTGATGGTCTGGTCGATCACGCTGAATGCGCCCCTGGAGGAGCCAGCGAATCCGAATCTGACCATGAACCCCGCCAAAGCGCCCTGGTATTTCCTGGGACTGCAGGAGATGTTGGTGTATTTCGATCCGTGGATTGCGGGGGTGGTCATGCCGACGCTGATTATCGTCGGCTTGATGGTCATTCCCTACATCGACACTAACCCCTTGGGCTCGGGCTACTACACCTGGAAGCAGCGCAAGTTCGCCATCAGCACGTTTCTTTTTGGGTTCATCATTCTGTGGGTCGCGATGATCATCATCGGGACCTTCATTCGGGGACCGGGCTGGCAATGGTTCTGGCCGGGGCAGACCTGGGATCACAACCGGCTCATTTATGAAGTGAACCGCGATCTTCCCGACATCTTCGGCATCACCTCGAACTGGGGTAAAGGAATCTTTGGGGCGATTATGCTCGGGGGATTCTACCTGGGTGGCGGCTACGTGGTACACGCTTTGTTCCGCCGCAACAATCCCAAGGACTACAAGCGGATGAGCCTGCTGCAGTATTCCATCATGATGACGTTCCTGCTCACCATGCTGGGGTTGCCGATCAAGATGCTGTTGCGGTTGCTGTTTCACATCAAGTACGTGTGGATTACACCATGGTTCAACGTTTAGGAGACGCTGGTGCCTGAGAAGCCCGTTCCCGACAATGATCCGGTCGTCAGCAAGTCACTTGCGCCGCACTATCTGATCGCGATGGTGCTCTTGATGGGCACGCTGTTCTGGGCCTTGTGGGATGAATCCTTCGGCCAACGCCCCTGGAAAAATTTCCAGGAAGAGTGGAAGACCCGCTACATCGCTTTTCTGAAGAACGTGCGCAGCCAGTCTGCCGAATCGCAGAAACAGGTTCAGAGCAACCCGGAATATCAGGCGCTCAAGCAGGCCTATGATCAGGCCAATCAGCAGGCTGCGCCGCGGCTCAAAGAAATCAACGACCAACTGCGTGAGGTGGCCGCAAAAACTCTTGCGGTACAAAATGTGTTCACTGACCGGCGCGCTTACGTGAACGCGTCTACCTATGACATTGAAACCAGTTCACCTTCTGCCAGGCCAGGCAAGCAGAAGGATCTGGACAAGTACAGGGCGGAAATCGCAACCGTCGAGTACCCCGACGGCAGCAAGCACCCCTACAACTATGCGCAACTGGAAGAGGCATACAACGAGCTGAGAAACGAGCGGGTGCAACTCAGCACGGAACTCGCGGCAGTCCTCAAGCCAGTCACTGCGCAGAAAGAAAAACTCGACGCCTATATCAACGAGAACATGTTGATCCTGACCCCGACGCAGGTGAAGGGTCTGGAGGACAAGACCGAAGCCTGGACGCCGAAGATTCAGCAGATCAATGTGGCCGAAGCCAACATCGTGGATCGGTGCGAATCGTGCCATATGGGAATCCGCGAGCCCATCAAAATCACCGCGGCCAACATGGCCTTAAAAGGCAAGAAGCCGGACGAGTACGCGCGCGCATTTACCAGTCATCCGGAAACTGGTTTGCTGAAGACGCATGATCCGGAAAAGTATGGCTGCTCGCCCTGCCACCAGGGCAACGGACGCGCGACCACCAGCGTTGAAAAAGCACATGGCACCTACGAACACTGGCTCTGGCCATTATTCCCGAAAGGCAATGTGGAAGCCGGCTGCCAGACCTGCCACGCCGCCGATATGGTTCTGGTGAGCGGCGACGTGGGCGCCGTTCTGAGCGAAGGAAAGGATCTGTACCGGCAGCGGGGATGCGTCGGTTGTCATCGTTACGAAGGCTATGACAAGGAACCCGAAGACCTGCTTTCGATTGCGCAGCAGATCAAACTCATCGAACAAGAGAAGAAAGACAATCTGAAAGACGCCGCCAACCTGATGAAGGCGGCCGATGAGGCCGCGACCAACGAAGAAGCCAATCACCTCAACGACGAGGCGGTGGGCCTGAAGGTCACCAACAGCAAACTCGATCTGCGCATCGTGCAACTCGACCGCACCACCAAGAGCCTTCTGCAGGACGTCAAGAAAGTTGGCCCCAATCTCAAAGACGTCCGGCTGAAGCTGAACCGGAGCTGGATTCCGGTGTGGCTGAAGAAGCCCACGGATTTCCGTCCCACCACCAAGATGCCGAACTTCCGGCTGAACGATCAGCAGATCCGGGCGATCTCCGCTTACATATGGCAGTCCGGCTTGGATGGTCCGCTGCCCAAACACAAGCTGGGTAACGCAGCCCATGGCAAGGAATTATTCCAGACCCGAGGATGTCTGGCTTGCCACTCCATCGGCGAAGGCGACCAGATGCAAGGGGGAACCTTTGCGGCGAACCTGACGCGAGTCGGGGAGAAGGCGAATTACGATTACCTTGCGCGTTGGGTGCACAATGCCCGCGAACGCACACGCCCCTTCTGCATCTACGAGAAAAAGGACATCGGCCCGGAGGACTACGCCCGGAAAGGCCTGCCTTACGTGTTTGATTTGCAACATAGCCGCTGCCCCAATGACGGACACGAACTGCAGGTGCAGAACATGACCGTGATGCCCAGCCTCAGGCTGAGCCCGGAGGACGCGGAGGACGTTGCCTCGTACCTGATCACGCTCAAAAAGAAGGAGCCCTCGTCGTATCCTGACGCCTCCTTCATGGAAGACCCCTCTCTCAAAGAAGAAGGCAAGAAGTGGATCCGCCACTTTGGCTGCGCCGGTTGCCACGAGATCGCCGGTTTGGAGGAGGAAGGCCGCATCGGCACGGAGTTGACCTTTGAAGGCAGCAAGCCCATTGAGCGTCTCGACTTTGCCCTGTTGACCGAGGTGGCCCAGCGCGGTGAGGGTGAACCGATCACTGATCCAGACGACCTGGCGCGATTGCCCGAAGGGCCTGCCAAGGGCGTGTGGTACGACGACAAAGGCTTCTTTGAACACAAGCTGGCCGAGCCCAATATCTGGGACAAGGGCAAGATCAAGCCCGAGACCGAAAAGCTGCGCATGCCAAACCTGCACCTGACCCAGGAGCAGATCCGTTCCCTGACGACGTTTCTCATGGGCAGCCAGGAGAGCCCTCTTCCCAGCAACTACCAGTACCGGCCGCTGGATTATCGCCGCGACATCCAGGAAGGCTGGTGGGTGGTGAAGAAGTACAACTGCATGGGATGCCATCAGTTGCTACCCGGCCAGAAGACGTCGTTGATGGGAGTGGCCCGCTATCAAACGCCCGACGGCCTGGAACAATTGCCTCCCAAGCTGCTCACCGAGGGGGCACGCGTCGATCCGCAGTGGCTGCTGCGCTTTTTGACCAACCCATCGCTCAGCGATACCGACACCAACCGCAACGGATTGCGGTCGTACCTGCAGGTACGCATGCCGACATTCTCGTTTTCGGAGAATGAGCTTGGCAAATTGGTGCGGTTCTTCCAGGCGCTGTCGCGCCAGCCCTTCCCCTACATTCCGGAACCGTTACCCGTGTTAACCGCGAAGGAAACCGACATGGCACGCAGCTTGTTCAGCAGTCCGGCGGCGCCCTGTTTGAAGTGCCACGCCACCGGCGAGCCTGCGCATGATCGTTCCGCCAGCGCGCCGAACCTGCTGCAGGCCAGGGGAAGGCTGAAGGCGGACTGGATGCAGCGCTGGATCATCGATCCGCAGGCGATCAGTCCGGGCACAGCCATGCCTTCGGGACTTTTCCGCAAGGAAAACGACCGCTGGGTATTTTCCGGGCCGGTGCCGTCTTCGTTCCAGGGCTATGAGGGAGACCACACCAAGCTCTTGATCGATTACATTCTTCAACTCACTCCCGAGGAACAGAAGCGGGTCAGCGCTGCCATGGGACATACCCGAGCGTCGAACGGGGGCATGGCTCCGAGCGGGGTGCACGCCGGTTCCTCTGGAGGCGGACATACACCCTGAGCTGAGAGCTAGAATAGTTCGAACATTCAAACTTAAGAGGAGAAAGGTGCGTCAAAGATCATGACCAGAGAAAAATGGATGGTAATGTTCGGCCTGCCGGCGCTTGTGGGCTTGGTCCTACTGGCAGGGTGCAGCAAGAAGGAGACGGCAGAGCAGGAGTCGGCCGCTCCCGCGTCACAGCCCGCTGCTACCCCGATTGATCCGGCGACGGTGGCCTCGGTCAGCGGCACGGTGACGTTTGAAGGGACACCGCCCAAGCTCGCCAACATCGACATGAGCAAAGATGCGAATTGCAAAGGCCAAAACGCGGCAGAGGACATCGTCGTCAGTGGTGGCAATCTTGCTAACGTGTTCGTCTACGTTAAAGACGGCCTGGGCACCCGCACGTTTGATGTTCCGAAAGACCCAGTGATTCTCGATCAGAATGGCTGCAAGTATCACCCGCACGTGCTCGGGGTGATGGCGGGCCAGACGGTCAAGATCATCAATAGCGATCCCACGACCCACAACATCCACCCCTCGCCGAAGGACAACCGCGAGTGGAACCAGTCGATGACGCCGCAGGCTGCGCCGATTGAGAAGACCTTCGCGCGCGAGGAAATCATGCTGCCGGTCAAGTGCGATCAGCATCCCTGGATGCGGATGTTCATCAACGTGACCAAGAGCCCGTTCTACGCGGTCACCGGACCCGACGGCAAGTTCACGATTACTGGCTTGCCTCCGGGGGATTACACGCTGGCCTTCGTCCATGAAAAGCTGGGCGAGCAGGACCAGAAGATCACCTTGGCTGCCAAGGACAGCAAGACGGTAACGGCCTCATTCAAGCAGTAGAGCAATTGCAGCCTCCGGGGCGGCTGAAGGAATCGGCCGCCTCCGGCTGCGTTTGGGTGGTGCGTCTTAGAGAACCAAGAACCTGAGGAGAATACTTGTTTTCCTTGATGCTGCTAATCTCCATCGCGCTCGGTCTGATTCCTCTCGCGGGGATCGCCTGGACTATCGTGAGCGGGACCATCACCACGGTCGATGGTCTGTTTATGACGCTCATTCTGCTCACGCTTTCCGGAGTTTTCTTCCTCAACGCGTACTGGGAGTTGCGCGACCGCGGACTTGTGGGGAAGAAGCCGCCCGCTCCTCCGGCGCCGAAAGCCGGTTAACTTGAGCACGCAGTCGAGCGTCGGCGAAGCCTCTGAATCGGCGGCCCAGACCGCTTCCGTTCCCCCGTCTTCGCGCCCGCGGATGTCCACCGGAAAACGCTTGCTGTTTTTCCTCACGGGTTGGCTGATTGTCCTGATGCCATTTCTGTTCTGGTGGAATACCTGGTTTGGCCGCCCTCTTTCTGACAAGCAGATCGAAGAATACCTGCACGACTCCAAACATCCGCGGCATATTCAGCACGCTTTGGTGCAGATAGGCGAGCGCATGGGTCACGACTCCGCTGTGACCCGCTGGTATCCGGAACTCATACCGCTCGCGACCTATCCGGTCGAAGAGGTACGCAATACGGATGCGTGGGTCATGGGCCAGGACACTTCCTACGCCGGATTCCACGCTGCTCTGCTGGAGATGTTGCAGGATTCTTCCGCGATGGTCCGCGGGAACGCCGCGTTGTCGCTGGTGCGGTTCGGTGACGCGTCCGGACGGACGCAGATTCTGGCGCTGCTGATGCCGGCAATGATTACGGCACCAGCCGCTGGCCGGATTATCGAGACAGGGAAAGCCGGTACTCCAATCCGTGAAGGTGGGCTGATTGCCAAGCTGGAAGCGGGTGGGCAGGCGATCGAACTGCGTTCCCCAGTCACCGGACGCATTCGCACACTCTCAGCCGCAGCGGGGGCGAATGTTTCCGCTGGAGATGAAGTGGCGACTGTTGACCCTGCAACCGAACAGGTTTGGGAAGCACTGCGGGCGCTCTATCTGATCGGGCAAGTGGACGATTTGGCGGTCATTCGGCCTTATGAGCGCGAAGTGCCCGAAGTGTCAGATTCGGTTCGCCAGCAGGCGCTGCTGACTGAGAAAGCCATTCAGGATCGCGCC
Organism: uncultured Acidobacteriota bacterium; assembly: GCA_963715675.1. Classification (GTDB taxonomy): domain Bacteria; phylum Acidobacteriota; class Terriglobia; order Terriglobales; family Acidobacteriaceae; genus DASVWZ01. The sequence continues at coordinate 4,938,814 of OY970265.1, forward strand.
GTAAAGCGGTAGTTTTCTTAGTAATTGCCGAGAGCCAAGAGCCAAGAGCCAAAGGCCGCTTTTTTTAATACTTCATCGGGCCGACTTCTTTTTCAACTTCTGCCGTGTCCAGCATGACGATGGCGTCCCAGGGACAGCCGTCGAGGAACGAGCCGTCAGGGCCTTTGCTCAGGCACTTCTTGCAGCCGATACACAGAATCGGATCGACCTGAATGCGGCCGTAGGGCGGATGATCCTCATCCGGCACCCAGAACATGCAATCCTCGACCGGACAATACTCCACGCAGGCGGGCGAACCGGCGCAGCCGGTGCAGCACTCGGTGATGACCGCAAGCTCTTTCGGCTTTTTTTTGCGCGGGGTGACGATCCCCTTGGAACGGGGCTCGCATTTCAGTTCGTCGGGCACCATGCCCGGCGCTTTGGCGACATCGGCTTCCGTCGGCATTCAGGGATTATACAATCGAAGCCGGGTTTTCGTAACCGGCTCTGCTGCTGAGTAATGTCTTTCTGGACCGTTACTCACTTACTACGCGCTAAGGCTGCGAGTCGAGGCCAAACCCTTGGACCTCCCTCACGGTTTACTCGCCCGGTTTCTGGCCTCCTGTGATCGGGAGCCCCCTCCCCCCTTTTGGCATTTTTGTAAGCTACAGAAAACAGGCGGCTTGGCTTTTAGGCGCTCCGTAAAATCTAGAAAACAAACGTCGTTGAGAGGGCTGTTTTCATGCCTTTTTAGCTCGTTTTTGCACTAACAGCCGTAAAATATAGATTATAAAGGCTTTATATTATAATATAGAAAGCAAAGGAGTTAGCGGCCTGGCCAGTATTCTTGCTGGCGTCCGTTCACTCCCGGTGGCTCTCGATGCGCTCGTCATGCTTTGGTGCAAGCCTGTCCTACTAGATAACTTAATTACTTGTTGAATATCTTTTGGATATTGTGCGCTTGAGATACGGCATTGTCAAGGAAGGAGATCACGGAAACGCGTGTACGAGTACGCCGCTAAAAGCCCAAGCCTCGTCATTTGTCGCCCCACTCATTCGCACAGAACGCGAATGAATGGGCCACCCGCCTTTTAGATAACTTAATTACTTGTTGAATATCTTTTGAATATTGTGCGCCTGGGGTGGGATCTTGTCAAGAAGCGAGATCACGGAGGCACGTGTGTGCAGGCTGCGCGGGACTGCCCCACTCAAACCAAAGGCGGCGGGCTTGAGTGGGCCACCGGCGAAACAGACTCTGCTTAACGCGGAGCTGCTCACGGCACAATTCGCGAGAGAAGGTCAGCCCCGTAGCAGAAGTTTCACCCGATCTTCATAGTCTCGTCACAAGCCCGTCACGCTTGCCAACTATTGTCCTGATAGTTTCTGCCCCAATGTTTTTTATGCCCAATGTCGCACGACCGATCCCAGTTTTGTGAGGAAAAAATCCAATGAGGAGAACTGTGTATATGTTACGAAAAACGGCTCGAAATCATTCTCTAAGTAGGCCTCGTATCAATTGTCTGCGGCCGCTCGCGGTCCTGGCAATGGCAGCGGCTGTGAGCGTTCTGGCGCTCGCGCAGTCCCAAGAGTTCCCGACCTACCAGGTCGGCATGAACCAGAACGGGTCGCAGGGCCCAAACTACCCGTCGACCTTGCCATACCCGTGGGTCACCAGTAATGGCACGATCATCACCCCCGCCGGCACGGCGGTCTACCTCAGCACCACGACCCGGGCCAAGGCCATCGCGCTGAACCCGAATACTAGCACGCACACCGCCGCCGTCCTGCAGATGGGCGCCCCACAAGCCGTTACCGTTTTCAACACCCAGACCGGCTCCGTCCTGCAGACCTACTCACCGGCCAGCACCAAGAGCGGCAGCTCCGTTGGCATTACCTATACGTCCAATGGCGCATACCTGCTGTTTAGCCAGGACGGCGGCTACGGCCCCGCCTACGTTGGCATGGCCAGCGTCGATCCGACAACGGGCTTACTCTCAAACTACGCCGACATCGGCGTTGCGCTGGACATCAATTCCGGCGGCTATCTGACCACCGTTACCTGCTTCCCCAACAGTCCTCCGGGAACGACCGGCAGCGTTGAAATCCCCTGCGGCCAGACCGTGTCGGTTGAGTCAGACGGCGCATATACCGCCTATCCGATGGGTATCGCAATCTCGCCGGATGGCAAGACTGCTTACGTGGTGCTGGACAACAACGATACCTTGACCAAGATCGACCTGACGCAGGCGAACCCGAAGGAGGGTCCAGAGGTCCGCGTGGGTAACGTCCCGCACAGTGTTGTGATCTCGCCGGATGGCACCACCGCATACGTCTCCAACGAAGCTGGAGAAATTGCTAAAAAGACGGACTTCCAGGGATACTCGAACGGCACGCCGGTCGTCGCCGCGTATCCGACTGGCTCCACGGCTGGCGGAACCGTTTCCGTGGTGAACCTGTCCACGTTCAAGGTCACCGGCCAGATCAAGGTCGGTCTGCACCCGACGGGCATGGCCTTGTGGGGCCAGTACCTGTTGGTGGCCAATGCCTATAGCGACAGCATCTCGGTGATCGACACGACCACGAACAAGGTGGCGAGGACGATCAACCTAGGGCTGCCGGTTAAACTGCCCGGTGAAGGCTCCGCCTATGGTGCCGGGCCCAACTCGATCAGTGTTGATGCGGTGAACAACATTGCCTACGTCGCGCTCTACAATGCCAACGCGGTTGCGGTGGTTAACCTCAACGGCGACAAGGTACTGGGCCTGATCCCAGTCGGCTATGCGCCAAGCTCGGTGGTGCTGGATGCGGCGGACGGTGAGCTGCTCGTTGCCAACGACAAGGGCATCGGTACCACGGGCTTCGGTGTGGAACCGCCTCCGGAGAATACGTACGAAAATTCATACGCTACGTATTACGGCGTGGCCGACTTCAACACCCACCAGGACCTCGGCACCGTGAGCATGGTTCCCGTTCCCGTTCCGAGCTCGACCCTGGCGGCGATGACAACGCAGGTCAGCCAGAACAACCACTGGGATCTCACGGAAAATATCAAGTCTGCCTATGGTGGCAACCCGAAAGCCCAGCCGGTCGCAATCCCGGCCAGGATCGGCGCTCCTTCGCTGATCAAGCACGTCTTCGTGATCATCCGAGAGAACCGCACCTACGATCAGATCCTGGGCGACGTGGAGGGCGGCAACGGCGAACCCTCCCTGGCAGTCTTCGGCGACGGCGCCGCGGCGGGAGGCACCCCGGTCACTCCGAACGCGCACGCGCTGGTGCAGCGCTTCCCGCTTTTGGACAACTTCTACGACCCGAGCCGCCAGTCGGCCGACGGTCACAACTGGATCGTCCAAGCCATGGCTCCTTACTCCGACGACATCCAGTCGCCAGACTGGCTCCGCGATTACCCCTCCAACGGCGGCGATGCGATTGCCTACCAGAAAGCCGGGCACCTGTGGGACCAGGCTGTAAAGGATCGCGTCTCGTTTAAGAACTACGGCGAGTACATCGAATACAACACGTTCAAGCAGCCGAACGGGTCGACCCAGGAGCCACTATGGATCGATTTCTACGACGACATATTGGCTTACGAGTGTGGCGCCGAGAGCCAGCTCTACAACTACAACACGGTCGCCTCGCACTCCCCGCTCCCGAACCTGATTAACTACACGGTCCAGAACTACCCGCAGTTCGACCTGGGCATCCCCGACCAGTTCCGCTTCGATATCTGGTCACAGGACTTCGCAAACGACCTGGCGCACGGTACGGTGCCCCAGTTGGAGTTCCTGTGGATCAGTTCCGACCACACCGGCGGCCCGCCGACCGCGCAAGCCATGCAGGCCGATAACGACCTGGCCCTGGGCCGCTATGTCGACGCCATCAGCCACAGCCCCATTTGGGCCACTTCGGCGATCTTCGTCGAGGAAGACGACGCGCAGAACGGCGTCGACCATGTCGATGGTCACCGCAGCCCGGGCTACGTCTTCAGCCCCTACGTCATCCAGGTGAATTCCAATGGGCCGCAAGGGATCATCGAAGACAGCACCTTCTACACGCAGGTCAACATGACCCGCACGATCGAGCAGATTCTCGGCATGAAGCCCATGAACCAGTTCGACCTCGTGGCCTCGCCGATGAGGACGCTCTTCACCGATTACCCCCCGCCGGCCAACTTCCGGCCGTGGACGCACGTGCCCGCCCAGATCGCGCTGAACACAGGTGTTAACCAGCAACCGACTCAGAACATCCCCAAGTGCCCGGTGGGACATTCGCCCAAGGCTCAGTCCTCCCAAAAGGTGGAGAGCCCTACGGTTAAGGCTCTGAGGGCTAGCTGGATGGCGAAGAAGGCGGAGATCTTCGCTGGCAAACAACACACGCCAGACGCCGAAGACTTGGACACCGCCAACCATCTGACCTGGTACGAAGCCACGGGGTTTACGCGCCCCTTCCCCGGCGAGAAGACGGTTCGCCCCGCGAGCGACTTCAACAAACCGGCACCCACCAAGGCTGACGACGACGACTAAAACATGTTTAGACTGAACAACCCTCTCCCCGATGACCGGGGAGAGGGTTTTTTGTTCACACCCCAAAGGCGCCAGCGGGTCCTACCAAGAGCGAGCTGGGACGACAGACCAGATTAGTCCCCATAAGTCTGCTTGCCCTTACCGACTCCGAGCGGATCACGGGCAAACGGGTAGTAAACCCCGCCGACTGAGAAATTACTATCAAGTGGCAAAGCACGCTGGTTGCGGATTCAGTCTGTCAACCGTGTGTTTGCTCTAACGCTTACGAATGACGAATGGGCTATGGACGGACTGCGTGAACGCTGGCTCTCACTCGTCTCCGACTGGGTTTCTTAGGGTGCCTACGCTTTCTACTGTGATTTCGATTACGTCTCCGTTGATGACTGGGCCCACGCCTTCGGGGGTGCCGGTGGGGATCAGGTCGCCGGGCAGGAGCGTCATGATGCTGGCGGCGTAGCGAAGGATGACATCGAGCGGGAAGATGAAATCGCGGGTGTTGCCGTTTTGACGAAGCTCGCCGTTGACCCGAGTTTCGACGGCGACGCCGGCCCAGGGATCGATTTCGTTGGTGACCAGCGGACCGACCGGGCAAAAAGTATCGAAGCCTTTGGCGCGAGTCCACTGATCGTCTTTTTTCTGCAGATCGCGGGCGGTGAAATCGTTTACGACGGTGTAGCCCAGGATGTATGAGCGGACGTCTTCATCCGGCGCCAGCTTATGGCAGCGGCGGCCGATGACCACTCCTAACTCTCCTTCGTAGTCGGTGCGAGCGGAAACTTTTGGGCGAAGGATGGGCTGGCCAGGGCCAATCAACGAGGACGGCGGCTTGAAGAACAGCAGCGGCTCCTGCGGGACCTCGTTGCCCAACTCAGCGGCGTGAGCGCGATAGTTGCGTCCCACGCAGACGATCTTGGTTGGGCGCACCGGAGCCAGAATAGCGGCTTCGGCAAACGGGATTGGATTGATGCGCTGGGTCGGGCAGTCTTCGACGTCGGCGGCTTCGTGCGGAGGCTTGAGAAGAAGCCGAGTGATGACGTCGCGGCCGGCGACGGACTCGATCAGTCCATACTTAGCCTGGCTTTGGAATTGGAATCGGCAGTATTTCATGTGGGGTCGCCCGCGCGGGGCTGTTGGTATAGTAAACCCCGGGCGACCGCCAAGTGGGAAAGTGCAACGAGAGATCCGCGCGAGATCCCTCGCCCGGCTGAAATACGCCGGGGTTCGGGAAGACGCCTACGAGTGGGACAGCGGGTGCGGCTAGTGACCGCACAATGTATAGATCCTTCGGTTGTCTTCCACTGCTTCGCCATGGAAGACCGCCCTCAGGATGACAATACTAGCTCTGTTCTAACTGGGCGAGACGACGACCAAGTGGAACGAGCCTGGGATTACTGGCGGACGGCCACGGGGATTGTCCGGAGTGGGCGCGGGCGCCGGGCCAAACTTTGCTGCCGGCAAATAAATCTTGTGGGTCTTGGGATCGAGCGCCATGGTGCGAGCGCTCTTCTCGGTGGTGACGATGCTCAGCACGGAATACTTGTCGGCGCTTTCCTGCTTCACCACGGTCAGCGTGCCTTCGCCGTTGGAGGAGAAGGCCAGCTTCTTGTCGGCGTCGTAGCCGGCGGCGTCAGGGCCGTCGCCGATGGGGACGGTTGCGACGATTTTGCCGGAATCATAATCCACCACGGCCATGGTCTTGTTGTCACAAACTGAGAAGAGCCGATGAGCGTCTGTATCGATCGCCAGTCCGGAAGGCTCGTCACAGCCTTTGAGCGGCCAGCGAGCCACGACCTTGAGATTTTTCGGGTCGATTCTTACGATCTCGCTCTTGTCTTCGATGTTGTCGTAGACGAAGCTCTTGCCATCGCTCACGGGGAACTCGGGTTTACCGCCCAGTTCCACGGTTCCGGCAACGGTTCCGGTTTTGGCGTCGATGGCAGTCACGTCGCCGCTGCGGCCGTTAAAAGCGAAGACGCGATTGGTAGGAGCGTCATACACAATGCCGTCCGGGCCGGTACCCGCTTTTACCTTCTGCAACACCTGGTTGGTCTTCAGGTCGAAGACGACGACCACATTGTCGCCGCCATCGGAGATGAAGCCGCGGTTCAGAGAATCGGCGGTGGCGATTCCGTGCACACGCTGCAGGCCGGTGATTTTGGCAGTGGCTTTCTCTGAATTCAGGTCGACAACATCGACCTGGGTGCCGTGAGCGACATAAAGCTGATGGTTGGCAGAATCCACGAAGGTGTAATCCCAGCCGCCCCCGCCTTCGATGGGGATCTGGCCCGTAACTTTGTATTGTTGGGCAAACAGAGCGGTGGAAATCGCAAACGTGAACAGAACGGCGAAACGCCATGAGCGATGCATGTTCAATCCTCCTCATCGGTGATTATCGCTGATCGAACACTCCGACTGAAACCCAGTGTAAGGAACCTCCAATTCACTAGGAACCTCAAAATGGCACACGGGCGAGGATGCCCGCGCCTACATTGACGGAAGAGGATCACTCGCTGGAAATCACGTCCAATTGAAGGGTCTGGGTATCGCCGTCTTTCAGGGTTACTTCTTTGCCGCGACCCTCATACTGCGCCAGGAAGTCGGGATCCATGTAGGCATCGCGTTGCATTTCCTCGAAGGCGAAAACCTCGTAATCGCCCGGTATGATGCCCTGGAGCGAGAATCTACCCTGCCGGTCCGTGACCGCGCGCTTGTAGTAGCGGGGCTGGCTCCGCCGTCCCAGAGCCGGGACGAGCACCACCGCAGCGCCTGCAGCAGGTTGCTGGTCGTTGAGTGCGGTACCCTCGATCCGAGCCGCGCCCGAGCTCAGCACCAGATCCAAGCCTCGCAGCGGCTGGCCGCGGGTGACGGTGATGGCTTCCCCGGAGTCCCCTTTCATGAAAAGACCCTGCGGGATGGGGGAGATGTTGATCCGGTAGCTGCCCTCGGAAACATCATGGAAGACAAAGCTGCCGTCCGGCTTTACCGACGCATTGTCCACGTCGCTGGCGGAGTCCCCCGCCGCGCTCTCGGTAGACTCCAAGGTCCCGGTCATCTGACTCATGTCTACGCTGGTCTTGCCTTCAACGCGAATCCGCCCGCTGACCTCGACACCACGGGCAATCAGGACGTCCACGCCATTCAGGTTGGCATCCTGTACGTTAATCGATTTACGGCCCGACTTGTTTCCCGAATTTTCTGACGCGCTCGAATTTGTGGCGGTGAGAACATAGTCCCCCGCGGGAATAGCGCGCAGTTCGAAGTTGCCTTTGGCGTCGCCGGTGGCGTTATAAGGGGAAGACCCGGCGGTTCCGTCGGTGGGGGCGAGAGTAAGTTCACTCTCAGGCACGGGCAATTTGGTGAGAGCATCGACGACCCGTCCCTTGACGGTGAAAGTGGGTTGTAGCTTGAGAATCAGATCCATGCCGGCCATCTCTTCACCGGGACTCAGTACAAGCGGCACGGAACTGGCCTGATCGAGTGTTCCAGGATAGTAGGTCGGGACGTATGCAAGGGTTGACCCCGGCTTGGCCGGCGGGGGCTCGGAGAACATTGCGCGGAGGTAGTACTTTCCCGGCTTCAGCGACGCGATGCGGTATTCCCCGGCCTTGTTGGATTCGGCGCTGGATTCTTCAGAAAGCCCCAGGCCGCCGGACTGATAGCGGCGTTTCAGCACCTGCACCGTGACACCCTCGAGTGGCTTGGAAGCGGCATCTGTGATGTGGCCAGTAATGACAGATCCGGGCATCAGGGTCACAGTGAAGTCGTCGACATTTTGACCTGGCGCAACGACAACCGTTCTGGCGCGCAGACCGCCTCCCCCAGGCCCTTGGGTAACGTACCCCGCGTGGGTAGCGGAGATCATGTATCGTCCTGGCGCCAGGGTGGGGAAGCTAAAGTGGCCATCGGCATCCGCGACGGCCGAGGTGATTTTCCAGGAGCTACCACCGGAACCCATGGGCCCGCGGATGGTCACGGCAGCACCGCGCAAGGGCTGATTAGAGATGGCATCGACCACGGTGCCGGCAATGTTGCACTTTGCCTGGTCCTCCGGGCTTTGGGCGCGTAAACCGGAGGCAATCAACACGATCAACCAGGCGGCCAGGAGGGTTCTTTTCATAACAAGGCTCGCGTTCTTATCAAGGCTTCCGAGGTTACTCTACACTTGCTACAACCAGATTCCAAGGGCCGGTGGGCGGGACCATTCTTATCCATGGTGGCGGCAGGGCCGTTCGTGCTCCTTTCTCTGAGCTCAAGAGACGGGTTCGGAGATCACGCAGCGCCACTAGCCGCGCGATGTAGCGGTCCCCTGCGGCGAAAATCGGCGTACAATAGAAATAGCGAAAAACCATGAAAAATATCAAGTTTCTTGTGAAAGTAAACCGCAGCGGTACCCGCGCCCCTGAATACGTGCAACGGATTGATCGGACTCCGATCCAGATGACGGTCCACCGTAAGCTGGCACTGGCAATGGGGAAATTCACGGCCGAAGACGCTGTTAAGTCCCTCCAGAACTCCCGGTGCAGCCCGGAATTGGTGTCCGTGCAGGTGATTTCATAAGTAATTCGGATTAGTTCCTCACAACCGCCGAGTTGAATTCTGACTCATCCCGAAGCTCCCGCCGCAGACTCCACGGCTTTTGGCTGGCATCTGGGCGGGGGTTCTGCATACTTCCGCTTCAGTTGCGAGTGCAAACTATTGCACATTGACTCGCGGCTGCGGGGCGAGCAAAATTTGAACATCCGGCCAAGCGCAAGGCCGCGTTAAGCGATGTCTTGACAATCTCTTGACAATACTTTCATTTGACAATCGCCCGGGATGGAACCAAACTGTATTCCTCCCTGAACCGCGTTGAAGCGTGCCCGCCGAAGTTCTTTTAGGAAGGACGAACATGACTCAGCCTGAGTACCAAGGCAGACCGGTCGCAAAGGATCTGCGCAAAATGCGTGTGAGCGCGACGCTGGAGAAAAATCTGCGAGTGTATGCGACCGCAGCGAGCGCAGCCGGAGTGAGCCTTCTGGCATTGGCTCAACCTGCCGAAGCCAAGATCGTCTACACCAAGACTCATCACGTGCTGCGAGCCCCGGACAACCTCTATCTCGATCTAAACCACGATCGGGTCGCCGACTTTACGATCTCAAACCGTGCCTTCTGCACCACCGACGTGTGCGGACGCACGCTGGTTGCGCTTCCGCTGGGGAACCGTAATGAGGTTGCGGGGAGGAAGGGAGTGGTAAACACTTTCTACGCCTATGCTCTCAATGCGGGATCGCAGATTGGCCCGAAGCTGGCTTTCTCCGGCAAGCTGATGGCGGCCTCGGGCACCGAATACGGCACGGTCGGAAAGTGGCTTAATGTCAGCAGCCGTTATCTTGGCTTGAAGTTTTACGTTCGGGGACATCCTCATTATGGCTGGGCACGTCTGAGTGTGACGGCGGGCGCGGGGAAGATCACCGCAACCTTGACTGGCTACGCCTACGAAACCGTGCCCAACAAACCGATCACTGCGGGAAAGACGAAGGGGCCGGATGACCGCACGCTGGAACCGGCCTCACTTGGCCGTTTGGCGCGAGGCGCGGCGGCGATTTCCAGGTGGCGAAGCAAGGATGGCGGCGGGCAATGAAACGCGACGGCAAGGATTTGTCCTCTTCTTTGGAACATGGCCTCAGCATGTATGCTCTGGCCGCCAGTGCGGCAGGAGTGAGCCTGCTGGCGCTGGCGCAGCCCGCTGCGGCCAAAATTGTCTATATGCGCGCGAACGTTTCTATTCCGCCCCAGACCTACACGCCGGTGTTTCTCGACGTGAATCGTGACGGAGTCAACGATTTTAGTTTTATTAACTACAGCGTTTTCGGGGCTCACTTTGGCTCCATCTACCTGCGTGTTGCGCCCGTAGTTACCGGAAACGGTGTTCGCGGGAATGGCCACTCAGCCTCGGCTCTGCGCACGGGAGTTCCGATCGGCCGCCAGAAACAATTTCCCGTGTTCGCACAGAACATGGCCGTGTACTTCTCCTACCAGTCGAGCGGCGGGAAAAGCTCCCACGGCTTCATCGGCCCATGGGCCAATGATGGTAAGGGGGTAAAGAGTCGATACCTCGGCCTGAAGTTTCTAATCAAGGGTCGGACCCACTACGGCTGGGCGCGGCTGACCGTGACGGTTAAGAAGGCCCAGTTTTTCGGCATGCTAACTGGCTACGCCTACGAAACTGTTCCGAACAAGCCGATCATTACAGGCAAGACGAAAGGTCCAGATGTAATCCCGGTTCAGCCAGCCAGCCTCGGTGATTTGGCGCGAGGGGCGTCCGCCGGGCTGGCTTGGCGTAAGGCAGAACCAGAGTTGGCGAACCGTAAGAACACACCCCTGAAGGAGAAGTTATGAAGCAGTTTCGGCGAGCCCGCAAAACAACAAATCTCTCCAACTCCGTGCGTCTTCAACTCGAGATGTATGCGCTTGCGGCGAGTGCGGCCGGAGTCGGAATGCTGGGTTTGACTCAGCCTGCCGAGGCCAAGATCGTATACACGCCCGCAGACAAGCACATTGAGCCTCACCATTTGTTTCGCTTGGATCTCAATCACGACGGGAAGGTTGATTTCACTCTTTCGAATTTCGCGAGTTGCGGCACCGACCAGTGCGATTACGGGCTTTTTCAGAAACCCGCTGGCATCGGCAACAGCGTCGTGGGCTTCATCTTTGATGGGCAACTGCTGCTTGCTTCGGCGTTGAATCGCGGTGCCCGCATCGGACCGGACGCTGGTTTTCACAAGGGGACAGCGGACCTGGTTGAAGCGGTGTACAGCGAGGGCGGGGAGAGCACGAATGTCTTAGGGGTTTGGCCCAATGTCAAAGACCGCTACCTGGGCCTGAAATTCCGGATTCATGGGGTAACCCACTACGGATGGGCACGGTTGAGCGTTGCGGTCAGCAGAACGACCATCAAAGCCATCTTGACTGGCTACGCCTATGAAACCGTGCCCAACCGGCCCATCCTTGCAGGCAAGACGAAACGAACGGATGTCATCCCGGTTCAGCCTGCCAGCCTCGGCCAGTTGGCGCAAGGGGCGTCGGGGATTTCGACCTGGCGCGGGACAGAATCCGCAGCTGGCATGCCGTCGGAACACGCCGTGAAGGGGAAGTTATGAAACATTCCCGGCGAGTCCGCAAGAAAACCAGGCTTTCCAAAGCTATGCAGCTCCGACTGGAGATGTATGCGCTTGCGGCGACTGCATCTGGAGTTGGAATGCTGGCCTTGGCCCAGCCGGCCGAGGCTAAGATCGTTTACAAGTCCGTACACAAGAAAATTGCGCCCAATCAGGCGGTTCCGCTCGACCTGAACCTCGACGGCAAGGTTGATTTCACCCTGTCCAATGTGGTCAGTTGCCAAACTGACATTTGCTCCTACGATCTCCTTCAGAAACCCGCATCCGGCAACAGCGCGGTGGGCTACGTCTTTGATGGGCAACTGCTGCTTGCCTCGGCCCTGAAGAGCGGCTCAGTCGTCGGACCGGGTGGGGCCTTTCAGAAGGGGACGGGAGGATTGGTTGAGATCATTTTCAGTTTCGGCGGCCGGAGTACGAATGTTTTCGGACCTTGGCCCAATGTCAAGAAGCGCTACCTGGGCCTGCAATTTCAGATTAAGGGTAAGACCCACTATGGTTGGGCACGGCTGAACGTTGCCGTCAGCAAAACCAGCATTGCCGGCACGTTGACCGGCTACGCCTACGAAACCACCGCCAACAAACCTATCATCGCGGGCAAGATCAAGGGGCCGAATGTCGTATATGCCGCCCCCAGTCTTGGAGCATTGGCAGCGGGAGCACCAGCACTGCATACCTGGAGGCAACAATGAAAGGTCAAGCAAAGAACGTGTCCCATCCCCTGGAACATCAACTGAAAATGTACGCTCTGGCAGCGACCGGAGCCGGAGTTGGCCTCCTGGCGTTAGGGCAGACTGCCGCGGCGCGGATCGTGTACACGCGGACGCATAAGAGCATCACACCGAATCACACGATTCCTCTCGATCTGAACCGTGATGGAGTTACTGATTTCCGTCTTAAGGATGTCCACTACACCACCTCCCAGTATGGGTTCAGTCACATTGGTGTGCTGTCGCTGATCCCTGCTCATGAAGTTAATAAGGCGGAGGGATATTCGAAGTACGGGCGGAATTACGGCTCCGCGCTGCAAGCTGGCGTCGCGATCGGACCCAAGGGACCTTTTCAGGCCGGGCCAAGGTTGATGGCCAGGGTGTTCAGCGACACGGGTGCTCATCGCGATGTTAGTTCGTGCAGCGGTCCGTGGTCCAAAGCCAAGAATCGCTATCTGGGTTTGAAGTTCCTCATTCGGGGAAAGGTCCATTTCGGATGGGCACGCTTGAATGTCAGCTGTCCGGGGACAAACGTTGACGCGACCCTGACCGGATATGCATACGAAACCATCCCCGCCAAATCCATCATCACCGGCAAGACCAAAGGGCCAGATGTCACCACGCAACCGGCGTCGCTTGGTCACCTGGCGCGAGGCGCTTCGGCCATTCCGGCGTGGCGCAAGTGAGCCATCCGAACGGCCCAGAGCCAACCCGGCCAGCATTCCGCGTCTGATCTGTAGTAGACTATGAAACCGCTAGAGTAGCCCAGCAAGTTACCTCCCGACTTGCCCGGCGATTCACGGGAGCCTCCTGTCTCGGGAATTCCACATGACTGAACCGCTTGCCAAGAAAGTGCTGCTGATCGGCTGGGACGCTGCCGATTGGAAGATCATCAATCCGCTGCTCGATCAGGGCCTGATGCCGACCCTGGAAGACTTTGTCGACCACGGGGTAATGGGAAACCTGGCCACCCTGCGCCCCGTGCTTTCGCCCATGCTGTGGAACTCGATTGCCACCGGCAAGCGTCCGGATAAACACGGGATTCTCGGCTTCATGGAACCGGATCCCCAGACAGGCGGCGTGCGTCCGACCACCAGCACCTCGCGCAAAGTAAAAGCCATTTGGAATATTTTGACCCAGCGCGGCTACAAAGCCCACGTGCTCGGCTGGTTTGCCGGACATCCGGCGGAGCCGATCAACGGGATCTCGGTTTCCGACCTTTATCCCTATGCGACCGGGCCTCTGGACAAGGAATGGCCGCTGCCGCCGGGCGCGGTTCATCCCGAGAGCATGCGCGAAACCATGGCCGGGCTGCGCATGCATCCTGCGGAAGTGAGCGAAGCGGCGATTCTTCCCTGGATTCCCCGCGCTGCCGAGATCGACCAGGAGAAAGACAAGGGGTTGCAGTCGTTCGCCAAGATTCTGTCGGAGAACTGTTCCATACACAATGCCGCGACCTGGGTTCTGCAGAATGAGCCATGGGACTTTCTGGGCGTGTATTACAACGGCATCGATCACTTTTGCCACGGCTTCATGCACTTTCATCCGCCGCGAATGGAGGGCATTCCCGAAGACAAGTATGAGATCTACAAAGATGTGGTGAACGGCGGCTACCGCTTTCACGACATGATGCTGGAAACCCTGCTGGAACTGGCCGGCCCGGAAGCCACGGTGATTCTGGTATCGGACCATGGATTTCACTCGGATCATTTGCGGCCGCGTGGGATTCCCAACGAGCCGGCCGGGCCGGCAGTGCAGCACAGAAACTTCGGCGTGGTGTGCATGAAGGGTGCGCACATCAAGCAGGACGAGCGCATCTACGGCGCCACCCTGCTGGATATCACGCCGACGATCCTCACGCTATATGGATTGCCGGTGGGTGAAGACATGGATGGACGCGTCCTGGTGCAGGCTTTCGAGGAGCCTCCGCCAATCACCCGCATTCCCAGCTGGGAGAACGAAGCGGGCGAATGCGGCATGCATCCAGCAGATATGCGCATGGATCCGGCCGCCGCACAGGCGGTGCTGCAACAGTTCGTGGCGCTCGGCTATATTCAGCCTCCCAGCGAAGACCAGGGCAAAGCAGTCGAAGTCGCGGTGCGGGAGCAGCAGTATAACCTGGCGCGCGTCTATCTGGACTCGCGGCGCTATCACGAAGCGTTGCCGATCTTCGAGCAGCTGAAGGAGAAGTGGCCGGATGAGGTGCGCTTTGCCCAGCATCTGGCGCAGTGCTATCTGGCCATAGGCCGTCGCGCCGACGCCAAGAAGCTGCTGGAATGGCTGCTGACCTACGAGCCTCCCAAACGTCAGCCGAAACCTGTGGAGGGCGAGCAGGCGGCCGAAGGAGCTGCGGAAGCGCAGGCAGCAGATGGACAACCGGTTACGAAACAGGCCGCGGAGTTGCAGCCGGCCAATGGACAGCCCGCAACCGCACAGCAGCCAACCAACGGTCGACCCACACAGGCGCAAAAGGTGGCGGCACAGATCCTCGAGAATCCGCAGCCTGCCGAGCCTTTGCCGCCGGTGGATCTTCACGCGCCCGCACCGACTGCCGCTGAGGCTGCCGGACAGGATTCTGCGGAAGCTGAGAACAAAGAACCCCGGCCGCGTCCATGGGCGGATTTGCTGATGGGCATCATCCAGTTTGAAGAAGGAGACATGGATTCTGCGCTCACCTGGCTGTTGAAGGCTGAGCAGGCGGATCCGCGTCTGCCGGACCTGCACCTGCGCATTGGCGAAACCTATCTCCGGCTGAAGCGGACCAATGATGCGGAGCGAGCGTTTCAGCGCGCGCTTGAAATCGACGGCGACAGCCCGGAAGCGCATTTGGGATTGGCGATGGCGCTGCTCCGGCAGCGGCGCAACGAAGAAGCTGCGGAGCAGGCACTGCTGGCAGTCGGCTTGCAACATTTTTTGCCGATGGGGCATTTCTATCTGGGGGTGGCCCTGGCTCGGCTGGGGCATCGGGAGCGATCGGCGCTGGCGTTTGAAACCGCGCTCAGCATGTTGCCCGGACTGATGGCGGCGCATCGCTGGCTGGCCACGTTGTATACCCAACCCGGTGGCGATCCGGAGAAAGCGGCCCGGCATCGCGGCATCTTCCTGCAGATGCGGAAGCAGCGGCAGGTGACCGCGCAGGCGTAAGCTGTCTCGCAGACGGCGGCGATCGGGAATCCCAAGGCTTGCACTGAACGGCCGGGGACCACCGGCCTTCAACGGCGCGCGAATAGGAGACATTATGAAAAGGGCAATAGGCACAATGGCCCTGTCCACGATTCTGGTCGCAACTGGACTGGCTCAGAAGAATATCAATCTTCCCTTCTGTCAGCCAAAGAACTGCCTTTACTATGCCGGGGACTTTGATGCACAAGGTTCCTCCGCCAATGCGCTTTACAATACTGACAACGCAGGATCGGGGAAAGGCCAGGTATGGGTGGCGGTGAAACCGGCGCACGATGCGATTGTCACCGGTGCGACGTTCAATGAGTGTCCGAGCACCGGCACGAATGGGGTGGGTGTAAACCCCATTCCGTTTGTGGTGAAGACCGGAATCAAGCCGGGTTACGGCGGGAAGACAGTTTGTAGCACGAGCGGCAATGCCACTTTTCGCTATTACCTTTCCAGCGACATCTGCAATCAAGCCAGCTACACCATCGCCAAGCTTTCCAAGGCTTGCCGGTTGAGCAAGGGAAAGATGTACTATGTAAACCTCTTGCCAACCTATAACGGTAACGACAACTATGCATTTCTCGCAGACGTGGAAGACAAACCTGCTCGAAATCACTACGGATGGAGAAATGTGATCGACAACTCCTATTTCGATGGCCTGGGAGATGTGTATGTTCCGACCTGGGGCGCTGACGGTCCTTGCGGGGGCGCAGGTTGCGATGCATTCTCCATCGCATTGACCGGAACTCAGAAAAGATAAGCCGATGGCCCAGGTTCGCGTCCGTCCTGGGGACGCCAACCTGGGTTCAGAAAGACTCTCGCTGGGCCACCGGCCTGCCCCATCCCACTGCTCCGCATAGAGCGCGAGAAACGGGGCACGGGGCTTGGTCCCGCACGGGCGAGGACGCCCGCGCCTACATCGACCACACGCCATTGTTACTGGGTTCACGGAGACGAAAGCCATGGAACCGTCTGCCGTGAACGCGACATTGTGGAGAACTGCGGAAATTGGGATGGTTCTCGCCGGCTGCCCATCTCCCTCAAAAAACAAGAGCCCCCGTTTCCGGGGGCTCCGGCTGGCTGGCTCTGGTTACCGCTTGGAATTGTTGTGCTTGTCCTTGTAAATCTGCTTGGACAGGTGGTTCTGCTGCTGATTGATCTGCTTCTTTTCGGCCGGGGTCAGCTTGCCGCCGTTGGCTTGGCGGTCCTGGCGAATCTCCTTGTTGAGGGCCGATTCTTTGTTTTCCAGGTGGGAAGCCTCACCTGCAGTCAGTTGGCCGCTCTGGATGCCTTGACCAATGCGTTCCTGCTGATGGTTCACCCGCTGGCTCACTTCGGGTTTGGGAGTCGGGTTCTGCCCAGTGGGCTGTCCCGTGGGGCCCGGTTGGGTTACCGCAGGCGCAGTGGTTGGTGGGGTAGCAGTCTGAGTCGCGGCGCCAGAATTCTGTGCCGTAGCGGGCAGTAGGAATGCTGCCAGGGATGCGCTCAGGAGGGCAACTTTGATTCGGTTCGTCATGGTTAGCAATCTCTCCTTGGTGATTAATCTCTCGTGCCTTCACGACTTCAGTCGTTCCGGCTGCTGGGGGTTAGAACCCAGCCTTACGCAGATAGTTGCGGAGCCGCGGTGCACTCCCAAGAAAACATGCGCCATCGCCTTTGTTTTCTGTGTATTGCCATCATATTTTCCGGCATCATCCCAGCGCAACTGGCGGGTCCGCCGGAGACCACTGACCCAGCAATCAAGCGTCGATGCCGGGCAGTCATGAAATAGTTTGCATCTTGACGGACTACGCTGGCCGCAGGATAATCGCACCACCCGCACGACTTCGTTCACCCCGATCTCCCTTATTCGTGGGCAAGAAAGAGTCCGGTGATTCGCAAGGAGGAATCCGCATGGTGCGGCAGGAACCACGGAGCAGAGCCCGAGTCCGGGAACGGGCAGCAGCGCGCCTGACGACGGAACTGGACAAGAATCTACGAGCGTACAGCGGCGCCGCGAACGCCGCCCGAGTGGGAACGGCGGACCGAGATCGACGCCACTATGGGGCTGCGGTTACTGCGGCGGGGCTGGGGATGGCGGTTCTGGCATTTCCTGCAGAGGCCAAGATCGTGTACAAGGCCGCCAACGTGAAGATTACCAGCGTCCTTCATCTCGACGTGAACGGCGATGGAGTCAACGATTTCACTTTATATTTCTTTGGGTCGGTGCACTTGACCAGCGCCACGGGCTCCTTCTTGAGTGTGGTTCCGTCTAACTTCAGCCACAATGGGATCATTGGAAAACTGGCTGGGAGTTCATACGCTGCTTCTGCACTGCGCGCGGGAGTTCCGATCGGCGACAAGAATAACTTCCGTGGTTTTGCCATGGCGCAACGATGGCGTCACTCCGGCAAAGGGACCTCGACGTTCCGCGATCCGTGGGCGAACCACGGCAAGGGTGTCACCAATCGGTTCCTGGGACTGAAATTCGAAATCAAGAAAACAAATCACTACGGCTGGGCGCGGCTCAGCGTCCGTCCTAGAAGCGCCGTCGCAACCCTGACCGGCTACGCCTATGAAACAGTCCCCAACCGACCGATCACTACAGGTGAGATGAAAGGCGGCGGGGAGATGAAGGGATCCCAGTCACCGAGCCTCCGGGCTCTCAAGGCGCGTTCTCACGAACCAGCGGGCTTGGGCGTGCTGGCGCAAGGGGCGGCCGGGTTGGCGGTCCGACGGCGGAAGGAAGAAGCCGCCGCGCACTGAACTATGTCAGGAGCTCAGCCATGATTACCATCGTCTCCGGCCTGCCCCGCTCCGGCACTTCGCTCATGATGCAGATGCTGGCTGCCGGAGGTCTGCCCATTCTCAGTGACGGGGAACGAAAGCCGGACGAGGACAATCCCCGCGGATATTACGAGTGGGAACGGATCAAGCAGTTGCCACGGGAGCCTGCTTGTATTGCCGAAGCGGAGGGCAAGGTGGTGAAGGTGATCTCCCAACTACTGTTCGCGCTGCCGCGCGGGCGAGAGTATCAGATTATCTTCATGGAGCGCCCTCTGGCGGAAGTCGTGGCTTCGCAGGCGGAAATGATCCAGCGCCGCGGAACTACGGGTGCGGCTCTTCCACCGGGTGCCCTGCAGGCGGGATTGCAGGCCCATCTGAATCAGGTGCAAGCTTGGCTGAAGGCGTCTCCGCACATTCCGGTTCAGCGGGTCGCATACCGCGAGTTGTTGAGCAACCCTTCCGGCACGTCAGAGGCGTTGGCCAGTTTTCTTCAAAGTCCCCTCGACACCGCGGCGATGGCCCGGCAAGTGGATAATGCGCTGTACCGGCACCGTTCCCCGTGAAAAAGCACGGGCGAGGACGCCCGCGCCTCCATCGACAAGGCGACCCCGGCGCTATTTGCTATGGTAGAGTGTGACCGAAATCACGTGCAGGGGACTGTTGTTTGATCTGGACGGCGTGCTCGTCGACTCGACTCCGGCGGTGACGCGGGTATGGGCGAGGTGGGCAACCCAACATGGGTACGATCCCGCGGAAGTTGTGCGCAAAGCTCATGGACGGCCAAGCATCACGACCATCCGCGAGTACCTGCCGAGTGCGGATGCTGACGTCGAGAATCAGAAGGTCGAGCGGGCGGAACTGGAAGATCTGGACGGAGTGGTGACGCTGCCGGGGGCGAGGGAATTACTCTCAGCGCTGCCGCCGGAGCGGTGGGTGATTGTCACCTCCTGCACACGCCCGCTGGCGGAGGCTCGACTGCGCGCTGCGCGATTACCTGTACCGGAACACTTGATCACGGCCAGCGATGTAAAGAAGGGCAAGCCCGATCCGGAGCCTTATCTGAAAGGAGCGTCGCGGCTGGGCCGTCCGCCGGCGGAGTGCCTGGTGGTGGAGGATGCTCCAGCGGGCGTGCGGGCCGCGAAGGTTGCGGAGGCGCGGGTGATCGCATTTACGACAACCTTTCCGCGGGAGGAGTTGCGACGTGCAAAAGCGGACTGGATCGTGAAGGACTGCGGGTCGATTGTTTTCATCTCTGTGCAGAACCAAGAACTTCGGCTGGCGATTGCCGGCAATCACGCAGGTGGTTGACCTCAGGCGCTGAAGCGCTGCGCCACCCAAAATCTATGACGCACCGCCTCAGGGCGATTGCGTGGCGGCATTGATCGGTAGCTCGCCTTCCCAACGGGCGATGACTGCCGAGGCCAGGCAATTGCCCACCACGTTGGTCGCAGTGCGCGCCATATCCATGAGCGTGTCAATCCCAAGCAGCAGGAAGATCGGCTCGGTAGGGAGTTGGAAGCTGGCTGCCGTGGCCAGCAGCACCACCAGAACGGCGCGCGGAACGCCAGCGACGCCCTTGCTGGTCAGCATCAGGGTGAACACCATGAACAGTTGCTGGGGCCACGACAAGTGAATGCCCGCAGCCTGGGCCACGAAGACCGAGGCCAGCGAGAGGTATAAAGAGGAGCCATCCATGTTGAAGCTGTAGCCGAGCGGGATGACGAAAGCGACGATCTGCCGCGGCACGCCGAACGCCTCCATGGCTTCCATGGCGCGGGGCAGCGCCGCTTCGGAGGTGCTGGTGGCAAAAGCGATCGAAGCTGGTTCGGCCACCGACCTGACAAAGCGGCGCAACGGCAAGCGCGCCAAGAGGACGATGGGCAGAAACACCAGCAGCCAGAAGGCGATCAGGGCACCGTATCCGGTCAAAAGCAGGCGCGCCAGCGGAAGCAATACGGCGATTCCGGTGTGTCCGACGGTATAGGCCATAGCCGCGCCCGCACCGATGGGAGCGAAATACATGACCAGGTTGGTGAAGGCGAACATGGTTTCGCTCAACGACTCGCAGAACCTGAGCATGGGCGCACGTTTGGTTTCCGGGACGCGCAGCAGTGCCAGGCCGAACAGGAATGCAAATACTGCGACCTGGAGAATCTGGTTTTCGGCGACCGATTTGGCGATGTTTTCCGGAAAGACATGAAGGAGGAAATCGTCCCAATGAAGGGCCGTGGTGCCGGATAGGGAAGCGGTTGGCGGGGCTGCGGTAAGCACCAGTCCCTCGCCTGCGTGCGTGAGATTGATGGCGCCAAGTCCCAGGAATAGGGCGAGAGTGGTCACGGCCTCGAAATAAACGATACTTTTCAAGCCCATGCGTCCGACGCTGCGCAAGTTGGCGTGGCCGGCGATGCCGGTGACCAGCGTTCCGAAGATCAAAGGGGCCACGATCAGCTTGATCAGCCGCAGAAAGATGTCACCGAAGACCCGCAGATGCTGGGCAAACTGTGGGCGATCGAGGCCAAGTTCCCCGCCGATCAGCATGGAGAAAAATATCCAGCCGGTGAGCGACCGGCTGGCCGGGTTGGCCAACGCAATTGCGATCAGCCCCGCCCAGCGTACCAGCGAAAACCAGGGATGGGCAGGAGCGAGCAACGGTAGAATGCAGCCCGCGAGAAACAGCAGGACCCCAAGAATCAGCAGCGACCGCGCGAACGGGGTCCGCGGTTTTCCGACGGGTCCTGTGCTGGCGGGCAGGCTCATCGCCGGCGCATCCTGAGTGTAAGGTTGGGAAGGTTGCGAGCAAGGTCGACCGTTCGGCCTTGGGCGCTAAAGCGCGTGTTGGCAAGAAATCGCTGATCGCAGCGCTGAAGCGCCGCGCCACCCAAAGTCAGGGTTTTTCCGCGGTGTGTGAAATCGCGATGCGACAATCCGAACTCCTGTCGAAGCGGTTAGCCTAAGTGGTGGGGGCCACCGCGGTCAATGATTGGGGCCGCAAACGGCGAGGCGTGCATCGCCGCGGCTCTCCTGAGAATCCATAATTATAGGGGCGGTAAGGAGGGGTGATGATGAAATGGCTATGCGGAGTTGTTTTGTTTGCAGTCGTGGCCAGTGGTCTGGCAGTGGCTGCCGGCCAGGATCAGGCAACCGAGGGAGTTCCGGTGCACATGGTGGTGACCGTGGAGACGCGGCATGGAAGCAGCATGCCCACCATCCATCGCGAAGACGTGTGGGTTCGCCAGGGCAAAGACCGGCTGCGTGCCAGAGACTGGATGCCGCTCCAGGGCGACCGGGCGGGGCTGCAACTTTTCGTCGTGATTGACGATGGCCTCAATACCAGTCTTGGTTCGCAAATCGATGATCTGCGGCAGTTCATCAGTGGGCAACCGGCGACCACCGCGGTGGGCGTGGGCTACATGAGAGACGGTACCGTACAGATTGCCCAGGATGTTACCTCCGATCACGCGCTGGCGGCGAAAGCCCTGCGACTTCCGCTGGGCGAACCCGGCATCAATGCCAGCCCTTACGTGTCACTGGTGGACCTGATCAAACGCTGGCCTGAAACGCCGGTGCGGCGAGAGGTCCTTATGATCACCGACGGGATCGACCGTCTGTGGGATGGTGGCATAGGGGATCCCTATGTCGACGAAGCGGTCGAACAGATCCAGAAGGCGGGGGTCATCGTTTTTTCGATCTACAGTCCCGGCGTAGGGCATTACAGCCACAATTACTGGCGGACCAATTGGGGGCAGAACTATCTGTCTCAAGTTTCAGAGGAAACGGGCGGTGAGTCTTTCTACTTCATGAATGGCGCTGCGGTATCGTTCCTGCCGTACCTCGACGATCTTTCGCAGAAGCTGGGGCGCCAGTACTTGTTGACGTTCCTGGCCAAGCCCACCAAGAAGGCCGGACTGCAGAAGGTGAGAGTGCAGACCGAGGTGCCCGGCGTGGAGTTGGTGGCCGCGGATGCGGTTTGGGTTCCATCGGGGCAGTAAGAGAGCGCATAAACGCATCCGTGGCGCACACGGGAGCCCCATTCGATTCCCCTCGTCGTTTCGCTCCGGTGTGATTTATAGCGGCTGCGCTTGCACCATTCTAGTGGTGCTCGCCGGCCAGTTCGTGGACGATGTTGGTCACGAATTGTTTGGCGTCGCCAAACAGCATCAGGGTGTTGTCGAGATAATAGAGCGGGTTATCGATGCCGGCGAATCCGGGGTTCATGCTGCGCTTGATCACCATCACGGTGCGGGCCTTGTCGACGTCGAGAATCGGCATGCCGTAGATGGGGCTGGATTGGTCCGTACGGGCTGCCGGATTGGTGACATCGTTGGCGCCGATGACCAGGGCGACGTCGGTCTGCGGGAAATCGCCGTTGATCTCATCCATCTCGATCAACCGGTCATAGGGCACGTCCGCCTCGGCTAGCAGAACATTCATGTGACCGGGCATACGGCCGGCCACGGGGTGAATGGCGAAACGAACGTCCACTCCGCGCTTGGTGAGCGCGTCATAAAGTTCGCGGACCTTGTGCTGCGCCTGGGCCACGGCCATGCCGTAGCCGGGGACGATAACCACGCGATTGGCAGCGGCCAGAATTCCGGCGGCTTCATCCGCGGTGGCGCTGTGCACGGTTTTTTCTTCCCCTCCCGCCACCGCAGCACTTTGAACCTGGCCGAAGGCTCCAAACAGCACGTTGGTGAACGACCGGTTCATGGCCTTGGACATAATGACGGACAGGATGAAGCCGGAGGATCCATCGAGAGCGCCGGCGATAATCAGCAGCTTGCTGTTCACGACAAATCCCATGGCCGCGGCTGACAGTCCGGCGTACGAATTCAACAGCGAGATGACCGTCGGCATATCCGCTCCGCCGATCGGAATGATCATCATCACTCCAAAGAACATCGGAACCAGCACCATGACGGGGAACAGGTGCCTGGCATCCGGGTGCATCACCAGGTAAACCGCGACCAGAACCGAGATGGCCAGAATCGACAGATTGACCAGATTCTGCCCTTTGTAGGTGATGGGGCGCTGGGGCAGAACTTCCTGCAGTTTGCCGGCGGCCATCAAACTACCGGTAAAGGTCAGCGAGCCGAGAATCACTTCCATGGAAATCACCGCCATCATGAACGGCGGCACGTTCGGCGAGCGCAAATAAAACTCCGCAGTGCCGACCAGGGTGACGCAAAAGGCGCCAAAGGCGTGGCTGAGCGCGGTTCGCTGCGGGACAGCGGTCATCTGCACCAGGCCGAGGGGAACTCCGATGCCGGATCCCAGCACCAGGGCGATGAAGATCCACTTGTAGTCGATGATGCCGTGTTGCAGGAGAGTGCCGGCGATGGCCAGCAGCATTCCCACCTCGCCGGCCCAGATGCCGTGGCGGGCGCTCTTGGGCGAACTCATCCACTTCAGCGAAAGGATGAAGAGAATGCTGGCGACAAGATAAACGATCTCGATGATGTGTTGACCGCCTGCGAATTCGTTCATGGTTTTGTCGGCCGGCTGGACTTGAACATCTTGAGCATGCGATCGGTGATCAGGAAGCCGCCGACCACGTTGCTGGTGGCGGCGACGACGGCCAGGAATCCGAGCACGAAGGAAAGCGTGCTCTTGTGTTCGCCGACCAGCACGATTGCGCCGACAACCGCAATGGCGTCGAGGGCATTGGTCAGCGACATCAGCGGCGTGTGGAGCAATGGCGAAACCCGCCGGATGACTTCAAATCCGATGAAGCCCGCCAGTACGAAAACGAAAAGTCCATCAATCAGGGTGGAACCCATCCTGCCTCCTGCTTCGAAAAGCTTGCCCAGGCGCTAAAGCGCGGACACATGATTCAACGACTTCACGGCACGACTGCAGTCGCGCCCTTCTACAAAACCTGGTACGAATCCGGCCGAACATTCCGACCGCACTACCCCGCGGGCGTTGCCAGCGGCGGCAACTGGAAAAACTCCCGCGTCCGTTGATGCACGATTTGCCCGTCGCTGGTGAGCAAAGTTTCGCTGATGATCGGATCGTCCGCGGGGGGACGTAGCTTGCCGTCCTTCACCAGGTTCAAAAGGAAAGCCATCAGATTGCGCGAATACATCTGGCTGGCGTGATATGGAACCGAGCTGGCCAGGTTGATGGGGCCCATAATCATGACGCCGTGCTCGATGACGGTCTTGCCGGCCTGGGTCAATTCGCAGTTTCCGCCGCGTTCCGCCGCGAGGTCGACGATGATGGAGTGCAGGGCCATGCCCTTTACCATGTCCGCCGTAACCAGAATCGGCGCCTTTTTGCCCGGGATGACCGCGGTGGTGATGACCACGTCGCTTTCCATCACGACTTTTCCTAGAAGTTCGCGCTGCTGACGATAGAAATTTTCGTCCTGGGCTTTGGCGTAGCCGTGGGCGTCCTGAGCATCCTTGGCTTCAATAGCCAGTTCCACGAAGCGGGCTCCCAGGCTCTGCACCTGTTCTTTCACTACCGGACGCAAATCGTAGGCGGAAACAACGGCTCCCAGGCGGCGTGCCGTAGCAATTGCCGTCAATCCCGCCACGCCGACGCCTAAGATCAGCACGCGGGCTGGAGTCACGGTTCCAGCGGCGGTGGTCAACATGGGAAAAATGCGCGGCGAATTGTCGGCTGCCGTCAGCACCGCCCGGTATCCGGCAACCGTGGACATGGAGGAGAGAACGTCCATGCTCTGCGCGCGGGTGGTGCGAGGCATGAACTCGACTGCGAAGGCCTTGGCGCCGGTCTGCGCGATTTGTTGGACGACTTCGGCCGAGCCCAAGGGACGGAGAAATCCGATCAGAATCTGGCCGCGGCGCAGCAGTGGGAGGTCAGCTTTCCCGGTGATATCATTGGCGCCGTAGCAGAGCACCTGAACAATGATGTCGGCGCCTGCAAAAACGGTGGCGCGGTCGGGTGCGATGGTCGCGCCCTTCTCGACATACTGCGCGTCGAGATAGCCAGCTTCGTATCCCGCGCCGGCTTCCACCATTACCTGAAAGCCGGCTTTAATGAGGTTGGGAACGACGGCGGGGACCAACGCCACGCGCCGCTCGCCCGGATAACTCTCCTTGGGAACCCCGATGATCACGGAAGCCTTTTCCTCGTGCTTAGGTCAAAAAGCCAACGGACATTGTAACGGATGGGAGAGGAGTTGTGTTGGGGAGGTCAGGGGTGTGAGCTTGGTCACAGAAATACTTGCTGCCGGGGATACAATGGTGGCGTCCGGCGGGAGGGATGTATGAAGTCGTCTTCGCAGCCGCCTAGGAAGCCTTGCACGCTTTCCGATTCAGTTCATCGCCAACTCAACATGTATGCAATCGCAGCCAGCGCGGCGGGGGTGGGAGTGTTGGCGGTGGCACAACCTGCTGAGGGGAGGATCGTGTATACCCCCGCGCACAGGCACATTGGGGTCAACCAGAGGCTCGATCTGCACCTCGATAGCGAGAAGATTACTGATTTCGTTTTCGTAGATCGCAAAGGCACTTTAACCAGTCAGTGGTACGCCTCGCTTTCTGTGTATGGCCGCCGGGCGAATGAGGTGGTGGGGTACCAGACGAAGACATTTCATCTCTTGATTGTCTCCGCCCTAAGCGCGGGAGTTCGGATTGGGCCTAAGACTCCCAGCTTCATTCGGAAGGGTGGCATGGCTGGGTGCGGTACCTTCATGGGCTCGGGGTCGTGCGGCGGCAGGTGGTACCAGGCCCGGAATCGTTACCTCGGGCTAAAGTTCCAAATCAGCGGGGAAACTCATTACGGCTGGGCCAGATTGAGTATCTATGGCGACTTTCAGAGCCGGAAAACCACCGCCCTTCTGACTGGCTACGCCTACGAAACCGTGCCAAACAAGCCAATCATTGCAGGCCAGACCTCGAGTCCGGATGTTATCACACTGGAACCCGGCAGCCTCGGAGGGTTGGCGGCGGGACATCGCGGCACAAGTCACTAACTGAAGTCGGAGGAATGTATGAAGCGACCTTCGAGGGAGCCTTCCACGCTTTCGGACACAGTTCATTACCAGCTCAACATGTACGCGCTTGCTGCGAGCGCAGCGGGGGTAGGCGTGCTCGCCTTCGTGCAACCGTCGGAGGCCAAGATCGTCTACACAAAGATCCACCATGTTATGAAGGCGAACAGCAAGTTTGATCTCGACCTCAACCACGATGGGGTCACTGACTTCGTTATCGTCAAGATGAAGGGATGGGTCGGCTGGACCCAGAACTCGCTTTACTGCGAGGATGCGCCGGGGAATGCCGTAGTAGGTAGGAGCAATACATACCACTCCGCTCGAGCGCTGAAGAGTGGCGCACGGATTGGTCCCGGCCGCCACTTCACCGAGGGCAGGTCGCACAGGGAAAGGATGGCAGTGGTCTGGCGTAACGATACTGCCTACGGGTCCTCTGGTTACTGGAGGGACGTTGCCAACCGCTACCTCGGATTGAAGTTCAAGGTTCATGGAAAAGCCCACTACGGGTGGGCGCGTTTGACCGTTCAACTTCCGGGTTTTCCCGTTATTAAGGCTACCCTCACTGGCTATGCCTACGAGACCGTCCCGAACAAGCCCATCATCACGGGCAAGACCAAGGGGCCGGATGTCATCACGCTGGAACCCGGCAGCCTAGGTCGGCTCGCCCGAGGAGCGGCTAGGCGATTGGGAGAGTAGCAACGCGATGAAGTGAGGTGCCACCTATATTGCTACCTTATTGGAGTATGGATTTCAGCTCGAACCCCGCACCCTTCGACTTCGTTCAGGGCAGGCTCGCGGGGACGCCCGCGCCTACATCGACGAGTTAAATCAGCCTCGATCCAGCATGTGACTCAACCGCTGCTTTACCTCTGGCCACTCCGCTGCCACGATCGAATAGCGCGCCGAGTCGCGAGGGATGAAGTCGGCGGCCATGCGATGAGCGCGCAGAATTCCTTCGAACTTTCCGCCGATGCGTTCGATGGCCGCGCGCGAACGCTGGTTGCGGATATCGGTGTGCAGGCAGACACGGAACACTTGCCAGGCTTCGAAGGCGTGGGTCAGCATGAGCAGCTTGGATTCGGTGTTGGCGGCGGTTCGAATTGCCGAGCGAGTGAGCCAGGTGTAGCCGATCTCGCAAACATCCGGATATTGGCGGCCATGGCGCGGGTGACCTTGCGGCCATGCCCATCGCTCGAGAAGCCAGAAGCGAGTGGAGCCGATGACGACGCCGTCCTGCACGCGGACGGTCACGAACGGCACCGCGGTGCCCGCGTCCCGCCAAGCCAGAGCGGTATTGACGTAGCGGACGGCTTCGTCCTTGGTCCGTGGTACTGGACTCCATTGATAGAGGGATGGGTCTCCTGCTGCGGCGGCTACCAAGCTGTCGACATGGCGGTGGTCGAGCGGTTCAAGGCGAACGTGGGCGCCTTGCAAGGCAAGACTATCTGCTCCCGTGATTTGCAGCTCTGGTTGGTCCATCTAACTCCTCAGGCGCTTAAGCACGAACACAATTTCAGCGATTCAACGGCACGACTGAAATTCGTTCCCTTCCACGAGCGGTTGCCGCGGCATTGTCTCACTGCGGCAACGGAACGAAGATCGCATTCGTCACGGTTGTATTCAGCAGATCGGTGGCGGTGTCGGGAATGTCGCCGGCGGCGTCCAGTTCGGCGGGCGGGCCGAACCCCAACTGCTCGGAACTTGCCGAGTGGATAACGCCATTGATTTGGGTGAAGTCGGTGAGGCCGGCAACTTCACTCAGTGCGGGCACAATCGAGTCGCTGTCCTGATTGAAGATTTCGGGCCAACCAGTCGAGGTCAAGTGATCGGCCAGATAGTCGCCCGAGCAAAAGTTGCGGATGAATGCCGCAGTCTGCGAACTGTCCAGCCCGTCCAGTTGGCTTTGCGACTCCAATCCCTGGATCAGCGCGGTGGGCAAGGGATGGGGAATCTGATGCTGCAGTTTCTTCAGGGCCGGGCTGAGGCTGCCGTCGAAGCCGTCGCCTTCGAGATCGTAGACTCCGCCGGTGGTTTTCTTTCCGTCCTTGAAGGTGACGGAACCGAAACTCGGGCTGCCGGCGGTTGCCAGCAGGCCGCGCACGCATTCGTTGTTGTGATCGATTAAATGAATCGCCAGCGGCGAACCCCAGTGCGGAGTTCCGATGGTGATCACTTTATGGACCGACCCGAGCGCGAACGTGTTGTCAGCGTAGAAGTCGGAGACGAAGGGCAGGGTTCGGGTAATGTCCCCACCCATGCTGTGGGCGATAATGTCGGCTTGCACGCCAGCTACGGGGATGTTCTCCGGGTTTGTCCCTTTCTTGAAATGCTGAATGAAGCTGGCAATCTGTTTCAGCACGCCGGGCGCGTTATAGGAGAAACCGAGAGAACTAGCCTGGGCGCTCTTGAGGCTACTCTTCGCCCAACTGGGATAGGAGGGCGAATACGACTTGATCTGATTCCCAATCAGTTGCGAATAGTTCGCGCGGTTGACGTCGAATCGCGGGTCGGAAATCAAGGGAGTGAAATTGTCCCAGGAGTGGCGATCACCCCAAAGTCCATGAATCAGCACCAGGGGCGGACGAAGAATGGTGACAGGCGTATCGGAGGTCGAGCCGGAATCGAGCGCTTCGGTGTGGAGCGTGATGAACCGCTCGGTAGAATTGCCGTCCTGGCCTTCGGGCCGGGGAAAATCGACCGGGACGCCGTAAATGGCAAAGGCCATCGGCCCGTTGCTCGTCTTGACTGCGGTGACCGTCAACTGACTCAGGGTGAAGCTGCTTGAGCCGATCGTGCCCAGGCCGCCGTCCTCGGCGGAAGAAGTGCTCTGCTGGCCCTGATCGTTGACCACGGTAAGGGTGAATTGCTCGCCGTCAGATTTTGCCGGGATGCGCACCACCATTTCGGTTGCGCCGTCTGCACCCACGCCGGCGACTACGCGGCCTTTTCTGGCCAGGATGTTCACGTTGGTCGTCACTGCCGGACCACTGAGCAGAGCCGGGACGGGATCAAGCAGCGTGAGCTTTGGAGGAGCATTCTGCGCGAACAGAGCCGGAACCAGCACACCTAATACGGCGATTCCAGAGAATCGGCGCATCGCTTTGGCACGAACGGAGAAAACCTTGCAGGAGAGCATTACGTCCTCTTTCCGACCCCACGGTTGGGCGCACCAACCGGCAGGCCACCCCATCGGGGAGCATTATAACCTCAAATATCCCCAGGGAACGCAGCTAGCGAAGCGTTCAATCCTCCGCGCTTGCAAAAGCCAAACGAGAGGCCGGTTTCCTCCGGGGTGCCTGTGGGCTGCATGGCCGCCTTGAAAGTGCGCTTCTGTTTCCAACGAGGAACTGCATATGGCATACTACGGCGGTTGCAAAAAGCCGACCTGAGGCAAAAGTCCCCCTTGGAGTTCACTGATGAAACGAGCTTCCGTTAATGTGAGGAGACCAAGTAAAGCAATGCGCAGGCCAAGAATCCGGGTTGTGGGGGGCGTCGCGCTGCTAATGTCAGCTGTGCTGTTGCCGACTGCCGTGCGGGCGCGGAGCAAGGAAGAGGTGCTTTACAGTTTTCAGCATGGCAGCGGCGGAACTTTGCCCCTGGGCAACCTCATTCTTGATAAAGCGGGAAATCTATATGGGGTGGCCGAACAAGGGGGCGCCAGCAACGACGGGGCGGT
Organism: uncultured Acidobacteriota bacterium; assembly: GCA_963715675.1. GTDB lineage: Bacteria > Acidobacteriota > Terriglobia > Terriglobales > Acidobacteriaceae > DASVWZ01. The sequence goes on from OY970265.1 coordinate 4,968,750, forward strand.
ATACAAACTCACCCGGGGGACGGGCGGCCATTGGACAGAAAGGGTGCTGTACGGTTTCCGCGGGGGAAGCGATGGGTCAAGTCCGCAGGGGAGTCTCATGTTCGATCGTGCAGGCAATCTTTATGGTACGACTTACGGCGGCGGCAACAGCAGCTGCTTCGGCGGATGCGGAACCGTGTTTGAACTGACCCCTGCCGAGAATGGCCCCTGGTCCGAGACCATACTCTACACTTTCACTGGCGGGGCCGACGGCGGTTTGCCAAAGGCGGGACTGGTTCTTGATGCGTCAGGCAATTTCTATGGGACTACATATGCGGGTGGCAACCCAACCTGTAATGGCTCCAGTTGCGGGGTCGTGTTCGAGCTATCGCCCACCAACGGCCGGTGGACGGAGACCGTTCTTTACCGCTTCACCGGGGGAAACGACGGGGCAAGTCCGATGGGTGGAGTAATCGCCGACAGCCGTGGGAACCTTTACGGTACAGCCAGTTTGGCGGGGAAGTATGGCGGCGGAACCGTCTTTGAACTTGCGCCAGCGCAAGGCGGACAGTGGATTGAAACCGTGCTCCATACCTTCAAGGGCGGGCGCGACGGTTACTTTCCGGCCGCCGGGCTCGTCGTTCACCAGGCTCATCATCTCTATGGCACAACCTACGCCGGCGGCGGCGACGGGGCATGTGGAAGCGGCGGCTGCGGGACGGTCTTTCAGTTGGCGCCTGGCGCGGGCGGGAAGTGGAAGGAGACCGTGCTTCACCGGTTTGATATCAAAGATGGACGGGAGTCGTTCGCTACTCCGGTTTTTGACAAAGCGGGCCACCTGTATGCCACCGCGTTCGAAGGAGGTGGAATGAACAACTGCGGGACTGCATTTGAACTCACCCCGTCCGCGCACGGCATGTGGAAGGACACTGTGTTACACACGTTTTGCGCCGGATCCAACGACGGGGCAACTCCCGAAGGCAGCCTAGTCCGTGACCAGACTGGCCACCTCTACGGTGTTACGGGAGAGGGAGGGATGTCCGATGGGGGGACTGTTTTTGAGATCACCCCTTAGCTCCTGTTCACTGACCGAATGGAGTCATTCCGACTCAGTTTTCGGGACTTCCGTCTGCTTTTCCGCGGAGCCTCGGGTGGAAGCCGTTTCCGCACTCTTTTTCTCGATATAGTGCACGATGACGGAGATGCGACGGTTCGAGGCATTTTCGGGGTCGTTCTTGTTACGCAGCATCTGATCGGCGTAACCACGTACCTGGGAGACCTGGTCAGACCGAACGCCATCGTGCTGCATCAGGCGCCGCGCCGCATTGGCGCGGTCGGTGGAGAGTTCCCAGTTCCCATATTCGCCATTGCCCGAATATGGTTTCGAGTCGGTGTGGCCTTCGATGGAAAGCTGATTCGGCAGTTTGCCCAGTTCCTGTGCCAGCAGGGTCAACAACTCCTTGCCATTGTCGTTCGGGCGCGGACTGCCGGAATCGAAAAACGTACCTTTTTCGGTTTCCAGCAATTCGACACGAAGGCCTTCGGCAGTCACGGTCATCTCGATCTGGTTTTTGAGAATGTCGAAGTTGGTCATCTGGCGGACGCGCTTCTGCAGTTCCTCTTTCAGTTGGGCCATGTTGTCTTTGGAGACCGCGAAATTGTCGCCCGAGCCCCTCATATCGCTGCCGACCAGCTTGGAACTGCCGGAAGGATCCTTGAAATATCCACCGACGGCTTCCTGAACCTGCTTACTGCTGTTCAACAACCAAAGCACGATAAACAGGGCCATCATGGCGGTGACGAAGTCGGCGTAAGCGACCTTCCATGCCCCTCCGTGATGGCCAGCGTGAGCGGCTTTTTTCTTGATGATGATGGGATGAGCTTTGTCCATAAGTAGGGATCGTGCTCAGGCCGGGGCCTCGGTCGAGGGCGAAGCCGAGTCAGCGGCGGCAGGGGCGGGGGCAGAGTCTGCCGCCGCGGAATCGGTCTCAGCGGGGTTGCGGTTGCGGCAGGTGGTTTCCAGTTCCTGGAATGACGGCCGAACATGGCCGGGAATGGCGCGGCGCGCGAATTCGACGGCCATGATGGGCGCGGTTCCTTTTAGAAACGCAACCATCACTACGCGCAGCACATGCAGGTAGGCCTGTTCGTCGTCGGCGATCTTGGACATGTTGGCAGCGATCGGACCGACCAGGCCGTAGCAAAGCAAGATGCCGAGAAACGTGCCGACCAGGGCTGCGGCGACCTTCTGGCCGATTTCTTCTGGTGGGCCTCCCAGGGCTTGCATGGTGATGACGACGCCCAGAACTGCGGCCACGATTCCGAGCCCGGGGAGGGAGTCGGCGGTGGTGCTCAGGGAAGCGACGGGTTGGGTCGCGTGATGGTAGTGGACTTCCATGTCGAGGTCGAGCAGTTGATCGAGGTCGAAGGCTTCGACGCCGCTGATAGCCATGCGCATGGTGTCGCAGAAGAAATCGCGGATGTGATGGTCCCTCATGAATTCTGGGTGCTTGGAAAGGATGGGGCTTTTGTCGGGCTGTTCGACGTCGTTCTCGAGAGACATGAGTCCTTCGCGGCGAGCCTTGTTCAGGAGGTCGTAGACCATCTTCAGAGTGTCCAGGTAGCGTTGCGTGGTGAACTTCGATCCGCCGAAGACGGCGCCGATTCCTCCCGCAATCTGCTTAAGAATGTGGAGGGGATTGGCGATCAGAACGGTGCCGCAGGCGGCGCCTCCGATGATGAGCAATTCGGCGGGCTGAAGCAGGACGCGAACATGGCCATGCTCCATCAGGTACCCGCCCAGCACCGCTCCGAAAACGACCAGAATTCCGATAATCGCGAACATAGCAATCAGCTCTTGGGATCCGGCCCCGGTCCTGCACCGGGAGGTTGTGCGCGCCGTACCAGAGAATCCAGGGAGTCTCCGGCTTGCACGGACGCGTACCCGATGGAAATGGTGATCGACAACTGGTCACCCCACCACTGCAGCTTGGCGTAGGTCACCAGCTTCCCAATGCGCTGCCTCGCCATGTGCATGCCGCCCGGACCGCAGTTGGGAAGAATGGCGAGAAATTGATCTTCCGCCCAGCGCCCCAACAGGTCGGAAGGGCGAAGGCCATTGCGGATGGTCTGCGCCATGACGCGTAGAACGGCGTCGCCGGCAGGGTGTCCATAGGTAGCGCGAAAATGCGGTAGTTGGTTGACCTGAATAAAGATGACGCCGAAGGGCAGATGATATTCTTCAAACGCCGCAAGACCCTCGCGCAACTGGAACTGAAGGTATCCGCGATTGGGAACCTCCGTCGTCTGGTCGAGGCAACCGTGCTCGGCCAGGCTGGACTGGGTTCGTTCGCTTTCGGAGGGAAATCGCTGCTCGTCGAAACTTTGGGCGGCCCCGAGGATGGAGCCATGCTGGTTGAATACCGGGGCAATCCGCATGAGGGCCGGGCAGGAGTGGCCCTGTTTGTGGCGCAACTGGATTCGAATCTCGCGAGGGTGGCCGTCTCGCAGTGTGCTGGTGAACGGACACTTTCCACTGCACGTAATGCAGCCTTCCCGGTTGCATAGTGGCAGGATGCTGTTACGGCATGGCCGGCCGATCACTTCGTGCTGCATGAAGCCGGTGATTCGTTCTGCCCCCCGGCTCCATAGCAGGACTTTCCCGTCTCGGTCTAAGACAAAGATGCCGGTCTGCAGGGCCTCAAGAACGGAGCGATAGATTTCGTGTTCTTCCACTGCCAGCATGAGATTCCAGTGTGCCCATTTACGGACATCGGCGAGGAGGTCCTGAAACTTCAGCCACGCGGTCGCACCTGAGAGCATGGGGAGTGACCCCAATATGAAGAAAACTAAGAAGTTCTGAGATCCTTGGCCTCGTGGCGTGTTTGTTCTTATGAGTTTGTTGATCTGGTCTGGTTCTCGACAGGGTGGCACGTTGGTGGGGAGGGCTGGCACGAGAGTGCCATTCTCAAATTTAGACGGAGGACGTAGTTTCGTAAGTGAGCAGTTCTGGGGGAGGGCTGCCACAAACGCCCTGGAATCCGAAAGGATCCCAGGGCGCTTGTTTTTGGGGATCGACCCGAGATGAGAGGGTTTGCCCGACCCAAAGAAGACGAACCAGCCGCTCCCGGTCGTGAGTGGAATGGTGGTGTCGACAATTATCGCGCAGGCCTTCAAACTCTGTTTTGATCCGTGCCTTCAGTTGTGCCTGCGTTTTGCCAAGTACGAATGTCCCAGCCGCGGTTATCGACCCGTCCCTTTGTTTCAGCCGGAAGGCGTAAATCTTGGTTGATGGCAACTATGCTTCCCGATGGTCACATCGCTTGGTGACGCGGAGCATTGACAACCATCCCCTCGGGGTCTCGACTTGCTTCTGGGTGCACGTCGGGCCCAAAACAGTTTGGGATGGGAACGGAGGTATGATTGTGCCCAATACAATGCAACGAGGGATTTCGAGGACACGTCTGGGAGCGGCCAGTGCCGCGCTGACGTTCGTAGTCGTGCTTGGGTTAGGGGTGGTTACAACCCAATCGGGGCAGGCGCAGACTTTCACAGTGCTTTACAACTTTACAGGGGGGACGGAGGAACTCCCTACGCCGGTGTGCTTGGGGACGATCGCAAGGGCAACCTCTACGGCACCGCCTACCAAGGCGGCACTTATGGCTACGGAGTGGTGTTCAAGGTGGACAAGAACAACAATTTTACCGTGCTGCACAGCTTCGCTGGGGGAGACGACGGGGCATACCCGTACGCGGGTTTGACCAGGGCCACCCGCTTGCGGCGGAAGCAACGACACGGCAGCTTCACTTTTTACGGAACCACCTACCAGGGCGGCTCTTCCAACGCGGGAACGGTGTTCAAGGTGCGTTCGTTTGGCGAGTACGCCTTGGTGCACAGCTTCGCTGGTGGGACAACGGACGGGTGCAATCCCGCCGCCGCGTTTACCTCCAGGGGGAAAGTTCTTGTTAGCACCGCCTCCGGGTGCGGCGCTTACGACCTCGGAATGGTGTATGAACTGACTAAGAAAGACAAACTGACGGTGCTACACAACTTTGCCGGGGGCACGAGGGACGGAGCATCTCCGTACGCGAGTGCGTCCAGTAGGAAGAACAGTTGGGGCACCCTCTTCGTCGATGGCGTCACCGAGGGCGGCGGGGCTTCCGGCCTCGGAACGGTGTATGAACTGAATAACGGCACGGTAACCCTGCTGCACAGCTTCGCTGGAGGGACGACGGACGGATGCTATCCCGTCGGAACTCTGGAATTCGGCGGGGGCCGCCGAGACTCAGTCACGCTGGGCACTGCTGAAGGGTGCGGTTCCTCCGGCGATGGAATCATTTGGCAGAGAACTGATGGCAAGTACACCGTGGCGCATAACTTTGCCGGGGGCACGGCGGACGGGGCGTATCCGTATGCAGGTGTGGTTAAATTCGGCTACGGCCGGACCAATAGAGGTATTTTCGTCGGTACCACTGCGGAGGGCGGCACTTTCGGCCTCGGAACGGTGTATGAAGTGCATAACGGCACGGTAACCCTGCTGCACAGCTTCGCTGGATCCGACGGGGCATATCCGTACGCAGGTGTGACCGTGGGCTGGAATGGCGATCTTTACGGCACCACGTCGGCGGGCGGCACATACGGTTACGGAACCGTGTGGAAGCTGACACCGTAATTGCGAGGGCGAGGACGCAGCAGGCAGCGCGGACCCGTTTCGAACAGCAGCGCCTAACGGTTGGGAGTTGATGACCATCCGAAGGCAGTAAGGGAAACTCTGACTGTTCTGGTTAGCGAGGGCCGGACTCCCAAGGTTCGGCCCTTTCTGATGTGAGTCGTGCCGCGCGGTTGAGAACCCGCCCAGTCTCGGGCGGCTTTAGCCGAGATGGTTGTGGGATGACAGTGGCTGAACAGAGGCCCGGAGCCGTTGGTTGTTGGCGAAGTATCGCAAGAGCGCTCATAACACCAAGAATTACTTGGCGTGTCGGCCGCTCGAAAGTTACAATGCAAACCTGGCAGGAGGGACGGCTTCCAACTCACGTTGTTCGAGCTAGCGGTTTATGGGCGCCGACGCGGTGTCAGTAAGTTGAAATTGTAAAGTTGACGGTGACGCGGGCCTGACTGTCGACTGGCTCGCCGCCCTTGAAGAAGGGTTTGAAACGCCATTGCCGAACCGCTTCCCGGGCTGCAGCCGAGAGGATGGCAGGTCCGCTCAAGACCTGAATCTCCTGAATCGTGCCCGCCTTGCTGATCATGGCCTCCAGAATCACCGCGCCCTGGACTTTCATCTGCTTGGCCAGCAGGGGATAACTGGGTTCCACAGAACTGTCGACCACCTTCGCCGTTCCGGGCGAAAGCTGGACCTGTTCCTCGCCGTCCCCGTTTGCCGTCCCGGCAGCCTGGGTTGGCGCAGCCACTGGGACAGGGTCGAGGCCGTCCTGCATTCTCACGTTGACCGATCTGGCAGAAGCGTCCAGCGGGTGACGCTGGTTACCGGCGACCACTTCCACCTCCAGAGGCGGCAACACGGCACGGCTAGCGACCATGACGATTGAGGGAGCAGGCGCTTTGGCCCTGGGACGCACGGTTGCGGTGATGGGTTGTCGCAGGCCTCGGACTTTCTTCCGGACCGGCCTGGATATCTCAGGGGAGACGGGAACCGCTGGTGGTTGCTCAATGACTTGGGCTGTTTCTTGACTTGTTGCAGGCTCGGCCTCGGACTCCGGGCTGGATGGCGAGAACAGCATCTGGCGGTCCTTGAACAGGACCAGAATCAGGGCCAGGAGCAACACCAGCAAAGCAATCATCATGCGGCGGCGCTGCTGCTGTTCCTGCGCGGAGGGGGTGGTTAAGCGGGTCGGGTTCTGGTTCTGCAATGTCGGCATAAGGCAAATGCCCGCACCCAAGACAGGGCTCTAATTGGATAGTATGACCTGAAACGTCCGGCAATACCAGTTCTTAGTCGGGCAGCGACTGGTCTGCGTTCCCTCTTCCGTTTAACAAATCGACAAGGAGGGTCTTATGAAACGCCCGCTGTTCTTTTCTCTGTTTCTTCTTGCCCTGTCCGGGCTGGCGGCCGGGCAGTCTGCTGTCCCAATTCCGAACATCGTTGACCACCAGACCTCCAGCGACTTCGGGAGTGTGTCGTATCCGTTCACGGAGAACACGCGTCAACCCACAATATTTTCATTCTCGTAGTCACGTGCGACTGGACCGAGGGGGAGGGGTATAGCAAGTACTAAGGGTACAGACCGGAGGCATCCGCAGCTTCTCCGAGCCGCCGCCGGTGCACAGAACCAGCGTTATCCTGTGACTAGCCCAGCTGTCTCAGAATTCGCGTTTTCTCTGATTTAGCGGGCTTTTGGCCGGCCGTCTCCTCGTTGTGAGGCATGTCACAAGTGGTTGTGCCTTGAGTCACAGCCAAGGGTTGGGCGGTAGCGCACACTTACTTGGTGACGCAGATCACAGGTGGTGGTGCAAGCTGAAATGCACCGGTATCAGGCGAAAAATGAGCGTCACAGGGGGGTGAGTATGCTCTCACCATACGGACTCGACATCATCGAAAGTTGCCTTACCTGCAAGACGCGGACGGAGCGTCTGTTCTGCGATCTACCAGGAGCGGCGTTGCAGGCTTTTGAAAGCATCAAGTATGCCACCGCGTATCCCAAAGGCGCGGTTTTGTTTGTGGAAGGCCAGGCGCCGCGCGGGATTTTTGTGCTGTGCAAAGGCCGAGTCAAGCTTTCCATCTGCGCCACCGATGGGAAGACCCTGATCGTGAAAATCGCCGAGCCTGGCGAGGTGCTGGGCCTGAGTGCAACCGTGTCGGGAAAGCCGTATGAATTGACTGCGGAAACCATCGATCCCTGCCAGGTGAATTTCATCAAGCGGGACGACTTTTTGCGCTTCCTGAAGGATCAGCCGGAAGCCTGTTTCAAAGTGGCCGAACAACTGAGCGAGAAGTACAACACCGCGTGTCATGAAGTGCGGTCGCTGGGACTGTCTCACTCGGCGGGGGAAAAGCTGGCGAAACTGCTGCTGGAGTGGAGTTCCAAGAACGGCGAGGCAGCCAAGCAGGAGCCCCGGCTGAAGCTGGCGCTCACGCACGAGGAGATTGCACAAATGATCGGCACCTCGCGGGAAACTGTGACGCGGCTGTTCGCGGACCTGAAAAAGAGACAGATCGTGCAGGCCAAGGGCTCGACCCTGGTGATTCGTAATAAAACGGCGTTGAAGCTGATTGCCACGAACAACTGAAAGCTCCCCATGTTTCCGGGTCACGCTCGGCGGTGATTGCAATCACTGTTTTTCGCTTCTGGACGGGCTATGAACAGAAGCATGGAGACCGCGATCCAGCAGAGCTGCCAGCAATGCGTAGAACGCTCCGATCGCTTATTTTGCGACCTGCCGCCGGACGCCCTGAAAGCGTTCGATGCCCTCAAATCAACCACCTTTTGTCCGCGGGGAACCATTCTGTTCCGGGAAGGCTCGCAGCCCCGTGGGATCTTCGTGCTTTGCGACGGACGGGCCCGCATCACGGTTTGCTCGGAAGCCGGAAGAAGGCTAACGGTTCGGATTGCTGGGCCGGGAGAAGTGCTTGGTCTGAGTGCGTGCCTGGTGGGAGGGTCCAACGAGGTGAGCGCGGAGTTACTCGACAACTCGCAGGTAGCCTTGGTGAAACGCAAAGATCTGTTGCTGTTCCTGCATGATCATCGAGAAGCCTGTCTGCACGTCGTAAGTCTTCTTAGCCAGGATCTGCACTACGCCTACGACCGGGTGAGGGCTGTCGGTATGGGGAAGAATCGCCGTTCGCGCAGCACTCGAATCCAGTAGGGAAAGCGGGTTTGGGGCAAGGAACCCAGCTAAGGCAGGCCGGCAGGTATTTCTGTGGTTCGCGTGCGCACACCACTCTGGACCTTCCAATCCCAAGTAAGTCTTTTTTTGAGCTCTTTTCTGACCTTCGCGCATGGCAATCCCTTTGTGACATCTGTCACGATGGCAGGTGAGGTCACTCACTGTCATTGAGGTCATAGTGAAACAACAATGGATGTGTGGCGAAATTCATCAACATTGATGAAAAATGCCACGGTGGAAGCGATAATCAGTGGTCGTTGGCTGCGTCAGGAACTGGAATGGAACCAGAAAAAAGCGAGCCGCCCCGTGATCCGTCAACGTTAAACCAAACGAATGTGCGCATCTGCGGGCGCAGGGTAGTGCGGAGGCTCGCCTGGGCTGCGTGGCTGGTATTGCTGGTTGCCGCCACTGCGTCTGGCGCAGAGGTATCGAACGACGACTGCCTCGCCTGCCACGGCGACAAGACCTTGACCACAAAGCGGGGGAGCCGCACCTTCTCCCTGTTCGTAGACGGGAAGAGGTTTTCCTCCTCCATCCACGGTGTGTTGTCCTGCACTTCGTGCCATGCGGATCTGGAGGGGAAGGACCTGCCCCATGCCACGCCGTTGGCGCGTGTGCAATGCGGCAACTGCCACGGCGACGAGCAAAAACTGCACTCCCACTCACTGCACGGAAAGGCCATTGCCCGGGGGGACACGCTGGCTCCGCATTGCGTGGATTGCCATGGTAACCACGATATCTTTCCGGTAAAGGATCCGCGCTCCGCCGTCGCTCCGTTGAAAATTCCTTTCGTTTGCGGGAGATGCCACCGCGAGGGAACTCCGGTGCAGACGCAACGGAACATTGACCAGCACAATATCCTGGAGAACTACTCGGAGAGCATTCACGGCGAGGCTCTTTTCAAGAAGGGATTGGTGGTGGCGGCCAACTGCGCTTCCTGCCACACCGCCCACAACATCCTGCCGCACACCGATCCGGAATCGTCGATAAACCGCCGCAACATCGCGGCGACGTGCACTAAATGTCATGCCCAGATCGAAGAGGTTCATCGCAAGACGATCAAGGGCGAACTCTGGGAGAAGGAAGCACATGTTCTGCCGGCCTGCGTGGACTGCCACCAGCCGCACAAGGTGCGCAATGTCTTCTACACGCAAGGCATGGCGGATGCCGATTGCATGCGTTGCCATGGCAATGAACACTTGAAGGCGGCCGATGGCCGCAATATGTTCGTCTCAGCCGCCGAGATCGCCGGTTCCCGCCACTCGCGCCCGCGCACCCAGGCGGTTCCGGTTTCCTGCAGCCAGTGCCACTCCGAGGTGAATGTCTCGCGCGTCCGGCCCTGCGAGACCATCACTCATCCCGTGGATTGCACCAAGTGCCACGAAGACCAGGGCCAGCAGTATCAGCGCAGCAAGCACGGCCAACTTCTCGCGGCGAAGGATCCGAACGCACCCAGTTGCAAGGATTGTCATGGTACCCACCGCATTCTGGATAAGCACGATCCAGAGTCACGAACGTTTTCCACCAACGTGCCAGAGCTATGCGGGAGCTGCCACCGCGAAGGACAGAAAGCGGCCGTCCGCTATGTGGGACGGCAACACGACATTATCCCGCATTACATGGAAAGCATTCACGGCAAGGGCCTGCTGAAAAGCGGATTGACGGTGACGGCGACGTGCACCAGTTGCCACACAGCGCATATGGTTCTGCCGCGCTCCGATCCGCAATCCACGGTTAACCCAAAGAATCTTCCGGCCACTTGCGGCGCCTGCCACCATGGAATCGAGGAACAGTTCGAGCAGAGCGTGCATTCGGCGCTGGTGACGAAAACTGACAAAGAGCTTCCGGTCTGCAGCGATTGTCACAGCGCGCATTCCATCCGGCGCACCGATGAGACCGGCTTCAGACTCGACATCATGGACAAGTGCGGCCATTGCCACAGCGAGATTGCCAAGACGTACTTTGAGACTTATCACGGCAAGGTGTCGCGACTGGGCTACGCCAATGCAGCGAAGTGCTACGACTGTCACGGAGCGCATGACATCCTGCGCGTGGCCGATCCCAGGTCCCATCTCAGTCGAGCCAATGTGGTGGCGACCTGCCAGAAGTGTCACGCCACAGCGACCCGCCGTTTCGCGGGCTATTTAACCCATGCTACGCACCACGATCCCAAGAAATATCCGTTCCTGTTTTGGACGTTCTGGGGCATGACCGCGCTCCTGACCTCGACTTTTGTGATCGGAGGGCTGCATACCCTGCTCTGGCTGCCCAAGGCGTTGCAGATGCGCCGCGAGCTTCGCGCGGAGGAAGCCCGGGAGAAAGAGGCACACGCAAATGGCGGACGGCCCGAGGGAAATCCCGCTGGCGAGGATAACCATCATGGCGACTAATTCCAAAGCTCAGACTCCGGAAGTGCAATCGCCGGTTCCGCCGGCTCGGCCAGAACGAAAACGGCCGGATCTCGAGTTTGTCCGCTTCACGCGCTTGCAACGCACGCTGCACGCGTGCATGATCGTGAGCTTTATCACTTTGGCCATGACTGGCCTGTCGCTGAAGTTCTCTTATACGGGCTGGGCGGCCGTGATTTCCCGCCTGCTGGGTGGATTCCAGGTCGCCGGTTTCATCCATCGCACGGCTGCGCTGTTGATGTTTGGGGTGTTTGTCACTCACCTCTATAGTCTGGTTCAGCTCAGGAAGCGCGAGCACAAGTCATGGCTCGGTCTGCTGTTCGGGCCGGATACCATGCTGCCCACTCGTCAGGACCTGCACCAGTTCCTCGCGACCATGAAATGGTTCATCGGCATGGGGCCGCGTCCTCAGTACGGGCGCTGGACGTACTGGGAGAAATTCGACTACTTCGCAGTGTTTTGGGGAATTGCAGTGATTGGCTCGACCGGCTTGACCTTGTGGTTCCCGATTTTCTTCACGCGCTTCTTGCCGGGCTCATTCATTAACATCGCCACGGTCATCCACAGTGACGAGGCGCTGCTCGCCACGGGGTTCATCTTCACGGTGCATTTTTTCAACACGCACCTGCGGCCGGAAAAGTTTCCCATGGACACGACCATTTTCACCGGCCACGTGCCGCTGGCGGAACTGAAGCGCGACAAGCCGCTAGAATACGAGGCCCTGGTCGCGAGCGGCCGACTGGAGTCGAGCCTGGAAGAACCGCAGCCGGAGATCGTGGTTCGCACCATCCGCGCATTTGCCTGGATCGCGCTGAGCATCGGTTTCAGCATCGTGGTGTGGATCATTTACGCCATGCTGTTTGCGTACAAGTAGGAGGAAGTGATGATGGCAGGGAGACAATCCGGCATTCTCTTGCGGTTCGGCCTTGTGCTGACGCTTGCTCTGATCTGTGCCTTGCCAGTCGCGGCCTCAGATCAGGATTGTCTGGCCTGCCATGGGGAAGCGGGCATGAAGTCGGATTCGGGCCGCAGCCTGCACGTGGACGCTGGCAAGCACAAAAGCAGCGTACACGGAGACCTGGGCTGCACCACCTGTCACGTCGGAGTGAAGGAGTATCCACATCCCAAATCGATGCGCCGGCCATCCTGCACAACCTGCCACGACGAACCGGCCGGACAGGTGCCGAAGAGTGTCCACTCCGTTCTGGGCGCGGAGGCCTGTACCAGTTGCCACGGTCCAGCGCATGAGGTGCAAGCCGCGGACAAGATCGTGCCGCAGCAGTGTGCGAAGTGCCACGACGATGCGGTGCATGGGTATCAGCTCGGAGTCCATGCGGCCGCGCGCAAGGGTGGAGATAAGCAGGCGCCCACTTGTTTGGCGTGCCACGGGAGTCCACACCAGATCCTAACCGCTGACGATCCCAAGTCGCCGGTGAACCACACCAATATTCCCGCGACCTGCGGCACTTGCCATTCGCAGAAGTTTGTTATGGGGCGAGACGGATACAGCACGCAGCCGTTCTTTTCCTACGAGGAGAGCGTGCACGGACGCGCGGTGGGCGCGGGATCGACCAAGGCCGCGGTCTGCACCGACTGTCACGGGGTACACGAAATCCGTCGTGCCAGCGATGAGAAATCGTCCATCTTCAAGTTCAATGTTCCTTCGACCTGCGCCAAGTGCCACGAGACGGTGCAGAAGGAATTCATGCAGAGCATTCACGGGCAAGCGATCGCGCGCGGCAACGGGCAGGCGCCGGTGTGCACCGATTGCCACGGCATCCACTCCATCAAATCGCACCTGGATCCGAACTCTTCGGTTTCCGCCAGCAATCTGGCATTGGTGACCTGCGCCCGCTGTCACGAGGGCGTGCGGCTTTCCGGGGAATTTGGTTTCGAAGGACGGCGTACCACCACGTACCTAGCGAGCTATCACGGTCTGGCGTCCAAGCTGGGCTCCCAGGTCGTCGCCAACTGCGCCAGCTGCCACGGGGTGCACAACATTCTTCCCTCGAGTGATCCGCGATCGACCATCAACCGGGCGAATCTGGTGAAGACCTGCGGACAATGTCACCCGGGGGTTACGGAAAAATTTGTGGCGGCGAAAGTGCACGTGGATGCGCCGCTTTCCGCCGATACCGGCAGCATCGCGGTGCGCTGGATACGGAAGCTCTATGTGAGCCTGATCATGGTGGTGATCGGGGGCATGGTCCTGCACAACCTCATCATTTGGCGGCGGAAGGCAATTCTGCGCCGCCAACAGGAGCACCGCCTGGTGACGCGCATGAGCCGTACCCAGCGCTACCAGCACGTGTTCCTGTTCAGCAGCTTCATTGTGCTGGTGCTGACCGGCTTTGCGCTGAAATACCCGGAGTCCTGGTTCGCCGGATTCCTGGGTATGGGGGAACGAGCGCGCGGCATTATTCACCGCTTAGCGGGCGTGGTACTGATTGCAACCAGCTTGTATCACCTCGGCTACATTGTGGTGACCCGGAACGGCCGCCGCTTGCTGAGCGACTTCCTCCCGGTGCCGAAGGACGCCACCGATGTGGTGGGAACGATGCTTTACTATCTCGGTTGGAAAAAAGAGAAGCCGGAGTTTGCGCGCTTCAACTACGCGGAAAAGGCCGAATACTGGGCCCTGGTGTGGGGCATGTTTGTGATGGCGGGAACCGGCATCATGCTTTGGGCCAAGGTGTTCTTTGGCGACCTGCTGCCGCGCTGGTGGCTGGATATCGCGACTGCGATTCACTTCTATGAAGCGGTGCTGGCGACCCTGGCCATCGTGGTGTGGCACTTCTACCAAGTCTTTCTTGATCCCGACGTTTACCCTATGAATTGGGCGTGGTGGGATGGGAAGATGTCCTTCGAGCATTACCGCGAAGAGCATGCCTTGGACACGGCAACGCTGATGGAGGCTGCACGGGACGAGGCGCGCGACGACGCGACCGATCCGCGCCGCGACGAGAATGAGGGGAAGAACGGTCCGGACATGCCGGTGACACCCGCCGGGGCAGGAGCCGCGGACCGCGATCAATGATTCTCAAATGGCTTGGCTTTCCCGCCGGTATGGAGGACAATCGTCCTTCTGTCCCAAGTATTGCAATGGTTTGATGCGCGGCCAGTCGAACCTGAGCATGCGAACCAAACTACGATCGGAGAAAAGGAATGAGCCCAGAAAGTCCGAAGCCGCATTCAAGCAGGGAGGTATTGCGAGTCCAGCTACGCCGTGTGCTGCGTAACCCGATCAGCCTGGCGGGTACGGCCCTGGCGCTGGTAGCTCTGGCCAACTTCTTTTTCCTGTTTTTGATCGATCTCGTCTCCGAGAAGCCCAGTCCTTATGTGGACATTCTGGCCTACATGGTGGCTCCGGCATTTCTGATCCTGGGACTTGTGGGAATCGTGGTCGGGCTGTTGTGGGAGCGACGCAAAAAGACGGAGGTATCCGACGTTCCCCTGTATCCGCGCATCGACCTGAATGATCCCAGTCAACGCAGCGCGGCCGCATTTTTCGCAACCTTTCTGGTGGTATTCGTAATGCTGAGCGCAGTGGGAAGTTACAAGGCATACGAATTTACCGATTCGGTGGAATTCTGCGGACAGCTCTGCCATTCGGTCATGAGTCCAGAGTTCACGGCTTACCAACTATCGCCACATGCCCGGGTAGCGTGCGTGGAGTGCCATGTTGGAACCGGAGCCGGCTGGTATGTGAAGTCGAAGTTATCGGGGGCGCGCCAAGTGTTTGCCACGGCTTTCAAGACCTATCCACGGCCCATCCCGACGCCGGTCCACGACCTGCGTCCGGCACCAGACACCTGCGAGGAGTGTCACTGGCCGAAGAGGTTCTACGGCGCCCAGCTTAAGGTATTCACCCACTACGGAAACGACGAAAAAAATACTCCGCGGCAGATTCGCATGCTGCTCAAGACGGGCGGCGGCGATCCCAGTACCGGCATGCCATCCGGGATTCACTGGCACATGAACATTTCCAATGAGATCACCTACTTCGCGACCGATGACAAACGGCAGGTAATTCCATACATCCATGTGAAGGACATGCAGGGACGGATCACCGAGTACATTTCCAAGGATGCGCCGCCGACCAAGGAGCAGATCGCGAAAATGCCGCGGCGGCGGATGGACTGCGTGGATTGCCACAACCGGCCAACGCATATTTATGTTCCCCCGGACCGGGCGGTGGATGATTCTCTGCTGGCGGGGCGTGTGGACCCCTCGCTGCCCTTCATCAAGCAGCAGGCGGTGACGGTCCTGACCAATTCCTATGCCACGACGGAAGCTGCTATGGAAGGCATCGCCACCGATTTGCACAAGTTCTATCTGACCAAGTATCCCGACGTGGACAAGAACCGGCAGGCCGACATTCAGAAAGCGATCACAGAAGTGCAGCGCATTTATCGCAGCACGACCTTCCCGGAGATGAAGCTGGATTGGAAGACCCACCCCAACAACATCGGGCACTTCTATTTCGCCGGCTGTTTCCGCTGTCACGACGGGCAGCACGTGAGTTCCGACGGCAGATCGATACGCAAGGATTGCGACATCTGCCACAGCATCCTGGAACAACAAGAGGGAGCCACGAGGCTGATCGCGTCGCAGGGAACGCCGTTCAAGCACCCGATCGATATCGGCGACCTCACCCAGGTAAGTTGCAGCGACTGCCATAGCGGAGGGGTGGGGCCGTAGAATCTATGGGGCCGTTGTTCCTATGCGCCTCCGGCGGAAGCTTGCCTGAAAACCTGGAGCAGGCCGCCCCATTGCAGCGTTTGTTTAGTATCTTCTCGACATGCCCAGGATTGGGCTAGGCGACGCAGTTTGGCGGACAGGAGTCCCCCCAGACCGCCTCGATTCGGGCGCTGGATTAGGGAATGATGAATCCTATGAATATGACGCAACTCGACGACTTCGCGAAAGCCAAATCTGCCGCGAGTTTCCTGCTTTCGAAGACGGCGCTGCGTCCGCGCATCGGATTGGTGCTGGGCTCTGGCCTAGGTGCCTTTGCCGACGAACTCTCGGAGACGGCGCGGATTCCCTACGCGCAAATTCCAGGATTCCCTCAGTCCACCGCCATCGGCCACGCCGGGGAGATGGTCATCGGGAAAGTTTCCAATATTCCGGTCGCCGTCATGCAAGGCCGTGTCCATCTTTACGAAGGCTACTCGGCGGCAGAAGTCGCGTTTCCCATCCGGGTGTTTGGGGGTATGGGCATTCGCGCCGTGATCATCACCAACGCGGCCGGCGGGATTGATCTCGAATACAAGCAGGGTGCACTGGTAGTCATCACCGACCACATCAATTTGCAGGGACACAACCCGCTGGCCGGGCCCAATGATGAACGGTTCGGACCGCGATTTCCCGACATGACGCAAGCGTACTGGAAGCCCTATCGCGAGATTGCGATCGAAGCCGCGCGTAAATTGGGCACGTCCGTGCATCAGGGTGTGTATGCGGGGTTGCTGGGTCCGAGCTACGAGACTCCAGCGGAGATTCGGTATTTGCGCACGATTGGAGCGGACCTGGTCGGGATGTCGACGATTGCCGAAGTCATTGCTGCGCGCCACATGGGAATCAAGGTGCTGGGCATTTCCTGCGTGACGAATATAGCGGCGGGGATTCTGGACCAACCCCTCAACCACGAAGAAGTGCTGGAAACCGGCCAGCGTGTGCAGGGAGAGTTTGTGGCGCTGCTGCGCGCCGTACTGCCGAAGATCGCGAAGGATGTAGAGAAAGAGTGAAGGTGCACCGCGGGCAGGTCTGCCCGCGATATCGGCAAAGAAGCAG
Organism: uncultured Acidobacteriota bacterium; assembly: GCA_963715675.1. Taxonomy (GTDB): domain Bacteria; phylum Acidobacteriota; class Terriglobia; order Terriglobales; family Acidobacteriaceae; genus DASVWZ01. Next base: position 4,985,777 of record OY970265.1, read on the forward strand.
CGCGTCGCTGCGGAGGTTCGCACCGGACATCCGAGGACGGCGATCGCCATGGTTCCGCAGACGCGGGCGAGGGCGCCCGCGCCACACAGTCAAGAACCACACGACCCACCTCACACGATCAGAACGTCAACTTCGCCGCCACTTGCATCACGCGCGGTCCGCCGCCGCCCAAGCCAGGGTTGCCCTGCGCGACATCCGGGGTCTGACTGATTTGTCCCGCGGTGCCCGGTCCTGGAGTGATGCTGCCATTCGGTAGCGCAAAGTTGGGGTGATTCAAAATATTGAAAAACTCGGCCCGGAGTTGCAAGTTCAGCCGCTCGAAGATTTGCGTGTTCTTGGCAACGGAAAAGTCGAGGTTCTTGTATCCGGGGCCGAAGATTGAATCCCGTCCGAGGTCGCCAAAAGTACCGTCGGCGGGCTGCGAGAAAGCCAGCGGGTTCAGGTATCCGGTGTATGGGTTCCAGTTGGAGAGGATCGGATTGATTCCGGCCACTACGTTGGGGCGCTGATTGTAGTAATAACGCCCGGTGGTGTCGTTGGAGGTGACGATGGGGATCGGGCGTCCGCTTTGCAGACTGGCGATCCAGTTCAACGACCAGCCCGCGCCCAGCGCTCTGGGGACGTGGTGCCATGTGGGCACGTCGTAGACGAGAGCCGCCGTGAACCGATGGCGCGTGTCGAACGTCGAAGGTCCACGCTCGGCTGCCAGGTTGGTGGAGTCTTGGGGGAATGCAGCACCATAGGTGAAATCGATTCCGTCGGATGCATCGTCCAGCGATTTGCCATAGGTGTAGCTGGCGAAACCGGACCAGCCGCCTCTTCCTTGTATGCGGTACGTGGTCTGCAGTGCGTTGTAGCTGGAAGAACTGATGGGGGCGAGGAAATCCATGTTATAGAAATTCGGGTTGGGGAAGTTGTAGTTGGCGTCGGGCTGGTTAGCGTCAAACAACCGCACCAGGTGCGTGCCCTTGCTGCCAACATAGCCGACCTCAAGTGACATGTTTCGTCCGAGCTTCTGCTGGATATTGAAGTTGTAGTTCTGGCTGTAGGGCGTAGGGAAATTGTGGGGGACGGCAAAGATCGAATAGGGCCCGCCGGTGGACGCGGTCATGATGGCAACGCCCGGCGTCGAGCCATTGAATGCCGATTGATTGAAATTCATGGGCAGAACCGGGACCGGCTCCACTGGATTCGTCACCAAACCCGCCGACGAAGTGTAATTCGCCACCAGCAGGTCCTGGGGAATGTAGTCGTAGTAGATACCATAGCCGGCGCGCAGCACGGTGTTGCTCATGACATTCCACGCCAGCCCGAGCCGAGGTCCGAAATCGTGGAGGTCGCGATTGTAGGCGGAATTCAAACCATGGGCGCCAACCATGGCAAGGGTACCGTCGGGAGCGATGTTCGAAATCAGATTATGGGCCTCGCTGAGCGGTCCAAAATACTCCCATCGCAGCCCGAAATTCAGGGTGAGGCGAGAAGTGGCGCGGAAGTCGTCCTGAGCGAAGAATGAAATCCCGTTGTTGTCGGTGGTGCGCTGAGTGTTACCGGCATCGACGCTGGGAAACGTATTGCCAAGGTAGAAGTTGGCCAACACATCTACGACAGGATCGTATGGGTGCCCGGCGAGCTGTAGTCCGGAAGGCGAGAAGGAGAAGATTCCGCGTTCCAGATTGTCGTTGAAGTTGGCGATGTCCGCACGATGGAATTCTCCGCCGAACTTGATGGTGTGCCGGCCGGAGACCCAGGTGAAGTTGTCGAGAATCTGATCGGTTTGGCTGGTGCGCCCTCGGGGCACGCTGTAACCTTGGGCGCCGAGGTTCTCCAGTTCCGGAATGGAAAAGTCGAACTCGGGAAGGCCGAGCTTTCCGGTGCCGAAATCCAGTCCGATACTTTGGGGATTGAAGTTGGCATCGAGCGAACTGAATGAGGTGCGGTAGCGGCTGTAGCCAAAGCGCACTTCATTGATCCTGGAAGAACTCAGAGTCGACAGCAGGCTGGCGGAAACCACCTGGACCCGCGTCGGCGAGGTCTGAGCGAACTGGGGCAAGCGTGATCCCTTGCCAAATCCGCCGTTGTTTCCCAGGGGAAAAGTCTGATTGCTCTGGCCGAAGGCATAGCGCACACTGAACTGCTCGCGGTCAGTCAGGTTGTAATCCACCTTGGTAATGAAGTTGTCCAGATCGTTCTTGTCGCGCACGACCGAAGCAAGGGTCGGAGTGCTGCTGGCGGGATAGAAGTTCAGGATCCGAGTCAGCCCGGGATTGATGGTCGAGATGCCGTTTTGGAGCGCCAGGGTCTGGGCATCCGAAATTTGCGCCGGGGTGGGTACATTCAGCAGGAAGTCGGAACCGACATTTTCGCGCTGTCCTTCATAGGCCCCGAAGAAGAACATCTTGTCCTTCATGATCGGGCCGCCCAGCGACCCTCCGAACTGGTTGTTCTGGAATGAGGTCTTGCGTGGCTCGGTATTGAAGTAATTGCGCGCATCCAGGGCACTGTTGCGGAGGAACTCGAAGGCGCTGCCGTGCAGTTGGTTGGTGCCAGAGCGGGTGATGATGTTCACCACCGAGCCGCTGTCGCGTCCGTATTCGGCGGCGAAATTTGACTGAAGATTAAATTCCTGGATGGCGTCGATCGGCAGCAACGTCGCCGGCGCGCCGGTGATGCCGACCTGGTTCAGGGCGGAGTTGTTAAGGAACGGATCGTTGTTGTCGGTGCCGTCGAGGGTGTAGTTGTTGGAACGGTCGCGGTTGCCATTGATGTTGAACTGGCCGAATCCGAATTGGGTACCGGCAACACCGGAGGGCTCGACCGTGACACCGGGCACTAGGGCCACGAGTTTTCCGAAGTCGCGGCCGTTGAGGGGCAACTGGGTAACGAGTTTCCGCTCCACCACCTCACCTAACACGTCGCGGGTCTGGTCGATCACCGGAGCCTCGGCGGTCACCGTCAACTGCTCGGTTCTTTTTTGGACCTGGGTCAAATCGAAATTAGCGGTCGTGTCGGCGCCCACGCTCACGATCACGTTCTGCGCGACGGGAGAAAGTGAGGCAGCTTCGGCGCTTAGGGTGTACTCGCCCGCGGGCAACTCGGCCAGGACGTAGCCGCCATCCTCGCCGGTCATGGCGGTGCGCACCAAGCCTGTGGCGCTGTTCCTGGCAGAGACCTTTGCGCCAACAATCACGCCGCCATGCGGGTCCGCGACGGTTCCGCGAATCGATCCGCGGAAGCTCTGCGACCAGAGCAGACCCGGCAACAGCGCCAGAACCAACACCAGGAACGGATTACGAAACCAGCGAACATTATCAAATGAAGATTTTGTGTGACTGATCATGAATGCCTCCTAATAAATGTCCGGTCCGCTGCCTGGCTGAACAAGTTGACAGCTCTTGCAAGCACCCCCGTGGGCGCAACTGCCGTCGGACCTCAATTCACTTCTTCGCACGCGGAATCGATAACTGCGCCGGCGGTTGGATTCCATAGGTGGCGGCAAAGCTCGCCTGATTCACCGCGAGCCCCAATCTGCCGCGCGAGTCGATATACAGGAGCGGGGCTTTCAGGGGAACATCGGCGAATGTCTTCACGAACGGAAGTTCCATGGTTGTGCTGCCAATCGTCACCGGCGCCTTCTGGCCGCGCTCGTATCCCAGCGCCAGAAATTGCTCCGCGCTGACGTTAGTCACCAGGTTGCCGAATGGCCCGTCGGTGGCGATCACCTCTCCGCTCAGCCCGTGCATATCCACGCTTGCGGGCTGCAGATCCAGCCGTACCAGCCTCGCTAAGTCCAATTGCGGACCAACCTGGGTCCAATCGTCCCTGCGGGCCAGGTGGGCCCCGGCCGGGGAAAAAATATCGCGCCCGTGGAATGTCGACGAAAGCGCCGCGCCGATCATCCATGCCGGATTGGTGATTTCCCGCGCGGCCTCCAGCCCATCGCGATCCGCGACCAGCGTGATCAGACCGTTGTCGGGAAGCACGAAATACTGCCCGCGCTTGGACTTGACCACGATTGCCTTGCGCGAGCTGCCCACCGTCGGATCCACTACCACGACGAAAATCGTTTCCGGCGGAAAATACGGGGTGGCTCCAAACAAAAAACGGGCGCCATCGTGGATGCTGAAGGGCATGACCTGGTGGGTCAGATCGACAATGCGCGCGTCGGGCGCGATGGAATACATGACACCCTTACAGATGGCGACCGAGTCATCCACCACGCCGAAGTCGGTCATAAAGACAATGGTGGGCCGTGTAACTGGGTTCTGGACCTGTGCAGCACTGGTTCCAGCACACCACAACAGAACCAGCACCACAGGAAATATTGAGCGCCACTCTCTGGAAGAAACGGCTGTTTTCGTTCTCATGATTCTAGCCCGCTGAAACACTACTAATGTACTCGGCTTTCAGCCAAATGCAAATGGGCTCAGCGCGAGTGCGCTTCCGGCAGAACTTGCTTGAGCCCTCGATTGTAACCGCTTCGGTTCTCAACTAGAAAGTGCGGCGTACCCCACGGTGGCGCTTGTGAGTTTGCGCGGCTCACAAAAACACGGACGCGCTGGTCCGTTCCTAGAGAAGCGGGCGGGCCATGCCGCGCAGGCCTGTGTTCCCCAGCTATAATCTGGTGTACAGAAGCACTCATCTTCGATCTTGAGGAGGCTGTGATGGCTGGAGGTATTCCCGAAAAATATCGTGACCTGTTTCAAAAACGCGCATTTGCTAGTCTGGGTACGCTGATGCCCGACGGCCGCCCGCAGGTTACTCCCGTCTGGTGCGACCTCGAGGGAGATCGCGTCATCTTCAATTCTGCCAAGGGACGCCAGAAGGACAAGAACGTGCGCCGCGACCCGCGCGTGGCTCTGGCAATCATCGACCCGGACAATCCCTACCGCTATCTGGAAATTCGCGGCCGGGTGGTCGAAATTACCGAGGAAGGCGCCGAAGCCCACATCCACAAAATGGCCAAAAAATATCTCGGAGTCGACAAGTATCCCTACGCGCAGCCCGGCGAGGTGCGTGTGCTGTATAAGATAGAACCGGAACATACCACCATGATGGGGTGAGGGCGGCGGCATCATTTCGAGCAACGCTCTCGGCGAAGGGGACAGGCATTTGCTCGAGATCCTCGCGCCAGATTGATTTGCCAGCCTCTGGAAGTCACAGAAAACACACGCCAGGTTTGGGCGTGCGCCTGGCAATCTGGTTGACGCGGGGTGGTCCCCGGGGTTACATTCATGAAGCGGTGTTACCCCCGGCCCGCCTGAATTTTCCGTGATGTTCACCGATTCCAGCCACCGCCGAAACTTTCGGTTCACACTTACTCTCGGGTTGTTGCTGCTGCTTGTCCCGGCTGCGTTCGCAGCCGACCCGAGCTTCACGCTCCAGGTTCGCATGGGCTTCAGGGTTGGAGATCAATGGGAACCGGCCGTGGCGGCCGACGGTTTCGGGCACGTCTACATCCTGTACCCGCAGTATGGGCGAGTGCCGGGATGCGTGAAATGCCCTCTGCCAACCATGATCCTGGTGGTCAGCGATGACAGCGGAGTGACCTGGCAACCGCCGCGCGAGATCGCCCCACCCGGAACGGGAGAATACGATCCCCAGATCACGGTGGATCCGGTTGACCATCGGACGGTGTATGCTGCGTGGCTGCAAAACCGCAAGCTGGATATGATTGTCGCCAAGTCGGTGGATTTCGGCCAGAGCTGGTCAATGGTGATCGCGGACCGCGGAAAAGAAGATGCCGACAAGCCGGTGCTGGCGGTGCGCGGACTGGATGTTTACGTTGGATTGAATCGCGAGCGCAAGATGTGGGTAGCGGCCTCGCATGATGGCGGCGTAACTTTTAGTTCCTCGGATGTTGGCCAGGATTTGCGGCTAGTGCGGGCGCTGGCCGGCGGCGCCACGGTCGATCCCGAGGGGAACGCTTTCATCGCGTGGGCGGGCTACACGCGGCGTAATGGCGCCAAGGGCCGGGTCAACCTCTATATCAGCAAATCGGAAGACCGCGGCAAGACCTGGACGAGCGCGCTGATGGACTCCTCGGGTGCGCCGCCCAACTGCGCGGGCTTCCGTTGTGAGCGCGGTTTTCTGGGCGCGCAGATCACGATGGCTTCGGATGCGTCGGGAACCCTCTACGCGCTCTGGAACTCGGGAAAAACGGACAGGGCCCAGGAGCGGATTTACTTTGCATCCTCCACGACCGCGGGCAATACCTGGTCTGAGAAGAAGAGCGTTTCCGCGGCGGCGAGCGGAGTCGAGCACGCTTTCCCGGCGATCGTTGCGGGGGATGCTGACGATGTGCGGATCGCGTGGATGGACACTCGGCATGCGCCGCTGTGGAACACCTACTACCGCGTTTCGACCAATGGAGGCGCAACCTGGTCGGCGGAGTCGAAAGCCTCCAGCTACGTTCCGGGATATTCCTACATTCGGCTGAGAGGATTCAGCTTCCCGTTTGGCGACTATTTCGGCATCGCCATCGACGACAAGGGCAACACCCACCTGGTATGGGGTGAAGGGCGCGACTTCCGGTCGCCAGGCTCGATCTGGCACAGCAGCGGACGGTAGTGCTTGGCCCGCTGTTCGGGTTGACACCAAAGGCAACCTGGTCGCACCACCCCTATGGCGGCGTGGTCTTTGAGATCACTCCCTAGGTTTCAATCCCCACGTAGCAGACCCGGCCGATCAAGTAGTCAGCCGTGTTCTTGCCTTCTTCCATGGTCACGACTTCGACGGGGTAGGCTTGATTGTGCGGGCGCAGCACCAGGTTTCTGCCTGCGACCTCGACGTACTTGACGGTGCAGGCGCCGTCCTGCCTCACGGCGTACATGTTGGACTCGCCTTTGCGATAGGGCTTGAGCGAGTTGTAGTGGCGATCCACCAGGACAATGGCGCCGGGCAGAAGGCGGGGATACATGCTCATGCCGTCGCGGCTGTCGACCTTGAGGACGACGAAGCGCTCCCACTTGCTGCGCGGCCCTTCGATTTCGGGCCGGAGCCGGCGCAGGAAGCTCTTCTTGAACTTCAGAATATCCTTGACGTTCATGCTCATCAGCAGAGGCTCGTCCGCGGCCGTGGCGGCATCCACCACGAGGACGTTCTCGAACTCGTCGCCACTGGGCGGAAGGATGCTGGCGCGTTTGTTGACCTCGTTTGGGTCTAAGAGATCGAGGACGGAAAGGCGCTGCACGTTCAATACTTTGTCCATGCCCTCGATACTGAGTCCGCGCTTGCGGTTGAGGAAGTTGGAGATGTGGGCTTGCTTGAAACCGGTCTGGTGGGCGAGCCGCAGGCCGGTGAGTTCGCCTTCTTCAATGCGTCCCCGAAGAGTTTTGCGAAGGTTTTCCTGAAGGACTTTGAATTTCATAGTAAAAGAGTGTACCACAGCTATAGCGAGCCGCTATTGACAAGAAGATTACCGATCCTGAAAAGAATAGTGGAAAACCGGGCGAGATTGGACGGGCCGGACATTTCCACAGCTTGCCGGCCCAGGGCAAAGCCGGATTCCGGGGCGAATGGTGACCGCCATCACACGTTTGGGGCCAAAAAACTCTTGACCAAGTACTTCTTGTAGCTATAGCATTTGAATTAAATTATAACTTGTTAGGCGATACGGGAAAGAAGTCACCATGGAAAGCGATTCGCCAGACACGATCCAGGAGGAGGGTTTTGTGGAGTTCCGGCGTAAGGTGCGCTCGGCAGAGCTACTCTCCGCAGCAACCGAGCGGCTGCTGCGGGCGATCCAATTCACGGGGAAAGTCAGCGTAGTGGTACAGAACGGACGCGTGCTGAAGTCCGGCTATGAGGAGGGATATTTTCGACAAGAAGGCGAACACCCGCATTTGTAGCTTTGTTCCACCATTGATCCGAACAAATAAATAAGTTCTCAGGAATTCCGTAAGAGAAACGGGCCCTGCTGCCGACTGAATCGGCGCAGGGCTTTTCTATTGTTGGGAGGGAACGTGGAAATCGAAGAGTTGGAAATTGTGCAGTTGGAATTGAAGTACTGCGAGCGCTGTGGGGGGCTTTGGCTGCGTCTGCGGGGAAGCGGACAGGTGTATTGCGCGGGCTGTGCAGAGCAAGAAAAAGGCTTACCGGTTCGCCGCAGGAAAACAAAGCGGCCGGTCAACGGCAACTTCGAACTCAAGAGCGCAAAGGGCAACGAACAAGCCTGGCTGCTGCCGGCGGTGGACGGAGGCAACGCATGATGGTTCACCAGAAAACGATCCGCACAAGCCCTCTGCCGGTCACGAGATGTGGCGGAAAGGGGCGACGCGGGAAGGCACAATCCGTGGGTTGCCATGTGGGGATAGGCGCGGCTGAGGAGGGAAGTGAAACGGGGAGTGACCCTACACTGTGGCTCTATCGGGACCGCACGGTGGCCCTGCTGCGACGCTACCTGCGACTCTCGATTGAGGTGGGAAGACTGCCGTCGCTGCTGGGCAAGGAGTTCTTCCGGACCCGGGTGACGAGTTACCGCACCGCGACGTTTGAGGACGCGGTGATCTTCGTGCACGATGTGGAACGGAGCCTGGAAGAGCTGCCGGACTTCGACAAAACCCTGATCGGAACTATTGTGCTGCAGGAATACACGCACCAGGAAGCAGCGCAGGTTCTGGGCTGTGGGCAGCGCACCGTCGCACGCTATTATCCGGAAGCGGTAGATCGAGTTAGTAAGATTTTTCTCAGCAGGCAAATTCTGACTCGTTGTCCGGCCGCCACCGACCGGGAAAATGCCGTCAAGAGGGAGAAAAGGCCGCAATTCAGGTAAGTGACTCATTGCAGGCGGAATAAATATGTGCAAAGTTGGCATGTTCGCGGTATGCGATTTGCTATTCTAAATACATAGCTGAAGGTTTGGCAGGGCGCGCTGGAAAGCGCGCCTTATTTTCGTGGAAGGGCATGAGCCGGGCGTCGAGCCAGAAAGAACAACCGAGGTTACGGAGGAGTGTCCCGCCCCGTTGGGGCCGGAAATGATGAGCCCCGAATCCCGTAGAATGAAGCGCAGAGTCCGGTGGAATCCCGAGACAGGCTTGGAGCGCCAATGTCAGATCTGGCAAGGCATTCAGGGCCCGGGTGCGAGGGTTCTCCGGCCGCGGGACGGAAAAACCTCCATGATGGATATGACATGGATCACCGACCGGATTGCACTCGGCGGCGCGATCTGGCGGGCGGAGAACATGGCCGAAGTGGCGCGGACCGGGATCACGCATATCCTAGATATGCAAATCGAATTCGACGACACTCCGCTGGCAGAGCCATACGGAGTCACCGTCCTGTGGAATCCGGTGGACGACGATTTCCAGCCGAAATCGGCGGAAGTGTTCCGGCGAGGAGTTGAGTTTGCGCGCAATGCGCTGGATGAAGGGGAGACCCGGCTCTATGTGCATTGCGCGGCGGGAGTGCACCGGGCTCCGATGATGGCGCTGGCCATCTTGTGCTCTATGGGCTGGGATCTGGATGAGGCGATGCAAACGATCCAGGCGCGGCGTCCGGTGGTGGATTTTGCGGATGTTTATGTGGATAGCGTCAAGTCGTTTCTGCTGGAACAGGTAGAGACTTCGGGCTGAAGCCCGAACGTCCAGTTTTCACCCTTTCAAGGTCAAGTTCCAATTCCACATTTTGAGATGGACTGAGTCCTCTTTCGGGCGGGTGCGGTTGTGTGCCCTGCCGGGACGACTGAAGTGAAGCAAGCACGGAGGGAAAAATGGTCAGGACCGGCCGCTTCATGGAGCGGCTTTTTTTGTGTCTGTGGTTGACGGCGGCAGCCGGGTCGCAGACATTGCCGATGACGACCGTGGCGGACACAGTCTACCGGGCAGATGGGACGCCTGCCCAGGGAGTTCTATTGATCTCATGGCCGGAGTTCACGACTTCCGGAAGTCAGGCAGTCGCGGCGGGAACGACCACAGTAACCTTGGGAGCAGGCGGAGCACTTTCCGTGTCCCTGGTTCCGACCGCAGATGCGACACCGGCCAACACGGTGTACACGGTCGTTTACCAATTGGATGATGCGGTACGAACCGAATACTGGACCATCCCGACCACTTCTCCGACGAACCTGGACGCGGTGCGGACGATTCTGGGTGTGCCAAGTTCGGCGTCGCAGATGGCGACACAACAGTATGTGCAGACTGCCGTGGCCACGCGGGCGAACGATGCTTCCGTAGTGCATCTGAGCGGGAGTGAAACGATTACCGGTGCCAAACAATTTGCGGCGGCACCCAGTTTGCCGACACCAGTCGGGCCGAATGATGCGGCGACCAAACAATACGTTGACAACTCGGTGCAAAACAACGGAAGCGGCTCTTACGTCAGCAAAACTGGGGATACCATGACCGGGCCGCTGACCTTGAGCGGGAACCCAAGTGCCAACAACCAAGCCGCAAACAAGAATTATGTCGATATGGAGCTGGCGACGAAAGCGGACCTGATTACGGGCCTGGTGCCAACTGGGGAACTGGGAAGCGGCTCGGCAAATAATGGGGTCTGCCTGCACGGAGATTTGACCTGGGGCGCGTGCGGGAGTAGCTCGAATGCGGTGTCGATTCAAGGTGTGCCGGTTGATACGACTGCGCCGGCGGACAGCCAGGTCATTACCTATGTAGCTTCCGAAGGAAAATACGTGCCGAAAGCGGGGGGCGGCGGATCGGCCGGGATGCAGGCGATCAAGTACGCGACAGACTTCGCGTGGACACAATCACCATCGAACGACCTGAGTTCACCCGGAGTAAAGACAATCAGCTTGACGGCGTGCGCCCCTGGAGTGACGGGAACGGAGCCGTACTACTACGTCTACATCGCAGGAACGGGGACACCGGAAGCGGACCTAGTGACGGGAGGAACCTGTGCGGGAAATGGGCAACCGGGATCTCTGCAGTTCACCACGGTCAATGCACACCCCGCGGGGTACACGATTGGGAGCGCATCTGGTGGGTTGCAAGAGGCGTTGATCGCAGCGCGGATTATGCCCAGCAATCCCAACGGGCCAGCGCAAGCGGGCAAAGTCGTGGTGCCGCCGTCCGAGGTTTCCGCCTACGCGCGAATTTCCATTCGCAGTTCCGACATCACGGTCGATTTTTCCGGATCGATTGTGAACTGCTACATGCAGGACACCTGCGTCTACATTGGCGATTCCGCTAACTCCAATGCCTTTCTGGACATTACGCTGCTCAATCCGCGCGGGCGTCCGATGGTGGTGAGCGGCCAGAATCCATTTATTGAGGTCAATGCACAAAAAACCCGGCTGGTGAATGTAGCCACGAGAATTCCGCCGGCCGGAGGGACCTTCAGCAGCTATGTGCAAGTGGATGGAGATCAGGCTTTCCTGCTGGATGGGCTCGACACTTCGCTGGCCAACGGATCCAACAATTACGGAGTGCTCTGCAACGCGACGGTTTGTAATCCGGTGATCTACGCGCCTGGGGGGTCTGGCGGTAACGCGGCAGTGGGATGGCTGAAGAACCTGAACCTCGCGATGCAGTGTGCCGGGAACGGGGTCGATTGGGAAAGCGGCAATACGGTGCGGATCTCCGACAGCGTAATCGAAGGCTATGCCCAATACGGAGTGCGCGGAGGAATCAAACGGGGAGGTTACGGCGGATTCGAACTGGACAACGTGTATCAGGAGGTGGGGAACTGCGCGAATCCAGCGGGAAACCTCGGGCAGGCGGGGGTGATTGCCCAGGGCGCGACCGTCAAGGTTCAAGGAGGGACCGGGCTGGCGGGAGCGGCTCCGCAATTTGCGAATACCGGCAGCACCGATGATCGTTACTTCGTGGTGGCGAACCACGCGACGTATGGGCCGTCAAACCCACTGTATGCGGGCAATGCGCTGACGAATGGAACGGGAAACATTACTGTTACGTGGCCGGATATTCCAGGGGCTGTTTCGTTTGACTTGCTGCGGACGACTTACAACGCGGCGGGCGCGCCGCGGGAGCAAGCGCCTTACGGATCGGGAAACTATGCGGTTGCGACAGGGCTGAGCCGGGGGTCGGTTTGCGCCAACGGAGTGTGCACAGCCACCGACACGCAGGCTGCACTGCAGGCTTACACGGTTGCAATCCCGGCTTACTTTCCGCTGATCGACTATTGGCCGGGAAGCCTGGTACTGACGGCTAGCCGGGATTCCAACAGCGTGCTGGATGTGGCGACGGCGCAGGTACAAAGTGTGCCAAGCAATGTGGTGGCCGCGCAAGGCATGGCCGGCCCGGCGGTGGTGTCGGAGTATTGCGATCCGCTCTACAGTTGGAGCCCTCTGTGGGTGAGTTGCTACGGGTCGAGGGCACCTGGGAGCTTCTATGACCAAGGATCGTTCCTGCTGGCGGTGAAACCGAATTCAGACAGTGGACAACTGACGAACCTGAAAGGGCGGCTGAGCTTTCCGACTCTGGGCACGGCGCCAGGGCACATCATCACGCTGTCGGATTCGAACTTTCAGAAGACGATTGCAACCGCAAACAATCGCCCCGGCAACGATCCGAACGACGCATTTATCGGGTATGACCAGGGCGACGGAAACCCAGTTCACGTGGGGATCAGCATCGGAGCGCCGGTCTCGATTTCGGAATACATCGGAAATGCCGGGGATGGAACGAACTGGCTGGAGCGCATTACCGCCGGATTGAAGGAATTCAAGACGAGTGTGCAGATGGACCAGGGGTTGAGCGTCGCGACGGCGGTCCAGGCGAACGGGTACGTCGTGAGCGGCTCGGGGACGTGGGCGCTGCAGGGAGGATTGGGAACTTCGGGGGCGGTGAATGCCGGGAAATCGGCAATTGGGTTTGGGTCGGACGGGACGTTGAAAGTCTCTGAGAACGGCGGCGCAGTGGTTGGAGTAGCGAAGCTGGACAGCAACGGCAACGTCCTGGAGAATGCGAATACCGCGACTCAGTTGGCGCAACGTCCGGCTCAGTGCAATGGGAGTTTTGCGATCGGAGTTCAGGCGAACGGAAATGCAAACTGCAGCACGGCTGATGTGATTCAACTCTCCGAAACTTCTGCTCCGCAAGGAATCCCCACCTATGGAATCTTCTGGTTTGACTCGAGCTGCCACTGTCCGAAGGTGATCGACAACAACGGGCAGCCGGTGCAGTTGGGGCTGCTGAACGTCTTCAACGCTGACGCGAACACGCTGGAAGAGCGAAATGGAACGAGCCCGCAGGCGCTGCGGATATACCAGACGACGGATGCTGGCGAGGCAAACTATTCGCGGCTAAGCCTGGGATTTGACAACTCGAATAATCGATACGCCATTTCATCGGATTATCTGGGCAATGGGAGCGCGTATGGGATCGAATTCAAGGTAGGCGCGACAGTTCCGTGGTACATCGGATCGAGCTTTCACCTGCTTACGGGGAGCGACAACCAGCGGGACATCGGCGCGGATGCCCTGGGCAATGGCAATAATGGCTTGGGAATCCGGAGCCTGTACTACGCGACGGCTCTCGACGGTGAATTGACCGGCGGAAGCGCGAACGACTGGCCGAATGATCCCACGGCCGGGACGGTTTTGAATAAACTGGCCAAGATTACGGTTGCGGGCGGGGCGGTGGCGACCTCGACGAGTGACACGATTGGGGCGATTGGAGTAGTGATTGCCGGGTCGGGGACAACGTACAACGCTGAAGTGGTAAGCGCAGGATTTGCCAGCTGCGTTTACGATGGCCCGACCACAACGGGCGACTATGTGCAGATCAGCGGTACGGCGAACGGGGATTGCCATGACGCCGGAGCGGTATATCCAACGAATGGCCAGGTGTTAGGGCGCGTCATGGTGACCAACGCCGCAGCCGGTACTTATAGGACGTATTTTTTCGGCGCGGGCGTACAGGGTTCGAGCAACGTCACGAATACGGTGACGAGCGTGTTCGGACGCGCGGGAACGGTGACGGCGCAAAGCGGGGATTACTCTGTATCCCAAGTGACCGGAGCGGCCCCTGCTGCGTCACCGTCGTTTACCGGGAACTTGACTTTCCCGATCACCGGCTCGACGCAATGCCTGCATGTGAATTCCTCAGGCGTGCTCAGCGGGACGGGATCGGATTGCGGGTCTGGCTCCGGCGGTATGGCGAACCCGATGACTGCGCAGTATGACACGATCATTGGGGGCAGCGGCGGGACGCCAACCCGGTTGGCGACGGTGAACAGTTCCATTCTGATCACCAACTCGTCGGGCGCGGAGACCTGGGCGAGTTCGATCCCACAGAGCCAGATTAGCGGCGCCACGCAGGGAGAGCCGGTAGTCGGGAATCCCTCTGGCGTACAGGCTTCTTCGGCGGCATGGTTGGATGCGACCCAGTTCTCCGGGACGGCGAACACGCATTGCACTGGCAGTCCTGCTCCGCTGACTAACGATATGGCAGGCCAGATTCAGGCGGCGATCTGCGCCTTGCCGGGATCGGGAGGAACGGTTGATGCGCGGGGATTCTCGACACCGCTGACCGTCAACTCGGCATTCTACGCTAGCCCTGTGGACTCAACTGGGGCCACGCTGTTCGGGAAGCAGGTGAATCTGTTGCTGCCTGCTGGAACGATTACAACGAACGTCACGCAATTCCTGCCACAGCAGACCTTCACCAAAGGTCTTGGAAGTATGACCACGGTGTTCCGCTGGGGCGGCGGCAATCAGTCTTCCGGGAACTGCACTTCCGGGAACCACTGCACACCGGTGTTCTGTATGGGGCCGCCGACCAACTCCGGCGGAGTCAACTATTGCGATACGTCGCTTTATGGCAGCGATGGGATTGCGGGCCACTTTTTTAACTCCCCGCGAACGCAACTGGAAAGCCTCAAGATTGATTGTTCCAGTGACGGCAGCGGTACCGGGAACCTGAACACGGTCGGTGTGGCAAACATTTCGGCCCAGGAAAAAAGTTGGGTCAAGAACGCTCAGATCGTGAACTTCACCAGTTACGGAATCTACGTCGGGCCGACTGGGCCATATACGGGCGGCAGTTGCGGCTCAAACTGCGCGGCGGCAAACGAGGTGCAGAACTCCGGGCCGTACACCGATCTGGAGATCAACTACGGCAAGCACACGAACGCCGGCGGAAACACACAGGACTGCACAGCGACGACCGGGATTTATGTGAGTAATGGGCCCAGCGTGACCGTCGGGGCGGGTGGGCACATTACGATGAACAACAACGCGAACAACTGTGATCCCACGAAACTTCCCCTGGTTGCGATTGGGGTCAGCGGACTGCAGCCGTCGGTGACGGGCACGATCCACTGTGAGAATTGGCAGACCTGCATCAGCATCGGCGGAGCACAGAACACGACAGGCGCGACCGTGACCAACGTGACCACCGCGGCTTCGGCAACGACTGCGGTAAGCATCAGTGGATCGAACTCCGTGTCAGCCACGATTACCGGGGTTGAGGCGCAAGGCACGAACGCGATTGTTGACAACCAGGCGGGGCAGACGATCACGGATAACGTGGTAGCCCTGTACGTGGCCGCCCCAAGTTCGGCCACCCACGCGGTGGTCATTAACGCTCCGGCAACAATTCCAAATCTAGCGGGCTATGCGAGTCAGGCTTGGGTGGGATTGCTGTACGCGCCGCTGATTTCTCCGATCCTTACGGGGACGCCCGCAGCACCCACGCCGAGTCCCGGGGACAACTCCACGAAGATTGCGACGACGGCGTATGTGCAGGCCCAGGGCTACGAGACGACGTCCGCGGCGCAGGCAGCGTTTGCGGGCACGGGGTCATGCACGAACCAGGTGGTCACCGGCGCCAACGCAAACGCGACGCCGACCTGCTCCAGTCTGGCCACGGCGCAGGCAGGATCGAACGTGCAGGGGAACGGAACGAAGTTCCAGCTTTCGAGTGGAACCGCGACGAGCGGCGATTATACGAAGTTCGACGCGAACGGAAATACGTCGGATTCGACGGTGACGGCTGGGCCGTACAGTATACCCTGGCTGACTGCAGTTCACGGCAGCCTTACCGCCGGTATCTTCTCCAGCAGCAGCAACAAGGCCGCATTCGTAGGGGTGGTCCTGTCCTTCCCGCTTACAACGAGCAAGGTCAACTACTATGTGGCCACGCCGGACACCAGCTCGGCCACCTATGATCTCGGAATTTATGCGGGGCCCTCGGGCGGGACGTGTAGCCTGCTGGCGCATACCGGTTCCATCGCCGGCAGCGCATCCATGACCTCGGGCTGGCATACGGTGAGCTGGTATGGAGGAGCGGCGCCCACGCTCCAGGCGGGCCGGTACTACATCGCCTATACATCGAGCGCGATCTCCGGCACCGCAATTCTGGAGGGTGACAATTCCCAGGTCACCTGGGCCGGAGGGGAAACGGGGGTTCAGTTGGCAACGTGAGTGTGAGCAACGGTGGCACACTTGACGCCACGCGCACCTGTCCCACTGACGCTTACACGTCGGCGAGCGCCGCGATTTTCTCGGTGAATTGACTGCGGCCAAAAGCCGGCTTTTCAAGATCGGGACTTCGGCGGGACTGAAACCGCGCCCTGTCAAAGCAAGACTGAAGCTGCAGCCTTCCTTCAGCTCATGAGGCTGCGCCTCTTCAAATTGGTGGACGGATGACACGACACTTCAGATATTTCGCGCAAGTGATGCTGCTTTTGTGGTTATCGTGCGGCACCGCCTTGGGGACGACATACTACGTCGATCCGGCGGGCAGCAACGGGAACGATGGGCTTTCTCCGCAGACTCCGTGGCGGACACTGCTCAAGGTCGGAATCTCCACATTTCAGGCAGGCGACGTGATCCTGTTCAAACGGGATGGAGTATGGAACGAGTGGCTGACGCCACCCTCGAGCGGCACAACCGGGAATCCGATCAAGTTCGACGCCTACGGAAGCGGGCGGCCACCGGAGTTCACGGGGGTTTATGCGACGACGGCTTCGCAGTGGACCAATGCCAGTGGGAACGTCTGGCAGATCCTGTTAAGCGGCACGCAGCCGATTTCACAGCTGAAGTTTGTGCGCTTTGGAACGATATGGGGAAACGCGCAGGGTGCACAGAATCTGCTGGCCAACGATCGCGACTGGTATTACGACTCGACGTTGCAGAGTCTTTACGTTTGGTCGAGCGCGGGCAATCCGGTGACGCATTATGGGGCGGTGACGCCGATTGTTTTGAGCGGGCAAAGTCTGATCGACATCAACAACGTGAGCAGCATCGAAATCCAGCACATCAAGCTGGACTGGTACGACGGATACGGAATTCAGATCCAAAAGACGAGTGACCATATCACGCTGGCCAACATCGTGGCAGACAGCCAGGTGCCGAATGGCACGGTGCCGATCGGATTCTATGTGCACCCGGATGGAACGCCGAGTGATATCCACATTTACAACACGGATGCTCACCGGAACTACGTGGGTTACCGTTTTGACGGGACGCCGGCGGCAATCGAGCTGAAAAATTGCCGCGGCTATGCAAACCGGGTTTACGGCTTGGTCGATAACACCGGGGCGGTGACGTATTCGTATTGCCACTTTTACGCCAACAACTTGGCGACCGGGATTTCGGCGGACGTGGGAGGCGCTCCGGGGCCGATCGACGGCGGGCACAATTGGCCGGCAGACACACCGCCAAATCTGCGTGGGTTCATGCAATATCCGGCGCGGGTGACGTTGACCTACGACGATCCGGGATTGGTGGACGGATCGCACCAGTACCTCGAGTCAATTCTGCCGATGATTCAGGCCAAGGGCGCGCCACTCAGCGTTGCGGTGGTGACTGGATATGCGCTGTCACAGCAACTGGCGACGACTTTTCAGTCGTGGATCAATGCCGGCTTGGACCTGAACTGCCACTCGGTTTCGCATCAATATTTTGTCTACCCGAATGCATTCGCGATCCAGTACACAGGGGCGGCGGCGAGCAGCGTGACGCTATCGATCCGCAACAAACAACTCACGATCACGGCGCCGGGCGATCCCGACGCGCAGGTCACCTGGAACCTGAGCAGTTCGGCCACCGACATGGTGCCGAGCGGACTGGATACGCTGGGCGGACTGATCTACACGTTGAATCAGCGGGGTGTGTTTTCGGTGGCGGCAGATCCGAACATGAAGAGCGCGGTAAAGAGCGGTGACCTGGCGGATGTGAGTACGCAGGACATCAAGAGTGCGCCTTACATGCTGCAAACGGACAAGACGCGGCTGATGACGGATGAAATCAACTGGTCGATGGGGTGGATGAATGCGAATCTGACGGGATTGCCCTCAAACCGCGTGTATGTGTATCCGGGAAGTTACGAGGATTCATCGACGGAAACGATCGCAATCGCTGCGGGCTTTGCGGGGGCGCGTGGATCGGGGACGATGCAGCCGTCGCCGAATGCGGCAGCCATTTTGGCGACTGGGATCGATGTGCAGAACATCCTTAGTCTGGGCAGTGTTCCTACGTTTCAGAACATCAGCGGTGCCCAGATGGCGAACAAGCTCAAGGCGCTGGTGTTCAAGTCGGCGGTCTGGGGAGTTCCAGTCGGGATCTTCTGGCACATGAACGAACTCACGGCAGGACAAGTGAGCCTGATGATCGACACACTGAGGAGCGCTGGCGCAACCCTGATGACAAACACGCAGTTGGTGAACTACTTGCTGGGGACGGCACAGAATCCGAACACGACCACCTATGTGGATTCCAGCTCCGGGACGGTGGATGTGAGGCCGACGGGATTGTCTCCGGTGGTCGACCAGGGAGCGGTGCTTTCCGATGAGTACAAATACGACTTGATGGGAATCGATCAGAGCCAGTTCGGCACAAGGTGGGAAGCCGGAGCATTTGCATATGTGACGGAACAGTTCGGTCATGCGATGAGCCGGTAGGTCCCTCCGGGGACATGACGGTTAAGAAGAGCAATGCGGAAAAATTGCGCGGAAGATGTTGAGGCGCTCAAGTACCTGGGAAAAGTGCTGGATGTTCATCCCCGGGAAGCCGGACTGCCGGAGAGATATCAGGCGCAGCTCAAGACGATACGAGCAGACACGGTTCGGGATCTCCTGATCGAGGCTTTTCTGAAGGTGCGGAACAAGAACCGCAGACTCATAGTGCTCCGGCCGAACCGGGCGCAGGAGGAATATTCCCGGAACTGCACGCAGCGGAACATCGTGCTCAAGGCGCGGCAGTTGGGGATCACGACCTATGTGGCGGCGCGATTTTTCATTCAGACGATCACCCAGCCTGGAACCGTGAGTCTGCAAGTGGCTCACGATCAGGAATCGGCGGAAGACATATTTCGAATCGTGCATCGCTTTTGGGAGAACCTGCCCGAGGAGATGCAGCAAGGCGCGCTGTGCCCTTCGCGCGCCAACGTTCGCCAGATCGCGTTTCCCAACCTGGACAGCGAGTACCGGGTGGGTACGGCGGCGGACGAGGACGCGGGCCGCGGGACGACTGTGCACAATCTTCATTGTTCGGAGGTCGCCCGCTGGCCCTGCGATCCGCAGGAAACGCTAACATCGCTGCGGGCTACAGTGCCGCCCGGGGAGGGGAACATTGTTCTGGAGTCTACCCCGAATGGGGCGGGCGGAGCGTTTTATGAAGAGTGGCAACAGGCCGCCGGGACCGGTTACACGCAACATTTTTTCCCTTGGTGGTACGACAAGGCATACCGGCTCAATGTCGATCCGCTGACGTTTGCAGCGCTTACCGATGAAGAGGAGGAACTGGCAGGCCGGGCTGATCTCCAAACGGGACAGATTGCATGGCGCAGGACCATGCAGTCGCAATTGCGTGGGCTGATGGCGCAAGAATATGCCGAGGATCCGATGGCGTGTTTCCGGGCATCGGGCGAATGCGTATTCGATTTGGATGCGATTGAGCACGCGACGGAGGGGGCAGGCGAGCCGGTAGAAGTCTGCGACAATCAACGGCTGACGATCTGGTTTCCGCCCCAGGTTGACAAGGAGTACATCGTCGGCGTGGACCCAGCCGGCGGCGGGTCGGAGGGAGATTTCTCCTGCGCTCAGGTGGTGGAACGCGTGACCGGGTTACAATGCGCTGAGTTGCATGGACATTTTCCGCCGCGCGAACTGGCGATCCGGCTGGTGGATCTGGCGGATCGGTATGACCGGGCGCTGCTGGTGGTGGAGCGGAACAATCATGGACATGGGGTCCTGGCGCACTTGCACAACCTCGGCTACACAAACGTCTATCGCGAGCGCCAGCAGGAGGGTTGGTTAACATCGTCGGTGACCCGACCCGCCATGATTGAGAACCTGGCGAGCATCCTGGCGACGGAACCGGGTCTCTTCCAGAGTGCGCGTCTGCTGAATGAATGTCGAACCTTTGTGCGGCAGGCAGATGGCAGTTCGTGTGCGCTGTCGGGATCCCATGACGATTTGGTCATGGCAATGGCGATTGCTCTGGCAGCCCGGCAAGCTGTGGCAGGGAGGAATCTGCGACACGAACCGGTGGAGGCGGCCAGCAATTAACAAGCGGGCCGTTCTGGCAGCGTGATGGACATCACATCGCAGGATGTTGAACTGCAATTAGTTTTGCAGAGTGTTGTGAAATGAGGGTAAGCGCGATTGGCGTTGACGGCGGTGCAGCACGTGCGAAGGATGCGAGGCGGGGCGCAAGGCCATCTGATGCTCTGCTCCGACCGGCACTACTACGTGGTGAAGTTTCGAAATAATCCGCAGCACATGCGAGTTTTGGCCAACGAGCTGCTCGCCACCCGCCTGGCCCAAAACGCCAGCTTGCCGGTTCCGGTGACGGAAGTGGTGGAAGTCGGAGAATGGCTAGTAGAGCATACCCCGGAACTCAGCATTCAGTTGGCGGGCAGTACGGTTCCCTGCCAGCCGGGGCTGCAATTGGGTTCGCGATATGTGGTCAGCCCGCTCGAAGGCCAGGTGTTTGATTACCTGCCGGTCGAGATGCTGGAGCGGGTTCGCAACCTGGAGACGTTTGCGGGAATCCTGGCGATTGACAAGTGGACGGGAAACGCCAATGGGCGGCAAGCGACGTTCTGGCGAAAGATGCGGGAACGAAAATACACAGCCACGTTCATCGACCAGGGATATTGCTTCAATGCCGGGGAGTGGACGTTTCCAGACACGCCGCTACGGGGTGTGTACGCGCGCAACGAGGTATATGCTGGAATCCGAGGCTGGGAGTCGTTTGAGCCGTGGCTGTCGCAGGTGGAGAGCATGAACGAAGAGTTCGTGTGGGGAGCTGCGGGAGAGATTCCCCCGGAGTGGTACGGGAGCGATTGGGCTGCTTTGGAAAATCTGGTACGGGCTTTGTTGGAACGGAGAAGAGTGGTTCGGAAGCTGATTACGGCGTTCCGGCTGTCACCGAGAAGTCCTTTTCCCAACTGGGTGGAGCATTAGTTGAACGAGCGCCCGGCATGACTGCCGAGCTCTGAACGCGAATGGCGGCGAGGCGACAACTCGAGTTCTTCATCCTGCGTTACGTGCCCAGCGTAGTGAGGGGCGAGTTCGTCAACTTTGGGGTGGTGATGTTCGAGCCCGGGTCTGGCGGGTCCGGCTTTGCGGATGCCCGGTTCGCTCGCAACTGGGAACGGGTGCGGCTAGCAGATCCGCAAGCGGACATCGAGGTCCTTGAGGCTTTTGAAAACGACGTTCGCAGGCAGCTGGGGAAAGTTCGGGACCGGGAAGCATTGATACGCACCCTGGAGAGTTCATTTTCGAATCTCATCCAACTTTCGCGCCGGGAAGCGTGTGTGTGCGAACAGCCTGAACTCCAGATCGAGGAGCTGGCAAGGATGTACCTGGAGGCACCGAGGCCTGTCCGAGCGCGCGAACGCACGGAACGGGAGCGCATTGTGGGGCGGATGAATGAGGCATATGAACGCGCCGGGGTTTTGAAGCTGATGATGAAGCACGTGCCGGTGTCGGCGTACACCAAGACGGGTGATCCGTTCAAGTTTGACTTTGGGTATCGAGCGGGGAACCGTCTCAAGTTCTTTCATGCGGTGCCGTTGAAAACCACGGTGGATCAGGCTTTGTTGCTGTCGTCGCGATATCCGCTGATTGCGGCGGGAGTGCGGCGGATTGCTGAAGCCGAACCGTTCCTAACAGCCGTCGTTGACGAAGGACTGGATCGCAGCCCTGAGCCGATTCAGTTTGCGTTGTCGGCGTTTGAAGAGCAGAGCATTCGCGTGGCCACGACCGCGGAGATGCCGGCGATTGCGGACGTGGTGAGGGGCGAGTTGCAAGTCGGGCAGGATGGAAACTAGGGCAAACCAGCAGTCGCTGTAATCGCAGGCCGCTGGGCTTCGTCACGCTAGGCAGCCGAGGGTGCCACAAACTCTTGGGGCGGCTGAAGCCGCGCCTTGTCAAATCGTTCGCGGGCGTGGCGTGCGCGCCCCACAGACGCACGAGCGAGGACGCTCGCGGCAACATAGAAAACTCATGAACATTCCAGAGAAGTTACGCGGCGCAATGCGCCGGATCACGGGAGTGTCTTTGGCGGGGGAGAAGGCCAGGGGCAAGCGACGGACAGTGTCACTACCGTCCATTCTTACGGCGTATGGGCCGCGAGCCGACAGTATGCCGAAACCCACGCCGGTGAACCTGCGGCGATTTTCGGAGACGCCGGTGGCGCGGAAGGCGATCAACTCGATCAAGGACCGGATCGCGGGAATGCGCTGGCGGGTGCAGACCAAACCGGGGCGCGCTTCGGAAGACGTGGCTGGAGCGGAGGCGCGCATACAGATTCTGACGGCGAACTTCGAGGCGCCGAACCCGGACGATTCGTTCCGCTCGCTGGCGGAGCAGGTGCTGGAGGACGTGATCGTTGGCGGCTTTGGCGCAATGGAAGTGGAAGCTACCGGGGATGCGCAGTTGCCGCTGGCGTTGTGGCCGGTGGATGGTGCGACGCTTCGCATGAAGACGGATTGGGACGGATCGCCTGGGTCGGTGCGCTATGTGCAGGTCACGGGCAAGTTGGGGCCGGAAGGAACGATCGAGCTGAATGATGACGAGATCATTTACCTGCGGCTCAATCCGCGGACATTCACTCCGTTCGGGCTGGGCCGGCTCGAGGTTGCTTTTGAGGCCGTAAACGCATTTCTGGGCGCGCACCGCTACGCGAGCAAGCTGGCCTCGAATTCAGTGGTGGAGTACGCTCTGTGGCTGCAGAACGTTACGCCGGAGCATCACGAGCGGCTGATTCGATGGTGGCAGGATGAGATCGAGGGCACGGGCCGCGTGCCGATTCTTTCAGTCGAGAACAAGCCGGAAGTACTGCGGTTTGGAGGCGGGACGGATGCCGACCTGCGACTGCAGTGGCAGGAATGTTTGCTGCGGGTGATTGCGGATGCGTTTGACTTGCCTCCGCAGTACTTGGGCGTGGAGCGGGATGTGAACCGGTCGACGGCAGCGGAGATGGCGGATCAGGCGTTTCAGCAGGCGATCGTACCTACGGCACGACTATTTGCGGAATATCTGACGCGAGATGCGATCGCCAAGAAGCTGGGATGGAATGATCTGGAGTTTGTCTACACGGACGTCGATTCGAGTGGAGACGAAATGGAAGAGGCGCAGATCCAGGCGATCCTGCTGCAGAACGGCGTGCTGACGGTGAATGAAGTGAGAAGGATGCGGGGGTTGCCGCCGATCGAGTGAATCTTCTTTCTATTGATACGGGCGTACGCAGAAAAGCAGGTCCCTCCACTTCGTTCGGCGTTTGCCTCGCTCCGGTCGGGATGACGGTGAAGTTCCCTCAGAAAACAGAGAGTACATAAATGCAAATTGAACTTGAATCGATGGCGATTGAGATGCCCGCTGTGGCGGGGCATCCGAACCGGGAACCGTTTCGTGGAGTGTTGACATTGGTGGATGTGCCGTCGGACCGATCGCCGGCGGGGGCGCGCGGACATCGGGTGGTATTGACGCGAGCCGCAGCCGAGGCGGCGCTGGCCTCCCTGCTGGGAATGGCGCTCGATTATTCGCCGACGCTCGATCGGCACGACACGCGGCGGAAGGTCGGCGTAATCACGCGGGCGGAAATCACTGGGAAGAAGCTGGAACTGGGCGGATACTTGTTCGCCAAGGATTTCCCCGAAGTAGTGCAGAAGATTGCCGAAAGCAGAACGTTGCGCAGGCGGGATGGGGCGCAGCTTCCACACTTCCATGCGACCGAGCTGGGCATGTCGTATGAAATTGCGGACGCTCGGGTTGCGGACGTGCGAGCAAAGGTTTGGACTTTGACGCACGTGACGTTTACAGGCGCCGCGATTTTGCGAAGAGACAAGGCAGCCTATCGGGAGACGTGGATTGGGCTGGAATAGGAACCGGGGTTCCAGTTGTTGGGGAAGGTAGGCAATACGAAATGATCGCGGGCGAGGCGCCCGCGCCACAAAAGAACAGGAGACGATATGAATGAGGAAATGACGCAACAACTGATGGCGACCGCAGATCGACTGGCGAGCGCCGTTGAAACTCTGGACCGGGTCCTGGAGAAATTGGACTCGCAACAGACGGCGCTGAATGCAAAGGTAGATCGCATTGTGGCGGCCGTCGAAGAACGCAGTGGCGATGAATATGAGCCGTCCACGGGGCGCGCCCAGAAACTGGAAACGCGAGTCGCGGAACTGGAAAAGGCGAACAGCGAATTGAAAGCTCAGGCGGCACGGCTGACGCGGAAAACGCTGTCTCCGTTGGTAACGGCCTTGCTGGCGAAGAGCGCCGGGGAATCGAACGAGCGGCTGGAGCCCGCGGCGCTGGACAAGACTCTGCAATCGCTGAGTGTCGAGCAACGGATTGCAGTAAAGGCGGAGATGGCGCGGGCGGGGATGATCGAGTAGAGAGCTGTCAGCTCTTGGCTATCAGCTTTCAGCCTGGAGCTTCGCTCCCCTGGACGGACGAGGCGTCCGTTTCTACGTAAAGACTACGCGGGCGAGGGCGCCCGCGCCACATGAATATTTGGATGGGCACGATTTTGGTCGTGCCTTTTGTTTTGTCATCAGAATTTCAAATCTTTTTCTCAGGAGAGAACATGAACGCACGTTTTGTCGATCTGAATGCGACGGCGGACTATCTGGGGCCGGGCGCAATTGAGATTGATCGGTATCAGACAGAAATTTTCGACATCTGCCGGCGCCGGGGAGTCTTCGGGCAAAGAGTGAAGCAAGTACCGGCTACCGGCCACCCGTCGCGGTTCTTCGAGGAGACGGCGATCAATTCGCCGGGCGCAAGCCAGGCGTTCGTGGATCCGCGGAACATCCAGGCCACCGTCGGAGCGCCGACTCGCGTCGAGCGATGCGTTCCCCTCAAGGCGCTGGTCTCGCAGATCAACTACAACCTGTTCGATCTGGAAGTGGGCGCGCAGCAGAGCCAGTTCGCGTACTTGCAAGCCAAGGACCTGGGGGATTCGATCGACGGACTGCTGCGCACGCACGACGTTGCGTTGTGGAACGGCAACGATACGTCGCTGAGTGCACCGACGACGTTGCAATATTTTGGCGCCATCGGACAGATCGAGGCGGGAGGGAACACGACCACGATTCCGGTGGGCGCCAGCATCGTGGATGGAATCAAGGGAGTCATCGCAGAGATGGTGTCGAGTTCCTTATACGAGGTTCGCCCGACCGCCATTTACGCCAACCCCGTGCTGCTGGACCTAATCGACCGCGAGATGAAAGCGGAGTTCAACGTGGTTCTGTCGACGGCAGAGATCACGGGCGGTTTGACAGTTAAGACCCTGAGCACACAGGCGGGCGAGTTGCCGCTGATTCCGGAATGGTCGCTGCCTTACACGGGCACTCCGGGTACCGGGAATGCGGTGCTGCCCTGCTACATCGTGACCGAAGACCTGATCGAGTATCACTGGCTGTCAGATGCGAATCCGCGGGTTTTCCAGTTGGGAATGGTGGGGAGCCTGGCGGCGCAGATGGTGGTCGTGAAGTTCGGGGCGGTGGTGGTGAAGGGCGCTGCCTACGCGCATTACGAAGTGAAGGTCGACCGGTAGGAACGGCGGGTCGTTGGTCGTTGGCTGCTCGTCGTCGGTCGTTCGTCCTGCGCCGTACGTCGTTCGCCAACGGCCGACGGCTGAGGTCCGACGACGGGCCCCGCCAACAATGTCGAAATGAATTGAGAACTTCTTATGAATTACTTGGCACCAACAGAATACGAGGCGTACGGGCTGGAGGCGACGACGCCGGCGGCGGCGGTGGCGGCGGCTTCGAGCTTGATCGACGCGCATTGCCGGCGGAACACGCTGGCCGTGGCGCAATACGAGGAGCGGATTCGAATCGCTCCGGACCGCAATACGGTGCGGCTGACTTATTTGCCGCTGGCAGCGGTGCTGCCGGCCACGACTCCGATCGTGTCGGCGCAGGGCCGTTATTGCATTCCGCGGCGGGGGGAGTGGCCATTCGATGTTTTGCGGCTCGACGTCGCTCTCATGTTTGGATTGCCCGGAGTTTGGACCGCGATTAGCCCGGCCACCATCGACTTTTCCCCGGAAACGGGTGAATTGACGTTGCCACTGAATGTGGTCGGGTTGTGGTTCAGCGAGGTGGACGTAGTGTACACGGCGGGGTTCAGCACATTTCCCGATCCGGTGAAATTTGCGGTAGGGCAGATCGTGCGGAACATGCAGGCGACGCCGGCGCTCAACGTGAAGACCGGACACCTGGACCGGATGCACCTGCAGTATTTTGCCGACACTCTGATCGATCAGACGGTGAGCTCCATGCTGGCGCCCTGGGTGGCGCAGAAAGTGGGTTGAGGCATGACGGACGGAATCAGCGTGGGGTTCAACGGGGCAGCTCTGGTGCGGGCGGCGGATGCGATGCTGCGCGCGCTCGGCAGTGACGAAGTGATCCTGGTATTTCCGCTGGTTGGGATGCCGAACGACCCCAGCGCGCAGCTGGGATTGGTTGATCCGGGGGTGCAGCAAGTACCGTTTTCACCGGTGGTGGTGAGAAGCTTGACCACCTCGGGCACGGGCCCGCGGCGACGGCTGGAGGTTCTGATTTCCAGCAGCGCAGTGGCGGCGGAACTGGCTCCTCTCAATGCGGCGTCGGCGGAGGCGTTGTTTGATGGTGCGCTAGGGCTGATGTACGACAACGACCTGTTCCACATCGAATCTCTCACGCCGGAATATTTCGGCGGGATCGCATATTTGTATCGATTGGTAGCGGTGGAATAGGGCAGTTTCGCCGTTCGTCGTTTGCGCTCGCTAGACAGCTGGCCATTTAAATCCGAAATCATTGCGGAGCTTCGCTTCGCCTGGGCGGGTCAGGACACCCGCGCCTACTTGTGTTTCTCTTATGCAATACACCAAAGACAGTTTCTACATGACGCTGCTGGAGCGGCTGGTGGCGCTGAATCCGAATCAGACCGTGATCCTGAACGGGACCAGACGTCCAGCCATTATTGTTGCGGAGAATGAACTCGTCATCCCAGTGGAGCCTTTGCCGGATGCGTTCTATCTGGAGTGGGGAGCCGTGCAAGCGGTGCCGAGGCAAACCGGCAGCCGATGCCTGATGTCCGTGGATTGCATCATTTCCTACCACACCTTTGGAACGGTGGAGAGCGGCGTGGATCGAGGCCGTACTTTGGCCGGCCTGGATATGGAGTTGTTAAGTATGTGCCAGCCGGCGTCGGCCGCAAAACGCGACTACAGCCAAGCACCGAGTGCGGATTTGGGGACGGACATTTTCTGGAGTGAGCCGTTCTTCGGCAAAGTGGTGGGCAGTGAAGCACCGAAGACTGAAGGTTTGCCGCGAGGAAGCCAAGGAGTCCGGCTGGAACGAAGCGCGAGCCTAAAGGTGTTCTTCTATCCGGAGGCCAATTTGCCATGAGCACTTCACCGATCCGTCCGGGGATGGTTCCGATCTCGCGGCGAGTACGGGCATATTTTGCAGTCATGAATCAGGCCAGCGGCACGCCAACGCTTTTCGATCCGGGAAAGTACGGATTGTTTCCTCTGGATGCGCCGCCGGCGCCGTGGCTCGATCTGGGATGGATTGACAACTTTCAGCGCTCTTGTGGAACCGGCGCGGAATTTCTGCGTGCGGGTGTGAGGGGAGCGCCGGTGACGCAGGTTCGCGGCGCGCTGGATGTGCAAGTCGAGTTCGATTTTCGGGAGTGGGGCAAACTGCAAATGGCGCTGGCCGGCGGATCGGAACACATGAATGTTCTGGGAACCGATCCCAGCGCCGCTCCGCAACCTTCCGGAGGCACACCGCTGGCCGCGGTTGCGGTGCTTCCCGGTTCGACGGCCAGCCAGGTCGTGCTGGGCCAGGGAGCAGTGAGCGGTTTCTCGGTGGGCGATGTGATTGCGGTGGATTCCGACTACCAGCAGCAGACGGGATATGTGGGCACGGGAATCGCAGCGGCGTACGTGCAGGATCCGGCTGATGTGAATCGCGATCCGAATTATGTTCGCCGAGTGACATTCAATGTGGGGCGCGTGGCGCAGATCACGACGACGGCTCTGTTGCTTTCGCAACCGCTGCTGGGAGGGCTTCCGCAGAACCTCGGGGGCGTACAAAAGGTCATCGCGTTCGTTGACCGGGAGGGCGGATCATTCTTTCAGGAATGGTCGGCGCTGTTCGTGGCGGAAGAAAATGCCGGCGGACGGGTGTGCTTTCACTATCCACGGTTGAGCCCCACGACCTCGTTGCGAACCTCCATGCCGATGGATTCCTTCACGCTGCAGAGGACGACGAAAGTGTTTCCGAGAGAAGAAGAAGTTCCGATCGAGAAGCCGATGGCGGCCTTGGCCCTACATGCGGCTTTCCAGGCGATGCCGCATGTGGATGAAAACGACGGTCAGATTGCCGTCTGCTACCGCAGCTATTTTCCCGCGAGAATGGCTGCGGTGTATTAGGGCAGTTGTCAGTTCCCAGTTGTTGGCTCATGGTCTTTGGTTTGCGGGGATCGCGATTGGGCGACAGCTTGTGAAATGGCGCGTTCGATGCAGGCGGAGGCGTAATCGGAAAAAGGGGTCGTGAAGTTCGCCGCAAAGTTGTCGACCGCGTACATCAGGCCGCAGGTGCCCTCTTGAAGCAAGTGCAGCGTGGGAATACCGGCGGAAGAGTGTTTTTCTGCAATCGATACGACCAATGAGAGGTGGGTTTCAACTAGGCGTCTCGCAGCGGCTTCCGAGCGGTTATCGCGGGGACCGCGAATGCGCCGGAGCAGATCGGCTTCCTCGCCCGGAGCGAGGGGTTGGATGGCACTGAGTTCACGCAAATAGACGTGCAGGGGATCGTCGGCGTCCGAGTCCATGTGGTGAGTGTATATCGTTCCTCGACGGGCTGAAGCCCGCTCGAGGGAGCGTGGGGCATGTGTCATTCGGCACGGCTGAAGCCGTGCCCTGATACAAGCACTGGACGCTGAGGCGCGGAATGATGTTCGAGGACGTAATGGCACGAGTGCCATTACCGATTTTCCCGCAATAAGGAATTTGTGCGTTTATGCGCTGTTCCGCTTCGCCTCTCCATTAGATTCAGAACTGGTTAGTAAAGAATTTGTGAACGGCGAGACTTGTCAACATGAAACTCCAGATCGATAACTTCGATGGCGCAGGTCTGCGTGACTACACCGCTGCGATTGACGGAACGCGGGTACCACAGGTAGCCCGGTTACAGAACAAGCCTTACGAGATGCGCATCAGCCTGGTGGCGAGCACACCGGATTTCGTAGTACCAGCGGCGGGAGCGAGGGTCCTGATAGGCAAGACCAATGGTCAAGACGTATTCAGCGGATACCTGAAGCAGCCACCCGCCTTTGAGTACCTGGGATGGGGCGAGCAGGGACCGGTCTACCGTTACGACCTACTCGTGGAGAGTGATGAGATCAAGCCTAATCAGAAGCGATTGCCGAACGACTACCCTTTCGCTAACCGGAGCGCGGGAGACGCGCTCCGGCAGTTGACCCAGGATCTGGCCGGAACGTCTATCGACACCAGTGGCGTGCAGGGTCTGGACAAGTTTGCGGGATATGCTCCTGATCCCCAGAAAACCTGGTCACAACATGCGGCGGAAATCGCGATCCAAGCGCGCGCCAGTTACCGGTTAGAGAATGCCGCCTTGAGTCTGGCGCCTTTGGGACAAAACGCGTATACGCTCAGCCAGACGGATCCGGACTTTTCGCCGGACACGCTTCGACTGAAGGCAGCGGATGGTTTGATCAACGATGTGACGGTGATTGGAGAAATGGAGCCGCAAGATTACGTGAAGGATTACTTTGTGGGCGATGGTCTCACGGGAAAGTTCTATCTTTCCCAGAATCCTTTTCTGAAGACCAGCAAGACTCTGCTGGATGAGGAATACTCAGCGGCGCCGCTCGATCCGGCTTCGTGGGTCGTGACCGATCCCGGAGGCGCGGTTTCGGTGGGCGGCGGAAAGCTGCAAATTACAGGCGGAACCGGGGTGGACGGTGCTACCACGGTGCAGTTCATCGAACAGGCGGAACTCGGCGGCGCCTTAATTCTGCGGCATGGCGACGTGATGCTGAATGCTCCATCTTCCGGAGTCATTGGGGGACTCTATGCGGGGGGCATTTCCATTCCCGGCTGCCTGGCGGGATTCCTGATCACACCGAATGGAAGTCAGTCCAATATCCAGGCCCTGGTGAACGGGGTCAGCACCGGCCCGGTGATGACCACGGTGAGCGGCCATCATTATGTGTTTACGACGCGCATATACTCGAGAGAGATCTTCCGGCGGCAGCAGACCTTTCATTCCTCAGTTCATGCCGCGGGTGCGGGACTCGGCGGAGCCTAGGTTCCGGCGGATGTCCGCATCGTGCTTGAGGTGCATGAGATTGACCCTGGGAATCCGGCTACCGAGGTCGCGCCTTCGACAGTGTTGTGGGACGGCGTCATTTCGAGCGCTCCGGGGTATTGCGCTTATGCGGTCATTAATTCATCGAACCTGGAGTGTTCGCTGGCATTCACGTGGATTGGAGAAGCACCTGACGTCGAGGTGCGCAGCGCGCTCCCGGGGCAAGGGTA
This sequence comes from uncultured Acidobacteriota bacterium, assembly GCA_963715675.1. GTDB lineage: Bacteria > Acidobacteriota > Terriglobia > Terriglobales > Acidobacteriaceae > DASVWZ01. The sequence goes on from OY970265.1 coordinate 5,016,708, forward strand.
CCGCCCGCGCCTGGTCGGAGCGCTGAGGGATGGGGCTGAATGTACGCTGACCTTGAATGCGACTCTGGACTTTTTCTCCGCGTATGTGCCCTCTGCCAATGAGTTGATTGAAGTCTACTATCGCGGATCGGGGAGATCTGTGGCTAGGGTTACGAACCCCGCCAGCATTGCCGCCGAACAGCAAGGTACGGACAATGGAGTGCATGCTGCTGTCCGCCACGTGAAACTACCTTTGGCACGAACTGCGGCCGACTGCGAGAATGCCGCGCTGGCAATCCTTGATGATTCGGCGGGACCGGTTTGGGCCGGGGAGTACCAGGCGTGGAGCGATTTCCTTCCTGGCAGAGCCAGTGATATTTTCCCCGGAGACGCGCTGGCCGTAACCATCCCTGCTTGCAAGGTTGCGTTTCAGGCGGTAGTGCAGCGAGTGGATATTTCCATCCAAGATCTGGAGGGAGACCGCAGCTTCTACAAGATCGCATTCACCCAGGCTGCCGATCCGGCGTTTTCGTTTGAATTTGAAGCCGCCCGCATAATGGGCTCACTGGATGTAACCGCGTTCGCGAATGCGCAAATCGGCAGTGCCTATCTGACGGACCTGACCACGGCGGAAGTCACGCAGGTCACCTCGACCACGGTGAGCGTGGATGCGGGAATTGCCCTGCCGAACGGCGGCGGATGTGAGGTGCGGTGGAGCGATGCCGGGTGGGGCCCGGATAACGATCGCAACCTGACCGGGCGGTTCGGAACGCGAACCTTCACCCTGCCCCGACTGTCGCGCACGCAAACCTGCTATTTGCGTCAGTATGATGGTTCCGTACCGCCGAAGTATTCACGCTACGCGGCTGCGCTCCATGTGGATTATCCGTTATGAAGGAAGTCCAAGAGGAGCTTCTGAACAAGCGCCGGCAACGCGGTAGCGCCGGAAGTCAACCGCTGGTGGTGCGGCACAGCGACAACGATTTTCAACTCGAGGTACGTGAGGCGTTGTCCCGCCTGGAAGCGGTCATTCAACCGCTGCGAGCTGCTGCAAAAGTCACCTACGACAATAGCAGCTTTGCAAGCCTTGATTTCAAGGGCCTCGCAGCCCTGGGTGCGATCCTGCTTTCCCTCGCCGGCTACGTCATTCAGGAGGCGCGGAACTCGTCGCGGCAGGACGCAGAGATTGAAGCGACGAGGGTGCGGGTAACGACCGTGGAGAAGGTTGCTGCCGCCAACACCGAGGCGCGAATTCGTCTGGAGGTTGAGTTGGCACAGCTTCGCGACGGCCAGGCGGACATCAAGCGCCTGCTGCTGACCCATGAGAATGAGACCCGGAGGTTTCTGCGGACAAAGTAGAGCGTGTGTCATCGCTCAACGGGATATCGGAGGGACGCTACTGGCAACGTCTTGTGGCTCCGGCCGGAGACGTAGCCCGCTACGTCTCTACGACTACAAGTCAACCCGCGCCCCTTCAGAGAACGCGGATCCATGCCCAGAAGTTTTCGCGTAACAAACAATTTCAATCAAAAAACGAAAGAGGAGCAAACATGATATTTCTATCGAAGCTGTTGCAAGCGATTGCATTCGTCCCCGGAATTATCACCAGCATTGAAGGCTTGCTGAGCCACCGCTCAGGAGTGGAAAAGAAAGACGCGGTGATCTCTTTTCTGGAGTCGGCTCTGTCGACGGGCGATGCCGCGATGAGCCGCGACATCGTGGATCAAACCAAGTTCAAGGACGGCTTGTCGAAGATCGTGGATGGAACCGTGCAGTGCCTGAACGCTTCGGTGTGGGCAAGAGCGCAAGCGGGTTCCGCGGTTTCGGCTCTGACTCCACAGGCGTGAGCCGCCGGCGAAGACGCTTGCTTTCTCCTGCGACTACCCTACCTCTTCGCTCCAGTTCTCCAGCGTCTTCTTCACAAAAGCCATGAACTGATCGGCCACCGCGCCGTCGATGATGCGGTGGTCGTAACCCAGCGTCAGGTGAACCACCGAGCGGATGGCGATGGAATCATTGCCCTCGGGATCGGTCACGACCAGCGGCACTTTGGTGATGCCGCCGACTCCCATGATTGCGGAGTTGGGCTGATTGATGATGGGCAGTCCGAACACCGCGCCAAACTGGCCGGGATTGGTCACTGTGAAGGTGGAGCCTTCGACCTCTTCCGGCTTGAGTTTCTTGGAGCGGGCGCGCTCCCCCAGGTCGGTGATGCCGCGCTGCAGGCCGAGGAAGTTGAGTTCGTCGGCGTTCTTCAGCACCGGAACGATCAATCCCCAGTCGAGGGCTACGGCAATTCCCACGTTGACGTGACGGTGATAGCGGACGTTCTCGCCTTCGGCGGAAGCGTTGACAATAGGGAACTGCTGCAAGCCGATGATCGCAGCGCGGACGAAGAACGGCATGAAGGTCAGACGCGCGCCGTGACGCTGCTCGAAAGCATTCTTGGTCTTATTGCGGATTGCCACGATCTTTGTGAGATCGACTTCGAACATGCAGTGCACATGAGCGCTGGTGCGGCGGGACTCGATCATGCGCTGGGCGATGATCTTGCGCATTTGAGTCATGGGCACAAGATCGCCGGGGATGGCCGCCGGAGCAGGAGTGGCTGGACGGGCGGCAGCCGCAGGTGAGCTGGTGGGGGCCGCGGGCGCCGGGCCGGCCTGTGCGCGCTCCAGAAACGCCATGATGTCCTGCTTGGAGATGCGGCCGCCGAGTCCGGTGCCGGTGACTTGAGCGAGGTTCACGTTGTGCTCACGGGCGATCTTGCGAACCAGAGGTGATGAGCGGGCGTGCTCGTCCTCTTCAACGGAAGGTGCTGCCGGCTGCGGAGCAACGGCTACAGGCTTGGACGGAGCGGGTTCCGTTTTTGCCGAAGCGGCGGGCGCGGGGGCAGGCGCGGCGGCTTTGGCAGGAGCCGAAGCAACGGCGCCGTCACCGTCTCCGATGGTGCCGACCACGGTGTTCACCTGGACGGTATTGCCTTCGCCGACTTTGATGTCCTGTAACACCCCGGAGGCCGGCGCGGGGATCTCGGCGTCTACTTTGTCGGTGGAGATCTCGAACAGCGGCTCGTCGCGCTGCACTTTATCGCCAGGCTTCTTCAGCCACTTGGTAATGGTCCCTTCAAAAATCGACTCGCCCATCTGCGGCATGACAATGTCGGTCGGCATAATTCCTCTCACCCGCGGCCCCATGCACAAACCTGGGGCAAACGCGACTTTTTATTATAGCGAAGCTTGCGGGAACGCAGCAGAAGTCAGGGCATATCTCCCATTGCGTGGCCTGCGGGCAGAGGCCCCACACCATACGCAGTTTTCCAGTAATCCTGAACCTTCGGCGGCAGCTTCTGAATGCGTGAAAGGAATGCCACCACTTTCCAGATATCCTGGTCGCTGAGCGCCTTGCTCCACGCGGGCATGCCGGTGTAACGGACTCCGGTGCGTACTGCGTAATCGATGTGCCATTCAGGATCATCCAGTGGGGCGAGGATCAATTGTGGAACCGGCGGGTAGAACGATTTCTCCAGCGGACTGGGTTTGTTGTCGAGCGTCCCGTGGCATACCGAGCAATTCATGGTGTAGATCCTCATGCCGTCGATCAGGTTTTCGTCGGTCGGAGTGACGGGATTGCTGACGCGGGGAGCGTGCCGGTCCATGGAAGCGTCGAGGGAACTCATGGCGATACGGCTCTCCAGAGCGGGCGGAACGGCATCCGCATTGGTGGGGAACAAACCAAGATTGGCGATGGCCAGACCGCCGACAACGGCTGCCAACAGCGCGACCACCACCCCAAGGATAAAGTTGCGCATTGCGATTTCTCTCTCGTACGCAGCGGCACGAGCGAGGAGGCTCGCGCCTGCATGGATTTACTAAACTCGCGGTCCCAAAGCGCCGCGCCGCACAATGTCAGTATGCCTTAAGCCGGCGCGCTTCGCGAACCACGTCGCTCACCTTGGGAAGAAAAACTTCCTCTTGTGGCGGCGAGAATGGAACCGGGGAATCGGGCGCGGTGATGCGAACGATGGGACCGTCGAGGTCGTCGAAAGCTTCTTCGTTGATCACCGCCGCAATTTCTCCGGCAATGCCCCCGGTACGAACGTGTTCGTGAAGCAGGATGACTTTGTTCGTCTTGCGGACCGTCTGCGCGATGGCTTCACGGTCCAGCGGCGAGAGGGTGCGCAGGTCAAGCACTTCGAGATCGATGCCTTCCTTGGCCAAGATGCTGGCGGCTTCCAGCGCCACGTGGACCATGGCCGCGAAAGTGATAATGCTCAGGTCGCAGCCCTGGCGGGCAATGCGCGCCTTGCCCAGCGGCACCACGTAATCCCCGGCCGGAACTTCCTCTTTGATCCTGCGATAAAGGTACTTATGCTCGAAGAATATGACGGGGTTGTTGTCGCGAATGGCGGCCTTGATCAGGCCCTTGGCATCGTAGGCGCTGGCCGGACACACCACTTTCAGGCCGGGCGCGTGCACGAACCACATCTCGGGATTCTGTGAGTGGAACGGGCCGCCGTGGACGTTACCACCGCTGGGCCCGCGGATGACCATGGGCGCGGGCGCGCCCCAGCGGTAGTGCGCCTTGGCTGCCATGTTCACAATCTGATTAAAGGCGCAAGGAAGAAAATCCATGAATTGGAATTCGGCCACCGGCCGCAAACCGGTGAGCGATGCGCCGAAAGCCGCGCCTACAATGGCAGATTCGGCGATAGGCGTGTCGATGACGCGCTCGGGCCCGAAGTGGTCGATGAAACCGTCGGTGACTTTGAACGCCCCGCCGTAGATGCCGATGTCTTCGCCGATGCAGAAGACGGCGGGATCACGTTCCATTTCCTCCCAGATTCCCTGGCGGATGGCTTCGAGATAGGTGAGTTGAGGCATGTTTGCTTTTTGGTTCTTAGCTCCTGGCTTGCAACTTCCGGCTGCGGTCCGCTACTTAAAGTGAAGCGTCGCTTCAGACTGTTTAATCGCAATTAATTTGACGGCCTTCGCCTTCGGCACGCCATACTTCGGTTTCACCTCGTGGCATCCCACCTCGCACCATGTTCCTCCCACTGCACTTTCCGGCTTGGGCATCGGCGAGTTCACGGCGAAGTCACGGTCGGCTTCCAGTTCTCGCTCCACGTCTGCAATCAAATCTTCATTCTGCTTTAAAGTCAGCCACCCCTTCACGTTCACCAGATAATGTTCAAACCTGGCGATGGGATCACGCTTGCGCCAGTATTCAAACAGCGGCTTGGGAACGTATTCGGCGGCGTCGTGGATGGCGTGGCCCTTCATGCGCATCATTTTCGCTTCGATCAGCGTGGGACCTTCGCCGCGCCGAGCGCGTTCGCAGGCTTCATGAGCGGCGTCGTAAATCTGGCAAGCGTCGGTGCCGTCGACAATCACGCCCGGAATTCCGTAGGCGATGGCGCGCTCGGCAAGATCCTTCACGCGAAATTGCATGTCGGCCGGTGTGGAATATCCCCAGAGATTGTTTTCGACAAAGAGCACCAGGCCGAGATTCTGCACCGCCGCAAAGTTGATGCCCTCGTAAGTGACACCGGTGGATTGCCCACCGTCTCCGATGTAGGTCATGACAGCGATATTGCGGCCCTGCAAACGGGCGCCGAGAGCGACTCCAGCGAGCACGGGAATCAGGTCACCCAAAGTAGAGATAGGCGCGACCACGTTGCGATCTTTGATGTCGCCGAAGTGCGAAGAGGCGTCGCGACCCTTGGTGGGCGATCCGGCTTTGGCCATGTACTGCATCATGATGTCGCGGGCGGAGAAGCCACGAACCAGCAGCGACCCCTGATTGCGGATCATGGGGCCAAGCCATTCGTCTTTGCGGAGAGCATAGGCGGAGGCGCACGAGCAAGCTTCCTGCCCAAGTCCGAAGTAGACGCCACCGACTACTTTGCCTTGCTTGTAAAGATTCTCCAGCGCGCTTTCCATTCGGCGGTTCAGCAGCATCCAGCGATAGATTTCGATGTGTTGGCGCTTGTCGAGATATTTCGATTCGCGGATGGGTGGAACCGAGGCGCTCAGATCGCCTTCGACTTCATAGCGAACCGTGTCTCCCACGCGCACCTGGCGCAGGGTAAAGGCTGGCTTTTCCAGACGATGATCGGGGATCGTGTACGTCCGCTGCGAAGTGTTCGCAGGCGCTGGGGAGGAACGGCGGTCGCCTCGGCCATTCGAGGATTGAGCGGGAGTTTTGGTTGCGGTCTTCTTGTTATTTTTCTTGGCCATGATGATCGCGGCGATTGGTCTCAGAAGATGCTAACGCGGATCGGGGAATTTGGCCAAATGCGCTCAACGCTCTCGGGGCATACCCGTCATGCCAGAAAAATGTCCTCTTCCTGATGCAGTTCCCGTAATTCTGCGGGAGGCTTCATAGGCACACCGACGGAGTGTCCCAGAAGATCGTCGAGCGTCTCAAGCCAGAGCATCTGCGTGCCGAAAACTACGCCGAAGTTACGCGAGATGGAGTGAGCAACGTCCTGCATGGGGACTGGCTTGGCTAGTTCTTTATGCATCGAGGTTACGGGCTTTGAGGTGATTCCGCAGGGAACAATCAGGTCGAAGAAGCTGAGGTCGGTGTTTACGTTGAGCGCGAAACCGTGGGAAGTCACACCGCGGGAAATATGCACTCCGAGAGCGGCGATTTTGGCCTCGACAGAGGTTGCTGTCGAACTCTGCTCGACTTGGACCGCCGAGGGCGGCTGTCCGCACGTGCATGCAATCCATACGCCGGTGAGACCGGGAATGCGCTTCGTCGGAATGCCGAAATCGGCGCAAGTACGAATGAGGACTTCTTCCAGACGCCGGACGTACTCGACAGCGCCAAGAGTCTTACGATGTTCATCGACCGAAGGGAAGCCGTGCAGATCGAAGATCGGGTAGCCCACAATCTGGCCGGGGCCGTGGAAGGTGACATCGCCGCCGCGATCGCACTCATGGACTTCCACGCCGCGCTCTTGGAGCAGATCGGGCGCGGCAATGACGTTGGCAGCCTTCGCGTTGCGGCCGAGAGTGATCACCTGCGGGTGCTCCAGGAGCAGAAGCACCTCTCCGATGCGGTCGTCCTTACGCAGTTCGACGAGGCGCTGTTGCAGGCGCAGGCCGGTAGCATAGTCAACAACACCGAGTTGGAGGACGGAGATCATGAAATGTCCGCCACAGATTTTCGCGGATCAACGAGGATCAGAGTCGACCCTTCTTATCTGGCGAAACCCGCGCGAATCCGCAGCGCCCCTTTACGCGTTGCCGGCTTGGGCTACTGAGCACTGACCTCCACATAGGCAGAATACGTGTGAGGCTCAGGCAGGGGCTGCCCATTGCGGGCCATGCCTTCGAGGTGAAAGGCGATTGCTTCCTGCATCTGGGATTCGACTTCATGGCGAGTTGCCCCGGTGGCCACGCAACCATCAAGGTCAGGTGAGTAGGCGGAGTAGCCAGTGCTGGTTTCCTCAATAACGATCAGATATTTTTTCATTTCTTCAAACCTGCCTGCTTCAGAATACTATTTAGTGTGCCAGGCCCCAAGTCATCGTTGGGTTTGCCCGGTACCGTAACAAGCCCCGGCTTTGCAGGATGCTTGTACTGACGATGGCTGCCGCGAGTTCGATCCAAATACCATCCGTCTTCATCGAGCATCTTCAGAACATCCCGCACCTTCATTTGTGAGCACCCTCACGCATTGATCGCCATGCCAAACACACTATTTGATGCGTCCAGCATGGCTTCCGACAGCGTCGGATGCGCATGGATGGTCCAAGCCAGGTCCTCCGCGGTCGCTTCCAACTCCATGGCGGCGACCGCTTCCGCGATCAACTCCGTCGCTTGCGGGCCGATGATGTGTACGCCCAGAATCTCGCCGTACTCGGCATCCGAAACAATCTTGATGAAGCCTTCGTGCTGCCCGACAATCGAAGCGCGGGAATTAGCCGTAAACGGAAACTTACCAATTTTCACGTTGTAGCCAAGCTCTTCCGCTTTCACTTGGGTCAAACCCACGCTGCCAATTTCCGGATGGCAGTACGTTGCGTTCGGAATGTGTTCAGGGTTGATGGGCTTGGCCGGCTTGCCGGCGATCCGGGTGACAGCAACAATGCCTTCCATGGCTCCAACATGCGCCAGTTGCGGCGTTCCGAGCACGATGTCGCCGATGGCATAGACGCCAGGTTCAGCGGTCTGCATCCAGCTGTCGGTTTTGATGAACCCGCGGTCGGGCTTGATTTTCGTTTTCTCCAGACCGATGTTCTCGGTACGCGGTTTGCGGCCGACGGCAATCAGAATCTTCTCTGCTTCCAGTTTCTGCTGTTTTCCGCCCACGGTAAATGTGACCGCGACTCCATTCTTGGTGGTTTCCACTTTCTCCACCTTCGCGTCGGTATGAAAATTGATGCCTCGCTTGCGGTAGACGCGCGCAAGCTCCTTGGAAACTTCTTCGTCTTCAACCGGCACCAGGCGTGGCAGCATCTCGATGATCGTGATCTCGGCGTCGAACGAGCGGAAGATTGAAGCGAACTCCACTCCGACCGCGCCGGCACCGACGATCACCAGAGATTTGGGAACCTCTTTCAAGCCGAGAATTTCGATGTTGGTCAGGATCTTTGGATCGTTTGGCAGGCCGGGGATCATCCGAGCTTCCGAACCTGTGGCCAGGATGACGTGCTTCGCCTTCACGCCGGTTGCTTTGCCCGCACTGTCCTTGACCTCTATCGTGTGCACTCCATTTTGCGCGGGGCCGGTGAGCTGGCCATAGCCTTTGATGGTCTCGACCTTGTTCTTGCGCATCAGGAATTCGAGGCCCTTGGCGTGCTTAATGACGATCTTTGACTTACGCTCCTGAACCGTGGCCCAGTTCAGCTTGCGCGCGTCGACGCCTTCAATGCCGAACTCCTTGGCGTCTTTCAGGTGGTCCCAGAGCTCGGCGTTGAACAACAGCGCCTTGGTGGGGATGCAGCCCACGTGCAGGCAGGTTCCGCCGAGAAAGCCGTCTTTTTCAATCAGAGCTGTTTTGAGGCCGAGTTGCCCGGCGCGGATGGCGGCGGTGTATCCGGCAGGACCGCTGCCAATGATGGCGATATCGTAAGTAGTTTCCGGCAAAGTAAGCTCCCTGAGAGGAATGATGACAACCGTTCAAACAAGTGATTCTACGACAGCGCTTTAGGATTCGGGAACCGGAGGGGAGGGAAGCGCGTATCCTTGATCGTAGGGGCGGCAGTGCTAGACTCTATTCAGCAGGAGGTGACAACCCATGCATTTCCTCGGTCTTTTCTTCTTCCCGATTTTCGGCTTCGGATTCTTGCTGTACTTCTTGCCGGCGATCATTGCCTTCGCGCGGAGTAAAAGGGACGCGATGTCGATCCTGCTGCTCAACTTCTTCCTCGGATGGACAGCGATTGGCTGGGTGATCGCGCTCGTCTGGGCGGTGAAGACGGATGTGCCGGTGATGGCGCGTTGAGCGACTACCCCACCCTAACGTCGCAAAGGGCGCTCCCTTTAGGATAGGGCACCCGCATTCTTTCCTCTACCCCAGCAGCTTCGCTGCGTCTTTCGCGTGGTACGTGAGGATGATGCTGGCGCCGGCGCGACGGATGGACTGCAGCGATTCCATCATCACCCGGTCCCGATCGATCCAATTATTGCGGGCGGCAGCCTCGATCATGGCGTACTCACCGGAAACCTGGTAGGCGGCGAGCGGCAAGTCGAAGCGCTCGCGAGCGGCCGCAATCACATCCAGATAAGGCATGGCGGGTTTCACCATGATCATGTCCGCGCCCTCTTCGATATCCAGTGCGATCTCGCGCATGGCTTCGCGCAGGTTGGCGCCGTCCATCTGATAGGAGCGGCGGTCCCCGAATTGGGGCGCCGAGTCGGCAGCTTCACGGAACGGGCCGTAGAATCCGGAAGCGAACTTGGCCGCGTAGGAAAGAATCGGCGTATTGATCAAACCGGCCGCATCAAGCGCTTTGCGAATGGCTCCGACACGGCCGTCCATCATGTCCGATGGAGCGATGATGTCGACTCCCGCCTGGGCGAGGGAAACAGAAGTTTTGGCCAGGAGTTCGAGGCTGGCATCGTTCACGATCTCGAAATCGGTTGCGGCCGCAGGCGGTGCGGCAACGGCGGCGCCAAGCGACTGCGGTGGTACCGCCCGTACGATTCCGCAATGACCGTGCGACATGTACTCGCATAGGCAAACATCGCCCATGATGAGCAGCTTGGGCAATTCACGCTTGATGGCGCCAGCGGCCTGCTGCACAATGCCATCCTCTGCCCAGGCGCCGGTGGCGACCTCATCTTTCTTTTCCGGCAGGCCAAACAGAATGACGGACGGCACCCCCAGAGACTGCACCAGTGCGGCCTCTTTCACCGCCTCGTCCACCGAAAGGTTGAACACACCGGGCATGGATCCCACCGCCTTGCGCACGCCTTCTCCCGGACAGACAAACATGGGGTAAACAAAAGCGCCGGGAGTAAGTTGGGTTTCACGAACCAGAGAACGAAGCTGCTCATTTTGACGGAGGCGGCGAAGCCGTGTGATGGGAAAGGCCATGGTGATTACCCTTGGGAAACATCTGTCTCCACCCGCTGATTCTAACAGGCCAGACTGCTCGCTGGCCGCCTAGAATCGCCGTTTCATCGATTGCTTGTTCTTGTGATTCCCATCACTGACGCACTAGCCAGAAACGTGCGAAACGGCCTTGGGCCGTGGTCGATTGCTGTAACATAGTTGCGATGCCTCCCAGCCCACTTACCCACACCAGCGCCCCGGTGCTGGAATTCGATTCGTTCCTCGATCTGTTGCGCGGGTATACACAATCGGCACTGGGACAGGATCGAATTGCGCGGCTTACGCCTTCCACCGACCGGACCTGGATCGAAAACCAACAACTACTGACGACGGAAATTCGGGAGTTCCGGCGAGTGGGTGGACGATTCGACTTTTCGGGACTGCACGACGTGTCCCGGCTGGTGGAGAAGTCAGGAATTTCTGGCGCTGCGTTGGAGATCGCCGAGATTCGCGACGTGGTCGCAGTGGTGGATCGAGCGGCCGAATGGCGCGAGATTTCACTCAGTCCACCGGCGGCGATGAGAAGCGGGTGGAAAGCGGTGGCGCGGCTTTCATCGGAGATCCTGGATTTCACGGACTTTCTCCGCGCCTTCCGCAACAAGATCCTGCCGGATGGCACGCTGGATGACCGGGCATCGCCGGAACTGGCGCGGATTCGCCGCGAAACCGAGAAGCAGCGGCGGCAGATCCAGGAATCGCTGCGCGGCTACTTGCGGCGTTTGTCGGAAGGCGGAACGCTCCAGGAGGAACTGGTGACGATCCGCGGCGAGCGCTTCGTCATCCCGGTGAAGGTCGAACAAAAGCGGCGGGTGCAGGGCGTGGTCCACGGAGCCAGTTCGAGCGGGCAGACCGTGTTTATGGAACCGCTGGAAACCATCGAACAGAACAACGAACTGGTTCGGCTGATGGACGAAGAGCAGGCGGAAATCCATCGCATCCTTTTAGAGATGACCAGGAGGATCGGAGAACACTCTTCGGCGATTCTAGTCACGGCCGAGGTCCTGAGTGAGCTCGAACTGCAGTTTGCCAAGGCCCGGTTCGCGGATGATTACAATTGCGTCGCAGTCGTGCTGAGTGCCGCTGGGCAGGCTGCGCCAGCCCCGGACGGACAAGGGCACCCGTCCCCACGTGGTCTCATTCTGATCCAGGCGCGCCATCCCTTGCTGGAGCGGAATCTCAAGGGCAAGGGCGCGACCATCGTTCCGACCTGCATCGAACTGGAAAGCGCGGCGCGAGAACTGATCATCACCGGGCCGAACACCGGGGGAAAGACCGTGGCTCTGAAGACGGCTGGGCTGCTGGCCCTGATGGCGCAGTCCGGGATTCCGGTTCCAGCCGGCCGGGCGGAGTTTCCCATCTTTGACGCGGTGCTGGCGGATATCGGCGACTACCAATCGATCGAGCAGAATCTTTCGACGTTCTCCGCCCATGTCACCAACATTGATTTCATTTCGCGGGCTGCCACGTCCAACTCTTTGGTATTGCTGGATGAGTTGGGGTCGGCGACCGACCCGGAAGAAGGCGCGGCACTGGCCGTCGCCATCGCCGAGCACTTCCGCCGGATCGGCTGCGTCACCATCATTTCCACGCACCATACTTCACTGAAGATTTTTGGCGCAAATACGGCGGGAGTGGTGAACGCCTCGGTGGGTTTCAACGAAACTACGCTGCAGCCCACGTATGAATTGCGGATCGGCGTGCCTGGGGCTTCCGCGGGAATCAACATTGCGCAGCGGCTGGGGCTCAATCCGTCGATCATCGAGGCTTCGCGTGCGCGGCTCAGTTCGCAGGCGCGCGACGTGAGCGAGTTCCTGGACCGCCTGCATGCGGATCTGCGCGAGGCGGAGGCGGCGCGACTGCGCTTGCGCAAACGCGAGGAAGAGTTGCAGCGGGAGAAAGACCGCCTGGCCAGCGAAGGGAAGAAAGAGCAGCAGGCGAAAGTCAAAGAGATGGAAAAGAAGCTGGACAGCCTGCTGCGCGACTTTGAGTACCATGCGCGTGAGGCAGTCAGTGCGGTGCAGGACCGCGCCGCCGCGCAGAAGCTGTCGAAGGATGCGGAGCGCCGGATTTCCAAGCTGCGCAGGGAGTTTCGCGAGCAATTTGATTCGACGATTGTGGCGCACAGTACCGGCGCCGATCAGGGTGATCCTCATGCACAGCCGCAGCTGGTGAAGCATGTTTCCCAGGGAGATACGGTCAAGCTCAAGTCGGTGGGGCGTCCAGCGCTGGTTTCGCGCCGCATCGACGAGAACCACTTCGAAGTGGAGATTGGCGCGATGAAGATGAAGATCGCACGGGAGGATATCGCCGAAGTGCTGACGCGGGCGGCGGAGTCTCCGGTCAACGCGGCACGGGCGCGCGGAATTTCGGTTTCGCTGGAACGGGAAAATCAAAATGTTCCGTCGGAGATCAACGTGATTGGCCGCACGGTCGACGAGGCCGCGCGCGAAGTCGAACGATTTGTGGACCGGGCGTTTCTGGCCGGACTGCCGCGGGTGCGAGTGGTGCATGGCAGCGGTATGGGAATTCTGAGAAAGGCCCTGCGGGAGCTTCTGCGCCAGCATCCGCACGTGGAGACAGTTTCCGAGCCTCCACAAAACGAAGGTGGCGGCGGGGCGACCGTGGTGGAGTTGCGGGTTTAGCAGCGGCCGAAACGTCGTAGCTTGGGCTCTCTCACGGCGCATGAAAATCAATCGAATTTTCAGGAGAAGAACATGAAACTTACTTCATCGTGGTGGATTCGCATTGTGGTTGGATTCGTAGTGTTGCTTGTGGTTTTGCCGGCGTTCGCGCAGTACACCGATCCGGCTTACATCAGCGACCTGGGCGGACCGCAGGAGTTTGCCCGGCGGCGTCAGGAACTGGCCAAGCAGCTCAAGGCGGGATACCTCATTCTGTTCGCGCGGAATGTTCTGCCGGAGGCGAACCATTACCGCGAGGACAACGATTTCTTTTACTACACGGGCTTGTCCGATCCCGGTGCGGTTCTGGTGATGGACATCAGCAAGGGGAATGCGGCGATCTTCGAGCCCGAACAAAGTTCGCGCGTGAAGCAGGTCTACGGGGCGAATCTCCTTGCCATGACGCAGGAGCAGAAAGATAAGTTCGGATTCAAAGCCGTGCTGCCCATTACCAATCTGGAGGGCATGCTGGCGTTTGCGCTGGGTAAAGAAACTGATCTATGGCTGCGACTTTCCTACCCGGACAAGGCGGATGGCGCGCGCTTCGAAGTTGGGGCAGACTACGGCCGTGAATATTCGAATCCCTATGGCGACCCCACCCCGGGGGATCGCGCTGCGATCCAGAAACTCGCACTGCGCTATCCGGCCGCGCATCAGAAAGATGCGACGCCGTTCATCGACGCTATGCGGAACATCAAAACGCCGCAGGAGATTGCTGTGTTGCGGCGCAACGGCAGCCTCAGCGCGGAAGGGATCAAGCAGGCCATCGCGCACGCCCACCCTCCGATGTACGAGTACCAAATCGAAGCGCGGGCTGCTTTCGTCTTCCGCAACGGAGGCGCGGCCGGCTGGGCGTATCCGGCGATTGTGGGTACCGGGGAAAACATCAACACCTGGCACTACTTCAGCGACCGGCAACAGATTCAGCCGAATCAACTGGTAGTTTTCGATTTCGCTGCCGACCTCGATCACATCGCCATGGACATTACCCGCACCTTCAACATCAGCGGAAAATTCACGCCAGAGCAGGCCAAGTGGTACGCCGTCGATCTGGAATGCCAGAAGGCCGTCATTGCGTTGCTGAAGCCCGGCAACACCTATGACCAGGCGTCCGACGCCGGGAAGGCCGTGCTCGCAAAATATGGTGAGGAAAAGCAGTGGTACGGATTCCCGGGACACTTCGTCGGGTTGGCAACCCATGACGTGTTGTTGCCAACCGGGCCGATCCAGGCCGGACAGGTTGTTACCGTCGAGCCCATCGTGGAATTCCCCGACAAGCACATGCATTTCCGGATCGAGGACACGATTCTGATTACGGACAACGGGACGGAAATTCTTTCGTCGGGCGTACCCAAGGAAATGGCCGACGTAGAGAAGCTTGTGGGCAGTGTACAGTAGCCATTGCCTACGCTTCTCCGGGGCGGGTGGGGACACCTACCCCGGTGCCGCCGGCGGTTCTTCGTGCTTCGTGTTGCCTGCGAGGAGCTGCAGCGCGTGGGGCACGAGATCGATTACCGAGGCGAGGGAGTCAAGTGCACCGCTGGGGCTGCCCGGCAAATTCAGCACCAGCGATGAGCCGCGGACGCCGCAAACCCCGCGGCTCAACGCGGCGAACGGTGTCTTCTTCGATCCTTCAAGACGCATCCGCTCTGCAATCCCTTCGAGCATGCGGTCGCACACCGCGCGGGTAGCTTCCGGCGTGACGTCGCGCGGGGCGACGCCAGTTCCCCCGGTGGTCACCACCAGGAGCGCATGGCCCATCCAGCGCAGAAGCGCCTGCTGAATAGCAGAGTCTTCGTCGGGGACTATCTGCGTACCCACGATGGCAAAGCCACGAGTGCGCAGAAAATCAGCCACGCTCGGGCCGGAGACGTCTTCCCGCTCCCCGCGTGCGCAGGAATCACTGACGGTGAGTACCGCCGCTAGGAGCGGGTCAGGAGTCGACCAGGACATCGTCTTCCCCGTGGGCCGCGCCGCTGTCGCGGGCGGATTCGTCGAGCAGGCGCAACCCCTCCATCAGCAGGCCTTGGGTGTTCAGCTTGGTAGTCTGCTGGGTCGTCTTGCCCCCGAAGTTCACCTCAAAATTGCCGTCGGTCCAGCGCAGCACTTTGAAGACGGCCTGATCCCCGCTCAGCGATCCATACGCCGCATGGGTAACCTGGCCTTCGACGAAGTAAAGTTCGCATTTGTCGCCCGCATGGGTGAGAGTGAGGGCGCCGCTCTTGCGGCCCATTTCCAGTGACTGCACCAGGTCAATCACGTTCATCTGGAGCAGGCTGCCGCGCAGCACGCCGTCGGAAGCCGCGGCCTTGGCCATTTTTTCCAGCGAAATCTTGTCGATGACGCGCTTGATGCGCTGCGTCGCTTCCTTCAGGAAAAACGGTTTTTCGACAAATTCGTCAACCGGGTTGTCGGCCGTGCTCAGCTTCTCGGTGATGTCGGCGCGAGTGGCCAGCAGGATCACGGCAACCCCGGCGGTACGGGGCCGGCTCTTGAGTTTTTCCACCAGCTGGCGGCCGTCCATGCCCGCCATGCGGTAGTCCGCGACCAGCACGTCGGGAGGGTCATCGACGGCTTTGAGCAGCGCGTCGGCGGCATCGGTCGCTGTGGTCACCGCGGCAAGCGGCGTGAGCGCGCCACGGAGCAGTCCGAGGACCATTGGATTATCATCCACCAGCAACAGCTTGACGTTGTTCGCCATGCAGGCTCAATTCATCATTTCTTCTTCGGGCGGCGGACATAGTCGCCGCTTTTTCCACCGGACTTGCGGTCGAGCACAATCTCACGAATCTCAATGCCCTTGTCGAGCGCCTTGCACATGTCGTACACGGTCAGCGCGGCAATACCGGCCGCGGTCAGAGCTTCCATTTCCACTCCCGTGGTCGCGGTGGTCGTAACTTTAGAGTTGATCGCGACACCATTCTCACACAGCCGCAAGGTGACATCAATGTGCGAAAGCGGCAGGGGATGGCAGAGCGGAATCAGCTCCGAGGTGCGTTTGGCGGCCATGATGCCGGCCAGGCGGGCGACTTCGAACGGATCACCCTTAGGATTGCGGGGCAGAGCCTTGAGCACTCCGGGCGTGAGTGCGACGAATGCGCTGGCCGCAGCTTCACGTTTGGTCGATGACTTGGCCGAAACGTCGACCATCCTGGCTTTTCCGGCGCGGTCGTAGTGAGAAAGCTTGCGCGGCATGGAGAATACCTATCTTACCAGCGGCGCGTGAATAGCCTGCATGAAAAACGGGGCCAATTCAGCGTTGATGCGCAGGGACCCACTTTCGCTGCGGGCTGCTAGCGGATGGGCGTTGTCACTTTCTCAGAACCGGCACCCACTCCCCGGCTGGAATTCGTTCGCGGTCGGGAGGGATTACCAGCAAACCGTTGGAGCGAGCGGTGGCGGCGATGTCTCCCGAGCCCTGCCATGGCACGAGTTCGACCTCGGCGTGTTCGAACTCGCCCGACAGAATGGCGGGCAGGAATCGCTTCAGGCCAGCCTTCGTTTTGATTTCTGATTTCAACCTGGCGTGCAGGAAAACCAGTTTTCGCGGTGCCATGCCGGCCAGGGCTTCCAGCATCGGACGGGCGAAGAGCTCGAACGTCACCATGGTCGAGACCGGATTTCCGGGAAGGCCGAAGAAATAGGCATGCTGGCGCTCGCTGGAAGCGCCTTCGCGGGCGGGGGCGCCTACGCCGGACGGAATGCGACCAAACACAATCGGGCGGCCGGGCTGAATCTGCGCTCCGGTGAAGAAAAACTCCGCGTGGAATTCCGCGAGCGCCTCCTCGACCAGGTCGTACTTGCCCATGGAAACTCCGCCGGTGAGCAGAAGCAGGTCAGATTCCAGTCCTTCGGCGATCAACTCGCGCAGCCGATTGGGCTCGTCTGGAGCAACCGGCAGCAGCACGGGATCGCCGCCGGCGGCCTGAATCTGCGCCGCCAGCGAATAGGAATTTGAATTGCGAATCTGGGTAGGTCCCACCGGAGCATCGATTTCGACTAGTTCGTCGCCGGTCGCGAGCACCGCAACACGCGGCTTCAGATGGACCTGCAGATGTGACTTGCCGGCGGACGCGGCCACAGCGATCGCCGCAGGATCGAGCCGCATGCCGGAAGCAAGCAACCGGTCGCCCTTCCTGGCCTCCGCGCCCGTGGGAACTATGTTGTCGCCCGCAGTGAGCCCCCTTGAGATTTCGACTGCCCCGGCACTTTGCGATGTGTACTCCACCATCACCACCGCGTCCGCGCCCGGAGGCACCGGCGCTCCTGTCATGATCGCGACCGCTTGGCCCGGCTGCACGTGAAGCGATGGATCTGCGGCGGCGCCCGCTTTGATCTCGCCAATTACCTTGAACTTGGCGGGAACTTGTCCCAGGCCGGCGGCGCGAACTGCATATCCATCGCGTGTAGCCCGGGGAAATGGCGGGAAGTTGCGGTCCGCCAGAACCGGCTCCGCCAGCACCCTCTCCATGGATTCGAGCAACTCCACGGTTTCTTTCCCCGAAGCCCGCAGGCGGGAAGCGTGTTCCTCTACCAGATGACGGGCGTCCTCTAAGCTCAAGACGATTGCCGGTGCCGGGGCAGAAGGCATCAGACGATCATACGAGGAAGGGAGCAAATTTTCGACCGCGGGGGAAGGCACAACCGCCTCTATTTGAGGAGGCGTCTTACCGACACTCGGCTCATTTCCGCCGAGGGAGAGCCTGCCCTGAGCGAAGTCGAAGCGATGAACCCTTGACCTATTAATCCGCTTTGCTCTTGCTTCGTCCCCAGGAGAACCGCCGTCCTACGATGCACTTGATGATCAGATGATCCGTCGCGCCGGTCACGCCCACACCTACGCCGAAATTGAACTCCCACTCCGAACCGAGATCAAGATCAATGGCGGGGAAAAACTGCTGTTGCTGCTGGGCAAACGGAAGCAACCCGGTGATCGGCCCCCAAGAAGCGTAGTATTCCAGGCCGCCGGCAATGCGCTTGGTGAAGTCGTAACTAAACTTGGCGTTCGGGGAGAAGACGACTCCCTGGCGCACGCTCGGCCCGTGCCACGAGCGATCCATCGCGGGATTGAATGCCAGGTACCAGCGATCGATCTTCTTATCGACAATCGGCCGGATCTCCCACGTCCAGGTGTCGGCGGAAAATGCAGCCCGTTGATAGCCGATCTCGTTCGACAAACTCACGCCCACCGGCCAATGCCATTTCTCCGGAATCCGAAAGCGCGGCCGGATGTGGTCGCCGACCCATTGGTAGCTTCCGTCCGCCTGAATGCTGGTGAAAATGTAAAAGCCCGTCTCGAACCAGTCGTTGAATCCCTGGGTAATCTCCACGGTTTCATGTTCCGCGTGATTGCTGGGCAAAACTCCGATGACCGTCGTTTTGCTCCCCTCGGCCGTGAAGTTGGAGTGCAGTTCCAGCATGGTATTGCCCGGAGCGACAATGTCTGAACCATAGACCTGGATTTCGTAGTTGTCCTGCGCCGACGCGGGAACGCCGCCACCGAAGGCGATCAGCAGACCTGATAGAAAAAGAAGAACCGAAGACGTTCGGATATTCATGCCTATTTTGCCGCCCTGGGAGATTCCATGATGCCTGCCGGAACCGCGGTCACGCAACCGGGAACTGGGGAGGGGCTCAGTTTGTTTGTCATCCTGGAGCAAGCGTTCTGTGCGCTGCGAAGGATCTAGGCGAGCCGCGCGACGTGTCGCGTTCTTTGCGACACAATAATCGCCCGCTTGGCTCGCTTCCTTCTTAAACTCAGCCACTACTGGGAACTTGCCGCGCCACACAGGTGTCCAATCCTTCAGACACGCGTGCCAGAAGGGGTGGGTGGTTCAAGATGTCATTCTCAATGGCAGGCGGCGATCCGTGTCGTCCACAAATCAACGTCACTCCGCTGATCGATGTGCTGCTCACGCTGATCATCGTATTCATGCTGGTAGTGGCATCCGAGCAGGACAAGAAGGGAGAGCGTGCGCTCATCCCGCAACCACAGAAGCAGTCCACGCCAGAGGAGGAACAATCGCGCACCATCGTGATCCAGGTCATCTGGACCGCGAAAGATCAGCCGCCGGTGCTGAAGATCAATAATGAAGAGGTACCCAGAGACGCGCTGGATGCCCGTCTACAGGAAATCTTTCTGAAGCGCGCCGAGAAAGTTGCCTTTGTGCGCGGCGACGACGATGTCGATTTTCAGTACGTAGCCGACGTGATTGACGTGGCCCGGCATGCTGGCGTGGACAAGGTGGGGTTGCTGACCAAGGAGGAATAGGATCTGCGATCCAACTGCGGGGACGGGGAATCGAGCGCTGAGATTCTCGCACTCTGGCATTGGGTGACGACACAAGGACGGGCAGACAGCGCGGGGAAGCCGTCAGTTAAAGAAAGCAGACGCCCGGAATGGCTGGCGCAATTGCCTTGTTAACAACAATTACCGTACACGGGCTGGGCGCGGGCCGAAGCGATCTAAGGCAGTTACCCCACACCGTTCGTAGCCAGATCTGAGAACTCATGTGTAGCTGGGTCATACAGTGCGCCCCACTCTGCGATTCCCCCGTCACAATAGTCTGCCAGCTTCTCGCGCCAATCCGAGGGTGGATTCCGATCTGAAAACGCGTTTACATGTATCAGCCGATGTTCCGCGACCGTGACGCCCACGTATTGTCGGTAGTAACTGGCAGGGTGAGCAATGCGAACGCCTACCAAGCCTCCAGTACTCCTTAATTTTGCGATGAGTGGCAGACTTGACTCCAGCCCGTCGATATCGGCTTTTGTCGGTTCCCAACTGTCATCTACTTTCGGCACTCCGTATCTCGAACAGAGACGGGAGACTCGGTGAGCTTCGCTTCGTGGCAGCGCCGCGAATCGTTTGTCGTTTTTCCCACTGACGAGTGAGGTCAAGAAGACCAGGAAGGCAGCCGTTGTCAGCTTCAGTGTCCGCATGGCTTTGCACGGCTTAATTCTACAACTGTCGTAACATCGCCATCTCGCCAGCGACTTTGGGCGACCCGCTTGAGTGTATGAGTTCTAATCCCGCGCCCTCGTCTTGATCCAGATCGGCGTACCGACAAATCCGAAGGCTTTCCGGATCTGGTTCTCCAGAAAACGTTGGTACGAAAAATGCAGCTTGATCGGACGGTCAGTGAACAGCACAAACGTCGGCGGCGAGGTAGAAGCTTGCGTTAGGTAGTAGATCTTGACTCGGGCGCGCATCGGCACCGAAGCGCGCTCGAAATCCACGTGCTTGATGAAGCGGTTCATTTCGCCAGTGGTAATCCGCTTGCGCCGCTCGGCGGCAACTTCCTTGAGAGTGGAGAATATCTTTTCCGTGCCAGTCCCCGTCGCCGCCGAAACAAACAGCACCGGAGCATAGCTCAGAAACTTGAGCGCGCCGCGTACCCGTTCCTCGTACGCCTCGCGGTCTGCCGGACGCTTGCTCTCCTGCATGCGCGAAGCTTTCGTCTCCCGGCCAGCCCGTTTCTGGCCGCTGGTCACCAGGTCCCACTTGTTCACAATAATGATGACGGACCGCCCGCTGTCATGCGCGTATCCGGCGATGGACGCGTCCAGTGCGCTCACGCCTTCTGTCGCGTCGATCACCAGCAGCGCGATGTCGGCGGCTTCCAGATGTTTCCGCGCCATCACGACGGAAAGCTTCTCCGCCATCAGGTGCGTCTTGCCCTTGCGGCGGATTCCCGCCGTGTCGATGAACCGAAAAGTTTGGCCGCCACGCTCGACCACTTCATCCACCGCGTCGCGAGTAGTGCCCGGGATCGGTGAAACAATGGCGCGTGACGTTCCAGTGAGCCGGTTCAGCAGCGTCGACTTCCCCACATTCGGATGCCCGATGATCGCAACTTTAACTTCGCCTCGGGCGGATTCTAAGGCCGCCTGCTCGCCGGCGTCAGTAGGTGGTTCCCCAGCAACCTCTGTCTCCTCTTTGGTTGTCTCTTCGTGCGCAGATTCTTCCACCGCCGGCAAAACTTCCAGCACCGCATCCAGCAGATCATCCACCCCGCGCCCATGCTCCGCCGAGACCGGGAACATCTTTCGTATTCCCAGCCCATGAAAATCATCCACCAGCCCGGACTGCTTGTCGCTGTCCACCTTGTTGACCGCCAGAAAAAGCGGCTTGCCGGTGCGATTCAGCAAGCGTGCCAGTTCTATATCGGGTGCGGCCAGTTCCGTTCGCCCATCCACCACCAACACAACCGCGGCAGCTTCTTCCAAAGCTACCCGCGCCTGACGAAAAATCTCCGTAGGGATGAAGTCTTTCTCCTCCGGCATAATCCCGCCGGTATCGACAATCCGCAGCGCGCGTCCCCGCCACTCCGTATTGCCATAAAGACGGTCCCGGGTGATGCCGGGTTCGTCGCCCACGATTGCTCGCCGCGATCCAACGATGCGGTTAAACAGCGTGGACTTGCCGACGTTTGGCCGCCCTACGATGGCAATCGTCGGCGTGCCCGCCAGCGCGGGACCACTCATCGAACTGGTATTGATTCGCGTCAAGGCTGATGCAGACGAAACCCGGAGCGGCAGCGCCTTTCTGGCAACTGACAACTGGCCGCTAGCAACTAGGTATTATAGAGACTCCGTGGCCTCGACCTCCCATCCCGCTTCTTCCACGCGGAAACAAGACGGTTCCCTGTACCAATTCTTCGCGCCCGGCGGCGTGCTCTCGCGCACTCATCCGGCGTACGAATTCCGCCGCGGACAGCTGCAGATGGCGCAAGCCGTCGAGCAAGCCCTTGCCGAAAAGCGTCATCTGATCGTCGAAGCGGGCACAGGAACCGGCAAAACTCTGGCCTACCTGGTTCCGGTGATTCGATCCGGACAGCGTGTCATCATTTCGACCGGCACCAAGAATCTGCAAGAGCAGCTTTTTCACAAAGACGTTCCATTTCTTGAGCAGGCGCTGTTTCCCGACGGCAAAGGCAGGCTGAACGTCTGCTACATGAAGGGACGCAACAATTATCTGTGCCGCAAGAAGCTCTACGATCTGACCGACCAGCCGGTTCTCAGCGGCCTGGAGGAGATCGAACACTATCGCGCCATTGCTGCGTGGGAGAAAACCACGCAGACCGGCGACCGGGCTGAACTGGCGTCGCTTCCCGAGGCCAACGCGCTCTGGCACCGGCTGGATGCGCGCGCCGACACCTGCATTGGCCAGAAATGCAGCGCATTCCAGCAGTGTTTCATCACCGAGATGCACCGCCGCGCCATGGAAAGCGACATTATCATCGTCAACCATCATCTTTTCTTTGCCGATCTTTCCATCAAGCAGCAGTCCGAGTACGCGCCCGATGCCGGGATTCTGCCGGAAACCGGTGCCGTGATTTTCGACGAGGCCCACGAACTCGAAGACGTGGCGGGAAGCTACTTTGGAATTTCAGTGAGCAACGCCCGCATCGAAGACCTATGCCGCGACGCAGAAATTTCCCTGCAGCGTAACCACTCGCTTTCGGCTTCCCTGGTGGGCGCGGTGAAGAGCCTGCGCGATCGCTCCCTGTTCTTCTTCGCCCTCCTGCCTCAAGGTGACGGGCGTTTTGCTTTCGAGAACCGGCGCGAATTTCTCGAAGAAAATGGCGAAGAGTTTCTCAACTTGCAGCAGTCCCTGCAGCGTTTTGCCTCCGAACTTGAGAACTTGCCATCGAAGCCGGAAGAAGTGTTCACTTTCATCCGCCGCACACAGGAACTGCAAGTGCAACTCGGTTTCCTGATGGAATCCGAGGACCGCAACACCGTGTTCTGGATCGAACGGCGGCGCGGCGGGCGCGACAAAGCCAACGTCTTTCTACAAGCCACCCCTATCGATGTCGCCCCTATCCTCAAGGCTTGCCTGTTCGACAAGCTGGATTGTGCGGTGCTTACCTCAGCCACGCTGGCTGTGGGCGGCGGCTTCGAGTATGTGAAGCGCCGCCTGGGAGTCGAATACGCCCGCGAAACTGTGCTGCCATCTCACTTCGATTATGAAAACCAGGCGATGCTGTACGTGCCTCCTGACCTGCCCGATCCGCGCACCCCGCAATTTGCCGCCCTGGCCGCAGACCGCATCAAGAAACTTCTGCAGATCACCCGCGGCCGAGCTTTCGTCCTGTTCACCAGCTACGCGCAAATGAACGACGTCTACCAGCGGCTGCTTGGCGAGCTCGATTATCCCGTGCTGCTGCAAGGCGACGCGCCCAAGAGCGCTCTCTTGGAAGAGTTCCGCCTGACGCCTAACGCCGTGCTCTTCGCCACCTCTTCTTTCTGGCAAGGAGTCGACGTGCAGGGCGAACAACTGAGCTGTGTGATCATCGACCGCTTGCCGTTTGCCGTGCCCAGCGATCCGGTGGTAGCGGCGCGGGTAAAGGCCATCGACGCTGAAGGCGGCAATGCCTTCTTTCAATATCAGGTGCCCGCCGCGGTGATCACGCTGAAACAGGGCTTCGGACGCCTGATCCGCTCGCTGCATGACCGCGGATTGCTGGCCCTGCTCGACAACCGAATTCTCAAAAAGCAGTATGGCCGGGTTTTCCTGGAGAGCCTGCCCAACTATCGGAAGACGACGGAGTTGAAGCAGGTGGAAGAGTTTTTCGGAATCGGCTCATCCTGATCTCCGATATAGGCGGGCGGGCGCATGCTCGCCCGCGGATGCACCCAATGGAGACGTGGGCGGTTGTACCCCGCCCGTGCTCCGAGGTTCACATTCAACGTCGCGCCTATTTTCCTGTGCCGATCAGCGGATCTTGTTGCGGACTACCTCCGCCGTCATCGCTGATAGAAACGTCCGCCGTCCGTTTTCCCATCTCCAGCGGCTTGAACCTGACCTTGAGAAAGCAGCTTGCTCCCGGTGCTATCTGGTGGCCGCAAGTGTTGGTTTCAGCAAAGTCCCCGGCGTCGGCCCCGGTGATTGAAATCTTCGTGATGTTCAACGTTTCGTTTCCTCGGTTCGTCAGGGTGATTTGTCTTGCCGCACTCCTGGTGCCTACCGGCTGCGTCCCGAAGTTCAGTTTCGTGGGGACGAGCCGTACATAAGTGCCGGTCCCGGTCAGCGGCACCTGTTGTGGGCTGCCGGGCGCGTTGTCCTTAACATTGACCGAGCCGTTCTCTACGCCCTTATCCGTGGGACGGAACCTGACGTTGATCGTGCAATATGCGCCGGGGTTGAGGCTCCTCGGACAGTTGTTGGCCTGGCTGAACTCGCCGGTCACGCTAATGCGGTTTATCTTCAGCACACCAGTGCCGGTGTTTGTCAGCGTCACCGGCTGTGCTGGGCTGGTAGTAGAGACCACTTGCACCGGAAAATTGAGACTGGTCGGCGAGAAGGTTACGCCCGGTGGCATCCCCACGCCGCTCAGTGGAACCGTCTGCGGACTGCCGGGAGCATTGTCCGCCACGCTTACCGCTGCATTTCTGGTTCCGGTGCCTGTCGGTGTGAAGGTCACACTGATTTGGCAGCTCCCATTCGGCTGAACCGAACTCGGACAATTGTTGGTCTGGGCAAAGTCACCGCTGTTGCTTCCCGTAATACCGATGGACGTAATGGTCAGAACGCCCGCGCCGCTGTTAGTGAGGGTCGTTACCTGCGGACTGCTGGTCGTGCCCACACCCTGATTGCCGAAATTAAGGCTGCTCGGTGAGAACGTCACCGCTGGCAATACGCCGACACCGGTTAATGGCATCGTCTGCGGACTGCCGGGAGCATTGTCCGTGATGCTTACGGCGGCGTTTTCAGTGCCGGTTCCCGAAGGTGTGAAGGTCACACTGATTTGGCAACTGCCGTTCGGCTGAACCGAACTGGGACAGTTGTTGCTCTCGGCAAAGTCGCCGCTGTTGGCTCCGCTCATGCCGATGGACGTGATATTCAGAACCCCGGGGCCGGTGTTGGTCAAAGTTGAAACTTGCGGGCTGCTGGTTGTGTTCACCGTCTGGTTGCCGAAATTGAGGCTGCTCGGCGAGAACGTTACCGCTGGTGACGCGCCGACGCCGGTAAGCGGAACTGTCTGCGGACTATTCAGAGCATTATCGGCAATGCTCACCGCTGCGTTTCGAGTCCCGGTCGTCGAGGGTGTGAAGGTCACGCTGATGTTGCAACTGCCCTTCGCGGGAACGGAGCTGGGACAGTTATTGGTCTGGGCAAAATCGCCGCTGTTGGCACCGGTAATGCCGATGGATGTGATGTTCAGCGCAAAGACGCTGGTGTTGGTGAGGGTTGTGACCTGCGGGGTGCTGGTGGTGCCAACCGTTTGCGTCCCGAAATTGAGGCTGGTGGGTGAGAGCGCAACTGTAGGGTTGCCTACCAGCAGTATGGAAACTTGGCCCGGATTGCAATATGGGTCGTTCGCGCAGTTTTCCACCGCCAGGCCCAGATTGCCGTTGCCGCTGAAGTCTCCCATCACCAAGGAATTGGGATTACCCCCCAAGACCATAGAAGAGCCCTGGGTGAAGTTGCCGGTGCCGTCTCCTAGTAGGACGGCAACCGTGGAAGTCGACCATTGCGTACTCCAGGCGGAGACCGCCAGATCCAGCTTGCCGTCCCCGTTGAAGTCCCCCACCGCGACCGATGTGGGAAACGTATCGGTACCCGGAGACGAGGCCAGGGTGAAGTTGCCCGTGCCGTCCCCCAACAGGATGGAAAGCGTATTCTGCATGTTGGCGACCGCCAGATCCAGCTTGCCGTCCCCGTTGAAGTCCGCTACCACCACTGAGTGGGGTTGAGGCCCCGGGTTCATAGACGAGGCTAGGGTGAAGTTGCCCGTGCCGTCCCCCAGCAGCACGCAGAGCGTGCTGTTGTTCCAGCTGGCGACCGCCAGATCCAGTTTGCCGTCCCCGTTGAAGTCGCCCACCGCCACTGAGTCCGGACCGCAAGGACTTGTACCGGAAGACGAAGTCAGAGTGAAGTTGCCCGTGCCATCCCCCAGCAAAACGGCGACGCTACCGCCAGAGTTGACGATTACCAAGTCCAAATTACCGTCGCCGTTGAAGTCGCCAGCCGCCATCGGACCGGGACTCCCGCCCACACCCGGAGATGAGGCCAGGGTTAAGTTGCCCGTGCCGTCCCCCAACAGGATGGAAACCGTATCATTCGTGCCGTTGCCGACCGCAAGATCCAGCTTGCCGTCGCCGTTGAAGTCGCCCACCGCGATCGCACCGGGACTCCCTCCCACACCCGGAGACGACGCTAACATGAAGTTGCCTGTGCCATCCCCCAGCAGGATGGAAACCGTGTTGTTAACGGGGTTGGTGACCGCCAGGTCCAGCTTGCCATCGCCGTTGAAGTCGCCCACCACGACCGAGGGATTCCCATCCGTGGCCGTATTCGAGGCCACTCCGAGTTCCAGGGAGTTTCCTATGTTGGCCGTGACCGGGAAGAACGTCAGGTTCGACGTGCCACCGCCAGGGGCGGGATTGACCACCGTCACCCAGGCCGTGCTCGCCGTGGCGATGTCCTCTGCCGGAACGGTCGCCGTCAACTGTGAACTGCTGACGAACTGGGTCCCTAGTCCACTGTTATTCCAATTTATGACCGAGTGGGAAACGAAGCCTGTGCCATTTACGGTGAGCGTGAACTCCGGCCCACCCGGCGCGGTAGTGTCAGGGACGAGGGGCTGGTTGATCAGGGGTACGGGGTTGTCTTGAGCCAAGGCAATCGTAGCGATGAGAATTGCGAAACAGAAGAAGAAACGCGAAGACTTCATGACGCCCTCCAGGGAATGTCGGTTCGATCGACGAACGAGAGCGGATCAACCGCCTGGGGGGGAAGTGCGGCAGTCGATTCGAGGCAATTCTAGTCTTCGCACCAGCGAGCGTCAATGCGTCGCGCCGGACTTCCCTCGAGATGAATTGCCGCAGATTCCAGCTGGCCAACACCGTGGAAGAGCACGGCCCTCAGCCGCACCACCAGGAGCGCGAAGCGACCCCGGCTTGCAGCCCTCGGGCAGGATTGGGAACCCGTCCTTCAGTGGCCTGCCGGATCACCCGGCCGCTGTACAATAAACAGCAGGCGGGGATGCGTGTCGTTTCCTGGCCCGGGGGAGTATGTTCGAAGTCACCGTGGAAGATTCGTTTGCCGCAGGACACTACCTGCGCAACTACAAAGGCAAGTGCGAAAAACCGCACGGCCACAACTACAAGATCCGCGTGACCCTGACGGGCCACGATCTGGATAAAGCCGGATTGCTGCTCGACTTCAAGGACCTGCGCGAAGTCATGAAGCACGTCATCGAGCGGCTCGACCACCAGATGATCAACGAGATCGAGCCCTTCATCGAACTGAATCCCTCGGCGGAGAACCTGGCAAAATATTTTTATGAGCAGGCGAGTCTGAAGCTGGAGCGGGTCACCAATGGGCGAGTGCGCGTAAGGAACGTGACCGTATTCGAAACGGACACCACCACCGCCACCTACAGTGAATAGTTTGATCTGGTGATCGGGTCATCTGGCGATCTGACACCCAGCGGTCCACGGATTTTCCGATCGTCCGATCACCAGATCACACGATGATCTTCAAATGCAGATCACCGAAATCTACAAATCGATCCAGGGTGAATCCACCTACGCCGGACTGCCTTGCGTGTTTGTGCGTCTGACCGGATGCAACCTGCGGTGTTCGTGGTGCGACAGCGAGTTCACGTTTTCCGGCGGCTATCGTATGACGCCGGAAGAAGTGGCTGAGCAGGTCGAACAGATGAGCCCCAGCGGCCTGGTCGAAGTTACCGGAGGCGAGCCGATGCTGCAGGAAAAAGAGGTTGTGCCCCTGATGCAGCGGCTGATGGATGATGGCTACACCGTGCTGCTCGAGACCAGCGGCGAGCGTCCTCTGCACACCGTGCCCAAGGGCGTCATCAAGATTGTGGACGTGAAGTGCCCGAATTCCGGCGAGCCCGACACGTTCAATCCCGAGAATCTGGACGCGCTCGATTCCACCGACGAAGTCAAATTCGTGCTGAGCGACCACACCGACTACGAATTTGCCAGGGCTTTTGTGGCCCGTCACAATCTGGCAAGCCGGGTGAATGCGATATTGTTTTCGCCGGCGTTCAGCAAGGCCGCAGGCGGTGCACGCGATACCGTTCACTGCCTTCTGGATCCTCGCGAGTTGGCGGAGTGGATGCTCGCTGACCAGTTGCCGGCCCGCTTGTCCTTGCAGATCCACAAGTTCATCTGGGATCCGGCCATGAAAGGCGTGTGAGCAAAATCAGAAGTCAGAAATGCAGAAATTAGATTGCAGAATCCACAGAGCACGGGTTTTCATTCGTCTTACTTCTGATTTCTGCATTGCTAGCCACATCAGCTTATGCCAATAGAAACCCGTTCTCGCGCGGTGGTCCTGCTGAGCGGCGGCATGGACTCCTGTGTCTGCGCCGCCTTGGCGGTGCGTGAGTTTGACGTGGCCGCGCTGCACGTGAGCTACGGCCAGAGGACCGAAGCGCGCGAACGCCGCTCCTTCCTGGGAATCTGTGAACGGCTCGGAATCGTAGATAAGCTGATCGTCCGCAATGATGCGTTGCCGGCGATTGGTGGTTCGGCGTTGACCGATCCGAACATTGCGGTGCCGCAAGCCGCGCAGATCGGGCGTGAAATCCCGGTCACCTACGTGCCCTTTCGCAATGCCCATTTTCTGTCCGCGGCCGTGAGTTGGGCTGAGGTCCTGGGTGCGGAGAAAATCTACATTGGCGCCGTCGAACAAGATAGTTCCGGGTATCCCGACTGCCGGCCCGCATACTATCGCGCCTTCAATGAGGTAATCAAAGCGGGGACGAAACTGGGGCGCATCGAAATTCACACTCCCCTGATCGCAATGCGAAAAGCGGAAATTGTGACGCTTGGCCTTGAACTGGGTGCTCCGTTCGATTTAACGTGGTCATGTTACAGTCAGCAGGATTGCGCCTGTGGTGTCTGCGACAGCTGCGTCCTGCGCTTGCGCGCGTTTCAGGAGGCTGGGGCGGCCGATCCAATCCCGTATCCGATCGCCCGGACCTGATCTCAAGGCTGAAAAACGTTTGCTGTTGATTGCGGATGAAACCGGATTCGATTCAGCAACCGCTGGATTCCTCAATCAAGAGTAAAAAGTCAACATTGAACTTCATAGGAACGGAGATAAAAATGAGGCAACGTTTCATAGGTTTGGTTCTGATGATTCTTGTAGCGCTTGGCACAGCCCCGGTGTTCGCCCAAGTCACGGGCTCGGTGCGTGGGGTTTGCAAGGACGTGGACGGTAAGCCCATCGCTGGGGCGGTGCTCGAGTGGATGAATGTCGAGAACGGCCAGAAATACAACATAAAAACAAATAACAAGGGCGAGTATTTCTCTTTGGGAATTACCCCTGGCAAGTACAACGCCAGGCTGCTGAGGGATGGAAGAGAAATCTTCCACTTCAACGGCGTGATCGTCGAAGTGGAAGAGAAGGTGCTGGACTTCGATTTGGCGAAGGAACAGGCCCAAGGGACAGGCCTGTCCGAAGAACAACTGAAACAGCAGCAGGAGCAGCTGGCCAAAGTAAGCAAAGAGAACAACATCATCAAAGCCCTGAATGAGAAGTTGCTGGCGGCGAAGCAGTCCTCGGACGCCGGCAACTATGATGCCGCCATTGCCACCTTGACCGAAGCGACCCAGATGGACGCCTCTCGCGATCTGATTTGGGCAAAGCTGGGTGAGGTGTATCTGATCTCAGCCGGCAAGCAAACCGACCTTGCGGAAAAGAGCAAGCGCTACGGCGAGGCTTCCGACGTCTATCAAAAAGCGATTGACCTCAAGCAAAAAGCCATGGATTCGGACTCCAAGCAGAAGACTCCCGAGGCCACGAAAGTGGTGGCCCAGTACTACAACAACCTGGCGCAGGCGGAGGGGAAGTCGGGAAAAGTCGACGATGCGGTCAAGTCCTATGCGCAAGCCGCGCAGTTGGACCCCGCCGCCGCCGGTCAGTATTACTACAACCTCGGAGCAACCCTGATCAACGCGGGAAGAGGCGATGAAGCCGTGGCCGCCTTTGATAAGGCCATCGCCGCCGACCCGAACAAGGCCGATGCCTATTACCAGAAGGGTGTGTGCCTGGTGGGCAAAGCCACCACAGATAAAGACGGCAAAGTTACCCCGGTGCCTGGCACCACCGAAGCCTTCAATAAGTACCTCGAACTGCAGCCGACCGGCCCCAACGCCGACGCGGCCAAGAGCATGTTGCAATACATCGGAAGCACGGTCGAGACCAGCTTCGGGACCACCAGGAAAAAGCCTACCAAGAAGTAATGCCGGATAGTATTCAGAGCCTGGGGCGACGTCCAGTCGCCCCTTTCTTACTTCCGCCCCCGCAATCGCAGGCAGGTTACGGAAGTCCATGCCCATGTCGTTCTTCGTGGAACCGGCTCGCCGATTCCGCTACAGTTAAGTTTCTGGCATGCGCGAAACCCGGCTGGAGAGATTTCTGCGTGCCGCTCCTCCCCTTAGATCTGAAGCTATGGTTGCAACTGGCAGCGCGCCGCTCTCGCTTTCCCTCGATTCCTCGGCATACTCGAGCCTTGGGGAAACCCCCGAGCTGATCGCCGCCGTACTGCGAACCCACCGCCAGGTGAGTGACCTGATCTTCTCTCCCGGACGATTGCCGCAGGTCATCATCCACGGTCAATTGATCACCATGGAAGGTGGCGGACTCCGCCCGTTGACCGCCGACGACACCCGGCGCATTGCTTCTGACCTGATTGGCAGCAACAAGCAGGCCATCAACCTTCTGCGGGAGCAGGGGTTCTGCGACGTTTCTTACAGCCTGCCCGGCTGCGGGCGGCTGCGGGTGAACACCTTCATCCAGCGCGGTAGCTGTGCGGTAGTGATGCGCGTGATCCCCACCTCCGTTCCGGATTTCGCGTCGCTGGGGCTGCCCCCGCATCTGGTGGAGGTGGCCAACCTTCCCGATGGCCTGGTTTTGGTCACGGGCCCGCCAGGATCTGGCAAGTCTTCGACCCTGGCGGCGCTGGTCAACCACATCAACCAGGTCCGCACTTGCCACATCATCACCATCGAAGATCCCATCGAGTTCCTGCACAACCACCAGCGCGCCACCGTCCACCAGCGCGAGCTGCATAGTGACACCCCAAGCCTTGCGCTGGGCTTGCGGGCTGCGTTGCGCCAATCGCCCGACGTCATCATGGTCGGCGACCTGCGCGACCGTGAAACCATCGACCTGGCGCTGGAAGCCGCCGAAACCGGGCATCTGGTGTTCTCAGCCCTCAACACGCTGGATGCAGCCCAGACGGTCGAGCGGCTGGTGAACGCGTTCTCCGTCATGGAGCAGCCGGGGGTCCGCAGCCGTCTGGCAAAGAATCTCCGCGCCATCATCTCCCAGCGCCTGATTCCCTCCAAAGGCGCCAGCGGCCGGGTTCCCATTATCGAGATTCTGAAAGTTCATCCCCATACCCTCGCGTATCTGGAGGTACCGGGAGTGTCCCGTTACGATCTGGTGCAGGCGATGAAAGACGGCGCCACGGAGGGAATGCAGCATTTCGACGGCGAGATTGAAAAGCTGGTTCGCCGGGGAGTGGTCGACCTCGAAACCGCCCTGAGCTACGCCAGCGATCGCGAAGCCTTGCGACAGGCACTGGAATCCTAGCAGCCTGCGAAAAAAACTGCACTACTCGTGTTTCGGGTAGGGCCCGACTTCAGTCCGGACGTTGAGATAACAAGCACGCCACCAACAACCCCGACGGCTACACTGGGTATATCTCCGGCTCGCCGAGCCAAAACGAAAAGCCGCCCTACATCCACGACTTCGGCAGCATTCTCAACTTTATCGAGCATGTGTTCGGACTGGGCGAGATCGATCCGTATGGCTACCACTACGCAGACTACTGGGCCCCGGATGGGCCGAACGTCTGCAGCAGCTGCAAGTACGCGCTGGCCGATTTTTTCGACTTCAGCCTGAAGCAGCCGAATCCGTTTACGCCGATTCTGCTTCCCACCCCGTATTACAACGCGCAATGGTTCGAGAACTTCGGGACCCATCAAGGGGATCCCGCGCCGTCGGACCCTGACAACGATGCCATTGATCAATGAGGCCAGACCTCCAATGAAGCTAGCTCCGGCAGGTGCTGCCCCCCTCCGGGGGACAGCGTCTGCTGGCCTTTGGAGGCATTCCGTGGTACGCTTGGGTGGTTGCGGGAGGGCTCCGACCTCACCCCTCCCTCGAGTTGGCTCCCCGGCCAAGGAGTCGTAGCATGCACGTAACACCACACGACCTTTCCCGGACATTACCGACCGTTATATTCGCGATGCTTTGCGCGATGTCCCCCGGTGCAGCGGCAACCCCGAAGTACAGAGTGCTGCACGCCTTCGCAGCCAACGGAGACGGGGCAACCCTGTGGGGAAGTCTCGTCCTGGACGCCAAGGGCAACGCGTATGGCACTACGGCCGGAGGCGGGGTTTACAGCCATGGAACCGTCTTTAAACTGACACCACACAGCAACGGCCAATGGACTGAGCAACTGCTGCACAGCTTCCAGAACAACGGTTCGGACGGGACCGAGCCAAGCAGCACGCTAGTCTTCGACGGAGCTGGAAATCTTTATGGCACGACCCCGAACGGCGGTAATAAGTCCTGTGGATACGGGTGCGGCGTGGCCTTCGAGCTAACTCCGAGTGAGGACGGTTGGGACGAGACGGTGGTCTATAGTTTCCCCCTTCCCAGCGGCGACTGCTGCCCGTACGCTGGGATGATTATGGACAACGCGGGGAATCTCTATGGGACCGCGGGCGATCCTTTCGAGCTATCGCCCGGCTCCGGCGGCTGGCAGCCGACCGTGCTTTACGACTTCACCTGCAGCAACCGCGGCCCGTGCGCGCCCTTTGCCGGCGTCATTATGGACCCACCCGGCAATCTCTATGGTACCACCGAACGCGGTGGCGCCCACAAAGCCGGTACGGCCTATGAGCTAACGCCCAGCTCCGACGGCTGGAAAGAACAAATACTACACAGCTTCCCCTCATCCCCGAGCGACGGCCAGGTTCCCGGGGTAGGCGCCCTGGCCCTTGACGCGTCCGGCCGTGTCTATGGCACGACGGACCAGGGCGGCGCGAACATGTGCGGCGACGTTGGCTGTGGCACGATCTTTCGCCTCGCGAAGGGAGCCAGCGGTCGCTGGAAGGAGACCATTCTGTACAACTTCAGCCCCAACGGTGGCGGCGCAGGCGGGGTCAACCCCGGCGCCGGGGTCGTGCTCGACAGGGCAGGCAATCTATTTGGCACAACTATCGACGGGGGTACAGGCGGCTGCGGCGTGATCTACAAGCTGGCGCCCCAGGCCAAAGGCAAGTGGAAGTATGCGGTACTGCACACCTTCACCGGCTACGACGGCTGCGGCCCCGACGCCAACCTCATCCTCGACAGCAAAGGAAACTTATACGGCACCACCCCCACCGGCGGCGCAGGCGGCTTCGGCGTTGCCTTCGAACTCACGCCATAGCCGATGCCCCATCCTTTTCGCGTTCTTTGCGAAAAGGGTGGGAGGGGCCGGTCGAGAAATGCCCCGCCGAGCTGGTGCCCTTAGCCGCGCGACCTGCACGCCCGCCTCGTAATCTCCCTTCTTGACAACACCGCACCCCGAGCGCACAATATCAATAAGATATGTATTGTATTAGTAACTTATCTTATAGGTAGGACTCTCACCGGGCATGACGAACGCACCGAAGTCGCGGGGGGTGAACCAAGCAACAAGACCGGACTCGGACGGACTGGACAGCCCGGTGGCAAGCGCGGCTCGTATCAGGGCATGCCTTCAGGCATGCCGCAAAGTGTAGCGTTATGGAAGCGCCTTCAGGCGCTGGACTTGGAACTCGGGCTCACACCACAGGCCGCTAAGTCCTGTGTTTTCTATATTATGATATAAAGCCTTTGTAATCTATATTTTGCGGCGATTAGTGCAGAAACAGGGGTGAAAAGGCATGAAAATGGCACTCTCAACGATGTTTGTTTTCTACACTTTACGAAGCACCAAAACGGCAAGCCATTCGTTTTCTGTAGTTTGCCAAAATGCAGAAAGAGGGGGAGGGGGTAACGCCAGACCAAGCACCTCGTTGCCTTAAGTCGTCGGGGGGCGCAGGCGTCTCCGCCAGCACCTCTGGATCCCGCCTACTCCTGCCCCGGCTTCCACCGCAACACCGGCTTGCGCGCCGCGGCAACTTCGTCCAGCCGCGAAACTCGCGTGTGGTGCGGCGCGGTCTGCACCAGCTCCGGATCTTCCTCCGCTTCCTGGGCAATCGACCGCATGGCCTGGATGAACAGATCCAGTTCTTCCTTAGGCTCGCTTTCCGTCGGCTCGATCATCAGCGCGCCGTGCACAATCAGCGGAAATGCGGTGGTATAAGGATGGAATCCGTAGTCGATCAGCCGTTTCGCAATGTCGATGGTGTGCACGCCCTTTTTCGCCTGCAGCCGGTCACTGAAAACCACTTCGTGCATTGACGGGGTTGCATACGGCAAGTCGTACGTGCCTTCCAGGCCCTTGCGAATGTAGTTGGCATTCAGCACGGCGTCTTCGGTGGTTTGCCGCAGGCCATCCGGCCCGTTGGCCAGGGTGTAGGCCAGCGCCCGGGTGAACATTCCGAAGTTCCCGTAGAACGCGCGCACCCGACCCACCGACTGCGGCCGGTTGTAGTCGAAGCCCAGCGTGCCATCCGGCTTGGTGATGACCACCGGCTTGGGCAGGAATGGCTCCAGAATCTTCTTGACTGCAACCGGTCCGGATCCCGGCCCACCCCCGCCGTGCGGCGTGGAAAACGTCTTGTGCAGGTTCAGGTGCATCACGTCGACGCCGAAATCCCCCGGGCGCGCCTTGCCGACCAGCGCGTTCATGTTGGCGCCGTCCATGTACAGCAGGCCGCCTTTGGCGTGCATGATCTGCGCAACTTTGAAAATATCGTGCTCGAACACACCCAGGGTATTGGGATTGGTCAGCATCAGGGCAGCGACATCTTCGTTCATCTGGGCCTCCAGCGCCGCCACGTCCACCATGCCTTGCGCGTTCGACTTGAGGTTCTCGACAGCATAGCCGGCCATCGCCGCCGTGGCCGGATTGGTGCCATGCGCCGAATCCGGAATCAGAATCTTTTTTCTCGGATGCCCGTTGGACTGATGATAGGCCCGCACAATGAGCAGGCCGGTCAGTTCTCCGTGCGCGCCCGCAGCCGGCTGCAGCGTAATCGCGTCCATGCCGGTGATTTCGATCAGGCAATCGCTGAGCGTCTTCATGATGTGCAGCGCGCCCTGCGAAATCTTCTCCGGCTGGTAGGGATGTCCGTTGGCAATTCCTTCGAAACGTGAAACCACCTCGTTCACCCGCGGGTTGTACTTCATGGTGCAGGAACCCAGCGGATACATGCCGAGATCGATGGCGTAATTCCACGTGGAAAGCCGCGTGAAATGCCGGATGATCTCAATCTCGCTAACCTCGGGCATGTTGCCCAGATCTTTTCTCTCCGCCGAACCGAGAAGCTGTTTGGTGTCGATCTCCGGCACGTCGAGGGGAGGCAGTCTCCAGGCGGCCTTTCCGGGCGAGGATTTTTCGAAGATCAGTCCTTCGTTCTGATTGACTTGAGGCCTCGCTTTGGTGATCGCGGCGTTCATCGCGTCACCTCCTGAACAACGGCTTCCTCTTTCGCTGTTTTCACCGACCTCTCACTTTCCGCCACCAGCCCCACCGCAGTATCGATTGCGCTTCGCGTCGTCATCTCGGTGCAACACCACAGGGCGGCATTGCCCAGTTCCGGATAAAACTTCTTCAGCGGGAATCCACCGACGATCTGGTGTCCCAGCAGCCGGCTGTTGATCGCGTAGGGATCTTCGCTGGTCTGCACTACGAACTCATGGAAGCGCGGCGCGCCCGCGAACAGAACCCGCGCATGTTTCCCGAATTGCTGAGCGGCATAGGCAGCTTTCGCCAGGTTGTGCTTGGCCAGTTCGCGCAGGCCCACCTTGCCGTAAACCGTCATGAAGATATTCGCCATGAGGGCGACCAGGGCCTGGTTGGTGCAGATGTTCGAGGTCGCTTTCTCCCGCCGGATGTGCTGTTCGCGCGTGGCCAGCGTGAGCACAAACCCGCGCCTGCCGTTCTTGTCGGAAGTTTGACCCACCAGCCGGCCCGGCATCTGGCGGACGTTCTTTTCCCGCGTGGCAATCACGCCACAATAAGGCCCGCCGAACCCGAGCGGAACGCCGAATGACTGCGCCTCCATGGCGATGATATCCGCTTGCCGCGGCGGCTCGACGATTCCGAGTGAGACCGCCTCGGCAATCGAAACCACCAGCATGGCGCCGTTCTTTTGCGCGATCTCGGCAACCGCCGCCACGTCCTCAATCGTTCCGAAGAAATTCGGCGATTGAATCAACACGCACGCCGTTTCCGGAGTGATGGACTTTTCCAGTTCTTTCAGGTTGAGCCGTCCGCTTTCCGTGTATCCGGCGGTCGCCAGCGGCATTCCCTGGTGAAAGGCATACGTGGCCAGCACTTCCCGGTATTCCGGATGCAGGCTGCGCGCAATCAGCACCGAACGCCGCCCGGTCAGCCGGACCGCCATCATCACCGCTTCGGTGGCCGCGGTCGAACCGTCGTACATCGAGGCGTTCGCCACCTCCATGCCGGTCAGCTCGCAGATCATGGTCTGAAATTCGAAGATCGACTGCAGGGTGCCCTGGGAAATCTCGGCTTGGTACGGCGTGTAGGCCGTCAGAAACTCCCCGCGCGAGATCAGCGCGTCAATAATGACCGGGCGATAGTGGGAATAGGCGCCCGCGCCAAGGAACGTCGTGTAGCCCGCTCCATTTTCGCGCGACCGCTCACGGAACCAGTCCATGATTTCTGATTCCGCCATCTGGCGCGGAACTTTAAGGTCGCGATTCAGCCGGTTTTCCACCGGGATCGAAGAGAACAAGTCGTCAATCGACCGCACACCAATCGTCTTCAGCATGGCTTCGCGGTCGGCAGGAGATTTCGGAAGATAGCGCATAAGATTTAGATGAAACCGCGGATCAATTTGACTGCGACACGAATCTGCTCACCGAAGCTGGATGTGAATCAGTGCCCGGCTTCTTCCGCCACGAACTTCTCATAGTCGGCGGCGGAGAGGAGCGCATTCAATTCACCCGGATTTTTCAGCGTTACTTTGATCATCCAGGAGCCGTGCGCATCCTTGTTGACTTTTTCCGGGGCCGTGTTCAGTTCCCCGTTCACCTCGGTCACCGTGCCCGAAGCCGGCGCGAACAGGTCCGACACCGCCTTCACCGATTCGACCGATCCAAAGGTTTTACCCACCGTGATCTCAGAGCCGGGCTTTGGCAAGTCCACGAAGACGATGTCGCCAAGCGATTCCTGCGCATGGTTCGTAATGCCGATGGTGGCGGTGTTCCCGTTGGCCTTGATCCATTCATGTTCTTTGGTGTATTTGAAGTCGCTGGGGTATGACATATCAGTGCTAGCTCCTGGCTTTTAGCTATTGGCTTTTGGCCAAATTAAAAAAATCTCTGATCAACTCGATAATGCAGGCGCGGGCGTCCCCGCCCGTGCCAGATCTCTATGCTTTCTTCGGCCGCTTGTAAAACGGCGTTGGCACCACTTGCGCCCTTACGCCCTGGCCGCGAATTTCCACCTTGACCGTCGAGCCTACATTCGCAAACGCTGGCGGCACGTACGCCAACCCAATGTTTTTCTTCAGGAACGGCGCATACGAGCCGCTGGTCACGTAGCCGATCTCGCGTCCCCCGTCATCCAGAACTTTGTATCCATCCCGGGCGATGCCGCGCTCCACCATTTCCAGTCCCACCAGGGTCCGCTTCAAGCCTGCCGCTTTCGCCTGCTCCAACGCAACCCGGCCGATGAACTCTGGCTTCTCCATCTTTATGAAGCGGTCCAACCCGGCTTCCCAGACATTAATCGTATCGGAAATCTCGTGGCCATACAGCGGCAGCTTGCCTTCGAGCCGCAGCGTATTGCGCGCGCCCAACCCGCACGGTACGGCGCCAAACTCCTTGCCCGCTTCCAGGACTTTATTCCAGACCATTGCGCTGGTCGCTTCGTCCGTGGGCACGTAGATCTCGAATCCGTCCTCGGCGGTGTATCCCGTCCGCGCCATCAGGATGTTCTTCAGCCCGCACACCGTGCCCCGCGTCAACCAATAAAATTTCACCGCCGAAAGATTTGTGTCGGTCAGCTTTTGCAGCAGATCCACGCCCTTCGGCCCCTGGATCGCAATCTGGGTAAAGTCGTCGGAAAGATTCTCGACTTTGCACTTGAACTGTCGCGTGTTGTCCCGCACCCAGTTAAAATCCTTTTCACGCGTGCCCGCATTGATCACGATCAGGTAATCGTCCTCGCCCAACCGGTGCACGATCACGTCATCCACGAACGTTCCCTGGGGATAGAACATGGCCGAATACTGCGCCTGTCCGATCGCCAGCTTGGAAGCATCGTTCATGGAAATGTGCTGCACCGCCGCGAGCGCTTCCGGCCCCTGCAGGTGGATGTCGCCCATGTGGCTGACGTCGAAAATGCCAACCCCGGTGCGCACCGCATTGTGCTCGGCAATGATGCCGCCTGCCGACGGGTACTCGACTGGCATGTCCCAGCCGTTGAATTCGACCATTTTGGCGCCCATCTGGCGATGGACGGCGTTCAGTGCGGTCTTGCGGACGATCGGCGGGGCTTCGATGGTGGCCATTTCTCCTCGATTACAACACAGCGGCGGGCTGCCGGGATGATGGAACCCACTACCCTACCACGCGC
The DNA here is from genome assembly GCA_963715675.1 of uncultured Acidobacteriota bacterium. Classification (GTDB taxonomy): domain Bacteria; phylum Acidobacteriota; class Terriglobia; order Terriglobales; family Acidobacteriaceae; genus DASVWZ01. Next base: position 5,055,682 of record OY970265.1, read on the forward strand.
GCGCTCCGGGTTCAACTGATCGACACGTTTTCTGTGCGGTTTGGAGTTATTCCTTAATGTCAGCTACCGGAGTCATCCCGAGCGAAGCCGCTTTTCAGGCGGAGCGAGGGATCTCGCGCGCATTGCCAATCACCGAAGGCTGCTTTGAAATTCCCGGCTGGCTAATGCTCCGCCGCTGTGGGAAACTTATAGCATGGCAAAACGAAAACTTCGGATCGTGAAGCAGGCCAGGGGTATACCCGTTCTCGGAATCTGTGAAGTTTGCAAGGCAGAATTCTCGGCGGACCCGCATCGCCTGGGGCAGGCGGCTGTCCAACAGCAATTCAATATCCACAAATGCAAGCCTGAGGATGCCAAACAGGCAGCATCGACCACCGCCGGATCCTAGGGAAGCAACGCGATTCGTATCAGAGCATGCCTTCAGGCATGCCATACTCGCCTTCAAGCGTTGGGTTACGAACCCGCGATTTCATCACGGCCTGTTGGTGCTACCAGTGCCGCCCACCCCTCCGGCCCATCACCATCGTCACTTTTCCCCAGTTCTGCGGCCAAGTTACGCTTTCTGCATGTCCAGTTCCACCACCAAACCCAAGCCCAAGTACCGCTGCATGCAATGCGAAATGACCGAAGACCGCTGCTCCTGTGAGAAGTATTGCTGCCTGTGTGAGTCGATGCTGGAAGTCCGCCTCTGCCAGGACGGCCTTTTCTACTGCGAGCCCTGCCGGGAAGCCTGCGACTACAAAGTGGCGGATTAATCGCAATGTAGGCGCGGGCGTCCACGCCCGTGCGGGATACCAGAATCCCTGACCTGCGACCAACGACGCACGACCAACGACGCGATTAAACCACCACCGCTTCCTTATATTCCCCGAACACTTTGCGCAGCGTGTCGGAAATCTCTCCCACGGTCGCCAAGGCTTCGACTGCGCTGAGAATGTCAGGCATCAGGTTCACGCCGGAGCGGGCGCTGTCTTCGATCTTCTTCAGCGCATCTTTCCACGGCTGCGGATCACGCCGCCCTCGCAGGGCACGCAGCCGTTCCACCTGCTTGCGCTCCAGCGATTCGTCGATGTGCAGAATGGGAACCGATTTCTCTTCCTCGACCGTGAACTTGTTTACCCCCACCACCACCGCGTCCACGTGGTCAACCCGTTTCTGATATTCGTACGCCGCGTCCTGGATTTCCTGCTGCACGTAGCCTCGCTCGATCGCTTTCAACATGCCCCCCAGCGCCTCAATCTTATCCAGATACTCCGTTGCGCGCTTCTCGACTTCATTAGTCAGCGCCTCGACGTAGTACGATCCCGCCAGCGGATCGATGGTCTGCGGTGCGCCCGATTCGTACGCGATGATCTGCTGGGTGCGCAAGGCAATTCGCGCCGACTGCTCGGTGGGCAGAGCCAGGGCCTCGTCGAAGGAGTTCGTATGCAGCGACTGCGTGCCTCCCAGCACCGCCGCCATTGCCTGAATCGCGGTGCGAACAATGTTGTTCTCCGGCTGCTGCGCGGTCAGGGTTGATCCGGCCGTCTGGGTGTGGAAACGCAGCATCCACGATTTCGGACTCTGCGCCTTGAACTGGTCCCGCATGATTCGTGCCCACATGCGCCGCGCCGCTCGGAACTTTGCCACCTCTTCCAGAAAATTGCTGTGGGCGTTAAAGAAGAAAGAAAGCCGCGGAGCGAACTGGTCGACGTCGAGCCCCGCCTGGATCGCCGCCTGCACATACGCGATCCCGTTCGCCAAAGTAAACGCCACTTCCTGCACCGCGGTCGATCCCGCCTCCCGCATGTGGTATCCGGAAATCGAAATCGTGTTCCACTCCGGGAGCTGCTCGTTTGTCCATGCGAACAGATCGGTAATAATGCGCATCGCCTGCTGCGGAGGATAAATATACGTTCCCCGCGCGACGTACTCCTTCAGCACATCGTTCTGCACCGTGCCGGAGAGCTTGCGGATATCGCCGCCCTGCCGTCGCGCCACTGCGACGTACAACGCCAGCAGAACCGATGCAGTCGCATTGATCGTCATCGAGGTGGAAATCTTGGTCAGCTCGATGCCGTCAAACAGCCGCTGCATGTCCTCGATCGAATCAATCGCCACGCCGACTTTGCCAACTTCGCCCATCGCCAGCGGATTGTCGGAATCCAATCCGATCTGCGTCGGCAGATCAAACGCCACCGAGAGTCCCGTAGTGCCGTTGGCCAGCAGGTACTTGTAGCGTTTGTTCGACTCCTCAGCGTCGCCCATGCCAGCATATTGCCGCATGGTCCACAGGCGGCCGCGGTACATGGTGGCTTGCACCCCGCGGGTGTACGGATACTCCCCTGGATAGCCAACCTGTTTTCCGTAGTCCCAATCCTCCAGGTCCGACGGGCTATAAAGCGGATGGATGGGGATATGGGACGTAGTTTCGGGATCCGCGACCGGTGTCTTCTTTTCAGTCATAAGAGCCGCCTTGGCAACGAGCACCCAACTGAACCACCAGGATGCTGAACCGCGCGAAGAATTCCACCCTTCGTGTACCCGCGCCCTTTGTGGTTCATGAGTTTAGGAGTGGTTCGTTTGCCCTTTCTTCCGCACCCGCCAGAATGAACTCAGCCCGAACCACCCAAATAGAGCTGTGAAACAGACCGCCAGCACCACCCGGCTGGAGCCGGCATGCCCGGAATGGTACTTGGCATACTCGCGGACAAAAGCCAACCCCCCGATCGCCGCCAATGCTAAGAAAACAAAACCCGTCACCTCCAGCCAAAGCTGCCCCAGGACGCGGCTGAAATGCCCAACCGTCGCGCTGCAAGCTCGCCGGATCGCGCCATAGGTACGGCTCTTGCCTATCTGTTGGCCGGCCACCCGGGTTATCACGCCCAGTTTTCGGGCGGTTGCTGGCTTCATCATTCCGGTCGATTTTATCAAGCTTCAGGGTTACAATAACTCCGGCGCGAGGAGTTGCATCACAAGTCTTTGTGACGCCGCCCCGCATCAAAAGGTGAGGAAGCGCTCCAGGCCTCCCCGGCAGGTTCCAAAGGACCGGCGAGGGTGAGAGGAATTTTGTGGACCAACACTTGAAGCAGTTGATGAAGGAACTGGGTGAGGCCATCAACGAGTCGCTGGCAGACTCCGACCAGATTGCGGAAGTGGTTTCCAAAATCAAGGAGGACGGCTTTGAGATCTTCCTGGTGCTGGAAGCCACCATCGGCGTGAGCAAGCCCGGCGAGAAGAATCCGGACAAGACATCGCTCGTGACCACGCTGGCCAGCAATCCCGAATTCAAAATCAGCGATCAGGACCTGAAGTTCCTCAAGTCCTTGCGCATCAAGCTCGACGACGACGCAGCCTGAACTGCAGCGCTCACGACGATTCACTGCTGCGGGATGGTGCGAGCGCCATCCCGTACTGCTCGTGCTTTCCGCCTCGATCTGACGCTCTAACCGTTCGCTAGCCTCAACCTATACCCCGCCGATTTGCAGAAGAGGGCGCGTCGGGTCGCAAGTCACACGAATGCGAGCCCGCCGTCACTGACGGACTTCCCTGCCATTGTTAATCTGCTGCTGCGCTCCTACTTCGGCAACCGCTAACCCAATCAATCTCCCCCGCTTGGGGAGCCGAAACCAGGGAGGTTCGACATGAAAGCCTGTAAGATTCTAGTACTGCTACTCCTCATACCTGCGGCGACGTCCGCAGTCGCCCAATGCGGCACGCAACCCGGACCGTTATGCCACATCATCATCGTCGTGCAGGAGAATCGCACGCCCGACAACCTGTTCGGAGCGGGCGCCCCGAACAACCTGCATTGCGGCAGCCAGGATGATTTCGAGTCTGGCGTCGACATCGAGAACGGCGGCTACGGCTATGTCTACCAAGACCAGAATCACCAGAAGGTTCGCGAGCTTATCTGTAACACGCCTCTGGCGCTCAGCGGGTGGGACCCAAACGTAGGCACAAATGGCCGGATCGTGGACCCCGACCACACATATAACTCAGGCCCCACCAATCCCTGGGGCTGGGTTGCGGACTATGACGACGGCAACATGGACGGCTTCTGCCATGAGTACGACAAACCAGCATTCGAAAACGTGTGCCCGTCATACTCCTATGTGCCCAAATCCGACGTGCAGCCCTACTTTGACATTGCCACCAACTATGGATTCGCGAATTACATGTTCCAGACGAACGAGGGCCCCAGTTTCCCGGCGCACCAGTTCCTGTTCACCGGAACCTCAGCGCCAGTGGCCCCCGGCAACAACTACGACCTGGACTTCGTCGCCGAACTCGCCAGTAGCTTAGATTACGGATGCCAATACAGCGGCACGAGCCCGAACTGGGTTAATCCCCACGGCGACGAATTCTCGAAGAGCAACTACGCCGAATGCTATACCCACGACAGCCTGGTGACTGCGGCTGCTGACTGCAATAACGGTTACTGCGACCGCGGCATAAGCTGGGGCTATTACATTCCGATCGCTCGTGCGATCTGGGACGCGCCCGCGACCATTCCGGAGGTCTGTTATGGGCAGAACACAAACGTCGGCGGTCCATGCCCCAGCGGGCCGGGGACCGAGTACGGCGATCACGTTCACATAGCGATCCCGAATGGAAATCTCGGCGCGCCGATCTTCGATGCCCTCTACAACTGCACCCTGCCCGCAATTACCTGGGTCATTCCGGACATGCATTGGTCCGACCACCCCATCGACCCCCCGTTTGGCGGCGGTCCGAACAGCATCGCCTACGGGCCCTCCTGGGTGGGTGACATTATTAACGCCGTCGGTGGGGACGCATGCGGCGGAAAGTATTGGAACGCGGAGCCCACCGCCATCTTTGTCGTCTGGGACGACTGGGGCGGCTGGTTCGACCATGTCTCCCCTTGGGCCCACTACCGCGGCACGTGGAACGGCCAAAGCTGGGACTGCAGCGCCCCCAACAGCTGGGGATGCGGCTATGTGTCCGGTTTCCGCGTACCACTGCTGGTCGTATCCCCCTATACCGGAACCCAGATCCAGGGTGGCGGCATCACCGGCTATGTCTCCGGGGCTTGCGGCCCGACCCCGCTGACAAGCTGCCCGAACTTTGGCCTTAACGATGTTTACGTGCACGACTTCGGCAGCATCCTGGCGTTTACCGAGTGGAACTTTGGCTTCAACCCCCAGTTCATCGCCCCACCGGACTATGCGGACTACAATGCGCCCGACTGGTCCGCCGACCACATCCAGCATGTTCCGCTGTCGGATTTCTTTGGCCTGTACCCCAGCCAGCGTTCGTTTGTGCCGATTACAAGCGTTTCGGAACCTTACACGTTCTTCCAGAATTACTACCAGACAACGCAGACGTCGCCGACCGGACCGGATGACGACGAAATCTCGGACTAGGGAGGCGTCGGCTAACCTTAACTTGAAATGACGCTGCGGCCCGCTGCCCCAGAACGAGCGGCCCGACCGTAGCGATGCTTGAAAACGGTGCTATACTGGCGGGCAGCGGAGAAGAGACCCTCCGCCGCCCCTCCTCAGCGGCCAATCGGCCGGAAAGTCGGTACTCGATGAAGTCCAGATGCATATTCGTTATGTTTGTTGTCGCGCTGGTGTTTCTGCTGCCGTGGTCAAGCTGGGGAGGTGTCAAGTACAAGGTTCTGCACAATTTCGGTACTGGTAGCGACGGCGCTATTCCGTACGGTCCCCTGACGTCAGACGGTAGAGGCGGCCTCTATGGAAACACGATCTCCGGGGGCACCGGGTGCCCCGGCTACGGCTGCGGGACCGCGTACGAGCTAGAGGCCGGGGCTAACGGCGCGTGGAAGGAATCGGTCCTTTACGACTTTCCGGGCGGCGACTACGCCTACCCCTGGGGCGGGCTGATTCTCGACGGCTCGGGCAACCTGTATGGCACCATGCAAGGCTACAGGGGTGGCGTGTTCCAACTAAGTCCCGGCTCCGATGGGTGGGCCTTTGCTCCACTCTACACCGACGGTGCCGGCCCGGGCCTGCTCATGGACGGCACCGGCGACCTCTACGGGGCGATGGGCCCCGGCCAGTTACAGGCTGGGGCAATCGCCGAGCTCTCCCCCGGCTCCAATGGCTGGAACTACGGCCAGATCTACAGCTTCTGCAGCGGGAATAGCTGCCCTGACGGCGTTGACCCACCTGCCCCGCCGATCTGGGACGGCAAGGGCAACATGTTTGGTACGACCATCGAAGGCGGCATCTACAAGTCACCCTGCTCGACGTGGACGCGCGGCTGCGGCGTTATTTACGAAATGACCCCCAACGGCGACGGCACTTGGAGCTATTATGTCCTGCATCGCTTTGCCTCCTTCAAGACGGACGGGCAAAGCCCTTACAGCGGCCTGGTGATGGATGCAGCCGGCAATTTCTACGGAGCAACTTGGTTCGGCGGCTCCCACCAAAGCGGAGGATACGGCAATGGGACGGTCTTCAAGCTGGCCTACAGCGGCGGCCGCTGGAAAGAGACCGTGCTATACGATTTCCCCGATTGCGCCTATGGATGCCGAGTCGAGGGCACGCTGGCCCGTGACAAGGCCGGGAACCTCTACGGCACGGCCAGCGGCGGCAGTGGCAATTGCGGCTACTCCTGCGGGGTGGTATTCAAACTGTCGCCGCGCAAGAACGGCAAGTGGGGATATAGGGTGGTCTACAATTTCACCCCCAAAGGCGGCGGTCTCCAGCCGTTCTATGGCGTGATCCTGGACGACAAAGGCCACTTGTTCGGCGTCACAAGCCAATTCGGCAAGTACGGCGCCGGCACCGCCTTCGAAATCACACCGTAGAACTCCGCAACCTCGGCAGCGTCCAACAATCCGCCGAATCGCGGGGGTCTGAGACGGATTGGCGACGGTTCCCGTACGCAACGTCTACTCCCTACCGCTCTCTGTGCTACCATTTACCGTTTCCAGCGACGTGTGACTACTTTCAGCCACCCGACGCATCCGTGCATTCGGTAACCGTCATCCAAGCGTGAGCTGATGAAAGACACTCTGGGAGTCTTATTAGCGGGAGGAGCGGGCGAGCGGCTCTATCCCCTAACCCGCGACCGCGCCAAGCCTGCGGTGACGTTTGGCGGCATTTACCGCATCATCGATGTCACGCTCTCCAACTGCGTCAACTCCGACCTGCGCCGCGTCTACATCCTCACTCAGTACAAGGCACTTTCGCTGAACCGGCACATCCGCGAAGGCTGGAACATCGTCGCCCGCGAAATGGGAGAGTTCGTAGAAGTCCTGCCGCCCATGAAGCGGGTCAGCGAAGAGTGGTATCAGGGAACCGCCGACGCGGTGTACCAGAACATCTATTCCATCGGCTCCGAGCAGCCGCAACATGTGCTGATCCTTTCCGGCGACCACATCTACAAAATGAATTATGGACTGATGCTCAAGCAGCATCAGGATTCCGGCGCGGATGTCACCTTGGCCACCATCCAGGTCGATCCCGCCGAGACTTTCCGCTTCGGCGTAGTCGACGTGGACGCCGACCACCGGGTCAACGGCTTCCTGGAAAAGCCGGCCCAAACCGCTTTGCGCTCTCCCTATAACCCGGAAAAGGTCTCCGCCTCGATGGGCATCTATCTTTTTGAGACCGATGTGCTCATCCCGGCCCTGCTCAAGGACGCGGAAGACGACCAGTCCAGCCACGACTTCGGCAAGGACATTCTTCCCAAGATGGTCAACGACTATCGCGTCTACTCCTACGATTTCGTGGACGAGAACAAGAAGGAAGCGCAGTACTGGCGCGACGTGGGAACGCTCGAAGCGTATTACGAAGCCAACATGGATATCGTCTCGGTGTCGCCGGTGTTCAATCTGTACGATTCCGAGTGGCCGATCCGCACCCACCAGCGGCAGTATCCGCCGGCCAAGTTTGTGTTCGCCGAAGCCGGACGAACCGGCACGGCGGTAGACTCCATCGTTTCTTCCGGCTGCATCGTCTCCGGCGGCATGGTGAAGAACAGCGTGCTCTCGCCCAACGTGCGCGTGAACTCTTACAGCGAGATCGATGCCAGCATCCTGTTCTCGCATGTGAACATCGGCCGCCACTGCCGCATCCGCAAAGCCATCATCGACCGCGACGTGCACATTCCCGAAGGCACCACTATCGGCTATGACACCGAAGCCGACCGCCAACGCTATTTCCTGACCGAGAGCGGCATCACCGTCGTGACCCGCGATTATTCCCTGTTCGAGAATCCGGTGACGGTGGATTATTTCAGCAGCGAGTAACGCGCCGACCTGGGTACCGGAGCTTGAATCAACTCCCAGAAGGCTTCTTAAGCGGGGACATTCTCAATGAGCGCTATTGCCTGTTTGCGACAGTTATCGTACTCCCTTTCGCGTGATGCAGAAGAAAAGCCGCCTTCCAAGGAAGCGGCTTCGAAGTCGTATCCCGCGTCGCTGCTACCGCTTGACGCGAAATTCCTTATTGCCCATCAGTATGCAGCCACGAGTGGTCACGGTCACAGAACAGAACGGTAGCCGAGAACAACTCCAAGGGCCAGCGATCAACGATCTCTCTGGCCACCCGTTGCAGGGTATTCAGGATTGAATTCCGAGTGGCCGGAGAACTGACTTACTTTAGGATCTCAAACACGGCCCCGTTGCTACTCGTGTACTCCCCTTCACCCTCGCCATAGATGTTCCCATGGCTATCCAGGATCACCCCGGCGTAAGGGTGATTCGCCGCCTTCTTGTTGAAACGATGCAGCACCCGCTCCGTCCATCCCCCGTGCGGTTTCGGAGTCATTTTGAAAACCGTACCGCAATCCCCATTCATCCAGTCCCAGCAGCCCCCGCTGCCGCCGGTAAGAGTCGTGCCATAGAGATTCCCCGCCGTGTCAAAAGTGGGGCTCTCCCAAGGATTGGCTCCGTCCGGCGAACTTTGGAAGCGGTGCAACACTTGCTCCGTCCATACCCCGTGTGAGTTTGGAGTCAGCTTGAAAACCGTCCCGCAACCCGGAATCGCGTAGCTGCATCGGCCGCCGCCGCCGAAATTTGTGACACCATACAGTGTTGTGCCTGCCTGGTCGAGAACCAGGCCCTCTGACGCGGCTCCGTCTTTGCCGCCTTTGAATCTGTAAAGCACCTCTTCCTTCCACGTTCCGTCCGATTGGGGCGTCAACTCGAAAACAACGCCGCAACCCGTTCCCGCCCATCCATTACACGTTCCTGTGCCACCGGCTGCCGTTCCGCCGTACAGATTGCCGGCCGCATCGAAGATGACCCTCCCCCGATCTGGACTGCCTCCATCTTTGCCGCCCGTGAAGTTATAAAGCACACTCTCCGTCCAAGTTCCGTCCGAATTCGGCGTCAATTCGAAGACGACGCCGTGGCCCTGAGTACCGCCTCCCCACGTCCTGCCATAGAGATTGCCTCCAGTGTCGAACGTTAGACTTCCGGTGGACGTGGCCCCGTCGGTTCCCGTGAAGCTATGGAGCACACTATAGGTCCAGGTTCCGTCCGAATTCGGCGTCAGACGGTAGACGGTGCCATAGCCATAATCGCCGCCCCGAGCAGCGGCGCCATACAGACTCCCGCTGGCGTCGAAGGCCAGCCCGCCCCAAAGGGCGCTTCCATCGCTGCCCCCGTTGAGAATATAAAGCACGCTGTGGGTCCAGCTTCCGTCTGGGTTCGGCGTCAGCTCGAAAATGGTGCCGCCATTGCCAGTTGTGTCATAATCGGTCACACCGTAAAGGTTGCCCGCAAGATCGAAGATAAGTTCGTCCTGGGGGTACGTGCCATCTTCACTTCCTTTGAAGTTATGCAGAATCTTGTACTTGCCCGCTGCCCAGGCGCCGGGCACCAGCATGAGAATTACTATGACGGTCATCAGAGCCACGCTCGCGGCTCCTATTGAACTTGGCATAATATAGTTACAACGGAAACAGTTCGGCCTGCCGCCAGAAGGCAATGACCAACGTGGGTCGCTTCCGCATCCGGCGCAAAGCCTTGCGGGCGTAGTGGCTTAACTGGCCAAAGTTCTGCGGGCAGAAGTTCGGTAGCTCGTGTTGCTTCCAATGCGACCAGAGATACTCGACCGGATTCAGATCGGGCGCATATCCGGGAAGAAACTCCACCCACAACCGCCCGCGCTGTTGGCGGATGAACTCCCAGGTCATGCGGCTGCGATGGCCAGTCAATCCGTCCCAGACAATGAGCAGCTTGCCGGGGATGTGGCGCAGCAAGTGCCCGAGGAACTCGATGATTTGCGGGCTGCGAATGGTCCCAGGAAACAGCCGGAAATAGAAGTTCCACCACGTCACCCCCGCCATGGCCGACAGCGTCTTCCAGTTGAAGTGATATTGCAGCACCGGCGTTTGTCCGCGCGGCGCCCAGGTGCGGCAACGGTGCGGGCGTTCGCTCAATCCGCTTTCGTCGATGAAGACGATGGTGCGGCCTTCTTTTTGGGCTTTTTTTTAATCTCCGGCCAGCGCTGCTGCTTCCACCGCCGGATCTTATCTTCATCGCGCTCCAGCGCCCGTCCGACTGGACGCTGGCAACTCCATCCCAGCTGCCGCAGGATGCGCCACGCTTGCGAAGGGTGATACTTCACTCCGCATTCCTGCTCGATCAGGTGGGCGACTCGCCACGAAGTCCACAAACTGGTTTCGTACCCCAGCGCCTGCGGTCCGCGTTTCAAGCCACCCTCAATGCGCCGCAGATCTTCGGGGCGTAAGCGGGCGCGCCGTCCGGCGTGCCCAGCCTTTTTCAAAGCCCGTATCCCGCCCTCCTTCAGTTGCGCGGCCCAGCGACTCACCGATTGCCGGTGTACTCCCACCTGACGAGCGACTTCGGAAGGATGCACTCCCTGACGCAACAACCGCGCCCCTAGCAATCGCCGCTCCTCCAACTTCTGAAAATCTCGCCGTACTCCCGCCGGGTTTCCCATAACCGGAGAGTAGCACAAGATCATCAGAATGTCACTATATTATTCAATCATCAATAAGAACCTCTTGTAGTTCATGACATTTCCTCCTAATCTTGCAGATCGGATGAAACCCACATCTTGCAGATCGGATGAAACCCACGTCGAAGAGTGAATTCTCTCGACGGGTTGCGAAGCGCAATCCTCGCCCTTGTTGATGTCTTCCTCCCACCACACCATTGTGGCTCGTGAGGAATTCCTTGCTGTTTGGGTTTCCCGGCGGCCCGGAGAGCGATGACGAGTGCAGGACTCGGGTCGGTGAGAACCCGACCGTTCCGACTTGCTTTGATTTGGACCGAAACCTGGGCCAGTTTGCGAATGGGGAAGGTCTCAGAACCTCGAAGCTAAGCCTACGCCGCGTTGGCTGCGCCCTGCAATGCCCGGTATCACGGTTCGATGTGATGGGTTGGCGAATCCCCCGTCTCTTATGGGGCGAGTTGCGAGCCTACCGTATGCCGGGCCAGCGAACGGCGACCCTATCCGGGGAATGGACTGGCTTGGGTCAATTTGTGAAACATCTCCATTACACTCACGATCGGTTCCTGGGTGAGCAGCGAGTAGAGGCAGCCCCGACATTTCTTTTCCATTGACATGTTGCTCCCATCGCACGTAATATAGTGCTGCACGTAAACATGTGCTTATGAAAGCAAACATCACACTCAAGCTGGATACCACCCTCCTGCGGGAGATTCGGGTGCTGGCAGCCGAGGAAGGTACCTCGATCAGCGCCTTGCTGGCTGCTCGCCTGGAGCAGATCGTCGGCGAACGCAAGACTTATGAGCGTGCGCGGAAGCGTGCTTTATCCCGATTGCGCGAGGGGCTGGATTTGCGCTGGACGCCTCCACGCTCCCGTGACGATCTTCATGAACGTCGATCTTCGTGAACGATGATCGATGATCATGCACGACGACGGTTGAATCATGTCCGACAAATACTTCGTCGATACCAACATCCTGATGTATGCCCATGACCGCTCCGCCGGAATGAAGCACGACCGTGCCCGCCAACTGATCGAGCGTCTATGGATTTCCGGAGAAGGCGTGTTGAGCACGCAGGTGCTGCAAGAACTTTGCATCAACCTGCGCCGAAAAATTGCCCGTCCGCTGCCCGTGGAGGAAGTCCGCCGGCTCATTCAGGATTACCTGAGTTGGGAGATTGTCGTCAATACTCCGGCCTCCGTCCTCGACGCGCTGGAAATCGAGGTACGTTACAAGGCCTCTTTTTGGGATGCTCTGGTGCTGCAGGCGGCCGAAAGCGCCGGCGCCGGGGTCCTCTATTCCGAAGACCTTGCAGCGGGGCAGAATTACGGTACGGTTCAAGTAATCAATCCGTTAACTAACGCGAGCACTCTGCCGTGAGACCGGGTGTCAGACCGCTTGCGCCCCCTGCTACAATGCTCTGTTTCATAGACATCCAGAACTTTCGCACCCACAGAAACGTATCTGCCCTGTAGTGTTAGGGCCGGGGTGCGAAGGCCATTTAACGCACCATCGGCTTGATCGTCCGGGGATTCCCGCTTGGAAGATGCTCAGCTCGCCGCGCTGCTTGTCCGACGCTGCCTAGCCGGAGACTCGGCTGCCTGGGAGGAACTCGTCCAGCGTCATCATCGGCGTATCTACAACATCTGCTACCGGTTTGCCGGCTCGGGCGACGACGCGCAGGACCTCACCCAGGAAGTTTTCATCAAAATCTTCCGCACGCTGGGATCGTTTGACACCGAGCGCGGCGCTTTTATGACCTGGGTCACCACCGTCACCAGAAATCTGCTGGTCGATCATTTCCGCAAAACCAAGCAGGACCGGATGACCGATTCGCTCGATGGCGCCCCGTCTGAGCATGAAGACGCCATGCCGCTCAGCGAGCAAATACGTGACCAAAGTTTGACCCCGGATGCCCGGGCGCAGAGCGTGGAGGTCGGAGAAACCGTCCACCACGCCCTGCAGAAGCTTTCACCAGATCTCCGTGAAGCTGTGATTCTAAGGGACTTACAGGATATGGACTACAAGGAAATTGCGGCAGTTTTGAAAGTTCCGGAGGGAACCGTGAAATCCAGAATAAATCGGGGGCGCGCGGAACTTGCTCGCCTCCTTCAACGTACCTATAGGCAGGTGATGTGATGCCAGCGGAACCGAAAAACGATATGCAGTGCAACGAGTTCGACGCCCTACTCAGCGACGCACTCGACCTGGCTTTGACCGGGGCCAAGCTGGAGTGCTTCCAGGCCCATGCCATGGCCTGCTCCATCTGCGGACCGCTGCTCACCGAAGCCGAACAGGGCCAGCGCTGGCTCAAACAGCTGAAAGAAGTCGATCCTCCGGCAGACCTGGTGCAGAACATCCTGGTTTCAACCACCGGGATCGACACCGTCCGCCTGCGAGGCTCGGCTGTCCAGACTCAGGTCGGTCTGTCGGACCGCCTGCGCGACTGGGCAACCCGGCTGGTCAGTCCGATTGTGGCCGCAGTCAGGCAGCCGCGGTTCGTCATGTCGTTCGGCATGGCGTTCTTCTCGCTGTCCATTTCGCTGAGCCTCACCGGCGTCAAGCTGACCGATGTCCGTCACGCCGACCTGCGGCCCAGCGCCATCCGGCGTACCTACTACGAAACTTCCGGCAAGGTCGTGAAGTACTACGAGAACATTCGCTTCGTGTACGAGCTCGAGTCGCGAGTACGGGAATTCAAACGTGCCACGGCGCCCGCCGAACCCGCGCGCGAAGAGAAGCAGGAGAAACACAACAACACCAGTGATCGGCCCGAGGAAAAGCAGGAACGAAACTACAGTCAGGGGGACAGCCAACTGATGCTGGCCTCGCTCCCTGATAACCCGCCTGTAGTGATCTTGGCCACTCTCAGGAGGAATGTATGAACTGCGCCAACCATCCCGATATTGCCGCAGCGGCTTATTGCCGGACTTGCGGGAAACCACTTTGTCCAACTTGCACTCGCGATGTGAAGGGTGTGATCTACTGCGAGAACTGTCTCGCCGACCGCTTGCAAGGCGTGCAGCCGCCAACCGCGCAGCCCGTGGCCGGATTCGTTCCGTCCGCGCCCATCCAGCCCGGTCAGAGTTCTGGCCCCAATCCCGCAGTCGCGGGCATTCTGGCGGGTTTCTTTCCTTTCGGCGTTGGCGCCGTCTACACCGGCCAGTACGCCAAGGGCCTGGCGCACCTGCTGATCTTCGTTGGCTTGATTGTTGGCATGGACCAGCACAGCCCGCTCGACACCATCTGCGGCTTAACCTTCGCCTTCTTTTACGTCTGGCAGATTATTGACGCGGTTCGCACGTCGCACGCACTTCAGGCCGGGCAGCCCGCGCCGGATCCTCTGGGTCTCGGCCATGCTTTCGGCGCCGGCGAAAAAGTCGATACCACTAAGATTCCAGCCGCCGCAATTTTGCTGATTGGCATCGGTGTCCTGTTCCTGCTTCAGACCACCGGCGTATTCCGGTTTAGCGGGGATTTGGTCTGGCCACTCCTCTTGATCGGCTTAGGGGTCTGGCTGTTTGCCCGGAGCTGGGGCTTGATCGGAAGCCGCCGCGGTCTGCCTTATGTGCGGCGTATGCCTGTTGGCCCCATTGTCCTCGTGACCTCCGGCATTCTTTCGCTGATCGATACTCTCGGCGGCCCCGGTTGGGGGCGCACCTGGCCCGTTCTGATGCTCGCCATCGGCCTGGCCATGCTGGTGGGGCGCACTTCCTCTCAACCGCCTCTGCCACCCTCCGGTGGTGAAGGGCCGACAACTCCAATGACCGGCGAAGTTCAGCCTCCGCCCAGTGAGGTGAGCCATGGCTAGCACCGTGCAAGTTCCTCCGCCCCGTCCGCGGCGTTCGTTTGCCGGCCCGGTCGTCCTGATTGTTTTGGGAGTCATCTTCCTGCTCGGCAACATGGAATACGTGAGCTGGGGACGTCTCGCCCACTGGTTCGCCCATTACTGGCCCGTGTTGCTGATTATCTGGGGCGTTATCAAACTGGTCGAGTATCAACGCGCCCAAAGCCAGGGATATCGCGCCTCCGGCATCGGCGTGGGCGGCGTCTTTCTGATCATCATGCTGGTCTCCCTTGGTCTCGCCGCAACCCAGGCTTCGCGCTTCAACTGGGGAGAACTGCGCGATCAGATCAACATCGATGACAACGATTTTGATAATTGGTTCGGCCATACCTACACCTACGATGACCAGTTGACCGCCGACTTTCCGGCTGGCGCCAGCCTGCACGCCAGCAACATTCACGGCGCCATCAACCTCAGCGACTCGACCGACAACAAGATTCACGTTACTGTCCACAAGCGCATTGGCGCGGAGAGCCAGTCCGACGCTGACAAGTGGAACGCCGGCACCAAGACCCAGATCAACGTCAGCGGAAATGTGGTCACCCTGAATGCCAATAACAGGGGCGCAGGCGACCATTCCGTCACCATCGACATGGATGTCTCCCTGCCTCGCACCGCCGCGGCAGTCCTCTCCACTCGTGGCGACGTCAGCGTCATTGGCCGCGACGGTGATGTGCAGATCACCAGCCAGCACGGCGAAGTTTCCGCCTCCGACGTCAGCGGCAAGGTCAGCTTGAATCTCGATCACAGCTCAGCCCGGATTTCGCAGATTTCTTCCGACGTCTCCATCGAAGGCCGCGCCAACGATGTTTCCATCGAAGATGTCAAAGGCGGGTGCCACCTCGATGGCGAATTCATGGAAAGCCTGAAACTCAGCCGTATCGCCCAGTCGGTCGTTTTCCGTTCCTCACGCACCGAATTGCAGTTGGAAGGACTGAAAGGCGATCTGGATCTCGACTCCGGCGATCTGCAGGCCAACGATCTGGCAGGGCCGGTCCGTGTGACCACTCGCTCGAAAGACGTGCGCCTCACCGGAGTTTCGGGCGACGTCCGCCTGCAAGACGAAAACGGCTCTATCGAAGTCCGCATGGCCAAGCTGGGCAGCGTCCAGCTTGAAAACCGCAGCGGGGACATTTCGCTGTATGTTCCCGACAAGGCCGGATTCCAGGTCGATGCTCGCGCCCGCAATGGCGAAATCGAGACCGACTTTGATGACATGAAGGTGAACAGCTCCTCCGACGATCTGTCGACCGCTGCTGGATCGGTCAATGGCGGAGGCCCTCGCGTGATCGTCAACAATGAACACGGCACCATCGAGATTCGCAAGGGATCGTCCGCACCTCAGGAGTCCGAGTCTCCAAAGCCTCCGCGGCCGCCCAAACCCAGGACGCCCCGCGCCCCCGCAGCCCCCAAGGCTCCGGAAGTCACCGAGAACTAGAACGGCAGCCCCCAACGCCCGATGTAGGCGCACGCATCCCCGCGCCTGCCCGCAAACTGCGCCGAGCCAGTAAGCGCGACTCTGGTTCCTTAACTGTCGTCACGCTTGGCATATGTTTGATGGATTAGATTGAGCCGAGCCGGCGGGTCGAGGCGCGGCAGCTAGTCACGGTCTTGGTGTAATGACTTGTTAGCGCAAGTTGACTGATGTTCCGCACGCTTATCACGGGATGCCCTTGACCATCGGGCGTACAATGCTCGCGTTCGACGGAGGGATGTATGAAACCGTCTTCGCAGGCGCCTGGAAAGCCTTCCAGGCTTTCCTGTTCAGTTCATCACCAGCTCAACATGTATGCGCTAGCCGCCAGCGCGACAGGAGTAAGCATCCTGGCTCTGGCTCCCACCGCCGATGCCAGGATCGTGTACCACCATACTCACCGAATGATCTCCGCATTTACGCTTTATCACCTTGACCTGAACAAGCGCGGAGTGACCGATTTCATAATTCGTAACTCGCAGTCTGTTCATTCAGACGGAGCAACAAACTCACTCTTGATCCGTGGCGCCGCCGGCAATGCAGTGGTGATGAAATCGGTGGGCGAGGATTTCTTTGCCCTCGCCCTGAAGCGGGGAACCCCCATATCCAGTGCGATCTATGAGTCTGCTCTGATGGCTGTTCAGGGCAGGACCAGTGGCGGCCCCGCCGCCGCCACCTTCACCTACGGACCGTGGGCCAACGTCACCGGCCGCTACCTGGGATTAAAGTTCCAAATCCATGGGGCAACTCATTACGGCTGGGCCAGACTAAATGTCCGGGTCTCAAAGACCAAGTTTTCGATCACTGCCACTCTCACGGGTTACGCCTACGAAACCATCCCCAATAAGCCAATCATCGCAGGCAAGACCAAAGGCCCGGATGTCATCACCCTGGAACCCGGCAGCCTCGGCCGGCTCGCTCTGGGTTCGAGCGGAATCCCGGCTGGGCGCTCAGGGAAGTAGCAACGCGGTTTCTCTCTGCCATCGGTCCGTTTTCCGATTTCTGACATCTTGAGCCTGAAGGCTCAGCGAAGCCTCTTCAATCAGGGTGCTTGGAAGATGCCCCTGCCTGCTCCCGACCATGCTTCAGGCTGAAGGCGTAAACGTTACCGTCGTAAGAACCGACATACACCACCCCGTTTACGACCGCAGGCGAGGAAAACACATACCACCCGGTGGTGTAACTCCACAGCTTGGCGCCGGTTTGTGCGTCCAGCGCGTACAAGCTATCGTCCGGCTCGTCTGAGCCGACATACACCACCCCATTCGCCACGGCGGGCGAGGAAAGCGTTTCGTGAGTCAGGGCGTAGCTCCACAGCAGCGCGCCGGTGCTGGCATCCAGCGCGTATGCGTTGCCGTCGAAGGAGCCGACATACACAACCCCATTCGCCACGGCGGGAGAGGAAAACACAGTGCCACCAGTAGCATAGCTCCACAGCTTGGCACCGGTATTCGCGTTCAGCGCATACACGTTGTCGTCGGCAGAGCCGATATAAACCACTCCGTCCAAGATTGCCGGCGACGAACTTACGGAGCTGCCGGTAGCGTAGCTCCACAGGAGAGCGCCAGTACGGGCGTTCAACGCGTATACGTTGTTGTCCCACGACCCAACATAGACCACCCCATTCGCGATAGCGGGCGACGAAGTTATATAGCTGACGGTGCGATAGCTCCACAGTTGTTTGCCGGTGCGAGCGTTCAGCGCGTGAACGCTGTAGTCAGAATAGCCCGAGCCAATATAGACGACGCCATTTGCAACGGCGGGGGACGAATCCACATCGAAGGCGATGCCGTAACTCCAGAGCAGCTTGCCGGTGCGGGCTTTCAGCGCGTACACGGTGCCGTTTTCCGAGCCAATGAAGACCACCCCATCCGCCACTGCGGGCGAGGAGGCCACATGGCCGCCGGTATCGTAGCCCCACAGCTTGGCCCCGGTGTGTGCGTCTAACGCGTATACGTAGCCATTGAGAGAGCCGATGTACACCACTCCATTCACGACTGCGGGCGAAGAATACACAGCGTCGTAAGTGTTGTAGCTCCACTTCACGCCAAGATTCCCCACATTGTTGACTGTAAGAAATTTCTCATAGCGATTGAAACGCGTCATGTCGTGCTTGTGGAACTGGTTCCAGTCGGTGAGAACGTGGGTCGCGGGGCGCTTGGCCGAAGGAGTGCTCGTGGTTTGGCTAAAGCAGAATCCCGCCAGCAGGAAAATCGCGAAACACAGTGTACCGAACCACTCCCCGGTCTTGATTGAGCCCATCCTTGGTATGCGCGCCATGTTGGCCTTCTCTACGATGTTGGAGTCCCCGCGGGCATATTCTCAATGAAATCCGAGGTACGAAGGCGAGTGCCTTTGAGACCGTGGCAGAGGGAGCCGTACTCAGCCTGCCGACCATTCTTGTCCTCGTGCCCCGCCTTGTCAAGGTTCTTGGTGTGACATTCATCCTTGACATGGCGACCCTGGTTTCACAATATCTATTAGATATTTCAGTTGTTGGTACATTATCTTGCAGATCGACGATGGAAGCGCGTCCCTTCGCAACCCAGACACCCGCGAAGCGGCGCAAGAATGGAGCCCAGGGCGCGAGCCCCGGGTGGAGATGAAAAATGGCCGAGCCGGGGAGGGGGCGAAAGAACAGTCACAAGACGAAGCTTGGTTGCTAAGCCCTTCGGTTTCTATATTATGATATAAGTCTGGTAGAATCAATATTTTGCGGCGGTTAGTGCAAAACAGGGCGGAAACGGCCTGAAATCGGCCTCCTAAACAGCGTTTGTTTTCTATGCCTTGCGAAACGCAAAATGGCAAGCCCCTTGTTTCCTGTATCTTGCAAAACGCAGGAAATGGGGTAGGGGGTAACCGCCGACGGCTCTGGACGCCTTCCCATTTTGCGTCTAGAATGCCTCCAGCATCATCCGAAGATGTGTACAGGCTCTATCCGCCCGAGGCGGAGGGGCACTGGAGGAAACGTGAGCCTTACCCCGATTGGCGAGCCTCGCCACAAAATCACTGTAGCGACACTCTTAGACAAGAAACTTCACCGCGAACCCATCACCTGCCTCACCGCGTATGACTATGCCAGCGCGCGCCTGGTGGATCAGGCCGCGATCGACATGATTCTCGTCGGCGACTCGCTGGCCATGACCATGCTCGGCTACGAGAACACGCTCTCGGTCACGGTCGACGAGATGCTGCATCATACCCGCGCGGTCCGCCGCGGCGTGAAGCACGCGTTTCTCATCGCCGACATGCCTTACGGTTCCTATCACGTCAGCATGGAGGAAGCGGTACGCAATGCTTCCCGCTTCATCAAGGAAGCTGGCGCCGAGGCGGTAAAGGTCGAGGGCGGCGAGAAACGCACTGAGTTGATCCGCCGTATCATCGACGCGGAAATCCCGGTGGCCGGCCACATCGGCCTGACCCCGCAATCCGTCAACGTCATGGGCGGCTACAAGGTCCAGGGCAAGTCGCTGGCCGACATCGAGCAACTCATGCGCGACGCCACCGCGCTCGATCGTACCGGGGTGGCCTGCATTTATCTGGAAGGCATCCCCCGCGAGGTTGCCGCCATGATCACCGCCGAAGTCAGCGCTCCGACCATCGGCATTGGCGCCGGCCCCGACTGCGATGGCCAGGTGCTCGTCTTTCACGACATCCTGAATCTGACGTTCGCGCGTCCGGCAAAATTTGTTCGGCGCTATGGCGACGCGGCTGCCACCATCACCGAAGCTGTGCAAGCGTTCCGCGCCGACGTCATCTCGCATCAGTATCCTTCGGACAGCGAGTCGTACCATCTTCCGCAGGAAACTCAGGCGTCGCTCGAAACTGTGCTGGAGCGCAAACGAGGAATGCACCGCTGAACATCCAGCACGGAGACACCAAGGCACGGAGAAAGACTTTCGAGTTTTCTGCCGCTACGCATTCCCCTGTACTCCGTGTTCCCTGGGGTAAAGGTTCTTCATGAAGATATGCACCACCATTGAGGAAATGCGCGCCGCCTCGCGTGCCGCCCGCCGCGATGGCAAAAGCCTCGGCTTCGTCCCCACCATGGGTGCGCTGCACGAAGGCCATCTCTCGCTGGTCCGAGCCGCAAAGTCGCAGTGCCAGGCCGTTGCCGTCTCCATTTTCGTCAACCCCACGCAATTCGGCCCCAATGAAGACTTCGCTAAGTATCCGCGGCCGTTCGAGCGCGACCGCGACCTGCTGAAGAAAGAAGGCGTCGATTTCCTCTTCGCGCCGTCGCCGGACGAGATGTATCCACCGGGCGTAATTTCCTGGGTCACGGTGGAAGGGCTGAGCAACAGGCTCTGCGGCCGCTCTCGCCCCGGCCATTTTCGCGGTGTCACCACAGTGGTTTCCAAGCTTTTCCACATCGTCGAGCCGGACTTCGCCTTCTTCGGGCAAAAGGACGCCGCCCAGGGTGCCGTCATTCGCCGCATGGTTCGCGACCTCGACTTCCCCGTGCAGATCGTTGCCTGCCCCATCGTCCGCGAGCCGGACGGCCTAGCCATGAGTTCCCGCAACGTGTATCTGAGCCCGCCGCAGCGTCAGTCAGCCCTCGTGCTTTCCCGTGCGCTCCGTGAGATGACCACGCTCTTCCATTCCGGCGAGCGAAACGCGGGCAATCTGATCAACGCGGGAAGGGAAGTTCTCGCCGGGGAACTCGCCGTTCGCCTCGACTATCTGGAAATCGTTGACCCCGACTCGCTGGAACCAATGCAAGCGATCACGTGCACTGCCCTGAGCGCTATCGCCGCTTTCGTCGGGACAACCCGCCTCATCGACAACGTCCTGCTGGAAGCGTGATCTCGAACTCCTCACGATCATCCAATTATGAGGCGTCATCCCGAACCTCGGCGTATTTCAGCCGAGGCGGGGATCTCGCGCGGATCGCCCATGCAGCAAGGAAGCGCGGCCTCGTTCTACTTTGAGTCCGTCCCCCGCAGCCTGGCCGGCCCTGACACAAACGGGTTCCCCGCGATCACATAGCGCAGCGGCAACTCCGCCGCTTTCGTGATCCCAATGCGGGCGGTGGTTGCGATCTCCGTCGCGCGGTAGCCATCGTCCACAATGAACAAGTCAGACTTGCGGCTAGTCAGGTCTTTGCCGTTATCCCGGAGGCGCGTGATGCCGAAAGCCTGAGCCAGCCGCCCCGGCCCGCTGGTAAGATTACGCAGACTCCGAGGGCCACCGAGGGTCATGCCCCGCGCAACCGCCATCGCTTCGATTCCCGCCAGCGGTTCGACGGCGCGAAACAGAACCGCGCCGGCAGTGCCTTCGGGCAGGCAGGAGACGTTCAGGCAGTAGTGATTGCCATAAATGAAATACACGTAGACATACCCCGGCGGCCCGAACATGACCGCATTCCGAGCCGTCGGTCCTACGGCAGAGTGGGCAGCGGGGTCATTTTCCCCGAGATAGGCTTCAACTTCTACGATGCGCGCCGCAAGCACCTGGCGCCCTGCCTTGCGCACCAGAACCTTTCCCAACAGATCAGGCCCCACCTCCCGCGGATCGCGATTGTAGAACTCACGCGACAGCGGGAGTTTCAGATAGCTGTTTCTTGCGCTCGATTTCGCGGGCATAGAGGAGCGAGACGATTGTAAAGCCTTCTATCCGACCGCCAGCGAATCAAACAGATTCAGGAACTCCAGCTTTTTCTCCGCCCGAAGAAACGATGCTTCAAAGGAATTGCGGGCCAGCTCGCGCAGGTGTTCATCGGTGAATCCGAAGGCTTCCTGGGCAAGCTGATATTCGCGGTTGAGCGAAGTACCAAACATGGCGGGATCATCGGTGTTCAGCGTAATCATCAAGCCATGATCGAAATAGCTGCGCACCGGATGATCGGCGAGCTTCGCGCAACAACCCGTGCGGAGATTGCTGCTCAAACAAATCTCAACCGGAATCTGGCGGGTCGAAAGCTCTTCGATCAATTCCGCATCCTGCGCCGCCGTCAGGCCGTGTCCAATGCGCTCCGCGCGCAGGTTGAGCGCTCCCCAGATCGATTCGGGGCCGGCCGTTTCCCCCGCGTGCGCAGTCAGGCGCAATCCGTGTTCGCGGGCATAGGCATAGACGTCGCGAAACAACTCCGGCGCTCCTTTCTGCTCGTCTCCTCCGATGCCGAAGCCAACCACGCTCGCACTTTTGTATTTGACCGCCCACTCCGCCACGGCCCGCGCCTTTTCCGTGCCCAATTGCCGGACAGCATCAAAAATCCATAACCAGGAGATCCCGAAATCCCGCTCGCCGCGCTCGCGGCCACGTTCCAGTCCGGCAAAGATGGCCGCAAAATCCTGCTTGCGCCACAAGCACACCCCCACCGAAACGTACACCTCGGCGTGCACCACGTTCTCCGCCTTTAGCTTCTCCATCAGCCGATACGTAATCAGCTCGTAGTCTTCCGGGTTCTGCAAATCTTCGGTGAGGGTCTTGAATGCCAGCAGGAAAGCGTTGAAATCAGCGTACTGGTAAAGTCGCTCAATCTCGGCCAGCGTACCGGACTTCCCATGCCGCTGTCTGAGTTCCAGCAGGGTTGCAGGATCCACTGACCCTTCGAGATGAAGGTGCAAGTCCGCCTTGGGCAGGGATTGAACCAACGGACTGCCAGAAGAGGCCATTGCTGAAGATTGTAGACCCTTCACCCCATTGTCATTCCGAGCATCGCGAGGAATCTGCACTCGCCGGGGATCGCCACCGCTGCCTTCGCGCCATGTAGCGCCAGCTCACTTCCGCTTCCACCTCACACCCTCTTTCGTGATCTCCACCACAATCCCCGCCGCAGTCAACTCATCGCGGATCGCGTCTGACGCCTTGAAATTCCGCCCGCGCCGCGCTGCTTCCATCTCGGCAATCTTTTTCCCAATCTCTGCATCCGACAATTTCTGTGCCCCAACCATCTCTGAGACTTCCTTGCTGATCTCCTTCTCGCGGCCCTCCGCCTTGGCCCACTCGACAATGCTCGCAATCTTCGCCGGATCGTCATCCTTCAGCACCGCAAACAAATCATCAAACTGCTGGAGCGCGGCCAACAGCGGCGCCGCATCGTCTTTCTTGAACTGCCCGGCATCGATCGCCGCATTCGCCTTCCGCACCATATCGAAAACCGCCGCCTGCGCCTGCGCCGTGTTCAAATCATCTTCCATGCCGCCGCGAATGCGTTCGCTGGTCTCGCGCCCAAGCTCAGCCATGGCCGGCGTCGCCCCCGCCGCGAATTGCCCCGACGTCAGCCGAGCTTGAGAATTACGCAGCCTTTCCACCGAAACCGCCGCCTGCTTCAGCCCGTCAAAAGTGAAGTTCAGCTGATTCCGGTAAGGCACCGACGCCAGCAAGAATCGAATCGACGACGGCTTATGTCCCTTCAGCACCAGATCGCGCAAGGTGTAGAAGTTGCCCAGACTCTTCGACATCTTCTCGCCTTCGACCAGCAGGAAGCGGACATGAAACCAGAAGCGCGCAAAAAGCTTCCCGGTCAGCGACTCCGACTGCGCGATCTCGTTTTCATGATGCGGAAAAATCAAGTCCTCTCCGCCGCCATGCAAGTCGAAGCTGTCGCCCAGTTCCTCCATCGACATCACCGAGCACTCAATGTGCCACCCCGGACGCCCCGGCCCAATCGACGTCTCCCACGACGCTTCGCCCGGTTTCGGCGCCTTCCACAAAGCGAAATCGCGGGCGCTGTCCTTGTCGTAGTTATCCACATCGACCCGCGTCCCGTCTTCCATCCCGGCGAAATCTTTCTTTGAGAGCTTGCCGTACTCGGGAAACTTCGCAATCCGGAAATAATACGATCCATCTTCCGTGCGATACGCAAATCCTTTTTCCTGAAGTTGCGCAATGAACTTCGCCATCTCTTCAATGTGATCGGTGGCGCGCACCAGGATCGGCTTCTCAAGATTCAGCGCCGCCGAGTCCTCCAGAAACGCCTTCTCATACTTCGCCGTATATTGCCGCACGCTCACCCCATCGCGGGCCGCGTTGTGGATGATCCTGTCATCCACATCAGTGATGTTCATGACATAGCGCACCGCGTACCCGCTCTGCCGCAAAAAGCGCTGCAGGATGTCGACCGCCACAAACGTCCTGAAGTTGCCGATATGCCCGTAGTCGTACACCGTCGGCCCACACGAATACATGCGGACTTCGGCGTCGTTGATCGGACGGAATTCCTCGATCTTGCCCGACAAAGTGTTATAGATCTGCAGCGCCATAGTGATTTAGGAAGGCTGAAAGAATCTTTCATTCTAGGGGCAGTGAAGAAAGAGGGCAAATTCCTTGCCAGGGCGAGATGGGGCAGCGCGCAGGCTCTTCTCTGGGACTTTACCAGCAACCCGTGGGATTCTTGAGGTCTGATAACCTACTCGGGCAGGTTGAGGCTCTTGAGCAGTTGGGCGTATCGCGGATCGTTGTGTAGGCTCTTCAACTTTAAATCGGTCTTTAGCCACGCCAAGCCTGGATCACTCTGCTTATAAGCGCGGTCGAGCCACACGAAGGCTTGATCCACTTCTCCGCGATAACCATACACTTGTGCGATCTGGTAGGCGCAATCACCCTGATGCTGTGAGATGAACCTCCCCAAGGCTAAGTCAGATTCCTGAGACTTCCCAAGCGCGTGGTAGGCAAGCGCCATTCCAAGATCGTGAAAGATACTCTCTGGCTCTTTCTCCATTTCGGCCAGGGCATCCTGGAGACGTCCCTGGGCGAGGTAAACCTCACCTCGAATTTCATGGGCCATGATCTGGTTCGGATTGATATCCAAGGCTTTTCCTAGAGCTACCAGTGCTTCCTCGTGCCGGCCCAGGTCTCGCAAGTCTTGTGCGAGGTACACATATTCCAGAGGCCGGAGCGGGTCGAGTAGGAGTTCTTGCTTCAGGAGTTCTGTCGCTTCCTCCTGGCGCCCCTGGCACCTCGCCAG
Organism: uncultured Acidobacteriota bacterium; assembly: GCA_963715675.1. Taxonomy (GTDB): domain Bacteria; phylum Acidobacteriota; class Terriglobia; order Terriglobales; family Acidobacteriaceae; genus DASVWZ01. The sequence goes on from OY970265.1 coordinate 5,080,814, forward strand.
CATCGCTCCGCGGCCCAGGTTTTCGGGATCTCCCGGCGCGAGCTCGCGCGCTCTTTCCAGTGAGACCTCCGCCTCGCGGCAATTGAGCTCCACCTCAGATTGAATCCTGCTCAGAACCTGGTAACCGTCAGCCAGGTTCGGATCCAACGCAATGGCTTTCTCTGTATCGCGCCGGGCCTTTTCTGCCGCTTTCGAGGGATCCATCCAGGCCATTCCACCGGACTCCAGAATGATGCTCGCCCGCAAAGCATACGCCGGCGCGTAATTAGGGTCGAACTGGATTGCCCCGTTGGCGTAATCGAGGGCCTTCATTTCAGATTCTTTGTCGTTCATGTGTGAGAAGTAAAGGGAGTGCAAGAAAGCTTCATAGGACTCAGGATTTGTGGTTCCCGGAGTCGGTGGAGTCGTTGTGGGCCTACCAGTCTGCAACGTAACTTGCAGGGCCGAGGCCACCGCCCTTGCGATATGGTCCTGCACCACGAAGACGTCCTTAAAATCACGGTCATAGGAGTCCGACCAGAGATTGACGCCGTCATCGGTCCTGAGCAGCCGCGCACTGATGCGAACCCGGTTCACATCTCTTCGGACGCTCCCTTCGAGCACGTTGGCGACGTTTAGCATCCGTCCGATGACGCGTAGATCTTCGTTCTTCCCTTTGAACCGAAACGCTGATGTACGCGCCGAAACTCTAAGTTTCGGGATCTTAGTCAAATGGTCCAGGATCTCTTCCCCCAAACCGTCTGAGAAGTACTCCTGATCGTGGTTGGGACTCAGGTCCGCAAACGGCAACACAGCAACGGAAGCGGCCGAGACCGCAGCGCCCATTTGGGTATGCTTGTACCCGATCCAGGCGGCAGCAACCACCAGAACCAGAACAGAGACACCAACCACCACGAGGATTCGCGAATGAGCAACCGGAGCTTTAACCTTTTCAACTCCATGGACGGGCAAGAGCAGACGATACCCGCTCTTCGGTATCGTCTCGATGACCTTCGGATGTTGGGAATGGTCCTGAAACGCTTTGCGGAGTTGCCAGATGCTTCCTTTCAACACGTCATCGGTGACAAACGTGCCCTGCCATACTTGCCGGATCAGTTGTTCCTTGGAAACGACATCTCCGTCTGCCTGGATCAGGCAGACCAATACCTCCATCACCTTGGGCTCGAGGTGGGATCTTTCACCATTCCGCTGAATCCTGTTTAGTTCCGGCTCAACCAGCCAGTCTCCCACGAAGAAGGCATGGTTTAGGCGCGTGCTGGATATTGCCACACGAGATTGCTGCTCGTGGTCCATGGGCACCCGAAAATAAGTCAGCTCGCCGGAGAGCCCTAGTTAACCTGAGAAAGACTTTCTGCCAGTTAGGATACTCCACTTCATCGAGCAACGTCACATAAACAATTGCTGATGAGCGATCCTGGAATTTTTCTCCGGGCAAACGCGCGAGGACCGTTGCGCGTTCCGACGGACGTTGACGCTGGCCTGATCCCTGCAAATTGCAGTAAGTCGTCTCCCTCCAATCGCTTACAAAAGGAGGAGTCTCTGTTCGACGGCCGGCCAGGTTTTCGCGTGACTGCTTTTCCCAGACGAAAGCTTCACCCGAACTTGACTTCTTCCTCCTTACTTCCTCACCGGCCCCAGGCCATACCTGACGCAGAAAGGACGAACGGTAGTGCGAACTTGCTCTCCACGTCTTTTCCATTGCGGCACAAGGGAAGTCGCAGAGCAGCAGAACGCCTCTGTAGTACCGCGCTTGATCAACGCGCCGCGAGCGCCCCAATCGGCCTCGCGGCCCAAACCAGATAAAAAAAGAGGAGAAATGCCATGAAACGTATCGCACTTCTTATTCTCTCTGCGTGCTTCGTGTCGGTGGCATGGGCTCAGCAGCCCGCGGGCCGCGGCGATTGGACGGAGTTCCACCGGACCAACATGATGCGCTGGAACCCGTATGAAAAGGTGCTTAACGTCAACAATGTTGGGAACCTCGGCTTGAAGTGGAGCTACACCACCGGCGGCGATGTGTTTTCATCCTCGCCCGCCGTGGCGAATGGAGTGGTTTATGTCGGCTCGCTCGACAACAACGTGTACGCGCTGGATACCAGCACCGGCGCCCTGCTGTGGAGCTACGCCACCGGCAACCAAGCGTATCCCTCCCCCGCCGTGGCCAATGGGGTGGTTTACGTCGGTTCGGTAGATCAGAACGTGTACGCGCTGGATGCCAGCACCGGCGCCCTGTTGTGGAGCTACACCACCAACTGGGGTGCGCCTTCCTCGCCCACGGTGGCGAATGGGGTGGTTTATGTCGGCTGGGGCGACAGCAACGTGTACGCGCTGAATGCCAAGACCGGCGCCCTGCTGTGGAGCTACGCCACCGGCGGCGCTGTGTTTTTGTCCTCGCCCGCAGTGGCGAATGGAGTGGTTTATGTTGGCTCGGAGGACGGCAATGTGTACGCGCTGAAGACCCCCAAGAAGGGCAAGAAGGGCAAGAAGCTGTGGAGCTACACCACTGGCGGCATGGTGGATACCTCGCCCGCCGTGGCGAACGGAGTGGTTTATGTCGGCTCGGACGACCACAGCGTGTACGCGCTGAACGCCAAAACCGGGAAGAAGCTGTGGAGCTACACCACTGGCAACTATGTATGGTCCTCGCCCGCCGTGGCGAATGGAGTGGTTTATGTCGGCTCGGAAGACAACAACGTCTACGCGCTGAACGCCAAGACCGGGAAGAAGAAGTGGAGCTACACCACCGGCTACGGTTGGTATTCCTCGCCCGCCGTGGCGAATGGAGTGGTTTATGTCGGCTCGGACCAACTCTATGCGCTGAATGCCAAGACCGGCGCCAAGCTGTGGAGTTACCCCGCGGGCGGAATTTCCTCGCCCGCCGTGGCAAATGGAGTCGTGTATGTCGGCTCGGGCAACAACGTTTACGCCTTCGGCTTGGCGAAGGTTCGGGAGTAACGACCGTGCAGCATTATCAGTTCGCGCCTCCCCGAAGAGGAGTCCCTACCATGGGACGGAGCACCCCCTGAGGCGAATGACCCGAATTCTCGGGAAATCGTATCTACGTCAGACCAGTTTATCCGGTGGAAGTTTGTCACAAAACACATCCGAGGAGGACTCTATGAAGCAGTCTAATTGCAAAGCGCCTTCCAATTTGTCTGATTTAATTCATCGCCAACTCAACATGTACGCTCTTGCCGCTGGTGCGGCTGGGGTGGGACTTTTGGCCTGGGCTCAGCCAGCAGAAGCGAAAATCGTCTACACAAAGGCCAACAAACATCTCCCTCCGAACTACCAGCTCGACCTTAACCATGACAAAGTTAACGACTTCAATTTCTTTCGCGGGTCGCGTTCTGGTAGCTCGTGGCTCCTTGTTCGTGCCTCCAACAGCAGTAATCTCATTTGGGGCAACGGCAGCGGCAGTGGGGGATCTGCTTCCGCGCTAAAAGCACATGTCAAGGTCGGTCCAAACGGACATTTTCAGCCTTCTAACGATGTCATGGTTGTTCATGACGGCTGGGGCAATTACCGCGGCCAATGGCACGATGTCAGCAATCGGTATCTCGGCCTGCTGTTTCACGTCAAGGGCAAGGTTCATTACGGTTGGGCGAGGCTAAGCGTTTCAGGTCCCAGTAACGCCACGTTGACCGGCTACGCCTACGAGACGGTTGCTAACAAACCCATCATTACGGGCAAGACCAAAGGGCCGGATGTCATCACGGTTCAGCCCGGCAGCCTCGGCCATCTGGCGGCAGGGGCTTCGGCGATTCCTGCATGGCGCGGAACCGGATCGGTGACGGCCAGTCACTAGAGAATCCGCCCACTGAAGGAGCCGCGACGATGAGTGGCAAACGAAGACAGAAAACTGGACTGGGCAGAACCAGCTCGTCAGCTCTCGCCTCACCGAGGAGCAATTCGCGCCAGTTGGGACGCAGCCCCCCCTGAGGCAAACGGCTCAACATCTTTCGCATTATCTGGAAGGTGCGAGCAGTGAAACCTTCCAGTTACGGCGGTTGTTTTCCACTGCGGTACAAGGAAAGTCGCAGAGCAGCAGGACAACTCTGCAGTACCGCGCTTGATCAAAACCGCCGCGAGCGCCTCAACCGGCCTCGCGGCCCAAACCACATGAAAAAGGAGAAATACCATGAAACGTATCCTAGTTGTTGCAATTGTCCTGAGCCTGGCAATGCTGGTAGTACCGAATGCCATGGCCCGCGATGGCGACGGCGTCAAGGTGATCGACCGGGACTCCGTGGTCTACGGCAGGACCTACGGTGACTGGATGGCGGCCTGGGACCAATGGTCTTATTCGCTCCCAGTGACCACGCACCCTCTCTTTACCGACGGAGACTGCAGCGTGGGTCAGTCGGGTCCGGTTTGGTTCCTGGGCGGGGCTTTCGTCCCCCCCTGGACCAGGGTTCGCCACTGTGACATTCCGTCCGGGACGACTCTCTTCTTCCCCGTGTGGGACTGGGAAGACTCGGCAGTAGAAGAGAGCACGAGTGAAAACCCGGGCGACCAGACGTATCAACAGATTGCGACCTTGCGCTCGAACGTCTTCCAGCTTCTAAACCAGTATCTAAACCCGCACGAGTTCCTCGCGATAGATAAAAAACAGATCCGAGATCTCCTGCAGGACTTCAGGATCCAGTCCACCGTCTTTGGCTTTACCATTCCCGACAACAATCTGCTTACCGCGGTTTACGGCACGACGTATCCGGCAGGAACGTACTTTCCCGCGGTGGACGATGGATGGGATGTGATGCTCGCCCCGCTGCCTCCAGGCGATCACGTAGTGGTGTTTGGGGTTGCTGGGGGGGACACCATTACGTACTACCTCCACGTGTCGTGGAAATGAAGGAACAAACGGTAGTGCGAACTCGTTCTCGATGTCGGCGCCGTTTTCCACTGCGGCACGAGCAAAGTCGCAGAGCAGCAGGAGAACTCTGCCGGTACCACGCTTGACCAACGCGCCGTGAGTGCCTCAACCGGCCTCGCGACCTAAACCACATAAATAAACAAGGAGAAATACCATGAAACGTATTCTAGTTGTTGCAATTGTCCTGGGTCTGGCAGTGCTGGCAGTACCGAATGTCATGGCCTGGGATAAGGACGGTCCCAAGGTGATCGACCCCAATTCCGTTGCGTACGGCAGGACGTACGGCGACTGGTCAGCAGCCTGGCAGCAGTGGGCGCTCTCCATACCTGTCGCTCAACATCCTCTCTTTGACCACGGCGACTGCAGTGTCGGGCAGTCCGGTCCGGTCTGGTTTCTTGGGGGGAAGTTCTGCGCTCTCAACGATCCCAATTGCGGCACCAGCAACGTCGTTCGCAGTTGCAGCGTGCCCGCCGGAATAGCTCTCTACATCCCGATACTCAACGCCGAGTGGTCAGTGTTGGAAGTGAAAACCGACCAAAACCCCAACCCACAGATTACGGACTTGCGCGCAGCCGCCGCGTCGAACATGGATGGGTCAACCACTGAAATCGACGTTGATGGGAAACAAATTCGGAACCTGCAGCAGGACTTCCGTGTCCAATCTACGGCCTTCGTCTTCACCATTCCAGACGACAACGAGTTCAATGCTGTGGGTGAGGGACCGTTTCAAGGCGGAGCGTACTTTCCCGGAGTAGACGACGGCGTGTACGTGATGTTTGCGCCCCTGCAAGCGGGCTCACACAAGATTCACTTCCACGGGTACATGCCGCAGTACAACTTCGGGCTGGACGTTACATACAACCTTACTGTGGCGGGGAAATGAAACACGTCCGGCACAGTGGGAACCTGGGCGTGGAGTATCACGCCCAGGATGTAATCATTCCGATGGCGCCGCGGCTTGAAAATGGGGGGAGGGGGACACCTCACGGCATTACCTAAGCGGAACCAGCCGGGGAGTCGTGGTTGAAAGTTCGCAGGCGTTGTCCCACGGTAAGCACGTAGTGCAGCCCAGAAATAATGGTGAAGGCGAAGGTCGCCCGCAAAAAAGTTAATCGGGCAATCGACACCCAACGCGTCCGGTCCACTTCCAGCAACAGGACAAAGAACACCGCTGCCACCTGGGCAAACGTATTTGCCTTTCCAAAGATGCTTGGCCGGAAGTCGCGCAGCCCGGCGATGGCATACAGCACAGCGCTGGCGCAGAGAATCGACATGTCGCGGCTGAACACCAGTACGGTGAACTTCCATGGAATTTTATGAAGAATCGAAAGCACAAGAAACACCGTGCTGAGCAGAAGTTTGTCGGCGATCGGATCCAGATATTGCCCCAGAACCGTCTGCTGCCGAAGTGTGCGAGCCAGCAAGCCGTCGAGCCCGTCGCTGAGTCCGGCCAGCACGAATAGCGCCAGCGCCCAGGAATAATGCCCTTCCACCAGTTTGATGACGATGAATGGCAGGAACACCAGCCGCAATAATGTGAGCTGATTCGGCGCCGTCAGAAGTTGAGAAACTTTCAACGCGGCTCCTCGCGGGGCTGCACTTCCACAGCCGTATCGTGAATCAGCAAAGTTAGCGGATCCTGGCCGGTTTTGCTCTGGAAGCGCTGCGACAGAGACGGTATGTTGCCGTCGGGCAGGTCGAGTTCGATGCGTTCGATGCGGTGCATGGGAAAGAACACGACGCTCGGCGTGAAGGGCTCCGCGTCTTTCACCATCGACACCAGATCCTCAAAAGAAGCCAGCTCAATTCCCGCCAGGCTCAATCCTTCCCCAGCCAGGGCGAGGATGGCGCCCCAGAATTTTTCCCGCGGATTCCCCAGCGTGACCACCACCATGGTCGCGGGTCGGAACGGTCCGCGGCCCGCAGAATTCAGTTCCGCTGGATTGGTCGGAGGCACAAAGGGATTGTCGCTGGGAAAGGCGAAACTTTGCAACTGCGGCGGAAAACGGAACCGTGGCCCCACCGAGCGACGACACCGCCGCTTTAAAGATCTCTGACCAGCGGCGAATCGGTCATCCGGAATCGCGTTCGCACATGCTCGGACAGCAGTACGATTGCCGGACGATTGGAAACCGGATCGGATAGGGTGAGATACTTCATCGCCTCTACCAGCATCTTTTGACCGTCCACGTAGCGTGGGTCAGGGTTGCGTTCGCGCCGCTTCGGCCCTTGGATCTTGGGTGGAACCGGAATCGTGAAAACTTTCGCCATGTAAGTCTAGAATTCCTGCGGAAAAGTGCGTATTTTTATCAAATTTGTGATTCGTTTTGCAGTATAACGCGCAGGGGTGTCTTTTTCAGCCCAAAAATTGGGCAACCCGAACCCGGCTGTACACGCGTTACCCCTGTGGCGTCACCACCTTGGTCTTCGAGGTAGTTCTCAGCTTGAAAGCGGCATCGGGAATCTTCTCGTTCAGCTTGAAATCCGAATATTTTGCCAGTTTGTAGTCTCCGCCCGGCAAGAAGAGCTGTTGTTGCAAGCAGATACCGCGCGCCACATCGACCCATAGCAGAATCCGGTTGACATACGTGTCTTTTATTTTTTGGGACTTCGGAACCAGTTCCAGCTTGGCGGTTTCCAGGCCTCCGACCTTCTCCGGACCAACATACTTCACTTCATAAGTCTTCAGCATCTCTTGTCCGCTGCCGCCAAAGCCGAGTACCAGGAAGCTCTCGATCGCAGACTTATCCTTGCCCGTCCTGTACGCCGTGACCTGCTCGATTCTTGGCTGGTAAACCTGTACCCTGTCTTCTCTGAAGACGACTTGTTCTGGAGCTGGGGCGGTGATGTCAGCGGCCATCTCGATTCCATTCCCGGTCCGCCGGAAATACACTTTGCCTTCCTGCGTGTCGGTTTCGTCAACCACCTTCTGGTATTGATCCCAAACGAAACTGGCCTCGGTCGAGTGAAAGTTGGCCGCGGTTTGGTCCAACTTTTGGATGATCTGGTCCAAGGGCGATTGCTGCGCTGGCGTAGAGTGCGCCAGCGCAAGACAAAGAACTAACCCGAGGGCCGACATTGGGAGAACGCGGTTCAGTGCCATTTCTTCACTTACCGTTGCACCCAGACTTTGTACGCCAGAACTTTCCCCAACGGATCACGGACCGCTTCATATTTGGAAATGGTAACTGCGCCGGAAATCGGCTCGATGACATTGAGCAACTGGGCACGAATCGTGGCATCGTCTTTGCCATCCACCGCCCTGGCCTCAACCTGATAGATGAATCCGCCCTTTTCATCGGGAGTGACGACGACCCCCGTACGATGCGGGTTGTGCTCCACGGGTTTGTCCTTGAAGTTGATCCAATACGGCGACAGGAACACGAAAACCAGGATCAGAGTCACCATCACGTCATACTGAATGGTTCCCCGCTCATGCGACCAGAGAATGTAATCGCGGATAATGCTCCAGATCCCCTTCTTGGGGACGGAGGGAACCGCTGTGCCCGTCGGCTTGGCTTCTGCCCTGTCCAAGGTCGATGCGCTGCTCCTTAAGCCTTGATAACTTAGATCATAATCCGATTTCCGAGGCAGCACACCCCACAATCCCCGAGATATCGCTGCTCAGAATTTCTTCGCCGTGATCCGATCCGCGCCCATGTATTGCCGCAGGGCCTCGGGAATCAGGACGCTACCGTCGGCCTGCTGGTAATTCTCCAGGATCGCCACCCAGGTCCGCCCCACCGCCAGAGCGCTGCCGTTCAGCGTATGCACGAAGTCTGTCTTGTTCTTGCCTTCCGGGCGATAACGGATGTTCGCCCGCCGCGCCTGAAATGCCTCAAAGTTCGAGCACGAAGAAATCTCGCGAAACAGTTGCTGCCCCGGCAGCCAGACTTCCAGATCGTACGTTTTCGCCGACGACGGGCCCATGTCTCCGGTACAGAGCGCCATCACCCGGTAATGCAGCCCGAGTTTCTGCAAGACTTCTTCCGCGTCATGGGTCAGCTTCTCCAGTTCCTGATACGAATCTTGCGGCTTGGAAAATTTCACCAGCTCGACCTTCTGGAACTGGTGCTGCCGGATGATGCCGCGCACATCTTTTCCGTACGATCCGGCCTCGCTGCGAAAGCACGGAGTGTACGCGGTCAGCGAGATCGGCAACCGCGCCGCATCGAGCACTTCGTCGCGATATAGATTGGTTACCGGAACTTCGGCCGTCGGAATCAACCACAGGTCTTTCTCGCCGTGCGGAACGCGAAACAGATCAGCCGCAAATTTCGGAAGCTGGCCTGTTCCGTACATCGAATCCGAATTCACCAGATACGGCGGCAGCACTTCCGTATACCCCTGCGGCCCAACGTGCAGATCGAGCATGAAGTTGGCCAACGCGCGTTCCATCCGCGCGCCCAAATCCCAGTACACCGCAAAACGAGCGCCGGTCAACTTCACGGCGCGTTCCAGATCGAGCACCCCGAGTTGCTCGCCCAGCTCCCAGTGCGGTTTTGGAGCGAAGTCAAAATTCGGCGCCGTGCCCCAGCGCCGGACTTCCAGATTGTCCTCCGGCTTCGTTCCCACCGGAACGCTTTCGTGCGGCAGGTTCGGGATCCCGGTGAGAATTTCCTGCAGGCGGGTGTCATACTCTTCGGCGGCCTTTTCCAGTTCCTGGATGTTCTCGCGCAAGTCTTTGGTTTGGGCAATCAACCAACTGGCGTCCAGCCCGGACTTTTTCAGCTTGGCAATTTCATCGGAGGCGCGGTTGCGCTGTGCCTTCAGGGTTTCCGCGCTGGTAATGGCCTGGCGGCGCTGCGCGTCCACCTGTGCGAAATCCTTCAGCACCTCGGCAGGATTCATGCCGCGCTGGCGCAGCTTTTCCTCGACGAGCGGCACATGGTCACGAACAAAGTTCAGATCAAGCATGGAAGATAATTACTTTACCGAAAAAGGGGGCACGAATGCACGCGCGAGTTGGGGGTAGTGAGGCAGCTTTGAAAAGCGGAGCCGAATTCGGAAAGGAATTGTTCCCCGGGCGGGCTGCGATTCCCCCCGCGCTTAGACCCTTCCCCGAAACTCGATGATTTTCCGGCGATCGCGCTTGGATGGCCTGCTTGGGGGTAACTGTTCAAACTGCCTCATCGCCCTGCGCTCGGCTGCCACCTTCAGGCGCAATTCCCGGCTCGTCTCCGTCTCGCGGTAGAGCGTTTGCGCAACCGAAGCCGGGCCGCGCACCTCGCTCAGCAGCAGGACTTCCACCTGAAAGTCGCCACCGTCGTTGGTGACACTCAACGTGTCTCCAATCCGGACCTCGCGCGCAGGTTTGGCTGGCTGCCCGTTGCACTGAATTCTGCCCAGCTCACAGGCTCGTGCAGCCAACGCCCGCGTCTTGAAAAATCGAGCGGCCCAAAGCCACTTGTCCATCCGCACGCCTGCCACGGATCTATTTTACAGTTGCTGAATCTGCGCGAAGTCGGAACCCATTTCCCTCGTTTACTTTGCCGGATCGTCTGGTTCCGTTTTGGCGCTTCCGCCCACCCGCGGTACACTACATTCGCGATGACCGCCTCCCCCGCAAGCACTAGTCGCAACCCCGATCTGAGCGTCAGCCTTGCCGGCATCACTCTCAAGAACCCAATCATCGGCGCCAGCGGCACCTTTGGGTATGGCATCGAGTTCGAGGATGTCGTCCACCTCCACAAGCTCGGCGGCTTGGTGGTGAAGGGTCTTTCCCGGGAACCCATGGCCGGCAACCCGCCTCCGCGGCTTTATGAAACCGCCGCCGGAATGTTGAACGCCATTGGCCTGCAAAATATCGGCGCGCGCGCTTTCCTCGAAGAAAAATTGCCCAAGCTGCGCGCCCTCAAAGACGTTGTTGTGTTCGCCAACGTGTTTGGCTACACCCGTGAAGACTACGAACAGACCATCCAGATTCTGAATGAAGGGGAAGGCATTGCCGCCTACGAGTTGAACGTCTCCTGCCCAAACACCGCTCATGGCGGAATCCAGTTCGGCAGCGATCCTCGGCTGCTCGACGAGGTCGTTTCCCTTGCGAAGCGTACCGCCAAGCGGCCGCTGATCGTGAAGCTTTCCCCCAACGTCACCAGCATCGCGCAGATGGCGCGCGTGGCGCAGGAGGCCGGCGCCGACGCGGTCTCTCTGGTCAACACTTTCCTGGCGATGGGCATCGACGCAGAAACCCGCAAGCCCCGCATCGCCAACGTCACCGCCGGACTCTCCGGCCCCGCCATCAAGCCGATCGCGCTGCGGATGGTCTACGACGCGGCCAAAGCGGTGAAAATTCCCGTCATCGGCATGGGCGGAATTTCCACCGCCGTCGACGCGTTGGAATTTATCCTGGCGGGCGCGACCGCCGTACAGATCGGCACCGCCAGTTATTGGGATCCGTGCGCCACCGAGAAGATCGTCGACGAACTCCAGACCTGGTGCGTGGACCACAAAGTGGAGACGCTGGCCGGTCTGAGTGGCGGGTTGGTGATCGAGTAGGGAAGCTGATGCCAACACCTGCTGCAACCTGTTTCTCTTTGCGTTTTTCTCGAGACCTTAGCGCACTTTGTGGTTAAGTTGTCTTCGCCGGTGCCAATACGGAAGGGATTAAGATCCCACTGGAGGCAATCCCAATGAACGTCCCCACCAACATCGGAATCTCCAGGCTAGGCCAGATCGCGATCAATGTTCACGACATCGAACGGGCCACCAGATTCTATCGTGACATCCTTGGACTACCACTCTTGTTCACCGCCGGCAAGCTGGCCTTCTTCAACTGCGGCGGCGTCCGCCTGATGCTCGACACCCCCGGGAAGCCGGAGTTCGACCGTCCCAGCTCGATTCTCTACTTCGCTGTGCCCGATATTCAAGCTGCGCATCTCCAGATGCGGGAGAGCGGCGTCACCTTCGAAGACGAGCCTCACCTTCTTGCCAAAATGCCGGACCACGATCTCTGGATGACCTTCTTCCGCGACTCCGAAAATAATCTGCTCGCCCTGATGAGCGAAGTGAAACGCACGGAATGAAGCCAGCCAGGCGGAGCGAGGGATCTCGCGCGTATCGCTACGATACCTCCCGGCAGATGAATCCTCGCGCTCTTTGTTATGATCGAAGTTTCCAAAGGAATTTCTTTGAACGGAGGCATTCATGAACGAGACACCGGCCACTCCAACGGGCGCGCGCAGCAAAGAGGACATCGCCCTCGACCTCATGAAGTTCGTCGCTATGACCACTGGCTACGGCAGAACCAATTCCACTGGCGTGGGTTTTGGCGGTAGCGGCGCGGCGGCCAAACCGGAAGACTACGCGGAGCAACTGCTCGTGCTCTACGCCAAGTGCCGGCAGGCGGTGCAAGGCGAATAGTGGAGCCGCAGCCCGTGGCGCACTGCGGCTTCGTCACGATGAGGCTGAGCCTAACTAGCGCCGCTTCTTGCCGGCTTTTTTCTTCGCCTTCTTGGCTGCTTTCTTTCTTGGAGCCGCCTTCTTTTTGGGAGCCGCCTTCTTTTTCGCCTTCTTCACGGCGGCTTTCTTCTTGGCTTTCTTGGCCGCTTTCTTTTTAGGAGCCGCCTTCTTCGCGACCTTTTTCGCCGCCTTCTTCGCAGGTTTCTTCCCGCCCGATGAAGAACCGCCTCCCGCCGCGACCGGCGGAGCCGGCATGGGCACCGGTATTTCCGCTTCCGTATCCAATTCGACTATGGTGCCAGGCAACTCTGCTTCTTCTTCCTCTTCTTCTTCGTAATCTTCCTCGAGCGATTCGCCAAAGGCGCCGCCTTCCCCAAATTCATCCATCTCGTCATCTCTTAAATAGAGGGCTTCGTAAAAGGTCATTTCTCCTCCTGGATTTTCTCCCTGCGCTCGGGCCCCTGCCGCGCAGCCCGTTTGCACCGCACAAAAAGACAACCAAAAACTCTACTGCACTTGCCTCAGAAGGCCGCGATTATAGCACAGCAGTTTTTTGCTCCGCTGTAACAGTAATCCGAGCAGCAAGGTTTTTTCAAGAGAATCATTCAGCAAGAATGGAATCAGGGGCCGGGGTCAGGAGTCTGCGGTTCGCGGGACAGCGGCAGGCAGTCCATCCGCAAGGGCAACTGACTCCTGAATTCTGGACCTATCGGCTGGGGGTACCGATGAGCAAAATCATTCCCGGCCGCAGCACGGCCACATTGCGGTTCGTTTGCTTCAATGCGGCAACGGTGGTGTTGTAGCTGTTGGCAATGGAGTATAAGGTTTCTCCCCGCTGCACCTTATGTCGCACCACTTTTCCCGCATTGTTCGCTTGCAAGTTGTTTTTATGCTTAGGCTTAGAAGCCACCGCGCTGGACTCGTGCAGGCTGGGGGTCTGTGGCAGATGCACGTATAAGAACCGCCGCCCGCTCAGGCTGTTGCCCTTCAGGTGGTTCCATCGCCGGACCATCGATGCGGGAACGCCAAAATTGTCCGCCACGGTCTCCACCGTATCGCCCTTGCGGATCTTATATGGGGTAGCTCGCCGCGAGTAGCTCACCGTGTCTTCCCCGAAGGGGTGCTTCCCGGCGGCGACGGGGATGATCAGATTGCTCTCGAGTTGCAAATCACTATCCCCGTCAAGGTGATTGGCTAGTGCAATTGCCTGTCTGGAAGTGTTGTAGCGGCGCGCCAGCGTGCTCAGGTTGTCCCCCGGGGCCACCTTGTGGTAACGCCACCACACTCGCATGTCCGGCGGAATCTCGGCAATCGTCGTGAGATAGCGGTCCTTGGTGCCCGCCGGCAAATGGAGTTCGAACTGGTGGTCCTTCGGGGTGGTCAATCGCAACAGGCTCGGGTTCAGTTCCTGCAAAGTGGCGGCGGAAGAGTCGACGCATTCGGCTACCAACCTCAGATCGACCGGGTAGTCGATTTTCACCGTTTCAAAGGGTTCCGGTTTTTCTGGAACCACATCCTGCAGTCCATATTGCTCGGGGTTCTTGGCCATGATCGTGACGGCCAGGATGATGGGCACGTAATTCCGGGTTTCTTTCGGGAGCACGTTCCTTCTGTAGAGTTCCCAGAAATCCGCATAGCCGGTGCGCTTGACCGCGCTCTGGACCGTTCCTGGACCGGAGTTGTACGCCGCCATCGCCAGATACCAGTCGCCAAACTCGGCGTACAGGTCTTTCAAATGGCGTGCTGCCGCCCGAGTTGCCTTCTCCGGGTCTTGCCGCTCATCCACCCACCAGTCCCGCTCCAGCCCATACGCCGCCGCCCGGCTCGCCATGAATTGCCAGATGCCTCGCGCCCCGGCCCGCGACAGCGCCAGTGGGTGGAAGCCCGATTCCGCCTGCGCCAGGTAGATCAGGTCCTGAGGTACGCCTTCCTGCTGGAGAATTCGCTGGATCATCTCCCGGTATTGGCCGCTCCGAGCCAACGCATGCTCCAGTGTTCCTTTCCCGCGGTTGGAAAAGTAGCTGATGTAGCCAGCCACTGGATCGGTCATCATCAGGGGCAGATCGGAGTGCGTTGCCTTGATCTCCGCTTCCGCCTTCGCCCGAATGTTCGGGTCTACCGGATAGGTCACTTCATTGGCTTCGTCGATGGGCGCCGGTTCCGATTTCTGCTCGCTGAAGCCGTCTCCCTGCTGTAAGGCTTGCAACTCCAGTCCGCTGACACCGTCCAGCACCCGGTCGAATTCTTTCTGCAATCGATCGTCTGAGCGAACATCGAGACCGCTGCTCAGCAGCAGGTTGAATGCGTTGTCAAAACTCTGTTTTGCCGCCTCCAGATGTCCGGCCTGGTACTCATCCTGGCCAGCCTGGTATTCCTTCTCCACATTGCTGATCAATTCGGCTGCCAGATCCGGTCTGGCCTCGGGCTGGGACAGAGCGGGATCTGCAGCCTGGGCCGCTGGAACTGACTCAGGCGCAGGAGTAAGAGGAACCTTAACCGTCGGGGCAGTCGCTTGGGCGGGCAGCAACGCGGTTGGCCGCCGGGCAGTCTGGCAGGCACTCGCACCCAGCAGCAGAACCATGCCCAGGCTCGCCAGATGATATTTTGTAATCTTCATCGTTATCTATAACTTAACCGCGACTGCTCCCTGAAACTACAAAAACCCAGTTTATGCTACTCCCCTCATTTTGATGGGTCAATCGGCAATCCCGGTGGCCCGGGTTACTTTTGGAACCGGTTCTACCGGTTCTAACCCATTACGCCCAGCCGTTACATACGACTCCTGTGGGGGTCCCACGCCCTGGCTGGACGCTTAAAGCACGCTCGAATAGCCTTCCTGACTGGTGGCTCTACGACTGCTGCACCCCTTGCAATTGGATCGCCCCCGATTGGAGGCGTCATCCCCAGACTCGGGGTATTTCAGCCGAGTGAGGGACCTTGCACGGATCTCCCGGTCACTTCCGGCCTTGGGACGGGCATCTCGATCGGGCCGCCGGTCCGCAGCGAGCAAACAACCGCTCCGCGCCAGATCCCTCGCTCGCGCTGGTGAAAGCGCGGGGCGTCGGGATGACGTCCTGAAAACCTGTCCCCAATAACTACCCCCGGATATAGCACCACGAAACCCCTCACGCCCGCCGCGCTTCCATCCAGTTCTGCAGGATCAGCACCGCCGCCATCTGATCGACCACTTCCGCCCGGCGCCGGATCGACATCTCCGTCTCCCGCAGCACCCGGTTCGCCTGCGCCGAGGTCAGCCTCTCGTCCCAAAGATGCACCGGCCGTTGAAAGCGTTGGCGCAGGTCCTCAGCAAACAGTTGCATCTTGTCCGCCTGCGTTCCCTCCGCCCCGCTCATTCGCAGAGGGTATCCCACCACGATCTCCGAAACTTCATATTCCTGGATCACCTTCCCCAGTTGCTCCAAATCGAATCGCTTGTTCTTCCGCTGGATGGTTTCCAGGCCCTGCGCTGTGATCCCCAGCGGATCAGTCACCGCAACCCCAATCCGCCTTGCCCCAACGTCCAATCCCAGCACACGGCGATGTCCCGACGACCCTGCCGAGTCCTGAGCTCTTCCGGTGCCCACAGTTCCCATTATAGGGGCAACGTCCGCCAAGCGCGCCCACACCCTCTATCGGACCCCTCA
Source organism: uncultured Acidobacteriota bacterium (assembly GCA_963715675.1). GTDB lineage: Bacteria > Acidobacteriota > Terriglobia > Terriglobales > Acidobacteriaceae > DASVWZ01. The sequence goes on from OY970265.1 coordinate 5,096,735, forward strand.
AGGAGGTGGACGAAACCCAATCAACCTAATGCTAATAAAGGATTTACGAATTATCTTCCTGCCAGATTGGGATGAACGCGCCCGCCCCGAAATTGCCTTTCCACCTCCGCTGAGCTAAACTAGCCCTAGGCTAGGTTCCTCTGATTCAGCCCCTTCGGTAGGTGACCATCTATGCTGAACGCCGACAGTAATTTCCACATAGGCGAGAGTGTTGTCTATCCCAACCATGGGGTTGGAACCATCGAACAAATCAGCAGCCGAACCATTGGACAGAAGGTCGAACGGTATTACCTGTTGAAAATTAAGTCGTCCAGCGCCACCGTGACCATACCTTTTCACAGCGTGAACACCGTGGGCCTGCGCCGCGTGGTCAAGAACGGAGAAGTCCTCAAGATTCTTGCATTTCTGGAGGACGGCAAAATTGGCAATAGCACCGATTGGAAAGATCGCTTCCGGGAAAATTCTGACCGCATGCGCACCGGATCTCTGCTGGACGTCGCTGCCGTCCTGAAAGCCCTGCTGGTGCTGAACCAGTCGAAGCCTCTCTCATTTCGGGAAAAGAAGATGCTCGAACGCTGCCGCTACCTTCTGGTCAGCGAGTTGGCTATGTCCAAAGACTGTGCCGACAGCCACATAGAGGAGCTTCTGACCAAAGCGCTCGCCAAATGCAGCCTCCGATTCCCGGAAGCTTCGGAATTTGAGGCCTGATCCGCGTGAGGCTTGGCCGAACCTCGAACCGTTTGGGCGCCCCCGCAGTTCCGGGTTTATAATCCCCCGAAGGCATGACTGACCTGATCAAACGCAAGCTGCAGGACGAGATGAACGCGCTCGAGCGCGAACTCGTCCACGACCTGCCCAAGGAAATCAAGAAAGCTGCCGCCCTGGGCGACCTCAGCGAAAACGCCGAGTACCACATGGCCAAGCAGCGCCAGGAGTTCGTCAAGGCTCGCATGCGCCAGCTCGGCAAGCGCATCGCCGAACTCTCCATGGTGAACATGAACAATATTCCCAAGGACAAGGTCGGCCTCGGTTCCACGGTCAGGATTTTCGACAACAGCAAGAACGAAGAAGTCGAATACAAGCTGGTGACCAGCGAAGAATCCGACGTCGCCGCCGGAAAGATTTCCACCAACTCTCCCATCGGTCGCGCCCTGCTGAACAAGAAAGTCGGAGACACTGTCACCGTCGTCTCGCCCAACGGCAACCGCGAACTCGAAGTGCTCAGCCTTTCCACCATTCACGACGAGGCTGAAGCCTGATGACCTGGACCAGCGCCTTCGGCCGGGCGTGCGGCGTCTTGCTCGACGCCATTGTCCGCTGGCTCGCCCTGGCTCGCATTAACCCCAACGTCCTGACGTTCATGGGACTGGTGGTGAACACCATTGCGGCATTCCTCTTCGGGTACGCCAATGGCGACAATCAGGCGCGCATGTTCCGCCTTGCCGGATTGGTGATCATCGGCTCTGGATTCTTCGATCTGGTGGACGGTGCCGTCGCTCGCGCCAGCAACCAGGTCACCCGCTTTGGCGGCTTCTTCGATTCCGTCGTCGACCGCTACAGCGACGCTTCACAGTTCCTGGGATTGCTGGTTTTCTACGCTCGCGGCGAGCGCTTCTCCTACGTGGTTCTGACGGCTTTCGTGATGGTCAGCGCCATCATGGTCAGCTACACTCGCGCCCGCGCCGAATCCCTGATCGGTTCCTGCCGCGTCGGCTTCATGGAACGTCCGGAGCGCCTCGTGCTGGTCATCATCGGAGCGCTGTTCAACCGCATGGCGCCAGTGCTGTGGCTGATTGCGGTGCTGTCGACGATCACCGTAATCCACCGCATGCGCTACACCTACACCCGCACCGCCCTGGTAGACCGCGCTGCCACAAAGACGATCCAAGCCGCGTAACCGTGTGGCGCGGGCGCCCTCGCCCGCGTGCCCCGAATATGTGAGAACCCCACACCCGCTCCGCGCCCTCCTCCTTCGAGCGCACGCTCGGTCGTCGACCTTCCTGTTCTGGCCCTAGAGGTCGAAAATTCCTGGCGCTCCGGTCGTTGCGTCACTACGATCCTGCTTCGCGTCGGACTATAGTGGCCTTGTCCACGGAGGTGCGCACATGAAGGCCCTGGCCGCCGTAGCAATCCTCGCGGCAGTGATCGCGACAAATGACCAGGAGGCACCAAAGGTGTACCTGACCTGGAAATCAGTCGGTAACACGTGGAGCGCGATGCGCGATCAGTCGCAGGAAATGGCTAAGGATCTAGCGAAAGACTGCCCCGAGGTTCCTGCGATCCATTCTCGGCAAAACTTCTCGGGGCCTCATAACCCAACCCCAAACATAGCAAAAGCCCAGGTAACCATCCGGGGCTTGAAACTGGGTGCTGCACGCCGTCTGCGAAACATCTATAGAATAACTCTGCCAGCGCTGTTGTCAAGAATAGTTACTCTTGTCGAGTGACTACGGAGGGCGAGGGAATCGAACCCTAATGGCTGGTTAAGCCACTCGACCCTTTCGCAAACGGCGTCCAGTACCCACTGGAAACACCCTCCAAACGCTGTCTGCTGAACAACATTGTATGGGTGGTTCGAGGTTCGACTGCCCGGCGAGCCAATCGCGCCACTTAATTCTGGGCTGTTCCCGATCCGGGAAATCGGAACTACGCTGGGCTGGAAATCCCTGCGGAAAATGCGTTTGAGCCGGACGCGACGTGGACCGTCCCTTCATGGTTCTTGCCAACGGCCAACGGCGAACGACCAATGGCTGACCTGCTATTCTATTCCGTCACTCTGGGGAGAGGATCTGCTTGCAGATTGATCCAGTTTTAGTTGTCCACGGCGGTGCGTGGGCCATGCCCGACGATGCGGTCGAGGCTCATCTAAACGGAGTACGAAACGCTCTGTCCGCCGGATGGAACGTTCTAAGCCGCGGCGGTTCTTCGCTCGATGCCGCCGAGGAGGCCGTCGTCGTCATGGAAGACGACGAAACCTTCGACGCGGGCCGCGGCAGCTTTCTGAATCGCGATGGCAAAGTCCAGATGGATGCTCTCATCATGGACGGCGCTACTTTGCGCGCCGGGGGCGTCGGTTGCGTCGAACGGCTACGCAATCCGGTTCGTGCCGCGCGAAAGATTCTGAGCGAAAGCCCGCACGTCTATTTTGTGGGGGAAGGCGCGGAGCGCTTTGCCGCGGAACATGGTATCGATCTGTGCGAGAACGAAGACCTGATCATCCCCCGCGAGGTTGAGCGGCTCCGTCAATGTCAGGCTCATGCCGGGGAGGAGACACCTAACCTTTTCGCGCCCACCATTTCGCACGATACGGTCGGCGCTGTAGCTCTGGATCGCAATGGCAACATCGCTGCCGCTACTTCGACCGGAGGCACGCTCAACAAAGCTCCCGGGCGGCTGGGAGATTCGTCCCTGATTGGCTGTGGCTGCTTCGCCGACAATAAAACCGCCGCCGCCTCAACCACCGGATGGGGCGAGCCGATCATGAAGCTGGTGCTCGCGAAGTGGGCGGCGGACCGGGTTGCTTCCGGTAGTTTGCCGGAGTGGGCCGCTGCCGAGGCCATCCACTACCTGGAATCACGAGTCCACGGGCACGGCGGCATCATCCTTCTGGACGCGCGAGGCCGCTTCGGAATTTCTCACAACACCCCGCGCATGGCCTGGGCCACCAGGAATCCATACCACGAAGCCGCGGGCGTGACTCGCAACTCATGAGTTCTCCCGCAATCTGACGCGCTAGTCTCAATCTATCTACTTGCTTTCTACCCGTCGATGATGTAAAAACCTGCCGATCATCTGTACTCACCAAATATGCATCTTCTTGAGCGTGGCCGAAAACCCGGACGAGTTGCAGTGTGCCGCGCTCCGAATCTCGTCGGATCCCCAGGGAGAAAAACCTTATGACAATACGCACGCTCGCCTCACTCGCGGTTTTGTGTCTTGTTATGTGCCCCTTCGCTTTCTCACAGGGCGCCGCCACCGGCGATCTGCACGTTACCGTGAAGGATCCAAAAGGCAGTCTGGTGACCACGGCCACCGTTATGGTGCGCAATGTGGCGAAGGGGCTGGAACGCACCGGCACGAGTGACAGTCAGGGAGGCTACAGCGTACATCTCCTCCCTCCGGGCACGTATTCGGTGACCGTCGAAGCCGCTGGCTTTGCCAAGGCGGAAGCCACCGCGGTTTCCATCACGGTGGGCCAGATGGCTGAGTTGCCCGTCACGTTGGCGGTAGCTGCGGGGAGGGAAGTGATCGAAGTCAGCTCCCAGGCCGACCTGGTCGAGACCTCGCGCAGCTCCACGACCGATACCATCGGCCAGCGCCGCATCGACAATCTGCCGATCAATGGCCGCAACTACATCAATTTCACCCTGACCGATTCCCAGGTCGTGCGCGACAACGCTCCCAGCATTGGGGCGGCGCCCACTTCCGGGCTCAACATGAGCGGCCAGCGTGCCCGCTCCAATCTGGTCAATGTGGACGGCGCCGATGCCACCGACAACTCGGTCAACGGCGTGCGCTCCACCGTCTCCCAGGAAGCCGTGCAGGAGTTTCAGATCATCACCAACGGCTATTCGGCGGAATATGGCCGGGCATCCGGAGGAGTGGTCAACATCGTCACCCGCTCCGGACAAAACGATTTCCACGGCGATGTGTACGGATACCTGCGGAACCGCGATTTCCAGGCGGTGAACCCTTTCAGCACCACTTCCAACCCCGCCTACACCCGGGTGCAGGGAGGAACTGCTTTCGGCGGAGCGCTCAAGAAAGACAAGACGTTCTATTACTTTTCTTACGAGACCACACGTCGGCACGAAACCGGGTTCTCCAGCATCGGCCAGGGAGGACTTTCGTACTATCAACTCCAACCGTTCGATGCCTCGGCTATCTTCGGCGCCCCGAAGGGAGTCTTTAACATCGATGTCACCTCCGATCAGGCGAAATTCCTGAGCAATCCGCCCGTCCTGCCACCGGGCGTCTTGCAGGAGTACGCTTTCATCGCCGGGGCATCGTCCTCGGTAGCCTTGACCGGCCAATACCCTGCCTCGTTTGCTGCTCTCCCGGCATTCTTGGTTCCTGCCGGTCTCAAGCAATTTGCATTGACCTGCAATCCGGGGATCGGCAATTCGACCTGCCTGGGTGTGCCCTCGTCCTACCTCACTCTGAACTCTCAGGCCGGCAACTTTCCCGTTTTCGAAGGCACCAGCCTGTATTCGCTGCGCATCGACCACAATGTCAGCAGCAACAATCGCCTGACCCTGCGAGCCAACGTGAGCCCCAGCACGGTCACCGGAATTGAGGTCAACGGAGAGAATCAGGTATTTGGACAAAACTCATTCTCCCGCACCTCGGAGCAAACCTATCGAGACGTTGCCGGCGTGGCCCAGGATACCTGGACGATCGGCAGCAACAAAGTCAATGAGTTCCGCTTCCAGTTTGCCCGCCGCGGATTGGCCTATAACTTCTCCAGCGCCCCGGGGGGCGGCGACCCCGCAGTCAACATCCCAGGGTTCGCTTTCATCGGCCGCGAACCGTACTCTTACATTCAGCGCGTCGAGAAACGCTACCAGTTCACCGATAACTTTTCCTGGAACATCGGCCACCATGACACCAAGTTCGGGGTGGACTTCAACTACATTCCGCTCAGCGCCCGTTTCACCGTGAACTACGGTGGCTCGTACACCTTCGGCTCAGTCAGTGCGAGTGCGTTGGCTCCGGGCCTGCCTGCCTTCAACCCGATTCAAGCGTATGGCCTGGGCATTCCGACGGACTCCGTGCAGGGACTCGGCAATCCCAACGATTCGTTTACCAACAAACCGCTGGGACTCTTCTGGCAAGATTCGTGGCGGGTAACTCCGACCTTCACTCTCAACTATGGCGTGCGCTATGACGTGGAGTTCCCGCCCCAGCTCGCGGCGCCCAATGCGCCGGCGCTGGCCGCATACAACTCCTTGGGCCTGCAGAAAGGGATTCAGACCGATACCAACAATGTGCAACCCCGCCTGGGATTCGCATGGGACCCCAAGGGCAACGGCAAGTCGGTGATTCGCGGCTCCTTTGGTATGTTCTATGACCATCCACTGCTCGGTCTTTACTTTCTGGGCGACGCCTCGGATGGCTCCAGGAGCGGTCAGTTGTTGCTGTTTGGCAGCAGCCCGTGCGACGGATCCGCCCCGAACAGTGCGCTCAACCTGACCGCCACCAACGCCTTCCAGGGCATCCTGGCGTCTGCAGGCTGTCTGCCTGCGGCCGGACCGGCCTTTGGCTATCAGCAAACGTCATCGCCGTCGTCCGCCTGCAACGGCGAACCCAATCCGCAGCGCTTCGATCCTTGCTTTGCCAATTCGCTGTTCCTGAACCAGGGCTATCTAACGCATCCAGCATTCCCGATCTTCTCGCAGCTGTTCGGGTATCCCCAAGGCAAGAACTTCGTCTATGCATATTCGGAGCAGATGAACCTGACCTTCGAGCAGGACCTGGGCCGGGGATTCGCGCTGAGCCTGGGATACAACTTCAACGGGGGGCGCCACCTGAACCGCCCGATCAACGCCAATCCCGTGCGCGGAGATTTGCTCACCCAGAACTGGGAGGCCGCGGTCGCGGCTGGCGCCACCACCAACCCCAACCCCCTGTTTGTGCAAACCTGCGGAGCCAATCCCCTGGCTGGCATCCCCGGCCAGATGCCCTACTTCATCCCGGCGGCATTGGTCAGCTTCTTCCGGCCTTCCGGTTTCAATCCTTCGTTAATGGGCGCATTCGCGCCCTGTCTGGCAGCAGCCACCGCCGACCTGCAATTCGCCGGACTCAACTCCAGCTGTAATCCCGTGACCTACGCTGGCTGCGTGCCGTTCAGCGATATGGATGCCAACTACTCCAATGGCAGTTCCGCGTACAACGGCTTCACCGCCAACCTGCGCAAACGCTTCAACAGCCATTACGAATTCCTGGCTTCCTACACGTACTCACACGCCATTGACGATTCCACCGACCTGCAATCTCCGCTGGCGCCCCAGGACAGTTTCTTCCCGCAACTGGAGCGATCGAATTCGCTCTTCGATCAGCGCCATCGCTTTGTGTTCAGCGGGGTCTATCAGAGCGGCCGGCTGGCCGGATCGAGCTTTGCCAGCAAATTCTTCAGTAACTGGACGTTTGCACCGATCATCGAGTTCGCCTCCGGACGGCCATTCAACCTGACTACCGCGGGCAACGATAACTTCCAGTTCGTGAGCAGCGGCGGTCGGCCCAACATAGTCCCCCAGGGCACACCCACAAATGCTTGCGGCTACTCGGAGGTGCCTTCCAAGGTCTCACCTTCGGGATTCTTCCAGGAGCCCTGCTTTGCCGGCCTGACGCCCTTCCAACTCGCCTCGCCCAATGCTCTGCTGCTGCTCGATGGCACTTTGGGGCGCAACGCCGGGGTGACGCCGTGGACCGTGTTCAACGACGTACGCGTCGCCCGCCGGATTTATTTCGGCGAGCGCATCAACGTGGACCTGATCGCCGACGCCTTCAACCTCGCCAATCGGTTCAACGTGGCTGCTGTAAGCCAGCTTTTCACCAGCGCCGGCCAGCCCACTGCCGCGTATGATCCCCGGCAGTTCCAGTTCGCCATGAAGGTGAACTGGTAGGCTTTCAATGAGCGGTGACCATCTAAACGCCGCGTTCTTTGCGGGGTTAGCGTGAGGATTGTGCCTTGACTGAAAATCTTCGTCATCTCGATGCGTACTAACCAATGTGCCGGAATTGACGTCCAACGCCTATGAGCAGCAACCTCACTTCGTCCCCCGTACCCTCTAACCCGAGTCCGGAAACGACTCTGCCCGTGCCCGCTGAAACCTGGCTTGGGCGCACCATCTTCCTCGGTCCCAATGGCCTGCGCGCGGGCTGGCGGTTGCTCATTTTCTACGCCATTGTATTTGTCCTGTTCAGCATATTGGTCGCCGCGTTACGAGTCCTGCACATTGGCGGGGCCGGGTTCAACCAATCGGTCCTCACGCCTTTCGGAATCGGTAGCACGGAAGCAAGCGCTCTCCTGTTTACCGCTGTGGCTGCCTTGATCATGGCCAAGATCGAACGCCGCAAGTGGAGACAATACGGGCTTCCCTTCGCCGGCGCGTTGGGCAAGAACTTCTGGAAAGGAACATTGTGGGGATTCGTGGCGGTCAGCGGCGCGCTGCTGGCCATTTTTGCCCTGCATGGATTCCGCATTACCGGACTCGCCATTCACGGAACTACCATCATCGCCTCCGCGGTGGCGTGGAGTGGCGCCATGCTGGTAGTGGGGTTGTCGGAGGAGTTTTCCTTCCGGGGCTATTCCCAGTTCACGCTAGCCAGCGGCGTCGGTTTCTGGCCCGCTGCGTTTCTGCTGTCCGCGCTTTTTGCGCTTGCCCATCGCGGTAATAACGGAGAAACCATCTTTGGACTTCTTTCCGTGACTTTGTTTGGACTGCTGTTCTGCCTCTTTTTGCGCCGCACCGGCAATCTGTGGTTCGCGGTGGGATTCCATGCCGGATGGGACTGGGGTCAGACTTTCTTCTACGGCGTGCCCGATAGCGGCTTGCTTCCATATCACAACCTTCTCAGTTCATCGTTCAGCGGTCCACGTTGGCTGACCGGTGGTACCGTCGGTCCTGAAGCCAGCGTCTTTACGCCGATCGCTCTGCTGGTCGCGGCGATCATTTTTGCCATGCGGTATAGGGAAGTGCGGTGGCGAGGACTGGGAACGCCGGCGTCACTGACGCACTGACGTCCTTGCGATCTCCACGGTTCCTTCCGTCTCTTCCGGATCGAGTCTCCCCTTCGCCTCTCCTGCTACACTCATTTCATCCTTCACGATAGCCCGGGAGCCATCAACCCAATGTCGGATTCAAGTCTTTCAACCCCACGCACCCGCGTCGCCCGCCTGGCCGACCGCGGCATCTACGATCGTGACGCCGCTTACAAAATCCTCGACGAAGGCTTCATCTGCCATGTCGGCTTCGTCTCCGATGGCCAGCCTTTCGTTATCCCCACCGGTTATGGACGGTCCGGAAACAATTTGTACCTCCACGGCTCTGCCGCCAGTCGCATGATTCGGCATCTGGCGCAGAGCTTGCCGGTATGCGTAACCGTCACTCTTCTCGACGGACTTGTGCTCGCCCGCGCCATCTTTAATCACTCCATGAACTACCGCTCGGTTGTGATCCTGGGAAACGCCATCCTGGTAGACGATCCAAAAGAGAAACTGGATGCGCTGCGGGTTCTGTCCGACCACATTCTTCCCGGACGCTGGGAAGACTCCCGCCAGCCGAACGAAAAGGAACTGAAAGCGACATCGGTTCTCCGCCTGCCGATCAACGAGTTCTCCGCGAAGGTTCGCCAAGGTCCGCCGGTCGATGACAAAGAAGATTACACGTTTCCCACCTGGGCGGGCGTGATTCCGCTGCAACTGAAGGTAGGCGAGCCGATCAACGATCCCCAATTGGATTCGTCGCGCCCGGTGCCGGAGTATGTAAAGAATTACAAACGGGGATAGGGGTTTGACCCAAGTCACTCCCACGGTCGCCCGATCGGCAATTTTCGCACCGGCGAGCGTAACGGCGATATATCGACAACAACGGCACGGCGACTTACCATGGACCCATGAAAACTGCTTTGCTCGGCTTGTGCGTAATGCTGGTATGCTTATCATCTATAGCAGCACAATCTTGGCGCGACAATCGTGCACGGATCTGCTTCGACAGGGAAGAAGACAACGGCTCTATCAACGGATTACAGAGTTGGATACATATCGAAGACTATGAAATGCCCCTGAGCGGCGGTCAGGCCGCGTGTCTATACCTGCGGCCCGGTAGCTATGAGCTGACAGTTACATCGACCATTCCCTACGAACCACGTTCGAGAAACACAAAAACGTGCAAGTCCAAGGCGCTGAATCTGGAACTCGCACCGCATGAGGATCGAGCGTTCAGCATTGAACCGGCCACGAACAAACATGGCTACACATGCGGCTGGCGAATACACCCGACAGCGACTTCACATAAGACAACGAGGAAAGGTACCAACCACCCCTGAGCGGTGTGTTTTCGCCAGCTTCCACGCAAGCCGTCACGCTCATCTTCCAACCTGACGATATTAGTAATACTGTGTGTCCCCGCCGCAGATCTTCAAAGCAAAAGATGAAGTATTCCAGCTCCATGAACTCCAGAGGCCAAGTCACGGTGCCACAGGAGATTCGGCGGAGGCTAGGGGGCTCCGCCGGCGATCGCGTCGAATTTGTTGTCGAAGGGGACAAGATTATCATCCGGCCGGCGCGTTCTTTCACGGGCGTGTTTGAGAAATACAAAGGCGCTCTCGGAACCGTTCCCGGCGGAACGAACGAGATCAATGCCTGGTTGCGCGACCTCCGTGACGACGATTGACGCCGCTGAACCCACGGCTGCCTTTCTTCGCGATCTTCGCGGATATTCTTTGCGAACTTTGCGGTGAAAGGCTTTGCTTTCCCTATCCCACCCAACAGGACGGTAACAATCGCCATTTCCGGCGCATTACGGCATCAGCAGCAACTTCCCCGTCGTCTTCCTGCTCTCCAACTCCCGATGCGCCTGCTGCGCCTCCGACAGCGGATACGTATGCTCGATCCGCAGCTTCAGCTTGCCCGCCGCGATCATCCCGAACACCGCATTCGACCGCGCCACTAGCTCCTCCCGGCTGGCGATGTAATTCCCCAGCGATGGCCGCGTCACATACAACGATCCTTTCTGCGTCAGCCCGATCAAATCAAATGGCGGTACGGCTCCGCTCGAGCCGCCGTACAGAACCATCATCCCGCGCAGCCGCAGCACGTTCAGACCTTTCTCGAAGGTCGTCTTCCCGACCGAGTCATAGACAACATCCACGCCCTTGTTCGCCGTGAGGTGCTTGGTCTCACTCTCAAAGTCGGTTTGCGTGTAGAGAATGATCTCGTCGGCTCCAGCTGCCCGCGCCAGCTCGGCTTTTTCTTCGGTTGAAACCGTGGCAATGACCCTCGCCCCGATGTTGTGCGCCATCTGCACCAGGAGAAGCCCCACGCCGCCCGCCGCCGCGTGTACCAGCGCCGTCTCGCCCCGTTTCAGCGGGTAGGTATCATGGCTGAGATAGTGCGCGGTCATGCCTTGCAGCATGACGGCCGCTGCCTGCTTCTCACTTACGCCCGCCGGAATCGGCACGACTCGATCCGCTGGAACCCCGGCATATTCCGCGTAGGACCCCATAATTCCGGTCCAGGCGACCTTGTCCCCTACCCTGGTTCCTCTGACATCCGCGCCCACCGCACTCACCGTGCCTGCTCCCTCCTGCCCGATCACGAACGGCAGAGGCACCTTATATCTTCCCTCGCGCTGATACACATCGATGAAATTCACCCCCACTGCGGCAAGCTTCACCACCACCTCATTCGCTTTTGGCGATGGCACCGGCAACTCGGTCAGTTCCAGCGCCTCCGGCCCTCCCACCTGTGTCACTTGTATGGCTTTCATGTTCCCTAGAGATTCCTCCCTTCCTAAGAATGCTCCAAAACCTGCACCCACCTCAACCGCCAGTCCCGGCTCCAGACGGCTGATGACTTTGGTGTGAGCGAATTCTCACCATTCTTCATCTAAACTGATGTTCGTGCGCGCATTTTTCACACTTCTGCTGTTGGCTGCCCTCGCGGTTGCAGGATGGCTGGCTTGGAGCCTGCTGCTCCCGGTCACTCCTGCCGGGCAGCAGTTCGTTCTGCTGCGCGCTGGTTATTCGACTCGCCGCATTGCCAGCGAATTGAAATCCGCTGGGGTCATTCGCAGCACGCACGCCTTCGTCTTTCTTCATTCCCTGCATCGCAGGCGCTCACTCAAAGCCGGCGAATACCTTTTTGAGAAGTCCGCGACAGCTCTCGACATTGAGAACCGCCTCGTCCGGGGCGATGTCTACGTGCATACCGTCGTCATCCCGGAAGGCTTCAACCTGTTCGAGATCGCCGGGGCCATCCAGAATGCGGGCTTGGGATCCGCCGCAGATTTTCTGAAAGTCGCGGCATCCGACACCGCATTGATTTCCGACCTTGCCCCGCAGGCGACCTCGCTCGAAGGCTACCTTTTCCCGGATATCTATGAGTTCACCCGCACCCAAAGCATGGAAGACATCGCAGATGCTATGGTGCGGCAGTTCCGCCAGACCGCCCGCGATCTTGGCTTGACCAGCGACATCCACAAGACGGTCACTCTGGCTTCCATCATCGAAAAGGAAACCGCCGTCCCGGACGAACGCCCGGAGGTTGCCAGCGTCTATTACAACCGCCTGAGGAATCGTGCTCCTTTGCAAGCCGATCCCACCGTGATCTATGCGGAGCTTCTGCAGGGGGTCTACACCGGCGCGTTGCACCACGACGACATGCGGTTTGACTCCGCCTACAACACTTACACTCACCCCGGCCTTCCTCCCGGCCCCATCGGCAATCCGGGCAAAAGCGCGCTGGATGCGGCCATGCACCCGGCCACCACCCCTTATCTCTACTTTGTCAGCGACGGCAACAGCCGCCACCGCTTCGCCCGGACTCTGGACGAACACAATCGTAACGTTGCCGCTTATCGCAAGGTAGTGGCCAAGAGGTAATGGGTCAGGCTACGAACGATGCCCGGGACTGTCACCGTACCTTGTTGGTGCTAGGGCTAGCGCGTTGCACACCCGCATCATAAGCGGCTCTGGCGATGCGAGCGATCACCTGCTCGCGGGTGGCTTCGTCTGCCGTCGAATCCGTTATAAACACAGCAATCGCAATTCGCTGTCCGTCCGGTAGTGAGATGAGCCCTACATCGTTCGTCGCGTGCGCCAGTCCATTGTCAACGTCGGACGTGCCCGATTTATGAGCCACCCGCGTTCCGGCGGGCAGATTACCCTCCAGACGCCTTGTCCGAAGATCCGACGTCATCCAGCCTAAGAGCAGGTCCGTATGTTCCGATGTCAGCACGGAATGGTTGCTGATTTTGCCAAGCAACTGGACGGCTCCCGCCGGCTCAAACCAGTTGCGGTATTGAGCCGATACTTCCTGATGAAGGACGGCCTCACTGTCCTCAAGATGGAAGCCGCTGACCCCGAGCGCGGAGATATAGGTGTTGACCACCTTCGGGCCGCCGACCAGCCGCAGCAGAATGTCCGCTGCCACATTGTCGCTCAGAGAAACCGTCAATCGCAGAAGTTCGCGCAAGGACACATCGACCCCGGCATCCGGATAACGATCCTGCAGAGGACTGTAGACGTGCGGCAGGATGCGGTCCCCCGGAAGGAAACGCACCGGCTGATCCAGCGAAAGCGTGCCTTGTTCGAGCTGATGGAGAACCGTGAGAGCAAGCGGCAGCTTGAAGACCGACTGCATGGGAGGGTGAGCATTGGGATTGAGGTCGCAATTCAGTGCTGAGCCAGGCAAGGAGCACGCCACCGACACTTTGCCGTGCGCTTCATCGGCAATGGCACGAATCTCTTGCCTGAGCGGTTCCTGTGCAAGTGCGGTTATGGCCGAGAGAGTAAGAAGCAGCGCGAAACGCATGTGGCTCAGTATAGAAGCTCCGGCACCACACGAGAATGACAGGCTAGACGCCCTGACCGAGCTTATTTTGGCACTGGGAACCCCTTCATGCAGACGACCGTACGGTCAGCCTCCTCGGGTGTGGCGTGGGTGAAGCCGAGATTAGCGGTACAAAGAACATCCCCTTTCAAGACCAGGCTGGTGTTGTTGTCCAGCGGGGCGTTTTGTTTGGTGGCGATCAGAATGCGCTGCGAACCGTCCGGCGAAAGGACCCAGATCTGGTTTAGCAGGATCTCGGAAACGTAGATGTTGCCCTTGCCGTCCAACTCGATCCCATCGAATGCCGAAAACCCGTACGGCAGCGCCACCGGTTCACCGGCTGTCCCATCGCCCTTAATGGGGATTCTGAGTACCCTCGGGTCACCGTCGGTAACGGCATAAATGTTCTTCTGTTCCCTGTCGAGCACCAGATCATTGACGCCGAGGGGATATCCCGAGTAGGGCTTCGGCGACCAGTTAAGTAGGGGATGTGCCGACCACAAGTCCACCTTACTTCCGTCAGGAGAGATTTTCCAAATTCCGGAGTAAGTGAGGTCCGTCATGTACACGTTGCCGCTCGAATCGATCGCAACATCGTCCGGATAGCAGAATGGCCAACCCTCCGCTTTGGTCGCGAGCGGCGTCACCTCATGTGTCCTGCCGTCGATCTTATACACCCCCGAGCGGGTTACGGTCGCGTCCCGGCAAGCGGGATGGAACGGATCTGCCAGGTCCTTCCTGAAGTCACGCTTCGAGTGGCCGGTGTATGCGACGTAGATGTTCCCAGACTGGTCGAGATCGAGTCCGATCAGGTCTCCCTTTCCGCTCTCTTCCTTTGAAGGCACCCATGCGATGTGATCGTAGCTGCCGTCATCCTTGAGCATGACGACTTCGCCAATATGCATCAGGGTCGCATAGAGGTTGCCGTGTGAATCGACTCCGAGGCCCTCAGGCGTGTCGGGAAGTTTGGCCATAACCCAGGCCTTGAACTGCGCCGCTGCAGACACAGGAGCGGCGGTGAATAACAGGGCGCAGGCGAGTAGGCAGAACAGCATCCTCAGACATTCTTTTTTGGGCTGCTGGGGTTTGACCATGTGGTTTGTCCTCTTAATCATCTCGAGTTTCGGTTTTGACTTTCGGCTGCCAATAATCTATCTGAATCCGCGGAAAGAAACAGTCACATCGCAGCCTTGACTCCGGCCATCATCCGGTACTTCCGCATCTCCCCGTCGCTTATACTCATCTAAGGCCTGAGAATTACGCGCTCCCGAATGTCGTTGCCAACCCGATACCGCGCCATGCTGGTGTTGTTGACGGTATTTCCTCTCAGCGGTTGCCTGTTCCGCTCCCGCAAGATTGAGCAGCCGTTCGACATCCGCCAGTTCAAGACTGCCAGCCAATCCGAACTCGTCGAATACATCAACACCCAGGCCGAGCGTATTCAGAGCATGCAAGCCACGGTCGATATTGACACTTCCGTCGGCGGCCTCAAGAAAGGCCAGGTGACCGACTACCAGGAGATCCGTGGGTACGTGCTGGCCCGCAAGCCGGCCATGCTGCGCATGATTGGATTGATGCCTATCGTCCGCAACAAAGCTTTCGATATGGTGAGCGATGGCACGGTGTTCAAGCTGTGGATTCCTCCCAAGAACCGCTTTGTGGTGGGTAGGAATGATGTCGAGACCCACAATTCCGCGCAGCCGCTGGAAAACCTTCGTCCGCAGCACATCTACGATGCTTTGCTGTTGCGCAGCATCGATCCACAAAACGAGATTGCGGTCCTCGAAAACGACACCGAAATTCCCACGGACCCAAAGAGCCGCGCGGTCGCGCGAGCGGACTATGTGATCGACGTAATCGCCAGAAGTGACCGCGGCTGGCATCTCTCGCGCAAGGTGGTTTTCAGCCGCACTGACCTGATGCCTCACCGCCAACTGCTCTACGACGAGAGCGGGAACGTGGTCACCAACGCGACTTATCAGGACTACAAGGAAGTGTCGGGCACCCAGGTTCCCTGGCAGATTGAGATTGCCCGCCCTCAGGAGGAGTGCGACATAACGCTGACCATTGTGAAGCTGGACCTCAACCAGCCGCTCCCGGACGACAAGTTTGTCCTCGACCAGCCCCCCGGCGTCCCGGTCATCCACCTTGACCGGCCGCAGTCGGGATCATCTCAGCCTCCGGCAAACGCCTCCAGCAGGTAGAATCGTTACGAGCCCCAAATCATGAACAAGATGGTCTTCGCCAACCTGGCCCACCGGCCGGTACGCTCGCTGATCAGCATCGTCGCCGTTGCCCTGGAAGTCACATTGATCCTGATGATCGTGGCTGTGTTCTACGGCTACCTGAACGGCTCCAAGGAGAGCCAGCTAGGTATCGGCGCCGACATCATGGTGCAGCCGCCGGGGTCGTCCGCACTGGTGGGCGTGACGGGCGCGCCGGTTCCCGTCAAAGTCGGAGGAATTCTTCGCAAGCTGCCGCACATCGCGGTGGCCGCGCCGGTGATTTGGGAACTCACAACCAGCCCAACCGTGGAGATCATCTACGGCATCGACCTGCCCAGTTATGACAGCATCCAGCCGTCATTCCGCTATCTTTCCGGGGGACCTTTTCAGGGGCCCTGGGACGTCATCGTCGACGACTATTTTGCCGGGATGAAGCACATGAAGGTGGGAGATCCGCTGGAAATCCTCAATCACCAGTTTCGCATCTGCGGCATCGTCGCGCACGGCAAGGGGGCCCGCAAGTTTCTCCCCCTCGGCACCATGCAGGAACTCATTGGTGCGGAAAACCGGGCTTCGGTGTTTTATGTAAAGCTCGACGACCCCGGTAACGCCGACCTGGTGGTGCAGGAAATCAAACAGGTCCCCGGCATGGAAAACTATGCCGTCCGCTCCATGCGGGAATACCTGTCCATGATGACGCCGAACAACCTGCCCGGATTCGAGATCGCCATCAAGATTGCCGTCGGAATTTCAGTTATCGTCGGGTTCCTGGCCATCTTCCAGTCCATGTACACCGCGGTCATGGAGCGCACGCGCGAGATCGGCATCCTGAAATCGCTGGGCGCCTCCAAGACCTACATCGTGAACGTCGTGCTGCGGGAAACCTTGCTGCTGGCGGTGTTGGGAATTGTGCTGGGAGTGGTCGTCAGTTTCCTGAGCCGGCAGGCGATCATCCACGCTAGGCCGGTGCAGCGGCTCTTCTGGAGCAACGCCTGGGTCCTCCGCACGACGGCAATCGCGATACTTGGGGCGCTGGCAGGGGCTCTTTACCCGGCCTACAAAGCCGCTCAGAAGGACCCGATTGACGCCTTGGCGTATGAGTAAACTGAGCTGACAATTACGGTTTGTCGATCCTCTGCAATCGGAACAGCAGTGTTCCCCATCCCAGTTTCGATCGCATTTGTACCGGGGTGTGGTTGGCATCGTCGGTGAACCAGGCCCATACCGTTCCTTTGCCTTTCAGCGATCCGGAAGTGGCTTCGGCCTTCACCCGCACCGTTTGATAGGTTCCCGCGGGAACCTTCACTTGCTCTTTCGCTTCCACATGAGCAGTGACCTCTGTAGTTTTGGCTCCATCGCTGATGGGAAAAACATCGGTGTCGCCAACCTGTAAAGGCAGGGATGCAAGATAATAGAATCCGCTGACCACATCCGTGACACAAGACGGTAGATCATCATCAACATGCTTGGTCTCGCCGGTTTTCAGGTTTTTCTCGTCGAGAACGCTCTTGTGACGGGTGTAGTCAAAGTTGGCTTCGCTTTGCCGTGAGTGGGATCCTTCCTGAGTTTGCTTGGAAATTCGCGCTGAACAGAAACTGCGCGAGTCGAAAAACGCTTCGAAGTGATCGTGCACCTTGTACAGCGCGTTGACCACCCCGGCCGAGTCGGCGAGCGCAGTGACGTGTTCCTGGTTTCCGCTTGATTCGATGCTGACCTTTGCCGTGCCGGCATTGAACAGATGCCATTCCACCGCGTAAACATAGGTCTGGCCGTTGGGGTAGTGGTAGTTCGGAGGAGGAGGCACCACCTTCGAGGATGGCGCCGCACTGATGGTTGCTAGCTGTGGCTGCGGCGGCTGGCTGGGCGGCGTGGCAGGTTTTGTTTGCGCCTGCGACGCCATGCACCAAAGCGCCAGGGCTAGCAGCCAGCGCGGACCGAACTGTGAAATTGCAGACATACTTACTTAGACGGCCAATTTAATCGTCTGACAGGCAATGCGCTGCAATTCAGCGCCCCCTAAGATCCTTTTCTCACCGGGTCGCCCACAGCAGTTTCATGCCCAGTGCAATCATCATCGCCAATGTGCCCAGAGCGGCGTTGTACTCCCGGTGCTTCCAGTAAAGCTGCCAGGAAAACGAGCCGCCATTGTCTCGAAAACCACCCACCCGAGGCAAGAGCCGGGGCACGCGACGCGCGTATTCATCGAATTCGGGAAAGTGATCCCGCAGAAAGGCCTCTTCTGACCGAATGACCGGCAGGTAAATTGCGAGAAACAGCGCGACCACGATCCCACCGATCCACCAACTGCGCGCCGCTACCGCAAAGCCAACAGCCAGCGCGAGAGACCCGAGATACAGTGGATTCCGGGTGTAGCCGTATGGGCCGGTGGTCGCGAGCCGCTCGTTTTTCTGCACATGACCGGAAGCCAGTGCCCGGATCAGCAATCCGGG
This sequence comes from uncultured Acidobacteriota bacterium, assembly GCA_963715675.1. Taxonomy (GTDB): domain Bacteria; phylum Acidobacteriota; class Terriglobia; order Terriglobales; family Acidobacteriaceae; genus DASVWZ01. Next base: position 5,114,965 of record OY970265.1, read on the forward strand.
AATGATCAGCGCCGCCCCGATCGTCATCCATCTCCACGACGGTTTGGCCAGCCACAGATACAGCGCAGCAAATGCAAACCCCGACGGGACTCGAATCCGGCGGGCGAAACGGGCCCAGCTAGCCATGAGAAATCTCCAGCAGCGTTCGCGCCGCGGCCAGCACCTGCTCGGAACTTATTTCGAGCAGTCCAGGATCAGGTTCGGCGCGCCGGGCGTGCGATGTCATGCTCAACCCACTGCGCAGAACCACGCTGCGAGTCCCATACGGCCCATTGCGCACGGGATCGGTCGGACCGAAAATCGCCACCACTGGGACACCCAGCGCCGCTGCCAGGTGCATGGGGCCTGTATCTCCCCCAACAAACAGCCGCGCCCGTCGAGTCAACGAAATCAACTCGGTAATGGAACAAGAAATCGGCCGCGCCGCGCCGCCGCTGGTCTCCTCGGCATCTTTGGCCAGCCGCTCTTCTCCGGGGCCGAAGTTGATCAGCGATTGCACGTCGTGTTTCGCTAAACCTCTTGCCACTTCGCCAAACCGCGCCGCCGGCCACTGTTTGGCCCCCCAACCGGCGCCGGGGTTCAGCAGAACGAAATCGCTTACGCCCCACTGCTGGAGTTGGGCATCACATTTCCGCTCCGCCCCATCGTCGCGGGGAAACTCCACCGGAGACAACTCAAGCTTCCGGTGCGCCACCGCTTCCGCCACCGACCAGCCTTGTTCCACCACATGGGCTCCGCGAGTAATTACTTGGCGCGTATAAAACATGCTGGCAACATTTTCTCGTGGCTGAGCAGCTCCGTAGATGATTGCCGCGCCCGACCAGCGGGCAATCTGTGCGGAACGGATTGCGCCCTGAAAATCCACGGCCACCTGATATTGCGGTCCCCGCAAATCACTCAGTGCCGTAGCGATCGCATGCCACGTCTGGCCCGAGAACAATGATTTCCGCCACACTTTGGTATGGACCAGGTGCAACCGATCCACGAGCGGACGCTGCAACGACCGGGCCCCAGACTTCGGATACGAAAGCGCACACAGCAACTCGGCCCACCGTTCCTCGATAATCCACCCGATCTGGGCCCGGGGAAAAGCCATGCGCAAAGCCCAGGCGGCGGGCAGCGCGTGAATGACGTCTCCCATGGAACCGAGCCGGACGATCAGCAACCGCTCAGGCCCTTCGAAAGTTGCAGGAGTCTCGATAGACACGAAGGCGAAACCCTCCATGATCAACGGTGCTGCGACCGGATGCGCGACCGAATGAACTCCGTGACGGAATGGTCTTTCGGATCGCCCACGATTTCCACGCGGCCTCCCACTTCGCGCATGGCATCGCGCTCCGGAACCGACTCTGCCGTGTAGTCGGTGCCCTTCGCCTGAATGTCCGGGCGAATTCCGTGAATCAGCGCGCGCACATCGGGCTCTGAAAAGATCACCACCGCATCCACGTCCGTCAGTGCCGAAAGAATCTCGGCGCGCTCCTCCGCCGGCATGAGTGGCCGCCCTTCACCTTTCAACCCTCGCACCGAGTCGTCGGAATTGATGGCGACGACCAAGCGCCCGCCAAGCTTTTTCGCGGCACGCAGGTAGCGCACATGCCCGACGTGCAGCAGGTCGAAGCACCCGTTTGCCAGGATCACGGATTCCCCCTGTTGCCGCCAGGCTGCAACCCGGTTCTGCAATGCATCGCGGCTTAGGATTTTTTCGGCGGACATTGGTTCGCAATCAGCGCGGCCGCGTCGACGGCGGTGCCTGATCGAGGGCGCCCAGCAGTTCTTCTTGTGAAACAGTTGCGGTTCCCCGCTTCATCACGACGATGCCGCCGGCATAGTTTGCCAGATGGGCAGCCTCTACGGTGCTCGCTCCCGCGGCAAAGGCGGCCGTAAAGGTTGCAATCACGGTGTCGCCGGCGCCGGTAACGTCGGCTACCTGATCCGAGCCGAAGATCGGAATGTCCACCGGCGGGTGTTTGCCGCAGAATGCCGCCATGCCGTCTCGTCCGCGGGTGATTACCAGCGACTGCAGCCTCATTTGTGACATGATCTGCTCTCCGGCCGCGCACAGCCGGGGCCAGTCATCGCCGATTTTCACTCCCAGGGCGGCTTCGACTTCGGGTTCATTCGGCGTGGCCGCCGCAACGCCGGAGTACTCCAGCATGCGGTATCGTGAGTCCAAAATGAGCGGGACTTTTTCTCCTTTCCGCTGGATCGCATTTACAATCGACGGACTTGCCGCGCCATAACCGTAATCCGAAACCAGAAGCGCATCGGAGGCTCGAACATATTGGCGCGCGGCTAGGATCAGTTCGCGCTTGCAGTGAGCGTTCGGCTCTGTTTCGGGTTCCCGGTCCACCCGCACCACCTGCTGCCGGGCGGTGTGGGCCATGCCGGCCAAGATGCGGGTCTTGGTCACCGTCCGGTAGTTCTTGTCTTTGAGTACGCCACTGAGGGGAACGTGTTTGTGGCGGAAAGCTCGGATCAACATGCGTCCGGGTTCGTCCGCCCCAACGACCCCTACCGGCAACACATTCACCCCCAGATCGGCGAGATTTTGCACCGCGTTGGCGCCACCGCCGGGCACCACTGTGCTTTCGCGGTGCTTTAGGATCAGCACCGGCGCTTCGCGTGAAACTCGTGAAATCTCACCGAAGACGAACTCGTCGGCCACGAAATCCCCGAGCACCGTGACGGTGACCTTCGGAAACGACTGCACGATCTTCCTTAGCCGATCAACGTCTTTGAGGTGCCTGACCATGAAGGTAAAGTGAATTCCCGGTAGTGATCCAGTTGGTCGTTATCCTGAGCCAGCGTTGTTTGCGCCGCTTAAGGCGTTTGGCTCGCTTCCCTATCAAACCGGACCACTACCGAATTCTCTCACGCCTTCTGCTTTCGTTCCCGGATTGTGTGCAGCATGGTATCCAGGGCGTTAGCCGCATCTGTGAGTTGAATCTTGACCGGAATCACGACAACGGGATCCAGCCGGGCAAGCAGGCCGCCCAGGTTCACCGCGTCTTTTTCAGTAGTAACGAAGCCCTGCCCGTGTTTCTGTTCGCGCAGCGTGAGCAAATGGTCGATGTCACGCTCAGTATATGGGTGATGGTCGCGATAGATGGCCTCAGCGATAGGCGCAATTCCTTGGCTCCTCAACTCAGAGAAGAAATTGTGCGGACGCGCGATGCCGCAGAAGACAACCGGCCGGCTGGGCACGGCTCCGGGCACGATGTTCCGGGTAATCCCCCACACCATTTTCTGATCGAGCTCAGGCAGGTTGAGGTCAGATAGGTCAGCCGAAGCGCCGCCGCCCCACACCACGGCGTCTGCGCGAGACAAAGAGGTAAGCGGCTCCCGCAATCGTCCCGCCGGCAGCAGGAGGTCCGTCACATCTTCCGCGGTGAGCAGAACAATTTCAAAGTCACGAGCCAGCGCGCGATGCTGGAAGCCATCGTCGAGCAAGTGGAGCTGCGAGCTGAATCTCGCTTCCGCGAAAGCCCCGGCTTCGTACCGGTTTTCGCCGACCACAACCGGAACCCTCAGCCGGCGAGCCATCAGCAAGGGCTCGTCGCCAAACTCCTGCGCAGTTCCGCCGGGATCAACCTCGGCCACTCCGCTCGTGCTGCGTCCATAGCCCCGCGACAAAATATCAAACGGAATCCCTCTTTGCTTCAGGAGTTCTCCCAGACACAGCACAAAAGGAGTCTTGCCCGCACCGCCGGCTGACAAACTGCCTACGCTGATGACCGCTCCATTGAGTTTTCTGGAGCGCAAGACTTGGCGCTCGTAGAGCTGGTTGCGAGTCTTCACCCCCAAGCCGTAAAGCGAGCTGAGCAGATTCATGTCGACGCCTGACCCGCACCGGTAACCCTGTCCTGCGTTCCGGCCAGCAGATTCACCAAGGCGTCTGTCGTCCTCTGGGTCGCTCCTTTCTGCGATGCTAGGGTTTCGATCGCGCGCCGTCCGAGAGTTGCCCGCTCTTCCGGGTTAGCGATGAGTTCCATGAACACCAGCGGAAGTTCGGCTGGCCCAACCACGCGCACTGCACCGCGGCTTTGAAACAGTCCGACAATGTCGCGGAAGTTCTCCGTGTGATTGCCCACCACGATGGCGACCCCATGCTGGGCCGGTTCGATAATGTTGTGTCCGCCGCGCGGGACCAGGCTTCCGCCGACGAATGCGATATCCGCCACGGCATAGAGCGCGCTGAGTTCGCCGATGGTGTCGAGCAGCAGGACTCCCCCAACCATCGGCTCCCCGCTCCACAGAGAGCGCCGCCAGTACCGGATTCCTAACTGCCGTAACAGGTCTGCGACCTCGGCGAACCGCTCCGGATGCCGGGGCGCCAGGATCATCACTGCCCGGGGATGACTGGCCAGCACATTCTCGAACGCCCGAAGCAGCAGCGGTTCCTCGCCCTCCACCGTGCTTCCGCACACCAGCACGGGCCCGGTTCCGGCCTCGTAAAACACCTTGCGCGCGCTGGTCACAATGGCTGGCGACGGCGGCACAGCAACATCGAACTTCAGATTGCCGCTCACCTGGATGCGCGCCACCGGGGCGCCCACCTGTTGCAGGCGTTGCGCGTCTTCCTCGGTTTGCGCCAGGAACAAATCCACGTAATGCAAAACTCGGGAGAGCAGCATCCGAAATCTCAGGTATCCGCGCAGCGACCGGTCCGAAATCCTGGCATTTACCACCGCGATCTTTGCTCCACCTTGGTGGGCCAGTCGCAGGAAGTTTGGCCAGAATTCCGTCTCCGCGACAACCATCAACTCGGGCCGAAGCAGCTTCAGATACGGCCGGATGGCAAACCCGAAATCCAGTGGAACGTAGAACACATCTTGGTCTCCAAAGCGGCTCCGCGCCAGCTTTTGTCCAGTGTCAGTTGTGGTCGAGACTACGATTCTGTGCTCCGGCAAACCCGCCTTCAGTTCCGAAACCAGGCCGCTCACCGCCAGCACCTCTCCCACCGACACCGCATGAACCCAGACCACTGGCCGCGGCCGGTTCGACTGCAGCCGCCGCGGAATTCTTCCCAGCCGCTCGCCCACCCCGGTGCGGTATTTTCCGTGGCGCAGATTTTGCACCAGCCAGTAAGGGAAGCTCAGCAGCAATCCAGCCGCCAGCAGCGCACTATAGAGCATGTACATGAACGAAGGGATATTCTAACTGCATGGCGGGCGCCTGGGGCGTCACCGCATTGCCCGCCTGCATCCTATAATCGATCAACATGTCATCCTGTCGAGATGGTGAGCGTCTGCTACGGCTGGCTGTACTCTGCGCGGTGGTTCTCTCCCCCGCCTTTTCCCTGGCCTCCAAACACTTTGTGATGCCCGTGCCTCAACCGGCCAAAACCTATCCTGCCCGTGATGAGCATCCCACGGAACGGGTTACTCTTGCGCTGGACCCCTACGACTTTGCGGACAAGGCAAGCATTTTTGCGGTCCACTATGGCGAAATGGGCTTTCTGCCCATTTTTGTGATCCTCACCAATGACAGCGATCAGCCCATTGCCCTAGCCGGAGTCACGGCGCAACTGGTGACGGTCAACCGCACCAAGATTTCTCCCGCGACTGAAGAGGACATTAGCCGGCGGCTGGCGAACCCTTCGATCAGCACTGCGCCAAACCCGCTGCCTTGGCCGAAAAAAGTGAAAGGCGGTGTCAGCAAAGATGCCCAGGAAGAGCTGCAAAATTCCCGGTTTGCGGCGCGGGCTGTGGAACCGCATGCCACCCAGGCCGGATTCATGTTTTTCGATGTCTCCGGACTCTCGGCTCCGCTCGCCGGCGCGAATTTTTACCTGACTGGCGTTCGTGATGCCAAGGGCAACGAGTTGATGTACTTTGAAGTCCCGCTGGAGAAGTATCTCAGCGCACCCTCCGCAAGGTAAGTCGAACGGTACCCCCGCCTCAGATCTTCGCCAAGCGTTCGCCAGGAACACGAAGCGGGACGGGTCCAAGGACCTGTGGTGGTCCAATCGCCATCGCTTGCTCCCCTTTGGAGTCGGCCCCAGGTCAGCGGCTTGATTCCTCGCCCGGCTTTTCTCGGATTACGGTAGTGGCTCAGTTTGATTGTCATCCTTGAGCAAGCGTACTATGCGCCGCGAAGGATCTGGGCGAGCCGCGCGACGTGTCGCGTTCTGGGCTACACAATCATCGCGCGTTTGGCTCGCTTCCTTTTCAAACTGAGCCACTACCCGGATTACGGAGCCATTGTGTGCAACCGCCGTCCGGTGTATATTAACTCGGCAATCAGGATGGAGATTCTGATTTGCGGCTACCCGCCACGGACACGTGGTCGTTTCGCAAGTTGTTGACTGCCAGCGCTTTGCGAGTGATCCGGTAACCCTCTGTCTCAATTCTTATGAGTCTGCCAATATCAAGACTGGAACGCCGCCAAGGTCCCCGGATGATCGTGGAAGGGTTCGCCTATATCAATATCGATCCCAATAACGGAGGCAGCGTGTTGAATGTCTCCGACGGAGGGTTTTGCTTTCATTCCATCACTCCGGTTCCGCGCGATCGCGCAATCCACTTCTGGTTCTCGGAGCAGGGCCGCCGAATCGAAGGGGTCGGCGAACTGGTATGGATGGACGAGCCCAACAAAACCGGTGGAGTGCGATTTACCTCGCTGTCCGCGGAGGCTCGGGAACAGATTCGCAGGTGGACGAGCTCCTCCTCAGTGCCCGTGGCGGCTGATATGCACCCGCGCGTGTTTTCGGCCCTTGGCAGCAGGCCGGACGGGAAGGCCGCGCCCGATCGTCCCACCCCCCTTGTCATACCTTCACCAAAGCCTAGGGAATCTGTGCCTTTGAGCGCGTTTGCCCGCGGCCTGTTGACCGGGCTGCTGGTTGCTACCCTGGTGGCCGCTGGATTCTCGGTTCATGCTTATCGCCAGGAAATCGGCGAATGGCTTATCCAACTGGGAGAGCGTTTTGCGGCACCGCAAACGCCGTCCGTTCAGACAGCAGTCTCCGCGCAGCCGGCAGTGACATCGCCGCAGCCGTCCGGGTCGGCCGCACAACCGGGTTCCCCGCCGGCGCAGCACACTTTGTTGACTCCACCGTCTGCACTGTCGCCCGCGCCTCCGCCGCAGATCGAGAAGCCCTTGCCGCAGGCCGCAGCAACTCAGGCCAAGCCCGCGCCGGCGAACCCAGCGCCCGAGAAGCTGATCCCCGCCGTCATCGTGCCCGCGAATAGCCCGGACCTGAAGCGTTCCACAAGTGCGGACATTTCTGGGATTTCGCCGGCTCCTCCGGCTCTGCCCTCCACTACCACGGCACTTAGTTCCGATGTGATTGGGGGTAAGTCCGCTCCGCTTCCCCAGCTTGCGGCCGCGAACCATCCGGAGGCGCCGAACTCTCCGAAGGACCACGTGGAGGTTGCCCGGGAAGAGTCGGGGAAAGCCAGCACCGGTCCCCCTCCCGAGATGTACTTCGAAGTCGGCAAATCCAGGGATTCAGCCGCCGCTCACCAGATCTCGGACAAGCTGGAGCAACTCGGATTTCATTCCTCCGTCACTCAAAAAAGCCGTCTCTGGTCGAATTCCTACCTGGTGCTGGTAGGTCCTTACGACGATGAACATGCCGCCGAAGCAGCCAGCCAGACTTTGCTGTCCCACGATTTCAGGCCGCGGCCTTTCGAACGGGGCTCTCGCGACATCACCCTGCGTTCCGGGATGATGCTGAACGGCGAACACGTGCGAGACGGAGATTGCACCATCAGTTGGGAATCCTACGTCACGGGTACCGTCGTGAAAGTTATGCAGGACCGCTCCCTGGTTACGACCGCCAATGGGAGATGGGAAAAGAGCGATGTGAAGTACCGGCGGGATGCCATTGTGTACCGAAAGAATCTCGACGGATCGAAGACCCTGTTGGAAATTCAGTTTGGCGGTCTGAGCAAGGCGCTCGTCTTTGGGAAGTCGTCCTGAGGATGGGGATTGACCCCTGCCCGTGTGGGGTGGACATTCATTCTTGTCCGCGGCCTTTGATCTTTTCGCCCTTGAACTCGCCAGCGCGCGGTGCGGCGATCTCCTGATGTAGGCACGGCCGTTCTCGCCAGTGCAGCAGTCTTCCGTTGCGGGCGCGAGCGTCCTCGCTCGTGCAAGCCGGGCTACAGCCCCCACGCCGCCTTCCGGACCAGAGACCCTTGAACTTTGGCATCAAGGGTGTACTATTTGGTTGCTGGCGCGGCGGCCTCGGCGCAATCGCCCAACGAGGACCCCCAAGAGGACGCCATGAAAAACACGCTCTTCACGTTCATGTTAGTCGCGGTGCTAGGCTCCCTCGCGGCGGCGCAGGACAGCAGGGTTCTGCCGCCTGGAACGATGAGGGCAGACACTCAGGGCGTCTCTACCCAGACAGGCACAGAGCCCGTGGTGAGAAAGAATTCGTATTACTCGCTATTTTGTCCGCCCAAGACCTGCCTGTATTATGCGGGCGACTGGGACAGCACATGGTCCGGGGACAGCAGCCTGTTCAACGCCAACTACAACAGCGGCCAATTAGAAGGCCAGGTATGGGTGGGGGTAAAGCCAGATCGGAATGCAACAGTCACCGGCGCTACGTTTGTCCAAATCCTCACCTCTGGCATCAGGGGGGTGAACCCCACTCCGTTTGCAGTTCAAGTCGGCATCAAGCCGGGACAGGCTGGCAAGACGATCTGCAACACCAGCGGCAATGCCACGTATAAGGTATTGGGATACTACGATGAAATACCACTATACGGCGTCATCATCAAGAAACTCTCCGAATCCTGCAAACTGAAGAAGGGCAGGGTGTACTACGTCAACTTGCTGCCGACCAGCCCCAACGGCTTCGGGGGTGTCGTGAATCTACCATCCAAGCCTCTGAATCATCAGGGATGGAAGAACGATCTCGACGATTGTTACTTTAACGGGACCGGGTTCCAGGACAACTATAACTATGTCACCTGCAACAGCCTAGGCATCTTCTCCGAGTTCTCAATCGCTCTGACCGGCAAGGAGTGAGACAAGTGGTGACAATGCGGATCGCTACAACGGCCACGATGCATTGTCTGCGGTGGGCCTCGCGGGTGCGCGGGCCATGGGCGAGGCCCGGGTTCGCGGTCGTTCTTGGCTTGACGCTTTATGCGGCGACTCCATCTCGGGCGCGGAAATTCACCGTTCGCATATGGCGGCGATTTCACGTGCGATTCCCAGTACGGCTGCGGCGTGGTCTTCAAGATCACCCCCTGAGGCTGCGATCGCCCAGCGCGTCCGTCCCGACTCCGCAGGGAAGAAGGGTTGTGTGGGGCGGACATTCCTGTCCGCCGCTTTTGACGTTGTTCTGAGCCTGCAAGCAGCGGAGGCCTCCTCGTTTCCCATTCTCGACGTCCTGTATCAACGGTTGGATTCCGGGGGCCGTCCCGCCTGTTTTTCCTGGTCTGTCATCCTGTGAAGGGACGAAGGATCTATGCATTCTGCGAACGAGGCTCCTGAGCCTCGCTGGTGTAGGGCGGACATTCCTGTCCGCCGCTTTTGATCCGTCCCTGGGAGAACAGCCGCCCCCGGCTGTCCGGCCGGACAAAGCCTTGCAGTGCGAATCGTTCGCCCGTTCGCCCCGCACTTTTCCATTGACCGGATCTCTCCACAGAGCTAATCTTTACATGACAATATTATCCACAAGAGAACCACAGCTCTTTGACAATGTGCTCCGGGCAATGCAGGGGCGCCTCGCCCGCACCTCGAAATGCCGAAACTGCCTACCCTCTGCCGAGGCGTCATCCCGAACCTCGGCGCATTTCTGCCGGGGGAGGAATCTCGCGCGGCTCTCCCAAACGCTCCGTCTGCCGGATGCACCAACCTTGAACATCGCGGAGCACCCAGTTCCAAAACGGGACGCGCGCCCCGTCGCAGATGGGCCATAACTCCCATGTTTTCTAGATTTTGCCTGCAACCCCTTTGACGTCTAGATTTTGCGGGCAAAATCTCCGTAACCTGATGATTCCACTAGACCCAGGGGGAGGGGGAGTACTCGATAGTAAACAGCAATCGCAGTCCCATTTCGGGAAGTGAGAGTCTCGCCGCTGAGAACTGAGAACTGAGAACCTTCTATAATCCGGTTCACAGTGGCCACTTCTGAGAGCATAACGGTTCGCGAAAAGTACGAGCCGGTCATCGGGCTGGAAGTGCATGTCCAGCTCCTGACCGCAACCAAGATTTTCTGTTCCTGCTCAACCCGGTTCGGCAATCTGCCGAACACCAATGTCTGCCCAGTCTGCCTGGGCCTGCCCGGTGCCCTTCCGGTTTTGAACAAAAAAGCCGTGGAGTTCGCCGTCCTTGCGGCCATGGCTTTAAACTGCCGGATCAACGAAACCTCCATTTTTGCCCGCAAGAATTATTTCTATCCCGACCTGCCCAAGGGATACCAGATTTCGCAATACGACAAGCCCCTCGCCGAGTTCGGGTCCATCGAAATCCCCACAGCAGCAGGCACGAGGAAGATTCGCATCACCCGCATTCACCTCGAAGAAGATGCGGGCAAGAGCCTGCACGAGGGTTTTGCCGATTCCGCGAATTCGACGACCATTGATCTGAACCGCACCGGCGTTCCGCTGATCGAGATCGTCAGTGAACCCGACATCGCCTCGCCCGATGAGGCTTACCAATATCTCACCCGCCTGCGCGAGATCGTCCTCTACACTGGTGTCAGCGACTGCAACATGGAAGAAGGCTCGCTGCGTTGCGACGCCAACGTCAGCGTGCGCCCGCGCGGAGAGACGCAGTTTGGCACCAAAGCCGAGATCAAGAACGTGAACTCCTTCCGCTTCATCCGCGACGCGCTGGAGTACGAGATTGGCCGCCAGGTGGAGGTGATCGAATCCGGCGGTAGGATTATCCAGGAAACGCGCCTCTACGACCCGAACCAGGGCAAAACTTACGCCATGCGCTCGAAAGAAGAGGCGCACGACTACCGCTACTTTCCCGAACCCGATCTGCTGCCGTTAGTAGTCGATACGAGGCTGCAGGCGGAGATCCGCCAACGGCTACCGGAACTGCCCGAAGCGCGCCGCCGGCGCATGGTCGCCGACTATGGCATCACCGAGAAAGACGCGGACGTACTCACCGCAACCAAAGCTCTGGCCGACCAATTCGAGGAAGCCGCCAGAGCCGCGAAGAATCCCAAACGCGTGGCCAACCTGGTGCAGAGCGAGTTACAGGGCCGGCTCAACGCCAAGGGCCTGCATATCGACCAATCGCCCATCTCAATGAAAGGCGTGGCGATGTCGGCGGACCTGGTCGAAAGCGGCGCGATTTCCGGCAAGATGCTCAAGGATCTCTACGATCTGTGCTTTGAGCACCACCAGGATTTCCCGGCGGTCTGTGAGCAGGAGAGGCCGCAGCAACTCACCGATTTGTCGGCCATCGAGAAGATCATCGACGAAGTCATCGCCGCCAACCCAAAGCAACTGGAGCAGTACCGCAGCGGGAAGACCAGCCTCATCGGATTCTTTGTCGGCCAGGTGATGAAAGCGTCTAAAGGCCAGGCGAATCCGCACCTGGTGAATGAGCTTCTAACCCGCAAACTGGGGGATGATGGGCCTGCGCGACCGGGTCTTTGACTCCGTCGAATAGCGTCAAATCCCCCGGGAAAAGCCCCAGATACGGCCTTACAAGGGCCATTCCAGAGTACAATTAGCGATTCGGGTCGAACCCGGCCTCTGAATGTTTAAGAAGATCCTTATCGCCAATCGCGGAGAGATCGCAGTCCGTATTATTCGTGCCTGCCGCGAACTGGGAATCCCCTCGGTCGCCGTATTTTCCGACGTGGATCGCGCCGCGCTCCACGTGCGCAAAGCCGACGAGGCCTACCACATCGGCCCGGCAGCAGCCGCTGAGTCCTATCTCAACTTCACCAAGATTCTCGGTGTTGCCAAACTGTGTGGTGCGGACGCCATACACCCCGGATACGGCTTCCTCTCAGAGAATGCGAAGTTTGCCCAGGCCTGCGCCGATGCGGGGATCAAGTTCATCGGTCCCAGCGCGGCTTCCATGGAGATGATGGGCTCGAAAACGCGAGCCCGCCAGCACATGGAAATTGCCGGCGTGCCCTTTGTGCCCGGGACCACTCGCGGCCTGGAATCCGTCGCACAGGCACAGCAGGTGGCGGCGAGAATCGGCTATCCCATCATGCTGAAGGCGGCAGCCGGCGGCGGCGGCAAAGGCATGCGTCTGGCGCAGGCGCCGGAGGATCTCAAGTCTGCCCTGGAATCGGCGCAGAGCGAGTCACAGCGGGCGTTTGGCGACAGCGAAGTTTACCTCGAGAAGGCCGTCATCAACCCGCGCCACATCGAGATGCAGATCCTCGCCGATGAGCACGGGAACACCGTCTACCTCGGCGAGCGGGAATGTTCCATCCAGCGCCGGCACCAGAAGGTGCTCGAAGAGTCCCCGTCGATTGTTGTGGATCCGGAAATGCGCCGCAGCATGGGCGAAATCGCGGTGCGGGTTGCCCGGGCCGCCGGATACACTAACGCCGGCACCGTCGAATTCCTGGTTGATGCGCAGAAGAACTTCTACTTCCTGGAGATGAATACGCGGTTGCAGGTGGAGCACCCGGTGACGGAACTGATCACGGGCCTGGACCTGGTGCACCTGCAGATTCAGATTGCAGCCGGCAGAAAGCTGCCGTTTACCCAGGAGGAAGTGCACATCCGCGGCCATGCCATCGAGTGCCGTATCTACGCGGAGGACCCCGACAACAACTATTTCCCCAGTCCTGGCAGGATTACGCTGTTGCTGGCTCCATCGGGGCCGGGCATTCGGCGCGACAGCGGTATGTACGAGGGCTGGACGGTTCCCATCGAGTATGATCCCTTGCTGGCGAAGGTGATCGGATATGGTACCGACCGCGAGCAAGCCATCTCGCGATTGGTCCGCGCCTTGAACGAGTATTTTGTGGGCGGGATCAAGACCAATATCTCTCTGTTCCGCAGGATACTGAACGATCCCGATTTCCACGCCGGCCGATTCGACACCGGCTATCTGGACCGCTTGTTGCGGGGGCCGGCACCGGAGGAGAACCGGGCGGACGCGGAAGTCGCGGCCATTGCCGCGGGAATCTTTGCGGTTCTCGATTCCGTGGGCGCAGGCAGCAACGGAAAAGGATCACTCAGGGGCGCCAATGTGACCCTCAATGAACCGGGTAACGGGTGGAAACGGGCGTCCAGAATCGAAGCATTGCGCGGATGATGGGCGGTCCGGCCGACCATCCCACGAGATTTCATGATCTACGACGTCACCATCGACAAGAACCGGTACCGGCTGGAGTTGGAGCGAACCGGGAAGGGTTGGCTCTGCCACCTCAACGGCCGCGAAGTGCAGATGGACGCTGTGCTCACCCGGCCGGATGTGGTTTCGGTGCTGATCGAAGGGAAGGCCTACGAGATAAAACGGGAACACACCCCGGTCGATCTGCATCTTTGGGTAGGCCCGGTCCGTTACGCCGCCGAATTGCGTGATCCTCGTTCTCTGCGAGGCCGCAAAAGCACGGCAAGCGACGACGCTGGTCCCCGGAAACTTCTAGCTCCGATGCCGGGCAAAGTGGTTCGCCTCCTGGTTTCTGAAAAGCAGGAGGTCGAAGCCGGGCAGGGGATCCTCGTAGTGGAAGCCATGAAGATGCAGAACGAGATCAAGTCTCCCAAAAAAGGTACGGTTCAGAAGATCGTGGTTCGGGAAGGCGACAGTGTGAATCCGGCCGACGTGCTTGCAATCGTTGCGTAGACTCGCCCCGGAACCTTAGCGCCGTTACCGACTATTGCGCCGTCCCATTGCCTTGCAAAACCTTTTCTGCGTAGAAGTTCTCCACTTTGGCCTGGTCACGTAACACTTCATAGTAGGCCGCCTTCAGCAACTGCTCGCGGCGGTCCCGCAGCTGCGAGCGGACTGCCTCTTGCACCCGCGGATCGGAAAACTCACGCTGTCCCGCTGGCTCTTTGGACACCAGCTTGACAATCCGGAAACCTATGAACTGCTTGGTCATGGGATTTGTTACAGGGATGATGGGGCTGTACTGTCCGGGCTTCAGCTTTTCCACAATATCGCGGGTCATCTGATCCGTGCTGCGCAGCGAGGATTCCGGCGTGAAACCCAAGTCGCCGCCATTGCCCGCGGTCTCGGGATCCTCGGAATAGTTCATCGCGACCGTGCCGAAATCGTCTCCGCTGTCCAGACGGTTCAGGATCATCTGAATCTTCTTGCGTGCCTCTGCTTCGTTCTGCGCCTTGTCGTTCTTCAGGTTATGGACTTGCGGGTTCGGAGTCGTCGTCACGAATATTTGTGCGAGACGGTATTGCGGCTCAATCAGGTTGAACTCTGCTTTGTGCGCGTTGTAGTAGTCTGCAATGTCTTTATCGGAGATATTGATCTTCGACGTTACTTCCTTATTGAGGACTTTATCGACCGTCAGGGAACGTCGAAGGTCTCGCTTAAAGTCGTCCAGCGTGATTTTTTTCTCCTTCAGGCGGGCGTCGAATTCTTCCTTGGTGTAAGGCGACTTGATCTCGTTGAGCTTCCGCTCAACTTCGTCATCCGCGGCAAGAAGTCCCAGTTTTTCCGCGCGGCGCATCAGGATTTCATTGTCGATCAGTTCCCGCAGGATGCTGAGGCGCAAACTGGTTACCTGCTCCCCCACGGGTTGCTGCTGGGAACCGGCCGTCTGGTTTTCGTAATACTTGTCGACGTCCGCGCGATAGATCTTGCGTCCGTCTACCGTGGCCACAACGTCGTCGCCACCCGCCTTGCTGCCGCAGCCGACACCCAGCACAGCGACCAGGATTAGGAAGAAAAAGGTCCACCGCATGTTCAGACGATCGGGCGATTCAGTGTTCACTGGGTCCTCTCTGCACAGTACATGTGCGACCGTGATCCTCACTGCAAGACTGACGCACGCGGCCAGGCACCGGGCCGCAGAAACCTATTTGCCGGCGGGCTTTCCATCCCCTGCCGGAGGTGCTGTTCCAACGTGTTTCGGAACGGATACGCCAGCGCGAGCCAGGGCCGCGTCGAGCGTCGACTCCACTTGCTCTACCGGCAACGCGCCATCGATCTCCTGCCCATTGATGAAAAGGGTGGGAGTCGCAGTGACCCCTATGCTCTCGCCCTCCTTTATGGAGGCTTTCACCGCATCATCTTTCTGCGCCTTGAGGCACAACTGCAATTTGGTCTGGTCGACACCGTGCTTTTGTCCCTGTTCCGTGGTAATGCGATCGAGCGCCGCAAACTGGGCATCGCGGGATTTTTCAGAAGTCACGTCTCGCTGGCTGGCATGGATGTAGTCGGCAAAATCCCAGTACGCGTCGTTACTTTGCGCGCCCAGGCAATTGGCATCGACAGCCGCGTGGATGGCCCAGGGATGAATTTCCGAAAGAGGGAAGTCTTTGTAGACAAACTTTACCCGGTCCCCATACTCCTTGAGAATCTGAGGAAACAGCGTCTGGTGCATGCGGGAACAAAACGGGCACTGAAAATCGTCGAAGTTCACCACCACGACTTTGGCATCGCTGTTGCCACGCGTGGGACGGTTTGCCAAGTCGATCTTCTTCATGACCTCCATATAGGGGTCCTTGGTCATGTCGATCTTGATGAGTCGCAGCAGTGTTTTTTGGTCCTTCGCCAGCAGAAACTCATAGTTCTGCTTCTTGCCTTGGCCGTCTATGGTGATGGTGACCGCGTCGTAATCCGGGAACTCACTGGGCCGAAGCGCGCTCACGTCGATCTTCACGTCCGCGGGAATATTGTAAAAAGCGCGGACTTGATGCTCCATCTTCTGCGCGACCTCGGTTGGAGCTGACTGCGCGGCGCAACCCAGGCAAACCAGCAAGAAAACCACAAACGAACGTCGAAAAAGCTTCACTAGAAACCGCCTGTACATGGAAGTCGAGATCAAATTATCTCACACCGGGATCACAGGATGCGGCCATTAAGCCAAGCGACTATGGGTCCCGCACTCCTGGCTGAGCCGGTTCAGTCGCTGCCGGTCAGTTGGTCCAGCGGGAGAAGCGCATTCATGGATCCGGAACGGAAACCCTCCAGGTCCAGGGTCACGAACTTGAATCCCAGGTTCTTGAAGATTCGGGTGAACTGGGCTGCCATCTCCGCGGAAAGGGCCCGCCCCATCTCTTCGCGTGCGATTTCAATGCGAACGACTTCTCCGTGGTGCCTCACCCGAAACTGGCGAAATCCAAGATCCCGAATTGCATCTTCGCCCTTCTCCACCACGCTCAATGCTTCCGGGGTGACGGGCCGGCCATATTCCAGACGTGAGGACAGGCAAGCCGAAGCTGGTTTGTCCCAGATCCGCAGATCCGCTTTCCGCGCCAGTTCCCGGACTTCCAGCTTGGTGAGACCAGCCTCCAGGAGCGGAGCGGCAATCTGGCGTTGCCGGGCGGCGCGTTGCCCCGGACGAAAATCTCCCTGGTCGTCCGCGTTCACTCCATAGGCGATTGCATCGAAGCCGCGCTGGCGGCGCAGTTCCTCCATCACGGTGAACAGTTCGTCTTTGCAGTGGAAGCAGCGGGAGCCGTCATTGCGGACGTATTCCGGACGTTCGAATTCGGAAGTCGTAATCACTTCCACGGGAATGCCGTGCTCCCTGGCAAAGGCAATCGCGTCGGCGAGTTGAACGCGCGCCAGGCTGGGAGAATCGGCAATCACAGCCAGCATTTCGGAACCCAACACCTGGTACATTTCCCAGGCAAGGAAAGCCGAGTCGGTTCCTCCAGAATAGGCCAGCAGCGTGCGGCCGAGCGAGCGGATGAAGTCATCCAGGGCGGCGCGCTTGCGATCCAGATCGGGGCTTAGAAGCATGAGACTGGTTCCATTGTGCACTACGGAACGCGGGATTGTCTTCAATTTGGAGGAAAGGGCAGACTCTCGGAGAGACTCTGATCAAGTTGAAAATTTTGAATAAGCTTCCTCTTGCAGTCAGGGGCGGTACTGACAATCGGTATTAAGGAATGGGTACCTCGCGGGCGAGGGGCCACTCGGCTTCGCTCAGGGCGGGTCCGCGCCGCTTTGCACTGGCGCTATACCCCCCTCCCCCCTTTTGGCATTTTGGCAAACTGCAGAAAACAAGCGGCTTGCTGTTTTGGTGTCTGGTAAAGCCTAGAAAACAAACATCGTTGAGACAGCCGTTTTATGCCATTTTCACCCCTGTTTTGCACTAACGGCCGCAAAATATAGATTATAAAGACTTTATATCATAATATAGAAAGCAAAGGACTTAGCGGTCCGACTCCGGCATTGGTTGCTGCCTTGGTGCGCTCCCCCGAGCGCTGCCGACGGGATCATATTCTAAAAAATAACATACTTGTGCATGAAGTATCTTTTAGATATTGTACGCTCGGGATACGGTCTTGTCAAGAAAGGACATCGGGAGGGCGATCGTGTCTCAGACGTGCTCAGCGCCTGCCGGTCAGAGCAATCGAGAATTCGTCAAAGGCACCTTGGCTGTTACAGGTTATCCAATTGCCGCCGTCGAAGTAGCCAAAGAACCAGCAGTCGTCGAGATCGTTCTTCCATCCCCGGTGGTTGTTTGGATTCGCATCCTCGACGTTAGCCAGATAGCCTACACCGGTCCTGCTGGTCGGCAGCAGGTTCACATAGGTGGAAGGCGCCTTCTTCGAGGGCTTGGCAATCTGGCACGGCTTCGCCAGCTTCTTTACCGTATAGCTGTATTGAACCAGTCCGAAGTCGCCTTCGCCGTACTGCTTGATCGTGGCATTGCCCGAGGTCTTGCAAATAACTGTGCCACCGTAGCCTTGGTTGTTTATTTGAGTTTCGAACGGCGTCGGATTCGTGCCTGTGAAACCCGAAGTAAAGAGCTCGTTAAAGGTCACCCCAGTGACAACGACGGTCCTGGGAGGCTTTACGCCAACGAACACCGCGCCTACGAGTCCGGCGGACACATAGTTGGTGTTGAACAAACCGTTGGCATTGGAGTTGGTGGAATCGAAGTCACCGGCATAATACAGGCAGGTCTTCGGCGGGCAGAATGGAAGGTTGGTTGAGCTTTCGGTTATTGTCGGCTCCGTATCCAGCCGGGCAGAGACGGCCTGGGGGTTCTCGCGCGCGGTCAAAGCTGGCGAAACCCTGCTGTCCTGCGCCGCAGCCAAAGAAGCGAGCGTTGCAATTAAAGTAAGCGCGAAAAGAATCCTGCTCATGGCGTCCTCCCCCGAGTAACGTGGCAACACAATATTACGCCTGCTGCCTGAAATCAAGGGGGAGCTCACGTCCGGTGCTGGCCCACCTTTCCAGCCGCAACGGACAGGCTAGGGCGTCTTTCCGAGCCTCTTCGCGAAGAACGCGAAAAGGATGGGGCAGCCATGGTTTGTTAGTTGCTCAGGGATAGGGCTGGGCAAGCCCAAGAAACGTCAACGTCAAAGGCGGCGGACAGGAGTGTCCGCCCTACACGGCCGAGGGCGCCCGCGCCACACTTTACTCAGAGGCTCCCTAGAAGAGCCGCTCGGTGCGGCGCAGGTTTCCCAGCGATCCCAGATTGGCCAGGGCGAAGGTGAAGCGATACTGATTTTCGTTGCGTACCGAGCCCAGCGCGAAACGCCGGAACTCGACATTCACCCCGCAGCAATCCCAGTTGTACGTGGTTTGCACCGCTGCATACTGCAAAAATCCGAGATTTGCATCGAATCCTACGTTGGCCGCGGCGCTGAACCCGGCTTTATTTGTGTGTCCATATCCAAACATCAGCCGGAACTGATTAAATTCTTCCGGCGGCAGAATGAAGCCCACCGCCTGCGCCGGGACCCGCAGAAACGCATCTCCTCCGCCCAGGGTGAATGGGCCGATGCGGTAGTTCACGAACGCCGTGCTGGTATTGATTTGCCCAAGCTTGAAATCGTAATCCAGGTCCCATTCCACGTCTATTCTGGAACTGGGCTGCAGGCGGAGGCGCGAGATCAGGGGGGAAAGATGGCGTGCTCCCGTCAGAAATGAGATTCCGGTCAGGTCCACAGTGCTCTGGAAAATATTGTCGCGGCCCGGCTGAAAGGCTCCTCCGAACGTGGGATCGATGAAATACTTTTGCGCCAGCTCCCAGATGACGATCTCGCGTGCCTGCGAACCGGTGTCGCAAGGCGCACCCTGGGGTTCCGGCTGCCGTTCCCAGGGAACATGCGTGGCGGGCGCCGCACCGCCGATAAACAGCAACGGCATACCGGGCTGACGGCAGTCTTCCGGCTTCGCTGAGGTCCTTTTGGCGTACCAGCGGTTCACCACGCGGTATTCCACTTCGTTCGTGTTCGTGAGCAGATCACGTTCGTCAAAACGCAGGATATTGCCAAAGTCGTTTACCCCAGTCACGTAGCGGTAGACCACCCGCGGTTCAACCACGTGTTTCCACTTGCGGCCCAACCATTCCCGACCAAAAAACCGTTCCAGGGCCGGCGGCCGCAGTTCGGCAGACCCTTCCAGCGCCTTGCGGTTGATTGAATCCGAAACGGCTTCGCCGATCCCGTTGCTGGACGGTATCAGCCGCTGGGTATAGAACGTGTCACGCAGGGACAGCTCAGGACGAAGTGACCAGCCGTCCACCTTCAGGGGCATGGAAAGCGCAGGCGCCAGATCAAATCGGCCCAGCAGAGGTGCCGTGCTGAAGCCGGGCTCACTTCGCGACAGACCCTCGACGGCCGCGTCATAGGACCAGAAGAACGGGGAATGGCCCAGTTGCCGGTCTACGGTCGAAGTCTCGAGGCTGGGTGCGTGCAGGATGGTAATTACGTCGCCAGTCTGCGTGCCCTCGAAGTTCTGATAACGCTGCATGGAGGCGTTGGTGAAATAGTTGTCGGTGGTGTTCGAAAGAAAAGCAACCGACTTTACTTCCGAGTTGACTGCCTGGGTGAACACCTCGCTGAAGGCGAGCCGATACACGTAGGAGGTCAGGTATTCAATGTTGGAGACTCCCCGAAAGTCGTGAGCAAAGGATCCTTCCGCATTCAGCCGCACGTCGGATCCGCCCTGATTTACAGGAGGATTGCCAATGCCGCGGTCGAGAACGCCGGTATAACTCAGGTCGACAAATGAAGTATCACTGGGCCGTGCGCGGAACTCACCCTGGGGAGCCCATCCGCGCGCCGAATAATATTCGGCGCCAACGTGCGCGTCCAGGCTACGGTTGATCGCCCAGAACAGCTCTTCCCCAAGAATTGCGCCTTTCGTGCTGGAGGTCCCAAAGTTAGGGATCAGAAATCCGCTCTGCCGGGGTAGACGCTGAGCCGGAAGTGTGGCGAAAGGGAAATAGAGGATGGGAATTCCGTGAATTCCGAAGCTGGTGTGATAGATCCTGGCGGTGGCGCCGACCTCCACCACGATCTCGTGAGCCTTGAACTGCCATTTGGGATGCGGCAACTCACAAGTCGTAACCGTTCCGCCGTGCACCACATAGTGATCGGGCGCGGTCTTTTCCACCACTTTCCCAGTGATAAAAAAGGGGTTGGAAGTAGTTAGAATCAGGCGCCGAGCACGGGCTTTCACCCCGATCGTGGCCACGACGTTCTCAAATCGTCCTGTCTCGCCGCGAACGTTGTAGGTTCCATGGCTGGCTTGGACGTGTTCGTCATTGATGCTGCCGTCCAGCACGACGTGGCCGTCGGCGGTGGCATTCCCGGTATCGGAGTTGTATGTAATCTCGTCCGCGTAGAGGATGTAGGTTCCATAGTGGATCTCCGCCTGGCCCAGGAGCTTGTAAATCGGGCCGATCTTTTCCTGGCTCAATGACTTCATGGTTACGTCTTCCTGGTTGAGCGCGGAAGGGGCCTCTGGCAAGGCTTGTGGCGGATTGCCCGCAGCAGACGGCAACTGGCTGGTTAACAATCCAGGTGCGAGTAGCAGATGACAAATGAAGGCCGCCGTGATAAGGATTCGTGTGCGGGAATTCATCGGAAGCGCACGAGCTCCCCGAAGCTGGTGTCTAAGCCCGGGTAAGGTGACGTTAGCACGCCGCTGGCGTTACAGGCAAAGCTCATATCTGCCCGGGGCTTGCGGTTGCGGTTTGATTCTGGCGCTATGGTTGAAACTCCAATCGCGTTTTCAGCCGCTCTGCGGTTACCGCAGCAGCGGTTTCGAATGTTTCTGGTTCCTGGTTCTTTAGAAAATGACAGCCCGATTCGAACCCGAGTATGATCCCGGCGCTCCCCCCCGCGGACTGGAAACGTTCGCGGGTCCTGAATCGTATGATGCCAGCAAGGAGAGGTTTTCCGCCAGCCTGGACTCGAGACCCGACCCGCAACTGCGGCGTTTTGCCCTGGACGGCGGGAATCTGGCGTCGCATCAGGCTTCCGAAACAGCCTTTGGTCGGAATTTGCCAAGCCCCAATCCAACCGTACCAGAATCCGCATCGCCAACGGAGCCCGACTCCGGTTCCGCTGCCCAACATGCACCGGAACAACGAGGTTTGCTTCCTTCCCACGGCGCCTGGCGGCAGGAAGTGTCCGCCAAGCTGAACCAGTACCGCGCCCGCAAGCGGGTGCGAGCGCCGCGTTACCCCTCGCTGCAACTTCAATTCGACACACCGGACGCTTCCTGGAGCGAGCGCCCCCTGCCACCCCCGACGGCTGCGCCAGCCACTCGCTTAGCTGTCGCGACGCAGGAGGTTGCCGCTCCGTCAGTGTCGCCTACAGCGGAAGAGTCCAGTACTGCGGGGCTGGCCGCAACGGACTTCGGCGCGAAAATCATCGAGTTTCCCCGGTTCTTGGCCGCGCCGGAGTTCACGTTTGACGAACTTGCGGAACCGATCCTCGACCGTCCGAGAATTCTGGAAGTGCCGGAACAGTTGCCGCCGCCGCCAGCGCTCGGCGGCATGCTGATTGAACCCAAAGAGGTTCCTGCGGCTGAGCGGAGACCGGGATTCGAACTCCCACTCAGCGCTCCGCCTATGCCGCGGAGGGTCGCCGCTGCGGTTATGGACGTTGTGCTCGTCGCCATCTCATTCACCGCGTTCGCTTATGCGTTTTTCAGAATCGTCGGGGTTATACCACCTGCGAAGCAAGCGATGGGGATCTCAGCCGGTCTCATCGCTGTGTTCTGGGCCGCATATCAATACCTGTTTCTGGTGTATTCCGGCACAACCCCCGGTCTAAAGTTGGCGAAACTTCAGCTTAGCCGGTTTGACGGGACAGCCGTTCCACGAAGCCTTCGCCGCTGGCGCGTGCTGGCCTCGGTGCTTTCCTTGCTATCGTTAGCTTTGGGATACGCGTGGTGCTTCCTCGACGAGGACCAACTCTGCTGGCATGACCGCATCACTCGAACGTGTATGGCTTCCAGTCGATCCTCAGGGCCAAGGCTGGCTGACTCGACCGAGGTAGGCTAATCGCCTGCTGCGTCGAACTTTGAAGTTCCGCCGCTGCAGTGAGACGCCCGGGGGGAACGAGTTACGCCGGTTTTGACAGTAGGTTGAGTTCCGGTCTAGCATGCAGATGTTCCCTGTGGGGCACGTCGGCATCCCTGCCGAAAGGGCTAGGCCCGCCCGCTGAAAAATCTCAGCCGGAGTGTGCCTATGCCAACCATCGAGACATACCGCAAGCAAGCCAAACTACTGCTCCGCTGGCATCGCGAAAAAGATTATTCCATTGGCGGAAGGGTACGGAAGCTCGAACGCTATCGGTCTTTGACGGACCGCGAGGGGTTAGCGCTCAAGTTCACTCTTACCCTGGCGCAGGAGATCGTCGCGGTTGAAGCCGGATATGAGAGTTGGGCGGAACTGAAGGCGGCAACGGCCGGTGCACTCAAGACGCCGCGCGCTTCGTCTGGCCCGCCGTTCCTGAAGGATGTAATCCCGATCCTGCTCGTGCGGGACGTCAAGGTATGCGCCGCCTTCTTCAAGCAGAAGCTGGGCTTCGAGACCGACTTCCTCCATGGTCTTCCTCCGTTTTACGGCGCGGTATCGCGAGACGGCGTTCGCCTGCACCTGCGCTGGGTGCAGCGACCTCCCTTCGCACGCACCGCCGCTCAGGAGAAATCGCTGATCTGCGCTTCCATTGAAGTCTCAAACGTGCAAGGTTTATTTGAGGAATTCAAGGCGCGAGGCGTGGAGTTCGCTCAAACGCTCAAAAAGCAGGCTTGGGGCGGGACTGATTTTCAGGTGCGAGGTCCCGATGGGAACGTCATTTCTTTCGTCACTTACGGGTGAAATTGAAGGTATCAACCCGACTCCACCACACCTGAACCCCGCCACTGTGTTAGATTTCTAACTTTGCCCTCTTGGGCGTAGTTCGGCATGTCCTCATCCATTCAAAACGTCCGGCGCCCCGCAGCCAAGGTCTTCGTCGCCACCACGGTGATGCTCACCTTCATTTCCTTCTGGAGGGCGGCCGCCATCGTTCTGGCGGATCTGGCGTCTTCCGCGTATTACGCCGGCGGCGACGCGGAGAAGGTCATCGGCAAGAGCGCCCCCTGGTTCATCCTCGCGGTCATGCTGTTCAGCTATGCGGTGCGGGCGCTGTATATCGAGTCCAGCAGCATGTTTGTGCGCGGCGGCGTGTACCGCGTGGTCAAAGAGGCCATGGGCGGGACGCTGGCTAAATTCTCCGTCTCGGCGCTGCTTTTTGATTACGTTCTGACGGGCCCGATCAGCGCCGTCTCCGCCGGGCAATACCTGGCCGGGTTTATCGAGGACATCGGCCGATATCTGCACCATCCGCTGTTTTTTTCGGAAGATCATTTCTCCGCCGTTTTTGCGGTTTTCGTGGTGTTGTATTTCTGGTGGAAGAACACGCAGGGCATCCACGAGTCGAGTGAAAAGGCCTTGCAGATCATGATCGTGACCACGGTGATGGTCGTCATTCTGATCATCTGGTGCACCATCACGGTGTTCCGGGTTCCGGTTCAGATGCCTCCGAATCCTCTGCATCCCGGCGTGGTCCCGCTCACCAGAGAATCTCTCGGCTGGCTGCATGGAACCTGGATCAGCCAACTGACCTTGATCATCATGTTCGTCGGCTTCGGGCATTCGGTGCTGGCCATGAGCGGCGAAGAGACGCTGGCCCAGGTCAACCGCGAGATTGAGCATCCCAAGCTGAAGAACCTGGAAAAAACCGGCCTGGTGATTTTCGTTTACAGCCTGCTGTTCACGTCACTGGTTTCGTTCTTTGCGGTGATGATCATCCCCGACAAGGTCCGGCCCGATTACTTCGCTAACCTGATCGGGGGCATCACGATGTACCTGGTGGGTCCCACCCCCCTGAAGCTGGTGTTTCACGGCTTTGTGGTGCTGGTCGGCGTTCTGATTCTGGCGGGCGCCCAGAACACATCGATCGTGGGTGCGAACGGCGTTTTGAACCGGGTTGCCGAGGATGGTGTTTTAACTTCCTGGTTTCAGAAGCCGCAGAAACGGTATGGCACCAGCTATCGAATCATCAACCTGATTGTCGGGATGCAGTTGCTGACCATCGTCCTGAGCAAGGGCAACGTCTACGTGCTGGCCGGCCTGTATGCCTTTGGCGTGATCTGGAGCTTTGCCTTGAAGTCGCTGGCAGTGCTCGTGCTGCGCTACACGGAACCGGAGAACCGCCAATGGAAAGTGCCCGGGAACATGCATATCGGGGGCAAAGAGATCCCGCTTGGCCTCATTGTGATCTCGGCCGTCCTCCTGATGACCGCGCTGGTCAACCTGCTGACCAAGTCGGAAGCGACGATTGCGGGAGTGGTTTTCAGCGCGGCCTTCTTCGCGGTGTTCACATATTCCGAACATCGTGTGGCGAAGGAACGGCACGGCAAACCGGAGAACCTCGATCAATTCCGGGTGTACGGAAATCAGGAACTGGGCAGTGGCGCGCTGGGGGTTCGTCCGGGAAACATTCTGGTGGCGGTGCGCGATCCCAGAAACCTGTACTACCTCCGCGACATCCTCCGCAGCACGGATACCATGCGGCAGGACGTGGTGGTGATGACGGCGCGGCTCTACCATCGCGAGCACACTTTCGGCGGCAGTTCGGAGGTCGAGGCTTCCCAGGTTTTCGATCACTACGATCAGGAACTTTTCACCGCCGCCGTCGCGGTTGCGGAGAAGGAAGGCAAGCCCGTTTCGTTGCTCGTGGTCCCCGGGACGGATGTGTTCGAAGCCATCGTAGTGACCGCGCAGCGGCTGGAGTCAAGCCGCATCGTCTGCGGCCTCTCCAACAAACTCACCACGGACGAGCAGGGCAAGCTTACCGGAGACGCATGGGAGAGGCTTCCCGAGCCGCGGCCACGTCTCGCAATCGAGATCCACTCGCCCACCGGCAGCGTGCACGACTACATGCTCGGGCCGCACACTCCGCGTCTCCGCTCGCAGGATCTGGAACTCATGCACCAGGTCTGGCTTGACGTGACCTCGGACCCCAGGCTCGCCGGGGCCCACCACTACCACATCGTTGCCGTGGCCATGGAAGAACTGAAACGTGAGCTGAACAGCGATCAACGCGCCGAGGTTCTTGCCAAGTTGCTGGACGAAATGCATCGCGACGACAAGCCGCCTGCTCAGAGCTGATCTCCTACAGTAAATAAGCCCCGGCAACTTGCACCGGGGCTTGTCAGAACGACAGTCTGCTACTTGTCCATGGTTCCGTGGTCGTGATGGCTCATGCCGCACTGTCCGTGGCCACAGCAAGCCATTGCCATCTTGTCGCCTTTAGACCCGGCGCAGCAGTCCTTGCCATCCTTAGCGGCGCAGCACTTTCCGTCAGCGCACGATGCTTTTGCCGACTTGTCGCCTTGCATGCACGACTCGCCGTTTTTCCCGCCGCAGCAGGACATGCCATCTTTCGCGCTTTGGTCGTGGTCGTGATGGGCGCAACAGGACGTGCCTTCTTTGCCGGCCTGCATTTTCTGACAGCAGGGACACTCGGCTTTCGCCTCCGATTGTGCCGCGGGAGCCTTCGGAGCATCGTTGGGGCTCGTTGGATTTTGGGATGCGGTTTGCGCCCAGGCAGCTACCGCCAAGGCCAGGGCCATCAGCATAAATCTTGATGCGGATTTCATATTGTCTTCTCCTCAATGATTGCAGAACCGTTGTTCAATGTTTTCGCGCGGCAGCTTGAAAGAACTGCCGAAGTGTGTGCGCTGGGGTGAGAAACGACGCGGATCTCAGATTCGCAGAACGGTGCTCAACCGGGAGGATGAGGGAAGTACAACCGCCTCCAGCGTGCCCGGAACTTCCGCCGGAGTCGCATCGAAACCGAGGATACCGGCAGAAGCAACCATCTGCCTGTCCGCCCGCGAATTCGCAGATCGCCCCGGCAGGTTCGAAGGGATTTGGGGATTTTGCAGGAAGCAGCAACGGTGGCCGGTCTCGCATGGCTGCGATGATGGCTCCCAAGCCTGGACTGCCGGCTTCTCAGCTACATGAGGGCAGCACGGATGATGTTGGTGATGATTGGAGGCGGCCGCCAGAGTGAAGGCAACGTGGGTGGCCATTCTCGCCAGGGCCGACAAAGAGAAGGCCGCCGAATTCGCCCAACCGACAAGACTGAGCAGCAACAGCGCGGCGATGAATCTGCGTTTCACCAATCCACTCCGACAAATCAGCTTCTCAAGTTTTCTGCGGGTTCGTCAGTGATTTGGGTCACAGAGCATCGACGAGATCATTTCTTCAAATTAGCCCGCAGAGAGGCCGCCAGATCTGCGTAGCGAAACTGAAATCCACTGGCCTGCAAGCGAACCGGTTCGATGTGCTGGCTGGCCAGCAGGAGTTCATCCGCCATTTCACCCAGCGCCAGCCGGGCCGCGAACGCGGGCAGGGGAAAAATGGCAGGGCGGGAGAGCACCGACGCCAGTGTCCTGGTGAATTCCAGGTTGGTCACGGCATTGGGCGAGACGCCATTGACCGGCCCGCGCAGAACTTCGTTTTCCGCGATATGCACGATTGCCTCAGCCAGATCGTGCACATCGATCCAGCTCCACCATTGGCGGCCGCTGCCGATCTTGCCGCCCACCCCCAGACGGAAGGGCGTCAGCATCGCCTGCAGCGCCCCGCCCTTAGGACTCAGGACCATTCCGATTCGCACCTGCACCACGCGGATGCCGGCGTGCGACGCGGCTTCCGTAGCTGCTTCCCACTCGCGGCACACATCCGCAAGAAAGCCCTTGCCGGCGGGGCTCTGCTCGCGCAGAGACTCTTGACCGCGGTCGCCGTAGTATCCGACCGCGGAAGCTGACACCAGCACTCGCGGAGGTTGGGGCGCATTCGCCAGTGCCTCGGCCAGGTGCTGGGTTCCCAGCACACGGCTTTCCCGGATCGCCGCCTTTTTGGCCGCGTTCCATCTTCCGACGATCGACTCGCCGGCGAGATGGACGACCGCTTCGAAGCCGGATACCGACTCCGGACTCAGCGGTTGCGTGGGATCCCAGAAGATCTGATTTGCTCCGATTGGCGAGCTACGCACCAGCCGCGAGATTTGATATCCTCGCCGCTCAAACGCAGGCAGTAACGCCTTGCCAACCGGACCGGAAGCGCCGCTCACCAGAACTTTGCCAGGCATCGCAATCCCCCGTGTATTTTTCTATTTGTATCAGATTGGCTGGCGCTTCCATCCCGGGGCTGGCAAGTGGGTTCCCCGGGTTCCCGTATCGGGACAATGTTTACTGTTTAGTATCGGACACCCCCTCCCCCTCGGTCTAGTAGAATCATGAAGTTACTGACTTTTTGTCCGCAAAATCTAGACACCCAAGGAGTTCCGGGTAAAATCTAGATTCCTAAAGAGTTATACCTTGATTGTTATAAGTTATCTTATAGCTATATGTTGATGATGCCGATTTGCCGATCTGGAAGTCAAGGGAAAACTCAGGGCGGAGGATGGCGCTCCAGCGCAACGTACTTGACGACAGCGTAAAGGGAGATAGGGAGATAGCGGAACCGGCGGACTGGGGTATACTGTGGGCGTCTGAACAGCGAGACGTCGTCAATCACTCAACCGGCCCCCTCCGGGAGGAAATCATGAATCGGCCCGCCCAATTCTCTCGAATGCCCGTCACGCTTCCGCCCGCATTGCACGGCCAACTCAACTGGTATGCGCTCGCGGCCAATGCCGCTGGAGTGAGCCTGTTAGCCCTGGCGCAGCCAGCCGATGCCAAGATCGTTTATACCCCGGCACATACGAAGGTCGGTCTTAATCGCACGGTGCCGATCGACCTCAACCATGATGGGATTCATGACTTTGGCGTTACCAACATCACGTTCAACAGTGAATCCTTTTATGGGGACAACGTGTATGCCGAGGCACTAAACTCGGGAAACCAGATCTGGGCCCAACGGACAAGTCGAGGATTCAAGAACTCCGCCTTAGCGCTGCGGGCGGGAGTAAGAGTGGGGCCAAGTGGGAAGCATTTTGCGTCGGGGCGGGACGGGATGGCGTTTTGCGATGCAGGAGTGGGAACAAGCAGCGGCGGTCCGTGGAAAAACGTTACCAATCGTTTCCTTGGGTTGAAATTTCTGATCAAGGGCAAGGCGCATTACGGTTGGGCGCGCCTCAATGTAAGTATTGCTCACGCACAAATAAACGCCGTTTTGACCGGATACGCTTATGAAACGGTCGCGAATAAGGCGATCATGACGGGTAAAACCAAGAGTTCTGCGACGCTGGGAGAGTTGGCTTTGGGAGGGCGGTAGGATTCGGATCGGAGAAAGCGGTTCGTTGGCGTATGGAGGCGCTTATGACCGACGTCAAATCGTTCCACACGCCATCTTGCATGCAAGCTGGCGCACGTATCGCGCTGGGGTTCGCGCTGGTGCTGGTATCCTTGCCGGCAACATCGCAGACGACGAAGGCGCACACCTTCAGGACGGTTTACTCCTTTCAGGGCAGCACCGACGGAGGCAATCCCCTTGGTACTCTCGTACTCGACGGTTCCGGCAACCTTTATGGTACCGCCCAACAGGGTGGTGATGCGCAATGTAATAACGGCCACGGGTGCGGCGCGGTTTTCAAAATTGATTCGACGGGAGCCGAAACGGTTCTTTATGCCTTCACTGGAGGGAGCGATGGGGTGAGCCCGCAGGCAGGCTTGACTCGGGATGGTGCGGGCAACCTCTATGGCACCACTTACGGGGAGGATGGGGATGGCGCAACTGCGTTCAAAGTCGCCGCCAACGGCCAGCACACCGTTCTATATACCTTTTCCTGCTGCTCGCTGCCGCTCGGGGGCCTGGTCCTGGGCAAATCCGGCAACCTTTATGGCACCGCCGGAGAGATCGATAATGGCATGGTGTTCAAACTGAACCCGGCGGGCCAGTTGACCGTTCTTCATTCTTTTAACGGCATGCCGGACGGGCTCTATCCCGACGGCGGGCTCATCATGGATCAAAAGGGAGACCTCATCGGGACGACCTATGAGGGCGGCGCCGGACCGTGTCTGGACGGATGCGGGACAGTCTTTAAGGTGACTCAGAAAGGCAATGAGACGATCCTCTACCGGTTTCTGGACTTTCCCGATGGCGCGCTTCCTGGGGCAGGCGTAATCCTGGGAGCCGGCGGCGAGTTCTACGGGACTACCGATGTGGGCGGGTTGCAAGGATGCAACGTGTGGGACAACCCAGCAGGCTGCGGAGCGGTGTTTAAGGTGGACCCGAGCGGCAGAGAGGATGTCCTATACCGCTTCCGCCCGGAAAAGAATGAAGGACTGCCGGACGGTGTCATCCGGGACGCTGACAGCAACCTCTATGGCCTGACCTTCCTGGGTACGGCATTTAAACTCGACAAGCATGGGAAGGAAACGATATTGCATCGTTTCGCCGGAGGTCCTGAGGGAGTGTACCCCTCGGGGAGCCTGGTCCGCGATCCGGCAGGACATTTGTACGGTGTAACCTATTACGGCGGCACGTACGGAAACGGCTCGGTATTCGAAATCACTCCCTGATTGGCCTTCGTGACCTGCGCAGCCGGCGGCCCGTGCGAGGCTCAAGCCAGCCAGGCCTGCGTCGGCTCCAGCCAGGCCGCTCCGGCGTTATAATCCTGCATGGCGACTTTGCGCGAGCAGATCGCGACCACAGCCCTCACGGTCACCAAGTTCCGCGAGTTGCTGCGCACCATGCGCGCCAACCGTCCCGGCGACAATCTTGAGCTAGTGCACAAAGCCTACGAGTTCTCCCAGAAATATCATTCTGGCCAGATGCGGGCCTCCGGCGAACCCTACCTGGTCCATCCCCTGGGGGTGGCGTTGGTGCTGGCGGAGATGCGGCTTGATCCGGTGGCCGTGGCGGCCGGGTTACTGCACGATTCCGTCGAAGATACCTCGGTCACGATCGTGGAGATTCGCCAGGAATTTGGTGAGCAGGTCGCCCACATTGTCGAAGGCGTTACCAAGATCAGCAAGATCGACTTTGTCAATCGCGAGGAGCAGCAAGCCGAAAACCTGCGCAAGATGATGCTGGCCATGGTCGACGACATTCGGGTGGTGCTGATCAAGCTGGCGGACCGGCTGAACAACATGCGCACCCTGGAGCATCTGCCGCTGGAACGCCAGCAGAAAATTGCCCAGGAAACGCTGGACATTTATGCGCCCATTGCCCATCGCCTGGGGATGGGCAAAATTCGTGGAGAGCTGGAAGACCTGGGCTTCCGTTACCTTGATCCGATCGCTTACCAGCAGGTCCACGACTCCGTCGAAGCCCGCCGCAAGCAGGGCGAACACTTCCTGGCGCGAGTCGAGCAGCTCATGCGGGACAAGTTGAAGGAAGCGGGCATCCAGGCGAAAGTAGAAAGCCGCATCAAGCGGGTGTACAGCATCCACAAAAAACTGGTGCGGCAGAAAATCAGCGTCGACCAGGTGTACGACCTGTGCGCGATGCGGGTGATTACCCGGACGTTGCCGGATTGTTACGCGGTGCTGGGCATTATTCACAACATCTGGCGGCCGGTGCCCGGCCGGATCAAGGACTTCATCGCCATGCCGCGGCCAAACTTTTACCAATCGCTGCACACCTCGGTGATTGCGGAAGATGGGACGCCATTCGAACTCCAGATTCGCACCGAAGAGATGCACCACATGGCGGAGGAGGGAATCGCGGCGCACTGGAAGTACAAGGACGGACCGGTTTCGGCCCAGGACGAGCAACGCCTGGCATGGCTGCGGCAAGTAGTGGAGTGGCAGCGCGATGTTTCCGATCCCAGCGAGTTTCTTTCCACGCTCAAGGTCGATCTCTACCCGGAAGAGGTTTACACCTTCACGCCGAAAGGCAAAGTGGTCGTTCTGCCGCGCGAATCGACGCCGATCGACTTCGCCTACACGGTTCACACCGAAGTCGGGCATAGCTGCGTGGGGGCAAAGGTCAACGGGCGTATGGTGCCCCTGCGTCACAAGCTGCACAGTGGCGACATCGTCGAGATCCTGACGCAGCCTGGCCATAAGCCCAGCCGCGATTGGCTGGGCGTGGTCAAATCATCGCGCGCGCGCAACAAGATCAAGCATTGGCTCAACATTCACCAGCGCGAGCGCGCGGTGGAAATCGGGCGCAAGCTGATCGAGAAAGAAGCGCGCAAGTACCGGATCCCGCTGAAGGAAATCAAGGACGAAGAACTGCGCAAGATCGCCGCCGACTATGGCCTCGGCCAGGCCGACGATCTGATGGCGGGCCTGGGGTACGGGAAATACTCAGCGCGCCAGGTGCTGGCCCGGCTGGTGCCGGCGTCGGAAGCCTCGGTGCCGGCCGAAGCCGAAGGGGAAAAGTCCGGACGGCTGGCCAGCGTGGTGCGCCGGGTTTTCGGCGGCGATCACAGCGAAAATGCCATCCGGGTCAAAGGCCAGGGAGACCTGCTGGTCTACCGGGCGCGCTGCTGCAACCCCATTCGGGGCGAGGCCGTTGTAGGTTACGTGACCCGGGGGAAAGGCGTGGCCGTACATGCTGTGAATTGCCCCAACGTGATCAACCTGCTCTATGAGCCAGAGCGCCGGATCGACGTGGAATGGGCCCGCGACGATGACACGCCCAGTTCGTACCAGGTAAAGATCACGGTCTTCTGCGATGACCGCTTTGGCATGCTGAAGCAGATCACCTCGGTGATCAGCGACACCAAGACCAACATCCGCAACATCGAGGCCCGCACCAGCAACGGGCAGGGAAACATCGACGTGATTATGGACATCAGCGACCTGAAGCACCTGGAAAACATCATCAACGGTGTGCGTAAAATCCCCGGGGTGCACGATGTGCAACGATTGCAGAAGATCTAAGAGCAGTTCTCAGCTTGCAGTTGCCAGATCCTTTTATGGTTGGCAATAGTGGGATGGCCCCAGTGGTCGTTCCTGTCGGGCCGGGTTTTAGCGGGAAACTGGAAACGGGCAATGGTTTTAGTTGATACGAGGTAGCAACAGATTTAGCCACCGCAGTTTTCATAATGGCCACAGCCAGTTCCGGGCGAATCCGCCGGGAACAGGCATGAGGCCGGGAGATTCATATGCCGCTTTTATTGACGAAAGAAGACGTGGTTCGCGTGCTGAACATGGGAGACTGCATAGACGTGGTCGGGAAGGCGTTTGCCGAACTGGCGTCGGGCACTGCCGTGCTCCCGCTCAGAATCGGAATTGTCCCGCCGGACGGTGTGTCCCTGTACATGCCCGCCTATCTTAGGCAGATGGGCGCCCTGGCCTGTAAGATCGTGACCGTTTACAAGAACAACCCGATGCGGCACAATCTGCCGACGATCATCGGGAAGGTGCTCCTGCAAGACCCAGTCACCGGCGAAGTGACCTGTATCATGGACGGTGGCTATCTGACGGCGGTTCGGACCGGCGCAGCCAGTGGGCTGGCGACGAAATACCTTGCCCGGACGGACAAGGGACAGGTGGCGGGGATTATCGGAGCCGGGGTTCAGGCCAAGATGCAGCTCTGGGCGATGGCAACTGCCAGAGAACTGTCAAGGGCGTATGTCTACGATGTGTCCGCCGACGCGCTGTCGGCGTTCATCCGGGACATGAGCCCCAAACTCGGACTGGAGATTCTCCCGGCCGATTCGCCGGCGAAGATGCTGGCTGCAGCGGACATCGTCTGTGCGGCGTCATCGTCCTCGATTCCGTTGTTCGATGGCTCCCTGGTGCGACCCGGAACCCACATCAACGGAATCGGAAGTCACGCGCCGAACGCGCGCGAACTGGACACAGCTATTATCCAGCGCTCCAGGGTGGTCGTCGATTCGGTGGAAGCGTGCCTGAAGGAGGCGGGTGACATCATGATCCCGCTGCAAGAGAAGGCGATATCGCAGGCGCACATTCAAACGGAGTTGGGAGAAGTCGTTCTCGGCCGCAAGCCGGCGCGGACTGGCGATCAGGAGATTACCCTGTTCAAGTCCGTCGGGTTGGCGATTCAGGACGCTGCCGCCGCGAAACTGGTCTATGAGAGGGCGCGGCAGGCGGGGATTGGACAGGACGTGGTAATGTGAGCCTTGGACACTGTGCCAGACAATCCGTCCCAGGTTCGCGAGGCGTCTTCCGCGAAAGCTTCTACTATCGACTGAACGTCATTCCCATTTGCGTGCGCCCGGCTTGCGCGAGCGCCGCGAGGGTGTGCCTTCAGCCGCCTTTCGAAGACGTCTAAGTTCCTGTTCCGGTTTTAGGAGCCAGTATGCGCGACGTGATCACAACCAAAGAAGCACCCCAAGCCATCGGGCCATATTCGCAGGCCATTCGGGCAAATGGATTCGTATTTACTTCCGGGCTAATTGCCATCGACCCGGTCACGCAGCAGGTGATCACCGGCGATGTTGCCGCGCAGACCGACCGCGTGCTCAAGAATCTTTCCGCTATCCTGACCGCGGCGGGCAGCGGCCTGGACCAGGCCGTCCGCACGACCGTTTTCCTGAAGAACATGGGCGACTTCGCGGCCATGAACGAGGTCTACGGCCGTTATTTTGTTACGGCCCCGCCGGCTCGATCGACGGTGGAAGTGGCGCGTTTGCCGAAGGACGTGCTGGTCGAAATTGACGTGATCGCGCTGGCGTAGGGCTGAGCCGCAAAGCCCGGGTTCGCCAGCAGCATAGGACCGATATCCACCGGGAGTGATTCGTAGCACAAGTCTGAGGCAGAACAGTCCTAGGGCTTGCTGGCCGCGGCCTTGGGCTCTTCTGCCAGCCGCTTAGAGATCCGGTCTTGTAATACCTGGAAGAACCGTTTGAGGTCGGCGAATGTGGTGGTGGGATCATTGTTGTAGTCCATCAGGCGGTGGTTGTAGTTCTTGCGGTTCGGAGCGATCTCGTCAATCACGAACCGTGCCTCCTGCATGGCAGCGCTGCGGTGTTGAAATTTTTCCTTCTCCTCGCCGGTGGCCTTTTCCAACGCGCAATAGAGGCTGAAAGTCCTGGCATCCGGCGGGCAAATCCGCGTGTCGGCACGGTTCCACTTTGATGGGGAGTTGAGGATCTTGCGCGCACGCTGGACTATGCGGACGTCGGCCCTGGTCACGGGTGGCTTGGCGTCGGGGTTGTCGATGTCACCGCGGTCGGTGGATTGACCTAGAAGCAGGTGGGCGCTCAATACGGCAGCAAAGATCAGTAGTGCGGTGGGAATCTGAGACCAGGGATTTTTCATGGGTTCGGGTGCTCTCGTTGGTATCTTTCAGACGTATCCGGCCTTCGATTCGTTATCGGGCTTCGATGCGTGAGCATCCGATTCATCAGCATCTCTGCTTTAGCATTCCCACGGTTTTCAATTAGAATTCAGGAGCAGCTTCAAAAATCCAGAATCATTCAAGGAGTACGCTTCATGCTGAAAACTGCGTTGTTTATGGCCTTCATCTTCCTGGCCGGTACGGTGTTTGCGCAAGGCCCGACCAAGGTAGAGGGCAAGCCCAAAACCATGGTGGGTGGTCTCGAATACTGGGACATCAAGGAGGGAACCGGGGCGGTGGCCAAGTCCGGTCAGGATGTCTCAGTGCACTACACCGGATGGCTTACCAACGGCAAGAAATTCGATAGCTCGGTCGATCGCGGACAGCCCTTCCAGTTCCAATTGGGAGGCGGCCATGTCATTAAGGGATGGGACGAGGGAGTCGCCGGAATGAAAGTCGGCGGCAAGCGGCAGTTGCGGATTCCGCCAGAGTTGGGATACGGAGACCGCGGCGCGGGTGGCGTCATTCCGCCGAACGCAACGCTGATCTTCGACGTGGAATTGCTGGGAATCAAGTAAGAGCCTCGACCGCGGAGACGCCGAAAGCGCAGGGGAAACAAGGGACATTTCAGATTCAGGGAACGGTTTCCCGGCGCGCTCGGCGGTTTCTGTGGTGAGATGTCTTAGGCTTTGACCACTTTGCCGCTGCGGAGGCAGCCGGTGCAGACGCGGATGCGCTTGGTGGCGCCTTTTACCTTGGCTCGCACCGGGCGCAGGTTGACGTTCCAGCGTCGCCGCGAGGTGTTGTGGGCGTGGCTGATGGTATTGCCAGTTTGCGGCTTCTTGCCGCAGATATCACAAACTTGTGCCATGACTGCTCCAGACGGGTTTAGATCTTGAAGTGCAAACCTAGATTCTACCGGAGTTTAGGCAGTTTCGACAACCCAATGCGCGATCTTCGAGGAATCCCAGCCACGCAGCGCCTTCCTTTCGCCGTACTGCTGCTGGCGAGCCTGCTCTGCTTCGGGCAAAGCGCCGACATGCTCAAGAGCCTCGACTACGACCACAATGCTGCCCTCGATATCAAGGAATCCGGCGTAGAAAAGCGCGGAGACGTTGCCATCCATGACATCTCCTATGCCAGTCCGAAGGGCGGCCGGGTGCCGGCATACCTGGTGGTGCCCGCCGGCAAAGGTCCTTTCGCTGCCGTGATCTGGGGACACTGGTATTGGGAAAACTCCGAGTTCCGGAATCGCAAGGAATTCCTTGATGAGGCGGTAGCCATGGCTTCAGCGGGCGTGGTTTCGCTATTGCCGGACGGACCTGTTGCCCGGCCCGGACACGTGGAGGACAACACGCCTTTGAACGAGCAACAGGTCAGGGACCTCATTCAGTCCATCGTGGACATGTGACGCGGCGCGGACCTGCTGCTGGCGCGAGACGATGTTGATCCGAAGCGTCTTGGTTATGTCGGCCATAGTTACAATGCGAGCGTCGGCGGGTTCCTGAGCGGTATCGACCAACGCTTCGCCGCATTTGTTCTGATGGCGGGAGGGTTGTCGGATGCGGATGATCTGAAGTCTTCGGACGTGCAGCAGTACCGGCAGAAGGTTGGGGCGGCGAAATTCGACGGTTTTGTTGCCAAGTACGCTTGGCTTGATCCGGGCAAGTTCGTCTCGCATTCCGCGCCAGCGTATGTCTTCCTGCAGTACGCAAGCCAGGAAAAATTCCTCAACCCGGAACGGGCGCGCCAGTATGCCGCGCTGGTGAGCGAACCCAAGCGCTTTAAGGAGTATGGCGCGCCTCATGCCCTCAATGCGGAAGCGCGCCGCGACCGGATCGCGTTCCTGACCGAGCAACTCAAGCTCAAAGCGCTGGATCCAGCGGTAATCGTGAAGATTCCGGATTTGCCTCAGCCGCCGGAGCCCAAGGAACCGTAGGCTGCGGAACTCGGCGGCCAGTCCCGTGACGCATTTTGCTGCTTCCATCTACAATGGGTAAAGTTTCCGAATTCATAGATCAAGGAGAGAGCAATGCAACGCAAAGCGAGCGCAGTCTGGAAGGGTGGGCTGAAGGATGGAAAGGGCGCAGTTTCCGGCACCAGCGAAGCACTCAGGAACACGCCGTACTCGTTTGCCACACGGTTTGAGAACACTCCGGGGACGAATCCGGAAGAGTTGATTGCGGCGGCTCATGCGGCCTGTTTCTCGATGGCGTTGTCGGCGCAGTTAGGCGGCGCAAACCTGACGCCTTCGAGCATTGAGACTTCCGCGACCCTGAGTCTGGAGAAACTCGACTCCGGGTGGACGATCACCACCGTGCACCTGGACGTGGTGGGACGCGTGCCGGGCGCCAGTGATGAAACATTTCAGAAGCTGGCCGCGGACGCCAAGGCGAACTGCCCGGTGTCGAAGGTGCTCAAGGCCAACATCACCATGAATGCCAAGCTGGAAGGCTGAGTGGCTGCCGCGTTGACAGCCAACAGCACCCCTGTAGAATAGTAGTGTAGTTCTCACCTGAAAGGTGAACGCCAGGGTTCGCGGCGTAACTCACTTTGCCGAAGTGGCGGAATTGGCAGACGCGCATGGTTCAGGTCCATGTACCCGCAAGGGTGTGGGGGTTCGAGTCCCTTCTTCGGCACCAAGATTTCTAAGGCGTTGGAAATAGAGGAAAAGTCATTCCGGCTACCGGACGCGGCTACCCGGAAAGCTGATTTTCCTGGAAAACTCAGTATTGGCTTCTCAGGAGAAGAAAGCCAATGCCGAGGACATGCGTTACCGGCAGGCGTTCTATCGCTCCTGCAAGGCATACCGCGTGACCGGCACATTCGCCGATTTCCCGGGCGACGGATTCACACACTTGCGGCTGCTGCGGGA
Organism: uncultured Acidobacteriota bacterium; assembly: GCA_963715675.1. Taxonomy (GTDB): domain Bacteria; phylum Acidobacteriota; class Terriglobia; order Terriglobales; family Acidobacteriaceae; genus DASVWZ01. Next base: position 5,152,377 of record OY970265.1, read on the forward strand.
AACCCATTCTTGACCACTGGGAGCTAAGCGCCGCTTTCCGCTTGGATTCGCTCGGTTTGTCCAGGTCGTCAGCCGATCAGGTCCCTCGACTGAAGTACGGTTGCGATGAGTTGCAGGCGTTTCCGCGTCAGGGGCGCGGCTGGGCAACATAGAAGAGCACGGCGAAGTAGTGACAGGCGCTTCCGGCCAGCACAAAGAGATGCCATAACGCGTGGAAATAAGACAGGCGGTCGAACGCGAAGAAGACTATGCCCACGGTATAGAGCAGGCCACCCAGCACAATCCAGACTATGCCGTGCCAGGTGAGAGCGTGCAGTAAAGGACGCATCACGAACACGCCCAGCCAACCCATTCCCACATACACGACGACCGAGGCAACGACGAAACGTCCGATTGCGAAACTCTTAAACAGAATTCCCAGGACAGCGAAGCCCCACACAATGGCGAACAGAAGCCATCCCGACCGCCCGCGCAGCGACACCAGAGCGAAGGGAGTATAGGTTCCGGCGATCAGAAGATAGATTGCCGAATGATCAATGATTTGCAGAACGTGACGCGCGCGGGTGCGAACGAGGGAGTGATACAGAGTAGAGCAGACATAGACCAGCACCAGTGTGCAGCCAAAGACCAAGCAACTGGCAAACTGCCAGGCCGTCCCACCCACCGTAGTGACCACCAGTACAATCGCTCCTGCGAGAGCGAGCGCCGCTCCGACGCCATGGGTAACGGAGTTCGCTATGATGTCGCCCAGCCTGTGTTCCCTGACCATAAGAAGATGCGGCGTTCCCGGCAAGACGCCGGAGATCGTCCTGCCTGTGTTGAACGCGCCCCGTCATAACTGTCCGGAAGAGCTGCAGCAGAAACTCAGTTGGGCGTTGCGTTGTACAGCAGACGCCAGCCGGCAGCTTCATCGTACTTTCTTTGGAAAGTTGTCACCCAGGCTCTGCCAATGGGCACCAACGACGAGTGCAGACAGCCCACTCGACTACCCGATCATTTTGCGTTGATCGCCGATGCGGCGCTCGCGTTCGTTTGCGAATCGTTCCACCCCTGCGAAAATCGAATCGGGGTCGAGATGCGCTTCCGCGATTACTTCCGCTTCGAGGCCGCCGCTCCTCCAGCAATTGTCGAAGTCGGACGTGAGGGAATACTCATCGGTCAGCGGACCGAGGTTGCGCAACGGCCACATGCGTCGCGTGCCCGTGGATACCACCATCAGGTCGTAGCGAGCCTCGGGCGGCAGCACGGAATCGCGATACGCTTGCGGCTGCCGATCGAACAACTCCTCGCTGATCGCCGCGATCACCTTCACGTTCACCCCGGCAGCTTCGAGTTTCGGCAGCACTTTCACGAGATTCACGGTGGAACTCGATCCTTGCGCGATCACGTAACCGTGGCGCGGCGTGTCCGGCGCGAAATCGCGGATCACATACAGGCCTTTTGCCGCGGCGCGCAGATCGGAGTCGGCGAAATGGCTGCGGTCCGCGACCGCGAAGTCGGGACGCGCTACTTCCAGGGTGATGATGCCGACGAGCGGATCCCGCGCCGCGATTTCCGCCGCCGCGAAATAGCCGGGCGCCACATCGTTGTAATCCCAAAAGCTCAAATTGATCGTCTGACCGCGCGGGAAGAGCTTCCACACTTGCGGCGCGAAGATGCCGAAGTGGGTGCGCGCGTCGGCCGCAGTTTCAGGACCGGAGTGCGCGGTGAGAATATGCAGCACGCCGACACGGAATTTACTGTCCTGATTTTGCTGACTCCAGACCCGCGCCGGAGTGTACATCAGCGGGGTGAACGCTCCGTAGGTGCCGCTCAAAGCCCACACGCCGGCGAATTTTTCGGGATCGACGGAAGCGCTTTGACTCACCAGCCCGATGGCGGTGGAAACATTGCCCGCTTCTTGAATGGGCGCTTTCAAGCGCGTGCCCAGCGGATTGTCCGTGGGACTGTAGTGTCCCCACAAACTGCCATGCTCCACGTTGATCGATTCCGAAAGGTCGGCGGCCACCGTGAAGAACCGTCCTTCGGTGACGTAATTCATCCACTTGATGATTTCGGAAATCGCGCGCCGCGCTCCGGCTGTCTCGCCCGGTTTCTTGAACAGCGCAATGCTAACTTGCTTCTCCGCACCGGAAATCGCGTTGCGAATCGAGACTTTCTGTGGGTCTTCCGGTAGCTTCGCGACGCGCAGGCGCTCGTCGAGGAACGGATCGCTCGAGGCTGAGATGCGCAACTTCACGTCGTCGCGCACAGTGTCGCCGACTCCCACCAGGCGATCGGCGAGGCGATCGCCCAATCCGTTGCGGTCGAGCAGCGACATCACCACGTCGAGGTTCGTCTTAAACTGGATCAATCGTTCGCGATTGTTGCTGACCGCGCCCTTGCGAATTCCTTCGAACTCCACGCCGTAATGCTTCTCGAACGTCTGCGCCAGCGCGACAAAATACTCCGAGTTCATCTTCAGCGCGTAGGGATGGCTGGGGTAACTCACCAATTGATCGCCGTAGCCGGGGATTTTTCCGTCGACGGCCGCGGGCCAGTAGCCCTTGATTGTTTTGCCGATCGCGACGATTGGACGGCGGTCGTGCGGGTCCACTTCGTCCATCGCTTTCAGCGCGGCGGCCACTTGCCCGTAATCGTTACCGTTCGCAAGCGTAAAGACGTTCCATCCATACGACGTCCATTGATTCACCAAATCGTAGCCGTCGAACTGCGCGGCGATTACGCCGCCAATCAGGCGATCGTCGATGCCCGCGTTATTGTCGGAAACCATGACGCGCAAACGCTTTCCCACCTGCAGGGCGAGGGCCTGCGTTTTCAACTCCTGGGCGTGACCTTCCGTGAGCGCGAATTCGCCTTCCAGCGCGATCACTTTCGGCGAGTCTGGCGCGCCCGCCACGTCCCAGAACGCCGCCTTGCCCGCGGCTGTCGCGATGCCGATGCCTGAGGGGCCGCCGTTCACGTCGTTGGTAACGTCGGTGCTTTCGGCATGTCCCGAGAGCGCGCGAATGCCGCGGCCTTTCGCTTGTGCGAACAGGGGATGGTCTTCCAACCCCGTATCGTGCAGCAGGGTCTTCAGCGCGCCCGCGCCGCGGCGGAATCCCAAGGCGTCGATGGGCAGCATCGCGACGTGCGGGTCGACGCGATAACGGGGATCGCCGGTCTGCTGATACTTGCGATACAGCGCCTGGCCCATGATCATCCAGAGCGCGTAGCACGTGGGGATCGAGTGGCCCGCCGCGAGCATGAATTTGTCGGAGTAAGGATGCTTCGGCCGGCGGTAATCGAAACGGAGTCCGCCGTTTTCAGGACCGATCAAATGCGCCGCAACATTGTACGGCGTGTATGCGAGCGGTCCGCCGAGATGCCCGGTCTGCGCGTAATTTCCGAGCAGCACCAGAGTCATGCAGGTCATGTACCCAACGTCGTCGAGCAGCGGATCGTACGCCAAAGGTGGTTGCTGGGAGGGAGAAGGAACTACGTGAATGGGCGATGTCATAGACGGTCTCAAGAATCATAGCATCCGTGAAGCAAAGGATGCCGTGCTCTCGCGGATTGTTGAGGAAGCTCAAGGTGAAGGCACTCCCTTATCCGAGCTTGAGCGCAAGATCAAGGATGTTATCAGAATCAGGCACGGGACAACTCGAGCTTCCAACCCATTTCCCATGCCAGCGGAGTGAACTTCGAGAGCTCGATTTTGGGCGGCAACGGGACCGTGTCCGCCGGATATACGGGAGATTATGGAAACCTGGGCTCGGACGCCCGCTAAACGGCTCAAGTTCCGGAAGCGTGCTTTCCCTGTTGGGTACTTGCCGGGGAAAGCACGCGTCCTAAAACACTTACTTACTTGTAAGTCGCCTCGAAAGCGAACCAATCGCTGCCACCGCTCGACGTTTGGTAGCCGCCTACGATATTGCCTTTGTCATTGATTCCGCCGCCGTAGGTTGATGTGCTCTTTGGGTAGTCAAATTTGTAATACTTCTTGGCATGAAGCAGGGCGCCATGGATGACGCCGCCGGAGTCCTGCCATTCATAGGTAACGTCACCAGCAGCATTCAGGTCTAGGGCGTATGAGTCTGCTGCGCCAGGGACGTCAACCGTGGTGTAGGTTTTGCCATTGTAAACAGACGATTCATAAACGCCGCCCGAATCTACCCAATAAAAGGAGATATTGCCCTTCTTGTTAATGCCCGTGGCAAAAGTGTCCAGGGCGCCGGGTACGTTCAGCGTCGTGTACTTCTTGCCCTTCAAAAGATACCCGTGATAAACGCCGCTCGAGTCAGAGTAGTAGCCCACGATCGCGCCGCTATCGTTGACCGCGGCACCGTAGACGGACACCGCGCCGCTGGGACCAGTGATATCCGTGAATTTGCCGCCTTTGTAAAGGAATCCGACGGCATTGTTCGTTTTACTACTGGTGTAGAAACCCACTACCGAAATTGCGCCATCGGGGTTCATGTTGCTGCCCTCGGTGGTTCCGGCCAGAGCGTTCGGATCATCCAGCTTGGTTAACTTCTTGCCACTAAGAATGTAGCCGTGGTATGCGCCGCTCGAATCTACATAGAACCCGGTCGAAGCGCCTGCATTGTTAATGCCACCAGGCTCTTCCCAGACGGCCCCAGGAACCTTGACCGCCTTGAATTTGAAGCTTAGTTGATCGGCCGCAGTGGCCGCACTGACGCACAGCAGCACAAGTCCGAGTGCGCACAAAATTGCTTTGTAGTGTTTCATCGTTTTTTTCCTCCTGCAGTGAAGTGAACTAGAAAACTCTCCGTGGGGGAATCGCTGGCTGTGAACCGGAGATTCCGTAGCGGATACGTCGGGAGACGAGATGAAGCCCTCGGCCCGTCCACAGCAGGAGTCAGAAGGCTTCAAGACTGGCGCACCAATGATTATCCTCCTAATTGCGGATGTGTCAATAGACAACTACTTGCTGCGGCCTGGAATATCTGATGATTCGTCTTGATTGATGGAAGCAATGAGAGCGCGAAGGCTTATGTGGTTTCCTTGCTTGGACTTCAGCGGCCTAAAGCCTTCCTGGGCGGCCAGTCCCGTATAATCTTTCCACGCTCATGCCGGCTAGCCTTGATCAAATTGTGGCCGCGACACGCCGAAGGATCGCCACGGACCGATCAGCTGCCAATCTGCACGAACTCGCGCGGCGTGCGGAAGGGCATGTTCCGCGCGGATTCCGGCGCAGTTTAGAAACCGCCAGCCGAAAGGGCGTCGCGGTGATCGCCGAACTGAAGAAGGCATCTCCGTCGCGGGGGCTGATCCGGGGCGACTTCGATCCGGCAAGGTTGGCCAAGGAACTGGAGGGAGCGGGAGCGGCCGCGCTTTCCGTGTTGACCGATGCTGAGTTCTTTCAGGGATCGCTGGAAAACCTGCGGTCCGCTTCGGGCAGCGTGGAGCTGCCGTGCCTGCGGAAAGATTTCATGGTCGACGAGTTCCAGATCTTGGAAGCGCGAGCCAGCGGCGCGGACGCAATTCTGTTGATTGTGGCGGCATTGACGGAATCCGAATTGGCGGAACTTTGCAAATCAGCGGGCCGGTGGGGGCTGGACGTTTTGTGTGAGGTGCACGACCAAGAAGAACTGAACCGTGCGGTGGATGCGGGATGCGACCTGATCGGGGTGAACAGCCGCGATCTGCGAACCTTCAAGGTAAATCTGGAAACGGCGTTTCGACTGGGAGAGTTGATTCCGAAGCATGCCGTCCGGGTTGCGGAGAGCGGGATTCATGCTGGGACGGACATCGCACGCTTGTGGGCCTCGGGGTATCAGGCATTCCTGGTCGGGGAATCGCTGATGCAGGCGGAATCGCCGGGGGAAGCGCTGCGCGCGCTGTTGCATGAGGCGAGTACCGAGTACCGGGTGCCGAGTATCGAGTAAGAACCTGCTGGGTACTGGGTACTCGCAACGGAGCTCTATGACCTGGGTCAAGATTTGCGGGATTACGAATCTGGAAGACGCGTTGACTGCCGTCGATGCCGGGGCCGACGCGCTCGGGTTCGTGTTTTACGAAAAGAGCCCACGGAAGATTGACGTCGAAACCGCGCGGGAAATTGTGGAGAAGTTACCGGCGAGCATCGAAAAAGTCGGGGTCTTCGTCCATCTTGATGCCGCACGTATTCGCGAGACTGTGCTCCAGGCGCGATTGACCGCAGTGCAGTTGCACGGAAAGCTCCCGGAGGAGCTTTCGAGAGACCTGCAGTCGAGAGCGGAGTTGGCCGGAGGCGCGAAGCTTATTGCGGTGATTCCGGGAGACTCATTGAAGGAGGGCGGGATCCTGATCACCGAACTGGCGCGTAAGAGACTCTTTGCCATCCTGGTGGATTCGCGCTCCAATGGGGCTGCCGGGGGGACCGGTACCACGTTCGATTGGGAAGCCACGCGTGGAATGGTAATAGGGATAAGCCTGTCTGTGCCGGTGATTGTGGCCGGAGGGCTGGATCCGCTGAATGTGGGTGAAGCGATAAGAATCTTTCAACCCTTCGGCGTGGATGTGGCGTCGGGCGTGGAGGCCCGGCGAGGGAAAAAAGATCATGCGAAGGTTCGGGCATTTGTAGCCGCCGCGCGTGCGGCAAGCAAGTCAGTCTAGAAAAGTGGGCGAAATGGCGACAACGACAACCAAGCAGTCAGGAACAGGGAACCGCAAGCAGGCTGCGGTCGACGAACCCGGCAGGTTTGGCGCTTACGGCGGACGCTACGTTCCGGAGACGTTGATGGCCGCCCTGGAAGAGCTGGAGCGCGAGTACGAAAAGGCCAAACGCGACCGCAACTTTCAGCGCCGCCTCGATGAACTGCTCCGTACCTACGCGGGCCGCCCCACGCCTCTGTTCTTCGCCCAGCGTCTCACCAAGAAACTGGGCGGAGCGAAGATCTATCTGAAGCGCGAAGACCTGCTCCACACCGGCGCGCACAAAATCAACAACTGTCTGGGGCAGGCGTTGCTGGCCCAGCGTATGGGCAAGCGGCGCATCATCGCTGAAACCGGCGCCGGCCAGCATGGCGTGGCAACGGCGACGGTATGCGCATTGTTCGGCTTTGAATGCGCCGTCTACATGGGCACGGAGGACATGCGGCGCCAGGAACTGAATGTTTTTCGCATGCGTTTGCTGGGCGCCGAGGTGCGCGGCGTGGAATCCGGTTCGCGCACATTGAAAGATGCGATCAACGAAGCCATGCGGGACTGGGTGACGAACGTCCGTACCACTCACTATCTGCTGGGCAGCGTGCTGGGCGCGCACCCGTATCCGACGATGGTCCGCGACTTTCACAAAGTGATCGGCCGCGAAGCCCGGGGGCAAATTCTCAAGGCCGAAGGCAAACTGCCCGCGGCAATCATCGCGTGCGTCGGTGGAGGATCGAATTCCATTGGGATCTTCCATGAGTTTCTCAAAGAAAAGCGAGTGAAGCTGATCGGCGTCGAGGCCGGCGGACGAGGCCACGCGCTGGGCGAGCATGCGGCCCGCTTCGACGGTGGTTCGCCCGGTGTTCTGCAGGGGACTTACTCCTATCTTCTGCAAGACGACGCGGGACAGATCGCCAACACGCACTCCGTTTCGGCGGGGCTGGATTATCCCTCGATCGGACCGGAGCATGCCATGCTGAAGGACACGGGCCGCGCGGAGTACGTTTCCGCCTCAGATTCCGAAGCACTCCACGCATGTACGACACTGGCTCGGACGGAAGGCATTATTCCGGCTTTGGAATCGGCGCATGCCGTGGCCGAGGTAATGAAACGCGCGCCGAAGATGAAGAAGTCGGAAGTCGTGATCGTGAATATTTCCGGCCGCGGTGACAAGGATGTCGGAATTCTGCGGGAGAATCTGAAATTGGATTGATCGCCGTACCATTGAATCCTGAACCACTGAATCCGGAACCAGCCGGCGCCCGAAGTGTGCGCCAATCGCTTCTCTGGGTCTACGTGCTCTTCTTCGGATCGGGCTTTCCTGCCATCATTTATCAGATCGTTTGGCAACGGGCGCTGTTTGCCATTTACGGAATCAACATCCAGTCAGTGACCATCGTCGTCAGTGCATTTCTGCTGGGCTTGGGTCTGGGCAGCCTGGCGGGAGGCGCGGTTTCCAAAACGAAACGGTGGCCCCTGCTCGGGTTGTTCGCGTTGGCGGAACTTGGAACGGCGATGTTTGGTTTTGTGTCGCTGAACATCTTTCATCGTGTCGCCGAATTCACGGCGGGGGCTTCGCTCCTGCATACCGGTCTCATATGTTTCTTCCTGGTTGTTGTGCCTACGGTGTTCATGGGAGCAACGTTGCCGCTACTGGTTGAACACCTGGTGCGGTCCTCTCAAAATGTAGGTTCTGCGGTGGGTGGGCTCTACTTTGTGAACGCTCTCGGGTCGGGCGCCGCGTGCTTTCTAGCGGCGGGCTGGTTGATGCGGTATCTGGGGCAGTCTGGATCAGTCCGGTTCGGCGCTTTGATGAACGCGTTGGTAGCTACGGGTGCAGTGGTCTACGGACTTCGTGCGCGGTCAGCCAGGAGAGAAGTGCCGGATCAAGCAGGTCCGGCGGAGAGGAGCATCAGTGCGCCACCTCTGCCGCGCCTTCCCTTTCCGCTTGCGCTGTGGTGTGCGGCCTTTTCCGGGTTCGCCGCACTTTGCTACGAGATCGTCTGGTACCGGTTGCTGGCCTTCAGCTCGGAAGACCAGGCACCGGCATTTGCAATGTTGCTGGGCGCCTATCTTTTCGACCTGGCACTGGGCTCCCGCCGGGTTCAACGATACTCACAGCGCAATCATCGCAAGCTGGAACCAGGACTGTTGAGCACGGTGATGTTTGCGTCCGCAGTTTTGGCCTTTCTGGTGGGCCCGGCTTCAGCCCTGGCCATGCGGCTTGCCTCTCCGCTGCGCCCCGGCAGCGGCTGGCCGGCCTATCTGATCACGTTGCTATTGACCTGTCTGGCGGCCAGTTTTTTCGGAGCGACGTTTCCCCTGATGGCGGACCTTGCGATCGCCAGGGAAAGCCAAGCTGGAGTTTTGCTCAGCTACCTGTACGCCGCGAATATTGCAGGGTGCACGCTTGGAACCCTGATCACCGGATTTGTCTGGCTGGATCATTGGTCGCTGTTCCAGATCTCTTTGTTGCTGTTAGGCGGTGGCGTTTTGTCAGCAGCGGTCGTGCTGGCGATGTCGGGTGGCACCGAGCGACGGAGGCATCGTCAGATCGCGTTGGCTGCTATGGCAACGCTGGGTTTGGTTCTGGCCACCCGCCCGGTATTCGGCAATATCTACGATCGCTTGCTCTATAAGAGCCTGTTTCCCACGGCGCATTTTCAACAGGTCGTCGAGAATTGCAGCGGCGTTATCGGGGTTACTCCTGACGGCACGGTATTCGGGGGCGGAGTGTACGATGGGCGTTTCAGCACCGACCTGTTGCATGACCGCAATATCATTGTTCGACCTTATGGGCTGAGCGCGTTCCATGCGGCGCCGCATCATGTGCTGATGATCGGCCTCGGGTCGGGTTCGTGGGCGCAGGTCGTAGGCAACCACCCGCAGGTGGAGCGCTTGACAGTCGTGGAGATCAACCCCGGTTATCTGGAACTCATTCCGCAACACCCAGCTGTGGCGAGCCTGCTCAGCAACCCCAAAGTGAGTATATCCATTGACGACGGCCGGAGATGGCTGGTGCGACACCCCCGGGAGAAATTCGATGCGATTGTGATGAACACCACCTTTCACTGGCGGAACCACGTGAGCAACCTGCTTTCGGTGGAGTTCCTGCAGATTGCACGCCTCCATCTCGAACCAGGAGGCGTGCTGTTCTACAACACGACCGGCTCCGACGACGTCATGGCAACAGGTCTGTCCGTATATCCTTACGCACTGCGTTTCGCGAATGCTCTGGCGGTGAGCGATTCTCCGCTGCTGATGGACCGCGCGAGGTGGAAGTCCGTGCTTCTTCGCTACGTGATCGACGGACGACCGGTCGTCGATGCCAACGACCCAGAGCAAGTCGAACATCTGAACGAAATCGTCAACATTCCCGAGGACCCGACGGGACGGACACTGAATTCAGTGGAAAGAAACGACCAACTTCGAGCGCGCCTCCACGGTCGTTTGATGATCACGGACGATAACATGGGGTTGGAGTGGCGCGCGGCGAAATGACATAATCAGTCTTCGCATGCCCCTTTCTTTTACACGCCGCCCCTCACTGGTTGCCTACGTCACTTGCGGCGATCCTGATCTTGCCACGACCCGAGATATTGTTCTCGCCGGAATCGACGCGGGCGCGAGCGTCGTCGAACTCGGCGTCCCGTTCAGTGATCCGCTGGCGGACGGACCGGTGATCCAGCGCGCCAGCCAAAGGGCGCTGCGCAAGGGCACAACCATCGACCAGGTCATTCAGTTGGCGAGAGAAATCCGCCAACGATCATCGGCGGGGTTGATTCTCTTTTCCTACTGGAACCCGATTCTGCGGATGGGGCCGGGAAGGTTCGCTGCGGCGGCACAGGATGCGGGCATCGATGGAGCGCTGGTCACCGACTTGCCGGTCGAAGAAGCACAGGTCTACTTGCGCGAGATGCGGCGCCGGGAACTGGCCACGGTTTTTTTGGCCGCGCCCACCAGCACGGGCGAGCGAGTGAAGGCGATCGCCAAGGTTTCGAGCGGGTTCATCTATGCTGTTTCACGGACCGGAGTAACCGGGACGAGGCAACAGTTGCCGGACGACGCGCAGAAACTGGTCCGGCGTTTGCGAAAATACTCGAAGCTTCCCATTGCGGTGGGCTTTGGTATTTCCACAGCGGAGCAGTTCGCGGCAGTAGGAAAATTTGCGGAAGGGGCAGTGGTGGGGAGTGCGATTGTCGAGATCATCGAACGAAATCCGGGCACAGAAGCGCGAGCTGTGTCAGAATTTGTTAGAAAGCTAGTAGCTGGTAGTTAGTACTTAGGACCGCCGGCTGACTCTTTGCTGGCCGCGAGCTGCCAGCGACCAGCTACTGGCAACGGTTGTTATGGACATCTCAGAGTGGCGCAAGAAAATCGACGAACTGGACGGCAAGTTGGTTCAGTTGATCAGCCAGCGTGCCCGGGCTGCGCACGAAATCGGCAGGCTCAAGCGGGACTTGGGCATGCCGATCTACGAACCGGACCGCGAGCGCGCCGTGTTTGATCATGTGCGCAGCGTGAATCCGGGGCCCTTGCCAGACCACGATCTGTTGAATATCTACGAGCGCATCATGGATATCATGCGCCAGATTCAGCAGGAGGAAATCGCGCCGCGAAAGCCGGCGCAGGCGACCCGAGACACAGAATTGGAATCGGACGTGAATGACTGAAAGCGAGCAACCGGTATTCGTAGCTCACCACCCTTATGATCGTCGCAATGCAAGAAGCGGCAACCGAGCAGCAGATCCAGCATGTGATTGCACACCTGGTGGGGATGGGCTTCGCGGTTCACCGCAGCACGGGGGCGCGGCAGACGGTGGTAGCCGCAGTGGGGGCCCGTGCCGACTTCGACATTCGGGATCTCGAAGTTCTTCCCGGGGTCCACGAAGTCCACCGAATCAGCGCGCCCTACAAATTGGCGGGACGAAGTTTTCGTCCCCAAGGCACGGTTGTTGCTTTCCCGAACGGCGTGAAAATCGGAGGCGAAGAAGTTGTGGTGATGGCCGGTCCGTGCTCGGTAGAGTCGCGCGACCAGTTGTTCGCTGTGGCCGAGGCCGTGGCGAAAGCCGGAGCCAGAGCGCTGCGCGGCGGCGCTTTCAAACCTCGCAGCTCTCCATACTCTTTCCAGGGGTTAGGCCTGGAAGGGTTGAAACTTCTGCGGGAGGCCGGTGACCGCTTTGGATTGCTGGTGATCAGTGAGGTCATGGAAATCTCGCAGATCGCGGTGATGCAGCCCTACGTCGACATTTTTCAGGTGGGCGCGCGCAATATGCAGAACTTCAATTTGCTGCGCGAACTGGGCAAGGTGAAGACGCCGGTGCTGCTGAAGCGCGGCATCGCGGCGACCCTGGAAGAACTGCTGCTGTCCGCCGAGTACATTCTGGCCGGCGGCAATTACAGCGTGATTCTGTGTGAGCGGGGCATCCGGACATTTGAAACTTACACTCGCAACACGCTGGACATTTCGGCGATCCCGGTTGTCCATAAGCTTTCTCACTTGCCGATGGCGTCCGATCCTTCCCATGGGACTGGGCTGCGGGACAAAGTAGCGCCCATGGCGAGAGCCTCGGTGGCAGCCGGAGCTGACGCTCTGCTGATCGAAGTTCACCACGACCCGGAAAAGGCATTGTCGGATGGTGCCCAATCGCTCTACCCCAAGCAGTTCGCCGAACTCATGGATACCTTGCGGATCATCGCCCCGGCAGTTGGCCGAAGGATCGGGTGAGGCCAGTGGGCTCTGGTTCCTGTCGACTTCCAACACTCAACAAACGTGAACTGTTTGTTATGGCAAATCGCTGTCCGGAGTCCAGTAATCGTTTGTCAGGCGAAACAACAATCTGTTAGGCTGCGGTTACTTCTGTTATGACGAGGAATTCATGCCCATGCGCCTGCGCAAGCCGTCTTTTCTGATCATTGCCTGTTTTGTTTTGCTGTCCAGCCAACTCCTGACCGCCGCTGACAAGGCCAAAGACAAAGCCTCCACGAAGCCTGCGGACGCGAGCCTACCGTCGTACGAACTGCCCCAGCCCGCAAAAGAAAGCCTTGACTACACCATGTATCAGCGAATCCGCGATGAAGGTCTTAGACACTCGCACGTGATGGAGTACGCTTCGGCGCTGATGGACGGTATCGGTCCGCGGCTTACCGGTTCGCCCAACGTGAAGCGCGCCAACGAGTGGACGCGGGATCAGTTGGCCGCCATGGGCTGCACCAACGCCCATCTGGAGGATTGGGGCGAATTCGGCATGGGCTGGCAGCAGTTGAATACCTGGGTGCGGATGGCGTCGCCGGACACCGCGGTGTTTATCGCGCAGGCTGTGCCCTGGTCGCCCTCAACCAACGGCGCGGTGAGCGGGCCAGCGGTGTGGGTCGACATCAAGAAAGACGAGGATTTCGATAAGTACAAGGGCAAGCTTTCGGGCAAGATCGTGCTGTACGGCGACATGCGCGACGTGAAACCGGTGGACAAGCCGTTGTTTGAGCGCCTCGACGACAAGGACTTGGCAAAAATGGCCGAGTACCCGTTGACCCCCGAGAACGAATACGAGCAGTACTTAAGAGATTTCGCCAAGCGAGCCGAGTTGCAACAGAAGTTCGTGGCCTTCCTGACCTCCGAGCACGTGCTCGCGGTGGTCATGCCCAGCCGCGACGGCAAGAACGGCGGTGGTTCCGGAGGGACGATTTTCGACGATCGCGGAATCGGCCGCGAAACTTACAAACGCGACCACATCATGCCGGTTCCCGCCGTGGTGATGGCGATTGAGAGCTACGGGCGCGTCTACCGGTTACTGAAGGCGAATGTGCCGGTGACGATGGAGATGAACGTCGACGTCAAATTCTTTGGCGATCATGAGCACGGTTTCGACACCATCGCGGAAATTGAAGGAACCGATCCCAAACTGAAGGATGAAGTCGTAATGCTCGGCGGCCACCTCGATTCCTGGATCGCGGGAACGGGTGCGACGGATAACGGGGCAGGAACCGTCGTATCTATGGAAGTGATGCGCATCCTCCGCGCGCTGGATGTCAAACCGCGGCGCACCATCCGGATCGGGCTCTGGACGGGCGAAGAAGAGGGAATTTTCGGTTCGGCTGGATATGTGAAGCAGCATTTCGGGTATGTACCTCTGTCTACGGCGCCCGACCAGCTTAAACTGCCCGAGTGGAGACGCAAGCCGGCTGGACCAGTCGTGCTCAAACCGGAGCAGGCAAAGATTTCGGGGTACTTCAACGTGGACAACGGCAGCGGGAAAATCCTTGGCGTTCACCTGCAGGAGAACGCGGCCGTGGGGCCGATTTTTCAGCAGTGGATCGAGCCGCTGAAAGACGTCGGAGTCACCACCCTGACCATGCGCAATACCGGCGGCACCGATCACGAATCGTTCGATGCGGTGGGTGTCCCGGGTTTTCAGTTCATCCAGGATCCGTTGGACTACGGCTCGCGCACGCACCACTCGAACCAGGACGTCTATGAGCGTCTGCAACCTGCAGACTTGGCGCAGGCGGCCACGGTCGAGGCGATTTTTGTTTACAACACTGCCATGCGCGACCAGATGCTGCCGCGCAAGCCTCTCCCGCATCCCGAGCTTGAAGAGCAGCGTTCCGCCCCACTCAAGCACCTGATGCCGGGCGCCGAAGAGCCTGCAGAGAAGGAACCGAAGGCAGAAGAAAAGAAGCAGTAGCTGCACCATCTTTGCTTCGATGTAGGCGCGAGCATCCCGGCTCGCGCCTACCCGTGTCCACACCGATCCGGGATTGGATCCGGCGTGGCTGCTCGGCTACTTGCCATCTTTAAACGCCTGATCGTGAAACTCCAGTACTTCTCCCAGATGGGCGAGAAAATATCCAAAGCCATGATTGCCGTGATAAAGATGAAATTCGTGCTTGATACCTTCCGCCTGCAGTTGATCGTGTAACTTTTCCGCCCCGATTTCAAACTTGTACTCATCCCGGTCGCCGCAGTTGAAATAAATGGCGAGCCGCTGGATGTCGCTCCGATTCTTCTTCGCAAGCTGGATCGGATCGTTCTGGTTCCAATGAGTCGCCTTGATCGGGTTGCCGAAAACCGGGCCCATAAGCCTTGCCAAAGAAGCGTCCGATCGAAAAGCCGCGCTGAGTTCCGCCGGCGACTTCGTCATCAGCGCGGCGCTCTCGGCGCTGACCGCGGAAAACAATTCCGGATGGGCAAAGGCAAATCGCAGCGCGCCGTAGCCTCCCATGGAAATCCCGGTGATCGCTCGCGACCGGCGTTCCCGGCGAACCCGGTACTTGCCCTCGATGTAAGGGATGAATTCCTGAAGAAAAAAATCGCTATAGCGGACTTTGCCGTCGGCAGAATTCACATAGAAGCTCGCCTGAGCCTCCGGCGTGACGATCAGGAAGTCGCTCAACTTGTGTTGCTGGCGAAAATCATCGATCACTGTCAGGCCACCGGTCTTGAACAGCGTCTGCTCATTGTCGCCGAGCCCATGCAGGAAGTACAGAATTGGATAATGCTGTGCGGGATGTTTGGCATCGACGGTGTCGTAGCCAGGCGGGAGCAAGACGCAATAGCGAAGCAGGCCGCCCAGAATGCGGGTATTCAATGCGCTGCATTCCACCCGGCTCTGCGCCGAGGCCGGGAGTGCGACGCAAAGTACCAGCAGGAAGAATCGTAATTTACGAACCATGGATCCATTACTCATAGCGCAGCGCCTGGACGGGGTCGAGCCTGGCGGCGCGGCTGGCCGGATACAGGCCCGACAGCAGGCTGACCACGATGGAAAATGCGACGGCGCCGCCCACCAGCCACCATGGCACCGACCATATCTGCTCGGGAGGGAAGTGCTGGCGCTTCAGGTAGATGTTTGTCCCGATGTTGATCACGCGTCCGATCGTCCATCCCAGAGCCACACCCAGGCCACCGCCGAAAATGCCCATCGCGCCAGCCTCGGCAAAAAATAAGCCACGCACATCGGCGTCGCTGGCTCCAATCGCTTTCATGATGCCGATCTCGCGCCGCCGCTCCAGAATCGCCATCACCAGAGTATTTACGATGCCAATCGACGCAACTGCCAGCGCGAGACTGCCAAAGATTCCCAGAAACAGATCGAGCACCGCAAAGAACCGGCGCAGGCTGGTTGTGGCGTCCACAATCGAAAACGTGTTGAACCCTTGCTTCTTGATTGCCTCCTCGACCGTCGGAACATACTGCGGGCTTTTCACCCGGACTTCCACAGTGGTGTAGGTCTGGGTTCCACCGATCAGGTTAGTGGTGTCGCGCAAATCGGAAGGCTGCATCACGTGCAGGTTCTGGGCGAGCTTCAACGGTATAAACAAGCGGGCCCGTGCCTGGCCGCGCAGGCTGTCCGGGTCGAGATCGCAAACGCCGACGATTCTGAGCTTCTGCTCGCGCGAGACTACCGAATACGACGCACCCGCGATGTCGCGCTCGGACGGGGTCTTCGATGGCTTTGCCGCATCGGAACTGGCGTCCGGCGCCGCCGTACGTTCCGCGTAACGCATCGTCAACTCGTGGCCGAGCAGGGGCTTTGCCAGATCGGCAACATTCAAGTTGTCATCACCCGCGTTTGGCTTTTTCCCCAGCAACTCCTCGGCGAAAGCCTTCTGCAAAATGATCTCTGGAGCCGTGTCCGACGAAAAGAAACGACCCTGCATGCCTTCGAAAGCTTCGTTGCTTTTTGCCGAGAAAGGGAGTCCGGCGACCATGGTCAGGTGCGGCTTGTCTTCGTAACGAAGCTCGGCAATAAAGCGGATGTCAGGATAAGCCTCCACTACGTTGGGAAGTTTTTCGATCACCTGCCGAGCGTCTTCAGTAAGAGACGGGCTCTCCGCGGGCGCGGGGCCGTTCTGCTCCTGGTCGCGGTTAAAGCCGCGCAGGTCGCGCCGCGAGGTCACGACGACGGTATCGAACAGGCCGGATTTTTCCAGACGCCGCCCGGCAAGCTGCTGCAAGCCGATCCCCAGAGACAGCATGGCCACGAGTGATGCTACGCCCACGGAAATCCCGATCGTGGTCAACGAATTGCGCAACAAGGATTCGCGCAAGTTGCGGACCGCCAGTTCGGTGACGTCGTACCCTTTCATCTACGGTCTCCGTGACGGAGCGGGCTTTCGTCGGTCGGGTTCGGCTGATCGCCTTCGAGTTTTCCGTCCGCAAGAAAAATCATGCGCTTGGCGTAGCGTTCCGCCAGAGCTCGCTCGTGGGTCACCATAACCACCGTCATTCCCAGACTGTCATTGAACTCACGAATGAAGTTCATGATTTCCGTGCCGGTGCGGCTGTCGAGGTTCCCCGTGGGCTCATCGGCCAGCAAGATCTGCGGCTGATTGATCAAGGCCCGCGCCAGAGACGCTCTCTGCTGCTCGCCGCCGGAAAGCTCCGCCGGGCGATGATGCATACGGTTGCCCAGGCCAACCCGGTCCAGAGCCTGCTTCACCAGTCCTTCGCGCTTTCCGCGATCGATTTCGGCGAAGCGCAAGGGCAGCTCAACGTTCTCCAGCAGAGTCATGCTCGGAATCAGGTTGAAAGACTGGAACACCATGCCCACCGTATGACGGCGATAGTGAGCGAGGCGATCGCGGGAGAGTGTTGCCAAATCCCCGCCCTGGACGATCACGCTTCCGGAGGTTGGGCGGTCAAGGCCGGCGATGAGGTTCAACAGCGAGGACTTGCCAGAACCCGACGCACCCAGAAGGGCAACAAACTCGCCCGGCGGAACCTGCAGCGAGACGCCATCGACGGCCCGGATGAGCGCTTCACCCATTTGATAATGGCGGCACAGGCGCTCAATGCGAATCGCGGTTGCGCGGTTGGGTGCGTTGGCTGCGAGCATCATGGGTTAGCGGATATCTCCTCGAACCACTCGTAGCGCATCGGCCATTGCAGGCTCGTTCCCATTTGTTTTGGACGTACCGGCCTCATCCGGAATCAGGGAAGCATCGCCCTCGCCCGGCGCCAGGAAGAGATTGCTCTCCAGCCCGTGCTGTTTAGTATAAAGTTCGTAATAGCGTCCACCCAGCGCGTAAAGCTCTTCGTGAGTGCCGCGCTCGACGATTCTGCCTTGCTCGACCACCAGAATCTGGTCGGCGCGCCGAATGGTGGACAACCGGTGCGCGATCACAAAAGTCGTCCGGCCTTGCATCAGGTAGGAGAGCCCCTGCTGAATCATCCGCTCGGATTCAGAATCCAGGCTGGACGTAGCCTCGTCAAGAATGAGAATCCGTGGTTCGGCAAGGATGGCGCGAGCAATCGAAATGCGCTGCCGTTGGCCGCCGGAGAGCTTGACGCCGCGCTCGCCGACGATCGTGTCATATTTGTCGGCAAAACTTTCCGCGAATTCGTCCACGCGGGCAATGCGGCAGGCTCGCATCACCGCTTCTTCACTGGCGTCGGGCCGCGAAAACGAGACATTCTCGCGAATGGTTCCGTCAAACAGAAAAGACTCCTGCAGCACCACGCCGAGCTGAGTGCGGTAGGAATCGAGCCGGACGGTGCTCAGGTCGATGCCATCCACCAGGACCTTGCCCTGGCTTGGAACATAAAACGCGGAGATCAGTCCAATGGTTGTGGACTTGCCGGAACCTGATGAGCCGACCAGTGCGGTCACTGTTCCCGGGCCAGCGTGGAATGATACATTGCTGAGCACCTGGCGTGTGCCGTCGTAGCTGAAGCTGACATTCTCGAAATCGATGTTGCCTACGATGTTAGAAAGAGTGACCGTACGCTTGGGATCGCGGTCTTCCGGGCTCTCGCTCAGAATTTCATGGGTGCGATCCAGGCCGGCAATCGCTTCCGTAAGCTGCGTTCCAATCTGAACGATCTGCATGATGGGCGCGATCAGGAATCCCATAAACAGCGTGTAGGTGAAAAATCCGCCGATGGTGAGTGAGCCGGCCAGAATCTGCCGCGCGCCCACAAACATGATCACGGCGCCGACTACACCCAGCAGGACGCTGGCGGAAAGACTCATGACCGACGTCGCGGTCAAGGTGCGCATCACGTTATCCAGCAACCGCAGGACTCCGCGCGAAAAGACTTTTTCTTCCCGATCCTCGGCGTGGTAGCCCTTGATCACGCGCACGCCGCCGAGCGATTCCGCCAGGCGCCCGGTAACCTCGGCGTTGATTTTGCCTCGCTCGCGGAAAATAGGCCGGATCGTCTGAAACGCCTGTTTCAGCGCCAGCGCGAAGCAAGACAGGAAGCCGAAGGCAAGCAGCGTCATCAGTGCGCTGATGCGAAACAGGACCACCAGCGCGATGCTCGCGGTCAGGAGTCCGCCCACCAGGTCCACCAGGCCCGTGCCGATGAGGTTGCGCACACCTTCGACATCGGTCATGATTCGCGACACCAGAACGCCGCTCTTGGTCGAGTCGTGGAACGAAACTGCAAGCCGGCCTACATGAGCCTGCACTTTCTGCCGAAGCTCGGCAATCAGGCGTTGCGCGGCTTTGGAAAGCAACTGGGTCAGTGAAAACGATGTAATTCCCTGGACCACGGTCGCAGCCAGCACGCCCAGCACCAGCGGCTTGAGCAGTTGAACATTGTGCCTGATGATGACGCTGTCGATCAGATACCGCGTGGAGTAGGGAAGTACCAGGGATGCCACCCGGTTAATCACCATCAAAACAAATCCGATCGCCAGCAGCCCTCGCCGCGGACGGATGAGTTCCCACACCATGGGAAGGACAGCACGAAACTTGGGTCGCGGCGCGGGTGCAATCCCTGGCGGTTTGCGGTGAGAGGCCACCTTCGATTAGATACCCTCCCGCCCGGCAGGGTTCAATTTGTGCGCCGTTTCGGGGCGGGGAATCGCATCGATGCCTTGATTCGTGAACATGGTTTCACTTATAACTCAGGGACCGGAGATTATCACTGTAGATCGGTGACACCTGATCCTATGGCAAAAGTTGAGCGAGGAGGTTGTCGATTCAAAGCGGTGAAGGGCGCGGATGGCAAGCCGACTGTCCAAGTCGAACTGTTTCACAATACGGTCACGCTTCTGCAAGGCATGACCCTTGAATTTGAGCTGCTCAGTGGAAGCACGATCGAGCAGGCCAGGGCGCTTGCGGACGCAGCCAACGACCGTGTTCTGGGAGTGATTGTCTCCAAGAGCTAGCCACCCTTCCCTTAACCTGGTTTCGGCGTCATCCGAGTGATGCCGCGTTTGCGGGGTTATCGCGCATCGCTACTTCCGCCGGTTTCGTCTAAACTGGAAATGAAGCTCTTGGGGAAGCCAAAGCGCGCTCGGAAGCATCCTAAGGTTCTATGGCCTCATTACCAGACTATCCGAACCGCGAATCCAGCGAGCCGCAGAATCAACCGACGGCGGGCGACCATGGTCCGGAACTGCTTTTGGCCAACAGCTGGGAAGATCCTCTCTGGAAACGTCTGCTGGGGAGTTTGAAGGACAGGATCTCGCCTGAGAATCTCCCCCCGTTGCGGCTCACCTCGCGACCGGTCGATGTGGGGATGCTGGCGAGCGACCGGCTTAGTCTGCCCTGGTTCCGCACGGTGTTTACCAACGTCGGCGACGTAATTTCGCCGGAGACGCTGCCGCCGCTGGAGTTGGAATCCCTTCCGATGGATGTGGGTGAGTTGATCGCGGACCAGACGGCTCATCCCTGGTGGACATCCCTGCTGCGAAACCTCGCCGATGTGGTAGCGCCGGAGCGGCAACCCGCGCTGCAATTGACTTCGCGCCCCCTGGATCCAGGAGGGCTATCCGAGTCCATGTCGCTTCCCCGCTGGTCGGCAACGATCAGCACCCCGAAGGTGTTTCTGCCCGACCAGCCCAAAGCGGAATACGCGCCGGCGCTGGTCCGGTCCGCTCCGCCCAAGCCGACGCCCAGTCCAGCCGAGATCGAGTTCGTCCACGTGCTGCAGGCGGATTTGAAGCGTGACCTGCGCCGCTCCGCGTTTCGCCAGAGGATGTGGATCTCGCTGGCTGCGCTGGAAGTCGCGGCTTTGATCGGCACGGCGATCTGGTGGAAGTAGGGTGTAGGGCTCCTCAATTCCTGGCTGCCAGCCAATTTCTCACCCTTTGCCCACAAACTGGCTGCAACGCACCAGGTTCACGTCCCAGATGTTCGGTTCAGAAGGAACGGTTTCAATGCCGATTTCCCCGTGCCGGCATGTACCCAGCCTGCCGACCCAAACCACGCGGAACTCTGCCTGCTGTTCACCCAGCTTAAGCTGCAGCAACTCGCCAGCCTTCATGGTGTGGAGCATTCCCTGAAGCACGGCGCCGGTGTTGCTGATGTTCTTGGTGCACACGACCTGCGAGAAGGGCAGGCCCTCGCCGTCCACCCCCCAAATGCGCACGGGCAGAAACGCGGTTACACGGCGGTTGCGGCGACGGTCCATAAATGGTCTCTCAAGCAACTGCTGGGATGGTAGGACGGTTTACGAGGGAAGAAAACTTACTCCAGTCACCTGGTCACAGGTGACCTGAGGGTGGCTTGAAAAGGCGCAGAAGCCTATGCCGCCGGGCGCCAGGGCGGCGGCTGGCTAATCGAAATCGCGCAGGGCGCAAGCGCCCGGGCCGCGCGCATCGCCGCAACTGCCGCATGGGCCTGGCGCACGGGAAGGAGAACTGGCCGATCCCTTGGCGGACACCGCAAACACCGAGAGCTGCGGCGCCAGTTTCCGGCTATGGCACTTGGGGCATTCCGCCTTTTGGCTGCCGTATACCAGCGCTTCAAACGCGTGTTCACAGTCTTTGCAAATGTATTCGAAAATCGGCATGGCCTCTCCTGCGGAGCGCTTCAATGTTGTTCCTTATTTAAAATCAGACGGTGGAGAGTTCGCAAGCCAAGCCGCCAGTGTTCGTGCCACATCGCTTTCTTCATGGCGGGCACGTTCAGACGATCGCCAGTTTCTTTCTGCCACGCCGCCTGGCCTTGCCTCCAAGCGAAGCACGCCTGATTGAAGTCGAGCCCGGCGTGAAGATTCTGTGTCACTGCCATTGGCAGCCCAATCGTGGGAATGCGTTGACCGTGATCGTGGTTCACGGGCTGGAAGGCTCCAGTGATTCTGAATACATGCGGGGTGTGGCGGCCAAGGGCATCGCACTGGGCATGAATGTGGTGCGCTTCAACCAGCGGAACTGCGGGGGAACCGACGTTCTTTCCCCCACGCTCTATCATTCCGGACGTTCGCAGGATGTGGCCAGGGTCGCTGCGAGCCTGATCGAACAGGATCAGGTTTCACGGCTGGCCCTGGCGGGGTTTTCCATGGGCGGTAACATCGTGCTGAAGCTCGCGGGAGAATGGGGCAGGGAAGGCCCTCCGCAGTTCCGTGCCGTAGCGGCTGTTTGCCCGTCAGTGGACCTTGCCGCTTCGGCTGACGCGCTTCACGAGCCCGCAAATCGCCTGTACGAGTACTACTTTTTGTGGAAGCTGCGGCGTCGCCTGCGGGCGAAGGCGCGGCTCTTTCCGGCAACGTTCGACGCTTCGCGCATGCGAGGCGTACCCAGTCTGCGCGATTTCGACGACAAGGTGACCGCCTACTATTCCGGCTTTGCCGGAGCGGCGGACTATTACGCCCGGGCGGCCGCCGCCAATGTGGTGGACCGCATCGCGGTCCCGGCGCTCATCCTGCACGCGGTCAATGATCCCTTCATCCGCATCACTCCCCAAACCCGGCAGAAGATCCTCTCCAACCCCAAGATCACCTTCCATGAAACCGAAGATGGAGGACACTGCTCGTTCCTCGGCGAGGCCGGCGACAATGGCGACGACGGCCGCTGGGCTGAAACTCAGCTGCTGGAATTCCTGCGGCCATTCTGAGGCAAGTGCCGGAGCGCGAGATTTCACCGTGCCCGCAGCGGCCGCGTTGCCCACGTCCATACTTCGCTGCCGCGGCTTTTGAGCCCGGTCCGCATCATCGACAGCGCCAGCATTGCGAAAAAGATTATGAGCAGTCCGAGCGAAGCGGATTGAATACTCTGCACCCTCTTCGTCAGGATAGAAAAGCGGCCGTAAACAAATTCGATGTGGACCCAATACACCAGCAGCGAAGTCTGTCCCAGTTGGATCAGCGGGCTAAAGCCCCATTGCCCCGCGCCCCAGCGGCACCATCCATAAACAGCAGCGAGAATCAGAAGCAGCAGCCCCACCCGGATCACGAAGAAGTTCGGGCTGGTATGCCAGAAGTCGTAGACCGGATAAAGCTGCTGTGGGCGTGCATCCAGCCAGCGGGCGACCAGAATCAGGCACGCTCCCGCGAAGCCTGCCATTAGAAACGGGGTGGCTCCATGCCGTCGCGCCCAATCACTCAAAAGAAAAAAACCAACCGCCAGACCCAGGAACGCGAACGCTGACCAGGGGAAGATGGGAAAAAGCCAGGCCTGCGGCTGGCCGAGGTTATGCACGCCGTTGATATAGGACTCAATCGGCCAGGGAAGCCAGCGCGGCCGCCAGACCGTCCAAAGCAGCGGCGTCAGCAGGGAAATGCCCATTCCCACAGCCACCGCACTCGCCGCCAGCGCGAATCGAGCGCTGGGCCCACGGCTTAAC
This sequence comes from uncultured Acidobacteriota bacterium, assembly GCA_963715675.1. Taxonomy (GTDB): domain Bacteria; phylum Acidobacteriota; class Terriglobia; order Terriglobales; family Acidobacteriaceae; genus DASVWZ01. The sequence continues at coordinate 5,175,531 of OY970265.1, forward strand.
CGCAGCACAATCCAACAAACTGCGGCCATCAACATCATCGACATGCCAATCACATTCAGCACATCGACGCGCAATAGGTCGCTCCACGGCGCCCATCCCCAGGCAATCAGGAATTCCTGGAGCCGGAAGAGGAGACCGAAGCCGAAAATTTCAGCTCCGCGGCGAATGGTGCTGCGGGCAATCTGGTTGGCGGGCAAGCCCTTCAGGCGCAGCTTGTCGGTGACCAGGGCGAAAGAAATTCCGGCGAGAAACAGAAACAGCGGCGCGGGCAGCGTACCACCCAGCTGCGACCACATGAAGAAGGTCGTCTTGCGGGCGGCGGGCGCGAGCCAGGAGTCGTAGACGTGCGTCTGAAACATCAGAACGCAAGCCAGCCCGCGCATCCAGTCGATGTATGCCAGCCGCGAGGATGGAGGAGCAGACATGCGCCGCGCCGCTTACCAAAATTAAAGCAGCAAGCCGGAAGTATACGGCATCCATGCAGCATGGCGTCCCAGGTCAACCTGTCACGGCGACGGATTGCTCATGTGAAAGCAGCGAGACTGTGCCCGTGCGAAGATAGAACCCGGCCACCGGCCACGCGTTGGAGCGCATGACGGCAACCTTTCGCAGGGTATTTAAAGCATTTCACTATCGAGATTTTCGCCTGATGTGGATCGGCGCCTGCATGTCCAGCATTGGCACCTGGATGCAGATCGTGGCGCAGGGCTGGCTGATCTATCGCTTGAGCCATTCGGCCTTTTTGCTCGCGCTTGATCAGTTTCTCGCCGGCATTCCTATCTTCCTGTTCTCGCTGATCGGCGGCGTGGTAGCTGACCGCGCCGAGCGTCGCAAGATCCTCCTCGGTTCCCAGTACGTGCAGATGGCCTGCGCCACCGTGCTTACAGTGGTGATCGTAACCGGGCGCATCCACGTGTGGCATATGCTCTGTCTCTCGTTCGTTTCCGGCTTGGCCCAAGCCTTTGGCGGGCCGGCGTACTCGGCGCTGATTCCTACTCTCGTCGACCGAGAAGACATACCGAATGCCATTGCGCTGAATTCGATTCAGTTCAACACGGCGGTAACGATTGGACCCGCGCTCGCCGGGCTGGCATTGGCGAAGCTAGGGGAACAGTGGTGTTTTGGGTTGAATGCCCTTTCGTTTCTTGCGCCGGTCATTTCGCTCTCCATCATCAAGGCCCGATACCTGCCCGAGAAAACCACCGAGTCGATCTTCGGCAGCCTGAAGCAAGGCATCCAGTTTGTTCGCCAGCAGGGCTCGATGGAAGCCCTGATCGTGCTGGCGTTCTGCATGACTGCTTTGAGTATGCCGATGCGCACCTATATTCCGGTGTTCGTGAAAGACATCTTCCACCGCGGTCCGGAAACTTACGGCAACCTGCTTTCCCTGATGGGAATCGGTTCGATCTGCGGCTCTCTGATGGTTGCGGGGTTGGGCCACATACGCCACAAGGGACGCTTCGCACTTGCTGGGATGATCAGCCTCGGTGTCGGGATCGCGGTTTTTTCCCTCTCCAAACGGTTGCCGCTGAGCTACGTCATGCTGGTGCTGGTGGGGGCCTCCATGATGGCGGTGTTTGCCACTGTGACTTCGCTGGTGCAGTTGATTACCACCAACGAAATGCGAGGGCGGGTGATGAGCGTCTACAACTGCGCCTTCCGCGGAGGCATGCCGATGGGGAACCTGCTCTCAGGATGGCTCGTTCCCATGTTCACCGCACCGGTCGTGCTCGGCGTGAATGGAGGACTGCTGATTCTAATGGCTGTGTACTTTTTGCTGGTGCAGCGTAGAGTCGCCGCGCTGTGATGGCGTTTGAATCACCGTGACTTCTCGATGTAGGCGCGGGCATCCTCGCCCGTGCGGGACGCCAACCAATCCCACTACGGCTGCCCTGGGCTTTTACCCGTCTGCGGCGCCGCCCCCGCCGGTGTCGCCGGACTAGCCCCCGACACCAGCGCCTGCTTCGTGGATTCAGGCAGCTTGTCGGCATTCGCCAGCAGCAAGCTCACCTGCCACATCTGCGTGTCCGAGAGTGACTGCGAGTACCCCGGCATTCCGCTGAGCCGGATGCCGTTTGCCACCTTCCAGTAAGTTTCGCCCGGTTCGTCATCGGTCACGCCCTTGCCCTGAAACAATTGCGGCGGTTTGGGAAACATCCCCTTTGACGCAGCGTTTTGCGCGTCCAAGGGCAACCCGTGGCAGAATGCGCAATTCTGCTTGTACACCTGCGCTCCGGCCAGGTAGTTCGACTCGTTCGCCGCGATGGGCACCGACTTCGGCATTTCCTTTTCCAGCCTGACACTCAGAGCCTTCTTGGCCAGCATCTTTTCAAACGGCATGGCGCTTGCCGAGGTGGCCACGGGTGCCATTCCAGTTGCGAAGTACAAATACACCACGAGCAGTACCCCGAGCACACCGACTACTAAACCCACAATAAACGTCTTCAATCGGATCTCCTTTTCTTGGACAGACAGTATAAAGCACACCGGAGAAAAGCCAGCAGAGCGGATTTACAGGCAACGTACCCCTTTGTGCTCGTCGTGGCTTCCTTTGTGATCTTTGCGGTCGTGATTCCCCATGAGCCGGCAAGAACAACCCAACCGCAAAGTGCGCGAAGGTTGCGCAAAGAACGCAAAGAGGAGCGTTGCCGGGCTTCGCTGGACAGCCGAGGTCGGCTGACCCCACGTAGACAAGAAGAACGCCGCCCGTTTCCAGGCGGCGTCTGGTTGAAAAGCGTCAGGCTGGATCAGCGGTGTCCACCACCGTGGGAGCCTCCACCACTACCGTGTGAGCCGCCGCTTCCGTGAGATCCTGAACTGCCGTGCGAACCACCGCCGTATCCGCCCGAGCTATGCGATGGCGCGGAGTAGTGTCCATACCCACCACCGCCTCCGGGCGAACTATAGGTGGGACGCTCCCCGTATCCGCGGTATGGGTTCGATCCTCCGCCGGAGCCGCCATACGAGCGTCCTGAGCTGCCACCCCACGTGTAATTACGCGGCGCCGCATTGACTGGACCCGAAGGCCGCGGCACGCTGTAGCTGCCGCTGCGTCCCGCGCTCGGAGACGAATAGGACCGCGGACTGCTTGTGCCTGGCCTCGGGAAGCTTCCCTCCGGGGGCCGAGGCACGTTGCGGTTCATCGCCGTCTGGCCTGGTTCGGACCGAGAAGGCTCCACTGTCCTTGATCCTGAACCGATTCCACTTGGCGAAGGCGTCCTCGCCGCTGAATTGCCGGAACCACTCATACTCTCCGGCGGACGAGGCACATAGCGTCCTCCCACAGCCGAAGTCTGCATGTTGGGACGATTCCCCGCCGACGCACTCTGCGGACCACGAGTCTCTGGACCGCGTGGTGACGCCGGACCCGGCACATTGTGCGTGCCCGACGGTTCTGCACCCCGCGCGCCCAGGGATGAACCCGCAGAACTACTAACGCGAGGCGGGCTTGCCGGAGGCGTCAAGCGGCTGATCGTCGGCCGCGAAGCCGCAGCAGACGCAGGCCTTGCCGCAGCGGTCCTTGCTCCCAGCCGGCTTTCATTCGTTGGAGTGACTGAAGAAGGTCCGCGTGCGCTGGTGAGGTTGTGCAACGCGCTCTCCGGAAGCTTATTCATGTTGCCGCGCGAGATCGGCAACGAGTGCTGCAACGCATTGTTTGAGGCAGTCGACAACGCATTGTGAGACGTAGCATACCGCGGCAACTGCGCAATGCCATGGTTTCCGTAGAAACCGCCAGTCCCGTTGGCATGGTTGAAATAGTTATTGGTAATGTGGTTGATGTTCGTAATGTGCGTGTTGCTGATGTTGATGTTCCGGAAGTAGCCGTGGCTGAATCCGTGCCACCATGGGAAGAACGGTTCGCCCCAGCCCAGTGGGCACCAGCCCCATCCGAAGCCGACGCCGAATCCGAACCCGACTCCCCACCCCGGACCGCCGAACCATCCCACCAGCGCTGGCGCATACCAGGGCCGCGCCCAGTACGGGCCAGGAGCCCATCCCCAATACCCGCCGGTATAGACCCAGCGGCCATAGTGAAATGGAGCAAATCCCCAGGGAGCAGCGTCTTGCCAGGTCCAACCCCACGGATCAACCCATATCCATTGTCCGTTGCTATAAGGAGCCCAATCGGGGCCAACATCATTTGGCGTCCACACGTTGCCGTACTCGGAATCTTTCCGCCAGGTACCGTTGTCGTCGAGATCCTCGGAGCCCACTACTCCAGGCGCCACGTATTGCGCCGACACCGAGTGGTCTTCGCGCTGATCGCGCACCCGGCACCAGTCATCGAAGCTATCGGGTGGGGGGGCAGGGTTCGTCTGGTGCGCGAGCGACGTGCCGCCGGTAAAGCGATCCTGCTCGCCGGAGTGCACTTTCACTGGCGATCCCTGTCCGGTGGCTTCGCCTTCACCCTTCCATACCGTGACCGTCGTGGCATCGCCATTTGGGTCCACGTCGACGCGGTAATCTCCAGACTTCTTCACCGTGAACGCGAGATTCGGCGTATCGATCTCATACACTTCGCCGCCATAAAGCTTGCGGATGTGGACATTCAGAGCGCCCTGGTGCAACTCCACTTGCACGACGTCGTTGTTGATGTTGGTCAGTGTGAGGCTGCTCTCGGAGTTGATCCGCAGCAGGCCAGTGCCCACGTTCAATTCCGCGCGCGAATCCTTGTCAGCCCAGATGTTGTCCGCATTGGTCAGCGGACGGTTCGCCGCCCCCGCCACCCAGTCGTCAACTCCGCGCGGCTGCACCGAAACCGACCCGCTCATAAACTCAAGGCGCGCCACCCGGCCCGGAGGGTCATCCGCAAAAGCAGCCGTGGCCGCCAGCAACACCATCAATGCGCCAACCAACAATAACTTTGCCTGATACTTCATGGCCCGTCTCCTTGGAACACCGTCAGCTACCGCGATGTTCTTGGCGTCTGCGCCCGGGGAAGCACAGCGCCCTCTTAACTCTACTGCTATAAACCCCACTTTGGAGAATGAGTTGCGTGGTCCACAGGTTACTCCGGCACGCCAACGGCGGTCGGCCGGTGGTCCGTCCAGTGCGACTGTTTTCAGTTACTTCTGGGACACCGGAGACTGCACTTGTCCCTGAAATGCCTGTCCCCAGGCTTATTTTGCCGAAGTTGTCCGCTGCAACCTCATGTGGGCGTAGTACCAACAAACGTAACCACTTAGGCAGTATTTTGCTGTACACTACCCATCGGATGCAATTCGCGCCGAAGGCAGCACCGGCCGCGGTTGCGGGCGCGTGAGGGCATGATCGAGCAAAAGGGCAAACCCGACCAGGACAGTTCATTTGAAGCCCGTCCCGTCCAACGGAAAAAATACGAGAAGCCGTCATTCCGGTTCGAGCGCGTATTTGAGACCATGGCCCTGGCCTGCGGGAAAATCAGCCCTACAGAATTTCAATGCCGTTTTAACCGAAAGAATTCTTAGCCTCTCCATGGCGGAAGCGAAGGCCGAGACTACGAGCGAAGCTAAGCTAGATCTCGCAGCCGGCCTGCTGCGTTCCGGCGGGAGGATCCAGTTGAGTGCGCTCGGCGCCAGCATGCTGCCGGCTTTGTGGCCTGGTGATCTGCTCTCGATTGAAGGGGCGAACGCAGCCGGCTTGTCCCCTGGTGAGATCGTACTTGTCCACCGGGATGGACGATTCTTCATTCATCGGCTGATCCAATGTGGAAGCCCGTCGGGTTCAGAGGACTGGGTCACCCGCGGAGACGCGCTGCCGCGTTGCGATCCTCCCACGGCATCCTGCGATGTCATTGGCTGTGTTTGCGGCATCACACGGGGAGGGCGGATGCTGGTTCCGCGACCCAAACCATCCTGGCCGGCGCGAATGTTCGCGTGGGCGGTTCGCCACTCAGACTCCCTGCGCGGGCTAGCATTGCGATTTCATTCGGCCCGCCAGAAGCTGCACATCCTGAACTGGAGTCGCTTGCCTGATCGCGACTATCCCCGCTTTTCTCCGGTTGCCAAGCTCCCAAAAGAATGAGCCAGCCGGCCCAATCGATTCCCGTCCCCATCCAGATTGGCGGGATTTCTGTTGGCATTCGAACTGAGGACGCCACCTTCCGCGACATGCTGGAGGCGCGCTACTCGGGTTTCGTTGTGCCCACCTCGCACCCGGATTTCGAACTCGATGTTGAACTGGCCGAACCCTCCGCGCCGATCAATGCGGACGAAGAAGTCCGCGTAGCGCGGCAAGGAGACGACTGGACACTGCAACGCGGCGATTTTCGCGCCACCTGGAATGCGCGTGCTGCCCGCGGGAAAGTATTTCAGGCGAAGAATCCTTATGCCATCGATTCCGTCCTGCGCATTGTCCATACGCTGATTCTGGCGCCGCGAGGCGGTTTCCTGGTTCATGCCGCGAGTGCGATTCGCAACGGTCGAGCGTTCGTGTTTGCCGGCGTCTCGGGTGCAGGCAAGACCACGATTTCGCGCCTCGCCCCGCCCGACGCGCAACTGCTTTCCGACGAGGTTTCCTACATTCGCTGCGACGACGGCGCATATTCAGCCTGCGGAACCCCATTCGCGGGCGAGTTAGCACGCGTGGGCGAGAACTGCTCGGCGCCGATCGAGACTCTTTTCCTGCTGGAGAAATCCGCTGAAACCCGCATCGACGCCGTCGACCCAGCCGACGCGGTGCGCGAGCTGCTGAGGCACATTCTGTTCTTTGCCGGCGATCCGGAAATGGTCAAGCTGGTTTTCCAGTCCGCTTGCCGGTTTGTAGAAAAGGTTCCGGTCCGGCGATTAAGTTTCACTCCCGACCCACGAGTGTGGGAGATAATAAGCTGACTCGATACCGGGAGACCACAGCCATCAGACAGTACATCGCCAGGAGCTCCGCCATTGCCGCCCGCCTCATCGGCGGCGAGATGATGATCATGTCGGCGGTCGACTCGACTTTCTTCACCCTCAATGAAATCGCCACGGTGATCTGGCAAGCCGCGGATGGCAAGACTCCGCTCTCGGAAATCATCGTCCAGCGCGTCTGCCCGGAGTTCGACGTTTCCCCGGAACAGGCGGAGCGCGATGCCGGCGAGTTCGTGAGCGAACTGTCTCAGCACGGCATCCTGCTCGTATCCGATCAGCCAATCGCCGACGCATCCGGGGCCGTGGTAAGCACGCCATGAGCCTTCTGTATGAGATGAATCAGAAGGCCCAGGCTCTGGGCATTCCTTTGAGCGTCCACCTGGATTTGACCTACCGTTGCAATGAGCGCTGCATCCATTGCTACCTCGACCACGACGACCACGGCGAGATGACCACGGCTGAGATCGAGAGTGTGCTCATCCAACTTTCCGACGCGGGCGTTTTCTTTCTCACCTTCAGCGGCGGAGAAGTCCTGCTGCGCCGCGACTTCTTCCACCTGGTGGAATTTGCCCGCCGTCTGCTGTTCAACGTAAAGGTCAAAACGAATGGCGTAATGATCGGCGATCAGGAAGCCCGGCGGCTGCGCGAGCTTGGCGTCGAACAGGTGCAGCTCAGCGTTTATTCGCATCGTCCCGAAGTGCACGATGCCATCACCAAGTTGCCCGGTTCTCTGAAGCGGACGATCGAAGCGATCCGTTGCCTGAAATCGCACGATCTGAAGGTGACCATCGCCAACGTGCTCATGACAGCAAACTCCTTCGACAACGCCGGGGTGATTGCCCTGGCCAGGGAACTGGGCGCCTTCTACTCGGTCGACCCTACGATTACTCCGAAGATTGACGGAGACACCGCCAACCTTGTGCTGCGGATTCCGGGATCCGAACTCCACCAGGTCTTTCGGGATGAGCGGGTGGTGAGCGACGTCGCCGAGTTCTGCGCTCCGCCACCTCCGCCCGGAGAGGATGTGATGGACGGATATCCTTGCAGCGCGGGGCACACCTCCTGCTACATCTCTCCGTACGGAGATGTTTTTCCTTGCGTGCAATTCCCCTTGCCCAGCGGGAATGTGCGGCGACAGAGCTTTCTGGAAATCTGGCGTAACTCAAGCCAGTTGACCGAAGTAAGGTCCATCCGCGCCAGGGACCTTCATACTTGCTCCGGCTGTGCCCATGTGGGGACCTGCACGCGATGTCCGGGGCTGGCATACATGGAAGGCAATATGCGCGGACCCTCCAGCGCCGACTGCGAGAAGTCGTTTCAGAGAACCGGCATCCCCACGGCCGGCATGTCACTACAAGGGCTCTCCGGACCGGTCCCGAAGCTGATCCAGATTCAGATTCCGGCACAGTAATGATCACTCTCCGCGGCGCGTCAGACAATTGCACCGTGAGCTGACGCAGAACGGCCTGCAAGAGCGGAGCGTGCGGCACGTGTACAGAACAGTCCCCAGCTAGGGTTTTGCCTTGCGCCGCGCCACGCGCTTTTTTGCGCGAGCCAACCGCTGCCGCAGGCGCTGCCGGTACCGTGCCTTGGCTTCTGCATAGCCCGGACGACTGTTATGACACAGGCTGCAGCCGCTGGAGTGGCGTCCGTTGCGCCAAGTGCTCGGTGAGATGGGGCGTCCGTGTTTCTGGCAGAGCCGCTTGGCCGGCGGTGGAACCTTGAAGCAAAGCACGCAACCCTTATTGCGGTACCCGGACCACCACCGGCTCCGCAAGATCGGAAGCCCGTGGCTTTTGCAGCGCCGCTTGGCGGCGGGTGGGACTTCGGTGGTTCGGTAACATTCGGCGCAGCCCGTCGTGCGGTGGCCAGCGCGCCAGTAGCTCGGCCGGATCGGCCTGCCGTGAATCTTGCAGAGCCTCTTGGACTGCGGACGAGTTCGCTTGGAGACGGCTTTTTTCTTGGTCATTGGCTAAAGCATAACCCCGGTTGAGGTTAGAAACAATAGCTGGGCCAGGTTTTCCCGACAGCTATTCAGGAGCGAGGTGCGGCTGGCAATCCGCTCTCGCCGGGGGCGGTGCCTCTGTAGTAATCGGGCAATGGCTGCGTGACACTCGGCCTTCGCAGAGTCACCGAAAGCTGCTTTGCGTGGAGAGCCTCCATCTGCCCTCTAGTGTCCTTGCCGGTGCCCCCGGATCAGTTCTTCTGCGCGCCTTTCAGGCGGTGTGGTTAAATCCCTTTGTTGATAGATCCCGTGACAAAACCCGATGTGCTTCTGCCGAATCGCGGAGGCCTGTTGGCTTCGCCGGAGAAGCACAACCTTCTTCTTGCGCTGCTGATTTTCGCCGCGACCCTGGTCCTGTATAACCCGGTCAATCACCATCCCTTTGTGAATTACGACGATGACCGTTACGTGACCGGGAATCCCCATGTTCGCGCGGGCCTGTCCTGGGACACCATCCGTTGGGCAATGGCCTCGACCGAACAGGCCAACTGGCATCCGCTGACCTGGATTTCCCACGCGCTGGATTGCTCCCTGTTTCGCTTGAATCCCGCGGGACACCATCTCACTAGCCTTCTGATTCATGGGCTCAGCGCCGCCCTGCTGTTCTGGTTGTTGTCACGCGCTACGGGCCGGGTGGGCGCGAGCTGGTTTGCCGCCGGGCTATTTGCGCTTCACCCGATCAATGTCGAGTCGGTCGCGTGGATCGCCGAGCGCAAGAATGTTCTCAGCACATTCTTCTTTCTGGCTGCGATCGGAGCCTACGGATGGTATGCGTTGAAACCATCCTGGCGGCGATACGCGAGTGTGGGCGCACTGTTCGTGTGCGGGTTGATGTCGAAAACCATGGTGGTGACGCTGCCCTTCGTGCTGATCCTGCTGGATTACTGGCCCCTGGGCCGGATGGAAGGCAGCCCGCGAGTGAGGTTCGAGGTGCCGCAAAGGAAGTTCACCAGTTTACTGCTGGAGAAGTTGCCGCTGTTTCTGCTTTCCGCCGCAAGTTCGATCATCACCATGCGGGTCCAGCAGTCGGGCGGCGCGATACGTTCCACATTGCAATTTCCGCTGAGCGTGCGGTTGGAAAACGCAGTGTTCGCATATCCGATGTACCTGTGGAAGGCGATGTGGCCCGCGCGACTGGCGCCGCTCTATCCCCATCCCGGCAACTCGTTGGCCGCCTGGCAAGTGGTTGCCGCAGCGGTTGTGCTCGTCGCCGTGACCGTGCTTGCGATGCGATGCAAACGGTACGCGATCGTAGGATGGCTGTGGTTTCTGGGGACCCTGATTCCAGTCATCGGACTCGTACAAGTGGGGGATGCGGCGATGGCGGATCGCTACGCCTATATTCCGCTGATCGGAATTTTCGTCATTCTTGGGTTCGGGTTCGAGGATCTGGCAGATACTTTCAAACTCAACCTTACAGCGCGTGCCATTGCGGTTGCCTGCATTCTTCTGGCGCTTGGTATTGCTACCGAGCACCAGTTGAAGTACTGGTCCAGCAGCTACGATCTCTGGTTGCATACCCTCTCGGTCACTGGGCCAAACTACATCGCGCAGGACAATCTGGGAGGTGCGCTGGTGCTGCTAGGCAGAACCGACGAGGCTTATCCGCATTTTCGGGCGGCGGCCGAAATCAACCCGCGCGATCCCATGAGCCATTCAGATCTCGGGGCTTACCTGCTGGATCATGGACAACTGGATGAAGCCATCCGGCAAGATGATATTGCGATCAGCTTGACCTCGGATCGAGGACTGCTGGCCGCCACCTATGCAAACCTGGGCTCAGCGTTCCGCGGCCTCGGGGAGTATGAGAAAGCGTGTCAGAGTTATGACGAAGCTTTGCGTTTGAACGACCACCAGTTCAACGCCTGGCTTGGCTTGGGCATGTTGCTTGAAGAACAAGGACGACTCAAAGATGCGATCTCCAATTACGCCAATTCCCTGGAGATTGCCCCCAGTGCAGAAGGATATTTACGGCTCGGTCATGCCCTGGAACAGGATCATCGGAAGTCAGAAGCCCTCGTCGTCTATCAGCAGGCGCTGACGACCTTTCCCGATCTCAGGGCAGCCCAAGAGGCTATCCAGGCGCTCTCGGATGGGCGCTGACACGGCGCAGCAATCTCCCCCTCGTCTTCGCGCCCGCCATGAACTCCACAAACCTTGTTAGCTTTTCTTTCCTGTCACTGCGAAGAATTCCGCGGCCTCCTGTAATACGTGGGTGCTTCCACACTTTGGACACTTCACCTTTTCGGTGTCGTGGGTTTTCAGAGTGAGAGTTAGCTCGAAGGACCGGTGGCAATCCTGGCAGACGTAATCGTAAACGGGCATGGAACCCTCCCGATGCGCACATTCTAACTCAAGGGAAGGCAGAAAGCTTAGTCAATTAGGCCGGAGGCCTGGAAGTATCCGGCCCAATTTAGCTTGCACAATCCGTGTCTACTTCTTCTCCGTAATTTCTATTGTGGCCCGCGTGTTCTCCCAGTCCAGATACATGTGGCAGCCAGTGCCCATTTCATGGAACGAGATGGTGAAATTCTCCACCGGAGAGGAGGTCTTTGAGACCTGCATGTCCGCGCGGGCGAGTTCGTCCGACTCGTACTTGTAGGGAATGCCCCATTCGCCGGTTTTCTTGTTGATGATCAGAGTCCACTTATCCGGGTTGGGAATGGTGAAAATCGTGTAGTTGCCGGCGGGGATGTCTTTGCCGTCGATGCTCAGGTTCGCGGTGGCGACAAACGTTGTAGCCTCATTGGCGCCCGTGCGCCACACCTCGCCATAGGGCACCAGCCCGCCAAAAATCTTGTGGCCTTTGGCACGAGGGCTGGAATAGTCAACGGTGAGGGTCTTGCCGTCGGAAAACTTGCATTGCGCCTTGGCGGGCGGGCTGGGGCGCTGGCTCTTGTCTTTCATCTGGGCGGACGCAAAGACAGTCAGAGTAACCAGCAGGAATGTCAGAAACAGAATGCGCTTGTACATAAAGATCTCCTTTGGGCAGTCCCATGAAGGACTTTTTCACACACCAGATCAGACTATCGAGGAGGGTCTGTGGTTAGCAACCCATATGCGACCAGAGACCGTCGCCGGGCTGGGTGTTGAATACTGAGTGCTGATCGCGCAGAGGTACAATCGTGCAATGGCTGTTTTCAACGAGAAACAACAAGAGGAATTGGAACGCTACGAGTTCATGATGGGCGTGCCGCGTGGGAGGCTCGCTGTCACCATGGACATGATCACCGACGCCATGGCGCTGGTCGGCCAGCACGGCGTTTATTGCCAGAGCCAGCGCTGGCCGGGCAAGCCGGTCATGGATGTCCAGATCATCATGAAGAATTTGACTGACGCGAAAGAACTGATTCAGAGCGTAATGGAGGAGCTGAAGCTCAAGGATCAGGCGCAGTAGGGCACAGCTTTGCGCGGTTCGACTTCACAAATCTATACAAGCCCCGGACAACCTTTGCCAACCGACCGAGGTTCCGACCTTATGGAGAACGTCTCATCTGCCGATTCTATGGCCAAGGAGGAAGTCATGACGCGGTCTGCCGTTCGCGTGTTTCCGTTTGTGGTTGCGGTTGCGTTCCAGTTGTGGGCACTCCCGAGCAGTCAGACGTCATCAAGTGGGGACGGCAACTCAGCAGGCAAACACCGTCCCATCATCTATGTAATGCCAAATGCGGTCACCAATCCGGGGCCGGGCGACAATTCGCAAGTGGTCGTGGACTCCTCGCATAACGGCAAGGAGCCCCAGGTGGCAAAGATCTACCAGGAATTGCAACACCGAAAGGAATGCCAGGCTTTTTCGGAAAACATGATTAAAGAGAAAGCGGATTACTTCCTGCTTTTACAGCACGGCGGCGGAAAGGGGAACCGCTGGGCAGTTTCCGACAAGAACGGTGACGTGCTTGCATCTGGCGAATCGCTCGAGTTGGGGAATTCGGTAAAGGACGCGTGCGTGGCGATGGACAAGAATTGGCAACAGCACGTCACGGCGCAGAAGTAGAGTGTTTGGGCGTAGGACACCCCCACCTCGACGCTGAGGCGGTCGTCGCTCCGGGGTGAATGATGTCTACGTCAGTGTGTACTTCCCCCGTTCAATCACTTTCTCTGCGATCTGCTGGCGCAACGCAATGGTGTTGAACGGCTCATGCTTGGCCAGACGGCGCAAAATCGCCATCTGGGTGCGCAGCACGTCGCCCTCGGCTACGGCGGCAGCGATTTTCCGAGCCGCGGATTCAACCTTTTCTATCGCCTGCGAGAGATACACGCGAGTCATGGCAACCGGCAGCGCGGCGGCGGATTCCCCCTGCCTTTCCGTGATCTTCTGCGCCCGCAGCACGGCGGATTCCATGGCGTAGGTCTCAATCACCATGTCAGCGATGGCGCCCATGATTTCCTGCTGGTTCTCAATCGCCTGCATATATTTCTGGGTGGCCGCCCCGGCGGCGAACAAGCCGAGCTTTTTGGCCTGCCCGACGAGTTTGCGCTCTTCGGCCAATGGGCCTTCAAACTCTTCGCCGGTGGACGGACCGGACAGTACTTCGTCCATCAGCTTTTTGATGGCAGCCATGAGCGGCAACTGGCCGCTCATCGCGCGCTTCAGCAGGAACCCGGTGATGATGAGCCGGTTGATTTCATTGGTGCCTTCAAAGATGCGGTTGATGCGGGCGTCGCGGTAGGCGCGCTCCGCGGGATATTCCTCGACGAAGCCGTAGCCGCCGTAGATCTGCACCGTCTCGTCGACTACGTAGTCAATCATTTCCGAGCCCCAGACTTTCAAAATGGAGCATTCGACCGCGTACTCTTCGATGGCTTTCAGTGTCCGCTTCGCCGCGTCAGGAGCCGACTTGTCGACTTCATTCAACGCTCCATCCATCAATGCAACCGTGCGATAAACCAGCGATTCGCCAACGAAAAGAAGCGTCGCCATGTTGGCGATCTTTTCGCGCACCAGCCCGAAGTCGGCGATGACCTTCCCGAATGCCTTGCGCTGCTTGGCATATGCTACGGCGTTCTCCAGCGCCAGGCGGCCGCCGCCCACGCACATGGCGCCGAGCTTGAAGCGGCCGACGTTGAGGATGTTGAACGCGATCACGTGCCCCTTGCCGATTTCGCCGAGCAGGTTCTCGACCGGGACCTTGCAGTCGTTCAGAATGATGGGGCAAGTCGACGATCCGCGAATGCCCATCTTGTGCTCTTCCGCGCCGACGGAAAATCCGGGGAACGTGCGTTCGACCAGGAAGGCGGTAAACTTCTCCCCGTTGACTTTGGCGAAGACGGTAAACAGGTCGGCGAAGCCGGCGTTTGTGATCCACATTTTCTCGCCATTCAGGAGGTAGTGCTTGCCGTCGGGCGAAAGCTCTGCTCGAGCGCGGCAATTGAGCGCGTCGGACCCGGAAGAAGCTTCCGAGAGCGCATAGGCGCCGACCATCTCCCCCGTAGCCAGCCGCGGCAGGTACTTGATCTTTTGTTCTTCGGTGCCGAAATAGACGGTGGGCAGGGTTCCAATCCCGGTGTGTCCACCCCAGGTGGTGGCGAAGCCCGCATACTTGGCGATGTGGTCGGCGATCACGGCGGCGGTGACCTTGTCCATGTCGAGGCCGCCGTAGGCCTCGGGAATTTCTACGGAGCTCAGCCCCAGCTCGCCGGCTTTTTTCAGCAGGTCGCGCGTGATGGAGAAATCCTTGTGCTCGATCTTCTCGATGTTCGGCACAATCTCGTTCAGCGCGAATTCTTCGGTGGTCTGAGCAATGAGGCGGTGCTGCTCGGTAAAATCTTCGGGCGTGAAAACTTCGTTGGGACGGCGTTCTTCGAGGAGAAAGCTGCCGCCAGAAATTTTACTGGCTGGAACTGTGGAGCTTGTGGCCATCACCTGATCCCTTCAAAAACAGAATTCCACCAAGGAGACACAGAGAACGTCTCTAATTCTATAGCTGGAAAGTCCACAAATCTCTGTGCCCCGGTGTCTCTGGGGTGAATTGAAGTGTCTGTCCTTTGGTGCCTTTCTGGGCATTTACGCGTAGTCGGAGGTTACGAAAGATTCTCGAAGATCCCCGCCGCTCCCATCCCTCCGCCCACGCACATCGTCACCATGCCGTAGCGCCCCTGGCGGCGCTTCAGTTCTCGGATGGCGGTCGCCGTCAGCTTCGCGCCAGTACAGCCCAGGGGATGTCCCAAGGCGATCGCGCCGCCGTTCGGGTTGACGCGCGCCGGGTCCAGACCCGCTTCTTTGATCACCGCCAGTGACTGGGCGGCGAAGGCTTCGTTCAGTTCGATCACGTCAATGTCAGCGAGCTTCAGTCCCGCCAGCTTCAGCGCCTTTGGAATCGCAAATACCGGGCCCACGCCCATTTCTTCCGGTTTGTAGCCTGCCGTAGCGAAAGCAACATAGCGCGCCAGAGGCTTGATGCCGAGCGCTTTTGCGCGTTCAGCAGACATAACCACCGCCGCCGCCGCGCCGTCCGACATCTGAGAAGAATTCCCCGCGGTCACCGTGCCCTTGACGTGGAATGCAGGTTTCAACGAGAGCAGAGCTTCGAGGGAGGTGTCGGCGCGGGGTCCTTCGTCGATCTTGAACGCGATTTCGTGTTTCTTGGGTTTGGAGCCATTCGGAGTGGTGAAGATTACCGGGACCGGAACCGTTTCTTCGTCAAACCTTCCCGCCTGAATCGCCGCCAGCGCCTTCTGATGGCTGTGGTACGAGAATTCGTCAGCGTGCTCGCGCGTAATGCCGAAGCGCTGCGCGACTCTCTCCGCCGTGAGCCCCATGGAGAGATACGCGTCTGGATAGTGATCGACCAGCCAAGGATTGGGCGAAATTTTGTGGCCGCCCATGGGGATCATCGACATGGACTCGGTCCCTCCCGCCACGATCGCTTCCGCCCCGCCGCTCATGATGCGCTCCGCCGCCATCGCGATTGCCTGCAGGCCGGAGGAGCAGAAGCGGTTGATGGTGAGCGCCGAAATCTCAACCGGCAGTCCGGCGCGCAGCGAGGCGATGCGCGCCACATTCATTCCTTGCTCGGCTTCGGGCATGGCACAGCCCAGGATGACGTCTTCGATCTCCTTGGGATCGAGCTGCGGCACGCGTGCCAGCGCGCCCTGGATGGCGACGGCCGCCAGTTCGTCAGGACGGGTCGCACGGAGCGTGCCTTTGAAGGCGCGTCCCACGGGCGTGCGAACAGAGGATGCAATGATGACTTCTTTCATAAATTTCCTCGGTTATTCGATGTTTGTCGTTCCGTCTGAGGTTCACGCTTGCCCGGCGATAGACCTTCGCGAGAAGTCCTTTTCCGGCACCTCATGGGACTCATGCTTTCAATTCCTCAGCGTCTTCCCGGTCTTCAGGGTGTACTGAATCCGTTCCTGAGTCTTCTTCTCGCCGCACAGCGATTTGAACCCTTCGCGCTCTAGATCCAAGATGTACTGCTCGCTAACGGGCGTGCCTGGAGTCACGTGGCCTCCGCACAACACCTCGGCGATCTTTGTCCCCAGCTTCACTTCGTGGTTGGTGATGAAATCTCCCTGGCGCATCAGGTGGACGCCCATTTTGAGCGTGGCCAGAAGACTTTCGCCGGGCGCGGGAATGTCGGTGCGTGGAATGGGCGGTTCATATCCGGCGCGCACCAGTTCAAGGGCGCGGGTTTTGGCGTCGGTGAGCAATCGCTCACGGTTCATGGTGATGTGGTCCGACGCGGAAAGAAAACCGAAGGCGCGGGCTTCGTGTGCCGAGGTGGCCACTTTGGCGGTGGCGATAGTTTCAAATGCCCGCTTCATCGCTTCCATCATCTCGACGGAACCGGCGAGCGTATCTTTAGCACCGCCGCCGCGCGCGGCCGCAGCGCCATCCACGGCGCGCAGCAGCATCTCCTTGCAGCCGCCCCCACCGGGCAGCAGGCCGACGCCAACTTCCACCAAGCCGGTGTACAACTCGGCGTGAGGCTGTCGCGCGGCTGCGTGCAGCGACATTTCACATCCTCCGCCCAGGGTGAGGCCGAAAGGCGCAATCACCACCGGCCGGGGGGAAAATTTGATGGCCTGGGTCATGCCCTGGAACTGGCGGATCACCAGGTCGACATCGTCCCACTCTTCCTCCTGCACGGCCATCAGCAGCAGCATGAGATTGGCGCCGACAGAAAAGTTGGGGGCGTCGTTGGTGATGACGAACGCCTCGAAGCTGTCGCCGGGTCCGCCGGGCTTCAGGGTTTGCGAGATCAGAGAAAGGATGTCGGCGCCGAGCGAGTTCATCTTGGAGTGGAACTCGATGCAGGCCACGCCGTCCCCAAGATCGACCAGCGAAGCCCCGGAATTCTTCTTCACGACGCCATTCGATTTTTTGGCAACCGCCACAGACCAGACGCCGCCGGGAACCTTGACGGGTTGCCAGTTGGCGGTTGCCAGGTCCCAGTGCTTCCGTCCGGAAGCGGTCTTGGGATCATCTTCGTACCAGGACTTCTTGCCGGCAGCGAGCAGTTTTTCCACGTTGGCCGCGACTGGACGGTTTTCTTGCTTCATGCGCTCGACGGTGGCTTCCACACCGCCCGCGTCCCACAACTCAAACGGGCCCAGTTCCCAGTTGAAGCCCAGGCGCATGGCGCGGTCGATTTCGACGACCGAGTCAGAAATCTCGGGAATGCGGTTGGCGGAATACGTCCAAAGATCACTCAATGCCGCCCACAGAAATGCGCCCGCCTTGTCCCCTTTTGGTGTTCCACTTCCGAGCAACATGCGGATGCGGGGGCCGATTTCCTCGACACTTTTGGCCATATCGAGGGCGGGGAACTTGGGTTTATGGCGAGGATGATATTCCAGCGTCTTCCAGTCGAGCGCAAGGCGTTCGTCTTCTTTGCCGTGGCTGCCTTTGATTTTCTTGTAGAAACCGCCGTGAGTTTTGTCGCCGAGCCATTTTCGTTCGAGCATCCGGCGGAAAAAGTCCGGCAGCTTGAGGTCCCTGCGCTCGTCATGGCCATGGTGCGTCATATTGCCGACGACGTGTCCGAGAATGTCGAGGCCGACCAGGTCAATCGTGCGGAACGTGGCCGAGCGCGGCCAGCCGACAGCCTGGCCGGTGAGCGCATCGACCTCTTCGATGGTGAGACCCATCTCCTGCATCAAGCGGATGACGTTGAGAACAGAAAACGTGCCGATGCGGTTGCCGATGAAGTTGGGCGTGTCCTTCGCCATGACCACGCCTTTTCCAAGATGCATATCGCAGAACTGCGAGACGGCTTCGAGGAGAGCGGGGTCGGCGTCCCGTGTGGGAATCAACTCCAGAAGGCGCATATAGCGCGGCGGATTGAAAAAATGCGTGCCAAACCAGGAGCGCCGGAAATCGTCAGAGAAACCTTCGGCGATTTTGGCCACGGGCAGACCGCTGGTGTTGGTGGTGATGATCGTGCCCGGCTTGCGTACCGCCTCCACTTTCTTCAGCAGGGTGCGCTTGATGTCGAGATTCTCGACGACCGCTTCGATGATCCAGTCGACGGTGGCGAGCTTGCCGAGATCATCGTCGAAGTTGCCGATGGTGACCAGGCGCGCCAGCGAGGCGTCCATAAACGCGGCAGGCTTCGCCTTCTTTGCGGCTTCCAGACCGGCGGCAGCAATCTTGTTTCGCCCAGGGGCGTCGGCATCCGGCGGAACGATGTCGAACAGATAACTTGGGATGCCGGCGTTGGCAAAATGGGCAGCGATGCGGGCGCCCATGGTCCCGGTCCCCAGAATGGCAACTTTATGAATGCGTTTCATTCGTGATAGCTCCATTACGCACGGGATGCTGCGAGACAGTCCCGGCTGTGCCCTTCCATGTTTTCGTGCAGCCTGTCAAGAAAAGTTTATCTACTGCCCAGTGATCTTTGCCAGTACTGGTCACACCCATGTGTGAGCAACGGCAAAAAAAAGAGCGGGTCTTCTCAAGCGGCGCAAGGTGTGCGGAGCGGCCGGATGAACAACCCGGTCCGGCGTCATGGCCGCAACCGCTGCCTCGAAGAGTGGCCGACAGGAACGCCCCAGAAACAACACGGGCGCATGTCGTATAGATGTGGGGTGAGGATGGCACGACATGCGCCCTATTAAGTTGATACCAGATTAGATTTCCCAGGTCCGGATGTCAAGATAAATCTTTTAGAGTCAGATGTTTACATAGATTTCAGAATCACAAGAGCAAGTAATTTGCAGTGACGTAGATCACCTATCAACGTGACAAGCCGGAAGGTGGCTCCGACCCCTTTTGTCCCAGCGGCTCTTCCCGCAGATAGGTCTGGGCGCGGCGAACCACATCTTTCTCTCCACGATAGGCAAGCTTGCCGACGGAGTCTTCCAACGGAATCCAGAATGCGCGTTTGACCTCGATGCGCATGGCGGGGGCGATTTCGTCGATCTGCCCGGATTCATAGCGCAGCAAATAGAAACTGACAATCTTGAAGACCCTCTCCTGGTTTCCCCAGGTACGCACGTATGCATATTTGATATCGGCAAGCTTGGTGATGAGGCGAGCCACGACACCCGTCTCTTCGAGAACTTCGCGGAGGGCGGTCTGCTCCGGGGTTTCTCCCGGATCGACCAAGCCCTTGGGCAGCGCGAGCAACGCTTTCTTCGGGATCTTCTTCCGGGAAGTGACGGCAGATGCAGCAGGGGACTCTTTTTGCGGCTCGATGACCGCAATCTCCCACGCCTCCGCAACCCGACGGATCACCACGCCGCCCGCCGAGATCTCCCGTGCCATGTTCCTAAACTATCACGCAAATGGGTGGGGGTTGTGGCCGGATATGCACTGAAGATTCCCAAAGCCCGATGCCCAGGCTGTCAGGCCGCGGATCGAGGTTTGCGGGGACTCGGAACGGTCAGGCTGAGGTCTTCCCTTACTTCATGACTCCGCGCTGAGCCACTCCGATGTTGTCGCGGGTGCTGTTCTTCACCATGTACATCATGCCGTCGGCCTGGCGGATGATGTCGTGGGGCGTCTTGGCGTCGTGCGGATAGGTGGCGATTCCGATGGAGGCGCGCACGTTCAGATTCAGGCCCTCCTGGCGGCAGAACAAGCTGGTGCGCAGGCTGTCGCGTAAGCGCTTGGCAACCACCAGGGCGGAATCTTTTCCGGTTTGCGGGAGCAGGACCACAAACTCGTCGCCGCCATACCGGAACGCGAAATCAATCAGGCGAAGCTGAGCTTTGATGAGGTATCCGATCTCGGCCAGCAGCTTGCTGCCGATCAGATGCCCGTGAGTGTCATTGACCTGCTTGAAGTAGTCGAGGTCGATGAACAGAACGGTGAACTCGTAGCCAAAGCGGGCGGAACGGTAGACCTCGGTTTCCAGCGTCTTGTACAGATGGCGGGCATTGTAGAGGCCGGTGCAGTCGTCCGTGATCGTGAGTTCCTGAATCTTCTCCACCGCCCGGGCATTCTCAATCGCAATGGCGGCGTAGTCGCACAGCGCTTGCAGAAAAAACACGCCCTGCTGCCCGAAGTGTTCCATGTCTACATTGACCAGTTGAATGACGCCCAGCACGCGCAAGCGGGATTGCAGAGGGAAGCAGATGATGGAGCGGGTTTCCCACTGGGTCATTTCGTCGATGCGGCTGGCGAAACGCGGGTCCGCATAAACGTCCGGCACAATCAGTTTTTCGCCGTGCTTGGCGACATGACCGGCGATGCCTTCCCCGATCTTCAGACGAACATCCTTCAATGCCTCGGAAGCGCTTCCCACGGCGATGGCAAAATAAAGGTCGTTGTGTTCCTCGTCCACCATCAGCAGAGACCAGGTGTCGGGACGGAAGTACTCCGCCACTTTCTCCATGATGGTTTGCAGAATGGAATCCAGGTCCAAGGACGAGGTCAGGGCCTTGGCAACGTCATGGAAAATCGCGAGTTCTTGGGTCAGCCGGCTGCGATCGGCGGGTACAGTCTTGCTCATGAACATCAACCCCAAAAGTTCTTCCGGAGTCTTAAAATTATACGGCCTTTGCGTCCAGGGATCACCAAACCTTGGTAACCCGAACCCGGCAAGGCACGTGTTTTTGCGGAGATTGGGGGAATCCAGTGTTTACGCCGGAGTTGGTCGCTGCATGAAATATTTCATCGCCGGGCAGTGACTGCATGCCATATATTTGATGGGAACGGCTAGCCTGTACAGATTCCATGGGGCTGGAGGGCCCGTCGAATGGCATCGTTGGGCGCGGAACTGAAGCAAGCGCGCGAGCAACGCGGCGTCACCCTGGAGGAACTGTCTCAGTCCACCAAGATCGGCACCCGCCTGCTGCGCGCTCTCGAACAAGACCACTACGATCAGTTGCCCGGCGGAATTTTCACCAAGGGATTCATCCGCGCCTACGCGCGGGCGGTGGGAGTCGACGATGAGAAGGCGATTGCCGACTATCTCGCGGCCACCGAGCCCAGCCAACCCGAACCTCAAAATGACAACGAGATCCTGAATCGCGTTGTGGAACTCCGCGAACGGAGCGCCGCTGCGGATCTTCCGTGGGGATGGTTCGCCCTTGTGCTGGTGGCGGTTGCCGTGGGCTTGGCCGCCTGGGGATTTTATTCGCGGCAATCTCACAAAACGAGCCGTCCGCCGCGCGATGCCGTTGCCGGCCTCTCCGCGCCGCAGGCGATCCTGCCCGAGCCTCAGCCCCCTGTAAGCCAGGCGGTGTCCGGCGCATCAGAAACGAACCATCCTCCTGTCGCCGCAAAGAAGGAAGGTCGTCCCGAACCGGTAGGAACTGCGACTGCTTCGATCGCCCCGGAGGCCACCGCTGCTGCGGGCCCTTACTTCAGCGTTCGCGTGAACGTGCGTGAGGACTCGTGGCTCTCGATCAGTTCCGATGGAAAAACCGTGTTGCAGGGGACTTTTGTTGCTCCCGCACTGAAATCCGTGAGAGCCCATAGTCAGATCGTGGTAAAGGCGGGCAATGTCGGTGGGCTGGATTTTGCCTTCAACGGCAAGCCCCTGCCGCCTCAGGGAGCCGCAGGAGAGCTCAAGTCGCTGGTCTTTGGCACGGAGGGGCTGGAAGTGACGGAGGCAACCCCAGCGCCGCAGCCGTAGCCAAGAACCAGGCTGCATACGAAGCCACTAGGCCGCGTCGACAGGTTGCTCCATTTACTCGGCGCAGTCCAGCCGAGTGAGGGATCTCGCGACAGTGCCTGTACCCTCGCCCGTCTAATCCCGCGCCAAACCCGTCCAACTCCCGCCCATCTCCATTCACTGACGGAACTGACCTCCACGAGTAAAGCCGTTGCGTGGCCCCGCCTTCTCTGGTAATTTTATTAAGACCGCAAACAACTCATTGTGCACGCTGTAATCTGGATTTGCCCCGCCCGGTTTGCAGTCTAGTTCTCTGAAGGAGAGACTTCATTGACCACGAAAAACCGCACCCTTTTCACCTCCGAATCCGTGACGGAAGGTCATCCCGACAAGATCGCCGACCAGATTTCCGATGCCATTCTGGACGCTTGCATCGCCGAAGACCCATCCAGCCGCGTAGCCTGCGAGACCTTGACCGCAACCGGCCTGGTGGTCATCGCCGGAGAGATCACCACCAAGGCTTACGTCGACTTCCAGACCCTGGTGCGCGGCACCATCTCATCTATCGGATACGATAACGCCCTTTACGGTTTTGACTCGAATACCTGCGCGGTGATCTCGAGCATCAACAAGCAATCCGGCGACATTGCCATGGGAGTAGACACCGGCGGCGCCGGCGACCAAGGCATGATGTTCGGCTACGCCTGCAACGAAACCCCGGAACTGATGCCGGCCCCGATTTCGCTGGCGCACAAGCTCACCATGCGCCTCTCGGAAGTCCGCAAGCACGGCAAGCTTCCCTACCTCCGTCCCGACGGCAAATCCCAGGTCACCGTGCAATACGACGAGCATCGCAAGCCGGTGCGCGTGGATGCGGTGGTGGTTTCGACCCAGCATTCGGAGACGGTCAGCAATGACGAACTCCGGGGCGACATTCTCAAGCACGTCATCCAGACAACCATCCCTGCGCATCTGCTGGATGAAGACACCAAGTACCACATCAACCCGACCGGACGTTTTGTCATCGGCGGGCCGATGGGGGATACCGGTCTGACCGGCCGCAAGATCATTGTCGATACTTACGGCGGCATGGGGCGGCACGGCGGTGGCGCCTTCAGCGGCAAGGACCCGACCAAGGTGGACCGTTCCGCCGCCTACATGGCGCGGCACATTGCCAAAAACATTGTTGCCGCTGGATTGGCCGACCGCTGCGAAGTGCAGCTGGCATATGCCATCGGCGTGGCCGAACCGGTCAGCGTGCTGGTGGACACGTTTGGAACGGAGAAAGTGGACAAGGCGATCATTCCGGACCTGGTACGCGCGCATTTCAAGCTGACGCCCAAGGCCATCATCGAGTCTCTGAAACTGCGGCGGCCCATTTATTGCAAGACCGCGGCCTACGGGCATTTTGGCCGCAACGATCCCGACTTCACTTGGGAATTGACCGACAAAGCGGCCAAGCTGGCCAGCGACGCCGGGATACATCAATCAGTTCCGCATGCGGTTCGCAAGTAGCCGCGGTAGCGCCGGGACGGCGGCGCTACAAACTAACTGGCATTCAGCGCCACAGGAGAGTTATGTCAACTACACCGACGCAAGTAAGTTGCGACATCAAGAATCTGGAACTGGCGGACCTGGGAAAGAAACGCATTGAGTGGGCCAACCAGTCAATGAAGGTCCTGCAGATCATCCGCAAGGAATTCATCAAGAACCAGCCGCTGCGCGGCACCCGGATCTCGGCGTGCCTGCACGTCACCGCGGAAACCGCCAACCTGGCGATCGCCTTGCGCGATGGCGGCGCGGAAGTGGTGCTTTGCGCCTCGAACCCGCTTTCCACCCAGGACGACGTCGCGGCCAGCCTGGTGCGCGATCACAACATCCCCGTGTTCGCCATCAAGGGCGAGGACAACGACACCTACTACAGCCACATCCTGGCAGCGGTGGACCACAATCCGAACATCACCATGGATGATGGAGCGGACCTGGTGACCGTGCTCCACACCAAGCGGCAGGACGCGCTGGCCCACGTCATCGGCGGCACCGAAGAGACCACCACCGGCGTGATCCGTTTGCGCGCCATGGCGAAAGAAGGCGTGCTGCGCTTCCCCATCGTCGCCGTCAACGACGCCGATACCAAGCATCTGTTCGACAACCGCTACGGCACCGGCCAGTCCACCATTGACGGCATCATCCGCGCGACCAACTTCCTGCTTGCCGGATCAAAGTTCGTGGTGGCGGGCTACGGATGGTGCGGCCGTGGTTTGGCCAGCCGCGCTCGCGGCGCCGGCGCGGAGGTGATTATCACCGAAATCGATCCGACCAAGGCGCTGGAAGCGGTAATGGACGGCTTCCGCGTGATGTCGATGGGCGAAGCCGCGAAGCTGGGCGATGTGTTCTGCACCGTGACCGGCAACAAGAGTGTGCTGGCGAAAGAACACTTCGAACTGATGAAGGACGGGGCGATCATTTCCAACTCCGGCCACTTCAACGTCGAAATCGATATTCCCGCGCTCGAAAAGATGTCTTCTTCCAAGCGCACCACCCGCACTTACGTCGAAGAGTACTCGCTGAAAGATGGCCGCAAGATTAACCTGCTGGGCGAAGGACGTCTGATCAACCTGGCCGCCGCCGAGGGTCATCCACCGTCAGTAATGGATATGAGCTTTGCCGACCAGGCGCTCTCCGTCGAGTACATGGTGAAGAACGCCAAGACGCTGGAGAAGCGGGTCTACAAGGTTCCCGACGAACTCGACAAGCGCGTCGCCAAGCTGAAACTGGAGTCGATGGGGATCAAGATCGACCGCCTTACACCGGAGCAGGAAGAGTATCTGGCCGGCTGGAGTGAGGGAACGTAGTAGCTGGCAGCTAGTAGTTAGGATTGCGGGGCGGCGTGAGCTGCCCCGTTTGCCTGTGTGGGCGTGAGCGTCGTTGCGGGTGTTTGTAAACGCCAGGGCAGGTTGGCCATCTACGTGAAAATCCCCACCCTGTCTCTCCAAAGAGCGAAGAGACAAGGGTGGGGCACCCTGGATGGATGGAAGCGCGCCTACTTCAATACCGCCGTGCCAATGCTCGGGTTGGTGTCGGGAATCAAGAACTGCACCACTGTGGCGATGCCCGCCGCGTTGAAACTGCCGAGCGTCATGGAAACGACGCCACCGTTTGTACCGGTGACGGTGAGCGTGCCCGTCTGACCCGAGACGGCGTAGGGATACAACACGCCAACCTTGGGGCCACCGCTGCCGCTACCACCTTGACCATAGTTGACGAAGGTCAGGAAATCCGCATGGCCTTTTCCGTCAAACGAGATGGTTCCGACGCTGATCTTGGCGAACGACAGGTTGACGCAACCACCCTTGGATACCGGGTTGGGGCAGGTGCCGCTGGCGTTTACCCAGGTGCTGCCGCTGTAGTAGCCCCACTGCTGCGACACTCCGATGACCTGGAACGAATAGACGCCGCTCATGGTAGCGACGCCCACAGGAAGCACGGCGAATGCAGGTGTCGCCGCCGCGAACATCATCAATAGTGCAAACAAAGAGCATACTTTCATTGCCTTCATCAACATCCCCCTTTTATGCGAACGAATTGTGCGACCTCTGCGCAAGCCGCTCCAGTAGTCCGATTCGGCGGGTTGAAGCGCAGCAATCTGGTTGAGACTTCCCACATTTCGAGAGTGCACCCTGGCAAGGAGAGTGAGCAAGTAACGGATGGGACCGCATGTGGATTACCCGCGGAGCAAAGGAGATGACGTAAGTTCGCACTGAAGTTCGGCGCGCGTGGGGGCGGACACTCTTGTGCGCTGCCTTTGTCGTTGATGTTTCTTGGGCTCGCCGAGGCCCGTGGTTCATTGACCACTCATCGCCGATTCACTGCAGACATGCGCTTTGGCCCAGTTTTTTGTTTTCCAGCAGGATCGGCCAGATTCCGATTGGCACCGTTTTCTTCTTGATCGCCGTTACGTTGCCCTTCAAATCACAATACTGGGGGAACTTCTCCGACAAGACATAGGTAGAGTCCCCATTAGCATTCCACACAATCTCTGCCTTGTAACCAGCGGGATTTGACCGCGAGTACTTGCAAACCCACACAGACGTGCTGCCCTTCTGGGGAGCGCAGGCATTGGTCAGGGTCGCCCCCGCCGTCCAGTTCCAGATGGAGTTGTACGCATAACCGGCAAGGCGCAGATTGTCTGCCAAGGGGCCCTGCCACAGCGTGCCGATACCCACCTGGCTGTCCCACTGATACCAATAGCCTTGGGCAATCCCCATTGACTGCTGCAACAGCATGTAGCGGGCAAGAAATGCCGTCTGCAGCACGGCATCGCTGAATCTGTCCTCAACGATGTTACCCCAGCCGCCTTCACTGATCCACAAAGGCTTAGCGGCCTGCGGCACCGTCGCCTTCATCTGCTGGATGAGCGTCGCTTCGTTTTCCGCGACTGGGAAGTCACCCATTCCCCATGGGCTGTTGAGGTAGCCATGAAAGGAAATTACATCGGGTTGGGGGCATTGCCCGCTAGGGGGGCAGTAGGCGCCTCCCGTGTTGAGCGCTTTCAGATACCCATTCATCCACGTGGCAGCGGGGCAGCAATTGCTTGCGGACCAGCCTACCGGGGCAGGGGTGAGTATCACGGCGTTCGGATTGGCTGCCTTGATGATTGCGCTCGCGTCTGCCGCCATGCGGAGCAACTGGCTGTAGGGCTTGCTGCTGTCGGTGGGATTCCAGAAGTTTTGCTGGTTGGGTTCGTTCCAGATTTCCCAGTACTGGATCCGGTTTCCCATCTCGGCGTTGTGCTGCACTAGGTCCGTCACAAAATTGATAAATGCCGCGTCCGTTCCACTGCCGTCTGCGCCCAGATCCTTCGGCGGATAGCACGCCCCCACCGCGTAGGCGCAGCACGTCGCCGGCGTGCAATTGGGCTTACCATCCGGAACACTGGAATAAAAATCCGGAACGCCGTCGAACGTGTACAGCAACGTAGCTTTGTTGGCGGCTTCCGAAATCCAGTCGTCGAGATAGGTGTAGTCGTAGAACCCGGGCACCGTCTCGATCTCGGACCAGTTGACGAAGCTGTCTTGTAGTCGCAGGTTGGCAAAATAGGCGTTCGGCCAGGGAGTGGAGAGCTTGTTGATGTGCATTCCGAAAAAGGTGCTCGGAATGACATACTCACCCTTCTGAATCTCAGCGTCGATGGTGGCGGAGCTCTCCCGGCTCAGTAAGGTGTCCTTCGGCAGAACTCCTCCGGGAGGAGTCGATGTCGCCTGGCCGGTATGGCCGCCGCTCCTTAATGACCCGCTGTCCGTAAAGACGTACGCAGCGCCCTGGTATTCGTTGACTCCGACTGCCGCGAATGGCGAGCCTGCGACCAGCGCGCTGTCGCTGCCGCTACCGCCGAGCGCTACTGAATAGCCAAATTCGTCGTCGCTGCTTTCGTCTTTGGCCGTCAGCGTGAAGCTCGGCGTCGTGGTGGTAGCCCAACCGGTCGCTGGCTCAACAAACCCGTAAACGATGCCCGTTTGTGTTCCGTTTTCCGCCAGAGGAGCGCCGGCCACAATCGTGGTTCCGTCGCCGCTGACAGCCACGGACGCGCCAAGCAACCAATACTGGGTGAGGCCCGCGCTCAACTCGGCGGTCTCAGTCATGCTCGTCCAGCCGTTTGTCGGTTCCACATACACATAAGCCGCGCCTCCGGTGTTGTTTGTTCCGTGGTACGGAGCGCCGACCGCAACGGTTGGTGCGGTGCCGTTGGCGAACGAAATCGACCAGCCGAACCAGTCGTCGGGAGCCCCGTCAGAAGCAGTCAACGCGGCGGTTTGCGTCTCTTGCGGCTCACTCGCCCAGCCGTCGGCCGGTTCGACGAAAACATATGCCGCGCCTTGCCCAACCGAGGCAGAAAAAGCCCCAGCCGCGACAGTGTTACCCGACATCGCCATGGATTTCCCCAGCGCGTCCCCGGCTCTTCCGTCCAATGCCATCAGTTCCGCAGTTTGTGTTTCTGAGGTCCAGGCTACGCCGGGCTTGACAAAAACATACACTGAACCCTGCGAGGCATTCTGGCCCGGCGCTCCCGCGGCCACAGCGATCCGCCCCGTAAACGGGTCGACCGTGACGGAAACGGAATCGCCCAACCCAGAAAAAGGGGCACCGTCTGAAGCGGTTAACTCGGCATTGAATTGGCCCGTGCTTACCCAACCGCCTTGCGGTTCCTCGTACACAAAGACCGCACCCCTATAGCCGGCGGAGTCTGGCGCGCCGACTGCGATGGCCTCATTGTTTACAGCTACTGATACACCGAACGAACTCACAGGCAGGACCTTGGACCCAACGGTCAACTTCGCAGTCTGTGTGTTTGTGCTCCACCCGGACGCCGGTTGAGTGAACACATAAGCCGCGCCCTGATATGACGTGTTCACCGTGGCGTTCGGCGCACCCACTACAATCGTACTGCCGTCGCTGCTCACAGCCACGGAATAGCCAAACAGGTCGTCCTGCGCTCCGTCGGAAGAAGTCAGTTTTCCGGCCTGCACCCAGGGATCGATCACCACCGGGTAGCGGGCTCCAGCATCGTCAACCTTCAACCACAGTTGATGGTCGTGCAGCTCAAGCCATGCGTGCAGTTCTTTTCCGGTTTGGTCGTGAGCGGCAAGCCCGGTGTAGCGCAGCCCAGAGTTCTTTGCCTTTCCGTCCAGCGTCAGGCTCGTACCGTCCTTATCGAGCGCGACGTTCAGAGTTTCGGGGAGCGACAACGCGATGGTCAGCGTCCCGCCGTCTCTCGCGCTGGGGGGCGCATTCAACGTGAATCCCTGTTCCAGCCCCACCGGCCGGTTCACATACCATTCGGTGAACGAACCATGCCGGTACTCCACCCGATTCGAATTCACCAGGGTAGCCGCAACACTGCTCACCGGGCGCAGTCCACCATTGTAGCCATAGCCCCGCACCGTCATTTGCCAGCGGGTGCTGCCACGCTCCACCTCGGCCCCATCACCGGCAAAATGCACGGTCAAGTTCTGCTCCGGATTCACCGCGCTAAAACCCACCGCCGCCTCTTGCAGGTGGTACTCGGCAAGATCCTGGCCCAGAGCCGCGGAAATCCCCGGCTGTGCTGCTATAGGCAGGTCGGCCAGCCGTGCCGCCCGGTGCTGGTCGGCTCCAGCGGCAGGCAAAGACAACATCAGGGATATGAAGACAAAGAGCCAAAAACTTCGCATATTCTTCACGAGATCCTTAACGATTCGAGCTCTAGCAAAACCAACTAGCAGGCC
Source organism: uncultured Acidobacteriota bacterium (assembly GCA_963715675.1). Classification (GTDB taxonomy): domain Bacteria; phylum Acidobacteriota; class Terriglobia; order Terriglobales; family Acidobacteriaceae; genus DASVWZ01. Next base: position 5,204,635 of record OY970265.1, read on the forward strand.
CAACCTGACTGGGCGGCCGCTCTGGCAGGGGGAGGACGGACGGGATGATTCTGCTACTGAGCGAGCCAATCGTCAAGGCCCAAACTAGCAAGGGGCTGGCCCTTTCCCCCAATCCTGCTCCGGAGGGTGTCCCTGCCCTTCGCCGCGCACTTTCCCATTGACCATGTGTTTCTTGCAGGATAATATGTATTAACATATATTATCTTATAGAGAACCAACGATCTTTGACAATTTGCTGGTGTCGGATTGCCGGCCGGTTCCAAAACGGGAACGCAAGCCCGTCGCGACCACCCGTAACTCCCATGTTTTCTAGATTTTGCCTGCAACCCCTTTGGGGTCTAGATTTTGCCGGGAAAATCTCCGTAATCTGATGATTCCACTAGACCCAGGGGGAGGGGGAGTACTCGATAGTAAACAGTAAACCCCGTCCCATTTCGGGAACGAGGTCAGCGAGTGGCCCGCAAGCGGATGACAAGTGGCCGCCGAATGCACGAGCGCAGACGCTCGCGCCGACATCGAGGCTCTGACAGAAAAGCCCCACCCTCTGCGCAGAACGCGCAAAGGGTGGGGGCATCCGATCACAAACTCCCAGCTACTAACTCCGAACTACTCCAGCACGAAGATATGCTTCTTGGCGCACATTTCTTTCAAAATCTTCGGCCAAACGGTGACGCTGACTTCGCCCAGGTGGGCCTTTCTCAGCAGCGCCATCAGGGTGCGCGACTGGCCGATTCCGCCGCCGATCGACAGTGGAATCTCGTGGTTCAGGATCGCCTTGTGATAGGGCAGCTTCATGAAGTCGGTTTGATTGGACAGCTGCAACTGTTTCTTCAGGGTTTCGGCAGTTACGCGGATGCCCATGGACGTCAGTTCGTGGCGACGCTTGGTCACATGGTTCCAGACCAGGATGTCGCCATTCAGGCCGTGAGTGTCCTTGTGCGTCTGGTCGTGCGTGTCGGTGACCCAGTCATCGTAATCGGCGGCGCGCATTTCGTGCGGATAGCCGTCCTTCAACGGCCAGCCAATGCCGATGATGAACACGGCCGGATGTTTCTGCAGGACTTCCGTCTCCCGCTGCTTGCGCGGCAAGTCGGGATACATGTCGAGAATCTCTTCCGCGTGCAGGAAGGTCAGTTGCTCGGGCAGATTGGGATAGCGGTAGTCGGCGAGTTGCGGGAACATCTCCTGCGCATATTTCTCCGCACCCACGATCACCTTCCAGATCTTCTGCACGATATCCTTCAGGAAGTCCAGATTGCGCTGCTCGGCGGTGATGGTGCGTTCCCAATCCCACTGGTCCACATACGCGGAGTGGTCGTGGTCGAGGAAATAGTCCTTGCGGACGGCGCGCATGTCGGTACAGAGGCCCTCGCCGGGCTTGCACTCAAACTGCTTGAGCGCGACCCGTTTCCACTTGGTGGCGGCCTGAACGACCTGGGCATCGATGGGATGCAGATTGCGGTCGTTGGAGATGTGGAATTGGATGGGAGTGCGCGAGCCGTCGCGGTCCAGCATGTCATTGACGCCGCTCTCCACGTCGACGATGAGGGGAACCTCTACCATCGTCAGGTTGAGTTGTTTGCAGAGGTTGTCTTCGATGTATCGCTTCACATGGAAGATGGCCTGCTGGGTCTCTTTCGGGCCGAGCAGGGACCGGTAGTCCTTGGGCAGAATCTTTTCCAGTTCCTTGTAATCGCCGATCCCCGGGCCAGCGAGATCGGCTTTCTTGTCCAGAACAGCTGTCGTCATGATTGTCTCCTCGCGGGCGGAGTACTCCGTCCGCGGATAATTTGTCCAACCCAGTATTGAAGCCTTAAGGATGGGCGGCGGTCTGTGTCGGGGATCACAGGGGAGGGTGAGGCGGGTATCATCCAAGAACGCCCCGTCATCCTGAGGGAGCGGAGTCTGCGCGCAGCGCCGGCCCTCGAACGAGGAATCCATGCACTCGTATGGCGCTGCGAGCGCTTGGGTTTCACGAATCGACAAACCCAAGGGCCACGGTCCGGAGTCTCGTCTCTCCGCCCTCCTGTGGTAAATTTGAACTTTCCGCCATGCAAGAGATTGCCTCCTGGGCCCTGAACATCGCCGAACTTCGCGGCGCGTCGTACGCTGCGGCGCGTATTGCCGGCGAGCGTAACCGGGCGCTTTCCTCCAAGAATGGGAAAGTCGGCAGCGCTTCGGATTCCGAGTCGCTCGGAATCGGCATTCGAGTGATTGCCGACGGCGCCTGGGGATTCGCCGCCTCGGACGATCTGAGCCGCGCCGCCGTCGAAGCAACCGCGGCCAAGGCGGTTGAAATTGCCAGATCTTCGGCGCGAGTCAAAGAGCGTGACATTCGACTTGCCCCGGAGAAGGCGGCCACCGCCGAGTGGACCAGCCCCTGCCAGATCGATCCGTTCACCACTTCGGTCGAGCAGAACATTGCGCTGCTGTTGAAGGCGGACTCCGAACTGCGCTCGGCGACGGGCATCACCCTGGCGGAAACCAACATGAATTTCCGCCGCGAGGAGATCTGGTTCGTCTCGACCGAAGGCGCGAACATTCATCAGACCAAGTACACCGTGGGCGCCGGATACACCGCCTATGCGTTTGCCGGAAATGAGATTCAGAAGCGCTCGTATCCGAATTCCTTTGCCGGGCAGTGGCAGAACAAAGGATACGAACTCATTGATGAGCTGAGGCTGGTGGAGAACGCACGCCGCACCGGCGAAGAGGCGGTTGCACTGCTTAAGGCGGATCAGTGTCCGGAAGGTGTGTTCGACGTGATCCTCGACGGGTCTCAGCTGGGTTTGCAGATTCACGAGTCAGTCGGCCATCCGATTGAACTGGACCGCGTGCTGGGGATGGAAGCCAATTACGCCGGGACGTCGTTTCTGACGCTCGAAAAACTGGGCAAACTGCGATATGGTAGCGCCCTGGTGAACATCGTCGCCGACGCCCGCCAGGAGCATGGTCCGGGTCTGGGCACGTTCGCCTTCGACGACGAAGGGGTTCCGGCGCAGTGCATCCCGATCATTACCCGCGGGTTGTTTACGGGATATCTGAGCTCGCGAGAAACCGCGCACACGATTGACCTGAAGCGCTCCGGCGGAACCTTGCGCGCGGAAGCCTGGAACCGTTTGCCGATGATCCGAATGACCAACGTCAGCATTCTTCCGGGAGAAAAGCCGCTGAACCGGCAACAGCTTATTTCCGAAACGGACCAAGGCATTGAGATGGAGACCAACCGCTCCTGGTCGATCGACGACAAGCGCTACAACTTTCAGTTTGGCTGCGAGATCGGTTGGGAGATCAAGAACGGCAAGCGCACTCGCATGTTGAAGAATCCCTCGTACTCCGGAATTACGACGGAGTTCTGGAATTCCATGAACGCGATCTGCTCTCGCGATGAGTGGGTTCTATGGGGAGTGCCGCATTGCGGCAAAGGACAGCCGGCGCAAGTCATGGGCACGGGACATGGAGCGGCGCCTGCGCGGTTTGCGAAGATCAGGGTGGGGAGTGCGTATCGCGGGACGTGACGGTGGTCACAAAAGCAGTTAGCACTTGGCACCTAGCATTTGGCATTTGGTCCTCAAGCCGCGACATATGCTGCCGGAAGGTGCTTTATTAGATTGTTGAAAATGTAGGCGTTGCCGCCGACCTAAAGAAATTTGGACCGGAGGTTGATGGAGAGGAGACGCATAGCCCGAAGAGTAGTGGAGATCGTAACCGCGGCTGCATTCCTGGCGGCTGTCATGTACTGGCCGCGCACGAACACTGGTCACCTCCACCTTGGATCGATAGTTGTGGTCTTCTTCGCCGGCCTGTTGCTGCTTCGAAAGTGGCCGTCAGTCTAAAAACACTGAATGCTGAACAAAAACCAAGCCGCTGACATTTTCGAACGCATCCGGAAGCATTCGACTGCCGACGAAGTCGAAGTGCTGATCTCTGGAACCAACAACGCGCTCACTCGCTTTGCCAACAACGTCATCCATCAGAACGTCGCTGAAGAGAATGTATTGGTCTCCGTCCGCACGGTGTTTGATGGCCGAACGGCGCGGGCTGCGACCAACAAACTCGATGACGACAGCTTGAGAAGGGTTGTGCGGGCCTCGGAAAGCCTGGCGAAAGTGCAGCAGTCCGATCCCGATTTGCTCCCCGTGCCGAAGGCGGGCGAGGGGGTGCGCTCTGCGCCAGCAATGCCGAGCCGGCACTTCGAGAATACCGCCAGAATTACACCCCAGCAGCGCGCGGAAACGGTGAAGAAGATGGTCTCGGTTGCGGGGAAACACAAGCTCACTGCGGCAGGGATTTTCTACAACGCCGAGACGATCGAAGGCGTGTTCAATTCCCGGGGCCTCGCCGCGTGGCATGCTCAGACATCCTCGGAGATTTCGATCACCCTGCTGGGGAAGGATTCCTCGGGGTGGCAGAAATCCAACTCGCCGAATGTTGCCAATCTCGATGGCGAAGCACTGGCGCAAATTGCCGCGGAGAAGGCGCTGGCCTCGGCCAAGCCGCGTGAGATTCCAGCAGGGAAGTACACCGTTATCCTCGAACCGGCCGCGGTGCTCGACATGGTTGGCTTCATGTTTTATGACTTCGGCGGGCTGGCGATCCTCGATCAACGATCGTTTCTGAACAATCGTGTCGGGACGAAGCTGTTCGGAGATGAAGTCAACATTTGGGACGACGCCGGGCATGCCCTGCAATCGGGCCCGCCGTTTGATGGAGAGGGCGTGGGCCGCCAGCGGGTGCGGTTGGTCGAGAACGGAGTGGTGAAGCGGCTAGTCTACGCTCGGGCCAGTGCCGAGAAAATGAGGAACGCTGAGCACAAAGACAAGGTTGGCCCCATCGAGCCGACGGGACACGGGTTTCCGCTTCCCAATGAAATCGGCGAAGCTCCTATGAACCTCGTATTTGGAAGCCCGCGGAACCCGCAGACGGTCGAGCAGATGATTGCGTCGACCGAACGTGGGGTTCTGGTTACGCGGCTATGGTATATCCGCGAAGTCGATCCTTATGAAAAGATCCTTACGGGGATGACGCGCGACGGGACGTTCTACGTGGAAGGCGGGAAAGTACGGTATGGGATTCTCAATTTCCGCTTCAACGAGAGCCTCATCCACATGCTGTCGAATGTGGAGGGGATGGGAGCGCCGGTTCGCGCCAGCGGGGAAGAAACCTTTGACATGGTGGTGCCCGCGATGAAAGTGAGGGACTTCAACTTCACGGAAGTGACGAAGTTCTGAGCGGGCCATGTTCCGCACGGGCGAGGACGCCCGCGCCTACGTTGATGCTTTCTTACGTCCCAGCCTTGCGACGCCACAGCGCGAGCCCGGCGACGCCATATAGGGCAACCGCGGGCAACAGGAGCGCCCGCATCCCGATTATCAAAGAGAGGTTTTCCAACAAGCCTCCCAACACCGCACCCAGGATATTCGCTCCCAGCGCCGTACCCGGCGATTTCACAGTGCGGAACTCGGAGGAGAACAGCAAGCCAGCCAGAAAAACGGGCACCGTGAAGGCTACCGCGAGAACGGCGCCCACCATGGCCGGCGAGCCCGGGATTCGGCCATAAGGAAGCCAGAACAGGCCCAGCAGCGCCGCGAGCAACGCAATTACGTTCCAGAGCCGTGGAATCTCCCCGCAAGTGTGTTCCACGACTACATTGGCAATCAGCAAAGCTGTCAACACGGCGAAGATTACGATGCCGTTGACTTGCCATGTGGTCCCGAAGTAAAGCGCCAACCGGCTGATGACCTGGGTTTCCAGGAGAAGGAAACCCGCACCCATGCTGAAGAAGAATGGCGAAGGCAGTTTCCGGCCGGCTTCAGGAATCTGCCAATAAAGCCCTACCGCCAGCAGGGTGACGATCACCGCCAAAGAAAAATATGCGCGCGGAATCCGCCTCTCCTCCTGGTAGAGGTAGGGCCAGTCATCGGTGGTGATGGGAACCTCAGGCCCGGACGGCTCCATGCGATTGACGAAGGTGAACGCTTGCAGACGCTGATCCGCAGCGAGTCTTTCCTCGACGCGGTCCGAAGCAGAAATGACAAAGCACACCGCCTGCGCGGCATAGCTAGAGGGGGCACGGAACACCACGGGAGGTTTGCCGAAAGTATCCTGCAACATCTCGGATAGACGGCGCGCCATCCAGAAATGGTCCACATAAAATTTCACGAACAGCACTCCGTCGGGTTTCAGGCGGGCTTTAGCTTCGCGGAACGACTCACGGGTGTACACGAAGTTGTCGATCCGCATGTTCGCATAGTCGGAAAGCTGGGTGTGAGAATCCAGAAGGCCGAACAGCACCAGGTCGTACTGCTGGGCAGTGCGCTTGAGGAAGGCGCGCGCATCGGTGAGGTGTACCGAGACGCGCGGAGAGTCGTAGGGGTGCTCAGGATGGCGCAGCTTGCCGATGGTCAGGATCGCGGGGTCAATCTCCACCGCATCCACGGAGACGCTCTGGTGACGCAGGGCGGCGGCCACATCATTGCCGGTTCCTGATCCCACAATCAAGACGGCAGGCGCAGCTTTGGCAAACCGGAAAGGAAGATTGTAAGGATTGTCGTCCCTGGCTTCCTTCAGTAAACCGGGATGGCGGTCGAGAAAACCGTCAGAGAGGTTTACGATCGACTGATACCCCGAGTGGTTGACCTGCAAATAGCCCTGCCGGAGTTCTCCCGGAGCGATGTAAGCCTGGGCGTATTCGATCTGCTGATACGGTGTCCAGATGCTGAAGTGGTCGCGGGTCGAAGGCTCCGTCAGCAGTAGCACCAGGGGAACGATCAGACTCAGCACCAGCGTCCGTTCCCGTTTTGTGGACTGGAGCAGCGCCAGGCCCACCAGCAGGGTTCCCAGCCAGACCCAGGGAGGGAGCATCAAACGGCTTACAGCCAGGAAGCCTAGAATTCCGGCCAGACTGCCCAGCAGGTTCCAGGAATAACCGAGCAGCGGCTTGGGCGCGAGGTTCATTTGCCGGCTGACGATCTGACCCAGCGGTATGAATATCCAGACCAGCAGCAGGAAAAGAACGGCGGCCAGGAGGGCCGCGATCAGAAAGTTCGGCCAGTTCCAGGCACCGCCGGCATTCCAGATCGCGACATCGGCGCCAGCGCCCAGATTTTGAGACAGCTTTTGCCAGGTTATCCCGGCCCAGGGCAACCGGATCACCAGCAACAGTCCAAAGAATGCATTGATGCCGGTCAACCAGCGCACCGGTTTGCTGGCCAGCGCGCAGCCCAGACCGAAGCCCACGAAACAAAGCAGGAGCGCGAGGTTCTTGCAATAGGCGAATACCATCACCTCGACTGCGATCCATCGGATGAACGCGAGCTCAGCAAACAGGGTGAGGAAGCTGCCGAGCAGGAGTTGTTCTACCCTCCACGTGTTCCGCTCCGTCAGTTCGGGTTGAAAGAAAGGAGCACGGCGACGATTGGCTCGGGCAAGGAGAAACCGCATTCCAGCCAGGATGACTGCCGCCAGCACATAGGTCAGGACTCGCCGGTTCGTCACCCCGGAAGTCTACCGCATCTGCGATTGGAGTACGGCGATCGCCGCGTTCCATGCAGCCGGACGTAGGAACGTCTGCCACTGCAGGGATGGCGATGCCGCGACCTTTTACTCCCTGGGACGCACGGGCCCCGCAAGTCGATGGAGTAAAAGGCCTAAGTCCTTACAGTTCCATGACTTCAGTAACTTTCCAAGGTGAATTCCGGGGTGTAATCTTCGGGCGTGATGTCGAATACGGGCCCATTTACGGAACATGGGGAATCGCAGGAGAACAACGCCCTGGCAACTTCACAATCGGCCGCTACTGAGAAGACCGAAAGCAAGGTTGCGCGCGCCAGCTATCAGGACATGCAAGGCGCGACACGTTTCCCCATCAAACTGCCGATCTCGGTGAAGTCCACTGCCGGCGAGAGCCGCACCGAAACCGAGAACATTTCCGCCAACGGTGTTCTGTTCCAGATGGAATCGGATATGCCGTTGGGATCCACGGTGAGCTTTACCATTTCGCTTCCCGCCGAGGTGCTCGGGTCCGAATCCGATGTGCAAGTGGAGTGCCGGGGCCGGGTGGTACGAAGCGCCGATGAAGGGCAACACAAGGGAATTGGCGTAGTGATCGACGAATACCGGTTTGACCGCCGCTGAGGGGCGAGCAACGATGGCAAGCGTACCGGTGGGGATGGAAGAAAATACCGGCAAGCCGCACGAGGCAGAAGGAAACGGACAGTTCATCCGGGTGATCGTTGCGGATACGCAAGCCATCTTCCGGGCGGGGTTGCGCAAGATTTTTGCGCTGGAAGATGATGTTCGGGTGGTGGGGCAGGCCGAGACAGTAGCCCAGGCGTTTTCTGCGGCTAAGAAATTTTCGGCGGACATTCTGCTTTTCGAAGCCGAACTGGCGCCTAACCCGGTGGAGGCGGTTTCCGAACTTCTCAAACAGAATCCAGCACTGCGGGTCGTAGTCGTCATCCCGGAACCGCAAGAAGAACTTACTCTGGAATTGTTCCGCCGCGGCGCCCATGCCATTGTGTCGCGCGAGATCGAACCGGAACTGCTGGTCGATTGTCTGCGCTCCGTGGCCAAGGGAGATCTCTGGCTCGACAATCGCGGAATCCACTGGGTACTCGCCGCCTACCGCTCGCAGGGATCGTCCGCTGGAGCCGCCCGGACCAAAGTTCACCTGACGCCGAAAGAAACCCTGATCGTTTCCTGCGTGACCCAGGGCATGAAGAATAAAGAAATCGCGCAGCGGGTGGGCACCACAGAACAGGTGGTGAAGAACTATCTCCGCAAGGTCTACGACAAGCTGGGAGTGGCCGACCGCCTGGAACTGGCGCTCTTCTGCCTGAACAACCGCGTGATCGAAGGACAGAACGCGGCCAATCGTGAGCCCTCTTCCGGCGAAGGCATAGCGGCGCCGCCTGCCCCAGCAAACGGCGCGGCGATGGCCGCTTCGGCCTCCTCAACTTCAACACTTGTGCCCACGTCGAACAAGCCTTCCTAGCTTGCTGGCTATCGCTGGCTTTGCCGCAGTGTTATAGTTTCTGCACGGGTCCAACACACAGCATTCCGCCGCGATCCGCCCCCGCAGTCTGGATTGTCTGCGGACGGCAGGACGTAAATCGGAACATGCTGGATGATTGCGGATGCGTGAGATCTGACTGCTATTTTGCGAGGGAAACGTGAAAGGTGATCCGAAAGTCATTGCAGTACTGAACCAGGTGTTGAAGGCCGAACTGACTGCCATCAACCAGTACTTCCTACATGCCGAGATGTGCGAGAACTGGGGGTACCAGCGGCTGGCGAAGCATGTCCGCAAAGAGTCCATCGAAGAAATGCAACATGCCGAGAAACTGATGGAGCACATCCTTTATCTTGACGGTACGCCTAACATCACCGACTACTTCAAGATCAACATTGGGCAGAACGTGAAGGCGCAGTTGGAAAACGATCTGCACGTGGAGTACGACGCGGTGAAGCGCCTCAATGAAGGGATCGAGACCTGCGTCAAAGCCGGTGACAACGGGTCACGCGATCTGCTCGAGGGGATTCTCACGGACGAAGAAGAGCACATTGACTGGCTGGAAGGCCAACTGCACTCGATCGGGGAGATGGGCATCGAGAATTATCTGGCACAGCAGTTGCACGAGGAGAAGAGCTAGTGCGGTTTGAGCCCGGGCCAAGCGGGCTCGATTCTTTCCAGGCCAATTAAAATACGGCAGAGAGAATGGGGCAGAAACCCGCCGCCAGCCTCGACGGAGGTTCTGAGGTTCTGCGCCTGCCAGCAAGCCGGGTTCTGCCACCGACAACATCGGAAGCTACATGCGCAGGAATAACTTCCGAATCACCGGCTGAGCACTGAGATCTGCCTTCCAGTGAATCCGATCCGCAGGAAAACTCTTGCAAGATCATCGCAAGAGTTTTCACATTTCTCGCAGCGCCTATCTCTGGCCCTAAGGCAGACGGACCGGGACGTCTGGTCATTACGTCACAGCGAGCTGTGATACCCACCATTGCCGAAAGCCAAGAATCTAGAGTAGCGTTCTTGGAGCGTGCAAAACTTGGCGATCCCCACGCCGGGTTCGGGCTAGCCAATCGGGACTAGGCAAATAGCCCGCTGGGACGCGGAACGCAAGCGTGGTCCTCCGTGACCTTCCAATAGGGACATTAATCTCGAGGACCCGAAACCCTGAATGGAGAATCATCTATGAATAATCTGAACGCCAAACCATCGCATCTTATCCAACTTGGTCTCTTGCTGATTGCGACCCTTCTTCCAGTCACATCGATGTCGGCGCAAACTGTAAAGTCCGTCACACTGAATCCGAACAGCGTGGGTGGAGTCATCGACTCAACCGGGACGGTAACGTTGAGCAGCGGAGCTCCGCAGGGCGGCGCCGTGGTCGCGCTGGCCAGCAGCGACCCCAGCACGGCTCAGGTTCCTGCCACCGTGACGGTGCCGCAAGGTAAGACGCAGGCCAACTTCACGGTCACGACCAGCTACGTGACTGGCGTGTACAAGGTAACCATCTCCGCGAAGTACAAAACTTCTGACAAGAAAGCGACCCTCACGGTACGGGTGCCGATCGTACAAAGCATTGCGGGCGGCTATACGGGCGACAACCAGTCTGGGTTGAAGGCTTGTCTGGAATATCCGCAATTTGCCTCGCTCGACTCGGCCGGAGACATCTACATCGCCGATGATTTCAATAATCGGATTCGAGAGTACAACGCCACGACTCAGATGATGACCACGGTGGCGGGCACGGGATTTTTCGGTTACAACGGCGAGGGCGTGAAGGCCACGGAAGCGCACATGGGGCTTCCCCGAGGGGTGATCGTTTTTGACGCGGCCGGGGACTTCTACTACACCGACGATGGCAACAACCGCATCCGCGCGGCGGTGGGTGGAGTGGTCAACACGATTCTCGGTACCGGCACCGCGGGATACTCGGGAGATGGAGGCGTGGGCACCAACGCCGAAATTAACCAACCAACGGGATTAGCCTTGGATGCTTCAGGGAACCTGTATTTTTCTGATACCAACAACGCCATCATTCGAATGTGGAACCCTTCGACACAAGTGGTGACGACGGTGGCGGGCACGCCGCAGACGCCGGGGTACGGCGGCGATGGCGGATCTCCAACCAGTGCCTTGTTGAGAAGCCCTCGCGGCATTGGGTTTGATAGCGCCGGGAACCTGTACATTGCAGACACCAACAACAGCCTGGTGCGAATTGTGACTGGCCTAGGCATGCAAGGGGCGCTCATCAACACCATCGCCGGCCAACCTGGTAACAGCGGTTTTTCAGGAGATGGCGGCCAGGCTACGAATGCGGCAATTGGACTTCCGCGGGGCGTGCTGGTGAGCAACGGACTTCTCTATATCAGCAACGCGGGACATATCCGGGTGAGGACTGTGAACTTGAGTTCGGGCATTATCAACACCTTCGCCGGCTCGTGGTTCGGCTATGACGGTGAAGGCAATGCTCCGCTGGACGCAGAGTTTGAAGCTCCTACCGGGATTCTGGCCGGTTCCTCCAGTCACTTGCTGGTGGTGGATTCCGGGCAAGCCCGGGTGCGGGACGTGAACCCACAGGCCAACACGGTGCGCACCATCATCGGCGGATACCGGGGCGACGGCGGCAAGGGAACGAATGCCTGCCTGGACGGACCGGAGAACCTGGCCTTGGACAAAGCCGGCAATGTCTATGTGGCCGAGTCCAATGGGAACCATGTGCGCAAGGTCGCCAAGAACGGTACCATCACCACTCTGGTCGACACCTCGGGCATTTTTGGCTACGACGGAGATGGCGGCACGGCGACCTATGCTACCATCGCGTTTCCTCAGGGAGTTGCCACAGACCCCGCCGGGAACCTGTACGTTGCGGACAACATCAATTCCGTGATCCGCAAGGTCAACACCCACCAGGTGATTTCCACCTTTGCCAGTGATCCTCTGTTTAATAGTCTGACTTCTGTCGCGACGGATGCGCAGAGCAACGTATATGCAGTCGATCAATTGGCGTGCGTGGTGTGGGAGATTACCCCCTCGGGAGTGACTTCCATTCTGGCCGGCGTTCTCAATAATTGCGGATACAACGGCGATGGCATTCCCGCCACGACGGCCGATTTGAACCAGCCGTACGGGGTCGCCGTGGATTCCACCGGGAACGTTTACATTGGGGACACGGGCAATAACCGGGTCCGGATTGTGGATACTTCCGGTAACATCAGCACCTTTGCTGGTACCGGAGTGTGCCAGTATAGCGGCGACGGCGGACCCGCCAAGTCTGCAACCCTCTGCATGCCTTACGGCGTCGCGGTGGATCCCTTGGGCCGGTTGTTCATCGCGGACTACAACAACAGCCGCATTCGCTTGGTCGACAATAGTGGAACCATCTATACGTATATCGGCAACGGATTGCAGGGCTACAACGGCGAGGGGAAAGGAGCTCGGGGTACCCATGCCGGCGGCCCAGTAGCGGTCGCCGTCGGTCCGAACAATGTTCTGTACCATGTCGACGACATGTACTACCGAGTTCGCAAAGTGGAGTAGTTCGGGAGTTGCGAGGCAGTAGGAATTAGGGAGGACCGGTCCCGGCCACCGGAACCAAGTCGAAAATGGTTCCGGTGGCTGGACTGCTTCAAGGAACGGGAAGCGAGGCGTTTGTCAGGTGGAATGGGATGCGCAAACCGGGTTATCGATAAGTTATTCTAGGAGATCAAACATGACTCAGGGTGTACGACGGTTGAGCAATTGTTGTCTGGTTGGGCTTGCTGTTCTGGTGATGTTGTCTTTTGCCAATAACCTTGCGGTTGCAGGGATGAACCGCCCTTTGGAAGTCCCCGAAGGGTACGTAATCACACCGTTCGGCTACTTCCACCCATCCTGTGTCCGCATGCTTGCCGAAGGCGAGACACTGCTGGCGGATGGACGTGTCGAACACCCGGATGGCACGGTAGAAACGACCGCGTCGGTTTGTAACTATCCGCATTACACGCCCACAGGATCGTTGGCCGCAGACACCGTAGATGCGAGCGGAGGAACCCCGCTGGTCATCAACGGCTGGCTTGAGTTCATTTCGGCGACCACGACTAAGTCCTACGGCAAGATCACAGCTGCCTGGGCAGTGCCGCCGGAACCGACTGGCAATGACGGACAAACCCTGTTTTTCTTTCCGGGCTTCGAGGACTACGACCACGTGATCAGCATTGTTCAACCTGTGCTGCAGTATGGACCCTCCTCTGCAGGCGGTGGGAACTACTGGGCGGTTGCGAGTTGGAACTGCTGCATGAATGGGACTTCGTGGTATAGCCCTCTGCTGAACGTCAGCTCGGGCGACACCATCGTGGGCACGATTGCACCCACCTGCAAACCGGGAAAGAACTACTGCCCGACCTGGAATGTGGTAAGCGAAGATAAGACCACCGGGAAAAAGACCACGCTGGCGAAAACTCCCGCTGACGGACAAGTGTGGAATTGGGCATTCGGAGCTGTAAGCGAGGATTACGGGGTTCAAACCTGCAGCGATTTTCCCCCGAACTCGGGGATCACATTCACCGTCCACCTGTACGGCCGGAATCGGAAGCTGATCGCGAATCCGGGTTGGACAGGAACGTCTGCGCCTCCGGACACCGACCCAAAGTGCAACTACGGTGTGAAGGCAACGAAGACAAAGGAGACGGTTAAATACTAGGGTAAGGAAGACCGGCTTTCTTGTTGGCTGGAGACTGCGTCTCCCAGCGGACTATGCTGATTCCTGCGCGAGGATCCTGAATCTTAATCTCAATCAGAAGAAAGCAGACTTGTCTCTGACGAGATCGGACGTGTAGGGCCACACGGACCCTGGTCGCGCCTCATAAAACTCCACGATCGTTAAGGCTTTCGCTTTGCTGAATTGTCTCGCCGGTCGCGCAGCATACAGGCAGGAAAGGCAAGCGCGGGACCGGGATCGTTCCAGTGAAATGGGGTTCCCTCAGCACGGAGCCATGGCCGCATCCACGACCACAGGCTGATGTCCCGGCGGTGCTGGACCCACCAGGCCCGCACGTCGTTCACAAGATAGACGCAAGTGCGGCCAGCCTCATATTCCATGGCGGGCTCGACCGGGAGGTCGAGTGCATCCCGATACGCCATGAGGCAGACATCCACTCCACAATGGGCAGCGAACTCGACGTACCACCAGGGACGAGCATTGATCTCCAGCAGCTTAAACTGTCCATCGCGCTCGTCGTACTTGAATTCTGCGCTGAAGATGCCACGATAGGAGACCCATGCCAGCAAGTTTCTCAATGACTGCTCTGCGCCTTCCACTTCGGCCCGTGGGACGGTCATCGACAGCGTGGTATTACCCAGATCGGCAGGAAACATGCGCAGACGCTGCCGTGCGAGCATCCCGCAAATGTTACCGTGCTGATCCCGGAATCCATCGAGCAGATAGGCGTTGGTGGGGGGGCCGGGAACGAATTCCTGCAACAGGATGGGGAATTCATTTTCCCTCATGATCTGAAGCGCCTGCTCTCGATCTTGCAGCAAATATCCCTTCACCCGGTATCGACTGCAAAATGCGCAAGAGAAAATCGGCTTCAGAATGGCGCTACGAAACTCGTGCGCAGGAACAGCCGCGAGTTCTTCCGCGGAGGAAACCAGCCACGTGCGCGGGCGGGGCACACCGGCCTGCTCCAGCAACTGCGCAAAGCGCCATTTATTTACCAGACTCTCCGCGACCTCGGCGGATGGACTGCTGGAGGGAAACCGGTGCGCCAACGAAATCGGGAGAGCGGCTACGGCCTGCGCCCAGTCATCGGAGCAGGGCATCAACACGGCGGTAGGAAGATCCAACCGTTCCAGTGCTTTTGCCAGATTCGCCGGAGACCAGACGTATCCGTTGGATGGCACTTTGTGGTGCCAGCGCGAGTACCTGACAAAGTCGCTATCGGAACCAGCAACATAGGTGAAGATTCCCGCTCGGGCCAGCAGGGCCAGCACTTCAACCAGGGTCATGCCTCTGCCCAGGGCAATCACGGGAGGCAGGGGTTGTTGGCTGGTTTGCGCGAGTATGGCATCGACTTGCAGTACATGGGTCATGTCGGGATTCCTAGCCCGGGGAGGGTTCTTCATTTCTACCGTATCCACAGAAAAGCGCTATGACGCAGATCACCGATCCTTGTGATAACGACTTGCTGGAATGCGGCGGTAGACAAGGGTTTCAGCGGCCTGCTTGAAGAGGCAAAGAAGAAACGGTTGGAGAGCACTTCAGAAATCTGGCGCAGGAACTGAGACTGCGGGCTTCCCCTGGTTCGTCGTCAGACTGGAGGCGGCTTGCAGCCTGGTATTCTCGTGCCGCAACAGCAGTATCATCATGAGCCAGGAGACTCCGTCCGAGACATTAATCGCGAGAATTGCCCCAAAGACCCCAAACGCTTTTGTGGCCGGAATGCCAATGACCAGTGAGAGCATCGTGGCCACGCAATAGGCAAGGAAGATCGGGCGAGGGGACTCCATGGCCCGAAGGGCCACCGTTGGACCAAACGCCCCCGCCCACAGAATCGAGCCCACCGCGACAAACGGGAGAAGATAGGCCACATTCATGTACCGGCCGGAATACAGCAGATGGAGCACCGTGCCTTTGAACCCGAGAATCGTGATCCAATACGCGATTGCGACGGACACAGAGATGAAAGTGAGCTTGTGGTTCAAGGCCATCAGGCGGGACGGAGTCCGCGCCCGTAACCCGGCGGCGTAGGGCAGGAAGAGCATGGCGAGTGCGGACTGGACCTGTTGCTGGGGCCCCACAAAGTTCATGAGCGCCCGAAGTTCTCCGGAGTGAGCCATGCCGGAGAAGCGGGCGAGCAAGAGATAAAAAAGGTAGGCCGGAACCCAGGAGACGATGTTGGCTACCAGTGCCCACTTGCCGTAGGTCCAATGCCGGCGGCACACCTCCCCCAGGCCCAGGGCCATGGTTCTGGGCTGCAGATTCGTCCTCAGGTGGAGCAGCAGGAAGGCTGCCGTCACCGCCGCAGCGACCGCCATGGCCAAGAATGCCTTAAAAGGTGAGAGCGCGCTTCGGTGGTGAACCAGAAAAATGCCTCCCAAGGCAAACACGCAGTACCAGGATGAGCCCAGAGCGGACCGGGAGGGCGCCAGTTGCAGGTAGTAGGTACGGCGCGCCAGCCAGAATACCAGCACCACCGGGCCCGCCAGGGCGACTCCTGCCAATGCGCCCGGCAACGCGCTGGAGGGATCCATTCTCCAGGTTACGACGGCCCAAGCGGCAATGGGACCGCACATGGCTGCGCTTACCACCGGTTGCATCCGCAGCAGCACACGTAAGTACTCGCGCAGGTTTCCGCGATACGTGGAGCCGCCAAAAACCGCCATGGGCTCGAGAAGCAACGACTGGTAGACCACGGTGAGCAGCACGAAGATAGAGAACGCAACCGCATAGGCGCCGTAGTGTTCCGGTACCAGCCATCGGGCCAGCAGAATGTTGATCACGAAGTTCGATCCGGTGATCAGGGCTTGGTCGATCAGGGTAAAGCCACCCTTGGTGACCCACGGAAGAACCGTGCGGTCCACCGGTTTGCCAGATGGAGGAGTGGAACTCGGAGGACGAATTGTGGACGAAACCTGCACTGTCAGTGACGAAGCCTCAGCCGTCGATCTTTGGCTATTCTCACTCCGAGGTGGGTCCGGTTGGCAAGGAGAGCCATCACAGGGAAGACTGATACGTGAACAGGGGAGGCTGTTTGTTCGTGTCCGGCGCGGATGCTCAGACCGTCTGAGGTGATGGAAGTTGTCTCACAGTGCAGCGAATAGGCCAGATAGGCGTACAATAGGGCGTTTCCGAAGTCAAAAAGGAGATTTCGACCAATGCCGCTCGTGCGTAGCTTGTTTGCCGCAATTCTAGTGCTGTGTGCCACCTTTGCCCTTGCCCAGGAGCCGCAGGAAGGCCGTCTAATGCGGTTTCCCGATATCCATGGGAACAAGATCGTTTTTGTTTACGGGGGAGATCTGTGGTTGGCGGCGTCCACTGGCGGGGCAGCCCACCGCATCACGGCCCATCCCGGCCGCGAGCTGTTCCCCAAGTTCTCGCCCGACGGCAAATGGATTGCCTTCACCGGCCAGTTCGACGGCAACTTCAATGTGTACGTGATGCCCGCCGACGGCGGACAACCCCGGCAACTGACCTTTTACCAGGGCAGCGCCGAGCAACTGAACGACCGCATGGGCATTCACAATGAAGTGATCACCTGGACGCCGGACAGCAAGCGCGTTCTGTTTCTCTCGCGCCGTGACGCCTCCAACGGCTGGACGAAACGTCCCTTCACGGTTTCCATTGACGGCGGGATGCCGGAGCCTCTTCCGATGGATCAGGGGGGCCTCGCCTCATTCAACGCCGACGGCAGCAAAATCGCCTACAACCGCATCTTTCGCAACTTCCGCACCTGGAAGCGCTACACCGGCGGCCTGGCGCAAGACATCTATATCTACGACATCAAGAATAATGTTTTCGAGCAGAAGATACCACATACGGACTATAGCGACACGTTTCCCATGTGGCATGGCAACACGGTGTACTTTACTTCCGACCGCGGCTCGGAACACCGCCTGAATATTTACGCGTATGACCTGGGCTCAAAGCAGGTGGAGCAGGTCACCCACTTCACGGACTTCGACGTGATGTGGCCCAGCCTGGGCGATGCCGGGATCGTTTTCGAAAACGGCGGCTACCTCTACGTGATGGACCTGACCACGCGCCAGTCCAGCAAGCTCACGATTACGCTGCCGGGCGAACGCGAGATGACCATGAAGCATTGGGCGAGCGTGAGCAAAGACATCACCGATCTCGACTTGTCGCCGGACGGCAAGCGCGCGGTCATGGCGGCGCGCGGCGACATCTTCACCGTGCCCGCCAAGGATGGCGCGACCCGCAATCTTACCCGCACGCCGGGAATCCGAGAAAAGGAAGTTGCATGGTCGCCCGACGGGCGCTGGATTGCTTTTGTGTCCGACCGCACCGGCGAAGACGAAATCTGCATCACGCCCCAGGATGGCATGGGCAACATCGATCTAGGCAAAGAAGCCACGCCCGCCGGCAAGGACAAGGAGAAAGACAAGGAAGCTGCCGCGAAGGAAGCAGCGGCAGAAAAACAGCGGGGCAAAGACAAAGAACAGCAGATTACCAGCGGCTACAAGGGGTTCAAGCTTGCTCCCGTCTGGTCGCCGGACAGCAAGAAACTAGCTTGGGCCGACAAGGACCTCCGCCTCTGGTACGTGGACATCAACGACAAGAAGGCGGTGGAAGTCGACCGCGGCAAGTACTTTGAGATCACGAATTACTCCTGGTCACCCGACAGCAAGTGGCTTGCCTACGACAAGCAAGTCATAACCAATTACGGCGTCGTCCACCTCTACTCGACGGCGGACAAGAAATCCACCGCGGTCACCAGCGAACTGGTGAACAGCCTCGGACCGGTTTGGGATCCCGAAGGCAAATATCTTTACTTCTTTTCTGATCGTGACTTTAACGAAGTTCTGGGTAACATCGACTTCGAGTTTGCCAACCCCAAGACTACGCGAGTTTACCTGTTAACTTTGCGCGCCGATGCGCCTTCCCCGTTTCCCGCTCTGAGCGATGAAACGGCCGTCAAGCGCGAAGCGCCTGCGCCAGAAGCAGCCTCGTCGGAAAAGGACAACAACAAGCAGGCGGGAGAAAAGAAAAAAGAAGACGAAAAGTCCGGAGAGGACAAAGAGGCGAAAGAGGCGAAAGACATCCTCAAGAACTTCCGTGTTGATCTCGAGGGGATTCAGAACCGCATTGTCGCCTTGCCGGTCCCGCCCGCCAGCCTCACCGGTCTGTACGCGGCAAAGGGCTTCATTTACTACTCCAGCCAGCCGGTGCAAGGCCTGTCCGGCCCGATTCCGGGGGAACAATCTGCCATTCACGCCTACGACTTGAAAGAGCGCAAAGAGAAAACGGTCATCGAAGGCATCGAGCGCTGGTGGATCTCTTTCGACGGCTCGAAGATCCTATACGAAACCAAGGGAGCGGGCAGCAACAGCTATGGCATCATCGACGCCAAGCCTTCAGATGCTGCCAAGAAAGTTGGCGATGGCGCACTCAATCTTTCGGGCGTGCGCGCCGAGATTGATCCGCCCGCCGAATGGAAACAGATCTTCAACGAAGTTTATCGTCAGGAGCGCGACTATTTCTTCGAAGCGAGCATGAACGGTGTGAATTGGGAGGCGGTCCGCGACAAGTACGCCCCGCTGGTTCCGTACGCCGCTAACCGCTATGACCTTACCTACATCCTGGGAGAGATGATCGGTGAGCTGTCCAATTCCCACACCTACGTGGGAGGCGGAGACCAACCCGACATTCATCCCATCAGTGTTGGCCTGCTGGGCGTGGATTACGAACTAGACGCCGCCAGCGGCCTTTACCGTTTCAAGAAGATTTATCCGGGCGAGAACTGGAACCCGCAAACCCGATCACCGCTTACCGAACCTGGCGTCAACGTCAAGGAAGGCGACTATCTGATCGCGATCAACGGGCGTTCGTTGAAGGCGCCTCAGACTCCCGAGGAACTGCTGGTCAACACCGCGAACGAGACGACGGCCATCACCGTCAACTCCAAGCCCAGCGCGGAGGATGCCCGCACCGTCGCGGTGAAACCGATCTCCGATGAGTACCCATTGCGGGAGTTCAATATGACGGAAACCAACCGCAAGAAAGTTGACGCTGCCACCAACGGCCGCGTGGGCTACATCTATATCCCTGACATGGAGGATGCGGGCCTCAACGCTTTCGTCAAGCAGTACTTTCCGCAGATACGCAAAGAGGGGATGATCATTGACGTTCGTTACAATGGCGGCGGGTTCGTGGATGAGCTCATTTTCGAGCGACTACGCCGGGTACTGTCTGGCATGGGGTCGGCCCGGAACTGGGAAACCAGCAGTGGAAGCACGTCGCCGCCGAACGTCTTTCACGGCTACATGGCCTGTATTACCAACCAGTACGCGGCCTCGGACGGCGACATCTTCAGCGAGTTCTTCAAGATCTATAAACTCGGCCCGCTCATCGGAGAGCGCACCTGGGGTGGAGTGCGCGGGATTCGCGGATATACAACTCTGATCGACGGCGGCTACATCACCCGTCCCGAATTCTCTGAATACAACCTGCAGAGCAAATGGGTGGTGGAGAACCGCGGGGTCGCGCCCGACATCGAGGTGGATAACCGACCCGACGACGTGGTTCACGGCAAGGATGCACAGCTTGAACGGGCCATCCAGGAAGTGATGAAGCAGATTGACGCCAACCCCAAGAAGCTCCCACCACGGCCGCCCGATCTTCCGGCCTATCTGGAGGGACCGGGTATGTAACGTCTGAGGCGGGCGCATGCGCCCGCCTCAGCAGCGCCCTGGTCGGCTTGCCCGAGATTGGATAGGGAAGGATTTTGGGATCTCCTTCGCCACTTTCGCGAAGCGGGTCATCCCGTATTGCATTCATGCTGTACCATGGCTGGTAGCTTTTTATCCTACGGAGCGTCTCATGATATCTGTACTCGCAAACCTGCAACCTCAAGCATTATGGAAACACTTTGACAGATTGGCAGCGATTCCTCGCGCCTCCACAAAGGAGGCTGCAGCCAGGGAGTACGTCCAGGCGATTGCTGCAAGGTTGGGCCTCGAGTCCGTGCAGGACGACGTCGGCAATCTCGTGGTGCGGAAACCTGCGCGGCCGGGACGCGAGGCAGCACCGATGGCCCTCTTACAAGGTCACCTCGACATGGTGTGTGAAAAAAACGAGGGAACGGTTCATGACTTCGATGTCGACCCTATCAAGGTGGTAAAGGATGGGGACTGGCTGAAGGCTGATGGTACGACCTTGGGCTCCGATAACGGAGTGGGCGTGGCCGCCGCACTGGCGGTGATGGAGAGCAATGACATTGCCCATGGTCCGTTGGAATTTGTTTTTACCATTGACGAGGAGACCGGACTCACGGGCGCTGCAGCGTTTCCGGGTGGATTGCTGAAGTCCAAGTACTTTCTCAACCTTGATAACGAAGAGAACGGCACTCTCTGTATCGGTTGTTCAGGCGGCATGAAGACGACAGCTCGACGTAAAGTCGGGCTTCGTAGTGCCGGCGCAGGATCAGCCTGGCGCATCAAGGTGTCTGGCCTGAAAGGGGGCCACTCCGGTGTCGATATCCATCAAGGCCGCGGCAATGCCCTGCGAATCATGGGGGGTGTTCTTCAGGGATTGCTGGATCGCGTTCCGATTGAAATCGCCGAAATCAACGGGGGAAGCGCGCAGAACGCGATTCCTCGCGAAGCTGCGGCTTTGGTGCTGGCGGATCCCGCTCGCGAGGGCGAACTGAAATCGCTTGTAGCCACAGCCGAAGCTGGATACAAGGCTGACTTGGGAGGATTCGATTCCGGGCTGCAGATCACGGTGGAGAAAGCCGAACGGCCGGCAAACGTGCTGGATGCGAATGACGCAAAACAAACGGTGGCGCTGCTGGCGAGCTTGCATCATGGCGTTCTGGCAATGAGTCCCGACGTTCCCGGCCTGGTCCAGACATCCACGAATCTTGCGACCGTCAATACCCGGGCGGCCGTGGTGGAAATTGTTACCAGTCAGCGGAGTGCGATCGAGAGCAGTATGCTCGCTGCCGCCCGCATGGTCGCGACGGTATGCAGGCTGGCCGGGTTCGAAGTCGAGCACGCGGGCAAGTACCCCGGATGGAAGCCGGAGCCCAACAGCGACATCGTGCGCAAACTCCAGGAGGTGCACGTGAAACGTTTCGGCGAGCCGGCGAAACTGATTGCCATGCACGCGGGCCTGGAGTGCGGCGTCATTGGCGAGAAATATCCCGGCATGCAGATGGTATCTTTCGGTCCGACAATCGTAGATCCTCACAGCCCGAATGAGCGAGTGCAGATATCATCGGTGGAGAGTTTCTGGAACTACCTTAAACTGGTGCTCGAGAACTTGTAAGCGGGAGCGGGCGAGTCCAAGCCGGAAGCGCGGCTGGTGTGCGATGAACTTGCGCGGTCGGGTCACCCGGACGCACGAAGCAGGGCTGGAACTCTGCCGCGCAATCAGCAAACTGGCAACACGGCAAGCCTCTCCCCAATAGCTGGGGTTCAGGGCAGGTCAGCCTGGTGATTTCAGAGACAAAAAGCTCGATTGTCCGAAGTCTGCTGTGAGCCACTCTGAATCGCTGCCTAGGACCCTGCAAGAGATTGTTCTCCGGGAAATGGGTTCTAAGGCCTTCAGCATCCTCTGGCCTGGAGCAATGCGACCGTACTTGAAACGCCGGTCACTGAGGTCGTGATACCCGTTTCAGCTACTTCCCCTTTGCCCTCGCCGCATTTACCTTGGCTAGCAGGTCCTGTGCGAGTTTCTGGACCGAACCCGGCATGTTTACAATTTCATTCAACACATCCCGCGCCTCGCTTACTTTGCTCAACTTGGCATAGGCGAAACCGAGGCGGTACATTGCGATTTCGTATTGCTGGTCGTCTTGTCCTTTGAGCAAAGCGGACGCGGATTTCAACTCTGGTATTGCATCCGCAGTCTTGTCTTCCTTCATGAGAGCGTAGCCCAAAGTTGAGTGCGCCGCTCCAGCCGACACTTTATGGGCACGATCAGCGTCGGGGGCATCCGCCTTGGCGGCTTCCACCGCCCTCTGTGAATACGAAATCGCCTTAGCGATGCCGCCGGGTTTGGGGTCGTCTACATAGGTCCCCGCCAACGCCAGCAGGGCAGGCAGGTTGTTGGGATTGTCCGCCAAGACCTTTTCACCGTAGGCAATCAATCGCGGGGAATCCTTCAGCTCAGATAATGACATCATTGCATAGGAAGTAAGCGGCTCCTGGAAGCGCGAGTCCGGGAATGCTGGAGTGAATCGTTCGATGTCCGCCATTCGTTGCCGGGCGTCCGGTTCGCTGGCTATGGCGCTAAAAGCAGCAGCTTCGAGAAATTCGTGAGGACCCTTGGCCGCATCCTTCTCTTCCTCGCGCACGTCAAGCTCCTGTTCACTACCGCCTTCCGGCTTGGCCTGGCTGATCGAGTTGTATATCTCGCCTCCCCGGACCGAGTAGTCCATAACCTTGCTATTGTCCTTTAATTGCTGCGCGATGCTGGCTTGCGTGACCAGAATGTCCAGATTCCGGGGTGAGCCCGCCAGTGCTTTATCCCCATAAGCAAGAGCCTTTTGCAAATCTCCAACTGCCTGGTAAGACTGCGAAATCTGCCAGTTGCCATATGCCACATCGGCCGGATTCGACGAGAACTTCTGCACAAAATCCTCATACATCGCAAGCTTCTTTTGCGCATCCTGCTCATTTGAGATTGAGGTCAACGCCTGATCTTCCGGCGTGCCTGCCGCAATGACAATCTTGTCTACTTGCGCGTACCCGGAACGACAAAAAGTCGTGGGCAAAAAACCTGCCAACAACGCAGTCAACAGCAACGGAATCTCGGTCCAATGACGTTTCATGCAGTCCTCCGAGGCGAAGCGGCCCCCATTTTCGTCTGGTCGACGACAAGTGTCAAATGAATGGTATGAGCATAGTAGCCGGTGCACTCTGAAGAGCACGCTTTTCGTTCTAGTCCCGAGGCTTGTTCCGCAACTAAGAGCCAGATCGCTTTGAGACGTGATAGTTGCTGCGGATGATCTCTGGAGATGACTCCGCATCTTTTAAAATCTGCCTCGTCTACAATCCTCGCGTCAGTTTCACTTCCCGCAAGAAATCGTAGACCGCGGACGGCGGAAGACTCTGGAGTGCGCTTCTATGCAGTTTCCGGAACGCGGTCACGAGACTGGGGGCATACTCCATTCTGACACGGTCGCAATTTGCCTTGAGTACCTTGCGCAACGTGACGTCATTCGCCAAATTCGGTCGCCCATACTTGATCCGGATCGGCCATCGTCGCAACACCTCTGGGGGAAGATGCGCCAACGACGATGGGTTCGCGGACGCCATAACCGTGACGTTGTCATAGAATCGTTTCATGCCTTGCGTTCCAATCTTGAAATTCTCATAGTGCCGCGGGTCAAAGGTCATATCATCAATGTAGAGCACAGTTCTCCATG
The DNA here is from genome assembly GCA_963715675.1 of uncultured Acidobacteriota bacterium. Taxonomy (GTDB): domain Bacteria; phylum Acidobacteriota; class Terriglobia; order Terriglobales; family Acidobacteriaceae; genus DASVWZ01. Next base: position 5,228,737 of record OY970265.1, read on the forward strand.
GTCCCTCTGCCATGCGTTGTGCATACTCTCGGATCTGACCGAGATGGTCCGAAGAGATCAGGACGAGTTTCAAACCATCAATCTCACGAACCAGCGCCTGAAGCGAGAGCGTCTTGCCTACACCACCCTCACCTTCGAGGAGAGTGAAGGGCATGTGACTCCCCTTCACGAACGCAGTGAGCAGGGTCCGAAGTCGGGCCACATTCTTTTCCTGATCGATGACTTGATCGCTCTTCGCTTCCTCAATCTCGATCGGCTCAAGTTCTCCCTGAAGTCCGGCTTCAAAAACTTCGTACTTGGTAAGCGGGTCTTGATTCAACTGATGCATGAACTTCACTACGTGACCGAGTTCAGCGCCCCAGTCCGGCGAACCAGCCAGCGTCCGGTACAACTCAGTTTCAACGCTTCCGTCAGCATCGCGCAGTGCCAGGATCTGTTCTCGCTGTGAGTGTTCGAGATCGGCCATCTCTCGCATCTCGCCGATGAAATTCGACGCCACGCCAGCATCGGTGGAGGCAATCCCCCGAGGTGGAACCCCTCCATAAACGGGCACCCGGATAGGATGATTGCAGAGGGCATCGTGCATATTGAGAAGCAAGGCGTGATAATTTTTGAATATCCCTTCGACATCAGTCCGGTACATCCGCTGAAGCGACCGCAAAAAGTCTTCCGCATACTTTCTTAACTCCACACCGGCGCGATCCAGGGACTCTTTCGAGAGAAATGGATGCTTCACAAGTGTATGGCTAGCCAGTTGACGTAGAAAAATATCTTGATATGACGAGCGCACGACCAGCGGCGTCTTCCCGGTGTAGGTGAAGATCAGGACCTGTTGCTGTTCCAGATATAGGCTAATCGCATCCGCCGCCAGCTGACATTCACGCTTTCCCTCATCAAATACAACTCTGAACGCGGGCTCAACCTTCTCATACAACCGCTCCAGCGTGGGCACGCTCTGGCTGTCCTGGGCCTCCATGATGCTTCTCGACAGAGACTTCAATTCGTCCTCGAGTCGCAACATCGCCCTGGAGAACGGGATCGGATCTAGCCCTTTGTGGTTCCAGGTCACCGGGCTATATATGATGATGTTGTTGAGCGAAAGAGTGAACTTCCAGGTATCCCGCAGGAGAGCATTTGTACGAGTGCCAAAACCGCTAAGGACGTCAGCCAGATCCCTCATTGAGGTCGCCCTCTACTTCTCATTGTACTCGCGGACGTTGACGGAATTAGTGCAAACAGGGTCCAAAAAACGCGCTGCTCATGCCGGATCCCCTAGAAGTTCGACTCGGTAGCCAAGCTATATCTTCAGGCTTCAGCGCCCGTCCTTTTTCTCGGGGCCGGCTTGGGCTCAGGTGTAGTGCCGCGGACAATCTCGCCGACTTCTTTCAGGGTCAAAACCCGGCTGGAGTGTTTCGCCGCCTGCATGACGGCCTGCACAACTTGTGCTGTGCTGGGCAGGCCATGAGCGTTCAGGTAGTAGAGGACATTCGAGTTCCCTGACATCGGGCCGATCTCGATTTCCTGCCGGCGTGCCAGCCAGGTTGCCGGAACGCCGGAATACACACGGTCGGCCAGCCAATGGTCGCCCTTTTTCTGGGCCTTGATCACCGCCGCTGCGTGCACCCCCGTCGCGGTGCGAAAGGCATCCCGGCCCACGATCGGTGTGTTCACCGGGACCGGAACACCGGTGGCTTGCGAAACCAGGGCCACGTATTCCGGCAACCTCTGGAGATCGTCATCCCGCATGCCAAGCAGTTTCAGGTTGACCAGTAACTGCTCGACCGGAGTATTGCCGACTCGTTCGCCAATTCCGAGAGCCGTGCCATGGATGCGGCTTGCGCCCGCTTCCGCGGCAGCCAGGCTGTTGCCCATGTCCAAGCCCCGGTCACGATGTCCATGCCAGTCGATGCCGACATCCGGACCCAATTCCCTGAGCAAGGACTTGACCCATGAAACCAGGTTCCAGACGCCGTCAGGAGTCGCAGCGCCGCAGGTGTCACACAAGCAGAGTCTCTTGGCACCAGCATCGATGGCGGCGGCAAACAGGACCCTCAGGTGGTCCGGCGAGGATCGCACGGTATCTTCAGTGACATACATCACCTCCAGCCCTTCGCGGACTGCAAACCCGATCGCTTCGCGCGTATGCCGCAGGATATCTTCGAGAGACCACTCCTCCGCGTACTGCCGAATAGGACTGCTGCCGATGAACAGACAGGCTTCGATGGGAACACCGGTCAGCTGCGCAATCTCGGCGATCGGCTGAATGTCAACCATCATGGTGCGCGCTGCACAATTCGGGCGGATACGCATACCCTCACGGTCGATCTCACGGCAAAGGGTGGCAACGGCCTCGCGCTGTTGAGGACCAGCCCCGGGAAGTCCTACATCAGCCGTCTCAATTCCCAGTTTCTCCATGAGGTGGAGAAGTGCGATTTTGGTTTCGAGAGAAGGATCTTCCACCGACGGGCTTTGCAGGCCGTCACGCAGCGTTTCGTCATCGATCATGACGTGGTGGGGCCACTGCGCTCGCCTCGGGCCCTGGGCAGCCCAATCGAAAACCAGGTCGCTTTGTTCCGTAGATCTCATGCGTCTTAAGGAGCGACTCAAGCGGTGCTAGCTAGTTGCCTTTTGTGCTTGGCCGAATTCACGCGCGCGACGGAGCAGTTCATTGGCGCCGGCTTCGTCGTTCTGCGCCCGGCGGATCATCGCCAAGTGGTACAGGCTGCTCACCTCCCCAATGCTCTCTTCGCAGCTGCGTTCGAATTCGAGTGCTGCTTTTTCCACGTCGCCCTGACGTTCGCGAATCACCCCCAGGTGGTAATGGGCCATCAGGTATTCGGGGGTGAGCACCAGGGACTGTTCGAAGTGCTCACGTGCGTCTGCGAGCATGCCGGAATGAAACAGAGCAATGGCCAAGCGATAGTGCGCGGCTTTGTAATCGGGATCAATTTCCAAGCAGCGCAGAAAGGCGCGCGCCGCCTCCGGCATGTTGCCGCAGTGATACCAGGCGACGCCGAGGTCATAGTAGCCCAACACGAACGATGGTGCGGCTTCCAGGGCTTTCTCATAGTGCTGGATGGCCAACTCCAGGGTGCCTTGATGAAAGTAGAAAGTGCCCAACAGATGGTTGGCCAAGACGTGATTGGGGTCGGCCTGCAGCAGCCGCTGAAGCTCGTGCCGGGCTTCTTCGCTGCGGCCTTCGCGCTCATGTACAAGGGCGAGCAACAGGCGCTGATCGATGTGGGCGTCGCGCAGGAAGAATCCACATTCCGCGCAGAACTTGTCCCTTTCGGCGGCAATACGGCCACACCGAGTGCATCGCTGATCTGAACTCTTCGCTTGCTCCGTCATACCTCTACCTCCGGTTCACACGATTGCTTCAATAAGCTCCGAGACACTGTCCGCCATCCACTCGCAATATCTGCCCGGTGATGTGACTGGCGCCCGGTCCGCATAGAAAAAGTACAGCCGCCGCAACATCGGACGGATCCAGCAATTTGCCAAGCGGGCTCTCGGCAACTGCAGCGTCTCGAATCTCTTTAGGTAAAGCTTCGGTGAGTGGAGTGCGAACCCAACCCGGCTCGACGACGTTGACGAGAATTCCAAGACTGCCGGTTTCGCGAGCGACGCTCTTCGCCAGTCCGAGAAGGCCAGCCTTGCTGGCGGAGTACGCCGACGTCCCAAACTTTCCGCGAGAGCCGTTAATGGAGCCGATGAGGACGATTCGCCCGCCGGTGCCTCCGCGCCGAATCACCGGGATGGTGTGGCGCAGCAGCAGGAAAGCGCCACGAAGATTGACGGCCTGAATGAAGTCCCAATCTTCCACCGCGAGCTTCCAGACAACACTTTCGCGCGACACCCCGGCGCCGTGGATCACCAGATCAATACGCTGATGCTCCTTTGTGACCTGAGCGATAACGGAAGCGACCGATGCGTCATCGCGCACGTCGCACTTGATCCACAGTGTGTCCTTGTTCTGGGGCGGGGAAACGTCCAAGGATATCGCCCGTCCTCCGGCGTTTTGGAGAGCGTCGATGATCGCCGTCCCGATGCCGCCGGAGCCGCCGGTAACTACAGCCACCTGGCCAGCGAGTTGTGGCTTCTCCGCCAAGTTCACTTCCCGACTTTCGTGCCCTGATCAACCGCTCCTTCATTGACCCAGGGAGCGATTTCACAGATAAGGTCTTCGTTCCACCGCGCACCTTCTGCCAGGCGCTGGCGCAGCAGAACGAAGTTCGCTTCCCGTTCGTTCTTGGTGCCGTAATGAAAGGCGCGGAAGCCGGCGTTGGCCTCGGTCATCATATTCAACGCCAGCCAAGCGCGGTTCGATTCGCGATTGCGGTCCCAGTGCTCCAACTTGTGCTTGCGCAGGCTTTCGAGAGTCTTGGTCAGGCAGTCGGGCATGGTGTACAGAATTCGCGTGCAAAGTTTTTCTACGGCTTCGTCGAGACGCGCGAAATCTGTGGTCGTCTTTGCCATCAGGGTTTTGCCCTCTTGCTGGGCGGCGCCGGTCTTCCATTCTCCCAATACGACTCTTCCGTATTCGTCGAGCAGACGGTCGGTAACCACCAGCGGATTTGGAATCCAGTTGCCATCCAGCTTGAGCACGGGGACGATTTCGGTGAGGCCGCCCAGCCAATAGAAACGGTGCGCGGTCCAGGGCTGGCAAAGTGTGGCGCTAACCATGGCCCGTTCAATGCCTACGAACAATGGCAGAAAATCGGTGCTGCCTCCATCCGGCACAGAGCCGTGCTTGGGACCAGCCTGGCTGAAAATAGCGAGATCGCTCGCAATAGAAAAGTCGCATGCCATCCCGATTTCCTGACCTCCGCCCACCCTCATGCCATTGACACGGCAAACCACCGGCTTGTCGCACTGCAATACGGCAGTGACCATGTCGTTGAACAGGCGCATGTATTGCCGATACTCTCCGGGGGCGCCGGCATAGACCTCGGCGTATTCACGCGTGTTACCGCCCGCGCAGAATGCACGCGTACCTGCGCCGGTGAGAACGACGGTGACCGCGGCGCGATCATTGCTCGCTTCACGCAGGGCGAGGATGACCTCCTTGATCATGGTCGTGGTGTAGGCGTTCATTTCGGCGGGGTTGTTCAGGGTGATCCAGACGTTGTGTAGTCCATCGACGGGTTTGCCTGCCTGGTCCTGCACCGGACGGCGTTCTACGATGATCTCTCGCGGATTGAAGTCTGTGACGAGGTTGTGGTTCTTCATGATTTGTCCTCAATGAGCGGGGGAACCAGAATGGCGCGGCGGCGGATTGCATGCTTGTGCACCGCCTCTAGCACTTCCGGGGCTTCGTCCAGCGAGTGCTCTTCGACATAGGGCGCCAGTGCAACTTTTCCCTCCAGCACTAATGCGAGGGCGGCGGGATACTGTTCCGGCGGGCATCCCCAGTTGCCTTGCGCGGTGGCATCAAGTGCCATCAGGTTGGAGAGACGAACCTCCACTGCTTTAGGCGAGTAGCCAACCACGGCCAGATAGCCGCCATGATCGATGAGGTTGAACGCGGTTGTCTGCCCCGAACTGGTTCCACTGGTTTCGAAAATCTTGAGACCGATTCCCCCGCGTCCACTCTGCTTCACGAAAGTCCTCACTGCGGATTTTAGGTCTTTCTCACTCATCTGGCTGGCATCCAGGGTGAGGGACGCTCCATGCTGTGCCGCCAGATCAAGCCGCCCGCGGTCGATATCGATGGCGACGACTGCCGCTCCCAGCGCCGCCGCGATCTGGACGCCGAACCCTCCGATGCCGCCGACGCCGGTGAATACGGCAATGTCGTTAGGGCCAAAGTGGGCTCGCCGGATTGCTTCGTAAGGGGTAGTCACCGCATCGGCGAGGACGGAGATCGCCGCCAAGGTGATCCCGTCGGGCAACCTGTCAGGAACAGGGCAAAGGCCCCGACCAGGGACGAGCACGTGCGTGGCAAAGCCACCGTCGCCGTCGTTTCCGGGCATGAATTGCTTGCGGCAGATAGTTGCGCGTCCGGCCTGGCACGCCGGACACTCACCACAGGGAATCACCGCGGGAACGATGACCCTTTTCCCCAGCCAATGGGCGGCTTTTTCTCCCGCGACGACGACGATACCGACGATTTCGTGCCCAAGCACCAACGGAAGGGGGTGGCGGGTAGGCACGCCATCGAAAGCGTAGCCGATGTCGGTGTGGCAGACGCCACATCCCGCAACTTGCACCACTACCTGGTCCGGGCCAGGTTCCAGTGGGGGATACTCCTGGCGTTCGAGGCGTTGTCCAACGCCCGTCAGACGGAATCCGTAGGCACCGTGGATTGGGCCGGAGGATCCTCTATCGCTTCTAATAAAGGTCGAATCAATTACAGAAGACATAAGACCTCACGAAACCGTTTGCATGCTGGCCATGCTCTCCTTCGCCGCCAGCCGCTTGTGTCCCAGCAAAGCTGCTCCTAGGGCGCACACATAGTCGCAGTCAGGCGGGACATTCACCTTGACACCCAGCTTTTCCTGCAGGGCTTTCACAATGCCGGCTTGAAGAGCGACACCGCCGATGAGGGTAACCTCACCTTCCACGCCAACGCGCTTGAGCATACCCACGGCGCGATCGGCCAGCGAATCGTGAATGCCACGCAGAATGTTCTCAACGCTGACGCCGGCGCTCACGTGGTTGATGATTTCGCTCTCCGCCAGCACGGCACAAACGCTGCTAATCGGTTGCGGATTGCTAGCGTGCAAGGAAAGCGTGCCGACGTCGTCAATCGCGATCTCCAAATACTTGGCGGCCCGCACGATGAACATTCCCGATCCTGCCGCACACTTGTCATTGGTCTTGAAGGTGCGAACCTTGCCCGACTCGCCCATGGAGATGGCCCGCGTCGACTGGCCACCGATGTCGAGCACGCAGCGGGAGGCGGGAAACAGATGATGCGCTCCCCGCGCGCCGCTGGTAATTTCGGTGATTTGAATGTCGCGGAAGCCCACGCCATAGCGGCCGAATCCGGTGGTGGCCACGTAGTGAACCCGGTCCCGGCGCAGGCCGGCATCCTGCAATGCAGCCTGCAGCGCAGCCAGCGCGGCCTCCTCCATATTGATGCCGCTTTTCGACCGGCCCTTGCCTAAGATCGAAGAATTTGGGGAACCGTTCTGCGCAACCAAAACAGCCTTGGTGAAACCGCTTCCGCAATCAATGCCCGCTACCAGCCGCATGTTCGGGCCTCCATCTAGAAGATTCAAAACTCTGGTCCATTTTTTCCAATGCGAATACCGCCGCGCCGATAGCGCCGATGAATTGCGCATCCGGACTGACCTGCATCTTTGCTCCCAGGACTTCTTCCAGCGCCCGCACCATGCCGATGTTGCGCGCGACGCCGCCGGTCATGGTAATGTCCGGTTCGATCGGAACTCTTCGCGCCAGCGACAGCGTTCTCTTGGCAATCGCCAGGTGAACGCCACCCATAATGTCCTCTCCCTTCTTGCCCTGCGCGAGATAAGAAAGAATGTCCGACTCGACGAATACGGTGCATACGGTGGCGATTCGGACAGGCCGTGTCGCTCGCTGCGAGAGTGGCCCGATGTCATCCAGTCCGATCCCCATCACGTCGGCCGCGTTGGCCAGGAAACGTCCCGTGCCGGCGGCGCACTTGTCGTTCATTACGAAGTCGAGCACCTGGCCGTCGCTGCCCACACTGATCGCCTTGGCATCCTGGCCGCCCATGTCGATCACGGTTCGGGTGCTCGGATAAATGAAGTGTGCCCCGCGCGCATGGCAACTGATCTCGGTCAACTGCGCGTTCCCGAAGGAGATGTTGTAGCGGCCATATCCGGTGCCAACCACAAAGCCAATTTCGGTCGGCGGAATCTGGGCGTTGTGGCAGGCAGTCAGAAAGGCATTCTCGGCGGCTTTTCTGACGTTGGCTCCGGTGTCCACCAAGGCCCGGGCGAGCACGCTCCGATCTCCGTTTTCAGCCATGACGACGGCTTTGGTCTGAGTGGACCCTACATCAACTCCTGCGGCGATTCTCATAGGGAACTCCTCGATTTCGTTAAACCGCCTTCGCGGTCAGCTTGGAATGTTCCAGTGCCTCGAAGAATGCATCAATCCGGTTTCTGGTTTGGGCTTCGGCGAAGTAGCGCGGGTCTTCCAAGTCCGATTCGATGTAAAGCGTCGGAATCCCCAGCTTCTTGGTTACGTAGTCACGCATGTCGCCCTGCCCGGCCGAGAACAATCGGCAGCTCTTTACGAAGTGGATGATGAGCCCGTCCGTATTCCACTCTTCGAGGTAGCGGCGAATCTGCTCGTAGCGTTGCAGGTAATTCCGGTTGGTCACATTGTGTGACAGCATGTGCAGAGCTACAGACTCGAAGGGATGGTCGGGATCGTGGCGCGCCCCAAACTCCCACAGCCCGCCGACGGTTGAATAAGTCGACGCGACGGTGCACGCCTTCCACTTGGCAAACATGTCGCGGAAGGTACGGAAGTAGGGATAGGGTGGTGGTCCCTCGATGACCAGCCGGTATTTTTCCTGGTCATACACACCCTGGCCACTCGCAACTTTTACCTGCATCTCTTCCAGCGCGGCGCGAAAGAACTCTACACCCTCGGGCGTTCCGCGATACACGTACAGCGGTCCCATGAGCGTGATGGCATCGAAGTAAGCATCAAACGGCGAAGGAGAACGGCGGGCGAGGTGCTTGATCTGCGACCAGAGATCTTCCACTTGCGCCGAACAACGCACGGCTTCGACGAAACGGTCATAGTCGAACTTCTTGCCAGTGATGCCCTCGAGCAGCGTGACCAGTTCTTTCAGTTGCCGAACCACGTAATCGATGGCTGCGGGACTCGGTTCGTCTTCGCGCAGGAACGGAACGTCCAGCACGTAAAGCTTGGATCCAGTCAGAACAGCGGTGTGCTCGAACCACTTGACGTAAGTGTTGCAGCCAACGAAGTTACAGAGCACGAGATCGGGCTTGGGCAGCTTGCCGCCGGTAGGAGTAATGCCCTTCAGATAACAGCCGATGTCGGCTTTGACGTAAGCACAGTTGTCGGGTGCGTAGCCGATATCCTCGGCGGCCAGGATCGGTTCCAGGGACTGATGGCGGATGGCCAACTGCAGCGCGTTGACCTCGGGATAAATGGGGACAGCGCCGAAAGCTTCGAGCAACTCGACGCAATTTCCCGAAATCATCAGCGAGGTGGTGGCGGGCGTGCCGGTCTCGGCGGCTTCATTCAAGCGGTCATACCACTTCAGCATCAGGTCTTTCTGCCGTTGATGAATGCTGCTGCGGTACTCAGTTTGTTTTGCTCCGACCATCTGTTCACCATCCTCCCTAACTGGTTTTTCTAGTCAAAGACCAGCGACTCCACGAAAGTTTCCACTTCGGTCCGTACGCGATCAAAGGTAAACTGCTTTTCTTCGAACTCCAGCAGCAGATGTGGCACGCTGATCTCTTCCAGTTTCTTCTTGAACAGCACATAGTCGAAGAGGGCGGGCTCGCAGAATTTGGCGATCAGGAAAAGCACCGCGTCAGCCCGTGAGCGCTTCACTTTGTCCGCCAAGCCTTCCCAACGAGGGGCGCGAAAATCGTGGCGCACCGAAGAGTACACAGAATGATTGACATAGCTTTCCGCCAGCGTATGCACGGGATCACCGGTAACTGGGACGTCTTCCACAAACCAGCTCTGGCCGAGGACAAAGTCGTCGTCCACCAGGTAGCAGCCCGCATCCTCCACCAGTTTGATCAGATCGAGAGGTGGTTGTTCACAAAAGGCTCCTTCCACCACCACGCGGATGGAATCTCTGGGTTTGCCGAACCGCTGGGGAAGTTGGTCCAGCACCTGATCGAGCAGCGAGTTGTGCTCCTCGACGGGCATGAAGTTGCCGGCGCGAACCAGAACATAGGACTCCCAGGCCCGGAGCAAATGGGGCTTTTGTGCTCGGAACGCATAGAGGCTGCGGATGAGTTGCCGGTTGCGGTTGTAAAGTTCGATTGCATCCCGCAGTCCAGCATGAGTGATCGGTTTACCGCCGATGCGCTCCAGTTCCTGGATGAGCCGTCGGTATTCGCTGGCCAGAAAATCCACGCTGGCGGTGGAACTCGGGTTGTGGGGCAGATGCAGGAAGTCGGTATAGAGATCGGGAAAGTTCCGCTTCATCACGAAGCAGAGATTGCGCGCGGAATCACAAATGGAGCTGAAAAGAATGCCATCGAAAATCTTGAGATGCTCCTGCATCCCCAGTTCCATGGTGGTTTTCACAATGGAGCAGATGAAGGAACCGAAGCGGGCGTCGGCGTGCTGGATGTCGAGGCGGTCGCCGCCGCCGTTCAACCCGACCGGCAACATGCCCGCCGCGTGGATGATCTCGGCAGGAGCGTAGACGGGGAAATAGCCAATTACCCGCGAGTCCGGATGCTGGTCCTTCCAGCGATGGATGCGCTCGAAGCTGAGATCGGCGATCAAGTCCTGGCATTGTTCGAACGTTCGTTCGACAGTCGGCATAGGGGGTATGATCGCAGCTGGCTCACAAGTATTCAGTGACCACAATCACAACCGTATGTGACCTCAAAAAGCCGGGGCGCACTTTTTTCCCGGCTCTTCGAAGTTCGGGCACCAGCAATTCAATGATGGAGCAGGTAGTTTGCGGCGACGTGGCGGAAGGCGGATTTTTGCGGGTGGCCCCCTTTCAGCCTAGTTACCGAGTTCTGGGTCCGCCTCGAAGCCCAGGTGAATTCCCTGGCTGGAGATATTCAGTGAGGCAGGTCAACGCCGTGGAATATGCGGCGTATGTCTTCGGCTTCTCGTCAGCTTGATTTCTTCCAGGCATTCAGCGACCACCGCCGTTAGTGGGCGGTACCGCCTGGTAAGGCTGACGATGCGGTTCATTGCAGGCTCCTTTGATATCAGCGGGTAATATCAGTGCCAGCATCTGTCAGATAACAAAGGTAATGGCGGAGAGAGTGGGATTCGAACCCACGTTACCCTTTCGAGTAAACACGCTTTCCAAGCGTGCGCCTTCAGCCACTCGGCCATCTCTCCGCGAGGCGGATTCGCGCTAAGAGCGAACTGGAGAAGTTCTGCAGAAAGAAGGGATCTACGCTGAAAATCCAACGATCCCCTCCATAAGGATTCTATGGTGCTGGCGGCCAAGACCGCAAGTAAATGTACTTGTCCAGTGGACAGGTGACACTTTTCATTCCTTTCGTGGAGATGAGAGTTGCAGCAGGAACTGGTGGGGGGTGAGGTAGCCCAGAGCCTGGTGAGGGCGGACGGTGTTGTACATGCGCTCCCAAGCGCGCAGCTCGCAGTTGAGTTTTTTCATTTCCAGCGAGCAGGGGGCGACCTGGTAAAACTCCTCGGTGTGAGTGCGGTTGGTGCGTTCGAGGGCGCCATCGAGTTTGGGGGAGCGAGGAGGAAGCACGAACCAGCGCACGCCGCGCTGCTGGCAGGCCAGCTCGAATTCGGCGGCGAACTCCGAGCCGCCGTCGGCGATAAAAGGTTTGCCGCGAGATTCCGAAATGGCGGCAGGTTCGGGCCACGTTCTGACTCTGACGATGGAAATCCATCCAGGCCAGGCGGACTTGGGCCGCCCGGCTCAACTCCACGCCGGTGGTCGCTAACCGTGCCGATCGGGGTGGTTTTCCATCTCTGGCTTGCATCCTGCACTCTACCTGACAGTGTCACTAATCATTCTGAACGAGAACAGTAAACGACTGTGCCGACCAAGGAGCGGGGCGCAGAGTGTAATATAGACATAGTTTGCACCGTTTTTCGTGAGGTCTCCCATGAGGAAAGTTCTACCGATTCTAGCTCTGCTTGCGATCAGCTTCTTGGCCGTCGAGTACGTATCCGCCGAAGGGGAGAAAACTCTCTATGGATACATCAGTTGCTCGATGTGTGGCGACAAGGGAGCCACCGAGAACCATCGGGACTGTATGGAGAAGTGCCTGGCCAAAGGCGCGGGCGTTGTTATTGTGACCGATGACGATCACTACGTGATACCGATTGAGAATCCCGATAAGGTGAGTGGACACCATGCGCACCGCGTCGCCCTGTTCGGGTACCCCAGCGGCAAGGCATTCCACGTGGTCAGTGTGAGGTTCTTCTGAGGACGAGTTCGGGCTCGCAGGATTGAGTTCGAAACCGCACCGCTGTTGTCCAGATCATGCTCGATCCGGGCAGCGGGGTTCACCGAAGAACGTCGGTCGGCCGATTCCAGCAAAACCGCAGGATCTGCCGAAGAGCAACATCACTCGGGTGTGTGATAACTCGGTTTGACGCTCAGTGACACGGTTGTTATGATGATCTCGCGGGGTGGAGCAGTCTGGTAGCTCGTTGGGCTCATAACCCAAAGGTCGGTGGTTCAAATCCACCCCCCGCAACCAACTCCATCAATAGGTTACGAGCCTTCCGGTCATAAGCCCTTGCTCACTTTGCGCTCACACTGCCAGCAGTTGACCAACAACCTGACCGTGAGCCGCCCGTTTCTGATCGCTGACGGCTTGTGTGTACAGGTTGAGAGTGGTACCGATGTTGGAGTGCCGTAGCAGTTCGCTTTGCACCTTGACATCCGCACCGTTGGCCCTGAGCAACGTGCTGTAGCTGTGCCTGAACGTGTGCCAACCTACCCGCTTCGTGATTTCTGCTCTCTTTTACGGCAGGCTTCACGAAGTCTTGCAGGGCCGAGTCTGGCCAATAGGGTTCAGCCCCGCGTTTGTACGGTGAGGCAAAGACCCAATCGGAATCAGCCGCGTAAGCCGTCCGCTCACGATGCTCACGCAGAATTGTGAGCAGTTCGGGAGCCAACGGGATAGGCTTTCTCCGGGCCAGCGTCTTAGGGTTCCCAACGTGGCAATGTACTACACCTCGTTGCACGCTGAGGATTGCTGCGTCCCAGTTGATGTCTGCCCACTTGAGGCCGACAAACTCAGAACGAGCAATCCCAAGGCAGCCAGTCAGAATCACCATCGTGCGGTAAGGCTCGGCAGTCAATTCGGCAAGCAATCCCCGAAACTCGTCTGGGGTGAGCACGTCCGGCTCTGCCCGCCTTGCCCCACCTTGCCTCACTCGTGTGATGGGATTCTGCCCGATTAACTCCCATCAGGCCGCACATTCAAACAGAACATGGAGCACGTTTCGCAGATGCCATCTTCCGCACTTACTGTGTACAACCCGTGCTGGGACACACCTTGATGCAGGCATAGGTCGAGCAAGTGCCGCCGTTGCTGCAGTAGCTTTGATCCACTGAGGCGAGCACTTGCACGTATCCGTTCACCTTGTCTTCGGTGGAGCAGACATTGGGCGTGTAGTTGCCGGTTTCCAGATTCTGCGGGGGCAAGTACGTCAGAGTCGCAGAAGGATCTTCACCTTGATAGGCGTGTTCGCCGCAATACTGTTTGTTCCCGGTCAGCGTGGTGCAGCCCGGTCCATCGTAGTCGCCATTGAAATTCTCCGAGGAGAAACAAACGTCATGTGTGTTGTTCCACGAAATACAACTCACATTCCAGCTGACCGTGGCGCCAGGCAAGTTTTCGAGCGAGACACCAAAGGTAACGGTCGGAGAACCGGTCGGGGTGCAGGGGTCACTATCATTGGCACCCGCTGGGCAGTCGGCGGATGCCGGGAAAATGGAAATGGTTGGCAGTCCATTTACAAGGTGGATGATGGCTGTCCCTTGGGTAGCGCCGTCCACTTGCGCGGTCGAGGTGAGGGTGACGTCGACGGATTGGTTGATAATCTGGGGCGCGGTGTAAGTAGTCCCCACAGAGCCCAAACCCGAAGTGGGGTTAATGGTGCCGCAGGTGTTCGGGTCGCAGCTTGTCCCCTTTACGGATAGGCTCCAGGTGACGTTCTGGTTCGGATCAGGAACGCCATTTCCATCGTAGACGACGGCGGTGAACAACTGAGTGTTCTGGGTGCTGCCAGATTGGTAGGTCCATGTGTCCGGGCTCACGGTCACGGTGTATTGCGGCCGGGCAACAATCGTCACGTTAGCCTGAGCGGACTTAGTCGACTCCTGGTTCGAAGTCGCGATCACCTGAATCGTGCTCGGGTTGGGGACCGTCGTTGGGGCTATGTAGCTGGCGGTATTGACACATCCATCCTGCTGTTCGGTGCCAAAACTGCCGTTGTCATTCCCGTTGTTGGTGAGTGACCAACTCACCGACCCATCGATGGTATCCGAGCCCGAATAGGTGACGATCGAAGTGAAGGTCTGCGATGAACTGAACTCATCCGGCTTTGAAGTCCCGGCTTTGCGGGAATGCTTCTCGCCTCCGTAGACACCGGAGTCGCCGCTGGAGGTTTGAACGGTGGCAGAAGTCGGACTGATCGATACCGCGACCTCGGCAGTCGAGGTCAAGGTAATCGGCGAGGTTCCGGTGGTCCTGTTGTCCAGCTGGGACACGGCGCCGATCGTGACCTTGGGATTGGAGGGCACGCTGGCGGGAGCACTGTACAGTCCGTTCTGCGTAATAGTTCCATAGGTACTGCTTCCACCGGCGACGTGGTTCACTTCCCAGGTGACGCCCTGATTGGATGATCCGCTGACCGTGGCACTGAACTGCACCTGGGCACCGGGTGGCACGGATTGCGCGTTCTGGCAGACGTTGGCGAGGGCCACGGTGACCACGAGCTTCTGGGCGGGGATGATGGTGACAAGAGTGGACGCTTGAGCCGCCGGCAAAGCGTGGGCGACTGCAGTTACATACACCTGGCTTGGAACCGGAACTTGCGAAGGAGCGGTATAAACCGCGGAGTCGCTGGCTCCGGGCGAAATCGTTCCGATCACGGAGTTGCCGCCGGGGATGCCATCGACCAACCAGATAACGCTGGTGTCGTTGCTATGGATCACGGTTGCCTGGAAGGTCTGAACAAAACCGGCCGGGACAGCGATTCCAGTCAAATTGTAAGGGCTGATCGAAACTGACGGACTGTTGGGTGGCGGGTTGGAGAGGGTAACCACCGCGGATCCGAACTTGGTGGGATCTTCCTGAGAAACTGCTGTGATGGAGATTTGGTTGGTACTACCCGGAACCGACAAAGGAGCAACGTAGATCGCCTCGTCCTCGTTGCCGGGAACGGACGTGATGGTTCCAAAGGTAGCGTTTCCGCCCGGCACATTATCCACTTCCCAAATAACTGCCTTGTCGGGAAGCGTCACTGAGGCGGTGATCAGTGTGATATCGCCGACATAGAGGCTGGTCGCGGAAGCCTTCACGGTGACCGGCATGGGCGTGCCGCTCAGGGTTACCACGGCGTTCGCCTGCGCAGTGTTGTCGGCATTCGCGGCGGCGGTGACGGTGACTACGTTGGGGCTCGGCACATAGAGCGGCGCAGTATAGTTTCCGTTGCTATCGATGGTTCCGACCGAGGCATTGCCGCCCGGGAACCCGTTCACCAACCAACTGACGGCTTGCAGGCCAGTATTGTTGACGGTTGCAGTGAAGGGCTGAATCGCCCCAGTGACGACGGCCGCGCTGGTTGGAGAAACCGAAACGCTCACTGCCGATATCCCATTTGAGCCGCTGAAGGGGGCTGCCCCAACGCTTCCGCAATTGGTCGAAATCAGAATCAGGACAAAAGCACTCAAAAGGCCTGCACCGCACCGTAAGCTTCTAGGCATGAGAACCTCCGCTGACAAGAATTCGGTTCGAAAAAAAACCACGTTCCGCTACCCACCCACCTGGCTTAGTCATTGTGCCCCGGTTCAAGCTTTCCCACTGGCGGCCCTGGCTTCTGGGCCGCGTTCTGCGCGGGCGGTTGGGTTGAAGCGGCAGGCTGGAGTTGCGCTTTGATCCATTGGAAGATGCGTCCTCCGCCAACGCCAGAGAAGAACTCTCTGGTATCGTCGTAACGTGTCACCTGCGCAGTCTTGGGAGCAACCGACTCAATCTTTTTCTTGACGGCCTTGGGCGTATCGGAATCATCCATCACATCCTGGATGCGCACAGTTTGGGTCAGTTTCGGGAGATATTTCACCGGGTCAAGCACGGCGACTCTGGCCAGGAATTCCCGCTTCACATACCTAGGGCGTTCTTCATCGGGAATAAGGTTTGAACCGGCGAGCCAGTCGGGCCAGTCGCCCCAGGGATCAAGTACGTCGATGGCCTTGACCCGGGGGTCGACTGACGCCGCCAGAATGGCGATCGTTCCGCCAGACCCGGCGCCAAACATCCCCACCTTGTTCAAGTCCAAGTCATCGCGTGTCGCCAGGAAGCTCAAAATCATCTGCACATCATGCACGGAGGTGGCCAGCGACTCCTGCAGTTCGCTGACGAACCATTGCTTCATCGGACGATTCTGATAGCGATGTCCGGTCAAAGCCGAAACGAACCCAACAGCAGCTACGCCGCCGGCGGTAAGCCGCTCGCAATAACGGTCGTCGCGGAAGCGGTTCGTATCGGAAGGATAGCTGTAGAGGTATAAGACGACGGGGGGATTGGCTACACCTTTTGGCTTGATGATGTACAAATCGAGCGGATCACCTTGCCGCCACTGCACTTGCAGCAGTTCGCGAGTGAAGCGGGGCGTGTCAACTTTTTCTCCAACGACAGGCGGTTCGGGATGCAACTTACTGTGTGCCAGTGTCAGATCAGTCCAGTCTTCGACATTCCCTCCCGGTGTGCGAGGCGCCGATGCGGGGCTTGCTTGCTGACTCCATCCCCGCAAGACAAACACACCGTTGAGCAAGAGCGCAGCCGCTCCAAGACGCCGCAGGGATGCTTTCCTCCATAGATGCAACATTGCATATCCTTCAATCGAGGTTAATGAACAACCTGCCGGGAGTTACGCGGCCAGGCATAAAACCGGAAGCAGGCCGCGCGTGCGACCTGCCTCCTTTACAACCGTGCGTACTCGGTTTACTGCTGGTAGCCAACGATTTCCTTGCCAGTATCCGTGAAGTTGTCCACGTCGCTTTGCGTGCTGATCCTCATGCCGCCCTCGTCGCCACCCGACTCCTTGAGACCTTGGATGACGCCGTTGGCGACTTTAGCCCCCTTTGCCAGGCCGGGCCGGAAGAAGTGATCGAGGAATACGGTCATCTGGCTGAAAGGAACAAAATCAGGCGCGAAGGTCTGAGTTTCGGCCTGTGCTGCCTTGATTAGGTTGAACACTCCCGGCGGAACCTTCGCGTCGGTAGTCACATTGAGCATTGCCCAGATCGGGTAGCTGCCATTGAGGATGTTGGTGAATTGCACCTCGCCGGGGCATGGATAGCTGCAGGTTGGGAATACACCGCCGCTGTAGCTGGCAAACAGCGGGTCCACTCCGTCCACGGTGAGATAGCGGGTAGTGCCAATAACGTTGGCAAAATTCCCGGTACTCCAGAAAGCATATCCGAGAACGTTGCCGTTGGCACCGCCCGAGGCACCCACTTCGGAAACCATTTCCCCGGTGCCGACGACACGCTTGCGCCAGCCGCCGCTGTAAGGATTGTTGAGGTCGAGCGGGTTACCTCCCTGCGCGCCGGGGTTCACTCCCAATTCCTGCGTGGAGTTGATTTCGATGTTGCGCGGGATGTTGAACTCGAAGGTGTTATAGGTACCCGACGTGGGCTCGCGTAGGCACACGTTCAGCGGGATGGGATCCAGCCCGGGGGTCGTGGTTAGGTCGCGCGTGTAAGGTGAGGTTCCATTAAAAGCGTTGGCAAGGTCGAGGCGGTTCACGTTCTGGAAAGCCGCCTGGTTGCTGAAATCACCGCTGGAACCGGTGACGGTCGTATTCACGAAAACCATGACCGGATAGGCGCCCACGTTAACGGTCGTCCACTTGGGCACGTTTTGCTTGGTGATAGGGTCCGTGCCGGATATGGCGAAGGCAACGGGAGTTGCGTTCTTGGTGCTGAAGGTACTCTGGATGGGCACCCCGATAGGACCGGGACCGTATCCAAGGCCGTTATAGTTGGTTTTGTTCAGCTTGCCCAAGGCGCGGTTCACGGCGAAGAGCGCGTCCTCGGGACGGATGTCGGCCGGGGCAGCGTTAAACGGCAAACCGTTGATGGCACTGTAGACAGCTTGGGGGAGTGGCGTGTCAGTTAAAGTTGGAACCAGGTTTCCACCGTTTTCTCCGATCTCGCTCGATGGGATGGAAATGGTGGCCCGGGGCACGGCAAAAAACAACTGGCTTCCGATCACGGAGTCCACGGCAATGTATGCGCACACCACGGTGGGCGCATCGGAATTATCCCAGACGATCCAGACGTTCCCGGTTTCCAGCGGAATGCTCCCACTCCGGCCGTCCACTCCAGACGCGCCGTTCTTCAAGGTCCAGATGTTGTTGCCGCAGCCACCGTTGCTGATCGGGGTTTCATAGGCTGCGAGGGCCATGGTTTCCCAGGCACCGGTGGAACCCGCGGCGAGGAAGGCGACGTTCACTTTGGCAAAAGAATTCACTCCGACAAGCAGGATGGTCGCTAATGCGAGAGCCATTATGGTCTTGGTAGTTCTCTTTGTCATTTCATTTTCCTTGTGGCGCAAGTGTGCGCGTCTGTGGGGAGATCCCCGGGTTAAAGCAAAGGCGGTGCAATCCTCACTCGACTCGCCCGCCCAGTCGGTTATTCGAGGCGATTCAGCAACCGCAACCTCGACTCGCTGCAACGCTTCGGCACACCGAGATTGGCGCAATAGAAATTTCCACGTTTTGTAAAGCGAGTCGGCGCAAATATCTCCGAGTTGTGTGATACCTGCATGACGAGAGCATTAAAGTCGTGTGAATTTATTCAAGGACGTGATCGGGCGGAGCCACGCCTCACCCAGCCATGGCCCAGCCACACAGGCGGTTGCTCCGGCGGCACTGGCACGGGTTGGAGACAAGGAATCGGGACGGTTTTCACGGGAAATTAACCTTTCGGTAACACGTTTGTCACAGTCCACCAGTAACTATGTGACTTTTCCTAGTTCCCAATGTGGAAGGGTGAAACTGTGGCTCTTTGCAGGGCGGTTTTCTGTCTCACAGCGCTTCTGGCTTTCTCGCTGGTTCTTCCGTTCACACGCGCACAAACCGCCTCCTCCGCCCAAACTCCGGCTGGCGCTTCGGGTGGCACGGCCAGTATTGCTGGAGCGGTCACGGACCAGACCGGGGCGGTACTGCCCGGAGCAACCATTACGGTCAAAAGCGCGGAGGGAGTTTCCAAGAGCGCAACGACGAACGACCGCGGTGAGTATTCGATCACCGGTCTGCCCGGCGGCACCTATAGCATCCTGGTGTCAGCCAGTGCCTTCAAAGATTTTCAGGCAGAAGGCATCGCTTTGACTGGGGGTCAGGACGTTCCGATCGATGCGGTCATGGAGCCTGCCGGACTGGCTACACAGGTGAACGTCGAAGGTCAGAAGGTCTCCCAGGTGGAAACCGAGACTGCTCAACTCTCCGGAACCATCACTGAAAAGGAGCTAGTCAAGCTGGGTTTGAACGGGCGCAACTTTACCCAGCTCATCGCACTCACCCCGGGCGTGAGCAATCAAACCGGCCAGGATGAAGGCAAGGTTGGAATCACAGGTAGCGTCCGCTACAGCGTGAACGGGGGACGAGTCGAGTACAACTCGTTTAGTGTCGATGGCGGCGACGTGCTAAATGCGGGACTGAACGGGAACAATAGCACGCTGATCGTTTACCCCAGCCTGGATGCTTTGAGCGAAGTGCAGGTACTGACCTCCAACTACGGGGCGATGTATGGACGGACGGCGTCCGGCACTGTCCTAGCCGAAACTAAGTCGGGTACGAATCAGTTTCATGGCGTGGGATATGAGTTCATTCGTAATGAGTTTTTCAATGCGAGGAATTATTTCGACCCTGGAACGAAAGCGCCGCTGTATCGAAGGAATGATTTTGGGGCCACTCTGGGCGGGCCGGTGTACATTCCAGGGATCTACAACAATTCGAAGGGCAAGACGTACTTTTTCTTTTCCGAGGAAGCTCGACTGGAGCGGTCGCCGCTTTGGCCCAAGCATCGACCAGGAAAGCTACAACCAGGCAGTGCCTTCGTTGGCGGAGCGGATGGGTAATTTCAGCGACGTTTGTCCGTTTGCGCCCCCCGGACAGAACGGGATTCCCGGCGGACAGGTGAATTTCCTCCGGTCCAAGTATCCCGATTGTCCCGGGAATCTGGTCAATCAGGTAACCGGACAATTCCAAACCTATCCGGGAAATCAGGTTCCGATTGATCCCAACGCGCTAGTGATGCTGGGAACAAACATTATCCCTGCGCCGAATTCGAGCACCGGTTGCAACTCCACCAACGGCAGCTGCTTTGATGCGGTAGTGTCCCCTAACACCCACTGGCACGAAGAACTGTTCCGGATCGACCACAACATCAGTCCAAGAATGCGGGCCGCCTTCCGTTACATTCATGACTCCTGGGACACTGCCGTCGTAACTCCTCAGTGGGGAGTGGTGGTGAACAGCTTCCCCACTCAGCAGAGTGCATTTACGGGTCCGGGAATCAGCCTGTTGACCCATCTGACCAACACGATCTCACCGACGTTGTTGAACGAAGTCGTGTTCAGCTACACCTCGGACCACATCACCATGCAACCTCTTGATTCCAACGGAGCCCAGTTTCAGAGGCCCGCGGGACTCACCATGGGCTACCTGTTCAACAACGGGTTCGGGGGCAAGATTCCAGGAATCGTAATCTCCGGCGACAATCTCGAATATGGAGGGTTGGGTTTCG